>OY762280.1:0-4500000 GCA_963665525.1 Bacteroidales bacterium | reverse complement strand
TACTTAGATGTTTCAGTTCTCCGGGTTAGCTTCCTCGAAAGGATGATATACCTTCAGTATACCGGGTTGCCCCATTCGGAAATCTGCGGTTCAAAAGTTATTTGCACCTCACCGCAGCTTATCGCAGCTTGTCACGTCCTTCTTCGCCTCTGAGAGCCTAGGCATCCACCATACGCCCTTAATTACTTCTTTCTATTATATGCTCGTACATATAATAATTTATTTTCTAAATTTTCTCTAATAACAACATGTCAAAGAACTTTTCTAACTCATTGTGAGTTAAATTGTGATGAATATCGGAGTCGAACCGATGATGATTATCCTACCATAGCATCATCATTTAAATTAATTGAGATAAAAGCAAGGAATACAAATTATAACCAACTTGTAATCTAAAAGCTCCAGAAAGGAGGTGTTCCAGCCACACCTTCCGGTACGGCTACCTTGTTACGACTTAGCCCCAGTTACTAGTTTTACCTTAGGCCGCTCCTTGCGGTTACAGACTTCAGGTACCCCCAGCTTCCATGGCTTGACGGGCGGTGTGTACAAGGCCCGGGAACGTATTCACCGCGCCGTGGCTGATGCGCGATTACTAGCGAATCCAACTTCACGAAGTCGAGTTGCAGACTTCGATCCGAACTGTGATCGACTTTAGAGATTAGCGCCTTGTCACCAAGTGGCTGCTCTTTGTACCGACCATTGTAACACGTGTGTAGCCCTGGATATAAGGGCCGTGCTGATTTGACGTCATCCCCACCTTCCTCACGGTTTACACCGGCAGTCTCGTTAGAGTCCCCAGCATGACCTGATGGCAACTAACGATAGGGGTTGCGCTCGTTATGGGACTTAACCCGACACCTCACGGCACGAGCTGACGACAACCATGCAGCACCTTGTAAGTAGTCCCGAAGGAAAGAGAAGTTTCCCTCTCATGCAACCTACATTTAAACCCAGGTAAGGTTCCTCGCGTATCATCGAATTAAACCACATGTTCCTCCGCTTGTGCGGGCCCCCGTCAATTCCTTTGAGTTTCATTCTTGCGAACGTACTCCCCAGGTGGATCACTTAATGCTTTCGCTCAGTCGCTTACAATATATCGCAAACAACGAGTGATCATCGTTTACAGCGTGGACTACCAGGGTATCTAATCCTGTTCGCTCCCCACGCTTTCGTGCATCAGCGTCAATCATAGTTTAGCAAGCTGCCTTCGCAATCGGTGTTCTGTGTAATATCTAAGCATTTCACCGCTACATTACACATTCCGCCTACCTCAACTATATTCAAGAAATTCAGTATCAATGGCAGTTCCATGGTTGAGCCACGGGATTTCACCACTGACTTAAATTTCCGCCTACGCACCCTTTAAACCCAATAAATCCGGATAACGCTTGCACCCTCCGTATTACCGCGGCTGCTGGCACGGAGTTAGCCGGTGCTTATTCCTACAGTACCGTCAGCCACTTACACGTAAGTGGGTTTCTTCCTGTAGAAAAGCAGTTTACAATTCATAGAACAGTCATCCTGCACGCGGCATGGCTGGTTCAGTCTTTCGACCATTGACCAATATTCCTCACTGCTGCCTCCCGTAGGAGTCTGGTCCGTGTCTCAGTACCAGTGTGGGGGACAATCCTCTCAGAACCCCTAGACATCGTTGTCTTGGTGAGCCGTTACCTCACCAACTAACTAATGTCACGCATGCCCATCTTTAACCGCCGGAGCTTTAAATTTAATACCATGCGATATCAAATCATTATGGAGTATTAATCCCGATTTCTCGGGGCTATCTTCCTGTTAAAGGTAGGTTGCATACGCGTTACTCACCCGTGCGCCGGTCGTCGCCTTAAGTAGCAAGCTACTTAATCGTTACCCCTCGACTTGCATGTGTTAGGCCTGCCGCTAGCGTTCATCCTGAGCCAGGATCAAACTCTTCGTTGTATTAAAAAGAAATCGTTTAATGTCTGCGCTCTAGATTAAAAGTTTACCTGGTTATAATTTCTCAAGTATTCCTTACTTTAAGCTTTTACCTCAATAATTCAAAGAACTTATGTTCTATTTCTTCTTTCCCAAATCTTCTCTCAAATCACCCTCTCAAATTGGGATTGCAAAGATATAAAAAATTTCGCTTTTTCCAACAAAAAAATAACTTTTTTTTCGCCCTTCTTCCAATAAATTTTTCTGATTATCTCACCCCTCTGAAAGCGGCTGCAAATATAAAAACTTTAATTCTTATTTTCCAAATTTATTCTGAAAAAAATCCAAAGTTTTTTTCTCAGCGTTTCTTATCAATCTTCCTTTAGAACTTATCCCCAAACGGGAGTGCAAATATAAAAACAGATTTTTAAAATGCAATGCTTTTCGTTAAGAAAATTTAAAATATTTCTTAATCACTTATTAATCAATGCAATATTTTTTAGTCATAAAATGTCCAAGCCAATCCAAACTTGATTAATGGCTCTGGAGATGGATAAAATGGTCCGGTAAAATAGTATTTTTCATTAATCATACTATTTAAATATTGGTATTTTAAATAGAAACGAGCACGTTTTATTCTTATATTAATAAATACATCAAAACAATGATAATCTTCCTGTGTATGATCAAACTGTCGATAAAACATTCCTGTTGTAGGCATATATCCATCAGCAATATAACTGCTAGCATATCGATAGTCAACTCCTACCTGCCACAACAATTCTCCTCCTGTAGATTTAAATGTAGTTAATCGCTCAAAATATAATGATTGATATAAATTATATTCTGGCAAAGCTAATATACTATCCTCAGTAGCTTTTTGGTAAACAAACCGAGTAACCGAATTTATAGGCCCCAGTTTAAATGTTTTAGAAAGCTCTGCTGAAAGAATATTGATTTGATCTCTATATTGATTTACATATGCTGTACTGTCTAAATACAGATGATTTGATATTTGTCCATATTGTGCTTTTGTATAGAACTTATATTTATTATTTCGAATAGCAAAACCAACATTCCATTCTTCAATATTTCTTAAATAATCATTTTGCCAGTTAAAATGATTGGAAGAAAAATTCTTATAAAAATAGTCAGGTTTATGATTGGTATACTCACCCTCAAAACTAAGTTCTGTATTTTTTCTAAATATATACGCAAACTTTAAATCCAATTTTGAATTTTCCTTTTTATATCCAGAGATATAATATTCTCCATATCCACTAAAATATATTTGATTAAACAATAAAGCCCTCATATAAAACGAAGCATTATTATTACTATAACTTTTCTGTATATTGTTTTTAATTGTTGTATCAGATGTAGCACTTATTGAAGTATCCGAACTTATATTATATTCATATTTCATTTGTTCATTATATAATGACATTCTTATACTAAATTTATCGGAGTACTTATAATTTAATGATAGCTTATTTGCAAATTGTTTCTGCCTCACTTCATCATGAGTTTTTGTAGAATCAATGAAAACATCTCGGTTCTCATAAAATGATTCACTTATATCATCATCAATGTACTTTCTATTATTATTATTATAGGATAACTCGTGAGAAAAACTAAATCCACTCATTCTAAAAACTTCAGTTGTATCATAAGTCATATTTTGAGGCACACTATCATTTTTGATAGATAAACTATCACTATATGTTAAATCATTTACTTTAACTGAATCAACTACATTAACTAAACTATCTTGTTTTAAATCGTTTTCAGCAGTATCCCTGGATTCTAATTCTCCTTTTATTGATTTACCTTTTAGCGCTCTTGGTCCTCCTCCTAATTTACTCTGATTTGGAGCCTTATTTATATTTTCTTTTGGTTTTATATTTACCTCATGAACAGTTTTTCCAAATCTGTATTCCTGAGCTAAATACAATCCGGTATTTGTAATTTCATTTCTTGCATCTTCTAATCTTACAGGAATATTTCTTCTATTTTTATAATCATCATCTCCTAAATAATGCAAACTATCTATGCCTCCATTTTCCTGTGCTTTAATTTTATTTAAATAAAGGTTTGTATGTATACGATATCCCTTCTTTTGGTAACTTGAGAATAATGTAACTTTATTTTGCTTAACTTCTTGATTTAAATATCGCCCATCGGATGATATCATATCATAATCTACACCAACATTAAAGTCTTTATTTACATTCTGTGTATGCAGTACTCCTAAAACCTGTTCACTTTCCTCTTTGGGTCCCGCGTTACTATAGTTAATTAATGTAAACTGTCTCTTTGTATTATAATATAATTGCTCTTGAGGCAAATGAAGATATATGCCATAGGGTTCACTAAAAATAAATCCTGTATTATATAATTTTCTATCGTAATATATCTTTGATTGTGCAGCAGTTCCCAGATTACCAAGATAATTACTTGTTAGACTCTTTGTTAAGATAGGATTAAAATTTTGAAAAGCTACTAAGGATGTATCTACTTCAACTAACTCAAGCTTCAGATCATATGAGTTAAGCTTCCAATTATATATTTTCCGGTTATCCAGAGTATCAATCTGGCCATATATCGTATTCGTAACACCTAAAAGTACGATCAATAAAATACTTGCTTTAAATTTCATGAACGCAAAGATATAAAATCAGTTCAGAAAAAAACTTTTGTTATTTAAAAAGTTATATAAAAACGAATTAATAATTAAGAAATTATTATCACAGGTAAGTAAAGTTATTTTTTTAAAATAAAAAAGCCCCAATCCAAAGATTGAGGCTTAAATAAAGTCGGCGGCGACCTACTCTCCCACAAATGCAGTACCATCGGCGCTAACGGGCTTAACTTCTCTGTTCGAAATGGGAAGAGGTGGAACCCCGTTGCAATAGCCACCTTAAGATCTTAAATATCTTAATGTAACATGTCGTTAAAGAAAATTTAGAAAACTTTGCGAAAGAAGTGTTCGGGTAATTAGTATTGCTCAGCTTTGATGTTACCACCTTTACACTTGCAACCTATCAACGTCGTAGTCTACAACGACCCTTAAAGGAAATCTCATCTTGAGGAGAGCTTCGCGCTTAGATGCTTTCAGCGCTTATCTCTTCCAAACGTGGCTACTCTGCAATGCAGCTGGCGCCACAACAGATACACCAGAGGTTTGTCCGCTCCGGTCCTCTCGTACTAGAAGCAGGGCCTCTCAAATTTCCAACGCCCACAACAGATAGGGACCGAACTGTCTCACGACGTTCTGAACCCAGCTCGCGTGCCACTTTAATGGGCGAACAGCCCAACCCTTGGGACCTTCTCCAGCCCCAGGATGTGACGAGCCGACATCGAGGTGCCAAACCGCTCCGTCGATATGAGCTCTTGGGAGCGATAAGCCTGTTATCCCCGGAGTACCTTTTATCCTTTGAGCGATGGCCCTTCCATGCGGAACCACCGGATCACTATGCTCTAGTTTCCTACCTGGTCGACTTGTCAGTCTCACAGTCAAGCACCCTTGTGCCATTGCACTCTGCGCATGGTTACCAATCATGCTGAGGGTACCTTTAGAAGCCTCCGTTACTCTTTTGGAGGCGACCACCCCAGTCAAACTACCCACCAAACGCTGTCCTAGTAAGTTAGACTCCAAGCAAATAAAGGCTGGTATTTCAAGGTTGACTCCACGACTCCTAGCGAAGCCGCTTCGTAGTCTCCCAGCTATCCTACACATTACTTACCCAAAATCAACGTTAAGCTGTAGTAAAGGTTCACGGGGTCTTTCCGTCCCGTTGCGGGTATCCGGCATCTTCACCGGAACTACAATTTCACCGAGCTCATGGCTGAGACAGTGCCCAGATCGTTACACCATTCGTGCAGGTCGGAACTTACCCGACAAGGAATTTCGCTACCTTAGGACCGTTATAGTTACGGCCGCCGTTTACTGGGGCTTCAATTCAGAGCTTCTCCCGAAGGATAACTCCCCCTCTTAACCTTCCAGCACCGGGCAGGTGTCAGGCCTTATACATCATCTTTCGATTTGGCAAAGCCCTGTGTTTTTGATAAACAGTCGCCTGGGCCTATTCACTGCGGCCTACCGAAGTAGGCGTCCTTTCTCCCGAAGTTACAGGACCATTTTGCCGAGTTCCTTAGCCATGAATCACTCGAGCACCTTAGGATTCTCTCCTTGACTACCTGTGTCGGTTTGCGGTACGGGTAGCATATATCTGAAGCTTAGAAGATTTTCTAGGAAACCGGTTTAGGGACATTATCCGCTTGTCCGAAGACTCACGGTACTATCACGTTCAGCTAACAAAAGCTATTAACCTCTGCCAATACCTACACGCTTCAACGTACTATTCCGTCAGTACGCAGTCCTTTCACTTTTTCGTCTCTCCATCGCAATATATGCTAGTACAGGAATTTTGACCTGTTATCCATCGACTACCCCTTTCGGGTTCGCCTTAGGTCCCGACTAACCCTGATCCGATTAGCGTTGATCAGGAAACCTTAGTCTATCGGTGAGCGGGTTTCTCACCCGCTTTATCGTTACTTATGCCTACATTTTCTTTTCTAATCGCTCCACAATACATTACCATACTGCTTCGGCGCAATTAGAATGCTCCCCTACCAATTTTTCAATTCCATAGCTTCGGTAGTATACTTATGCCCGATTATCATCCACGCACGATCGCTCGACTAGTGAGCTGTTACGCACTCTTTAAATGAATGGCTGCTTCCAAGCCAACATCCTAGCTGTCAAAGCAATCACACCACGTTAGTTCAACTTAGTATACATTTGGGGACCTTAGCTGATGGTCTGGGTTCTTTCCCTCTCGGCGCTGGACCTTAGCACCCAACGCCTCACTCCCGAGGAACATGTCATAGCATTCGGAGTTTATCAAGGGTTGATAGGCGGCGAAGCCCTCTAGCCTTATCAGTAGCTCTACCTCTATGACACTTATACTCGAGGCTGCACCTAAATGCATTTCGGGGAGTACGAGCTATCTCTCAGTTTGATTGGCCTTTCACCCCCACCCACAGCTCATCCAAACACTTTTCAACGTGTACTGGTTCGGTCCTCCACTCTGTTTTACCAGAGCTTCAACCTGGCCATGGGTAGATCACCAAGTTTCGCGTCTACCCCCTCTAACTGAACGCCCTATTAAGACTTGCTTTCGCTTCGGCTACGGACCTGAAGTCCTTAACCTTGCTAGAGAGGAGTAACTCGTAGGCTCATTATGCAAAAGGCACGCCGTCACGGAATAAATCCGCTCCGACCGCTTGTAAGCGTATGGTTTCAGGTACTATTTCACTCCCTTGTTCAGGGTGCTTTTCACCTTTCCCTCACGGTACTAGTTCACTATCGGTCTCTCAGGAGTATTTAGCCTTACCAGATGGTCCTGGCAGATTCAGACAGGATTTCACGTGTCCCGCCATACTCAGGATACTACTAAAATTATAACAAATTACGTGTACGGGATTATCACCCTCTATAATTAAACTTTCCAGAATATTCCACTTCTTTGTTAAAATCTACATTGTAGTCCTACAACCCCAACATTGCCGAAACAATATTGGTTTGGGCTAATCCCCGTTCGATCGCCACTACTAGGGGAATCACTATTGTTTTCTTTTCCTCCGGGTACTTAGATGTTTCAGTTCTCCGGGTTAGCTTCCTCGAAAGGATGATATACCTTCAGTATACCGGGTTGCCCCATTCGGAAATCTGCGGTTCAAAAGTTATTTGCACCTCACCGCAGCTTATCGCAGCTTGTCACGTCCTTCTTCGCCTCTGAGAGCCTAGGCATCCACCATACGCCCTTAATTACTTCTTTCTATTATATGCTCGTACATATAATAATTTATTTTCTAAATTTTCTCTAATAACAACATGTCAAAGAACTTTTCTAACTCATTGTGAGTTAAATTGTGGAGAATAAGGGAGTCGAACCCTTGACCTCCTGCGTGCAAGGCAGGCGCTCTAGCCAACTGAGCTAATTCCCCGAAACTAAATAATGGTAGTCCCGCGCAGATTTGAACTGCGGACCTCTACATTATCAGTGTAGCGCTCTAACCAACTGAGCTACGGGACTATATCATAAGATATTTATTTGCCCCGGGTAATAATTAATTGAGATAAAAGCAAGGAATACAAATTATAACCAACTTGTAATCTAAAAGCTCCAGAAAGGAGGTGTTCCAGCCACACCTTCCGGTACGGCTACCTTGTTACGACTTAGCCCCAGTTACTAGTTTTACCTTAGGCCGCTCCTTGCGGTTACAGACTTCAGGTACCCCCAGCTTCCATGGCTTGACGGGCGGTGTGTACAAGGCCCGGGAACGTATTCACCGCGCCGTGGCTGATGCGCGATTACTAGCGAATCCAACTTCACGAAGTCGAGTTGCAGACTTCGATCCGAACTGTGATCGACTTTAGAGATTAGCGCCTTGTCACCAAGTGGCTGCTCTTTGTACCGACCATTGTAACACGTGTGTAGCCCTGGATATAAGGGCCGTGCTGATTTGACGTCATCCCCACCTTCCTCACGGTTTACACCGGCAGTCTCGTTAGAGTCCCCAGCATGACCTGATGGCAACTAACGATAGGGGTTGCGCTCGTTATGGGACTTAACCCGACACCTCACGGCACGAGCTGACGACAACCATGCAGCACCTTGTAAGTAGTCCCGAAGGAAAGAGAAGTTTCCCTCTCATGCAACCTACATTTAAACCCAGGTAAGGTTCCTCGCGTATCATCGAATTAAACCACATGTTCCTCCGCTTGTGCGGGCCCCCGTCAATTCCTTTGAGTTTCATTCTTGCGAACGTACTCCCCAGGTGGATCACTTAATGCTTTCGCTCAGTCGCTTACAATATATCGCAAACAACGAGTGATCATCGTTTACAGCGTGGACTACCAGGGTATCTAATCCTGTTCGCTCCCCACGCTTTCGTGCATCAGCGTCAATCATAGTTTAGCAAGCTGCCTTCGCAATCGGTGTTCTGTGTAATATCTAAGCATTTCACCGCTACATTACACATTCCGCCTACCTCAACTATATTCAAGAAATTCAGTATCAATGGCAGTTCCATGGTTGAGCCACGGGATTTCACCACTGACTTAAATTTCCGCCTACGCACCCTTTAAACCCAATAAATCCGGATAACGCTTGCACCCTCCGTATTACCGCGGCTGCTGGCACGGAGTTAGCCGGTGCTTATTCCTACAGTACCGTCAGCCACTTACACGTAAGTGGGTTTCTTCCTGTAGAAAAGCAGTTTACAATTCATAGAACAGTCATCCTGCACGCGGCATGGCTGGTTCAGTCTTTCGACCATTGACCAATATTCCTCACTGCTGCCTCCCGTAGGAGTCTGGTCCGTGTCTCAGTACCAGTGTGGGGGACAATCCTCTCAGAACCCCTAGACATCGTTGTCTTGGTGAGCCGTTACCTCACCAACTAACTAATGTCACGCATGCCCATCTTTAACCGCCGGAGCTTTAAATTTAATACCATGCGATATCAAATCATTATGGAGTATTAATCCCGATTTCTCGGGGCTATCTTCCTGTTAAAGGTAGGTTGCATACGCGTTACTCACCCGTGCGCCGGTCGTCGCCTTAAGTAGCAAGCTACTTAATCGTTACCCCTCGACTTGCATGTGTTAGGCCTGCCGCTAGCGTTCATCCTGAGCCAGGATCAAACTCTTCGTTGTATTAAAAAGAAATCGTTTAATGTCTGCGCTCTAGATTAAAAGTTTACCTGGTTATAATTTCTCAAGTATTCCTTACTTTAAGCTTTTACCTCAATAATTCAAAGAACTTATGTTCTATTTCTTCTTTCCCAAATCTTCTCTCAAATCACCCTCTCAAATTGGGATTGCAAAGATATAAAAAATTTCGCTTTTTCCAACAAAAAAATAACTTTTTTTTTCGCCCTTCTTCCAATAAATTTTTCTGATTATCTCACCCCTCTGAAAGCGGCTGCAAATATAAAAACTTTAATTCTTATTTTCCAAATTTATTCTGAAAAAAATCCAAAGTTTTTTTCTCAGCGTTTCTTATCAATCTTCCTTTAGAACTTATCCCCAAACGGGAGTGCAAATATAAAAACGGTTTTTTAAAATGCAAGCCTTTTCAAACACTTTTTTTACATGTTTTTCTTAAGGCATTAAAATCCAATAAAATAATTTTTTATTTTTATCGTTACATGACCTAAAATAAGTCAATTTGAAATAAAAACTTTATCTTCGCTCTGCTAATACTATATAATAATATATATAATGAAATCATCAAACAGACTAGTAATAATACCGACATATAATGAAAAAGAGAACATTGAGAAAATGGTTCGCAAGGTATTCTCTTTATCACTTCCTTTTAATTTACTTATAATAGATGATAATTCTCCAGACGGAACAGCAGATATTATTAAGAAATTACAAAAAGAGTACACTAATCAATTACATTTAATACAGAGAAAAGGAAAACTTGGTTTAGGCACAGCATATATTACAGGTTTTAAATGGGCATTAGAAAACCATTTTGAGTATATCTGTGAAATGGACGCTGATTTCTCACATAATCCGGATGATTTAATCAGACTTTATGATGCTTGTGAAACCCAAGGAGCCGATTTAGCTATTGGATCAAGGTATATTTCGGGAGTAAATGTTGTAAACTGGCCAATGGGAAGAATCCTTATGTCATATTTTGCATCAAAGTATGTTAGGTTTATTACAAGAATGAAGATTCAGGATACTACTGCAGGTTTTAAATGCTACAAAAGAAAAGTACTAGAAACAATAAATCTTGATAAAATCAAATTAAAAGGATATGCTTTTCAAATTGAAATGAAATTTACAACCTGGAAATTTGGTTTTAAGATTATAGAAGTACCTATTATTTTTACCGAACGACAAGAAGGAGTATCTAAAATGAGCGGAGGAATATTTAATGAGGCTGTTTGGGGAGTTATAAAAATGAAATCCAGAAGCTTTTTCAGGAATTATCATATCGCAAAATAAATACCTATTATATAATGTATAGTTTGCTGATAAAAAACGTAATTGTTATTAATGAAGGAAATCAATTTAAAGGCGGAGTTTTAATAGAAGAAGGAAAAATTAAAAAGATCATTACTAATAATAACTATTCTAATATAAATTCCTCCAAAGAGATTGATGGTAATGGGAAATATCTTTTCCCTGGAATCATTGATGATCAGGTTCATTTTAGAGAACCCGGCTTAACTGAAAAGGCCGAAATATATACCGAAGCTAAAGCTGCAGTAGCAGGAGGTGTTACTTCTTTTATGGAGATGCCAAATACCAAACCTCAAGCAACAAGTCTTAAATTGCTTGAAGAAAAGTATGATCTTGCTTCTAAAAAGTCCCTAACCAACTATTCTTTTTATTTAGGTGCCACCAATGATAATATAGAGGAGATCAAAAAAATTGATCCTAAGAAAATTTGCGGACTCAAAGTTTTTATGGGATCATCAACTGGAAATATGTTGGTAGATAATCAAGACTCACTATCTAAAATCTTTTCAGAATCTCCAGTTTTAATTGCTACACATTGTGAAGATGAAGAAACTATTCAAAACAATACTATAAAATATAAGGAAAAGTTTGGCGAAGATTTGCCAATTAAATATCATCCATTCATTCGAAGTGAAGAAGCTTGTTATAAATCATCAGCATTAGCAGTTGAGTTAGCAAAAAAACACAATTCCAGATTACATATATTACATTTAAGTACTGCTAAAGAACTCGACCTATTTGACAGCTCTATTCCTTCTAAAGAAAAGAGAATTACAACTGAAGTATGTGTTCATCATTTATGGTTTTCTGATGAAGACTATGATACATATGGAACCAGAATTAAATGGAATCCAGCAGTTAAGACAGCAAAAGACAGAAAGGCATTAATAGAAGGTATAAAAAACAATAAGGTTGATGTTGTTGCAACCGATCATGCACCACATACCATTGATGAAAAAACAAACACTTACTTTAAAGCTCCTTCCGGAGGACCTTTAGTTCAGCATTCGTTAATAGCAATGCTTGAGCTTTATCATCAAGGTAAAATTTCGCTTCATGATATTATAAATAAAATGTGTCATACACCTGCCGATATTTTTCAAGTTAAAGAAAGAGGTTATATCAGGGAGGGATACTGGGCCGATTTAGTTTTAGTTGATTTGGATTCAAGCTGGAAAGTTAACAAAGAGAATATCTTATATAAGTGTAAATGGTCTCCTTTCGAGAATCAAACCTTCAAATCAAAAGTTACACATACTATTATTAATGGTAACCTGGTATATGAGAATGATACTTTTAATGAATCAATCAAAGGACAAAGATTAGTTTTTGACAGGTAAAATCTTGCAAGCTTTAATAATCGCAACATGAAAATTAAGTTCAATAATATTAAATGGGTTCTTATATTATATATAGGTATAACCAGTTGTAATTTTAGTCAGAAAAATCCTCAGGTTGTTGATTTAAATTCTGATGCTACTTTTACAACAATCTCCGATACTATTATTAATGATGTTGTCATTAAAAATCCTGATGGAGATGAATGGACAGATTATTGCCTGAGAAATTTAGATAAAGAAACATTAGTTGATGAAATATTTAAAGCTGTTTATGATGGGGAACTAACACCATATGAGTTTTTCCATAATACACCTTTAAGTATTGATGATATAAAAGAGCTGGAAAAAGATCCTGATTTTAGTAGAGAGTTAATTGCTAAAGTGCAATTTGAAGAAGCATGGTATTATGACAAGAAAAATCAAAAAATGATGAAGAAGGTTCATTCTATTATGTTAGCCTATGAAATATATAACTCGCTTGGAGAAATTAGAGGTTACAAACCAGCTTTCAAAGTTTACTTTAAATAAACCTTTATTTTAAAATGAATATTCTATTTGCAGATTCTACACATCTACGCTTACCTGAAATGTTAACAGACGCAGGATTTAAGTGTAATTATAATCCCGATCAAGTTACTTCTAATAATATTAAAGATCTAATTAAAGATTATGAAGGCATTATAATTAGGAGTAAAGTAAAAATTGGGAAAGAGTTAATTGACTCAGGTAAAAACCTAAAGTTTATTGGCAGAGTAGGTGCCGGACTCGAAAACATTGATGTTGAATATGCTGAATCGAACGGAATAACATGTTTTAACTCCCCGGAAGGGAATAGAGATGCTGTGGGCGAGCAAGCAGTTGGAATGTTACTTACCCTATTTAATAATATACTAAAAGCTGATTTTGAAGTAAGAAATGGCAAATGGATTAGAGAAGGTAATCGTGGATTAGAAATAAAAGGCAAGACTATTGGAATCATCGGTTATGGAAACATGGGTAGTGCTTTTGCTCAAAGATTAAAAGGTTTTGATGCCAATGTTATTGCATACGACAAATACAAATTCGGATATTCTGATGAGTATGTAACAGAGAAGAAATTAGAAGACTTATTTGAACATACTGATATTTTAAGCTTACATGTTCCTTTAACCGATGAAACTCGTTTTATGATTAACCACGAATTCATTCATCAATTTAAGAAAGATATATATATAATAAATACTGCTCGAGGAAAAGTCTTGAAGACTGAAGATTTGGTTAAAAACTTAAAATCAGGAAAAGTTTTAGGTGCAGCTCTTGATGTTCTGGAATACGAGCAAACTTCTTTCGAAAATTTACATTCTGATGAGAAGCTACCAGAAGCTTTTCAATATCTTATTAATAGTAACAACACAGTTTTAACACCTCATATTGCAGGTTGGACACATGAATCGAATGTAAAACTTTCTGAATTTTTAGCCAGTAAAATAATAGCTGCTTTTACCTGATAACAAAATGTGCCGTATGGCGGCTTCTTTGTTCAATGTATATCTTTCGTCCTGTTGTTACAGCACTTATTGCCTCTTCAGAATAATGCCTAATTGTAAGTAATTCCAGGTGATCGTTATATAAAACCTTGTAATCTTCTTTTAAACGTTCGATTAATTGTTTTGAATTTTTATTGCCATTATCAATACATAACGAAAAACTAATAGCAGAGTTTTGAATAAGGTTTACCTTTATTCTATGCTCAGATAAGTATTTAAAGATTTTGCTTAATTCATCCTCAATAACAAAAGATAAATCTTTTGGGAATAAACTGATTAGCATTTGATCCTTTTTAAGAATAAAAATAGGTAATTCCTGATCATAATGTTTAAAACAATCAATCTCTGTCCCCTCTCCTGTTGGATTTATAAATGATCGAACAAACAACGGAATTTGTTTATTATGTAAAGGCTTCAAGGTTTTTGGATGAATAACTTTTGCACCAAAATAAGCTAACTCTACAGCCTCTTGATACGAAATTTTATCTAATTTTTGTGTTGCCTCGAAATATTGAGGGTCTGCATTCAAGATTCCATCTACATCTTTCCAAACAATCACTTTCTCAGCATCTAATATATTTGCTAATATAGCCGCTGTATAATCTGAACCTTCTCTTCCAAGAGTAGTAACATTCCCATTTTTAGCACAAGCAATAAAACCTTGTGTTAAATAAACTTTCTGATTCTTAAAACTGAAGCTATTTTTTGCATTTATTTTTGTTTGATCGAAATCAATTTTTGCTTCACGATAAGTTTCGTCAGTAACAAATACATTTCTAATATCTATCCAAGTATTATTTAATTTCTGGTTATTGAGATAAGCACTAACAATTTTCGTTGACAGTATTTCGCCAAAAGAAACAATTTGATCATATTTCAAATCATACGAATCTAAACGATCATCGAATAACTTGGAATACAATTTATTAAATTCGTTACCAACCTCATTATATATTTCATGATGTTTATCTGGAAATAATTCATTGATAATGTGGAAATGATATGTTTTAAGCTTTTCGAACTTTACACCGCACTGATCTGTATCTTCTATCGAAAGTTTTAAAATCTTTTCCAGAGCATTGGTCGTTTTACCCAGTGCAGAAACAACAATGATAAGCTCATCGTTAAAATCATGAATTATATTGAATAGATTTTTTACTCCCCCTGAATCTTTAACCGATGCTCCGCCAAACTTAAAAACTAACATATTTGATTCCGTATTTATAAAGCCAAAAGTTTACAAATTTAGCATTTCTTATATTCTAAAACCTTACATTTTTTAATAAACTTTTGAATCTGGTTATTTTTCCTTTATTTTATTCTTATTCATAAAATTAAAATTATTTTTGTACTAAATAAATATAAAATTCAAGTTAAGGATTGAATTTTCATCACATTTAAAACAATAACTTTTGCTTCATGAAAGGCTATAATATTACCACACTTAATGAATTTATCATTCGAAGACAAGCGAATATACCATACGCTAAAGGCGAGTTATCAAACTTACTGCATCACATTGGAATTGCAGCTAAAGTAGTTCATAAGAAAGTAAATAAAGCCGGTTTAGTTGATGTTTTAGGCGAAGCAGGAGAGATAAATGTTCAAGGCGAAAGTCAACAAAAATTAGATGTTTTTGCCGATATGCAATTTACAGCAGCCTTACGAGATAGTGGTGAGTGTTGCGGCATAGCTTCAGAAGAAGATCAGGAAATTATCACTTTCGACGATGAACTTTCACTGGATGGTAAATATATTGTTTGTATGGATCCTCTGGATGGATCATCAAATATTGATGTAAATGTTTCGATAGGTACCATATTTTCAATTTACAGAAGAATATCTCCTCGAGGAGAAAAAGCTCAATTAAGAGATTTCCTTCAAGAAGGGAATAAACAAATTGCTGCTGGTTATATTATTTACGGATCATCTACCATGTTAGTATACACGACAGGTATGGGCGTAAATGGTTTTACTTTAGATACCGGAATTGGCGAATTCTGTCTTTCACATCATAATATTAAAACTCCTGAAAAAGGTAAGATATATTCTTTAAATGAAGGAAACTACAATAAATTTCCTGAAGGAGTTAAAAAATACATTAAATATTGCCAGGAAAAAGATAATGAAACCAACAGACCATATTCTGCACGTTATATTGGTTCACTGGTTGCCGACTTCCATCGTAACTTATTAAAAGGTGGTGTTTTTATTTATCCTGAAACAGCAACTGCACCTAATGGCAAACTTCGTTTATTATACGAATGTAACCCAATGGCTTTTATTGCTGAGCAAGCAGGAGGAAAAGCAACAAATGGAAAAATAAGAATTCTTGATGTAAAACCTGAAACTTTACACCAAAGAGTACCTTTATATACAGGATCTAAAAATATGGTCGAAGATGCTGAACAATTCTTAAAAGATTCAGAATAATTAAAGCATTTTTTAAAAATACATTTAAAAAGGTAGTTGAAATACAACTACCTTTTTTATTTTTGTCAGGTTTTGGAAATAAAGTCATTAAATAAGATTACTGAAAAACACTCTAAACTAGATGAGTGTCGTAATTCTATTCAAAAAAATCAAGGATTACATTTAAGAAACATAACAGGATCAGCTAAAAGCCTATACTTATCGAATTTAATAAATAGCTTAAATAGCAAACACATTATTATATTACCCGATAAGGAAGAAGCTGCATATTTTCAGAATGACCTATCTATTCTATCAGATCAAAAAGTAATGTTTTTTCCAACTTCTTTTAAACGGTCTATTATTTATGGACAAGAAGATAGTTCAAACTTACTATTAAGAGCCGAAACCCTTCAAGCTTTAGCGAATGATGATAATATTGTTATTGTAACTTATCCCGAAGCTATTATCGAGAAAGTTATAAATAAAGAACTCTTAAAAAAATCTACTTTAAAACTTGGAGTTGGAGAACAAGTCTCAATTGATTTTATCCAAGAAGTTTTGCAAGAATACAATTTTCAATATGTAGATTTTGTATACGAACCAGGACAATATTCAATTCGAGGAAGTATTATTGATATCTTTTCTTTCGCATCTGATTTACCTTTTAGGATTGACTTCTTTGGCGATGAAGTTGAGTCAATACGAACATTTGATATTGAAAACCAATTATCAAAAGAAAATTTCGAGCACATTACAATTGTACCAAAAATTGTCAATCCTGATTCTGAAAATAAAGATTTGGAGCAAACAGAATCTTTTTTCCATTTTTTACCGAAAGATGCTATTGTTTGGTCTGATAATTTAGAATTTACTTTAGATAAGATATGTGAAATTGAAGATAAAGTTTCAGAAGATGCAATAATTACAAAACAACATTTATTAGAAGATATTGGTCAATATTTAAATATTGAATTTGGGCAAAGCAATTATTTTACGAATCCCGAAATAGTTTTTAAAACCTCACACCAACCATCATTTAACAAGAACTTTGAATTATTAGCTCAGAATATTCTCGACAATTCACATAAAGAATATCAAACCTTCATTTTATCAGAAAACGAAAAACAAATAGAACGTTTACAAGCCATTTTTAACGATCTTCATTCTGAAATAAAATTCGAATCTGCTTTAAATACCATTCATGAAGGGTTCGTTGATCATGATTTAAAAATCTGTGTTTACACCGATCATCAGATTTTTGGCAGGTACCATAAATTTAAAATTAAGAATAGTCTTCAGAAAAAAGAACAAATCACCATGCGTGAACTTACCGGACTACATCCTGGTGATTACATTGTGCATATAGATCATGGTATTGGGAAATTTGGAGGTCTTGAAAAAATTGACATCAACGGAAAAACCCAGGAAGCAATAAAACTGGTATATCGCGATCAGGATACGTTATATGTAAGCATTCATGCTTTACATAAAATTTCTAAATATAAAGGTAAAGATGCAGAGCCTCCCAAAATATATAAACTTGGAACAGGAGCCTGGCAAAAATTAAAACAGAATACAAAATCGAAAGTAAAAGACATTGCCAAGGAGTTAATCCAATTATATGCTAAAAGAAAAGAACAAAAAGGATTTTCTTTTTCTCAAGACACTTACTTACAACGCGAGTTAGAATCATCGTTCATTTATGAAGACACTCCCGATCAAATAAAATCTACGAGCTCTGTAAAACAAGATATGGAGTCTGACACACCTATGGATAGACTGATTTGTGGTGATGTAGGTTTTGGGAAAACAGAAATAGCAGTTCGAGCAGCTTTTAAATCTGTAACTGACAGTAAACAAGTTGCAGTATTGGTTCCAACAACCATTCTGGCTTTGCAACATTATCAAACATTTAAAGAACGATTAGCTGATTTTCCTTGCAATATAGAATATTTAAGTAGGTTAAGAGCCCGAAAAGATCAAACAGAAATAATTAAAAAGTTAAAAGAAGGTCAGGTAGATATTATTATTGGAACACATAAGCTTGTTGGGAAGGAAGTAGAATTTAAAGATCTGGGCTTATTAATCATTGATGAAGAACAAAAGTTTGGTGTGGCTGTCAAGGAAAAACTTAAAAAACTTAAAGTAAATGTAGATACACTTACTTTAACA
Organism: Bacteroidales bacterium; assembly: GCA_963665525.1. Classification (GTDB taxonomy): domain Bacteria; phylum Bacteroidota; class Bacteroidia; order Bacteroidales; family UBA12077; genus UBA12077. The sequence continues at coordinate 4,481,582 of OY762280.1, read as the reverse complement.
GCAACACCTATACCTAGAACTTTACAGTTCTCCATGATGGGAGCACGCGATTTATCCATCATCAATACTCCTCCTCCTAACAGATATCCGATCATTACCGAGCTTCATAACTTTAACGAAGATATTATAAAAGAAGCAATCGATTACGAGTTTCAAAGAAACGGTCAAGTATTTTTTATTCATAATCGTGTTCAAAATATACAGGAAGTAGAGACTTTAATCAATAAACTTTGTCCGGATGTAAGAACTGTAGTAGCACATGGTCAAATGGAAGGACCAAAGCTCGAAAAGGTAATGCTTGATTTTATTAATTATGAGTATGATGTACTTATTGCTACTACAATTATTGAATCGGGATTAGACATTTCAAATGCGAATACTATTATTATTAATAACGCACAAAATTTTGGATTAAGCGATTTACATCAATTAAGAGGCCGTGTTGGTCGTTCCAATAAGAAAGCATTCTGTTATTTACTGGCTCCTCCATTAACTTCTGTTACACAAGAAGCAAGAAGAAGGTTAAAAGCTATTGAAGAATTCTCTGAACTAGGTAGCGGATTTAATATTGCAATGCAAGATCTTGATATTAGAGGTGCAGGAAACTTACTGGGAGCTGAACAAAGTGGATTTATTACAGATATTGGATTCGAAACATATCATAGAATACTAAATGAAGCTATTTTAGAACTCAAGGAATCTTCGTTTAAGGAATTGTACGAAGAAGAACAAAAACAAGAACAAGAAAACCAAATCTTAAATCAGAAGTTTATTAACGATTGTCAAATTGATACAGACCTTGAGCTACTTTTTCCAGATAATTATATTAGTAATATTTCTGAACGCATAAGACTTTACCGAGAGTTAGATAATATTAATGAAGAAAAATACTTATTAGATTTTGAATATCGCTTAAAAGATCGGTTTGGAAATATACCGGAACAAACCATTGAACTTATAAATGTAGTTCGCCTAAGATGGTTAGCTATTGACTTAGGCATTGAAAGAGTAATTCTTAAAAATAAAAAGTTAGTTGCTTATTTTATAAACAATCAGGATTCACTATTTTATCGTTCTCCTGTATTTTCAAAAATTTTAGGATTTATTCAACAAAATCCGAAAGGGATAAAAATGAAAGAAGTAAAAGACAAGCTAACATTAAGTTTTGAGAATACTAAAAGCATTAAGAATGCAATTGAAAAAGTACAAAAAATTTTAGAATAGGGTAAAATTAATTGTATTAATCAATTATTATAGAATATTTTATATTTTTACAAGCTGATTTTAAATATTTTACAAATAAATGAACCTAAGCATTGATATAGGTAATACTCGTAACAAATTTGCTTTTTTTGAAAAAGATCAACTCATTGAAACCATTATAAGCGATGAGCTTTCTATTTCACACATCAAATTTCTGTTAATTAAATATCCAAAAGTTAAATATGCGATCATTTCATCAGTAAAAAATATTGACCAATCTATAGTATCTTATTTACAATCTGAACTTAACTATTTTATTGAATTAGATCACACTACGCCTATTCCAATCGATAATCAATATCAAACCAAAGAAACATTAGGAAGAGATCGTTTAGCTGCAATTATTGGAGCATACAATATTTATCCTAATTCCAACGTTTTGGTCATTGACATGGGCACCGCAATAACTTTTGATTTCATAAATAACAGCTCTCAATATATTGGTGGAACAATTTCTCCGGGATTAGAAATGCGTTTTAAAGCTTTAAATCATTTTACAAATAAGCTTCCTTTGCTTGAGAAAAAAGAGACCTATGAAATTATTGCAAAAAACACTAAAGATGCGATTGTTTCAGGAGTTCAGAACGGAATTATTTTTGAAATTGATAGTTATATTAACACATTAAAAAATGAATATAGAGACTTAAAAATTATTTTAACAGGAGGAGACGCTATTTTTTTTGATAAAAAGCTAAAAAATACCATCTTTGTAAACTTGAATTTAACCAGTTTAGGATTAAACAAAATATTAGAACACAACAAACCGAATGATTAAACGATTATTTTTATTAGCAAGTATTATTGCATTAGCATATATAAACTCATTTAGCCAAGACGTAACAAACTCTCCATATACAATATTTGGAATTGGAGATATATCACGAAATGGATTTAATAACAGCAAAGCAATGGGAGGAATTGCAACAGGCTTAAGAGTAAATAACCAGGTAAATTACATGAATCCAGCCGCTATTAGTGCTCAGGATACCATGTCGTTTATTTTTGATGTTGGTATTAATGGAATTTCAAAAAACATGAAATCAAATTTAACCAGTACCAATTTCGACGATTTTGCTTTTGATCACTTAACAATGTCATTCCCTATTAAGAGATGGTGGTTTGCAGGTATTGGAATTACAACCTATTCTAAAATAGGTTATAATATTCAGCAAGTTGGAGAATACGCTCCTAACGATACGGTTAACATGCATTATGATTTTTATGGGAATGGAGGATTAAATCAACTGTTCTTAAGTAACTCATTCAAAATTATTGATAACTTGTCGTTAGGTGTTAATGTAAACTATTTATTTGGTTCAATAGAACAATATAACATGGTTTATTCCGATATAAGCAGTTACACAACAGTTATTACGGATGATATTACATTAAAGAAAATGACATTTGATGTTGGATTGCAATATCACAATACTTTTTCTGAAAAATATTTTTACACAATAGGTTTAACATATTCTAATAAGTCTGTTTTTGAATCTAAGAAAAGAAACACAGTTTTAAATACTAATTACAATTGGACAGATGTAAATATTGTTGATTATATAGCAACTTACGACCAATATATTGATACTGTTAAATCATCAGTAGATAATAATTTCAAAGTTGAATTGCCAGCAAGATATAGCATAGGTTTTACAACTGGAATTAAAAATAAGTTAACAATAGGTATTGATTACTCTTATCAAGACTGGTCTGATATTGAATCATTAAATGTAAGTGATAATTTTGGAACAGATGAAACTTTTAATTTTGGTCTTGAGTATATACCAAATAAGTATTCATTAAAGAATTATTTTAAACATATTAATTATAGAGCCGGAGCTTTTTTAAACAATAGCTATTTAAAATTAAATGGTAAGCAAATAAAAAATTATGGCATAACATTTGGATTAGGTTTTCCGATAGCTAATCAAAAAACAAGTTTAAATTTATCATGTTCTTTTGGAAAAAGAGGAACAACAGATCATAATCTAATTGAAGAAAACTATATGGCTTTTGGTGTAAATCTAACACTATATGATTTTTGGTTTATAAAAAGAAAATTTCAATAATAAAATTTAATTACAATGAAAACAATAGCAAAAGGGATTTTAACAACTTTGTTTTTAACACTCACGATTAGTTTAACATTTGGGCAGAAAGGTGTTGAAGATGGATCAAGGTATGGCCATGGTCAAGACAGTATTAACTGTATTAAGAACCTGTCTTTATACAGAGCCAATGTAAGAAACAAAGATTATGGAGACATCACTCTTAATTCTTGGACAGCTGTTTATACAGAATGTCCAAAAGCTAGTAAGTACATTTATATTGATGGTATTAAAATGATTGAAAAGAAAATCAAAGCTGAACAAGATGAAGCTACAAAAAATACGCTTATTGACAGCATGATGAGTATTTATGACAAAAGGATAAAATACTACGGAGAAAAAGGTAAAGTTCTTGGCTATAAGGGTGTTGATTATATTAAATATAAAGAAAACAATGCTGAAAACTTTAAAGTTGGTTACGATTGGTTAAAGGAATCTGTTCAGCTACAAAAAACTAAAAGTGGTCCTGCTGAATTATTAACCTTCATGCAAGCATCAAATGCATTAAACAAGTTTGGTACTTTTGGTGCAGGTCAGGTAGTTGAAGATTATGGAATGGTTTCTGAAATTTATGATAAAGCAACCGGAAAACAAGCTAAAAAAATTGAGCCTGCTAGAGCTGCTATTGACCAAATTTTTGAAGAAGTTGCAAATTGCGACGACTTAATTCCATTTTACACAGAAAAATTTGCTGAAAATAGTGAAGATATTGAGTTTCTTAAAAAATCAACGGACGTTTTAAGAGGTTCAAAATGTACAGAATCTGATATTTACTTCAAATTAGCAGATAAATTAAACTCTTTAGAACCAACTGCAGATTTAGCTTATGATCTAGCTAAATTATCAAACACAAATGATAATTTAAATGAAGCATCAACTTATTATCTTCAGGCAATTGAATTAGAAACTGAAGATGAACAAAAAGCTAAATATTACTTAGAGCTTGGGGATGTTACTCGCCGTTTAGGTGATTATTCACTAGCAAGAACTTATGCATCAAAATCTATTGAATTTGATGCTACTAGTGGTTATCCTTATTTATTAATAGGTAACATTTATGCTGCAGCTAGTAAATCATGTGGCGAAGAAGAATTTGATCAAAAAGCTGTTTATTGGGCTGCTGTTGATAAATTTATTAAAGCAAAATCTGTTGATCCTGAATTAACAGATGATTGTAATAAATTTATTGAAGCATATAAACCTCATTTCCCAGATACAGAGACTATTTTCTTCTACGGATATAAAGAAGGTGATATATATACAGTAGGATGTTGGATTAATGAAAAAACAAAAGTTAGAGCTAGATAATATCTTAAGCATGAATAGCTTAAAAAGCATAATAATTCCGGTTTTCATCGGAATTATTATGCTTTTTGCATCTTGTGAACGAAATAATATTGAAAAAATAAACGAATTAACTGCAGAAATCAATTCCCCTTCTGTATCGGTTACTAATACAGAAATTATCTTTAGCAAAAATGCGCTTATTGAGGTAAAAGTTATTTCAAAACAAATTGATCGCTATATCAACACTGAAGAACCTTATACTGAATTCCCCAAAGGACTTTATGTGGAATTTTATGATTCTACACAAAAAGTTACATCTTTTATCAGGTCTAATTACTGTATTTACAACGAAACTGAACAAGTTTGGACTGCAGAAAATGATGTTGTTGCTGTAAGCGAACAAGGTGATACCTTAAATACTGAATATCTAATCTGGGATCAGGTAAAAGCAATCATCCATACTGACCGATATGTTCGTATTACAAATAAAGATGGTATAATCCATGGGAAAGGACTTACTGCAAACCAAGATCTAACCAACTGGCAAATTAAAAATACGTCAGGAACAATAAGTGTTGAAAATGAGAAATAAACTAACACTCGGGTTAGAAATTATATGGCTAATTACCTCCCTACTCTGTTTATCTGCAGGAATGCATCAAACATATTACGAGGGCCTCTCCAAAAGTTATTTATTCTTTATTTTTTCCGTTATGGCTTTTTTAATTTATCTTCTTAAAAGGCAAATGAGAAAATCAAATAAAGACCAGTCCGATAAATAATCTTCATTTTCAGCAAATAATATCTTTTAATTTTTCCAACTAAAAATAATAAAATACTATATTTGCGAGTTAATATTTAGCTCCTTTTGGAGCTAAAAACAATTAAAATTAGTATATTCGAACCTTTAAAAATTTTGATAAAAACAATATTCAATGGCAACATTAGAGAAAATTAGAAATCGAGCAGGAGTTTTAGTTGCAGTGGTTATCGGTTTGGCACTGCTGGCATTTATTTTAGGGGATTTTTTAAATTCTGGAGGAGCTTTATTCTCAAACTCACAGTTTGAAATTGCAGAAATTGCAGGAAAATCGATCCCGTATCAAAAGTATCAAAAAGAATTAAATGATATTATTGAAATAAATAAATTTAGTTCCGGACAATCGACTTTGGATGAAAATACAATTCAAAGAATCCAAATGCAAACATGGAACCAAATCGTAAGAGAATATGTTTTAGAAGATGAATACGATGAGTTAGGTGTAGACGTTAGCAGCCAGGAACTATGGGATATGGTTCAAGGTGAAAATATTCATCCTATCATTCAGAATTTATTTACAAATCCAGAAACTGGGGAACTGAATACAATGGCTGTTATAAGATTTTTAAAGTCTTATGATCAAGATCCTACGGGTCAGCAAAAAGCTTATTGGTTATTTGTAGAAGAGCAAATGATTCAAGACAAACTTTTTTCTAAGTATTCTAATCTTATTAGCAAAGGTTTATATTCAACTAAATTAGAAGCTCAAAACGAGCTTAAGAATATAAGTAAGAAAGTAGATTTTAATTTTGTTATACAAAATATCAATACTGTTCCAGATAGTTTAATTAATGTTAAGAACAGTGATATAAAAGAATACTATGCAAATCATCAAAATGAATACAAACAAGAAGCAACACGCAGCATGGAGTATGTAACTTTCGACGTTGTGCCTTCTGAGGATGATAAAGCTGCAACCGAAAACTGGATTAAAGATATTCAACAAGATTTTGCAAGCACAGAGAATGATAAAGAATTTGTTAATCTGAATGGAGATTTATCTTTTAATAATTACTATTTAAAAAAGGATGAATTGCCAGAAGGACTACAAGATGTAATGTTTGATGCAAAAGAAGGTTTTATGCACGGACCATATTTTGAAAACGATGCTTATTATTTGGCAAAACTTTCAGAAGTAAAATATGTGCCAGATTCTGTTAAAGCACGTCATATTTTAATTCAACCTACTCAAAATCAAAATTCAGAACAAATATTTGCCTTAGGCGATAGTATTAAAAATTTACTTGAGAATGGAGCAAACTTTGCCTCTTTATCAAACAAATTTTCTACTGATAAAGCTGCTAACGAAAAAGGTGGTGACCTAGGTTGGTTTAGAGCAAATCAAATGGTATCCCCTTTTAGCGATACATGTTTTGCTGCTAAAGTTGGTGAATATAAATTAGTTGCTACTCAATACGGATTACATATTGTTCAGGTAACTAATAAGGCAAGAAATGAAAAGAAAGTTAAAATTGCTATCCTTGGTCGTAAATTAGAACCAAGTTCTGAAACTTATCAGCAAACATATGCTCAGGCAAGTAAATTTGCTGGAAATAACCATACTTACGAAGAGTTTCTTAAAGCAATTGAGGAAGAAGGATTAGCTAAGAAAATAGCATCAAATATTAAAGAAGCTGATCAACAATTAGCGGGATTAGAAAGTCCTAGAGAACTTATTCGTTCTGTTTATAGTACAGAAAAGAATGAAATCATAACATCTCAAAACAATCCTATTTTTGAATTAGGAGATCGTTTTGTAATTGGTTTCGTTACTGATATTAAAGAAGAAGGAATTGCTCCTATAGAACAAATTAGTGCTCAGTTAGCTGTTCAGGTTAAAAAACAAAAGAAAGCTGAATACCTTGCAAATAAATTTAATGAAGCTATGCAAAATAATCAAGATCTTGAAGCTTTAGCTGCTAACTTAAATACAGAAGTTCTTGAAGCTACTGATATTACTTTTAGATCATATTCTGTTCCTGGTGCTGGAATTGAGCCAAAACTTGTTGCTACTGCTACATCAATGAATCAAGATGAGCTTTCTGCTCCTATTCAAGGTGAAAACAATGTATTTGTAGTAAAAGTAACTTCAGTAACTACTGAAGAAAACTCAAATGCTGATTTACAACAAATGCAAACAATGACTCAATATCAAAATAGAGCAAACTATGAAGCTTTTGAAGCTTTAAAAGAAACAGCAAATATTGTTGATAAAAGATCGAAGTTCTACTAGAATTTAACTTAACATATTATTTAAAAAAGGAGTGACTATTCACTCCTTTTTTTATTCGTATCGTAAAGCATTTACAGGATTCGTATTGGCTACTTTCACTGCTTTTGAAATAATGGTTAAAAGAGCTATTGTCAGCGATATTAAAATACCTACAAGGAATACCCACCATTGAATAGTTATTTGATACGCAAAATTCTGTATCCATTTATTGATAATAAAATATGAAATAGGACAACTTATAAGTCCTGCTAACAATACCCATGATAACATTTGCTTTGTAAGAATATTAACGATTGAAATTGTTGAAGCACCAAGAGCTCTTCTAATACCTATTTCTTTTATCCTTCGCTCAGCAATATATGAAGCTAAACCGAACAAGCCTAAACAAGCCACAATTAATGCAATTATTGTAGATAATATAGATAACTTACCAAAACTTGATTCTGATTTATACATGTTTTGTAAAGTAACATCCATATGAAAGTATTCGAAAGGTATATTTTGATTAAATTCACTCCAAACATCATCTACAAAAGGCATAACATCATTCATATTTTCCGGTTTAACCCTTATATAGCAATAAAATCGTTCCCTGGGGGCTATAGATAAACACATAGGTTCTATTATTGAATGCAATGACTTAAAATGAAAATCTTTAATAACACCAATTATTTTCCCTTTCTGTCCATCAGCCGACATGAATTTGCCAATTGGATTTTCAAATCCAATCTGTTTAGCTGCCTCTGAATTTATGATATAAGATTCTGAACTATCCGAAGCAAAATTGATGGAAAAATCTCTGCCGGTTTCCACTTTCATTTGTAGAGTATTCACAAAATCAGCGTCAACGAATAAAATATTTATCCGAACTTTACTGTCTTCAGATTTCCCTTCCCAATCCATATGATGATAATGTGTTACATTGCTTAATATATGTGAAGAACAGGTTATACCTTCAATTTTGTTATTCTCTGATAAACGCTTTTTAAAACTATCAAAATCATCTCCTATATTACTTAACGAAAAATACACAAGGTTATCTTTATTATATCCCAGGTCTTTACCTGTTAAATAATTTATCTGTAAATAAATGAGTAAAACAGATATAATCAATATTCCTGAAATAGCAAACTGAAACACCACTAATATTCTACGAAAAGCCTTCCCTTTTTTCCCTGTATCCTGATCCTTTTTTAACACAGAAATTGGATTGAATGATGATAGATAAAATGCAGGATAACTTCCCGATAATAACCCGGAAAATAAAATGATCCCCAGGAGAAATAAATAAAAATATGGGTTTAGGTAATCAATCTCAAGACTCTTTGATGTTAGGTTATTAAATAAAGGCAATAACAGTTCAATAAATATTATTGCTATTGCATGTGCCAGAAAAGATAATAAGATGGACTCCCCTATTAACTGAAAAATTAATTGTTTCCTTTTTGCTCCAGCTACTTTTCTCATGCCTATTTCTTTGGATCGAACCGATGATTTTGCTGTAGAGATATTCATAAAATTGATGCAGGCAATAAGCAGTACAAAAAATGCAATTACAGAAAATATATAAATGAATTGGATATTCCCTAAACCTTCGTAATCGCCAATAAAGTTTGATTCAAGGTAGAGATCTTCTAGTTTTTGTAAATATACACGTACGCTTAATCGATTATCAGCTTGATTAATTATATCCGCAATTTTTAAATTCAGGTTTTCCATCACTGCATCGTCTTGCAATTGAACATAGGTATAAAGTGGGTTATTAAAATTAGTTATCATATCTTTTGGTAATCCAAATTCAAAAAGTAACTCAATGCTCATTAAAGCATCGAATTTTAAGTGTGAAAACTCTTTCTTATTATCAATTACTGCTGTTATTTTGGCCTCTATCTCATTATCAATAGTAATAAATTCACCTACTACATCTGTCTTACCAAACATTTTTAGGGCCGTTGCCTCTGATAAAACAATATCGTGCCAATCGCTCACTACTTGATCATTGGAGCCTGAAATCACAGGAAATGAAAACATTTTAAAGAAATCTTCGTCAACCAGTGCAATATCTTCCAAATAGTTTTTATTATCTCTGGAAAGAGTTCCATCAATTAAAAAAACCCTCGAAAATCTTGATATTTCGGGATAATCTTTCTTTAATATAGGGCCAAGAGCTGGTGGTGTGCGAGCAAGAAGAGACTCTCGTCCCGAAGATTTATCAGACAAAACAACTCTATATAAATCCTCTTTATTCCTGTGAAATTTATCGTAATGGATTTCATCATTAATCCATAAAAAAATCAAAATAAAACAAGCCATTCCAATGGCTAAACCAAAAATATTTATGGCCGAAAATAATTTATTCCTGGCAATATTTCGAAATGTAGCTTTTAGGTAATTTCTAATCATAACTGTAAATTTATTAAATTAACAAGTATTTATCCACTCCATGCCAAACGATGTACCACAAAATAATTAACCCTGACATACAAACACTTACAACACCAACCTAAAGATCTAAAAACTAAAAGTGTTTACTTAGTATACATTAAATGTGTACTTTGTAATCAATATTTAATACATTTGATTATTAAATTTTTAGAAATGATAAAACAAAAGGGTAAAATATTAATTGTTGACGATGATAAAGATGTATTACAATCTCTCAAACTTATCTTAGAGAATGAATTTGAACTCGTAGAAACTATTTCAAATCCAAATTCAATACATCAAAGTTTAAAATCAAACATCTTTAATGTTGTTTTACTCGACATGAATTTTACTGCCGGTATAAATTCGGGAAACGAGGGTCTTTATTGGTTATCAGAGATTTTAAAGTTCGATAACGACATTGTAGTAATTATGTTAACAGCATATGGTGACATTCAGCTTTCTGTTGAGGCCATGAAACGTGGAGCAAGTGATTTTATTACCAAACCCTGGGATAATGATAAATTAATCGCGACCATTAAAGCCGGCCTAAAATTGAGCGAATCAAAAAAGGAGGTTAAAACTTTAAAACAAAAACAAGAATATTTAAATGTTGATAATCGATCAAAATATATAAAACCAATAGGAACTTCACCTGCATTCTTAAAAGTTTTGGATACAATTAGTAAAGTTTCCAAAACCGATGCTAATATTCTTATAACTGGAGAAAACGGAACAGGGAAAGAATTAATTGCAAAAGAAATACATCGTCAATCAAAGAGATCAGAAGATGTGTTCATTGGTTTAGATTTAACATCCATTAGCGAATCTCTTTTCGAAAGTGAATTATTTGGCCATGCTAAAGGAGCTTTTACAGATGCTAAGAATTCCAGAGTTGGAAGAATAGAATCTGCATCAGGAGGAACACTTTTTTTAGATGAAATTGGAAATCTAAATATGAATCTGCAGTCTAAACTATTAACTGTATTGGAAAATCGGGAACTAACTCCAATTGGCTCTAATGAATTAATTCCTATTGATATTAGGTTAATATCGGCTACTAATAAAAATCTCAATCAGTTAATAAATTTAGATTTATTTCGCGATGACTTACTTTATAGATTAAACACCATAAGCATCGAAGTTCCTGCTCTCAGAAACAGAAAAGAAGATATTCCTCTTCTGGCAGAACATTTTTTAACATATTATTCCAAGAAATATGAAAAACCTTTAATTAAGTTAGGCAAGAAAGCAGTCGACAAATTGATTGATTATAGATGGCCCGGCAATATTCGAGAATTAGAACATGCTATTGAAAAAGCAGTTATTCTCTCAGAATCCAATATCATTACACCTAATGATTTTCATTTTACAACACCTGAATCAGCAATAGATTCGATTGACACTTTAAACCTGGAAGAAATTGAGAAAAACACCATAGTAAAAGCTTTAAAAAAATGCTCAGGAAACATATCAAAAACGGCGCAAGAGTTAGGTGTTACCAGGAAAACACTTTATAAAAAGATTGAAAAATATGGTTTATAAAAAATTCTTTATTAATATAATTATCAGAGTTTTGCTAATTCTGACAAATTGTTTAATCGTAAGTTATACCATAGTTGAAAAAAGTTATTTATATACCAATATTTTTTTAATTCTACTTATTATTCTTCAAATCATCTTATTAATCAGATATCTTAACCAATCGAATAAATTTTTAGAAAATTTCTTAATCTACCTTAAAGACCAAAATACAACATTAGATATTTCCGGATCGTTAAAAAACTCTCCTTTTAACGAATTATCTGATTACTTTAATGATATTAATACACTTATTCAAGATGCAAAAATTGAAAAAGAAAATCATTTTCAATTTCTGCAATATATCTTTGAACATGTTAATGTTGGATTAATTGCTTATGATCATAACTTAAAAGTTATTATGGCTAACAACGCTGTTAAGAATTTACTCAACATCGATTCTTTATTTAACCTCAGATTACTTAATCCCAAATTATTTAAAGCAGTTCAAGATTTAAAAACGAATGAAGTAAAAACTACCCCTGTTTTAATTGGAGATAAAAACCTTCAATTATCTATCAAGCTTTCAAAATTTAAGCTATTAGAACAAGAAATCTCTTTAATTTCGTTACACGACATTAAAAAAGAATTAGATCATAAAGAAATAGAATCATGGCAGAAATTGAATCGGGTATTAACACATGAAATCATGAATTCTGTTTCTCCAATTATTGGATTAACAAATAATGTCTCAAAACTTCTTAAAAAAGATAAAGATGTTATTCCAATTGATGAATTAAATCAAGAAAAGATAAATCAAACCATACAATCTATTAATATTATAGAAGAACGAAGTTTAGGATTAGAACATTTCGTAAAAAAGTTTAGAAGTGTTACCACCAATATTACACCTGAGCCTTCAAATATAATTATACTTGAACTTTTCGAAGATTTATCAATACTCTTACATGAATCCTTTAAAACCAATAGCATAAGTTTCACTTATGAAGTATATCCTGAAGAATTGGAGCTTTTTGCTGATAAGAACTTGATAGAACAAGTTATAATTAACTTAGTTAAGAATGCTATCGAAGCACTTGAAGAAACAAAGATAAAAACGATTAAGCTTCATGCTTTTCAAAAAGAGGATAAACAGATTATAATAGAAATAATCGACAATGGCAAAGGAATTGACTATGAAAATATTGACCTGATCTTTACTCCTTTTTATACAACCAAAGAAAAGGGATCAGGCATTGGTTTAAGCTTAGCAAAGAATATATTAAACCAACAAGGATTTAATATTGATGTGTGGTCGGAACCAAACCAAAAAACAGTATTTACACTTTATTTCTAACTTTATTCTGAAGTCTTAATAAAGTTCTAAACATCGGTTCATTAATCTTATTTTCTTTTCGATATGCTATAGCTGCTTGCATTAACTCTTTGGGAGGTGTTGTATCAATTGAGTTCATTACATTATTCCTCTTAGCAATTTCCCGATTTAAAATTTGTGTTAAGTTATCTTTCCCAACAGTCGGGCTCACGTAAAACATAGGATCAAGAACATTCATTTCAGGTGATATTACTTTTTCTTCTAATGCAATACTATACAAGTCTGTATCTGGTATTATTCGAATACCTTCTGTGATATGAACCATATCTTCCTCGTAGATATATTCATCAATAAACTCAAATGTTTCTAAGATTGTTTCTTCTGTTTCTCCTGGACCTCCAATCATGAAAAACCACATGGTAGGCATATCATGTTTTCGAATAATCTCCGCACATTCAATTAATTTATTCTTACTAAAATTTTTCTTGTATTTACGAATCATAATCCCAGCAGCTGAATCAGGAGTACAATCTATCTGAGAAAATCCCGTCTGTTTCATTAATAGAATTAACTCTTCAGTTACTTCACCCGGATTAACTCCCATAGTGCGAAGTTTAACATTTAAACCTCTTTTTACAACCTCCTTACAAATGTCGATGGCATGTTGCAATGGAGAATTAAATGTAGAATCGACAAATTCAAAAGTAATATCTGGGATGCGCTGTTGAGTTTCTTCAATTTCATCAACAATATCAGAAACCGGTCTTAATCTATATTCTTTACCTTCAATATTAGGATAAGAGCAATAGATACATTTGTGTGTACATCCACGTTTTGTTTGTATAGGGTAACTTCCCCGGGTTTTATAAGGATCAATATTTATAAACTGATCGATATTCGCCTTTGGCAGATACAATTCTTTCTTGCTATACCCAGATAATCTAACCTCTTTATTTTTTTCAGATAAAACATTAGGCAAATCAATCTCTTCATTATGATCTAATTTCGATAATAATAAAGGAAAGATTTCCTCTGCTTCACCAATCACTCCATAATCAACTCCCAAAAAGTCAAAAACTTGTTCTGGAGCTATACTAAATCCACTTCCCCCAATAATAAGGGGAATGTTATAATTGCTTTTAATAGGATCAAAGATTCTTGTTTTGATATCATTCAAATACCACTTACAACTTCGCATGGTAACATTATCAATATTCCTTAAACCAATTCCTATATAGTCAGGATTAAAATTACCAATAACATTTAAAAGCTCTTCTGTCGTATTAAATGCAGAATCGAACACTCTTACCTGATATTTATTTTTTAATGATGATGCTACCAATGCAATTCCCAATGGTGCAACTGGATATGGAAATATTTCTACATTAGAATTTATTAAAAGTACCTTTTTCATTCTACTCTTATTCAATAAGCAATAAAGATAAAAAAAAGCTCACAATACTGTGAGCTTTCATCTAACCCTTTTACAAACATTTACCTGGCATATAAATATATACCTTCATCGTTTATTCCATCCGCTATATTTCCATAAAAACTTTCACTCATTAGAACTTCATAACTTACAGAATCTAAGTATTGAGCAATAATTTTAACAGAATTATCATCATAAAATTTAATCTTAACATAATTGTATACATATCCATCTCCTTTTGGATATTGTATCAATTTAGAAGATGACGAAACCAGAAATGCGTTCTCATTATAAACAACCATTGGAGCAAAATATTCCCAAACATCTAAATCCATTCCTCCAATAGCATCAGGCACATCATCAACTATCTCATTATCGCTAATTAATTCACATTTAGCATAATGTAAAACAACATTTATTTTATAACCCTGATTTAACGACTCCATCAATTTATCGAAACCTTTTATTTGTTGTGGATTACCAGCCCAGATAGCAGTTGTTATAAAAAGTACTGCAAGAGATAATAAAATCTTTCTCATGTAATCTATTTTACGAATTTAACAATGCTTTTACCTTATCTGCAATGGCTTTACCTTCTGCTTTTCCTGCCAACTCCTTGGATGCACGGCCCATTACTTTTCCCATATCTGCCATGCTTTGACCACCAACCTCATCAATAATTTTCTTTACAATAGTTGTTAATTCCTCGTCGCTCATTTGTTCTGGCAAATATGCTTCAATAATCTGAGCTTCGAACAATTCTTTTTCTGCCAGTTCTGCTCTTCCCTGTTCATTATAAATATTAGCAGAATCTTTTCTTTGTTTTACCAAACGCTGTAAGATTTTTATTTCAGCTTCTTCATTTAATTCAGCATTACCTTTTTCTGTTTTGGCTAAAAGAAGTGCCGATTTAACTGCTCGCAGTGATTCCAGCTTTTCTTTTTCCTTAGCTAGCATTGCTTTTTTAATATCCTGATTTATTGTTACCTCTAAACTCATTTTTAATAAATTTTAATCAACATTATCATGTAAATATGAATTATTAGGATTTAAGGATGCTCCATCGCTATCCTCATCATCTCTTAAAGAGTATCTTGAAACTTTTGAGCTATTCGAATTAACAGGTTGATCGATCTTTAGATTCTTTCGTTTATAAGCCGGTTCGCTTTCAATTTCATCAATATGATCTTTTAATTTTGATGAGTCTAATCTTTTTTCCTTAGTTCGTTCTCTTGACTCATTTAGTTTTTTAAGAATCTCTGATTTTTTAGTTTCAACTGCTACCTCTGTATCTGCATCAGGTTCCTGCAAAACAATAAACTTATCTGAATCTTTATCTCTATCCCTTTTAATATCGAAATCTAAAGTTCGTTGCGAAAATTCAAGGCAATCATCTTTCTCAGTAACAGTTTCTTCTTCGAAGAGTATTGTAGGTTTTTTCGGTTTAACCGTACGTGACGTATCATCGGCTAAAGTAATCGTTTTCTTGGTTGTCTTTTTCATATAAAGCTCTGGAATACTATTACTTTCAAAACCTGTTGCAATAATTGTAATACTAATACTATTGCCAAGTTTCTCGTCTAAACCTGTTCCCCAAATAATATTTGGGCTCGATCCTACCTCACTATTCACAAAATCGGCGATTTCGCCAATCTCATCCATTGTGATTTCTTCTGTTCCTGACGTAATATTTAATAAAATATTTTCTGTCCCAACTATTTCATTATCATTCAATAATGGAGAAGCTAAAGCTTGTTGAACCGCATTTACAGCACGATCCTCTCCTTCTGCAATTCCAGTACCCATTAGTGCAACACCACTATTTGAAAGTACTGTTTCAACATCAGCAAAATCAACATTAATGTATCCAGGAACAGTAATAATCTCTGCTATACCTTTTGCCGCAGTTGCTAAAATATTATCAGCATATGAAAATGCTTCTGAAAATTTAAGATTTCCGCAAACTTCACGAAGTTTCTCATTATTAATTACCAGTAAAGAATCAACGTATTTTTCTATCTCATTAATTCCTTCAACAGCCTGATTAATTCTTCGTTCACCTTCAAATCGAAATGGAATGGTAACAATAGCAACGGTTAAGAGGCCCATTTCCTTTGCTGCCTTAGCAATGATTGGGGCAGCACCAGTTCCAGTACCTCCTCCCATTCCGGCAGTTATAAAAACCATCTTGGTATTCCCCTCTAAAATATCAATTACATCGTCGAGGTTTTCAATGGCTGCCTGTCGTCCAATTTCAGGTTTATTTCCTGCTCCACGACCTTCCGTTAACGATTCTCCTAACTGGATTTTAACAGATACAGGACTGTTTGCTAAAGCTTGTTCGTCGGTATTACAAACAACAAAATTTACATCTTGAATGCCCTGCTTAAACATATGATTGACAGCATTACCTCCGCCACCTCCAACTCCAATAACTTTAATTATTGATGACCTGTCGACTGGTAAATCAAAATTCATTAAATCTTCAGTCATAATATTTTGCTTTATTGATTTCTAAATTTGAAAATATATTAAAATAAGTCATTTAGTAATGATTACATTTCTGCATCTTCCTCATCAAAAATATCTGTAAAAACCTTTTTTAAATTACCTAAAAATCCAGATTTATTTGATCTTCTTTCAACTACTTCTTCATCCTCTACTACTTCTTCCAATTCAAATTCAGGTTCTTCATGTTTTACTTTAGTCGTAGTTTTGTTTTTATCATTTTCTTCAAATCCTTTTAGGATTAATCCTACACTTGTAGAAAACATTGGATGATTCACTTCTTCAACGGCATCTGTAGCTAGATGCTCTGTAGGATATCCAATTCGAACATCCATTCCTGTTTTAAATTTTACTAAAGCAGGAAGATGTTTTAGTAATGCTCCACCACCTGTAATCACAATACCTGCACTTAATCGATCAAAATATCCGGAATTTTCAATTTCATAAATTACGGCATCGAAAATCTCTTCCATCCTCGATTGAATGATATAAGCCAAATTTTTAAAAGATATTTCCTTTGGCTCACGACCGCTAATCCCTGGTATAGATACAACTTCTTCTTCTTTTGCTAAATCACCCAAAGCAGAACCATACTGCACTTTTAATAACTCAGCTTGTCGTTGTAAGATAGAGCAACCTTCCTTGATATCTTTTGTAACTACATCACCACCAAAAGGAATCACCGCAGTATGCCTGATGATATCGTCGTAATAAACAGCAATATCTGTTGTTCCTCCTCCAATATCAACTAAAGCTACACCTGCTTCTTTTTCATCGTCGGTTAATACAGCCGCCGAAGAAGCTAAAGGTTCTAATACTAGCTGATTAAGTCCTAATCCGGCTTTGGCAATACATTTCCCAATATTTTTTGCTGATGAAATTTGGCCTATCACAATGTGAAAATTCGCCTCAACACGTTTCCCTGACATACCAACAGGATTCTTAACCCCTGTCTCATTATCAACAATATAATTTTGAGGAAGAACGTGTATAATTTCTTCACCAACATCAATTGGAATTTTATACATATCCTGGATTAAAGCATTAATATCTTCTTTTGTGATTTCATCATCGTAAGAATCACGATTGATATAACCACGATTTTTAATACTTTTAATATGCTGGCCGGCAATACCAACATAAACATCCGAAATTTGTTTTCCAATTGAAAACTGAACATCTTCAACAGTTTTTTGAATAGAATTTACTGCTTCTTCGATATTTAAAACAACGCCACGCTTTACGCCTTTAGATGCTGTTTTACTTATTCCAAGAATTTCGATCTTGCCGTTTTCTTTTCTTTTTCCGACAATGGCTACAATCTTCGTTGTTCCAATGTCTATTGCTGCAACAAAATCTTCTTTATGACTCATTTTATTATCGTTTTGTACAAATTACTTGATTATCAAACTTTATATTTATCTTATCATATATATTCCAACCTACATTATTTAATCCTTGCAGATAAAGTGCTCGCAGGTTTCTAAATTTCTTTTCATAATCATCGATTCCCCCAAAATATATAATGTGGGCTCCGACACGAGGAATCAATTCAAACTCATAATCATCATTAACATATACCTGTTCAATTTGAGCTCTCCAAAAATCATCTTCATAAATAAATTTACATAACTCAAATAAATCACATATTAAATGATTCTTTTCCCAATTCTCATCTTTCGAACAGTAAATCTCACGTGTTCTGTTCACCTCATAATGTTCAATAATATTCCCATTGGCAACCAATACATGAGACGAATATTTACTTGATAATGGCATGATGGTTCGCTCCTGATCAATATAATAACTTTGCCCGCGTTTATTAATAACACGAACAATCGGATTTCGCTGATCGATATCTACCCGAATATTACCTTCAAGAGTTACATATACTTCAGAATTCTTCACAGAAGCATATTGCTTTAATTTACGTTCTAAAGTCTTAGTATTAATAGATGTTACTGGTGTTCCTATCACATTCATATCGGTTTCGTGGAAAAGATCTTTGATATCATTTTCTGTGATAAAACCATTATGTAAGCTATCTAAAATAGTAACCTTAATGTCATGACACAAAATTTGATTTCTGCGTTCTTTAACAAAACTCATAGCAACAGCGATATAAGCTATTACTAAACTCCAAACCAATATGTTCTTAAAGATCTTCATTTAGTTTTCTTCAAACATTTTTTTAATTGATTCAACCATCTCATCAATATCTCCAGCCCCCAAAGTCATCAAAACTTCAGGTTTTTTATCCTTTAAAATCTTTAGTAAATCTGATTTTTTACATAAGATTTTATTCTGATTTTTAATCTTATCAAAAATTATTGCAGAACTTATGCCAGGAATTGGTTCTTCTCGTGCAGGATAAATATCCAGCAATATAACTTCATCGAGTAATTCCAAACTCTCTGCAAATTCGTTTACAAAATCCCTGGTTCTTGAATACAAATGAGGTTGAAAAATACCTGTTATCTTCTTCTCTTTAAATAATTCTTTTGCAGAACCAATCGAAGCTTTTAACTCCTCGGGGTGATGTGCATAATCGTCGATATAAACCAAATCATTTCGACTGATCTGATAATCAAACCGCCGCTTAATTCCTTTAAATTTTGATATTGAATTAAAAATCTCATCATTATGTACACCCGAAATACTTGCTAAAGCAATTGCTACCACAGCATTCTCTACATTCAACAATCCAGGCAATCCTAATTTTAAATTATCTATTCTACCTTTTATTCCAATAAAATCAAAAACATACAGTCCATCTTCTATTCTTATGTTTTCTGCCCTAAAATCGGAATCCTCATTTAAAGAATAAGTATAAAACTCAACATCATCTCTCTGAGGTACAGAAAAATCAAGACCTGATTTTATAATTAATTTCCCACCGGAATTTATTTGGTTAACAAACTGTCTGAAAGTATTTTTAAGATCAATAGCATCTTCATAAATATCCAAATGATCAGCATCAACAGCACTAATTACTGCTTTTTGAGGACTTAATTGTAGAAATGATCTATCAAATTCATCGGCCTCAACAACAATATATTTACTTTCCTTATCGACTAAATAATTTGTATTATAATTCTTCGATATACCTCCCAGAAATGCATTACATCCCATTCTTGATTGTCTCATAAAATGAGCAAGCATTGTTGTTATAGTTGTTTTGCCATGTGTTCCTGCAATTGCTAAACATCTTTTTTCGCGAGAAAGCATTCCTAGTACTTCTGAACGCTTTTTAACTTCAAAACCATTTTCTTTGAAATAATTCAGCTCTTTATGCTCGTTAGGAATTGCCGGAGTATAAATAACCAAAGTGTTTTCCTTGTTTTTATACTTATCAGGAATATTTGCAATATGATCATCGAAATGAATCTCAATTCCTTCAGAAATTAATTCTTCGGTTAATGTTTTAGAAACTTTATCATAACCGGCAACAGCTTTTCCTAAAGTATTAAAATATCGGGCAATGGCACTCATGCCAATGCCGCCGACACCTACAAAATACACGTTATGTATGGTTTCTAAATTCATTAAACTTTTATTATTTATTTAATTTATAATCTATTTTATTTCTTTGTTTTTGTTTTAATTCCTCTTGCTTTGATTGTTCCAACTGCTTTAAATATTCAAAAATCAACATTATCTTTTCATCTTGCTCAACTTCTTACTTCTGCAACTGCTCTAATTTTTGAAGTAACTCGTTTTGTGTTTCAAGCATCTCGCGCATTTTTGCAAACACCCTTATTATTTGAATATTTACACTAATAGCCCTTTCACTATTTAAAACACTTGACAACATAGCGACACCTTGTTCAGTAAAAGCAAATGGGAGTCTTCTCAGACCAATTTTTTCACTTCTGGACATCACAATTTGTGATTTCCAATTTTCTAATTCTGAAGAAGTCAATTGAAACATAAAATCTTCAGGAAATCGTTTTATATTTCTTTTTACAGCTTGATTCATAATTCGTGTCTCAACATCATACAGTTCTGCTAAATTGCGATCAAGCATTACCTTCTTCCCACGAATCAGATAAATCTTATTAATAACTTTTTCTTCAGTAAGTACAATATTATTTCCCATTACCTACTAACTTTAAAACTTCTTCTGCAATAATTTTTGCAGAATCTTTTAATGCTAAACTTTTTATTCTCGTTGATAATTGATCTGTTTGTTCATTATTTTTAATTAATTCAAGAACTGTACCTATCAGTTTTTCTCGAGCTTCTATATCTTTAATCATTATTGCAGCATCTTTATTTACTAAAGCCATTGCATTTTTTGTTTGATGATCTTCAGCTACGTTTGGTGATGGAACAAGAATTACCGGTTTTCCAACCAAACAAAGTTCAGAAATCGTACCTGCTCCTGCTCTTGATATAATTACATCGGCTGCTGCATAAGCCATATCCATTCTTTTAATAAAATCAAGAACCTTTATATTCTTATAATTGGCCTCGTCCGCTGTCTTTTTAGCATCATCGAAATAATATTTTCCTGTTTGCCATAAAAGTTGATATTCAGAAGTGCCAATTTTATCTATTTCTTTAATTACACTCTGATTAATAGTTCGGGCACCAAGGCTACCTCCAATGACTAATATTATTTTTTTATTTTGATCTAATTCAAAATGATTTATTGCCTCTTCTCTGCTCCCTATCTTATCAAGCAAATCCTGACGAACAGGATTTCCTGTTAGAATAATCTTCTCTTTAGGAAAATATTTTTCCATACCTTCATATGCAACACAAATCTTTTTCGCTTTTTTAGCTAAAAGTTTATTGGTAATTCCTGCATATGAATTCTGCTCCTGAATTAATGTTGGAATACCTTTTTGGTTGGCTTTTCGTAAAACCGGACCACTGGCATAACCTCCAACACCAACAACCACATCAGGATTAAAATCTTTAATAATTTTTTTAGATCTCCTTAAACTACTTATTAATTTAAAGATGAAACTTATATTTTTAAAAGTTAGTTTTCTCTGCAAACCTGCAACCGGTAATCCTATAATTTCATATCCTGCAGCAGGTACTTTCTCCATTTCAATTTTTCCAAGAGCCCCCACAAAAAGAATATTTGTTGTAGGATCAATCTCTTTAATTGCATTCGCAATAGAAATTGCAGGAAAAATATGACCTCCTGTTCCTCCTCCGCTAATAATTATATTTTTATTCTTCTGTTTCACTTTCTGCAATGACTGGTTCAATTTCAATTTCTTCTAATTTTTCAACATTTCGGCTAACACTTAATATGATGCCAAATGCCACACCTGTAAACAAGATGGAAGATCCTCCCATACTCACAAGTGGTAATGTTTGTCCTGTAACAGGGAAAAGATGTACGGCAACACCCATATTTATCATCGCCTGAAATACTAAACTTATGGTTAATCCAATAGCTAAAAAGGCTGCAAAAGTTCGCCGACTTTTCCGGACAATTACTCCTGCCCTGTATAGTAAGAACAAGTATAAAAACAATATTATAACACCTCCAAAAAATCCATATTCCTCAATAATGATCGCATAGATAAAATCAGAATAAGGATGTGGAAGAAAGTTTCTTTGAGTACTATTCCCAGGTCCTTTCCCAAAAATTCCTCCTGTTGCTATAGCTATTTTACTTTGCTCAACCTGGTAATTATCTTCACTATCGCCACTAACAAAGCTTTCAATTCGTTTTTGCCATGTACCAATACGTCCGGTATTTGAGCCGGATATTACAACACCCATAATAACAAGGGCTACTATTAAAACTCCAACTCCGCTTATTCCAAGTAAGTATTTAACTTTAACCCGGCCAATAAACATCAATAAAAACGATGTTGCAAATAAAATTAGTGCCGTTGAAAGGTTTGCCGGCATAATTAATCCACATACAATTATTACCGGTAAAATCAGGCTTACAAAAACACCATTAAAATCATTCAATTTTTTATCCGTTTGTCGCAATGATAGTACACGAGCCACATACATAATCAATGCTAATTTTGCAAGATCGGATGTTTGAATAGTAAATCCCAACCCAGGTAGAGTTAACCATCTGGATGCCTGATTAAGGCTTGTTCCCATTACCAAAGTTATTGCTAACAAGAATATGGAAATGTACAAGAATAGCTGAGATAAACGCGAATAATATTTATAAGGTATTAAATGTGTTATATAAATGATACCTAAACCTGCTGCCAATAAAACAAAGTGCTTAACAATATAATATGCTGTATTACCTTCCTGATATTTATATGCAAGAGTTCCTGTCGAGCTATAAACAGCTAATAATGAGAAAACCGAAAGTATAAAAATAACACCCCAGATAACTCTGTCGCCTTTAAAGTATTTAGACAGTATCTCCTTTAATCTCATATTCTTATCAGATTTCTATATTACAATTGTTTTTAAACTACAATTCTCTTACTGCTCGCTTAAACTGATCGCCTCGATCTTCATAATTATCGAACAGATCAAAACTTGCACAAGCAGGTGACAATAAAACAGAATCTCCTTTTTTTGCAAGGTAATAAGCTGTTTTTACTGCTTCTGAGGCTGATTGAACATCGATTATAGTTTCAACCAGTTCACCAAAAGCTTTATGGATTTTTGCATTGTCTTTTCCAAGACATATAATTGCTTTCACTTTATTACGCACAAGATTTTCAAGGATAGCATAATCATTTCCTTTATCAACTCCCCCGGCAATCCATATTAGATCATTTTTCATGCTCTCTAAGGCATACCAGGTTGAATTAACATTGGTTGCTTTTGAGTCATTAATAAACTCAATACCATGAACCTTAAGTACTGGTTCAAGGCGGTGCTCAACTCCCTGGAAATTACTCAGGCTTTCGCGAATATCTTCCTTTCGGATTTTTAGCACTTGTGCAGCAATTCCGGCTGCCATAGAATTATACGCATTATGACGGCCTTTTAAAGCTAGATCGTGTATTGACATAGTTAGCTCGTTTGATTTATATTTAATTTTTAAGGTTTCATTATCGTGATAAGCTCCTTCTTCAATTTTCTGAATAAATGAAAAAGGCAACTTTTTGGCATTAATTTCTCTTTTACTTACTTCTGCAGATGTAACTTCATCATCGGCACAATAGATGAAAATATCTTCATTAGTTTGATTTTGTGCAATCCTAAATTTAGAATCGGTATACCCTTGCATTCCATTATATCGATCTAAATGATCAGGTGTAACATTCATTAGAATTGCTATATCTGCTTTAAAATCATACATCCCATCCAACTGAAAACTACTTAGCTCAATAACATAATAATCATAATTTTCTTCAGCTATTTGTTGTGCCCAACTTTTCCCAACATTCCCTGCTAAACCAACATTCAATCCTGCATTTTTAAGAATATGATAAATCAACATAGTAGTAGTTGTTTTACCATTACTCCCTGTAATGCATATTTTAAAAGCATCAGTATATCTTCCAGCATATTCAATTTCTGAGATAACAGGTATTCCTTTTTCTAATGCCAACTGAACAATAGATACTTTTTCTGGGATACCCGGGCTTTTAATGATCTCATCAGCATTCAGAATTAAGCTTTCTGTATGCTTTTCTTCCTCCCAGGAAATATTATAATTATTAAGTTTCTCTTTGTACTTATCTTTAATTTTTCCAAAATCAGAAACAAAAACGTCAGCACCATTCTTTTGAGCAAGAATAGCAGAACCTACTCCACTTTCACCGGCACCTAATATGACAATTCGTTTATTCATTTTTGTTTTTATCTGATTTTAAGTGTTACTATTGATATTACTGCCAGAATAATTCCAACAATCATAAAACGCATTACAATTTTTGGTTCCGGATAACCTTTAATCTGATAATGATGATGTAAAGGCGACATTTTAAATATTCTTCTACCCTCACCAAATTTGCGTTTTGTATATTTAAAATAACCAACTTGCATAACCACGGATAAATTCTCAACAATGAATATCCCACACAAGATTGGTATTAAAAGTTCTTTACGAATAATAATTGCAAATACTGCGATAATACCTCCCAGCGACAAACTTCCCGTATCGCCCATAAATATTTGTGCAGGATACGAGTTATACCATAAAAATCCAATGGTTGCTCCAATAAAGGCACTCATAAACACTACCAATTCACCTGTATGAGGGATATACATAATATTCAAATAATCGGCATAAATAACATTACCTCCTACATATGCCAGAATACCCAGTGTTGCACCTATGATGGATGAAGTACCGGTAGCTAAACCATCCAGTCCATCTGTTAAATTAGCTCCATTTGAAATTGCTGTAACAATAAATATTACTACCAGTACAAATACGATCCATGCAGCCTTTTGACTATATTTCCCCATGAATGAAACAAGGTATTCATAATCAAATTCATTATTCTTAAAGAATGGAATCGTTGTTTTAGTAGATTTAATATCTTGAGCAAGGCTTTCTGTTTGATCATTCGTTTGGTCGTCTCCTTGTACAATCTGATTTACCGTTGCATTTTGAGGAGCAACAACGTTTTCGCGAATAACTACATCGTCACTTAAATATAAAGTTAAACCAACAATTAAACCCAAACCAACCTGACCAACAATCTTAAACTTACCTGCTAAACCTTCTTTATTCTTCTTAAACGTTTTGATGTAATCATCTAAGAACCCAATGCTACCAAGCCAGAAAGTTGTTATAAGCATTAAAATGACATATATATTTAAAATATCAGCAAATAATAATGTTGGAATAATAATTGACCCAAGAATGATAACACCTCCCATAGTTGGTGTTCCTTTTTTACTCATTTGTCCTTCCAAACCAAGATCGCGAATTTCTTCTCCAATTTGTTGCTTGCGTAAAAAATTGATAATTCGTTTCCCAAAAATCATGGAAATAATTAATGATGTAATTACTGTAATAGCAGAACGGAATGAAATGTATTGAAACATTCCGGCACCAGGGAAATCGAACTTATCTAAATAAGCAAAAAGATAATAAAGCATAATGCTAATTATATAATTCGTTAAATATTTGTTTTATTACTTCACGATCATCAAAGTGATGCTTAACACTATTAATCTCTTGATACGTCTCGTGACCTTTACCTGCAACCAAAATAATATCGCCTTTTTGGGCTAGTAAACATGCTGTTCGAATACCTTCTTTGCGATCAACAATAGCCAGAACTTTTTTATTATTCTCAGGACTAATTCCTGCTTTCATATCCTCAATAATTACTGATGGATCTTCAGATCTGGGATTATCAGAGGTTAAAATCACCTTATTGCTATTTTCAGAAGCTATTTTAGCCATTTCAGGACGTTTACTTTTATCTCGATCTCCACCAGCACCAACCACAGTAATTAATTCCTGATCATCATTTCGGATTTGATTGATTGCATTCAATACATTCAATAGTGCGTCAGGAGTATGAGCATAATCTACAATAGCTGTTATTCCATTTTGTGAACGTAAAGTTTCAAATCTACCTTCCACAGGTTTCATCTCACTTAAAGCTGTTAGCACCTCTTCTTTATTAAATCCTAGCAGAATAGCACAAGCATAAACAGTTAAAATATTATAGGCATTAAAATTCCCAACAAAGTATGTCCAAACATCAACATCGTTAATGTTTAGCATCGATCCTTCAAAATGACTCTCAATAATTCTTGCTTTAAATTCTGCTGCCGACCGAAGAGCATAATTACTCACTGTTGCTTTTGTATTTTGAACCATGACAGTTCCATTCTTATCATCGGTATTAATAAGAGCAAAACTTCCAGGTTTTAAATCATCAAAAAATTTCTTTTTCGCTTTTATATATTCAGCAAAAGTTTTGTGATAATCTAAATGATCATGAGTGATATTTGTAAATAATGCACCCGTAAACTCTAAGCCAGCAATTCGTTCCTGATGAATAGCATGAGAACTAACTTCCATAAAACAATACTCACATCCGGCATCAAGCATTTGTTTCATCAGTTTGTTCATTTGAACAGCATCAGGAGTTGTATGCGTTGCCTCGATCTCTTTATCATCAATATAATTTCGTACCGTAGAAAGTAAACCCACCTTATACCCTAGTTTTCTAACTAAGTTATATAATAAGGTAACAGTCGTTGTTTTACCATTTGTTCCTGTAACACCTACCAGTTTTATTTTAGATGATGGCCTTTCGTAAAAAGCTGATGCAGTTTCTCCTAAAGCTTTTGATGATGTTTTTACCCGAATATAAACAGCTTCGTCCTGGATATTTTCAGGAAGTATTTCACAAATAATGGCTTTAGCTCCTTTGTCAACAGACATTTCTATGTATTTATGTCCATCTACTTGAGTACCTTTAACTGCAACAAATAAACATCCCAAATCAACCTTACGAGAATCAAACACAATGTTTGTAATCGGTATTTCAGTATTACCAATTATCTGAATTGTATCTACAAATTTTAATATGTCGCTTAAAACTTTCACTTCTACTTTAATTAAAAGACATTTGTAATGTAACCAAATCTCCGTTCGATATTCTAGCTCCGGGAGTTACTGATTGGCTTAAAACAGTTCCTCTTCCTTCGAATGCTACACTTAACCCCATGTTCTCAAGAATAAAAAGTGCATCCTTAATACCCATTCCTTTTACATTAGGCATTAAGTTTTCAGTTATAATCCTATTACTTAATCGTACACTGGAATCTAACTTAGTTGTTATTACCCAATCTGACGAGACCTCCTGATCTTCAACAGCAATTCCTAAATCAGTAAGAGTAAATTTTAATTCATCTCTACTGCTATTTTTTGTATATGGGATATTTTCAAAATTCTCCTCTGTCAATGCAAGATTTAAATTATCATGCATTTCAAAATTTGTTGCATAAACTTTATCTGCTATTTCTTTAAACACAGGTCCTGCAACTAGATTACCGTAGTAAAAGATCTTCGATTGTGTGTTAACTACTACAATACAAGAGTATTTTGGATTATCAGCAGGAAAATATCCGGCAAACGAAGCCTGGTAGCTAATTTTAGATTTATCGGCATAACCTGTTTCCTTATTTGCAATTTGTGCTGTACCTGTTTTTCCCGCTATTTTATAATTTTCATTTTTTAAATTCCTTGCAGTTCCTCTTTCCACAACACCTTCGAGCATCTCTTTTGCTTTTCGCAATGTTGATCTTGAGCAAATGGATTGCTTTAACACTTCAGTATCAAAAGTTTTAACCCAATCACCATGATACATTAAACCCTTCACAAATTTTGGTTTAACCATTTTACCATTATTCGCTACAGCATTATACAGGGTAAGCATCTGCAAAGGAGTTAAACGCACCTCGTAACCAATCGACATCTGTGGCAATGAAACTCCTGACCATAATTTATCGCCCGGATATTTTATTTCAGGTTCACCTTCACCTTTTATATCAAGACCTAATCGATTATTCAGGTTCATACTGTATAAGCGATTGATGAATTTTTCTTCTTTCCCGGTATAAAAATCAGTTACCAATTTCGAAATTCCCACATTCGATGAAACTTCAAAAACCTCTTTTACAGTAATAACACCATGACCTCCTCTTTTGGTATCAGTAATTTTTTTATCATAATACTGAATAACACCATCACCTGTATTAACAGTATCCTCCAAATCAACATATCCATCTTCAAGCAGAGCGATAACAGAAGCCAATTTAAAAGTAGATCCCGGAGCCCTACTTTCGCCAATAGCATAATTATAAGATTCTCTATATTGACCTTTACTATTTCGTTCCAGATTTACAATCGCTTTTATTTCTCCCGTAGATACTTCCATAAGAACTGCTGTCCCATGATCAACTTCATATCGTATCATTTGTTTTAACAATGCACTCTCAGCCACATCCTGAATATCTACATCAATTGTTGTTACGACATCCATTCCATCTTTTGGCTCTACTTCGTTACCATCATGAACAGGCATCCAAATATTTCCATTCAACCTCTGCATTAACCTAACACCTTCTGTTCCTTTCAATTCCTCATCAAAAGCACCTTCTATACCAACAACATTTCCTCCTTCTCCTTGCGTTGTATAACCAATAGTTCTTGATGCCAAACTAACATGAGGCTGAATTCGTAAATTAGTTTGTAATGCAATAAATCCACCTTTATATTGCCCCAACCTAAAAATTGGAAAAGTTTTTATTTTCTTTAATTGATTATAATTGACACGCCTTTTAATTAAATGAAAACGCTCTCCATTCTTTCGTGCTGCAACCAGTTCGTTTTTATATGCAGCCGCCGATTTATCTCTAAAAAGTTCTGATAATTTTAATGACAATGAATCAATTCCTGCATTAAAAGTTTCATTGTCCATACCTGTACTTCTGGTATCCATTCGAAGTTCATAATATGGAACTGAACTTGCCAGTAACCTTCCATCTGCAGCTAGAATATCTCCTCGGTTAGATTCAATGGTTATATCTTTTAAGGTAAGCGATTGTGCTTTCTCTTTCCATTTGCCACCTTCAATTAATTGCAAATAAATTATTTTGCCTACAATAAGAAATGCAAAAGCAAGCATGAATATATATATCACACCTACTCTCCATACTATTTCTTTTTTTAATGGCATATCTTATTTAATCTTCAATTACAATTTTTCTTGGCGGCTCAACCGATTCTTTTAATCCAAGCCCTCTTTTTTCAACCAGCTTTGCTACTTCCGATTGCTTGCTTATAAACATCAACTCAGAAGATGTTGTGATAGCTTCGGCACGCAACTCATTAATTTCTTTAGTAAACTCTATACTGGTTCGAATCACTTTTTCGGCATGATACCTGTTTGCAATATAGATGAAAGCCAATATTACAAGAAAAACAATGTACGGCAACTGCCTAACAATAAAATCATTAGCAATTAAAGAACCATCGAGCAGTTCCTTAATCGAACCAAAACGATGTTCTTTTCGTTCTTGTTTTTCTTCTATGAACTCTATATTCTCTTTCATATTCTTTCTGCAATTCTCAGTTTTGCACTTCGAGCCCTATTATTTATTTTTATTTCCTCATCCGTAGGAATAATAACTTTTCGATTTACCGCCTTAAACGGAACTTTCAGATTTCCAAAGAAATCTTTCTCTACAGCACCTTCAAATTGTCCGTTTTTAATAAAATTTTTAACAATTCGATCTTCTAATGAATGATATGTAATTACAACCAATCTACCTCCCGGCTTAATCACATCAATAGTTTGTAATAGCATATCTTTCAAAAACTCCATCTCGCGATTAACTTCAATGCGTAATGCCTGAAATACTTTTGCCAAAAACTTATGCTCTGAGTGTTTCGGCAAGTATGGCATTAATACATCGGTAAATTCACTAATGGTTTCTATTTTCTTTTCAGATCGTTGAACAGTGATCGCTTTAGCTAATTTTCTACTATTCTTTAACTCACCATACTCCCAGAAAATCTTAGCTAATTTTTCTTCACCATATTCATTTACAACATCTGTTGCAGAAACTTTAGCACTTTGATTCATTCTCATATCCAAAGCTCCATCATGACGAAATGAAAATCCTCTTTCCGGATCATCAAAATGATGAGAAGAAACTCCTAAATCAGCTAACAAACCATCTACTTTTTCAATTTGATGGTATTTCAGGAAATTCTTTAAGAACCTGAAATTATGATTGACAAAAACAAACCGATTATCATTAATCAGGTTTGGCAATGCATCATCATCCTGATCAAATGCTACCAGTTTTCCTTTATCTAAATGTTTTATGATTTCGCGAGAATGACCCCCTCCACCAAAAGTTACATCGACATAAATCCCATTTGACCTAATCTGCAAGCCATCAATACTTTCTTTAAGCAAGGCTGGTACATGATATTCCATTTGTTAATCATTTTCCAGATTCAAATCTCCACCCATAATTTTTTCAGCTAAAGCTGAAAAATCATCGTAACTTTCTTCTGACAACTCATACGATTGTTTAGACCATATTTCTATTTTCCCATCCTGACCTGCCAAAATAGCCTCCTTAGAAATATTTGCAAGATCTAATAATCGTTTTGGGATAAGCATTCGATTATTGCTATCGAGAACAATTTCTGCCGATCCTCTGTAAAAGTTTCTCAAGAACTTGTTGTGATCCTTATTATAAGGATTAATTTTGCTTCGAATAATCTTATTTTGCCTTTCCCATTCTTCGATAGGAAACAAAACCAGACATTGTTCGAAGATATCTTTTTTGACAACAAAGCGAGCCTCTGAAGCAGAACTCATCTGCTTCTTAAGCGCTGACGGAAAGGTTACTCTACCCTTTTCATCCACTTTACAGTTATAATCGCCTATAAATGTTGTCATTCAGTTTCTCCCTTTAACTTGTAAAAATATACAAAATTCTACCACAATTTACCACTTTCCTCCATTTTTTACCACTTTGTTAATAACTTTTACTCAATTGTTTAAAAGGGAAAGTCATGTAAACGCACATCTACTCTTGTAACAGTTTGATAAACTGCCACATAAAACAATAAAAAATTAATATTAAATATTTGATTATTTTAAGTTTAGAGTCGACAACTTTCATTAAAAATATTGTTTTAATTTTGATGCAAAATATTTTACCAGAATGGAAAAGATTAATGTAAGAGAAGTATTTAAACAAAAGAGCCCCAAACTAGCCAAGCTAATTCCTGGTTTTGTTTTCAAATATATTGAACGGATTATTCATCAAAAAGAAGTGAACGAAATCATGCAAAAGATTAATCATTTGTATGGACTTGATTATGCAAAAGGTATTATTGATCATTTTGATTTAAACATAAATGTAATAGGAGAAGAAAACATTCCAACAGATGGCAGACATATTTTTGTAGCAAATCACCCCTTGGGAGGTCTGGATGGAATTGTATTTGCTCATGTAATAGGTCAAAAGAATCCTCATGTACAGTTTTTAGTAAATGATATATTAATGAACCTAAAGAATTTTGATTCGATATTTATTCCTGTTAATAAGCATGGCAAACAATCAATGCAGTATGCCCGCAAAATTGAAGAGGCATATAAATCCGATCAACAAGTACTTAATTTTCCTGCCGGACTGTGTTCAAGAAAAATTAAGGGCGAAATTGTTGACCTTGAATGGAAAAAGAGCTTTATAAGCAAAGCTATTGAACACAAAAGAGATATTGTTCCTGTTCACATTTCAGGTCGTAATTCAAATTTTTTCTATAATCTATCAAATTTTAGAGGTCGATTAGGAATAAAAACTAATCTAGAAATGTTTTACCTTGTAGATGAAGTTTTTAAGCAAAAAAATAAAAACATTACATTAACTATTGGAAACCCTATTCCACATACAACTTTCGATAAATCATTAAATTATAAAAACTGGGCAAAAAAAGTAAAGAATTATATTTATACTCTTTCAAAAGGCAATTCAGAACCTTTTAATTAGTAAAATAAAACATTAAATTTACATTTCTAAATCACCAATTACGACAATGAAAGAAGTTATCGAAGCTGTTGACATTAATTTGATTGAAAAGGAACTAACGCAAGAAAGATTTCTAAGAAAAACCAATAATGGTGGAAATGAATTATATATTATAAACCACCATAATTCACCAAACACCATGAGAGAAGTAGGACGCTTAAGAGAACTTACTTTTAGAAATGCAGGAGGCGGAACTGGTAAAAATATTGATATTGACAAGTTTGATACTCAAGAAGAGCCTTACGAGCAATTAATCACATGGAACCCGGATGATAAAGAAATCTCTGGAGGATACCGTTTTCATGTTTGTGATAAAAATAGTGATGCAAATAATTTAGCTACATCTAAACTATTTTCTTTTTCAGAAGATTTTAATAAGGAATATTTGCCTTACATGATTGAACTTGGCAGATCTTTTATTCAGCCTAAATATCAGTCAAGAGAAGCCGGTAAGAAAGCTCTTTTTGCGTTGGACAATTTATGGGATGGACTTGGAGCTCTTATTGTTGAAAATCCACAGATTCATCACTTCTTTGGAAAAGTTACGATGTACCCACATTTTAATCAGGATGCAAGAAATATGATATTATATTTCCTTAAAACTCAGTTCCCTGATGAAAAAAACATGGTAACCCCAAGAATTCCTCTTGAACTAGGTATTGATAATGATAAAATGAATGCTTTATTTAAAGGGAAAAACTACAAGGAAAATTATAAAATCTTGCAAAAAAACGTTCGCCATCTTGGCTTAAACATTCCTCCATTAATTAATGCTTACATGAATCTTTCTCCAACCATGAAATTCTTTGGAACAGCTATTAACGAAGCATTTGGAGGAGTTGAAGAATCGGGAATTATAATTACCATCAATGATATCTTCCCTGCTAAAAAAGAAAGGCATATTGAAAGCTATATAAGAAATAGATTATTAAAAGTATTTAAAAGAAGAAAATAACTCACAAAAAAACACAGATTAAATCTGTGTTTTTTTATTTCCATTCTATACTATTCATTTTTCAATACTGCAGCAGGATTTAGCCTGGATGATT
Source organism: Bacteroidales bacterium (assembly GCA_963665525.1). Taxonomy (GTDB): domain Bacteria; phylum Bacteroidota; class Bacteroidia; order Bacteroidales; family UBA12077; genus UBA12077. Next base: position 4,448,115 of record OY762280.1, on the reverse strand, counting down.
TTATGGCATAATAACTTACCGTAAATAATGTAATAAAAATCGAGATCCCGAATACGATCAGAAAATACGCTGCATCAAAAGAAATTCTGTATTTAAAATCTTCTAACCAACCTTCAAGAAGTTTAAATCCGATGAATCCTCCCAATATATTTGAAATAATTGATAAAAAAACAATTTCTTTTATCATAAGATAAACAATACTCCATGTCGATGAACCAAGTGTTTTTCGAATACCAATCTCTTTAGTCCGTGATTCTGCCATAAATGCTGACAAACCCAAAATTCCCATACATGACGTAAATATGGCAATAAGCATAAAAATATTTACTAGCTTACCTATTCGCATTTCAGTTCGATATAGCATATCAATATCTTCATCTACAAAACCAAATTCATATGGATATTCTGGTAGAATCTTTTTTACATTCTTTTCTATTTCTTTTGCTAATGAAATAATATTACTTGATCCTAATTTTATATTAATTACCTTATCAACAGGTTGATAATAAAGAACCATTGGTTCAATTTCTTTTGTCAGTGGTCTAAAATGGAAATCTTCTATAACACCAATTATTTCATAAACTAAATCATTATTATAGATCCTTATACCAACCGGATTTTGCAAGCCCATTCGATCGGCAGCTTGCTGATTGATTAGTAATTTAAATTCATTATCATCTTCTCTGAAATTTCTACCTGATTTAAGTTTCAAATTATATATAGGAAGAAAATATTGATCAATAAACATTTCATATACCATCACATCTTCTTTAGTATTCATATGGCCATCCCATCTTCTGATATGATTAAATCTACGCATATTAACCGGAAGAGAATGTGAAAAAGATATGGCATCAACTCCTCCAATTTGCATAATACTTTCTCCAACTGCCTTAAACTTATCACTTGCTTTAGAACTTAAGTGTACATATATTATATTTTCCTTGTTATAACCCAAATTCTTATTGCGCATATAATTCAATTGTCTTTGAATTATAAAAGCACCAATTATTAAAATAACAGAAATTGTTAACTGTAATGTTACCAACACTTTTCTAAGTACACTACCTTTTTTAACATTATTCTTATTACTAATGATTACAACAGGGTCAAATGATGACAAGTAAACTGCAGGATAAAAAGCTGAAATTATTACAGAGAATATAATCAACCCTAAGATTGATATGATGAGCTTAACATTAAAAATGCTATCTATCGTAAATACTTTGTTTGAAATATTATTCACAGATGGAATCAGTAAAATTACTATGATAACTGAACTCATTAATGCTATACCAACTAATACAGATAATTCACTAAAGATTTGTTGTCTTAATAACTTCCTGGTAGCACCATGCGTTTTCCGAATAGCAATTTCTTTAGTTCGTTCAAGAGCTTTGGCCGTTGAAATATTAATAAAATTGATAAATGCAATACTCAAAATTAGGATGCCAATTACAGTAAAAATGTATATGTAAGTAATATTACCTGTTCCCGATTTAGCATAAAGATGGATATCTTTAACCTTTTGCAATAATAACTCGACTGTTGAAGACTCATAGATTGTTGTCATATAATTCTTAAGCTTCGATCGAAAAAGCTCTACATCTGCCTCTGGTCTAAGAACGATATATGTTCCATAATTATATCTTCCCCAATCTGTTTTATCTTCATCAGATAAATTTAAGTTGTCGAATGAAGCAATAAAATTTATTTCTAAATGAGAGTTTTTGGGATAATCTTTAAATACTCCTTTAACCGTATAATTAAATTTCTGATTTACCTGAATATTTTTCCCAATTGGATTATCATCGCCAAAATACTTATGAGATGTTGACTCACTTATCAATACTTTATATGGTTCTGATATTAACTTCTCGGGATTTGCTGAAATAGTATTGACACCAAAAATCTTAAAAAATTCAGGAGTAACTAAATAAAAACCTGACTCATTAATTGGTTCATTATGAAGTTCAATAATAGGATTATAGTAATATTTTATTTTAGTACTGTAAAGTATTTCACTAAAATCTTCCTTTAGCGATTCTTCTAACGGTGCCTGAGTGCTTGACCATAAAGTAGGTTTCTCAAAAGGCATTAATGCCTCAACTCTGTACATTTGATTAACATATGGATGAAAATTGTCATAACTGGTTTCATCGTATATCCATGCAAAAACAAAGATGACGCTAACAATACCTAAAACTAAACCAATAATATTAATCAGCGAGTAAAGAAGGTTTCTTTTAAAATTTCGGATAGTAACTAACAAATAATGTTTAATCATAATCAATTTGTATTATACAATACAAAAGACCCAGCTTTTATAAAAAAGCTGCATAAATTTTAGACACGATTAAACAAAATACTTCTGGCTAATATGCTCTCTGATTTTTGCCCTCAATAAAATTAATAAATGATTTATTCACCACTTTATTTCCTCCAGGCGTTGGATATTTTCCAGTAAAATACCAATCTCCGGTATCATTTGGACAAGCAGCATGAAGATTCTCAATAGTCTGAAAAACAATTTCTACCTCAGCATTTACTTCTCGGGAAGTTAAAAGCTCTGAAATTTTTGCAGAAATCTCCTCAGGAGTAAATTGCTTGTAAATTTCTTTTACGTAATTCACAATTTCTTCTTTAGGCAGATTCTCCTGAGCCTTAGACTTTTTATATACATCATTAATTACATTCTCTTTACCAGATTCTTTAAGCAAATCGATAGCAGCTCTAAATGCAACAAAATCGCCAAGTTTAGCCATATCAATACCATAACAATCCGGATATCTTATCTGTGGAGAAGAAGACACAACTACAATCTTTTTAGGTTTTAATCGATCTAAAATTCTTAGGATACTTTCTCTTAAAGTTGTTCCCCTTACAATAGAGTCATCAATAATAACCAAATTATCAACTCCCTCGCGAACTGTTCCATAGGTAATATCATAAACATGACCAACCATGTCGTTACGCCCTTTATCCTGTGCAATAAATGTCCTTAGCTTAATATCTTTAATCGCAATTTTTTCAACACGGATTTTTTTCGACATGATTTGGTCTATATCCTTTGCAGTCACTTTATTGCCTAAAGCTACAATCTCCTTTTTCTGTTTTTCCAAAAGATAATTTTTCAACTCATCAACCATGCCATAAAACGCTGTTTCTGATGTATTTGGAATAAAAGAAAATACTGTATTTTCAATATCCTGATCAATTGCTTTCATAATTTGAGGCACAAGCAAACGACCTAATTGTTTTCGTTCCTGATAAATATCTTTATCGCTACCTCTTGAAAAATATATTCGTTCAAAAGAACATGAAGTTCTTTTTTGTGGTAATCTGATTTCCTCGAAGCTAATATTACCATCTTTTTTAATAATAATAGCTTCTCCTGGTTTTACTTCCTGAACACTCTCAGTTGCAACATTCATAACAGTCTGAATAACTGGTCGCTCCGAAGCTACAACAACAATTTCATCATCTTTATAATAATAAGCAGGCCGAATCCCATTTGGATCTCTCATTACAAATGCATCTCCATGACCTATAACACCTGCAATAGCATAACCTCCATCCCAATCTCTACTGGCCTCTCTTAATATCTTTTTAACATCTAAGTCCTTAGCTATTAAGTCTGAAATTTCCTTATTAGTAAATCCATCATTTTTATGCTGCCTGAATAACAACTGGTTTTCTTCATCCAAAAAATGCCCCACTTTCTCCAATACAGTTACAGTATCCGAGTATTCTTTAGGATGCTGACCAAGCTCAATGAGTACTTTAAAAAGCTCATCGACATTGGTCATATTAAAATTACCCGCCAACATCAGGTTTCTTGATTTCCAGTTATTTTCTCGCATCAAAGGTTGAACGTATTCAATATCATCACCCCCAAAAGTCCCATAACGCAAATGACCTAAATAAACATCGGCAGCAGAGGGAAGATTTTCTTTTGCCCATATCGGATCATTTAATAAATCCGGATTTTTATCTTCAATAGCATGATGAAAACTATTCACCTCAGCAAAAACTTCTTTTATAGGAGATTCACCATTTGAACGAAAACGATTGATATACTTTTTACCTGGAGCTAAATCAAATTTCATGGTTGCTAAGCCTGCTCCATCCTGTCCGCGGTTATGTTGCTTTTCCATTAAAAGATACAACTTCTGCAAACCATACATCCATGATCCATACTTTGATTGATAGTATTCTAATGGTTTTAACAAACGGATTAAAGCTATACCGCACTCGTGTTTAATTTGATCGCTCATTATGGTAAATTATTTGTATGTTAATTAAACATAAAACAAAACAATTTGTTATCTACCGACAACAAATTGCATTTAATTTTCATCTTATAAAGATGGTTATATTTTATTCTAAGGATATTATCTTCAATTCTTTCTACCGTTTTCCCTTCAAAATTCATATCCTTCGTTTCTGATATCATTTTAGATTATTCTTCAAAGGCCGGATATTTTATTCTATCAGGCACAATAAATGCTGATCGAAAATATCTTTTGATATGATTAAAATCTTTTAAAGCATCCACTTTAGATCTATAATCGCCAACATAAACTTTAAAGTATGGACTATCGTACTCTCTATAGATTGGAATTTCAGGGAAAAGCTCATAGAAACGTGCTTTTATATCTTGTGACTGATCTCTAGCTCCACTTCCCAGATTTGAATAAATCCTGATTCTATATCCCGGAATGCCTTTTCTTTTATTTTGCTCCACATGATTATAGACCAACTCATTAATTCTCATATCCTGAAAAATCATAATCTCATTTTGACCTTGCTCTTGAGTTTGGATTTTTGAGAAGATATCATCACCCAAATACGCTTCTTGATTTGTTTGAGAAAAAGCACTAAAGCCTGTTGCTAATAAAATTATATTTATAAAGAAAAACTTAAGCTTGGTCATGATTACCCTGTTTGATGTCGCAAAATTAATCATTTTTTTGAAGATATATCATACACATAAATAAATATTACGGTTTCAGAAACTAAATACTAACCATTTGTTTTTCTGATACTTTAATTGTTTTAGCTCTTAATAACGCCTTCGCTTTTATAGTACCATCAATTTGCATTTCAAAATTTTTCGAATTTCGTAATTTGTAAAAAGTAGCCATACTTGCTAATGCATTTTTCATATATATATCAACCACAACATGATGAACATCGTTTGATTTAGATAGAATGACAACATCTTGCGCGTTCTTCATTTTTCCGATATAATTCCCATTTACAGAAATATCTAAATCCATCGATTTTATTTTTATTTTAAACCCATTAGGATTTGTTATTGGAATTTGTAATTCAAGGCTGATTTTATTATCAACCATTCCCTTAAAATTCACATTATTTACATCTCCAATTTCAACATTCTTAAAAGCATTACAACTACTAAGAATAATACTTACGACTATTAATCCAAGAATCTTTTTAATATCCATCTCTCTATTATCTTTCAGTTTCTATCTAATGTATTTATATTTTTTATTGTTGCCAATTTTTAGCTTTTTCAATAGCTTTTAACCAACCTGTATATAATTTCTTTCTTTTCTCTTCATCCATTAACGGAATAAATACCTTTTCTATTTCACGTTGTTGAATTAATTCTTCCATAGTCCAGAAATTAACTGCTAAACCTGCCAAAAGGGCTGCTCCCAATGCAGTAGTCTCAATATTCTTTGGACGATTAACCTCAACATTTAATAAATCAGATTGAAACTGCATTAAGAAATTATTTGCACAAGCTCCACCATCCACATTTAATGATTTTAATTTAATTTCAGAATCATTCTCCATAGCTTTAATCACATCCATGGTTTGATAAGCCAAGGATTCTAAAGTAGAACGCACGATATGCTTATCAGTTACACCTTGAGTCAATCCAAGAATTGCACCACGTGCATACATATCCCAATATGGAGCCCCTAATCCTGAAAATGCCGGAACAACATAAACTTCTTCAGTATCTTCAACTTCATAAGCAATTTGTTCTGTTTCACTAGCATTTTTTATAAGCTTTAAAGCATCGCGCAACCATTTAATCGCTGCACCGGCAATAAATACACTACCTTCGAGAGCATACGATATTTTACCATTAATTCCCCATGCAATGCTTGTTACCAATCCAGATTTTGAATCAATGATTTGTTCTCCGGTATTCATTAACATAAAACAACCTGTACCATACGTATTTTTAGCCATCCCTTTTTCAGTACAAGCCTGACCAAATAATGCTGCCTGCTGGTCTCCTGCAATTCCTGCAATAGGAATTTCTTCACCCAAAACCGATTTATCGGTATATCCATATATACAAGATGATTCTTTGACTTCGGGCAAGATGCTTTCCGGAATTTCAAAAAGGTCAAGTAATGTTTTATCCCACTCTAATTCTCGGATATTAAAAAGCATGGTACGAGAAGCATTTGAATAGTCTGTGACATGTAATTTGCCTCCAGAAAGCTTCCAAACAAGCCAGGTATCAATAGTTCCTGCCAATATTTCTCCTTTGTCAGCTTTTTCTTTTACTCCGGGAACAACATTTAAAATCCAATGAATTTTTGTAGCAGAAAAATAGGAATCAATCACTAAACCTGTATTTTCTTTAATATAATCGCTCCATCCTTCATCCTGTAGTTTTTTGCATAAATCGGCTGTACGTTTATCTTGCCAAACAATGGCTCTATATACTGGTTCACCGGTATTTTTATCCCAAAGTATTACTGTTTCTCTCTGATTAGCAATTCCAATTGCACCAATTTCAGAAATATTTATTTCTCCTTTTTTTAATAATTGTAAAGCTGTATTGATTTGTGAATTCCATATTTCGAAAGGTTCATGTTCAACCCAGCCTGCTCTTGGGTAATACTGAGCAAATTCTTCCTGCTCCCAATCAGTTACAAGGCCTTGCTTATTAAACAAAAGAGATCTAGAACTTGATGTTCCCTGATCTAATGAAAGAATATATTTCTTTTCCATAGTGGATCAAATTAAAGAGGGATAAAAATACAAATTATAATAGTATTCTTATAAAAATAAAAAACGGTCAATTCTATGAACTGACCGTTATATATTTTTGCTTTAAGAATTTACTCCATCGCTGCAGCAACTTCGTCTGTTAATTCCAAGCTATGATAAACATCCTGAACGTCATCATCATCTTCAAAAGCATCGATCATTTTTAATACTTTTAACGCAGAATCAACATCTAAAGCTTTAGTATCATTAGGAATACGTTGTAATCCAGCATTCTCAACTTCAATATTCATTTCATCAATTTTCTTTTGAACATTTCCGAAATCTTCTTTTGCAGTTGTGATTGTAATGATTCCTTCTTCTACTTCTATATTCTCAGCACCTGCATCAATCATTTCTAGTTCGAGCTCATCCATATCCATTCCTTCAGGAGCTGGGAAAGTAAAGATACCTTTAGTGTCGAATAAAAATGAGAGAGAACCATTTGTTCCCAGGTTTCCATTATATTTTGTAAAAATAGCTCTTACATTACTAACTGTTCTATTTTTATTATCAGTCAAACAATCAACAAATACAGCAATACCGTTTGGTGCATACCCTTCGAAAGACATTGCTTCCAAATTATCACCTTCTTTGTCAGCCTTACTAATAGCACGTTCAACATTATCCTTAGGCATATTCACACCTTTAGCATTATTCACAGCTAGTCTCAAACGCGGATTAGATTCAGGATCCGGACCACCTTCCTTTACGGCAATTTGAATTTCTTTTACAATCCTTGAAAACATTTTAGAGCGCTTAGCGTCATTTGCTCCCTTAGCTCTTTTAATCTTCGACCATTTACTGTGACCTGACATATCAATTAATAATTAAATGTTACAATATTCGTTTAATGCATCAAAATTAGTAAATTTTAAAATATTTATAATCCGAATTTTAAAAATTAATTTCAGACTTAAATGTCCTAATTATACAAGAATATTTCGGTTTCTGACTTTTGCTATTAATTTTTAATAAATTTGCACAGAATTTAATTTAACTTAAAATAGATGAGTACATCTCAAAAATTATATATTGAAACCTATGGTTGCCAGATGAATGTGGCCGATAGTGAAGTGGTGGTTTCAGTTTTAAAAGATAATGGTTACGATGTAACAGAAGATATTAATGACGCAGATGTAATATTGGTAAACACCTGTTCGATACGTGAAAATGCAGAACAAAGAGTTTGGGGTCGTTTAAATGTTTTTAAACAAATAAAAAAGAAAAAGCCCGAACTTACTGTTGGTGTAATTGGATGTATGGCTGAACGTTTAAAAGAAAAACTAATCGAGGCAGAAAAGACTGTTGACATTGTTGTTGGTCCTGATGCCTATCGTGATTTACCAAATTTATTAGATTCAGCTGGATCAGGGCAAAAAGCAGTTAATGTAATTCTATCAAAAGAAGAAACTTATGCAGATATTAGTCCTGTTAGAATGGATAAGAATGGTATTTCTGCCTTTGTTTCTATTATGCGCGGTTGTAACAACATGTGTTCTTACTGTATTGTACCATACGTAAGAGGTGGAGAACGCAGTCGTGATCCGGAATCAATTCTTAGAGAAGTTGAAGACTTACACAACAAGGGATATAAGGAGGTTACTCTATTGGGACAGAATGTTGATTCATACACCTGGGAACCAAAAGAAGATGGTAAAACAATCAAGTTTGCTCAATTACTGGAAATGGTTGCTCGCATAAGCCCTTCTCTTAGAATTCGATTTTCCACATCGCATCCGAAAGATATGTCGGATGATGTTCTGTATACCATGGCCATGTATAATAATATATGTAATCACATTCATTTACCTGCACAATCGGGAAGCACACGCATACTTGAGAAAATGAATCGTGGATATACTAGAGAGTGGTATATGGATAGAATTATGGCGATCAAAAAAATATTACCTGACTGTGCCATTTCAACAGATATTATGACAGGGTTTCCCGGGGAAACTGAAGAAGATCATCAAGATACTTTAAGCTTAATGGAATTTGTGAATTACGATTTGGCTTATATGTTTAAATATTCTGAAAGGCCAAAAACATATGCAGCAAGACATTTGAAAGATGATATTTCTGATGGAACAAAAACCAGGCGCTTAACTGAAATTATTAATCTGCAAACCGAATTATCAGAAAAAAGTAAAAAAGCAGATCTTGGAAAAGTATATGAAGTATTAATTGAAGGGGTATCAAAAAAATCTGATGAACACTTATTCGGAAGGAATTCCCAAAATAAAGTTGTAGTATTTCCTAAAAAAGATTTTAAAATTGGAGACTATGCTTTTATTGAAATTACCGAATGTACTTCAGCAACACTTATTGGCATTCCAGTAGAATAAAAAATAAAGAAGGGTTGAAATTTTCAACCCTTCTTTATTTTAATTTATTTGAAATACATGATCTAGCTTCACTAATTCTACTAACTCAACCAGCTCGTCCGAAAGATTTATCAAGTGTAGTTTTGAATTATTTTCCCTCGCTGTTTTATATAAATTTAAAAGCACTTCAAAACCTGAGCTATCAATAAATTTTATTCCTGAAAAATTCAATGTTAGTAGAGCTTCTTCCTGCTTAACCATTGGTATTAATTTTTCCTCGATATCTTTAGAGTTTAACACATTTAGCCTAGTCATGTTAAAAAACGAAACTAAGTATGTATTTTCAATATGGTCTACTGTTATCATTTTTGATTAATTTAATTATGCTGTGAAAATACAATCTAAACTTTAGTTTGATATTTAAATAAAGTTTAAGTTGTTAACAATTTTAGTTGAAGTTTTTAACTAAAATCATTCATTAACATTTCTTCTTAAAAAGATAAGACAAACTTCGTTCCAATATTAGGATCTGACTTAACTGTAATGTTTCCTTTATGCAAAAACATTATCTGTTTAGCTAAGCTTAAACCTATACCAGAACCCTTTTGTTTGGTTGTAAAGAAAGGTACAAAAATATTTTCGAGGTTCGATTCTTCAATCCCTTTTCCATTATCTTCAATAGATATGATTAAATGGTTATCATCTTTTTTTAATGCATTAATTTTTATTTCCGGATTTTCTGAATCGCTCAAAGCATCCATTGCATTTAATAATAAATTAATAAAAACTTGTTCAATTAAAGATTTATCAACAAGGATTTTTAGATCCTCTGATGCTATGTTGACACTCAGTTTAATATTATTTTCAATAATCTTTGAATTAAGCAAAATTTCTACTCTTTTTATCAAATCAACAATTTTAACTTCTTTAAGGTCCGGTTTAGGCATTTTTGTAAAATTACGCGTAGCCTCCACAAAATTTACAAGTCCTTTACTGCGTGATTCGATAGTATTCAATCCCTCTTTAATATCTTCTTCCTGCTCTTTATTGATACCTTTAAGTAGCTCTCCATTTTCATCAAATAATTTATTTGAAACAAGCCCAGAAAGATTTGATATTGGAATAGCGGAATTCATAATTTCATGAGCCATCACTCTGGTAAGTTTCTGCCACGATTCAAGTTCATTCTGTTCTAATTCGCTCTGGATATTTTGGAAAGAAAATAATTTAAACCTATTAGTCAATATTTTAAATTCTGCTAACTGAACAGAATAATTAAAAAGCTCTCCATCTAACTTAATTTTCACGAGCTTTTTTTCATTTGGTTTAAGATTATTTAAAAGATGAGGCAAGTTTTCACTAGATATGCTTAGAGAATTTATATTTCTTAATGCTTTTTTCTTAAACAATTCATTAGAAGAACTATTGGATAAAACAATCTTACCTGACTCATCAACACATACAATTGCAGTATTTATTTGATTCACCACAGTTTGTAAATACTGATAGTTTATTTGAGCTTCATTTCTTAATGAGATGATCACCTTAGAAAGCTTTTCAAATGCCTGATTAAAATCCAAATCCTTAAAACTTTTTGTATATGGTGGATTAAAATCATCCTGATTAACTGAAACCAAGAAATGAGAAAGCTTACGTTGTTCTTTTCCAATAAAATTTAAAAAGATGGATATAAATAAAACATCCACAATAAAAATCCATACTGATGTTAACCAGAAATAGGTATTAAACATGATATATGTACCAACCGCCGTAAGAACAATTATGACAAGTAAATAAAATATAGATACGTATCGGAATCGTCTAAAGATCATATTTTTTCATTTTTCGGTAAAGAGTACTACGACCTAAACCAAGTTCATTTGCTGCTTTCGTATAATTTCCTTTATGTTTTTGAATGGCATTGACAATTGCTTGTTTTTCCAAATCCTCCACATTTAATGAATTCATATTATGATGTAGTTTTACCTTTTTTAAAGAAAAATCTTCCTCATTAATTATCTTATCTTCAGCTAAAATTACTGCTCTCTCTATTAAATGTTGTAATTCTCTAATATTTCCTGGCCATTCATAATCATTTAAAGCCTGGTAAGCAATTTCGCTTATTTTTAGATGAGATTTATTATACTTTTCACAATATTTATTAAGAAAATTCTTTGCCAGTAAAGTAATATCACCTTTCCTGTTTCTAAGTGGAGGTAAATTAATTTCCACGGTATTTATTCTATATAACAAATCTTGTCTAAAACTTCCTTCCTTAACCATTAGATGTAAGTCCTTGTTGGTTGCACAAATAAGTCGTACGTCAATATTAACACTTTTTGACGAACCCACTTTTGTTAACATTCGATTTTGAATAACCGATAATAATTTCGACTGTAAATTCATGGAAAGATTTCCAATCTCATCTAAAAACAACGTACCCCCTGAGGCAATCTCAAATCTGCCTGGTTTATCTTCTTTGGCATCAGTAAAAGCCCCTTTCACATGACCAAATAATTCGGATTCAAATAAACTTTCTGATATTGCTCCTAAATCAACATTAATAAAAGGCTTATCACTTCGGTCCGATTTGCGGTGAATTTCTCTTGCTACAAGCTCTTTTCCTGTTCCATTTTCTCCTAACACTAAAACATTTGCCTCTGTTTCGGAAACTTTATCAATAACAGAAAATATTGGTAGCATTTCTTTCGATTTACTAATAATTTCTGAGAATTCTTTTTCAATATCACGACTTAAAATTTGCCTTGTATGTTCAAGCCTATTTACTTTTCGCCTTGACTGACTAAGGTTAAAAACAGTTTGAATAGTAGCCAGAAACTTCTCACTTTCCCAAGGTTTCACAATAAACTCAGATGCACCCAGTTTCATAGCCTCAACCGCAATTTGAATATCGCCATAGGCTGTATTCATTACAACACTAACATTTGGATCAATATTAACAATTTTTTTTAGCCAAAATATCCCTTCTTCTCCACTTGTAACTCCCGGTTTAAAATTCATATCTAAGACTACGACCTCAAAATCGTATTTACTCAAATGTTCAGGTATTCGTTTAGGATTAGTTTCTACCACAACATCCGTAAATTTTTGCTTTAGAATCATTCGGGCTGTTGTTAAAACATCCTTATCATCATCAACTACTAAAATTCTACCTTCAATCACGTTTTCATATTTTTATATGGTACATCAAAAATAACAATCGTATCATAATGGCACAAATTTATGTATCAATATGACACAATTATTTTCAAATTAAATATATTTATTTCGTATATCGGTCTGATTTTATACAACTTAATTCAACTGGCACGATTTTAAAGGACAGTATTTAAATTAAAATTTGTAAAAATGATAAAACATTATTTAAAAACTGCTTTTAGAAATATTACAAGAAACTTTGGATATTCACTCATAAACTTTATTGGATTATCAATTGGGATATGTCTATTTATACTCATCATGCTTTATGTTTCGAATGAGTATTCGTATGATAAGTTTAACGAAAACTACGAACGTATTTATCGATTTGAGTTTGGTGATGCAGAATCTGTTCACCTTCCATCGGCCGCTGGATTAGATGCCCAGGATTGGTTTCCTGAAATTGAAAAAGTAGTACGATTTAAATCTTGGGGAAGTCAGGTGTTTCATTACGAAACTACAACTTTTAAAGTACCACATATTATGTTGGCTGATTCATCATTCTTTGATGTATTTACTACAGAATTTATTTTAGGTAATCCTGAAACGGTTTTTGAAGTTCCTAACTCTATTATACTCACAGAGAAAATGGCTAAAATATTCTTTGGTGATGAAAACCCAATCGGAAAAATATTAAAAACTACAAGTGGAGACGAGGCTGTTGTGAAAGGAATTATCAAAGAGTTTCCTAACTTCCATATTCAAATTGATGCCTTAATACCATTTAATATATTAGGCGTAATCAACGGACAAGAATTTCTTAGAAGTTACGGTACATGGCAGTTCCAAACTTACTTTTTATTACCTGAATCATTTGATAATAAAAATTTAGCCAATAAATTAGCAGATAAATTCTTAGAAAGATATACCGAATGGGAAGATCCTCTTATTACTTTGCGCCCATTAAAAGATGTTTATTTTGCAAATCATACCCAGGCAGACTTTGGAGTAATACATGGGAATAAAAGTAATGTAAAGTTATTTTTTGCTATTGGGATTTTCATCATTTTTATTGCATGCATCAATTTCATAAACTTAACCACAGCTAAGGCTGCATCAAGAGCAACAGAAGTTGGAATACGAAAAGTTCATGGTAGCTTTAAAAGACAATTAATTTTTCAATTTTTGTCTGAGTCAGTCTTAATTATTCTTATCTCATTTTTCATTGCAATTACATTAGTTCAAATACTATTACCTATTTATAATAACTTAATTCATAAAGAATTCTCTTTTACAGAAATTCTTAATCCTGTATTTATTATTTTATCTGTTTCTGGAATCTTGATTACAGGCTTAATTGCAGGAACTTATCCAGCATTCTATTTAACTGCTTTTAGCCCAATAAAAGTATTAAAAGGAGAAAAAACAAAAGGTAAAAGTGCTGCTATATTTAGAAAAGTCTTAATTATTGTACAATTTACTATTTCTGTTGCATTGATTATATCAACAATAACTGTACAGAAACAATTGACTTATTTGAAAAATAAGGATATGGGTTTTAATAAAGAAAAAATTCTAACGCTTGGTTTAAATTCAAATATTCGTCCACAAAAAGAGGCCTTTAAACAGAAATTACTTGAACACCCTGAAATTGTTAATGTAGCATATAGTGGTGGATCTATCACATCTTTTAGAAATACAGAATGTTTTGATTTTAATTCGGATGGAGAAGAAACCTGTATTCAGGTTCATATAATTGACCCGGAGTATCTTAATCTTTATGAAATTGAATTAATAGAAGGTCGCAACTTTTCTTTTGATAAAAAAACAGATTATCAACAAAAGGTCATTTTAAACGAAGAAGCTGTTAAACAAGGAGGTCTCAAGCTTGGATCTGCTGCTGGTACAATATTCCACAGAGATGGTTGGTATTTTACAGCTTTACCTAGTAAAGAATGTGAAATAATTGGTGTTTTCAAAAACTTCCACTACCGATCGTTACATGAAGAAATTGGACCGCAATGTCTGGTTTGGAATGAAGACTGGATGGGAGCGATTAATATAAAGATTCAAGGCAATAGTCAAAAAGCAATTGAAGTTGTAGAAAATGTATATAAAGAGTTTTCTGAAAATGTCCCTTTTGAATATACTTTTGTTGATAAAGAAATTAATAATCTTTATAAATCTGAAAAGCAGTTAGGAAAATTCTTTGTCTACTTTGCAGTCATTGCCATAATAATTGCAATGCTTGGCTTATTTGGATTGGCAGCTTTTATTGCCGAAAGTAGAACCAAAGAAATTGGTATAAGAAAAGCCCTTGGCTCATCTGTTACAAAGATAATATATATGATAACTCAGGAATTTCTAAAATGGGTTATTGTCGCCAATTTAATTGCGCTCCCAATAGCGTATTATGGTATGAACAAATGGTTGCAAACTTTTGCTTTTAAAACTAAAATGACCATTGACATATTTATGATATCTCTCATTATTTCAATAATAATTGCCTTGTCAACTGTCTTTTATCAATCATTAAAAGCCGCTCGAAGAAATCCTGCCAATTCATTAAGATATGAGTAAAATTTAATCAAATTTCATCAAAAGAGCTGCTTTATGCAGCTCTTTTTTTTGCCTGTATATCAGAAAGATAAAAAATATCATAGGGTAATTTCAGAATAATTTATCTTAAATATAGAAACCGAAAAATAAAAAATTAATTAAAACATAAAGCTATGAAAACAATAAGTAAAATAATGATCGGACTAGTGTTGTCAGCATTCATGGTAATCAATACAAATGCACAACCAAAATCAGAAATTCCTGATGATAATAAACCAAAAATGAATTGGTCTGGAGCAGATACTTTATATACCTTCCAGTTTAATTCAAACTCTAATACCTGGACATTTTTCCAACGCGAAATCAGAAGATTTGACAATGCTCAAAATCCAACTGAAAATTTTGTTCAAATATGGGAAAGTCAGAACTGGAAAAACTATTTAAGAGTAAACTATACTTATGATGATAAAGGAAATGAAATAGAACAAATTACTCAAGAATGGGATCCATCAAGTAATAATTGGGTTAATGCACAGTTAAGAACTACGACATACAAAGGTCGTCATAAAGAAGAAGTTCTTTTTCAACAATGGCAAAAACCTACTAATGAGTGGTATAATATTATGAAGTATTTAATAAAATATAATGAAAATGGAGATAAAAATACTGTTTCTATTAAACTTTATAATGGAGTAACTAAAAATTGGGATAATCACAAAAGATTCTTAATGGAATTTGAAAATCCATATTCACCTCCATCTGTTGTAATTGCTGAATCATGGGCTACTAATGAATGGAAAACTGAAGGTAAATATGAAATTGAATATAACTGGAGAGGAGATAGAACAATTGAAAGAAGATATACATATAACCATGGACAAAATAGCTGGTTAGAAGGAGTAATGTTTGAGATGTTCTATGATAAAGAAGGTAATCAAACGGAATATGTTGAAAAGAAATATGATTATAATAACCAAAATTGGGTAAACTTTAACAAATTCAGTGCATTGTATAATACAGAAGGTTATATGACTGAAAAAACAGAATATATCTGGAACAGAGGGACAAATCAGTGGGAAGTTAAAGGACAGTACAAATTTACAACTGATGCCAAAATCTAATCAAACAAAAAGATAAATTTAAAAAGCTCTCCAGAATTTGGAGAGCTTTTCCTTATATTTTTAATTTTAACATTAATTCTTCTAACTGCTTATGGTCAACTTCTGATGGTGAATCTATCATAACATCTCGACCAGAATTATTTTTAGGGAAAGCAATAAAATCTCGAATTGAATCTGATCCTCCAAAAACTGAGCACCAACGATCAAAACCAAAAGCAATACCACCATGAGGTGGTGCACCATATTTAAAAGCACTCAAAAGAAATCCAAATTTTTCTTCAGCTTCTTCTTTTGAGATTCCTAAGGCTCCAAACATTTTCTGTTGTAATTCAGCATTGAATATACGTATGGACCCTCCTCCAATTTCAACTCCATTTATTACAAAATCATAAGCATTCGCCCTCATCTTACCAGGATCTGATTCAAATAAATGCATATCTTCAGCTTTTGGAGATGTAAAAGGATGGTGTTTTGCAAAAAATCTTTGTTCCTCTTCGTCCCATTCTAATAATGGGAAATCAACCACCCAGCAAGGTGCAAACTTATTTTTATCTCGCAACCCAAGTCTATTACCCATTTCTAACCTTAACTCACAAAGAGCATTTAAAGTACTTCCTTTATCCCCAGCTAATACTAAAAGTAAATCACCTGGCACTGCATTCATTGCATCAGCCCAAACCTTTAGATCTTCTTGAGAGAAAAATTTATCTACTGAAGATTTAAATGATCCATCAGCATTATATTTTACATAAACTAATCCTTTAGCTCCCACTTGTGGTTTCTGAACAAAAGCAGTTAGTTCATCTAATTGTTTACGCGTATATTCTGCACATCCTTGAGCATTAATACCTCCAATATATTCTACACTATCGAAAACTTTAAATCCTTTCCCTTGAGCAATATTTGTGATTTCTTTAAATTTCATTTCAAATCTAATATCAGGTTTATCAGAACCATAATTAGTCATTGCTTCATCATATGAAATTCTTGGAAAATCTTCTGAAAACTCAATTTCCTTTATTTCTTTAAAAAGATATTTAGCTAATGCCTCAAAAGTATTTAAGATATCTTCTTGATCAACAAACGACATTTCACAATCAATCTGGGTAAACTCTGGTTGGCGATCAGCTCTTAGATCTTCATCACGAAAACATTTAACAATTTGGAAATATTTATCAAACCCAGAAATCATCAATAACTGTTTAAATGTTTGTGGGGATTGTGGCAATGCATAAAATTCACCTGGATTCATTCGTGAAGGAACAATAAAATCGCGTGCTCCTTCAGGTGTTGATTTAATTAAATACGGAGTTTCTATTTCCATAAACTTTTCTCCATCCAAAAACTTACGAATCTCCTGTCCCATTTTATGTCTCAATTCCAGATTTTCTCGAACAGGATTTCTTCTTAAATCAAGATATCTATATTTCATTCTTAACTCATCACCACCATCCGTTTCATCCTCAATAGTAAAAGGAGGCACATCCGATTTATTTAATATTGCCAACTCATTGGCAATGATTTCTATATCACCAGTTAACATCTTTGGGTTTTTGCTACTCCTTTCGATTACTGTTCCTGTAACCTTTACAACAAATTCACGTCCCAGATCAGCTACCTTACTTTTTAACTCATCAGTAGTATTCTCATCAAAAACCAATTGGGTTAATCCATATCTATCTCGCAATGTTATAAAAGTCATTCCTCCTAACTTTCTAATGGTTTGAATCCAGCCACTTAAAGTAACTTCTTTTCCTACATCGCTAATTCTAAGTTCTCCACAAGTATGAGTTCTGTACATATCTTAAATCTTTTCTCGTTATTACCAATTGTTTGAACTGCGAAAATATGATTTTATTTTTTGATTAAAAACCTGTTTAAATGAAATAATGATATAAAATCTTTTATAATCAATTATATTTGATCCTGTTAAAATTATTTACAATGGATTTATTTAATGATGAATATTTCATGAAGGAGGCTTTAAAAGAAGCTAAAAAAGCTTTTGAAAAGGACGAAATCCCTATTGGAGCTGTCATTGTAAATAAAAATAATATCATTGCGCGTGCTCATAACCTTACAGAGTCGTTAAACGATGTTACAGCTCATGCAGAAATGCAAGCTTTTACCGCTGCAGAAAATTTCTTAGGAGGAAAATATTTACATGACTGTACCTTATATGTAACACTTGAACCCTGCATAATGTGTGCAGGAGCTTCATATTGGTCACAAATATGTAAAATTGTTTATGGAGCTTCTGATCAGAAAAAAGGATACACTACCATAAGTGAAAAAGCCATTCATCCAAAAACCATAGTGGTTTCAGGAGTTCTTAAAAACGAATGCAGTAATTTGCTTAAGGATTTTTTTAGTAAAAAAAGATAAACAAATCATAATATTTTGTAATTTATATTCTTTTTGATGATATAAATCACCAAATTGGAATACTCTAAATCATCTGTTTATTTTTGTTTTATCAAGTTTTTAGCCTCAATTTTGTAAAAAATTAAAACAAATCACTCTGTTATGAAAAGAATTATTATTACAATTTTTATTATTACTAGTATGTCTGCCGGTAATTTTGCACAATCACAAATTTCAAAAGCACAGGCAAATTTCATTTATAACTTTACTAAATTCTTTGATTGGCCTCAATCAGAAAAATCTGGAGATTTCATTATTGGAGTTTTAGGATCTCGAGAACTTGGTGATGATCTTGAAAAAGTTACATCAGGTAAAAAAAATGTAACCCAGAATATTGTTGTTAAAAGATTTAATAACATTAATCAAGTTACAAAATGTCATGTAATTTACATTGACGCCTTACAGTCAGGAAAAATTCCCGAAATACACACAAAAACAGGGATACACTGCCTTATTATAAGCGATAGTAACAGTGCAATTGAGAAAGGAGCTATCATTCAATTTGTATTACAATCAGATCGTTTAATGTATAAGTTTAGTAAATCGAATGCCTTAAAGCATGGTCTAAAATTTCACTCTAAAGTAGAGGAAATGGCGCAAAAGTAATAACACCATAGAAATGAAATTAACAATTGGTAGAAAATTAATAATAGGATTTGGGGTAATCCTCTTTGCATTGATTATAAATGCAATTGTTACACTAAGCTCTTCTTTACAAAACAGTAAGCTCAATAATCAAATTATAGAAATTTTCAATCCATCAAGCAATAATTTAATTCAATTGCGAAAATTATTAGTTGACTCAAAAATGCTAATAAAAAACTGGGTTTATATTGAAAAACAAAATGATACTCCTGATAAGATTTTATTAAAAGATATTCTTAATACGGATTTTCCAACTACATTAACACAGTTAGATAATTTATCCAAATCGTGGGAGAATGAGAATAAAGAGTTACTTTCAGAAATAAAATTTTTAATTAATGATACCATTATTCCATTACACCAAAGAGTAATGGAACAACTCAATTCTTTCGAGAGTTATGATGATATTATGGTTATGTTTGATGTTATGCCACTTGTTGAAGAACAAGGTGATATCATTGTTAAAACAAATCATGCCATTGTTAAATTAGATCTGATTATAGATCATCAATCAGACTTATCTAATAATGCAATTAGTAAAATGCAACAGTCATTTCAAAGATTTCCTAAGTTTGTCATTATAACTACATTGATCATTATTATCATTTTTATTATTGTTTTAGTTTATGTCAATCATTCGGTAACACTACCTCTTAAAAAAGGTGCTGAATTTGCCAAAGCTATTGAAAGCGGAGACTTAACAGCTCAGGTTGATATAAAACAAAATGATGAAATTGGTGATCTTGCCAAGTCATTAAGTAACATGGTTGAAAAACTGAACGAAATGGTCTCCTCATTATCAGTTTCTGCAAATTCAATTTCAGATAAGAGTATTGAAATAACTAAAAAGTCCCAGGATCTTTCTAATGGTGCCAATTCACAAGCGTCATCATCAGAAGAGTTAGCTGCATCCATGGAAGAGATGGTATCCAATATTGAGCAAAATACTGATAATTCGCAACAAACAGAAAAAATATCGCAAAGTGCTGCTAACAAAAGTAAAGAAGTTGGAGAAGCTGCTAATAATAGCTTAACTGCTATTCATTCAATTGCTGAAAAGATTGGAATCATTAGTGATATTGCATTTCAAACCAATATACTAGCTCTCAATGCTGCTGTAGAAGCTGCCAGAGCCGGTGAACATGGAAAAGGGTTTGCTGTTGTTGCAGCAGAAGTTCGAAAGCTTGCTGAAAGAAGTAAACACTCTGCTGAAGAAATTGAAGAATTCTCCAGATCCAGTGTTCAAACAACAGAAAAAGCACAAAATCTGGTAAATTCTGTTATTCCAGAAATTGAAAAGACATCCAAGTTAATTCAGGAAATAGCAGCTGCAAGTCAGGAACAAAATTCTGGTGCAAACCAGGTAAACAATGCTTTACAGTCGTTAAATCAAATAACACAACAAAATGTATCATTATTTAATTCACTAAATGATGATGCCAATGACTTATCTAAACAAGCAGATGCCTTAAACGAAGTGATCAATTATTTTAAAATAAAAGCATAAACAAAAAGGGCGGTAAATTTACCGCCCTTTTTTATGCTATTTAAAATATCTTTGTTTAAACCAGAAAGCCACATTAACTAAAGCTATCATCACAGGGACTTCAACCAAAGGACCCACAACAGCAGAAAAAGCTTCTCCGGAATTCATCCCAAAAATTGCTATGGCCACTGCTATGGCAAGTTCAAAATTATTACTTGCTGCAGTAAACGATAATGTGGTTGATTGTTCATAATTAGCGCCTACCTTTTTACTCATAAAGAATGATAAAAAGAACATAATAACAAAATATATAAGTAATGGCATAGCAATTATAACCACATCCATAGGAATCTTAATAATATATTCCCCTTTTAACGAGAACATAACGATAATGGTAAACAATAAAGCAATTAAAGTAATCGGACTTATTTTAGGAATAAATTTGGTATGATACCACACCTTATCTTTTACTCTTATTAAGATAAATCGAGTAAGAAATCCTGCTATAAATGGGATACCTAAATAAATAAATACACTTTCGGCAATTTGACCAATAGTAATATTTTCTACTGCATTATTTGTTGGTATACCAAACCATCCTGGTAATATGGCAATAAAAAAGTATGCATAAACCGAAAAGAATAATACCTGAAATATTGAATTAAAAGCTACCAAGCCTGCCGCATATTGAGTATCTCCTTTTGCCAAATCATTCCAAACAATAACCATTGCAATACACCGGGCTAATCCAATCATAATGATACCATACATATATGGCAGGTTAGAATTATTCTCCCCTGGGAATAATTTAAAAAATATAATTGCTAAGGCAAACATTAAAACCGGCCCAATAATCCAGTTCTGTACTAAGGATAATGTTAATATTTTATAATTTTTAAAGACATCCCCTAACTCCTCGTACTTTACTTTTGCTAAAGGTGGGTACATCATTAAAATTAATCCAATTGCTATAGGGATATTTGTAGTACTTTCAGGTGATGATTTTAATGACTCCCAAAACTTAGCAAACTCTGGAAATAAATATCCGGACAATACACCTATTGCCATTGCCAGAAAAATCCATAATGTCAAGTATCTATCTAAAAATTTTAATCTTGGTTTTGAAGGCATGATCCTATTATTTTAGTTAAAACATTATTTTATCTCTTTTTCATATAATTGCATAAAAGCATCTTTAATTTCATTGCGAACCCGATAAAATTCACTCATAATAAATTCATCAGTTCCAACAGCATGCGAAGGATCATCAAAACCTATATGTAACCGATTTTTAACTTTGCCGATAAAAGCAGGACAAACTTCATTTGCTCCTCCACAAACAGTAATAACATAATCCCACTCTTCTTCTAAATACATTTCAACAGAATCAGAAGTATGCTTACTGATATCTATTCCTATTTCTTTCATAACATCAACTGCTTTCTCATTCAATTTACCAGAAGCTTCTGTCCCTGCAGAACAAACTATTATATTCTTATCAAACGATTGAAGAAATCCATGAGCCATCTGACTTCTACATGAATTTCCTGTACATAGAATTAAAATCTTTTTCATAGTTTAACTTTTTGTTAACCAAATACTTTCAATAAAATATTGCTGAATTATATTTATAATAAAACATATGAATCATTCTCTTGTTTATCATTTAATCTATTAATTTCTAATATAGCTGTAAAAATACATTGCAATTTCGGACAAACAAATCTTTAATTATTAATTCAACAAAAAAAAGAGCTATATCGATAATATAACTCTTCTCCTTTAAAAATCCGTTGCTATGTTATATTTTATTATAATAATCTATTAATTCAATAAGCTTACTTTCATTTAAAAAAACAATGAATTTTCTCTTCAAGTATTTTTTAAAGTCATCTTTATCTGATAAATTCTCTAATAAACTATCTTTAGTTCTATCAATTAATACCGCAGGTTCTGATCCTTTTTTAATATAATATTCCTTAACAACACTTGAAGACGGAGCTGCTGAGGTTGATCCTAAAATCTTACTCACTCTATAATCTTGTTCATTTGCTCTTATGTAACGCCTTATTAACAATTTACATTCCCCATTTAAAATAAGTTCAAAATAACCAGAATTAATAGAATTCTCATTAATCAAAAAATCTGAGTATATAAACTTTTGTACGCCTATTGATATCAAATCTACTGGACTTGGATCAATTACAGATTTAAGTTCGATCTGATCTGTGAAAATATTATACCTATATAGATAACCATTAATCATTCGATCGTCTTTTAACTTAATTAACCCTCCTTGCCATTCTTCATTTAAGAAATGATTTACAGTACTTACCTTTACCTGTTTCTGAGTAAAAGGTTCAATTGTTATTTTATTTTCCGAAGCACTATCAAAAGCCTGATCTGACTGTCCTTTTGCTAAGGAAATGCATGCAAAAAGAGTAAGGAATAAATATATTTTTCTCATAATTGGGATTTTAGTAATTTTATTTGACTATATAAAAATTAAAAGGTTTACTCATTCAATAGATTTTATTTTTAAGATTTTAAGAATTAAGAATAAATCATCAATAAATTCGATAATCTATCCATTTCATTCGATAAAACTCCACTCGCCTAGAATTATAAGCCTATCGACTTTAAAAATGCTTCATCGTTTGGTTCACGGCCTAAAAATTCTTTTACTATTTCCATTTCATCAATAGTAGATCCTCTTTCCAGGACTACTTTCCTTAATTTTAGGCCAATTTCCTGATTCATGATTCCATTTTCTTCAAATACTGAAAACATATCATCAGCAAAAACCAATGCCCACAAATAGCTATAATACCCAGCAGCATATCCGTTTAAGTGTCCAAAGCCAGCTTCAAAATGCGTGTCTTCCTGGAATTTATAGAGTGTTATTTCGTTTTGTAAATTCTTTACAAGTTCAGTTGTTGTAATATTACCATTTGGATCATATTTATCGTGATAAGTCATATCAAGCGTTCCATAGAAAATCTGTTGCAATACATGTAATCCTGATCCAACATTTTTTGCTGCAATCATTTTTTCATGAAGTTCTTTAGGAAGAACCTCCCCTGTTTGATAATGTTTTGCAAATAAACTCAAAGCTTCGTAATCCCATGCCCAGTTTTCGTATATCTGAGATGGCATTTCAACAAAATCACGTGCAACATTTGTTCCTGCCTGTGATGCCAGTTCTGCTTTAGTAAGTAAATCGTGCATCAAATGACCAAATTCGTGGAAGAATGTCTCAACATCACCATGAGGCATTAATGCCGGCATATCGGCATTTGCCTTTGGAAAATTACACACTAAACTGGCAGTTGGAATCTGATATTCACCTTGTAATTGCTTACCAGAAATCATCCCAAACATGGCAGCATGATTGTATTTATTTTTTCGAGGATATAGATCTAAATAAAAACGAGCAATTAATTTATCATTTTCTTTTACCTCAAAAAACTTAACATCTTCGTGCCAAACAGAAGGATTTTCAATCTCTTCGAATTTTACTCCATATAAATGTTGTGAGATTTTAAATAATCCATCAATAACATTATTAACCTCAAAATATTCTTTTAACTTTTGATTATCGAGTTGATATTTTTCTTTTAGCAAAATGTTGTTATAAAATGATGCTTCCCAGGACTCAATACTTTCATTAGCTTGATTACCGGTATATTTTCTTTTTACTTCTAGCAGTTCCTTATAATCTTTTTCTGCTTTAGCCCTTACTTTAACTTTTAAGCTATTTTCAAAATCCCAAACATTTTTAGGATTCTTAGCCATCCTGTTTTCAGTTTTATATTCTGCATAAGTATTATATCCTAACAGTTTTGCAACATTCTCGCGTTCAATTAAAATTTGTCTTAAGATCTCAACATTCTTATCGGCAGCAGTATTTTTATATTTCTTTGCCAGTTCTTTTCGAGCCTCATCCGATTTTGAATACTTCATAAATGGTATATAAGAAGGATAAGCTAATCCAATTTTATATGTTCCATCTTCTTGACGATGTTCTTTTTTATAATCATCCGGTAATCCCTCAATTTGTTCTTCGGTTGCTATTAAATAATCTTCATATGAACTGATATTTGAATCAAATTGAATTCCAAGATCAGACAACTTATCTTTTAAAACTTTTAACTCTGCTCTTTTCTCTTCCGACAGTGCAAATCCATTTCGTTCAAACTCCTCCAAAGTTTCTTTCGTGTATTTTTTATAAGCTCCTGCTAAACCCTGTGCTTCTTCTGTTTTTGAATAGTCTTTAACTGCCTGATAAAGTTTTTCGTTAAGGCTTAATTCGTTAAAAAACTTTCCAAACTCAGCAATACATTCTAAACTCTGATTTCTTATTTCATCATTAGGATGCACATATGCCAGCAAGGATACTATTTCGTTTACTTTCATTAAATCATTATAAATATTATCTAATGCAAGCATGGTATTATTAAAAGTTCTATCCTCCGCCTTTACCTGATATATTTTTTCTAAATGATCTTTTGCAGCAATCATTGAGAGCTCTGTTGCTTCAAGCACATGCTTGCTTGTAATTTTTTCAAAATCAACAATCTGATTTACCCCGTTTAGTAATGGATTTTCCATATTATTTTTAGTTTTATCACATGATACCATAGCTGTTGCTGTTAACAATAGTATGATCACAAAGTTTTGCCAAATTAATTTTTTCATGATTTTTTCCAATTTATTAATAAGGAATAAGGTCACAAATTTAATATTTTATAAATTACAGCTGGCAAAATATACACTTATGTTATGAACGAAATATGTGAACAAAATATTAAAATGGTTATTACTGATTTGGATGGTACATTGCTGAATACTAACAGAGAAGTAAGCTTAGAAGATATGAAATCGTTGTATTGGCTGGGCGAAAATAATATCATAAGAGTCATTGCCACGGGAAGAAATTTCTTTTCTTTAAAAAAAGTTTTAAAAGATAATTTCCCCATTGATTATCTTATTTTCTCATCGGGAGCCGGAGTTTATAACTGGAAGAAAAAATCCTTAATGCATTCTCAGAACTTACCGGCTTATGAGGTTGAACAAATCAGCAAAATACTTATAAAAAACCAGGTTGATTTTATGATTCATGAAATGATTCCTGAAAATCATAAATTCTTATATCACCGATCGAATCATTACAATCCTGACTTTGAACGAAGAATAAATATTTACCATGAGTTTGCTTTTGAACTGGATGCAAATAGCGAAAAGTTTAATCATGCCTGCCAGATACTGGCTGTTTTTCCTAACAACATAGAATTATTCAAAAACATTGAAAAACAATTCGACGATATTAAAATTATACGAACAACATCGCCTTTAGATGGCGATTCCATATGGATGGAAATTTTCCCAAAAACAGTTTCAAAGGGACATGGCATACAATGGCTTTGCAATAATATTAGCATTAGCTCTTCGAAAACATTGAGTATTGGAAACGATTTTAATGATATTGACATGCTTGAGTTTACATCCCAAAAATATGTTGTTGCCAATGCCCCTTCAGAATTAAGAGAGCGTTTCCCTATTTGTGCAAGCAACGATGAAAATGGATTTTCAGATGTTATTCACCAACATTTTGATTTAATTTAGATTTTTTAGGAAATCGATATCGAACTCCTATTGAAAGTGCTAGAAGCTTTGGATATCCAGGAATAAATGTTGTTGAGAGATCTAATGATTTATTGAGCTTATAATTAAATTCCAACTCCCCACCGTACCAAAGAAATTTATACTGCCAAAAATCTGTTTCATTCCCATTATAAAATCCGGAATTAATATAATTATCAAATTTTGAGTACCAGCTTCTTCTATAAATAAAAGTTGGCCCCAATCCCCCGTTAATAGAAAAACGTTCTTTCTCAAGAATCACTCCTCGAAAACCCACATGCAGTAAGCCAGAAAATAAACCACCACAATCGGAATAAAATGCAGTCACTACTTTATACGACATTTTATCTTTGTAAAAGAATTTTTCATAGCCAAAATACATACCCAGGTTAATTACCAATACCCCGTTTTTATCCACTTTAGTAGGCATATTATCGGCATTAACATCACCATCGGGATGAAAACTAAATCCAAAAAATTTTGCCGAAAAGTTATCTTGAGAATAAGCACCCAACACAAATAGCATCCATATAAAAGCTATAACTCCCTTTTTCATAAATACTTCATTACAAGCGGCAAATTTAAACCGAAGTTTCCTGATAAAAAAACAATCCGAAAAAAATAGATTCCCGCTTTCGCGAGAATGACAATAACTATACCATCAAAGAGACAAGCTTCTGTCAAAAACGGAAGTTTCTTACATAAAAAAAGGAGCCTTATTAACTCCATTTCTCTATTATTATTTTTCACTAATTCTCAAAAAAAGCTTCGGGTCCGGGATAATTATATTTTTGCATGGCAATTTCCAGGGGAAAAATAAAATACTTTACTTCAGCTTCTGCACAAACTTTCTCTTGATGATCTAAAAGCTCAGCGTGTATTGTTGCAAATCGTTTATTTTGATCCATTAGCTTTGCACGAACAAGAAGTTCTCCTTTGTCTGTAAATACCGTGCTTTTATATTTTATATTTAAAGTAGCTGTTACACCTGCTGTTTTTACCTGAGTATAAACGACCCAACTTGCAATTTCATCTAAAATGGTCGATTGTATTCCACCATGTAAGATATTTCCATACCCTACCAAATGAGCTTTTGGACTCCATCTACTTTTTACATATTCACCATCTTCGTAAAACTCCATTTGTAATCCCAGTTCATTTTTCGATGAACAACCAAAACAATGATAACCTTCCAGGTGTGTATATGGATTTATTATTTTTCTCATTTTATTCAATATCTATTACTTTTCATCATCCTTCGACAAGCTCAGGATGATATAAATTCTTTAATTACATGCTATAAATACTCGAACGATCTTCCTGTAATTGATTCAACAGGAATCTTTAGGATAAGAATATTATCAACAGAAGGTTTAGAATATTCAAACTCACGATCCGAATAATTTTTCATGAAAATATTCAAGCCTTTAATTTTTTCTTCGTAGTTATCAACAAATATGGCATGACCATGAATTAATACACTTCGGTAAGCAAATCTCCACGAACAGGCAACATGTTCGTGTCGTGCAAAGAGTTTATGGTCTGTATCGAACTCCAGACAAACTTTATTATTTCTTTTTAAGATCTCTATTTTTTTTCCTTCTTTAGCACAATGAAGCCAGATGGTCTGATCTTCATATCCAAAATTCATTGCTAAAACATATGGATCATCGCCATCGACCATCCCTACTCTGCAAATTTTACATTTTTGAATAATTTCTTCCAGCTTATTGATCTCTGTAATATCCTGAATTGCATTATCACGTTTTGCCATAATAATATCATATTAATCTGTAAAACACTAATTGTGGTTAAAGATACAAAATTGATAAAGTATTTTTTAAAATGAAGTCTGATTTAATTTTCTTCGATATTGAATAAGGGCAGGGTAAATGTAATTTTAGTTCCTTTACCATAATCACTATCAATAAAAATATCGCCATTATTTAAAGTTACAAATTCTTTACAGAAGAATAATCCAAGACCTTTTCCTGTTTCTCCTTTGGTGCCACTTTTTTGTCCATTAGCAAACTCGAAAACCTCCTGCTTTTGTTCTTTCGATATTCCAATCCCTGAATCCTGAACCCAAACCTTTGCAAATTGCATTTTATTTTCTATGCCAATAATAATGTCACCTCCTTCGGGCGTATATTTCACGGCATTATTTAATAAGTTTCTCATCACGGTAAAAAACATATTTCGATCGGCAAAAACATGTATATCCTCAGCCATTTTAAACTTAACTTCTACATTTTTCAGTTCGGCAATTGGACGATAAATATCTATTGCTTCAGCAATTGCACTTTTCAACTTTAAGTTCTCGGGTTGATATGGGAATTTACCTTGCTGACTAAGTGCCCAATTCAATAAATTATCAATTAAAGTGAGTACATTATTTACCGACACCTCTAATGTTTTGGATAATTTTTTTAGCGACTCATAATCCTGTTCTTCAATCCAGTATGGTATTAGCTGTGTAATACTATCCACAGAAATAAGGGGTCCTCTTAAATCGTGTGCAATAATCTGAAATAGCTTATCTTTTGTTTTATTCGATTCAATAAGGTTCTGATTCTGTTTAACGATCTCCATTTTTTGATCGCTTATTTGCAGATTTTTTCTGCGTAAAACAAGATTAATCTTTTTTCGTTTTTTACTGTTTGCCGCAAAATATATCACACTAATAAGTGCCAGAACTATAGCAATAATTAATCCATTTCGATGTAAACTTTTTTGTTTTGATTCGAGTTGAGATTTTGCCAATTGCAATTTTTGTATTTCACTTTCTTTTTCTAAAAATTCTATCTGCTGCTCTTTTCTTGCAGCCTCATATTTCTGCTCCAGCTCAATAAGTTCTTTTTTGCCTTCAACATTGTATATACTGTCTTCGATCTGAGTATATTTTTTCAGGTATACAAAACCATTCTTATAATCTCCTTGTCGTTCATATTCTTTGTAAAGATTTGCCGCTAACCTGTGAATTTTTCTTAAATCACCAACTTCTTCGGCTAAGGCAAAAGCTTTTTTCAGGTATTGAATCCCCTGATCAGAATTCCCTGATTTAATGTACACATTTCCAATACCCTGGATAGTATAAACCCGCATCTCCTTTTCGTTAATCTCCTTTTCAATGGCCAGTGCTTTATTGTAATAGCACATGGCATCTTTTAAGCGAAAATTTTCTTCATATAAAACACCCATATTATGAAGCAATAACAACTGATCGTATTTGTATCCTGATTTTTCAAGTAGTACCAATGCTTGTTTATAATATTCTACAGCTTCTTCGAACATTTCTTTGGCACTATAGATATTACCTATGTTCATTAAGGTAATATCCATATTATCGGTCGATTTCAATTCTTCCTTAAGTGAAAGATTCAAGTTTTGATATTCCAGTGCTTTATCGTAATATCCCATATCAAAATAAAGAATTCCAATATTGTTGTATATGTAAGACACTAAAAGAGAATCCTTTTCGTCTTTAGAAATCTGTAATGCCATTAAAAAACTTTCCAGCGATGCATCAAACTTACCTTGTCGTTTATAAACATTTGCTATTCGGTTTAGTATGGCAGCTTTCTTAGATTTTACCTTTAAAGCATCAAATATCTCCAGCGATTTATTATAGTAAAATAATGCCGAATCGTACTCGGTTAAATATTTAAAAACCAGTCCTAATTGATTGTATGCATAAGCTGTTCCAAAATCATAATCCAATTTCTTCGATAGGTGAACAGCATCATATGCCAAACCATAAGATGTATCAAGCTGGTATTTTAGATACTTTTTCGATAAATCGGCCAGGTGTATCACTTTTGATGTGTCGTCGACTAACGTTCGTGTTTCGATCCGAAGGCTATCCATATTTACAGAAATGGCACTACATTTCTCATAATAGAATAACCCAAAATAAATAACGACTGCAATGATAACTACTTTTTTCATAAGACAGATACCTATCGTTTTGATTCAGCTATACCACTCTCCTAGCCTGAATCACTATAAAATAAAATATAGAAACTACTCCCCGATAATATATTCAGGTTAAATATACAAAAATGATCAAGTAAAAGTGAATATTCGCTCCAGTTAATTTTCTGCGATATTAAATAAGGGAAGGGTAAAGGTAATTTTTGTTCCCTGGTTCGGGCTGCTATCAACAAAAATCTCCCCATTATTAAGGGCAACAAACTCTTTACAGAAAAATAATCCTAATCCTTTTCCCAGTTCTCCTTTTGTTCCCATTTTATTGCCATTAGCAAATTCAAATACTTCCTGCTTTTTATCTTTTGATATTCCAATGCCCGAATCCTGAACCCAAACTTTAGCAAACTGAGCATTGTGACTCATCCCAATCGTAATATCTCCACCATCGGGAGTGAATTTTACCGCATTATTTAACAGGTTTCTCATCACAGTAAAAAACATATTTCTGTCGGCAAAAGCAACAAGCTCTTGATCTGTTTTAAATTGGATTTCAATATTTTTAATTTTTGCTATAGGCTGATATATTTTAACAGATTCCGAAATTGCTTTTTTTAATTTCAGGTTCTCTGGTTGATACGGAAATTTACCCTGTTGACTTAATGCCCAGTTTAATAAATTATCGATTAAGCTTAAAACATTGTTGACAGATACTTCTAATGTCTTGGATAGTTTTTTCAAAGAATCATAATCCTGCTCTTCGATCCAATATGGAATTAATTGAGTAATACTATCGACCGAAACAAGCGGGCCTCTTAAATCGTGGGCAATAATCTGGAATAAGCGATCTTTGGTTTTATTCGATTCTGTTAGCTCTTTGTTTTGTTTAGTAATTTTATTGCGCTGTTCTGTAATTTTTTTATTTTGTTTTATAAGCAATACGTTTCTTTTCCTACGCTTTTTATTCATGTTTAATACATACAACACAAATACCATTGAAAAAGCCAGGATAATAATTAAGATGTTTCTTTGTAAACTTTTTTGCTTCGCTTCCGAATCTTTTTTAGCCAGCTCTAGTTTTTGTATTTCTTGTTCCTTTTCTAAAAAAGCAATTTGCTGTTCACGTTTCTCCGCTTCGTATTTTTGTTCCAACAAAGTTACTGCTTTAATATAATCCATACTATATACACTATCTTCTATTTCATCAACAATTTCTAGATAATGTAAACTTTCTTTGTATAAACCTTGTTTTTCGTAAGCTTCTTTTAAAGCATATGCTACTTTCGATTGTTTTTTTAGATCTCCAATATCAGCGGCAATTTGATAACTCTCTTTTAAATATTTAACTCCTTCTAATATATTACCTTTTGCAAGAAGTATATTACCAATACCCTGCAATGAAAACACAAGCGTACTTTTATTTCCAATCTCCTTTTGCAGCTCTATTGCTTTATAATAATTCTGAATAGCCAAATCGTATTTCTCTAAGCGTTCGTATAATACACCCATATTGTGTACCAACAACATTTTATCGTATTTATTACTTTGCTCATTTAAATATGTAAACGATAATTTATAATAACCAAGGGCATTTTCATAATCGTTCATTGCTTTATATACATTGCCAATATTCATTAAGCATGTAAAAATGTCGCCATCATTTTTTATTTTCTTTAGGAGCTCTAAATTTAACAAGTGATATTCCAATGATTGCTCGTAATTATCATCCATATTAAAAAACAATACGGCCATGTTATTGTAAAGCGCTGATATCATCACCGTATCATGTATCTGCCGGGAAAGTTCAAGAGATTTCATGAAATGATCTATAGCTTGCTCATAATTACCTTTTCTTTTATAAATATTCCCCATTCCATTTAAAACTCTGGCTTTTTGAGAATCATTTGCAAGGCTATCAAATAAGGCAAGTGCTTTATTGTAAAAATATAACGAGGAATCATATTCTGATTTATACTTATAAACACCTCCTTGTTGCTTTAATGAATAAGCATATCCATAAGTATAATTTAGTTTCTGTGCTAAGTTTATTGCAAGGTTAACCAGATTTTTTGCAGTATCTGCATTATTCTTGGAATATTTCTTAGATAAATCTACCAACTTAATAACCTTTAAAGTGTCATCCGGAAGATTTCTTATTTCAGTTCTTAAACTGTCTAAATTAATAGGAATAGCAAGCATCTTATTCGACCAAACCAGTCCAATAACAACGATTACTATAATTCCTATTAACTTTTTCATAAAATTTTTAAAATATTTATGGTTCTACCTCTCCATTTTCATTACCTGTTTGTCCACTACCTTCTTCTTCAGGTTTTGTATTTTCAATAATTGCTTTAGGCTCTTTATAAACTTTAATTTTTATGATATCCAGTTGTTTTGGATCATCCGGTTTTAAATTTACAGCGTATTCCTGTAATTGTACTTCGGCAACTTCTTCGAGCTTAAGATCGGCTTCGAAATAAAACTTAACATTCCAAGCTGTACCATCCCATTCCTGGTGAATAGTATCTAATTTGTATTTTCCCTGGATTTTAATTAAAGTATCTAAACGATAATTTTTGGTACCTTCTTTTACAAATAAATTGAAGTAAGGATAAAATAATTTCATGATCGTATTTTTTAAATGGTTAATTTCCTTTTAAAGGTAATATAAAAATCTGTTCTTCCAACATTTTGTTAATAAAAAAACAAAGCTATCTTGTTGATATTCAATATCAACAACTCTACTCCAAAGCCTTCGTAAATTAAGATAGAAGCTATTAATCAAGCCTTTAAGAAAAGTTGTTTATTCTCTTACTATCAGCTTCAAGTAAACGAAGGTTATCCAAAAAGTAAATAAACTGAAAAGGGAATTTCATAATTAATTGCACCACAAGGCATAATGAGATCCCCAATCAAGTTGGGGATGACAACCTTAGACTTTTTAGACAGCCTCTTTAACAGATTATTTGATAAGAATTTGCCGTTGCCACTCGAATAAAGCAACAGCCAATGCATGCGAAACAT
This sequence comes from Bacteroidales bacterium, assembly GCA_963665525.1. Taxonomy (GTDB): domain Bacteria; phylum Bacteroidota; class Bacteroidia; order Bacteroidales; family UBA12077; genus UBA12077. The sequence continues at coordinate 4,414,756 of OY762280.1, read as the reverse complement.
TCATCGAGGTATTATTTCCTAAAAGAGGGATATGTACTATCTGGTGACATTTATCGAGGATCTTACTTTCAATTCCCACCACTTCGTTACCAACAAATAAGGCCACTTTACCAGGCAGTTTTGTTTGATAAATATTTTTGGAATCGCTGGATGTTTCTACAGCAAGCCATTGATAATCGGAAGGTATTTCTAATTCTAATTCGCTTTCTTTACAAAATCTCCAATTTACCGAAGCATAACTCGACGAAGCTGTTTTTTTAATTTTGGTTGTTCGTATATTTTCATCATCGCTAACAAATAATACTTCTTTACATCCTGCATTATCGGCCAGGCGAATAATATTACCAATATTCTCAGGAGTTTTTATTTGATATCCAACAATAATCGGAGGAAAATAATCGGAAGGAATTTCTTTTTCTTTAAACAAATATTTTGAATGTATGGTTCTTTCTGTCATATTTCAAAGATCAAAGTTCAAATTACAAAGACCAAATAGCAAGGGATGTATAGTTATTTATTGTTCAGAATCTGAAATTACCAAATCCATTTTAATATCATGCTCATCGACAGGAACGGAATCTAATAATTGAAAATCGAAACAAAGGCCTATTTTTTTTGCATTCGATGTTTTAAGAAGCTTATCGTAATATGCCTTGCCTCTTCCTAAACGATTATTCTGTTTATCGAAAGCAACCCCTGGAACAATGATCAAATCAATTTCGTCGGTATTTTTAAATGCCTCGCCAGCTGGTTCTGCAATACCAAACGATTCGCCGATAATCATGTTTTCAAGCCCTTCAAATTTTCTTAGTTCCAACTCATCGCCTTTTACTGCAGGTAAGATCATCGTTTTTTTATTGACCCACTTGTTAACAAAATCGTGTGTAAATACTTCATCTTTCATCGACCAGTATAACATCACCACTTTTGCATCCAGAAAAAAATCATGCTTTTCGAGTCGATTAAATATGTTTTCAGATTTTTGCTTTTTAAGTTCGAAAGGATATTGTTTTTTTAATTCCCGAATATACTTTCTAAGCTCAGATTTATCCTGATTAACCATAAAACTATTACTACACAATTAACTTATATCCTTTACCATGAATATTTAATATCTGAATTGCAGGATCGTCTTTAAGATACTTTCTTAACTTGGTAATATAAACATCCATGCTACGTGCATTAAAATAACTGTCTTCCTGCCATATGGTTTTCAAAGCAAAATTTCGCTCTAAAACATTATTCATATTATTACATAAAAGCTTTAAAAGATCTGATTCTTTGGTTGTCAATTTTTGTTCTCTATCACCAAATCTTAAGAGCTGCTTTTGCGCATCGAATTCGTACTCTCCAATGGTAAATAGTTTATTAGTATCAGAAATATTGTTATTGTTCGTTCTTCTTAAAATTGCTTTAATTCTAAATAGCAATTCTTCCATACTAAATGGTTTGGTCATATAATCATCAGCTCCTACAGTAAATCCTTCGATAACATCATCTTTCAACGATTTTGCTGTTAAGAAAATAAAAGGAGTATCGGCATCCAGTTTCCTGATCTCACGAGCTAAAGTAAAGCCATCCATTTTAGGCATCATCACATCTAAAATACATAAATCGTATGGTTCTTTTTTAAACCCGTTAAGCGCTAATTCGCCATTAACAAACAAAGTGGTATTTAATCCTTTTGCAACAAGATATTCTCGTAACAAAGTGCCCAGATTTTCATCATCTTCGGCTAATAGAATTTTTACATTATTTTCATCCATTACTTAAATTTTTATTAGGAATAAATATTTCAAAAGTAGTTCCCTTTTTGTATTCCGATCTTAACTTAATTTTTCCTTCGTGAGCATCAACAATCTTTTTCACATAACTTAACCCTAATCCGAATCCTTTTACATCATGCACATTACCTGTTGAAACTCTATAGAACTGATCAAATATTCTTTTTTGATCTTGCTTTTTTATGCCAATACCCTCGTCCTTAATTGCAATAAAAATTCCGTCTTTATTATCTAAAGTTGAAATGGTTATTTCAGGTTCTTCCTCGCTATATTTTACAGCATTATCGAGCAAGTTAAATATAATATTTGTAAAATGAACTTCATCCACTTTTAAAATCGAATGATGCGCATTTAACACTTTCATCAATTTACCATTACGCGATTTAACCTGGATATCAAAATTCTTTACAACGTTTTCAATAATCTTATGAATATCTAATTCTTTACGTTTCAATTTTATCTGACCCTGCTCAAACAAAGCTGTTTTTAGTACTTTCTCAACCTGGTAGCTTAATCGTTTACTTTCATCTTCAATGATATTGGAGATATATCCAAGGTTCTTCGATTCAATAGGAATTGAATCATCTTTTAACATCTGCGATGCTAATGATATGGTTGATATCGGCGTTTTAAGTTCATGGGTCATATTATTCACAAAATCATTCTTGATTTGAGATAAACGTTTTTGTTTAAACATAATATGAACGGCAAATGAAAATCCAAGGATAACCAATATGGTTAACGACACGGAAGAAAATGCCATGAACCCTGTTGATTTTACAATAAAATTTCTTTGCTCAGGAAAGTATACATAAATAAAATTGTTTTTATCCTGAATATCGTTGGGATAAAGTTTTGCCGAAAACTTTTGAGCTCTTGCTCTTGGATTATAGTTCTTTGAATTATAAACCGCTTTAAACTTATTTTTTGTGATGATATATTCATAATCCAGGTCAATGCCTAAACCAACAAATGTATTTTTGATTATATCTTCTACTGTTTTTTGATCAATTCTATCCTCAATATCCACATCGATCTGAATCAGTTTATTTACCACATTTTCGACAATTACGGTCTTGTTATTCAGTTTCTCGGTATAATCGATGTTTAAATTTAATTTCCCATAAGATTGATTTAAAGCATCGTTCATTTGAAAACCAGATTGCTTATTTATTTGCATCACACTGCTACCCAATAATTTTAGCTGAGCACTGATGCTTAATGAATCGGTATTCTGAAGAACAAAAACTTCTTTTTCTTCGTCGGTAGTTGAAAGGCCATAGGCACTTTGAGTCATTGTATTAGAACGGTAATTTATAGACGGATATCCTGAAGGAGAAACATCCTGGTATGGATCCATAGCATTCACTACCTGCGAAACCATCTCCCTGTTTTCAATTTCTTTGATAATATTGGCCAAGCCATTATTTACAAGTTGCTTAAACTGTTCTTCTTTAATCTTAATCGCATTATTTATCCAGTAAACCTGAACAAATATTAAACATATCAGCGCTGCTGACAAAACAATTGTTATAATCCAAAGTATTTTTTTCTGCATGGCAATACAAATATATACGCTTGATCGGTTCTAAATAATTTATTTAACATTATTTAACAAAGGTTTAAAAAACTTAACCAAAGGATGCAATACTTTTGTTGACGACAATAATAAGAATGCAAGAAAAATTGTCACATAGGTTTATATTTTAGGGTTAGTAAAGAGAGGCAAGGGTCTCTCTTTATTATTTTAAGCATTAAAGGTGAAGCATTTTATGAATTCGGTCGGGAAGATCTTCCATATGAAAAGCAGTAATAATAATATCTACCTTCTTTAAGTCCGATAAGATTTGATGTATGATATCTAATTCCGGGTTTCCTGAAACTCGTAATACAAAGTCAATATTTTTCATTCCGGGTATTAAAAATCCTTTCTCTGATTTATTTGAAATTAAATGATATTCCAATAAATTATTTTCATCTTCGAAATGATATGTTGAATAATTAATTTCGATTTTATGCTTTGGGTGTGTTATGATTACATCGTCGATTTTAACCAGGTCAAGATTAAGTTTTTTATTGATTGCCCAGCTCAACCTATAATCATTCTCGTGCGAAGCAATACCTATGAGATTAAAATCGCTTTCTAAATCGAATGATAATTTATGAATCTTTCTTTTGGTCATCTTATATTTTATTCAGAACTAAAAATATAAATAATTGATCAGGAAATCTAATTCTTGTTGATATCTATTCTTCAAAAAAAGGTAATTCTTCGATCTTATGTAAAGCTTCGCGAGAGGCATTTTGCTGAGCTTCTTTTTTTGATAAGCCTTTTCCAACACCCAGCACCTGGTCATCTAATTTAATGGTAGATATAAAATATAAGTTATTTTGTTCGGTAGAATCAACCTCTTCATCTTCGAATATTAAATCAACTTTCTTTTTCTGCCCCCACTCTACAACCTGGCTTTTAAAATCAGAATCCGTAGAAGCCATTTCATTTAAATTGATCTTCTTATGGACGATTCTTTTAACAATAAACTTTTTAGTTTTTTTATATCCTTTATCTACATATACAGCACCTATTAGTGCTTCCAGTGCATTCCCGTAAATATTTTTGGTGCCATTAATTTTATTATGCGAAACAATATGAAATTGCAAACCCATATCTAAAGCTATCTCGTTTAACTGCTCTCTACTAACAATCCTTGCTCTCATTTTGGTTAAAAAACCTTCTCGCTTGTAAGGAAAATAAGAATACAGCACATCGGCAATAACAGATGCAAGAATAGCGTCGCCCAGAAATTCCAGGCGCTCATTATTAAGTCTTTTTGAATTATGAATGCTTCTTGAAGCTGATTTATGTGTGAAAGCGATTTTATACACCTGCAGATTTGAAGGATAAAATCCTGTCAATCTAAAAATTAATCTGTAAAAATTTTTATCCTTAGATATATAATATTTTGCAGGAGGAAAACCTTTAAACACAAAAACCTATTCTGAATATTTTTTTACAATAACAGATGCATTATGACCACCAAATCCAAAGGTATTACTTAAAGCTGCATTCACTTCTCTTTTTTGTGATTTATGCAGAGTTAAGTTAAACTTAGGATCTATATCAGGATCTACTTCACGATGATTAATTGTTGGAGGTATTTCACTCTTAACAATTGCACCAATTGCTGCTAATGTTTCAATCGCTCCGGCAGCACCTAACAAGTGCCCTGTCATTGATTTTGTAGAACTAATATTCATATTAAATGAATGTTCGCCAAATACTTCTTTTATACCTAGTAACTCGGCAACATCGCCACGTGGTGTAGCAGTACCATGAACATTGATATAATCAATTTCTTCAGGTTTCATGTTTGCATCCTTTAATACATTTTTCATCACATTCATTGCACCTAACCCTTCAGGATGTGGAGCAGTTAAGTGATGAGCATCTGCAGACATACCTCCACCCATTACTTCGGCATAAATTTTAGCGCCACGTTTCTTAGCATGTTCTAATTCTTCAAAAATTAAGGCTGCACCACCTTCACCCATCACAAAACCATCACGAGTTTTACAGAAAGGACGTGAAGCAGATTCAAACTCATCATTTTTTGAAGAAATCGCTTGCATTGAACTAAATCCACCCATACCAGCTTCATTAATGGAAGCTTCAGATCCACCGGTAATCATAATATCGGCTTTTCCTAAACGGATATACGTTAAGGCATCGATCATTGCGTTTGTTGAAGATGCACATGCAGAAACTGTAGTAAAATTAGGACCACGGAAATTATACTTCATAGATATATGACCTGAAGCAATATCCGCAATCATTTTTGGAATAAAGAAAGGACTATATCTCGGTGTACCATCACCTTGAACATAACTCCTAACTTCTTCCAAGAAAGTACTAATACCTCCAATGCCTGATCCCCAAATAACACCAGCCATATCATGATTAATGGCTTCAAGATCAAGATTAGAATCCTGGATAGCTTGTTCTGCAACAACCATTGCAAATTGAGCAAATCTATCTAATTTTCTAGCCTCTTTTCTATCGAAGTGCTGATTTGGGTCGAAGTCTTTTACTTCACAAGCAAATCTTGTTTTAAATTTTGCAGGGTCGAAGTGAGTAATTAGATTAGAGCCGCTAACTCCGTTCATTAAATTTTTCCAATATTCTTCAACATTGTTTCCAATAGGAGTAAGTGCTCCAAGTCCCGTAATAACTACACGTCTAAATTCCATATCATTAAAAATTTAAAACAAGATTTTGAAATATTAAAAATTACTTAGCGTGCTCTTCAATGTAATTAATAGCATCACCAACAGTACCGATATTCTCAGCTTGATCATCTGGAATAGAAATATTGAATTCTTTTTCGAACTCCATAATCAACTCAACAGTGTCAAGAGAGTCAGCACCTAAATCATTAGTAAAACTAGCTTCTGGTGTTACTTCGTTTTCGTCAACTCCTAACTTATCAACGATAATTGCTTTTACTCTTGATGCAGTATCAGACATAACTTTAAATTTTAATTAATAATTAAGTTTAAATTTTAACAGTGCAAAGAAATATAATTAACTGTGATAAATCAAAGATATTTCTTTATTTTTTTACTGCAAAAATAGCTTTTTTTGATTTTTTAGAGCCATTTTTGCATTAAATTTTTTAATAATCACTCCATAAAACGGACAAACTAAACATTATAAAATATTATATATGAACAAGATAGCTATATTCGCTTCAGGCTCGGGTACCAATGCCGAAAATATTATTAGGTTCAGCAAAGAAAATAAAAAATTCGAAATCTCATTAATTTTTTCGAATAATAAAAACGCATACGTAATCCAAAGAGCTAGCAATCATAATATTAAATATCATATTCTTTCTCGAACAGAGTTTTATGATTCAAAAATGATACTTGAAATGCTTGAAGAAAATAAGGTTGAATTTATTGTTCTGGCTGGGTTTTTATGGTTAATACCTGAATATTTAATTGAAGCTTATCCAAATAAAATAATAAATATTCACCCGGCATTATTACCCAAATATGGAGGTAAAGGAATGTATGGTATGAATGTTCATAAAGCAGTAGTAGAAAATAAAGAAAAAGAATCAGGCATTACCATTCATTATGTAAATAAAGATTACGATAAAGGAGATATTATCTTTCAAGCAAAATGTGAAGTTTCAGAAATCGATACTCCTGAAGATGTTGCAAAAAAAGTGCACGAATTAGAATACGCGCACTTTCCTCAAATTATTCATAAAATATTAAATCATTAAAAATCGTATAATCTACCCAGATTAAGATTTATTCCAACATTCATAATGAAAGGTTGGTAATCATAATTGAGATTTTCGTCTCCAAATGGAATTGAAAAACCAAATTGGAACACAAACTTTACATACTTAAAACCTACTTTTGATGTAAATACGGGTTCTAAAAACAGGTTATATTTCCCTGTTCTGAAATCAGCTCCATTTGGATCCATCTGCACCATGGCAAACCTTGGTGAAAAACTTCCATCATAGATTCCGGTTGAAATACCAATTCCTGGTTGAACAAAAAATCGATTATATCTGGCTTCTGTAATTTCAGAATCAAATACGGCAGTTTCATAATAACCTTCTACCTTACCTGTTCCAAAACCTCCATAAATTTCGTATCGTCCTTTACTTCCGATTTTGTCGTAGTAACCAAGTCCTCCTTCAATAAATGCATGCTTATGAAAATCATCGGTCGAATCGTTGGTTTCATCACCAAAACTTCCATTAGCCATAATACCAATATGATCTGTTATTGCAAAAGCGGTTTGTGCATCGAAATTACTAGTTCCTGTTGCAACGGTAGCTTGAAACTCACCTTGATTACTTAACATAGGCGAATTTACCATATTAGGAATATATTCCGGACTGCAAGAACTGAATATAACACTAAATATTCCTAGCAGCAATATTCCTTTAACCAATACATTAAATAAAATAAATTTTCTCATAATTATTGTATTTAACTAATTAATAATGCAATATAAAAACTATTTTTATCTTCTCCTATTTCTTTCGCTACTTTTAGAACCTCCTGATTTTCTTATATTTGAACTCTTCCCTTCAGAATTACTTGATTTGCTTCTACTCGAAACAGAATTTCTTCCAGAACTTCGTGATGACTGTTTTGATCGAGACTCTCTAAGCCCCTGACTATTTGATCTTGACGATGCATTACGTGAAATTCCAGAATTTGATTTTCTACTTTGTGTTGAACTCCCTTGAGATTGATATCTTACATGAGTCGATTTTATTGTATGCCTGACTTGTCCACTGCTAGTGCTTGACCTTGCTATAGATGCTCTTGAACTATGCGAGCTTGAATATGATCTATTTGAAGTTGAAGCTCTTGATCCTGAAGAATAAGATGAATTAACAGCTCTTTCTTCCGATCTGGTTCTGCTAGAGGCTTGACTAATTCCTCTGTTTCTATTAAGCTCATAAGTATTTCTTACTCCACTGTTTCTTGCTGTAAATGTTCTATCAGGATAACTTCTTCCATAATCATTTCTTCTATATGTATTATGAATATGAGCAGCCGTTCTGCTTCTTCTCGATTTTTGGTAATAGTACCTGTTATTATAGTTAATATGTACATGGATATGATGACGATAAACATGACATGTATAAGGATGCCATGGATGATAATAAGAAGGATAATAATTCCAATAATATGGTGAATACCACCTTCGATATCTTGGCCCCCATAAATACAGAACTACTGGTGGAGAATATACATAAACAGGTTCAATAATATAATCCTGACCATACATATAAACATCACCCACAACCTGAACATATGATTTCCCGTTATTATCCTTTGCAACATCTATAGTAGCTACATCTTGATAAAGATCTTGACCAATTACAGCTTGGATTGTAATTAATATAGTTTGACTTTCAGAATTCTCAACTACCCTAAGATAGTCAACATAACCATCTCTATTTAGATCTAGATTTGATATTCTTAGTTCTGGATCATTTAATCGATGCTCAAAATCTTCTAAATCTTCAGATTCTCCAAATATAGAAGCCACAAGTTCCAAATTAAGATTATCGCTTATATCGTTACTTTTTGCTTCAACAGTAGTAACATCTTGCGCAAAAATGCTTTGAGAAGTAAATAGCGCAATAATTAATATATGTATTAAATTCTTCATATCGCCTCCTCTTTTAATTAAACATGCTAATTATAATCTAAAGAAGATGATACAAGTTTCAAGCCAAAAATATATTACAAATACAAGTCGATAGCTTTAGTGTTTATTACCAGGCTCTTAACCAATTCGATTTAATAATAGAATTGACACTTTGATGATTAAATTTTAAATCAGATTAGATATTTCGATATACTTAATTAGGAATCTATAGCCTCTAGCTCTTCTAAATATTTACTCTTCTGGGCCTCAAATCGACTTAAATTCTCATCATGAATAGGTTCTACCGGAGGAGCTTTTACTTTTAAAGGATTAATTGGTTGTCCATTTTTCCACATCCTAAAATCCAAATGTGGACCTGTTGCATAGCCTGTACTACCAACATAACCAATTAGATCGCCCTGCTTAACTCTTTGGCCTACCTTTATTCCTTTAGGATAACGAGATAAGTGATTATACCCTGTGGTATAAACACTATTATGTTTTACTTTTATATAGTAACCTGCAGCTTTGGTATATCCTTTTTTAATAATTGTTCCATCACCAATAGTGTAGATAGGAGTTCCTTTTGGAGCTGCATAATCAACTCCCCTATGAGGTCTTCTAATTTTCAATATTGGATGTAATCTACTATTTGAATAGCCCGAACTAATTCTTGAAAACCTTAATGGTGCTTTTAAAAACTGGCGACGTAAACTTTTCCCATTTTCATCGAAAAAACTAGACACTCCATCCTGCTCAAAATTAAAAGCCAATAGCTCTTCTCCACGATGTATAAAACTAGCTGTATAAATATCACCAATACCTATAGCTATACTATCTACATATTGTTCATCATAAACTACCTTAAACTGATCCCCTTCTTCTAAACCAAAGAAATCGACAGTCCAGGCATAAATTTCAGATAAACGATTTGCCATCATTGGATCGATATTATTTTCAATCATCGTTGCCCACAATGAAGACGAAATAGTTCCAGAACAGGTTTTTTGAATATTAATAATTTCCTTCTCTCCTTTAATAACAACAGGTTCTTCTTTCAATGAAATTTTTAAATATTCCGTTGGGCTATGCTTATAAACAAAGTATTTTAAAGTATTAGAACTATCTTTTGTGTAATATAATCTATAATGATGTCCTGCTTTAATCTTTCTTATATCAAAAACTTCTGAAGATCGATAGGTAGCTTTATTTACTAATTCATTATCTACTCCTGCCTCGGATAATAACCTTGCAAGGTTATAATTTCTTCTAATCTTGTTTTGGACTATATTAAAAGAATCAACAGTGATCTCATACTCCTTTTTGATATCATGATAAATAATATTTTGATCAATCCCTACAGCATAAATATGCTTGTTCCTAGTAATAATGCTACTTTCAGTAGACTTAAATAAACCAATAAGTATAATAATTATAATAATAAAACTATATATAGATATTTTCTTAATTTGCATATTATTAGATATTTGCGTCCAAAGTAAAAAATATATTCTTAAATATCAAACATTTAGGCCTTAATGCGATCAAAACCCTTTCCATAAACCCCCATAACACTATTCACTGAAATAAAGGCTTCTGGATCCACCTCCTTGACAATTCTTAATAAACTATTGGATTCTTGTTTTTTAACCAAAACCATTAATATTTTTGAATCCTTCTTAGAATACCAACCTGTTCCATCAATCAATGTGATTCCTCTATTCATATTTGTAGCAATCTTTTCTGCTATTTCCTCATGCATTTTTGAAAAGATAAATAACTGAACCGTACGTTTAGCACCTGTTAAAATAAGATCGATAGCATAAGCTGTTACAGCCATAGTAACATAACCATAAACTATTTTTTCGATGGATTTGAATAAAATAAACGATGATGAAATAATTAATATATCAGCATATAAAATAATTTTTCCGGGACTGATATTACGATATTTGTTTATAATCATGGCAATAATATCAGTTCCTCCTGTGCTACCTCCCTGGCTGAAAACAATTCCTACACCAGCACCTGCCATGATACCTCCAACAACAGCCGACATAAAATTCTCATTTACAATTGGCTCCACAATAATTCCCTGTAAAACTGAAAAGAACAGAGTTAATGTTGCCGTAGCATATATGGTTTTTATTCCAAAACTCTTACCTAGTATTTTCATACTTATTAAAATGAGCACTGAATTAATAATTAGGTAAGAAATCCAAACAGGAATTTCCGTTCCATAAAAGATCAATGTAGCTATACCTGTAACACCACCTCCTGTTATTTTAGCAGGAATAAGGAATGCTGTCCATCCTAAAGCATTGATAAAAAGGCCTAACGTGATAATCGAATAGGCCTTAAAACTTTTAAAGAATTTTTTCATTTCATTATATTCTGGATTATATCACAATATTAATAATCTTTTTTGGAACAAAAATAACTTTCTTCGGTGTTTTACCTTCAACCCACTTTTGTGCCATTTCATGATTTAATACTTGCTGCTCTGCTTCTTTTGGGTCAATACCTAATGGTAATTTTATCTTAAATCGCATTTTACCATTAAAAGAAACAGGATATTCGTGCGAATCTTCAATCAAATATTTTTCCTCATATACAGGGAACTGTGCCTTTGTGATACTTTCGGTATATCCTAATGTAAACCAAAGTTCTTCAGCAATATGTGGAGCAAATGGTGACAATAAAATTGCTAAAGGTTCCAAAATTTCCTTCTTATTGCATTTTAAATCGCCTAGCTCATTCACACAAATCATAAAAGCACTTACCGAAGTATTAAATGAAAATCTTTCAATATCTTCTTGTACCTTCTTTATGGTTTTATGTAACACTTTATATTCATCATCTGTTGGTTTCTCTTCAGAAACATTAAAGTTGTTATTTTCGTCGTGGAATAAGCGCCAGAATTTACGTAAAAACTTATGAACACCATCAATTCCATTTGTATCCCAAGGTTTTGACATTTCTAATGGCCCCAAGAACATTTCGTACATACGTAAAGTATCGGCTCCATATTTCTCAGCAATATCATCAGGATTTACCACATTGTAATATCGTTTCGACATTTTCTCAACACCCCAACCACAAATGTATTTATCATCTTCTAAAATGAACTCTGCATCGTTAAATTCAGGTCTCCATTGTTTAAAGGCTTCAACATCCAAAATATCATTGCTAACTATATTAACATCTACATGTAATGCAGTTGTTTCATATTCTTTTTTAAGATTTAAAGACACAAATTTATTGGTACCATTAATCCTGTATACATAATTTGAACGACCTTGAATCATCCCTTGATTTACCAGCTTTTTAAATGGCTCTGGTTCACACACGAAACCCAGATCATATAGAAACTTATTCCAAAAACGCGAATAAATCAAATGACCTGTTGCATGCTCTGTTCCTCCAATATATAAATCAACATCTCTCCAATATTCATTAGCTTCTTTCGACACCAATGCTTCTTTATTTCGAGGATCCATATAACGCAAATAATAAGCTGATGATCCTGCGAAACCAGGCATAGTACTTAACTCGATTGGATATCCATCTTTTGTCTTCCAATTCTCGGCTCTTCCTAATGGTGGCTGACCATCTTCTGTTGGAAGATATTTATCAATCTCAGGCAATTGTAATGGCAAATCTTTTTCTTCCAATGGATATGCAACTCCATCTTTGAAATAAATTGGGAAAGGTTCTCCCCAATATCTTTGACGCCCAAAAATAGCATCACGTAAACGGTAATTTATTTTTCGATTACCTATTTGTCTTTTTTCAACTTCCTCAATAGCAGCTGGGCTTGCATCTTTAACATCCATACCATCAAGAAAACCTGAGTTTTCCATTTTACCTTCTTTTGCATCAAATGATTCTTTGGAAACATCACAGCCTTTAATTAAAGGTATAATTGGCAAATCGAAATGTTTAGCAAAAGCATAGTCTCTGCTATCGTGAGCAGGAACAGCCATAATAGCTCCTGTTCCATATCCTGAAAGCACATAATCGCTAATCCAGATTGGAATTTCTTTACCGGTAAATGGATTTATTGCAAACAAACCTGTGAAAACACCGGTTACTTTACCTGTATCGGCCATTCGTTCACGTTCAGTGCGTTTTTTGGTTGCTTCTAAATATTCTTCTACTTTATCTTTTTGATCAGCACTTGTTACTAGTGGAACATAATGGCTTTCAGGAGCCAGAACCATAAATGTTGCCCCAAACATGGTATCTGCGCGAGTTGTAAAAATTAATATATCTACTCCACCTTCTACTGTTTTAAAATAAACTTCTGCTCCTTGGGATTTCCCAATCCAGTTCTTTTGCATCTCGGTAAGCGACTCCGACCATTCAATATCTTCTAAACCATTCAATAATCTTTCGGCGTATGCAGATACTCTCAACGACCATTGTTTCATCATCTTTTGCTCAACAGGATGACCTCCTCGTTCTGATAAACCATCTTTTACTTCGTCATTTGCTAAAACAGTACCCAGAGCAGGACACCAGTTCACCATCGTATCAGCAAGGTAAGCAATACGATAATTTAATAACATTTGTTGTTGCTTCACTTCATCCCACGATTTCCAATCATCTGCTGTAAATTCTAATTCTTCTGAACAAGCAACATTTAAACTTTTAGAACCATTTTTCTCAAATCGCTCAATTAATTTTTCAATTGGTTCTGCTTTTTCCGTTACATTATCGAAATAATGATTAAACATTTTTATAAATGCCCACTGTGTCCATTTATAATATTCAGGATCACTAGTTCTTACCTCACGATCCCAATCGTATGAGAAACCAATCTTATCAAGTTGCTCTCTATATCTTTTAATATTTTGCTCTGTAGTTATTGCAGGATGTGTTCCTGTTTGAATTGCATATTGCTCTGCAGGTAATCCAAATGCATCATATCCCATTGGATGCAACACATTAAATCCTTTTAATCTTTTATATCGTGAATAAATATCACTGGCGATATAACCTAGAGGATGCCCAACATGTAATCCTGCTCCTGATGGATAAGGAAACATATCTAACACATAATATTTTGGTTTTGATTTATCAACCTCTGCTTTATAAGTTTTGTTTTCGTCCCAATACTTTTGCCACTTTTGCTCTATTTCTCTGAAATTATATTCCATAATTTATCCTTTTAAAAAGATTTAGTTATCAAACTGCGAAATTAGAAAAACTTTATCAAAAATTATGAATAACACTTGTCATCATTTAATTGTTCTTAAATAAAAAGTATCATTAGTAAATAATTTTTATAAATTTGCAATCGCACTGGCCCAATAGTTCAATTGGATAGAATATCAGATTTCGGCTCTGAGGGTTGGGGGTTCGAGTCCTCCTTGGGTCACAAGCAAAACTCTAAATGCCTCGTCGGTTAAGCAATCTGGCGAGGCATTAATTTTTAGGCTGAAACTACGCTGAAACCAGAAAATTCTCACATCGATTTTTACCATATCCATTTCATTATCAAGCTTATATTATTTTAACCTAACTCTACAAATATATTTCAAAGAATTTGCCACATATAATATAAGGTATAGATGAAAAATCAGAAATGACGCCTTGACATGACAAAAAATGACAGCGAGTCATTTAATTAATATATTTCCCAATTTATTATGTTAAATATAATCATATATATCCCATAAAAGACTTAAGCTACAAATATATTAGAATACAACACTCCTTTCTCAAAGTACTGCTTTTACAGAATAAAATTTACAGTTAGAAATAATCCCCAGAAAAATAAGTTATATAATTATTATAACCTTAATCTAACTTATTAAAAGCTAAATTTAGCTTTTATCCAATACTCTGAATTGTCTTTATAGTATACGAACATTCCTTTATCTCCATAAAACCAATCGTAACCTGCCAATAAATGTATTTGATCGGTTAAAGAATATTCACCGTATATTCTGCTAAAAAAGTTTTCGTATTTTATATCGATATAGGTAAATGTGGAAAGTTTCAATTGGCTTCTAAAAAGGCCTTTCGATATGCTAAGTGTTGAAAAAGCAGTATGCTCATCAAGTTGCATATCTTTTTCGTAAGCTGAAATATACTTGCACGAATATTGCAGCATAACTGTCCAATCGTTTCCGGGGTACCAATCGAATCCTAATAGAAAATTAGTAGTATTTTTTTCAATTAATCCATTATTGATTATTTCCTGGGTTTCGCTAAAATACTCAGCTATTTCAAACCGGACAACAAATTTGCTTACCGTAACAGATAAATCAAGGCCTAACATATCCATTTTATTGTAATAAGCATCAACAAAAATCGAGTCGGCATTTGCAGAGTAGGTATAATTAAATACAGGCATTTTATTCCATGTGTGCAGATACGAAACAGAAAAATCAACACCCTTTAAATAAGAAGAAAACCGGATTCCGTATTCGCTGTTATCAATTGTTTTATCGGGTTTGTTGTTTAAGTTAATTTGATAAGGAATGCTAAAACTGCTTGTAAACGACCAAGGGTTTTGTTCATCGACAGGTAAAATAAAAAATTCAGGAACAGGAGTAAAAACTACTTCAATATTGTAGCTTGGTTTAATATATTTTAAGCGAAAAGCATTTACAGGAATTCGAATATCATCATAATCACGAGCAAGGAATTCGGTATAATCCAGGGGTGAAACTAAATCGGTTATTCTTATCCCATCGGCAACTCCCCATGATATAATTTGGCGACCGGCTTTTAAGTCCCAGTTTTCGGTTGAGTACTGTAAAAAAGCTTCCCTAAGTTCAATTTTGGTTTGATCCTCAATTATGCTGTTGTGTATGGCATTAAGCGATGCAAATAAATAAGTATTTCCTTTATTTATATCCAGTTCAGTTCGTAAACGATTTCGCGAGCTCATAAAATCATACGAGTCCTGACTCCTAACAGCATGGTAGGTATCGACAAAGCCATTAAACTTAAAATCAATATTTTCATCTTGAGCTTGGGTTATTAAAGATAGTAGTATAAAAACTACTAAGTAATTGCATTTTTTCATAAGTATAATATTTAGATATTAGCTACTTATTTTTTTAGTTCAGGTAGCAAAAACCTATTAAAAACTTCCTTTCTCCAGTTTAGCTACTGTAAAAGAACTTTCGTTAATATCGATGTTATATTTAGAATTTTCGACAATCAAATACGTTTGATGATTGGTTTGTACATTTTTCATGTGCATTTTTTTAGCTGTCCAAAAACCATCCACTTTTTCAATTTCTGATAGCTTTAGCAATCGGTGTAGTTTGTTCATCTTGTCGTAATATTCTACTTTCATAGCTATCAGGTTGTCTTGCCTTATCCATGATATTTTTTTTGAGTAAATATCGCGAGTATCTTTCGAAACCGATTCTATAACCCAACATTTATGGCCTTCAAAGTTTTCTTCTCTTAAAAGGGTATGCTTATCTTCATCAACATTACGGCTGCCCATATCGTCGTATGTAAAATCGGTTCCCATAAAATAATCTTTCTTAGCAGATGATCCGCTTATGCGGCGAGTTTTTTTCATAGCAGGAAGATAAAGCCACTTATCATCATCTTTACCAATTTCGTCGTAATCCCAGGTAAGGAAACCTGTTCCTTTAACATCACCTGGATATTCAAAAAACATTAATGTCTTGGTGTCTTTTTTATTTACACCCAAATCCATTGAATAAGATTTTAACTTACGTTCGCGTTCTTTTCCTTTCTTATTCACCAGTTTTATAGTAAGCTCGGAGTATCGCGTGTCCCCATTGGGGCGGTCTTTAACCTTTTGTATAATATCTCTGCCGATTAATTGCTGAGCATATGCACCTAACGATGCTAATAATACTAATGCTAACATGATTTGAATTTTTAGCTTTTTCATTTTTTTATATTTTACTTATTAATACATTCATATTCCTTTTTGTGCGATTTTTTATATACTACCGAATCTTTTTTTAAGATTCTTTACCAAATGGTTTTGTTAAACTAATTAATGCAGGTGTAACAAAATAGTCAGCAACTAAAGCAGCAAGAAGACCCATTGGTGCCAGATATCCTATTCGTACCATATTGGCAACAGGCGAAAATGTAAACATGGCAAAACTGGCGCATAATATTATGGTTGTCATGGCCAAGTTTTTACCAATCGTATGAAAGGCTGAAATTATAGCCTTGTTGTAGTTACCACATTTTTCAAATTCATATTTTATTTGATTGATAAAATGGATGGTATCATCAACCGCAATACCCAACAACATAGGCATAATGGTCATTGTCATCATATCAAGTGGCGAGTTAAGATATCCCATATAGCCACCTATAATTACTAACGGCATCAGGTTAGGAATCATACCAATTAAACCAGTTTTTACACTGCTAAATACAATTACCAGTAAAACACCAATAATTATAAGTGCCCAAATAACAGATTTAAGCTCGCCGCTTACGATTTTATTGTTTAATTCGGCAAACTGCACAGCACTTCCTACAATGTTAACTTCAGCACCTTCCAGATTTTCCTTTCCCATCTGTTTTATTTTCTTTAACTCTTCAACAATTGTATTCGCTTCAAATCTTTTGATCTGTATACTTGCTCTTAGCATGGAATAATCTTCATCAATCCAATTAAAAGTTTTTGTACCACCCGACATTTCGTAAAGCAACAGTACCTGGGCAATCATATTACTATTATTGGGTATAAAGTGGTAATCAACACTATCGCTATGCAAAGTCTGGTTCATTTCTTTAATAATATCAAGAATAGAAAAAATAGAGGCTGCATCTTCGTTCTTCTTGGTAAGCTTAAAAAATGATACAGTATCAAGCATAGCGTCAAATTTTCTGAGTACTTCAGGATCTTTTATAGCATCGGATTCATCAAATTTAACCGAGATATTATATGTAAGGTATGATCCTAACTGCGATTGAGTAATATCGTAAACACGTTTAATGTAAGGAATTTTAGTTCCCATAAACCTAAACATATCCATATTGGTACTTACCTTACGAATTCCCGGTGCAATAACAGCTACTCCAAGTATAAAAATTACGATTATAGAAATACGTTTCTTTAATACAAAATGCCCAAAGCTTTCCATCCATCTCTCAAATCGTAGAACTTTATTTTTGTCTTCTTCGGTAACTTCTTTATTACTACCAAAACTCATTAAAACAGGAATAAGGATAATTACGAACAGGTAATCGACGAAAACAAAAGCGGCGCAGGCATAACCAACCCAAGCAATGGTAAAAATACCGGCTGAAATAAAAGATAATACCGAGCCAATGGTTGTCATTGCAGTAAAGAAGATAGGCCAGCCTACTTCTTCAACAGCTTCAATAGCTGCTTCTTTTCGATTGCCTGTTTTTCGAAAAATTCGTTTAAAAGCATTTATTAGGTGGATTGAATAACCAACTGATAATGCCATTCCCAATATAACAGGTAATAACATCATATTTTGATCAACGCCAATTCGAAACCATCCCATGCCACCAAAAACTACAATAACTCCTAAAACAGTTGTTGTTGCAGGAACAAGAACTCCACGCAATGAACGAATAAAGAAAGCCAACAATATGATCATAATAATAAAGGCAGAAACAAAACGTTTCATCATTTCCGGTCCGAAAAAGTCTCTTTCTTCGGTTTCGGTATAAGGCATCCCTACAGGTTTAAGAGTATATTTGTCACTTTCCCATTTAGGGTTTGTTATAATGCGTATAGCTACTTCTCCGGTTTGGAACATAGGGTCAATTTTGGTTTCTTTTTCCCATTCTTCCCTTTCGGGATATTCAAGTAAGGAAACTGTAAGCCAGGTTTCTTTGCAATCTTTCGATACCAATTTACCAACCAAAGCTTGTCGTGAGAGCACTAATTTTCGAATTTCTTCTAATTCTTGTGGGTTGTTAGGAATTCCATCTTCAAAAGGATTGATAACTTCGATTCCATCTTCGGTACCTATTGATATTTCCATTTCAACCAATGATGTTATTTCGTCGGCATAAGGAACACTATCTAGTAATTCATTACCAAGCTCTACCATCATTGATAGCACCTCAGGATCAAACACATCTTCTGTTTCAATCAAAATGCTGATGTTATCGTTATTACCAAATTGTTCTTCAAACTCTTCAGTGGCAATTTCAATAGCTTCTGCATCGTCGAACCAATTCTCGCGGGCATTAGCTATTTCCATATGTTTAAGCCCGGTTACTCCGAAAGCTGTAAGCAATAAGGCAAGAATTATTAGAAGCCAGCGGTACTTGATCTGGAATGCACCCATTCTTCTAAAAAAGGTATTAATTTTTTGAATTTTCATCTCATTTTACATTTTATATAGTTTTTATTTTGGCCACAACATAAACCATAGGTATAATGTCTTTTATTTTTTCTGTTTTAATAACTTCGAATCCATTCAATGATAAGAATCTGATAAAACTTTTTAAAGACCATCTTGATCTTGCTTTAAAACCTGAAATTCCCATTATTCTAGAAATTATATGAGTAACCAAATTCTGACCATGACAGTAAGTTGGAAGTATGACCTTGCCATTGACTGTTAATACTCTTTTTATTTCTTGTAAAGTCCATTCTGGTTTGTACAATAGATGTAAAACATTTGATGCCAAAATAGTATCGAATGAATTATTTGCAAAAGACAGGTTACATGAGTCTTCAATCTGGAAATTTACATTACTAAAATTGTTTTGCTTGTTTTTTTTCTTAGCTATCTTAATCATTTCAGAAGAAATATCTGTGGCCGTAATTTGATGAATGTGTTTACTAAGATCAAATGCATGAATTCCTGTACCGGTCGCTAGTTCAAGCAAATGTTTAGTATTCTTAGTATCTGAAAGTAATAGTGCATAAAGAATTTTATACGTTTTAAAAGCTCTTTCATTTATGAAACTATCATATTTTTTTGCAAAACTGTTCCAGAATTCTTGTTCTTTTTGTTTTCGGGTTTTCATTTTGGCTGCTATTTAAAAACTTTTCCGGTAAACATGGTATAAGTAAGAAATCCTGTATAATCTTCACTATTTAGAATATAGTTTCCCGATTCAGGATTTGTTATTTGTTTGTACTTGTCCCAAATTTCTTTTGATACTTCTGCTTCAGAATTAGCCCAGAACATATTAAAAAGACTTAATAAGCCTTCTTTTCCGGATTCACTAATTGGAGCCTGAAAATCTGTAGCAAAAGTTCTTGATTGAATATTATTTAATCCTGCTTTTCTCATCCACGAAAGTGTACTCATAAAATGTAAGTCGGGATTTGTATCTGGATTAACAGGCATTATAGCCGATTTTGTTGCATTCAGCTTTGCTTCAAGAAAAGGGTAACCGGGCAATAATTTTTGCGACGACCAAAACAAAATTGCTATGGTTCCATCATTTTTAGTTACTCTTACCATATCGTTGAGAATCTGGTAAGGTTCTTCAACCGGGCATCCCATTTCTTTTGGCCCCGGCCATAAGCCATCGCAACACCAAACTATATCGAAGCTATTATCTGCAAAATCGAACTGATTCATATCGCCCTGTACAAATTTGCACTGCTCAATATTTCCATCTTTATGCAACTTTTCTTTTGCATATTCCAGATGCTCTTTGGCGATATCAAATCCTGTAATATGTAGTTTTGGATATTCTTCAAACATCCATCTCATATGGGTTCCTGTACCACAAGGTACATCCAGTATTTTTTGATTGCCTGTGAGATTTAATGATTTTATAGCATTCCTGATAGCCGGTTCACTGAGCTTTCCGGTGCTTTCTAATGCTTTAATATATGGATTATCGTTCATTGCTATTTATTTGATATTTTCAAATAATTAATTGACATGGTTCATTTGCCTTTCAATCATTTTAGCAAAGGCCCCATTTTGGATTTTAAGTAACTGCGGATTACCACTCTCTATAACTTTGCCATTTCCCAACACAATAACTTTATCGGCATTAGCAACTGTTCGCATTCGGTGAGCAATAATTAGCACCGTTTTATTCTTGATTAGTTCGGAAATACCGGCTTGTATTTTAGTTTCGTTTTCTACATCAAGCGATGCGGTTGCTTCATCGAGTAATACGATTGGAGCATCCTTAAGTAAAGCCCGTGCAATGGAAATACGTTGGCGTTCGCCTCCAGAAAGTGTTTCACCATTCTCTCCAATAATGGTACGGTAACCATCGGGCATTTTGCGAATAAACTCGTCGCATTGTGCCAATTTTGCTACCTGTACAACTTCCTCGTCGGTGGCATTGCGTTTCCCAATACGTATATTATCCATTATGGAAGCATTGAATAATATAACATCCTGGAATACTACCGAATAATTTTTTAATAAGGTTTCAGGTTCTATTTCACTAATATCTTCATTTCCCAATAATATTTTTCCCTTATTAATATCCCAAAAACGAGCGGATAATTTAGCCGAAGTGCTTTTCCCTCCTCCCGACGGGCCCACTAATGCCGTTATATCTCCTTGTTTAGCTGTAAACGATACATTTTGCAATACCTGTTTCCCTTCTTCGTAAGCAAAGTCAACATTTTGGAACTCAATATCGTAATTAGCAGGTTTAAATTCTGTTTTTCCTTGTTGAACAGGCATTGCCTCCATCTCATTCATACGATTGATACGCACATTTAAATAAAGCAGAGCAGCAAGATTGTTGAATACTTCGTTTACAGGATTGTAAATGCTTGCCGAAATCATCAGGAAAATAAAATATACAAACAAACTGGTAGTTTCTGTGGCAACCATACCTGCACCAACAATAATAACACCAGCCAGCCCGAGTTTTAGAAAACTTTGTGCTGAGTTGACAAAAACACCTGTCATCAATTCGCCTCGTATCAATTGTTTTTCATAGACATCAACAGTTGCATTTAATTCTTTTACATAAGTTTCTTCCTGGTTATACGATTTAATTTCCTGAACAGTATCCAACCCTTCCTGGATTTTTTCAGTTACATTACGTTTATTATGGTAACCAATTTTATTTTCCTTATCAATTTTTTTCTTCGAAATAAACAATATTGCTGCAGCAAAAGGAACTACCCAGAACAAAGCCAGCGACAGTTGCCAATTGTAGAAAAATAAACCTATAGCAATCAAAACAATGCTTATAATAGAAGCAAATAACTGTGGTACAGCATGCGAAAAAGTATGCTCTAAATCGGTGTTATCATTCATTATAGTCGAAGTAAGATCAGACAAATTTTTCTCACCGAAAAAAGCCAATGGTAGTTTTCGAAGTTTTTCGGCTAATGAAATACGACGATTAGCACTTTCATCGTAAATGGTTACAAACGTGCTTTTATATTGAAGTATGGAAATGCCAAACATAATGAGCATAAAACCAAATCCAAGTAAAATATAATACCATATAGTATGCTCAATAGAGTATGCAGGGTTAAGTGCTTTATTGAGATATTCGTTCAAAAAGAAGAACATAAATACTGCCGGTAACATTAAAGCAATATCGAGCAAAGTGGTGCATAGTATACCTTTTATAAAATCTTTTGCTCCTTTTTCTGATAAGGCTAATTTTTGTTGTATTGTTTTAAGCATAGCTAACCTCCTTTCCTATTGTCCACTGAACTGATTTTTGATATTCATTCCACATTTTTGTGTAAACTCCTTGTTTACCGACTAAGTCATTATGCGTACCCCGTTCTGCAATCTTACCTTCGTTAATAACAAAAATATTATCAGCATCCATAACACTGGTAAGGCGATGTGCAATCATTAGTACTGTTTTGCCTTCGGCGAGTTTTTTCAATGCCTGTTGAATCAGGTGTTCGTTTTCAGGGTCAGTGAAAGCTGTTGCCTCGTCAAGAACCACGATTGGTGCATTTTTCAGGAAAGCACGAGCCAAAGCAATACGTTGCTGCTCGCCTCCAGAAAGGTAGGTTCCTTCTGTACCTATTTTTGTATTCAAACCATCAGGCAAACGATCAATTATTTCACGGCATTGTGCCAAGTCCACCGCACGTTTTACTTCTTCCAAAGAAGCATTGTGATTTCCGTATTTAATATTTTCCAAAAGTGTTGTTTTGAATAAGCGGGTATTTTGAAAAACAAATGAAATATGTTCCATCAAATCTTTGTGTTCAATGTCTTTCACATTAACCCCACCAATGCAAACCTCACCTTCATCAACATCCCAAAATCGCGGAACAAGACGTGCAATAGTTGTTTTCCCTCCTCCTGATGCACCAACCAAAGCCAGGGTTTTCCCTTCCTGGATCTCAAAGTTTACATTATCAACTGCCTTTTTATTGGTCCCCGGATAACTGAACGAAACATTTTTAAAACTAATATGATTTCTTCTTATTGGTTTTGGATTTTCAGATTCTGCTAAAGATTCAGCTACAGTAAGGTTTTCCAAACGATTTATGGCTTCTCTTGCTTGTCCCAATGCCTGGTTGATATACATGCTTTTCATAATGCTTTGTGAAAAAACAGGCGTAATTAGGATATATAAAAACATATTCAAAATACCCATCGCATAACTACCGCTATGTCCGATAAGCAAAATAGTAACAGGTACTATAAAAAAAGTAAAACTGTTGATAATAACTGTATAGGCAGACATAGGAACTTTCCACATTTTAGTATACGCAGTTACCATATCTTTATATTTTACAATACTATTATAGAAATTTTTAAACGAGAAAACAGTTTGTTGAAACACTTTTACTACGGGAATTCCACGCACGTATTCTACTGCTTCGGCATTCATCTCTTCAAGCGAATTCATATAGCTACTCATAAAATGTCGGCCTTTTTTGCCCATCATTGTTCCCATTATCAGCATCGAAAGAAAAACAGGGACAAGGCAAGCAAGACCTAACCGCCAGTCAAAAACAAATATCAATACAACTGCAACAATCGGCATTATTATAGATGCTGCAAGGTCAGGCAATTGATGTGCTAAAAAACTATGTGTAACACTGGCATTGTCATCAATAATTTTTCGGATACGACCGGTGGTATTGTTGTCAAAAAAACCAAGTGGCATACCAATTACTTTTTTCATAGCATAGCGGCGCATATTGCATTCAACACGAAAAGCTGCAAGATGTGAAGCCGACAGAGCTAAGAAGTAAATAACAATACTTCCGATTGCCAATTCTGCAGCCCACCAGGCATAAGTACTAATCATTCCCGAAGATGAAGTTCCTACCATAATAAATTCGCGAATAATAAACCATACAAGAATGTATGGGACCATTCCTGCCAGAGCACTTAGTGCTGACAAGATTAATGATGTTGGCAGTAAAGCTTTTCTGCCAGTCATGTGTTTTTGTAATTTTGATAATGTGCTCATATTTAATTTTTTATTTTTAATTATTTTTTCAAAAAAGAACAATGTTCAGATTTGTTCAAAAAAATTAATCTTTTACTCGCATAACTTTTTTCCAACCAGCTGTGCCAAATTCCATATATTCTCTAATAAAATTCTCCAATTCTTCATGAGAAAGATCATGCATAACAAGTTCGGCTATAATACTTATCCACCATGAACTCATAACATGGATAAAAAATGGGGACACATCGCCATTGATCTCAGGATATTTTTCCTTCATCAAAGCAATGTACTCCATACCTGTTTGTGTGTGGGTATTTGTAATTTCTTCACGAAAATTCTCGAGTGAAGAACCTGCCGCTTTAAACAGTAACAGTTTAAATTCTTCTTTATGATTTTCAACCAATTCAACAAACAAATTAATCTGGGTGCGCATATAATCATCTGAACTAAAAATATCTAAATTGATATAATCGGGGTTGTTGTGCTCTTTCATTGTTGAATCTATAGCACTAAGTAAACCTGAAAGCACTTCCTGAAATATCTCATCCTTATTGCTGAAATAGTTATAAATGTTACTCAGTCCTACTTCTGCTTTTTTTGAAATATTCCGCATAGAAGCATCCTTAAATCCTTTTTCTAAAAATTCGTCACGGGCTACTCGTAAAATGATTTTTCGTATGTCGTCTTTTCGTATTTGCATAAACTGAACATTGTTCTTTTTTGTAAAAAAACGACATATGAGTTATTCTTACAATCCTGAAATCTTATGATTTTTTAATAGTCGTTTTTCTATTTCCTACAGAAAAGACAAGAAACAGAATTGTATTTTCTTTTGTTTATAGACGAGTTTAACACAAGGTATTTGTCTGAAAACTCTATAATAATTTTTATACAATTTTATAGCACTTTGATAAAACCAAATCATAATTTATGATGAATTCAGAATACTCAATAAAAATTAAATAAGCGAGAAAATGATCCTAATAACAAAGAACATGTTAAAGATTAATGTTCTTATTCTTCGATTGTGTTGTTTAAACAACAATACTAATCATACGCAGAATATTGCGGATTTTCTATATTATTTCTTTATAACAAGTTCTGTCGTGTAATCCACGACAGAACAAATCATATTGCACGAATTCTATTTTATTCCAAAAGGAACTCTTAAATTAATACTAACATTCCTACCTATATTATAATAACTCATCTCTTTTAGAGTAGACAAGTGATCTATATAATTATTATTTAACAGATTATTAATCTGAACAGCTAAAGTAACAGTTTGGTTAATACACTTTATATCTGCACCTATTCCAGTATTCAATAAGAAGTAACTATCTGTTTCAGATTCAAACATAGCAGGATAGTTTTGTTTATCAGCATAAAGTCCTCCTATTTTGAAGAAACTATTCTTTAAAAAAAGAATAGTTTGTTTTTGAACTTTTATTTCGAAACGAAGTTTATTCTGTGGAATAAATGGTAAATAATTACCATCATCTTGTTTCCCAATCAAATATGTATAACCTGTTTTTAAATTTAACCAATCAAAAGGTAGAAAATCAACAGCCAGTTCTCCACCATAAATTTCAGCGTCAATCTGTGAATACCTGTATATTTTATTTCCTGTAGATGTTGTATCTTCAGTAGGTGCAATAAAGATATAATCGTTAATATAGTTATAAAAGCCTGAAATATCAATCATCA
Organism: Bacteroidales bacterium; assembly: GCA_963665525.1. Taxonomy (GTDB): domain Bacteria; phylum Bacteroidota; class Bacteroidia; order Bacteroidales; family UBA12077; genus UBA12077. Next base: position 4,388,746 of record OY762280.1, on the reverse strand, counting down.
AAGATTCAGTGTGAATATGAGCACTCAGATCAGCTTCATAACTTCGTTGGGATTTCAAGTTGGGATTTCCCTGCTCATATCTCATCCCATGCAAGCCATTTTGCGTTAATTCTGCAATATTTGGAGTCCGGTAGGCAGAAGCAAAGTTTGTACGTAATAATACGGTTTTGCTCACCTTGTATGTACCCCCTAATGAAGCACTCACATCACTATAATCTGTATTAACAGCATCTTTCCCTGGTTCTGCTTCAGTTGATATTGCACGAAAATCGTACCTAATACCAACTTGCGTTTTCAGATTTTTCCAAAAAGTGTATTGAGCTAATCCAAACACGGAAAAGTCATTTACTTCTGCATCTGGCAACACATGATTAGGAGCTTCATTATTACGATTAGTTTTGATTGCTCCTTGTAAACCTAAAATATATTCAGAATTTTCTACTGATGTTAGGTATGTCTTAATTTCATATGAAAACGTATTTAAATCCATATCTACCATCTCAAAAGCAGGTTTATTTTCATCAGTTTGTAATTTGCGGTTATTCATTTGATAAGAAGCATTAAGGTCCACTTTATAATTCCCTAAAAACAATGTATTTTGAGTAGAAATAATCTGATTTGTTAAATCCTGATACCAATATTTATTTTTTCTTCCATTTTCTGTGATTATAGGAATAACATCTCCCACACACATTCCCAGTTTTGGGCGGTTATAATCATAATACAAACGGAATAATCCAAATGACTTATTAATACCTACATTCGCTTTAAAGCTATATTCTTTAAAACGTGTATTGGGCACATAATTATCATTTCCATCTTTGTAATCAGTATGACTTTTTTCTCCAACCCGGATACCCCAGAAGAAATTTTCTGAGCTCCCTTTAATACCTAAATTACTTACTATACCCTGAGTATTTGAATAATACTGCATATTATAATCTCCCTGAATTTTCCTTACTGGGGCCGGTTTTTCTTTCAATATATTAATAACACCACCCACGGCATCAGAACCATAAAGTAAAGACGCAGGGCCTTTAATTATTTCAATACGATCAATTCCAAATTCATCAATTATAAAAGGATGATTCTCAGAAAATTGAAAATTCTCCAGTTTAACGCCATTATTCAACATCAGAATATTGGTCATAGATAAACCTCTAATTACTGGTTTCCCTACACCTGATCCCTTAACGATCATATCTACTCCAGGAACATTTGAAATAGCTTCCATAAAATTTGGTGCTCCTATAGCAGCAATTTCTTTACTTCTAATCAATTCTATTTTAATAGCATTCTCATGTTGTGTTGAATATGTCCCTCCTGAAATCACTACATCTTCTGCCTGTAATACGGTCGGTTCCATTTCAACATTCAACACTATTTCTTCGTCATCAACTAAGATTGTTTTAAATTCAGTTTTATATCCAACATACGAAAACTGAATTTTTATTTTCCCGGTAGGTACATCGGCAAACGAAAATTCTCCATTCTCATCTGTTAATGTTCCTTTTTTATATTGAGGAAGATAAACATTTGTGTATGGCATTATTTCTTTTGTATCCTTATCATATACATTACCTGTGATTTGATTCTGAGCGTTTACTTTAAAAAAAAGAAACATCAGAAAAAAAACTAAAAAGATTTTTTTCATTTTATTACGATTTTGAGCTATTTTAATTATTTACTTTTTAGAAAAATCCCAACTATCGTTTACTTATAATAATAAAATTGCCTAGTAATTAAGACTATATTCCAAGACCAATCCAGAATATTAATAACAGATTAGTAAACATAAGTCCATATTTTTTGCCAATACATGGATTTGCTCTATACAATTATATAAATTACTTTAAACCTGAGTTGAAATTTGTTTTACAAAGGAGGAGCTCTTAATAAGAAAGAATATTTTAGTTTTTTACAATAATAATCTGAAGTGTAATTTATAATAAATTCATCGCAATAATATGTCTTTGCAATTTCAACAATTGTAGTAATCAATAAAGATAAGGACAACTCAAAATTTAAAATCGGACATTTCTTGTGGTAATCATGAAATTGGCATTCAAATTTTGAATTATGCTTACTATGATGGTGATCGTGAAAAAAACTATCTAAAGATTTAACGGTTAATGGTATAATAAATACAAATACCATTAATAATGAAACAATCTTTTTAGTCTTTTTAATCATTTTTAATCTCTCTTACATCTTTCTAGTACGAAGTATTTTCAAATTATCAATCTTTAAAATTAACTAAATAATTGATTCGTATTTCTTCAGCTTGTTTCATTTTTATAATAATCTAAAAACTCAATTAAATATTTCCTTTTTCAGGATCAATGTAATTATTTATAATAGCATAAATAGTTAGTCCGGCAATTGTTTTAATACTAAGTTTCTCAGTTATATTTTTTCTGTGTGTAATAACAGTGTTTATACTAATAAATAACTTCTCTGCAATTTCTTTATTTGATAACCCAAGAGCCACTTCTTTCAAAACATCTTTTTCGCGTTCGCTAAGCAAAGTTTGTTCCTGTTTTTTATTTTTTTGCTTATCTTCCTGGAAAAAACTATCAAGTTTTCTTAATATTTCCGATTGACTCTCATCATAATTTATACAGAAAATGTCAGAATCATTTTTACTTTGATTATTCTTCAACAACATTATAGGACACTCAGGAGCTATTTTTCTTATCTCGGATATTATTTGCTCAGAATTACCAAGTAAAATATCTTCATTAATGATTATATATAAAGCAGATATTTGTTCTTTTAATAATTCTTTCAGCTCTTCGATTGTTTCAACATCAAATAATTTTGGTTTTATACCAATAACACTAAGAATGGTTTTAATTCCAAGACCATAAATATAATTATTCGAGGCAATTATAACCTTTTTTATTCTATGATTGGTTTTCACGTATTTCAAATATCTTTTTTTCTAATAATTTAACCTTGGGGATTAACACTTTATCCTCAATATTTGCATGATTTGCTAAATCAGACTCTAAACGAAATATTTCTATTAATAAATTCTGACATAACTCTTTGCATAAAACAGGTGGCATAAACTTAATAAGCAGATTCTTTAAATCGTTTAACTTTACTTCTACATCATCATGATTTCTTTCGTAGTTCTTGATTGAATTATTTAAAATCTTATCATAAAGTTCTTTACTAATTTCCTTTTGTCTCAAAGCATTTTCAATCTCAAGAATGTACGGAAAAATATACTTATCTTCGTTCTCCAGATGTAATCTAAGTTCCTCTTTATATTCACTAAAGAAGTCGTTTAGTAAAACAATGTTTTTATGACTTTCTGCTTTCACTTTAAGTCCAATTTTATCAATATATTCTTGAATTTCAGGAATTTTAACTCGCAAATAATAATCATGTGTATTAGACAGGTAATCAATGATTAGTTTGGATGGAAAATCCTGCAAACTTTTTTTAGGGAAATAATTACTATCGTGATACGAATTAATTATTTCAAGTACAAACCAAACATTAATTCCCTTTTCTTCGCAAACATCTTCAATGGTTTTATTTCCAAAACCGAAATCTATTCCAAACCTTCCAATAACAGGAATTAGTCGATAATCGGCATGAATTATATCTGCCATCCTTGATTTAAGATTAAAAAGCAACTTTTTTTTCATATAAATCTTTTCAAATTATATTTATTCGGGAACATAAATTATTTCTCCGTTTCCAAGTTGATAAGCTATCCTGACTTTTTTATCTCTTGTTCCTGAGTTTTCAGAATCTTCAATAAAAAAGCTGTGGCTCCCTATACTGAATATTCGTATACTTTGCTGTGTTTGATTGATATGGGTTATTTCGTTCATAAATAAATTATTGATTTAGGTTTCTTAAATACAACTGCCTAGAATTTTAAATTCAATTAGAATTTAGATAACTGGCAAACTCTTTTACTTGGGCATTAAGTTCTTTGCGGTTTATATACCGGTCACATTGCTGAACTCTATCATATCCCAACATTATACCTAACATAAAATCTTGTTCGTCAGAAAAATCAGACAAAGATTTATTTCTAAACGATTCTACTATTTTTACACATTGATTTTTCCCAAAAAACACATTAATCTTTCTCGTATTTACATCTTGTATTTTATAATAAATTCCTTTTCGTATTAAGAGTTCTTCGGCAAGATATTGCTGATCTTTACTCATGGTATGCAATACAAGGTTTCTCAGTCCCTTTTTATATTCATAGATATGATGTAGTAAAATTTGCATATCTCCCGATTTATAATCTGCACATGATGTTTTCATTGATATACTTTTTTAAAAATTCAAAAAGAAGGGGGATTATTAAATAATGGCTTACGTTCAAATTCCCCCAACTTTTCAAGAACTACTTTTTGCTTTAAAATTGCCAGAAATTAAAGTGCTAAGTACTATAAATAAACTATCTAATTAAACTGTTCTTTTAATTGCTGAACCCAGCTTTTTATTCTTTCATTTGTCAAATTATCCTGATTATCTTCATCAAGAGCTAATCCAACAAATTGGCTATCTACTTCTGCTTTAGAAGCATCGTAGCTATATCCATCTGTTGGTATTTTACCCACTATTTCACATCCCTTATTTTCAAGTGTTTCATAAACAATTCCAATTGCATCAACAAACGAATCAGCATAACCATCTTGGTCTCCTAATCCGAATATAGCAATCTTCTTACCTTCAAGGTTTGCTTTTTCAATCTCATTTAAAAAGGTATCAAAATCATCTTGTATATCGCCAATACCCCAAGTTGAAGAACCAAGAATAATATTAGAAAAACTTTCTAAATCGGAAGCATTAGCAGATGTTACTTCTTTTATTTCTGCATTATCAGCACCTAATTCTTGTTGAATTTGATTAGCTGCAGTTTCTGTATTACCGGTTGATGAACCGTAAAATATTCCTACTTTTTTCATTTTTTTTAATTATTACAAATTGAGTATTTAAATTTATTAATCAGCTTTATCGATTTATTTTTAATTATTGCATGTGTTAATAGTTCTTTTAATTCTTCTAATTCTTCATTGTTAAGTAAAAAGTTAATATTTCTGTGCCCTACCGGAACAATAATCTTTCTTTTATAATTTGAATTTGAATTAACAAGTTCCCAAAATTCTCCATCTAGATCTTTAAAGTAATCGACAAAATGCTCGTATTCTTCATCGTTAAAATTGAAATTAATGTTATTAAATTCGATATGTATTTTATTACACGACACACATCGGAATATCCTGCCGTTTTTTGTCTGATTTATACTATTACTCATAATTATTCATTATTTATAATGAGTTAACATTTATTGTTATGAATCTTTATTGTGATTAATAACAAATAAAAGCTGACAACAAAGCGCTTAAATTATTCTTAAAAAAGATTGAAATTATAGTGGAGAAATTATAAAACCGGAGGAGATCTTCCTAAAGACAATAAGATATAAGTGTCTTTGTATTTTACAATATTGCAAATAAATAAGTTTAGAATTAATGCCCCGAAAACTATTACAGTTGATAAAACAGCTACAAAGAATAACAATTCAAAACTTTGTAAAAAATACAATTCAGCATTCGAGTGGTGATGTGTTTCTTCAGAATCTTCATTTTCATGTTTATCGTAAGGGTGAGCATGTACAACCAAGCTTCCATCTTCAAGCTTATGTACATGTGTATACATAACTTTATTCGTAATCATTAAACCAACAAAGCAAAGCATTATAATAACGCCTATTTTTTTTAATATGTCCCTTAACGAGATTTTCATAATACAAATGTTCAAAATCTATTTTGAAGTGACAATACCTACAACTTGGTATTTTAATTTTTCATAGGGATTATTTATAAAAAAGGAATCCAATATTAGGATTCCTTTTTTATAGGTTTTACAGATATTATTTTACAGAGTAAGATTCGGCTTCAATATAGTAAGCTAAGTAACAAGGTATTTTACCCGAAATAATTTGTTCATGAACTGTTTGAACAAATTTTATTTCTTCTTTAAAATGATCTGTTTCTTCTTCCCCTTTATGATTTTCACGTATTTTTTGTTCCCAGACTTTTACCATTTCAGCATTCATTTCTTGAGCAATGAGCTTACCTGTAACATAAGCTACCTGACCAACTATTGTTTCTTCTGCAGGATCAAATTCTTCTCCAAGACTGATTTTAAACTCATAATTTCCTTCTTCACTCAGAATTTTAAATCTTTTCCCGCCATGCTTACAAACATGGTCAACTATACCTTTTACATAAACTACCTTCCCAGCAAGATCTTCGCTTTTTTCAAGAACTTCATCAACAGTATAATATTCTTGCGATTGAACGTCTTTTTTACTATTGGATGTTGAATTATTTGATTTTTGTGAGCATGCGCTTACTATGATTCCAACTATTGCAACTATTAAGAAAATGTTTTTTGTTTTCATGTTAATTGATTTTTTAAATATTGAATATTAAAACTGTTTTAAAATTAATTCCCATAGCCGGGATATACGATCCAAAAGGGTGATAATTTGTGTCGAATATGTTCTTAACTACAAAACGTAATTTGGGTGAACCAGGTAGGGTATTTGAGTTTATCCCCATGTAAAAGTTAAACACAGTATGTGTTTCGGATGTTTCATAACCCCAAGGGCCACCATCAGATCCTTCGGGAACCTTAGCCACCCTATTTTGTTTAGCTGTATATTTGGTTTCAAATTTCAAGTTATAACCAGTTATCCATTTTGCATTTAGTTTACCGTAATATTTAATATCAGCTAATATTTTTAATGGAGGAATTCCAAACAAAGGATTTTCTTCATCTCCATATAAATCTATTCCATAAAGATATGAACCTCCAAGTCCTGTGTACAGCTTATCAGTACTTTTAAAAATATTACTAAAACGGTACGATGTAGAAAACTCTCCACCATATATTTCGGCATCCGTATTTTTGTAGGTAAAATCAACACCCGGTTCGTTACTTCCTGTTTCATTAATAAAGCCATCTAAACGATTATAGAACACAGCAATATCGTATTTAAGCTTGTCATTTTTAGTGTGTCCCCTGAAACCCAAATCAACATTCCAACTATACTCTGGGTCTAAGTCCGGGTTTCCTTTTTTTGTTCCTTTACAACTAATTGTTTCGGTAAAGAGTTCTTCTGAGTTAGGCATGCGGAATGCTCTTCCTACATTTAATGAAATATTTGTATGTTCTTTTGGTGAATATACTAAACCTACATTACCACTAAAGGCTGTTTTATCTTCTTTTTTTTCGGGTTGATTGTCAATTTTACCCGATTGTACTTGTGCTATATCATATCGGATACCTGTTATAAAATGAAATTGCTCAGATATTTCCCAGTCTTCGTTAATAAATGCCCCATAAGTTTGTTGTCCAGCATCGGTGTAACAACCATTAAGTTCTCCTGGCTCATTGGTATTATAATCGAAAATATCCGTTGGGTTATCGAGTAAGAAAAAGTAAGCGTCTACACCTATGGTTAACTTATTACTCTCGGACAAATTCAATGTCGAAAATAATTGCCCTCCACCATAATTATCTTTATAATGAACTAATTCATGACTTGACAGATCAGTAGTTACTTCGTTATACATGTATTTATAATAATCTCGTGTTCCCTGGTCGTAATATAAATTCAAAGTAATATTTTTGACAAAGCCTTTTGGTGCATATTCATAATTTAAATCGGTATGATATTGTTCTTCAAGGTTTCGAATTTTTGTGAATCTTTTAGTAGGTCCATTAAAGCCTCGTGGTTTGCCCCAATCACCATAATGATAATCGGTATTAATTTTTAGTTTATGTTTTTCGGCTAACTTAATAGCCGAATTTAAAGAAAAATCTCTGTCTTCAACATCACTATTTTCTGCAGTTTCTCCGTTACCATAAACATAATCGTTTGTTTTTCGATATTTACCATTTATGGCTATTCCAAATTTTTCGCTTTTATGACAAACACGAGCTACTTCTAAAAATTCATTATTATTTGTACCATATCCCGACATTATTCGAGCATTGGTTGATTTTTCACCCAATAAATCCTGACTGATAATATTTATAATTCCTGATATGGCGCCACTACCATAAATAACAGAACCCGGACCTTTTATAATTTCTACCTTTTTAGTATCGTAGATATTCATATCCTGCCCAAAATATCCTCCCGGGAATGTACCCACACGCCGATTACCATTTTTCATAATAATAATTCGTTTTGAGTTCATTCCACGTAGCAAAATAGGCGAATGATATTCCCAAATTTGTAAAAACCCCGGTGTGGATGCCAGCATATCAGTTAAGTTAGAGTTCATATTGTCAGCAATTTGCCGATTCGAAATAATAGAAACAGATTTGGACAGCTTATAAATCGGTTTTTCGTATAGGGAAGCTGAAATAACTACATCTTTTAACTGCTCTGTTTTAGGATTTAAAAGAATTGTTATTTCTTTAAATGAAGTTAGATCATTAATACTTAATTCATGTTTGAAATAATTAATATGACTAAAAATGATTTTTGCTTTCGTTTTATTTTTAATAACTATTTCAAAATGACCTTCTTTTTCAGATGTAGTACCACCCGGATTATTTAAAACCGAAATATTTACATATTCAACTGCTTTTTTGCTTTCAGCATCTAAAACAATTCCTGTTATTTTAATATTACCCTGAGCATATGCGGAGGTATAATTAATAAAAAACAGTAATATAAACACGATGCGTATAAAAGCAAAATATAAGTCTTTACCTCTCATATCATTTAAAAAGTAAGGCTATTTCATGTGTTTATAATTTCTTTTTATGGTTACATGCAATGTCCATGATATTGGATTATAATCATTCCGATTGGTGTTTATAAATAAATCATGGACATTTCATGTTATATTAATCATATGAAATAGCCTATAGTTAATATTTAATCAACAAAATCCCATTCAAGGGAAATATATCCTGTTGCTGTTGGTGCAGGAGCTGCCGGAAAGTCGGTTACAATCAATTTTACCCAACGTCCTTCTTGTGTTTTAATAATCCAGATTAATTCATCTTCAGCCACATCATTATTTGCTGTGGTTTTCCAGGTCATTCCCATAACCAATTTTTTTAACTCTTTAGAAACATCAGATTGGTATGGTTTTCCTGTATTTCCTAAAGGAAGAGTGCTTAAATCAAAACTCTCATCATCAGTTTCGAAATCAAAATCCAATAAATCGGCATTGGTTAAATTTTGAAAAGCAGTATAACCAACACACGTTGGGTCGATAGCTGAATAATTAACTGCTTCAACATTACTTGCTAATGTAAAATATGGCATTCCTGCAAGTTCACCATCAGGTTTTTCTGCTTTCATGGTTTTAACTTTAATGTCGTAAGTAAAACCACTTGCCCACAAAGAATCGATGTAATTTGCACCTCCTTTTTCACCTTGGTATTCAAAATCGAAACCTACACCTCCCGGGTTCCGGTTTGCACATACTAAATATGGTGCATCTACAAATTTTTCAGTGTTATCATTGTTATCATTATCGTCGTCGTCGCATGCAAAAAATGATAAGAATAAACCTGCCATTATAATGGCTAAAAAGTACTTTAATGTTTTCATTATAAAAATGTTTTAAATTATTGGTTATTAATTATTTGAATTGTATTTGCTAAAGAAATATTATTAATGCATGTATATAAAGAGTTATTGATATGAATATATGCCATACCAATTCCCTCAATTCCATTAGAGATTTATTTAAACTATTATAGTTATTTTAAGAAGTTAGCTTTGTAAAGCTGGAGGAGCTCTTCCTAGAAAGAGTTTAATATGTTTTTCTATGAGTAAATCTTCCGATTCGAGGAAGAAAGAAATGAATTTAACAATTGCAATAAAAAGCACTCCGGTAAACACAGAAAAAAACAACAAATCCAATTTTTCTATGAAAAAAAACTCTAATTCGTTATGTGTATGGGGTTTTCCTGGATCTTCTGTGTTGCTTTTATGGTATGGATGAGCATGATATAGAATTTTACCATTAGGTAAAGTGTGTTGGTGCATAAAAAATACCTTATTAGCAATTAACATACTAATAAGACATATTGCAAATATGCTGGCAAATTTCCTAACTTTATCCAAGAATAAAATTTTCACAAAACAAATGTAAAAAAATTATTAAAAACCCAAAATACCATAAAATTGGTATTTTGAGCTATAATAAAATGTATCTATAATACTAAAAACTATCTGGATTCATTCAGAATCAGATAATATTTATAATAAGTTTCCTATTTTTAATCCAAAGTATATCGTTCTTGGCAAAGAAGGACCATATAAATAACCAGGATCTCGATCTTTAGTTGTATCAAAATCTTTTTGATAAGAGTTAAATATATTTTTCATTCCCACAAACAACTGCATACTAGCACCATTCAATTTAAACTTGTAGCTTAATTTTGTCCCCAAATCAAAAAAGGAATCAGATTCTCTTAATTCTCCTTCATCACGAATATCTCCTGTAGGAAGCTCAGTTCCATAATAAGGGACTAACATACTTCCAGTATAATTTCCTGTAGCCGAGAAACACATTCCTTTATAAAAATCCCAATCAACAGTTACATAACCATACGTATTGGGTGTTCTGAAGAAACTTTTTTCATTAAACTCTTCTTGTGGTTTTTCGTATTCACTTTTTTGAACTGTCAATCCTCCTGTTAAAGAAAAATCTTTTCCAACAGGTATAAGGTTTAATTCCATATTTACCCCTTTAACAACAGCACCACCTTCTGCATTAATTCTTGTGTAGGTTACTACACCATCTACAGGATCACTTGGTATACTGGAAAAAGCATCTTCAAGATTAGTATAAAAACCTTCGGCTAAAAATCCAAGATTAATTTTCCCGATTGCTTTATTAAAATCTAAAGATGCCATATAGCTTTGGCTGGTTTCTTGTTTTAATGTCGGGTCATTTTTGTGCAGCACAGTTCTGTATGCCGATGCTTCTATATGTAAATCTTCATCAAAAATTTGTGGTGCACGATATCCTTGTGAATAGCTAAAACGTGCCTGTAGTGATTTAAAGACATCGTATTTTAATGTTAATCTGGGACTTAAAACATTACCTTCTTTTTTTGAATTTTGATCTTTATCTTCAATTTGGTAATGATCAAATCTTGCACCAAGCGAAATATTTAACTTATCAAAGAAAGTGTGATCGTATTGTGCAAAAGCACCCCATATGTACAGTTCTTGATCTGCCACCAAACGATTTCCATATTCTATATCGTTTTCATAATCTATATAACCTAATTTTTCATCAATTAAAGTTTCTCCTTTGTACTCTAAACCACCAATTAAACTTGAGTTAATAAAATTAGCAGAATATTGTGCTCCAGCAATATAAGTAAAACCTTCTGTTTTACCGTAATCTTTTAACGATTGTTCAGCACCATAGTATGAATCACGATCAACTTTTTGTCCTGAAACGTATAACGAAAGTTTGTCACTTTCTCTAAAAAACTGATCGAAAGAAATGGCCCCTGTTGTAATTTTATGACCTAATGATTCTGCAATATTAGCCTTGTGTTCGGGTAAATTTAAACTATCACCTCCACGTCTGTCCTCGCTAATTGTAAAAAAATCCAGTGCTATCTTATTTCGATGCCCAAACCTATGAAAAATCCTTGTCCCAACAGTTATATTATTAATCTGTGTAATCTCAGAAAAACTATCATTATTAGCATCGTATGCATCGTGATTTCTATGATAACCATATAATGCCATACCTGTTTTGCTATCTGATGAAACCAATGAAGTATTAAAATTAACATTGTAATCGAATGCAGGATCTGCTCCACCATCGACCCCCAAACCAGTATATCCTGAAGTAATACCAGCTTCATAAGAATTGTTAACAGGATCTTTTAAAATTAAATTTATTGTTCCGGCTATTGCATTACTCCCATATAATGCAGAACCACCACCACGGATAACTTCCATCCGTTCAATCATACTCGATGGAATAAGTTCTAAACCATACACGCCTGCTAATCCACTAAATATCGGGCGACTATTTATTAATATCTGAGAGTATGGCCCTTCCATTCCATTCATCCGAACTTGCGAGAAACCACAGTTTTGACAATTGGTCTCCATTCTTAATCCCGGACAAAAATTTAAACCATCACTAATGGTTGCTGTTTGAGCTACTTCAAATAATCTTGGTGTTATGGTGTTTACAATTACTGATGTTTCTGTCCTTCTTTTATCATTCCTATCAGCTGTAACAACAACTTGTTCAATTCCTAAAATATCTTCTTCAAGTTCAAATTTTATTTCTATAGTAACATCTTCTTTTAACTCCACTTCTTTTTCTTGAGACTTATAACCAATTGCAGATGCTTTTAAGATAAATTTACCTATTGGCATATTAATTAAATTATAATGCCCTGTTTCGTCGGTAGCTGAACCTATAGTGGTATTTTTTAATACAATTGTAGCAAAAGGTATATGTTCTCCTTTGGAATCTGTCACATGCCCAACAATATTAGCATCAGTATGCTGTGCAAAAGAACTAACAGAAATTAAAATAAATAATGTAATTTGTGTTAAATATGTATTGATTGTTTTCATTGTTTTTATTGTTTTCATTTTTGGTAAATTATCTACCAGTAAATCTTTTTTAATCGGAATTATAGTTAATTCTGATTATATTAATTTTTATCCTAATATTTAATTATTATGTACAATTCTTGTAATCATAGAAATCATTACACTCTATGATTAAATAAAGCTTTAAAACTAAACTGCAAACTCATGCAATTTCTCGTATTGGATTACCACATCCATTTTAAATTAATAAAAAACCTTATATAAGAAATAAATATGCAGGAGGGCCTCTTGATTTTTTAGAAGTAAAAAATAAACTGGTATTAAACTCAGTTAATTCAATAAATAATTGAGAAACGAAATTATAAAAAGGCTCAATTATAATTTCGTTTGAATTTTCAATTAAAACAGAACTATTAGCAATTACAACAAATTCAGCAGATGAATGTTGATGATTAGAAAGTGGTTGACTATTCTCAGTATTCTTTCTATATGGGTGGGCATGAAAAATTATTTTCCCATTATTAATTTTATGAGCATGAAGAAAGAAAATAGAATTAACAATTATTCCTCCCATTATTAATAACAACAGGGTAGATAAAATTGCATTTCTTATTTCTTTAATTCTATATCTCATTTCGCCGACGATATTACTTCATTTTTTTTAATCTTACAATACCAATTAATGGGGATATTAATTCTACATAACTTTAAACTGGGCTGTAATCCTATCCAGATCATGAATAAAAATAGTCAAACACTTTTTTGGTTAAAAAGTCTAATACTTCAATTTCTATTTTGGTTGAAACTTAGCTGAAGCTGAGACATTTTCAAAATATTTCCTTAAATTGTAAATTACAAGTACCTTTTAGAAATTTGTTACGTAGTAGTAATCTATTTGCAATATGATTTATAAAGTATTAATTTTCTTTGTCTTTCTTTTTTGCTCAAGCTTAAATGCTTTTTCACAGGAAGATTCTCAAATTGAAAAAAACCAAATTGATAGTGTAAGATACTATCAGGTACAAAAATTAAAACAAGAAATTAAAAATCTAAATTCTGAGAATACAATAAAACCTATTTTTAGAATAATCCCTAGTTATGGTGGAGTAATAACTGCATTAGCAGCTGTATTTGGATTGTTTTTTTCCTATATGAAATATCTAAAAGAAAAACGTAAAGAAATTGAGCAGAAAACCCTTGAGAATAAAGTGAGACTAGAAGCAAAATTTGATTCAATAGTTAAGAATTTGGGTTCATCAAGTCATTCTTTACAAGCCAGCGCTGCTGTTTCATTATTAACTTTTTTAAAACCCGAATATAAAGAATTTCATCATCAGGTTTATTTAATCTTATTAGCAAATTTAAAAACTAATCTCCCTGAGAATGTTAATACCTTAATGGTAAAAGCATTTGAAAAAGCCCTACGTCTCAACTTAGAGAATTTTCATTCTAACAAAAACAATAATCTGGAGCTTAATTTATCAAGAGCCAACCTGTATGGAATAGATCTTCATGGATTAAATTTAGAAAATGTTGATTTTGCATTTTCAGATCTTCGAAATGCCAATTTGGAGGGATGTAATTTGATCAGAGCTAGAGGATATAAGGCTCAATTAAATGGAGCAAGACTCTCTCGTGCAATTATTACTGAGGGAAGGTTTAATCAAGCAAATTTTGAAAATTGCAAATTTCATAGTGCCAACTTAGTTTCTGCAAAATTGGAAAATACTAATCTAAAAGGTGCTGAATTTCAGCAAGCTAAACTTCAAGATGCCCATTTAGATAATTCCCAAATTTATGGTGCTAAGTTTGCACAAGCTAATTTAAATAATACATATTTAAGAATGATAAAATGTGCAAAATCAGACTTAAATAATATTTTAAAATCAAAAGACAGAAGCTGGCAAAAAGCTATTTTTGATAAAGAAAACAAAAAAAGGATAAAACAACTTTCATTAAAATAAAGTAGCCGAATCCAACAACCCCGAGTAAAACCCGACGAAGGGTCACTTTTCGCATAGTGAAATGCGAATATGAATCCAAAATGAATTCGGCTAATGGCAATTTAGTTAATTATTCTAAGAATTAAAAATAATGGATATTGAATTCATTTTAGTTCCTAATAAATCCTTTCCGGAATCAAAGTCTATTTCTTCCTTTAGTTGAACATCTTATTCTGTATTTTATATATCTATAGCATCTCCGAGTACCAAAGAACATACTCTCTTTAATTTATTCTTGTTTAAAGTTTGGTTGTAATCTCGTTCAGGTCACGAATAGAAATATGCAGACACCGTGTTTACAAAACAATCTAACTTCCTGTTATTGATTTTTTCTGAAACTACGCTGAAACCTTTAACATCCGTACCTTTCAGTAAAACATACTTGTTTTGCCGGATGGGTAAAGTTCAAGAAGCTTGATTTTGTATCGGACACGATTTTTGGCGGCATTCGGCGGAGTTTCATAGCGTTTGAGAGGCTTTGGCAATATTCTCCCTGGGTCACAAGACTAAAAAAGTTACTCACATAGAGTAGCTTTTTATATTTAGCGCATCAAATCTTTACCCGTCTGATTATCTTTAATTTACAGAAAACACTTATTGCATATACTAGGATATTATATTAACTTATTATTCTTTTTTTTACTAAAATTTAGGTTATGGAATTATCAAAACTTGCAGTCTTCATCCTAATCATAATCGGAATAGTTACTCCTATTTCAATTATGTTATTTCGAATTCTATTCAAAAAATCTCTAACCTTTAAAATAGGTCTTATTGTAATAGTACTTTTAGATACTATTTCGGTCATGTCTTTTATTAATGGATCAAGCACCAATGCAAAAGCAATGATCTGGATGGGTCCATTAGGAATCTTTATCATAATAACAGGTTTTTTAATGATTATTAAAGATCTAAGGAAAATTGAGAAATTATCAAAAATTATAAAATCTATTTCTGAAGGAGATATTTCTATTAGCCCTCATAAGCATTTTTTAACCCGAAAAGATGAAATTGGAGAACTAGCTCATTCAATTAAAGAAATTAATAAACAGTATTCAAATATTATACATGAGATCAATAAAACCACAAAAGAGGTTACGAAGGCAAGTGAAGAACTTTCTTCTGTTTCGCATCAACTTTCACAGAGTGCTAATGAACAAGCATCGTCAAATGAAGAAGTTTCTTCATCGGTAGAACAGATGGCTTCTAGTATTATGCACAATACAGATAACGCTAAACAAACCGAAACTATATCTGAGACCTCTCGAAGCAAAATGATCACTGTTAGTCAGGCCAGTCAAAATACTTTTGATTCGGTAAATCAAATATCTCAAAAAATTGCTATTATAAATGATATTGCATTTCAAACCAACATACTTGCTTTAAATGCAGCTGTAGAAGCTGCCCGTGCTGGAGAACATGGCAAAGGTTTTGCTGTTGTCGCATCAGAAGTAAAGAAACTTGCAGAAAAAAGCAACATTGCTGCTGAAGAAATCAATTCATTGGCAAAAGAAAATTTAGAGATCACCCAAAATTCAAATCAAATGATCAATGATTTATTACCCGACATACAAAAATCTTCTGATTTAGTGCGTGAAATCACGGCTTCCAGTATAGAACAAAATTCTGGAGCAGATCAAATAAATAATGCTATACAGGAACTTAATCAGGTGTCTCAAAACAATGCTGCCACTGCGGAAGAAATTGTTTCAAATTCAAAACAATTAGCAAATCAAGCCAAACAGCTATCTGCATTAATATCCTTTTTTAAGCTAGCTAATTAAATAAAAATGAGAATTTAATTAATCCTAGAGATAAAATATTATTGTACTAAAAATAACTTTATAAGAGAAGACCCTAGCTGATTATCTTCGAAGTGAATTAATATATCGTAAAACCCTGTTTTAGTACATTTAAACATAAACTTTTCATAATATTTACCATTCACATAATTGGTAGCTATAACTTTATCATTTTCAAGAATCTCAACTACAGCAGCTCCAGGGAAATCACCAATATGATTTAAGACAATAAACTTAAATGTTTATATGAATTTATTACAAAATCCTATAGAGATGTAAAGGTAAATTCAGAGATGCGTCAAATTGTTGCATCACCTTAATCCTTTTCCATTATACTTTTTTCAAGTTCTGCTACTCTTTTAAGTAAATCTGAAATTAAATCACTCTGTTCATTAACTTTATCTATTAAATTTTGATTTTCACCTTCTATTTTTTCAGTAACAATAAGATGCATCTCCGAATATTTATTATCAATGAGCTCAGTTATTCGTCTAACCATTTTTTCCTCTGATGTATGAATTAGCTTTTCATATTCATCTATATTATTATGATCTGATTCATTAATAAGCTGTATGATCTCATTATTTAAACTACTGCTAACTTGTTTAATCATTTGTTCAACTTCCATTAACAATTTTTCTAATCTTCCATCTATAATCTCACTAGATGCTTGAACAGCCTCTCTCTGTGCAGAATTTGATAATTCAATAACAGCGTCACTTGATAGCACATTTGTATTAACTTCTAATAATTGCTTAATTTCATTACGAAGTTCTTGAATGTCTTTATCTGATTCAAGGTTTGATTGATTAACATAAACCTTTACTTCGTTCAGAATTTCATTCTTTAAAGAATCTATATTAATTCTATTTTGAGCATTCACTCCTGAGTTTATCATCGAAGACAAAATAATCAGAATACTTAAGTATTTCATTTCTTTATCATTTTAGAATTATATACCATAGTTATTATTAATGTGATATAATGGTCCAGTAGCAGGTTTTAAATTAACAGTGATAGTAACTGTATTAGAATACTGAGCTCCAACACATCCTGAAGCTGCTTCAGCTTTTCTTACAAACATGGTAGTATCTGTTAACGTTCCAGGATCGTATGTTAATGAATTAGAACCTCCAATATCTGTCCAGTTTGCATCACCTGGCACAGCTGTTAAAACAGTTGTATATTGCCAAGTATAAGTGTACCCAGTTCCACCAGAAGGAGATTCTGTATTAGTAAATGCAGCAGGATCATCACTAGAACATACTGTTGTAGTTGGATGGTCTATTGTACCCCCCATACAATCTCTCAGAGCTAAACCAAATTGTGTGCTGGAACCAGATATTCCATTTATACCCGTTCGATAACAAATTGGGTTAGAAGCTGCAGAATGAGAACCTGCATTTGTTAAATCCCAGCTTCCTCCGTTTGTACGTTTCATTATTCTTGTATCAGCATCGATAGTAAATGTACTTGTAAATCCAGTACCATCTAGTGTTAGATTGTAATCAGTACAAGCTAAAGAGTTCAATGCAGTAACATCCCAATAACCATCGGGGAACATATTGTTTACAATATATCCGCCATCATCCAATGGAAGCCCTGTTGTTCCAGGGTCAGAAGCAACAAACTCAACAACTAACGATCCTGAAGTTAATCCTGCTAAAAACCTAAATGTTGCAACATTATTATTTGTTACTGTTCCAACTGGAAATATATAATCTGTACCAAGGGCATTTAACCATCTTTCAAACTCACCGACAATTGTACCTGATGTATAAGTAAATGTTCCGATATTTGCAGTACTTGTTCCTAAAGTAACTCTATTAGCACCAGCTAAAATATCACCGGATGTCATATTTAGAGTGTTTGTAATATTCATATCACCAGTAGCAAGAGTTAAATCAGTATTGTTTATAACAACAGTATAGAACGTTTCTCCACTAGCATTTGTAAGGATTTGATTTCCTCCATTTAAGGTAACGATACTTGTTCGCTCATTAAAGTAACCTGTATTTGTCCAATTGCCACCAACCCATAAATCATAAGAAGGAGAACTTGACATATCTAATGTTCCACTATTGATACTTAAATCATTTTCAATTACTGTATTTTCAGATAATCTAAAAATCGCAATGCCACTTAATGTTAAATTATAAAAATTACTTGATCCAGGATCAACTGTTCTGGTACCTGCATTAGAAGTTAACTCAACAGTACTATTCCCACATGTAAATACCCCGGAACCTGTTATTAACCAATTTTCTCCTACTTGAATTAATCCATCTCTACCCAATAATGAACCACCGGTATTTGTCAACCTTTCATCAACAGTTAAGTTATAACTTGTTGTTCCACCATCGGAAGATAAATCTAAAGTACCTTTAGTAATAGTTAAATCATTTGATATATCTACATTATCTTGTAATCTAAAAGTAGCAGTTCCCGATCCATTGCCACTATTAATTACTAAGTCGTAGAATGAATCTGCATCATTATCAATATCAACAGTACCAGATGAAGCTATAAATGTAACTATACCAATTCCTTCAGTATAATTACCATTATTACTCCAACTTCCCCCTATTTCAATATCATAGTTGTTTGAACTTAATGTTCCTGTTGTTATAGTTAAGTTATTTTCTATTGTTACATCGCTAGTAAACTGATATGTACCTCCTGTATTAATCTCTAGGTTATAAAAACTATCTGAACCAATTGTTATATCTCGTGTTCCGGAAGCACTATTTAATTCAATAGTTGAATTTGCTGGAGTAAACGATCCGGAAGAACTTGTCCAATTATCACCAACTGTAATTGTTGGGCTACCAATAGCTATAACATCACCTTCATAATAAAATTCTTCTGCTACATCAAAATCTTGATTGTTTATAGTTAAAGTTGCTCCAGGTTCTAGAGATAAACGTTTCGCTTCTGCAGATCCAGTTGAAATTATCGGATCGAATGCAACATTTGGAATAATTGCATTCTTAGTTAAATCTGGTACTTGGCCTGCAGACCAGTTTAAAGGATTATGCCAATCATTATCACCCTGATCACCATCCCAGATATTCGTATTAATGTATGACCAACGCAATAAACCGTTACTTGCATCAGGACTTCCTAAATCGTCTAATTCATATTCATAGGTTCCTAATGGCCCTGATGCATCGGAGAAGAAAATCTCATTTGTACCTGTTGTTCTGGTAACATTATATAATGACCCTGTATTGAACACTACATTATCAATGTATTCACCAATAGCAACATCATTTTCTAGTTTTAGAGATGTCCCTGATGCTGAACCATTGGCAAATGTACCATCTGAGAAATCATTTGAACTACCCACAGTTGCTCCATTATGGACATAAATACCATCGGCATCCATATATTCAAATAAGTAGTATTTCGCATTTATCGTACCTCCACTATTAACATCGAATGAATAAGTTCCTGTACTTTGTCGAGTTACTGTTGACACATTAGCACCATCTGTTCCTACGATATTGATTATACCTCCAGAATTTACATTTAACGCTGCACTAGCTCCAAAAGCCAGAGTAGCATTTTCATCAACCGTAGCAGTTCCAGTAATAGTAAAATAGTCGCTACCAGCACCATCGCCCATATTTAATGTATTACCATTAAAATCAAAAGTACCATCAGTTAAATCAAAGTTACCATCAACTGACATATCTTCAGATAGCTGATAAGTAACTCCATTAGCATCAATTTCTATATCATTAAATGGTGAAGAGCCTGAACTAATAATTTTTGTCCCCGATGAAGCACTAAAATTCACTATTCCATCTTGAGCTAAGAATGTTCCATTATTTGTCCAGTTTCCTTTAATATTTAGGTCGTAATCGGTAGCTGTAACATCTAAGGTAGAACCTGAATTTATTACAAAACCATTATTGATTGTAGTATTTGCAGCTAATTGATAAACAGATGTGCCAGCTATTGTTAAATTATAAAATGCTGTATTTCCATTATTTATAGATTTCGAACCACCAGAACCATCAAAAGTAACATTACCATTCATTGTAACGGTACCTGTCCTTGTCCAGTTACCCTCTACAGAAATATAGTCGTTTGATGAAATCATCCATAATGTTCCATCAATATTTAAATCGCCATTCACATCTAAATCATTAACTCCACCATCTGCTGGAGTATTAAATGTTAAGGTTGCTCCACTTTGAATTGTTAAATTCGCAGTTTTTGCTCCAAATGTTGTTAAAATCGGTTGATTAACTGCAGGTGCAATTATTACATCTTCAGCTCCTGTTGGTACAATATCTGGTCCTGAGCTAGCACTCCAGTTACCTACATCATTCCAGTTTGTACTTACCGTTCCAACCCATGTTAATGTAACAGGACCAGTCCAAATTATTAAACCACCAGGATCCTGATCATAATCTTCTCCGGAGAATGCTCCCGTTGCATTGTAAAACTCAAGTGTTCCACTAGCGGCCGAATTTTTAGTTACATTGGCTGCACTACCTCCCGGATTTATAGGGAATGATACATCATAAATACTGTCATTTCCAGTAAAGCTCTGTGTATTTTCCACTCTAAATAATTGTCCTGAATTTGCTCCACGAGTGAATGTCCCATTACTAAAATGATTTGTTGCATCAATAGTAGATGTACCACTTAGGTAGATACCTCCTGAGCTCATATATTCGAACAGGTAATATTCGGCTGCAATAGTTCCATTAACAGTAAAATTGTACCTGCCACCACTAGCATTATTTGAAATTGTTACAATATTGGAAGTAGTACCCACAGCTTCTAAAGTACCAGCAGCATCTACTGTAAGCGATGTTCCATTTCCAATACCTAAAGTACCACCTGGGCTTATTTGATATGTCCCAACAATTGAAATAATATCTGCAGTTCCGTTACCTAAAGAAATATACTGACCATTACCATTAAATGTACCAGCATCTAAATTAAAATCTCCATTTATAGAAATATCATCCTGTGCAACATATGTTGCTCCACCTGGGCTATCAATTGTCAAATTTAATAAAGTTGATCTATTAGTTCCTACTTGATGAGAACCTGAACCTGAACTGTTTAGAATATAAGTACTATTAGTAGCAAATGTACCTCCACCTGTTGCCAATAGATCACCGCCTACATAAATTGTTCTACCTGCTCCATCCAGTCTTCCATTTGTCACGTGAATATTATTATTAATTGTATAGACTACATTACTATTAAAGTTTATATCGCCACCGCCAGAGTTATTAACTGTTAAATCGTAGAACTCGTTACTTGCTAAAACTCCTATATATATATTTTGGTTTGCATCACTTCCATTAAATTCAACTTCACCACCATGAGGAACGAAAACACCAGCACTTTGGTCATTATCCCAATTATCTCCAATTTCAATGTTATAATTATTTGCAGTAGCATCAAGTGTCACATCATTGTAGAAGATTAAATCGTCTTGAATTATTATATCTCCGGTAAGTGATTTTGTATTTGCGTTATCGAGGTATATACTACCATAAGATACTGCTGCAACAGATTGGTCCATAGTGCCATCGTAATATACTCTGGTTGTTGAATATAGTGAATATGCTCCGAAATTAGCGGGGAAGTTATTTGCTCCTGAAACGTACATGAATGTACCATCTTCCATAGTGAATGTACCTGTTCCTGATGAATTTATAATTTGATAAGTATCTAAATCCAAATCAATTACACCAGCTCTAATAGTTAAATCATTATTAATTGTAACATCACCCATTAAGTTTACACTCTCTGTATTACTATTCAAATCAAGATTATAGAATGTACCTCCATATATATATTGATCATTACTAGTTCTATCAAATTCTACCGTTCCGGAACCGGCATAAGATCCATCTCCTGTCCAGTTTTGTCCTGTGAATGTATGGTTTTCATCACCATCGTTAAATGCTCCACCAACATTTATGGTTACATCCCCATTAAAATCTATATTACTTCCTGTATTAGCCATTAATGTTGAGTTAATAGTGGTTGTATTATCTATTGTTGTAACTCCATTCGTTATCTTATTAGCACTTCCTTCTATTGTCAGATTATGAAAAACTCCGCCTGTAATATTTTGATCTGTTGTGCCATTAAATACAACAGTACCATTAGTTACACCTCCTTGAGTAGGATTAAATGTTCCTCCAGAATTATTAAAATCACCCTGAATATTATATGTATAATTATTTGTTCCTGGATTTACGATACCATTGAGAATTTCAAAATCGCCATCGAAATTAATTGTTGATCCTGATAAAGTAAATGTTGATGCAGCATTATCGAATTGGACTTTATAAAAATCAGAAGTCAATGGTAAAATTGTAGCCGATCCAGATCCTGAGTTGAATACAACAGTACCACTTCCGTGATTAAATATACCATTTGTACCTCTTGTCCATGAACCACCCACCTCAAGAATAGTATTTGATGTTGTTACAGTTAATAAACCTACATTAGCTCCTGTTCCTATAGTTACATCTCCTTCCGCATCGAGTCTTCTGTCACTTTCAATTCTTAAATTTCCATCTGTGATTGTCAAATTTTTACATTCAGCATCAGCATTTGAAATAATCGGATCATTTGAACGATTTGGTATAATTGCATCTACTAAGGCTGTTGGAACTCCATTATCCCAGTTTCCTGCAACATGCCAATCTGTATTTACAGCACCTGTCCAGTTTGTTTCTGTTGGCGCAGGCCATCTTAATAATCCTGTTAGATAAGCTGGGGTAACTTCATCGTCATCTTCATATAAGAAACTTCCTAAATTACCTAACACATTGTCAAAAGTAATAGTTGCTGCTGCTGCATTTCTTCTTACATTAAAATGATTACCTTGAGTTGGAGTTCCTGCATAATTAAATGTAATATTATCGATTACACCTCCTGCATAATCACATTCCATGTTGATATAACAAACTCCTGCTACTGTTCTGATATTTGACCAAATACCGTTTGATAAATTATTTGTAGCATCAAGTATTGATCCTGCTTGCATTATAAGCCCTGCATCTTGTAAGTACTCAATTAAATAATATTGAGCTGCCAGAGTACCACCACTTAGAATATTAATTTGGGTTTCGCTACCACCAACTCCTGCAACCTCTCTTGAAATTGTTGCAATATTAGAAGCATCAGTACCAACAACTTGTAATATTCCATTAACATTTACTATTGATTGTGAATTCTGATTATTAAATAATAAGTATGCGTTTTCGTTTACTAATAATGTTCCATCAATAGTATATGTTTTTCCATCTCCCCTGTTACTTCCTAAAATCAAAGTATTTGAATTTATATTCAATGTAGCATCTGTTTGAATATCCATTGTGCGTGCAATTCGAGTTGATGCAGATGTTAAATTATATGTAACAGCAGCTCCAGGATTAAAATCAACATTATAGAAATTAGAACCACCACTTTGGATATTAATAGGAGATGCAGAACCATAAAATGTAACTGTACTGGTATTATCTGTAAAAGTTCCATCATTGGTCCAATTGCCTCCAACATATAAATCATAATATGTAGGGATTACATTATCTGATGTATTTAATGTTACTCCTGGATCAATTGTTAAATCTCCACTAATAGTCCAATCTGAATACATACGTTTTGTTCCAGAACCAGTCATTGATATATTTGCAGCTGCAAAAGCCGGAGTATTTATTAACTGACCATCACCATCAAGTGTTACATCAGCTAAATTAGAAGTTAATGTACCTCCGGTTGTATTTACAATATCATCAGCTATTGTGTGGCTTAAAGCTCCTAAATCAACAGTACCTGTATTTATTGTAAAATCATCATTAACATCTGCACCATTTGCAATAAATGTAACAGTGTTAGGATTATCAAAATATAAATCAAAGAAATAATTTGCAGGATCAGATACTCCTGGATTAATGAATTGATCAGCAGTGCCATTAAAATTAAGATATTGCGCTGTATGACTAAATGTTCCGTTGTTGGTCCAGTTTGTACCTGAGAAATTTATGATTTCAGTACTAGTTACATCAACTCCGGCATTTATTGTAACATCACCTGATATATTCAGAATATCATTCCCATCGCATAGTGTTTTAGTAGCTGAACCTGAACATACTAATGTCCCAATATCAATTGTATTATTTAAATCATCACTTATTCTTTGATCAATATTTCCATTTAGATTTACAGTTACAGTAGAAGCTGAAGGGGTATAATTTGTGAAGTAAATAAATGATCCTCCCAATTCCATATCCTGCCCATTATCAACATAAGTAGACGTATTCATATCGAACTCACCATCTACATCCAAAGTTGCAATACCATCTGATGTAACGTTTTTAATTCCATAAAAATATAAATTACCATATTGAATAGAATTGCCTGTATAAAGAGTCTGATTTACACCATCAGGACTAAACAAGTAATAATTACTGTTATCATCTATATTATAAGTTCCAAAATTAGTTGGAGCAGCGGGTCCAGTAGCATCATCAATAGCTGAATAGCATCTTGCACCATTTTCCAAGGTAAATATTTTACCAGCAGCTCCTGTCATAGTATGTGGTAGTGATCTATCATTATTTTGATACATTC
The DNA here is from genome assembly GCA_963665525.1 of Bacteroidales bacterium. Lineage (GTDB taxonomy): Bacteria > Bacteroidota > Bacteroidia > Bacteroidales > UBA12077 > UBA12077. The sequence continues at coordinate 4,363,700 of OY762280.1, read as the reverse complement.
TTAAATAAACTCCATTCTGAACCGTAACATTACCAGTTACTGTTTTGTCACTTTGTAACCATTTATTTCCACTTCCAGCCAATATCATATTATTGAATGTAACAAGATCTGGATCTATATTCCAGTCGGCACCATTATGTGTAATTGTTGATGTTCCTGTTCCCCACACAATATCATCTCCTGCTGCATAGATATTACCTGCAATTGTCATATCTGCTGAGTTGGCATCCATATCAAGAGTTGTGAGAACATCATTATCCATATCTAACCACCCTAATATTACTATGTCACCATCAGCAGTTTTTGTTGTTGTTGCTCCATTTGATCTTAATCTGAGATTACCGTATGTAATTGAATAAATTGTTTGATCAATGATACCCAGATAATCAATTACACTATTTGACGCTAATGATATGGTTTCAAATCCTGATGGAAAATTATTTACACCTCTAATATAAACAGTCTCTTCATTAGTAAAAGTATTACTTCCTCCAACACCTGTTATCGTATAAGTATTAACATCAACAGCTCCACTTCCATTATTAATGGTTAAATCGGCATTAACATTTGAAGAATTATAGAATATCTTACCTCCTCCATTAGAGAAAGTTAAATAATTAAAATCAGTAGCAACCGTTCCATTGTCCACATTTTGCCCACCTGTACCATCAAATATTACAGCACCTAATCCTGTTTGAGTAAATGATCCATCGTTTGTCCAATCATTACCAACATATATTGAATTTCCTTGCGCATCAAAAGTGGTTAGAGCTCCAATCTCCATATTATTGTCAACATCTATATTTGTAAGTAGAGTTTTTGTTCCTCCGGTTGCAGTTATTAGGTTATAGAAAGTACCTCCGTCGATTGTTTGATCATTACCATCTAAAGTAACATCTGCACTACTATGAACAAAAGTAGCTCCATTTACAAGGTCAATTGTCCAGTTTCCTCCAACTGTAATGTCATTTGCACCACCTCCTAAATCAAATGTTCCATCTGTGACAGTTAGATTTCCATCAACATCTAAAACATCACTCAAATTATATGTCGCATCAGTTGCATTAATAATAAAATTATAAAAGCTTTTAGCAACACCAGAACCACCTGTTGAAATGGTATATGATCCTGCAGGACCATTAAAAGTTATGGTTGAAGTACCATTATTAAGTGTTCCATCATTAACATAATTCTGTCCAACTGTAATGGTATTTGTATTGTCTGTTTGAGTTAAAGTCGTATTAGTACCAATATTAATATTTTCTTCAACATTTAAATCATAACCATTTTCAAGGATTAATGTAATACCGTTTGCTGAACTTTGATCATCTAAGGTTAATCTGTATGCATCTGCATTTGCTGCTGTAATTTTTACATTATATGCCCCTGCTACATAATCGTGGTTTAATATTACATTATTAGCATTTGTAGGAACAACATTACCTGACCAATTATCTCCTCTATTCCAATCTTCACTGTCGGTTAAATCACCAGCATCCCAGAAAAACCCTGTTGGGAAGGTCCATAAAATTAAAGTTCCAGGATCTGCGTCATCTTCATCATAGTTTTCACCAGCTAATGAACCAAATGCATCTTCAAAAGTTATTACTCCAGTACCAGAAGTACGTGAAACATTATACGTAGGTCCTGTATTAAATAATACATTTGTAGCACTATAATCGGCAAAGTTTAAGCCTGTTAAAGTTAAATATGCATTTCCTTCACCATTTGTAAATACTCCATTACTCAAGTTGTTAGTACCATCTATAGTTCCACCAGAAATTGTGATTCCATCAGTTCCTTCAACCCTGTAGTATTGAGCATGGAAAGTTCCAGATGTTTGATTAACAAAATATCCATTTCCACCTATTCTGGTTAAAGTAGCATTAGATCCTGATGTACCAACCAATCTGAAAGTACCACCAGCGATATTTATTTGTTGAGCATTACCATTAAATGAAATAGATGCACCTTCGTCCACATCAAAAGTACCACCATTAATGGCTATTGTCTGTCCACCTGTATTTACATTAATGTTATTTCCGTTTAGATTAAAGTAACCATCGGTAAGTGTAAAGTCTTGATTTTGGCTAATTGTAAAATCATTTAACACATTATAAGTAACACCTGGTGCATTGATCTCAACACCTCTAAATGTAGTACCTGATGCTCCCGGATCAAAAGTTACTGGTCCACTTGAAGCATCTAGTGTTAAAACACTTGAGTTATTGTTATGGTTAAAAATTCCACCAGAAACAACAAAATCACCGCCAACCCAAATATCAAATGTTTGAGTTCTTAGATAACCTAAACTAATTGTTAAATCATTGTCAACATCAATATCTGTTTCTAAATCAGTTGTCTGACCTGCATTTTTATTTGCAGTAAGGTTGTAGAAACTTTTTCCTGCACCTGTTCCTGCAAATATATCTGAAGTGTTACCTTCGAATGTAACTGTTCCTGTTCCAGGAGTATATACAGATCCTACAGCATCATTATCCCAATCTCCAGCTAAAGTTATATTATTACTATTTGCATCGAGTGTAACCCCTGCTTCAATCAATAAATCTCCAAGTAAGGTAATATTACCTAATAAATCTTTTGTGTCAGTACCTGAAAATGTAACAGACCCAAATTCTGATGAACTTATATTTTGGTTGCCTCCGTCAAAAGTTACTGTTCTTGCTGCACCATGAGTAAAAGTACCTGTATTACTCCAATTACCTTGTACATTTATATCTACTCCACCATCACCAAATCCATTTCCATCAACATTTGAACTTACAATAGTAAAATCACCGTCAACATCTACAATTCTGGAAGAAGGTATAGTGTTTTCATAATCAATTTCTTTATCACCGCCACCTGTAAATATCAGATTATTAAAAGTTAAGTCGCTTAAATCATAGTTTTTAATATATTGTGCATCTGTACCATTAAATGTTACCGTACTATTTGTTGCTATTAACGGGCTACCTGCTTCTACTGTATTATTATAAATATAGAAGTATCCTCCAAAATATGCATCCTGATTTGAAATATCTAAAACTCCAGCATCGGTATTAATTCTAAAATAATCATTTACATGTAATTCAGATAACACTGTTACAGTTTGATTTCCAACAGCGTTGGGTTTATCAATTGTTAAATCTCCAAAATAACTACTTGCATTACTTGTTAAATCTTGGTTTACAGGTCCATTAAAAGTAGTAACACCATCATCTTCCTGTGTAAACAAAGCTGTTGGATTAATTAACCAATTTCCTCCAATGTTTATATTTCTTGTTCCGGCCTCTAAAGTTGACCCATTATTAACAATTAAGTTTCCGTAAATATTTAAATTGTTTTGTAAAGTGGCTGTTCCAGAATTACTTAATATAATGTTATTAAAATTAAATCCTTGAATATCATGATCAACACCATCGAAAACTATTGTTCCTGTTGCAGAAGTTTGTGTATACCAATTTGTATTATTCAATAACCAATCTCCTTCTATAGTATGCGTAAACCCTCCATCATAAAACACAGGGGTATTTGCTGTTTGCGAAATATCTCCATCTATATCCAATGCACTTGTAGCAGTTTTATCGCCACCATTAAATGTAAGGTTACCATAAGTAAATCCACCGGCTATATTTTGCGCCCCATTTAATTCATAGTAAAATATCGTTGTAGGATCAAGCGTTATACTTCCTCCGAATTTATTCATAGCAGAAACATCAAAAGTTGTATTGGATGTATTAAACTGACAATAACTTCCTAAATTAAAATTATTTGGTGTACCACCAATTCCATTATCATTAAAATCAATAGTTAAGAATAATGAAGGAGAACCTAATGCATTTGAAATATCAAAATCTCCATTTATTGTTATTGTTGATCCTGAATTAAATATCTTTGTTCTACTAGTTGTTCCTCCACTTAATGTAATACTTAAATTATTAAAAGAATATGTGCCTGCCTGCACTGTTTGATCTGCATTTTCAGCATCTAAATTTACATTAGCACTTGCACCTGAGATAGTACAACCTCCAGCTTCATTTAAGATATCATTTGCAAAAGCATGATCATAATTCTGTAAATCTAAAATAATATTATCATATAACTGAAGCTGATTATCAACATCTAATGGTCCATCAACGGTTTTATTTCCATTTAGTTCTAATCTTAAGAATCCATATGTAATATTTCCACGAACAGTTTGGTCAAATCCAGCGTCATATTCAACTCTTGAATTATATGCTAAACTATAATTCCCAAATCCAGTTGGAAAATTATTTACTCCTCTAATATATAATCTAGTTCCTGCATTCAATTTAAAAACATTTCCTACTTGACCAACAATATTTGTATTATTATTCAGAACTAAATTACTGTTGACATTTACATCGTTAAATACATTTAGTTGAAGAGAAGTTGCAAGTCCACCATATGAAAGGTAAACGGTACCATCAATAAGTAATTCTGCAGTTCCTAGATTAATTGTATTACCAGCATCATAAGTATACAAATCACCTCCTGTAAGATTTATTATTCCAGAAAAATTACATGTCCCGTCAATTTTTAATCCGTTGTTAATAATATGAGTTCCTCCACCATCTGCTGTTGATCCAGAATTAATTGTAACTAAATTATCAGCATTAATATTTCCACTAATACTTTTTGCATTAGCACCTCCATTACTAAATGTAAGGTTATAAAATGTAACATCACCACTAAAATCTAATGCTTGTACAGTTGTACCATCAAATGTTGTTGTATTATCTGACTGCGAATATGTACTTCCTGAATTAACAGTAAAATCACCGCCAATATTTACTAAATAATCTGCAATGCTAACAGTTGTTGAGTTATCGATCTCAAAACTATTTGTAACTATAATATCTTCTTGTATGGACCCAGCTGTTCCTCCATTAAATATTAAATTATAGAATGTAAATGATGCAGCTGTACCATTTTCTATGGTATTAACTAACCCATCAAAAACAATTGTACCATTACCTGTCATTGAAGCTGTACCATCTGCTGTCCAGTTATTTGCAATATAATGACTAATACCACCATCCTGGAATACAGAATTATCTTCCAAAATAATATTGTTATCAATGTCTAATGATACGGAAGCCGTTATATTACTTCCTGATTTAAAAGTTACATCATTAAATATAGGTGCAGTTGTTCCTGAAACTAAAGTTGAAACACCATAAAATTCTGTATTCGCTACATTAGAAGAAGTCGTTCTTAAATTAATTGCACCATCATTTGTAATATTACCGTAAATAATAATTTCATGTGAAGGAGCCCCTGATGATACCACATTTAATAAAGCTCCAGCTTGAACATCAAGCGCTTCTCTAATAGTAAGTGTTCTTTGTGTACCATCTTCACCTATTCTGAATATTCCCGATGTTCCTTCACCAACTTGTAAAGCCAAAACATCAATATCTCCGTTATTATCTAATGTTATTGTATGTCCATCTTGTACAATTAAAGTAGCTAATCCGTCTGTTACGCTTGCTGGATTAGAACCACTTCCTCCCGGATCAGTGTTCCACGAACTTGTAAGACCTGCAGGTAAGTTTCCTTGTGAATAATACGTTGAACCAGGATAAGACCAATCTATAAGTGTTCCGGGGTTACCATTATCATTATCGAAATTCTCACCAGATAATGCGCCTGTTGCATCTGCAAATGTCATTGTACCCGTACCTGATATTCTTGATACATTATACGTTGGACCAGCATTAAAAACAACATTTGATATGTTACCAATGCCAGAAACATCTATTCCGGTAGTATTTATATATTGTATCCCTATACAATTTGAAAAAGAACCATTACTAAAATTATTAGTAGCGTTTATGCTACCATCTGATATTACAATACCATCGTTTAAATAATTGAATTGGTAATATTGTGCATTTATTTCTGCTCCGGCAGTTGGTTGAGAAATATAATAATTGCCCACACCATTAATTGTTACTATAGCCTCATTACCTGAAGTACCAACAACTGATAATGTTCCACTATTTGTTAAAGTTTGACCATCGGCGATTAAAAGCTGTGCATTTTCATCTACTTCTAAAGTAGCACCTGATGCAATATTAACTGAGCTTGAAGTTGTTAAAACATGAGAATCTAAATCTAATAACCCGGCACTAACATTTACAATATCATTAGCAGTTACATCGCCTTGCATTGTTTTTGTACCCGAACCAGAAATAGTTAATAAATCATAATTATTAGCAGATATAACTTGTTGATCTGCTCCATTGTAATCTATGGTAAAATCATTGCCCCCATTAACAGTAAATCCACCAATAGAATTATTTGCTCCAGAAAGGTTCAAATTATGAACACTATTTCTAACATCAAAATAAATAGTTCCTGTACCACTTAAATCGCCTAAAACATTTAAAGTTTGTGCTGTATATCTCTGATAAATTAATATAGCATCATCAGAAACTGTCAAATCTCCATTTACAGTTATAGTGCTCTCAGCATTGTCTAAATATCGTGTTGCTCCTCCAACCTGTGAAATTATTAAATGATGGTATATATTTCCTCTAATGTCTGTTCCCCCTGTACTATAATATTCAACCGTATTACCATTTGCTGCTGTATTAAATGTGTTTAATACAGCAGCATCAACTATGGTTAAGTAAGAATTATCACCTTGAGTAAAAGTACCGGCTCCGGAAATATCATCACCTGCATATACCGTATTGTTATTTATAAAAGTACCTGCTGTTACAATAATATCATCAATAGTGCTAACATCTCCTTCATTAGTAAAGCTTCCTGAATTAATTGTAATATCGGTTAAAACATCAATGTCTGAGATGTTATTTGTTATTGTACCATCAATTACTAAAGTTTGAAGATCGATTCCTGCAGTTGTACCATTCAATTCTTTTGCTGTTCCATCAAAGGTATATGTTCCATTTCCTTGTGTAAAGGTTGATGTATTATTTACTGTAAAGTCACCACTAAAAGTAAATGATTCATTACCTGAATTTGTCCAGTTTCCATTTAATAACACATCACCTAAAAATGTTTTTGTCCCATTTGCATTATTAAACGTTAAAGTATTTCCACTTGGGACGGTTGTTGACCCCGAAACTGTAACATCCGCCTGACCAATGATTCCATCTCCTGTGGGCATAGTTAAATTACCAAGTATATTGATAACCCCTATTGCTCCTCCTGCAATTGCACCGCCAGATAAATCTACATCTTGTAAATTAGATGTACCTACAACGTTATCATCATCAAAAACACCTGCAATTATTGAAGTACCATTAACTGTGAAATCAAATGTCATTGGATCGAAATATGTTAATGTAGCTACTGTAAAATCTCCATTTACAGTAACATCTCCCACAAGAGTTTGACTTGAATTATTTGTATTCCCATCACGAACTATTAAATGATGGTATGTACCTCCATTTACATTTTGATCTGCATCTCCATTATAATCGACAGTGTTAGGATTCGCTGATGCATCAAAAGTTGTTACCGAAGCATTATCACCAATATAAAGAGTACTGTTTGTACCTTGAGTTAAAGTGCCTGCACCGGTTAAATCATCAACAACTGATGTTATAGAATTATTAATGTAACTTCCAGCATCAACATTAATATCATTTCCAAAACTAATATCACCATTATTAGTAAAACTTCCAGAGCTAATTGTTATACTTCCAACTACATCAATATCTGCAATATCGTTTGTAATTGTGCCATCAATGATCATTGCTTGAAAATCAATATCTGAAATTGTTCCACCTATCGATTTACTTGTACCATCAAATGTATATATTCCAGTTCCTTGAGAGAAAGTAGCCCCTGTATTTACTGTTAAATCGCCACTAATTGTTATGGCTGAGTTCCCTGTATTTGACCAGTCGCCTCCATTTTCAACCGTTATATCGTTAAAAGTTTTTGTTCCATTTCCGTCAATAATAGAAACTACAACTCCAGAAGGAATGGTAAGAGAAGGATTTAAAGTAAAATTACATCTATCAACAGTAAATCCTGATGTTAACGCTGTTAATGTCCCATCAAAAATAATATTTCCGTCTGTACTACCATCAAATGTTGCACCATCAATTACTGCATTTCCGTTAAAAGTGCAAGTGCCTGCCAAATTATTATCGTAAATTCTATCTTTTATTGTTGCTGTACCATTTACATCTAAATCATAACTGACAGGAAAAAAATCTGTATTAGCTTGGAGTATAAAATTTCCATTTACTGTTGTATTTCCAGATAAAACCTTATTACTACCATTAGAATCTCCATCTATTAATATTAAATCCTGATAGATAGTGTTAACTATATATTGATCTACATTACTATTATAAATCACAGTATTCCCTAGAGTAGAATTAGCATCGAATATACCAGCCGTTCCAAAGGAAGCTGTATTTCGCAGAAAACTTAATCTGGTTTCGTTAACTAAAGTTGCTGTTCCATCTGCTCCATTTACTATACCTTCAATGATTAAACCATTAGTAGCTTCCGAAACCTGGTTAGTTAAGGTTAGTCCACTTGCTATTGTAATTGTTCCATCAATAACAGGAGATTCGGAACCAGAAATTATTTGACTTGCAGAATTGAAATTTACATCTACAACATTTGGGTTTGTTATTTCAAAAATTCCATTATTTTCTATACCTCCTTCAAAATTAAAAGTTCTTCGATCAACTGTACAAGTAAATGTACCTCCACTATGCACTGTAATTTTATCCTGAAAAGTTCTTGTTAATCCATTCGTACCATTAACATCCCTTAATATACCATAAATATCAGTTGTTCCTTGAACTGTAATATTTTGATTATTTAAATATAAATTACCTATGCTTAAAACCTCTAAATTCCCTACAGTTGGAGCAGTATTAAGTGAAACTGCGTGTAAAATAGCTACATCATCCCCTGCAGCAGGTACAGTTCCACCATTCCATATTGAACCTGTATTCCAATCACCAGCTGCAACGGTATATTTATCTGGTAATGTAATATCAAAACAACCAGAACTTTCACCAAGTGTCCAACTCCCTTCTAAAGTTGAAATTGCAGTCCATGTAATCTGATTGGTGCCATGATTATAATTCGTGCCAACTTCATCCGTAAGCCAACCAGCACTACCTAAACGTCCGCGCGTAATTAAATTCCCCTCTGTAATTGGTGCTTGAGCATCTTCATCACTATAAGTTAAAGAACCTGTTGTACTTGTAATTGTAAGACCTGCACTACTAATATCCCAATATTTTGTTAAAGCATTATCTGTTCCATCTGTTAATGGATGCTTTTGATCAAACAACCGAATATATAAATCACCATTTAGGTCTGTGCCTGCTATAGTTGAAATTATTAATGGGTTATAGTTAGAACCATATCCGATTGGGTATTCAATTTGATAATCTGTAGCATCATTACCTTCAAACCACAAATAGCCACCATTTTGAAGGTCTATCATTGCGGAAGGTCCAAATGAAGTAGTCGTTTGAATCGTTCTATCTGTAAATACCCTTGCATAAAAACCATTTAAGTTTAAAACAGCATCAATGGTTAAGTTTCCTCTTACATAAGTATTATTACGCAATGATTTCAATCCACTGTTTTGAACAGTTAAACTGTAATATTGATAATTAAAAATGGTTTGATCAACAGTCCCATTAAAAACCACTGTAGATAAACCCCTATCGAAAAAACCACCCCCATTATCTGTTGAATAAAATCTGTCACCCACAGTAATAGTACCGGTTCCATTTACTCCTCCTGGACTACAGTCAACTCTATTACGTTGTCCAGCATCCTCTGCTCCAAGAATATCACCTGCAACTGTTACATTCCCATCACTAAGCCATAATTGTGCATCTTGATCATTACTACCAGTATTAACCCAATAAATATTATCAGCTACTAAATTACCATCGTCAACATTTAAATATTGATGAGCAAAATCAACAGTTGGATCTCCAAAATTTACGTCGCCTGAAACTGTTAAAGTGATTCCAGGATTTATGTTTAAAGTAGTTGTTGCAGCATTATCAGCAAAAGTTAATGATGCGCATTGGCCATCAACATTTACATCAACTGTTACTCCATCTGTTATTATAACATCGTCTGTTGGACCAGGTATTCCAGCAGACCAGTTCCCTGGAGTGTCCCAATTATTATCTCCACCACCACCAATAAAATTAGTTTGAGAATATATATATAATGATACAATCAATAAATAGAAACTTAAAATACCTTTTTTTAACATAACTTTTATTTTTCTTCTTTACTATTTTTCTGAGTCATAATTTAAGTAAAGAGTCATCATAAAGATAAATGAGACTAAAGATTTAATATTCTGCTGCTATTAATAATAAGACATCCAACTTAATTAGTTTAATATAAATTATACTGCTTTTATTTAGTTTTGTTTAATAAACAACCAATTTTTACACTAAAATATCAAAATCATAGACCAAAATCAATAATAAAAACCTATTTGAGATTGTGTTGTCTTCAATCAACACTTAGCTTAAGCATTTAATACATACAATTACATTAGAAAAAGATAAAACTTTTTATCATGATTTCTTACAAATCAGAAAAAATCTATTTAAATAAAATATCTTCTTTTTATTGTATCTATTGTACTAAAAATAACTTTATAAGAGAAGACCCTAGCTGATTATCTTCGAAGTGAATTAATATATCGTAAAACCCTGTTTTAGTACATTTAAACATAAACTTTTCGTAGTATTTACCATTTACATAATTAGTAGCAACAACCTTATCGTTCTCAAGAATCTCCACAACAGCAGCTCCAGGAAAATCACCAATATGATTTAAAACAGTAAACTTATAGAGTGAATTTTTATTTAATGTTATGGTAAGAAAATATTCGTTCTCATACTGGTTAGCGCTTAACTTTTTGAGCTCAAACTGAAATTCTTTAATAAAAATATCTTTCTGAGCTACAGCCTTAGTATAGCTTAACTGTAATAAAACAACTGCAATTACCAGATAAATAATCTTTTTCATAACAACAGGATTTGGTACAAAGATAGAAATAAGTTCTATTTTGTTATAAAATATCCATTAATATACTAAGATAATTAATACAAATATAAGTTTTATTCAAAAATCTTTTCATTTTTACTTTATAAATCTGAAAAAACAAAGAAAGGAGATGAATATTCATCTCCTTTCTTATATAAAAACTTATATCTTTTATTCAATCACTTCAACCTTTCGAGTTGAATAATTGATTTTAAGAGCACTTGCTTTACGCAGTTCTTGTTTTACATCGACAACAATACCCATTTTAGTTTTATCATCCACTTTTAAAGATACTGTCATAAGAGGACGTTCTTTTTCATCCATTTTTTCTCTTTCAGCTGTAATGTAATCTCTGATATCTGCAACTTTTGCAAAAGCATCATTTAGCTGAATTCTTGGCTCTGTTCCATACATAGATTGAAATACTCTCTTTGGTTTACCAATGTTGATATAACTAACCAAAGATTTTCTTTCCATCTTTTTAACTTCGGTAGCACCAGGTAAGTGTTGGTCAATTTTTAAAGTTGTTTCTCTCATTACAGTACTAACCATAAAGAAGAATAATAACATAAAAACGATATCTGGTAACGAAGCCGTTGAAACTTGAGGCATTCCGCCTTTTCCTTTTCGTTGAAATTTAGCCATATTAATTTCCTCCCCCAATATTTTTAGGTTCTGCTTCAGAGATAATTTGAGGATAATATTCTTTAATAGCGTCTTGTTTATCTTCTGGTAAATCTTCGAAATATTTACCAAACTCTCTCATGGATACTTCATCACGCACTTCATTATATGCTGCGATTAGCTCATTTTGAACTTTGATATATGTACCGTAAGAAGTTCCCCTATCGTTCATTAAAGAAATAATCCCCTTCGGTGCCATAACCTTACCAAGAAACTCGATTTCTCGTTCTTCTTTTTCAGGTAAATTTTCTTTATTTCCAGGATTTACGATAAACTCTTTAGCCTCTTCTCTAAGTCTGTGCACATCCAATTGTTTCCCTTCTACCATCAACTGGTCGTTTGCGTTAATAAGCACAACAAAAACATTACGTTCTTTAATTTGCTTATTATCTTCTTGAGCACCAGGTTCTGGCATAGGAGGCAACTTTCTGGATAAACCAGTATCTATATCCATTGTAGTAGCTACAAGGAAAAAGATCAATAAAAGGAAAGCTATATCGGCCATAGAACCACCGTTAATTTCGGGAGTTTCTTTTGACTTTGCCATATACTATTGTTTTAATAGATGTTTGAGCAAGGTCCTAAGACCTTGCTTTAAATTTTATTTAAATATCTTAGCAACTTCAGTATATATCATTGACAAGATTGCTAATGCTGCCAATATATATATCGAATTTATCATTGTTCCTGCATATTTTAATATTGAAGGAACATCGAATTGCATTAAGTCAGGGTTTGTAATTCCTAGTGCTTCGCTAGATGACACTCCGTATGCAATAGCAACAAATACAGCTAAAGCTACTATACCTAACAATCCTTTTTTAGCATTCTTAGGATTTGTAATCATTTGAATTACAGGAAATATCACTGCTAATCCTACAGATATACCAGTAAGAACATACGCCCATAAAATAAATATGTTAGTATATACTGGATCTCCGCTTATATCCTCGCCACCTCCATAAAACATAATTGTTAAAAGAGCGGATATGGCAAGAAGGACAATTAAAACTATCCTTAATATCTTACTCATAATTTTTTATTTTTTAAGATTGTATTTTACTAATATATCAATTAAAGAAATAGAAGCATCTTCCATATCATTTACGATGCTGTCAATCTTTGAAACAATATAATTATAAAATACCTGTAAAATAACTGCTACTATCAAACCAGATACAGTTGTAATCAACGCAACTTTAATACCTCCAGCAACTAACGATGGAGAAATATCACCTGCAGCTTCAATTGAGTCAAATGCACCAATCATACCAATTACAGTACCCATGAAACCTAACATAGGAGCAGTAGCGATAAATAATGAAATCCAAGTAATACCTTTTTCTAATAATCCCATTTGAACTGAACCGTAAGAAACTACTGATTTTTCAACAACTTCAATACCTTCTTCCATTCTATCTAATCCTTGATAAAAGATACTAGCAACAGGGCCTTTAGTGTTTCTACAAACATCTTTTGCAGCTTCAACACCACCTTGATTTAATGCTTCTTCAACAGCTAATAATAATTTATTAGTATTAGTTGATGCAAGGTTTAAATAAATAATTCTTTCAATTGCAATAGCTAAACCTAAAATTAAACAAAGAAGTACAACACCCATAAAACCAGGTCCACCTTCAATAAATTTAAGTTTAATTTGTTTGTGAAGAGTTTTTTCTTCTTCAACAGGAATGTCAGCAGTTTCTTCTGCAACTTCCTCAGCAACTGTTTCTTCAATAGCAGCAGAATCCATTTCTGCTTCTTCCATTGTTTCATCAGTCATTTGTTCTGTCGTTGCGTCTTCAGTTTCTTCCTGCGCAACTGTGTAGAATGATGCTCCAAATAAAAGCATCCCAAAAACTGCTATAAATGCAAATAATTTTTTCATGGTTTGTTTTCTGTTTAAATTATTAACGATTTTTATGTTTGTAAAATTATTAAAAAATTCACTAATTAAAAATTATTGCGGAGAAAGAGGGATTCGAACCCTCGATACCCTTGTGAGGTATACACACTTTCCAGGCGTGCGCCTTCGACCACTCGGCCATTTCTCCATAACACATCGCCCCCAAAATAGGGGCACAAAATACAAAAAATTAAGCAAAATCAAATAATTTATTTGGTTATTTCGCCACTTATAGATCGATTTAACATTAATTTTATGTTATTCACATCTAATTTTTGTCCTAATAAATGCATCAATTTTGCTACAGCAGCCTCTGTTGTGATATCATAACCACTTACTACTCCAATATTTAATAGCTCATTACCAGTAGCATATTTTGTCATATCAACACTTCCTGCCGAACACTGAGTAACATTCATAATAATTTTCCCTTTGTCAATAGCATCCTTTAGTTCATTTAAAAACCACTTATCGGTTAAAGCATTTCCTGCTCCATATGTTTCCAAAATAATAGCTTCAATTTTTTTAACATTCAATAAAGCATTCACTGTTTCAGGACTAATCCCTGGAAAAATTTTTAAAATTGCAATATTAGTATCTAAGTCTGTATATATTTTTAAGTCCTTTTTTACTGTAGGATAATGTATCGCGCCATAATTGAATTTTAAATTAATCCCGGCATCTGCCAAATTAGGATAATTAGGAGATTCAAAAGCATTAAAATGTTCAGAATTATATTTAATAGTACGATTTCCCCGCATCAATTTATTTTCGAAATAAACACATACTTCCGGCGTAAGTGGTTGTCCATTTCTTTCCGATGCTGCTACTTCTATTGCTGAAATTAAATTCTCCTTACCGTCTGTGCGTAAAGTACCAATTGGGAGTTGCGATCCAGTAAAAATTACAGGTTTATCAAGATTCTCCAACATAAAACTCAATGCAGAAGCAGAATAAGCCATCGTATCGGTACCATGTAATACAACAAAACCTTCATATTGATCATACTGCTCTTTTATTATCTGAGCTAATTTGATCCAAACCTGAGGAGTAAGATTTGATGAATCGATAACAGGATCAAAAGATATAGTAGAAAGGTTAAAACCAAATCGTTTTAATTCAGGAACTTCATTTAAGATTTGATCAAAATCAAAAGGTGCTAAAACCCCTGTTTCAGGATCTTTTATCATACCGATTGTTCCTCCGGTATATATTATTAATATTGCTTTTGACTTTTCTATTCCCATCTTACAACTTAAATACTTGTTTTGCATTTCTGGTTGTTATTTCTGCAACCTCTTCTACTGATATATTTTTTATTTCTGCTATTTTTTGAGCTATATAAAGTACATAAGCACTTTCGTTTCTTTTTCCCCTTTTTGGAACAGGGGCCAAATATGGTGAATCTGTTTCTAAAACGATATGATTTATATCAATATTATCTACAACTTTATCTAAACCTGCATTTTTGAATGTAACAATTCCTCCAATCCCAATTTTAAATCCCCAAGCTATGATCTTTTCCGCCTGAATATTATCCCCTGTAAATGCATGAAATACTCCTGTTAGATTTTCATCGTTAAGTTCATCCATAATAGTAAAAATCTCATTAAAAGATTCTCTGGCATGAATAATTATAGGAAGATTATTTTTTTTTGCTAATCCAATTTGATATCTAAAAGCCTCCTCTTGTTCTTTCTTAAATGTTTTATCCCAATACAAATCTATTCCGATTTCTCCAATGGCAATAAAGTTTCTTTTAGAAAGCCAATCTTCTACTTTTCTTAACTCATCCTTATAATTTTCATTTACAGATGTTGGATGTAATCCCATCATCGGCAAGCAAAATTCTGGGTATTTATCCACCAGCTCAAAAAGTGGAAGTGATGTTGTATTATCAACATTTGGTAATAATACTTTTTCAACGCCATTTTTACGAGCATTTTCAATTACCTGATCACGATCATCATCAAACTCTGATAAAAATAAATGAGTATGTGTATCTATTAAATGCATATAATTTTAAAACGCTGCAAACATAAAAAATTTATTAATTAATATATCTCTTGAGCGGTTAATTCTGTATGTCTTAAAACATTTCTATTTTAATAGATAAACAAAGTTTTTAACACCCTAAATAAAAAATGGAAGACAAATTTGCCTTCCATTTATATTTTTGTAGATAAATTATTATACAGCACCTTGTGCTAACATTGCTTCAGCAACTTTAACAAAGCCACCAATGTTTGCTCCATTAACGTAATTAATAAAGCCATCGGATTCCTTACCATACTTTTCGCAAGTAGCATGAATATCTTTCATTATCTGGTGTAATCTTTGATCAACTTCTTCTCTTGTCCAGCTTAAACGTAAACTATTTTGTGACATTTCTAAACCAGAAACAGCAACTCCACCTGCATTAGCAGCTTTACCAGGGCCATAAAGTATCTTATTCTGAAGATATACTTCAACAGCTTCTGGAGTAGAAGGCATATTGGCTCCCTCTGAAACTACAAAACAACCATTAGCCACTAATGTTTTTGCTTCTTCTTCATTGATCTCATTTTGTGTAGCACAAGGAAGAGCAACATCACATTTAATTCCCCATGGACGTTTCCCTTCGTAATATTCACAACCATATTTTTCTGCATATTCCTTAATACGACCACGCTTAACATTTTTAAGATCCATAACATAGGCTAATTTTTCAGCATCGATTCCATTTGGATCATGAATAAATCCAGCAGAATCAGATAAAGTAACCACTTTACCTCCCAACTGAGTTACTTTCTCTGTTGCAAACTGAGCAACGTTTCCTGAACCAGAAATAGTAACAACTTTACCAGCAAAACTATCATTTCTTGTTTTAAGCATTTCTTCTGCAAAATAAGTTGCTCCATAACCTGTAGCTTCAGGACGAATTAAACTACCTCCATACTGAATTCCTTTACCAGTAAGAACACCAACAAATTCGTTTCTAATACGTTTATACTGACCAAACATGTATCCTATTTCGCGTCCACCAACACCAATATCACCTGCAGGAACATCAGTATTGCCTCCAATATGCTTACAAAGTTCTGTCATAAAACTTTGGCAGAAACGCATTACTTCATTATCGGATTTTCCTTTTGGATCAAAATCGGAACCTCCTTTACCACCACCCATAGGGAGTGTTGTTAAACTATTTTTAAATACTTGTTCAAAAGCTAAAAACTTTAGAATACTTAAATTAACTGTTGGGTGAAAACGCAACCCGCCTTTATAAGGCCCAATTGCACTATTCATTTCGATTCTATAACCCTTATTAATTTGAATTTCCCCTTTATCATCTAACCAAGGCACTCTAAAAAGAATTACTCTTTCAGGTTCTGCTATTCTTTCAAGAACTTTTGCATGTTTATACTTTGGATTTTCTTCAATAAAAGGGATAAGAGATTCGGCTACTTCTTGTACTGCCTGATGAAATTCATTCTCATTTGCATTTTTGGCAATAATTTGAGCCATAAATTGTTCTACACGTGGATCCATAATTTTTTTTAGTTTTTTAGTTTGTAACTTATGGTTTGATATAAACAAACATATGTAAAAAAAAAATCAAAGAAAATAAGCACCCTTACAAAATTCTATTGTTAATGAATTAACAGAACTGATTATCATACTGCACTTTACACTATACGGGCAACACAAGAACTACATGTTTAACAACACTTGTGACTTTTATCATAAAATATTAGAAGAAATAAGCTTGTATAATTTCCCGGGTAATGGTTTTACAATACCATTAAATTCAAGATTCAACAATAGTGGAGAAACTTTACTTGTTGACATATTGCATTTTATACATATTTTATCAATGGATAGCTCTTCAAATTCTTTAAGTATTTCAACAATTATTTTTTCATCTTCATTTAAATTAATAAACAAGTTTTTTTGAATATGTTTTTCTTTAGAATTAAATGATTCCCAACCAAGCATATACTCTAGATCTTCAACTGATTCAAGCATAGCTGCCTTATTCGATTTAATTAATTTATTACAACCTCTGGAATGTACATCTGACACTCTTCCAGGAACAGCAAAGACATCACGATTGTATGAATTAGCAATATCGGCAGTAATTAAAGAGCCTCCTTTTTCGCCCGATTCGACAACTATTGTCGCATCAGATAAACCAGCAATAATTCTATTTCGTTTAATAAAATTATTTTTATCCCGAATTGATTTACTTGCAAAATCAGTTAATAACATCCCGTTATTTACAATATCTCTTGCTATTTTTTTATGCGAGGCAGGATAAATAATATCTAAGCCATGTCCTAAAACTGCTACTGTTGGCAAATCATTATTTAAAGCAGCCTTATGCGCTACAGCATCTATTCCATATGCTAATCCACTAACAATAATCGGATTATGACCCCTCTCCTTTAAATCCTGAATTAACTTTTCACAAAAAGCTACACCTTCAACGGTAGCTTTTCTGGTTCCAACAATACTTAAAACTTTTGTGTAATTTAAATCTATTTTGCCTAGTGTATATATAATTATTGGAGCATCCTCACAATGCTTTAATCGTTCCGGATAATCACTATCAAGATAAAATATTGGTTTTATCTTATGATCAGTAATAAATTTAATTTCCTCTTCTGCTTTAGATTCAACATTTGCATTAACTATTATATTGGCTAACACAACACCGATTCCGGGAATTTTAATCAAGTTATTTTTAGTTTCTTTAAAAACCCCTTCAAAACTTCCTACATAAGAGACCAATTTCTTTGCTGTTACAGGTCCTACTTTTGGAATTAAACTTAAAGCAATTTTATATTTTAACTCATTAGTACTCATAATCATTTTGTAATTTATATATGAAATTACTTAAAATTTATACATAAAAAAAGAGGTGCTCAATTGAGCACCTCTTTCATAAATTACAAACTAAAAAACTATAAGTTATATAATAAATTAAATAACTCCTTGATCTAACATCGCATTAGCTACTTTTAAGAACCCTGCAATGTTTGCTCCTTTCACGTAATCAACATGTCCGTCTGCATCTTTACCATACTTAACACATGCTTCGTGAATATTACACATAATTGAATGTAATTTCTCATCAACTTCTTCTGTTGACCAGCTTAATTTCATTGAATTTTGTGACATCTCTAATCCTGAGGTTGCAACACCACCTGCGTTAGCTGCTTTACCAGGACCATATAATAATTTTGCTCCCTGGATTACTTCAATTGCTTCTGGAGTACATGGCATGTTAGCTCCTTCTGAAACACAAATACATCCGTTAGCTACTAATTGCTTAGCATCTTCTTCGTTTAATTCATTCTGAATAGCACATGGAAGTGCGATATCTACTTTTTGTTCCCATGGTCTTTTACCAGCGAAGAATTTCGCACCTGGAAATTTATCAGCATATGGAGCAACAACATCGTTGTTAGAAGCACGAAGTTCTAACATATATTCGATTTTTTCTCCAGAGATACCATCTGCATCATAAATGTATCCATCAGGACCTGAAATTGTAACAACTTTTGCTCCTAATTCGGTAGCTTTCATTGTAGCACCCCAAGCAACATTACCGAAACCTGAAACAGCAACTGTTTTACCTTCGAATGTTTCGCCTTTAGTTGCTAACATTTCTTTTGCAAAGTATACATTACCGAAACCTGTTGCTTCTGGACGAATTAAACTTCCACCCCAGTTGATACCTTTTCCAGTTAATACACCTGTATTTTCTCTTGCAAGTTTTCTGTACATTCCAAATAAGAAACCAATTTCACGGCCACCTACTCCAATATCACCTGCTGGCACATCAGTTTCAGGACCTATTAGTCTCCAAAGCTCTGTCATAAAACCTTGACAAAAACGCATTACTTCAGCATCTGATTTTCCTTTTGGATCAAAATCAGAACCACCTTTACCTCCACCCATAGGTAGAGTTGTTAGAGAATTCTTGAAGATTTGTTCGAATCCTAAGAATTTTAATCCACTTAAGTTTACACTTGGGTGAAAACGTAAACCTCCTTTGTAAGGTCCAATAGCGTTGTTAAATTGTACACGGTAACCTAAGTTAACATTTACTTTTCCATCATCGCCTACCCAAGGCACTTTGAATGTTAGAATTCTGTCTGGCTCAACAATACGCTCAATGATACCAGCTGCTTCGAATTGAGGATTTTCATTGTAAATTCCTTCAATTGATTCTAAAACTTCTCTTACAGCTTGTAAATACTCAACTTCTCCTGGATGTTTTTGCTCAAGCTGAAGCATTAATTTATCTACGTTCATTTTTATATAATTTAATTATGAGTATTAAATTGTAACTTTTTAAAATGTAAAGCGCAAATGTATATTTTAAAATTTAATTAATACAATAAAATTATCATTAGAAAATATGATATTAAACACATTTTAAACCTTCTTTAACATTGCCTTTAAAGCAGTATATCATTATTTTACTTAACGAACTGTTTTAAAGAGTTTTCAAGCATTTTTTTATGCTTGGTAGATAGCGCACTAACGCTAATTGGAGGATAATTTGCTACTCCATTCTTTGTTTTGACAAATAAGATTAGATCTTGTTTTAGATTTAAAAAATATTTTTCCAATTTATACGATCGAAACTCACTTTTTAGAATCTCAACGACTCGCTTTTTATTATCAAAAGGGCGTAAAGAAATAAATTTAAAAGTTAATTTATCGCTTTCATCTGAGTAAGAGAAAAATTTATAATCAAGCACATAAGCATAAATTACATATGCGATATAAAGTATTGTGAAAGTTAATATAAAAGTAGATTTTTTTATACTACCAATTGTATCTCCAAAAAAATCGGCAAGAATCAATAGTCCCATTAATATTAAATAAACAAGAAGAACAAGGTATCTTCTTTTATTTAATCGTATTACAATATTCCTGTTATCAAAAATCATTTTTAAATTAAAAAAAGAATTATCAAAGATACGTAACTTTCACTTTTATACATAATTATTCCCTTTTAGAATGTATATAAATGATCATTTTATTGTAGCCAATTATTTCGTATTTTTAAACCGATAAAACTATACTAAATGAAGATAATTACTGATCACTCTACAATATATATATCAAACGAATTAGAAGTTATTCTATCAAAAGTACTTGATGAATTAAATTTCTCTAAAATATTTGTTCTTGTTGACGAAAATACGAAATTACATTGCCTGCCAACTGTACAGAATAAATTATCAACTTACGATACTGACATTATTGAAATAAAAAGTGGAGAAAATAACAAATCGATTGCTTCATTAGAACACCTTTGGAAAGTTTTTACAAAAGAAGGAGCTGATCGTTCATCCTTACTTATAAACCTTGGTGGTGGTTTAATCGGAGATTTAGGAGGATTTGCAGCATCAACTTTTAAACGAGGAATAAGTTTTATAAACGTTCCAACTACACTTCTATCACAGGTAGATGCCTCGGTTGGTGGAAAAACCGGAGTTAATTTCTTAGGTCTAAAAAATGAAATTGGAGTATTTAATCATCCCCAATATGTTATTCTAAACAGTGCTTTTAATCGCACTTTAGACAAAAGAAATATCCTATCGGGATGGGCAGAAATGCTAAAACACGCATTAATATTTAGTGAAACCGACTGGACAACTTTAATCACTCATAATGTTAAACAAATAGATTTTAAAACACTTAATCAACTTATTGCTCGATCTGTTAGTATCAAGAATCATTTTGTAGAAAAAGATCCTTATGAGAAAGATATTCGAAAAGCATTAAACTTTGGACACACCTTTGGTCATGCTTTCGAGAGCTTATTCATGTCATTATACAATTCTATATTACATGGAGAAGCTGTTGCTCACGGTATTATTTGCGAACTCTATTTGTCTCATAAATTATGTGGATTTGCAGAAGACAAATTAAATAGTATTGTATCATACATTCTCAAAACATACGAAAAGTTAAATATCGACACCAGTTTATTCCAAAAAATCATTGATTTGATGCTTCATGATAAGAAAAATGAAAATGCACAAATTAATTTCACCTTACTTCAAGATTTTGGAAAAATTGAAATTAATAAACATTGCGAGAAAGAACTTATAATTGAAACTCTTAACTGGTATAATACGCTTTAAAATGAAAATAGCCATATCCTCTCCTCAAAAAGAAATAAAAAGCTTTATATCACTACCTGCTTCGAAGAGTATTTCAAATCGTGCTCTTATTATTCAAGCATTGTGTAATGAACGATTTAAAATAAAAAACTTGTCAGAAAGTAATGACACCAAAGTCTTAGTTCAGGCATTAAAGAATTTATCAAATGGCACCATTGATATTGGAGCTGCAGGTACAGCCATGCGCTTTTTAACAGCTTTTCTATCCACACAAGAAGGAGAATATATTCTTACCGGAAGCGATCGAATGAAACAACGTCCAATTAATGAACTAGTTAACATTCTTCTCAAATTAGGAGCACAGATTCATTATTTAGAAAAAGAGAATTATCCGCCCTTAAAAATTAACGGTACGAAATTAAAAACTAAACCTGTAAGTATAAAAGGGAATATCAGTAGTCAGTTTATAAGTGCCCTTTTATTGATTTCTCCGTATTTAGATCATGACTTTGAGTTGCATATCGAAAATAAAATTCTATCAAAAGATTATATCTGGATGACCATTAAATTAATGCAAGAATTTGGAATTGATGTTGATTGGAAGGAGAATAAAATAATAGTAAAAAAAGGAGAGTACCAAGCTAAAGAAATTATTGTAGAATCAGACTGGTCATCGGCATCATATTGGTTTGAAATTATTTCATTATCTGAAAATTCAATGGTTGAATTAACCGGCTTAAAGAAAAACAGTTTACAAGGCGATTCTGTTTTAATAGATCTTTTTAAAACGATTGGTGTAGATACTGCATTTACAAACTTTGGAATAAGAATAAAAAACATTCCAACTACATGCACACATTTTGAATACGATTTTACAGATTGCCCTGATTTAGCTCAAACCATAACAGTTACTTTGGTTGCAAAAAAAATTCCATTTAAACTTACTGGTTTAGATAATTTATCAATTAAAGAAACTGATCGAATTAAAGCTTTAATAGATGAATTTCAGAAACTTGGAATCCATTTAAAATCGGAAAATAATAATAGCTTATTATGGAATGGAAACGAAGAAATTAAAGTTCCGGAAAATCATTTTGTAAAAACTTACGAAGATCATAGGATGGCTTTAGCCTTTGCTCCATTGGCAATTCTAACAAAAAAACTACAAATAGAAGATCCAGATGTTATTGTAAAAAGCTATCCAAAATATTGGGAAGATTTAGAAGGAGTTGGATTCAAAACAAGTTATTTATAATAATAAATTTTATTTACTATAGACTTTAAAAGCATATCTCTGATTCTAAACACAATACCCAGAAGCACATGTTTTATAGTATAACAAGCCATAAAAAATATTTTTTATTTAGTTATATTTGAGCCTCACTCTATTCTTTAGAAGAATGCATAGAAAAAATATTTTAATTCTTTTTATTGTCTTTTTTATTTTTTTTTCAAACCTTTTAGCAAACAATATAAGTCCAGATAGTCTTAACAGCATTATACATCAAGAAAAAAAAAATAAAAATACTAATTTCAGGCAGCTTACAAAAAAACATCAAGGAATAAAGGATTACCAAGTTCACTATATCATAGCATCTGTATTTCTACAGTCTAATAATTACCCAGAAGCAATCGCTGCTTTTCGAGAAGTTGAAGAAAAAGCTATTTCGAGTAATGATTCTGTTTATGCTTTTTTAGGCTCAACATATATAACATTACTGGAAAAAGAAGAAATAAACTTTAAGGATTTAAACACAAAATGTTTAACTACTTTTAAACAAATACAGCAACAAGAAAGTCATGTAAAATTTTTAATATCGATTCTTTTAGACTTATCATATCGATTTAGAAATAATGGAGAATATAATTATGCAATAAATTTTAACAACATAGGAATTAAAATAGCTAATAATAACAAACTTCATAAAAGCACATATTATTTTTTACGTGAAAAATTTATCATTTTAAAAGACCAAGGACTTTACCCTGAAGCTTATGAAATATCCCACGAATTAATACAATTATGTAAGCAACATGATTTGAATGATGAACTAATAGCTGTATATAACTTAATTAGTTGGGTATATATTCGTTTAAACGAAACTGATCTTGCATTATTATATACAAAAAAACAACTGGAACTAAGTAATCAGATAAATTTGATAACAAGAAAAGCAGATGCCTACAATCAGCTAGGATGTATATACGAAAGATTAGGCAATGATTCATCTATTTTCTTTTTCAAACAATCAGCTAAGATTAATAAAGAACAAGAAAATTCCTTAAACCTAGGCTTTAATTATTACAACACTGCAGGAGGATATTATAAAAAAAACCAATTGGATTCTGCTATGCATTATGCTTTACTAGCATTATCGTTACATAAACAAGAAAATATGAATTTAGGAATTGGCAACGATTATGAGATCCTAGGCAACATTTACTTGAAAATGAATGACTATTCAAAAGCAGAAGAAAATTACCAGAAAGCTCTTTATTATGCTAAAACCAGTAAGTTTACTATTCTAAACCAGAATATCTATAAAAGCCTTTCGGAATGTTATAAAAAACTGGGCAAGTACGATTTAAGCATACAATACCTTGAAATATATCACCATAAAAAAGATTCGGTAATTAATGAGGCCAGCAAAAGCAAAATACTCAAAAAGGAAATAACAGAACAACTAAAAAAAACACAAAAACTTGATAGTTTATCGAAAAATATACAAAACAAATTGTTGGAAAAACAAAAACAGTATATTACATCCAGACAACTGCTTATGCTTACTACCAGTATAATCTTTTTTATAACACTTGCATATATCACTTATAAAAAGAAATGGAAAAAAGCAAGATTAGAAATAAATACAATTAAATCAGAAAACAAGGCTATTGCCAATAAAAAGGCATCAGAAATAAAGCCCATTTTACAAGATCATGAAAAGGTAAATCAAATAGCCGATCAATTTATGACATATATAACAAAAGATAAAATATATACAAATCCAAACATAACAATCGATCTTATAGCAAAAGATTTAAAAACCAATCGCACCTATCTTTCTAATACCATCAACCAAAAACATGATAAAAACTTTACTCGTATCATCAATGAATTAAGAATTAAAGAAGCTTGTCGACTTTTAAAATCGGAAGAATATAATTACCTCACTATTGAAGGCATTGCCAATAAAGTAGGATTTAAGTCAAAAACAAGCTTTACCAACGCTTTTAAAAAATACACCAACCAAACTCCCGGAGTCTTCAAAAAACAAATTCATTCTAATGAATACACCTGTTAAGTTTAAATTATAAAAACTAGCTCTATCTTAAATTTTTATTAAAATCAGACCATTTTTATCAATTTGTTCTTATTTACAGCATAAAATTAGCACTAAAAAATCCTTAAAATATATTTTTGATTCATCCTAGTATTCTACGTAAGAATCCTTTGATTTAGATATTTATTTTAAAATTAATCAAACACTTTAATTATTATGACAAAAACAATAGGATTGTATTTATTGCTAATAGGATCGTTTATTATGTGGGGCGATCATATTATGGAATTTATCTCAAAAGTGCCCGAAGATAAAGCTCGCATCCAATTAACAGTTTTAGATAGTCTTGAAGTACAAAAGGCTATTGTAAAAATTTACAACCAACAGGGTAAAATAGTATATAATAATAAAAACACTTTTACCGGCGAATATATTGATTTATCGCCTATGAAAGGAAAAATACTAATTTCAGATGTAAAAACAGGTCAAATAAAGAAATCAATACCAATAGTCTTAAATCCAGGATCTAAACTTAACATTACTACTGATTTAAGACCTGAGATTGATGCAACAAACACCCCTTTTCGGAAAATATTTTTTAAACTTTTTGCCTATCAATCTTTATTTAATCAAATAATTTTAGTGATAGTAAGTATGCTCGCATACTTTTTTCTTGTTCTGGTTCCATTAAGTTTATTGGCTATGATTCTCTCTTTAACAATGGAATGGACACATGGTGTTTGGCGTCAGTTTGTTGGTTCGTGGTATAATTTACTTATGGGATTAGGATGGTTATATGTAGGTTACCATTTCGGCTATGTTCAGCAAATTTTAGGAGATGATTCTTTAGCCATACGCACATTAGGCTATATACTGATCGTTTCATATCCCTTATACTTTTTTGCTGATAGAAACTTCAATAAATCAGAAAGGGCTTTAATGCGTGCCATAGACAATGAAGAAACATGGGCAGGAGCCGATAATTATACATATACCGAAACAACATGGTCTGATGGCTCAAAAACGGATGATAAATTTGAAAGTGCAATGGGAGCATTTATAGGAACTGTATTGATATTTTTATGTAAACCCTTACTATTGCCTTTATTTACAAGTTATCGTTTATACACCAATTATTTGTTACCTCTTTTTGAAGGAGAATATTATTGGCGTATAGGTAAATATAATTTAGTTGATTCTTATAACGATTACAACAACGATGAACAAACCGAATATGAATCGATTGAAGGCCCTATTTTAAATATAAATCAAGTAGTCTGGGCTCAAAATCAAGATGGCTATTTTTATCCTGCACGTATTGAAAATATAGATGACACAGGCATAACTGTTAAATATCCTAATAGCGCAATTGAAACCATTGGAAGCAATTATGTTTATCATATACCGGAAGACCCAACAGGTGTGTTTGTTGAGTATTACAACGAAGAACTAAATACTTTTATTCGAGGGATGGTTGGCGAAAATTTCGGTGAAACTTATACTATTATTGATGACAATGATAAAGAATTAAAAATAAATTTCTGGAACCTCAGAATACCTGAAGATCAACCTTTATTTGAATTAGTTCCTGAAAATGAAAGATAAAAAGAAACCGAATTACATATTAACATCTAAATACAAATGAAAAATAAAATACTAATCTTTTTTTTATGGCTCGGAATTATTGAGCCTGTATTTACTCAAAATATTTTTGCCCCTTATGAAAACGATGAAAACACCGTGCTTTTAATGCACTTCGAAAATAATTTACAGAACGCATCCCTGCTATCAGATGATGGCATAATTCAAGGAAATAAAAGCATTAGCTATTTATCATCGTTAAAATCAGAATTGGGTAATTGTATTTATTTTAACAACACTTCAGATCAAAATTATATTACTATTCCTGAAACCAACAACTTAAATTTAACAAATGATTGGACAATAGAATTTTGGTTTAAAATAAAATCTTGGGCTAATTCTCATAACAGTTGGCCTGTTCCAATATGCAAACCGGCACAAACAGGTTGGGATGTAAATTACGATATCGAAATCTCATCGCAGGATAAAAAACTATTTATTCAATACTATACCGAAAACAGTTCATCTACTGAAATAAACACTCCTGCAAATACCATTGAAACAGGAATCTGGTATCATATAAGCTTTATAAGAAATACAAGCAAACAAAAAATATTTCTTCACCTGACCGACCATGATGGATACGAAATTATAAATGATTCATTAGCTTATGCATCAACTCAAGCTCCTGTTAGCAGTAATAATCCTTTAAAAATAGGTTTAGGCATGGCAGGGGATAACTATTTTGATGGTTATATGGATGAATTACGCATAAGCAACTGTGACAGAAGTTTAGAAACAGGGACAAATGCAGGAGAAGCAACAGAACATTTTATATTTGAAAATTTTACACAGGAGCAAATCGATGAATTATCACCTTTTATTAATAACACGTATGATACAATCACTACTTACTTAAAAGGGTCTGCATGTTTTGGAACCAATAATTTTGCCGATAAAATCAGGTTGATATACCTTACACCATCAGAATTTACTACTCAATTCACTTCATTACCATCGTGGAAAGCCGGAGTGGTTTCTGGAGGAAAGTTATATGTTACTGACTTAAACAATACTCAACAAACAAATTATTATAAAACATTTCAAAATGTGTTAACACATACCTTTACCGAGTTTTGCTCGCAAAATGTATTTGGTGGGTATGGTAAAATCTGGTTTCCATATGGCTTGGCTCGTTGGTTTTGCAAACTTGAACCTACAAGACAAGACATTGTCAGTTACGTGAATAACAATGGAAAACCTGTTGGTGATTTCTACACCAACGAAGAAAACTTTGGGGCTTCAATCGAAAAGGACTTTGCTTATATCGTAGTTCAAACCTGCTTATTTAGACGAGGATACTGGGGGCTATGCGGTTTCATGCATTACACCGAAGATATTCAAAATTTAACACACAGGTATTTAGATTACTACTATCTTAATGAAGATCCTGATCGCATGAAATTACAACGAGAAACCACTCACTTTAAAATTTATATGACAGATCAATCTGTAGGATGCATTAATAAAGTAGCCGAAAAGCTGGAAGAAAAATACACGCAATACAGTGATTCGTTTAACATAAATATCATACCAAAAACCACCTTATTAGTCTACCCTGATATTACAACTTATACTTATCAAAAAGGAGAAGATGAAGTAAATAATTGCAGTGTAGGCGAAGGCTTGGGAGCTTATCATTTAAGTTGTGTATCGCCACTTAACCCCGGTCCTTGCAGTTCGGAGGATGAAGTTATAAACGGAATTATTCCGCACGAATATGCGCATACCATTCAATTTATTTTTAAAACAACCTATCTGCATGGTTTACTATCAGAAGGATTTGCTTGTGCTGTGCCACAAGGTGTCTTATCCGAACAATATATTCAAACCATTAAACAGGATATCCATAATCGTTTCACCAATATGGCCAATGGCATTGGACACTTTCCTACTATTAACGAAATGTTCGAACACAGTGAAAGCTATGATATGATTTACGCAGGTGGTGAAGTATTTGTTGATTATATGCTAAAAGAATATGGTTACTCACTGTTCAAAAAATTTATTGAAAGCATTCCTGTAAATGATGCTAGGAATTATTTGATATATGATTATTCTCAATTTGGCATAAGTCGCGAAGAATTCGAATCACGCTGGTATGAATACTTATATACTAATTTTGAATTAGGAACAAATATAAACAACAAATTATTTGAAACAAGCAATATAGAATGGTACGGTACACAATCAAGTGCTACAGTTTTATCATCAGTTTCAACAGATGTGGATAAGAGATTAAACTTTTTTAAAAAAATGGATTTTTTATCAATCCAAAATAAACTAAAAATTAAATATGTGTCTGATATTACTTCTATTGCAGGCAGCGAAAATTTAAAATCGTGGGAATGTGCTTTTTATAACTTCACTACTGATACTCTTTATATTTCGACGCCTGATGGATCAAACAATATGTTTCCCGATTTAAAATCTGTTTGTTATTACGGAATAGGGCAATATACTTTAATTAAACGATACGGAGAAAATAATTATGCCGATTGGTTAAAATATGGATTCCCATTATGGGAATCAGGATATATTCCCGCTCGTAATGTAATGGTGCAAAATGTTAATACCGAGGGTTATCCTGGTATAGAAACCATCAGCAATGCAAGTTTTAACGAGCAAACAAACTTTTCATTTGCTACAGCGGCCATGCAATATTTTATTCAACATTATGGATATAGATGTTTTTTAGAATATGGGTATTCTTATAACACAACCTCCGGGAACCAATTTAACCTGGATAAAGTAAACTCTGTAACTGTTGCTAATCAGGTTTATAAAATTTTTCTTGATCTTTTCTACTTACAAGAAAACCATATTACCAAACGTGACGAAACCGAAAATGTGATTTATTATTTTGCCAATTCCGATATGGGTTTATATGATGAATACAAATCGTTTTTTGAAGAAACTTTTAAAAAATTCATCACAGATTTCAGTGTCACTTTCGACAGAAAAGTAAATTTTATTGTTTACCCCGAGTTCTGCTCTTATCACGAAATTTCTGGCTATGAATGCGACCCTGACTCCTGGAGTATTGGTGGGGGAATCGAAAATATTCTTTTTCGAATGATATCACCAAATGCTACAGATAAAAATAACAATCCGAGCAGTCTTATAAAACATGAGTTTTCACATGTAATGTGCGATCAGATGGGACGATTATATCCTGCGTTTTTTAACGAAGGATTTGCAACTTACATGGGAGATGCTTATGCACAAGAACAATATCTATCACTCTATAGTGGAAGTTTACAGTCCGCAGTAGATAATATGCTCGAAAAAGTAGGTCGTTGGGCCACATTTGATGAATTAGCCCGTTATGATTTTAACTGGCAATACAACATCGACTACTATAGAATCGGAATGTATATGATTGATTATCTCATGCGAAAATTCCAGCACGAGGGAATTATTAAACTTACCAGTGTAAATGGGATTGACATGAGCATATTAGGATACAACAGTAAAGAAAATTACATGGAATGCTACAGGCATTATCTTTACGACAGATATTTAACCGATGGTTTAATTCAAATAAATACTAATATTAACGAATACAATTTATCGGCAGGTTCAACTATCCCTTTAAATGTTACTATTGACTCGAAAATTAGCCAGGTAAATATTTATTATTCTACCGATCAGGGTAAAACATGGGAATTATACCAAAGTAATCTTCCGGTTCAATCATCGTACGATTTTATTATTCCATCTGTTCAAACCAACGAACTGAGTATTAAAATAGAAGATGCAATGGAAAACCTGGTATACGGTACTACCGGAATCCAGCCAAGCATTATTACTTCTGTTTCAGATTTAAATTTAGGGAATGTTGAAATAGGCAATAATAATGTACAAAATTTTACTATAAAAGCAGAATATTTGAAGGATGATATTACTATAACTGCTCCTGCAGGATTTGAATTATCTCTAACTGGCACATATTATTCATCAACTCCTATATCTTTAAAGCTTTTTAATGATAATATATTTCCTGTAAAAATTTGGGTAAGATTTTCTCCTACAGCAGAACAAACATATTCAGGTCAAATTTCTCTGACAAGTGCTAATATAAATACTGTTAATATAAATGTAAGCGGAACCGGAGTAGCTGTTGGCACAGCTGTTATTTCTGTAACAACATCAAACCTTAGTTTTGAAAATATTGAAGTAGGGAGTATTTCAGTTGAACAATCTTATACTGTTTCAGGCAATAATTTATCTTCTGATATTTTGATAACAACGCCTGAACACTTCGAAATTTCGTTAGATAATATTGATTATTCTCTGAATCCGATTACACTTAACCCAACAAGTGGGAAGGTTAATGAAACCAAAATATATGTTCGATTTGTATCATCATCAACTAATGAATGTTCTGGAGAAATAAGACATACCAGTACAGGTGCTTCTGATGTAAATGTTTCACTAATTGGTTACAGTACTTGCGATGATTTTTACGTTGATGGTTCAGGAAATAAATCCATTTGTTTAAATTCTGATGTAACACTTAGTGCCACTCCATCTAAAACAGGCCAGTTTAATTTTCAGTGGAAAAAAGACGACCAGCCATTAAATAATGGTAGTAATTACACGGGAGTAACAACTGCCGATTTATCAATTTTGAATATTGATTATGAAAACGAAGGAGCATATACCTGCGATGTAACAGATGTTTGTGAGAATACCAGAACTTCTCCTCAAGCAACCATAACCGTACAAGCACTAACCGAAATTACCAGCCACCCACAGAATATTAACACTGACGAAGGCAAAGAAGCAATATTCATGGTTATTGCCAATGGAAGCGAACTGAACTATCAGTGGAGATTTAATGAAACGGAAATATATGGAGGTGATTCTCCTGAATATATCATACCATCAGTAAGTAATAATAATACAGGAGAATACGATGTTGTAGTATCGGGAGCATGTGGAGAGGTAACAAGCAATAAAGCCTGTTTATCGCTTAAAACCGCCATTGAAAATCTTAAATATTATGGTATTAATGTATACCCTAATCCATCATTCGGTATATTTAAAATTACTTGTCCTGAGCAAAAGAAAGTTAATGTATCTATTCTAAACGTAGATGGCGAATTCGTTTATCATCAAAAATTAAGTAATAATATTAATACAATTGATTTAACAAATATAACCAAAGGTATATACATCATCAAGTTTGATTTTGAAGATAAAACATTAAATTCAAGAATAGTACTTTACTAAACTATTGAATTAACAAACAAAGGGGTGAAATTAAAAATTCATCCCTTTATCTTTTCAAGTATCACAGTAAAAACTTAAAGTTCAAAAAATGCTTTTATTCTTTTTATTCCTTCATCAACTTCATTCTTTTCTCTGGCAATATTTAAGCGTATATAATCTTTTGCATTCTCGGAAAAATGTTCTCCCGGAATTACGGCCACCTTTTGTTCGTCGTATAAATCAATTGCAAAATTAAATCCATCACTGAACTGTTTTGGTAATTTAGCCCAAACAAAGTAACCTCCCTTGGTTTCTGGGATTTCGAAATCGAGTTTTATCAACTCACCCGATAAATGATTATATGATTCTGTTAGTCTACTTCGCAATTCACATACATAATCATTCCCAAAGTGATATTGCTTTAAATATTCGACAACCGCTTGTTGCAAAACTGATGGAGCACACAAACCTGTATAATCGTGAATAGATTTAATGTTTTGCATATGATTATGATGTGCAATTAAGTATCCAATTCGCCAACCCGTTATTGAAAATAATTTTGAAAAACTATTTGTATAAAGCAGATTAGGATTAAACTGATCTAATGGAATATATGGTTTTTCATCAAAATAGAGCTCTTTGTAAACAGCATCTAGAACAATAAAAATATCTTTCCTTTTACTCAAGTCAATTAATGAGTTCATTTCTTCTTTTGACCAAATTTTCCCAAAAGGATTTCCTGGCGAACCAAGAAAAATAACTTTCACATTATTCTCAATACAAACATTTTCAAGTTTCTCAAAGTCAATTGAAAAATCATCATTAAAACAAAACGAAACAAACTCTGTATTAAAAATTCCCGGCAAATACTTATAACTTTCATAAACCGGATCAAAAGCTAAAGCTGAAAAAGGTTTTGGTATTATTTTATTGAAATAAGTATATAATAACGACAATGCCTCTGTACCACCCTGAGTAATTAGAATGTCTTCTTTTTTAAATGGATATTCCTTTTGATATTTTGATAATAATAAATTTAAGAGTTCATTATTCCCATTTCCAGGCGCATACTGGTGGATTTTATCACTTGCAATTTTACTTAATATATTGGTCAGCTCTTGAGGAGGATTAAATCCTGGGATTCCTTGTGCTAAATTAATGCCCCCAAACTCTTTCACCTTATTACTCATAAAACTGATGTATGAGCCAGTAGGTTTTTGGTATTTATTTTGCATTTCGTTTTTTCTTCTTATTGCATTCATCCTCAATATTATCACGAGATAAGCCAAACTTCTCTTTCTCTACATTTCCTCTTGGTTCAATATGAACCATCACATCATAAATATTTTCAACTCTATCCTTAATATTATTTTCAACTTTTTTCGCTAAATGATGACCTTCTTCAATAGTAAGCTTTCCATCCATTTCTACATCTAAAGCAACGGTATACATATTGGAATGTTTTCTAACTCTTACCCTATGAGGATTAACTGCACCTACTTCTTCAACAGCATCGAAAATCTTATAATACAAATCAGGGTTATCGGTTCCATCCATTAACTCCCTACTTGTTTCCATAAAGATCTCAAACCCTGCTTTCATAATCCATATACTAACAGCTAAAGCAGTTACTAAATCCAAAATAGGTAAATGTAGCACTTGGGTAAAAATTAATCCTATAAGAACAGATGCAGAAATTAAAATATCGTTACGCATATTTTTTGCATTAGCAATTAACATATTACTTTCTATTTTCTTCCCAATGCGAAATTGATAAAATGCTAATCCAGCTTTTGAAACAATAGAAAATATTGTAACATAAATTGCTAACAAACTAGGTAATTCTACCAACTCATTTTGTATTAATCTGATAATTGTAGAATAAAACAATTGAGCTCCTGCAAAGAATATTACAAAACTTAAGGCTTTGGTAGCAACCGCTTCTGCACGATTATAACCATATGGGTATTTATAATTAGGCGGTTTATTCATGATACGGGCTGCAAGCAAAGTAATCATATAAGTAAAGATGTCGGTTGCAGTATCGATTCCATCTCCAATAACAGCTAAACTCCCTGAAATAAATCCTATCACAATTTTAGCTACTGCTAAAATAGAATTTCCAACAATACCTACCCAGGAAGCCTGCTTTATTTTACTATTACGATATTTTTGATTTACAAAAGACATAAGACAAAGTTATAAAAAATAAAAACCTAGCAGGTATAAAAAAGATTCCGGGTCGAGCCCGGAATAACAAATTATTAAGTTTTCTTTTTAATCAAGTTTTAATACGGCAAGGAATGCTTGTTGCGGAACTTCTACATTACCTACCTGACGCATTCGTTTTTTACCCTTCTTCTGTTTTTCCAGAAGTTTTCGTTTACGAGTAATATCACCACCATAACATTTCGCCGTAACATCTTTACGAACAGCTTTCACCGTTTCACGAGCAATAATTTTAGCTCCGATAGCTGCCTGAATGGCTATATCAAATTGCTGGCGAGGAATGAGTTCTTTTAGTTTTTCGCACATTCGGCGACCAAAATTATACGCATTATCTCTATGAATTAAAGTAGATAAGGCATCAACCATTTCACCATTTAATAAAATATCTAATCTTGCTAAACTCGCTTTTTCATAACCTGTTTGATGATAATCGAACGATGCATAACCCCTTGATATACTTTTTAGTTTATCGTAAAAGTCAAATACAATTTCTGCCAATGGCATTTCGAATGAAACCTCAACACGATCGTTTGGTAAGTATATCTGATTTTTTAATTCTCCTCTCTTATCAATACATAACTTCATCACCTGGCCAACATACTCAGACTGAGAAATAATCTGAGCACGAATATAAGGTTCTTCGATAAAATCAATTTGCGTTACATCAGGTAATCCTGAAGGATTATGAACATCAACTACTTCTCCTTTTGTTGTATGGGCTTTATACGAAACGTTTGGAACGGTTGTGATTACATCCATATCGAATTCACGATCCAATCGTTCCTGAATAATTTCCATATGTAATAAGCCTAGAAACCCACAACGAAAACCAAATCCTAAAGCAGCAGAAGATTCCGGCTCAAAAGTTAGAGAAGCATCATTTAACTGAAGCTTTTCCATCGATTCTCGCAAGTCTTCATAATCATCAGCATCTACAGGATATATACCTGCAAACACCATAGGTTTAACATCTTCGAAACCTGCAATGACTTCTTCGCATGGTCTGTCCTTACTTGTTAAGGTATCTCCAACTTTTACTTCTTTGGCTGTTTTGATACCAGAAATAATATATCCTACATCACCAGCTTTTAGTTCTTTTCTTGGTTCTTGTTTATA
This sequence comes from Bacteroidales bacterium, assembly GCA_963665525.1. GTDB lineage: Bacteria > Bacteroidota > Bacteroidia > Bacteroidales > UBA12077 > UBA12077. The sequence goes on along the minus strand of OY762280.1, from coordinate 4,328,436 downwards.
CTTTAAAACACCAATTTCATCAGCATCATATTCCTTTCCTGTTGCCATGAATTTTACCATCTCGCCTTTTCGAATGGTACCATTCTGGATTTTAAAAAATGCTTCGATTCCTCTATACTGATTAAATACAGAATCGAAGATAAGCGCTTGAAGAGGTGCATGAGGATCTCCCTTTGGAGCTGGCACTTTATTTATGATTGCTTCTAAAATATCTTCGACACCTAGTCCTGTTTTACCACTAGCTCCAATAATATCTTCTCTTGCACAACCTATCAACTCCTCGATTTGATCCTTCACTTCTTCCGGCATTGCAGCATCCAAATCCATCTTATTTAGAACAGGGATAATCTCCAAATCGTGCTCCATTGCTAAAAATACATTGGAGATAGTTTGTGCCTGAACACCTTGAGTTGCATCAACAATTAACAGAGCTCCTTCACATGCAGCAATTGATCGCGAAACTTCATACGAAAAATCAACATGACCCGGGGTATCAATTAAATTCAGAATGTAATCTCTGCCTTCATGCTTAAAATTCATTTGTATAGCATGACTCTTGATGGTTATCCCTCTTTCTCTCTCTAAATCCATATCATCAAGTAACTGATCTTTATAATCACGATCAGATACGGAACCAGTAGCCTGTAATAGCCTATCGGCTAAAGTACTCTTTCCATGATCGATATGAGCAATGATGCAAAAATTTCTTATATTATCCATATAGGTATAAAATATTATCTTCCACTATTTTACAATCAGCAAACCAAAAGGTTTCTGAATTTGCAAAGATAATTTAATAAATGAAAAGTTTTATCACCTATGTATTAATAATTATACCTTGTTGCTGGTTACTTGTTACTTGTTAAACCTATTCCAATTACTTTCTACATATTGAATAAACTTATTTATTTTCTTCCCAAGTATATCATAATCATTTATAAGTTCATTTAATGGATTTTCCAAAAAATGGATATCACTTATCATATTCAATTGAGAAACAGCTTCATCGCAAGAGCTTTGAGAAAAAATCAAAAATCTAATAAAATCATCTTTATAACGCTTTCTGCCATAGCCTTCAACTATATTATCTTTAACACTTTTACTAGACCTTCTAACCTGACTACCTTGCTCATACAACTCATATTTTGGCAAAGTAAGACTCATTTTATGAACTTTAATTGCTAAATCATAAGCCATTTTATAAATCTCTAAATCTTTATAACTTTTCATTACTCTATTTAATTACCAGCAACCAGAAACAAGTAATCTGCTGTAGATTAATAAACTGTAATTATAAATTTAACAAAGAAATATGATTCAACAAAGAATGAAACTAAAACACTTCTTTCACAATTTTTTTTATGTTGTCGGATTGATCTAGGGTATAATAATGAATCCCCGGCACACCATACTTTATAAGTTCTTTAGATTGATTTGTTGCCCATTCAACTCCAACCTGTCTAATTTCTTTTTGAGTTTTACACTTTTTAATCTCCTGAATTAGTTCATTAGGTAAATCAATATTAAAAGTTTGCGGTAACAAAGAACGATCGTTTAAAGTAGAAACGGGTTTTATTCCTGGTATAATCGGTACATTAATTCCAATGTTTTTACATTTTCCAACAAAGTCAAAATACTTTTGATTATCAAAAAACATTTGAGTAACAATATACTCAGCTCCCTTATCTACTTTTAATTTTAAATACTCCAGGTCGGATTGCATGTTTGGAGCTTCAATATGTTTTTCAGGATATCCGGCAACACCAACTGAAAAATCTGTGGGCATTGCTTCTTCCATATCTTCGTGCAAATACTTGCCTTTGTTAAGCTTCATAATTTGTTCTATCAGCTCACTAGAATAAGTATGACCACCTTTAACAGGAATGAATTTTCTTTTTCCTTTTTCAGGATCACCTCTTAATACCAACAAATTGTTGATTCCAAGAAAGTGCAAATCAATAAGTGCATCTTCGGTTTCTTCCCTGGTAAAACCTCCACAAATCATATGTGGCACTACGGTAACTTTATATTTATTCTGAATAGCTGCCGCTATAGCAACAGTTCCTGGTCGTTTACGAACGATACGCTTTTCCATTAAACCATCAGGTCGGGTTTTATAAAGCACCTCTTGCTGATGATATGTAATATTAATGTATGCAGGATCAAATTCGATTAAAGGATCAATGGTACCGTAAATTTCTTGTATATTATGTCCTTTTAAAGGAGGTAAAAGCTCAAAAGTAAACAGTGCCTTTTTTGCTTCTTTTATTTTTTCTATAACTTTCATTTCTACTTATAATTCAAATTCTGACTTAATCTTTTCTCGGCATCATACAGGCTAATGTCGCATCTTACTGCATAATCCTGTATTTGATCTTCTGAAATCTTTTGTACATTAAAATACTGCGATTCAGGATGAGCTATATATAATCCACTTACTGATGCTTGTGGGCTCATCATAGAGTTTTCAGTTAAACTTATTTGAGCTTGATCTTCGGCATCAAGTAAGTCAAATAATGTTTTCTTCAAGAAGTGATCGGGCAATGATGGGTAGCCAATTGCAGGTCTTATTCCTCGATATCGTTCATGCAAAATATCATCTTGTGTTAATTTTTCATCGATAGCATATCCCCAATATTCTTTACGCACTTTCTCGTGTAACATTTCAGCAAAAGCTTCAGCTAATCTATCTGCTAAAATTTTAAGCATAATAGCATCGTAATCGTTTCCTGCATTTTTAAACTCCTCAACCCATCTTTCTGCTCCTAATCCTGCAGTAACAGCAAAAAGCCCAATATAATCCTTCCTGCCTTCTTTTTCTGGAATTATAAAATCGGACAAACATAAGTTTGGTTCATTTTCATTTTTTATTCTTTGATTACGGATAAAGTTAAACTCAGCAATTTTATTTGATTTATTTTGATCAAATAAAACAACATCATCTTCCTTTGAAATTGCCGGATAGAATCCAAATACACCATTAGCTGTAAGCATATTTTTCTGAACAATACGCTCAAGCATATTCTGTGCATCATCGTAAAGCTTTTTTGCTTCTTTTCCTTTTACAGGATCATTAAAAATCTTTGGATAACGCCCCGGAATATCCCACTGATGGAAAAAGAATGTCCAATCAATATAATTTATTAATTGTTTTATCGGATAGTTTCCTAATACTTTATTCCCTAAAAACGCAGGACACTTAGGTTCATAACTTGCCCAATCGAACTTTAATTTATTATTACGAGCATTTTCTAATGTTAAGTATTTAGCTCCCGATTTTGTTTTTTCATACTTAGCAATCGATTTTTGATATTCCTCTTTTAAACTTTTTAGATATTCATCTCTTAATGATTCAGATAAAAGATTATTAACAACATTTACACTTCGCGAAGCATCTTTAACATATACAACAGGAGCAGAATATTCTGGTGCAATTCTTAATGCTGTATGTATTTTTGATGTTGTAGCACCACCTATTAATAATGGAATGTTTAGATTGTTCTTTTCCAGTTCTTTTGCAATATGAATCATTTCATCGAGCGATGGTGTTATTAATCCGCTTAAACCAATGATATCCACTTTTTCTTTTATTGCCGTTTCTATTATTGTTTCTGATGGAACCATCACTCCCAGATCAATAATCTCATAGTTGTTACAAGAAAGAACTACACTCACAATATTTTTACCAATATCATGTACATCACCTTTTACTGTTGCAATTAAAATCTTGCCTTTTGAGGAAATATCTCCACTCAATTTCTTTTCTTCTTCGATGTAAGGCAATAGATAGGCTACGGCCTTTTTCATTACTCTGGCACTTTTTACTACCTGAGGCAAGAACATCTTTCCTGAACCAAAAAGCTCTCCAACAACTCCCATCCCGTCCATTAATGGACCCTCAATAACCTCAAGAGTTGCTTTGAAATTCTTTCTGATTTCTTCTACATCTTGCTCAATAAAATCAAGATTCCCTTTAATTAAAGCATAATTAATTCTTTCATGAACAGGCTTTTTTCTCCACTCATCAAAGTTCTCTTCCTTTTTACCTGCCAAATTATTTTGCTCTGCAAAAGCCAATAAACGTTGAGTAGCATCAGCTCTTCTATTTAAAACCAAATCTTCGGTTAACTGTAATAAATCTTTAGGGATATCGTCATAAATCTCCAACATTGCCGGATTTACAATTCCCATATCTAATCCTGCTTTTATGGCATGATATAAAAATACTGAATGAATAGCTTCGCGCACACGATTATTGCCTCGGAATGAAAAAGATAAATTACTGATTCCTCCACTGGTTTTTGCTAAAGGAAGATTTTCCTTGATCCATTCTACAGCCTTTATAAAATCTACTGCATAATTATTATGTTCCAGCAATCCTGTACCAATTGCCAAAACATTAGAATCAAAAATGATATTTTCAGCAGGAAAACCTGCTTTTTCTGTCAAGATTTTATATGACTTTTCTGCTATCTCAATTTTACGTTCAAAAGTATCAGCCTGCCCTTTTTCATCAAATAACATAACAACTGCAGCAGCTCCGTAAGCATTAATCTTTTTTGCTTTTCCTATAAAGTCCTGCTCTCCTTCTTTTAAACTAATTGAATTAACAATAGATTTCCCCTGTAAACATTTTAACCCGGCTTCTATTACCGACCATTTCGAAGAATCAATCATTACAGGAACTTTTGCAATATCAGGTTCCGAAGCTATTAAATGCAAAAACTCTGGCAGCACTTTCTCTGCATCAATCATAGCATCATCCATAGAAACATCAATAATTTGCGCACCATTAATAACCTGATGACGAGCTACATTTAATGCTGCATCAAAATTTTCATCACGAATAAGCTGAGCAAACTTTTTTGATCCTGACACATTGGTTCGTTCACCAATGTTAATAAAGTTTCTACCTTCACATACAGCAACTGTTTCCAATCCCGATAATTGAGTCTTACATTGTTCTTCAGGTATTTTTCTTGGTTTATACTTTGCTGCTACTTGAGCAATAGCATGAATATGCTTACAATTTGTTCCACAGCAACCACCGACTATGTTTATATCTCCTGCTTTAAGAAAACCTTCGATGAGTTCTGCCATTTCTTGAGCTGACTGAGTATAATTACCAAATAAATCAGGCAATCCGGCATTTGGATGTACACTTACATTAAACTTTGAAATTGCAGATAAGTCTTCAACAAAAGGTCTTAATCGTTTTGCTCCAAAAGCACAATTTAGTCCAACACTTAATAGCTCAACATGAGAAACTGAATTATAAAAAGCATCAACAACCTGCCCCGAAAGAAGTCTTCCACTTTTATCAACTGTGCCGGAAACCATTATTGGAACTATAATTCCTTTTTGTTCAGCAATTTCATTAATTGCAAATAATGCTGCTTTGGCATTCAGTGTATCAAATATGGTTTCTACAAGTAAAATATCTACCCCACCATCTAACAATCCTTTTGCTTGGGTTGAATATGCATCTTTCAATTCATCGAAAGAAATATTTCTAAATCCCGGACGATTTACATCAGGCGACAAAGAAGCTGTTCTGTTTGTTGGCCCCATTGATCCAACAACATAATGAGAATGCCCATCTTTTCGTCCAAACTTTTCAATTGCTCTTTTTGCTAATTTAGCTGATTCAAAATTTAACTCATAAGCTAAATCCTGCATTTCATAATCCGCTAATGATATTGCATTGGAGTTAAACGTATTCGTTTCAATTAAATCCGCTCCTGTTTCCAGGTAACACTTATGAATTTCTTCAATTACATGAGGTTGTGTTAATGAAAGAATATCATGATTCCCTTTTATAGGTTTTTCATTATTTTTGAATCTTTCACCACGATATGCTTTTTCATCCAATTTATATGATTGAATCATTGTTCCCATGGCTCCATCGAGCACAAAGATTCTTTCTTTTAATTCTGATTTTAATTTTTCAAGTAAGTTCATTTGCCTATTCTTTAAGAGATTCCGGGTCTCGCTGAAGCTCTCCCGGAATGACAATGAATGTTATATAAATTTACAAAATACTGTATATCAAAGTCAAGTTAAGCACAGTTTAAAATATTTATCTTGCTTAATGCCGATAGATAAAAATGTTTGGGACATTTCATGTTCCATTACATTTTCTAATCGGTATTAATTTCTGATATAAGCTAAAAAGACATCTAACTTTGGTAATACCGTTTTTAATTTTAATAGATTCGATAATTTTATTTTCCCAACCACATAATTATTTTCTAATCCCGAATGCTTTTCAGAAATACTCTCAAATTCGAAATAACTGAAATCAACAATATTCTTGTATCGTAAATATATTTCTATTTCGTGATCGGTTCTATATTCCAACTTTTTAAAATATTTCTGTTTCTTGTATTCGTATTTATAGTTATGTGAACGAGCTGTAATATCAGATAAAACTGCTGATCCTGTTGGATAACCTCCGGCTCCTTTACCAAACATGAATTGCTTATCGTAAAATTCTCCTTGGATTACAACCCCGTTGTATTCATCCTCCACATTGTAAATATATTTTTCTGGCTTAACCAAACGCGGAATTACAAACATTGTAAAGCTGTTATCGTCCAGTTTGATCAATTGAGCAACCAGTTTGATCTTAAAGTTTTTCTCCATTGCAAATTGAATATCTCCTTGTTGCAAGTTCGATATACCGTAATTAAGCACTTCATCAGGTTTAACAAATGTTCCTAGAGCGTGAGTTGCAATTATGATTAATTTATAGAGCGAATCGAAACCGTCCACATCTAAACTTGGGTTACTTTCGGCAAAACCTAAATCCTGAGCTTGTTTTAAAGCTGTTTGATAGTCTAGCCCCTCATTAAAAATTTTTGAAAGAATGTAATTCGATGATCCATTTAAGATTCCTGTTACAGATTTTAATAAATCATTATCGTAATATTCTTCAATATTTCTGATAATAGGAATACTTCCACAAGCTGAAGCATCATAAAGCAATGAAGTTTGGGTTTCTTCTTGTAATTGAATTAACTCTTCTAAATGATGCGCTAACATTTTTTTATTACCAGATACAACACTTTTTTTGTTTTGCAAACAACGTTTTACAATATCGTACGCTTCATCAGCATCATCAATTAGCTCTACAACCAAATTAATATCCCGATCATTAATGATATCTTCTTTATTAAAAGTAAACTGATTTTCAGGAAGTGATCTTTTTTTATCTTTCTGCCTAACACAGATTTTACTTACACTAGCGTCAACTGTTTTGCTATGTTTAAGCACATGATGAAGACTCTCGCCTACAACCCCGTAGCCGAAAAGTCCAATATTTATTTTTTGATTCATTTTTTATCCACTTATAAAATCTTGAATGATTTTTGTTAATTGTTCTGTTTCAATTAAAAAACCATCATGACCATAAAGCGAATCAATTTCAATGAACTGTGAATTTGGAATATATTTTTGAATTTCCTTGATCTCATCAGGAAAAAACAAAATATCGGATGATATTGCTATTAATAACGATTTTGCTTTAATCGTTGCTAATACCTTTTCTATTCCTCCACGACCTCGACCAACATTATGAGAATCGAAAGATCGTGTTATAGAATAATATGAAAAAGCATCAAATCGTTTAACTAATTTATCTCCTTGATATTGTTGATAAGAAATTGCACGAAAATCGCCTAATTTTTCTTCAGGATCATGTTGCGTTTTATTATAAGTAGCCGCATTTCTATAGCTCAATAATGCAATAGATCGTGCAGCTTTTAATCCTGACAAACCAGCTTTTTCATTTCTTTCATTAAATGTCTGATCTGCTTCAATAGCTAATCGTTGCGATTCGTTTATAGCAATATTCCAAGGAGAAGCAAAAGCTCCGCTAACAATAAAAACCAAATTCTCAATCACAGAAGGATACATGATACTCCACTCTAATGCCTGAAAGCTTCCAATTGATCCCCCGGTAATCATAAATATCTTTGATATGTGTAGATGTTCACGTAATAAGTCATGAGCATTCACCATATCTCGAATAGTGATTAATGGAAAATCATGATAATAAGGCTGATTTGTTTTTGGATCAGTTGATAAAGGTCCTGTGGTACCATAGCAAGAACCTAAAAAGTTAGCACAAATAATAAAATATTTACTTGTGTCAAATAACAATCCATCACCAACCATATTTGGCCACCAGTCAGCAACATCAGAATTAGCAGTCAATGCATGGCATACCCAAATTACATTATCTTTTGCCTGGTTTAACTCACCTGCTGTATGATATACAATTTGAATATCGTGCAACGATTGCCCGTTTTCAAGTTTCAATTCTCCTTTGTGTTGAAATTGATGTTCTGTCATAATAGTTTTTATTAAGCGGATGCCGAAAGATAATAAGATTTTTAATTATTAGAGGATAATTAACTTCGTACAAACCCTACTTTAGACTCGGCATCCCGCTTATAGTTTAAGTTGCTAATGGCAACTCATATTCATATTTTATTTTCTTCTTTTGGTTTACAATTTCAAATGCCTGTTCAATATCAGCAGTAATATCATCAATATGTTCTAAACCAACAGAGACGCGCAATAAGCCGGGAGTTACTCCGGCTTTTAATTGCTCGTCAAAGGTTAATTGCTGATGCGTTGTTGCCGCAGGCAAAATAATTAGAGTTTTAGCATCACCAACATTAGCCAAATGGCTAATAAGTTTAAGATTATCAACAAATTTTGTAGCTTTTTTGATTCCTCCTTTTAGTTCGAAGGATAATACTCCACCAAAACCATTTTTTAAATATTTTGATGCTGTAGTATGATTTGAATCATTCGATAAACCCGGATAACTAAGCTTTTTCACATTTGGATTTCCTTGTAACCATTTAGCTAACAACAGAGCATTATCGACATGTTTTTGTACTCTAAACGATAAAGTTTCAAGACCTTGTAATAATAAAAAAGAGTTGAAAGGACTTATAGCAGGCCCAAAATCCCGTAGTCCTTCAACTCGTGAACGCATGATAAATGCCAGTTTATTAAATGTTTCTGAATAAACTAATCCATGATAACCTTCTGATGGTTCAGAAAACTGTAGAAATTTTCCATTAGCCCAATTATATTTCCCGGCATCGATAATAACACCTCCCATAGAAGTTCCATGTCCACCAATCCATTTGGTAGCAGATTCCACAACAATATCAGCTCCATGCTCAATTGGTTTACATAAATATCCACAAGCGCCAAATGTATTGTCAACAACTAAGGGAATATCATACTTTTGGGCCAGTTTTGAAAAGGCCTCAAAATCAGGAACCGAAAAACCGGGATTCCCAATGGTCTCTACATAAATTGCTTTGGTATTTTTATCAATTAAAGGCTCAAAATCTTGAGCTTCGTCTGAATGAGCAAATCTCACATCTATTCCCAGGTTTTTAAAAGAAACCTTAAATTGATTATAAGAACCACCATACAAATAAGGAGATGATACAAAATTATCACCAGGCTTAAGCATATTATTTAATGCAATAAATTGTGCTGCATGCCCCGATGCAACAACTAAAGCTGCTTCTCCTCCTTCCAAAGCTGCTATTCGTTTTTCAAGTACATCAGTTGTTGGATTGGTTAATCGCGTATAAATATTTCCTTGTTCTTTTAGTGCAAATAAATTTGCTCCATGTTCGGAATCTCTGAAATTATACGATGTAGTCTGATATATAGGCACTGCTCTCGATCTAGTAACTGGATCTGGCTCCTGCCCTGCATGTATTTGTAATGTTTCAAATTTATATTTTTTCATTTCTCTTTAATCATTTAAATAAAAATTGTAGTGATTTTAAATACAAGCCTCACAGCATGAAACCTGATTTGTAAAAAACTCGTGATGTATTTCACGAACTGTATCATCTCGATCAATCCTGTTGACAATAAAATACATTGCAACAGAACTTGCTCCAAAGCAGATAATTTCAATATTGATTCCTTTTCTGGCTACTGCACTAAATATTCTTCCTGCAACACCGTATTCAGAGGTTAATCCTTCTCCAACAGAAGCAATTACCGAAATATGTGCTCTTGTTTCAATTTTACTTATTCCGTGAATTTGATTTTCTTCAATAATCTGTTTTGCAAAAAGCAAATCACTTTCCGATAGTAAAATATTTATTGCTGTTTGAGAAGTAATAACCGATTTTATGTTTACACCTGCTTTATCGAGTAAAGCTGTAGATTTAGCCAAGATGCCAGGTTTAATACCAACACCTGAACCATGTAACTTTAGCAATCCAAAATGATCGCTAAAAGAAACACTTTTTACAACATTACTTGTGACCGTTTCTTTACCATTAATAATTGTTAATGGCTTAATCCCTTCCTTAGAATTATCAATATTCAAAATTCTAATAGGGATTTTTCTTTTCTCTAAAGGTTCCGATGTTCTTGGATGTAATATCTTAGAGCCAAAGTATGCTAATTCAGAAGCTTCAGCATATGTTAATGACTCAACATTTACCGAGTCGGAAATTATTTTTGGATCTGCGCTTAGAAAACCTTCTACATCTTTCCATAAATCGAGGCTTTCTGCATTTAAACAAGCAGCTATTGCAGCAGCAGAATAATCACTTCCACCCCGACCAAGCAACGTAACCTTTTTCTCTTTTGATATTCCATAAAATCCGGGAATAATAAAAGTTTGTTTTTCAGAAAGATTATGCTTTAAATATTTTGCCGATAATTCTAGATCGACCGTAGCATTTTTATATTCTCCATCTGTAATAAGGCCTATATCTTCAGGAAGCATTTCCTGACATTTTATTCCTGCATCATTTAAAATATAAGTCAGTATTAAAGAGCTAAGTTTTTCACCATAACTCAATACCTCATCATAAATAAAAGGAGGAACTTCGTTAATGTAATTAATTGCCAGTAAAAATGCTTTAAGTTTATTTAATCGTAACTCTAGTTCACCCTCAAATTCATTAATCAAAGTTTTGTTAGTTAATAACTCTCTAACAATAGATGTTTTTTGATTAAAAATTTCATTCGTAAAACTGTTTATTTGCAATTCTCCTTTAGCCGAAGAATCAATTGCTTCTATTAATCGGTTTGTTAAACCATAAAAAGCTGAAACAACAATTATTAAATGTTGATTATAAGATTGAACAGCTCTTATAATACTTCTTATTCCATCAATATCTTTTAAGTTCGATCCTCCGAACTTAACCACTTTGTAAGTCATAACATTTTTTTAGTATTTACAATAAAACATACCATGCCCCTTGGGCTGCACATATATTTTCCGGAAAGACATTAATCTACTCTCCGACTAGCGCATGCACATAGGCATAAGCGGCATTGTAAAATTGTTAAACCAAAAATGATTGACAATTACAAAACCCAATACGGAATAACTTTTACAAAATTCTTTTTTCATGATTTTTGCGTTTAGTTTATAATTTCCCGTCCATTTGTGGACCTTGGGTTAGGTATTAGCACCTTTGAACTCCTTGTTCAGGTTGCTAGAGTTTCACAGAGCCTAATCTCTCCACTCTTCTTTATAAATCAAACGCCCTTAGCGAAGGATGTTTGAAATGATGCAACAAAGATAAAGACAAATTTTTGACATATGCAAATTTGATTTTTTATTAAATAAAAAATCCGACTTCAAAGCCGGATTTCATTCTATATCTTAAATTATTTTATTCTTGTTCTTTTAATCCTATCTCTAACAAACTGACTTTCTTATAATCATCTGGAATAGAAAAATCAGAATTCTCAATTTTCTCTTTATCCAGGCTGGTGACTTCAGTAATCGTTTCGTATCCACCAAAATAGTTAATTGATTTTAAGGGGAAGCCTTTTTTTGAAAATTCGATATATTTTTCATTCGACTGATAAAAAGCTATTGTTCCAGCCTGGCTGATAAAATCATCAAATATAACATGAAATTGTTCGGAGTCAAACTCTTCATTCGCTCTATCCGATTCAGATAACCATGCTTCTTCTTTTACTGATCCATTCACCGAAACGGTATATTTAACCGCTAATCGTCCCGCTATACGCTCTTTTTCACCAGTACGTTCAATTTGCAAATCATACTCCTCCGGCTCTTCACCAGCAAATTTTGATGGATTATCGATACTTTCCATCATTCCATGGTACATTTTTTTAATCATTTCCTTTTGCGCCTCAGCTGCATTTGCCAACTGCTCGTCCATTGCTGATTGCATCGCTGCCTTCATTTCTTTTTTATAATCATCTACCTTACCAGTCCAATAGACTTTTAAGTTAGGACTTAACAGAGTTATTGTTTCGGTATTTAAATTAAACATGGTTATCATTTCTGACTGAACCACCTTCATAATATTATCTTGCAAATAAATGGTTTCAATTAATGCAGTTTCTACCCCTTCGTCCGAATCATAACTTTGCTGAGTAACTATCCAGCCTGCACTTGCATTAAAAGATACTAATATAGTAGTTGCTATGATTAAAAGAGATTTTAGTTTTTTCATTACATTCTTTTTTTAAGTATAGATTCCGGCTCTTCGGCCGGAATGACAATAAAGTCTTCACTAAAAACATACCAAAGTATTGTTTATTGTATGTTTCAATATCAAAATTAGCAAATAATTTTATTATTTGGAGAGAGTTTGGGTGTTTAGTTTTATACAAAAAAAAGATTCCGGCTCTTCGGCCGGAATGACAACTTACAAAAAAGCCCCTTGCGCATAGAGCAACAAAGGGCTGAATAATATATAATGATGATTGATATCTTACATCATTCCTGGCATTCCGCCACCCATTCCACCTGCTGGCATTGGAGGCATTTCTTCTTCTTCCTCAGTAATAACACATTCTGTAGTTAAGAACATTCCTGCAATAGAAGCTGCATTTTCAATAGCTACACGAGCAACTTTTGTAGGATCAATAACTCCAGATTCTGTTAAGTTCTCGAACTGGTTTGTTCTAGCATTGTATCCATAATCTCCTTTACCTTCTTTTACTTTTTGAACGATAACAGATCCTTCGATACCTGCATTTTCAACAATCTGACGCAATGGTTCTTCAATTGCTCTTTTAATGATAGCGATACCTGTAGTTTCGTCTTCATTCTCACCTTTCATACCTTCTAATTCATCAATAGCACGAATGTAAGCAACACCACCACCAGGAATAATTCCTTCTTCAACAGCAGCACGAGTAGCACTTAAAGCATCGTCAACACGATCTTTCTTTTCTTTTAGCTCAACTTCACTTGCAGCACCAACATAAATTACAGCAACACCACCAGCTAACTTAGCTAAACGTTCCTGAAGTTTTTCTTTATCGTAATCAGAAGTTGAAGATTCAATTTGAGCTTTAATTTGGTTTACTCTTGCATCGATATTTTCTTTTGCACCATCACCATTAACAACAGTTGTATTTTCTTTGTCGATAACGATTTTTTCGCAAGTTCCTAACATATCCAAAGTAGCACCTTCTAATGTTAAACCTTTTTCTTCAGTAATAACTGTACCACCAGTTAAAACAGCGATATCTTCTAACATTTCTTTTCTTCTGTCACCAAAACCAGGAGCTTTTACAGCTGCAACTTTTAACGAACCACGAATTTTATTTACTACTAATGTAGCTAAAGCTTCACCTTCGATATCTTCAGCGATGATCATTAAACCTTTACCATTTTGAACTGCTGATTCAAGAATTGGCATAAGATCTTTCATAGTAGAAATCTTCTTATCAGTTAAAAGAATATAAGGATGATCCATTACAGCTTCCATCTTATCCGTATCAGTTACAAAATATGGAGAAATATATCCACGATCAAATTGCATACCTTCAACCGTTTTTAACTCATCTTCTGTTCCTTTTGCTTCTTCAACAGTAATAACACCTTCGCGTCCTGCTGCTTTCATTGCATCAGCAATTAATTTACCAATTGCAGAATCGTTGTTAGCAGAAATTGTTGCTACTTGCTCAATTTTATCGTTTGATTCACCAATCTCGTGTGATTGCTTTTTAATATTTTCGATAACCTTAGCAACTGCTTTGTCGATACCTCTTTTTAGATCCATTGGATTAGCACCAGCAGTAACATTTTTAACACCTACATTAACAATAGCTTGTGCTAAAACTGTTGCTGTTGTAGTTCCATCACCAGCATCATCATTCGTTTTAGATGCTACTTCTTTAACCATTTGAGCACCTAAATTTTCGAATTTATCTTTTAATTCTATTTCTTTTGCTACAGTAACACCATCTTTAGTTACTTGAGGAGCACCAAATTTCTTTTCAATAACCACATTACGACCTTTTGGTCCTAATGTAACTTTTACAGCACTTGCTAACTGATCAATACCACTTTTTAATTGATCCCTGGCGTCAATATTAAATTTTAATTCTCTAGCTGCCATGTTTTCTATTTTTAATGATTTGTTTAATTAATTATTCTACTAATAAAATGTCGTCTTCACGCATGATTAAATAATCCTTACCATCAATATGGATTTCTGTTCCGCCATATTTACCATAAATTACCACATCACCTGCTTTTAATGACATAGGCTCATCTTTTTTACCTTCACCAACTGCAACTACAGTTCCTTTTTGTGGCTTTTCTTGAGCTGAATCTGGAATAATAATTCCGCTTGCTGTTTTTTCTTCAGCCTTATGAGGCTCTACCAAAACTCGATCCTTTAATGGTCTGTACTTAAATTCTGACATTGTTTCAAATATTTAATTGTTAAACTTATTTTTTATTGCACGTTTGCATTTTTACATAATCTATGCCAAAGGACTTTGCATAAAAAAAGTGTCAGCCTTTATGACAAGCTGACACTTCATATATGATAAAAACTGTAAATTAGTTACCTTCTGTCTCTCCGTTTTCTTCAGTTTCTGGAACTGAAGTTGGGAATTGCGGCATTTGAGTAGGATCAACAGCATTATTCACTTGTTGTTCGATCTTTGATTTTTCCTCAACTACTCCTCTAGGAATTGTCATTGCTGCAACTAAACATAAAACAACTAAACCAATAGCTAAAGTCCAGGTTGCTTTTTCCAAGAAATCTGCAGTTTTTCTCACACCCATAACTTGATTAGATGATGAAAAATTCGAAGCTAATCCTCCGCCCTTCGAGTTCTGAACTAAAACGATCAATGTTAGTAATATACTCGCAATAATGATTAAAACTGAAACTAATACGTACATTTCAAAATGTTTTTATTGATTATTTATTTTTTCTTCTAATATTTTAATTTGACTCGCAAAGTAAACATTTTTTTCTGGATATTTCAAACTTAATTTCTCATAAGATTGAATTGCCTTCTCAAATAAGCCTTGTTTGATATAAACTTTGATTAATGTCTCTGATAATAAATTAGAATCATCCTTTACACTTTCCTCTGCTAAATTATGATTTTCTTCATTACTTTCATTTCGTTCGATACGAGGATTCTTTTTAATGAAATTAGAAATTAGGTCATCTTCAAGATGTTCTTCCTCTGATTCTGAATAGCTTGATATATCAAAATACTGTTTCTTATCAATTTTCTTTTCTTCATTCTCACTATTCTCTACTTGACCATTTTCTATTTCAAGTAACTCAAACGATTCATCCGATTTATCCTCTTCTTTTGCAGAACTCTCTTCTTCCTCAATTAAAAGAATATCTTTTTTCTTGATTCCTTCTTTTACATTTTCAGGATCAGCATCAATGGTAATTATATTATTTTTCCCGTTACGCTCCTCATCAATAAAATAAATCTCGGAAGGATACTGTAGTTTATCTTTATCTTTAACAACTGAAAATTCTATTTGCGAAGCTAATGTTTCGGAAATATTTTCACCCATTCCTTCAAAGCTGTCATTTATTTTACGTTTAACTTTTTTATTTTTTAATAAGGCTGGGTTATTCGGAATTTCTATTTTGTCTTCCTGAGGTACTAATATTTCTTTCTTAACTTCTATTTCCTCTATTTCATATTCCTTATTTAGAAACCTGAAAAGCAAATCGCGATCAGAAATAAAAATAGAAGATTTTTGTAACTGATTCTGAAAATCTTCACTATTCTGAAATTTAAGAGACTTTAATAATAACATATGAGCTGTTTGAAAAAATGGATATTCTTCAACAAAACGTTTTAAATCTTCAAGCTCTAGTTTTGCTAACAATCCCGGAGATTCAATATATTTCAGAATACTTAATTCGCTCATCATACTACCAGTTTACAACTGATTTATTAAAAATATCTTCAATTAGTTTTTCTACAATCTCTTCCATTAATGTTTGTTCCACTGCCGATAAATCCTGATTACTATCATAATCTGCATATTGTGAAAAATCAGTATCAAAGTTATATTGTGGCTCAAACTCATTTGTAAAATGTACTTTTACTGTGATTGTAAGTCTGTTCTGTGCAGCTGTTTCATCACCGGTTATAGCCATTGGTTTAGTAAAATACTTGGTAATTTCTCCTGAGAAATTCAAATGACCTTCACCATTAACCAAAGTTAAGCTAGTTTGCGATTTGAACTTATCTTTTAACTCATCAGTAAAATACTGCTCCAAATTTGCAACTCCTAAAGGAGCCCTGTTCACAAAATGCTCAACAGATACTGTTTTAACTTCAGGTGCAATTGATGCACCGGTTAATGAATAACTTATGGTACAAGCCTGGTTAAGTAGGATTGATAATATAATTGTATAGAATAATTTCCTTTTCATAATTAATTAATGTCGTATTCTTTTATTTTTCTGTATAAAGTTCGCTCTGAAATTCCTAAATCCTGTGCTGCATATTTTCGCTTACCATTATGCTTTTCAAGAGCTTTCTTTATGAGTTCTATTTCTTTTTCTTCTAAAGAAAGTGATTCTTCAATAAACTCTTCAGTATCTTCAATATGTGAATCATCCACCTGGGAGTCCTGTGGAGGATGAACAACCGGATTGTTATAAATTGGCGCAGGCACTTGATCCATATTACGTATTAAACGCTCTGCATCTTCTAAATCAGATATATTTGCGCCCTTATCAATAATTTCATGAACCAACTTTTTCAAATTATTTAAATCCGATTTCATATCGAATAAAAACTGGTAAAGAATCTCCCGTTCAGTTGAAAAAGTTTTCTCATCAACTAAATCATTTTTATAAAGAGCAGGCAACTTATTAGGATAATAATCCGGTAAATATTTTTTTAATACATCGGCAGTAATCACTCTTTCCTCTTCAATAACCGAAAGCTGTTCAGTAATATTCTTTAGCTGCCTTACATTACCCGGCCATTCATAATTATCAAGTATTCTTCGGGCCTCAGAACCTAAACTTATAGGAGGCATCCTGTAACGTTCAGCAAAATCAGTAGCAAATTTTCTAAATAATAGATAAATATCATCTTCTCGTTCTTTTAATGGAGGAATAACTATTGGTACCGTATTTAAACGATAGTATAAATCTTCACGGAATTTATTTTCTTCAATAGCTTTAACAAGATCAACATTTGTTGCAGCAATTACACGTACATTTGTTTTTTGCACTTTCGATGATCCTACTCTAAGAAACTCTCCTGATTCTAATACCCTAAGAAGTCTAACCTGTGTAGGCATTGGTAACTCTGCTAATTCATCCAGAAAGATGGTACCATTATTAGCTACCTCAAAATATCCCTGGCGACTATCATGAGCACCTGTAAAAGAACCTTTTTCGTGACCAAAAAGTTCCGAATCGATTGTTCCGTCAGGTATTGCTCCGCAATTTACCGGAATATACTTACCATGTTTTCTTGAACTAAAATGATGGATAATCTGCGGAAATACTTCCTTCCCTGTTCCACTCTCACCTGTAATCAATACTGAAAGATCGGTTGGAGCAACTTGTGCCGCAACATCAATAGCACGATTTAATCCATGCGAATTCCCAATAATTCCAAATCGTTGTTTTATTTTCTGAATATCCATTGAGATTCTGTTTTAGTTTAATTTAAAGTACATGACAAAATTACAATTTTTAAATTTGTAATCTCTGTTTTTTAACTAAATTTAAGATTTTACTGCTGTCATTAAGGCAGAAAACCAAGATTAAAGCAAAAAGTAAAAAGATAAAAGTTACAGGTTTCAAGTTTAATGTTAATTTTGCTTTTAGAATAAAATATTGATTTATGAAATTTATTGGAATTATTCCGGCCAGATATGCATCTTCCCGATTCCCGGGAAAACCATTAGCAATGATTCATGGCAAAAGCATGATAGAGAGAGTTTATCAGCAAACAAAAAAAGCATTAGATACCGTTTATGTTGCTACTGATGACAAGCGAATTTTTGAAGAGGTAAAAGCTTTTGGAGGAAATGTAATCATAACCAGAGAAGATCACCAGAGCGGAACAGATCGACTTGCTGAGGCTATTGAATTAATTCAAAAAGAAACAGGTAACAAATACGATGTTGTAATTAATATACAAGGAGATGAACCTTTTATTCAACCAGAACAGATTGAGGAAATTAAATCATGTTTCGAGGATGAAAAAACCAGCATTGCTACATTGGTCAAAAAGATAGATACTACTGAAGATATTTTTGATGCCAATAAGCCTAAGGTTACTTTCAACAAAAATATGCATGCAATCTGTTTTAGTCGATCGCCCATTCCTTATTTAAGAAATGTAGAAAAACCAGAATGGCATTTAAAATATGATTTTTACCGGCATATTGGAATGTATGCTTATAAAACTGAAACTTTAATTCAACTCACCAAACTAGAGCAATCACACATTGAATTAGCAGAATCACTGGAACAAATGCGCTGGATTGAAAATGGCTATCAAATAAAAGTTGCTAAGACAAATTTTGACTCGTTGGGAGTTGATACTCCTGAAGATTTAGAAAGAATTTTAAATCTATAGCTTTTCTAAGGATTTAACCTTTAGAAAAGATTTTTATTAAACCATGCAAGAACTTCCTATCAGAAAAATTATCCATATTGATATGGATGCTTTTTATGCATCTGTAGAACAAATGGATAATCCTGATTTATTAGGAAAACCGGTTGCTGTTGGTGGCGATTCAAAAAGAGGAGTAATTGCAGCAGCAAGCTACGAAGCCAGAAAGTTTGGAGTAAGATCTGCTATGCCAAGTGTTACAGCTAAACGACTTTGCCCCGATTTAATTTTTGTTAAGCCTCGTTTTGAAAGATACAAAGAGCTTTCTCTAAAAATTCGTGAAATATTTTACGAATATACCGATTTAGTTGAACCCCTTTCTTTAGATGAAGCTTTTTTAGATGTTACTGAAAATAAGAAAAACATTAGTTCAGCAACACGATTAGCTAAGGAAATTAGAAATAGAATATTTGTTGAGGTCGGATTAAAAGCATCTGCTGGTATTTCAATTAATAAATTCACCGCAAAAATTGCTTCCGATATTAATAAACCCAATGGACAAAAAACTATTTTACCTGAAGATGTTTTAACTTTTCTGGAAGAATTACCAGTTCATAAGTTTTTTGGGATTGGAAAGGTTACGGCACAAAAGATGAATAGTTTGGGGATTTTTCATGGAAAAGATTTAAAAAAACAAAGCATTGAATTTTTAGAAAGAAACTTTGGAAAGTCTGGTAAACACTTTTACCAAATAGTTCGTGGCATACAACACAGCGAGGTTAAACCTAACAGAATACGAAAATCGATTGCAGCAGAACGCACTTTTTCGAATGATTTGCACACAAAAGAAGAAATCTTATCTAAACTTGAAAGTATAGCTGAAGAACTTGAAAGACGCATCAAGAAATCTGATGTAAAAGGAAAAACCATAACTGTTAAGATTAAACATAATGATTTTACAATACAAAGCAGATCAAAAACCACTGAAAGCTGGCATGAAAACAAAAAACATATTTTTGAGACCGTTACTGAATTAATAAATCAGAGTAAAATTGAAAAACCTGTTCGTTTATTGGGAATTTCTATGGGCAAACTTAATACCGAAGAAAAGAATCTTGAAACTGATATTGCTATTCAGTTAAAAATTGATTTTCCAGATAGGTAATCAAATCTTTTCCAAAGTTTTAAACTTTGGAAAAGTCATAAAAAAAACCGAAGCCATGGCTTCGGTTTTTAGTTTTTATTTAGAGCACCTTGGACCTGTCATATCTAATTCATCAATATCTCTTATGTATAGCTGATAATCATCAAAATATTTTGCTAATACTCCAATAAATGTTCCTTTGCCTGTTTCAATTATGTCAGAAGCATAATCAGCATAAGAACTAGTCCTAACAATTATAGTATTTCCTGAACAATCTTCTAAATCAATATTATAATTTGCATCACCACCTCCTAAATAATCATTACCAATATAAGCATCTGCAAACTGAACATCATCGATTTGAATCAACATACCTAAATAATTATCTGTAATTTCAGGAATAGTTACTATTGTTGGGGTTAATGGAGTGATATCATCAAGACGGTACACATAATTGTCTAAAACACCTGGTTGAATACCACCGAACTTTTCTGTTCCATTATCATCGTAAGTTGCACCTAATTGAATTAAATCAGCATAAGCACCTACATATAAGCCATTACAATCAATAACTACTTTTCTACCAACCTGGAAATTTTCAAAAAGATCATAATCATTAATCTTTAATGTTATACCAGATGTTTCATCTTGAATAACAATTGCTTTATAATAATTTCCATTCTGGTCATTAGCAACTACTGTTCCTTCAATTACGACATTACCATTTATTTGTTGAAAATCATAAGAACCTCCTGTAAATAATGCTTTTAATTCATCTATTGTAGTATTTGGAGTAGGAGCATTTCCTGAGCCACCACCGGTCACTTCAAATCTTTCATTATTCATCTCAACTTCTCTCATTCTACGAATAATTAATTGCATATCATCACCGAATTGGCTAATAATCCCAACTATTGAACCACTTCCATCAGGCACACTATTCCCGGCAAATGAAGCATATCCACTAGTACGAACAATTAGCTGTTTATCATTAGCATCTTGAAGTTTTCTGTTTTCAGACTCTTGCGTATCAGGATAAGCCAATGTTCCAGCCGTATCAGTTTCAAGAAACTGAACATTAGTTATTTTTACTAAACGTCCCTGGTAATATGCTTTTGAATCATCATTTGCAATTATTTCAGCAATTGTTGCCTCTTCTGGAACCAAAGGATTACTATACCCTTGTTTAATTACATTGTCGTCTACATCCACACCATTTGACCCTGTAACATCATTAATCTGAAATAGGTCACTATACTGCATAATTTTCAGATCCTTAAGGTATACACGAACAGAATCACCAATATATAATCCACCTGATGTATTTAAAAATACCGCAATACCTCCGGTATGATCCTGGATAAATGGAGTTTTATAACTATTGTCTGTTTCTTCGTCCATAGTAACTGTTCCATAAACAGAAGCATCTTCAAGAAAGGTATAATCGCCACCGTTATTATTGTAAAAATCTTTTACCTGAGCAATAGTATACACCTCACCAACTGGAATCTCTTGAATATCAGGCTTGTCATAATCATCTTCAACACAAGAAAACATTGTAGCTGCTATAGCCAGCATTAATGTTAACATTTTTGAAAGTTTATTCATCTTTTTCATGATATATTTAATTTTTTATTTTTTAATCTAAAGCAATGGTTAATATTAACATGTAAGTTCTTCCATACATGTAAAAATAATTTGCAGGATACTTGTTTACGTCTTTATTTTCATAATCGAAACGTAATTGTTCGTATCCTCCGGTTTTAATATCTGTATCGTCTAGTACATTATTTACGACTGCGAAAAGACTTACGTAATAATCACCAAGATACCATGATTTTCCGGCCTTTAAATTAACAGTATACGAACTTGGAAATTTTTCCTGACTTAAAATCTGATCTGCAAGATCAGAATCTAAATCTAGTCCTTCAACAGCCAGCGAAGTTCTTCTTGCAGGGTTAAAACTCAAATACGCATTATCGAAATAATTAAAGTCTGCTGCAAGCCACCAGTTTTTTGGAGCACGATATTCAGCACCAAAAGAAAGGGCAGTTTGTGGCGTTCCATCAACTCTATAATCCTTTACATAAACAATTTCGTTTGTTGCCAATGATTCAGAATTATTATCACGAGTAATACTCACTGTAGGACGAGAATCCCAGGTATACTGACCAAGAGCAGCAGCACCAGAAAGAGTAATTGTAGAAGTTACTTTCCCTTCAATTCCAAACTCCATTCCGAAATGCTTTTTATCCATTCCTGTCATTGCATAATTCACAAAGTTCTTATAGCCATCATGATAGAAACTCATGACATCTGTTTGATCTTTGAATGTAGTATAATATCCAGAAAGACGAGCCGTAATTTTTGGAAGTCGAGCTAGGTAATTTACATCAAAACTCATAATTTTTTCATCGGTTAATCCATCAACTAAATGATCTCTCGTACGTGGAGATACATAAGCATCGTCGAAATAAGGAGCACGAGTTAAATAAGCAGCATTTGCATAAACAATATGGCGACCTGTAATTTTATATGTTAAACCACCTCTTACGCTATAGTTCAAATAATTTTGTTTTTCAGAATCACCATACGATTCGGTTGGGAATTTACCAACCATCATATTACCAGTACGATAAAAAGAAGTATGTGTTAATCCTACACCAAGGTATGCATCTGCATCTCCATAAGTATAATCAGCTTTAGCAAAACCTCCAATTTTTTGAATATTGGCATCATAATCATAGCCAAAAACATCACCTTCTCTAGCAAGTCTATTTGGATTATTTAAATCGCTTTGTGCATAATCTGGAATTTCTTCATCATTCTCCAAATCAACTACATCTCCTTCCGCAAATTTATCTACATCGAGCCAGTAATCACCACCCAACAAATCATTAACTTCCTTAAAATGACGTCCCACATAATTGCTATAATTAACATTTGCCAAAAGGTTAAGATCTTCATTAAATTCATAATTAAAATTCATATTAGCAGAAATCTGGTTATGATCAATTCTTCTATCTTCAACCATATATTTAGAAACTATTCCATAAAAATCATTCCCTTCAATACCATCCACATTATAAACTGGCCTATATTCATCATCATTTGCCTGATACATCTTATCCCAATCAACTTGCTGTTGTGTCCAACCCTCATAATTATCATCATCACGATTATAATATGGTAGATATCTATAATAATTAGGACGAGGATCTTCTGCATTAGCCCAGTTTAAAGCTGTATTTCCATCACGACCAAATGAATAGGATACTGATGTATTTAACTCCATCTTTTCATTAATATCCCACACATGATTTAACATGATATATGGTTTAAAATCGTCAGCTACTCTGGCATTTCTTACTTCACCAGCCTGATATCCCCAGTTTGCATTGTAGTAATTTGATCCAGCTAAATCGTAAGCTTCCTGTGTTGAACCTATTAATTTACCACGTTTGTTTGGTGTTGCAAAAGCGGTTAGCGATAAAGTATGTTTTTCGTTTAACACTTTTTCAACTGCTAAAAACATTGCTTTAGCATTGTAATCCGTTCCCTCAACATAACCTTCTTGTGCCCAGCGGTAAGATCCTGAAATAGTAAACGCCCAACCATTGTCCATTAATCCGGTTGAAGCAGTTGCCATTACACGATTCTTATAATTTGCCAAACGATTCATATAAGAAACTTTTATTCCAGGACGATAATCGGAAGCTTTGGTTAATATATTAGCACCACCACCTAAATATTGCATATTTAGATCATTGTTATCTTGACCGAAATAAATTTCTTTATTTCTCATCACATCATTTAATCCGCCCCAGTTTCCATAATTAGCTCTACCAGTCTCCAAATCATTCATTTCAATACCGTTGAAATAAATCGCTGTATTTTCAGAATCGTAACCACGATTTCTAAATCGAACAGCACCAAAAGTATAAGCTGTAATTTCAGAATAAACATCATCTGATGATTGCAGCAATCCACTCATAGCCTGAGAGCCTTCTTCTTCTTCAAGATCCGATTCTTCAAGAACAATCATAGGCAGATCGTTCATAAGATCTTTTTGATCTCCTTCGAAGTTTAAACTCACAGTACCCAAATCCAAAATCTGATCTTTTGATAATTGAAAGTCTTTTTCCAAAGTTTCATATTCTGATCCTGTAAAAATCAATTTTCCTGATCCAGCAGGAACATTTTCCAATGTAAATTCTCCTTTAGCATTTGTCAATCCTTCAATATTAGTACCATCAACCAGCACATAAATATCAGAAACAGCTTGAACAGATTTACTATCCATTACTGTTCCTTTTATAGTACCTGTTTGGGCCCATGTTGGAAAAACAAAAAACATTGAGAGAACAAAAAATAGTGTTAGATGTCTCATTTGTTTAGGTTAATTAAATATTTAAAATTATTACTTTCAGATCCAAACCTAATCTTAAAAAATCGTTCTTCATTTTTAAGGAAAGGGTCGTAAAAATACACACTAAGTTTTTAACTTCCGAAAATTTTTTATACAATTACCAACAATTTATAAATCAATACTATGAAACAGAATATTATTACAATTAAGTTGGCTTTGTTAGTGGTTTTTTCTTTTTTTATTGTGGGTTTTATAAAAGCTCAAGAAAAACAGTTTAAAGTTGCAACGATAGCATTTTATAATCTTGAAAATTTATTTGACACTTTAGACACACCTGAAAAAAGAGATTTTGAATATACGCCAGAAGGAGAAAAAAAATGGGACGGTAAGAAATACTGGTCAAAACAAGAGAACATGTCATCTGTCATTTCTCAAATAGGATTCGATTTAACAAAAACAGCACCTGCTATTATAGGTATCTCAGAAATTGAAAATAGAGCAGTCCTTGAAGATTTAGTAAAGATGCCCGCTTTAAAGAAATATAATTATGAAGTAGTTCATTATGAATCTCCCGACAAACGGGGTGTAGACGTTGGTTTATTGTATCAGCCTGCTATTTTTAAAGTTACCAATACCGTTTCGGCAACATTAAAAATCGACGGAATGGATGATTTTTTTACTCGGGATCAGTTGGTTGTGTCGGGTATTCTTGATGGCGAAAAAATTCATGTGATAGTTAATCACTGGCCATCGCGCTATGGAGGTGAGAAAAGAAGTAAACCTTTACGAAATGCAGCAGCAGACCTAACCCGATCATTAGCTGATTCAATCATGAATATAGATAAAGATGCTAAGATTATTATTATGGGTGATTTAAATGATGATCCAAACAACGAAAGTTTATTAAAACATCTAAAAGCAAAGAAAACAGTCGAAGGCACTAATCAAGGTGAACTGTTTAATGCTACTTACCCATTATTTCAAAAAGGTATTGGATCTCTTGCATATAGAGATAAGTGGAACCTTTTTGATCAAATGATTGTTTCTTATCCTTTGTTAGGAAAAGATAAATCCAGCTTTAAATTATATAAAACGCTCATTTTTGATAAAGATTTCTTAAAAGAAGAAGAAGGAAGATATAAAGGATATCCAAAAAGGACACATGCAGGAGGTGTTTATAAAAATGGTTACAGTGATCACTTGCCGGTATATGTCTATTTGATTAAAGAAATATAGCATAGTATTAAACAAACGCACAAAAGGGAACCTGGAAATTTGGTTCCCTTTTTCTTTTATCAATATTTTCATATCACTCATAAAAATCTATTGACTATTTATAAAAGAAGTTGTAATTTCATGCTTAATTTAAAAAAACACACAAACCAACCAAAAATGGAAGTAAAAGGCACAGCTGTAAAGTCAATCAAGAACTTTGTTGATAAGAAATTTTCTGCTCAGGTAAATAATTGGGTTAGCTCTTTACCAGATTCTTCGCAATCGATCATGAAGACTGCGATTTTTGCTAATAATTGGTATCCCATGAAAGATGGAGCTGTAGAACCTACAAAAGCATTAGCAAAAATGTTCTACAATAATGATATTCAAAAAGCTGCTCGTGAATCGGGAAGATATAGTGCAGAAGAAGGTCTTAAAGGTGTTTACAAGATCTTTGTTATGATAGCTAAACCTAGTTATATTATGCAAAGAGCAGGTAGAGTTTTTACATCATATTATAGCCCATCGGATATACAAGTACTTAACGGACACGACAAAGGGCTTACATTACACATAACCAAATTCCCAGAACCTGAGGAAGTAATTGAACACAGAATTGCCGGATGGTGCGAAAGAGCTTTAGAATTTACAAATTGCAAAAATGTCCAGGCCAATATTACCAAATCATTAGCGAAAGGCGATGATTTAACAGAAATAGTTATTGTTTGGGACTAAAATTTGATTTGATTATAAGTTTATTTGTTTTAAGGATCAGGCTTGTGTCTGATCCTTTTATTTTGCCTGTTTAACAAAATCTTTTAAGTTATTTGAATTCTGAAAAATCCGGTTTTTTTAAAACTGAACAATAATTCCTAAGGATGGTAAAATGGTTCCGGAACCATCGTTTTTTATTGTTTGCATTAAATACCTTTCAGGATTTTCAGGATCAACAATATTATTTCCATTTTGGTCCTTTTGTGGAATAAATAAATCTTGTTCTTCGTACTTAAAATTATAAACATTCTGAATATCCAGATACAACATTAAGGTCCACTTATTGTAAAAATATTGCTTATCGATTCGAATATCCAATTGGTGAAAAGGTTTTAGGCGATTAGAATTAAATTGATTAAAATCGAGGTATTCTACTCCACGAGCATCCCAAGCTGCAATAATACTTGTTTTGTCTTTATCGATTGGTGTAAACGGTGCTCCCCCTACAAACCTCCATTTAAATCCAAATTGCCAATTCTTTTTCAATGATTTTGTTGCTGTAATATTCAGTAAGTGGATATTATCCCACGATGATGGAATATAATTATCGGTAAAATTCAGCTTATCGTCGAATTCTTTAAACTCACTTCTTACCCAAGTGTAAGATAATACTGTATTAAACCCCAACAAGTTTTTATATCGCGCCAATAATTCTACACCATAAGTTCTTCCTTCTGCTTTTGACAGAACTTCTTCGTCGCCAAAAGTTCCAAAGTCGGCGCCTTTATTTGCCAATGCAATAGAATCATTAATAGAAAATGGATAATTCTTATAGCTTTTATAAAAACCTTCAACCGTAACTTGCGATTCTGATGTTGGTTGATATTCAAACCCGCCAACAATATGATCTACCGAAATATACTTTAGTCCGTTTTGTTTATTAATTAATGTTCCTGCTCCATTGCTAAAACCTAAAGTTGTATATGCTGGCAGCTGATAATACCTGCCTGTATTAAAATTAAGCGATAATTCAGGTGTTAGCATATACGAAGACGAAAAGCGTGGCGAAATCTGCTCTGATAAATTCGACATGCTCGATGAATAGTTATTTGCATCGGATCTAACACCTAACGAAAGCACTAATCTTTTTGCAAAAAAATCCTTACTTATTTGTCCAAATACTGACCATTTCCAAAAATCCAAGTTAACATCATAATCGGTTATAATTGGCGATGAACCTACAAAATCTTTACGAAAAGTATTATTGGTATACTGGGCATATTCTAATCCAGCACCAAAATTTATTTTAAATCCATGATCAGTTCTTGTTGTATTCTCGTAGCGAAATTTATTTTCTGCTTCAGAAGATAGATAATCGAATGTTAATAAAGAGTCTACCTCAACATTATTTTGATATTTATATGAATAGTTATTTAAGTAACTTCGACTAATAACCCAGGTACCATAACTTTTCTCTCGATAGTGTTTCCATACGGCACCAAGTGTATATCCATATTGCTCATTAACAGGGAGAAAATTTAAAATATATTTTTGCAAGTCTGTTTCATTGGCATCTAAATTAAGTTCTGACACATCATACGACGCTAAACCTATAAAAGTAAGCTCATTCTTTTCGTTTAGCCTTGATTTTATTTTAAACTGGGCATCGTTATAGGTTGGTAAAAAAGGTAATTCCAAAGCAGCAAATAACAATTGCAGATAAGATCTGCGTATCGAAAAAATATAATTTGTCTTTTCACCCAAAGGCCCATCCAGCGTTAAAGCCACTTCTGATGACCCCAGTGTGCCTTGCACTTCGGTCTTTTCAGGATTTCCATCTTTCTGTTTAAATTCAATTACAGAACTTAGCGCATCACCGCGATTTGCAGGAAATGCACCAGAGTAAAGATTAACTTCGCGCACAAAATCCACATTAATAATTCCTACAGGACCACCCGAAGCTCCTTGTGTTGCAAAATGATTGATATTTGGAATCTCTACATCGTCTAAATAAAATGTGTTTTCGCTGGGTCCACCACCGCGCACCACCACATCGTTACGCTGAGCAGGCGTAGAAGCTACTCCAGGAAATGATTGAATAACTTTGGAAATATCACGATTGGCTCCTGGTATCTTCTCTATTTCCTGAACTCCTATTACCCTAAGCGAAACAGGACTTTCTTCTGTTTTTCTGAAAGACGATGGTTTTACAACTACTTCATCAATCTGTAAACTAGTTTCGTTTAAAGGAATATCAATACTTACCGCACGTGCATTGGTTAACATAATATCGGGCGAAATATAGGTTTCGAATCCAACAGCTGATACTTGTAGTTTTACAAAACCAGGCTTAACTCCCTTAATTTTATACTCGCCATTGATATCTGTTGCAACTCCAGTAGTTGTCTGATAAATAATAACATTTGCAAAAGGGACAGGTTCATTGTTTTTACTATTGTAAACCCTGCCTTCTACAAATCCATTGTTTTGTTGGGCAATGACTACAGAATTCAAAAATATGAACAGTGCTATTATTATTAATCTAAAATTCATTATCCAATCATGTATTTGTTTAGATTTTTTAAACAACAATTTAAACATTTTGTTTGTGGTACAATGAAAAAAACTTCAATATCCTTAACTCTTTCAATTCCTAAAATATTTCTGCTTCTTTCAGGATCTTTGAACTCTGAAAGGTTAGATCGGATAATTTTTAAATAAAGTATTTTTTCTCATCTGTAAAATCAAGAATAGGGTATTTTTTGGATAATTCTTCCATTTTTCGCAACTGAGCTTTTTTAAATTTTTCGTGACTTGCTGTATTTGGTCTTAACGGACGATGGCCTGCTGCCTGAATAATTTTTTCTACATCTTTAATTGTTCTTTCTGTTTCCTTTTGAAAATAGGTTTGTAAAAACTGATCCCAGATATAATCAACAGCAAGTATAGAAGGATGCAACATATCGTCAGCATAAAAACGATAATCGCGTAAATCATCCATCATAATTTCATAAGCCGGAAAATATTCAACATTATCAAATAATTTCTTAAGCTGATGAATTGCCAATATCAATGTTGATTTACTTAACTGATTTTGAATAGCTCCATCTTTCCAGTGGCGCACCGGGCTTACCGTAAATATTATTTTTAAATCAGGATTATAATCTTCTATTCTATTCATTAATTTAGCCCAGTTCACAAAAATATCCTCAACCCCAAGTTTAAATCTACGAAATTCTTTTGCTGGTATTTTATGACAATTTGAAACTACATTACCAGTCTTAAGATACTCATATACCCATGCTGTGCCAAATGTTACTATTAAATACTTTGCATTCTTTAAATGCTCTCTTGCTTTATTAAGTGTTACATTAATTCTATCTAAACACTCTTGTTTATTTGGATTTGAAAACTCAGTATCATGATAAAAGCTAAACCATTGTTCATTGAAAAAATCAAGATCACTTTCTTCAAAATCTCTTTTATCAAGGAGTATTTCTAAACTTTGCTGAACCGATACAGGATTATATAAAACACCAAAAGGATTTATTAAAACCGGGAACTTTAAATTAGCCATCATATTCCCAATATTCTCAGTAAAACACGAACCCATAAACAATACAGGGGTATGATAACTTATGATGTTCTCAGACTCTTGTGGTTGTATAACTGTTCTAAAGGTTTTCATAATAATTTAGCTTTGAGTTTATAGTTAACAGCTCTGAGATTAATTTTGCAATTTTTTCATGAAAGCAATTAACATTTTTTGTTCCTCATCAATCTCTTGTAAGATACTTTTAGTCTTTTCCTTATCACAAAATTCCAATTCTGAAGCAATTAATAATTGGCTTTCTAATTCAAAGCAGGAACCAAGAGCAATTTCAATAAAACGATAATAATCCTTTTGACTTCTACGACTACTGCCTTCTGATATGTTTGAACTTATTGAAACTGCAGCTCTATTTACTTGACTAATCAATCCATACTTTTCTTCTAATGGAAAGTCCTTTGATAACTTATATGTATCAATAGCAATTTTGAATCCTTTTTCCCAAATTTTTAATTTTTTAAAATTTTTCATAAGATGTCTATTAATCGCTCAAAGCATACAGCTCATAACTCAAAGCTTATTTTCAATCCAAGTCAAAACAAATTTAAAAACCTGATCTTTCTCTAACTCATTGTGCAGCTCATGATATAATCCTTCCCATTCTTTAAAAACAATGTCCTTTTTAAAGCTCTTAGCTTTTTCATAAAACTCAAGGCTAGCCTTATGAGAAGTAATTTTATCCCCCGTACCGTGTTGAATTAAAACAGGTATATTTAGTTTTTCAGCATGATCAATAGCCCATAAACCAGCCGAATAAATCTCCAAAAACATTTTGGCCGATATTTTTTCATGAATCAAAGGATCTTTTAAATAGGCTTCAACAACTTTGGAATCGTGCGAAATTCCTTTAACATCTAATTTTGATTTTTGAGTAAATTTAGGATAAATCTTTTGTAATAGTCTTGCAAAAAATATGGTCAATGCAGATGGACTAAAGGATAATTTTAACCAAGGCGATGATATAACAGCTCCTACAAAATCATTTTCTTGCTTTAAAATATAATTTAAAACAATATTGCCGCCCATACTATGTCCATAAATGAATTGATTTAGTTCAGGAAATAGTTTTTTGGATTCATTAACTAAAACATCCACATCCTTTAAAAACTCATCATGTTTATTAATATGGCCTCTTCGACCATCCGACTTACCATGCCCTCGATTATCTATTGCATGCACTGCAAATCCTCTTTCAACAAAGCGCATAGCCCACTGATCATATCTTTCACTATATTCACCAAATCCATGAACCAAGTTAATGAGAGCCTTAGGAGTTTCTTTCGGCTCCCATAAGTATCCTGAAAGTTTCATTCCATCGAATGAAGCATATACTGTTGACTTATAATTCATATTTTAATAGCTTAGTAAATTATCTTGATCAAATTTAAAGATATTATGCAACAAATCATACAAATATCAACCAATAAACATAATGGTTTATTTGATATTACAAGTAACATTGAGCAAGTTGTTTCGAAAAGTAATATTCTAAATGGAATAGTTAATATTTATGCACAAGGTGCAACAGCAGCGATAATGATTCAAGAAAATTGGGATAATTCAGTTCAAAACGATGTTGTTTCTTTATTAAATAAACTAATTCCATCAGGAATTTGGGAGCATGATGCTCAAGACAACAATGGAGACTCTCACTTAAAAGCTGGCATTGTTGGTCCGAGTGAAACCATTCCTATAATTGATGGTAGGCTTGGATTATCGACTTGGCAAAATATCTTTTTTTGCGAATTCGACGGACCTAGATCTAAACGGAATATTGTAATTTCAATACTCTCAGACTAAGTTCTTTTATATTATTGAACAAATGCATAATTTTACTGTATAACAGCATTATTTATTTAAAACATAAGAAAATGATCAAAAAACTAATTTTATCCCTAGCATTCATAATTGCAACATTGGTTTTAGTTGCACAAGAAGAAGCTGACACTGTTAAATACTGGAAATTTGATGGCGTAAGTACAATAAACTTCTCTCAGGTTTCATTAACCAATTGGTCTGCAGGTGGAGAAAACTCTTATGCCTTTAATGGATTAGTAAATGTGTCGTTAAATTATTCGAAGGATAAAAACGACTGGTCAAATGTACTGGATATTGGCTACGGTATTCAGAAACAAGGTGATCAGGATTACAGAAAAACTGATGACCATATTGATTTCTTATCCAAGTATGGACGCAAAATATCAAAATCGTTCTTTATTAGTGCCATGCTTAATTTCAAGACACAAATGAACGAAGGTAAAAAGTACGAAGAAGATACCAGTTATGTTATTTCAGAATTTATGGCTCCAGCATATTTAACAGGAGCATTAGGTATGGAGTACAAACCCAATGAATCTTTTTATGCTGTTTTATCACCTGTTGCAGGTAAATTAACCATGGTTCTCGACGATACTTTATCTGCTCGCGGTTCATTTGGAGTTGATGCTGGAGATAAAACCCGATTAGAGCTTGGGGGATCGGCAACAATTGGTGTTAAAAAAGAGATACTCAAGAATGTTACTTTCAACTCAACTCTTGGTTTATTTTCTAACTATCTTGAAAATGCACAAAATGTTGATGTTGACTGGAAAGTGCTTATTAATATGAAAATAAATGATTACCTGGCAGCAAACTTAAGTACTCATTTAATATTTGATGATGATATAGCTTATGTCGACGAAAATGGAGAACATGGGGCAAGAGCTCAGTTTAAAGAAATTTTTGGTGTTGGATTAACTTATAAATTTTAAAATAAATTTTTAGCTGTTAGCCTTTAGCTTCTAGCTAAGGGCTTTTTTATTTCAAAAAATTGATATTGCGTTTTAATCCTTCAAACTTTGTACGTTCTATTGGTGAGCTCTTAAAAAGTTTTTTATACATCTCTTTATCAAGACTTTGCCACTCTTCTTTATTCATATTTCTTAGTAAATCAGAAATTTGAAATTGTGGTTCATCAGAAGGTTTTGCTTTTGAGTTCCAGGGACAAACATCCTGGCACATATCACAACCAAAAATCCAATCTTTCCATTTACCTTTAAACTCTTCCGGAATTTCTCCATTTTTTTCAATAGTTAAATAAGAAATACACTTTCGTGCATCTAACTGATACGGTTTTAATGCATTCGTTGGGCAAGCTTCAATACATTTTGTACAATTACCACAATAATCTTTGATAGGTTCGTTATCATATTCCAGTTCTAAATCAATAATTAATTCTCCAATAAAAACAAACGAACCGTATTCTTTTGAGATTAAATTGGTGTTCTTCCCTATCCATCCTAAACCCGATTTTGCTGCCCACACTTTATCCATAACCGGCGCTGAATCAACAAAAGCACGCCCATTTACTTCGGTAATTTCATTCTGTATAAATTCTAATAATTGAAATAATTTATCTTTTAACACATAGTGATAATCCTTACCGTAGGCATATTTAGAAATTTTATATGTATTACCGGATTGTTTATTTTCAGGAAAATAATTGTATAATAAAGAAATAATAGATTTAGCTCCTTCAACTAATTTTCTAGGATCTGTGCGTTTTTCAAAATGATTTTCCATGTATTGCATTTCTCCATGAAAACCATTTTCTAACCATTCTTTTAAATAAGAAGATTCTTTTTCAAGAAATTCAGCTTTAGAAATTCCAATTGCAGAAAAGCCAAGTTCTTTAGCTTTAAATTTTATTTTTGTTGTATAATCCGGGATTTTATCCAAGTTAAAAATTTACTAAAAAATTATAATTATGTAAATGTAGTAAAATTTGATACATGCTAGGTGTTAATTAATCCCTCTAACTCCCTTCTTCAATGGAGAACCTTTATTCTATGCTTTATAACTTGAAACTTGTTACAGAATTAGATAAACCTATTAGTTTAGCAATTAGCATTTAAAAACAAAAACTACAATAATCCTAAATCCAACATTGCTTCTTCACTCATCATGCTCTTATCCCAAGGTGGATCAAATACTAAATTAATAGTTGCTTTTTGAACACCATCAATAGCATTTGTTTTTTCATTTACTTCGCTAAGTAACTGATCGGCCATAGGACAATTAGGAGCTGTTAAGGTCATTTTTACCTCAACATTTTTATCATCATCAACATCGATAGAATAAATGAGTCCTAAATCATAAATATTAACAGGAATCTCAGGATCATAAATATCCTTTAAAACTTTTACTATTTCAGCTTCTAAAGCCATGTAATCATTTGCTTCCATAATAATATTTTTTAATTTCCCAATTTTGCATTGAAAGCCATGGCATACAATTTCATTTGCTTTACCATAGCTAATAATCCATTCGAACGTGTTGGCGATAAGTTTTGCTGCAATCCTATTTTATCCAGAAAATACAGTTCATTATTAAGAATATCCATAGGTTTCTGTCCACTTAACACTCGAACTAGAAGTGCTGCAATACCTTTAGTTATAATGGCATCACTATCAGCTGAGAATTTTATAATATCACCTTCCATTTCGGCATTTAGCCATACTTTTGATTGACAGCCTTCAATTAAATATTCTTTGGTTTTATATTTTGGATCTAACTCAGGAAGATCTTTACTTAACTCAATTAAATAATTGTATTTATCCATCCAATCATCAAAAATTGAAAATTCTTCAATTATTTCGTCTTGTCGTTCGTTTAAAGTCATTTTAAAATTTACTTTTTAAAGTTTCTTACATATACACACTTCGACAAGCTCAGTGTGACATAAATTCTAATTAAAGTTGTCATACTGAGTTTATCTTAATATGAACAACTTTCACTTACAAAATTAACCAAACATTTGCTTAACTGTCAATATTGCTTCGTACAATTTATCTATTTCTTCTTTTGTATTATAAAATGAAAATGAAGCTCGAATAGTACCTTCAATATTTAATGCATCCATTAAAGGTTCGGCACAATGATGCCCTGTACGAACAGCAATTCCCATTTTATCGATTACCATTCCTGCATCATAATGGTGAATATTTTCTAGGTTAAATGATAATACACTTACTTTATTCTCTGCTGTTCCTATTATACGTAAGCCATCGATAGAGCTTAATTTCTCAGTAGCATATTCAAGCAATTCTTTTTCGTAAGCAGCAATATTTTCTAATCCCAAATTTTGAACGTATTCAACTGCAGTTGCTAAAGCTACAACAGATACATAATTTGGAGTACCAGCTTCAAATTTAAATGGAAGTTCATTAAAAGTAGTTTTTTCAAATGTTACTTTTTTAATCATCTCACCACCTGTCATATATGGAGGCATTTCGTTTAACCACTTTTCCTTTCCATATAAAACCCCTATACCATTTGGACCATAAATTTTATGTCCTGAAAAAACAAAAAAGTCACAATCCAGTTCTTGTACATCAATCTTATCATGTTGTATACTTTGAGCACCATCAATTAATACAGGAATATTCTTATTATGAGCTATTTCAATAATTTTCTTAACATCATTTACTGTTCCAAGTGCATTAGAAACCTGATTTACAGCTACAATCTTTGTCTTTTCAGTAATTAGCTTTTGATATTCATCTAATAAAAGTTCCCCCTTTTCATTCATAGGAATAACTTTTAATATTGCATTCTTACGTTCGCAAAGCATTTGCCATGGAACAATATTCGCATGATGTTCTAAAGTAGAAATAATAATTTCATCACCTTCATAAATATATTTTTCTCCAAAAGAGAAAGCAACCGTATTAATTGATTCTGTAGTACCACTGGTAAAAATTACTTCGTAATCGTGTTGAGCATTAATAAACTTTTGTACAATCTTTCGTGCATCCTCGTAACGTTGAGTTAACTGCTCACTTAAATAATGTACTCCGCGATGAATATTACTATTTTCCTGTGAATAAATTTTTATTTCCTCATCGATTACAACTTGTGGTTTTTGTGTTGTTGCTCCATTATCGAAATATACCAAAGGCTTGTTATAAACCTGTTGATTTAAGATTGGAAAATCTTTTCTAATTTTCTGAATATCTAAACTCAATACAATAAGATTTTAAAATTAACAACAATGCATTTGACAAGAATTACAACGTGATAGTTCTCCACGCAAACGTTTATCAACTAAATCCTGTACTCTTTCTTGAAGAGCAGGAACATGTATATTCTTTAATACATCATGAGCAAATGCGTACATTAACAATAGCTTAGCTTCCTTTTTCTCAATACCACGAGCACGTAAATAAAACAACGCATCTTCATCAAGCTGACCAACAGTAGCTCCATGGCTACACTTAACATCATCGGCATAAATCTCTAACTGAGGCTTAGTGTTAATATCCACATCATCAGTTAATAAGATATTGTTATTTGCTTGGTATGCCTGTGTTTTTTGTGCATCTTTTCTTACCAATACTTTTCCATTGAATGCACCTGTAGCATAATCATCTAATACACCTTTAAACAACTGATTACTTGTACAATTAGGGTAAGCATGGTCCATGTGGACATAATTATCAATATGTTGTCCTTTATCGGTTAAATATAATCCGTAAGTATTGTTTTCACAACCTTCTCCGTTTAACAATACATTCACATTATTTCTAATTAATCCTCCATGTAAAGAAACGGTATCGGCATTAACTTTACTATCTCTTTCTTGCTGAAAATATAAATGAGAAACCTGCTTCGATCCATTATGTTCATTTTGCATTTTTGAGAAATACAAATGTGCATTTTGAGCAACATAGAACTCGGATACTGAATTAGTAATAAAATTAGTTGGTGACAAAGTATGATCACAAACAACAATTGAAGCCTTGCTGTTTTCTTCTAAAACAAATAAATTTCGATGTTGTGTTAAACCTTCTTCATCGTCCATTAAAATATTAATGATCTGAATTGGCTTTTCAACCACCACACCTTTAGGAACATATATAAACACTCCATCTTTGGCAAACATGGTATTCAAAGCAACTAAACCTTCTTTATCAATGCTTGCATACGTAGCATAATGTTTCTTAACTAATTCTGGGTATTTCTCTATAGCCTTATGTAAGCTTCCAATTATTACACCATTAGGCAACTCTTCAATTAAGTTCTCTCTATCGTAGTACCAACCATTCAATAACAACACAACCTTGGTATTTAAATCAGGCACATCACATTTAAAAATATCATTTACTTGAAATTGGATATTTTTTGGAGATAAGTACATTTTATATCCATTATCGAATGCCGCTTTAAGGTCGGTATATTTATAATTTTCGTTCTTTTTATCAGGAATTCCCAATAATTTAAACTGATCAAAAGCTTTATCACGAATATCGTTGATAAAATCAGGCGAACCATTTTTTATCTCAGATATATTTTCCCGGAATATATCCAAGAACTTTTGTTCAGGCTTTATTTTTGTTACTTCTAAGCTCATAAGATTGCTTTTAAAATTCCGATTATAAAATTCTCACTAAGCTAACTCACCCTTCTTTAGCCAATCGTAGCCTTTTTCTTCAAGTTCTAATGCCAGGTCTTTACCTCCTGATTTTATAATCTTTCCCTTGTATAAAACGTGTACAAAATCCGGGACTATATAATCTAATAAACGCTGATAATGCGTAATTACAATTGAAGCATTCTCTGGAGTTTTAAGTTTATTCACTCCATTTGCTACAATTCTTAATGCATCGATATCTAATCCCGAATCGGTTTCATCAAGGATAGATAATTTAGGTTCGAGCATTGCCATTTGGAATATTTCGTTTCTTTTTTTCTCTCCTCCCGAGAAACCTTCATTAACAGAACGGTTTGCTAAAGCTGCATCTAATTCTACAAGCTCTTTTTTCTCTCGCATCAATTTAAGAAAGTCTGAAGAAGAAAGAGGTTCTTGTCCTTTATGTTTTCTTTGCTCGTTTACAGCCGTTTTCATAAAGTTAACCATGCTTACTCCAGGAATCTCTATCGGATACTGAAATCCTAAAAAGATGCCTTCGCTTGCCCTCGCTTCAGGAGTTTTTTCAAGCAAATCCTCTCCAAAATAAGTAACCTTACCGTCAGTTACTTCAAACAATTCTCTTCCTGCTAAAACTGAAGCCAATGTACTTTTACCAGAACCATTTGGCCCCATAATAGCATGAACTTCACCAGGTTTTACCTCAAGGTTAATGCCTTTAAGAATTTCCTTGCCTTCTATATTTGCGTGTAAATTTTCAATCTTTAACATGACGCTATTTTGTGTTTTTTATTTCTAACTCGTAATTCTAAAATTCGTAAATCGTAATTAATTTATCCTACACTTCCTTCCAAACTAATTTGTAATAACTTTTGTGCTTCCACGGCAAACTCCATCGGCAGTTTATTTAAAACCTCTTTTGCATAGCCATTAACAATTAATCCAATGGCATCTTCGGTTTTAATACCCCTTTGGTTACAGTAAAATATCTGATCTTCGCCAATTTTTGATGTTGTTGCTTCGTGTTCTACCACCGCATCTTTATTATCTACTTCGAGATAAGGAAAAGTATGCGCTCCACACTTATCTCCAAGCAACAAACTATCACATTGAGAAAAGTTCCTTGCATTTTTTGCATTTTTTACCACTTTTACCAATCCTCGGTAACTATTTTGACTTAATCCTGCCGAGATACCTTTTGATACGATAATACTCTTCGTATTTTTTCCGATATGTATCATCTTTGTACCTGTATCAGCTTGCTGGTGATTATTGGTTACAGCCACCGAATAAAATTCTCCTGATGAATTATCTCCCAGTAAGATTGTACTAGGATATTTCCAGGTTATGGCCGAACCTGTCTCAACCTGTGTCCAGGATATTTTAGAGTTTACTCCGGCACATTTACCTCTTTTTGTTACAAAGTTGTAAATTCCTCCATTCCCGTCTTTATCTCCAGGATACCAGTTTTGTACTGTTGAATATTTTACTTCGGCATTATCTCCTGCTATAATCTCCACTATAGCAGCATGCAATTGATTTTCATCTCTTTGAGGAGCAGTACATCCTTCCAGGTAACTTACATAAGAGTCATCGTCAGCAACAATTAATGTTCTTTCGAACTGACCTGTATTTGCAGCATTAATTCTAAAATATGTCGATAGCTCCATTGGGCAACGTACTCCTTTTGGAATATAACAAAATGATCCATCACTGAATACAGCTGAATTTAAAGCCGCAAAATAATTGTCGGTATATGGTACTACTGAACCCATATATTTTTTTACTAAATCGGGATGCTCCTGTACAGCTTCACTAAATGAACAAAATATTATTCCCAGCTCGCTTAAATTTTCTTTAAAAGTAGTTTTTACCGAAACACTATCCATTACAGCATCAACAGCTACCCCCGACATTATTTTTTGTTCGTCTAAAGGTATACCCAACTTATCAAAAGTTTTTCTAAGTTCCGGATCCACATCATCCATACTTTCCAGTGTAGCTTTTTGCTTTGGTGCTGCATAATAGATAATATCCTGGTAGTCAATTTCAGGAATATTAAGATGCGCCCAATCAGGCATCTTTAAAGTTTGCCAATGGCGAAAAGCTTTTAATCTGAACTCTAACATAAATTCAGGCTCGTTTTTTTTGGCAGATATAATCCTCACCACATCTTCGTTCAAACCTTTCGGGATAGTCTCATTCTCAATATCAGTAACAAAACCGTACTTATATTCCCCCTGCGTTACATCATTTAATATTTTATCTTGATCTTTTTCCATAACTTTGCAAAATCTTATAAAAATTTAGCACCCTTTTTATGTAGATTAATTCTAAATAGAGTGCAAATATATTACAATTTTAACAACTAATAAAGGATGTTTGTTTAATCTTTTTTATAGATGATATATATCAATTAAAAATATGACTCACGAAAATAAAAAATTCAGGAAGATATCGGAATTAGGGGAGTTTGGGCTAATCGACCATATCACGAAAGACGTTAGAATAAATCACAAAAGTACTTTAAAAGGTATAGGAGATGATGCCGCAGTTATTGATCATGGAAAAACCTGTTCGGTAATTACAACTGATCTGCTTATGGAGGGTATTCATTTTAATCTGATTTACACTCCGCTAAAACACCTAGGTTATAAAGCTGTTGTTGTAAACTTATCGGATGTTTACGCAATGAACGCCACCCCAAAACAAATTACGGTATCAATAGCTATCTCAGGTAAATTTGCTATTGAACACGTGGAAGAATTATACGAAGGAATTAAATTAGCTTGTGAGCAATATAATGTAGATTTGGTTGGTGGCGACACATCATCATCCATGACAGGTCTAGCCATAAGCATTACAGCTATTGGCGAAGCAAAAAAGGAAGATATCGTATACAGAAGTACAGCAGGTAAAAATGATGTTTTATGCGTAACAGGAAACCTGGGTGGTGCCTACATGGGATTGCAATTACTAGAGAGAGAGAAGAAAATCTTTAGTTCTACAAAAGGAGGTCAACCTCAGCTGGATGGTTACGAATACATTTTGCAAAGACAGTTAAAGCCAGAAGCCAGAAAAGATGTTTATAAAATCCTAAACGAATTAAATGTTAAACCCACATCAATGATTGACATTTCGGATGGGCTTTCTTCTGAGATCATGCATATCTGTAAAAAATCAGATGTTGGATGTAAAATTTTTCAGGACAAAATACCTATTGATCAGAATACGGAACAGATGGCAAAAGAATTGAATATGGAGCCATTGACAGCAGCCTTAAATGGTGGTGAAGACTACGAATTATTATTTACCATCGACATAAACGACTTGGATAAAATCAAAGATCAAGCTATGATTCATGCCATTGGACACATTGCTGATAAAGAGCATGGTACTGTTCTTATCACTTCCGGAGGTCAAAGTATTGAGTTACAAGCACAGGGATGGAATCAAATGGAGAATTAAGTTATTCTCCAGAAATTGCATATACATATCCATCAAAGCTTGTAAAATATAAAACCCCGTTATCAATTACAGGCGACGAGACAATAGAACCAACCGATTTAAAGGAGTTATTATAAAAATCTACTAGTTTATCATAATTATCGACTTGCTTGGTAGTAAGAATTTCTTTAAATCGGTTCACATCTAATTCCCCTTTCTCATTATATATTTTTAAAGTATCTGATTTGGAACCTTCTGTTCTATACTCCCAGACAATCTCCCCCATATTTAAATCAATCCCATAAAGTCGACCATTAGCAGAACCAATATATGCTATCGAACTATCAATTGCTGGTGAAGAAAAAGTATATGAATTTGTTTTGATTTTCTTTTTAATCGTTCCGTTGTTCATATCAATAGAATAAAAACTAAATCCGTCAGAAGAACCGCAATATAAATCATTCCCAATAGCAAAAGATGATGGCATCCATGAACGTTCGAAATTATTATTTGTCCAAAGAGTATCTCCAGTATTTAAATTTAAACAATAGATCAATGCATCGCGTGAACCAATATAAACCTTATCGTCTTCAATAGCAGGAGAAGCCTGTACTCCCAACCAAACATAATAAGTAGTATCTCTACCTGTTTCATAGGTCCAAAAGTTCTCTCCAGTTAAAGCATTTAAACAGTAAACTCTACTATCGAAGCTCCCAAATATGATCTTATTATCTTTCATAGCAGGAGACGAATGAACTGATCCTTCTGCTTCATAAGTCCAAACTTTATTCCCACTTTTAGCATCAACTGCATAAAAATTATGTCCACTTCCAAAATATATTATTCCATTACTAATTAGTGGTGACGATTGATAAAAGTCCCAGAAGTCCTTAACAAAATCTATGTTATTGTAATAATCTTTAATCAGATGCTGTTTCTCGCCATTTGTTTTAAATTTCCATACGACCTTACCTGTTTCCCTATTAACTTTATATAAAAATCCATCATAACTTAAGAAAAACACAAATTCATTATCTAAAGCTGCCGTAGATCTAATTTTTCCCTCTGTTTTTATTTTCCAGTTTTCAATGCCTGTACTCTTATTAATAGCATAAAAACAAGAATCATCGCCTCCTACATAAACATTATTCTTATCGCAAAGAACTGAAGAAACGATTGACCCATTTGTTTTTAACTTCCATAGTTCTGAAGGCACTTTATCAATTGATTTTGATATATAATATCCAGAGTTGCTATTATCAGCTCTAAATTTATCAGTACTATCTTGACATGCACTTATTACAATTATTAATAAAAGCCAGTGGAACATTCTTAATTTCATAAAGTTATTTTTAAATTAACTCTATTATGATACGCTTTTAAATAAATACCCTATAAAAATAGGGTAAGTTTGTTTAAAGTTATCATTCAAATAAAAATAGTATGATAAAATTCATTCAGTTCATAGGTCTCTTTTTTATTGTTAATTATTCAATTACTGTACACGCCGAGGAAGATACATTGCTAAATAACTACATTAAAGACCTCTATAACTGCAGTAGCAAAATAAAAGAGCAAAGAATTATCAAAAAAATATTAAAGGCAAGCTATCATTTTGATACTATCTATTCGCATATTAAAAAATGTGACTATTTCTCTGACAAGAAATCTAAAACAGGTTATATGGAATGGACATATACGCTTGATTCTATTGAATACTGTGCCTTGGTATTTATTCCAAACAATTATAATCCTCAGAAAAAATATGAACTATCAGTTATATTGCATGGAGCTGTAGGAAACCTTAATCCTTTTTCTGTAAAAAATTATATCAAACCCAACAGCTATAACTTAGATTCAATCAATTCCATAGTGGTATATCCAAATGGTTGGTTTATGAGTAAATGGTGGGATGAAAAACAAGTTAAAAACCTAGCATACCTCTTGAAAAAAATCAAAGAAAATTATAATATCAATGAAAATAGAATTTATTTATCGGGAATTTCTGATGGAGGAACAGGAATTATTTACCAGGCTAATTTAAATATTACTCCTTGGGCAAACTTTAGACCTTATATAAGTAATCCTGGAGGTGTATATAGGCTAGGTGAGAAAAATACATACTTAAAAAATTTTGGGAATCGACCTTTTCTTTTTATTTCAACTGATCGAGATCAAACCTTTCCTCATGATATGGTAGAATCATTTTTAGAAAAAATGACTTTAGCAGGAAACACATACCAATATTTTCTGGCTCATGGTTATAAACATGAAATATCATGGCTACCATTATATCAAGATGCCATACAAAATTTCATTCAGAGCAATCCCCGTGATCCTTATCCTTCATCAATTTATTGGCAAACCAATGACATCCTGTACAATAGAAATCACTGTGTAATTATAAATAAATTGTCTAACAAAGAAAAAATTGATCTTAAAAAGTATCCTGAGATTAAAACATCTAAAGAAAGTTATCAAGAAGAATCTGGAATAATTGAAGTTCAGATTGCAAACAACCAAATTGATGTGCATACAATTAATATAAAACAGTATACTTTACTATTGTCTCCGGAGCAATTTAATTTTAATAAAGAGATAAAAGTTTATACAAATGGTAAGCTTTCTTTTCAAGGAACAATTGAAAAAGATATATCTACTTTATTAAAATGGTTCAAGAAAGATTTAGATAGAACAATGCTTTTCGGTGCAAGGTTACAAATTAAACCATAGTATATTATTCGATTTTCTGTTTAAGGAACCAAATATCTTGAAGTGAAAAGTTTATATTCATTTTATAGAAGTTTTCTTGTAATAATCCATTGTCTAAA
Organism: Bacteroidales bacterium; assembly: GCA_963665525.1. Taxonomy (GTDB): domain Bacteria; phylum Bacteroidota; class Bacteroidia; order Bacteroidales; family UBA12077; genus UBA12077. Next base: position 4,284,837 of record OY762280.1, on the reverse strand, counting down.
GTTCCATTTTTCCCAATTTCAAAACCTATATTCAACATACTCAAATTTCTTTTTACAGGAATGCCAAAACCCATTGTTAGTGCCATAGAGTTTATGGAGTTTTGATTTATTTTTAAATAAGATCGGTTATAATATCCTCCTAATCTATAGTACCAACTTTTGAATATTTTAGAGCTATATCTTCCTTCTGGGGAATATTCAATTCCTAAAGCCATTTTATGACTATCTTGAGTATTTAAATCTGAATTTGAAAATTCTATTTCTGACCACTGATTTAAAGTATAATCTAGAGCAACTTTAAATAAATCTTCTTTTGAAAATGCTACTCCAATTCCAAACTTTCTAGGAATAATATAGTTTTCATTATTATCTAGTCCTTCCTCATCATATAAATATGATTCATTGATCTCATCGTAAATAGTTCTATCTGTTGAAGAACTTAAATATCTTTTATGTCCATAAATTGCTCCAAAAGTTAACTTATTTTTATTCATTGGATAATCTATTTGTATACCATAATCTAAATACAACCCTTTTACATGATTTTGATCAGTTATCGTAAAACTAGTTTCTTCTATATTAAATGAAATTTGCTCATCCTCATCAAATGTTCCAAACAAATATGACAGATTAATCCCTAATGAAATATTTTTAGATAACCTAAACGAATTACCCATATAAATCTGGTTAATTCCTCCAGATCCTATGTAAGTATTTTGATAAACTGTATTATCAACATTCATGTTATTTATCGTATTAATATTATATCCAACACTACTAAATGGTGTTAATCCCACACTAACACCCCACCATTTTTTTGCCTGGAAACCAATTGCAAAAGAAGATAAATTGCCAGAAATGGATTTTTGCTCTTGGTCTTTGTTAGCATATATCGAATATCTCGTTGAAACTCCAAGCTCATAAATAAAGAATAAGCTGTCAATTCCACTATAAGAAGCTGGATTAATATTATTTAATCCAATTCCTGATTTTAATCCAATGCCGACACCCCCCATAGAAGCATTCAAACTATTCCCTTTAGAGTTAATTTCTCCTACTCCAAAAATAGAATAAGGCGAACTTGTTAGGTTTTGTGATACAACAGCACCTTGATTTATTATTACAAATACAGTTATTAATATTATAGTTTTAATTCTTTTCATGTTGTTCATTCAATATTAAATTTCTATATAACTAATAATGAGCTTAGTTTTCGACTCAGTGCTCCCGCTTGCATCTAAGTAAGTAGTATTAAGGGTTGTATTAAATTCTGGAGAAGGTATTGTGATAAGCAAATTTCGATTATTTACTACTCCACTTTCTATCTGTTCTTTTAGAAAGCTAGTAATATCAAAAGTATAATAGGTGTCTAAATGATATTTCTCATCCAAATAAAATTCAGAGGATGAAAGAATCTTACTTTCATATTGAATATCAAAACTATTATTTTCATCTGTTTCATATAAAACTAATGATTCAGGGAAATCTTTATCATAACTATTTATATCGATACCAACCCAAAGAGTTGCAGAAAAGATCAATTTATTCTGGTCAAACATGATTGAATTAAGATGAGGAAATTCAATTTTAGTTAAAACTCCAGTTCCTCCCTGAATGTAGCTTTTATCTCTTGTATAGGATGAATTTAAACTTTCAGATTGAGTATTGATATCATCCAAATCAGTACTGCTCCTATCACTACATATACTACTAAAATAATAGGTATAACTTTCAAACACATATTCATCCTGTTCCGCTTCTTCATCCGAATCTGAAGATATTCGACTTGTATATAAATTAAGAGCTATTCCTGATTGATCGAATCCAATAATACATGAATTCTGGTTCTTATTGGGCACAATAGCTATACCATAAATATATTGTTGAAAATTATCGTTATTCTGAATTTCTTCGGCATTATACAGAAGTTTATAAAATAAGGCTTCTCCTAACTCATCATCAATTCTAATCTCGATAAGAGAATCTCTATTCGGCCTTGGTAAATATCTTATGTGTCCAATTGAATTACTTTGATAACTTATACTTTCATTATTATAAAATGAAAAACTTTCCCCAGTTCTTAGCATTTCTTCAGCTAATAAAAAAACATCCAATTCTTGATAAATATTTGTATCTCCATATGAATATGTATTATACGGCAGAACTAAAGTTAAGGAATCAAATCTATCTTCAGATTCTATATCGATATATGTTTCTGGAGGTAAAATTATTTTAGAATATCCTTCAGTAGTTATTTTACCTAATTCTCCATCATCACAGTACCCTGCAAGTATAACACCTGTATTAGAAGTAATTAAGGAATCAACAATTACGGTTGACATCTCAATACTAAAAGTATCCGTTTGAGTAATATAAGTACTAATATCAATAAACTCATCTCCTAAAGTTAAGTTCGTTTCTTCGTCTTGAGAGCACGAAATCGTAAGAACAATTCCTAATATCACAAATAACTTTTTCGAATGAAAACAAACTCTTGATTGTAATTGTATCATAAATATTTTATCCTTTGACTTTTTGAATTGGTAAAACTCGAAACAATTATTTATTAATTAAAGTTTTATCGATGATTAGATCAAAATCATAGACTAATCATGTAAATGCTTTTTAAAATCTCATTCTAAGCATTAAAAAGACTGCAAACAAGAAGAACTTTGAAAGTTCAAATCTATAAATCAAAGATCATCTTTGTTTAGCTCTCATTTATCGAGACATTATTCTCATTAATCTAATTTGTTTCATCACAACATATGCATAATATACATTTGAGCCTTAAAAACCTCACAAACTTTAAAAGATTAAAAAGTATGAAGAATTATATGTATTATCTGAAACTAGGAAGCAAAATATTTGTTATGGGATTACTGATATTCATGATCTCTTGCGAAGATGAAGATGAAGAAGAAGATATAGGCAACTGGATTGAGCTTTCAGACTTTGACGGTGTACCACGATGTGATGCTGTAGCCTTTACTATTGATAATATGGCTTATTTAGGTACTGGATTTGAAGAAGGAAATACCCGACTTAGAGATTTCTGGTCATACAATCCGGAATTAAATTTTTGGGCAAAACTAGATTCTTTCCCTGGCGTATCAAGAAACGGGGCAGTAGGATTTAGCTTAAATGGGAAAGGTTATATCGGAACTGGATATGACGGTGAAAATAAATTAAAAGATTTCTGGGAATATGATCCTAACACTAATACATGGACTCAAATAGCTGATTTTGGTGGGACTGCAAGATATGGAGCTATTGCTTTTTCTGTAGGTGAATATGGTTATGTAGGAACAGGTTATGATGGTAATTATTTAAAAGACTTTTGGAAATACTCTCCAACTACTGATACCTGGGAACAAGTTGTTGGCTATGGTGGTGCTAAAAGAAAAGATGCAGTAGCTTTCACTATTAATAATAAGGCCTATATATGTACAGGAGTTGACAATGGATCGTATGAAGAAGACCTTTGGGTTTTTGATGGTGATACACAAACATGGACACAACTAAGAGATATTGACGACTCATCAGATGATAGTTATGATGATGAATATTATATAATTGGATCAGATAGAACAGCTTTTAGTGTCAACGGAAAAGGTTATGTTACTACCGGAGGAACTGGAGGAGTAGGAGGAAATGTTTGGGAATATGATCCTGTAACTGATTTATGGGAAGAAAAAACATATTTGGAAGGATCAGCTAGAATTGATGCCGTTGGATTTGGAATCGGAGATCTTGGATATATTGCCACCGGCCAAAATGGAACATATTATTTTGACGATCTTTGGGGTTTCGAACCTAATGAAGAATATAATGAAAACGATTAAACCTTTTAAATACTTAAAAAAAGGCTATTCTATTCGAATAGCTTTTTCTATATTTATTCGTTACTTGATACATCAATTAACTCAATATCAAACATCAATACAGAATAGGACGGAATACTTCCAACACTATACGCTCCATATCCTAAAGACGATGGAATAAGTAATTTACCACTCCCTCCTTCTTTAAATTTTTGAATCCCCTCTTGCCATCCATAAATAAAAAAAGAAAGCTCCTCTTCTATAGTTCCTTGACCAAAAACATTTCCATTTAAAAGTTTTCCAACGTACTTAACCTTTACTATTGAATCAACACTAGGATAATTTCCTTCTCCCTCCTCATCTATAATATAATACAATCCAGATTCTGTTGACTGTGCCGTAAAGTTACTATCTGCAATACATTTTTGGATTTTTTCAATATCAATGGCCAGTTGTTCTTCATATGTTAATACATCATTATTGTAATTATAATCAGTATCATCATCACAAGCAGCTATTGCAATGACTAAAATGGATAAAGCAAATAATAGTTTCTTCATAATTGTGAATTTTGAAACCAAAAATAGTAAAATCTCAAATTAATCCTCAATTTCTTCAAATTCTTTTAAACACTGTTTCAGCTCATCCAAATGTTTTTTATACATCTTTTTATTAAAATACTGAGAAATTGGAATAAACAGAGCACTCAAAACAATTAAAAGTATTCCAATTTTTATCATTTCTTGTAAGGATAAAACTTCTAAAATATCTTGACCTTCCAAACCCATAAAAAGACCTATAAACATTCCATAGCATATTGCAAAGGGTAGCAATAAAAATTTGGTAAAATTACTTTTATTAAAGTTTACATATCGTTGAATATCCTTTATTGTTTTCGTAAGAGATGGCTTTAACTGTTCCGAAGGAATAATAATCTTACTAACTTTAATATAATTTCTCCAGGTAAAAGAATATAAAATCCCAAAAAATAATATTGTTATTATGATTATGATCCACTTATACTCTTGTGGAAGATTAACATACATCCATCCAAGGAAAAATAAGGCCATAATACCTCCTGAATACAACTCAATTTTATAATTGCGTTTTACTTTATTTAATGCAGTATTCGACTTACTCTTTATTCTGAGTCTGGATTCTATTTCTTCCTTATTCAGGACTTGCTCATCTTGAATTGTATTTTTCCAAATATTTTTTATTTCATTAAAGTCCATATTCTAGTTCCTTTAATATTTTTTGTAGTTTGGTTTTTATACGACTAATCTTTACTCCTACATTCGACATCGTCATTCCCGATATTTCAGAGATTTCTTCATAAGAATAATCATCCATGTAAAGAATAATGATTGCTTTTTCTGCTTTACTAAGCTTATTAATCGCTTTCTGCACAAGACTTCTTCTGGCTTCTTTTTCTTGATACGTCTCTTCTTCAGGTATATTAACAGGAATATCAGGAACACTGTCTTCGTTATTTCTTTTATCTTTCCTGAATTGAGCTATTGCTGTATTTAAAGAAACCCTGTACATCCATGTAGAGAATTTTGATTTCTTATTAAATGATGGATACGACTGCCAAAGCTGAACCAAAATATCTTGAAAAAGATCTTCACGGCATTCATCTTTATCGCAGTACATCCTGGAAACCTTATATATAATTCCCTGATGTTTCTCAATAAGTGAAACAAATTCTTCTCTTAAATTTCTATTACTCAATGACAGTCAGTTTTATTTCCGGTTAGTTAGTAGAACAGATTTAAAAAATATTACAATCTATTCCTTTTATTTTATCATTTGTATAGATGATATTTTAATGGTTTTCTTTAGCATCTGCCCATTTGCCGGCATTTCTTGTATTTGTTTTACGACATCCATCCCTTCAACTATTTGCCCAAAAGCAGCAAAACCTTGTCCATCAGGATTTCTCTTTCCTTCGAAATCTAATTCCGGCTGATCTCCAATACAGATAAAGAATTCAGATGTTGCCGTTCCAGGCTTAGCCCTCGCCATAGACAAGGTACCATTTTTATGCAGGATGCTTGTTGTTTTTGTAGTTTCATGCTTTATTCCCGGATAAGGAGATTCCTCAACATCAAATCCTAAACCACCTTGAATAACTTCAATCTTAATATCGTTATTAGGTTGATTATCCATTCTTACGACTCTATAAAAATTTGCCCCAGTAAATTTATCGTTCTCAATATACTTGATGAAATTTGAGCAAGTAAGCGGTGCTTTATCAGGATATATTTCAGCAATGATTGATCCTAAGTCGGTTTCAAATTTAATCTTTACTATATTTTGGCTTTTCAAAATAATTGATATGCACAAAAAGGACAATACCAACAACAATAACTTTTTCATATCCATAATTTTAATTCTATTCTTGTAAAATTATCAATAATTATCTATTTCTATATCTTTGCTAGTCAAATAAATTATCGATGAAAAACAAAAGCCAGCATATAATCATAAAAAATGCAAGTGAGCATAATTTAAAAAATGTTAGTCTAAACATTCCTCATCATCAAATAACATGTTTTACCGGAGTTTCCGGGTCTGGTAAATCATCTCTGGTATATGATATTATTTGTAAAGAAAGTCAAAGAAGATATTTCGAATCCTTTTCATCATATGCCCGACAGTTTTTAGGAAAGATGTCTCGACCTGAGGTTGAACACATTGAAGGCTTATTGCCAGCCATATCTGTCGACCAAAAAACCGTTAGTCGAAATCCAAGATCAACAGTTGGAACTATTAGCGAATTGTATGATTACCTTCGATTACTTTTTGCACGATGCGGGGAAAGATCTAGAACATTCCCCAATATTAAATTAAGTCGTAGTTTATTTTCATTCAATAGTCCTGATGGTTCATGTCCTCACTGTAAAGGATTAGGAGTTGAAGATCAAATTGACCCGGAACTTTTAATTAAAGATGCAAATAAAAGTTTACGCGAAGGCGCTTTAAAAATTACCACCCCTTCGGGGTATACTATATATTCCCAGGTAACCATCGATGTTATGAATCAGGTTTGTGAGTCGGAAGGTTTTCATGTTGATATTCCCTGGAACGATTTAACCGAAGAACAAAAGCATATTATTCTTAATGGAAGTGAGAAAATAAAAATCCCATATGGCAAACACACTTTAGAATCAAGAATGAAGTGGAGTGGAATAACTGCCAAGCCACGTGAAGAAGGATATTATAAAGGAATTTTACCAGTTATGGAAAACATTCTTCGAGTTGATCGGAATCCAAATATTCTTCGTTTTGCAAAAACCGTTCAATGTTCACAATGCCATGGACAAAGGTTAAATAAAGAAGCTCTTTCTGTTACTATCAACCAAAAATCAATTGCTGATTATGCATCCATGTCGATTTCAGCTTTAAAAGAAGAATTAAAAAGCAATAAAGAATTTCATAAATCCATTTCCAAACCAATTTCCGGTAAGATTATAGAAAGATGTAATATCCTTGAGAACTTAGGCTTAGGCTATCTAACATTAAACCGGGAATCTACAACTTTATCAGGAGGCGAAGCCCAGCGAATAAGACTTGCAACACAACTAGGGAATGGCTTACGAGGAATTCTATATATCCTCGATGAACCTTCTATTGGTTTGCATCCAAGAGATAACGAGAGAATGATTCAGGTAATGAATCAATTGCGAAATCAAGGAAATACCGTACTTGTTGTGGAACACGATCAGGAAACAATGCTTCATGCTGATAATCTTGTCGATATTGGACCACTGGCCGGACAAAATGGAGGAGAAATATTATTTAATGAAAAAGTCTCAAACATCTCTTCATTACAAAATGATAAAAGCCAAACCTTAAAATATCTTTCAGAAGATATATCTGTTAAAAATAAATCAAATGGTACCGACAGTAAATGGCTAAGTATTAAAGGAACCCATTTACATAACCTAAAAAATATTGAAGTCAATTTTAAACTGCATGCTTTAAATGTTGTTACGGGTGTTTCGGGAGCAGGGAAATCAACTTTAGTTTTTAATTTGCTGGGTAAATACTATGAAAATAAATTATCAAAAGAATCTTATTCCACAGATACTTTTAAAGAAATCACCTCTGATTCTGAAATAAAAAAGATCATTGAAATCGATCAAAAACCAATTGGAAGAACACCAAGAAGTAATCCTGCAACCTACACTAAATTATTTGATCAGATTCGAAAACTATTTGCATCAACCCCGGAAGCAAAAAAGAACAAATGGAACCAAAGTCATTTTTCATTCAACACCAAAGGGGGCCGATGTGAAACATGTGAAGGTGCCGGTTATACTCAAACAGGAATGCACTTTTTATCAAATGTTGAAACCTTATGTGAGGCATGTGGAGGGAAAAGATATAATGCAGAAACACTTCATGTTAAATATCACGGGAAAAATATTTATGAAGTCTTAGAAATGGAGATTTCCGATGCCTGTGATTTCTTTAAAGATGAACCAAAAATCTATCATTACTTAAAAATAATGAACGATTTAGGTTTAGGCTATTTATCACTTGGTCAGTCTGCCACAACCTTATCGGGAGGAGAAGCTCAACGATTAAAACTTGCCGCCGAATTAGTGAAACCAACCAAAGATCACACTTTATATCTATTCGATGAACCAACAACAGGTTTGCATGCTTACGATGTTGCCATTTTACTTAATGCCATAAAAAATCTTACCGATAAAAATCATACAATAATTGTCATTGAACATGATTCCAGCATCATTAAAAATGCTGATCACATTATAGATTTAGGTCCTGAAGGAGGAGATTTAGGAGGAAACGTAATATTCTCGGGCAGTTACCCTGATCTTTTAGAGTGTAAGCAATCATATACAGCAAAAGCTTTAAATGGAAGTATTTCAAAAATCTCACAAGACCATTCTAATATAGATGAAGTTATATCTGCTCCAATTTCGTTAAAAGGGATCAGTACACATAACTTAAAAAATATCAATGTTGAAATTCCACGAAATAAGCTTACTGTTTTAACAGGAGTAAGCGGAAGTGGAAAATCTTCCCTGGCATTCGATACGCTTTTTGCAGAAGGTCAGTACAGATATACCGAGAGTTTTTCAACTTATGCCCGATCTTTAATTCAGCAAAAAGCAAAACCCGATATCATTGAAAGTAAAGGATTAACGCCAACCATTGCAATCGACAATAAATCAATTACAAAAAATCCTCGAGCTACTGTAGGAACTATATCCGGATTATATGATCTGTTCAGGCTTTTATTTTCAAGAATCTCAAAAGATAAAAATGGAAATACATGTAAAGAACTTTCCAGCTATTTTTCTTTTAATCATCAGTCGGGAGCTTGTCAGGCTTGCAATGGACTTGGATATGAGCTTACTTGTGATATCAATAAGTTAATTACAAATCCTGAACTGGCACTGAATAATGGTGCTATGAAAGGTTCAAAACCTGGTCAGTTTTATGGTGATCCTTATGGACAGTATATGGCTACCTTAAATGAAGTTGGAAAACAAAATAATATCGACTTTAACATAGCATGGAATGAACTAGATTCCAGATCGCAAGATAGTGCTCTTTATGGTACAGATAATATAGAATATGATGTTAACTGGGAATACAGAAGAAATACCCGACAGGGCACACATCACTTTAAAGGAACCTGGCCAGGTTTAATTTATTACATCAACGATGAATATCATCGAAAACAAGACAAGCAAGGTGGCGAAGCTCTTGCTGCTTTAATGAAACAAGTCAAGTGTAAGCAATGTAATGGTACAAGATTGCATACAGAAGTATTACAATATAAGATTGCTAATAAGTCAATTGCTGAAATTTCTAACTTAGAAGCTTCACAATGCTTGGTCTTTTTTGATTCCTTAACAAACCATCTATCAGAAAAAGAAAATAAAATATCTGCTGATATAATTTATGCCTGTAAGGATAAATTAAAAGCTTTAGTAAAAATAGGACTTGGATATTTAAGTGCAGATAGAAGTTCAACAACCCTATCAGGAGGCGAAGGACGAAGACTTCGATTAGTATCGCAACTTGGTGGTGAACTAATTGGAATAAGCTATGTACTGGATGAACCAACTGTTGGATTACATGCAAAAGATACCAAGAACTTAATTGAATTGATTAAACAGTTAGCTGATAAAAACACGGTTGTAGTTGTCGAACACGATGAAGAAGTTATTAAATCTGCTGATCATATTATTGAATTAGGTCCCGGTGCTGGAGATGAAGGAGGGGAAATCATAACAGAAGGCAGTCTAAAGGATATCTTAAATGATAATAATTCATTAAGCTCAAAATATCTTCAAGAAAATTATGAGCCTAATTTTGAAAAAGAAAGCCTGGAAATTAAATCCGGAATTACTATAAATTCTGCCTCGGCCAATAACTTAAAAAACATTGATTTAGAATTACCAACAAACGGTATTACAGTATTTTCAGGAGTTTCAGGAAGTGGTAAATCCAGTTTATTATTCGATGTTATTGCTCAATCTGCTGATATTAAGCAAGCGGTTAATTGCAAAAGTATTTCAGGTCTGGAGTATTTTGAATCTATTATAAAAATGGATCAAACACCTATCGGTAAAAATCCATTAAGTACTCCACTAACATTCTTAGGTTTATATGATCAAATAAGGAATTTATTTGCAAGTATAGAGCTATCTGTAAAAAATAAGTTCAAGAAAACGCACTTTTCATATAATACCAAAGGCGGCAGATGCGAAAACTGTAAAGGACAAGGGCAGGTTAGAATCTCAATGGACTTTTTGTCGGATGTTTGGATTACCTGTTCGGAATGCAACGGTAAACGATTTAAAGAAGATATTTTAAAAGTAAAATGGAACAATTATTCGATATCAGAAATTTTAGATTTAAAGATAAATACAGCATCAGCTATCTTTAAAACAGAAAATAAATTACATGCTGCATTTAGTTTATTATGTGATTTAGGTTTGGGTCATTTAAAGCTTGGACAATCAGCAACAACTTTATCGGGAGGAGAAGCACAAAGACTTAAGCTAGCGAAAGAACTATTAAAAAAGTCAAAAAATAAATGTTTGTATTTACTAGATGAACCAACCACAGGATTACATTTCTACGATATTGAAAAACTAATCAAGGTATTTAATAAATTAAGAAAACAAGGACATGCTTTGTATATCATCGAGCATCACCCTTGGATCGTTAAGCTTGCCGATAAAGTCATTGAACTGGGCCCTGAAGGTGGAGAAAAAGGAGGATATTTAATGTAAATAAAAAAGGGACTATGATTGTCCCTTTTCTTTGAAATATGTTCTGATTAAAACTTTTTTTAATTCCCTCTCCAGTATCTTATGTGTCACAATCTCAGGAACCGTTTCAAACTGTATATTAGGATCTGTTTTTGCCAGATCTTTTTCACTTAAATCAATCTGATACAATAAGGACATTAATTTTTCCAAGTCAGTACTTAATAAATCTTCAATATAAACTTTTAACTGGCCAAATAACTCTTCGTATGCAAAATTGACATCTCCTGAAAAATTAACCTCCATGCCAAACATAGCAAAATCCTTTCGTACCTGCTCAGCAGTTAGCAATACAAATTTTTCTTCTTTTTTCGATCGTTCGAGTTGGCTTTGACTAATTAGTTGACTCATTAACTGGAATTTGAACTGAGTTTAAAATTGCTTCAACCTGGCGTAAATAATTACGTTTATCAAACTGAGGAGCAAATACAAATCCATCTACATTAATAACCTTATTTTGCTTTTCATCAACAAAAGAAAAACTAATAAATGGGCCACCCATAAAATCGTTTTCTACCTTCCAAAGATTTCTCAATTCAATTACATTAATATCGTTTACATTAATTTCTCTTCTATAGGCTGGAGCTTCTAATTCTACTGCCATATAAGATTTATCCGTTGGACCTGGCACAAATCTTTTGGTGAACTGAGTTCTTTTAGCAAATAAATACTCGGTAGTTAAATTAACTTCAGGTTTATCATAAGAATAAACTAAAATACCTTGAACAACATCACCTCTCCCACGACTTTCAATCCACACAAAATCTGTTGTGTCTAAATCTAATGTGTATCCTTTAGGTACAGTTAAACGTATACCAAATTTTTGTTGTAATCTGTCTGCAATTCCAAGTTGCTCATATTTTTTATAATTCCTTGCATATCTTTCAATTTCTTTCTTAAGAATACGATCAATCATTAAATCTCCCTTTTCCTTAACAAGTGCTTCTAAAGATTCTACATCCGGAGCCAATACATTGACTATTATTTGCGGATTTGCCCAAAGATTATTTTGTATGATCATTTTCGGTTCATGTAGCTCTTTGTCAATCTTTGCAAAAATGATATTTCGGTGTGTTTTAAATATACTAGAAAATGCATTGTATGGAATATGCACTAAATCAAACATAGGTTCATCTTGAGGCAAAGCAGGATGTGCCTGGCTTAATTTTTTCTGAAACTCCATCCCAATATTTGAAGCCCAGTGATCTGGTTCTATAACTAAAACGACCTCCCCAGATTTACCTGTAACATTAGGAAGCAATTTCGACTGATCTTTATCTTTACAGGAAGAAAAAAGAACAGTAATCGTAATAATTGAAAGAATAATTTTTTTCATAATCGTAAGGATTTATTTATTTAAATAAATTTTAAGTTTTTTCCCGGGTTTTAAATCATTCTCGTTGGTGATATTGTTTTCTTCTTTCAACTCTGCAATTGATCTGCAGTTAAATTTCTCGGCTATACTCCACACAGTATCACCACTTTGAACAGTATAATAAATAAAACGATCTGTAGAGTCTCTTTGTTGTTTTGGACGTGTTCTTTCTTCCTCGATTATTCTTGCCATTTGAGGTGTTAACCAAATATCCAATTTCTGACCTACACTTAAATCATTTGTAGGTAAACTATTCCAAATTTTAATGTCGTCGATCGTACAATTATACTTGATTGCTATTTTATGAAAATATTCACCTTTAGCTACTTCGTGAATAATTTTCATTTTACCATTTGTTTCTCCTGATTCTGCCACTTCTTGATTTGTTTTTACAGGAAGTGACTCATCAAAGATTGCCTTTTCGTTACGCAAAAAAGCTCTAATTTTTCTTTCGGGCAAAATAACTGTTGCAGGCTCTTTCATTTTTGGTATATAATCCAACTTATACGATGGATTTAAAAACTGTAAAGTCTCCACAGGAATTTTGGTTACTTCCGATATTCTTTTAAAACTTGCTGCTTTATTTATTTTCACCGTATCTACATCGAGATGAATAAATTCTGATTTTACAGGTTTTATATTATGATCTGTATAATGATTCATTACATAATTAACTGCAATGAAGGCAGGCACGTATCCATTGGTTTGAGCAGGAAGATATTCATGAATCTCCCAAAAATCAGTTTTACCTCCCGATCTGGCAATTGCATTTCTCACAACTCCTGGACCTCCATTGTATGCAGCTAAAGCTAATTGCCAATCGTCGTAAATACGATATAAATATTGCAAATAACTACAAGCAGCCTCCGTTGATTTATAAGGATCACAACGTTCATCAACATAAGAATTTACTTCGAGATCAAACATCTTGCTGGTATTAATTTTAAATTGCCATAATCCAACAGCTGCTGATGAAGATATTGCTTTTGGATCAAGGGCAGACTCAACAATGGCAAGGTATTTTAATTCAAGAGGTAATTGATATTTATCTAACATCTCCTCAAAAATCGGAAAGTATAATTCGGCTAATCCTATAATCTTAGCTAAATGTTCTCTTCTTTCAATGGTATAAACATCAATATATCGACGAACGCGATCGTTATACTCCAACTCTATCGGAGTCATATTGTTAAGCTCAGCAATTTTATACTCATAAACTAAATCAGGATATATTGGTATTGAATCCTTTCTTTCTTCATCAACCGGACTTTCATCTATGAAATGATGGTTTGTTGCAAAAGCTTTCAAACCTAAAGCCAATGCCGCTATTATGATTATATAAAATTTTCTACCCATAAATCTTCTAATTATCACACATTATAACACGTAAAAATAACATATATCTAAAACTTATCAATCATAATTTAGAAAAAGACTCTTCAAATTATCAACAGAGCTTTAACAAAAAAAGCCTGTCAAAACAATTGTTTTAAAAACAGGCTTTTTATTAAATTTATGTAGTATTAACTTTAGTTTTTTTCTTCCTTATCAGTTTCTCCCTCATCTTTGGTTGCCTTCTTAAACTCTTTCATTCCTTGGCCCAGACCTTTCATTAATTCAGGGATTTTTCTACCACCAAAAATTAATACAATCACCAAAACAATGATGACAATTTCCCAAGGTCCAAACATTCCTAAAAGTACTGTAGCAGCTATAAACATATCTTTAAGTTTAACAGTTTATACAAATGTAAGATATTTTATTATTTATTAAAAATATGTCTAACTACATCATTACCATTTGCATAAAGAAGTAAAGCCAATAAAATAACCATTCCCACAATTTGTGCATATTCTAAAAACTTATCGCTAGGTTTACGTCCGGTAATTATTTCGTACATTAAAAACATTACATGACCTCCATCTAATGCAGGTATAGGAAGCACATTCATAATTGCCAGGATAATTGAAAGTAAAGCTGTTAAATTCCAAAACGACTGCCAGTTCCATTTCCCCGGAAAAATATTCCCGATAGTAATAAAGCCACCCAGTGATTTATAAGCCCCTGTTTCAGGTTTAAATAATAACTTTAATTGTTTGGTATAACTAACAAGCTGATCTATTCCTTGATTTATTCCAGCAGGAATAGATGCCATAAAACCATATTCTATCTGTTCTAATTCAAAAAACTCACTTAAGGTACCTCCAGGAGCAACTCCAATTAATCCTGTTTCTGGAACATTTACTGTAAAATTTAAAGTATCCTTATCTCTTAAGGCAGATATTGTTACCTCAGTATTTTTATAATGCGATAAGCTATCCTTAAACTCATCAAAGAAAGATACTTCATTATGATTGATGCCAATAAGTTTATCTCCTTTTCTTAACCCAGCCTTTTTAGCGACAGATTCTTTACCAAATGCCCCTACATAAAAAGGAATACGAGCCTCAATAAAACCTTTACTATTTAACAACTGAGGTATTAAACTCTCAGGAACAGGAATTTCTCTCTGATTTCCATCTCTTAAAACCTGAACAGCTTTAACATCTTCTAAAATTAAATGTGGTACTATACCATAAAAATCTTCAATCTCTTCTCCATCTAATGATAAAATTTTATCTCCATTTCTTAAACCCATGTCATAGGCTAATGAATCAACCATGATTCCATGCTCTACATTCTTATTTGGAAGATACTGTTCGCCCCAAGTATATAATACGGCTGAATAAATCACCAATGCAGTCACAAAATTAACTAACACTCCTCCGAGCATAATTAATAATCGCTGCCACGATTTTTTTGATCGAAACTCGTAAGGTTTTGGCGGTTGTTTCATTTGTTCTTTATCCATCGATTCGTCGATCATTCCTGATATTTTTACATACCCTCCCAATGGAATCCAACCCATTCCATATTCTGTTTCTCCTTTTTTAAACTTAAACAGTGAAAACCAAGGATTAAAGAATAAATAAAATTTCTCTACCCTTGTTTTAAATATTTTTGCAAATGCAAAATGTCCAAATTCATGTAAAACAACCAATAAGGATATGCTAAGAAAAAATTGTCCTGCTTTTACTAAAATTTCCATTTATCTTTCTCGTTTTATTTTCCAATTAATGTTTTTGTAAACTCTCTTGTTTCTTTATCTGTATTTATTAAGTCATCCAGTTCAGGATGTTTTATATAAGTCATTTTTTGCATACTTTGTTCAATAATGTCAGTCATTTCACAAAATCCTAACTGATCATTCAAAAAAGCTTCCACAGCAATTTCATTAGCGGCATTTAATATGCAAGGCATATTACCACATCGGTCCATAGCATAAAAAGCTAATTCAAGATTTCTAAAGCTTTTTAAATCTGGTTTTTCAAATGTTAATTCAGGATAATCCCAAAAGCTAAATCTTGGAAAATCTGTTTTCAATCGATCAGGAAAACCCAATGCATATAAAATAGGTAATTTCATATCTGGTAAACCCATTTGTGCTTTTACCGATCCATCTTCAAACTGAACAGCTGAATGTATAATCGATTGCGGATGTACAACTACTTCAATCTGGCTTGGGTTTAATCCAAACAACCATTTTGCCTCTATGGCCTCCAAACCTTTGTTCATTAAAGTAGCAGAATCAATGGTAATTTTTGCACCCATATCCCAGTTTGGATGTTTAAGTGCTTTTTCTTTGGTTACTGTTTTCAGAAACTCAAGATTCTTTCCTCGAAAAGGACCTCCTGATGCCGTTAAAAATATTTTTTCAATAGCATTATTCCCTTCCCCCACTAAACACTGAAATATTGCTGAATGTTCTGAATCAACAGGGTAAATACTAACCTTATGATGAAAAGCCAGTTTCTGAATTAATTCACCTGCAACAACAAGCGTTTCCTTATTCGCCAAAGCTATAGTTTTACCAGACTTTATTGCATTTATTGTTGGTATTAACCCAGCATAACCTACCATTGCTGTAAGCACAACATCGATGGTATCCATTTCTACTATTTGAGAAATCGCGTCGTTCCCGGCATATACTTTTACAGGAAGGTTTCCAATTCTATTTACAAGTTCATCGTACTTAGAATCATCGCCAATAACAATTGTATTGGGTTCAAACTCCTTAGTTTGCTTTACTAATAAATCTATATTGCTATAAGCAGTAAGTGCTTCAATCTCAAAATTATTCTGATTTTCCCTAATAACTTCTAAAGCTTGTGTTCCTATTGAACCTGTTGATCCTAATATCGCTACTCTCTTCTTCATTATCCTCAGCTCTCTCTTCTTCTTAATTTAAAATGCTACATAGTCTTCCGGATCAATAGGAGTTCCATTATGCCATAGCTCAAAATGTAAATGTGGTCCACTGGTAAGTTCTCCAGAATTTCCAATAATAGCTATGGCTTCTCCTGCAGTAACATGGTTTCCTACTTTTTTTAGTAACTCTGAATTATGCTTGTAAACAGAAATTAAATTATTAGCATGCTGTATTTGAACAACATATCCTGTTTCTAATGTCCAATTTGCAATTATTACAGTACCATCAAGAGCTGCAACAACTACTTTATTAGATCCGGTAACGATATCTGTACCATAATGATTTTCACTTGGATTAAAAGAATTAGTTACCAAACCTCTCACTGGGGGATAAAAATGAATACTTGAAAAATCTGTTTTAGTAGAAGCATTAGATAAAATAGACAGATTAAATAATTCCTCTTCTTCTATTTGCTGCCGTAGTATTGAATCGTGCTCCGATTTATCGAATGTTATTTCCTCGTACCTGATCGTGGTATCTTGCGCATTCTCATAGCTTAAGGGTGTTCCACCTCGAATAATTGTATTTATACTTTCAAAGTATCTGTCACGAATCTCTAGTTCATGTTCTAAAGAATCCAACTTGTGTACATTGTTAATAATATTTCGACGCATGATTCCATCCGGATACCCAGGAATAAATTCTCTTAATGGAGTAAAAGCAATTAAAACTATAATAGCTATTGTAAATACTAAGATACTAGTGCCTACAATTGAAAATACATTCAGTCTTGATAAACGTAAAAACCATACTTCTTCAAAAGTATCATCGTTATAAATACTTAGTCTGTATTTATTTCTTAATTTATTTACTATATTTTTCTTCTTTTCTTTGATCATTGATCATTAATTTGTTTGCAAAGATAACAGTTTTCGATAAAGAAAGAATTTTAAATGAGTTTACTAAAATAGCTTAAACAAACGAAAGTTACCCTATATTTTTATTTTTTATCCTTACAAATAACATAAATTAACAACTGATTTTTAACCATCTAAGTAAGCTATTTAAAAATAAATACTACATAAATGCAAGAATAATTAAAAAAATTTTGTTTTTAAATGATCAATACTTACATTTGCATCCGCATTCGGAAAGAATAAACGTACTTAAAATATATTGCGGGGTGGAGCAGTTGGTAGCTCGTTGGGCTCATAACCCAAAGGTCACAGGTTCGAGTCCTGTCCCCGCTACTACGAAGAAAGCCTGATACGAAAGTGTCAGGCTTTTTGTTTTTCTGCAGGTTGATAACTAGTTCATAAATAAGTACTGTCTGACTTGACAAGAGGTATAAACATTTAATAACTTGTATGTCAAAATAGGAGGATTCATTATGGAAAAGAATATCATCGACAAAGTATATGATTTTTTTAATCATATGATTCATACACCTGAAATTACTCCATCTCCTAAAGTAAAAAGATGCCCAGTAACCGGATTAGATATATCAATGCAACCAAGAAACACAAAATTCCTAAGTACATCTGGTATTATTTGGTACTACAAATACGAAAGAGAAATTTATCATCAATTTTTAGCCATTCGATTAACTGATAATCTAAAAAACAAAGACTTAAAACAACAATTTAAGGGTATTGCACATAGTATTAGAAATGCAGAAAGTAATCCAAGAAACAATACCAGAAAAGCAATTCAGAAAATCTTAAATAATAAAAATAGCTTATTTAACAACATCCAGTTAATTGATAAATCAAAGCTAAAAGAAGCTGGCATAGTAAATTCTTAATATCTTCTATTTTTTATTCATATGAATACTTTAGTTAGTTATAAGTTGTAACTAATACTAAACTTATTCGTCATAATAAAAATAAAATTACAGCTTATGTTTAAAAATTACATATTAACAACATTACGTACTATTATAAAGCATCGTGGGTTTACTTTTATAAATATTACAGGTTTAGCAATTGGAATGGCCTGTTGCATACTTATTTTATTATTTGTAATCGACGAATTAAGTTATGATAAGTATCACGAAAATGCAGATCAAATTTATCGAGCCGGAATAGATGGTCGATTAGGAGATCGTGATTTTATGACCTATACTACAGCAGCACCTTTTGCCAAAACTATGGTTGAAGAGTTTCCTGAAGTAATCTATGCTACAAGACTTTTATCAGGTAGCAATAAACTCATTACATATCAAGATAAAAACTTTATTGAGGACGGTGTATACTATGCAGATTCAACGGTTTTTGATATTTTCTCATGGGAATTAATAAAAGGAAATCCGAAAACAGCACTGGCAAATCCTGGATCGATAGTCTTTACACAAAGTATGGCAAAAAAATATTTTGGCGATGAAGATCCTATGGATAAAACTGTAAGTTTTGATAATAATCGTGAATTTAAAGTAACTGGCATTATTAAAGATGTGCCTCATAATTCACATTTTCACTTTGATTTTTTAGGTTCATTATGCACTTTCGAATGGGCTAATAATGAATACTGGCTTAGCGATCAGTATGCCTCCTACTTATTATTAGACAAAGGGTTTACGGATAAAGATATAGAAGCTAAAATTAGAGATTTTGTATTGAAACATGTTGGACCGCAAGTAGAACAAGGATTAGGAATATCTCTGGAGGATTGGGAAAAATCGGGCAATAGGTATGGATACTTTCTTGAACCTTTAACTGGTATTTATCTTAACTCGGAAGCTACCATGCACATGGAACCGGTCGGAGATAAACGTTATGTCATTATCTTTTCGATTGTAGCCATATTTATTCTAATAATTGCTTGTGTAAATTTTATGAACTTAACCACAGCAAAAGCATCAAACAGAGCAAAAGAAGTTGGGATTAGAAAAGTTATGGGTGCTCATCGGAAACAACTTATATTTCAGTTTTTAAACGAATCTTTTTTCTTAAGTATCTTAGCAATGGCAGTTGCCTTACTTTTAGTATACATTTTACTCCCTGAATTCAATAATCTTACTCAAAAGGAATTATCAGCAAATTATTTATCTAATTCTTGGTTTATCCCCGGAATTATTCTAATGACCTTATTTGTTGGTTTGTTTGCAGGAAGTTATTCTTCCATATCCTTATCATCATTTAGCATCTTAACAGTGCTTAAAGGAAAAATCCAAACAGGAGTAAAAAGATCATTTTTCAGAAGCGGTTTGGTTATATTCCAATTTGCTATATCCATTGGGATTATAATAGCTACAACTATTGTATATAATCAGTTAAATTATATGCAAAATAAGAAACTAGGATTTGAAAAAGAAAATGTAATTATTGTTGAACGCCCGGGAGCATTAGACGAGCAACTAGAATCATTTAAAGAGGAAATCATGAGATTCCCAGACATTGAAATAGTTGGGGCAAGCACTACTGTTCCAGGAAAAGGTTTTAATGGGAGTGTTTTCCAAAGAGAAAATGCAAAATCGGATGAAATGATTCATTTTCAAAGAATAACTGCAGATTATGAATTCCCGGAAGCTCTAGGAATGAAACTTAAAGAGGGAAGGTTCTTCTCAAAAGATTTTCCAGGAGATTCAAACAGTGTTGTCATCAACGAATCAGCGGTTAAATCTTTAGGTTATGAACATGGTGCAGGACGATATTTAATAGGGTTTGGCGACAACGACCAACAGATAAGATTAAAAATTATTGGCGTTTTAGAAGATTTCCATACGATGTCTTTACATGAGCGTATACCAAATATAGTTATGACTTCTCCAGAAGATTATTATCCTTCGTATTTAGCTGTTAAGGTTAATAACACCAATATTAATAATGCCTTAAAAGAAATTGAAACTACATGGAAAGAGTTTCTACCACAACAACCTTTCGACTACTTTTTTATGGATGATCATTTTAATAAATTACATAGTACAGAAACAAGAACAGGAAGATTATTAGGCATCTTTTCATTATTGGCTTTGTTTATAGCTTCACTTGGATTGTTTGGCTTATCATCATTCATTTCTGAACAACGTACTAAAGAAATTGGTATTCGAAAAGTTATGGGGTCGAGCATTATGGGAATCTTAATCTTATTAAATAAACAATTTTCCCGATGGGTTATCTTAGCCAATGTTATTGCTTGGCCAGTAGCATATTATTTAATGGACAAATGGCTTCAAAATTTTGAATATCGAATAGATGTTAACATCTGGTTATTTGTTCTTGCAGGTATATTATCATTACTTATAGCATTGTTAACTATCAGTTATCAAACAATAAAGGCAGCATCTGTCAACCCTGCCAACTCGCTTAGATACGAATAAAATATTTACCCGGCTTTATGCCGGGTTTTTTATTAATTTGTTAAAATATCTTTCAACTATTTCTACCTTTGCTGTAAAGGATTCAGCAGAATGATAGATTACACTCAGATATTAAAAGATATACATCAAGAAGTAAAACCTTTAATAGGACAAGGCAAAGTAGCAGATTATATTCCAGCACTTTCCCAGGTTAATCCGAATAAATTTGGGATATCAGTTTCTACACTGGATAATAAAAATTATAGCATTGGAGATGTTGATGAGAAATTTTCCATTCAAAGCATCTCAAAAGTATTTAGCTTGACCCTCGCATTTTCGAGACTTGGAGAAGATATCTGGAAACGTGTAGGGCGAGAACCTTCTGGAAATGCTTTTAATTCATTGGTTCAATTAGAATATGAAAATGGCATTCCTCGTAATCCTTTTATTAATGCAGGAGCTTTGGTTATTACTGATATGCTTTTAAGTTTATACAAAAATCCTTACCAAGAAGTTCTTAACTTTTTAAAACAAATAAGTGGATCGAATAATATTCATTATAACAAGGAAATAGCAAAATCAGAACGCGAAAATGGTTTCAGAAATGCAGCCCTTGTTAATTTTCTAAAAAGCCACAATAACATTAAAAACAATGTAGAAGATGTTTTGGATCTTTATTTTCATCATTGCTCAATAACCATGACCTGTAACGAGCTATCAAAAGCATTCCTCTATTTGAGTAATCATGGTTTAATTCCAAACTCAAAAGAGAGAATTTTAACGGTAAGCCAAACAAAAAGAATAAATGCTCTGATGTTATCGTGCGGCACCTACGACGAAGCCGGTGATTTTGCCTATCTGGTTGGCATGCCTGGTAAAAGCGGTGTAGGAGGAGGAATTGCATCCATCATTCCTAACAAGCTAAGCATAGCTGTTTGGAGTCCGGCTTTAAATAAAAAGGGGAATTCATTAGCAGGAATAAAGGCATTAGAGTTATTTACCACAAAAACAGAAATGTCTATTTTCTAATTATTAAACTCATTACTAACACCATAACACCAATCATTAAAGCTTTTATTAAAATAGAGTACGTTTAGCATTTAGTATAAGAATTTTAACCGATTCCCTATTAATTTGATAATTTCATCAAAACATACTAACTTAACAGGGTTAAAAACGTTATAAATAAAGAAATATCCTAAATATACTCTCATGCCTAAAATATTTCGCATATTATTAATTGCAATTTTTATTCATAAAAGCTTATTTGCTCAAGACTGGAATGAAATTTTTTATCTTGAAACAGATGCTGAATACTTTGTTGAAGAAAGAGACTACGAAAAAGCAATTGATATTTATAAAAGAATTCTTAGGGAAGTACCCGATCATTCCATGGCAAAAGCTAAAATTGGGGAACTTTATCTATTAACCGACGATTTAAAACATCATGCTATTGAATTTCTCGAAGAAGCATCCAAAGATGTTGCCTTAGATTTAGATAAAAAATCACTCCGTGAAACCAGAGCCCCAGTAGATGCTCTATTAAATTTAGGAATAGCTTACCAAATAGAAAATAGATTAGATGATGCTATTGTACAGTATAATAAACTAAAAGGCATGATCCCTTCGGATCATCCTTTAGCCCCTGTTGTAGATCTTCATTTAAAGACCTGTGCAAATGCTAAGATTGCAATGAATAATCCTTTAAGGATTAAAAAAACCAACTTAGGCGAACCTATTAATAATACAGATTCTAATTTTGGTGCTGTTATTTCAGGTGATGGTAATACTATTATTTACACATCATACACAAGAAATTATATCGACAATTATTACTCAGTTAAAAAAGATGGTATTTGGACAAAACCAAAACGTATTAGCGAAAAACTTAGTAGTAAGTATTATTTAAGAACTGTTAGTTTATCGTACGATGGAACAAAGCTTTTTCTTGCTACTGATGATATTGAAAATAACAACATCTTTGTTTGCACTGAAGAAGGAAGTGGATGGTCAGAAGCCGAGAAGCTCCCTAAAACAATAAATGGCAAAAAAACTAATGAAACACATGCATGTATTTCCAGAGATGGAAATACATTATATTTTACAAGTAACAGAGAAGGCGGATTAGGAGGGCTGGACATTTATAAATCTATAAAAGATACAAAGGGAAACTGGGGCGAAGCCGAAAATCTTGGATCAGCAATCAACACGCCTTTTGATGAGGCAACTCCTTTTTTAACTCTCGATGATAAATATTTAGTATTTAGCTCACAAGGTCACAATAGCATTGGTGGTTTTGATATTTTTTATATTGATTTAGCAAGTAAATCATTGGCAGTTAATATGGGATATCCTATAAATACAACTGGTGATAATGTATTCTTTGTTCCCGACAATTCATTAACAGCCGGATATACTTCTTTATTTGATGATAAATCATTTGGGAAAAATGATATTTATTACCTTGCAATTATTCCTAAAATAAAATTAGCTGGAACCATTAAAGACCAAAGTAATTCTCAAAAAATTACGGATGCAAGTTTTGATGTTTCTATCGTAGAAAGTAATTCTAACAGCATTGTTCAAACTATAAACTCTAGTAATGGAGAATTCGTTTTTGAACTCGAGCCAGGAAATTATAACTTAACTATTAATAATGAAAAATATGACAGCTTTAGCAACCCTGTTAATATTCCTGACAGCTATTCAGAAAGCTCATTTACCTTTGAAGCATTACTAAATCCTATTCAGGTTGAAGAAGAATTAGTTGCTGAAGTTATGGAAGAACCTGTAGTTGAAGAACCAGAAGCTGCAATCGAAGAAAAAATTGAACCTGTAGTAGAAAAGCCAACTCCTATTGCTGAAGAAGAAAAAGAAGTAATTGAACAACCCAAAGAAGAAATAACTGAAGAAAAGCCTGAACCTGTAAAAGAAGACATTGTAGAACCAGTGAAGGAAGAGGTAACACCTAAAAAAGAAATTGTAAAATATATTCCTAAAACATCAACCATTAGTGCAGGAACTATGAAGACCTATTCTGTTCAGTTAATGGCCTTAAAAACACCTGTTGAAGTAGATTATTTCAAAGATGTTGATAATGTTGTGTTAACTCAATATCCCGATGGTTATTACAGGTATACAGTTGGTAATACTGAATCATATAACGAAGCCCAGGAAATAAAAAGTAAAATTCACGAAATAGGTTATAAAGATGCTTTCATAAGAATTAATGAAACATCATTTACATACACTATTCAGCTTATGGCATTAATTATTCCTGTAAAACCTGATCATTTTAAAGATTTATCATCAGTTGTAGTAACCAAATCTGGCGACTACTTTAAATATACGATTGGATCGTACAATTCTTACGAAGAAGCTAAACAAGAATTATCGAGTATAAAATCTTTAGGATACAACCAAGCCTTTATTAAAAAAACTAACTAAACCTGAAATCTTAAAAAAGAAAAGAGCAGATATAATCTGCTCTTTTTTATTATTCATATCTAAGAGAATTAGCCGGATTTTGCTGTGCTGCAGCATATACTCTCCATATGATTGTTATAAATGATGTAAATAGTATTATGAGAATAGGAATTACAAAACTACCTGTATTTGGATTCATATAAATTTCCCAAATACTCCCCATAAGCATATTTGCTAAAAAGTATGCTCCTACACTACCTAATATAATAGCAATTAAAATTAACCAGATAAACGGTTTTGTAATAATCATCATGATCTTCTTAATTGGAGCTCCGTGTACTTTTCTAATACCTATTTCTTTTGTTCTATTTAAAACGCTCAAACTAACTAGCGTATACAATCCAATTGCTGATAAAAACAATGCACAAACAGCAAGAAAAACAAACATAATCTTTATGTTCTTATTTATTTGTTTTGCTTCGTTCAATAAATCTTCCTGATAAAATCCTTCATATGGATAGTTAGGAACCAGCTCTGCCCATTCTGCTTTTAACATTTCGTTTACTTCGTGCAGATTATTTTCTTTTGCTCGAACTACAATCCTGCTATAATTCTCTTCTGGTGATAATCTATAAATTAATGGATCTATTTTTGCCCAAGCACCATACAAATAAATATCTTTTGCAATTCCAATAATTTGTAATGCTAAAGTATCATTCATATATACTGTTTTACCAATAGGTTCTTCAAGATTAAAATCCTCAATAAATTTTTCATTAACAATGATATTATTTTCAGCTACATCACCTCCTTGGTTTTCAACATTAAATCCTCTACCCTTCAATATTTTAACTCCCATAGTTTTTAAATAATCATAACCTATGTGCATAATTCCAGTCTCAACTTGTTGCTCATGGAATTTTATTGAACGATTATAATTACCAAATCCAATATGATAATTGGTTCCTGCATACATTTCAACTTTTGGATTACTTTTTACAACCTGCTCAAAAGGTTTATAATCATTATCATTGTGCATGCTTAAAACAAGGATATTATCCTTATTATAACCTAAATCAAATTTCTCTTGATAAACAGCATTTTGTGCAAAAATTACGCCCATCACTAATGCTAAAACAGAAGTAAAAAACTGAAACCCTAAAAGAAATCTTGATAACAGATTTTTATTTTTAAGCTTTAGTTTTTCTCTAAATATTTTTACCGGATTAAATTTACTTATGTAAAAAGCAGGATAAGCTCCAGCTAAAAGAGCCGTAAAAACCCAAAGAATAATAATAAAAACAATTAATGTAGGATTATTACGAAAATTTAGTTCAATATCCATATACTCCCACATGCTTGAATACTCAGGCACTAAAAATCCTGCAAAGAAAATCCCAAACACCACTGCAATAAAACTTACAACTAAATTTTCGCTTAAAAATTGAATAATAATATGTTTACGCAATCCGCCAAATACTTTCCTAAGTCCAATCTCCTTTAATCGTTTCCCTGCAAATGATATTGCTGAATTCATGAAATTAAATGCTGCAATGATTAGTATAAAAATTGCCATAATTGGAGGTGTAGCAACAGCAGCAGGATGAAAGCTTGTTCTTAACCAGGTTCCCCAAACTCCTCTATCATCAGCAACTTCTTTTAATGTTTTAACAAAAAAGCTAGTAATTTTCCAATCCTCACGAGCTTCATTCTGAATAGGAATATATTTTTTAAGCTGCTCGTTAATATTTAATATATTATTCTGATTTTTTACTAATAAAAAAGTAGCAGCTATCCAATCATCCCAGCCATGCTCATCAACCTCCCACATATCTGTATAACTCTCAAAGTTAGTTATAAGCTCATGCCTAAAACTGGTATTAAAAGGTAAATCCTTAATAACACCTGAAACCATAAAAGTCGTTTCTTCATCTTTGTCATTCATTACAGATATAACTTTCCCAAGAGGATCATCTGTTCCAAAATAAACTTCTGCAACATTTTCACTTATTAAGATTTTTCCTTTTTGTTTTAAAGTATTCTTATCTCCCTTTACTAATTCAATAGTAAATACATCAAAAAAGTTGGGATCTGCATATCCAACCCTCTTATTAAATATATGATCTCCATATTTTACAGGTGAATAGGTTGTAAAATACCTTGTTACTTCTTCAGCTCCCGATAAATCTTGCTTCAACATTGGGCCCAATGTCGTTGGAGTAATTCCGTATTCTTGTTGTCGATCTTGAATTTCTCTTGTGATATTTATCTTATAAATATCTTCGTAGTTTTCATGAGTTTTATCCCAGTCAATATCATATTTATTATTCAAATACGCAGTTATACAGAGAGCAAGAGCAACTGCTAATCCTAGAATATTAATTCCTACAAAGAGGAAATTCTTCCACAAATACCGAAGTGAAATAATTAAAAAATTTTTGAACATTACTTTCCTGTTTAATAGTTTCAACAAAATTAGAATAAGGATAAATCAACTTCAAGATCAATGATCTTAAACATTTATTTATTGTAATGAATTGGTAAGATATTGTCTTAAACTGAAGATAATCCTATTTTTTCGATAAAGACGCAGAAAACTTATTTAAGTTGCATAAAAAAAGCCTGCTTTTTAAAATAGCAGGCTTTTCAAACTATTGTATATATTAGTTATAGTTTCTTCTTAACCTCCACTTCTTGGTAACCTTCAACAATATCACCAACTTTAATATCATTAAAGTTTTCAATATTCAATCCACATTCATAACCCGATACAACTTCTTTTACATCATCTTTAAATCGTTTCAATGATCCTAACTCTCCGGTATAAATAACAATACCTTCTCGAATTACTCTTACTTTTGTATTACGGTTAATCTTACCTTCTTTCACCATACAACCTGCAATGGTTCCAACTTTCTTAATTTTGAATGTTTCTCTAACCTCAACAGTTGCAACAATCTCTTCTTTAATATCTGGTGATAACATACCTTCCATAGCATCTTTCACCTCGTTGATAGCATCGTAAATTACAGAATATAATCTGATATCAATTTCCTCTTTTTCAGCTAACTTACGAGCATTCATCGATGGACGTACCTGGAATCCAATAATAATAGCATTAGAAGCAGCAGCTAACAGAACATCAGATTCTGAAATCTGTCCAACACCTTTGTGTATAATATTAACCTGAATTTCTTCGGTACTTAATTTAATTAATGAATCAGATAATGCTTCGATAGAACCATCCACATCACCTTTCACAACAATATTAATTTCTTGGAAGTTTCCAATAGCAATACGACGTCCAATTTCATCCAGTGTAATATGCTTTTGAGTACGCATACTTTGCTCTCTCTGAAGCTGTTCTCTTTTATTTGCTATTTCACGAGCTTCTTTGTCGCTCTCCATAATATTAAACTTATCTCCTGCTTGAGGAGCTCCATTTAATCCAAGAATTTGAACAGGTGTTGCTGGCCCTGCTTCTTCGATACGTTTTCCTCGTTCGTTATACATTGCTTTGGCATGACCAAAATAACTACCAGCTAAAACAACATCACCAATTCTTAAGGTACCAGCTTCAACTAAAATTGTTGACATATATCCTCGTCCTTTATCCAACTCTGATTCAATAACAGTACCAAGTGCTTTTTTATTTGGATTTGCTTTTAAATCAAGCATTTCAGCTTCTAGCAATACTTTTTCAAGTAGCTCATCAATATTTGTACCTTGCTTAGCAGAAATATCTTGAGATTGATATTTACCACCCCATTCTTCAACAAGATAGTTCATTTGAGCTAACTCTTCTTTTATCTTTTCAGGATTTGCTCCTGGCTTATCAATTTTATTGATTGCAAATACAATAGGTACACCTGCAGCACTAGCATGATTAATAGCTTCAACAGTTTGAGGCATCACATTATCATCTGCCGAAACAACAATAATAGCTATATCAGTAACTTGAGCTCCTCGAGCACGCATAGCTGTAAATGCTTCGTGACCAGGAGTATCAAGGAATGTTATTGTTTTTCCATCATCTATCTTAACACTATATGCACCAATGTGCTGTGTTATTCCTCCTGCTTCACCAGCAATTACATTGGCTTTACGAATATGGTCAAGTAATGATGTTTTACCATGATCAACGTGACCCATTACTGTAACAATAGGTGAACGAGGTAATAAGTCCGCATCTTGATCTTCTTCTTCTTTAATAGCTTCCTGAACCTCAACGCTAATAAACTCAACTTTATAATTAAATTCATCAGCAACTAAAGCCATTGTTTCTGCATCAAGCCTTTGATTTATTGACACAAGCAAACCAAGATTCATACATACAGAAATAACATCTGTTGCAGGAACCTCCATCATTGTGGCTAACTCATTCACAGAAACAAATTCAGTAACTTTTAAAATTTGCTTGTCTGCTTCTTGTCTTTCAAGTTCTTCTTGTTGTTTTTGACTTATTGCTTCTCTCTTTTCTCTTCTGTGTTTAGCACCTTTCGATTTTCCTTTTGTAGTTAATCGCGCTAAAGTATCTTTAATTTGCTTTTGAACATCTTCTTCGCTAACCTCAGGACGTAATTGTTTTTTCTTCTTCTTTTTTGATTTGAAATGTTCTTTATCAGATTTCTTATCCTGTGGCTTAACACCTCCTTGTTGATTTTTCTTATTTACATCAACTTTTTCTTTATCCTTATGGATTCGCTTTCTTTTCTTCTTTTTATTCTTTTGGTCATCAGAAGATGCAACAGGTTCTTTTTTCTTTTCTTTTGGAGGTTCTGGTAAATCTATTTTACCAATAACCGTTGGTCCTGAAAGCTTTTGAACCGATGATTTATATACTTCCGGTTCCTTATCTACAACTTCTTCTTTAGCTGACTCCACAGACTTTTCCTTCACCTCAACCTTCTCTTCTTTTACTTCTTCTTTCTTAACAGGTTCTTTTTTTACCTCTTTTTGTTGAGCCTGTTTAGCTTCATCTTCTCTTTGCTTTCTGCTTTTCTTATCTGGTCTGGTTTTTTGGTTTAATGATTCCAGGTCAATTTTACCAACAACTTTAGGTTCTTTAGAATCTTCTGCACTGTCAGAACTAGCAGCTTTTGGTTCTTCTTTTACAGGTTCTGATTCTTTTTCTTCTTCAACGGTTTCTTCAACAGCTTCTTTTTCTACCTCCGGAACCAGTTCAATAGGTTTTTCCTCTTCTTCAGGTTCTTCTTCAACCACAGTTTTACTAGTACTGCTAACATCTTTAATAATGATTTCTTCTTCCGGAGTAAAAGAATCTTCTTCAACGGCTTCCTCAACTTCTTCTTCCTCTTGAACATCATTGATTGAGATAGCTTCGTTTTTCGACCTCATCTGGCTTAAACTCAACTTCTCTGATTCCTTTTTTACATCAATATCAGAACGATACTCTTCAATCAATAGATTGTATTGTTCAGGTGATATTTTTGTATTAGGATTAGAATCAATATTAAATCCTTTTTTATGAAGAAACTCAACAATTGTTGATATTCCAACATTAAATTCTCTTGCCGCTTTACTTAGTCTTGTTGCTTTTCCTGTTGTCATATTATGTTTCTAAACCAATTTTATTTTTCCAAAAACCCGAATATCT
Source organism: Bacteroidales bacterium (assembly GCA_963665525.1). Classification (GTDB taxonomy): domain Bacteria; phylum Bacteroidota; class Bacteroidia; order Bacteroidales; family UBA12077; genus UBA12077. Next base: position 4,254,727 of record OY762280.1, on the reverse strand, counting down.
GCTAATTTATAACTAAAGAATTGAATTATTCAAATTCTGATTTAAAAATTTTAATTACTTCATCAACTGTTTCTTCTTCTAAATCAGTTCTTTTAATTAAATCTTCGCGAGATAACTCGAGAACACTTTTTGCAGTATCACATCCTACAGCTTTTAATTCATCAAGAATCCATCCTTCAATTTCATCAGCAAATTCGTCGATACTTACATCCTCATCATCTTCTTCATCTGTTTCCCTATATACATCGATTTCGTAGCCTGTTAACTGGCTGGCAAGTTTAATATTTAAACCTCCTTTTCCAATAGCCAACGAAACCTCTTCTGGTAGAAGATAGACATCGGCACGTTTTGCCTCTTCGTTTAATTTGATAGAGATTATTTTTGCAGGACTTAATGCTCTTTGAATAAATAACTGTGTATTATTAGTAAAATTAATTACATCAATATTTTCATTTCTTAACTCACGAACAATACCATGAATTCTGGAACCTTTCATTCCAACACATGCTCCAACAGGATCAATACGTTCATCATAAGATTCTACTGCAACTTTTGCTCTTTCTCCAGGAATACGTACAATTTTCTTGATCGTAATTAAACCATCGAAAATTTCAGGTACTTCCAGCTCAAATAATCTTTCAAGGAAAACAGGACTTGTACGAGATAAAATAATTAATGGATTATTATTTCTCATCTCAACACGAACAACAACTGCACGAATTGAGTCTCCTTTTCTGAAGTAATCAGAAGGAATTTGTTCTGTTTTTGGAAGTATTAATTCATTTCCTTCATCATCTAATGTTAAAATTTCTTTCTTCCATACCTGATAAACCTCTCCTGTAACAATATCTCCAATTCTTTCTTTGTATTTATTGTAGATATTATTTTTCTCAAGATCCAGTATTCTATTGGTAAGATTTTGTCTAAGTGCTAAAATTGCTCTCCTACCAAAATCAAGCAGTTTCACCTCATCAGTAACCTCTTCACCCACCTCATAATCTTCATCAATCTTTTTGGCTTCTTTTAAAGTAATTTGAAGATTTGGATCTTCCAGATCTTTCTCTTCAACAACCTCACGGTTTCTCCAAATTTCAAAATCCCCCTTATCAATATTGATAATAATATCGAAATTCTCATCAGTACCATATTTCTTAAGCAACATGTTACGAAAAACATCTTCCAAAACCGTCATCATTGTTGCCCTGTCAATGCTCTTCAATTCCTTAAATTCAGAAAACGTGTCGATTAAATTTAGATTTTCCATTTTACTTTATATGTTTAGCTTTTTACTTAAACTTAATAATAATTTTAGTTGATTTCACCTGATCAAAAGAAAACGGATGTGTTTCAATTACGTTCTGTTTCTTTTTCTTTCCTTCAACTTTCACCATTTTTGATTCTTCTATCTCAAATCCGCTATCAGAAACTTTAGAAAGAATTCCTTTGATCTTTAGCCCTTCTTTCGTAATTGTTTCTACTTCTTTATTTAGATTTTTCTGATACTGTTGAATGACTTTAAAAGATTCCGACAAACCTGCCGAAGCTACTTCTAATTCATAATCTTCAACATCTCTATCCAGATTACTTTCAATTAGCCTGCTTACCTCCACACAATCATCAATGGTAAATCCATCATTACTATCAATATCAAGATTGATCTTATTAGATGAACTAATTTTAATATCTACTATAAAAGCATCTTTTTCTTCTATAATTTCAGATATAATATTTTCTATTTTTTCTTTTGTAATCATCTTTCAATTAAGATAATAATAAAGGGGACAATGTCCCCTTACACGAATCAAGCATAATCAGCCGCAAAATTATAAATAATCTTGGAAAACACAAAATTATTAACCTGAAAATTAGTATTTTGAAAATAAGGTATAATGAATCCTATGTGAATTTGTCTTATAAAAACTTAAAACATCCGATTTAATCCTTAATTTCTTGTATTTTTGTTATTTAACAAAATGTAATTATAGTGAAGGAAAGCTGGCAAAATAAAAGGAAAATTGTGAACGACCCTGTGTATGGACTCATTAATATTCCATCTGAAATTGTTTATGACATCATAGAACATAAATATTTTCAACGTTTGAGGCGAATAAAACAGCTGGGACTTACAGATTATGTATATCCTGGAGCAGTACATACCCGATTTCAACACACATTAGGGGCAGTGCATTTACTTGGCTTGGCAATTAATGTGTTAAAATCTAAAGGAGTAAAAATTTCAGACCAGGAAGAAGAGGCAGTAACTCTGGCAATTCTTTTACACGATATTGGACATGGACCTTTTTCTCACACATTAGAAAACATTATTACAGAAGGATATAATCACGAAGACTTGTCCTTACTATTTATGGAATCATTAAATAAGGAATTTAATGGTAAGCTTGATCTAACAATCAAAATTTTTAAGAACGAATATCCAAAAAAATTCCTTCACCAATTAATTTCCAGTCAGCTCGATGTTGACAGGCTTGACTATCTTCGCAGAGACAGTTTCTTTTCAGGTGTTTCAGAAGGCGTTGTTAGCTCCGATCGAATTATAAAAATGCTTCATGTACATAACGACCAATTGGTTGTTGAAGCTAAAGGAATACATTCAATTGAAAAATTTTTAATTGCTCGCTGGTTAATGTATTGGCAAGTATATCTGCATAAAACAGTAGTATCGGCAGAACAGCTTCTTATAAAGGTATTTGAGCGGGTTAAATATTTAATTGCAAATAATATCGAAGTTTACTTATCTGAAGAGCTAAGCTTTTTCATGAAAAACAAGCAATATAAAAACGAGCAAACTAAAATTATACTTGATAAATTTTCATCAATCGATGATAATGATATTTATAGCTTATTGAAAGTTTGGATTTACAGTAAAGATAAAATCTTATCCAATTTATCTCACAGGCTTCTTAACCGGGATTTACTAAAAATTAAAATACAAGATAAGCCTTTTGATAATAAGAATATCAATAAACTAAAACTAGAATCTTCCAAAAGACTAGGAATCTCTGAGGAAGAAATTAATTACTTAATTTTTACAGATCACATTAGTAAAAATGCATACAGCACTTTTGATGATAAGATCCAGATTTTACACAAAGACGGAACCTCAATTGATATTGCTGAAGCTTCGGATATGTTAAACACATCTGTATTATCGAAAGTTGTACATAAATATTTTTTGTGTTATCCGAAAGAAATTAAATGAAAGTAATTTTTATATATTACTTTTGCTATTAAACAATTTTAAGATCAAACAACATGGAATTTACAGCACAAGCAGTTGCAGAATTTTTAAAAGGAGAAGTTATTGGAAATCCTGATGTTAAAGTAAACAATGTAGCTAAAATAGAAGAAGCTACACCAGGCACACTGGCTTTTTTAGCAAATCCGAAATACAATAAATATTTATATACAACAAATGCTTCAATTGTATTAATTAATAACAATCAAGAAATTGAAGGCGAAGTATCAGCTACTTTAATTAAAGTTGAAAACGCATATGAAAGTTTCGCAAAACTTTTAGAATTAGCAGAACAAGCTCGTCCTGTAAGACAAGGAATTAGTGAATTAGCATTTATTGATGAATCTGCTAAGATTGGTGATGGAGTTTACATTGCTCCCTTTGTATATATAGGCGAAAATGTTGTAATAGAAGAAAATGCAAAACTTTTCCCTCATGTGTTTATTGATGATAATGTTACTGTTAAGAAAAATTCAACCTTAAATGCAGGTGTTAAAGTTTACCACGAATGTGTTATTGGTGAAAACTGTATTATTCATGCCGGTGCTGTTATAGGTTCTGACGGATTTGGCTTTGCTCCTGATGAAAATAATGTATATAGAAAGATTCCACAACTGGGTAATGTTGTTCTTGAAGATAATGTAGAAATAGGATCTAACACAACAATTGATAGAGCCACCATGGGCTCAACTTTTATTAAAAAAGGAGCCAAACTAGATAATCTAAATCAAATTGGACATAATGTTCATATTGGAGAAAATACTGTTATAGCAGCTCAAAGTGGAGTTGCAGGATCGACAAAAGTTGGAAAAAATTGCCAGTTTGGAGGTCAATCAGGTATTGCTCCTCATATCCAAATTGCCGATGGAGTGCGAATTGCTCCTCAGTCGGGTGTTCCTAATACTGTAAAAGAAGAAAATAGTATTATAATGGGATCTCCAGCATACAATATTCGTGAATACCAAAAATCATTTATTGTTTACAAACAATTGCCTGACTTATTTAAAAGAGTCAAACAATTAGAAAACGAATTAAATAAGCTTAAAGGGGAATAGAGTAGCTTTCTGTCATTTATTTTTTTCTTTATTCGAAATTCTTGTATAAGAAATCTATAAGTTTTTTGTAACTTGCGGCGATTTTTTTTATTATTGAATTTGAATTAAAAAACTAGATATGTCAGATAAGCAGAAAACGATTAAAGAATCTGTTTCTTTATCGGGAAAAGGATTACATACAGGATACGATGTTCAGATAACATTTCACCCAGCACCAATAAATCACGGTTTTAAATTTCAAAGAATTGATTTGGAAGGAAAACCTTTTATAACACCAATAGTAGATAACGTTGTAGAAACTTCTCGAGGAACAACTTTAGAAGAAAATGGTGTTCAGATTCATACTATCGAGCATGTTTTAGCTTCATTAGTAGGTTTAGAATTAGACAATATTTTAATGGAATTTACCGGACCTGAAGCTCCTATTCTTGATGGTAGCTCTATTAAATATGTTGAAGCTCTTAAAAAAGCTGGGATTGAAGAACAAGATGCAGAAAAAAATTACTATGTAATTAAAGAACGTACTGTTTTTCGTGATGAAGAAAATGACATTGAGCTTGTTGCATATCCTGACGATCAGTTTTCTGTTGATGTAATGGTTGACTATAACTCAAAAGTTTTAGGACACCAATATGCATCATATCATCCATCACACGATTTTGAAAAAGAAATTGCTCCTTCAAGAACTTTTGTCTTTTTCCATGAGCTTGAAATTTTATTAAAACATAATTTAATTAAAGGTGGTGATTTACAAAATGCAATTGTAATCATGGAAAATGAAGTCGACCAAAAAGAACTTGATAGAATGGCCGACTTATTTAATAAACCTCACGTTAAAGTTAAAGAAGGAATTTTAAATAATGTTGATTTAAGATTTAGCAACGAACCTGCACGTCATAAATTACTTGATATATTAGGCGATTTATCTCTCGTTGGACAACCAATAAAAGGTAAAATTGTTGCATCGCGTCCGGGTCATTATGCAAATACTCAACTTGCAAAAATTATTAAAGAAAACATTAAAAAGGAATTATCGCGAATTGCTATTCCAAAATATGATCCAAACAAAACGCCTTTATACGATATTAATCAAATAAAAAACTTATTACCTCACAGATATCCTTTCTTATTAATTGATAAGATTATTGATATGACAGAAACTTCGGTTATTGGCATTAAGAACGTTACCAATAATGAGAATTTCTTTATGGGACATTTCCCTCATGAGCCTATTATGCCAGGCGTTCTTCAAATAGAAGCAATGGCACAGGCAGGAGGTATTTTAGCTTTAAGTCAGGTTGAAGATCCTGAAAATTATGGAACTCTTTTCTTAAAAATTGATAAAGTAAGGTTTAAAAGAAAAGTAGGCCCTGGAGACACCTTAATTTTTAGATTAGAATTACTTGCTCCAATACGTAGAGGTTTAGTTAATATGTTTGGACAAGCATTTGTAGGTGACGATTTAGTGATGGAAGGCGAATTAATGGCACAAATTTCAAGAATTAAAGATAACTAAGATGAGTGATTTAGCATACATACACCCCGAAGCAAAAATTGGAGAGAATGTAAAAATTGAAGCTTTTGCTTGGATTGATAAAAATGTGGTTATTGGAGATGGTACATGGATTGGTCCCAATGCAACCATTATGGAAGGTGCAAGAATAGGAAAGAATTGTAAGATATTTCCGGGAGCTGTTGTTTCTGCTATTCCTCAAGACTTAAAATTTAAAGGCGAAGAAACGACTGCTGAAATTGGAGATAATACTACCTTAAGAGAATGTGTAACTGTTAATAGAGGAACTACTTCAAAAGGAAAAACAGTAGTAGGTAACAATTGCCTTTTAATGGCATATGTTCATGTAGGACATGATAGTATCTTAGGAAATAATATTATAATCTCAAACAGCACCAATGTTGCCGGAGAAATTACTATTGATGATTTTGCAATCATAAGTGGTGATGTACAAATTCATCAATTTGTACATATCGGTGGCCATGTTATGATCTCGGGAGGCTCTTTGGTTCGTAAAGATGTTCCTCCATATATTACTGTAGCACACGAACCTGTTTCATATGTAGGTGTTAACTCGATAGGATTAAGACGAAGAGGTTTCTCTAACGAACTCATAACACAAATTCAAAATATATACCGAGAGATATTTGTTAAAGAACAAAATGTAACACAAGCCTTAAAATATATTGAATCGGAAATTCCACAATCTCCTGAAAGAGATTATATTTTAGAATTTGTAAAAACTTCGGAAAGAGGAATAATTAGGGGGTACAACGGAGTTTAATTAGTAATTGTTTCTAATAACTCAAAATCACGTTCGTGCCCATTTCTTTTTATTGTCTCCCAATATTTAAGTGAAATCTCTCCGGTTTTACCGGTGAGTTTATTTTTTACTTTAAGTCTTTTTCGTTCCTTAGTCTGAGACTCTTTCATGATAAACTCAAAAGGAATATCGATCATAGACTCCAAGTCATCACCTATTTCTTTAACGGTATCATCACCTTCCTCGTAGGACCAGTTAATTTTCATATCAAAACCTTCTGCGTATTTCTTATTACACATTTTAAGAAGATCGCAAAGATGTTTTGTTGAGCAACTATTTAAATACGAAAAATCAAGATCAATTTTAGTAAAATCAGCAGGACTCTTAAGATACTTTTCGAACCATTCATCTACAGGTTTAAAGGTAATTAAAATATTTTCCGGCATTAAACTTCCTTCTATTTTAATTAAGCCATGTTCAAGTTGAATAAGGGGAGTATCTATTGTCTGTTCAATTATGAGATTCATCCTGTATTTTATCTTTTATTAGTTTCTTATGAATTCTAATACGTATCATTTGTAAATTGGTTACCCCATTTTTCTCTCATAAAATATTTTTACTTTTAGCTATTTGAGCATCTTTTTATTGACCATCCATTCCTTAATATTCAATGACTGCAGATACTTTAAACTTTTTCTTAATGCATCAAATAGTAAGAGCAAATATAAGATTCCTGAAAGCACCCACATCATTAAAATATTGTACCATAAAGTATCCATTTTCATATTATTAATAATCTTTACCGGAGCAAATAAATGAGCTTTCCCAAATTTAGATGTAGGCTCCATGAATATAGGGTCTTTCTTTTGAACTAATCTTTTATTGGTTTGATATACTTTATGAATCTCATTTCTATTGAGGACAATATCGGCCAATTTCTTATTATAATATTTCTGTTTATAACTCACAAATCCCTCCTGTCCTAATTCTCCTATCATCTCATGATATTTAGATTCTTTTCTCTCAGTTGCTTTTTTTTCTTCCTCATTTAAAATATTGTCTAACCTCACCAGATACTGATAAATTTGCTCCATCACACTTTCACTAAAATCATTGTAATTAATTAAGTGTAAATATTGCAAAGGAGGAATATTTTCAGTTATGGAAATAATTTCCAGCTCATTTTTAATAATTTTCAGATCTCGCACTAATGAAATAGAATCCATACCACTATCCTTTCTTCGCATACATAGTGCCAACTTATTTTGAAGTTGTGGGATTAGGAAAGAAGTCTTATAATCTGCATTACTTATAATTTTTTCATCTTCAAAAAATATCTTCTCAAAATCATTATTCTTAAACTGCTCAACAGCAAGAGCTTCATATGCCCAGCGTGTGGTCATTAAATTTCCTATTAATGGAACATAGGTTTTATTGGTAAAGCTCTTATGTAAATCGTCAAAATGAATCATGGCTCCTCCCAATAAAAGCTGGGGCACAAGAATTAGAGGAATTAAAATATAAATTGCGATTACCGAATCGAGACCAGATGATATATTTAATCCAATAACATTCCCCATACAAGCTGCCGAAAACAATATAAGCCAGAATGGTAATAACATTCCATGAATCTCAAGAATAGTATTTCCAATAAGGACATATAAAAATGTTTGAACTGCTGATATTGCAAATAGAGTAACAATCTTAGAGTTTATATAGCTAAACCAGCTTAATCTTAAAAAGGATTCCCGTTCAAGTATCTTTCTATCTTTTATAATCTCTTCGGCACTAACAGTTAAACCTAAAAACAAAGCCACAACAACAGCCATAAAGATAAACACCGGAAAATTTTTGTTCTCACCAAAAACATAACCATCAGGAGTAATATATTTGGTGAAAAAACCAAGTATTAATGCCAGTAATGGTGCTTCCAAAAGATTAATAAGCAAATATTGCTTATTGGTTAGTTTAGATAATACGTTTCGCATACTAAAAACCTGAAACTGCCTAATAAAATTAGGTATTCTAAAATCAGAATCAGGAAGTATTTTTTCAGTATGTTTAGGTCTTATCTTTTTTTCTATATTATCAACATATCTATAATACCAGGTTTCGGGAGATGTTTTTCTGTTATGGGTTTCTTTGCCATACTCATTAACATCTTTTTCTTCAACAATTTTGAGTATCTGATCAGGGTTGATCGTACCACAACATGCACATTCACTCTCGGCTGCATTAACTAATGAAGTTACTGTTTTAAAATACACGATTGCATCCACAGGATTTCCCTGATAAATTGGATATCCTCCCTTATCTAATATCCATAATTTATCGAAAAGCTTAAAAATTTCTGATGATGGTTGGTGAATATTAGCAATTACAAGCTTCCCTTTATGTGCTTGTTTTTTTAGTAGGTTCATTACTTTTTCTGAATCCATTGACGATAATCCCGACGTAGGTTCATCAACAAAAAGCAGCATAGGTTCACGCATTAACTCGAGCCCAATATTCAATCTTTTACGCTGTCCTCCACTAATAAATTTATTTAAAGGATTACCAACCTGAAGGTTTCGGGCATCGTATAAATCCAAATCAATTAAAACAGAATTTACCTTTTCAATAATTTGTTGCTCGGTAAACTCACTAAAACAAAGTTTAGCATTGTAATAAAAGTTTTGATAAACGGTAAGCTCTTCAAATAAAAGATCATCCTGTGGAACATAACCAATTAATCCCGTTAATGAGCTATGTGTTGAATAGACAGAATGTTCGTTAATTTTTATACTTCCACTTGTTGGTCGAAGTTTTCCACTTAGAAGGTTTAACAATGTTGATTTTCCTACCCCACTACCTCCCATGATTGCAATCATTTGCCCTGATTGCTCTGAGAAATTAAACTTCTGAATTCCATTTTTACTGTTTCTAAAGTAAAATTCAACATTCTGCCCTGTAAATGTAATTTGCTTTCCTTCCGATGATAAGATAAACTTCGAAGCTACATCGTAATAATAAATTGATTCAATGTTTGGACCTTTTATTATGGCTCCTTTGTTAAGAAAATATGTACGCCCTGATTTTATTTTTTGCCCTTCAACAAAAAGGTTTAATTCTCCAAAATATCTAAATATAAAAGATTGGATAGACTGAATATAAAAAACAACAAAGCGTCCGTATAGATTTTGCTTAAACAGATGTTTATATGGTTCTTCTACCTGGCTCTTCTTTTTCTTCATTAGCCAGGCCAAATTATCAGACCATTCTCTCAACTGATTATCAATTACAAGAACCTTATCACTATCTAACTTTTCGGGATCTCCTTCAAAAATAAATGATTTAAAATTATTAAATTCATTATCCGATAAGCTGAAAGATTTTGCAACTGCTTTTATAAACTCAAATTCTTGTTCCGTTACTACATGATCTTCATAAACAAATTCTAATAACTCCAGAAATACAATAACCCTTTCATCACGTAATAAACCTTTTTTAATTTGCCTACAAACATTAGCAATTTGAAACGATATTAATGATGCACTATCTTTTAATCCTTTGACTTCTTCTTGATCTAATTCTCTTTTGTAAAATTCAAGATAATTATCGAATAATCTCAAGTATTCATCAATAAGTTCTGCTTTAAGGTAGCGAGAAAGATAAATTTCAACAATCTTTCTTCCCTTGGCAGTAACCCCTCCAGGATTAACATTTGCAACAATTGCAAATAAGTGAATTAAGGCATTTAATATTGATTCGCTCATTAATTTTTATTTGGAACAAAATTTAAGAAATAAATTATAGAAAAAAAAAGCTCATGTGCTTTTACACATGAGCTTTTTTAATTTTCTCAATATTTTAAAGAACAATTTTAGCTCTAAGGTTACCTGTTTGTTCAATAATGCTTTTCAACTGATCTTCTGTAATCCCCGTTTCATCAATGCTATCAAAAACATTCTTAATTGGCTTAAGGTCAATTAATACAGATTTTATAGTTTCATGAGCAGTATGTGGTTCTAATAATTCTATCAACTTATCAAGTGACGATTTCTGATGTAAAATTACTTTAACTAATTCAGGGTTATGATAGATTGTCTCAGAAATATTGCATGAAATATACATTGCCTCTACCCAAGTACCTACTAAAACTAATAAAGACAAATCTTCTTTTTTATTTTTTACTAAGTACTCATATGCATCATAAAATGATCCTGAAATTAAATCAACTAAAACATCTTTATTATTAATATTAGCTTCTACATCATCAATTAAATTAACTGAAAAAGCGCCTGTAATTCCTAATTCAACAACTAAATTCTCAGATGCTTCCATATAATTCATTACTTCTTGTTTCATATTATATGTACTAGCATAACTTAAGTCTGAATGATATACACCTAAATTTATTGCTTGGTCTTTATCAGTAAAATATTTATCCACATTACTGGTCTCATTTGTTAATCCAATAATATAACTAGCTTCTATTTTATTAATCATTTCAGTAACTTCAAATGCTGTTGGTAAAGGATAAACAACTTCTCTAACCTTTTCTTGAATTTCTTCTTTATCAAGTTTAGATTCTGATGTGTTTTCAGCATTTTCTCCTTTATTTCCACCTGTACAGTTAACCATAGAAGTCACCAACATTCCAGACATAAGAATGATTGTTACTTTTTTGATGAAAGATTTTAATGTTTTCATTTATTACTCTTTTTTAATTCGTTTACTATTATTTCCCCAATTAAAGTGGTCTTTATTTAGAGCCGTAATTTACAGCTTTTTTATATATTATCAATTTCAAAATTAGAATAATTTTCGGTAACCAAAACTCCATAGTTCAATTCTTTTTGCTAAATAACCAAATAATAATGTAGAAAAGAAAGTAATAGAACCATAAATCACAGATACCATAGCCATATCATAATTACCTAATAAACTTTCAGCAACGTAAATTCCAACAATACTATTCTTTAATCCAACTTCAATACTTATCGTAAAATTATTTTTGCCACCTAATCTTAAATATTTTGATACCAGATAAACAACTAACATTGACACAAAGTTCAGTAATAATGCCCATGGAATTAAGAATAAATAATCTGCTGCATTACTTTGCGATCCATTATCTTTAAAAATCATTACCGTAAAAACTGTAAAAAGGATAGCTGGTAAAATATATCGAAGTGGCTTTTGTGCCCACATTGCAAAGCGAAAAAAATAATACCTGATAGACATCCCAATTAATGTCGGAATTAATATGGTGACCAAAATATTAACGACTGTTTCAAATACATTTAAATGAATACTTCTTTCCTCTCCGATAAACACAATCAAGCCTAATTTTACTATTAAGGGTAATGTAATAAGTATAATTAAACTATTAACTGCCGTTAAAGCAATTGATAATGCTAAATGACCTCTTAACATAAGGGTTATAACATTTGTTGCCGACCCTCCTGCACATGCTGTTATAAGCACAAATCCAACTTTAATATATGGATCCAAATTTGTAAAACCAAAAAGTAGAAATACGACAACAGGTAAAATAAAAACCTGACTAATAATACCAGTAAGAATAGGCTTTGGATATTTAACAATACTACTAAAATCCCCTTTTTCAAGAGATAAGCCCATCCCCATCATAATTACTGAAAGAGATAATGGTAATAAGTATGTAGAAAAAAAAGATTGCATTTTTACGAAGTTAAAGAAGAAACATAAAATTTTAAAATCATAATGAATTTATTTAATAATCCTGAATCATTTTTATAATTTACATCAACGTCCTTTTCCCAAATATTATTTAATTTTTTATATTTATATAATGAAAAAGATCAAATGGAAATATCTGGGAGTTTTAATTCTTTTAAAGGTTTCATTTATTTCATTTGCTCAATCGAATATAGACAGCCTTAAAAACCTCTTACAAAAAACTCCCGAATCAAATCAGATTCAAATTTTAATTGAATTATCGAAAGCATATAAAAGAATTTCTCCACAAAAAACCATTGATTATGCAAATCAAGCCTTGTGGTTATCGAAAGAATATGGTGATGAAACCAATTGTGCAAATTCGTATGCTAATATTGGTGATGGATTACTTCTGTTAGGCAAATTGGATTCTGCAGAAATAAATTACAATCTAGCATTCAAAATATACGACAAAAACCAAGACTTCACAGGCTTAGCAAACTCACACCTTGACTTGGGTAATATTAAATTCTTTAACGCTTCTTATGATTCAGCAATTGTTTTTTATAATAAATCAATTCATTTCAGACAAGATTTAAATGATCAAAATGGGCTCATAAACCTTTATAATAATCTTGGTGCTGTTTATAAAAAAACCGGGAAACCCAAATTAGCAATTAAAGCTTTAGAAAACTCCCTTTCCATTTGTGATCAACTTGAAAAGGAAAATCAAAAAAGTTTGGCATTAATAAACCTTGCAAGTATCTATGTTAAACAAGGAGAAATTTCTAAAGCAATGAAATATAACTTTGAAGCTTTAAGTATTGCTAAACTAAATAATGATAGTTATACAGAATCGAATGCCTACACAAATTTTGGAAATATATATTCGCATATTCAAGAATATACGCAGGCAATTAATTACAATAAGAAAGCTTTAGCAATTGATAATAAACTGGAAGATTGGGAAGGAATTATTACCTCCTACAATAATATTGGAAGAATATATTTACAACAAAATAAACTAGATAGTGCAGAATATTATCTCAACAAATCATTGATATTACATCAAGCAAAAAATGTTAAAATCGATTTTGAAACAACTACCAACAACATGGCAAATGTTCTAATTGCTAAAGGAAATCTTAAAGATGCAATATTATTTTTAAACAAATCAATTGAAGCTAACAAAAACATAAATGATTTAAACCTGGCAGTAAGTAACTACTTAAGTTTAGCAGAAATCAATCTGAGCATTGATGATATTGCAAAAGCAGAAAAGAATATTTACAAGGCGTTTAAAATAATAAATGAACATAAACTACAAGAAGAACTACAAGTTTATTTATTATACTCAAAACTTTATGAGAAGAAAAATGATTTTATAAGAGCTTATGAAAATCACAAGCTATATACTAATAAAAAAGACTCTCTCCTTAAAATAAAAGAATCAAAAAGTTTTACAGAAATTAAATGCGCACTGGAGATTCAACTAAAACACGATGAATTATCTACATTATCAAATAAAAGTGAACTTCAACAAGAAACCATAAAAAAACAAAATGCATTAAGAAATATTCTTTTTATCTGCATCTCAATCATTCTTATCTTCATGATCTTATTTGTTTTGAATCTTAGAACCAAAATTAAAACCAATAAAAAGCTTCATGTTCAGAATGAAGAAATTAAGCATAAAAATCTTGAAATTAAACAAAAGACTGAACACTTAACAAGTATTAATAAGGATCTTGAAAAGTTATCGATTGCAGCAAGCAAAACTGACAATGCAATTATCATGTTTAAGCCATCGGGAGAAGTCGAATGGATAAATGAAGGTTTTACTCGATTATATGGATATACTTTAGACGATCTGATACATAAGAAAGGAAAGACATTTAAAGAAATAAGTTCAAACGCAAAAATTGAAGAAATTTTTCAAAAAGCCATATCGGAAAAGAATTCTCAGATCTACGAAACTGATATTATCTCAAATGATCAAAAACAATATAGAATATATACCACACTAACACCTATTTTAAACGATAAAAATGAAATTGTAAGGTTTATTGCCATAGATTCAGATATTACCAAACTTAAAGAAGTAGAAAAAAAATTACAGGAATTAATTATTACGAAAGATAAATTCTTTTCGATTATAGCCCACGATCTAAAAAATCCTTTTAACTCACTTATGGGGTTAGCTCAGTTACTTGTTCATGGATTTGATCGTATGAGTAAAGAAAAGGTAAAATATTTTCATAAAAATCTGTACCAAATCTCAAAGAATGGTTACGAACTTTTAATTAATTTATTAGAATGGTCTCGCTCTCAAATGGGAACTATCAAGTTTAATCCAGAAGTAAATAATCTATATGCTCTAACCGAAGAAACATTTACATTATATAATTCTAAGGCAACTCAGAAAGAAATAAACTTAACAAATCATACCGATCCGGAATTAGAAGTATTGGCAGATAAAAATATGCTAAAAACAATCCTAAGAAACCTGGTCCAAAATGCACTCAAATTTACTGACCGAGGTGGAGCCATCGAAATTTCAAATAATAATTCTGATGAATATACTGAAATTATTGTAAGAGATACAGGTATTGGCATTGAGCCTGAGAATATTAAAAAACTTTTTAGACTTGATGAACATTATACTACAGAAGGCACGGAAGATGAAATGGGAACAGGTTTAGGCTTAATCTTATGCAAGGAATTTATAGAAAAACATAACGGAATCATAAAAGTTGAGAGTAAGGTTGGATTTGGATCACAGTTTATTCTTTTGTTTCCATCCGGCAACCATTAACATCCATAAATCGTCATTTTATACAAACAATTTAACCTTTCATCAAATTAAGTCCAAAAATTGAAACTTAATAAGCATATGAATTTCATTTCTTTCTCATTCTTTTTATTTTTAGATAAAAAAGAATGGCTGAACCAATTGCCCCATTTAGTTGTAAGTACACACCTAATATTCCAGAATTATTAAGCGATTTAAATATATCTTTAGCATTAAGCACTTACCAGGCTGGTAAAGTTGTTTTTCTGTCGGCAACCGACAGAAACAATATGATTCAACTTCCTAGAAACTTTGAAAAAGCCATGGGAGTTGCTATAAATGGAAATAAAATGGCTATTGCTTCCAAAGATGAATTAACTATACTAAGTAATGCTTCTAATTTAGCCAAAGCATATCCTCCCAAGCCGAATACATACGACTCTATTTACCTTCCTCGTATAACATATTATACTGGGCAACTTGCACTTCATGATACTGCATGGACAAATCAAGGTTTGGTTTCTGTGAATACTAATTTCTCATGCTTATCAACATTTAATGACGAACTTAGCTTCAATCCTATTTGGAAACCTCACTTTATTGGAGAGTTGCATCCCGAAGACAGGTGCCATTTAAATGGAATGGCTGTAGAAAATGGAGAAATAAAATACGTAACCGCCTTAGGTAAAGCAGATACTCCCGGAGGATGGAGAGAAAATAAAATGCAAGGTGGTATTATTATGGATGTAAAAACAAATAATATTATTCTTGAAGGCCTTCCTATGCCGCACTCTCCGAGAATTTATGATGGAAAATTATATGCATTACTATCTGCTGCTGGTGAATTAGTTAAAGTTGACTCTAAAAATGGAACATATGAAACACTGGTAAAAATTGGATCTTTTGCCCGAGGAATGGCAAAACATGGTGATTACTTATTTATTGGAACATCCAAACTTAGACATCACACTTCATCTTTTAAAGATTTACCAATTGCTAAAACATCAACAGCAGGAATATGTGTTATTTACCTTCCTTATAATAGTATTGTAGGAAATATCGAATACCAGGCAAGTGTAGAAGAAATTTATGATGTACAGGTATTACCAGGTATGAGCAGACCAAATATCATTAATCCGAAACAAGACATTCATAAACTAGGCCTCGTTAGCCCCGAAAATAACTATTGGGCACAGGTAGAAAATGAAAACTCAATATAAATTAAATTAACCGAAAATGAAAAAACCTTTACTTTACTCTAACCCTAAGTATTTTAAGTTACTGAAAAAATACAGGAACTTATATACCCGGTTAAAAGATATGTTCCGGGATGGATCATATTATAATTTGGAAGAACGTGTTCGAAAATCTCTTTTTAAGAAATTTAAACTGATCTACCAAAGACTTACAAAAATGCAATTGTCTTTAGGTATAAAAACAGCCGGTATTGCTATGGCTTTTATGCTTGTGAGCAATATTGCAGATGCTCAAATGCCTAA
This sequence comes from Bacteroidales bacterium, assembly GCA_963665525.1. Lineage (GTDB taxonomy): Bacteria > Bacteroidota > Bacteroidia > Bacteroidales > UBA12077 > UBA12077. The sequence continues at coordinate 4,238,168 of OY762280.1, read as the reverse complement.
AAAATGGATTGAAAATGAGAAGGGAACAGCATTATTTAATTCTGGAATTCAAACCGGCAGAAATGCTTTTGCAAAATTTGTAGATATCGATAATGATGGTGATGAAGATATGTTTGTTGGCAGTTATTATGATAGCGAACCGACTAAAGCTCCTGGAGGTATTTATAAGTTCAAATTTTTTGAAAACAAAGGACCAGATGCTGAAGAGCAATTTGTAGATGCGGATAATCCTTCAAACCCAATATTGCCAGCCACTAATTATGGTAAACCGTTTGTTGATTTTATGGATAATGATGGAGATGGTGATCTCGACGCATTTGTTGTAAATCCTAATATGTGTGGAAGCATTGATTTTTATAAAAATGTTGGAACACAAAGTGCTCCCCAGTTTGAACTAAATACAGGATCGGAAGAAAAATTCCCCGACGTTTACGGTGTTTATTCTATAGCTTTTGAAGATATTGATGGTGATGATGATCTGGATGCTGTATTTGGTGCCAGTTATTGCGGAATCATTCGGTACTTTGAAAATAATGCCGGTGCATTTACCGAACAACCTTCTTCTGACAATCCATTCACTGGAATAAGCCTATACAATACTATTCTTGATTTTCAAGATTTAGATGGGGATGATGACATAGACGCGGTTGCTGCATATTGCGGCTCATTGTATTATTTAGAAAATACCCCTGTTGCCGGAGAAGCTGATTTCAATATAAACACTGCAGATAATCCCTTTGGAGATAATAATTTTAGATATCCATATCCTTGTTTTGAAGATTTAGATGAAGATGGAGATATGGATTTAATGGTTTCCAATTTTGATGATAACAATCTGAAACTGGAACATCACATTAATGTAGATAATGTATTTACAAATAATGGAGCTCCCGATATGATTCCAACACCAATTCCGTTCGATTATGTACAAGCTCCTCTATTCGTTGATTTAGATGGTGATGGTGATTTGGATCTATATATTGATGACAAGTATTACTCTGATAATCGTGCATATAAGAATGTTGGAACGATTACAGAACCTGAACTAGAACTTTCTACTCTAGGGAACTTTGGTTTGCCAGATGATTTATATTATACCACTGAGGCTTTCGTAGACATTGATAACGATGGTGATTTAGATATGTTTACTTTAGGATATTATATGCCTGCATCATTTTATAAAAATGTTGGAACGACAACCGAACCGGATTTCCAACTACAAGACCAGTCAAATAATCCTTTAGCTGCAGCCTATGGAGATGGTTACATAAACAGCCTAGGGTTTGCCGATTTGGATGGTGATGGAGACTTCGATGCAATTGTTGGTGCAAAATATGATAATCCTACTTTAACGGTTTTTAAAAATACCGGAACTAAAGAAGAACCAGTGTTTACTCAGATATCTTATTCCGAGAATCCATTTGATGGTGTAACAGATACCCCATTTAATATTGATTTTGTCGATTTTGATGAAGATGGAGATCCTGATCTTATTTATGGAACATATGGAGGACCAACAAAATCAACCGGAGCATTCTTAGTATTCGACAATATATCTACTGATACAGATATTAACTTTGAAGCATTAGTTGGAGCCGATAATCCATTAGATACAATTAATACTGCTATTAGTAGCTTTGGGATCACTAAACTGTTTAATGAAGATGAGATATCATTTGTTATTAGAGAATCAATAGAAGAAGCTCCTACCAAAAAAAGTAAAGAGTTTGACATTGTACGCTATTACTCTTACAAAGACTTATTGGGCATGGCCAATACAACCTTAGATGTAGATGAAAATACAGCAGCCGAAAGTGTGGTAACAGCAATAGAAGCTGAGTATTATGGCGAAGGCACTCTATCTTATACTCTTGATGCTGGTGCCGAAACAGTGCCATTCGATGTAAATACAACGAATTTAATTGTTGCAGCAGGAGCTACACTTGATTATGAAAATCTGGATGATCCAACATTCGAATTTACTATTCAGGCATCCGATGGAACCTATGATGCATCTGGCACATTTACCGTTAATGTTATTAACTTGAATGATAACAGTCCGGTACTAACAGATAAGAATATTTCCATAGATGAGAATGCTGCAGGAGGCACCATCTTAGCTGCTTTAGATGCCACAGATGCTGATAATTTGGGAGAAATAACTTATTCGATTGATGCAGGAGAAGAAACTATACCATTTGATATTGATGCTGCTAACTTAATTATTTCAAGTGGAGCTACAGTTGACTACGAACTGCTAGACAATCCTGCCATAGCATTTAATGTAGTTGCTTCTGATGGAGAGAACGAGGATGAAGCTTTATTTACCATTACAGTAAACAACTTAAACGATAATGCACCAGTTCTTGAAGATCAAACGATAAACATGGATGAAAACCCAAGTAATGCTGATCTCGTTGCAACACTAAATGCTACAGATGCTGATAATTTAGGTGCACTTACTTACTCGATTACTGCTGGAAATACAGATGACGCTTTTGAAATTAGCACGAATACCATTGTTATTAAAACTGCCAGTGTTGTGGATTATGAAACAGTAAGCGATCATAGATTCATATTAAATGTTGAAGTATCTGATGGTGAATTAACCGACAATGCTACTATTACAGTTAACATTAACGATGTAGATGAAACTACTGGAATAGAAGATATCCTAAAAAATAATTTGGTATTCTATCCTAATCCTGCTAATGATGAGTTAAATATTATGATTGGATCAGAACTCCAGGGAGAGATTAATCTGAAGATTGTGAATAGCATTGGTAATGTTGTTAAAACTGCAACTTACGAAAGTCAAGAAGAATTCAGGTTAGATGTTTCTAATTTAAGTTCAGGAATCTATTTCATCCAGGTAAGTATTGATGAAAGCTCAGTAACTAAAAGAATTATTATTAAATAATTAATGACCCTATATTATGAAAGGCTGTTTAAAATAAACAGCCTTTTATTTTTTTATTTCTATTAATTCTGGCAATTCCCCATCCATATAATTCTTCCACATCTTCATATACGCTTGTTCAAGCCATGAATCATAATTGCTCACATTAAATAAGTTACTTTTAAGAACTAAATTTTTTAATTTTGATTTTAATTCCTTCAACTCTTTAGGATTATTCCCAAACTTTATAGCCTTATTTATATACTCATCAAGATCATTACAAATTAAATGCTGAAATCCGCTAGCATTTACAATGGATGCTCCCATACGTGATGCATTGGTATTCCCTAAACATGTTAATACAGGAAGCCCTACTTGCAATGCATTGATTGCCGTAGAGCCTGCATTATAATATAAAGTATCTAAGAATAGATCGCATACTTTGTTTCTTGCCATATAATCAGGGAATGGTAAATTATCTCCGAAATAGATTCTGCGTTCGTCCATATTTCGTTGTTGTGTTTCTTTTCTGATATTGTTTTGATAAACCTCATTCCCACCTTTTAAAAGAAGTACACTGTTGGGTACTTGATGCAATATCTCCATCCAGGCATCAAAGATTTCCGGTGAATATTTATACTGTGAATTAAAGCAACAATAAATAAACTTATCATCAGGCAAATTAAAATATCCTCTTGTCTTTATCTCATCATTCACATCAAGCACTGAACCGGGAAACCCATTAGGTAATCGAACAATTTTCTCGGTATAATATTTCACATGATCTTTCGGAACTAAAACTTCATCAGCAATAATATATTGAATAAACGGAGCTCCCATAGTACCTGGAAAACCTATCATTTGACATTGAATAGGCGCTGGCTGTAAGGCCATTATTTCAGGACGCGAATAGGTTGTATAACCTGCGATATCAACTAATATATCAATTTGGTAATCGTAAATAATTTTAGCTGCCTTTTCCGTTGGAACATTATATAATGAAATATAATGATCGCATACCTTCTTGAATTTATCTTGAATTTTATCCTTTGGCAAATCTGCTATAAGTGAAAAACAAAATATTTCAAATTGATCCTTTGTATGTGCTGAAATAAAATCCACTGTAACTCTTCCTGTAGGATGATCGCGAAAATCAGGAGATATGTACCCAATTTTAAGTTTAGAATTTAAGCTCGGCTTATGCTCAAATGTAAGAGATACCTTATTTTTAATAGTCTTTTGCTTGCTATTATTCGCTGAATGTTCAGAACATTTTAATAAAAATGAATTCTCTTGTTCAAAGTAATTCAAATTTAAAAAAGGGATAGGTGATGGAGTTGATAACTCTATTTGCTTTAAACTTATTTCTTGTAACTTTTTTTTATCTTCATCGCGCTTTGACCAGTCGCATGTGTTAAGTCTGGTTCTGATTAACTCATGATGAGCAGTATAATTTTCAGGATTAATTTTAATTGCTTTCTCAAGGTACTCTATTGATTTTTCATCTTCCTTTAAATCAATATACACCTTAGCCATTGCATATAATAACAAATCAGATTCATTATTTATTTCATAGGCCTTTTCATAAACCTTATGTGCTTTCTTGAAAAAAGCACTCTGATGGTATGAAATACCAAGCTGATATAGGCTATCAAAATGATCAGGAAATAATTCGACATTCTTCTTTAAAAGATTAATGGCTAATTTAAAATCTTTATTATTAATGGCAAGTATAGCAGCCGATAATAGAATTTCAGGTATACGAACTCCCGATTTAAATATTTTTTCAATTTCTGTAAGCGCTTTTTCATAAGGGTATAATCTGGAATATAATTCAACCAAATTTTTATACACTTGCATTAACTTACGATCAATACTTAGTGCTTTTTTATATTCCACTAACGAACTTTCCAGCTTATTTTCAAGAAGTAGAATATTTCCATAGTTCATCCTTAACTTTGCATTATCAGGATTTAATCGTATTGCTTTTTGATAATATTCAATTGCTTCTTGATGTTTACCTTGCCCTTGAAATATATTACCTAAATTATTAAGCGCAGTTTCAGAATCAGGTTTTAACAATAAAACCTTTTGATAAAGATGAATGGCCTCATTAAAGTTTGATTCATCCTTCTCAATCTTTGCTAAGTTTAAGAGAGCAGGAATATAACGATCCTTGCTTTTTAATAATGTTTCAAATAAACTTCGGGCTTCTTTTAGCCTCTTCATTTGAATATAAGTTTTCCCAATATAATTAGTGATATCGGGAGTATTAGGTGCTAAATCATTTGCACGTTTAAAAAAAGGAAGCGCCACATTGGGCTTTTTTGCTGTTAGGTAAAGTTTGCCTGTTAATATTAAAACCTGAATATGATTAGGATTCTTGCTTAACAGTTCCTTATATATCCTCAGAGCTTCATGTAATTTCCCTTTTTGATGCTTTTGCAGGGCATCTTCTAAACTATTTATCATACCAATACAATTAAGTCAACGAACTTAAAAAATATATTTGAATTATATATCATATTCATGATAAAACAAAACCCCTCGCAGAAACGAGGGGAAACCTTTTTGCAAAAAATCCTAATTTACTTTCTGATAACAAATAACCCTAATCCTTAATTGCATGGTTTTCTTGAACCTTATGAACCCTATGAAGAAAAATCTAATTCTTTAAAATATTACAATTAAAAGGGGCGGAATAGATTATTTAAATTAGGCTCATCACATTTAAATCTCGGCTTAATTTTAGAGGCATATACTAAAGAATCCTAACTCAAACTGCCCTACTCCGCCTTATATATTGCTCTGTTACTAAGATGAACAAAAAACAAAACACCCTACACTGTAAACTTTTTTCTATATAAGATGTTACTCAAATAAAACTTAAATTATGTCTTATACTTTACAAATAGGGAGTCTGGCTCCAGATTTTAGTTTACCTGCTACCGATAGTAAAAATTATAGCTTATCAGATTTTAAAAGCAAAGTATTGGTTGTTTTTTTCACCTGCAATCATTGTCCATATGTTTTAGGTTCTGATGAAGTTACCAGAAAAACAGTTGAGAAGTTTGCTCCCAAAGGAGTCGATTTTGTAGGAATAAATTCAAATAGTAGAAACACTTACGAAGAAGATAGTTTTCCGAATATGGTTAAACGAATGAAGATGTATAAATTCCCATGGAAATACTTATATGATGAATCACAAGAAATAGCTTTAAAATATGGAGCACTAAAAACACCTCATTTTTTTGTCTTTAATGAGAGCCGTCAGTTAATATATACCGGACGTGCTGTTGATAATCCAAAAGACGCATCAAAAATAACAGTAAATAATCTGGAAGATATCCTAGATCAATATTTGAATGGAACTGATATCAATCCTAAATTAACAAATCCTATTGGATGTAATATTAAATGGGAAGGCAAAGATAAACACTGGATGCCACCAGAGGCTTGTGATTTGCTGTAGTCATAATTATTAGTAACTACCTAAAGAATAATATTAATATCTATTATACGTTTAATTAAAAATTATATTTTTGATTAGATTTTATTAGGGCATTTTACATAATGATTATCTTATTGATACCCACTTATTATATTGTATGAGAAAAATACTTCTAACGCTCTATTTTCTTATATCTTTTGTATTTTGTACAATAAGTCAAGATTATTTAGTGAAAAATTACGGTATTGCAGATGGTTTAGAAGGATCATTAATTCGTTCTTACTATCAAGATTCGTTGGGTTTGATCTGGATGGGGGCAAATAATGCCCTTAGCTATTTCGATGGTCAGAACTTTGTTAATTACACTCAACCAACCGAATTATTTAGTCGCTCTATTCTAGATATTGATATTAATGAAAAAGGGAATCTTCTTTTATTAACAAGTGAACGAAAAACCTGGGAGTTTAATGGTATTAATTTTGTTAGACATTCCTTTAATAATGAAGAAATTGATACGGCTTCAATATTAACAATTCAGAATTTCGATGGAAAACTATTTATTGGAACAGACAACGGGTTATATATTAAGAAAAATAATAAAATTAGTAAGGTTGACAATCTTAACGGACCTGTCATAAATATAGATACAGACAATCACAAGTCTTTATATATCATATCTAAAGAACAAGGCGTATTTCAATATACTCACGATAGTCTTAAACTTGTTTCAACGAATACCGAAATTAATCACCAAAACTTTATTAAGCATCAAAAGGGAGATTTCTGGAGTAGTACTCCTAATGATGGTTTATTCATTAAAAAAGAGGAACAATGGGATCATGTATTTGGAGATAATCAACTACCAATATATGAAATAGCAGAGGATCAAAGTACTACTGTATGGGTCGCAACTTACATTGGTCTTTTTCGAATTATCGATAATTATTACAGGCAATTGTATACATTCCAGGAAATTTATGATGAAACCATTGAGCAAATATTTATTGACAGGAGTAATAATATTTGGGCTAGTTCTTTTGGGAAAGGAGTGTATAAACTAACTAAAAACCCATTTACGAATCTTAAATATCCATCCTCATTCCCAGGCGAATGGGCACAAGTAATTTTCAAAGATAATGCAGGAGCGGTATGGATCAAAGCTGCAAATTATGGTATGTTAAAATTTCATAATGGTCAATTAAAACATTATCCTGTTTACAACACTTTTTCAAACAATATGCACTGTGCCATTGATCTTGATACTTGTATATTGTTTGGTGGCAATAACATAACTTTAACTTTTAAAGATGAGCAGTTCGAAACTTTCACTAAAGATACCGAAGAAAGGGAATTAGGATTTCATGGTTTCATAAAACATCAAAATACGCTATATGCATTAATCGACTATACTATCTGGCAATTAAAAGATAATAAATGGATAAAAACAAATTATCTGGAAGGTCATATTGAGGTAAGACAGATTTTTAATGACAAGAATCAAACTTTTTGGATAGCAACCAAAAATGGATTGTTTAAGATTCATAATAACAAAGCAATCGCTTTTGAATCTAAAGAATTAAAAGCTAATCTTGAAATACATGTAATAAGAAACGGACACGAAAATTCTATTTGGGTTGGAACTAATAATGGATTATTTAATATTAAAAATGATTCTATTATTCAACATTTAACGGTTAAAAATGGAATTCCAAATAACGAAATACTAGATCTAAAAATTAACAATGATGAAATTTATATAGGAACCAGAACAGGATTTGGAATATATTCAAATGGTGCATGCAAAAATTATACATCTAAAGATGGACTAATTAGCGATTTTATATTTCCTAAAGGGATAGAAGAAGTCGATGGAAAGGTTATTTTGTGTGGAGGAAGCGGACTTTCTTTTTTTAATAAGTATTATGATAATATAGATACACCAACTGTTATTCTTTCTGAAATAATTACCACCCAAGATACTATTCAAAATAACATTCTGCATCCTAAGCTCAATGAAAAAATAATTTTTAGTACAAATACCAAAAATATTCAATATAAATACATCGTCGTTAATCAAAAGAAAAATCTAAATAAGTTCAGGTTTAAATTGAACGATCAATTAATTTATACAAATACTCCTAATTTAGAATTGTCAAACATTAAGTATGGTAGCTATATATTAAATTTTGAAATTCTAAATTCATTAGGAATATGGGAAGTAATGGACACGCAATCTTTTAAAATAAAAAGAGTATGGTATTTATCTTATACAGCTATATTCATTTATTTCTTATTGGCTATTTTAACTTCATTATACTTTTTTCAACAGAACAGAGCAAAAGTCAATGTTAAATATACTTCAAGTTCATTATCCAATAAAAAATACCAAGAAATAAAAAGCTCAATTGATAAATTATTGAATGAAGATAAAATCTATTATAATCCGGATATTTCTCTAAACATAATTGCTGAAAAACTAAATTGTAATAAAGAATACATTTCGCAAGTTATTAATACTGAGCATAAGCAAAATTTCAACTCTATCATTAATAAATATAGAGTTGAAGAAGCCAAAAAGCTATTAGTGAACAAGAATGGAGATTTTAATTCCATTCTTGAAATTGGATTTGAAGTTGGTTTTAATTCAAAATCAGCATTTAATAACGCATTTAAAAAATTCACTAACTATACTCCATCGGAATTTCGTAAAAAGTATAATAAAAATTAAGTCAGGTTACCTGATACTATTTGTGGTATTAAACTATAAAGATTACCTAGAAAATGAACCAGAATAGCATTATAAATACTATTTTATTTTTCATGACAATATGCTGCATACATACCAAGAATTGCAGCCTGAGTTACAAATAAATAAAGTAAAATAAAGTTTCCCTGGGCTATAAACTGAAATGTGAATAAGGCCGAATGTAAGTCCTGATAACCAAACCGGCAGACTCAATTTTAAAAATTTAAACTTTCCCAAATCCATAATTAACAATTGGAATAAGCCTCTTATATAAACTTCCTAAGCAAAACTCGACCAAATTACAATAGAAATAATTGAAGAAAATATCGTGTATTTGGTTTTAAATCCCTGTTTCCCAAAATCGCTATTCCCAAAGATATTTGGTAGTAAGTTCATATATAGAATGTTAAACACAAACATCCCTCCAATAACTAATACGAATGTAAGCCATACAATATTAAAGTACTTTAACTTTTCAGAAGTAGATCTGAAATCAAAATCTCTGAACGTAAGATTTGGTGCAATAAGTATTGTTATTAGAGTAAACAATACCATAAATATCTTGTAAATGACTCCTTCTAAACCAAATGCTCTAAAAAATTTTCCGGAGCTAATCTTTCGGCAAGTATACCTGATATATTCATAAAGAGGTATAGTAAAATATATGCCAATAATAGTTTTGCCAATCCAGCATTAAACAATTTATTCATTTTGTTTCTCATAATGCTTTGAATCTTATGTCGTTACTGTTAACTTTAAAATAATTAAAACTCGTCTGTTAAATTGATATCAGGCAATTCCTAAAAATAACTTTCAATATCTATTGTTTTTGTTTAATTATCCAATTTGCCTGTATATCTTGAACTTCATTTTCGGTTACATTCTTCAAATTAGTCCCATCAGCACCTATAACATAAATATCATAATCCCCATCCATATTCGACGTAAATAAAATCTTCTTCCCATCTACAGACCAATGTGGGCTAGATTCTGTATAATCTGTATCAATAACTTTCCTCTCATTTGATCCATCAATATCTACAATATAAATATCGTCATCATTTGCCGAATAAATTATTTCTGTCCCATCTGGTGACATTTCTGCAAACCATTCTCCAACATTATTAGATGTAACTTTTTGAATGATATTCCCTAAAGTGTCTGCAATAAATATCTCACCATGTTGATCCCAGTGCGAACAAAATAGAATATTTCCATCATTCGTAAAACTTGGAGTTCCTCCCGAAATTAATTCTATTTGATGTAAATTATTTCCATCTGAGTTCATCATCCATATTTCAAGTGTATTTTTGTTATCTCTTCCAAATATTATTTTACTCCCATCAGGAGACCACTTAGGGGCAGTATCATAAACATTTTTAGTATGTGTCAGCCTTTTCCTGTTTTTCCCATCCATATCCATCACATTGATTGACCAGGTATTTCCATGATCATAATAACAATAAAATGCGATTTGTTTACCATTTGGCGAACATGCTGGATAACCATCTCTTCCCACATAATCTGTTAGTTTTGTACCAATATTATGATCTATATCTGCCAGATAAATTTCAGGATTACCAGATTTATCCGAAGAATACAGAATTAAATATTCAGATTTTAATAAATCATTAATTTGTTGTGCCAATAGGCTCATATTCGTAAAATAAACGCCCACTAACACTAACATTACTAACTTTTTCATAACTAAAAACTTATACAATTTACATACTCAAGAACTATTGATCCATATCTTCTATTGCCTCCAAAAAACAATTTGCTATGCTTGTTATTGGCTTCTCAGACCAATTAGCATCTAAATTTCCCAGCCAAACAATTATGAATTGTTTCTCAGGATATATCAATATTGCAGAACACCCTCCGGTATTACCTCCCAAGTGTCCATAGAGTATATTGTCATTATCATCTTTAGTAACTACCCAACCAAAGCCCGTATCGCTATCTTTTTCATGAGTATATTCGTATGGTGTAAAAAGTAGCTCTACACTTTGCAAATTTAAGTATTCACCATACATTACTGTATTTGCAAGCTGAACAAGATCCTCGGCTGTTGACAAGATACCACCCGAAGGTATTTTATAACGATTATCAAAAAAAGGAGCATTAATGATATCATTCACCTCATTTAAAAAATAAGTTTTAGATCTATTTGTTATAATCTTATAAGGATCATCAATGGTAGAATTGTTCATCCCCGTAAGAATAAATAACGAATCGGTTAATAGCTTCTCAAATGAATTATCAATAGCTTCCTCAATTGCTGCACCTATAATGTTATAACCATAACTTGAATAATGGAATCTTGAACCTGGCTTAAACAGTAAGCTGTCATGTTTAAATATTTCTAATCCATTTTGTATACTATTGTGGTAAGCTTTAAAATTAGTATCTAATGCACTGTAATGCCTTACTCCTGCTGAATGAGTCATTAAATGACGAATAGTAAATTCCCATCTCTTCTGCGGATATTCAGTTAAATAATCATGTATAGGAACATCAATATCTAAAACCCTGCTTTGATACAAACGAGCAACTAATACAGCAGTAACAGGTTTCGAAACACTAGCAATTCTAAATTTTGTTTTATTATTAACTTTTAATGAATTCTCCAAGTCTGCATACCCAAAACCTTGCGACCAAACTAATTGACCTTTATAAGAAACTGCAACTGACATACCGGGAACTTTATTTTCTTGCATAAATGTTTCCACATAATCTTCTGATTTTTGAATAGCTTCGCTGAAAACTCTACATTCTTCATTACTACATGCAAAACCGAGAAATAAGAAGATTAATAATATGTTACTTCCCATTGTAAATTATTTTTTTAGAATACATTTTTTAAAATATAGGTTCCCCAATCTCCATCTCGTTTTGAATTAAATACCATTGATTTACCACATGGCGACCAGTCTCCCATTCTATCATCAGCCGGATGATTAGTTATTTGAACAAATTTTTGTGTTGTAAAATTATATGTCCAAATATCAAAATTCCCTGACCTTTCCGATTCAAAAGCGATCATGTTACCATCAGGTGACCAACGTGGCCAGTAATCTCTTCCTTCATGACTTGTAATTTGTTGCCTGTTGGTACCATCAGTATTTACAAGCCATATGTCTTCGTTCCCTGATTGTCCTGTTACATAAACTACTTTTGTTCCATCAGGACTTAAAACTGCAAGACCTCCATTTATATTTCCAATATAACTAAGCAGTGTTCCAGATTTATTATATAATGCTAATTGCTCATTTTTTGAACAAACCATTTTATTCAATTGAGGATGGGCATCTGGTACCAAAGCATTATCGACTAAAAACTCAACATCGCCAGTTTCAGTTTTTACTTTCCACAAATCAAGCCGATTATTTGAATCATAAGCATCAAACACAATTGTATTTCCCTCATCCAACCAGGAAAGTTGCATATCCCCATCCATATCATCCACAATAACATTTTCTTCTTCTGTTTCAAAATTATACACAAATAACCTAATACCAGAATTGTTTCTATTTACATAAGCAATTTTACTACCATCATTAGACCATCGACAATGATAACCGCTTATAAGGAGTTTCTCTATTTTTCCAATTTTTTCTACCCCACTTACCTTATAAGCATAATACTTGGCAATATTACATTCATCATATGGAATTTTAAAGTACCCATTTTCTCCCCATTCAGAACCCCATGAATTTCGAACAATCCAATATCCTCCATTTTTTATTGAATCATCATCTTGATAACCTACTATTACAATAATATGTCCATATCCGGAATCAGATACTCCATCATATTCATAAATTCCAGATGTGTAATAATCTAAGTCAGTATAACAATCCATGTGTGAAACAAATGGCCCTTCACTAAAAAGAATTCCCTTTAGTATTGAAATCCTATCCTCAAACCCTAAGTCGCTCACATTAACTATTTCAAATAGTGTAACCTTATAAATAGGCTCAAAAATAATATTACACCCCTGAAATTGCGCTTGGTAAGGTAGCGAATCCTCAATAGTTAATCCATTATCTCTTAAAAATTCCATTCCTCCCATTGGGCCAAACTCAGCACAATTAACAAGATGTTGCTCTGATAAATCAACTTCAACACCTAAATCCTCTTTTATTTTATACTCGGCAAGACCCACACAAGCAAAAGCCCAACACGAACCCAAACTTCCCTGATTTTTAACAATCGTAAAATTCCCTGTTTCTCTTAGATCAATCGAAGTTGGAATATTTGGTCCTGGAGTTAAATCATTATCATCAACACAAGCGAACTGAATAAATCCAATAAGTACAATAAGTAATAATATTTTTTTCATAACTTGATTATTTAAAATTCTCGATCAAAATATGCATGATTAAATAAACAGTTGTCTAGAATAATTATTTAGGACAAACAATTATTAAGCTTCAAAAAAAATAGGTCTCGAATAATGATCTAAAACATTTATCGACTTTATAGATTGTATTTTCGACTCAAAGAAAATATTATATTATGAAAACTCGATTTAATGCAACTAAAAAGACTATTATTACTATATTATTTCATTTCTTAGTTCTTTCATGTGAAAAAGATGATTCTGTAACTCCTGAATATCTTTTGGACGGAACATATGAAGGAAATTATTTCCCAACTCAAGCATGGCGAACATGCAATCCAGAATCTGTTGGTATAAATTCAAAAGAACTTGAAAAAGTTCACAATTATATTGCCAATGATAGTATCAATACCAATGGACTACTTATAATAAAAGACAGGTATATAATATATGAAGAGTATTTTAATGAGCATCATGAGAGTTCGTTACATCATAGTTACTCAATTGCAAAGAGTTTTTCTTCAGCAGGAATTGGTCTTGCAATAGAGAATAGATATATAGAATCTGTTAACGACAGTATAAAAGAATATTTTCCACAACTTCAATCGGATAATATACAAATCGAAAAGAAAGAAATCACTATTAAACACCTCCTCACTATGTCGGCAGGATTTGAGTGGAACGAAAATGACTATTATTATGACAATAGCACCAATGATATTTTTGTGATGATGAATGAATCAAATGATTTTATTGATTATGTACTATCAAAACCAGTCATAAATAAACCTGGCGAAATAGCATATTATTCAAGTGGCGAATCTATGCTTTTATCAGGTATAGTTGAAAATGCTTGTGGACAAAACATGTACTCTTTTATGGATGAGTATTTATTTCGCAAAATTGGGATCAATAATTTGCGTTGGGATCAAGATCCATCAGGACATACAATCGGTGGATGGGGTGTAAATACTACCTTAAGAAATTTTGCCCGTTTTGGACTTCTGTATTTAAATCATGGTATGTGGGATGGAATACAAATTCTACCTGAAGGATGGGTTAATGAATCTGTCAACCCTATAAATTCGGGAATAAATAATTACGGGTACCAATGGTGGATTGGAAAAGGAATGAGAAGCTTTACGGATTATAATATACCCAATGATACCTTCTTAGGAGTTGGGATTTACAGGCAATACCTGATCATTATTCCTTCTGAGAATATTATTATCGTTAGAACAGGATACGATATTCCAAATGAAACAGCTAACTGGAAATTGGCTGAATTAATTACTTTAATAATTGATGCCAAGATATAAATTATAGATTCTAATACATATGAAGCTCTATAAGATAATATATATAATATGTCTCTTAATAATCTCGTGTAGCTCCGAATATGGCGATAAAGAATTCGATGATTTGGTAATTAAATATAAGGTTTCAAAAGTAACATTCATTAGAAATAACGACGGTGCCATTGATATAACAATTAATGGTGGAACAAAACCATTTACATACATATGGTCTAATGAGGAAACTTGCGAAGATTTAAACAATCTTTATGAAGGAATATACACAATTACCGTAACAGATTCGATTGGTGAAACTAGCACCAAATCAATTGAAGTTTGCAAAATAGGACCTCTTATTTGTGAAAAAGGAACTTGTGTTATAAAAGTAGATGAATTTCAAAATAAAAGTTATATATCAAAAGCTAACTCTAATATAAGTTTAATAACTAATTACAAATATAAAATTCACTTTCCTCGATTTTTACCTTATTAAAATATGGTTTTCAGTCCATATTTATCTTTTATAATACTTATTAGCTAAAAATGAAAAAACAAATAATACGTTCTCTGACACTTTATTCTTACCTCCTAACTATCAGTAATATTACTATTCTTTATAGCTTTTCCTGTCAATAATGAATAAACCCAGTCTGGTCTTCCATTTTGCTCTGCCATTTTAGACGCTTTTTGATAATCGTATTCTACTTTTCGATGATCAATATTTATAGAATCACCATCAAATTCAATAATTGCATAAGACGCTCTCGGGTCTGAAGTTTCCATAATATGCTTCACAGGAAAATCGTCGTAATAGGCTTGCAACCCAACACTACCAGGATTAACAACAACTTTATGGTTCAGGTATTTTAACTGTGGTAAATGACTATGCCCACAAAGAATAATTTTTTGGTCAACATGACTTAATTTATGATCTAATTCACTCTCATTTTTAATAATTGGATAACCTGAAGTAATATCTTCAAGAAGATACTCCTGATTACTTTCTAATGATCCGTGAAAAGTCGGTATAAACATTTGGCAATGATTTTAACCATGTTAGAATTTTCTCATCAGCAATTTTAGATCGAACAAATACCAACGATTGGTTATCTTTTAAACTGGCATTATCATCAATAATTATTTCATCTTGATTTCCAGCAATAGAGACAATATTTGATTCCATTAATATTCTTGCTGTACCCAGCGGATCAATCGATCCATACAAAGAATCTCCTAAATTAATAATGGAATCAACATTTTTAGATTCAATATCTTTTAGCACCTCCTTTAATGCGAAGGTATTACTATGTATATCAGATATAACTGCTATTCTCATTTAGTAAAGATATCATTCATATCTTAAACTATCAACCGGATTTTTACCTGAAGCTTTGATCGTTTGATAACCAACTGTTAATACAGCAATTAAAAGCGATATCAATCCTGATATTATAAATATATGTATTCCTAAATCAATTTTATAGGAATAGTTCTGAAGCCATTTATTCATTAATAAGTATCCTATAGGCCAGGAAACTACATTGGCAATTAAAACCCACTTTAATAAGTCTTTAATCATTATTTGAGATATTTTACCAAAGTTTGCACCCAAGACTTTTCGAATCCCTATTTCCTTAACGCGTGTATTTGCCATATATGATGACATTCCATATAAACCTAAACAAGCAATGAAAATAGCTAAAATCGAAAATACCAACATCACAACTGTTATTTGTTTTTCATTACCGTATATATCCTTTAAGCTATCTTCCAGAAACTGATACTGAAGAACATCACCCGGTAAAAACTCATTCCATTTTTCTTCTAAGAACTGAATAGTTTCCTTAGCTTTTCCTTCTTTATATTTTACAATATAATACATTGGAGGTCGATCACGATTAATAATTATGATTGTTGGTCTGATAACTGCCTGCAGTGATTCCGAATGAAAATCTTTTACGATGCCAACCACTTTTAAAGGAACATCCTTTTCGTAGCTATAATAAATTTCATTTTCAAGAGGATTTTTTAATCCGAATGTTTTCACAGCTGTTTCAGTCAATACAACAGCGGTAGAATCTGTTGCTAATGTTTTATCTAGCTTTCGGCCTTTAATTAATTCCAATTCGTAAGTATCGATAAAATCAAAATCGGAAGGATAGCGAACAACCGTATAACTTTCTTCTGTATCTTTTCCTTTCGTAAAATAAACCATCGTTTCAACAACGAGTTGAGGTGCTCCATACGATGAAGTTGAACTAATAACATACGGACTCTTATCAACAATTTCTTTAAAAACATTAAATTGAGTTCTTAATCTATTTGGCCTTTGAACAATAATTAAATTCTCTTTATTAAATCCTAAAGGTTTATTTTGCATAAAGTTTAATTGCAAATACATTACCATAGTCGATATAATAAGTAATACCGAAATTGTATATTGCAAAACCACTAAAATCAATCTGAAATTACGCCCTTTTCTATTACTTAACTTTCCCTTTAAAACCTGAACCGGTTTAAAAGATGACAATACAATAGAAGGATAAAACCCGGCTAAAAAGCTCACAAAAAGCACTAAGCTAAATGCTAAAGGAACAATATACCAATTATGCAATAACGAAGCCGATAGTTTTAACTGAAGTACATTATTAAATAATGGTATAAATTGTTCAATGATAAAAAAGCTTAAAATAACCGAGACAAATGCTGTTAAACCAGTCTCAATTAGAAATTGCAAAAGCATTAATCGTTTGGTGGATCCAACTACTTTTCGAATTCCTACTTCTTTTGCTCTTTGAGTAGCAATGGCTGTTGTCAGGTTAATAAAATTAATACATGCGATAAATAATATCACAATCCCTATCAGACCAAAAATAACGACTCGTTTTATATCTGATTGTGGTTCTGAATTACTTTCAAATATTGTTTTTAAATGAATATCAGTTACGGATTCAAAATAAAAATTGAATTCATTTCCTTTTTTTACAAAATCCTCGTAATCAAGCTTGGTAATATATTTAACCTCTGGCGATAAATATTTCTTTTGGAACTCGTGCATTCGATCCCTAATCTGATCAATATTTGCATCTTTTTTCAAGCGTAAGTAAACATAATTTTTTACGTCAATCCAGTCTGGATGCCGAATGAGTCTTTTATTGGTATGAATAGATGCTAAGAAATCAAAATGCATGTGCGAATTAACAGGAAATGATTTTGCAATTCCGGTTATATTATAAATATTTCCGTCATCAAATTTTAACATTTTCCCAATAGGGTCTTCATCTCCGAAATACCGAACTGCTGTTTCTTGAGTAATTACAACGGAGTTTGTATTTTTTAAAGCTTCCCTGGGATTTCCTTTTAAAAGTTTAATTCCCAATACATCAAAAACAGTAGAATCAACCCAAAACACTTTGTCTTCTTTAAATTGCTGATCTTCGTACTTTACATATGTATATCCTCCCGAAAAAAACTTATTATACAGTCGGCTAACATTTTCTATTTCAGGAAACTCTTGTTTTAATCCTTCAGCCAATGGTACCGGATTTAAAGCCGAATAAAAAACTACACCATCAATATTATATTTTAATCCAACCCTATAAATTCGGTCAGAATCTTTAAAAAACTTATCGTAGCTTAACTCGTGTTGTACGTAAATAGCGATTATCACAAAGCTTGCTACTCCAATGCTTAATCCTAATAAATTTATTAAACTGTAAACTTTTTGACGAAATAAATTTCTTATAGCAGTTTTAAAAAAGTTCCTTAACATAAATTTCAATTTATAAAAAACCTTAAATGAGCAAATGCTAAACCAAAACAATTAAAAACATAAAAGCGAGGCTCTTAAGCTTATTACAAATTACAAAAAATGTATGATATTCGGCAGAAGTGTATTAAATAAGGACAATTATACAGGAATATTCTCTAATGATGCTATAATTTTATAAGCCTCTTGAGCAGAATCGCCACAAATTATTTTTTCAGCTTTAAATCCTTCACAAACTTTAGGACGATCCGGAGAATTAAAAATCTTACAACTTAAATCATCGGCCAACTGAATACAACGAACCCCGGCAGGTTTACCATTTGGCATCCCGGGAATAGGAGATGAAATTGAAGGGTAAATACAACAAGCTCCACAATTCGGTCTACAATCCATGAGTTCTAAATTTAAGAGTGCAATATTAATAAAATCACATTAAAAATTAAACGCTAATTTTAAAATATGGTCTAATCCAAAAGTTTAACCTAACCACTTAAAGTAATTATGTTTAAAAATTACATTAAAATTGCTCTTCGGAACTTTTGGAAACAGAGAATATACACCTTTATAAATATTTTAGGGCTTTCTATAGGTATTGCCTGCTTTATAGGAATATATGCCTATACCAATAATGAGCTTTCTTACGACCAGCAGCATCATCATTTTGAAAATATTTTCCGCGTTAAATTAATTGGTGACATGTCAGGAACAGCTTTTGAAGCTGCAGTAACAGGTGCTCCTGTTGGGAAAATCCTTTACGAAGAATTACCTGAAGTTATGATGTATACAAGGTTAATTCAGTATCCTCGATCAATTCTTTTCGATTACAACAATAAAAAAATATATCAAGAAGGGATTGTTTACGCCGACTCCTCATTTTTTAACATGTTCAATTATGAACTAATAGGCAATCCTGAAACTGCTTTGCAAGAACCATATTCTTTGGTTATGCTGGAAAGCGTTGCTCATAAATATTTTGGAAATGAAAATCCAATTGGTAAAATAATATTATGGAATAATACAACTAACTATACAGTAAAAGCTGTAATTAAAGAACCAACACCAAATACACACATAGGATTTGAAGTCCTTGTGAGCCGATCAAGTTTATACACTGATCCTCGATACGAAAGCCTTTATAATAACTTATTTGCTTTTACAAACCTGAATTACATAAAATGTAATCAGAACAATATAAGTGATTTAAATGCCAAAATAGGAAAAATATTTGAAGCTCATGCAGGAGAAAGCATGAGAGAATTTGGAGCAAACCTGGTTATTGAACTACAACCGGTTAAAGACATTCATTTAAAATCAAACATAACACATGAACTAAAACCAAACGGAAATATAGCTACAGTATATATTTTTATTGCAGTTGCTTTTCTTATCATTCTTATTTCATCCATTAACTATATCAATCTTTCGATAGCCAATTCATCAACAAGAACATTAGAAGTTGGATTAAGAAAAATGTTTGGTGCAAATAAAAAAGCTTTATTCATACAATTCTTAAGCGAATCTGTTTTTCTGGTTGTTATAAGCTTTATCATTGGCTTTTATGTTTTAAAACTAATAAGTCCAATATTTAATAGTATCAGTTCAAACCCGTTTAATTATATTTTATCTCAAAATATAAACTGGTGGTTAATTGCATTCATTATTCCGCTTATAGGCATTTTTGCAGGATCGTATCCGGCCTTTTATTTATCATCTTTAAAACCTATCCGCATACTTAAGGGGAAAGCATTTTCGGGAAATCACAAATCATTATTCCGAAATACAATGATTATCATTCAGTTTATCATTTCCATTTTTTTATTAAGCAGCACGTGGCTTATTTATAATCAAATGAATTATATACAGGGTAAAGATTTAGGATTTAAAAAAGATCATGTTATTGTAGCTTCATTACGAAGTGGTAATATGAGCAATCAGTACGAAACTCTTAAAAACGAGATTCTAAGAATTCCCGGAGTTATCGATGCAAGTGCATCATCAAGTTATTTGGGTAGTTTTAATCAGCGTCGGGGATTTTATAAAAGTACCGATTCAAGAAAAGAAATGATGATGATTTTAAACCTACAGTGTGAGGATAATTTTCTTGATATGATGAACATTGAGTTAAGTGATGGAAGATATTTCTTGCCTGACAACCAATCCGATGAAAATAAAATTATCGTTAATGAAACTTTAGTAAAAGAATTTGGACTAGAAAATCCTATTGGTAAAGCATTTCGTATTCCTTTAGGTGAAGAAGAAGCCGATGATCCTTTACTTGAAATAATTGGTGTATGTAAGGATTTTCATTATGCTTCGCTTCACAATAAAGTTAAACCAATAATAATATGGAAAGATGCTAATCTAAGAAGATATATCTCCATAAGAATTGATGAAAAAGATCAAAAATCAACACTCGAATTGATTCATAAAAAATGGGATGAATTATTTCCTGATTATCCATTCGAATATTTTTATCTTGAAAACACATACGATAATTTGTACAAGTCTGATGTAAAAGTTGGAACTGTTTTTACAGCATTTACTATTCTGGCAATCTTCATTGCCTGTTTGGGAATATTTGGACTAACATCTTACACCACTGAAAAAAGAACTAAAGAAATCGGAATTAGAAAAGTGATGGGGGCCAATATCTCAACGATCATGAAGTTGATCTCAAAAGATTATGTTATTCCTATTTTAATATCTGCAATTATTTCAATTCCCGTTTCATGGTATTTTATTCATAATTGGCTATTGAATTTCTCATATCGTATCAATATACAATGGTTTGTTTTTGTATTATCAACTTTACTCGCCTTCATAATTGCTTTAATAGCAATCAATATAAAAGCTTACTTTGCTGCCAGAAAGAATCCTGTTGATTCAATTCGTTATGAATAATTTAATCTTCGATAATTATATCTAAATGATATAAAAGGCCTAGTAGTCCGGGATAAGAAAACTTTGCTTTTTTAATATTATTTACGGAAGGATTTATTGAATAATTGCTGGCAGTAGCAAAATCACTTTTTGATAAATTACAGCTTTCAAAAACTGTATGACTCAAATCGCAATTTCCAAATTTTGAAGCACTTAAATCTAAATTGAAAAAACCGGCTTCTTTTATCATGCAATTTTTAAACGCTATCTTTTTTAAATTATTCTTATGAAAATGAGCATAATTTAATACACAGTCTTCAAAATAAACTGAAAAAGCAAAACTTGAACATATCGAAAAATCAACCCCTAAGAGTTTACAGTTTATAAATTTTACCCGAATTAAAACTGTATTTTTCAGTTGCGACATTGAGAAATCGCACGAAATAAAAGTACAATCAACAAACTCTCCATCTTCTAAACATCTATTTGAAAAATCAGAATTTTTAAAACTCACATTATTAAATTCTGTCACTTCTGGTTTAAACTCATAATTCTCTAATATTGTACTTTCTTTCATAAGATTTAATTTAAAAACATGATAAAATTAAACAAAAATGCATCAAATTAGTTATGTATTTTAAATAGCAAAAAAGAAAAAATGAAATTTAGTGAACCTTTAATACATGGTCGTTTAATAAAACGATATAAAAGATTCTTAGCAGACGTTAAACTTGATAATGAAGAAGTTATAACAGCACATTGCACTAATTCTGGTAGTATGAAAACTTGCCTTGAAGATGATGCCGAAGTGTATTTATCGCCTGTTAATGACCCCAAAAGAAAGACCAAATTTACATGGGAAATGATTAAAATTAATAACGATTGGATCGGAATAAACACCGGCAATCCTAACAAACTTGCATTTGATGCAGTAAAAAATGGAGAAATAGAAAAATTAAAGGGATATACTGAAGTTAAACGTGAAGTAAAATTCGATGATAGCCGATTTGATATCATGGCTAAAAATGATGAAGAAACCTGCTTTATCGAAGTGAAAAATGTCACTCTTAAAGAAGATAATTATGCTTTATTCCCCGATTCTGTTACCAATCGTGGCAAAAAGCATCTTGATACACTTATAAAAGTTAAACAGCAAGGCATGCGAGCTGTAATGTTATACATTGTTCAACGTATGGATGTTGATATTTTTGCTCCTGCAAAAGAAATCGATCCTGATTATGTTAAAGCATTAAACGAAGCTTACCAAAAAGGTGTAGAAATAATAGTAATGCAAGCAAAAGTTACACCTCAGCAAATTGAATTAATTAAAGAATTACCTTTTGATCTATAAAGGTTTATATTCAACAAATTCATATGCTTGATTACGTAAACGAGGTTCAAATCCAGCTTCCCGAATAGCATTTTGGATTCCCTCTGCATCGAATTTATAACTTGCTCCAGCTGATGAAACTACATTTTCCTCAATCATAATGGAACCAAAATCGTTAGCTCCTGCATGCAAACATATTTGTGCCACATCTTTACCAACTGTTAACCAGGAAGCCTGAATATTTTTAACATTGAGCAGCATGATTCTCGATATTGCAATTGTTCTAATATATTCTTCATCCCGAACCTGGTTGCTTATTCCAAATTCTTTTTGTAATAAGGTATTCTCATCTTGAAAAGGCCATGGGATAAAAGCTAAAAATCCAGGTGCATCTTGAGGCTTCTCAGACTGAACCTGCCTGATAGCAACTAAATGTTCAATTCTCTCTTTTTTTGTTTCAATATGACCAAACATCATGGTTGCAGAAGTAAGCATGTTTAACTGATGTGCTTCTCGCATCACATCAAGCCACTGCTTAGTGTTTGCTTTTGCAGGTGAAATACTTTTTCGCACACGATCACATAAAATTTCAGCACCAGCACCCGGCAAACTATCTAATCCCGAATTAATGAGCTCTTCTAAAACCTCACGATACGACTTTTTATCTAATCGAGCTAAATGTACTATCTCTGGAGGCCCTAAAGCATGTAACTTAACATTCGGATACATTGATTTTAACTCGCTGAAAAGCTCTTTATAAAAGCCTAATTTTAATTTTGGGTGTAATCCTCCTTGTAATAACAGCTGATTCCCTCCTAAACGAAATAATTCCTCTATCTTAGGTTTATATTCATCTAAAGATGTAATGTATACTTCTTCGTCTTTTGGCTTTTTATAAAAATTGCAAAACTTGCATTGCGAAATACAAGCATTGGTAATATTAACATTACGATCAATTTGCCATGAAACTACATTTCCCGGCTTTTGTTTTTGCTTAAGTTGATTTCCAATATAAATTAACTCTTCAAGAGGAGCTTCCTGGTACAACAAAAGTCCCTCATCAACTGTTAAAAACTCTAGGTTTAATGCTTTTTTATATAAATCTTTAAAATTCATCTCTATAATCTTGAAAACAAAATTAGTTAAATAAACAGATGATCCAATTTTATTAACTTTACAATTTCTAATTCAAAATGTTTATATAATGAAAATTCAAATATCTAAAATATCAGAAATACCTGTTGATATTCCTATAATATACCTTGTTACATCTGAAAATGATATTAAAGACCTACCCTTTTCGCCCTCGGAGCTTGAGTATGCTAAAAATCAGATAAAAGACGAAAAGAAGACAGTCAAAATCAACTCGTATTTTAAATGGTCGTATATTCAGGTTATTGACTCAGAAAAAGAACAACATATAGTAAAAGAGAAACTACGAAGAGCAGCAGGGTCATTATATGCTGCTTTAAAAGAAAATAAACATAAAGAAATTATCATTTCTGATTTAAGCAAAAATGCAGAATATGCTTTAGCTTATACATCAGGTTTGGCTTTGAGCCACTATCAGTTTTTAAAGTATATTACTAAATCGGAAGAAAAGAAAAATCACCTTACAGAAATCTACATATATCATTCAGAAGTAAGTGA
Organism: Bacteroidales bacterium; assembly: GCA_963665525.1. Lineage (GTDB taxonomy): Bacteria > Bacteroidota > Bacteroidia > Bacteroidales > UBA12077 > UBA12077. The sequence continues at coordinate 4,213,803 of OY762280.1, read as the reverse complement.
TGAACAAATTCTTAAACTAGAAACATTAATTGAATCTATTTATATTACTAAAGACCTGGTAAACGAGCCTGTTAATTTTCTAAACACAAAACAACTCTCTAAAGAAATAAACAAATTAAGCAAGGAGGCAGAGTTTCAAGTTGAGATATTTAATAAAGCCAAAATAGAATCTTTAAAGATGGGAGGTTTACTTGCAGTTAACAAAGGAAGTGTAGATCCTCCAACGTTTTCTGTTTTAACCTGGAAACCTGATGATTCAGTTAATAAAAAACCTTATGTTTTAGTTGGCAAAGGTGTTGTTTACGATACTGGTGGAATGAATATAAAAACAGGTAATTATCTGGATACTATGAAATCGGATATGGCTGGAGCAGCAACAGTTATTGGAACTATTTATGCCATTGCAAAAGCAAAACTTCCTGTTTATATCATTGGCCTAATACCTGCAACCGATAACCGATTAAATGGAAATGCACATGTTCCCGACGATGTTATTACCATGTACGATGGAACAACAGTTGAAATAAAAAATACCGATGCAGAAGGCAGACTCATTTTAGCCGATGCTTTAAGCTTTGCAAAAAAATACGACCCTGAGCTGGTTATCGACCTGGCTACCTTAACAGGATCAGCTCAAGTAGCAATTGGAGATTTGGGATCAGTGGTTATGAGTAATGTTCAAGATGACAAATTAGAACAATTAAAGATTTCCGGAAATAATGTCTATGAACGAATCGTTGAATTTCCTCTTTGGGAAGAATATGGCGAAATGCTAAAATCAGAAATTGCCGACATAAAAAATCTTGGAGGCAGAGATGCCGGTGCTATCACGGCAGGAAAATTCCTAGAACACTTTACCGATTATCCATGGATTCATATAGACATAGCAGGTTCTGCCTTCTTATCAAAAAGCGACAATTATAGAGGCTCAGGATCTACAGCTGTTGGGGTTCGTTTACTATTCGACTTTTTTAACAGTCAATTGTAAATTCAATTCGTCATGATTTAAAAATATTATCGTTAATTTTGTTTCTTTCATAAACTTATTGTTTGACATTTTAAAACTCAATATATGATTCAGAATAAAATAGTTGTTGGAATATCTCACGGAGATATAAACGGTGTGAGTTATGAAGTAATTATAAAATCCTTAATGGATAACAGAATATTTGATTTTTGCATTCCTGTTGTTTATGGATCAGCAAAAGTTGCAGCATATCATCGTAAAGCTTTAAATATTGCCAATTTTAGCTTCAATAATATTAAATCAGCTGATGAAGCAAATATTAAAAGAGCCAATATTATTAATTGTTTAGATGATAATGTTCGTGTTGAACTTGGAAAATCAACAAACATTGCAGGAGAATCTTCTTTAATTTCCCTGGAACATGCAGTTAAAGACTTAAAAGAAGGTAAAATTGATGTTTTAATTACTGCACCAATCAACAAAGACAACGTTCAATCCGATAAATTTAATTTCCCCGGACATACAGAATATCTGGCAAAAGAATCGAGCGAATCTAAGGAACCATTAATGCTAATGGTAAGTGAAAACTTAAAAGTTGGAGTAGTAACAACACATTTACCTCTTTCAAAAGTTTCTGAAGCAATTACAGAAGAAGCCATTCTGAAAAAACTTAGAATTATGAATAAAACACTTATTCAAGATTTCAGAATTCGAAAACCTAAAATTGCTGTATTAGGATTAAACCCACATGCAGGTGATAATGGTTTACTTGGAACAGAAGAAGTTGATGTTATTATTCCGGCAATAAAAAAAGCAAAAGAAGAAGACATATTAGCATTAGGACCATACCCTGCTGATGGTTTCTTTGGTAGTGATAACTTCAAAAAAGTTGATGCTATATTAGCAATGTATCACGATCAGGGGTTAACTCCTTTTAAAGCATTAGCATTTAATTCCGGTGTAAATTACACGGCTGGTTTAGATTTTATAAGAACATCACCAGGACATGGAACAGCATATGAGATTACTGGATTAGGTCAAGCTTCAGAAATTTCATTCAGAAATGCTATATACCTTGCATGCGATATATATCGTAGCAGGACAGAATACAAAAATATTAGTAAAGACCCTCTTCAACATTACGAAATTTCTGATAAAGATCAAGATCACCAAGAATAATTCAAAAAAAAGAGGTTGCCCCAAAAGGCTATAGTTGTCATCCCCAATTTAATTGGGGATTTCTTCACACATTGTAGTACAATTAATTATGAAATTCCCCTTTTCAAGGGAACTTCTCTCACGAATAAAATGAGTAATGACAGTTTGTTGACTTTTTGGACAACCTCTCTTATTAATGTTATACAACATAACAATCAAGAGATTATCAATCATTTACCCCTGTTATTAAGGCAAATAATTTAGTACTTTTGTTAGTAACCTAAATTACAAACAAACTAAATAACTAAAAATTAAATACGGAGGTTTCATATGTCTAAAATTGATCTTTCCCTTAAAAATCTGGATGCTTTATTCCCTGAAGATTTTACGCAGGAACAAATTGCAAAAGCTAAAACAGTATTTCTAAAGGAACTGGCTTTATCGAGTCACAAATTTTATGGTGGAAAAATGCAAACATTACCTAAAGCAGGTATTTATGGCTTTAACTGGTTTAATGTTTATTATACACCTGGAGTTTCTAAAATATCAACCACTATCAGAGATAACAACGATACTTCATTTGAAATCTCAAACAGGGGTAATATGGTAGCAGTAGTTTCTGATTCAACGAGAGTTTTAGGAGATGGCGACTGTACACCTCCGGGAGGCCTTGGGGTAATGGAAGGAAAGGCTTATTTAATGAAATATTTAGCCGGAGTTGATGCTGTTGCTTTATGTGTTGATAGCTACAATGATAAAGGCGAACATGATCCTGATAAAATCATTGAATTTGTAAAAATGTTACAGCCAAGTTTTGGTGCCGTTAATTTAGAAGATATCTCTCAACCAAACTGTTATAAAGTACTTGATACTCTACGTGAAGAATGCGATATTCCTGTTTGGCACGACGATGCACAAGGTACAGGTTCTGTTACAGTTGCCGGATTAATTAATGCATTGCGTATCGTAAAAAAAGATATAAAAGATGTTAAAATTGTAATGTATGGAGCAGGTGCAGCAAATGCAACAATTTCAAGGCTTATATTACAGGCAGGTGGAGACCCAGAAAAAATGACAATTTTTGATTCCCGAGGAGGTTTACATATAGAACGCGAAGATATTAAAGCAGATAAACGTTTTTATCGTAAATGGGAACTTTGCCAAAAAACAAATCCAAATAAAATTAATGATGTAGCAGAAGCTTGTAAATATGCTGATGTTCTAATTGCGGTTAGTAAACCTGGACCAGATGTTGTAAAACCAGAATGGATTAAAAGTATGGGTGATAAACCAATTGTTTTTGCTTGTGCAAATCCTGTTCCTGAAATATATCCATATGCTGCAAAAGAAGCAGGAGCATATATTGTTGCCACAGGTAGAGGAGACTTCCCTAATCAGGTAAATAATTCATTAGGCTTCCCTGGGATATTAAAAGGAGCATTATTGGTTCGTGCACGTAAAATTACAGATGAAATGGCTGTAAGAGCAGCATACTCTATGGCCGATTACGCTGAAAAGAATGGCATTAATCCTGATTATATCATGCCAAAGATGGACGAAACAGAAATGTTTGCTGTGGAAGCTGCCGACGTTGCAATGGAAGCTATCAAAAATGGCGTTGCTCGTGTTGAAATGACCTGGCAGGAAGCTTATGACAGAACACTCGCTGACATTAAACACACAAGATCAACAATTGATGCTTTGATGGATAAAGGGTTTATCCCAAAACCAGATATTAAAATGTTAGAAGAAGCACTTAAAATTGCGATTGATACAGTTATATAACTTAAGTTACTTGTTAAAAAAATAGAGTGGTTAACCACTCTATTTTTTTATAATAATTTTTGAAGTATAATAGCTATTACCTGAATAAACCTTTACCAAAAATAGACCTTCATTTACATCTGATAAATAAACTTCCTGCAATAATTGCGATTCAATATTACTTGTATATATAACTTTACCTGTAATATCAATAATATCATATTGATATACATTACTTAATTCTGAAGTATTTATTCTAATTGAAAATTTGCCATCATTCGGATTAGGAAATACTTGTAAAAAGCCTTCCCCAATATTATATTCAATAGGATCTTCAATATCACTAACTATCATATATTTACTTTCGGATATAGAACTACAACCAAAACTATTTGTTACTTCAACTGAATAATATCCATCTTCTGTTATTAAAAATGTATTTTCTGTTGCGCCTCCGATAGGTTCTTCATTAAAATACCATTGATTTCCTACTTCCGAACTCGAAATTAAATAATCACCACTATTCGTGAAACTTGGAGTTTTTGGTAAACCAAATACAACAATAGCTTCATTTCCTTGTTTTATATATGTATCATTTACTCTTAACTGTGTTGACTTTATTCCTACTGAACTATATTTTACCCAATGTGGACCTGCTCCAGTAGCATTCTGAGGAATAGCACTCAATCCAAAATCCCAATAAAAATCATTGCTTACATCTAAGTTTGTTGAAAATAAGACACTATCATAAATACACATAAGATCTTTATCTGAAGTAAAATCTACTTCAAGAAATTTTCCATCTACTCTTACAGAGATACTGTCAATAGCAATACCAAAACCTCCCAAACCAATACCTTCAAACGCAATATAATAATCACTACTTAAATCTGGAAGAGGAATCTCCTTTTTATCCCAATCATCTAAAAAGGTATCAAAACTTCGAATGATATTCCATTCTGTTGAATCAGCACTTTTATATAATATATTTAGTTGGTGGATATCATCATTATATGCTTGCATTAATAGGTAAAATGATAGTTTTAGATTTGTATATGCTGAAAAATCAAATTTTGGTAGTACCAGTTTCGAAGATTCTCCTTCATCGTTATAATAATAGGCATTTAAAACCCCTTGAAATGCAGTATCCAAAATAGCAGCAAACCCACCTTCTTTAAACTGCCATCCTATGGTGTCGTTTGATCTTTCTTCATACCAACCGGAAGGAATCGTATCTTTACTCTCAAATGTTTCTGAAAATGGCAAAGTCAAAGAATTCATCATTCTTATGTAAACAGAATTTGATTTTCCCGATTCAATAGTATCAGGGGTATCATATTTTGCCGTAATAAAATAGCTATGTAATGTGTCTAGTGATGATAATACAGTATCTGTATAAAAATTATCATGGATAGAATCTACTTTAATGTTGTTTTTATAAATATAATAACATTCAATTATAGAAGTATCAATAACATCGTTCCATGATAAATCTATTATGGTATCAGTAAGTGAAAACTTAAGATTCGAAGGAATAGTATCATAAGGTAAATAACCATCCAATGATACCAGACCAGTATTTTTAGGATCTAACCAATGTTTTAGCTGCTGATTTCTTTCTGGTATATCATTCCAAGAATGAAATAATTGTTGATAATAGTCGTTATAATTATAAGTACAACTAGCGTCACCACCGGTTAAATCACCAATAATTTTTCCATGCTTATTAAACAAAGGAGATCCTGATGATCCACCTTCTGTAGTCCCCTCATCCCACGTATCAATCCACCAGTGAGTATATTCATTATACCCTTCACCATAATCACCAGTTATTGCTCCATCAAATGCTTTAGAAATTTTCTTGATATCTCCACTGGGATGATGGATCGATGCAACACTATCGGGATTGGCAATATCTCTATTCCAACCCGCATAATATGGTTTATAAATAGCCGGAGGTTTCTCACTTAATTCAAGCAAACTAAAATCTAAGGATTTAATTGCAGGCGTAGCCACAATAACAGAACCAGCGATCGTTTGATCTTTGGGTCCATCAATATTTTCACAATCAGGACTTTCATAATTAAAATAAAACACTGCTGCCGAAGCATTATAATTATTAGCAATACAATGATTCGCTGTTAAAAAATAAGGTTTCTCATCCTCACTTGTATTATTTATTAAAGCCCCGGAACAAAGCCAGCCATTATATGTTATTTTACACACCGAATGCTTTAACAACTGCCACATCTCATCATTATCGCAATTGATATTTACATTACAATCTCCGGAATCTCCAAATCCTTTCTCTCCTTTCGATAAATACTTAAATACATCCATATAATCATGGGCTATCGATGAAATATGCAGTTCTCCTTTAAAAGCAACACTTTTAGGTTCAAAATACTCAATAATTATCTCATCGCCTTTAACAGGAGCAATAGGTAAGATACTGTTCCATTTATTGTTTTTAAATGTAAAAGAACCACGTACATGCTTTTGATCAGCACTATACACATATAATTCCGCTCCAACTGGCAATCTGTATTGATCAAATAATAAACTTAAAGAATACGCTCCCGGAGATTTAATTTTTAAATACCATACTTTATCACCGTTTGATAATAAATTCCACACTCCATCCACTTCTGGATCAATACCAATTTCTATGATTTGAGCAAACCTCATAGATTTTAATCTGGACTGGGCATGTTTTTTATCTTCTCGTTGCAGCTTCTTTAAATTCACATCAGGAAGAATGAGTACAGGTATTTCCATTTTTTCCATCATCTGATAACGAGGTTCTCCTTTATCAACAATTTGGGCTGATAGAAGACTTAAAAAAACTGTTAAGAATGTTATAATTAACGATAAAAATTTCATAATCCCCAAGACTGTTCTAATCAAAATTACCAAATTAATTTTAATTATTTGTTAAGCTAATAACATTTAAAAAATCTTTTTTATTGAAATTCGATGATTATTTTTTTCTCAAATTTTCGTAAACCTTATTTTTGTGTATTTTTATCGTTTATTTCAAAACAACTAGCATGTATGATTACATTAAAGGTGAAATTAAAGAAATTTCTCCTACTCATGTCATAATAGAAACCAATGGAATAGGGTATTTCATTAATATTTCCGTATTTACTTTTTCTAAGTTATCGGGCAAAGAGAAAAGTACCATATTAATTTATGAGCTTATTCGAGAAGACACGCATCAGCTATTTGGTTTTTTTGATCAGAAAGAAAGAGAAATATTCTTAAACCTAATTTCGGTGAATGGTGTTGGAGCTAACACAGCACGAGTAATGCTTTCATCCTTATCACCTAATGAGATCAAAAATGCAATTTTACATAATGATATTAATACACTAAAAGGGATAAAAGGAATTGGAGCTAAGTCGGCAGAAAGAATTATTGTTGATTTACGAGATAAAGTAGGAAAAATTACAGATGGTGATCAAATTATTGTTCCTTTGGACAATACAATTAAAGAGGAAGCGTTATCTGCTTTAGTAATGTTGGGTTTCCCAAAAGCCAAAGTCGATAAAATTATTAATGATATTCTTTTGAAAGACAATAATCTTTCAGTAGAAGAGCTTATTAAACAAGCTCTTAAAAGAATTTAGAGTGGATATCTTAGGATTGAAAAGAGTAGAAAAATATAAGTTATTACTAATTATCATTATTTTAGTTTGTACAAACAGCGTACAAGCTAAATTTTTATTGCTACCACAAACCGATACCCTTGTTTATAACTTTAACGACGAAGAAACCTATAGTTTTGATAAACCTGATCAATCTCCATTATTTTTAGACAGTCCTTCAAACATTAAAGATACAGTCGAATATGATCCTGCCACCAATGAATATATCATTTCTAAAAAAATTGGAGACTACGATTATCGACCTGCAAACAGAATGTCTTTAGAAGAATATCAAGATTACCAATTTGAACAATCTTTAAGAAATTACTGGCGAGAAAGAGCCAAAGGAGAAAGCCTTGAATCTCAATCAGGACTATTCCCTAACTTAAGATTAGGTGGTGAAGCTTTTGATAAGATCTTTGGAGACAATGCCATCAATATAGTTCCACGAGGTTCTGCCGAACTCATTTTTAAAATTAACATTAACAATAACGAAAATCCTACTATTTCTGAGAACCTGAGAAAAACTACCACCTTCGATTTCGAAGAACAAATTATGATGGATGTTACCGGAAATATTGGGGATAAAATTAAACTCGGTGTAAGGTACAATACAGAGGCTACTTTCGATTTTGAAAATCAAACCAAATTGGAATACGTTGGTAAAGAAGATGAAATCATTAAACGAATTGAAGCTGGTAATGTAACGCTTCCATTACCTGGTTCATTAATTACAGGTAGTCAAAGTTTATTTGGTATAAAAACCGAACTTCAGTTTGGAAAATTAACCATAACAAGTGTATTCTCTCAACAAAAAGGTGAAACCAAAACTATTGAGGTTAAAGGAGGAGCGCAAACACAACAGTTCGAACTAAAAGCTGATGAATACGATGCTAATCGACACTTCTTTTTATCACAATATTTTAGAGACCGATACGATGAAGCGCTGGAAGAATTACCATTAGTTAATTCTCCTGTAACGATTACCAGAATTGAGGTTTGGATAACAAATAAAGTTAACGATAACGAAGAAAACAGAAATATCCTTGCTTTACTCGATTTAGGTGAAAGAGGAGATAATATTTATGCATCAAGCCAGGTGATCACCTCAAGAGACAATAATCAGTATCCTGATAATCAAACCAACAACTTGTACAGTTTAATATACAATTTAAGTACCGATAGGGATTTTAACGAAATTGGGAATACCCTTGAATCGAATTGGGGAATATACAACTACAAATCAGGACAAGATTATGAGAAAATTGGTAGTGCTCGTAAGTTGAATGCGAATGAATTTGATCTAAATGAGAAACTAGGTTACATTTCGTTAAACAGCGCATTAAATGCAGACGAAATTCTTGCCGTTTCGTACGAAATTGATGTTGCAGGACAAAGATATCAAATTGGTGATTTCTCGACCGATGGTATTGCCAGCAACGAAAACAACAGTCCTTATTTAATGGCTAAACTTTTAAAAGGAACCAACCAAACGCCTAGTTTACCAACCTGGGATTTAATGATGAAAAACGTTTATGCTATTGGCGCATACCAGGTAAATAGTCAGGATTTTATTTTAAATGTATTATACCAGGATGATAAAACAGGAAATTACATCAATTATATTCCTGAAGGAAAAATTAATAAAGAAATCCTGCTTAAAGTCTTAAATCTGGATCATTTAAATTCTCAAGGAGATGCCGGTGCTGATGGTCGATTCGACTTTGTTGATGGAGTAACGATAAATGCTTCTAACGGACGTGTTATTTTCCCTGTACTAGAACCATTTGGCAGTTATTTAAAAGAACAGTTCGGAAATGATCAAATTGCTGAAAAATATATTTTCCAGGAATTATACGATACAACACTCACCTATGCCCGTTTAGTTGCCGAAAAAAATAAATTCTATTTAAAAGGTGAATATAAATCTGAATCAAGTTCCGAAATTTCATTAAATGCAATTAATATTCCCCAGGGATCGGTTGTTGTCATGGCTGGAGGACAACAATTAACAGAGAATGAAGATTATACGGTAGATTATAATTTAGGACGTGTAAAAATTATTAACCAGGGGATTCTGGAATCCGGTGTTCCTCTTCAAATATCTTTGGAAAGCCAGGCACTTTATAGCATACAAACAAAAACATTACTCGGGACGCATTTAAACTACCAGGTTTCTGATAATTTCAGTATTGGGGCAACCGTAATGAATTTGACAGAACGTCCATTAACACAAAAAGTTGCCATTGGTGAAGAACCTATTTCAAATACCATTTGGGGATTAAATACCAGTTATCGTACCGAATCTCAGTTTATAACTTCTTTAGTAGATAAACTTCCGTTTATTGAAACTAAAGAGAAATCATCTATACTTTTAGATGCAGAGTTTGCGCAGCTTATACCTGGCCATTCAAGTGCAATTGGAGAGGAAGGGAATGCTTATATCGATGATTTTGAAGGTAGTGAAACCTCTATGGACATGAGAACACCTATATCCTGGGTGCTGGCAAGTATACCACAAGGACAAAGCGATCTGTTCCCGGAAGCAAGTGGTGCTAACGATTTATCTTTCGGCTATAACCGTGCAAAAATCGCCTGGTATAAAATTGATCCATTATTTTTAAGAAATGATTCCAGAACTCCGGGACATATTAATTCCCAAGATCAATCCAATCACTTTGTTCGGGAAATCTATGAAAAAGAGATTTTCCCTAATAAAGAATCTGAAACAACAGTACCAACAGCATTACAAGTATTAAACGTTGCTTATTATCCAGATGAAAGGGGTCCATATAATTACGATGCTAATAGTCTGAATCCAGACGGTACTTTACAAAATCCTGAAACCCGTTGGGCAGGTATCATGCGTGAAATTCCTACCAGTGACTTTGAAGCAGCTAATGTTGAGTATATTGAATTTTGGTTAATGGATCCTTTTGTTTATGATTCAACCAATACAACGGGTGGTGAATTATATTTTAACCTGGGTAATATTTCAGAAGATATTTTAAAAGACTCCCGTAAAGCATTCGAGGATGGTTTACCAAGTGATATAACTATTGAAAATGTAGACACTACGATTTGGGGTAGAGTTCCTAGCAGTGATTTTTCTGTAGGAACTAATCCAAACGCAACACAAGATGTTGGTTTTGATGGACTTGCCGATGTTGATGAACAAACATATTTTAGCGATTTCCTTACAACCGTTCAAGGCAATGTTACACCAGAGGTATATGATCAGATTAAACTAGACCCTTCCAATGATAACTTCCATTATTTCAGGGGAGGTGAATATGAAAATCTTGAATTAAGCATATTAGATAGGTATAAGAAATATAATGGTCAAGAAGGAAACTCAACCGGAGGATCCGATAATATCTCTACAAAGCTTCCTGATACAGAAGATATCAACAATGATAAAACATTGAGTGAAACTGAAAGTTACTTCCAATATAGAGTAGACTTACGTCCTGACCGAATGGAGGTAGGACAAAACTATATTGTTGATAAGGTTTGGGGCGATAATGTTGATTTACCTAATGGAGAACAAAATGCAAAAATAGCCTGGTATCAATTCAGAATTCCAATTCGTGATCCTGATGATATTATTGGTGCCATTCAGGACTTTAATTCCATTCGATTTATGAGGATGTTCCTTAGAGATTTTGAAGATACTGTAATTATGCGTTTTGCTAAATTAGAACTTGTACGTAGCGAATGGCGAAAATATGACCTCTCATTAATTGAAGGACATGAAGGCCTGGCAACACCTGAATCTTCAAATGGAACATTTGAAATTTCTTCTGTAAACATTGAAGAAAACGATAATTATGCATTACCTCCAGGCGTTGATAGAGTCATTGATCCTACCAATCCTCAACTTCGTCAGCTAAATGAGCAATCTATGGTTCTTAAAGTGAAAAACCTTGATGATGGTGATGCTCGTGCTGCATATAAAACGATCAACCTGGATTTAAGACAGTATGAAAAATTAAAAATGTACACGCATGCTGAAGATCTAAACAATAGTATGCTCGATGATGAAGATTTGAGAATATTTATTCGTTTAGGAACTGATTATAACAGTAACTATTACGAATATGAAATGCCTTTGAAGGTAACTCCTCCTGGTAGTTATAATGAGTTTAGCAGCGAAGAATTATGGCCCGAAGAAAATAATATAGAAATTGTATTGGACAATTTCATTGATGTTAAGTTAGCTCGAAATAGTGAATTAAGACAAGCCAATACGGTTTATACATATAATTCTGTTTATTCAGTTTATGGTGACAATGACACCAAGATTTCAGTACGGGGTAATCCTAACCTGAGCAATGTAGTTACCATCATGATTGGTGTTCGAAATCCGAGCAAACAAAATAACACTATCTCTGATGATGGGATGCCTAAATCAGGAGAAATCTGGGTGAATGAATTACGATTAACCAACTTTAATGAAGAAGGAGGATGGGCAGCAAGAGCCAGAGTAAATACCCGATTAGCCGATCTTGGAACATTAAATATGGCAGGAAGCATTTCTACACCAGGATTTGGAAGTATTGATCAATCGGTTACTGAACGAAACACCGAAGAAACCATTGAATATGATGTTTCTACTAATTTAGATTTAGGAAAGTTTTTCCCGGAAAAATCTAACATTAGTATTCCTGTTTATGCAGGTTATTCTGAATCATTTATCAATCCTGAATATAATCCATTAGATCCTGATGTTACTTTAGAACAAGCTCTGGATAATGCAGGTACTAAAGCCGAAAAAGATTCTATTAAGAAAATTGCTCAAGATTACACACAACGAAAAAGTTTAAACTTTACCAATGTAAAAATTAATAAAACACCTGAAAAACCACGTTTTTATAACATCTCTAACTTTTCTGTTAGTTATGCCTATAATGAAGCTTTTTCTCGCGATATTAATACAGAATATGATGTATTGAAAAACTATCGAGGTGCATTTAACTACATTTATAATACACGTCCTAAAGTGGTTGCTCCATTTAGAAAGTCAAGAGGATTACTAAGTAAAAAAGCTTTTGCCATCATAAAAGATTTTAACTTTTATTATATGCCATCGAGTATTTCATTCAGAACCGATGTTTTTAGAAAATACCAGGCCAATAAGACCAGAAATATTTATGATCCAAACATCATTATTGAACCAACCTACAATAAAGAATTCAACTGGAACAGGTATTATGATGTTAAATGGGATCTTTCAAGATCATTAAAACTGGATTTCTCAGCAACTAACATAGCTCGCGTTTACGAACCTTATGGTGAAGTTGAAAAACACGATAAATTTACTTCTGAATATTGGGACTCAATTTGGAATGGACTTAGAAATACTCAGTACAACCATAATATTAACGTAACCTACCGAGTACCTATTAATAAACTTCCTTTATTAGATTGGACCAATGTAACAGCACGTTATAATGCAACTTATAATTGGGAAGCTGGTCCAATATTAAGCGAACAAAGCGATCATGATTTAGGTAATTCGATTAGAAACTCTAATACCATACAGTTAAATGGACAAGCTAATATGACTAACTTATATAATAAAGTTGGCGTATTAAAACGCATTAACCAAAAGTATGGACGAGGACGATCCCGTAAAAAAGTTGAATACGAAAATGTTTCTTTCCAGGCAGAAGACATGTGGTTTAGAGAAGGCAGGGCAAGGTCTGTTTATCATGAATTAAACACCGAAGATATTACTAAAGTAACTGTTACAGATGCAAATGGGAAAGAAGTTAAAGGTGATTGGGAAGTATCAACCAAACGTAAAATACGATTCAAGTCCGAAACAGATGTGGATGGAGTTCAGATATTAGTTGAAGGACGAATTGAGAAAAAAGATAATCCATTAGTATTTATTGCCGAAAATACTGCCTTGCTGTTAATGTCGATTAAAAATGTGTCAGCTTCATATACCATTACACAGGGTTCCAGTTTATCGGGATATAAACCAGAATCAAATATTCTGGGAATGGATAAAAGCTTTACTGGAAGTGATGGCATAGAACAAAGCTTTGATGCTCCCGGTTGGCCTTTCGTATTAGGATGGCAAGATGAGAACTTTGCATCAACAGCCATTCATAACAATTGGTATACTGCTGATACCACTGTTAATACACCATTTTTAATGACCAAGAATGAGAATCTTAATTTCAGAGTTACCCTTGAACCTATTCGTGGGTTAAAAATTGACTTAACAGCTAACAGAACAAAATCAGAAAATAATAATCGTTACTATACACATATGTCAGAAGAGCCTTATTCGGAACAAATCACAGGAAACTTCTCGATGACTTACATTACGATTGGAACTGCATTTGAAGATCAATCAATAAGTAACAACTATTATTCAGAAGCATATGAGAATTTCTTGAATTACAGAACAATAATTTCTGATAGGCTGGGTGAAAGCCATGGACTTACAGAAGGTCACGATATTGAAGGAAATGAGTATGCAAAAGGATATGGTAGTTTATCTCAGGATGTAATGGGACCTGCATTTCTTGCATCATATGGTTGGTATTACGATGAAAAATCAGTACCTCTTGATTTATTCCAGAAAATTCCTTTACCAAACTGGAGTATTAAATACAGTGGTTTAAAGGATATTCCAATCATGAAAAAAGTATTTAAATCGGTTAATCTAAGTCATGCCTATCGATCATCATATAATATTGGTTCTTACATAAACAATACTGATTATTCGTTTGGAGTAAACCAAACAATGGCAGTTGATAGTTCAGGTAATTTTATTCCTCAATATGGGTTTAACAGCGTTTCAATCAATGAACAATTTAGCCCATTAATTAATGTCGATATGACATGGATTAATAATCTGACCACTCGGTTTGAAATGAAAAAGATGAGAACGGTTACTTTAAGTTTTACCAATAATCAGATTACAGAAGTGTATACCGATGAGCTAGGATTTAGTCTTGGTTATAGGTTCGATGACTTTAATCTGATCTTTAACTTTGGTGATGGACAGGAAAATTTCAAGAGTGATTTAAATATTCGTGCGAATCTAAAAATCAGAGATAATAAAACCATTCTAAGAAAAATTGTAGAAGATGAAGTTTTCGCATCTGCTGATTTACGTACTACTATTATTGGAGTATCAGCAGATTATTTATTGAGTAATCGATTAACCTTAAGATTATTCTATGATCAAAATATTTCAGATCCTAAGAAAGGGACAAACCCTTACCGAATTTCAAATACTGATATTGGATTTAGCTTAAGATTTACTTTAACGGAATAGTAAATTAATAAATTTTGATTAATTTTGGCTAGAATTTAAATTACAGTCAAATTATTAAAATAAAATATTATGAATATTCCTGAAAACTTAAAGTACACTAAGGATCACGAATGGATTCGTGTTGAAGGTGACGAAGCATATGTAGGTATTACTGAATACGCGCAAGGTGAACTTGGAGATATCGTATTTATAGAAATTGAAACTGAAGGCGAAGAGTTAGCTAAAGAAGAAGTATTTGGAACTATTGAGGCAGTAAAAACTGTTTCTGATATGTTTATGCCTGTTGGAGGTGAAGTTTTAGAAATAAATGAAAAATTAGAAGAAACTCCAGAGGTAGTTAATAAAGATTCTTATGGAGATGGTTGGTTAATTAAAATTAAAGTGACCGACGCTTCTGAACTTGATGAATTACTTGATGCTGCTGCATATAAAGAATTATTAGAAGCTTAAGAAAGTACTTCAAAATAAATGAAAGCTGCCTAAACTAAGGCAGCTTTTTTTATAGCTAATATCTTACTTAATGATTCATTAATTAAAGTTGAATATTTTTTAAAAAATAATTTTAGAAAATAAATAAGATATAGATCGATAAGATTAAAAAAAACAAAAAACACGAACAAATAATTTGTTCGTGTTTTTTTTGAGGTCTCTGGCGGATTCGAACCGCCGTACATGGTTTTGCAGACCACTGCCTAGCCACTCGGCCAAGAGACCATTTTTATTGGACAGCAAAAATAGAAATTTTTTCCAGAATACTCAAATCTTCGTCGTTTTTTTAACAATTCTTTTATCGACTTAATGTTACACTTACTCTTTCCATCTTACCTCCCATTGGAGGATTCATTTTAGAAACCTTAACCTCTGCCTTTTTAATCGTATTAAAATGATGATATAAAGAATCTAATATCCTACCTGCAATATGTTCCAACAAATGCGATTTTTCTTGCATTTCTTCTTTTACAATATTATATGCTATTTGATAATTTAAAGCATCATTCAGATCATCCGACTTGGCAGGAACCTGCATATCTGTTTCTATGGTTAAGTCAACTAAAAACCGATTACCAACAATCTGTTCTTCTTTAAAATGCCCATGGTAAGCATAAAACTCCATGTTTTCAATTTTTATCAATCCCATTTCATAAAATTAAAGTTCGTTTCAAAGTTAAAGTATTCTGTTGCATTTGCATATTTTTCAATACATTTTATACAGCATTAGATAAAATCCTGTACTTTTGTATGTTTAAGAAAATATCGACCAAAATTTACAATTAAATTTTATGATGAGCGAAAACAAAGAAACACCTGCTCGCACAGCAGGCGAGGAAGAAAAAAAATCTTTAAACTTCATTGAAAGTATTATTGAAGAAGATTTGAAAAACAAGAAAAATAATGGCATTGTTTATACTCGTTTTCCACCTGAACCTAACGGGTATTTGCACATTGGTCATGCTAAGTCGATTTGTTTAAATTTTGGTCTTGCCCAGCGTTACAACGGAAAAACAAACTTACGTTTTGATGACACCAATCCTGCTAAAGAAGAAGTTGAATATGTTGATTCAATCAAAGAAGATGTTAACTGGTTAGGATTTCAGTGGGAAGGAGAACCTCATTTTGCTTCTGATTATTTTGATCAACTATACGAATGGGCAGTAAAAATAATAAAACAAGGAAATGCCTATGTCGATGATCAAGCTTCAGATGTTATCAGCAGTCAAAAAGGAACACCTACACAAGCAGGAATTGAAAGTCCTTATAGAAACCGTTCTATTGAAGAGAATCTTGAGCAATTCGAAAAAATGAGGAATGGCGAATTTGCAGAAGGAGAAAAAGTTTTAAGAGCTAAAATAGATATGGCATCGCCAAATATGCACATGCGCGATCCGATTATGTATCGTATTTTACATAAAGAACATCATCGCACAGGTGATAAATGGTGTATTTATCCGATGTATGATTTTGCTCATGGGCAATCTGATTATATCGAAGGCATTACTCATTCGGTTTGTACTTTAGAATTTGAAATTCACAGACCTCTTTATGAATGGTTCTTAAATCATGTATATACCGAAGGTGATATAAAACCTCGACAGATTGAGTTTGCACGACTAAATCTAAGTTACACCATTATGAGTAAGCGTAAACTTTTAGAGTTAGTTGAGAAAAATATCGTAAACGGATGGGATGATCCTCGAATGCCAACTATTTCTGGTTTGCGCCGTAGAGGTTTTACTTCTGAGTCCATTCGAAAATTTGCAGAAACCATTGGTGTTGCAAAGCGCGATAATGTTATTGATGTTGCTTTATTAGAACATAGCTTACGTGACGATTTAAATAAAAAATCGCTAAGAGTCATGGCTGTGCTTAATCCTTTAAAGCTTGTGATTACAAACTATCCTGAAGATCAGGAAGAATTTGTTACCATAGAAAACAATCCTGAAGATGAAAGCATGGGAACAAGAGAGATGCCTTTTTCTCGAGAGATTTTTATTGAACAAGACGATTTTATGGAAGATGCTCCTAAGAAATTCTTCCGTTTAGCACCAGATAAAGAAGTTCGACTAAAAGCTGCATATATTATTAAATGCGAAGAAGTAATTAAAGATTCAGAAGGTAATATTACAGAACTTCGCTGTACTTACGATCCTGATTCTAGAAGTGGTAGTGGAACAGAAGCCAGTAAACGAAAAGTTAAAGGAACATTACACTGGGTATCGGCAAAACATGCTATTGATGCAGAGGTACGTGTTTATGATCGTTTATTTAGTGATGAAGCACCAGATGGACATAAAGATAAAGACTTTAAAGATTTCTTAAATCCTGAATCATTAAAGATTCTATCAAACTGTAAAGTTGAGCCTGGTTTAAAAGACGCTGAACCAGAATCGAAATATCAGTTCCAACGATTAGGATATTTCTGCGTTGACAGGAGAGATTCAAAACCAGGTAATCTGATATTTAATAGAACAGTTCCTTTAAAAGATTCGTGGAGTAAAAAAAATAAATAAGATCAAAAAGGTTATCCAAAAAGCCCTTAATGGTCATCCCCAACTTGTCCCGATGATTATCGGGAGGGGATCTCTTTTTACACATGGTAATACAATTAATTATGAGATTCTCTTTTTCAAGGGAACTTCTCTCACGAATAAAATGAGTAATGACAGCTTGTTGCTTTTTGGACTGCTTTTCTTATTTTCTCTAGTATAAATTATCAACTGATAAATACCTTTCTCCGGTATCATAAGCAAAAGTGATTATTTTAGATCCCTTTGGAATTTCTTTTAACATCATACTTATAGCTGCTAAAGAAGCTCCTGTAGATATCCCTGCAAATAATCCTTCTAAGCTGGCTGCTTTTTTGGCAAATTCAAAAGCCAATTCATCAGGTACAGGAACAACACCATCAAGAATAGAAGTATTTAAGTTTTTTGGTATAAATCCAGCTCCTATCCCTTGTATTTTATGCTGCCCAGGTTTTAATCCTCTAATCACTGATGAACTCTTTGGTTCAACAGCTAATACTTTCAAACTTTTGAATTTCGATTTTAGAACTTCTCCTACTCCCGAAATATGCCCTCCTGTGCCGACTCCTGTTATCAAATAATCTAAACCATCCGGAAAATCTTTTATAATTTCTAAAGCTGTTGTTTTTCGATGAATATCAGGATTTGACTCATTCTCAAATTGCATTGGAATCCATGAATCAGAAATTTCTGAAGCCAGCTTTTTCGCTCTTTCAATTGAACCTTTCATTCCTTCCTCCTTTGATGTTAAAACAAATTCAGCGCCATATGCAGACATAATCTGGCATCTTTCTTTCGACATGGATTCCGGCATAACCAGAATTAAACGATATCCTTTTGATGCTGCCACTAATGCCAATCCAATCCCGGTATTCCCAGATGTAGGTTCAATAATGGTACTTCCTTTTTTCAAAATTCCATTCTTCTCAGCCTCTTCAACCATTGCTAAAGCTACTCTATCTTTAATACTTGCTCCGGGGTTATTTTTCTCAAGCTTAATCCAAACTTCATGATCAGGAAATAATCGTCTTAACCGCAAGTGTATTGTGTTGCCTATCGTTTCTAGTATATTTTGTGCTTTCATAATTATTCTTTGTTAATTTTTAGACAATATATTTTTAGCTTCTTCAATGGAACTAACAAAATTAATCTGCCCATGCTTATTGCTTTCGAAAATAAAATCTCTTAAACTTTTACTTTTAAATTTTGAAAAGTCACCAACAATAGCCAGTTGCACTTGATAATTCGAGCACTTCTGAAATACTTCTCCGGCAATACCTGTTTTTAAATCAAAAAGTTCAGGAACAATGTTATTTTCATGAATAATTACTCTATTCGAACCTTGATACATACTATTTGCAAAAATATCCAATGCATCCTGTGCATTTTGGATTTCAATTTTCTTTGATTTAATTTCTGCTATACTTTTTCCATTTATTTGTGTTATTTCTATTTTCATTTTTGTCATATTTATATTTATTAAATGATATAATTAATTGGTTCTGTTTTCTTTTCAGAACTATTTCTAACCCTTATCTCACTTTTATTATATACTATCGAATTTGGCTCTAAACTTCTTGTTAACCAACAGTTTCCCCCCACAACACTATCATGTCCTATTACTGTATTTCCACCTAAAATAGTTGTGCCCGAATAAACAATAACATGATCTTCAATAGTTGGATGACGCTTAATTTTGGCATCTTCTTTTTTAACACTTAAAGCACCAAGTGTAACACCTTGATAAATTTTCACATGATCTCCAATCACCGTTGTTTCGCCAATTACAATGCCTGTTCCGTGATCAATAAAAAACGATTTGCCGATTTGAGCTCCCGGATGAATATCTATACCTGTTTGTGTATGTGCATATTCCGACATAATTCTTGGTATTATAGGAATACCTAATTCATGCAAGGGATGCACCAATCGATATGTTAAAATCGCCTGAAAGCCCGGATATGCTATTAAAATTTCCTCAATAGAAAAAGCTGCAGGATCGAATTTATAAATTGCTTCGGCATCCGATAAAAGATCATAATAGATTGAAGGTATTTGGTTAAAATATCTATCAACAATATCATCGATATCTTTATTTATAACTGATTTTAAAGGAATTAACAACTTCTTTAAAAATAATTTCAAAGATGCCCATTCAACCTTGTTTCGATCTGCATTACTGCTAACTTCATTGCAGATTGGAAATAAAAAATTTATAAGGCTATTAAAAAAATCCAATGTCAATTTCTTCTTCGGTAAGTTTTCCGATATCTGACTATTCTTTTCAGATAACTCAGCTAAAAATGTTTCTATATTTTTCATGATGGTATAAAATAAAAAAGGCCCCTCCAAAATGGAAGGGCCTTTTATTCTTACTTATTAATATCTTTATTTCATTAACTTATGCAAATAGAATCCCTTCTGTATGTATACCATACAACAACAATCCATTCTATTTGCATCACGCTTAATCATATGTTTATTTATTTAGCCTACAAAGCTATCAAAAAAAAGTTCAATAATCCAAATTATTCTTCAATGAGATCGCGAATAACTACTGATGCACAAAAACAACCATAAACAGGAGGCATATAAGATATAGTTCCTACTGTTGATTTCTTGTTTTCTCCAGGCTCATCAACAATTACAGCTTTTTCATCTGCTTTATCTTCCGAAAAAACCACTTTAAAGCCTTTCGAAACGCCTAACTTTCTCAAGCGTTTTCTTAACAAAAACCCTAACCTGCAATTATATGATTTGGAAATATCTTTAATGGTAATCTTCGTAGGATCCATTCTTGCTCCTGATCCCAAAGAACTTACTATTTTTAACCCCTTTTGTATGCTATGATAAATTAAATAAACCTTTGGAGATAGCGTATCAATGGCATCAACAACATAATCGAATGGTTTATCCAGAATTTCAATCATCCGATCATCTTTAATATATTCCTGGATAATATGTAACTTTAATTCAGGATTAATATCCATTAATCTATTTCCAAGCACTTCAGCTTTTGGCTGCCCCATGGTGCTATCCATAGCAGGTAATTGCCTGTTCTTATTTGAAGGATGTAATAAATCGCCATCTACAATAGTTAATTCTCCTATGCCAGCTCTACATAAACTGTCTGCAGCATAAGCTCCAACACCACCTAAACCTACTACAAGTACATGAGCATTTTTTAATTTTCCTACCTTCTCCTTTCCAATGAGTAGCTCTGTTCTTTCTTGCCAATTCTCATTAACCATTTAATAATGTTTTTAAATTTAAAATCATCTGTTTTTTTAATGTATCAAGACTTACTCCTATTTTTAAAGCTGCAATCTCATAAAGGTTCTTAATATCAATTTTAAAATCATCTGTTTCCAAGAAAAGCCTATCTAGAGGTAAATCTTCAAGATATTCACTTAATTTTGAGTTTTTACTTTTTATATGATGACATACCGATAAATAAAAGCCATGATCAATAAAATCAAAAGCCATTTGCTTGCTACCATTAAAATGATGTATAACCCAAGGTACTTTTGATTTTGTTTCTTTCCTAAGTTTTAGAACCTCATTATGTGCTTTTACCGAATGAATAATTAATGGTAAATTATATAAATCAGCTATTTCAATATGATATCTAAGTACTTTTTCCTGTAAATTCAAATCAGGACCTTTTAGCTTATCTATTCCAGCTTCACCAACAGCTAATATCTTTTTTGAGTCAACTAATTCTTTAAGCCTTAATTTAATCTCTGACTCATCTAATAAATCAGCATGCCAGGGATGTAAGCCTGCAGTAAAAAAAATCTTATCGTTCGATTGAACGATAAGATCATCTTGTAAAAATAAGCTCTGTATAACAATTTCATTGTCAGCAGGCATTTGCTGATGAGCATGAAAATTCAAATAATAATTCTCAGCGAAATTCATTATACATCATATGATTTAATCTCTTTTTATATTATCAATACCAGCTTGTAATCTTTTCAAGGTTTCCTCTTTTCCTAACAATTCAGCTATATCTAAAACTCCAGGGCCAATTCCTGCTCCAACCAATGTTAATCGGAAAGGATTCATTACCTGTCCCATGCCAAATTCTTTACCTTCAAGAAAATCTTGAATTGCTTTTTCCATATTTTCATGATCGAAATCTGTGAGCTGTTCAAGTTGCTTTTTTAATTCCGACATTATTTCCGGAGTCTGTTCTTTCCATCTCTTTTTTACAACCTTAGCATCATACTCTTTTGGCGCCTGAAAGAAGAAATATGACTGATCCCAAAAATCAGAAACAAAATCAGCACGTTCTTTTATTAAAGATATTACTTTTAATACAAAGCTGTCTTCAGCTTTTATTCCTTTTGCTTTTAAAATCTTTTGGTATGCTCCCTCAAGTTTACCATTATCTTCACGAACTAAATATTGGTGGTTGAACCATTTTGCTTTTTCAGGATCAAAACGGGCACCAGCTTTATGTACTTTATTTAAATCAAACGAAAACGTTAAATCCCGCATATTAATTAACTCTTGATCAGTTCCCGGATTCCATCCTAATAGTGCAAGCATATTTACAAATGCTGCAGGGAAATAACCATCTTCACGATATCCTCTTGAAACATCACCCGTTTTCGGGTCTGTCCATTCTAATGGAAATACAGGAAAACCTAAGGCATCACCATCTCTCTTGCTTAATTTACCTTTCCCGCTAGGTTTTAACAATAATGGTAAATGAGCAAATTCCGGCATTGAACTTTCCCAACCAAAAGCTCTATATAACATAACATGCAAGGGTAACGAAGGCAACCATTCTTCACCGCGAATAACATGTGATATTTTCATCAAATGATCATCAACAACGTTTGCCAAATGATAAGTTGGCATTCCATCCGACTTAAATAATACTTTATCATCTAACTGATCAGTATTAACCTTAACAGTTCCCCGGATAATATCCTCAACAATCACTTCCTCATTTTCTGGCATTTTAAACCGGATAACATAAGGCTCGCCAGAATCAATGATTTGCTCAGTTTCTTCTTCTGTTAAAGTAAGAGAATTCTTCATGCTGCTTCGTGTTATCGCATTATATTGCTGAACACTACTTTTCTGCTCTTTTAATCTTTCTCGCATCGCTTCCAACTCTTCTGCAGAATCAAAAGCATAATAAGCATTACCGGAATTAATTAATCGTTCAGCAAACTCTTTATAAATCTCTTTACGATCCGATTGTCTATATGGGCCATATGGACCACCTTCCTCAACTCCCTCATCAATTTCAATACCACACCACTTTAATGATTCAATAATATAATCCTCGGCTCCTTCAACATATCTTGTTTGATCCGTATCTTCTATTCTTAAGATAAAACAACCTCCGTTTTTCTTTGCAAAAAGATAATTGAACAATGCTGTTCTTACGCCACCCATATGTAAAGGTCCTGTCGGACTTGGTGCAAATCGAACTCTTACTTTATTTGCCATATTTAAATTTATTTATTCCCAATTCAAAATAACTTTACCACAATTTCCTTCATCCATAATCTGGAATCCTTTTTCAAATTCATCAATAGGGAATTGATGAGTAATCATTGGACTAAGATCTAATCCTGAATGTAGCATTTGCTCCATTTGATACCATGTTTCGAACATTTCTCTACCATAAATACCTTTTAATTGTAATCCTTTAAAGATCACTTTATCCCAATCGATTCCTGTCTTTGGGGGTAATATTCCTAATAAAGAAATCTTACCAGAATTATACATGTGATTTAACATATCGTTAAATGCATGTGGTGATCCAGAACATTCCAATCCAATATCAAAACCAATCATACCTAAATCTTTAACGACATCATCTAAGTTCTCTTTAAGAGGATTTACTACACGTGTAGCTCCCATCTTCTTTGCTAACTCAATTCTATATTCGTTTGTTTCAGTTGCTACAACATAACGAGCTCCAGCGAACTTAGCAATAGCCACGCACATGCTTCCTATTAAACCAGCTCCGGTAACTAAAACATCTTCTCCTACCAATGACCAAGAAAGAGCTGTATGAGTAGCATTTCCAAATGGATCCATGATTGCAAGCATATCATCCGGAATTGCAGGGTTCATTTTCATCACATTGGATGCAGGAACAACCACATATTCAGCAAAAGAACCATTCTTATTTACGCCTA
This sequence comes from Bacteroidales bacterium, assembly GCA_963665525.1. Taxonomy (GTDB): domain Bacteria; phylum Bacteroidota; class Bacteroidia; order Bacteroidales; family UBA12077; genus UBA12077. The sequence goes on along the minus strand of OY762280.1, from coordinate 4,189,774 downwards.
TTCCCACTGTATTTTCGCAAATATGCTGACGTCCTCTTCTACAGTTTCTACAATGACCACAAGCAATGTGTCCCTCACCAGTAACACGTTCTCCTTCTTTAAATCCTGTAACACCTGCTCCCATTTTAGCAACAGTTCCAACATACTCATGACCAATTGTCATTGGAGTTTTAATGGTATTCTGAGACCATTCATCCCAGCGGTATATATGTAAATCAGTTCCACAAATGGCAGATTTTTTTACTTTAATAAGAATATCGTTAACACCTATTTCAGGAATATCAACTTCTTCCATCCATAAACCTTTTTCAGGTTTAGATTTAACAAGAGCTTTCATTTTATTTGACATGATATAATATTTTTATTATTGATAAATTTATTAAGCAAAAATAAGGTATAAAAGCCTCTTTTCGAAATCCAAACTTATCTTTTCTACCTTTTACATATTACAAAATGAAAACCCCAGCCTAAGCCGGGGTTTTCATTGATGTAGAGTATTGTTAATTTTGCAAATTAAATAAAACAATAACTTTTAGAACTATGTTATCCACATTTTGAATGTCCACAATCCTGACAAATTAAGCAACCTTCCTGGTAAACAACACTTTCCGATCCGCATTCTGCACACTTAGTACCAGCTTTTGCTTTCGTTCCATCAGGAATATATTTCTTTAATGCACGTTCAACTCCATTTTTCCATGTATTGATTGTTTCACTATCCAATCTTAATGATTGAACCAAATTCACTACATCAGGAATTGGCATGCCATGGCGTAATACTCCGGAAATAAGTTTCGCATAATTCCAGAATTCTTTTTGGAACATATGTGATAAACCACCTAAAGTATTTTCGTAACCATATTTATCAATGTATTGGAAATCGTAACGACTCTTTCCTTCACGATCTTTTACCTTAATAATTTTACCTTTTTTAATAGATTTAGGAATCGGGAACATTTCCTCATCAGCTAAACCTGTAAAAATTTCGTACGGACGATCATCTTTTACACCAACAAATGCAATCCATTTTTCATCATTATTACTAAAACGAATAATTTCAGCTTTTAAACTTTTTGGACGCTTATGGCTAGCTTCTTCTTTTTTATCTTTCTTATTGGATACTAATACGCCAGAACGCGAACCTTCACGATATACAGTAACACCTTTACATCCACTTTCCCAGGCTGTTACATACAATTGACCTACTAAATCTTCGCTTGCATTTTCTGGTAAATTAATCGTAACACTAATTGAATGATCAACCCATTTCTGAATTCTTCCTTGCATTTTTACTTTACTTACCCAGTCTACATCGTTTGAGGTTGATTTGTGGTAAGGAGTTTTTTCGATGATTTCATTAATTTCATCATCCGACATCGTTTTTACTTCTTCCGGATTATACCCATTAATGCTTAACCAGTCAATAAATTTATGATGAAACACATTATATTCTTCCCAGGAATCACCAACTTCATCAATAAACGAAACTGTTGTTTCAGGATCATTTGGATTTACTTTTCTTCTCCTTTTATAAACCGGCATAAACACAGGCTCTATTCCAGAAGTTGTCTGAGTCATTAAACTTGTTGTTCCTGTAGGTGCAATTGTTAATAATGCAATATTTCTTCGTCCATACTGAACCATATCGGCATATAATTGCTCATCGTTCTCTTTTAATCTTAAGATAAATGGATTATCCTTTTCTTTTTGAGCATCAAATATTTCAAATGAACCACGTTCTTTAGCCATATCAACAGAAGAACGATAAGCTGCTATAGCAATTGTTTTATGAACTTCTTCTGAAAAATCAACTCCAATTTCGCTACCGTATTGTAATCCTAATGCAGCTAACATATCTCCTTCAGCAGTTATTCCAACACCCGTTCTACGACCTTCAAGAGCTTTTTGTCGAATGTTTCTCCACAATCTATCTTCTACCATTTTCACCTCATAATCCTCTGGATCATTCTCTATTTTTCCTAAGATAGCATCAATCTTTTCAATTTCCAGATCAATAATATCATCCATTATTCTTTGTGCGTATCCAACATGCTCTTTAAATAAGTCAAAGTTGAATTTAGCTTCTGAGGTAAATGGGTTTTCTACATAACTATATAAGTTAACTGCTAATAATCTACAACTATCATATGGACATAATGGAATTTCGCCACAAGGATTTGTAGAAACGGTTCTATATCCTTTATCGGCATAACTATCAGCTACTGATTCATTGATAATGGTATCCCAGAAAAGTATTCCTGGTTCTGCTGATTTCCATGCATTATGAACGATCTTTTTCCATATTTTAGAAGCATCTACCTTTTGTTCGAATACAGGTTCTTTAGCATCAACCGGATACTGTTGTGTATAAGGCTTATTACTTACAACCGATCTCATGAATTCATCATCAATACGAACAGAAACATTCGCTCCTGTTACTTTTCCCGCTTCTAATTTAGCATCAATAAATTTTTCTGCATCTGGATGCTTACTTGAAATACTTAACATAAGAGCTCCTCGTCGACCATCCTGCGCAACCTCACGTGTCGAGTTAGAATAACGCTCCATAAATGGAACAACTCCTGTTGATGTTAAAGCACTATTTAAAACAGGGCTCCCTTGTGGGCGAATGTGAGATAAATCATGACCTACACCACCGCGTCTTTTCATTAGCTGCACCTGTTCTTGATCAATTTTCATAATTCCACCATAAGAATCTGCCGGGTTTTTATGACCAATTACAAAACAATTCGATAATGAAGCTATTTGATATTTATTACCAATTCCTGACATTGGACCGCCCTGAGGAATGATATATTTAAACTCTTTTAAAAGATCATAAATTTTTTCCTCACTCATTGGGTTTGGATACCTGTTTTCAATTCTTGCAATTTCTTTTGCAAGCCTTTTATGCATTTCGTCGGGATTTTTTTCAAAAAGATTACCATATGAATCTTTTAAAGCATACTTGTTTGCCCATACACGAGCAGCAAGTTCATCTCCTCCAAAATATTCCTTTGAACTTTTAAACGCCTCATCGAAGGTATACGTTCTTTGTTTTGTTTTTTCTTGCGAAACCTCGCTTATTTTTCCATCTGTTGCCATTCCTTTTACATCCATTTTAAGCAGATTTTATAATAGTTTTATGAATTTTCGTATATGTTTTGTAACATTTTTAGAAAAGGTATTGCTAAATTAATCATACTTAATTTTTGTAACAAGAGGTAAGCAATCGTATTTTTCAACATTATTTAAGAGTTATTAACGAAGCTTCTCAAACGCCTATAAACGTTGATATTAAAGGATTTCAGCCTCATAACTAAAAAAAACTACAATTAAAAATAATGCTTGATTTTAATTTTCACAAGGATTGTTAATAACCTCAAAAAGGGCTATTCTGAAAGGAATTTTAAAGAAGAAATATTTTATTAACAGAGATATGAACGTCTAGCATCCACATGTTAAGTTGTTAATAATCTTTACATTGTAAATTACAACTATTTTGATTGTAAATCTTAGGTGAAATTACTTTTTTAACATTTCAATGGTTTTTTCAATTTTACCATCAACTTCAGGTCCTTCGATTTTTAATAGCTTACATATTAATGGAAAAATATCGATATTATTTATTGCCGGATGCTTATAATTACTTTTAAAATCTGGCCCATAAGCATAAAAGATAGCATGCATATCGGTATTCTGATTATCATAGCCATGTGTTCCTCCCGAATAAAATTTCCTTTTATTTGATTTTAATAAACTCCAACTGCTATCTGCAACAATCACAAAATCTTTTATTCTATCACTATTAGAAAAATGCAATCTATCAGGAACTTGATCCTTTTTCCAGACTTTCATATGTTGAAGACTTGAAAGAATTGAATACGCTGTATCATAATACTCATCTTTAATGTCTAATGAATAAACCGGGTTATTTCCATCTATATTATGACACCATTCTTTTGGAATATAATGATCTAAATAAATAACTCGTTGATCTGAAATTTCTCCCATGCCATGATCTGATGTAATAATAACATTGATTTTATCAGAAATAGTTAAAGCATTGATTTTTGCATAAAAAACACCCACAAGACTATCTAAGTATTCAACTGTTTCTATTGTTTCTGGATGATTTGGACCTACATCATGTCCTTTACTATCTGGTTCTTGAATATACCACATAATAAGGTGCGGCCTTTTTTCTTCCGGCAACTTAAGCCAATCTATTACTCCATCTATTCTTTCTTCAAAAGGAACAGAACCATCATAAGTATAATGATACGTTGGGAATATAGAATCGTGCGGGGCATCAGCCCCTACCCAAAAATAGGATGCACTTTTTACTCCCTGCTTTTCTGCAGTAACCCAAATTGGTTCTCCAAAATAAAATTCCGGATCAGTAACTGCTTCCATATTCGATAAAGAATAATATTTTTCAATATCAGTTGCAAAAAAATTATTAAAAATAATACCATGATTTTGCGGGTATAATCCTGTTGCCATGGAATAATGATTTGGAAAAGTTTTAGTAGGAAAACAAGGAATACTCGCTTGAGCTTTTACTCCAATTTTTTCAATATAATCTAAATTCGGAGTATTTGCTTTATCAGGATAATCCCAACGAAAACCATCCATAGACAACATAACAACATAGGGTTTATTATCCTGAATATTCTCTTTTTGAAAATTACTATTACAAGAACTTAATGCTAATACAAAAAATAACAGCTTTATATATCCTATTTTCATGACATACTATTTTTATAACAAATTTAGCTATTAAAATAACAACACTCACAAATAAATAAAGAAAGCTGCCAATAATGGCAGCTTTCATATTCATCGACTTTAATAAATTAAACGTCAAGTTGTACTTCAAGATTAATGGTGTAAGTATCTACTCCTCCATCATATCCTTTATAAGTAACCTCGAATATATCACCTACAGCCAAATCATTGAAATTAGCTTTCAGGATCGTAGATATTTTTTCAATAATACCACCATCAGCAATAGTAAAGTTTTTATATTTACCATCTCCAACTAATTCGTAATCTGCATCTTGCAATTCATAAGTTCTTGTTGCAGCAGCTGTAGTTTCAACAAATTTTAATGGTGGAACAAATAACCAACCTTCGTCTGTTGTAAACTTAAATAGTGCTTGCGCATCAGCTGTAACAGATAATGTTTTCACATTAAAATCACCAGAATCCCAATTATATTCCACAGAATGCGTTTTTGTCCAGTTTCCAGCTTCAGACTTAGTAAATCCAGCATATCTATCACCTTCACCATACCAATAGTAAATAATTACTTGCTTATCTCCAGTAACTGCAGAAGGATATTCTGTTAACATCCAATCTGGCAAGTAGTCTTCAGGTAAATTATAATCAGAGAAACTATGATACTCTCCAGGTCCTGAACCCATATCCTCATAATCAGCATCTTCTAGTTCATAAGCATTATCAACGTCTAAACCTGAAGTAGCTCCAGTGAAAACCCAAGTAGTTCCATTAAATTCAAGTTCAGTATAAGTTTCATAGTGAGAACCTTTATAAATGTACTTAACGAACATTTCTGTACCTGCTTCGGCTAAAGGATAATTTGCTTCTAATATTAAAGGAATATAATCATCAGCAGGAGTTGAAGATGTAAAATAATCATCACCTTCTAATGCTGCAAACATTGCATAATTTGCACTTTCTAATTCCCATTCATCCAAATCAGCAACATCTTCATAACTACTACCAGTATAATTTTTATACGTAACAATCATTTCTGTTCCAGCAGTATAAGAGAAGAATTTTACATCTAATAAATATGGTAAATATTCGTCTGCAGGTGCATCATCAGAGAAACTTCCATAACCTAAGCTGTTTGCTGCATCTTCGTAGGCAGTACCCATATCTTCAAGAATAGCTTTCAATGCACTATAATCATCTTCAAGCATAGTGTAGGTTTCAGGAGATTCTGTTTTATCACTGTAATGAAGATCTACAGAATCTTTTGCTGCATTATCTTTATCTATTTCATCATAGATATCGTCATAAGTACTATCACATGCCGAAATCATTAAGATTAAAGCAAGGAGTATATTAAATATTTTTAAGTTTTTCATAATTTAATCTTTTTAGAAATATTAAAATCTAACTTTTAAACCAACTGACCAAGAACGTCCCCAGCCATAAAATACAGTTGTTGATCTCCAATCGTCACCTGTACCACCATATGCTTCAGAAATATATTCTGTGTCAAATAAGTTATCAACATTACAATAAAGAGTAGCTTTAAGATCCGAAACTTCGAAATTATATCTTAAGTTCATATCAAATAAACTATAAAAAGGTAATTTCCAAGAATCAGGATTACCAGCAGTATCATCATCTCTATCTTCTACGTCAAAGTCAGCATAAATGTTATCATAGTAGTTATAATCAACACCAAACTTAAGTCCTTTTAATAATTCATAGTCAAGACCTAAACCAAAAGTAGTTTGAGCAGCATCACCTACGTGTACATCTTTTAAGTAAAGACTCTTAGTATCTAACAGATTCTGGTTGTCATCATAGATTCCAACGTCTTCAACATCTGATAACCATCTCCAGTCACCAACTGATACAAAACCTGAAATTTCTAATTTAGTTGTTGGTTTTGCTACAAAGTCTAATTCAACTCCCATGTGAGCAGCATCAATACCCAAGATATTAGCTGTGTAATAAGTTCTTGCTCCAGTAGTAGCATCAGTTACACCATATGAAGGAGTAAATGTTTTATCTCCCCACTTAGTATAATAAGCGTTTAAGTTACCAGAAATCATACTTGACACATAACCATATCCTAACTCAAAACTAAATGCCTTTTCATTTACTGCATCCTCGTTCAGGTCATTAATATAATTTAAGAAAACCGCATCAAAATCAGGTTGACGTTCGAAATAACCAGTATTGAAAAATACATTATGGTTATCAGTTAATTTGTAGTTTGCTCCACCTTTAATTGAGAAACCTAAGAAACTTGCCCAGTCAGACTCCTGACCTTTCATTGCTTCTAAGAATTTACGATCACCAATTTCATCTCTGTAATATTGTTCCAGAGCTGCATCATTGTTAATTTGATCAATTAAATCGTCAGTAAAATAGTTAAAGTAGTCAACTCTTTTATATGACTTATTAGAAAGAGCCAAGGATACGAATGTATTTAAATTGCCAAGGGTATATTCTGCCTGAGCAAAACCACCAATCCAACCTACATGGCCATCATTATAATAAGCAATTTTATCACCTTTACGAACCACTTTTGTTGGTGTATTATAATCTACATCATCCAACATGAATTCACCACCTAATAAATCTTCAACTTGTCTATAGTGCTCACCTATATAATATCTTCCATCAAGACCAGCCATGATATCAAGGTCGCCTAATTCTTTATTGAAAGAAGTAATTAAACCATACCATTGATGGTTATTAGCCGAAGTTCTTAAAATAGATTGTGAACCAGCACTTCCTGCTGCTATATTTTCATCAACAATCTTATCAAAATCAATCTGACCTTCTCTCTGATAATCATCAGCATAGAATTTAGAAGTTGCTCCATCAGGATTATATTCTCCAGTACCATAACCTGTACCTACAGAAGCATAAATAGAAGTAATTAAACTGGTATTTTCATCCATGGTCCAGAAGTGGTTTAAGATAGCTTGAGGCTTGTGATATTTATTCTTTTCAGCATAGAATACTTCTCCATTTTTATATCCCCAGTCAGGGTTATATTTTATACCTTTATCTTGCCATTCATCAATAGATAATTTAGATCCTCTATCTCTTTGTCCGTGCCATTGTGGAGCACCGAAAATTGAGAATGCTAAAGTATGCTTATCATTTATTCTTTTTGAGATATTAGCAAAGTATGAATACGATTCAAACTGTGTTCCATCAACAAATCCATCTCCTTCAGATTTTGCTAAAGAGATTGTTGCAGCCCATCCATTATCAGATAAACCAGTAGAAAGTGTGAATCCATATTTTTTATAACCAAATGCACCAGCAGTAACAAATGCAGAACCACCCTGTTTTGCATCTGTAGTTTTTGTAAGAATATTGATAGTACCACCTAAAGAAGGTACAGCCACTTTAGAAGCACCGAGACCTCTTTGAACCTGCATTGAGCGAGTTACGTCAGCTAAACCAGCCCAGTTTGACCAATATACCCATCCGTTTTCCATATCGTTTACAGGAACACCATTAATCATGGTAGCTGTATTTCTTTGGTCGAAACCACGAATGTTAATTCTTGAATCACCAAATGCACCACCTTGCTTTGTTGCATAAACACCAGGTGTTGATTTTAAAATTTCTGGATACTCTTTTGTTCCTAACTTTTCAGCAATTTGTTGTGGCTGAATTGTAGAAATTGCTACTGGTGTTTCTCTTGCAACAGCAACAGACGCAACCACTTTTACTGCATCAATATTTACAGCATCCGATTCAAGAGCTACTTTACCTAAATCCACTTCTTCGCCTGTAACCGTTATATCTTTTATCTGCTCGATATAACCAACATAAGATAAGATTAATTTTTGCTCTCCGGATGGAACCATAATTTTAAAGCTCCCATCAAGAGCTGTAGCTGTACCTATAGTTGTACCATCAACAACTACAGAAGCTCCAATAAGTACCTCTCCGCTTTGAGCATCAACGAGAATACCTTTCACTGTCGATTGACCAAATGATGCAAATGACATTAGCATCATAGCCAAAATAAGAATTTTACTTTTAAAGATTTTCATCATAGAATTGTTTTAAGGTTTGGGTTTATATTAATTTAAATTTAGAAATTACAAGACTACAAAACTAGAAATTCTTGGAATATCAAATATATTGAAAATATTAAGTTAAGGTTAAATATTAACTAGTAACATATTAACATTTCTTAACATTTGAGAAAAAATTAAAACCCCTATTAAATGCGCCTTTCAAAAAAACCACTTTTAACTAATTCACAATTGTTAATAACTTAGATTAAAAAAATGAAACTTTTTGGCTTTCTTATCAGCAAAATTCTGTTTTTTTTAGAATTTGATCCGTAGCTCCTCTATTGCTTATTACATATTTTGAAGATATATCTCCAGACCTTTTAATATTTTCTTCAGAATTTAGTAAGCCATCTAACTTTTCCTTTAATTCATCATAATTTGAGATAGAAAAAGCGCCCTTCATATTAATAAGATCAACAGCTTCCTTAAATTTCTTATAATTCGGTCCAAAGAGTATTGGCAGGCCAAAAGTAGCAGCTTCTAATGTATTATGTATTCCTCTACCAAAACCGCCTCCTATATAAGCAATATTACCATATTTATATGCAGATGACAATAATCCAATGCTATCCATAATTAAAACATCTGCATTTTTCACATTATTTATATTCGCTTCCGATTCTTTAATTATACTTTTTTGATTCGAAATGGATTTAATAATTCGTTTAATATTTTCATCATGAATTTCATGAGGTGCAATAATTAACTTAACATGATTTGCAGTTTCATTAAAGTATCTAATTAATATCTCCTCATCTGGTTTCCAGGTACTTCCAGCTATTAAAACCAAATTATCTTTTGCAAACTCTTCAATACTTGGTAAGTCTTTCGACTGTTGAGTGATGGTATAAACCCTATCAAAACGCGTATCGCCTGTTATGGTAACATTCTCAATATCAATTGAATTTAATAAATTCTTTGACTCCTCATTTTGTACAAAGAAGTGAGTAAAGAACTTAAGCATTTTTCTTGATTTTGTTCCAATACTCTTAAAAAAACGCTGGTTTTTTCTAAAAATTCCAGAAACTAAATAAAGTGGTATTTTTCTGCTTTTAATTTCTCTTAAAAAGTAATACCAAAATTCATATTTGATAAAGAAAACCACTTTGGGATTGACTATCTCTAAAAATCGTTTTGCATTTCGTGGGGTATCAATTGGAAGATAATACACATAATCTGCCTGGGGATAATCTTTTCTAATTTCATAGCCCGATGGAGAATAAAAGGTTAAGAGTATTTTATATCCCTCGTACTTTTCTTTAAAAGCCTCTATTACAGGTCTTCCTTGCTCAAACTCACCTAACGAAGCACAATGAAACCAGGCTATATTATCATTTGACTTTATTTCTGAATTTAATTTCTTAAATATATTCTTTCTGCCTTTAATCCACAATTTTGCTTTTGGATTAAAAAATGAAGCTATCGACACAATAATGCTAAATACCCGAATTCCTAATAAGTAAAATATGGTCATTAGTTATTAAAATTGAATTAGCAACAAATTTAATGGACTGAAATGGTTTTTTATAAAATTTTAAGAGATAAATTTAAGATCAAGCGTTTTGCATTGATCTAAAGTCTCTTATAATCACAGACAGATGTATATTTTTTGAATTTCAGCCTGATTTTATCAACAATAACCTAATAAATGTCATGATTTTTCTTGTTTTATAAAGATTTTTTATATTTTTAGCCATCAATATGGATTTCTTGATACCCTAACCCTAAAATTTAAACCCAAAGGTCTTCAGCCAAAGAAGGCCTTTTTTCTTTTAATATTTTCAACATTTGCAAATATTTTCCGTTCTTTAATAGCTAATAATTTTGACTACTAAATCTAATATCTTGAGAAAAGTAGCCTCATTGATCATCTGTTTATTCATAACTTTTAGTGCGAAGAGCCAGGAATTAAGCAATCTTCGACATAAATCTTTATTTGTGTTAAATGATACTATTGTACTTGACACATTAAGTATTATTCCGGGAAGTGAAATCATAGTTAATGCTAACAATTCATATATCTCAAACTCTGATTACCGTATAGATAATAGCAGAGGACTCTTAATACCATCCCAATCATTATTGCAAAAAAATAGTTCCATAAAAATTACATACCGGGTTTTCCCGATAAACTTTTCAGAATCTTTTTATCATAGAAACAAAGAAGAGACCATCATTACGGGTCCTGTATTATCAAAAACAAACATACCTTCAAAAACGAATGAATCTATTTTCTTTTCAGATAATATTCTAAACAAGCAAGGAAGTATTACCAGGGGAATAACCATTGGCAATAATCAGGATGCCGTAATAAATTCGAATCTAAATCTTCAAATGTCGGGGAAGATAAGTAATGATATGTATATATTAGCTGCCATTTCTGATGAAAATATTCCTATTCAGCCTGATGGTAATTCTCAACAGATTCAAGACTTCGATAAAGTATTTATTCAATTGTATAATCATAAAACCAAACTTATTGCCGGTGATTTTGAAATATCTAAACCTCAAGGATATTTTATGAATATTAATCGCAAAGCACAAGGAGGATTACTTAATACAAAATTTACCGGCAAAAAAGAAAAAACTAAAAGCCTTGAAACTACTATTAGTGGGGCTATTACGAAAGGTAAATATTGCAGAAAAACTTTCCAGGGCCAAGAGGGAAATCAAGGACCTTACAAGTTAACTGGTTGTGAAAACGAACAATATATTATTGTTTTAGCTGGAACCGAGAAAGTATACATCAATGGCAAGCTCCTAACACGGGGAAAAGAAAACGATTATGTAATAGATTATAATACAGGTGAACTTACTTTTACCGCTAATAAAACAATTACAAAAGATAGTAGAATAGCTGTTGAATTTGAATATTCGGAACGTAGCTATGCCAGGTTTCTAATCTTTAATACGAATGAATTTAAGACTAAAAATGGTCATTTTTGGTTAAATATTTATTCAGAACAAGACAGTAAAAACCAAGCCATTAATCAAGATCTTACACAAGAACAAAAACAAATTCTTTCTGAGTCGGGAGATTATATTACCAATGCATATGTTCCTAATGTAGATAGTGTTGAATTTAGAAACGATTATGTCTTATACGAGAAAAAAGACACCTCCGTAAATAATATTAACTACGAAATATATGAATATTCAACGAATCCTGAACTGGCATTTTATCAAATAGGTTTTAATTTGGTTGGTGAAAATAAAGGAAACTATGTGCAGATTCAGAACTCGGCCAATGGTAAAGTTTTTGAATGGATAGCTCCTGTTTCAGGAATCCCTCAGGGTAATTATGAACCAGTACGATTACTTATTGCACCTAAAAAACAGCAGATGATAAGTTTTGGTGGGAATATCATGATGAATAATAATTCAACATCATACTTTGAATTTGCACTTAGTAATCATGATATAAATACCTTCTCATCTAAAAACTCAAGTGACAATATTGGTTATGGACTTAAATTCGGTCTTAACCAACAACTCCTTCATGCTGATACATTAAAAAACCAACTAACAGCTAAATTATCTTACCTGTTAGTAAACAAACATTTCACCGAAATAGAAAGATACAGAAGCGTTGAATTTGAGCGTGATTGGAATATTCAATATCCATTCACAGCCAATGAGCATAATGCCGGCATTGATTTAGAATATAAACACAAAAGATTTTTAAACGGGAGTTATGGATTTGATTTATTATCTGCAGGAGATGAATATACTGGCTATAAACATAAACTTTATACATCATTAAATAAACACGGATATTCATTAAATTTTAACTCCAGCCTTCTTAACTCCGAATCGAAACTCAACAATACAGAATTTATACGGTATATAACTAATGTATCTAAGTCGTTTAGTCCTATTAAGATTGGTGTTGAGAGTGAGTTTGAACAAAATAAATGGAATAACAATATCACAGATAGTCTGACAAATAATAGTTTTAGTTTCTCCTCCTATAGAATTTATCTCGAAAACCCGGATTCAACCATCAATAAATATTCTCTAAGTTATACTTTAAGAAATGATTATCTTCCAATCAATAATAAACTTAAACAAGCTACAAAAGCTGAAGATTTTCAAATAGGATTTGGTTTATTAAAAAATCCTTCAAATATCTTAAAAGCTCTTGTTACTTATAGAAAATTAGAGGTAATTGACACCACAATTATCAAGAAACATGAGGAAAATACCATAACCGGTAGAATTGATTACAATTTCCGGTTTTTTAAAGGTGCTATTTCATCATTAACCTTCTATGAAGCCGGGTCGGGATTAGAACCTAAAAAAGAATACTCCTATTTAAAAGTAACAAGCGGACAAGGTGTTTATAATTGGGAAGACTATAACAACAATGGCATTGTTGAACTAGACGAATTTGAAATAGCCCAATTTCAAGATCAGGCCAACTACATCCGAATTTATACTCCCGGCAGTGAATATATAAAAACATACAAAAATGAATTTAGCCAGGTATTTAATATTCGTCCTGAAATGATCTGGAGATCAAAAAAAGGATTTAAAAATGTTTTATCTAGATTTTCTAACAGCACTGCATACCAGGTAAATCAAAAATCGACGGATGAGATTTTAGAACATAGTTTAAACCCATTCTATTCTTTATCTAACGATAGTACTATCATAAATTTAAGTCAAAACATTAGGAATACTTTATCATTTAATCGGACCAGTACAAAATTTGGAATCGATTATATTTATCAAACAAATGATAATAAAATCTTACTGTCAAATGGATTTGACTCCAGAAAAAAAACAATCCATGGATTAAGACTTAGATGGCAATTTTTATCTGATTTTACAATTCAAAATTATTATGAGATAGGTGAAAAAAAGTACAGCTCAGAATTCTTCAGCACAAAAAACTATCATTTAGAGACAGCAAGCAATGAGGTTAAAATACAATATCAACCCGGATTTAAAACAAAAATAGAGCTGAACTATACTTATTCTGAAAAAGATAATATTCTCTCAACCGAAAAAAGTTTTTCAAACATTATAGGAACAGAAATAAATTATGCGGTAGCTAAAAAAGGTAATTTATTGACACAGGGTAATTATGTAAATATCAGATACAATTCTGATCCTAACACCTCCATTGCATATGAAATGTTAAAAGGACTAAAACCAGGAAACAATGCCACCTGGAGTTTCATGTTCCAATGGAAATTAGCAAAATATCTTGAGATGAATATAATATATAACGGAAGAATCTCAGAAAATATAAATGCAATTCATACCGGCAGCTTACAACTTCGAGCTTTCTTTTAATTAAAAAGCAGCAGTCAATAAATCTATATCTTTTGAAGGTATTCCAAAATGGTTACCAATTCTTTCATTTGTAAGGATACCATTATAAATATATACTCCATGACGTAAACCAACATCAACTTTTAATTGTTTCTGAACACCACCCGCATCAGCAATACTTAATAATATAGGGTTAAATACATTACTTAAAGCAATAGATGCTGTTCTGGCAACACCAGAAGCTATATTTGGAATACAAAAATGAATAACACCATGTTTTGTATAGGTCGGACTTGAGTGTGTTCTGCATTCAGAAGTTTCTACACATCCCCCCTGATCAATGCTAAGATCAATAATTACGGCACCTTTTTTCATCTCTTTTACCATATCTTCTGTAATAAGAAACTGTGGTCCTTTATCGCCCAGATGCATCGCCCCAATAACAACATCAGCAGATTTTAAATGTTTCACCATGACACGAGGATGAAAAACCGAAGTAAATAAGCGTTCTGACAAACTTGTTTGTAATCTCTTTAATCTGGAAACTGAATAATCAAAAACTTTAATAAAAGCTCCTAATCCCAATGCTGCTCTTGCGGCATATTCGCCTGCAGTTCCTGCACCAAGAATGACAACTTCGGTTGGTGTAATTCCACTAATACCTCCCAATAATACTCCTTTCCCATCGCGCATGTTACTTAAGTAATCGGCTGCAATAATAATAGAAGCAGTACCAGCAATTTCGCTCATAGACCTTACTACAGGATAGCAATTTTCTCTGTCTTTAAGTCCTTCAAATGAAATAGCAGTTGCTTTTTTTTGCATTAATTTCCGAATATACTCTTCAGATTGTGAAGGAAAATGTAAAGAAGACAATAATACAAGGCCAGTTTTAAACAATTCTATTTCTTCAATGGTTGGAGGTGCTATTTTTAGAACAATATCGCACTGAAAAATCTCAGCTTTATCATCAATAATAACAGCTCCATTCTCACTATATTCTGTATCGGAATAATTTGCTGCAGCACCTGCTCCTTTTTCAATAATAATATCGTGGCCATTATTTACAAGTATTTCTACTGCTTCAGGAGTTAATCCTACCCGGCTTTCGTATTTCTTATTTTCTTTGGGTATTCCAATAACAAGTTTTTGCTTTCTTTTGCCAATCTCAAGCATTTCTTCCTGAGGTAAAAACCCAGTACTACCAAATGCATATCCTGATTTTTCCTTTTTATCTGTCATCTTTTCTCTGGTTATTACAACAAAAGGGGACACCCAAAATAAGATAAATACTTGGTATTTTCAAGTATTTTATTCGGTACTTTTAAATACTGGTTAATTATCGGATATTTATTGTTCTTGATCCATCCTCATTTTCTACCATCTGCACGTAAACAATATTTTCTGGAAGAATCTCAGCAACTTTATCGGGCCATTCTATAAAACAATAATTATCAGAGAAGAAATAATCTTCGTACCCAAAATCAAAAACCTCTTCAATTTTATTGATACGATAAAAATCAAAATGATAAATAACATCTCCGCTACCAGTCTGATATTCATTAACAAGAGCAAAAGTAGGACTAGTAACAATTTCTACAACTCCTAATTCATTGCATAATGCTTTTATAAAAGTTGTTTTACCAACTCCCATAGGACCAAAAAAAGCAAACACTTTCTTATCGCGCATTAGGCGCAAAAATTTCTCGGCAACTATATTTAAATCAGATAAAGTTTTTAACTCTAGAGAATCCATATATGCAATTTAAGCATTTTTTTTATTTATTTGACTTTAATTTAATGAAAGGAATAATCATTTCTTCCATCGACACACCACCATGTTGAAAGGTATCTTTATAGTAACTAACATAATAATTAAAGTTATTAGGATATGCTAAAAAATCATCATTGATCGCAAAAATATAGCTTGTGCTAATATTCGATTTTGGCAAATGTACTTTTTCTGGATCACGTATCTCAAATACTTCTTTTGCGTTATAATTCAAATTACGTCCGTTCTTGTATCTTAAATTCGTGGATGTATTTTTATCTCCAACAACCTTTACAGGATCTTTTACCCGAATTGTTCCGTGGTCGGTGGTAATCACAACTTTCACATCATATTGCTTCAATTCTTTTATTAATGCAAATAGTGGTGAATGTTTAAACCACGATAAAGTTAGTGATCGGTAAGCCGGCTCATCACTGGCAAGTTCCCGAATCATTTCAATTTCGGTTCTTGCATGCGAAAGCATATCAATGTAATTATATACTAAGATATTAAGCTGGTTATTTAATAAATCCTTGATATTCTCAACAACTTTTTCGCCTGTTTTTAAATGGCTAATTTTATCGTAATGATACTTATAATCTTTACTATACCTCGAAAGTTGTGTTTTAAACAACTCTTCTTCATTCAGGTTTTTTCCTCCTTCTTCATCATCATTAAGCCAAAATTGAGGATAAAACTTATCAATTTCGTAAGGCATAAGGCCTGCAAAAATAGCATTTCGTGCGTACTGTGTAGCAGTAGGTAAGATACTACAGTATAACTCTTCCGATTCTACAGTAAGATATTCACTAATGAAAGGTTGAATTAATTTCCACTGATCGAATCTAAAATTATCGATGACTAATACAAAAACTTTTTCTCCCTTATCAAGCATCGGAAAAATTTGTTCCTTAAATAAATTTGGCGACATCATTGGTTTATCATCAGAACCTTCAAACCATGATTCGTAGTTTTTCTTGATAAAACGGCAAAAATCTTTATTTGCATCGGACTTTTGCATCTGAAAAACCTCTTGCATTCCTGTCTGCTCATTTTGTTCTAATTCAAGCTCCCAATAAACCAACTTTTTGTACAAATCAGCCCAGGCTTCAAATGTGTTTGCATCGGATATTTGCAATCCAATTTTTCCAAATTCAGATTGATAATCAGATATTGTTTTTTCAGAGATTAAACGCTTTGTATCAATATTTTTTTTGATACTTAAAAGAATTTGTTTTGGATTAACAGGTTTTATTAAGTAATCGGCTATTTTTGAACCAATAGCTTCATCCATTATATTCTCTTCTTCGCTTTTAGTAATCATTATTACCGGAATATCCGGTTTAATTTCTTTAATATAAGTTAAGGTCTGCAATCCACTTAATCCCGGCATATTTTCATCAAGAAAAACCAAATCGAAATCCTGATTTTTAACCATTTCAATAGCATCATCTCCATTACTGGCCGTGGATAATTCAAAACCTTTAGCTTCTAAAAATAAGATATGAGGTTTTAAAAGGTCAATCTCATCATCGGTCCATAATATACTAACCTTCTTCATCTAATTATTAAAGATTATATTAATAAAAATTTGGTACTACAATAATTATTCCTGATAGTTCTTATTAAAAAATAATAAATAATTACGAACCATTTTTTCTTTGGTAAGATTTGTTAGGTTCGATTCAGAAATAGTGAAAAATTGATAATCTGTAGTTTTAATATTCTTGAATACTGTTTCCGATTCCGTTTTAAACTTATGATAATATTCAATCCCTTCTTCTGAGTTCTTAAACTGTTTTACTGTGATAATCGAGAAAAACTCATTAAACTCCTTATTTTCTATATCGTAACTTTTCTGAATATAAAAGTCAAGATTAAAATTAATGATGTTGAATTTTAGCTGATTAATATCTGCATTTTTAGAAACCACAACAGCTAAATAGTGAGTTTCATCCGGATTTTTCTTATATACTTTTTCAATTTCTTTCATTGTAACCTCAGCAATCTCAGTTTTTACACCTTCATGTTGTGTTGAATCTGATTTTTGTACAACTAAATCCTTAAGACTTTTTAATTCATTTTCCTGAATAGATGCCAATAAATCTTCAGATGATTTTGCTACAGGATCTGCTTTAAACTCAGTGGTAATTTTTTCCAACTCAGATTTTAAAACGGTTACTCCATAAACTTCACCCATTGATAAAGCTCTCAAATACCTGTACTTGGGTATATATTCAGCTTCTAAATCTTTATTTAAAGCTATATTACTTCGTCGGATAACATTCTGAAATTGGCCTTGTCTATATAGTTCCAATGTCATAGAATAATGTTCCTTTCGAACATTTTCTTCCTTTTCAAATTGTTTGAAATAATCCGGATTGATTAAAACCTTAGCATATTTAGATTCTGGATAATTTCTTATAATCATATTCTTATATACATCGGCCTGCGATATATCTCCCTGCTGTAAATACACTTTATATAAACTATAATATGCTGGAACTTTATATTCACTTTCCGGATATCGATCAATTAATTCTTTATATGCTTCAATGGCTAATGGGAAATCCTTTAAATCATTTCGGTACACTTCTCCAACGTTATATAAAGCATTCTGAATCTTCATATGCGACTCTGCCATGGCTGAATCCGTTAATGGTAAATCAACCATATAATATTCCGTTGTTTTATTATCAAGTCCTTCTTTATTATCTATAACTTCGTCTGAAAATTCATCTTCAGATATTTGCTCTACACCAGCAATTTGTTTATTCTTTCGTCGCCAATTATCTTCCAGCTTTCTATTTCCCCAACGTCTTTTAAATTCAGGTTCTCCGAAACTTTTTGCAGAAGGGTTATAAAAATACCATTTACTCCCATCAGATCCTAAGTTTGTTTGACGCGTTGTCTGACCATAATTATTCATCTGAAGCACTTCCTGGTTTCTTTGTCTTTCTAATTCTTCTGCTTCCCTGGTGCGTAAATCAGATATAATCTTTTGTATAAAAGTAGTCCTTTCTAATTCAGGCAATGAAGCCACCATTTGAACACTATCCTGAAATTCAACTACTTTTAGATTTTTTACAAGTTTGGATAAGTACCTATTCTTTCTTGAGAGCTCTGCATATCCCGGGAAATCATGATCGAGCGAAACAACAGCACTATCGAAATAAGCCTGAGACTCTACATATTCAGTTTTATCGAAGAAAATATTCGCCAATGCTAAATAGGTTATTGCTTTTTGATTTGTATTTGAAACACTAGTTTTTGCCGATAATTTATAATATTCAATAGCCTGATTAACATTTTTATTTTTCATCTCCAGATCGCCTAGTGCATAATAAATCTGATCTTGATATTCAATGTTTTTATCATCTTTCAACATATCAAAAAGCTCTGCTTTAATCGATTTGCCCGATTTCCCACCAGTAAAAAGAGTTGCTCTTCTAATCTTTGCATTAAAAGACATTTCATAATCAGGATTCATTTTTATAACTGCTTCAAACAACTCAGAAGCTTCTTTATTTCTTCCCAGCTCCTCTTTTAACTGAGCTTCTATATATGTTAATCGTAGTTTTTCTTTTTTCCTTCTTACCTGAGTAAGAGCTTCTGAAACATAAGGCTCTGCTTCTGCAAACTTTTGTTGTTTTAAATAAAAATCTGCTAAGGTTAAGTTAAGCTGATAATTTAATTTTTCAGGATAATCCATATCACTAACTAAAAAATCAATGATATTTTGAGCTTCACGAAAATCTTTTACTTGAACATTTGAACGTACAAGCCAGTTATAAGCCAAATATTTTACTTTTTCATCATCGTACTGCTTAATGATAAAATCAAAGGTTCTGATAGCACTTGCGTAATCGGCTTGAAAAAAGAAAGCCTTACCCATAAGTAAGTATGAGTCATCAATAAAGGCATTATACTCATTTTTACTATAAAAGGCTTTATCTTTTTCCGACATGGAGCCCTTCTTCTCCGGTTTTTTGGTAATTGAATGTAATCGAATAGATTTGGTAGATTTCTCAATTGATCTATCCATCTCAGGTTTTGTAGTAGGAGCTAATGCATCGTCTCCATAAGTGAAAATTGGTAAAATCTGCGAATAATCATCTTTATAAGAATCTTCATATTTTTTTACTCCGGATTTATAACTTTCCGAACCATTAAAAAGAATATTATATTTTGTTGTTAATCCATGATAAAATCTGGAAAGACCCGTATTCTTTTTAGTAGAACAACCTGAACTAATTCCAACAATAATAATGAATAATATACCAAATTTTAAAGCTTGTTTCACCCTTGATTATTTTAGCTATTGTAATCCAATTATTTCAAACCAATTTTTTCCTGAAATATTATCTAAATTCTGAATTTATTTAAGAAAAAAAGAAAAGTATAAAACTAGTAAATTAATTGAATATGACACAAAAGAAAATGGATGTTAACAATAACATCCATTCACTTTATTATATTAAAAGGAATATATCTATGCAGATACTACTTCTTTAATTTCTGGTATTTGCTTTTTAACAGCTTGTTCAACACCATTTTTTAATGTTTGTACACTATAAGGGCACGATCCACATGCACCAAGCAACTGAACTTTTACTACTAAATCGTCCGTTAATTCAACAAACTTTATATCACCACCATCAGCAACAAGATATGGTCGTACCATATCGATGGTTTCATTTACTCTTTTTTCAAGATCTTGTCTTTTTGCTGCATCCATTTTAATTAAGTTTTTAGTATTTCTTATTTGGTTTTAATTTCTACTCTTTTTGTAGGTGCTAAATTAGCATTTCTTTCTTCGGTAACTTTAATAACCGATGCTGCCAATTCTTTAAATGCTTTTTCAACAATTGTACCTTCGTTTAACACTGCAGGATTACCATAATCACCACCCTCACGAATACTTTGAACAATAGGAATCTGACCTAACAATGGAATATTTTCTTTCTCTGCAAGATTTTTACACCCATCTTTACCAAAGATATAATATTTATTATCAGGCAATTCTTCAGGAGTAAACCACGACATATTTTCGATTAATCCCATTACAGGAACATTAATATGCTTACCGGTAAACATTTTTATTCCTTTTATAGCATCTGCAAGTGCAACATCCTGAGGAGTACTAACAATAATAGCTCCAGTAACCGATGTTTCTTGAACTAATGTTAAATGAATGTCACTGGTTCCTGGAGGTAAATCAAAGATTAAGTAATCTAACTCACCCCAATCGCCCTGATGAATTAATTGCTTAATTGCACTGGTTGCCATTGCTCCACGCCATACTAAAGCATCATCAGGATTAATAAAAAAGCCTATTGACAATATTTTAACACCATAATTCTCAATTGGAGTAATCATATCCACATCGCCCTCTTTACGAACATATGGTCGCTGACCTTCTACATTGAACATTTTAGGAATAGATGGACCATAAATATCGGCATCAATTAAACCAACCTTTGCTCCTGTTTTTGCCAAAGAAATAGCTAAATTCGATGCCACAGTTGATTTCCCTACTCCTCCTTTACCTGAAGCTACTGCAATAATATTTTTTACATCTTTTAAGGTTTGTGCATCTTGTTGTACTGTTTGATGTTTCATTTCTGGTGTTTTAATTTTTATGTTTCCTTTAAAATCAACATCCGTTCCTAAATGTTGTTCAAGTGCTTGAATACACACTTTTCTCATTGAATTCATAAAAGGATCGTTAGGTTTCTTAAAACTCAACGTAAATCCGGCTTTATTACCTTCAATCCAAATATCATCTACCATTCCCATTGAAACAATATCCTGAGCAGTTTCAGGATGTTTAACGTTTCTTAAAGCATTTAATATTTCTTTGTTAGAATATGACATATCTTATTTTTATTTAATTTAAATTAACGCGACAAAGGTAAATAATAAAAATTATTTACCAATAAAACCAAAGATGCTTTTCAATATATTGAGCTAAAGATCAAGTTCAATGGTAGGATCCCAAAAGTGTTTCTCAAAATCAATCACTTTATCATTTTCAACTGTTACACCTTCATTTTCGAGCAGTTGTTTCATGGTATTTGAATTACCAAAATGATGTTTGCCTGTTAATAATCCAATGCGATTTACTACTCTATGAGCTGGAACATATTCATTTTGTGAACCAGCATCGTTCATTGCCCAACCCACCATTCGTGCCGACTGAGCAGAACCTAAATATTTTGCTATTGCTCCGTAACTGGTAACCCGTCCAAAAGGAATTAACCGGGCAACTTCATAAACTTGTTGAAAAAAACCGCTATTCTTCTTCTGGTTCTTCAAGCTTTTGTGCTGTATTTAATTTAAATCTTAAATAATGAATTGGCTTGCCTTGCTCGAGCCACTGCTGTTCGTAGAATGTTTTGATAGAAAGGGTCTCGTCAACCAAATCAGATTCGTAAAGATTATCCGTATCTGTTACAAGATCCATATTGTTTAATTCTATCAATTTTTTGGTATAAGTATATAGTTCAACACTATCTGTTTTCAGGTTAATAAAACCATTGTTCTTTACAAACTTCTGATAATATCCTAAAAATCTGGTTGATGTTAGTCGTTTATAATATTTCTTAGGCTGTGGATCTGGAAAAGTAATCCAAACCTCAGATACTTCTTCTGAACCAAAAAAAGAATTTACCAGGTCGATTCGTGTTCTTATAAAACCTACATTCTTTATTCCTTCTTCAACAGCTGTTTTAGCCCCACGCCACATACGAGCTCCTTTAATGTCTATTCCAATAAAATTTGTATCTGGATTTTGTTTGGCTAAACCAACAGTATATTCACCTTTCCCGCAACCTAATTCAAGAATTAAAGGATTTGTATTTTTGAAAAACTCTGAACTCCACTTATTTTTTAACTTGTAATCTTTTTTAAATACTTCATCGAACGATGCTTGAACCACATGATTAAAGGTTTCCATCTCGGCAAACCTTTGTAACTTTTTCTTTCCCACTTTTTAAATGATAATTTAATACTTAACGAATCTCTACTTTTTCAATCCGTAATCCCATATCAGAAATATATTCCAGGTTATCAGTCCTCATTGCCTGAATATACTCAAAGGTATAAGTCCCTGAAATAGGAAATCGAACATTCTTTTTATATAAAAATTGATTATCATAAATATCTCCCCAACCACTTCCGGTCCACTTACCACGATCATCAGCTAAATAGCACTCAAACCGCTCTTCAAGTTTGGATCCATTGGGTGATGTTGTAGTAACAATAAGATGTAAGTTTTGCATCTTATATCGGGATGTATTTCTTACATTAATATATATGTTATGTGGATGAATGGTATCGTTTATCTCCACCTGAAATCTTATAACAGAATCTTTATGCCATTTAAGGTCATTTATTTCGGTGTTATATTCATAAATCTGATTAGGATCACACGAAACCAATGCAATCCATGCGAAAAATGAAAACAAAAAAATCTTAAGGATTCTGTCTCTTATCATTTCTTGGTCGTTTACGTTTATTGTTTCTTTTCTTTTTCTTTTTTGGTTTGCGATCATCAAATCTGGTTAAGCTATCCTGACCAACTTCATTTTTATAATCCAGAGGTCCTTCGGTTACAACTGATGAAGTATCAATAAGAACATCCACTTTTTTACCTTTTTTATTCAGTCGAATAATTTCTTTTACTCTTTCAACAGGAACAGGAGTAAAATTAACCATGTTTATCGGATCAAAGGTGTACCACATAATTCCGCGGAAAATATCTGTTTTAGAATGATGAGCTTGTCCTGTTTTAGTTTCAAGAACGATATCTCTTGATGGAAAATCTTTTTGAGCATCAATATAACAATCTAACTCATAATTTAAGCAACACTTCAATTTCCCACACTGACCGGCCAATTTTTGAGGATTTAATGAAATTTCCTGATATCGAGCTGAATTTGTTGTAACCGACACGAAGTTTGTAATAAAAGTAGAACAACAAAGTTCTCTTCCACATGATCCGATTCCTCCTATTCGACCAGCTTCCTGACGCGCACCTATCTGGCGCATCTCGATTCTAATCTTGAACTTTTCAGCTAATATTTTTATTAATTCTCTAAAGTCAACTCTTTCATCAGCAATATAATAAAATATTGCTTTAGTTCTATCCCCCTGGTATTCAACATCACCAATTTTCATTTCTAACTTAAGATCGGAAGCTATTTTTCTTGTTTCTAACATGGTAGATTCTTCCAACAAAATAGCTTCCTGCCATTTCTCTAAGTCAGCAGGTTTTGCTTTTCTATAAACTTTCTTAAATTCATATCCTTCAGGGTTAATTCCTTGTTTTTTTAATTGAAAATGAACAAGCTCTCCTGTCAAAGAAACAACACCAATATCATGCCCCGGTGATGCCTCAACAGCAACCATATCTCCCTTGTTTAACCGAAGAGAATTCGTATTTATAAAAAAATCTTTTCTTGTATTTTTGAACCGAACTTCAACAACATCAAATTTCTGTATTGAGTTTGGCACTTCTTCTAACCAATCGAATGTTTGCAGCTTACTGCAACTTTCAGGTCGTACACAATTACAAGTAGGTATATTTGTTTCAGGTTGGGTACCTGATTTTTCCTTTTCAATATTATCCATAACTTACATCTTTACTCTACAAAATCAATCTCTATATAATATTTTAGTTAACAAAAGTAATGAAATTTACTTTCTTATCAACTTAATAAGCTTTAAAGCTAAATCCAGAAATACAATTTTATTATACGCATTCATCTCGATATCAGCATGTGCCCTATTAAATATTTCGTATAACTGAACCACATTATCCTGATTTATAAATTGTGAGAATTTTTCGGAAAATCCCATCTCTTTTGCAGTAAGATATACGAGTTCTTTATTTTGCATGTTAAGCATAAAATTTTCTCTAATTAACCTTAAAGCATAAGACAAGAAACTCTTTTGTTTTTCTCTCCCGATTCTGGATATCTCATCCACCCATTCTATTAATTCTATCACTTTACGTTGATATGATAAACGCATAATGTGTGTAAACTGATCAAAATTGTAATGATCCTCCTCGGCTGAGTTAATAATATTTTGAGCTTCGAGATAATTTCCGTTTGCAAGATGCGCAACATCACTTGCTTTTTCGGGCGACAATCCATTTCTATCGCAAAGAGCGTTACGCATACTTTCTGAGTCGATTTTTGGAATTTTTATTATTTGTACTCTGGATAATATGGTTGGTAAAATTTGCTCTGAATTTTCCGACACCAATAAAAACAATGTTTTCTCAGGTGGTTCTTCAATTAACTTTAAAAGTTTGTTCGCTGCAAAAGCATTCATTTTCTCCGGCAACCAAATAATCATCATCTTATATTCCGATTCAAAAGTTTTAAGGTTTAATTTCTTAAGAATCTCATAACTTTCATTTTTACTTATAATCCCCTGTTTATTCTCAACATCCATAATTTCATACCATTTATTTTGGTTTATATATGGATTTTCAATGATACTTTCTCTCCACTGATTTATATAATCGTCACTAACAGGATCCTTTTTTACAGCTTTTGAAATTGCAACAGGATATACAAAATGTAAATCGGGATGAACCAGTTTTTGGAATTTAACACACGAAGAACAAACACCACAAGCATCATCTTCCTGCTTATTTTCACACGATACATACTGAGCATAGGCTATAGCCAAAGCTAAATTCCCTGATCCTTCAGCCCCCAGAAAAAGTTGAGCATGACTTACTCTGTTTCCTTTAATGGTTTGTACTAGTTTTTCTTTAACATTCTTTTGTCCAACAACTTCTTTAAACTGCATATATTTGATTTTTTCAGAAGGATAAGTAGCAAAAATAACAATAAACAAAATACAATTTGTAAATTAACAAGTGAACGTTTATAAAATTTGAAAAATGATAACATTCTGTCTATAAATAGGTAATTGTAATCCTCAAATTTTCTGTCTCCTTTTATAAAAAATATATGTTTATCTTTATCCAATGATCATAAAATAGCATCCAAAATGTATTCAATCGACAACTATAATTTTTCAGGTAAGCGTGTGTTAATGCGCGTTGATTTTAATGTTCCTTTAAATGAAAAACTCGAAATAACCGATGATACGAGAATTGTAACAGCAATACCAACTATTCAAAAAATTATTGCTGAAGGGGGGTCTATAATTCTTCTAACACATTTAGGAAGACCAAAAGGAAAATTTAACGATAAAATGTCTGTTAAATTAATACTTCCTCACCTTAGTAGATTACTTGATCGTGAAGTTAAATTTGCACCGGACTGTATCGGGATTAAAGCTGAAAAACTTGCAAAAGAATTAAAACCCGGAGAAATTCTTTTACTCGAAAACCTTCGTTTCTACAAAGAAGAAACAGAAGGTGATGAAGAGTTCGCTAAACATTTAGCAGGTTTGGGCGATGCATATGTTAATAATGCTTTTGGAACTGCTCACAGGGCTCATGCATCAACTTATACTATTGCCAAGTATTTTCCAAAAAACAGGATGTTTGGTTATTTAGTAGAAAGTGAAATTAATAATATTGATAAAATTCTTCATCAGCCCATTCACCCTTTTACAGCTATTTTAGGAGGCTCAAAGGTTTCTACTAAAATTCATATTATCGAATCATTAATTGAGAAGGTAGATAATTTAATCATTGCTGGTGGTATTGGATTCACCTTTGCAAAAGCTATGGGAGGAAAAATTGGGAATTCATTAATTGAAGATGATTTTTTAGATTTTGCCAGAAAAATAATTAAGCAAGCAGAAAAAAACAGAGTTAAGTTATATCTTCCAACGGATTGTATTATTGCTGATGAATTTAAAAACGATGCAAATATCGATCATTGTGATATAATGGAGATTCCTGATGGGTGGATGGGATTGGACATAGGAATTAAATCGGCCAATCTGTTTGCGGATGTTATTGAAAATTCAGGAAAAATTCTTTGGAATGGACCTATTGGAGTTTTCGAAATGCCAAGTTTTGCGATGGGAACATTAAAAATAGCAATGTCAGTTGCTCGTGCCACTGATAAAGGAGCTTATTCCTTAATTGGAGGTGGAGATTCTATTGCTGCTGTTAATAAATATAGTTTAGCACATAAGATCAGTTATATATCAACCGCAGGTGGTGCCTTGTTGGAATATCTGGAAGGAAAAGAATTGCCAAGTATTAAGGCAATAAAACAAAATCTGACCATCGATAAATATAATTTCGAAGGGAAGAAAGTAATCATGCGAGTTGATTTTAATGTACCATTAAATGAAAACAATGAAATAACTGATGATACAAGAATTATTACCGCTTTACCAACTGTTCGTAAAATTTTAGCTGAAGGAGGATCGGTAATTTTCTTAACACATCTTGGCAGACCTAAAGGTGAAGTAAATGAAAAATATTCGGTAAAACATATTTTACCTTACTTGAATAAAGCACTCGATAATAATGTGAAATTTGTAAATGATTGTATTGGAGAAGAAGCCATTATAGCATCTACGGTATTACAACCAGGAAAGTGTTTACTTCTGGAAAATCTTCGTTTTCATAAAGAAGAAACATCAGGCGATGAAAGTTTTGCAAAGCAACTAGCTGAACTCGGAGACACCTATGTATTTAATGCCTTTGGAACTGCTCACAGGGCACACGCATCGACATATACCATTGCTAAATTTTTCCCCAATGATAAAATGTTTGGATACTTAGTTGAAAATGAAGTAAGCAACATCGATAAAGTTGTTAAACAGGCTAAGAAACCATTTACAGCTGTTTTAGGAGGATCTAAAGTATCAACTAAAATCCACATTATTTTAGCATTAATTGAGAAAGTTGATAATCTGATTATTGGTGGAGGAATCGCCTATACTTTTGCCAAAGCAAAAGGTGGTAAGATTGGAAATTCATTAGTTGAAAATGATTACATTGATGTTGCTAAAGAAATTATGGCTAAGGCAGAAAAGAAAGGAGTTAATTTATACTTACCTACCGATTGTATTATTGCCGATGAGTTTAAAAATGATGCTAATATCGAACATTGCGAAATAGATAGTATAAAAGATGGATGGATGGGATTAGATATTGGAATTAAATCGGCTAATCAATTTACTGAAGTAATAGAGAATTCTGCAACCATTCTTTGGAATGGTCCAATTGGGGTTTTTGAAATGTCGAATTATTCTATGGGAACGTTAAAAGTTGCTATGGCCATATCGCGAGCAACCGATAAAGGAGCATTTTCATTAATAGGAGGAGGAGATTCAATTTCTGCAGTTAATAAGTTCAGTTTAGCACATAAAATAAGTTATATCTCAACTGCTGGTGGTGCATTATTAGAATATATTGAGGGTAAAGACTTACCAGCACTAAAAGCTATTAACGAAGATATTTAGATTTACTATCACAAACGTTTTCATTAACAGGTTCATGAAAATTCATGAACCTATTTTTTATTCTTGACAGCCTAGTTTATATAATTTTATTGCTTAAAAAACTTTTTTGAAGTAAATTGTGTTTCCTTTCTAAAACTATTTTTCAAATCTTAAAACAGGAGGTACTATGCTCGATAAATATAACATTCCATCTATTCAAGATGCAGATTTAAATGGGAAAGTCGTATTGGTTCGTGTTGATCATAATGTAGTTAAAAAAGGAATCATTCATGATCCATATAGAATTGATGCTACCATTGGTACATTATATCACATCAATGCCAAAGGAGGAAAAATCATTTTAATGTCGCATGTTGGCAGACCAAAAGACAAAAAAACAGGCGATATTAAGATAAGTAAAGATACATCGGTAGAACCAATTGTTGAATATCTTAGAAATAAACTTCATATTAACATGAAAATCCCAGATTTTTATCCGCATGAAAATAAAGGATATATAGGGATTGAAACATCTATAAATCATTTAATCCGCGAATTAAAAGAAGGTAAGATCGATGGAATCTATCTGCCAAATACGCGTTGGTTCCAAGGAGAAGAAGCAAAAGGAGCAGATCAGGACCGCTTTGCCAATCAACTTGCCGGATTAGCTGATATCTATGTAAACGATGCTTTTGGATCATGGCAGGCACACGCCTCAACTGTAGGAGTAAATAAGTATTTGCCTTCGTATGCCGGATTTTTAATGCAAAAAGAAATCGAGAACCTGGAAAGAATATACAGTCCACAATCGCCATTTATTGCAGTGGTTGCCGGATCTAAATTCGATACAAAAATTGATTCTCTTTATGCATTAATTAAAAAAGCAGATTACTTAGTTCTTGGAGGAGTTATTTACAACGCTTATTTGTGTGCAAAATATGGTATTGAGATTAAAGGAATTTCTAATGAAGACTTAGTACACGCTAAAGAATTTGTGAAATTCAGTGAGAAATATCCTGGTAAACTAATAGAACTTCCATTTATTGTTGAATCAGACACTTTAGAAGGAAAATTCGAAGGAAAAAATCGCGTACACAACATTCATGAATTAAAGCCGGGAACAAAACTTAACTATGTTTTAGATGTTGCCAAAGAATCATTTTACGAAGATAAAATTCATAAAATTTTCTCAACAGCAAGAACCATATTTGTTAATGCAGTCATGGGTTTTACTCCATATTTTAATGAAGGAACCATTGCCCTTGATGAATTAATTGATGAAAATGTTGAAGCTGTTAAATTATATGGTGGTGGAGATACGATGCAAGAATTAAAAAGATTATTACCGGGATTATATATTGTTGCCCTCGATAGCCCCAAATATTACATCTTTACAGGAGGTGGAGCAGTATTAAAAGCAATTCAGGAAGGAACAACATTAGGAATTGAGCCCGTAAAAGCTTTAACAAAATAAAAAAAAATTGCATTTTTGCAGTTACCAAACTTTTGAAAGAAGTCAGCTTAAATAACTGACTTCTTTCTATCTAAACTATTCTGAATTAACATTTTATTATTTATGAAGGCTTTTAAGGCATACGACATTAGAGGAATTTACAACGAAGATTTTAATAAGGATGACGCTTACAAAATAGGCTTTTTCTTACCTGAACTTTTACAAGCAGATAATGTTTTGGTAGGACGCGATGTTCGTGTTTCGTCCGATGAAATCTTTGAGCATCTCGCACAAGGGATTATCGACAGTGGAGCAAATGTATATAACATTGGGATAGCCACTACTCCAATGGTTTATTACATTACGGCTAAACATAAATTTGCAGCATCAGTGCAAATTACTGCTTCTCACAACTCACGTGAATACAATGGAATGAAGATCTCAAAAACCAATGCTTTACCGGTTGGTTTCGATACAGGATTAAACAAACTTCTGGATATGATCCAAAATCGTGAGATAGAAGTTGCAGAGAAAAAAGGAAAAATAGTTGACTACAAAGTTAAAGACGAGTATGTTCAGTTCTTAAAAACTTATGTTCAGAATTATTCGAATTTAAAAATGGCTGTTGACTGCTCCAATGGGATGGCAGCATTTTTAATTAAAAAACTATTGGGAAAAGCTCCTGTATATCTTTATGATGAATTGGATGGAAGTTTCCCAAATCATGAACCAAATCCGCTAATTGAAGAAAATGTAGCTGACCTTAAGAAAAAAGTTATTGAAGAAAAATGCGATATTGGAGTAATCTTTGATGGAGATGCTGACCGTGTGATGTTTGTTGACGAGAAAGGACAATTTATTTCTCCAGATTTAATTATTGGTTTTATGGCTCATTATTTTCTTGAGAAAGAAAAAGGTGCAGTTTTAGAAGATATTCGTACTTCAAAAGCAGTAAAAGAATATGTAGAAACATTAGGTGGTAAAATGCATACTTGGCGAGTTGGAAGAGCATATGCATCGCCTAAACTAAGAGAAATAAATGGTATTTATGGTGGCGAATTAGCGGGTCATTATTATTTCCGCGATTTCTTCTACTCAGATTCCGGAATCTTAGCTTCTTTAATTGTTTTAAATCTTCTTTCGAAATTTAAAAAAGAAGGTAAAACCATGTCGGAACTTATTTCTGAAATTGGTAAGTATGCTAATTCAGGCGAAATCAATTTTAAGATTGAGCAAAAACTTGAAGCTATGGAAGCTTTAAAAGATTATTTTGTTACTGAAGAAGAACCAATGGAAATTCTTGACTTCGATGGTTATCGTCTGGAGTTTAAAAACTGGTGGTTTAATGTTCGACCTTCGAATACTGAACCTTATTTAAGGTTATTAGCTGAAGCAGATAATGAAGATATTCTGAAAGAAAAACTTGATGAGATAAAAACGATTATCAAGAAATTTAAATAAACTTACTACTATTTATATTTCAGCCAATTTGTTAAATCTACGTTTAATAAGTTGGCTGTTTTATTTATATCTTCTCTATAAATATCTACAAGAAAATCAAAATCCTCCTTTGAAATTTTATGTTTTATAGGTCGATAAAATAATTGAAAAACAAATTTAGGAACAATTGGCTTTAATACTTTTTTAAGTCCTGATTGTGTTAAGAAATGATTCAATCCGATATTTCGAGGTGTGGTACTAACATTATAAACCGATCGATCTTCAATCTTATATTCCTCAACTCCTAAAAATTGAAAACATTCATTTAAAGTTCCCTGCAGATTATTCTTTAAATTTGTTGAAAACAAAATTTTGATTTGTTCCTTAGGAAAAATGTCAAAATATCTTTTTAGTTGATTGTAATACAATCCCAGTTCGATAAATAATTCAGAAACTCCCCAGGCCTTTTCCTTCTCTCTCATGTCTTTTTCAACAGCTTCTTTAAACTGAAGCTTAGTATGTCCATAACGAACAGCCATCTGATAATGCGAAAAAGCTCGCTCCATAGGATTTCTTAAAACTGCTATTATTTTTGCCTGAGGATTAAAATTGAAGATATTTTGTGCAGCGGTATTGCTATATAAATAAGAAGTAGAACTCTCGCCACGCATTTGATAATCGGCACCTGCCATAAATAATTTTTCGTAATGCTCCGATTTACGAATAAAAGTTAATTGTAAATCTTCCAGCTTTTCTTTAGAAAAATAATTGTCGATATCCAGGAAAGTATTTCGCCTATATACATGAGAAAACTTCGAAACATCAATATCATCAGAAAAAAAGTTAGGTTCTTTTATCGGACTAAAATAAATACCTGGATGCTGTCCCAAATATTGATACAGAGATGTTGTTCCTGATTTTGCTGCTCCAATTATAAAAAAGTCAGGTTTTACTTTCATGATTTCCTCCATTTTATTGGATAAGTCCAAAAACCAAACGATTTATAAATAAATACTACCGATAATATATTCCAAAAAACTGTTGATGACATAGTTGCAATAGCTGCACCAACAATTCCAAACTTAGGAATTAATATATAATTACCCGTGATGTTGATAAGCACTGTAATGATCAGAATATTACGTCCGGCCTTTTCTCTCCCAGTCATATTTAAAATAACCATGGTAGAACCTGAAAAAGCACTAATCATCTGCCCCACCGATAAAATAATTAAAGCCATTTTACCAATCACAAATTCATGCCCAAAAATATTTAAAATACGTTCAGGAAATATAAGAATAACAATAAATATCGGAAAGGACACTATCCAGTTTAATAATGTCGTTTGTTTCACAATTCTTTTAAATCTGCGTTGTCCTTCTGACGAATATATTTCAGAAAACTTAGGAGAAGCAATACTATTTATTGCAATTAAAGCGATCGTGCTTAGCGAAGCGACTTTTAAGGCAATGTTGTATACTCCTACAGCATCCTCACCATGAAAAGCACTTAACATTAAGGTATCAGTCCATGTCATAATTAAGAATAAGGAATTAGATAATAACATGGAAAGGGAAACAGATAATAAATTCCTTGTTTTTATTTTGGTTTCTGACTTTTTATCATACTCATCAGTAAAAATTCTATGGAAAATAAATACTGTACTTACCAGCATTAAAAATATAGAAGTGATAAATAAAGAATAAATAACAATATCAATGCTATTATAAAACCGCGACAATATCAGAACTAAAACTAAAATTAGAAAATAAACAGTCCCATTTTGCAAACTTGAATGGGCTGTTATTTTTTTTAATCCCCTATAATACTCTGAATTTAATTGTGTTATTGAAAATGGAACAATGGAAAATCCAATTATTTTAAATAACTTCTGCTGATGCGTATTTTCAAAAAACAATTCACTTAGATTTTCAGAAAAAAGAAATATCAATAAACCAACAATTAGTCCACTTATAATGATCAAAAAGAATGAAATAAAATACAATTGCCTAATATCTTCTTGCTTTTCTTTTGCAACATACTCTGCAACAAACCTTACTAAAGCAGTATCTAGTCCTAACTTAGCTATTACACTGGTAAGTACTAAAACTGTAAAACAGGTATTAAAAATTCCTAATCCAACAGCTCCGAATCTTTTGGCTAAGAAATAAAACAATACATAACTTAAAACAATGGAGAATATTTTGAAGATAAACGCTATCGTACTTCCCTTAAATAACTCCTTTAGATGTATATCTCGTAAAATATATTGTCTTATTGAATTCAAATTTGTTTAATTGTTTCGGGTCAATATTGACAAATCTAACAAGAAAAAACCAAAACCTACTCTAGGTTAGACATAATCTTTTTATTGACTACTTTATATAATTCTTATTTTTTAGCATCTTTGCTAACAGTAGAATAAAAACATTCCAGTTTGAACATAGCAGTTAACACAAGGATATTATTAAAAAATAAATTAGAAGGTATAGGATGGTTTACGTATGAAACCATGAAACGTATTACTCAAAACCATCCCGAACATCAATTTTATTTTATATTCGACCGTCCTTATAGTAAGGAGTTTATTTTTGCTGATAATGTTACGCCCATTGTTACTGGACCACAAGCACGACACCCTGTGCTGTTTTATTACTGGTTCGAAAAATCAATCCCAAAAGTACTAAAACAAATTAAGGCTGATGTTTTTATTTCTCCCGATGGATATCTTTCTTTAAATACTAATATTAAATCTATTCCTGTTATTCATGATATAAACTTTATGCATAACCCTAAAGATTTTCCTATAGGTTTGCGCCACTATTATCATTACTTTTTCCCACGATTTGCTCAAAAAGCAAAAAGGATTGTAACAGTATCTGAGTTCTCAAGAAAAGATATAAAGGAACAATTTGCCATCGATCAAAAAAATATTGATGTTGTTTTTAATGGATCGAACGAGATTTACAAGCCATCACCAGAAGAGGAAATTCAGGAAACAAAAAAACAATTTACTCAAGGTGAAGACTATTTCATTTTTGTTGGAGCATTAAGTCCACGAAAAAATATAGCTAACCTGCTAAGTGCTTTTAATCTTTTTAAAGTCATAACAAAAAGTAAGATAAAACTGGTTATTGTAGGCGAAAAGATGTTTAAAACACGGAAAATGAAAGATGCTTTTAACCAGATGAATTATAAAGATGATGTGATTTTTACTGGCAGAAAAAGTCCCGAAGAGCTAAAAAAACTATATGGTGCTGCGCTGGCTTTAACATTTGTTCCTTATTTCGAAGGGTTTGGAATACCGATTATCGAAGCTATGAATTGCGATACTGCAGTAATAACTTCAAATGTAACTTCAATGCCCGAAATTGCTGGCAATGCTGCTTTACTTGTTGATCCATTTTCTATAGAATCGATTGCTGATGCCATGACTAAAATATATAATGATAAAGACCTAAGAAATCAACTTATAGAAAAAGGAAAACTTCAAAGAAGTAAATTCAGTTGGGATCAAACAGCCAATAAATTTTGGGAAAGTATAGAAAAAGTAATTCATGAATAAATACGAAAGTTTACAAAGTTTCTTCAAAGAAGGAGTTGTAGAAGCCGGTTGCGACGAAGCCGGACGAGGATGTCTTGCAGGACCTGTTGTTGCAGCAGCAGTTATATTACCTCCAGATTTTACTCATCCAGTGTTAAACGATTCAAAAAAGATTAGCGAAAAAAAACGCTACGAATTAAGAAAAGAAATAGAGGAACAAGCCATTGCTTTTGCAATAGGAATATGCGATAACAAAGAAATAGACGAAATAAATATTCTCAAAGCCTCGATTATGTCAATGCACAAAGCATTGAATAAATTAAGCACAAAACCCGAACACATTATCGTCGATGGAAATAAGTTTATTAAATACCAGAACATTCCTTATCAAACCATTGTAAAAGGTGATGCTAAATATTATTCGATTGCAGCAGCTTCTATACTTGCCAAAACATATCGTGACGATATCATGAATGAATTAGACGAAAAACATCCTGAATATAACTGGAAAAAGAATAAAGCTTATCCAACGAAAGAACACCGGGCTGCCATTAAACAATATGGAACAACTCCTTATCACAGAATGTCGTTTCGTTTACTAGACGAACAATTAAAACTAGATTTATAAAACCTTTGTTGTTTATTTTTTAGCCTTTTCTATATATGGTAAAGGAGAAACCAATTCAAATTCTTCTGACACATCAAAATACCAGTTTAACAAATTCAAATGTTCTCTTCCAATAATTAACAATATCCTATCGTTCTCATTTACAGGGATTCGTTGGATATTTCTGAAAATTCTCAGATTTCTGCTAAACCATCGTCCTGTCTCAAAATCAACTCCTGTAAAATCACCTTCATTTTCTTCATATTTGAATGGAACCTGCAAATATACCGATAAGCGTTTTTTGATAACTTCCGGATTATTCAAGCTATACAATTCATCCATAATACTTGTAACTTTAGGTGCTTCTACACTTTCATTCATATTAGAATAGTAGTACTTTTCAAATTTAGCCAAGCGTATGCTATCTTCAAATATTTCTTCTGTATCTTTATAATATCTTCCCCAATCATTGATACAATATATTTTAGGAATATCCAAGCTTTTCCCAATCCTAAAACCTAACTGATATTCTTCACCTTTTTTCAGATCAAACTTACCTTCATTATAAAGTTTATAAAGAGAATCTATTTTATTTTGTTTGTCAGGATCAACTTCTACAGCTATAATAGTAGGCTTATATTCACAAATAGCATAAGCAATAGCTTTTATTTCTGATCGATATGGTTCATCAAGAACAGAAATTTTGTTTTCTTCTCTTGTTTTTACTACATCTAAGTTTGGATAGGCAAAATGAAAAACACCAAGTGTCATAATTTCAGCTTTAGGTAAAGCTTCATTTTGTCCAAATAAGTTATTAAAAGTAAAAACAATTTGTAGAAGTAATAATAGTTTTTTCATAAGGTCTTTCTTATTTTTTCTTGAAAAGACGCTCAAAAAATATTAAAGCTGCAACTAATAATTACATCTAAATTCTATTCCAAAAAATTTAACCTATTTCTTCTTCCCGGCTAATTGTCCACAAGCAGCTGCAATATCCTGACCACGACTACGGCGAACATTCACCACTAGATTTCGACTTTTTAAGAAAGTAACAAACTCATTAAAAGCATCGTTCGATGATCTTTTAAATCGTTTATCACTGATTGAATTGTATTCAATAATATTTATTTTAACAGGAAAACTTTTACAATACTCTGCCAATTCCTTGGCATCCTTCAAAGAATCGTTCATGCCATCCATTAGTAAATATTCAAAAGTAATCCGCTGTCCTGTTTTTTCATTAAAATAAACCAAGGCATCACGAAGATCTGACAATGAATTTTTCTGATTTACAGGCATAAACTCCGTTCTCTTTTTATCATTTGCAGAATGTAATGAAACGGCTAAATTAAATTTTATCTGATCATCGGCTAATTTTTTAATCATTCGTGGTAATCCCACAGTTGACAAGGTAATTCTTTGAGGCGACATTCCTAAACCATTCTCAGAAGAAACCATAGCCATAGCCTCAAGTACATTATTGTAATTCAGCAAGGGCTCTCCCATTCCCATTAAAACAATATTTGTTAAAGAAAGATTATATTTCTCAGCAGCCATTTTTGCAATCTCAACTACTTGATGATAAATCTCTCCTACCGATAAATTTCGTTTGAAACCTAATTTTCCTGTGGCACAAAATTCACACCCTAAATTACATCCCACCTGTGACGATATGCATGCAGTAGCTCTGTCCTCAGTTGGAATAAGAACACCTTCAACTAAAAATCCATCCCATAACTTAAATGCAAGTTTAATCGTCTTGTCTTTACTTACTTGCATCTCATAAACATGAGCAGCTTGAATAAAAAAGTTCTCATCTAAAAGAGTTCTTAAATTCTTTGAAATATTTGTCATGGCCTCAAAACTATTTACAGGTTTTTTCCATAACCATTCATAGATTTGTTTTGCGCGAAATGCTTTTTCTCCTTTTTCAGTTAGGAACTCCTTGATTTCATTAAGCGAAAGTGAAAGTATATCTAATTTTATTTCCTTCATAATAAGTTAGTTTTGATCTGTTTTGAACAAAAATCCCGAACAAAGGTATATTAAAAATTAAACTTGTTCTTATTTTTATCATCTAAGTATATTGTTTTACACAATTGGGGAAATTTTATTTAAATCTTAACTATTTATGAAAAAGCTATTTACTATTCTTAGTATTGGTCTGCTTTTAAATTTTTCAGTAAAGGCAGATGAAGGAATGTGGTTATTACCATTAATTCAACAATTAAATATTGAAAAAATGCAACAAATGGGTTGCGAATTATCCGCTGAAGAAATTTACAGCATTAACTCGACCAGTTTAAAAGATGCGATTGTTATTTTTGGTGGAGGTTGTACAGGGGAAATTATTTCTGACAAAGGACTTATTTTAACCAATCACCATTGTGGTTATCCTTCTATTCAAAAACACAGTACCGTAGATCACGACTATTTAAAAGATGGGTTCTGGGCAAAGTCTTTTGAAGAGGAAATTCCAACTCCTGGATTATCCGTTACCTTTCTTGTTAAAATAGAAGATGTAACAGATCAAATACATGCTGTATTTACTAAAAAAATGACAGAACTTGAGAGACAAAAAGCAGCAAAGTTAGAAGGCAAGAAAATTGCACTTGAAGCTATGGCCGGAACACATTATAGTGCAAAGGTAAAAGACTTTTTTGGAGCAAACAGATATTACTTATTGGTTTACGAAAAATTTACGGATGTAAGGATGGTAGGAGCTCCTCCGTCATCTATTGGTAAGTTCGGTGCTGATACTGATAACTGGATGTGGCCTCGACATACTGGTGATTTTTCATTGTTCAGAGTTTACGCAGGAAAAGACAATAAACCTGCAGATTATTCAGAAGAAAATGTTCCTTACAAACCAAAACATCATTTACCAATCTCCTTAAAAGGTGTTGAGAAGAATGATTTTGCCATGATTTTAGGTTACCCTGGAGGAACTGATCGTTATATGACATCAACAGAAGTTGACGAATTAATAAATGTTACCAACACCAACAGAATTTATGTACGTGGAATTCGCCAGGAACTTTTATTAGAAGATATGTTAGCCGACGATGCTGTACGTATAAAATATGCATCTAAATATGCAAGTTCTGCTAACTACTGGAAAAACTCTATTGGGATGAACAAAGCTTTGAAACAACTTAAAATTATAGACAAGAAAAAAACAGAAGAAGCCGAATTTACCAATTGGGTTAACCAGAATAAAAAGAGAATCAAAAAATATGGAGATGCTTTAACATTGATAGAATCAGCAGTTCAAAACCGAACC
Organism: Bacteroidales bacterium; assembly: GCA_963665525.1. GTDB lineage: Bacteria > Bacteroidota > Bacteroidia > Bacteroidales > UBA12077 > UBA12077. The sequence goes on along the minus strand of OY762280.1, from coordinate 4,151,184 downwards.
GATGTTAAAAATGCACATCAATATATTTATGAAACCATGCGCAGATCTTTTGAAATTATAGATATTGCCAATGATGCGGATGATTTATATTATTCTTTAGAATCAGAAAGTACAAATCTTCAAACCTATATTGAAGATCTCAAAGAAAATGCTGAGAAGTTTTATAAAAACTATCATGCTCCTACAGATCAAAAGATTGCTCCTGTAATGCTTAAAACATTCGCAGAAAAAACAGATAAACAGTTTTATCCAAGTATTTATGCACTCATTGAAAGCAATTACAATAACAATTATAAAGCATATATTAATGATCTTTTTACTAATTCAATTTTTACAGACAAAGACAAATTATATCAGTTTTTAGAAAATCCATCAAAAGAAATTTTGGAGAAAGATCCTGCTTTTATTGCAGCAAAATCAATTTATGAAAAATATGATGAGCTTAAGGCAGAACTAAAAATAATCAATGAAGATTTTGACAAAGGACAAAGATTATACATTGCTGGTATATTAGAAATGAAAGAAGGAATTCCTATGTATCCGGATGCTAATTCAACCATGCGATTAACTTATGGTACAGTACTAGACTATTATCCAGCCGATGCAATACATTTCAATTATTATACAACACTCAAAGGTGTTATGGAGAAAGAAGATCCTAATAATTGGGAATTTGTAGTTCCTGAAAAACTCAAAGAATTGTACAACAATAAAGATTATGGTAGATATGCTTTAGAAACAGGAGAAATGCCAGTAGCTTTCTTAACAACCAATGATATTACCGGTGGAAATTCAGGAAGTCCTGTAATTAATGGCAAAGGTGAACTGATAGGTACTGCTTTTGATGGAAACTGGGAAGCTATGAGTGGTGATATCGTTTTCGAAAACGAACTACAACGTTGTATTAATGTAGATGCAAGATATACCCTTTTTATTATCGATAAATTTGCAGGAGCACAGAGACTTATCGATGAGATGACCATTATTGAATAAGTATAAATACATATTTTACATTTTACAAGGGGATACCATTACAGGTATCCCTTTATTTTTTGCTATATTTATGACCTAAACTTAAAAAATGCCAAGAATTGTAATATATACTGACGGAGCGGCACGAGGAAACCCAGGTCCTGGAGGCTATGGTATTGTTATGAAAGCCGGACCACACCGCAAAGAACTCTCTGAAGGATATAGAAAAACTACCAATAATCGCATGGAGCTTTTAGCTGTAATCGTAGCTCTGGAACAATTAAAATTTGAAAATAGTACGGTAGATATTTACACCGACTCAAAATATGTTGCCGATGCTGTTGAAAAAGGCTGGGTCTTTGGATGGGAAAAAGTACAGTTTAAAAAAAAGAAAAATCCTGATCTTTGGATTCGATTTCTGAAAGTTTACCGTAACCATCAGGTAAAATTCCATTGGGTAAAAGGTCATGCTAATATCCCTGAAAACGAACGTTGTGACAGACTCGCTGTTGAAGCTTCTCAAAAATCAAACTTATTAATTGATGAAGCCTATGAAAATTCAGATGAATCTCTTTTTTAACAATCAAGCTATATTCAAGGAATAAGATTAAATCTCAATAATATGACCATATCCAATGATTTTTATAAGCATATTACTGAAAAAGCAAGTGATATCATATATACTGTTACACTCGACTCAAAAATTAAATTTCTAAATAAATCCGTTGAAGATCTTTTTGAAGCAACGGTAGAAGAAATTGAAAAAGAACGATTCGATCATTTAATGCTTCCAAAAGATAAGGAACTTGCAAAAAGACTTCGAGAAGAAAGATTAAAAGGGGAAAGTTCTATTTTCGAACATGGTTTTATAACTCCCAAAGGAAAATTGGTTTATTTAGAATGTTCTGCTTCTCCTATTTTTGATAAAGATAAAAATATTATAGGTTCGTTGGGTATTGCAAGAGATATAACAGAACGAAAACTAGAACAAGACGAACTAAAAGAAAGCAAAGAAAAACTGGAGGAAGCCATTCAATTAAAAGATAAATTTTTATCAATTATATCACATGATTTAAGAGATCCATTTAATATTCTCATTGGATATTCAGATCTTATTCTTGAAACCTTTGAAAATAGTTCTCCAGAAAATATCAAAAAATATATTCAAGCAATAAACACTTCCTCTAAAAATGCATTTGATTTGTTAAATAACCTGTTAAACTGGTCGAAAAGCCAAACAAATGAAATTAGATGCTCTCCTGAAAAACTGAATATCACAAATCTTATAGATAATACCATAAGAAAGCTAATACATGCTGCTTCAGCCAAAAAAATATCTATTCATAAAAACTGGGATAATGATTTAATGGTTGAAGTTGATGAAAACATGTTAAATACCGTTTTCAGAAATATTCTTTCAAATGCTATTAAATTTTCTTATAAAAACAGCGAAATACAAATCGAACTTGTAGAAGAAAAACTTCAATATATCATAAAAATAGTGGATAAAGGAATTGGGATTAAAGAAGAAGAACTAAACAAGATATTTATGTCAACAATGAAAAACCTATCCCCAGGAACCAATCATGAAAGAGGAACAGGTTTAGGTTTAATTATTTGCAACGAATTTGTCCATAAATGGGGAGGAAGAATTTGGGTTGATAGTACTTTTGGCGAGGGTAGTACATTTTCGTTTAGCATACCAAAATAATTTTAGTTCTTTTTATTCTTTGATAAACAAAAAGAGCAAAATAATAATTGTTTGAGTAAACCATAACTTCATATTGCTTTTTGCAAAATAAAAATTTTAAAAAAATGATTTCACTTTTTAAAAACATTGTATATTTTGCATAATTATTAAGGCCATTTTATAACCTAAACATGCCACTATGAAGAAAATATTAATCACCATTCAACTGATTTTAATTTCTTTTTATAGCTTTTCACAATTTGGTCAAAATAAGGTCATGTACGATCAGTTCGATTTTGAGGTCTACAATACGCCACATTTCGAGGTTTATAATTATTTGAAGAATGATACCGTACTTTTAAATCTTGGCCAACTTTCAGAAAGATGGTATTTGAGACATTTTGCTATGTTTGCTGACTCTTTAAATAATAGCCCTATTATTTTATATAACAACACGACTGACTTTAAACAAACAACTGTGATCTCTGGAATTATAGGTGTTGGTACAGGAGGAGTTACCGAAGGTTTAAGAAGCAGGGTTGTCATTCCTGTTATGGTATCTAACAAAGAAACAGATCATGTACTCGGACATGAAATGGTCCATGTATTTCAATATAATCTGGTAAGAGAAAACGATAGTTTATCATTTCAGTCACTTGCTAATACTCCCCTTTGGATGATTGAAGGAATGGCAGAATTCTTATCCATTGGATCATCTGATAACAGAACAGCCATGTGGATGAGAGATGCTGTAATAAATGATGATATTCCGACTTTAAGAGATATGACCCGCAGGCCAGGGGAATACTTTCCATACCGATATGGTCATGCTTTTTGGTCGTTTATTACCGGTGTTTGGGGCGATAACATTATGCAACCATTGTTCTACACATCGCTTAGAGGAGGGTTAGAATTTGCTACAAAAAAACTTTTACACGTAGATACAGATAGCTTATCTGTACTCTGGGAAAATTCAATTAAAAACCACCACCAGCAATTTCTAAAAGATACCATTGCTCCTGTTGGTAAATTGCTGTTTAATGAGGAAAAGGGTGGTGAAATAAATTTATCTCCGGTATTAAGTCATGATGGAAAGTTAATTACTTTCTTATCAAATAAAGATGTCATCAATATAGATTTACTTTTAGCTGATAGTGAATCAGGAAAAGTAATATCAAAATTAACCTCTTCGCTAAGAAAATCACATATTGACGATTTTAATTACATTGAAGAAGCAGGATGTTGGTCTCCTGATGGGACACAATATATTATGACCACATTTAGTAAGGGGACCAATAAATTTCTTATAGCTACCCTGCATAAAAATAAAGTTAAATCAACACGCGAAATCGAGATTGAAGGAATTGATGCTTTAATCAATCCGGAATGGTCACCCGATGGAAAAACAATTTTATTTAATGGTTTAGTTCGTGGGAAAAGTGATTTATACTTATATGATTTAGAAACAGGTCAACTTGAACAACTTACCAACGACTTACATTCTGACTTGCAACCTTCATGGTCGATCGACGGAACAGAAATAGCCTTTATATCAGACCGAGGACCAGACTCAAATATCGAAAAACAAATATATGGATCGTACAGATTATGTATCTTAAAATTAAGAACAAAACAGGTCATTGTATATGATCTGTTCCCGGGAGCAAATATCTTTAGTCCACAGTACTCACCATCCGATTCATCACTTTATTTCTTATCCAATGCCGATGGAATGAGGAATTTATATCGCTATCACTTACACACTGGCGAAGTGTTTAAACTCACAAAATTTGCTACAGGCATAAGCGGAATTACAGACTTAGCTCCCGCATATAGTGTTGCTCGCGAAACAGGAGAAGTCGCTTATACCTTATACAGCAATGATAACTATGAAATTTATAAGGCGAAACCAGAAGATTTTCTACAAATACCTGTTAACGCATATGCTGTTAATTTAGATGCTGAATCCTTGGCTCCCGGCAAAAGACGTCTTGTTAATATTGTAGATCATAATTTAAATTATGAAAAGACATTCCCTGAAGATTCATTCCAGGTGCAAACATACGATCCTAAATTCGAATTAGAATACATTGGATCAACCGGATTTGGAGTAGCACAAAGCACATATGGGACCTTTGCTTCGGGTGGTGTTAGTATGTTATTTAGCGATATGCTCAAATTACATCAGATTTATACCATGCTCAATATTAATGGAGAAGTGTACGACTTTGGAGGACAACTGGCTTATATTAATTCAAAAAATCGTTTTACCTGGGGTAGTTCTTTTTCTCACTTTCCATACAGGGGCATGTATTTAAATGCTTTCAGTGATACTGCATCCAATTACGATGTAGTTAACTATAGCTTAGTAAGAGTATTTGAGGAAAATCTATCTCTTTTTTCACAGTATCCACTTTCTACCAAAGTAAGGTTCGAAGGAGGTGCATCATATTCAAGGTATAGTTATCGAATTGACAGCCTGAATTATTATTACCAGGAAGGAACTTATCCTTATGGATACCTAGGACAAACCAAAGACAAAGCAAAAGATGTTCCCGAACCATTTAATGTTGGAAGTGCATACCTGGCATTTGTTGGTGATAATTCTAGTTTTGGGATCACATCACCAATGATAGGTTATCGATATCGTTTCCAGGTAGGACAAATGTTCGATGAATATGATATCACAAATCTATCCATTGATTTACGTAAATATTTCTTTTTAAAACCTATAAGTCTTGCTTTTCGTGCAATGCATTATGGGCGTTACGGGAAAGATGCCAATAAATTGTATCCACTTTATTTAGGAAATGAGTACTTGATAAGAGGTTATAATTTTAACGCCTTTTACAAAGCAGAAGGCTCTTATACTGATCACTACTTGGATGCAAACAAAATAGCAGGTAGTAAAATCATTGTCTTTAACTCTGAGCTAAGATTTCCATTTACCGGAATAAAAAGGTTTTCATTAATAAAATCAGGATACTTATTTTCTGATATTGTATTGTTTTTCGATGCTGGTTTAGCATGGTCGAAAGATCGTTTTCCTTGGTTAAAATCAAGTGATATTAGGTATTATTGGAATCCAAGTCCAAATTATTATACTCCCATTTATAGTTTAGGAGCATCACTACGAATTAACTTATTTGGTTATGCTATTCTTGAACCTTACATTGCTATGCCTTTTCAGTTAGATAACGTTGATTATACAACCGGGTTTATAATTAGTGGTGGAGGATGGTAATATAGTTAAGGTAGAAAGTTCTATATTAGCTTATATATTATTATGATCTATTCCTTAACTTCTTCGTAATCTACATAATCACCTTCGTCTTTATCTATCTTTTTACTTGAATTTGGTTTCGTATTAATCGTAACATCGCCTTCTTTTTTGTTTTGATATTGTTGCTGTTGATCTTCAAAATTTTGTTGCATTTTGCTAAAATACCTTCGAAGAACATACCTTGTAAATATTCTAACGATAAAAAAAATAACAAATAGAATTAATAGAAACCTAGCCATACCAACCATATCGATCGTTTTATTTAACCTCAATTTCAATTATATTAAAAGCATATAAAGAGGCTAATTTATTAATAAACATTTTTTACTTTTGCAAAATTACAATAATCAATCAATAAAATAAATATAATGGAAACTGTTGTTAGTGGAATTAGACCAACCGGGAATCTTCATTTAGGTAATTATTTTGGAGCAATGAAGAATTTTATTAAAATGCAAAATGAAAATAACTGTTATTTTTTTATTGCTGATTATCATTCTTTAACAACACACCCTACTCCTGGAGACTTACACGGAAGTGTAAAACAAGTACTAGCAGAATATTTAGCCTGTGGTTTAGACCCAGAAAAAGCTACCATATACATACAAAGTGATGTTCCGGAAGTTACTGAGCTTTATCTTCTTCTTAACATGAATGCTTATATTGGCGAATTAGAAAGAACCACATCATTTAAAGATAAAGTGCGCAAGCAACCTGAAAATGTAAATGCCGGCTTATTAACATATCCTGTATTAATGGCTGCTGATATCATTATCCACAATGCAGCAAAAGTACCTGTTGGTAAAGACCAAGAACAGAATCTGGAAATGGCTCGTAAGTTTGCGCGTCGTTTTAATAATATATATAAAGTAGATTATTTTAAAGAACCACAACCATACAATTTTGGAGAAGCTTTAATAAAAATACCGGGACTGGATGGTACTGGGAAAATGGGAAAATCGGAAGGGAATGGAATATTCCTAATTGATGAAGAAAAAGCTTTAAAGAAAAAAGTTATGCGCGCTGTTACCGATAGTGGGCCGACTGAAATGAATTCTGAAATGCCTGAGCCAATCCAAAATCTATTTACATTAATGGATGTTGTTTCGGAGAAAAGTACCATCGAATATTTCAAAGAGAAATATGCTTCTTGTGAAATCCGTTATGGTGATTTAAAAAAACAATTAGCTGAGGATATTAATACATTTGTTGCTCCTATTAGAGAAAAAATTAACGATATTAAATCGAATGATGAATATCTAAGAAAAGTTGCTAAAATAGGAGCAGAGAAAGCCAGAGAAAGCGCTGCTAAAACTGTTAAAGATGTGAGAGAGATTATTGGATTTAAACCTTTCTAAAGATAATTTTATATTTATGTATTAGCCCTTCCAAAGTTTTAAACTTTGGAAGGGTTTTGTTTTTTTTTATATCAGATAAACATGAGTAAGCTTACTGCCATCACAGCCATTCCAGCAACTAATCCATAAATTGACAAATGATGCTCACCATACTCACGTGCAGCAGGTAATAATTCATCGATTGAAATAAAAACCATAATCCCCGCCACTCCGGCAAACAAAATTCCAAAAACTGTATCTGTTATAAACCGCATTAAAATTAAATATCCTATTAATGCACCAACAGGCTCTGCTAGACCGGATAAAAACGAATGCCAAAATGCTTTCTTTTTATTTCCTGTTGCATAATAAATAGGCACTGAAACAGCAATTCCTTCGGGAATATTATGAATAGCAATAGCTACTGCAATAGCAATACCCAAGCTGGGATCAGTTAAAGCAGCAGTAAAAGTAGCTAACCCTTCAGGGAAATTATGTATTGCAATAGCCAATGCTGTAAACATCCCCATTTTCATCAGCTTCTTATTCTTATGTGCTGCTTTTGCCTTTTCATCCATCTCTTCAACCATTCTAATTTCATGTGGATTTTCTACAGATGGAATTAATTTATCGATTAATGCAATAAATAAGATCCCTCCAAAAAATGAAACAACAGTAATCCAAGATCCCATTTTTTCTCCTAATTCAGCAACTAAAGAATCTTTTGCTTTAAAAAATATTTCAATCATTGAAACATAAATCATAACACCAGCCGAAAAACCTAGTGCTATTGAAAGGAATTTTGTATTTGTAGTTTTGGTAAAGAAAGCCATAACACTACCTATTCCTGTTGATAATCCTGCAAAAAGAGTTAAGCCAAATGCAAATAGAACTGTTTCATTAATCATAAATTATCATATTTAGATTTACTTACTAAAGTTAGTATTTTTTATATGTTTAATTGAACCAAACATCTTACTCATAAAAAAGTTCAACTTATCTGTTAAAAGGCTTCCATGTTTTTGCCAAACCTCCTTTACCTGTTTCACGATAGGCACTTTGAATATCTCGTCCTGTTTCTGCCATCGTTTCAACAGCTTTATCAAAAGAAATTTTATGCCCTCCATCAGAGAATAGAGCATAAACCGCACATTCCATTGCCTTAGCAGCTGCTATAGCATTCCTCTCAATACATGGTATTTGTACATAACCTGCAATAGGGTCACAGGTTAAACCTAAATTATGTTCAAAACCCATTTCGGCAGCATACTCAATTTGGCGAAGTGTTCCTCCCATTATCTGGGCCGCAGCACCGGCAGCCATGGCACAAGCCGTTCCTATTTCTCCCTGGCAACCTACTTCGGCACCTGAAATTGAAGCATTTCGCTTTACAATATTTCCGATTAATCCCGCAGTCGCTAAAGCTCTCAAAATTCTTTTTTCAGAAATATGCTCTTCTTTTTCCAGATAATATAAAATAGCTGGTAAAACTCCTGACGAACCGCAAGTTGGAGATGTTACGATCTCTCCTCCTGCAGCATTTTCTTCCGATACTGCTAAAGCTAGTGCAAAAAGCAATCCCTGATTTTGTATGGCTCCCTTAGAATTTTTCGATTTCATAAAATAAGTGCTCGCTTTTCTTGCCAGTTTAATCTCACCTGGCAACACTCCTTCATTATCAAGACCTGCCTCAATGGTTCTTTTCATGATATCCCAGATTCTTTTTAGGAAAACCCATATATCATCATCTTCGCAATCCTGAACATACTCCCAAAACGTTTTACCTTCCTGATTGCACCATGCTAAGATAGCATCAAGATTTTTATGCTTATACACAACTTTATCATTAATGATTCCTGTTGAGTCTTTTAAATCGCCACCTCCAATGCTATAAACAGTCCACTCATCTGTTTTTGTATCAGCTTGAAATGCTTCAAACAATAAGCCATTTGGATGCAAAGGAAGTTCTTCCTCCTCTTTCCATATGATTTGAACCTGCTTTGGGGCAAAAGTTTTTTCTATGGCTTCGTCTGTATGATGGCCTTTACCTGTTGCTGCCAAGCTGCCATAAAGAGTAACTTTAAAATTCTCCATGTTTGGATTTCTTTCCATAAAAATGCGTGCAGCCCTAACCGGCCCGATAGTATGACTACTCGATGGCCCAAACCCAATTTTATATAATTCCCGAATTGATTGCATTCTAATCCCCTTTTAGTTTTTCAGCAAAGCTATAAAAAACTCGCATTTGTATCTATAACAATGTGTACTAATCTTTAGGTACTATCAGTGATTTACCTTATACGACCACTTTAGCATAATCCTTGCTATATTCGTTGCATGGCTATTAATAGCTCTTAGAAAAGTCATTAATTCGATATGAGTTTTACTACTGGATAGTGTTTCAGTTATTTCATCTGCTAATCTTTCGAAGTGTTGCTTTTCAAATTCAATCTCCATATTTCGATACTGCTTATACTTATCCTTCATGGCTTTTGCTTTCTCAAGGTTAAGACTTTCAAAAACTTTTAATGCTCTGCTCAACTGCTTTTGAGTTTTGGTATGATAATTAATGATTTCATCCTTTCCCTCTTTTGAAAATTCAAAATCCATAGCACACCAACTAAGCGCTCTTTTAATCATATTCGTAGAAACAAGGTCGGCAATTTGTTCAAATTCCTTAACAGTATACAATAATTGAAATGATTCATTCACTCGTTCTTCGTTTAAATTTTCACGAGTTATTTTTAAGATATAATCATTAATCTGATCGCGCAAGAAATTAATTTCTTCTTCCGTTTCCTGAATATCTTTTATGATTTCCTTTTTCTTTATTAAAAATGGGATAATGATATCTCCTGTCATGTTCTGCACCAACTTACCCATTCGCAAGGTTTCTTTTTTTGCTAAACTTAAAGCTAAAGATGAATTCTTCACCATACCATAATCGAGATAAATCGTTTTCAGTTTTGGTTTCTCAACAACTCTAAATGGCAATAGCTTTTCTACAAACTTTCCAAACAAATCCGTTACCGGTAAAATCAAACACGTTAAAACAATATTAAAAACAGTATGTGCATTGGCAATTTGACGCGGAACAGTTTCAGCTAAAGAGTTAAAATCATCATTTATAAAACTACTTTTAGGAGAAATAGATTTAATAAAATCAGCAAACTGAGGAATCCAGAATAAGAAAATTAAAACTCCTATTATTTTAATAATTGTCTGTGCTAAGGCTACCTGTTTTGCTTCTCTATCGGTTTTTATACTTGCAAGAATAGCAGTAATTGCAGTTCCGATATTTGCACCAAAAAGCAAAGGAATAGATGCTTCGAGCGTTAGTAATCCCTGAGTAGCTAAAATAATCATAATCCCTATAAAAGCACTGCTACTCTGGATTAATGCTGTAAAAGCAGCACCTACTAAAATGCCTAAAACAGGATTCTCTAATCTTACAATAGAATCTATAAATGGAGAAAATGATCTTAATGGATACATCGCTTCAGACATAATATGCATTCCATAAAATAGTATCCCAAAACCTAAAATGGTTTTTCCAATATTTCGAACATAAACCGATTTCGTAAACGAGTTCATCAAAAATCCTATTCCAATTAAAAGCAATGAATAATCCGTAAGTTTAAAAGCAATTAATTGGGCTGTTATGGTAGTACCTATTCCAGCTCCAAGAATGACACCTATTGTCTGTCGAAATTTCATTAGTTTGGAATGCACAAAACTCACTAACATGACTGTTGTTGCACTGCTACTCTGAATTATCATTGTAACAAAAGTTCCAACACCAACAGCAATGAACCTATTATTTGTAATACTACTTAGGACACTTCGCATTCTATCACCTGCAGCATTTTGCATTCCGTCACTCATCATCATCATACCTAACAAGAATAAGCCTAACCCGCCGATTAATCCTGCAATAAGCATAAACACCCAATTCGTTTTTCGGGCAAAAATCTTATAAATCAAAAAATTACTTGCCGGATAATCATTCAATTGCACCGAAACCTCATATAATCCTTCTTTTGATCCTAACTGAACATATGCTTGTGCTATCCCTAAAGAATCTGAATAAATAAGAGTATCATTAATCTGAAAACTATGATCACCCTTTGGAACAGAAATAACCTGTAATTTAACAGCTAAATTATGAACCGGTAAATTATTTTCATCAAGAACAAGAACCCTGAATGGTTTATCAGATTTTAATTGAGCAGTTTGTGTTTGTAGATCACCGGAATAATTGGGAATTGTTTTTGAAACCGGCTTAACAAGTTTATAAGAGTTTTTTACAGATAAACTGTCGTTAACCGCAAAACATAAGTTGCTTAAAGTAAAAAGCGTTATTATTAGTGCAAGGATCTTTATCTTCATTATAACAAATTTACGTTTGAATTTTCACAAATAAAAAAAGCAACCTATTAATCATCATTTAAAATTATCTTATGTATTTTTAGTGATCCAAAAAATTAGAAAATGCCATCTGAATTTACCCTCGAAATTTGTGCAAACTCTGTTGAATCAGCATTAATGGCACAAAAAGGCGGAGCCCAAAGAATTGAGTTATGTGATAATATTCACGAAGGAGGAACAACTCCTTCTTATGGAGCCATTCTGCAAGCCAAACAAAAACTCAATATTGACATCAATATCATTATCCGTCCCAGAGGAGGAGATTTCTTATATTCAAATGACGAATTTGAAATTATGAAAACAGATATTGAATTTGCTAAAAAAATAGGAATTGATGGCGTTGTATTTGGCATTTTAAAAACAGATGGTTCTGTTGATGTAGATCGTACCAAAGATCTAGTAAACTTGGCAAAACCTATGTCAGTAACTTTTCACAGAGCATTTGATATAACCAACAATCCTTACCAGGCCTTGGAAGACATTATTGCTTGTGATTGCAATCGCCTTTTAACATCGGGGCAAAAAAACAAAGCTTTTGACGGAATTGATCTAATCAGAGATCTTATTGAAAAAGCCAGAAACAGGATTAGTATAATGCCCGGAAGTGGTATTAACGAAAACAATATACAGGAAATTCATCAAAAAACAGGGGCAAAAGAATTCCATGCATCACTCAGAAAAACAATTCCCAGTAAAATGAAATTCAGGAAAGAAGATGTAAGCATGGGAGGTATTCCTCAGTTTGATGAATTTGATCTATTAGTTACCGATCCGGAAAGAGTAAAAAATACTATTGAAATCTTACAAAATTTATAATACACCCCTAACTATGAGAAAAATTATTTTTGCATTGTTCGTGTTGGCAACATTTAGTTGTACACAACAAAATCATTTTATAAATGATAAAGAATATCTTGAAACAGTACAATCTGACTTTGAAAAAGTAAGAGAATTAGCTTCTAAAAGAGAAAGCCAGCTTTTCGATGTATTTAATCAGGATATAACTCTTGAAGAAAAAGAGGCATTAATGTTTTTGTATGCTTACATGCCACTTAGCGATTTAGCAGATTACAATAGTGATTTCTTTCTTAATAATGTTAGACTAGCTCTTAAAACCCTAAATGAATTTAACTGGGGGCACCAAATCCCGGAAGATATTTTCAGACATTTTGTTTTACCATATCGGGTTAATAATGAAAATCTGGACACTTCACGCGCTGTATTTTTTAAAGAACTAAGCCAAAGACTAAAAGGAATGGAATTAAAAGAAGCTATTCTTGAAGTAAATCATTGGTGTCACGAGAAAGTAAATTATCAACCAACCGATATTAGAACGATATCGCCATTGGGAGCAATTAAATCAACTTATGGCAGATGTGGAGAAGAATCAACTTTTACAGTTACAGCCATGCGAGCAGCAGGAATTCCTGCACGCCAGTGTTATACTCCTCGTTGGGCACATACCGACGATAATCATGCCTGGGTAGAAGTTTGGGTCGATGGTCAATGGCACTATTTGGGAGCTTGCGAGCCGGAAGCTGATTTGGATATTGCATGGTTCTCTGCTCCTGCATTAAGAGCTATGCTTGTTAATTCGAATGTTTTTGGGAAATATTCAGGACCTGAAGAAATCATTCGCAAAGAAGAAAAATACACCAAGGTGAATATGTTAAGCAATTACGCACCTGTTAAAACTGTTTTTGCTAAAGTGATTGATGCAGATCATAAAATAGTTCACGATGCAACGGTTGAATTCCAGTTATACAACTACGCTGAGTTTTATCCTATAGGTAAAAAACAAGTCGATAAAAATGGAATTGCTTCTCTAATGACGGGTTATGGTGATTTAATCATCTGGGCTTATAAAGATGATCATTATGCTTATGAAAAAATTACCGTTGAAAAAACCGATACTATAACATTACAGCTTAAAGCTCAAACAGGTAAAGAATATACTGATATTTTTGATATTGTACCTCCAATAGAAAAAGAACCTAAATCTGTTTCGGAAGATGGTGCAGCAGAAAATAAAAGAAGATTTGCACAAGAAGACTCCATACGAGAAGCTTATGCATCAACATTTATTACAGAGGAAGAAACCAAATCTTTTGCTCAGAATCATCAGTTAGAGCCTATTTTAGTTTGGGATTTCGTTGAAAGAAGCCGAGGTAACTATCCTGAGATTATTCATTTCATTGAGCAAGCTGCTACAATAAATAAAGATTTTACCATATCTGTATTAGAGGCCATTGCTCCAAAAGATTTAAGAGATGGAAAATCAGAAGTATTATTGTCACATATAAAGCATTCATTCAAATATGCTGAAAATCTTCCAAATGAAGATAAAGAAATATTTATTGACTATGTCCTTAATCCTCGTATTGAAAATGAAAAACTAATTGCGTATAAAGCATTCTTACAAAATACATTTGGAGAAGATTTCATTCATAAAACAAAAGCAGATATCAGTCATTTAATCCATTGGATGAATACTGAAATTACAATAAACACCGATGCCAATTATTATGATGTACCAATTACAGCAAAAGGAGTTTATGAACTGAAAATTTCCGATTCATATTCTCGTGATTTATTCTTTGTTGCAGCATGTAGAAGCTTTGGAATTCCTGCAAGATTAGAACCTGCCACTAAAGTTCCACAATATTTTAGTAATAAATGGAATGATGTAAATTTTGAGAAAGTTGAAGCTGCTATTGAAAAACCAGAAGGAAGCATTCGGTTTATAAATAGTAAAGAAAATGGTACTGATCTTAAATACAGAGTTCATTTTGCTTTATCGAAGTTTGAAAATGGTAAATATAATACACTCGACTATGGTTGGGATACTCCAATTAGTGAAATGAGAGATGAAATTACATTGGAACCGGGAAATTATTTATTAATTACCGGAAACCGTTTAAGCAATGGCAATGTTCTTACAAAACTTGAATATTTTAATATTAAAGCAGGAGATAAAAAAGATATCATTGTAAAACTTAGAAAAAACAATCAAAAGCCTGAAGTTATTGCTACAATTAGTTTTCCAAAAGAAATTTATTATATCGAGGATAATCCGGTTAAAATTAACACGAAAGGAATTAATATTATTGGCTTTCTTGAACCAGGAAAAGAACCAACAAATCATACCTTAAAAGATATTGAGAAGATAGCTGCCAGCTTCGATAAATTGAACGCTGATTTTTATATAGTTCAAAACTCTGCTGAAGCAAAGCTCTTAGACTATAATTTACCTAAAAAAGTAAAGTATGTTATCGATCAAGATTTTGAATTCTTAAAAACTATTAAAGAATCTACCGGAAAAAGT
Organism: Bacteroidales bacterium; assembly: GCA_963665525.1. Taxonomy (GTDB): domain Bacteria; phylum Bacteroidota; class Bacteroidia; order Bacteroidales; family UBA12077; genus UBA12077. Next base: position 4,136,149 of record OY762280.1, on the reverse strand, counting down.
TTAAATAACCTTCCGGTATTTGTAGTTTCTAAATGTGAAGATATTTATTTTATTTCGTCGGGATATACAATTGGGATAGGAGAACAAATGATTAAAGTAATACAGAACTTATAATAAACACTTCGACAGGCTCAGTGTGACAAATAATTGAGGTCATACTGAGTTTATCGAAGTATGACACTAATATTTTATCCTACCGTTTAAATCGATATAAAATTGATTTTCGTATAGTTCAAAATAATTGTATCCAAAGGACACTTTATTTCTGGCAACTGTACGAATTAAACCTTCATTTTTTAAAGTATAAAAATCGTTTGAGTTTTTAACTTTTGCTGCTAATAATTTTGAAAGAGTTGTTACATTTTTTAGAATCCCTGTTACATATCCATTCCATAAGCCTCTGTTCAATCTAAAAAAGTTACTCTCTAAATGTGTGCTATCAGGTGTAAATTCTGACTCAACAAAATAATTATAAGTTCTTTCTTCAAATTCAATTAACTGATGACCATAAATAGAATTAATATCGTAACCCCTGTTTACTATCTTATAATTATACTGAGCTAAGAAATCAACCGAATCTTGTTCTCGATTATCCTGAACAGATAAATTATAAAACTCAACTTTTTCTTTCTTAAAATTTCTCTCGATAAATACCTGTAAGAATTCTCCCTTAACCGTTAAGGTATCTTTGTTTAATTCAGAACCCTCATTATAATTGAAATCAATTAAAACAACTCCTTCGTTATATTTTGTAAAAAAAGTATCGACTAAAATAATGGATGAATCATGATAAGCAAGTTTAGATTTTGCTACAGAAAAATCCTGAAATTTTGTAGCATATAACGAATATTTCCCTGATTCTTTAAGGTTTGTATAATCATCGGTAATATTACTCACCATACTCAAATTCATGATGGCAAATATTGCTTTTGCTCTTAATGTAGCTTGTTCAAATGCATCTTTCTTTTCCATATTTGGATCGGAAAATGCTACCACTCTATTTGAACTAATTTCAGTGTTTAAAACCCAGCTTGGCAACTGATCCGGGATTTTATCGTAAAGCTTTCTTGCCTGATCGGTAGTATCATCATCTTCTCCAAGCTCCTTATTAAAAACATCCTGCTCAAATTTATCCTTATCCTCATCAATTAAATTTCTTTTGGTTTCTTGAGCCAATATAGATGATGATCCAATAAAAAGTAAAGCACTTAAAATGATTATTCGTTTCATACTTGAGAAGATTTGCAATAAAAAATTAAAAATACAATTTTAATATATTCCTTTACAATCTTCGAACCAAAAAGTTACAATAAGCGCTAATTTTTAAAAGCTGGCACGTAAACCAATTATAAAATTACGCCCCGGAGCCACTATACCTGAAGAGTATGGTCGGTATCTATTATCTAATATATTTTCGACACCAAAGTTTATGGTAAGATATTTTTTAAGCTGATATGATGACATAAAATTTAAAGTCCACCAGGAAGGTGAATATGGATCTCCATTACTATCTGTAGCATACATATAAGGTTTATCCTGCTCGCTTGGAGCTAAATCCTTATATTTTATTTCTCCATTATAATTGACAAAAATGGATGCTTCTAATCTTTTATTTGAATACCTAAGTTTTGTATTTCCAAACAAAGGAGTTACATGTCTCAAGGGCAAACCAACCTGATCTTCGCCATCTGTATAATTTATCTTCGATTCAATTTGTAAGTGGTATGGCAGGTTAATTTTCAAGACTGCGCTAAGCCCATAAATATATGCCTTGTCAGCATTTACAATAGCAAGCACTTTACTCATTTCTCCATCGTACATGATCGAATCCTGACCATTAAAAGTAAAATCTCTTCGAACAAAGGCGTCATTTAAGAAAGTATAAAATCCGGTAATACTAATCGAAGCTACATCTTTAAATCTCTTCTCAACTCCCAGATCAACATTATATGCATATTCAGGTTTTAGATTCTCGTTTGGAACAACAACACTTCCCGGTTCCGAATCAAATATTTTGGCGATATCATCAATATTAGGAGCATGGAATCCCGATGATAAATTCAGATTTAACTGCCATTGCTCTGTAGGTCGATAAACGAATCCTACAGATCCATTTAAAGCACTATTTGTAACAGAGATTTCATCGTAAGGGAAATTAAAAAATGTTGTATCAATCAGAGTAGATTTTAAATCAACATAGTTAAATCTTAACCCAGCTATAGTTGTAAATTTCTCACTAAAATTTTCTTTATAACTTAAATATGCAGCCAAAGTGGTATAATGATTATCTCCATCAGGATATCGGGTCGATTCAGGAGAAATTACATTGCTAACAATGTTTTTATTTTGCCCTGTTGATTCTACCGAATTATAAACAGCTTCTATCCCATAGAAAAACTGGTTGTCTCGCTTTAGTTTCTTATCAAAATCCAGATTTAGACTATATGCCAATACCTTTTCGGTTCGCTCTCTTAAATCCTCACTTCTGTATTTTCTATCATGACGACTTTCTTCATAATCCTGAAATGCAATAGTTAATTTTGAGTTATCGAAAATTTTATTTGCCTTTGAATAACTAACATTTAAACTATGCATCATCCATTTTTGTGGACCATAATACCATTCTCCATATTTTAAATGATCGCCACTATACTGGATTAACCTGTCGTAACGAGGAACATTCGAAAGTTTTGAATAATGAAAAGCATAAACCACATTCAAATCTTTATTCGGTCGGAATCGAATTTTCTGCATAAAATTCACCTGATTATAACCAGATTCTTTCTGAACATTAACATCACTATTACTTAAAACAGAATCTACTCCATTAATCTGCTTTACATATTCTAATCTTCTATAATCACGATGACCATTACTTCCCATTCTTAGGTCATCGAAATCACTATAGCTGACACTGGTAATAAAACCCCACTTTTTGGCACCAATATTAAAATCTATATGTCCTGTTTTTTCATTATTTGCCGATGAATAACGAGTAAATCCATTCCCCGAGAAATAAAGTCCATCGCTAGTAGAAAGTTTAGGTCGCAATGTGTGAAAATCCATTAATCCACCCAATGCATCACTTCCATATGTTACCGATCCGGGACCAAAAATTATCTCGCTGCTCTCAATACTATTAGCATCCAATGAAATTACATTTTGTAAATTTCCTTCACGATAAATAGCATTATTCATACGTACACCATCGATAACCAATAAGACTGTATTAGTAGAAAACCCTCGAATCATTGGGCTACCACCTCCTAATTGACTTTTCTGAACAAATACTTCGTTCGAATTTGCCAGCAAGTCGGCTGTTGTTTGTGGATTTTGAAATACAATTTCCTTTTTACTTAATCGGGTAATTTTATTTGGAATCTCATTTTTATTTTGTTCCCAACGATATGCAGAAATCACATATTCGCCAATTTCAAAAATTTCTTTTTCAAGATAAATTGTAAATGCTTTTATCTCTGATTTTTTTAGCTGAATCTCTTTATATGACTGATGACTGATAAAAATGACCTCATCTTTCGAAAAAATATCAATTGAAACCTCTCCCTTTTCATTGCTTAAAGATGATTTCGTATGATCAATATTATAAACAGCAACGTCTGTTACAGGCAATTTTGATTCGATATCTTTTAGCACTAAAGTTTGAGTAAAAGAACAAACTGCTATAAGTAAACTTATTAAAGTTAAATATATTTTCTTATTCATAAAACCACGATATCCCTTTTCAGAATGCAAATTTACTATTTGATTTGAATTTGAATGCTTGGTTTAATTGATTTTATTTATGTTTACAAGCACTTTATTTTAGTTAATAGATTATATTTAATATTTTTGATAAGAACCATAAACAGATTGATTTTATATGCTTAAAAAAGTTTTTATTGGGATAGCTGCTTTAATAACAATCTCTGCAGTTATATTTGGTTATCAATACATTAAGAAACAACAAATTCCGGAGTTTGATACGTTTAACTTAATTCCTACGGATGCAGCTTTCATTATTGAGAGTAATGACTTCGTCGATAAAATTGTTGATTTTCGTTCATCAAATAAAATTTGGGAGGAAATAAGTTTATTTCCATCCATGAATCAACTTAATTCAGACCTGGCATATTTGGTTAATATTTCGGAAAATAACCCGATCATTAAAAACTTAACAAACAACAATAAGATTTTAATTTCAGGCCATAAAATTGGTAAAGAAAATGTTGGTTTACTTTTCTATGTTAAGTTATTTAATAATCGCGATAAAAAGTTCTTCCTTCAAACCATTAATCCCCTATTAAAAGTTAAAATACAAGAAAGAAATTATAATGGAGCAAAAATATATCAGATAAAATCAGAAGAGAAAGAATTTCACTTTACCTTCAATAAAGGAATACTGGTATTTAGTTCATCATCCTTATTAGTTGAAAATTCTATACGTCAATCAGAGGTTGAAGAATCAATTTTTAAGGAACACGGATTTACAAAAGTTCACAAAACTGCCGGTAAAAATGTTGACGCTAATATTTATTTAAACCTTACTAAATTTAACGAAATCGTATCATTTACATTAAATAATAAACAGAAAGCTGTCATATCAACATTTTCAAATTTTGGCAATTGGGCCGAACTAGATGTGAATATCAATCAAGATGCTATTTTATTAAATGGTTTTACATTCAGTAGCGATTCATTAAATAATTATCTCAATATCTTTCTGGACCAAGAACCTGTCGATCATGAAATGTATAATGTTCTTCCTTCAAATACATCGGTATTTATAACATTAGGAATAAGCAATACAAACCAGTATATAAAAAGTTATAAGTCGTACCTCGAAAAATTGGGTAAGATAAATGCATATCAGCTTCAAATTGATCGCTTTAAAAATAAATATGCAATTAACCTTGAAGAGTTTTTTATGAACGAACTGGACCAAGAAATTGGCATTGTGGTTACTGATGAACCCAATAACAATTTTAAAGACAATACTTACATTATTATGCGTACCAAAGGTAAAAGCATAACAGAAAAAAGTTTAAATAATATCATTGAGAAAGTTGCTTCCATTGAGAAAGTAAACAAATCAAATTATACCAGTGAAATTAAGATTGATAAAGAAACTTCTTATAAAGTATATTCATTACCGTTTGGCAGTGTTTTTAAAACCTTTTTTGGTAACACTTTCCCTGAGTTTAAAAAACAGTATGTGAGTTTTATCGATAATTTTATGATCATTGGGAATTCGAAGAACGCTATTTCAAAGTTTATCCATTCTAATGTATTGCATAAAACATTAGATAATGATATGAAGTTTGAACAGTTTACCAATTATTTATCGTCAAAATCGAATTTCTATTTTTACACCAATATGTTTCGATCTCCGAAATATATAGCCGAATTCTTAAATCCAAATATTAAAAAAGGATTGAACGAAAACCTGAATAGCTTCAGAAAATTCCAGGCCTTTGCTGTTCAGTTTCAGCAAAACAACGACATGATTTATAACAATCTTTACTTACAATATATTCCTAATATTAAAGAAGAAGCTGTAACTGTTTGGGAAAGTCATCTCGATACATCAATTAATTTTAAACCTGTGCTGGTAACCAACCACTACACCAAAGAAAATGAGATTTTTGTGCAGGATCTAAATCATAAGATTTATCTCATCAACAAGGTAGGACGAGTACTTTGGAAACTTCAGTTAGACGAAAAGATAAATAGTGAAATATACCAGGTTGATTATTATAAAAATGGCAAGTTGCAATTCCTATTTAGTACTGAAAGTAAAATTCATTTAGTCGATCGTAATGGTAACTATGTTGAGCGATATCCTGTTGATTTAAGGTCTCCGTCAACAGCAGGACTAGCAGTCTTTGATTATGATAAAACGCGCGATTACAGAATTTTTATACCATGTAAAAACAAAAACGTTTATTTATACAATTTGGAAGGAAGCCTGATTAATGGTTGGAACTTTGGACAAACAGATAATTATGTAACAAACCCTATTCAACATTTTAGAGTTAGTACAAACGATTACCTGGTATTTGCCGATAAATATCGTGTTTATATCCTAAACAGAAAAGGCGAAGAACGAGTACATATTAAAAATCAATTTGCTAAATCTGTAAATAATAACTTTATTCTTGAAACAGGTAATGATAAACCTCGATTTGTTACTACCGATACATCAAGCATGGTTAAAATGATTTATCTGGATGGTACCGTTGAATCAAAGCAAATTGAAAAATATTCATCACAGCATTATTTCGATTACCAGGATATTAATGCCGACGGATTTAAAGATTATATTTTCTTAGACAAGAATAAACTGGAAGTATACAAACAAGATAAATCGGAAATCTTTGATTATAAATTTGATAAAAAGATTGAATCTTCGCCTGTTTATTATTATTTTTCGTACGATGATCGAAAAATTGGAATTGTTTCGAGAACAAGCAACGAAATATTTTTGTTTAATAGTAACGGAAGTATATATGAAGGTTTCCCTTTAAAAGGAAATACTCCTTTTTCAATTGGTCATTTAGGAGAGTCTCACAACCAGTTTAATTTGATTGTTGGTACTCAGTATAACTTTTTATACAATTATTCCGTAAATTAGTTAATTATTAAAATTGCAACAATTATGGATAAGCTAAAATTCGTAAGAATACTAAACTTGATCATCCCGGTATTTATCATATTTCTGTTTTCGCAATGTATGCACGATGAATATGATTTCTCAAAACTGGACGATGAAATGGAAATAACTGCCGGAGTTTTAGCTCCTGTTGCTTATGGATCTTTAACATTAAGTGATATTATTAGTGAATTTGACAGCTCAAGCTTCATAAGCACCAATGCTGATGGATTACTTTTAATCACATACGAAGATTCTCTTTTTTCATATGTTGCAGACGAATTATTAGAAATTCCCTCTCAGGATTTTATCGAATTTTTTATTGAATCAGATTTTACCATACCTTCTGGATGGGGTGTTGGACAACCTATAAATCTTGATCGTACGAAAGACTTTCCATTTTCTTTTGCAAACGGTGAACAATTAGATAGTTTGATTTTAGATGAAGGAAGCATGGTCTTCGACATTACATCCGAGTTTCAACATACAGGCGAAATTACCATAACCTGTCCAAATATACAATTAGATGGTGTGCCATTTACACAAACAATTCCGATTGATGTTGCTGATGGTACTTTTACCTACAATGAACCTTTTGTACTTGATGGATATACAATATATTTAAGTGATTCAATAACTCCTGACTCTACATTTACTTATATGCCCGTTGATTTTGAAGTAGAACTTATTAACTCTGGAGCAGGATTAAATGCAGGAGAACAAATTGCTGTAACAGCTACTATTGAGAACTTAAATTTTGATGCGATATTTGGTTATATTGGAGATTATGAGTTAATGACTCAAGTTGGAGACCTCGATATGGGATTTTTTGAAAATACCATTGATGGTTATATCCGATTCGAAGATCCGAGAATTAATTTTAACATAACCAATTCTTATGGTGTTCCTGCAGCAGTCAGTATATCTCGAATGGTTGGATATAATGGAACAGATTCTGTAGAAATGACTTTCAATGAAACCATGGATACATTTGGATATGCATATCCAAGATTAAGCGATTATATTAATAATGATATTTATAAAGATACTGTAATCTCTATCAATGGTCAGAATTCAAATGTAGCAGATTTTCTGTCTTTCTTACCTTCAAATTTAAAATATTCCTTATCTGCATCTTCTAATCCGGACGGACCAGAAGCATCTTATAATTTTGTTAGTGATGACAGTAGAATAGATATTGATTTTGAATTTGTATTACCTCTTTGGTTTAAAGCCGATAGTTTTGCATTAGAAGACACGATTGATTTGGACTTGATTGATATTGAAGATGATGCAGATTTTATTGAGCAGGTAAGTATTATGCTGGAGGTTTCTAACGGACTACCTTTGGATATTGATTTTCAGTTATACATGGTTGATTCTCTGTACAATCATGTAGATAGTCTATTCAATGACAATGCCCGACCAATTATTAATTCAGCAATCATCAATGAAGCTGATAATACGGTTTTAGCACCTGGTATTAAAACATCACTGGTTGAATATACAAACGATGAAATAATGGATTTAAGTTCTGTTCGTTATGGAATTATTCGAGCAGGATTAAAAACCCCTTCGAATTCTACTGGTGATTTGATTTCTGTGAAGTTTATGGAAGATTATTCTGTAGATTTTAATTTAAGTGTGGGAGTGGATGTAAAAGCAAATACTAACGACATGTAAACCCAATGACTCATGAATACCATTAAATTTAAAAAATTATTTTTAATCATTATATCTGCAGTCCTTTTTACTGGATATCTTTCGGCACAAGATGCACAAACATTGTATTACATGAATCGGGTTCCACAATCTACTTTTATGAACCCGGCTATGCAACCTAAATGCAATTTTTTCTTTGGACTACCGATTGTTTCGTCTTTGCAGATAGATGCTGGGAATAACAGGCTTTCATTAACAGATGTGATCATGAAACATCCTACAGAAGATTCATTAATCACATTCTTACATCCCGATGCTGAATTTGATAGTCAGGATTTTCTTTCAAAAATTGACGAGAATAATTTCTTTTACGAAGATTTCAGAACTGATTTGTTATCATTCGGTTTTAGAGTAAACAGCTGGTATTTTTCTTTTAATCTTTCCGAAAAATTCTCTTCAGCAATTAATTACCCGAAAGATTTAATGACCTTAGCCATTGAAGGTAACAGGGGATTTATTAACCAGAATGCAGACCTAAGCTACTTGGGAGTAAACTCTAGTTTTTATCGCGAATATGGGATAGGTGTTTCAAAAGAAATTAATCAAAAATTGTCGGTTGGTATAAGAGGAAAAGTATTATTTGGACATGCGAATGTTTCATCAGATTTTAATGATAATAATTTAAGCCTCTATTCAAGTCGCGACTCCATATATTTAAATGCCGATGCCACAGTATATACTTCTTCTCCATTAATTGCAACCACAAATGATGATGGTGATTTTGATGGATTTGAAGTTCCAACATATATTGAAGACTCCGAAACGGATTCTATTATTGATCTTGCCTTAGCACATGATAATATGGGATTAGGAGTTGATATTGGGGTTTATTTTCAAGCTATGGATAAATTATCCCTATCCTTAAGCTTAATTGACCTGGGATATATTAAATGGGATGCTAAAGACGTTACCAAACTAGACTTAAAAGGAAGTTATGCTTTTAAAGGGGTAGATGTTAGTGACGAAATTGGTGAAAACAATGAAGATACCGACCCTTTTGATGATATGGTTGATTCTCTTGAAAATAGTTTTACAGTTTCAAATACTGCAAAATCATACACAACCACGCTTGGAACCAAAATATATGTTGGAGCAAACTATGCTGTTTCAAAAAAGTTCGATGTTGGTTTTCTCTCTCGATCATATTTTTATAATAGTAATCTGAACCAGGCATTTACATTTTCTGCGAATGTTCGACCATTTAATGGTTTATCTGCCAGCTTAAGTTATTCCATTATGAATGGAGCTTATAATAATATCGGATTTGGATTGGTTTTAGGCGGTGCTCCATTACAAATTTATGTGATATCAGACAATGCTTCTGCAGCACTTTGGGGGCATAAATCAACCTCATTTAATTTTAGATTTGGATTAAATGTTGCTTTTGGATGTCGTAAGAAAGCTAAAAAAATGGATACTCCATTATTAAAATCTGTTTTTTAAAGTAATTCTTAACATAGCTAAATCATTATAAAAACAGGCTTTTTTAGACTTATAAAATAATACGGTCGAATTTTTTTATTATTTAATTCGAATTATACACTTCTTTAAATACTTATATACTAACCTATTAATTGACTTACAGTAGTTTTGATTCAAAAAACAATTAAACTTTGGTCGGTTTTTTTTCTTTTTTTTTCTTTTAAAATCTATCTTTAGTCCAATAATCAAAATTAACTGACTATGAAAAGAATAACTTTACTATTAGTAGGTTTATTAAGCCTGCCTATTTTCTCTTTTTCTGGAGGTATTGTTCATAACCAGAACCAAAGTGCTGCATATATTCGTATGTTTGCTCGTGATGCTTCTACAGATATTGATGCGGTATTTTTCAACCCTGCCGGTCTAACTAAACTTGATGATGGTTTCTATTTAGGACTAAACTACCAGTACATTAAACAAAACAAGGTTGTTACATCTAATTATGTAAACTTAGCGAATACACCTGTTGACTATGAAGGTGAAATTAATGTTCCTATTTTCCCTGGTGTTTATGCTGCATATAAAACCGGAAAATTTGTATTCTCTTTTGGTTGGAATCCGGTTGGTGGTGGCGGAGGTGCTACTTTCGATAAAGGATTACCTTCATTTGAAATGGGAATATCTGATCTAGTTCCTGGGCTAACAGCTATGGGATTACCTACAACAGCTTATAGTTTAGATGCTTATTTTGAAGGAACTTCTGTATTTTGGGGTTACCAACTTGGTGCTTCTTACGAAATCAATGATATGATTTCTGTATACTTAGGAGCAAGATATATTTCTGCAAAAAACACTTACAATGGACATTTAACTGATGTGATGATTAATACTCCTCACCCATTACATAACCCAACAGGTGAATTAACATCTGCTTCTGCATTCTTTGCTGCTTTATCTGCTGATGCAACAAGTGCTGCAAATAGCTTACAAGCGATTATAGATGTAAACTCTGCATATGGAGATTTAACAATTGACCAGGCTCATGATTTTACTATTTTAACAGATGCTCAATATGCTCAATTAGCAGCAGGTTATGCTTCTTTAGGCTTAGATCCATCTGTAAATACAGTTAGCCAAGGTATTGCTCCATTTACTGCTTCTGCAGGTGAAAGTGGAGTAAGAGCTATGCTTCTTGCCGATCAGGATAATGTTGAAGTAGAACAAACGGGATCAGGAATTACTCCAATTATTGGTTTAAATATTAGTCCAAACGACAAGTTAAATATTGGTCTTAAGTATGAATTCAAAACTGAGATTGAATTAGAAAATAATACAACTACCGATTTTATTGTAGGTTATGATGTAGCTTCTGGTTCAACAATTGGCATGTTCCCTGATGGAGCAAAAACAAGAAATGATATGCCAGCAATGTTTTCTGCAGGTTTAGATTATCAAATTACCGACAAATTATCTGTAGCCAGTGGTTTCCACATGTATTTCGATAAAAATGCTGATTATGGCAGAAAATTAAATGGTGTGCATGTTGACAACGAAGATGTCATCGACAGAAACGCTACTGAATTTGCTTTAGGTTTAGAGTATACTCTATCTGACAAATTATTATTAAGTATTGGTTACTTAAATACACAAACCGGTGTAACTGAAGATTACCAAACAGATCTTAGTTATAGCCAACATTCTAATACTGTTGGATTTGGAGGAGCATATGCCATTTCATCAGGTATTAACTTAAATGTTGGTGTAGGTTATACTGTGTATAATGACGCCAGAAAAATATATAATCAAACAGATGCTTTAGGAATATCTCATACAACCACTGAAGAATATGATAAGGATAACTTATTTGTTTCGTTTGGTTTAGACTTTAATTTCTGGGGCAAAAAAGCTGAATAGTTCAATAAAAATTTGATATTTAAGTGCCCTTCGAGTATATTGAAGGGCATTTTTAATTGTAAATCATGAAAAAACACATCCCTCTAATCATAGTATTAATTCTATTCATATATAATTCATTTGCTCAAACATATCATAATCCTATTGCAGGAAAAAAAAGTCATCCTGATCTCGAGATTACAAAAATTGAGATTACAACTTCTGAAACTATTATATTCTTAAAAGTAACAAATCAACGTAGTCAAGGAGGATGGTTTTGTGCCGATTCTGATATTATGATTAGAAACACGAAAGGAAACGAAGTTTTCAATTTAATTAAATCTGAAAATATCCCAACATGTCCCGATCATTTTGAATTTTCATATACCGGGCAAGTTCTTGAATTCAAGCTTTTCTTTCCTCCGATACCAAATAACATTAAGTTTATAGACCTTATTGAAAACTGCAGCAATGCCTGTTTCTTTTTTAATGGAATCATACTAGATAATGATCACAATAAAAAAATCAGGCTTTTTGAAGAAGGATTCGATTTATATCAACAAAAACAATATGATTCATGCATCTCATATTTTGAGAAAGTTCTGGATGGAGATATTATGGTAGAATCACACATCTATGGTTTATCGTATTATTATTTAATTATTTGTAATAAGTATTTAGGAAATACAGAAATGCAAGAACAATGGTATCAGAAACTTATCGACTCTGAATTAAAAGAAAAGCAGACCTTTATCAATGAGCTTGAAAAAAGTAATAACTAAAAAAACCGCCATTTTAGGCGGTTTTTAATATCCATTATTTTGGGTTTAGGTAAAAATAACTTGTGATCCTTCACCACCAGCCATTGCATAAAAATCACCAATTGTAATAATATCAATTACATGATCGCTTAAATCTTCTTTTTTCAATTTAAACATATCAACAGCTAATTTACAAGCATAAATTTCGCCTCCACCTGCTGTGATCATATCTAAAAATTCATCCACAGGAGGGATATCCAATTTCTCCATCTGATTTCGCATCATTGCAGAAACTCCAGCTTCTACACCAGGAATAGCTCCTAATAAAGTTGGGAAAGGTAATCCTCCGGGCATACGCATACCAGGATTTCCTACAGTTGCAGTGTGCAGTTTATTCATTTGCTTTTTAGTAATTGCATCTAAACCAAAAAAAGTGAAGAAAACTTTTGCTTCCATACCTTCCATAACTGCTCCATTCGCCATAACCAAAGCTGCATAAACATCTTCTATAGATGCTTTAGCACAGATAATGGCTACTTTTTTTACTTGAGTATCTTTCTTTTCAGACATAGCTTAGCCCCCCTAATTAAACACAACTTGCTGGTTTTTTAATACCTGCAATTTTTGTAGATATTTTTAAAGGTCCACCAGGAAACAACTCATAAAAACCTTTAATATCAACTATTCCAGACTTTCCAACTTTACGAATTGTTAATCCGGATTCTGCATTTTCGCGAATAAAACTAAGTACTTCAAAATGCTTATCAGTAAGTTCAATTCCTTCTTCTTTTGCAATTTCTTTTGCAATTTCTTCGTTCCATTGCGATGGATCTGCTAAGTAACCTTCATCGGTAACTTCCAGGTTTATACCTGCTATTGTTTTTTGTGCCATAGTTTTAATTTTTTTTAATTATTATTTATTTAAATTAGATTCTCTGGATATATTCTTTAATAATTCTAATACAAACCCTAAGGTTCTTTTTATTTCCGGACTATTAAATTCTCTAAAGATTTTAATCAACGAATACTTTTTATTTGGATCAAAATCGGTTTTCTGAAATGCCACTACCGTATTATCAAAAAATTCTGTCATCTGCTTAAAAAGCTCAAAATATCCTTTCTGTTCAAATTCATTCAGTTTATATGTAAAGTCAATGCCTACTTCATTAATTATTGGTCCGGCATCTTTTAATAAATCTGTTATATTTTCGAACATATCCATAAGCTGTGAGAAATTATTTACATTCCGTACAAGCTTATATACTAATACCTTAATATCATCAACATTAAGTTCAATCCCCTGTTTATCAAGTTCATCAACAACACTTGTAAAAGCATCTTTACTAATAATTGAAACATCAGAAACTAAGTCCTCAATGGTTTCGCTTTTAAGTCTCTGCTCATTTACATAATGAAGTAACAAATCAAGCTTTTGATTGATTTCATTAATTTGTCCCTGAACATTATCTGATTTAACTTCCATTTTTTCAGTGTTTAAGAATTAAGATTTTTTCTTTCCTGCCATCGTCATATGATTTTCAATCGGAAGTTCTTTTCCTTTTAATAACATATGCCAGTAAATCCAACGGAATATCACTTTACCATAATGATTCATTTTGGTATTTTGTAATAATCCGAATGGGCCAACTCCTGGAAGTGGGTATGTTCCTGGTAATGGTTCAGTTTCATAATTAAAGTCTATTAATGAACCTTTTCCAAAACCAGTTTCAATATAACAATTCGCATGGCCATCAAACTTAGCCCTTAATTCACGGCCTTTAATTGCACATAAAAGATTATCGAAGAGCACCTCAGCCGCAAAATGAACTACCGACCCTGCTTTAGATGTAGGAATATTCGATGCATCACCTAATACAAATATATTTTCATATTTTTCAGAACGAAGCGTATGCTTATCTGTAGGAATAAAATTCAGATCATCACCCATACCACTTCGTTCAACCATATCATCTCCTTTGTTAACAGGTACAATTGTTAATACATCGAATGGTATTTCTTGACCATCATAAGATTTGATTTTCTTTTCTTTATTATCTACGCTTTCAAGATAAAAATCTGGAACAACTTTAATATTTTTTTCTTTTAGCAGTTCCCCCAGCATTTTGGTTGCAATAGGCTTCGTAAATGCTCCTGGTAAAGGAGTAACATAAGTAATATCGACTTTATCGCGAATCCCTACTTTTGAGAAGTATTCATCAGCAAGAAATACAAATTCAAGCGGTGCTACCGGACATTTGAATGGAAGTTCGGCAATACTCATGACCAAGCGACCTCCTTGCCATGTCTCAAAATATTCACGAAGAGCTACAGCTCCCTCAACAGTATAGAAATCAAATATTTCTTTATGCCAAAGTTCTTCTTTTAAACCGGGAGTTTCGGTTGGATCAACTCTTGTTCCTGTTGCAACAATTAAAAAATCATAGTTTAATACTTTTCCACCTTCAAGTAGTACTTTATTCTCTTCAGGTACAATCTTATCAATATCATGATAAATAATATTAACTCCAGAAGGTATAAAATTTGACTTAGGTTTAATTACATCTTGCTTATTATATATTCCGAAAGGGATAAATAAAAATCCCGGTTGGTAGTAGTGTGTTTTGTGTTTATCAACAATCGTAATATCCCATTCGGTACGATCAAGTACTTTCCTGAGTTTATTAGCCATTATAGTTCCCCCTGTCCCGGCTCCTAAAATAAGAATCTTTTTCATTTTATCTTTTTTTTATATTACTTTATAATAATTTACAATACATGTTACAAATATATCCGATATTAAGATATTTATATCTTTATATATTATGATATATATCAGACATGATATATATCACTTTGGAAGGCTATAACTAAAAAGAATGGAATTATCTCACAAAGTCAATAACTGTAAGGAATGTATCTATCGTTCCTGGGCATTTAAAAACTTAACTCCAGAAGAGTTAAAAATTATTAATGACAAAAAGGTAGAAAAATTTTACCGTAAAGGAGAAAATATTTGCTTAGAAGGTGATCAAATTAACTCATTCCTCTATCTGCAAAATGGTTTAGTTAAGTTATATAAGACAGAAGTTAATTCACGAGAACATATTATTAGCATCGCAAAACCAAAAGATTTCATTGGACTACTTAGTATTTTCTCCAATACGGAACATATCTACTCTATCTCTGCTATTGAAGATTCTATTGTATGTTTTGTTGGTCTGGACATCATTAAAAATCTTATTAAGACCAATGGTATTTTTGCATTAGATTTTTTCGAAAAAATAAGTACAGTTTCCGACTCTGTGCTAAAAACAAGAATTGATATTAACACCAGGCAACTTAGAGGAAGAATAGCATATATTTTACTTTTATTTGCTAAACACATCTATAATTCAGATAAATTTAGTTTACCCATAAGTAGAAAAGAAGTTGCCGAACTAATTGATATGAGTACAGAGAATGTTATTCGTGTTTTATCTGAATTCAGAAAGGATAAACTAATTCAAATAGAAGGAAAAAGTATAGAGATACTAGATATTAAAAAACTTGAAAAGATTTATGAATTAGGTTAAAATCCGTTTTTTAGTTCCTTAATTTTTTGTGAAAGTTTAGAAGCAAATATAAAATTATTCAATTCTTTATTTTCTGAATCAAAAATATCATCACGAGTACCTTCCCACCATTTTTCTCCTTTATAAATAAATACAACTTTATCTCCTATTTCCATCACCGAGTTCATATCATGTGTATTCACAATGGTAGTCATATTATACTCAAGGGTTAACTCTTTAATTAAATCATCGATTAATATCGCAGTTTGAGGGTCTAAACCAGAGTTAGGTTCATCACAAAATAAATACTTTGGATTAAGCGCGATAGCTCGCGCAATAGCCACTCTTTTTTGCATTCCTCCGCTTATTTCGGCAGGATATAATTTATTAGCATTAATAATATTTACTCTTTTCAGACATTCATTTGCTCTATCTCGTTTATCTGAAACAGACATTTCTGTGAACATATCTAATGGATACATAACGTTTTCCTCTACCGTTGCAGAATCAAACAATGCACCTCCCTGAAAAAGCATTCCCATTTGCTTTCTCATCTCCTTTTTATCTTTAAAATTTAATTCATTAAAAATAGAATCATCAAAAATTATTTTACCGTCATCCACTTCATGCAGACCCACAATAGATTTCAGTAATACCGTCTTCCCTGAACCACTCTGCCCAATGATTAAATTTGTTTTACCTTTTTCAAACAATACATTGATATCCTTTAATACAGGTTTATCATTAAACGATTTATATACATTCTTTACCTCTATCATGAAAGTAATAATTGCGTAAGAATTACATTAAATAATAAAATAAAAATACTGCTATGAACCACCGCTTTGGTACTAGATTTTCCAACTTCTAATGATCCTCCATATGAAAAATATCCATGGTAAGCAGAAATAGTGGTAATTAAAAAGGCGAAAATTGCAATTTTAATTAAAGCATAAACAACATAATAAGGAATAAATGCATATTGAATCCCATAGACATAATCTTGGGTAGTCATAACACCTGTTGAAACACCTGCAATCCATCCCCCAAAAATTCCAATAATCATGCTCATTAAAGTTAAAAAAGGAGTAAAAAAGACAGATGCTACAATCTTAGGTAAAACCAAATAGCTTGCTGAATTAACTCCCATTATTTCTAATGCATCAATTTGTTCAGTAACACGCATAGTTCCAATTTCAGAGGCAATATTTGATCCGATTTTACCAGCCAATATTAAGGCAACAATCGTAGATGAAAACTCAAGCAGTAATGTATCTCTTGCAGTTAATCCAATTAAATATTTTGGGTAAATAGGATTTTCAGTATTATAAGCCGTTTGTATTGTAATAACAGCACCCATAAACACAGAGATAATCGCTACAATACCAATTGAGTTTAATCCTAACTTATCAATTTCCTTGATGGTCTCCCGATAATAAATTTTGAATTTTTCGGGCTTAGAAAACACCTTCCCCAGAAACAAAAAATATTTTCCTATATGAGAAAAAAGCTGCATAACGATATAATTTAAGATACAAATATACTAAATAATAAAAGCTTTGTTGTTGAGGAATATTCATTAATATTTTTTATTCTGATTCCTTTTTATTCACTTTGCATTTTGTAAATTAGTATATTATTTATTTAAAATTAATATAATGGAAAATAATTATTGTGTGATCATGGCTGGGGGAGTTGGAAGTAGATTCTGGCCATTAAGTAGAACCAATAAACCAAAACAGTTTCTTGATATTTTAGGAACAGGAAGAACATTACTTCAAATGACATTTGACCGATTTATATCCATTTGTCCAACTGAAAATATCTACATTGTTACCAGTGAAATATATAAAGAAACAATATTAGAACAACTTCCTGAATTGGATACAGAACAAGTTCTTTTAGAGCCGGTTCGCAGAAATACAGCTCCATGTATTGCATATGCCAACTATAAAATTCTTCAAAAAAATCCGAATGCTAATATAGTTACGGCTCCTTCAGACCACCTAATATTAAAAGAAAATGAATTCCTTAAAGTGATTAAGGAAGGTTTAGATTTTGTTTCAGAAAAAGATGCTCTATTAACGTTAGGTATTAAACCAAGCAGACCCGAAACCGGCTATGGTTATATTCAAGTTAATGGCAATAAGAATGTAGCTAAAAATAAAGATATTTTTAAGGTTAAAACCTTTACAGAAAAACCAAATAAAGACCTAGCAAAAGTTTTTTTTGAGAGTGGAGAATTTTTCTGGAATGCAGGAATATTTATATGGTCATTAAAATCTATTATGAAAGCGTTTCAGATGCACTTACCAGAAGTAGATAGTCTATTTCAAGAAGGAACTGAAATTTATAATACTACCAAAGAATCAGAATTTATTACTGAAACGTATTTTGAGTGCAAAAACATATCTATTGATTATGGTGTGATGGAAAAAGCTGATAATGTTTTTGTTTACTGTAGTAATTTTGGATGGGCTGATTTAGGAACATGGGGGTCTTTGCATGAAAATAGTACAAAAGATGATAAAAACAATGCTATTCTTGGTGATCATGTATTCTCTTATGATCTTAAAAATTGTATTGTGAATATGCCAAAAGATAAACTTGTTGTACTCCAAGGACTTAAAGATTTAATTGTAGTTGAGTCAGACAATATATTACTAATATGCAAAAAAGAAGACGAACAAGAAATTAAACAATATGTAAACGATGTTAAATTAAAGTTGGGAGATAAATTCTTATAAAAAAAGAGCCGATATAAACGGCTCTTTCTATTTTTATTTTTGCTTATCTTAGAATTCCCATAAGTCGTGTTCCATTTCAAATATCTCCTGCTTAATCTTTTCTGCTTCCTGAAGAACATTTAATCCATGCATATAGGCTAAGACCTCTCTGTTATCATAAACGTTAGTTTCTCTTACAATAAAGCTATTAAATCTTCTTTGCCAGAAAATATCATCGAAACTAATTCTTTGTGCATCATTACGTCTGTTAAATACTTCTTGTGCTGCAAATAATGGTCGTGCTTCCGGGAAATATATCCAGAATGTTTTCTTCTTTCTAACCTGTCCTGTTTCTGGTTCCATATATTTACGAATAGGGCATATTCCTAATATTCTAACTTTCATAGTTGAATGCTGCTTATCAAAATACCATTGCTCTTTAATTTCGTATTGAAACACTTCATTGTATTTAATCTCTCCTTCAATCACTTTTTGGACTAATTCTCCGGTATTTGGATCCGGAACGAACTGCGTATCAGGTAAAGCATCAAAAAGTTCATAAACTTCATCTCTTGTTAACAACTCTTTAAACTCATAATCTTTATAAGCAGTTAAGCCTTCATTGTTAATACCATATATCAACAAACTAATTAAACTCTTTCGATCATCCATATCTACCAACGGATAATAAAATGGATGGTTTATTTTTTCTCTACAATCAATAATCTGCCATATCTTTTTTGTCCATAATATATCAGCCTCTCTTAATTCTGGATATGGAACGGGTCTCTTTCCAGGAATATTTTCCTTAAGATACACTCCGTCATTTACATTTTGGGCATAACTTTGTTGTTCATTAAATAATGTACTCAATAACCCCAGAACTAGGAAAACAACAAAAATCTTCTTCATAGCCATATTTTTAAATTTTAAATTATTTCAAATACAATAGGAGCTAAGTTCCTAACGCTTCCATCAGGACCGATAGCTTTAACATCCTCAATATTTAATCTTTGTGATCTTCTTGCATTTTTTATTAAATCCATCTGCTGTTTTGTAAACAGATTTCCTTTGGTCTTAGCATCTTGAGTATAACCACCTCTATCTGTTGTCGAAACAGTAAACTCAATAATTTTAAATTCTAAATCAAAATCAAAATTTTCCATTACTGCAAAAACTCCTGCTTGTGCTGCCAATACATTTTTCTCTATTTTTCCACCCTTTTTTCCAGCAACCTGAACTGTTGGATCCGGTAATCCTTTTACTCTAAATGGAGCAACACCCATATTTTTTCTAGTTCCATCAATATCTGCTATAACAGATATTAAACTATTTCCGGGTCGTTTAGGATTAACAATATATTCACCATCACGTTGTTTTCTAATTGTTGCATTGGTTATAGAAGGAAATACTTTATCTCCAGGAACCCCTGCTATGGATATACTTACTGGATTATCTACACCCACATAAAATACGTTCATCTTTGTAGGTGATACCACCAAATTAGGTTTTGCAACCTGATATTTTTGTCTAAATGTCTTTGTTATAAAGTTTCCATCAGGATCCATTAGTTTTATAATTCCTCCCCAAGATTGAGGACCTACACTTGATCCCATTCTTGTAAACTTACCTCGTCCATTCACCACTTCTAAAGAGTCATAACCACGCCTCATAGTATAATCATAAATCCCGCTTTCCTCATTATATGTAGAATCATATTGTCCTATTAATACAATTGGAGCTGCCGTTGTATCGAAAGCTGCGATAAAAACATCTGCTTTATATTCATTTCCCTGAAGCACATAATTAGTATTAGGAATAACAGTAGCCTCTAACTTATTAAAAGGTATTGAACCTGCAGAAATCTGACTAAATAGGTATTGTACAATTTCAGCCTCGGAATTTCTAATATCTAATTGTATTTTTGTTAATAATGGAAAAACAGCAGCCAAAGGCATATGCGCAAAATTCTTTACCTCCCAAGATTTTTTTTCTCCATCCTCAGTTTTTGGAGGATCAGCTGTATCTAAATTAGTTTCGATTGAATGAATCACGCTTTCGTCCTCTTCATCCACTAAAGAAAGTAATTCCGTTCTATATTGCTCAATTTTTTCTTTTAATTCAAAAGCTTTTCCATCCATTTCACCTATTAACACATTACTAGCTACATCCGGTTTATCTTTACCAGCAACATGTTCACCAATAATTTTCCCTTCCTCTGTTATCACTCCATCTTCTATATCCCCCTGTCCATTTTTTGTGATAATCTCTATTTTAATATCTTGAATATACTGAATTAGTTCATCCGATTTTTTCTTTACATCATCAGCTTTGACTTTCCATGGACCAACTTTTTGTTCATTTTGTGCAAACTGTTGTTCAAACTCCTTGTAAATTTCAAGGTTCTTTTCAGAATATATTTCGGTAGTCTTCACTAATCCTTCATCCACTGCAGCAAAAGCATCAAGTACTTCTGCCGACACATTTAATGCTAACATAGCCGTTAACACTAAATACATCATACCGATCATTTTCTGCCTGGGTGTTTCTTTTCCGTGACCCATATTGTTAACAAATTACTTGTTATTAATATTCATTGCTGTCAGCATATTGCCATAAACATTATTCAATGCTGCCAGGTTATTATTAAGTTTTGCTATTTCCTCTCTATAAACGTTGGTTTCATCAACAGAGCCTTTTAGATTCTGCATGATACCATCTAGTTCATTAAATAAGCTTTTAGAAGTGTTTAAATGTTCATTTGTGTTTTGCATTTGTAATTCGTACACAGAATTTAATGCAGACAAATTTTTATTTAAAGATTCTAATTTTTCATTATAAGACTGATTCCCATTTGAAATCATTTCAATATTTTCTTGAATTTTTTCCTCTACATTTTTATAATTAGTAAGAAATCCTTCGCTAGCCTGCGTAAATTGTTCAGCTACACTACTACTGGTTTGATCAATTATATCTGATGATTTTTTATATGAATCCACTAAGTTATTTACAGAAGAACCTAATTGATCAGCAGATTGTGCATAAGATTCTGTCATAGTAGATACCGATTCTGATGCTGCTTGAATATTATCAACAAACTGATTGGTTGCTTGAGCTGCATCTGCAACATTCATTATATTTTGTGTTGTTTGATTTAGATTTTTTAAGCCTTTACCCAATTGTTCGAATAATTCAGGTTTAATATCTGCATTTTCAAGCATTTCATCTAACTTTCCGAATCCTCCTCCTCTACTTTCTTTCTTATGTTCTTTTTCTACAGGAGCAAATTCTTCATCTTCACTAATTCCTGCAAGTTCTGGATAAACTAATGTCCAGTCAACTTCTTCATGCATCGGTTCAAATGCTGAGAAAAAGAATATGATAACTTCTGTTCCCATACCTACAATTAACATCAAAGTAGCCATAGGCCAGTGGTTAATTTTAAACAAGGCTCCAAGTATAACCAGGGCAGCTCCCCAACCATATAATTTCGCCATAAAGTTCTTCCATCCTGAACTTTGAA
This sequence comes from Bacteroidales bacterium, assembly GCA_963665525.1. Taxonomy (GTDB): domain Bacteria; phylum Bacteroidota; class Bacteroidia; order Bacteroidales; family UBA12077; genus UBA12077. The sequence goes on along the minus strand of OY762280.1, from coordinate 4,113,902 downwards.
CTAATTCTTGCATGTTAATCATAACACAAAATTTTTAAGTTTCAATTATTTATATCCCTTAGTTAACTCCTAAATATGATCTCACACACCTGAAGCCTAAATAAGATTTAGAAGAATCCTGAAATTCGTATGCTCTAGTTCCATTTTGCAGAAAATATCCAATATCCTTCCACGATCCACCTCTAATAACTTTTCTTTTCATTGATTGAGGATCATCTGGCAAAGCCTCATATTGATAATCAGGGTTCATATCATGCATAAAGCTATAAGCTGATTCATCAAAGGCATTAGCTGTCCATTCAGAAACATTCCCTGCCATATCAAATAAACCATATTCGTTTGGAGAATAGCTACCAACCATAACAGGTATCATTCCTCCGTCATCAATGTAGTTTCCTCTTAAAGGTTTAAAGTTTGCTAAAAAGCACCCTAGTTTATTTCTTGTATACATACCACCCCAAGGATACATTGAAAGATCAAGATTACCACGTGCTGCATATTCCCATTCTGACTCACTTGGCAATCTATAGTCCTGAACAAAGCCTTCCCCATTTCTAATTAACTCGTTATTTAAATATTGAGTTCTCCATACTGTAAATGCTCTTGCTTGCTTCCATGTAACACCAACAACAGGGTAGTTATCATAAGAAGGGTGCCAAAAATACATATTTGTATATGGCTCATTAAATGAATATGTAAAATCGCTAATCCAGCACAGTGTATCTGGATACACATTAATAACATCTCTTAACACAAATGCAGATCGATCTTCCACATCCATTCTCTCTCCTTGAGAGTTAATTGCAGAACCTGTATATTCTTTTGTATCAAAATTATATCGGTTAGATTTTTTAGCTGCTTGCTTCATATCAACACGATAATATTCATACATTAATTTTCGAGTATCAATCTCTTTTCGACGATAAAATCTTTCATGTTCTGCCAAGTAAAGTTCATCTAAAATTTCAGCTTGTTCTTCGTCCATCAAATCAATTTCTGTTTCCCAATTGATAATAGGTGGTTCTATAGGATTTCCAAACTCGTCCTCAGCAATAAGAAAATCTTCGATTTGTTCTCCCAATTTTCTTCTCATGATAGAATCTCGTACCCAAAATACAAACTGACGATACTCGTTATTAGTTATTTCTGTTTCATCCATCCAGAAAGCGTCAACAGAAACAGTTCTTTGATAAGCTGTCATTGCCCAAGCAACATCCTGATCACTAGGTCCCATATTGAAACTACCCATTGGAACAAAAACCATCCCATATGGTGTTGATTCAAACCACCCTTTTCTACCTTGAACTCCTGTTAACTCTCCTGCATTATACTTACTACAGCTAAAAGATATTGCCAATAGTATACTAACAACAAGTAATTTTTTCATGATATTCTAAATATTTATTTTGCAAAATAACAATAATTCTTCAATTTCGTATTATAATTTTCTATAAAAATCTTATACTCTTATACTTTTCTGGTGTTTTATCTTTCTTAACATCTAAACAGAATCCCATCATAATTTCGTGTGATCCATCATTATATTCCATCAAATCAGAAACAACAAAATCATACGAATAACTAACTTTAACCCATTTAAATAGTTCAACACCTAAAATACCAGAAATTGCATTATCCGTTCTTAAAGAAACGCCACCCCATATCTTTTTATTGTATGCAATTAAGGCATTAATTGCTAACTGGGAATTTGTTCCATCTGATTGAACCAACACTCCTGGTTTAAATTCTATTAACGGATTTGCGAACGGAAGGTTATACCCTGCCATAATATAATAGTGTCTTTTTAATGCTGTAGTTGTTGTCGTTGTCCCGTCCTCATTGCTATTGAACTCAAATTCAGATTCTAATAAATGTGTTGACGAAACACCTAAGTATAGATCTTGTGATTTATAATATAATCCAAATCCAAAATCCATAAAATTCATTTCATTACTTCCATCAATTGGTATTGCCGGATCATCATTGGCATCAATATCTGGAGTGATCCAATTTCCACCATCTAAATCAATCGAAGAACTGGCAACGCCCCATTTTATACCAATACCTAACTTGCCATTTCCGATAGGCTGCTTATATGCAATAGATAGGTTTACTCTAAAATCTTTATCAAATCCTAACTCATCGTTTTCTAAAGACAAACCAAGTCCTAATCTATTTTTTATAGCTGCATCCACATTAAAAACAGTTGTTGATGGGGCCCCATCAAAATTTGTCCACTGCATTCTTTGTAAGGCATAAGCACAGATTTTATCTTCACTTCCTGCATAACCCGGATTAACGAGTAATGGAGTAAACATACTTTGAGTAAATTGAGGATCTTGTTGCGCATTTAACAGTTTAAATACCATTAAAAAGAAGGCAAAAAATAAAAATTGTTTTTTCATATTATATAGCGTATTCCTCAATTATACTATAGATTACCAAAAGTAAAATAAACAAAAATAAAATTTCTAAACAAATTTATGAACATTTATATGTTCATAACCATGTAAAGATACATCTTTTATACTGCTGAAAAATAATAAAGTTACTTTGGATTATTTTTTTTATTAATAAAAAAATATTGGTAGCTTAATTTGATTTCTGAAATGCCTTGAGCCACCTTTCTGGAACATCCCCATTTCCTGCCTCAATATAATCATCATATGTACAAGAAATAAGGTATGATCGCTCTGCTTTTTTATACTCTGAAGGCACTTCTACCCACCAACGATCTGTTTTCTCACTTTTATAAAAAATTATCTCTTGCTCAAAATTATTAAGCGTTACAATGTATTTCTTATAAATGCTTTCATTCTCTAATGGATATTCATTTATCTTATTTAGAGAACCATCGATATAATACCATATTATTTGTGCAATAAGATGAGCAGTTTGGAAATTGACATCATTATTTGAATCATAATCATAAATCCCAAAAGAAGATAATTTAGGACTAAAACCGGCATATCGAGCTAATTGGCAAATTTCTTCGCCATAATAACCATTAGGTGAAGGGTTTTTCTGACCAAAAGCTTCTGATTGCCTTACAGATGCAATATTTAATCCTATCATATCTGCATCTCTAAATATAGGCTCAACTTCTTTAATATTAGATCGAATATATCCTAATCGATAAGCAAAATGTAATTGTTCTGAAAGATACTTTGTAATTTTCGAATTAACAAAATGGCTCTGGTATCCAATATTTGAATAAAAAAACAAAGATTTATTATCTTCAATCAATATTTTCCATAAAGCAGATTTATCTTGACTTTCCCTGTTTTCTTTAATTTCTATCCTACTATCTACCGAAACCAAATTTATCTTTTTATCTAATTTCTGATAGGCCTTATAGTTTGGATACAACACTTCTTCTGATGATCCTATTATAATAGGTATAATATTAAGCGTAATTAACTCAATAATTACATCTCTTAATCCTATGCGAGTATCATTATTAGTTTTCCCTTGCTTAAGATTACCAAGGTCAATCATTTTTACCTGTTTGTCGAAAGAAGATAAATGATAGAGGTATTCTCGTATTTTCAACAAGCCTTTTTTAGAGTCATTAATATTAATCTCATTATCGTTAACAACTCCAATAAGAGCAAGGCTAAATTCCTCAATATTTTTAATTTTATTTTCTTTTGTATAAATAGTCACCTGAGAAAACAAACAGGCTTCTTGCTTGCTACATTTCTTAAATTCAGAATTTAACTCTATCGGATCAAAATAATCGTTCAGGTTCATTTATAATATGTTGATTTATGATTTCTTTTTTGATCCTTTTTTAGCACTTGTTTTTTTAGTCTTTTTTGTCTTCTCTGTTTTACCATTTCCTTCAATAATATCCATACACTCTTTTAGCGTTAACTTTTCAGCTTCTGTACCTTTGGGAATTCTAAAATTTTTCTTTTTATATGAAATATACGGACCCCAGCGACCATTAAGTATTTGTAACTCTACATCTTCTTCAAATATTTTGATTGTTTTCTGTCGATCTTTTTCTCGTTTCTCTTCTATCAATTCAATGGCACGATCAAGTTCTATCTTATAAGGATTATCTTCTTTTTTTAATGATATAAATTTTGAATCATGTCTCACATAAGGGCCAAAACGACCTATTGAAACAACCACTTTCTTATCTTCATATAAACCTAAATCTCTTGGAAGTTTGAACAATTCCAAAGCTTCTTCAAGAGTTATAGTTTCTAAATGCTGTCCTCTTTGTAAAGATGCAAACTTAGGTTTATCCTCATCGTCTTTAGAACCAATTTGAACCATAGGGCCGTATGGACCAATCTTAGCAGTAATTGGTTTCCCTGTAGCAGGATCCTCACCTAGAATTCTTTCACCAACACTTCGGCTTGAAGTTTCTAATGTATTTTCAACAGTTGTATGGAATGGTTTATAAAACTTATCTATCATTTTTGACCATCCCAATTTTCCATTTGCAATTTCATCAAATTCTTCCTCAACAGAAGCCGTAAAGTTATAATTAACAATTTCTTTAAAATATTGATTAAGAAAATCATTAACCACCATTCCAATATCATTCGGGAATAATTTATTTTTTTCTGCTCCTGTTATTTCCTTTTTCTCAGAATCTTTTATCTCACCTTTTAATAGTGTATATGAAATATACTTTCTTTCCTTTCCTGGACGTTCCTCTTTTACTACATAACCTCTGTTCTGAATCGTTGAAATTGTTGGTGCATAAGTAGATGGTCGACCAATACCCAGCTCCTCTAACTTTTTCACCAAGCTTGCCTCCGTATATCTTGGAGGATAGTGTGTAAAACGTTCTACAGCTTGAATACTATTATATTCAAGCGATTCACCTTTGTTTACTGCAGGCAATAATCCTTTTGTGTCTTCCTCATTCTCATCGTCTGTAGATTCAATATAAACTTTAAGAAACCCATCAAACTTTAAAACTTCTCCATTGGCAACAAACTTATTTTTGTCATTAGATAAATCTATCTTGATAGTTGTCTTCTCAAGCTGTGCCTCGCTCATTTGGGAAGCAATGGTTCTTTTCCAAATTAAATCATATAATTTTTTCTCTCTATCAGTACCTGAAACTGTTTGTTTTTCTAAAGAAGTTGGACGAATAGCTTCATGAGCTTCTTGTGCTCCTTTTGCTTTCGTTTTATAAGTTCTTGTTTTTAGATACTTTGCTCCAAACTCACTTGTAATAACACTCTTGGCTGTTTCAACAGCCATGTTTGATAAATTAACCGAATCGGTTCTCATATAAGTAATCTTACCAGACTCATATAATTTTTGGGCAATTGCCATTGTTTGCGCAACGGAAAAACCCAGTTTTCTACTAGCTTCCTGCTGTAAAGTTGATGTTGTAAAAGGCGCAGCAGGAGATTTTTTACCAGGCTTTTTCTGAACATCAGAAATGGTAAATTCTGCTGTTTTACATTTCTCTAATACTTCTAATGTTTCTTTGGATGATTTAATTTTATCTGTTAAATCAGCTTTTAACTCATCATTTTTATTTGTCTTAAAAAATCCTGTAAGTTTAAAAAATGACTCCGTTTTAAAATTCATTATTTCACGTTCTCTTTCGACAAGCAGTTTAACAGCAACAGACTGAACTCTACCTGCAGAAAGCGAAGGTTTAACTTTTTTCCATAATACCGGAGATAACTCAAAACCTACCAAACGATCTAATACTCTTCGTGCCTGTTGTGCATTAACCAAATTTTCATCAATTGATCTTGGATTTTTTATAGCATTCTGAATAGCCTCTTTTGTAATTTCGTGAAAAACTATTCTTTTTATTTTTGAACTATCTAAATCAAGAACTTTCATTAAATGCCATGCAATGGCTTCTCCCTCTCGGTCTTCATCGGACGCAAGCCATACTAACTTGGCATCCTTAGCTAGTTTCTTAAGCTCTTTAACAACTGCTTTTTTATCATCAGGAACTATATATTGAGGTTCATAATTCTTATCAACCTGTATACCCAAATTCTTTTTTGCTAAATCTCTAATATGTCCAAAACTGGATTTAACATGAAAATCTTTTCCTAAAAACTTCTCTATTGTCTTTGCTTTTGCAGGCGACTCAACTATTACTAAATTTTCAATCATGTATATTTCGATTTTGAAGAATTTCTAAAACGACACAAAATTAATATAAATAGTATTGCAACATCAATATTTCTAATTAAATATTATTTCTTAATTTTACGACCTACCGAATATATGCAATATGAGCAAAATTAAATTTACAACAAAATTTTACATTAGATTGTTTTGGGTATTAGTCTCAATACCAGTTGTAACAATCATTTTACTGTTTACATTAATTTCTTTTGAGAAACTCGGTGAAATGCCAAGTTTTAAAGAATTAGAGAATCCAGAAAATAATTTAGCATCTGAAATTTATTCAAGTGACAGTGTGTTATTAGGTAATATATTTTGGGATAACAGATCTTATGCAAAGCAAGATGAACTTCCTCAAAATATTATTGACGCATTAATTGCAACTGAAGATATTCGTTTTCACAAACATTCAGGAATTGATGCTCGCGGGCTTGGAAGAGTATTAGTATATTCTATTTTATTAAATAAATCCTCTTCAGGAGGAGGAAGTACTATTACGCAACAGCTAGCTAAAAATCTATTTCCTCGGGATACTACAACATATAAATCTTCCCTTGGAAGAAATTTCCATTTAGGTATATCTAAATTTAAAGAATGGGTCACAGCAGTTAAGCTGGAACGGAATTATACCAAGGAAGAAATTATTACCATGTATTTAAATACAGTTCCTTTTGGTGGTATTACATATGGTATTAAATCAGCCGCAAAAACATATTTTAATAGTCCTCCTGATTCTTTAAAAGTTGAAGAATCTGCAATGCTTGTTGGATTACTTAAAGCTCCTTCGTATTACAGTCCGGTTAGGCATCCCGAAAGATCTAAATTAAGAAGGAATGTGGTATTAAGCCAAATGAATAAATACAATTACATCACAAATGAAGCGTTTGATTCATTAAGTATTTTACCAATAGAACTTACATACAAGATTCAAGATCATAATGTAGGATTGGCAACTTATTTTAGAGAATATTTACGATTAACTTTAAATAAGTCAAAACCAAATCGTCGCAATTATTTTTCAGTCAGGGATTATAGAAGCGACTCCATTGAGTGGCTAACGAATCCACTTTATGGGTGGTGCAAGAAAAATAAAAAACCCGATGGATCGGATTATGATATTTACAGAGACGGACTAAGAATTTATACGACCATTGACTCCAGGATGCAAAAATATGCAGAAGAAGCATTGGTTGAACACCTAAGTCTTGAATTGCAGGATGACTTTAATCTGGAACAGGAAAATAATCCTAATGCTCCATACTGGGATGAACTCAGTGATCAGGAACTTAAAGATATCATTGATCTTGCTATAAGACGTACAGAAAGGTACAGAACATTAAGAAGACGAGGAGTTGAGATGGATTCCATACGAGCAGTTTTTAACACTCCATTTGAAATGACTGTATTCTCTTGGGAAGGAGATAAAGATACGATTATGACTCCTCTTGATTCCTTAATGTATTATAAAAACTTTTTACGTTCAGGATTCGTTTCTATTGATCCTCATAACGGACATGTAAAAGCTTATGTTGGAGGGCCTAATTTTAAGCATTTTAAATACGATCATATCACACAAGGTAAACGCCAGGTTGGATCAACCATAAAACCTTTCTTATATACCTTAGCAATGCAAGAAGGATATTCTCCATGCCATCAGGTACCAAATGTTCCTAGTACATTTATGGTTAATGATTCTACATGGACACCCAAAAACTCAGGTCCTACAAGTATGGATGGTAAAATGGTAAGCTTACGATGGGGACTGGCACACTCAGTAAACTGGATATCTGCTTGGTTAATTAAACAATTTAATGCCGTTTCTGTGATTGATGTTATGCGAAAAATGGGTGTTACAAGTAAAATTGCAGCGGTTCCATCCATATTTTTAGGCACATCTGACATTTCATTACTTGAAATGACAAGTGCTTATTCAACTTTCTCCAATAAAGGAGTTCATGCTGAACCAATTTTTGTTACTAGAATTGAAGATAAAAATGGAAATATATTAGCAAAATTTACATCGAATAAAAATGAAGCTATTAGTGAACAAACAGCATATTTAATGACTAATTTATTACAAAGTGTTGTTAGAGAAGGTTCCGGAGGAAGAATTCGCTGGAGATACGAATTATATAATCAAATTGGCGGAAAAACCGGAACAACTCAAAACAACTCTGATGGATGGTTTATGGGTGTTACACCAGACCTTGTATCAGGTGTTTGGGTTGGTGGTGAAGATCGAAGTATTCACTTTGAGGGTACTCATTTAGGAGGTGGCCACAATATGGCATTACCTGTATTTGCTCTTTACATGAAAAAAGTATATAACGATTCAACATTAACCATTAGCCAAGATGCTGAATTTGAAGAACCTTTAAACTTTAATGTTGAACTTGACTGTGATAAACTTAATGAAAATAATACCGAACAAGATCATTTCGACGATGATTTCTTTTAGTCTTTATGAATTAAAGGAATAGCATCAATAAGACTTTTAGTATATTCTGAGGCAGGTGATTTATAGATTTCATCTGCCTTATTTATTTCTACTAACTTACCATCTTTCATTACCATTATTCTATCCGACATATATTTTACTACCGATAAATCATGTGAAATAAAAATATACGTTAATTCAAATTCATCTTTTAGATCGTTTAGCAAATTTAACACCTCTGCCTGAACGGATACATCCAGAGCAGAAACTGACTCATCACAGATAATAAACTCAGGATTTAATACTAATGCTCGTGCTATTACAATTCGTTGTCTTTGCCCCCCCGAAAACTCATGAGGGTATTTATAATAACTTGCCTCATCCAGTTTAACCTTCTTAAGCATTTCAAAAACTTTTTGTTTCTGCTCTTCTTTTGAATCATACATTTGATGAGCTCTAAGCACTTCTAAAATAGCTTTTCCTACTGTTAATTTAGGATTTAAAGACGAATAAGGATCCTGAAAAATGATCTGCACATCTTTTCTAAATTGTTTTAGTTCTTTTTTTGTTAGATTATTTAAGACCTTACCTTTATAAACGATTGCCCCTGAAGTTTTTTCAATTAATTGGACAATCATTCTTCCAAGAGTTGTTTTACCGCAACCCGACTCTCCTACCAAACCCAGGGTTTCCCCTCTAAATACCTTAAAATTAATATTACTTACAGCATCCTGCTTTTGCTTTGCTTTTCCAAAGAAATTAAAATTTGAATAAAAAGATTTATTTAAACAATCAATACTTAATAACTCAAAAGCATTTTGTTCTTTCTTTTGTTTATTTATAATCTCTTTTTTACTTACATTATTCTCAAGAAAGTCTGATAGCGTAGGTAACCTTTTTAAAGAAGTATTTAAATCGGGTCTACAACTTAAAAGACCCTTGGTATATGAATGTTTTGGATACAGTAATATTTGTTTCGCTGTACCATATTCAACTAGTTCTCCCTTGTACATCACAGCTATATCATCGGAAATATTAGCAATTACACCCAGGTCGTGAGATATAAAAATAATACTCATTCCATATTTTCGCTGAATCTCTTTCAACAACTCTAATATTGTTTTTTGTACAGTTACATCTAAAGCTGTTGTGGGTTCATCTGCAATCAAGACAGAAGGATTCAAAGCAATTGCCATCGCGATCATTACACGCTGTTTTTGTCCTCCAGATATCTCGTGTGGATAACTATGATATATTCTAGATGGATTTGGTAATTTAACCTCTTTAAATAATTCTAAAACTTTTCTTTTTGCTTCTTTAATTGATAGTTTTTTATGATTCCTCAACACCTCCAAAACCTGAAATCCACATTTAAGTGAAGGATTTAATGAAGTCATAGGCTCTTGAAAAATCATGGAGATTTTTTCACCGCGAATTTTCTGTAATTCTTTATCGTTAAGTTTTAGAAGTTCAATTTCATTATCTTCCAAACCATAAATTATTTTACCACTCTCAATAATCGCTGATTTTGGTAATAATTTTAAGATAGATAAAACTGTTAGCGATTTTCCTGAACCTGACTCACCAACTATTCCTAAGGTCTTAGCTTGTTCTAATGAAAATGAAACATTCTTAACAACCTGAACTTTGTCCTTCTTATTCTCAAAGGATAAGGATAAATTATTTACTTCAAGGATTTTCACAAAGATTAATTCTTTTTAAACAATGATCTAAAAAGTTCTTCAACACGGGATACCTTAACAATATCAATTTTAAACTTAGAAACATCTAATCCTTTTGAATTGAATTTAGATATATAGATTTTTTTGAATCCCAGTTTATCTGCTTCACTAATTCGCTGTTCAATTCGTGTTACTGGTCTAATTTCTCCTGTAAGGCCAACCTCCCCTGCAAATGAAATATTTTTATCGATAGGCAAATCCAGATTCGATGATAATACCGAGGCAATCACTGCTAAATCTGTTGCAGGATCATCCACTTTTATTCCACCCGCAATATTTAAAAAGACATCCTTTTGTGCTAATCGGAATCCGGCTCTTTTTTCCAGAACAGCCAATAACATTCCCAAACGGCGATTATCAAATCCTGTTGATGATCGTTGTGGTGTTCCGTATGCTGCTGAACTAACTAAAGCCTGTATTTCAATAAGTAATGGTCTTGCTCCATTTATGGTTGATGCAATAGCTGTTCCGCTTAGGTTATCATCAGATTGGGTAATTAAAATTTCAGAAGGATTAGAAACTTCTCGTAATCCATCGCCACTCATTTCAAAAATACCCAGTTCTGAAGTTGATCCAAATCGATTTTTTGTTGTTCTTAAAATTCGATACATATGATTATGATCTCCCTCAAACTGCAAAACAGTATCAACAATATGTTCCAAGACTTTTGGCCCTGCAAGGTTTCCATCTTTAGTAATATGACCTATTAAAAATACAGGAACATTTTTTTCTTTTGCGAATTTTAACAACGAAGCAGCAGTTTCCCGGATCTGTGAAACGGTTCCTGCCGAAGATTCTAATTTATCGGAATATAAAGTTTGAATAGAATCAATAATTAATAAATCAGGATTTACATTTAGGGTATGTGTAAAAATATTTTCAAGCAAGGTTTCACTTAAAATATAACAATGATCGTTTTTGATTTTTAATCGTTCCGCACGCATTTTTATTTGCTGCGGACTTTCTTCTCCCGAGATATATAATACTTTAAGATCATCTAACTTCAATGCTACTTGTAACGAAAGTGTTGATTTTCCAATCCCCGGTTCCCCTCCTATTAATATCATTGATCCCGGAACTAATCCTCCTCCTAAAATCCTATTTAATTCATTAATTTGTGTAGATATTCTACCTTCTTTTTTTGATTTTATTTCTGAAATTTTTTGTGGAATCTGTTTTTCCGCATGGTATGAAACCTGCGATGGTTTATTAGTTTTAGTTACAATCTGCTCTACATAAGTATTCCATTCGCCACAAGAAGGACATTTTCCTATCCACTTAGCCGATTCTGCTCCACAGTTTTGACAAAAATAAACTGATTTCGATTTAGCCATTTTAATCTTTTTTCAGTTTTTCAATAATTGACGTTGTTGAATATCCATCAATAAAATCTATGGTTACCACTTCGCCACCTTTAGCTTTTACAATATCATAACCTACAATATCTTCAGCCTTATAATCACTTCCTTTTACTAAGACGTCTGGTTGAACTTTTTTAATTAATTCGTATGGCGTATCCTCATCGAAAAATATCACGGCAGAAACAAATCCTAATGATGCCAACAAAATAGCCCTTGCATATTCATCCTGCACAGGTCTTGTTGGCCCTTTTATTCTGCTAACCGAATTATCGGTATTCAAACCTATAACCAATACATCACCATGACTTGCTGCCTGTGCTAAATACTCAACATGCCCTCGATGTAAAATATCAAAACAACCATTTGTAAATACAATTTTTTGATTTTTCAGACTCCAATATGTTAGTAAAGGTTCAGTATTATTGATATCAATAATCTTAGATTGAATTATATTCAATTTATCCATGGAATATCTTTTAAAAGATGAATCAGTAAATTTAAATATTATTTTTTCTTTTCCGGCGAGAATTAATAAATAACATCAGAATTGAAACCGAACCTAATACGATGGCTAATACGGCTTGCGACTCATGCTGTATTGTTGCAAAAACCAAGCCTTCTTCACGTGAGATTCCATATAATGAAAGTGCCATTGTAACGATCCAATGAAATGCTCCTATTCCACCTTGCACAGGGGCTGCCATGCCTAATCCGCCTATAACTAACAAGAATAAGCCATCAATTGGAGTTAAGTTGCTTGTTGCAGGTATGGAAAATACAATTACATATGTCATTAGAAAATACATCAGCCAAATTACAAAGGTGTGAAATAAAAATGCTCTTCTACTTCTCATTTTTGTAACCGTTTTAACTCCTGAAATAACTCCTCTAATGATTTTTCTGATTTTAATTACAATACGCACTCTTTTAAATCTTTTTCTAAAATAGAAAAATAAAAAAATTGTTGTAGCTATCACTATAAGAATAAGTATCCAGTAATAAAACGGGAAGTCAACAATGTTGATAAATTTCTTAGATATTGGAATAAAAACATTTTCTTTAATAAAGAACCCAAAAGATTCAATTTTTGCAATAAAAACAACAAATAACAGCAGAAGTAAAACCACTAAATCTATTGCACGTTCAATTAATACAGTTCCAATTAAAGAATCCATTGGAATTTTATCTGATTTAGCCAGCGATCCACATCGGCTTATTTCTCCGATTCGTGGGAAAGCAAAATTGGCCAGGTATCCAAACATCAGAGCATAAAATACATTTTTAACCGGAGGATTATAATTAAGGGGTTCAATAAGAAGTTTCCATCGTAGTGCTCTGCTTACATAGCCAAGAAAAGCAAAAAATAAAGAAAGAAAAACCCAATAATAATTAGCCCTTTTTAAATCATCAGCTAAAGAAGCAAAATCAACACCCTTAAATGCAAGATAAAGCAGGCCAAAACCTATTGTAAGAAAAAGTGTAAAATTAAATACCTTTAGGATTTTTCGTTTCAAGGATTTAAACTAGTTTATTTGTTGCAGTATCAGGAAAAATCAACACAGGTTTGAAACTTTTTGCTTCCTCAAAATCTAAAGAAGCATATGAGATAATAATAATTACATCACCAACCGTTGCTTTTCGAGCTGCTGGTCCGTTCAAACAGATTTCACCAGAACCTCGCGCCCCTTTTATAACATAAGTTTCTAGACGTTCACCGTTATTAATATTTACTACTTGAACTTTTTCGTTTTCAATAATATTTGAAGCTTCCATTAAAACTTCATCAATGGTAATACTTCCAACATATTGCAAATTTGCCTCGGTAACAGTAACCTTATGTATTTTTGATTTTACAACTTCGATATTCATAATTCCTTCTCTAATTAATGCAAAGTTAAGAATAAAATCTAATATTGTCTATTAAACGAATGGTTCCAACATGAACTGCTATACAACCAACTTTATTTACTTCCTGATTCCAATTTGTAACTGTATCTAAATTTACATCATCAACAATTTCGAAATATTCAACTTCCAAAAATGGATTTTCATTGATTGTATGAACAACCCAATCCTTTGTTTCTGATATGCTCATCTTTTTAGCTTGTTCTTTAGCTTCAACTAGCGTTTTTGAAATTAAAGATACATTGGCTCTTTGATCACTGCTTAATAGCATATTTCTGGAACTCATTGCCAACCCATCTTCTTCTCTAATAATAGGACAAGAAACTATTTCAATATCATACTTTAACTGTTTTACTAAATTTTTTATAATGGTTACTTGCTGAAAATCTTTTTCTCCAAAATATGCTTTATCGGGCATAACAGCTTCAAATAACTTACTTACAATTAAAGCAACACCCCTAAAATGACCCGGGCGATGTTCTCCTTCCATCACTTTATCCAATGATCCAAAATCAAAATCTCTAGTATCTTCAGAAGGATACATTTCTTTCTCACTAGGAGTGAATACAATATCACATTTAACCTTTTTTAACTTTTCAAGATCTTCTTCAAGAATTCGAGGATATTTATTGTAATCATTTTTATCATTAAATTGTGTAGGATTCACAAAAATACTAACAACAGTTGCATCATTTTCTTTCCCCGAACATTCGATTAAAGACAAATGCCCCTCGTGCAAAGCCCCCATAGTAGGCACAAAACCTATACTTTTTCTTTTCGCTTTGTGATCATTAATATATAAAGAAAGTTCCTCTCTGCTTTTTACAATTTTCATAGCATTAAAATAAAGCATTGAAATAATTAGCCGGACAAAGTAAAAAATAATATTTCAAATAATAACAATAATATCGATGTATAAGTTTAAGCAATTGGCAATTTGTTGATGATTAATATAATTTTTACTAATTTTGCGGTGGTTTAAATTAATTTAAATTCCAGATGGAGAATACGAAGGTTTTATTTATTTCGCAAGAAATTACACCATATTTACCTGAAAGTAAAATGTCTTTAATTGGAAGGCACTTACCACAGGGAATACAAGAGAGGGGAAGAGAAATCAGAACATTCATGCCTAAATTTGGCTGTATTAATGAACGCCGAAATCAGTTACATGAAGTCATTCGATTATCAGGTATGAATTTAATCATTAATGATACGGATCACCCATTGATAATAAAAGTAGCTTCGATACAGGCTGCAAGAATGCAGGTATATTTCATTGATAATGAAGATTACTTCCAAAGAAAACAAACTTTACAAGACGAAAATGGCAATTATTTTGAAGATAATGATGAAAGAACCATCTTCTTTGCCAGAGGCGTCTTAGAAACAGTTAAAAAACTCCGTTGGACACCTGACATTATCCATTGTCATGGATGGTTTACAAGCTTAGTTCCGCTATACATCAAGAAGGCATATCATGAAGATCCATTATTTGCTAATTCTAAAATTGTATATTCGGCCTATGGGGATGAGTTTAATAAACCTCTCGATAAAGATTTTAAAAATAAACTACTATATGAAAACATCACTCCAGATGATGTTAAAATATTAACAGATCCTACTTATACAAATCTGAGTAAGCTAGCAGTAGAAATGTCTGACGCTACAATTATTGGTAGTGAGACAATAAATGATGAATTATTAAGTTTTATTAAAAATTCTGAAAAACCTTACCTTGAGTTTCAGAATGAAGATGAATACGTTGATGCTTACTCGAATTTTTATGATAAAATACTTTAAAAAATTTATGAATAATATTGCAACTAACCGCCAACCTAAAAAAATAACAAATATACTTTTAGGTTTAATTCCTATACTTATTCTGGTACTGGTAATTTCTTGCGAAGAAGATCCTAGTGAGCTAGGAGCTAATTTGTTACCTAATGACACTAAATTAGGCTATAAGTACGATACAATGATAGTTACAGGAACAGTGCATGAAAATAAACCTATGCATACTACAAACTTATCCTACTATAATATTGGTATCTATAATGACTCCTATTTTGGAAATTTTAAAGGAGAATTTGCATGTCAGTTTTATCCAACATCATTTATGAATGAAGTTGAAGATATTATTACAATAGATTCTGTTATTCTTTATCTTGATATAGATTCAATTTACGGATTAACGAATGATCAAGATATCTATTTTAATATTTACGAACTAAATAATGATATTGAAATGGATAGTGTTTATTATTCAAACATTGATATCGACAGTTATTATATTAAAGAAAATGAAATCAATACTGATTGCATATTAAGCGGTGATAGCTTATTAAAATTTCCTCTAAAAAGTTCATTTGCGAATAAATTTATCTCCTTTGGGAATGATATTTACGACTCTGACACAAACTTTAGAGAAATTTTCAAAGGAATTAGTATCATTCCAGAACTCATAAATGAACCTGGAGGGATTATTAATTTTAACCTTACTTCAAATACTGATTCAAAAATTATTTTCTACTATCAAACTACAGAAGATGACTCTTTAAGTACAACCTTTAGTTTATCTTATAGATTTGCAAAGTATATAAATGATTATAGTGCAGGATTAATCAATGATTATATTGAGAATGATCCAAATGAAAATGATAGTTTATTATTTGTTCAAGGATTAAATAGTGTTAAATCAAAACTAAAGTTTGAAGACCTTAAAGATTGGAAAGATTCTGACTCAGTTTACTCTGTACTTAATGCAGAATTAACGATACCAGTTGCTGAATATGATCATAATGGATTTGCTCCTCCCGAGCAAATATTTTTCTATTTCAGCGATACGGATAGCACACTTATTGAATTAGAAGATTACACCACTGGAATACTAGGAGGAACATATGATACTGACCAAAGGGAATATAAATTTAATATCCCTAAACACATGATGAATATTCTAAATGAAAATATTGAAGATTCCATCATTAATTTTACAATCTTAAATAAATCATATTACCCAAATAGAGTTATTTTAAAATCTGGAGATAATATTAATTTAAACATTACTTACACAAAACATTAAAATATGTGTGGAATAGTAGGTTATATTGGAGATAAGCAAGCTTATCCAATTTTAATTAATGGACTAAAGCGATTAGAATACCGTGGTTATGATTCTGCAGGAATTTCTCTACTACAAAAGGATATCAAAGTATTTAAGAAAAAAGGGAAAGTCTCTGATTTGGAAGATCATGTTTCAAAAGAAGATATTTCTGGCAATATAGGGATAGGTCATACTCGTTGGGCCACACATGGAGAACCTAACGATGTTAATGCGCACCCTCATACTTCAATGAACGGAAAGTTTGTTCTTATCCATAATGGTATCATTGAAAATTATAGCAGGCTTAAAGAAAAACTTATTGATAGAGGATATAAATTCAATACAGACACAGACACAGAAGTTTTAGCGAATCTTATTGAATATATCTATTTAAAAGGAAAAGTAAGTGCTGAAATAGCTGTTCGACTTGCTTTATCGAAAGTAGTTGGTGCATATGGTTTAGCTATTATTTGTAAAGATGAACCCAATAAGTTAATCGCAGCACGAAAAGGTAGTCCTTTAGTTATTGGTGTAGGAGAAGGTGAGTATTTTATTGCTTCTGATGCTACTCCAATTATTGAATATACAAAAAGTGTTATTTACCTGAATGATGATGACGTAGCCATCTTAGGCAAAGAAGGTCTTACTTTAAAAACCATTAAAAATGACCAGCTTACTCCTAAAGTACAACAGGTTGATTTAGACATTGGAGAAATAGAAAAAAATGGATTTGACCATTTTATGTTAAAAGAGATTTATGAACAACCTCGATCCATCCTGGATACATTTAGAGGAAGAGTTTCTTTAGATAAAAATGAAATCCATTTAGGTGGCTTACATAATGTATTACCAAAATTATTAGAAGCAAAAAGAATTTTAATTATAGGCTGTGGTACTTCATGGCATGCTGGATTAGTTGGAGAATATCTAATAGAAGATTTAGCAAGAATTCCTGTTGAAGTTGAATATGCCTCTGAATTCAGATATAGAAATCCTATCATTAATCCTGATGATGTTGTTATTGCAATAAGTCAAAGTGGAGAAACAGCTGATACATTAGCAGCTATTCGGTTAGCTAAAGAAGCAGGTGCTACTGTATTAGGAATATGTAATGTTGTTGGATCGAGCATACCTCGAGAAACTGATGGTGGTGTTTATACCCATGCCGGACCAGAAATTGGCGTTGCATCAACCAAAGCTTTTACTGCTCAGGTAACTGTTCTTACCATGATGGCTATGATGCTAGGACATGAGAAAAAACATATTGATGATAATACTTATCGGGAACTCATTTCTGAATTACATGATATACCAGCAAAAATTGAGAAAATCTTAACTCAGAACGATGCCTACCTTAAAGTAAGTGAATTATATAAAGATGCTAGCAATTTCTTGTATTTAGGACGTGGATATTTATTCCCTGTTGCTCTAGAAGGTGCTTTAAAGTTAAAAGAGATTTCTTACATTCATGCCGAAGGATATCCTGCTGCTGAAATGAAACACGGACCAATCGCCTTAATTGACGAAAAGATGCCTGTGGTTGTCATTGCAACAAAAGATAAATCTTATGAAAAAATTGTAAGTAATATTCAAGAAGTTAAAGCCAGAAAAGGTGTTGTTATTGCAGTAGTTACTGAAGGAGATACGGTCATTAGAAATATGGCAGATCATGTTTTAGAAATTCCTGAAACTCGAGAAGAATTATCTGCACTATTAACAGTTATTCCTTTACAATTACTTTCGTATCATATTGCTGTTCTTAGAAGTTGTAATGTTGATCAGCCAAGAAATTTGGCAAAATCTGTTACGGTAGAGTAGTTTTCAACGAATATAAAACGAAAGGAGATCAAAAATTGATCTCCTTTTTTTGTCATTATTTATTCCTTATATATTTTTCCCACTTCCATGCAGAAAGCAATGTTTCATCTAATCCAACTTCAGCCTTCCAACCCAGCTCTTCATTAGCATATTTCGTATCTGCATAAACAGATTCAACATCTCCTTGCCTTCGACCTACAATTGAATATTTTAACTTTTCACCAGTAACTTTTTCAAAAACATTTACAATTTCTAAGACCGATGAACCTTTCCCTGTCCCAAGGTTAAAAATTTCCAAATTACTTTTTGATTTCTTGCCCAACATTCTGTTTATCGAAACGACATGTGCTTTTGCCAAATCTACTACATTTATATAATCGCGAATAGCAGAACCATCGGGTGTATTATAATCATCGCCAAATACTTTTAACTCATCTCTAATTCCAATTGCTGTTTGAGTAATAAAAGGAACCAAATTATTGGGAACACCTCTAGGTAACTCACCAATTAAAGCACTAGGATGAGCACCAATAGGATTAAAGTACCTTAAAGAAATTGCATTTAAGCCAGGATTAGCTTTTACTGTATCACGAATTATCTCTTCCGCTATTTGCTTGGTATTTCCATATGGTGAATCTGCTGGCTTAAATGGAGCACTTTCATTCACAGGCAATGCATCTGGCTGGCCATAAACAGTTGCCGATGATGAAAAAACAATATTTGGTACTTCATATTGAATCATTCCTTCCAGTAAGTTCATTAATGTATTCATATTATTTTGATAATACATCAATGGTTTTTCAACTGATTCACCAACAGCTTTATACGCTGCAAAATGAATAATTGCATCTAACTTCTTATAAACCTGAAAAAAATTACGAACTTTCTCTTTATCACAAATATCAAATTGCTCAAAATAAGGTCTTCTCCCGGTAATTTCTACAATACCATCTAAAACAGATTTTTCTGAATTTGAAAGGTTATCAATGATAACCACATCATAACCTTCGTTCATTAATTCAACAACAGTATGAGATCCAATATATCCTGTTCCACCGGTAACTAATATCAACTTATTCATGCATGTAACTTTTATAAACTGCTAATTTAATCATATAAAATCTAAATAATCGTGTATCGTTAATGAATTGTTTATTATTAGAGCATTATATATTCGTATGTAAAAAATAATTTTCTATATATTTGTTTCCAACATTATCAGAAGCTTTGAAAATAAAGGATTACATAAAAGATTTACTTTTTACAAACCAGGGAGTTATTATTCCAGGCTTAGGTGGATTTGTATCTGAATATGAGCCCGCTGCTTTTGATGTAAGTGAAAATAAATTCTTACCTCCTTCGAAGAAAATTACTTTTAATCCTGAATATAATTATAGTGACAGTCTTTTAATTGAATTCATTTCAGAAAAAGAGAAAACAAGGATTGAGCAAGCTAAAAAAATGTTAGATGATTTTGTTAAAGAATCTAAATATAAACTCAATAAAGGCGAAGAAATTAACTTCCCTGGAATAGGTATATTATCTCAAAAAACAAAAGGGAGCATTCAATTTAAACAAAATAAGGACTCGAATTTATTAATCGATTCGTTTGGCTTACACAGTATAAAAACAACCCCAATTACAAAACCACAAACAACAAAATCTTCAAAAATACAAGCAGAGCATAAAAATCAAAAATCATATAAGAAAGTAATCATTCTTAGTGCATCTGCTATCGTTTTCTTATGTCTGGTTGGTTTAAGCTGGTATTTAACAAAAGGATTCTCTGATTTTAGCCTGATTACAAAAAGTAAAAATATTGATAAAGAAGAATTAAATCAGCAGGTAATAATTAATACTGAAAAGAACTTAGACAGCATTGCAAAAGCAGATAGCATAAAGGCTATCATTAATCACTCGATTGATGAAAATACAGATAAGAAAGATGCTTTATTCTATGAGGAACCGGAAAAACAAGAATCCAAACCTCAATATTCAGCATATCATATTATTGCCGGAAGCTTTAAAAGAATGGAAAATGCAGAAAAATTCTCATCTAAGTTAAAAACTAAAGGTTACCATCCGGAAATCATTCAATCGGATGAAAATCTCATTCGAATCTCAATTTTTACTTACACTGATGAATCAGAAGCATTAAAGAAGCTATACAAGCTCCGTGAAACTTCTGATATAAAATCGGTGTGGATATTAAAATCCATTTAATTTTTGAATAAAATCTTCGCCTTTTGCAACATTAATCCAAATCGTATTAATACCCATACGGCCTGCTACATCGATATTTTTATCCAAATCGTCGATAAATAGTGTCTCGAAAGGGTTTAAATCACTATCATTAAGTACATGTTCAAAAATATCAGGATCAGGTTTTCGCATGCCTAAGCGGTGCGAAAAATATGCTTTTTCGAATAAATCATCCAGATTTATTCCAAACTGATTATTGAAATCTGCATTATACTTTTTGTAATGAATAGCATTCGTATTACTCAAAAGAAATACCCTGTACTTTTTACTTAACACTTTAATAAGATTTATTCTTTCTTCAGGAAAATCAAGTAACATTGCATTCCATGCAGCTTCTATTTTATGGTGTTCTATTTTATCTGCTAAATGATCATTAATTTTGTTATAAAACGGCTCTTGCTCTATCAACCCTTTTTCTAAACGATCAAATAAATGGCTTTGGCTTAGTAAAGAATAACTTTCCTCAAAGTTGTCAAAACCCAACTTACGCATTTCTCTCACAGATCTGTCAGGATCGATATTAATGATCACATGGCCCAGATCGAAGATGATATTTTTTATAAAGTCTTTCTGCATTGATTTTCTTTATTTTGATGAGCAAAAATATAAAAGATTTAAAGATTTCTTACTTTTATCAAAAATCTAAGACTATGTTTGAACTCATTTTTAAGAACCCAACGATTTTTATTGCAATTTGTTTAACAAACTGCTTAATTAATAAAAAATCTTAAAGGAATGAAAATAAACGATAAACATTATCATACGATATGGATTCAAGAAAACAATCCAAAAAGCATTCAAATCATTGACCAACGACTTTTACCTTTTGAGTTTAAAATTAAAGATTTAAAAACAGCAAAGGATGCTTACATTGCTATAAAAGAAATGTGGGTTCGTGGTGCTCCTTTAATTGGAGTCACTGCAGCCTATGGAATGTATCTTGGTTTAATGAATCTACAAAAAAATGATAACCTTGATATAGAAATTAAAAGAATAGCTGACTATTTAGAATCATCGCGCCCGACAGCTGTTAATCTAAAATTTGCCATTGATCTGATTCTTGAAAAGATTAAAAATCAAGATGATTTAGACGACAAGATTCGCATTGCACTTGAAACTGCCAATCAATTCAAACAAGATGAGATTGAAAACTGCAGATTAATAGGAGAAAATGGATATCAATTCATAGAAGAAATAAGCAAAGCCAAAAAAGGAGAGACTGTAAACATACTAACTCATTGTAATGCAGGATGGTTAGCCTGTGTTGATTATGGAACGGCAACAGCTCCCATTTATTTGGCACATGAAAAAGGCATTAAACTTCATGTTTGGGTTGATGAAACCCGTCCTCGTAACCAAGGAGCACGATTAACAGCATTTGAATTGGAGCAGCAAGGAATCCCACACACCGTAATTACAGATAACACAGGTGGGTTATTGATGCAAAAAGGAATGGTTGATATGGTTATTGTAGGCAGTGATCGTACCAGTGCAAATGGTGATGTAGCGAATAAAATAGGCACCTATTTAAAAGCTTTGGCTGCCCACGATAATAATATTCCATTTTATGTAGCTTTACCATTATCTACAATAGACTGGAAAATAACTGATGGAGTAAAACAAATTCCAATTGAACAGCGTGACGAAGATGAAGTAAAATATATGGAAGGTTGGCACAACAATCAAATTACTAAAGTAAGATTAACACCAGAAAATAGTCCTGCTATTAACTATGGCTTTGATGTTACTCCTGCCAAATATGTGACAGCACTCATTACAGAAAAAGGTGTTTGTAAAGCAAATAAAAAAGAAATAATGAATTTAAAAGAGAACTAATACTTTTGTCATATTAAGCTTGTCGAAATGTGTAATTTTCAAAATTATTCTTCGATAAACTCAGAATGACAATTTTGAAATTTTTTACATGAAAACAGATGAAGGTTATATCAAATTTAATTTAGACTGGGACAAGAGAATCTTTAGTTTCAATGACCAAGATTTTTCTCTTATCAATACAAGCCGGGAAAGGCTTTATAAAACAGGTCTCATTGGTGCTTACCCTGATGGAATAGGTTTTGGAAACTTAAGCCTACGAAATAGTTCTAATTCATTTATTATTTCCGGATCTGCAACTGGAAATTTTAGGCATCTATTAAAAGAACATTATTCTTTAGTAACTGATTTTGATATACCTAAAAACAGCATTTCATGTATCGGACTCTCTAAAGCCTCATCAGAGTCTTTAAGTCATGCTATTATATATGAGTCAAACCCTAAAGTAAATGCAGTTATTCATACTCATCATCAAGATATGTGGAACTGTTATTTCGATAAACTCCCTACAACAGATAAAAAAGCTAAATTTGGAACCCCTGAAATAGCTATAGAAATCAAAAAATTAGCAAATAAAAGCTCTGGTATCATTATCATGGGAGGACATCAGGAAGGAATTATCACTTATGGGAAGTCTCTATTTGAAGCAGAAAAAATTCTATTAAATTATTATAACACAATATAAAATGGCAAAAGTTGCAATTATTGGAGGATCAGGTTTAGAAGATCCCAAAATATTAAAATCACCTAAAATAATTACGGTAAATACTCCTTATGGAGATTCTGAGCTAACATGTGGAAAAATTGAAAATACTGATGTTGTCATTTTATCGCGTCATGGGAAGAAACACACCATTCCTCCAACACAAGTAAACAATCGTGCTAATATTTGGGCTTTAAAGAATCAAGGCTGTGATTATATATTAGCAACTACCGCATGTGGTAGCTTACGAGAAGAAATTGATCGTGGGCATTTAGTTATATTAGATCAATTCATAGATTTTACAAAACACCGAGCAACGACTTTTCACGATGAGTTTGAAGATGGTATTATGAAACATGCACCCATGGCTGATCCTTTCGATGAAAACATCAGAAATTTATTAATTCAATCGGCCGAAGAGCTTAACCTAACATATCATAAAAAAGGTACTGTCATAAGTATCGAAGGTCCTAGATTTTCTACTCGTGCCGAATCGAATATGTTTCGTATGTGGGGAGCCGATGTCATCAACATGTCGGTTGCTCCGGAAGTTATTTTAGCTAACGAAATAGGAATTCCTTATGCGGCCATTGCTATGAGTACTGATTATGACTGCTGGAAAATGGATGAAGAAGCTGTTACCTGGGAAGCAGTATTAGAAATTTTTAATCAAAATGTACACAATGTCATTGACTTAATCCTGGCTACGCTTCAAAAATTTTAATCTTATCAAATTATTTTTTTGAAAAGTATTGCGTATTTCATAACATTTCGTTAATATTGCAATCCGAAATTTATCACATGATAAATCGGGCCCATAGCTCAGCTGGTTAGAGCACCTGACTCATAATCAGGGGGTCCCTGGTTCGAGCCCAGGTGGGCCCACAGGCAATCAAGCAGTTACAAGATTAGAATTGTAGCTGCTTTTTTATTGCCTAACATTTTGCCTAACAAAATATACTTTCTAAAAAGAAAACTTTTAAAATTAAAATCAAATAAAAAATCCTGATTTTATAATAAGTGAACTAATAAACACTTTAACTATCCTTTACTGCCTTTTACGATTAAATCCATTCATTTGCGTTCTTTTACGATCAATTACGTTCTTTGGCGTTCTTTAACGTTTATAAACAGGAAACCATTCTTTCGGAATATATTAAACTTGCCACTGATAAATATTTATGAGAACTAAGAATGACTAGAAAGTAAAAACAAACCTTATTAGTTATAAATAGTTTCAAAAGAATTCAAACAATTACTTCTGGTAACAACTAACAACTTTGTTTAAGAAAGGAGATGTAGACTTGCCAAAAGAAATTAAAAACTAAGTAATATGAATAATCCATTTGCCCCTATTTTTGAAAAACTTGAAAACATTGAAAAAAGCATTAGCAGCTTACAATCATCATTACAACTTAAGAGCAATTACAATAATGACGAGTTTATGAATGTACAACAAGTTGCAGATTTCATCGAGGAATCTGTTGCATCAATTTATACACGTACTTCTTCGCGAACAATACCATTCTATAAAAAAGGAAAACGTTTGCTTTTTAAAAAGGCAGAAATCTTAAAATGGATAGAGTCTGGTAAAAAGAAAACAATCGAAGAAATCCAGAACGAGATTTAAAAACTATATTAACTAAATTATTAACCACTTAAATCATTTTATTATGAAAACTAGAAATTTTTATGTTCACCCAGATTCAATGGTAGAATTTGCTGAAACACTTCAGGAAGGAGAATTAGATGGTTCAATTACAGGAGTGAATGAAAATGACGAAATCGAAATTGCAGTAAGCTATGAACCTGAAGATAGTGAGACAGTATTAAGTCTTATAGAATTTGTAGAAAACATTGAATCGGAATTGGAGGATGAGGAACTCTAATAAATCTACTTATTAGCAGGGCAAATTGCCCTGCTTTTAATTATTAATTAAATTTTATGGAAATAATTGGAAGAATTAAGAAAATTGATATCCGAACAATCATTGAATCAGAAACTAAAAAGAAATTCAATTCTCGAAATACTCTTAGTGAATGTCCATTTTGTAAAAGCGGTAGTGGTAAAAACCGCACTTCAGCTTTCAGTGTAAATGTTAAAGAAAATTATTTTAAGTGTTTTTCTTGTGATGCAAAAGGATCTGCAATTGATTTCATTTTGAATCAGAACCAGGTTTGGAACGATAAAGAAGCTATTAAATATTTAGCGAATAAGTATCTAACTGATATTCCAAAGTCACCATTAAAATCCAACCTTAATCAATTGGGAAAAACGATATATGCAATTAAGTGTAATAATATCCGGAAAGCTACAGATTACTTGAAACAAAGACATGTTAATATAAAATTATTACCAAAGCATTCTTATTATTACGATTCTCTTCAACATGCTGTTGTATTTTTAGATTCAGATGAAAAGTTAATAAATAAAAGATTTATTGAACAAAAAAATGGTAGTCCAAAGGCACTGAATAAAGGACAACTAAATGAAAGTATTTATTCAGCTTTATATAAGCCAGATTTGGACACACTTTATATACACGAAGGAGTTATTAATGCTCTCTCTATGCCCGAACATTCAAGCATCGCAATATTCTCATCTGAAAATAAGGTAAAAAATACTAAGGTATTACAGCAGTTTGTAACTGGTAAGCAGATTGTAATTGCTTTTGATAACGATAATGCAGGCAATAAGTGTTTTGATTATTATAAAGATTTCCTTTTATCAAACCGATTTGATATTCGATCAGTAAGAAAATTAAATTTCTCCGAGAAGAAAGATGCAAATGATTTGTTAAGTGATGGTAACCTGGACAAATTCCTACAAAATAGAAATAATTATGAGCTAATATGGGAAGATATTCTTTCTAAACCAATCCCCAAGAATAGTAAAAACAAAACAAAAGATAATGATGAATATTTCTTTTACCAGGAAGATGGATGTTATTATTCCAAAGAGTATGCAAAAGAGAAACCTGTTATTAAAAAGCTATCCAATTTCTTAATGGAGATTCTTTATCATTTAATTGATGGAACAAAAGATAGCCGCAGAATTATAAAATTTCAAAGGAATTCTGGTGAGATTGTCGTAATGGAATTATACAGTTCTGAACTTAACCTTGAAAAATTTAAGAAGATTATTAGAAGCATATCAGGAAAAGGACTTTCTTTCTTTGGCTATACAAGCCAACTCGAGCATATTTTAGCTTACTTGCAAGACCATGAACAAAGTGCAGAAGCAATTACACAATTAGGTTACCAAAAAGATCATAAAATATATTGTTTTGCAGATGCTATAATTACAGAAGATAATAAGGTCCTATTTCCGGATAAATTAGGAATTGTTAATAGTGAGAATCAGGGTTATTATCTTGCCCCTTTTTCACATACTAATATCAAAAATGAATCCTATAATGGTCAAAGAAAATTTACTTACAAAGAAGGCACATTAGATTTCACACAGTGGAGTGAATTAATATATAAAGCTTATGGAATAAATGGAGCTATTGGAATATCATTTATTGTTTTAGCCTTGTTCCGAGACTATATCATAAGTTTAACCGGATTTTTTCCTTTCCTTTTTCTGTTTGGAGACCAGGGAGCAGGAAAATCTAATTATATTAACTTCTTTTTGCATTTGTTTGGTGAGCCTAATAATGGGATATCTTTACTAAACTCAACCGATAAAGGATTCTCACGATCATTAACCCAGCGAAAAAATGCATTATACTACTTGAAAGAGTATACAAATGCTATTGATAAGAAAACCGTTGATGTTTTTAAAACAGGTTATGATGGAGAGCTTTACACAATGGCTCAGAAATCCAATGACAATAAAACGATAACATTAGAAATTACTTCTGCATGTATGGTAGATGGTAATGAATTGCCAACTTCTGAAGCTGCTTTATTTGCCCGAATGATTGTACTTAACTTTGAAGATAACAAGTTTTCAAAAGAATCTACCGAAGCATATAAGACACTACTTGAACACAGAGACAAAGGTTTTTGCCAGGTAACAAGAGAACTGTTAAAGTACCGCTCTTTTATTGAAGAAAAGTTTAAAAAGGTTTTTGATAATACCTTTTATGAAGTCAAATCATCACTTACAAAGGAAGAAGAAATTTCAGACAGGCAATTAAGTCATATTGCTCTGTTATTATCTCCAGTAAAACTGTTACAGGAAAAACTCGATTTTCCATTTCAATATGATGATTATGTGAGTGCAGTAATTGAAAATGCTCAATCACAAGATGAGTTATCTAACGATATTAAAGACATTACTATTTTCTGGACTGCAATAGCCTTTAAAATAAACGAAGCATATAGTGATATTAGAGAGAATGTACATTATCAGAAAGACTCAGTTAAAGAAGTAATCTATATAAAATTTAGACTACTTTATCCTTATTATGTGGATTATGCCAAGAAAAACAATTTGAAAATAATGGATTCTCATTCCATTAAAGAGTTATTAACTTCAAAAGGGAACAAATCATTTATACCGAATATTACCCAACAGGCACGAAGTGGGAAAGCCTATACCAAGAAAAACTTTGGAAGTTGTTATATGTTCAAATATGAAACCTTCGAAGACCAAACAGGAATAATGATAAATGGTGTTGAGTTGAACTTATAATTTTTTTTGACTAATTCTTCTTCCCAAACCTTTTTGTAAAAAATATTGTATTCTTTGTAAACTAACTATACTACACAAGTTAAATTATTAATCTATACCTTTTTATAGGTTTACATTGGGTTTACATGGTTTACAATGTAATTAAAGTATAGATTAGATAAAAGAAATATATATGTTAAATTTCGCCAATAATCTATCATTTGGCTTTGATTGTATGCATATCAATGGAGTAAAGTTATATCGATATACTTTATAATAAATTACAATTTGATTCTAGTATTAGTAAAGTACTCTGAAATCATTCAAAATATACTCTTCAAAAAGGGCAATATTTAAAAAAGCACTCGACATATACTCCAGAAGTACTCAAAAGCACACTGAATATTCAAAAAAAGTACTCAAAAGCATTCAAAAGCTCTTATAAAGTACTCTAAATACTTGCTTTTTGCAATATATGAGCATCTTTATTAATGCTTTTATCAATAAATCATTGTCCAGAAAGATATGAAAACATGCGTTTATCTAAAAAAGACACGTTTATTTAGTTTGTAAACCGGTATACATTGAGTAAACAAGAATGTAAACCATTAACGGATAGATATACAGATTTTTACAAGTGTGGTTTACACGATTTACATAGTTTACACAGAATTTTGTGTGTTTGCTTTGAGTAGAAATTTATTAACGTTGATTTTGAGTTCAGATAAAATCAATAGTGAATTAAACTTAACTCAATTGAGGAAATTTTAAATGACTAAACTGTTTTTATAGCACTAAATTTAAACGAACTAGTAATTATATTTTCTTATATAATTGAATAATATAATGCTGGAATTTATTATTTTATTAGTAATTTCATAACCACTTACCTGCAGAACGTACATCTTGGAACTAGGGAATGGAGTATTTATAGTACTTTGAATAAAATAATTATGAGTGATGTAATTATTATAAGATAAGTATTTATTGTAGATTATTTAGATATAATATTTGTTTTTTATATTTATGTTCAATATATTTGATTGTTCATTGACACTGAACGATTATTTTAAGTGAACAAACAAGAAGAGTATGATGTACAAAAATAGTGATTTCATATATGATGCTTCAGCTCAATTTGAAGAATTGACAGGCATTATAGTTGAAGTTCAAAGTCAGCGACCAGATTATGATGCTGTAATAACTCTTAGAAACATACAATTTGTAGTTGAAGCAAAATCTGAAGTTAGGACATCTAATAAAGGTGTAGTTTTATCTCAATTAAATCATTATAAAAATATAACCAGCAAACCTGTAATGTTAATTGCTAAATATATAGCTATTGATATTGCTAAAGAGCTAAAAAAGCTAAACATAAATTATATTGATGTTTCTGGTAATTGTTATATTAATGAACAAGATATTTTTGTTTATATAACTGGTCAGAAATCTAAAAAATTACCTAAAACAAATCAATCTAGAGCTTTTCAGGAAACAGGGATTAAATTAATATTTAATTTATTAAAAAGTCCGAATAACTTACAATTATCTTATAGAGAACTAGCAAAAATGACAGATGTATCAATAGGCTCTGTGAGTAATGTAATGACCGAACTAGAGAGCTTATCTTTTATCTTAAAGACAAAAACAAAGCGTGTTTTAAAAAATACAGAAGACCTAATTGAAAGATGGATTGTCGCTTATAATGATGTTTTAAGGCCACGAATTTTAAAGAAACATATGAGATTTAATCTTGAGTACCTAAATAAATGGGACACTTTACCTATTCAAGATATTGATAATGTTAATCTATGGGGAGGAGAACCTGCAGCGGCTATTTTAACTGGACAATTGCAGCCTGAGAAATTTACAATTTACACAAATACAAATTGGCAAAGCATTGCAAAAAAATTTAAACTAATTCCTGATGAAAATGGAGATGTTGAGATCCTTCAAATGTTTTGGAAAGAAGAAGATCAATATAGAGAATATTATACTGCTCCTAAATTGTTAGTTTATGCTGATTTAATAAGTAGTGGGTATGAAAGAAATATACAAATAGCTAAAGAATTATTATACGATGAGTTACAAGATATCGAGTAAAAAATTTGATCACCCTTTATTAAAACCAATATTAGAAAAACTGACAAATTATTTCTCCAAGAAAGATATTAGTTTTTATGTTATTGGTGCTACTGCAAGAGATATTATAATGGAACTGAATAATGAAAAATCAGGTCGTAAAACTCATGATCTGGATATAGCTATAGCAGTTTCCAACTGGGACCAATATAAATCTATTGAAAAAGATATTGTAAAAATTAAAGGGTTTACTAAAGATACAACACAAAAGCAGCGGTTTTATTATGATGAAGTATTTCATCTTGATATTGTTCCCTATGGAGAGATAATGAAACAAGATGATAAAATCTTTTGGCCACCTGATGAATCAATTGCAATGTCGGTACTGGGATTTAACGAAGTAAATAAAGCAACAAAAGAAATATTAATTGATGATTCTTTAAGAGTTGATGTTGCTTCTTTAGAAGGCATTTTCCTTTTAAAGCTGGTAGCATTTAACGACAGATCATCAAGTGGAAACAAAGACGCAGATGATATGGCTTTTATTATAAATAATTATCTGTCAATAAATGAAGATAGGGCTTTAGAAAAACATTATGATGTTTATGAAGATGATAATTTTGATACGAGATCTGCCGGATCATTATTGCTTGGTAAAGACCTTGCTACGTTAATAGGCAATAGTGATGATACTAAAAAGAAAATTTCATCAATTTTAAATGAACAAATTGAATTAAAAGAAAGAAGCACTTTAGTTAACCAGATTCTGGAGACACATAAAAGTTTTAATTACGAGATTGTTTTAAAGTGTTTGAAGAATATTGTAATAGGCATAAATGAGAGTTGATAAAATAGATATTACTCAAATTAAGGATTCTGACACCCTACTTGCTTTCTATCATATGAATATAGAGCCAATAAGAAAGGGCTATAAAAATTTGCTTAATAAAAAGTTTGATGGTTGTGAAAAATTGCCTTTTCACAAGTTTGTTCAAAGAATAAACATAGAAGAAATTAAGCATGGTGATATTATTATAAAAAGTATTCCTGGTGGTTCGTTGTCCATATCCATTTTTGGTGCGACCAGAATTCAGGTAGATTCTCATTCAACTCAGCTATGGTATCTTCATTTAACTGTGCTAAGCATCCATGATGTTGCAACAAGGTATCTGTCGCCATAACTCCAGGACCACCAGCATTCGTAATAATAGCCAGGTTAGGTCCTGTAGGAATTTTATTTTTACCAATAAGTGCTGCAATGTCAAATATGTTACCAATATCAAAAACTCTTACTAATCCGGCACGTTCAAAAGCTGCATCATAAATTGCATCTTCGGATGCCATAGCACCTGTATGAGATGCCGCTGCTTTAGCCGACTCTGCAAATCTTCCTGCCTTGTACACAATAATTGGTTTTTGACGTGCAAAAGAACGTGCCGCCGTCATAAATTCTCTGGCTTTGCTTATTGATTCAATATACAAGATGATGTATTTGGTATTCTCATCTTCACCCAAGAAATCAATTAAATCAGCAAAATCAACATCTAAATAATTTCCTACTGAAACAAAATGAGAAAATCCAATTTTTCTTTCCAATGCATAATCAAGTACTGAAGTACATAAAGCACCTGACTGGCTAATAAAAGCGATATTCCCTTTCCTGGGCATTGCTGAAGCAAAACTTGCTTTTAAGCTATTACCGGGAGAAATTACTCCTAGGCAGTTGGGACCTAAAATTCTCAAGCTATCAAACTTCTGTAGTTCTTGTTCTATTTGGCCTTCAAGTTTCTGCCCTTCTTCTCCAATCTCTTTAAAGCCTGCAGACATGATGATAATCCCTTTAACGTCAACTTCGCCACATTCCCTTACACGTTGAGGAACTAAAGTTGAAACACTGCATATAATGGCTAAATCGGGCTTTTGCGGTAAACTATCAAGATTTTTGTAACAAGGTATTCCCATGACGGCTTCAAGCGTTTCATTAACAGGATAAACAACACCACGAAATCCACCACTAACCAAATTACTAAGAGTTTTTCCACTAACACTATTAGGATTAAGCGATACATCTATATCGCTATTCTTTTGGGTTTAAAAAACACATCAAGCTTATGAACGTTCATCTTTTTAAAAATAATATTAGATCAAGAAATTAAAAAGGAAGATATATTATTACTCTTAAAGGTACGAATTTATTTTCGTTCACGAGCGAATATAGCTCATGCCTAATAACATATCTCGTACTTATAAAATCTAACCCCTGGAGGACCCAAATACACTAAAGGAAATCCTGAAAATACTAAGGCTACCCCAAACATCAATCACAGCATCCTGAATGAAATCTGTTTCTATTAATCAAAGTATTTATAGCTATACTGTTGATTTAATCGTTCAGCATTTCAAGTCACAAATCTATTTTAACGATCTAAATCACAAACAAAAGACATATTGAAATACCCATCATTATTTTGTAACTTACTAAATCTCATCAATTATGAATTATGTAACAAACCTCCATTCATGAATTAACAAACTAAAAAATGATATAAAATGGAAAAGAATATTCACAAACAAGCTTCTTTTATTGGGACAACAAACAAAGATTGGTGGCCAAATGCTCTTAATTTGGACATTTTACACCAGCATGACACTAAAACGAATCCTTTTGGACAAGATTTTAATTATCGGGAAGAGTTTAAAAAATTGGATTTAGAATCTGTAAAAAGCGATCTAAAAAAATTAATGACAAACTCTGTTGAATGGTGGCCTGCCGATTGGGGGCACTATGGTGGATTAATGATTCGAATGGCATGGCATAGTGCCGGAACTTATCGTGTTTCGGATGGGCGTGGCGGAGGTAATACAGGAAACCAGCGTTTTGCTCCTCTTAACAGTTGGCCCGATAATGTAAACCTTGATAAAGCAAGAAGATTACTTTGGCCAATTAAACAAAAATACGGTAACAAGCTTTCTTGGGCAGATTTAATGATTCTTGCCGGAAATATGGCTTATGAATCTATGGGATTTAAAACATTTGGTTTTGCAGGCGGACGTGAGGACATTTGGCATCCTGAAAAAGATATTTACTGGGGTGCTGAAAAAGATTGGTTAGCTAAGGACAGGTATTCCGATAAATCGGATGAAGATTCTCTTGAGAATCCATTGGCAGCAGTTCAAATGGGATTAATCTATGTAAATCCTGAAGGCGTAGATGGAAAACCTGACCCGTTAAAAACAGCTGAAGCAATGAGAGTTACATTCGAACGCATGGCCATGAATGATGAAGAAACTGTTGCATTAACAGCAGGAGGACATACTGTAGGAAAGACCCACGGAAACGGAGATGCATCGAAACTGGGTCCCGATCCCGAAGCCGCAGACTTGGAAGAACAAGGTTTCGGTTGGAAAAATCCGAAAGGAAATGGAAATGCAGAAAATACGATCACAAGTGGTTTAGAAGGTGCGTGGACAACCTATCCTAATAAATGGAATAATACATACTTCCATTTGCTTTTTTCTTATGAGTGGGAACTTAAAAAAAGTCCTGCTGGTGCATGGCAATGGGAACCGATTAATATAAAAGAAGAAGATAAGCCTGCAGATGCACATATCCAGGGAACAAAAAGGAATCCTATGATGACTGATGCAGATATGGCTTTAAAAATGGACCCTGAATACAGAAAAATATCTGAGCGTTTTTATAAAGACCCTGAATATTTTGCAGAAACATTTGCCAGAGCATGGTTTAAATTAACACATCGTGATTTAGGCCCTAAAAGTCGTTATCTCGGTACTGAGGTACCAAAGGAAGATTTAATCTGGCAAGATCCTGTTCCTGCAGTGGATTACACACTTTCAGATTCGGAAATTGAAGAAATAAAAACAAAACTTCTTAATTGTGGATTAAGCCAAACAGAACTTATAAATACTGCCTGGGACAGTGCAAGAACGTTCAGAGGTTCTGATTATAGAGGTGGTGCAAACGGAGCAAGAATTCGTCTTGCCCCACAGAAAGATTGGGAAGGAAATGAACCTGAAAGACTTAACAAAGTAATGGATAAACTTATAGAAATTCAATCAGGTTTAAATAAAAAAGTCAGTATTGCCGATTTAATTGTTTTAGGAGGAAGCGCAGCGGTTGAAAAAGCTGCACAAGAAGCAGGTGTAAATATCAAAGTCCCTTTTGAACCCGGAAGAGGTGATGCTACTGCTGAAATGACCGACGTGGGATCTTTTGCTGTTCTTGAACCGGTACACGATGGTTTCCGAAACTGGCAAAAAAAGGAATATGTAGTAAAACCTGAAGAGATGCTTCTTGACAAAGCACAGCTATTGGGACTAACTGCACCTGAAATGACGGTTTTAATTGGTGGTATGCGCGTATTAGGAACAAATCACGGAGGAACAAAACATGGTGTATTTACCGACAAAGAAGGAGTTTTAAGTAACGACTTTTTTGTAAACCTAACAGACATGAACTATACCTGGAATCCCATTTCTGATAATCTTTACAAGATTATAGAAAGAAAAACAGGAAAAACCAAATGGACTGCAACAAGAGTCGATTTAGTTTTTGGATCTAATTCAATATTACGTGCTTATTCTGAATTTTATGCTCAAGATGATAATAAAGAAAAATTTATACTTGACTTTATAAAAGCCTGGGTTAAAGTAATGAATGCAGATCGATTTGATTTAAAATAACTCATCATAATAAAGAATATTTTTAAGAAGGTAGTCGATTATTATGGCTGCCTTTTTTAACTTATTGCTTCAACACCCATATCTATAAGTCCACGAGAACAGATTTATGAAATATTTTTTAAAGATTCTTTAACTACTTTTCGATAACTACGCCCTATGGTTAATCTCACATTATCCACCATGACTTCATCCGAGGAGATACTTCTTACTCTTTCGGTATTGATAATAAAGGAACGATGAATTCGTAAAAATATCTCAGGTAAGCGATTTGCCAAATTGCTAATTTTTTCCTTACTCACAGTTTCATCTTTTACTGTGATTACTTTAATATAATCCGATAAACTTTCAATGTAAATGATATCATGATAAGGTATTTTTGCAATTTTCCTGTTAGACATAATTTCAAGAAACGACTTCTTCATTTTCTCTTTTTCGTCTAATAGTTGTTGAATGACTTGTCGATTTTCTAAAATCTGACGCATCATCAATAAAAACGAACCTATAAATACCAACAAATATAATATTACAGCCAATAATTTAATCTGGGTAGCATTCGGACTCAGATTTTGAAAACTTAAATTTACCGAGTAAACAAAAGAAATAACCAAAACAATCATTTCAAGGTACACTGAAATAACAGCCATACAAAAGGTGTAAAATGCAAATTTTGCATACTTTTTAGTAAGGTAAAATTTAGGCACAAGTAGATAGTTAAAAAAATAGGATGTTCCTAAAACAATGGGAAGGAGCATGCAAACAAAGAAAAATGCTGCCGTATTATTCCCCCAGGAAAATCCAAAAACTAAGGTTAAAACAAGGATTACGAAAATCCAATATGCGATATGGTAATAAGGATTTTTTGATTTATTATGCATTTTTTTCAATTTTTTAGAGCTAATTTCGACAAAGAAATCAAAATTACAAGTTTAAGTCGATAAACAACATTTTTAGAAGTGGATTCGACCTTGATGAATTTCCTTATCTCAACTAATTTGGCAGAAGTATTCATCAAAAAAAATCTTATGAAAAATTTATTTTTAATGGGTGGTCCTCAGTTTATGGCTGTCCTAACATTATTTTT
Organism: Bacteroidales bacterium; assembly: GCA_963665525.1. Classification (GTDB taxonomy): domain Bacteria; phylum Bacteroidota; class Bacteroidia; order Bacteroidales; family UBA12077; genus UBA12077. The sequence goes on along the minus strand of OY762280.1, from coordinate 4,078,121 downwards.
AGTTATTACAACGGCATGGTTTATTTATCATTTTACAATTAGTTATCATTCTAAGACAATAAGCCAGGAAAAATTATTACGCTTGTTTGCTTATGGGAAATCCATTGGTTTATTCTCTTTGATTATTGGAATAACCGGTCAAATGATTGGCTTATCTGCCATGTTTTCGGCAATTGAAGAAGCAGTACAAAGAGGTGAAGAAATTATCCCTGCTCTGGTTTTTGAAGGAATAAAAGTTACTATGATTGTTACCATCTATGGGATGCTTATTTATCTATTCTCGTTAGTATTATGGTTTGTTGCCAGTATAATTGTTGAGAAGAAATTTAAGCAACAATAAATACAAATCAAAAACCTATTAAATAAAACTTTTTGGCAGCAAAACTGCTAAAGAGTTTTATTAGCAAGCTAATAAAAGTCCTCCTGACAGTCCAGACAGGTGAGATCAGGAATACTAAACCCTTCTCCAATTTTTGAGATCAGCTATTTTATTCTATTTTAATATTTAAGAATTCGACTTGGGAAAAGTAAGGATCACTTCAGTGCCAATGCCTTCTTCACTTAGAATAGATATCTTTCCATTATTCCGCTCAACAAAGTCCTTACAAAGTTTTAAGCCAAACCCGGTTCCTCTTTCTTTATTAGTACCTGCAGTGGTAACCGATTTTTTTAAACTAAAGAGATGATCTTTTACATTTTTACTCATACCAACACCATGATCTATAACAGAAATTTGAATTTCATCATTCCCATTTTGCCTGGCTGAAATACATATTTCTTTACCCTCTTTGGTAAATTTTATAGCATTTGAAATCAAATTTCTGATAGTCGTTTCTATCATATTTCGATCCACAAAAACCAAAAGATTTTCTTCAATTTCTGTACTAATTTTAATATTCTTTTGATTTGCACTTTCAATTAAAACCATCTTAGGTCTTTCAATGAGCTCTGATACGAAGATTTTTTGCTTATTGGATTTGACCGTTTCTGACTCCGCTCGTGCCCACATCAATAAGTTTTCAAGCAAATGGTAGGTTTCTTCTGTGGTTTTAGCCATCGCACGAAGACATATCTCTCTGCGCGAACTTTCCATTTCGTCGTGTTTTTCTAATAAAATATTGCTTAATCCTTTTAGTGAACCTATTGGATTGATTAAATCATGTGCTATGATAGAAAGCAATTTTTCTTTAGACTTATTTAATCTTATAACCTTCTCATGTTCTTTATTGTAGCTATGCAGGATAAGAAAAACAACACCTAAGATTGAAAATGAAATTAATATCGCAGTCAGATACTTGTCTATCACTCTTGTTTGATAATCGCCTATAATTTGAATCAAATCAGGATTATTTATTTCATACCACAGCAATACTAATACAACAGAAATCGGGAAAAATACACCAACAATCCTTGACACTCCTTTTACAAATAAAGGAAGAATTACAATCATAGATACCATAATAACTAATACAGCTCCATTGAGTCCACCATAGTAATACCATAAATATATAAATGTAGATACTAAAATGATGTTAAAAACATGAATCAAGATCATATATAATTTCAGTTTCCTTGAAATAAAATACATGGTTGCAAAAAATATGGATCCTAACATGGAGGCTATATAAATTCTGGCATCCAGTTCTTGAACAATGTCACCAATAAATAAAACAACTGCTACCAAAGCTGAAATAAAAAACAATGCATTATAAATTTTCTCTTGCAAAGAAACCCTGCTATCTAATCCCAAAATATACTCTAATATTACCTTCTTCTTTTCAATAGTGTTTTCTACCTCTCTTCTCATATAGATTTATTTTATTATATATATTTATATATTTTATCCCTAGCAATGTTTTTATTATTCTATAATGTATTCAAACCATTCAACAGATTAATCTAGCTTTTAAACTTCTTTTCTTAAGCTAAGACATAAAAAAACTCCCAGATACAAATAAATATATGTATTGAGAGTGTTAACAATGTGCTTTACGGTTTAATATAAAAAAAGTTTCAATTTATTTGTGATTTGCATTTTCCTTTTAAATTATAAGTAAGTAGAACTATTGATGTGCGATTATTGTAACTATTTAATCATCAAACAGAACAGTTTCAACCAATGTGCCTTTGTAAGAGCACGTAACAGGAATATCTTCATCTATTACATTTCCGAATATGTCATCTGTCTGATCAGCCAAAACATTCAGGGTAAATTCGTATTCATTTCCTGATTTAGAAACCACTAGACTCCCAGATTTTATTGCATAAACTTCAGAAAAACCAAAAGTTTCCATGGTAAAATTTATTGCAACTCCTGCTCCAAATGTGCCAGCAGGAAAATTTTCACCCACAGCCACCGTATATGTATTCTCAATAGCATCCTGGGCTGAAGAGAATATGTCTAATGAAACAATATGTCCAGTACCACTTTTATTGTTTACATCGATCCCTTCTGATGCTAAACTTACAATATTATAATACCCCTGATCTGGTTGACCTTTTTCTCCACAATGAATAGTTCCTTGTGTTAGTAAATATTCTGTTCCATCAATAGTTAGTGTTCCTGTTCCTATACTCCTTATTATATCATGATCTTCATCATCTGAACATGATATAAAAAACAAAGGGAATAAAATAACTAAAAAAAGAATCCGGATTGCATTCATGCTCTTAAAGGTTGGTTAGTTATACAAAGATACAACCTGAAAGAAGCGATGTCAATTAAACAATTTGAATTATAAGAACTTAATGTAAGAAAACTCTTTAAAAGATAAGAGAAATGGTAGTCATTACATTAGGAACAGAATTAATTTTTATGGTTCCTCCATGCAGGCGCATAATCTGTCTGGAAAAACTTAAACCAATTCCGGAACCATGGCTTTTCGTAGAGTAAAAAGGAATAAAAACTTTATCAATGATTTCTTCTTTAATTCCTTTGCCATTATCACTAACATTGATGATCATTCTATCTTTATCCTTTAGTGCTTCCAGTGTAATTTTTCCATCCTCTTTACCATCAATTGCAAACATGGAGTTTTTTATTAAATTTAATATGGCCTGTGTAATCAGATCTTTATCGACAAATAATTCCAGGTCGTCCGTTTTAAGGGAGATTTCAATGATTTCTGTATTCTCTTGAACTGCCAGTTGTTTAATTTCTTTTAGTAACTCGCCTATATGAATTGGAGTACATTTTGGTGCAGGTGTTGTTGTTATACTTTTGTATCTGCTGACAAAATTCAGCAATCCTTTGCTTCGGTCTTCTATTATATTTAAACTTCGTTCGGTAGTTTTTAGATAGTTTTTGTCGTTGGCATACTCACTTAAATCCTTTTTGAGCGAATCTATTAAAGCTGTAACAGGTGTTAATGTGTTCATAATTTCATGCGCAATCACTTTTATTAATCGTTCCCATGATTCCTGCTCAATTTCTGAGTATTCTTTGCTTATATGATCTATAGCAAATAAACTTAGCGTATTATCCTGTGTTATAAATTCACTTCTTCTTAAGCTTAAGGTAAGTTCTTCGCTGCCATTATCAAATTTGTAGATTTTACGTTCGCCTGGGTTGGTTTCTTTAAATTCTTTCTCCAATTCAGGATATACGTTCCAAAGATCAACAATGGAATAAAATCTAGGTATTTTTAAAATATCCAACGCTGTATTATTTAACCAAATAATTTTCCCGTTACTCTGGAACAAAATAATGGCAGTATCTACATGCTCCAAAAAACTAGTTAATAGTAATTCCTTTAATTCTACTTCGCTTCGTTGATCTTTTATGTGTTGTTTCAGTTTCTGTAAAACATGATACAAATCCCCATGAGATTTAATTATATTCTGATCAAGTGTAGTATTTTGAAAATCATCGGCAGAAATATTCGAAAAGAAATCGGATAATTCACTGCTAATATTAGATAAGTATTTTACCAAAAAATAAACCTGTATACTTAAAAGCATGATCACCCCAATAACTGAAAAAAGTTTGTCAACATCCAGATACAGATAAACTCCCAAAAAAATGGTTATTAGAATTAAACCTGTTCTGATTAATAATTGAACCAGTATTGAATTGATATTCATAATGCAATATTCATTTAATATTCGATACCGTATTTTTTACATTTGTTAAACAAGGTTTGCCTTGTTAACCCAAGCTCTCGTGCTGCACTAACAATACTATTATTGTTATTTTTAAGAGAGCGAATAATGGCGTGCTTTTCTATTTCTTTAAACCTTACCGGCCATTTTTCAGAATGACCTACTACTTTGTTTTCCAACACAAAATCATGAGATGTTAATACATCTCCCGAAGTCATGATTACAGCTTTTTCAATAGCATGCATCAACTCTCGTACATTCCCTGGCCAAGCATATCTTAACAGTTTACCCATGGCGCTATTGTTGAGTTTTAATGTTTTCTTATCATATTTAGATGCATATTTCTTTAGAAAAAATTCGGCCAGTTGAATCACATCATCGCCTCTTTCTCTTAATGGTGGAACATGAACAGTTATCGTATTAATCCTGTAAAAAAGATCTTTCCGGAACATTTCCATTTCAATCTGTTTTTCTACATCCTTGTTGCTTGCTGAGATAAGTCGAATATCAAATGCATAAGATGTATTGCTACCTACAGGATTTGCTTCTCGATTTTGCAACACACTCAACAATTTCGACTGAACGGAAAGCGGTATATTCCCAATTTCATCCAGAAAAAGTGTCCCGCCTGAAGCTATTTCAAGTCGTCCGGGTTTATCTTCAAAAGCATCGGTAAAAGCCCCTTTTTTATGACCAAATAATTCACTTTCAAATAAACTTTCATGAATGGCACCTACATCAACCTGAATAAGCAGGTTGTTTTTTCTTTTTGATAAGTTGTGAATCCTTCTTGCCACAAGCTCTTTCCCCACTCCATTCTCACCCGTAATTAAAACATTAGCATCTGTTGGTGCTATTTTGGCAATAGTTTCTTTCAGTTCGTTCATAACTGAAGAATTTCCAATAATTTCCTGATTAGATCTGCTAATTTCCTTGCTAAGTAATTTGTTTTCCTTATTTGCTTTTTGCAATTGTAAACTTGTATGTTTTAGTTTGCATGCGTTATTTATGGTTGCAATTAATTTTTCATTTTCCCAGGGTTTAACAATAAAATCCAATGCTCCTTCCTTCATCGCTTTAACCACCAATTCATAATCGCCATAAGCAGTCATCATGATAACAAAAGCATCAGGATCCATTTTTTTAATCTCATTTAACCAATATATTCCTTCGTTACCTGTCATTATTCCTGAAGAAAAATTCATATCCAGAAGAATAACATCGTAAACCGCCTGGTGCAGAAACTCATGAATCCTTTCGGGCGTATTTATTCCTGTAACCATCATTTTTTCTTTTTCAAGAATAATCTCAAGGGTTTCAATTACTGAAGGATCATCATCGACAACCAGAATATTGTTTTTATCCATAGAAGCCATGTTTGCTGCAAGGTAAAATATTTTTACCACATAGTAAATTTTTTTGACCACCTTTTCATTCTCACATTTCTTTTTGTGTTGTTTTTCAGCGCTTTATAAAAGTGGCACAAAGTTGGTTTATATAGAAATACTGTATTCGGATAGAATAATTTCTATTCTATCCACTATTAAATAAAAATTAGATTATATAACTTGTAAAAATTAGATGATTATGTTATTAAGTTTTTTAAGAATCACCATTCGTAATTTTTGGAGATACAAGCTATTTTCAATAATAAATATTACAGGCCTAACCATTGGTTTAGCATGCAGTATATTGATTTTTTTATATGTGAGAGATGAGCTTAGTTATGATAAATTCCACGATAACTACGAAAATATCTATCGTATAAAAGTCAAAGCCTTAATCCAGGGAAATGAATCGGAATTTACACATACAGGAGCAGCTGTTGGCGGTATTTTTGTTGATGGCATACCTGAAGTAGTAAAAGCTACACGAATGCTTCATGCCACAGCAAACGGAACAGTTACCGTAAAAGTTAATGATAACATGTATGTTGAAAATAATGTGTTTTATGCCGATCGGAATTTCTTCGATATTTTTACATTTGACATGCTTAGTGGAGATCCTAAATCAGCATTAATTGATCCCGGATCTGTGGTCATCACCGAAGCACAAGCTAAAAAGTATTTTAGTAATAAAGATCCTTTAAATCAAACCATACGCATTAATTCTAAAGAATATAAAGTTACAGGTGTTACTCAAAATTGTCCTTCCAATTCACATTTCCACTACGACCTCTTAATCTCATACTCTTCACACTGGGTATCGAAACAAACCACCTGGATTAATAATGATTTCACATATACTTATTTGGTTTTAAAAGACAATACGCCAGAAACAGTATTTATTGAAAAAAGTACTCCTATTATCCACGAACATTTAGCTCCGGAAATTGAGAAAGCTTTTGGTGTAACCTTAGAAAAAATGCTTTCATCCGGCAATAAGTATATGATGCACCTGCAGCCTATTTCAGATATCCATTTAAAATCGCATACTGAATCTGAGATAGAAGTCAATTCAAGTGAAATTTATGTATACTTTTTTTCTGTAATTGCAATATTTATCCTTGTGCTTGCAGGCATCAATTTCACGAACTTATCTACTGCTCGTTCAACCATTAGAGCAAAGGAAGTGGGAATTCGTAAAGTAATTGGTTCTTCACGTAAAAAATTGATTGTGCAATTTTTATTTGAATCTGTGATCTACAGCCTGTTTTCTTTAATTCTGGCTATGATCATTGTAGAATTTATATTACCATACCTTAATAACCTGACTTTTAAAAATATTCATATCGAATATGCAAAAAACCCTGAGATTGTTATTGCCCTATTCCTTTTAGCCTTAATACTTGGTATTTGTTCAGGCCTTTATTCTGCCCTTTATTTATCATCTATTAAAATCTTAAAAGTTATTCAAGGACAATTACTTTCTTTTGGCAAATCGAATGTTCTGCGAAACGGACTGGTTATATTCCAGTTTACAATAGCAACTATTCTTTTCATTAGTACTTTAATTATTCGTAGTCAGTTAAATTACATTCAGACAAAAGACCTGGGTTATAACAAAGAAAATATAATTGTAATTGAAAGAACCTGGAAACTAAGAGAAAATCAACAAGCCTTTAAAAATGAATTGTCGGCCTATTCAGATATTAGCAGTATATCTTTCACTGAAACAGTTCCCGGAAGAGGTTTTAACGGGTATTTCTTGCCAGTATCTGAAGATAAGGGAGGAATGCTTAATCCAAGAGTAATTGGTGTTGAACCTGATTTTATAAACACCTATCAAGTTAAAATGGCTCACGGTCGGTTCTTTTCAGATCAATATTCGGGCGACACCCTAGGTGCTGTTATTAATGAAAGTTTACAAAAAGAATTAGGATACAAAGAACCCATAGGAAAACAATTTCGACAGAATAACCAGCTATATACTATTATTGGAGTTGTAAAGAACTTTTCATTTAGCACTTTACATAAAAATGTAGGATCGCTATTAATGTTAAATGCCAAATGGAGGTATACAGCGTATTGTTCTGTGCGTATTAACGATAAAAACTTGCCCAAAATAGTAAATTACATGCAAGATACCTGGGCAAAATTTGTACCCGATAGCCCTATGGAATACTATTTTTTAGATGATGATTTCGTGAATTTACACAAAGAAGAGTTTGTTACCGGAAAGTTATTCGCTTATTTTTCTATACTCGCTATATTTATTGCATGTTTAGGATTGTTTGGTCTTTCAACATTTGTTGCCGAGAAAAAAAGAAAAGAAATTGGTATACGAAAAGTGAATGGAGCAACTACATCCAACATCATCTCCCTGTTAATTCGAAATTTTTCATTATTAATTGTTCTGGCTAATATGATAGCTTGGCCTATAGGTTATTTTCTTATGCAAAAATGGTTGCAAAAATTTGCTTATCACGTAGATATAAAAATAGGATCGTTCATTATGGCAACACTACTTGCACTTACCATTGCCTGGATTACAGTTATGTATCAAGCCATAAAAACAGCTAGACAAAATCCTGTAGATAGTTTGCGTTATGAATAAGTCTTATATGAAATAATCATATCTAGTCTCATTAGATAAACCAAAAAAAAGGCTTTCAGAAAACTGGAAGTCTTTTTTATTATTATATCTTACCAATCTTAATTCTAATTACCATATCTAGCATTAATTTGTTCTAAGTAACGTTTTTTAGCTTTAACCGGATCATCTCCAATAGGGATATATATAGTTGTCTTAAAATCAACTTTTACGCTTTGCATTTTATTTAGATCAGGTGATTTAAAAATGGGTTGTTTCTTTTCATGCATATAATTTATCCTTTCAATAAATTTTAAAATCTTATTTAGTATTATTTATGTGGTTAAGCTTTGTAGAGAGGGTAGTCTTGTAATCACTTAAATGCGAGTTCTTGCAGTTTTATACGAGCGTATTGTTATTCATTAAATGAATAACACTTTCTGAAAAGCTTAGATGTGCAAAGTTAATCTAAACAACTAACATTCACTAATTTTTATTTTAATCAATCTTTAGCCTTAAAGAAATATTATCACATATTTGTTTCCTTATAGGCAAGAAAAAATTTCTAGTATATTAAGAGTCTTGTATCATTTTATCCATAATATCTTTGCCCCAGATTCTATCCAGAACCTCTGCTTTATATTCGTTATAAAATTCAACTTTAATATTGTTTCCCAAGGCTTTATACGAATCTATTAAGCCTATTAAAATAGGAATATTATCAGGATATTGTTTTAAGCCAATAGTAAACTCCTCAATCGCTAATTCATAATCGCCTTTCTTAAAAGCATTTCGTGCCGGGTTAAGAATAGATTCAATCCCCTTGAGATTACTTTCCAGATAACCATCTGTAATATCTCTGGCTTTGGTAGTTATAAAACTACATGGTAACTCACGTGTAACTTTTTCTGTAACACTACCCATTAAAAGCTTACTTAAACTTGTTTTCCCAGTCGTTCCCATCAGTAATAAATCTGTATTTTGCCGTTTGATGGCTCTAAAAATTTCTACATCCGGAATGCCCATTAAAAGATCTTTCGTAAAACGAACTGATTTAAAATCAATTTCATTTAAAAATCGGTCAAACTCCTTTTCCTTGATCTTTCTTAAATTCGTATTCTCTTCTTCTATATTCAAACTTATACGAACCGATGTACTCACAACAGGAACAAAAACATGTAAGACCGAAAGTTCGGCATCAAATCTTTTAGCCAGGGATATTGCATTTAACAAGGCTCTTCGTGATGCATCTGAAAAGTCTACAGGACAGGTGATTTTAGAAATTGGTTTTACATCTTCGTTTTTAACCACCCACAATGGAATTTGATTCTTACGCATCAATTTCTCTACAGTGGTACCTAATTTAAAATTATCATTGTGATCTTTTGATCCAGAACCCGCAACAATTACATTGACATTTCGTGCCTGGGCTACCTGAATTATTTTTTCAAAAGCAACCCCTTTCTCTATTATGATATCAGAAACATATGCTCCATCTTTCGATATTTTTTCTTTTAATTCATGAAGCCTATTCTGAATAGACTGTTCAATCAGTTTTTTTGTTTCTTCTGAAACATTTTCTTCGGAGGCAACATGCAACAAAACGATTCTCGATTTAAATCGCTTAGCCAATAATATAGACGCCTGAATTGCTCGATCAGAAGATTCGCTGAAATCTGTCGCAACTAAAATATCTTGAAGTAATCTCATAATTTAGGCTTTTAATTTGTACTTTTAAACTAAACAAACAACATCATGTTTTGTTTAGTAAATAAACAAATTCATTAGACTGTTTTAAAAACAAAAGAAATGTCAAAACTTGTAAAATATGTAGAACGATTAATTATTTGGGGAATTTTAATTGTCATGTCTGTAATATTGATATTGGCATTTATTGATATTGTATACGAGATCTTAAAAAAAATAATGGAAGAACCCATTCTTATTATTGATTCTTCTGGTCTTATGTCTCTATTTAGTCTGTTTCTGGTTTTACTTATTGGGTTAGAACTATTAGAAACAGTCAAAGCTTATCTAAAAGAAGATATCGTACATGTTGAATTTATTATTCTGGTAGCTATTATTGCTATCTCAAGAAAAGCAATTGTATGGGATTTTAAAAAATATACAACTGAAGAGCTTATTAGCCTGGCAATAATGACTGTTGCCTTAGGGGTAACATATTTCCTTGTAAAGAAAGCGGATATCAGCTTTAGGATAAATCGAAAAGGAGAAAATAAATTAATCGAATGATTTATCTCTTTCTTTATAAGACTTAGCGATAGAATGTGATGCTAAAGGTGCTGTCAGATATATAAATATGATGACCAATCCTGACTTTATCCATATCATTGCTATATTATAAAACAAGGCTATTCCCATAATCAAAAGTAATATCCCAAACGATGTAGCCTTTGTTGTTGCATGCATTCGACTATATAAATCTTTAAATCGAAGCATCCCCAACGAAGCAATAAAAATAAATACAGCGCCAAATAATATAAATATTGAACTTAATAAAATCATCGCTTTTTTGTTTTTAAATATGTTGATGTTGAAACAGTACCTATAAACGAAATAAGGGAGATAATAATTACAACATCGAAATACAAAGCCTTATTTACCGTAACACTATACATGATAATAAATCCCATAACAATTGATGCAATGAGATCTAATGCCACAATTCGATCATAAACTGTAGGTCCAGCTATTAGACGAAAAAGAGATATGATCATCGATAAGAGCAATAATATAAATGCCATTAAAATAATAATATTGAATGATTCGAATGCCATACTTAAGTGATTAAATAGTTAATTTTACTCTGAATACTTCCTATTTCTTTCAACACCTTTTCTTTATCTTTATTATACAATACATGAACTTCAAGAATAGTTTTCTCCTTGTTCATATCAATACTTAACGATCCGGGTGTCATTGATACTAAATTACTAAACAATAACAAGCCTAAATCTGATTTTAGTATAATTGGTACTTTTACGATATCGGGAACTGTATGCAATTTTGGTGTTAAGATATCGTAAGCAATAAACAAATTAGATTGCACCAGTTTAAAGATGTAAAAAACAATGAATTCAATGATATAATAAATCTTTTTTATAACTATCATACGTATTATAAATTTAAAACCTGTTCAATATAAGCTGATGAATTCATGAGCTGGTTTGCAGCTTCTATGATGATATCGAATATACGAGCTGAAAACACACCCAAGAATATACTTGTTAAACCTAATAGTACGGAAGGTAAAACTTCTAAGAATTTTAATTTTTTGGTTTCTTCAATAGCATAATTGTTTTGGGGCTGTTTTTTAAGAAAAGCCTCATTCCATATTTTTATCATCGAATAAAGAGTTAACAATCCTGTCAGCACAGCAATAAAAACTATGATAAAATGCCCATCATCAACCCCAGCTTTAATTAGCATAAACTTGGCAAAAAAACCTGATAAAGGAGGGACTCCAACAAGCGCAAATGCAGGAACAGTAAAAAGTATAGCTAAAAACGGACTCTGTTTAAGTAAGCCTCCAATATCTTTTAAATAAAAAGTTCCTTTAAGTTTATGAATTAATCCTGCCACCAGAAAAGTATTGGTCTTTGCTACCATATTATGTATTGTAAAAAATATAGCTCCAGTAATAGCTAATGGAGTATATATTCCTAATCCCATGATCATATATCCTATCTGACTAATAATATGATATGATAATATTCTGCGTGTATCGTAATGAACTGATGCCGATGTTCCTCCCACCACCATTGTCAATCCGCTAATAATAAGTAAAAGCTTATGCCAAAAAATCTGATCCTGAATAAAAAATAAAGTGAAAAACCGAATAAAAGCATAAACACCAACCTTCGTTAATAATCCTGCAAACAATGCCGAAACAGTAATGTTTGAGGTATGATATGAAGCCGGCAACCAAAAGAACAAAGGAAATACAGCAGCTTTTATTCCAAATGCAATAAAAAATAAAATAGCAGAAGTATTCATCAATATTGCCTGCTGATCATTTCTAAGAATTGATGCCAAATGGGCCATATTTAAAGTCCCTGTTTTACCATACAGTAACCCTAGTCCCGCTAAAAAAAATAAAGATCCCAGCAAATTAAGCGCCAGGTATTTGATCCCTCCTTCGAGTTGCTCTTTTGTATTCCCCAAAGTAATTAATACAAAAGAAGACATCAACATCACTTCGAACCACACATATAAATTGAAAACATCACCCGTTATAAAAGATCCATTAATACCCATTACAAGGGAAAAGAAGAAAACATAAAATTTTGAACTTTGTTGTTTGGCTTCCAGAAATGATATTGCATAGATAGATATGGCCAATACAATTAAAGATGAAATGATGAGCATGATGCTACTCAAATAATCAATTACCAGAGTAATGCCAAATGGAGCTTTCCACCCACCCATATGAATAAGCAATATGCCATTGTTTTTTAAATTGTAAAAAACCAACACCGCAACCACAAGCAATACAAAACTACCTGCCACTCCAAGCCATTTTGAAACTTGTTCAGAGCGAACCATAATCATTATAATGATTAATATAAATGGTATTAATATTGGCAATGCTGTTATTATCATCATTAACTATCTGTTTTTTTTAACTGATCTAAATCATCCGTTCCTGTTGTTTGAAAAAACTTATATTTTAAAGCCAGGGTATAAACCGTAATTCCAAATCCAATAACAATAGCAGTTAAAACTAGTGCTTGAGGTAAAGGATCTGCAAAATGATTGGCATTTTCCATCCCATATTCAGTAAAAGCTGGTGCTCCTGATGTAACACCCGATGCTAAAAAAACCAATAGATTAGTAGCATTACTTAAAAATATAATTCCAATGATAAACTTCACAATGCTTCTTCGCAGAACCATGTATGCTCCTATCGTATACAATACTCCAACCAATATGGCTAATAATATCTCCATTATTTTGTCCTTGTTAATGAAAAGTAAAACAAAAATGTTACCCCTACGACAGTTAAAAATACTCCAATGTCAAACAAGAAAGGTGTTCCCAGTTTTAAACCACCAATGATTGGTAATTCAAGATTTAACCAAACTCCTTTCATTAAAGGTAAATGCTGCATTACGCCAGGCAAAAAGCTTAAAGCAATGGTAAATAAACCGAGCGCTATATAAAGCTGTGGCTGTATTTTCATTCGATCTCTTACTTCTTGTGCATTATATGCAAGCGATAAATAAATAGCAGATAATGCAGCTATTAACCCACCGATAAAACCGCCACCTGGATAATTATGTCCTCGTAATAATGCAAGAAATGCGAAAATCAATAATAATCCTTTAATATATTTTGCTGCTATTTGTAATATGATCGAATTCATAATCTCTTCCTTTTTAATAATACAAATACACCTAGGGCAGCAATAGTTAAAACAGTTACTTCACCTAATGTATCCAAGGCTCTAAAATCAACCAGAATAACATTTACAATATTTTTACCATAGGCTTTATCCAAACTATTTTTTATAAAAAAGTCAGATATTGGTCTGTTAAATTCAACATGTATTGCCTTTAAAGCAAGAACAGTCATAACAGCACCAAAAGATAAAGCAATTAAAAAATCTCTAATTTTTGTTGCCTTAGATGACAACTTTGCAAATCGGGGTAATTTTTGCAATACAATGACAAAGATGACTATCGTTAATGTTTCTACAATAATCTGTGTAATGGCTAAATCAACAGCACTATAATAAAGATAAATGAGTGAAATACCATATCCTACAACACCCATAGCAATAATAGTTGTAATGCGTGATTTATTGATTGCACTATAAATAGCAGCGATACTGGATACTACCACCAAACCTGTAATATAAAATGGGTTTATCGATAAGTTTGTTTCCAGAATCCACCCACGAGTTAAATATACCTGCAACCATAATAAAGCAGTAGTAACAATTATTATTGTTAAGATATAATACCTGTGGAAACCATGCTGTATGATACTGGTGCTTCGTTTAGAGAAATCAATAAAATTATCAATAACCTTAGAAAAAACTTCACTAAACTCAATATTAAATAACCTTGAGTTCAGGTATCTCCATTTTTTCAGAACTACCGACTTTTTTATCAATAAGTAATACAATCCAAACCCTGCAACAACAGTAAACAGACTCAAATAAAAGACCTTATTAAAACCATGCCAAATACTTAATTTTACCTGATAGGTTTCCAAAAAAATACTTTGTATTGCTGGTTCTATGATTGAGTTACCAAGAACATTTGGGAATAATCCAAAAACCAAACTTAAAACTGCTAACATAGCCGGACCAATGATAAACAAACCTTTTTCATTGGGTTGCTTATCGTACTTCCTCACTTTCCCAAGAAATACTTTTTTAAGGAATAATAAGGATACTGCAATCATCAAGATATTGGAAGCAACTCCCAGTATTAAAATCAGGGAAGCAATTCCAGGAGATTGCACCTTTGCTTCATAAATCAGTTCTTTGCCTAAAAAACCCAACATAGGAGGTAATCCAGCCATAGAAAATAAAGCTAACAAAGCAACTATAAATGTGATTGGCATATATCGAGCTAAGCCACCTAATTTTGAAATCTCTCTTGTACCCGTCTTCTTATCAATTATTCCTGCAACCATAAATAAGGTAGCTTTATAAAAAGCATGTATAAATAAAAATAAAATAGCTGCTTTTATTGATAACTTGGTATCAATTCCTATTAACAATATTAGTATTCCCAAGGCACTAATGGTGGTATATGCCAAAATATCTTTGATATCTGTTTGAGTAATTGCAAAGTAAGAACCAACCAGCATAGTCATTACTCCAAATATTGGAATGATATATGTCCATTCATTCGTTCCTCCCAAGACAGGATTTAAACTTGCCAATAAAAAAAAGCCAGCTTTAACCATGGTTGCCGAATGTAAGTATGAACTTACCGGTGTTGGAGCTTGCATAGCTCCTGGCAACCAAAAATGAAATGGAAACTGGGCCGATTTTGTAAAGGCTCCGATAAGGATTAAAATTAATCCGGGTAAATACATCGTGCTTTCCCTAATTATATCGCCTTGCCTAATCCATTCATTCAAAGAATAAGTTTGTACAGTATTTCCAATTAGAATAATTCCTGTCAGCAAAATCAATCCTCCAAAACCCGTAATAAATAACGACTGAAAAGCTGCTTTACGCGCTGATTCTTTTTCGTGAAAAAAAGTAATTAATAAAAACGACAAGAAACTTGTTAATTCCCAAAAAATAAAAAGTTGAATGAGGTTCTCTGAAAGAACCAGGCCAAGCATGGCTCCACTAAAAAGAAATAAGAAAAAATAAAATCGATCAGTATTGAAATAAGATTTCATATAAGCATGAGCATATATAAAAACCAATGCACCAATCCCGGTTATTAGTAATACAAAAGCTAAACTTAAGCCATTTAACATAAATGATAATTCCAAGCCTAGTTGAGATATCCAGGGCAATTTAAAAAGTATTATTTCACCATCTGTTATGATTGGAATTTTTGTAGTAAAATATATAAATACTCCTATCTGGATTAAAGCAAGAACAATAGCTTTATATTTAAAAATCTTACTTGAAACAACAAAGATTCCTAAAGATGAGAGTAAGTATATGAGTAATATATTTTGCATCAATGAATATGTTCTAAAGATAGTAAATAGATTAACAAGCTCCTAAAAGACTACCGGAACTAATATCTTGTTTAGAAGGTGTTTTAAGATCCTTGAGAATAAATATTTTTAGTAATAAATCTTTCATAGTACATTTTTCTGATTAAACAGAACTAAACCACGAATGTTCATGCTTTGACCTCTTTTTGTTACAAGATTAATAAATCCTATTAAACAAATATATTAATAAAATGTTTAGTTACAGTTTTCAACTTGTCTTTTAAATTCAAGAAAAATCCTAAAAATTCAGAAGTATTTTAACCCTATCTTTTAATAAGCTTTTTAGAATATAACTCGTTTTCAATATTAAAAACAATATAATATATTCCAGCATTTAATTCAGACACGTTTATTGTAGCTTCATTATTATTAACATCTTCAACCAACTCTAACACTCCACTTGAATTAAATATCTTAATCGAAAAAATTGTATTTTCAGATTTTATATGAAGATATTCGTTACATGGATTAGGACTAAGAATTAAATCGTTCTTCTTTTTAGTAATCTTATCAATAGAAGTGGTATTCCCTTCTACATAAAAGATCGCATTTACTTCTTGAGATAAGTCTTGTCCATCATACAAAATATAACTTAATGAATCATAACCATTAAAACCAGGATCAGGAATATAATAAAATGAGCCATCTAAGGACAAGTCTATACTTCCATTTTTCAGTGGATCAATCAAAAGACATATTAAGTCGTTTCCATCTAGGTCAAAATCATTTTTTAATAATCCATCACTATCATTTATATAGATTGGATATATCTCATGAATGAATTTAAAACTATCATGATAGGCAATAGCCGGAGTATTGAAATCGGGTAGTATATCTTTTAGAACCCAGTATGATTCCTTAAATCTTTCACTTATATTTTCCATATTATTGGAGTGCCAGTTGCTCCAGGTAAACCTGCTGGACGATTTAAACCATTGATCTTTAAAATTTATTGCAATGGCAATTCCATCAGAGGTCATAGTTTCTGTTTCGCCAGTACTTCTATCATCGTGCATCACTTGCATCTGATTAGGTGCTGTAAAATTGATATAAGTCCATGGTAATCGTAAAATGATACTATCTTCGTAAATAATAACTGCATCGTTAGTTTGAATAGGTTGATCTGAGTTTCGAACATTCAAATTACCAATGTACTGTATATTGGGATATAAATAATTGTTCTTTAATCGGACCAGGTTCCATGGATTGCCATCTGTAGCTACTGACTGATAAAGCTGTTCCGGTTCTGATACATCGTGCCAAATACCATATAAATCGTATGCCTCGGTAACATAAAGGTTTGCTGCATAATTTGTTAGATAAATTGAAAACTCTGATCGATAATCAGGAATTACATCGCCAGATAAAAGTACAGACTCACCAAGACTGGCGTCGTAAGTATCTAAAGCTATCCACATTTCATCCAAAATATCTAATGGATGATTTAATCGAATCTTCAGTTTCAAATGAGCGTATGTTGCATCGGCAAGTATTTGTGCTATGGTATCGATGAATCCAAAGTCTGCTAAAGACACCAGGTTTGTTGTATCAACAAATTTAATCAATCCGAAATTTTGCTCTGCTGCTGCCAGGTTATTCCATAAAATGCGATCCGAAGGATTAAAATCCATCTCATCCGTAATCCATGTTCTTTTAAACCATTCATCGATCCACGAAAATTGGATACCACCACCAATTCCTAAATCATAAATATTTTGAAGTATGCGAACGTTGGTATTCCCCTGTTTGAACTCAGAAAAACCTCCATGGTTCATTCCTGAGCTGGCATAATGTGCCGTAGCCCAACTCGATGGAACACCAAACTCTGCAATGATTAAAGGATAATTATAATGTGATTTTAACTCGGTTAAATATCCTATATAACTATTGGGTCCAAAATTATCAGAATATGCATTATAGCTTGTTTGTTGACTAATAAAATCAGGATAATAAGGGTAAGCATGATAGCTAACAAATAATCCTGCCGGTGCCCATTCGGTATTTATCTTTGATAGATCAATTTGTTGAGAATCTTCTTCAGGATTAGCTTCTTCAGGATGATCTAAGGGATCTAATGTTGGCCAACTGGAAAAACTAACTGGTCGTTGCGTATTATAATGATTGTTTTCATATTCAACTAAGTGATCTAAAGACTCTGTCACCAACACTTCTGATGGACTTCCGCCAGATATAGAAAAATGATTTCCATTAAAGCTTGAGTTTGCGTGATTTGTATTTGTAGTTTCAATCTCTAGCGGTATAACTTCTCGACCAATTAAATAAGCTAAACAATAATCAGAAACATCTGAATTATAAATACCAAAAGCTTTCCCAAACCTGGCTTCAATCGTTTTATTCCCGTGCACACAATCCACATTTTCTTCGATCTCCATTAAAAAAGTATCTTTCATAAAATACAAATCGTTGGCATACCCCGGAATATCCTCGTTTAGCCATACTCCCTGAATAAATAGTAAGGGATTCTGTTTGTTATCATTATTATAAGCTTTTAACGCATGATAAAATCGAGGATAATGCAATGTATATAATCGAATACAATTATACCCTGCATCTTTTATTTGAGCAAACCAGGTCAGATACTGTTCTTCACTGGCTGCGAGTTCACCTGGAAATGTGCCAGGAACAGCAACTCCCAGGTTAATACCTTTTACAAAAAACGGAATGTATTCTTCTCCGTTCCATATAGTTAAGTTACTTTGATTGGTGGAATACGGGATATTATTTTGTGCTTTCCCAATACCAGTTACCAAAATAAAAAAACAAAAAAATATTGCTTTCTTTACTGTAAAATTATTCATACTTAATTGGAATTAAATCCTTTTCTCTTCATCTTACCCCAACCCTTTTTCTTCTTAACAAAATAATCATAATTACCTTTTAAAGCAAAAATGGTATTTAGAGGATGAAAAAGAAATAATTCAAATACAGAAATAAACAAGATCTTAAATAGAAATTTATAATCTCTGTACCTGCTAAAAATAAGTTTCTCGTAAAAAACAGAAAATGATGAATAAAGCAACCCAAAAGAAAAAGCAAAAATGGAAAATAAACCAACAATATGCAGATCTATTCTTCCAAGAGAAATCATGGTAATTAAATAACTAATACCAATCACTTCAATAAAAGGAGCCATCCACTCGAAGAATAACCAATAGGGAAAACTAATCATTCCAATACGCCCATATTTTGGTCTAAAACACATATCCTTGTGTTTAATCAAAGTATCAATTAACCCACGGGCCCACCTATTTCGCTGCCGATAAAGTGTTTTTAGGTTTGATGGCACCTCGGTCCAGCAAAGAGGATCGGGAATAAATGCCACTTTATATTTTTTCTTTTCTACATTGTGCATGTATTTTCTCATTCTTAAAACCAACTCCAAATCTTCTCCTACCGTTGTTGTATCATATCCTCCAATTTTCATTACAATATCCCGATCGAACAAACCAAAAGCCCCCGAAATAATTAAAAGCCCATTAATTCTACTCCAGGCCATTCGACCGAGGGTAAATACACGCATATATTCCAGTGTTTGAAATTCTGCCCATAAATTTTTTGGAAAATCAACCTTGGTAATCTGCCCATTTTCAATTTTACAGCTATTAGCAATACGAACTACTCCTCCCGAAGCAATTACTTTACGTTCTTCTTCTTCCTCTAAAAAGGGTTTCACCATTCTTGAAATTGCCTCCTGCTCAAGAATACAATCTACATCAATCGCCAGAAACAGCTCACTACGTGACAAATTTATTCCTGCATTTAAAGCATCCGATTTGCCCCCGTTTTCTTTATCAATAATAATTAACTGAGAATATGCCTTATTCGAAGATTTATAAATTCCTCGTACCATTTCCGTGCTTAATATTTGTTCGTAAGCAAAATTTACTTTTACCAAATGATAGGTTTCTTTCAGAATTTTTAAAGAATTATCTGTACTTCCATCATTTACAATGATTACATCCAAATCGGGATATTTTAATGAAAGTAAACTACGAACATTCTCAACAATACTCTTCTCTTCGTTATAACATGGAGCAATAATAGAAATGGTTGGTAAATGCTTAAAATCATTGATGATATTAAAATTAAAATATTTATTTCGATTATAGTAAAAAGTTAACTCAAGACTTGAAAATACCCCGATAATAATGTATGAAACAAAAAGAGTAAGCCCGTATACTAAAAAGAACGAATTAAAAATAATATGGAATAGATGTTCAAAACTCATGTTCATTTAATTTATATTCATATCGATAATTTCGCTGCAAACAGAAGCCATAATTGGATCATCTATCTCAACATATTTGATGAAAGTCTTCATGTTTAAATTAAACATCTTCTTTAGAGCCTCAATCTTGATGGGTACCGCTTCGCTCAAAATAATTTCATCCAAAAACTTAATTTCTGGTTCCTTATCATAGAATTCAAAATTCTTGACAATCATTAATCTTACATTATAATCCAGTTGATGATAATGTTCCTGAATTAAATCGAATCCTTCTTGCTCAGGCACTAAACTTAAATAAGCATCCCAGGCTAATTTTTTAACCACTAAATTTTCATTTTCTAATTGATTTAATATCAAGATTAAGCTTCTGGAATTATCGCGATATTTAAATTTAGCCATGAGTAAACCAACCAGTATTTTTCTTGTTTTTTCTGATGATAAGAACTTTATAAAGTCAATTTTGAGCAATGGATTATTTAAAACCGCGTTGACTATCACATCGATATCTAGCATGGATAAATTATATTTTTCACCAATGAACTCCACCAACTGACTTTCATCCTTCATTAATCGAATCATAGTAATATACGATTCCAATCTTAATGCGAAATTCCTACTCTCGGAATATTTCATAATCTTTTTTACATACTTTTCATTTCCCAAATCCAGGTAGTAAATAATATGCATTGCTAATACCTTCTCGCTTAAGGTTGCCGAGTATAAAAGGCTTCTAACAAGGCCATCCAGTTTTAGTTTTATAACAAGCGTTTGTAACTGGTAAGTAAAATCTGCATTGATATCTTCGGATATTTTTGTTAATGCAATTAAGAATTGTCTTTTACTGAAACTATTTTTCAGAAATTGCTTGATCAGATTAACCGTTTTAAATTCTTCATCAATACTATGTTCAACAGGGTATAGGTAACTAATAATTAGTCTAATAAATAAAGCCTGTAATCTTTCGCCATGCTTATCTCCTCTGTTTCTAATTAATGTGAGAAAGATATTTACTATAAAAAACATGATAAAACTTGCCAGGCTAAATGCTATAAAGACAAGAATAACAATTACCCAGGTAGGAAACCTATCATAAATTGGGTTTTCAATAAAGTATCCAAAGATTGAAAATCCGGGATGCTCAAAAAATAAAAATACCAAAACAGGAAAACATAAAGCTGAAAAAAACAACCAATGTTTAATATGATTTTTAAGATATGTTTTAATAATAAACCCCATTAAAATCTTTGTTTTAGCAATAATTCAATCGAATAACGATTCCTAAAATTATCAGAAGTCGTTTCTTCGTATGTATATCTAAAAGCAACATTCAATACTGTTGAAACAGAGAGCTGAAAATTATTTTCAATTCTTATCCAATAGTTTTCTAATGAAATATCTCCTTGTAAGTTATAACCTTCGTCGGGAGAATTTCCGTAGGCTAATTGAATACCCGAATAATTATTTGGTTTCTTACCATAAATCTTAAATGTACTTACTAGCGATAAAGCATTTCTTCCTTCCTGAAATGCATAATATGGTCTTAATGCTAAACTAGATCGTGAAAAATACTTTTCGACTTTTGATGTAATCATATATACAGGATTATTATTAAAGTTCAAAAATCGACCTCCTAAACTTAATTCCCATTTTTTAATGGCGGTATAATACTCTATACCTGCACGCTGCTTAGGGAATAGCTCCCAACGAATACCGTACCCAAAGTTGAAATAAAGATAATTCCCTTTTGATAGATACTGATAATAATCTATCTCGGGCATAAAATCATAGGTGTCGAATTTGTTGGTATAATTCAACCTAATCAATAAATTATTTTTCCCCAGAACTCTGTTATAATCCATAAAACCAAAATATTGAAAAGTATTATCCGGAATATAATCTACTAAGCTATAAGCAGAAATAACATTTCTATGTTTTAACTTTAATAATTGATGATATAAATAGGTAATCTCTGCAGAATCTTTTAATCCTGTATGATCCTTAATATAATTTAATCCTGGTTCATATTCTTTAAGTTCAGTATAAGCAATAATCTTTTTTAATGACAGGTTATATTTATTATGATAATTATTCTTCTCTGCAGTATCCGCAATTTCAAGCAATCGTTTATAATCTTTATTCCATAAAAGAATATTTAGCCATGCATCATATAATTCCTGGCTCTCCGAATGATTATCATATACCTGTTCAATAATCTCGTTAGCTAGGTCATATTTTTCTTGCCATGCATATACATTAGCCATAAAAATTTGTACATCATACCTGCTATGATCTTTTAAAAGTATTGATTCGCCAATATTTAAAGCAGATTCATAATCCTTTTCCTTCGAATATTCAATCGCTACATTAAACAAAGAATCAATATTAGTCTGACTTATTACACATGTTGGTAATAATATTAAATAGAGTAATATGTAATACTTTATCTTCATTTTTGTTTTATGGTTTGAATTGTTGAAAGAATATGATCTACAACAACCTTTGGGTCAAAAGGCTTTTTAAAGAAATGGCTTACACCATTCAAATAGGCTTGTTTCTCTATATAATCAGCAGGACTAAAAAAATAAATTGGAGCTTCTAAATCTTTAACAGTTCTTAAATAAGAAATAACTTCATAATGTGCCGTTCCAGATAAAGAATCATCTAGAATTATAATATCTTCCTTAGTGTGCTCAGGGAATTTTTTCAGTGCTTCAAAAGATTGTATACTGATAAAATTCACATCATCTACACCATAACAAATGAGTCGGTGAATAACCTCCCGAAAGACTAAATCTTCAGAAATTAATAAACAATTAATACTTGTCATAAAAACAGATATACGTTCTCCTCTGGTTTACTTCAAGTTACAACATTGTTTCAAAAATGTCAATGCTTTGAATTTTTATTCCCATTAAAATTAGAGTTACTTCTATATAATCATTGAATACTTTTTACAGTTTATCTACCATTTCTGATAATTTATAAATATGAATAAAATCTTTCTTTTGAATAAGATCATGAAAATGATCACCTTTTAAACCCCTTATTAAACATGACGAATATCATGTTTTTTTGATATTCAGTAGTTTTTTTTTAGAAATTTGACTATTTTGCCAAACTATTTGTCTTTGTTTTTGTCTATAAAACAGGGTCATCATTAGATTAAATTATAATATCTACAAAAATAGGGAGACTTGAACATGGCATGGTATAGTGAACCCGACGTATCTGTTAGAAAAAAATCCAAGAAAGATTTATACGTAAAATGTAAAAAATGCAATTCGCATATCTACAAAACAGAGTGGGATAAAAACCTGAAAGTATGTCCTAATTGCAACTATCATGGTGCAATTACCTCATATGAAAGAATAAACCTTTTATTTGATAAAAATACTTTCGAAGAGTTGTTTAACAATATAAGCCCTGAAGATTCATTAAAATTCAATGATCTAAAAGGTAGTTATAAAGATAAATACGAAGCCAACATTAAAAAAACCGGGATTTCTGAAGCTGTAGTTACCGGTCACGGAAAAATGAATGGAATACATGTTGTTATTGCAGTTATGGATTTTCGATTTTTAGGTGGCAGTTTAGGAAGTGGTACAGGAGAAAAGATTTTACAAGCAGCTAATTACGCTTACGATCATAACTTACCTTACATCGTATTCTCAGCATCGGGAGGAGCCAGGATGCAAGAAGGAGCACTTTCCTTGATGCAAATGGCAAAAACATGTGCTGGAGTTGCCAGACTTAACAAAAAAAATATTCCTTATATATCGGTCTTAACAAATCCAACCACAGGAGGAGTATCAGCAAGTTATGCCATGATGGGTGATTTAAACATTGCAGAACCCGGAGCATTAATCGCTTTTGCAGGACGAAGAGTGATTGAACAAACCATTGGAGAAAAACTTCCCGATGATTTTCAAACAGCAGAGTACTTGCGTGAACATGGATTTGTTGATTCCATAGTTAACCGTAAAGATATGAAAGATTACCTAAGCAATGTTTTAAGCTTTTATAACAGGTAGTTAATTCTCTTTACAATTAATCACTTAAATTTTTGAAATATGGGATTAGAACTTGATAATACAATGGTTTTAACAGAAGAAAAGAAAATGACAAGTAAAAAAGCAAAACAAAACGAAAGTGCTTGGGATATTGTAAGCATAAGCAGACATCCCAAACGACCTATTTTGCAAGATTACTTATCGCTTATTGTAAACAATTTTACAGAGTTTCATGGCGATCGATATTTCTCAGATGACAAAGCTATGATAGGAGGGTTTGCAGAAATTGGTGATCAAAAAGTAATGCTTATTGGACACAATAAAGGCAAAAAAACGCAAGAAAATATCGAACGTAATTTTGGAATGGCAAAACCAGATGGATACAGAAAAGCACTTCGATTAATGAAACTTGCCGAACGATTTAATGTTCCAATAATTACTTTTATTGATACTCCAGGTGCTTTCCCCGGATTAGAAGCTGAAGAACGAGGACAAGCAGAAGCCATTGCAAAAAACCTTACTGAAATGGCATCTCTTGAAGTTCCAGTTGTATGTGTAGTTATTGGTGAAGGAGGAAGTGGAGGAGCTTTAGGAATTGGTGTTGGAGATAAAATTTTAATGTTATCAAATGCCATTTATTCAGTTATTTCGCCCGAAGGATGTGCTTCTATTCTATGGCGCGATGCCAAATTTGCACCAGACGCTGCCGAAGCATTGAATCTTACTGCTAAAGCCTTAAAAAAACATGGCATCATTGATGAGATCATCCAAGA
The DNA here is from genome assembly GCA_963665525.1 of Bacteroidales bacterium. Lineage (GTDB taxonomy): Bacteria > Bacteroidota > Bacteroidia > Bacteroidales > UBA12077 > UBA12077. Next base: position 4,053,297 of record OY762280.1, on the reverse strand, counting down.
ACCTGGTGAAGGTGCTCATACAAATTATGAAACCACGGCAGAATCTATTAAAAAAGCTATTCTTAAAAATATTAAACTATTACAAAAATTATCTGTTGATGAATTAATTCAAAGTAGATTTGAAAAATTCTCAGCAATGGGTAAATTCACAATTAACCCATAATAATCCTAAACTATTATGAAAAAGAATATCCTAAGAGTTACAGATACCACCCTCAGAGATGGACATCAATCGCTTTGGGCAACAAGAATGCGTACAAAAGATATCATTGATATTATTGATACCATTGATCATGTTGGTTACTATTCCTTAGAAGTATGGGGCGGTGCCACATTTGATGTTTGCTTAAGATATCTACGCGAAAACCCATGGGAAAGACTTAGATTAATAAAGTCAAAAGCAAAAAAGACACCTCTTCAAATGTTATTAAGAGGACAAAATATTGTTGGATATAAAAACTATTCTGACGATTTGGTTGATCGCTTTGTTGAAACTGCTCACCAAAATGGGATCGATATTTTCAGAATCTTTGATGCTTTAAACGACTCAAGAAATTTAGAAGCCGCCATTAAAGCGGTAAAAAAACATGGTGCTCATGCTCAAGGATCTTTATCTTATACTATTAGTCCTGTTCACACCATTGAAAAATATGTAAGCGATGCCAAAGAGCAAGTTGCTATGGGTATCGATTCATTATGTATAAAAGATATGGCCGGATTATTATCTCCAACCATGGCTAAAAATCTTGTTGGAGCGTTGAAGAAAGAACTTCACATCCCAATTCAGGTACATTGTCATGCTACCAGTGGAATGTCAGAAACGGCATATTATGAAGCAGCACAAGCAGGTGCTGGTGCAGTAGACTGCGCCATTTCTTCCATGGCTGGTTTTTCATCGCAACCTCCTGTAGAAACTATTCATGCTATCTTTGACGAAACTGAATTTGATGTTGATTTAGATATGGATGCTTTACGAAAAGTAAATAAATACTTTTCAGATCTTACACCAAAACGATCGAAAGGAAGAGGTCATGAACCGATTATTGATTCAGAAATATTGGTTCATCAAATTCCTGGAGGGATGATTTCTAATTTCCGCTCTCAATTAGAACAACAAGGAGCCATAGAAAAACTAAATGATGCTTTAGAGGAAGTTACTCGTGTAAGAAAAGATCTTGGATATCCTCCATTAGTTACACCAACAAGTCAGATTGTAGGCACTCAAGCTGTCATGAATGTTTTAACAGGTGAAAGATACAAAGTGGTACCTCAAGAAGTGAAAAATTATGTGAAAGGAATGTATGGTCGTTCACCAGCACCTATCGATCCAAAATTTATAAAACAAATTTTAGGTAAAGAAAAACCTATTGATCATAGACCTGCCGATGATTTAAACCCTATGTTGCCTAATGCTACAAAGAATGTAGCTAATCCTGAATTGATCGAAAACGAAGAAGATATTTTATCATACTGCTTATTCCCTGAGGTTTCAATGGAATATTTTAAATGGAGAGCTCAACCTGAAGAAAAAAGAGCAAAAACTCCTGCTGACATTGAACTTGAAACTTTACAAGCAACTCCCGAAAAGGAAAAGAAAGTAGCTGTTGAATCAACAGTTTCTGGAACAGCTAATCCAATGCTTCACCCTGAGGATTATGATGGCATGAATACTATTTTGGAAAAAGCTGCTAAAATGCACTTAAGCGAACTGGTTATTCGTAAAGGTGATTTTAATCTTTCTATGCGATCAGGTAATGGTAGTGCGAAAGGACATGTAATTTCGGAACCTATTGTTGAAGCTCATGCAGAAGACATTAAAGAAATCAAGCCTGAACAGATTGAAGAAAAAGCAGAAGTCAGTTCTCAAGAATATTCTGAAACTATTAATGCTGTAATGGCAGGAACATTTTACCGTTCGCCATCTGCTGATAAACCACCATTTGTAGAAGAAGGAACTGAAGTTAAAGAAGGGGATCCCATTTGTATATTGGAAGCAATGAAACTATTTAACGAAATTGAAGCTCCATTTAAATGCAAGATTGTTAAAATATTGGTTGATGATGCTACATTAATTACTAAAGATCAACCATTAATGGCAATAGAGAAAATATAATAGAATATTAATATGATAGAAAAGGCTTTCGACTTAAATCAGTCCGAGAGCCTTTTTCTTTTATACGCATAAATACTTACGCATAATATCCTATCATAATTTACAGTTTTAAGCTGTTTAAATTGATTTTATAAGAATCTACTTTTGATTAATCATTTTAAATCAGCTTTTATGAAAAAATCATTATTAATCATTACAGCAATATTCTGTATTACACTTATAGCTTGTAATAACAGAACTAAGAATGAATCCCAATCTATTTCTAACAATGCATCCGAAGAACTAAAAGGTACTATTACTATTTCCGGAGCATTTGCATTATATCCTATGACTGCTAAATGGGCCGAAGAATTTCGTAAAATTCATCCAAAGGTCAGAATTAACATATCAGCAGGAGGAGCAGGTAAAGGCATGACCGATGCTTTATCTGGAATTGTTGATCTTGGAATGTTCTCCCGTGGTATATCCGATGTTGAAAAAGCTAAAGGAGTATGGTGGATTTCTGTAACAAAAGACGCTGTATTGCCAACAATAAACTCTAATTCTCCGGTAATAGATAAAATAAGAAAAAGAGGGATCACTCGTGATGAATTCATTCAACTATTTATAACACGAGAAATTAAATCCTGGAATGAATTATTCAATGATCAGGAAGAAACCTCAAACATTAATGTTTATACACGTTCCGATGCTTGCGGGGCTGCCCAAATGTGGGGATTATTTCTTGGTAAAAATCAAGAAAGTCTTGTTGGTATTGGAATATATGGTGACCCGGGTATGGCCGATGCTGTTAAATCAGATATCCATGGTATTGGTTACAATAACATTATTTATGCCTATGATATCAAAACCCGACATAAGCATCCAGGAATTGAGATAATACCTATAGATCTTAACGAGAATGGTCAAATTGATGATCATGAAAAAATCTACAACAATCTTGACGATATCATGAATGCGATAAAAGAAGAGAAATTCCCTTCACCTCCGGCACGAGAACTATATTTCGTTTCCAAAGGAAAACCCCAACAAAAAGAAATTATCGAGTTCTTAAAATGGATTATCACTGATGGCCAGAACTATGTTAAAGAAGGTGGTTATGTTCAATTACCCAATCAGAAACTAGAAAAGGAAATTAATAAACTATAAACATTTAACACTCATACATATTGTTTTTAGAGGAGCTAAGGAAATTAGCACAATGCTTATATTCTTCTATTTACAATATCATGATCTCATATTGAAACTCAATTAAGATGAAACTATTATCTCTTTCTAATTATAAAGTACGACGAGCTTTTCGTGATAACTTATCAAGTTTTTGGATGAAATGTTGTTATTATTTAGTCTTAGCAACTCCATTAATCTTACTCATCGGATTGCTGTTTAAATCATCTTTATTATTAGAAAAAACATCTTTTATAAATCTCCTGTTTTCAAGCGAATGGAAACCGCTATCTGGAAAATTTGGCTTTTTACCTTTTATCATAAGTTCTTTATGGGTTACTCTGATATCTGTAATTATTGCTGCTCCAATCTGTTTACTAACAGCTATTTACTTAACACAATACACTAAAAAATATATCCTCCAAATAATGCATCCTATTATTGATATCCTTGCCGGGATACCTTCAGTAATTTATGGTGTTTGGGGCATCATTATTATTGTGCCATTTACAGCTAAGCTATCTTCATGGCTCAACATACAATCATCGGGATACAGTATTTTATCAGGGGCCATTGTTTTGGCTATTATGATTATTCCTTTTGTATTAAATATTCTTATTGAAATTTACAGGACTATTCCAACAGAATTAGCAGAAGCATCTTTATCGTTAGGAGCTACAAAATGGGAAACGATTAAGAAAGTATTAACACGTAAAGCTTTTCCTGGGATAATTTCATCTTTTGGATTAGGCGTCTCCAGGGCTTTTGGTGAAACTATTGCCGTACTTATGGTTGTTGGAAATGTTGTTCATATACCGAAAGGAATTTTTCAGGCAGGTTACCCACTGCCGGCACTTATCGCCAATAATTATGGCGAAATGCTTTCCATTCCAATGTACGATTCTGCTTTAATGTTTGCTGCTCTCATATTATTTATTGTTGTAACTGTTTTTAATCTGGGATCAAGATATATGATTACTCATTATGAAAAGAAAATTTAAAATAAACCGACACACCTTAAAAAAAGCTGATGAGCTATTGTTTAAATCTTTAATGATTATATCGACAATCATCATCATCATAGCATTACTTGCTATCGTCATAAGCATCATGATAAAAGGTATTCCTGCTTTATCCTGGGAAATGATTTCACAAACACCAAAAGGAGGTTATTATTTCGGAAAAGAAGGAGGCATTTTAAATGCGATTATAGGTTCTCTCTATCTTTCAGCTGGAGCAACATTACTCTCACTATGTATTAGCCTTCCGTTAGCTCTTTATATGAATATTCACAAAGTGAAAGACAAGAAGATAGTGAACTTAATCCGCTTCTTTTTAGACTTATTATGGGGGATACCATCTATCGTATATGGTGCTTTTGGATTTACATTAATGGTATTCTTAGGCTTAAGAACTTCTCTGCTGGCAGGTATAATAACAGTTACCTTATTTATTATACCTATTATGATTCGCTCTATGGATGAAGTATTAAAAACAGTCCCAAAAGGTTTGATCGAGTCTGCATTTTCTCTTGGATCAACAAAATCTGAAACTGCTTACAGGGTAATACTTAAACAATGTATCCCCGGATTAATTACAGCTGTCTTACTGTCTTTTGGAAGGGCTATTGGAGATACTGCAGCTGTGCTTTTTACTGCAGGATATACTGATTATATTCCTAATTCTCTTTCTGAGCCTACAGCAACATTGCCTCTTTCGGTATTCTTTCAATTGAGCTCACCTATTCCTGAAGTTCAAAACAGAGCATATGCTTCGGCATTAGTTTTAACTGCTATAGTACTTATAACCAGCATTGCTTCCAGGGCTTTTTCAATAAGATATCAAAAACATAAAATTAAATAATGCATTATGATAAATGGATCTAAAATAAAGATTGAGAATTTTAACCTACAAATTGATCATAAAGAAATATTAAAAGATATCAATGTTAAAATTCCGGAAAAGAAACTTACTGTAATCCTCGGACCCTCTGGTTGTGGAAAAACAACCTTATTAAAAAGTTTGAACAGACTTACTGACTTATATCCTGAAGTAAAAACGCAAGGGAAAATTTATAACAATGGTGAAGATATTCTTCATTGTAAAACTGAAATTACAGAATTAAGAAAAAAAATGGGTTTATTAGCCCAAAGTCCTTACCCATTACCTATGAGTATTTACGATAACATTACTTATGGACTAAGAATAAGTGGTCGTCGTAAAAAAAGATATTTAAATAAACGAGTTGAATATTATTTACGTCAAGTGAGCTTATGGGAAGAAGTTAAAGACCGGTTAAAAGATCCTGCTTCGGCACTTTCAATAGGACAACAACAACGTTTATGCCTGGCCCGTGGTTTATCTGTTGATCCGGAAATTATTCTAGCCGATGAACCAACTTCTGCTCTTGACCCTGTATCGAGCCGCGAAATTGAAGAACTATTTCTTAAATTAAAACAACGCTATACCATTGTAATGGTAACACATATCTTACGTCAAGCTCGTAGAGTTGCCGACTATGTAATCTTTATGTACTTAGGAGAAATAATTGAGCATGGCACAGCAGAACAAATTTTTGAACACCCTCAAAATTCTATTACAAAATCATATATACAAGGAACATACAGTTAATCATTAATTCTAATTTTAATTAAAATGGAAAAACTAATTATTGCAACTTTACTAGTTGCCATAACTTCTATATCCCTAAAAGCACAATTTACAGTTAATACTGAAATAAGACCGAGAGGAGAAATCCGGAATGGATACAAATCTCTATTTTCTAATGATGACCATACTGCTTATTTTGTTTCTCAAAGAACTCGCCTTGGCGCATCTTATAGAAACGATAATTATATGTTAAAAATTACAGGGCAAGATATTCGTGTTTGGGGAGATGAATCATGGTATAGCTCAACCGGAGTTAAAGGAGATGCTGCCAGCATAGATTTATATGAAGCCTGGTTTCAACTTAAAATGAGTACCAACACATCTGTAAAAATTGGTCGCCAAGAATGGAAATATGATGATCAAAGACTTCTGGCTGCACGAAATTGGGGACAATCAGGCTTAAGTTATGATGGTATTTTATTTAAATATGATAATAAAAGTTTCCGTGCTGATCTTGGACTTACATTAAATAACGATGCAGAAAATATTACCGGAAACGAGTACACCCCGGACAAAATGAAATTCCTTGATTTTATCTATTTAAATAAAAAGTTAGGGCAAAAGTCTGTCATCACATTCACAGGGATTCTTTCGGGCTATCAAAAAGAAGAAGGTAGTGAAACAGTATATGTAACTGCAACTTATGGCCCTTATTTTAAGATGAACCATAATAGTTTTGATATTGAAGGATCATTTTTTCATCAAACTGGAACAAATAATAAAAGCCAAAATATAAATGCTTATTTATTTTCATTAAAAGGCTTATACAAACTTTCCGAGAAATTTAATATAGGCCCCGGGATTGATATCATTAGCGGTAATGATCTATCAAGCACTTCAAATACTGATCATTCTTTTGATGTACTTTATGGTGGCCGACACAGATTTTCTGGCGATATGGATTTATTTACAAACTTATCAAAGAATACTTTGGATGCAGGCCTTGTAGACATTTTTGCTAAAGCTAATATTGCATTTAATCATAAGAATAGTCTGTCTTTCGTGTATCATCATTTTTCAACACAAAAAAGCATTCCTAATACCAACAATAACACAGAGAATCTAGACAAATCCCTGGGTAACGAATTTGATTTTATGTATAGATATAAACCTGACATACCTTTAGAATTAAGATTAGGATTTACACTTTATGATTCAAATGAAACAATGAATATTATTCAAGGTATGGATGGAGAAGCTGCCAACTTACAATATTTTACTTATTTACAATTATCGTTTACTCCTGATTTGTTTATATCTGATAAATAAAATAAACAACCATTAAAAAAGGATGTCCGAGAAGTTAACTTTTTGCCACAGAGTCTCAAAAACACAAAGCAAACACAAAGCAGAACTTACTATATATTAATTCTTTCTGAGATTTGGAGTTTTAGTGTCTTAGTGGCAAGTTTTGTATTTATTGACTTTTCGGACATCCTCCATTTATTATAATTTTATAATCTCATGCTTTATTGCATACATTACAAGGCTCGCTGTATTCTTTGTTCCTGTTTTTTCTAGTATATTCGATCGGTGTTTATCTACTGTTCTTTTGCTAATATATAACTTGTCTGCTATTTCCTGGTTCGATAATCCTTCGCATATACAATGAAGAATCTCAATTTCCCTTTCCGATAAATTTGCCTCGTTATTTTCTTTCCTTTTGGTTTGTGAAATGTTTCGGACAATATGGTAGAGTAAGTCTTTGGAAAAGCAATTCTCCCCTTTAGCTACTAATTCTATTGCATTCAGTACCTCATCAATATCTGTATTTTTTAAAAGAAAACCTTTCACCCCTGCTTCAATCATTTGATAATAATAATCATCGTCACCAAACATAGTTAAAGCAATTATATTTAAATCTGGGTGTAAGGCTAAAGCTTTAGTTGTTGCTTCAATACCATTCATTTCGGGCATTTGAAGATCCATAAATATGACTGCATCCTGATGCTTGTCAATAATCTCAAGGAATTCCATTCCATTAGATGCTTCCGCAACTACTTGAACTTTTCCCGAATTATTCAATAATAATCTTAATCCATCCCGGAATAACTTATGATCATCTACCAATACTACTTTATACATGATTTATAGTATTATTAATTTTTATATTTATATACGAATGGAATCCTTTCCCTTTTGCACTATCAATTTCAATATACCCATTTATAGACGATATTCTTGAATCAATATTTTGCAATCCTGTTCCTTTGCCATTACCATTTAGTATTTTTCCAATATCGCAACCTATACCATCATCATCATATAGAATGTCAATAATATTCTTTGCTGAATTATAAGTAAGATTAATATTTATAAGGCTGGCTTTTGCATGTTTAACTGTATTATTAACCAACTCGCAAATACTTCTATAAATAACTACTTCAATATCACCATTAAATCTTTTTTCATACAGGTTCGACTGAAAATCAATTTCTATAATCTTTGATTCCTTGAGCTTATCGGTAAAATGTTTAATCGCACTAGTTAATCCAAAATTCACCAGTACATGCGGACTAAGATTCGTAGATATTTCCTTTATGCTTAATATAGCCTCTTCAGTAACCTTTCCGGCATTTTTAATAATATCCAGCTTTGCAGTATCCTTCTCTGTTTTAACCAAAGCACTTAATGACATTTTAATAGTGGAAAGCAATGGACCCAGCCCATCGTGCAAATCATTTGCAAATCGCTTTCGTTCTTTCTCTTCTGTTGTCAGTACTGCATTAAGAACTTTTTTCTCGGCTACTTTTCTCAACTGCTCTTCTCTTTTTATGTAGTTGAAAATTTCAGGAATAATAATCACTCCTAATGAAATTAGTATCGAAACAATTACAGCAATCCAATCATTTAATAAGTTTAAATCATCAATAGGTTTTTTTTGCATAAACTGGATCAAATCAATAAAACGGCGTATGGCCATAAAAACAAAACCTAATGAAATGAAGATCCATGAAATTTTATACTTGGTAATCTTGGTAAGACGCAAAGCTATCGCAACAGCTATTAACTGCAATACAATAGAAATAATTAAAGCTATTAACCGAAACATATAACATTAAAAAATCAAATGTATTTATAATAATACAAGAAATCAATGTTATAAAATATAGAAAAAAAAGAGTTGCAGTTATTGCAACTCTCTTAATTAATGAAATATATAAACCTATTGATTCTCCTCAATAAATCCCCCCGTTAATCGGGTTAATGTAGTATTCGAATAAATTAAATTATAAACCGATTGCAACTGGCTCAACGCAGAATTTAAATAATTCAACTGAATATCGCGATAATTAAATGAATTGATTGCTCCCGATTTAAATTTCTCTTCAGCAATCTGTAAATTCAATTTAGCAGCTTCTAAACTTTCGTTAGATACATTTAATAATACCTTTCGCAAATTATATGTTTCAAACTCGTTGTATAACTGGTTAGTTAAACTATGCTTCATTTCTTCGGTTTCAACCTGTGAAATTCCCTCGTTAATTCGTGCAATATTTATGGTACGTCTTCTACTTCCGGCTGAGTATATATCATAGGATAGCGTTAAACTTCCATTTGGGGTCATAGTTTCCACAGGATTTGCACTGGTAGGAATCTCAGGATCGTTCCATGAATATGAGTTACCTATGCCCGCATTTAAACTTAATCGCGGATACAATGAACTTTGTTGCAATTTAATTTCTTCCTGCTGTAACATTAAATTAATATATTGATTCTTTAATGTCTGATTACTCGCCATCATTTTATCCATTAAATCACCTAAAACATATTCAGTAGTATCCGAGCTAAAATCCTCATTAAAATTCCATTGCTTAGCAGCTTGCTCACCTAAAAGAAAATTCAGGTTACGAACGGCATTTTTTACCACTACTTCCTGGTTTAAATACGAAGCTTTATCGTCTAAATAAATATTTTTAGCCAGTAAAACATTGTAAGTTACCGATCCGCCAATATCATATTTTGTTTGTTCATATTTATATCTGTCTTCCGAAAGCTTCATCAATGTTCCCAAAACTTCAAGTCGTTTCTGCTGCAACAGAATATTATAGTATCCTAACATAACATCCTGAATCGTATTTTCAACAACAACACCTGATCGACCAACAGCCAGTTCTTGAAGTTTATCGAGTTTTTCTTTTGTAATCAACACTCTAAAACCATTAAATAAAGTCCAGTTTAAACTTAAATTACCTGAAAAACTGGTTGTTGCATTTTCTCCAACAAGTTCGTTTCTATAACTTGGTGTTGCTGTAAATCCAATAGTAGGGAATCGACCTGCTGCTTCCCAGGTATTGTTAACCTCTGAGATTCTTATATCAGATTTAGCAATCATAATTCCATAATTACTTTCTAAAGCTTTTTCAATTGCTCCCGATAAACTTAGGGTTTCTTCTTGTGCAGCTAAAGCAAAAGATGAAAATAAAAAGATTACAGCTAATATATATTGATTCAATTTTCTCATAATCTCGATTTTAAATTATTCTGCTGATTCCTGAATCGGAGCATGACCATTTTTTTCATATTTCATCTTACGGTTATGTAAAATAATAGCCACTTCTACCTCTTCTCTTTCTGGTCTTACACCAGTCCATAAGTATCTCATAAAAACTCTAACATCATTTAACAACATGATTAATACCGGGAAGAATATCAGAATAAACACAGTTCCAATAGCAACACCATAGGCTAAACTAATAGCCATTGGAATTAAGAATTGTGCCTGTATACTCTTTTCTAATATCATAGGAAATAAGCCTGCCGAAGTAGTAACCGTAGTTAAAATAATTGGTCGAAGTCTTAATTTTCCAGCCTCAACAATAGCATCATGGACTTTCTTACCTTCAAGCAAACTACCATCATATTTCGATAAAAATACAATTGCATCATTAATTATTACACCTGTTAAGGCAACCATACCCCACAAACTCATAAGTGAAACCGGTTTACCATGGATTCCATGCCCCCAAAATACTCCTAAAATTGATAATGGAATCATAAAAAGAATAATAAGCGTTTGGTTCAAACTCTTGAAATGCATAATCATAATAAAAATTATTACAATGAATGATACCAAAAAGTACGGCCATATTTTATTTACCGCCTCATTACCAAACTTTTGTTGTCCCTGATATTCATAACGAATACCTGCAAATTGAGCCTCCACATCTGGCATGATTTCTCTGGATATCTGGGCTAGAATCTCAGGAACTGGAGCCATTGGATCAACCAGTTCTGCTTCCACGCGTATTTCACGAGAACCTTGATAACGCTTAATAGCAACGGGTCCCCGTTCAAGATGATATTCTGCCAATTCAGTTAATGGAAATTCTCCCTGGGTCGTTTTAATCTTCATGTTTTCCATTTGTCCAAGGGTCATTCTATCCGATTTTGGATAACGCACCCATACCCGAAGTTCATCGCGGCCTTCTTGTAAACGCTGAGCTTGACCTCCATAAAAGCCTTGTCGAACTTGTTGTACAATGGTAGCTTCATCCAAGCCTAAAAAATATGCTTTGGGTTTTAATTTAAGGCGAACTTCTTGCTTTCCTAATGCTACATTCTCATTAATATCTTTTAATTGTGGAAGCTCTGTTAACCTATCCATTAAATATTCTTTAGCTTCATCAAGCTCATGTAAATTTTTTGACATTAAACTAATAGAAACAGGGGCACCCCATCTGTTACGCCCAGCAACAGTAAATTTTCTTGCTTCAGGAATTTTACCAATTCTTTCTCTAACACGATTAGCAATTTCATGTCCACTAATTGCAATACCTTCTAAATTTATTGGATAGACATTTAAATTTCCTGCATGCGAACCAATCTCCTGTCCACTAAAAGAATTTCCTATTGATTTCGAAACAATATCAATAATATCAGTATCAAGATTTAATTCTTCAACCAATTGGTCATTTACTTCCCACACAACTTTTTCAAATCTGTCAAGATACAATTTGGTTTGTCTCTCTCCATCCCCCGGAGTAAATGCAATATTCACCTGGAAATTATCAAAATCAACCATTGGGAAAAAAGTTGTTTTAATAAAGCCACCATTTAGTAAGCCAAATGTGATTAAGAAAAACGCAATTGGTATGCCAATAACGGCATGTCTCCATCTTAACAGCCAATTTATGGCATGATGGTAAATGTCATCACGTAACCAAATCATAAATCGATCAAAATATTTCTTAATACCACGCTTTTGATTTTCAATACTCTGTTTTCTTAGTATGAATCGGTTACTTAAATGTGCCGGCAATACAAAAAATGCCTCAAATAATGAAAAGGTTAAACTCACTACTACGACTATCGCCATATGATACATCATTTCCATGCGAGTTCCAGAAAGCAGCAATAATGGAACAAATGCCACAATAGTTGTTGTTACAGATGTTAAAACTGCCGGATAAACCTCAAGTGTTCCATCAACAGCAGCCCTCATTGGAGTTTTTCCTTTCTCAAAGTGAAGGTATATATTCTCAGCTATAACAATCCCATCATCCACCAGAATACCGATTACTAATATCATTCCAAACAAGGAGATCATATTAATGGTTATCCCAGCAAGACTTGCGTAAACAAACATAGCCAAAAAGCTGAAAGGGATACCTACTGCTACCCATAATGATATTCTTATATTTAGAAACATTGAGATTACTAGGATCACTAAGAACAATCCAATTTTCCCGTTTCTAACCAGTAAGTCGAGTCGGCTATCTAATATCTCAAGAAAAGAAAAGGAAACATCAAGCTCAACGCCTGGGTTTTCTTCATTAAACTCTTTAACATACTGCTCTGCATATTCAGTAATTTCTTCTAAATCTTCTTCAGGAAGTTTATCAACACTTAGAAACACTGAATTTTTACCATTAATCCATGATTTATCCGAGGTATCAGCAAATTTCTTTTTTACTTCTGCTATGTCACGAACTCTAATATAGCCCCCATTATCTGTTCCACGAACAATAATATTTCCTATTTCGTTTGGATTGGTACTTCTCGAACGTAAACGTATCAATAACTCTTCTTCGTCTGATTTAATTTGTCCTCCAGAAATATCCTGATTATTCGTTTGAATTGCTCTTATAATCTCATTTATAGTAATGTTGTATCTTAACAATTCTTCTTCTTTTACTTCTACTGAGATCTCTGGAGCAGGATAACCTGATAAATTAACCTGACTCATTACACCAGATCGCATCAAATCTTCTTCAACTCTTTGACCATATTCTTTAAGTGTCATCAAGTCAACTTCCGAGCTATCTCTTGCAACAAGAGTCATATATAAAGCTCCTGATCTTGATCTTCGTTTTGATACAATCGGCCGTTCTGCTGCAGAAGGTAAAGATGAAATTCCATCAACTGCATTTTTGACTTCCATTAAAACTTCATCTATTGGATATTCTCCTGTCGTTTCTATGGTAACAATAGAGCTGTTTTCTACTGAAGTAGAATTTATTTCTTTGATTCCAACTATTCCCCTAACAGCTTCTTCTACGCGAGAAGTAACTCCTTCTTCCATTTCTACCGGCGATGCTCCTGGGTAAAACACCGAAACATTAATAATTCTACTTTCTGCTTCAGGGAAAAAAGCCTTTTTCATGCTTAGAAGCCCGGCAATACCTGCAATCAGCACAAAAGCTATAATCAAATTAGCATATATGGGGTATTCTACAAATCGTTCTACAATCTTTCTCATAATTAAAATGATTTACATTTACTCCTTTTTACCTTCAGTTGGTTTTTCTTTCTTTTTGTTAGAAGCCTCTTTATTAGTCTTGGGATCTTCTCCCAGAATATCAACCAAGGTTCCTTCCTGAACATTAATAAGAGGCTGAACAACTATAGTTTTCCCCTCATCAATTCCGTTGAAAATGAGCGTTCTCTCATTTACTTTTACAATATTGATAATCTCTTTGTGGATCTTACCCTCCTCAACAACAAACACTTCGTTGGTATTAAAAACTGCATTTCTAGGAATCTCCATAGCATTCTGAACAGGATGCCCTGGAAACTGCACTTTTAAATATTCCCCTACCAACAATGGTTTCTTACCTAGGTTCTTAACTCTGATAAAGATTCCTTGTGATTGCGTATTTTTATCAACAAACTGACTTTTTCGTACAATGTTTCCGTTCCATTTTAACTCTCGTGACTCAGAATATAACTTAACCTGATCACCAATTTTAACCCACTCTGCATCAAATTTATCTAATGGAACCTCAATTTCTAACATATCTGTTTGAATGGCATGAGCAACTCGACCTCCCATATTGGTATATGCACCAGCCTCTAAATAAACATCTGAATACGTACCATTAAATGGAGCTATAATTGTATGACGACTCAATTGCAACTCAGCTTTTAATATATTATAATAACTACTAAGAACATTTCTACTTGCCAAGAATATTTCCAATTTTTCATTTTCAATTATTGGAAATTCTGGTAATTTTTTATTTACATCAATCGAATTAAAAAATATTCTGAATTTCTCTTCATAATCCGGATAATCGATCTTAATATCAGGCAATAAATTTGCCAAGGTTGTTAAATACTGGCTCTTTGTTGACTTTAAAGCTAGTCTAGCTTCATCAGGATATACTGTGAATAAGACATCTCCCTTTTTGAATTCTGCTCCCTTTTTTAAAGGAATATTATTTACTAAAATTTTACCTGAAGCTTCAGCAATTATATCAATTTCTGATATAGATGAAACCCTTCCTGGTGCTGCCACTGGAGACTGTATTGTTGTATACTTAATTTCATCGGCTTTTACCATCCGTTTCGCAACAACAGTAGGTCTTCTTGGAGGTTCTGGTTTTTGTGCACTTAAAAATCTCATTAAACCAAAAGCAAGCCCTATAATAAATATAAAAGCAGCTACAATAACTATCCTTCTATCAATTTGTTTCATTGTAATTTAATTTATAATAACTTATATGATCCCTAACCTTAAGATTATTTACACTTAAGACAAAAAAAATTAAACAAAGTTTAATTCAAAATATTACGTTCAAGAACAAATGTAAAATACGAAATTAAATTTATGTAAAATCTGTTTTTAATTTAAAATTTATAGCTCCCACTTTATTAACATATCATTTAAAAATTAAAAAGCATTGTCTTTTTTAGAATTTTCTAATTTTTTGTTCTGTTTTTTTGTTTTATAATTTCAAAATCACTTATTTTGTTGCGATTTTAATGAATGTCTATTCACTTATAACAATTAAATAATGCCCAAAGCAGTAGATGAAGGTAAAATTTTACGGATTAAAGAAGCCGCCATTGAGCTCATTGTAAAAAATGGTTATGGTGGAGCTTCAATATCGGCCATTGCAAAAAAAGCAAAAGTTGCTGAAGGATATTTATATCGCCACTATTCTGGGAAGTTAGATCTTGTAGAAGACTTACTATATACCAGGCTAAATGTGCTAATTGAGGAACTAGAACACTATATTGAAACAAGTGAAAGCACTTCAGAGATAATTGAACTTTTAACTGAGCGACTTTTTGAAATGGCTAAAAAAAATTCAGCGCACATAAAATTTATTCATGTACTAACACATGATTACAATTTTCAAGTGCAAGACAGACAGAGAAAGAAAATAAAATCACTTTGTTCTAAATTCATTAAAAAAGGAATCGAAAATAGAGAGATAAATTCTAACATAACTGAAGAGCAGATTTACTTAATGACAGTTGTATATCCATTAGAGTTTATAAATCTGCGCTTAAAAAAATTCTTTACAAGTAAAAACTGCACCAAAGCAGAAAAAAGTCAGTTAATAAATTTTTGTATCACAGCATTAAAATAAATTACAAAATGAGAAAAATTGTGTTTGCTATAGGATGTTGTATTTTGTTTTGTTTTTCAAAAACAACAGTAGGGCAAGAAGAAATTGCTAACACAAAAAAACTAACATTCGAAGATGCTCTGCTTTTAACCAAACAAAACAATTTGTTGATAAAGCAGGCCGAAGAAAAAACGAAACAAAAAGAGCTGGAGAAAAAAGCTGCATTAGGAATGTATTTACCAAACGTTTCGTTAGATGCATCTTATGCTTTTATGTCGGATGCTATTGAATTGGACTTGAATCCTGTAAAAGAATCTATTACTCCTATTTACGAAGCATTAGGTAATTATGGAGTTTTTAGTGGAGTCCCAAATCCTGATCCAAACTCCAATACTATTATGCCGTATCTTCCAGAAGATATTTCGACTGCTGCTGTTCGACAACAATTATTGGGTGGATTAGAAGAAATAGAAGCACATGATTGGAATCAAACCATTCAGGAAAAGCAATTTGGTGTTGTAAATGCAAGTTTTACTTTGCCATTATATACCGGAGGTAAAATCAGAACTGCAAATAAAGCAGCAGAGATTAGAGTGGAAGAAGCTAAAATTGAAAATACTCAAAAGCTACATGAATTATCGTGTGAATTAATTGAACGATACTACGGTTTGGTTTTAGCTCAACATGCACAACAAATCCGCCAAGAAGTTAAAGAAACCATGCAATCGCATTTAAACGATGCAGAAAAAATGATGAAAGAAGGTGTTATTGCAAAAGCAGAATATTTACATGCAAAAGTGTATTTCTCTGAAGCAGACAGAGAATTAAAAAAGAGTAACCGACAAGTTGAGATTCTAAACGAAGCTCTTTTAAACACCATTGCGTTAGATGAAAAAGCTCCAATAACTCCTGTTTCGAATCTTTTTTATGTGAACGAGATTGAATCGCTTGAATATTTCTGGGGAAAAGCATCTGAAAATAGCATTCCATTAAGCCAAATAGAAAAAAAGAAAGAGTTAGCTCATCAGGTACATAAAATTGAAAAAGCTGAATTTTTTCCAAGCATTGCTGCCATGGGAACTTATAATCTTTACAACCAGGATTTATCTCCATATATTCCCGATTATGTTGTTGGCGTTGGTTTGAAATGGGACTTATTTACCGGTAGTGAACGAATTAACAAGTTAAAAGCTTCGAAATATCAGCAAGCACAAGTTGAAACTTTTTATCAGAAAACTGAATCTGATATCAAAACAGCTATTACCAAGTACCACCAGGAGTTAAACATGAACCTGGAACAACTGAAAGAGCTAGAATCGGCTTTAGAATTTGCCATGGAATATTCGCGTGTTCGCGAAAATGCCTTTAAAGAAGGTATGGCAACAACAACAGAAGTTTCGGATGCTAACCTTGTAGTTGCAAAAGTAAAAATCGAACGCCTGCAAGTTCTTTATGCTTATGATGTAGCCTTATCGAAATTGCTTTATTATTCGGGATTAGCCGAAGAATTTAGCTCTTATGCAATGAGCGAAAAAACCATTTACGAATCATTATAAAATATAGAATAAGATTAAAATATTAATAAGATGAAAAAGTCAAGAAATTATATTATCGCATCGGCAATTGTTGTAATTGTCCTATTCATTGGATATACAATTTGGATTTTAAGCAAGCCTGCTCCTTTTGAAGTTCAAGGCGAAGTTGATGCCACACAAATAAAAGTAGCTTCAAAAATTATTGGTAGAATCGATAGTCTTCCGGTACATAAAGGCGATGATATTAAACAAGGCGATTTACTTTTTGTCATTAACAGCCCTGAGTTAGAAGCTAAAAAAATTCAGGCATCAGCAGTTAAATTAGCTGCAGAAGCTCAATCGGAAAAAGCTCAAAACGGAGCACAGTCGGAAGATATTCAGGCTGCATATAACACCTGGCAAAAAGCAAAAGCCGCTGCTGAATATGCTAAAAAAACATATACAAGAATCGAGAATCTTTACAAAGAAGGTGTAGTTGCTGAGCAAAAAAAGGACGAGGTTGAAATGAAAATGAAAGCTGCAGTAGAAACTGAAAAAGCAGCAAAATCTATTTACGAGAAAGCTCAAAAAGGCGCTCGTTACGAAGATAAAGAAGCTGCAGGAGCTCTTGTTCAACAAGCCGAAGGTGTGTTAACCGAACTTAACTCATACATTGATGAAACTCAAATTTCTGCTCCTATTAATGGTGAAATAAGCAATATCTTAGCAGAAAGAGGCGAACTTATTCCTGCCGGATATCCTATTGTAACTATTGTTGATTTAGAAGATGTATGGGTGGTATTTAACTTAAACGAAGAATTACTTGCCGACATTAAAAAAGGCGATGTTATTCCTGCTCGTTTCCCTGCATTAAAAATGCAAGAAGTTGATTTAAAAATCACTTACATCAATGCTTTAGGCGATTATGCAACAAGAACAGCAACCAAAACATCGGGCGATTTCGACATGAAAACCTTCGAAGTACATGCTACTCCTGTTAAAAAGGTTGAAGGACTACGACCAGGAATGAGTGCTCTTGTTAATTGGGATAAAATCAGAATTTAAGATTTCGAATATTATTATACGAGATATAATGCTCAAAAGAATTTATAATTCAGCAATCTTTAATGTAATTAAACGTGAGGCAAACAGAATTACTCACAATTGGATTCTTCTGTTTGTTACTCTCATTGGACCTATTTCTGCATATTTAATTATTATGTGGATGTTCTCCGACGGAGTTATTCGCGATGTCCCTATCTCGGTCGTCGATTTAGACAATACTTCTTTATCGAGAAATATTATCCGACAAGTAGATGCAACTCCAGTAGCAGATATTACATATCATGCTAAATCGGTTAGCGAAGCTAAGGATTTAATGAACAAAGGTAAAATAGATGCTATTGTGGTTATCCCACAAAATGTAGAAAAGAAAATTCTTTCGGGAGGATCATCAACCGTAGCAGTATATTTAAATAACACCAATGTAGTAAAAGGTGGAGTTTTAAAAGCCGGATTATACCGAACATTATCGACCGTATCGGCAGGAGTTAAAGTACAAACCAACATGAAAAATGGTTTTACCCAGGATCAGGCTATAACAAGGGCTGTTCCGGTAAGAATGAATACGCATTTGCTTTTTAATCCTTACACCAACTATTCCTATTTTTTGACTTTAGGATTATTGCCATTAGTCGCTATTGTTTTTGTGTTTTTAGGTACAGTATATGCCATAGGAAGCGAGCTTAAAGAAGGTACAGCAAATGAATTATTAAAGAAATCAGAAAACAGTGTAACTGTTGCTTTAACAGGTAAATTATTACCTTATACTATTTTGTTTTTTGTAAATATGATGTTTATGAATCTCATTCTGTTTAAGGTTTTAGGCACACCTTTAAAAGGAAGTTTATTTGCTATACTGCTTTCGCAATTTTTATTAATTATTGCTTACCAAATGTTGGCTGTTCTGTTTTTAAACCTAACAGCAAATATGCGTTTATCGCTTTCGCTTGGGAGTGCATATACTATGATGGCATTAACCTTTTCGGGATTAACTTTTCCTAGCTTAGGAATGCCTTTAATTGCTAAAATATTCTCTTGGATATTTCCATATACTTTTTGGTTGAAAATACTTTTAAGTCAGAGTTTAAGAAATGAGCCTTTGACTGAAATTGTACCCTATCTTTTAATTCTTATGTTATTTATTTTGTCAGGAATTTTATCATTCAAAGGAATGAAAAGAAAATTGTCGGATAGTAAATATTGGGGGAGAGATTAGATGAACACCATAAAAACAGGTTTAAAAATTACCATAACTTCATTTAAGAATGAGTTAAAAGAGATATTCGCCGACTCAGGAGTATTATTAATCTTGATATTCGCTGTAATTGCATATCCTATTGTTTATTCTACGGCATATAAGAATAATGTGTTAACTGATGTTCCTGTTGCTGTTGTTGACTTAGATCATACGCAAGCCAGTCGTACTTTATCTAGAATGATTGATGGAACAAATCAGGTAAATGTTCATTCTAAGGTAAATAGTTTAAACGAAGCTGAACAACTTTTCTGGGATAATAATGTTAACGGGATTGTTGTTATTCCTTCTGACTTTGAAAAGAAGCTTTTAAAAAGCGAACAAGCTATTATTGATATTTACTGCGATGCCAGTTATTTCTTAATCTATAAAGAAACGCTTAATGCATCGTTACAAGCATCAGGAACACTTTCGGCCGGAGTTGAAATTAAACGAAATATGGCATCGGGCAGCTCGTTAAACCAAGCTATTCAACAGCAACATCCACTAGATACTAAGTTCTTTAACTTGTATAATCCTTCAGGAGCCTACGGTTATTTTGTAATGCCAGGATTAATCCTTGTAATTATTCAGCAAACATTATTAGTAGGAATTGGAATGATTGGTGGTGCAGGACGCGAAAAAAACAATAAACAATTAATTGCTCCGGGAGTAATGCTTAGAAATGGTTCTTTCTCTGTTATCATGGGAAAAGGATTAGCATATTTTAGTATATCACTTATTAATAGTATCGTAACCTTAATCTGGATACACGATTGGTTTAACTTTCCCGACAAAAGCAATTTAATTGATGTGTTGATGTTACTTGTTCCGTTCTTATTTTCATCCATATTCCTGGGATTAACCATATCATTACTATTTAAGAAAAGAGAAAATGCTATTATATTCCTGGTTTTCTTATCGCCTATTGTACTGTTCTTAACAGGACTATCGTGGCCTGAATCTTCTATACCAGTGTTATTACATAAATTGGCATATATTTTCCCAAGCACAAAAATGATTCCTGCATATTTACGACTACGAACAATGGGAGTTGGAATTCAGGACATTCAATACGAGCTTGTGTTTTTAGTTGTGCAAATGATTGTTTATTATTTATTAGCATGTCTTAGTTTCAAATATTTGGCTAAGAAACATTCTCTAAAAAACAAGAGTTTGTAATGAAAAGGTCCTTCGGGGCCTTCTTTTTTACTCTATAAACTGTCCCTGTTTATTTAGTTTTTTTATGACCATACTTTTAAAATTCCTTCCAATTGGAATTTTCTTATCCTTTATTTCAACAGAAGTTGCTGAAAAAACTTTAATTTTCTTAAGAGCTACTATAAAAGATTTATGTATCCGCATAAATCTATCAGAAGGTAAACCCTCATCTAATTTACTTAAAGCACATTTTATAAGAATATTTCCTGATTCTGTGTAGAATTTTACATACTCACGCATACTCTCAATATATATAATTTCATCCATGTTGATATTATAAACCTTTTTATTATCCTTTAAGCTAAGGATATTATCAGAATGAGTACTTTCTTGAACTTTTGTCTTTATGATGTCTTTATTAACTATACTTTTATATTTATTAACTGCCTTTAAGAAACGATCAAACGAAACAGGTTTTAGAAGAAAATCAACTACATCTAAATCAAAACCATCAATAGCATATTCTTTATGTGCTGATATAATAATTACCTTAGGAGGATATTGCATAGATCGAATTAAATCTAAACCTGAAATTCTAGGCATATTAATATCTAAGAATAATAAATCAATATTTTCATGCTCCATAATTTTCATTGCATCCAAAGCATTTCTTGCTTCGCCTGTAACTAAAAGATCATCTAACTCTTCTACATATCCTTTTATTAATTTTATCGATAAAGGTTCATCATCAACTAATAAGCACTTTGTTTTCATATTTTTGCAGTTTAATTTCCAGGTTAACTATATATTTATTAACCATTTTATTTATTACATATTTATAATTTCTTGGATAATATAATTCCAATCTTTTTTGAACATTCTTTAAACCAACTCCTTGTCTTTTCGCCTTTTTATTAAAATACTCATCAACACTATTTTCAACAAGTATTTTTAAAATATCATCTTTCTTTTCAATTAAAATGTTTATCCAAGGATTAACTAATGACCCACTTACCCCATGCTTAAAAGCATTTTCTACAAATGTAAAAATCAACAAAGGCGGAATTTGGATATTTTTTAAACCCTTTTCTTGAATACGTACATCAAAATTAACTTTCAAATCATCATCGTATCTTAACTTTTCAATCTCAACATATGACTTAATTATTTCAAGTTCTTTATTAAGTCCAACATTAAGTTTATTATAATCATCAAGAATATATCTCATTACATTCGAAAGCTTTAAAATAATTTCTGATGTCTTTTCTGATCTTTCCTTTGATAATGTATACAGATTATTTAGTGTATTAAATAAAAAATGTGGATGAAGCTGAGAGGTTAACATTGCCATTTTATTTTCTATACTCTTTTTTTCAAGCTTTTGATTATCAACCTCAACCTTGTACCAATATTTTATCATTTTTAAAAACCCTGCCGAAAAGAAGATAATTAATACAGTCTCTGACCCATTCAGAATTTGTCTTAATAGTGTTAATTGTACATAATTATCGAATATTAACGGAAGAATATAAAGATAACTTATTCTTACTAGTGTATAATAGACAACCAGTAAGATTAAAAAATATAGTGCTGCTTTTAAATAACGCTTTTCATATAAAATTACTGGAAATATAATATATAGAAATAAGTATGTTATTAAAATATCGCTTGGAAGAAAAACCGCATTCAATTTCAAATAATCTGAAAGGGTATGATCAAAAAATCCAAATGATGAAAAATACCCATATATTACGATCCAAAATAATAAATGTCGTGTAAACTGAAATTTAAAATTATCTTCAAATATTATTTTTTGTAAGAAATTCATTCTCATGACAAAAACCTTAAAATAAATATTATCAGAAAGTAAAATTAAGAGATTGCAATCAATTTAAAAACAAATTCTATGTAATACACTTATGTGCATTTCTTTTACATCTTACTTAAAACATTCTGCAATTAACAGTACAATATATACCAATATTTTACAATTAATTAAGTAAATCCTTAGAAATCCTTTAATTATCTAGATAATCCTATTCGGGATTTATTACATTCTTCTTAATACATTATCCATCTTTTTGTTTTTTCAACTGTTTATAACCACCTAGTTGTAATAGCTTGATTTTTTTTTTAATAGACATTCTCTCAAGATACATTAGCATAATGAGATTTTAAGGTGTAATCTAACTTCTATGATTTTGCAATGAACCTATTCGCTAATCCAAGATATAATTATATAATAGCGTCTAAATCCTATTGTATCATATTAGATTTGTTATTTCCTTAATATCTCCCCTAAAAATTAACCATTTAAATTTTAATCTATGAAAAAACTAATGATTTTTCTTGCATTCTTGTTGCTTGTAGGCTTTAGTGTACAAGCTCAAATGCAAATCTCAGGTACGGTAACCGGCGCTGAAGATGGTTTATCAATCCCAGGAGTTTCTGTTGTTGTTAAAAACAACCCAACAATTGGAACTACAACTGACATGGATGGTAAATACACCTTAACTGTACCAGGAAGTGCCGAAGTCTTACTTTTTAGCTTCGTTGGTATGAAAACACAAGAAGTAACAATTAATGGTCGATCATTAATTGATATTCAACTTGAAGCCGAAGTGCTTGAAATGGACGAAGTAATTGTTACAGCAATTGGTATTAAGAGAGAAGCCAAGAAGATTGGTTACTCAGTTACTAATGTTAATGGAGAAGAAGTTACTAAAACTCAAACAACAGATGCAATGACATCACTCCAGGGTAGAGTAGCCGGAGTAGACATTTCATCAAATTCAGGAGCTCCTAGTGCTTCAACCAAAGTAATCCTTAGAGGTTATTCTTCTGTAACTGGAAACAACCAGCCTCTCTATGTAGTAGATGGTTCTCCAATTAACAATGAAACAGCTATTACAAATGGCGCGGATGATGTAAATAATGCTGTGGATTTGGGTAATGCTGCTTCAGACATAAATCCCTCTGATATTGAATCAATGACCATATTAAAAGGTGCTGCAGCTACGGCTTTATATGGATCAAGAGCTGCGAATGGTGTCATTATGATTACAACCAAATCAGGGAAAAAGAATGAAAAATTGAAGGTAAACTTCTCTTCTTCGCTAACTTATTCTGAACCACTTAGAGTACCACAGCTTCAAAATAAATTTGGACAAGGTTGGTCAGGAGACTGGGCTAGTGCCGAAAATGGAAGTTGGGGACCAGTAATGGATGGTAAAGAGCGACTTTGGGGTTATGTTGTCGACAATTCACAATTACTTAAACCTTTTGAAGCTCAAGAAAATAACTTGCGAGATTTCTACGATTTAGGAACATCTTATAATAATACAATTTCTTTAAGCGGTGGTGGAGAAAAAACTTCATTCTATGCTTCCTATACTAATGTAAATACTGATGGTTTTATTCCAACTGATGTTGATCAGTATAAAAGAAATAATGTGTCATTTAGAGGAACTGCTGATGGGGAAAGACTTTCTGCTAAAGTTGCCTTAAATTATGTTAATAAGAATACAGGATTTGCATCAGCAGGACAAGGAGGAGATAAAGGAGCCACTTTATTCCAAGAATTAATTCAAATGCCTCGTGATATGAGTATTGTTGATATGAAAGATTATCAAAATAAATATTATAATGTAGACAACTTTTTTACTCTTTACGCATGGAATCCATATAGAGTATTAGCAGAAAATAGAAATGATTATAACGAAGATCGTATTTATGGTAATATGGAGCTTGGTTTAGATATTATAGAAGGCTTACAGTTAATGTGGAGAATAGGTGCAGATGTTAAGAATGGACAACTAAAACAATGGAGTGCTATAGCACAACCTTCTCCAACAAGTAATAATGCAAGTAAAACTGGTCATCCGGGTTCTGTTGATGAACTTTCCTTTTATACTAATGAAATTAATAGCGATTTAACCTTGGTTTATAATAAGGATTTTATGGAATCCCTAAATTTAAATGTAATTGGTGGCTGGAATGTTTATGAACGAAATTATAAAAGACAATGGTCATATATAAGAAGTATTGATATTCCATACTTTTACAACTTATCTAATACCAGTGAAAATCAGCAAACTTTCATTCGTGAAGAGAACAAAAGATTATATGCATTCTTTGGGCAGATAGATTTATCCTATAATGACTATTTGTTTGCAACTTTTACAGCAAGAAATGACTGGTCATCAACATTACCAGAAGATAACAATTCTTTCTTCTATCCAGGAGCTACTATAGGTTTTATTGCTTCAGAAGCATTCCCAAGCATTAAGAAATTTGCTCCATTTGTAAAAGTAAGAGCTAGTTGGGGACAAACAGGTAATGATGCTAGGCCCTATCTAATTAATCCTTATTTCATACAAGGTAGTGCAGGACTAAATTTTGGAGATGTTAACCTTCCGCTAAATGGGGTTAACGGATTCGAAATTGGCAATACACTAGGTAATGCTAACCTACAACCTGAAATTACAACAGAATATGAATTTGGTATAGACTTGAGGTTATTAAATAATAGAATAGCTCTTGATATTGCCTATTATAATCGAAAAACAACAGACCAAATTTTTGCTGTAGCAATGGCATCAAGTTCAGGATATACCAGTCAGACTATGAACTTTGGTGAAGTTGAGAATAAAGGTGTTGAAGCATTACTTACTATAACACCTGTAAAAACAAAAGATTTTAGATGGGACTTAACTACAAACTATACAAAAAATAAGAATGAAGTTCTAGAATTACCAGAAGGTCTTGATAAAGTAGTCATTAATCAAGCTTATGGAATAGAATTTATAGCTGAAGTTGGGAAGCCAATGGGTGTATTTATCGGACATCAACCTCTAACTGATCCAGATGGTCACATTATTGTTAATTCTAATGGTATACCTGTTAATAATCCTGAAAAAGTTGAATACGGTACTGCAGAAAGAGATTTTACCATGGGATTTCTTAACTCATTTTCTTATAAGAATATTGGTTTGAGCTTTAATATCGATTGGAGAAAAGGAGGTCTAATGTATTCATATACATCAAGATTAAATTATTTTGTTGGACACTCGACCAATACTATGTATAACGAACGTCGTCCTTGGATAATTCCTAACTCAGTGGTCGGTAACGATACTGATGGTGATGGTGAGTATGATTCATATTCAGAAAACACCAATGCTGTTGACATGAGTGAAGTTAATTCATATTGGAATCAAACAAATAATAATATGATCTCACAATATCAGGTATTAGACAAATCGTATTTAAAACTTCGTGATGTAACCATTACATATGATATTCCAAAAAGATTTATAGATAAGCTTCCTATATCAAAACTTAGTGTTGGAGCATACGGAAGAAATCTTTTAATCTGGACTCCAGAAGAAAATAACTTTATTGATCCTGAATCAACAACCTTTGGTAATGATTTAACAGGAGAATTTGGAGAATTTGCAGGAGGACCTTCTGCAAGAACCTATGGTTTTAATCTAAGAGTTTCTTTTTAACAACAAAAAATTATAACAATGAAAAAGAATAAAATTCTAACAATACTTCTTTCTCTATTAATGATCATATCCATATCATGCGAGAAAGACTGGCTGGATGTCAATACAGATCCAAACTATCCTTCAAATGTTAGTCCAGAATTAGTATTACCATCAGCAATCAATTCCGCTACAGCAGTTATAGGAGGTGAATATAACTTGGTTGGTGGAATCTGGAGCCAATACTGGACTCAAAGTAATTCTGCGAACCAATATAAAGATTACACTAATTTTAGTTTGCCAGCAACAACTGTAGATAGACAATTCAGAGAGTTGTTCTCTGGAGCACTAAACGATTTTAATTATGTATTACAGAAAGCTGAAGAATCTGAAGATTGGGGATTATACCTAATTTCTAATGTTATGTCAGCTTATGTATGGCAAGTATTAGCTGATATGTATGATCAAATTCCATTTAATGAAGCATTACAAGGATCTTCAAACATACATCCTCATTACGATGATGGACAAACAGTATATGATTCCTTGATTGCAAGAATTGATAGAGCAATTTCCAAAGATTTATCAGTTAGTAGTGTATCTGCAATTGGGAATAAAGACTTTATTTTTAGTGGTGATTATGACGCTTGGATACAATTTGCTAATACACTTAAATTAAAAATCTATTTACATCAGGTATATGCACGTGAATCAATATCTAACACTGGCATTACTGCATTACTTGCCGAAAATAATTTTCTGGAAGAAAGTGCAAATATGGACATTTATGAAGATATAACCGGCAAAAGTAATCCTTTATATGAGGCAGACAGAAGAGCATTAAACACTACTCAAAATATAAGAGCTAGTTCAACATTTATGTATTGGTTACAACAAAATGGAGACCCAAGAGAACCTTTCATTTATGAAGAAAGTGTTAATGGAGGCTGGGGCTGGTTAGTTCATGGTAATCATGAAGCTCCAACAATAGATGTTAATCCTGCTGATGTATCCAGAGCAGTATTAGAAGCAACTGATCCTGTACAACTTATTTCTTTAACAGAAACCTATTTTATGCTTGCTGAAGCACATTTAAGATATGGTAGTGCAACCACAGCACAAACTATGTATGAGGCAGGTGTAACTGAAGCTTTTGCTCAGTTCGGTTTAGATGCTTCATCATTTATTGGAGCAGGTGGTGTATATGAATATCCTGCTGGAACTTTTAATGAAAATTTAGAAGCCATCATGATGCAAAAATGGGCAGCACTAGCTCGATTTCAAGGTTTAGAAGCGTATTTTGAACATTTAAGAACAGGATATCCAAGAATAAGTACAGTAGATTTTGAAGATGCCTCTTATACAGCAGGAGAATTCACTGTTCCAATTAATTCTGTTATTGGCGATAATTTCCCTAAAAGATTTCCTCTTGTTGATTCAGAAATAAGTCGAAATCCAAATGCTCCAACCGCTGCAAATATTACAGCACCAGTATGGTGGGATCAAAATTAATCATATAAAAAAATAAATTATGAAAAACAAAATATTATATATAGTTACTTTGCTTCTCTTTATTGGATTAATCGGATGTGATAAAGATGAATCAGAAGATATTTCTCGTATAACTTATTACCCTATATTTGAGATACTTGGAGATAATCCTTACATTATGGATTTTACAAACCCTCCTGCTTCATATGTTGATCCTGGAGTTAATGTAACCGAAGGTGGTATTGAAATTGATTATACCATGACAGACAATGTTGATTTAGCAGCACCCGGATTCTACCAAGTAAATTATAGTGCAACAAATATAGATGGATTCTCAGCTTTTAGCTCAAGAGATGTAATTTTGGGTTGTCCTGGTGATGATGATAAAGTAATAACCGTAACAGGAGATGCAATAGCAAATACATCAGCAGGCTCCTATACATATCCTATTACTTTAACAAAATCAGGATATGCAACCTGGCAAATTGATGATATTAACGGTTACTTTAGTATTCCAATTCCTGGTCAAATAAGCATACTATGTGGAGAAGTAGCTGCTGGAGATGCTGGTTATGGTATGTTTGTGAGCGCATCTTTTGATGGATCGAATATTACTTTTAATTGGGCATATTTCAGCCATAGTGGAACTACTATCATACCAGTATCATATAACTAAAATTCAAAAAGTATATAACTATGAAAAATATAAAAACAATTCTAATTGCATTTTTAGTCCTTATGATAGGATTAGGAACATCGTGTAATTACGATACATATGAAGATCCCGAAATTGAATATACATCAACATTCCCAATTAATGGGGAGTATTTTGTACAATACCTTGTTGATAATGGCAGTGGGGTTTTAGAAGATATTTATCATTATGGGTACACTGTTTTAACCATTACAAATGATGCAAGAAACCAAGGAGACTCCTTATTAATTTATGATAATGAAAATGCCTGGGAGTTCAAGGTAAAAGCAGCAGTAAATATGAATACTTTAACATGGAGTGTTAATAATGGTTATGATTATATCTGGGATGATGCAACAACGATTACTAATGGTCAGTTTTTTGAAGGAATGGGCGTTTCAAAAAGTGGTAATGTAACGGATAGTATTTATATGGAAATTACCTGGGCATCAGAGCCAGCAACACAATTTATTGTGGCAGGTCATAGAAAAACAGGTTTCTTGGAAGATTATTTTTAAAAATAATACTAATAAAGATAAAAAGGGAGGCATACAAATATGCCTCCCTTTATTTTACCTGTTTTTATCTACTCAATAATTATCTTATACATTCCATAGTATTTATTTCCACGCGAATCATACCCTTTAACCTCATAAACATAATTCCCTTTTCTATCCGAAGCATTAAAACTTATCTTTGTTTTATCATTTGTTAAAACTACATTTGGATTCCAGTATAAAGTAGATCTAAAATCTGGAATCCTTTCTTCAGAATAATTAGAGGAAGAAATAAAAGTATTTGAATAATTCTTTTCTAAACCTTGAATTGTTACAAAAGTTGCTGAAGGAATCAATTTTATTTCAGAAAAGTCATTATTAATAGTGGTAATCATTAATACACCATTTAAAATATTTTCACCTAATAAATATGGCTTATTAATAAATTCTATTCTTTCAATTTTTGATGGTGAAATATTTAAAACATCATCCACATCAAATACTGGAATATGATCTAACAATATAAAAGGTGAATCAGGAAGTACATTCTGGTTATCATCAAGACGTTGAATAAAATTTTTTTTATTCATTTTTTTAATCCTAATATTAGGAACTATCTCACTCATCATTTCTCTTGTATTCTCAAAACTAATATAGTCTTTTGGATATAAGGATATTTTATTATCGTTAATATTAAAGTAACTTGGTGATTTAGAATTACAAGAATCTATATCGCTACTTCTAGAAAACTTTTGTTGTATCTTATAATTATTGTATAAATCATTTATTAATTCAAATTCATATTCACTTATTACGAAAGGGAGCTCACTAAAATCAGGAATATCCGTGAAAAAAGGATCATTAATCAAAATCTCTGCAATACTATCTTTAGGTTCTGTACAAAAGACTAAGTCACTTTCACCATATAAACTGTTCAAAGAAAATATATATCCTCCATCTTTATCTGTTGTAGAAATGTGAAATTGAGAAGGATCTGAAATAACTGATAGAAAAACTGTAGAATTTTCTATTGGTTCTTTGGTTTGTTTATTCCTCAAAAAACCAGAAATACTTAAATCTCTACATTCTGGTATGTATTCCACATTAGATTCTCTTTGATTTTTTATTTCTTTTAAGATATAATTTATGTCCAAAAAAGAATCATGCAGTATCATTAACTGATCTACTAATACTACATCATTGTACTGATAATTTCTAATAAGATACTCAACATAGATAGGATTTTTAAAATACTCTATTGGAATATGTGTATTATATTTTGCCTCTGCTCCTTTCTCTTCCTGATGTACAGATATCGATGCATAAATGATTTTATTTGTATCTTCAATAGATAAGGTTGTCTCAATAAGGTCTCTGGGATTATACTTAATATGATTTGTTTTGATTTCAATATTTTCAGTAGTATTATTAAACACTGAATTTACTCTGATAACCTTGTTTTCTTTACTCGATAATATTATGTAATTAATTCCTTCGCTAAAAACAGGATTAGGAATATTAATTTTAAATTCTGGTTGTATTAATTTAATATCTTTAGAAAAAAGAACATTTAGTTTAGAAGAATAAATTTGTACTACATAATCTACTGAAGTCTGTTGTTTACTGGTTTTTTGTATTATTGTATATAATACAGAATCCTTCAGTCTTTTAATATTAGTCTGGATTCCTGAATTTTTAATCTCCGGGAACTGCTTTATTAAAACAGTACCTAAATTATCTTTAATCTTTAGGTAATATTTATATTTCGCATATAATATTAATTCTGCTTCACAAATACCATTATTCTTTGGTTTTAACTCGAAAAGAATTGAATCAATGTTATTTGTTATGACATATTTATTCGTATCACTTAATAAATAATCCGGAATTTTAATAATAATACGGTTTTTCAAATTACTAATTAACTTACCTCCTTCAGGTATAATATAAATTGTTGAATCATTCTGAATTTGGTTTAATTCAACAGACTCTTTTTCTTCCGGATTTATAATCTTGATTATTTGATAACAGTGACTGTATGAAGAAAGATTTCTTTGGTATTGTGTAAATGCATGTAAAATATAGTTTCCAGTTGATATATCTTTCGGAATAATTATTTTACCACTTATTTTAAAATCAGATATTTTATATTTTTTGCGAATAATAGATCCTTTATCAGTGCAATTAATTAACTCAATGTAAATAATATTACTAAGCAAAGGAATTGCTTTCTCATTATTGATAAAATAATCCGAATTAAAATAAATTGTTTCGCCAGCACAATATAATTTTCGATCGGTATTAAGCTTAAGCTCTTCATTTAAATTACATTTTTGCGAATAGCAATTAAAAGAATTCATGAATATAATTGCCACAAAGAATATAGAAAATATTATTGGTTTACGCATATTATTTTTTTTATTCATCCCAAAATTCAGGTTCTATTATACTACTTCCTATCCTTCTACAATCAACACATCCTTCATAAACAGAATATTCAATACCATTAATATAAACAATTAAAATATCTGGGTTTTCAGGCTCCCAAGTTTGTAAATCACGCTCTAAATCACCAAGTGCACATATTTCATAATAAAGGTTTTCTAAAGGATTAACAAATATTCTTTTGTGAGTTGTTGAAGCTGCTGTAAAAAATCCAAGAACTAATTCATTTGGATCATTTGTATTTTTTATGTTCCCTTCAATATTATATGGTTGAACTGAGATCAAGAAATTGTCCCCTCCAAACATTTCCCCACATTTCTTCCAGTATATAAATGCCTCTTTATTCAGGCAGTATTGCATAAGTAGAATGCTATATTTTACTTGTAGCCGCTTCGTGTCTGTTCCCACAAAATTTAATGGTTGCTCTTTAATTTGTAAAATGTTTAAGTTCGAAGTCGAAGCTGTAAATATCTTATTTATCTTCTCGGTTCTCCAACATCGAAAATACTTATCCTGATCTCTAACATCATAATGAAACTGTCCGTCAAATCGGGCATACAACATATAATCAACTGTATACTCATATGTTTCTATAAGTTTCCACATAAAATAACTCTCATGAGTGTTCGCTTTTTCAGTATCTATATAAAACTGATAACCTGGTAAATCAAAAGGATAATCTTTAATTTTTCTAAACTCTTCCTTCGTATAAACTGAATCAATCCCAATATGATCAGGTATTTGTTGATACTCCGAAACATACTGATTATTATCAGGTGTGCTAATTGTGATATGATAAGTACTCCCTACTTTTCCTCGAATTCCATTTTCCGAAGTTTTATAAATCCCCGGTTCAACTTCTGTAAGTATCTCTGATTCTAAATCATTCTCATATATTGATACAATACAATTTTCATATGGAATTAATTTGGCTTCATTAACTGGTGATGTTTTCGATATTCTAACAGTATAAGGTCCTTCTTGATCTGTAATTAATCCATCAATAACTATTAAAGGTTCTACATTATTTGTATTAATTATGAATTCTTCTTTACAATTAATGAAAAACATCAATAAAAAAATAAACATGTATCTAATTTTCATAATTACCTAACTTTATATTGTAACTAATTGATGGAATTACTTCTCCCAAAATTGAAATCTTATATCCTTTAATAATTCCATTATCATTTTGAAAGATTACAGAATATGGATTTTTCCTTGAAGTAATATTATAGCAACCAAAAGACCATGAACCATGAGCCAACTTATGCTTTTTAAGATTACCTTCAATATTAAATGATAAATCAATTCTAAAATAATCTGGCAACCGATATTCATTTCTTTTGGAAAAACTAGTAAACTGCATTCCATCTTGATAATATATTGATGTTGGAACTGTAATTGGACGTCCTGTTGAGTAGATAACGTTTGTAGACACCGAAAGTCGTTTCGTAATTTTATAATTTAAAGCAAAATTAAATGCATGAGGTTTTTCATAACTTGCCGGGTAAGGCATGCCATTATTATTGTTTTCTCCGGTTTCTGAATCATTAACTGTTAGCTCTGCTCTCGAATAAGTGTAATTTAACCAACCATTGAGTTTACCTTTATTCTTTTTTAACATAAATTCTATTCCATAAGCTTTTATATTACCTTGTATTAATGATGTTTCCGGATTTGCATTTATTAACAATTCAGCGCCATCTTTATATTCAATCTGATTATCAATAGATTTATAATACCCCTCAACAGAAGTTTCAATGATTCCATTTAAGAAATTTTTATATAGCCCCAATGATATTTGTTCACCTTTCATTGGATCAAGATATTGATCGCATAACTTCCATTTATTTGTTGGTGAAACTGATATGGAATTTGATAGCATAAATATATATTGATGAAGAACATTATAACTTGCCTTTAAAGAAAGGTTTGGACTGAATTGATAGTTTACTGAAAACCTTATATCAAGATCAAAATCATCATCAATAATCTGATTATTGTTAAAATAAGTAGAATCAACGATATTATATATTTCTTTGGGCATTCCTTTTTGATATACCATGGCCTTTTGAGGTCCCAAATAAGCATAATAAGTAACTCTTACACCTCCTTTAATTGACAAATTATTTATAGGATTCCATGTGTCAGATATAAAAAAACTATTGGTTATCGCTTTTTCCGAATCAAAGCTTATTGCTTTAATATTTGATTCTGGTGTTAGTGGCAAAAAGTCACCATTCTCCAGATCATAATACTTTGAATTTAACCCAAATTCAAAATGTTGTTTCTCTTGTTGATAATATTCAAATTTTAACTTTAATTCGTTATGATTAAGCTTAAAAGAACTCTTATTCGCTAAACTTTGTATATCGTAGTTTTCTATCCTGTATTTATACTGGCTACTTGCAATGCTTAATTCACTGAAAAATGACTTACTAAAATGATGTAACCAAATAAAACTTCCTCCTATGTTTGAATACTTATTTCTTGTTCCAAAAGCTAAATCCGAATTATCATCACTTCCATAAAAAAATAAACTAAGTTTGTTTTTCTTATCTTGTAAAAATGAGAAATTCATTAAAGCATCATAAAACGATGCGGAGCTATTTTTAATGTCAACATTATTAATTTGATTTAATATCCAATCAGAATATGTCGTTCTAAGGCTAATCAAAAAGCTGCTAGAGCTATCTTTTATAGGTCCTTCAGCAAGAGCTCTGCACGATAAAGGCCCTATACCTCCTTTGACTGAGAAATTTTCTTTATTACCTTCTAAAGCATTTATTGTAAATATAGATGATAAATGACCTCCATATTCAATTGGGATATTACTTTTATAAAATTCAAAACTATTTATAGCATCGGAATTAAAAGTAGTATAAAGCCCAAATAAATGGCTTGTATTATATAAAGGAATATGATTAATATAAAAGATGTTTTGATCTGTAGGGCTACCTCTTACATTGAAACCCGAAGAAGCCTCCCCAACAGACTGAACCCCTGGTAACATTAATGCCGCTTTTAAAACATCCTTTTCTCCTAATATCATTGGCATTTCTTTTATTGCCTTAGTCGATATTCTTTCAAATCCCATATTTGTACCTCTGACATTATGATCTTGATTCGCTGTTACTACTGCTTCATCCAATAAAAATGATTTGGTGCTTAAAGCAATATTTAACTGCCCATCAGAATAAATCGTTAATTCATAACTTTTTTCATACATGCCTAAACTATTGGCTGAAATCGTATAATTACCTGGCAATAATTTAATCTCGTAATAACCAGAAATATCAGATATAAGGTTTGTATTGTTTTCATGAATCCTTATATGAGCCTGTGGAATAGTAGTTTGATCTGATTCATTTGTAATATATCCCTTTAAAATGATTTTTTTATTACCAAACTTTTTCCCATTGGATCCAATAGTAACATGTTCTGCGATATAGTTATTCTGAGTTTTTAAGAAAGCCTCTTCTTTGACATATATTGTATTATTTTGATTCTGCGAAACAGTTTTTTCTTTTAAAAGATGCTGGACATTATTTGAGACTTTAAAATCTCTAAAAAGGAAATAGTTCCCTTTGTTATCGTGCGAAACAGTAATATTATACGTCGAAAATATTTTTTCCAGTAAGGCCTTTAACAAAACACTATCTTTATTATTAATAACTTTAACCTCATTTATACTATCCTCCATATAAAAGAAACGAATATCATATTCAGATTCAAGCTGCTCTGAAAACTCATCCCATTTTATATTGACTTTCGAAATGTAAATATCCTCTTTAGGATTTTGTCCTGGTACCTTTATGTAAAAAAGTAGAAATAAGAAAAAAACAGAAACCCTCATCATTCATTTTTTAAAGAATCACAATATTGCATCAGTCTTTGTAGTTCTTTAACTAATGATTTTTTTATTGAAATATTAGTAGTCCGAAAAAACAATTTAATATCATGTCTCAAATTCTCATCAAATTGTCTCAAAAAACTTGATCTGTTTTTAATGTTCACTAAATGATAACCATTATATAATATCAGTTCATTTTTTATACTTGAGAATTTGCCATATGGCGTGCGATC
Organism: Bacteroidales bacterium; assembly: GCA_963665525.1. Classification (GTDB taxonomy): domain Bacteria; phylum Bacteroidota; class Bacteroidia; order Bacteroidales; family UBA12077; genus UBA12077. The sequence continues at coordinate 4,017,871 of OY762280.1, read as the reverse complement.
TGAATAAGTACTAATAAAATCTTTCTTTATTGATTTTAACAAAATAGAATTCCCTTGATATATTTGAAAAAGATAAATTGGAGAACTATTACTTAACAGATTATAACTCTTTGAATTAATAAATAATGAATCGCCAATCTTAAATGAATCTACTTGAAATTTATTGATATCTAAAAGTTGCTGTTTACCATCTTTAGAAAATGCTTTTGTAATTAATTTGTCATTAATTAAATCATACTTTACAGGAATATTATAGATATTATCGCTAATAAATATTGATGCGTTCTTCCAGCTTTTATACAAATATGGAGTACCCTTAATTTTTGAATTTAACGGAATATAAACGCAACCATTGAATATTTCGTCATTTACAGAATATAAGCGGTCAACAGATGAAACATACTTGTTTAAATCACAACTAGATAAGTCTTTCTGTTGTGCATTAAGGTGAATAAATTTAAAAACCAAAAGAAATAAGCTGAAATACTTTAACTTCATTTTAAACATTTTTTCTAAAAACTATAGGTGTTCATTATTTAACTGTTCATTAGTAATACTAATTTTACATTAGCTAACAGGGTCTAATCTCAAATCTAATGAAGCAACCTGGTTAAAAAAAATAAAGCTAACACCTTACTTATAAGTTCCTACAAACTCCATTAAAATAAAATTAAACACCCAATATTGTTATGTTGTGTATCTTTTTATTTGTTATGCATCTCTTGATAAGAAGTTCCCCCGTCGATCTTTTCTTAAAAATAATCTTGAATGCAATTTTTACTCATCTGTTTAGACTATACTTTGAGTTAATATTATTATAATCTTTTACACAACGAACAGAATGACCACTAGATTTTAAATCAAAACGTATACCTGCTTCATTTAACATATTGGATAATCTAAAAGTTTTACCATGGTTAATGTTAGCAAGATAAAATTCAGTAGAAGTCCACCATATGCCAACTGTCCCTAAAGAACTAAAACTATCATATTCATAATACCATCCACCAAGATAATACCCTCCTCCAGGTAAACCTTTAAAACCAAAATCATTTGTCCCATTTCCTGCCCCTTCGTAGCTTTCCCAACCAAATGTTGCTTTTAAGGCTTTTCCTTCAATCCCTAAATATCCATTGTCTGCTACATAATCTAATAATTCTTGCCATTCAAGTTCGGATGGAATATGCCATCCAACAGGGCAAAGTCTGCCAGTTTCTATCGTATGAAAATTATATAATGCACCATACATTTCTTTATAGCTAACCTCATCATTCTCATACCAACAATAATGTGGAGTAATATCATCCCATTGTGATTCAGAAGTTAATAATGCTATTTCCTCTCCATCATTATACTTGGTAGTTTTTAGATTTTCTGCCATCCAAACTTGATTTCCAATTTGAATAGTATTATAGATATTATGTTCTATATCGCTTAATGCAATTATCGTAATAACCTGATTTGTTGTTTGCCCGGAAAGAGTGTGCGTAATTGTAACCATAGTCGATTCCTCAGTAAGTGCAGCCCCATTTTCTGGCAAACATGTTATTTCTTTATTTATAAAATCGACAAAGTGTATATCCTCAACTGTACCATCAACAAAAGATAGAGATACAACTAACCCAGACAAGTCAAGCTTCTCACCATTATAATACTCTACAACTTTGGGCGATTCTTTAATAGAAATACTATTAACCTCAACTGATTTAGGTTCTTCTTTTTCGCATGATATTACAAATAACAGAAAGATTATAGCAAATGATAAAACGATATAATTAAAGGTTTTCATAATGTTTGAGTATTAGTTATTTAAATCTAAAAGTAAGGGATAAGATTTTATTTATAGTGCGAATGGACCGGATAGGATAAATCAATTGGAATATATTATTACTCCAAGAATAAAAAATTATACTCTATTAGATATTGACTGAAGGCTCAAGAAATCCTTAAATAAATTAAGCGACACATGAAAAACTACCGCAGACCATAAATTATTTAATTTCAATCAGTAACAAAACTAGCATCAACCCAATATAATCTTTCCACACCTTTAATAACACTAGTAAATATAAAGTACTTCCCATCTGGTGTAAGATATGGAAACCTGGTATTTTCTAATCCAAGTAATTGATATAACGGAAGTGGAGTACCCCACTCTGATTTGCTATCCTTAAATGAAATATAAATTCCTCTTTCTTTTACATCATCTCTATTATATCTCCAAAAAAACATATACTCCTCTGTATTATTTAGAAATAAATGAGAATTTACATCTGTATCTGAATTGATATTCTCACCTAATTTTACTTCATTGATAATTTTATTTCCCCTGATTACTCCTTTATAAATAGAATATCTCTTCGTATTATCTGAAACTGTATAATAGATAACACTATCTTTTACATAACATGGCAAATATGTATTCGAAGTATCCGATCTTAATAATAGACTCGGTGTACCCCAAGTATCACGTTCCTGTTTCGCAAACCAAATAGCTGAAACCTTTCTTTCTTTTACACCTTTAATTGGTCGACGAGAATAAAAATATATTGTGTTATCATCTGTAGAAAGGACTGGTCCACCATCTTGATATTCTCCACTAAAATTAATTAAAGTCGGTGTTATCCATTTACTATCAATCTTTTTTGTATAAAATATTTTTTGTGGCAATTCATTATCCTCATATAATGAAAAGTACATTTCAGTCATTTCTTTATTAAATACAGGAGAACTATGTATATGCTTCTGTGAATAATCAAAAAGCTCCGATAAATATACACGAGGAATAGAATCGGGTGTCAGTGGATCAATATATTTAGTACTATCATTATAAGCACTGTTAAATAATGAATCTTCTTGTGCACTTAATTTATAACAAAATATATTTATCCCAATTATTATAAACAAGAGTTTACTCATTCTATTTCGGGTTTTAATTCATTAATAAATTTTGCATTAACCTTAAAAATATCATAAGCATCTTCTTCATTATAACAGTGTCGATTAAAGAACAAATATTTACCATCTGGAGATAATGAAGGACACGACTCTGAACATTCTGAATTAACCATAGAACCAAGATTTATTGGTTTAGACCATGAGCCATCCTTGTTTTTGAAATAAATAAAGATATCGCTTTTGCCATATTCTCCTTTTGAATTTACCAAAACAAAACTTCCATCAGGAGAAGGAAATGCGTGAGCTCCTCCAAATCCAGCTACCTCAGATTTTAAATATTTTCCTTCTTCAATTTTTGCAAAATAGATTTTTCTTTCACTTACATTAGTATAAAACATATCTCCATTTGAAGTAAATGTTGAATAAAATACAACATCCTTATTTATATCTGAATCTAATCTTTGTGGATTTTCCCAAGCATCTTTATTTTTTGAAACATACCAGATATCACATCCTAAAGAATCACAAACTGTATAATATAATTGTGTACCATCAGGAGAAGGAAATGGTTCCATAGCATAAGAATTCATCGGATCGACCAATAAATCGAGCTCATACTCTTCAGACCATTGGTTATTTTCATACTTTCTTGAAAATATTTGCATATCTTTTTCAGGATATTTAATGGTATAAAAAACCTCGCTTGTATCTGGCATAAATGAAATGCTTAATTCCCATCGATTTGGCAAACAAACAATTCCTTCTGCAAACTTTTTAGGATTATCATTTAATTGTTTTTTTTCCCTTGGTAATCCAATCCATTTATTATAATATCTTTCTTGAGACTTACTTTTATCCTTAATAATCTGAAATTTATTATGTACAACTCCCTTTTTGTATTTTATTGGGAATGTTAATTCTATTTGTTTATTATCTCTAACTATTGGTAATGTAGTAACTTGTCCTTCTTTTAGAAAGTTTCCATCACTATCTTTTAGTGCTTTTTGATAATAGTATTTGTTAACCTTATCATTTTTCTGTAATCCAACCCACTCTTCAGTTCCAACTTTTTTTATTCTAAAATATCCATTAACTAAAAATTCTGTTCTTTTTATATCATTATCGGAAATTGGACTTTCAGGAATCATCTCTTTTGATTCTTTCTTATATTCAATCCCTATTTCATTAAATGCCTGCTCTAAATCTAAAGGTTCTGTTCCAATAATATATTTATTAAAGAAAAGTTCTAAATATGGATGTACTTCTTCTATAAATAACTTAACCAAATCAGCTTCTTTTATAGGCTCATTAATATATTTGTTCATTAAAGAAAACATTACATCACAAAGTGATTTTTGACCATCTGTCAGTTTGATAATTTCTAGATCTAGTAAAAATGCTAACAAGGCTCCTTTTTCATAAACCTGATAATAATAATTACTATAAGGTTTGTTTAATACATTTTTACTTAGTTCTGTAAAACTAATATCAGAAGGAAATCGTTTAGATTCTATTATTTTATTTTTTAAGATTTTATTTAAATATTGATTCGTATTAATTAATCCAGCTTGTAACTGTACAAGTCCAGATAAATATTCAGTTACACCTTCAAAAAGCCATAAATGTTCAGACATTTGTGGTTCTGTAAAATTAAAATCATCTAATAGTTCTGTATGAAAAGTTAATGGCGTTATAATATGTAATAATTCATGTAATATAATATTAGGTAACTCTTCTTTTAAAAAAGGCATGGATTCATCACATGGATAGTAAAACAACGACGAATAACTATGTTCTAAAGCGCCAAATCTTAAATCTTTAGCATCTAATGCTACCTTTAATAATTTTAAGAAGCTATTAGCATTAAATAACTTTTTATTTATATCATCAATGTTTTTAAAATAAAATAAATAGGTGTAATTTTTAATTGGAAGATCATTCTTAAAAAACCTATTAGCTGCTAATAAATATGGTTTAAGAGTATTAGATAGTTCATTAGCATATTTCTTTTCATTTTCACTATATACTGCTATAGAAATCTTTGTGGTCCCTACATAAAAGCTATTAGTATCAGGTTCTGAAAATAAAATTGGATTATCAATTAATTGATGATAGTTATCAGCCTTAAAAGATTGCAGTTCTTCATTTTTAGATATAGTAGTTAGATTAGTTGAACCAAAAAAACCTAAAGGTTTATGAAATACTAATTTATAAGATAAAAACTTCAAATGCTTAAAATACCCAAATAATGCATGATTGTTAATAACAAAGATTTCTCCAGTTTTAAAATTGGTTCCGCTAGGTTGAAAAACATTATTCTTTTTACTGTTTGAATTCCAAGTATCATTAACTAAATAAATAATTTTCCAAATTTTGTTTGAATCATATATCTTAAAGGTATTTATATCAATTCTATCAAATTTTAATTCTGATCCATCTGAAGCTATAACTTTAAACTCATCAATGTAATAACCAAAATTACATTCTGAATAATCACCAGGAATCATCTTGGGGAAACAAAATAATACTTCATTTCTCTCTATCTTAGGCGCAATTAGTTCAACTTTTAATTTACCATTATATAATTTATTTAGATTAACGCTATACTCATATTCTTGTGAAAATGTAAAATTATAGATAGAAGATATAAAAGCTAAGGTAATTAATAGAAAAAAGGATTTTATTAAAGAATTCATAATCTAAATTTTTAGAGACAAAAATATTGTTTCTAAAATCCATAACAGTAGTAACCTATCGGATAGGACATTTTATTAATAAAGAATGTAATAATTAAATTATTATTCTATTTCTATAATTCTAGAAAATAAAAATGCTCTATTTTCAAAATTCATATTTTCATAAAATTGATGTGCCTTTTTTCTATGAAATGCAGTATCTAATTCTATTCGTTTACACTTTAATTTTTGTGCTTTATTAATTAAGCTTGTAAGAAGCTTCTTGCCTATTCCGCTTCCCCGGTAAAATGAATCAACAACTAATTCATCAATATGCCCAAGATTTCCTGCCTGCCACAAATTATTTTTTATGGATAAAGAAGCAAATCCTATTAAATTATTTTCACGCTCGACACATAAGTACTCTTGAAAACTTGACTCTAAACCTTTTCTAAAAACCTTCTTTAAATCATGTATGTTAAGATTTTTATCAGGTCATAGTTGTTTAAGCAATCTAAAAATTGATTCAAAATCTTTTATCTTACATTTCCTAATCCTGAAATTTTGTGTTAGCATAAACATAATTTTTTATGTAAAAATATAGGATACATAAAGAATATGGTCTTTGCCGATCTATTCGGACACATGATTCATAAGTAAAATATCCAAACCGATAGAACAGTACTTAACTTATAGATTGAATCAATAAATTTGATTTCATATTAATAAAACTATATTGTAATGAAAATAAAAACTCCTTTAGCTGCCATTTTTATCTTTATTATTTCAATTGTTATGCTAATTGTGATCTGCATTACAAATAATGTTTCAAACACAAAAAATATAGAAGATAAGACTAAAAAGTTAAGCAATAAGAAAACAACTTTAGCACCAATAACACAAAGACCATCGAGATGTTATGCAATTAAGTAATTAATTAGTTAATAAGTTCTTTTTCTTTTAATTGCTTAAGCATTTCGCTTTTGTATTCTGAAGGTGTTAATCTTGTATGTTTTTTAAATATTGAGTAAAAGGTAGATTTTGAATTAAACCCACAATCATAAGCTACAGCCATAATTTTATAATGATCATTTTCAGAATCCATAAGCTGATTTTTAACCTCCTCGATTCGATATGAGTTAATAAAATCAAAGAAATTCTTATGATAAGTTTCATTAATAACTTGTGATAATTTATGTGTTGTTGTTTCAATCTTATTAGCTAAAACCGATATGGTTAGGTCACAATCCAGGAATGGTTTTTCGTTTTTCATTACTTTACGCAACTTCTCTTTTAACTCTTCACTTTCTATTTCGCCTAAACCCGATTTAGCATATTTAGTATTCCGTTTTCTTAGTTTCGTTTTATTAGAAGTAATAATTTTAGTTTGTTTTAATTCAATATTCGTAAAAACACCTTCTTGTTTGTAACCATAAAGTCCAACACCAAAAACATAAACTACTAAAACTGGAACAATAATCTGAATAAATTTAAATGATGTTTCAATAATAGCTAAATCTTTCAATACCCACGATAAATAGGATATAAAAATATAAAAGCCAAATCCTCCTGTTAAATAAAGTAGCCAAAGTAATTTTTTATTTTCGGTTGTAGAATAAAACTCTTTAACATTATTTCTGTGCTTAATTAAAACAACTATTGAATATACAATATAAAAAAACGAAGTATACTCCCAAACGTAAGCTATAGCAAACTTCATGAATCCTTGCGTACTAAAATAATAATACAAGAAACTTTCATGATTACTAATTAAAATATAATCAATAAAGGGAATGATACTAATAATTAATGGGATTAGATGTAATAAATGTATTAACTCTAACTTTTTCGTTTTATTAATAACAGATTGAACATAAAGTAGTATTACAGGACCTAGAATTGCCCAATATATGATATCAAAAATGGCTATCCATTTATTCTCTGCACTTGTGTTAATTTGTGAATAATATCGATAAAATAATTCTGAGCCAACTAAAAGAAGAAATAGAATCAAGAAATAGTCTTTTAGTTCTTTTCTTTTCTTCATAAAAACAATGAGCGAAAAATATACTGTTTGTACAAGTCCAATTAATGCAAGTTCTTTCATAATTACAAATTACATATTTTTTTATGATTAAGAAGTCTTTCCCGAGATATTCGGACTATTTTAATTCATAATTTCAATAAATGTAAACTTGTAATCCATCCCGATAAGTTAAGACTTAAGCTATTTCTTAATCTCTTACCTTGCATTCCAATAATAAAATATTTTAACCATGAAGAAAATTCCAAAAGCAACCTGGTATGTTTTCCTTTTCTCATTAATACTGCTAATAATCATTTTAGTGAACATTGATAAAAGTACTAACAGTACAGAAAAAGAAAAACTACTCATTGAGAAAACATTAAATAATGTTTTTGGCTGGGCAAAAACCAAAAATATTGACCTTTTTCTTAACAGTATTTCTTCAGATAGTATATTTAGAAGTATTACACCATACAATAGAGTCGTGTATTATCCCGAAGGAATCGAACAAAATAAAAAGTTCTGGTTAGACGAAAGATTTAAAGCGATTAGTCATGAAATTTGTGATTTAGAAATCAATCTCTCTCAATCTGGAAGTTATGCTTGGTTTTTTTGTATTATAGACGATTACAACAAATGGGAAGATCAAGAGATTAATTGGGAGAAAGTAAGATGGACAGGTATTCTAGAAAAAAGAAATAATGAGTGGAAAGTTGTTCAGCAACATTTTTCATTTACCAATAAATAACAAAAACTTAAATTACATTAAAATGAAACAAACACTAATAATTTTATTATTAAGCTTAATTCTTTTTTCATGTAAAAAAGAAAAACCAGCACAAGAAATTGATTTTGCAACCGAGAAAATCCTTGTTGAAGAAACCATTAAAAATACGATCCGCTGGGCTAAAGATAAGGATACCACATTGCTATACAGCATCATTGCCAATGATTCAAACTATCTTGAGGTGCATCCTAGCAATAACGTTGTAATTGGTATTAACCAATTTAAGCAAGCTGAAAAATTTTGGTTAGACCCAAGATTTAAACATATAGGATTTGAAACCTGGGATATGCATATTAATATTTCACAAGATGGTACTGTTGCATGGTACTATTGTATGCTGAACGATTTGAATCGTTGGGAAGATCAAGAAGTTAATTGGGAAAATACCCGTTGGACAGGAGTACTTGAAAAACGTCAAGGAAGCTGGCGAATGGTTCAAATGCATTTTTCATATCCTGCTAATTAAAAAGAGAGTCATCAATTTCTTGATGACTCTCTCCTAAAAACCAAAATTTATTAACTCTTTTTTAAGTTAATAAGACGTTTATATAAAGCTCCTAGCAATAAAAACACTCCAAGCATAATAATAATTAGCGGAGCAACCGGAACATCCATATTCCATGAAAAATATAGCCCGAATGCAGAAACCAAGGTTCCTAAAACAGCTCCTATAATGATTCTGTGAGTCCAATTTTTACTAAACATAGCAGAAAATGCTGCCGGTAAAATCAGAAATGCAAACACCGTTAATATTCCACTGATATTTACAGCTTCGATAATGACCACACCAAAAGTTAAGTAAAATAGAAAATCCCAGAGTATTGAACCTTTCATTTTACACTCTTTGTTATGATAATTATCGGAAAGTTGGGTAAACTTCTTACGGAAAACAAAATGTATTACTCCCACCAAACCAACAACTATCGCTAATTTAATAACCTGAGCCCACGAAACCCATAATATTGAACCTACAAGCATATCATGAATATGAACATCACCACCAGCGCCTTTATCCAGAATAATTACAGCTGCTGTTGTGGCAAAAGCATAGGATATACCTATAATAGCTTCTAAAGGAATACTTAGTTTTCTGTTCTTCAAAAATGAAAACACCAGTGCCGAAAAAGTAATAAATGCCAAAGACAACAAATAAGCCATCATAGAATGTTCCGAATGATCGTGACTATGAGCATGTCCTTCGTGCATAATATGTTCAATAACTGCAGCTACAGAAGTTCCAAATGCTGCTATTTGTGCAAGAGCAATATCAATAAATATAATCTCACGTTTTAATACATGTATTCCGAAATATACATTGATAAGAATTAGTAATATACAGGCCATTAAAGGCGCTAACATAAATTCTAATATTGTCATATTTAATAATTTTATCCGTTTATTTAGTTAAAGCCTTTTTAGCAAAAATTCGCTGAAATGCTTTTATAAAAGCAGCCAGAAACACAAAAGTACCTAACAGGCAAACAATAGCTGGTCCGTTCGAAATATTAAAATCATACGAAATGTAAATTCCAATAGCCGATCCCAAAATGCCAATAATCCAACTCCATATAAATCTCTGTTTCCAATTTTGAGTAAATAATCGTGCGATAGCAGCAGGAGCTATTAATAGAATAAATACTAAAAATATACCTTGAATAAACACGGCTTTTACAATTACAAAACCAAATGTTATGAAAAAAATCAATTCTTGAAATCTATATGATTGCATTGGTTTCTTATCTCGAATTGCTTCTGAAATCTCTATAAACTTCTTAGCATAAAAAACATGTATTATTCCTACCACTAAAACCACTAAAAGAGTAATTATTACTTGCTTCCACGTTACCCAAAGAATATTACCTGTAATGGTTTTTGTAATGTAATTCGAACCTCCCGGTATACTTTCTGCTAATAACAATGCGGTTCCTAGTGCCACACAGTAAATAATTCCAATAATGGTTTCTTGCGATATTTCCATCTTTTTTGATCGGAGCATCACAAAGAAAATGATAATAAGCACTGTAAATGAATATGATATTACCTGCACAGCAGCAGACTCCTCGGCAAAACCCAACAGTAAACCTATCATAGTTCCCAGAGCTGCAACCTGTGCAATGGCTATATCAATAAATATAATTCCACGCGTTAATATGTGATTCCCAAAATAACTCAGGATTCCTGCCAGAATAATACATGCCGTTAATGCCGGACCTAAAAAAATCAAATTATCGATCATAACTATTTGATATTACTTTTTACCTGCTTAATCCAATAATCCATTAAAGCGAAGTTATCATCAACTCCTTCAATACTCTTAGAGAATAAAGGAAGATAAACTGCTTTCACTCCTGTTTTTGATTCAATCATTTGAGGTGATTTCTTTTCGAAATAACTTGCCACAAGCATTAACTTAATATTTTGTTCTTCGATAAGATTTGTCATATACTGAACATGTTTTGCTGAAGGTGGAATTCCCGGTTTTGGCTCAATAAAACCAATGATATTTAAACCAAAAACATCCGCAAAATAAGCCCAGTTTTTATGGTAAGCAATAATTTTTTTACCTCGAAATGATGATGCTTCTTTTAACCATCCACCAAGTAAATCAACTAATTTTTGACCTTCGTAATCACTTTCCAGAAACTCAAATAAGGTGTGATTTAATAACATTTCCGTTAATGTTTCGCCACCAAACATTTCAACTAAAGCTTCTCCGAATAAAGCATTATCAACACGTTGAATATACTCGTCGCGATTATTCTCATAAAATGCTGCATTTGCAGGATCAACTTTCTTTAGTCCAATGGTAACATTTTTAGCTATAATTTTCCAGTTAACAGGACTTGTATTAATGTGAGGATTCCCCATTAAGTGTACATCGCCATCTGTTCTATCTCCTTTTGTTACTTTCTGTAATATTTTTACTCCATCGGATACTGCAACAAAACCATTGGCTCCATCAATGATTTTCTTATTTCTTGCTTTATCTAATAAGGTAGTCGACCAAACTTCTAAATCTAATCCTGTTGTTACCCACATATCTGCTTTATTAAGCATCATGGCATAACTTGGCTTTGGAGCTACAAAGTGAGGATCTTGTTCTCCCGATGCAATAAACTCAACATCAGCTTTATCTTTTGCGATTTGCTCTACTATAGTAGCATAATCGGAAAATGAACAAATCACTTTAATTTTGCCATTATCGGCAAATAATGTTCCTGATGAAATCAGTAAAACAGCTAATAAAATTTTTAATTTTTTCATATCTAATTTTTTATATGTTTCTATTTTAATATGCCTCATGTTTATGTGGTCCCATAGCCCAGTTAACATGTAATGTAAATACATGATCGCTTGGCATTTTTCCCATATAGCCCATCATATTATCAATATGCCTGTCGTTATATTGATATTGAAATCGGAAAAACACAAATTCACTTTGCCAGAAGTCCAAACAAATAGAATAGTCGATTTCGTATTCAGATTTATTATAAGGAAGTTCTGTGTATCCTACTCTACCACTAATCCAAAATCGTGCATTCAATTTATTTTGAAGCGATGTATAACAACCAAAAGTTTCTATATCTTTTAAAGCTCCCTCGTGATATCCATAAATAAACTCCGTTTTCCAGTCGAATGTTCTGTACTTTGATCTGCCTACCGGAGACCATTTGTAGTGCAAACCTAAACTTCCAATATGAGAATTATAATTTCCAGTACTATCATTTTGTCCTGTTACACCAGCTAAGGTAAATTCGAAGTAACTATCATCGTTAATATCATAATAGTTTTTAAAATTACCAATATAAAGCAGATTAATATCTCGGTCGGTAGTATAGCTCATTCCATTGCCTCCATCAACAACAGTAAAATCGAACGAGCTGGCATCAGCTAAAATAGGTTTTGGAAACATAAAATTAACTGCTAAACCTGCACCTCCTAATCCTCCTTCTCCAAAATGATACATCAAAGCCTTTGGTTTATCGAACTGAGGTAAAGCATGAGGATGATATCTGTTTAATAATCCATACTCTGCATGAAAAATACCTGCTTTTAAATTCATATTTAATGGCAGGTTTATTAACTCCATATAAGCTTCTTCTAACTCAAGACCTTCATCAGTAATGCTTAAGAATGTTTTTCCACGAGTAAACGGATCGAGTGGTGCCACTAAAGCCAACTCAAGTTCTCGCATATAAAAATTATTATTTCCATATGAAAACTCACTTGGTTCATTAATAATATCATTTTCGGCTGTGCTGTACGAAGTAAAAAAATCGCCACTAACACTAATGTTTGGATTTAATCCTTGTTGTTGACGTATACCACTATGGAATTTTTTAGAAATATCACTACTCTCTTTTTTCTCTTGTGATGAAAGATGCTTTGCCCTGTCCATCAGCTCTTTTAATTCATCTTTCTTTTCTTTCTTCTCAATTTTATTTTGCAGTTGTTTTAATTGAAACTCTAAAGAATCGATACGTGTTGCCAATTCACCTTCGGACTGTGCATAAGATAAACTGATATTAATTAGGAATATCAGTACCAAAAATATTTTTATTTTCATGATGATTAGTTATTACCACCCCTGTAGCTAATACATGGATTATATTACATAAAATTCTAATTGTAAAAGGCACTATATGAACATATAGCTTGATTGTATGATTTAGAATTTTGCTGGTGGTCCCCGATAGTTTTTGTAGAGGTAAAACTCAGATTGATAAATAGATTCTTTTAATTCGAATCTATAATCTTGTATAATGGCAGTAAAAAAAGTAGCAATGGCAAACAATACAAATACAATCGGAACAATTAAATTCGACATCACATCGTAAAGTAAGTACTCATCTTCTGTATGATCATGAGAAGAAAAAGGACAAGTTGAATTATTATCAGATGTTTTATCGTATGGATGAGCATGTGAAATTGTTATTCCCGAAGGAAGCTCATGTAAATGTCTGTAATAAACTGAATTAAAGAATAGCCAGCTAATTGCCGGAAGAACAATGAATACAATGATTTTATTTAATCGCGCACTATTTTTCATCAAATCGGTTAATACAAAGAGATGTAAATATAAACATTCTTAAATAAAGTAACTCTAATTATCAATCTGTTAATTTGATATTGATTTTTTATAAAGGTTTAATTCTTATGAACCTATAATTTATTTCTGACCAATTTGAATTAAAATATCTCAGTACAAATCAAATAATTTGATAAATCTCAAAGTTTTTCTTGATATAAAAACACTATCATCAAATGATTTTAAACATTAATCTTACTACCTTTATTTATAAGAACAACAACTACTCAATAGTTGATTTTCTGAATTTTAGCAACCTTAAAACAATAAGAACTATGTATAAACAAAAAAGTAAGATTATAGAAAAAATCCAATCTTATCATAAACAATTAGCTAATTTATATCTTAATATTTATGAAAAGATAGAGGACCAAGAAATGAAATCATTGATTTATGATTTGTTTCAACATGAGAAATCTCGAGAAATCTATTTAGAAAAACATAAAAAAGTAGCGGAAGTAATGAACTGCTGGTTATGTTTCCCCTGTGAAAAATTATCGGATCAAATAAATGAATGTTTTACAAACATCAAAACAGGACCAAATTTATCCATGACAGAATTAATCGATATTAAATTGCATTTTGATAATTGTCTAATCAAGCTTTACAATATCTTAGCTTCGGAAAATGAATTAAGCGAAACTGTAGCTAATGTTTTCTACTATATGCTGAAAAAAACTCACCAAGAAGAAGCGATCTTAAACAAAATGCTTTCTAATTCAAAAAAAGATATTCCGCTAGAATTCACTCTGTAGTAGAATTCCCTGTTTTTAATCTTTATATTAAATGGAAATCAGATAGATTTCCATTTTTTATTCCCTTCCATATTTTTTCATAATATTTTATATCTTTATATACTGCAACTATCAATTTATTATTTAAACCCCACTGTTAAAATGGACAGATATTTAATAAAAACTAACTGTACAGATTGCAACAGAAAATCGGAATGTTTTATCCAGGATATTGAAATAATTGATGAGTTTAATAATCTAGTCAAAACCCATGTTACATATAACAAAGGAGAAACAATAATTAAAGAAGGCACACGTGTATCTGATATTTTATATGTTCTTAATGGATTAGTAAAAGTATACATCGAAGGTCCCGGTAAAAATATTATCATCAAACTACTAAAACCGCATGATTTTATTGGATTAACCTCTTTATACGGCGACGATTCCTATTATTTCTCAGCAGCTGCAATTACTGAAACAAAAGTATGTGCAATTAATCAAAATGCCATTAAAGACTTAATCTCTATGAGCTGCGATTTTTCTCGCGAATTAGCAAGTTGGTATTGTAAAAACTACAATATTATGTTAACCAAATGTTTAAACCTTGGTTTAAAACAATTAAATGGAAAATTAGCTAATGTATTATTATACTTAAACAGAGAAGAGTTTAAATCAATTGATGTATTTTCATATGTTAATCGAAAAGATTTAGCCGAGCTTTCCGGAATGGCCATTGAAAGTGTTGCCCGAATATTATCAGAATTTAATGATGAAAAAATTATTCAGCTAAAGGGTAAAAAAATAAAGATCTTAAACCTGGAACTACTAAAAGAGATAAGTAAAAATGGATAGATATTATCCATATTCGCTAATCTTACGCAATAAATCATAATTTGAAATAACGACTTCCTTTCCTTGCAGTTCTATTATTCCGTCATCTTTAAATTTCTTAAGCATTCGTATAACGCTTTCCGTTGACATCCCTGTTAATTCAGCCAGCTCTTTTCTTGTAAGATTTAAAACAAAACTTTTTTCTTTAAAGATTCTTTCAGATAAACATAAGATAATATCTGCCATTCTACCATATAGTTGTTTATGTGTTAAGCAGAAAAATCTTCCGAAAGTTTGTAAGGAATTTTCACATAAAATATTTATTACCGAATTTGCAAATTCGGCATTTTCTTTAAGAATTTTTCTAAAGATATTGATATCTATTAAGCTGGCAGAAGAATCAACATATGCCGATGCTGAATAATGAAACACATTATTATCTTCCATAACAGAAGTTAACCCAATTAAATTACCCGAAGTAATTATTTTTAAGATTAAGGAATCATTTAAACCCTCTAAATAAATTTTTGCCAAGCCCTCTTTAAGTAGAATAACATGTGGAGCAAAAGTACCATGTTTACAAATTACTTCACCTTTCTTATATCGAACATCAATCGAATTTTTTTCAATCAATTCTCTTTGTTCTGGCGTCAATAAATCAAAACAAATACATTTTGCATTGCTTACTGTACAACTATTTAAAGCAGATATCTTTTCCATAAGTACAACATTAATAGGCTTTAATGATATAAATATAACAATAAATCAGCAAAAAAGTTGATCTAAATCAGTTTTCTTGCTACCCAATCTCATGATTTATACTGGATGAACATCACAAAGGTTTTCTTTACTTGTGTTAATTAATTAACAACCTTTACTCCAACGAAATAATCACTAAATTTTATTGATATGGAAATTAAAGAAACATTAGACGTAAAAGGGCTTTCATGTCCTATGCCAATGATGAAACTGGCAAAAGCAATTAAAGGATTAGGTTCTGGAGATGTGCTTGAAATGTTAGGAACCGATCCTGGAACAAAATCAGACCTACCAAAATGGTGTGAAAAAACAGGAAACGCTTTACTTGAAGAAGGTGAAGTTGAAAATGGTGTTTTCAGGTTTCTAATACAAAAAAAGTAGGAGGTAAAAATGGCTGATCAACAAAAAGAGCCAGGAATACTTCGCGAATTATTTAATATTTTTTTCGCCAAACACTGGCCAGTATGGGTTGGTGGTGTTACTCTGGGACTACTAAACATTTTACTATTTACCGTAAAAAGTCCTTGGGGTGCTAGTGGTGGTATTAATAACTGGGGTGAGAATATTTTTAAGCTCCTGGGTATTTCTGCTTTTGAAAATGCTGCACCTACAAGTACCAGTCTTTATGGTATGCTTTGCCTGATACTGGTTTTAGGATCATTTGCCGGAGCTCTCTTCTCAAAAGAATTTGCCTTACGAATACCTCCTAAAGGAGAATTAATAAAAGGATTTATTGGAGGTGCATTAATGGCTATTGGAGCAACTCTGGGATTAGGTTGTACAATTGGTTCATTTTTCTCGGGTGTCCCAGCATTATCAGGTGGAGCAATTATTTTTACTATAGGACTTTTTGCTGGTACTATAATTGCTCTTAAATACTTGCTTTGGGAAATGGAAAAGTTCCCTTCTTTTAGCACAGGTAAAAGTTTTACTTTCCTTGCTGCATCAGAAAAAACAGGAAAATGGCAAATCTGGTTAGGATGGATCGTTTCTATCGGAACTTTTGTTCTTGCATATAGAGTTGCCGGAACCAATGGCGTATTAGCCTGGTTTATAATTTCAGGATTATTAATGGGACTCATTTGCCAACGATCACGCTTTTGTATCGTTAAAGCATTCCGCGATCCTTTTATGACAGGCGAAAGCGATGGTTCTGTTGGAGTAATGGCCGGTTTAGTTATTACATTAATAGGTTTCACTGCCATTAAATATTTTGGTATTGGTGCAGGCGATGCTACTATTCGTGCTCGTGAAATGACCTGGGTTTTTGGACATTTCTGGTTACGTGGTCTTTTAGGAGGATTTATTTTTGGATTAGGAATGACTGTTGCCGGAGGATGTGCCGTTGGAACACTTTGGCGTGTAGGCGAAGGGCAGGTTAAATTATGGATGGCTGCATTAGGATTCTTACTTGTATCCCCTATTTCTAAAAAATATATTGTTCCTGCAATCGTTGATGCACTCCCTCATACAATGAAGTTCAAAAATTATTTGCCTGACTATTTAGGCTATGCTGGAGCTTTTATTCTAGTTCTTGTAGTAATACTAATATGGTATGTATTTGTTAAGTGGAATGAACGCACAGGAAAATTCAGTGCTTTTTAATTATTGAAACTATTAAAAACAAAATTATGAAATTTAATATATCAATCGCAGCACTGCTCATCTTCTTGTTTTCTTCTTGTACTGCCATATATGAAGATGGTAAAGAATTAGCTAGTGTTGTTGCAACCGAAATAAATGAAATATCTGTCGATACTTTAAAATCGATGATTGATAATGGAGAAGAATTCCTTTTAATAGATGTAAGACAACCTTCCGAATACGAAGCAGGAAATATTCCGGGATCATTCTCTATTCCTCGTGGTGAATTAGAATTCCTTATTCTTGATGAATATTTCTGGGAAGAGCAATTCATGTACACCCCTCTAAAAACTGATAAAATTATTGTGTATTGCAAAGTAGGTGGCCGTGGTGCTCTTGCTGCAAAATCACTTCAAAAATTGGGATTCGAAAATATATCTAACCTTAAAGGTGGTTGGATGAAATTTTCAGGCGGAGCCCCTGCTATTACTAAGCAACCTGAGTCAGGTGGTTGTGGAGGATAATAAATAAGAAAATACTAACCAAAATTTATAATACTATGAAAAAGTTTTTAAAGTACGCATTATTAATTTTAATTATTCCTGCATTTGTTTTAACATCTTGTAAAGACGACAGTGATGACGATGCAACTCCAGACCGTCAAACCGACACTGAATTTCAGATTCTAAAAGAGTACTTAGTAGCTAACGATTTGGATTTGGATAATATACTAACTGACTGGATCACTACTGCTGATGCTATAAAAGATAACCTAAGCTCTTATTATATAATTGATATCAGATCTTCTGACGCATATAACACAAGTCATATTCCTGGAGCAGTAAATTCAACTTTAGGTAATATTGTTACCGAAGCAGGTAATGCTGCCGGAAAACCAATTATTGTTGTTTGTTATAGCGGACAAGGAGCAGGACATGGAACCGTTGCTTTACGTTTAAGCGGTTATACTGATGCCAAAGTATTAAAATGGGGAATGAGTGGATGGCATACCAGCCTTGACTCATGGAGTGGTTCATGTAATACAATTGATAGCCCTAACTGGATTGCTGCTCCTGGTGCTGTAAGTACTCAAACTACTCAATTCGACGATCCTGATATTACAACTACAGGAACAGGTGCTGAAATTCTTGCCGCAAGAGTTACTGCATTATTAACAGCTGGTTTCCAAGGTGTTGCTGGGTCTGACGTATTAGCTAGTCCAGGAAGTTACTATGTAAATAATTTCTGGGATGCGGCTGATGTTACAACTTACGGACACATTTCTGGTGCATACCGAATTAAGCCTTTAACATTAGCTGGTGGAGAATATATGTATCTTGATCCATCAAAAGATGTGGTAACATATTGCTGGACAGGACAAACTTCTTCAATGGTAACAGCTTATTTATATGTATTAGGTTATACTCCACACAGTTTAAAAAATGGTGTTAATAGTATGATTTATGATAATCTTACTTCACACAAGTGGGATGCTACAGCAATTACTGACTTACCATTAGAATAAAAAATATTTAAGCTGGGTAGCAAAAGCTACTTAGCTTATTTTTTAATTAAAAATATGAAAAAAATGATTAAAAAGATATTATCAATATTTAGCCTCTCAATTCTTGTGGTATTAACATCTACACAGCTTGTTTCTGCACAAGGATGTATGGAAGCTTCTTCCGACGAAGGAGTAAGCATTAAAGGTTACATTCAGCCACAGTGGGAATATTATCAAACTACCGATGGTAAAGATGCTAACAGCTTTACCTTTAACCGTGCAAGAATAGCTGCAGTTGGAAATATTCCTTACGATGTAAGTTATTTCTTCATGGTTGATTTCTCTCGATTCAAATCAGGATCGCCATGGTTACTAGATGCATTTGTGACTTATTCACGATACGATTTTGCCAAAATAAGCTTTGGTCAGTTTAAATCGCCATTAAGTTTAGAGCAAAACACACCTTGTCAGTCTCTTCATACTATCTATCGTTCAAAAGCTGTTGACGAACTAGCAGGTCCGCAACGCGATATGGGAGCTATGGTTTTTGGTAGTCTTCTCGACTCTAAAATCAACTACTATTTAGCTTTAATGAATGATTATGAAAAAGGTTTCGAAGATGAAAACAAAGCTAAAAGTATAAAAGGAAGATTAACATTTGCTCCTGTTGATTTTCTTCAGGTAGGCGGTAGTTTTGCCTATGGTAAAACAGGTGCCGAAGAAGATAACGAGAAAACTCGTTTAGGTGGCGAAGTACAAATAAAAACCGGAAATTTCTTATTTCAGGCAGAATATCTTTGGGCCGATGATACTGGCGATTACACAACTGGTGGTGGTTGCGATGGTACACCAATCGAATATCATACTGGTGGTGTAACTCGTAGCGGTTATTTTGCACAGGCAATGTATACTACAAGATGGAATTTACAACCAGTATTCAAATTTGAATGCTTTGATTCTGACGTAGATATCGACGACAACTCTGAAACAATCATGACATTTGGATTAAACTATTTCTTAAACGATTGGACACGTGTTCAATTAAATTACAGATACAAAGCAGAACAAGCTTTAGAAATTCCTAACGATCAGGTTGTATTGCAAGTTCAGGTTAAATTTTAATAAACGAAATTATGAAATTAAAAAACATATTATTTAGTCTTTTATTAGTAGCTATATTCGCAAATCTTTCTTTTGCTCAGGATTTAATTTCTGCTGCCGAAGCTAAGAAATTAGTGAATAGCAAAGATGCTGTTATTGTATCTACTAGAACTCCAGCCGATTATGCAAAAGTGCATATCAGAAATGCGGTTAATGTGAACATTAACGACTTAGCAAGCACAACTGATCCTAAAGGAATTCTTAAATCTCCAGCTGAACTAGCTACTATCTTAGGAGAAAAAGGAATTGATCCAGCTAAAAAAATCATCATTTACGATACAGGTTCAAATAAAGGTGCAGGCCGTTTATACTGGATTCTAAAATATTTAGGATTCAACGATGTGAAAGTTATGGATGGTCATATGCAAGCATGGAGAACCGCAAGAGGTCCAGTTACAAATGCTGCAACAAAAAAAGCTGCTGTAACATTTACTCCTAAAGTAAATGCTAAAATCTTTGCCGATAAAGCTTATGTAAAATCTAAATTAAAGTCGGCTATTCTTGTTGATGTTAGAGACGATACAGAATGGGCAGAAGGATACATCGAAGGTGCTAAGCACTTAGAGTATAAAAATGTTTTAGCCGATGGCGGTAAACTTAAATCAAAAGAAGATTTACAAGCATTATTTAATGGTGCAGGTATTACCAAAGACAAAGAAATTATTCTTTACTGTGCAACCAGCGTAAGAGCCGGGATAGTATATCTTGCATTAACTTCAGTTCTTGAGTATCCTAACGTAAAAGTTTACGACGGAGCATACAACGAATGGAAATTATAAAATAAGTAATTATGAGATTTATAAAATTCATTTTTCCGACCTTATTGTCAATCATCTTATTATCAAGCTGTGTTCAGAAAGATAATACAGTTTATGAAAATGTAGATGATATGATAGCTGCTGCAAAAGCAGAAATCAAAACATTGGGCATGGAAGAATTAAAAAATCTAATTGATAATCACACTGAGATTCAAATTGTTGATTGTCGCGAAGATTATGATTTTATACTTGGCCACATTCCGGGATCAATTCATATTCCTCGCGGATTACTGGAATTCTCGGGTAAAATATCAAATCGTAGAATAAAAACTTTAGTAATTGGTAACGAAATGGGTAGCGGTGCATTAGCTGTTCAATCTCTGGAATTATTAAAATATTCCGATTGTTATTTGCTTGATTTTAGCTGGTTCGATTGGGAAGCAACTTATCCTGAATTAGTTGAACAAGGAATGGGTGAAGCTGCACCTGTTGCAGAACCTAAAAAAGAAGAATCGAGCGGAGGCTGTGGAGGTTAATCTTTAATACAAAAATTGAATTATTATGGCAAAAATGACAATAGGTTTGAGCACATCAAGCATCGATAAATTAACAAGTGTTGGCGTTATTTTAAGTGGTGCTGCTGCCGACGATATGGAAGTAGATTTATTTGTTCTGGTAAATGCAGGTCATGCATTCTTAAAAAGTAAAGCTGCCGATATATCAAATATGAGCGAAGATGTTCAAACACCCGACGAATTTAAAGCTGCTCTCGAAAGCTTATCAACACCATCGTGGATTGAGTTTTTCGAAATGGCAAAAGAAATGACCGAAGTAAAAATCCATATCTGCAGTTTAGCAGGTAAAATTGCCGGTGGAGAAAAAATCGAAGATTTCATTGATGTGGTTGATGACATTTGTGGAATTGGAGAATACATTGAGTCTATTCAAGAAACAGACGTTAATTTATTTATTTAAAATTTAAAGGAGATATAGTTATGACAACAGAAGAATTACAAGCATTAAATGTTGACAAATCAGTCGACGCAAGAGGAACAGCATGTCCAGGACCACTTTTAGCTGCTAAAAAAGCAATTGGCGAAATAACTTCAGGTCAAATTATGGAAGTTCTTTCTGCCGACGAAGGAACTAAAAAAGATATCCCTAAGTGGGCTGCTAAAAAAGGCCACGACTACTTAGGTACAGTAGAAGAGTCAGGATACTTCAAAATTTACATGAAGAAAGGATAAACGATGGAAAAATTAAAGAATCCAAAGATTCTGGTTTTTTCAACTGAGAAAATTTCGGACCCCGCGATCGATATGGCGGGGCTCCTTAAAAAACATTATCCTGCAACAGTTTATACTGTTAATGTTCCTTGTTCTAGCTCGGTAAAACCACAATGGATTTTACATGCTTTCGAAAAAGGATTCGATGGTGTTTTTATTGCTGCTGACGGAACCGACTGTCCTTATAGCGATACTTGTTCTGAAAAAACATCAAAAATAGTGCAAGCGACTCATGCTATCATGAAAGAAAAAAATATGGATCCTGCCCGATTAAAAATGGCTGCTATATGTTCCGTTTGTGCAGAAGCTTTTGTAAAGCACATGAAAACATTTCATGAGCAATTATCTAAAGCTTCGGAGAATTAACTAAAAATTACTCAATATGACAAAATCAGAAGAATACGATGTTCTTGTTATTGGTGGAGGAATTTCTGGAGAAGAAGCAGCTCTTAACCTTGCAAACCAAGGTTATAAAGTCATTATTGTTGAAAAAGACTTATCCCTGGGTGGTAAAATGATCCACTTAAGTAAGGTTTTTCCAACATTAGATTGTTCTGCATGTATTACAACACCTAAAGTATCCGAAACAGCAAGACATCCAAATATAACTATTTATACCAACAGCCAGGTAAGTAATATTGATAAAAAGTCTGAATTTGATTTTCGCGCTACCTTAACCAAGTATCCACGCTATGTTGATGAAGAATCATGCACAGGATGCCAGATTTGCGAAGACAAATGCCCTGTAGTGGTAAAAGACCAATATCAATGGGATTTAGTTGGCCGTAAAGCTGTTTATGTACCTTTTAGTATTGCCAATCCCAGGGTTGCTGCAATAGATATTGAAAACTGTAGCTTATGCGGAGCATGTGAAAAAGCCTGCCCTGCAAACTGTATCGATTTTACTCAAGAAAAGCAAGACATAGCTATTCAGGCAAAATCGGTAATTATTGCAACCGGATATAAACTATTCGATGCAGAAAATATTCCAAGATACGGTTTTGGAAAATTCAAAAATGTACTTACAGCCATGCAAATGGAACGTCAGCTAGTTCCAACACGTCCATACAATACTGTTCTAAGACCTAAAGATGGTAAAATGCCCGACAATATTGCTTATGTATTATGTGCTGGTTCGCGCGACGAAACTGTTGGAAATCCAATATGTTCACAAGTTTGCTGTATGTATTCAATTAAGCAAGCCCAGCTTTTAATGGGAGCATTACCTATGGCCGATATCACAATTTATTACTTACACATACGGTCGTTTGGTAAAGGATTTAACGAGTTTTACCAACAAGCAAAAGATATGGGTGTAAGCTTTATTAAAGGTAAGATTGGTAAAATAGAAGAAATTGAAGATGGAGACCTTAAGTTAAGATACGAGGATATTGAAAGTGGAACTGTTAAAGAAGCGAATCACGATATGGTTGTTTTATCGACTGGTATTTTAGCCAACGATGGTGTTAAATCAATGTTTAACAACAATCTTGAGTTAGATCAATTTAATTATGTTCAACAAAGAGATTTACTTGCCAACCCTGCACAAACCAATATTGATGGGGTTTATGTAGCAGGAACAGCATCAGGGCCAATGGATATCCCAGATTCAATATTATCGGCCGGAGCAGCTTCCTCAGAAACTGCAGGCTACTTGAGAGGAGGTACTCATGAAAAATAAAATTGGAGTATATGTATGCATGTGCGGCTCGAATATTTCCGACTATGTAGATGTTGAAAAAGTAAAAGAAGCTGCCGCAAAAGTTGAAGGAGTTACACTGGCAAAAACAACCATGTTTGCCTGTGCCGATTCCACACAACAAGAAATTGCTAACGATATCAAAGAACAAAGTTTGGATGCTATAGTTGTTGCATCTTGTTCTCCAAAATTACACTTGTTTACATTTAGAAATGTAGCGATACGCGCCGGGTTAAATCCTTACAATTACGTTCAGGTTAATATCCGTGAACAAGGCTCCTGGGCACATTCCGATAATGCCCCAATGGCAACCGAAAAGGCCATAAAATTAGTTCAGGGAGGAATTGAAAGAGTAAAATATTCAAAAGAACTTACTCCTGTTAAAATTCCATCGCAAAATGCCATTGCTGTTGTTGGTGCTGGTATTGCAGGAATGCGTGCTGCTTTGGAACTTGCCGAAATGGGAACGACTGTTCATTTAATTGAGCGCGAACATTTTGTTGGTGGTCGTACCTCTCAATGGAACGTATTGTTTACAACTAATGAAACCGGACAAGAAGTAGTATCTCGTTTATACAATGAAATTATTTCTCATCCAAAAATTACGCTTTATACCGGAACCGAAATTGCTGAGAAAAAAGGTAGTGTTGGAGAATATAGTCTTAAATTAAAAACTATTCCACGCTATATTAAACCCGATTGCAAACTTGATAAAGAGAAGTTCCAAAAAGCTATTGAAGTATGCCCTGTTGAGGTTGATGACGATTTCAATTTTAACATCACAAAACGTAAAGCTATTTTTAAAAACTACTGTAGTGAGTTTCCTGAAATTCCTGCAATTGATTATAAAGCTTGTACTAAATGTGGCGAATGTGTGGCCATATGCGATGATATTGATCTTGAACAAACTGAAACCGAAACAGAAATTACTGTTGGAGCTATTCAGCTTTGTACCGGATTTAACCCTTATGAACCTGAAAAAGGCGAATTTGGATACCATGAGGTAAGTAATGTAATTACACTTCAGCAATTTAAGCGATTAATTGAACTTAATAATGATAAATTATTATACAATCATCAAGAAGTTAAAAATATAGCTTACATCTATTGTGTTGGTAGTCGTCAGGTTGATGGGCCTAATAAATATTGCTCGCGTTATTGCTGTACATCAGCAATTCATACCGCGATTCTTGTTAAAGAAAAATATCCAAACATTAATAACTTCCATTTTAACCGTGGAATAAGAACTTACGGAAAGCAAGAGAAACTTTATCATCAAGCATCCGAAGCTGGCGATATTTTCTTACAATCTTTCGAAGATTCTCCTCCGGAAGTTCAATATGTTGGCAACGAAACTATAGTTAAAATTAAAGATATTTTAACCGACAACGAAGAAGTAGAAATTAATGCTGATTTAGTTGTTTTAGTAACCGGAATGGTTCCTAGAGAATACGAAGGCATTGTTAACTTACTTAAAGTTCCTGTTGGTAGAGATAAATTCTTTAACGAAATACATCCTAAGCTACGTCCTGTAGAAACCGTTATCGATGGAGTATTAATTTCAGGTGCTTGTCAGGCTCCTTTAAATATTACCGAATCGGTAAAATCGGCACTATCGGCTGCATCTAAAGCAAACTCTTTGGTTAGCTTAGGCGAAATTGAACTTGAACCAACCATGGCCGTTATTCATAACGATAAATGTTCGTGGTGTGATAACTGCTCTAACGCTTGTCCGTACGATGCTATTTCAAAAACTACAACCGATGGTAAAGAGGTTGCTGTTGTAAATAAATCATTATGTAAAGGATGCGGAATGTGCTTACCTGTTTGTCCTGAAAATGCAATTGACTTAATTGGATACACAGACAAAGAAATGGAAAGTATGATTGAAGCTTTAATTGATTAATAATGCAAGATATTATGGAAAAAACAATAGACATTATTAAGAAAACGAGGAAAGTTTCCGATGAAGTAAAAGAAAAAATGAAAGAGTTTAACAGGATAAAAAAACAAATCCTGAAAGCTCTCGAAGCGGAAGATAAAACCATTCCTCAAATTGCTAAAGAAACAGGTATTCCTTTTGATATAGTCACCTATCATTTAATGACTTTGCAAAAATACGGAAGTATTGAAACCGGGGAAATTGATGATATGGATGAATACTATTTTTACAAATTGAAAAAGTAAATCATATGGCAAGAATAAATCCTAAATTTGCAAAAGAAATCTTCAAATACGGTAACAACGATTTTAATGCGTGTTATAATTGCGGGAATTGTACTGCTGTATGCAGCTTATCTGATAAAGACAATTCTTTCCCACGAAAAATGGTGCGTGCCAGTGTTCTTGGGTTAGATCAGAAAATTACATCATCATTAGATCCTTGGTTATGTTATTATTGCGGCGATTGTGCAAGTACTTGTCCGCGAGAAGCTAATCCTGGCGAATTAATGATGTCGTTAAGAAGATGGCTTACTGCAAAATACGACTGGACCGGTTTATCGGGTCTATTATACAAATCATTATTTTTTAGTCTGTTTGCATTTATTGCTACTGCTATCGCAGTTATTTGGTTTAGTTTTAAACTAAATTTTAATACCGAAGCAATTATGCACTTTGGACATACATTCGAAATGCTTGCTATTGCTGCTGTTTTTGCAGTTATACTTATTCCTAACTTAGCACGAATGTGGTGGTTTGTAATATTAAAACCAGGCAAAAAAGTAAAATTTAAAACCTATCTGTTAACAGCCAAAGAACTGTTTATTCATATGTTTACTCAAAAGCGAACTTTGGGTTGCGACGATAGTTATAGACGTTGGCTAATGCATATGATACTTGTATTTGGTTATCTGGCTTTACTTTTTACTACCGTTGTTCTAGATTGGTTTGGGACAGAAAACATGTTTATTATTCTTTTAGGATATATTGAAAGTATTGCAATTTTTGCAATTACATTCATATTTATGATTGGAAGAATTAGAAAAAACAGAGAAGTAAACAAGTTCTCACAACCATCGGACTGGTTTTTTGTAATCTGGCTATTCTTAATGGGATTAACAGCATTTATTGTAAGAGTTTTTATCGATTTAAATATTATCGAAAACAACCTTTGGATGTATTTATTCCATTTAATAGTTCTTGTACAGTGGGCTGTAATAATAGTTCCGTTTGGTAAATGGACTCACTTTTTATATCGCTCGTTTGCAATGTATTTCGATAAATTAATTAAAACCACATAATTAATTTAGTTGTTTATTTAGTTAAAAGGAGATCATCACAATAATTTAGTGGTGATTTCTTTTTTTAAACACCTCTATCTATAGTATCCTCAGAATCTTAATCAAAAAAACATTCAAAAAAACTTGACATGAATTAATTTATCTTGTATGTTTGTACTATTCTTATATGACAATAATATAATAGAACAATGATTCAATTTAAATTAGACCCAAAAGCAGGAACTCCATTTTACCGACAAATTATCGATCAGATAAAATTTGGTATTGCCAGTGGTAATTTAAAAATTGGAGAGCAACTACCTACAGTACGAGCTTTGGCTGTTGATTTAAAAGTTAACTTAAATACAGTCGCAAAAGCTTATAAAGAGCTTGAAATACAAAATATTCTTGAAACCCAACAAGGCACAGGCACTTTTATTTCTACAATAGAAATTCAAATTTCCGAAAAAGAAAGAAATGAAAAACTAAAAGAAATATGTCATGAGTTTTGTACAATAGCGTATAGCTATGGATTCTCAGTAAACGATATTATAAACGAACTACAAAAACAAAAATAAGAGACAATGCCCGTAATTATTTTACAAGCAAGTTAAATCTAAAAATTATGAAAACGAAACAAACGATTACTAAAAGCTTTCTTAATCCAATTTCTATTACAGTACTTATTATTTTATTGACTGTATCGTTTGGATTATATTTTTTAGAGATTATTAATATTTCTATTTTGGTTCCCTCAATCCTACTTTCTTTGTTCATTGCATGCTCCATTCACATTGCAGATCAATGGGAAAAAGCTGTTGTATTGCGTCTTGGTAAATATCAGGGCTTAAAAGGTCCAGGTCCTTTCATGATTATTCCTATTGTAGATAAAATTGACACCTACATTGACCAACGTGTTCGGGTAACCGATTTTATGGCCGATCAAACCTTAACCAAAGACACAGTTCCTGTAAATGTTGATGCTGTAGTTTACTGGACTGTTTGGGATGTAGAAAAAGCTGCTCTTGAAGTACAAGAATATGTTAAAGCCATATCTTATATTGCACAAACCGGATTGCGCGATATTATTGGGAAACACGAGTTAGCCGATTTACTTCAGGAGAGAGATAAAATAGCCGATGATTTGCAAAAAATTCTTGATCACAACACCAATCCTTGGGGAATAACCTGTCAAACTGTTGGTATAAAAGATATTGTTATTCCACAAGCCCTAGCTGATGCCATGAGTAAAGAAGCACAAGCAGAAAGAGAACGCAGAGCAAGAGTTATTCTGGGAACTGCCGAAACAGAGATCGCAGAAAAATTTGCCAAAGCAAGTGAGCAATATGCAGATAATCCTGTTGCATTGCAACTTCGTGGAATGAATATGTTATTCGAAGGTTTAAAAGAAAAAGGATCAATGGTTATTGTTCCTAGTTCAGCTCTTGATTCAATGAACCTTGGAGCTATGGGAGGTTTAGTATCTCTAGCCAAAACCAACGAAGCAAAATAATTTAAAATTACCTTATTATTAACCATTCTGTGGTCTACGTTTTAAGTAGACTACATATCTAAAACTAAAAATTATGTCAGTAGCAAGTTTATTTAAAGGACATTTTATGGAAGGAGGACCATTCTTCATGACACTACATTATATCATGTGGATATTGGTTATCTTCTGTATTGTAAGATTCATGCAAGTTTATAAGTCAGATAATAAAGATTTAAAAAAACTTAATAAATTTAATTCTACTATCCTTTTTATTGGTGCCTTTGGATTTCTTTTTTCGTGGTTTTATCGAATGTTAGGAATGTATGGAGCATTTTTAGCCATTCAAAATGCAGGAGATATTTCACCAGCTTTGGTTGTTGGAGGATTAAGAGTTTCTCTTATTGCACCACTTTATGCTTTATTTCTATTCTTAGTTACCTGTCTTATTTGGTTCTTATTCAGGAATAAAATCAAGACATTAGAATAAAATAAAAAAAAAGAAGATTTCTTAATTACAGAGATCTTCTTTTATTCTAAGAATTTGCTAACCCTTAAAATCCATTTTAAATGGACCCTTACCTAAATTTTCAATTGGCGTATCAGGTTCCCATTCTATCGGAAAAACATCTTCTTTATCCAGTTCTGTTTTAGAATAAAAATCAGGTTCCCCTAATTTATACCATACTTCATCAATCTTAGTATAAATGGTATCTTCAATAAGCATAGGATCATTTGATTTTTTAATTCTAAAACTTGCTTGTAAATCCAATCCATTAGCTAAATAAATAGTACCACCACATTCGTATTTTCTTCCATCTAGTGGAATCTCATTACTCTCAATTTTTTTAACAGAGCATGGACCCACCCAGGTAAGAACCTCTCCCTTTTCTGCTAAACGGATCGAATATTTTTTTATATCAGAAACTTTTAATGTCACAACTTTCCATTTTTAATCTATATCAAATTTAAACTATAATGTGTTATTAAACATATTTTTGCACATTCAATAGATCAACTAAAAAACTGTTTTAGATCAATTCTTTTTATGACCACCAGATTTAAATAAAACCCTTATTTTTGTATAATCTTATTCTATTAAACGAATGAATTAAAATAGTGTCTTATAAACATTGAACAAATTAAATAACTAAACCCTTATACCATGAAAAAGTATTTATCATTCATTTCTTTAATTTTTATATTAATGACAAGTTTATTTATTTCTGGTTGTGTTGAAAAACCTGCACAAACAGAAGAAGGAGAATTCCAATACGAAATTGATCGTTTTGAAGAGATCAGAATTTTACGCTATCAAATTCCTGATTTCGAAAGTTTAGATTTACGCCAAAAAGAGCTCTTATATTATTTAAGCGAAGCGGCAAAATGTGGTAGAGATATTACTTTTGATCAAAACTTTAAACACAATTTATTTATCCGTAGAACATTAGATGCAATAGTTGCTTCTTATACTGGCGATAAAACAAGTGAAGATTTTACCAAATTTATGAACTATACCAAACGTGTTTGGTTCTCGGCAGGTATTCATCATCACTATTCAACCGATAAGTTTTTACCTGAATTTAGCGAAGAGTATTTCAAGAATTTAGTTCTTAATTCTGATGCATCAAAACTTCCGTTAGAAGAAAATCAAACTGTTGAAGAATTAATAACTAAAGCAACTCCAATTATGTTTGATCCTAATTTATATGCTAAAAAAGTAGCATCCGAAAAAGGAACTGATATTGTTGCTAATTCGGCAAGTAATTTCTACGAAGGTGTCAATCTTGAAGAAGTTAATAAATATTACGATGCTATAGTTGATAAAAACGACCCAACTCCTATTAGCTATGGTTTAAATACTAAAGTTGTTAAAGAGAATGGTAAAGTAAAAGAAATTGCTTACACTGCTGATGGAATGTACGGAGCTGCTATCCAAAAAATAATTTATTGGTTAGAAAAAGCTAAAACTGTTGCTGAAAACGAAACTCAAGCGAAAGAATTTGAATTATTGATTGAATATTATAAAACTGGTGATTTGGAAATTTGGGACGAATACAATGTTCTTTGGGCTGGTAATACCGATGTAAAAATTGATTATGTTAATGGATTTATTGAAGTTTACGACGATCCAATGGCAATGAAAGCAGCTTGGGAATCAGTGGTAAATGTTAAAAATGAAAAAGCTACAGAATTAACTGAAGTTATTGGTCAACAAGCACAATGGTTCGAAGATCATTCTCCGGTTGCTAAGCAATTTAAGAAAGAAAAAGTTACTGGTGTTACAGCAAAAGTAATTGATGTTGTGCAGTTAGGCGGCGCTTGTTATCCAAATTCTCCATTAGGAATTAACTTGCCAAATGCTGATTGGATTCGTAAAGATCATGGATCGAAATCTGTTACTTTAAAAAATATTGGTTTCTCATACAGCCAGGGAGGACGTTCAGGTTATCTTGACGAGTTTGTTGAATCGGAAGAGGTAAAAGAACGTTACAAAAAATATATTGACATTACTGGAATGTTACATACCGATTTACATGAGGTTGTAGGTCATGGTAGTGGTCAATTATTACCAGGAACAGATCCTGGAGCATTAAAAGGATATCAAACACCTCTTGAAGAATCACGTGCTGACTTGTTTGGTCTGTACTATTTACCAGATGCTAAAATGGTTGAATTAGGATTATTACCTGATGCTGAAGCATACAAAGCACAATACGATTCGTATATCTTAAATGGATTAATGGGTCAGTTGGCAAGAATCAAGCTTGGTAAAAATGTTGAGCAAGCTCATATGCGTGGTCGTCAAATGATTTCGAAATGGGCTTATGAAAAAGGGAAAGCTGAAAACGTAATTGAAATGTATACCAGTAATGATAAAACTTATATTAGAATTAACGATTACGAAAAACTAAGAATTATTTTCGGTGAATTATTAGCTGAAGTTCAACGAATCAAATCAGAAGGTGATTATGCAGCTGGTGAAGCTCTTGTTGAAGATTATGGAGTACAAATTGATTATGATTTACATAAAGAATTATTAGAGAGATATGCAAAATTGAACCGTGCTGTATTTGGTGGTTTTGTAAATCCTGAATTAATTCCAGTAATGGAAAATGATAAAATCGTGGACATTAAAGTTGAATATCCTGATAACTATACTAAACAAATGTTAAAGTATGGTGAAGAATATTCTTTCTTACCAACATATAACTAATATTACTATTTAGTTTTTGTCATCCTGAGTTTATCGAAGGATTAACAAATACTAACTCACTCTTCGACAAGCTCAGAGTGACAAAAGAAACAGTATAATATTGCCAACCCTGTCAGAGTTTAAACCTTGACAGGGTTTTTCTTTCTAAAACAAAATATTGATACAAGCGTTATTCATATATTATGTATCTTAGCAAGGTGATAATTTTTAGAAGTTTTTTATAATGAGAACAAAACAGATTATTCTTTTTGCGCTTAGTTTAATAGCATTTAATTCTTTTAGTCAAGATTTTAAAGTTGGTGATAAAGCACCAGAAATAAACTTAAATTTAATTTCAGGTGAAGAGTTTCAATTATCGGACTTAAAAGGTAAATTGGTTTTAATTGATTTTTGGGCTGCATGGTGTAAGCCATGTCGAAAAGAAAATCCAAATATTGTTAAAGCTTACCATGAATACAAGGATGCAAAATTTAAAAACGGCAATGGATTTACGGTTCTTAGTGTTTCTCTTGATTTTCATAAAGCTTTTTGGGAAAAAGCAATTCAAGACGATAAGCTAGATTGGCCTTACCATGTTGGCGATTTAAAAGGGTGGAAAAATGCTGCTGCCCAGGCCTATGGAGTAAAAAGTATTCCTGTCAGTTATTTAATTGATGGTGAAGGTACTATTATTGGAGTTAACTTACGTGGTGAAAAGCTTGAAGCAAAACTTAAGAAGCAAAAAAAAAAGTTTTCTTTCTCTTCAAAAGACTAAAAAGTAAAAACTAACAATATAAAAACGGACAAATAAAATTTGTCCGTTTTCTTTTATCTTTAGAGTAAGTACTACTCACAAACAGAACCTGTTCTCACTTCTTCGAGCAAGTTTTCTGCCATAGTAGTTAACTTAATTAGTCCAGCCTCCATTGATTTCTTTTTTGAACTACATCCTGCCTCAAGTAATAAATTACTTATCGTATTTAAAGCAGCGTCGCAAGTTGATGCCTCCACTCCTGTACAATAATAATCGGTACCACCAAAAGTATAGTATGATCTATTTGTACCATCACTACAAAAAGTAGCTATTGCATCAACATCTTCAGGGCATTGAAAATCAGCAGACAAATCTTCGCTATCGCAAGATTCGGTTGGTTCATCATCTTCACAAGCTACAATAGCAACTGCAAGAACCATCATCATCCAAACTAAATACTTCTTTACTTTCATCTTATATCTGAGTTTAAAATTAATTCTATTTAAAAGTGCAAATTAATGAATAATACGGCTAATGTAAAGCATATTGACGTTCTTTTTCAACTACTTTTTTAAACCTTTCATATTCAACGTAACCTTTATATATTTTATTATTGATAACAAAAGTTGGGGTACCTGTACAATTTAATCTTTTAAAGTCAATTAAGTTTCTCGATAAATACACCTCTGCTTCACCTCCTAACATACATTCAGCAACAAATTCATCTTTTGCAGTTAACTCATCAACAACCTGTTCAAACTTACCCGAATATATTACTTTAGGTTCTAGTAATAATAATTCATGAAGCTTTTCCATGTTTCCGTATTTATTTAAACAAACTACAATTTTTAATGAATTAATAACGGCTTCATTATTTGTTAAAGCAATAGGTTTTATTACTAATTTTACTTTTCCACTATCGATATATTCTTTTTTTAATTCAGGATATACATTATTGAAAAACTTCCTGCAAAAAGCGCAAGTATAATTCGAAAACAAGTAAATAGTTAAATCAGCGCTATCAGAACCATGCACAATATCCATCTCATTCTGAAAAATATTAGCTTCAACCCGGTTATCCTTCTTCTTTTGAAACAATACTACAGCAACAACAATTAGTACCAGTACAATTAAAAAACGCATTATGATTTTACTCTTACTCACTTTTCTTTCCGTATTCATCAATAATATCTTGATTCCTTTTTGTTCTATCAAGATCCGTGCTAAAGTTAACCAATTCGGGTTTAAATGATAATCTTAACAGTCCATCCTGCTTATTTAATTCTTGTTTAAATTTCTTCTCCAATTTATCATTATCGAAACCATTTTTCCTATTCCCATTATATTCCATAGAATATAACTTAATTCCACTTCTTTCAACAGTACTGCCGTCTGCTTTATTCTGCTTGGCCTGTTCCTTCATAATTTCATCGTTCTTACCTGTTAATACATCTCCTAAATTTAACTTTAAGTGATATTCGTAATCTCCTTCTAAGCCATGCATTGCAAAAGCAGTAATATCCATCGATGAAGTAATAATATTGGTTTTAGGAATAAAGATTTTTCCTTTTCTCATAAAGATGGCCGTTTTTAAAGTATTAAAATCGAGCTCATCCAACTCTTTTAATCCTCCTACAATTTTATTTTTTGATAACTCTACTAAAGGTTCATATCCATGAATACTTCCATCTTCTAAGGTAAAGTCTCCCTGAGCTTTTACTTTATTAGTTGGAAACTCTCCGTTTTCATAAAATGCCCTTACATGTAATTCGCTGGTTAATAATCCTGTTACTTTTTCGTAAGTTAACGATGAATCTCCAAAATTATCGTTGGCCATTAGCAGAGTTTTTACATTAAGGTTGCTGATATAATTTTTAACATCAATCACCGGGTTTTCCCAATTACGAGCATCCACTTTTAACGAAGTATTTAATTCGCCCTCACAAGTTTTCAATTTAAATTGATCGATAACATACAAACTGTCAGCAAAACGGAATTTCACTGAAATATCATCCACAATATTTTTACCATACTCTACCCTTTTTATAGCTAGTTTCCCGCGAACTAAGAAATGAGGTAATCCAAACTGACTTAAATCAGGAAGTAAATATTTAATTGTTGTATCAGCAGGCTCTTTATTATCAGGATTAGCTCCATCGGTTCGATCTGGCACATCAGATTCTTCAACTTGTTCTGAAATTAACTCACTTGTTGTATCAGTAGGCATAAATGTTTGAAGAAGATCATTATTAATCTCATCAATAGTAATATTTGTTTGTAAAGTAAAAATCTCTTTTTTACTTCCCATTACAAATGTCTCATAAGAATTCCACACTTCTGTTGAGTCAATATTAAAGGTAATTCCTGCTGCCACTCCCGACATTTTATCTATTTTCACAGCCTCAGGACTCATTTGAATATTTCCCGACAAATTCTCTATTGTGTATGGATTATCAGGTAAAACCGCTGTGATTTGATCCATATTTACTTTAACCACACTTTTATTAAATGCAGCATCAATAGCCTGATCGGCAATTGAATCTAAATTTAATGTAGCTTTTGATTTAATATCGACCATTAATTTTCCTTTCAATTCGGAAAGCAATGAATCGGGAAGTAAGGCTTTTGTTTCATCAAGTGCAAAAACTAATTTAGTATGAGTGTCATAACTTGGTTGTTCAAGGTTTTTTACTTTAACATAACCTGATATCTCAGCTCCTTTTGTTTCAATATGATAATCTTTAACATTTAATCTTAAAGCAGCAAGATTATTTATACTACCGTAAAAGTCGGTATTTAAGGATGTGTTTCTTAATTCAAAATTATATGCAGGAACATCGATATTTAAGTTACTTACTGAAAAATTATTCGGTTTATATGTAAAAGCTGTTGACAAATTTTCTATTGATAAGGATGATGTCATATCAACATTCAACCCATTCAGTTGAACATTCAATTTACTATTTGCCATTACCTGATCAATAAAATCATCACCTATGGAATCTGGAAGCTCTCCTTTTGTAGATAAACTTGCAATAATATTTCCATCAATGTGCTCAATAAGTGAATCGGGAATGAATTGTCTAAATTCTGCTAGATTAATATCTAAATTAGTTGTCACATTATATTTTGGATGATCAATATCTAATATTGAAAACACAATATCAAATTTACTCTTTGCTGTTTCGAAATGTACTTTATCAAATTTAGCCTGGGTAGACTGATTATTCTTTAAGATTCCATTACTCACACTCCCTTTTAATTCAATATTTTTTAACTCAGGATAATCTTTCGTTTTGACATTTCCTTCGAGTAACTGAATTGTAGCATCCACTCGCGGTATTTCAACTTCGGAATAATTTCCTGCTATCTTAGCATCCAAGTTTAACTTTCCAGAAATATCATTTAAACTAAATTCTTTCTGCATTTCTGCCGGTACATATTTAATTAAATCTTCAAGTATAAAATACGAACCATTAACCGACACATCGGTTTTAATAATATCTCCCAACTTAACACTTCCCAATACATTTAACAATGCACCATCGGTATTTATTAACAATTCGTGTATTTGCACTGAATCGTTCTCATAATCAGCATCCAATCCTATACTTAGCTGATTCATTAAATATAGATTTGTTTGATCGTATGAACATTTATCAAATAAAATGTCTCCTTTTACAGAGGCCTTCATATCATCACCTAGAAGTTTAGCATCTAACTTTAAATCAGGAATTGTAACTCTTGCCTTTGCTCCAAGTAATTCATCATTATAATTACAAATAACATTACTAAGTGTTAAATCTGTTAAGGTTAAATTTAAAGGGCTCGAAGAGCTTGTATCAACTTCAGTTGAATCAGTAGAACTCATTAAAAAATCAATATTTGTAACACCACTCGTGTCTACATGATAGTTTATATTAGCCCCTTCAACATCAACTTTCATAATTTCGATAATACCTTTTATAAGAGGTCTTGATTTTACCGAAACATAAATTTTGTCGATACTAACAATGGTATCTGTATTGTAGTCTAATGAATCTTTACTATTCTTAATAACTGACGAGCCAAGTTTTACATTATTCAGTTCGATAGTTGCTAAAGGAAATCGTCGCAATAAAGTAAACGACACCTCATCCATTGCAACCGGAGCTTCTATACTTTCGCTCACTTTCTGTAGGGCAATATTTGCAATCTTATTTTCAGCTAATTTAGCTACGCTGATTAATACAATAATTAAAACAAGTATTGTAAATACGAACCATATAAATACTTTGAATAGTTTTTTCATGAATAATACTCTTTCGTAAATTAACCATAAAACGATACTTCTACGAAATTAATATTATTCTTTATACAATCCTGTTATTTAAAACCTGATTTTATAAAAATCACAGAATAAAATTTTAAAAATAGAATATATCTATTCTAAACCATATTTATCTACTAAATATATAAGGGCAGCCATAGTAGCTGCTCCTTTTTGCATTTCTTCTCTTTTAACCTGATCAAAAGTATCATTGGCACAATGATGCCATTTAAAATAGTTAGTTGCATCCACATCAAGTCCAAGAACAGGCGTCCCAAATTCTTTTAAAGGACTAATATCAACACCACCATAACCTGCCTCAAAAACAGTAATATCATATGGTTCAAACAAATACTTGTATGAAGTTAATTTTTCAATAACTTGGGAATTTGCATCCATAGTAAAACCACGCGGTTGAGTTACACCCCTATCACTTTCGATGGCAAGAATATGCTTTTCACCTTTCAATTTAGCTTGTTCAGCATATGCCCTGCCTCCGCCTTGCGATATTTCTTCGTCCATAAACATAACGGCTCTTATGGAATGTTTCGGTTTATATCCAATCTCTTTAAAAATTCGAAGCATCTCCATTGCTTGCATACATCCTCCTCCATCATCATGAGCTCCCGGGCTGTTATCCCAGGAATCTAAATGACCTCCCACGGTAATATACTCATTCGGAAATTCTGATCCTGTAATTTCACCAATTGCATTATAAGAAATTGTGTCTGGAAGATTCTCACAAGTTGTTCTAAAATAGAATTTCAATTTAGGATTGGTCTTAAGCTGTTCACTTAATAAATTAGCATGTTTTGTTGCTATACAAACGGCAGGAACTGTTTCTTCATCATTTGCTTTACGCGTTGTTCCGGTATGAGGAAATTCATCAATTGAAGTTGTTAATGATCTAATAACAGTCCCTACTGCTCCATATTCAGCAGCTAAAATTGGTCCTGTAAATCTTTGTCCTGCAGTTTCTCCGTAAGCTTTAAACGGGTTTTCATATTCTGGATTCATTGCTCCATTAAAAAAAACTATTTTACCTTTCACTTCTGATTTTGACAGCTTTTGTAAAGCTTCTAAACCGTCAACTTCTAATACCTCAGCTTCAATACCTGCATCCCCTGTTCCTATTCCTCGACCTAAAGCACAAACGTTCACATTAATTTCCTCTTCACCTACAATTATTTTCCCGATTTCCGCATCTCCTCTTTTCCAGTTCATTACATTAGCTTCTTGCAAAAACACTTCATCCAAATCCATCTGTTCCATTACTGCTTTGGTCCACTCTGCAGCTTCAATACCCTGACGATAACACGCTAAACGTTTTGGAAAATTTTCTGTTAAGTATTGTAAGTTATTATATGCTTCGTAATTTGTTTTGGATGATTCAAAAATTAAATCAACCACCTCTTTATCACTTAATTTGTCTGATAAATTGTTATTACATGTTAATAATGTAAAAGTTGCCAGTAATAATAAGATTATCTTTTTCATAAGTTTTCTTTATAAGACAATATAAATACGAAAAAGATTAATAGAGGTTATCAAAAGAAAAAAAGAGCCGTTGGCTCTTTTGGGTTAAGACTAATAAATTAGAATGTTTGGGTTAAATAGAGTGTTAGACCAAGAGGCCTAAAAAATTACAAATTAATATTTTGGATAACCATGAAATTAACACCCGAAAAGTAACATTACTTTTTTAATTATTTACTGTTTATCGATAAACGACAAAGATTGACCCCTAAAAAGTCATTTTCGTAGAAATTTAAAAAAAGAAAGAGCTCCAAATTGGAGCTCTTTCAATTATCCTAGAAATTAACAATTATTGTTTTACAAATGTTTCTGTAATAGGACCTTTTTCATCCTCAACAGTAAGAATATATAAACCAGTTGCCAGATCAGAAACATTAATTATTTTCTCTCCATTAAGTTCCACTTCTTTAACAACTGCACCTGTAGCATTGAAAATTTTAACTTTAGCATTGTCATATGAAATTTCAAGATTTAATTCATCTTTAACAGGATTAGGGAATAACTTAATACCTGCAACTTCATCATTACCTAATTGTTTGCCACTTACCAATCTTCCTGATGGAGCAGACTTAGCTGTAATATTTACAGTATAATCCTCTACTTCACCATATTTATAAGATCCACAAGAAGAAGGATAGTCAGTATCCCACATAGCAGCTCTCATTCTTGTTTGACCAATTGTAGCTGTAGCAGGAATATCAACAGTTGCAGTATAAACATCTCCATCGGCAACACTACCTTGAACTACAATTTCATCGCTTGTAAATTCACCATCAATATTAAAGTCAATCCATACATTCCAATATTCAGTATAAGTTCTTCTTCTAAATCCAGCACTTATATAAGCTGTATAACTTGTACCTTGTGATACATTTGCTACCAGATTAGTGAAATCAGCATATCCACCATTTTTGCTAGATTCATTGTAAAGGTCATTTAATCCTACCAAATCTATCCATTCAAAGACAGTATTTGTAGCATAAAGATCACAATAATCAACTACAATAACCTCATCGGTAGTTGTTACATTTAACGTTCCGCTTACTCCTGAAATATTTCCAGCAGCATCTTCAGCAGTAACATAATATGCATATGTAGTAGCAGGAGATAATCCGGTAACACTAAATGAAGTTGCTGATGTATTTGTTAATAAAGTACCATCTTGATATACATTATATCCTGTTACAGCAACATTATCTGTTGATGCATTCCATGATAAAGTAAAGCTTGTTTGAGCAATACCAGAGCTAGCTAATCCTGTTGGAGTAGTTGGAGCTTCAGTATCAGTTAAAGTAGTTATGTTAACTGTATTACTTTGTGCTGATTCGTTACCAGCAGCATCTTCAGCAATTACATAATAAGAATAATTTGTTCCTGAATTTAATCCGGTTACATTATAAGAAGTACCAGTTGTGTTTGCTAATAATGATCCGTTTTGATATACTTGATACCCTGTAACACCAACATTATCAGTAGCTGCATTCCAGCTTAAACTTACACTTGTCATAGTAATATTAGATGCTGCTAATCCAGATGGAGCAGTTGGAGCTTCATCATCACCACCACCAATAAATACTGTGTAATCTTCAACCTCACCATAGCTGAATGAAGTTTCACAAGCAGTAGGTTCTCCATTATATTTCATAGTAACACGCATACGAGTTGTTGTTGAAGCTGTTCCTGAAGGAATAGTAATTGTTCCTGTAACTGTTGTTTTACTCATTCCACCTTGATCGAATACATTTTCACCAGCATCATCAAAATCACCATCATGATTTAAATCAATCCAGATTTTCCAATATTCATCATAAGTAGAACCACTGAAATCAGGAGTTAATGTAATATTGTATGTTTGACCAGCAGTTAAGTTTGCTGTTAAATTAGTAAAG
Organism: Bacteroidales bacterium; assembly: GCA_963665525.1. Classification (GTDB taxonomy): domain Bacteria; phylum Bacteroidota; class Bacteroidia; order Bacteroidales; family UBA12077; genus UBA12077. The sequence goes on along the minus strand of OY762280.1, from coordinate 3,977,683 downwards.
TCAGTATAACCTGCTGCACCTGATGTATTAGAGAAATCACCAACCTGAACACCAGCAATCCATTCATATGAGAAATTATTTCCTGCAGATTCGCAGTAATTAATGATTTCATCAACTACATTGATATAAGCTGTTTTTGTTTCAGTATCATTACCTTCAGCATTTGTAGCAGTTAAAGTAACATTATATGTTCCTAAAGTATTATAAGTAACAGATGGGTTTTGAGTTGTACTTGTTGATGGAGTTCCACCTTCGAATGACCAAGACCAAGAAGTAGGGTTATTAGCCGACTCATCAGTAAAGTTAACAGTACTTCCAGCAACTACTGTTGTAGCATCAGCACTAAATCCAGCAACTGGAGGTTGTGGAACATTTTGATATACCATATAACAAACGGCACAGTCAACCGCTGCAGAATTCACAGAGATTCTCATATAACCATTCTCTCCCCAACTTGTTCCCCAAGAGTTTCTTAAGATCCAATAATCACCTTCGGTTGCATCATGGCCCCAACCTACTAAAGCAATAGCGTGGTTAGTTGTAGTATAAGCTCCATTGCTACATCCGCTATTAGAATCAGACCAAACACCACCACTGTAGTTTTGGAATGAAGTTGTAACATATACTGCAGCATCCACAACTCCATATGTCATGATCGCTGTTTTAATAGCATCTACGTCGCTGCTTGGAACTCTGTACCATCCTTCAAATTGAATTTTTGGTGCATTGTCTGTAGTAGAAGGACAAGATTGATTATTTGCATCTGAATATGGGAAATATGATTCATCAATATGTCCTACATCAACTAATGCTTGTAATTCCATGTATTCATAATCAGCACCATTACAACCACTAAAGTGACTGCTATAAGCAGACATTTCACTTAAACAAAAAGCAATCCAACCTTCAGAAAAATCAGCTGCATTACTATCATAACTACCTGTTGCATAGTTATAAGTACCTTCAGCACAAGCAGTAGCTCCAAAAGAATAACAAGAACCACATCCACCTTGATCACGAGCTTCTCCTATATAAGCATGCCCATTATAATCTCTCCAATCAAACTCTGTAGGTAAACTTTTTGATGCAGAGAATGAAGGATCAACTGTTGCCTTCTCATAAATTGAAGGAGCAGTTCTTTGAACCTCTGCATTTAAAGGCTCTCCATTAAGTTCCATTAGTTCTAATAAAGGAATTCTTTCTTCAATACCTTTATTCATTCTTATACAAACAGCTCGTTCGGTTGTGAAACCATTTTTCTTAACCACTTCTGTTTCCAGATCAAAGCCTAACTTTGCTGCATAAGAAAATTCCTGAGCTACTTTTCCTTTATAGAAATCCCAGGCATTAACAATTTGTCCATCGGGAAGATGCACCATACCTACTTCACCACCAGCTTTTGTATTTTGAATTTCGTATCGATAACCAAGCATTTCACTATACTTGGCGGCAGGGTTAATGTAACCCTTTTGAGCCCATAACGTAAAACTCAATATTAAAGTTAAGGTTAAAGTTAGTAGAGTAAATTTTTTCATAGTAAATAGTTTTAGGGTTAAATAAATCTTGCTCAAAATATTACATATTTTTATAATATTTTTTGCATATAGACAAACAACAATTTGCTACCTATAAAAACACTATTTCTCAGTTTTCTTATATTTTTATTTAGTTAGTGTTATTGTTTTTTAAAAATAATTTTTAAATTGCTCGTTAATTTTAACTAAAGGGAAAGCCTAACCACCTAACTTAAAAACATTTATGAAACTGAAGTGCGTTATAGTAGATGATGAACCATTGGCTATAACTATTATTGAAGGTTACTTAAAGAAAATTCCATATGTAGAAATCATTGGAAAATTCGATAATGCTTTGCCTGTATATGAGTTTATCAAAAAGAATACGGTTGATTTACTTTTTCTTGATATTGAAATGCCAAATTTAACTGGTGTTGATTTTTTAAGAAGCTTACCTAATGCTCCTTCAGTAATATTTACTACAGCTAATAAAAACTATGCTATTGATGGGTTTGAGTTAAATGTTGAAGATTATATTTTAAAACCTGTAACTTTAGAAAGGTTACTAAAACCTGTAAATAGAGTTTATGAAAAACTTAAGCCATCTATTAATAATAAGGTCTCAAACAATGATGATTTTATTTATTTAAAAGAAAATAAAAAAATGGTTAAGGTTTATCTTAAAAATATATTATATCTTGAAAGTGTTAAAGACTATGTTAAAGTTGTTACAACATGTAAAACTGTTGTCACAAAGCAACAACTTAGTTATTTTGAGTCAATTTTAAATAACACCTTTTTTTTACGCATCCACAGATCTTTTATTGTTGCACTAAATAAAGTAGATGCATATAGCTTATCAGGAATTGATATTGGCAATACTGAATTACCAATTGGAAGAAAATATAAAGAAGAAGTAAATGAAGCATTAGCTAACTTAAATAATATAACCTAATGCTTATACCCAAACACAAATATATCATTGTTTTTATTTCTTTCTTATTTAGTTCCCTATGGCTATATGGTCAAGAACGAGGATTACTAATTTCGAAACATTATACTTCAAAAGATTACAAAGCTTCATCACAAAACTGGTCTATTATTCAAGATCAAAGAGGAATCATGTATTTTGGGAATGCTAGTTGTATTTTAGAATACGACGGTATTGAGTGGAGAAAAATATATATCCCTAATAGTTCAGCAGTAAGAACGTTGGCAATAGATCAAGATAATCATATTTATGCCGGAGCTTATGAAGAACTTGGACAATTACTACCTGATAAAAATGGATCTTTAAATTATCACTCCTTAACACATTTAATTGACTCTTCTTGTGCTAATTTTGGTGATATTTGGGACATTAACTGTATCAATGGACAGGTATTCTTTCTGTCTGATTATTATCTGTTTCGATACAAAAATCAAAAAATAGATTTCTGGAAAAAATCCAAAGAGAGATTTTATTTAAGCCACAAGGTTAATTCTCAACTGTATGTGCAGGAAATGGGAAATGGTTTACTCAAATTTGAAAACGATTCTTTACTTTTAATAGAAAAAGGTGAATACTTTGCAAATAAGAGAATTCATTCTATTCTACCTTATGATGACAAGCTACTCATCTGTACCAGAACTAAGGGTTTGTATATATATGATCATGGTAAGATTATTCCTGTTTCTGTATTATCTGCTAATGCTAAAAATTTAAATAACTACTTTTTAAATAATCCATTTTATCATGGCATTCCAATTTCTGATTCACTATATGCAATGGGAAGTATCTCAGGAGATGTGCTCATAGTAGATAAAACATGGAATGTAATAGATGTTATCAATGAAGAAACAACAGGAACGGTAAGCTCTGCACAATATCTATATCTTGATAAAGATCAAAATTTATGGATTGCACTTGCCAATGGAATTAGCCAAATAGATATTTTTTCTCCTTTTAGGTTTTGGAACAACGATAAAGGAATTAATGGGAATATTTCTGATATATCGTGCTTAGACAATAATTTATATATATCTACCGTATCTGGAGTATACTATACTTCCAGGAAAAATGAAAATGTCAATTATACCATTAATAATTTTAAGCCTGTAGAAGGAAACTTTGAACAAGCCTGGAGTTTTTTATATTTTATTTTACCTAATACTGATTTTGAAAAAACCGAAGCTTTATTATACAGTAGAGAAAAATACTTCGCTCCTACCTCCGATAAAATATTATTATTAGTAGCTTCTAGCAATGGTCTTTATCAAATTATTGGAGGACGATCCATAAAAATATCTGATTATAAAGCTATATTTGATATCTATCAGTACAAACATGACCCATCTCAAATTTTTCTAGGTTTAACGAATGGGATTGCGCATCTGAGCTATACTAAAGGAAAGTGGATTGATCATGGTTTAAAATATCATATTACTGATCAAATACGAGACATTATAGAAGACTCCGTTGGTGATTTATGGCTTAGTGCCAGATATAAAGGAGTTTATAAAGTTGAAGATCCGAAAAATGATATCAATGAGATATCCTTTTACAATAAAGAAAACGGATTAAGCTCAGAACAATCAGTTCTTTTTAGCACTTATAAAAACAAACTTGTATATATTAACAACAATACTTACCAAATATTTAACGACTCAACCAACAGATTTGAAAATCTTGTTGTATCTAATGATCAAGAAGAAGAGGAAGAAGCTTTAACTATGTATTACGATACACTGGCATGGTATAAAATATATAAAGATGTAACATCAACACGATATATTACAACCTATGCCGATCCATCAGAATGGTTTAGTACTACAGATGCAATTTTTAGATATCAAGTTCTGGAAGAAAAAGACTACTTTAATCTTCGTCCTGCAGTAATTCGTGAAATAAGAGCTAATGATTCAATTATTTATAGTGGAACAAATTATTATAGAGATTCTGCCGATATCTTATCAATAGATACGAGTTCAATTATTGATGTCAATACCATTCTTGAATACAAAGACAATTCACTAATCTTTAAATATTCACTTCCGTTTTATGAAGATGAGTTAAAAAATGAATTTAGTTTTTATTTAGACGGTTTCGATAAAGAATGGTCACCTTGGAGTGCTGAAACAAAAAAAGAATACACCAATTTAAAAGAAGGTAATTATACTTTCAAAGTTAAATCACGCAACTTATATATGCTTGAAAGCCCTGCTGCTGAATTTAAATTTACTATTCTTCCTCCATGGTATAGAAGATTTGCTGCTGTTTTAGGATATATTGTTATAGGTATCTTTTTAATCATTCTTATTGTTCGCTTGTATACCTACCGATTAATTAAAGAAAAAGAGAAACTTGAAAAAATTGTTATTGAAAGAACTCAGGAAATTCTAATGCAAAAGGAAGAGATTCTGGTACAAGCCGAACACCTTAAAGATGCCAATGAACGGATAAGTGCAAAAAACGAAGAACTTGAGAAACAAAAATGGGAGATTACCAACCAGGCCTTAAAATTAAAGAAAGCAAATGTAGAATTAATAAAGTTATCGAAAGTTGCCAGCGAAACAGATAATGCCATTACGATATTCGATAAAGATGGAAACCTTGAATGGATCAATGATGGATTTACCAGAATGTATGGATATACTCAAGACCAGTACATCAAAGAAAAAAATATCAATATTATTGACGGTAGCGATAATCCAAATATCAGAGAGGCTGTTAAATCATGCATAAATGATAAAAAATCTGTAGTTTATCAGTTTAAAACCAGAACTCGTGATGGGAAAGAACTGTGGGCACAAACAACACTTACACATGTAATCGATAAAAATGGTGATACGATAAATTTAATCGCCATTGATTCTGATATCACGAAGATAAAACAAGCAGAAAGAGAAATTCTCGATCAAAAACAGGAAATTGAAGAACAAAGAGATAAATTGGCTAAAAGTAATGCCACTAAAAACAAATTTTTTAGAATTATTGCGCATGATTTAAGAAACCCGATAAGTACACTGGCAGGTTCAACAAATTTAATATTTAATGATTTTGACGAATATAATAAAGAGCAAACCAAAGGATTTATTGGAGAATTAAATAAACTTTCGCAAACAACTTTTAACTTACTTGAAAATCTTCTCGATTGGTCGTCGACACAAATGGGTGAAATCAAGTTTTTCCCTAAACTTATTGACATTCACTCTTTAACAAACGAAAGCATTGAACTTATAAAACGAAAACTAGGCTCTAAAAACATTGACCTTAAAGTAAATGTAAAAAAAGGAACTATCGCTTATGCAGACGAAAATATGATCAAAACTGTTATTCGTAACCTCCTTTCAAATGCCGTTAAATTTACTCCTGAAAATGGCATTATAGAAATTACCTGCTCAGATGACACAGAGTTTCTTAAATATTCGGTGAAAGATTCTGGAATTGGCATTAAAAAAGAAGATCAGAATAAACTATTTAGAATTGACACACACCATACAACTCCAGGCCTCGCAAATGAAAAAGGATCCGGATTAGGGCTTATTCTTTGTAAAGAATTTATCGAGAAAAATGGTGGAATCATTTCAATTTTAAGTGAACCACAAAAAGGAACTAACATTGAATTCACCTTAAAGAAACATTCTTCTTAAGACATCTTTACACCTTTTAACTTTTCTTAACTACAACTGAAGCAATTTTTAGCAAAAATTCGAGTATTTAATATAGTTCAACATTACAAAATGCTTGCTGGTAGGTTCAGGTTTCACATCAAAATTACTTTCCTTATTAGCATATCCGAAAAAAAACAGATTCTTCACCTGACCTACTTTAAAGCAAGTTATCATTTTAAAACACCTCTTTTAACATTAATTAACTCCTTATTTAACAATATTTTCCCAATCCTGGAGTATTTAAATTACTAACCAAAACAAGTTAAAATGACTGATAAACAATCATCCAAGAACTGGTTCCAAAATTCAATTACGATTAAATCAATAATAGTTGGTTTATTGATTCTTGTTCTTCTTATACCTGCAGGAATGATCAAGAACCTTATTCAAGAAAGAAATTCTTTACGCAATTCTGCAATTTCTGAAGTAAGTTTTAAATGGGGAAATCCTCAAACCATTGGTGGACCCATTATAACAGTTCCTTACAAATCCTATTATAAAAAGGATAAAGAAATTATTGAAGAAATCCGTTATGCTCATTTTCTGCCTGAAAAATTAAATATTAAAGGAAAAATATCACCAGAAGAAAGAAAAAGAGGTATTTATAAGGTAATAGTATATAAAACCAACCTAAATTTCAGCGGAAGTTTTAATAAACCTAATTTTCAAGATTGGAAAATTCAAGAAAAAAATATTTTATGGGATCAGGCAACACTTTCAATTCGGATTCCTGATATGCGAGGAATAAAAGATGTAATAAAAGTAAAATGGAATAAGGAAACATATGATGTAAATCCCGGAATTAGTTATCAGACTGACCATAGCGGAGTATCATCTTTTATTAATATTACAGATGAAAATAAATATACCTTTGCATTTGATTTAAACTTAAATGGAAGTGAATATTTAAATTTCATTCCTCTCGGTAAAGAAACAAACATCAATATAACATCAGATTGGACTAATCCTAGTTTCGATGGTGCATTTTTACCAAATAATCATAAAATATCTGAACATGGATTTGAAGCAAACTGGAAGGTATTGCATGTAAATCGTTCTTATCCACAACAATGGATTGGGAACAAATACTCCTTAAATGAATCATCATTTGGAGTTAAACTATTACTTCCTGTCGATCATTATCTAAAATCAGAGCGATCGGTAAAATATGCCATTATGTTTATCGCTTTGACCTTTATGGTATTTTTCTTTTCAGAAATTTTAAACAAAAAAAGAATACATCCAATTCAATATCTTCTGGTAGGTCTTGGATTAAGTATTTTCTATACTTTACTTGTTTCATTATCGGAACAAATCAATTTTAATTTGGCTTACCTTATAGCTGGTATCTCCATTATTAGTTTAATAACAGTATATTCACACAGCATTTTCAAAAGTAAAAAACTGACAGCCATCATTGCTTTTGTGCTGATCATATTATATTCATTTTTATTTGTAATACTCCAATTACAAGATTATTCCTTACTATTAGGAAGTATTGGTTTATTTATAGCTTTAGCAATTGTTATGTATCTATCAAAAAGAATTGATTGGTATTCAAATTTAGAATCAAATGATTTAAATGAATAAGACAAAAAAGTATTAAATCCGGGTAGAAATATCCGGATTTTTACTTAAATGCAATCCAACCACGTTCTTTTGCAATAGCACTTATCACAGAGGTAATTTGCATAAACTCTTTTTGAAGATGCTCAAGTTCCTCATTTGAGGATTTCTTTTCTTGTGCTTCTTTTAGCTTTTCTTTTGCACTACTTTGTGCTATTTCGAGGATTTTTCTTTTATATGCAATGATGGTTTCCGGAACCAGATTTTTCAATTTCTGCTCTTCTGTTTCGATATAAGCCCCTCCTTTTTTGAAAATTTTACTTAAGGTATAAGATGTACTTAATAAATCAGCTGCCAGTTTACTAATCTCTGGATCGGAGTGATAAATAAAATGTTTATCGTTGAGCTTCGACCCTGAATTTACCGATTCTAAATACTCCTGAAAAATCTGTTTATAAATTAGATTCTTAAACTCTAAATCATCATTCAAAATTTCACCTATGGTATATTCTGCAACAGTAACACTTCGTGGTTCATCATATTTATTTTCCTGGTAAGTATACAAAGTGTGATCGGCATAATGCAATAATAACCTAATAATTTCCTTCTCCTGAGGTTCTGCATAATATCCCTCAAGCGATGAAGGAAGAGAAGGAGAACCCGTTTTTAAGCTGGCATCTGGTGATAAAGTTCTTTTATACTCTTTCTCGTAATTCTTTCTTCTGATTTTATTGATTTCACCATAAAGAACTTTTTCATCGATCTCCAATATATCACTACACTCTTTAATATAAACAGTACGAACAATAGTTTCCGGAATAACTGCTATTGATCGAACAATATCGGTTATAAGATTTGCTTTTCTAACCGGATCGTTTTTCGCTTCATTAAAAAGCAAACGTGTTTTAAATGTAATAAAATCCTCTTCGTTCTTCTCAATATGCTCTACTAATTCTGCAGCACTATGACTTTTAGCAAAGGAATCAGGATCTTCACCATCGGGTAATAATAATACCCTAACATTCAGCCCTTGTTCCAAAATCAAATCAATTCCACGTAACGAAGCTTTAATCCCAGCAGCATCGCCATCATAAATTATAGTCACGTTTGGCGTAAATCGTTTAATCAGTCTTATCTGCTCAACCGTTAAAGATGTTCCCGAAGAAGCTACTACATTTTCAATTCCCGATTGATGCATGGAGATAACATCAGTATAGCCCTCCACCAAATAACATTTGTCGAGCTGTGTAATAGATTTCTTTGCCTGAAACATTCCATATAACACACGACTCTTATGATAAATATCCGATTCAGGCGAATTAAGGTATTTCGCAGTTTTAGTATCTTTTTTCAGAATACGCCCACCAAAACCAATCACATTTCCTGATAATCCATGAATAGGAAAAATTACCCTTCCACGAAAGCGATCATATTGGCCATTTTCATTAACTATGGTTAGACCTGTTTTCTCCAGGAAATCAATTTTAAATCCTTTTTCCTTAGCTGCTTTTGTAAAAGCATCACGAACATCCAGGCTATACCCCAGCTCAAATTTTTCGATGATATCTTCACGAAAACCTCTTTCTTTAAAATAGCTTAATCCAATAGCACGCCCATCAGTATTTTTATGAAGTTTATCCTGGAAATAAGTGTTCGCAAATTTGGTTACAACCAATAAACTATCGCGTTCGTTCTGCTGTTGAATTTCCTCTGCAGTAAGCTCTTTTTCAACAACTTCAATATTATATTTTTTAGCAAGATATTTAAGTGCCTCGGGATAACCCAAATGCTCATGCTCCATAATAAAGTTTACTGCATTTCCTCCTTTGCCACAACCAAAGCATTTGTATATTCCTTTGGATGGGGAAACGATAAATGAAGGTGTTTTTTCGTTATGAAAAGGACATAAACCAAGATAGTTAACACCACGTTTTTTAAGATTCACAAAATCCTGAACTACTTCCGTAATTTCAGCAGTATCAATTATTCTTTGTATGGTATTATAATCTATCATAAATCTATTATACAGTATTCCAGCACCTTTAAAAAAGCTAAGAGCATTGGCTAAAATACTAAAAATAAAAATGTGATTTTTTGAATACGGATTTAAAAAACGAACTTCTTTCAAATTACACTAATAATAAGTAATTTGGACTCTAAAATTTATCTAATGAAAAAAATCGTAGTATTAACCGGAGCAGGAATAAGTGCCGAAAGTGGCATTAAAACATTTCGTGAAATGGGTGGTCTTTGGGAAGAATATGATGTTATGGAAGTTGCAAGTCCTCAAGCCTGGGATTCTAATCCTGAATTGGTTATGCGTTTTTATAACGAGCGTCGTAGAAAACTATTTGAGGCATCTCCTAATGAAGGACACAAAGGATTAGTTGAGTTAGAAAACTATTTTACAGTGCAAATCATAACCCAAAATGTGGATGACTTACACGAACGTGCCGGAAGCACCAATGTTTTGCACTTACATGGTGAATTAAAAAAAGCACGAAGCACTATCGATCCGGATTTAATTTATGAATTAAAGGATTGGGAACTAAAATTAGGCGATACTTGTGAGAAAGGTTCTCAGCTACGTCCTCATATAGTTTGGTTTGGAGAAGCTGTCCCTGCCATCTCTGAAGCTGCAAGCATTAGTCAAACAGCTGATATATTTATTGTAGTAGGAACTTCACTGAATGTATATCCTGCCGCCGGGTTAATTGATTATGCTCCATCTGGAATTCCCATATTTCTTATTGATCCTAACGATGTTTATACTTCAAATAAAAATGTACATTTTATAAAAGAAAAAGCCAGCGTTGGAGTTCGCCAGCTTATTGATATCTTAAAAAGTGATTATCTTAATGATTAATTAATATCTTACGAGTATTTAATAGCTTTCCGTCAATTTGAAGCGAACAGAAATACAGTCCGTTCTTAAAATCAGAAACGGACACTTTTATATTACCTTTCTTTTCTTCCAGTTTCTTAGTATAAACAACAGCTCCAATTGAATTATAAATTTGAAGTTTTGCCTCTTTTACAAAAAGAACATCATAATCAATAAATAAATATGTTGATGCTGGATTGGGATACAATTTCAATTTTTGTATCTCTTGAATATTAATAATCGAAGAATCGGGTTGAATCTGTTCAGAATTTTCTGATCTTACAGATGAGGTTCCAATAGTAAAAGTAACTAGTATTAAAAGTAAAATCTTTCTCATGCCAAGGGGTGTTTGTTGTTACTAATACAAATAAACAAAAACTATACCTTACTATACGGACCTTAAATGTTAAAGTTTGCTAATAAACCTTAATTTATTTAAGAGGCCTTTCTTCTTTTTATGTATTTTAGCTCCTAGTTAACTATTAAAGATATGAAAAAAATAATCATTATACTTATTTTATTAGTTATCAACAATTATAGTTTTTCTCAAACTTTTGGTGGAGGAGTATTTGCCGGATTATCGGCTTCGCAACTCGATGGTGATAACTGGGGAGGATATAGTAAAGCAGGTTTGGCTTTTGGGATTTATACCAATGCAAAACTAAATAAATACATTGATGCACAATTGGAGCTAAAGTACGTTCAAAAGGGCAGTAAATCAAATGATGACGATCAAGGTACATTTTACCAATCTAAGTTAAATTATATTGAAATCCCCATATTTTTAAAATACCATTTTTTAAACAGATTTTCAGCTAATGTTGGATTAGCTGCCGGTTATCTACAAAAATCAACAGAAAATAAAAATGAGGCAGGAGATGAACCTGCTGATCCTCCATTTGATGAGTTTGAACTCTCCGGATTAGCTGGAGTTGAATATCAAATTATAGACAAGCTTTTTATCAATGTGCGTTTTAACTACTCTATATTACCGGTTAGAGATCATCCAGGAGATCAAACTTATTTTTTAAACCGTGGACAATACAACAATGTGTTAACATTTGCTGTTTATTATGAAATTGCCAGCTTTGGTAAAAAATAAAATCAATGAAAAAACATAAACTAATCGTTGCTGTAAGTGGAGCAAGCGGATCAATATATGCGAAGTTATTACTTGATTCTTTAATTCAAATTAAAGATCAAATTGATGAAGTTGGATTAGTATTCTCTAAAAATGCCAGAGAAATTTGGGAATATGAACTTGAAAACGATTCATATAAAAATTATCCTTTTAAATTCTATGCTATCAACGATTTTTATGCTCCCTTTGCTTCTGGATCAGCACAGTTTAATACCATGATAATTTGCCCATGCTCTATGGGAACTGTTGGTAGAATTGCTCACGGAATTTCAGACGATCTAATTACAAGGGCAGCAGATGTTATTTTAAAAGAAAAACAAAAATTGATACTTGTCCCTCGAGAACTTCCATATAATTTAATTCATATTCAAAATATGGAAACAATCACACTTGCAGGTGGAATCATTTGTCCTGCCAGTCCATCGTTTTACTCTCGACCTCAGAATATTCATGAAACTGTTTTAACTGTTATAAACAGGGTGCTAGATTTAGCCGATTTTAATATTGATACTAAACGTTGGGGAGGTATTTAGTTAATTGCTCGCATAATAAAATAGTATCCTCTTTAAGCAACTGCCAATGTTGCTATACTCACTATCGTTCCTTCCATTTCGAGTAAAATATTTGCACAAGCCTCAAGTGTTGAACCTGTTGTAACCACATCATCTACCAATAAAATATGTTTTCCCTGAATTGCATTCTTATCCGTAATCTTAAAAATATTCTCAACATTCTTCCATCGTTCAAATCTCGATTTGCGGGTTTGTGTTTCAGTAGCTATAGAACGAATAAATGATGTTGTATCTAAAGGTTTATTCAAAGTTTCTGATAAACCTTTTCCTATCCATTCACTTTGGTTATATCCTCGTTTCTTTAATTTACTTTTATGTAAAGGTACAGGAATGATGATATCTATTTTTTCAAAATTGCTATTTCGTAATTGATTCCCAAAAGATTTTCCCAACACATACCCAATTTCCTTCTTGCCGTGATATTTAAACTTATGCATCATATGCTGGTATTTGCTTCCTTTTTTAAAAGTAAAATATGCCGTAGCAAACTCAATACTTGTTCTTCCCCAGAATAATTGTGATACGGGGTTGTTAACTTCTTTATGGTAATTTGTTTTTGGTAAATTATATAAACACCTGGTACAAATTAAATCTTCCTGACTGATAAGATGTGTATTACAAACAACACAAAGATCAGGAAAGAATAAGTTGAAAAAATCGTTGAAATACGGAGTTAATCTTCTCATTTTCATGAAATTCTTAACTCTAAGTTAAGCATACTATTTTAGATTATTCCACTCATTGTAGAATTGTTTTAAGAAAGTTTCCATAAATGCATGACGTTTTTCTGCAATTTCTTTTGCTGTTTGTGTATTCAGACGATCTTTTAACAGAAGTAATTTTTCATAAAAATGATTAATGGTTGTTCCCTTTGCAGATTTATATTCTTCAAAATTCTTATGCATCCGTTTTTCCTGATTTGGATTATGCATTTCTCTTTGAAACTTACCTCCAAATGCAAATGCTCTACCCACACCTATTGCTCCTATCGCATCCAATCGATCTGCATCTTGAACAATCTTTCCCTCTAAACTATTCATACAATCATCCACACCAGCACCTTTAAACGATACATTTTGAATGATGTCAATAATATACTCGCTATAAACCTTCTCAATTTTCATTTCTTTTAACCAATCAACAATTACTCTTAAACCTTCATCTTCGTTTTTATAAAACTTCCAATCTGCCACATCGTGTAATAATGCAGCCATTTCAATTATGAATAAATCACCCCCTTCTTCTTTTTGAATTTGCTTGGATAAATTCCATACCCGGCTAATATGCCACCAATCGTGACCCGAGCTATCACCATCCAATTTATTTTTTACAAATCCTATTGTTTGTTGTATAATTTGTTCTTTACTCATACGTTGAAATAAAAAAATCCCCTCCCGATATTCATCGGAGCAAGTTGGGGATGACAACTAAGACTTATGATAAGTCTATTTATAAGTATGTTTATTTCAATTACTCTCTTAAACTTTCTTCCCTGGTCCATTCAACCTCTCTTCCTAACAAAGAAAATCCAATAAAACCTTTTACATGTAGTGTTTGATCATCGCCATCTTCAAACCACATAAAACATTTATATGTTTTTCCATTTTTAGGATCATAAATGGTACCATCGACCCATTCTTTATCATCTGCATCGTATTCAAACGACTTTAATATTTGCAAGCCAAGTATTGTACGGCTCCTTAATTTCTCATCTTCATTTTCTTTATCAAGTCTAGGTGTTCCATCATCATTATTTGGTTTTTCGAGCCACTTGACATTTCCATAATATTTACCATCTTTTGTTTTGAAGATTTTAACCTGCGAGTCCTCATACTGGGTTAACCAATAACCTAAGACTTTATCGGCATCTTGAGCTATTAAATCTGGAATAAAAAAAATACCTAATAGCAGAGAAATAATGAATAATCTAATTTTCATAATACAAATTTTTAGTTTTTAGTATTTGCCAAGATACTAATTTTATAATAATTGTTATAATTTAATTTAGGCATTTTGATTTTATGTTTTATCGAAAAACAATAAATATTTGTAGCTTTATAAAGTTAAATATTGTAGTATTGTTACTAAATAATAAATTACCATTATGAAATTAAAACATCTCTTACTTATTAATCTTTGCTTGGCATTCTTTATAAATACGAATGGCCAAAATATTGAAGTATACAAACTACAAAATGGATTAACTGTATACTTAAATCAGGATCCAACAGCATCAGAAGTTTTTGGAATGACCATAACACGAGCAGGCTCAAAAAACGACGCTGCCGATGCAACAGGAATGGCACACTACCAGGAACATATGCTCTTTAAAGGAACTACTCAATTAGGAACTACAGATTGGGGAAAAGAAAAAATACATATTGATAAGATCTTTGAGTTATATGATAAACTAGGACAAACAGAAAACGAAGAAGAACGTAAATCGATTCAAAAACAAATTAACGAAGAATCTGTTAAAGCTAATCAATATGCTATCCCAAATGAGTTTAGTAATGTACTTAATAGCATGGGTAGTAAAAATATTAATGCAGGTACAGGAGCTGATGAAACGGTATATTATAATTCATTTCCTCCAAATCAACTTGAAAAATGGTTAGAACTTTATGCACATAGGCTTAAAGAACCTGTTTTCAGAGGATTCCAATCTGAACTTGAAGTTGTTTACGAAGAAAAGAATATGTATTCTGATATGTTTATGTCGAACTTATTAGAGCAATTTCAAAAAAGCTTTTTTAAGAATCATCCATATGGACAACAAACGACCATAGGTACTATTGATGATTTAAAAAATCCGTCATTAACTAAAATGTATGAATTTTTTAAAACCTATTATGTTGCTAACAATATGGCCTTAGTACTTTCTGGAAATTTTGATCCTACAATAGCAAAACCTATCATTGAAAGAACATTTGGTAAACTAGAAAATGGTAAAGTGCCCGAACCAAAAATTTGGGAAGAAGAAGCCTTTCATGGTCGTGAATTTGTAGAAGCAAAACTTAGTCCGGTAAAGCTGGGTTTATTAGGATTTAGAACAGTTACAGCAGGGCATCCAGACAAAGAAGCCTTAGATATTGCAAATAACATATTATCCAACTATAATCAGTCAGGATTATTAGACGAATTAAGTATCGACAATAAAATTATGTATGCCGGTGTAATTCCATTACCTTATCAGGATCATGGAGCGACCATCATCTTTTTTGTGCCTAAAATTATTGGTCAGAAGTTAGAATCAGCAGAAGAATTGGTGCTTGAAAAAGTTAATAAATTAAAAAAAGGTGAATTTGAAGATTGGCTTGTTGAAGCTTCTAAAAAAGATCTATATACCGAACATCAATTATCTGTTGAAGAACCAGAAGGAAGATCTTACCTGATTTCGGAAGCATTTATTAGGGGAGTTTCTGTTGAAGAAGTTTTTAGTTATCCCGAAAAAATAAAATCAGTGACAAAAGAAGATGTTATTCGTGTAGCAAACCAATATTATGGTAACGACTTTTTAGCTTTCTATTCTAAAATGGGATTCTCTAAACCGGAAAAAATTGATAAACCCGAATACGAAGCTGTTGTTTCCAACACAAATGCCAAATCGGAGTTTGCCAAATACCTTGAGTCTTTACCAGCAACAAAAACCGAGCCTAACTACATTGATATTCATAAAGATGTAATCTCTAAAAATCTGCAAGAAAATGTACATTTTTATTATACTAAAAATCCAGTAAATGATATCTTCTCATTAGAAATTAAATTTGGTGCAGGAGAAACAGAAATTCCACTAATGAGATATGCAGGAGATATTATGAATTATGCAGGTACCAAGACAAAAACTACCAAAGAACTTAAACGTGAGTTTAGCAAAATAGCTTGTTCTTATTCTATTTACTCAAATGATGATTATACAGAAATAAGCATTGAAGGCGTAGAAGAATCATTTCCACAAGCCCTGGCATTAATTAATGAACTTATTAATGAGCCGGTTTTAGAAGAAAACAAACTTGCTAATATCATTGATAATACAAAAGGTGATCGAAAAATGGAAAAGTCAGATGCTGATGGTATTGCCGATGCTCTTTTTGAATATGTTAAATATGGTGATAAATCTGAATACATTGACCGCCTTACCTTAAAAGAAATTAAAAAGTTATCGACGGAACAATTAGTTTCTGCTTTTATAAATGCAACAGAATTTGAAACAGAAATTCATTATACTGGTAAGATTGACGCCCAAAAAGCACTAAGTACTATTCAGGAAAAACTTGATTTTAAATCAGAATATAAAACATCTAAATCTCCTTTTGATCTTGAGCTAAATCAATACTCTGAAAATACTATTTACCTTGTAAATAAGAAAAAAGCTTTACAAAGTAAGATATATTTTTATACTAACCAGGAGCAATACAATCCGGATCAACAGGCATATATCGATGCTTTTAATATGTATTTTGGGGGAGGATTTTCAGGTTTGGTATTACAGGAAATAAGAGAATACCGATCATTAGCATATTCTGCTGGAGCAGGAATTAGAACTCCAAAAAACAAAGGCAATCAAAGTTACTTTATTGGTTATATTGGTACACAAGCAGATAAAACACTCATTGCCTTAGAAACATTTAACACTTTGGTTCGTGAGATGCCAGAAAAAGCAGACAGAATGCCGATGATAAAAGATTATTTATTACAATCATCAATCATTGATAAACCAAATTTTAGAAATTTAAGTACTAAAATTGTAGAATGGGATAATAAAGGCTTTAAGGTAGATCCTGCTAAATTTAAAGCTAAAACCTACGAGAATCTGAATTTTAAAGACATTGTGGAGTTTAACAACAAGAATCTTAAAAACAAGCCTATGGTTATTGCAATTGTAGGAGATAAAAAGAGGATTGATCTTAACGAATTAAAAAAATATGGTAAAATAATTGAAATTAAAGAAAAACAATTATTTAACGATTAATAACTATAGAAAACCCGGCTTTATGCCGGGTTTCTTATCTATATTAAAATATATCATCCAAAGTCCACGAACAGGCAGTAACTTGTTCATTTTCATTGATCATGTTTTTATTAAAATCCTTAATTTTCTGAATAATCTCTCTGGCTTTGTCATCTTCGATAAATTGCATAAAAATAGAATTATTATATCCCGGCCAAACAGGAGTATTAAATCTTGCCTCTCCTTTTGAACTTTTTGCTATTACCTGATCGATAACCTGAAAATCTGTTACAGCATTTTCTTCAAGCACTTTAATTAAAGGTTCACGAATACTCACATTAAATGTCAGATATACTATTTTCATTGTGTTAATTTTTAACTTTTGACTGATGAAAAATACTGTAAATGGTTGGCACTAAAATAAGTGTAATTACTGTTGACACCAATAAACCTCCAATAATGGTAACCCCAAGTGGAGAATACATTTCGCGACCCATTCCTTTACTTAATGCCATAGGCAACATTCCTAACATGGTTGTAAACGAAGTCATTAACACCGGACGCATACGAGATCTTCCTGCTTCTAAAACTGCTTCCTGTAATTTATATCCTCTCTTTCTTAACAAGTTGGTATAATCAACTAATACAATTCCATTGTTTACAACTATTCCCATTAGCATTATTACACCAATAAAAGTGGTAACACTCAGGGTTATTCCTGTTATCCAAAATGCTAATATGATACCTACCAAGGTAAAAGGAATTGCAAACATAATAATAAATGGATCTTTAATGGATTCGAATTGTGCTGCCATCACCATATATACTAATAAAATACCAATGATAAGAATGGTGTACAGGTCTGAGAATGATTCCCCCTGCTCTGAAATTTGTCCTGCTAAATGAACTTCTATACCATCTGGAATATTCATGGTATCAATGAACGATTGAACCTTATTAGCCGCCTCTCCTAAGGATATTTGTTCTAAATTAGCTGTAACTTTCACAATTCTCTGTTGCGACTTATGATTTATTGCTAAAGGTCCGGTTCCTAGTTTGATAGTAGCAACTGCAGAAATAGGAATCTGATTACCTCTTAAATTAGTAACCATGATGTTTTCAAGATTCTCTATTTGTGATCTGTGCTGCAGTGCATACCTGATATTTATTTTATAATCTTCTCCCATCTCACTATAATCTCCTGCTTCGGCTCCATAAATACTCTGACGAACCTGCAATGCTATCATAGCTGTATTT
Organism: Bacteroidales bacterium; assembly: GCA_963665525.1. Lineage (GTDB taxonomy): Bacteria > Bacteroidota > Bacteroidia > Bacteroidales > UBA12077 > UBA12077. The sequence goes on along the minus strand of OY762280.1, from coordinate 3,959,145 downwards.
AAAGCTAATGCTGATGCTTTATCTTTATTAATTTCTATTTGTACTTCTAACTTTCCATCATCAATTGTTGATTGAACATCTGTTAATCCTTGAATGTTAATCATATTATTATAAACATCCCGGGCAAATTCATTCATCTCCTGGTAGTTCGTTCCAGACACTTCTACTTCAATTGGTTTTATACTACCAGTAATTGCTTCGGAAATTATACTTCCTGCAGTAACATGAAATTTATCTATCTCTGGAATGTCACCTAACCTTTTTCGTAATACTTCTCCAATTTCTGCTGCCGATCTCTCTCTTTCATCTGGTAACACCAAATGTGCAATTACAGTACTTACATTTTTTCCTTCGGAAAAACCAACCGACTTTAAGGTTCCTCCTTCGGTTTGTCCTGTAATAGAAGCTAACGAACCGGGAACCATTTCTGGTACCTCTTCACGAAAGATATCCATAACTTTCTGTGCAATACGGTCAGTTTCTTCTGCACTGGTTCCTACTTCAGTTTCAAAAACAATATAAACATCACCAGCATCAAAGGCAGGAATATAATCTGATCCCATGCTTTTGCCTATAAGAAGACTTCCGGCAAATATAAAAATTGCTAAAATTAAAACTATGAATTTATGATGTATTGCCCAGTTTAATGATTCTTTATAAATTTTCTCGAGCTGAACAAAGATGTTTTCTGTCCACTGATAAATCTTAGTTTTTGATTTTTTATCTGATCTCTTTTGTGTCTTCAGCAATTGGGCAGATGCCATGGGTGTTAGCGATAAGGAAGTAATCAATGATGCAAGCATGGTTGCAGATGTTATAATTGCCAATTGCTTAAATAACAGTCCAACCACTCCACCTACAAAGATCATAGGAATAAATACCATTAGAGTTGTTGCTGTAGAAGCAGTAATAGCCATTCCCATCTCGCTCGATCCAAAAATAGCTGCCTGCTTTGGTCTTGATCCTTTATCGATATGTTGAGTAATATTTTCAAGAACAACAATTGCATTATCCACAACCATTCCTATAGCAATAACAATAGCCATTAACGAGAAAATATTAATGGTATATCCGATAATGAACATTACTACAAAGGCAATAATTAAAGAAAATGGTATGGTTAGAAATACGATTAAACTTGATTTCCATTCGCGTAAGAATACAAAAACTACAATTATAACAAAAAGCAATGCCCACCATAAGGTTCTGGTTAAATTCTTTATTGACTGCACTATTAACTCATCGGTATTAATAATCTCAAAAGCCTCCATATCGCTCGGAAGATTTTGCTTTATCTCTTCCATTTTACTACGAATAGCATTAGCCACTTCTAAGGTGTTTACTCCCGATTGTTTTTGAATTAAAAGCGCAACACCCAAGCCGTTTTTTGATCGAGCCCACTCATCCTTTTCTTTGTAACCATCTTCAACCTTAGCTACATCTTTAAGTTTTATAATATAATTCTGGTAGTTAACCAGTACAATATTCTCAATCTGTTCAACACTTTCAAATTTACCAGGAACCTTCACGGCTAAATCACTAATTCCAATTTTTATATTACCTCCAGGAATAGTGATATTTTCAGTCTTTAAAATGTTAGCTATCTGGGCAATTGACATGTTATACGCTGAAAGTTTTTGTGGATCGATATTAATCTTTATTTCCCTTTCGGGCTGACCAATATAAACCACAGAACCAACACCTTTTACTTTTTTTAACGGGCCTGCAATTTCATCTTTGATAATATTATTTATCCCATAATAATTTTCCGTGGCCGTTACACCATATACTAATATTGGAAAAAGAGAAGAATTTATTTTATAAATAATCGGATTTTCTGAATTGTCAGGAAGTTTTCGTTTAACCAGTTCCATTAAGTCTCTCGCATCATTTGCTGCATCCGTTATATTGGTACCCCAGGCAAATTGTAAAGCAATGAAGGAAATATTTTCTTGCGAATCAGATGTTATATCTTTTAGACCTTCGGTTCCAGCCAGAACCTCTTCTAACACTTTTGTTACTTGTTCTTCCACTTCATTAGCAGAAGCTCCCGGATAAATGGTCATAATAGTCAAGGTAGGAAGCTCCATCTCGGGCATAATATCCAAAGGGAGCTTTTGTAAAGAAACCAATCCAAACAATAAGACTGCCATAAAGGCCATGATTGTAGCAACTGGTCTATTAACACTTATCTTGGGTAATTTCATGTTAAATCAATTTAAACATATTATTGATTTTTATTTTCTTTAATTTCTACCTTAGAACTTTCGTTTAGTTTGTTTTTGCCTGCTATAACAATCGTTTCATCGGGTTCTATCCCTTCAATAACAACTTCATTATTTAAAGTATATTTTCTTTTCACAGGAATTTTATTAGCAAGTTGATCTGTTATTACATAAACAAAATCATTTCCAGTACCAGCTTGTCGGTATATTGCTTCAACAGGAACAACTATTGCATTTTGTTCGGGCATTTGGATTTTTACACTGGCATACATGCCTGGCTTTATTTTTAAATCACGATTAATAATCTTAATCTCAACTTTAGTAGTTCTTGATAAAGTAGATAATATCGGATCAATTCTTGTGACGATGCCTTCATATGTAGTTTCAGGATAAGCATCAAAAATGATCAATGCTTTTTGTCCTTTTTTAATTTTAGATATCTCCTTTTCATTCACCTCAATTTCTACTTTTAACTCACTTAGTTGCATTAGCTTTATAATACCTGATGTTGTTGAATACCCGGGTTTAAGACTTGGCGCAAAAAAGTAATTCTCTCCTTCTTTAACAATATGATCTACAATAATACCAGAAAAAGGGGCTCTAATTTCGGAGTTCTTTTTCATCATCTGGGTTTTAGCAACTGAAGCATCATATTTTGCTTTCACATGATCAAAGTCTTGTTCGCTTAAGCTTCCTTTCTCACGTAATCTACTTACCCTGTCAAAATCCTTCTTTAAGGCATCACGTTCAATTAAAGCTTGCATGTATAATTCTGAAGAAAGTTCTACTAATAAATCACCCTTATTTACTTTTTGTCCTTCGTTAAAATAAATTTTTTCAATTCGCCCCGGAATTGCAGTTCCCAAATTTGCTTCTTTATTAGCAAAGGCCGTTCCTGAAAACTCAAGCTTTGGAATAAATTTTATTTGTTTCGATTTTGTAACCACAACAGGGATTATTGAATCTGTTATGTCAGTTTTATGTATCTTATCTTTACAACTAAAGGATAAAATTGTAACCATTAAGATGTGTATATATTTTTTCATAACAAATAATTTACTGATTCAGATTTCCTGTAACCTTTAATAGTTCTGATTCGCACAGTTTATTCTCTGTTTTCGCTTCAATAAATTCAGTATATGCTTCTTGCCACAAGGTTTGTGCTTCCAACAAATCAGTTGTTTTTAAAATGCCTTCATCAAAACTATCTTTAGTAAGTTTAAGATTTTCTTCTGCTTGCTGTACCGAAACCATCGTTAATTCAACCTTTTTTATTGACTCGGTATACTTAAATAATGATTGTTGAACTTCGAGAGCAATTAATTCCTGTGCTTCTGCATACTGCTGTTTTATTGCTGCTGTTTTATGTTTAGAAGCTTGTAAAGTGTGTTTCTTATCGTTCCAGTGCCATATTGGTATATTGACTATCAAACCAATGTTCCAATCGCTTCCAAATTCTTTTTCGAATCCATTGTATGGATTTGGATTCATAAATAAATAATTTGCTGTTAGGCCAACGTTTGGCAAGTATCTTGATTTCATTATCTTTTCAGCAGATTCGGCAATTTTTATAGTAGAATTTAACATATCTATTTCTGATCTTTTCTTGATTGCCTCATCTTTCATATTCGACTCATGAACTAAATCATAATCCAGGATAATAGAATCTGATAAAGAAATAATAGTATCCAAGGGAAATCCCAATGTTTGATTTAGAGCCATTTGCGCAAGCCTTAATCCATTACTTGCTTTCATCAACTTTAAATCAACTTCGTTATATTTTACTTTGGCCTTAAGTATTTCATTATTTGTAATGATTCCTTCTTCGTAAATATTGTATAGATCATTTAATAGATTTTCTATCATCTGTTTATAGATCGTTGTAAGCTTAACTTTCTCTTTTAACGAAATAACCTGCCAATATCGCTGATCAGTTTCAATTATTATTTCAGTTTTTGTTAATGATCTTTTTGCATTAAACAAATCCTTTCCATATTCTGTTAAACGATTAATTTCTTTTATTTTACCTCCTGTATAAATTGGCTGTTTCATACTCATGTTAAATAGAAATACATCACGTAGATCTAAGGTAGCCTCTTGTCCTGGCAGATAAGCATAATTCTCAAAAACAGGATTTCCACTTTCATCATAAACAATATTCCCACTACCATCCGTAACAAAGGTTTCCTCTAATAAAGCAGGATTAAGTGCAAAAATTAATTCACTAATTTTACCGTTTACAATCGCTTCAGAAGGGACAATAGGTAAAAACATATTCTCACTTAGCAAGCTAATTTCTTTGCTCATTTTAATATATGCACCATTTGCTCCAAACCTTGGGTAATATTGTGTTTTTGCAGAACGATTTAATGCTGACATCATCGACAAGTTTTCATTGGCAATTATTATTTGTCGATTATGCTCTAATGCTATTTTTCTGCAATCGTCTCGATTAAGAGTATTTTGAGCAAAAAGAACTGAAGGTAAAAAAAGTACAAAAAGAAATCTCAATTTCATTTTGATTTATTTTATCATTCCATAAAATAAAATCTGCAAAATATCATCCAGGTTTTTTTCTAAACCCTTTAAGTCCAACTCTTCATCAATAAGCATTGTAGTCTCCAAACCTTTTAAAAATGTTACCAAAGCAGTAGAAGCAAGTTTTGTATTATTTAAATTAAATATTCCTTGGTTAACACCTTCTTCTAAAATCGTTTTTATGGTTTGCTGTTCATCTTTATCATACTTTTTTCGAATACGCTCTGTAAAAGCAAGGTTAGCTAAATAATCATTTTTTAAAGTTTCATAAAAGTTGACCATTTCTTTTAGATATTTCATTCGAATAAAAACATAATTCCTAATCTTCTCTTTTGGGTTATCATTTACATTTACAACCCTTTTTTCGATCTCTAAACTTAACTCATAAGCTTCTTTTTTTACAACCGCTTCAAAGATTTCCTCTTTGCTCTTAAAATAATAATAAATTGAACTTTTCCCCATTCCTGCAGCATAAGCAATGTCTTCCATGGTTGCTTTTTTAAATCCGAATTTACTAAAAACGTTGGATGCAATATTTACAATTTTATGTTTTATTGCTTTTTGTTTCTTTACGATATGTTCTTTGATCATTTTTCGAATATTTTTAGTTCTAATTCAAATTTAAGTTTTGAAAACTTGAATGCAAAATTTTTCGACTGTTTTTTTCGAAATTCTATAATTTAAGTAGGTCTGTATAGATCAGTAAATAATTTGAATAAAAAGAACAGCAATTGGTCTGTTCGAAAAATTGATTTAATTAAGCCAAGGTGTAGTCAAGTTGTTTCTTTTCCAGATCGGCTCGTACGATCTTAATTTTTACAGGATCACCTAGCTGGTAAGTTTTCTTATTTCGTTTCCCAATAATTGCATAATCATCTTCATCGAAGAAATAATAGTCATCATCCAATTCACGAATATGAACTAGCCCTTCGCATTTACTTTCATTCAATTCAACATAAAATCCCCACTCTGTTACACCAGATATTATTCCATCAAACTCTTCACCAATGTGATCTTTCATAAACTCAACCTGTTTATATTTAATGGATGCTCTTTCTGCTTCAGCAGATCTGCGTTCCATTTCCGAAGAGTGTTTACATCTATCCTCGTATTTAGACTTATTTTTGCTTTTTCCATCTTCTAAATAATCCGTTAACATTCTATGAACCATCATATCTGGATAACGGCGAATAGGAGAAGTAAAATGAGTATAGAAAGGAAATGAAAGTCCATAATGACCCACATTTTTAGTAGAATAAATTGCTTTAGCCATCGCTCTAACAGCCAAGGTTTCAATAACATTTTGTTCTTTTTTTCCTTGAACCTCATCCAGCAAATCATTAATTGAAGTTGTAATGTTTTTCTGGTTTCTTGTATTAATTCCATATCCAAATCGCTGAATAAACCTTGCGAATCGTTCTAACTTTTCTGGATCTGGTTTATCGTGAATTCTATACACAAAAGTTTTTGCTTTTTGTCCTTTTTTAACTCGACCTATAAACTCAGCAACACGTTTATTAGCTAATAGCATGAACTCTTCAATTAGTTGATTCGATTCTTTGTGCTCTTTAAAGAAAACTCCAAGAGGTTTTCCTTTTTCATCAATATCAAATTTAACTTCAACACGTTCAAATGAAATTGCACCATTTTTAAAACGTCTAGCGCGTATTTTTTGAGCAAGATCATTCAAGATTAAAAGTTCTTCTTTAAAATCCCCTTCACCACCTTCAATAATCTGCTGTGCCTCCTCATAGTTGAAACGCCTGTTAGAATTTATAACCGTTCTTCCTATCCATTGATCAAGCACATCACCTTTATCATCTAATTCAAAAACAATACTATAACAAAGTTTCTCTTCATTTGGACGTAAACTACAAACCAAATTTGATAGTTTTTCAGGAATCATCGGAACAACACGATCAACCAGATAAACTGATGTGGCTCTTTCGTATGCTTCCCTATCGACAATTGAATCTGGTGTTACATAATGTGTCACATCTGCAATATGAACACCAATCTGCCAATTCCCACTTTCCAGTTTTTGTATTGATAAAGCATCGTCAAAATCTTTTGCATCGATTGGGTCAATTGTAAAAGTTGTGATATCACGAAAATCTCTTCTAGCCTTATAATCCTCTTTAGTTATTTCAACAGGAACTTTATTCGCTGCGTCTTCAACCTTTTTATCAAATTCATAGGGCAAATCAAACTCGGCCAATATCGCATGCATCTCTGTTTCATTCTCGCCAGGTTTTCCAAGTACACTTACTACTTCACCAAAAGGGTTTTTATATTTTTCGGGCCATTCAGTTATTTTTACGACCACTTTATCACCATTTTTTGCGCCTTTCAATTTTGGTAATGGAATAAAAACATCGTAAGGCATCTGCTTACTATTTGCTGTCATAAATGCAAAAGTCTTTGATACCTGAACAACACCAACAATATTTTCTTTTGATCTTTTTAATATTTCAACAACTTCACCTTCAGGTTGTCTACCTCTTTTCTTAGCATATAAATATACTTTTACAAAATCACCATTTAATGCATGATTAAGATTAGATTGCGACACAAAGATATCTTCATCACAATCATCCGATACGATATAACCTGATCCTTTTAAAGTTAAATCTACCGTTCCTTCTATATAACCACCTTGTGTAACCAACTTAAACTTACCACGCGAAATTTCCACCAAACTACCATAATCGTGTAATTCATAAAGTATGGCTGATATTAAGGCTTTTTGTCCTTCGTCTTTTACTTCAAACTGCTTAGCAATTTGCTTATAATTATAGGTCTTGTTTGGGTTATTAGTAAATAACCCTATTATTTTATTAGTAAGAATTTGTTTATTTAATCTTTTTGAGCTCTTCCTCTTTCCTGTCTTATTTTTTCCTTTACTCATAATATTTTGTATTAATTGATAATAATAAACAACTTTTACAGATTTGTAATTAGTTCTTTATTATATCTTCTTTAAATAATTGTGCAATCTTTTTTATACTAGTCTCCACTGGAATAAAATCTATTCCTATAGACTCAAGAATTTTCTGATTTGAATATTTCGTTATCGATGTGCTTGCACGTATCACATCTTTTGTAATTTCTTGCTTTTTTATTTTTAAACTACTTGCCACAGAATCTAAACCTACCGCAAGTTTTAATAAAGATTTTGAAGCTTCTTTTTTTGGTTTATTAACTTGCATAGCTTCGGCAACCATATCGAAAAGCTGTTTGTAACTTATATTCTCTGAATTCAAAATGAATCGTTCAGAACATATGTCACTTTCCATTAACTTAATCATAGAACGAACAACATCACGAACATCAACAAAACCTGTTATCCCCTGAGTATAATACTTCATTCCTTTTGCAGCTTTAGTAAACAAAGCTCCGCTCCCCGAATTCCAGAACCCTGGCCCCAATATAACCGATGGATTCACAATTACAGCATTTAATCCTTCTTCTACACCACGCCAAACTTCCATTTCCGATTTGAACTTACTAACCGAATAAGCCGAACGATTTTTTGAAGATGTCCACGTTGTACCTTCAGTAATTAGTTCTCCATTTACAGAATTTCCCATTGTCGCTATGGAGCTTACATGACAAAGCTTTTCGATTTTATTCTCTAGGCATAAATTAACCATATTCTCTGTTAATCCAACATTTTCATTAATCAATTGATCTGGGTTTTTCCCTCCAATAGATACAATAGCAGCACAATGATAAACTTTATTTACACCTACAAATGCTTCTGATAAAGAACTTAAATCGAAAAGATCTCCATTTACCCACTGAATCTTTTCAACTAATTCTTTATAATCTTCGGAATAATATGAAAATACTTTTTCTACAAGTTTAATTTTTTGCCTGTTACGAACAATAACCCTAACTTCTTCATTCCTTTGTGCCAATTCAAAAAGCAAATGAGAACCTACTAAACCTGTTCCACCTGTTACTAAAATCATATTATTCTATTTCTGAAGCTTCGTTTCCCCAATATAGTTTCTTTCCAAAACCCAATCGATTATCTGTAAATTTAAGAAAACTTATCTCAACAACCCATAAATTAGTTTTCATTAACATGGCAACCGGAAATCTTTTTAGATATCTTGCTTTTACAGCTTTTAACAATTCATCTTTTGGCTCATACATTTTTCCCTGAAACTGCACTCCCTGAATTTTTCCAACAACATTCGTTTCTAAAACAATTGATCCGGCAACTATACTATTTTTAGAAACATCTTGCGCATGCTTGGTTTTATGATCGGTAGTAAAAACCAACATATTTTGATCCTCAGAATACACATAAAAACAATTGGCACAGTAAGGTATATTATTTTTCGAGGTAGCTAGAGTAAGTACGTGATGTTTATTAATAAACTCAACAATTCTATTATCAATCTCTGTCATAAATATTTAAAAACAAAAGTTCATCAATTTTGTTTAACAAAGCTAGCATAAATAATTAAAAAAATCCGAAGCCTTACAACTTCGGATCAATTCTAAAAACAAGATTTATATTATTCATAACGTAAACTATCAACTGGGTTTGCCCTCGATGATTTTAGAACTTGAATACTAATAATAGCTATTATTATAACGAATGACAGCATTCCAACCCAAACAAATATAGAATAATCTGCTTCTGGTTTGTAATAGGAAGGATCTGCATTCATCATAAAATATCCAAGAGGGATAGCAATAATATTTGCTATAAGAACAAGTTTAAGATACTCTTTCATAATAACGGCAAAAATTTGTGTTGATTTAGCTCCAATTACTTTTCGAATACCTATTTCTTTTACTTTTCTTTTACTGCTATAAGCAACTAAAGCAAACATCCCAATTATTGCTATTACAATTGAAATAACCGAGAAGAATCCAAAAGTTTTCCCTATCGCACTAAATGTTTCCTGGGTATCATCATCTGCATTTTCATCGAACAGTGTAAGCTCAAAATTGCTATCAGGAAAAAAATCATCCAAAACGATATTAATATTTTTAATAGTATTTCTGTTTCGTGCATCTGCTACTCGAATGCTTATAACTTTATTTCCAGTCAAAAATCCAGGATGACTACATAAAAAATAAGGTCTTATTTTTGTAAAAGGAGATTGTTGATGAAAGTCTTTGGTTATGCCTATAATTGTATATTGTAAATTCCACACTCTCTTACCTATAGCCTCTTCTATATTCCAACCTAATATTCTCACGAAGGTTTCATTTACAATACATGCAGTGGAATCTGCAATTCTATTTTCATCAAAATCTCTACCTGCTAATAATTCTATTTCCAGAGTTTTTAAGAAAGTTGCATATGCTTTATTATATCTGCAACTTATTTTCTCACCTTCCGGGGCACCCTCCCAATTCAAGGTATGAGCCATTGATCCATAAAAAGGAGTATTGTATGCTAATGATGTTTCTTCAACACCAGGAATCAAAAGTAGTTCATTGCGCAATGCCGAAAACTCATTTATTTTTACTTTTTCTGTGTTTTTTATACTACATATAAGTAGATTTTCTTTATTAAATCCTAATTCTTTGTTTTGTAGATAATTAAACTGCTTAAGAATACCTATGGTTATTAATACAAATAATATACATATTACCATTTGAAATACGATTAATCCTCTACGCATTGAGAATTTTTTAAACCTATTACTATCAAATATTTGATTTTTAACAATTAACAATGGATTAATAGACGATAAAACCAAGGCTGGATAAAGTCCCGCCACAATTCCAGTCAAAATAGTTATTCCAAGAACGAACAATGTAAATTGCCAATTTTCGACATACCTTATATCAAGTGGAGTAGAAACAATCCGACTAAATAGTGGTAAAACTGCTTCAGTAATAGTAAATGCTATTAGCAAAGAAATAAAAATCATAATAAGAGATTCCCCAATAAATTGTCCCACCAAATTTAATCTTGAAGAACCAACAATTTTTTTCACTCCAATTTCTTTAGCTCGTGTTAATGAATAGGCTGTAGTAAGATTTGTAAAATTTATAGCTGCCAGAAGCAATGTAAATAATCCTAATGATCCATACAATACAACTACTGCCCAATAACCGTCTTCGTCACTTTGACGTAAGTGAAATAACCAAACAGGTGTGAGTTTAATTTCATCATTGCGATCTTCAAGAAAATCATCTAATAAATACTTAATCTTATTTTCAAATACTTTAGCATCAACATCTTCTTTCAGTTTTAAATAAACTCTTACACTATGCCAATCCCAAAGCTCAAACAAATCTCTATGATATACACTTTTATAAGTTTCAAAAGAGATAAGATAACTCGATCTTCCATAGGTATTATAAGGGAAATCTTCAATTACAGCCGAAACCTGATAAGTTCTTCTCTTATCTACCAAAATGCTTTGTCCCATTGGATTCGAATCGGGAAATAATTTGTTTGCTAAAGATTCAGTTAAAACTATTTTCATTGGCCCATCAAGAGCTGTTATTTTATCTCCTGCAACAAAGTTGATCTTTAACAAATCAAAAATATCAGGATTTGCATAACTTCCTCCTTTTTCATAAAAGGTTCTTCCCTTTGATGTTGAGAAATATTCACCCCAAACTCTTTTAATCACTATAGCTTCCTCAACCTCAGCATATCTATTCTCTAATTCTATCCCAATAGGTGCCGGTAAATCTTGCCAGGTATTTATTTCACTCGAGGTACTAACTTTCTGTACAACCCGGTATATTCTGTCATGGTCGTTATGATATGTATCAAAACTTAATTCAAATTTAACAAAAAGTGAAAGTATTATAAAAGCTGCTAACCCAACAGAAAGTCCTAAAATATTAATTATAGAATAAACTCCATTTTTAATAAAATTCCTGCTTGCTAATAATAAAAAATTTCGTATCATAATTATTAGACTTAATTATTCGTATCGCAAACTATCAACAGGATTTGCATTTGATGATTTAATAACCTGAATACTTATAATAATAATTGTAATAACGAAAGATAATATTCCTGTTATAACCAGATTCAAATAATTTAAATCAGTTTTATAATAAGATGGATCAAATTTGTAAAAAAGAATTCCTAAAGGCATTGCAAACATATTTGCAACAACTGTAAGGATGATATATTCATTTATAAGTTTTTTATAAATCTGCCATGAACTTGCTCCAAGCACCTTTCTAATTCCAATTTCTTTTATTTTACGTTTACTACTAAACGATACCAATGCAAATAATCCAATAACTGCAATTATAATTGATACAAGAGAAAAGAAACCAAAGGTTTTCGCCATTCCTTCATAAACTTTATAAGTGCCAGCTCCCAAATTATTATCAAAAGGTTTTATTTCAAATATTATATCTGGGAAATACTCTTCCAATAATGCCTTTATTTTACCAACTTTTTCATTATCTGCAATATCATCAATCCTAACAATTAGATCTTTCGATCCTGTTAAATACCCAGAATGATTTATCATAATGTAAGGCTGAATCTTTGTATATGGCGACTGTTCATGAAAATCATTCATTACTCCAATAATAGTATAATCCTTATCCCATACTCTTTTACCGATAGCTTCTTCAGCATTCCATCCAATTATATTTATAAATGTTTCATTCACAATACAAGCTGCTGAATCAGAAGCTAAGTTTTGATCAAACTGCCTTCCGGCAATTAAATTTATTTTCATTGTATTTAAAAAAGTAGCATATGCTCTATTAAAGCGACAATTCATATTTTCACCAGCCTGACTCCCTTCCCAATTAACAACTCTACCCCAGGAACCATTGAATGGAGAATTATATGATATTGAAGAGTTAATTACTCCGGGAATTTGTAATAATTCATCATGTAAAGTTGCAAAATCATTTATTTTAACTTTTTCAGTTGCTCCAATTCTACTTATCAATAAATTATGTTTATCAAAACCTAAATCTTTATTTTTTAAATATCTGAACTGCCCTAATATTCCTAAAGTTGTAATAATAAATACAATTGACATTATCAACTGAAAAACTACCAGACCTTTTCTCATAGAGAATTTTTTAAATCGTTTGTTGTCGAATATCTTGTTTTTCAATGTTTGTAAAGGATTCAACGATGATAATACTAAAGATGGATAGAATCCAGATAAAATTCCTGTTAGTGCAGTTATTCCTATAATAAATAATGTAAATGACCAATCTTCGATATATTTAATATCTAATGGTAAAGATACTATTCGATTAAATATTGGTAATGATGCTTCAGTAATAGTAAAAGCAATTAGTAAAGACATAAATACAATTATTAATGACTCTCCTAGAAACTGTTTTATTAATCTTCCTTTTGAACTCCCAACAACCTTTTTAACACCTATTTCTTTTGCTCTTGTTAATGAGTATGCTGTAGTTAAATTAACAAAATTTAAGGCTGCTAAAACTAATGTAAACAATCCTACTATTCCGTACAATGTTACCACAATTAAATATCCGAAATTATTACCATCAACTAAGTGAATCATTTTTATAGGAGTCAATAAAAGTTTATCATCCCTTTCTTCTCTAAACTCATCAAATAAAAAGGCTATTTTTTGTTCAAACTTTTCTTTATCCACGCCTTCTTTAAGTTTAATATATACCCTTGTATCATCCCAATCCCAATGATCTAAGAAACTTTCATTCCATAAACTTTTGTAAGTACTAAAAGGTATTAAATAAGTTAATGGTGTGTTTGTATTAAAAGGCACATCTTCAATAACTCCAGATACAATATAGGTTCTCTTGTTATCTACTAAAATATTTTGTCCCATAGGTTCCGTATCTGGGAATAATTTATTAGCTATTGATTCTGTTAACACTATTTTCATTGGAGAATCTAATGCGGTTTTTTTATTTCCTGAAATAAATTTTATATTAAATAAATTGAAAATATCAGAATTTGCATAATATCCATCAGGCTCAAAAAAAGTCCGCTTTTTTGATGTTGACAAATATTCTCCCCAAACTTCACGGATTGTTATAGCTTCTTCTATTTCTGCATATCTTTCTTGAAGCGTATTACTAACAGGTGCAGGTATTTGCGACCAGATATCCACTTCATTTGCCAAATGTATTTGCTCCTCTACTCTATACATCCGGTCTGTGCCTTCATGAAAAGTATCATAACCCAATTCGTACTTTACGAATAAAGTAAGTATTATAAAAGCCGCTAATCCTACTGAAAGTCCTAATACATTAATAATTGTATATGAGCTGTTCTTTAAAAAATTTCTAAATGCTAATTGTATAAAATTTCTAAACATATTCATCAAATTTAATTATTCGCTTTCTATATGCCAAGCCTTATACCAAAACTGTTTCTTTCTGATTTTTTGGTGTTTACAAATTATTCTGCATTTTGTTTTGAGAAAATTTTTCTCACTTGCTGGGAAAAGGATTCTCATTTTCATACTTTTATTTAAATTTTATTTTAATGAACAAACAATTACCAGAACTTTTAATTGTAGAAGACAATAAAGATGTAATAGTTGCAATTCAGCTATTACTAAGAAATATATGTTCAGTTGATTCATTAACAGATCCTAATCAACTTTATTCAGTCTTAAATAATAAAGTATATGATGCCATTATTTTAGACATGAATTTTGTTGCCGGTTTAAATACTGGCAATGAAGGTTTTTATTGGATGAAAGAAATTCTTAAGATTGATTCTGATATATCAATTATATTCTTAACTGCCTATGCAGAACTTGAAAAGGCTGTTCAAGCCATACATGACGGAGCAACTGACTATATCGAAAAACCCTGGGATGATGATAAATTAATTACTTCAGTAAAAAGAGCTGTAGAAATCACAAAGTCGAAAAGAGAAATCAAATCACTTAAAACAGTAAATAAAAATCTACGTACAGAAATTTCTAAAACTCAGAATTATTTCGTTAGCAAATCATCAGCAATGCAAGAAATAATGAATGTAGTAGAGAAGGTAGTAAAAACAGATGCCAATATTTTAATTCTTGGCGAAAATGGTACCGGGAAAGAAGTTTTAGCAAGGCAAATACATGCTTTATCGAATAGATCAGAAAAACTTTTTGTGGCAGTTGATTTAGGTTCAATTTCAGAATCTCTATTTGAAAGTGAACTATTTGGTTATGAAAAGGGTGCTTTTACAGATGCTAAAGAAGCTAAAATTGGAAAACTGGAACCTGCATCTGGAGGAACATTGTTTTTAGATGAAATTGGAAATCTTAATCTTGAATCACAAAAGAAACTTTTAACAACAATTCAAAATAAAAAAATTACGCCAGTTGGTGCATCAGTTCAAAAAGATATTGATATAAGGTTAATTACAGCAACCAACATGGATTTATTCGAAGCGTCTGAAAATAAAGAATTTCGAGAAGATCTCTTATATAGAATCAATACAGTAACGATCGAAATTCCAGCATTGCGTAATAGGAAAGAAGATATAACAGGTTTTCTGAATCATTTCCTTAAAATATTTAATGATAAATACCAAAAATCAATAAAAGGTATTTCTGACGAAGCAATAACATACTTGAAAAATTACAGTTGGCCAGGAAATATACGGGAATTACAACATGCAGTAGAAAAAGCTGTTATATTAAGTGATTCTGATTATCTGACACAAGAAGATTTTGCTTTTAGAAAACAAACTAATTCTACAAGTTTTGATACTCTTGATCTTGAAAACAATGAAATCAAAATAATTAAAACTGCCCTTAAAAAACATAATAATAATTATACCGAAACAGCAAATGAGTTAGGAATAACAAGGCGTACCCTTTATAATAAAATTAAGAAGTATGAGCTTTAATCGTTTCAATATAGGTGTTGTAATATTATGCATACTTATTGCAATTATTGGACTTGCCCTAGTTGAAGTTTGGTCCAATGTTGATTATAAAGTTGCAAAAATTACTGTTAGCTTAGTTTGGGTTATCTTAATTATAGTACTAATAAAATATGTAAATCGAACGAATCGTCGGCTAAAACAATTTCTTGAAAATATAAAATACAGTGATTATTTAAATACAGACATTTCTAATAGTTCATTTAAAGAACTTAATTTTAGCTTAAATGAGATTTTAAGATACGTTCGATTAGCAGATCTTGAAAAAGAAAGTACACATCAATACCTTCGACAGATACTAGATCAAATGCCTACCGGCATTATTACAATAACAGAATCGGGTAAAGTTGAAATAATAAATCGTGCTGGTCAGGATATTTTAGAAACAAACTCTCTTGAGCTATTATCACAACTAAACAAGGTTAAGGAAGGGCTTGAAGATAAGTTACTTAATCTAAAAGAGGGAACTAAAGAAGTTATTTCAATTAACACCAGTAAAGGAATAAAAAGTTTACTTTTTCAGATAAAAAATATCAAAATCAATCAACGAAACATTAAAATTATCTCTTTCGAAAACATTAGAACAGAATTAGATATTGAAGAAGAAAAAGCATGGCGTAAAATCTTTCGTGTGCTTACTCACGAAATTATGAATTCAATTAATTGGACCAATTCGTTCTTTAACTTCATCTGTTCTTAAGATATTTGCCCTAGATGATAGAATAAAAAAGGTATCTCAGTTAAAGGAAGAAGATATTGAATTTGCTGTTACCGGTTTAAAAAGTATTGATAACAGAAATCAAGGTTTGAGTAGTTTTGTTGCCGACTTTAAAAAGGTAATGCGCATTCCGGAACCAAATGTAGAAAAAGCAAATATTAACGAATTTATAGATGAAACTTTACCTATTTTAAAAGAATATTGTACTTCTAAAAATATTCGATTAGAATATAAACGATTAACAAAATCAGAATTTATATTAATTGACAAAGAACAAATTACGCAAGTTTTAATTAACCTTGTAAAAAATTCATCTGAAGCAATTAATACCGAAAAAGGGGAAATCAAACTAAAGGCAGAAACTCAAAACAATTCTTTAAATCTTTCCATAACAGATAATGGACAAGGTATTTCTTTAGATCATCAATCAGAAATTTTTATTCCATTCTTTACAACAAAAAAAGAAGGTTCGGGTATTGGGTTAAGTGTATCGCGACAAATTATTCGAAACCACCATGGAGAATTAAATATTAGTTCACAAGAAAATAAAGGAACAACATGTAAAATAACTTTCCCGGTTATATAAAAAAAGACAGACCGCTATTTATAAAATAAACTCACGGTCTGTAATATTTATATAGGCTTTTAGTATTTTATTTTACCCAATTTTTACGCATTCGTTTCCATTTCACATCTCTGAACTGAATCACTTTTTCAATGTCTTCGTCAGTCATGTGCTTAAATCGGCCTTGTTTAGTTAAATATTCCTTAACCGATTTAAATTCTTTTGGATTTTTATTCAATTTGAATTCACTATTTTCATACTCAGCTAAATAAATTAATCCACAATCAACAGCTTCTTTTGCAATTTCAATTGATGTATGAGTAGGTGTTCCCCAGCCTGTTGGGCACGATGCATACACATGAATAAATGTAGCACCTTTAGTATGTTTTGCCTTATTTACTTTATTGATAAAATCTTGTGGATATCCAATACTTGCGGTTGCAGCATATTTAATATCGTGTGCAGCAATAATCTCAAACAGGTTCTTCTTATTTGTTTTTGTTCCCGGAAGGTTTTTCCCTGCAGGAGTTGTTGTAGTTTGTGTTCCGTAAGGTGTTAATCCACTTTTCTGAATACCTGTATTCATATAAGCTTCGTTATCGTAACAGATGTAAAGAACATCATCATCGCGATCAATCATTCCCGATAATGCTTGCAAACCAATATCGGCAGTACCACCATCACCGGCAAAACACACTGTTTTAAAATCCTTCTGACCTAAAGCTTTTGCTCCAGCAGCAATTCCCGAAGCCATACTTGCAACACCTGGAAAAGTTGTAATGATGGAATTGTTCATGAATGCCATTTGCGGGAAAATAAATCCAACAGCGGCCATACAACCTGCAGGCAAAGCAGAATATGTTCTTTCACCTAAAACTTTTAATGCTAAACGAACCGCAACACTTCCACCACATCCGGCGCATGCTTTATGCCCATAAAAGAACTCCTTTTCTGTTATGTTTTTAGCATTTACTCTTGGTATATCTATAGTTTGATTAGTCATTGGTTTCTACTTTTAAATTAAAGAATTCTACTTTCGCTTCATTGTTCGAATCTATTCCTTCTAATAAGTCCATGTACATTTTCTCTATTTCGGCTTTCGTAATATCTCTACCACCTAAACCACCAATAAAGTTTTTCTTAAATACCGAAGCATTTGCTTTTGAAAGTGCAGAATTTACATTCGTATAAATTGTTCCTTCGTAACCAAATGAAATATCTTTATCGATAACTCCAATTGCTTTCACTTTTTTGCTTAATTCCATAATTTCCTTTTCAGGGAATGGACGCATATAACGAATTTTTAAAATCCCAACTTTTAATCCTTTTGCCCTTAACTGCTCAGCAACTACACGAACAGTTCCTGTAACACTTCCTAAAGTAACCAAAACAGCATCAGCATCATCACACATAATTTCTTCAACCATACCATTGTAATATCTTCCAAACTGATCGCCAAATTCTTTATCTGTTTTCTCAATTACTTCTATAGAATCCAACATAGCTTTATTTTGCTGATATTTAAATTCTGTATTATCATCAGGCTGTGAGCTGAAGGCCATATTCTTTGGATTTTCAAAACTCATTTTGTTTGGAGTTTCGAAATTTGGCAGAAACTTGTCAACCATTTCCTGCTCTGGAATCTCAACCATTTCATAAGTGTGAGTTAAGATAAATCCATCCAGATTAACCATCATTGGAGTTAACACTTTCCCGTTTTCAGCAATTTTGTAAGCCTGAATTATCATATCCAATGCTTCCTGTGCATCTTCAACGTATACCTGAATCCAACCAGAATCTAATAATGAAAGCGAATCACGTTGATCGCCATAAATACTCCAAGGTAATGCAACCGATCGGTTTGCATTCATCATAACAATTGGGTAACGACCACCACTGGCATAGTGCATAGCTTCGGCCATGTATAACAATCCTTGTGAAGATGTCGCTGTAAAAGTTCTTGCTCCAACACTGCTGGCACCCATTGCTGCTGAAAGTGCTGAATGCTCCGATTCAACATGCATATATTCGGTTTCCATTTCACCTCTTTCAACCATTTCTGAAAGACGCTCAACGGTTATGGTTTGTGGAGTAATAGGATAAGCAGCAATAACATGCGGACGCGACAAACGAGTACCATGCGCTACTGCCTCATCTCCCGATATAAATATTTTGTTAACTTTATTTTCAGCCATTATAGTTCCTCCTTTATCATTTCAATTGCATCTTTTGGGCACTCATGCGCACAAACTCCGCAACCTTTACAATAATCGTAATCAACATCAATTTTACCATCATTTTTAATAATGGTTCCATCAGGGCAAACCAGGTAGCATTTTAAGCAGTAAATACATTTATCGTTATCTACAACTGGTTTGTAGGTTCTCCATCCTGCATTGGTATCAGCAAGAAATCCTGCTTCGTATTGCGGTCCTACAGGATATTCGTCTATATGTGTTGGGCGTTTAAAATCCCTCTTAACTGGTCTATCCATAATTAATTAACTTTTGTCGATTCCGTTTTACTACATTCTTCAAAAGCACGATTCACGATCTCAATATTTTTATCAACAAGAGATGGTTTCATTTCGTGACGTATACTACTTAAAGCTGAATCAAGACTAACTAGTCCAGAAACAGCAACTAATGCACCATACATTGCCGTATTGGTTATAGGTCTTCCAAGAATATCTAAAGCAAGACCAGTAGCATCAACAGCTACTACTTTATATTTTTTAAGAATTTCGTATCTATCAGGATTTTTACTATTAATAACAAAAACCGTATCATCCTTAATCCCTTTAAGCATTGTTGGATTAATCAGAGTTTCGTCCATAACAACTACATAATCACAAGTAATAACCTCACTGCGATCATGTATCTTTTTATCGTCAATTTTAGTAAATGCAAGTACTGGTGCACCACGGCGCTCTGGTCCGAATGAAGGAAATGCTAATGCATGTTTATCTTGAAACATTCCGGCAGCAATTCCCAATAGCCTTGAAGCAGTAAAACCTCCTTGACCACCTCTACCATGCCATCTTATTTCTTTCATAATCTGTGTTTTATTATTTTCTGCAAATATACAAATCGACTATATTATTGTTTGCTTATTTTACTATATTTGGATTATATATCTGGTTAAGTCCATAATAAAAGATACATTATCTTTGTATTAAAATTATATTACCATTTTAAGGATAATTTTTCTACTATGAATAAACTTGATAACATAGACCGCAAGATTTTACGAACTCTTCAGAGCGATGGAAGAATCACTACCAAGGAATTAGCTAGTAAGTTACATCTTACAAACACGCCCGTTTACGAAAGAGTACGGAAACTTGAAAAAACAGGAATTATTGAAAAATATGTTGCTGTACTAAATCCTGAAAAACTTGACAGGAACATGGTAATTTTTATAGATGTTAACTTAAAGAAACACACGAAAGAAGTAGTAGATAATTTTAGAGAAGCAGTATTGGCATTTCCTGAAGTAGTAGAGTTTCATAATGTAACAGGAGAGTATGATGTTCACCTTAAAATTATGATAAAAGACATGGCAGAGTTTAAAATATTTCTCGAAGAAAAACTTTCAGGATTAGATTATGTAACCACTTTTCATAGTTCATTTGCCATTTCATCTGAAACTAAAACAGGCTTTGATATATAAAAGACACATTCTTAACATAAAAATTACTTTGCTAATAGGTTAAATCTTCATAAATTCGCAAAAATTTTACACTTAAAAAGTACAATTATGTTTTCAGGAATAGTTGAAGAAGCTGCAAAAGTTGTAAAACTTGAAAAAGATCAGGAAAACTTGCATATCACCATGCAGTGTTCTTTTGCAGAAGATTTAAAAATAGACCAAAGTGTTGCTCATAATGGAGTATGCTTAACAGTCGTTAATGTTGACAAAGAAAAAAAAGAATATACAGTTACTGCCATTCAGGAAACTTTAGATAAATCAAATTTAGGATTATTAGAAATTGGATCTAAGGTAAATCTTGAACGAAGCATGAAAATCGATAGTTTACTTGATGGACATTTGGTTCAAGGCCATGTTGATCAAACAGCAACATGTACAAATGTTCGCGAAGCTGATGGAAGCTGGTATTACACTTTCGAGTATGATCCATCACAAGAAGATTATATAACTGTTGAAAAAGGTTCAGTTTCTGTAAATGGAGTTAGTTTAACAGTGGTTAATTCAAAAGACAGATCTTTTGAGGTAGCAATTATTCCATTTACTTATGATTTAACAAACTTCCACGAGTTTAAAGTTGGAACAGTTGTTAACCTGGAATTTGATGTTATTGGAAAATACGTTGCACGAATTGTGAGACAGCAATTGGGCAAGTAAAAATATAAGTTAGTATTTTGAAAAGCCTCATCTCACATGAGGCTTTTTTTATTATAAAAACAGTGTCAAAAAATATGATTTAACAGTTAATTTAAATAAATCATTAAAAAACACCGAAAGTACCGAAATATTGATTGGATTTTATAATCCAGAAAATTATCTTTGTACGTTTTAAATTATTGTAGACCATAAAAATATAGATAATCAATGAGTGAAAAATTTCGCACGTATAAGCAGTTAGATTTATCGCAAGTAAACAAAGATGTACTTGCTCGTTGGGACAAGAATGATACATTTCATAAAAGTATTACTACACGTGAAGGAAAACCAACTTTCGTATTTTACGAAGGACCTCCATCAGCGAATGGAATGCCTGGTATTCATCACGTAATGGCTCGTGCAATTAAAGATATTTTTTGCCGCTATAAAACCATGCAAGGATTTCTTGTAAAACGTAAAGCTGGTTGGGATACACATGGCTTACCTGTGGAACTTGCTGTTGAAAAAGCTTTAGGAATTACTAAGGAAGATATTGGTAAAAAAATCACCGTTGATGAGTATAACGATACTTGCCGTAAGGAAGTAATGAAATATACTGATGTTTGGGAAGACCTTACTCATAAAATGGGTTATTGGGTTAACATGGACGATCCGTACATTACTTATGACAATCGTTACATCGAAACTTTATGGTGGTTATTAAAACAACTTTTCGAAAAAGATCTTTTATATAAAGGATATACAATACAACCATATTCGCCTGCTGCTGGTACTGGTTTAAGCACACACGAATTGAATCAACCGGGTTGTTATCGCGATGTTAAGGATACGACTTGTGTTGCTCAATTCGAAGTTATCAAAAACAACGAATCTGAATTTTTATTTGAAAACGTTGATACAAAAGTTTATTTCTTAGCATGGACAACTACACCTTGGACGTTACCATCTAATACCGCACTTGCTGTAGGCCCTGGAATAAATTATGTAAAAGTTAGAACTTTCAACCAATACACAGGAGAACCTATCACCGTGGTTCTTGCTAAAGATTTATTCAATGCTCACTTCGATAAAAAAGCTGCAGAATTAAATCTTGAAGATTATAAAGAAGGTGATAAAAAAGTTCCTTATAAAGTTCTTTCAGAATACAATGGAAAAGAATTAGAAGGAGTTCGTTACGAACAATTAATCGATTGGGTTAAACCCGATGGCGATGCTTTCAGAGTAATATTAGGTGATTACGTTACTACTGAAGATGGAACAGGTATCGTACACATTGCTCCTACTTTTGGTGCCGATGATGATCGCGTTGCAAAACAAAGTAACATTGCTCCATTGGTAGTTTACGATAAAGAAGGAAACATGAATCCAATGGTTGACAAACAAGGACGTATGTTCCCAATTGAAGAACTAGACCCTGAATTTGTTGCTAAAAATGTAAACAAAGATACATATACTCCTTTTGCAGGACGGTTTGTGAAAAATGAATATGATGCAAATCTTACTGAAAATGATGCGACTATAGATGTGGATATCTCAGTAATGCTTAAAAAAGAAAATAAAGCATTTAAAATAGAGAAACATGTTCACAATTATCCACATTGTTGGAGAACAGATAAGCCTGTTCTTTATTATCCGTTAGATTCGTGGTTTGTAAGAACAACTGCTCTTAAGGATAAAATGATGGAATTGAATAAAACCATCAACTGGAAACCAGAATCAACTGGAACAGGACGTTTCGGAAAATGGTTAGAAAACCTTCAAGACTGGAACCTATCACGTTCTCGTTATTGGGGAACTCCACTTCCAATTTGGGTTTCTGAAGACAGAACCGAAATAAAATGTATTGGTTCGGTTGAAGAACTTTTCGCCGAAATAGAAAAATCAGTGAAGGCTGGTTTCATGGATAAAAATCCATACGAAAAATTTGTTGTTGGTGATAATTCAAAAGAAAACTACGAAAAAATTGATTTACACCGTCCATATGTTGATGGAATTTATTTGGTTTCAGATAGTGGTCAAAAAATGGTTCGCGAATTAGACTTAATTGATGTTTGGTTCGATTCTGGTGCTATGCCTTATGCTCAGTTACATTATCCATTTGAAAATAAAGAAGGATTCGATCAGGTTTATCCTGCCGATTTTATTGCTGAAGGTGTTGACCAAACGCGTGGTTGGTTCTTTACATTGCATGCAATTGCTACGATGTTATTCGACTCTGTAGCATTTAAAAATATTATCTCGAATGGTTTGGTTCTGGATAAAAACGGAGCTAAAATGTCGAAACGTTTAGGAAATGCTGTTGATCCATTTGAAACTATCGAAAAGAATGGTTCTGATCCTTTACGCTGGTACATGATTACCAATGCACAACCTTGGGACAACCTTAAATTTGATATTAGTGGAGTTGATGAAGTAAAACGTAAATTCTTTGGAACACTTTATAACACATATGGTTTCTTTGCTCTTTATGCAAATGTTGATGGATTTAAATTTGCAGAAGAAGAAATTCCTGTTGAAGAACGTCCAGAGATCGATCGTTGGATTATCTCATTATTAAACTCACTTGTAAAAGAGGTAGAAAGCGATTATGAAAATTACGAACCAACTCGTGCAGGACGTGCAATCCAGGATTTTGTTACCGAAAATCTAAGTAACTGGTACGTTCGATTAAATCGTAAACGTTATTGGGGTGGCGAATATTCAAAAGATAAAATCGCTGCTTACCAAACATTATATACTTGTTTAGAAACTGTTGCAAGATTAATGGCACCAATTTCTCCATTCTTTGCCGATCAGATTTTTACTGATTTGAACGAGATAACAGGAATTGACAAAACAGAATCAGTTCACATTTCTGATTTCCCTAAATATAACGAAACTTATATCGATAAGGATTTAGAAGAAAAAATGGACATTGCACAACGTGTTTCTTCTATGGTTCTTGCATTACGTCGTAAAGTAAGTATCAAAGTTCGTCAGCCATTAAACAAACTAATGATTCCTATCCTTGATAGATCGTTACAAAGTAAATTCGAAGCTGTACGCAATTTAGTTCTTGCTGAAGTGAATGTAAAAGAGGTTGAATATATTACTGATACTACAGGCGTTTTAGTTAAGAAGATCAAGCCTAACTTTAAAACATTAGGCCCTAAGTATGGTAAGTTAATGAAACAAATTTCGGGTGCAGTTGCACAAATGTCGCAAGAAGATATTGTTACCTTTGAACGCAATGAAACATTCGAATTAAACGTTGATACAGAGAAGATCAATCTTACTTTGGAAGATGTTGAAATTACATCAGAAGATATCCCAGGATTACTTGTTGCTAACGACGGCAAATTAACTGTTGCCTTAGACATTACAGTTACCGAAGAATTAAGAGAAGAAGGTATTGCCCGTGAATTTATCAACAGAATTCAAAACATTAGAAAAGATAGTAATTTTGATGTAACAGATAAGATTGAGATACAAATACAAAAGCACGATCTAATTAATACAGCTATTGAAAAGCATAGAGATTATATCAGTGCTCAAACTCTAGCTAAATCGATTGATTTAGTGGATAATTTCGAACAAAATTCAGTACATTTCGTAGAAATTGACGAAGAGATTAAAACGAACATTAAAATCGATAAGATTAGTTAATAAGTTAAATTAGCAATTACTTTTTTGATTAAAAAAATTTGCTATCTTTAGATCAACTTAAATTTGATGAATTATGGCGGAAAAGACTAGGTACACAGATGAAGAGTTGGCGGAATTCAAAGAAATCATTCTTCAGAAACTTGAGAAAGCACAAATTGACTATGATATATTAAAAAAGACAATAACTCATAGCGAAAGTAATGATACTCAAGATACTTCGCCTACTTTTAAAGTTTTAGAAGAAGGTGCAGCTACACTTTCAAAAGAAGAAGCTGGAAGGTTGGCGCAACGCCAACAAAAGTTTATTCAACATTTGCAAGCTGCTCTTGTTCGTATTGAAAATAAGACTTATGGGATTTGTCGCGAAACCGGCAAATTAATTTCTAAGGAAAGGCTTCGTGCAGTTCCTCATGCAACATTAAGTATTGTTGCCAAACAAAATCAACGTTAATATTCAGTTTAACATATTTTATGAAATGATTGGTTCTTTTCGAACCAATCATTTTTTATTATTCAACTCTTTTTAATAGTTTTACACGCAATTAAAAACTAAATACAATGAAATCAATCACCACTAAATCAATCATTATTATACTATTAGTTTTAATAATTGATCAGGCTGTCAAGATATGGATTAAGACTCATATGATTTTAGGACAAGAATATAAAATTCTTGGTGATTGGTTTATTATCCATTTTACTGAAAATAATGGCATGGCTTTCGGAATGGAATTCTGGGGTAAGAGTGGAAAAATATTTTTAACCTTATTTCGTATCATTGCTGTTGTAGGTATTGGTTGGTATCTTAAAACCTTAATTAAGCAAAACGCACCCAAGATGGTTATTATAAGTATAGCTCTTATTATGGCCGGAGCATTAGGAAACATCCTAGATAGTGTTTTTTATGGTGTCATTTTCGATGAAAGCTTCTATCAGATTGCAGAGTTCATGCCTAACGATGGAGGTTATTCGACTTGGCTGCAAGGAAGGGTTGTAGACATGTTATATTTCCCACTCTTTAGTGGTCACTATCCCAGCTGGTTCCCATTTTGGGGAGGAAAAGATTTTATCTTTTTTCGCCCCGTTTTTAACATTGCTGATTCGGCCATAACCATTGGTGTAGCTTACATCTTATTGTTTGAAAGATCTTTTTTTAAGCATATAGATTAATTTACTGTTGCTGAATATTAAAAAGTTTACGATATTTAGTAAAAATATCGTACTTAATTTTATTTACTAAATTCAGCAATCATGTATCGAATTATTGTTCCAATAGATTTTTCAGAAGAAGCATTAAAGGGTTTAGAACTTGCTATTGTTTTAACTAAAAACATTGCTTGCAATATTGAAATGGTTTATGTTCAAAAAAAGAGTTTGGATTATAATCCAGGATCAAAAGAAGAAGAATATAAATATGCTGAAAAAGAATTTCAGGCAATAATCGAAAAATACAACCCCAAATTATCAAACAATGTTGGTTTATCATTTATCATTAAAAGTGGAAAAATATATCGTGAAGTAGTTAACCAGGTTGAGTCATTTTCGGATTCATTTATTGTGTCATCAACACATGGTGCTTCAGGGTTTGAGAAGTTTTTTATAGGAAGTAATACTTTTAAAATTATATCAGCAACCGATAAACCTGTTTTCACCATTCGAGGAACGAATATCCCAAGTAATATATCTAAAATTATTTTACCCCTGGATATTTCCGTTGACACAAGACAAAAGCTGCCATTTACTGCAGAAATCGCACAATGGTATAATGCCGAAGTACATGTTATTACAGTTACATCGCTTCAAACAGAGGATATCAGCAAAAAACTATCGGCTTATTCAAAACAGGTATGCGAATACCTGGAAAATAAAAATATTAAATTCGAAACTGAATCATTAACTGGTAATAACCTTACGGATCTTGTGCTCGATTATGCAAGTTTAGTTAAAGCCGATCTAATTTCAATTATGACAGAGCAAGTATCAGATGCAAACTTTATTTTAGGAACATCAGCCCAAGAAATGCTTAATAAAAGCAGTATTCCTGTTTTATGTATTAATCCTAAGGAATTACATGTTTCTGGGGCTTTTAGAACGCAAGGATAGTTATTTAAATTCAACGATAAAGCAATCGGGAAATTTTCTTTTAAGTTTTTTTCGTAGATTTTGTAGTTCTGATTCATTGGTTGAATTACCAATAATTATTCGGTAAACATTTTTCTTCTTGATTTGAGCGACTTCAACATAAATATTTTGTTTGAATTCGGCTTTTAGGTCTGCTATAAGATTCATAACATTTTCATCTTCGGTATAACTACCTATTTGCACACCTTTACCCTTCGGGTTAACCTTTTCGGAATTTAATTTATAGTAAACGCCTTTGTTTATATTTTTGGTTTCTTTTTTATTGTCAGGCAAATCATTGGTATTGGCAATAACTTCCACTCGAACTTTTGCTAATCCTTTTTCGACAAAGCCCAGCTCTTGAGCAGCAGATTTCGATAAATCAATCAAACGATTATCTACAAAAGGGCCACGATCATTCACCCGAACAACAATATATCTATTATTCTCCAGGTTAGTAACTTTTATAACACTTCCAAAAGGTAATGTTCGATGTGCAGCAGTCCTTTTGGCATGATAATAGATTTCTCCATTCGCTGTTTGCCTACCCTCAAATTTATCGGCATAAAAACTAGCTATTCCCGTTTTTACATAAGTTTTCTGAGCAAAGACTCCAGTCGTACAAAATAAAAATGCAATAAATAAAACTTTATTTTTCATGATTCCTTTCCTTTTGTTCAATATCAACTTCCCAGTATCGATCTTCCTCTAAATCATCTTCATCATCTAATTCCCAACTATAGATTTTCCTTCCGGGACCATCTTTTCTATAATAAACTGCTAATACCATTCCGGCAATTGCTCCCATTAAATGAGATTCCCAGGATATGTGAGGTTGAATAGGTAATACACCCCATATCATGCTTCCATATAAAAATACTACCAACAAAGAAATAGCAACTAAACGAATATTTCTACTAAATACTCCACTAAAAAATAAAAACGAAGCAAAACTATATACTAAGCCACTTGCTCCAATGTGGTAAGCCTGTCGAGCACCAAACCAAATCCAGATATTTGCAATTAAATAGCTAAGAAAAAAAACCTTATAAGCTATTTTATTATAAAAATAGAATAAACCTGTACCAAGAATTAGTATCGGAATACTATTGGCTATTAAATGTTCAAAATCGGAATGAATTAAGGGAGCCGTCATTATACCTATTAAACCCTTCGCTTTTAAAGGAAAAATCCCTAAATAAGCCAAATCTATATCCAATAAAATTTCAGAAATCTTTACAGACCATATCACCAACAAAAAAAATATCGGAAAAACCAAGCTATAAAAAAATCGTTTTTTATTTTCTTTCAATGGAATTATAATTTTAAAAGATAAATATCATCATTTTTAATGACACAAAAAAACCCGATCCAAATGATCGGGATTATAAATTTCTTTACGGCTTATTTCACGAGAATACGTTTGCTTATGATGGAACCATCATCCGATTCAATAGATAAGAAATACATACCTTTCGCTTTATGTGTAATATTTACTTGTTCTTTAATAAGAGAAACACCATGATAACTATTTGAATAAACTATTGAACCAATAACATCAAACACCTTCACTTGATATGATTTTTCTTCAGCACTTGAAATTTCGATATTAAACAACCCATTTGATGGGTTTGGATAAACTGCGATAGCATTTTCTGCCAACTGATCTACTGCTGTAAAAACTGATAACTGGGCATTAAATATAACATCTTTATCTATTACATTTAGTGTACTATCATAATTGTTAAATCCTGTTTTACTTAATGTAAATTCCTTATTGTAATCACAAGCAACATCCTCGAAAATTGCTTTACCTGTTGGATCTGTATATTTACTTTCACCATTAAACTCTACAGTTGCATTTTCTATTGCATAAGAATCTGGTCCTATAAGATAAAATGTAACATTGTAGGCAGATAAAGATAAACTCTCAAAAATTAATTTATCAGCATCTGCATTTACTTTTCCATTAAGAATATCATATCCAAACTTCGATATTGTGTATTTTTTATTTAAAGAATAAACCACATCAAAAATACATTGTCCATTTGCATCTGTACTTCCGCTTTTCCCATCAAAACTAACAACTGCTTCTTCAACTGGATTATTACCATCATCAATATTGAATACTATTTCGTAGGTTGTATATTTAAGGTTTACTTCTTTAAAAATATTATCACCGGCAACATCAATTGTTCCACTAGCATCATCGAAATGTACTTTTGAAATCTTATACGGAATACCTGTTGCTTCCACCACATTAGTAAAAGTAGCTATTCCTTCAGTATTTGTATATAAAGTATCTTCATCGAGTACCACTTGAGCATTATATAATGGAGCACTTTCACCTTGGACTTCAAAAACCACTTTAAAGCTAGCTATTCCACTACCCATGATAAGATTAAGGCTTAAATTATCAAGCACATTTATTTTATCTGTAAGATTATTATACCCTGTTTTACGAACAGTATAATATAAGGCTGTATCCATTTTTACCTGATTAAAGATGGCAACACCACTCATATTTGTATAAATATCTTTGTTATCAAATTCAACTATAGCACCTTGTATTGGATCTACTCCATCTGAAATAATAAATTCCACATCGAATTTATAGCTCTTTAATGTAATAATTAAACTTAAATCTGAAGTAACTTCTATAGATGCTGTAGAATCAGCATGTGCAAAGGCCTGAATTAAGTATGTTTCGTTAGTACTATAAATAACATCTTTGAAGGTAACAGAGCCATTTTCTGTTGATAATGTTTCGCCATTAAAAGTAACATCACCATCAACAGATCCATCCTCATCCATTAGATTAAATGTAATATCAAATTTAGCTTCTTCAAGAGTAATCTCCTCTGTTGTGTTATCAAAAATATTGATACTACTTTCAAAATCTTCATATCCGGTTGCTGTGATAGATAAGATATAATTAATTCCTTCAGGGATATTATAAAAACTAACTATTCCATCTACACCTGTAGTCTCTGTTCTTCCAAGCAGTTCAACAGAAGCCCCTTCAACAGGTCCATTTGGTCCAGTAATGGTTAATGTGTAATCATAACCTGCAAAACTTTTAACCTCAGCTTCCCAACCACTCCTTATTTCAGATCCATCTGAATAAAAAGTAAAAGTTAATGCCCCCATTTCATTCGTAGCCTCAATAATATCTGGTTTGTTGGAATCACAATAAGTACCAATCAGATCAGCTTCTGTATTTTCACCATCAAAAATCTTTAAATAATCATAACAACTACTCCCGTATGGTTCAACATTAAATGATAAAAATTCTAGTTTTAAAAATTTCCCTTCATCCAATGGACTTAGGGTTATAGTATCTTTTTCATAATTAGAATAATTACCTAAACTTCCTCCTGTATCATAAAAATACGCTTTATCAGCAATTGTTGTGTCATTATCAGATATTAGTATCTCTGGAATTTCTCCAATATTTAATTCCTTATTACTTGAAACAGTGTAGTAATTATATAAAACATCATTAACATCAAATGTTAAATAAGTCATTGTGCCTATAGGAGTTTCTGAATTTGCTGTTGCATTAAAATGAATAGTATCCGTTTTAAATGCATCGACACTAAAACTACCTGTTTCAGTATTATTTAAAGTTAAATAAGTTCCTCCATCAGCTAAAATAGTAGCAATTCCATTTAAGTCAGCAATTGCAGAATGACCATTATTAGCAACAATCAAAGAAATATCAGCTGTTTCTCCGGGATCTAAAATGCCATTATCATTTTCTTCACTATCATCAATAAATAAGTCTTCTATTTCTAATTCCGGAGCATTAACAATAATACTAAACTTTGAGTCCCAGGTATAGTCATTGTTTTCAGAATCTTTACCGGCAACTACTACTTCAAATGGTATTTCATGCTGATCGTTAAACTTGTTTTTTAATTGAATAGTGTATGCCCCTTCGACTTTTGCTGAATCTGATTTTAATATTGTTCCTAAATTTTCTGTATTATCAGTAATAACAAGATTTGTATCATTAGAAGTTAAATTTGCAATAAGATTTAGTGCATCATAGCTGTCGGAAACATTTTTAAATTGAACATCAAGCTTAATTGTCTCCCCATAATCTGCTTCTAAATTACTATTCCCTAAGTCATCATCAATTAAATGATAATCTACAATAACATATGGAGTTGAAGCCGGTTTAATGTAAATTTTATCAATTAATGGTTGCCTGTTTTGTTTGGTAATAACTAAATCTAATTCTCCCACTTCAGATAAAGGTTCAAAGCTTAAATTAACCATACCACTTTCATTCGCTAACCTGGCATCTAACAATACCCCATCTTTAGAGATAGCTACATATGCATTCTCCTCAGTTATTACTTCGAAAGCATTAACACCAATTATTACTTCAGATTCATAATTAGCAAATAATGTTTCCGGAACGGTAACATAAGGAGTTAACGAAGGGTCACCCATTAAATGGTATATTTCCCAGTAATAGGTCTTTAGTCCTGAACCTGAAGCTTCTACCGCCAAATTTCCTGCTACATTGATCTGACCTTGTGTAATGTACCAATCTTCTTTTGCTTCTCCATTGAGATGAAAAAATCGATCATAAGCCCCTAGTCCAGTACCTTCATAAGTTGGATTTGCTGTAATCGAACTTGCTAAACCCACACCCCAATAATAGTCTTCATCCCAATAGGTTAAATCTGATCCTCCAATATAGCCTACAGCTCCTTTATTAGCAGCCATTAAAATCTCTTCTCCGAAACAATCATCATCATAAAAAGTGTTAGATTGACAACAATTTCCAATAATTAATGGATACATGTGTTCATTAGTTAATCCTTCGATATGACTTTTAGTAAAACTAGGATCTGACCACCCACTCGATCCACAATGTGCTGTATAGTTTGAAAAAGAAACTCCTTCACTTATGTAACTCCTTATAGAAGCTGAAGCTCCTGAACTATTAGAAGACATCACGCCACTATCATCTCCATATAAATAATAATAAGAAGTAATTCCATTATCTGTGTTTGTATAATATGCATTTGAATAATTAATTGCACCATTACCATGCGTTGGTGCCATACCACCATCCACACCAGCCACTAATACAACATTATCTAAATATGAAGGATCAGGCATTTCATATTTCTCTACTTCCAATGTTTTGTCAATCTGAGGCTGTAACTCTTCAATACTTTCAGCCGAAAATCGCCCATAAAATACTTCTGGTAGTTTATCTCCTGTATATTCGAAATAGTATAAATCGGTATAATGACCTGAAGAACTATAAGCTGGTATTTGATCCACATCACCCACTAATAAAACAAAGGTCGGTGAAACTCCATCCGAAGGATTATCATACAGATCTTGTAAATAATTTTTAATGTCGGCTTTACTTGTTCCAATAATATCAGTATATGCTTCAATCACATGATACCCTTTCATGGTTTTCCATTCAATAAAAGGCTGTAAGGTCTCTTCAAACATACGGTCAGAAACAATTACATATTTAACAGGAGCATTTATTAATTCTTTAGATTCTTCTGATTTATTGATCGTATTATAAACTATATCCTTAAAGTAGGGAGATTGCAATTTGCTTACATTAGTTAGTTTTGGGGAATTCTTTTGTACATAATTCACTTCAATCTCAATGTTTGTAATAACCTTTAATGTATTACTAACCGGATTATATGAAAAGGGCGAAATTTCAATGTAAGCTAAATGTTTATCTCTCAAATAACCTCTATCTTCAATTCTTACCATTTCTTTTTTAAAGAATTGATTCCTTGAATAGATCTCTTTGTCTTTATGAAATTTTACTTTTTCAGGATCATCGCTTTTTGAAAGAGATGGTTGGGCAGGAATAATTTGTCTTTCAATTCCATAATTTTTTAAATCAACAATCTCTTCCTCATAATTTAGAACCTTAATCTTAGCATCTGCATTTAAAGGAACTTCAATCAATCTGTTCATGACAGGCAAATCAGGTTTACCTGCATCAAAAGTTTTACTTAGCCCATTAAGTTCTATACGGTGATAAGTACCATCTTTTGTTTCTTTATTAATCATATCAAATGCCGAAATGCTTTCCCTTAAAATAAACCCATTAGGTTTTAAAGAAAGCTGTTCGGTATTTTCATTTGCTTTTTTATTTTTTACTAATTGAATCTTCGTTTTTTGCTGTGCTGATAAACCCCCAAAAACAAAGACAAAAAATAACAAGTACACCGCACGTTTCATCATAACTTGTAGTATTAAAACATTTAAATAAATTAGAGTGGGTCAAGATATTCTTTTTTTACGTAAAAAAGAACGCTTTTGTTCACTTTTTATCAAAGACTTAAGTTATTACTTATTGACCTTTCCTATTTTTGACTCAATAGATTGTATCTTCTGATTTAGTCTGTCTGATTTTCCTTTTCGGATATCAAGTGTAATGGTTGAATATACTCTTTTTGCAAATGGCTCAAGCACTTTATAGGATTGATTTACAATATTAAGTGCTTCCTCCATCGTCTCCGTTTCAATAATCGTTCCCATAGCAGTTAATTTATAAGTCACACCACTTTGATGTATCATTTCAATTATTTTACTTACCGATTCACTGGCGCTATCACCTGTTTTATCAGTTGGAAACATTGCAAATTCTAAAAGTACTGACATCGCTCTTATTTATTTACATCAAAGTTTATTTCAATATCCCAGTTTGATCTCACTTGAATCTTTTCTTCATAATATAGAACCTCTTCGGGCTGAAAATGTTCTAAATAATTCCCAGTATCCCACCTACCATTCATATTTTTATCAATAATTACTTTAAACATGAATTCCTTTGGTGGCAGAAAATCAAATTCAATAATCTTACTTTCTGAAATTACTTTTTCTTGCACAAGCGTTTCATTATCCTTGCCAGGCAATATTAACTGACAAATTAGTTGTGAGGTAGAATCTACATTTGTAATATCAGCTAATATCTTACCGTAATAATCTCTCTTCTGAGTTACAAACTGAACAATATTGGTATCGTTGACTGTTTCATAAATATCCTTAAAAGCATTAGGATATATTTCTAAACGATAAACAGTATCTTCATCCCACTCAACAGACAAATAATATTTTCTAAATTCAATACTATCTTTAGTTAATTTATATTGTACAGGTAAATCAATGGTATCAATTTCAGCAAAAAGTTTTATATAGGAAGTATCATATACACTTACGGGCGTTTCAAACATAAAACTTAAAGGTTTATTTAAGTTCATTGTTCCCCTATTCTTAATATCCAATGTATATTTTAAGCTTGTATCGGCAGGCTCATCTCCTCTTCTTGATTTTTTCTCCTGTTCAAAGAACTTAAGCTTTAAAGTATCAGTGCTCCATTGATATACTAAATTCGAATCTTCTTTATAATAACTCAAAGCAACCATCAAATCTTCTTTATTGTATAAAGTACTATCCGTTAACCAATAAATCAATGAATCATTATTTTGATTGATTTCTTTTATATACCATTCATGATTAATGATAGTATCTATCATTTCAAGACTCACACTATCTTTGAATGGTTTATTAAAAACCACTTCTATTTGCTCTTTGGTATTCCTTGCATAATTTAATAAATATTGAACTTCGTGATATTCAGTGAAAAGTCTGAAAATATATTCCTGCACAGGAAAGTACGAGTATGATTTAATAATGATTGTATCAATTTCATGAATCGTATCAGCCTTGTTTTTAGTACTATCTAAAAGGACCTCCTTAAGCTTAACATGCATCGAATCTAATTCTTGATTATGCTGATTAAGAACTAAAGTGTCAGTTTTATAAATTGTATCAATACTTGTTTCTGTTATTAATTCAAAACTTACTAAAGAATCAACAAATGCGATATCTTCATTTGGCAAATCAAATAAATAGTTTTTGTTAAAATCTCTTAAGCAAAAAAGTTTAAAAGAATGATTACTAATATTATTGATCTGAAAATATCCTTCCTCATTGGTTTTTGATAGATGCAATGGTAATTGTTTCATCGGAACAGAATCTTCAAGATCTTGATACAACATAACAAAAACGCCTTCTTCAGGCAACAAATTAAAAGAATTAATCACCTGACCTCTTATGGATAAGGAATCAACATAAGATCCTGTAGATAATACGTACTGAAAATTCTCAATAGGATTACCTTCATTAAAATCCTGAACCGAATTTCCGAAATAAAGATTATATGTTGTAGAATCTTTAAGTTCACCCAAAAATTCAATGACCAAAGTTTTCCCTTTAACCTTAATTTCAGGTTTTTCTTCTAACGGAGGCGAAATAACCAGATTAGAGTTTAGGTCTTTTAACTGAATAAATTCATTAAAAGTAATTTCAATCTTTTTCCTGTCGAAATTCACAGAGTTATCTGGTGGATCAATCTTTACAATTAAAGGATGATCTTCATCTTTAGGGCCTCCAGTAGGTGCTACAATCTTTGCACATCCTCCTATGAATAATACAATTACTGTAAAATATAATATGAGTTTTTGTATGTTATTAATCTTCATATGATTTTCTAAAATTATGAGCTACAAACTTATAAAAGATTATTGAAATAAGTTGATTCGAGTTACCATTTATGCTTCCTTTATAAAGCATTTTTAACAATAAATAACATTATCATAAGTTTTAAAACTTGTAAGCACATTAAAAATTTCATACATTTCCTCTATAAAACTTTTATTTTCGTTCAGAATATTACAAAAATAAAAGTCATAGTAGGGAACTCCCAAAATGTTTTTTATGCAGTTTGTGTATTGTTTCCATAAAAAACATTATGTACGTTTGTATCAAATTAAAAACGGTAAGAATGGTATTAGACTATATTAACTGGAATGTAAACCCCGACATTGTTAGCTTTTGGGGATTAACAATTAGATATTACGGAATTTTATTTGCTGCATCATTCTTT
This sequence comes from Bacteroidales bacterium, assembly GCA_963665525.1. GTDB lineage: Bacteria > Bacteroidota > Bacteroidia > Bacteroidales > UBA12077 > UBA12077. The sequence continues at coordinate 3,923,160 of OY762280.1, read as the reverse complement.
TTTGGATACATCATTATGCAAAAAATATTTAAGCAGGAAAATTTAACCGTAGAGTTATTAGACAAATTAACCGTTTATATGGCAATTGGTACTGTCCTAGGTGCTCGTTTAGGTCATTGTTTATTTTATCAGCCAGATTACTATTTAAGCAATCCTTGGGAAATCATTAAAATTTGGCATGGTGGTTTAGCAAGTCATGGTGCTGCAATTGGAATTCTCATTTCGCTTTATTATTTCTCGAAAAAGAATAAAAAACCATATTTATGGATATTGGACAGAATTGTAATAGTAGTTGCATTAGCCGGATTTTTTATTCGAATGGGGAATTTAATGAATTCTGAAATCTATGGTATTGAAACCAGCCTACCATGGGGATTTGTATTTTTAAGAGACGGACAAACAATTCCGAAACACCCTACTCAAATTTACGAAGCCTTATCTTACTTAATAATTTTTGTTCTTCTTTATTCAATATATAAGAAAAAAGGAACTCAGGTTAAACAAGGCTTGATTTTTAGTATCTTTTTAATTCTTCTTTTCACAGTTAGGTTCTTTATTGAATTTATTAAGGAAGATCAAGTTGGGTTTGAGCAAGGAATGACTCTAAACATGGGGCAATGGTTAAGTATCCCATTTGTCATTATTGGATTTCTGCTCTTATATCGAAGTTTTAAATTAAAACCTTCAACAAATTAGAATAATCCCAACCGCACTAAAAAGTGCGGTTTTTTGTTTTCTACTCATAAAGTACATCAATAATCTTAAATCAATTATTATATTTGTTGATTACTCAAATTATACAAACCACAATATGATTTTTAATTCGGTAGTTTTTGGTATCTTCTTTTTTATCGTTTTTTATCTATACTGGCTCTTTTTAAAGAACAATATCACTATCAGAAATATATTCTTAATAATAGTAAGTTATATTTTTTATGGCTGGTGGGATTGGCGATTTTTATTTCTTATTATTATAAGTTCTTTAGTTGATTTTATTATTGGTAAAAGAATTTATTTACAAAGAAATATTCCTAAGCGGAAAAAATTATTGCTAATTAGTTTAATTGTAAATTTTGGGTTTTTAGGCTTTTTCAAGTATTTTAACTTTTTTGTTGATTCTTTTATTGATGCTTTTTCCTTATTTGGAATATCACTGAACGTTTCAACATTAAATATTATTTTACCCGTAGGTATTAGCTTTTACACATTCCAATCTCTTAGTTATACTCTGGATATTTATTATAATAAATTTAAACCCACCAATAATGTTTATGCTTTTTTAGCATTTGTTTCATTCTTTCCACAATTAGTAGCAGGACCTATTGAAAGAGCTAAAAAATTATTACCTCAGTTTCTTGAGAAAAAAACTTTTAGCTATGATCATTTTAGAAGTGGATTATTTTTAATGGCTTGGGGTTTATTAAAGAAAATTGTTATAGCTGATCGATTAGCAAAATATATTGATGTTGCATATAGTAATGTTGATCATATTTCAGGTATTCCTGCTTTATATGCAGTTATATTCTTTGCATTTCAGTTATACTTAGACTTCTCCGCTTACTCAGATATTGCTATAGGTGCTGCCCGAACATTAGGTTTTAATCTCTCAGAAAACTTCAGAAGACCTTATCTTTCAAGTTCTTTCTCTAATTTCTGGAAAAGATGGCATATCAGTCTTAGTTCCTGGTTTAAAGACTATGTATACATACCTCTAGGCGGCAGTAGGCATGGTAATTTTAGAACTAAAAGAAACTTAATCATTGTATTCCTTTTAAGTGGATTATGGCATGGTGCATCGTGGAACTTTGTTATCTGGGGAGCAATCAATGGATTATTTATCATCATTTTTGATAGATATATTTTACAGATTAATAAAACTTCATTAGGAAGAATCTTCTCCAGTATTTTTGTATCTGCCATGTGGGCCTTTTCTCTCATCTTTTTTAGAGCACAAACATTTGGAGATGCAATAATCATGTATAAAAATCTCTTTTCTAGTAGTATTAATTCATTGTATAGTTATGGTTTGGGTAAACCTGAATTTACATTTACGATTATCATATTAATTATTATGATGTTCATTGAGTTAATTGCTGAGAAAAAAGAAAACTTATACGCTTGGATAAACAATCGCCATTTAATAGTGCGTTGGACAATGTATATTATAATAGTTACTATTATTCTTTTCGTTGGCTATTATGGCGAGAAAATGCCCATTAGTAATTTTGTATATTTTCAGTTTTAATAATATCTAAATGACGCATAAAAAAAACAACACCAAAAAGAAAAAGAAAAATCCTAAAGCTCAAAAAGGAAAATTAAATCGTAACACAAATCAAATATCGAGTTACAAGAATCCTTTAGTAAGAGCATCTATAAAGTTTTTCATCTTTTCAATGCTAATCTTTGGTGGCCTTTATTACTCTGATTATAAAGGATATTTTGATTCTGAAAAAAGACTTGACTACATTTCCAAAGCTTGGGATTCGTTTGATCACTTTACTGAAAAAAACAATGTAGACATCATATTATTGGGTAATTCACACATGTTTGCAAATATTAATCCCAAAAACTTAAGCATGACATTAGGAGCTAATGCTTTTGCTCTTGGAGGACCAGGAAGTGCGCAACATGATTTATATTTTTGTTTAAAAGAAGCACTTAAAAAATGTAAACCTTCACTTGTGGTTCTTGAAACTTTCAGCATGAATAATGCTCCTATACATCAAGATATACCTCACGAATTAACGCATCAACTAAATAGCTTTTCAGGAAGAAACGATATAATTACTAAAATTATTTCTACTCCCATATTGTTTAGTGCCGATCAGTTTGGATATGCCTGGTCAAAAACGATTCGAAATCACAACTACATTTTCTCAAATACAAAACAGTTAAAGGCTAATAAAAAACTCATAGAACAAGGAAATAATAAACAGAAAAAAAATCAGAAACTATATTTAGGGCAATTAATATATTATACAAAAGGGATGCAGGACACAACTGTCGCAAAATTTAATAGCATTAAAGCTCCTGTCGACGGTGGAGAATATACTTATAATAAATATACAGAAAAGTATACCGATAAAATCATTGAATTATGCGAAAATAATGGAATTGAAATCATGTTCTTTACCAATCCAATGTATGAAAAGAACATTAAAGATTATCATAAATGGAAAAGTAAGTTGTCAAAACTTCTAAATAAATACAATAAGAAATGGCTTGACTTACAACAAAATTATTCATCAGAAGATTTTCCTCCTATATGTTTCCAAAATTCATACAATCATCCTAATCAGCACCTAACTCATCTTGGAGCTTTGGTTGCTACTTATAAGCTGGCAGATTTTATAAAAGCAAACTATATATCCTTATTACCTTTAAGACAAACCGACATCGAATGGCATAAGTTATTTTATGGACAAGATGGATATTTTGAGAATTTTTCACCTGTTAAGCAAGACAAAAATAATAAGGTATTACCTATTCATCCTGATATAAAGAGTAATTTCCTTAAAGAGGTAATTATATCAACTCAAAAAAACAATAAAGGACAAGAATTTCTAAAAGTTATTGCCAAACTAGAAAGAAATCAGATTAAAGCGAAGCCAAATAATATGGATGTAATGATGGTTGTAGCGTATGTAGAAAATGGTGTTGAAAAATATGCAAACCTTGTTCTTAAGTATGATATCTTTCATAAGCCATCAGATTATATCATTTATTCACAAAACATAAAATCAATTGATGTTAGGGGAGTTAAGTATTTTGCATTTATAAACAAACAATAATATTATTTGATCAGAAGTTAATTTGTGTCTATCAATAATATTCACTCACAAATATTGTAAGTTTATTTATCTTAAACTCCTTACTAAAATTAAATTAAGAATTTAAGGTCTCCTTTTCTTACTAAACATTCAAGGTATAAGATTGTATTATAGAATTCGTTATGACAAAAAAATGTCTTAAATTTAGAATTCATTAATACAATTATCATGATTAATCAAATCATAAATTTTAGTATCAAGAATAAACTCATTATTATTCTATTTACTTTAACCATAGCAGCTTTTGGTTTATTTGCGATTCTTAAAATTCCGGTTGGTGCAGTTCCGGATATTACAAACAATCAGGTTCAGGTAATAACCGTTTCAACAAACCTTTCCACGCAAGATGTTGAGCAATTTATTACTTATCCCGTTGAACTTGAAATGGCTAATTTACCGGGAGTAAAAGAAATAAGGTCTATTTCCAAATTTGGATTATCAGTCGTAACAATTGTTTTTGAAGAAAATCTGGGCACTTACTTACCTCGCCAGTTAATTTCTGAGAAAATAAAAGCGGCAGCGGCAAATATTCCCGAAGGATTTGGAACACCTGAAATGGGGCCAATATCAACCGGACTAGGAGAAATATATCAATATATTTTAGATGTTAAACCAGGCTATGAAGATAAATACTCATCAATGGAATTAAGAACCATCCAAGATTGGATTGTGAAACGTCAACTATCAGGTATCCCGGGAGTGGTCGAAGTAAATCCTTGGGGAGGCTACTTAAAACAATATGAAATTGCTATTAATCCAAAACAGTTAAGGGCATCAAACATTAGTTTATTAGAGGTTTTTAATGCTGTTAGTGTCAATAACAACATTGCTGGAGGTGCCTATATTGAGAAACAAGATAAAAGTTATTTTATTCGCGGAGATGGAAGTTTAAAATCTATTCAAGACCTTGAATCCATTGTTATAAAAAATATTGAAGGAGTCCCTATTCTTATTGGAGATATTGCAAGCGTTCGATTTGGGTATGCGAATCGATACGGAGCCATTACTGCTAATGGTGAAGGAGAAAAAGTATTAGGCCAAATTATGATGCTTAAAAATGCAAACTCAAAAGAGGTTATTCATGCTGTTAAAGAAAGAGTTGCAGAAGTTCAAAAAAGTTTACCGGAAGGTGTCTTTATCAATCCTATTGTAGAACGAAGTGAACTTATAGAAAAAACGACACGTACCGTTTATGAAAATTTACTTCTGGGATGTCTTATCATTGTTTTTGTTGTGATCCTTTTCTTGGGGAATATTCGTTCTGCTCTGGTAATTGCTTCTATTATTCCCTTATCACTATTGTTTACTATTTCCATGATGTACATTCTTGGAATTGATGCCAATTTAATGAGCCTTGGTGCCCTGGACTTTGGAATTATTATCGATGGAGCAGTGATAATCGTAGAGTTTATTTCTATTAAGATTACAGCAAACCAAACTGATTTAGAGAAATCGAAAGGGAAACAAAAGCAGATTCTATTTGATAAAATAACTTTCCATGGAGCTTCTAAAATGATGAGTTCTGCCATTTTTGGACAGGTAATCATACTAATTGTTTTAGTTCCAATTTTAACTCTAAGTGGAGTTGAAGGCAAAATGTTCCGACCTATGGCTTTGTCGTTTAGCTTTGCCATACTAGGCGCAATGATTCTTGGTTTTACATGGTTACCTGTTGCTTCGTCATTATTTTTAAAACCTGAAAAAGAAAACAAACGAAATATTACAAAGTGGATCATGAATATGATTCACAAATCATACAGCCCTGTCATAAAATGGTCTTACGATCATAAATCATTTATTATTGGCTCGACATTAGTTGTAGTCGTTTTTACCATCATCATTTTCTCCAGAATGGGAGGTGAGTTTGTTCCAACACTCGATGAAGGTGACTTTGTTATTCAACCAGTTTTAAAAACCGGAACATCATTAAGTAAAACGGTTGATTTAACAACAAAAATGGAACAAATCCTTATCGATAATTTTACTGAAGTTGATCAAATTGTTTGTAGGATTGGAGCAGCAGAAGTACCTACAGATCCTATGTCGATGGAAGAAATTGACATGATCATTAAATTAAAACCGCGAAAAGAATGGCAAGTTACTGATAATAAAGAAGAACTTGCTAATAAATTTAAAGAAGCATTATCTGTTATTCCGGGCATTGACTATGAATTTACACAACCCATCGAAATGCGTTTTAACGAATTAATAACAGGTGTTCGTGCCGATATTGCGATTAAATTATTTGGAGAAGATCTTAATTATTTAGATTCAAAAGCATCTGAGATAAAAAAACTAATAGAAAATATTCCCGGAGCTGCCGATATTATTTTAGAGAAAACGGTTGGTTTACCACAGGTAAGTGTAAAATATAAGCGTAATAAGATTGCCTATTACGGGTTAAATATTGAAGAACTCAACCAGCAACTATCGATGGCTTTTGGAGGCCAAATCGCAGGAAGCATCTTTGAAGGAGAAAAACGTTTTGATTTAGCAGTACGCTTTGATGAATCTTTTAGAAATGATATCGATAATATCAAAAATTTATTTGTTGGTTTACCTAATGGAAATCAAATTCCACTTCATGAACTGGCAGATATAAATTATACTACTGGACCTGCAAAAATATCCAGAGAAAATACTCGACGAAGAGTTGTTGTTAGTGTTAATGTACGTAATAGAGATTTAGAATCCGTTATCGAAGATATTCAAACCAAAATTAATGCAAACATTACACTTGATCCAGGATATTATATTAACTACGGTGGGCAATTCGAAAATCTTGAAAATGCTACTAAGCGACTTAAACTTGCCGTTCCGATTGCGCTACTTCTAATCTTTATATTTTTACATTTTGCGTTTAGATCGGTAAAAGATGCTGCACTGATTTTCACCTCTGTTCCTTTATCAACAGTTGGTGGAGTTTTATTCTTATGGATTAGAGGAATGCCATTCAGCGTTTCGGCAGGTATTGGTTTTATTGCATTATTTGGAGTTGCAGTTCTAAATGGAATAATACTTATTGAACACTTAAAAGATTTAATGAATAACGGGTATTCCGATATGCGAGAGTTGATTTTAAAAGCAACGAAAGAAAGACTTCGCCCTGTATTACTTACTGCTGCTTCGACCATGGTAGGTTTTTTACCTATGGCTTTTTCAAAATCAGCTGGAGCAGAAGTACAAAGGCCTTTAGCAACTGTAGTTATAGGAGGTTTAGTTACATCTACCATGTTAACCATGATCATGCTTCCAATTTTATTTCAAATTTTTAATTCGAAGAAAACACTTAAAAAAATAAAAATCCCTAAAAAAACTATTTCTATTTTATTGATTTTCTTATTAGCAGGCTCTGTACACCTTTATGCACAAGATGAAGACCAAACGCAAGGACTAAGTCTTGAACAAGCCGTTAACCTCGCTGTAAGCAATAATCCTGTTTTAAAAAATGCTTCACTCGATATTGAAGCTGCAAAAAAACAAAAACAAGGAGTATTAGATTTTGCACCAACAGAATTCTCTTATCAGAACGGACAAATTAACTCCGATATGATTGATTATTCTTTTGAGATTAATCAAAACTTCGGGTCCTTACTAACACATTTTCAAAACAGTAAATTGGTTAATGAAAATATCTCATTAAGCGAGAAAGAAAAGATCATCATTGAAAAAGAAATTATAGCTCAAGTTAAAATAGCATATTATTATTGGGTTTATGTTCTGAATCAGTTTAATATAAAACAAGAGCAGGTAGAGCTTTATAAAGAGTTTGTTCGTATTTCACAATTAAAATACGAACTTGGAGAATCTAATTTATTAGAACAAACACTTGCAGAAACCAAATTTGCTTCTGCCAAAAACGATGTACTTAAAACAACCGAGCAATTAATATCAGCAGAAAACAAGATAAAACAACTTATGAATACCGAAGGAAATTTTATCCCGGAAAATGATTCCTTATCAATTTATCAATTACCTGCCGGAGTTGATCCAAATCAACGATTTAGCAGCTCAGCTATGCTTGGATATTACGAAAATCTTTATCAAATAGAGAACAGAAAATACAAAATAGAACAATCGAAGTATTTCCCTGAAATATCGGCCGGGTATTTTAATCAACAAATTGACAATGTTGGTGGATTTACAGGATGGAGCATTGGTCTTAGTATGCCTCTTTGGTTTTTACCACAAAATGCGAAAGTTCAATCGGCTAAAATCGAAAGTAAAAAAGCACTTAATAATTTCGAGTATCAGAAATTTTATCTTGAGAAAGAAATTGAAAATATGGTTATTCACTTAGATCAAATCCAAAACGATCTAATTTATTATCATGAAAACGCATTAAAAAAAGCAAATTTACTAAAATACACAGCTCAAATGCAATTTGAAAAAGAAGAAATTGAATACCTTGAATTTCTTGAGAGCATTAATGCAGCTCAGGAAATTGAATTAGGGTATTTAAATACTTTATACAATTATAACGAAACAGCTATTAAACTTGAATTTTATATAAAATAAACGAAATATGAAAAATATACTTATTCTAATATTTTTGGCTTTGATTATTTCTTGTTCACCTAAAAAAACAGATAATGATGCAGAAGCTATTATTGTAAAAGAATCTTCGGAAAAAGTAATCACAATAACCGATGAGCAAATAAAACTAGCAGGAATTGAAACCGGCAAATTAGTAGATCAGGTAATTTCTGAAACCATTACATGTTCAGGTAAAGTTGAAGTTCCTCCTAAAAATATTGCTTCGGTTTCTCCAACCATCGGAGGATTTATTAAAACTATCAATTATTTTCCTGGAGATTTCGTTGAAAAAGGAGCTGTATTAGCAAATCTTCAACATCCTGATTTTATTCAGTTACAGCAACAATATTTAGAAGCTAAAAGTCAAGCTGATTATTACCAGCAAGAATACAAACGCCAGGGAGAATTAACCGTTGAAAATGCAGCTTCAATAAAAAAAATGCAAAAAGCGAAAGCAGATTTTTTACACTTTGAAGCTACAAGTAAATCCCTTCAGGCACAGTTAGAATTAATTGGAATCAACACTAGTGAGATTGTTGATGGTAATTTTATAAAAGAATTTAAATTATTAGCTCCTATTTCAGGAACTATATCGCAACTTAATGCAAACAAAGGGAAATATGTTAATTCAGAAGATTTAGTTTTTGAAATCATTAATGATCATTCGCTCAACTTACACTTTAATGTTTTTGAAAAAGATATTCTAAAAATTAAGCCCGGACAAAACATTAATTTTTCTTCGTTAAATAATTCTGAAACATATGTATCAAAGGTTAAACGAGTAGGGATAAAACTTAATGAACAAAACCGGACTATCATGGTATATGGGAAATTTAATAATGAAAATCGCATTTTAAAACCCGGTATGTATATCAACGCATCCATTTTAATTAACGAAAGGAAAGCTCATGTTCTTCCTTCAGAAGCAATAGTAGACTACGAAGGCGAATCCTGTATTTTTGTTAAAAAAGAAAACAACTTTCAGATTGTAAAAGTTGAAAAAGGAATCGAGTATAATAATATGATCGAAATTAAAGGAAATGTAAATCAACTTAGCAACAAAGAAATTGTAATTAAAGGTTGTTATTATTTATTATCGAAATTAGAAGTTGAAGAATAATATAATTTTATTTTATTATCTTCGTTAATTAACGCAAAGTGTTGATGATATTTAAAATATAATATACATTTGCATTTCGAATAAAAATCCTAACCTAAATTAAAATGGAAGAGCAAAACAAAACTCAAAATTTGGAAAATCAACAAAAAAATAATCAGGCTCCAATTGCTCCGCAAAAAAATAAAAGTGGACTTATGTTCATTCTTTTCTTAATAATTGGACTATTGGTAGTAGTAACCTGGTTATATATAGACCAGAGACAAACAACCGATGAAATTGAGACTGCATTAACAGCAGAAAAAGACTCTCTTCAATCGCATCTAATTCAATTACGCGATGATTATGACGAATTAATGACTGATAATGATTCGTTAAATGCTCACTTAACCGAAGAGAAAGAAAAAATCGACGATTTATTAGCTGAAATCAAAACAGTAAAAGCTACTAATTACGCAAAAATTAAGAGCTTACAAAACGAGTTAACTACTTTACGTGCGGTTGCTAAAAGTTATGTTCGTCAAATTGATTCACTAAATACGATGAATCAGGAATTGGTTGCTGAAAATATCCAGGTTAAAAATGAAATTCGTCAGGTTACCAAATCTAAAAACGAACTCGAAGAACAAAATAAAGATCTTTCTGGTAAAGTAGAGTTAGCAAGTACATTAAGAACTCATAAAATGAATGCTTATCCAATTAACCGAAGAGGTAAGGAAACGAAAAGGTTAAACAAAATTGAAAAGATAAAAGTTGAATTTACCATCAAAGAAAATGTTTTAGCAGAAGCTGGCGAACGCGATGTTTACATTCGAATTGCCGGACCAGATGATTATATTCTGGCTAAATCGGAGGATGATCTTTTCGAATACCAAGGACAAGAAATTGTTTACTCGGCAAAACGCCCTGTTGACTATACCAATAGCGATTTAGATGTTGTTGTTTATTGGGATAACAATGGTGCTTTAATGGCCGGAACATATGAAGTTCATATTTTTGCCGATGGCGAAGAAATTGGAAATACTAAGTTTACTATTGAATAAATCTATTTAACATTACAATATAAAAAAGGAGCTTAAAAGCTCCTTTTTTTATTTCCTTACATTTTCAATATTTTCTACTGCTAACCAATCATCCATATTGCCATAATCGGATCGGTCTATTTTAAAATGTTCTATTTTCTGGAAATCTCTTAATGTAATCAACACCAAATATCGTTTTCCTGCAAAGCGTTTTAACAAACCTGAATTTAGTAATAACTTATCCTGATTTTTTTCAACCAACTGAACAGATTCTTCTTTTTCTAACTTTTCAGAATTAAAGACCTCTTTCACAACCGCTTTGGCTTTAACTAATCCATCGCCTTTGTTTTCAATAAAATAAAGAACATCATCTTTAAAAACCCTGCCATAAGGCATTTTACGACCTGTTGCGCCGCGAATTATCATAAACTTTTTTCCCAGTATCAGGTTCTCAAGTTCTTTTGCTTTATAATCAAGGTAAACTACATGATCCATTTTATTCGATGTTAATTGTTTCTGATCATAAAATTAAAAAACCCTGTTAAAGTTTAATATTTTGACAGGGTAATATTTTTATCTTTTCTAAAGTTTTAAAACTTTAGAAAAGATATATAATATTATTTCTTAGTAGGTCTGTTATGCAATCCACATTCACGCTTTTCGGGTTGTTCCCACCACCAGCGTCCGGCACGAACATCTTCGCCAGGTTTTATGGCACGTGTACAAGGTTGACAGCCAATACTTGGAAAACCTTTATCGTGTAATTCATTGTATGGAACATTATTCTTTTTTATGTAATCCCAAACTTGCTCTTCGGTCCAATCAATGATAGGATTAATTTTAAACAGCCCATTTTGCTCGTCCCACTCTACTAATTTGTTATTGAAACGAGTGATAGATTGATCACGACGTAAACCGCAAATCCATCCTTCTAATCCTTCAAAAGCTCTTTTTAAAGGCTCTTTTTTACGTAGGTAACAACAACGCTCGCGGTTTTCTATACTTTTATAAAAATGATTAATTCCTAATTCTTCAACCATTTCTTCTACTTTCCTATGATCCGGGAAAAACACTTTTATTTTAATTCCATAATGATCGCTGGTTTTAGCAATCAAATCGTATGTTTCAGGAAACAATCTACCTGTATCCAATGTAAAGATTCTGGCCGACTTGTTAATTTTACAAATCATATCGGTTAAAACCTGGTCTTCTGCTCCCAAACTTGAAGCAAAGGCTACTTTATTATCGCATTTGTCAATAAAATATTCTAAAACCTCTTCGGGAGATTTACCTTTTAACTTTTCAGTTAATTCTTTTGCTTGTTCTATTTTTTCCATCTTCCCCTATTTCTAAAATTAAGGCAACAAAAGTATAAAAATAATCTTCTGATTATAACTATTAGCTAAGATTTAATATTCTATATAATGCTGTAACAGTTTACGCACATAGTTTGTTTACACATAAAATACATCGAGACTTCTATTTGATTATAAGTATATATTTTTTAAGTTTACTGGTTGGTTTTCATTAAAAATTTAGCTTATGCTACCTGAAAATTTCATTAAATACATAGAAACCAGTATCAAAGAAAATTGGGATTTACCAGCCCTAAGCGACTATAAAGGAGAAAGTTATAAATACAGTGATGTTGGAAGGAAAATAGCACGAATACATATTATGTTTGAAGAATGTGATGTTAAAAAGGGTGATAAAATTGCTCTTATTGGAAAGAATTCTGCAAACTGGGCTATGACCTATTTAGCTATAATTACATATGGAGCAGTTGTTGTTCCTGTTCTTCCTGATTTTCATCCTAATGATGTACATCATATTGTCAATCATTCTGATTCCGTTGTTCTATTTACCGGAGATCCCATCTGGGAAAATTTGGATGAAAAAAGCATGCCCAACTTAAGAGGTATATTTTCTTTAACCGATTTTAGAATATTAATTGAAGGCAATAAAGAAAACATAAAAGCCATTTATGATAAATTAGATTCTCTCTACGAAGATGTTTATCCGGGCGGTATAACAAATGAAAAGTTTAAGTTCGATGAAATATCGAACGAAGAAGTGGGTGTTTTAAATTATACATCTGGAACAACAGGTTTCTCTAAAGGGGTTGTTCTACCTTTAAATAGTTTAGCTGCTAATATCCGATATGCACATAGAAACATGCCTTTAAATCCGGGTGATAATATCGTTTCATTTCTTCCCCTTGCTCATACTTATGGTTGTGCATTTGAGTTTTTATGGCCTTTTACTATTGGTTGTCACATTCACTTCTTAACTCGCACACCATCACCTAAAATTATTATTCAAGCTTTTCAGGAAATTAATCCGGCAATAATAATTACGGTTCCGTTAATCATTGAAAAGATTTATAAAAAACAGATTTTACCTCTTTTAGGCAAAAAATCAATGCAGTTCTTAATGAATCTTCCTCTTTTAGATAAAGCAATTTATACTAAAATTAGAAATAAACTAAACGAAGTGTTCGGTGGTAATTTTAAAGAAGTTGTTCTTGGTGGGGCCGCATTAAATAGTGATGTAGAACACTTCCTGAACAAAATAAAGTTTAATTATTCTGTAGGTTATGGAATGACAGAATGCGGACCACTGATTAGTTATGCTAACTGGGATAAAACCAAATTTACTTCTTCCGGAAGACTAGTTGATACTCTTGAAATTAAAATAGATTCGAATGATCCTTACCACGAAATTGGAGAAATAATGGTTCGTGGTGAGAATGTAATGTATGGTTACTACAAAAACATAGAAGCAACAGAACAAGCTATTGATAAAGATGGCTGGTTACATACTGGCGATTTAGGTATCATTGACGAAGAAAATTTTGTTTTTATTAAAGGACGTAACAAAAGTATGATCCTGGGACCTTCTGGAGAAAACATCTATCCAGAAGAAATTGAAGCAAAACTTAATAATCTCCCATATATTCAAGAATCAGTTGTTATTGAAAAGGATAATAAATTGATAGCCTTAGTCTATCCTGATTTAGATGCTGTTGATCAAGATAAAATTAATGAAGCAAGACTCACTGAAATAATGGAAGAAAACAAAAAGGAAGTCAATGCTAATCTTGCTAAATACATGCAAATTTCCAAGATAAAAATCTATCCTGAAGAATTTGAGAAAACACCTAAGCGAAGCATTAAAAGATATTTATATACTGCTGCCAGCATATAAAAAAGCGCCCATTACAGGCGCTCAAAAACCACTAAAGCAATGAAAAACGTGGTTTTTAAATATCTTTTAATTTATCAAGTTGTTCTAAGCCTGTTGGCGTAGCTATAGATCGTAAATTATAATAAACAAAATCCTTTTGTATTGTAAATCGATTAGTTGCAGTAATCTTAACTACATCATCATCCGTTAACTCCATGATATTTTTTCTTATGAAACTGCTGAACAACTTTGCCTCAACATTAGGTATAATAAAATTATCCCATTGAGCTTCTTTTATATGTGTTTCACATAACTTATCTACGAGCTTTGATATAAAATCAGTAAAATCCTCAAATAGTTCTCGGTAATACTTTTTAAAATTCCAATAAGTAGTAGAATTCGACTCGTTGGTATATTTGACCAACTCAATAAAAATATAATATAGCTTTTCTAATCCCCCATATTCCTTCTTCTCTACATCTTCAATACGAGAAGATAAATCTTGTTTTGATTCTTTTATCAATAGCTCTATCAAATCATTTTTACTATCAAAATGTGCGTACAAGGTTTTTTTGGATATTCCAAGTTCACGTGCAATATCATCCATCGTGACACTTTTAATACCATATCGAGCAAATAGTTCACCGGATTTTTTAATAATATTCGTCTTTTGTAATTCCATAATGACCTGATTTTTAAATAATAATAATTATGATGATAGTTGTGCAGATACACAGTTTATAAATAAGCTGCTGGGAGATATTTCTGCACAAACCATCACTCATAATCTTAACTACTAATTTGCCTTATACTGTTTTTTCTATATTCCAAACAAAAGCTCGTATTCCAACTTCTTCATTCACTGCATTTAAGCTTCTAATTTTCTCAAGCACTATATCTACTTTATCATCATCAACCATTGTAATCGTTCCTGAATTAATTTCAGGCCAGGTATGTGTTCCCATATGTGGATCACCATTTACCGAACCTTTTCCCATCATCTCGGGCCATTTCGAAAAACCACGAACACCTAATTTATCTAACATATACTCTACTTTCTCTGTATGTGCCTGATTATATACTATAAAAATTGCTTTCATCTTCTTAAATGTTTTACATATCCATAAATTGATATTGAGATCTTGCCAATCTCTGTTCTCGTTTTCGACCTCCGTGTACTGCAAATAACCTGTAAACCACAGGAACAATAATCATGGTAATTACAGTAGAGAAAATTAATCCTCCAATAATTGAAATTCCCATTGGGCTCCAAATTTCTGAACCTTCTCCTGTACTTAATGCAAGAGGTAACATCCCTAAAATTGTTGTCATTGCTGTCATAAGCACTGGGCGTAATCTTGATTTTCCGGAAAGAGTAATTGCCTCATCAAGTTCGTATCCGCGATCTCTCATCAGGTTAATATAATCCACTAATACAATTGCATTCTTAACCACAATACCTACCAACATAATAGCACCCAAAGCAGCAATTATACTTAACACTGTATTGGTAATATATAATGTGATTATTACTCCAACAAAAGCAAATGGAATTGAGAACATGATAATGAATGGCATTTTTAATGATTCAAATTGCGATGCCATTACAATGTATACCAATATTAAACTTACAATTAATAATAAAGCTAAATCGGCAAAAGATTCTTGTTGATCTTCATAAGCACCACCTACTTCAACAATGATATCATCAGGAATATCAACCGCTTTTAAATCCTCTTTTATAATATTAGCCATTTCACCTAATGATACACCATATGGTGTTGTTGAAATAGTAACAATACGTTCTCTTCTTTTTCTTTCAATATTTGGTGGAGACCAATATTCAACTACCTGTCCAATCTCTGATAAGCGAATATATTCTCCCATTGGATTTTGTATAGCAATATTTTCAATATCACTAATTGAATTTCTATAATCTTTGTCGTACTGAACAACAATATCGTATTCTTCACCTTCTTCTCTAAATTTACTTGCAGTTAATCCAGCAACTCTATTTCTTAAAGCCATTGAAACTGTATAAGTATTTAACCCATTTTGTGACATCTTATCCTGATCAAGAATTACTCGAAGCTCTGGTTTAGCCCTTTCACGACTTATATTAACATCTTTTGCTCCTTCAATTTGTGATAATCTATCAGAGATTGTATTTGCTAAAGCAGTTGTTGTTTCAATATCATATCCATATAAAACAACATCCACATTATTGGTGCTTTGAGAATTATTTCCTAAGGTTACTTTAAAATTGATTACTTCTGGAATAGATGCTATCTCGTTCCTTATAATGTCTGCAATTTCAGCCGATGATCTTTCTCTTTCCGTTGCATCAGTTAAAATAACCGTTGATGTCATAATATTTGACCCTGTTGTTCTAAATATTGCTGTCATCCCAGCATCTTCATCGGTTCCTGTTGTTGTATTGGTTAATTTTATTTCAGGAGCTTGTGCTTTGATTTTAGCTTCGATTTCTCTTGCAACCCTGCTTGTTTCCTCCACTCTTGTTCCCGATTGCAGCTCCACTTCTAACTGTAATATGCCATCGTCTTGTGTTGGCATAAATTCAGTTCCAATCTGACCTACTAAAAAGAATGAACCAAACAGTAGTAATCCAGAAGCGATTACAACAATCTTTTTATGGCTTAACGACCACTTTAATGATCGCTCATAAAATACATCCAAGCTATTTAATCCCGGAAGAATTGTTCTATCCCAACTTAGCTTACCCGGATTTTTATGATTCCTTTTTAGCTTAAGCATTTTAGAACTTAGCATAGGAGTTAATGTAATAGCAGCAATAGTCGATGTAACAACAGTAATAGTTACAATCCAACCAAGAGGTTTAAATAAAATACCAGCCATACCGCCAACCATAGTCATCGGGAAAAATACTGCAACAACAGTTAATGTTGTTACAATTACAGCCAACCACACTTCATTTGTTGCATAGATAGCTGCTTCGCGAGGAGTAGAACCTCTTTCAATATGTTTGGTAATATTCTCGAGTACAACGATGGCATCATCCACAACCATACCAATAGCAATTGATAGTGCTGACAAGGAAATAATATTAATTGTATTTCCGGTACTATATAAATAAATAAAAGATACAATCAGTGCAATAGGAATTGTTAAAACAATGATGAACGTTGCTCGCCATCTTCCAAGAAAAAACAGTACTACTAATATCACAAATATTAAGGCATACATTAAAGTACTTGTTAAATTATTCAGTGAATCTTTAATAAATTCACTTGAATCATAAACCTGAATCATTTCAACATCATCCGGCAAAGTTTTTTTCAAATCAATCATTTTCTCATTGACTTCATCAGCAATTTGAACTGTATTTGCACCTGACTGTTTCATGACCATCATCATCACACTCTGCATTCCGTTTGCTTTCTGATCAATGGTCATTTCCTGAATTGAATCACGGACTGTTGCTATATCCTTTAAATAAACATTCTTACCATTCTGGCTTCCAATAACAATATTTTTGATTTGACTTGATCTTTCAAATTCGCCTTGCACTCTAAGCTGGTAGCTCATGCGTCCCATATCAACACTTCCTGAAGGCATATTTAAATTCTCTGTCTGTAAAATCTGACCTAATCGCTCAACTGAAATATTATACGCTTCAAGTCTAACTGGATCAACGCTTATAGCAATCTCTCGACTTGGTGCTCCCATAACTCCAATTGATCCTACTCCATCAATCATTTTTAATGGATTGCTTATTTTGTTTTCAAGCATTTTTTCTATGCCTTCATAACTTTCTTCTGCCGTAAAAGCATAAACGATTACAGGCATCATACTCATATCGAACTTAAATAATGTTGGCTTATCAGCATCTTCCGGTAATCTACTTTCCACTAAAGACAGCATATCTCTAATATCATTGGATGCCGCATCCAAATTGGATCCAAATTCAAATTCCAGTGCAACTACAGAGAAATTGTCTCTTGAAACTGAAGTAATATCTTTAAGATCGTCAACAGAATTTAACGATTCTTCCAGAACTTCTGTAATGTTTTTTTCAATATCCTGAGCACTGGCACCACCATAAGTAGTAAAAACGGTAATTACCGGATACTCAATCTCAGGCATTAAATCTATTGGTAATTGTGTTAGCGAAAAAAATCCAAAAACGATTACGGCTAAAAAAATCATTGCCGTGGTTATGGGTTTTTTTACTGCACTTCCATATATACTCATTTCTGTCTGTTTTTCTATTATTTAATAATCTTAACCTCTACTCCGTTCTCTAGCTTTTCCTGCCCTGCAGTTACAATTAAATCTCCTTCCTTAATCTCATTGGAGTATATCTCTATTTTTTCGTCGAATCGTTGTAGAATTTCTACATTAACTCTTTTTGATTTCTTATTTTTATCGATGATATATATATATCGATTGTTCGTACCATCTTCTTTTAACACAGTAATCGAAGGAACAACCATTGCTTCAACAGCTCCAATATTTAAATCTACACGAGTAAACATTCCAGGACGTAAGTTTTCATTGTCGTTTTCAACAACTAACTCAACCTCAAATGATCTGGAGCTTTCATTAATTACTGGGGAAATGCGGTATACCTCAGCATTAAATACTTTACCTTTATATATATCGCAAATAATTTCTGCTTTCATCCCCTTTTTTATATTTGGAAAATACTTTTCAGGAATATCGATAATACTTTTTAATGGATTAATTTGCATAATGGTTACGATAGCTGCTTTTCCTGAGCTTGTATTTGGTACTCCGGAATAAAGTTCTCCGCCTTCAAAATATTTTGCTGTAATAATTCCATTGATTGGAGATGTTAGTTTGGTGTTTTCTTTCATGAAATTAACATTTGCTAAAGCCATCTCGTAACCATTCTTAGCACTTTCGTATTGTTGTTCAGAAATACTATTTAACTTATATAAAGTATCAAGTCTTCGATAATTCGATTCAGCATTTTCCAATTGTAATTCAGCTGTTTCTAACTGTGTATTATCCATTAAAGCAATTAAATCTCCTTTTGAAACACGAGTATTAATATCAACCAAAATGCTTTTAATATGTCCTGGCGAAGCAGGAGCATAATCCACTTGCTCAAATGCTTTTAAATTCGAAGTAAATGGAATGATTCGATTTATTTTTTCTCTTTGAATTTTAACAACTTTAACCGGAACAGAATGATCTATTTCTGTTACAATAGTTTTTCCTTCGTTGTTAGCTTCTGAATTTGAACATGAACTAACAACCGATGCTAAAAAAATAGCAATTAGCGGTATTTGAATTTTTATTGTTTTCATCATTTATTATAATCTTGCGTTTAAAATATCTAGTTTTAATTGTGCTTGTAATAGCTCAAGCGTTGCCGTTGTATAATCGGTCTCAGCATTTAAGTAATTACTATGAGCTTGTGTTAAGTCAAGGCTTGAAACTACTCCCTGCTTATATTTATTTTCATAACTCTGGTACATCTCTTTAGCTACTTTCACATTTTCTTTTTGAGTCTCATAATTTTCAACTGCAGTATTCAGATTGAATTTTAAATTACTTTCTTGCAAGAACAATTGATCCTCAACCATGGATTGATTTCTTTGAGCGATATCTAATTCTATTTTCTTTTGATTCAACTGAGATTGTCTCATACCACCAGAAAATATTGGTACAGACAAATTAAATCCTGCCACATGATTTGGGCTCATATCTAAACCTGTTGTTTGCAACTTCTCGGTATAGCTGTAAAAACCTACCAATGTTGGAGAATATGCCCATTTTTGCAGAGTAACTTGTTTTTCTGTAATATCAACCTGCCCCTTTACCAACTGATAATCTATATTCTCATCAAGATTTAACTCATTCAGAACAGAAGATTGAAAATTCGATTTTTCCAAAATTTCATCAAGTGTTTCTGTTAATTTAACATCCTGACTAGGATCAACACCTAGTTGAAACTTAAGCATACTATAACTTAAAGTAATATTTCGCTGCACTGAATTTGCTGCATTCTTTAGCTGAGATAAATTAACACTCAATTGGTCAGCATCAGTTTTTTCAGCTAAACCCGCTTGATACATATTCGAAGTATGCTGATAAATTCTTTCAATATTTTTGATGTTATCATTCAGTATTTGAAAAGAATGCTCAGTAATTAAAATGATATAGTAAGTGTTAGTAACTGTTTCCTTTATTTCCAATTCTGTTTTTGAAAGGCTTTTCTGCGATAGTTCCTTTGCCAATTTAGCGGTTTGTAAGCCCACCCAATATTGTCCACTAAACAACAATTGATTTACCTGAACAACAGCACTTGATTGATTTTCCATAACAATCGGCTCACTTGAAGAAAACATCCCACCAAGCATATTTAGGATCTCTTGATCGCCAGCATCTAAAACTGAATAATCAATGTCTGAACCTCCAGATGAACCTGTACCAAAATCAAATTCAAGTTCATAATCGAAATATGTCATAAAGTCAAGAGTCCCGCTTACCTGAGGTAAACCTTGTGAGCGAGCTTCTTTCACAACTTCTTGTGATATATTTACATTATCCCTGGCATTTTTCACTTCTCTATTATGCTCAATGGCATATTGTTGTGCTTCATCCAGTGTAAAGTTTGTTTTTACTTCCTGGCTATAAACCAGCATAGGTAAAAACAAAATAAGTAACACTCCTGTTTTTCTAATTTTATTCATATTATTCTGTTTATTTCTTTATCTTTCGTTTTGTTCGGTTTTTTTCGAACCTTCCGTTTAAAAAAATTTACTATTCTAAGTCTCTACTCAATTCTTCCATTTTTGGAATATAAATATTCAGTTTTTTATCTGCTTCTTTAAAATAATTGGCTATTCTAGAGTCTTGATTTTCTTTAAGTTCAACTGTATCCTGCATTAACTTTTTAAATTTCTTTAACCATACAATAAAATCCTTCGACCCTTTATCCATATTAGCCAATTTTGTTCTGAAGTATCTTTTTCTATCACCTGGTAAAGTTATATATTCAATCGCATCACGAACTAATAGGTTTTTAATCGCTACACTGGCTGTACTTTTACTAATATTAAGTTCCTCAACAATTTCCTCAAAAGTAAATAACTCTTTATCCATAACAGAAAGAAGACCTGCAACTCTGGCGGTTACCGGTTGATATCCCATCTCCTCGAGCAATATACCATACTGCTCAATCAATTCCTTCTGCTTATTAATTCTTTCTTCTTTTTTCATTTCATTTTTTTTGCAAATATAAACAGTTTTTTTAGTTCGGCAAACATCGAACCACTTTTATCTTTTCAGAAAAAGAGAGTGCCCACCACAGGCACTCTCACCCACTTTAAACTGCTTTGAAAAGAATAGTAGGCCTTTCGCCTAAAAAAAAACATTAACCCCTAACGCAAATGAACCTATATTATTACTCCTATCTTCTTGAGCAATAATATTATAATATATATAATCAGCTAGTGTATTAAATTCTCCATATACATCTATGCTAGAAAATCTTCTACTATCTTTAAATTTAAAATTCGTTTTTAATCCAAAATTTATACATGCATAAAAACTATTAGAACTATAATATCCATTTGGATATCTTTCTGGCACCCGCATATATGAATTTTCTCCTGGCTCTAGACTTAATGAAAATCCAAATGTTGGACTTAAATTATATTTATCAGTTATCTCAAACTTATATAGTCTAAAGGTATTTTTTACAGAAAAGGTATGTATAGTTGCATTACCACTTGTTTCAGGAACATAACCATATATAAAAGCAGATTGTGCCTTCTCTCTCCACCAGTCATATCCCAGACCTATCGACATAAAACCAATATTACCTGCATATTGCACAGTATAATAACTTGGCAAATACCATTTACGCTTATCTTTCTCCTCCATTTCCCATGTATCTTGTGCTTTCAGTCCTATAGGGAATGTAAAAACCAAAGCTAAGATTACATATATGACTTTCTCTCTTCTCACTCCTCTTAATATTTTATGTTGTCTACATTTATTTCTGAATCAGTAACAGTAATGATTGAATATTCCTTATCCATAATCGATTCAACTGCTAAATATGTCATTCCATCGCCATAATAATCTCCATATTCATTTCTATGAATATGACCGTGTATTGATAATCCGACATTATACTGAATCATTAATTCTTTATATTTTTCCTCATACTCATCAGTAAACTGCTCTCCATAAGGAGGAATATGGCATATAACAAAAGTATTATCATATTGCTGTGAATCTTCCAATTCATTTTCCAGCCACTCCATATCTGGCTTCTTATTACTTTCCCAGAAAACATCATCGAAAAGAATAAAAAGGTTATTATTAAAAACAAAACTCTTGTTGTAGTCGCCAAACATATCCTTATAAATATCTCCTCCATTAGATCTATAATCGTGATTACCAATCACTGTCATGTATGGAGCTACCAATTTGTTCATATTTTCATGAAACAATTCGTATTCTTTCAGATAACCATGATCTGCCATATCACCATTAACAATTACAAAATCTACATTTTGACTATTAATGTTCATGATTGCTTCATTAAGTTCATGGTAATTATAATGCGAATCAGCAATTACGGCAAACCGAATCTCATCCTTTTGAGTAGAATCTGCAATGATTAAATTTTGTAGATTGACTTTATCTGTATTTTTAAAAGATGAATTAACATTTGCTGCATAAGGACTATACTCGAAAGCATCATCACATCCACCTAATATTACAACAGTAATTAGCACTGTGAGTAAACAAATCTGTTCTCTTATTCTGCGTTTCATTATTTATTAATTTGGCAAATACATTAAATTGGATTTCTTTTCTAAAAAATAAATAGTATCAGAAATCCTTTCCATTCTTAGTATTTCATTATCGGGAATACCAACCATAAATTCATTTTTAATTTTTTTTGCTAAACCCATTAAATCAAGCATGTCTAAATTCAAATCAAAATAATAATCTGTTTCATTTGAAATCTTATTTCGGTCAATACCATACTCAACCAAAACTTTCCATAATCTTTTTTCTATTGTTTTCATAAGCACTTCATTTATTCCGACCGTTCGGTCTGTATGTTTATAAAAAAAACTTCTCTCACTATTCGCTTACAAATTCCAGACCATTTATTAAATTATTATTTTATACCAACCATTCGGTATGTTGTATTGTAAATTTTTTTATTTCTTTATTAATATATAAAGTTGATTAAATACTTTATCTAAATCCTCACTCATTTTCTTTGGATCACTGCTAAGCATTGTACTTAAAGCAATACCATCTTGTAGCCACTGAAAATGATTAGCCAAAATTTCTAAGTCTAAATCGTTACGTAATTCACCTTTTTTCACTCCGTTTTCAACAATCTTCCTCCAAAAAATTAACTCGTTTTTATTAGAATCCTCGATTTTTTGCTGAAAATCTGGTGCATAATTAGCAATATCCAACATCAATCTATAATATCCCATTCCAGCTGCATCCTCTCCAATATAACTATTAATCATTTTCGACATTTTATTTACATTATCGATATACATCTGCATATAATCATAAAATGTCACCTCAGGGTTAATAATCATCTCTTTATTAAAAGGTGATATTGAAAAAAATAAATTATCCAAAGTTTCAATAAATAACTGTTCTTTATTTTCGAAATAATGATAAAATGCTCCTTTAGACAATCCTGTCGCTTTAACAAGTGCACTCATTGTCACTTCCTTATACCCCTTTTCTAAGAATAATCGGAACGATGTTAATATAATATGTTCTTTCGTTGGACTCATAAAACCGACCGTTTGGTATGCAAATATAAAAATATTTCTCAGAACAAAAAAATATTTTACAATTTTTTGTTCCCTTCAAATATACTAAACAATTTATAATTACCATTTTATTGAATAGACTATTATTTATACCTTTGATTTTTAAATAAATTTTTATGAATCGATTTGTTATTATTGTTGCAGGAGGTTCTGGACAAAGAATGGGAAGTTCTATTCCAAAACAATTTCTTTCTATTCATGGTGAAATTATTTTAATGAAAACTATCAAGGCTTTTTATTCTTATGATAATACTTTTAAAATTATTATCGCTTTACCTGAAAACAATATCCCATATTGGGAAAAACTTTGCGAAGATTATCTTTTTAACATTGAACATACTATAGTTAAAGGTGGAGAAACTCGATTTCATTCAGTAAAAAATGCAATCCAGGAAATTGAACAGGATGGTTTGGTAGCAATACACGATGGTGTTAGACCTTTAGTTAGTCAAAAGACTATTTACCAAGTTTTTTATGAGGCTGCCATTCATAAAAATGCTATACCATATATTGATTGTATTGATTCCATTAGATATATAAGTAAAGATTCGAACAAACCTGTTGATAGAAATCAGTATAAATTAATTCAAACACCGCAAGCATTCGATTGTTCCTTAATTAAACAAGCTTATTCACAAGAATGGAACGAGTCTTTTACTGATGATGCCAGTGTTGTTGAGAAACTTGGTGTAAAAATACATTTAGTCCCCGGCAACAGGGAGAATATTAAAATCACTTCTAAAGTTGATATAAAGATCGCAGAAACCCTTTCTGATTATTTATCAGAGTGAAATACCAAGAATGGAATATTCGTATGAAATAATACTTTCCTTGCCAAACTAGGATTTAATAATTTTGATATTAAATTTCGTTTATGAGTAACCAGAGAAAGAATATCAATTCTTTTATCACGAATGATTTCCTGAATGCCCTGCAAAAAATCTTCTTGCTCAAGTAAACTACATTCAATATCATAATCAGGATATTGTGTGTTTAATTTTTCTTTTAATGAACTCATTTTTGCTTGATCCCAAACATTGGTATCCTTCGTTCCAACATGCACACAAAAAAGCCTAAATTCAAATGGAGACAATATATTCATCAACCGTTTTAATGCCTTATAATCAGAATCATCAAAATCTGTAGCATATAAAATATTAATAGTAGCTATTCCTTCATATAAAGAATCTTCAGGAATAACTAATACGGGGACCTTTGTTTCTTCAATAATTTTAGCCGTTACGCTACCGATCAAATCATTTTCCTTTTCTCCCTGGCCTCTGGTACCTATAATAATTACATCAGGTTTATATTCCTCACTCTTCGATATTATTTCGTCGCTTGCAATTCCACGTACCAAATCATAATCAAGTTTTACGCCCTGAATAGCATCTTTTTCAATCTTCTCCTTTAAATCTTTATAAAACTCCTCCATATTTGTTTTAGCACGCAGCTCAATCTCTCTGATAATCTCATCCATATTTACCTGATAATAATAAGTATCTGTTAAGGGCATTGAGTTTACTACAGGATTATAGTACACATGCATTAGTTTAATTTCTGCATTTAACTTCTCCGCAAGTCCGATAGCGTAACGGCATGCATTTACAGAATAATCACTAAAATCAATTGGAACTAGAATACGTTGAACACTTCTACCGGCTTCTTCTGCTTCGTTATCGTATTCGTCACGAAACTGATCACTAAGCTTTTCAACAATACGAAGTGCTTTTTCTATATCTTTTGAGTTAACACGAACCTTAACTCCTCCAGAAATAGCTGAATGAATTAAATTAATATTTTTTAAATAGCATTCTACTCCTTCTGCTTCGAGCCTGGTTCTTATTATTTCTGCACGAGCATAATTATGAACTGCAATTGTTATTAATTTTTCTTCCATAACGATTATTTTTTAATGTTACCATAAAGAAGGAAATAACAACTACCGGTTAATAAATTAAATATACTCTCTTGCTCCTATTTTATCATAAAACTTATTTGCGAATTCACTAAGTTCTACTGGTAAGGCCTCAATTAATTTTTCAAAATCTGGCTCCGTATTTCGATCTGTCACAATCTTATTAGGATCAGACGGAGGTGGAGGAACGGAGTGTTTTCCAACCAATGGTAACATCTGCCAGCTTTCAGGATATTCCTTAAACATAGGAAGCAATTCATAAGCAATAATTAATAACTTGCCATGATTAATTTTGTCTTTTCTTCTTAATTTATTAACCTGATATTGTACCCATTCATTGGCAACCTGATATTTTACAATATCTACTTTACTAAAGGCTGCACCTAAGAGATTACTTTTATATGAGTCGAAATTATACCAATAATCTTTCAATTCTTCATTTGGAGGGCTATTTTCCCATTTATGACCCAAAAAATCTAATGCATACAATGCGCTTAAATGACTTAACAATTGAATAAACCAACTTCTCATTCTAGGGTCACAATAAATTCTACACAACTCTTGAGTAAACTGAAAAGCAATTTGATTATAATTTACATTTGAAATATTTAAAGCGATTTTATAAAAATCACGTCCTAATGGCCAATAAAATGTGGGTCCAGAAATAACATCATTAACTAACTCAAGTGTCTTAAAACCTAACGGAGGCCCTTCGGGTATAAGCCTGTTAAATTCTTCTATAATATCATTAATAACAAGCATTAAATTCTTGTTGAGTTCTTCATCTTCAAAGACATTATTTTTGATAATCCATTTTTCCATAAGTAAGTTATTTAATTTGGTTAGATTATGATATCTACCCTACCTTTGATTAGTCTGCAAGAGGTTTGGTAAGAATTCAATTTTTTATAATATACAAAATTTAATACTAAAAATCAAGTTAAATTCTTGCTTTTTAGTATTTATATAAGCTAATAAATCTTTAATATCGAGTGAAAAATATTATTTTTGTCATTCTAATTATATTTCAATTATTATGACACAAAGAAGAAGCTTTATCAAAGATTTATTACTATCAACAGAAGTTGATCGAGAAGTAAATGCAAAAGGATGGGTAAGAACCAGAAGAGGAAACAAACAAGTAGCATTTGTTGCTTTAAATGATGGTTCTACAATTAATAATATTCAGGTAGTAGTTGATTTAGCTAATTTTGACGAGACTTTAATTAAAGATATTACGACTGGTGCTAGCTTAAGCGTAAATGGAACACTGGTACAATCACAAGGGCAAGGTCAAAGTGTAGAAATTCAAGCCAAAGAAATTGAAATTTATGGCACTGCTGATACAGAAACTTACCCGCTACAAAAGAAAGGTCACACTCTTGAATTTTTAAGAGAGATCGCTCACTTAAGATTCAGAACCAATGTTTTTGGTGCTGTTTTTAGAATCAGACATGCTATGGCCTTTGCTATACATAAATATTTTAACGATCATAACTTTTATTATTTACACACACCTATTATTACAGGCTCAGACGCTGAAGGTGCAGGAGAAATGTTTAGAGTTTCTACTTTCGAACCAGGAAATGAACCTAAAACTGAAGATGGTAAGATTGATTTTACTGAAGATTTCTTTGGTAAGGAAACGAACCTTACTGTATCGGGTCAGTTAGAAGCTGAATTAGGCGCTACTGCCCTATCGAATGTATATACTTTTGGTCCTACATTTAGAGCTGAAAATTCAAATACTCCTCGCCATTTAGCAGAATTTTGGATGATTGAACCAGAAATGGCATTTTATGATATTAATGATAACATGGATTTAGCTGAAGACATGTTAAAGTATCTGGTTAAATATGCTTTAGATAAATGTTTAGATGATCTTAAATTCTTAGAACAAAGATTAATAAACGAAGAAAAAAATAAGCCTCAGAATGAGAAATCGGAAATGACCCTGATCGAAAAACTTAAATTTATCCTTCAGGATGAGTTTGTTCGATTAACTTATACTGAAGCTATTGATATTCTTAAAAATTCAAAACCTGCTAAAAAAGGGAAATTCCAGTTCCCGGTTGAATGGGGAATTGACCTTCAATCAGAACATGAACGTTATCTTGTAGAGAAACATTTTAAAAAACCAGTAATATTAATCGATTATCCTAAAGATATTAAGGCTTTCTACATGAAACAAAACGACGATGGTAAAACAGTTCGTGCTATGGATATTTTATTCCCAGGAATTGGTGAGATTATTGGAGGTTCGCAGCGTGAAGAAAATTACGATAAATTAGCAGCCAGAATTCAAGAAATGGGAATTCCAGAAAAAGATATGTGGTGGTATTTAGAAACCAGAAAGTTTGGAACAGTGCCTCATAGTGGATATGGATTAGGATTCGAACGATTGGTTCTGTTCATTACAGGAATGTCGAATATACGTGATGTAATTCCTTTCCCAAGGACACCTAAGAATGCAGAATTTTAATTATTTTTAAAAAAATATTTTGCGCAGGATATGTTAAAGCAAAGTTTACAACAAAAACTATTACAAAAACTTTCACCTCAGCAGATTCAAATGATCAAGCTGTTGGAGATCCCAACTATTCAGCTTGAACAAAGAATTAAAAAAGAGTTGGAAGAAAATCCTGTGCTTGAAGAAGGTAAAATAGAAGATGAATTCCAGGATAATGGAGATGAAGAGATTACTGAAGATAACTTAAGTAATGACATTGATGAATTTTCTCTGGATGACTACATCAACGATGAAGATATTCCTTCTTATAAATTATCAGCAAATAATTATTCAAAAGACGATAAAAAAGAAGATATCCCTTTTTCAACCGGGGTATCTTTTCATGAACATTTACAAAATCAGATTGGTTTATTAAACCTTGAAGAAAAAGAGGAGGTTCTTGCATTATATTTAATAGGCAACCTCGATGATGATGGTTATGTTCGCAGAAAATTGGAAGCTATAGCCAACGATTTAGCATTCTCGCAAAATATTGAAACCGATGATGATGAGTTACTAGAGGTTCTGCGCATTATCCAGGATTTAGAACCTGCCGGTGTTGGCGCCAGAAATCTTCAGGAATGTTTACTTATCCAAATAAAGACCAAAGATCAGGAAATTCCTATCATTAAATTAGCCTGGAAAATTCTGAAATATTATTTCGATGAGTTTACTAAAAAGCATTATGAAAAAATTATTACCCGCTTAAATATATCTGAAGAAGAATTAAAAGCGGCTATTAATGAAATTCTGAAATTAAACCCTCGACCCGGAGGAAGTTTTGCAGAAAGCTCTAACGTTATACAAACATTAGTTCCTGACTTTATTCTTGAGAATAATGAAGGAGATCTACAGCTCTCTTTAAATGCACGAAATGTCCCAGAGCTAAGATTAAGCTACACTTATACTGAAATGCTGCAATCGTTTTCGAGTAAGAGCAAGAATGAAAAAACCAAAAGCGATAAAGAAGCTATCAGTTTTGTAAAGCAAAAACTTGATTCAGCAAAATGGTTTATTGATGCCATTAAACAACGTCAAAATACATTGTTACTAACAATGAATGCGATCATTGAATATCAGTACAATTATTTTTTAGAAGGAGACGAATCTGAATTAAAACCAATGATTCTTAAAGATATTGCTGAAAGAACAGGTTTAGATATTTCTACCATTTCTCGAGTAGCAAATAGTAAATACATTCAGACACATTTTGGAATATATTCTCTTAAATATTTCTTTTCCGAAGGATTACAGACAGAATCGGGTGAAGAAGTTTCTACCAGAGAAATAAAAGCTATCTTAAAAGAATGTATTGATGGTGAAGACAAGAAGAAGCCACTAACCGATGATAAGTTAACAGATATTCTAAAAGAAAAGGGTTATAAAATTGCCAGGAGAACTGTTGCTAAATACCGTGAACAACTCAATATTCCTGTTGCCAGATTAAGAAAAGAATTGTAAACATGGGAAAAACTTCTGCTAAAATAATATCGGTACTTTTTCATCCTTTACTTCTACCTTCAATAGGAATGCTTATTTTATTTAATTCTGGTTCGGTATTAGAGTATTTGCCTTTTCAAGCTAAAAAAATAATACTACTGATAGTGAGTGTTAGTACTTTTATTTTACCATTAACATTTGTTCCTTTCTTTGTTTTCCAAAAAATTATTAAGAATGTTCAGATGGAAAATAACAGAGAACGACTTATTCCCTTTTTTGTAACATCTGTTTTATATTTTTTTTGTTATTATCTCTTAGTTCGATTAGGAGCTCCACCAACTATTTCAAAATTTATATTAGCTTCAACAACAACAGTGGTTATTTTATTTCTACTTTCTTTTAAATGGAAAATCAGTGCTCATATGATTGGAATTGGAGGATTAACAGGAGCGCTTATTGCTATCTCATTCAGACTAAATGTAAATCTTGAATATTTTATAATAGCCACCATTATTGTTTCTGGAATTATTGGATTTTCAAGATTAAATCTTAAATCTCATAAACCATATCAAATATATGTAGGTTGGCTAACAGGGCTTATTACTTCAATTTTGGTATTATATTTCTTTTAGTTTAAGGATTCTTTTTTCTAATTCATTATTTTCTATTATCTGAATTTCTGGAAAATTAATAACTCTTTGAATATCCCGTTTCAATAAAAATTCATCTTGGTTTACGGAATAAAACCATCCCTTATTGCTTAAATATTTTGCCAAGTATTCTTGTTCTGTTTGCCCTGGCGTTGGAATCAGTATAGCTTTTTTTTTCAGTTTAACTAAATCCATTATTGAACTATATCCTGATCTACAAAGAATAATATTCGCTCTAAAATATAAATTTTGGAGCTCTTGCGTATGAACAATATCAAAGGTTGGAAAGGTAAAGCTATATTCTCTCTCTTCATTAGTTCCTCTTACCACAACACATTTTACTTCGATATTTTTAGTTTGATCATAAATGATTTTTTCTAAAATACCTCTTTGTGGTTCTGGACCAGAAAGAATAATCAGAATATCAATATCCTTATTGTTGTTTAAATCCAAATTTTCAAATCGCGATAAAGGACCAATAAAATAATGAGAATTATTTTTATTCTTATGATGAGATAATTTGCCGGATAAATTCAAAGCACCCTTAAAATCAGGAATCCAGCATTCGTTAAATTTATTTATAATTTGATTTGAAAACCATTGATATAATGGTTCAAACACGTTCAATATACCCGGAAATAGAACTCGCAACTGATGCGTAATAAAAATACTATAAGTGCTTTTATTCCATAGTCCAAACCGATTATCAGAAACTACAATATGAATTTTATACGTCTTTATTAATCTTGAAAGCATTATATGTTCCTTAATGGTCCAATACAAAATCCAGGGAATTAATAAAAGCATTTTCATGGTCTGAGTGTTGGATTTGGAATATCTTACATGATAACCTGGAAGTTTAAAAATCTGCAAATCAGGAAACTCCTCTTTCAAAAATTTATAAACAAAACCACTGGCAGCAATTATTACATTATAATTATGCGCTATGAGTTTATTAATTATTGGAACATCTCTTGTTGCATGACCCAATCCCCAATTTAAAGGACAAACAAGTACATTCTTCCTTTCTTTCATCCCGTTTGCTTTTATTCAAATTTAAAAAAAGATTTAACTTAAAAATATCCGAGATCTAAAATAATTCAATCCTATTATTCCCGTATAACCTGCAATAAGCTAATACAATGATAATTATCATTTTATTTAATTCGAATGCACCTATTTTTGTAAAGAATATATAATTTGAAATCATGGAAAATAAAGTCAATCCAGAACCTTATCAGTGGAAAGATGAATACACTGTAAATATTAAAGTTATTGACGAACAACATCAAAAATTCTTAAGCATTATTAATGAATTAAAAGTAGTAATTAACGAAGGTTCTTGTAAAGAAAATGTTTCCGGAATATTCTTTCAAATTGCTTACCTCATTGATCATTATTTTATTCAAGAAGAAATATATTTTAATGATCTAAAATATCCTAACTTCGAACAACACAAAATTGAACACAATTCATTTATTGATCGAATTATTAAATTTCAAAAAGACCTAGAGAATAATAAACCCGATTTGTGTTTAGAGATTTATCATTATCTTGAAGAATGGTTTGATGAGCATATTTTAAAATATGACAAAGAAGCTGTTGAGTATTTAAAAAATAGTGGAATTAATTAGGACAAAACCTTCACCTCACTTTTGGGTGTCATTTGCATTTGTTTAAAATCAAAATTTGTAATCAGATTTAATCCCGGTTTTTTACCTATTTCAATACTCCCGTAATTGTTATCAAGTCTTAATGCTTTTGCCCCATTTAAAGTTGCCCATAGGAGTACTTGTTTAAAATTAATTTTATTAAAATGATGAACAATTGCTTTCATTTCTTCCAGGATGGATAAAGTATGATTAGAAGCCAAACTATCAGTTCCTAAAGTTACTTTATCAGTTAAATCATTGAATATATTTAAATCCGGAAGTTTATTTTCAATATATAAGTTTGATAAAGGACATAAACACCAATAAGCATTTTTACATTTAATATTCACAATATCTAAATCTTCTTTTGTAGAATAAGTATTATGTATAAATAGCAGATTATTCTTTAATGGTAACAAATCAATGACTGATTCAAGAGAATTTTTTCCTGTTCTTTCCCATGCTGAATAATCTACTCCAAGTGATTGAAGCTTATTATATAGTTCTCCCGATTTATTTTTAAATAGCTCGTTTTCAGAAAATGTTTCTTGATTATGAATGCTTATAACTTGATCATAATTCACAGATTCCGCTATTAATTGGAACAATTGCTTAGAAACAGAATATGGAGCATGGGGAACTATTGATCCATTTAGATCGTTATCTAGAAACTCATGTAATAAGGCCTGATTTAATTTGAAAATTGATTTGGCATTTCCTAAACCCAGGGCTTCAACAAAATTATAATATTCAATTTTACTATTCTTCTTTGTCTGAATTGTTTTGTTAGTATTACAAACATCAGCAACAGCAACAATTCCATTGCTTTTCATAATAGCATCATATAATTTAATATTTTCAAACGTATTGCTTGATTGCTTTTGTTGCTTTAACTCAAATACCTTTTCTAGAAAATGAGGTAATAGATGACCTTCTGTAATTTTACCTTTATGCTCTGATATCTCTAAGTGACAATGCGTATTAATAAACCCTGGAGTTATAACTCCATTGTAAAATTCCAGATTTCTGGATTCTTTTAACTCTCCTTTTGTATCTATTAAATTTAATATTTCTCCATCATCACTAAATTCAATAATTCCATTTTTTAAAGGAGTACTATTAACAGGATAAATATAATTAGCAGAAATTCTTCTCATTCTGATATTAAACTAATCCGTTTCTTCAGTTGACTTTTCTACTTCTTCTTGCTTAAGTTCTGTCTCCATTTCATTCAGCCTATTCAACACCTCAGCATAAATATTATCATAATCATCAATATTCATACTATAATAATATATAGATGTATCAAAATCGGCACGAGTATAACCATATTGATCAAATATCTTATCATAGTAATTTGAGGTATCCTTTTTAGCAAGCTTTCTTCGTACATGATTTAAAGTAAGTAAACCATCCGTTAGATGAATATCAACAATAATATCTACCATATCCTCTTGAGGAATAACATATTCAGGGATTTTCTTTTCGTTAGTGCATGAAAAGAAAGATATTGTTACAATTAGGATTACAAATTTCTTCATAATTTTCGTGTTGATAAAAAAACCGGCATATGTGCCGGTTCCAAAATTAGCAATATATTTTTATTTAATATTATTAAACCTGTATCCGATCATAACCTCAATAGTACCATTTGAATATTGTCTTAGATCAGACATCGTTATATCATATGATAATCCAATATAAATTTTCGAATCGTAATTATATCCTGCCATAATGGCTATCGCATCACTAGTGAAATATCCAGAACTGCCGAACCTGTATGACAAACCTCCCCAAACCATCCTTTGATAGGTAACATTTGCGTTTATTTCAGCTTGAATTTGTCCCGGACTGGTATATTTTATCATTGCAGAAGGAGAAAGAGCAAAATCTCTGTTTAAAATAAAGTTAGCCCCTCCTGATAAGTATACATGTTGTGTTAACCTACTAATTCCCTTAATTGAATCCGTTTCTTCATGGATATTATATTTATTACCAAGTAACTGGTGAGCAGAAATTCCAACATAATAAAAAGTAGAATATAAATAAAATCCAACATTAGCATCAGGTACTATTCTAGACTCAACACCTTGTGGCAAAGCAGGGTCATAACCTAAATCCTCATCAATATCCATCACTGTACCATCTAATTTGTACTGCATTATACCTACAGATAACCCTCCTGAAATACGCCAAGCGTCAGAAATAGCTATATTATATGAATATGATCCTCCTAAAGACATTCTACTTTCAGGACCGGTTACATCATTATATATATAACCACCATATCCCATGTCTCTTTCTTTGAATGGACCGTAACCTGCAATACTCATTGTTCTTGGTGAATCGGTAATGCCCATCCACTGTATTCTTGAGTTTGCTCTTATTCTAAAATGATTATAGGTTCCTGCTACTGCTGGATTAATCAAATAATCATTAAACATATACTGTGTATAGAAAGGTGCTTGTTGCGCATTTACTGGTTTAATAAATGCCAAACACAAAGCTATAAATATAATCAACTTTAAGCTTTTCATACTATCTAATTATTGTTATAGGTCCAGTTATTGGCTGGAATCCTGCTTCATTAAGAATTATAACATAGTAATATGTGCCACTTGGAAGATCTTTTCCATTCTTAGCTCTTCCATCCCACATCTTACTTTCATCTTCGTTTGTATATCCTTTTTGTTCAAAGACCTTAGTTCCCCAACGATTGTATATTGTTACCACATTATTCTGGAACTTTTCAATAAACTTAATTCTCCAGTAGTCATTTATTCCGTCGCCATTTGGAGTAAATGCTTCGTTAGGAGTAATAGCTGGTATAAACTCAAGGTAAATACGCGAGCTATCAATACATTCACTTGTTGATGCTACAACTGTATAATAAGCTGAAGAGTCTGGGCTAATATTTAATATCTGTACGTCGGAGCCACTTATAGCTACTCCAGATTCATACCACTCAAATGTGATACCAGTCAGGTCATTAACATTTGCCCCTATTGTACCCGTTCTTGCTCCCTTTAGATAAATCGTATCATCCTCAGCATTGCCATCTAATTCATCAATAATATCTAATTGGAAACTTGGAATATAATCGATATTAACTACAGCACTTAAAGTATCCTGATAACAATATTGATTCGTTACTCTAATATATCTGTAATTAGCATCTCCATTTAAATAATCACCAACAAGCATTGGACTGGTACCTACCTCAACAAAAGTTTCAGGTCTGTAAGACCATCCACCGTTAACATATTCACCAATCTGATAGAAAATTGTATCTGAATAGCCATCAAATTCAGCTCTAAATGTAGCTTCCTGATTCCAGCATACACTAGTATCTAAAAACTCCACACTCAATTCAGTAATATCATAATCATCATTCGGATTAATGGTAACATCGACGATAGAATCACAACCTCTACTATCTGTTACTGTTAAGAAATAAGTTCCTGCTTTTAGATTTGTTATAAAATCATCTTGTGAACTAAATCCATTAGGGCCAACCCAGTTATAATCAATATCTCCTGTCCCTCCACTTACTCCAGGATTTATATATCCATTTGCACTGGCTACATCAATGGCCTTACATTCTGCATCAATACAATATACATCTTTCGAATTCAACACTATTGTAAATGGATCTGGCTCAATTATTTGAATAGAATCGTTATCAATACAATTGTCAGGAGAGTTGTTATCAGTTACCGTAACATAATACCACCCTGAACTTAAACCTGTAACCAGTTGACTATTTCCTATACCCACTCCAGAACTATTTTCCCATGAATAGTTATAGGTCATCACTCCCTGACTTTCCTGATCAAATACAACCGAAGCACTACCATTTGTTTCTCCATGACAACCAATATCTGTTCCATCAATACGAATGTCCATAGCGGGATATAAAATAATTGAAGTATCAAGTCTTGCTGAAGCACAATCATTGAAATCTATTGCATAAATCCAGTAAGAATCTGGTGAAAGGCCAGTAAAGTTACCTGTACTATTTGTTAATGAATCGGTATTATTAACCAAAGCATATCTATACGTTGGTGTTCCTCCTAATCCATTTAGTGTAATTTCACCCACATCTGTTGGTGTATTACATTCCGAAGTATGAGTTACCGTATAGCTATCAATGATAACCTGAGTAGGTTGATCAATAACTGCTGTACTATCTGGACTAGTACATCCACCGTCATCAGTAACCCGAACGGTATATGTTCCTGCAGGATAACCGCTAAATACATTGCTTTCTGGCGGTATATTATCAACTCCATCAATTGAATACGTGAAATTCCCTGTTCCACCCTTAGCATACACCGTAATCTGACCCGTACTTTCTCCAAAGCAGGTATTCACATCATCGACAACAACAGAGTCTATTTCAATAGGTATTGGTCCAGTAACAGATACTAATGTATCTAGTTGTTTTGTTTCGCAATTATCACGAACAAATACCGTGGTATCACATACTGGTAATCCTGTAAAGGTATTATTAAATTGGTAATCGGTTCCGTTTAATGAATATTCCAATCCTCCGGCTCCAACAACTCCTCCACTTGCATAAATAATTATTTGACCATCATTTCCTGTTCCTGCACAAGTTGTTGGTACCACTTTAACAGAATCGATAGAAATAGTATCTGGGTTACTTAAGTATATTGTATCACCATAAGTTATACATCCCAAGCTATCCTGAACAACTGTGATGTATTTTTTATCTTCTAAATTTTCGAATAGTCGATTATCAATCCATGTATCTGCACTATCAACAGAATAATAGTATGGCGTGATTACCCCAGGTGTACCTCCAGAAGCAAAGATTTCAATTTTTCCATCATCTGCATCATGGCAGGTAATTGGTGTAATATCAATATTATCAATTATTAATTCACTGGGTTCTTTAATCTCAATATCCCTGGTAATAGAACAATTGGCATCTTCAATGGTAAAAGTATAAGTATCGGCAGCTAAATTAAATACTGTATCTCCACTGTAATAATAGGTCAAACCATCGTAAGAATACCTTAATGTACCTACTCCTCCAGTGAATTCAAGTACCACTTTTCCTTCTTCATCACCATTACACTTGTTATGGATCACCGTTTCTTTGGTAATCACTATTTCTGGTGGTTCACTTACTAAAATAGAATCTATTGCAGTACAACCGTGCGAATCAGTTACTCGAACATAATATCTACCAGCACACAAATCAACAGTATCTGCTGTTACTCCTGAGGCATAAATCACACTAAAGTCAATGTATTCGCTCCATTCATATAAAACATAAGGAGCTTGTCCACCCGAAGCTGTAGCTACAGCTGTTGCGTCACAAAGACCAAAACACGATGTAGATAAGCCTGTAATTGGTAATATTCTATCCGTATTTACAACAATACCACCTCCTGGTGATTCATTAATATCCATATTAATTGAAGAATCGGCTAATAATATAGATTCAAAAAGGCCAACTCTATTAGTATCTGAGAAGGTAACTGTTGCTTCTCTTAAATATCCATCCGAACCTGTAATACTTCTATTATCAGCAACACGTACTCTCCATGCTCCATTTGTTGGATCCTGACCATGTAGTTTCTTTTTCCAATCTCCAACAAATTTATAATTACCAGAAGTTGGATTACATTCATCTATATTAGATGTATATACTGTTGAAGTATCATAGGGATCATTATAAAATTTAGCTGTTAAATCTGTTACCGGTGCTGGAATACCTAAAGAACAAAAAGATTTAAGCTCAACAACCGAATCAAGTGGAGAAACTAAGTATAATGCTAAATCACCTAGGAATCGATGATCTTCAATTTTAAAATATACATCAATATGTGTACTCATAGAATCGATATAAAATGGTGCTGGTTTACCAATTGATACAAGTAGTTCAGATAAGTAATTAATTCGAACCGTATCGGTACTCTCTCCACATGAGCCTTTCCCTGATGCATGTAGAACTAACTCTACGGTTGTTCCACCATCAGAAATATCTGGTGTATAAACAGGGTCAATTTTTGTTAAGTCTGCCACTGTAATATCACCATTTCCTGTTAAAATCTCCCAGGTCACACCATCTGAGTTCACAGTATCCGCATCTTGAAGATAATAAGGAGTATCAAAACATAAGGTTGTATCAATGCCTGCAAATGCAATTGCTTCTGGTTGAATATTAATTGTTATGGTATCGGAATATTCTGTTCCAAATCCCAAATCTGAGATAGCTTTTCTATTATATGAAGTTACTTCTGTTAATGGATTCAGTTCTGTATAGGTTTCATTAGTAGCTCCCAGGATATCTCCCCAAGGACTGCTACCCGATTTCATTTGCCACTGGTATGTTAATCCTCCACATACTGAAGCAGGTGTTACACTAATAAAAGGATTAGGAGTTGTATTGTAACAAACTGTTTGATCAGCATCAATTTCACCTCCATCCACAACATCATAAATTTCAACATCAAAAGAACATTCTACAAAATTACCAGCTGCATCCTCAAAATGATATGTAACTGTAGTTATACCAATATTAAATGTTTCTCCTGAAACATCTCCAACACCTGTATTAATCGTTGCTCCTGACATTGTCCAGGTTTGAACTGTTACTGTACAATTATCACTTACAACAGGTGTTAAGCCATTAACTACAGCTGAACAAGTACCATTTTCAAGTACAGAAATATCTCCTGGGCAAGAAATAATACTTGGTGCAATATTATCTTCTACGGTTACAGTAGCTGTACAATTATCAGTTTGTCCATGCTGATCATCTATGGTTAATGTTACAGTATTTGCTCCTAAATCTGCACAAGTGAAATCTGTTTGATCTAAAGATAACGTGAAATCTGAACAATTATCGCCACTGCCATTATCTACATCGCCAGGTGTAATACTTACATTACCTGTGGCATCTAATTCTACAGTAATATCCTGGCATACGGCTGTTGGTGCCAGATTATCTTCGACAGTTACTGTAGCTATACAATTAGATGAATTACCTTGTTCATCGGTTACTGTTAAGGTTACTGTGTTCGCTCCAATATCTGTACAATCAAATGAATTTGGAACTACTGATAAAATTAAATTACCTGGTACTGTACAATTATCTGATGAACCTCCATCAACATCTGATCCGGCAATGCTTACATTACCTGTTGCATCTAATTGAACTGTAATATCCTGACATACGGCTGTTGGATCGAGATTATCTACTACCGTTACTGTAGCTGTACAATTATCGGTTTGACCATGTTGATCATTAATAGTTAATGTAACAGTATTAGCTCCAATATCAGCACAGGTAAAATCTGTTTGATCTAAGGATAATATAAAATCAGAACAATTATCACTACTACCATTATCTACATCACCAGGTGTAATACTTACATTACCTGTGGCATCTAAATAAACAGTTATATCCTGACATACAGCTGTTGGCGCAAAATTATCTTCTACGGTTACTGTAGCTGTACAATTATCAGTTTGTCCATGCTGATCATCAATAGTTAGGGTTACCATATTAGCTCCTATATCGGCACAGGTAAAGTCTGTTTGATCTAAAGATAAAGTGAAATCTGAACAATTATCGCTACTGCCATTATCTACATCGGCAGGTGTAATACTTACATTACCTGTAGCATCTAACTGAACTGTTATATCCTGACATATTGCTGTTGGTGCTAAATTATCTTCTACAGTTACTATGGCTGTACAGTTAGATGAATTCCCCGCTTCATCTGTCACTGTTAAAGTTACTGTATTAACCCCTATATCGGCACAATCAAATGAGTTCGGAACTACGTTAAATACTAAATCCCCCGGTGCTGAACAGTTATCTGATGAACCTCCATCAACATCAGCTCCGGCAATACTTACATTACCTGTAGCATCTAACTGAACTGTTATATCCTGACAAACTGCAACAGGATCTTCTGTCTCTAAAACAGTAACAGTTGCAGTACAATTATCAGTTTGTCCATGCTGATCATTTATTGTCAATGTTACGGTGTTTGCTCCTATATCAGCACAAGTAAAGTCTGTTTGATCTAAAGATAAAGTGAAATCTGAACAATTATCGCTACTGCCATTATCTACATCGGCAGGTGTAATACTTACATTACCTGTAGCATCTAACTGAACTGTTATATCCTGACATATTGCTGTTGGTGCTAAATTATCTTCTACAGTTACTGTAGCTGTACAGTTATCTGTCTGACCATGCTGATCATCAATAGTTAATATTACAGTATTTACTCCAATATCTGCACAGGTAAAATCTGTTTGATCTAAGGATAATGTATAATCTGAACAATTATCACTACTACCATTATCTATATCGGCAGGTGTAATACTTACATTACCTGTGGCATCTAATTCTACAGTAATATCCTGGCATACGGCTGTTGGTGCCAGATTATCTTCGACAGTTACTGTAGCTATACAATTAGATGAATTACCTTGTTCATCGGTTACTGTTAAGGTTACTGTGTTCGCTCCAATATCTGTACAATCAAATGAATTTGGAACTACTGATAAAATTAAATTACCTGGTACTGTACAATTATCTGATGAACCTCCATCAACATCTGATCCGGCAATGCTTACATTACCTGTTGCATCTAATTGAACTGTAATATCCTGACATACGGCTGTTGGATCGAGATTATCTACTACCGTTACTGTAGCTGTACAATTATCGGTTTGACCATGTTGATCATTAATAGTTAATGTAACAGTATTAGCTCCAATATCAGCACAGGTAAAATCTGTTTGATCTAAGGATAATATAAAATCAGAACAATTATCACTACTACCATTATCTACATCAGCAGGTGTAATACTTACATTACCTGTGGCATCTAAATAAACAGTTATATCCTGACATACAGCTGTTGGCGCAAAATTATCTTCTACGGTTACTGTAGCTGTACAATTATCAGTTTGTCCATGCTGATCATCAATAGTTAGGGTTACCATATTAGCTCCTATATCGGCACAGGTAAAGTCTGTTTGATCTAAAGATAAAGTGAAATCTGAACAATTATCGCTACTGCCATTATCTACATCGGCAGGTGTAATACTTACATTACCTGTAGCATCTAACTGAACTGTTATATCCTGACATATTGCTGTTGGTGCTAAATTATCTTCTACAGTTACTGTAGCTGTACAGTTATCTGTCTGACCATGCTGATCATCAATAGTTAATATTACAGTATTTACTCCAATATCTGCACAGGTAAAATCTGTTTGATCTAAGGATAATGTATAATCTGAACAATTATCACTACTACCATTATCTATATCGGCAGGTGTAATACTTACATTACCTGTGGCATCTAACTGAACTGTTATATCCTGACAAACGGCTGTTGGTGCAATATTATCTTCGACGGTTACTGTAGCTGCACAATTAGACCAGTTACCTGTTTCGTCTGTTACAGTTAAAGTAACAGCATTAGCTCCAATATCTGTACAATCAAAAGAATTTGGAACTACGGTAAATACTAAATCGCCTGGTGCTGA
The DNA here is from genome assembly GCA_963665525.1 of Bacteroidales bacterium. Taxonomy (GTDB): domain Bacteria; phylum Bacteroidota; class Bacteroidia; order Bacteroidales; family UBA12077; genus UBA12077. The sequence goes on along the minus strand of OY762280.1, from coordinate 3,881,909 downwards.
ACAGTTATCTGATGAACCTCCATCAACATCAGCTCCGGCAATACTTACATTACCTGTAGCATCTAACTGAACTGTTATATCCTGACAAACTGCTACTGGGTCTTCAGTATCATCTACATTAACTGTTATCACATCAGTTCCTGTACATCCATTATTATCGGTTACTTCATACGTAAGGTTATATCCTCCAACTACATTATGATTAAAAACAGGATTCTCAATCCCTGTATCATCAAGGTATGCAGTTCCTGCTCCTGTCCATAAATGATTTGTAAAGGAAGTTCCATCACCATGAGTTGGGTTTCCATATAATTGGAATGGTTTACCCGGACAAGCATCTGCTGGGTCGGGCGTGATATTTACCGTAGGGTTATCCCATGCATCAATTGTAATATCAGTATCATATTTTTTAAAACAATCATTCGCATCAATAGCATAAACTTTATAGGTGTCAGCTTGTAATCCTGTAAAAACTCCTGATGCTTCAATCGTAGAATCGGAATCACTGATTCGAACTATAGCATACTTTAAAGGAGCAGTACCTCCTGTTGCACTTACTGTAATTGTTCCTGTACTAAAACCACTACATGTATTGGTAGAAGATACTCCTGTAATATTGATGGTACTTGGTATATAATTATCATATCCATATCCTCCTTCCAAAAAGAATATCTCTGTAGAAACATAACCTAAATCTCCACAACCATTTTGGTCAGTAACATTAACCGTATACCATCCCTGAGAAACTCCTGTAAGAACTTTATTTGCAGGATCATCAGTTGTTATAACATCCCACAATCCTGTTCCTGTATTATATTTTAACCATTGATACGAATATGCTGGATTACCACCAGAAGCATATGCTTCTAATTCTGCATCACTACTGTATGAACAAGTTAAACCCTGGTTTACACCAATAGAATCTGCCACCAATTTATCTGGGTGGTACACACTATCAACCGCAAAACCACCTCCTGTTGGACCAGTATCTTCTACTGATATTTTATATCCATTTTGCCGTAATCCAACAAAAGTATAACTTGGACCTGAATTTGATGCAGATAAGGTATCTGCCCATGTAGTTGGACTTGTTCTTTTTGCTAATGTATAATAATATGGTGAAGTTCCACCTGAAACATATACTGTAATACTCCCATCGTTTCCATTATAACAACTTGTGGAATCAACCGTTACACTGTCAATATTGAAAGTAGCTTTAGCTCCTGCCTTATAAACTATAATAGGTATATCACCAGATTTTACACTCTTTTCTGATATCTTGTTCTTTATTTCTACTTTATAATTATCTGATTGTAAGTTTAAATTTTGAGACTGTTCAAAATTTATGGAGTTAGTTATTATTTTTGAATCTGAAATATTAATTGATCTTGGTAAATTACCTGAACTAATAAAAGCATTTGTCTCTATAATGTTTGCATTCAAGCTTAATTTACCTTCTAACACAGAAATGTCACCGGAAGTTTTTAAATCAGATTTTAAATCCCATTTCCCTTTTTCTGAAGCAAATAAAACATCACTGTTTAAATCTGATTTAATGTTTATTTCAGATTTTTCATTTGATTTTAGAACAATATCACCAAAAAACTGATTACTAATATTTTCATTTACATATAAAGAACCATAAAGCTGAATTTCTGCTTTAGTGTTTGTTTTAAAAAGAAAAGATTTACTTTTTAAAGATGGCTGTATATTTTTAATGTTCCAATGAAAGTCTTTACATTCTACGCTTTCCTTAATAAAAACGGTTTGATCAGATGATGTAAATGAATTATCATCGAAAACAACATTAATATCTTTTGTTGGAATATTTGCACCGGGGATTCCTCCTGAAGATTCGGACCAGTGATTAGTATCATTCCAGTTTCCAGATCCATTTACCCAGTACCTGTTTTGCGAAAATCCATTATTTACTGATATTGATACAATAAAAAATGAAAAAATATAAAAAATAAAATGTCTCAGATGTGTCGACATAATTTTGTGATTTTTGGCCAATTGTTAATAAAATACATGCAATGTTAATAATTTTTTACGGCATGCTTGGAGTTTTTGTTTCAAAAATCGTAGTTACAATACGATTCATGTGTATTTTTTATTAACAATACAGCATATGTATTTTTAGAGTAAAATCATTATATGTTAATAACTTAACATATAAATGTCTTATTTCAGTAAATTTTAAGTGTTACTAATCTCCTGAATTACAAAGCGTTTAGTAATGTATCGAACAGGATACCAGGCAGCAAGATACCCAATAGCTATTACTGTTGTAAAAATAATAAGGAAATCAGACCATATTAGTTTAATAGGATATGCATTTACAATAAAAGAACCTGTGCTTCCAAACTTTACCAGTTCAAATCTAATTTGAATCCAACAAACTAAAAAACCAAATATCAGACCAAAGATTGCACCGACAACTGTTATTAACCAACCTTCGGTTAAAAATATTTTTCTAATGGTTTTTAAATTAGCCCCAAGGCTTCGGAAAGTTGCAATATCCTCTTTCTTATCAATAATTAACATGGTTAAAGAACCAATAATATTAAATGAAGCCACAATAAGTATAAATGTTAAAATTAGGAAAATATAAAACTTTTCTGATTTCATTATTTTATAAAAAGCCTCATGCAACTGATAACGGTTTTTAACCTGATAATCTTCTCCTAAAATTTCCTGTATATCACGTTGAACTTTTTCTACATCAAAACCTTTGTTTAGTTTTATTTCTAATGCACTAACTTGGTTTGTATAATCAAAAAGTTCTCTGGCATAGTCAATTGGAACCAAAATGTATTTCAGATCGAACTCCTGTTGAATAGAAAAAATTGCTGAAGGAAAAATATAGTTACGGTTAAATGCCTGCTCCGGGTTCATGCTTATTTTAGCGTTTCGCTTTGGAACATATATAACAATAGGATTTATATAATTTAAATTCAGGGATAAGTAATATGCAACTCCTTGTCCAACTATAGCATAAGGTTGGTTTTTATACTCTAAAACAAACTCACCAACCGCTAACATCGTATCTACACCTGATATATTCGCAAAATTATCGCTGATCCCTTTTACTGTTGCAATATATTGCTGATCATCGTACTTAAGCAAAGCATTTTCCTCAATCACCTCAGCAATATCATAAACATATTCCGATTTAGCAAGTTCTTCTAAATTAGGATCATCTAAAGAAAATACTTTTCCAGATGCCGGTAAAATCTTCAAATCAGGATCGAAAGAATCGTTCATTGATTTAAGCAAATGATCCAGTCCATTAAATGCTGATAATACAATTATTAATGCAGCAGTTCCCACCATTACACCAATAACAGAAATCATAGAAATAATGTTAATAGCATTCTTTGATTTCTTAGAAACCAGGTATCGTTTTGATATGTAGAATGGAAAGTTCAAATTTATTTAAATGCTTTTACTATTAAACCTGTGCCTGTTTTGTGTTTCATATTAACATCAAAGTAATTTAATATAAACGAAATTGGATAAGCTATGATATAATATATAGGTAAAATAACAAAAAACAATTTACTTACATTTAACATTTGTATTGGATATTTCATCGACAGTTTCCATGAAATCTTTCCCGGAGTACCATATGAATAATTAGCCTCAACTCTTGAAAAACCAGCAAATTTTAATTTTTCTTCAATTTCATTAATATTATAACCATCACGTACATGTTCATCAATAAATGAATGATCGTCTTCATCATGCACGTCTGAACCTCCCTGATCTGATGGTGTGGAGATTAAAACCATTCCTTTATCTTTTAATGATTTATGAAAATTCTTAAAAACTATTACATCATCTTCAATATGTTCCATTACATCAACACTGAGAATTAAATCATAATTATTTTTATTCTCAAACTTTGTCAAATCACCATATTCGAATTTTACATATTCTGATCTCCCAATTTGAGAAAAGAAATTATTACAATCTTCAATTTGTTCTGTTTTTACATCAACACCTAAAATATTCCATTTTTTTGATTGTTTGGAAAGATAAAATGAATACTGCCCAAAACCCGATCCTGCATCTAAAATATCAGCTTCATGGTTATAGTTCTTTTTCCAAGATCTAATCGCCTTCTTGATATGCCAGGTGCGTAATAATAACAAATCAAGTAATCGGTAAAATATTTTTCTTAAAAATGGTTTCTTATTAAAAACTACTCCGAGACTTCTTTTTATAGGATCGTATTTCATTCAATTTAACTTATTGGTTAGCCTATTCTTTTAATAAATTATCAATGTTTTCAATATAATCGAGCGAATCGTCAACAAAGAATGATAACTCAGGAACTTTTCTTAACTGATGACGAACACGTTTCCCCAAATCGAAACGAATTTGTCCTTCTATACTATTGATGTAATCAATAAACTCTTTTTTATCATCAACCGGAAACAAGCTTAAATATATTCTTGCCGTTGATAAATCTGGTGAAACTCTCACAGTGGTTACTGTAATCATTTTACCTTTAAATAAGGTACTTGTACCCTTCTGAAAAATATCACCCAAATCTCTTTGTAATAATCTTTCTATCTTATTTTGCCTTGTCGAACTCATTTTACTCCTTATTTAATTAAGCTTTCAAAATTAATGAAGATAATTTAAAAATCGTGTATTATTATTTAGAATTCAAATATTAAGCCGAATATCTTTTTAAATTTATTAACTTTGCCCACTGCATTAAAATTAATTTGCGATGAATAATAATTTGCATGTTTATAATACATTATCAAGAAAGAAAGAGGTTTTTGAACCATTAAATGAGCCATTTGTTGGTATGTATGTATGTGGACCAACAGTTTATAGCGATGTTCATTTAGGAAACAGCCGAACATTTATTTCTTTCGATATTATATATAGATATCTTTTACATTTAGGTTACAAAGTACGTTATGTAAGAAACATAACTGATGCTGGTCATTTAGAAGGCGACCGTGATGAGGGCGATGATAAGTTTGCAAAAAAAGCAAAACTTGAAAAACTTGAACCAATGGAGATAGTTCAAAAATACACTCTGGGTTTTCATGATGTAATGCGTATTTTCAACACTTTACCTCCTAGCATCGAGCCAACAGCAACCGGACACATTTCTGAGCAAATTGAAATGGTAAAGGAAATCCTAAATAATGGATATGCTTACGAAAAAGACGGAACCGTTTATTTTGATGTAGAAAAATACGACAAGGACCATCCATACGGGCTTTTAACAAATCGTAAACTTCAAGATTTATTAGAAGGAACACGAGAATTAAGTGGTCAAGATGAGAAAAAAGGAAGGTTAGATTTTGCACTTTGGATCAAGGCAAAACCTGAAACCTTAATGAAATGGCCTTCGCCTTGGGGATGGGGTTTTCCTGGATGGCACATTGAGTGTTCTGCTATGAGCACAAAATATTTAGGTGAAACTTTCGATATTCATGGAGGAGGAATGGACTTACAAGCAACACATCACACCAATGAAATTGCCCAATCGCAAGCTTGTAATCATACTGCACCAGTAAAATATTGGATGCATACAAATATGTTAACAGTAAATGGGGCTCGCATGTCAAAAAGTGCCGGAAATGGGTTCTTACCACATGAATTGTTTACTGGAGATCATCCATTACTTGAGCGTGGTTATTCACCTATGGTAGTTCGTTTCTTTATGGCACAATCGCATTACAGAAGCACATTAGATTTCTCTAATGAAGCTTTACAAGGAGCAGAAAAAGGATTCCAGAAATTAATGACCGCCGGAGAAACACTAAATAAATTAAATGCAGAATCAGAATCAACTGTGAACGTCGCTGAACTTAAAGCCAATTGCTACAAAGCGATGGACGATGATTTTAATACTCCTGTATTAATAGCTCAACTTTTTGATGCAGTTAAAATGATTAACTCAATTAAAGATGGCAAAGAAAAAATCAATGAAGCCGATTTAAACGAGTTAAAATCTATTTACAATTCTTTTGTTGTTGATGTATTAGGATTAAAAGCTGATGAATTAACACAATCATCGGAAACAGAATTAACTGCCGATTTAATTGATCTGATTCTGAACATAAGATTAGATGCTAAAAAGAACAAAGATTTTGCAACATCTGATAAAATACGTGATGAATTAACCAAAAAAGGAATTAAGATTAAAGATACCAAAGATGGGTTTGAATGGGAAGTATAACTTATCAAACTCATTAATAATTTATAAGCTACATTTAGATGTAGCTTTTTTTTGTTCATAATCGAACACTACATGTACCACAAACGTTCATAATTTGCTCATTAACTTAAGTCTTTTAGAGCATTAAGCTGCTGTTTTGTTGTGTTTTATAGAAATTGGCACAATCCATGTGATTATTAAACAAATAAGTTTAATAAGAAAGGAGCTAATTTATGAAAACGAAAATTAAATCGCTTATCAAATATTTTAGTTTATTAATCACGCTTTCATGTATAGTATTTGGGCTTGTTGCAGGAAATAAATATTCAAATACAATTAGTGTTAATCGAAAATTATCAAAACTCAAAACAACAGTTAAACAAAATACTTCAAGAGATATAAAACTTACAAGTGAAGATATAGAAATAATAGAAGAAACAAGAAATCTTGAAGAATGGATGTTTAACCTGCATATTATAACGGATGATTTTGAGCAGGAACAATACTTAGAAGAATGGATGTTTGATTCATTTTTCTGGAAAGTTGAAGAAGGTATTTCAAATGATAAAGTTGTCGAAAAAGATAAAAATATGGATGTCTTTCAAAAACCTTGTATGTGTATTGATATATTTTCCGATTTCGAAGAAAAAGAATGGATGAAAAAACATAGTTTCATGATCTTATAGAATAACAAGATTCTCCAAAAACACCATATATATCTCCAACTGTCGCATTCGTGTGGCAGTTTTACTTTATAATCTATTTATCTATATTTATTACGATTTGCTAAATGATAGTGTTCTTTGATGCCTTAAGCTTAATGAATCTTCAATTGTATCAATTATTTCATCAATTGCGTTTAATGTCTGTTCATCCAAATGATTTTTTTGAATTTCTCCCTTATCAACTAAAGTTGCAAACTGTGAAGCCAGGTAGCTATTAGATAAATTATTGATTTCAATATATTCACTATTCGATTCAGGAATCCCAGTTCGTTTATTCAAAATATATTTTTTAAAGTCCAACCTAGAAAATAAATCTACAATGTTTTCTTTTTCCATTAATATTAATTTACTATCAATAAGATCTTTATCATTAAGGAATAAATTCTTTTTAAGTGCTTCAAAAACTTTTTGCCCTTGGATACTACCAGGTAATAATACTGAAAAATCAGTTCTCCATCCTGTTAATAAATTAGTCATAACAGGAATTTCTTTCACTCCATTAGAAGGAATAAAATGAATCTCCCCCATTTTTCCGGTAAGTTTTGAAAATGCCGACAAATAGTAGAAAGTACTTATATCATCTACAATTAGATTTCTTTCTTTGATAAAATTTTGTTCTTTAACAATATGCCCGCTAAAAACAGAAAATATTGGCATCATAGTTTCACTATTAGCTGATTGTAAAGATTTCGAGTCAAGAATAACCGATTGACTATTTACCTGATCACCCTCTTCACGTTGAACAGCTAATATTCGATACATTTTCTCCATATCAATCAACTGAGATGAGTGTGTACAATAAACAATTTGTAAATCGTTTTTCAGATTTTCAAACACCTTTAATACATCTTGCTGAGCTTTAGCATGAAGACTAAGCCCTGGTTCGTCAATAAGTAAAACTTTATTCTGTTTACTCATTGCAGCAGCTTTTAATTCCAGGTAAAAAGATAAAAACCAACGAACACCTCTACTTCTTTGTTTTGGGTAAAGCCGTTCATAATTATCCTTTATCCAAAATTCAAGATAAGGATTTCCCCTTTTTTCAGGATTGCTATTATCGTAATGTTCTAATTCAAAATTTAAATGTATTTTATTTTGTGTTCCAATTTTTTGGCTCCAAAATTCATGAAAATCAATGGTAATTTCGCCATTAAGATTTTCAATTCTTTGTTTAAGAATCCGGTCATTTTCCTGATTAAAAAATTCAGAGCTTAAGCCCGAAATAATTAAGAAATTCTTGACGGCTTTATAACCTTCAACTTGCTCATTTTGATCAAACACATCCTTTAAGTCTATTCTATTAGGCAATAAGCTTGCAAAATCTTCGAAAAAATCAAACACAGGAAGATATTTACTTAACTCTTCACCAATATCTTCCAGGGTATAGATATTTCTTTGTTTTGAGATCTCAATTTTTACTTCGCTCTCAGCAACTCTTGTATTTTTACCATTCAAAACTTTTTCTGCAACACGCTCTATAAAATCCAGCGTTTTTGTAGCTTCATCAAAAACATATTGAAGCTTTTTCAAATCGTTATTTAAATGTGTTATGTTATTTTCCAGCAAATCCTTCTCTTTTGAATTACTGGCTTTATGAAGTAAGCCTTTTGCGATTTCAAGCTCTTCTGAGCATTTATCATACTTTTCTTTCTCTCGATTATATATTCTCTCTATTTTAAGAAAGCGTTCAGAAAGCGAATCTTTTTCTCCATAAGCTTCCAGTTTTTCTTTCTTACTGGTTAATATTTTCAATATTTCATCGAGGTCTGTTTTCTTTTGTGTATAAATTTTGTTTGCTGCTTCATGTTCATGCTGATATTGTTGAATCAAATCCGGCTTTTTTGATTTATCTAGTTTTCTCTTTACTTTATTTAAGTGTTTTGCCAATTCTTCCGTTTCTTTTAATAAATCATTTTTATCTTTTTCAAAAATCTGGATTTCGGCTCTTAATTCATTCGTTTCTTTATTGATCTCTTGAATATGTCTATAGATGGTTTCTATACGTAATTGATCCGACTCATTAATATTCTTGTAAAACTCTACTATTTCTTCATCACAGCATTTAAATACTGTGGTTGTAAGATTTTTCCAGCTTCTTTGGAGCCAAATAGAATTTTTCTTTTGTAATTTCTTTTTCAATCCTTCCGGAATCTTATCCAGGTCAAGGTAATCTTTAAGAAACTTCCCATTAAATTCAAAAAAGCATGAAATCACCGGAAAAGAACTATCACTACGAAGCATGTCTTCACTAATTATTCCATTGGAAAAACTGTGTAAAGCTTCAAGTATAGTTGTTTTTCCCGATTCGTTCTGCCCAATTAATGCAGTAATATTATCATTCGAAAGATGGTTTATTTTAGAATCGATCATCGATCTAAAATTTCTGATTCGAAAAGCAGATAGTTTCATCTGTTTAAATTTTTGTTATTCAAAAATGAAGATATTTAACCTGCCTGCTATCAAGCAGTAGTTTCTTCACATTCTGAAAAATTATATTTTAAGAAAACTATAACAATTTATTAGCTATTGAGCCCTATGACGAATCCCTACAATTAATACATCATCTACCTGCTCCTGCTTTCCTTTCCAATCCATAAATGATTCCAAAATCAATCCTTTTTGTTCATTAATTGTTAAGCTGCTAGCATTAATTAATAATTCTCTAAAAGCTCTATATTTAAATTTTTTTCCTTCATTACCTCCAAACTGATCAGCAAAACCATCAGAAAACATATATAACATGTCATCATGCTCAAGAGGAATATTGTGATTTTTAAATGGTTTTTCTTCAACGGGAGAAATACCTATAGGCATTCTATCTCCTTTATATGTAATCAGTTCTCCTTTTCTAACAAGATAAAGAGGATTAAACGCTCCTGCAAATTGCAGTTGATTCGTTGCAAAATCAACAATCCCAAGGGCAATATCCATTCCATCCTTTTGTTCTCCCTTTGAGCCTGTTTGATGAAGAGATTTCATCACATATTCGCGCAACAGATCAAGTATCCCTCCTGCAGATATCTCTTTATGACTTAAAACTATTTGATTCAGAACTGAAATACCCAGCACACTCATAAAAGCTCCTGGAACCCCATGCCCTGTACAATCGGCTACCGAAAAGACAATTTTATTTTTTAATCTGTAAAACCAGTAAAAATCTCCACTTACGATATGTTTTGGTAAATAGAATATTAAATTTTGTGGAAAATATCTATCAATTTCCTTTTGAGAAGGAAGTAAGGCCTTTTGAATATAGCTTGCATAACGAATACTGTAATTAAGCTCTTTTCTTTGTTTCTCAATCAACGAGTATTCTTTTACACTATTTATGGATGTTAAAATATCCATATCATTTGGTTTAATTTTGTGGGTATTAAAAAACAAAATGCATTAAGCATTGTAAGTTAGTATTTCTGAAATTGAATAACAAGAATTTGTGCTCAAAATCAGGCACATGATTAAGCTAATCTATTCAAATCATTTAAATCAAAACTTCTTAATTGATGTATCTGGTAAATGATAGTATAGTTTCATATAAGTTAAATTTTGCCTAAATTTCGGACATAAACCTGTATTATGTACAATTTCTCAATCGACGAAATATTTCAAATCAGTAATCCAAATCAATTTAATGAACTGGCTTTACAGATTTTTAATTATCAAGCCGAAAACAACCCGGTATATAAAGAATATCTTTTTCATTTGGGAACAAATATTTCTTCGGTAAATACAGTCGATAAAATTCCTTTTTTACCCATCGAGTTTTTTAAATCGCATAAAGTAATTACTGGAACAGCAGAAATAGAAAAAACTTTTTTTAGCAGTGGAACAACCGGAATGACCCGAAGTAATCATCATATCACCGACATTTTGGTTTACGAACAAAGTTTTCTGAATGCATTTGAAAAAAGCTATGGTCCGGTTCGGGATTTTTGTTTTTTGGCATTGCTTCCAACCTATCTTGATAACGAGAGCTCTTCCTTAATTTATATGGTAGATGCGCTCATAAAAAAATCGGAAAACCCTCATAGTGGTTTTTATTTAGATAATCTGGAAGATCTAGCTTTTAAATTACACTCACTCAAAAATTCAAATACCAAAGTTATTTTACTTGGTGTATCGTATGCTCTTTTAGATTTAGCTGAGAAATACAAGTTGAATCTTTCCAATGTAATTATTATGGAAACAGGTGGAATGAAAGGGAAACGTAAAGAATTAACAAAAAAAGAATTGCATCAATATTTAAGCTCTCAACTAGGAGTAGATAATATTCATTCGGAGTACGGAATGACTGAACTTTTATCGCAAGCTTATTCTAAAGGTCAAGGTATTTTTCAAACTCCACCTTGGATGAAAATCCTAATTCGGGATACTTACGATCCATTTTCGTATGTTGAACAAGGCAAGTCGGGTGGGATAAATGTTATCGATTTAGCCAATATTAACTCTTGTGCATTTATTGAAACCAAAGATTTAGGAAAAATATATCCCGACAATCTTTTCGAGGTTCTTGGCCGATTTGATTACAGCGATATACGTGGATGTAATTTATTGGTTGCAGAATAAGCTACGATTCTTTCCCGCTTTCATAATTTGCTACTCCTCCCGATACAATAAATTTCATAACATCTGCCGGTGCTCCGTCAATCATTTTTACATTTTCGGCAGGAACAATAAATAACTCCCCTGAGAAATTGTAAGAATGTGGAAAATATACAGCAACTTTTTTACCTTCCACACCCAATTTAGATACATCTTCCTGAGTTATAAACCCTAATTTCTCCAACTCAGAAATAGGATTCACTTTAACCAACACTGCTTGCTTAAATTTCTTCTCTTTTCCCACGAAAGCTGACAGCAAATCTCGTAACGAAGTATAAATTACTTTTATCAATGGTGCCTTGTTAATAAAATGATTTACCAAACGTTTTATTGGGCGGGCAATAATTGTTTGTCCAAGAAACCCAAGCAAAGCAACTAAAAGAAAAACAATGATTAAGCTTAATCCTGTAAAACTAAAACCAAAATATTTTTCTACGATCGGTTTAAAAAGTCCATCGAGATAAATAAACGCCTTATACAAAACAAAAACAGTAATTCCTAATGGAGCAATATATAATAAGCCTTGAAAGAAATATGCTAATAAACGTTTCATAAGATCTTGGTTTTTAATTATAAATTATCTAATTCTTGTTTTTGCTTCTTTGTTAAAGAATGAACTATTAAATGGTAGGAATGATCTATTAATTCATAAATCAATTTTTCGGGAACACTACCTTCAACAATTACAGTATTCCAATGTTTCTTACTCATATGATAACCAGGTAAAATATTATCCGGATATTCTTCGCGCAATTGTACTGCTCTTTCTGGATCACATTTCAGGTTAACTCTAAATTCGCCTTCAATATTAGTTAAAGCAAACATCTTTATGGCTTTAAAAACCAATGTTTGCTCATCGAATGGGAAACTTTCGGTGACACCCTTCTTTGATAAACAATATTCTCTAAATTCCTCAATATTCATAGTAAGCAAATTTACAATAAGCTGGGCTGAAACGCATCTTTAATATGTTCAATTTTTTGTTGATTCCCAGAAATTAATACAGAAACAATATCAAATCGAACCTCCATATCAATAGCAAACTCTTGTATATATGCTTCTGTTGCTGTAATAATATATTTTTGTTTTGTTCTGGTAACAGCTTCTTTTGGACTTTCAAAATAATCATTACTTCGTGTTTTAACTTCTATAACCACCAAAAGGTTATTTTTTTCTGTAATGATATCAATCTCATTTTTCTTAAACCTCCAATTCGCGTGTCTTACTTTATATCCCTGCTGTACAAGATATTGCCTAGCAATTTCTTCTCCTTTTTTCCCTAATAAATTATGATCTGCCATTTTTTTATTTATTTTTGCAACCTTTTTAGAACTAATTGGGTAAGTACTAAATAGGTTAGGTAATAAATCGTTTTATAAAATTAATTGATTTTTAGTTATGATTAACTTTTTATTAAGTTACATACTATTATTCGTATCGGCTAATGCTGATATTGATGCATTTCAGGGTAGCATTGAGATGATACAAAAATCTCAATACGAAACTTCATATTTTACATATTTTGTAAAAAATGACAATGTTAGAATTGATAAATTTGATAACAACCATACTTTAAAACAATCTTTATATATTAATCTAAGTTCGGAACAGATATATGTATTGTGTCCTATAAAAAGACTTTATTCTAAAATTGAAGTTAATAAAAATAAACTTGCTGAAAATGATAATTTCATTATTCAAAAAACTGAAAACTCTCGAATAGTAAATGATTATTTATGTTATCAATGGCGAGTAAAAAATAAAGAAAGAAATACAGAAGTTGCTTATTGGGTATCGCAAGATAACTTTTACTTTTTTGAACGATTAATTAGCTTAATTAATAGCACTGATAAAACATATGAATTTTTTGAAAAGATCCCTGAAACTCAAGGTTTCTTTCCAATGTTAAGCGTTGAACGAACTCTTTTAAGAAAAGAGAAATCGCGACTTTATGTAGTACACATTAGCAATAAAACCGTCAATGATGACATATTTACAATTCCTTCAGACTGCAAACTTGTATTACGTTAATTCTTAAACTCAACTTTTGTTTCCTGAATATTTAAGTCTGCTTGTCCTCCTAAAACGAGTGAATAATTATTTTCGATATGTCCAACTGGAAAATTAAAACACATCGGATAATCATAATCCTTAACAGCATCACGAATAATTTCATAAGCCGTTTTCCCAAAAGGAATTTGATTGTCGTTCATATCAGTCATTCCTCCAACAATTAATCCTTCCAGATTTTCAAGCTTGCCACTGTATTTCATATTCATCATCATACGATCGATATGATACAAATATTCATCTAAATCCTCTAACACTAATATTTTTCCAGCTGTAACAATATCATATTTTGTTCCTGCTACACTATATAAAACAGATAAATTTCCGCCAATAAGTTCTCCTTTTACTTCTCCTGATCGATTAAATCCATGCGAATCAATTTTATAAATATTTTGTTCTCCAAACAACGACTTTTTCAATGTTAATACAGCTTCATTTTCTGTTGCATCTTTTGGAAAATTAAAAGGCATAGTTCCATGAATGGTTTTAACACCTAAGTTTTGATTAACATGGGCATGTAAAGCAGTAATATCACTATAACCAACAATCCATTTAGGATTCTGAACAAACTTCGAAAAATCGAGTAGTTTTAATGTTTTAACCGTTCCATATCCGCCACGAGCACAAACAGTAGCTTTAATGTCAGGATTATCCATCATATATTGTAAATCTTCTGCCCTTTGTACATCGGTACCTGCAAACTGTTTATGTTGAGCAAAAAGATTTTTACTCAACTCAACTTCTAAACCCCACCGTTCGAAAACCTTGATCGAAGCTTCAATTTCGTTCATGTAAATTTTTCGGGCTGGAGCTACAATTCCTATTTTATCACCTTTATTTAAACTTGCTGGTGTAATCATATTCAAAAGTATTAATCATCGTAAAACTAAGTAATAAATATATGATGTAAAAAATAATTCCTTTGTATATTTGTCGGATGTTCAGGAAAATATTAAAAATCGAAATATAAAAATGAAAAATCCAAAGCGCTATTTGATAACATCGGCACTACCATATGCTAACGGACCTTTACATTTAGGACACATTGCCGGAGCATATTTACCTGCTGATATTTATGTGAGATATTTGAAGTTAAAAGGAAACGACGTAGCCTTTATTTGTGGATCTGATGAGCATGGTGTGCCTATAACACTTCGCGCAAAGAAAGAAGGTATTTCTCCTCAAGATGTGGTTGATCGTTACAATGGAATGATTAAAAAAGCCTTCGAAGAATTTGGAATTGCTTTTGATATTTATCATCGCACTTCGGATCCTTTGCACAAAGAAACAGCTTCGGAATTTTTCAAAAACATGAATGACAAAGGTGAGTTTATCGAAAAAGAAGAAGAACAATTTTTCGATGAACAAGAACAACAGTTCTTAGCCGACAGATATATAACAGGTACTTGTCCTAAGTGTGGTTTCGAAGAAGCTTATGGTGATCAGTGCGAGAAGTGCGGAACAAGCTTAAGTCCTCGCGAATTAATTAATCCAAAATCTAAATTAAGTGGCGCTGCTCCTGTTTTAAAAACTACCAAACATTGGTATTTAGATTTAGAAAAATATCAAGGTGAATGGTTAGAAAAATGGATCGACTCTCACAAATCGGATTGGAAATCGAATGTTTATGGACAATGTAAATCTTGGTTAAACGCAGGATTACAACCACGTGCAGTAACCCGCGATTTAGATTGGGGTGTTCCAGTTCCTGTTGAAGGTGCTGACGGAAAAGTTCTATATGTTTGGTTCGATGCTCCTATTGGATATATTTCAGCCACCAAAGCCTGGGCGAAAGAAAACGGAAAAAACTGGAAAGATTACTGGCAAAGCGATGATTCAAGACTGATTCACTTTATTGGAAAAGATAATATTGTTTTCCACTGTTTAATATTCCCATCCATGCTTAAAGCACATGGTGATTATATTTTACCTGACAATGTTCCAGCAAATGAATTTTTAAACTTAGAAGGAGATAAACTTTCAACATCTAGAAACTGGGCTGTTTGGATTCATGAATATTTGGAAGATTTCCCAGGTAAGCAAGATGTGCTGCGCTATACTATCTGTGCAAACTCACCTGAGCAAAAAGATAATGATTTTACATGGAAAGATTTCCAGGGAAGAAATAACAGTGAATTAGTTGCTATTTTGGGAAATTTTGTAAACAGAACTTTGGTTCTTACTCATAAATATTACGAAGGGAAAGTTCCTGCTTGCGGAGAACTAACCGATTTCGACAAAGAAACATTAGCAGAAATTTCTGTAATTAAAGGAAATTTAGAAAAAAGTATTGAGAACTTCCGCTTCCGCGAAGCAGTTAAAATAGCAATGGACTTAGCTCGGTTAGGAAACAAATACCTTGCTGACACTGAACCTTGGAAAGTTATTAAAACCGACGAAGAGCGTGTTAAAACTATTATGAATATTTCTATTCAGATTACTGCAGCTTTATCCATCATTATGGAACCTTTCTTACCTTTCACTTGTGAAAAATTAAGAGGATTTTTAAACATTGAAAAACTGGATTGGGAGTTGGCAGGCAAAAATGATTTAATCGAAATTGGACATACAATAAATAAAGCAAGCTTACTTTTCGAAAAAATCGAAGACGAAGAAATTGAAAAACAAATTCAGAAATTGATGGATTCTAAAAAAGCAAACGAAGCAGCAGAAGTAAAAGTTGAGCCAGCAAAAGAAAATTGCACGTTCGACGATTTCATGAAAATGGATATTCGTGTAGGTACTATTTTAGAAGCTGAGAAAGTTCCAAAAACTGACAAGTTACTTAAACTTAAAATTGATACAGGAATTGATCAACGAACTGTTGTTTCCGGAATTGCTGTAGATCATAAACCTGAAGATATCATCGGAAAACAAGTAAGCATTCTTGTTAATCTGGAACCACGTAAAATTCGTGGAATTGAATCGCAAGGAATGATTCTTATGGCTCAAGATGCCAGCGGAAAGTTAAATTTTGTGATTCCTGATGAAAAAACAACCAACGGATCAGGTGTTAGTTAAATAATCCCCCTAAATCCCCCTTTTTAAAAGGGGGACTTTTATATGACCGAAACAAGCACACATATAGGTTTCAGAATTGAATCAAAAGCCGATTTTGAAAAGCTGTTTAATGATCATTACAGCAATTTGTGTGCTTATGCCAATAATTTCCTGAAAGATGTTGATGCTTCGGAAGAAGTTATACAAGAAGTTTTATTTAAACTGTGGACTAATCGTGAAAATCTTGTTATTTCATCATCCATTCAAAGTTATCTTTTTAGAGCGGTTCGTAATGCCAGTTTAAATGTATTAAAACATGTAAATATTCGTGAGGACTACAAAATCCAGCACGAATACGAGCGTGATGATGAATTATCTTCGGAAGATGAAATGATTGTTTCGGAACTGGATCAAAAAATCAGAGCTGCTATCGATCAGTTACCTATCGAAAGAAAAAAAGTATTCATCTTAAGTCGCTACGATGGGTTAAAATATAAGGAAATAGCAGAAAAGTTAAATATATCAGTTAGTACTGTAGAAAATCAAATGGTAAAAGCACTTAAGTTCTTACGAACCGAACTAAAAGACTATCTACCATGGATTATCATATTTTTTAGTAATTTTTTTAAAAACGGATAGAGGTAAACCGTAAATGAATTGTCATACTAATGATAAAGAATGAATAAAAACTCTGAACATATCGATGAAAAGCAGCTTTTGCGATTTCTCTTAGGGGAAGCTAACGCAGAAGAAATGCAACAAGTTCAGGAGTGGCTCGAGTTATCTGATGAGAATCAAAAACTATTAGATAGTTACGAAGCCGTTTGGGCCGAATCGGGCAAACTAACTCCTCATCCTGTTGCAGTTGATGCGATTTCTGCCTGGAGCAAAATGTCCGACAGAGTTGATATGGTTGAGAATGAGAAAAACAAAACTATTTCATTAAAATCTAGATTAGTATGGATAAGTTCAAGTGCCGCAGCTGCTGTCATAATGCTTATTGCGGTTTATCAACTGTTGATAAAACCAACTCCGTTACAGCAATTACATATTGCAAGTTTACAAGAAGTCATCAACGACACTTTACCTGACGGAACTCAGATTGCATTAAATGCAAACTCGAATATCTCGTATCCAGAGCAATTTAAAAATAACGAACGTAGAGTAAAACTTGAAGGAGAAGCTTTCTTTAATGTTGAGCACAACAAAGAAAAACCTTTTATCATTGAAGCTGAAAATGCTTTTATTCAAGTTTTAGGAACCTCGTTTAACGTTAAAGCTTACGAAAATTCTGAAATCGAAGTAATTGTTACCGAAGGTTTAGTTAAGCTATTTACTGTCGATTCTGAATCAATGGATACTACCGAGATATTATTAAAAGCCGGTGAGAAAGGAAAAGTTTCCTGGAAAGATAAAACTCCGGTTTACGTAGCAGAAAATATTCCCGATGAATTATTTTGGATGAACTATACCTTAATATTTAATGATACAGATCTGAAAAAGGTATTTAGTTTAATCGAAAACTATTATAATGTTGAAATAAAAGTAAGTGATAAAAATATTTACAATTGCAGATTATCTACAACATTCACAAACAATTCTATCGACAATATTATAGAAGTAATTGCTGCTACATTTGATTTTGAATATGTAAAGGAAAATAACATATATACTATTAAAGGTAATGGCTGCCACGAAAAAAATATTTAATCGTCTTAGCATTCTTATATTAGTTTTAACTCTTTGGAATAATATTGCAATTTCACAAACGAACTATTTATATAAACGTATTTCAGTATCGTTTACAGATGTTCCCTTAAAAAAAGGACTAGATATTATTTCAGAAGCTGGTGGTTTTACCTTTTCGTACAATTCAAAAAATTTCGATGAACAAAGATTAGTATCACTTCATGTTGAAAACAAACCTGTAGCACGTTCAATAAATCAACTGTTCGACAATACAGTTCGATTTAAACTTGTAGGAAGTCATATTATTTTAAGTAAAAAGAATCAAACCAAAGAAATTATTTCAAATAATATTCCAAACAACTATATCATAACAGGTTACGTAATCAATTCACGTACAGGAGAAAAAATTAAAGAAGCAACCGTTTACGAAATTGATGGCCGAGTAGTAGCCTTATCTAATTCGGAAGGTTTTTATTCATTAACTCTTCCTGCTGAGAAAAACACTCTTGGCTTAAGTTATAGTAAAGCCGGATTTCTCGACACAGTAATTATGGTTCAACCTATTCACGAGAATTCTTTCGATATTTCACTTCATCCCCGAATTACACCAATTCAGAAATTAGAAACCAAGCATGTTAAGCTAGAAAATATTCATAGCAGACCAGTTGTTGATATTTTAGTACCTAACGAATCTAAAATCATATCCGACAACTTAATTATTCATGACAGAAAACTAGCCCAAATTTCATTCATACCCTACATAGGAACCAATAGAAAACTTAGCGGCTCTGTTGATAACACGCTCTCATTTAATGTTTTGGCAGGTTACTCTGGTGGCGTAAACGGATTTGAAATCGGTGGTATGCTAAATATTGTGCGACGTGATGTAAGAGGGTCGCAAATTAGTGGTATGGCCAATATTGTTGGCGGAAACACCAATCCTTTTCAGCTAGCCGGAATGTTTAACTTAAATAGTGGATCGGTTACAGGTACTCAAATTGCAGGTATGAGTAACGTTGTATTAGACACCTTAAATGGTGTTCAGCTTGCCGGATTTAATAATACTTTGCATGGATACATGAACGGTGTTCAAATATCAGGGTTTAATAATGTTACTACTCAGAACGCAGATGGAGTACAGCTTACAGGATTTGTAAATGTTGCTGTTAAAGATGTTAAACTAGGTCAAGTTAGTGGCTTTGCTAATTATTGTGATAATGTTGACGGTGGACAAATATCCGGATTTGCAAACTTTGCCAAAGGTGATGTTAACTGGGGACAAATAGGTGGTTTTGCTAATTATGGCAATTCTGTAAAAGGAACACAAATTGCCGGATTCTTAAACATCTCTAACGAAGAAGTTACCGGAGGACAATTAGCTGGTGGGATAAATATTGGTGAAACGGGAGGTAAATTTCAACTTTCTGGTTATGGAAATGTAGCCAAAGAAGAAATGAATGGTGTTCAGTTGGCCGGATATTTTAATTATGCCAAAAAAGTGAATGGTTATCAAATTGCTATATTTAATATTTCAGACACCATTGAAAGTGGTTTGCCTATTGGCGTATTTTCTTTTGTGAAAAAAGGATTACATCGATTTGAGCTTTCTGCTAATGATGTTTTTTATACAAACATAGCCTATAAAATGGGACTCGAAAAGTTGTACAACTCAATTAGAATTGGTTATGATTATAATAATAACATTGCTGTTGGATATGGAATAGGAACACAACGAAATATTAGCAATAAAGTAAAACTAAACCTTGAATTATCATCTGACTTAATTATTGAAGCAAACTCTATCGATATTGACTTGTCTTCTGGGTTAAGTTTCGAAAATAGTTCTTTCAATTTAACAGGTACTATCAATAGGATAAATGCTAATCTTGATTTCTATATTTCAGATCAAATCTCCGCATTTGTAGGTCCTTCATTAAATGTATCGGTTATTTCAATGGATAACAATACAAAATCATTTCAAAACTTTGCTCCATATTCGTTCTACAACGAAACCTTTTCTGATACTCAAGTTAAAATGTGGGTAGGTGGAAATTTAGGAGTTTCATTTACATTATAAAATTTAAAGAATAATATCCCCTTACTTTTCTAAAGTTTAAAACTTTAGAAAAGATAAAAATATATTCATACATCCCACTATTACATAAGTGTTTCAATATTTCTTTTACTTTTTTTCATTTTTTTCGATTTCGGATAGAGGTAAGTAAAAATTCGGTTGTCATCATTAAAAGACAACACAAATACGAATTTTAATATCAATAGAAATGAAAACAAATAAAAACCTAATAGAAAATGATGAAATAACACTTCACTTTATGCCAAGAAGCTTATTTCTGTTTGCTCAGTTTGCACTTATGGTAAAACGAGTTGAAGAATACCAATCAAAACAAAAAAAATCAAAAAGAATGAAATCATTAAGTATTGCTTTAATCATGATGTTATCAACATCATTAGGATTAAGAGCACAAGAAGAAACAAAACCTAAAACCCGACCTTTTCAAATAAGTTTTATTACTCCCCTTGGAACAAATGGATTAGATGCATGGAATATAACAAACAAGGTATCTATTAACCTTTATGCCGGTTATAATGGTGGAGTTGATGGAATAGAATTATCAGGATTTGGTAGCATGTTAAAAAACGACATGACAGGAACACAAATTTCCGGATTTGGTAATATGATTATGGGAACAGGAAATGGCTTTCAGGGAGCAGGAAATTTTAACTATGTAAAAGGTAACTTCAAAGGTGTTCAACTTGCAGGATTTACCAATATTGCTTTGAGTGATATGAATGGTTCTCAGTTTTCCGGCTTTGCAAATGTATCTGTCGATAAAATCGAAAAAATTCAGATCGCAGGATTTGCAAATTATTCAAAGGGTAACAAAACCGGTCAATTATCAGGATTCTCAAATGTTAACAACGGTAATTTAAAAGGTATTCAAGCTGCCGGATTTTCAAATGTAAATACCAAATCGGTTAAAGGAGTACAAATTGCTGGTTTTGCAAATTATGCCAAAATTCTAAATGGCTTACAGATTGCTCCTTTTAATTACGTTGACTCACTGGAAAAAGGTTTGCCAATTGGAGTATTTAGCTTCGTTAAAAACGGATATAGAGCATATGAGATAAGTACCAGTGAAACGCTTTATGGAGTTGCAAGCTTTAAAACCGGAGTTAAACAATTCTATAATATCGTCTCTGTTGGGGCATCGTACAACAATGAAAAAACCTACTGGGGTTGGGGTTATGGTGTAGGAACCATGTTCACATTAAAAAATGATTGGGGATTAGCCGTTGAACTTCTTTCATATCATATTAATGAAGATGAATGGTTTACCGATGCAATAAACATGCACAATAAACTTCAGCTTACCGCATCGAAAAAAGTTTCCAAAAAAATCGAAGTATTTGGTGGAGCCAGCTGGAATGTAAATGTTTCGGAATTAGAAGACAGTGATGGTAATCCTTTCAAATCAACATTCACACCTTACGATACTTTTAATAAGACATATGATAATAAAACCAATGTAAAAATGTACCCAGGATTTACCGCAGGTATTAGATTTTAACAACCATAGACCAAAAATCAAATAACAAATATCAAATCAATATAATATCATGAAATCAATAAAAACAATCATAACAATAATTTTAGCATTGCTCATATGTGCAAGTGTTGATGCTTCCGAAACAACGATGCAAACGCAAACTATTCGAGGTCAAGTAATCGATCAGGACTCTAAAACTCCACTAATTGGTGCAAATATCATTATCTTAAACAGGGAACCTGTGCAAGGTACAAGTTCCGATGTAAATGGATATTTCAGACTAGATGATGTACATGTAGGGCGTATCGATTTAAAAGTAACCTGTTTAGGATATGAAGAAAAAGTAATTCCTAATCTACTACTTGGATCGGGTAAAGAAATTGTTCTTGAAATTGAACTTGTAGAATCATTAATAAAAATTGAAGAAGCTGTTATTACTGCCAATGGTCATAAATCGGAAGCTTTAAACGAAATGGCTACAGTAAGTGCCAAAGCTTTTTCGGTTGAAGAAACCAAACGTTATGCAGGTTCATTAAACGATCCTGCCAGAATGGTTTCTGGTTATGCTGGTGTTACCGGCGATGCCATGGGTAATAACGACATTGTTGTACGTGGAAACTCTTCCAAAGGTATTCTTTGGAGACTGGATGGGATGGAAATTCCAAATCCGAATCACTTTTCTGAGGAAGGTCAAACTGGTGGTCCAATCAATGCACTGAATAGTTCAATGTTAAATAATTCCGATTTCTTTTCTGGCGCTTTTGCCCCTGAATATGGTAATGCATACTCCGGTGTATTCGACATGAAATTACGAAACGGGAATAATCAAAAAAGAGAATATTCGGCAACTTTAGGTCTTTTAGGGATGGAAGCTACAGTTGAAGGTCCGTTTAGTAAAAATTACAATGGTTCTTATTTAATTAATTACAGATATTCTTCATTAGCTATTTTAGATGATTTAGGAATTGTTGATTATTATGGTGTTCCGAAATATCAGGATATAGCTTTTAAATTCTTTTTGCCAACGAAAAAAGCCGGGACTTTTCAGATTCTTGGATTTGGAGGCCTAAGTAATATTTACCAGGAAGATTTTGATGAGATTATTGAGGATTCTTTAACTCGCACTGGTGATTTTGGTGCCGATGTGGGATTTGCAGCCGTAAAACATGTTTATCCAATTAATGACAAAACATTTATTACAAGCTACGTTTCTGCCTCAGGAACAAAAAGCTCAACCGATTATAATAAAAGATATAATTCAGGCAATTGGTATTTGGCATATCACGACGACTATACCAATTCTGTATTAAGAGCCTCAACAAATATCAACACAAAAATTAATGCTCAACATAGAATCAAAGCCGGTATTACCTATTCTGATTTAAGTTATCATATGCTTGCTAACGAAGATATGTTAGGGTCAGGAACATTTTTCACTGAACTGAATACCGATGGAAGAGCAGGATTAATTCAAGCTTATGCTAACTGGAAATATAGAATACAGGAAGATTTAACCTTAATTACCGGTGTTCATTATATGCAATTTCTTTTAAATGATAGCTACTCCATAGAACCTCGCTTGGGAATGGAATGGAATTTTGCTCCAAAACAATCATTAAGTTTGGGATTTGGTGTGCATAGCAAAGTTGAAAGCATTTCCACTTATTTTGCCTCAGTTGAAAATGCTGATGGAAGTATTTCCTCTCCTAACGAAGATTTGGGATTATCAAAGTCGATGCATTATGTTTTGGGTTATTCCAATAGATTAAGCAAGAATCTAAACCTAAAAGCTGAAATTTATTATCAACACCTATATGATTTAGCTGTAGAAAACGATCCGAATAGCAAATTTGTGTTAAACAATATTCGCGGCGGATATACAAACCGTGCATTGGTAAACGAAGGTACTGGATACAACTACGGATTAGAATTAACTCTGGAAAGATTCTTCTCTAACAACTATTACTTTCTTTTAACAGGATCATTATATGAATCAAAACTTAAAGGTATGGATGGCGAATTGCGCAACTCAAGATTTAATGGTAATTATGCCGGAAATCTTCTATTTGGAAAAGAGTTTAGAGTTGGCAACAGATCTAAAAACAAAACAATAGGCATCAACACAAAAATCTCTTACATCGGTGGACATCGTTATACACCTATTGATTTACCAGAGTCTATTGCCGAAGGTTATTCTGTTTACCAGGATGATCAATACTTTGCCAACAAAGCAGATGATGTTTTTATTCTGAATCTGGCTTTAACCTACCGACGAAATCGCGAAAAAACAACACATGAATTAAAGCTAGACATACAAAATGCAACAAATAATCAGGCTTTTGTAACCGAATGGTACGACGATATGAAACAAGAAGTTGAACATGGATATCAGCTAGCCATTATGCCAACCATTATGTATTCGATACAGTTCTAATTTTCTCAAACTCATATTTCGTCAAACTTAATATGGCCTTGCTCAGTGCAAACATAAAAAACAAATTGTCATTCCGGGCTTAGACCCGGAATCTCTTTTAATAGAGATTCAAAGATCCCCAATCAAGTTGGGGATGACATTTTGCATTTTTGACTGTCTCTTATTTACTCCTCCCAATCCCCACAATCTTTAATTAATTGTATTAGTTCTTCTACAGCATTCTCCTCAGGAATATTCTTTTTTACCACTTCCTTATTTTTATACAAAGTGATTTTTCCAGGACCCGCACCTACATAACCATAATCGGCATCGGCCATTTCGCCCGGGCCATTCACAATACATCCCATGATTCCAATTTTAAGATTTTTTAGATGAGATGTTTTTTCTCTTATGATCTGTGTTGTTTTCTGCAGATCATAAAGTGTACGGCCACAACCCGGGCAAGAGATATATTCTGTTTTCGAAACTCTTACACGACTGGCCTGTAATATACCAAACGAAGTGTTAATCACATTTTGCTCATCAACATTTCCTTTTGATTCAATCCAAATTCCATCACCTAAACCATCTAAAAATAAACCGCCAAAATCACTAGCGGCTTTCAACTGTAAATCTTCCAAATTATTTTCCTGATATGATCTTTTAACGATAACAGGAATATGACAATCGGTATGCATCAATTTAAAAAAGGCAGCTCTTTGCTCCGCATATCCGTTTGTATTTGAAGTAGTAAGAACAATAACCAGATTTTTATAATTTTTAATCTTTTGTAGGTTTTCATTCGTTATCGCCGAACAATTTAGCTGAATAAAATTCAGAATCTTCGATTGGTTTTCAGAGAAATAAAAATCGTTAATAGAATTAAATAATGGAAATACATGATCACCATCAAAGATATGTTGATCCCAGGCTCTTTCATCTAATATAAAATATGAATTTTTATGCTCTGAATCAATAATAAACTGATCTCCCAAATACACAAAATCTGGTATCAGATCATTTCTGCTCTCTTTACTTGAAATTACCACAGGAATAAAATCCTCACCAATATTCAATACCTTATGTGATTTTCGTTTCCGGTAATCATAAAAGTCTACAGGAATTGATTCAACAGGTTTTATTTCTTTATGGTCCTTTCTATCTGTAAAATAATCAACTAATTTCTTGGCCACAGGAATTTCTGCTTCGGGTGCTTCCGTAAGCGATACGCGAATAGTATCCCCTATTCCATCAGCTAATAAAGCACCTATTCCAACTGCCGATTTTATTCTGCCATCTTCTCCTTCGCCTGCTTCTGTAACTCCAAGGTGCAAAGGAAAATTCATGTCTTCTTCTATCATTTTAGCAAGCATCAAACGATTGGCCTGAACCATTACTCTGGTATTACTTGATTTTAGCGATAGAACAATATTTATAAAATTCTCTCGAATACAGATTCTTAGAAATTCCATTGCCGATTCAACCATTCCTGCCGGAGTATCTCCATATCGACTCATAATTCGATCCGACAATGAGCCATGATTAACACCAATTCGTAATGCAGTATTGTTTTCTTTGCAGATATTTAAAAGTGGAATAAGTTTCTCTTCAATTTTTTTGAGTTCCTCAGCATATTCTTTATCCGAAAAATCTACTTGTGTAAAATCGGCACGCTTATCCACAAAGTTCCCTGGATTAATACGCACTTTTTCTACAATTCCAGCCGCAGTAAAAGCAGCTTTCGGATTGAAATGAATATCTGCAGCCAATGGAGTTTCAAACCCTACTTCACGTATTCCATTTTTTATATTTTTCAGATTTTCGGCTTCTTTTACTCCTTGAGCCGTAATTCGAACCAATTCTCCACCAGCCTCTATTATTCGGAGCGACTGTTCAACTGTTTCTTCGGAATTAAGCGTATTCGTACTGGTCATAGATTGAATTCGAATAGGATTATCGGCACCCATTTTCAGGTTTCCAATTTGTACTTCCAGCGTTTTAAATCGATTATATTGAAATAAATTGATGTATTGTTCGTATTTCATTTTGAAAAAGCTTTTTACAAAGGTGAGAAAAAAAGCTTAAAATTTATTTGAATACAAAAAGAAGTTTGTCATTCCGGGCATCCCGATAATTATCGAGACAGAATCTATTTATAAATCTAACTTCATATAATAGATTCCCACCTACGCGGGAATGACACAACACTTTATTTAGTAAAAATATGTATTTTCGTATGCTGTAAAATTATATACCATGTCAATACAAGTTAAAAACCTAACTAAAATATACGGCGAACAAAAAGCCATCGATTCGATCAGTTTTGAAATTAAAACCGGAGAAATTGTAGGATTTGTTGGGCCCAATGGTGCTGGAAAATCTACTACCATGAAAATCCTTACCGGATTTATTCCTCAAACATCGGGCGAAGCTATGATCAATGATATTGATTTAATAGAAAACTCATTGGAAATTAGAAAAAATATTGGATACCTTCCCGAGCATAATCCTTTATACCTGGAAATGTACGTGAAGGAATATCTCGAATTTGTTGCCGGTATTTATAAACTTGGATCAAAAACAAAATCAAGAATTGAAGAGATCATTGAGAAAACAGGTTTAACAGCTGAACAAAACAAAAAAATCGGTGCTTTATCGAAAGGTTATCGTCAAAGAGTTGGACTAGCACAAGCTTTGATTCATGATCCTGCCATTTTGATTTTGGATGAACCTACCTCCGGATTGGATCCCAATCAAATTATTGAAATCCGGAATTTAATATCTGAGGTTGGAAAAGAAAAAACCGTAATGCTTTCAACACATATCATGCAGGAAGTTGAAGCTATTTGCGACCGTATCATCATCATTAATAAAGGTAAAATTGTAGCTGACGATTCCATTGAATCCATATATAGCCACTCGAAAGATCAATTAGTAACCATTGTTGTAGAGTTTGATAAAGAAGTAAATCAAGGTGAGATTGAAAAAATTGATCTTGTAGATAAAGTCGCTAAAATAGATGATAAAAACTGGCTAATCCAAAGTTCGTCACAGGAAGATATACGTCAAAATATTTTCACATTTGCAGTCGATTCTGGACTTGCTGTACTTTCAATGCAGAAAAAAGAAAAAAGCCTTGAAGAGGTTTTTCAAGAGCTAACAAAACAATAAACAATTCTTCAATTATCAATTAACAATTAAATCACTCATATACAAAAAGAAAATCCTGCATTAGATAAGTCATTTGAGTTTGCCAAAGCTATTGTTTTTTATATAAAGAAATAGTGTCTGATCAAAAAGAATATGTACTATCAAAACAGTTACTTCGCAATGAAACTTTAATTGGAGCAACTATTTCAGAAGCAAACGGAGTAATATCAGAAGCTGATTTCTCTAATAAGATTTCAATTGCTTACAAAGAATGCCTAGAATCTAAATATTGGTTAAAACTATTATTTGAAACTGATTATATAAATCAAGCCAGTTATAATAAATTGTTTGAAAATGCTGATGAATTAGGAAGAATTCTATTTTCGATATTAAAGAAAACTCGAATTAAAAAATAATTTAATAAATTTATTAATTGATAATTTTAATTGTACTCTGAATTAAGTATTTTTGGTCGTTTTTATTTTTAATCAATATAAATAAATTAAAATTATGGGATATTTATTCACATCTGAATCTGTCTCTGAAGGACATCCTGATAAGGTTTCTGATCAAATATCAGATGCTTTATTGGACGAATTTTTACGTCGTGATCCCGAATCAAAAGTTGCTTGTGAAACATTAGTAACAACTGGTTTAGTGGTTTTAAGTGGTGAAGTTCGTACCAAAGCATACATTGATGTTCAGGAAGTTGCCCGAAGAGTTATAAAACGAATTGGTTATACCAAGCAAGAGTATCGATTTGATTCAGAATCCTGTGGTGTTATTTCTACCATTCATGAACAATCTCCGGATATTAACCAGGGTGTTGTTCGCGAAAAAGAAGAAGATCAAGGTGCTGGTGATCAGGGAATGATGTTCGGCTATGCCAACCGTGAAACGGATGATTACATGCCTTTGGCTTTGGTTTTATCACATGTTCTTTTACAGGAGCTTGCTAAAATCAGAAGAGAAGAAAAAGAAATGACCTATCTGCGTCCGGATTCAAAATCTCAGGTTACTATTGAGTATAACGACAACAACGAACCTTTAAAAGTGCATACCATTGTTGTTTCCACACAACATGATGATTTTGACGAGGAAAAAGCAATGCTTGAAAAAATTAAGGAAGATGTTAGAACGATCTTAATTCCTAGAGCAAAAGCACGTTTCCCTGAGAGAGTTCAGAAATTGTTTACCGAAGATTACATTTTACATGTTAATCCAACAGGTAAATTTGTTATTGGAGGACCTCATGGAGATACCGGTTTAACAGGTCGTAAAATTATCGTAGACACTTATGGTGGTAAAGGAGCTCACGGTGGAGGTGCTTTCTCTGGTAAAGACTCATCAAAGGTAGACCGTTCAGCTGCTTATGCATCACGTCATATTGCTAAGAACATTGTTGCTGCTGGCATTGCCGACGAAGCATTGGTTCAGGTAGCATATGCTATTGGTGTTGCTCAACCTGTAGGTTTATATGTAAACACCTATGGAACAGCTAAAGTTAATATGACTGACGGCGAGATAGCAGCTAAGGTTAATGAAATTTTTGACATGCGTCCTGCTGCAATTGTAAAAAGATTTGGATTAAAGAATCCTATCTTCGAAGAAACTGCTGCTTATGGCCATATGGGTCGTGATTTTATGACTAAAAAAGTTGAAATTATTGAAGGAACCAATGGCAATGAAAATAAGGTAGAAAAAGAAGTTGAATTCTTTGCCTGGGAAAAGTTAGACTATGTTGATCAAATTAAATCAGCATTCGGAATCTAGAAATTACTATTCTCAATAATACAAGGCCATGCTCTTCGGGGTGTGGCTTTTTTTCAATTTTCAATGAGCAATAAACAATTAACCAAAACCCGATGAATTCAGAAATTGCTTATTGGTAATTGTCAATTGATAATTGAAAATTGTTATTTTTGCTTCATCTATCGGGAATATAGAACGATTATGGAAAAAAAATGGTTTGCTTTATATACCAAATCAAGATCAGAAAAAAAAGTACATCAAGCATTGGTCGATAAAGGCATTGACTGTTATTTGCCTCTTGAAAAAAAACTTAAACTTTGGAGCGATCGCAAAAAGTGGGTTGAGGAACCTTTTATACGTTCGTATATTTTTGTTTATACTGAGGAAGAAAATTTGCAGCAATCATTAAACACTCCGGGGGTAGTAAGTGTTATTAAATTTGGGGGTAAAGCAGCTCAGGTTCAGGAAGATCATATTAATGTGATCAAATCCATCTTATCGAGTAGTGAGGATTATGAAATCTGTGCTGAAAACTTTGAACCTGGTGAACATGTGATGGTTGAAAGCGGAAGCTTAAAAGGATTATATGGTGAACTGGTTCATCATTTAAATAAATATAAAGTTTTGGTTCGAATTGCATCGATTAATCAAAACATTTTAATCAAGATAAATCCTTCGCATTTAAAGAAGGTTTAATTATATTTGATTTAGTAAAAATTCAATGATGTCATTCCCGTGAAAACGGGAATCTATATTGTGTATTATTAATTAGATTCCCAATCATCCCGATAACTATAGGGAGGGAATGACACTATAGGATTCTAGAATAATAATAAAACGCTTGTTCGGACACATCCCAGCAAAAGGAAACTGTGACTGAGGAAGCGGAGCCATGCATAACAATTAACAATTTTTCAATTGCACAATGATCCATTTTTTATAATAAAAAGATTTTGAAAAAAGATAATCCTGCACTTGATAAGTCATTTGAATTTGCAAAGCAAATCGTCTTTTTATACAAAAAGATGGTTTCAGATCATAAAGAATATATATTATCCAAACAATTATTAAAAAGTGGGACATCTATTGGAGCAAATATTTCAGAAGCAAATGGTGCTATATCTGAAGCAGACTTCTCCAGTAAAATTTCTATTTCATATAAAGAGTGTTTAGAAACTAAATATTGGTTAAGCCTTTTAAAGGAAACAGAATATATTGATTCTTTAGAATTTAAATCATTATATGAAAAGGCTGATGAATTGGCTAAAATCTTATTTTCAATTCTCAAAAAAACCAGGATAAAAACCTAATCCATTAATTATTGATTACTGGTAATTGCTAATTGCTAATTGTTAATTGATCATTGAAGTATTGTTAATTGAACGAACGACAAAAAGAAAACAAACAAATATGAAGCTGAACCATAAAAATATTTTACGGCTGATCATTTTAGCATTAATGTTCAGTTCGTGTAATTCCTACGAAAAGCTAACCTACTTACAAGACATCGAAGAAACCCGCGATACAGATATCTTTGCAAAGAACAAACCGGGCTACCAGATTCAACCCGGTGACTTGTTATACATTCAAATTTTAACGGAGAATAAAGAAATTAACGAGCTGTTTAATCCCACCATGAGCACAACCAGCACCCAGGCTTTAAGACCCGAAAGTATGTTTTATACAGGCTATTTGGTAAATGACTCGGGATACATTGAAATGCCCTTACTGGAAAAGATTTACATTTCAGGATTAAATATTGATCAGGCACAAGACAGTATTAAACAAAGAGCCTATCGATATTTAAAAAACCCACAAATCATTGCCAAGCTGGCCAACTTTAAATTCACGCTATTGGGCGAAGTGAAAGCTCCCGGTGTTAAACAAATTACCGCCAACCAGGTAAACATTATGGAAGCACTGGCTTATGGAGGGGACATATCCTATAATGGTAATCGTAAAAAAATCTTGTTATTACGACAAACCGCAGAAGGAACGCAAACTTATCGTATTAATTTGGCCAAAGGAGATATTGTAGATTCAGATTTATACTATATCATGCCCAACGACATTATTTATGTGGAACCATTAAAATCAACCTTATTCAGAGAGCAAGCTTCGGATTATGTCTTTGTCATCAGTGCATTGTCCTCAACATTAACCGCTGTAGCTTTAATACTTAATCTTTTAAATTAGTAAACAAAGAAAAAGGCAAAAGAAGAAAAGGAAAAGAGAGATATGGTGAAAAGGACTAGAGGGAAGAGAAAAAAGGCAATAATAATGTTAATCATACAACCTATACCATAAACGGCTAAAAATGAATCAAAAAGAAATACGCTGGAAACAACGATTCGAAAACTTTGAAAAAGCCTATTTACAACTTAGCGATGCCATAAATAAATTTGACAGCCTGGATGATCTGGCTAAAGAAGGTTTAATCCAACGATTTGAATACACTTTTGAATTAGCCTGGAAAACATTAAAGGATTATCTGGAATCAGAAGGAATTGTTACTCAATATCCACGAGAAACATTAAAACAAGGATTTCATGTTGAAGTTTTAAATAATGGCGAAGTGTGGATAGATATGCTTGAAAAAAGAAATCTTTTAGCACATACATATGATCAAACAAATTTTGAAATGGCATTGGAATCCATTCAAAAATCATATTACCCTGAAATAATTAAACTATATGAATTCTTCAGAAGTAATAAATAGTTACGGAATATATGATAAATCATTTTCATTGATCTTAAAAAGTTTTATATCATTCCCGGAAATAGAAAAGGTAATTATTTATGGTTCCCGTGCTATGGGAAATTTTAAAAAAGGCTCAGATATCGATCTGGCTATTGTAGGTGCAAACATTAATGACCAAATAAAAACACGGCTTAGTAGTATACTAAATCAGGAACTCCCTATACCCTATTTTATTGATGTATTAGACTATAATGGATTGTCAAATTTATCCTTAAAAAGACACATTGATACAAAAGGAAAAGTTATTTATGAAAAGGAAAATAGTAATTAGTTGATAGTCCATAGTGAAAAGCAACTAGATAGAATTTAAGATAACTATATCATAAAAATTGGAAAGACCTGACAGCATCTGAAAAAAAGAAAACTAAAAAATTACACATTACCCCTCTCGTCCCGAAAGCTTTCGGGAGTTATCGGGAGTGAATTGTGATAGGAGAAAGAGAAACAAAAAGCTGGAAACTTTGATTTTAGAGTTATTAGAAAAAACGATATCATGCTGAGTAATGTCATGTTGAGCTTGTCAAAACATGATCGAAGCATGCATTACGAAATACTAAGAATAACAAATCAATTAAACGATTAACCCTTCGACATCCCTATAGCTATCAGGATCAGGGTGACATAAAATACTTGATCATTGAAATATTATTAATTGTGATCAAAACAAGGAAAAAGGAAAAAGTTTAAAGTAAATGAGCACAAATGACTTAACAAAAAGACTATTTAATTTTGCAGTTCGGGTATTAAAATACTTAACTTCGCTTCCAAATACACCTGAATTTAAAGTTATTAGATATCAATTAGCGAAAAGCGCAACATCTACAGGTGCAAACTACGAAGAAGCGCAAGCAGGATCATCCAGAGCCGATTTCCATAATAAAACAAATATCTCATTAAAAGAAATGCGTGAGTCTAATTATTGGCTTAGGATTATAAAAGAAACTTTACCTGGAAAATTAATAAATGAAGAATTAGAATATTTAGTAGACGAATCTCAACAACTCAAAAATATATTAGGATCTATAGTAAGTAAAACCAATTCAACAAGGAAAAAGACCTAATAAGGAAAAGGTTAAAAGGAAAAAGGCAAAAGAATTTATTTCTATAAACTTGAAAACACTTTTTACCTTTTACTTTAAACTTTACACTTGAAATCCACTTTTTACTTTTGCCTTTAAACTTTTTACTTAATAGCCTAATCAATGAATCAAAGCATAATTTTTTGTAAAAAAAGAAATCATGGAAACCAACCCCCAACACAACATATACCAAGAAGAATCCATCGACATTAAAAAATACTTCTTCAAATTCCTCTTTAACTGGTACTGGTTTGCCATTGCATTAGGTATTGCTTTAAGTATTGCTTATATGGTGAATCGTTATTCGGAACCAACTTATACCATTAGTTCTTCTGTTATTATTGGGAATAATGAAGTTGAAGCTGGAAGTATTAATGCATTAATTTCTGAATTAGGAATGAATCGTCGCCGTTTAAGATCTGAAGTGGTAAATGAAATAACAATATTAAAATCATACTCATTAGCCAAGCAGGCTATTGAGCAACTGGACTTCGGAGTAACTTATGTAAGTGTAGGTCGTCGTGAAATTGCAGAAAGTAAAATATATCACACGAATCCATTTATTGTCATACCAGATAGCTCTATTAAACAACAAAACCGATATCCTATTTATGTGAAAATTTTAAGTAAAACCCACTTTCTACTGGAAATTAATGATCAGTACAATATTAAACAAGAAATGAAATTTGGAGAAACTTTTAAACATAACAACTTTAACTTTAAAATTGTATTAAGTGATCCTGAAAATTTTAAATTTGAAGATAAATTATCCAATAAATACTATTTCTATTTTAACAATAAAAATTCGTTAATAAAACAGTATCAAGCAAAATTAAATGTTGTTCCTAATGAAGAGCGCGGATCTATTTTAACGCTTCGAATTACAGGATTTGTGCCTGAAAAGATGGCGGTTTATTTAAATAAACTATCCGAGGTTTATATTCAGTCTGATTTAAATGAAAAAAACAAACAAGCACAAAACACAATCAATTTTATTGATGAACAACTAAAAATTATACTAGATTCATTAAATAGAGTTGAACGTCGTTTGCAAGATTTTCGAACTGCAAATCAGATCTTGGATCTAGGACAAAAAGGAAATATGTTGTTTGAAAACCTGAATTTGATGCAAAAAAGCAAGTTAGAAACAGAAATTAATGATCGGTATTATGACTATATTGAAAATTATTTACTTGAAAAAACAAATCAGGAACCCATCATA
This sequence comes from Bacteroidales bacterium, assembly GCA_963665525.1. Lineage (GTDB taxonomy): Bacteria > Bacteroidota > Bacteroidia > Bacteroidales > UBA12077 > UBA12077. The sequence continues at coordinate 3,847,684 of OY762280.1, read as the reverse complement.
AATCCAACATCCTTAAATATTACCAATCCATCTTTAGAAAGTTTGGTTAAGAATTATAACGAAAAGCTATTAAATCTTAATAGAATTAAGGCATACACTAATAAGCTAACAGCTAACATAAAAATACTTCAGCAAGAGCTCAATTTGCTAAAAGAAGGTCTTAACGAAAAAGTTAAAACAGGTAAAAATTTAAATCATATTAACCAAGAGCAAATAAATAAAGAATTGCTGGAAATTGAAAAAGAAATTAGCAAATTGCCTCAGAATGAAAGAAACTTAATAAATATTAAAAGAGAATATGAGCTAAATAATGATTTATATACTTTTCTTTTAGAAAAAAGAGCAGAAGCTGGAATTGCTAAAGCTTCAAATATTTCTAATAATAAAGTTTTAGATCCGGCTATGCCAGAAAACATTAGAATGCTTTCTCCTAAAAGATCAAAAAACTATACACTAGCACTAATCTTAGGGCTTGGATTTCCTGCTCTTATTATTTTGATTGTAGATTTTCTGAATACAAAAATTGAAAATAAAAAAGACATTGAAAGAAACACTAATATTCCTATAATAGCTACAATTGGACACAACGAAGTACATAATGACATTCCTGTTTATATTGATCCTAAGTCAAGCATAGCTGAATCGTTCCGAACATTGCGGACCAATTTACAGTACGTATTGCATAATGAAGATAAAAATACGATAATGCTTACATCGACTATTAGTGGTGAAGGTAAAACATTTGCAGCTATTAACCTTGCAACTATTTTAGCCATGGCTAATAAAAAAACTCTGCTGATTGGATTTGATTTAAGAAAACCAAGCATTCATAAAATGTTTGAAACTCCAAATGATATAGGAGTTTCCACAATGCTAATCGGACAAAACAAATATGATGATATTATAAAACCAACACACATTGAAAACCTTTGGATTGCTCCTTCGGGGCCAGTACCTCCAAACCCTGCAGAATTAATTGAAACAAAGGCTACGGAGAATTTCTTCGTTTATACTAAGGAACATTTCGATTTTATTATCATTGATACTCCTCCGGTTGCAATAGTAACAGACGCATTATTATTAGGAAAATATTCTGATACGAATATATTTATAATACGACAGAAATACTCATCAAAACATGTGCTTGAATTTATAAATAAAATTAGCCATGAAAACCGTCTTAAAAAAATTAACATTCTGGTTAATGATATAAAAATCAAAAAGTATTACGGTTATGAATATGGATACGGATATGGATATGGATACGGATATGGATATAACTATTATTCTAAAGATAAAGGAAAGATAAAGCTTTAAGAAATTATATTTCTCTTATAATGATTTTTGCAAATAAATAATATAAAATGTTAAACTCTAAAACAGTAGCGGTTGTTGTACCTGCTTATAATGAGGAAAAACAAATTGGGCGTGTTATTGAAACAATGCCCAACTTTGTTGATCGCATCATTGTAGTAAACGATGCTTCAAAAGACAAAACTATTGATGTTGTAAAAAAGCACATACAATCTGATTCTAGTAACAAAGACATAATTTCTTCATTTCCTGACAAAATTGAAAAGAATGATTATAATTATGCTGATTATTTAATCCAGGAAAAAAATATGCAGGAAATTAAATATTTTACTCCTTCGGAAATAGCAAATAAAAATGAAGAAAGCGATCGCATTATACTAATTAATCAACTTAAAAACAAAGGTGTTGGTGCTGCAATTGCCAGAGGTTATAAATGGGCAAAAGATCATGGTATTGATTGTACAGCAGTAATGGCAGGTGATGGACAAATGGATCCGGATGAATTGAAATCCATCTGTATGCCTGTAGTTAACGAAGATGTAGATTATGTAAAAGGAAACAGGCTTATACATCGCAGTTCGTGGTTTGTAATTCCTAAAACCCGATTTTTTGGAAATTCCATATTATCTATTTTAACAAAAATGGCATCGGGTTATTGGCATGTGTCGGATACTCAAACCGGCTATACTGCGATTTCGAAAAAAGCTCTTAATTCATTTCCTATTTATAAAATCTACAAAAGTTATGGAATGCCAAATGATATGCTTGTTAAATTGAATATTGCATTTTGCACTTTAAAAGAAGTAGAAATAAAGCCAATATATAATGTTGGTGAAAAATCAAAAATGAAGATTTTTAAAGTAATTCCACGTGTTAGCTTTCTTTTACTGCGTCTTTTTATCAAACGATTATGGGTTAAATATTTATTTAGAGATTTTCACCCTTTGTTTATTTTGTATCATTTGTCATTCATATTACTATTTGTAAGTATTCCTTTTGCTTACAAAATTATAAAAACCACTATCTTAGGTGCAAATGTAAATTCAGTAACGCTTTTAGCTTTTCTATTTCTTTTTATAAGCGGATTTCAATCCCTGCTTTTTGCCATGTGGATGGATATTCAAGATAACGAACGACTATACAAATAAACATGAATTTACTTTTCGATATCGGTCATCCAGCTCATGTTCATTTATTTAAAAACTTTATAAAGTATTTAAAAGGCAACGAACATAACGTTTATGTTACTAGTAGAAAAAAGGACGTAACTGAAGTTTTACTTAACCATTATAGGATTGACAGTTATTCTCTAAGTGCCCCAAGAACATCAAAGATTGGAATGCTTTTAGAATTGAGAACCAGAAATAAGCAAATTTATAGTTTACATACGAAATATCACTTTGATGCAAGTTTTGGAACTTCGGCAAGCATAGGTTTTTTAAATAGAAAATACAATATCCCTGCATACAATTTTAATGAAGACGATGATGCAGTGGTAAAATATTACACCTGGCTCTCTTACCCATTTGCAAGCAAGATCATTAATCCTGATTGTATCGAATATAGTCGCTGGAAAAAGAAAAGAATTTTACACCCTTCTTATCACGAAATGGCATACCTTCACCCAAATAATTTCTTGCCCGACAGAAGTATCGTTGAATCTTACGGCTTAAAACCAAAGCAATATATCATCATGCGGTTATCTGGTTTAATTGCTCATCATGATACTGGAGAAAAGGGTATATCAGAAAACTTATACAAGAGAATTAAATCTATATTTAAGGGTTATAAAATTGTTGAGAGTCACGAATTGAAAAAGGAGTATCAGGTAGACCCGTGGGATATGCATCACATTTTAGCTTATTCAAAAATGATTGTTTCTGATTCGCAAACCATGACCATCGAGGGTGCAGTATTGGGTATTCCATCCATTCGGATTAATACATTTATCGGCAAATCAACGGTAATTGACGAGTTGGAAAAAAAGTACAAACTAGCTTATGGTTTTTATCCCAACGATGAGACAAATATTGTTCAAACCATTACTAATCTTGTAAACAAAGAAGATCTTGAAACAGAGTGGAAGCAAAAGCGAAACGATTTATTAAACGAAAAAATCGATTTGAATACCTGGTTGATAAATTATTTTGAAGATCATATTTTAAACGAAAGATCTTAGCATGAACAAAATTTATGATGTCATAGCGAACATGCATCACTGGTTCGTTGAAAACGAATACAAAGGTGTAGATCCTTATCAAATAGATGAAAAAGCATCAGGACTTATAAAAAAAATGCCCTTTTTAAAATATATAAGAAAAGCATTAAAACCCTTTCATGTATTTATTCCTAAAAGCACCTTTACTTCCTTCCCAAAAATTTACCATCCGAAGGCCATTGGCTTAATTATTGGTGGAAATGCATTTTTATATCATTTAACTAAAAACAAGGAGCTTCTGGCAGAAAACAACTATTTAATCAACTTATTAAAAGAATTACGAAATAAAGATTACAAGCATCATGCCTGGGGTTCTCCATTTGAATGGGGAAGCAATCCAAGATATCCGGTAAACACCCCTGCCATTTGTTTAATTAGCCCGATAGGAAATGCATTGATTGACTATTATGAGATTGCTAAAGATAAAGAGGTTCTTGAGCTTTGTAATGATATAGCATTGCACATTACTGAAGAAAATGGGTATAAAGAAATTGATGAAGAAACTATTTGCTTGTACTATTCTCCTTTAGATAAAAATGAAGTATATAATTCTAATGCTTTAGCTGCAAAATTCTTGTTTCGCTTAAATAATTATAATAAAAGTGAAGAACAGCTTACAATTGCAAAGAAAATTTGCAATTATGTAATCCAGGGACAAAACCCTGATGGTTCGTGGGTTTATAGTAATACCTCAGACATTATTGATAATAGGCATACCGGATTTATACTTGAGTCTTTCGCGTCTATTCAATGTAGCTGGAAAAACAATGCTCTTGCTCATGCATATGTAAAGGGATTAAATTTTTATAAGAAAACTCTTACTGATAAAGGATTACCACGCTGGTCGCCTGAGAAAACTTACCCTTTAGACATTCATGATGTGGCACAAGCCATTATTACGTTTACCGAAACTAAAGATATTGAAATGGCAAAATTCATTGCCGATTATGCAATTGAAAATATGTCCAATAGTAAAGATGAATTTTATTTTAAGCTATTTAAAAATGGCAAAACAAATAAAAATGTATTTATCCGTTGGGGGCAAGCATGGATGTATTATGCATTAGGTAAAATGATAATTTCTAAAATCTAGATGGGTTACTAACTCCAAAACTTTAGGATGAAGAAAAAAATTCTGAAAATAATAAATCTTATTCTTTTACTTGCGGTACTTGTTTTTGTAATAAGATTTCTAATTAATAACCTAGGTTCTCTTAAATCGTTTAATTTTGAACTAAATGTTAAACTATTCTGCCTGTCTATTATAGCTGTTTGGGTTTGGTTAAGTATTTCAGCTTCAGTTTTTCATTTTATAATGAAAAAAATAGCTCCTGAAATAAAAATGTCTGAAAATTTTACAATTTGGACTAATTCTTATCTTGGGATATATATTCCTGGAAAATTTGGAGTTATATCGTTTAGAATAATGCAATATCAAAAGAAAAATGTATCTATTGCTAAAGTAAGTTATGGCTTTTTTATAGAAATGATTTTATCCATACTATCATCTGTTTTTATTGTACTTATTAGCAGTATATTTAGTGGTTTTTCCTTTATACATAATTATTTACCATGGATAATTAGTCTATTTATACTACTTGTAATTTTAGTACACCCTAAATTAATTAACTATTATGCCAAATTATATTTTAAGTATATCAAAAAAAGTAACGATTTTCATATTACTCCATACAACTATTTTTTTTATTTAAAAATTGTTGGTCTACAGTTACTTAAATGGCTATTTGCTGGTGTTGGTATATTTATATTAATCAATTCTGTAACAGATTTATCCTTAAATCACTTGCCTTTTATAACAGGCTTATATGCTGCCGCTGCAATTTTAGGCTTATTAGCATTTTTTGCTCCTTCAGGAATTGGAGTTGTTGAAGGGGTTATGATTTTCGGTTTAAAAACAATACTTACCAATGCATTTGCAGGATTAATAAGTATCTTAATTCGTTTGTGGAAAGTTATTGGAGAATTAAGTTTTATTGCTTTAATAAAACTGCTTTCCTTAACTTTCTTAAATAAAACTAAAGAGTCCAGTAGAATTAAAAAATAAAATTACTGCTTATCGTTATTATGAATGTTTCACAAATCTTAAGAAATGAAAAGCGCTTGGTTTGGATTCTTACATCTTTAACTTTTTTAATACGGTTGGTGTTTGTAATCTACTTCTACAATACCAAAGATTTTGTTCATACCCAATATATTGATTGGGGTGAACAATTTGCTATAGGAAATTGGGTAATACCTCAATCTATTTCTTCTAAAATGGTTATTGCTCCATTTATTTCTATTTTGTATTTTTTGTTTTTAAAACTTACTCCAGATCCTGTTTTTTCTTTTTATGTTTATAATTGCTTAGTTTCTGCCCTTACGATTCCTGTTTTATTTTATTTTGGAAAATTGTTGTTGGGAAGTAAAACAGGCTTATTTTTAGCTATTTGGGGAACTGTTTACTATGAATTTTTTAGGTACTCTCCTGTTGTTTTAAAGGAATCTACACTTTTCTTATTATTACCAGTAGTAATTTTATATTTACTAAAATATGTATTAGAAGCTAATAATAGAAAATATATTGTTATTTCTGCTTTGGCTTTTGTTTTATTAATACATACCGATGAACGATACTTATTCTTTTTACCCTTTTTTATATTAATACCTGTTTTAAAAAAGCCTTTTAATCTAAAAAAAATACTTACACCAGCTTTACTTTGGGTAGCTGTAATATTTATATTCTCAACACCATGGTTAATTCGAAATTATCTTGTTTATGACCATGTTGTCATTCTTAGCCCCAGAACTACTGCATTTACAAAACATCTGTGGGGAGAAGATTTAACAACAGTAACCATTTCTCATGCAGAAGGAATAGTAAGAAGTAAAGAAAAATTTTTAGATCAAGCAAAACAGTTTGAAAAAGAATATGGAGTAAGCCCACGCGAATTTGGAAGAATGGAAACAAAAATTAGAGCTTTCATTAATTATTGGCAACCAACTTATTTTAAAGCTCAATATATTGTTAGGGGCTATAGACCCCAAGTATGGTCTTTAAAACATAATCTATTAAGCCTTATTTTTTATGGGGTTTTCCTTCCTTTTTATTTAATTGGACTTATAGTTTTAGTCCTAAAAAGAAATTACTTAGTACTATTTATTGCTTTTATCCCTTTCTGGCATAGTATATTACACTCCATAACTGTTTCTGCTTTGGAACGATATCGTTTACCGATCAATTTCATTATTATAAGCATTGGGATATGGACCATACTTTATCTATACGATAAAATAAAAAATTTACTCAAATCTAGGAATTCAAATAATATTGAATAGCTAATAAATGAGTCTAAAGCAAAAAGCAGTAAAAGGATTTATCTGGAGTTTTATAGATATATTTTCTAAGCAAGGCCTTGTATTTATAATAGGAATAATATTAGCACGCTTATTAAGTCCTCGGGAGTTTGGACTAATTGGTATGACAGCTGTTTTTATTGCTTTTTCGCAATCATTTATTGATAGTGGCTTTGGACAAGCTTTAGTAAGAAAGAAAAACTGCTCTCCAAAAGACTACTCTACGGTATTTTTTTATAACCTTATCGTTGGTATTGTTTTTTGTTTGCTATTAATTTTTTTTGCCGAAGCCATTAGTAATTTTTATAAAGAACCAAAACTTAAATTAATAATAAAGGTTTTAAGCATAGGTATAATTATAAAATCGCTATCCATAATTCATACTGTTATTTTAATTAAAAGAATGGATTTTAAACTTCAAACTAAAATTTCTGTTATTTCATCTTTGTTTTCGGGTACTATAGGAATTTACATGGCATATGCCGGATATGGAGTATGGAGCCTTGTGTTTAAAACTTTAGCAGGATTTGCTATAACCACAGTATTATTATGGTATTGGAATAAGTGGAAACCTTCTTTGGTTTTTAGTAAACAGTCTTTTAAAGAACTTTTCTCTTTTGGGTCAAAGCTACTGTTAAGCGGATTAATAAATCGAATCTATGAAAATGTATATTTATTAATAATTGGAAAGTTCTTTTCTGCTGTAGAATTGGGTTATTATACTCGTGCAGAGCGATTTAAAAACCTACCCTCCAAGAGTTTTACCTCTGTAATACAAAGAGTTAGCTTTCCTACACTGTCGGCTATTCAAGATGATCAAGAAAAATTAAGGGTGTCTTATCAAAAGCTAATTCAGAGTGTCATGTTTTTCACTTTCATTCTTATGTTTGGTTTAATTATTATGGCTAAACCAATTATCGTAGTTTTAATTGGAGAAAAATGGCTTCCTTCCGTTTTCTTTCTCCAGCTTTTATGTGTAGTTGGGATTTTTTTCCCTTGGCAAGAAATTAATAAAAACATGTTAAAAGTCTTAGGTCGTTCCGATATTATCCTTAAGCTTGAAGTTTTAAAGAAAATTCTTGTAGTTCCTGTAATTATTATAGGAATTAAGTTTGGTATAGCTGAATTAATTTACGGAATGATTTTAATAGCTTTTATATCATTTATCACCGACAGCTATTTTGCAGGCAAAAAAATAAACTATAAAAGTTTTGCTCAATTTAAAGATGTTATGCCATCATTAATGGTTGCTATTTTTGCATCTGCTCTCACATATTTTATTGGCAAACAAATCAATACTTCAGAGTTAGTAAAACTATCGATACAGGCTTTGGTTTATTTAACCCTAAGCTTGGGTATTTGTGAAATTTTTAATATAAAAGCTTATCAATTTCTTAAAGCAATCATTATTGAAAAAGTTTCAATCAAAAAGTAATGGATAAATTTCAAAGGTTAACATTTTATGCATTGTTATTATATCCATTTTTAGGATTTATTACATGGAGTACTTTTAATGTACCACCCTATTATGTATCGACATTATTAATTTTAATCTCCTTTGCTATTCTAATAAAAAACAAACAGGGTTCAATTCTATTCCCTAAATATTTAAAAGTATTTACCCTCTTTTTAATAGCAACATTTTTATCCATTTATATTTTTCATCAAACTTCTTTAAAATTTGATACATTTTTGGGACAGATTATATTTATTCTCAATCCTCTTTTGCTTTTCTTAATTATTGAAAACAGCATAATTACCGAAAATTTCATTAAGACAAGCAGAAAAATTATGTTGTTTCTATTATTTACAGCCGTAATTGTTTCCATTCTTCAGTACTTTAGTGCCAGCTTTTTACAATTTACTGGACAAAGAACATCTAATGCTATAGAAACTATTGGTTTCTACAGAAGAATTCCTTCGATATTCGCCTGGGGCGATTTTATTAAGTCAACTTATGTTGCTACTGGATTTGTAATAATATATGGCATATTGCTAATCGAATATAGTATGCATAAAATATTAATGTATGTATTACCAATTATTGTTGGAACAGTTGTGTTCTTACATCAACTACGTGCAGCCATGATAAGTTACTTAATAATAACACTATTCATTTATTTCAAAAAACTATCCTTTAAATCTTTAACTTATATTGTAATTATATGGATTGGCTTCGAAATTATGATTCGTTTTTTAGGTTTTGATGTTGATTATTTTGTAGAAAACCGATTGAAATCTGAGTCTGCAGGAACAAGAATTGAAGCAATTAATGCTTTCTTATATGCTTTTCCTAAAAATCCTTTGTTTGGAACTGGAGGTGTTAGAACAGAAGCTCTTTTCGAGGGGTATGGTCGTGTAACTAGATTACATAATGGGCATCTTGCTATGACTTATTACTATGGGTTAATTGCTTTCATTCCATATCTTTGGTTTTTAATATTATTAACTAAAAAAACCTACAGAACTGCCAAATATGTAAATTATCGCCTTCCTTTTCTTGGTGTAATTGTATTGGTACTTGTATCTTCTACTATGCCCAGAGTTACTTTTTTTCTGCCCGGAATTATTTATATGATGGTATTTAACAAATATTATTTTGATAAATATTTATTAAAAAATGCATCCATTAACAAACAAAATAAAAACACTTATACCTAAAAAAGTAAGCACATTGCTTATAATTCTATTTACAGTTTTTTTGAGCTGCAATAACGATAAATATTCAATTTTAGTAATTGGCGACTCTATATCAAATGGTTACTATCCCTTTTTGAAAAAAGAGCTATCACACATTGCTAATGTAGATCATATTAATAAAAATGCTAAGCATACAAATTATGGTTTAGAGAATATTGAAAGCTGGTTGGAACCAAAAAAGTGGGAACTTATAATTTTTAACTGGGGCCTTTGGGATCTTTGTTATAGAACTACTATTGATAGTATTTATAAAAAAGACAAATTAAACGGAATACAAGAAGTAAACTTAGAAGAATATAGATTTAATTTAGACTCCTTAGTAGGTCATTTGCAAAAAACAAATGCTCAGCTAGTATTTGTTACTACAACTTATGTTCCGTCAGAAGAACCTGGTATGTTTACTAAAGATGTTCTTTTGTACAATAATATTGCAAAAGAAATTATGAAAAAACATTCGGTAAATATCTGTGATGTTTACAACGAATCTATTAAAGTTCACGAAAATTTCGGAATAAGTGTTAAAAATGTTCACTACAAACGTAAAGGCTATAAGAAATTAGGTAAATATATTGCAGAATATATTGAAGATTTTTTAGTTGACCCAGAGTAGGCTGTAAATTTAATTATGCTTTTTAATTCAATAGAATTTATTATTTTTTTAGTTTCTGTTTTTATTTTATACTGGTTAGTATTAAATAAAAACTTAAAAATTCAAAATACATTTATCCTTTTAGTCAGCTATTTGTTTTATGGATGGTGGGATTGGAGATTTTTATTCCTGCTTGTTTTCATATCGCTCTCAAATTATTTTGTTGGTATTCTTATTCAAGAATCTAAAAACGATAGCTTAAAGCGTTGGTATTATTTAATTGGATTAATAATTAACCTTGGAACATTAGTGCTTTTTAAGTACTTCAATTTTTTTATTGATGGATTTGCCAGAATAATATCAATTGTAGGCTTTAACTTAAATCCTAAATCAATTAATCTTATATTGCCTCTGGGTATTAGTTTTTATATTTTTCTATCAATCAGTTACATTGCTGATATTTACAAACGCAAGCTTGTTGCTACTGCTAATATTATGCATGCATTATTAGCATTAAGTTTTTTCCCGATTATTCTAGCAGGACCAATTCAGAGACCATTGAGCCTATTGCCTCAAATACAAGCAAAAAGAACATTTAAATATCATGTTATTGTTGATGGTTTAAAAATGATTCTATGGGGAATGTTTATGAAAGTAGTTATTGCAGATAATTGTTCTGTAATAGTAGAGCCAATTTTTAACAATTATAGCTCACACACAGGCAGCACGTTATTTCTAGGAATGTTTTTATACACTATTCAAATTTATGCCGATTTTGCCGGCTACTCTAACATTGCAATCGGAATTGGAAAGTTATTAGGATTTAATATTATGCAAAATTTTGCTTATCCATATTTTTCAAGAAATATTAAAGAATTTTGGAAACGATGGAATATTTCACTTACACTTTGGTTTCGAGATTATGTTTTTCTACCTATTGCTTATGCTGTTTCTAAAAAAATTAAATCAAATCGTTTTCTGTTTATAAAAACAGATTTTGTAATTTACACTATTGGAATTATAATAACGTGGATTTTAACCGGGCTATGGCACGGGGCAAATTACACCTTCATTGTTTGGGGGCTATATCATGGTGTTTTTCTAATTATAAACCATGCTATAAATAAACCTAGAAAAAGACTACTCAAAAAATTAAACCTTAGTAAGTCAAATACATTTTTAGTAATTGTAGACGTTCTATTAACATTTTTAATCATTATGATATCTTGGGTGTTTTTTAGAGCAGATAATCTTGAACACGCTATAAAATATATTTATAAAATGACACACACCTTTCTAACAATTCCAGATATTCAAAGTAAAAGAAATGTTATAACCATCTTTGGACTATTAATATTTTTCATTGGAATTGAATGGATTGGGCGTAAAAACATATCAACGATATCAGTTATTGGAAAAACTTGGCCAAGAGTTTTTAGATGGTCTTTTTATTCCTTTATTATTCTGCTTATAGGATTATATATGCAAACCAGTGAAACACCATTCATTTATTTCCAGTTCTAATTAAGCATTATTATTGTGTTTAAACTATTTAAAAGAATTTTACTATATATAATTTACACCATAATCTTTTATATTATTGGGGTTATCTTATGGGGAGAAATTATTCCAGATCCACTAATCAAGAATTTAAATTATAAAATTGGTTCAATTGGACAAATGGAATTGCGGCTTAACGAAATTGACACAGTTAAAAGCATCGATGTTCTTTTTATAGGATCTTCAACAACATATCGTGGTTTTGATACTCGTATATTTCAAAAAAAAGGAATCAAATCTTTTAACCTTGGTTCCAGTGCACAAACACCAATTCAAACAGAATATTTACTAAAAAAATATTTGCCACAGATTAATACAGGATTAATTGTTATAGACGTAAATCCTTTAATGTTTACAATAGATGGAGTCGAATCGTCTTTGGATTTAATTGCAAACGATAATTTTAATAAAGATCTTTTTATCCTGGCATTAAACGTAAACAACCTTAAGGTTTATAATACCTTAATCTATGCCTATTACAAACACCATTTTTATAAAAATGACAAAGTAAAAACAGATAAAAAAAGAGGAAAAGACACTTATATATCTGGTGGTTTTATTGAACGTGACCTAAACTATTTCAAAGAAATCAAACATGAAAAACAAGAGTGGAACTTTAATAAAAAACAGTTTAAGAAATTTGATAAGTTAATCAAGTTTTTACAATCAAATAACTATAACTATATTTTGGTACAAACGCCTATAGCTCCTAATTTATATTTTTCTCGCACGAATAATGTGAATTTTGATTTATACATGGGCAAAAAAGGAGAATACTTAAATTTTAATAGCATTCTACAAATGAATGATTCTTTGCATTATTTTGATTCTTATCATTTAAATCAAAATGGAGTAGAAATATACAATAAGAAATTGGCCAACCATTTAAAAAATTTGATTCAAGTTCAAAATTGAAATTGCTAATGAAAACGCTTAAACCTATAGCAAGAATATTACTGCCAGAAAACGTTAGACGGTTTATAGGCATCTATATTCCCAGAATTTCAAAAAACAACACTTATATTCTTAAAAAAGAATATCCAATTGTAGAATTAAACAATATTAATGAAAAGTTCTATATTAGAAAATTAGAATTAAAGGATAAAGAAGCCATATGGGTAGCGTATGGTAAAAAAGAAAATTTTGATATTCAAATTCTTCCTAGGTTAAAAAATGATGCTTGGGTTGGTTTAGCTGTTTTTAATCAAGACAATAATGAAATAGCATATATTTCGTGGATCATAATAAAAAACACACCTTTTATTAAAGAATTTGGAATAAACTTAAAATCAAATCAATTTTTTTTAAGACATGGATTTTGCGTGCCCAAGTACAGACACCAAGGTTTACACACAAGAATGGAACAAGAAAGAATAAATTATTGTGTTAAGCACGGAGCAAATGAGATATTTATTCAAATTGGAAGCAAAAATAAAAAAGGAATTGAATCTGTGACTAACAATAGTTACAGCTTTTATCAACAAAATTATATCATTTTAATAACAGGACTGGGGATATATCGTGAACTTTTATCATTTTTAAAGAATCCATTTAAAAGAATTATTTAATTAAATTTTATTTATGCAAAGTATTCTAAAAGCAGTAGAAATATCAGACAAGGAAGAAGATAGGTGGAATCGGCTACTCGCCGAAGATATAAATTCAAGTTATAGGCAAAATATGTCTTATCAGTATTCCAAAACCTATAACAATAGAAATATTAGCACTTTTATTTTTATCAAAGATGATTTAGATTTTGCGGGTGCACATTATTCGATTAAAAAATTAGAAAAATTTGGAATAATTGTAGCTGATGCTCAATCTGGTTTTTTATTTAAAAACTATCCTGATAAAAAAACATATGACACAATTACTAATCATTTTATTAATTGGGCCAAAAATAAAAACGCAGCTTACATTCGATTATTCCCTTGGTTGCCAAATACAATAAATAAAAATACTACACCAATATCGAATTGGTTAAAACCTCTAATTAAAAACAAAGGTTTTAAAGCTATTGTTCCAGGACGATTTACTTATTGGATAAATCTTGAAAAAAGTGAAGAAGAGATTTTACAAAACATGAAGAGAAAAACTCGATATAGAATCAATCGTGCTAAAAAATCTGTTCTTCAAATTATACGATATGATAAACCATCAAATGAATTGTTTGAAATATTTTGGGATTTATACCAATATTTAGGCTCAAAAAAAGGTTTTGATATACTTATGAAAAAAAGCATGGAAAAAGAATTTTTTTCGTTAATGAATTCAAATCATGCAAGTCTGTTTGTTGCAAAATGTCAAAAAGTTGTAGTAAATGTTTCTTTTCTCAGCACAAAAGGGATTGCCACGAACATGTATGGAGCAATGAATCCTAAATTTAAAAGCATTAGTGACTGTTCTTCTCCTGGACAGCTTGTACAATGGGAAATGATTAAATATTTAAAATCTATAAACAATAAAACTTATGATATGGGATTTTGTCCAGGACCAGTTCCTATTGAAAATAGCCCTTATTATAATATTTGGAATTTTAAATTCGGATTCGGTGGTGATACAATTCAGTATTTGCCTATTTATGGAAAAAAATTAAAGCCCTTGAAAGGCTTATTATTTCAATTACTTAAGTATAAAAAGCTATTTTAATTATTTTCTTATCATAATATAAACTTTAGATTATTAAAAATATAATATGCTCTTTACAACTATTGACTTTTTAGTATTTTTATTTATAGTCTTTATTTTCTACTGGCTAGTAATTAGTAAATTCTTAAAACTTCAAAACATTTTTGTTCTTACTGCAAGTTATTTATTTTATGGCTGGTGGGATTGGAAGTTTTTATTCTTATTACTTTCTATTTCACTTGTTAACTATTTTATCGCATTATTTATTCAAAAAAATAATAATAACAAAAAACGAAAGTTTTATTTTTTGATTGGATTAATTATCAATATCGGAACCTTGATTCTTTTTAAATATTTTAATTTTTTTATAGATGGATTTGCCAGAATAATATCCGTTCTAAGCTTAAACTTAAATCTAAGATCCATAAATCTAATTTTACCCCTGGGCATAAGCTTTTATATATTTCTGTCTATCAGTTATATAGCTGATGTTTACAAACAAAAATTTGTTGCAACAAAAAATATTATTCATGTTTTACTATCATTAAGTTTCTTCCCTATTATCCTTGCTGGTCCAATTCAAAGACCATCGAGTTTACTGCCTCAAATACAAGCGAATAGAACTTTTAAATATCATATAGCCATAGACGGTTTAAAAATGATACTGTGGGGCGTTTTTATGAAAGTTGTTATTGCAGATAATTGCTCTGTTTTGGTAGATCCAATTTTTAAGAATTATAGTTCTTATTCAGGTAGTACTCTGTTCTTAGGTATGTTTTTATACACTATTCAAATTTATGCCGATTTTGCTGGTTATTCTAACATTGCAATCGGAATTGGAAAATTATTAGGATTTGATATCATGCAAAATTTTGCTTATCCGTATTTTTCAAGAAACATTAAAGAATTTTGGAAACGATGGAATATTTCGCTTACTCTTTGGTTTCGAGATTATGTATTTCTACCTACTGCTTTTGCTGTTTCTAGAAAAATTAAATCAAATCGTTTTCTATTTATAAAAACGGATTTTGTAATCTATACCATTGGCATTGTTATAACATGGATTTTAACAGGATTGTGGCATGGAGCTAATTACACTTTTATAATTTGGGGGCTTTTACATGGAGTTTTTCTTATCGTAAACCATGCTATTAATAAGCCTCGTAAAAAACTACTTAAAAAACTTAAACTAAATAAAGCCAATATTCTTTTAGTAATTGTAGATATTTCATCAACCTTTTTAATTATTATGATATCATGGGTGTTTTTTAGAGCTGATTCTATAAATATTGCATTTGACTATTTAGTCAAAATGTTTTCATCTTCATTAATCAGCGTCCCTGATATTTCATTTAAACCAATGACACATCTTACTTTTCTCTCAATAGTATTCTTTATCATTATTGAATGGAAAGGAAAGGGTTACAATTATCCTATTAAAAGAATTGGCACTTACTGGCCTAAATATTTACGTTGGTTATTTTATTATATAATTATTTTTTCAATTTTATTTTTTAACGGAAACTCTCAACAATTTATTTATTTTCAGTTTTAAACATATTCTAAATGAGAAAATTCATTTTTCAGATTCTTCTTTTTATTCTTATTCCGACAATATTATTAGGTATATATTATATTTCAACTAGTACAATTCATAAGTTTTTACCGAGTAAAAGTTATTATTATGATGATTTTAACTCTGCTTTTGATAGTAAAGACGCCGATGTGTTAGCGTTAGGAAATAGCAAACTTCTTTCTGCATTATGCAATCAAACCTATAATAAGTTAACAGACAAGAAACTATATAATTTGGGCGTAGCCGCTTCTAACATTTCAGTATCTCGATTAATTTTAGAATCGTATTTAAATAGAACAAATAAATTGCCCGAAATGATATTACTTGAAGTGTCATGGTTTACTTTTAATCCCAATAGAACTGGATTCAACAAAATTTCAGGAGATTTATTAATAAAAGATATAAAACTAGTCAGGTATACTTTCCAATACGATAACTTATTTAGATATTACTTTATTTCAAGTTTTAATCAATATATAAAAAAAAGGAACAACAAGTCGCTATCTTGGAATATGGAAAAAAGAGATTCTTATGATACTAAAATTTATGAATTAAATCATGAAAGTTTTAAGAGCCTTTTTCCTAATAATAAAGCAGGAATAGATAAAAAATTGTTAGCTGATTTTAATGCTTTTGTTGATTTGTGTAAAAAAAATAATATTACCTTAATTTTATTCTCTGCGCCTGAGGATGAAGAATACTGTCTTTTACAGAAAGATCGAAATATGATATATAAAATATTTTATGATACCGAAAGTCGGTATAAAAATGTTTACTACTTAAATTATACTTTAGGTGGGAAATATTATAATAAAAGTTTTGAAAATTGGTTATACAACTCTCATCATATTCAAGCAAATGATTTGTTTACTAAAAAATTATTATATGATATTGATAATCATTCATCTATAAAAAAATAACATTTAGAAAGTGAACATTATTAAGAAAATAAAACAACGTCTTTATTATAAGTTTGCAAACAAAATATTAAAAACAGAACCTGTTAAATTGCCAGATTCATATAGTTTTAAAAAAAATCTATTTATTTATTTCGACTATGAACGAGAGTTTGGTAACAATTACGCAAATATATCGGATGAAGAAATCAAGCAAATTTTAGATGTTTTATCTCAAAATAAAATACAAACAACTTGGTTTACGGTTGGTAAAATATTAAAGTACTACCCTAACACTATTACAGATATTTTAAATCATAAGCATGAAATTGCCTCCCACACTTATCATCACATTTCACCTTACAAAAAAAGTAATAAGATCTTGAAAAAAGATTTTGAGTTATTTTCTATACATTCTGCAAATTTTACCAATATTAAAGGATTTCATTCTCCTCAAGGAAAATGGAATTTTAAAATGTTTAAATACTTAATTCAAAATAACTACAAATATGATTTAACCAGCATAAATAATAATAACAATGGTACACCTCTAGTAATTAATTATAATAAATGCAGAATGCTTAGGTTTGCTACACTTGGCGATGATTGGCAATTCTTTAATAGTAACAAATCTGAAAATGAAATTTTTCAATTTTTCACTAATTTAATTGAGCCCATATCTTGCGGACAAGTTTTGGGAGTTGGTTTTCATCCCTGGATATTATTTTCAAATAAAAACATTTATAATGGCTTTTTAAAATTTATTAATTCTATTTCAAATCAAAAAGACTTTCGAATTAAGAGTTTAAGTCATTATGTAAATGATATATTAAATACAAATACATGATTTCATTTATTGCAATTGGAAGAAATGAAGGTTGGAAGCTTACCAAATGTTTGCATGGTATTTTCAATACAATAAAGCATTATAATTTAAATAATTATGAAGTTATTTATGTTGATTCAAACTCAACAGACGATAGCATAAAAAGAGCTCTAGAGTTTTCTGAGCTAAGCATTATAAAATTAACCGGTACATATAACGCTGCCATTGCACGAAACATTGGTGCAGAAAAATCAAGCGGTAATGTGCTATTTTTTATTGATGGTGATATGGAAATATTACCTAAGTTTTTACCTCAAGTTTATGACTTTAAGGATGGATTAAAATACTCTTTTGTTTCGGGCCAGCTTAAAAATTATAATTATAACAATACAAACACTTTTATTAATAATAGCTGGCAGTACAAAGGTGTTTTGAAGGGAGACAAATATTATTCAACTACAGGAGGTATCTTTTTAATTAAAAGAGAATTGTGGTTCTTGGTTAATGGTATGGACTCAAGATTTGAAAGAGGTCAAGATTTAGAATTAGCATTAAGATTAGCTCAAAAAGGTCATAAAATACTTAGAAAAAAAGAAGTTATTGCTAATCATTATACTATATTATATAGTCACCATTCTAGAATATGGAAAACTTTACTTTCGGGTAATATCGCATACTCGAATTCCTTTTTGCTTAGAAAGCATTTTCTTAATCCATTCGTATATTCAAAAACAGCAAGAAATTATTATACTTTACTTTCATTATTTTGTTTTGGAACCTTAGCTCTATTATTTCAAAACATCCTCTTTTTAATGGGATATTTAATTGTTCTATTACTTAAAACATACAAAGCAAAACCCAGAAGTATTCTTAAGTATCCTGAGTTAATAATCTATTATATTGTTAGAGATTTTTCATTTCTTTTATTTCTATTTGTGCCATTAAAAAAAATAAGTCCTTCAAAAATAAACTACGAACTTATTCAATGAAAATCATTATTAACTCAATAAACGAAGCCGAAATTAATGTCTTTTTAAAAGATCATAAACATGGCAATATTTTCCATACTGCTGAGTTGTTTGAAGTTTATAAAAACACGAAGAATTATGAACCAATCTTTCTTTTAGCATATAATCAAGAAGAAAAACTTTTAGGCTTGTTACTTGCAGTAGTGCAAAAAGAATACTCAGGTGTTTTAGGAAATATATCGGCTCGTTCAATAATATGGGGAGGACCATTAGTCAAAGACAATAATTTAAATCTTATTGATTTATTATTAAAAGAGTATAATAAAGTCGTAAAACGAAAGGCTATATACACACAAATTAGGAATCTTTGGGAGTGGAATACGGAAGAAAAAAATATCTTTAAAATTAATGGATATAGTTTCGACGAGCATTTAGATATTATTCATAATTTAGAACTACCTCCAGAAGAGCAATTTGGCAAATTTAATCAAGGAAGAAGAAAAAATATACGAAGAGCAATAAAACAAGATGTCGCCTTTGAAGAAATAGATTCTAAAGATGAGCTATTAATAGCTTTAGATTTATTAAAAAACACCTATAAAAAAGCTAAACTTCCAATTCCCGACGACAGTTATTTTTTAGAAACCTATAACAAGCTATATTCCAAAAAACTGGTTAAGTTTTTTAAAGCAACATATCAGAAAAAAATTATTGGTGTAAGATTTGTATACTGCTTTAAAAACTTAATTTATGATTGGTTTGCTGGTAGCTCAGATGATAGTTTAAATAAATATCCTAACGATTTCCTTCCATGGAAAATAATGGAATGGGGACATAATAATGGATACAAAACGTTTGATTTTGGTGGCGCAGGTAAACCAAACGAAGACTATGGGGTAAGAAATTATAAATTGAAATTTGGCGGAGAATTAGTAAATTGGGGAAGATTTGAGCATGTTCACAAACCTATAATACTACTTGTGAGCAAGCTTGGTTTTTATTTTTATCAAAAAATTAAATATGTACGATAATATAAATAAGAATAAAGTTCCGTTTAGAAAAAAAATTAAATATAAATTTGGCAAACTTTTAGCTCAATACTTTCCTTACAATTCATTAAGGGTATGGGGATTAATACTATGTGAATTTAGTGTTGGAAAAAAGGTATATGTTGGGCAAGACTTGATAGTTGCAAGTCCTATTTCAGAAAAATCTTGCAGTTTAATTATTGGAGATCGAGTTGCCATAGGTCCAAGAGTAACAATTGTATTATCTTCAGACGCTAATTGGTCAAAATTAATGGAAAAAATTGATGGGGTTAAGTCAACTATTATTTTAGGAAAGGATTGTTGGATAGGAACTGGTGCAATAATTTTACCAGGAGTTAATATTGGAGAAATGTCCATTGTTGGGGCTGGAGCTGTTGTAACAAAAAATGTTGAGCCATATTCTGTTGTTGCTGGAGTTCCAGCAAAAAAAATAAGCACTATAAAATAATATGAATAATCCCAAAATTATTAATCTCCCAAAAATTGAAGATCCCAGAGGAAATCTTTCCTTTGTCGAAAGTTTAAATCATATTCCTTTTGAGATAAAGAGAACTTACTGGATTTATGATGTACCAGGAGGGCAAGTAAGAGGTGGTCATGCATTTAAAAATCAACAAGAGTTTATCATTGCATTATCAGGTAGTTTTGATGTATTAGTTGATTCGGGAACCGAACAAAAGGTCTATCCTCTAAACCGCTCTTATTATGGATTGTTTATACCAAAGGGTTACTGGCGCCAAATGAAAAATTTCTCCACTAATGCATTGGCAGTTGTTTTAGCATCAACACCTTACGATAAAAATGATTATATAAGAGATTACGATACATTTCTAGCATATAAAGAAGCAAGTAAAAATGGATAATCAAAATACTGTATTCGATTGTGTGATGATGGAATTACCGCAGGTACACAATGTGGCCGGTAATATAACAGCCATCGAAAATGAAAAAAATATTCCTTTTGCGGTTAAGCGTATTTATTATCTTTACGATGTACCTGGAGGCAAAGAACGTGGTGCTCATGCTCACAAAAAACTTCAACAATATATTATAGCAGCAAGTGGCTCTTTTGATGTAACCCTGGATGATGGTCTAAACAAAAAAACGGTTACATTAAATCACCCGAACAGGGCTTTATATTTGGTTCCAGGCATATGGCGAGAATTATCTAACTTTTCGTCAGGAGCTATATGTTTAGTTTTAGCCTCGGATATATATAATCAAAATGATTATATAAGAGATTATAAAAAATACATAAATTTTAAAAACATTGATTAGATGTTAAATATATGTATAGCTGGTAAAAATCAAATAGCTGTTGATGCATTATCATACTTATTAAGTGAGTTAAATTTTAGCAAATCAAACATTTTTATATGTCCAAATAAAAACGATTTTGGAATTGATTCATGGCAACCTTCACTTAAAGCGTTTGCAGAAAAACAAAACATTAAAATTGTCGACTTAAAAGAAGTTTATAATATTCAAAATTTAATTTTTATATCACTTGAATTTGATCGAATAATAAATCCTAAAAAGTTTAAAACTGATAGACTTTTTAATATTCATTTTTCTTTATTGCCTAAATATAAAGGTGTTTATACAAGTATTTTTCCTATACTAAATGGAGAAGAATATAGCGGAGTAACTTTACACAAAATAAATTCTGGAATTGATACTGGGGATATAGTCACTCAAAAGAAATTTATAATAGGCATAAATGAAACTGCAAGAGACTTATATTTTAAATATTTAAAGTTTGGATTTGATTTATTTAAGGAAAATATAATTGGATTAATTAAAAATCAATTTACTTTAGAACAGCAATCTAAGATTGGTTCATCTTATTACTCTAGAAATGAACTTGATTTAAGTAACATTTCAATTAATTTAAACAAGACATCTTTCCAGATTCACAATCAGATACGTGCCTTTATTTTTAAAGAATATCAACTACCAATAATAAATAATAAAATAATATTAAATAGCCAACTCATGTCAGTTAAAATAGAAAAGAATTTTTATTCAGAAAAAGAAAACGAAATAATAGTTTCAGGCATTGATGGTTATAAGATTTTACTAAACTCAAAATGATTAAATTTTTAGACTTACAAAAAATAAACAAAGAATACTCTCTTGAATTAAAACAGGTTTCTGAAAGGATTATCGACTCAGGATGGTATCTACTTGGTGAAAATTTAAAAAATTTCGAGTCCCAGTTATCTAAATATATTGGAGCAAAATATGCTATTGGTGTTGGCAATGGTCTGGATGCATTACGACTTATTTTAAGAGCCTATATCGAACTAGGCATTATGCAAGAAGGAGATGAAATTATAGTTCCTGCTAATACTTATATTGCTACAATACTAGCAATTACAGATAATCGATTAAAACCTGTTTTTGTTGAACCTAATGTGCAAACATATAACTTGAACATTTCTTTGATAGAAAGAAACATATCAAAACGTACAAAAGCTATCATGGTTGTCCATTTGTATGGCCAGGTATGTTGGAATCGCCAACTTGTTGAACTAGCAAAAAAATACAATTTAAAAATAATTGAAGACAATGCACAAGCTATTGGTGCCGAATGGAATTCAATAAAAACAGGAGCTTTAGGAGATGCAGCCGGATTTAGTTTTTATCCCGGAAAAAACCTGGGTGCTTTAGGTGATAGCGGAGCTATAACTACAAATAATAAAAAACTTGCAGAAACAATAAAAGCTATAGCAAATTATGGGAGTTCTGAAAAATACGTTCATGATTTTCAGGGATTAAATAGCCGAATGGATGAAATTCAGGCTGCTTTTTTATCTGTTAAACTTAAATATTTGAATGTTGAAAACGATAAGCGAAGAAAAATTGCTTTATTATATTTAAATACAATAAAGCATAAAGAAATTAAGCTACCATTTTTAGAATCGAATGATGATAAGAAAAGCCATATTTATCATTTATTTGTTATATGTTGTAAGAGAAGGAACAAACTACAAAAATATTTAACAGAAAAAGGAATACAAACCCTGATTCACTACCCTGTACCTCCACATAAACAAAAGGCATATAGTGAATTTAATGAGCTACATTTGCCTATTACAGAACAAATTGCTAATGAGTGTCTTTCATTGCCAGTTGGCTCACATTTATGCAATGAAGATTTAAATAAAATAGTTACTACAATAAATAATTTTTAATTTGTATGAATATCATTCTTGGGATTTCTCATCCTAAACATGTTTATATTTTCAAAAATCTATATTCCAAGCTTATTGAAACAAACCACAATGTTTTGGTTCTTGTTTCTAATAAAGAAATGACTTGTGATTTACTTGATAAGTTTAATATGAAGTACAAGCAAATTGGAAATAATAGAAAGAGAATGTTTTTTAAAATAATTCAACTTATTCAATTTATTATTGTCACTTTATTTTACACAATTAAAACTAAGCCCGATTTGTTTTTGGGTTTTGGCTATATACATTTTGCTTTAATTAGTTCTATTTTTAATAAGCCATTTGTTTTCCTTGAAGACACTGAAGTTGCCAACAAGATTCACAAAATGCTCTTGCCTTTTACAAATTCATTTTTGACCACAAAAAACTTTAAAAATACAATTAGCAACAAACAAATTAGATTAAACGCAAACTTAGAATTAGCATATTTACACCCACGTTATAAAGAAAAAACAATAAAAAAAGCAAAAAGTGATAAGTACATTTTTTTACGTTTTGTTTCATGGGATGCTTTTCATGATGCAGGACATTCCGGTCTATCTCAAAACATGAAAGAACTGCTTGTTCAAAAATTATCTGAATTTGCAAAGGTTTATATTTCTTCCGAAGGATCTCTTCCCCCGCATCTGGAAAAATATATACTTAAAATTGATCCATCTGAGATACATGAATTTATTGCTAATGCACATTTAGTTATTGGTGAAAGTCCAACAATGACAACTGAGGCAGCTATGCTTGGAACTCCGGCTATATGCATTTCATCATGGGCATGTAACTTAGGTAATTTTGAAGAATTAATACAGGATGAATTAATCTATTGCTACAAACCAAATGAAGAAGAAAAAGCTTTAGACAAATCACTAGAACTGATTCAAAATGAAAATATAAAGCTAGATTGGAACTATAAGGCAGAAAAGTTTATTAATGATCGTATCGATTTAACAGAATTTCTTTTTTGGTATGTTGAAAATTATCCGAAAAGTTTTCAAACCATGAAAGAAAATCCCGATTATCAAAACATTTTTAAATAATGAAAATATATCACATTGGCACAATTGCAAATGAATCAAGCTCTACTAAAAGAGAATTAAAATCTATAGGAGGTATTTCAGGATATATTCTAGAACTTATAAATTATTCGTTGTTAAAAAATATAAAAATAGGTTTTATCGGCAAAATATATAACTATAAAAAATCATCTGGAATTAATTATATCCAAGTACAGAAAAAAGTTACAAGCACAAACAAATTTTTAATCAATCTCTTTATAAAATCGCTGTTTTTTAAAATACCTTACGATGCAATTATTCATGCTCATAGGCCTGATCATCTAGCTGCATTAGCACTTTTAAAAAGAAGAAAATCAATAATTACTCTTCATGGTCAACAAGCACACACGGTGAATATCCGAAAGAATTTTGTAATACGATATATATATAAATCACTGGAAAAATTTGCTTTTAAAAAAGCCCATGTATTGATTGCCGTAGATCATATAACAGAACAGTTCTACTCAAATTTATATCCTCATTATTCGAATAAGTTTATAACAATTCCCACCGGTGTAAATAGTGATTTATTTTATCCTGACAACAAAGCAAATTGTCGTAAAAGCCTAATGCTCAATAAAGAAGATAAAATAATTATATATATTGGACGTATTGAGCCACCCAAAAAAGTAGATGTAATACTTAAAGCATTTCAATTATTAAATGAAAAAGATAAATCCTATAAACTTATTTTGGTTGGAGGAGGTGTTTCCTTAGAACAAATAAAGGCACTTGCAGTTGAACTCAATATTCAAGAACATGTTTTATTCTTAGGGGTAAGAAAAAGAATTGAGCTCCAACAGCTTTATAGTGCGGCTGATGTTTCTGTTTTAATTTCGGGAAACGAAGGAAGTCCATTGTCAATAAAAGAATCATTAGCATGTGGCGTGCCTGTTGTTGCCAACAATGTAGGAGATGTAACTAAAGTCATTGAAAATAATGATAACGGATATATAGTTAATTCTGATAATATAAATGAAATATGTGAGAAATTAGAACTAACTATTAGTCAATCAAATAACATGAAGGATAAATGCATAAGTTCTGTTGAAAAGTATTCAATAAAAAACGTAAGCGATAAGATAATTGAAATTTATAAAAAGTTGCTTGATGAATAATCTGGTTTATTATATTACCGGGCCTGATGGTAGTGGTAAAACATCTTATCTTAAGGAAATAATTACATGCCTAAACAATAGTAAAAAGAAATATAAACACATATGGCTTCGATCTCCTAAAATAACATCTAAACCATTAATGCTTTATTGCAGAATTGTAGGATTAACAAAATATAAAGTTATTGATGGTGTTAAGTATGGAAAGCATGAGTTTTATCGCTCAAAATTTGTTTCTTGGCTATTCCCTATTTTACAACTTATTGATTTTAAAATAAAATGGAGTTTAATTAAGAAAAAGCTTAATGATGAAATTTTACTTTTTGACCGATTTGCTTTGGATACCCTTGCCGATTTAATGGTAGATACCAGCAATTTTCAATTGCATAAAACCCGTTTGGGAAAGTCTTTTATTAAGTTAATTCCACCACAAACTAAAATATTGGTGCTTGATACAGATGAATCCATTATTAGATCAAGAAAAATTGACACTTTATTTGATGAGCATTTATCAACAAAAATCAATATTTATAAAATTTTGAGTCGGGATTTAAGTTTAACCGTTATAAATAATAATAAGGAGTTTGAACTTGTTAAAACTGAAGTTATTGAGAAGTCAGGAGTATGAAAGGCTTAAAGAAAAAAATAAGAGATAATAGATACTTAAACTGGCTTTTAATTATAAGCAATTGGTGTTTTCAAGGTATTCCAAATGCAGATAAAACAGAGAAAGTATATAAAATCCTATTTACAATAATAAGTTCATCTATAGTTTTTGAAATACTTTTTAATTATTCTGATCTATTTCTAACAACAAACATTTTGTTAAGTTTTTTAATCGGCCATACTTTAAATTGGATAATAAATGGGAATTTGTTTACACTGTTAATTCATAGATTACTCTTCTTTAAAATAAACAAGAATTCTCTTTTTGAGTATTTATACACTTTAGAAAATAAATTGCAACAAAAAGATTGGATTCTTTATGCAGCTTCTTTTGGAAGTATTTGTAGAGGCGAACTCAAAGATAGTTCTGATATAGATGTTTCGGTTGTGAGAAAACCTGGCTTAAAAAATGCATTAAAAGCAATCGCTTTTTCGATAAAGGAAAAGAAATATGCTGACTTAATAGGAATACCATTAGAAATATATATAAGCGACACACCAATGAATTCTATTAAAAAATTTGGCGCAGAAAAGATTCCTGTAGTTTTATACGATCCTTACGCAATCATAGTAAAATACTACGCAAAAACCTTAACAATAAAAGAAGCTCAACTGTTAAATAATAATTAATTATATAATATATTATGATAATAAGTCATAAATACAAATATTTATTTGTTGAACTTCCAAGAACGGGAACAACTGCTATAGCAAATGAATTAATTGAAAACTATGATGGTACGCAAATATTAACAAAACATGCCCATTATGATGACTTTCTAAGACAAGCAACTGATGAAGAGAAAAAATATTTTGTGTTTTCATGTATAAGAAATCCTCTTGACAGAGCTCTTACCAGATATTATAAGCTCAAAACCGATTATATGAATCCTCTTGAAGATATTAAGAGATTTCGAAAAACTGGAAAAAGAATACGCCTGCAAACCTATTTTTTATTAAGGCAATATAATTATATTCATAACAGGAATGCTTCTTTTGCTCAGTATTTAAAAAGATTTTATAAATTACCTTATGACGATTGGAGTGTAAAACATCATAAAGAATTTGATTTTATAATTCGTTTTGAAAATTTAAATGAAGATTTTATACGGTTTTTAAAAGATTTAAATATTGAACAAAAAAGAGAGTTACCTATAATCAATAAAACTCCCGATAAAAACAAACCATATGAAGAATTGATTACTGATGCGAAGGATATAAAATTCATAAAACAAATATTTGGCCATTATTTAAGTAAGTGGAATTATATTATGCCAGATAGCTGGGGTAAATATGAAAAAAAATCATTTGTTCAATTAAAATTAAACATTGCGAACACTTTCCGCCGATTTTATTGGCGCTTTATGAAATAGATTTACAAGCAAATTCTTAACATGAAGAAAGTATTGTTAGTAACAGAAGTTTTAAATCCTCCTTACGATGAAGGAATTAAAAAAACCGTATACAATTTATTCTTAGAATTCATTAAGAAATATAATCTTTTAGTTATTTGTCGAGAAGGATTTCAAAAGGACAATATAAAAACCATACATAGCAATAAGCTTTTCTTTTCAGCATCTATAAAAAATCAAATAAAGTCCTTTAAACCAGATACACTTTTATATTTTCCTTACTCATCTTCAACTTTTGCAAGTTATTTAAGATTTTTTATACTTTCTAGATATAATAAAAATTCAAGAAATGTTTTTTTTGCTTTGCAACCAAAATCTTTATCTGCATGGCAAAAAGTTCTTGTGCATTTTATAAAACCACAATTAGCACTCACACCTTCACCTGAATTACATAATTTTTGGAATTCTTTACATATTCAAAACCGTTTACTTCCTTTATTAACAGATTTAAAAGTTTTTAAGCCTTTATATGAAGATACCATAAAAAAAGACCTTCGTATAAAATATAATCTACCAGCAAATGCTTTTATCATCTCACACATGGGCCATTTAAATGAAGGACGAAATTTAAAATCATTGATTCCACTGCAAAAGTCTGGTAATCAGATTGTCATTGTGGGTAGTAGTTCTACACCTAAAGATTCGATTGGACCTGCTTCTTTAAAAGAAAGCTTAGTAAAAGAAGGAATTATCATATTGGATGCCTATATTGAACATATCGAAGAAATTTACCAATTGTCTGATCTTTATATTTTTCCAGTAATCACCAAAACAGGATCCATAGGAATGCCATTATCTATCATGGAAGCCCGAGCATGTGGAATTCCTGTATTAACAACTAACTTTGGTAGTTTAAAACATTTTTTAAGCTCTGATAATGGAAATATCTATTACACTGATCCCGATAATTTTATTGAATCTATTCAAAAAATAAAAACAGATACAAAAACCAATCGAAATGAGACGATTGTCAATCAAATGAATGATAAATTTCTTGAACTAATTCATCATACTATTAATCACTCTTAAAATTTAAAATACTTGTTTTAACAAAAAACCAAGCTAAAATATTTTTAGCTTGGTTTTAATATTTAACTTAACTCTTTAATACTACTCTTTTAAGAATCTATAAGTACCAATCTTTGTAAAAGATTTAACCCTCACCAAATATAATCCATTATTTAGTTCTTCAACATTCAACCTCTCTGTTTGACCATAATATGCAATCTGTTCCTCGAATTGTTTTACTATACGTCCATTTAGATCAATTATTGAAATAGTAACAGTCTCTGGATTCTCAATCATAAATTGAATATTCAACTCTTCTTTGACCGGATTCGGGTAAATAAACCCTATTTCTTCTTCTTTAAAAGTATCCATTGTTCCACCTTCACTTCTGTTATCAGGGTTTACAGGCGGAGCAGGACTAGCTGTAGAAGTAAATTCAACAGGTATACTATACGATGACCATACACCACTAATCATGGATTTTACTTTGACTGTATAAGTGGTAGAAGGTTGTACAGATATGGTTGCCGGACTGGATGACGAACTCAAAAACTGGTTATCTGTGGTTCCTGTTTCAAAATATAAGATTCTGTAAATCTCTGCTCCAGAACCATCCCAGTTAACATCCGCAGTATTACTTCCAATATTACTGATCGTAATATTATCTGCTATTTGCTGGGTTCCTGCTAATGAATTAAACTCTACTGGATCACTATAAGATGTCCATACGCCATTTACTAAAGTCTTAACCTTTACTGTATAAGTAATAGATGGCTGTACAGGGATACTCGCAGGACTTGAGCTTACTGTTATAAACTGATTATCTGTGGTTCCTGTTTCGTAATATAAAATTCTATAACTATCGGCTCCCGTACCATCCCAGTTAACATCCGCTGTATTACTTCCTATATTACTGATCGTGATATTATCAGCTATTTGCTGAGTACCTGCTAGTGATGTAAACTCTACAGGGTCACTATACGATGACCATACGCCATTAACTAAGGTCTTAACCCTTACTGTATAAGTGGTAGCTGGTTGAACAGGGATACTTGCCGGACTTGAACTTGCTGTTATAAACTGATTATCAGTCGTTCCTGATACATAATACAAAATTCTATAACTATCGGCTCCCGAACCATCCCAGTTAACATCTGCTGCATTGCTTCCAACATTACTAATGCTGATATTAGCCGCTATCTGCTGAGTTCCTGCTAATGATGTAAATTCTACCGGATCACTATATGATGACCATACACCGTTAACTAAGGTCTTAACCTTTACTGTATAAGCAGTGGATGGCTGTACTGGGATACTCGCCGGACTTGTGCTTGCTGTTATAAACTGATTGTTAGTCGTTCCTGTCTCATAATATAAAACTCTATAACTATCGGCTCCCGAACCGTCCCAGTTTACATCTACTACATTGCTGCCAATATTCGTAATAGTAACATTATTTGCGAGTGCTTGTGAACCATCTAGTGATGTAAACTCAACAGGTTCCATATAGTTACTCCAATTTCCATCAGCATAATATTTAAGCTGCACGATATAAATAGTTTCTGGCAGTATTACAATGGTGACATTATTTTCTGTACTTGTAACATAAGTATACTCCGATGAACTCTTAATTGCATAAGCTAATTTATAATTTGTAGCAGAAATACCCAGATGTCCCCAATTAACCTGCGCTGTGTTACTGCTTATATTTGTTATGCTTATATTTTCTGTAACAAATTCTTTCACTTCCCCATATCCTGTACCTGTTGAGTTAGTTGCGAAAGTGCTGGAATAATATTTAGTTCCTGGAAGTACTCCAAAAACATAAGTTTCAAAATATGAATTATCATCAGAACTAAGATATTTGGTTCCTGAATTTACAGGATTAGATTGAGTACCAAAATAAATACCTCTTTCAGTAATTACAGAACCACCATTACATATTACATTGCCACCTACAAAGATATTTTCACCATCGCCAAATGAATTCACCGAATCAGTTGAAACAGTAGGTAATGAAGCTATAAATTCAATTGATGCTGCATAGGTATTATTATCTTCATCAAGCTCATTAATCAATTCCTCGCCATCAGCTTTTGCAATGATATTATATGAACCTGCAGCTAGACAGTTATCTATAATTAAATAATCTGTCATAATACCGGTCTCTCCCTCTTTACTAATAGCAGGAACTGTAGTAATTGAACCAATCATTTCATCGGAACCATCTAAAACATCATCAGTCGATAAATAATAATAGATACTACTTGCCCCTGCATCAACATTATTGGAGATATTCTGAATATTAATATTAACCGTGATGGTATCTAAAGGTTCAGCTGTTTGAGATTCCAAACTAAAACTACTGATCATCAAATCGCTTTTGTTAGCCAGAATATGAACCGTATAATCTTCTACTTCACCATATTGAGTTGTTCCACAAGGACTTCCACAGTCATCACCATCATACTTAATACGTATTCTCATGGTGTGATTTCCCGGGTTAGCGTCTTCAGGAATGATCAAATCGTAACTGCCCTGAGCTCCATCATTAGTAGTACAAATCACATTTTCACCAGCATCATCAAAACTATAATTATCATTAAAATCAATCCATACACCTAAATCATCTCCCGTATATGGTGTTCCATTGCTTACGGTTAATGAATAGGTATTTCCCTGTTCCAGATCAGTGGATAAATGTGTAAAATCTTCATAAGAGTTAGCTCCCGTATTACTGGTAAGGATATCTCCTAAACTGATTCCATTAATAAATTCATCACCCCCTCCAGATGCTAAACAATAACCTGTAGTTGTAACATTAATGGTAGCTGGTGATGTTGTATTGTAACATTTTTCAGCATCATAATAGGTATAAATCGCAAAATAGTACTCCGTACTTTGATCTAATCCTGTGATTATAGTCGTTTCATCCGTTCCGGAATATACAGCGATGTTTCCTGATCCTATATCTTCACCTAGTGCAAAATTGGTATTAGCTGCATAGCTTGTTCCTGTAAAAGGATCTTCATCAACCGGACTACCTTCTTTGGCTATAATAATCACATGATCACCACCACTGGTCCAGCTAAGCGTTACATCATTTTCATTGACAAGTGGAGCTATAAAATTAGATGCTTGTGTTACAGGTGGTGTACAGGTAGTAGTAAACGAAAGTTCATCACCATATCCCGTTCCACTTTCATTGCTTGCAAAGGCCTTCACATAATAGGTAGTAGCAGGACTAAGGCCTGTCATTGGAACGGTAAAAGCATCTACCGTTATTGATCCTTCTACAATTTTATGATCTGCAATTGTTGGGTTTCCTGTTAAATTCCACACTACACCTCTCTCTGTCAATGCGCTGGCTCCCTGGTTAAGGACAGTACCTCCAACCGTTGCTGTAGTTTGTGCAACAGCAGATGGTGTTGTTGTTGTTACAATAGGTTCATCCGAACTGACAGCTATTCCTGTTACGATAATTGAAAAATCCTGCGTACCTCCTGTAATGCTTCCTTCATGTGTAATGTTTATGGTATAATTACCAGCCGTAGGATTGGCAATGTAAATTTTTTCCACATTATCCACATCATTATCTCCTTTGGTGGCTGCCGCTGATGGATTGGCTGCAGTTAACTTATATGGATAATAAGGGCCTCCATCACCTGTAATGGTCATATCCAGATCATTCACCAACATAATATCTGTTGGATCCAGAGCTGCTGCTACAGGTGTTCCTGCAGGATCAGACCAAACGATGGTTACCATTAAAGGTTCTGTTCCCAATGCTAAAACATCTAAAGTATATGTTGATCCAGTATAAGTTTCTTCATTAATATAAGATTGAACATTTCTTTCAGAAATGACATTGGCTGCTGTTGCAGTATTTAGCAATCCCCATCCAAATTTGTAATCTGGTCCTTCTGAAGCACCACATTCATCTGCTGTATGTATTGCCAAAGCTTTTAAGCTTGCTGCTTTCATATACGAACCAAAACTTTCGTTATAATGCTCTTGTAATAATAATAAGGAACCTGTTACATTAGGTGAAGACATGGATGTTCCACTGATTGAATTATAAGCCGTATTATTATCATCATAAGTTGAATATAAACCGACACCATTACCAACAATATCAGGCTTAATTCTACTGTCATCGCAAGGTCCTGTACTACTAAAAGATGCTAGTACAACATCGCTGGGTTGAGTATATCCACCAATTACATCCTCAACAGCACCAACCGTTAAAATATTTTTTGCATTTCCTTTGTAACTGATACAGTCGTAACCATCAACGCCACCATCCTGAGGATGACCAGGCTCACCAGCACCATCACCCAGATCATTACCTGCTGATTTAACAATTAAATAATTGGGTGCATTGTTTGCTATATTATCTAAATCGGCACAATAGCTACTATAAAAACCAAACTGATAATCCTCTTCAGTACTGATACTTTCATCACCATACCAAACCCATGCTGATCCATTCCAGGTCCACCCGGCACCATATCCATAAGAGTGGTTGGATATTAATAAACCCTCTGCCGCTGCAGTTGCCATCTCGCTCTCATCATTATCCCAGTCATAAGCATCCAAATTAGCATTATAAGCCATTCCTTTGGCAGCAGATTGAACGCCTCCGGCCATAATAGTTCCTGCCACATGAGTAGCATGATAATGTGTTTCAGACACTCCATCTTTATCGGTCACTCGCGAAGAACCTGTGTTATTGAATTCCTGGTGTGTGGTGAGTACATCTCCTCCGTCCCACTCACCGGCAATCATTCCTGTTCCGTCAAGGTCCAAACCTAAACCACCACCAGTATATACCTTATTGGTAGCTGTTGATATGGCAGCGGCCTCATTATGAGTGATATAATATAAAGGTCTTCCATCATCGGTAACTCCTTGTAGTTCCATATAGTTACCCCCTTTGATATCTTTAGTGATTATCCAACCTTTTTCCTTAGCCAGCTTTATTGCTTTCTCCTTATTAGCAATATATTCATTTGATTTTTGCTCAGCAAAATTTAACAAAGTATTTACTTTGGTTTGCTCCACGATTTTGGCCTTTTCTTCTATGCTTTGACCATAACTGTTTAGGACAAATCCGGAACAGCAAAAAACAATTAAAAATAATAGTACATTTTTTTTCATAATGAATGGTTTTATTTGTTATATCCTTTTATTTTTTTTAAATCGTTCTTGAAAAGTTTTGAATTCAATGGAAACAAGGTATACCTAAAATCACAAGATACGCTAACAATTTTGGTTAATAAATGAATGCTTACCCGATTCAAAAACTGAAAAATGAAATTAGTAAAAAATACTTACTTAGAAATATTAAACGCATTTTTTTTGATAAATCTATGGTTTTCATAGATTAAGAATTGCTGTTCATATCATTATAAATTATATTCAACGATTACTTAATCTGAATAATAAATTATGCTTAACAAAAAACTCTGCTTTAAATAAAGCAGAGTTTTCTTTATATTGAATAAATCTAACTATTCTTTAATAAATTGTTGATTCCTTGATTCCTTTGATGATTTAATATTTAGTATGTACATTCCATCATTTAAATCACTTATATCCAGACTTATGATTTGTTCACCATAAACCTGATCTTTAAACAGTTTTCTAACACCGCCATTCATATCAATGATTGTAATAATCACATCATCAGATTCTTTTAATATCACCGGTACATGAATAACATCAATAGCCGGATTAGGATAAATGACACCAAAAGACTCTTTAATAACAAGATTATTTGAATTCAAAGAAGCAATTGCTGGTGCCACCGGAGGTGCCACAGCAGAAGTAAACTCTACAGGATTACTGTAAGACGACCAAACTCCATTTATCCATGATTTTACCTTTACAGTATATGTAGTAGATGGTTGAACTGCTATAGTCGCCGGACTGGACAAGGCCGTTAAGAATTGATTATCTGTTGTTCCGGTTTCATAATACAAGATTCTATAACTTTCTGCACCTGATCCATCCCAATTTACATCAGCTGTATTACTTCCAATATTGCTTATAGAGATATTATCAGCTATTTGCTGAGTACCTGCAAGTGACATAAATTCTACAGGATCACTATACGATGACCATACACCATTGATTAAGCTTTTTACCTTTACAGTATATACAGTTGATGGTTGAACAGTTATGGTTGCTGGGTTTGTTGATGCAGTGAAAAACTGATTATTCGTCGTTCCTGTCTCATAATAGAGTATTCTATAGCTTTCTGCACCTGAGCCTGTCCATGATATTTCTGCAGTATTCGAAGCAGGGATAGCAACTACATCAATAGCTACCCTGGAATCTACCATAACAACATTTTCAATTATATCTCTATCCACAACATTGGTGCTTCCATTAACATCATGATAACCGGCTTTTATTATCGTATAAGCTGAATTTCCAAATGGGACATCGGTGAAAACAGCTGTTCCTGTAACATCTGTATTTTTTGTACTTCCATGATAAGTCACAGATGATCCATCGATTGGATTTGTTCCATCACCTACGCTAAAGGTTACATTATAAGTAGCTAAAGCAGCATCCAGTGTGGTGAATTCTACTGCATCACTATAAGGTTTCCATTCTCCATTTATTAAGCTTTTTATCTTGACAGTATAATCTGTGGATGGTTCAACTGGTATACTTGCAGGGTTTGTTGAAGCAGTGAAAAACTGATTATTCGTCGTTCCTGTCTCATAATAGAGTATTCTATAGCTTTCTGCACCTGAGCCTATCCATGATATATCGGCTGTATACGCTTTTGGATTAGCTACTACATCTGTTGCAACTCTTGAGTCGATCATTGTAACATTCTCACTTATATCACTATCCACAATATTGATGCTTCCATTAACATCATGGTAACCGACTTTTGTTATCGTATAAGCTGAATTTCCATAAGTAACATTTGTAAAAACGGCTGTTCCTGTAACATCTGTATTTTGTGTACTTCCATGATAAGTCACAGATGATCCATCGATTGGATTTGTTCCATCACCTACGCTAAAGGTTACATTATAAGTAGCTAAAGCAGCATCCAGTGTGGTGAATTCTACTACATCACTATAAGGTTTCCATTCTCCATTTATTAAGCTTTTTATCTTGACAGTATAATCTGTGGTTGGTTGAACTGGTATGGTTGCAGGGTTTGTTGAAGCAGTGAAAAACTGATTATTCGTCGTGCCTGTTTCATAATACAAGATTCTGTAACTTTCTGCGCCTGAGCCTATCCATGATATATCGGCTGTATACGCGTTTGGATTAGCTACTACATCTGTTGCAACTCTTGAGTCGATCATTGTAACATTCTCACTTATATCACTATCCACAGCATTGATGCTTCCATTAACATCATGGTAACCGACTTTTGTTATCGTATAAGCTGAATTTCCAACTGGGACATCGGTGAAAACAGTTGTTCCTGTAACATCTGTATTTTGTGTACTTCCATGATAAGTCACAGATGATCCATCGATTGGGTTTGTTCCATCACCTACGCTAAAGGTTACATTATAAGTAGCTAAAGCAGCATCCAGTGTGGTGAATTCTACTGCATCACTATAAGGTTTCCATTCTCCATTTATTAAGCTTTTTATCTTGACAGTATAATCTGTGGTTGGTTGAACTGGTATGGTTGCAGGGTTTGTTGAAGCAGTGAAAAACTGATTATTCGTCGTGCCTGTTTTATAATACAAGATTCTGTAAATTTCTGCGCCTAAGCCTGTCCATGATATATCGGCTGTATAAGCGTTTGGATTAGCTACTACATCTGTTGCAACTCTTGAGTCGATCATTGTAACATTCTCACTTATATCACTATCCACAACATTGATGCTTCCATTAACATCATGGTAACCGACTTTTGTTATCGTATAAGCTGAATTTCCAAATGGGACATCGGTGAAAACAGCTGTTCCTGTAACATCTGTATTTTTTGTACTTCCATGATAAGTCACAGATGATCCATCGATTAGGTTTGTTCCATCACCTACGCTAAAGGTTACAGTATAAGTAGCAGATTCAATATTTATAGGATAATCCTCAGTCTCTCCATACTGGTAATTTGCGCATGCATCCATATTTTCACCATAATATGCTGACTTTACTCTTAGCGTCGTAGTTCCGGCTACAGCATCCGTTGGTACAGTAAATTCGAAACTATTGGTCTCAAATGCCATGAGTTGAAATTCTCCCAACTTTTCATTTTCAGTAAAAATATAGTCCTGATTATAATCTATCCATGCAGCATAGTAATCGGGACCCCAGGCTCCACCTGTAATATACAACTGATGTGTAGAATTAGTTTCTACAGTAGTACTCATATTCGAATAATAAGTATAAAATGGAGCAGCAGATGGACCACTTACATTACTGATATCACCAATTTCTACTGCTTCAATATAATCATCCAGAACAGAACCTGTCGAATATTCAGGTCTACACCCTAGTGTTACAATACTTCCTGTTAATTCTTCTTTATTATAACATTTTTCAACATCATCATATTTGTAAACAGCAAAATAATATTCTGTTCCCGGCCACAATCCTGTTACAGTAGAGCTTTCACCAATACCATTGAAAACAACATAAGCATCGCCTATTTGATCTCCATTTCCAAAATGTGAATCCGCATTATACATTATTCCTGTACTCGGATCATGTTCAACAGCTTCCATTTGTCTTACCAATACAAGTACATGATCTGAACCGCTTGTCCAACTAACTTCTGTTGAATGATCCATAGATAATATTTCCTGGAAATTAGATGCCTGTGTAACAGGGTGTGTATTACAAGATACAGATATGGATATTTTCTCACTTTCTAAAGTTAAGCCCTCCACGATATTATTTGTTATTTGGCAATAATACAATCCCTGATCTGCAACATCTAAGTTACTTATGATATATTCTGGACTTGCTGAAATTTCAGATACACTTCCTGCATCATTAAACCATTGATAAAGATTATTTGCTCCCCCAAGATCAACATCTGTTAGAGTATTCATATTTAATGAAATTGTGGCACCAGCAGCTTCAATAATTTCAGCTGTATTTACCAATACGGGATGTTGAGGACTATAATGGCTCATATCAGCAAAAAATGCAATATTAGGTTCTATTGCTGCGAATGTGAGATTATTACTATTAATTTCAGGAGAACAATTTGCAGAATCCAAAACATCCATACTGGTAAATTGATTTTCATATAATCTGAGACTAATCAAATTAGGTGAACTTACCACCCCTGCAGGAATATTTCCATCCAACTGATTGTCTTCTAATCTCAAATATTGCATATTGGTTAAATTACCAATTTCTGACGGAATTTCTCCTGTAAGTTGATTGTTACTTAAAAGTAATTGCGTTAGATTAGTTAAATTACCCATTCCTACTGGAATTTCTCCTGTTAATTGATTATTTTCCAACCTTAAAATAGTTAAATCATTCAAATTACCTATTCCTTCAGGAATACTTCCCGTTAATTGATTTGTATATAAATATAAGGCTGTTAAATGAGTCAAATTGCCAATTTCTACAGGAATACTTCCAGAGAGTTGATTATTTACTAAAGCTAAAGATGTTAAATTGGTTAAATTACCGATTTCTGAAGGGATACTTCCGGTTAATTGATTCGTATGTAACCATAAGATATTTAACTCAACCAAATTACCCGTTTCTGAAGGGATACTTCCTGTTAATTGATTCGTTTGCAAATATAAAGTGGTTAATTGAGTTAAATTACCTATTTCTACCGGAATTTCTCCTGTTAATTGATTGCTGCCTAAATCTAAATAGCTAAGATGTGTTAAATTACCTATTTCAGGAGGGATAATACCAGTTAAATTATTATTGTTCAGGATAATTTCAGTTACATGTCCCCCGGAAATAGTAATTCCATGCCATGCATCGGATACATTATTAATGGTTGTATTCCAACCACTATTATCAGTCCAGTTATCACCATCAGTAGCATTAAAAAGTGCCACAAGGGCATCAAATTCTTCTGAACTAATATGATAAGTCAAGGACACTTTTTCTGTGGTTAAAATTAAACCGGGAACCGCTGTATTTGTTATTGCACAATAATATTCTCCTTCATCTGATTCAACAAAACTATCGATTATAAATTCAGGGCTTGCTGTTATTTCAGATACACTAACACTATCTTTAAACCATTGATAAAGATTATTGGCTCCCCCAAGATCTAGACCCGTAAGCGTATGAATATTAAGTGTTACTGTATTGCCAATTGAATCAACAATTTGACTTGTATTTAATAATACAGGATATTGAGGGCTATAATGCTCCATTTCAGTAAACAATTCAATATTAGGCTCTATGGAAGCAAATGTCAGCATATTTTTATGTATTTCCGGCGAACAACTAGCAGAATCTAAAACTTCCATACTGGTAAATTGATTCTCGTATAACCTTAAACTCATCAAATTAGGAGAACTTACTACTCCGGCAGGAATATTTCCATGCAATTGATTATTCTCAAGCCTTAGGTGTTGCATATTGCTTAAATTACCTATCTCTGTTGGAATTTCTCCTGATAACTGATTATTACCAACAAGCAATTGTGTTAAATTGGTCAAATTGCCTATTTCTAATGGAATTTCTCCTGATAATTGATTAGTAAATAACCTTAAGATAGTTAAATTGCTTAAATTACCGATTTCTGAAGGGATACTTCCGGTTAATTGATTCCCATCTAAATATAATCCGGTTAAATTGGTCAAATTGCCTATTTCTGAAGGAATACTACCACTTAGTTGATTATTGATTAAAGCTAAAGATGTTAAATTGGTCAAATTGCCTATTTCTGGTGGGATTTCTCCTGTTAGTTGATTACCCCATATCCATAAATAGGTTAAATTAATCAAATTGC
This sequence comes from Bacteroidales bacterium, assembly GCA_963665525.1. Classification (GTDB taxonomy): domain Bacteria; phylum Bacteroidota; class Bacteroidia; order Bacteroidales; family UBA12077; genus UBA12077. The sequence continues at coordinate 3,808,587 of OY762280.1, read as the reverse complement.
CAATTTCTGAAGGGATACTTCCAGATAATTGATTAACATCCATATATAAATTTGTTAAGTTAGTCAAATTGGCAATTTCCGGGGGAATACTTCCGGATAATTGGTTATCGTCTAAATCCATTAAAGTTAAATGGGTTAAGTTACCGATTTCAGGAGGAATACTGCCTTCCAAATTATTCGAATATAGCTCTAATTTGGTTAGATGATCTAAATTACCAATTTCAGGAGGAATAGTACCAGTTAAATTATTACCTGTTAAGCTTAGCTCTGTCACCCGACCTCCCGAAACAGTAATTCCGTGCCAGGCATTAGATACATCATTTATCGTTGTACTCCAACCTGAATTATTATTCCAATAATCTCCACCCAAAGCATTATAAATGGCAACAAGTGCATCAAAGTCTGCTGAACTCACATTCATATTTACTGATATCTTTTCAGAACTTAAAACTAATCCAGGAACTGCAATATTTGTAATTTCACAATAATAGTCTCCTTCATTTGAAGCATCCAAACTATTGATAACATATTCCGGACTTGCTGATTTTTCAGTAACTGTGTCTTCTCCATTAAACCATTGGTAAAGATTATTTATTCCTCCCAGATCTGCATCTGTAAAGGTTTCTATATTTAAGGTTACCATTGTGCCTGCAGGCTCTACAACTTGGCTTGTATTTACTGGCACAGGATATTGTGGACTATACTGATTAGCTTCAGTAAAAAACGCAATATTAGGCTCTATTGCAGCGAATGTAAGGTAATTATTATAAACCTCCGGCGAACAATTTGTAGAAGTTAAAACCTCCAGACCTGTAAATTGATTCTCGTGTAAGGTTAATTCCGTTAAACTAGGCAAACTTACAATTCCTTCAGGAATTTCTCCTGATAATTGATTATTATCTAAACTTAAGTATGCTAAATTAGTTAAATTGCCAATTTCTATCGGGATATTCCCAGATAATTGATTAATACTTAATGATAAATTATATAAATTAATCAAATTGCCAATTTCTGGTGGGATACTTCCAGATAACTGATTATTGACTAATCCTAAATGTATTAAATTTGTTAGATTACCAATTTCTGTGGGGATTTCTCCTGATAACTGATTTTGACCTAAATCCAACCCTGTCAGATTAGTCAAATTGCCAATTTCTGGTGGAATACCACCTGTTAATTGACTACTATATAACCTTAAATCTATTAAATTGGTCAAGTTACCTATTTCAGCAGAAATACTTCCACTTAACAGAGAGCTTCCCAACCATAATTTTGTCATATTTGTTAAATGATAAATCTCGGAAGGAATTTCTCCTGATAATTCATTACTTACTAAATCTAATATTTCTAAATTTATCAAAGCACCTATTTCTGAAGGAATATTACCAATTAAGTTATTATCTCTTAAGTTAACCTCAGTAACCTGTCCTCCCGAAACAGTAATTCCGAACCAACTTTCTACAGGTTCAGTTGTATTCCAATTGGTATTATCAGTCCAATTTGCACCGTCAGTAGCATTGTACAATGCCATAAGCGCGTCATATTCTACTTGTGGTACTCCCGGGTCAAGATTTATTGCTTCCGTAGTAAAATCAAAAATTAGATCAGGGAAATTTGGATTGCTAAGCATAAGGTCATAATAACCCTCTGCTGCCAAAGGAAGAACAAGTGTAGGATTTGTTTCTCCTGGTATATCATCTCCAAAATTCTGCCATTGGTACTCATTAGCAACGCCTCCAATATTTGTACTTAAGGTAATATCTGCAGCATCGGTGCGTATAATGTTTGCCTCAGTATTTTGTGGAGCATAAACACCCGTAATAAGACCTGCCCAATTAACATTTGCTGTTTCCAAATCGGTATAATCAAATAAATTGTCATTAAGATATAAAGTAGTTAATGCAGTAAGAGCACTTAAATCAGGCAGATCTGTAAATTGATTATTACTAAAACTTAGAGTCTGCAGATTTGTTAAATTACCTAATTCAGCAGGAATAGACCCTGTTAATTGATTATCCCAAAAAGACAGAAATGTGAGATTTACTAAATTTCCCAGTTCACTTGGTATTGATCCGCTTAATTGGTTATGTTCTAAACTAAATATTTGCAAGCTATCTAAATTACCTAATTCTGGTGGGATTGATCCTGTTAATTGATTAGCTCGTAATCGTAGAAGTTTGAGATTTGTTAAATTCCCCAGTTCACTCGGTATTGATCCACTTAACTGGTTATTATCTAAATATAATTGTTGCAAGTTAGTTAAATTACCTAATTCTGGTGGGATTGGCCCTGTTACTTGATTATAATTAAATCCCAGATTCTGCAGATTAGTTAAATTACCTAATTCTGGTGGAACGATCCCTGTTAGTTGATTATCCCATAAAGACAGAAGTGTGAGATTTGTTAAATTACCCAGTTCACTCGGTATAGAACCGCTTAATTGGTTATGTTCCAAGTATAGCTTTTGTAAGTTAGTTAAATTCCCCAGTTCACTTGGTATGGATCCACTTAATTGGTTTTGATTTAAATATAATTGTTGCAAGTTAGTTAAATTACCTAATTCTGCTGGAATTGATCCTGTTAATTGATTATAATTAAGTCCCAGATTCTGTAGATTTGTTAAATTACCCAGTTCTGCAGGAATAGACCCCGATAATTGATTTACCCATAAATCCAACCGTGTAAGATGGATTAAATCCCCCAGTTCACTTGGTATGGATCCACTTAATTGGTTATGATCTAAATATAATTCTGTTAATTCTGTTAAATTTCCAATTTCTGCTGGGATAGTACCCCCAAGGTTATTCTCACTTAAATACAATTGTGTTACTCTATCGCCTGTAACCGTAACACCATACCAAGTGCTTACAGATGCTGAGGTATTCCAATTGGTATTATTGGTCCAGTTGTCACCATCTAAAGCATTATAAATAGCTATAAGAGCTTCCCTATCAACTTGATTCACTGTATCCGTAACGAAGAAAAACATTTCACCGGCATCATCCATGTTAATCCAGTTTTCAACAGAATTAGGTCCTGCACCATTGTTGGCCCATACTTTTCTGTTTCTTGCATCTCCATTTTCAATACCATCATTATCTGATATATTTACATCAAAACCAATTTTTGATACTCCATTGGGCGAAAATATATTCCAGGATGCATCGGGCATATCACTCCATGGTATAAACAATTCATGAATGTATGAATTATCCATGTTTACTACCACAGAATGTTGTCCATTAAAATCTCCTCCCGACCAATTTACAGGTGCACCGCTTTCGGATAAGATTGAAGCCTGATAATGCCCATTTCCAGAACTAGGGCCCGCACCATCATCCAGGTTTCCGACATTCATATCTATATATACTTCTACCAGATCTTGCTCATAGGAGGCTCCATAAGTATAATCGGTTACATGCACATCATCTGCTGTAACATGCAACAGCACATAGATACCACTTGCATCGAATCCGGCTTTCCAGTAAGCAGTTAAGTCAGCTGGACTATCAAATGTATTATTATGATATAGGGTGGCAGCATCGTATTGCAGGGCATTGTTCCATTCTGCATCTATAACACCATCAATTGTAATGTTATTCCCATCCAATGCATAAGCCATGGTTTGTTTTTTATAATCAACCAGGGGCGAGCCTACAATATCATCGAAATACCAGTCGTTTCCACTTGTTGTACCAGGATAATCAAAAAATATTAATAAGCGATTATAATATTGTTCCGGACTATAAGACCCCATAGTAAAGCTTAATTCCTGCCACTGATTAGGAGTAGTATACAATGCTGATGAAGTAGTATAATCAGCATTGGTTTTTGCATTTTCCAACTGAATTATAACAGTTGTAGCTACGGGGGCATACACTTTCATAGTAAACGTATTACTACTGGCCAGGTCAACTTCTCCGTCAAGGGTAACCGAGATACCTTCCCAGGTATTTGTACTAGAAATATAGTGCCCGACAAAATTACCAGTATTAATGCCTGAATTGTCAGGATTGGCTACAATTTCAAATGGTGTTGTGCCGAAAGAAATGAAATTTGGACTAAACGTTTCGTAATCGCCATAAGAAATCTGAGCCTTTGTTGTCATGGTTTGAAATACAACTAATAAAAGCAAATAAAGTAAAGTTTTTTTCATGATACTATGTTCGTTTAACGTTATTATATTCAAATACACAGTAAGTTAGGACTTTTTTTAAAAAATTCCAATAGCTATAAAACAATACCTTAACTTCATCTTAAACCCAATATAATCGCGGTCTTTTAAGAATGAAAAAAGGTGCCAATCTAAATATTGGCACCTTTTCTTTTTTTAAACTAGTCAGTAAATAATATCATTGTTTGATAAACCTTTGCGTTTCTGAATAAGATTTTGAATCAATTTTTATAAAATATATTCCTGATTCTAGATTTGAAACATCAAAGCTTTCAGTTTGATTAATTACAGATCGTTCATGTATTTTTAATATTCTACCATTCAGATCTATTATTGATACCTTGATGTTTTCTGCCAAATCTAACATCACGGGTACATGAATATAATCTATTACCGGATTTGGATAAATAACTCCAAAGACTTCTTTAGAAACAAAATTATTTGAACTCGACGAAACCATACTTGGCGCCAGCGGAGGGGTTGCTGCAGATGTAAATTCAACAGGATCACTATATGATGACCAAACACTATTAATCATTGATTTTACTCTGACCGTATAAGTAGTAGAGGGTTGTACAGATATAGTAGTCGGACTTGAACTTGAACTCAAAAACTGATTATTTGTAGTGCCTGTTTCATAGTACAAAATTCTGTAAATCTCTGCTCCAGAACCATCCCAATTAACATCCGCTGTATTACTTCCAATATTACTTATGGTAATATTATCAGCTATTTGCTGAGCACCTGCTAGTGATGTGAATTCTACTGCATCACTATACGATGACCATACGCCACTAACTAAAGTCTTTATCCTTACTGTATAAGTCGTAGAGGGTTGAACGGGGATACTTGCAGGGCTTGAGTTTGCACTTAGAAACTGATTAGCGGTAGTTCCTGTTTCGTAATAAAGTATTCTGTAACTATCTGCGCCTGATCCATCCCAGTTAACATCCGCTGTATTGCTTCCAATATTAGTAATCGTGATATTATCGGCTATCTGCTGAACACCTGCTAGTGATGTGAATTCTACTGCATCACTATACGATGACCATACACCATTAACTAAGCTCTTAACCCTTAATGTATAAGTAGTAGCTGGTTGAACAGGGATACTGGCAGGGCTGGATGATGCACTTAAAAACTGATTATCGGTAGTTCCTGTTTCGTAATAAAGTATTCTGTAACTATCTGCGCCTGATCCATCCCAGTTAACATCCGCTGTATTACTTCCAATATTACTAATCGTGATATTATCAGCTATTTGCTGTGTTCCTGCTAATGAAGTAAACTCTACTGGATCACTATATAATGACCATACGCCATTAACTAAGGTCTTAACCCTTACTGTATAAGTGGTAGTTGGTTGAACAGGGATACTGGCAGGACTGGATGATGCACTTAAAAACTGATTAGCGGTAGTTCCTGTTTCGTAATAAAGTATTCTGTAACTATCTGCGCCCAAACCAGTCCATGAAATAGTGGCAAAACCATCATCAGGATTAGCAACTACATCAATAGCTACAGATGTGTCAAGCATTTTCACTTCTTTAATTAAATCTTTATCAACAACGTCCAGCGTATCAATATAATCATGATATCCCTCTTTCGTAATGGTATATATCAAATCATTTTCCGGTTCTATCCATAAGCGTACTGCTTCACCAGAAGCATCACTAATCATCTCCGATGAATAAAAGTCTATGGTAGCACCAACAATTGGATCAGTTCCTATTGGATTTGTTCCATCTGTTAAATCAAATGTCACAGAATAAGTTCTCTTTTCAATTCTAATATTGTCAATATACCATTGCGTATAACTTCCAGAATTATAATGATACTTAAAACCAAAATATACAGCATTACCAACAATAGTTGAAAGTTCCATTTTACCTGAAGATGTCCAAACTTGTTCTTCAGTTGGTTCTATAAACTGTAATTCTTGCCAGGTATAATTTGTTGGATCGCCACTGCCAGGATAATCGACAGAATAATATAATTTCAAATAATTTACCGCATCATCTACACCATATCTTCTCCAGCTATCAAATGATAGCAATAAATCCTCACCTGTAAGATTCATTGTAGGAAGAATTAACCAATCTTCTTCAAGCTCGCCCGAATCATGACCATTCATCTGAGCATTTCCAAGTGATGAATTATGGTTCCAATATTTTGTGTCTCCTGAAACACTATATGTATAACACTCTCCTAAATCTGTTGTAAACAGTTCCTCGTAGGTATATGGAACAACAAGATAACTTTGTATTGAAGAAGTTGTTGTACCTCCATCATTATCTTCTACATATATTTCATAATATACAGTAGCACCATTTACTTGCTCAGGAATAGTTGTCATGGTTGTATATATATCTCCTCCCCAAGAAGTCATCAATATTGTATTATCTAATGCACTTGCAGAAGTACCCCAATGTAATTCAACCAGCTCAATCGTACCATCAGAATCCGTTACTTCAGCATCTACACCAACCGAGTTTTGTGATTGCACAAGCATTGGTGTTTGGATAATATTAGTAATCACAGGATCTATATTACCTGCTCCAGAAAATTCGGTCCACATAAAATCTTCAATCATAATTCGTTCAGTGGTGCCAGTGTTTGCTATTTCAATTTGAATATTATCATTAGTACTATTTATAGTACCATTATATGTAAACCAATCGCTTGAAGTAAGCAAATCACCATTAATGCTAGTTAAATCCACCCAATTAGATCCACCATCTAATGAATATTTTACACTATAAACTGGTATCGGACTACTATCCCATCTTCTTACCTTAAATGAAAAAGTAGATATTCCTCCCGAAGCAACTGTTATTAAAGCCTTTGCATCAGTTGCATTTCTAATTCTTATTGAATAAGTACCAATGGCTCCAGAAAATCCATCCTGAACGGTCGTTGTATTTCTTAAAACATTCGTTCCTTGTATTACTACTCCTGACTCCTGATACGCATGTGAACCATAAGAAGCTAATGAGGAGACTCCTTCATCCTGAATCCAATTTTCAGGCGTATCAAAATGAATAGTTGTTTGACTTTTTCCATCACTAAACCATAATAAAAAAACTGCTGTAAAAGCGTAAACTAAAAGTAAATGAATTTGTTTCATATTCTTTTTATTTAATTAATATTCATCCGTTTATAATAAAATTAGCAAAAATTTTTAAAAATAAATAATTTTAGCCAATATCTTTAATTAAAAATCCGTCTATAAATATCTTCTATAGGTATCTGTTAAACAATCAAATAAAGCAAAATGTTTATAATCTAAAGTAATACTTAAAATATGTAATTATTTTAATATGAAAAACACACGTATTATTTTACTCATATTTGATTCAAAATTAATTTACACACTTTCCTTTACTCAATATTTATTATACTTTTACCCTATTACTAATATTTAAGTATGGATTTCACTATTGATATATATAAATGTCTATTAAATCTTCTGCAAAAAAAAGGTTATAATTTTCAGACCTTTCAAAAATTTTTAGATAATCCATTACCAAAATCAATTGTTCTGCGACATGATGTAGATAAATTACCGGAGAACTCCTTACAATTTGCACAAATACAACATAAGTTAGGAATAAAAGGAAGTTATTATTTTCGAATTGTACCAGAAAGTTTTAATCCGAATATAATTGAAGAAATTGCCAATTTAGGACATGAGATAGGCTTTCATTATGAGACAATGGATATTGCAGCAAAACAACTGAATTCAGAATTCAGAATTCAGAATTCAAAACTGCAAGAAGTAAACATTGCAAAAAAAGCCATTGAACTATTTGAAGAACAATTAGATAAACTTCGTCAATACTATCCCGTAAAAACCATTTGCATGCATGGGAGCCCACTTTCGAAATATGATAACAAACTCCTTTGGAAATATTATAATTACAGAGATTTTGGTGTTATTGGTGAACCCTATTTTGATGTGGATTTTTCGAAGGTCTTATACCTAACTGACACAGGTAGAAGATGGGATGGAGAAAAAGTGAGTGTACGTGATAAAGTAAAAAGTAAAAAGACAAAAGATAAAAGTTTTAAAAGCACTCATGATATAATGCTAGCTGCCAAGAAAAGTGAGTTGCCAAATCAAATCATGTTTACCTTTCATCCACAACGATGGACAGACCATCCGCTGGCATGGACTAAAGAATTGGTTTTGCAGAATACAAAGAATGTGGCGAAATTTATTTTGAATAAAATACGATAACCATTATTATAGAGATCTCCGATAAATCCCGATAGCTATCGGGATGCAGAAAGGTGAATAGTAATTTACAAAAGACACTGGTCATACTTCGATAAACTCAGCATGACAGAAAAAGAAGGATGAATGATATTCTCCCCCTTTTTAAAGGGGGCCGGGTGGGATTTATTACTATTACCTAATTCCCCTTACCTGCTAATGCAGGCATTCCCAACTAGACTTTAGCATCTCATGATAAAGCTAAAATAGATTGCCGATCAGGTCGGCAATGACAAATGCAATATAAACTTTTCTATAAATCTCACTTTCTTATTTCTTATTCTCGATATTTCCCTCTCTCATATTCTCACAACTTGCTCCTTTACTAATTATTAAGTATGTAGATCATTGGTCATTAACAATTGCTCATTTTTAGGTATACATACTTCGACAGGCTCAGCATGACAGAAAAAGAAGGATGAATGATATTCTCCCCATTTTTAAAGGGGGCCGGGGGGATTAACTACTATTGCCTAATTCCCCTTACCTGCTAATGCAGGCATTCCCAAATAGGTTGAGCATCTCATGATAAAGCTAAAATAGATTCCCGCCTTCGCGAGAATGACAAATGGAATAAATTTGATAAATCTTCCGACATTCCGAAAACTATCAATAATTGACAGAACAGGACACCAAGTTTTTACTTTCTAACTAATTATTCTTTAAAAATTGTTCATTGATAATTGTTCATTGTTCATTGTTCATTGTTCATTGTTCATTGATAATTGTTCTTTGGTCTTTGATAATTAAAAATTGCATCTTTTTACTTTAAACTTTTTACTTTAAACTTTTACCCTTAATTTTAAACTCAATAAGCAAAAACTTATACCTTTGAACTGAAAACTTTAAACTAAAGTATGTCTCGCCGATCCCTTTTTATCAACACATTTTTTGACATCCTGGCATTGTTTGCTTCTTTTTTCATCATGATCTGGGCAAAACCGGCTACCATTCGGGTATATTTACCCAATTATATTCTTCCATTTTTGGTATTTGCTTCCATTTGGATTTTTATTTCTCTGATATCCCAAAAATATACAGCCCCGGAACGAACTTCTCTGCTTAAATCCTGGATTTATATTCTAATGGTGAATACTGCCATAGCAGGCCTTGCTGCCATCATCATGTACCTGTCGCGATCAGCCTCTTTTTCACGATTGGTTTTTGGAGGTACCATAGCCATTACCAGCCTCATTGAGTTATTCTTCGCTTTTTGTGATTACTTTATCTGCAACGCCAAGGTAGGGCCGGACACTTCTAAAGTATTTGAAGCCTATCAGCGTATTGCAGGTAAAAAAACAGATATCCCTGAATCGGAGCTATTCCCTCCTGAACTTACCCTTGAACCGGTTCCGGAGAATATTAAAGATGCCATTGTTGAAGAATCCAACCTGGAAGTATTTCAGTTTCTATATGAAAACATTGATTTAAATACTCCTGATTATTCTTTATTAGCTACTACCACACGATTTAATGTAGATAAATTACCTCAAAACATCTACAAAAAAATTGTAAACCTCAAACGCATTAATGATATCCGCTTTATCAACAAATTTTTTGAGTCAATCAATCGTAAACTTCCTGAACAAGGTTTATTCATAGGATGTGTAGAAACCAAAGACCAACGTAAAGCACGTATTCTAAAAAAATACCCTCCCATTCTTAACAGGATTTATTATTTCTTTGATTTTATTATCAAACGGATTTTTCCAAAATTTAACCTCACCAAACGCATTTATTTCTTTCTCACAAGAGGTCAAAATCGTGTAGTTTCCAAAGCTGAAACATTTGGACGCCTCTATTCCTGTGGTTTTGAAATCATCAATGAAAAAGAAATTCATGGATGTTTATATTTTGTTGCCCGTAAAAAACGAATCCCATTTTACGATACAGAGCCTACTTACGGCCCTTTTGTAAAGCTGCAACGTATTGGAAAAAACGGTAAGATCATTCATGTATATAAGCTTCGTACCATGCACCCTTATGCTGAATACCTGCAGGAATATATTTACCAACAATCCAATTTAAAAGAAGGAGGTAAGTTTAAAGATGATTTTAGAATTACTACTGCCGGTAAATTCTTTCGTAAAATATGGCTTGATGAGCTTCCTATGCTCATTAATTTTTTGCGTGGTGAGATGAAACTAGTTGGAGTTCGGCCATTAAGTAAGCATTACTATAGCCTATACAGTCAGGACCTTCAGGAAAAACGCATTAAATGCAAACCCGGATTGATTCCTCCTTTTTATGTAGATATGCCCAAAACATTGGATGAAATTCAAGCTTCAGAACATAAATACCTGGATCAATATTTAAAACATCCTTTTCGCACCGACTGGAAATACTTCTGGAAAGCAGTGTGGAATATTTTGTTTAAAAAGGCAAGAAGCAGCTAAATTAGCTAGTCAATAGTAAATAGTTTTTAGTCGTTAGTAAATTGATAATAAAATATGGCGTTTAAATTTGAAGATTTAAAAGTTTGGCAAAAAGCTCTTGATTTTGATAATGAAATTAATCAACTTGCAAAAGAGTTTCCTAAAGAGGAACTTTACATTTTAACATCACAAATAAAAAGAGCTGCAGATTCTATAGTTTTAAATATTGCTGAAGGTTCTACAGGACAATCAAATCCAGAGTTTAATAAGTTCTTAGGTTATGCTTTAAGATCTGCTATTGAGGTTGTTGCATGTTTACATATAGCTAAAAACAGAAACTTTATTAATCAAAATACGTTTGCTACATTATATTCGCAAGCAGAAGAGATCGTTAAAATGACTCAAGGCTTACGCAATTCATTGAAGAAATAATTTTAAACAAACAACTATCGACTAACAACTATCGACTAACAACTGTAGACTAATAACTGTAGACTAATAACTGTAGACTAATAACTTTTTAAGCTAAACAATGAAAAAAACTTTAATATCAATACTTCTCATTATCTTCTGTACTTCTCTTAAATCACAAGAGGTATACTACCACACTTCTAACGAATCAGTCTACGCATTCCTCGATGAGTTTGCCAACATTGGAATCATTGAGTTAAATACTAGCATAAAGCCTTACTCACGGGTTTTTATTGCAAACAAGTTAAAAGATATACAAGAAAGCGATTATACTTTAAATCAGCGTCAGCAGGATGAACTGAATTTTTATTTGAAAGATTTTAATAAAGAATTACAACCTGCATATTCAAGAAAGAACAAAAGCTTTGATAAACGATTTGATATGCTTTATTATAAAGATTCCTTATTTACTTTCTCAGTCAATGGAATTTTAGGTGGCGAATATTTCATGAACGATAGCGGCAGTTTTTATCATCGTTGGGGTGGAGCAGAGGCTTTTGCTTATGCCGGTAAATGGGGGTTTTATGCCAGCTTACGCGACAATCACGAAAGCAAAATCTTAGCTAAAGAGGATTTTTTAACCCAACGTATGGGTGCTAATTATAAGTATAGCGATGGAGGAGGAGACTTTAGCGAAATGCGAGGAGGTATAACTTATTCCTGGGATTGGGGAAGCTTTGGTGCGGTAAAAGATCATTTTGAATGGGGAAATCATTACAACGGAGCCAATATATTTTCCGGACGAACACCTTCTTTTGCTCATTTACGCCTAAACCTTAAACCGGTTCACTGGTTTGAGTTTAACTGGGTTCATGGATGGTTAGTATCAGAAGTCATTGATAGTGCTTCCACCATGGTTTTTACCAATTCGTACGGAACGGATGAACGCAGCCAGATGTTCGATAAATACCTGGCAGCAAATCTATTTACCTTCAAGCCTTTTAAAAATTTTTATATCTCAGCAGGAAATTCGGTGATTTACAGCTCCGATGGACCTCAATTGCAATACCTTATTCCTGTGATGTTCTATAAATCAGTAGATCATACTTATAATGCTACCGGCAAATCAGGGCGTAATGTAGGGCAAAATTCACAGATGTTTTTTGATATCAGTTCACGTAATATAAAGAAAGTACACCTTTCAGCTACGCTGTTTGTTGATGAACTCTCTACTGAACGATTTTTTGACGATTCTGCATGGAACTTCTGGAGTATCAAAACCAGCATGCGGATCTCCGATCTAATCCCCAATACATTTATCACAGCCGAGTATACCAAATCAATGCCTTTATCCTATAAACACAATATTCCAACCACCACCTTCGAAAGCAATGGATATAACTTAGGTCATTACCTAATGGATAATTCACAAGAAATCTATTTATCCCTGGTATATAAACCATATAAGACACTGACTCTCAAACTATCCTATTTACATGCTAAAAAAGGTAAAGATTATGATGATCTGGGTGGTTCACGACTGGGAAATCCTTTTATGGACTCCGTAGAATGGGAAAATAAATCATTCGCATTTATGGCCAGATACCAAATCATGAACGATGGCTATGTGTTTTTCAAATATCTAAATAGCAATATTTCCGGTGATGTAAATAAATATACAGCTCCCATGTTCCACGGGAAACAAAATACCATTTCTTTTGGCGCCAATTTTGGATTTTAGTTTTATGAATAATCAATCTTTTTTCAAAGCTAAACTTTGAAAAAGATCAAAAACAGGATTTAAAATATTTATCAATGTAGCAAGCAAGTATTAAAAAAGATAACAAAACGAAAATTGTCATTCCCAGCTTGACTGGGAATCTTTATAGAATAACATAAGTATGTGGAACTATAATTTTTATACTTACATCATTACCAATAAAAATAATACTGTTCTATATATTGGAGTTACCAATAATCTTATTAGAAGAATATATGAACACAAAAACAAACTAATTCATGGATTTACAGAGAAATACAATATCAATAAACTGGTTTACTTTGAACATTTTGACAATATAAATAATGCAATTCAGAGAGAAAAACAATTAAAAAAGTGGAACAGAAAATGGAAAGAGGAACTAATTAATAAAGTTAACCCTAATTGGAATGATTTATATCTTGAGATCTCCAATCAAGTTGGAGATGACAAAAATCCATTATAGAAACTGCTTAATATTTCATACCAAACTCTGTCAAGATCTTCAGACTCTGATAGGTTTTTGGTGTCATTATTCGCTTTGCTCATGAGAAAGTTCCAGGCGGAGTGAAATGAAGACCCGGAATCTATTATACAAAACTTATTCAGTCCTTTTCCGAATATTATAGAAACGAGTCATAATTGACATTATTGAATCAGATAAATCATTCTTTAAGAGGATGTCCAAAAAGTCCATTATTGTCATCCAACTTGATTGGGGATCTTTTTATTGATTGTTTTTCAATTAATTAAGAGATTCCCTTTTTCAAGGGAATGACAGATTCCTTACTTTTTGGACACCCTCTTTTTTATTTGACATCGTAAGACCTTTGGCTTTGAATTTTAAATAATAAAAATCCATAGGATGAAAACTCCATTATTAAACATAAACTTTGGAAACTTTTTATATATTTTTTGTTTCCTTGGTTTTTTTGATTTAATTTTGGCGCTCAAATTCATATTGAAGTATTTGAATATAAACTAATTTACATGGACCAAGAACTAAGAAATATATTAACTAAAGTTGGAGAGCTATACAATAAATATGGTATAAAAAGTGTCACGATGGATGATGTTGCCCGTGAATTGGGAATATCAAAAAAGACACTTTATATCTATGTCGAAAATAAAAATGACCTGGTATCGAAAGTGCTCGATTATCAGCTGGAAAATAAAAATTGTGCATTTAGCGATATTATAAAAAAAGAACAAAATGCAATAGAACAGTTACTGGAGGTAGGAATTTACATTATTAAATCTATTGCCGATTATAATTCTTCTACACTTTATGATTTAAAAAAATATTATCCTGAATTATCACACAAGCTTCATGAAGAAAGAAAAAAAAGAATGTTTGATGCAATTATGGGAAATATAGAAAAAGGTAAGAATGAAGGGCTTTTTAGAACAGATTTGAACACAGAAATTATTGCTAAAATCCAAACCAGTCGTTTTATTAACATGAGTTCCGGAGATTTCTTTGAAAAAGACAATATGATGGAACCCAAATACATTATGGAGCTATTTATCTATCACATTCGAGGAATTGCCAATAATAAAGGAATTGATGTATTGGAAACATTATTGAAAAAAATTGATTTACAAGAATATTTAAAATAACAGATTAATACAATTAAACATGAGATACAAATTATTCATACAAACATTACTCATTGCATTAATCCCCATACTTGGGATTTCGCAAGAAAAGAATACCTTAACATTAAGTTTAAAAGATGCACAGCAATTTGCTATCGAACATAACTTAAATATTGAGAATGCGCGATTAGATATTGATGCAGCCAGGAAAAAAGTATGGGAAACTACAGCAATTGGATTACCTCAGGTAAATGGAACCTTGGATTATCAATATATTCCCGGAACGATTCCAGCTTTCGAAATGATGGATCCAAGTACTGGTGACATGAGTTCTATTCCTTTAGGAGTAAAAAATAGTACCACCTATACCATCACTGCTTCTCAGTTAATTTTTAGTGGCGAATATATTGTTGGTTTACAGGCTTCTAAAACCTATTTGCAAATTTCTAAATTGAGTCATGAAAAACAAGAACTTGAGTTAAAAGCCAATGTTTTGAACAGCTATTTTTCAATCTTAATACTGGAAAATAATCTAGAAATCATTACAACTTCGATCAAAAATCTTGAATCATTAGTTCATGAAACCAAACAATTGAGCGAACAAGGGTTTTTAGAATCTACCGATGCGGATCAATTAACGATTAACTTAAACACACTATCGAATGCTAAAAACACCATCGAAAGGCAAATTGAAGTTTCATATAAACTTTTTAAAATTCTTTTAGGTAGTGATTTAGATACAGATTTGATCTTATCTGAAGATTTGGATGCTATTTATTCATCAATCATTGATAGATCGGTTAATCCGGAATTTGACTTAAACAATAACATCGATTTTAGAATGGTAGATAATCAGGTGAGGATATCAGAATTATCTTTTAAAAGAGAAAAAACAAAGTATTTACCAACAGTTTCTGCCTTTTATAATTACCAGGATAAAACCAATAAAGCATCCTTTGATTTTACGATCAATCATATTATTGGTGCTCAAGTAAGTGTGCCAATTTTTTCAAGTTTCCAAAGAAACTCGACGGTACAACAAGCTAAAATTGGTTATAAGAAGTCACAAAATGATAGAAAACTACTTGAAAACTCTTTAACAGCACAGGTAGAACAGTTAAGATATAATTATACCAATGCACTCGAAAAATATCAGGTTACTACTGAAAACACCGAGTTATCAAAAAAAGTATTTGATCATACAACGATTAAATATAAAGCAGGTATGGTATCGAGTATGGATTTAACACAATCGAACAATACTTATTTACAAGCTGAAACAGATAAAACAAATGCTCTCTTAGAGCTTTTACAATCAAAAATTGAATTAGAAAAAATATTAAACGAATTATAAAATGAGAAAATTAATTGTATTTGCAATCATTGCACTAGCAGTTGCTTGCAGTCCAAAAACAGAAAATAAAGATTTAGCAAACTTACATGCTAAAAGAGATTCTTTGCAGAAAGAACAAGCGAATATCATCACTCAACTTAATACGATTGAAGCAGAAATTGAAGCATTAGATTCAAGCCTTAATCCAAACGATTTAAAAATTATTAAGCAAATCGCAACACAAAAAAACAGGATAGTTGGCATTGAATCAAAAATCAAAATGCTTGAAAATCAAATGACAGCCAGGGAAGAAAAAAATCTTATTCCTGTAGCAGTTAAAAATATGCAAGCAGAAGTTTTCAACCATTATATTATTACCTATGGTGAAGTTGAAGCTAAAAATTATGCTATGATCAGCCCTGAAATGAATGGTCGTATCGAAAAAATCCTTGTTGCAGAAGGAATGAGAGTAAAAAAAGGTCAGCTTTTAGTATCTTTAAATACCGACGCTATTGATAAACAGATAAAAGGCGTTCAAAGCAGCCTGGAATTTGCTACTACAACGTACGAAAAGCAAGACAATTTATGGAAACAAGGGATTGGTTCAGAAATTGATTATTTATCGGCAAAAAACAATAAAGAAAGTTTAGAATCACAACTTCAGGCATTGCAAGCTCAAAAACGCATGTCTCAAATTGTAGCTCCTTTTGATGGTATTGTTGATAAAGTTTACCCCAAAGAAGGAGAAATAGCAAGTCCTGGATTCCCTGTGATTGAATTTGTTAATTTAAGTAAGCTAACCATTACTGCTGATGTTTCTGAAGCTTTTGTAGGCAAAATCAAGAAAGGCCAAATGATTGAACTAAGCTTTTCAGCTCTTCCTGATGTATCCATAAAAACGCCTATCATCAGAGTTGCTAAAGTGATTAATTCTTCCAGCAGAACCTTCGAAATAGAAATGGAAATTGATAATAAAGGAGAATTAATAAAACCTAATATGGTTTCTACAATTAAAATAAAAGATTATTCATCGGATGATGCATTTGTAGTGCCTTCGTTGGCTGTTCGTAAAGATATTACAGGAAACTATGTGTATATCGTTTCGAAAAAAGATAAACAATACATCGTAGGTAAAAAATATGTAACAACAGACCTTTCATACGAAGAAAATACTATGATTACCAAAGGTCTTAACAAAGGTGACCAGGTCATAATAAAAGGCTTTCACCTGGTAAGTGCCGGAGTTCCTGTAAATGTTGTTAAATAATTTGAAAGTAAATTAAAATGACAGATAATAAATCAGATAAAAAAGTGATCCGGGAATTTAAACTCACTTCCCTTGCACTTAAAAATAAAAATACGGTATACCTTCTTGCAATTATCCTATTGTTTTTTGGAATATACTCGTACAGAAGTTTGCCTAAGGAATTGATGCCGGAAATAGTATGGCCACAAATTATGGTTCAAACGGTATATCCTGGTAACTCACCTGAAGATATTGAAAACCTTGTAACACGTCCTCTTGAGAAAGAATTGGAAAATGTTCGTGGATTAAAAGAAATTACTTCAATATCTGCTCAGGATGCCTCTATGATTTTTGTTGAATTTAATACAGATGTAGATATTGAAGATGCATTACGAAGAGTAAAAGATGGTGTTGACATTGGTAAAAATGAATTGCCACCGGAAATTGAATCACAGTATGGTGGTCCACTGGTTTTTGACCTTGATTTTACAGAGTTCCCGATTATAAACATCAACTTATCAGGAGAATATAGTATTGAAGAATTAAAGTTTTATGCAGAACAACTGCAGGATGAATTTGAAAGTATTCCTGAAGTTTCAAAAGCACTCATTGAAGGTGTCAACGATAGAGAAATAAAGGTAAATGTTGACCTGCATAAACTGGAAGCATTGGAAATAAGTTTCTTTGATATTAGTGCTGCCATCAAAAATGAGAACATTTCCATGTCAGGTGGTGAAATTCTTCTTGGACAAACACGACGAAGTATCAGAACTGTTGGTGAATTTGAAGATATTGAAGCACTTAAAAATATTATCATTAAAAGCGATAATGGCAAAAACGTTTATTTAAAAGATGTTGCAGAAGTTATTGATGGTTATGCAGAACCTAAAAGTTTTGCTCGGTTAAATAAAAATTCGGTGGTATCTATCCAGGTTGTTAAGAAGGGGGGAGAAAACCTTCTTTCAACTACAGATCAGATTTATGCAAAACTAGATGCAGCAAAAAAAGCTAAAATTATTCCTGATAATCTTGAAATCTCTATCACCGATGATCAGAGTGTAGATGTAAAATCCCAGTTAAGTGCATTGGAAAACAGTATGATTATGGGAGTAATCTTTGTAATTGTCGTACTATTTTTCTTCCTGGGAACCAGAAATGCCTTATTTGTTGGATTAGCGATTCCTATGTCCATGTTTATTTCCTTTGTTGTTATTGGAGCTATTGATTTTAGAATCAATTTCATTGTTCTATTCTCGTTAATACTTGCCCTGGGTATGCTGGTAGATAATGCCATAGTGGTGGTAGAAAACATTTACCGCTATGTTGATAAAGGATATAATCCATGGCAAGCAGCTAAAGAAGCTGTAGGTGAAATTGCTATACCAATTATTGCTTCGACAGCTACAACATTGGCAGCATTTTTTCCGCTAGTTCTTTGGGATAGTATCATTGGTGAATTTATGAAGTATTTGCCTATTACATTAATAATCGTATTAACATCGTCTCTATTTGTTGCTCTGGTAATTATACCGGTAGTCGTTGCTACCTTTATTAAACCAAGTGCCGAGGATAAAAACAATAATACCAAAAAACAAAAACGTAAAGCATTAATGATCGCTATTTCAATGTTTGTTATAGGATTTCTATTTGTATTAGGTAAAGTAATGGTTTTTGGTAATCTATTGATGATATTTGGGTTCATTGGAATTCTTCATAAATTATTCTTACAAAGATTAGAATCATGGTTTCAGGATATTTTCTTAACAAAATTGGAAAGAGTATATAGTCGGGTTCTTCATTATGCCTTAAAAGGTAAAAGATTGTTATTATTCTTTGGAGGAACAATGATGTTACTTATCATAACCATTATGTTGTTCTTTTCGAATGTTCCGGATGTGGTATTTTTTCCAAATACAGATCCAAAACAAGTGAATGTTATTGTAAAACTACCTGAAGGAACCGATATTACAGCTACTAATGAGTTGGTAAATGTAATTGAGGAAGATGTAACGGAGTTTTACAAACCATATGTGAATAAGGAAGGAGAACCTATCGTTGAATCGATATTAACTACTGTAGGTAAAGGTGATCCATATGCTATTGGTGAAGGAGGAAAACCTAATGAGGCAATTATCATCATTAGTTTCATTGATTTTGAATTTCGAGGTAAGGTAAGCACATCAACAATGCTTAGTGAGTTAAGTAGCCATATGATGGGAAAATATCCAGGTATTGAACTTGAAGTTTCACCACCACAAGACGGTCCTCCTACTGGTAAACCGATTAATTTAGAAATTATTGGCCAGGATTTTGACCAGTTAATACATTTAGCTGATACCATCAAAAACATAATAGATCTTCAGAATATTGCAGGTATCGAAGGTTTAAGAATGAATATCAGCACTCAAAATCCTGAGTTATTAATTCATATTGATCGTGATAAAGCTCAGAGATATGGATTATCAACCATCATGATTGCAAACACCTTAAGACAATCCTTATTTGGTGATGAAGTTTCTGATTTTAAAGTGGGTGAGGATGAATATCCTATTATGATTCGCTTAAAAAATGAATATCGGTATAATCTGCCTGCTATGATGAATATGAAAATCCCTGTATTTGGCGATGGACCTCCATCATATATTCCACTATCGGCTGTGGCAAGTTATGAGTATTCTACTACATTCAGTTCTATTAGAAGAAAAGATTTAGACCGTGTTATTACTTTATATTCAAACGTCATTGAAGGTTACAATGCTAATACCATCAATATGCAAATTGCTGGTTTGATGGAAGAGTTTGATATGCCTGGCGGATATCGTTATGAATTTACAGGAGAACAACAGGAACAAGACGAATCATCTGAATTTTTAGCAAATGCCATGATCATTGCTTTAGCCTTAATCCTGCTGATATTAGTAACACAATTTAACTCAATCATACGTACTTTAATCATCTTAACCAGTGTATTATTTAGTACCATTGGGGTTTTTGGTGGTTTATGGACCTTTAAAATGGATTTTGTGATTATCATGACGGGTATTGGCATCATTTCTTTAGCTGGAATTGTAGTAAACAATGCTATTGTGCTTATTGACTATATTGAATTGTTAAAAGCCAGAAAAAGAAAAGAATTGGGTTTGGCTGAGCATGAATATCTACCTGTAAGTGCTGCTACAGAATGTATTATCGAAGGAGGAAAAACCAGGTTACGTCCTGTATTATTAACAGCTATAACAACTATATTAGGATTATTACCAATGGCAATAGGACTAAACTTCGACTTTAAAGGTCTGTTTAGCAGCTATGATCCGAATATTTATTTTGGTGGTGATAATGCAGCATATTGGGGCCCCATGTCGTGGACGGTAATATTTGGTTTAACATTCTCTACGTTTTTAACATTGGTAATTGTTCCTGTAATGTACAGAATGACTGTTATTGCGCAAAAAAGAATTATGGGAATAAAAGATAATATTAAAACTGCAAACAATAAATAATAAGATTTAAAATCACATATTAGAATCCCGGCATCTACCGGGATTTTTTATTGACTTTTTTGTCATTTAACAGTAACTTTACATTTCTAATAAAGATCGGGTAAAATCTTATTGACAACTATTTATGGACACTCTTTGCTCTTAAGTGATATTAAGAGTTGTACTTATATGTGACGAAAAGTCTTTTTCATTTATAACATATAAATGCAAGCCATTATGGAATTTAAAAATATTGATATCCTAATTGTTGAAGATGATAAAAATAACATGGAATATTTATATCGTTTACTTAAACGATGTGGTGCAAATGTTATCCTTGCTTACTCTGGTATTGAAGCAATCAATATTGTTAAGAAAAATGAAAATATACAGCTTGTACTAATGGATATTCGTTTACCAGATATGGATGGTTTTGAGACAACCCAAAAAATTAAAGCATTAAAGCCATCTCTTCCGGTTATTGCTCAAACGGCATATGCCATGTATAATGATAGAGAATTGTGTCTAAAAAGGGGCTGTGATGACTATATTTCCAAACCTTTAAATAAAGATATTTTATTTCAAAAAATAAATCAGTACATTTACAATTAAAATAAAATATCATGCAACGTTCTCTTATAATAAGCTTAATATCAGCCCTTTTATTGGTTATTTTTGCTTTACAAAACAGTGATCCTGTTACTTTAGATTTTATTATTGGTAACCCGGTTAAGGGAACACCATTATCACTGGTATTACTGGTAAGTGTTATTATCGGAATATTTGTAGGACTATTGTTATCATACCCGACATTTAAAAAGCTAAAAAAGAATATTTCAGATAATAATTCTGAAATCACTAAACTAAAAAATATTCTTGAAGAATATAAAAAGGAGTATGGTATTCATAAAAATAATGATCAGGAAAAAGATCCAGAAGAAAATTCTTCAAAAGCAGAATAATTTATTGATATAATTTACTTTTTATACGGGTGTTATCTATCGGATAACCTCTTTTTTTCCAGCTTTTTATTCCTCCCTCCAGATTATACACATTTTTAAATTGAAGTTCTTTGCAAACAATTTGCGAAGCGGTTTGACTTCGACCACTTTCATCGCAATATATTAATACGTAAAGGGTTTTTTCTCTGTTTTTAAGTAAATCTATTAAAGACTCCCTGTTATCAGCAATATAAGCACCAAACAATTTTTCTTTTCTAAATTCCTTATTCAGGCGTACATCAATTAAAATAACATCCTTTGTTTCTATGATTAAATTGAAATCGTCACAAGGAATGTTTTGATAACAATTTTTTACTTCATCCTGAGAAAAACAATCATTCAAAAATAATGTTATACTAAATAATAAGATAAATAAGCTCTTCATTGATTTAATATCGTTATTATGATACAAAAGTATGTTAATAATTTAATTTTAATTCTAGTATGCTTAAATTTACATTATAAATCAAAACGTTCTTGGTTATGAAAATAGGAATTATCATTGGTCGTATAGGCGGAGTAGATGGTGTTGCCTTAGAAACAGAGAAATGGATTGATGTTTTAAAAAAAATGGGGCACGAAATCTATATCATTTCTGGTCAGTTTGAAGAAAGAAAAATTAATTGTGCTTATGAAACCAAAGTGCCAGAAATGTCATTCTTTTCACCAGAAAGTTACTGGGAACAAAAAAAAGCATTCTTTCATCCAGATTATAACCAAGACGATTTAATAGAGCATCTGCAGTTATATGCCAAAGTTATTGAAGAAAAAATAGTAAACTGGATCCAGAAATTCAACATTGATCTTTTACTCTCAGAAAATGCATCCTGTTTACCTTCGCATATCTCCATGGGTATTGCCATTAAAAATGCAGTCATAAAAACCGGAAAACCAATCATAACACACGATCATGATTTTGCATGGGAGAGAGGTGATCGCTATGTTTCTCCTCATCCAAAAATTAATGACTTTGTTGAGAATGAATTTCCTCTTCGCTTACCAAACAGTTATCATGCTGTCATTAACTTACATGCACAAAACACTTTAAAAGAACGATTTAACAGAGATTCTGTAGTGGTTCCTAATGTCATGAATTTTGATGTTCCTTTTGGACAACTGTCTGAAGAGAATAAAAATTTAAAGCAAGATTTGGGTTTAAATGAGCAAGATATCTTGTTGTTTCAAATTACTCGTGTTGTTCGACGAAAAGGTATTGAAGCTGCCATTCGACTAATTGATAAATTAAATGATTCAAAAATAAAACTTATTATTACCGGAAATTATGCCGATGATGCCGGAAGTGAGTATTATATGGAATTAGTTGATCTAATTCATGAGCTTAAATTAAGTAAACAAGTTCATTTTGCCTACGAAAGTTTTTCAAATAAAGGATTATCAGGATCACTTAAAAATTACTCATTATCTGATGGTTATGCTCATGCCAGGGCATGTACATATTTTAGTACTTACGAAGGGTTTGGGAATGCTTTTGTTGAAGCAATACTAGCCAAACGCCCCATATTTGTTAATAATTATAAACCTGTATATTGGCCTGATATTGGAAGTAAAGGGTTTAAAGCTGTTATGCTAGAAGATAATGTGATTACCAATTCTGCTTTAAAAGAGATGCAAGAAGTTATTTATGATACTAAATTAAACAAAGAAATTGCGGAATATAACTATCAGTTAGGTAAAAAATATTTCTCTTATGATACTTTAGAAGAAAAACTTACAGAACTAATAAATATTGCAACTAGTTAATATTTAAACATCTTGAAATTACATCTGGAGAAATTTCCTCTTTTATAATGTAATTTCTGGCCCCGGCTTCGAGCATGCTTTTTATATCTTCTAATTCTGAATGAAAGGATAATGCAATGATTTTGATATTTCGAAATTGATCTACAATTTTTTTACTTGCTTCAACACCATCCATTACAGGCATCTGTTTATCCATAAAAATGAAATCTACATATTGCTTTTTTATGAAATTTAAACATTGTAATCCATTTTCTACTTCAAAAATATTTTCATATTTATCCGAAAAATTCTCTTCAATAATAAACCTTAATGCTTCTCTAAAATCCTTATTATCATCGACTATTAGTATATTCATACTCCAATTTTTTTTGTTTTTACCTCAGTTATTAATTTAAAATAAAAGCCTTTATTAAGATTTGTTTCGATACTATATTTTCCTTTAATTGTTTTAATTCTATTTTCAATATTTGTTAATCCTAATGAATTATTGTTTAACTCATTGGCATCCTGCATGTTAAATCCCATTCCATTATCTTTATAGCTTAAAACAAGTTCATTATTAATAAGTTTTAATTCTGTTTTAATTTTACTTGCATTGGCATGTTTTATGGTATTATTAAATAATTCTTTTAATATGCGATAATAGACTGTTTCCACTATTATACTAAAGCGTTCTTCCTTAAGATTTGTTGTATAGTTAACAACTATAAGATCCTTTTTGTTGTTAAAAAAGGAATCAATTGCTTTAGCCAAACCGTATTTATTTAACACATTAGGACTTAAATCGTTCGAAACCTCACGTACATTTGTAATCGTTTCTTTGATTAATTCATTAAGTTTTCCTTTAATAAATTGTTGTTTATTTTCATCTTTTGTTGAATCTAATGATTCAATATAGAGTTTTAAACTTGACAATACTGGTCCAATCTCATCGTGAATATCACTTGCCAATCGCTGTCTTTCTTTCTCCTCTGTTTCGATCATCACTTCAAAAATACGATGTTCTAATTCCTTTCTTTCTTGAATATTCCTAATTACAGATAGTATTGATTTTTTGCCTTCATAATTTATTTGCTTACTATTTCCCTCCACAGGCACCTTATATCCAGTTCTTGTGATCATTTCAAATTCCTTTAAAGGAATTTTTTCTCCTTTGTGAAGTTGAAAAATCCTTTTTTGTATTTCCTCTCTATATTCTTCTGCAATAATATCTAAGATATTCTTACCTAAAATCTCTTCCGTACTATAATTAATAATCTTTGTAACTGCTTGATTTACACTAATTATTTCGTTTTTATCATTCATTACAATAATCGTATCATTACTATTATTATAAATCGTTCTAAATTTTTCTTCATTTAAACGAATAATTTCTTCTGCCTTTTTCCTTTCAGTAATATCATGCAAAGCACCGACAATTGCTATCGTTTTACCATCATTTACAATAGGTGCCTCATGAACTTCGACATAAACTTTATGTCCTGATTTATGAATTAATTCCAGTTCGTATGGAGCTTGAATCTTCCCTGATTCAATAGCTTTTAAAGTTAATTCATAACCTTTTTCGTTAACAGGATTATCTGTTGCTAATTCTGTCCATTTCACCATAGCTTCATCAGGTTCATAACCTAAAATATTTTTAACCTGAGGACTTAAATAGGTAATTACATGATTAATATCGTGACTATAAAATAAGTTGGAACTATGTTTAAAAATGTTCTTTAATTTCTCTTCGCTTTCTCTTAAAGCTTTTTCAGATAAATATCTTTCGGTAATATTTTCAACCAAACCCACTCCCGATGTAATAATCTTATTTTCATTCTTAATTCCTTGAAATAAAATTCTTACATAAGTATTTTTATTACCGGTTACAGACTGGTACCAATTTTTATAATATGCTTCACCTTTTTTTAATGAATCTTTTACACATTCCACAATCTGCTTATTTGGAAGGTCTTTTAACATCTTTAATCCAATCAGTTTTTCTTTTGAAGAACCAATGATTTTTACAAAATTAAGATTACAATCAGTAATGATACCTTCTTTATTGTAATGAAAAATACCAATAGGAGAATTATCAAATATACTCCTGTATTTTTTTTCATTATCTATTAAGGCCAATTCAGCTTCTTTTCTTTCTGTAATATCTTGTATGGTTCCAAATAACCTAACTAAATTACCCTTATTATCAAATTCAGTATCTCCGTATCCATGCACCCATCGAGAGGTCTTATCATTTATTCTTTTTATTTTATATTCTTTATCAAATGCTTGTTTATTTTTTACAATATTGACCCTGAAATACGCTTTCATTTCTGTTCTAAAATCATCATCCACAATATCTAACCAACTTTCAAAATTTCTTTCATAGTCTTTATCAATACCAAATATATCATCTAAAACATCAGAACTTTCCCAAATATTTTCTTTAAAATGATAATAGTATCTTCCGAGTTTAGCAGTCTTTTCTGTTTTATGCAATAAATTTTTACTTCTTAAAAGCTTTCTCTCTGTCTCTTTTCGAACGGTTAAGTCCCTGAATACTGCTTGCATCTGACCATTTTTCAATATTTTAGTATTCATCTCAATAGGAATTTCTTTCCCATCTTTTCTTACTATAATTCTCTCTCTTATAACAGAATCACCTTTTTTGACTAAATCATACCTTAGTGGTTTTTGATCTAATTCATCATTCTTGAATAAAATTTTTATATTGTTTCCTATTAACTCTTCTTTTAAATATCCTGTCAAATTCACAATACTTTGATTAGCTTCTACGATTTCTCCATTACCAATACCTACCAATATTCCATCTGCCGCTTCATCAAATAATTCCCTAAATAATTCTTTAGAATCTTCAATATTCATTTTATTTTTCATACAATAAGAATTGATGCGATAATATTATCGGATATAAACATCCCTTTTTCTGTTAAGATATAATTATTTTGCTCATTAGTCAATAAGTCTTTTTCGATTAAGTTTTTTGTTTTTGATAAAAAATATTTTTCTGCTTGTAAACCAAATTTTATTTTAAGTTTTTCGGTATTTAATCCCCACTTTGTTCTTAAAGATGTCATGACAAATTCATTGAATTTTTCATTTTCTGTTAAAATTTCTGTTTCGTTTGCTAATTTTCCTTGAAATATTGCGTCCATATACTCATGAAGATTTGAGATATTCCATTCTCGCGCACTTAAATTATAGGAATGTGCAGAAGGTCCTAATCCTAAATACTTTACACCTAACCAATAATTTGTATTATGTAACGAAATAGAACCATCTAATGCAAAATTTGAAATTTCATAATGTATAAATCCATTTTTTGCCGTTTCCTGTTTTAACAATTCAAATTGTTTTAAACTTTCCTCATCCGTAGGTAAATTAATTTTGTCGTTCTGGTAATATTTTTGAAAAAGGGTATTTGGTTCAATTGTTAAATGATATGCAGAAATATGTTGGATTTTTAAATTGATAGCTTCGTTAATATTTTGCTCCCATTTTTCGATGGATAAATTTGGCAATCCATAAATTAAATCAACACTGATATTTTTAAACCCTGTTTCTTGAGCTTGCTTAATTACTTCTTTTGCCTGTTTCGATGAATGCTGTCTTTTCATCAAATTTAAATCTTCATCAAAGAAAGATTGTATTCCTACACTCAATCTGTTAATTCCAATATTTTGTATTTCTTTCAAATACTGAACTGATAAATCATCAGGGTTTGCTTCTAAAGTAATTTCCCTGTTCTTTTCAATATTAAAATTTTTATCAATCGATTCTAATATATGTTCTAAATTTTTTGGACTTAATAACGAAGGTGTACCTCCACCAAAATAAATGGTTTGAATGGTTTCATTTCCTAAATAATTTTTTCTTATTTCAATCTCATGTAATAAAGCTTCGATAAACTTTTCTTGATTTGAAGTATTCGCAATCGAATAAAAATCACAGTAAGCACATTTTCGCTTACAGAATGGTATGTGTAAATAAATTCCTGCCATTAATTATTTTTTGATATATCCCATAATAACATTAGATACCGCTCTAGGTTCCGGTGGTAAAGAAATGATATTTTCTTCATATCGACTATTGTATGGAGATATATTTAATGTCTGCCCATTTACCACCAATGTACTACTTCCGCCTGGATCAAAACCCATGGCTTTTTTAACTTTTAATTTTTTTAAGATATCAGCCATATCATAATGTGTTGCACCAACCGATTCTCTAATTCTTCCATTAACTGTTAATACAACTAAATTACCTTCATCATCAATTCCTGCTGCAATCTTTGGTCCTCGCATATCAGTATAATCTAGCCTGGCGGCTTGAGTTTTAATCGAATTATTTGTCTTCCAACCCTCAACATGCATATCCAAAACAATTTCTCCGTTATCTATTAATAAAGGTCCTGCTTCAATGGCATAATCTATATTTTCTAAACCATTAATGATTATATCGAGCTCATCATTTACATGCCATGTTTTTGGTATGGTATTCTTTGGAAAAACCAGAGTTAAGCCAACCGGCATAATCTCCATTTTTTGTTTTTTATCAACTTTTATAATTTCTTTAACCTTGTTTCCTGCGCAACGAACTACTGTTGCATTTTCTAAAATAATTTCTTCATTTTCATACATTAAATCGTAATATTGAACTTTTTCAGAAATCGTTTTTTTATTGTATTGATTTTCAGAAAGCTCGATTCTATCTGTTCCACGTGAAACAATGATACCTTTTGAACAATTAACCCGATAGATATCAACATTCCCATTTCTAAATACAAGAGCTGGTTTATTAAATAACGGAGTACTTAACAATTTTCCATTTGAAATTAACAATCCTAGGGGCGATCCAATATAAGATTCTGACAAACCTAACTTACCAACTAGTTCTGCATTAAGAATATACCCTCCATTCCATGCTATTTCTATTTTCTGTTTACTTACGTCACTAAATTCTTTTATAAAATCTGTTACTTTCTTTGTTTTACTGCTCGATTCAGCTACAAATTTCCATTGAAAGTCTTTCATGTTTGTTTTAGCAATAACTCCTCCCCATGGCATACCATCACTATAAATTCCACTTAAATATTCATAGGCAACCTGGTTTTCTTGTATGTCTTCTCCCAACAAATCGCCTATCACTTTTTTTATAGGTGACATTTTTTCTTCAGCATCTTTTTTAAGCAGTTTATACGTTTCAGTTTCACCATGTTTTTCTATGAGCTTTTTAAATTGATCGCCATTAATTTGCTCTGAAAATTCTTTTGCTGTTTGAACCGGAGTTGGATATGCTAATGTTGTTCTTACTCCGGCAGGAACAAATTGAATAAACCCACTATCCATAGGTATACCTAAAATAGCTTCCGTAAGTTTATCATTAACTCTTCCAATATGGAATCTATCAATATCTACAATATCGGTCATTAATACAGAATCCTGACGATTTGTAATAATCAATCCATTTTCTGATTTTACTCTTTTTAAAACATCTAATCCTTCTTCTCCTAATTGGTTAAAATGTATTCCAACGCAAAGTTGATCTATTTCAACAATTCTTATTATGCCATGATTAAATAATAATAACAGTTCCTCTTCATATCCATCCAAAATAAATTTTAAAATACTCATGCTATTATAATTCTCATAGGTTGTAGTTTTACTAGCCATGATGTAGATAGGAGAAATATAGGCCGCATTTTTAGCTATTAGATCTTCTGTTAACTCCTCGTCAATAGCTAATTCTAATCTTGATCTTACGGCTTGTAATGCCAAAAATTCTAATTCATTTTTTAAATATTTTCCGGGAAAATAGGCTATTGGAATATTTGATTGTAATTTCTTAATTAATTTTTTTCTATCATCAATTGCTAAATATTTACTTGATGTGAGTTGCGCTAATGCTAAATCAATGTCCGTAAAAAAATGTGCATTAACTCGTATTCTTTCATGGCTTGTAGGTTTTAAAATTGCTCTAAACAAATAATTTACTAAACCACTAATTTCCTGTATGGTAAAATCCTGGTAAGGATAATAATTCCTATTTCTATGCCTATAAGGTAAACTATGATCATGACGAATATTTACTTCTCCATCTTTATAAAGAAATATTTCTTCAACAGCATTAAAGAATCGTATTTTTTGTTTCTCATTAAACTGATCTTCAAATTTTTTCAGCAACTGATTAGCATACATGAATGCTCTTCCTTTAAATATTTGTTCCTCCATTCTAAAATAACTAGGATCTATTAATGATTTAAGTAAAATCATAAATCTTAATCGTCCATAACCTGGCAAATATTCTCTATTATCTTTTTTGATGATTTGATTAAAATTTTCATCTTCGTAAACACACAGTTTTTTATATTCTGCAAGTGCTTTTTTTACTGTATTTGTTGTTTTTCGATTCGACTTTAATTGTCGATACAATCGATAACATACATCATCCATATTATCTTTTAGGGCATCCAGACTATATCTCTTTTCAACAACTTGAAGATTATGTAATATTTCATTAGCAAAACGATGTGGGAAAAATACTCTTTCTAATATTTGTTGTACTTGTTTCTTGGTAATATTCTTTCCATCAAATTCAATGACTTTTAATCTGTCTTTATGAGGTAAATGCTCTCCAATTACTTCAGAATAAACATTTTCAGGATAATATCTACTACAAAAAATTGGGGTTCCGCATGCTGTAGCTTCTATAATTGGTAATCCTCTACCTTCTGTTTTACTTGGTAATAATATTAATGATGCGATATTATATAATTCCGGAATTCCTACAGGATTTTCAAAATGGTTCTTAAATTTCTTTTTATCTAATTCACTAAATAAAAAAGCTAAATAGATCTTATTTTTAACTTCACTACTTAAAGAATTAAGTAATTCATTGAATTTTTTGATCAATTCCTTAAAGTAATCAAAATGCCCATTTGCAATTGGACCCGTAATAATTACTGTTAATTTTAAATGCTTGGTTTCTGCAAATCGTTTTTCAAATTCATCTTCCTGAAAAAGTTTCTCAATTAATTTAAACCCTAACTCAATTCTTTTTCTGGATATAATTCTTGTTGGTTGTAGAAAGATAATATTTTCATTCAAAAAATTTTTTAATGGTTTTGTCTTTCTTGCACCTATTAAAATTGGTCTTGGATTCTCTTCCGAAACAAGGTCTGTTTCTATAACATCCTTTGCCGAATAACTAATTAAAGTATCACTGTATCTACTAAGAATTTTTTCAAATTGATAAAATGTATTGATTTTCTTACGTTTAGAGGTATTCTGATATACGTCAGTATCAACAGCAGTTCCTAACTCAATAACATTAGATGGATTATGTCCATTTATTTTTACGAGATGCTCAGATTGTTGCTTGTTGATATTTACATTAATCCAAATTCTTGACTCCCATGGAAATAAAACCTCAATGATAGAAAAAAATTCACCAATATGTGAGTTTGTAAAAAAGAAATCTCTTGGTCCATTTGGTAAATTATTCATTTTTCTATTAATCTCACTATTACCACCTTCCCAGTAAAAATCATGATTATTATTTATAACTGGAATCTTCAAATACTCCGATAATAGTACAACTGCCAAGCTTAAAGATACATTTCCAGGGTTTGAACATACGTTAATTAAATAGAGTAATCTGATATTATTAGATAAGATATAATTCCCTAAATCTTCAACTATAGATAAAGTTTGTTCCCAAAATTTTCCAATTAAATTATTATATTCTTCACTTCCTCTTTGCAATTTGGTAAAAAAGAAATCTTTGTATAAATCCCAGTCATCAAAAGCTGATATTGTATTTAACTCAAATTTTTTAACAAAATCAGGAATAATCTTTTTTGCTTCCGGTAGTATCTTTCCACCTATGTAGTGAATATTTATTCCATCGAATTTTCTATTTATTATTTTCGTATACTTCTCAACTTCGATAGTGACTCCATCAATTGAATATTGGTATGTTAAAAAAGCGATATCACCTTTACACATATAAGATTTAAAATCATCATAGGTTCCTATAAATCTTTTTTGTGGTATTTTTCTACTTTCTTTAACTCGATCAAGAAATAAACCTAAATCAAACCAAGTATTAATATTTTCTTTTCTTAACTGTTTTAATATTTTTTCAATTTTTGTAATCGAAGTTTTCATAGCTAAAAAATTTACATTCTATAAGTTATAAAAAAAATATATAAGTTTGAAGAATTATGACAATAATAAAATCTTGTACTATATTTTTAATAAGATACTGGAAGACAATAATAATAGCTTCAGTTATATTTTATGGTAGTTTAACCTCTAGTAATAATTTAAATAAGGTTCATTTTCTTCAAATACACTATATGGATAAAATAATCCATTTTTTGCTTTATTTTATGTTGAGTGTTTCTTTTCAATCTTCTTTAATTCGAAATTTTCATTTTAAGAAATACGAACTAGTAACAATTACTTTAATAATTGTTATTTCATATGGATTAATTTTAGAAGTATTTCAATATTATTATACCAACACTCGTTCTGCAGAATTTTTAGATGCATTGGCAAACACAATAGGATGTATTACAGGTATTTTATTAATGCCAGTAATTAAAAAATTAAACCTGGTCAGGTTTTTATAAACCTATTTTTCCATCCGAAGCTTTAATTTCATTAGCTAATATTTCTATTGTTTCGGTATTGAATAAATCGTATAACTGTTTACTTATAGGTAAATATTTATGGTGAGTAGGACATTGTACATCACTATGAGCACTAGCAGAACAAGAACTTAAACCAATTAAACAATCCTCAAATAAATCTAAACCATCAATAATTTCAATAATGTTTAATAATGATATTTCTTTAGCAGGTCGAGCTAAAGTAAATCCACCGTTAGGACCCTTGGTGGATAAAAGCATTTTATTTTTTGCCAGTAGTTGAAGTATTTTTCCTAAAAAAGGAGTTGGTATACTTAATTCTTTTGATATTTCTTTAATTCCAATCTTTTTACCATCCTTACTATTAAGTGCTAAATAAATTACCGCTCTAATTGCATATTTACATGTATTTGATAACATAGTGCTAAAGTTTAATCAATAGGGATTTTCTCAATTCTTCTCAAATGCCTTCCTCCTTCAAATTTAGTATTTAAAAATATATTTACAATTTCTTTAGCTAAATTATAATCAACAAAGCGAGCTGGTAATGAACATATATTAGCGTCATTATGTAATCTTGCTAATTCGGAAATTTCAACATTCCAACATAATGCAGCCCTAATTCCTTGATGCTTATTAGATGTCATATTAATACCATTACCACTACCACATAAAGTAATTCCGTATAGATGTTTACCTTCTTCAACTGCATTTGCTAAAGGATGCGCATAATCAGGATAATCGCTACTTTCTTCTGAATAAGTACCATAATCGGTAACTTCATATCCTTGATTTGTCAATTCTTCTTTTAGTTTTTCTTTAAATACATAACCTGCATGATCGCATGCTATTCCGAGTGATATTTTGTCCATTATTATTTATATTATTAAGATGATTATTAATCAAAATTAAAGAAATTTATTCTTTTTATTTAGAGGATATAATCATTTTAAAAGCAATTATATTTAATTATTTGGTATATAGCATAAAACATTGTTTTTATTAATTTTTAAGTTTAATTACTTAGTTTATTAACATTATTATGAATTAATTAAGTAAAATATTTAATAAATGTATAAAATGTTAATTACTTCAATAACATGTGTTAATTGAATGTTAATTAAAGTCAATAAAAACTAAAAACTTTTACTTGGATTATAAAGTCTCTTATCCTATATAGAATTTTTTAATTCAAAACAAAAATATTTTTTTAGTTTTATCTCGCATTTAGTAAACAATATTTTAACAAGATTTGTGTAATAAACAATAAAGTATTTATCAATAAACATCAGTATTAACAGCCTGTTAATAAAAGTTGGATTTAACTTAAAATCAAAACAATTACTCAATTAAAATTGTTAAAACAGTATTAAAATCTTCTTAAAAACATAAAAAACAAATAATCATTCAATATTTTTACAACAATATTAACAGGATATAATTATTACTATAATAAATTTAAAATTAAATAATATATATAATATATAAATATGAATGTTAACAACGAGCTTATCTCAGACGGTTTTGTGAATAAAGAAATAGATGCAACCATGGATGTTATTGCTGAGATAAATAGACTAAAAAAAGAAAAGAATGCGATAATTCTAGCTCATTATTACCAAACGGGTGAAATCCAAGATTTAGCAGATTTTGTTGGTGATAGTTTAGCTTTATCGCAAAAAGCTGCAGAAACAGATGCTGATATAATATTATTTGCAGGTGTTCATTTTATGGCCGAAACAGCTAAAATTTTAGCTCCTAATAGTAAAGTAATCATACCTGATTTAAATGCCGGATGTTCGTTAGCTGATTCTTGTCCTGCAGATGAATTCAAAAAGTTTGTAGAAAAACATCCTGATCATATAGTTATTTCATATGTAAATACAACTGCAGAAATTAAAACTATGACAGATATTTGTTGTACTTCAACAAATGCTTTAAAAATTGTTGATTCACTACCAAAAGATCAAAAAATAATATTTGCTCCTGATAGAAACTTAGGAAATTATATAAAAAGAATGACAGGAAGAGAAAATATGATTATTTGGGATGGTGCTTGTCATGTTCATGAGGAATTTTCATTAGAAGGAATTCTAGAATTAAAAAAGGAATATCCAAATGCAAAAGTTATTTCACATCCTGAATGTCAAAAACCGGTTCAGTTAATTTCAGATTTTGTAGGATCTACTGCTGCATTGTTGAAATATACTGCGAATAATGAAAATAAAGAATATATTGTAGCTACAGAGTCGGGTATTTTACATCAGATGAAAAAACAAAATCCGAATAAAACATATTTAGTCGCTCCAGCAAAAGATTCTAGTTGTGCTTGTAACGATTGTAATTTTATGAAACTGATAACAGTTAATAAAATTTACAATACCTTAAAATATGAGTTGCCTGAAGTTATTTTAGATGAAGAAATCATAAAAAAAGCAAGAAAATCAATTGATTCAATGCTCGATATTTCAAAAAAATTAAATTTATAAAATCTTTTAATGATTAATTTAGCAGGGAAATTCTCCCTGCTTTTTTTGTATATTTAACTTTTATCAAAGTATCATAAATTGAAAAACAAATTTTTAATAATAATCTGTGTATTGTTAGTAAAATTAACCATTGCACAATCTGATAGTTTAAGTGAAAATCTAAATTATAAGGAGTTTTATTATACGAATGGAAAAATAGCAAGCAGAGGATATTTAAAAAATGATAAACCAACAGGATATTGGATTTCTTATTATATAACAGGAATTAAAAAATCAGAAGGAAAGTGGAATAATAATAAATTGGATAGTACTTGGATTTTTTATGATCAGTTAGGAGATACAACTGAAAAAATAAGCTATTATTTAGGATTAAAAAATGGATATCATTATCAATTTTTTAGAATAGAAGGATTAAAAAATAAAATTAAGTCAAAAGAATTATACCTGAATGATAAAAGAAATAGTAAATCAATAGAATATTATAATAATGGAGTTATTAAGAAAACGATACCTTTTGTTGATGATCAAAAGCACGGTTTAGGATTTGAATATGACAAAAATGAAAATATCATAACAATTACACGATATAGAAATAATAAAATTATAGTACAGGAATATATAAACAGAAATAATGCTGATGGTGAAAAAGAAGGAGTTTGGAAAGAATTTTACGAAAATGGAAACTTAAAAGAAGAAAAAAATTATATCGATGGTAAGTTAAATGGATATTATAAAATTTATAATGAAGAAGGTAAGCTTTTAAATGCATTAAAATATAAAGATGGAAAAGTTGATTTAGAATCAAAGGACAATGAATTAAGCATTGAAATTAAGGAAGAATACGATAATGATGGAAATCTAATCTATCAGGGAAGTTATAATAAAAATATACCAATTGGAATTCATCAATATTTTAATAAAGATGGAAATGTTATAAAAAGTAAAACATATAATATTTATGGTAAAGTAATAGCTGAAGGTATTGTATTGTTAAATGGTAAAGAAGATGGTGACTGGATATATTATCATAAGAATGGAAAAAAATCTGCTATAGGGAAATATAACAAAGGGAAAAAACAAGGAAAATGGACTTATTATTATAAAAATGGAAAAGTGCAACAAGTAGGATCTTATGCAAGTGATAAGTTAACAGGATTGTGGTCGTGGTATTATGAAACAGGAGAATTACTTAAAGAAGAATACTATATATATGGTGAACTGGATGGTGAAGTTATAGAATATACCGAATTAGGAAATATAATATCAAAAGGAAACTATATTGAAGGTTATAAAGAGGGTAAGTGGTTATATATTGTTGGAGATCAAAAAAACCAAGGTAAGTATGTAACAGATTACAAAGATGGAAAATGGGAAAGTTATTATATAGAAGAAGATAAATTAAGTTTTGAAGGCAGATATGTCCAAGGAAATCCGGATGGTAAACATGTATATTATTATCCTAATGGACAAATAAAAGAAGAAAGATATTATGAGGAGGGACAAAAAGTAAGATCATGGTCGAAATATAATGAAAGAGGTAATCTGGTTGTTGTAGTTCAATATAAAGAAGGAAATATATATAAAATTAATGGTGTAAAAATTAAGTTTGATGACTACGAAAATTAGTTTTCTTAAATTTGAGCATTAAAAGAATTAAATGGAAGATTTTAATATAAGACAAGAACAAAGTTTTGACAAAGATTTTGAGATTGAAAAACAATTGCGCCCAATAAATTTTGATGATTTTAAGGGTCAGTTTAAAGTTGTTGAAAATTTGAAAGTTTTTGTACAGGCAGCATTAATGAGAAATGAAGCATTAGATCATGTATTGTTACATGGTCCTCCAGGACTTGGTAAAACAACATTAGCAAATATTATTGCGAATGAATTAAAAGTAAATCTTAAGTTAACATCAGGACCTGTATTAGATAAACCTGGTGATTTAGCAGGGTTATTAACAAATCTGGAAGAAGGGGATGTTTTATTTATTGATGAGATACATCGATTAAGTCCCGTAGTAGAAGAATATTTATATTCTGCAATGGAGGATTATAAAATTGATATCATGATTGATAAAGGACCAAGTGCCAGGTCTGTACAAATAGAATTAAATCCATTTACTTTAATTGGTGCAACAACCCGATCGGGTTTACTAACTAGTCCATTACGAGCACGATTTGGTATTAGTTCTAATTTAGAATACTACGATTTTAAGATTCTAACTGGAATTGTAAAACGATCATCAGGTATATTAAATGTTAAGATTGATGAAGATGCAGCGGTAGAAATTGCGTCAAGATCTCGTGGAACACCAAGAATTGCTAATGCATTACTTCGCAGAGTTAGAGATTTTGCTCAGGTAAAAGGAAATGGCAACATCGATTTAGAAATTTCTCGTTACGCATTAAAAGCATTAAATATTGATAAAAATGGTTTAGATGAAATGGATAATAAGATTCTATTAACCATTATTGATAAATTTAAAGGAGGTCCTGTTGGAATATCAACTATCGCAACAGCTATAGGTGAAGATGGAGGAACAATTGAAGAAGTATATGAGCCTTTTTTAATAAAAGAGGGATATATTAAAAGAACACCTCGTGGAAGAGAGGCAACAGAGAATGCATACAATCATTTTAATCGAATAAATAATACAGGAGAGCAATCTCAGTTATTTTAAATAAAAAGCTCCTTTTAAAGGAGCTTTTTATTATATATAAATTTAATTAAATGCGTTCGAAATTTTTTCCAGTGTTTTAATATCTAAGATCGTAATTTTTCTACCGTTTAAGTCTATTAATTTATCATGTTTAAATTCAGAAAGTAAACGGATAACAGATTCAGTTGCTGTTCCAACAATATTCGCAAGTTCTTCACGAGTAAGCGAAATTTGTAGTACATTGTTAGAATCTAAATCAAAGATATCTTTTAAATTAAGTAAAACTTCGGCTAATCGTTCACGAACTGTTTTTTGCGCGATATCTGTAATAAAAGAATTTGCTTCACCTAATTCTTTACAAGTTTGTTGCATAATGGCCATTGAAAAATTACCATTCGATTTAACAAGGCTGATTAAAGTTTCACCAGGAATAAAACATAAAGTAGCATCTTCAATTACTTTTGCTGATGAGCAAGCTAGTTCATTACTAAGAATAGAACGATAGCCAATAATACCGCCTTTTTTTGCAAAAGCAATGATTTGTTCTCGGCCATCAATACCTGTTTTAAATATTTTTAAAATTCCAGAATTAATACAGTAAAAACCATTTGTTCTACTGCCTTCATGATAAATAACACTTCCTCGTTTGTAAGTATTACATACTTTTTCTTTTTCAACTAAAGCATGTTCTTCAGGAGAAAGATGCTTAAATATTGATTCAGCGCCATGTAGACAATTATCGCAAGAAGGTATATGTTCCCGATTCTTCATTATGTTCTTAGTCCGTAATCAGATTAAATACTTATAAATCAGTTATAAATAAATAAGTATTCTGAAAATTCATTAACTTAGAACACAAAATTAAGTTTTTTGTTTTATAAACAATAATTTAGAATATAGATTTTAAAATTATATTTGCAAA
Source organism: Bacteroidales bacterium (assembly GCA_963665525.1). Taxonomy (GTDB): domain Bacteria; phylum Bacteroidota; class Bacteroidia; order Bacteroidales; family UBA12077; genus UBA12077. The sequence continues at coordinate 3,770,447 of OY762280.1, read as the reverse complement.
AAAATAAATATAAACATATATAGATATGAAAGAAACATTAAGTATTAATTGGATAGAAGGAATGGCTTTTGAAAGTGAAATAAATGGCCATAAATTAGTAATTGATGCAGTTGAAGCTGTTGGAGGTCAGGATAAAGGACCAAGACCAAAACCTTTAATGTTATTATCATTAGCAGGTTGTACAGGAATGGATGTTATATCAATTTTAAAAAAGATGAGAGTTGATTTAGATAATTTTAGTGTTGAAGTTAAGTCAAATATGACTGAAGAACATCCAAAACACTACGATGAAATGAAGGTTATTTATAAATTTTGGGGAAATGATTTACCAATAGAGAAGTTACAAAAAGCGGTTAACTTATCTGAAGAAAGATATTGTGGAGTAAGTGCAGTTTATAAGAAATATATAAAAATGTCGAATGAAATACAGGTAAATCCAGAAAAATAAAAAGAAAGCCCGGTAATTTTAACCGGGCTTTAATATATATAAATAAAATATTTATAATGCGGATTTAAATTGATTTAAAAATCTTACATCGTTCTCAAAATAAAGGCGAAGATCCTTAACTCCATATTTAAGCATTGTTATTCGCTCAATTCCCATACCAAAAGCAAATCCGGTATATTTTTTACTATCAATACCAGAGCTTTCTAGTACATTAGGATCAACCATACCACAACCAAGAATTTCTAACCAACCGGTATATTTACATACATTACATCCTTTACCTCCACAAATATTACATGCTACATCCATTTCAGCAGATGGTTCTGTAAATGGGAAATAAGATGGACGTAAGCGAATTTCTGTTTGTTCACCGAACATTTCTTTAGCAAAATATAATAACGTTTGTTTTAGATCGGCAAAAGAAACATTCTCATCAATATATAAACCTTCAACTTGATGGAAAATACAATGAGCACGAGCACTAATTGCTTCGTTTCTAAATACTCTACCCGGTGATATGGTACGAATAGGAGGTTGAGTATTTTCCATCACTCGAACTTGAACAGATGAAGTATGAGTTCTTAATAAGATATCAGGATGTTTTTCAATAAAGAAAGTATCTTGCATATCTCGTGCTGGATGTTCTTCCGGGAAATTTAATGCAGAAAAAACATGCCAGTCGTCTTCTATTTCTGGTCCTTCTGAAATAGTGAAGCCTAAGCGTTTAAATATATCAATTATTTCATTACGTACAACAGATAATGGATGGCGTGTACCTCCTTTAATAGGATCTCCAGGAGCTGTCATATCAATGCCAGTGATTTTATCTGAAGATTCTTCAAGGCTTTCTTTTAATGAATTAACTTTTTCAAGAATAGTTACTTTTAACTCATTTAATTTCTGTCCTACATCCTTTTTGTTTTCACGTGGAACGTTTTTAAATTCTGAGAAAAGATCATTAACTAAACCCTTCTTTCCCATATACTTAATACGAAATGATTCTATTTCGTCTATTGTAGTAGCAACAAATTCTTTCGCTTCTTCTAAATACTGATTAATCTTTTCTATCATGATTTATTTTAAATTATATTTTTTTAATACGCATTTTAACATCTTTAATCGGGCGATCATTTTCGTCAGTTTCTACAGCAGCAATTTTATCAATAACTTCTAATCCTTCAATAACTTCACCAAAAACAGTATATGCTCCATCTAAATGTGGTGTTCCTCCTAATGTTCTATATACTTTTAGTTTTTCTTCAGGAATTTTAAAATATCCTTGTTTTTTAAATTCTTCTTCGGCTTTTTGTCGTGCTTCCGGAACAATTACCTGATAATCGATATTTCCTCCTGTATCAAAAGCTTTATTTTTTGCTTCTTCAATATATTTAGTAATGAGTTTATTTAAACGTGATGCATTAATACGATCTTCAACTTTTTTAACTGCAGCATCGTCAAAAACAATTCCTTGGACAATATAAAATTGTGATCCAGCCGAACGCATTTCAGGATTAGTATCATCACCTTCCCGAGCAGCTGCAATGACACCCTTTTTATGAAAAATAGTGTCAACAAATTCTGCAGGAATGGTATAACCCGGACCTCCTTCTCCTAGCATAACACCGGGTACGGCATTTCTGGAATCAGGATCTCCTCCCTGAATCATAAAACCATCTATTACCCTATGAAAAAGTAAATCATTAAAATAACCTTGATCAATAAGCTTCGAAAAATTTTCTTTATGTAAAGGAGTAGCATCATATAATTTAAAAATCATATCTCCATATTCAGTTTCAATTTTATAAAGCTGATCGGATGATTTCTTTTTCGAACTATCTACTTGACAAGATAATATTAACAAAGAAATAATTAAGGATAATAAACTTATTCTTTTCATGATAAATAGAGTTTTATTTTAATCAACAAAAATAGAAACAAATAACTATTTATTAAAAACATTTATAAATATTATGGTCATAATTTCTATAATGTTGATATCTAAAATTCCAATTATTATGATAATAACAATAAGAAGACTTATTTTGTAATAAAAATTTTAAAAGATTGATAGCTTGAGCCAGATTAAAAAGCTTGCAGGACAAACGGTTATATACGGATTAAGTACTATGCTGGGTAGGTTTTTAAACTATCTTTTAGTTTATGTTCATACGCAAGCTTTAAAACCTTTTTTATACGGAAAGTTAACATACTTCTATAGTAATACAGCAATCTTTCTGGTTTTATTAACATTTGGTCTGGAGACAGGTTTTTTCAGGTTTGCCAGTAAAAAGGAGGAAGATTACTCAAAAACACTTGGAACAACTTTTTTCTCAGTACTATTTACAAGTTCTTTATTTATTATCATATCGATATTGCTAAAAGAAAAGTGGCAAGGATATTTCCAGATTGATAATTTTAGAATGGTGGCTTATTTTATTGCCATTATTTCTTTAGATGTTGTAAGTGCAATTCCATTTGCAAAACTCAGAATAAATGAACGCCCTATAAAATTTATGGTTATAAAGTTAACAGGTATAGCTATAAATATTGGTTTAAATTTATTTTACTTGGTTCTTTGCCGACATTATTTTGAGTTAGGAAGTGAAAATATATTCGCCAGAATTTATAATCCTGAGTTAGCACTTGATTATGTTCTTATAGCAAACTTAATAGGTAGTGGAATAACATTTTTATTATTAATGCCCGAAATTTTTGCTGTAAAACCACAATTCGATTTTGGCTTACTAAAGAGAATATTAAAATATTCATTCCCGATTTTATTAATAGGTTTAGCTGGAATGTTAAATGATCAAATCGGTAATATATTAATTCCTAAACTAATTAAGGATTCAAATCCAATGGCACAATTAGGAATTTATGGAGCGAATTTTAAATTAGCTGTTTTAATGGTTCTGTTTATACAAATGTTTCGTTATGCAGCTGAACCTTTCTTCTTTAAAAGTGCACAGGATAAAAATGCAAAAAAATTATATGCTGATGTAATGAGCTACTTCATCATATTTGGATTGATCATATTCCTAGGAGTAATGTTTTATATCGATATTTTGAAATATTTTATCGAGGCAGAATATCGAGAAGGCTTGTTTGTAGTTCCAATCTTGTTAATCGCAAAACTAATTTTTGGAATATTATTTAGCCTGTCTATTTGGTACAAGGTAACAGATAAAACACATTATGGAATTTTAATTGCTATTATTGGAGCAGTAATTACAATTGTGTTGAATGTAATTTTATTACCACAAATAGGATACATTGGTTCGGCTTACGCTAATTTAGCAAGCTATATTACTATGCTGGTAGTGTCGTATTTAATAAGTAGAAAACATTATTTAATTCCGTATAATTTCAAGAAAATTGCATTCTATTTTATTTTTGCATTTACACTATATGCAATTGAAAAGTACTTGAATATTGAATCACTTGTTATTGCATATATTTTCAGAACCTTACTAATATCTGGATTTATTATCATTGCTTATTTAAATGAAAGAAAATATATAAAGAATGAAAATTAACATCGTAAATCAATCTAAAAATCAATTACCTGGATATAGTACTGATCATTCAGCAGGTATGGATTTAAGAGCTAATTTAGAAAATGCTGTTACCTTAAAACCTTTAGAACGAACTTTAATACCAACTGGTTTATTTATAGAATTACCTGTAGGATATGAAGCTCAGATTCGTCCACGAAGTGGATTAGCATTAAAAAAGGGATTATCGGTTTTAAATACTCCTGGTACTATTGATGCTGATTACCGTGGGGAGATAGGCGTTATCTTAATCAATTTATCGAATGAGGAAGTTACAATAGAGCATGGTGAAAGAATTTGCCAAATGGTAATAGCAAAACACGAGCAGGCAGAGTTAATACAAGTAGAAGTATTAAACGAAACAGAAAGAGGAGCTGGCGGTTTTGGTAGTACTGGTGTTAAGTAGATTTCTTAAATATTGTTAAAATACGCAATTTGTAAACTTAGTCAGCGTTTTTGTGTTAAGTTTATAAGCTAAATAATAAATAATTGTTGATATGAGGGTAAAAGGATTTATTCTGGTATTGATTATTGCTATATCATTATCTGCATGTAGCACTAAAAAGAACATATCAGAAACAAAAGTAAAAGTAAGCAAAGAACTTAGTGAAGATAGCGAACAACAATATTACTATATCTTTTTAGAAGCTAATCGTAAGAAATTACTGGGTGATTTAAATGGTGCGTTAGCATTATATTATCAATGTTTGGAAGTTAATCCAAATGCTGCTGCTGCTATGTCAGAAATTTCACAAATAAACGAAATAGCTCAAAATTATGATGTTGCTGAGAAATATGCAAAAAATGCAGTAGAGCTTGATTCAAAAAATAAATGGTATAAAATGCAATTAGCAAAATTGTATTTGGGATCAAAAAAATATAATGAAGCGATAGATCTTTATGAAGATCTATATAAAGAAAATAAGGAAGATCTGGAAATACCATACAATATGGCCGCATTGTACAGCCATATGGGTAATACAAAAAGAGCGATTGAATTATATGATGATATAGAAAATAGTGTGGGAGTAAATGAAAGCCTATCATTAGCTAAACAGCAACTGTATTATTCAACAGGGAATAAAACCAAAGCTTTCGACGAGGTTGAGAAATTGATAAAGCATTATCCAAATGAGCCAAGATACTATGGAATTATTGCAGAGATGTATCTGGCTGATAATTTATTCATGAAAGCTAAAGAAAATTACGATAAACTTTTTGCAATTGATAGTACAAATTCACTTGGGCAGCTTTCTATAATTGACTACTATCGAAAAAAGATGGATTATGACAATGCTTTTGAAATGATAAAAAAAGTAATTGAAAATAAAACTATTGAATTCAATCAAAAAGTATTGGTATTTGTTTCAATAATGAATAATCAAAGTGAATTCACCATATACAATCAACAAATTATAAGTTCATTAGATATACTAAAAAACAATTATCCTGAAGAAAAAGATACCTATACGCTTTATGCAGATTACTATATAAAAATGAATTTATTCGATAAAGCTAAAGATGAAATAGAGTACCTATTGAGTAAATATAAAGCAAATACAGTTATTTGGGAGCAGTTATTATCTATTTATAATTTTAATAACGATTATGAAAACCTCTATCAAAAATCAGAAGTTGCTATTGATAGTTTTCCTGAACACACCTTATTTTATCTTTTTAATGGGGTTTCTGCAAATCAAATAGGAAAATCGAGTGAAGCTATAGAAATATTAACAAAAGGGCTAAAAACAATTGAAAACAACCCTGAAATGGAGTTGGATTTTTACACCAATCTTGGAGAAGCTTATAACAATATTAAAGAATATAAACAGTCGGATTACTATTTTGAAATGGTTTTAAAAAAGGATCCTGATAATTTATATATTATTAATAATTACAGTTATTATTTATCATTACGTGAAGAAAAACTTGAATATGCAGAGTCTATTTCAAGAAAAACTATTGAAGCTGAGCCTAAGAATAGTACATTTTTAGATACTTATGCCTGGATTTTATATAAACTTGAAAGATATCAGGATGCATTATACTACATCAAGCAATCTGTTGAAAATGGCGGTGTAGATAGCCAGGTTATTATTGAACATTATGGTGATATTCAGTATAAAGTGGGAAATAGAGAAGCAGCCGTAGAATTGTGGAAATTAGCCGTTGAAATGGGAAATACTAGTGAAGAGCTAAAAAAGAAAATAGAAAACTATAGTATATCGGAAATGTAATAAGTATACAATGAAAAAAATTCTCTTTTATATATCTGTTATTGGGTTATTGCTATTAGCATTAAACACATCTGTTTTTTCACAAACTAAGAACGAACTGGAGCAAAGAAAAAAGCGTACCCAAGAGGATATAAAATTAACCAATCAATTACTTGAACAAACTGAAAAAACGAAAACTGCTGGATTAAACAAATTATTAATCATTAAGAAAAGAATTAGTTTAAGAGAACGATTGATTAGAGAAATAGAAGACGAGATAAAATTAATAGATTCTGAAATAGAGAATAAAAACAATAAAATTTTAAAGTTAGAAAACGATCTGGTTAAGTTAAAAGATGAATATGCAAAAATGATATATTTTGCATTTAAAAACAGAAATAACTACGATCGATTGATGTTTGTGTTAGCAGCTGAAGATTTTAACCAGGCATACAGAAGAATGAAATATTTTCAGCAATATACTCAGTATAGAAAAAAGCAGGCACAAAAAATTGTGGTAGCACAGAAAAATCTGGAATACGAAAAAGAAGAATTAAAAGACAATAAGAACGAGAAGATAGAACTGCTTGCAAATAAAGAAAAAGAAAAAAATTACTTAACAAACGAAAAACAAAAAAAGAATAGCGAAATAGGTCGTCTTAAAAGAAAAGAATCGGAACTGAGAAAAGAAATTCGTGAGAAAGAAAAAATCATGAATCAACTGAAAAGAGCCATAGCCGATTTAATAAAAAAAGAGGCGAAGGCAAATAAGACCTATAAAACATTAAGTGCAAACGAAGAATTAATTTCTCAAGGATTTAAAGAACAAAAGGGAAAATTGATGTGGCCTATTGAAAATGGTATTGTAATTCGTGAGTTTGGTCCTTATGAACCTGAAGGTTTAAAAGGTGTAAAAATTGTGAACGAAGGATTGGATATAGGAACAACAAGAGATGCAAAAGTAAAAGCAATTTACGAAGGAGAAATTAAAAAAGTGATTGCTGTTCCTGGTGCTAATATGGCAGTAATTATTAGGCATGGACACTATTTAACATTATATTCAAATATTGTAAATGTTAGTGTTAAACCCGGAGATAAAGTAACAAAGGGTCACCAAATAGGAGAAGTATATAATTCGGAAAGTGGAGAAGCTTCTATTTTGCATTTAGGAATATATGAAGAGACAAAAGTTCAAAATCCAAAAAACTGGCTTTTAAAGCTATAAATCTCTTATAAAAACCATATATTTGAAAAAATAAATACAAAACTGTAACAAAAAACTATAATATAAGTATACAACGTTAATTGTATCACTTAATTAGATGTAGCGTGCTAACAACTGTTTTAAAAATGGAAAAAAGCATTGTAATAGAGTCTAAAATCGAAAACATCAATAAAATTGAAAAGATAATTGATGAAGTTTCGGAAGAGGCAAAAATCAACTCAGAAGTCTATGGGAAAATGTTAATTGCAACTGTTGAAGCAGTAAATAATGCAATTGTACATGGAAACAAAGAGGATGACACAAAAAATGTAAGGGTAGATTTTGAAGTTGATGCAGACTATATTAGTATTTTTATTGAAGACCAAGGCCCAGGATTTAATTTTTACAATGTGCCAGATCCAACTACTCCGGAAAATATTGAAAATATTCACGGTAGAGGAGTGTATTTAATGAAGCACTTAGCCGATGATGTTATATTTCATGGACGAGGAAACAGAGTTGAAATAAAATTCAACTTAAAATAGAATGCCTACAAAATTCTTCAACGAAGACACGAAATTCCAATTAAAAAATAGAAATTTACTTAAAAAGTGGATCAATGAAGTGATATTGTCTGAATCCTTTAAACCAGGGGATATTAATTTTATTTTTACTTCAGATAAATACTTATTAGAAATTAATAAACAATATCTTTCACACAATTATTTTACGGATATTATAACATTTAACTATTGTGAAAACAATAATGTTAATGGAGATATTTATATTAGTGTAGATACGATAAAAAACAATTCTACTCGTTTTAGTGTTACTTTTCTGCAAGAATTACATCGTGTAATGGTGCATGGAATTCTTCATTTATTAGGATATGATGATCATAGTGACGAGGAAAAGTTAATAATGAGAGAAAAAGAAAACTATTATTTAGATAGATTAAAAAATCTTTCATAATTTTCCAAAAAATTTCAAAAATACGATTATGTTGCCAGAATATGATGTTATTGTGGTAGGTGGTGGGCATGCTGGATGTGAAGCAGCAGCAGCATCTGCAAATATGGGATCAAAAACATTATTGATCACTATGGATATGACAAAATTTGCTCAAATGTCGTGCAATCCAGCTATGGGAGGAATTGCAAAAGGGCAAATTGTAAAAGAAATAGATGCTTTAGGAGGTTATTCAGCAATTGTAACTGATAAAAGTATGATTCAATTTAGAATGTTGAATCGTTCAAAAGGACCTGCTATGTGGAGTCCAAGAGCACAATGTGATCGTATGATTTTTTCTTCGGAGTGGAGAAACATACTGGAAAACATTGATCATCTGGATTTGTGGCAAGATACTGTAACAGAACTCATCATTGAGAATAAAAAAGTAAAAGGAGTAATAACTAAATTGGGAATTAAATTTGAGTCAAGAACCGTTATTTTAACTAACGGAACTTTTCTTAATGGTTTAATGCATGTAGGTAAGAAGCAGGTTGAAGGTGGAAGAATGGGAGAAGCCTCTTCAAAAGGTTTGTCGGAGCAAATGGCAGCTCATGGTTTTGAAGTAGGCAGAATGAAAACCGGAACACCTGCAAGAATTGATGCTAGAAGTATAGATTTCTCAAAAGTTACGGAACAAAAAGGTGACGAGGATGGAGGACAGTTTTCATTTCTCGAATTGGATTTTGAGCCAAATAACAATAAAAGTTGTTATATCACATTCACTGACACGGAAGTGCATCAAATATTAGAAACAGGGTTTAAAGAGTCTCCACTTTTTAATGGAACGATCAATGGTGTTGGGCCAAGATATTGTCCAAGTATAGAAGATAAGATTGTGACTTTTGCAGAAAAAGATAAACACCAGCTATTTTTAGAACCTGAAGGACAAACTACAAATGAATATTACATTAATGGATTTTCATCTTCACTTCCTTGGGAGGTGCAGTTAAAAGCCTTGAAAAAGATTCCAGGATTAGAAAATGTGAAAATTTACCGGCCTGGTTATGCAATAGAATACGATTATTATCCACCAACACAGTTAAAACACACCTTAGAAACAAAATATATAGAAAATTTATATTTTGCCGGACAGATAAATGGCACAACAGGATATGAAGAAGCAGCAGCGCAAGGAATGATGGCCGGAATAAATGCAAATCTTAAAATAAATAAAAAGGAAGAATTTATTTTAAATCGTGATCAGGCTTATATTGGTGTCTTAATTGATGATCTGGTAACAAAAGGGGTAGATGAACCATACAGAATGTTTACATCGAGAGCAGAGTATAGAATATTATTAAGACAAGATAATGCCGATCTAAGATTAACAGAACTATCTTATAAAATGGGATTAGCAAAACAGGACAGGTTTGATTTGCTAAAAGAAAAGATTAATTCAAGAGATAAGATTATTGAGTTTATAAAAACTCACAGCATTGCTCCTGAAGAAATTAATCCATACTTAGAAGAGGTAAAAACAACCCCATTAAAACAAAAACGCAAACTATTAGATGTTGTATTAAGACCACAGGTTAAGCTGATCGATTTGATAAGTAAGATAGAAGAATTGGAGGATTTAGTTTCTGAAATAAAACACAAAAAAGATGAAATCATTGAATCTGCAGAAGTGTTAATCAAATATTCTGGATACATCGAAAGAGAACAACAAATGGCAGATAAATTAAAACGCTTAGAGTACATTAAAATACCTGATGGATTTAATTACGATGAAATATCATCTCTTTCAACAGAAGGCAGACAAAAACTAAAAAGAATATCTCCCAAAAACATTGGACAGGCTGCAAGAATTAGTGGTGTATCTCCATCGGACATAAGTGTTCTTTTGGTTTATATGGGGAGATAAAATATAAAAAAACAAAGCATGTTCCACGTGGAACATTAATCATTTTTCTTATGAACAAATCATTTTCAATTTCAGGAAAAGTCGTTGATGTTGTTGCTCGACGAATTTTCAATGCAGATGTAAAAGTTAAAGATGGAAGAATTGTTGAAATTACAGAGTCTTCTAATGAGTATGATAATTACATATTACCAGGATTAATTGATTCTCACGTGCACATTGAAAGCTCGATGGTAATACCAACAAGTTTTGCTAGAGCCGCAGTTAAAAATGGCACGGTTGCAACCGTTTCGGATCCTCACGAAATTGCGAATGTATTAGGAGTAGAAGGTGTGAATTATATGATTAACAATGGTAAAAAATCACCGTTTAAATTCTATTTTGGAGCACCATCGTGTGTTCCTGCAACGCCGTTTGAAACTTCAGGAGCCGTAATTGATTCGGAAGCTATTAAAGATTTAATGGAAAATCCGGATATATTTTATTTGGCAGAAATGATGAATTTTCCTGGTGTGATTTATAATGATGAAGAAGTTATCAAGAAAATACAATATGCTCATGAGGTAAATAAGCCTATTGATGGACATGCTCCTGGTTTAAGTGGTGAAGGCTTGGAGAAATATGCAGCACAAAAAATTACTACGGATCATGAGTGTACAAGCGTTGATGAAGCTATTGCTAAAATAGAAAAAGGAATTAAGATACAAATAAGAGAAGGTAGTGCAGCGAAGGATTTTGAAAACTTATTTCCTCTACTTAAAACACATCCAAAAGAGGTCATGTTTTGTACTGATGATTGCCATCCTGATGATTTAGTGAAAGGACATATTAATAAAACAATTAGTAGAGCAGTAAAAAAAGGTGCCGATGTTTTAGATGTAATTTCAGCAGCAACTGTAAATCCTAAAAAGCATTATAATTTAAAGACAGGGTTGCTTCAGATTAATGATCCTGCAGATTTAATACTAGTTGAAGATCTTAAAGATTTTAAGGTATTACAAACTTACATTGATGGAAACTTGGTTTACGATAAGGGAACAGTATTAATTGATAAAGAATCAGAGAAAGCTGTCAATAATTTTAATTGTGAGACTTTAAAAATAGAGGATATATTAGTTAAACCTGAGACAAACAGAATTAAGGTTATTGTAGCACAAGATGGTGATTTGCTTACAGGGAAAGAAATCATTGAGCCAAAAATTAAAGATGGTTTTATTGAAAGTGATATAGATCGAGATATTCTTAAAATTGTTGTTGTAAATCGTTATCAGAAATCTAAGCCGCAAATAGGGTTTATTAAGAATTTTAAATTGAATCGCGGTGCAATTGCAGGTAGTGTTGCTCATGACAGTCATAATATTATTGCAATTGGAACCAACGATACCGATATTGTGAATGCTATTAATAAAGTGATAGAAAATACAGGAGGTATTGTGGCTGTTGATGGAAATGATTATAAAGAGCTTAAATTAAATGTGGCCGGGCTAATGTCGACTGAAGAAGCTGAAGATGTTGCTGAAAAATATCATGATGTTCACAATTTGGCTAAGGAATTTGGATCAACCTTAACAGCACCGTTTATGACAATGGCTTTTATGGCTTTATTGGTAATTCCGGAACTAAAAATAGGGGATAAAGGATTATTTGATGTTTCTACCTTTAATTTTACATCTCTATTTGTAGAATAGTTAATGAAGCAGGCGCAAAAAGAAAAAATAAAATCAATATTATCTGTACTCCCGGATAGCCCGGGAGTATATCAATTTTATGATTCTCAAAATGAAATTATTTATGTAGGTAAGGCGAAAAATCTTAAAAAAAGAGTTTCGTCTTATTTTTATAAAGAACACTATGAGAATAATAAGCTTAAGGTTCTTGTAAACAAAGTAGAGCATATAGAGTATATTGTTGTTCAAACAGAATCTGATGCACTCTTACTTGAGAATAATCTGATTAAAAAATATCATCCCCGATATAATGTAATGTTAAAGGATGATAAGACCTATCCATGGATTTGTATTAAAAACGAGCATTTCCCAAGAGTATTTTACACACGTAATATCATAAATGATGGGTCGAAGTATTTTGGACCGTATACCTCGGTTCATATGGTTAAAGTCATGCTTGATTTGGTTCGTCAGTTATATCCTTTACGCAACTGTAATTTGAATTTATCTCAAGAAAATATCCAGAAAAAGAAATATAAAACCTGTTTAGAGTATCATATTGGTAATTGTCTTGCTCCTTGTATAGGATTACAAACAGAGCAGAGTTATAACGAATCAATACATCATATTCATAAAATACTTAAAGGAAATATCCAGGAAGTTATTGTTTATCTGAATAAGTTAATGAAGCAATACTCTGCTGAATTTAAGTTTGAAGAGGCTCAATTAGTCAAAGATAAGATTGAAGTTCTTGAAAAGTATAAAAGTAAATCGACTATTGTTAGTCCGAGTTTAAATAATGTTGATGTTTTTAATATTCTGGATGACAATAATTTTGCTTACGTTAATTTTTTGAAAGTTGTTGAAGGAAGAATTATTCAGGCTCATACCTTAGAGATTAAGAAAAAGCTGAATGAAGAACTGGAGGATCTTTTATTATTGGCAATTGTTGAGATACGTGAACGATTAAAAAGTACGGCCAAAGAAATCATTACTTCCTTAAACATAAAACTTGATCATATAAAAGTTACTGTCCCATTGCGTGGTGAGAAAAAATCGCTTTTAGAACTTTCAGAACGAAATTTGAAGTATTACAGACTGGAAAAGCAAAAAAAATCGGAAAAGAAGAAGGAAAAGCATTCGGGTAAAAGAATCATGGAAATTATTAAAAAGGATCTTAACCTTAATGCTCTGCCTGTGCATATTGAATGTTTTGACAATTCAAATATTCAAGGTACAAATCCGGTTGCTGCCTGTGTGGTGTTTAAAAATGTTAAACCTAGCACAAAAGACTATAGGCATTATAATATTAAAACCGTTGAAGGACCTGATGATTTTGCTTCTATGGAAGAAGTTGTATACAGACGTTATAAAAGGTTAATTGATGAAGAAAAAAGTTTACCTCAGTTAATTGTGGTTGATGGAGGGAAAGGCCAACTAAATTCTGCGGTAAAAAGTCTTGAGAAATTGGATATAAAGGATAATGTTACAATAATAGGAATTGCAAAACGATTAGAAGAAATATTTTATCCGGGAGATCCTATTCCTCTATATCTTGATAAAAACTCTGAATCATTAAAGGTAATTCAGCATATACGAAATGAAGCGCATCGTTTTGGTATTAAGTTTCATCGAAATAAACGATCAGGAAATTTTATAAAAAGTGAGTTAGATAATATTCCTGGTATTGGACCCAAAACAATAGATGTACTTCTTACGAAATTTAAAACCATAAAAAGCATTCGATCGTTAAGTCTTGATGAAATATCTGCTGAAATTGGTAATACAAAAGCTAAATTATTGTTTGAGTATTTTAATAGTCTATAAATCAAATGATAAGCTTATTTTTGTGTTGTATTTTCTTTTCTAGTTAAATTATAAATTAATACTTTAAATAAAGCGTTATAAAAAACAGTAATATAATACAATAAGACACATATTATATGACTTTAACCTTGTCAGATTTTAATATTTAAATTGGAATTGATGAGTACCAGGGGAGATGATTATCTGAAAGGATAAAAAAACAAGAAATATAAAAGTACGACAGAATAGATTCAAGTAAAATTAAAACGATTATCTTTGCTGCGAATTTGCAACTTGAATTAGAATATGCGTAACAATAATAACGGAATTGATTTTTATTCTGCAATTAAATATTTTCAGCAAGATACCATTGAAAGTCAAACTGTAGTTTCACAAGCTTCTAATTTAACTTCAGAAAGTCAAGACTCTTTTAAAAAAGACACTACTTTATTAAAGACAGTGACACAAATTGATTTTTCTGCTATTGATTCTATTCTTAAGCAAAGCGAAGAACGAGAGAGGTTAATTCGTGAACAGGCCGAAAAAAAAGCAGCCTATTTAAAATGGAAAAATAGAAAAGTCGATACCACAGAAATATTGTACAAGCAATTTGGGATAGCAAGTTTTCCTAATCTAGAGAGGTTAGAAAATGATCCTTTCCAACAAAATTTCATGTACAATATGGTTTCAATAAAACCAGAAGAAAAAGAAGTTAATCAATCGGTTTTTATTGAAAGTGAAGAAGTTATATCTGGTAATTCAACCAAAAATACGATTGCAGTTCAAAAAACAGAAATACAGCCAAAATCACTTCCAGAAAGAATTCATTTTGATTGGCTTACATTGATTTTAATTGCTTCATTCCTTTTACTGGGTTGGATTCGATTATTTAACAAGAAATACTTATTAACCCTTGTGAAATCAGTAGTGAGCTATAAAGAGTCCAATACATTGTATCGAGAAAAGAATTCTTTGATGGAAAGAGCATCTTTTATGGTTAACCTTCTGTTTATTAGTAATGTATCTATATTTGTTATTCAGTTAAAACATTTTTATGGAGTTAGTTTTAACAATATTCCTGATTATCTACTTTATATAGTTGTATTAGCATCTTTAGTGATTTTATATGTTTTTAGAGCTTTTTCATCATCCTTTATTGGTTTTATTTTTTTAAAACAAAAAGTATTTTCAGAATATTTTCATAATGTAAATATCTTTACTAAAAACACGGGATTAACTTTATTACCGGTAGTTGTGAGTTTACAGTTTTTAACTTATAATTACTTATCTATCATAGTTTACATAGGGATTGTTTTAAGCGCTGGACTTTATTTATTACAGATTATTCGGTCGTTTCAAATAATTATTCGAAAGAATGTTTCTATATTTTATATGATTTTGTATCTTTGTGCTTTCGAATTTGCGCCCTTTTTAATAATATATAAAATATTGCTATCGCTTGCATAGTAAGGATTTTAAAGGTTTTGTAGCATTATCCAAATAAGTATACATGAAGATTAAAACGATTTTAGTATCACAGCCAGAACCCAAAAATGATAAATCTCCTTATTCAGAATTGGCAGAGAAGAATAATCTAAAAATTGATTTTAGGTCATTTATTCAGGTTGATGGGGTACCAGTTAAGGAGTTTAGACAATCAAGAATTGATATACTTGCTCATACTGGGGTTATTTTTACAAGCAGAACAGCAGTTGATCATTATTTTAGAATTGCAGAAGAGTTGAGGTTAACAATTCCTGATACTATGAAATATTTTTGTATTTCGGAAGCAACCGCTTTTTATCTACAAAAGTATATTGTATATCGTAAAAGGAAGATTTTTTATGGAAATGGCACTTTTGTGAATCTAATGGAAACCATCAAAAAGCATAAAGATGAAAAATTCCTGGTTCCATTATCTGATACACATAAAGAAGAAATACCTAAGAAATTAGAACAAGCCAAAATTAAATACACGAAAGCCATTATGTATAGAACAGTTAGCGCTGATTTATCGGATTTGGCAGATGTAAATTATGATATGCTTGTGTTCTATAGTCCGTCAGGAATAAAATCTCTATTTGAGAATTTCCCTGAATTTAAACAGAACAATACTCAAATTGCTACATTTGGTCCAAAAACAGCTAAAGCAGTTAAAGATGCTGGTTTAACTGTGAATGTATCTGCTCCAACGAAAGAAGCACCGTCCATGACCATGGCAATAGATCAGTTTGTTAATAGCAAAGCTAAAAAGTAAATAAAGATTCTATATCTTATAATAAGGGAAAGTATTTGCTTTCCCTTTTTTGTATTCATTGTATTGATTATTTTTGAATATGCAAACCGAGAGACAAACATTTAAAAAGGAAGAAAGATTAAAAAGCAAAACGCTAATTAATAATCTTTTTGAACAAGGAAAAATTATACATCATTTTCCTTTTAAAGTGTTGTTTCAAACTACGAATAGTCAAGAATTTTTATATCCTGCAAAGATTGCTGTCAGTGTTTCTAAAAAGAATTTCAAAAACGCAACCGACAGAAATTATATTAAACGTAAAATTCGTGAAACATATCGTAAAAATAAATCAGAATTTTATTCATCCTTAAACGATCAAAAGCTCTACTTTTTTGTTATATATACTGCAAAAGAAGATATAGATTATAAAGAGCTAGAGCTTTCAATGCAGTTGCTTCTGAAAAAAATAATTAGCAAGATTTAAACTTAAACACTGATTATGCATCAAAAAAGGAGTTAAAAAAAGTTAATAAACTTTTGATTTTGAAACACAGCGCAATTTATTCAGTATTATTGTATAATAATTGAGTAATTAAATAAGTTAACTAAGAAAAATAAAATATTATGTCTAGAAAGTATTTAAAACGATCATTTCTTTCAGTTGCTATAATGGCAGTGATTTTAACTACATTCTTAGCCTTTAAAGATGGCGATGATTTTAAAATTGCCAAGAGTCTTGATATTTACTATTCTCTTTTCAGAGATGTAAATATCTATTATGTTGACGAGACAGATCCACAAGAATTAGTAGAGAATAGTATAAATTCAATGCTCGAAGAATTGGATCCATATACTGTTTATATTCCTGAGGAAGATATGGACGAATTTACTTTTATGACAACAGGACAATATGGAGGAATAGGAGCCTTAATAAGAAATAGCGGAGAATATCCCATTATTGCACAACCTTACAGAGGATTTCCTGCCGATAAAGTTGGTTTAAAAGCAGGAGATAAAATTCTCGAAATCAATGGTAAACCTACGAATGAATATAAACTTAGCGAAGTTAGTGAACGATTAAAAGGGGTGCCACAAACGAAGTTAAAACTTAAAATTGAGAGACCATACTCAAATGAACAATTTGAAAAAGAACTCACTCGTGAAGAGATTAAAATTAGTAGTGTTCCATATTATGGAATCGTTGAAGATGGAATAGGATATATTCGGGTTTCTAAATTTACTCCCGATGTGGCCCGTGAGGTAAAAGATGCATTCCGAGAATTGAAAGCTAAGTTCCAGGTTACCTCTTTAATACTTGATTTGCGGGGAAACCCAGGTGGATTGCTTATTGAAGCTCCTGAGATGTGTAACATTTTTGTTGAAAAAGGCGAAGAAATTGTAAGTACAAGAGGAAAAGTAAAAAAATGGAATCAAACCTTAAAAACTAAAGGTAACGTTTATGATGCAGATATTCCATTGGTAGTTATGGTTAGTAGAGGATCTGCTTCTGCTTCGGAGATTGTGGCTGGGGCTTTGCAAGATTTGGATCGTGCAGTTATTTTAGGACAAAGGACTTTTGGTAAAGGACTGGTTCAAACGACAATACCTTTAAGCTATAATTCACAGCTTAAAGTAACAACAGCAAAATACTATATCCCGAGCGGAAGATGTGTTCAGGCTTTAGATTATACCAATCGTAATGATGATGGTAGTGTGGGACATATTCCAGATTCGTTAATATCAGAATTTAAAACGCGTAATGGACGAAAAGTATATGATGGTGGCGGAATTATCCCTGATGTTAAAGTTGAACCAGAAGATTTAAGCCAGCTTTCGATTAGTTTAATAACTCAAAATGTAATTTTTGATTATGCCACTAAGTTTGCGCATGAAAACCCGAGTATTGCCAGTGTTGAAGATTTTGATATAACGGATGAAATTTACAATGATTTTGTAAAATTTGCATTGCTAGATAGCTTTAAATATGAAACGCAGAGCCAGAGAGAATTAGATGATATTGAAAAAATTCTGAAACGGGAAAAATATTACGATTTGGCAAAAGCCGAATTTGAAAGTCTGAAAGAAAAACTTGCTAATGATAAAGAAAAGGATTTAGAAAATTTTAAACCGGAAGTGATACAGTTTTTACGTGATGAGATTGTTGGAAGATATTATTATGAAGATGGCCAGATACAAACGAATTTAAAAGATGATAAACAACTCGAAAAAGCGGTTGAAATATTAAAAGACCCCGCACAATACAAATCTATCTTATCGGCAGATTTTGAAAATAAAGAGCAGTTAGGAATGAAGATAAGCATGTTAGATAAAAAAGAAATGAAGAAAGAAAACTATTCAATTGAAGATTATATTTACGAATCCGCCTTGAATTAATGTATAAAAGTATAAGTTAGTATTAAAGCTAAAGACATAATGTCTTTAGCTTTTTTATTATAATCTGGCGATCTTTAGGGGGATTTAGGGGGTGGAAATACTATTATTAGTTTTAATAAAAGTTTCAATAGAATCAAACTGGTGATTGATACCATCAACCTCAATTATTAGATAAAGTTCTGTCTGTTATTAATTATTGAAGCTCTAAATAATTCCTTGAGTGGTATTATACTTTATGTCCTCAATTAATTTGCTAATACTTACGTATACTGTATCATTACTAGAGTATGGAAATAATTCTTGAAACCATTCGGCATCTACTTCTGCTGGATTGCAAGAATATTCTTTAATAAATCCAAGATAATAATTCCCTTCATTATTTATATTAGTTACAATTACTACTTGTTTTTCATCGGTATAGTTATATCTCCAATTAACATAGTATCCATAAGGTATCCAAGTAAAATGTTCCTTATTATGAATATCATTGTTAATGGTTGTACCAGAAACATTGTATTTTATTTCGTAATGAAACTTACTTAATGCTACACTGTCAAAATCAAAACTATAATCAGAATCAGAATTATAATCATTTATTATTTTGAATAAAACTCCGTATTGATCAAAAGTGAACTCTTCAACTAACTTATTACTACTATAATCTATTACTTCAGTAGAACCATCTTCTTCACAAGAGTAAAAGATAATTAAGAAAACCAATATTTTAAGTAATATTTTCAAGATAATTTATTATTTATTACTAATTTAATAAAAATATCTAATAATTAAAAACTTAACCAAATGCAAATTAAATTAGATATTTAGTATATTAACAAAAAGATATAATGTTTAATAAAGATTAATTGATTATGAGTGCAGTATTACAAACAAAATTGATACATATCCATACACCTGGATATGATTATGGAGATAATGTATCAACAATTCTTAATGTAAATCCAGATTATTTGGAACAAATCCAATTGCCTATTGCTGATAATGAAAGCTTTGGAGTTGAATGGAAAAATGTAGTATTTAATGTGAATTATCCAATTACATTGCAATATACTACATCTCCTTGTTCTCCTTATGATGTAAGAAATACTCTTGAAGTTTGGTATGATGTGATTTCTGGAGATCCACCTTTGAATTTCACATTTTATACTTGGAAAGGTGAAACTGACACTTATAACATTCCTCCTATAAATATTACAAATATACTTTTTAGTAATAATGTGGATTTAACAAGGGTTAGAAAAGTTAGATTTACAACATTTGATGGTGTAAAAGAATATGTAAATTATCCAGGAAATAATTTTATCTTGGAATCAAATAAAAGATATATTTATAACGAACAAACTAGCTTTTATACATCATCTACCCCGCAATCTTCACTGTCTACGACACGTATGGTATTTGATTACAAAGGCCTACCAGCAACATTCCAGATATTTGCTAATGGTGATTGGTCTTTGTCAGATAATGCCACTTGGTTTTCTTGTTCTCCGACCTCTGGGTCAGGAATTTCAGTTGTTACTGTTGATCCTGCATATCACAAACTCCTTGGTACAAGAACTGGGCCAATTACAGTTAATGTAAATGGTAATATTGAGACTGTTACTGTTGTTCAATATGATCGCAATGCATAAAAATGCAATTTGTTCTAAGAAAAGAATATATAAAGCTGTCCACAAGTGGCAGCTTTTACTTTCTTGACAAATTCATAAGGATTACAGATATAAAATAAGATCAATTAGTGTGCTTCCAACCAGTTTTCTCCAATTCCAATATCAATTGTTAATGGAATACTAAGCTTAACTGCATTTTCCATTTTAGATTTAATCAGTTCTTTTAATTCATCAAGTTCTGGTTTATAGACATCAAAAACCAATTCATCGTGTACCTGGAGAATCATTTTTGATTTGAATTGCTTTTTCTTCATTTCATTAAAAATGTCAATCATGGCAAGTTTAATGATATCTGCAGCCGACCCCTGAATAGGAGCATTAATGGCGTATCGTTCTGCATTTCCACGAACAATACCATTTCGTGAATTTATATCTTTCAAGAAGTTTTTTCGTCCCATCATGGTTTCCACGTATAATTTTTCACGCGCCATAGATATACTTTTATCCATATATTCCTTCACTTTTGGGAATCCATTAAAATATTCGTCTATGAGCTGTTTTGCTTCCGCTCTTGGGATATTTAAGTTCTGAGATAGGCCAAAAGCAGAAATGCCGTAAATGATGCCAAAATTGGCCGATTTTGCCTTTCTTCTCTGATCGCTTGTTACATCATCTATATTTTCCACGTGGAAAATTTTTGATGCAGTGGTGGAGTGAATATCCACATTTTTTTTAAAAGCCTCTATCATATTGGCATCTTGGCTCATATGAGCCATAACTCTTAGTTCGATTTGAGAATAGTCGGCAGCAAGCAACACATGATCTGTATCAGCAGGGATAAAAGCTTTTCTTATTTCGCGACCACGCTCTTCTTTAATCGGGATATTTTGAAGGTTAGGATTCTTTGAACTCAATCGGCCAGTAGAAGCTACTGCCTGTTGGTACGAAGTGTGAATCCGGCCTGTTTTATCGTTGATTAATTTGGGTAAAGCTTCTACGTAAGTTGAAACCAGTTTTTTTAACGATCTAAATTCCAGAATATCATTAATAATTGCATGTTTATCGGCTAATTTAACTAAGGTATCTTCGCTGGTTGAGTATTGTTTGGTTTTGGTTTTTTTCGCGTTAGGATCCAGTTTCATGGTATCGAACAATACTTCGCCTAACTGTTTTGGAGATGAAATATTGAATTGTACACCTGCTTGTTCAATTATTTTTTCTTCGATCTTAATTAATTCCTGATTAAGTTCTTTAGCGTATTTATTTAAAGCATTGGTATTAATATTAACACCGTTTTGTTCCATGTCAGCTAAAACAGGAATAAGTGGCATTTCAACACTTGATGAAAGATGATCCAGGTAGTTTTCTTCCAGCTCCTTCTCGAAAATTTCTTTTAGTTGCCAGGTTAGATCAGCATCTTCGCAGGCGTAATCTACTACTTTATCAATCGGAACATTTCGCATGTTTCCTTGTTGTGCTCCTTTCTTTCCAATCAATTCCTCAATGCTAACCGGCTTATAAGCCAGGTATTGTTCCGAAAGAAAGTCAAGGTTATGGCGCAAATCAGGTTTCATCAAATAATGAGCAATCATCGTGTCGAAAATTTCGCCTGATACTTCAAGCTCATATTGTTTTAAAATAGCAATATCATATTTTATATTCTGTCCTACTTTACGAATCTTATTATTCTCGAATATCGGTTTAAACTCATCAAAAATATTTTTGGCTTCTTCCCAATTAGCCGGAAATGGAATGTAATATCCGGTATGACTTTCAAATGAAATAGCTAAGCCAACAATTTCAGCAGTAAGTGGACCCAAACCGGTAGTTTCTGTATCGAAACAAAACTCTTTTAATCCGGATAATTTTTGAATTAACTCCATTCGCTTTTCCCGGGTATCAATAAGCTTGTAGTCATGCTCTGTATTTGCTATGTTTTTAAGATTACTTTCAGTACTTTCAATTTCGCCACTACCAAACAATGAACCTTGCATTACCCCGGCAGCAGGAGTGGGGGTAATATCTTTTTGAAAGATACGCTTGGCTACGGTTTTAAATTCTAATTCTTCAAATAGCCTGGTAAGTTTCTCTTCGTCAGGACTTTCCATGATTAATTTATCAGGATCAAAATCAACCGGAACATCTACTTTAATAGTTACTAATTCTTTCGATAACATAACCTGATCCTTATTCTCGGCCAGTTTTTCTTTTTGTTTACCTTTTAAATCATCAATGTTTTCATATAGATTTTCGATACTATCATATTGACCGATTAGTTTCATGGCTGTTTTTTCGCCAATCCCCGGAGCTCCGGGAACATTATCCGAAGCATCACCCATTAAACCTAAGATATCTATGACCTGTGTTGGATCTTTAATCTTGTATTTTTCGCAGATTTTTTCTTTGCCGATAACTTCGGCATCATTACCACCACGTGCCGGTTTTAACATAAAGATATTATCCGAAACCAGCTGACCATAATCTTTATCAGGAGTCATCATGAAGGTTGTGAAACCTTCTTTTTCGGCTAGCTTGGCTAAGGTTCCGATCGTATCATCGGCTTCGTATCTGGGAACCTCAATAACCGGGATATTAAATCCTTCAACAATTTGCTTGATATACGGAATCGACATTTTGATATCCTCGGGAGTAGCTTCACGCTGTGCTTTGTATTCCTTGTACATTTCGTGTCGGAAAGTAGGATAAGGTGGATCAAAAACTACTGCCAAGTGAGTTGGCTGTTCTTTCTGAATTAAATCAATTAAAGTATTTACAAAACCATAAATGGCCGATGTATTTTGTCCTTTGGAATTATATCGAGGATTTTTTATGAATGCATAATATGAACGATAAATTAGTGCATAAGCATCTAATAAATAGAGATTTTTAGACATGTATTAAATCTTTTAGTTTAATTAAAATGAAATTAATTAGAATTAAATTACCAAATTACAAATAATAATCAATTCTTTAGTATTTGAATTTTGATATTTGAAAGTTGACAATTATTCATTGTCATCAGCATACCATTCTGCAAAAGAAGTGGCTGTTTCATGCAGTTTTAAGCTGAATAGTTTAAGATGTACTGGAAGCTGGCTTTTAATTTTTTCTACGAAATCGATGACCATATTTTCACAAGTAGGTTGGTAATCTACAATGTATTGCTTTGTAAACATCTGATTATCCAAACAACTTAAGCTTTTAGCAGCTTTTTTACTAAGTGTTACTGCATGGTCCATTGGATACACAATTTGCTCGTTCACAATCTTTTTTAAATCGCCAAAATCGATGACCATTCCGTTTTTTGGATCTGATTCATTATTCAAAGGTTCGCCAATTACGGTTACAAACATTCGGTACGAATGCCCGTGAATATTAGCACAAGGGCCATCGTAGTTCCATAAAGCATGTGCAATTTCAAAATTAAATTCTTTGGTAACGCGAATCTTGGTCATAATAGTATTGATTTATTGTGATACAAAGATATAACAGAATTATTGAATGAAGTAAAAAAGAAAAGCCATTCTTTTGTTAGAATGGCTTCCGAGCAATATTTTTATTGTACTAACCCAGAGTACACTTACTTACGCAGTTAACAATGTTGCTTAAATTAGCATGTTTTAAAAAGTAATATGTGTTTTTACCTTCTCTTTTTGAACACAACACACCTTTATCTTTTAGAATACCTAAATGATGCGATGTAGTTGATTGTTCAATTTTTAATAATTCATGAATTTCGGTAACAGTTAATTTCTTCCCGTCTTCCAAATAGTTTAATATGGCAATTCGCATTGGATGTGCTATTGCTTTTAACATGTTTGCTGCTTCTTCTAACTGCTCAATTGTCAAATCTTTAATGTTCATTTTCTTACTAAGATTTTTGGTTAATTAGACAAATGCAAATATATAAATATATTATTGCAAAATGGTGATAATAATCAGGAATTTTCATATTTATATATGAACATGAGCAACATATGTTTGAACCTATCTTATTTTTTAATGTTAGCAGTATTTAGTACGCTATAAAATTTAGGTACGTGATATAATTACTATATTTGAAGAATTAATACCCAAAGATGTCAGTTGTAAATAAAATAAAATGGCCTATAAAAGAAGAAATGGAACGGTTCGAACCATTTTTTCGAAGATCAATGCAAACAAAGGTACCCTTGTTGAATGTAATTATGAATTATATTTTACGCCGTAAAGGAAAGCAAATGCGGCCTATGTTTGTGTTTTTAACCTCCAAAATGCTTAAACCAGAACTTGAAAAATCCTCTTATACTGCTGCGGCATTAATTGAACTTTTGCATACAGCTACTTTAATTCACGACGATGTTGTTGATGAGGCTTATGAGCGTAGGGGGGCTTTCTCTATAAATGCACTTTGGAAATCGAAAATCAGCGTTTTGGTGGGCGATTATCTTTTGTCGAAAGGATTGCTTTTAGCAGTTGATAGCAATGAATATGAATTGTTGAAAATTGTTTCTGTTGCAGTGAAGGAGATGAGTGAAGGTGAGCTGTTGCAGATTCAACAATCGAGAAAATTAAAAATTACTGAAGAAATCTATTATGATATTATTCGTAAAAAAACAGCAGCATTAATTGCTGCATGTACTGCTTGTGGGGCAAAATCTTCTGGTGCCGATGATGAAATGGTTGAAAAAATGCGATTATTTGGTGAGCATGTTGGAATGGCTTTTCAAATTAAGGATGATTTATTGGATTATCAGAACAATGGAAATATTGGTAAGCCATCCGGAAATGATATCAAAGAAAAGAAGCTGACTTTACCCATTATTCATGTTTTAAAAAATGTGTCTTCTACTGATCAAAAAAGGATTTTGAGCATTGTAAAGCGACATAATAAAAACAAGAAGAAAGTTCAGGAAGTTATTAATTTTGTAATTAACAATGGTGGATTAGATTATACCATTGAAAAAATGAATGAATACCAGCAGAAAGCACTTGATTTATTAAATGAAATTCCTGATAGTGATTCAAAAGAATCTATGATTGAATTGGTTAATTACGTTGTATCTAGGAAAAAATAGAAAAGAGTGTCATTCCCGTGAAAACGGGAATCTCTTAATAATTTAAGAGATCTCCAACTTAGTTGGAGATGACAATTTGAATAAATTAAAAATATTTAATCTCTTTCTGATAAATATCTGTTAGTAAATTGTTAGCCAATCGACTGGCTCCAATTCTAAACAATTCGTTATTTAACCATTCTTCGCCTAAGTTTTCTTTAACGATTGCAAAATAAGCTAAGGCTTCTTCTGTGGTAGCTATTCCACCTGCAGGTTTAAATCCTACTTTTTTACCACTAACATCATAAAATGCTTTTATAGCTTTTGTCATTGTATATGCAGCATCGGTTGTAGCAGCCGGATTTTGTTTTCCGGTTGATGTTTTAATAAAATCAGCACCTGCCTCCATTGCTAGAATGCTAGCTTTCCAAACTTGTTCAGGCGATTTTAAAGCTCCCGATTCTAAAATTACTTTCAGATGATTCTCTCCTATTGCTTCTTTAATTGCCTTGATTTCATTAAAGCAGTATTCATAATCTTCCTCAAAGAATTTACCAACCGAAAGAACAATATCAATCTCTGTTGCACCGGCTTCTATCGCTTGTTTGCATTCTTCAATTTTAATGTTTAAAAAGGTTTGAGATGATGGGAAACCACCACCTACGGCAGCAAGTCCAAAATGATCTACTTTTAAATTGCTTCTAACACAACTTACCATACTCGGATAAACACAAATAGCTGCAACATTTGGCATGTCGGTATAATGATTTTTAAAATCATTCACCTTTAAGGTCATTGATTTTATATTACTGGTATTATCTTCTGTATTTAAACTTGTTAAATCAATTAAATTAAATATTTTCTTTAGGTTTTCTGTGTTGGCAAATTGATGACTGTTATTGCAAAGGACTGCAACTTTTTGCTGAATATCATCCTTTAAAAAATCGGTATTGTACTTGTCAAAAATCTCTTTCATGTTATATATAATTAAAGGTTTGGTACTAATTAGAAACTTTTATATCGCCGTGGCCTTTTTGAATAGTACCATCAGCATGTTCGAATTTGTAATAAAATCTGTATATATTATTGTTGGCTAAGCTTAACATTGAAATGTTGTACGTTAAACTATTAGTTGATAAATCGTTTATTTCAACATAGGATTTAATATTTAAGTTTTGATCTACTAGTGCAATTTTTAAAATACATCCTTTTGTGAATGAGAAATGAAGATTGAATACATCAGAGCAAGGATTTGGATATGCTGGAGCAAAGGCACAAGAATATTCACTTCCTGATTTATTATTTTTTGTATCCTCATAGGTAACATAATCAAAAATTGACTCTTCTTTGTCGATCCATATATCATTCAGATTCCAGTCCGATTTGTCTACAGATTCTGTTGACTCTCCATTTTCATTGGTTTCAGTAATTCCTTCAAATTTAATTAGGGTACTTTCGTTGTCATCGTTACAGGCAACAATAGTAGATATTAACACCATAAAAATGAATAACTTTTTCATGTTTATTTCAGTTTTTCATTTTCGAGATGACGAGTGGCATCACGTTCAGTTTTCTTTTCAAGATTTTTATTTAAAGCTTCGGTTAAATTTACGCCAGTTTGGTTAGCAAGGCAAATTAAAACAAAAAGTATATCTGCCATTTCTTCTTCGAGGCTTTTATTTTTATCGTTTTCTTTATAAGATTGTTCTCCATATTTGCGTGCAATAATTCTTGCCAGTTCGCCAACTTCTTCGGTTAAAAGAACCATGTTGGTAAGTTCATTAAAATAACGAACGCCATAAGTTTTTATCCAGTTATCAATTTTATCTTGAGCTTCTTGTATTGTCATATATAAAATAATTAAATGCGATTTTTTGAACACATAGGTACATCTAAAAATGATTGTTCATCATTCGAATGGTAAAATTAAAGATGTTTTTTTAATTTATCTTGCACTGGATGGAAAAGTAATCATAAATTCGGAACCTTGGTCTAATTTGCTGTTAACCTGAATTTTTACATTGTTTTTTTCTATTAATCGTTGGCATAAATATAATCCTAATCCGGTGCCTTCTTCGTGATTTATTCATGTGGTAGTTTTCCTTGTTTATTAAAAAAAGACTTAACTTGATCAGGAGACATACCTTACTTAAATAATAATATTATGCTTTAAGGATATTACAAAATACTTTAATTTTTATAAAATATTTTACTGCGATAATTATCAAACACCTTATATTCTTCAAGTTCGAGAGTTCCGGCTTCAACAAAACCCAGCTTTTTATGAAAATTCATTGAAATCTCATTTTTGTGTGGATGATCCATAACAAATGCATAAAATGAATAATCACTATATTTTGCGAATAAGTTTTTATAAAGAGCTTCTCCTATACCTTGTTTTTTATAGGTTTTATCAACAGCTATTTTTTCTATATAGAGTAAATTATCAAAATTATTATCAAGTATTTGCTTCTTATATTTATCATTTTCCCAGCTAACATGATTTAATATATCTTCGCCTACACTATTTGATAATTCAACAAAACCAAGGATCTCATCATTTCCAAATTTTCTTAAAACATAATATCTAAAATTATTTTCTAATCTTGATTCAATAATTTCTTCTGACATTTCTGAAATCATAAAAGCTCTATTTTTTTCAGGATCAAGATAGCTATTGTTAATTTCCGAGATAGTAATAAAATCCATTTCTGTAGCCTTATCTAAGCTATAACGAGGAGCTTTTTTAACCTGCCTGAAACTTATGGTTCTAACTAAAATAAATGCAGTAATTATAATTAGTCCTTGATAAAACAACTTCATATCAAACCATAAAAAATGTAATAATAGATAAGTAGAAGAAAAAATTATTAAGGCTACAATTTTTTCTGCAATCCAGGTTTTGTTTTTGGCTATGAAATTTCCTTTGTTTTGTAAAATATAATTGATTACCCATGATAAATCCAGAAAGGCAAGGATTATAAAAATCAATGCTAAATTTAAAGGTTTATTATAGTATAAAAACAATACTTCAAGGTGTATTAAAATCAAAAAATCAATGATAAATTCAGGTTTTGAAGAAACAACATTATCACTTAAGAACTCTGTCCAATCCCACCAGTAAAGCAATACTATCCCGGTAACAAATAAACCCATCATAATTTCAAATTTATTACTTAAGTCAATTTGTTGAACAAATAGAACATTTCCTAATCCAATTCCTAATAAAATGGCATACATTTCATTAACAAAGGCACCGATAAACTTATTGTTTTTAACTTTTTCTGACATATCTAAAATTTAATTCATTTTTGATTTACCTCGAGCTAAAGATAGAAATATTCCTATGAAGCAAAGTACAGCAAAAATGAAAAATGCAGCACGAATACTATGAATAAATTCCGTATGGTTTGCAGGATTAATTTCAGCTTTTCCAATAAATATTGAAAAAATCAACATAGCAATACCCATACTCGACATTTGGCCAACTAATCTCATAGTTCCTACTGTTCCGGATGCAATACCATAGAATTTTTTCTCTACAGAACTCATGATAGCATTTGAATTTGGTGATGAAAATAATGCGTACCCAATTCCAAAAGCAACAAGAATAGGAATAATAAACCATATGCTTGAATTCTTTCCGATAAATCCAATAATAAATAATCCTAATGAGATAATAGCCATACCAATGGAAGCTAATTTTCCAGCATCAATTTTATCAGATAATTTTCCTGTTATGGGTGAAAAAATTGCCATTAGTAGAGGTTGAATAACCAATATTTGTCCTGCCTCCTGAGGGTTCATGCCTTTTATGTATTGTAAATATAAACTCAGTAAAAAACCAATGGCAAAGGTGGCACTGTAATTTATAAGAGCAGCGTAATTTGAAAAAGCAAAAACACGATTATTTTGAAACAAATTAATATTTACTACTGGAAATTCTTGTTGTTTTTCAAAGTATATAAATCCAACTAATCCAAGAATACCAATAAATGTAAAGATGGCGCCTAATATTTTAGGTAATTCTCCAAACCCATACATCAATGAAATTATTGCTAATCCGTATAAAACAGATCCTTTCCAGTCAAACTTTTCTCCTTTAGCATCGGCCCAATCTTCTTTAAAATATATAAAACTTAATATAATTGCCATAACACCTAATGGAACGGTAAAAAGAAAAATTCCTTGCCAACCCCAGTTTCGGGTTAGAAAACCACCAATAAAGGGGCCTAAGGTAAGTCCTGTATAAACAGAAGCTACTACAATTCCCAGAGCTTTTCCTCTTTTTTCTTTTGGAAACACAGAGGTGATGATAGCCATTGCTGTTCCAAAAATCAATGCACCACCCATACCCTGTACAATTCGCCAGATGATAAGTATTTTAATATTGATTGAAAATGCGCAAGAAAAAGAAGCGATTGTAAAAATGATTAATCCAAAATTAAATACTTTTTTTCGTCCAATAATATCTGCTAATCGTCCAAAAGGGGCTAAAAATACTGCTGCGGATAATAAAAATGAAGTAGCTACCCAGCTCAGCGTAACAGCATTTGCAGAAAATTCTTTCCCGATTGCCGGTAATGCAATGTTGGTAGCTGATCCAATAAACGGAGTAACAAAGGAAGCAAAGGATGTAACTACTAATGTTGCTTTTTCTAATAATTTATTTGAATGACTATTCATTGATTTATGCCTTATTCTTTGTATCTATAATGATTGTTACAGGACCATCATTTTCTAAGGAAACTTTCATATATGCGCCAAATTCTCCGGTTTTAATTTCTTTACCCAAATCAATACTTAGTTGTTTTACAAATTGTTCGTAGAGAGGGATAGAAATTTCTGGTTTGGCGGCTTGCTGATACGAAGGACGATTTCCTTTTTTTGTTTTAGCGTGTAAAGTAAATTGGCTTATCGTAAGAATTTCTCCATCAATATCTTTAATTGAAAGGTTCATTACTCCATTTTCATCATCAAAAATACGAAGTTGAGTAATTTTATTGCTTAGCCAGTTAATATCTTCATCATTATCAGCTTCTTCTATTCCAACAAGTATTAAAAGACCCTTTTTTATTTCTGATTTTATATTTCCATTTACAGCAACAGAAGCATGATTTGTTCTTTGGATTATAACTTTCATTTTAGCTGAATTTCTGCTTTTTATATTAAATTATAGTAACATTTTCTAATATTTAACGAAAGTATAAAATACCATGAAAATTAACCGTGGTTTTGGTGTTTTTTTTGTAACATTAATCCCTTTTTTCAAAAAATGGGAAAACATTCTAATTTCAAAGATTTATGAAGAGATTTTTACTTATTACAATTTGGATTTTATTCGTACAAATAGGATTTTCTCAAATTCCTTCCGGGTATTATGATAGTGCTACAGGGACAGGATATACCCTAAAAACCCAATTGCATAATATTATAGATGACCATACAATAAGAACATATGATAATTTGTGGACAGACATGCAGTCTACAGATAAAAAACCGAATGGTTATGTTTGGGATATGTATTCTGATGTTCCTGGAGGATCCCCAGCGTATGATTATACATTTGGAACAGATCAGTGTGGTAATTATTCAGGAGAAGGTAGTTGTTATAATCGGGAACATTCTTTTCCAAAAAGTTGGTTTAATGATGCCTCACCAATGTATACTGATCTTTTTCATTTAGTCCCTACTGATGGTTATGTAAATGGGAAGCGAAGTAATTATCCTTTTGGTGAAGTTGGTACAGCTACGTGGACATCAACCAACGGAAGTAAATTAGGGTCATGTAGTTATCCTGGTTATGCAGGAACTGTTTTTGAGCCAATTGATGAATATAAGGGAGATTTTGCAAGAGGATATTTTTATATGGCTACACGATATGAAGATGTTATTTCCTCATGGCCTGGTTCAGATATGTTAGATGGATCGAACGACCAATGTTATACAGATTGGGCATTAGAATTGTTAATCGATTGGCATAACAATGATCCTGTTAGTCAAAAAGAAATAGATAGAAATAATGCTGTTCATGATATTCAAAATAATAGAAATCCATTCATCGATCACCCGGAGTATGTTGCAAAAATATGGGGAGGTTCAGGAGTTTATATAACGAATATTAATCAATCTCCCACTAGTCCAACTTCATCAGGTGTAGTAACAATTACTGCAGATATAACTTCTTCAGGAGGAACAATTACAACAGCAAGTTTAAAATGGGGAACATCAACAGGAAGTTATTCTTCAACAGTTAATATGACTTCTTCGAAAGGAAATTACTCAGGTAACATACCAGCTGGAGATGATGGCACTACAGTATATTATATCATTGAAGCAAGCGATGATAATACGGAATCTGCAAGTTCTGGGGAATATAATTATACGATAAACGATAATCCTTCCACTGAAATATTAAATGAAGATTTTACAACATGTCCTGCTACAGATTGGATATCTTATGATGTCTCTGGCTCTGAAAACTGGGAATGCGGAACAGGTTATATGCAGATAAATGCTTATGAATCGGACGTTGCTTGCGAAGACTGGTTAATTACACCAGCTATTGATTTAGATTCATATGATAATGAAATCTTGACTTTTACGTCATGGACAAAATTTAATGATAGTTTTTATCCTCCAATAGAATTAATATATTCAACGGACTATATTGGTTCAGGGGATCCTAATTCTGCTACGTGGCAAAGTCTTTCAGCTACCTGGTCTGCAGAAAACTCAGAAGCATGGACCGAATCAGGAAACATAGATCTTTCTTCTATAATTGGGCCTGAAGTTTATTTTGCCTTTAAGTATACCTCTTCAGGTACAGGTGCAGAAACATCTGCGTATTGGGAAATTGATGATGTATTAATTACAGGGACATCAGGATCTGCTACAAATCAATTACCGCAAATAACTAATATTCAGAAAAACCCAACATCTCCAACAGAAAATGAAGATGTAACAATATCTGCTACCATTACTGATACTGATGGAAGTGTTACGTCAGCCAAAGTAAAATGGGGAACAATTAGTGGAACTTATAGTCAGGAAATTGTTATGACAGCTGCAGACGATGTTTTTTCAGGAACTATTGCTGCTCAGGCTGCAGGAACTACCATTTATTTTGTTGTTGAAGCGATAGATAATGATGAAGGAAATACTACTTCAGTTGAAAATACAGTCTCCTTTACTTCTGAAACCAATGACTTACCACAAATTACCAATGTTGATTATAGTCCTAAAAATCCTGAAAGTACTCAAAACGTAACAGTATCTGCTACTATTACTGATACGGATGGGACCATTTCAACAGCTAAGATTAAATATGGCACTTCTACAGGTAATTATCAGAACGAAGTAATTATGACGGGTTCAGGATCATATACTGGAACAATACCTGCCCATACAGATGGAACTGCAGTTTATTTTATTGTTGAGGCAACAGATAATGAGTTGGGTGCAACAGTTAGTACTGAAAGTAATTACACAGTTGAGGATTCCGAAGATGTTTCACCGGAAATTGCAAATGTCTCTTTCAGTCCAGCAAGTCCAAGTAGTGAAGATGATGTCATGGTTTCATGCGAAGCTACAGATGCTGATGGTACTATAGCAAGTGTTCTTTTACGATGGAAAAAAGGTACAGATGGTTATACGGATGTAAATATGTCTTTAACAGAAAATAAATATTATGGACAAATACCTGCTCAAAATGAGGGAGAAACGGTTAATTTTGTCATTGTAGCACAAGATAACAGCGGGTTACAAGTTTCTTATAATGGAAGTTATCAGGTGTCTGAATCAACAGGATTGGTTGATCTGAGCCTTGGTGCTATTAATATTTATCCAAATCCAACCAGGGGTCAGTTAACATTTGAAACAAGCTCTTTGGATATAATTACATCTGTTACTATTTATAATCTAATAGGAGAAAAAATAAGAGAACTTAATAATCTTGATATTGTTAAGTATACTCTAGATATAGGAGATCTTCCCAAAGGAATGTATATCGTCAAGGTAGATGGGAAAGAAAATAGTATTGTTAAGAGAGTTATTTTAAGATAAAGAAAGTCCGGGTCAATTGACCCGGACTTTCTTTATCACCAATGTATTTGTGATTAAAATAAGTCATCGTTTAAATCCGTATTAATAAGGATTGAATCCACTTTAAGTTCCATATTTTGTACGCCAGAAATGTTTAATAGAAATGGAAATTTAATTCCTTCAATTTCCTGGTAATCTGAGTATGATTGCATTTGTGTAAATTCTCCCTGAGGAGCTACAATGGTTTGTTTAGTTTGAACTTTTAAACCGCTTTCTACATCATAATAATCGTAAATAGTTTGGCCACTAGGCTTAACTATTTTTAATTTATAAGCATCTTTTGGTCCAATCTTTTCAATTGCTTCTAAGCTGGCTTCAACACCCAGCTCTTTGTATTTAAGTTCTACATTTAATACAGCATCAATTTTTAAGTTTTCAAGATCTTCACCTATAATTTCTTGTTCTCCCTGGAAACTTTTCATCACGCCTCGTTCTCCATTAAATGCTTGTTGCATCATAACATTTCCATTCATCGACATGATCATAGCATATTTATTTGGAGCTTTATGATAGGTTTTTTGTTCGATCTCCATACCATTCATGCTTGTTGTGGCAACGGTAGTTATATCCTGAATTTTCTCAAGATTTTCTTTTCCTCCAATGGCTTCAAAGTATTTATCAAGAACTAGTTCTGCCGTTAGTCCATCTGGAAGGGCCTTTTTAGCTTCTTCTTTTACAGGATTACCATACATGTCGTATAATTCAACTTTTCCTGTAGAACTGTACTTTTTAAGCGGCTCCATTAGTTTTTCTTTATCACCAACAACAACAATGATTGCTTGTTCAGGATCAATGTATTTTTGAGCAACAGCCATAATCTGATCTGGAGTTACAGCATCAATGTTTTCAAAATATTTTTGATAATAATCTTCGGGCAATGAATATTTCATTGTATTTACTGCAAAACGAGCAATTGTACGAGGATTTTCTAATGAACGTGCTAAACTTCCGGTTCGAATGGTTTTGAAAAGATCTAATTCTTCATCACCCACTAACTCATTTTTCATTCTGTTCATTTCAAGAATAAACTGGTTAACAGCATCATCTGTCACATCTGTTCCTACTTGGGCATAAGCGCTGAAATGACCAACCAATTCATCTCTTGATAAATCTGAATAGGCACCATAAGTATAACCTTTATCTTCACGTAAGTTTGAAATTAATCGAGCCGAAAAAGCACCGCTTCCAAGCACATCGTTTGCTAGAACTGCCGGGATTGCATCTTTATCGCCGACACTTAAGTTAATAGGATATGTAATGTTAATGTATGATTGAACAGCATCTTCTTTATGCACGAGAGCAACTCGTGTTCCAACATTCTTATTTGGGAATTGGTATTCGAATTTTTCAACATTCCCTTTTTTCCAAGTACCAAAATATTGTTCGGCATCTTTTTTTGCTTGCTTTAAGCTAATATCACCAACAATAACAAGATAGGATACATTTGGCTTATAGAATTTATTATAATATTTAACTAAGTGATCTCTAGTGATTTTGCTAATGCTTTCTTCAGTTTCAATTTCAGCATAAGGGTGGTTTCCATTACGTAACTTTTGCCCTACCCTGTTGGCTATAAACTGAGGGTTAGTTTTTGAGGATACTAAACCGGAAATAGATTGTTTTTTAGTTTTTTCAACTTCTTCTTCAGGGAATGAAGGATTTAGCAATACATCTGAAAATATCTGTAAAAATTCATCTTTATGCTTGGTTAAAGTAAGACCATAAATTCCATTTTGATAGCTTGTAAGATTAGCACCAATAAAATCAATAGCTTCGTCGATTTCTACTTTTGATTTATTACTTGTTCCTGATCTTAATAAATTACCTGTCATTGAAACATAACCAATGGCGTCATTTTCTAAAACGGGGTCTACATCGATGCTTAGTTGAAAAGAAATTCTTGGCACTTTATGATTCTCAACAACAATTACTTTTAATCCATTATCTAATGTAAAAGTTTTATATTCTCCAATTTTAAATTCTGGTGCAGGACCTGGTTTAGGTTGTATGCTTCTATCCAATTGTGCATGGACAGCAAAGCTTAAAAACAATCCTAAAAATAGGAATATGATTGATTTAATATTTTTCATTTTATTAGATTTTATTTAAAGTACTTATTGTTGTTGTTTTGGTAAGTAATATAATACTACACGGTTATCTTTTCTAAAATATTCTTTAGCAACACGCATGATATCTTCTTTTGTAACTGCCAGATATTTATCAATTTCAGTATTAATTAAATTAGCATTTTTATGAAAAGTATAATTAATAGCTAAATTATATGCTCTACTTTCTAAGCTAGCATTTGAGTTTACAAAATTAGTTTCATACTGATTTTTTAGTTTTTGAAGCTCTGTATCTGAAATAAGTTCATTTTGAACTTTTTCAATTTCAGTATCCATTGCAGCTTCAAGATCGTGTAATTCGACTCCCATATTTGGCAGTGCAAATGCAAATGCTAATCCAGCATCTTCGTAAGGAAAAGGAAAAGACATTGCTTCCATTGCTACTTGTTTTTCATCAACCAATACTTTATAAAACCTAGAACTTTCTCCACCAGAAAGTAAGGTAGCTAGCATATCAACAGCATAATAATCATCAGTTCCATTTTTAGGTGTGTGGTAGGCCTGGAAAATAGCAGGAAGCTGAATATTATCATAAATAGTATCACGAACTTCCTGGTGCTTAATGGGCTCAACCTGAGTTGGTCTGTAAATTTCTTTTGTGCTAGCAGGAATATCAGCATAATATTTACTGATGAGTTTTTTGGTATCATCAAAATCAATGTCACCAACGATTGTTAATACGGCATTATTTGGAACATAAAAGTCATTATAAAAATTCTTGTAATCGTCTTCTGTAGCAGCCATAATATGCTCTGCTTTTCCTAATACGGTCCATTGATATGGATGTTCAACAAATGCACGTTTAACCACCTCTCTTTGAAAACTCATATAAGGTTGATTATCTTCACGCTCCTTAATTTCTTCGGTAACAACTTTCTTTTGAGTAGCTACTCCTATTGAATCAACATTTAAATGAAGCATTCGCTCAGATTCTAGCCAAAGTCCTAATTCTATTTGATTGGATGAAAGCACTTCGTAAAAAAATGTTCTATCCCAGGTTGTATTAGCATTCAGTGTTCCTCCTGCTTTATCAACAATTTTTGAATATTCACCACGAGGAATATTTGCTGAACCTTCGAACATTAAATGTTCAAAAAAGTGTGCAAAACCTGTTCTATCAGGTCTTTCGTTTTTCGAACCTACATGATATGTAATGGTAACAACAACCAAAGGGAAACTGTTATCTTGATGCAAAATAACATGTAATCCATTATCTAAATCGTATTCTTCAAATTCAATTTTGCTAGTTTGTGAAAACACTGCACTTGCAAAAAAGAATAATAGCAAAGTTAATAGTTGAAAAAATTTCATTTTTTTAAGTGTTATTATTAATAATTGATTATTTATTCTTCTGTTTTAAAATCTAAAATATCACCAGGTCTACATTTTAATTCTTTACAAATAGCTTCCAAGGTTGAAAAGCGAATGGCTTTTGCTTTTCCGCTTTTTAAAATGGAGAGATTTGCTATGGTAATATCAACTCGTTCAGAAAGTTCGGTCAGAGACATTCTTCTTTTAGCGAGAACATTATCAAGTTTAGTAATAATAGGCATTTTAGGTCAGGTTTTTAAATGGTTAGTTCTTGTTCTTTTTTCATTTCCAATCCAATTCGGTAAATTTCGGCAACGACTAAAACAATGAGTGCCCAAAATAAATCGATGGAAGCATCAAAATTGAGTTTTAAATCGAAAGCTTTATCCAGCATATTGATTTTATCAAACCACAAATATTTTAGAATAATTGGATAAATCATTTCTAAGATTGCAGATAATAAAATTGCGAAAGCAATAATCCGAATCCTCCAAATGTTTTTAGGATGAAAAGGATTCTCGTTTCTAAGAGATAAACGAATGGATCTGAAAATTTTCCAGAGCAAGAAGATAATGTAAAAGGCAATAATTAACATGAACTCAAAAAATAAGAAATTTAATGTTCCTGCAAATCCATACTTGCTATTTACATTAAATGACACATAAGCTTCATCAATTAAAATGTCATATAAATTACCATTTTTCAATTCTAAAGAAGCATTTTCAGAAACTTCCAAAGGCACTTCTACCACGGGGAAAAATGGTTCAAAATTGGGGTTAAATAAGGTTAAAAAGAAAAATAGAGCAGAGAGTAATAGAGTAATTCCACCAATACCAAGTAAAATGGTTAATATTCCATATATCAAACCAATTACTTTTTTGTTTTTTACTTTTTGATTTTCCATAAATAATTCTTTTTAAGCATCAGCAAAGAAAAGTAAATTATTGAAAAACAATATGCTTATACATTAAAAAAAACCACGGAACTTTTGTAAGGTGCAGAAAATTAACATTATAACCTTTTGCGTGAGAGATAAATGCCAGCTTTGTTTTTTATCTAAAAAAGAGGTTAAAAATTATTTTAATAAAAAGTTTTGCAAATCATTGAAAAGTTGTTTAACTTTTCAAATCTAAAATTACATTTTTGGGTAGTTATGTAAACCTTATAGATTATGGAAAAAGACATATTATTAGTTCCTTGGGATTTTACTGAAGTTGCAGAAGCAGCCTTACAACATGCTTTGAAAATTGCAAATAAACTCAATGATCAAATCACTTTAATTCATGTGGTTAAATCAATTAAAAAGGGTGAAGAAGCACTCAAAGAGCTAAATAAAGATATAGAAAAGTTAAATGCAAAATATGGTGTAGAATTACACCCGCTAGTTCTTGAAGGAAGTTTGTTTCATGTAATTTCCGACTATGCTTCAGAGAATAATGTAAGCATGGTTATTATGGGAACTCATGGAATTAAAGGAATGCAAAAGTTCACAGGAAGTTATGCATTAAAAGTGATTGTGGGATCTAAGATTCCATTTATTGTTATACAGGAACCTCCAACAAAAAAAGAAATTTTCAAAGACATTGTATTCCCTTTGGATTATAGAAGTGAAGCCAAACAAAAATTACAATGGGCCTTGTTCCTGGTTAAATACTTTGATGTTAAAATTAACATTATTGTTCCAACTTTGAAAGATAAGTCATTAAATGCCAAATTAATGGCGAATGTACATTTTGCGGAAAAGATACTTGATAAATATGATTGTGATTATGAATTACATAGAATAGCTGGAAGTAATTCTGCAGAAGAATCTATTGCATTTGCACAAAAAGTAGATGCTGATATGATATTAATAATGACAACAAAAGGAATTGGATTAACCGATTATGTACTTGGTGCTCAGGAACAATATATTATTGCTAATACAGCTAAAATTCCTGTAATGGTTGTAAATCCAAGAACTGATTTGAGTCGTTATGGAAGCTTTAGTGCTACAGGAGGATAGAATCAGTTTAAATAAAATATTATAAAACAAGGACTTATACTCCTTGTTTTTTTATGCAAATTATTAAGCTTTATATTAGCTTTTCATTAAAAAGATATATTTTTGCCGCGTATTTAATGCTCAAATAAAAACATATATCGATGACATTTATTACTAAAGAAAAATTTCTTTCAAAAGAATGGTTCTATAGCTATACGCTTATAGCTATTGGGTCGTTTATTTTAGCGGCCGGATTTGTATATTTTATTGATCCTCATAAAATTGTTCCGGGAGGGGTTTACGGAATAGGTATTGTTGTAAAAAATATTACG
The DNA here is from genome assembly GCA_963665525.1 of Bacteroidales bacterium. Taxonomy (GTDB): domain Bacteria; phylum Bacteroidota; class Bacteroidia; order Bacteroidales; family UBA12077; genus UBA12077. Next base: position 3,731,530 of record OY762280.1, on the reverse strand, counting down.
GCTGACATCATGCATGGTGGTATTAAAGTACCCTTCCTTAGTGAACCTATTTTTAAAGATGGACTTGGAATTGGTTTTGTAGGCTTGCTGTTAAATGTTCCTTTAACCATTATGGGAATAAAGATACTAGGACCTCGATTTGGTGTTAAAACGGTTGTTGGATTTGTTTTATCATCCATTTTTATTGATTTTTTGGATGAACGTTTTGATGGTGCATTAGTGGATGATGTATTACTATCTTGTATTTTTGGTGGTGTTCTTATTGGTTTTGGATTGGCATTAATTTTTAAAACAAGAGCAACATCGGGAGGATCGGATATTATTGCTATGATAGCAGCAAAATATACACGAATGTCCTTAGGTCTTTTATTAATTGCAGTTGATTCAGTCATTGTTTTGCTTGGTTTAATCGTATTTAAAGATTGGAAAATCCCACTTTACTCATGGATTGTAATTTATATAACCGGTAAGGTTATTGATGCAACAATGCAAGGTGTAAGTTACGATAAGGCCTTGTTCATTATTTCAGATAAATATGAAGAAATAAGAGATAAAATTATTAAAGACCTTAATCGTGGTGGTACACTTATTAATGGTGTTGGAATGTATAAAGGTTTAGATAAGAAAATAATCTTCACGAATGTAAATAGACGAGAGCAGGGAATTTTACAAGATTTTATTAAAGAAATTGACCCATATGCATTTATGACTGTTATAGATGCACATGAAGTTCTTGGGAATGGATTTAAACCCATTCGAGAAGTACAATAAAAATAAAAAAGAGAGGATTTCCTCTCTTTTTTATTTTGTGCGACTTAATGTAATAAAATCGATGTAATTTGAATGATGATTACCGTATACTTCTGCTGATTCTCCTATGATTTTATAAGTGCTTTTTTCTCCGGCAATTTTGCTAAATAAGATCTGATATTCTTTCTGATCCTGATCGATCATCACAATATGAGAAAGATTATCATGAAGATCAGCAGCTAATTTCTCTTTACATAAAGGACAAAAGAACTCATATTTTTCTTCCTCTACAGCCTTGAATTCTGGGTTCTGCTCAGTAGTATAATTTCCAAGTTCAGGATTAAAAAGAACCAATCCTCGTGTACCTTTATTTTCAGCAACTAAGATAATATGGTTTCCTACATTAAGGTAGCCTTTGCATTTGGGACATATAAAATTTTGTTTCATGACAGTACCTCCTTATTGATTTAGGTGTTAATTCAGTAATTGCTAATATATTATACGTATTATTAAAAATTTTGTTTTGAATTAAAGTATCTAATTAACTTGATATAAATTGGCATAAAGATTAGTTTTTAAGAAACTTATAGGTATAAACATTATTTTCCGAGATTCCCCGAATAAAATAAAAACCATTAGACAAGTATGAGATATCAACAGGTTCTGATGTAAAGCTTAGTTTATAATCTTTTATAATTAGCCCATTTAAATCAATTATTTGAATCCTTTTTTCTGTGCGATACAATTTAGGATTAAAATTAATTTGGATTGTTTCTTTTGCTGGATTTGGATAAAAGCTAAATAAGGATTGATTACTACCGGGAGATTCGATTGAATCTACATTACCTTGTTGATTAAGAATCCAATTATCAGGATCGACAATAATATTAGCTACTGTTTGAGATAGTGGTATTTTAAAAGTTTCAATGTTTTGTGATTGATATAAACGGACAGTGGTATCTCCACCTTGGTAATTAATTTGGTAGTCAATATGCATTTGAAACAAAGGTGTTTCGGAAGTTGTTGTTGATTGGCTAACGGTTAATAATAAAGTATCATCTATTTGTGCGTAATTTACATCAAATTTTGGATGTCCTTTACCAAAATACCACTGATCAAAAAATGGGTCAAAATTTATTCCTGTACTTGACTCGATAGAGTTTTTAAAATCTTCACCGGTTGCCACACTATCAGCATATTCAGACAAATAATTCCTTAATGAACTAAAAAATAAATCATCATTATTAATTTCATGACGTATCATATGTACCAAGGCAGCTCCTTTTTTATATGATAATCGATAGTTAAATATACGACCTTCGTTAAATGCATCTTCAAATGGAATATATACGCCTTTATAAGGTTCTTCTAATGCAAGTGTATGTGCAGTGCTCATCCAGCTTTGTGCTTCTGAATAGGATATTAGGTTTTCTAATGCAACATATTCGGTATAAGAAGTTAGCCCTTCGTTGATCCAGATATCTTGCCATGTAGCACATGTAACATAGTCGCCAAACCACATATGGCCTAGTTCGTGGGCAACAAGAGTATAACCAAAATTACCGAGTGTTGTCATGGTTTGATGTTCCATTCCTCCACCTAAAGTAGTTAAGCAGTGGCCATATTTTTCATCAGCAAATGGATACAATCCAAATTTTTCGCTATACAATTCAATCATACTTGCTGTTTGATCAATAGCGCTTTTATTGTAATCCAGATAATTTGCATTGTTATATACAAAGTTTTGAATTGGAATTGGATCAGAACCTTCCGGATAGGCATAAATGCTATAGTCTTGATATTCCGCAACGGCATAAGATATTAAATAGTAATTGATTGGATGAAAACTTTTCCATTCAAAACGTTTCTTATTATTGGGAAGCGTGACAATATTTTTGAGTAAGCCATTGGAGCCTGCCATACAATCATTATCACAAGTAAGAAAAATATGAGTTGAATCTATTTTATCAGACATGACTTGTTTACAAGGCCACCATTCCATTGCATGAAACGATTCTGAAAGAGTCCAGGTAACATTTTTGTTCCATTGATTATCATAGCTATGTGTTACGCCCCCACCATATTGATATGGAGTACCATGATAAAAAATTTGAGTTTTTATCTCTTCATTGATATTTAAAGGAGTATCAAAAATATATTGAATTATATTGTTGGAATGATCAACACTTGTTTTTTTATCATTAATCAAAACAGAGTCAATAGTCATGTAATTACTAAAATCAAACATTAAGGTGTCAAGTTCTTTTATTGCTTTAGCTTGAATGGTGGCATTCCCCGAAATATAAGTAGACAGATCTGTTACTTCAAGATCGAGTTTTATAAAATGAATATCATATTTATCCATGATTGGATTGTAATAAATATTAATATCTCCTTTATAACTTTTTGTTCGTAATGATTTGAATTCCTCTGGATTATTTGATTGGCTCTTAGCAAGTAGTACTTCAAATAATAAAAATATTAGAAATAAATGTTTCATGCTTAATAAATTTAAATTAGAGTAAATGTATGAATAATATTAGGATTAAGCTTTGATAGTTTTACCCAAGAATAAGATTATTTAAAAAGCATTTACCCTTAATTGTTTTAACAGTTGACTGACATTCAAAGATTTCATAAATTTATATAAATTAAAAATCTTATGAGATGAGACAAAAAAGAATTCTGGTTAAAGGGAAAGAGATTTCATATTATGAATCAAGAGACAATGGACATCCAGTAGTTATGGTTCACGGTATATCATCTTCGTCGGCAATTTTTATACGACAACTTATTGACTCTGTTTTATCTTATCAGTTTAGATTTATTGCATTGGATTTAATTGGACATGGAAAATCTGATCATTCTGACAACCCAGAGCAAGATTATACGATTAGGGGGCTAAGTGATTTTTTGATTGAGTTTAATAAAGTTTTAGACTTAAAAAATGCTGTTTATGTTGGGCATAATATTGGTGCAAATATTATTCTTGAGTCATTTAGTAGTTTTAATAATCCTTTAGGTTTGGTTTTATTAGGATCGGTTCCATATTCAAATCCTGTTACCAAAGAAATGTATTCAAAAAATGAGCTTTATGAATTGTTTGCTAAAGCGGGAATTGATGATAGTGAGGTACATCAGTTAGCAGGCTATTTTGTGGAAGAAAAAACAAAATACCCGGATTTTATTCCTGAAATCATTCGTAAAGCAGATATAAAAACCAGAAGCATTTTTTATGAGTCTGTTAAAAAAGGAGCATATAAAGATCAGTTAGAAATTATAAAGAAACTTAATATACCGGTAGCTGTATATTATGGAGAATATGATCAGATCATCAATTTTGATTATTTAAATAGTGTAGAAGTTCCAACAATATGGAGAAGTATTATCCAGATTATCAGAGAGGTAGGACATATCTTTTTCTATGAAAGTCCTGCTGATTTTAATATTAGTTTTGAAGCTTACCTAACAAATATATTTAATTCGTAAATTTATATTTTATTAACATAAAAATTTTATAGTAATGAGAAAACCAATATTCATCACAGGTGTGATGCTGCTAATTTCTTTTATTTCGTTAGCCCAGGATTGCACGTTTTATTATCCCAAAACAGAAGGTAAACAGCTTGAATATTCAAGTTACGATGCAAAAGATAAACTTACAGGAAGTAGTATACAAACTGTAAAAGAATTAAGTAATGAAAATGGTGTTTTATCCGTATCAATACATGTACAATCGTTTGATAAAAAAGGTAAAGATCTAGCTACCAATGAGTATAAAGCCAAATGTGAAAATGGTGTTTATATGCTCGATATGAAAAGTTTTATGGATGCTACAACAATAGCTGCATACGAAGATGGTGAGATTAAGGTAAGTGGGAACAACCTTGAAATACCAGCAAACTTAAAAGTGGGCGATGAATTACCTAATGGCAGGTTAAATGCATCTATTTATTCAAATGGAGCTCGGGTTATGGGAATGAGCACAGCGCTTACCAACAGAAAGGTAGAGGCTAAAGAAGAAATAACTACCGAAGCAGGAACATTCGAGTGTTACAAAATCAGCTATACGATGACCGTTAGTACTATGTTTAGTGTACGCATGGAAGCAATAGACTGGATTTGTGAGGATATAGGAACGGTTAAAAGCGAAAGCTATTCACGTGGTAAAATAATGAGTTATACCGTTTTAACTGCAATTAAATAATATTATCAAGAAAAATAGATGAAAGCTGGCAAATTGCCAGCTTTTTTATTTTCAAAAATTAAAATAAAATAGTCAAAAAAATTATCTTTATAATATGAACCTTTAATTTATTATACATATGAAAAAGAAATTTACCTTGATTATTCTAACTTCTTTATTTGTTTCATATTCTTTTGGGCAGAATATCGCGCAAGTTTCTGATGCAGATTTATTCAAAATAAAAGAAGTTAATCATTCTCTTACAAAAGCCGGCATAAACGGATATGATGTTTATGAGCCTCTCGAAATTTACCATTCTCAGCCATGGCCTGATGATCAGCAAAATTTTACCATATCGGAGTATAAAAATGCAGGTGATATCAATGGTGATGGTATACATGACATGTATTATTTTGCTGGTGCTTGTGCTGATGATAGGACAAGCAACATTTATGATGTAGTATCCAAAAGTATGATTGTTTATGGAGGTACTGATCTAAATAATTTGGACAAACAACTTATTTATGCTGAGATTATTCCATTAGGTGACTTAAATGGCGATAGTTATTCTGATGCTGCAGGAATCAACGACGATAATACCTGGCAATATTACTTGGGCTCAGCAACAGGATTAGTGGCTGATGAAACCATTCATTCTTCAGCTTTCCCAACAATTTACTGTGCCTTTTTTGATTTGGATGAAGACGGATACGATGATTATATAACAGATTCGGAAATTGATGAATTTGAAATAATTTTTGGAAATAGTAGCCCAGATGTATTTACTGCAATGACATATTCTCCAACAGATTTTCATATTATGTATCAAAATAAGAGTATAGTAGGAGATATTGATGGAACAGGGAATAAAATTATATCTTTTTATACCCCAACGGGGATGTATGATTATGAAATGTACGTGATTGCATGTAATCCATCTGACAGGAGCTTAAGTTTATTAGAAACCAAGTATACAACCAGACCAAGTACAATTGATCTGGTCGATATTGATGGAGATAACTTTCAGGAGATAGTTTATACAACACCTTATACTGATCCTGCAAATTACAGCTTCAAAACCTATGTTTTAGGAAAAAATGCATCGTATCCTTTAAGTTTATATGAAGATACTGTTAGATTGTATGATACTGAAATTAACTATATTGGTGATGTGAATGATGATGCTCTGGCAGACTTTAATATTTATGATGAAACAAACTCTACTTATCATATAGCTTTTGGAAAAACAAATTATCTATCAGTCGGATTAACTAAAGATGTAAGTTTGGATTTTTCTGATATGGAAGGAGTAAATTTTAATAAGGAAGTATTATATGATATTACAGGTGATGGCATTGATGATTTTGGTTTTTCTGTTAATAGTTCTACTCATTTTGGACATCGGTTTTTCTTAGGAAATGCTACAACATTTTCATCAACAGACGTACTTTATGATGAGGATGTCTATAGCGAAGAGAAATTATTTCAAACCAAAAATATAGGAGACATCAATGCTGATGGCATTGAAGATGTTGCTTTTCTTGATATTAATGGCCAGTTTATAAAATTTTATACCACAGGTGATTTAACAAGCGAAGACTATCAATTAACATCTATCGGAACAGAAACATTAAGGCTCTTAGAAAAAGGAGATTTTAATGGGGACGGCCATTCGGATATAGCAGTTCTAACTACCGATCACGAAGTTTATTCAAATATTAGAGTAGATTTTTACTATGGTGGAGAATCTTTTGATTTATCTATAGATCATACCATAAATTACACAACGGATCTATCGTTAAATCTAACTGGTAATGATGGTTTTGGAGTAAAACATCTGGGTGACATAAATAATGACAACATAGAAGATTTTATGTTATATGGTGATTCCAAAATATTTATTTATTATGGAGGAAGTCCACTTTCAACAACACCAAATCATACCGTTACTGAAAGCTCACACTTTGGAGCCAGGACAACTGCTCCGGGTGATATGAATGGAGATGGTATTGATGACTTTGCTATTAGTGGTTATCAAAATGCTGGTGTGAATGTGTATTTTGGAAAAGGAAGTTCTGCCAGTGCAGATGCGTATGCAACACCTGACTTATTTTTAGTTTCGGACCAAAGCTATGGTTATGCAAGCAATGATCTAGGAATGAGTTTAACTGGTGGCGATTTTAACGGGGATGGATTGATGGATATTGCAACGATGCCTCTTGATTTCAGAGAAGCGTTGGGATCTGGAGATGGAATAGAGGGACTGTATTTCTTCTTTGGAGCCGAAGATATGGATAGTATCCCTGATTTGGTGTTAAAAATACCGGCTGAGCCATTTGCAATTGATATAGCTAACTATATCAGTCGTTTTGCAGGCGAATTAACCAGCATACCCGATATGAATAATGATCATTGTAATGAATTATATATGTCGGGAGGATGGTATGTTTACAATGCCGATAACAGTGCATATCAAAAAATGCAAAACGGAATTATCATGTTTGGAGGGGATTATTTAACTGAAGATTCAATACCATATATTCAAACTTATTCAACAGCCAATTACAATGGTGGTAAGAATAGTTATTTTTTTAGCGATGCACATTCCGCTTTTGGGGATTTCGATGGTGATGGGACAAATGAATTATTATCAACACATGATAACCGAACTTTTTTAGGCACGTCTGTTTATCAATATTCTATCGATTCTTTAAATCATACTCCTATTGCTGTTCATCTTCGTCATGGACAATGTGAAGAGAATAATGAAACAGGTATAGTGGTAGATACAATTGATGTCGTAGATCCAGAAGGTAATAATATGCATGTTATATCGTTTGCCGAAGGAGAAGGATATGATAATGATGATTTTATCATCGAAGGGAAGTTCTTAAAAACAAATGTTATTTTTAATTTCGAAGAAAAAAGTTCATATAATTTATTATTGCAAGCAGAAGATCAGGGAGGATTAACAAAAACAATGGAGGTTAGTTTAAATATATTGAATATTAATGAGGCCCCGGAGATAATTAATAATATCCCCGATCAAATTACAAGAGAAGATGAACCGTATAGTTTTGATATTGTTGACACACTCATTGCTGATCCTGATCAGGGAGATGTTTTAAACTATTCGGCTACTTTAACCGATGGATCAGACTTACCTGCTTGGTTGACAATTAATACAAGTACCGGAAATTTATCAGGAACTCCTGCCGATATGGATTTAAAATCTATTAGAGTTAATGTAGAAGATGACGAAGGACTTTCTGTTTATGATGATTTTACATTAGTTGTAGAAGGATATGATGAGATTACAGAAGAAGAAGTTGTTGTTGATACAACCAGTTCTGAAAGCGAAGTAACGGTTACCGTACCTGAAGAAGTATTTACAGAAATGGGACTAGGTGATGAGGTTACTTATACTGCAAGTCTTGCAGATGGAAGTCCACTACCACCATATATTATTTTTGATCCTGAAACGCTGACATTTACGATTACCATATCTAATAATAAATCATATAAAGAAATTATGGGTGAATTAGATATCATAGTTACAGGAGTAGATTCTGAAGGATTCACAGCATCAGTTGGTTTTACACTCGAAGGAGAGTTTATAACGGGTAAACTGGACTTGTTTCTTGACTTAAGAATTTACCCTAATCCCGTTAAAGATAAATTAGTGGTTGAGATACCTCAAAATAGTTATAAGGATACTTATGTTGAGATTTATTCACTTACAGGAGCTAAAATTGCAAATTACAAATTCAATTCAGAACGTGTAGAAATTGATTGTAGTTCCTGGGATGCTTCTATTTATATATTAAGTATAGTTTCTGAAAATAATTCAAAAGCATACAGAATAGTTAAACAATAAATTGAAAATGATGAGAGTAAAAAACCGGCGAGTTTGCCGGTTTTTCTTTTTCATTGTTTCAGAAACTTAATACTTTTCAAATTGTCTCCTGTATCAGTTTTCACGAGAATAAAATAAACACCAGATTTAAAGCGACTTACATTCACGGGTGATTCTTTTGTAGACATTAATTTTTCTCCTAAGATTGAGTAAAGCTCAACAGAATAATTCACAGGTATGTTAATGTATAATACATTTGAAACAGGATTTGGGTAGATTTTAATTTCATTTTTATCCACATCAGCTAATCCAGTAGATTCGGATACCTGATAACTACCATTAGAAGAGGTTTGTAAGCCGCGGTTATCTTCTGCTACAATAACAAAATTAACCGTTTCTCCCTCATTTTGAGCAGGTATTTGTCCATAATATTTATTTTCTGTTAAAGACATATTTACATCCGTATAACCATCTGTTCCTTTTTTCCATCGTAAAAGAACACTTGCTATGGTACCATCTGCGTCTGTTGCTTCGCATGATATCGTGACATCATTCTCAGAACTTGGATTTTCAGGACTGTAAGATACATTTAAGACTACTGGTGCTATATTTTCAGGATCTTCAAACATAAAATTCTTTTCTGAACTTACGGTTACTCCAGATTCATTATCAGTGGCTTCAACAATAAAATATATGCTTGTACCATTCGATCGTGCCTGAATGATGCCAGTATATGAATCTGTTGAGCCTGTCATTAAAACTTCGTTCGGGTAATTTCCAGAAGAAGATCCATATTTAATCCTTGCTGTTGAAATGGTTCCATCATTATCAGTAATGGTAGCAGATACCATAACATTTTGAGTACTTTCCGGATTTTTAGGATTATAATCCACATTTGCAATTTGTGGTAAGTCATTGGTTTCAGAAGTAAAGGAGACTGTATTTTCAACTGAAGTAGTATTTACTTCATCATTATCTATCGCTTCAATAACGAAATAAATGGTAGTTCCTGCAGCCTGAGCAGGAATTGTTCCGGAATAAACATCGTCTGCAGCTGTCATAACAACTTCATGGCCATAAGTTCCACTAATTGTTCCCCATTTTACTTTGGCTGACGAAATGCTTCCATCAGCATCTGTTATGGTTGCTGAAATTGTAACATCTTCTGTTTCGAAAGGATTTTCAGGATTATAACTAATATCTGAAATGACAGGATGGTTATCTTCTGTTCCATATATTGAATTCACATATTCGGGATGATCAATAAAAGGATTACGATTTCCCTGGTATGAATAAACCACCTCATTTCTATTTCTTTCGAAATCGTCAACAGGATCATCTATATGCCATTGCAAGAGGGCTTCAAGTTTAGCATGAACAGGTTCTTTGGTATAGTTATCGGATGGAATGGAATCTATGACTTCTAAATCGGGTTCACCTGCAACATCACCTTCATATCTTGTGGCCATATAAAAAATCATTCTGGCAACATCTCCCTTCACCTCATCTCTTGGTTGCCAGAACCAATCGCTACTGCTGGTGTAACATCCTGTGGCAATACCTCCGTCGTAATATTCTTCATTACAGTAATTAAACCATCGATTACTTCTAGCGCTATTTACTGAAATATCTGCAGGTCTTAAATGATGACAATCTGTTCCGGCACCTCTATCGGTGCCAAAATCACCTCTGGACTTTGCCCATACATGTTCTCTACTCCATCCTGAACCATTGTTATATTCTTGTGCAGCATTAACAGACCAGCCTGTATAGAATAAAATCACATTGGTTGAGTTATTTGGGTCTCGATCCGATTCTTTTAAAATATCCCAAACATCTGTACTACTCGATGTATATGAATATGTTGTATGATCATCAATGATATTATGTAAGGCAGCTTTTAAATCTTCACCACTTAATCCTTCGGCCGAATTATAATATCCTTCTGGAATTTGCGAATAGCAATGAATAGCAATGAATGCTAGAACAATAGTAAAAGTACGTTTCATGATAAGATGGTTTGGTGCTAAAATTAACGTAAATAGCTATAGCTTGGAATTAAAATGATAAAATTGGGAAAAATGATGAAATATTTCGAAAATATTAGAAATATATACTAACATACGTTAAAATAAACGAAATATTAACCAAACGAGCAGGTGTTTTTATTTTCAATTAAACGTAGGTATTTCTAAATAATAAAATTTTCTATCAAAAGGTTTTTTTCTGAGTTTTGTCAGAAAAATTTACAAAAAGAAAAAGCTGTCATTTCCGACAGCTAGTCTTGCATTGTAGCCCCAACAAGACTCGAACTTGTATCTACAGTTTAGGAAACTGCTATTCTATCCCTTGAACTATGGGGCCATTAATCGTGCACAAAATTAGAGAAATTAATTTCATATACAAAAACATAATTTAAGCCTTTTTAACAAAAAGTAATTTTGTTGTAAAATGATCTATTGTAACTTTATCTTTCTTTAATCGTCTGAAAAGAAATTTAAATTATTTACTGAACCTAATTATGAAACCTTCATGATAATTAATTTTAACACCTGTTTGACGACAGACAGGCAAATTTGTATGATTATAGATTGATAGTATCAAGATTAAAACCATGAAGGTTCACGAGCGGTATGTGCTCGGGATTTGCGGGAGTGAGTAACAAAAAAAACCTTTTAGGAAAGTGATATGAATAGCAATAAATTAACAATTAAGAAAAATATAAACAAATGAAAAGAGTAACTCTAACACTTCTAATTATTACCTTAGGTTATTTTAGTTATTCACAATGTATCGAAGGTAAAATTAGTGATTCGTCGGGAAATCCAATTCCTTATGCAACAGTATATGCTTCGGATGTTTCATTGGGGACAACATCAAATTTAGAAGGAAATTACACATTAGATTTACCAGAAGGGAAGCACAAATTAACCATTCGTTATTTAGGGTATAAAACCAGAGAATTAGAAGTTAATTGTTTAGGAACAAAACAAACTTTAGATATCACACTTGAAGAACAGCTATATAAAATTCCTGAGGTTAGAATTTTAGCAAGTGGTGAAGATCCAGCTTATTCCATCATGAGAAAGGCCGTAGCCATGAGTTATTATTACTTAAACCAGGTAGAAGAGTACGACTGCAGAGTTTATATTAAAGGATCTGGAAAATTTGAAAACATTCCCCGTTTAATGAAAAAAACATTAAAGAAAGAAGGTCTTGAGGAAGGTAAAGTAATGATCATGGAAAGTATTACCGATTTAAATTTTAAGCTTCCGGATATTGTAGAACAAAATGTATTGTCGATGCGAAGTACCATAGAAGGTAATGATGAGTCTCCTATGGATTATATTACTATTTCGTTGTATAACGACATTGATGGGATCATTTCCCCATTAAGTCGTGATGCCTTTTCTTATTATAAATTCCAACTAGTAGCTTCTTTCTATGATCAGGATTATTTGGTTCACAAAATTAAGGTGATTCCGCGAAGAGAAGGTTTTGATCTTTATTCGGGCCACATCTATATTGTTGAAGGATTTTGGCATTTGCATAGTGCAGAACTTTTGGTAGAACAAAAAATGTTTAAAATCAAAATAAATCAGGTTTATAGTCCTGTAAATAATGAAGTTTGGATGCCAATTAGTCACAATTTTGATATTGAAGCTGGAGCCATGGGATTTGATGTAAAGTTTAAATATGTTGCTTCCGTTTCAAACTATAAAGTAAAATTGAACTCAAAATTGGATCATTCTTTATATCAAAATATGCTTGTTGAAACCAAAGAAAACATGGATGAAATTAACAGACTTTCTGGTGCAGAACAAAAAGAGATTAAAGAATTGGTTCAAAAAGATGATTTAACAAAAAAAGAATCTAAAAAACTAAAGAAGTTGATTAGAGATGATATTGATAAAACAGAATCCAAGAAAAAAGATCTCGAAATAAAAGACAATAGCATTAATAATATTGAAGATAGTGCGCTGTTAAGATCTGTTCAATACTGGGATTCTATAAGGCCAATCCCATTGACAGTAGACGAATTAGACAGCTATAAAATCAAGGATTCCATTCAGTTAAGAATGGAAACAGATACGACTTATCGTGATTCGGTTAAGCATGAAGAAAAGAAATTTCATTGGGGAAATATTTTTACAGGAGGAGGTCATCGTTTTGCCGAAGGAAAACATCGATTTTATTATGGTGGTCTTATTGATATGGGTCATATCAATTATAACACGGTTGATGGTTTAAAATATGGAATGGATTTTTCATATATCTATCGCAATGATAGTACTGGAAAGTATTTTAGATTAAGCCATGATATTGATTATGCTTTTGGTCGAGAGCGAATGACTAATGATTTTAGTTTAATGTATCGATACAACGGGATAAAAAGAGGATATATTTATTTAAATGGAGGCCGTAAAACCTCTGATTTCGATGCAAGCACAGGTATTACTGAAAACCTGAACCTGATTACCACTTTGTTTTTAAAAGAAAACTATTTAAAACTTTATCAGAAAGATTATTTTAGTATCGCACATAGAATTGATGTTACCAATGGATTAGATTTTTTAGTTGATTTCGAATATGCAGAAAGAAAAAAGCTCGATAATCATTGCGATTTTTATGTGTCTGATCCTTTCGATAATGAGTTTACCTCGAATATTCCTTGGGGAGATAATTCAAATACTAACTTGGTTAATGATCATACAGCATCAACCCTTCGTTTAAGAGTACGCTATACTCCCGAATATTATTACCGAATTAATGATAAAGTAAAATGGTATTATCATTCTAGATTTCCAACGTTTTCTTTAACTTACATCAAAGGAATTCATAATATGTTTGGAAGTGATGTTGATTTTGATAAAGTTGAATTTGGCATAAGTCAAGCCAGATCAATTCGAAGATTAGGTCGTTTTGTGTATAATCTAAAAGCAGGATCATTTTTGAATGATAACAAAGTTTATTTTGCAGATTATAAACATTTTGGAACGAACACGCCATTTTTAATCGGAACCGATGAAGGAAGTATCTTCAGATTACTCGATTATTATGATTATAGTACTAGTCAAAGTTATTTCGAAGGGCATGCTCGCCTTACAAACGACCGTATTATTTTAAAGCGATTGCCAGTATTAAATAAAACATTAATGAATGAAACCATTTATTTCAATTATTTATCTACTACAGGAAACAAACCATATTATGAATTTGGGTACGGTTTAAATCAAATCTTCCTGATGTTTAATGTGGAGGTTTTTACTGGGTTTAGAGGATTAACACATGAGTATACCGGAATCAAAATTGGAATTCCATTCGTTGGGCGTAATGGCGATTCCATCACAATAGGCGGATAAAAGAAATTCTTACAATAATTCCCCCTTTTTAAAGGGGGCTAGGGGGATTTGAAATCAATAAATAAAATATTAATAAAAAGCATCTGTAAGATTTTATAGATACTTTTTTCTATTTTACCAATAAAGCAGCTAATCAATTTACATTGAAGCCGAATCTTTTTATTATTTTTACAAATTCTTTTACCGAACGACTTTATTATGAATACAGTTGATCTTGTTTTTACTATCTTATTACTTTGGGCTGCTTATCGCGGATATACGAAAGGATTTATTGTACAATTAGCAACTTTAGCAGCATTGTTGTTAGGGATTTTAGGAGCAGTGATGTTCTCCGATTTTACTTCAAGTCTTATTATTAAAAAGTTTGAAGTATCTGGTCAGTACTTACCAGTTTTATCATTTGCCGTAACATTTATTGTCATTGTGATTGCAGTACACATGTTAGCAAAAGGATTAAATAAATTAATTGATGCGATCGCTTTAGGAATTATAAACCGTTTACTTGGAGTTTTATTTTCGGTATTAAAAATAGCGTTTATTGTTAGTATTATCTTGGTTTTAATCAATAAGGTGGATAATAAATACAATTTTATTCCTGATGATACGAAAGAAAAATCTTTACTATATAAACCTTTATCAAATTTTGCTCCAATGATTTTTCCTTATTTAAATTTTGATAAAATGAAGGAAAAAATAGATGCCGAGCAAATAAAGGAGGGAATTAGAATCTAGCAAAAATTAATCATAAAATAAATATAAAATGGATACAAAAAATTTAGGTTTCAATACGAAACTGATACATGCCGGAGATTTTGAAGATGCTAATGGTAGTGCAGTAACACCGATATATCAAACATCAACTTTTGCTTTTCGTAATGCAAAACATGGTGCAGATTTATTTGCTGGTCGCGAAAAAGGATTTATTTATACTCGAATTGGAAATCCAACCATTGAAGCTTTAGAAAACAAATTGGCTGAATTAGAAAATGGTTGTGGTGGAATTGCTTTAGCTTCTGGTATGGCAGCTGTTACAACTGCTTACATGGCGTTTTTAGCACAAGGAGATCATATTGTATGTACGAGTGCAGTTTATGGCCCCAGCCGAGCAGTTTTAGATAGTCATTTTGCAAAATTTGGAGTTGAAGCAAGTTTTATCGACACATCAAATTTAGATGAGATTGAAAAAGCAATAAAACCAAACACGAAGGTTTTATACCTGGAAACTCCTGCAAATCCAACAATAGTTTTAACTGATATTAAGAAAGCTTCTGAGATAGCTCATAAACATGATATTATTGTTGTGGTTGATAATACATTTGGTAGTCCATACTTACAAAAACCATTAAACTTAGGTGCTGATGTTGCTTTACATTCATTAACCAAGTTTATTAATGGTCATGCTGATATTGTTGGTGGAGCATTAATTGCAAAAGATCCTGAAGTATATCAAAAAATGCGTAAAACCATGGTTTACATGGGTGGAAATATGGATCCACATCAGGCTTATATGGTAATTCGTGGTGTAAAGACATTAAGTTTGCGTGTTGAAAGAGCTCAGGAAAATGCCATGAAAGTTGCTGAATTTCTAGAAAATCATCCAAAAGTAGCTTGGGTTAAATATCCAGGATTAAAATCATTTCCACAATATGATTTAGCGAAAGAACAAATGGCAGGTCCCGGTGCGATGATTAGCTTTGAATTAAAAGGGGGATACGATGCTGGTGTTACATTAATGAACAATGTTCATTTAGCATTATTAGCTGTTTCTTTAGGAGGAGTTGAATCCTTAATTCAACACCCTGCATCCATGACACATGCTGGTGTACCTAAAGAAGCAAGAGAAGAAGCTCATATCACAGAAGGCTTGGTTCGTTATGCGGTAGGTATCGAAAATGTAGATGATATTATTGCAGATTTAGATCATGCTTTAGAAAAAATATAATTAAAAATAAACATCAACTTTGCTAAAGTTTTAAACTTTAGCAAAGTTTAAATATTATTAAATAAATGAATTTCGTTGAGGAACTAAAATGGAGAGGCATGTTACATGATATCATGCCCGGAACAGAAGAGCAATTGCAAAAGGAAATGACAGCTGCATATGTTGGAATTGATCCAACGGCAAATTCATTACATATTGGACATTTGGTTAGTGTAATGATGTTAAAACATTTTCAGGCAGCAGGTCATAAACCAATTGTTTTGGTAGGTGGAGCAACAGGTATGATTGGCGATCCATCAGGAAAATCGCAAGAGAGAAATTTATTAGATGAAAAAACATTGCGTTACAATCAGGATTGTTTAAAAAAACAACTAGAAAAATTACTTGTTTTCGATTCGAGTGTTGAGAATGGTGCAGAAATGGTTAACAATTACGATTGGATGAAAGAATTTTCTTTTCTTGAATTTATTCGTGATATTGGTAAGCATATTACTGTTAACTATATGATGGCCAAAGATTCTGTAAAAAAACGTATTGGTGAAGAATCAAAAATGGGAATGTCGTTTACAGAATTCTCATACCAGTTAGTTCAAGGAACAGATTTTTATCATTTATATAAAGAAAAGAACTGTAAATTGCAGATGGGTGGTTCCGATCAGTGGGGAAATATTACTACCGGTACTGAATTAATTCGTCGTAAAGAAGGGGGTGAGGCTTTTGCATTAACCTGTCCTTTAATAACAAAGGCAGATGGAAACAAATTTGGCAAAACCGAAGAAGGAAATGTTTGGTTAGATCCTGAATTAACATCACCATATAAGTTTTACCAGTTTTGGTTAAATGTTTCTGACGAAGATGCTGAAAAGTATATCAAAATTTTTACGATGTTACCAAAAGATGAAATTGAGTTTATCATTGAGAAACATCGCGAAGAACCACATATGCGATCTTTACAACAACGTTTGGCCAAAGAGTTAACAACAATGGTTCATTCCGAGAAAGATTATGAAACAGCAGTAGCGGCATCAAAAATATTATTTGGTAAAGCAACTACAGAGGAGTTAAAAAATCTGGATGAAAAAACATTTTTGTCTGTTTTCGAAGGTGTTCCTATGTTTGATATTAAAAAATCGAAGATTGAATCCGGACAAAATGTTTTAAACTTATTAGCAGAAGAAACACAGGTTTTTCCATCGAAAGGTGAGTTAAGAAGAACGATTAAAGGTGGTGGAGTAAGCATTAATAAGGAAAAAGTATTGTCTGATGAAATAACTATTGCTTCTGATCGTTTATTGAATGATAAATACATTTTAGTTCAAAAGGGGAAAAAGAACTATTTCCTTATCAGAACAGTCTAGGATATAAACAATTTAAAATGAAAAATATGGAGGATTGATGGATAATGAATATTACCGTTAATCCTCTATTTATAAAACATGACAGACTCTAATTATAACTTTAATTCTATGGATATTATTCGTTTTATGTTTAAGCATAAATGGCCTATTGTTATGGTGACTTTGATAGGTGCCATTGCTTCGGTAATTGTTGCTATGACCATTACTCCAAAGTATAAATCAGCAGTAGTTTTTTATCCTAAAACACAAGCTTCTGTTTCGCATGCATTAACCACATCCGAGCTAATTGATCCGGATGATCATATCATGAATTTTGGAGATGAGGAAGAAACAGAGCAGTTAATTCAGACGTTATACTCGGAAGAAATTCGCTTGGCAGTAATCGAAAAGTTTGATCTTTTTAATCATTACGATATTGATAAAGATGGCGCTTTCCCAATGACACAGTTACATGCTGAGTTTATGAATAACATCAGTTTTAAAAAGACCGAATTTCAAGCTATTCGAATTGAAGTATTGGATACCGATCCACAAATGGCAGCAAATATTGCTAACGAAATAGCATCTTTATTAGATATAACCCTTAATAAGATGCAAAAAGAAGTAGCAGTAAAGATATTAGACGTAGTTGAAAAAGAATATCATTTATTAGAATCTGAAATAGAAGGCTTAGAGAATTCGTTAAAAACATTAGGTAATAAAACCACAAATCCAAGATATATCTCTTTAAGCCAACAATTAGTTAATGAGAACAAACGCTTAAGTAATTTAAAAGAAAAACTGGTTGAGGCTCGAGTGAATGCTAACCAGGATTTACCTCGAAAATTTATAGTAGCAAAAGCATATCCTGCGGAGAAAAAGGCTTATCCTGTTCGTTGGCTCATTTGTGTGGTATCAACAATCTCTGCATTTATTTTTGCGGTTATTTTAATGCTTTTTATCGAGCGATATAAAGATCTGTTTACATTTAAATCGTAGTATGTTGCCTAAGAATAAAATTCTTTTTTATTCTCTATCTTTAATATTTATTGCTATAAATGTTTGGTGTATAGCATATGAGGTTTATTATGTAGCATTTTTACCTTTATTGCTTGTATTGCTATTTATAAATTTTTTATCTCTCGATAAAGTTATACTTACCATAGTATTCTTTACACCTTTATCTATTCGTTTAGATTATATTATTCCTGATATTCCTGTAAATCTTTATTTACCAACAGAGATTTTATTAATGGGAGTACTGTTATTGTTCATTTTTAAGTTATTATTAGATGGTAAGTTTGATAAAAAAATTTTATTACATCCGGTTACAATAGCCATATGTATCAATCTACTTTGGATTTTTATCTCAAGTTTTACAAGTACTTTACCAAGTGTATCATTTAAATTTTTGATTTCCAGGTTATGGTTTGTAATTCCAATGTATTTTGTAGCTACGCAAATTTTTAAAAACTATAAGAATATTGAAAAGTTTCAGTGGTTATACATTATTCCTTTGGTAATAGTTGTGCTATATACCAATGTAAAATTATCGGCACATGGATTAAATAATCAAAGTGCATCCAATTGGGTTGTAAAACCATTTTTTAGTGATCACACTTCCTATGGAGCCATGTTGGTGATGTTCTTGTTTCCTTTATTCTATTTTTTAATTAAAAAGACCAATAACCTATTATACAAAACACTTACAACAATTGTATTTATCCTATTTATCGGTGGAATAATATTGTCTTATACAAGAGCAGCCTGGCTTAGTTTATTTGGAGCATTAGGACTTTTTGCACTAATAAAATTGAGGATTAAGATAAAGTATGTTTTATTAGCTGGAGTTGGAGTAATCTTCTTATTATTTGTATTTCAAAATAGACTTTTAAGTACTTTAGAACAAAACGAAACTCGATCATCTGGTAAATTTTCAGAACATATTGAATCGATGGCAAATATTTCTACCGATGTTTCAAATATGGAACGAATCAATCGCTGGAAATGCGCTGCAAGAATGATTAAAGAGAAACCTTTCTGGGGCTGGGGTCCGGGAACCTATAAGTTTCAATATGCTCCTTTTCAGTTTTCATACGACAGAACCTCAATAAGCACCAATTTTGGTGAGGTGGGTAATGCTCACAGCGAATATTTGGGAGCTTTTTCAGAGTCCGGAGCAATTGGATTGCTATCGTTTTTGCTCATTATTTTCATGGCTTTCAGAACCGGATACAGGGTTTACCATCAAACAAACTCAAAAGAAGTAAAACAGCTTGCTTTGTATATTATGCTTGGTTTATCAACTTATTTTATGCATGGTATTTTAAATAATTTTCTTGATACCGATAAAGCCTCTGTCCCGGTTTGGGGATTCATTGCAATGCTTGTAGCTCTAGATGTTTACCACAAAAAAATAAATGTTACCAACGAAGAATAACGGATTTAAATATTACTTAAATTTGCCGGGTATTTAATAAGCTTTTATGCATTCTTCGTTAATTATTTTGGATACCCTCGACGAGTGGAGTCCATTTTATGATACACAAAGTATCATTACTGCAAAAGATTATTTGCAAAACGAATATCTAAGCAACCAAAATCATTTTGTTATTAATTTAAGCAAGGATTTGAGCTATAATTCAGAAGGGTATTATTGTTCTCTTTTGGCTACAGCTCGAAATCATAAAGTCATTCCAAGTGTCGAAACCATTAATAAATTATCATCAGAAGCCCTAATAAGGTTAGATAAAACATTACAAAAAGTATGTTGTCAATATATCAAGAAAAATGATATTAAAGATGAATACTGGTTTCTTGATATATATTTTGGTACTTGCCGCGAAGAAGGTTTAGAGAAAGTAGCACGGTACATTTATGATCAGTTTCACTGTCCGATTTTAAGAGTTACTTTAAATAATCATGAAAAGAATCAAATTGAATCTATCAGAGCGTTGAATATTTCTGAACTTAATGATGCACAGCAAGATCTTTTTGCCAATGCCTTGGATAACTTTAGTAAAAAAGTATGGAGAGAGCCCAGGGCTAAAAAGCCTTATCGTTACGATTTGGCGATACTTTACGATCCTGAAGAAAAGTTTCCTCCCAGCGATAAAAGAGCATTAAAACGCTTTGTTGAGATTGCTAAAAAAATGAATATTAATGCCGAATTGATAACTGCTGAGGATAGTAATCGGATCATGGAATTCGATGCCTTATTTATACGGCAAACAACAGAACTGAACCATATTACTTATCAGCTTGCTCAAAAAGC
Organism: Bacteroidales bacterium; assembly: GCA_963665525.1. Taxonomy (GTDB): domain Bacteria; phylum Bacteroidota; class Bacteroidia; order Bacteroidales; family UBA12077; genus UBA12077. Next base: position 3,710,822 of record OY762280.1, on the reverse strand, counting down.
TGCTCAGGCTGATTTGGTGGTTATCGACGATCCTGTGTCTATTATTCGTTGTACAAACAAGGTATATTTAAAAGAATTGCTTGATAAAGAACAAATTGAAACGCCTAATTCGATTTTATTATTTAACTCGAACAACAATTCATTTGAAAAGATTTCTGATTTATTGGGATTGCCTATAGTAATAAAAATTCCTGACGGATCATTTTCGCATGGAGTTAAAAAAGTAAATAATCAAGAGGAGTTTGATACAACATTGCGAACACTTTTTGAAAAATCAGCAATACTATTGGCACAAGAGTATATTCCAACCGATTTCGACTGGCGTATTGGAATAATAAATAAGGAACCTATTTATGCATGTAAGTATTATATGGCCAAAGGACATTGGCAGATTTATAATCATAAAATATCTGGAAAACTGAGTGAGGGCAATTACGAAACAGTCCCAATTTATCAAGTTCCTAAAACTGTTATTAGAACTGCAGTTAAGGCTACATCTTTAATAGGTAAAGGGCTTTATGGGGTAGATTTAAAGCAAATTGGTGATAAGTGCTATATCATCGAGATTAATGATAATCCTAATATTGATTATGGTGTGGAGGATGCTATATTAGGAGATGAATTATATGGAAGAATTTTAAGAGAATTTGTCATTCGATTAGAACAAAAACATTCTCAATAAACCAAATGGATCAGCTAAAAATAAGAAAAGCAAAAAAAGGAGATCTTAAAGAAATCTTTAGAATTGAAGAGTCATGTTTTCAGGGCGATGCATTTAACAAAAGGCAGTTTAGTTATTTAATGCATAAGGCCAATGGTGAATTTCTGATTGTGCTAAAAGATGATAAAGTGATTGGATATTTAATTATTCTTTTAAGAAAAAATAGCAGTTATGCTCGAATATATTCCTTAGCTGTTGATCCTAATATGAGAGGAAAAGGGATAGCAAAGGAGTTACTTAAACAAGCTGAGATATTTTCAATAAAAAATAGAGCTATCGGAATAAAATTGGAGGTTAGCGAAAATAATTTATCAGCAATTAACTTGTATAAGAAAAATGAGTATAAGTCGTATAATATTTTATCTAGCTATTATTCAGATGGTTCTTCAGCTATAGCTATGATAAAAGAGTTGGGTTTTTCAGATCATTATTAAACTTTTCTTTAAATTAAGAATCTTATATTTGTTTCAAAAGATCTTAATATGCCCACTATAAATTTGTTTCAAAAAGAATTATTAGATGTTTTATTATTGATAACAGGAACGGGACTTTCACTAGTTTTTCTTTATGTAAATATTATATCAATCTTCGAAAAAGAATACAGAGCGGCAAAGGTTTCGGCTTTGTTTGCAATAATAATATGGATTCCTTTTTTCACTTTATACTTATCCGATTTTCTTTATAAGGATAAGGTTTCAATTATTGTCTTAGGCCTTGTTTATGCTTTAGCCATTGTTTTGTTTGTTCCAATACGCACAAAAATAAAGTTTCAGATTCCTAAAAAGCAGCTTGATGAAAGAGATGTTATGTTTTCGCGTAATGAAATTCAGCCGGGAACAGAAAGGTTTGAGCAATATTATGCAGCTAACCCTAACAAAAAAGAATTAGACGATAAATTTAGAACTAAACCCGGATTATTAGCTCCGGAATCTGCTATGTATCATCCTTTTTCATTTGCTTCGGCACATGCTAACTTAGAAGTGATTGAAGCTTTAAAACCAGTTGTTAATGGTAAAATCGCTGACAAAAGGATTAATGTGGAGGCTAGTAAAATAAGCCATTATATAAAAACCTGGTGTAAATCTTTGGGAGCACATTCGGTAGGGATTACAGAATTAAAAGATTATCATTTGTATTCGCATAAAGGGCGAGGCGATTTGTACGGAAAAGAGATTCATAATAGTCATCAATATGCGATTGCATTAACGGTTGAAATGAGCAATGAAATGATGCAAACAGCCCCTAAAGGACCTGTAATTATGGAATCGACACAGCAATATCTGAATTCAGGAACCATTGCGGTGCAAGTGGCTTATTTTATTCGTGCTTTGGGTTACGAAGCGCGTGCTCATATTGATGGGAACTATGAACTCATTTGTCCCTTAGTTGCACGCGATGCAGGATTAGGTGAAATAGGGCGAATGGGTTTATTAATGACTCCAAAATTAGGACCTCGCGTACGTATTGTTGTAATTACTACCGATATTCCACTGATAGTTGATAAAAGAAAAGATCAGTCATCGGTCATTGATTTTTGTGGTATTTGTAAAAAATGTGCCGACGTTTGCCCGTCGCGATCTATTTCTTTTGACGATAGAAAAGAAATAGATGGAGTTTTACGATGGCAAATAAATTCTGAAAGCTGTTTTACGTATTGGTGTACTGTAGGAACTGACTGTGGTAAATGTATGATAGCATGTCCATACTCACATCCAAATAATGCAATGCATAATTTTATTCGATGGGGAATTCATAATTCATATATCTTTAGGCGACTTGCTCTATATATGGATGATCTTTTTTATGGACGACGTCCAAAATCCAAAAAGATACCCGGTTGGATGAAAATGTAACATTGAATACCAAACTCAAGTTTGACAAAATATATAATATCTGAATTAGTTTAATTTTGAAGGATTAAGAAAAGATCTTCTTTTTTTGATATATTTTCGTTTTACTTGAAAATAAACAATGGGCGCAATAAGAGGTAAAGTATAGAAACTAATGATCCAAAACCATCTTTTATGATGATCGATAAATCGGGTTTTATTAAGATCTAATACTGCCCAGAATGATAATATATATGATAAAATGATGAGGGTTATGATTAAATATTTTTCCATAAACTCAGTTGTTTCAATTATTACTGGTAAAAGTATAAAATTAGCCTTACTAAATTGATATCTAAACAAAAGTATTTTACTTTTATAGAGAATTTAATTTATCTATAATGAAAAAATACTTTTCGTTCATTTTTCTTTGTGTAATTACTTCATCATTATTCGCTTTTAATCATCAAAATGATACTTTAATTACATATACATCAGAAAATGAAGCTGTTCTAAAAATTAATGAACTGCTCGAACTTTCTGAATCAAACAGAAGTAAATCTCCTGCAAATGCTGTAAGTTATGGACTTGCAGCCATAAAAATTAGTGAAGAAATAGAAAATTACGAATTACAATATTCGGCACAATTTTCGACAGGCTTCGCATACTATATCCAAAACAATTTTGAACAAGCCATTATTCACTTTGATAAATCATTAGAATTAACAGAATTAACCAATGATCTGGGAGGAAAGGCCTCTTCCTTAAATCGATTAGGAAACACTTATCAGTTAATGGGACAATATGATAAATCTTTGGATTATTATAAGCGCGCAATGGCTATTAATAAAGACATACAAAATGATCAGGAGATTGCAAGGACATTAACAAATCTTGGGAGTGTTTATAGGTTATATGGAAATTACGAATTAGCTATCAATCAGCATCTTGAAGCGTTAAGTATCTACGAAGGGCTTCAAAATAACGAAGGAATAGCATGGTCGGCCTTAAATATTGCGCGTTTGTTTAAAATGATGAGAAATTATGACAAAAGCATTGAGTATGTCAATCAATCCTTAACGATTTATCAAAAAATTGAAGATGCTCAAGAGATTAGTGTGGGAGTTACTTTATGCTATAAAGAGTTGGGAAGTATTTATTATGAAAAAGGCGAACTAGATTCTGCTGTTGAGTATAGCGAGAAAGTTTTAGAAAGAAATAAATCAACGAATAACAAGTTAGGAGTTGCTAATTCGTTAAGTACTTTAGGAAAAATCTATTTTGATGCCCAGAACTTATCAGAAGCAAAAGATTACTTAATGGAAGCAAAGGAACTTAAGGAGTCTTTAAATGATAACACTGAATTAGCATCTATTTTAAGGTATTTAGGGAAGATTTATTTAATAGAAGGGCATACAACTAAAGCGAGAACTTATTTAAATAATAGTCTTGATTTTGCACAAAATCAGAATTTAAAAGAAGACATTAAAGAATGCTATTTAGCCTTGTCGGAATTATATGAATCAACAGACAATGATAAAAAAGCATTAGATTTTTATCAAAGCTATACAACATTAAAGGATAGCTTGAATAGTCAAAAAATTAATGAGTTGGAGCTACAATACGAATTTGATAAAGAGCAACGAAAAAGAGAGTTTGAGGAACGACAAAAAGATATTCAGCAAGAAGCTAAGCTGCAAAGAGAAAAGATTTTAAAATGGGCTTTTGCCGGAGGATTTGTTTTCATGTTGGTGCTGGCATATGTTATTTTCAAGAATTATCAGCGTAAAAAGAAAACCAATATTATCCTCACAAAACAAAAAAATGAAATTGCTGAACAAAAAGATGAAATCGAAGCACAGCGTGATTTTGTAACAAAGCAACGTGATCAGATAGCAAATCAAAACACCATTATTACCGACAGTATTGAATATGCTAAAAGAATTCAGTCTGCCTTATTTCCTCAAGATAAGTTTTTAGAGAAGGTATTGGGTGAATATTTTATTTATATGAAACCTAAAAATATTGTGAGTGGTGATTTTTACTGGGTAGCCGAAAAAGGAGATAAACTGATAATTACTGTTTCTGATTGTACTGGACATGGTGTCCCGGGTGCATTTATGAGCATGTTGGGAATAGCATTTTTAAATGAAATAGTAAATAAAACAGCAGACCCACAGGCGAATACAATATTAGATCAGTTACGTGATTCTATTATTGATTCATTACATCAGGAATATGGTGTAAAAGGATCAAAAGACGGCATGGATATGGCTCTTTGTATTATTGATAAAAAAAGTCGAAGGATGCAATTTGCCGGGGCATATAATTCTGTTCTTATAGTTAGAGCCTCGGAAATTCATGAATTAAAGGCCGATAAAATGCCTATTGGAATTCATGCAATTAAAGTGGATAAAGGATTCGAAAATCAAGAATTTGATTTGAAAAAAGATGATATGCTTTATCTTTTCTCCGATGGTTATGTTGATCAATTTGGAGGAGAAAAGGGACATAAATTTAAGCAAAAACCATTTAAAGACCTACTTTCTAAAATCGCTAAAAAAGATGTAAAAACACAGAAAGAGGAGATAGATAAGAATATGATTCAATGGCAAGGAGACTACTCTCAGTTAGACGACATGATGATTATGGGTCTTAGAATATAAAAAGAAACCCGAAACATCGTTTCGGGTTTTATGTTAATTTCTGATTTCGTTAATAGCTTCTGAAACATTAATAATAAAATCGGCTAGTTTTTCACAATCACAATAAATATCGTTGTAAATAATACCAGTTTGGTAATCGTATTCTTTTTTCTCAACATTCTTAAGATGTTCTTTCTTAAGCTTGGTCCTAAAACGGTTAATTCGTTCTTCAATATCTTGAGCTTCTGTAATATTTACATTCTGATATCCACGATCAAGATTTTTCTGCATTTCGTTAAATGCTTTCTGAACAAGTTCCATGATTTGAATAATGTTTTCATTTAACGAAGTGTCGAATTTAACTTTCTTATCTTTTTTTCTATGTAATGTTTTTGCAAGGTTATAGCAACTGTCACCAATACTCTCTAAATCTGTAACAATATTAAGCATAGCAGTAATCCGCTTCGAACCAAGCAAACTTAATTCACCTTCAGATATTTTAGTTAAATAGTTCGCAATTTCTTCTTCCATTCTATCGCATATCCCTTCATATTTTTCTACTTTATCGTAATATTTATAAAACTTCTTATCATTGCTTTCATGAAACATACTTTCAACGTAATGGTACATTTTCTCGACACGCTTAGCAAATACAATAATTTCTTGTTTAGCCTGGTGAATTGAAAGTTCTGCCGTTGATAATAAACCTGTATTAATAAATTGTAATCTAAATTCTTCAGCATCCTCTTTCATTGGTACCATCTTGGTTACAATAAGTTGAATAAATTTAGTAAACCAAATAAATACTAAAACATTGGCTATGTTGAAAGAAGTGTGAAATATAGACAATGCTACAGGAATGGCTTCTGGAGTATCAAAAGGGGAAGCCCCTCCCGATTTTGTAATAAACATATTAATTAATGATAAGAAGGGTGTAAATATGATAGATACCCATACAACACCTAAAATATTAAATATCAAGTGAGCTCGTGCTGCTCTTTTGGCCGAGACATTGGCTACGGCAGCTGCTATATTTGCTGTTACTGCTGTTCCTATATTCTCACCAAGAACCATTGCCGCTGCAATATCAAATGGAATCCATCCAAAATTACACATAACAAGCGTAAGAGCCATGGTGGCACTTGATGATTGTATAATCATTGTTAGGAAAGTACCAATGGCTAAAAACAATAAATGTGATAAAAGACCATTTGATGTATAACTGGATAAGAATTCTAATATTTCGGGATGACTTTTAATGTCAGGCACAGAACCTTTCAAGAAATCTAATCCTAAAAATACCATAGCAAAGCCAATGATAAATTCACCCCATGATTTTCGTTTGTTCGTTTTCGAAAATACTAAAGGGAAACCAATGCCTATTAATGGTAATGAAATAACACTGATTTTAATCTTAAATCCTAGAATTGAAATGAGCCATGCCGTTACAGTGGTTCCTATATTGGCTCCCATAATCACTCCAATTGATTCCGTAAGGGAAAGTAATCCTGCATTTACAAAACTTACCATCATTACGGTAGTTGCAGATGATGACTGAATGATAGCTGTAATTAATAATCCTGTAAAAACACCTTTAACAGGATTGGAGGTCATTCTTGCAAGAATAGTACGCATTTTATCGCCGGCAACTTTTTGCAAGGCCTCACTCATAAGTTTCATTCCATATAGGAAAAATCCTAAAGAACCAACTAAGGTTAATAAGTCTAAAAAACTATATTTCATTTATAATGAGTATTAGTGTAAGAAATGCAAAACTAAAAAAAAGAGCAAATTTTCATAACATTAATTTAAGAATTAATTAACAATAAGATAACAATTTAAGAAATGTTTGAGAAATGAAGATATAATCCTATTTTTGGAAATATTTTAAGTCAATGGATATGTACTCTATAAAAGAACTACAGGAAATAATCAGCAATAAAATCTCAAATGATAAAATTGGCAGAGAGCCATTTTCTTTGTATGACCCTATTAATTACACCCTTGAATCGGGCGGAAAAAGAATAAGACCAGCTTTAGTTTTGATGGCATGTAATTTATTTTCTAAAAAAATAGATCATGCAATCATGCCTGCAATTGGAGTAGAGATTTTCCATAATTTTACACTCTTGCACGATGATATTATGGATCATGCTGATATTCGCCGAGGAAATCCAACAGTACATAAAAAGTGGAATGAAAATACTGCGATTCTTTCCGGTGATGCCATGTTGATTAAAGCTTATGATTATTTCATGGATATAGATTCACAAAATCTAAGGAAGGTCCTGAAAGTTTTTAATAATACTGCTCTTGAAGTTTGTGAGGGACAACAATACGATATGGAATTTGAGGACAGGAGTAATGTTTCAGAAAAGGAATATCTTCGGATGATTGAGTTAAAAACTTCGGTTCTATTAGCGGGAGCATTAAAAATTGGAGCTCTATTAGGGAATGCAAATGATAAAGATGCAGATTCATTGTATGAATTTGGAAGAAATATTGGTTTGGCTTTCCAATTACAAGACGATTATCTGGATGTTTATGGTGATGTAAAAGTTTTTGGAAAACAAATAGGAGGTGATATTGTAGCTAATAAAAAAACTTTTATGTTAATTAAAGCTAAGGAATTGGCTACCGACGAAACCAAAGAAAAACTAAGCTTTTGGTTAAATCAAAAAGAATTCGATCGAGACAATAAAGTAAAGGCTGTTACTGAAATATATGATAAGCTAAATATTCGCGAGCTGGTAAAAGGCAAAATTGAGGAATTAAATAAGAGGGCTCTTGATTATTTAGCAGAAGTCTCAGTTGATGAAAATAAAAAAAGCGAACTCAAAAAGCTCGCTGAAAGTCTTATCAAAAGAGATTATTAAAGTACAAATAATATTCCCGGAGTAAATACCAGCTGATGTGATTTAGCAATCACATATTTTGCTTCAGCAAAAAAGATGGCTGATCCTATTGGGAATTGCATGCCAGCACCCACATTAGCTCCAGGAACAAATTTAAATACGTTGAAGTCTACTGTTCTGGTTATCTCTATATGTTCATCTTTTATATTCCACATTCCTATGTGTGCCCCTGCTAACAAGTATAATCGATAACTTTCTCTTGCTCTTGGATTTAAAATGTAATGAGCATTTAAATTAAAGGCATACATGGTAGTTTTTGACTCGCCATTAGCAAATGAATTATCTTTTTTTGGAAGATAAAATTTTAAATCAGGAACAATATGTAACTTCTTACTATAATCATAAACTGCTCTAAGGTCAATACCAAAGGAACCATTATTATAATCTAAACCATCGTAAGCATACTTTCCTCCTGTAGCTAATGATAATCCACCTCCGGCATATTCAAACTGGGCATTCGATGTTTCTACGCCTATTGTCAGTACTAATAAAACTATTGCTATAAGAATCTTCTTCATTTGTTATCAGTGATTTAAGATTGAAAATGCAAATAAAACTTAAATTTATTTTTGATACAAACAATTTGCATGAAAGAATCATAAAGTTTCTTTTTTAAAATAAAAAAGGACATTCTGATTGAATGTCCTTAACAAATTCATTATAAAATATTATAATTCAAATAAAACTCCAAAGTTAAAAGCTGCTTGATCGTAATTACTTAAAATATATTTTACTTCACTAAAAGCACTTAGGTTTGATGTAAATTGGTAGTTAACACCAGCACCTGCATTTAATCCAGGCTTAGTTCCTTTGGTATCAGACAGCCAGGTAACATTTGATTCTTTGGAGAAATGCGTTATGTTTAAACCTGCAATAGCGTAAAAGTCAAAACCTGCAGCATTCCAGAAAATATAATTTCCATCTACATCAATACTCCACCTGCTATAATCATAATTACTTTGTGTTGTTGGAAAAAATATAGCAAACTCAAGAGATCCTGATAAGTTATCAAGAACCATATCCATTCCATAAGTACCTTTAAATTGTAATCCTAAAGGAGGACGATCTGTCCCAATAATTAAACCACCACCTAGTTTTATTTCCTGTGCGTTAGTTTTTAAGTTAAATAAGCTGCTAATTAATATTGTAGCAAATATCAGTTTTAAAAAAGATTTTTTCATTTTTAATAAATTAAATGTTTAACAAAAAATTATCCGATAGCACTATAACAAAAAGCGTGCTATAAATTGAAAAACGAATTTATTAAAAATATCGTATCCATGTATCTAAAAAGTGATTTAATCGTATAAAAAACGTAAATTTGTAAAAAGCCTATTTATTTACTTCAAAAATTAATACAGAATGTCAGATAATTCAGGAAAAATTATTCAGGTAATCGGTCCGGTTGTTGATGTTAGTTTTGAACAAACGGGTTCTGATCTTCCAAACATTCACGATGCATTGGAAATAAAAAGAGATGACAATTCTATCCTAGTTATTGAATGTCAGCAGCACATTGGTGAGAATACGGTAAGATGTATTGCCATGGATTCTACCGATGGTTTGCATAGAGGAATGGATGTTGTTATTACAGGATCACCAATAAAAGTTCCAGTAGGAGAACAGGTTAAAGGCAGATTGATTAATGTGATTGGCGAAGCTATTGATGGCATTGGTGAGTTGGATAAAGAAGGAGGTTACCAGATTCATAATAGTGCTCCTGAATATGTGGATTTAACAACAGAAAAAGAAGTTTTATTTACAGGTATTAAGGTAATTGATTTAATTGAGCCCTATCAAAAAGGAGGTAAAATTGGGTTGTTTGGTGGTGCTGGTGTAGGAAAAACCGTGCTTATTCAAGAATTAATCAACAACATTGCAAAAGCTTATTCTGGAACAACGGTATTTGCCGGTGTTGGAGAACGTACTCGCGAAGGAAACGATTTATTACGTGAGATGATAGAATCTGGAGTAATTAAGTACGGCAAGGAGTTTGAAAAAAGCATGGAAGCTGGTAGCTGGGACTTAACAAAATTAGATCCTGAAGAATTAAAAAAATCTCAAGCTAGTTTAGTTTTTGGACAAATGAATGAGCCTCCGGGAGCAAGAGCTACCGTTGCTTTAACTGGACTTACTTTAGCTGAATCCTTCCGTGATGGAGATGGTAAAGGCAAAGGAAATGATATCCTGTTTTTTATCGATAATATTTTCCGTTTTACTCAGGCAGGCTCTGAGGTTTCTGCATTGTTAGGTCGAATGCCATCGGCCGTAGGTTATCAGCCTACATTAGCTACTGAAATGGGTATGATGCAGGAAAGAATTACTTCTACAAAACAAGGATCCATTACTTCGGTACAAGCAGTTTATGTTCCTGCCGATGACTTAACAGACCCTGCTCCTGCAACAACATTTTCACACTTGGATGCAACAACAGTATTGAGCAGAAAAATTTCTGAACTGGGTATTTACCCGGCAGTAGATCCGTTGGATTCAACTTCCAGAATTCTTACTCCGGATGTTGTAGGTGAAGAGCATTATAAGACAGCACAAAAGGTAAAAGAAATATTACAACGATATAAAGAGTTACAGGATATTATTGCCATTCTTGGAATGGACGAACTATCGGAAGAAGATAAACTGGTAGTTCACCGAGCTAGAAGAGTTCAAAGATTCTTATCACAGCCGTTCCACGTTGCCGAAGCATTTACCGGTTTAACAGGAGAGTTTGTAGGCATTGAAGATACAATCAAAGGATTTAACATGATTCTTAATGGAGAAGTTGATCAATACCCTGAAGCAGCTTTCCAATTAGTGGGTACCATAGAACAAGCCATTGAAAAAGGAGAAAAAATGCTTGCTCAAGCCAAGAAAAAGAAATAACTTACATTTTAATTGAGGTTTTTGGTTTATGTTTTTAGAAATAATAACTCCAGACAAAAAGGTTTTTTCAGGAAGAATCAATTCTGTTCAGGTTCCCGGAAGTAAGGGGTCTTTTGCTGTATTAGAATACCATGCTCCTATTATTTCAACGCTTGAAAAGGGTAAAATAAAAGTTATTGAACGAGGAGCTGAATCCTATTTTAAAATTAGTGGAGGAATTATTGAGGTCAAAGATAATAATGTAATTATCCTTGCAGAATCAGTTGAAATGTAATTGTGGTATGAAGTATTTCTTAATTTCAATATTCATATTTTCTTTTTATATTCTTGAAGCTCAGGAAAAGGTTTCGTTTATAGCCGAAGATGGTTTAGAAATAACTGCTGATTTATACGAGACCAATCCATCAAAGCCATATATCATATTGTTACACCAGGCAGGATATAGCAGAGGCGAGTATCGTCAGGTGGCGAATAAATTTATAAAATTTGGATATAATTGTTTGGCTGTAGATTTACGTTCTGGCGGTGAAGTAAATTATATTCAGAATCATACGGCCTTACTTGCCATTCAGCAAGGATATTCAGCCGATTTTTTAAGTTCTAAAAAGGATATTGAAGCAGCTATAAATTGGGTACAAAAAAGAAATCATGAGCCTGTAATTCTTTTTGGAAGCTCCTTTTCAGCTTCGCTTAGTTTATTAATAGCTAAAGAAAATTCTAATATTAAAGCTGTTATAGCATTTAGTCCGGGAGAGTTTTTTACTCCTGAAATTACTGTTCAGTTAGCCATTAGAGATCTGAACAAACCAGTTTTTGTAGCATCTTCGCATCGAGAAAATCCTTATGTCGATACTTTGTTAAGTTTTGTTCCTTCTACAAATAAAACGATATTTGCACCAAAAACAGGTGGAGAACATGGTTCAAAATCACTTTGGAAAAGCAATCCAAATAACCAGGAATACTGGTTAGCTTTAACCATGTTTTTTAGTAATATACGTAAAATGTAAATGCAGAAAATCAAGTTTTTAATTATTCGTTTTAGCTCAATTGGTGATATTGTGCTAACCTCTCCGGTTGTTAGAGTTTTAAAACAACAGCTTGAAGGTGTTGAAATTCATTATATAACAAAACCTCAATTTAAGTCTATTCTGGAAAATAATCCTTATATAGATAAAGTTCATATACTAAAAGAATCGTTCAAAGAAACCATTACGGAGTTAAAACATGAGCATTTTGACTATCTTATTGATCTGCATAGAAATATAAGAACCGCTAGGGTTAAAAATAAATTAAAAATTATTTCTTTTTCTTTTGAAAAATTAAATTGGGAAAAGTGGTTATTCGTTAATTTTAAAAAGAATAAAATGCCGGATGTACATATTGTAGATAGGTATTTAAACACATTAAAAGTTTTTGATGTTAAAAATGATCACAAAGGACTTGATTATTTTATTCCCGAAAAAGATGAAGTTGATGTTTCAACAATTTCAAAAGATGCAGTAAATGGTTATGTTGGTGTTGTGGTTGGTGCTTTTCATAACACTAAAAAGCTTACAAAAGAAAAAATCATTTCTATTTGTAAGAAAATTGATAATCCGATTTTATTGTTGGGAGGACCCGATAATACAGAGGAGGCAGAAGAAATCAAGGCTGCTGTAAGTGGTGAAATTTATAATACTTGTGGAAAGTATAATATTAATCAATCAGCTTCATTAGTTAAACAAGCGAGAGTTATCTTAACTCCCGATACCGGATTAATGCATATTGCCAGTGCATTTAAGAAAAAAATCATTTCTGTTTGGGGCAATACGGTTCCTGAATTTGGGATGTATCCGTATTTACCACATGAGGATTCCCAAATGATGGAGATTAAAGGATTAAAATGTCGTCCTTGCACGAAAATAGGTTTTAAAGAATGTCCTAAAAAACACTTTAAATGTATTAATGATTTAGATGAGGATGAAATAGTTAGACAGCTTCATAATATGTTTTAATTTTAATAATAGAATTTAAAAACTATATCTAAATCGCATAAAAAGCATGGTCATTTTATCGTATTGTCCTCCAAATTTTCCTTCAAAGCGTTGACCATATAGTGCAAACTCAAAATTATTGCTTACTGAATAAGCTAAGGAGGGCATAAGAAAGTAGCCATTTCCTAAAGAAGGAAAATACATAGCAGCAATGGTTCCGTTGATTAATGGATGAATAGGATAAATTATTTGACCAAACCAGGAAAACTTACTGTATGATGTTGTTTTAACCGACAGGGGCATAAAATATAAATCGTTAAAGCTGTTTAAGTTTAATTTATCAAAATACCCATTATAGTTTCCTTCAAAAGAGATGTTTAATGAATTCGAGAACATATAACTTAAACCAGCTGATAGTATTACAACACCAGTTGAATCGGAGATGTTTTCTTGAGGATGAAAATAACTAATTTCACCATTAAATCCGAAATTCCAAAGACTTCCAGACCAACCAGCTCCTATTACATAATCGCAAGTATCAATAATTCCACCTATCAATTGAATATCGTAACTCCACTTATTAAAACGGTATAAACCTGCTGCTGTTATGTTATTATCTCGGTCGATTTTAATTGCTGCTTCGGCAACTGATGTAAAGTTTGGATAATACTGAATTCGTATGGCGTCGATTCCGGGTCGTTCTTCATAATCGAAATCAAAAAATGAGTATGAATTAAAAATATCATTAGGATTCCATGCAAAAGATTGTCCCCAATTGATTCTTTGTCGCCCAAGAGTAATTACCCATTTATTCAGATTTAACTCAAAATATGCCCTGTCAAAACTTGTATTTAACACATAAGAATTTCCATCAGCAATATTGTTTGTTAGGAAATTTAGATATCCATTATCTTCTTCAAGTGTACTGGCATAATTCGGAATAAACTTCACTAAATCGCCATATATAAACCTATTTCGCATATCTAAAGCAAAAGTTAGCTTATCGGTCATGTACCACCTGTAATTTAGTCGGTTATGTATTAAATTGTCGACTAACCAAACAGAGTCGACACTGCTAAACATGGTCGTATTCATATATTTAACATAACCATTTAAAGTCATGTTTGAGAATATAGATTGCTTTTCCTGGGCTTTAGATGATACTATGAATAAGGATAATATTATTAGTAAGAATAATTTTCTCATTTTATTAAAATTATATCTTTCCCAAAGTTTAAACTTTGGGAAAGCAATTTGTATATTAATTTCTTACTTCATCAGAAACCACATGACCATCTTCAACAGTGATTACTCTTCGAGCTTTATTCACAACTCTTTGATCATGAGTAGAAAATATGAAAGTTATATTTTCTTCTTTATTAAGCTTTTCCATGATATCAAGTAATGTTTCTGTTGATTTTGAATCGAGGTTTGCAGTTGGTTCATCAGCAAGAATAAATTTAGGTTTTGATGCTAATGCCCTGGCAACAGCCACACGTTGTTGTTGTCCACCGGATAATTTAGCAGGTCGGGCATTTACACGTTCAGCTAACCCAACTGCTGATAATAATTCAATGGATCGCTCATCGCGTTCAAATCTCTTTCTACCTTGTAGTTCCATGATGAATTCAACATTTTCTTTAGCTGTTAAAACAGGAATTAGATTATAAGCCTGGAAAACAAAACCAATGTTATTGAGTCTAAAATCAATTAATTTAGAAGAGCTAAGTTCTCCGATATTGGTTCCATCCACATTTATGCTTCCTTCGGTAGGTTTATCTAGTCCTCCAATCATATTTAAAAGAGTTGTTTTTCCTGATCCTGAAGGACCAACAATAGCTGCAAATTCGCCTTGGTTAAATGATAAGCTAATGTTATCAACAGCTTTTACTTTAACTTCTGATTCGTTATATATCTTAGTTAAATTATTTATATCTATTACTTTCATGACTTGAAATTTTATATTTTTTATTATCTAGTTATAACTTATTTATGTTTCCTATTTCTTCTCTGTAAGAAAGTTGGATTTTAGAATTTAGAATTACGATTAATATTTGATTTTTTTGTGTTTATGCTTGTAACAAAGATTGCTGTTAATTCATCAGCCTCTTTCTTTAGTTTGTTTGTATCTTCATTCTGAAGCAAGCCGGATTCTTCAATTAGTTTTAACCAATAGGTAGTTTCATCTGATTCCTCTTCGCAGATTTTTAATTTATGAATAAAATCTTTATCTGACTTAGCTCTTGTAACTGCCCTATAATTAGCTCCTACAGAAGTGGCAGAACGTAAAATCTGATTTGCGATGACATTACCTGTTCTTGTTTTAGGTAAAGATTCAACAAGTCTTATTATGGCCAGTGCAAATATTTTAGTTCGTTTTTTTAAATCCATTGTAATTAGTTTTACTCGTTATTCTAAATTCGTAATTCTAAAATCACTCCGTTCGTATGGCTTCAACCGGGTTTAATTTTAATGCTTTTCGAGCAGGAATTATAGATGATAAAATGGCTACAATAATTACCATTAAAGTCACTCCTAAAAAGAAGCTTAATTCAATATTTGGGTAAACCATTGCAGACCATCCAAAAGCTTCAAATCCTTCTTGTACCGAAGCGAAATTCATTCCAACTTTACTAAATATCCCGATTAAAGCACCACCCAAAAGCATTCCGGTAATACTTCCAACTATTGTAAGAAATATAGTTTCAAGCATAATCATTCTGAATACTCGTTTTTTGTTCATTCCAACAGCCATAAGCATTCCAAGTTCTTTAATTCTTTCTAATACAGCCATAAGCATGGTGTTAATAATTCCGAAAGCAAGAGCGAAGAATATAACTCCCATAATGATATAGTAATATACTTGCATAAAATCAGCCATCATTCCAGCATCGGGAGCTAATGTTTTCCAATCCATAATGCTTACGTTTGGAAATTTTGAAGCAAGAATATTTTTATAGTTGGCCATGTTTTGATCTTCATCATTATTTAAGATGACATTAATTTCATGATAGTCATTAGGTTGAAAGCCTGCAACAGAAGCAATACTTTCTTCTTTCACAAATGCATTCATTTGATCGAACATGGTATTATAGGTTTTATAAATACCACAAACACGAAATGACTGATATGACATTTCTCCATTCATTCCTGAGAAGGTAAACACAATTTTTGAACGTATCTTATAGTTTTTAGCTAATTTCATGATATCAGCACCAAAATCTTTGATTTGCTTTGGTTTTAAGATGCTTTCAAGTTGAGTTTTGAACTTCTTTTCTGTAATAAATCGTTTATCTTTAATTGTATTTAAACTACTTACTAATTTTTCATCTGCTCCAAGACTAGCGATGCTATCTAATAAACCTTGTGAAATAATATAGTTGATCAACCTTAATTGGTCAGCTGTTTTTTCACTAATGACTATTGGATTTTTAAAAGTAGACTCAAAGTAGTTTCCCCCATCTTCAACAATGAACTCGTTGATATTTGAAACCAGCATTTCTTCATTAGGATTAATTCCTTTCAATGTAATTGCAGTACTACCTCTGGAAGTACTACCCATTGCAATTATTTTGGTGTGTTTAGTCCATGATTTTACTTCATCTGATTGATTTAAAAATTCAGATATTTCAGTAAAATTAGGAATTGTGTGTTTTAGTTCTTCATTATTTAAGTACTCAGGATTTTGTATTTTGATATGAGAAACTTCAGTATAAATAGCAGCACGTATTCTCTGATCAACCCACCCGTTCATCATTCCAGCAACAAATACCCCGGAAATTGTACCTAAAGTTACGGCGCAAATAACCACTAAGCTTCGTGATTTATTTCGCCAAACATTTTTCCATGATATATTCCAAATCATAATTTTATATGTTGAGCCTGGAAAATCCAGGTTTGATTATTAATGTTATTTATGCGCGTAAGGCTTTTATTACCTGCATTCGCCTAACCCTTCTTAATGGTAAGTAGCAAGCAAATAAAACCATGATCATGATGATAACTCCTTGCCAAACAAAGTATTGATCGAACCATGCAAGTGGCATCACAGGATCAAATCCCATATCTTCGTACATTTTAGCCATTTCACCAGTCATTTTTATAGGATTATGATTACCTAAAATAATAAATGGAACAGAAGCTCCTAATCCGGTTAGCATACCTATAAGTCCTAATAGAAGCATTTCAATAACCAAAACAAAACTGAGTTTTATTTTTGACATGCCTATTGCAACCATCACTCCTAGTTCACGCTTACGCTCAGCAATCATCATTAATACTGTTCCAATGATTCCAAACAGAACAATAAAATAAAGTATTCCAATAAAGATTACACCTCCAACACTATCGCCTTCGATTTGTTGTTTCATGGTAGGATTAAACTCTTCCCATGTTTTTATAGCATATTCGTCTGATTCTATAGTGTTTTTAAGAGCTTCTTGTGTTTCAATCATATCTCCTGTATTTTGGAGATTAATGTTTAATGATGTGATTCTATTTTCGAGGTTAAAAAACTCTTGTGCTTTCTCAAGTGTCATATAAACCAGCTTATTATCTAGTTCGGGCGAAAGAATTTTCACAATACCTCTTACAGGGAAAACATTAGCAGCAGTTGTGCCATGATATCCAGCGCCCATTAGAACCACAGTATCTCCTACGTTCGCTTTTAAAAACCTTGATAAGCGATCAGATATTAAAATACCATCATCGTTTGATTTTAAATAATCGCCTTTAAATGCAGCATACTTTTCTATGATTGAAAAAACCCCTGCTTCCTGATTCTTTTTCAAAGCAAGATCAAGAGAGATTCTTGCCAAAGAACTGTACGATTGTGTTTCGTTTGATTTTAATAAGTCCTTTTGCTTATCTGATAATTGAGTTTCCTTTAAAATTTTATCGACAATTTCAGCAGTAAAGCGATAGCAAACCACCCTATTCTCAGGATCTGATAAAGATTTTTCTTTTATAGGATCAATACCTGTTACAAGAACACCTTTTGATTGCACACCTGTTGAGGCTAAGGCAAACGATTCGATTCTTGGAACCGTAATTTTTACATTTTCAACTTGACTTACAGATTGCATTAGCTCATTATTATACTGAAGACTATTATCGAGTGTAGGATCATCGAAGAAATCCTTATCTTGAATTTGTATGTAGCCGGAAAATGATTCTATTGCTTGATGTATCATATGATCGTAGGTTCCAAGTTGAAACGAACGCATAACCACAGCAAAGAATACAGCGAAGAAAATAGATGCAATGGTAATAAGAGTTCGCCTCTTATTTCTCCAAATATTTCTCCAGGCCATTATAAATGTTTTTTTCATTGCTTTATAAATTAAATAATTCGTATTATCTCAATCTTTTCATGTTTTGTTGTGAGAAGAAAGAATTTTGAATGGAGACGTTAAATTTTATTTCGTCAATTGTTAAGATGGTTTTCTGATCTTCTTTATCTGCGGGAATGATTTCTATTTTTGAAGGTATTTTTCGGTCATCCATCACTTTAACGTCCATGCCAAGTTCTGTTTTAACCAAAAATTCATCTTCATCATAATATTCAGATTTCATCATCAAAAACTCTTCTTTACTTACCCATCGAATGATTTTACCCCAAACTATGGCAGCATCTTCTTTGGGGAGCATTTCTATTTTCCAGCAATCCCAGCCGTCAATAGTTTCTGAGCCAATAATTTTGTGTGTAAAGTCAACAACCATCGACGATTCTTTTAAGATATCATCGTTGGTGTAATCAGAGCCCATCCATCCATCGGCCATCATAGAAGGGGGCAGCTTTATCATTCTGCTAATGTTTGGCATCCAATTCCACATTTCAGTTTCTCGTTTTAGAAATGCTTGTCCTTTTTCTTTAGCAGGGGAGGTTATCAATGTCATTGAATAATCTCTCTCTAATGTCCAAATTTTAAATTGAATAGTTCGTTCCCAAGTCGGTCGCACAATAGTCATAGTCATTGTTCCCTGACTTGATTTCTCGCCATTCCATTTTTCGTCGGCTTTTTTAATTATTTCTGTTGCATTTTGTGCGTTTACAAAAGCTGAAGAAATAATTAATCCTAGTAGTAACAAACTTGTTTTCATTGCTTTAATTTTTATATTTTAATTATAGTTTGGTGTTCATATTTATAATAAGTAATAACCTAATTTTTCGTCTAGCTCAATTTTGTCCCCTTTATTATTTGGATCTTTGTTTACAAACATTTCTTTCATTTGATTTTTTAACTTTTGGATAATCTCTTTTGAAAACATTTCCGGAGCAAAAGCGTACATTAATGCAAAACCTTTAAAAATTGAAGCAAATAATACTATAGTTAATTCAGGATCTTCAAAATTCTGTCGCGCGAAATAATCAAGAATAATTTCTTGATTATGTTGTACTTTTTTAGACCAGCTTTCTTGAACTAATAAGCCCATAACTTCTGGTTGAACTGATAATTGATAAAACAATCTCCATTCTTGTGGATTAGAAGTTAAAACATCAAAAAATCTTTCAAAAAATTCTTCGGCTTCTTGTATTGTAATTTCATCATCGTGATTAGGATCAAGCATATCCATGGTTTTATTCATAATATCATTAAAGATATTTGCTAATAAGTCTTCTTTGCTTTTAAAGTAGTTATACATTAATCCTTTAGATATTCCTGCTTTTTTTGCTATTTTACTGATGGATGTTGTATGATAACCATCGTTAGCAAAAAGCTCAAGGGCAACTTGTGTTATAAGTTTCTTTTTTTCTTCCCTTATCTCTTCGAATTGTTCAGGTGTTCTTGGCATGATATATGATTGAACGTTTAGTCAAAAAATAATTCTTTAAAAACCGTTTTAATGAATGAACGGTTGGTCAAAGATAAAGACTAAAATATATTAAATGCAAATAATTTTGAATATTTTTTTAAAAAACTTAGTTATAGTTGAAATAATTACTTAATTTTTAGGTGTTTAATTCTTGCCAATCTAAATATGAAAATGAAACTTATTATTATTAGTCTTTTTTTAACATTTTCAAACATTTATGCAAACAATAAGAAGCTTAACGAAGCGGATACCATTGTGAATAATATTGAAATAAGATCAAACGATTATTTATATAATCAGGCAAGAGAGAATAAAGTTAAAAATTTTGATTCAGTTGAAAAAGCACTTCGTGATGCTAATAGAAAGGCAGATAGTTTAAAGGATTCTGACAAACAAATAAAAGCATTAATACTCTTGGGGCATTTGTATTTTGACAATGCGTATTTCGAAAATTCTGAAAATGTATTTAAAAATTTGCTAAGTCAATTTTATTCGGAATTATCCGATGATCAAATAGCTGACATTAAACATACCTTAGGATTAAACCAGATTCGATTTAGTAATTACGATCAGGCTATTAATCTATTCCAGGAAGCCATGTTAATTTATGAGAAAACAGATAACAGGGTGTTAAAGGCCGAAGCACTCAAGGATATTGGAGCAGTATATTATTATTTAGGGAATCAGAGTCTGGCATTAGATAATTATCAAAAATCTCTTATTATTTATAGAGAAGTAAATGACAGTGACGGTATTGCCAAAGCTTATAATAATATTGGTATGATATTTCGGGATAAGGGTAATATAAATCTAGCTTTGGAATATCTAAACAGATCATTAGAAATAAAAAGAATACAGAATAATCAATATGGTATTGCTAATACTCTAGGTAATATAGGAGACGCATATATTGAGGCTGAAGAGTATGAAAAAGCAATTGAATATTTTAATGAAGCATTAGAAATGTGGATTACCTTGGATTATTTACATGGTATGACAGAAGTTTATAATTATTTAGGTGATGTATATATTCGAATGGGGCAGTATGATAAAGCCATTGCTAATTTAGTTAAAGGACAAAAAATATCATTAGAAAATAATTTTAAGCAAAGACTAGTTGTTAACTATGAATTATTATCGGAAGCATATTATCAAATAAGTGATTATAAAGATGCATACCTAAGTTATAAAGGATATAATGCTTTAAAAGATTCTGTTTATGAAGCTTTGTCGAATCAAAAGATTGAGGAATACCTGGTTCGATATGAAAATATTAAAAGAGAAAAAGAACTTATTGACCAGAATCGGAAAATTATTATTCAGCGTTCACAGATTATTCTTACTTTGATTGTATTGCTTGCTGTTGTCGTTTTCTTAATAATGATTATTCGACAAAATAAGTTAATTAAGAAAAAAAGCAAGAAAATTCAAAAAATTAATAAAGAGCTGGATTTGCGTGTTCATAAGAAAACATCAGAATTACGCATTGCTCAATTCTCAATTGATATGGCTGGGGATGCTATTTTTTGGATTAAGAAAAATGGGGATATTTATTATGTTAACAAGTCGGCTTCTACCATGCTAGATTATAGTTCTGAAGATCTGGTTAACATGTCGATCTTTGATTTGGTGTTAGAGTTTTCTGAAGATGCCTGGGCTGAATATTGGAATCATTTAAAGGAAAAGGGATCGTATGTAATTCAGCTTTACTATAAAACACGAATGGGTAATGAAATACCTGTGGAGGCAGCATTTAATTTTAGAGAATTCGAAGGAGAAGAATTTAACTTTGTTTTTAGTAGAAATATTTACGAAAGGAAACTATCTGAGGAGAAGTTAAAAAATGCAAAAGAAAAAGCAGAACGGTCAGATCGTTTAAAATCAGCATTCTTGGCAAATATGTCGCATGAAATTCGCACACCGATGAATGCCATTATTGGATTTGTTAATCTGCTCGGAGATCCTGATATAACACAAGATCAAAAAAATGAAATTGTTGATCTTGCTCAATCGAGCAGTGATAATTTATTAAATATTGTTAATGATATTATTGATATTTCAAAAATAGAAGCCGATGAGTTGGTCATTAATAAATCCTTAAATTATGTGAATGGTTTATTAAAAGGCATTTATAATATTTATATTAGAGATGCGATTTTCTTGCAAAAGACCAATTTATCGCTCAAAATTGATTTAGAGGATCAATCGGATAAATTAGCCATTTTTACTGATAAGTTAAGGTTTACTCAAATCATGAGTAATTTTATGAGTAATGCGATTAAATTTACTGATTTTGGGGAGATTACAATTGGATATACTCAAATGATTCAGGGTGGCAGAAAACTACTTAAATTTTATGTTAGAGATACAGGACTTGGGATACCGGAGGAAAAACTCAATATGATATTTGATCGCTTTAATCAGCTTATGGATGATAGAACAAAATTATACAAAGGGACTGGATTAGGTTTAGCCATATCAAAAAAACTTATTGATTTACTAGGAGGACACATTGGTGTTGATTCAAAAGAAGGAGAAGGTTCTGAATTTTATTTTACCTTACCATATCAGATTCTAGATCATCCAGAAAAAGAAGAAAACAAGGAAATTCAAGCAGTTAAAGCTGTTGATTGGTCTAATAAAACCATATTAATTGTTGAGGACACTCCTTCAAATTATCATTTGATTGAAAAGTTTTTAAAACCATCTGGTATTAAAATGTTCTGGGCAAAAAGTGGAAAAGAGGCTATAGACCTGTTTAAGCAAGATATTGATTTTGATTTGGTGCTCATGGACATACAGCTTCCTGGCATTAATGGATATGAGGCAACCAAACTAATTAAAGCATACAATAAGAAGGTGCCGGTTATTGCACAAACAGCATATGCTCTTTCCGGTGAAAGAGAAAATAGTATGAATGAGGGCTGTGATGATTATATAGCTAAACCTATTAAAAGAGAAATGCTATATAATTTACTAAGTAAACACTTTGATTAATTGTACTTTATAAGATTTTCCTTTCTCTTATGATATTTTTCTTCGTTGCTTAAATCGCGATTATTATCAAACACTTCACTTTCCCAACCTCCATACATTGGGTTAGGTAATACAATAAATTTAGTGCCGAATGATTCTTTGTATTCTTCAACCGTATTAAATCCGAAATTGTCTGATCTATCTTCAAAAATCTCATCAAAATCACCCATATTGTCACCTATCAATAATATGATTTCATAATTTTCTTTTACAAAATCTCGGCGAGCTTTTTTACTGCTGGTATTTGTTTTAAGCAATAAATGTGAACTATCGGCATAGGCAAAGTTTTCATTTTGGAGATTTTTTAAAGTAACATCAAAATCATCAACACTTCGATTCGAGATATAAAATACCTCTACTCCTAGTGATTGAGCATACTTTGAAAACTCAACAGCTCCTGGTAGTGCTTTTGCATTGATCATATGTGTCCATTCGCTCCAGCTTTCTTTGGTATATCCTACCCCTGTTTGTATACAGTTAGCTTCAAAAGGACTATTGTCTAGCATTGTTTCATCAATATCAACAACTACAGCCATGTTTCTTGAATTATCTTTAGTAAATTCTGAATTAACCTGAACCTTAGCCCAATTAAAACATTGGTAATAAAGTGCTTTCATTTCAGCAGATTTCTGATACCACAATGTTGCCATAATTAAATGGTCTTGTGATTTACTTTCGTCATACGTATTCTCTTTGCATGAGCTAAACAGAATTACTATTCCAAGAATTAAAAACAATGATTTTTTCATATTGAGAGGTTTAAATTTTTAACAAATCTAGAAAAAATTTAATTTCGCTTGTAACTTTTAGAGAACATAAACGTCCTACTTTCGAATTTGAGTAATTTTTAATGACTGTAGAAGAATATAATAAGAGTATTAATCTGTATTCTGATGGTATTTATCGATTTATCTTGAAAAACATTAAACAAGAAGATGAAGCGAAAGATATTATACAGGATACCTATGAAAAATTATGGATCAGGGCTTCTGATGTTACCTTTTCTAAAGTTAAATCTTATTTATTTTCTACAGCATATCATACAATGATTGATAAGATTAGGAAAAATAAACGAATTACTAATCTGAATGAATATAATGATGAATTAGGTATATATACAGATAGTTATAATGGATTAAGTGAAGTGTTAGATGAAGCATTAAATAAATTACCTGATGTTCAAAGATCTGTTATTTTATTACGTGATTATGAAGGATATGCCTACAATGAAATTGCTGAAATTACCGATTTATCGGAATCTCAGGTTAAAGTATACATTTACAGGGGGCGGTTAGCACTCAAAAAATATTTAGGAAGTATTGAAGCATTAGTTTAGAAAAAGCAGTATAAATGATAGACATTAACAGAAATAATTACGAAGAATATATTCTTGATTTTATCGAAGGAAATCTTTCTTATTCGATAGAAAATCTGTTTATGTCATTTTTAGATCAAAATCCTGATATAAAGGCTGAGATTGAACTTTATGAGGAAGAAACTATTTCACAAGATGATTTAGTATATAAAAACAAATCAGTTTTACAAAAAGAAGATTTACTATCGGGAGTTGCCAGCAGTAATTTTGATCAATTATGTATAGCTCGAATAGAAAACGATCTTACTAAAAAGGAAGCAAGTGATTTTGAACAATACATTCAAAAGGATGCAAAAAAACAAAAAGAGTTTGAATTGTATCAACTAACAAAAATTAAAGCTGATAAGTCTATAGAATTTGATGGCAAATATGCTCTAAGAAGAACTGAAAAAGGGTTTTTTAGAAGAAACTACTTTGCGATAGTATCTGCAGCTGCTTCTGTTATAATCTTAATTTCACTTTATGTATTTGTTCCTAAGAATAATACGAATGAAATAAAGGCCCCAATTGCAAAAGTAACAGAGTCAGCATCAAAAGTTGAACAGGAGAAAGCTGCTGTTGAAGAAACAGATGTAGCAGAGTTGCAAGAAGAGAAAAAAAGCGATGATTCTTTACAAAGACTTACAGTAATACAAATTAGTGAAGAAAAAAATGAACAGACTGTGGAGGCTCAAGAGATAATAATGGATCAAAAAGAGTATAGTAGTCTTGCACAATTAGAGCCGATTAAAGTAGAGTATAATTTTGCTCAAGATAATAAACAAGTTGATATAGTAGATATTAAGACAGATATTGAAATCGTTCAGACGAATTCTCAAGAGGAATATATATCCTTAAAAACATATTTGGCATCGCGAGTTAACAAAAGAGTTTTAAATAAAAAAGATAAAAATAAGCTGCAATTTTTTGATATAGCTCAGGCCGGAGTAGAAGGAATCAATAAATTAACAGGTGGTAAAATGACTTTAGAGAGGGTATATGATGAAAAAGGGATTGCTCAAAAAACGGAATTCAACTCTCGATTAGTAGCATTTTCAGCGCCGATAAAAAAAGATTAGAAACTTCTGTAACAATTTGGAGGGGATAGCCGTCGTAGAAGAAACAAAATTATTGAAGTAGAAATTAAAAATTTAGAATTATGAAAAAGATAGCACTAATATTAATTACCTTAATGATTACATTAAGTGTTTTTGCACAAGAAGAAAACAATGATACAACCAATATCCGGTTTAAAAGAAAAACAGTAAAAATTATTGAAGATAATGGTGAAACTCAAATTTATGTAAAGAAGCATAAAAGAGATAAAGACTGGGATTGGATGTGGGACGATGATGACAGATTTAAAGGTTCATGGGCAAGCTTTTCCATGGGATTAAGCAACTTTGTGGATAAAGATTTTTCTTTGAGTCGTGAGTTGGGAGAGGAATATATGGATTTAAATACTGGAAAATCATGGAACATGAATGTTAACTTTGCTCAGTACAGTATAAATTTAATTAATAATAAATTTGGCTTGGTAACAGGTTTAGGTATTGAATGGAACTATTATCGTTTTGATAATGATAATTCCATCCAGGAAAATCCAACAACTGGAGTGATTGAAGAAGTAGATCTTTCCATAACACAGCCAAACTGGAACATTGAAAAATCCAAGTTATCTACAACTTATGCAACATTACCATTATTGCTTGAATGGCATTCTTCATCATATTCACACAATGGAGTAGTATTCTCAGCAGGCGCTATAGGAGGTGTTAAATTAGGTTCTAATACAAAAGTTGTTTATAAGGAAAATGGAGATAAAAATAAAGATAAAACAAAAGATGATTTTAACTTATCTCCTTTTAGATATGGTGTACATGCGCGAATTGGTGTAGGTGACTGGTTAATTTATGGAACATATTACTTTACTCCACTTTTTGAAAAGGATAAAGGACCAGAATTATATCCTATTTCTGTAGGAATAGCGCTTTCATTTGAATAGTATTTATTTAAGATATAGATTAAACGACCACAAAAAATGGTCGTTTTTTTATTTTATATAATAATTTGGAGAACAGAAATAAATAATTAGTTACTATAAGTAAATATTTAATAATTATTACTTATTAAAATAAATTAGAAAACAAATATTAAGATAATACGTAGGATAGTGTTAAATTTAAAACTCAAAAATCTTTTTTTAGAAATTATGCGGACCATTTTATTTATCCTACTCCTATTTCCAGGTGTACTGTTTTCTCAAACAACAAACATCGATAGTTTAAAAAGTTTAGTAAACCAATCGGGCGACTCCACAAAAGTGAAGCTTCTCATTGAAATTTATGAAAACTACGAAAAAGGGAAAATTGTGGAAGGAAAACAATATTTAGAACAAGCTTTAAAAATTGTTGAAAATTCAGAAGATGTTGCATTAAAAGTTGAAGTTCTTAACAGAATAGGCAAGTTTTACATAATTACCGGAGAATACGAGAAATCCATTGACATTATGAAAAAAGCAATGTTTATTTGTGAGGAGAAAGGCTTTTATAAAGGAACAGCAACGGCATATTTAAATCAGGGAGCGGCATACGATAAAATGGGGAAATACGATGAGGCCATGAGTAATTTCATGAAAGCGCTCAATGTATATGAAAACCTGGGTGATACCATTGGAGTTGCAAAGACATATTTAAACTTAGGGTTGTTGTATTCTAGGCATGAAGATTATGAAAAAAGCCTGGAACTTTATAAAAAATCGCTTGAAATAAGATCTCAAATAGATGATAAAGAAGGAATTGCTCTTTTATATAATAATATGGCCATTGTGAATTATTATCTGGAGGATTATGATAATGTTCGAAATTATTTCGAAAAAGCTTATCAAATGTATCTTGAGCTGGGAAATCTTCGAAGACAATTAATGGCTTTGTCGAATTTAGCAGAGATTCATAGTATCATTGGACAAAAAGAAAAAGCACTAAACACATACTTTAAAATTCTAAAATTAGAAGAAGAACTTGGGGAAAAAGGAGAACAGGTAGCCACATATTTTTCAATAGCTGCTTTGTATTTTGGAAGAGACAATTTTAATGCAGCCAAACAATATTGCAATAAAGGAATAATATTAGCACAGGAAATCAATGCTTTGGATGACTTAAGTGATTTTTATGATCTACTCTATCAGATTTACAAAGAAGAGCTGGACTATAAGAGTGCACTGGAGTATGCTGAGGTTGCTCATGCTTTAAACGACTCTATATTTAATGCAGAAAAATCAAAACAGATCAAAGAACTTGAAACTAAATATGAAACCAAGAAAAAAGAACAGCAAATAAAGAACCTGGAAAATGAGCAAATTATTAAAGATTTAACCATCAAGAAGCAGAGAAATTTTTCTCTTACACTCTTAGTAGGATTTGTTGCTATATTTTTATTTCTATTGGTTCTATTTTCTCAAAACAAAAAAATCCGTAAAGCAAATGTATTATTAGCATATCAAAAAAGACAAATAACAGATAGTATCGAATATGCGAGTAGAATACAAACGGCTATCTTACCTCCAGTTGATTATATTGCTACAGTAATTCCTGATCATTTTATTTTTTACAAACCACGAGATATCGTGAGTGGTGATTTTTATTGGATTACTCATAAAGAAGGGAAAACCATTGTAGCAGTAGTTGATTGTACAGGTCATGGTGTACCGGGAGCATTTATGAGCATGCTTGGTTTTGCTTTTTTAAATGAAATTGTAAATAAAGAAACAGAATTAAGAGCAAACGAAATATTAAATCAGTTAAGAGATAATGTTAAGCTGTCGCTTCATCAAACAGGAAAAGAAAATGAAGCAAAAGACGGAATGGATATCGCATTATGTATTATCGATCCAAAAGAGAATAAACTTCAATATGCCGGGGCATATAATCCGCTTTATTTAATACGAAACAATGAACTCATATCGCTTAAGGCAGATAGAATGCCAATAGGAATACATATCTTAGAAAAGGAATCATTTACAAATCATGAAATTGATATTCTAAAAGGAGATATGATATATATATTTACAGATGGTTATATTGATCAGTTTGGCGGACCAAATACTGCTAAATTTAAAATTACTCCATTTAAAGAAATGCTGATTTCAATGAGAGATAAATCAATGAGTGAACAGAAAAGAATTTTAGAAACGGAATTTGATAACTGGAAAGGAGATAAGGAGCAGATTGATGATGTTTTAGTAATGGGAATAAAGGTTTAATGATAGATTTATTATATCTTTATCCTCTTAAAAAGAATTAATAACAGTAAAACATATTAACATGAGACTACTTTTAATTAGCAATTCGACAAATGCAGGAGAGGCTTACCTTGATTATCCGAAGCATGAGATAAAAAAATTCTTAGGTGAAAATGTAAAAAAGGTATTATTTATTCCTTATGCTGCTGTTACCTTTTCTTTTGATGAATATCAACAAAAAGTTCAGGAAAGATTTTCAGAATTAGGTTACGAAGTTGATTCAATTCATCACTACAATCCAAATGAGAAAAAACAAGCTTTAAAAGATGCAGAAGCAATTGTTGTTGGTGGTGGTAACACGTTCCATTTATTAAAATTAATGCAACAGCAAGATCTTCTTGAAACTATACGTTACGAATGCTTAAAGGGGAAACCTTATATTGGTTGGAGTGCAGGTTCAAATGTTGCTTGTCCAACTATTTGTACTACCAATGATATGCCAATTGTTGAGCCGGATAGCTTCCACGCTACGAATTTGGTTAGATTTCAGATTAATCCGCACTATTTAGATGCAAACCCTGATGGACATGCCGGAGAAACTCGTGAACAACGAATCGAAGAATTTTTGGTTGCTAATCCTTATACTTATGTAGTTGGTTTACGCGAAGGAACCATGTTAAAAGTTGACAATGCTGAAGTTGAATTAATAGGACCTCGATCTGCCAGAATATTTAAAAATGGTGAAGAGCCTAGAGAACTTGCTGCCGGAGACGACTTCGATTTTTTATTTGAATAGAATCAGTAATTTAAATATAAGATAGAGCTGCTTAATTTTTAAGCAGCTTTTTTTGCATCAATTTAAAAGCTTTTTCGTCTTTTATTGGAAATCAAGGATGTTGCTGTAACTTTTCAATTCATTTGAGCGTCACACCTAAAACCTAAATTTAGCCTATAATGATTAAAAATTTCTTTTTAACTGCTTTTCGAAATGTTTTTAAGAACTGGACTTATTCTATTATTAATATTCTGGGGCTTTCTACGGGATTAGCTGCTATTATTTATATAGCACTGTTTGTTCAATTTGAACTTGGATACGATAAACTTCACGATAAGGCTGATCAAATATATCGCGTTGGGGTATATGGTATGATGATGAACAATGAAATCAATCAGGCGGTTACTTCAGCACCGATGGCTGAGGCTATGATTCGAGATTATCCTGAAGTCATGAATGCTTGCCGGGTAAAAGAATCCGGTGATTGGCTTATTCGTTATGAAGATAAAAAGTTTAACGAGAAGAAGTTTCTTTTTGCAGATTCTACTTTCTTCGATATCTTCTCATTTAAACTATTAGAAGGAAATCCAAAAACGGTATTAACAGAACCCCGAAGTGTTGTTATGACACAAACGGGGGCTAAAAAATATTTTGGCAATGAAAACCCTGTGGGTAAATTATTAAAAGTAGAAAGTGATACAGTATTGTATAAAGTAACCGGGCTGATGGAGGATCCACCTGAAAATTCACATTTTCATTTTGATCTCTTAGGATCTCTAGTTACACTAAGAGCAAGTCAAAATACATTTTGGGTATCGCATAATTTTTATACTTACATCTTATTAAAAGAAGGTACTTCTGCTTCTCAGTTTGAGTTAAAAATGCAAGGAATGGTTGAGAAATATGTTGGTCCTCAGATTGAACAAGCATTAGGAATTAAGATGGATGAATTTGCTGCATCGGGAAATTCATTTAGTTATTTTATTCAGCCACTTTTAGATATTCATTTGCATTCTGATTTACAGTACGAAATTGAAACCAATGGAAATATTTTATATGTATATATTTTTATTTCGATTGCCATTTTTATTTTAGTTATTGCTAGTATAAACTTTACTAATTTGTCTACGGCCAGAGCTGCCAACCGATCAAAAGAAGTAGGTATTAGAAAGGTTGTTGGGGCAATGAAAGAACAATTAGTTGTACAGTTTTTAACAGAATCTTTTATTATAACATTAGTATCTCTGGGTGTTGCAATAGTGCTTTTAGAATTGTTTATGCCGATATTAAATAATGTGGTTCAGATACCTTTACAAATGAGTTATTTTGGTTGTTGGTATATTGTTCCTATGCTATTTGGATTAATACTTTTAGTGAGTTTAATGGCAGGCAGCTATCCCGCTTTTTTTCTTGCTTCATTTAGACCAGTTGCCGTATTAAAGGGGAAATTAAAACTAGGTGCAAAAAGTGGTACGCTTAGATCTGTCTTAGTTGTTACCCAGTTTGTAGTTTCTGTATTTATTCTACTATCCACTTATACTGTTTCAAGTCAGTTAAAATATATGCTTAATAAGGACTTAGGATTTGAAAGAGAGAACATGTTAATGATTAGAAGGTCCGATGCCTTAAGAACTAAAATGGAGGCTTTTAAGGCAGAATTAAGAAACTTACCTGTTGTAGAAAATGTAACCAATGCCAGTTCTTATCCTGGGGTTAATTTTTCAAATAATGCATTTTTCTTAGAAGGAGAATCAACAAGTAATACGTATTTATTAAATCAGTCATGGGTAAGTTACGATTTTGGAAAAACATTTGGATATGAGTTGGTCGAAGGTCGATTCTTTTCCAAAGAGTTTCCAACAGACTCTAATGGAATTATTATTAATGAAGCTGCAGTAAAATCATTAGGTTTGGAAGATCCTCTTGGTAAAATTATCCTATCACCATGGAGAGGGAATGAGTTTTTGAAAAGACCGGTAATTGGAGTTGTAAAAGATTTTAATTTTAAATCATTACATACTACAATAGAACCTGCAGCATTTACTTTAATGCCTGGAAATTGGGAAGGAGTAGTTTGTGTAAGGTTAAATTCTGAAAATGTTAATGGGGCAATATCACAAATTCAGGGAGTTTGGGAAAGTTTTGAAACGGGTTATCCTTTCGAATATTTCTTTTTCGACGATCATTTAAATGAGCTTTATCAAGCAGAGCAAAGAACCAACAATATCTTTATATTATTTTCTGCACTTTCAATATTAATAGCCTTTTTAGGATTGTTAGGTCTAATTTCTTTTATAACTCAACAAAGAAAAAAAGAGATTGGTATACGAAAAACCTTTGGATCAACATCTGCTAATATTGTATATATTATTAGTAAAGAAATATTTAAGTTAATTGTTTTTGCTTCTGTTTTAGCATGGCCAATTGCTTATTGGCTTATGAATAATTGGCTTGAGGATTTCTCATATCGGGTTGGAATTAATTACCTGATGTTTATCCTAATTCCGATCTTAACAATTATATTATCATTATTAACAGTAATATATCAAACGGTAAAAGCAGCACTGAAAAATCCTGCAGAAACATTACGATACGAATAAATTAAACTAAAAACTATAATAAAATGCTTAAAACAAACCAGTTAGTAAAAATATTTAAGACTGACGAAATTGAAACAACTGCTTTAAATAAAGTAGACCTGGAAGTACAAAAAGGAGAGTTTGTAGCGGTAATGGGCCCTTCTGGATGTGGAAAATCTACCTTGCTAAATATTGTTGGATTACTTGACAATCCATCTGATGGACAATTATATTTTGATGGAACAGAGGTTTCAAAATTTAAAGAAAAGCAAAGAACTGAACTACGAAAAGCGAATGTTGGTTTTGTTTTTCAGAGTTTTAATTTAATTGATGAACTTTCCGTCTATGAAAATGTCGAATTACCATTATTATATTTAAAAGAATCGGCATCAGAAAGAAAGAAAAAAGTAGAAGCTGTTTTGGATAGGATGAAGATTGCTCATCGAAAAAAACACTTCCCACAGCAGTTGTCCGGAGGTCAGCAGCAAAGAGTAGCCATTGCCCGTGCTGTTGTAGCAAATCCAAAGCTAATATTAGCCGATGAGCCTACAGGTAACCTGGATTCTGCAAATGGAGAAGAAGTGATGAAATTATTGTCTGAATTAAATAAAGAAGGAACAACCATTGTAATGGTTACTCACTCTCCTTCTGATGCAGAATATGCGCACCGAATTGTTCAATTATTCGATGGACATATAGTAACAGAAAATATAAAGAAGATTTTATAATATTTTATGCACGAATAAGTTTTTATAAAGGAGCAGTTTTTGTTCCTTTATTTTTTATTGACTATAAAATTGACAATTATGAGATATTTTTTAACTACAGTTTTTTTGTTTAGCATTATTAGTGTGAATGCTCAGAAAATAGAAAAAAGAGACATTAACTCATTCGACAAAATTGAGGTTACAGGAAATATTGAAGTTGAAATGAAGTTAGGTAATAAAGAATCATTAGAAATTAAAGCTTATCATGTTGATCCTTCCGATGTTGTAACTGAAGTAGATGATAAACTTCTTAAAATCAAAATGACATCTAATTTATTTGATGATGATGTAAAGGTTAAAATTAAGGTGGTTTATACAGAGATTAGAGAAATTAATTCAAATGCTTCGGCAGAAATATCTATTAAAGAAATGATTAATGGAGATAAAATATTTGCAGAGGCAACGAGTGGTGGGAAAATATTAATGAAAGTTGATTTAAATGCTATTGAATTAAAAGCTTATCAAGGAGCATATATTGATGTTGAAGGGAAATGTAAATTACAAGAGTCATATATCAATACAGGAGGAACGCTTTCTGCCTCAAATTTTTCTTGTGATGAAGTATTTATTAAAATGAACACTGGGGGGAAAGCAGAAATTATTGCAAATAAAAAAATTGAAGCGAATGTTAATACAGGAGCGAATTTAAGTTTCTTTGGATTACCAGAAGAAGAATCTTTAAAGACAACTTTAGGAGGTAAAATCACCAAATGGGATGAGAAATAATAAAAAAGGGCTGATACTTCAGCCCTTTTTTATGGAAATTTTATTTTTATTCTTCATCATCTAATATATCATCTTTTTTACCAAAAAGATCCAGTTCTTCATCTTCGTCGATCTCATGATAGATTTCTTTCTTGTAGTTCTTTTGTTTTTTATTAGTATTTCCAACCTTTTTTATTCTAGGCTCTCTTTCATTATCAAAAGATCTTGTTTTCTTCGTCTTTTGAAAATTCTTACTTGATTTCATTTTTAATAAAAATTTGTGTTAAAAAATTCAAATTAAATTTTTAAAATTATTGAAGTTGTTTTAAAATTTTACTAGAAAATAGATATTCATAAACATTTATCAAATCAGATTGTTTATAGATGCAAGTTATAAAAAAAACAAATATGGCAAAACCTTAGGTAAAAAATTACCGTAAAGTATTAGACAAACTATCAAACTAAAACCCTCCTGTTATGAAAGAACTTTTACTTAACACGGATTATGCCGAAGTTTCTTATGATTCAGATTTGAAATTAGGGAAAATAGTTTGGAAGCGTAAGACTTCTACAGAAGAATACCAGTATGCTTTTTTGATTATGCTCAATCATGCAAAAAACAACCCTGCCGACAACTTTTTATCAGACATTAGAGATCAGGGAGTTGTTTCCCCTGAAAATAGGAAGTGGTTCGAAACAGAGATGCTTCCTCAAGCAATAGATGCAGGATTAAAACGCGCAGCTGTTATATTTGACGGAAATGTTTTCAAAAAATATTATTTGAACATGATCATAAAGGTTTCCAATAAATTTGGATTACCATTAAAAATGTTTAATTCAGAAGAAAAAGCAATAGAATGGTTTAAAGGTAAAGAATACGCTCAGGCAGTATAAAACTATTGTTGTTTAACTTTATCTGAATCAACTATTTTATAAACTTTATCTGATCTTCTAATTAAAGTTTCAATGGGCACAGAACAGCGCATGCCTTTTTCTGCAATTTCTGTGTTTTTTAAGTCAACTCTTATTTCCGGAACGCTTAGTTGAACAACTCCTGTTGTTGGACCTATAACTAGAATTTCGTCACCTACTTTAAGGTCATAGGTTTCAATTAAAAACTCAGCAACTTTAATTTTTGTAAAGTAATTGGTGGTTTTGCCGATATAAAGTTTTCTTTTTGTAGCACGAGAACCATACTTGTGGCTCCATTCTCCTAGTTTTTGCCCTAAATAATATCCATCCCAAAATCCACGATTAAACACAGTGGAGAGTCTTTCTGTCCAACGATCAATTTTTTCTTCATTAAAGGTCCCTTCCAGATATGCATGAATAGCTTCATTGTAACATTCAGATACTGTTTTTACATATTCTGGTGGGCGGGCCCGACCTTCGATTTTAAGTACAGTAACACCAGAGTCGAGCACTTTATTTAAAAACTTTATTGTGCTTAAGTCTTTGGGCGACATGATGTATTCATTATCTATATCAAGTTGATTCCCTGATTCTTTTTCAGTAACAGTATATGCTTTTCTACAAGTTTGCAGACAAGCACCTCGATTAGCCGAATAGTTCTTCTCATGTAAACTTAAGTAACATTTTCCTGAAATAGCCATACATAAAGCACCATGAACAAACATTTCAATTTTAACCAGTTTGCCCGAAGGACCTGTAATATTTTCTTTTTTAATCTTTTTGCTAATTTCAGAAACTTGATCAAGATTAAGTTCTCTTGCTAAAACAATTACATCAGCAAATTGAGAGTAAAACTTTAAACTTTCAATATTGCTTACGTTAAGTTGAGTAGAAATATGCACTTCGACTCCTATGCTTCGAGCATAGTTAATAACAGAAATGTCGGATGCAATGATTGCGGTTACTTTGTTGTCTTTAGCTGCATTAACAATTTCTTGCATTAAGGGAAGCTCTTTGTCATATATGACTGTATTTACAGTTAAGTAAGTTTTAATATGATGTTCGCCACAAACACTTACAATTTTTTTTAAATCTTCGAAGGTAAAATTGTTGGATGAATGCGCACGCATATTCATTTTTTCTATCCCAAAATAAACAGCATCAGCCCCTCCTTGAATAGCTGCCATGAGTGATTCATATGAACCAACAGGAGCCATTATTTCAAAATCATTTCTTTTCATCACAAGAATTTTAATTTCTGCACAAAGTTAAATTTTTTTAGATGATTTAAATCTAAAGTATGAACTATAATATCATACACATTGTTTATTATAAAATATTTTAACACCAGCACATTTACAGATTTGACTTTAATCTAGCTATTTAATAACTTATCAAAAAAATGTATTATGTGTCAAGATAAAACATGGATCGAAACGGTAGGATACATTAAAAAGGAGCAAAACCTGACTACTGTTAACAATAACATACTCAAAAACAGCTTTGTCTTAGAAAGTTTGAATCCTTTTCGTGATTATCATGGAGTAGATTTACCAGAAAAATCAAGACCGAATTCTTTATTTTTAATATTATCGAAAGAATACTCATTTGAGTTGATTGCCAGAATAACTAAAAAAATCAGCCAGAATTTTCAGTTCGACTTTAATGCATCAGTAGGTCACATTCATTTTAAGACATCAACTTATCCATGTATTAGGGTTAAATATCTAAAAAGCTTTACTTTCTTACCTGAATTGCAAAACCTGTATCAGGAAAATGGGATTAAATTTGCTAAACAAAAGATGATTGATTCGCCAGGATTAATAGTTATCCACAAGCATTTTTATATTGATGAATTAGAAGATGGTATATACGATGATTTAGAAGAAGACTCAAAATTCTACATAGAAATACCTAAAGATTTACCATGGGATATTTTTAAAGATTTTACACAAAAAATCAAGAATAACCTGGATAATAGGGATTTTGATGCAGCACAGGGAGTTTTTTATCGTAAAAAAGGAATTGTGGAAGTGGTTAGATTGTATATATGCGAGGGGCAGATTGAGAAAATTAAGACAATTCAAAAACTATACATCGATTTAATTGAAAAGGATTATAGATAATAAACATCGTTTTACTCAGAAAAAGCCAACTTTTTTAGTTGGCTTTTTATTTATAAGAAACATTTCATGCTATGGTAAAGTTTTTGAGGTAGTAAAAGTTAACTTTACTACTTTTGCTGAAATACATAAATAATAGTTTATAAATGCGAAATATAAAATCAATATTCATTGGATTATCACTTGCTCTCGTGATTTTAATAGCTATCGCAACTTCACTTGCATATTTTTACGAAGATCAGGTTAGTCAGTATCTTATTGAGGAACTAAACGAGTATCTTTTAGCCGAAGTTGAAGTTGAGGATGTTAACTTTTCATTACTGCAGAAATTTCCTAAAGCATCACTTGAGTTTAAGAATGTACTTGCACACTCCAAGCAAGGATATTTTAAATCCGTTCAGGAATTTAATACGGATACCCTATTTTTTGCAAAAAGTATTTATGTGCAAATCAACATTTTAGATTTAATTACTAAAAACTATACAATTAGTAGCATTCATTTCGATCAGGGGAATATTAATCTATTTGTTGATTATCTGGGCGAT
Organism: Bacteroidales bacterium; assembly: GCA_963665525.1. Lineage (GTDB taxonomy): Bacteria > Bacteroidota > Bacteroidia > Bacteroidales > UBA12077 > UBA12077. Next base: position 3,674,007 of record OY762280.1, on the reverse strand, counting down.
CCAAATTATATTTTTTGGAAGACGAAAGAGGAAGAGCTGGAAGAAAGTGAATTTAGTCTTGAGCTAACAAAAGTGCGAATTAGCAATACCAACATTCTTTTTTGTAACGATGCTACCAAGTTTATTCTAGAGTCAACCGTAGATAACATGGACTTTGAAGGTAATTTCTCGAAGCGAACTTACCTGATGAAAATAAAGACGGATCAGTTTATTGAAAAATTAAACATTGAAAATATTGATTATATATCGAATAAAAAGGTAAAAGGCAGATTAAATTTAGATATTGTCAATGATTTGATCAAATTTAAAAATGGCAATTTGAATCTGGACAATTTAAAATTTAACCTGAATGGGAATATTGAAAAGTCAGGAAAAAAGAAAATAGATTTAATCGTTTCGGGGAAAAACCTTGATTTAAGAACTTTTATAAACAACTTACCACCCAAAATTATCAATGAATTTCCAAACATTATTGGTCAGCAAGGAACAGCTACATTAAATTTAAGTATTACAGGAGAAAACATTAAGGTTAATAAACCACACATTGAAGCACTATTCTTATTGAGTGATGCTCAACTTTTTGATGAAGAAAGAGAAATACGTTTAAGTAATATGAATATTGATGGTGAGTTTACCAATGGTACCAAAAACATGGCTCATACTTCCCGCTTGGTTTTTAAAAGTTTTAGTTTTAATGTAGAACAGAACTTTTTTCAAGGAGTTTTCAAATTATCCGATTTTAAAAACCCCCAAATAAAACTTGATTTACATTCTGAACTTTATCTTGATGAAATAAAAAACATTTTTGAAATTGACACCATTGATATTTTAAATGGCTATGCAGAATCAGAAATTAAATATAGTGGTAGTTATGATGAGCTACGGTCCTTTCGATTTCGCGATCTGTTTACAAAAGATTATAGTGTACAAGTCAGATTAAAAGAAGGAGAACTTAAATTTAAAAATCATCCTTTAGTATTAAATCAGCTTACAGGAAATATAAATCTTAACAGAACATTGTATACCGACAGTCTTTTCTTTAAGATTAATAACAATGATTTTTTAATTCGTGGTCGCATTTCAAAATTGTTTGAATATTTTAACCAACGCGATATTTTTAATATAAATGCCAAGTTATATTCCCGTAAAATTAACCTGGACGAATTATCATTACTTTTTAAAACGGATAAAGAAGGAGGTGGTTCTGAATCGTTTCATTTTCCAGAAAAACTTGCATTACAGTTAAGACTCAACATTGAAAATTTTGAGCTTGGAAAATTTTATGCAACTGATATAAAAGGAAATCTTAACTATAAACCAAAAATGTTTTCATTACATGAAGTATCGTTTAATTCAATGAATGGTAATGTTAAAGCGGGAGGAGTTATTATTCAAAAGTATAATAATGATTTTATGATAAAATCACAGAGCAGGTTAACAGGTATCAACATGAATAAATTGTTTTATTCATTTAACAACTTTGGACAAGATTTTATATCAAATCAAAATGTAGAAGGAGATTTAACCGGTGATGTTTATTTTTCGTCCGAATGGTCTGATAAGATTGAAATATATAAACAATCGGTTAATTCAGATTGTGATTTAACTATTACCAATGGAGAGTTGAATGATTTTGAACCTATGTTGGGATTATCAAGGTTTATTGATATGGATGAATTGAAAAACATCAAATTTTCAACCTTAAAAAATCAAATAACCATAAAAAACGAACAGGTTATTATACCACAGATGGATATTCAATCATCAGCATTAAATCTTACGGCTTCAGGCACTCATGGTTTTAACAGCGAATATTCTTATCATTTAAAAGTTTTATTATCTGATTTATTGTCCGGGAAAATGAAAAGATCAAATCGCAAAAAACAGTTTAATGATCAACTTGAAGAGGATAAGGAAGGAAGGATAACACTTTATTTACGCTTAGAAGGTGATCAAGACAAAAGTCGTATTAAGTACGATCGCAAAGCAGCAAGACGAGATCGAAAAGAAAACATGAAAGAGGAGAAAAAAGAATTGAAAGAAATCCTTAACGAAGAATTTGGATGGTATAAAAATGATACTTCAATAAAGGTTGAAAACAGAGAAAGTAATCAGGAAAATTTTCAAATAGAGTTCGATGAAACTAAAAAAGAAAAGGAAGCAAAACAGAATACCAAATTAGAATCAGATCCAAAATTCGAGATTGAGTGGGAGGAAGATACAACTGTTAAATAGTTAAAACCATTTTGAGTTTAATTAGTTTCCGCAAAATAACCTAAGGTATTTATTTTCTAGATCTTCTTTTAAATATTATTGCTTCTTTTCTTGATAAAAGAACCAAAATCAACCGAAATGAATGAATTTTGATAATCAGTCCTTTTTTCACAGATCAATACCTATTTCAAAAAAGTTTAAAAGTACAATTCCTCATATCAAGAATCGTGGTCGCATGGTGATTATCAACAATTCCGCACACATTTCGGATTTCCCACCACACTATTACTAATTTAATCTATAGTTGTAAATGATGAGCGTTGACCTGAAAAAACGGCGAGCCAGGCGTTTGAGAGAATGTGAGGTTTTTAGAGTTTATGTAAAGAGGCTTGCCTGCTTTATATTAAAACTCTTTAAGCCTCACAGTGAGGGAGGAAGCATCGTTTTTTCTTGATTCTTTGTTTCTTTCTCATCAAGGAGAAAGATAAAAACAACATCTTTTATTAACGAATCAACCAATATTTTAGAGTCTTATTTCTTGGCTTGATTATTTAGGATTGTTATTTTTACGATTTATTTAAACACAATAACCTTGAGTATTTATACCAAAAAACAGAAATGGAAGCTGTTGCTTTTAATAGTTGCAGTTATCATTGGGATTTCGACATTTCTGATAACCAACAATCTGGCAAAAAAATTAGCCATCGAAGAGCGAAAGAAAGTAGAATTATGGGCTTTAGGGATGAAACAACTTTCAGCTCTTGATAATCAAGAAAAAGATTATACTTTTATTCTTGAAGTCATTAAGAATAACGAAACGGTTCCTGTGATCTTAACTGATAAAGACGGTGAGATTATTTCATCTCGAAATCTGGATCCAAACAAAGAGAATGATCCTAAATATTTAAGCAAGCAGCTTGAAAAAATGAAAAAGGATAACGATGCCATTGAAATTACATTACTTGATGGCAATAAAAACTTCATCTATTATAAAGAATCCATTCTACTTACCCGTTTATTTTATTTCCCGATTATTCAGTTTGGAGTAATAGCATTATTTTTAGTTGTTTCATATATTGCTTTTAGTGCATCGCGTAAAGCAGAGCAAAATCAGGTTTGGGTAGGTATGTCAAAAGAAACTGCTCATCAATTAGGAACTCCAACATCCTCGTTAATGGCAAGTCTTGAATTACTTAAATTAAAGAACGTAGATGAAAATGTGGTGGCCGAATTTGAAAAAGATGTCAATAGGCTGGAGAAAATTACGGAACGTTTTTCAAAAATAGGATCGGCACCTAAACTGGAAAAGCAAGATATTATTCATGTTTTATTCCATGCGGTTAATTATATAAAGGCACGATCATCTGAAAAAGTTAAGTTTAACATCAATTTTTCTGAAAATGATAAAATAATGGTGCCATTCAATATTTCACTATTTGAATGGGTTATTGAGAACGTTTTGAAAAATGCTATTGATTCAATGGAAGGGAATGGAACAATAACAGTAAATATGGATGATAGAATTCAGTACCTGTTTATTGATGTTATTGACGAAGGAAAAGGATTAGCAAAATCAAAGTATAAGACAATTTTTCAGCCGGGATATACCACAAAACAAAGAGGATGGGGCTTAGGACTTTCCTTGTCTAAGCGAATTATTGAGCTTTATCACAATGGAAAAATATTTGTCAATTATTCCGAAATCAATAAAGGAACTAACATGCGCATTGTTCTAAAAAAATAAATTAGGATTTCAATGTGGTGTGTTATATAAGTCAGATAAACAGTGTTTTATGCGATGTTTTATTGCTTTTGCTTTTTTAGAAGTATTTCGCACAAATCTTATCCGCAAAATTTCTTTTTTTATTCGAATATTAATTTATACTTTTGCACGATGTAAAATTAGGTAGGAGTGAATCAATTAAGCAAATATCGGATTGTTTATCAGGGGTTGAGTGAGGGAATACATGAATTCGAATTTGACATTGATGATTTGTTCTTTGAGGGTTTGGAATATTCAGATATAGAAAAAGGGAATTTAAAAGCAAAGGTTTTATTCAATAAGAAATCTTCGTTTTTAGAGTTAGATGTTGATATTGAAGGATATGTTGAGTTAACTTGTGACAGGTGTTTAGACGAATATCATCAGCCAATTCATTACACGGGTAAATTATTCGTGAAATTCTCCGAAAGAGAAGAAGATTTGGCCGAAAATGTAATTTGTTTATTACCGAGTGATTATGAGTTAGACTTATCGCATTACCTTTACGAAAGTATAAATCTGAGCATTCCGCTTAAAAGAGTTCATCCCGATGATGAAAACGGGGAAGTAACTTGCAACCCTGCAATGTTGGAAAAATTAAATAATTATAAAGTAGACGAGCCTACCAATGAGGATATTGATCCCCGGTGGGATGATTTGAAAAATTTAATGGGTAACAATAATAATTAGTAGAAATGGCACATCCAAAGAGAAAGACATCGAAACAGAGAAGAGACAAGAGAAGAACACATTACAAAGCAACAGCACCAACTGTTGCAACATGTTCAAACTGCGGTGCTTCACATGAGTATCACAGAGTGTGTCCTGAGTGCGGATATTACAAAGGACAGTTAGCTGTTGATAAAGAAGTAAACGCATAGACTTTAAGAAATTCAAACTCATATGAGAATTGGAATAGATATTATGGGCGGAGATTTTGCTCCTGAAGCTACGGTTTTAGGAGCAATTTTAGCTCATAAGAAAATGTCATCCGAAGATCGTATTGTACTCATTGGTGATCAGGAAAAAATCAATGAAATTTTGAACAGAGAAGGTGTTGATGCCAGTAATTTTGACATGGTACACACTACTCAGGTTATTGATATGCACGATCACCCGGCAAAAGCATTTAGTAAAAAACCTGATTCTAGTATTGCAAAAGGTTTTTATCTTTTAGCAAAAGGAGAAATTGATGGTTTCGCAAGTGCTGGAAGTACAGGGGCTATGATGGTGGGAGCCATGTATTCCGTGAAATCAATCCCTGGAATTATTCGTCCTGTAATTACGGGACCAATACCCAAGCTTGATGGAACACATTCTATTCTTTTAGATGTAGGTTTAAATCCGGATACAAAACCAGATGTACTTTACCAATATGGTATCTTAGGATCAATATATGCAGAGAATGTATATAACATTAAAAAACCTAAGGTTGCTTTAATGAATATTGGTTCGGAAGAAGAAAAAGGAAACCTGGTAACAAAGTCTGCTCACGAATTAATGAAAGATTCTAAAGATTTTAATTTTGTGGGAAATATCGAAGCAAATGAGCTATTCGATGAAAGCAAAGCAGATGTAATTGTTTGTGACGGATTTGTTGGCAATGTAATTTTAAAAGAAGCAGAAGCTTTTTATACTTTATATAGAAAGAGAAGATTAAAAGACGAGTTTTTCGATAAGTTTAATTTCGAAAACTATGGTGGAACTCCAATCTTAGGTGTTAATAAAAATATTGTGATTGGTCATGGAATTTCAAATGATGTGGCCATTAAAAATATGATTCTCCACACCAAAGAAGTGGTTGAGGCAAACCTTTCTGAAAAAATCAAGGAGGCAATTAAATGACAAAATTAAGAGCAACTATTACAGGGGTTGGAGCTTATGTTCCTGAATATATCCTTACCAATGATGAATTAAGTAAAATGGTCGATACTTCTGATGAGTGGATCATGACCAGAATCGGAATTAAAGAACGACACATTATTAAGGAAAAAGGCGAAGGATCTTCGTTTGTAGGAAGCAAAGCTGTTCAGCAGTTATTAGAAAAAACCGGAACATCTCCTGAAGAAGTTGATTTGTTAATTTGTGCAACAGTTACTCCCGACCATCAATTTCCTGCAACAGCAAATATCATTAGTGATAAATGTGATATTAGAAATGCATTTAGCTTTGATTTAAATGCTGGATGTTCAGGATTTTTATATGCGCTAACCACAGCATCAAAATATGTTGAGTCTGGACTATATAAGAAAGTAATTGTTGTGGGTGCAGAAAAAATGTCGTCTATTGTGGATTATCAAGATCGTGCAACTTGTCCAATTTTTGGAGATGGAGCAGGTGCAGTATTATTAGAGCCAACAACAGAAGATATTGGTATTATTGATCTTAAATTACAATCGGATGGTGTTGGAAGAGTTCATTTACACCAAAAAGCCGGTGGATCTGTGGCTCCTGCAAGTCATGAAACAGTGGATGCTCGACAACATTATATTTACCAGGAAGGACAACCTGTATTTAAATGGGCTGTTTCAAAAATGGCTGATGTTTCTGTCGAAATGATGGAAAGAAATAATATTAAACCAGATGATTTAACCTGGTTAGTTCCTCATCAGGCAAATATGCGTATTATTGAAGCAACAGCTAAGCGTATGGGAATTAGAAAAGATCAGGTCATGATTAACATCGAGAAGTATGGTAATACGACTGCTGCTACTTTGCCATTATGTTTGTGGGAGTGGGAAGATCAACTTAAAAGAGGTGATAACATCATTCTTGCTACATTTGGAGCAGGTTTCACTTGGGGATCAATGTACCTGAAGTGGGGATATGATGGAAAGAATGTGAAATAACATTAAATAATATAAAAATTAAAAGGGACTTTCAATTGAAAGTCCCTTTTTTATTGCATTAATAGTAAGTCTTTCTCTAATAACCAATCATAATTATAAAACACATTAATAACATTTTTTTTTATACAATTAAAATATATCTTTAACATCGACCTTTTTATTAATTCATTCGGAAAATTGTATCATGAGAAAAAAACTACTTATTCATTTAGCTTTAGCTATTCCTTTTTCATTATTTCTTTATTGCTGTGAGGAGGTAGAACCGCCAACTGGTGATTTTTTAGTTTCACAGGAAGATATAAATGAGAATATTAAAATCACTTTTACAGATTTATCAAGCAATAATCCCAAAAAGTGGAACTGGACATTTGAGGGAGGTATTCCAGAAAAATCAACTGAACAAAACCCAACGGTTCTTTATACCCAGCCTGGTGTATATGATGTAACATTAGAGGTTTCTAATGATGGTGGTAGTGATTGGATCTTCAAGACAGACTATGTTCATATAGCACGTTTTACAAACAATATGCCATCAGAAGCCGAAGTTACTATTGGTAACCAGACAAAACTACTGCCTTCAAATTCGCAACTGCATTTCGCTCGATTTGATGAAAATTCTGTTAGCAGTTATATCGAAACTTCTGGTAAAGATTTAAATGGTGAACAGACAGGTATATTGCTTTACTGGGATTTGAGAATTGATTTTTCTGAGTATTACTATTACATTCTAGACTTACCATCTGAACTAATATTCTTTAATATGACTAATAATAGTAATACCAATATTACTCACTTTTTGGTAAACTATAGAGATCCTGATTTTGAATCGTTCGAAGAAGTTATTATACCAAATGATCGTATGAAATATGGAATTGGATATTACTTCGCAAATAATGATATGGAAATTAGGGCATATTCTCCAGGAGGTTATACTAACTGGATTGATGGAGAAGACTTTGATATTCCCTGGACAATCAATCAATTTGTAGACTTATCATTTAATACGAATGTAAAAACTCAAAAAGATCCTGAGCCGAATATTACTACAGATAAAAACATTTTATCTGTACCACTCGAGAAAGTTAAAGTAGTTCCTGTAACCGGGTATAAAAAATGCAAATAAATTAATCAATACGATCTATTTTAATTTTAGTAAGATGATGAGAAAAATTACATACATAAAACATGCTATACTAGCCTTTGTTTTAATATTACCATTACATGTATTTTCCCAAACAGCAACTCCTCCATCCGCTGGAGATGGTTCTGAAAGTAATCCATACCAAATAGCATCATTGGAAAATCTTTATTGGCTGACACAAAGCGATACTGTTTGGGACAAACATTTTATTCAAACTGCTGATATTGATGCAGCAGAATCTAAAAATTGGGATGCACAGAAAGGGTTATCTCCAATAGGGAATTCAACAAAATCGTTTACGGGTAAGTATAATGGGAAAGGTCAAATTATTGATAGTTTATATATAAATCGCCCTTTGGAAAATGAGATAGGATTATTTGGAAAAGTTTCTGCCAGAATCGATAGTTTAGGATTATCAAATGTTGATATCAATGGAGGCAATAAGGTTGGTGGATTTGTAGGATTTTTATATAATGGACAAATAAACAAATGTTATACAAAAGGGAATATCCACGGAACTGATGAAGTTGGTGGTTTTGTTGGTAAAAATCTACGATATATCTATAATTGTTATTCTGAGGCGGATGTTACAGGAAATAACACAGTAGGTGGATTTGTTGGATTAAATGATCATTTTATTACCTGGTATTCGCATAATGGTGAAATAAATAAATCATATTCAATATGTAATGTTATCGGGAATAACACAGTAGGAGGATTTGCAGGGAAAAATGAAGGAATTGTAACCAATATATATTCTAAGGGGATTGTCTCTGGGAATAAAATAATAGGTGGATTAATTGGGTATAATGATGAGGTGAGGTATTACTCTCCAGATGTAAAGCTAGGAGTAGTAACAAGATCATATTCCACTACAGAAGTTGTAGGGAATGATGTTCTTGGAGGTCTTATAGGGAGCAATTATATTTCTCGTGGATTTATATCAAATTGTTTTTGGGATAAAGAAACTTCAAATCAAAATACAAGTGATGGAGGAGTTGGATTAACAATATCAGAGATGAAATATATAGGGAGCTATTTAGTTGCTAACTGGGATTTTATAGATGAAACTATAAATGGGACAGAAGATTTATGGGGTATCAACAGTAGTGATAATGCTGGTTATCCATTTTTACACTGGCAGAATTATACTAGTATTAATTTAGAGTGCGAAGCTCCATACTCGGCACCGAGTAATATTGTTTTTGGTAGTATTGATGGGAATAGCATTACTCTTAATAGTTTTGATGAGTCTGGTTATATAACGGTTGGATATGCCATTTATATAAATTCAGAAGATTTGTGGCTTGATCCTGAAGATGGAACAGAGCCTGTTGCTGAAATCCTATGGCAAAACAATAGTCAACAATGTATCTATTTTGGCACGTCTAATAATCCAAATATCACAGTGACAGGCTTATCAGAATTAACTGAATATTATTTTAAAGTTTATGCTTATAATGTCTGTGATGGTACTGAGATGTATGAAACTAATGGAACAGTTGCGAGTGAAATAACCGATATAGAGACAGAAATACCTGATGGAGAAGGTAGTTCAGATAATCCTTATATTATCTCTAATCGCGCAAATTTAGCCTGGTTAATGCGCAGCGATACGGTGTGGAATAAGTATTTTATCCAAACTGCCGATATTGATGTTTCGACAACCGTGAATTGGGATAATGGTAATGGGTTTAGCCCTATTGGAAACTTAACTTCCGTATTCGAAGGCAATTATGATGGGGGAGAATATATAATCAATCATTTATATATTAATCGGCCAACAGATAGTTTAATTGGTTTGTTTGGTGTAACCAAAAATGCCACGGTTAAAAACCTGGGATTAACTAATGTAAACATTAAGGGGAGCAAAAAACTTGGAGGTTTGGCCGGGTATTACGAAGGTGGAGAAATCACAAATTGTTACACAACGGGAATATGTGTAAGTAATACTAGCAATGACTGGAGAGCTATAGCAGGTGGCTTAACGGGATATAATAATGGTAAGATTACTTCATGTTACAGCAAAGTTAATGTTAGCTCTTCGTATGGCCTTGTTGGCGGATTGGTTGGAAACAATGAAGGTCAAATAACAAAGAGTCATTCCATTGGAAATGTTACCGGATATAGTTTAACAGGGGGACTAGCTGGATATAATGAAGCAAAGGTTTCAAACTGTTATAGTAATTCCGATGTAAATTCCAGTGGGGATGTAGCAGGTGGTTTTATAGGAGAGAATGCTGGACCTATTACAGATTGTCATTCTACAGGAAATGTTACAGGATTTAATCTAACTGGTGGTTTAGTTGGATATAATGCATCCTCAGTTTCAAATTGCTATAGCAATTCAGATGTAAATTGCAGTGGTAATATGGTAGGTGGTCTGGTTGGAGAGAATCAGGATATCATTACATGTTCATATTCAAATGGGAATATTGTTGGTTATAATTATGTAGGTGGTTTAGCAGGATATAATAATGGTACAGTAAGTATTTCATATAGTGATGCAACTGCGAGAGCTAATTATGACGTAGTTGGTGGTTTAGTGGGTATAAATGAAAACTATATAACAAGTTCATATGCTACCGGGGATGTTATTGGGAATGAATATGCAGGAGGTTTAGTAGGTGTAAATACAGATGTAATTCTTGGTTGTTATAGTCGATCAAGAGTAATAGCTGGCTCTAGTATTTGTGGAGGATTAGTAGGCGACAATTACGGATATACAACTTCTAGTTTTTGGGATACTGAAACATCAGGTCGAAATACTAGTGTTGGAGGAGAAGGTTTGACAACTGTAGAAATGCAAGATGTTAATGCATATATTAATGCTGGATGGGATTTTATGGATGAGTCATTTAATGGACCTAGAGATTACTGGGGGATAAATAGCAATGAAAATGAAGGTTATCCGTTTTTATACTGGCAGGGATACGAGAATACGGCGGATATCACAACAGTTATTCGTGATTATGAAAACTTAGGAATCCTTTTATATCCTAATCCTGTTACTGAAACCTTAAATATTACCTTTAGTGAAAATATAGATAGAATGACAATTACTGACATAACAGGAAGAATTATTATTGACAAAAGTATTAGTACTAAGACCGAGCAAATAGATATGACTTCTTTTAATGCTGGAATATATTTCGTAAATGTATATAAGGCAAATAAAATATACACATCAAAAATTATAAAAAGATAGATATTCATTGTTATAATGGAACCCCGAAGTTTTGCTTCGGGGTTTTTATTTTATAATATCTTGATGCAGCAGAAAAGTATAATTAACGTCAGTTATTTCAATAAAATGAACGTATAACACTTTAATTTACAAATGATGAAGAATTTAATTTATCTATTTATTAGCTTATTTGTCATATTCTCATGTAAGAATGAACCTGGTTATGTGATACAAGGAAATATAGCCGGTGCTAGTGGTTTAAATGTATATCTTTCAAAGCGAGTTGGAAAGAATTTTGTTATTGTTGACTCAACAATTGTTGAAAATGATCAGTTTAAGCTTACGGGGAATGTGAATTTCCCTGAGTTATATTATTTTGAGATTGAAGATCAAAATGGGCGATTAGATTTTTTCCTTGAAAACTCAGAGATTGAAATTACAGGACAGGTTGATTCTTTAGGATTAATAAAAGTTATTGGATCATCAGTGAATGATGAGTATATTGCTTATAAAAAGCTATTAGAACCATATCATAAAAAAATGAATGATCTGGAAAAGCCTTATTATGATGCACAAGCGAAAAATGATACAGCACTAATGAGCAAAATATATAATGATTACATGGATATCTCAAAAGAATTGAAGGCTTTTGAAATAGAGTTTATCAAAACACATGGTTCATCATATATTGTTCCTCCATTAATCAGATCGGCAACAGTAAATATGGACTACACAGAGATAGAAGATTTAATCAAAGATGTATCCGATGAGGTTTTAAATACGCCAATCATGATCAAAATAAAAGGCAGGATTGAAGCATTAAAAAGTACTGCCACTGGAATGCCTGCCCCAAATTTTATTTCAAAAAACATAGAAGGACAAGAAGTTAAATTCTCTGACTTGCCTAAAGGAAAATTATTACTACTTGATTTTTGGGCTGCATGGTGTTCTCCTTGTCGAAGAGAAAATCCAAATATTGTGCATGTCTATAACGAATTTCATCAAAAAGGATTTAATGTACTGGGGATATCATTAGATAAATCTGAGAAAGATTGGATTAATGCAATAAAGACAGATAAACTACAATGGATTCAGTGGAGTGATTTAAATTATTGGGATTGCGATGGAGTAACTAAGTATGGTATTGTTGCTATTCCCACTAATTTTTTAATTGATGAAAATGGAATAATTATCGCAAAAAACATTAAAGGAGATGATCTTTACCATAAAGTAAAAGAGATATTAGAATAAATCTCAATTATATGAAATTAACCCGGAGTAAATTACTTTGGGCTTGATTTTTTATATAAATAAATTTAAAATAGCTAACAACAAAGATGAGGAGTATATTTAGATCCAACACGTTAAAACTGCTTACTTAATTTAAGAGTTCTTTCTTACGTTCTTTTATAATAGATAGCCCTTGCCAATTGGCATATGATTTGTATCTTCAGGGTCATTTTTAAAAATCTTATTAACCTTTAAAATTAAAACATGAAACACAAATTCATTCTATTGGTAAGTTTAGGCTTATTGTTATCAACATTTATTATTAATGCTCAGGATGTTAATGATCCAAATCACGAAAATCATTTTAAAAAGGTAAATGCTATTGAAACCGACAATTATAAGATTGAAATTTCGGATGCACATGCACAGCAGGCATTTTGCCAGATGAAAGTGAATGTTACGAATAAATCCCGGGACTATATATTCGTAAGTCCTGAAGAGTTTGTATTTACTTTTGATCATGGATCATACTCACCAAAACCAAAGAGTGGATTAGCATCATTAATTTCAGGAGGTTTAATTATTGCTCCAGGTAAATCAAAAAGCTTTGTTGCTAAGGTAACAGGAGATGCAAATTTTCATGTTGAGCAATTGGATGTTGAGATTAAAGGAATCTATTTAGTTTCAGTAAACGGAGAAGCATTAGAAGCAGAAATGTTTCAGTTACCAGCCAATAAAAACAGTTTTGAAACAGGAGGGTTTAAAATTAACTTAAATGATGTAAGTCAAAGAACACAAGAAACCTATGCAAAATTCACATGTACTTATACTGGTGACAAAGTTGGTATTTTTGATCCAAGTAAGTTGGTTGTAAGCACCGAAAAAGGTGAATTTGCAAACATGGAAAGAAAATCGAAACAAGAAATTTTGCAAAAGGGGGATGAAGTAAAATTTACAGCTAAATTTAAAATTGAAGGCCGCATTTTAGATATGCAGTTTGCTACTATGAATATTGATTGGAAGGACACATTTAAAGAATCTGAAAAAGTACTGCAGAATAGTCACTCTTTAAGTTTTGAGTTAGATCCTGGGATGACTGCAGGAAAAAATAAATAAATATAAAGGGAGACAAATTATTGTCTCCTTTTTTTATTAGTTTGAAATGGTTTTAACAAACCGTATTAATTTTTTAGCATTTTTGTCAGGATTATCAGCATCTATCTTAATAGGAAAAACAGTGCCTTTATTTCGTTGATCTAATCCAAAATTATAACTCTTATCGTAATATGTAAGACTAATATCAGCAACCTTTCTTAAATCGCCTTTTTTAAGCGATTCTATAGCTTCTTTTACATTTTGACCTCCTAACCTTTTCCCTATTCTTAAAATACATTCTTCAAGGTATTTTGAGTCGAAATTTGCATATTCGTTAAGCAATCGTTCTATGCGTAAGTTTTTATCAATTTCAACTTTTATTACAGGAGCCGTTCGCATCGTTTGGAATAATTCGTTTGGAATCCAGTTTGCTCCGATGGAGTGACTTTCATCTTCGAGCCAGATAGGCTTTTGGATATCCAAAGACAACCATTCATAGAGTAAGTTGTTTTCGAATTGTTCGTTGGTTGGTTGAGGTTCCTGACCCAGAGATCCAAAAGCAGAACCTTTATGGTGAGCAAGTCCTTCCAGGTCAACAACCTGCTCTCCTTGTTCTTTAATCCTTAATAGCTTTTCTGTTTTCCCACTTCCGGTGAGCCCTCCCAGTATGATAATGTTTTTTGATGCAGCAAGCTGTTGTTTTCCATATTTTCTGAAAGCTTTGTAACCACCTTCCAGGATAAAGGTTTTAATTCCAACGGTTTCGAATAACCAGGCCATGCTTCCACTGCGCATTCCTCCGCGCCAGCAATGAACCAGTAAGGTGTTGTTAACCGATAATTTACGAGCTGTATCGGCAAACAGGCGTAGTTTATTTCCAACAATTTCTAAACCTTGTAATACAGCTGGTTCTTTACCCTCCTTTTTATAGGTAGTTCCAACAATAGCTCTTTCTTCATTGGTAAAAATAGGAATATTATATGCTCCTGGGATATGTCCTGTTTCAAATTCTTTTGGAGTACGAACATCAATAACAGGAATTGACCTAGAAAGCGTATAAAATTCTAAAACACCTAATTTTTCTGACATAACTGATTTTTTTGCACAATCCTAATATGATATTAAGGTTCTAAGATAAGATAATTTTTTGCTATAAGTTTGTTTACCAGTTTTCCATAACGTAAACCAGCATAGTCTTTAGCTGATGAATACTCCCAGTCCGTTTCTTCTTTAACTAAATTCGCTTTTACAGGATTTTGATGTATATAATTAAAACATATCTGGGGATATTCTCTTTCAGGATTTGATATGTTTATTCTTGTAATTCCATTTTTATTAATAAATGATGGTTTTATTCCTTTAGGGCAATTTAGACATTCGGCTTTAGTTTTTTGACGAAATAACGAACCACTTGTTCCGTTTTGTTTATTTATTGCTCTTGTATATGACCGTAGCATTATTGCTATTGAATTATTCAATGTTCTTTTAGTGATCTGATGACTTAAAGTCATCGGATCACTTGTATTCAATTCTTCTTCTTTTATTAATAGCATTAAATGAAAGTGATTAGGCATTAAACACCAGGCAAGAATATCGGCATATGGTAAAATGTATGTTTCAATTTTATTAAGGAAAAAGAGATAATTATCATCAATAAAAAATATTTTCTGCTTATTATTTCCCTGATTATAAATATGATATAAATTCCCTTTCTCAAATAACATATTTCTTAATATTAGAATACAAGAGTAGAAAAAAACGAATAAAAAATATATCCTGACATGTATTAAAAACATGTCAGGATTGAAATATATAGTTAAATTTTATCCTTCTAAAAAGTTTCCTAAAATGGATTGGCTACCTTTTTTAGCA
The DNA here is from genome assembly GCA_963665525.1 of Bacteroidales bacterium. Taxonomy (GTDB): domain Bacteria; phylum Bacteroidota; class Bacteroidia; order Bacteroidales; family UBA12077; genus UBA12077. Next base: position 3,658,657 of record OY762280.1, on the reverse strand, counting down.
TTTCCTCCCATTGGAGATAAGCGTTGAATAAGCTTACGAATAGGCATTGATTGTAACCAAACTTTTCCTGTTCCACGGAGTGTAGCCAGGAAAATACCCTCACCACCAAACACCATTGATTTAAGACTCCCTGATGATTCAATACTGAAATCGATTTGAGGTTCATATGCTACAATACATCCTGTATCAATTCTTAGTGTTTCGTTATTTAGCGTTTTTTCAATGACTGTTCCGCCTGCATGTAAAAAAGTTTTTCCATCACCTTCGAGTTTTTGTAATATAAATCCTTCACCTCCAAGAAGTCCTGCTCCTAAACGACGATTTAAGGTTATAGACACTTTTGTTCCCATGGCTGCACATAAAAAGCCATCTTTTTGGACAATGATTTGTCCTCCACATTCTTTTAAATCAACAGGAATAATTTTTCCGGGATAAGGGGCAGCAAAAGATACTTTTCTTTTACCTAAACCCTGGTTGGTAAAATGTGTCATAAAAATCGATTCACCAGTTAACATCCTGCTTCCTGCAGAAAGAAGCTTTCCCATTAAACCTTGGTTAGGAGTAGAACCATCGCCTAATTTAGTATCAAAATGGATACCTTCTTCCATATATAACATAGCTCCCGCCTCTGCTATCACTGTCTCGTTTGGATCTAGTTCAACTTCTACAAGTTGAATATCATCGCCGATAATTTTATAATCTATTTCGTGTGATGTCATATTTTTTATCCTGTAGTTGGTTTATTAAAAGTTTTTTTGCTTGTGTATGTTATTTTAGCTAATGTTCAATAGCAATTCTGTTGTTATTCAATAGTGCAGCAATAGTTATTTGGTTGTGATTTAGCTAATTTTATTGCCAATTGATTTAATGTAATTATTAAGCTTAACACCAATATTATTTATTTCATGTTGAAAATATTGGTAATCATCTTCAGAAATTAATTTTCTATTATAGGCTTTTGTTAACCATGTTTTTGTTTCATAAAGAGATCCTCTGGAGTAATAATTGAATTTATTGGAGTCTTTATAATGAAAACGACCAAAGCCTTCACTTAAATTTGCTGCAATAGAATCAACAGCTCTTATCAATTGTTTACCAATAGTATCTTTAATGAAATAATCCCATTCTACAATAATATTCCAGACTCTTTCACCTAATTTCATTGAGAGTTGATAAACTTGTAATTCTTCTAATTTCATATGATGTAACTATTTACAATTGAATGACCATCGAATAACTATAGCTAGGTTTAATAAAAAAAATTTATTGTTAGTAGTTTCTATATTTATTCAGAGAAATACCTAATCAAGACTTCTTTTATTTCTTCAATCCTCACAGGTTTTGAAAGATAATGATTCATACCACTATCAAAAGCTTTTGTTTTATCTTCTTCACGGGCATTAGCTGTCATTGCAACAATAGGCATTTTATATCCGGCACTACGAATTTCTGCTGTAGCTTCCAGGCCATCTTTCTCGGGCATCATAATATCCATGAAAATAATATCAAAATCACCTTTTTTTATGGTATCAACACACTGTTGTCCATTCTGGGCGATGGTAATTTCGTAACCAAGATTCTTAAAAATGGTTTGTGCCACACGTTGATTAATAATATTATCTTCGGCAAGTAAAATCTTTATTTTCTTTTTTAATCTATTTAATTCTGGCAGTTCTTTTTCTTTAATTTTTAAATTGGTAAAGTTATCCTGTAATATCTCAAATACTTCAGAAGCCTCATAGGGTTTAATTAAATAATAATCGACATTATTCATTCGGCATTTTACATAATTACCCGGTTGATCATTTGAACTGACAATGGCAATGAAAAACTTATCTGACAATCCTTTTTCATGAAGTTTACGAGCAAATCCAATTCCGTCAAAGTTGGCATTATCTTTAATAAGTATTAAATGATAGCGTTTATTAGATTTTAAGCTTTCTTCTATTTTTTCCAGGGCTTTATCTTTTGGATTAATTTGTTCGTTATTTGTTTCGAAGCTGGTGAATGAGAGCCATAAAGTTTTTTCTTCTTCTGGTTTATCATTAACAATCAAAACATTAATCTGATTATAATCAACAATATTGGAAACATCTACTTCTTTGCTTAGTTTTTCGTTAGAATGAACCTGAATAGTAAATGAAAATTTAGATCCATTATACTGAGGGTCTGTTGAAATAGAAGATGGACTTTCAACCCACATTTCTCCTCCCATTAACTCAACGAGTTGTTTTGATATAGTAATTCCTAAACCAGTTCCACCGTATTTTCTGGTTGTTGATCCATCTGCTTGTGAGAACGAAGCAAAAATGTCACTTAACTTTTCTTTTGGAATACCGATGCCAGTATCTTCAATTGCAAAAAGGAGAGTTAGATAACTATTGTTTTTCTTAACAAACTCAACACTTAATACTATTTTCCCTTCGTAAGTAAACTTAATCGCATTTCCAATCAAATTTGATATAACTTGTTTTAACCTAAATGGATCTCCTATAATTCCATCGGGCACTTCACTTTTTATATCGGATATGAGCTGAATGCCTTTTTCCTGGGCTCTTGGGTTGAATAAAGAGACAGTAGCATCTACTTCTTCGCGTAACTTAAATGGTGTTTCTTCAATGATCATTTTGCCTGCTTCAATCTTAGAGAAATCAAGAATGTCATTGATAATAGAAAGTAATAAATCGGCTGATTTTAAGATGATATTTACAGCATCGGTTTGTTTATCATTTAAATCTAAACTTTCTAAAGTATTAGCCATACCAATAATTCCATTTAATGGTGTTCTAATTTCATGGCTCATTTTAGCAAGAAAATCAGATTTGGCTTTATTGGCAGCAACTTCTCTTTTTCTGGCAATTTCAACAGGGGTTATATCCATAAAGGCTTCAAGAGAACCTTCTTCGCTTTCCATTATGAAAGGAATTTCTTTCTTATAAATGATGATTTCATTATCGTTATCATCATAATAAACAAACTGATTTAAGTTATCAGTATATGCGAAGGAGTCGGAATCTTGAAAATTTCGTGAGATTAAGAATTGATCTGTAATGTTTTTACCAACTAATTCATTTTCGTCTTTTAAGCCAAAAATTTCAACGGCTGTTTTATTTAAGCTTTTTACTACTTTATTTTCTCCAAGCATCATAATACCAATAGGAAGAGATTCCAGAATTTCCTGCATGGCAGTAAGTGTTTTACGAGTGGCTTTTTCTTCTTTTTTCTTTTTACGGATAAAGAAAATGAAGAATATGATTATGGCTATAAGAATTAAGGATGTAGAGGCCCCAACAATGATTGAATTTGTGATTACAGTGCTTAAAATGATTTTGGTTTCTAAAGAAAAAACGATGCCCAAATCGTAGGTTAATATTCGCAAAGGATAGTAAGATGATAAATATTCATTTTTTGAATCAACCGTTTCAACTTTATGCAGAATTGTTCCGTTAAAACCATTTTTAATGTCATCAGATATTTTATTAAGATGACTAACCGAAATCGTATCACGAGTTAGATTATTTGAAACAATGGTTCCTTCTGCGCTTACTAACCATTGCCACAATGTATTTCCAAGGTGGTAATTCTCAAAAACAGAATTGATATAATTGTTGATATCTGCTTTTATTAGAATATTCACTACGGTTTCATTATCTTTAAATACTGGCAGCACATAAATATAGGTTCTACCATCATTATTTAGAAAAACAGTTTCTTTATCTCGCAATTTTTGTTGTCTTTGCGATGGGTAATAGTCACTAATAAAATGGTTGGTTTTATCTTTAAATAAGCTGAATACATTTTTATGGTTATCAATGATTTTAATATTCTTTATTAGTCTTTGATACTTAAAATAAAATAATTCGAGTTTCTTGACTTTTAAATCAATGTTTTCAGAGTCTTCAAAGAAGTTGGCTATATCTGATGAAAAAACAATGTAATTGATTTCGTTTTCAAATTCGTAGCCTGACTGTTCAATTTCCCAACCACAAATTTGTGCCTGGTTAGTGAGCATGTCTGAATGAAAATTTAATTGTTGACTGTATATATGATAACCATAATATGCATTTACTCCAATAATGACAATTATAATAGCAGATATGAGATAATAGAATTTTTTCATAATAATCTAGTATCAATTAATAATTTTTAATAATAACCAATTGGTTTCTCTTATTTGAGATTTGTATATCGTATACTTTTTACTGTCTATGTAAAAAACTGCTTTATTTTTTCCTGATAACAGGGATTTAACAGCATTTTTAAATTTCTTGTTTTTGTGATTTAATAGCGAAGGATTATCAAATGCGTAAATATCTTCAGTAACAGGTTTATAATACTGGAATTCCCTAATTGGTGGGACATTCGTAATTTTAGCAGCTTCTTTGGTACAACATATAATTTTTCCTGAATGATCTGTTAAAATAATAAGCTCAGTATCTGAAGATAAATATTTATTCTTTATACTTCGTAAAGTAATATCACCAGATATCATTCCAATGAACTGCTCTCTGTAATATATAGGTTCTATGCATGAAACTATCCAACCTCTGCCATATGGATCTGCAAATGGTTGATTAGCCCAGTAAGCTCGATCTTGAATGAAAGGTTGGTTTTTAACTGTTTGGTATGAATTCAGACGGGTTAAATCAATGGAACTTTTCAGGTAACTAACAACATCAATGTATGGATAAATACGTAAAAATGAGTTGGTATCAAGAAAGTAAACCTGCGATAGCAAAGGATTATTTATAAGAGTATTTACAAAAAAGGTATCCAGTAACTCACTATTTTTTATGAGCTTTTTAAGTTGAGGTGTTAAATTCTTATTGGCAGGTAAATATGCTGCCGATTGAATGGTAGAATTTGTATAATAGAGTATTTCACCTGGATGAATATAATACCTGTCTGATAATGTTTCGTTTAAGTCCTTATAAAAAGGTATTTTATATTGTACAGCACTGGCAAGATTTATTATATCATTTTTTACTGAGGTAAGATCATTGTTAATGCAAGCGGCAACATGTTCAAGATGTTGGAAGTTGAGGTCATTACTGGAATTATTATTACAGGATAAAAAGATAATCGAAGAAATCAATATGCATAAAACTAATCTTTTCATCATTATATAGGCTGCGTTAAAGTCTTACAAGTTATAAAAAAAAACAGAATGGTTAAAAGATTTGTGATAAAAGCAATTGAAATGAATTTGAATGTAAGTTTTTTTTTCATTAACGATGTTTTGATTCGTCATCGAATAAAATGCTAAGATAATTTTCATATCTTAATTGACTTATACTTCCTTCTTCAATGGCTTTTTTTACAGCACATCCTGGTTCGTGTACATGTGTGCAGTTATGATATTTGCAGTTCTCTGATATTTTAAATATTTCTGGAAAGAAATGAAATAATTCTTCGTTCTGAATGTCATGTAATCCAAACCCCCTAATTCCTGGTGTATCAATGATATGACCCCCAATTGAGAGATCAAACATTTCTGCAAAAGTTGTAGTGTGTTTTCCCGATTTATGATAATCGGATATTTCAGAAGTTTTTAAATTCATGCTTGGATCAATCAGGTTAATTAATGATGATTTTCCAACCCCTGAATTTCCAGCAATTAAGGATGTTTTATCTTTTAATAGCGATTTAACGACATCAATATTAGTTTGTTTAATAACTGAGCTTGCGATACATTCATACCCGGCATCTGAGTATATCTTGATTAATTTGTTTAAATATTCGGTTTGTTTCTCGTTATATAAATCAACTTTATTGAAAATTAATTTTGCAGGAATTCTATATGCTTCGGCAGTTATTAAGAAACGATCAATGAATATGGGATAAGTTTCGGGATACGCAATGGTTACTAAAAGAATTGCCTGATCGATATTTGCTGCCAGAATATGAGTTTGTTTCGAAAGATTAGTTGATTTTCGAATGATGTAATTTTTTCTGTCTAAAACATTTTTTATTACTCCTGTTTCAGAGTTGTCAGGTATTTCATATTCAACAAAATCACCAACAGCAACCGGATTGGTGCTTTTTATTCCTTGAATTCGTAGTTTCCCACGAATATTACAATTGATAATTTCACTGGTTTCAGTATCTTTTAAAGAATACCAACTACCCGTTGATTTTGTTACTAATCCTTTTTTCAAAACTTATCTTTTTGAACAGTTACGAAAGTATTAAATATTTCAATATTATTCCCATATTTGTTAAGAATTAAATAAAATGAATTATGACAAAAAAGATCGTTTCATATAATGTGAATGGTATTCGTGCTGCGCTCAATAAAGGTTTTGTAGATTGGTTAAAAGAGGCCAACCCAGATATTGTTTTAATTCAGGAAACAAAAGCACATAAAGATCAGGTGGAAACACAGGCTTTTGATGATTTAGGTTATAAGCATTATTGGTTTTCTGCCGAGAAAAAAGGTTATAGTAGTGTTGCTATTTTAAGTAAAGAAGAGCCGGATCAGGTAATAAAAGGTTTAGGCATAGAGAAATATGATGTTGAGGGCAGAACAATTCGGGCTGATTTCGGTGATATTACAATGATTAATTCTTATTTCCCTTCAGGAACTACTGGTACTGTTCGTCAAGATTATAAAATGGAATATCTGGCCGATTTTCAGAAACATGTTGATAGATTGAAAAAGGAACGGCCTAAAATAATCGTAAGTGGTGATTTTAATATTTGCCATAAGCCAATAGACATCAATCATCCTGAGCGACATAAAAAAACATCAGGATTTTTACCAGAAGAAAGAGAATGGGTAGATCAATTTATTGCCAGTGGATATATTGATACTTTTCGTGAATATAATACACAAGCAGAACAATATAGCTGGTGGAGTTATAGAGCAGGAGCCAGAGCTAAGAATTTAGGATGGAGAATTGATTATCACATGATTTCAGAACCACTAAGATTTCAATTGAAAAATGCAACTATTTTGCAGGATGTGCATCATTCAGATCATTGTCCTGTAGTTGTTGAAATAGAATTTTAAATAAAAAGAGCTTAGTTAATCTAAGCTCTTTTGTGCTAATGCATCAACCCGTTTTGAGTATATATCTCGATATTTCTTATAGACATTAAAAATTTCTGTGGTGTAGTTTTCTTCTTGTCCCCATGGATCTTCTTCAAACATCTCACCATCTTCATCAAAGCAAGCATGGTAATTTTCGATACCTTCTTCGCCATGTATTAAAACTGCTAATTCAATCTCACCATAAGTGTTTTTTACAAGACGCATCTTATAGATATGATTTGGATTATTAACATCAAAAAATGATTCTTCATAAGTGCTTGGACCATAATTACGAACAGTTACTTCTGTAAAAACGTTATAACCATTAAGTTCAAAGGAATTTTTGCTATTCTTATTAAATTCAGCTCCAGCTTTTTTACGAATTAAACTTTCAATTTGCTGTAGTTCATCTAAATTGGCACTTGCAGAATTAGAACTGTGTGTTGTATTACAATCTATTTCTGGGTTCCCTAATGCTATAATAAAAACTAATTTTACGAGTAAAATTTTCATAATTATTGCATTTTAAAAATTAGTACTTGTTATAAGATAGTTGGTTTATCTTTTTTTACGCCGAGAATAATAAAAGGCTCACTTTTTTTGACAAACAGAATAAATTTGTACATGAATGATTAAACTAGAACATTCGTAAAAAACAGTCTATAAATTAGCAAAAATATTAGGTGGATTAATAGCAAGTTAAATAGTATAAAAAAACCAGCCGGAATATTTATTCCGGCTGGTTTAGCGTTATAAAAATTAATCAATAAAATATAAAAAGGATTTTATATTTACTTCTGCATACGTTTACGTTCGTGTTCTTTTAAATAGATTTTACGTAAACGGATTGATTTTGGAGTAACCTCAACATATTCATCTGCCTGAATATATTCTAAAGCTTCTTCCAAAGAAAATTTAACAGGAGGCGGAAGTTTTACTTTATCATCAGTACCTGATGCTCGAACATTAGAAAGCTTTTTAGTTTTTGTAACATTTAAACCGATATCGCCTTCTTTGGTGTTTTCACCAACAACTTGTCCTTCATAAATTTCTTCCTGAGGCTCAACAAAAAACTTACCTCTATCTTGTAACTTATCCAAAGCATAAGCAATGGCTGTTCCTGTTTCTATTGCAATTAGTGACCCTACCTGGCGTTTTTCAAAATCGCCTTTATAAGGTTCAAAATCTTTAAAACGGTGAGCAATAACTGCCTCACCAGCAGTTGCTGTCATTAATATATTTTTTAAACCGATAATTCCTCTCGAAGGGATATGGAATTCAAGTAAAACACGATCGTTTTTACGTTCCATATTCATCATTTCACCTTTACGTTGCTGAATAATTTCAATGGCTCTGCCTGAGAAATCTTCTGGTAAATCAACAGTTAGGAATTCAATAGGTTCGCACTTTTCACCATCTATTTCTTTGATGATTACACGGGGTTGTCCAACCTGTAATTCATATCCTTCCCGACGCATGGTTTCAATTAATACCGACAAGTGCAAAACTCCTCGTCCATAAACGGTATGAGCATCGGCAGAGTCTGTTGCTTCAACACGCAAAGCAAGATTCTTTTCTAACTCACGTTCTAAACGTTCTTTAATGTGACGCGATGTAACATACTTACCTTCTTTACCAAAAAATGGTGAGTTGTTAATGGTAAATAGCATACTCATGGTTGGTTCGTCGATGGCAATTGGATCCAATCCTTCCGGATTTTCAAAATCTGCAATAGTATCACCAATTGAGAATCCTTCAATACCAACTAAAGCACAAATATCTCCTGATTGTACTTCGTCGATTTTTTTCTTACCTAAACCTTCGTAAGTAAGTAATTCTTTGATTTTTGTTCTTTTAATACCATCTCTGGTAACCAACGAAACATTCATTCCCTGTTTTAAGTTTCCTCGTAAAAGCTTACCAATAGCAATTCGACCAACATACGGAGAATAATCCAAAGAAGTAATTAACATTTGAGGTGTTCCTTCGTACGACTTTGAATCTGGGATGTTTTCGATGATACAATCCATTAAGGCAGTAATGTTGTTGGTTGGTGTTTGCCAATCGTCCGACATCCAGCCTTGTTTTGCCGAACCATAAATGGTTGGAAAATCTAATTGATCTTCGTTTGCATCTAAATTAAACATTAAATCAAAAACTTGTTCCTGAACTTCTTCAGGTCGACAATTGGGCTTATCAACTTTATTAATAACCACAATAGGTTTTAGACCTAATGAAAGTGCTTTTTGAAGCACAAAGCGTGTTTGTGGCATAGTGCCTTCAAAGGCATCAACCAGGAGTAAAACGCCATCGGCCATATTTAATACTCGCTCTACTTCACCACCAAAATCGGCGTGACCAGGAGTATCGATTATATTAATTTTATAATCTTTATAGTTTACCGAAACGTTTTTTGATAAAATGGTTATCCCTCTTTCTCTTTCCAGATCATTATTATCCAGGATTAGATCTCCCGGATTTTCATTCTCACGAAAAAGTTTACCCATTAATAGCATCTTATCAACCAAGGTTGTCTTACCATGGTCAACGTGCGCTATAATTGCAATGTTCTTGATTTTTTGCATTTACCCTATAAAATTTAAGCGTGCAAAGGTATGTGTTTTTAATTAATATAAAAGAGAAACAGATGAAATAATGATTATGTTTTACAGCTTATCGAGAATAAGTTATAATATTCCCTGGGTAAAGTCAATATCTTTCAACTTTTCTAAAGTTTTAACGATAAAAAACACTGCCAGAGTTTTAAACCTTGGCAGTGTTTACTACTAATATTAAGTTAATTTTATTGATTTCGTTCGTAAAGGCTAAAAGCATTGGTTAATGCACTTTCAATTTTTGAGGCTAATTCAGCATTGCCAAATCGTCGTGCGTATTCGTTTAGTCTTTGTAAATAGTGAATAGATAGTCTTAATTCATAATCTAAACTTGATAAAAATTTAGGAGGTAAAGCAAAGTAATAATTTAGCTCTTCCATAGATGTTTCAGCAAATTCTGCAACAATGGCATTTGCTTTTTCCTTGGCTCCTAGGGTATAATATGTTTCAATAATATCGAGCATAAATAAGTCGTACTTGAAATTATGCGATGGCATTATTTCCATTACTTTATCGAGAACTTTTTCAGCTGAATCCTTTTTATTTTCTAAGATTAACTGTTGAGCTAAACGATTAAAATTATTCCTGATTTTTATCACTGAAGTAGTTCTGTCTATGGTATGATCAATCCAAACTTTAGGATCATTCATATTACCCCAGGCGAAATCTTCCATCAGTTTTTTATACATGATCTCTGAATCTATTCTTCCTGTTTCAAGATAACCTTTAGAAGGTGTTTTAATAGGTACTAAACGATATGCAAATCCTTCCAATTGAAGATAATCGTTTAATCCAATATTACCATCACCAGCAGTCGACACAAAGTAAACAGGACGCTCCCAATTATTATTTGCAAGTAAATCGAGAATCATTAATTCATTTTTCATGATTCTACGTTTGCCTAATTTAAATTTGATTTCAGAAACTATTTTATCGGCATCTTCAGGTTTAACAGTACCATTGGCAATTACTTCAGCACTATCAACTGACAGAATGAATTTATCGGTAGGCAAATAATCAATAAAATCGTTTTGCCCTACTTGTAATTTAGTACGTTGATCGTCAGAAGCTACAAAATCGATAGCTTGTTTAAGCGGCACATAGTCATTTAATCGATCATTGATATACACCACATCGCGAACTCCATTTAAGTATTGGTCATGAGTCATTCCAAAAGGAACAGGTTCTGAATCATAGGCTTTACGTTTCATTTGATCGATATACCAATGGGTATTTAGCAAGGATAAATTCACAATACGAACATCAGTTCTAATTCCTTCTACTTCTTGAGCATACCAAAGAGGGAATGTATCGTTATCACCATGCGTAAATAAGATGGCATTCGGAGCACAGGAATTTAGGTAGTTTGCTGCAAAATCACGAGCAATATATCTGTCAGATCGATCATGATCGTCCCAGTTTTCGGAAGCCATAATGGTTGGAACAGCTAATACACATAGTGTTGTTGCTAAGCCGGCACTTAATACTGCATTTAATTTTTTATGGAAGAAATTATAAATAGCAAGTACACCTAATCCAATCCATATTGAGAATGCATAGAAAGAGCCTGCATAGGCATAATCGCGTTCTCGTGGTTGAAGAGGATATTGGTTAAGGTAAACAACAATAGCGATTCCTGTTAGTACAAAAAGGAGTAATACAACAGAAAAATCATTTAGATGACGACGTAAGTGGAAGAAAAATCCTATGAGTCCTAAAAACAAAGGAAGCATATAATAGGTATTTCTAGACTTGCTGTTCTTCATGCTATCTGGTAAATCTTCTTGTGGTCCTATTAAACCATTATCAATGAAATTGATTCCTGTGATCCAGTTACCATTCATTAATTCACCATGACTTTGAGTATCATTCTGGCGCCCCGAGAAATTCCACATGAAATAACGCCAGTACATATGTCCTAGTTGATATCTAAAGAAGAATTTTAGATTTTCACCAAAAGTAGGTACATATCTTATTTCGGGTTCTCCATTATATCCAGTGATGGTAATTTTTTTACCTTTTATATCTGCCCATTTTTTATATTCACCTTCATGATCAGGGTTTGTTTGACTATACATTCTTGGGAAGATAGTCGTAAAACGTTCGTCGTATTTGTAAATTGAGTTTAAAGAATATGTTTTTACATATTTACCATCTTTTTGTCGATATGTATATGGATCTTCGCTGTCAACTACAGGAGCATTGTAATATTGTCCTTTAAACAGTGGTCTTGCACCATATTGTTCACGATTCAGGTAATATAAAAGATCAAAAACGGTTTCAGGATTATTTTCATCCATTGGAGGATTTGCTAAAGAACGAATAACAATCATGGTAAAACTTGAATACCCAATCATTATAACAGCAAAAGCTACCATAATTGTATTTAAAACAACCTTCTTTTTCTTGTGAGTATAATAAATAGCTCCAACAGTTATTCCTATTACTAACAAGATATAAAAGAAAACCCCGCTATTAAACGGAAGACCAAAGCCATTAACAAACATAAGCTCGAATCCGGTAGCAACTTTTACTACTCCTGGAATAATGATATACATAATCGTTCCAAGTATTGCTACAGAAACCAATAAGGCCTTAATTACTCCATTACGAGAAACTTCATATTTTTTGAAATAATAAACTAATACAATAGCCGGAATGGCTAGTAAGTTAAGTAAGTGAACTCCAATGGATAATCCCATTAAATAGGCGATTAAGATAATCCAACGATTGGCATATTTTTCATTGGCAATATTTTCCCATTTCAGGATAGCCCAAAAAACTACAGCAGTAAATAAAGAAGATAAAGCATAAACCTCACCTTCAACAGCCGAAAACCAAAAGGTATCTGAAAAGGTGTAAGCTAAAGCTCCAACGACACCACTTCCAACAATTGCAATAAGCTGTCCGGTGGTTAGTTCAGTTTCTCTAGGGAACATTTTTTTAGCCATATGCGTAATCGACCAAAAAAGAAATAAAATAGTAAATGCACTTGCCAAACCCGACATGGCATTAACCATCATAGCTGCATTTTCAGGTGCTCCACCAAACAAGGTAAAAACTCTGGCTATAATCATAAATAAAGGAGCTCCAGGAGGATGCCCTACTTCTAATTTAAAAGCGGTTGCTATAAATTCGCCACAATCCCAAAAACTGGTTGTTGGCTCAATGGTTAATAAATAAGTTGTAGCTGCAATTAAAAATACAATCCAGCCCGTTATGCGATTTACAATTTTAAATTTTTCCATCGAGATTACTGATTTTATTTAAATGCCAAATCTAATTCAAATTCTGATAATTAATGGTTTTAGCACCTATTTTATTGTGTCAAACCTAAAAAAAATATGTATAACAAACATATTGCTTCGAAAATACGTAAATTAGCCAAATTCTAAAAATTTTATTTATCATCATAATCATATTGTTATGTCGAAAAAGAGCAGAAAGAACAGGGTTGACATTGTATACTCCACTAATCCGGATTATGAATACAATTACGACGAAGAAGAGGAAAAAGAAACGCTAGAACCATCAAAACAAAAATTAAAAGTTTACCTTGATACGAAAGCTAAAAAGAAAGGTAAGCAAGCAACTTTAGTGAATGGTTTTGTAGGAACAGAAGATGACTTAAAAGATTTAGGTAAATTATTGAAAACAAAATGTGCTGTTGGTGGTTCTGTTAAAGATGGAGAAATCTTAATTCAGGGTGATTTCAGAGATAAAATAGTTCAGATATTAAATGCTGAAGGATATCAAGCAAAAAAACTGTAGAATTGATGAAATATAAGTTGACCTTTTTTGCACTTTTTATCGTTAATCTTCTTTTCTCTCAAGATACCATAAAAGTGATGCAATATAATTTATTGTATTATGGCAAACAGACTGATTTTTGTACTACAACTAACAATAATGTAGATAAGAAAAATGGATATTTAAAGACCATTATTCAGCATATTAAACCCGATATTTTTTCGGTTAATGAGTTGGATGGTGATAGTGAATATCCTATTATTGATGATGCATCTTATTTGCTTGACAACGCATTAAATGTTGATGGAGTTTCATATTATCGTAAAGCTGATTTTCCCAAAGTCTATCTTGCAAACACCATATTTTACAACTCGAATAAATTAAGGTTAAAAGAGAGTATTCCAAAACAATTTACTTATGGAGGAGTAGATAAAATATTCAATGTTTATAAGTTGTATTATAATGCAGAAGATCTTGCAATGACTGAGGATACAGCTTTCATTTATTGTTTGGTTGCACATTTAAAAGCAGGTAGTTATCCTGAAAATCAGACTCAGCGCGATTATGAAACAAATTATATCATGGATTATTTTGAGTCGATTGGAGAAGCCGGAAATTTTTTAATTCTTGGAGACTTTAATGTTTACTCGCCTACAGAGAGTGCTTTTCAAAATTTAATTAATCCTGATAATAGTTTATATACATTCTATGATCCTGCTGATCAAATTGGCGAGTGGTCGAGAAATTATGATTACCGGTACTATCATACACAGTCAACACATGAATCGGGAGAATGTTATTCAGGAGGAGGGATGGATGATAGGTTCGATTTTATTTTGGCATCCAATTATGTGATGAGCGGAATTGATCATTTTGAATATATAACAGATTCATATAAAACCATTGGGCAAGATGGAAGTAATTATAATGGTTCTTTAAATACTTCAACAAATACTTCGGTACCTACAAATGTTGCTCAGGCTCTATATAATATGTCAGACCATTTGCCTGTTTATCTTGAATTGAAAGTGGACCAAAATCGTGGAGAACCATTAGGTTTTTTTGATAACATAAAAGAAGCAGTTGATGTAATTTATAATAATCCGGCATCTGAGAATTTAAATGTAGTAATTAAAGGAACCACTTTAGAAGAGCTTGATGTGGAAATTATTTCTATTACTGGAGTAACTAAATTTAAAGAAAAGATTTCTGTGAATATACAGCAGGAAATGAACATTCCGGTTTCAAAATTTTCAAACGGAATGTATCTACTAAACATATATAATAACCAGGGAGTAGTGCATTCATCCAAATTTGTAATAAAAAAATAAGTTTATGATTGATCTCAAGAAATTAGTTTTTCTCTTTTCGTTTTTTGGATTATTATTTCATCAAAATTTAAATGCACAATACTACTCAACCGGACAAGATCCTGCAACAGTAAAATGGGATCAAATAAAAACGGATCATTTTCAAATCATATTTCAAAGAGAATTTGAAGATAAAGCACAAGAGATTGCTAATATTCTTGAATATAATTATCAATTAGCAGGACAATCTTTGAATCATAAGCCGAAGAAAATTTCTGTTGTCGTTCATAATCAATCTATCACATCGAATGGTTATGTTGCTTGGGCACCCAAACGCATGGATCTTTCGGTTACTCCGCCACAAGATTTATTTGCAGATGAATGGTTAGATCATTTATGTATACACGAGTTAAGGCATGTGGTGCAAATCGATAAGTTAAACCAGGGAATTACAAAAATACTCTCGATTGTATTTGGAGAGCAGGCAACTGGATTAATAGCCGGTCAATTACCCATGTGGTATTTGGAAGGTGATGCTGTATGTACTGAAACATCACTATTAAAAATGGGCCGTGGCCGATTGCCTTATTTTCATCGTGGGATAAAAACAAATTTATTAAGTAATGGTGAAAGCTATTCATTTGATCAAAGTTTATTTGGATCTTATAATAGGTATATTCCCAGTTATTATGAGTTTGGATATCAGTTAACATCTTATGCCAGATATAAATATGGAGCAGATATTTGGAGTAAAATTGAAAATCATGTTGCAAAGAATTCATATACTTTATTACCAACACCTTTTGCTTTTTATCGAGGATTAAAAAAGAATATTGGTTTATCACAAAAAGAGCTTTATGATGAAACGATGGATTACTTGGATAATTTGTGGAAGGCAGAACAAAAAGACAAGTGTTTTAATCAGCCCAATCTTATTCAAAAGTATAAAATTGATGATTACGAGGATTATATCAATCCAATTTTTATTGATGATGAAAACATTCTTGCACTTAAGAAGGGATTGTCTCACATTCCACAATTTGTTTTAATAAAAAATGATTCGGAAAAGATAATTTATGAACCTGGTTATTTAGTATCAAACGACTTTTCGTTTTCAAATAATATTCTGGCTTGGGCAGAATACAAGGCTGATATTCGATGGCAAAACAGAGAGTTTACTTCTTTAAAACTTTTAAATATAGCAACAAATCGTGAGTTTACGTTGGTTAAAAAGTCAAGGTACTTTAGTCCTGAATTATCAAAAGATGCCGATAAAATATTAGTGGTTGAAGTTGACACAAAGAATAAGAGTCGAATATTAATTTTAAATGGATATAATGCTTCAGTAATAAGAAGTATCCAGCCAGAAAAAGATTGTTTTATTCAACGTCCAAAATGGTCAAAAGATGAACAGTTTATATATGCAATTTTGTTAGATAATGAAGGGAAGCATGTTTCTCGATATAACTTAAATGAAAACAAATGGGAATTTATTTTTAAGCACAGTAGTGCCGATATTCAAAGAATATTGCCATCTGAAAAATATGTATATTATCATTCAACACTTAGTGGAACAGATAATATTTATGCTTACGATGAAATTACTGGAGATACTTATCAGTTATCAGATTCTAAATTAGGCATATCAGAGTTTAGTTTAAATACAAACAAAACAGAATTAATTACAAACGAGTATACTTCGAAAGGCTTTCGTGTAATAAACATTCCTATAGAAAGAGCTTTGTGGAAAAAAGTAAGTACTTCCGATGAATATAAATTTGAATTAGCAGAAAGGTTAAAAAACCAAGAATTAACAAAAGAACAAGAAAATAGAGAACAGGATATTTCCTATCCGGTAAAACCATATAGAAAACCTTTTCATTTGTTTAATTTTCATAGTTGGATTCCTTTTTATGTTAATTACGACGAAATGGATCTTGGAAATGCTTTTGCTGATCCGTCTGAAGTTTATAACAATATTCACCCGGGAATTACTTTATTATCTCAGAATAAGCTAAGTACTGTTGAAGCTGTACTGGGTTATGCATATAAGAATGGAAGTCATTATTTATCTTCATCGATAAAATATAAAGGCTTATTACCAATTTTTAAAATAACAGCAAATTACGGTAACGAACAGCTTATTCGTACAATAAATGGAGTAACCTGGGTACCAGAAACCACAACAGGTTATAGTTATGATTTTGATGTATATATTCCTTTTAACTTTTCATCAGGAAGATTTATCAAAGGGATACGTCCTTTAGTTTCTGTTGAGTATTTCGACAATTACTATTATAATTATCAAAACGATTATTATATACATGGTTTAGAGTTTGTTGAATCACAGTTATTATTATATTCATACGAACGAAAAGCTGAAAAGGACATTATTCCAGAATTAGGAGCCATTTTTGATTTTAGGTTGTTTAATACACCTTTCGATTCGGAATTATATGGATATTTGTATAATGTAAATACTACCTTTTATTTACCTGGAAAAGGCAACACAGGATTTAAATTTAACTTTGGATATCAATATCAGAATCCGGTGTTGTATTTATTTGGAAGCAATTTTGATTTTCCAAGAGGAATCGAAAAAAGGAGAACAGAAAAAATGGTTAAACTATATAGCGATTATGTTTTTCCAATTGCCTATCCGGATTGGAATTTAGAATCTGTGCTTTATCTTAAACGCATAAGAGGAAGTGCATTTATCGATTATGCTTATAATACATACAGGATGGTTAATCAGGCTCAAACAGCATATATATGGCCTAATGATCATTATGCCAGTTTTGGTGTTGAACTAACTGCCGATTATCATCTGTTAAGAACAATTTTTCCTTTAAGTACAGGTGTTCGAGTTGGATATGCATCAACCGGAAATTTCTTTACAGAGATGATGTTTGGAATAGATTTGTATAATTTTTAAAAAAAAGATATTCTGCCTACAATAAATTGACAAATAGAATGTTTAACTAATAATTCAACGTATATTTGATAACTTAACTAAAACGTTAGAAAAAAAAATATCTATATTTGTTGAATAATAAATAATGGAGTTAAAAATAAATAGTATATAAGATGGCAAAGTATAACAACGATACAGAGACTACAGCTGCAATTAACTTAATTGGAGCAGGAACGGAAATAACAGGTGATGTTAATTCAAATGGAGATATTCGTATTGATGGTGTTCTAACTGGAAACTTGAAAACTGCAGGTAAAGTTGTTATTGGTGAAACTGGTCGTGTAAATGGTGAGATTGATTGCAAAAACTCAGAAGTATTAGGCGAAATTCACGGAAAAATTAAGGTTAGTGAATTACTTTCGCTTAAAGCGACCGCTAAGATATTTGGTGATATTGTTACTAAAAAATTAGCTATAGAACCAGGCTCTAAATTTACAGGTAACTGTAATATGGGCGAAGAACAACATAAAAATGTCAGATCAGAAGAACCAAAATTCGGAAACAAAGAACAAAAAAGCGCCTAGCGACTTTGCTAAGTACTCGGCTATAGGCTTTCAGATGATAGCAATTATGGTTATTGGAGTACTTGGAGGATTAAAACTTGACCAATGGATAACCGGGATAGAATTTCCGGTATTTACTGTTGTACTTACTTTGGCTAGTGTTATTTTCGCAACGTATTATGCTATAAAAGATTTTTTAAAGCCTCAGAAGTAATGCAGATTTTCAAACGATTTTTATTGCAAGAACTGTTTTTTACAGTCCTTGTGGCAACTGTTGCACTAATACTTTTTAAAACAGTATTGGCAGCATTTTATTTACCTGTATTTTGGATATTACTTGGAATAATTGCTGTGCTTACGGCTATATTCCATTTTTCTATAATTCAAATGCAAGATAAAGGAGCATCAAAATTTGCTGCCCGTTTTATGATGGTTTCGGGTATAAAAATGATGATTTATTTAATAGTAATTACTTTATATGCATTTCTATTCACAGAGAAAGCCAAAGTGTTTTTAATATCGTTTTTTACTTTATATTTACTATATACGGCCTTCGAAGTATATTTAATTGTCAGGCATATAAGAAAACAAGATAAAAATCATGTTTGACATTTAAATATTTTTTTATTTTTGGCCCGACCTACCACCTAAACTAACTTTAAGAATAGTGATTAGTAATTAATTACAATTGCTAATATATTTAGCCTAGATTGTGTTGTTAAACAGATTGTATAATTAAAATTAATGCCATCAATTTGGTGTTTGTTTTGAACTGAATTAAATTTGTTAGAAACGAACAATTCAACAATTTTTTTGTTCGTTTTGCTGATGAATAATTAGGTCAAAACCTAATTATTTATTTGATAACGTATTAATGTAAATAATTATTGATAAATAAATATAAGTTATTAGATTTGTAATTCATTTTTTTAAAGTAAAAACAATTAGATCTCACAGATATGGAAAACAAACTTCAGGAATTAACACAGAAGCTTTATAACGAGGGGGTTGAAAAAGCAAATACCGAGGCAGAAAAAATTCTTGCTGAAGCAAAATCTGAGGCTGAAAAAGTAAAGCAAAATGCAGAAAAAGAAGCTGAAAAGATTATTGCTGCTGCTGAGCAAAAATCAGCAGAAATTAAAAAGAATGTTGATGCCGAATTAAATCTTGCTACTAAGCAAACAATTCGTGCTGTAAAACAGCAAATTACAGACATGATTGTAAGCAAAGTGATCGACGAACCTGTTAAAAAAGCATTTGACGAAGTGAAATTCGTTAAGGAAATTATTGAAACTGTTGTAAAAAACTGGGATTCGAAAAAAGGGGAAGCAATAGATTTATCTGTATTATTGCCTGCTGAGTTAGAAAAGGAATTTTCTAGCTTTTTTACTGCAAAATCAGGTAAAGAATTAAATGCGAATCTTGAATTAAGTTTTAGCGATTCAATTAAAGGAGGATTTAAAGTTGGGCCGGCTGATGGATCATACAAGATCAGTTTTAGTGAAGAAGATTTTGAAAACTTCTTCAAATCATACTTGCGTCCAAAAACCATTGAAATGTTATATCCGGGAGAATAGTTATGTTTCGTAATTATTATCATTATTTTATAGCAGGTTTACCAGATATCTTTATCGATGATACTGAGGTTCAGTTTCAAATGCTCGATTTTAAAAATGAGCTAAAAGAACACCTTTCAGCAGAAGATTATAAACTGGTTGAGTTGCTATTTTTACCTTACGACAATGAACGTCTTCTTCGATTCTTAGATGAAGATTATGAAAATCAAAATAAATTAGGCATGTATTCTGTTCAGGATTTTGAAACAGAATTTTCTGACGACAAACAAGGAATTCTTCCTTCGTACATGTACGAGTTTGTTGAGATTTATAATGATGAAGAGTTATCGAAGAACGTTACAAAAAGTTGGGAAAACCTTTTAACAGAAATGTATTATGAATATGTTTTAAAAACAAAAAATAAGTTTTTAAAACAGTGGTTTGAGTTTAATCAAAATCTTAATAATATTCTTATTGGACATAATTGTCGTACATACAACCTTGAAGCAGAACATCAGCTTATAGGCGATAATTTTGTTACAAAGTCAATATTAAACAGTAATGCAAAAGATTTTGGTTTAGAGGTAGACCTTGAATATGTTTCTGATATTATTACACTTGCCGACAATGAAAATATTATGGCTCGTGAAAAAGGTTTAGATCAACTTAAATGGGATAAGGTAGAGGAAATTACTCTTTTCGATTATTTTACGATTGAAGTAATATTAGCTTATACAATAAAACTCGACATAGCTTATAGATGGCTAGAACTCGACGAAGAAACAGGTCGACAAATGTTCTCAGACATTATCAATGATCTGAAATCGGGTTTTGAGTTTTCTAAAGAATTCGCAATAAATGGAAAAAATAAATAAAATGACAAAAGGAAAAGTCGCAGGTATTATCGCGAACCTTGTATTTGTTGAGGTTGATGGGCCTGTTCTGCAAAATGAAATATGCTACATTGATTTAGAAGGAACTAAATTGATGGCTGAGGTTATTAAAGTAATGGGTACCCAGGCATATGTTCAGGTATTTGAAAGTACTCGTGGGTTGAAGGTAAATCACACGGTTGAGTTTACAGGACACATGTTAGAAGTAACACTTGGTCCTGGTATTCTTTCTAAAAACTTCGATGGTCTACAAAACGACCTTGATAAAATGGAAGGTGTTTTTTTAAAACGAGGAGAACATACTAATCCATTAGAAGACGATAAAAAATGGGAATTTAAACCAATGGCTAAACCGGGAGATGTTCTGGAAGCAGGAGGTTGGTTAGGTGAGGTGAAAGAAAACTGGATGCCTCACAAAATTATGGTTCCTTTTAAATTCGAAGGTAAATACACTGTTAAGAGTGTAGCTGAAGCGGGAGAATATACCATTAAAGATATCATTGCTGTTGTTACCGATGAAAATGGTAAAGACATTGATTTAACAATGACTCAAAAATGGCCTGTTAAATTGGCTATTAAAGCATATAAAGAAAAGCCACGTCCATTTAAGTTATTGGAAACAGGAGTTCGCGTAATCGACACATTAAATCCAATTGCAGAAGGTGGAACAGGATTCATTCCAGGGCCTTTTGGTACAGGTAAAACCGTATTACAGCATGCTCTCTCAAAACAAGCCGAAGCTGATATGATTATTGTTGCTGCTTGTGGTGAACGTGCAAACGAGGTTGTGGAAATCTTTACTGAATTCCCTGAATTAGATGATCCACGTACTGGACGTAAATTAATGGAACGTACTACGATTATCGCGAATACTTCGAATATGCCGGTTGCAGCTCGTGAAGCATCAGTTTATACTGCAATGACTTTAGGAGAATATTATCGTGCAATGGGATTAAAAGTATTATTACTTGCCGATTCAACTTCTCGTTGGGCACAAGCTCTTCGTGAGATGTCGAACAGAATGGAAGAATTACCAGGTCAGGATGCATTCCCAATGGACTTACCTGCTATTATTTCTAACTTCTATTCTCGTGCAGGATTTACATATTTGAATAACGATAAAACAGGTTCAATTACCTTTATTGGAACAGTATCACCAGCCGGTGGTAACTTAAAAGAACCGGTAACTGAATCAACGAAGAAAGCAGCACGCTGTTTCTATGCACTTTCCCAGGATCGTGCCGATAGTAAGCGTTATCCTGCTATTGACCCATTGGATTCGTATTCGAAATATGCTGAATATCCTGAATTAGAAGAATATTTCAGAGAAAATATCGATCCTGAATGGCCGGAGAAAATACAATTAGCAAGAGATATTTTAATTAGAAGTAGAGAAGTAGCTGAACAGATTAATATCTTAGGTGACGATGGTGTACCTATCGAGTATCATGATCGTTTCTGGAAAGGCGAAGTAGTTGATTTCGTAATTTTACAACAAGATGCATTTGATAAAATTGATGCTTCAACATCTCTTGAACGTCAAAAATATATGTTGAATAAAGTATTAGATATTTATCATACTGATTTCTCATACGAATCATTTGAAGATGTAGGTTCTTATTTCAAGAAAATGATCAACCAGATGAAACAAATGAATTATTCTGAATGGAATTCGGATAAATTCAAGCAAAATGAGAATGAACTTAACTCGATAATCGAAGAAAGGAGAACTGCATAATGGAAACAAAAGCATTTCAAAAAATCTATACGAAGATCACTCAGATTACAAAAGCTACTTGTTCGTTAAAAGCTACAGGAATTGGCTATGAAGAAATGGCAATTGTACACGGGCGATTAGCTCAGGTTGTAAAAATCATGGGCGATGAGGTTACACTTCAGATTTTCTCAGGTACAGAAGGTATCCCAACAAATGCTGAAGTTGTTTTCTTAGGACGTCCACCAGTATTAAAAGTTGGTGACGAATTATCAGGACGTTTCTTTAATGCTTACGGAGATCCTATTGATGGTGGACCTGCAATTGAAGGAGAAGAACGTCAGATTGGTGGTCCTTCTGTGAACCCTGTTCGTAGAAAACAACCATCAGAGTTTATTCCAACAGGTATTGCTGGTATTGACTTAAACAATGCCTTGGTAACAGGACAGAAGATTCCTTTCTTTGCCGATCCTGACCAGCCTTTTAACCAGGTAATGGCAAACGTAGCACTTCGTGCTGATGCCGATAAAATTATCCTTGGAGGTATGGGATTAACAAACGACGATTATTTATATTATAAGAATGTATTCGATAATGCAGGTGCATTAGATCGTATTATCAGTTTTGTGAATACAACTGAAAACCCACCTGTAGAACGTATTCTTGTACCAGATATGGCATTAACTGCCGCTGAGTATTTTGCAGTAGATAAACATCAAAAAGTATTGGTTCTTTTAACTGATATGACACTTTATGCCGATGCATTAAGTATTGTATCGAACCGTATGGACCAAATTCCATCGAAAGATAGTATGCCGGGATCTCTTTATTCTGATTTAGCTAAGATTTACGAGAAAGCGGTACAGTTCCCAGATGGTGGTTCAATTACAATTATTGCGGTAACAACATTATCGGGTGGTGATATTACTCACGCTATACCTGATAACACTGGTTATATTACCGAAGGTCAGTTATTCTTACGTAAAGATACTGATATTGGTAAGGTGGTTGTTGACCCATTCCGTAGTTTATCTCGTCTGAAGCAGTTAGTAATTGGTAAGAAAACACGGGCCGATCATCCACAGGTGATGAATGCAGCGATTCGTTTATATGCCGATGCTGCCAACGCGAAAACAAAACAGGAAAATGGTTTCGACCTTACAGATTATGATGAGCGTACTCTTAAATTTGCTAAAGATTATTCAGATAAATTATTGGCTATTGATGTTAATATCGAGGTAGATCAAATGCTTTCAACAAGTTGGAATTTATTCAACGAGCATTTTGAACCTGCTGAAGTTGGTATTAAACAAGAATTTGTTGATCAATATTGGCCAAAAGAAGATTAATTAGTCCACAGTTTTAAGTCCATAGTTTAACTATGAACTAAAAACTAATAACTAAAAAATTATGGCAATAAAATTTCAATATAATAAAACATCATTACAGCAATTAAACAAGCAGCTTAAAGTCCGCTTGCGTGCTTTGCCAACACTGCAAAGTAAGGAGGCCGCATTACGCATGGAAGTTAAGCGTGCAAAAGATCAATCTGATGAATTGCTTCGTAAGTTGGATGCTCGTATGAAAGAATACGATGCGATGGTTCGACTTTGGGGAGAGTTTGATCAGGATCTGATTGCAGTAAAAGATGTGAAAATGATCGTTAAGAAAATTGCTGGTGTAAAAACCCCAATTTTAGAAGATGTCATTTTTGAGATGAAGGAATTTAGCCTTTTCAATAAACCAAGTTGGTTTTTAAGTGGTGTTCAGATTGTTGAGTCGCTGGTTAAAATATCTATTGAAAGTGAGTTTTTCTTACGTAAAATGGAACTTTTAGATTTTGCAAGAAAGAAAACTACTCAAAAGGTTAATCTTTACGAAAAGGTACAAATTCCGGGTTACGAAGAAGCTATTTCTAAAGTAAAACGATTCCTTGAAGATGAGGAAAATCTTTCCAAATCATCACAGAAGATCGTTAAGAAACGTCAAGAAAATAAGGAGGCTGCCTAATGATTACTCCAATGATAAAATATTCTTTCTTAATCTATCACAAGGAGTATATCACTTTTCTTGAGAAACTTCAGGAATTGGGAGTACTTCATATTATTCAGAAAAAGAAAGAAATAGATGAGCATATCAGATTGTCGTTGCAACAAATCAGCGAAATAAATATAACCTTAAAGTTCTTAGAAAGAAGAAATCAGGAAGAAGCTGCTGAAAAATCTGAAATGGATGGATTGGCATTGGTTGAACAAATCAAAATGCTTTCTGAGGAGATTAGTTCTATTGAGCAGGAACAGCTTTCTTTAAATAAAGACATTCAAAAAGCTGAACCTTGGGGTGATTTCGATTTTGAGTTGCAAGATAAATTTGCGAAAGAACATATTTATTTAAGATATTTTGTTTGTAGCGAGAAAAAATTCAATCCGGAATGGAAAGAGAAATATCCTATTGAGGTGATAAACACAATAGATGGATATTCATATATCTTGGCTCTTCAACACGGTGCGAATCCTATAGATATTGATGCTGAGGAAATAAAATTACCTGAACATCGATTATCAGAGCTATTAGCAAAAGATCAGAAGAATAAAGAACGTTTAGAAGAAATCGAAAAAGCTTTTGATGAATATGCTATTAAGTATCAAGATGTACTTAAAGAAACACGTCAAAAATTACAAGAAAAAACAGATTTCGACTTAGCGATTAATCACACTGAAAAACAAGCAGAGGAAAAGGTTATGCTTTTAGAGGGATGGATTCCTGAAGAAAAGAAAACAGATCTTAAAAAAATGCTTGATGAACAAAATGTATATTATCTGTCGGAAAAGCCAAATACGCAGGAAAATGTTCCAATTAAACTAAAAAATAATAAATTCTCAAGATTGTTTGAACCAATAGGTGATTTATATGATTTACCTGATTATAAAGAATTAGATTTAACTGTATTCTTTGCTCCATTCTTCATGTTATTTTTCGGTTTTTGTGTGGGCGATTCAGGGTATGGATTATTACTTTTGATTGCAACGTTGTTGTTAAGAGGAAAAGTAGATAAAAAACTAAAACCTATTCTAAGCTTAGCTTCATTTTTAGGTATAGCTACTGTAATTATGGGAATGATCTCAGGAACTTTCTTTGGAATAGAGTTAATTAATATCGAAGCTTATCCTTTAAAACAGATTATTCTTGATCCATTAAAATTATTCTGGTTATCGATAGGTATTGGTGGCGCACAAATTTATTACGGTATGTTTATTAAAGCTGCTAATCAAATCAGGCAAGGAGGATTAAAATATGGATTATCCACTATAGGATGGATTTTATTAATTACAAGTGGAGCTTTGGCTATTGTTTTACCAATGGTGAATATAGCGCTACCAGGTATTGTAATTAATATTTTAATGATCTTAAGTGGAGTATTAATATTAGTATTTAGTAATCCTGACATCAATATATTTGCTAGTATGGGATCGGGATTATACGATGCTTACAACATGGTAACAGGAGTTTTTGGCGATTTATTATCATACATTAGACTATTTGCAATTGGTATTTCCAGTGCTATTTTAGGTTTGGTATTTAATAAAATTGCAGCTCAGTTTATCGGAGATAGTTTTGTTAGCTATATTCCATTTATCATTGTATTACTGATAGGACATGGATTAAATATCTTCTTAGCAGTTTTAAGTGCATTTGTGCATCCATTACGTTTAACATTTGTAGAATTTTATAAAAATGCCGGCTTCGTTGGAGGCGGTAAGAAATATAAACCATTTTCAAAATAAAAAAGAATAAAAATAATTAATAGGAGACAATTATTATGAACACAGCAATTTATTTAGCTTACGCAGGTTTAGCATTTATGATCGCACTTTCAGGAATAGGTAGTGCAATCGGAGTATCAATGGGTGGTAACGCTTCTATCGGTGCTTTAAAGAAAGATTCAGAAAAATTTGGTAACTACATGCTTTTAGCTGCATTGCCAGGAACACAGGGTCTTTACGGATTTGGTGGATACTTTGTTATCGATCAACTTTTTGGTTTAGTACACCCTGAAATGTCAATGTTTAATGGTATTGCCATTTTATCTATGGGATTATTCTTAGGTTTTGTTGCTTTAATGTCAGCAATTAAACAAGGTTCTGTTACATCAAATGGAATTGCTGCTATTGGTGGTGGTAACGATGTGTTTGGTAATACACTTATCTTAGCTGTATTCCCTGAATTATATGCTATTATTGCTTTTGCTGCTACTTTCTTAATGGCTAATGGATTAACAGCATAATTAAGAAACAATAAAATTTATATTACGTAATAAGGACAGTGCAAATCAGATTGCACTGTCTTTTTTTATTTAATAGACAAGCAATTTTGTCAATTATTCATTAAATTTGTATGTATTCAAAGATTTTAGTATGCACAAATTCTTTTTAAATATTTCAATCGTTTTATTATTATGCTTGGGATATAGCAATCAAATTATTGCAAATGATAATATTGAAATAGAAAATCAGCAGCATACAGAAGAGCATGATAATGGTCATTCAGAAGAAAAAAAATTTAATCCGGGAACATTTATTTTTGAACATATCCGCGATAATTATAACTGGCACATATTTTCTTATAAAGGACATCATGTATCTATTCCTCTTCCAGTGATTTTATATAGTAATAATCAGGGATTAGTTTCTTTTTGGTCGTTTAACTTAGAACATGGACATACTTATAGAAATTTTAAAATTGCTGATGAAGGTGATTATGAAGGTAAAGTTATTGAAGTAAATAACCATGGTGAATTTATTGAAAGACCATTAGATATTTCTGTAACCAAAAATGTAGCTGCTATATTATTGAGCGGAGTATTTATGATATTCCTTTTTATTTCTGTTGCCAAAACTTATGCAAGAAGAGAAGGATTACCACCCAAAGGGATCCAGTCTTTACTTGAGCCTCTTATTCTTTTTGTTAGAGATGATATTGCAAAGAACAGCATTGGTGAACATAAATATGAAAAATACACACCCTATTTACTAAGTATATTTTTCTTTATTTTATTAAATAACTTATTAGGACTGGTTCCTATTTTTCCAGGAGGAGCTAATGTAACTGGAAACATTACGGTAACAATGGCATTGGCACTTTCTACGTTTATTACAACAACAATAACAGGGAATAAAAATTATTGGAAACATATTTTTAATCCACCTGGAGTACCTTGGTGGTTGAAATTACCACTGCCATTAATTCCATTTATAGAATTAATAGGTGTTATTATTAAGCCTTTTGTATTAATGATCCGATTATTTGCAAATATTTCCGCTGGTCATATTATTGTTTTAGGCTTTTTTAGTTTAATTTTTATTTTTGGAAACATGGGACCTGCCTTAGGATATGCAGTTTCACCAGTTTCAATAGCGTTTACTATTTTTATGTCATTTTTAGAGCTATTAGTAGCTTTTATTCAGGCATATGTATTTACCATATTGTCGGCCATTTATTTTGGAATGGCTTCTGATGAAGGACATTAATGTTTTATTCACTTAAAAGTTTACATTATGTTAACACTAGGTACAATTTTATTAGCAATTGAAGGAGCCGCTATAGCTAAAGCTGCTGCTGGTTTTGGTGCTGCTATTGCTGCTATTGCTGCAGGATTAGGTATTGGGAAAATCGGTAGTAGTGCAATGGAGTCTATCGCTCGTCAACCTGAAGCAGCTGGAGATATTAGATCTAATATGATCGTTGCTGCTGCACTTATTGAAGGGGTTGCATTCTTTGCTATTGTTGTTTGTTTCCTTATTTTATTTGTTTAAGGATTTTGCTTTACAGAGCAGCGGTTGGCTGCCTGTAAAGCTTTTTAAATTTAAAAATTCTAATTATGGAACTGATAAAACCAGATCTGGGACTTTTAATTTGGATGCTATTATCTTTTAGTGTTGTACTTTATGTGCTTGCTAAGTTTGCGTGGAGACCAATATTAGCAGCTTTAAAGCAGCGTGAAAGATCAATCGGTAAAAGCCTTGAAGCAGCTCAGAGAGCAAAGGAAGAAATGGCTAAAATTGAGTTTGGTAATGAAAAAATTACACAATTAGCCAAAATTGAAAGAGAGAGTATGCTCAAAGAAGCTAAGGAAATAAAAAATAATATTATTGAAGAGGCCAGACAAACTGCTAAACAAGAAGCCAAAAAGATCATCGAAGAGGCTAAGCAAAGTGTAGAAAATGAGAAAAATAAGGTAATTAATGAAATTAAAAATCAAATTGCTGGATTATCGGTCGATATTGCCGAAAAAATTATGAAGCAAAATCTTGGAGATGAGAGTAAGCAGAAAAAACTCATCGACGATTTGGTAAATGACATTGATTTAAATTAAAGGGAAAAATTAATGTATCATAGTCAGATAAATAGCCGTTACGCAAAATCACTTTTTCTTTTAGCCGAAGAGAAAGGTATTACTGATAATATAAGAAAAGATATTGAGTTAGTTCTTCAATTACTTAAAGAGAACGATGAAATTAATATTGTGCTTGAACATCCTGTTGTAAAAGAATCGAAAAAAACCAAGGTTTTAAGCGAATTATTAGGAGATAAAGTAAATGAACACACATTATCGTTTATTAAATTGATCATTAAAAATAAGCGCGAAAATCACCTTAAAAACATTTGTAAAAATTTCATCGATTTATATAAGAAAAGCAAAGGCATTAAAACAGCTGTTTTAACAACTGCATTTGAATTAACAAGAACTCATAAAACAAACATTCAGAAATCAATTGAGAATGCATTTAATGCTTCGGTTGAACTTAAAACAAAAGTTGATGAATCTGTAATTGGAGGAGTAATTATACAAGTGGATGATAAACAATTAGATTTAAGTGTTGCAGGTCAGATTCAAGATTTAAGAAATCAATTTATGAATATTGATTTTAACAATAAACGAAAAAAATAAAACATTAAATTATATACTATGGCTGGAATTAAACCTGGAGAAGTCTCTGAAATATTAAAAAAGGAATTGGAAGGCTTTACTACAAATTCTGAACTCGAAGAGGTAGGTAGTGTATTACAAGTTGGAGATGGAATTGCAAGAATCTATGGTTTGAGCAATGTACAATCCAATGAGTTGATTGAGTTTGAAAATGGTCAAAAAGGGATTGTATTAAATCTGGAAGAGGATAACGTTGGAGCTGTATTGCTAGGTTCCTCAGAAGAAATTAAAGAAGGAGATAAGGTAAAAAGAACAAAAAAGATTGCCTCAATCAATGTTGGTGAAGGTGTTTTAGGAAGGGTTATCAATACCATTGGTAAACCAATTGATGGCAAAGGACCATTAAGTGGAGAGCTTATTGAGATGCCAATAGAAAGAAAGGCTCCGGGTGTAATTTATCGTCAGCCAGTAAATGAACCAATACAAACAGGGATTAAACCAATTGATGCAATGATTCCTATAGGAAGAGGTCAGCGTGAATTAATTATTGGAGACAGACAAACAGGAAAAACAGCCATTGCAATTGATACCATCATTAATCAAAGGGAATTTTACGATAGAGGTGAACCAGTATATTGCATCTACGTGGCAATTGGTCAAAAGGGATCAACAGTTGCTAATATTGCTGACACATTAGAAAAGCATGGTGCAATGGAATATACTACTATTGTTTGTGCTACAGCTTCTGATCCGGCTGCATTGCAGTTTTTCGCACCATTTGCAGGTGCATGTATTGGAGAGTATTTTAGAGATACTGGACGTGCAGCATTAATTATTTACGATGATCTTTCGAAACAAGCCGTTGCTTATCGTGAGGTTTCTTTATTATTACGTCGCCCACCGGGACGTGAGGCTTATCCTGGAGATGTATTTTATTTACACTCTAGACTTTTAGAGCGAGCAGCTAAAATTATTCAATCAGATGAGATTGCAGCACAAATGAATGATCTTCCTGAAGCTTTAAAGGGTAAAGTTAAAGGAGGAGGTTCGCTTACAGCACTTCCTATTATTGAAACACAGGCGGGTGATGTTTCTGCCTATATACCAACCAATGTTATTTCTATAACAGATGGACAAATATTTTTAGAATCTGATTTATTTAATTCTGGTGTTAAGCCTGCTATTAATGTTGGTATATCAGTATCAAGGGTTGGTGGTAATGCGCAAATAAAATCCATGAAAAAAGTGGCTGGTACATTAAAATTAGATCAAGCACAGTATCGTGAGTTGGAGGCTTTCGCAAAATTTGGATCCGATCTGGATGCAGCTACCTTAGCTGTACTTGATAAAGGAGCAAAGAATGTAGAAATACTAAAACAAGGACAATATTCACCAGTAGCTGTAGAAAAACAGATTGCAATTATTTATTGTGGAACACATGGTTTATTAAGTGATATACCGGTTGAAAAGGTGAAAGAATTTGAGAGCGACTTTTTAGACATGATGGAAATGCAACATAAAAATGCGATGGATATTTTAAAATCTGGTAAGATTACAGAGGATATTGAAAAAACGATTAAAAAAGTAGCCGAAGAGGTAGCATTAAAATATAAAGCTGAGTAATACATGGCTAATTTAAAGGAAATACGTACTCGAATAACATCTGTAAAATCAACAAAACAGATTACGAGTGCAATGAAGATGGTTTCTGCAGCGAAGCTAAAAAAAGCTCAGGATGCGGTGATAAATCTTAGACCTTATGCCGGGAAATTGCATCAAATTCTGTTTAATATTAATAAAAGTATCGAAGGTGAAGAAGAAAATATCTATTCACGAAAAGAGATTCCAGAAAAAATCCTGATTGTTTCAATAACTTCAAATAAAGGTCTTTGTGGTGCTTTTAATGCCAATGTTACGAAGCAAGTTATAAGTTTAATTGAAGAGAAATACGCCGGAGAACATAAAGAAGGAAATGTTTCCTTATTTTCAATTGGGAAAAAAGGCAGTGAATTTTATAAATCAAAAGGCTATAAAAATTTATTTGTAAATAATGAGATTCTTGAGAACCTGAGTTTTTCAAATGCTGCTCCTATGATTGAAGATATTATGGAGAGCTATATTGTAGGAGATTATGATAAGGTGGTTTTAGTCTATAATCGTTTTAAAAATGCTGCTGTTCAAATTTTATCGACAGAACAATATTTACCTATTGAATTACCTCATGATATTGAAATGAATGAAAATGCAGATTTTATCTTTGAACCAACGAAAGAATACATTGTAAAAGAACTGATTCCAAGATCACTAAAGATACAATTTTATGAAGCTATTCTTGAGTCTGTAGCTGCTGAGCATGGTGCTCGTATGACAGCTATGCATAAAGCAACTGATAACGCTGCCGATTTAATACGTGAGCTGCAACTGAACTATAACAAAGCTCGCCAGGCTGCAATTACCAATGAAATTTTAGAGATTGTTAGTGGTGCTGAGGCATTGAATAAGTAATGAAATAATATGATATAAGCTAAACCTAATAGAATTCAAATTCTGTTAGGTTTTGTTTTATATACTTTTTTATCTTCGTAACCGAATTAAACAGGGCTTATGAGTAAGTATATATTTGATTTAATTGAGCAGGGAGAGCATCAGCAGTTAGATTTTAAGCATTCGATTACTGATTCAAAAAAGATTGCACGCTCGTTAGCAGCATTTGCAAATACAGATGGTGGCAAACTTCTTATTGGAGTTAGAGATAATGGATCTATTGCTGGAGTGCAAGGCGATGAGGAATTTTATATGGTTCAAGCAGCTTCTGATCTTTATTGTAAACCAACTGTTTATTTTGAAACAAAAGCATGGAATATTGGAGGAAAAACGGTTTTAGAGATTTCAATCGATAAAATGAATACTGAAAAGTTGATTACAGCGCCTGATAAGAATGGAAAACAAAAAGTTTATATTAGGGTAAACGATGAGAATATCATCGTAAATAATATATATTTAAAAGCATGGAATAAGAAAAAGTTTGGAAAAGGAATACTAATCAGGTATGATGAACCAGAGAAAATACTTTTAAATTATTTACAGGATAACAATAGTATTACTTTTTCAAAATTTAAAAATATAGCTAACTTAAATAAATATAAAACAGAAAAGGTATTGATAAACATGATTGTATTGGGCTTAGTGAAAATTGATTTTACTGATAATCAGATAGCTTACTCCTTGGTAAATGAGCACTAGATCATTTTCTATACCTAAAAACGATGTAACATATTGTTATTAATTGATATATGTAACAAATTAATTTTAAAATAATTTTATTATTAAGAGCGTTTTTATATTTTTAGAGCCGAAAAGAATGAAACATAATCCTATAACTAAAAAAATTATTACCATGAAATTCAAAATTATGAGTAGAGTAGCTGCAATGATATTATTACTGGGTTTTGCAGTTAATGTAAATGCACAAACGGCATCAGAAGCAGTGGATGCATTAAAAGATGGTGTGGCTAAGTCACAAGCAAAAGATTATTTAGGTGCTATAGAATCATTTAAACAGTGTATTAGCATTTATGATGAATTAGGAGAGACTGAAAATGAAAACAGAGCTACAGCTGTATCGCAAATTCCAAATATGCAATATAAATATGCTATGGGTCTTTATAAAGAGAAGAAATACGATGAGTGTATTGCTGCTTTTGGAACTTTAGCTGAATATTCAGAAACGTATAATGATGCTAAAATGAAAAGCAAAGCAGAAAGAACAATTCCAAGATTATATTATGCAAAAGGAGCTTCTTTATACAGTGCAAAAGATTATGATAATGCTATCGTTGCATTAAATAAATCTATCGAAATGGATCCAAAATATCCTATGTCATATGTAAGAAAAGCACAGGTATACAAAGATCAAAATGATGAAGCTAACTTTAAAGAAGCTATCGATGGAGCCCTTAGTGCTGCTGCTGCAAAGAATGATACTAAATCGGAAGGTACTGCAAAACAATTGGCTGGCAATTTTTATTTAGTAGCTGGAGCTGATGCAGTAAAAGGTGAAAACTGGACTGATGCTGAAAAATATTTCAATACTTTAATGAACTATAAAGATGCTGACGAAGATATTTATTATCAATTAGCAGTTATTTATAATAAGCAATCAAAATGGGATGCTGCAATCGAAGCAGGAAACAAAGCTCTTGAAATCATTGGTGAAACGGATACAAAAGATGCTAAAGTTCATTTCGAAATGGGTAATTCATACTATGGAAAAGGAGATAACGCTGCTGCTTGTGAAGCTTACGGAAAAGCAAACAAAGGTGATTATACCGAAGCTGCAAAATATCAAATGGAACATGTTGTTAAGTGTCAATAAAAGATATTTAAGATAAAAGAAAAAGGTGATCTTCGGGTCACCTTTTTTTGTGCATTTAGCAGGATTATAATTCATTTCTTTTTATGAGAATGTTAATCCTTAGTTTTTAATTTCGTTTCAATGGGAGATGAATTAGCACATAAAAACAAAGCAGTATGTTTAAACATACTGCTTTATCGTTTAATATGAATGCTGTATCTTAATAAGTAAAATCTAAATCTTCTTCACTAAAGTTGCCTTTTTCTTTTAGTTTATTAATAATTTCTTTCAAATGATCTTCTTTTCGCTTCATTTCTTCTTGTGTAGCTTGTAATTCTTCCATGTTTTGACGCATTTCTTCTTCCTGAGCAGCCATTTCTTCAGCTTGTTGTTGTGATTTCTCAAGTAACTCATTCGTTCTTATATTTATTCGAACAGAAGATAATGTGGATCCAATGCTTTCAGCCAATTTTTCAACAAATTCTATTTCATGTTTTTCAAATTTATTGAAGGATGCAATTTCTATTACACCTAAAACCTCATCTTCGAGTTTTAATGGAACAATAAGCAAACTACCAGGATTTGCACCACCTAATCCGGATGTTATCTCCATATAATCTTGAGGCACATCAGTCATAAAAATGGTTTTCTTTTCAATAGCACAAGTACCTATTAATCCTTCACCAATTTGAATATGTTTTTGCATAAATTTTCTACGATCGTATGCAAAGGCAGAGAGTAGATTAAAGTGAATATTTTGTTTGTCATCATCGTTTAAAATGAATAAGCCACCTTGATTAGCTTTTAAATAATTAACCAGGTTCATAATAATTTCAGTAGCTAAAACTTCCAGGTTATCATTATTCTGGCGTAAGATATCTGCAAATTGTGCTAATCCTTCATTGGTCCATCTGCGTTTTTCATCTTCGATCTTTCGTTTTTCATCTTCTTCATCAGCTTTAATTAAACTGGTCCTCATATCTATTAATGATTTTCCAAGAATATCTTCATCGCTTAGTAAGTTAAATTCATGATTTAGTTCTCCTTTACCTATGTGGTTGGCGAACTCAACTTTTTTATTTAATCCATTAATTGACATGTTAAGAGCATCTGACATTTCCTCAATTTCGTCGCCGGTGTGTATTTTAATTCGCATTTTCTCATCAATATGTCCTTTGGCTAGCAACTTTAATAGTTTAGTTATTTTAGTTAATGGATTCGTAATGTTTTTACTAATGATAGCAATAACAAATACTAAAAGAAGTATTCCTAGTATTCCAACAATGAGCGAAATGCGAAAGCTTTTATTTGCTGCTGCCATAATGGTTTTAACAGGAACAGAGATTGCAATTGACCAAGGCGTATTCGTTCCTTTAACAATGATAGGGGCATAAGAATAATATAATTCTAAACCCTCCTCATTTATGCTGGTATAACTAAATGGTTTACCAGACTGAATATTTCTAAGAATATTATACGTTTCAAAGTCATAAGGTAATACATCTTCAAGGTTCACCTGAAGATATTCCCTGTTAGGATGACCTGCAATAAGTCCTCCGTATGAAATCATGTATGCATAACTACCTTCAAAAGGGTTAATTTCTGAAACAATTTGTTGGAAATTGTCTAATCTAATATCAATCCCAACAATTCCAATATATTTATTATCATTCATTATCGGGGAGTTTAAGGTAGTCATTAGACTTCTTTCATTTTCTCCAACAGCGTAGTTATCAAGATATGGTTCCCAGATAGAAGGAACTCTTCTTTTCTTAATAATCTTGTCATAAATCTGAGATTCTTTTTCAATACTTCTATAGCTAGAATCAGTAATTATCTTTCCGGAGATATCTCTGGCAACCATCATTACATAACGACCATGAGATTTTGTCCATGTTGAATCGATGGCACTTAATTCCCAGCTATCCCACAGAGAATTAAAATGCGGATATTGGCTATAAACCTTTAAGTACATTTCTTTAAAAAGGTTTTTCCATTCTGATTTTGGCAATGTTTCATAAATAAGAAAGGCATTGGATAAAGTCTTCACTACAGTCATATCAGAATTCAGTTGATCTGCAATATCTTTTGCGTAGTTCTGAACATATTGATCCGTTATATTTATGGCATCATTATAAGCCATTTTACGTGCCTGTAAGCTTATGTATCCAAGGGCTACAATATATATTATAATGGAAGCCGAGATAATAAACATCTGTATCTTTTGTTGAATTTTAAGTTTAAATTTCATGGTATTATGTAAGGGTTAGGGTTAGGTATTCTTAATCATGAAAGTCGGTGATGTTATTTGAAATCTTCAGGATTTTATAAACATCTCCGTCGGCATTTCTGATTGGTGTATATGTTTCGGCAAAAATAAGTTCCTTATCATTTATTTTCACTTTTGTGGTTTCTTTTTTCACATTTCCAGCTCTTAATTCTCTCCAGAACTTTTCATACTCACCTTTTTGTTGATCCGTAAAATCCATATTACCGGAATGATGAGTGCCGATTACCTGTTCTTTAGATAATCCTAATAATGAAAGATAATTATCATTTACATTTTGAATATTTCCGTCCAGATCGTATTCAATTACATAACTTGAAATATTAAGAGCTTGAACGAGTCCTTCCATTTCGGCACTTTTACGTGTAGACTCTTCTTGCGTTGCTTGCAACTCCTCCATATTTTGACGCATCTCTTCTTCTTGTGCAGCCATTTCTTCAGCTTGTTGCTGTGAGCGTTCTAGTAGTTCAGATGTTCTAATGTTAATTCGTACAGAAGATAATGTTGATGCGATACTTTCTGCAAGTTTTTCAACAAATTCTATTTCATGTTTCTCAAATATATTAAAAGATGCAATTTCGAGAATTCCAAGAACATCATCTTCGAGTTTAAGTGGCACTATAAGTAAGCTATTCGGGTTCGATCCTCCAAGACCGGAAGTAATCTCCATATAGTCTTGTGGAATATCCGTCATAAATACAGTTTTTTTCTCAATGGCACAATTCCCAACCAATCCTTCACCTAACTGAATTTGCTTATTCATGTATTTTCTTCTATCGTAAGCGTAAGCCGACAAAAGATTAAAATGGATGTTTTGTTTATCATCATCATTTAAAATAAATATACCACCCTGATTGGCTTCTAAATAAGCAACTAAATTCATGATTATTTCAGTTGCTAGTTCTTCCAGGTTGTCATTGTTTTGACGCAAAATATCTCCAAATTTTGCTAATCCTTCATTAGTCCAACGTCGTTTTTCGTCTTCAATTTTTCGTTTCTTATCCTCTTCTTCGGCTTCCATCAAACTATTGCGCATGTTAAGTAGGGATTTACCTAAAACATCTTCATCACTTAATAATTCAAAATCATGATTTAATGCTCCTTTTCCAATATGATTAGCAAAATCTACTTTTTTATTTAAACCATCAATTGAATTATTCAGAGCATCTGTCATTTCTTCAATTTCATCTCCTGTTTCAATTTTGATCCTCATTTGCTCATCAATGTGTCCTTTTGAGAGCTTATTGAGCAAGCTTGTTATTTTAGAAAGAGGATTCGTGATATTTTTGCTTATAAAAGCTATTACCAGAACAATTAATAAAATGCCAATAATGCCAACAATCATAGATATTGTAAAGTTTCTATTTGCTTTAGCCATGATTGTTTTCACAGGAACTGATATGGCAATAGACCATGGGGTTCCTGTTTTACCTACAAATATTGGAGCATAAGAAACATAATTTTCCACTCCATTCTCATCAATACTAGTGTAGCTTAAGCTTTTTCCCTGGCTAATAGTTTTAATAATATCATACTTTTTATTATCCTCTGGAATAAGATCCTGAATGTTTACATTAAGAAGTTCTTTATCAGGATGACCTGCAATGGCCCCTTTGTTTGATACTAAATATGCATAGCTTCCTTTAAAAGGCTTGATCTCTTCAACAAGTTCCTGAAATCGATCTAATGTAATATCTATAGCTACTATTCCAACATAATTTCCGTTTTCAAGGATTGGAGCATTGAGGCTGGTCATTAAAAACTTATCGGCTTTGTTTTCAGTAAAAACATCTTCATATGGTTCCCAAATGGAAGGTATTTTCTTTGTCTTAATAGCAGCATACAATTCGGGATCTCCATCTAAGCTTCGTTGTTCGAAGTTAAATTTTATTTCTCCATTTTCTCTCCAGTAAATAATTACAAATCGTCCGGTTGGTCGATCCCATTCAGGATCAATTGCATTGAGTTCCCAGCTATCCCAGAGACTATAAATATGTGGGTTTTTCTTGAACACTTCATGATACATTTTTGAATAAAGATCTTGCCATTCTTCGTTCGGAAGATATTTGTAGGTATGAAATGCTTCAGCCAAGGTTTTTACAAGTGTAAGATCTGCATCAAGATTGGCTTTTACCTTATTGGCAGCTTCATGTACGTAACGATCCGTAATGTTTGTGGCATCAGTGTATGCAATTTTTTTTGCATTTAGACTAATATAACCTACAGCTATTACATAAATAATAATCGAGGTTGAGATAATAAATAACTGTATTTTTTGCTGGATTTTAAGTTTTATTTTCATTCAAGATGGTTTTTATAATTCTTCAAAATCACTAATATTATTTGATATTTTAAGGATTCTTTTAACGATGTCATTTTCGTCTTTAATAGGAGTATAAACCTCATAAAGAATTATTTCTTTGCCTCTAACCACAAAACTTGTTTTTTCTTTCTTTGTGATTCCGTTTCTTAAATCATCCCAAAATTTATCGTATTCTTCTTTTTGCTTTGTTGTAAATTTCATCTTATCAGAATGATGTACTCCCAGAACTTCAGAGAGGTTTAGGTTTAGAAGGTTTAAATAGTTGTCGTTAACTTTAGTTATAAACCCTTCAGGGTTGTACTCAACAGTACAACTGGACTTATCTAAGGCACTAAGGAAACTTTCCATTTCAGCATTTTTGCGCCCAGCTTCTTCTTGGGTTGCTTGCAGTTCTTCCATGTTTTGGCGCATTTCTTCTTCCTGAGCTGCCATTTCTTCTGATTGTTGTTGGAATTTTTCCAGTAGCTCATTGGTTTGAATACTAATTTTTACAGATGATAAGGTCGCTGCAATATCACGAGCCACTTTTTCAACAAATTCAATTTGATATTTTTCAAATTTATTGAATGATGCAATTTCTAAAACACCATAAACTTTTTCTTCCAATGTAAGAGGAACTACTAACAGTGCGTTAGGGTTAGAGCCTCCTAAACCAGATATAATCTTGATATATTCGTTAGGTAGATCTTCAATATAAGTGGTTAGTTTTTCTATAGCAACGGAACCTACAATTCCATCTCCATATGCGATTCTTTTTTCGAGATATTTTTTTCTATCAAAGGCAAATGCAGAAACTAAATCAAGAAATATATTATTTTTATCTTCATCATCGAGAATGAATAACCCACCCTGGTTAGCTTCTAGATAATAGACCAGGTTCTTTATAATCTCATTGGAAAGCGTATCCAGATTATCATTATTTTGGCGCAAGATGTCAGCAAACTTTGCAAGTCCTTCATTGGTCCATCTTCGTTTTTCGTCTTGGATCTTACGTTCACTTTCATCATCCTGAGCCTGCCTAAGGCTATTGCGCATGTTAACTAGGGCCTGTCCCAGTTTGTCTTCATCGCTAAGTAAATTAAATTCATATTCTAAGTTTCCTTTACCAATATTATTTGCAAATTCTGTTTTTAAATTTAATCCATTAATTGAAGTTTTTAGTGCTAATGTCATCTCTTCAATTTCATCACCCGATGTAACATCAATATTCAGTTTACTATCTGTTTTTCCTTTAGCTAACTCTTTTAAAAACTCGGTTATTCTTTGTATAGGGTTTGAGATATTTTTTGTAATGATATATATGGCAAAGCTAAGTAACATGATGCCAATAATACCTACAATCAAGGAGATCATAAAGTTTCTGTCGGCTTGAGCCATGATGGAGTTTAGAGGTACAGAAACTGCTAAAAACCAGGGAGTATTTGTTTTTCCTATATTGATTGGGGCAAAAGAAACATAATGTGTTTTTCCTATACTGTCAACAGAAAGAATGTTGAAACTTTCTCCGGGCTCAATTTCTTCAAGTATATTAAAATCTTCCTGAGATTTTAAAGAAAAGTCTGCCATTTGATTTAATAATTCTGATTGAGGATGACTTGCATATTTTCCTTCCTCAGTGATTAACACAGCATAACTTCCAGGAAACTGAGATAGATTTATATTCCCAACCATTTTTTGAAAACGTTCTAGGATTAAATCTATACCAACCATTCCATGATACTCATGATCAATTAAAATGGGAGTAACAAGACTGGTCATTAATTTTGAGGTTTCACCTTCATCTGTAAACACATCAAAATATATTGGTAGAACCATTTCCTTAGCTTTCGATTTTATATTAGCATAAGTAGGGTTATCACCATCCAGGCTTCTAATATCCTGTTTTTGTAAAACCGTTCCGTTGACCCGGGAAAAAACATTTGCAATTCTTCCAGTAGCTTGATACCAGTTCTCATCCACTTTATTGAGCTCCCAGCTATCCCAAAGTTTATAAAAAGCAGGATTATTTCGATAAATTTTGTCATACATTTTAATAAACAAAGGCTCCCATTCATCTCTCGACATTTCAGGATATATGGTAAATGCAGATGACAACGTTCTTACAACGGCCATATATTCATTAAGATCTGATTGCATTTTATACGCATATTTTTCGGCATTTGCATTTACGAGTTCAACAGAATCCTGATAAGTGGTCTTTTTTGCACTAATACTGATATAGCCAATTGCAATAACATAAATGGCAACTGACAAGGATATTAAGTACAGTTGCATTTTATTTTTTAAACCGAGCCTAAGTTTCATAAGAGGTATAATTTTATTTTTTAAAATATCGAATTATTTTACGCAAACAATGATTAAGAGTTTTTATATTGACTAATATCTACTGCCAAGAATAAGATTTTTTCAAAAGTTTCATCAATATATACAGGTGTAAATGATGTAATTAGTTTTAACTCATCACCATCTTTATTTTTTAGATTTGTTATCTCATTTTGTGCATTTCCCGATAAAACTGTATTGATCATTTTTTGGAATTTTGTTAAATCTTTTTCAACTACAAACTCTTCGGCTTCTTTACCAACAATTTCATTCATTTTATATTTAAACTTACTTAAGAACAATCCATTGGCATTTATAAGTTCAAAATTTAAATTGAATTCAGCTTTGATAAGAAATTGGTCAATACTATTCAGAATGCCACTAAACTCTTCACCTTTTCTTGTTGATTCTTCTTGAGTTGCTTGGAGTTCTTCCATGTTTTGACGCATTTCTTCTTCTTGTGCTGCCATTTCTTCGGCTTGTTGCTGAGATTGTTCTAAGAGTTGCGAGGTAGTTGTATTTATTCTCACAGCTTTAAGTGTTGAGGCAATACTTTGAGCAACCATTTCTGTAAATTCAATTTCATGTTTTTTGATTTTATGAAATGATGCAATTTCGATAATACCTAAAATATCATTTTCTGTTTTTAATGGCACCAGCAATAAGCTTTTAGGATTAGCATCTCCTAAACCGGAAGTAATTTGCATATAATCTTCAGGAATTTCAGTGAGATAAATGGTGTTTTTTTCTGCAGCACATGTTCCTACCAGACCTTCTCCCAACTCAATTTGTTTCTTAAGATGTTTTTCCCGATCGTATGCAAAAGCAGCTAAAAGATCATACATAACAATCGATTTTTCTTCTTCGTTTAAGATAAATAATCCT
This sequence comes from Bacteroidales bacterium, assembly GCA_963665525.1. Lineage (GTDB taxonomy): Bacteria > Bacteroidota > Bacteroidia > Bacteroidales > UBA12077 > UBA12077. Next base: position 3,617,210 of record OY762280.1, on the reverse strand, counting down.
CCTTGATTTGCATTAAGATAGTTCACCAGGTTTTTGATAACATCATTTGCCAGGATTTTAATCTCATCATTATTTTTTCTTAGAATCTCAGCAAATTTTGCTAGACCTTCATTAATCCATCTACGTTTACCATCTTCTTCTTTGCGTTTTTCTTCTTCTGATCTTGCTTTTAACAAACTATTACGCATATTAATTAATGATTGCCCCAAATGATCTTCATTACTTAATAAGTTTAATTCACAATCAACTTTACCTGTCCCGATTTGATTTGCAAACTCAGCTTTTTCATTTAATCCTTCGATTGAAGTATTTAAAGCTGCGGTCATTTCTCCAACTTCATCTTTGGAGTCTACCTTCATCATTAAAGATTTGTTAATTTGACCTTTTGCCAGACTTTTAAGTATTTCGGTTACTCGAATAATCGGACTTGTTATGTTTCTTGCAATATACCAGATAACGATTGTTAACAACAACAGACCAATAAAACTAACTAATAATGCTTTGTATAGAATATTTGAAGCTTTCGATGTAATCACTTTATTTGGTACAACAATAGCTAGTGACCAAGGAGTTTCAATGTTTTCGATTTTTAAAGGAGCAAAAACATAAAAATTATCTTGCTTACTGGTATTAGTATGTGTGAAAGAAAAATTGGCGCCAGCCTGAATTTGATTTACTATATCGTACTTATTATTTAATTCGGGCATTTCTTCACGAATGAGTTTACCCATGAGTTTTCTATCGGGGTGGGCTACGAAAGTACCGTCGTTTGAAACTAAGAAAGCATAGCTATCTTTAAATGGTTGTATCTTAACAATAATATCCTGAAATCTTTGCAGATCAACATCGACTCCTGCTAACCCAATAAAGGTATTTCCAATCTTAATAGGTACTGAGATATTTGTATTGATGTACGAATCTTCTTCTTTTCCTGTGGGCGACCATAATTTGGGGTCAACAATCATAGAAATTCCGGTAGATTTCATGGCATAATAATTTCCTGTTAAATCATCACCATCGGTATTTAATTGTGTTTCAATCTGATTGATATGACCATCATGATCTCTTACCCAACCATTTAAGTATCTTCCAAACGGTTTATCCCATGTTGGATCAATTTGATCTAGTTCCCAACTTGTTGCAACGGCTAAATAATGAGGGTTTTCGTTTATAATATGCAATTGTTGTTCAAGGAAAATTTTATTCCAGTCATTCCATGGTAGTTTTTGATATGCCTGTCCGGCTTGTGCTAAAGTCTGGGTAATGCTTAAATCCGAAGCTAACTCTGATTTAATAAGGTTAGCATACTGATGTGCATTTTGATTTGCAACCTCACGCGATTCTTCTAAAGCCATGTGTCTGGACTTGGTGGTTATATATCCTATCGAAACAATAAAAATGAGTGTTGATGTCGACAAGATATATACCAACATTTTTGCATTAATCTTCATACTCTTGTTTTGCTTGAAAATAACCTCTAAACTTACATTAATTTGAGAAAAAATCAAATTAAAGATGAGTAAATATTAGGGCTTCAGATTTTAATAAAGTTCTATTGAATACTCTTTAAGTTGTTTTGATATTTTTTTGGCATCGCCAAGAATAGTGTCCATAAGTTTCCAGAATTGCTGGCCATGATTTTTTTCTATAGTATGACAAAGTTCATGAATAATCACATAATCAATTAAATAATCAGGCAAACGAATTAAATGTAGATTTAAATTGATATTGTTTTTTACAGAACAACTTCCCCAAAGAGTTTTTGTATTTTTAATGGAAATCTTATTAAAAGAAAATCCGTTTTTTTGAGCCAATTCTAATGTTCTGCCAGGTAAATAATTTTTGGCTTCGATCCGGAGAGCTTCAGCAATAGCTTTTTTTATTGTGATTTGATTTTCTGGTGTTTCAATGTTGATATTCTGAGGATAAGTTATAACAACCTGATTGCTGGTGACACTTGTTGTAATTTTTTTTACACTTTCGGATTGTTGAATAAGAAAATGTTTAGATCGTGACTTAAAACTTATGTTTTCATTAAAAATAGTCGCTTTATTCTCTATCTGTTTAATTTTTGGCAGGTTATTAAGAATCCAAGAGCGCTTTTTTTCTACAACATTTAAGGCAAATTGGTATGTTAAAAACCAAGGGAAAGTGACAAGGATTCCTTTGTTAGGTCGCATAGATATGCTTACATTTTTTGATCTTTTATTTTTACGAAAAGTAATATTCCCAATACGATCAACGCGAATAATTTTTTCAGGCATGTTGCAATATTAACAAAAGCAATCTTAATCTAAAAATTTAGATACTTTTTGAAATAACACCTGGAATGTTATGGGTTTTAAAACATAATCATCATATCCCATACTAAGAATTTCATTTTTTTGTTCTTCGGTAGCATAAGCTGTTTGTGCAATGATTGGTATTTCTAGCCCTTTACTTTTAAGTATCTTGGTAGCCTCATGGCCATTCATTATAGGCATATTAATATCCATTAAAATAAGATCAATATCGGTATTTATTTCAACCATTTCAACAACTTCGTTACCGTCTTTGGCCCAAAGTATTTTAGCATTAGATCTTGAAAGGATTGTTTCTAATAGTTTGTAATTCGTTTCAACATCTTCGGCTATAAGAATTTTTTTATGAGACCAGTTAAAATCTTGTAGCGTTTTTTGTTCCGGATTTTTCTTTTTAACATTTTCATGATCAGCAAGTGGAATAGTAAAGTAAAAGGTTGATCCTTCGTTCTTATTGGATTCTACCCAAATACGACCATCTAACAATTCAATCAAACTTTTACACAAAGCTAATCCAATACCTGTTCCACCATATTTGCGTGTTGAGGATTCATCAACCTGACGAAATCGATCGAAAATAAATTTTAATTCTTCTTTATTTATGCCAATACCAGTATCTTTTACAAAACAGACAATATCGTCACTCTCAATTTGATATCCAAACGATATTTCTCCTTTTTCAGTAAACTTAAAGGCATTATCAAGTAAATTTGTAAATACCTGCTTTATTCTTTTAAAGTCTGTAAATACAAATAAATGATTTTGCTCACCTTCTTTCTTTAGTTTGAGATCGATTTTATCAAAACTCATATTATTCTTAAAATCAACATAATCTATAAGAATCTCATCTAATAATTCATTAAAATTATTATTGGTTTTATTTATAACTAAAGTGGATGATTCGATTTTCGAAAAGTCAATAATATTATCGATAATTTCTAACAATGATTTACCACTATTTTCAAGGATTTTCAAATATTCTTTTTGTTCTTCAGCTCCAATATCTTTTGTATTTAAAAGCGTTGAGAATCCTATAATAGCATTTAAAGGAGTTCTTATTTCGTGCGATAAATTTGTTAAAAATGAAGATTTAAGTCGATCAGATTCTTCGGCTTTTACTTTGGCAGTATATAATTCTTGTTCAAAAATCTTTTGATTAGTAATATTTCTGTAAACAATGTATGTTCCTAAGTTTTGGTTATTAACTAATACGGGTGCTCCCGTTATGGCAACATGAATTTTTTTACGTTCTTTATTATAGCGAATTGCTTCTACTTCGTCATAAGTTCCTTCTTTAAAATTCTTGGAATAATTTAAAGCTTCCTTAATAAACTTTTTCGGAACAATGACATCATTGAGATTCTTATTTCTAAGATCACCAATAGTATATCCAAATAACTTGGTAAAAGCCTGATTAATTCTTTGTACTTTTTCTTCTTTATCAACAAAAGCAATCGCTTCGATAGATTCATCAAAAAGTTTTTTGTAATGAGCTTGTTCTTCCTTTTTCTTTGTTTCAGTAACTTTTAAGTTCGTAATCATTTTATTAGCATAATCAGCAATAGTATTAAACTCTGAGTATGCAATTTTAGATTTATCAATGAGTTTATAATTTTTAGTTGCCGTTTCGAAAAACCGAATAAATAAGGAGATGTTTTTCTTAAGTTTTCTGGAGGTAAAAATGGCTATTAATGATAGAAATATAAATATTCCAAGACTTAAAATAACAACAAATTTAATGTCACGAATTATTTTATTTTTTAGTTCAGTCTCAATGGAATTTAGGTGTGAATTGATTTCATCTAAATAAACTCCTGTGCCAACCATCCATTCCCATTCAGGTATACCTTTAATAAACGACATCTTTGGGATAATAACAGAATCGGAAAGCCTTCTCCAGGAATAATAGATATAATCTCCTTCTGCTTTTTTAACAGCTTTTCTTTCTTCTTGAATTACTTTAATGCCATTAGCATCTTCTAAATCCCATGCATTCATTTTTTGAGTCACAATCTCACCATTCATCAAGAGTGCGTCACCATCATAGGTGTTAACAAAAATATAGCCTTCTTTTCCATATCGATAATTTGAAAGACTTGCTAAAATTTCATCTTTCATTGATTTTGTATGATCGTAGTAAAAACAGCCGGTTCCAATATACCAGTTAAAAGGTTGAAAAAGTTTTACATAAGACAGTTTCTTTTTAACTGTAATTGTATCTTCTTCTGCATATCTCCAATGACTCTCCGAAAAACCTTCTCCTTTTGTGGTCACAATTTTAATTTCTTCTTGCATGATATAATGACCTAATTCATCTTGATAGTCATACACATTTTTACCTTCCAACTCTGGATATGTGGGAAATAATACTTCGGTTCCGTTTAATGAAGCAATAAAAATGTATTCATATTTGTTGTCGTAAACCACAGGTCTTAAAGCATCTTTAATAAGTTTCTTAATTTCTGCATTAGTCTTTTTACCTACATTTTCATTATAAATATTGGATGCAATTCTATGTGCCTGATAAACGCGAAATTTTATTTTATTACGTAAGGTCTGATCTGCTCTTTTGATTGAATAATTGATGTCGTTAATGGCATGTTGAGTTTCTCTTTTAATAAGTTCTTTCTGTGAATGAACATATTCAACCTGAACTCTGTCTAGTTCTGATTGCATGCTCTTATATTTACCATTGATCCAAAAGAAAGCAGCAATAATACACATCGAACTAATTACTACAACAGTTTGCGTTAAAAAGAAGTTAGTAATTTTAATTTCTTTATTTCTAAAGTAGAATATAGGTTTACGCATTGGTATAAAATAAGATTTTTGGTCGATCCTGTAGTTCACTAAATTAAAAAATAAATATGGGATAAAAAAGATCAAAAATTAATCTTTTACTAATGATATGTTTCATAAATTTGGCATTTATTATTTAGGTTTAATCTTTGTTGATATAGCTGAAGAAAAGAGGATTTATATGGCATTAATACTACACATTGAGACTTCAACAAGAGTATGTTCGGTATGTGTTTCGCGTGATGGGCAAGCAATAGGGTTGAGAGAAAGTAAGGAAGAAAAATCACATGCCAAGAAACTGACTATTTTTATTCAAGAATTATTCAATGAACTTCATATTAAGGTTGATGATCTGGATGCTATTGCAATTAGTAAAGGACCAGGATCTTATACAGGACTTAGAATTGGTGTTTCTACAGCAAAAGGCTTGTGTTTTGCAAAAGATTTACCATTAGTTGCTGTGAATACCTTACAATCAATGGCTAATGGAATAATCCAAAGGCAGGCGGAGGGAAATTTATCAATCCATGAAATTGAAAAAGCCATATTAGTTCCAATGATTGATGCTCGAAGAATGGAGGTTTACTCTGCTTTTTTTAACTCAGAAGGAGAGTTTACTAGAGATGTTAAAGCTGAGATTATTGATGAATCTTCTTATCAGGATATTTTAGAGAATAAACAGATGATATTTTTTGGTGATGGCTCTGAAAAAATTACAGAAGTGATAAGACACAAGAATGCTAAATTTATTCCTGGTTACGATCCATCAGCAAAAGATATGATTAAAATTGCTGAAACAGCATTCGACAAACAGCATTTTGAAGATGTAGCTTATTTTGAGCCTTTTTATTTAAAAGATTTTATAGCTACGGTTCCAAAGAAGAATATTTTTAAATAGTTGCATCATTTTTGCTTTCTGTTTTAAAACTTCAAACATGAAAGGTAGATCAAATATAATTTTCCTGATACTTATTTTTATTATAAGCTCGAGCTTTCATGCGAATAAAACAGATGATATAAAACCTTATATTGCTGGAGAAAAATTAGTATATATTGCACATTTTGGTTGGCTTAATGCAGGAACCGCAACTTTTATAATTAATGATTCCATATTAGAAAATCAGAATTTATATCATGCTGTTGCACAGGCAAAAACCATTGGATTAGCAGATAAATTATTTGAAGTTCGTGATGTTTACGAAAGTTTTTTCAGACCAGAAAATAACCAAACATATCTTGCTATTCGAAATATTAGCGAAGGAAAATACAGATATTACAACGAGGTAAGATATAATTACGAAGAAAATAAGGTGGTAAGTCAAAAATCGGGTGAGCACGAAGTACCGGAAAACATTTTCGATATGTTGGGTGCTTTTTATTATTTCCGCGAATCTATGGTTAGTCGTATTCAGAATATTGGCGACGAGTTAATTTTAGACACTTATTTTGCCGATGAGGTTTTCCCCTTAAAAATGCGTTATGTAGGTGATGAAACCATAAAAACCAAATTAGGAAAGTTTAATACCATGAAATTTTCACCGGTTGTTGAACCAGGCAGAATCTTTGATTCGGAAGACGATGTAACAATTTGGATATCGAAAGATAAAAATTACATTCCTGTGCAAATCCGTATTGACCTGATTATTGGGTCTATAAAGTGTGATTTAATTGAATATTCTGGATTACAGCACAAGCTAGAGGTGCTTTAAAAAGGGACTTTTCTTAAAATGAATCTGATTTAAAAGTTTAATCAGGTTATTTCAATGATTTACATTATTTTTGCACAAATTTCATTTGAATAAAATTAAAGATTATGGCAAGTACAGCAGATTTTAAAAATGGATTATGTATTGAGTATAATGGAGATTTATATACAATCGTTCAGTTTCAACATGTAAAACCAGGAAAAGGAGCAGCTTTTGTTAGAACAAAACTTAAAAACCTAAAAACAGGTAAAGTTATTGATAATACTTTTAATGCTGGTGTTAAAGTGAATGTTCAGCGTATTGAGCGTCGTCCTTATCAGTTTCTTTATAAAGACGATATGGGATATCATTTTATGCATAGTGAGACTTTCGAACAAGTATCTTTTCAAGAAGAGTTAATTAATGCTCCTGATTTATTAAAAGAAGGACAAGGAGTTGAAGCTGTATGGCATGCCGACACTGAAACACCATTATATGCAGAACTTCCTGCTTATGTTGTGTTAGAAGTTATTTATACCGAACCAGGATTAAAAGGGGATACATCTTCCAGTACATCATTAAAACCTGCCAAGTTAGAGACAGAAGCAGAAATAATGGTTCCTTTATTTGTTAACACAGGTGATAAAATTAAGGTTGATACCAGAGATCATTCATATGGTGAAAGGGTAAAAGAGTAAATCTTTCTTTTTGTTCTTAAATTTCGTACATTTATTCAGATTTGTAAAAAAGAACAAATGGACCTTGCCGGAAAAGCATCGATAAACAGGTTAAAGCTTTCGACATTTAAGCTGAATACCTTGTTAACTATTACAAAAGCTATTAACGAGAATCTTTCAACCGAAGAATTGCTTCATCGTTATGAGAAAATTCTTCGCGAAGATTTAAATATTGGTAAAATCCTGATCTTTAAATATGATAAAGATTGGGATTTAATTTTAAGTTCAGGATGTTCTAATGAGATTATCAAACGAATAGATGTTGAAAAGGATCTATTAGGACATGAAGAAATTTCTTTTATTACCGCATCGCCAAATCCAACATTAAGAGTTTTCGATAATATCATTCCGGTCATTAATAATAATATCCCAATCGCATTTGTTCTAATTGGTGATATTGATGAAGAAAAGGAGGGTGTAAGTCCTACGATTAAACACCTTCATTTCATTCAAACATTATCAAATATTATTATTGTTGCCATTGAAAATATTCGTTTATATAAAGAATCGTTAAAACAAGAGGCCTTAAAGAAAGAGTTGGAACTGGCATCCAAGATGCAGTCGATGCTTATTCCTGACAGGTCAATATTACCACATAACGAAAAGATTCTTGTTTCTACATTCTACCATCCGCATTTAGAAGTTGGAGGTGATTACTACGATTTTATCCAGTTAAGCAAAGATGAAATAGGTTTTTGTATAGCCGATGTTTCAGGGAAAGGAATTTCAGCAGCTTTATTAATGTCAAATTTCCAGGCTAATTTACGCGCCTTATTTACGGCTAAAGTACCATTACAAGAATTGATAGAAAAATTAAATGAAAGGGTAATGGCCAGTGCTAAAGGCGAAAAATTTATTACTCTTTTTATTGGGCGTTATAGTTACAAATCAAATACCCTGGAATATATTAATGCAGGACATAATCCTCCTATTTTTTATAATATGGAGAACAAAGATCTGCTATTCTTACGGGATGGTTGTGTTGGTATGGGCATGCTCGATGAGATTCCGACTTTAAAACTTGGCACACTTAAAATTGAAAAAAAATCGAAATTGTTTTGCTATACAGATGGTTTAGTTGAATTGGTTGATGATGAAGGTGTAAGTTTTGGAACTAAGCAAATAGAAATGAACATTGCCAATTCAAAGGATATTGATGATAATATAGGAACTATAGTTAAGCAACAGAAAATTCTCGAAGATAATGCTGCCATTTTCGACGATATTTCTATTATTGGTTTTGAGTTTTATTAACAAAATCTTTCTGAAGCTCATATATTCTAACACATTTTTATATACTATCTGATTTTTTTAGTTTTTAGATATTTAACTTCGCTTTTTGAATTATTTATGGTTTAATTAAAGATAATTTTTCTATAAGAATTCATTTTTGTATTGAAGATTCCTTAATTCTCTAATTTCCTTATCGATATCAAATTTTAGAAAGATATTTTTTCTAATTTTGCGCCTTGTTTTAAAAAAGTAGATATGTTTTTAATAGATTATCCTTTTGCATCGGAGTTGTTGATGCAAACAAGTGAACAAATAAATATTCCAATGATTCAAACAGAATCGGCAAGAAATTTAATTGGAACAACCCAACGAGTTTTAACAGTTGAAGAGAAAGAAACATTGGAAAAACTTGCCAATGAAAGGAACCAAAGATTTATTGTAATTCAGAGAATAGTATCGCTTGGATTCAGGAAAATTTGAAACACACACATCTTCCAGAACTGATTGAATTATGTAAGGATAAGTTTAAATTTCGCGAATTGTTAAAACCTGTTTATCCTGATTTTAGATTTGCTGAAGTGAGTTTTGACAATTTGCCAAGTTTTAATGTAGAGGAGTTTGGTTTTCCATTTATTATTAAACCGGTTACTGGATTTTTTAGTTTGGGGATTCATGTTGTTGAGAATAAACAAGACTGGGATAAAGTTCTGGTTGACTTAAAAAAGGAAATGAAAGAAGCCGAACATATTTTTCCAAAAGAAGTTTTAGATAGTAATCGGTTTTTACTGGAAGAACTAATTGATGGTAAGGAATATGCTGTAGATGCTTTCTTTAAAGCGGATGGAAAACCTGAGATTGTGAATATATACGAGCATGTTTTTGCTTCTGGGAAAGATGTGAGCGATCGTTTGTATTTTACATCTAAGAAAGTTTTTGATGTTGGATATGATAAGTTTATGCACGTACTTGAAGCATTATCAACAGAAGGGAAATTCCGTAATTTTGCTATGCATATTGAGTTTCGTATTAATTCACAGGGAGTAGCTATTCCAATTGAGGCTAATCCAATGCGATTTGCAGGTTTTTGCATGGGTGATATGACAAAATATTCGCGAGGATTTAATCCATACGAAGCCTATTTTAAAGAGGAAGTTCCTGATTGGCATGAAAGCTTCAAAGGCAAGGAAAATTCGCAATACAATGTGATTATTGCAAGTCATGATATTCGTCCAGAAAAAGTGGAAAAAGTAAATTATGATGCTTTTAAAAAAGGCTTTTCTAATTTGTTACACATGCACAAAATAGATTACCATAAATACCCGGTTTTTGCTTTTGCTTTTAGCGAAGTAGATGAAAATAATAAAACTGAAATGGAATATTTTCTAAAATCGAATATGCACGAGTATATGAGTTATAAAAACTAACTGATTTATTATAGAAGGGCTTTTTATAAGCCCTTTCTTTTTATATACTTAACTCCAAACTCTTTTTTTATTGATTTCTTCCTTATGTCTGAAGGCTTCTTCAAGATTAATATTATACCTGTTTGCAATAGAGCAAATATATATAAGAATGTCTGCTAGTTCTTCTTCTACAGTGGTTATTTTAGAGTTTTGCTTATCAATGCTGATAGATTGCATTTTTCGAACAGCTTTAAATAATTCGCCGATTTCTTCGCCCAAAAGCAGGCATTTTTGAATTACATCTTGTTTGCTAAAACCACGTTCATTCTCTAATTTTTTCACATATTCCTGAAAATCTTTTAAGCTTGGATTCTCGTTTAAGTATAAAGAGCTGGTATTCATTTGGAAATGATTTTTGATACAGGTGTTAATTATTTTTATCGTTCAGATTCTTATTGATTAATAACGGCACTTTAGGATCTTTACCGGATAAGAAGTCGGCAATTATTTTTGTCTTTGGGAACTGTTCCAAAATAATTTTAATAATAACTGTCATTGGGACAGAGATAATTAACCCGGGGATGCCCCATATATATCCCCATAGCATTAACATAATTAATATGGTAACTACATTTACAGAGAACGTTTTTCCCATAAAAATTGGTTCAAGAACACTTCCCATTAATACTTGTATAGCAATAATTACCATTATAAACAGGAGGAGAGTTCCGGTAGGATCCAGTTCAACAAAGGCAAATAATGCCAATAATATAATAGATATTACCGATCCAATCATCTGAATGAAATTTACAACAAAGGCAAATAAGCCCCAGAAAATTGGAAAGCTAACTCCGAAAATTACGCACGATAAACTGAATCCAATACCAGTAAACAGGCTGATTATAAATTTAACTTTCACAAACTTGATGATATCTTTTTCTATTTTAAAAAATGCTTTCATCGAAGAGTATTTGGCTTTTATAAGAGTTTGGTTAAGTAACTTTTGAAAATCAACGGAGCCGGCTAGCAGTAAAATAACAAAGAAAGCTGTCATTAAAACAATGGATAATGTACTTCGAATAAAAGTTAAAGCATATTTTACATTGACCATAATATTGTCTTGATTAATGTAGTGATTAAGCACCTTTTCTCCTTCAACCCGCTCCAGTCCAAAGAAATGCTCAACAGATAAAATCACATCATTTATTTTGATTTCGGCTTTTTTAAAAAAGGTATTATCAGCAGAAAGAATTTCTTTGCTTGATAAACGTATTAATTCACCACCAGCTTTTATTGAACCTATGATTAATAGAATTATAATTAAAATACTTAACCATTTGGGGAATTTTTTTCTTTTAAACCAACGCATTATTGGCAGAAATAACAATGCGATAAACATTGACAATATGAGAGGAATAAAAATAAAAGATAAGATCTTTAGTAAATAAAAAATCAGTGGTATTACAATGATTAGTAAAAGCGAATTGGTTGTCTTTAAATCTTTCATATTAAATTAATAATCGTTAAAGAGCAGATATCATTTGCAAATTAAGACAAAAAATCCTTCATAATGATTTATGAAGGATAAATATATTAATGATTTATTTTACCAGTTAAGTAGCCAGGCAAAAATTAAAGGTGCAACAATGGTGGCATCGGATTCAACAATAAATTTGGGGGTGTCAATATCCAGTTTTCCCCAGGTAATTTTTTCATTAGGCACAGCCCCTGAGTAAGAACCATAACTTGTAGTTGAATCAGAAATCTGGCAGAAATAACTCCAGAAAGGAGTATCTTCTTTTTCTAAATCCTGGTATAACATTGGGACTACACAAATAGGGAAATCACCGGCTATTCCACCTCCAATCTGGAAGAAACCAATTCCTTTTCCATCAGAATTATTGGTATACCAATTGGCTAGCCAAGTCATGTATTCAATACCTGATTTCATAGTTGATGGTTTTAACTGTTCTTTAATGCAGTATGATGCAAAGATATTACCCATAGTACTGTCTTCCCATCCGGGAACAACAATTGGCAAGTTCTTTTCTGCAGCTGCTAACATCCATGAGTTTTTAGGATCAATTTCGTAGTATTGTTCTAATACTCCTGAAAGTAACATTTTATACATGTATTCATGTGGAAAATATCTTTCCCCTTTTTTGTCAGCTTCTTTCCAAATTTCATAGATATGTTGTTGTAAACGTCTGAAAGCTTCTTCTTCAGGTATACAAGTATCAGTTACACGATTCAATCCTTTTTCTAATAATTCCCACTCTTGTTTAGGCGATAAATCCCTGTATTCTGGTACACGTTTATAGTGGGAATGTGCTACAAGATTCATGATATCTTCTTCAAGATTAGCTCCTGTACAAGAAATGATCTGTACTTTATCCTGACGAATCATCTCAGCTAAACTTTTCCCAAGCTCTCCAGTACTCATTGCTCCGGCAAGAGTAATCATCATTTTTCCACCTTCTGCTAAATGTTTTTCATAGCCTATTGCAGCATCTTTAAGTGCTGCAGCATTAAAATGTAAAAAATGATCTTCAATAAATTTTGATATGGTATTTCTTTCCATAACTAAGCTAATTTTGAATTGTTAAACACGTAACTTAATATTTTATAATAAAGCTTTGCAGCAAGGAAATCAGGTCCTTTATTTATTTTATTCGGACAGAGTTCCATGATATCAAATCCTACTACATTCTTATTTTTTACGACTAATCTTATAAAATCAACTACCTGGTACCAGTTCAATCCTCCGGGTTCTGGGGTTCCAGTTGATGGCATGATCGACGAATCAAAAACATCCAAATCAATGGTAATAAAAACATTTTCGGTTATTTTCCCCAGGGCTTGATTCATCCAGTCAGGATTAGCAAAAATTTCATTGGCAAAAAAACAGTTTTCCTTTTTTAAGAAAGGTTTTTCCACGGTATCCATGCTGCGAATCCCAATCTGAATAAGATTGGTTGTATGTTGTGCTTCGTGAACAGCACAGGCATGATTACATTTAGATTCTTCATATTCAGGTCGAAGGTCGGCATGAGCGTCGAATTGAAGTACTGTAAGCTGTTCAAAATTTTCACGAAAAGCACGTATTGATCCAATACTTACCGAATGTTCTCCTCCAAAGAGAGTTACAAATTTTCCTTGTTTGATATATTCTGATGCAGTTTTATAAACTGCATCAACCATCCTTTCTGGAGATTTGTTTTCTGTTACAGGATTCGCCAAAAAAACGCCTTGTTTGTAAACTTCAGAATCTGTTTCAATATCGTATATTTCCATGTTTTCCGATGCTTCAAGAAAGGCATCTGGACCTTTATCTGCACCTTTAATCCATGTGCTTGTTCCATCATAAGGAACAGGAATCAAAACTATTTTAGATGATTCCAGCTGAGCATATTTATCAGGTATTCCAGCGTAATTCATATTATGATCAGGATTAGTAACCTAAAATTTTAAGCATATCATTAGGAGCCTGCTCTTTTGAAAAAAGAGAAGTGGTAAAATTACCTTTAGAATCTTTATCAATGATAATATGCTGTGGCCCTGGAATTAAACAATGCTGTAAACCCCCATAACCTCCTAAAGTATCCTGATAAGCACCGGTATTAAAGAAACCTATATATAGCGTATTATTCTGATCAAATTTCGGCAAATAGATTGCATTACTATGTTGTTCTGAATTATAGTAATCGTCGCTATCGCAAGTTAATCCTCCTAAAAAAACACGTTCATAAGTACTGTTCCACCTGTTTATTGGTAACATGATGAATCGCTTATTAATAGCCCAACTATCAGGTAATGTTGTCATAAATGAGCTGTCGATCATATTCCATGCTTCCCGGTCGTTTTGTTTTTTCTGACCTAGAACAGAATAAATAATACCTCCGCTTTCGCCAACAGTAAAAGAACCAAACTCAGTAAATATATGAGGTTCTTTTAAATTATTGGCCTCGCAATAAGTTTTTATTTGTAAAATGATTTCATCGGCCATATACTCATAATCGTAATCAAACGAGAGTGAGTTTTTAATTGGAAATCCTCCTCCAATATTTAAGGAATCCAGTTCAGGACAAACCTTTTTAAGTTCACCATAAACATTTAAACACTTTACTAATTCACTCCAGTAGTATGCATTATCTTTAATACCTGTATTAATAAAAAAATGCAACATTTTGAGTTTAATGTTAGGATTTTCTTTAATTTGTTTAAGATAAAAATTAACAATGTTCTTATATCCAATTCCTAAACGTGAAGTATAAAATTCAAATTTTGGTTCTTCTTCTGAAGCAATTCTGATTCCTACTTCAAATGGAACGTCGATTAATTCTTCTAGCCGATCGAGTTCTTTATAATTATCAATAACCGGAATTGTATTTTCAAAACCATTATTTATTAAACGGGCAATGTTTTCAATATATTGGTCCCGTTTAAAACCATTACAAATAATATAGCTTGATTTGGTAATTTTCTTTTCTTTATAAAGTTGTTCAACAATATTTATATCGTAAGCAGATGAGGTTTCAATATGAATATCATTTTTAAGTGCTTCATGTAAAATATGCCTAAAATGTGAACTTTTTGTACAATAGCAGTAATGGTATTTACTTTTATAATTTACCTTTTTCATGGCACTCTTAAACCATGACTTCGTTTTTTGTATTTGATTCGAAATTTGTGGTAAATAAGTAAATTTTAATGGTGTTCCGTATTTTTGAATCATATCCATTAATGGAATTTTGTGAAATAGTAAATTATCACCATCTAGTTCAAACTCTTGTTGTGGAAAGTCAAAAGTTTGCTCAATTAAATCAAGATACTTAATTTTCATTCATATAAAGATAAAGGTTGATTAAAAATGCAAATTAAGCAAAAATTGAATATGTAGAGTTGATTTTGTTTTTACAAATTGATTTTTTTTTGACAAGTATAAAAAAAGCCACATGACATGTGGCTTTCAGCATATATTAAATTTTGGTTTAATAATATAAAATCCAAGCTTGTAATCCTTTTTCTTGTGCAAGGAATTTGTATTCTGCTATGGCTTTTTTCTTATCAGCAAATGAATTGTAGCTTACTGCGTGCATTCCATTTCTTTGTTCCAGTTTTTCTGCATTATATCCTTCCGCTTTTAATTTATTTAAAAATGCATTAGCATATTTTTCATTTTTAAAACTTCCGGCAATGATGTAATATTTCTTTTGAGGAACAACAGGCTTTTTAACTTCCCCGCCTGCCGGACGGGCTTTAGGTTCAGCCTTAGCTGTTGGTTGTTTCGTTGCTGTTTTTGTTGTTTCTGCAGGTTCTTTTGTTTGCTTAGTCGCCGGTTTAGTTGCTGTTTTTTTAGTTGTAGTAGTTTTTTTCTTTTTAGCAACTTGTTCTGTTTTGGCTTTATCTTTATGAAGAACTTTTTTAATAGTAGAGAAATTTAATAATGCCCATACAAAGACAGCAGCTACAGGTACTCCAATAGCAATTGCCCATACTAAACCTTTATTCACAGGTTTCTTTTCTCTTTTATAACTGTAAATTGGTTTAGTTGGAGTAGTGGTTTTAGGGGCAGCAGTTTCTTTTTTCTCGTCTTTAAACTCTTCTAATACGATTTCTTTCTTTTCTTCCTTTACCGGAGCAGCTTTAGGTTTTTCTTCCTCTTTTTTCTCAGCTGCTTTTTTAGTTGTAGTTGCTTTTTTAGTACTTGTTGTTTTTGTTGCAGGTTTCTTTTCTTCTTTAGCTTCAGCAGGTTTTGTTTCAGTAATTTCTTTTGTAACGGTATTAAACTGAACTTTTCCTTGTTTATCTGCAACAAATTCGCCAAAACCTTTAATTACATAAGGTTTTTCCTGTTCAAGTTCTTTTTTAACCGCATCGATAAACTCTGTTATTTTTTGAGCTGCTTGCTCTTTGCTTACCCCTTCTTTCTTGATAACATATTTTTCAAGAAGTTCATCATTAAACTTAAGAAAGGGGCTGAAATAAATATCTTTTAGTTTTTCTTCTAAAGTATTCGCGTCCTTGCTTTTTGAAGTAGCCCTAACCAAAAATGCTCCATAGTTAGGCACTATTACCCTGTTATTTGTAGCAAGTAATTCCTGAATGTAGGTTGCGATCATGATCTTGTTTTTATTAGCGGTTCATTTAAATAAAAGTAACTACATCTGAACAAATGTAATAAAAATTTAATACATTAAATTACAGCTTAATAGAGAATTTTATTAAATAACGTTATTATCACAGTTTAATTTTGTGAAAAAATATTATTTATAACTGAAAGTAAAGTATCTATTTTTATTGGTTTTACAATGTAATTATCAAATCCTGCATTTAAATATCTTTCTTCATCATCATCTTCAGGATATGCTGTTTGACCAATAATTTTTACTTTCTGTTTATGTGCTTTTATTTTTTGTGTTGCTTCAAAACCATCCATTCCCGGCATATTGATATCCATTAAAACCAAATCAATATCATCATTGTTTAAACAAATTTCAACAGCTTCATTTCCATCTTTAGCCCAAATAATCTTTGCTTTAGTAGGTATAAGAATTTCTTCAATTAATTTATAGTTAATGTCAATATCATCAGCAACAACAACAACTTTATTTTTCCAGTCAAACTGATTTAAGGTTAAATCATGTTCTGCCGATACAAATTTCGACTCGGAACTTTCAAATGGTAAAGTGAAGTAAATATTTGTGCCCTGATTTGGTGTTGATTGAATCCAGATTTCACCACCCAGATG
This sequence comes from Bacteroidales bacterium, assembly GCA_963665525.1. Classification (GTDB taxonomy): domain Bacteria; phylum Bacteroidota; class Bacteroidia; order Bacteroidales; family UBA12077; genus UBA12077. The sequence continues at coordinate 3,600,302 of OY762280.1, read as the reverse complement.
ATCAACAATACTTTTTGCAATTGTTAAGCCTATTCCTGTACCTCCATATTCGCGTGTAAAAGATTCATCTGCTTGACGGAACAAGTCATAAATAAGATCAAATTTTTCATTAGAGATACCTATTCCTGAGTCGATAACATAAAACTGAATTTTATTTTCCTCTTCTATGATGGTATAGCCAAATTCAACGAAGCCTTTTGTAGTAAATTTTACAGCATTTTCAATCAGGTTGTGTAAAATTTGTCTAATTCGAATAGGATCGCTGATTAATGAAAAGTCGTTATCTCTTGAGCCTTTATTCATTGAAAGATGAATTTGCTTACTGTTATCATTTTCAATTTGAACACTAAAGGAAACATAAAGATCAAGAAGGAGTTTATTTAAATAACATTTTGTTTTATTTAATTCGATATCTCCTGATTGTATTTTTGATATATCTATAACATCATCAATAAGTTTAAGCAGGTTAAGACTATTTGCATTGATGAGTTTGTTTAACTTAACTTTCTCTTCATAAGATATATCTTCATCCATAAGTAAACTTGAAAAGCCAATGATAGCATTCATGGGAGTTCTTATCTCATGCGATAAATTAGCAAGGAAAGCTGTTTTTAATCGATTAGATTCTTCTGCTTTTTCTTTTGCATCGATAAGCTCTTTTTCGTTTCTTTTTCTTGAAGTGATATTTTCAGAGATCACTACAAAATGAGTAATTTCTTGTTTATCATTCAGGACAGGAGAAATAGATGCTAATTCCCAATAATTTTCTCCATTTTTCTTTTTATTATGAAATTCTCCTTGCCAATCTTGCCCTTGAATTAAAGTGGAGATAATATCGTTAAATTTCTTGCTGGAGTTTGAGTTCGAATGAAGAATACTTATATCTTTTCCTACAATATCATCTGAAGAATACCCTGTAATTTGAGTAAAACTTGGATTAACAATTTCTATTTTACCTTCCAAATCAGTTATAATAACACAAGCTGGAGAGTGCTGAATAGCATTAGATAATATCCTAAGCTTATGTTCTGCTTTTTTACGTTTAGTAATATCAATGGAAACACCTCCAATTTGCCATTTATTATGATCGCCTCTAAATCTGAATTTATGCGTTTGATAGTACCTAAGCTCGCCTAATTGATTTGGAAGGTTGTCTTCAACGACTAAAACTTCGCCATTTAACACTCGCTTATCTTCTTCAAGTACACGTTTAGCATATTCTGCAGGAAAGATTTCTTGTGGTGTTTTGTTCTGACACTCTTCAATAGGATATATCCAATCCATATACTTGTTTATATACACAGACTTAAGATTTTCATCTTTAATAAATACTCCCAGCGGTAGATTATCCATAAAAATAGAAAAGCGCTGCTCAGCTTTTAGTTTAGCATTTTCTGCTTCAACACGTTTTGAAATATCCTTAAAATCTTCAATGATTCCCAAAATTTCTCCATTCTGACCTTTAAAAGAAACAGCAGTTAAGATTCCCGGAATAATTTTGTCTTGTTTATTTTTCTTCTTGATATCTTGTTCAACTCTTTCTTCGCCTTCTTTTATTCTATTCAATGGACATTCGGCAGTGTGACAATAAGGACCCGGAAAAATGTTAAAGCATTTTTTTCCTTCTGCATCTTCTTTACTAATACCTGACATACTGGTGAATGCTCTATTTACACGAATAATATTATAGTCGGTATCGATAAGCCGCATACTATTCCCAGTAGTATTAAATATCTGATTTAATTCTGCATTGGCATTTACAATCTCTTTGGTTTTTTGTGCAAGCCTTTCATCTAATGAATCCTGTAAATTAAAGATTTTATGGATGATGGTATTAAATGAAAAGTGCAGTATTAAATAAGTAGAGAAAAAAATCAGGAATATAATTAACAATGATTTATAAATTGTAGCTTGAAATTGATTTTGTAAGTTAGTAATATCACGCACATAAATAATTCCTTCTAGTCCTTCCTTTTTTAAATTACTTTCAACACTTAATATATTCAGATAGTAGTATTTGTTATTAAACTTAAATTTCCCGGATGTTAAATGATCACTTTTAGCTATTTCTTTATAAATACCTTCATTAGAAATAGAATGAATAAGAATATTGTTTATCAAATAAGATGATTTAAGCTTACTAGAGATGTTTTCATGAATATTTTCGGTGTTGAATAAGCTGGCGGCTGAAATATTAAAACTTGAAGTAATATGATCGATAACCTCGTTTTCACGAATTGCAAATTCAACACATCCAATGTATTCCCCCTTGTAAATAACAGGTTCAACTACTTTGTAATACAATAATGACTTATCAATTTCGAAGCCTGTTTTTTTTCTCTTTTCTTGATTTACCTTATAGGCAATAGAATTTTTGTCGAGCGATGAGTGAATACTACCAGCACCTGTTTCCATGTTTAATAAAGACCGATTGTCGGCAGTGTAAAAGTTAATCTCAAAATGATAAGGATCTTCCGATTTAAGAATAGTATAAAGAGGAAATATTCGTCGATATAAATTATCAGCTGATTGAGTATAAAAATCTTTTTTTATTTCAGGGTTATTCACAAAGAACTGTATTTTATCTCTATAGAGCTGATTTGTGGTTTGAAAAAGGTTTTTAATCTTAAGATTTACTAAAGCATTTTCTTTCTGGATTTGCCAATCAGAGTATTTTTTCTGATTTTTCATTCCCAACATAAAGTAGATGGCACATAAAATAAATAGCACCATCATGACTGTGAGTATCGTTTTGTTTTTTAACCTTCTTTCAAATTCCATTTAATTCTTCCTCATGCTATCCTTAAAGTAAAGATGCAAATAAAGCAAAATTTATGAAAGTATAAAATTACGGTTAAAGGGTTTGTAACCTTTTTTTCAAGATTTTAGTCAAATTTTTTTTGCTTAATTGTTAATAACTCTTGATACTTAACCATAATATGCAGATAATCAACACGCAACGAGTAAGTCTTTAAGTATATGAGTTAAAGCATTTGTTAGCTGAGATATACTTTTTTGAATGTGACATAAAATAGCTAATTTGCATTAAGGTGTTTAAAGATTGACTAATGAACTTAAAACAGAATGAGTTGTTTTATATAAAAGGGTCTATCTGAATTAGATTTTATGAAAATTAAATAAAATTACATGATCCGAAAAGGATTTCTAGTTATTCTGTTTATAATTAATTTGGGAATAGTTAATGGTCAAGATGATAGTGGGAATCCGATAAGTCTTGCGATAAAACCCCAATATGGATTTATTTTACCTCATTCAAGCAAGGTTGAACATTTAACACACACCAATCCTTTTGGGGTAGAATTGGAATACGCCTGGTTAATGCTTAAAGAAAAGAACTGGCAGCAATGTAACTGTTATTCAAAAGCAGGTATTTCACTTCTTTATATTAATTTTGATAATCCTAGTGTTGTTGGCAGTTCGTATAGTTTGCTAGGTTTTGCAGAACCATTCTTTTTGCGTTCTAAAAGGATTTTGTTATCAACAAGAATGGGTGTGGGCATTAGTTATCTTGATAAAGTGTATCATTTAACCACAAATCCAGAGAATACATTTTTTTCTACTCCTGTAAGTTTCATTGTACATATCGATTTAAATACTTATTTCAAGATTAATGATCAATTTAACATCATTGCTTTTGCTAAATACAATCATATTTCTAACGGTGGTATAAAGCAACCTAATTACGGAATGAATTTTCCAACTTTTGGATTGGGATTAAATTATTTTCCAAGACAAATGGTACATTTCCCAGAAAGAACAAAACAAGAATTTGAGCCAGAGCTATTTATAAATGCCTATACTTTTGGATTAATTAAAAAAATTAAAGCAGATGAATATAATCCCGAAGAAACGACTTATGTATTTGGCTTATATGGAGTAGTAGGAAGAACCGTAAGTGTTGTTAATGGTTTTAGTATTGGATTAGAATATTTAAATGATGGAGGAGCTAAAGAAGAAATTTCAAGACAAGGACTGAATAAAGATCATCAAAAGATATCAGGATTAATAGGTCATCATTTATTATTTGGCAAATTTGATTTTTCACAGTATTGGGGAACATACCTTTATGCTCCTTACAAGCCAGCCGACTTTTATCAACGATATAGTTTAACGTATAAATTTACCGATCGTTTTCTATTTGGGGTTACCTTGAAGGCTCATGCAGAAGTTGCGGATAGTTTTCAGATTTTATTGGGAGTAAGTTGGTAGCTGAAGCTGAAACTTCTGATTTTTACATTTAAAATTAAATATTAATTTAGCAGCTTAAATAATCATTTTACCTTGAAAATATAACTCTATATTATTATGAAGAACTACGTTGTTTTTATTTTGTTACTTATTTTATCAGTAAATTTTATTTCTTGTGAAAAAGATGAAGACGATCAGTTTATAGTGAATTATGATTCGAGATTTAGATTTAATAACATAGAAATTATTGAAAACTGCCCAGAATACTTTTTTAATCAAATAGTACCCATTAAAATAAGCTTTTATGATTATTATGATGGTACGCAAATAGATTTAAATGGACAAACTTATTATGTGAGGCCTGTTTTTCGTTATCTGGAAATGAAAAAGGGAGATTTTCAATATACCGAGAGTTGGTCAGAAAGCAACAACACTTTAACCATTGAAATAGAGGAGTTTGATGATGTATTTGAGGCAGATTTATGCTTTAGTTGGGAATTAAAAGATGGTGAGGAATGGAAAACTGTTAAAGATGTCAGAACATATGAAACCGTAAGCATTAAAAATTATCCATTGGAAGAGATAAATAACTTTGTTGAAAGTTATTCATTCGATGAATTAGCAGAAGTTAGTATTTATTATACTCCTAGCATTATGTTTAATTATGCGATGGATGAGAAAATAAAACTTAATAGTACTGATTTTTATGTTATTCCCAAAGTTGAAGAAGCAGGAATTCTGGATGAAGACGGCGTTGAAATTTCTACAGAATTGTTATGGAATGAGCAAAAAGACTGTTTAACCATAAAGCCAACTGAAGTATTAAATGAGAATTCAAAGTATAAAGTTTATCTAAGCAATAGTATGGACATGTATTATGGTTCAGTTCAGAAGAAATTATCATTCAATACAAATAAAACTAGTTATTCTGCCTATGATGAAAGGTTTTTTTGGACTAAATCTGGTAATTCAAGCAATTTAATTGATACAGAAAATATAGAGTATTCATACCCAATAGTTAACCAATATAATTTTTTACCTTCAGAAAATGATAAGGGGTATATAAAATTGAAGTATAGTCAGGAAGATATTACTGGTACGCCTGATCAAAGTATTAATTATAGTATAAGGTTAATTGACATAGCCGGAATTGATACTTTCGAATACGATGTAAATTATAGCGACAGGTATTTTTCATATAAAATAGAAGATAAACTTAGCAATTCTACAATCTACAAAACAGAGCTGTTAAAATCTATTAACAATGTTGAAACTAAAATCTTTCAATATCATTTTAGAACAAGTTCGTTTAATACATTTGATGAAAAGATGTCAAGTTTGTTTATTTCATATGGTTATAGGTGGGGGGAAGATGATAGTCACTTGTATGAGGTTGGAAATACAGTTAAGGGGGATGAATTATTTGATATTTATGAGATAACTCAATTAATTAAGTTTACAATTGATTTGGGAAATTATGATTGGTACCAGGAATATGATTTTCTTTATATGTATGAAGGTATGCACGAAACTACATTGCGGTTAACAAATCGTGAAACATCAATTTATGGAGCACCGCCGGTTAATGTAATGTATATTAGGCAAGCAGGAGAACAAGCCCAACTTACCAGTAGCCATATTGAAAACCAAATTGCCACCTGGGATGATTATGCTACTATCGCTGGATTTGTTTGTAAAGTACAACAAGTTACATTTAATGACATATCCGATTTAAGAAATCAAATTTATGACAACAATATGCATTCAGATTGGGCTGAGTTCATAAAGGATTTGTCTGTTGATGCAGATTCTGAAGGAGTGATTAATTATAAGATTAAGTATATTCTTCCTGGAGATGAATTAAGTTCAGAAAAGGAGTATATTATTTCTTGGTAGTTAAATCTACTTATATATAAGATATAGACGAATAAAAGTTTAGCTTTGTATAGCTAAACTTTTTTTTATGAAATTGACAGTAGAACAATTAGATCAAATCAAAAAATTTCAAAAAAACGAAATAACAGAATATTATATTTATTCTCGATTATCAAGGAGTATAAAGAATAAGAAGAACGCCGAAACTCTCCAAAAAATTGGTGATGACGAAATGCGTCATTACATGTTTTGGAAAGAATATAGTGGTGCTGATGTAAAGCCAAACCGATGGAAAATCTTCAAGTTTTTCTGGATAGCAAAGATTTTTGGAATTACATTCGGAATTAAATTAATGGAACGAGGAGAAGATGGAGCGCAAGAATCATATAAAGAGGCTTGTAAGTTTATTCCAGAGGCAAAACAAATTGTTGATGATGAAGATGCGCACGAAAAAGAATTGATTGATATGCTCGAGGAAAAGAAACTCGATTATGTAGGATCAATTGTTCTTGGATTAAATGATGCCTTGGTTGAGCTTACAGGAACCCTCGCTGGATTAACTTTTGCCTTACAAAATACACGATTAATTGCAGTTGCTGGTTTAATTACTGGTATTGCAGCTTCTTTTTCAATGGCAGCATCGGAATATCTCTCCACAAAACACGAAGGGGGGTCAAATGCTTTAGTTTCTTCTATTTATACTGGCTTGGCATATATTTTCACTGTTGTAATTTTAATTTTACCGTATTTATTTTTTACAAATTACTTTATTTGTTTGGGGCTCACTATGGCTTTTGCTGTTTTAGTTATATTGTTCTTTAACTACTATATTTCTGTTGCTAAAGATCTGAATTTTAGAAAGCGTTTCTGGGAAATGTTTATAATTAGCATGGGAGTAGCTGCTTTTTCTTTCGGAATAGGTTATTTAATTCGTATGTTTTTAGGTGTTGATATTTAATAAAAAGCAAATGGAACGATTATTTGGTGCAGGGGAGGAGAAATTTAAACAATTAATCAAAAATTCATTTGATATGATTGTTTTATTGGATTCTAATGGAACGCAAAAATATGTGAGTGAATCTTGTAATAAGATTTTAGGATATCAACCTGAAGAATTAATGAATATTTCTGTGATTGAGAGTATGATTCACCCGGAAGATCAGAAAGAAGTATTTGAAGGATTTAATGATATTCTAAATAAGAGAACGAATGGAGGCGTTCAGTACAGACATCGTCATAAAGATGGTAGCTGGGTTTATTTGGAAGCAGTTGGTACAAATCAAATTGATAATCCGCATATAAAGTCAATTGTATTAAATGTTCGTGATGTTACAAAGCGTATAAAAGTTGAAAAAGAATTAAAGGAAAGTGAAAATCAATTAAGAGAATTAAATACTACAAAAGATCGATTCTTCTCAATTATTGCACATGATTTAAAATCTCCTTTTAATAGTATAGTTGGTCTTTCTGATCTAATTGAGAAACTAGTCGAGCAAAAAAATTACGAAGGTTTAAGTAGTTATGTAAAGATTATTCAAGAATCTTCACAAAAAGCAATGAACTTACTTACGAATTTATTGGTATGGGCTCAGGCTCAAACTGGTCGAATAGAATTTAATCCTGAATATTTTGAATTAGTTGAACTTATAAATGAAGTAGTTGATTTATTTAAAGATTTGGCATACCAAAAGTCAATCAGCATTAAATGTGAATTAGCTGATAATATACTAGTATATGCTGATAAGGAGATGATAAGTACTGTACTAAGAAATTTGGTGTCGAATGGAATAAAATTTACTAATTCGGGAGGAAAAGTATTGATTAAAGTTACCAATAAGGATAGTAATCTGTTTTTTTGTATCGAAGATACTGGTATAGGAATAAATGAAGAAAACTTAAGCAAATTATTTCAGATTGAGAATAATTATTCTACCCCAGGAACAAAGCAGGAAACAGGTACAGGTTTGGGTTTGCTTTTATGCAAAGAATTTATTGATATGCATGGTGGCAAAATATGGGTGAATAGCGAAAAAGATAAAGGAAGTACATTTTGTTTTTCTATTCCGAATGAAAGCTGTTCATAATAGTTAAACGTATGAAATTTTGTATTTTTATTTTATAAATAAAGACTTATGATGAATTGGGACAAACTATTATCTGCTAAAAGACTGGGATTAGAAAATCGTGAATATAAGAATACGGATGAGATTCGATCACAATTTCAGAGAGATTATGATCGAATTATTTTTTCATCACCTTTTCGTCGTTTGCAAAATAAAACGCAGGTGTTTCCATTGCCGGGAAGCGTTCTTGTGCATAACAGGTTAACACATAGTTTAGAGGTTGCTAGTGTAGGACGCTCTATTGCAAATATAGTAGCACAGGAATTAAGACAACGAGATGACATCAAAAATAAAGAAATATTAAATGAATTAGGCTCAATTGTTTCTGCGGCATGTCTTGCCCACGATATGGGTAATCCACCTTTTGGCCATGCAGGAGAAGTAGCTATTTCGAAATATTTCTCGGAAGGGAATGGGAAGAAACTTAAAAATGTTGTTACTGAAAGTGAATGGAATGATCTTACTCATTTCGAAGGAAATGCAAATGCTTTACGCTTACTTACAAATCAGTTTAACGGACGCAGAAAGGGAGGATTTGCTTTAACCTATTCAACTTTGGCAACATTAATTAAGTATCCTTATAGTTCAGATGCTATGTTGCAAGGAAAGAAAAAGTTTGGGTATTTTCAATCGGAGAAGGAGACTTTTTTGAAAATTGTAAATGAACTTGGCTTAAAGAAAACTGGCGATCAGCCAGAAACATTTGCACGTCATCCATTGGTATTTCTTGTTGAAGCTGCCGATGATATTTGTTATGAGATCATGGATATTGAAGATGCTCATAAATTGAAGATCATTGATACCGGGAAAACATATGAATTATTACTAGGCTTCTTTGATGAAGAAAAAGATCAGAAATTCTTTGAAACTAAGAAGAAAGTTTTTGAAGAAGTAACAGATATTAATGAACAGATAGCATATCTAAGAGCCTCAGTAATAGGAAAGCTAATTATTGAAACAGCACAAGTATTTATTCTAAATCATGATAAGATTTTAAATGGTGAATACAATCAAAGTTTAATAAAAGGCTTGACAGGAAAGAGCGAAGAGGCATTTGAAAAATGTAAAAACTTAGCCATTCGCGAAATTTATCGTCATCGTTCTGTGGTAAAAATTGAGCTAACAGGATTTAATGTTTTAGGAACTATTTTAGATGAGTTTATTACGGCTATTTTTAGCCCTGAGAGCGATTATTCTCAAAAAATCCTTTCAATTTTACCTTCGCAATTCAGTATCGAAGAGCATAGTTTTTATAAAAAAGCGATGTCCGTCGTAGATTTTATATCTGGGATGACAGATTTGTATGCTGTTGATTTATACAAAGATATTAAGGGAATTAACTTATAGTATCGACTAATTTTGTAAATTGCCTAAAAGAAATATTATGAAAGCGTTTTTTGAGAGTACGTATTTTAAATATACAATCATAGTTTTAGTTACTTTATTTGCTGCAATTATATTATCACGAATACTTCGGTTTGTGATGAACAGGTTTTTTATTCGCTCAGCTAAAAAACTAAATACAGATCACACCAAATATAATTTCCTTAAAAACGCAGTTAGTTTTCTGGTTTTTCTTGCTGCATTTATTGTAATATTTGTTATGATTCCGGAGTTAAAAGCGCTTGGATTAACACTTACAGCAGGTGCCGGAATTATTACTGCTGTAATGGTATTTGCATCACAGCAAGCATTTTCAAATATTATTAGTGGAATATTTATCGTGATATTTCAACCTTTCCGAGTGAACGATCATATTAAAATTGGAGATTTATTTGTGGGTTATGTTGAGGATATTACACTTCGACATACTGTAATTCGGAATTACGAAAATCGAAGAATTATTATTCCCAATTCGGTTATTAGCTCAGAAACTATTGTAAATTCTAACATTGTTGAGGATAAGATTTGTAACTATTTCGAATTAGGAATTAGTTATGATTCTGATATTGATAAAGCAATGGAGATAATAAGATCAGAGGCGATAAAGCATCCGAATTATATTGATAATAGATCGGAAGAAGATAAACAGAATAATGTTCCTTCTGTTGTTGTGCGTGTAATTAATTTAGCAGACTGGTCGGTTAATTTAAGAGCTTATATCTGGTCGGAGAATAGTCCCAGTGGATTTGTTATGATGTGTGATTTACGTAAATCGGTTAAAGAACGATTTGATAAAGAAGGAATAGAAATACCATTCCCATATAGAACTGTTGTTTATAAAAAGGATTTACAAGATGAAAGTAAAAAGTAAGATCAAAAGAAAAAAATCCAAGGTTGTAACACAGAAGGTTGGACAAATTCCGGGAAGTTTAACTTATACAGGAATAAAAAAAGATGAAGGGAAAGCGATAAGATTAGTTCAATATAATGAAGAAAATATATTTTTCGATAATGAGTTCGTTTGTCAGGATATTATCGATAATCTGGATCATAAGAAAGTAAACTGGATTCATTTTTACAATTTAAACCAGGTTGAAGCGATTGAAAAAATAGGTCAACATTTCGATATTCATAGTTTGATGTTGGAAGATATTTTAAATGTTGAGCATTTGCCTAAAGTTGAATTTTCTGAAAATCATGTATTTTTTACTTTAAAGATACTAAGTTTCGATCATGAGCATCAGTTAGAACAAGAGCATGTAAGTTTTATATTAGGCGACACTTATATTTTAAGCTTTAAGGAACAACGCGGAGAACTTTTTAAGCCTATTCGAGAACGAATCAAAAGAAACATTGGTAAAGTTCGTCGTAAAAGAGCCGATTACTTGTTTTATATGTTAGTTGATGCAATTGTTGATAATTATTTGTTGATGCTTGAAAGTTTAAGCAAACGAATTGAAGATTTAGAGGATGAGTTGATCGAAAATCCAAACAAAAATAATATTGCTGAAATTCATATCATCAAAAAACAGTTGTTCCAGATTCGTAAACAAATTTTTGTTTTATGCGATGCTGTCAGTAATTTAATCAAAGAAGAGCCACAGCAGATATTCGAATCAAACTACAAGTATATAAAAGACATTCAGGATCATGTAAATTTTGTTTTTGAATCCATTGAAACATTTCTTGAAGATCAAAAGTCATTAATGGAGCTCAATAATTCGAATATGAATAACAAAATGAACCAGGTAATGAAAACCCTGACAGTTGTGGCAACCATTTTTATTCCGCTAACTTTTGTAGCTGGTATTTACGGAATGAATTTCCAGTTTATGCCTGAATTGGGATGGAAGTGGGGGTACTTTTCTGTTCTCGGTTTTATGTCCTTGATTGTAATTACAATGATCTGGTTTATGAAACGAAAAAGATGGTTGTAAAAGGCTGTCCAAAAAGTTCAACCTTGCCATCCCCGACTTGATCGGGGATCTTTTTATGCCTTGTTCTACAATTAATTATAAGATTTCCTTTTTCAAGGGAATGATAGTTTATAAACTTTTTAGATAGCTTTTAAAGAAAAGCAGTCACACTTTTATTTTGAACATATAATTGTTGTTGAAACATCTTTATTCCCGGCAATTATTTTAACATGATATAACCCAGAATATCCATCCAGTTGTTTTGAATTTATAATTTCAGAATGTGTTCCTGGTATTTGTTCCTGTTTAAATTTTGAATATACCTTTAGCCCTGAATTATCATAAATTTCAATCGTCACATTAGAATTTTGAGTCAATGTGTAACTTATTTTAAATTCATTTTTAAAAGGATTCGGATAGATGGTTACAAAATCAGGATTTATTTCGGCATCTGATTTAATATTGGTGGTTTCAGTTGCCTCAATAATTAAATAGTTTAGGAAGGTATAATCTTCATCATTACCCATAACGAGAGATAATTTCCCATCTTTTACAGAAACCTGCATTGTCTTAGTTTTACATTCGTTGGAAATAGATTCTTCTTCGAAAAAAGACACTCCTTCTATCGAAATATTATGATTGTTATATGTACCATTTCTACCGACACATACAGTTACATCATAATTGCCACATGGTATATCAAAATCGAATGTTGCTTTTTTGCCCCAATCAGAGTAAATATAACTTCGCTCCAGGTCATTGTGATCGATCCAATCATCATATCTCATGTCCCAATTAACATTATCAGGTGCATACCATCCATAACCAAGACTGTCTTTATAGATATTTGTACCTATTTGTAAGTAACTATGATCTTCAAAATCAAAATAGTTATAAGTAACTCCTTCCACTGTTTCTGTTGATGTTGTAGCAGGATTTCCTTCAGGATCCTGAAAGTTGATATGATAATTACCAGGTTCTCCTTCTGCTCTCCAGTGCTTGGCTTCAGGTTCAATATCAGGAATTGAACTAATTTCTCCCCCGTTTTTTAAACCAATTAATCTACGTAGATTATACATGAATTCGGCATCCCGATTGTATGATGTAAGATCTGAGATCATTTTATCTACTTGTGTATCGGCAGTATTGCTTGTATTGACTTCGGGTTGCTCTCCGGCCAAAACATATAAATACTCATAATCTTCCAGTCCGTCGCGAAGAAGCTCCATTCTTATGCTGGGAACCATTCTATGGTTGTTTGATGCATAAGTTATATTTTCATTACTTTCAGATGGAGGGTAGAAAAGAAAGTTATTTCCGTTTTGGTTATTTAGCATAGGAGTGGTCCATGGATTAACAGACCAGTCGTTTAAAGAATAATAGGCAATCCCTTTAAGTCGGTATTTCCAAAGAAACCATCCTGTGAGTTTACTTTCAATACCTTGATGATCCATAGTAATAGGGTTAAAATATGGAGGAGCTGTGCTTGGCAAGAAATAAATCCAGCTTTCTTCATCATAATTTAGTTCACGATTCCACGATTCATCAGGATCGTAGTTTTGTAAAACAGGTAACCAGATGTCGATTTTAGTACCGGTATAAGTAGAATGATTATATATCTCAGGTTTTGGTTCTTCTGAAATCATTAGCTTAAGATTTGGGGCTGCCGATTTTAATTCTTGCGAATACCATGCAATAGCATCATAATCATCCTGATCCTGAGGTTCGTTGGCCATATAATAATAGGCTTTATCAAGTAGGTTATTGGATTCAAGATATGATTCTATGGTTCCTATATAATTAAACCATTTGGTGTTATAATCACTGTTAGCACTACTCCATGTTCCATCCCGATTGGTGCTACAAAATATGGCGGGTCGTTGATCTTGTGAAGGATCATTATTAACAAATGTAGCGCACATAAAAGTGGGAAAACCTGTGCCATCATTGAATAAGTCAGAGAATTGATTATCTAAATAACCTATACCATCTAAATATCGTTCTGCAGGATCTTCAAATCCCCAAATGCCATAGTTGTCAGTTAAAGTATTTATACAATCATAATCAACAAAAGGTTCTGCACCATTGCTGGTCAGTCCTCCCGGCCATAAAATAGATTTTGGTGTAAGCCGATGATCTATAAAGAATTGGTTAATAAGATCAACATAGTTCCAGTAATCATCTTCATAACCTGTTACTCCATATTTAGTTAATATGGTATTATGCGAGAAATTCATTTGTGATTTAACATGTACATCTTTCGGTACTGAAAAATCAAAAACATGAAGCGTAACAGGGATATTGATTCCATTAATTGTTAAGTTAGCAGTATAATCAGTTGCTCCGGCTATGGTTTCCGGAACATAAATAGTAAACCAGAATGCAGTATTCTCATTTGCTGACAAATTTATTGTTTCGTTAAACTCGATTGGTTTTAAAGCATCGGGGAAGTCCCCGTTATAACCTAAAGGATCAGAAGCCTGATCAAGATAAGTGTATTTTACCTGGTTAAGTTCTATTTCAATGCCAGAAGAGAATGTTCCTGCCTGAATAGTTATATCTATTGTTGATTGAGGTTTTACGATTAAAACAAAAGGCTCAAACTCATTTTTTGCGCAATAAACCTTGATGGATTCACCTGTTTCTTCAGGAACGATATCCTCTTTCAAGATTTTGAGAGAAGGTGTAGAGGTCCAAAATTCTATTGTACTGGTTGATGCATTTAATTTGTAAGTATAGGATTCATAATCACTTTGTGCAAGTACACGAATAGAAGATAAGATTATTACGATGATAAAAAGCTTAATGCGTTTCATATTTTATGTTTTTGGGTTAATGGAGATGCGTTTAATTGATTTTGAATAATTTATGATTAACAAATTGATACAAAGATAATAAAACATCTTAACCCGCAAAAGGTTATATCAACATAATATGCTAATAACTAGACAAGTAATAAAATCTTATTCTCCCCTAATGATGGTTTTTGAAACAACTTCTTCTCCTACAATAATTCGAATATGAAACATTCCTAACTGATCCCCTAAATCATCTTTTCTAAAGGTTTCTGAATAACTTCCTGCTTTTTGACTTTGCTTATAAACAGAGTTTACTTTTCGCCCTGAGTTATCATAAATTTCTATGTTTACATCAGAATCAATACCTATGGAATAATCTAATTTAAATTCATCCATAAAAGGATTTGGATAGATTTTAGCTTCTATATTTTCTGAGCCCAAACGTAGTGTTTGATCATGATCATTGTCTTTATTTTCAGCCCTTGAATAATATGCTGTTCGGAAAGTTTTTATTCCTTTCGAATTTTGACTTTGAATGATTGTCAATAATGGATAACGAACATTTTCAGAGTACCATTTATAGGATATAGTAGCACAGTTACATGCTTTATTGTTGTAACACTGCTCTTTAATGGTTTTTATTCTAAAAACATTATGATATGTAATACCACCAGGTAAAATCAAAGTTCCATAAGCATCGGCTTCTAATGAAAATGTTCCTGTAAAATTAGCTTTGTAGTTATTGTTTCCTTCAATTGATCCTGAGAATTCACCTGAATATTGATCGCCATAATTAAAAGGGAAAATCATTTTAACAAAAGGTTTATCATATTTAGTGATGGTGTTATTTTTTGTTACTGTTCCATATTGTTCAATTATTCCATCACTAACTTTAAAATAAAATTTAGTATCATATTCTTCCAATACGGTATTTGCTTCAGGAATATCTGCTGAATTAGGTGTTGAATACGCCGAATACATATAACTGGTTAAAGTCGATTTATCTTCCAGTTGACTAAAATTCCAGCTTACTGAAGCTCCACTTAATCCTGGATCAACATTTTGAGCAATATTGAAATAATGTTCATCGCCAGCTCTTAATATATGAGAATTGCTTTTCATTAAAAACTGAGCCTGAGATGGAATAATAAAACATCCCAAAATAATCGAAGTAATCATTAGCTTTTTCATAAGGCGATATTTTATGACAATGAATAAAATTATAGCTACATAAGTTACAAAAAAAAGAGGCCTTTGTAAAGAGTTATGTATTATAAATAAGTGTTAATTTTATCACTAGTTATCATAACAGATTTAAATTATTTTTCTAAATAGGATCATGGTAAAAAGGCATTCAAGAACATTTATTACGGTGCTTATTTTCGTTATATTAGTTCCCGTAGGATTTTATACCAAGTTTTATTCAGGATTTGGTCATGAGTGGGTAAACAATAAATTAGGTGGAGTATTCTATGAAATATTTTGGTGTTTATTGTTTTATATCTTATTACCTAAATCAAAACCTTTAGGAATTGCCATATGGGTTTTTATGATAACTAGTACTCTTGAATTTGTTCAGTTAATAAACTCTTCATTATTAGATATAATCCGGTCAAATTTTATTGGACAAACCATTATAGGGAATTCATTCTCATGGAGTGATTTCCCATATTATGTGATTGGTTCTGTTATTGGGTACTATATTATGATACTATTAAATAAGTTAACATTTGATTAATATCTTTTGAATATTCTTATAAACCAAACCATTGCTATCAGTCCTAGAATTAGTCCCATTAAACCTTCTCCATTAATTAGTAATAAACGACCCTCCATAATTCCTAGGTAGTTTTGATAAATATTACCTAAAATGATAGGATTATAGAAGTTCCAAACAAAGTGAAAAATCATTGCCGGAATAATATTCTTGGTAAGGAAAAATGAATAAGCAAAAGGAATTGAAAAAACGAACACAACACACATCTGAGCCAACATAATTAAAAAAGGATAATCCATTTGATGATATACTGCTAATCCATATACTATTGGAGCATGCCATAAGGCCCACACAATACCAACAATGAAGGCTGCCGTTATCTTATTCTTTTTATTTGCAATTTCTTTAAGCAAATAACCTCTCCAGCCAAACTCCTCACCAAACATTAAGCTAATACCTATAAGTAATCCAGCTAAAGTAGGTATTTGCTTTAAGTTTGATAGTTTATCTGGGTTAAATTCTGCTAGTCCCGTAACATGTGCTATTAAGGCGAGAATCAATATAAAACCAAGGGGATATAAGATTGAAAACAAAACTGATTTTATATTTACTTTATGAAATACAGAACGAAACAGGACTTTTAATGATTTATATTGAATTAATCCAATAATTATAGCCGTTAATGCCGGGAAATACATTACGATTCCATATAAACCTACATAATCAGGATTGCTAAATATAATGGCAGCAAATGCCCAACTAACTGCTAAAACAGCAATAATGTATAAAAAAGGAAATTTTAACTCTTTAATCATAATATTTAATTTTTTGTATTACTATAGACGAATGAAAAAATAAATATTACAATTATTTATCTTACCTCTAAACTTAAATTAGTATTAGGGTGTGTTCAATTTACCTAATTATTAAAACGAATAATTAATTTACTTTTAATATCTTAGTTTGATAACTTTTATCCTTCGAAAATAACTTAACAATATAGTAATCATTTTTTAGTTCAGAAATATCTATTCCATTTTCATTAACAAGAGTTTTGCTTATAAGTTTTTGACCATTTAAATTAAATAATTCTATTCTTGTATATTGATCACCTTGAACATGTATTGTTCCTTTGTTAGGATTTGGATAGATGTAATTATCGATAGTATTAAGATTTTCGATATAAGTTTGTTCTCCTCCTATGGTATGATTAATAGTAAGCGTATCATATGCATTGGTTACATAAATTGTATAATCACCAGGATCCAGTTTTCCGAATAAGCCATCATTCTTTAAGAAATTTGCACCATCAATAGAAAATTGGAAAGGCTTGGTAATGCCCTCAGATTCAACCTTTAAGGAGTAATCTTCATTTAATGATTTATTTTTTGATACTTCAGCAATAATATCTGGGACTAGTTTTGAAACACCATTTTCTGTTCCAAACCAAAATGTTCCATTATCTTCTTCTCTGTATATTTGAAGAACAAAATTGCCTATCAAACCATCTTCTTCCAGATAAGAACAGAAGGTGTCGGTATCATATTTATATAGACCGTTGTTTGTAGCAAACCATAAAATGTCATTTTTATCCTGATAACTATCAAGATACCATAAATATGGAGAACCTTCCATTCTCTTCCAAACATTATTTTCCAGAATGAGTAATCCTTCAGAAGTGGTTGCTATAAGGTTATCATTCGCATCTTTACTAAAAGAATAAATAGCAGCTTCGTTAAAACTTGCATCTTCTATTGTATGATGTGTAAACTCATTACCATTCCAGGTACTTATCCCGTTTCTAGTACCAATCCATAGAATACCATCAGAGTCCTGGTAAAGAGCTTCAGTGTAGTTTGAGGTAAACCCATATGTTTCGTTATAATGTGTCCAATTTACTCCATCAAATTTGAGTAAATAATTGAAAGTTCCAAACCATAAATTTCCTTCATTATCTTCCAAAATATCCTGTCCCCAACCACTAAACATGTCGTTTGTTTGATAATTATAAATGGTCCAGTTCGTATTATCATATTTATAAATTCCATGTACTGTTGTAAACCAATAATTTCCGTTTTTATCTTGCAATCCTTTTGATACCCATTCTACTTCATCACCATTAGGAGTTTGATAAAAACTTTCCCACTCATTTCCATCAAGAATGCTTATTCCACCATGTGTACAGAACCATATTTTATTATTAGAATCTTTAAAAATGTCATTTACCTGGTTGTTTATTAATCCCTCAGTAGTAATTGTACCCCAAAATTCTCCATTAAAAGTTGAATACCCTCTTTCGGATCCGCTATATACAAGGTTTTGATTATCTACATATAATGAAAAGTTGTTGTTGTTTGGCAGTCCATCTTCCGTTGTAAAATATTCCCAATTATTGTTGCGATACAGGGAAACTCCGCTTGAGTTTCCAAAAAATAAATTGCCTTCGTGATCTTCTATAACCTCCCAGGTTAGACCATTTGAACCAGGCTTTATTGGATTAATTGTAGTCCAACTACTGCCATCATATACATGAACTCCATTAGCTGATATCCAAGCTTTATTGTTACTATCCATAAAAATGTTTCTTACCCAATCATCAGAATTATCTTCCCAAGATTTTTCCGAAAATTTCTCGCCATCAAAAATCCACACCCCTTTTCCTGCTGTTCCAATCCATAAGTTATGATCATGATCTTCTGCTAGGCACATAATTTGATCTATTGGCAAACCATCTTCTACAGTAAAATTATACCAGTTTTCACCATCATATTTAGTGATTCCTCCATATGTAGCAAACCAAATATTACCCTGACTATCCTTGAGAATATCGTCAACTTTATTGTGAGTAAGATAATCTGAAGACGAATAATGAGTAAAGTTTTCACCATCGTATTTACTTATGCCTGCTAAATAGCTCCCATAACTAATCCAAATATGGTTATTATCATCCATAACCATATCGCCAACTTCATTCACTAAAAGACCTTCATTTGTAGTCATAGATTCCCATCCAGAATCAGATTTAATACTTATACCACTTGCTGTACCAATCCATAAACGATTTTGATTATCATTTAGAAAGCAATAAACATATTGACCAATTAATCCACTACCACCAGTATTTCCGGTTTGGTATTCGAAAGATGTCCATTGATCTTGTCCAAAACTATTAAAACAAAAAGAAAGTGTTAAAATGATGATAACATGTAATTTTCTCATAAAATAGTGTATTATAATAATTACATGAAATTAGATAAATGATAACATATAAACTATGTTAAATATCATAGTTTAGAGATAGAGACTTATCATGTTAACAAAGGCACTTCCATTAATAAAATTTTAGAATCATTCAGTGCCCTAATTTGAAAATGGTTGGTTTCTGAGACACTTAAAGCATCTCTTTTTCCTAGCACCTGATTATTAATTTCGATTTTACCTTCAATTACGAAGATGAAAACTCCATGATTATTTCCTTTAAGTGTATAATTACAATTCCATCCTGAATTTAAATTTCCTAAATGGAACCATGCATTTTGATGTATCCAAACTCCATCATCGTTTTTATCAGGAGAAACAATTTGTATTAATTCATTTTCTTTTTGAGGTAAAGAAATCTGGTCATAGCGAGGTTCTACATTTTGCTGGTTAGGATATACCCATATTTGAAGCAATTTTAGTTCCTGATCTTTATTGTGATTAAACTCGCTGTGCTGAATTCCTGTTCCTGCACTCATTACCTGAATTTCTCCATTTCTGATTACTCCATGATTTCCCATACTATCTTGGTGTTCAAGAGCACCACTTAATAGAATAGTAATAATTTCCATGTTGTCGTGTGGATGAGTACCAAAGCCTTCTCCTGGAGCTATCGTATCATCATTCAACACCCGCAATGCTCCGAAATGGATTTTTTCTGGATCGTAATAGTTTGCAAAGCTAAATGAATGATATGCATTTAGCCAACCATGATTTTCATGTCCTCTCTGATCTGCTTTATAATAAATTGTCTTCATGATTTATAGCCTAAAAGTTATTATGAATTATAATAACAATCAGGTTAAAGGATTGTTTTGCTAAAATGAATTAAGCTTATTCTTTATCCTTGATAATACTTCCGTCTTTAGTTAATAAAACGGCAAATGCTCTTGTTGATGGAAATTCTGATAAAATAATGATCATCATTACTGTAATAGGAACACTTAATATCATTCCAATAATACCCCATATTGCTCCCCAAAATGCCAGACCAATTAATACGACCAATGGACTAACATTTAAAGAATTTCCCGTTAATTTTGGATCAATATAATTACCAACAACAAGTTGAATAGCTCCAACAATAATGAGCACCCAAACTCCGGGCATGAGTTCGCCAAATTGCAGCATAGCAAACATGGCCGGGAAGGCTGTGGCTATTAATGATCCTACGGTTGGGATATAATTCATGAGGAATATTAGGAAAGCCCAAAACAGGGGAGCATCTAAGCCAATGAAAAGTAAAGCAAAATAACTTAATAATCCTGTAAGTAAACTGATTAAGGTTTTAAGCGATAAATAACGGCCAATAGATTTATCTAACTGACGTAGCACAGAATTAACTTCAGTTTGATCATCTTTCTTTGCATAGATAGCTTTAATCTTTTTCGAAAAGAAAGGTTCTTCCAATAAAAGGAATAAGGTGTAAATAATGATTAAAAATGCATCACCAAATATATCGGTTAAAGAATTGAATAAACCTGACAATAATTTGGTGTATTCATATTCACCTAAAAATTCTTTGACTGAGCTTACCAGATCAATATTAAAAGTGGTATTGATTGCTTTCGTAATTTTTGTGATATTACTTTGGTAAACAGGCAGTTCTGTTGATAGTTGTTGTATGTTGATTGTTAGTATTTTTACTACTCCACCAATAATAAAAAAGATAAGGGCAAAACCCACAATGTTCAAAATCGTGTTAGGAATTTTCTCATCAATAAATTTATTCTTATTTAAAACATCGCGAATTTCTTTGATTAAAAACCAAAAAATTAAAGCTACTACGAAAGGAATTAATAGGTTTTTGCCATAAATAAGCATTATGACTAATGCAAATGAAATGAGCAAAGCATTGGTTATTCGTGACGCTTTCATAATTTTATCAATTAATGGAAGGTTAAAATTACTGATTCTTTTTAGATTAATAAAGTGAAATATCTACGAATTAACAAGGATGAGTTTTTCCTTGAAAGTCTCTACGGAATCATTTCTTTAGGATTTAAACACTCTGTTTAGAGTAAATTTGGGCAATTTGATCTTTATATTTTTCTGAAATAAATTTTCGTTTAAGCTTTAAAGTAGGGGATAATTCGCCTGAAGCAGGAGTCCATTCGTCTGCAACCAACTTAAATTTCATGATCTGTTCTGCTTTAGCAATATTTTTATTGAATTCTTTAATTTCTTTGCTGATCATGGAATAGATTTCGGGTATCTGAATAAGATCTTCCCTGGAATAATATTCGCGATTATTTTGTTGGCACCACTCTTGAAATATCGAAAAATTTGGAGATATTAATGCACTGGCAAATTTTTCATGTTCACCAATAATCATAATCTGCTCAATATTAAGAGATTCTTTTATTTTATTTTCTAACACCTGTGGTGCAATAAATTTACCTGATGATAACTTGAATATTTCCTTTTTGCGATCCGTGATTACAAGAAAACCATCTTTATCCAAATGTCCAATATCACCTGTACAAAACCAACCATCATTGGTAAATGCTTGTTTTGTTAGTTCAGGATCTTTATAGTATCCAAGCATAACATTATGTCCTTTACATAGAATTTCTCCATCATCAGCAATTTTCACATCAACACCTTCGATTAATGTTCCAACTGTTCCTAATTTTAATTTAGGAATCTCTTGTTGGTTAATCGTAATGATAGGAGAAGTCTCTGTTAAACCATACATGTTAATTATTTTGATACCTGCAGCCCAAAAAACTTTTTCTAAACGGGCTTGCAGTGCTGCACCACCACAACCTACAATTCGAGCATTTCCACCAAGAGCTTCACGCCATTTGCTAAAAATTAACTTATCTGCAACATTCAACTTTTTCTTATACCACCAACTACTTTTGCTATCAAGTTTATAATTTAATCCAATTTTAACTGCCCAAAAGAAGATCTTCTTTTTTATTCCGGTTAACTTCTTGCCCTTAGCAATGATATTATCAAAAACTTTCTCGAGCAGACGCGGAACTGTTTCAAAACCATTAGGTTTAATTTCTTTCATGTTTGAAGCTATAGCACCCATGCTTTCGGCATAATATAAACCACAGCCACTATACTGTGTTTGATAATTTCCCATTCGCCCACCTACATGACATAGAGGTAGAATACTTAGAAATTTGTCATGTTCATTAAGCTTAAAAACTTTGGCAGCAGCAAGAAAATTCTGAACAAGGTTTTTATGTGATAACATAACTCCTTTTGATGTTCCTGTAGTCCCAGAGGTATATATTAATGTTGCAAAATCATTTTCAGAGATATTATTTTTAATTGTTTCAACTTCGTATTTATATTCTGAAGCTTTTACTTTTCCAAGATTTAAAATTTCTTTCCAGTTCTTAACATCATCAACCAGATCAAAAGAATAAACAATTTCATTTTTATTGGTTTTTGTAATTGAAGATGCTAATTTATGATAAAGCGATTGATCAGAAATAAAGATTAGTCTCGAATCAGAATGATCAAGAATATACTCATATTCATTGTTACTTAATGAAGTAAATAAGGGTACATGAACAACACCAATCATAGCCATTCCCATGTCAATAAAATTCCATTCCGGACGATTATTGCTAATTGTAACTATTTTATCTCCTTTTTGTAATCCAAGCGATAATAAACCATAACTGACTTGATAAGCGAACTCAATATACTCTTGTGTACTATATGTTATCCATTTGCCCTTTTGTTTTGCAGCAAAAACATCTTTTTTATCAGGAAATTTCTGTTGATAGCGTTCTAGCAGATCGAAGGTTCGCTTTATATTCATAAATTTTATATTATGCTGTTTTATCTTACGTATTTATTAATGATAGATGGATTAAAAATACTAAAAATGAACAAATTAAAATGTAATTATAAAAACAAATAACCCTGTAGATTTTTCTACAGGGTTTATATAAAAGAGCTCTTATACTTTTTAGAAAATCAAACTAATCAACCAAATAAAAAATCCGATAATCAGCCCGATAATCATGAGAATAATTTTTAGTTTCCAGTAACCAAGGCATCCCAATTACAGTTATATTTATGAATAGCAGCTTATTTTACAAGCAGCTTAAAATTATAGCTTGATGTTCCATTATCTATGATTAAGAAATAAATTCCGCTTTGGTAATTCTCAAGTTGAATGGATTCTAATTTTTCATCTGCAGATTCTTGATATAATTTTCTTCCCAGAACATCAGTTAAAATAATTTCAACATTTGTTTGATCTTGCAGATCAACATAAACAATATCTTTAGCAGGATTTGGGTATATCTTAATTCCATCTTTCGACAATGTGTTTATGGCAGTTTCTGTTTCACAATCATCGCAAGAACCAAAGCAAACCAAATCTAAAGTGTTTGCAGTTTCTGATACTGTAAATTGTCTATTACCACTTCCTGAAACACAGTTTCCACTTATGGTTTCGAAGTTTGAGTTATTTGAGCTTAATCCATTCACAAATTTGTATTCAATATTATTACCAGCAGTTAATTCAAGCGTAGCCGAATAAACATTATTATTTGCACTTAACTCATTAGATTGTGTCCAGTTATCCCAACTACCAATAACATGCACTCCATCAGTCGAAACATCTTCATTTTCCATATTAACCTGGAATGTAATTTCAGTGGTTGAATTTGGAGCTCCAAGATCTTCAATATCGGATGTAGAGCGAGGATTTAAACCAAATCTATCGAATCGATAATATACTATTCCGGTGATATTATAGAAATTACCAGCAGTGAGTTCATGTTCATAATATTTGTTGTCGATAAGAATCTGTACATCATTTGAGAAGTTAACCAACCAATTCGAATATGAGTCTTCTTCAATAGCTTCTACATTGGTTGCTTTAACAAGTAGCGATTCATGTTTTTCGCTTAAACTTTCTTGAGCCATAACCAATGGAACTATATTGTATGATGAAGTAAATGTTTCCGACCATTCAATATCTTTAATTTCAGTTAAGCCATTATATTCATCTACGGTTCCTCTAATTCTTAGTCCATCACCAACAGTTAATGTACTAAAAGCAGCATGGTAAACAAATATTCCGCTATATTCATCGTTAGCATCCTGAATGAAACAACCATATTCATTCAATTGAGTTACTTCTCCTTCCGTTTCTATAAGCTGACCTTCATAAGGAGAAGTATCAGTTGTTCCTTGAATTTCTTTGATAGTTAATACCTGTGGATCAGGTTCTGATTCACAAAAGCTAACATTATCAATCCAAATATATTCATTGTTTCCACCAAAGTTGAAATGAATATGACCAATGTGACTTGTAGCTTGTGATGCAGTAAACTTAAAACTATATGTTTGCTTAGTTGTCGTAAGATTAAAAGAAGGTTCATTACTTAAATCAGCATAATTATTCCCGTTTTCTCTTACTTTACAATATATGGTTTTGTTAACAGATGCATATGCATCGAAACTAACAAGGTATGTTTTACCTTGTTCAACAGTCATATGATCTGAACTCATCAATTGCGACCAGCAATTTGTGCCATTATCACCAAAAACAACTTTTGCTTTACCATCATCCCAAACAACAGAATTGTTGCAATCAGGAGACCACATCGACCAATAATTTACATTGCTATCAAAAGTCGAATTGGTAACTTGTCCTGAAGTTTGATTTGTTATGGTGATTGTTTTTTGATCAAAAATAGAAGGATTATCAACAGATTGTGCTATAACAGTTATGGAACCTTCACCACATCCACAAGATTCAATTTGCCCGTCGTTGATGGTTGCTAAATGAGTATCACCTTCAATGGTCCATTCAATATCACCTAATGTACTTTCAGGATATTTTAAAGCAATCAAATTTAGTGTTCCTTTATCTTGGGTAATTTCATATGTATTATTTAGACTCCTTATTTCTATTTGTGATATAGTTGGAAAAATATCCTCTTCAGTGAGGTTAATAATAAATACCTTTGTTTCCCAGGCATTTAAAGAGATGGTTGCCTGAGTTTCAGTATTATACTGAGTAAGTTGTTTATTGATCACATCATACCATTTACTGATGTTTGTTCCGTAAAATGCCGGATCGGATAAACTTACCTGAGTACTATTTGAAGAAGCAGTGAAATTAGCTATTGTTAAGACAAGATTATTTTCATTTTTCGAGGTATATGCATAAATTTCGTTACCATTTGAGATGTTTAGTTTGCTAACTTCGGGATAGTTACCTAAGAGGTTTTTTCTCATTTTTATGAGTCGATAATAGAATGGCATAGTTCCCAATGGATCTGAGTAATCGAAAATCCCATTTGATCTTTCACCACCTACTTCTTCTCCCTGGAAAATATTATTTAATCCGTACGAAGTACTTACAATTGCAAAAGCAGTTCTTTCTTCTTCCCAGCCATGAATATCATGAAAATAATCGTGGTAACCACTGTTTGCATATCTTGTAACCAGGCCTTTATCAGGAGTTCCTGTAGTTAATAGCTCATGCAGCTGATCAGTAGTATAAGTACCTCTGAACATGCCAGGAAGCCCATTTGGTCCACCACCCCATTGAGTATTTAATGTCCAGTCGTAACAGGCATCTCCATAGTCGTAATAATTTACATCAGGATATGTCCTGTTATCTCCTTCGTTAAGGATAAAAATGTTAGGATTAATATTTTTTAGGCGTTTTAAAACATTGGTGGCAAATTCGGGAGCCCTAAGGAATGATTCCTGTCCGCAATCAAACCGATATCCATCAACACCAAAAACTTCAACCCAATATTCAACAAGTTTATAGAAATATTCAGTGGTGTATGCATTATCTAAATCAGTATATACGCACTGTCGTCCATTATCAGGACTATGTACAATATCTGATTCTCCAGGAGTTCCTTCCCATATGGTAAAATTGTAATATGGAGAGTTGGCATCTTTCACTAAAAAGTTAGGATAAATAAAAGGGTGATATGGACACACATGACTTAACGGCACATCGAAAAGTACTTTAATTCCATATTGGTGAGCAGTGGCAATTAAATCTTTTAAATCATCTTCAGATCCATATTCAGGAAAAATTTCAAAATGATCATAAGATATAAATCCACCCAGCACAAAAGGTGTTATTCTGAAAGTATTTAATCCCATTTTTTTCATGTGAGGTAAGATAACTTTAAGATTTTGAAAGGTAAAATGGTCGAGATAGGATTGTTCAACTTCGTAGATAGACATAGTTTCCATCCACGGAGCTCTTTCATGTAAACCCAAAAAATGAGCTGTTCCGTCCTCTACGATTAACATTTTTTTGGCAGTATAACTTTGCCCATTACTATTGGTTAAATCGAGTTTTATGATATATTCACCATCACTTGAAGGAACTGAAAAACTAACAGATTCAGAATTCCCACTAATTCCTAAACTTTCAGGATTTGTTTCTTCACCCCATGAATAGGTTAAATTACTTGTATTAATGTTATGAGCTGTTGTTGTAATAGTAGCTGTATTATCAGTGATACTGCCCGTTAATTCAACCCACCACTTATGTCTTATTTCAGCATTCAGTTGCATCTGATCAACGGGATTGCTTAATCCTGCTTCGTTAAGGGCAACTTTTATAGTGTTTGTACCATTTTGTATTCCTATCTTTTTGCTAAAATAGCCTTCAGTATTAACATTAGCTTCGTAAATCGTTTCGTTACTTTGAATAGCTACAGTTGTTGGATGTGGTGTTTCGAAAGATCGTCCCCAGGCAAGAACACTATCCATTCTATAAGTAATGGTGTCAATCATTAACATTAAAGAATGATATGAGAATGTTGAAGTTCTGCTGATAGAACCTTTATTGGTTTGATATGATACTACAACTGTATTTTCTCCTTCAACTAGATACGCTGGATTATCTATTTGAAGAATCCTGGTGGAAGTATTATAATAGCTTGCAGGATTCGCAAGGTTGTTACCATTTATGTTAACAGAGATAGATCCATCTAATGGAGGATTGGCAGCAGAATATGCAAAATCCGCTCTGATACGGTTTTCTCTCATCATATCACCATCTTTTGGCAATAAATAGGATATCATCGGATCAGAAATCACCATGTGAACTCCACTTGTTGGTTCAGGTGTGTTAAGTATTGGATTATGTGGATCGCACCCAAAGGCATTATCTCTTAATACATGATAACCAAATGTTCCTTCATTTAATTCAAGGTTTAGTTCGTAGACATTATCTCCGTCACTGTCCATGTAAGTATAATAATCAGGCCAATGAAACATTTGTACACTTTGATATTGTGTGTTGTTTGCATCCAAATGGAAAGTTACAGGGACTGTTTGTGCCCAACTATTTGTAACAAATAAAATTAAAATAATAAGAATGCTGTTTTTAAAATTAATTGATTTCATAATTATTGAATTTGTATTGAGTTTTATTTTTTGCAATAGATTTTTAAAGAAACCAGGCGATTATTATGTTTCTATTTTTGGAGGTATAAATTTTAATATTCGAATTTATAAAAATTTTTATTAATGTGAAACAATTCACATTAAATAATTAGTTAAGATAATGTTAGTTATATAAGTTAGTTTTTTTGATGATGATTTTATTACTACCCTAAAAGCTTTATCTTTACATGTAATAACTGAAAAAAATATAATCATGAAAAAATTATTCTTCCCTGTATTTTTGATTGCATTGGTTTCGTGCAATCAGGTAAAGCAAAAACAAATACCTATTATGTACCCGGAAACAAAAAAAGTAGATAGTGTAGATGTATATTTTGATCAACATATTCCTGATCCATATCAGTGGCTTGAGGATGATTTATCGGATGAAACGGCCGAATGGGTAAAAAAGCAAAATGAAGCTACTTTCGGTTATTTAAACCAAATTCCTTTTAAAGAAAAGATTAAAAGCCGCATAAAAGAATTGGCTGATTATGAAAAAGTAACATCCCCGGTTAAACATGGAGATTATTATTATTTTTATAAAAACGACGGATTACAAAATCAATATGTATTATATAGAAAACAAAATATTGAAGATACAGAAGCAGAAGTTTTTCTTGATCCGAATTTGTTTTCTGAAGATGGAACTGTGACTTTAAATGGAATTAGTTTTACCAAAGATGGTTCTTTAATTGCATATCAAATTGCTCAGGGAGGATCAGACTGGAGAAAAATTATTGTTCGAGATGTTAATACCATGGAGCAAATAGGCGACACATTAATAGATGTTAAATTTAGTGGTGTAGCCTGGAAAGGAAACGAAGGGTTTTATTATTCAAGTTATGATAAGCCTAAAGAAGGAAGTGAGTTGTCAGGAATGACATCGGTGCACAAACTTTTTTACCATAAACTTGGAACCAAACAATTAGACGATAAATTAATCTTTGGCGGCGAAAAACAAAAAAGAAGATATATTGGTGGTAGTTTAACAGAAGATGAAAAGTATCTTGTTATTACTGCTGCTGTTAGTACAACAGGAAATGAACTGTACATCCAGGATTTATCAAAATCAGATTCTAAAATAATTCCAATTGTAGAAGGTTATGAAAGCGATCAGTATATAGTCGATAATGAAGGAACAAGATTGTTAATCTACACAAATTACGAAGCTCCAAATTTCAGACTTGTAGAAGTCGATTTCTCAAATCCAGGAGTGGAGAATTGGAAAGATGTTATTCCGGAAACAGAGGATGTCTTAAGTGTCTCAACCGGAGGGCATCATCTTTTTGCTAAATATATGGTGGATGTAAAATCGAAAGTGCTTCAATATGATTATAGTGGAAAATTAATTAGAGAAGTTGAGCTGCCTTCTATTGGCACTTCAGGTTCTTTTGGATGTAGAATAGAAGAATCAACCTTATATTATCGTTTTACTTCTTTCACATATCCTTCAACCATCTTTAAATATGATATAGCATCGGGTGAATCAGAATTATACTGGAAGCCTGAGATTGATTTTAATCCATCGGATTATGAAACAGAGCAAGTGTTTTATAAAAGTAAAGATGGAACAAAAGTTCCTATGTTTATTGTTTATAAAAAAGGATTAAAGATGAATGGTAAAAATCCAACGTACCTATACGGTTATGGTGGATTTAGTGCAAGCATGACTCCTTATTTTAGCTCTAGTAGATTAGTGTGGTTAGAAAATGGAGGAATTTATGCATTACCAAATATTCGTGGTGGTGGAGAGTATGGTGAAGAGTGGCATGTGGCAGGAACAAAAATGCAAAAGCAAAATGTTTTTGATGATTTTATTGCTGCTGGTGAGTATTTAATTGAAAATAACTATACATCAAATGATTATCTGGCTATTGCCGGTGGTTCAAATGGAGGATTATTGGTTGGAGCAGTGATGACACAAAGGCCTGATTTAGCAAGAGTTGCATTCCCTGCTGTGGGTGTTCTTGATATGCTTAAATATCATAAGTTTACTGCAGGTGCAGGCTGGGCTTCAGATTATGGAACAGCCAACGATTCAAAAGAAATGTTTGAATATCTTTTAGGATACTCTCCTGTACATAACGTTAAAGAAGGTGTTAGTTATCCTGCAACTATGATTACAACAGGAGACCATGATGATAGGGTTGTTCCTGCACATTCATTTAAATTTGCTGCTGAACTTCAGTTAAAAAATGCTGGTGATAATCCGATGCTTATACGTATCGAAACAGACGGTGGACATGGTGGCGGTACTACAACCGATCAATGGATTGAGGAAGTAGCAGATATGTATTCTTTTGCATTTTTCAATATGGGTATCAAACCTATTTATTAATAAGAATAAAATTTTTAAAATATCCCTCGTTACCATAAATAGTAGCGGGGGATTTTTAATATAGAACTAACAGGATAATAGTTTTAAAACCTAAGAATGAATTTATATACCAGGCATTGATAAATTTCGTTTTATAAGGGCACAGAATAAACAAATTTTCATAACTTGAGTTTTCTATGATGATTCGCATCAAAATGAAGGATATATTTCTTTTAGTTTTAGTTTCGATTGTGATTTTTTCACTTTCGTGTGTCGATGATGTGCCAAACGATTTTGATAATCCAGAGTCGACCTGGAATCCTAGTTTTTCTTTTCCCGTTGGATACACTTCTTTACAAATGAACGAAGAAAGTGGTTTTGATATGACATTATTTAATGATCTAGACAACTCCGGATTCCCAGATTGGATAGATGAGATTGATGTTCCTATGAGTTATACCATGCCATTCGATATGCAAGAAATCGATCGATTTTCAGAAGAAATAGTAAGCATTATGTTTCGATTAAATACTTACAATGGATTTCCTGCCATTGCTCGAGGGCAGGTCTATTTTCTTGATTTTAACTATCTGGTCATAGATTCTATGTTTGTTAATGGTCCTTTAGATATGCAAGCTGGAAATCTTTCAGGGGACGGGCAAACAGTGAATCCATCTCACGATCAGAACGATGTTATTTTTAATCAGAATAAGATTAATGATTTAGCTAATGTACGACATATCCTAATTGAGGGAGCCATTTTAAATTTATCATTAGACAGCACTTTAATAGATTATTATCCGAATTACTCTTTAGAGTTGCAATTAGGAGTTCAGGCCGAATTAAACATGAGTCTTTCAAGTCAATGAACAATGAACAATGAACAATTTACAATTATCAATGATCAAAAAAATTAAAAATAAATCTTGAATAATTCTCAGAAAATGAAAGCCATGTTGTCATTCCTGCGAAAGCAGGAATCTATTCTTTTGTTTTTATTTTTCTTCATTTCAATTAATACTTATTCTCAACAAAACAATACTTTTTATTTAATGCATGATGTGCCTCAATCCAATGTATTAAATCCTGCAGTTCAGATAAAATGTAAGTGGTTTGTGGGACTCCCACTATTAACTTCAACACAACTGAATTATAGCAATTCTACCTTTTCGTTTAATGAGATATTTTCTACCACAGATGGTTCTGCCTCGTTAGATATTGGCAGTTTTTATAATAATATCAAAAAAACAAATCTATTGAGTTCTGAGTTACATCTCGATTTACTATCCATTGGTTATCACTATAAAGAGTATTATATAAATTTTAATATTGCTGAAAAAGTGAATGTTGCTTTAACTTATCCGGGAAGTTTAATGGAATTGGCATGGAAAGGGAACACACAATTTCTGGGTGAGGAGGCAGAGTTTAATAATCTCCGGACCCATTCTGTTTACTATCGTGAATATTCGTTGGGAGTATCCAAAGTGTGGGATGCTTACAATATTTTTGGTGTTCGTGCTAAATTATTATTTGGGAAAGCCAATATTTATTCCGGTAAATCGGAAGCAAGTTTATATACCGATCCCAATACTTTTGATCTACATGTTGAAGGTGATATCAGTGTTAATACTTCTTTCCCGATGACCATCACTCAAAATAGCGAAGGTAAAATTAGCGGAGTGGATGTTGGTGATATTGATGTGCTTAGTTTTTTAATGAACGGTAAAAACAAAGGTTTTGCAATTGATTTAGGTTGGATTCATAAGTATTCTGAAGATATTATTTTATCAGCTAGTTTACTTGACTTAGGATTTATTCGTTGGAAAAGTGATGTAAATACTATTCAAATTTCAGGATCTTTTGATTATACCGGAACAGGTTTAGGGAGCGATTTTAATAGTACAGATTATATGAGTGAGCTGAGTGATTCTGTAATGGATGCATTCGATCAAACAGTTACTCAAGATAAATATTATTCCTGGCTACCAACTCAAATTTACCTTGGTGGAATGTATAAATATAGACCTAAACTGGGGATTGGAGCAGTAAGTCGTAATGTAATTTACCGAAACAAGTTACATTCATCTTTAACCTTATCGGCAAATACTACCTTATGGAATAAATTTTCGGCAAGCCTAAGTTGGTCTTATTTAAACAATACCTATAAAAATGTTGGGCTGGGATTAGCATGGCACAGTCGAGGATTGCAGTTTCATATGGTGAGCGATAATGTTCTGGGGATTATAAAACCATTAGACACACGAAATTTAAACCTTCGTTTTGGTTTCAGTTTCTTATTTGGCTGTCCAAAAAATAAGAAAGAAGAAGAAAGTTTAAGTAATCCTTACAACTCCATGAGTAATGGAAATTGTTATTGGGTTAAAAAGCTAAATAAAGAACATAAGAAGATTTTGAAAAAGAAGAATAAAAGAGAATAAATACTTGTTCGTGTTAGAAAACTTGACTTTTAATCCTTCTTAGTTTAATTTCGTCTAAGCTTACAAAATCTAATATACTCATTTAATAAATTAATACCATGAAATTAAATTTATTGAAGTCCTTTGTATACAAAGGCTTATTTCCTATGATGTTAATAGGAATAATTATTACAGGAATGCAATCTTGTGTAACAACAACTCAACAAGAAGAAGCTCCAATTATTGGTAAAGCTGATTTAAAACTTGATTCGGATCGCATGACACCAGAGGTTCTTTGGTCGTTGGGCCGATTAGGTGATGTTCAGGTATCGCCTGATGGAAATACTCTACTGTATGGTGTATCCTATTATTCTAAAGAGCTAAATAAAAGCAACAGAGAATTATTTACGATCCCTGCAAAAGGAGGCGACCCAGTGCAACTTACAAAAACTGCTGGAGGTGAGTATAGTGCAATCTGGTCAGGCGATGGAAGTAAAATATATTATCTTGCTGCTGCTACTGAAGGAAATGGATTGCAGATATGGTCTATGAATGCTGATGGATCAGCAAAAATGCAAATATCCAATGAGCCTGAAAGTATTACCAATATTAAACTTGCACCAAATGGTGAGCGTATTTTATTTACATACGATGTAAAAATAGATCAGAATGTACATGATATGCATCCTGATTTACCATTAGCCGATGCAAAATTGTACGATGATATTATGTACCGCCATTGGGATACCTGGGAAGATGGATATTATGGGCATATTTTTGTGGCTGACTTAATTAATGGAAAAGTTGCCAATGCGATTGATATTATGGAAGGAGAACCATACGAATCGCCATTAATGCCATTTGGCGGAATCGAAGAAATTACATGGAGTCCCGATAGTAAAACAGTAGCTTACACATGCAAGAAACTTAAAGGAAAAGAATATTCATTGAGTACAAACTCTGATGTTTATTTATATAATTTAGAAACAAAAGAAACAAAGAATTTTACAGAAGGAATGCCGGGTTACGACTGGCAACCATTGTATTCTCCTGATGGAAGCAAGCTAGCATGGTTAAGCATGGCTCGTCCGGGATTCGAGGCCGATAAGCAACGATTATTTATTGCTGATTTAACTACAGGGGAAAAGAAAAATTATTCAGAAGATTTTGATCATAGTCCAGGAAGCTTACAGTGGACTGCAGATGGTAAAAGTATTTATTTTGTTGCTGGTGTATTTGCAACACACCAAATACATAAATTGGATGTCGAAACTGGTGAAATAAAAGCGATTACAAAAGGAATGCACGATTACCACTTTGTGGCTATTGCCGGAGATCAGTTAATAGGAACAAAAGTTTCTATGATTATGCCACAGGAGATCTATGCAATTAATTCAGAAACAGGTGAAGAAACGCAAATAAGTTTTGAAAATAAACACATTCTCGATCAGCTTACAATGCCTGCCGTTGAGAAGCGTTTTATTAAAACCACAGATGGAAAAGAAATGTTAACATGGGTGATAAAACCACCACATTTTGATGCCAACAAAAAGTATCCTGCCATTTTATTTTGCGAGGGAGGACCACAATCACCATTAAGTCAGTTTTGGAGTTATCGTTGGAATTTCTCTATTATGGCTTCAAACGATTATGTTGTTGTAGCTCCTAATCGTCGTGGTGTATTAACAATGGGACAGGAGTGGACCGATCAGATTAGTAAAGATAACAGTGGTCAGGCGATGGAAGATTTATTGGCTGCTATTGATGAGGTTAAAAAAGAACCTTATGTTGACGAAGAAAACTTAGGTGCTGTTGGAGCCAGCTTTGGTGGTTTCTCTGTATACTGGTTAGCCGGAAATCACAATAAACGATTTAAAGCTTTTATTGCTCATTGCGGAGTGTTTAGTTCCGAAATGGAATTTATGACAACAGAAGAAATGTTTTTTGATATTTGGGAAAAAGGAGGAGCTCCTTGGGAGAAAAATAATAAAGTAGCGATGAAATCATATGCCGGATCACCTGATAAGTTTGTTCAAAATTGGGATACCCCTATTTTAGTGGTTCATGGAGGCAAAGATTTTAGAATTCCTTATACACAGGGAATGGCAGCATTTAACTCAGCTCGATTATTAGATGTTAAAGCTCGATTTTTATATTTCCCTAAAGAAAATCACTGGGTGTTATCACCACAAAATGGAATCTTGTGGCAACGAACTTTTTTCGACTGGTTAGATCAACATTTAAAAGAATAACACATTAATTAAAACATCCGAAACATTTACGTTTCGGATGTTTTGTTTGCTATTTTAGCTTTCTCAAATCCTTTTTTACATTTTTAATCATTTTTCCAAAGTCCTTATCTTTTTTGCGCCGTTCGGCGATGGATGAATCAAAAAAAGCTTTCTCGCGTTCCATTTTAATAAAATTTTCATAAGAGTTTTTATCTATTTCGCCGTTATCAACAGCTTCAAGAACAGCACATCCTGTTTCATTAGTGTGCGTACAATTTTTGAATTTACATTCTTGTGAAAGCTTGATAATTTGATCAAAGGTTGTTTCTAATCCTTCGCCAGAATCAGCTATCCCAACTTCGCGCATGCCGGGATTATCAATTAAAATTCCACCATGATTAAGTACAATCAACTCACGATGGCTTGTTACGTGTCTGCCTTTGTGAGTACTTTGACTAATATTATCAGTTTTCATGATATTTTTACCTGAAAGGTTATTCGATAAAGTTGATTTTCCAACACCTGATGAACCCAACATACAATAGGTTTTTCCTTTCTCAATGATATTTAAAAGGCTTTCATAACCACTTTGACTTTCGTTACTAATGGCAATAACAGGAATATCTTTAATACGCCCCTGAATGTTTTCTATAATTTCTGAAAGTTTCTGTTCATCAATTAAATCGGTTTTGGTAAGGACAATAACAGGACTTACCTTCGACGAATAACAGATGGTTAGGTATCTTTCAAGACGATTAACATTAAAATCCCGATCGACTGCTTGAACCAAAAATGCATAATCGATATTGCTGGCAATAATTTGTATTTCGCCAAACTGACCTACAGCTTGTCTGCTAATTATTGATAAGCGCGGTAGTACCTGGTGAATAATCGCTAAATTTGGATCGTAGCTAATAAGTGCTACCCAGTCGCCAACTGCCGGGAAATCTTCCCGGCTTTGTGCCGAGAATCTCAAATTACCGGTTATCTCGGCTTCAATTTCTCCGTTTTCGGTTTTTACGATGTACCTTTCTTTATGTTCTGCTACTACCCGTCCAATATCGAAATCACTTAGATTATTTTCAAGTCTTAGCTTTTCGAGTGTTTTGTTATATCCTAAATCTTCTAATTTCATTTCTAATTCATTTACTTAATAGATATGTTTACTTTAGGTTTTCCTTTTTCTTTTGAAGGAAATTTGTTCTCAAATTCAATCAAATCTACTTCTTTGGTAAAAAAAGCTTCATTTTCGAAAAACCTGCCTTTGATATCGGTTAATCCATTTTCCTGAAGTTCAAGGGCCATAAAAGGATCAAAATTTTGATTCTCTTTAGTCGTGATCTCGTATTCTTTTGCATTTCTAAAACCAAATCGGTGATAATATTCCGGATTGCCGAACAATATCATCCCTTTGAATCCCATTATTTTTGCTTCAGTAATTGAAGCTGTTAAAAGCTTCGATCCGACACCTTTATTTTGGAACCATGGCAGAACTGAAACAGGTCCTACACACAACACCTCGTATTCCTTTTTCTTATGATCTATAACGCGAGCTTTAGTTGTAATAATATGCCCAACGATATCGCCCTCACATAAAGCAATCATATCAAGTTCTTGAATATAGCTCTTGCTATTTCTTAACTGATTCAATGCTAAATGTTCGTCACAGCCGGGCTTATATAAATTCCAAAATGCTTCCCGGGTAATATATTCTGTTTCTAAATATTCTTTTTTATCTGTCTTTCTTATGATTAAATTCATGATTGTAATGATTGTTTATTGTCATTCCTGCGAACTTTTCTCATGAGCAAAGCGAATAAAGCAGGAATCTATTTTTTAAATTAAAATCTGGATTCCGGATATCCGCTATGCTTCTTCCGGAATGTTATTGACCTTACTCTCTCCAATGTTCTGGTTGATTGAGTTCATTGCAACAAACGATGGTTCCTTTATCAATTATAAAACCTTTAGAATTTAACGATTGTACCATCCAGGCATTGGCAAATTTTTCAGGAATAGGATATGGTGCCTGGTATCCTATTTTTTTCGCATCAGGAATAAAGCCATATTTAGGATAGTATTCCATATGACCTAAAACTAATACCATTTGCGATCCTATATTTTTCAACTTCTTTAATCCTTCGTTAATGAGCATCCCACCAATTCCTTGTTTTTGATATTCAGGTATTACAGCTAAGGGAGCCAGAATATGAAACAAGGCTTGTGGTAGCATATTATTGATATATGCCCTTGTAAATAGAATATGCCCAATGGCTTTGTTTTCATGAAAAGCCAGCAGTGAAAGTGTTGGTTTTGCTGTTGGGTCTGTTAAAAGGGCTGCTGTTAGTTTTGCTTCTTTATCGTAACCAAAAGCTTGCTCCTCAACGATCATGATATCATTAAAATCTAAATGATTTGTTTCTCGTATATGAATATTATTTATTTTCATTGGTATTTAAATTTGTTGCACACCATGTGCACTGTTGAAGGAATTTAACTTTAAATCTTATTTCCTTTATACAAACTTAGTAAGCATGTAAATGAAAATCAATAGTGTATTGAATTCCTTTTGTTAAAATATAATAATTGATTTGAGCACCGATTAAAACTTTATTAGTTTAATCTGTGCAAAAGAAAAGTTCGACAGGTTAAGATTTTTGTATATCTAAACGACCTGCCTGTTAAACCGACATCTCTTGATGTGAAGTATGTACTAAATTTTTAATCATCCGCGGCAAAGATAATTATTTTTAATAATAATTCATTCCCTTTTTAAAAAATGGGTTAGGAGAATTAAAAAAACTAAATAATTTAATTTCGAATCTCAAGATCCAACTGCCTGTCTTCAGCTTCAGCTTTTTTATCCATTTTGGCACCTAAAGCTAAGCCTATTACCATTCCAATAGGTAATCCTATACCAATAAAAGCCATATTATCGAGGGCCATACCAAACACAACTCCAAAAGGCACACCAAATACAGACATTCCAATAGCCAACCAAATGTTTTGATAATATTTTTTAGGAACTATTTTTAATTCTTTAGCTACTAGTTGAATAGTTCTGGTTTGATGATTTCTGATTAAAACTCTTAATCCTTTCCCCAGTGGCAAGGCATTAATGTCATTAATGTATTGGTTAATGGTAGTAACTATATTCTCCGGTAGTTCTCGTTTATCTAATTCGCTGATTAATTTTTCGAATTGGGCAAATACTCTGTGTAGTTTAGCATCTTCTTCAATACCGGGACGTGGGTTAAGTTCGGTTAATTTCATAGTGTATTTATTTTAAAGGCAATTACAATACTAACAAATGTAATGAAATTTTATATTGTTACTAATTTTAAAGTTGAAGGATCAGGATATTATTTCCCCTTTTTGAAAAGGGGGTCACGATAGCTATCGGGAGGGGGATTAGAAGGAATCATCTTAACGTATTTTCTAATCCCTCTTTGTTTCAGATTATCAATTTTTAATTCTGTAGCATTTGACTTATCAATGAAACACTAAAAATACTTAACAGGAACCAGCCTAAAAATCCTTCTATTATCGTAATATATCTTGAAGCTCCCTTCACAGGGATTGCTCCAAAACCAAGTGTAGAAAAAGAATTAATGCTTAGCATGGTGGCATTTAATGCACGAATAAAAGCTAAGTAAATACTATAAATCAGGATTGATAAGCCAACAGTCAACCCTACAAATATTTTACGGCCTGGTTTAAGATCTTTCCAACGTCCTTGCAAGAGTTCTGTTCTTCGGTACATAAACTTTGCTATTTTATGTTTGATTACAGAAAGCAGGTATAAAGGTTTGCCAAGCAAAATAATAAAAGCCGGGATTTCAAGCTTGCTTTCTTTCATTTCTTTCTTGTAATCGGCAAAGGATTTTAAATCTTCAGTGTATCGCTCTGTATAAAAATCTTCTAAATGTTGTTCCGACCTAAAATATTGCATTATTCTGCGGTGCTTATTAACCAGGAATATCCGGTTAATTTTATCCCAATCGCTATAGAAAAAGAAATACAATCCAGCGAAAAGAAGTATGGTCCACATCGAAATAATAAGTGATTGTACCGGATTGGTACCATATTCCGAAAAATATTTTAGAAACTGGTTAAATCGCCAGTTGAACCATGTCTGAATACGCGGATCATTTTGGTATAAATAGTGAAATTTCTGGGTTTCCATATCCTTCAACTGCTTGTAACAATTGTTGGCCGATTCCATATCACCCAGAGTTCTGTACATCGAGAAAAACTTCCTGTACGAGCTGTTTAGTTCGTTGTAAATGTATGGTTCGGAAATTAAAGTGTCGGTTTTATTGGTATAAGGTGGTTTGTTGAAATCTGCATATATTCCCAGTCCTACAGAATCTAATTGACTCCAGAGAAATGAAGAATTATCTTTTGGGAAAGTAAACTTACTCATTCCCAGAGGATAATTAAACTTACAATTGCGAACCGTTAGATTTTCTTTTACGGAACAATTATCAAAGTCTATAATACTATTTGCGAAATTGATTTCTTCAAAAATAATAGCATCGTATTTTCCGCTATTAAAAAATAGGACCGGATTTATTGGGTTAGGTAAAAAATTGCAATGCGATAATTCAAAAGAACCAATCTTTTTATCTTGCTGATAAAAGTTAAACTGATACTGATAATTTTCATTTTCTGGTTCATATCCAAAAAGATGCGTGTATTTAGGAAGTTGATCGTCTGTAAAAAACGAACATTTAGTGAATGATAAAACATTCATTTCAGATTGATTGACAACCATTCTGTGTAGAATGGAACAATAAAAAAACTGGAAGCAACTCAGGTTTGAATGTTGAATATCGAGCCCTTGTTTAAAGGTGCAGTTATAAAATATAAACTGGCCGGCTCCCTCACAAGACATGAATGTGATATTTTTATGAAAAATAAGATGTCTGACCTGACAGGTTGCTATTACAGGTAATTTACAGTTATAGAGTTTTATATGTGGCAGTATATCTTTTTCTTGTGCTTTATCCTTTTTTGTTGGTTCAATTGTTCTGGGCTGAGACCATGAATAAAGCGTATCTTTATTCCAATCGTAATAAATTTCTGTATTTTCTAAATAATACATCTTGCTTTTACAGTTTTCCATTTCCTCGATCCATTCACTAATACAAATTTTTCTTTTGTAATCGTTCTGTGAATATAAAATTGAAGGAATACTTATACTAAATAGCAGAAATAAAAAGAGTATCTTTTTCATAGCATTCATTATTTGGCTTGGGTAAGGTTAATATTAGAGATAGAGTGTTTTGTTCTTATTCAAGTAAAATATTATTCTTCTTTTGGTTTTGCTGTATTTCTTATGAGTGAGAATATTAAGAATGCTAAAGTAAAAATGTAAACAACAGCCAGCCCCAGGTTATCAAATTTTAAGCTTTCAAAATCGAATAGCTTATACAAAGCAGCAGCTATAATTACTGTCGGGATTAACAAAACAATAGATAGTCCTTTTTTCTTTTCCATATTTTTATTTTATCAAATCAATGAATAAACCTAAAAGTGTTGCAACAAGAACAAATGTAAGCATACCCAAAATGTAGGAGAAAAATGCTTTCACATAATTCCAGATTTTTCTTTTTTCGAAAAACTGCCCTATGGCCCAGAAAACATAAAGCAAGGCCAGGTTAACACCAAAACTTAATACTTGCATTTGTGTTAAACTCTCCAGAGCACCAAAAAAGGCAAACATTAACATTTCAATTCCTATTACAAACAATAATAAAATCAGGATTTCGTAAAAATTATAGTCATATTTTCTAAAGAATATTTTAATCCACAGGGCAACAAATACCGCCATTAAAATATTCGAGTATCCATAATTTTCGGATATCCAATGAAATATAGTGCTTGTGGCAGAACCAGACCAATCGTCGTAATTGAAATTAATGTAACCATCTTTGAAATGAAAAACCTGAACAAACAAAGTATAAATTAAGGAGCAAACCAGCGTGAAAAGAATGGGTTTTACAAGGCGGTTTCTGTCTTCGTGAATAAATTGCCTGATATTTTTCCCGGGACGTACTAATAACTCTTTTATGGTATAAGAAATACCTTTTTGCAGGTTTAAAACCTCTCCAATTTCAGATAATATGTATTTGCTGTTAATACGCTCTAATTGTTGAGGATGCCCACAATGAGAACAGTAATTCCCCTGTATTTCCCGATTACATTTTTGGCACTTGTTCATATCTGTTTTGAAAGATAGTTTAAATTTTTGATATAAACTTTAATATAGGGTGCTTCAACTATTATTACTAATGCAAAATCTTAGCATTTCTTTATTCTAATTGTTGTGATTCTATTTCTTTGGTTTTCTCTTTGTGTCTTTCAACATCCCAGGTTAAACCCACATTTTTGACATAATCTTCAATAGGTCCGAGTCCGACCTCTGCTCTTCTTTCATTTACTTTTTCTGGTTCAATGACTGGATAAACATAAAACTCTTCACCATCGATTTTAATTTGACTTCCATAAATTTGTCTATTCCCTTGTTTCATTGCTACTCTATCTACTAATAGTGCAAAATCTTTTCCTTTAGCATTCCCAATTTTTACAGCTTCACGCATCATCGGAAAATATTTAAGCTGAGTTTCTAGGTCGGAGTGTTGAATCACAAGGAATAAAGTAGAGTTTCCTTGTTTTCCAATAACATCAGCTCCCAGCCAACCATATTCGTCTAATATTTTTTCAACTTTCAGAAGGTTTATGGAGTCTTTCTCTTCTGTTAGTTCAATCAGATTTATCAATTCTATATTTTCAGAATCCGAGCGAGACTTTTTTAACAATTCATCTGCTTGCAGTCGGTATTTCTGGTCGTCTTGATGAATAGTATCAAGTTGAGTTATTAATGAAGAATAATTATTTTTATTCTGGCTTTGCCCAAAAGAGAGCTTGGCCAATATAAGACCGACAATTATTAATGTTAATTTGCTCATTTTATAATTTGCTTGTACTCGTTTAATAGTAAATTGTATTTTACTATTACTTTTTACTCCTTTTCAATTTCGTAATAGTTCCGGTAAGTATTTTTAGAATTTTAAAAGTAGAAAACATTTTGTTTACCACCAAGTTTTGTTTAAGGTTTTTGGATGGGTTAGAAACAAGAGAGAGATTTTAATCCCCTCCCGATAGCTATCGGGACCCCCTTTTCAAAAAGGGGGTTTTTGCTTAAGGCATTTTGGAGTTTAGTTAATTTTATTTTTTATGTTCCCCGTCAATTCTTGTCCGCAGAATTATTTAGGTTCCCGGCAGGCAAAATAACTTCTCCGCCATGCATTGTGGTTTTTCCGCCATGTATTTTTTGTGTCCCGCCGAACATCTTACGCTTTCCGCCATCAGTTTTTAGTGGCCCGCCATACAACTTACTTATTCTGCCATTGTTTTTTTCTTTCCGCCATAGAAAGGATCTCTTCCGCCTCATAAAAATGCTTTCCGCCGTAGGTCAGTTGAGGGATTTAAAGAATTGCCTTTTCGTTCCTGCAAATGCAGGAATCTATCCAGAGAAACATCAAGTTTAGATTCCTAATCTCCGCTATGCTTTGTCAGGAATGTATTTATTTCTTTAGTGAAGGGAGAAAGCCTTTACTTTTTTAAGCTGGTAAAAATCCAAATTGCAAGTAAGGTTAATGCAATTGCTGTGAATAAAGGAATGTAATAAATGTTTGCAGGATCAACCAATAGTGCAATAAACATAGACCCTACCGAAATTAGAACTGCAGCCACTGCATACCCGGATTCTTTATAATACCAAGCGTATGGAAATAAGTGTGCCCCTGTAATAATTGCATAAGCCATGATAAAATATTCAGGATACTTTATGAGTATAAATATTAAGAAAGGGAAGTAGATTAACTGTGCAAAGTTAAGCCAAAGACCAAGAGGCTGAAGCGGATTGTCTTTTATTTTCCAGTTTGTTTTTAAGAGTTTTGAAAAAGCTAAAGCCAGCGGAATTAACAGTGAACCAAAAATAAATGTAAAAATACTTTTTTCGTAAGCTATATTACTGGTGTACTTCCATATTAAAAAGATACCAAACCAGGTAATGCTTGCTGCTAAAATAAAATCGACACCTTTTTTTGCTTTTATTATTATTTCTGATTGTAGTTTATTGAATTCTGTCATGGTATTTATAAAAATTATTGAGCTCGCAAAAATAGGATTATTCTGCAATTCTTTTATGTGAAGCGGTTAATTTTCTTTTCCAAAGCCATGATTTCTTTTCGAATTTTTCACCCATCGCTTATTAAACGTTGTCTTGTTTTTTAATAATAAGGTGTTAAGCGTAGGTCTGATGATAAAATAATCCACATTTGAGAAATTTGTGTAAAAATCAAAAAAGATCTTGGGCGTCGGCACTATAGCAGCACTCAGTCCCATGAGATAAAGCAATTCAAAGTTATATTGATAACATTGGGACGAATTGTGCTGCGCACGAAAAAGAGGGTTTTGTAGATTTTAGCAAATTTATCAGAGGTGGTGACTTTTTTTGTTTCTTTTTTGTGTAGTTGACAAAAAAGAATATTAACTATTCTACTGAATGAATTATTGCTTTATTGCAAAACTAATAGTTAAAACAATTAAAATCTTCAGCAGATTTTACATAAACGTTGTTTTGTGTTTTAATTTTTCCTTAAGAATTACGGTTAGGCTAATATAATTGTGAATTACTTTATATTTTTGTTGAGAAACAGAATGTTATTGTTCTTTCCTTAATGAAAGAACCAAAATCAACCGAAATGAACGAATTTTGATAATCTATCCTTTTCTTTATGAAACATTGTATTTCAAGAATAATTTTTCTGCGGTTCTATTTTTAAAATATTGTAGTCATTTGGTGATTATCAACAATTCCGCACTCATTTCGGATTTTTCCCCACCGCTTATTAAATGGTTTCTTGTGTAAATTCGTCAAGTTGAAGTAGTTTGAATATACATATTTTAAGATAACAAAAAACCCGATGAATGCTCACCGGGTTTTTGCTGTCCGACCAGGACTTTCAGTAATTTGAGCGTTTTTGATTATTCAATATACATTTTTTACTCTCGAAGTTATATTTGTTTTTTCAAAAAAAAATTGCATCATCTAAAATGTATAAATTTTAATATAAATCAATCAAATTATTTTCTACGATATCACTACGCAAAGAAAAATATCCATCTAAAAAGCCCACTTAGTGGGCTTTTTATTTTTATACTCCCAAAATCTGAAACCTCGACATAGTTGGTATAGTCTATTGGTATCTGCTTTGGTTAACAACCACTCAGATCACGATATAATGTTAAACTTTAAATAATTTACTATGACAGAATTTTATTACGTATTAGACAAAACTTATAAGAAAGGAACCTTTAGTAAAGTTAAAGAAGCACTTAAACAGGGTAAATCAATTAATCAATATCTAAACGATAAACCAACTTCAATTTATATTGCCACAACGCATCAAGGCAAGTATATGAAGCAAAATGTTGGAATAAAAATTCTTGCACGTCACTGGGATAACAAGAATCAAAAAGTTAAGAAATCACATCATGATTACTCGCAGCTTAATTTGCTCCTTAAAGACATGAATGTTAGGCTGGAACGTACTTTTAGAGATGAAAGATTAAAAAGAAAAATAATCAATCCATATGATATAAAAGAAATGATGTATAATGTTATTAATGGTAAATCGATAAATTCAAAAAATGTTGCATTCTTTTCCGCATTTCAAGAATTTATTAAAGAAAAAACAGATTTCTATAAACCATCAACCATTGAAAAATATAATATCGTCTTTAATCTGTTAAAGGAGTTCGAAGAGAAAATTCAACCAATATATTTTGAGAATATAAATAAAGATTTTGAAACCAAACTCAGAACATATTCTTTAGTCAACAAAAATCATCTCAACAATACCGTGGCTAAGACATTCCGTACACTTAAAGCTTTTTTATCATGGTCTTACGAAAAAGAATATACTGACAATAAATATTATCAAAAATTCAATGTTAAGGAGGATGCAATTGAAGTTGTCTATTTAACTAGTGAAGAATTAAAAAAATTGGAGACTTTGGATTTAGAACCATATTCCAGATTAGATAAAGTCAGGGATGTTTTCTTATTCCAATTATACACAGGTCAACGTTATA
The DNA here is from genome assembly GCA_963665525.1 of Bacteroidales bacterium. Classification (GTDB taxonomy): domain Bacteria; phylum Bacteroidota; class Bacteroidia; order Bacteroidales; family UBA12077; genus UBA12077. Next base: position 3,555,476 of record OY762280.1, on the reverse strand, counting down.
GTGACATTCAGAATCTACGATATAAAGATATTGATCAAAAGAATGATACATCTTTTTGGAACAATTATCAACTTAAGGGTAAGAAAAGTATCATGGTAAGGATTCCTTTGTCAAAAAAAGCAATTGTTATTTACAATAAGTATAAAAATAAATATAAGATTCTCGAAGACAAAGTCCTACCAGCACCTTCAAATGTAAAAATCAATGTTTATATCAAAGAAATATGTAAAATGGCTGGCATAAATGATATGTTTACTATGATACACTATAGAGGAAAGCAAAGAATTGAAAGAGTTCAACCAAAATACAAATTTATATCAACTCACTCAGCCAGAAAGAGTTATGTTGTGTTGAGTCTTGAAAAAGGTATGAGTAAGTCATCATTGATGAAGATAACGGGCCACACAGATGAGAAAGCTATGAGACCATATATTAAAATCACTGAAGAATTCTATACAAGTGAATTCAATAAAGCATGGGATTAATATCCTAGTCTATTCTTCTAATTATTTTTAATCCAATGTGAAAATTGGATCGTGGAGTAAAGTATTTATATATCAAAATCATGTAAAATGAAAAAGGACAATAATCAATATAAATTATATCGAATAAAAACCGATAATCTTGTTGAGCACTTTAAGTTCTTATTTAATGTTGAAGAAATTAAGAATACAATAAGTAAAAATAGGTTTGATCATATCAAAGAAGCTTTAAACACTAAAGGATTATCTTATAACAACATATTGGAATTAACCTATTTAATTGAGCATATAGCACTGTTTTATGATGGATTAACCACAGACTTTTACGGGACAATTAGAATCCCAAAGAATATTCACAAACTACCAGATAAAATATTAGACGAAACTCATGAGGATGCCATGTACATTGATGATGATTATTCAATATATGAGGTAACAGAGGAGGACAAAAATACTTATCTGGATGAGTATTTTCAAAATCATAAAGATTTTATCGAAACACAAAAAAGAGTAAGAGATGCACAAATTGAATTCATTAAAAAGGGAAAGCGTGACCCCAATGCAGCTATTTCTAATTATGATAAACTTCAGATATATGAACATCCGTACCTAATTGAAAAAAGCAAACTTTGTAATATATTGAGTTCAATTGATATTGTTAAGACCACTGATAGGATCAAGATTGACCGTGGAGGGTTAAACCATTCTAATATTCCCAATTTTCAACTAACAAGTGAAATCTATCGGTTAATCAAGGAAAACATCAGTTTATCAGAATCTGAAAAATTAAGGTTGGAGCAATATGAGCAGTTCCGAAAGGACAATCCAAAAAACTCTATTCCATCAAAGGTTTTCATAAGAAATTTGTGTAAATCATTATTCAATTATATAACGAATTGTACTTCGGTAAAGCAGCACAATAAAAAACCAAATCAAATACCATCAAGACAACAACACTTATTAATTGGTAAAATACTTGTTTTAATGGGTTTCTTACCTGATTTCAAAAATTATGAATTCCAAGAAAAAAATGGTGAATATATTCCTAATATGATGGAATATAATAATTATTTAATTGAACGGATCAGGAATTACTTCAAATAAATATCTTCTTGGGTAAGGTTAGTATATAAATTCAAGAATCCAACCTCTATTTTCCCCTAATATTTTAAAAGACCTTAGCCGAGAAATAATGGTAAAATTATTACTCGATTATGGAAAAAGTAATACAAGTTGAAGGAATTGACAAAAGTGAATTAAGGGAATTGATTAAGGAGGTTGTTCTTGAATGCTTAAATAATAAACCTATTTACGAACCTAAGAATGATAAAATTCCTCCACATGCTGTTAGTACTAAAAAAATAGCGAAGCTATTAGATAAATGTGTTGCTACTATCCACAACTACAAGAAGAAAAAGATTATTCCATTTAAGAAACTTGGCAACAGACTTTATTTCATTCCAGAAGATGTCTTTGCAGCAATGAGAACCTTTGAACACAAGAAATCTGACAATGAATATTTTTTTAATAATTAATCATAAAACAACGAATCATGAACAATAACACAAAAACAGCAGAGCAGTTAGACTTATGTTTCATATTGAGGTTAGCATTAAGCAGACTGCAGAATAGAGTAATTAACGAATTATTATTAACCATTTAAAATTATAAATTATGTTTATTCTTACTACTAGATTAGAATTAAAAATATATCAACCAGATGATGATAAACTCCTAATGGATGCATATAGAGAAGGGTTATTTTCACAATTAAATGCAGAAAAGATGTGGTTTACGATTGTGAATGCAAATACTCAAAAAGGGGAATATAAGATTAGATTTTTTTATCCAACTTTATTTAATGATCGCAATTTAATTCTACAAGTTATAAATAAATGTATTTATGGATTGTGTGATCAAATTCCTTTTATTGATACTTCTTTATCAATACCCACATTTATAAATGTATCAAAAAATGTGTTTGATGAAAAATTGGAACAACATGGATTTAAAACCGAAATGGAACGATACTTAGCTAAACTTAACTAAGAATAAACAATGGATAGTACAATCTTGGTATACAGTTTTGTAGGTTATCTCAGTAGGAGATTGGAGCCTAACATAAGGAAGAAGCTAAAAGAATCTTATCACTACACTCTTAATAACTCAACGTCTGTAGCAAAGTGGAATTATCATCCTAGAAAATGTAGGTATGAAATAACTATTCACCAGGAATTATTATGCTTTAATTTTGAAAAATATACTATTGATGCAGTTGTTGATCTTCTTCAGCAACTGATTGATACCAAATTATTAGATAGAAACCTTGTGTTAGTTGATGGTATTTATCATAAGTATTTGGACGTTGAATATAAGCTGTCACTAGATGAATTAATAAACTTTATTAAAACCGTGGATAGATATTATTCTAAGCCGCAATTTTTAATAATGGATTCTGTTAGAGAAGAGATTCTTACAAAATATAAATCATGGAGATTATGTGAGCAATTGTATAATACTCTTTTGATTGATCCTGATGTGATCTTACCATTAATTAAGGAATTTGTTAAATCGACCAGAAGATGGAATTGGATAAGATTTTACAAATTCTTTAGAAATAATAATGCTTTTGGACTCGAAACTATTATGAAAGAAGATAAGCATTTATATGCAAAAGCACGCTAACAAAATGATTATTAACTGATAAATTTAATCTTATGAATAAGACAACCCTAAACAACAATAACCATAGAAGATTACAATTAAATCTAATGGAGATTGCTGCATATAACACACATAAAAAAGCTCCTAGGTTTTTAGCTCACTACATAAAAAAATTCAATGAATCAAACTTTGAAAAAAAGGACTGGAGGAATTTCATTGCATATCTGCAAATAGCTTTACCTGAAGATATCAAGTTTGAACTTATAGATGAACAAACATTGATTTTTAAGGGAGCAATTGAACAGAATGCACTATCAACAAACCCAAGTGAACTTTTAACTAAAAAGAATTAAATTATGAATAATAAACACTTATTTTCTTATGAAAAAAGCCTTAGTTTAAAACTTGGAAATGGTTATTTAGTTGAACTTAAGGAAATAACAAAAGAAGCATATAAATTCTTTTTAAAACTGGGACTTACGATTGAAATACTTCTTAGGTACGGGATTTATCCGATAAAAGGTATTATCAGAAATGATAGAGTTCTTTATAGTTCAACAGAAAGCAGCCCTATTTTTGGATATTTCTCAAGCGAAAATCACTGTAAGGTTTATATGCCTAAAAGACCAAACAAAAAGTTTTTTCATATTGGTATAAAACCAGACAATAAAGTATTCGGATTCAAGCTTCTCCCCAAAACGGGGAAAGCTTGCTTCATTTGTGCAGGTGAAAAGGACACATTGATTATGAGTCATGTTGTTGGATATCCAGCTATTTGTGCTGATTCCGAAAACACTAATAACATAACAAAACAACATATAGATGATCTTAAATCCAGATTTGGACAGGTTTGTATCATGTATGATAATGATAAAACAGGGAAGGATTATCAACAGAAATTAAGTAATAAATTTAGAATTCTACCTATTGATCTTCCAGAGATTGAAAATGGTAAAGATTTAACTGATTATGTTGAGAATGGTTATTCTCTTGAAGATCTACGTAAAATGATAGAAGACAAGGTCTCCATTCCAGAACCAATATGGGACGACAGTATGAACATAGATGATACATCAATGGTACATGAAGTTGAAACAAATCAGACAAAAAAGGATCAAGAAACGGTGGAAGAATCTATTGATGACAATTGGTTACCAGAATACCATGAAACACTGGAAAAAATCCTTGAAAAGGCTAAGGAATCTGGACATGATTTTGTTGAAGGTGCTCGAAACGACTTTATCGTCAGTGTGGCAGGAGCTTGTAACACAAAAGGCTTACCATTAGAATTTGTAGAAGAACAATTGAATAATCGATTAAGACTCAAAAATTTTGATGACCATCTGAAATCCTTAAGAGGAATTTATTCAAAATATGAAGAAAGCTTCGGTAAAAGTCCTATAAAGGGAAAGGATGAAAATATAAAACATGAAACACCGACTTTGGATAAAAATAAACTCAAAAAATTCCCTAATGTTTTTAAGAAGCTTTTTAATAGATTTAGTGATGAACGGGAAAGGGATGTGTCAATAATTGGATTGTTAAGCTTACTTGGTGCAATATTAAAAAATTTCAGTGTAATACATCAGAATAAAAGATATTACACTAATTTGTATTCAATAGTATCTGCGCCTTTTGCTTCCGGGAAAGGCGTTTTAAATGTAATTCGTAACATTGGTAATCCATTGAATCGTAAACTTGCTGAAATTTCCAAAAAGCGATATAGTCAATATCAGGATGATCTGCAAGATTATAAAGAAAATTATAAAGATGATCCTGATTTGATAGAACCAGAAATGCCTGTTTTGCCCCGATTGTTTTTTGGTGGAGATATGTCTTCAGCTGGTTTCAAAGATCAACTAGTAAGAACAGGAGGATCAGGTATCATGTTTGACACCGAAGCGGATACAATAACACAAAACCTATCAACAGAGTGGGGAGACTATTCAGCATTGTTAAGAAAAGGGTTAAGCAATGAAACTATTGAATTTGACAGGAAAAATGTATCTCATGAAATACCTAGACCATACATTTCTGGGTTAATTAGTGGAACTGTCGGCGCATTACTTAGGTTGATACCAAGTAGTGAAGACGGGTTGTTTTCTAGGTTGATTTACTATGTTTTTGATAAAAAGCCTGTCTTTGCGGAAAATGCTTTTGATTACAAATTAGTAGATGCTAACGAGAATCAAGAAAAAGTGTTAGCAGAGACTGTAGAAAAGGTTTATTTTTACTTCGATAACCTAAAGGATAAAAACAAAACAATTGAATTTTATTGGGATGAAAGTTTTCAGGATAAGCTCTTGGAAACCTTTAAAGGGTGGCTTAAAAGCCATCTTGCGATTATTGGAGCAGAAGGTTCTCGTGTGTTATTTAGGTTAGGTAATATGGCGACAAGAATTGCTGCAATTCTTACTGTTTTTAGGCTGATGGAAGATGGAGATACAATTGACCCTCATAGACTGGACAATTTGTTTGAAAACCAATCGAAAGTTATGATAACATGTAATGAAGATGATTTTGAAGCAACACTTCATCTAATGGATATCATCAGACAACACACTTTCCATGTTTATGAAAACCTTTCGGATGAACAACAAAACAAGCCTCTTAAAGCTCTTAAGACACAACAGTTAAAACTGTGGTATGATCTACCAAAGGAGTTTCAAAGAAAGGAAGCTGTAGAAATTGGTAGTACAATAGAAATAGCAGAGAGAACGGTTGGTAAATACCTAAAAATCTTTGTCGATCAAAAGCTGGTAACAAGAGATGATAAAGGGAGGTATGAGAAGTTGTTATAAAAGTGGCACACCTTGCACGTTTTGCACGCCTTGCATACTTGTGCAAGGTGTATAGAAGAAACAAAAACAAACTGAAATATAAAATGGATGGTTATAGAGTTATTGGGATTGATGTGTCTGTGTGTGTTGAAGGTGCAGAAAATGCAAAATTTGCAAACCGTGCAAAGTTTGCAAAAAATAAGCGAAGATGATTTTTGTTTTAATAAAATATCGATAAAATTGGAAGCATATGAAGCAAAACGATTTCGAGATACATCTAATGATGACCTAGAGTTTAGGATGGAGTGGTGAGTTGGTTGGGTTAAAAATCTACTTCTAACAGGTGGCCATTTTTCTTTAACCAGTTTTTAGCTTTCTGATAGTTGGGAACCTGAACAGATAGAACATTCCAGAATTTGGGGGTATGATTGCTTTCAATTAAGTGAACTAGCTCATGTGCTACCAAATAATTGACAACATACATTGGTGCTTTAATAATTCTCCAATTAAAAATAATGTTGTTATTTGGTGTACATGACCCCCAACGGTATTTCATTTCTGACACCTTACATTCATTGTATTTTACTCCAAGACTATTGGCGTGTTGCACTGCTAAAGGTTTTATCTTATTAACAGCATGCTCAAAATACCAGTTCTTAAATAGTTTGTTGGCTTCTTTTTGATTTTTTCTTGAAATTCTAAATCGTTGATTGAATTCAATTCCATCAAATTCTTCATCAACAACCAATAGCTGATAATTTCTACCAAGATACATTAAGGTTTCGCCTGAAATAAACTCCTTTTGTTCAGGAACGGCAGGATATTTCTGTGCATGACCCAATTTTTGTTTTATCCATTGACGCTTTTCATAAACGATTTGCTCAATTTTTTCATGGCTAAGATTCTCAGGAGCACGCACAATAATTTTCCTATCACGCTCAACAGTGATATTTAATGTTTTTCTCTTACTATATTTTACTTCGTACTCGAACCTCATTAATCCATAGTAATTTTAAAATGATTGGTTTTAGCCAATTCCATAATTCTAGAAATAATTTCTTTTCTTTTTAATACAATATTTGGTAGTTTATTAAAATCAGAAGAAAGGAGTAGTTTCTGCAGTTCTGCTTTCAGTTTTGATTGAGCCGGAGGACTATCCCAGAAACCAGCCAGACGAATTTCCCTTGATACTAAATTAAAAACATGCTGAGTTAGATTTACATTTTGAGCAATTTCATCTTCGTTTAAATCTTTATTCTCAAACAATTCTGATTTAAAAATCCTAAAGAAAGGCATTTGCTTTTTTCGATCTAAACCAAAAGTTTCTTCTTTTTCTCTGTTTTTAATTTTCTCTCTTAACTTCTCAAGTTCTTCATAGATTGCTTTCCAATTTCCTTTAAAATTCTTAAGTATTTCTTCCAATGCTTGAGAAAATGAAGCAAACAATTCAGGGTCTTCATCAATATTTATGTCAATATAATGCCTGATAGCGTGCTCTACTTCGGCTGCTTTAGTTTTTTGCCTTTTGCGAGTTTTAATTTGTTTTTGGAAGTCATCTGCGATAATTGATATTGGAGCAACTTTTTGTTCTATCCCCTTTGACTTAAGATATTCATCAGCTATACTTCTTAACTTTGGAGGGATGCCTTTCATACTAAAACGACCGTCCCTAAAATGCTTATTTGCTAAAGCATTTATTTCTGTAAAAGCTTTCCAGTCATGTAAAAACTCCAGTGCTTCTTTTCTTGGTAACACGGTATTAAAACAAGTTGTTAGCTTATTATAAAGTTCGATGTACTCAAAACGAATATCTTCATCATAAAAAATATCAAAGAAAGCATCTGAATCAGTAAGGTCTTCCAGACCTTGCTTTTCAAGAAATTCCCAAATGTCTTTGTGTGCTTTTATTAGTTCGTTTAATTCCGCTTCATCATCAGAAATACAATCAACAATTTCCTTTAATTCTTTCTCTGCATAAGTATCAAGTGCTCTTTTTAAATGGTGTCCAACCCCTACAAAATCAACTACAAAACCTTTGTCTTTTCCTTCAGGGCCAACCCTGTTAACTCTGGCAATTGTTTGCAGTAGATTATGAGCAATGATTACTCTATCTAGATACAAGACTTGTTCAACAGGAGCGTCAAATCCTGTTAGTAGCATATTATTTACTATTACAATCCCTACATTTCCATTTACTGAATTATCTTCTTCATCATGCTCTCCAAAAGGCAACTTAAATCGTTTAATGCTTTTTTTGTGGTATTGACTATTTGTATAAGCCTTAATTTCTGGGGGATCATTATGATTGCCTGAGATAACTACGGCAGCTTCTAGTTGCTTTAATAATGTAATTTGTCCTTCATTCAGGTTCATAATATTTTTTTCGTCAAGCTCTACAATTTTCTGCTTTATGGCTTCATCAATAGCTGTTTTATAGCGCACAGCAGCAATTCTTGAGTTAGCAACGATTTGTGCTTTAAAACCTCCTGGAAAGATTTGTTCAACATAATGATCTATCATTTTCTCTGCTTTTTCCTTGATTGTGTTAATATTATCAAGATAAGCATCACGAGAGCCAAAACCTAGAATTTGAAGACGTTCTGTAAGGTTGTAATCGCTAAAAACATCTTGAAATTTTTTATCCATCCCTTCTTTATCTTCCACTTCGGCATTATGAGTGAAACCTTCATAAACAATTTCAAGAGTAACGCCATCATCTATTGATTGGCGCATGGTATATTTATCAATATAATCTTTGTATTTTTTCTCTGCTTTATCGGTTGGGGTGCCTGTAAAGCCTATGTGTGTTGCATGTGGCAGGGCTCTGTCTAAATTGGCTGCTAGAATAGAATATTGAGAACGGTGTGCTTCGTCTGTCATAATGAGCACCTGAGAACGTGGATTAAGTTCAGGGAATAATTCAAGGCCATTTAGCTCATCATTTTCTTGAAACTTATGAATCATTGCCATAACCATATCAGAATTATCGTTCGATAACAATTCTTTCAGGCTCTTTCCGTTTGCTGGTTTCTTAGGGTTAATGAAGTTGGCTGTTTTTATTGTAAATCCAATGCTCTGACCTGTTTCTGATAACTGATCTTCCAGTTGGCTGCGGTCTGTTACAAAAATAATCTTCCAAGGCATCAACTTGGTATGCAATTTCATTTCACGAACCATAAACATCATGGTGAGTGATTTTCCAGAGCCTTGTGTATGCCAGATTATACCACCCCTTTCGGTAGGATTTTTCCCTTCAAGTAATCGTTTAGTAGCTAATTTAACAGCTCTGAACTGCTGATAACGGCCAACAATTTTTATTTTTTTACCTTTCTCATCTGTTTTGAAAATAGTAAATACCTGTATGATATCTAACAAGTTTCTAGGTTCAAGCATTCCAGCAACTAAACGTTGTTGATCGTTAGGTGAAGATTTACCATGCTGTAAATCATTTACGTTTTTTGGGTAAGGATCTGTCCAGCGATAAAAATACTTTTCAATGTGTGTTGTAATAGTACCAAACTTTGCTTCCGTTCGACAAGTTGTTATTAAAAATTGGTTGTAAAAGAATAACTCTTTGTTTCCTTCACCAGTATCACCTCTTTGTTCTGAATAACGCATTAACTGATCAATAGCTTCGGGGATAGGCTCTTTTACTTTTGATGATTTGGCTTCAACTACAACCAAAGGTAGGCCGTTTATAAACAATACTATGTCAGGAATAATGTGATGGTCGGTACCTGTTATCGTTACCTTAAACTGAGAAATTGCCGTAAAAATATTGTTTTCAAGGTTCTCAAAATCAATGTATCGAACCGTTGGGCTTAGTTCGCCTGTTTCTTCATTTTTAGAAACGGTAGTATTTTCAAGTAATTTGGTTAGTACATATTGATTGTTTTCAATCAAACTGCTTTTGTCGAAGGTGCTGATTTTTCGAACTGTTTCATCAATTTGTGGCTCAGTAAGGAAAGGATTTATCTTTTTTAGAGCTTTACGAAGTTTAGGTTGTAAAACTACTTCAGAAAGAGATGAACGAAAACTTTCTTCAGGGCTTTGCTGCATTTTGAGTTCCAGTACCTGGTTTTCGCCTTTGTTCCAACCTAATTCTTTAAGTTGTTCAATGAAGGGCTTTTCCACATGATTATACTCGTCCAACTTTAATGTTGAACCCAAATTACCCCTGTATTTGTTATCGTTACTGAGTATCATACGCTTTCAGATTCTTTAATTAAATGATTTACTCGTACTTTCCCGCTTAACAGGTCTTGCATGAGACCAGTTTTTATTGAATTTAATTTTAACCTTTTCGCTTCAATTATTGATTTATAGAAATTGATTTTTTGAATTTTATCAATTATTAATTCTTGCTCCTTTTGATTTTTAGGAACAAGAATTGGAAGACTTTGTAAACTAGCTTTGTTCAGCTTAAATCGACCAGCCCCTTGACGAGTCAAATAAAATGTTATGTCACGGTGATTGAAAAAATAGTGAATCCATTTAGTTGAACAACCATCAGTTCCTTTTAAGACATGTGCATGGTTACTTACATTAAATTTACCATTTACTAAAATAGTTTGTTCTTGAAAAGTCCATTTTAGATAATGGTCACCATCTTCTCCAATCAAAACAAACTCGCCATCAAGACGATATTCGTTAATTTTATCAATAATCCCAGTGGCTCCATAATATGGATAATCTCCACTTATATTTTCACGCACCTTTGCTGAAAGAGGCAAACGCTTATTATTATGTAACTCCATTACTGAGCTAAGATTTAAACAATCCCACTCTACGGGAATCCTACCAATTGGACTATTCTTAAATTCATGTGTTTCTTCGCTGCGAATGTTGCCGTCCTTGTCTATACCTTTGGTAAGTAAATCTTGCATTAAGCCTGTTTTAATGCGTTGATATTTAGATATGAGTTGTTCGGTTTGGATTATCGCTTCATCTACTTTTGAAAGGATGGTGGCGATTTGTCGTTGTTCTATGGGGGATTTAGGGAGAACAAATTGAAAATCATAGAGTTGTCCTATTTTAATAAATTGTATTGTCGTGCCACTTTGACCAGAAAGCAAATAGGGTATTAATTTACTTTTCAGCAGATGATAAAGATAATTAACATCTATTTTGAAGTCTCTTAGAACATATGTTCTTTGATAAGCCTCAAATTTACCTTTATAATAATGTACAGTTCCAACATCTCCATTTCCTGCAATTAAGAGTGCCTCTTCATCAAAGCTGTAATTATCTGAGTATGTGTATTTCTTTGAGCATGTAAAGAAAGGATATTCTCCATTTGGATTACCCTCATTTACATCTCTACTACCAGTTGCAAATGAGACAAGACCGCCAAGTTTGTCTAGCTTCCATCCCTCTGGTATTTTCATTTGATTTTCTTTCATCAACCTAAATAATTTAATTGGGTTAGAAAATCATTGAGTTCTTTCATGGTCTGGTTATGCTGTTCTTCCATGCTTTTTGCAGAAACATAATATTTGTTAAAGAGGTTTTCATACGCAGCTACCAAAGCCCGCTTTTCTGCATTCAGGTAACGTTGTAGTTGCGTATTTATAATGTCAAAATGTTTTTTCAAAATTAGTTTCTTGGCTTCTTCTTTACTTATAATACCTCCAATTTCTTCAAGCAATTTGTCTAATCTATTAATTTTAGTTTGTAAAATTCCTTTGTCTTTTATGCGGGCATTATATGTTTTGGTAATTTCTTTAAATTGTTTTTTAGCTTCTAATACAGCATTAAGTTTGTCGGGTTGATCTTTGCTTTTTTTCAAAGCTTTTTCCAAAGCAGTAGTTGATTTTTTTATGTTGTCGTAATTATTCGTTTCTTTAAGGTCCGTTTTAAAATCTAAAATAAGGTTTTCAATATCAACTTCCAGCTTTTGCAACTCTTCATTAGCTGCCTTTAACATTTTTTTACTTTCGGCTTTTTCATCTTCGGTGCCATGCCGTTTTATGATTAGCTTTAAGTTTAACTCCTGCTGTTTCTCTTTAATTTTGGATTTGTAGTCTTTTATTTCTTTTTCAAGGTCTTTAATCTTTTTCTCTGCTTCCTGAAATGGTTTTGCTTCTTTCGGATTCTTTTTCTCATTCAACAAGTATTCAATCTGTGGCTTTAACTGGTCTTTTGCTAGTCTAGGTGTTTGTTTCACTTCACCTTCTTCTTCATCGGGTTCGTATTCTACCAAACTTAATGCTTCTTCCACTGCTTCTTCCAAATTGGTTTCTGCTTCTGTTTGCTTTATTTCAAGTTTTTCGATTTCACTCTGCTCGTTCTTAAAAAATTCTTCAATCATGTATTCGTCTGGAATTAATCCTGCATCCCAACCATTTTGCATCATGGTCTTTAGGTCGTATTTGATATTATCCCACCAATTTACAAATACGCCGGCAACCTGAAACTGATCGAGTACGCCAACAGGAACAAACTTTTCTTTTATGGTTTTTAGCAATTGTTTTCGAATATCTGGGAATTTTTCATCCTTTAAAGAAACATAATCAGCTATTGGTTCCTGTACTTTGTTCTGCTTTTTTTCTTCGCCGTTGGCAAGCAATGAAAAATCATCTTTTGCTATTTGCCACCAGTCAGCAAGGTGAACACCTAACTCTACAAGTTTAGTTTCTACTTTCTTATCTTCTTCAATAATTTCTTTTATTTCTGCTTTATCGTTAAGATTAAAGAGTTTGTATGATTCATCTTTATCTTTAAATAATTGGTTGCCATCAAAATCGAATTTTGGGCATAATGTATTTTGTATTATTTCAATCTCAGGAATAGGTATACCACCAACCAAATGTGCTTTTACATCTTCAGGTTCGGGAGGAGGAGTATTATCAACATATCTTCTTATATTCAGTGTGTAATCATTCTCTTCAATGGTTTCTAAATTCACGAGTTTTGAATAATTAGCTTCTTCAATCTTGTTTTGAAAAACAAAATCTATTTTTTCTATATCTTCTGGTCTTAACGTATTTTGATTTTTACCTTCTGCATAATCTTTATCAGCATTGATGATAAAAACCTTCTTTTGTAAATCATCGGGTTTGTTTTTATTAAAGAACATTATACAAGCTGGTATCCCCGTTCCATAAAAAAGATGTGGCGGTAAACTGATAACAGCTTCCAAAACATCTGCCTTTAACATACCTTCACGGATTTCTTTTTCTTTACCACCTCTGAATAATACTCCGTGCGGCATTACTACTGCAACCTTTCCATTTTTCTTACAACTTGCCAACATATGTTGAACAAACATTAAGTCGCCCTTTTTCCCTGTTTCGGGAGCAAAGCCAAAAGAAAAACGGCTTTGATATTGCATTGTGGCTTTATTGTAGTTTTGAGAAAACGGGGGATTAGCAATAACCCTGTCGAACTGTATTAATTGTCCATCTTTTTCGTTTAGTGGTTCTGCAATAGTATCACCATATTCTATGTTATATTTTGAGATATTATGCAGAATTATATTCATTTTACAGATTGCAACAACTGCTGGGTCATTTTCCTGTCCAAAAAGTTCAAGATTTTGAGCGTCCTGTCCCTGTTCTTCAATATATTGATGAGATTGAATTAACATACCACCCGAACCTGCTGTTGGGTCGTAAATAGACATTCCAGCTTTAGGCTGCATTAGTTGTACTAGTAATCTTACAACCTGGTTAGGTGTATAAAACTGACCTCCTTTTTTTCCACTTTCATCAGCAAAATGTTTTAGAAGGTATTCGTATGCTGCTCCTAGTAAGTCTGGAAACTCAAAATTATCATTAATTAGTGCAGGAAACTCATTGAAATGATCAATCATTTGCTTTAGGTCAACATTTTTTACAATCTGTTTTCCGTCTACTTCTTTATTAAAATTGATTCGTCCTTTGAAAATTCCTGATAAGGTATCTGGGTTTGCTTCTTCAATTGCATCTAAAGCTTTATTAAGCATTTGACCAATGTTGTTTTGTAAATGCTTTATTGGCGGATGTGTTACTCCATTTTCATCAGTAAATCCTTCATGCCACCTAGCTCGTTTAGGCACGAAAAAAGTTTCGCCATAAGTCAGTTTATCTTCTAAAATTGTATTTAATGTATCTTCATCAAGATGTCTATAGTCTCCTGTTTTCAGTTTTTCTCTTTTTTGGTCAAAAACATCCGACATCCTTTTCAGAAATAGCATTCCGAAAATAAACTCTTTGTATTCTGCCGCATCCATTTTCCCTCTAAGTATATCAGCAGCTTTCATTAGAAAGCTTTCAAGCCGAGAGAGTTTAATTTTATCCTTCTTCATTCTATTGGTTAAATCCTATTTTATTACCACAATGTTTAATGATTTTGTACTTTTATCTTTCCCAAGCTTAATTTATAGTTATATAAATACTTAATGTAAAGAACAACAGAAGTATAGCTGTTCTCATCAGCTGGAAAAAGATACACGAATATACATTTTTATCATTAGACCTCCAAAAGGCCTATTCTGAGTAGTAAAGCGGGTAACGTATTTGTTTTTATAGTTTTCTTCTAACGCACCAGATTTCAGTTTCGTAACCAACTAAAAATATTCCAGAAGTATTCAATGGTAGATTTATTTTCTTCATATGTAAACCAATAAGTAGATTGTTGTTTTTAACTATTTTCAATCCATCTATCCCAGTTAGATTATTTCTGATTGGCGCAAGAAGTTCTTTATAAGGTTTAATGTATTTACTAATTGTTTCTGGAGTAAAGCCAAGAACTTCGGAGATTAGTTTATAGTTAAGACCTTCTAACCAGAGTTGTATAGCTTTATTAATGAAATAAAAATTATTCTTTCGAGTGTCAGTATTATTGGTAAAGCGATAACCACAATTATTACACAGATAGCGTTGAGACCTAGTACTGGTATGACCATTCCTTACAATTCTGCTGGACGTACAATTTGGACAGTTAATCATTTTTTAATTATATATTATTGGGGATATTTATGTCATCACCTAAACAAGAATGATCACCATATATATGTCTTTCTTGGTATCTCCGAGCCCTCTCGTTAAACTCAAAAGGTATCACAGGTATAAAATGCTTAAGAGCTAATTCTGAATTCAAAGAAAATACTTCTCTTTAAACAGGATCTATTAAAATAATTAATTGGGATATATTTTTTAAAAAAAATCATATAAAAACGTTTAAATATTCATTAAATTCACAAAACAAACTATAAAAGATTTAAAAATGGATATTATTAGAATCTTTAATTTGCTTTTCGAACTGATTAATAAAGGAACAGAAGATCCCGATTATTTTTCTGGACCAAGATTCATTGATAAAATAAGACAAGTCGACACTTCTCATCCCGATTATTCGCAATTTATAACAATTATGGATGGGGAAGGTCAAAGAAAAAGTCGCAGAGTTTATTTTTTAGAAATACTTCAATCATATGATACAGTAAATCAAGTACGAATTATTAATTCAATACTTGATGAAATTGAAGAGCGTAACCAAGAATCGGTTCAAACGATTAGAGGCTTGTTAACGGGTGAAAATGTAGTTCCCATGGCTGAAGTAGATGATGTGTGGGATTCTGATAGGTTAGCGAATTATTTAAGGGATATTGATAATTCAATAAGTGGAACAAATTATGAAAGAGCGATTACTTTAGGTTATACTTGTCTAGAAGGTTTTTATAGAGCATTTATTCAACAAAATATTCCAGACCAAACAGAAGTAAATGAAATAATAAGAATGAGTAGGTTGATTAAGAACCATCTAAGGGAGAGTATTGAAAACTACCCAGATGAAGCTTTAACAATGATAAATCATTTAACCCATACTGTAGATAGAAGTCGAAATGGATTTAGCGAGTCACACTATGGAGAGGAAACCCAAAGCTGGTTAGCAACTTATATCAGAGATTTAGTAAATTCACAAATTAGAATGTTACTGCATTTTATGTAACAATAAAATATTAAAATGGATTATCAGATCAATCAAATTATTTCACCTGAAGAACTCTCAGATTTTGAATTATTAAAGAAATTTGAAGAATATGATTTGTATGTGATATACGAGGATTATTCATACATTATTGCAATTAATGACCAAAATTTAATCTGTGGATGTTTTGAGTTTCATGAAACGGAGGAAAATATGCAACTTGCTCATATGCATGTTGTAGAATCATTAAAAGGGCAAGGAATTGGATCGGAGATAATGAAAGAAGCGGTTAGTATATGGGATTATTTTGAATTACCCTCTACTGATAAAAGCAATACATATTATTATATAGAGAACGGTCTTAGTTTTATTCATCATTGTTTTGATAATGGGATTTTAACGGAACCTCCATTTGTAAGACCAGAAGATTTTGTTATTTAATCAGATAAAAACAAATGATATCAGATAAATATATTTGTTGTAATTGTATAGAAGAAGAGTTTATACAATCACAAATTCATATATATGGAACCAAAAAGAAGTGCAGTTATTGTGGTAGAGTAAGAAAGGTCCTAGATTTTAACGAAGTTATTGATATTATTACTGAAGGGATTGAATTCTTATATGACGATCCAGCAAACGGATTAGGTTTTGTTGATGGAGAATATGTTACCGGAAATATGAGTTTATATCACACTTATGATTTGGTGATGGACAAACTAGGCATGGGAGGGTCAAGATGTTTTCAGGATATAGTAGATTACTTACCTAATCAGCTTTGGTGTAAAAAGGAGTTTTACGGTTTTGATTCAGCAGAAGAAAAAATTTATACTTGGGAACACTTTGTTGATCAAATAAAACATAAAACAAGATATTTTTTTGTTAAAGAAAAAGTTAATAAAAGGGCGACAACTCCTTACAAAAGACCTTATTATATTTTAGATGAATTTGTTAATTCAGTAAAAAAGTATAATCTAATTAATACTTTAAACAAGGGAGATATAATTTTTAGAGCTCGTAAGAATTCTAAAGGAAAGAAATATGAAACGCCTGAAGAACTGGGTACACCTAAACCTGAATATTGCATCCGACCTAATCGTATGAGTCCTGCAGGAATTCCCATGTTTTATGGTTCTAAAACTGAAGAAACCTGTATAGCGGAACTAGGAAATAATAAAGGAATTTATACAGTTGGTAAATGGCGAGTTAAAAAAAATTTGAAAGTACTTAACCTCACTAAATTATTTAAATTTAGTATTGATACAAACCAGTATTATTATCCAGATTTCCCCAGTATTTTTGATAACTCTAGGCGTCATGATTATTTCGATTATCAATTTATTCTAAGGTTTGCTTCTGATTTGAGCAGTAAAATTGAGAAGGAAGAAACAGGAAATATTGATTATGTACCTACACAAGTAGTTGCTGAATATTTAAGAAGGGTTGCAATATTTAATAAGAAAAATCTTGATGGAATATGTTTTTATAGCTCCATTGATGGTGGTATTAACTATACATTGTTTGTCGAACATGAAGAATGTATAAAGCATAAGATTAAGGGACTGTATAAACAGAAAATAGAATTGATTTCATTCAAAGAGATCAAAGTTAAATGAAGCAATCAAAATATTGAAGCTCAAAAAATAGAATGTATTAGCTTGGCACGCAGCTTGTTATGTTATTTAAAACAATAAACATGACAAGTCTAAGAAAGATAAACAATTCATTTATTTCCATTTTATCAGATCCCTTTTCACAAGAAGCATGGGCAGATTTTGACCTTTCTTGCGTCTATTTGAATAAAGAGGGGTTTACATTTAAACAAATTGAACGTAAGTTAAAATGCGCTTATAAAACAACTAGGTTTCCTAAAGAGCAACAAATCAATTTCATTGATATTGAGCTTACAAAAGCTGTCGAATTGCAACTTTTCGAGTGGTCTAAGTTGTTACTTGAGTATAAAAAGAATGTATTATCTAAGTGGTGGAAAATAAAACATCAAAAGATTAAAGTTTATCAATCAAACTATTTTAAAGAAGTACAAGGAGTGATTAATTTTAAACTTAGTGGCAATCCTTTATTAGACTTGAAATTTCATAGAATTCTGAGTCGGAGAACAAGACTTGAGTCAAATTGAGTTATTCATCTATAAAATCAAACTCTAAAAGCTTGTGTGTTTTATTCCTAGTCCTTTTGCAAGATAAAACATTGTAGTTAATGTAGGACTGCGTTCTCCTCTTTCCAGCCTACTTATTTGTTTAGCATCAATTTCAGACAATTCCTCCAACTGCTCACAGGTCAGTCCTTTTTCTAATCGGATTTTTCTTAAATGATTCCCAAAAGCTTTTACGTATTTGTCATTGCTTATGTAGCTCATATGAGCAAAATGACTACTTCTTTTTAAATTATAACACTACCAATTGGTAGTGTGCGGTTTAATTTTTAAATTTGATTTATGAGTGAATGAAAGATGTCAGCCTGTCATTTCAGAAAGTCTTGGCAAATTCTTTGGAAATATTTTAAATACAATTAGTTAACAAAATATATTATTATGAAAAGAAACACATTTTTATTCTTAAGCATGTTCATAGCTACAATCATCGTGGGTCAGAATACTAAAGTTGAAAAAGTTAATTATGAAAATTCTGATGTGCTGCATTATGAGTATGAATTCATTGTAGGGAAGACTGCTGAAGTAAGTAATATCGTATCACGTGATAGTGAAACAAAGCAATTAACGGGATATGACCCTGGAGGATATCATATTTCTGATAAGGTAAAACACGGATACTATAAAGAATATTATGAAGATGGAACACTTAAACGTCAACTTAACTATGCTGAAGGTAAACGCCAAGGGAAAGGCATTTATTATTATCCAAGTGGGAAGGTTGAATCTGAATTTACTTTTTCCTACAATGTTTTAGTTGGTGATTTTGTGAGGTATCATGAAAATGGAGAAAAAATGGATGTTTGCCAATATAAAAACGGTAAACGAGTAGGTAGGGGATATTTATATTATGATGATGGCTCATTATATCTTGAGTTGGATTATTTACCGAATAAAGAAGATAATTATAAAACAGATTATTCATATGCTAATGCAATTTCTTATTATCCAAATGGAGAAAAAAGAATGGAAGGTCGATGTAAAATTATATATGCTCGATCAAGTGCTTATGAAACAACAAATTTGGAGTATTATTTTGATGGAGATTGGGTAAGGTATGATGAAAGAGGCAATTTAATTAGCAGAGAACATTACGTTGATGATTTGATTGAAGGTAAGGTAATTAATTATTATCCAAGTGGAAGTAAAAAGGAGGAGTTGGAATGTACTATCATTGAAGATAATGGAGAAAAACAATCTGTGGTTGATGGTATTTATATATCATATTATGAGAACGGGCAGGTCAATTCAAAAGGAATGTTGATTCCAACAGAAAACGATGATGGTACAATAACACCAAAAAAGTTCTTTGTTTGGCGGTGGTACGATGAAAATGGACAACCGAAAGAGTATCAAAGCTATATTGCTGATGAAATGCAAAAAGCTATTAAACAACCAGCAATATCAGAGGAAGAAAATATTAACACAAATCTCCCTTTTTCAGAAATTAAACGAATTGTTTTATCGAAATACGGAAGAAACTACTTTTTTCATTTTGAAGAAGCTTGTAAACCATATTTAGGATGTAAAATGTATTTTGATAATTGCTCTATAAGGCGTGCATTCTACACAGAGGTTGAAAAGATGTTAGTGCTTATTTATAAAGAATTGGAATCATGTACAACGATTGAATGTCTTGAAAAATGGGCAGTTAGATCAAACACTGCATATCAAATATTGGAAGAAGCATCCAAAAGCTGGACTACCTATGACTTTGATATTACTACTAAACGACTAAGTAATAATGAATCAATTGAGAACAAATTGAACGCAATGCAGATAGAATAAGTCTTTCATCAAAACCTATTATGACGGGCTGTCATTTTATTTGTCATGTCAGCCTGTCATAATGTTTTGTATAACAGAACATTATAAGATAACATTATTTTAGTATTCAGTAAACTGAATAAATCCAAACTAATTCAATGGAAATAACTTTTAAATGGGAATCAGAAATTTAACTAACAGTAAACATTAAAAGGAGTGTAATTTATTAATAATATTATCATCATTAATATCAAATAGGCCTGGATGACCTCTAAATCTTATTGGGTGTTTTATTTTTCTTACATTTTCAAGTTTCAAACCATAAAGAAATCCATTGATAGGGAGATATTGTAAATGGTGGTTTAAATAATCACATTGATTATTATCATCAATAATTATAATATCTGTTAAATCAGCAATGCCTAATATAGCTCCTCTATTAAGATTCCATGCTTCTGAATAACCAAAAAAGAATGCAGGATTATAGTCAATTTTAAGGGAGGCATGAAGAGCAATTTTGCCTCTATATTGTATACTATTTTCATTTTGCAGATATCTTAATTCCATTTTTTTTGAACCTTTTAGAATAAGGTCAATCCATGGTTGTTGTATGCTTATTCCTTTCATAATTATTTGTGATTTTCCAAGTAACTTATGTACTGGGTTGAAAATAGTCTCAATATATTATATACATGTTTAATGTATTGGTCATTTTTACTTTTATCCCTGGATAAAATGGAGCTTATTTCATAGAAATATTCATTAATAAAATCATATGGACTTAAAGAGCTTATTTTAATACAAAATAGATTTAATTCATGTGCTAAATTCATTCTCGAATCAACAAAAGGATATTCTTCTATTATTTTAGTTAATTGCGACTTATTTTCTTCTAATCGAAGAGATAAATAATCAAACGCAAAATGATCATTTATTGCATATATTTTATTTGATTCTAATGCAAATCTTTTTATTAAACATGGAGCACATAGACCGCATTCTTTTATGCTCTTAAGGTTTCTTTTACTATTATTATTTTTAAATTTTCTTTTAATTGTAGCTAAAGGTCTTGCTGCATTTTCACAACTTACAGTATCTAAAATTAAATTATCATTTACATTAAATTTTTTTAGGAAATTTACAATCTCTGATTTGTTATATTCAAACAACCTATTTCGCACGAATGGTACAAAATTATTGATAGATGCTTTAGTCCAAATATATTTTATTGTTTCTTCAAAAAGTTCTAACAAATTAGGGTGAGCATGTCTACTTATATAAGGGCCTCCAACTTTACCTTTATTAATAGGCAAATTAACAGCTAGAGGGCCATTTTCATTTAAGTAAATTTTATGGATATTATATTCAACTGCAGTTGCTAATGCTAGGCATAAGTAAAAAAAAGGTCTAGTTCTTCTTGAGTTTTCAGGGAACATATTTCTTTTTCCATTTTCATCTCTATCACTAATTTGAAATTGAAAACTTACAACAGCAGGATTATAGCTAATCTTTAGACTTGAAGTAATTTTATTTAGCCTCTCCTTTGCCATGTTAAAATTCCAACGTGGTTGTTCATGTAAAACAAAAATTGGATTCTTTCCATCTTTATATAGTCTTACAGCTCCTCCCAATGAATCTAATCCATCTGAGAATAAACTTATACAGTCATAGTTATTATTTTCATTTGAGAAGAAAGATGTCTGTAATTCATGCTTCTTAGGAACGAATTCTAGTAACCACCTATCTCTAGAAGAAAAATTCGCCATTTCTTCAAGAAGTTCTTTTGTTGGAGACCATAATTCAATATTTTCTAACTTTAACTGAATCTTAATATCCCTTGTTTGAGTGCCAGGCTTAATACCTCTTCTATATGCTCTATCACCTAATAATATTCCTTGACCAATTTTAATCAGATCTCTTGCAATACTGTTAGTAAAAGTATTATTGTTAAATGATCTTATACTTTGAGTATAATAATTACCCTTTGTATTTCTGTTTCTTTCAACAATTTTATACGTTTTATTATTTGAATTTAATATAAACATTTAATTATTTCCTCAATACTTCAATAAATAGATTTTGCAATTCACTAATAACAACACCAATATCACTTTCAAGATCTTTACCTAAAGTTAAATCACTAAAAACAAAAATTGCCATTTTAGTTGCATCTATGCTTCTAAGATTTTCCTCTATATTACTAGGATACTTTGTTTTGCTTTTTTCTCTTGCTGCGGCAAAATAGCTTATCATAATATTTGCTAGGTAGTTTTTAACAATTAAAGTCCAGATAGTTTTTATGTCTTGTGATTCATAGTAATCTAAACAATCAAGAATTTCTGGACCTGTATAGCTACTAGCTCCAGTTTCTGATTTATCCCAAATTATTTCAGACAAGGTTTGTCCAAAAGCATGGAGAATAAAACTGTTGTAATCAGTTACTATTTTTTTACTAGTATCTTTATGTTTCATTAATTTTGATACTTCTGATTCAATTTTTCCAATTACAAATGCAACTAAGAACAAGAAATGCGAATCCGAAATGTCTTTATTAAGATGCTTATTCAGTAAATCTATTCGTTTATTATCATCTTCTTCTTTTGAAAAATCAAGTAATATTTTAGCAGTTTCTAATGTCTTTACTAACGTATTATTATTAGTTAAAGCCTTATGTTTATCATTTTCTATAGCCACTTTTAATAGGGCTTTAGAACCATCTGATATATCTAGTTTTTTCATATTATTTAATTTCTTTTTCTTTTTCTTTTCTCCCTTTTATTCAAATCAATTTTTGGAGGGGAAGATTTTCCAGAATTTGATGTTGAAGAATAGTCTGAAAATGCATTAGATACTGATGCTGATTGACTATTGGAAAGTGATGAACTACCTCTTTGACTACCCATGATTACTACTTATTAATAATTTAACATAATGAATTTATAAAATTCTCATCGATAAACGCATTAAAATTTTTTATATTAAACCAGTCATCTAATTTACTTGTATATTCATAATAAAATTCCTTTAGCTTATCTTCTTCTTTAAAAATAATAACAATGATATTTTTTAAAATATTTGATAATTGCTTCTTGTCTGACAAACTATCTTTTGATAGATAATGGGAGGTACCATAATAAAATGCTTCTTTTAAATAACTTAATCGATCATAACTTTGATCATCTTCATACATTTGGGTAACTGCCCAAAGAAAATTTCTTATTATCCTATTTTCCCAACTGCCAACTGAATAATCTTTTTTAAGAATTTGTATAATCGCATCTAATTCACTTATTGCCTTTGAAGTTTCAACTAATTCATGCCTAAACTTTAATATAATAATGTGCCCTTTTGCAAATAGTTCAAACCGAATATTTCTTGACATTTGTGCAGTTTCACTACTTTTTTCATAATACTTTAATGATAAATTTAAATAATGATTATCTGAATGGTTAATTTTTTTTCTGTAATATCTTGCTAATCTATAATATACTTCTACTAGTTCTGATAAGTTGTTTTGTCTTTCAAAGTAAATTTTAGACTTAAATAGATTTTCTTCTATTTCATTGTTATAAGAGTGAGTATTTTCATAAAAATCTATTAATATATCTGCTTTCTCTTTCATTATTATATGTTTCATTAATTCATCATTAATTTCTTCATATATAATAAATGCCTCTTCAAATAAAGCTAATGCAGAACTAATATCTTTCTCCCACCAAGCTTTAATTATTGCATAATCATATCTGTTGAGAGCTTTTCTTATCTTAAGGTTTTTATCTGTTTTTGTTTTACATAGTTCAGTATTAATTATTTTATAAGATTCATCATAAAGCAATTTAATATTCTTTAATTCATGTTGTCCTTTATTTTTTAAGATTAAGGCTTCTAATAAGTGTCTATCAATCAATAAAATTTTATCATTATTTTGAAACTCTAGAGATTTGGATTTATTCAGGCAATAATCAGCTTGATTATGATTTCCAATAAGACTGGCAGATTTTCCAAAAAGTATCCAGTCTCCATAGTCCAATTTTATTTCTTTTTTTTCAGTTAAAAGGATATTCCATAATTCGAATGATTCATACCACATTCCCTTTGAATAAAGAATGTTTTGTGTTGCTAGTGGAATACTTTTAATTAATTTTAATCTTTTATTATATAATTCTTTATTATTGCTATTGGTATTCTTTATTAAATTGATCAACAATGAATGGACAAATTCATATCCTCCATCAACATTTAAAATGTAATTGAAAACACTTGTATTCTGGTTTTTTTCATAGGCATTATTACTTTTTGCAAAATGAATAACACAATCTTCAAATACTTCTTCAATTTTATCTGAATACTGCACCTTCCAACTATCTCCAAGTACATATGGAACAAAAAACCATTCATCATTTTTCCTAAAAGTGCTAGAAATATATCCATATTCACGCAAAACTTCTAAGTCTTGCCAGTCTTGCAACCAGATATGAGATAGTTCTTTATTAAGACCTTTTGGCACTAAAGATAATGCTATTAAAGTAACTAAATGTTTATCACCAAGACGTTCTTGAACGTCTTTTAATATATAAAAGGCAACATCATCTATTTTATCTATATCATCAGAGTCTTTTTCAAGGCTATCAATTAGTTTGGGAAAATCTATTAATTTATTTAATAAGTAAAAGTTCCCTCCGGCAAGTTCAAATAAATTAATATTATTGAAATCTTTTGATGTTACATTTCTCATATGCATAAAGCGATGGACTTCAGTTTCATTTATAAATCCAATATTTAAATCCTTACTTATAGCTCCTGTAGAAAAACAAATAATTATCTGAGAATATTTAAGTTTATTATCTGCTTGATTAATAAATTCTTTTAAGTTAGAATATTGTGTATCGCTTAAATTATCAAAAATTAGTTTGACCTTCCATTCATCAATTTTTGTTAAAATCCAATCAATAAAATTTTGTTGTATACTGGGAGTTAGGCTACCTAGTTGCTTAAAAAATGTAAAAACAGAGTCTGGTGGTTGTATTTCTCCTATCCTTGATTTTAATATTCCATATAATTCAGTAATATTGGATAGGTCATGTTGAACATATTCTTCAAAATTGAGATATAGTAATAATGGTGTATCAGTTCTTTTTTCTTCGATTGCTAATCTCATTAGTTTATCACCTATATAGTGAATTAAATGGGTTTTCCCTGAATGTTTGGGGCCATATATATAATAAATTCCACATGAAGAAGTTTTAAAAGTTTTATATAAAACATCTTCAATTTCCATTCTTTTAAAATGAAATTTTATATTTTTAAAATTCTGCCTCCAAAGCCAGTTCAAACTAACTGGATAGTAATTAATGCTTTGATTAATTCTATCAAGTATAGTTTTATGGTTACTGGAGAGAAAAAGTGACGGAAAAGACCATTCGACACCACTAATATTTTGCCTTCTACTTATATCTGAACGAGCTAAATAGATACTTTCAGGTAAAGATTTTTTATTAATATCTTTAGAATTTGCAAAAACATACTCTATTAGCTGTTTAATAAATATATTCCCAGAGGTAACTAATGTGCTGCTTTGCATGGCTACAACTGCAGGAATCCCTGAGTTAACTAAAGTTATTGCACCTGAATTCGATGTAACACCATCATCAAAATATGTTAAATCACACGCAATTAAATAAACCATATGAATGCTGGTATCTTTGAGATGTGCAGCCAATATTTCTATATCTATCCAGCCACCGTTAAAATATACCATTGGTTTTCCTTCTTGTGTTTTGCCGTGACAGACTAGAATTAAAATATTTGGATCAAAATTTTTAATTCTAGTTGTAAATTCATCAAAATCAACTAAAAAATCATTATCTCCTATAAGTAATTCATATTGAATAAAAAGACTTCTGCTTTCCAAGGCTGACTTAATATCTCTATAGAAATCATCTGGTTCAAGAGAATTATCATCTTTTCCTTTATAATATGGATCAGAAATACAACATGAGATTTTTAAAAGATTTTCACTAAAAGGTTTAGATCTAGAACTTGTACCCTTAACTAGTTTCGCACAAGGGAAAGCGCTTAAAGTATTATCAAAATCTAAATCTTGATTTATTTCATCAGGATATACTTTAAGCGCTAACTCCCAAGGAATATTTGTCAAGATTCTCTGATCTTCAGATTCAGATGATAGATAAAGAGTTATGTCCTCTATTGATATTAAATTTAATAAATTACGCTTTTCTTTTTCATTTAAATTTTTAAAAAGAAATTTCCATAATAAAGTGCTAATAGCAGGTTTGAATAAAATATTACCAGGATCACTTCTGTACATTCTAATGTATTCAATAACTGAACTTGCATCTTCATCATTCCATTTGAAATTGTAAGAAACAGGATCATCTAATCCAATATTCATATTCAGTTCATAATCGGATTGAACGACATTTAGAAGTTTATTAGAATTATCTTCACCTGTTTTACTATTCCTTCTGATATTAATATTTACTTCATTAGGCATTATTCTAGATTATAATGAATTTTAATGAATGTCAAGTTCGATGATTTCTTTTTCTTCTCCAGTTAAGCTATTAAGAGCCTTTCTTTCTCTCTCTTTGTCTCTTATAATTAGAGTAAGTTTAAATTCAGCATTTTTATTTTCTTTCTCAAAAGATATTTTACCCAATCTGTCTAAATCCCCATTTATATCAGTAAAACTTTGTACCCATGTTAAAAGTGGTTTATCTTTAACATTCCCTAAATATTTACCAACAATTGATGCTATGTTAAATAATGTATCTGTAATATTTTTTACTTGATTAGCACTACTAAATAAATCAGAAATTAAACTATTATAACTACTATCACTTTTAACTTTTGTTAACACATTCCCAACATTTCTTAGGTCTTCTTTACTTTTTACAACAGACACTAAAACATGTATTTGACCTGGATTCTTATTTTCTTCTTTACTTTTTTTCCAATAAAAGATTGATCTATCCACTGGTAATTCCTCATTATCATCGACTTTGGCAAATCCTTTAAGGTCTAGGTTTTTAACCGGATCTTCTAGGTCGCTAATTACAAGAACTAAAAGATACATTTTTGCTAGTCCTGGGAACGGGGGGATCTTAGGAGTGCCGTTGTTTTTTATAAGCACTTTTGATAGTCTTACTTCTATTCCAGATATCTCATCCGATGTTGGAATATCACCCATTCTTTTTCCTTTACGTGCCAAAGAATAACTGTCTGTAAAAAAATTTTCGTTGTTAAAAAGCATAGCCATTATTAAAATAATTTAAGATTAATAATATTGTATTTATAAATTCTAGCATTAAGAAATAAGAAAATTTTATTTTTTTTCATATGATTCAATTACCACATATTCTATAAAAAATATAGTACCTAAACTTTAGTGTATGTACAAATACACTTCCGATAAAAATCGTAAGAAATAGAGTTAATGACAGATTACATTTTTGAACCATTACAATACTTTTTGTTCTCTCCCTTTCGTATTCAATAATAGTTCTGGACAGTATGAAATATTAAAATTATAAAATAATTATTTAATACCAAGGATTTTAGAATAATTGTTTTATAATTTTAAAAATTACTTAACTGTCACCCTGTCATTTATAGATTTTCTCAAATTATTCTGGCAAATCGTTTGTAAAATTTATTGTAGGAATATTATATTATGATTACAGATAACTATAAATATCAAATTATGAACGAATTACTCGAAGAATATCGGGAGATATTTCTCTCTACGAGGAGCCTACGGGCACAAATAAAAAAGCCTTTAGATTTCTTTTCTCTAAAGGCTTTTTATAACTTTCTTTGCTGTCCGACCAGGGCTCGAACCTGGACTCTTCTGAACCAAAATCAGACGTGTTGCCAATTACACCATCGGACAATTGATTGAGAGTGCAAATTTAAAAAAAAATTGTTGTCTGCAAATAAAATTAGAAGTTTTTTTAAAATCTTATATAAAAAAAATAAACAGTACATGTCAAAAAGCTTAAAAATCAAATTCATTCCGTAGTTTCATGTTTTTTTAATAAAAAGAATGAAATTAGAAATAAAATGGCAAAAACTAATTCACCAATAGCCGGATACAACCAAAAAGAACTTGTTCGTTCAAAATAAATCAAGCTTAAAAATGTTACTGCAGTGGTTATTTTTATTAAAAACCCGAAAAATATGATTGGCTTGAATCTTATCGGATTATCGGAGATGTGGATGTACATTATCTGTAACAAAATTTTTACACCGATGATTCCAAAATAAAACTCGGGATAAACTAGTCCGGGAGCAATAGCGTGTTCTTTGAAGAGCAGAGGAAACAGGGTAAGCATTCCTATTGATCCTGCAATAACAAAAATCCATTTAGTAAATTTCATGTGGTATAGTTTTAAAAAGAAAGGAGCAAAGTGCTCCTTTCTGGTTAATCATCATAACTTACTTTATAGTATTTTTCCAAACCTTCATCTGTCATGATCCAGTATCTGTTGACCATCTCATCGTTTCTGTAATACTTTTCGGTTTTGATATAATCGAGTTGTTCTTCCAGGCTTTCATCAATATAAAGAATATAATCTTCAGGCACCTTTATGGTTATATCAACTTCAGGAAATCTCCAACGATTATCATCAACCAACGAATATACTGCATCAAATAGAACAACCGAATCTTCTTGTATAACATGGTAATCTATGTCGTTAGCATTTCGAATGGCTTCTCTACGATCTGAACCTCGTCCTTCTTTTTCAATTTTAATGATTACTTGATCAGAATGCCCTCTGATGATATCAATTTCAGGGAAAGCATACATTTTATTTTCATCATTTTCGTCGTACATTAATTCGAATTCGGCATCGAAAATATAAAACCGTGAACTGGTTAAATGATCTTCTTTTTTAGCTTTTAAATAAAGTGTTTTATTGGCAGGCTCCTTAATTTCTAACTCATCATCGTTTATAATTGAATGTGAGAAATCTTTTACCTGCGAACCAACCAGAACAACCAATACAATAAGACTTAGTAACCAGGTAATAAATCCAATTCCTGCAATAGGTTTGTCATTAGGGCGTAAGCCGAGTAACAATTTAAATCCACCATAAATGATAGCAAGCAGTGGAATAAATACAACCAATATGGCACAAATAATCATAATCCACATGGTATTAGGATCGACAAAAGAGTTGATCATATCAGAAAATATAATATGATGATCGTCAATAATGATATTATTCCAGGGCATAAATGGTTCTCCGATAATAACCGTTCCGGTTAATCCTATCAGAAAACCAACACCAGCAATAACTAAAGCTAAACCGATAACTGCTACAACAAATTTGAATATGAATCTAAAAAAAGCACCAATAGCATTAAATAGACCTTCGAAAAAACCTTGAGCACGTTCGTAATCTTTAGAATCTTTGATATTCTTAAAGTTGTCCTTTACGTTTTCATACTCTTTACGTACGTTTTTTTCGATATCTGCGATGTTAAATTTTTCGCCGCGCATTTCCAGTTTTTGAGCTGTAGTATAAGCTGCCGGTAACAATGCCCATAGAATAATATATATAATTCCTATAACCCCGTATGCAAACATTAAAACCAAAAACAATATTCTTATGATGATTGGGTCGATATTTAAGTAAGTAGCAATACCCGAACAAACGCCACCAAGAATTCTGTTTTCAGCATCTCTATACAAACGTTTACTTGTTCTTTCGTAACGTTGATATTCTTTTCCATTATTTTCTTCTTCGTTATCGAAATCTTCGGGGCGACCCATAATTTCAATAATCTCCATGATATCTTCGTTCGAAATAACTTGTTTTTGTTCTGTAATTTTTCCTTGCAGGATTTCTGCAATGCGATGTTCAATATCTGAAATGATCTCTTTTCCTTCATCTGAAGACGAGAATCGTTGATTAATTTCTGTTAAATAATTCTGCAAATTTTGATATGCATCTTCATCTAAATGAAAGATCACACCGCTAATATTTATTTTAATTGTCTTTTTCATTTTTTGTTCGGTTTTAAACTATTTACTGATCGAGTTTACGGCTTCAACCAATTCAGTCCACGAGGTTTTTAGTTCACCTAAATATTCTTTGCCTTTATCTGTTAAGGTATAATATTTTCGTGGTGGTCCTTGTGTCGACTCTTCCCAACGATAGCTTAATAATCCGGCATTTTTTTGCCTGGTTAAAAGAGGATACAGAGTTCCTTCAACAACGATC
Organism: Bacteroidales bacterium; assembly: GCA_963665525.1. Taxonomy (GTDB): domain Bacteria; phylum Bacteroidota; class Bacteroidia; order Bacteroidales; family UBA12077; genus UBA12077. The sequence goes on along the minus strand of OY762280.1, from coordinate 3,525,451 downwards.
ATTTTGGCTTCTTTTAATGCCTTAATGATGTCTGAAGCGTAGTAATCCTGCTTTGAAAGGATGGAAAGAATGCAGAATTCCAGTACGCCTTTTTTCATCTGAGCTTTTGTATTTTCGAGATTCATTGTTTTTATATTTATGTGAAGAAATATTTATTTTCATTTAGAATTTCATGTTCTTACGAACATTTTCAAATTCATCGCGAACCGCTTTTTTAATATTTTCGATCGTGATGGGTTCGCCTCTCATCTCTAATTTCTGAGCAGTAGTAGTTGCTTCTGGAATAGCTATCCATAAGATGATATAAATCCAAAATCCTACTGTCCCGGCAAAAAGGAAGACTAAGAATATTATTCTGAAAACTAAGGGGTCCATATTGAAATAAGCTCCTAAGCCTCCACAAACACCACCTAGAATTCTATTATCAGGGTCGCGATATAATCTTCGTGTTGATTTGCCTGTTGTGCTTCTTCTTTGGTTCCCTGTTTCTGTTTTTGCAGACTCATTGGCTGCTTCATCGTCCATAAAATCTTCCGGTTCGCCCATAATTTCAATGACTTTTGAAACATCACCTTTCATTATAACATCGCGTTTTGTGCCTAATGTTTCTTTAAATAATTCTGAAAGACGGACTTCGATATCAGACATTACCTCTTTGCGTTCATCTTCATTAAAAAATTGTTTTTCTATGGCAATAAGGTAAGTATGTAGCATTTCATATGCATCATCATCGATATGAAATACGATTCCTCCTAAATTGATTGTTATTGTTGTTTTCATTTTTTAATTATTTACAGTACTATACTATGCATACAAAATTACTATACAAAGATATGTAAATATTATGGTACTATGCAACACATAGTAGTAAAAAATTAACACAACAGAATTTAAGTAGCTGAAAATCAAGGTTAAATTTTTTTATTATTTTTATAAAAAAATGAGATAAGATGAAAATTCAAGGTGCTTTGTTAAAAATGAAAACCGAATTAAACAATCCGGTTGATTATTTTTTGAATTTGGGAGATGAAAAAATTCACATGAATGAATTAATTCAAAAAGAGATATCTATTACTTATTTAGATGAGATTCATTGTATTCGATGTGGAAGAAAAACCAATAAATCTTTTCATCAGGGCTATTGCTATCCATGTTTTCGCACAGCACCCGAAACCGACAGTTGTATCTTAAAGCCTGAATTGTGTCAGGCTCATGAAGGTATATCACGTGATATGGAGTGGTCGAAGAATAATTGTTTACAAGATCACATTGTTTATTTGGCAATTTCCAGTGGACTAAAAGTAGGGGTAACCCGAAAAAGCCAGGTTCCAACTCGTTGGATTGATCAGGGAGCTAGCTTTGCTATAAAAATAGCTCAAGTTCCCAACAGATATACAGCCGGAATTATAGAAGTCAATTTAAAAAAACATTTTGCCGATAAAACCAACTGGCGGAATATGTTAACTAATAAAGTTGATTTGGAAACCAAATTACAGGAGCAAAAACAGAAAGCTAAAGAATTAGTTAAAAAAGATTTTGTAAAATATTTTATTGATGATAATGAAATAATCGAGATTAATTATCCTGTGATAAAATACCCCGAAAAGGTAAATTCATTTACTTTTGATAAAGAAAATAGAATGGAAGGGAAACTGATCGGTATTAAAGGACAGTATTTAATTTTTGATGGAGGAATTGTATTAAATATACGTAAGCATAACGGATATGAGGTAGAAATAGAATACTAGTACATTACTCATCTTCTTGCTCCATTTCGCGTTTAATTTCATTTTGAATATTTTCCAGCTGTTTTTTCTTATTTACTTCGCGCAGCTTTTGAGCTGTTTTAGTAAAATATTGATGTCCTTTAATAAATTTTAATTGCATCTGATTCCACTCTAATATTGAATCAATTTTTTTCCGTTCTGCTAATTCTTTATATAGATTAATGGATACCGGAACAAAATCTGTTCTTCCAAGGTAATCCAAATCTGCATCGCACATGATTTGTTCTAACAGAGTTTTGGGCTCAGGTGGCATCTGGGTAACAAGAATTAATTCGCAAATTTTTTCTACTTGCTTATCAGTGTATTTATATTCCGGTAATATTTTTTTGGCAAGCTTGACACTTTCTTCTTCATGAGTATCATAGTTTATCAAATGCCCCATGTCGTGGAAAAGAGCTGCTGTTTTAAGAACAAGCATATCTTCTTCTGTAACATTTTCCGCTCGACCAATCAGTTCGACTTGTGTTACAACATCTATAGTGTGTTTAACATTATGATAGTATAAATTATCCGGTAGTCCATCTTCAAGTTTACTTAAAACAAATTCTTCAACATCATTGATTCTAAGAATTTGAAGTTGAGTAAAGAATGCTTGATTAGGAATTTGCCCTTTTAGATCGGACGACAAATGTGGCATAAATCCTTCAACAAAATACATATCGATTTCTCCTTTGTATTTCACCGGCATTTTACCACGATACTGACAAATAAAGAAATCTTTAATTAACATGTACGTGTTTTCCGTAACATTAATTTTCCCGGGTTCTCCTGAAGCTTCCATTCTACTGGCTGTATTAACGGTACCTCCCCAAATATCATATGAAATTTTGCTGCGCCCCAATACTCCAGCAACAACAGGTCCTGTATCAATACCAATTCTTAAGTCCCAGATATGAGCTGTACTTTTATCCGATTTTGCTTTCAATTCTTTCATAAAGTTCTGCATTTCAATGGCAGCAAGAACAACTTCTACGGGATTTGTCCTGTTCTTTGTAGGAATACCTCCAGCACACATGTAAGCATCGCCTATGGTTTTGATTTTTTCAATGTTATATTTTTCAACCACCATATCAAATTGTAAAAAGAACCGATCTAATTCATCAATTAAAAGTTCAGAATCCATTTGTTCTGCAATTTTGGTGAACCCCTGGATGTCGGAAAATAATACGGTGACCATATTGTAATGATATGGCCCTGCTTTTCTTCCTGATTTTAATTCTTTAGCGGTATTTTTCGGAAGTACTCTTTCAAGCAAGTTATCGGCTTTTTCTTTTTGGATAACTACTTCTTCGGTACGTTCATGAATGATATTTTCAAGTTTAAATTTTTCACGTGCAAAGTAATATTCCCTCCACTTACCGATTAAAATAAAAAAGAGTAAAGCAGTTATGACATAGACTACAAAAGCTAATTTAGTTCTGAAGAATGGTGGTTTTATATTGAATTTGTATGTAATTTCTTTTGATACTGTATCGAAAATATTCTTAGCTTTTAAGTGAAACACATAATCTCCTTCAAATAAGTTGGTATATTCTTTAAAGTTTGAAGAAGTCCAATCCGACCAATGCTTATCAAAACCTTCCAGTTTATATTGAAACCTTATTTGATCTTCGCTTTCGTAATTTGGGGAAGAAAACTCAAAAGCTATAGAATTGAGGTGGTAAGCTATTGAAGGCCTTTTCTCCTTAGGGTCATGATAACCAAAAGCTTGCTGGTATAACACAGAGTCTTTTTCAATTGTTATTTTATGAAATAAGGCCGAAAATGGTTTATTAAGTTGAATGTCATGTTTAATATCTAAACGAATTAATCCTTCAAAACCACCAAACCAGACAACTCCATGATCGTCAGGATGAATAGATGTAATAAAAAAGTCTTTTACTCTATTCAAAGGGAGAGGTCGTAAAATCTTGAGAGAATCGTATTGATAATTCTTAACCAGAGTTTTGTTTGGTTCATTGTTTTTCCCAATAAAGTTTAGCCATAAATTGTTTTGTTGATCTTCTACAATAGGGTATACCCAATTTTTTTGGTGAATAAAATCAATGCCCAACATGGTATCTTTATAAAATGCTTCTCTGGATTTGTTATACCTGTAAATTCCATCTGATGTTGAAAACAGTATTCCATCATTGATGGAGTATAGATTAATCCATTCAAGGTTCTTGGGTAATTTATTTTTGGAGTTATAGAGTGTGTAGTCTAGTTTTTTAGAATACTTTTCGAAAGGATCAATTTTATAAATACCTTCTTGGTTTCCTGACAACCAGATTATTCCATCTTTATCTTCTGCTATGCTGGATATTTTACAGTCAATACCCGGAAGTTTCTTTTCTATGATAAGCATCCCTTCTACAATCCTAATTACCGAAAAGCCATGGTGATATCCCAGATAAATATAAGATGGATTTTTCTTTGAACGGAGAACGCTGGTTATCTCATCTGCTTCTCGATTGTAAAACATAAGAGCTTTTCTATCATGAATCTGATAAATACCTTTATTGGTTGAAACAAAAAGCTGATTATTAAACACATGAAACTCATATGCATTGGTCTTAATTTCATGAATAGCTTGAAATTTAGTATCATGATTAAAATCACCGAAAACACCTTGTGTTGTAGCAATATATAAGTTATTTTTAAATTTCATTACTGAGTTTACGTTGCCTTTTAAGCCATCGTGTTTACTAAAATAGCTGTATTTAGAAGGGATTTCGATTCGACTTAATCCTTGGTTATGAAGGGCCCAAAGGTTGTTATTTTCATCTGGGAATAAATTATTTACGGATAGACTAAATAAACCACTGTTTTCATCAATTTTTGAGATAATTTTTCCTAATTTATCAATAACGACAATTCCCTGTAATGCTGTTCCAATAGCATAATGACCATTATTTAGTTCGCAACAGGAAGAATAAATATTGTGAGATATAAATTCATCTGCCTCTGTTTTAAATACTTCAACAGTATAGTTGTCAAAAATAAAAAAGCCCGAATTTTTGGAGGTTTTAATAAGCAATTGTTCATTAAAAGGGAGGATATCAACAATCATTTTGTCCTTAAAAAAAACACTTCCGGGAAGTATCTGAAATTTATGATCGATTAGTTTTTGTATTCCTATTCCATTTTTAACAACAATTATCTGATTATTTATTTTAAATAAAGAGATTCCTTGCTCGCACGAATCAACACGTTCAATCTTTTGATTTGCATATCTATACAAGGTATTTTTATTGCAAAAAAATACCTGGTCTTTATATGTACAAACAGTTTCAATCTGATGAATATTAGTTTCTTTATTTTGTTCAGTTAAAGAATTGAAATAAGCTTTACCATCGGCTGTGTTATCAATAAAACCAAAATGATTGTAAGCACCAACATAAATAACTCCTTTATTATCAATATCGATAGAAGGTATTCCGGGAACTTTTAAGATTTCCCAAAATCGACCATCGTATTGTATAATTCCATTGGTATTACAAATGTATGAAATGCCATGATGATCCTGAATTAAGGAAAAGTTATTATTATTGAATCCATAATTATTTAAAATAATTTTTTGTATATATGGACTTCCAGTATTATTTTCGTATGATCTTAAGGGGATAAGGATTGTTAAAATAAAAATCAATACGGGAAAAAAAATGTTATTTTTACCAATATTTATTTTAAAATCCATAACTTAGGTTTTTGAAGCATTTGTGCTGATTTTTGTAAGTGTTAAGATAAGGATTTTTTTTATTTAAGAACGTTGATTTCGAATAAATATATTATTTATGAAGAATGAAGATCACATAATGTTAATTCCATGGGACTTTACTCCTGTAGCTGATTATGCATTACAACACGCGTTTAAGTTTGCAGAAAAAGCGAAAAGTAAAAAGATTGTTTTAATTCACATTATAAAAAGTGAAAAGGAACAAGATGGAGCTCAAGAAAGGCTTGATCAGGTTGCCAGTGATAACCAGGGGAAAAATGGGATTGAAATCGAAGCGATTGTTCGTAAAGGAAGTATTTTTACAACCATAGGAGAAGTGGCTTCGGAGGTTGAGGCAGAGCTAGTTATTATGGGTACGCATGGTTTAAGAGGAATGCAAAAACTTACAGGAAGCTGGGCTCTTAAAGTTATTGTTAGTTCTAAGGTTCCTTTTGTTGTGGTACAGGAACCACCAAATGAAACTGACTTAAGAGATATTGTCTTACCTATTGACTTTAAAAGGGAAAGTAAGGAAACGCTTAACCTTGTTAGTTACCTACATAAGTATTTTAGTCCTAAATTTCATATTATAAAACCAAATACAACGGATGTAATATTTATTAAGAAGATAAAAGCAAATATTGCGTTTTCTCGAAAATTTATGGATAGCAAGGGAATTGATTATGAAATTCATACTGCTGAAGGTAAAAAGAATTTCCCAGTCGAGATTATGGAATTTGGTGGAAGCATTAATGCTGACCTGATATTGATTTTATCAACCAAAAACATTGGTTTAACCGATTATGTTATTGGAGCTCAGGAGCAATATGTTATTGCAAACAGCTCAAAGATCCCGGTAATGGTTGTGAATCCTCGCGAGGATCTAACAAAATGGGAAGGATTCGGATAATAGTTACTTTTATATAAACATCTTGTGGATGGCTATTTTGTCATCCACTTTTTTTAATTCAAATATGAAACTTGTATTTGCAACAAATAATTTATACAAATTAGAAGAAGTTCAGAATTTATTAGGAGATGAGTTTAATTTATTGAGCTTAAAAGATATTTCATTCTCTAGTGAGATTCCGGAAGATTTTGAGACCTTAAAAGAGAATGCTTTACAAAAAGCACAGTTTATATACGATAGGTATAAAATTGATTGCTTTGCGGACGATACAGGCTTGGAAATAGATCATTTAAAAGGAGCACCTGGAGTTTACTCTGCTCGTTATGCAGGCGAAAACTGTTCTTTTGATGATAACATCGATAAAGTGCTTCAGGAACTTGGAGGTGCGAACAATCGTAAAGCCCGATTTAGAACTGTTATTGCTCTAATTATAAAAGGAGAAACATATTTTTTTGAAGGAATTGTCGATGGAGTGATACTTACAGAAAGACATGGCACAGATGGCTTTGGGTATGATCCAATATTTAGACCTTTGGGGTTTGAAAAGTCGTTTGCTCAGATGGATTTAGATGAGAAAAATGAGATAAGCCATCGGGGAAGAGCAACAAAAAAATTAGTTGACTTTTTATTAAGCAAATAGAACCTGCAATATTTCTTAATCAATTCAGTTATTAAGATAAAAACCAAAATGATAAAAAACAGGATTGGCTTAATTCTTCTATTTCTCCTAAACATTCAATGTTTGAAGGCTCAAATTGGCGTTGGCGAATGGCGTGATCATCTGGCATTTTCATTTGCAATTTCGGTTACAGAATCTCCCACAAAAGTTTTTGTAGCTTCCGAAAATGGAATTTTTTCATATGATAAAAATGCTTATAATGTTGAAAAAATTACCAAAGTAAATGGACTGTCCGATGTGGGTATTTCTACCATATCGTATTCTAATGAAAACGAGGTGCTATTGGTGGGCTATTCAAACGGGAATGTAGACATGGTATTTAATAACGAAACATTTAATCTTTCAGATATCAAAAGAGAAATGATAAGTGGGAGCAAATCAATTAACCATGTATTGTTTATTGATGAGTATGCGTACATATCGTGTGGTTTTGGAATTGTGGTTATGAATACCGAAAAAAGGGAAATAAAAGATACCTATTATATTGGAAATCTTGGGAGCTACCTTCAAATAAATCAATTAATAGAAAGTAATGGATATTTATATGCTGCAACAAATGAAGGTATTTATATAGCAGACTTGTCAAATCCTAATCTTGTCGATTATTCTAATTGGCAGATCATTAATACAATTCCAAATTATAGTTCACCTTGTAATGCTATTTATGTTACTGATGGTAAGATATTAGTAAATCAAACCAATGAGTCTTTTAATGACATAGTATATTTATTTGAGAATAGTACCTGGAATGAGTTTTTAAGTGATTATACTTCGGTACGCGAAATAAGAGAAACCCAATCATCTGTTTTAATTACTACAGACCAGAATGTATTGAGATATAATACAGATTTTGTGTTTCAAGATTCTGTTTCAAGCACTGATATAACAAATTTAAACCCATTTGAAACAGCATATAGTAATAATACTTATTGGATTGCTGAAAGGGGTAGAGGACTTATAAAATTTCAATCGAATAATGCAGAAGGGATAATGCCTAACGCTCCATACTTTAATAATGTTTATGCAATAGATATAAAAAACAACAGAGTATTAGTTACTGCCGGAGAATTAACTCCGGGATGGGCAAATTCATATTATACAGGTGCAGTATATTCATTTAGGAATGAATGGTGGCATACCATGGCTAATTATGCTGCTCATGATTATGTAGGTATAAGTATAGATCCAAACAACAACAACCACTTTTATGTTGGTGCCTGGGGAGCAGGTTTAATAGAATATAATGGGAATGATACGGTTAAAACGTACAAAGCACACAATAGTACCTTGCAGTCGGTTATTGAAGGAGAAAATTATTACAGAGTAAAAGGGCTTACTATTGATGATGCTAACAATGTTTGGGTAACGAATTCAGGAGTTAAAGATCCGATATCTGTTAAGCTTGCCAGTGGAGATTGGGTGAGTTTTAACTACGACGAGCAAATAAGCAATATGCTTGTTGGGGATATGATCATTACAGAACAAAACAATAAGTGGGTTATACTACCTGTGGGTAATGGATTATTTGTATTTAATAACAATGGAACCATTGATAACGAAAATGATGATTTGTATAAACGAGTGAGTGTTGTAGATGAAAATGGTAAATTAATTTCAAATAATATTTTTGCGATTGCAGAAGATTTGGATGGCGATATATGGGTAGGAACTGATCAAGGGATTGTTGTTTATTATACACCCGAGAATGTTTTTGAGAGTTCAGGATTTTATGCACAGCGTATTGTGTTAACCATTGGAGATGCAACTAATTTTCTTTTAAAAACACAGATAATAACCTCTATTGCTGTCGATGGAGCTAACAGAAAATGGCTTGGAACGCAAAGTTCGGGAGTATATCTTGTTTCTGAAGATGGCACAGAAGAGATCAATCACTTTACTGCAGAAAACAGTCCTTTAGTATCAGATAATATTTATGATATTGGAATTAATCATGAAACAGGTGAAGTCTTTTTTGCAACCGACAAAGGCTTGGTTTCATATCGTGGATCAGCTACAATGGGTAGCGATGAATTTAGAGACGTATATGTTTATCCAAATCCTGTTAGAGAAAATTATGATGGCGACATTACGGTTAGAGGACTAGTCTCTGATGTGAATGTTAAAATAACCGATATTAGTGGGAATATTGTGTATGAGACAACAGCAGAAGGAGGACAAGCAACATGGAATGGTAAGAACTTCGATGGTAAGCGAGTAAGTACAGGTGTTTACCTGGTATTTTGTTCGAATGATGATGGTTCAAAAACATATATTACAAAGCTTCTTTTTATAAAATAATTATTCATGAAGAGATTAATGTATATTATTAAATATATTAAGCAAAATCCAATAATTATAACAGCTTGTATTTTGTTCACTGCTATTATCTCAAGAAGTCTTTTTATTTGTTATAATCCAGTAGGGCATGATGAACCATTTTCGATATTTCATGCTCAAATGAATGTGTCTGAAATTATTAATGCATTGAAGGGAGGAAACAACCCTCCTTTGTATGAGTTGTTTTTACATTATTGGATTAAATTATTTGGACTAAGTACAGTATTAGTTAGATTACCTTCTTTAATATTTAGTGTACTTAATATATATTTTGTTTTTTTAATTGGGAAGAAGTTTTTTAATCTTAAGGTCGCAATATTAGCTGCTTTAATGATTACTTTTTCTAGTTATCATATATACTTTTCTCATGAAGCAAGAGTCTATTCTTTGTTTTCTTTACTAACGTCTATAACATTCTATTTACTGTTTGAGATTTTAAATAATGAAACCAGATTGAAGTATTATATTCAATTATTTCTTATTTATGTCCTATTGATTTACTCGCATTATTTAGGAGTCTTGGTTATTGGTTTACAGATTGCAATAATGGTTCTTTGGAACTATAAGAACACAAAAAGATTAAGATATTATTTAATTGCGATAACTACATTGATATTTTTCTTTTCGTTCTATATACCGGAATTTTATTCTCGAATTAAAGATTTCTCTGTAAATGGAACTTGGTTAAAACCTGTTGAAAATTTAGGGCATTTACACCATATGATGTATCTCTTTACCAACAAAAACAGATATTTATATTTAGTAATTGTTGGGTTATTTTGGCTTGCAAGTTGGATGACAACTTATAAAATGACAATTAATGTCTATTTAAAAAGAGCATTATTATTTTTTATAATACCACTCTTTTTCTTAGTATCATATTCAATCTTTTTCAGCATTCCCTTTATTTGGAAAATTACCTCAATTAACGTTTTTACTATTATATTCCTCGTTTTCTGTTTCTCAGGATTATCTTTGGGTATTTTTAAATATAGAAAAGCTGAGCCTTATAAAGCAATAATCTTTACTTGGTTTTTTTTGCCATATTTATCGATGTTTGCAATTTCTTTTTATTATCCAATATTTCATGATAGGTATTTAATCTTTATTATTTCACCATTGTATATTGGAATTGCATTAATAATTGAAAGATATTTTAAGAATAGGCTGTTTTATGTTATCTCTGGAATTGTACTCCTAGTAATGATTTTAACTACTGACTTTAAAAGAACAGATAACAAAGGGATTAGTAAAACAATTGTGAAAGTAAAATCTTTAAAAACGGATTCTACTAAAGTAATTATTTGCCCATATCAGTATAGAAAAACCTTTACATTTCATTACGATAAAGCATTGTTTAAAGAGTATAATAATCTTGATCAACACCTTAAAAATGATAAAATATATGCAATATATAATGCTTCTTCATTAAGCGAAATTATTGATTCTACAAGTTCACATGTTTTATTTCTTGATGCTCATTCAAAATTTTTATATCCGAATAATGCTATTCTTGATTCTTTAAAAATTAAGCTAAATATTGTTGAACAGTTTGAATATAAAGATTCCCTTGTTTTATATAATTTGAAGCTTAAAAGGTAAGAATATGCTACATAAAACCAGAGGCATTGTACTAAATCATATTAAGTATTCAGAGACCAGTATAATAGCAACTATTTATACTGAAGTTTTTGGAAGACAATCGTACATTATTAATGGAGTACGAGGGAAGAAATCAAAAATCAAAGCAAATATATTCCAACCACTTTTTTTGTTAGAAATGGAGGTTTATTACAAAGAAAAAAGAGATCTTCAGAGAGCAAAAGAAATACAGAATGCGTTTATTTTTAGCACAGTTCCTTATGATTTAAAGAAAAGTACTTTGGCAATTTTTTTATCCGAGATATTGTATAAAACAATTCAGGAGCAGGAGCCAAACAAGGAACTCTTTGAGTATTTATTTCATTCGATACAAATGTTAGATTTGAAAGAAAATAACATTGGTAATTTTCACATATATTTTCTTATACATCTTTCAAAATATCTGGGATTCTTTCCTGATAATAATTATTCAGAAACCAGATGTTATTTTGATTTGAAAGCAGGAAGTTTTGTGCAAATAAAGCCTTTTCATTTTTTGTTTATGGAAAAAGAAGAAAGTGCTCTTTTTAGTAAAATGTTAACTTTTTCAGATAATCAACACGAAAAGCTTCAGGTAAAATATAAACAAAGAATTGCTTTGCTCGAAAAAATACTTGAATATTTCAGTTTACATCAAGAAGGTGTGGCCAATTTAAAATCCTTGGAAGTATTAAAGGAAGTGTTTCATTAATCAGCTAATATGAGCACTTTACGTAAAACATTTTAAGTTTGACCAAATACATTCAATATCCAATCCATTTTTAGTTCTAATCATTTAATTTTGAATTTTTAAAAGTGGCATTATTGTTGAAAAAATTAGGGGTTTGATTTTTTTAAAATGATGTTTTAGGTCACTTTTTTAATTCAGATATTTTTATACATTTGCGTTCCATTTTAGGAGAATCAATATATGATAAAAGCAAAGTTGTCGAATTTAGGGAAAGATATATATACTGTTATTTCCGAAAAAGTAGAAGATACAGATATTATTAATCTGGCAAAGATTTCTCCGGATATACCATGCTCTAATAAGTTAACCGAACTTGCCGCGAAATTTATTGTTGAGAAATCAACGGAATATACACATCCAGATGGTTTGTTTGAATTGAGAGAAGCTATTGCGGAAAATATTCAAAAAAAACATGGATTAGAATATAGCCCTTTAAATGAAATAACCATTACAGCTGGTGCTACACAAGCAATGTATACAACCATAAGTAGCTTTGTAAATGAAGGTGATGAAGTTGTATTATTTGAACCTGCCTTTAATAGTTATGTTCCTGCCATTGAAAGTAATGGAGGACGTCCAGTTTTTGTCCAAAGAAAAAGTCCCGATTACCATATCGATTGGGAAGCTGTACAGAAACTAATTAATACACGTACAAAGCTTATTATTGTCAATACTCCTCATAATCCAACAGGAGCTGTTTTTAACCAGGAAGACATTGCTCAGCTGAAAAAAATTACCAATGGAACAAAAATAAATGTTATTAGTGATGAGGTTTTTGAGCATTTGGTTTATGATGATAATAAACATTGCAGTGTACTTAGCGATGAACAATTAGCCGAAAGAAGTATTGTTATTTCATCATTCGGCATTACTTTTAATGTTCCTGGTTGGAAAATTGGATATTGTATTGGAACAGAAAAAGTGATGGCACAAATAAGAAAGAAACATCATTTTCAGGTGAATACTGTAAATACCCCTCTGCAATACGCTTTAGCTGAGCATTTAAAAGCTGGTGTTGATTATACTATTATTAATAAGCAGTTTGAAGAAAAAAGGAACTTTGTTTTAAACGCTCTGAAAGAGTCACGATTTAATATAGTTCCTACCAAAGGAACTTTTTATCAGTTACTAGATTATAGTGAAATAAGTGAGGAAAAAGATACTGAATTTGCCAAAAGAATGATGGATGAGTTTGGAGTTGCTTTATTTCCTTTATCTGTTTTTTATCATGATTCAATTGATAACAAAATTCTAGGATTCAGTTTTGCTCGTGATGAAGAGAATTTATTAAATGCAGCAAAGCGTTTATCCAAAATTTAAATTTAGCGCACATAATTTATCTACACATAATTATTTGTATTTATAAATAAAACCAAATATTGATTATATTTGGTTTTACTTTTTTATGAATATAACATTATTCTAAATTAGAATGCAAATAATAAACTCAATAGTTACCTGGTTAAATTTTAAACGATTATATCAGATTGATCTGTTTAAAAAGTTTCCTTATGATGCTCAACGCGAAGTGCTTTTTAATTTAGTTGATAAAGCAAAAAGAACAGAATTTGGTGAAAAATATGACTTTAAGTCTATTGATAGCATTGAAAAGTTCCAGGAAAGAGTTCCTATTCATCCATACGAAGAATTAAAGCCATATGTCGATCGTTTATTAAAGGGTGAGCAAAATATAATGTGGCCTACCGATATCAAATGGTTTGCAAAATCATCAGGAACAACCAACGATAAAAGTAAATTTATTCCTGTATCAAGAGAAACATTAGAAGATGCTCATTTTCGTGGAGGTAAAGATATATTGGCCCTGTATACCAACAATTATCCTGAGACTGGAATATTTAAGGGAAAGGGATTAACTCTAGGTGGTAGTCACGAGATTAATAAAATAAACAATGAATCATTCTATGGTGATTTGTCTGCCATATTAATTGAAAATCTTCCTTTCTGGACTCATTTTATTAAAACACCCAGCCAGGAAATTGCTTTACTAAGTGAGTGGGAAGAAAAGATGGAAAAAATCACCGATGCCACGCTAAAAGAAAATGTTACCAGTTTAGCTGGAGTCCCTTCCTGGATGTTGGTTCTGATTCGATATATTCTAGATAAAACAGGGAAGAAGAACTTATTAGAGATATGGCCTAATTTGGAGCTATTTACTCATGGAGGTGTAAGTTTTGAACCATACAAGGAGCAGTACGAAAAGCTTATTCCATCAAACAGGATGAATTATTTGGAAACTTATAATGCTTCGGAAGGCTTTTTTGCTATTCAGGATAGTCCTGAAACAAAAGATATGCTCTTAATGCTTGATTATGGTATCTTTTATGAATTTATTCCAATAGAGGAAATTGATAAGCCCAATCCAAAAGTATTACATATCGACGATGTTGAATTAAATAAGAATTATGCCATTGTAATTTCAACGAATTCGGGCTTATGGAGATACCTGATTGGCGACACGGTTACATTCACATCGTTATATCCTCATAAAGTAAAAATTAGTGGCCGCACAAAACATTTTATGAATGCTTTTGGTGAAGAAGTGATTATTGATAATGCAGAAAAAGCATTAATCGAAGCAACAAGTCAAACAGGTGCTTTAATTAAAGACTATACCGCTGCTCCTGTTTTTATGGAAGAAGGGAAAAAGGGTGGACATCAGTGGTTGATCGATTTTGAGAAGATGCCTGATCATATGGATAAATTTAGGGATATCCTAGATGTAACACTTCAGAAAGTGAACTCCGATTATGAGGCTAAAAGATATAAAGATATTACTCTGGATAAACCTTTGATAACCATTGCTAAAAAAGATCTTTTTTATAAATGGTTAAAAGCTAAAGGAAAAATTGGTGGTCAGAATAAAGTTCCACGTTTGGCCAATAATCGTCAATATATGGATGAGCTTTTGGAACTTAACGAGAAAATAAGTTAGGTTTATGTTTAGATTTTGGATTCTTGCCATATTGCTTAATTTTAGTTTTTTATTATCTCAATCAGATTATATCCTCGAAAAAAATATTCGCTCAACGACCGATTATATCTCAAGTGATCAATTGGGGAATTTGTACATGGTACGCCATATGGAGTTTAAAAAAATAGAAACAGGTAGTTATAAACAAAGCAACTATAGTAATGTTTTGTCAGGAAAAATATCATCGATAGATACTTCCGATCCATTTCGCATATTGCTTTTCTATAAGGATTTTAACAAGATCGAATTTTTAGATAAAAACTTAGCCCAAATTGCTAGTCCAATTGACTTGAATGATTTAGGATATTATAATGTTTCAGCAGCATGCCAATCTGTTAATGGAGGATTTTGGATATTTGATCAAAGTTTATTCCAACTTATTTATTTTGATCAAAGTCTGAATATCACAAAAAAGAGCTCTCAAATAAGTGAGTTGATTCATCAAAACGAAGAAAACCAGCAGGTTTTCATGCTGGAAAAAAATGATTATATTTATCTGGGAATTAGTGGCGAAGGTATTTTATTATTTGATCATTACGGAACATATATTAAAACCTTTCCTATCATTGATATCTCAGATTTCCAGGTTAATAATGAAATCATAACATATTTAAAAAACGGTAAATTTTTAGCTTATAACACAAGTAGTTTTGAAGAATATAGTATTTCTTTGCCGGAGCATAATTATCGACAAATAAGGATAGAAAACAGAAGATTATTTGTACAAACAGAAGAGGAAATATACATTTATCAACGGAATAATTTTTAGAGGATTTGATAGTGAAAAAACGAAAAGCAGAAAAAGATTTAAGCTTAAAAAGAATACATCGTAAATCAATATTATTTAACCAGAGAGAAATTCAAGCAATAGACCACTATTGTAAGAAATATAAAATAAAGAATAAATCGAAGTTTATGCGCGAAATGATTATTACGTCAGTGCTTAAAAAGTTCGATGAAGATTATCCTTCATTATTCGAGAAAAAACCGACATTATTTAACCAGAACGTGAAAAGAAAAATCTAAGATATGACAAAGAATAATTCAAATGAAGCAATGCATATCGCTATTGCAGGTAATATAGGATCAGGGAAAACAACATTAGCAGGTTTATTATCGAAGCATTATAACTGGGATGCCCATTACGAAGATGTTGACGATAATCCCTATTTAAATGATTTTTATGAAGAAATGCAACGCTGGTCGTTCAACTTGCAGGTTTATTTTTTAAATAGTCGTTTAAACCAAATTTTAAATATTCGTAAATCGGGTAAAACCGTTATTCAGGATCGTACGATTTATGAAGATGCTTATATTTTTGCTCCTAACTTACATTCCATGGGGTTAATGTCAACTCGCGATTTTGAGAATTATTTCACGCTTTTCAATCTGATGACCTCACTCATTCAACCACCCGATTTATTAATTTATTTAAGAGCAACTGTTCCTACATTGGTAAATCAAATTCAAAAACGAGGACGGGATTATGAAAACTCTATTCGTTTAGATTATTTAAAACGATTAAATGAACGTTACGAAGCATGGATTGGAACATATAACTTGGGTAAATTATTAATTATTGATGTAGATAACTTAAATTTTACTGAAGTAAAAGAAGATTTAAGTAGTATTATTAATAAAATTGATGCCGAGATACACGGTTTATTTTAACAGAAAGTTACTTTATATAAATACAAAAGGATCGGTTATTAGCCGATCCTTTTTTATCTTTGGGTCATTCCTGTGTAAGCAGGAATCTGTTTCTAATAGATTCCTGATCTTCACTCCGTTTCGTCAGGAATGACAAAATATTATTTTACTTCAATACTCCAAGTTCTTTTCCCACTTTTGTAAATGCTTCAACAGCTTTGTCAAGATGTTCTCTTTCGTGACCAGCCGAGATCTGAACTCTAATACGTGCTTGTTCTTTTGGAACTACAGGATAGTAGAATCCGATCACATAAATACCTTCATCTAATAATTTTGCTGCAAACTCTTGCGATAATTTAGCATCGTATAGCATAACAGCAAGAATAGCAGAATTACTAGGTTTAAGATCAAATCCGGCATCTTGCATCTTTTGTTTAAAGTATTTCGTATTCTCAACTAATTTATCATGTAATTCATTCGATTCTTCAAACATTTTGAATACTTCGATTCCTGAATTTACTACTGATGGTGGTAAGGAGTTTGAGAATAAATAAGGGCGAGATCGTTGACGTAACATATCAATGATTTCTTTACGACCAGTTGTAAAACCTCCAATGGCTCCACCAAAAGCTTTTCCTAAAGTACCAGTAATAATATCAATTTTACCTCTTAAGTTATATAATTCAGAAACACCACGACCTGTTTCTCCTACAACACCTGCAGAGTGACATTCGTCAACCATAACCATAGCATCGTATTTTTCTGCTAATACACATATTTTATCCATTGGCGCTACATGACCGTCCATAGAGAAAACACCATCGGTAACAATTAATCTAAATCTGTGTTTTTGAGCTACTTTTAATTGATCTTCTAGATCTTCCATATCGGCAGATTCGTAACGATAACGATTTGCTTTACATAATCTAACACCATCAATAATTGAAGCATGGTTTAAAGTATCAGAAATAATTGCATCTTCGCTGGTAAGGATAGGTTCAAAAACACCACCATTCGCATCGAAAGCAGCAGCATAAAGAATGGTATCTTCTGTTCCAAAATAATCTGCAATTCTCTTTTCAAGTTCTTTATGTAAGTCTTGTGTTCCACAAATAAAACGAACTGATGACATTCCGTATCCATGAGAATCAAGAGCATCTTTAGCAGCTTGAATTAAACGAGGATGATTTGATAATCCTAAGTAATTATTTGCACAAAAGTTAAGTACCTCTTGTCCTGTGCTAACTTGAATGTCGGCTTTTTGAGGACTTGTAATAATACGTTCTTTTTTGTATAAGCCTGCATTTTCAATAGCATCCAGCTCAGTTCTTAAATGTTCCTTAATTTTTCCGTACATAATAAATTATATTTTTTATTTCTTAACAGAGATATTATATCGATTGGTCTGTATGATCAATACGGCTGCAAATGTAATGTAAAAATCACCAATAAAAGACGATATTTTTCATGTTTTAGATCATGAATCAAACCAATCCATCTTACAGTTTGTTATAAACTATAAAACAATTATTTACAAAGATTGTTTTTGAATTATTTTAAGGTGATTTTGATCACTATTTTACATCAGCAATTTGTTAATTGTGGAAAAATATAAATATATACATGTTTATATTTTTATTATATTAGTGCGATCTAAAAATAAGCTTATGCAAACAAAGAGCGATTTTACATTGATTGGGGCTGGCATTATGAGCACAACTCTTGCTATTATTTTAAAAAAGTTAATGCCAGAAGCAAGAATCACAATTTATGAAAAGTTAGATGCTGTAGCTTCAGAAAGCTCAAATTCTTGGAATAATGCAGGAACAGGTCATTCAGCATTTTGTGAGTTAAATTATACTCCTGAACAAGTTGATGGATCAGTCAATATTGACAAAGCTCTCTCCATTGCTTCGTCTTTTGAGATTTCTCGCCAGTTTTGGGCATATTTAAAAGAGCAAAACATTCTGAATGAGCCATTTATTAAAACAGTTCCACATATGAGTTTTGTGTGGGGAGAGGATAATATTAATTTCCTTAGAAAAAGACATCAGGCATTAACTCCTTATGCTTTGTTCGAGGATATGAAATACTCCGAAAATTTTGATGAGATAGCAGAGTGGGTTCCAATGATGATGAAAAATCGTGACAGGAATGAACGTATGGGAGTGACCAGAATGCAAGCAGGAACCGATGTTAATTTTGATAAAATAACAAAAGGAATCATTAATTACCTTAAGAATTCGGACGGAACGGATGTTTTAGTAAATCATAAAGTTAAGAGCCTAAGGAAGCAATCGGATGGTACCTGGAATATTAAAGTGAAGGATTTGAATACAGGTAAAACTAAAATAACAAATAGCAAATTTGTATTTATTGGAAGTGGAGGAGGATCATTACCATTATTACAAAAATCAGGAATTAAAGAAGGTAAAGGGTATGGAGGGTTTCCAGTAAGCGGGAAATTTATGCGATGTAAAGATTCAGAAATAATTGAGCAACATCGATCAAAAGTATATGGTAAAGCGGCAGAGGGTTCACCTCCAATGTCGATGCCGCACTTAGATGAAAGAAGAATTGATGGAGAAGATTCATTATTATTTGGTCCTTATGCTGGAATGTCGATGAAATTTTTAAAGTCGGGTTCGATTTGTGATTTAACACGGTCGTTAAGATTTAATAATATTCGTCCGATGTTAGCTGTTGCAAAAAACGAGTTTGGATTGATTAAGTACCTTGTTGGGCAAGTGATGCAGTCTAGGAAAGATCGTTTTAAGCTCTTAAAAATATATTTCCCGGGAGCACAAATGAAAAATTGGGAATTATATACTGCAGGTCAGCGAGTGCAGATTATGAAGAAAGATAAAGAAAAAGGAGGTATTCTGAAGCTGGGAACTGAAATTATACATAGTGAAGATGGAAGTCTAGCAGCTTTATTAGGAGCATCACCGGGAGCATCTACTTCAGTTTCCATCATGTTGGATGTTTTAAATAAATGTTTTGCTGATAAAATGAAGTCTGAGGATTGGAAAACAAAACTTGCAAAAATGATTCCTACTTATGGAAAATCACTGATTGATGATGCTGACTTATGTCGTAAAACAAGAAGAGAAACTGCTAAAGTTTTGGATTTGAAAGAATAGTAAATATTAAATTTGAAAAGAAAGCATAGCTAATCAGCTATGCTTTCTTTATATGGAGTAAATACTTTACAGCTAATATTCATTCGGGAGTTAAGTTTAATTTGAGAAAAATGCAGCTTAATATTTCTTTCAACGTCTATGAGATAAGCTAAAAAAACACTATAATATTTATTAATCTTAAATTATATGAGTAAAAAGAAACCACTTATTAAATATGGATGGCTAAGAGCTTTTATCTTTTTCTTTGCTTTTGCAATGACTTATGATTTATCTTCTAAATTAAGAGAACTTTTAATTAGAACATTAGGACTTCGTCTGCAAGGTATTAATTTTAGCCTTTTTAATTCATTTGTTCGAGTTATACTTATTGTAATTCTTGTCTATTTATTTACTAATATAATTGATAGACGCAAGTTTAGTTCAATAGGAATATCTATAAAAAATAAATGGAAAGATATAGGACTGTCCTTTTTAATTGGAGCTGTTATTATGGGATTAGGTTTTGTTGTTTTGTTCATATTTAATCAGTTAAATGTGGATAGTATGAATCTAAATAGCAGCTCTTTGATATTAACTTTTGTGTTTTTATTTTTTGCTTCGATTATTGAAGAAATTGCTTTAAGAGGATATATACTCACTAATTTAATGGATTCTGTAAATAAATATATTGCACTATTTGTTTCTTCAGTAGTATTTGGATTAGTTCATATAACAAATCCTGATGCAACAATACTAGGAATAGTAAATCTTATCTTAATGGGAGTTTTATTAGGCCTTTATTATATTCATAAACGAAATTTATGGTTCCCCGTTGTGCTTCATTTAAGCTGGAATTTTTTTCAAAATCCAATATTTGGATTCCGTGTGAGTGGATTTGATTTTGGTTCGTTATTTAGTATAAAGCTTGGACATAGCAAATTATTGACCGGAGGACCGTTTGGTTTTGAAGGTTCCATTGTATTAACAGTATTGGTATTGTTGGCAATCTTATTTGTAGAGAAAACATTTAAAACCAAACAAGTATATTATTGATATTATGATTAAAGCCCAACTGTTAAGAAGGGCTTTATGGATTTAAAAGAGGGTTATTATTCTATTAATTTACCATCATTCCTTAAAATACTTAATAATCTACTATCATTTCTTTTATCAGGGATTGAACCATTATCTGCAGGGTAACCTAGTTTTATTGGTAATTCTAAATTTTCATTTAAAGAATAGCTTATGGAATAGGATACCGTCCAATAACAAATCATGGATGATAGAGGAGTCCAAAAATAAGCAGTATAGATTAGTTCATCATTTGCCATAACAGCAAATGCTAATCCATCCAAAGGAACTTCTAAGTCTTGAACAACCTGTTGTGCATCGTCTGATAGCTTGAAAGTATAAGTGCTTTTATCATAAGAAATGATATCAGAGTATTCAATAAGAGGAGTTTTTTTAGTAACAACAGATCCTTCATTAATTTCACCATAAAATCCTTTGGTGTAATCATCAAGAAGATATATTTCTATGCTACCTGTAATGTTTTTATTAGGATCAGCACTTTTATCTTCTTCGCAGGCGTTCATTGTAAAAAAAGCAACGGCAATGAGAAAGAATAATTTTTTCATGATTTAATAATTAAGGTTAATATAGATAAGATGAAAGTTAGTTTAGGATGGTTGCATATTTTTATGATCTATATACCAATAGCTTCTTTTAATAAACAAAAGGTTAGGATTTAAATATTATCTGCACTCTACTTTGTTTTATAAATTATAAACAAACTTTAAACCTTCAATAATTCCTCCAGGAGGCACATGACTTTGATCTTTTAATGCTTTAATTTCAATATTTAAATATTCTCCTAGCTGATCAATTAACATATTATTGTAATTTTCAATAAATCCAAGCACTCTTGTAGAAGGATCTAGTGTTCCGTAATAAACATATAAATATTTTCCCCTAAGTTGCTCTTTTGAATTGAATTCGTTTAATAGTTGAATCATATAGTCCTGACAATGACCAATGGTTGTGCTGTTTGAAATAAATCCTTTAAAGTTTTGAGGACTGGTAAGTAAGGCATATATTACAAATAAACCGGCATTTGAGCCTCCATATAAAACATTCTGTTTGTTGGTTGAGTAATTGTTGTCGATATATGGTTGTAGTTCATTGATAATAAATTGTAAAAATAGTGGGCCTCCACCGGATCCTCTTCGTGAGTTTGTTTTTACTGGAATCATATCTCGATTACGATTCTCAACAGTTCTTATGCCAACAATAATATGAGGATTTGTGTTAGTTGCGATTAGAGCTTCTTGAAATAATGGGATCATTTCTCCATCCAGAATATATAATACAGGAAGTTTTTCTTTGATTCCTTTAGGTTCAAAGATGTAAAGAGTCCTGTCCTCATTCAATACTTCTGAACGAATTTTAACTTCGTGAACATTTTCAAATTGTTTATTTGGAGTAGAGACCTGTGAAAAACAATAGTGTGGGACAAATAAATATAATAATAAAAAAACAATAAATCTTTTTATTTTCTTCATGCTAGTTAGGTTAAGTTTACATAAAGATAATAAATCAAAGGTATACCCTATTTAAATAATTATTCAATCTTGAATTATAGTTCTTTGCTAACCATCTTAACAACAGTTGGATTTGAATAAAAATACTGATGTCTTAAATTATATTTATTATTCGTTTTGAGGCTTGCAAAGAAGATCTTTACTCTTGGAATTTTAACCGATATTTTTTTTCCTAATACCATATTATTTTCATATCCTTTATAATTGTTAATTATAAAATTGTTATTTAAATTATTCACTGGACCTGTTTTTCCAAGTCGTTCGTAATCTTTAAGAAAACTTTTTTTTGATGCTGTTAGAATTACATCATAAGGATCGTTGAAAATATGTGTTATTTTACTAATCGACCGCATGTTAGTTAAATTATAATTCGTATACGTAGGTCCGTTTCCATACTTGTTTTTTATTGATATTCCCGGAGGTTGTTCTCGTAAACTTTGATTTGGAATATCAGCAGCCATTAGGAATGCTTTGTCAAATATTGTTTTATCCCCGCAATAATGATGTAAAAAGGAATTCAAAACATGATGTCCAAACGACTGACACATGAGATTTAAATTTGTATCCAATTCATCACTTAGCTTGCGTAGTTCGCTAAAGAAACTGTGGTATTCTGTAGCTAATATTTTACCAATTTCAGCAGCTTCGTCATCTTCTTTCCACATTGCGCCCCTATTCGGCCAGCTAAAAAAGATGATAGCTCCTAATTGCAGATTAGCGTTGCTGGCATAATTCTCATAAAGTTTATGAAGTAATTTTAAGTGCAGTTTCTTTTGAAATGGATGATATCCATGTATAAAAAATAGAATTTTCTTATTATCTAAATTCTTTAGATGTTGCTTAAGGTGGTACAGAAACACATTAGCATCAGATGGTAACATTCTTCTCAGACCAACAATTTCCTTCTTGCCAGATTCATTTTGAATGTACTTATAATACAAGGCGTGCTCATCAATATTTCTTTTTTTCGATTTAATCTTAAATTGATTATCTCCCATAGATTTGGCAGGGCGTATACTTAAAAATATCTTTAATGCTGTCATATCTATTGAATTAAACGATGTTTAGTTAATGATTTTTCAATTAATTTGGAAGGTTTAAGAATTCCTGAGAATGGAGCAAAAATCAATGGAAGTAATAAACGTAATACTTTTGCTATTCGTTTATTGAGAGGCTTGATAATTTTCTTAAATTCTTTTTTGCTTAGAGAAGGCCAGCTTACAGGAGCAATTTCGGGG
Source organism: Bacteroidales bacterium (assembly GCA_963665525.1). Taxonomy (GTDB): domain Bacteria; phylum Bacteroidota; class Bacteroidia; order Bacteroidales; family UBA12077; genus UBA12077. The sequence continues at coordinate 3,502,068 of OY762280.1, read as the reverse complement.
CTGAATGTTCCTGGCATAATCAACTTATTACTGTCAGGAAACATAAACCTTGTTGACAGAAAGCGCTGGCAGTTTCTAAGTCCTAAAGTATAATCGTGATAACGATATGATTCATGAAAAAACCCACCAAAGGCAGCAAAAGATCCACCTGCCACTTGTAGACCTTTGGCATTAGCTAATCTCCTTTTAGGTGCTATAAAGAAAGCTGTTGCATTACTATCTGCATTTTGATAATCAAGCACGAAAGGTTTAATTTCTTCGGGTTTATATGCCGATTGATTTCTAAACACAGAGTAAAGTCTGCCAAGATGCGACATGATATTATTTTTCTTATTTTCTTTTCTTTCAGAAGGAAAAGGATCAATGAAAACTACAACATGTTTTTCGTTTTTATTTTTTTCAATTAATTTTTGGATTACTCCCAGGGGTTCGTTATCGCCTACTCCACCATCAATGGCACAAAACGCTATTGTTTCTCCTCCTAAATTGAACGGAATCATACCTGTGTTTTTGGATCTATCTTTATAAATACTAACAGGACGTTCCATCATAACAGGAGGTAGGCCTATTGGGAATGCACCAGTAGCAACTGCAGCCTTCTTAAGACAATCCCAATCCTTTTCTGTATTAAGATGAATATTATCAACCTGATTGGTATTGTGGAAACTAAAATTAAAATAATCACGATGGTTTGTGATAAAATAGGGATGTTCAAAGTCTTTATTTGCAAATTCAACAGCATAGCTTAATCCTGTTGTATTTGTCACACTTAAAATTAGTTTAAAATCATCAGCAATATACTTGGGTTTGAGATTATTTCCATAAGGTGTATCTACAAAAGCTTTATCTGCTATATTATATAATTCCTTACCATTTAGTAAAGAAACAACATTTTTATCCTTTAAATCATCAGTTGTAGTAAGCTTACTAATATCAATTTCTTTAACCCATGTTTTGAATAGGGTGCTATGATATGGTTTATATGGCCAGCCTTTAGCTATACCATTAGTAAATATAGCGCCACACATACCGCCGGCAGATGCACCAGCAATGGCTTTTATTTCTATATCATATTCCTTTTTATTTTCTGGAAGTTCATCATATTCCTTAAGAATTTGCATAAAATAGTCTATAACACCAGCGGTATATGCTCCTGCAGATACTGCTCCGCCAAGAACAAAGTATAAATTTAATTTTTTATTAGGCATAATATCAGTGATTTTTAAATAGTAAAAGTTAGTACTTTATTCAATAATAATGATGTTTTACAAACATAGGAGAGAGGTTAAAATAGTTATTCTACCCTAACTCGAAGTCAAATAAAATGCGTTCTTGGAAAGTGAATGTAAAATTAAGAAGGATAATTTGCAAAGTCAATAGCTTGTTTTATAAATAATTATAAAAACACTCAGGCTTTAATTTTAATCACGATTTTTTTAACTTTCTCAGGATTGCTTATTTGGATTCCCGGCATATGAAGATCGTGAGGAAAGAATATGGCAAACATTTCTTTTTCAAGTTTAATAAATGAGGTTTCTGCCTTGTAAAAAGCAATATCATTGTCCGGTTCACTAACTACAACAGCTTGGTTGTTAAGAGTATTAACACCAATAAGTTCTGATCCTGAGTGGATGTACTGAATGTCGATATATTTTTGATGTGCTTCTGGCTTAGCTATTGATTTATCTTTAGTATTATATTCTTGTACAATAGCAAAAACATCTTCACCATCAATTGGATATGTCCCATTTTCTATGATATTAAAATCAGAATTTATGAGGTATTCAAATGCTTTACCAAATCTTTTGTGAATCGTTTTATAAAGATAAGCGTTCTCAATTTTATCGATGATCATAATTAAAAGGTTAAAGAATGTATTTTGATAATAATTTTAAAAGTACAAATTAATTTGAATAAAAAAAGCTGCTCTAAAAGAGCAGCCTTATTATTCTGATTTTATTTTAGTTACCGTATCGATCGATAATTTCCTGTTTGGTTTTGCCAAGAATCTCGTATTTTTTTCCAACTTGAATAAATGCATCCAATGCTTTTTCAAGATGATGCATTTCGTGTCCGGCAGAAATTTGAGTTCTTATTCTGGCAGCTCCTTGAGGAACAACAGGGAAGAAGAAACCAATTGCATAAATACCCAAGTCGAATAAATCCCGAGAGAAATCTTGTGCTAATTTAGCATTGAATAACATAACCGGAACTATTGGAGTATCTCCGTCTTTTAAAACAAAACCAGCTTCGGTAAGTCCTTTACGCCAAAAAGCAGTATTTGCTTCAAGCTTATCTCTACGTTCTGTACTTTGAGAAAGTATATCTAATACTTTAAGCACACCACTAACCACGACAGGGGCAATCGTATTTGAAAACAAGTAAGGACGAGCTTTCTGACGACACATTTCAACAATTTCTTTACGACCCGAAACACAACCTCCTGATGCTCCTCCAAGAGCTTTTCCAAATGTGGTTGTTATGATATCTATTTTACCCATAACACCACATTTTTCATGTGTTCCTCGTCCTGTTTTACCAATAAATCCTGTTGAATGAGAATCATCAACAAACAATAATGCATCATATTTTTCGCAAAGTGCAGCCATCTCATCTAGTTTAGCTGTATCTCCATCCATTGAATATACTCCATCATTAATGACTACTTTCAAGCGTTTATTAGCATGTAATTGCAATTTCTTTTCAAGATGCTCCATGTTGGAGTGTTTGAAAGTATCATGTTGTGCAGGACATAAACGCATACCGTCAATAATTGAAGCATGAACAAGTCTGTCAGATATCATCACATCTTCGCTTGTTAAAATAGCCTCAAAAACCCCGGCATTAGCATCCATACAAGAAGGGAATAAAATGGTATCTTCGGTACCAAGAAATTCGCTTACTTTATTTTCCAGTTCACGATGAATATCTTGTGTTCCGCAGATAAATCGAACAGAAGACATTCCATATCCTCGAGAGTCGAGTCCTTCATGTGCGGCCTTTAATACATCAGGATGACTTGACAACCCCAGGTAATTATTTGCACAAACATTGATTACATTTTTAAGAGATGATCCTACCGGAAACTCCACCTCAATATCAGCTGCTTGTGAAGAATGAATAAACCTTTCTTGTTTAAATAAACCAGCTTCTTGTATTGAATTTAGCTGATCTTGATATATTTCTTTTACTTTATCTGAATATGCCATAATAAATAAGTTTTAATGAAACAAAAAGCTTTAAATGACTCTTGATTTATAAGAATCTTTTAACTAAAGCTTCAATCTTATTCACGGTATCAAAAGCCTCAGGAGAAGCTTCTGCATCAGGAATTGAAATTTTGTATTTGTTTTCAAGAAATCTTTTTAAAGAAACCATTGAAAAAGAATCAACAAATCCACCGGAAATTAGCGGAGTGTCATAAGTTACTTCATCATCTTCTTCGTCGCAGTATTCTTCAATAACATATTCCAAAATAATGTCTTTCATTTCTTCCATAGTGTAATAGTTTTTTTATCCTGTTAGTAGACAGGAGGTTTTTAATTTATTTGTTTTTACCTATTATTTAAGCTTTCGTAAGTTACAAATTAATCATTTTCAAGAGTAGAAATATCTCCAATTTCTTCGCCCCATTCTTGTGCATGTAATACTCTTCTCATAATTTTACCACTTCGGGTTTTTGGTAAAGAATCTCTGTATTCAATTTCTTGTGGCATAGCTAAAGGAGATAACTTTTTACGAATAAAATTCATGATTTTAAGTTCCATATCATCATCAGCAATGAAGCCAGGCTTTAAAGTAACAAAGGCTTTTACAACCTCCATATTAACCTCGTCTGGTTTTGCAACAACTGCTGATTCTGCAACAGCTTCATGTTCCAGCAATGCTGATTCTACTTCAAATGGACTCACTAAATGTCCTCCGGTATTAATAACATCATCATCACGACCAATAAACCAGAAATAACCCTCGTTATCAATATAAGCACGGTCGCCCGGTAAATACCAGCCGTTTTCGAATTTTTTCTGGTAGGTTTCTTCATTTCGCCAATAAGTTCGCATCATTGCAGGCCATCCGGGTTTAAAACCTATTAATCCGGGTTTGCCAGGTTCATTAATAGGCTCGAATGTTTTCGTATCAAGCACGGTAGCAGTAATTCCCGGGAATGGTTTGCCCATTGATCCTGGTTTTATTTTCATACCAGGGTAATTTGTAAGCATCATGGAGCCTGTTTCAGTTTGCCAGTAGGTGTCTAAGAAAGCTTTTCCGAATACCTTTTCCGACCATATAACTGCTTCTGCATTTAATGGTTCGCCAACACTTGCTAAATGTCTTAAAGAAGAAAGATCATGTTGTTTTATGATTTCTTCTCCGGCTTTCATTAATGAGCGAATTGCCGTTGGAGCAGAATACCACATGGTTATTTTGCGCTTTTCAATAAATTTATACCATGATTCTGCTGAAAAACCAGTATCCAAAACACATTGTGTTACTCCTAAACTCCAGGGACCTATAATTCCATAGGATGTTCCAGTTACCCATCCGGGATCGGCAGTACACCAATAAATATCATCATTTTTTAAATCTAATACCCATTTTGTTGTAAGATATTGTGAGATAAGAGAATAATGAACATGTTTAACACCCTTTGGTTGCCCTGTTGTTCCTGAGGTATAGTGTAACAAGGAGTGTGATTCTGCTTTTGTTGGAGCTATTTCAAAGTTCTCAACTTGTTCAGCTTCATCCATATTAAAAGCAATTTCTCTTTCTCTTAATGGTTTACTTCCATCATAATCTACCAGGATAATATGCTTTAAGTAAGGCATCTGATCCAGAATTTTTCTAACTTTTGAAACATGTTTTCGCTGAGTAATGATAGCTGTAGTTTCAGCATTGTCTAATCGAACATGCAATGATTCATCACCAAAAGCAGAGAATAGGGGTTGAGCAACCGCTCCAAGTTTTAGGATTCCAAGAAATCCCATATATAATTCGGGGATTTTATCCATAAATAAACAGACACGATCTCCAGTTTGTATTCCTAAATCTTTTAAAAATGCGGCAATGGTATTGCTTCGTAATCTAATATCATTAAAAGTGTATTGTTTTTCCTTCCCTCCTAATCCTTCCCAAATTAGTGCTAGTTTATCAGCTTTGCCCATTTCACAAATTCTATCGGAACAATACCATCCGATGTTGATGTTGTCTCCTTCTTTGTAGCCCAGCTCTTTTTCGGCTATTGACCAATCGAAGTTTTTAAGACGTTCGTCGTAGGAACCAATGTTTGACATAATAGGTTTAATTTTAGTTTTTAGTATAGTTAATTTATGATTACAAATGCTGTTGCTAAATTTTTGGTGTGACTAATCGATAAATGAATTTCTGTTGCATTCAAATTATCTGCAATTTCTTTTGCAATTCCTGATAAAATAATAGCAGGTTTTCCTAAACTGTTATTAATGATATTGATGTCCTTAAAGGTGATTCCGTCTCTCCATCCTGTTCCCAAAGCTTTTAGGAAAGCTTCTTTAGCAGCGTATCGTGCTGCAAATCGTTCAGCTTTATTTTTAAACTGATTACAATATTTGATTTCACTTTCTGTAAAAATACCTTCAATGAATGATGGTTGGCTTTTAAGCCTTTCTTTCATTCTTACTACTTCAAAGATATCTATGCCAATGCCAAGTATCAAAATGGTAGTTTTTAAGTTATTTGAAATTAATCTCTTAAACCAAATATTTAGTAAAATAGAATGTATTTTCTATAATTTAAATGTTATATAACACAACTGATGGTTAAAATATTATAATCTACTAAATTCAATGTATCTAGAAATCTGTTATTTGAATAACAGTTTATTTATAATGATTTTACAAAATACATATTATTAAAAAATGATGATATTTGAAAATTTTAACTGAGGATTTAATCAGTAAATCAGGGCGATATAATATAAAATGTAAAAAAAGAATATTTTTTTTTAAGAACTATTTGTTTATTCGTAAAAAGCTTTTATTTTTGCCACGCAAAACACCATTGAGTGTGTAGAAAATTCCTCCTTAGCTCAGTTGGTTAGAGCACCTGACTGTTAATCAGGGGGTCCTAGGTTCAAGTCCTAGAGGGGGAGCAAAAGGCCGACAGAGATGTCGGCCTTTTTTTTGTTTTTACCTCAACTATATTATTTAACACATTTTTTCCTATCAATCATTTTGTTATTTTTGGTTCATTCAAGTGGTGATTTGAACGTATATTTTTAAGGAACTTATGATTCATTGGAAAGATCTATTGTTAAATCAGAAGTTAGCAATTAGTTATGCTATTCTTATATTAGTATTTATAATAGCAGGGATATTTACCGGAGTAAATTTGAGTAAATACAAAAACGAACTTGCTATTACTAATAATGCTTATATTCCTTTAGTTGAAAACACTAATAAAATTGAGCGACTAACCAACCAGGCTATGAGTTTTCTGTGGGAGTATAATGCTTTGGGCGATATTGAATATTATAAATTGAGTAAAAACTCTTTGATTGAACTATCTAATTCAATTGATCTTACAGATAGTATTATTAGCTCTTTGCCACAATTATCCCAACTTAAAACCCGATTGATGAGAATTAATAAATGGGTTGGTGAGTTACATACAATTATTGATGAGACTGCAGAAATAAAGAAAGAGCTTATTAAAACGCAAGAAAACATTAGAGACATCTCGAGTATGGTATATGATGAGTCGTTTGATTTTTATATATCTGAACAAAACAAAATGCGGAGAATACTAAGAGATAGCTCCAAATACTATTCTGATATTGAATTAATGAGTTCCCGAAATAGAAAAATATTAATTGCAGTTAATAAAGGATCTCGAAGTATATCTTCGGCTTATGATGCAATTATTTCTAGAAACCCAGAACATTTAAAGAATACATTATATGAATTCAAATATATCTTTAATTTATTATATATAGCCGACACGTCTTATAATTTACCAAAACAAAGTGCAAAATATAAAAGCATTCGTGGTAATTATGAGATATTCAGGTTGGAACTTGTTAAATTACAAAATAACTTAACTAAACTAAAGGCTTTATCTCTAAGACAAGTAGAAACGGCAAATGTTGTGATATATGAAGCAAGAGAGATGGGGGAAGATGGAATTAAATTATCGAGTCAGGCATTACAAAATAATTCTGATGCATTTAATCGTTTAATTCCAATATATATTTTAGGTTTTATTATTGCGCTAATTCTTGCCGTAATATTCTCGGTGATTATTACAAGATCAATTACTATTCCACTGGGAAAAAGCGTTCAATTTGCGGAGGAAATTGCCACAGGGAATTTGGATGCTGCCGTTCAAATTGAAAATAACGATGAGGTTGGCATACTGGCCAAATCTCTAAAGTACATGGGTGAAAAGCTAAAAGAGAATATTGATAGCTTAAAAAGAGTGGAAAGACAAATGCTTACTGTTTCTATGGAAACAGAAGAAAAAGAACGGAAAAGAATTGCCGAGGATCTGCACGATAGTTTGGGACCACTTCTATCAACTATAAAATTGTTTATAAATGCATTAAAAGATCCTGCCATTGAGATTAGTAAACAAAAGTACCTGATTGAAAATACCGAGAAAATTATCAATGAGTCTATTGCTTCAGTCAAAAACATATCGCATAATCTATTACCGAATCTTTTGAATGATTTTGGACTTGATATGGCCATACAGTCTTTTTGCAACCAATTAAGACAAGCTTCATCGATTAAGATTAATTATTACTCAAAGGATTATCCCTCAAATCTTAACCGAAAAGTTGAGATAATGATTTTTAGAATCATCAAAGAACTATTAAATAATACAATGAAGCATGCCAATGCATCAGAAATTAATATCAACATGAATTTAGGAACAAAGCATCTTTATATTGAATATTCTGATGATGGTGATGGTTTTGATATGGATAAACTGACAAGCATTCCAATAAAATCAAAACATGGTCTGGCGAATATATTTAACAGAATAAATTATATCAATGGAGAAATTGATTTTAATAGTAAAATAGGTGAAGGTGTATATGTAAAATTATGGATTGATAAAAATACTTTAAGCTGATTAAGACATCTTAACTAAATAAAAGAGATTAATTATGAAGAATTTGGTAAGTCTTGTAATTGTTGACGATCATAAAATTTTTAGAACAGGATTAGAGGTAATTCTTAATGGGATAAAGAACTTTAAAGTAATAGGATCATATTCTGATGGGAAATCCTTGCTTAATGGATTAGCCAATGAGGTTCCCAGCGTAATATTTATGGACATTAAATTGCCTGATGAAAATGGAATAGAATTAACTCAGAAGATAAAAAAGAAATATCCTTCGGTTAAAATTATTGCATTAACCATGTTTGGAGAAATAGAATATTTTAATAAAATGGTCGATGCCGGTGCAGATGGTTTTCTATTGAAAAACACTGAAATACAAGAGTTGGAAAAAGCAGTAAAAAATATAGTAAAAGGAGAAACCTACTTTGCTAAAGAATTTATTGGATACCTAAATCTTAGAATAAATAATAAAAAGCCTAATATATCTGATATAAACCTCTCAGAAAGGGAATTGGAGGTATTAAAGCTAATTTGTGAAGGTTATAATAACAATGAAATTGCTGAGAAGTTATTTATTAGTGCACATACTGTTGATGGTCATAGAAGAAATCTAATATTAAAAACAGGGGTTAAAAATGCACCAAATCTCGTGATGTTTGCGATAAAAAATGGTCTTATCGATTAATGGTTAAGTAATTGATATTTCTCATCAAAGAATGATTTTTATATTGAGCAATTATTTTACAATGGCGTTTTTACGTTGTTCTTTGTAATGAATTTCATGATAAAAATGCACAATTGATAATAAGACTAGAATCTAATGCTTGCTAAAATTACAGAATGACAGGCATTTAGCTGAAAGAGAAATATAAAATAAGCTAGATGTTGCCATAGCGTATAAACACCGTTTTGTTTCTATAACGATTTTCCGTCATAAGAATGGCTTGTATTTCAGATATGTTTGTAAATGAAATATAATATCTAAATCGTAATGAAACAATCAAAAAAAATATTCCTGTCAATTTTATTCATTTGTGGCACCTTAATCTCGTGCAATAACTCATTTAAATCATCACAGAATTTTAAATCAAGTTTTGCAATTGTTATTGATTCAGAAACCTTTAACAAGGTAGAAGGTTCAGTGTTAGCATATAAAAATATGCTTGAAAGTGAAGGCTTAAAAGTTGTAATCATCAATAATGAGTGGAGTGATCCAAATGATATTAAGGCAAAATTAAAAGACTTATACAATAATAAACCCAGACTTGAAGGCGCTGTGTTTATTGGCGATGTTCCTATTCCTTTAATAATGAAAGCTCAACATCTTACTACTGCATATAAAAGAGATGAAAGTAAATACCCATTGCATATAGCGGCTGTTCCTTCGGATCGTTTTTATGATGATTTTGACTTGGAGTTTAACTTTATAGAAAAGGATAGTACCAGGAGTCTCAATTTTTATTACGAGCTCTCGGAAAACTCACCTCATTATATTAAATCAGACATTTATTCTGGTAGGATTAAACCTAGTGTTTCCGAGGGTGATGACAAATATGAACTTATAAAGGAATATTTGGAGAAAGTTGTTGCTCTTCGTAACAAAACAGATCTTGATTTTTTAATGTCATTTACCGGTCACGGATACAATAGTGAGGATTTAAATGCTTGGACTGGTGAGAAGATTGCATTGAGGGAACAATTCCCACAATTATATAAGCCAGAAAGCAGGGTCGAGTTTTTAGATTTTAGTATGGCTAAACAAATGAAACCATTCTTGCTCGATAGATTACAAGATACAGATTTGGATATAGCACTTTTACATGAGCATGGAGCTCCTGATATGCAATTAATAAGTGGTATTCATGAAATTTCCGGGGTTACAGAATCAATAGAAAATGTAAAATATTATTTAAGGAGTAAATTAAGAGATGCAAAAAGAAGAGGGAAAAATTTGCACGAAACGAAACGGCATTATGTAAAAACTTACGGTGTTCCTGAAGAATGGTTTGAAGGTGCATTTAATAAGGAGATTGAAGAAAAGGATTCTATATTCAACTATAATCTTGACATATATTTAGATGATATTAAATTAATTCAAACTGAAGCCAAGTTTATCATGTTTGATGCTTGTTTTAATGGTTCGTTCCATAAAGACAGGTACATAGCGGGGGAGTATGTTTTTGGTAAAGGTTCAACAATAGTTGCACATGCAAATTCAGTGAATGCATTACAGGATAAATGGCCAGATGAAATGCTCGGATTATTGGGGGTCGGTGTCCGGGCTGGTAATTGGGCCAAACAAATTAATACTTTAGAAACACATCTTATTGGGGATCCTACATTCTATTTTCGATGTCACCTTGGATTTGATTACAATAAGTTAATTGTTTACGCTCATAACAATAAAGAAGTATGGCAAGAGCTTTTAGAGTCGGATCATCCTGACATACAAAGTATGGCAATTGCTAATTTATTTGATCCGAAGGATCAAGAATTCTCTAAACAATTAAAAGATATTTATAAAAACTCCGAATTTTTTACAGTACGCATGGAATGTTTAAAGCAATTGGAGAAATATAATAATGAAGATTATGTAGCGGTATTACAATTGGCCATAAACGACCCTTACGAGTTAATCAGGAGATTGGCTGCTACAATGATTGGTAATAGTGGAAGGGATGAACTTATAAAGCCTCTTTTAAGCAGTATCATGAATGATAAATATTCAACAAGGGTTAGGTCAAACGCCTTAGGCTCGATAGACTTTATGAATCCTGATGAAGTTTTAAAACAACTTCCCGAAATAATGCAACAGTATTCATACATGTCGCATGCTTCGGAATTAAAGGATTATATCATTAAGCGAGTTTCAAGAAATAGTAACAAAGTAAAAGAGGAGTACGAGTATATAAAATCAAAAGATGGAAAATATAAATATAGAATACTAAATATTAAAACATTACGCAATTATAATTATCACTATATGGTACCGGAATATCTTACAATTTTAGATGATCTTGAAATAGAAGAAGAGTTAAGGATAACTATGATTGAAGCATTAGCATGGTTTACCAATTCGGAATACAAAACACAAATTATTGAAAAGTGCAATCAACTTGCATCAAGTGATGAATTCTCTTCCGAATTACGTACTGAAGCATTGCGAACCGTGAACAGATTACAAGCTCATAATTAATTGAATTAGGGATAAGAAAATGAAAAATATAAAAATACTTATAGCACTTTTAGTTTTTGCCATTCAGGCAGGTAATACATATAGTCAAGCACTGGATTTAAATGAAGGATTGATTAAAGGGAAGCTGGATAATGGATTGAATTATTATATCAAGAAAAATACAGTTCCTGAAAAAAATGTCGAGTTAAGATTAATCGTTCATGTGGGTGCGCTTGCCGAGCTGGAAAACGAGCAAGGGTTTGCACATTTCGTGGAGCATATGTGTTTTAATGGCACAAAGAATTTCCCTGGGAATAAAGTAATTAGTTATCTAGAATCCAAAGGAATGCGCTTTGGCAGGCAATTTAATGCTTACACAAGTTTTGCCGAAACGGTGTATATGCTTTCAGTACCATATGCCGAGCATCCTGAATTATTAAATGATGGATTCCAGGTATTGGAAGACTGGGCACATCAATTAACTTTTGATGTAAATGAAATTGAGAAAGAAAGAGGAGTGATTTTACAGGAAATGCGCACAGGACAGGGATCTGTTGAGCGTATGCGCGACCAGTATTATCCGTATGTTTTCAGAGGAGCTCAGTATCAGAACCGATTACCTATTGGGAAAAAGGATGTGTTAGAAAATTTTCATCCCGACGAACTAATTAACTTTTACAAAAAGTGGTACAGACCAGAATTGATGTCAGTGATTGTGGTGGGTGATATTGAACCTGAAAAGGGAGAAGAACTTGTAAAGAAATACTTTGGTAATATTAAAAAATCAGATCAGGAAATTTATCCTGAAGTTTATCCTGTAAGCGATAACGACTCTTCGCTTTTCGTAGTATGTACCGACAAGGAAGCAAGTTCTGAGATGATTCGAATCTATTATTTAGAAGATACGAAAAATATAGATACTGAAAACGAACTGAAAGAATCAGTTATAGATGATTTATTAGTTCGGATGATGAACAGACGATTCCAGGAGGTAAATCACCTGCCAGACGCATCGTTTATTTATATAAAGTCAAACATAGGCCCTTTAGTGCGAACCAAGGATGCTTTAATTTTTGTTGGGGAAACAAAAACAGGGAAAGTTTCAAAGGCTGTTAGTGAATTATTTGCTACCAATCGTCAGTTAGAATTGTATGGATTCTCGGAATCAGAATTAAATTTTGAGAAAAAGATATTTAGCAATGATATTGAGAATAAAGAAACTGAAGGAACAGAGTCAAGGAGAATTGCAACGAATTTAACGGCAGATATTTTACGCGAAAACAATATTTACGATGCATCAGAGCTAAATCAAAAAAAATTGGAGCTGATTCCAACAATTACGGTGGCAGAAATAAATAATAAACTACAATACTGGTTAAATAAAAAGCCAATAGTATCCACTATGATATCGGATAGTATAGCTGCAGAAAGTAATATTAATAAAGAATATTTATCAGAGCAATACCATAAGGCTCAGGCATCAAAGCCAGATAAGTATAAAAGTAAAGAATTAAAAACGGATATAGATGTTCAGATAGCCCAAGAGGGTGATATTATATTTGAAAAGTATATTGAAGAATTGGGTATAACAGAGCTGATTTTGTCGAATGGTAGTAAAGTAGTTTTAAAGCCAACAAACTTTAAAAACGATGAAGTATTATTTACCTCTGTAAGTCCGGGAGGATACTCTCAATACCCGGATGCTGAATATATATCTGCATTACTTTCTTTCAAAGCAGCTTTTATGGGAGGTTTAGCTGATATGAGTTTCTCAGAAACACGAAAACTGATGGCCTTGCATAAAGTAAGTGTTGCTCCATTTATGAATGAATATGAAGAGGGAATGAGTGGTAAGTCTACAAGCGATGGTATTGAATTCCTGTTAAAAATGAATTATGCTTATTTTACTCAATTGGAAGCTCATGAAACGACGGCAAAAGGATATATATCCAGACGAAAAAGCCAGATGGAGTCTATGAAAAATGATCCTAACAGGGTGTTTACAGATACAATCTTAAGTACATTGTATGGACAAGATTCAAGGAAAATTAAGGCATCAAATCCTGATGAATTTGACAACTTTGATTTAACACGGGCAAATGAAATTATTAAAGAGCGTTTTGCCAACCCATCCGATTTTACTTACATCATGGTGGGTAACTTTGAGATTGAAAAGCTTAAGCCATTGATTAAAAAGTATGTTGCCAGTATTTGGGGGATTGAAAGAAAAGATAAGATAGAGAAAAAAGAACACTTCAAATTAAATCAAAGCAAAGATATTACGGTATACTCGGGCGAAACTGAGAAAAGCTATGTACAGGTAACATATTTTGGTGATATGGCCTGGAACGCAGATAACCGATCCACACTTAGAGTTTTAACAGAGGTACTTAAAATCAGGCTTAGAAAAGCTTTACGCGAAGATAAAAGTGGAGTATATGGTGTGAGCGTTGGATCAGATATTAGCGATATACCGGAAAATTATTTCAAGTTCGATGTAAGCTTCGGATGTTCTACAGCTATGGTCGATACTTTATTGAACGAAGTACATCGTCAAATTGAACTGATCTCTAAAAATGGACCGGCGAATGATATCATGGATAAAGTTCGAATGCTTATGAATGGGGAGATTAAAAAGGAAGTGGAAGAAAATGATTATTGGGAAGATAAGCTGACAGACATATACCTGTTTGATAGAAAAGCGGAAGAAGAGATTGTTGAATACAAGGATAACTTGAATTCGGTGACGGCTAAACAAGTAAAGAAAATGGCAGCTAAATATTTAACAGAAAAGAAAAGATTGATTGTTAAGATGTATCCTTCATCATATAAATAGTTTAGAATTTAAAATTTTTGGCATGAATAAGATATTAAAAGCTTCAGTTATTCTCTGTATTATACTCTTTCAGAGTACAGTAAAAAGTTATTCTCAAAACATTGAGATGTGTAGTATCGAAGGTTATATTACCAATGCAGACACCAATGAACCAGCCTTTGGTTGTGCTGTTGTAATTGTAGAGCTAAACTTGTGGACTACTACTAATGATAAGGGATACTACAAAATAGATCATATTCCGGTAGGAAAGGAGTATACTCTTTCAACTTCTACTTTAGGAATGGAAAAGTTTGAAAAGAAACATTCTTTTTCAGAGAAAAAGCTTTATCAACTGAACATATCTATTAAACCGATTTCGTACGAAATGGATGAGATTGTTGTTTTGGCCGAAGAAAAAAGCGGATTAGGGAGTTCTTCAAATATTCAAAAAACAGCCATTGAATATTTGCAGCCATCTTCACTAAAGGATGTCATGCAATTACTTCCGGGACAGATTAGTTCAAATCCTGATCTTTCAAGTGCAGCCAAAATATCTATACGAGATATTGGCATTAATACGAATAGTTCTTTAGGTACAGCTATCATTGTGGATGGTGCCCCTGTAAGTAATAATTCCAATATGCAAAGCGCATCGGCAGGTACAGGAGGTTTGGATGTAAGACAAATATCAACAGATAACATAGAATCGGTTGAAGTAATAAAAGGAATTGCATCCGTTACATATGGGGATATGACTTCTGGAGGTATACTAGTAAAAACAAAATCGGGAGCAACACCTTTAAATGCTAAAGTAACTGTTAATCCTAACGTGAAAAAAATGTATTTAGGGAAAGGCTTTAAGCTGAAAAATAATTTGGGAGCCGTGAATTTTGATGCAGATTATACCAGTTCCATAGACAATAAAATAACTCCCTATAGAGGATTTGACAGAATTTCGGCACAATTGGGATATTCAAATACTTTTATGAGGCAAAGTAGGCCTTTAAGTTTTAATATCAAGGGGAAATATTCACAAACAGTTGATCTGGTAAAAACAGACCCTGATATGATTGGTGTGAAAGAAAAACTTAAAGATTCAGAGGAAGGCTATAATATCAATGTATATGGGAAATGGGGATTAAAAACCAAACTGGTTTCTAATATTGATTATAATTTTAGCATTAATACTCGGAAACAAGAAACATATAGTAAATCAATAGTAACATTAGGATATGTTCAACCTATTTCAAATGCCCGTGTCGACACACTTATACCAGGGGTATATGCACCAGCTGAATATTATTCGGAAATGACTATTGAAGGAAAACCCTTTGATATTTTTGCTAAAATTACCGGGAATACAATTATCCGAAGGGGAGATGTGATGAATAAAGTGCTTTACGGTCTTGATTACCGCTCGAACGGGAATAATGGCGAAGGCCGAATATACGATGAATTGCGTCCTCCACGTATGTCTGGAGGAGATGCTACCAGGCCACGATCGTATAAAGATATTCCGGCCATGGAGCAATATTCTATGTTTATAGAAGACAACTTAACTTTACCCATAAAAAATACCGTTTTATTTGTACAAGCCGGGGTGCGTTATAATAATTACCAGCCAGAGAGTTTATTTAAGAGCAAGTTAAAAACAATTTTGGAGCCACGGGTTAACCTGAAATATACGATTGCTGAAAGATATTCAGTGTTTGGAGGATATGGTATACAATCCAAGTCACCAACCATTTCACATCTTTACCCGGATGTTGCATATTTCGACTTGAATAGCTTTAATTATTTTTCAGAAAACCCTGTAGAACGATTACTCCTGGTAAGTACGAGAGTGTTGGAAACAAGCAATGACAATATAGAACCTATTAAAGTTACCAAATACGAAGCAGGGTTAGAGGCAGAAATAAAGAAGTTCAAATTTCACGTTACCGCTTATTATGAAGAGTTTGAAAACGGATTAAGTTTTAGCAATCAATACGATTTCTTAGAATATTACCGTTGGGAACAGGATGATCCTAATATTATTTTTCAAGACGGACTTCCTCCTGTGGTTGATTTAACCAATCCCACAAGGGTAGATACTTTTATCGCCGGATATGGCCAACCTGTAAATAATCAAACCATGATTAAGAAAGGGATAGAGTATCGTATTGATATTCCAAAAATTAAAGCCATAGGAACATCCTTTAACATCAACGGGGGTTACCTGTATACGAAGAGCTATACAAATCAGGAAACACAACTGCTTCAATATGGCGATGGAGCATTGCAATTACCTTATGTGGGTGTCTATTCTGCCGGTTCAGGAACCAAAAGAGAACGTTTTAATTCGAATATTATAGCCATAACACATATCCCTAAGTTGCGGTTGGTATTTACTACTACTCTGCAGATTATCTGGAAAAACAGCTATCAACACTTCCTGGGAGGAGGACAACCCTGGGAGTATACAGGAAATAATGAAATTTTACTGGTAAAAGCACCTATTGCTTTAATTGATAAAGAGGGTGTACGACATGAGATTTCAAAAGAAGAAATACTGGATGTTAAATACCACGATTATTTAACTACGTATCGATCTGAATATTTTAAGGAAGAAAGTCAACCGATACATTGCCAGCTGAATTTAAAACTTAGCAGCGAAATAGGCGATAAAGCAAGGGTATCGTTTTATGCAAATAACATTATCATGCATAATCCTAAGTATAAATCAAAAAGAGATAATAAATATCATTTTTTAAATAGTCCACTGTATTTTGGAATGGAACTAACCTTTATATTATAATTACTAACAATTAAAATTAATTACTATGAAAAAACTTCTTTTATTATTAACAATTGTAGGAAGCCTTTGTATGTGGTCGTGCGACGACGACGATGATCCGGTATATACTTTAACTGTAACCGTAAATTATCCTGATGGATATAACAGTGATGCTGTTGAAGGTGTTTGGGTATATGTAACATCAGAAGGCTCAAGCCAGGCAGATTCTGCGCAAACAGATGCATCGGGAGTAGCAATGGTTGAAAAACTGCCTGCAGGAATTTATAAAGTAGCGGCTACAATTAACTTAAGTGCTACAGAAGCAGAAGCATTAACAGGTGTTGCCGAAGAGGTGATGTTAACAGCAGTTGAAAATAATGTTTCAGTACTAAATCATTCAGAAACTACTTTAAAACTTGCTGGTGCAGCTTTAGGTAATTTGGTTTTCAAAGAAGTATCTTACACTGGATCAAGAACTCCTGAAGATGGAGTATATTTTTCGGATCAATACTACGAAATATACAACAATTCTACGGATGTAATTTATGCCGATAATTTATGTTTGGGAGTTGTTGATGCATGGGCTTATTCTCCTGAAATAACAATCTGGTTGTCTGAATATCCTAATAAATCAGCGATACAGAGCTTCTGGTTTATTCCTGGATCAGGTACTGATCATCCAATTAATCCGGGCGAAAGCATTATTATTGCTCAGGACGGTATCAACCATCAAACGGATCCTTTGGGAAATCCAAACTCACCGGTTAATTTAGGTGATGCAGACTGGGAAACATTTGTTCCAAGAGATGATAACAAAGATATTGATGCGCCTGCTGTTCCAAATTTAACTCTTGGGCATGCTGCTTTTATGGGATACGACTGGCTGACTTCTGTTATGGGATGCGGTTATGTTATTTTCCGTATCGATGGAGATATTGAAAGCTACGTAAATGCAAATAAGGTAACTGAACCTGAATCTACATCTACAAGAGAGTATGTTTTAATTAATAACGAAGCTATTATTGACGGTTTCCAGGCGTATAAAGATGATACAGAAACATCTATGCCAAAATTGCATGCTTCGATTGATGCAGGATTTACATACGATCCGAATGGAACATATACAGGGAAATGTGTGAAAAGGAAAGTTAAAAGTATTATTGACGGACGTACAATATATCAGGATACAAATAATTCAACGAATGATTTCTTGATTGATCAAGCTTGTGCACCAAGACAATAAGAATATTTTAAGCAGTATTGTAGCAGGCAGGGGAATGCCTGCTACATTTAAAATTGTATGATTATGAACAAATTATTTTTTAGAACATTAGCCTTAATTTGTATTATATGTAGCACATATAAAGTGCAATGGGCCCAGGATACAACTAGTGCACGGACATTATCCAGGTTATTGCTAGAAAATCAATGGTTAAATACGAATAATATTGCCGGGATAGCATTTAACCCATATATGAGTGATGGTAATTTTATATTGCGATATGGGTCAAAAGATGGAGACCTAAAATATGCACGGAGCTATTCGGAAGAGCAATCATATAGTTTTAATGCACAAAAAGCAGTACGATTAAATAAAATGACCTTTAAGGGTGGTATCGAATATGAAAATCTGATACAACAAGGGGACACTATTTGGACAGCACGTATGGATAATTTAACACGTAATCCATATATACTTGGAGATACTACTGTAGGGGAAAACAAGAAAGATTATATAACTCTCAATGGTGGATTTGCTTACCAGGTAAATCAAAAGATATCAGCTGGTATAGATATTAATTATATGGTGGGTGATGGGGCAAAAATAAAGGATCCAAGGCCTCAAAGTAAGTTATATAAATTGGAAGTTCAACCAGGACTTATTTACTCGTTTAAGAAGGCCAAAATTGGGGTTAGTGGCCAGTATTTTATGGGCAGAGAAAAAATTAAGTATGAAACAGTTAAAGAATATGAAACACATCACTTTTACTATACATTTGGGTTGGGCCAATCCGTGCGACATAAGGGGTCATATCTAATTAGAAATTATTACTTAAAAGGCTTTGGTGGTGATCTGCAATTCCAATATTTAATGGGTAAAACAAAATTATTTGCAGGTATAGGGTATCTGAATCAAACGGAGGAGGCAGAAGATGGATCTTCAAAGATAGAAAAGAGAGATGCTGGTGATTATCAAGAAGATATACTTCACTTATTTGTAATGATGAATTTTAACACTAGATTTTTGCATTCTATTAAACTGGGTATGGATTATTGTATGGGAACAGGAGTAGAATTCTTGCAAGAACCCTATAGCTTAGATGGAGAAACATATTATCGTACGATAGCTAAGTTAGAGAAATATACACTTGATGAGTTTACAATTGGGTTGCAATATAATCTGGCCAAGCCGCACAATGCTTATTCCAATAAATGGGAGTTTATGTTAAGTTCAAGAAAGAATAATTTAAGCTCTGAATATTTACTTGAAGCCCAACAAGAATATACCAACTGGGTAAACCGTGTACAATTTAATAAGTACTACTATAAAGATAAAAATCAATTCAGCTTCTCGGTAAATGGAATGTCATCGTATAATTTATCGGGCGAGCTTAAGCAACTAAAGCCATATGAAGAGGAAGATTTCATTACATGGCATAGGGTAACTTATCCGGATTATTTGTTAAATACCAGCACCATATTCGGTGGTGGGTTAAATCTTCGGTATGGGCGAAACGTTAATATTATTGAAGGTCGAAGAAATATGGCATATATCGATTTTGGGTTTAATATCTTTGCTGGAGATAATAGCCAATGGAAAGATAATAAGACATTTGAAACGTATTCTATAAAATTGGGAATTACATATTAATTAAATAAAACAAAAAAATTAAACTGCATTATAGAGAATTTTAGGATGCAGATTAGGGAAATTACGTTTTGTAATCAAAAAAATTGAAATAAAACTATATTATAATGAGAAAATTAAAAAACATATTAGTAGTATTTCTTCTGGCAGGTATATTAGCATCCTGTAATAGTAAGCAAACAGGAATTGCAATAGTAGTAGATACTAAAAGCTACGATAATGCCAAAGAAGAAATAGATGATTATGCAAATACTTTACAATCTGAGGGTTTAAAACCATATCTTTTGGTTAAGGATTATGAAACACCTGATGCTTTAAGAGAGAAACTAATATCCCTTTATCAATCAGAAATTCCTATTGAAGGAGCTGTTTTTATTGGTGATATTCCGATCGCTTGTGTAATAGATGCACAACATATGACTAGTGCATTTAAAATGGATCAGGATCAGTTTGGCATAGAAACAGCTAATGTTCCAACGGATAGATTTTACGATGATTTTGACCTGGTTTTTGATTATATTAAAAAGGATTCAAGTCATAATTTAAAGCATTACTATTCGTTAAACTATGCATCAGAACAGACTATCCATTGCGATATTTATTCAGGAAGAATTAAGGCTCCGGAAGTTGAAAATAAATACGAAATCTTGAAAAAATATTTAAGGAAAGTAGTTGAACAACACAAGGTAACTAATTATATAGATGAATTCTTCTTTTTTGCAGGACATGGATATAATTCTGAATCAATAGTAGCTCGAATAGATGAACAGTTTGTATTAAAACAACAATTTCCTAACGATCCAAATTTCACTTTTATAGATCATACTAAGAGTACTCCAATAAAATTTGAATACATGACAGAGCTTCAAAGAGATGATCTGGATATTGGCTTACTATCGCATCATGGTGGCGAAGAAACTGAGTATTTAAGTGGCTCTGCAAGAGTAGATAATTTTAAAGAGCAAGTTAGAGAAATACAAAGATATCTAAGAGGAGAAATTTATAGTGCTAAAGGTGATAAATCTGAGATAAAGGAAATTAAAGCCTATTTTAAAGAAAAATATGATATTCCTGTATCTTGGTTTAATGGGGCATCCAGGCGTATTGTAGAAAGACATGATAGTGCCTATAAAGCTAATATGAATTTAACAGTTGAAGATTTCTCATATTATACACCTAACGTGAGGTTTGCTATTTTTGATGCATGTTATAACGGATCATTCCATTGTGACGAATACCTTTCTGGCGCATATATTTTTGATGAAGGGAAAACAGTGGTTGCACAAGGTAATAGTGTAAATTCTTTACAAGATAAATGGCCACAGGAAATGATAGGGTTATTATCATTAGGCATGAGAGTTGGAGAATGGAACAGAAAACTTTGTTATTTGGAAACACATATTATAGGAGATCCAACTTTCCGATTTACTTCGTTTGATCCTTCAGTAAATGCCAACCAATTATCAGTAAATGGTTCAAAAAGCAACAGGTTTTGGAAAAAACAACTAAAATCAGAATATGCAGATATACAGGTATTGGCATTAAGAGGCTTATTTGAGAATAGTTATGATGGTATTTCAGATCTTCTTCTAGAAACTTACAAGAATACTGATTTGGCAAATGTTAGAACCGAATGTTTACTATTACTTTCAAAAATTAATGATCAAAATTATACTGAAGTTCTAAAACTTGCTATGTTCGACGACCATGAACTTACACAGAGATTTGCTATTTATAGGGCAGGAAAAAAAGGAGGTAATGAGTTGATTCCGGGTATTGTAAAATTGTCTTTTATGAATTTATCGGAAAGAGTGGAATTTAACTTAAAGAATGCCATATCATTTTTTGATAAAGAGAAATTATTAGCTGAATTCGACAAACAGGCTAAAGATGTTAATTTTATTGTGTACCAAGAGATGGCAAATAAAGCTATACGACAGTTCCTAGAGAATTCAGGCCGTAGGTACAATAGTGTGGTGGAAACATTAACCGATACTTCAAGTTCTGACAAAAGTAAGTATTTTGAAATACGAGGACTTAGAAATTCAAACTATCATGAAGGAGTGGATGTTTTCATCAGCTTTTTAGAAAGCTCAGACAATGAGGAGCATCGCCTGGCAATGGTCGAAGCGCTGGGATGGTTCACTCATTCTTATCAAAAAGATAAGATTATAGATTACTGTAATAAACTATCAAATGAAACTTCAGAATCTAAAGAAATAAGAAAAGAAGCTATAAAAACAGTATTAAGGCTAACACAATTGTAATTTAAGAGAGTTTTTCATGTTGTAAATTAATTAACGTTATTAGGTTTATAAATTAGCAATTGTATATGAAGAGCGAGATTATTTATATAATCTCGCTCTTTTAAATTAAGAGTTTTGTTTTTATTTTTATTTTTTTGTAACAATTTGAGATAAAGCAATACTAATTGCTTAAAAGTAATATACATGAGAAAAATTACTACTTTAGTTTTAATCTTATTTTTCGTTTCAATTTTTAATATCCAGGCACAAGATAGTCATTACAGTATTCAAATTATTGATACGAAAAGCACGGAACCTTTACCATTTGCTACCATAGTTATTAATAAAAATCCTCGAAAAGGAGTAGTTACTGACCTTAATGGAAAAGCAGAGTTTGATTTAAATGAGGCAGATAGCTGTATCCAGGTAAGTTATGTTGGTTTCTACACCAAAATAATCCGAAGAGAAAACATAAAAGAGATTATTTCACTAGAAGCATTGCAGGTAGCACTTGATGAGGTAGTAGTTTATGCCAGAGAAAATCCCGCACATCGGATTATAAAAAATGCAGTAGCTAATCGTAAGATAAATAATCCGGATAAAATACCTGAATATGGATGTAATATTTATAATAAGGCAACTTATAACTATGATTTTAGTACAAGCGATAGTTTAACAGCTACCCTTAAACAATTATCCGAAAACTATGTGATTATAATGGAATCGGCCACTGAGCGGTTTTATAAATCTCCGGGAAAGACTTTCGAAAGAATTAAGAAAGTTCGTGTTTCAGGATTTAAAGATCCTTCTTTTGCTCCTCTTTCAACCGATATTCAGCCTTTTCATTTTTATAAGTCTTTAATCGAGATATTTGATATTTCGTATTTAAATCCAATTAGTCTAGGCAGTCATAACAAGTATTTTTTTCTTATTGAGGATACACTTTACAATGAAGCCGATACAACTTTTATCATTTCCTTTAAGCCGAAAAGAAACAGTAATTTCGAAGGATTAAAAGGATTTGTTCATATCAACACCAATGGTTTTGCCATAGAAAATGTGGTTGCCATGCCTGCCGATGATAGAGTGATGGAAATGCATGTGCAACAAAAATATGAATATGTTAATGATCAGTGGTTTCCTAAGGAGGTAAGATCTGAATTAAGATGGAAGAACCTGTATAATATGGGTTTTGGTATGGATTTTAAATCTGAGAGTTATATTACTGATTTCCGCATTGACATTCCAAAAGATTCTGTTAAATATACCGAAGAGGTTTTGGTTTTTGATAAGTTGGCAACTCAAAATGCAGAGCTTGAAATGTCAAAATACCGAAATGCAGAGTTAAACCTAAAAGAAAGGAATAGTTATCATCTGATGGACAGTATTGGTGAGGCTGAGAATTTTGAATATTGGCTTCGTTTTAGTGAAAAGATTGCCAAAGGGAAAATCCCTGTAAAAAAGTTTTATATTCCTTTAGATAAGATTTACACTTACAACGATTTCGAGGGAACAAGAATTGGAATGGGATTATATACCGATGATAAGCTTTTAAGATGGATGGAACTTGGCGGATGGGGAGCTTATGGTTTTAAAGATAAAGAGTGGAAATATGGTGGAAATTTAAATTTATATTTTGACAGGAAACAGGAAACAATTTTAAGTGCAGGATACGCTTATGATGCAGTTTTTCCTGGTAATGAGGATTTTGCGCGTAAGAAAAGTTATATCGAAGGGTATTTCTTAGAGCAAGCCGATTATGCAACTAAAATAAATGCAAGTTTTGAAACGCGAATCAGGTATTTACAATTAAAGTTTAATCTCTTACAAGACGAAAGATCACCTCAATACAATTATCAGTATTGGTTAAATAACAATTGGGTCAACGAATATACTTTAAGCGAGGCAGGTGTGCAATTGCGCTTTGCATTCAAAGAGAAATATTTGTGGCAGTTTAAGCAAAAAATAGCTTTCGAAACCAAATGGCCGGTGTTAACTATGTCTTACAAAAAAGGATTAGGTGATTTTCTGGAGGGTGATATTACTTATGATAAATTGTGGATTCAGATTGATTATTCGCATCACTTTGCTCGATTAGGAGAAACAGAGTTAAGAATCGAAGCCGGTAAAATATGGGGTGATATACCTTATTCGTTTTTATTTTCGGGTGCAGGAGGATGGAATGGTTCTATGCCATTTGTAGTCAAAAACAGGTTCAATACTATGAGCCCGAACTCTTTTGCCAACGATGAGATTGTGAATTTTTATTTTAGTCATGATTTTGGAACCCGTTTGTTTAGTACTAGCAAATGGAAACCTAAATTAATGCTTACGCAGGCCATTGGAATAGGAGAACTTTCGAATCGAAGTATTCATCAGGGAATTGATTTAACCGATATGAATAAAGGATATTATGAAAGTGGAATGGTTATTAATGATTTGGTGCGATTTAGTGTTTTTAACTTTTGTTATATAGGCGTCGGAGCAGGTGCATTTTATAACTATGGATACTACTCTTTCGATACCTGGACCAATAATGTTAAACTAAAACTTAGCGGGAATATCAGTTTTTAGTTGAAAACTTAGTTTAATTATCTGTTTGCTAATGAATATTAGTTTTGGTATCTTACTTTGATTTAAAATTAAGAAAACCAAAAGCTATGAAATCATTTATTCAATTATTTTTAGCCATATGTATTTTTGTTTCGTGTAATCAATCAGAGATTCATAAAAAGGATGTTCAATCAGCCGAGAAAATAATGGGATTGAAATATACTGATTCGGAGCGTGATTCATTATTAGGAGATCTATCAGTTGCCCTGGAAGATTTTGAAATTAATAGAAAAATTGAGCTTGCAAACAGTGTTGCACCAAAAATAGCATTTGATCCAAGACCAATTCATTATCTGAACAATGATATCCAAAAAGAAATTATTTGGGAAATACCTGTGGATATTGAATTGCCTGAGAATAAAAATGACCTGGCTTTTTATTCTATCCCGGAATTAGCGTCTCTTATTAAGAATAAGAAGATAACTTCATTAGAATTAACTCAGTTTTATATTAACAGGCTTAAAGAATTTGGAGATACTTTAGAGTGTGTTATTACAATTACCGAAGATTTGGCATTAAAGCAAGCTAAAAAGGCAGATGAAGAAATTGAGCAAGGTAATTATAAGGGATTATTACATGGTATCCCATATGGTGTTAAGGATTTGTTTGCTGTTGAAGGGTATAAAACCACTTGGGGAGCTGGACCATATAAAGATCAGAATATTGAATATACAGCAGCCGTTGTAAAAAAACTTGAAAATGCAGGGGCTGTTTTAGTTGCTAAACTTACTTTAGGAGCACTTGCAATGGGTGATGTATGGTACAATGGGATTACTAAAAACCCATGGGATTTAACCCAAGGATCGAGTGGTTCATCTGCAGGATCTGCTTCAGCAACAGCTGCCGGCTTGGTTGCTTTTGCCATTGGAACCGAAACATGGGGATCTATTGTATCACCATCAACCCGATGTGGTGTTACCGGCTTAAGACCTACATTTGGAAGAGTAAGTAAGGATGGGGCTATGGCTTTAAGCTGGAGTATGGATAAAGTAGGTCCTATATGTCGATTGGCAAACGATTGTGCTATCGTATTTGATGCTATAAGAGGTAAAGATGCGAATGATCAATCTACTGTGGATTATCCGTTTAATTATAATCAGGAACTAAAGATATCAGATTTAAGAATAGCTTATTTAAAAGATTTATTTGAAGGTGAAGATTATAGAGGTCGGAAAAATGATTCTGTTTCTCTGAATATTTTAAGAATGCTAGGAGCAAACTTAGAAGAAGTGAATTTACCGGATGATATTGAAGTATATTCACTGGCAATCATATTAGAAGCAGAAGCAGGTGCTGCTTTCGACGAACTAACCCGCACGAATAAAGATGATGAACTAGTAGCACAACACAAACATGCATGGCCAAATCTTTTTAGAAAATCAAGATTTATTCCTGCTGTTGAGTATATACAAGCTTCGCGAATTCGCAGTATTTTAATTGAACAGTTTTACGAGTTTATTAAAGATTACGATGTTGTAGTGTGCCCTTCGTTTGGAGGGAGTCAGTTATTAATGACAAATCTTACAGGAAATCCATGTGTGGTGATTCCAAATGGTTTCGATGATGAAAAGCATCCAACCAGTATAAGTTTTATCGGGAATTTATATGATGAAGCTACTATACTTACTCTGGCAAAACAGTTTCAGGATTATACTGAATATAATGATGTTCATCCAGAAATTTTTAAATAGCAAAAAAGCCCCAACTGGGGCTTTCTAGTCATATTTAGAATTTTAATTATTCATAATCTTGAATAGCTTTAAATTCGAAAGGAATTTCTATCATTTCAGCATATTCTTTCCCTGCATCTAGCATATCATCATCAATGTCAAGGTAGTTCCAGATAATTGTAATTTTATGTTCTGTATACTTTACAATTTGCTCCAAAGTATAAAAAATCTCAAGAAGCATGGTCGATGTTGCAGAATTGTAATATTCCAATCGAAATTCGAATTTTGTTTCCTCATTCGGATTTTTAACATACTCTTCGAGCCATAATAAAACTGGGTCGAAAAAACGACGTACTTCTTCAGGAAATGATTTTCCAAAAACTAAGAATTTCCCTAAATCTTGATCAAAGTTTATTCCCGGAGATTCTTCAGTAGCATGAATTTGTAAAGGATCCATATAATTATTCTAAGTTATTCAGTAAAAGTATTGTATTCAAATGGAACACTTACCAAATCGGCGTATTCTTCACCAGCCTCAAGCATATCTTCATCAATTTCTAAGTAGTTCCATGAGATGGTTACTTTCTTACCATTTTTGAATATTTTATCAAATACATTAAGTATTTCCAGAATGATTAACGACGACGATGAATTAAAATATTCTAATTTGAATTCAACAAATGTTTCTTCATTAGGATCTTGAGTATAGTTTTCCAGCCATTCAAAGACAGGAGCATAAAACGATCTGCTTTCTTCAGGGAAGGATTTTCCACTAAATTCAAATTTTCCTGAAACTTTATCCAAATATATTTTGGGAGTAGAACTGCTTGCTTCGATATTTAACTCATTCATATTTTATGATTTAAGATAAGAATCTAACTTTGACAAAAACAATTTAAGTTTTATTGGCTTTAAAATAAAATCATCGCAACCAACCTCTTCCGATTTTTCTCTTGCATCCTCAATATTGAGTGCTGTTTGGGCTATAATTGGAATATCTTTCTTTATTTCTTTAATACGTTTGGTTGTTTCAAAGCCATCCAATTTAGGCATATTAATATCCATTAAAATGAGATCAATTTGCTCATTTTTTTTGAAAATGTCAATAGCCTCTTCTCCATCATTAGCCCTTAAAATGTTAACATTTGTATGTTTTAATGCCTCTACAAGGAATATATAATTCATGTCTGTATCCTCTGCAATAAGCACTGTCTTATTGCTCCAATCATAAGTACTTTTGGCAGTGAGTTTTGGTTTAGCTACCTCCATCTTAATACCAATCACAAGAATATCATCTAACTGGAAATAGTCTCCTTTCCATTCTTCAAATGTTTGATCAAGAATTTCTTTTTGTATTTCCATGGGTTTTTCATGGATTTTTAAAAGTAATTCCTGTAAGTTTCTTGACATAAACTTGCGCATTTTTGGTCCACCAATTTGATCGACATAACCATCTGAAAAGATATAAATCACATCATTTTCATCAATGTCAATTTCATGGTTCGTAAATGATCGATCTGCATGTTTATGAATACTAACCGGCATTCGGTCTCCTTTAATGATTTCCAGTTTTTTATTTTTAATGATATATAAAGGATTATGAGCACCTGCGAATTGAAGTTTATGATTCTCAGAATCAATGATACATAAAGCAATGTCAATGCCGTCTTTTGATTCATCGTTATCTCCTGTTTGGTGCAATGAATCAATAATATAATTACGAAGCTGATTTAAAATTTCGTTGGCTTGTAAGGAGTAAATATGTTTATTTTCAGTGATTTTGTTTACAATCTCATTTAGAAATGCGGTCCCCAGCATGCTCATGAAAGCTCCAGGAACCCCATGTCCTGTACAATCGGCAGCTGCTATGATGATTTTATTATCTTTATTCATCATCCAGTAAAAATCACCACTTACAATATCCCTGGGTTTAAATAAGATAAAATGATCTGGCAGATTTCTTTTAACAAAAGTTAAAGGAGGAAGCACTGCATTTTGAATTCGTTTTGCATATTCAATACTATCGGTAATATCTTTCTTTTGCTGGTGCGCTAAATCGCGTTGTGCTTCTATTTCTGCTTTTTGAAGTGATATTTGCTCGTTTTGTTTTTCTAAAAGTATATTGGCTTTTTTCTTTGCTGTAAACTGACGAAGTAATAAAACAGAGAAAATGATGATCAACAATAAAATAAATACCGTACTAAAAATAATGTTTCGAGTATATTTAAGCGCTGCTTCTTTTTCTCGAATGGTTGACTCCTTTAAATCAAGAGTAAGCTTTTGCTGCTGCTTAATTTCTTCGGTTTCTTGTAAGGTTTTTTGTGTTTCTTCCAGTTGATCTGAAGTTTCACTTAATGTTTTTTCTGTTTGTAATCTTTCGTTGTGAGCTCTTTGAACTTGTTCTTTTGATTTTTCTTCAATTGCTTTAATTTCTTCCGACTTAATATGTTTATCGACAGAAGCAAATAAATCAAAGTATTTCATCGTGTTTTCAGAATCACCTATGATTTCATAGTTTTCTGCTAACATACCATAACATGTTCGTACAAGTTTAAGACTATTTAATTCCTGAGCAATTGCGAGGGCTTCATTAATATTTTCAATGGATTCCTGGTTTCTATTCAGGTTTTTTAAAACTGTAGATTTATTCATTAATCCTGAATAGACAGCATTTTTTTGGTTAAGCTGTCGTGCAAGTTCAAGACCTTTATTTATATTTTCTAAAGAATTTTGATAATCTTCTTTATCAGAATAAATCAGACCAATATTATAGTAAAGAGATTTTACTGCATTAATATTATTTCCTGATTTATTAAGTTCCAGAGATTCTTTAAAATATTTTATGGCATCATCATATAATTCATTTTCCCAATACAGATAAGCGATTTTATTCAGGAATTCAGCCTGTTGAATAGAATTATTAGCTGCTTTATTTTTTTCTACTTCTGCTTGGTATTTGTTGATTTTATTTTGAGTTGATACATCCAGATTCTGACCATAGGTTTTATGGTCAATTGTAAAAATTGATAAAGCAATAAGACCAATAATTAGTTTTTTTACCATAAAAAGCTTTTTTGAGTAAAGCTATTCAATATAAAATTCAATGGTTTTCTGACTTTCATTACCCAACTTATCGATAGACGTTACCTTAATTGAATATAATTTATCTTTAATAAATCCCTTTATTAAGCTTGTATACGCCTTATTAGTCGCTCCATTTACAGAGTATAACATATTCTCAAATCCTACGGATGAATCTGTAGATGATAAAAACAACACAACATGGTTTGGATAAATATCATAGTTTTTACCATCAATCGTTTTTACTTTTCCAGATAAAATACTAAATCGGAAAAAGATTTCAGGTCCTGAATTATCTTCAACACAAATAAATGTGTTAGTACTAGAATTATCAACATTATCGTAACCTGTATATGTTATCGAATGAATTCCTTCGCTATTAATACTAAATGGAGTATGATATTCTGTAATTTCTTTATTATCGATACTATATTCCATTCTTTTATATCCTGCTGCATCATCTTTAGCTGCAAGTCGCACTTTGGTTTCTGATGTAATATATGCTGTATCTTTTGAAATAAAATTTGCTCCCTGGAAGTGATGTCCAAGAGTAGGACCTGATAAATCAACATAAGAAATATTCGATTTATTGGTCATAATTGTGCTAATAGATTGATTATTTACATTATCAGTAACAAAAGTTTGGATTTTAAGTTTACCCGATTTAGATAAATAAAAAGGCTTTGTGTATTCAACAAATTCTCCATCATTAATTGAGTATCGTATTTGTTGAACCCCTGCTTTATTATCCATCGCAGTTAGTTTTATTTTACTTCTTCCTGATGAATATTCTTTACCATTTGCAATAAAAGTATTTCCAATTAATTCATCCACAACCATTGGAGCCGATTTGTCCAGATAAAATTTATACTCTTTTTGATCTTCTATATTTCCTACATTATCTATTGAATAATATGCAATGGTATGTTCTCCCTCTTTTAATCCTGAAATTACTACTGGTTTATAATAATTATATACAGTACCGCCATTAATTGAAAACACCGTTTTCTTAATTTTAGAATTTTCATCGCTGGCTTCCAGTATTATTTTTGATCTTGGTGAAATAATATCATTGTAAAGATCGGGTTCAACAGATAATTTTGTTACCGGTTTTGTTAAATCAATTTTGATATAAATTGTTTTAGGATTTTCTGCATTTCCTACATGATCAACCGAATAATATTTTAAGGTGTAAACTTTTTCTTCATTAAATTCAATATCAGAGGTGAGTTTCTGATATGCTGCTCTATTAATAGAGTAATAAGTATCTTCTATTCCTGATGTAGCATCATACGTATCAAATTTTAGAGTGATTTTTTCGCCAAAATAGTAAATGCTGTCTTTCTTATAATATTTTTTATCTACAAATGAGAATTTTGTTACTGGGGCTTTACTATCGGAGTAAATCTCATATATGATATCTTCAATAGGATAAACCACTTTTTTGGTAACAGTATCTACTTTTGAAGGAGATCTAAATGTGTTATAACCTTCCGTATCGAAATACATTGGGTTCGCATATTTTTTAGAATCTTCATTAGGCATTAATAAAAAAGACTCTGCATCATCTTCTGCCGATGTTGCTATACGAAAATAGATAGGTAAATCTTTATTAGCATAAAGCTTTCCATTTTCAGATTTATAAATCTTTTTTTTGTGTTTTAAAGGTTCTTGAGAGCTGCTTAAGTTAGGAATAAGAAATAAGCAAATCATGAAAAGGGTAAATGTAGTTGATCTCATAGTGTAAAGTTTACTTAATGCAAATAATCTTTTATTTATACGTTTTTGTCTCAAAAGGTTGTAATTATTATGATAAAAAATCGTTTTATCGAATTATTGTTATTGTTCCTGAAATTCTATTGGATCCATTTTTCAGGTATATAATATAATAATATGCATCCATTGGAAGATCCTTGCCGTTGTAGGTTCCATCCCAATATTTAGATTCATCATAGCCTTTGGAGTAAAATACTCTTTTACCCCATCTGTCAAACACCTCAATTTCTGCATGAGGATATAAACCGTCCATTTCAATAACCCATTTATCATTTATGTTGTCATTATTGGGGCTAAATGCTGTTGGGATATCAATGCAGAAATCATGAGCACTTCGCACAATAAAGGATGTGTCTATTTCACACAAACTAGAGTCGTTAATTAGTACATCGAATATTCCTGATCTAATATCATACAGATTGTCTTCATGAGTGCCGTCGTCCCAATAGATAGTATAAGGTAATCTACCACCTGCAATGTTTAATTCAATATATCCATCTTGAATATCAGGACATGTTGGTCTTCTAATTTCTGGAGTTATTATCAGTTTCTCAGGTTCTTCAATAAATATATTAGTATCGATAAGGCAGTTATGTATATCTTGAATATTGATACTATAGTATCCTTCACTTAACATATCGGCTGATGGATCAGTAATACCATTCGACCAGTTGTAGGTATAATCTGGTGTTCCTCCAAACATACTTAAAGATATGTAACCATCATTCATTCCAAAACAAGTAATATCTTCTTTGGTAACTGTTAATGAAAGTTCATCAGGTTCTGTAATATCTACCTCAGAAACTTCAATACAATTGTTATTGTCAACTACTGAAATTGTATATGTTCCAGGTCCCAGGTTATTTGCAATACTATCGGCAAATATACCGGAATGACTCCATAGATAAGAATATGGAATGGTTCCTCCTTCGGGTGTAATTTTGATTTGACCATTATGATAGCCGTAACAAGTAATATTTTCGGAAATTAAATTATTTTGAATCTGATCAGGTTCAGTAATCTCTACATAATTATCAATTGAGCAATGATGTTCATCAGTCACTGTAACATAATATGTTCCTGCCCCTAATCCGTAAATGGAGTCTTCAGTTGCTCCATTAGACCACTCAATGGTGTAATTACCTGTTCCTCCTAAGATATCAAGAACAATAAGTCCATCATTATAACCATAACATGTAGAGTTGGTTTCAGTTAAGAATGATTCTAATAAATCAGGTTCTACAATAATAGCTGTATCTTTTAACTCACAGTTTTTAGCATCATAAACAGTGACATAATAAGTGCCTGCTTCTAATCCATCCTGATCTTCCTGGTCTTCAATTAATCCACTTCCATTATAGGTTGTCCAAGAATAGGTATAAGGACTTTCAGTATTTCCTCCGTTCACCATTAAATCGATTGAGCCATCATGATCTCCATTACATGTAATGTCTGATGAAGTTAAATTAGCGTAATATAAAGGAGGTTCATTAATATAAGCTGAATCATTCGCTTCACATAATCTCCAGTCAGTAACAGTGACATAATACTTTCCTCCTGAAAGGCCGGACTGATCTTCCTGATCAACAATTAAACCTGTACCATCTGGAGTCCACCAATTATAGGTATAATCAACAGCAGTATTACCTCCTACAATTTGTAAGTCAAATGTTCCATCAGCATCTCCAGCACAGGAAATATCGGTATGAATAATGTTTTCAATAACTAAAGAATCAGGCTCAAGAATTTCTACGGCTTGAATTGATTTACATCCCTCGGCATTAGTTGCCGTAACAGAATAAGGACCTGGAGATAAGTTACTAATGATTGCTGTGGTCTCACCAGTTGACCAGATGTATGTATCAACACCAACAGCATCAACTTCGGCCCATCCATTATTTTCACCATAACATCTTACATGGTGAGGGAATACATCGATTGAAATCTGTGGGGGTTCTTCAACATATGCAACTGTATCTTGTGCGCATCCTTTCCAGTCTGTTACTGTTGCATAGTAAAGTGCTCCATCTAGTCCATAAATTGAGTCGGTTGATTTTCCATTTGACCAGTTATAGGTATAACCACTATTACCTCCTAAAGGATTAAGTACAATATAACCATCTCCTGCGCCAAAACAAGATACATTTTTAACTGTATCAATCACAGGAATAATTCTATCAGGTTGTTCAATCAATATAGAATCCTCTTTTATACAACCCTGATTGTCTGTAACAGTTACTTTATACCAACCGATTGATAATACAGAATCTGTGACTGCCGTTTGATGGTTAGATGGATCATTCCAGTTATAAATAAAGTCGTTGATACCGTTTTCTGCCAATACAGTTGCTCTACCATTAGTGTCTAAATAACAAACTACACTATCAGCAATTGTTTGAGTATAAGCTGTTGGATGAACAGTGATTGTTTCAGTCATTGTTGGTCCATTGGCACAACCTGTTAAACCTGCTGATGGAGTAACCGAATATACCACCTCTAATGGTGTAGGCATCGGTGCAGTAGATATGTTATGCAATGAATCTTCAATAAGATAGTTATTATTTAAATCTGTTAATCCGGTACTATGCCCAGTTAGGCCGATATCAGCCAATGAGCTATAATCAAATTTAACAAGACCATCTGTTAATAGTGTTGGAGTGGTCAGTGTGATATGTGTATAAGTATCATTACAAATAGAATCATCAAGAACAGTAATAATAACACGTGGTAAAGGATTTAGTGTTATTCTTATGGTTGTATCGATAATACCATCTGTACAATATGGAAGGCTTGTATTAGGATTAAGAATTTTTGCTGTAAATTGATAATCTACCCATTGTACAACATCAGATGAATTAATTAAATTATCTGTAAAAGTAAGTGTTGTTTCATCTGTGCGATCGGTATTACCACTTACTGATGCATTGGATACGATCGTATTCACATCATAAACCCAGGTACCTGTTGTGTTAGCCGAAGGTGTTATTGTTGATATATTGAAAACAGCATCTTCATCGTAACATAAGGTATCATTATTAGCAAATGATTGAATGAGAGGTTCAGGGTTGATGTAAATCCGTATTGTAGTATCTACCGTACCATCGGAACAATACGCTAATCCTGATCTAGGATCGAGTATTTTTGCTGTAAACTCATAATCTACCCACTGTAGGGTATTACTAGTATTGACGAGGTTATCGGTAAATGACAGCGCTGTTTCATCCGTACGATCGGTATTACCAGAAACAGAAGGATCAGAAATGGTAGTCACCACATCATATACCCATGTACCTGTAGTATTAGCAGAAGGTGTCAGGGTAGATATGTTAAATGAAGTACCTTCCTCGAAGCAAAGGGTATCATTAACAGCCACCTCGATGAGTGGTTCAGGGTTGATGTAAATCCGTATTGTAGTATCTACCATTCCATCGGAACAATATGCTAGTCCTGATCTAGGATCGAGTATTTTTGCCGTAAACTCATAATCTACCCACTGCAGGGTATTGCTATTATTTACTAAGTTATCTGTAAATGACAGTGCAGTTTCATCTGTTCGATCGGTATTACCCGATACAGAAGGGTCAGAAATGGTAGTTACCACATCATATACCCATGTACCTGTAGTATTAGCAGAAGGTGTCAGGGTAGATATGTTAAATGTAGTACCTTCCTCGAAGCAAAGGGTATCATTGACTGCTAGTTCAATAAGAGGTTCAGGATTGATATAGATTCGTATGGTTGTATCCACTGATCCATCGGAACAATAAGTCAGTCCTGATCTAGGATCGAGTATTTTTGCCGTAAACTCATAATCTACCCACTGTAGGGTATTGCTATTATTCACGAGGTTATCTGTAAATGATAGCGCTGTTTCATCCGTACGATCGGTATTACCCGACACAGAAGGATCTGATATGGTAGTCACCACATCATACACCCAAGTACCGGTAGTATTGCCTGAAGGAGTAAGTGTAGATATATTAAATGTAGTTCCTTCCTCGAAGCAAAGGGTATCATTTACTGCCACCTCAATGAGTGGTTCAGGGTTGATGTAAATCCGTATTGTA
Organism: Bacteroidales bacterium; assembly: GCA_963665525.1. Lineage (GTDB taxonomy): Bacteria > Bacteroidota > Bacteroidia > Bacteroidales > UBA12077 > UBA12077. The sequence continues at coordinate 3,466,877 of OY762280.1, read as the reverse complement.
GTATCTACCATTCCATCGGAACAATATGCTAGTCCTGATCTAGGATCGAGTATTTTTGCCGTAAACTCATAATCTACCCACTGCAGGGTATTGCTATTATTTACTAAGTTATCTGTAAATGACAGTGCAGTTTCATCTGTTCGATCGGTATTACCCGATACAGAAGGGTCAGAAATGGTAGTTACCACATCATATACCCATGTACCTGTAGTATTAGCAGAAGGTGTCAGGGTAGATATGTTAAATGTAGTACCTTCCTCGAAGCAAAGGGTATCATTAACAGCCACCTCGATGAGCGGTTCAGGGTTGATGTAAATCCGTATTGTAGTATCTACCGTACCATTGGAACAATACGCTAATCCTGATCTAGGATCAAGTATTTTTGCCGTAAACTCATAATCTACCCACTGTAGGGTATTACTAGTATTCACGAGGTTATCGGTAAATGACAGCGCTGTTTCATCCGTACGATCGGTATTACCAGAAACAGAAGGATCAGAAATGGTAGTCACCACATCATATACCCATGTACCTGTAGTATTAGCAGAAGGTGTCAGGGTAGATATGTTAAATGTAGTTCCTTCCTCGAAGCAAAGGGTATCATTTACTGCCACCTCAATGAGTGGTTCAGGGTTGATGTAAATCCGTATTGTAGTATCTACCGTACCATCGGAACAATACGCTAATCCTGATCTAGGATCAAGTATCTTAGCCGTAAACTCATAATCTACCCACTGCAGGGTATTGCTATTATTTACTAAGTTATCTGTAAATGACAGCGCTGTTTCATCCGTACGATCGGTATTACCAGAAACAGAAGGATCAGAAATGGTAGTCACCACATCATATACCCATGTACCTGTAGTATTAGCAGAAGGTGTCAGGGTAGATATGTTAAATGTAGTTCCTTCCTCGAAGCAAAGGGTATCATTTACTGCCACCTCAATGAGAGGTTCAGGGTTGATGTAAATCCGTATTGTAGTATCTACCATTCCATCGGAACAATATGCTAGTCCTGATCTAGGATCGAGTATTTTTGCCGTAAACTCATAATCTACCCACTGCAGGGTATTGCTATTATTTACTAAGTTATCTGTAAATGACAGTGCAGTTTCATCTGTTCGATCGGTATTACCCGATACAGAAGGGTCAGAAATGGTAGTTACCACATCATACACCCAGGTACCGGTAGTATTGCCTGAAGGAGTAAGTGTAGAGATATTAAATGTAGTTCCTTCCTCGAAACAAAGGGTATCATTGACTGCTACTTCAATAAGAGGTTCAGGATTAACCCAAATATCGACGGTAATCGGTGTAGCTGCACAACCAATAGAACCATCTGAACGAAGGACATGAGGAGTGATGGTATATACGACACGTTGTTTGGTATCGGTAGTATTATCAAGCACATCCTGGATATTAGTAGTAATAGGTATTCCTACCGCATCGGAAGTATTACCTGTAACCGCCCCCACATTATCCGGAGCAGAAGAGTAAGTATAATAAACCTCCCTTGTAGGTGTTTGATTACTGCTAATGTCAATATCAGTAGTCCCGAGATCACATATGGTATCCGCAGGAGCAGTGATAACCGGTGTAGGTTCAACCCAAATATCGACGGTAATCGGTGTAGCCGCACAACCAATAGAACCATCTGAACGAAGGACATGAGGAGTGATGGTATATACGACACGTTGTTTGGTATCGGTAGTATTATCAAGCACATCCTGGATATTAGTAGTAATAGGTATTCCTACCGCATCGGAAGTATTACCTGTAACCGCCCCCACATTATCCGGAGCAGAAGAGTAAGTATAATAAACCTCCCTTGTAGGTGTTTGATTACTGCTAATGTCAATATCAGTAGTCCCGAGATCACATATGGTATCCGCAGGAGCAGTTATAACCGGTGTAGGTTCAACCCAAATATCGACGGTAATCGGTGTAGCCGCACAACCAATAGAACCATCTGAACGAAGGACATGAGGAGTGATGGTATATACGACACGTTGTTTGGTATCGGTAGTATTATCAAGCACATCCTGGATATTAGTAGTAATAGGTATTCCTACCGCATCGGAAGTATTACCTGTAACCGCCCCCACATTATCCGGAGCAGAAGAGTAAGTATAATAAACCTCCCTTGTAGGTGTTTGATTACTGCTAATGTCAATATCAGTAGTTCCCAGATCACAGATGGTATCCGCAGGAGCAGTTATAACCGGTGTAGGTTCAACCCAAATATCGACGGTAATCGGTGTAGCCGCACAACCAATAGAACCATCTGAACGAAGGACATGAGGAGTGATGGTATATACGACACGTTGTTTGGTATCGGTAGTATTATCAAGCACATCCTGTATATTAGTAGTAATAGGTATTCCTACCGCATCGGAAGTATTACCTGTAACCGCCCCCACATTATCCGGAGCAGAAGAGTAAGTATAATAAACCTCCCTTGTAGGTGTTTGATTACTGCTAATGTCAATATCAGTAGTCCCGAGATCACATATGGTATCCGCAGGAGCAGTGATAACCGGTGTAGGTTCAACCCAAATATCGACGGTAATCGGTGTAGCCGCACAACCAATAGAACCATCTGAACGAAGGACATGAGGAGTGATGGTATATACGACACGTTGTTTGGTATCGGTAGTATTATCAAGCACATCCTGTATATTCGTAGTAATAGGTATTCCTACCGCATCGGAGGTATTACCTGTAACCGCCCCCACATTATCCGGAGCAGAAGAGTAAGTATAATAAACCTCCCTTGTAGGTGTTTGATTACTGCTAATGTCAATATCAGTAGTTCCCAGATCACAGATGGTATCCGCAGGAGCAGTGATAACCGGTGTAGGTTCAACCCAAATATCGACGGTAATCGGTGTAGCTGCACAACCAATAGAACCATCTGAACGAAGGACATGAGGAGTGATGGTATATACGACACGTTGTTTGGTATCGGTAGTATTATCAAGCACATCCTGTATATTAGTAGTAATAGGTATTCCTACCGCATCGGAAGTATTACCTGTAACCGCCCCCACATTATCCGGAGCAGAAGAGTAAGTATAATAAACCTCCCTTGTAGGTGTTTGATTACTGCTAATGTCAATGTTCGTAGTCCCGAGATCACAGATGGTATCCGCAGGAGCAGTGATAACCGGTGTAGGTTCAACCCAAATATCGACGGTAATCGGTGTAGCTGCACAACCAATAGAACCATCTGAACGAAGGACATGAGGAGTGATGGTATATACGACACGTTGTTTGGTATCGGTAGTATTATCAAGCACATCCTGTATATTAGTAGTAATAGGTATTCCTACCGCATCGGAAGTATTACCTGTAACCGCCCCCACATTATCCGGAGCAGAAGAGTAAGTATAATAAACCTCCCTTGTAGGTGTTTGATTACTGCTAATGTCAATATCAGTAGTCCCGAGATCACATATGGTATCCGCAGGAGCAGTTATAACCGGTGTAGGTTCAACCCAAATATCGACGGTAATCGGTGTAGCTGCACAACCAATAGAACCATCTGAACGAAGGACATGAGGAGTGATGGTATATACTACACGTTGTTTGGTATCGGTAGTATTATCAAGCACATCCTGGATATTCGTAGTAATAGGTATTCCTACCGCATCGGAGGTATTACCAGTTACAGCCCCCACATTATCCGGAGCAGAAGAGTAAGTATAATAAACCTCCCTTGTAGGTGTTTGATTACTGCTAATGTCAATATCAGTAGTCCCGAGATCACATATGGTATCCGCAGGAGCAGTGATAACCGGTGTAGGTTCAACCCAAATATCGACGGTAATCGGTGTAGCTGCACAACCAATAGAACCATCTGAACGAAGGACATGAGGAGTGATGGTATATACGACACGTTGTTTGGTATCGGTAGTATTATCAAGCACATCCTGGATATTAGTAGTAATAGGTATTCCTACCGCATCGGAAGTATTACCTGTAACCGCCCCCACATTATCCGGAGCAGAAGAGTAAGTATAATAAACCTCCCTTGTAGGTGTTTGATTACTGCTAATGTCAATATCAGTAGTCCCGAGATCACATATGGTATCCGCAGGAGCAGTTATAACCGGTGTAGGTTCAACCCAAATATCGACGGTAATCGGTGTAGCCGCACAACCAATAGAACCATCTGAACGAAGGACATGAGGAGTGATGGTATATACGACACGTTGTTTGGTATCGGTAGTATTATCAAGCACATCCTGGATATTAGTAGTAATAGGTATTCCTACCGCATCGGAAGTATTACCAGTTACTGCCCCCACATTATCCGGAGCAGAAGAGTAAGTATAATAAACCTCCCTTGTAGGTGTTTGATTACTGCTAATGTCAATGTTCGTAGTCCCGAGATCACATATGGTATCCGCAGGAGCAGTGATAACCGGTGTAGGTTCAACCCAAATATCGACGGTAATCGGTGTAGCTGCACAACCAATAGAACCATCTGAACGAAGGACATGAGGAGTGATGGTATATACGACACGTTGTTTGGTATCGGTAGTATTATCAAGCACATCCTGTATATTAGTAGTAATAGGTATTCCTACCGCATCGGAAGTATTACCTGTAACCGCCCCCACATTATCCGGAGCAGAAGAGTAAGTATAATAAACCTCCCTTGTAGGTGTTTGATTACTGCTAATGTCAATATCAGTAGTCCCGAGATCACATATGGTATCCGCAGGAGCAGTTATAACCGGTGTAGGTTCAACCCAAATATCGACGGTAATCGGTGTAGCCGCACAACCAATAGAACCATCTGAACGAAGGACATGAGGAGTGATGGTATATACGACACGTTGTTTGGTATCGGTAGTATTATCAAGCACATCCTGGATATTAGTAGTAATAGGTATTCCTACCGCATCGGAAGTATTACCTGTAACCGCCCCCACATTATCCGGAGCAGAAGAGTAAGTATAATAAACCTCCCTTGTAGGTGTTTGATTACTGCTAATGTCAATATCAGTAGTTCCCAGATCACAGATGGTATCCGCAGGAGCAGTGATAACCGGTGTAGGTTCAACCCAAATATCGACGGTAATCGGTGTAGCTGCACAACCAATAGAACCATCTGAACGAAGGACATGAGGAGTGATGGTATATACGACACGTTGTTTGGTATCGGTAGTATTATCAAGCACATCCTGTATATTAGTAGTAATAGGTATTCCTACCGCATCGGAAGTATTACCTGTAACCGCCCCCACATTATCCGGAGCAGAAGAGTAAGTATAATAAACCTCCCTTGTAGGTGTTTGATTACTGCTAATGTCAATATCAGTAGTCCCGAGATCACATATGGTATCCGCAGGAGCAGTGATAACCGGTGTAGGTTCAACCCAAATATCGACGGTAATCGGTGTAGCCGCACAACCAATAGAACCATCTGAACGAAGGACATGAGGAGTGATGGTATATACGACACGTTGTTTGGTATCGGTAGTATTATCAAGCACATCCTGGATATTAGTAGTAATAGGTATTCCTACCGCATCGGAAGTATTACCTGTAACCGCCCCCACATTATCCGGAGCAGAAGAGTAAGTATAATAAACCTCCCTTGTAGGTGTTTGATTACTGCTAATGTCAATATCAGTAGTCCCGAGATCACATATGGTATCCGCAGGAGCAGTTATAACCGGTGTAGGTTCAACCCAAATATCGACGGTAATCGGTGTAGCTGCACAACCAATAGAACCATCTGAACGAAGGACATGAGGAGTGATGGTATATACTACACGTTGTTTGGTATCGGTAGTATTATCAAGCACATCCTGGATATTCGTAGTAATAGGTATTCCTACCGCATCGGAGGTATTACCAGTTACAGCCCCCACATTATCCGGAGCAGAAGAGTAAGTATAATAAACCTCCCTTGTAGGTGTTTGATTACTGCTAATGTCAATATCAGTAGTCCCGAGATCACATATGGTATCCGCAGGAGCAGTGATAACCGGTGTAGGTTCAACCCAAATATCGACGGTAATCGGTGTAGCTGCACAACCAATAGAACCATCTGAACGAAGGACATGAGGAGTGATGGTATATACGACACGTTGTTTGGTATCGGTAGTATTATCAAGCACATCCTGGATATTAGTAGTAATAGGTATTCCTACCGCATCGGAAGTATTACCTGTAACCGCCCCCACATTATCCGGAGCAGAAGAGTAAGTATAATAAACCTCCCTTGTAGGTGTTTGATTACTGCTAATGTCAATATCAGTAGTCCCGAGATCACAGATGGTATCCGCAGGAGCAGTGATAACCGGTGTAGGTTCAACCCAAATATCGACGGTAATCGGTGTAGCCGCACAACCAATAGAACCATCTGAACGAAGGACATGAGGAGTGATGGTATATACGACACGTTGTTTGGTATCGGTAGTATTATCAAGCACATCCTGGATATTAGTAGTAATAGGTATTCCTACCGCATCGGAAGTATTACCAGTTACTGCCCCCACATTATCCGGAGCAGAAGAGTAAGTATAATAAACCTCCCTTGTAGGTGTTTGATTACTGCTAATGTCAATATCAGTAGTTCCCAGATCACAGATGGTATCCGCAGGAGCAGTTATAACCGGTGTAGGTTCAACCCAAATATCGACGGTAATCGGTGTAGCTGCACAACCAATAGAACCATCTGAACGAAGGACATGAGGAGTGATGGTATATACGACACGTTGTTTGGTATCGGTAGTATTATCAAGCACATCCTGTATATTAGTAGTAATAGGTATTCCTACCGCATCGGAAGTATTACCTGTAACCGCCCCCACATTATCCGGAGCAGAAGAGTAAGTATAATAAACCTCCCTTGTAGGTGTTTGATTACTGCTAATGTCAATATCAGTAGTTCCCAGATCACAGATGGTATCCGCAGGAGCAGAGATAACCGGTGTAGGTTCAACCCAAATATCGACGGTAATCGGTGTAGCTGCACAACCAATAGAACCATCTGAACGAAGGACATGAGGAGTGATGGTATATACGACACGTTGTTTGGTATCGGTAGTATTATCAAGCACATCCTGGATATTAGTAGTAATAGGTATTCCTACCGCATCGGAAGTATTACCTGTAACCGCCCCCACATTATCCGGAGCAGAAGAGTAAGTATAATAAACCTCCCTTGTAGGTGTTTGATTACTGCTAATGTCAATATCAGTAGTCCCGAGATCACATATGGTATCCGCAGGAGCAGAGATAACCGGTGTAGGTTCAACCCAAATATCGACGGTAATCGGTGTAGCTGCACAACCAATAGAACCATCTGAACGAAGGACATGAGGAGTGATGGTATATACGACACGTTGTTTGGTATCGGTAGTATTATCAAGCACATCCTGTATATTCGTAGTAATAGGTATTCCTACCGCATCGGAAGTATTACCTGTAACCGCCCCCACATTATCCGGAGCAGAAGAGTAAGTATAATAAACCTCCCTTGTAGGTGTTTGATTACTGCTAATGTCAATATCAGTAGTCCCGAGATCACATATGGTATCCGCAGGAGCAGTTATAACCGGTGTAGGTTCAACCCAAATATCGACGGTAATCGGTGTAGCCGCACAACCAATAGAACCATCTGAACGAAGGACATGAGGAGTGATGGTATATACGACACGTTGTTTGGTATCGGTAGTATTATCAAGCACATCCTGGATATTAGTAGTAATAGGTATTCCTACCGCATCGGAAGTATTACCTGTAACCGCCCCCACATTATCCGGAGCAGAAGAGTAAGTATAATAAACCTCCCTTGTAGGTGTTTGATTACTGCTAATGTCAATATCAGTAGTCCCGAGATCACATATGGTATCCGCAGGAGCAGTTATAACCGGTGTAGGTTCAACCCAAATATCGACGGTAATCGGTGTAGCCGCACAACCAATAGAACCATCTGAACGAAGGACATGAGGAGTGATGGTATATACGACACGTTGTTTGGTATCGGTAGTATTATCAAGCACATCCTGGATATTAGTAGTAATAGGTATTCCTACCGCATCGGAAGTATTACCTGTAACCGCCCCCACATTATCCGGAGCAGAAGAGTAAGTATAATAAACCTCCCTTGTAGGTGTTTGATTACTGCTAATGTCAATATCAGTAGTCCCGAGATCACATATGGTATCCGCAGGAGCAGTTATAACCGGTGTAGGTTCAACCCAAATATCGACGGTAATCGGTGTAGCTGCACAACCAATAGAACCATCTGAACGAAGGACATGAGGAGTGATGGTATATACGACACGTTGTTTGGTATCGGTAGTATTATCAAGCACATCCTGGATATTAGTAGTAATAGGTATTCCTACCGCATCGGAAGTATTACCTGTAACCGCCCCCACATTATCCGGAGCAGAAGAGTAAGTATAATAAACCTCCCTTGTAGGTGTTTGATTACTGCTAATGTCAATATCAGTAGTCCCGAGATCACATATGGTATCCGCAGGAGCAGTTATAACCGGTGTAGGTTCAACCCAAATATCGACGGTAATCGGTGTAGCTGCACAACCAATAGAACCATCTGAACGAAGGACATGAGGAGTGATGGTATATACGACACGTTGTTTGGTATCGGTAGTATTATCAAGCACATCCTGGATATTAGTAGTAATAGGTATTCCTACCGCATCGGAAGTATTACCTGTAACCGCCCCCACATTATCCGGAGCAGAAGAGTAAGTATAATAAACCTCCCTTGTAGGTGTTTGATTACTGCTAATGTCAATATCAGTAGTCCCGAGATCACATATGGTATCCGCAGGAGCAGTGATAACCGGTGTAGGTTCAACCCAAATATCGACGGTAATCGGTGTAGCCGCACAACCAATAGAACCATCTGAACGAAGGACATGAGGAGTGATGGTATATACGACACGTTGTTTGGTATCGGTAGTATTATCAAGCACATCCTGGATATTAGTAGTAATAGGTATTCCTACCGCATCGGAAGTATTACCTGTAACCGCCCCCACATTATCCGGAGCAGAAGAGTAAGTATAATAAACCTCCCTTGTAGGTGTTTGATTACTGCTAATGTCAATATCAGTAGTCCCGAGATCACATATGGTATCCGCAGGAGCAGTTATAACCGGTGTAGGTTCAACCCAAACAATTGTTGTATCATTAATACCTGTACATCTTTCAGAATTAGTTCCATCAACACTATATGGTGTAACAATAAATAATACTCTTTGAGCTTCGGAACTTAGATTTTGAATAAGATCTGTGATAAGATCAGTTTCCAATAATCCAGTCTGAATTCCGTTAATAACATTAACAGAATCAGGATAATCAGCTTCAACAACATATTTAAAACGAACAGGGAACTCCGGTTCTGTAATACTTGAAATACTTATATTGGTTGTTTCATTATTACATAAAGTATCTGTTTGTGGCACTAAAATGACTTTAGGCAGTGGTTCAATGTAAATATATTGTACTTTCTCGGCTGTGTTTCCACAATCATCCGTTAACGACCATGTTCTAGCAATAAAACCAAAGTTATCACAATCGCCCAAATTTGAAAGATCATCTGAGTAGCTTGCATCTAATCCAACAGAACAATTATCAGTTTCATCTAAGACATCTCCTGTAACTCCTATTGTGTAATCTACTGAGCAATTAAGTGCTGTGCAAATAGTTATGTCTGATGGTGCTGTAAACGTAGGCTCTTGCGTATCTTCAACCGTAATTGTTTGAGTATATACTGCACTTGTGTTTCCACAGTCATCAGTAACTACCCAAGTATTAGTATAAGTTCCAGCCTGAGAGCAAGCACCAGCAACAAAAGCACCTGATGTTTTTACAATATCTGTTACATCCGCATCACAGTTATCATCTGCAACAGGGAACAATGCCTGCGCTGCAGTTAGAGCCGCAGCGTCGTCACATTCTACAGTGCGATCTAAGTTACCAGCCACTGTTGTCCATGTAGGCTCTTGCGTATCTTCAACCGTAATTGTTTGAGTATATACCGCACTTGTGTTTCCACAGTCATCAGTAACTACCCAAGTATTAGTATAAGTTCCAGCCTGAGAGCAAGCACCAGCAACAAAAGCACCTGATGTTTTTACAATATCTGTTACATCCGCATCACAGTTATCATCTGCAACAGGGAACAATGCCTGCGCTGCAGTTAGAGCCGCAGCGTCGTCACATTCTACAGTGCGATCTAAGTTACCAGCCACTGTTGTCCATGTAGGCTCTTGCGTATCTTCAACCGTAATTGTTTGAGTATATACCGCACTTGTGTTTCCACAGTCATCAGTAACTACCCAAGTATTAGTATAAGTTCCAGCCTGAGAGCAAGCACCAGCAACAAAAGCACCTGATGTTTTTACAATATCTGTTACATCCGCATCACAGTTATCATCTGCAACAGGGAACAATGCCTGCGCTGCAGTTAGAGCCGCAGCGTCGTCACATTCTACAGTGCGATCTAAGTTACCAGCCACTGTTGTCCATGTAGGCTCTTGCGTATCTTCAACCGTAATTGTTTGAGTATATACTGCACTTGTGTTTCCACAGTCATCAGTAACTACCCAAGTATTAGTATAAGTTCCAGCCTGAGAGCAAGCACCAGCAACAAAAGCACCTGATGTTTTTACAATATCTGTTACATCCGCATCACAGTTATCATCTGCAACAGGGAACAATGCCTGCGCTGCAGTTAGAGCCGCAGCGTCGTCACATTCTACAGTGCGATCTAAGTTACCAGCCACTGTTGTCCATGTAGGCTCTTGCGTATCTTCAACCGTAATTGTTTGAGTATATACCGCACTTGTGTTTCCACAGTCATCAGTAACTACCCAAGTATTAGTATAAGTTCCAGCCTGAGAGCAAGCACCAGCAACAAAAGCACCTGATGTTTTTACAATATCTGTTACATCCGCATCACAGTTATCATCTGCAACAGGGAACAATGCCTGCGCTGCAGTTAGAGCCGCAGCGTCGTCACATTCTACAGTGCGATCTAAGTTACCAGCCACTGTTGTCCATGTAGGCTCTTGCGTATCTTCAACCGTAATTGTTTGAGTATATACCGCACTTGTGTTTCCACAGTCATCAGTAACTACCCAAGTATTAGTATAAGTTCCAGCCTGAGAGCAAGCACCAGCAACAAAAGCACCTGATGTTTTTACAATATCTGTTACATCCGCATCACAGTTATCATCTGCAACAGGGAACAATGCCTGCGCTGCAGTTAGAGCCGCAGCGTCGTCACATTCTACAGTGCGATCTAAGTTACCAGCCACTGTTGTCCATGTAGGCTCTTGCGTATCTTCAACCGTAATTGTTTGAGTATATACCGCACTTGTGTTTCCACAGTCATCAGTAACTACCCAAGTATTAGTATAAGTTCCAGCCTGAGAGCAAGCACCAGCAACAAAAGCACCTGATGTTTTTACAATATCTGTTACATCCGCATCACAGTTATCATCTGCAACAGGGAACAATGCCTGCGCTGCAGTTAGAGCCGCAGCGTCGTCACATTCTACAGTGCGATCTAAGTTACCAGCCACTGTTGTCCATGTAGGCTCTTGCGTATCTTCAACCGTAATTGTTTGAGTATATACCGCACTTGTGTTTCCACAGTCATCAGTAACTACCCAAGTATTAGTATAAGTTCCAGCCTGAGAGCAAGCACCAGCAACAAAAGCACCTGATGTTTTTACAATATCTGTTACATCCGCATCACAGTTATCATCTGCAACAGGGAACAATGCCTGCGCTGCAGTTAGAGCCGCAGCGTCGTCACATTCTACAGTGCGATCTAAGTTACCAGCCACTGTTGTCCATGTAGGCTCTTGCGTATCTTCAACCGTAATTGTTTGAGTATATACTGCACTTGTGTTTCCACAGTCATCAGTAACTACCCAAGTATTAGTATAAGTTCCAGCCTGAGAGCAAGCACCAGCAACAAAAGCACCTGATGTTTTTACAATATCTGTTACATCCGCATCACAGTTATCATCTGCAACAGGGAACAATGCCTGCGCTGCAGTTAGAGCCGCAGCGTCGTCACATTCTACAGTGCGATCTAAGTTACCAGCCACTGTTGTCCATGTAGGCTCTTGCGTATCTTCAACCGTAATTGTTTGAGTATATACCGCACTTGTGTTTCCACAGTCATCAGTAACTACCCAAGTATTAGTATAAGTTCCAGCCTGAGAGCAAGCACCAGCAACAAAAGCACCTGATGTTTTTACAATATCTGTTACATCCGCATCACAGTTATCATCTGCAACAGGGAACAATGCCTGCGCTGCAGTTAGAGCCGCAGCGTCGTCACATTCTACAGTGCGATCTAAGTTACCAGCCACTGTTGTCCATGTAGGCTCTTGCGTATCTTCAACCGTAATTGTTTGAGTATATACCGCACTTGTGTTTCCACAGTCATCAGTAACTACCCAAGTATTAGTATAAGTTCCAGCCTGAGAGCAAGCACCAGCAACAAAAGCACCTGATGTTTTTACAATATCTGTTACATCCGCATCACAGTTATCATCTGCAACAGGGAACAATGCCTGCGCTGCAGTTAGAGCCGCAGCGTCGTCACATTCTACAGTGCGATCTAAGTTACCAGCCACTGTTGTCCATGTAGGCTCTTGCGTATCTTCAACCGTAATTGTTTGAGTATATACTGCACTTGTGTTTCCACAGTCATCAGTAACTACCCAAGTATTAGTATAAGTTCCAGCCTGAGAGCAAGCACCAGCAACAAAAGCACCTGATGTTTTTACAATATCTGTTACATCCGCATCACAGTTATCATCTGCAACAGGGAACAATGCCTGCGCTGCAGTTAGAGCCGCAGCGTCGTCACATTCTACAGTGCGATCTAAGTTACCAGCCACTGTTGTCCATGTAGGCTCTTGCGTATCTTCAACCGTAATTGTTTGAGTATATACCGCACTTGTGTTTCCACAGTCATCAGTAACTACCCAAGTATTAGTATAAGTTCCAGCCTGAGAGCAAGCACCAGCAACAAAAGCACCTGATGTTTTTACAATATCTGTTACATCCGCATCACAGTTATCATCTGCAACAGGGAACAATGCCTGCGCTGCAGTTAGAGCCGCAGCGTCGTCACATTCTACAGTGCGATCTAAGTTACCAGCCACTGTTGTCCATGTAGGCTCTTGCGTATCTTCAACCGTAATTGTTTGAGTATATACTGCACTTGTGTTTCCACAGTCATCAGTAACTACCCAAGTATTAGTATAAGTTCCAGCCTGAGAGCAAGCACCAGCAACAAAAGCACCTGATGTTTTTACAATATCTGTTACATCCGCATCACAGTTATCATCTGCAACAGGGAACAATGCCTGCGCTGCAGTTAGAGCCGCAGCGTCGTCACATTCTACAGTGCGATCTAAGTTACCAGCCACTGTTGTCCATGTAGGCTCTTGCGTATCTTCAACCGTAATTGTTTGAGTATATACCGCACTTGTGTTTCCACAGTCATCATTAACTACCCAAGTATTAGTATAAGTTCCAGCCTGAGAGCAAGCACCAGCAACAAAAGCACCTGATGTTTTTACAATATCTGTTACATCCGCATCACAGTTATCATCTGCAACAGGGAACAATGCCTGCGCTGCAGTTAGAGCCGCAGCGTCGTCACATTCTACAGTGCGATCTAAGTTACCAGCCACTGTTGTCCATGTAGGCTCTTGCGTATCTTCAACCGTAATTGTTTGAGTATATACCGCACTTGTGTTTCCACAGTCATCAGTAACTACCCAAGTATTAGTATAAGTTCCAGCCTGAGAGCAAGCACCAGCAACAAAAGCACCTGATGTTTTTACAATATCTGTTACATCCGCATCACAGTTATCATCTGCAACAGGGAACAATGCCTGCGCTGCAGTTAGAGCCGCAGCGTCGTCACATTCTACAGTGCGATCTAAGTTACCAGCCACTGTTGTCCATGTAGGCTCTTGCGTATCTTCAACCGTAATTGTTTGAGTATATACTGCACTTGTGTTTCCACAGTCATCAGTAACTACCCAAGTATTAGTATAAGTTCCAGCCTGAGAGCAAGCACCAGCAACAAAAGCACCTGATGTTTTTACAATATCTGTTACATCCGCATCACAGTTATCATCTGCAACAGGGAACAATGCCTGCGCTGCAGTTAGAGCCGCAGCGTCGTCACATTCTACAGTGCGATCTAAGTTACCAGCCACTGTTGTCCATGTAGGCTCTTGCGTATCTTCAACCGTAATTGTTTGAGTATATACCGCACTTGTGTTTCCACAGTCATCAGTAACTACCCAAGTATTAGTATAAGTTCCAGCCTGAGAGCAAGCACCAGCAACAAAAGCACCTGATGTTTTTACAATATCTGTTACATCCGCATCACAGTTATCATCTGCAACAGGGAACAATGCCTGCGCTGCAGTTAGAGCCGCAGCGTCGTCACATTCTACAGTGCGATCTAAGTTACCAGCCACTGTTGTCCATGTAGGCTCTTGCGTATCTTCAACCGTAATTGTTTGAGTATATACCGCACTTGTGTTTCCACAGTCATCAGTAACTACCCAAGTATTAGTATAAGTTCCAGCCTGAGAGCAAGCACCAGCAACAAAAGCACCTGATGTTTTTACAATATCTGTTACATCCGCATCACAGTTATCATCTGCAACAGGGAACAATGCCTGCGCTGCAGTTAGAGCCGCAGCGTCGTCACATTCTACAGTGCGATCTAAGTTACCAGCCACTGTTGTCCATGTAGGCTCTTGCGTATCTTCAACCGTAATTGTTTGAGTATATACCGCACTTGTGTTTCCACAGTCATCAGTAACTACCCAAGTATTAGTATAAGTTCCAGCCTGAGAGCAAGCACCAGCAACAAAAGCACCTGATGTTTTTACAATATCTGTTACATCCGCATCACAGTTATCATCTGCAACAGGGAACAATGCCTGCGCTGCAGTTAGAGCCGCAGCGTCGTCACATTCTACAGTGCGATCTAAGTTACCAGCCACTGTTGTCCATGTAGGCTCTTGCGTATCTTCAACCGTAATTGTTTGAGTATATACTGCACTTGTGTTTCCACAGTCATCAGTAACTACCCAAGTATTAGTATAAGTTCCAGCCTGAGAGCAAGCACCAGCAACAAAAGCACCTGATGTTTTTACAATATCTGTTACATCCGCATCACAGTTATCATCTGCAACAGGGAACAATGCCTGCGCTGCAGTTAGAGCCGCAGCGTCGTCACATTCTACAGTGCGATCTAAGTTACCAGCCACTGTTGTCCATGTAGGAGCAGTATCGTCTTTGATTGTGACACTAAAATCGGCAGTAGTTGTAGCACAACTTGTAGCTGATATTGTTTCAGTAACTTTAACTGTTCCAGTTGTATTACAGTTATTATTCCAATCAATCGTAACAGAAGCATTCGTTGCAGAACCATTAATTGTACCATTTGTAACTTCCCAAAGATAAGTACTACCAACATTATTGGTTGTAGAGTAAACTTCTCCTGTTGCTCCAGGACACACAGTATTATTTCCTGACACCGATGGTGTTGGATTTGGATTTAAATTAATAGTTACCTGATCGCTTCCCTGGCAACCATTATTATCGGTAACAATTACGGTATATGTTGTTGTATCGGTGGGAGTAGCTGTGGGATTAGCTATTGTCTCATCATCTAAACCTGTTATTGGTGTCCAAGCATAAGAAAATGGTGCAGTTACTCCTGATGCAGTTGGGCTCCCTCCTAGTAGAATATTATCTCCATCGCAAATATCAGAATCAGTTCCGGCATTTACAGAAATAGGGGAACAAGCACTTCCATAAACGCAAATATCAAACGTTCCCATGATCCCATCATCACCCCAAACCCGAACCCAAACAGTATCTCCCTCGGTATATGTGTTGTCTGTGATGGATAAGGGCATTGCACTTGCGTCACAATCAGATTCATCCGAAGAAGATAAAGTAGTGCAGGAACCTGTATAAATAGCCATTTCAGCATTGCTTAGTGTTCCTTCTGAAACTTGTACGGTAACATTTTGAGATGCTGGTGCAATAAAATAGTACCATACATCATTACCATTATATGTTCCACATCCTGGATCATCTATTCCTGAATCAGATGCACCTGCATTTGTTCCAGAAACAGGATTGCATGATGATTCAACAGCCAATTGAGTAGCATCACAAGGTAAATCATTATCAGGTGTAGGAGCATCATACACACAAATATCAAAAGAACCAACATTGGTATTATAGCCCCAAAAACGAATCCAAATGGTTTCTCCTGGAGTTCTACCTTCTAATGATATTTGAGGCATACCTCCAGTTGCATGACCATCATCGTTACAGATTATAAAATTTAGATTATTACAGTCGGCACCTGAATAAACAGCCATGGCTCCATCTGCCAAACCTCCATTATCCTGAGCATCAATGATTACATTACCGGAAGCAGGGACAATAAAATTAAACCAGATATCTTTGGAATTTGAATTCCATGTATCAAATGCACCACAACAATTAGATCCTGCAATACATGCATCATCAGGATCTCCAGGATTACTTGAATTATAAGCATATTCATTTGTAAATGTAGAAGAGTTGCATGAGGATCCAACGGATAGTGTCTTGGCATAACATGGTTCAAAAAAATCTTCAAAAACAGTTACATTATCAAAATAATGGTCTTCATTATTAGAATCAGAATAGATTCTTATTATAATTTGTACTGTTGAACCTGATAAACCATAAGCACTTGCAGTGACATTTGTAAAAAAACCGTCTTGAAAACCATTAGTTAATAATGTCTCTGCTCCTCCGTCAATAGAATAGTAAGCTTTTATATAATCTTCACCTAGATCTAACCATAAATCTCCTATTAAATCAATGTTGATTCCAATATAACTATATGATGATATATCAATTAATTGGGAGTACCAAACTCCTTCTCCATCTGTATCAGTAGCTGTAAAACGATTGTTTATTACTTCAAAATTATCATTTGAAGGACAACTAGTAACATCAACCCACCAGGCTGTTGTACCAGCATCAGATGTAATTCCATTTGTTGGAAAATCTTCTAACCAGATAACTTCTTGAGAGAAAGAATTTAAGGAAGTAAAGCTCAAAGTGAGGACAATAAAAATCTTTGTCAGGGTTTTATGCATACCCCAACCAAAGCATCTTTCCTTATTTTTTTTGTCAATCGACATTCTTGTAAGGAAAATACCAAGATTCCTTTTATGTTTACTCACTCTTTCTATCAGTCTAATCTTTCGATTAAATTTATCTATACTTCTCGGTGTTCCATTTTAAAAAAGCTACGAATTTACAAAAACTGTTGATAAAATGTTCGTAAAATCAAGTCATAAAAACGAAACCTTATAAAAATAGTTAAATATCAATATGCTAGCAAAGTTTTTGCCGTTTTTTTTGATATTACAAATGTTGATAATTTAAATTTTAGAAAAAATTAATTATCAGCAATTTAACATGTTTATTTTTACGAAAAAAAGCAGTAAAAAGTTATAAACATAACCGACCAAATAATTTAATTGAGTAGTTAATTGCTTAAATCGACCAAAATACTTGAAATTTTGTTAGTTTAAGAAATAAGATATTTTTGTAATTTAGAACAATTTTAATAGATAAAACTAAATCTCATGATTAAATACAAACGAATATTATTAAAACTTAGTGGCGAATCTTTAATGGGGAATGCCGGATATGGGATTGATTCAGAACGATTAAACGAATATGCCGAACAAATTAAGGAGTTACAAGAGGCAGGAGTGCAGGTGGGAATTGTTATAGGTGGAGGAAATATTTTTCGAGGATTATCAGGCGTAGCTAGTGGTTTTGATCGGGTAAAAGGTGATCAGATGGGGATGATGGCAACGGTGATTAATAGTTTAGCTTTGCAATCTGCTTTGAAAAACATGGGAGTTAAATCAACAGTTTTTACTGCAATAAGAATGGAGCCGGTAGGTGAGTTGTATAACAGAGATCAAGCAATTGATGATTTAGAGCTGGGAAAAGTAGTTATTTTATCGGGAGGAACAGGAAATCCTTTTTTTACAACAGATACAGCATCATCGTTGAGAGCTGTTGAAATTGGAGCTGAGATCATTTTAAAGGGAACAAGAGTAGATGGTGTTTATACTGCTGATCCTGAAAAAGACCCCAATGCAACTAAATTCAACCAAATAAGCTTTAACGAGGTCATAAACCGAGAATTAAATGTAATGGATTTAACTGCTTTTACCATGTGTAAGGAAAATAACTTACCTATTTATGTTTTTGATATGAATAAAAAAGGTAATCTGTTAAAAGTTGTTCTTGGAGAGGAAATAGGAACACTGGTTAGCAAGTAGGATAGCAATTTTGGCGTTTCAGTTTTTTTCTTAAATTTGTTGCAAACATAAAATACCCTAATCCTAAAATATAAAGTTATGACAGAAGAAGTTCAATTTACGATCGATGCCGCTAAAGAAAGGATGGATAAAGCCATAAGTCATTTAGAATTAGAACTGGGATCATTAAGAGCAGGAAAGGCTAACCCACGAATGCTTGATACGGTTATGGTTGATTATTATGGCAATCAAACTCCGATTAATCAGGTTGCTAATATTGGAACTCCTGATCCAAAAACCATTGCGATACAGCCTTGGGAAAAAACCATGATTGAACCTATTGAGCGTGCGATTATTAATGCAAATCTTGGTTTTGCTCCAATGAATAATGGTGAGATGATAAGAATTAATATTCCTGCTTTAACAGAGGAACGAAGACTTACCTTAGTAAAACAGGTACATTCTGAAGGAGAAAATGCTCGAGTAAGCATACGAAGTGCAAGGAAGGATGCAAATGATGAAATTAAACAACTAGAAAAAGATGGTCTTTCTGAAGATGAGTCTAAAACAGCTCAAGCTGAAGTTCAAAAAACAACAGACAGTTATGGTGAAAAAATAGACCAGATTGTAAAAGCGAAAGAAGAAGATATCTTGAAGATTTAGAACTTATGTCAACGATAATAAAATCAAAAAGCAGCCTTTGGGCTGCTTTTTTTATTCAGTAATCTGATATGCTAAATCAAGATATTTAAATAAATCGGTTGGATGATGGTTGATTTGATCTTTACTTCGTTTATGTCCAAGCCGTACAATAACCATATTTTTATTTGGTATTGAAATGATATACTGTCCTAAGATTCCACGAGCGTAATAAATGTTATCTTCATTATAATTACTAATCCACCATTGAAAACCATAAAAATCAACTGCTTGATTGTTTTCGTCCAATAAGTAGGATGCAGGAGTCAATGCTTCATCTAAATATTTTTCAGATACTAATTGTTGATTATTCCATGATCCTTTATTAAGTATTAGCTGTCCAATTCGTGCAAAATCGCGTGCATTGGAATTGAAACAGCAAGATGCTTTTTCACTACCTCCTTCTTCATCTAAACTCCAACTGGCATCATTTTTTGCTCCTAATGGCTTCCATATTTTTTCCGAGAAGTATTGACTTAGTGTTTTATTGGTCACATTTTTTATGATAATACTTAAGAGTTGTGGATTGGCAGCGATGTATTTGTATTTTTCAGCCGGAGGGTATTCCGATTTACATTTAAGAACTAATTTATCCAGGTTTTTACCGTAATAGGATTTTGTAGTAACAGAAAATGGATTATGATAACTTTCATTCCATTCTAATCCGGAACTCATGGTAAGTAAATCACGAATGGTAATTGTATATTTTTTACCTTTAAATTCAGGGATGTATTTTTCTACAGGATCATCTATTGATGAGATAAGTCCTTCGTCAAGCGCTATTCCAAGCAATAAACTAACAAAGCTTTTTGCCATGGAAAACGAGCTAGACAGAGTGTTTTCGGAATAATCTTCCCAGTAACTTTCAAAAACAAGATTGGTATCTTTAATGACTATAAAAGCAACTGTCTGATACTGCATTAAAAGATTTAGATCATCTTTTGACAGATGGTAAGAATTATATTTTGGTGATAACTTCCAAGGTTGATATGGTCCGCTCTCAATAATTCTATTTGAAAAGAGTTGGTGATCATCAATGTCAACCGTATTATAAATAAGTGCCTTCCTAAGGAAAGGATCTGGCTGAAAAAATAAAATGACTAATGCAATTAAAACGGAAACGGGGATGTAATACTTGATTATTTTTTTCATCCTATCATCGATAATTTATTTAAGTGTTTATTTAAAATTGACAACAATTCTTTTGGTTTAACCGGTTTTATAAGATAGTCGTCCATACCAGACTCTAAGCCTTTGTCAATATCTCCTGGCATGGCATAAGCCGATTGCGAAACAACAGGAACTTTATTATTAATCTTTTTGATTCTTCGAGTTGCTTCGTAACCATCCATTTCGGGCATCTTAATATCCATAATAACAATGTCAATATCATTGTTGTTTTTAAAAATTTCAATAGCTTCTTTTCCGTTTATTGCCTTTAAAATACGTGCTTTTGTAATCTTTAATACTTCTTCAATGTATATATAATTTGCTGGTTCATCTTCCGCAACTAAGATGGTTTTATCTTGCCAGTCGTAGTTTTCTGAGATATTTATTAACGGATTTATATTATTAGAGCTTTTAATTTCATCGAAAGGTAAATTAAAATAGAATGTTGAACCAAGATCAGGGGCAGATTCAACCCAAATTTTACCACCAAGCAATTCAACAAGGCTCTTGCTAATGGCTAGCCCAAGTCCTGCTCCCCGATATAATCGGTTCTTATCATCTTCAATTTTTGTAAATCGATCAAATACCAGGTCTTTCTTCTTTTGATCCATTCCTACACCAGTATCTTTTACATAAAATAAGAGCTTGTCTTCATTTTGAATCTCATACCCGAATTCGATGAACCCCTCTTCTGTAAACTTAAGAGCATTGTCAATAAGATTCGTGAAAATCTGATTTAATCTTAAAGTATCGGTATGAATAACTAAATTTTGATGATAGACATTTTCATTGACTCGTATATCAACATGTTCTTTTTCTTTAATTTTTCTAATTTCAAGATATGATTGTTGTATCTCTTTGAGTGTAATATTTAAGAAGCACTCTTTTTTATGAATTTTTATCTGTCCGGCCTCTATTTTTGAAATATCAATGATATCATCAATTAATCGTAAAAGATTATTTCCACTGTTATTAATCAGTTTAATAAAGTTTTGTTTTTCGTTAGGCGTAATTTCTGAATCGGGCATAGTAATTAATTCAGCAAAGCCCAGGATGGCATTCATTGGTGTTCTTATCTCGTGAGACATATTTGCTAAAAAAGCGGATTTTAACTTGTCACTTTCTTCAGCTTTTTCTTTGGCTTCTAATAATTTTTGTTCGGCTTCATCGCGGGCATTTTCACGGTGAATAATTTGCTCAAGCATGTTATTAAAATCATCGTAAAGAATGCCAATTTCATCATGGCTTTTTTTCTCAATCTTAATACTATAATCCCCTTCTTTTGAAATTTTCCTGGTCAACTGTGCTAATTCAAGTATGGGTTGAGAGATTGGTTTTTGTAATTTGTTGGCTAGAATAAAAGAAAAACTTATCATCCCAACCATGATGGTTAAAAGAATAAAGATATAGTTTTGTGTTTTTTTAGATAACAATAAGGTGTCAACCTGAACAGTAATAACTCCATATTTAAAGTTTTCGTAGATGATCGGATGTTCAATGTATAATACGGATTTTGTAAATGTACTTTTAGATGTACTTAACTCATCTGGTTTTTCGTATAAAGGAGCAATAAAAATGTTTTGTTGTTTTTTATAGGAGGCAAATAAAATACCACTTCTGTCATATAATGCAGCACTTATAACATTTGGGTTTGTTGAAAGTTTAGATAATACATTTTCTGCGCCACTATTATCATCAAAAGTGAGAGGAGCGATGGAATATTCACCTATTAATTTGGTATTCATCAAATTATTAAGGAGCATTTCACTTTTTAGATTTTTTATTTCTCCTAATCCGACAATAATAAATCCAAGCAATAGTGTTGAAGTGCTGACTATTAAAATAATAGATGTGATCTTATTTTTTATCGATATGTTCTGAAATAATTTCATTATTTATCTTTTACCGGATGAATAATTTTAGCAGAGTTTAACAAATAGAAACTCATTTGTAATGGAGAACGCAACACCGCTGTTTCGTTTATTTCAAATCTTAATTTATTGCTTTCCTCATAAAAATTAATTAAAACTCCTTTTTCACCAAAACTCTCACTTTCGCTTACCGTTAATACTGGTAGCTTATTGGTTAAAGTTAGGATATCTTTCAAATTCTTTTTTTCTGATTCTGCAATAACCAGGATATGACTATTTTCAATTTCATAAAGATTTGATATCTGCTTGACAATAACTTTTTTATTATTGATTTTTTGAACAGAGTAGATTTGTTCAAGATTATCTAATAAGGGAGTGCGTCCTATCACTGATATTACAAAGGGTTCATTTACATTATTCATATTACTTTCTGCCGGCCATGTAACAAATCTTGAAAACTTTTCAAGGTATACAGCTTTTAAAACATAAACATTGGCTTGCGAGAAACTCTGATTTACAACAAAAATGAGAGCAATAATCATTACACATCTCAATATCTTGTATTTAGATTTCAAAAGAATTGATATAGCGTGTTTTTCTATCACTATCTATTTATTATAAATTGAAAAAGTTATAACATTCCCATTTTGAAAACCCCAAATGGCATAGCGTGATAAAGGGTCTCCATTAGAATCAAAGTCAATTTTCCCAGATGCTCCCTGGTAATTAATATCAAGATCCGAATCAATCAATGTTGTAGCCCTGGTAAATTCATTTACATTAATTTCAACTGCATTATCATTTGAGCCTTCTCCCCCAGTGACTGCTCGTAAATGGTTTTTAACAATATTGGGATCAGTCGATTGCGCTTTTTGAATAGCATAGGCATACGCATATACAGCATCATAAGCATGTTCTGAATAGGATAAAGGGTCAAAGTTATATCTCTGAAAAAAGTTTTCTTTATACCTAATATAGTTGTCTGTGCTTGTTACTGTACTTGATATACCAATAATACTTTCCAGAATTTCTGTTTGTCCACCGGTAAGTAAATCTTTTTCGTAACCTCCTTCCGAAAGAAAAATCTTTGGTTTTACAGGCATGCTTTGGTAAACAGGAGAATTCCATAAATCTTGAGTAATCTTTATGAGTTCTCTTTCAAATATTGAAACAAATATGATTTCAGGATTTTGTGATAAGATAAGATTTAATTTTTCAGCATAATTGTAATCATCTTGGTCGTTTATACTGGCAGGGTATGATTCTACACTGAGAATATTTCCACCTAATAATTCGAAATTATTTTGAATAATCTTTGCCAATGAATTTCCAAAATTATCATTCCTGTGAAAGATGGCAGCATTACGAAAATTTAATGAGTCGTATGCATATGCCGACATGATTTGTCCGCTAAATTCGTCGGAAGGGCATGTTCGCCATACCAGGTCATTATCATTTAAGGTTGACAGCGAAGGTATGGTTGCAGAAAAGGATATCATTAACATATTTTCTTGGATACAATATTCTGCCATATCTAGTGCAACAGCAGAAATAGAAGGTCCTACAATAAGATTTACTTCTTGCTCCTGAAGTTCTGCGATGACTTCTAAGCCAAGTTCTGGATTTCCTCCGGAATCCTTATGGATTAATTCTATCTCGTGTTTTGTTCCATTTATCCTTAATCCGCCCGAGGCATTAATTTCTTTTGCGGCAAGTTGAGTTGATAGAATAATGTTTTCGGCACTCGCACGACTTATACTGATATCAGAAACAACAGCAATCTTGATTGGATTTTCGAACTGCTGAACATTGAAGTCTTCTTCCAAGTTTTCGCAACTACATATCACCAATAATAAAATTGTGACTAAAGCGAGTGTTATATGTTTTATTTTAAGTGTCATTAATTAAATAGACTGAATAATACTAAAATAATAGGTTCTACCCAAGCCAGGAATATCAAAATCACTAAATCCCGGGTAATAAAATTCTGTATCCAGGAGGTTTTGTATTCTAAAACTTAATTTTGTTTCTCCTTTCTCAAATATCTTTAAATTCGTTGAACTAATAGTTAGGTCTATGATAAAATAAGGATCTAGTTCATACCTGTTGGTAGTGTAATAGATTGGGTCATAAATAAAATTGTTTTGATTACTGGCAATTCTTGAGCTTATGTACTTAGCTTCAATATTGATGTTAGTATAAAGTTTCTTGATGTGATATACATCTCCAAATTTAAGGATATGAGTTGGATATAAGGATGTTTTAATTTGTATATCTTGTAATAGAGGATCTGTTTTTTCAAGAATACTTCTTTGATAGGAGTAGTTAGCATAGGCGTTATTGTTAAACACATTTGCATTTAATTCCATTTCAAATCCTGCAGAATAAATGGTAGATAAATTTAATGCCGTAATGTTAGAAATCTGTCCATAAGGAATAACATATTCAATCTTGTTATCCATTTTAGTATAGTAAATACTTGTGTTAAAATGTACATTTTCAACAACTCTTCCTAAGAAGGCCCATTCCAGTGTTTTTGCCTTTTCTGGCTTGAGATTCGGATTACCAACAATGCCTCCGGGTGAAATGTAATTTGTGTAAAGTTGTGTTGGCGAAGGAGCATTGAATGAGGTACCATACATTAGCTTGGTGCTGTAATGATTGTCAATGTTATATACAGCTGCTATGCGATAAGTTAGTACATCTTCATAGATATTGTGATAATCAAATCGGTATCCTGCAGTAAGTGTTAGGTTTTTAATAAAATTTAGGTTAAAAAATTTTGCTGGATTTAAAATCATTTGTAGGTATATTCCTAAATCGTTAAAAGTATTTGGACCCGAAGTTCCACCCGGATTAAGTGTTTTAATACCAATATTGTTTACTGTGTAATATTTTTGATGGTTATGTTGATCCGTTGTATAATCTATTCCAAAAGATAAATTATTGATATCATCAAACAAATAAGAGATATTACCATTGATATCGAAACTGGTATAGCCCACATCTCTTTCTATCCAGTTGGTAGGATCTAAATCATTATCTAGAATTTCTTGGTGCAATTGTTCTGCAGATGAATGAGATAATGACACTGATGTTTCAAATAATTCATTGATATTTTTATAATAGGAGATACGCTCGTGCGACTTAATAAAATTGAGGGTGTTGTTATGTGTGAGACTACCCCAATCTAGAAAATCAGAATGTGAATTAATGATTTGTTGATTGGCATCCAAGATTATTTTACCTGTTTTTTCGTTTTCATAGCTTATTTTCATGAAAACACTTAATGGATGAGACTCATTATATTTGCTTTGGTCTGCTGATGTATATGTTTGTGAACCGGGAATGTTTTTTGGACTTAACCCTGATTTGTCAATCTGACTATACGAACTGGCAAATATAAAATCAACATCTCCTTTTTGTCCTCCCCAGATCGTATTGATTCCAAAAGAAGAGTTTTGGTTTATATGGGCTAAATAATGACCAATAGATGATTTTTCTAAATTAGAACCCGATTTGGTAATGATATTAATAACTCCCAGGAAGGCGTTTTTTCCATATAAAGCCGAATTAGGTCCACGTATTATTTCTATTTTTTCAATGGCATTGATTGGAATTAAAGATGCATCTAAAAAATTATCTGAGCTTGATCTGAAAGAAACATTTTGCCCATCGATCATTACTTTTACTAAACGCGACCAACTTCTCATACCTCCGTTGATTCCTCTTATTCCAAGATTTGGTTGAAAATGATCTGTGATCATATCAAATCCGGCAATGCTGTTTATTGCTTCGTCAATACTTAAATAACCTCTTTCTTTAATTTGTTTCTCAGTAATAACAGAAACAACAGATGGCGCATCGGCTATATTTTGATTTTGACGCACTGCCGACACAATTTCAATATTCATTAAATCTTCAAGCGAAAGATTAAATAAATTATCGCTTGCAGTAGTATCAGCATTTTGTGAAAAGCTCATGATAGGCTTACATAAGCACAATACTATGAATGATAAGTATAGAAACTTCATTTTCATAATCACAAGTTTTCAGCGATTCTTCATTGAGAAATTTAAGAAAAATATTTTACACTCTTAAATATTTATATGAATCAATAAAGCTTTTTAATCTAATATTTTATACGTAATCCTTCAGAACAGTTATTACACATAGAGATTTTTTTTCTATGATTTAATAGTTTTTTTCGAAATGAATTAAATTCATTATTTTTCCAGGCAGCCAGAATATTCTTTTTATTGCTGTTGGCGATTTGGTACTGTAAATTCTTGTCAAAACAGCAAGGTACAATGTATCCATCCCAACTAACGACTAGCGTATTCCAAATTCGAATGCACCGGTTTGATAATTTACTTTTTATATTGAATGATTGGTCATAGCGAGCGAATTTTTTATTAGATGGCATTAACCAGTCATTCTCTTTAAAATTTTCTATTTGTGCTGATTTTAGTTCAATTTCATCAACCTTTAGATATTTCGCCAATTTCTTGAAATCATTAATTTGATGTTGATTATGATTAAAAACCAAGAATTGAAGATGAATAACAGGAAATCTTGATGTTGTTTGTTTTTTTTCCTCAACCAGAGTTTGAATTCCCGTAATTATTTTATCATAATTTACACCTATACGATACTTTTCTAAAGTTTTCTGATTTACACCATCGAGTGAAATAATGATTTTCTTAAGACCAGATTGTATAATTTTTTGACAATTTTCTTTAGTTAAATAATGTCCATTGGTTGAAGTTGTGGTATAAATTTTATTCTGATCTGAATATTTTATTAATTTATAGATATTTTTATTTAGAAATGGTTCACCCTGAAAGTAAATCATCTGGTAAATCATATAATCTTTTACTTCATCAATGATTTTTTTATAAGTTTCAAAATCAATTTCGCCTTTATTTCTTGTCGATGTATTATTACCTGTAGGGCATTCTAAGCATTTTAAATTACATCGATTGGTAGGTTCGGTTGTTAAACTATAAGGATATCCTAATACAATTACTTTTTTAAACAGAACTGATAAAGAATAACCAGTATAAACCTTTAAAACATTGAATGCTTTTTTAAAACTAATATATCGTAAGAGATAAAAGTCCATGATTAAAATTAAAAGGCCGATAATTTGATCGGCCTTAAATTAAATTCTTATAAAATTAGTTTGTTTCCAAAATTTTAAATAGCTCATCGAGTTTTGGAGTAAGAATAATCTCTGTTCTTCGATTTTTTTTACGAGCATCAGGAGCTTTAGAATTAATTACTGGTTGGTATTTACTTCTACCAGCAGCAATAATTCTACTCCCTGCTATTTTATTATTTTCCATTAATATACGCACAATAGCAGTTGCTCGCTTAACACTTAAATCCCAATTATCTTTTATTGCTTCGCTCGAGATATAAGGAACATCATCTGTATGGCCTTCAACCATAATGTTAATATCAGTATTAACTGCTAATACCTCAGTCAGTTTTTTTAATGCACTTACACCTTTAGGATCGACAACTGTACTTCCCGATTTAAATAATAATTGCTCATCCAGAGAAACATAAACTTTCCCGTTTTTCATTTCGACAGCTAAGCCCATATCTTCGAAACCCATTAATGCTCTTGAAACTTTGTCTTTTAAAGCATTTACAACAGAGTCTTTTTTGTAAAGAATGGTTTCTAACTCAACCAAACGAGCATTTTTTTCTTCAAGCTCTTTTTGATACTTATTTAAGTTACTCTGATCTCTTTTCAAGTTATCTTCCAGTTCTCGTAAACGATCTTCTTGTTCAATAATTCCGGCTTGTTTATCTTGTAGCTCTTGTAATAATTTCTTTGTTTCCGTGATATTTCCTGATAAAAGTTGATCTTGAGCTTGCTGTAAATCCGAATATTGTCGATTAAGTTTATCGTATTTTATATCCAGCGATTTCATTTTGTTTTCTCTTTCCAGGCTGTCGTCGCTCATATTTTTGAGCCGATTGCTCATAATATCAACTTTTGAGTTTAATTCTGTATTGAGAACTTCAAGATTTTTATTTTCTTCTTTGGTTAATTCTAGTTCCTCCTCACATTTATTACTTTTTAACTGCAGGTCTTCAAATTGTTTTGTTGGAACACAGGCAGAAAAGGCAAAAAGAACGGTAAGAATTATAGGATAAAGTTTCATTTTAAAGGTCATAACAACTATTTTAGATAAAGTTTGTTAAATATACAATAAGTAATAAGCAAATATATAAAATATGTGCTCGTTTACTTCGTTAATTCAATGTAAAATTATTCATATCTTTGCACCGAATAAAATGCAAGTATGTCAGAAGGTTTATTAAAAAACATATTATTTCCTGAAGATTTAAAAAATCTGAATTTGGCTGATCTCCCAAAAATAAGCGAGGAATTGAGACAATTTATCATTGATATTGTGTCGTCAAACCCTGGACATTTTGGAGCCAGCTTAGGAGTTGTAGAGCTTACAGTAGCTTTGCATTATGTATTTAATACACCTTACGATAAAATAGTGTGGGATGTAGGCCATCAGGCTTATGGTCATAAAATACTTACCGGTCGCCGCGAAGAATTTCATACCAACAGAAAACTGAAGGGGATCAGTGGATTTCCTAAAATTACAGAAAGCGAATATGATGCTTTTGGTGTTGGTCATTCTTCCACATCTATTTCGGCTGCCTTAGGAATGGCGAAAGCAGCTGATTTAAAAAAAGAAGAAGATCGTCAGGTCGTAGCTGTAATTGGCGATGGCTCAATGACTGCAGGTTTGGCATTCGAAGGAATGAATAATGCTGGAATAGAAAAAACAAACTTGCTGGTTATTTTAAATGATAACAACATGGCCATTGATCCTAATGTGGGAGCCTTAAAAGAATATCTTTTAGATATTACAACTTCTAAAACGTATAATAGATTAAAGAATGATGTTTGGAATCTTTTGGGCCATTTAAATAAATTAGGACATAATTATCGAAAATTAGCGCAACAAATTGATAATGCGATAAAATCATTTTTACTCCGTCAAAGCAATTTATTTGAATCATTAAACTTTAGATATTTTGGACCCGTTGATGGTCATGATGTTGTTTACCTGGCTAAGATTCTGGAAGATTTAAAACACATTAAAGGGCCAAAACTCCTTCATGTAGTGACACAGAAAGGGAAAGGCTTTAAGCAAGCCGAATTAAATCAAACAACATGGCATGCTCCCGGTAAATTTAATAAGGAAACAGGGGAAATATTAAAAATAAAATCCAATGAACCTTTACCTCCTAAATATCAGGACGTATTTGGGCATACCATATTGGAATTGGCAAAACAAAACGAGCGAATTGTTGGAATAACACCTGCTATGCCTACAGGATCATCCTTAAATATTATGATGAAAGAAATGCCTGAGCGTACTTTTGATGTTGGAATAGCAGAGCAACATGCAGTTACTTTCTCAGCAGGATTGGCTATTGAAGGCATGCTGCCATTTTGTAATATCTATTCTTCGTTTATGCAAAGGGCATATGATCAGGTTATTCACGATGTGGCAATCCAGAATTTGAATGTTGTATTTTGTCTCGATCGTGGAGGAATTGTTGGCGAAGATGGAGCAACGCATCATGGGGTTTACGATTTAGCTTATATGAGGAGTATTCCAAATATTATAGTTTCAGCTCCTATGAACGAAGAGGAGTTACGAAATTTAATGTATACAGCGCAATTGAAAGATAAAGGTCCTTTCTCAATTCGTTATCCTCGAGGAAGAGGTGTTATGCCCGATTGGGAAAAACCAATGCAGGAAATTCCTGTTGGTAAAGGACGTTTAATACAAAAAGGATCAGACATAGCTATTTTATCTGTTGGGCATGTAGGGAATTTTGTTGTTGAAGCATCTAAAGAGTTAGATAAAAAGCATATTAGTGTTGCTCATTATGATATGAGGTTTGTTAAACCAATGGATGAGGATATTCTGCACGAAGTAGGGAAAAACTTTAAAGCAGTTATTACTATTGAAGATGGAACTATTGTGGGAGGCTTTGGAAGTGCCGTATTAGAATTTATGAGTGATCATAACTATTTAGTTCATATTAAACGATTAGGAGTTCCCGATCAGTTTATTGATCATGGCACTCCTCAGGAATTGCATCGAGAATGCGGTTATGATGTTGAGGGCATTGTTAAAGCAGTAAAATCGATGATACAACCAAATATATTATCGAATGCAGGATAGTTTTATCAAGAAAATTTTGCGTATATCAAACTATTCTATATTTTTGCATTCCTTAAGTTTATTAATTATTTGCCTGGATGGCGGAATTGGTAGACGCGCTGGTCTCAAACACCAGTGAACATTAGTTCGTGTCGGTTCGATCCCGACTCCAGGTACAAAAAATAAACTGAACCCTCAACATGAGGGTTTTTTTATATCTTTATGCTTGCTAAAAATACGAATATGAATAAAGATAATTCACTACATCCTTACCTTGAGAAACAAATCGAATATGATAAGCGTTATCTTGAAATGGCGCAGGTTTGGTCTAAGAATTCATATTGTAAAAGAAGACAGGTTGGGGCCTTAATAGTGAAAGATAAAATGATTATCTCTGACGGATATAATGGAACTCCATCTGGATTTGAAAACATTTGTGAAGATGAAGGTGGATTAACAAAACCATATGTTTTGCATGCAGAAGCTAATGCAATTACAAAAGTAGCCAAATCGAACAATAGCTCAGAGGGGGCTACCTTATATGTTACAACTTCGCCATGTTTGGAATGCTCAAAGTTAATTATTCAAGCAGGAATAAAACGAGTTGTATTTACCGAGAAATATCGTATCGAAGATGGATTGAGATTACTCGAAAGAGCAAATATTGAAATAAAACACATAAAACTTTAAGATGATATCCTATGATTAATAAATTTAACAAAATATATCTTCCTATTATCTTTGCAGTAATTTTGGTAATTGGAATCTTATTAGGGAAGGCTTTAAATAACAATCCACATCATAATTATGCACAGTATTTTCAATCGACCGATAAAATTGGGCGAATTATTGACTATATAGAAACTCGTTATGTAGATACGGTTTCTCGATCAAGATTAGAAGAATCAGCAATTCCGGCTTTGCTTGAAGAACTAGATCCTCATTCAATTTATATTCCTGCTAAGGAAATGAAAAAAGTAAGTGAGGATATGCGTGGGAATTTTGAAGGTATTGGAGTAATGTTTAATTACCAGCGAGATACAGCTATTATTACCAGTGTAATAACAGGAGGCCCTTCCGACAAAGTGGGAGTTTTGGCTGGTGATAGAATCATAATGGTAGATGATTCACTTATTGCAGGCCAGGGGTTATCGAGTAACGATGTAGTAGGAATGCTTAAGGGGGAAAAAGGAACAGAAGTTAAAATTAGTGTAGAAAGGAAAAATGTGCCGGACCTTTTAGACATTGAGATAATTCGTGATGAAATTCCGCTTTATAGTGTTGATGTATCATACATGGTTGATGATGAAATAGGTTATATAAAGATTAATCGTTTTGCAGAAACTACATTTAAAGAATTTATTGAAGGGGCAGATAAACTTTTAGATAAAGGTTTAAAGAAGTTAATTCTCGATTTAAGAGGCAACACTGGAGGATATATGGTGGCAGCAACAAATATTGCTGATCAGTTTTTAGACGCTGGTAATATGATTGTATATACCCAAGGGAAAGCTAGTCCTAAGCAGGAGATTTTTTCAACAGCAAGAGGTATGTGTAAAGATATTGAGTTAATTGTTTTACAAGATGAATTTGCTGCATCAGCCAGTGAGATTTTATCAGGAGCAATTCAGGATAATGATCGTGGAAAGATTATTGGTCGTCGATCGTTTGGAAAAGGATTAGTGCAAGAACCTTATACTTTGTCCGATGGGTCGGTTATTCGACTTACCATAGCTCGATATTATACTCCTACAGGAAGAAGCATCCAGAAACCTTATAGCGACAACAAGGATGATTACTATAATGATTTATTAGAAAGATATGAGCATGGTGAGTTTTCAGAAGCAGATAGTATTCATTTTGCGGATTCTTTAAAATACACTACTCCTGGTGGGAATATTGTATACGGAGGAGGAGGTATTATGCCAGATATTTTTGTACCTCTGGACACTACAGGATTTTCTAAATATTATGTTGAAACGGTAAGAAAAGGTGTTCTTTATAACTTTGCTTTTGAGTATGTTGACAAAAACCGAGAATCTTTAGTTCACTATGAGACTGCCAAGGAAATAAATGATTATCTGGAGTCTATAAATATCTTTGAACAGTTTGCTAATTATGCCGAACATAAAGGTGTTTCAAAAAATACGGCAGGATATCAATATTCTAAACATCTAGTTAATACACAACTTAAAGCAAATATTGCCAGAAATGTTATAGATAACGATGGCTTTTATCCCATTATTCAAGATGTTGATACGACATTAAAAATTGCAATCAATTATTTTAAAGAAAACTAAGAACAGATTTAAACCATTTATAGAATTAATTATCTAAGA
The DNA here is from genome assembly GCA_963665525.1 of Bacteroidales bacterium. Taxonomy (GTDB): domain Bacteria; phylum Bacteroidota; class Bacteroidia; order Bacteroidales; family UBA12077; genus UBA12077. Next base: position 3,434,175 of record OY762280.1, on the reverse strand, counting down.
AAATAAATTAGGATTAAATAGGAAATTTAATTCATAATTTTGGGTTTTTAGGTTAGTAGGCACTCTTCAGAAGGGTGCCTCCTTTTTTTTAATTCTTTTTTTCGCTTAAGTGTAATAAATGAAAAATTTGTGTGTCATAAGGATAGAAATTTGAAAAAAATAAATGTAGAACATAAAAATTAAAATGATGAACACACAAAAATTGAAAAAAGTAACATTATTAATTGCAATTGCAATTATGATTATCGGAACAAGTGCTTATGCACAAAGAGGTAGAAATTTTAATGATAATGAAAGAGGATTTGGACGACAAGAATTCTGCCAAAGGATCCCTGATTTAACCGAAGATCAGCAAACAAAGATTGAAGCATTAAGAACTGGTCATTTAAAAGAAATGACAGCTTATAGAAATCAAATGAATGAGTTTAGAGCTAAGAAACACACTTTAATGACTTCTGACAATGGCGATATGAAAGAAATCAATTCTGTTATTGATCAAATGACAGGAGTTCATAACAAAATGATGAAAGCATCGGCAAAACATCGTCAAGATGTAAGAAACCTATTAACAGATGATCAGAAAGTATATTTTGATGCAAGACCAATGTATCGTCGAGGAAACGGTAAAGGAATGGGCAGAGCAGGCCGTGGTCAAAGAAATTATAGTGGATATGGAAGAGGTCAGGGACAAGGTTATGATCAGGGACAAGGTTTAGGTTATGGAAGAGGAGCAATGTAAACAAATAGATATTAAAATAAAGAGCCAATCCATAAGGATTGGTTTTTTATGGCTTAATCCCTAACCTTTTGCTGGTTGGGGATTTTTAATTTTAACAGTATTGTTGAGTTATAAAAAGATATGATAAAACAGATTTTTCTTGGCCATCTCAAAAAATGATTATAAATTGCACAAAAACACAAAAAGTGTGCAAGTGTGCAAAAGCAAGAATCAGTCATAAAAAATTCGAAAGATAATATTGTAGCCGTTGCCTTGCGCGTTTTTGGCAGGTTAGGAGTTTATAAAACTACAATGAACGATATTGCTAAAGCAGCAAAAAAAGGGCGAAGAACAATTTATCAGTATTTTAAGAGTAAAGATGAGGTTTATGAAGCAGTGCTCGAAAAAGAGACACTGAATATGATTACTCCAATGCAGGCTATTGTTAACTCTTCGATAGAGCCTGCCGAAAAATTACGACAATATGCTCACGAACGAATAGCAGCTATTTATAAAATAGCAGCCAATCATCATGCTTTTAAAGTGGGGTTTATCCAAAATGATAAAGTAATCAGAAAATTAAGGGTTCGCTTTGACAAGTTTGATAAGGATTTTTTATCTCAAATTATAAATGAAGGATTTGAAAAAGGGGTATTTAAGGTTAATAATCAAGAGCTGACTGTAAAAAATATTCTGGTTGGTTTAAGAGGTATGGAGATAGATTTTATTAAAAAAGATTTAGATGATAATTGTAAAAAGCAATTAGATCATTATATCAATTTAATAGTTAATGGGATATTGTAATTTCTCATTAGGGTTTAATAATTAAAAATAATACAAGATGTTTATTGATTCTATTGGTCATTATTTACCAGAACAGTTGGTTGCAAATGAATATTTTTCTGATGTAAATGGACTATCTGATGAGTGGATTTATAGCAGAACAGGAATAAAAACAAGAAATAAAGCTAGCGAAACAGAAACAACAAACTCAATGGGAATAGAGGCTGTAAAAGAAGCTTCAAAAAACTTACCATACGATTTAAATGAAGTAGATTTAATAATAGGTGCATCTTACACTCCTTACGATACCGTTGGAACATTGGCACACACCATACAGCGAGAATTTAATCTTGAAAATGCACAGTCGGTTTATGTATCTTCTGCGTGTTCATCTGCACTTAATGCTTTAGAAATTGTTGAAGGTTATTTTGCAACAGGAAAAGCTAATCACGCTTTGGTAGTTGCTTCGGAGCAGAACTCATTATATAATGATGAAAGCAACGAAATAAGTGGACATTTATGGGGCGATGGTGCTGCATGTATTTTCTTATCAAAAGATGCTGCAAAACATGGGCAAGCTAAAATACAAGATATTTATACTAAAGGATTAGGGCATATAGGAAGAGGAACAACAGGGGTTTACTTGCATCCAACAAATGGAGGTTTATTAATGCCTTTTGGTAAAGATGTATTTGTTCATGCTTGTAATTATATGATCGATGCACTAGACATAGTAATGAAAAGGAATAATTTGACGAAAGACGATTTAAATTATATTATTCCTCACCAGGCAAATATTAGAATTATTGATCACATTGCTCATAGTCTTGATATTCCGAAAGAACGAATGCTTACGAATATTGAAGAGTCAGGAAATACTGGATGTGCTAGTACTTTAATTGTATTGTCGCAAAATATAGAAAAGATGACTTCTGGAACCTACGTTGGATTAACTGTTTTTGGTGGTGGTTATTCTTGTGGATCATTATTAATACAATTTTAATATTTATATCTGATCACATATGAGACATGCTGAATTGTCTTAGTGGCACTTTGAGTCTTCTTTGTGAGACTCTGTGGTATAATAATAAACTGTAACACAAAGTTTCACAAAGAAATCACGAAGTTTCTCAAAGTGTAGAATGAATAGTAGTTTTTAGTCTAATGGGCGATAATTATAATCTTTCTTTTCTAATCGTAATAGATGCTTTTGTAATCGTGTTTTGAAATTTTCAAATTCTTTTTGAGAATGATCTAACCAGATTACTTCTGAAAGCGCACACATTCGTGGTAAAACCATATATTCCAAATGATCTTCTGTTGCAATATATTCAGTCCATAGGTTAGCTTGTGCACCAAGTATATGTTTAGCTTCATCTTCGTTAAGTTCTGCAGGAACAGGTTCATAGTTATATACATCTTCCAGGCTGGTATATCCACCGATAGCTAAAGGTTCATTTTCAGGTTCAGCTTGATAATGATCGAAATAACATTCGTTGTTTGGCGACATAACAACATCGTGTCCCATTTTGGCAGCAGCAATGCCTCCTTCAGTTCCTCTCCACGACATAACTGTTGCTTCAGGGGCAAGACCTCCTTCAAGAATTTCGTCCCATCCAATTAATTTTTTATCGTTAGCAATCAAGAATTTTTCTATCCTGCGAATAAAATAGGATTGCAATTCGAATTCATCTTTTAAACCTTCTTCTTTAATTCTTTGCTGACATTTAGGGCATACTTTCCATTGTTCTTTAGGGCATTCATCGCCACCAATATGAACATATTCTCCGGGGAATAGTTCTATGACTTCAGTTAATATATCTTCTAAAAATTTAAATGTTTCATCATTTCCGGCACAATATACATCTTCAAAAACACCCCAAACTTTAGATACTTCATATGGTCCTCCGGTACATCCATATTCAGGATATGCAGCCAAAGCAGCCAACGAATGTCCAGGCATTTCAATTTCTGGTACAATGGTAATAAATCGATCAGCAGCATATTGAACCACCTCTTTAATATCTTCCTGAGTATAAAAACCCTGGTGAGGAGTTTCATCAAATTGATCCCAGTTTTTATCAAGCATGGTTTCCGACCTGAAAGAACCAATTTCTGTTAGTTTAGGGTATTTCTTGATTTCAATTCTCCAACCTTGATCTTCGGTTAAATGCCAGTGAAAAGTATTCATCTTATGATAAGCTAAAAGATCAATATATCTTTTTACAAAATCTTTATCATAAAAATGACGACATACATCTAAATGCATTCCTCTCCATTTAAATCGTGGTTGATCAAATATAATAACCCCGGGGACTTCTGATGCAATGTTAAGTTTATTATTTGTCTTATCAATATGAAGTAATTGCAAAAGAGTTTGAACTCCGTAAAATGAGCCATTGGGTGCGAAGGAGCTAATCTTTATGAAATTGTTGTTGACTTCGAGAGAATACCCTTCTTTTTCAAATTCAGGATTCGCGTCTTGTACAAGTAAGATGGTATTTTTCTTTTTTTGATTTTCCGTAGTTTGAATTTCCAAATCAAGGCCAAGATAATTATTCAATTCATTTTTCAGATATATGGCAACTTTTTCAAAACCATCATCTCCATGCTGAAACATGATGATTGTATTCTTATCAATATTAAATGATGAAGAAGTGTATTCAATATTTGCAGGTTTTGGGATTACACTAATTTCTCGATGTTCAGTTGTTGAATTGCACGAAAAAAAGGTAAGCATCAATAATATGAATATAACATTTCGCATGATTAAAGTTTATTTAAAAATTGATTAATTATTTTAATTGATTGTTCTTTTTCTTCTATAAAACCCATATGTCCTGAACTTTCTAATAGATGTAATTCAGAATTTGGAGGTAAAGTAATTTTTTCAGTAAGATCTTGATAGTTGATATAGTTATCTTTTTTACCCAGAATATAAAGAAATGGGATCTTAGAATTTATCAATTCTTCTGAAAAATCAGGACGATCGATCATGGCATTCAGATTGGCTATTATTCCTTCTTTCGATGTTAGCAAAGCTATTTCTATTGTTTGATTTATTTCTTTTTTAAGCTGGATTAAATTATCGTTAGCAAATGCATTGGGAATATTATACTTGGCTATAAGTTCTTTTTTTCCTGCTTTTACAAAATCAATTTCTCGCAATCTTTTTTTTCTGATTTCTTCCGTATCGGCAAAAGGATGTGAATGGAAAAGGCAAAATCCTGAAAGCATTTCTGGTTTCAGCTTGTGCATCATTAAAGTGATATATCCTCCCATGGAGTGCCCAATCAAAAAACAATTTTTAACATGAAGAATTTTTAAAGATGAAATAAGTGTTTCGGCAAGGTTTTTCATCGAATGCTTTTGGGCGATGGTTTCACTATTGCCATGCCCAGGAATATCATAGCAGATTACCCTGTATTTTTTTGAGAGTCCTCTGGTGAAAGTGTTCCAAATTTCTATAGATTCCAGATATCCGTGCAGTAATACAATTATATTTCCTTGGCCTTGATCAGTATAAAAAACTTTTTTATGATTGATTACATGATATGATTTCATTATTCATTAACCCAATTTTTAGCTTTTTCAAGGCTTTCGAAAATTCGTGTTTCCCAACCAGTTTCTTTCATAGAGTCTTCATATTCAGAAGTTATTTCTCTGACATAATTATCCTGAGTTATAACTGCAATTTTCATTTTTTCTTTCACCTCCAGTTGTGTTTTATCCATGGTTGTTACAATATCTATGTCGTATGAGGTTACTTTGAAATCATCAATATGTAAAAAATCAAAAATTTGATAATCAATATCTTCGAAATTACCATTGCTAATAACATAATTATTAGCATCAATTAAATCCTGGGCAGTTACAATGCCTCTAAATTTTACGTAAACCCCCTTTGGGTCCCAATTAATATTAAATGTCATAATCTAAAGTTTAGATTTATAATGTTAAACGAAATTTGAGAAATTCGATTCAAATAGATTTATTATTTTGTTTTATTTAGCCATTAATTTTTCTATCTCATCTACTTCTTTTGGAATATCTTTCATTAAATCAATGGGTTTTAAATTCACAACGATATCGTTTTCAATTCGTATTCCAATATTTTCTTCAGGAATATAAATACCTGGTTCACAAGTTAAAACCATTCCTTCTTCAAGCACCGTTGTTCTTTCTCCTACATCGTGAACATCAAGCCCAATAAAGTGACAAGTTCCATGAGGGTAATATTTTTTTACCATTGGTTTGGCCGGATCCTGGAGATCAACATCTTTCTGAGTGTACAGCCCAAGTTTAATATGTTCTTCTTGTATTAATTTTTCAACTCTTTCGTTTACTCTATTTATGTTTGTTCCAGGTGTTAACCAGCTAATGGCTTTTTTCATTACCCGTAATACAGCTTCGTAACATTCTTTTTGCCGTGGAGTGAATTTACCATTCACAGGAATTGTTCTTGTACAATCAGCAGCATAATTGGCATATTCTGCACCAAAGTCCATCAATAATAAATCTCCATCTTTACATATTTTATTATTCTCTATGTAATGTAATATGCAAGCGTTTTTCCCTGTTGCAATGATTGGAGGATATGCATGATCTGTTGCTCTGTTCCACAAAAATTCGTGAGTAATCTCAGCTTCAACCTGGTATTCAGTGACATTTGGTTTTACAAATTTCAACACTCTCTGAAATGCCTTGGCTGTTATGTTACATGCCTCTTGCATGAGTTCAATTTCTTGAGCTTCCTTTTTTAAACGTAAAAGTTTCATAATAGGAGCAAGGCGCTTAAGTTCATGAGCCGGGTATTCTTTTTCTAACTTTTCAACGAAGCGCTCATCTGCTGTGGGCCCTTCTGGTTTAAATTTTGGATTTTCATTTAAATTCAAATAGATTGCTTCCGATTTTATAGCGAGTTCTCTAAATGTTGATTCAAATTCTGACACATATTTAATAGTCTTTATTCCCGAAGTTTGTAATGCTTCATCCTTTGTGTATTTATGTCCTTCCCATACAGCTATTTTTTCGTTGCTTTCGATAATAAATAAAATCTCTCTTAGATTTTTATCCGGATGATTAGGGCATAATGTTAAGATGGTTTTTTCCTGATCAATTCCAGTCAAATAGAATAAATCTGAGTTTTGTCGAAAAGAAAAATACTGATCTCCATTACGATACATTTGATCATTTGAGCAAACAACAGCCAAGGAATTTGATTGTAAATGTTTAATTACTTTTTTTCTGTTTTTCTCGAATAAAGAGCTTTCCAGCTGAGGGTATTTCATAACTTAGAACAGTTTTAAATTATATGATTGTGTTTTTTAATATTGGATTTACGCATTTTAGCAAATATATTTGTTAGAATCCATAAATACTAAAACAAACTAATTGCAATTTAACTAATGTTCTATAAAAATTAAATTCTATGAGCAAATTTTTCACTTCATCCATTGGACAAAAATTTTTCATGAGTATAACCGGCTTATTTCTCATGATGTTTTTATGTGTCCATTTAACGGTAAATTCTTTATTGCTTTTTGGTGATGGCGAATTATTTAACGAGGCTGCAAATTTTATGAGCAGTAACCCGTTAATGAAAGTCATTGAACCAATTCTAGGAATAGGATTTATTCTGCATATTATATATGCAAGTTACATTACACTTAAAAACCGGATGGCCAGGCCACAGGGGTATAAAGTGTCAAGTAAAACAAAAATCTCCTGGGCTTCAAACAATATGTTTATTTTGGGAGGGTTGGTTTTTATATTCCTTGTAATCCATTTAGCTAACTTTTTCTGGAAAATTAAATTTGGAACAGTCAATGCTATTATGGTAGAGGGGAAAGAGCTACACGATGTTTACGGCTTAGTTGCCGGATTGTTCAAAGGATGGTGGTGGTACGATGTGTTGTATATTTTAGGATCAATATTCTTGTTTTTCCATCTTACACATGGATTCTGGTCTGCATTTCAAACTATTGGTTGGAATAACGAAAAATGGTTGTGCAGATTAAAAACTATAAGTTATATCTATGCAATTATTATTGCTGGTGGATTTGCTTTTATCCCTTTGTATTTTCTTATTAAATACGCTGTGTAAATTAACAAAGTAAAAACTCGCCTGTGATTAATCAGGTACTAAAATATACATTATGAGTAAATTAGATGCTAAAATACCAGAAGGCCCTTTAGCCGAAAAATGGTCAAAATATAAAGCTACACAAAAACTGGTTAGCCCTAACAATAGGAAGAAATTAGATATTATTGTTGTAGGAACAGGTATTGCCGGTGCCCCTGCTGCTGCTTCGTTGGCAGAGATGGGTTATAATGTTAAAGTTTTCTGTTTTCAGGATTCTGCTCGTCGTGCTCACTCTGTTGCTGCACAAGGAGGAATTAATGCGGCAAGAAATAATAAAAATGATGGCGATAGTGTTTATCGTTTATTTTATGATACAATCAAAGGAGGCGATTATCGTGCTCGAGAAGCCAATGTATATCGTTTAGCAGAAGTTAGTAGTGCTGTTATCGATCAGTTAACTGCTCAGGGTGTTCCTTTTGCACGTGAATATGGTGGAACTCTAGCTAACAGAACGTTTGGTGGAGTTCAGGTGTCACGTACTAATTATGCACAAGGACAAACCGGTCAACAGGTTCTTTTAGGAGGATATTCTGCTCTTAAACGTCAGGTTGCATTAGGCAAAGCCAAAATGTATGCTCGTCAGCAAATGCTCGATGTAGTTATTGTAGATGGTAAAGCCCGCGGAATTATTACAAGAAATCTTGTTACCGGAGAAATTGAACGTCATGCTGCACATTGTGTTGTGTTGGCAACGGGTGGTTATGGAACAATTTATTATTTATCTACCTTAGCTGTTCAGTCAAATGCTTCAGCAGCCATGTTAGCATATCGTAAAGGTGCATTCTTCGGAAATCCTAGCTTTATTCAAATTCATCCAACATGTATCCCGGTATTAAATGAGTATCAATCGAAACTGACTTTAATGTCTGAGTCATTAAGAAACGATGGACGCATCTGGGTACCCAAAGCAGAAGGGGATAAACGTAAGCCAGGTGAAATTCCTGATGAAGAAAGAGATTATTTCTTAGAAAGAAGATATCCTGCATTTGGGAACCTGGTACCACGTGATGTTGCATCTCGAGCAGCAAAAGAACGTTGCGATAATGGTTTTGGTGTAGGTAAAACAGGTCTGGCTGTTTATCTTGATTTTAGAGATGCTGTGGCAAAACAAGGCAAGAAAGTAATTAAGAATAAGTATGGAAACCTATTTGCCATGTACGAAAAAATTACCGGTGATAGTCCATACGAAACACCAATGATGATATATCCTGCAGGCCATTATACCATGGGAGGTCTTTGGGTTGATTATAACTTACAAACTACTATCCCTGGATTATTTGCTATTGGAGAAGCTAATTTCTCAGATCATGGAGCCAATCGTTTAGGAGCGAACTCACTGTTGCAAGGTGCTGCCGATGGTTATTTCATTGCACCTTATACTGTTTCGAATTTTTTAGCCGATGAAATTACCAATAAGGTTCCATCGACAGATTCGCCTGAGTTTGTTGAGGCTGAGAAGAATGCTAAGGCAACTCTTGATAAATTCTTAAGTATTAATGGAACTAAAACAGCGACCTCATTCCATAAACGATTGGGACATATTATGTGGACTTATTCGGGAATGCAACGTAACGAAGAAGGTTTAAAGAAGGCTTTAGTTGAGATAGATGAACTTAAGAAAGAATTCTGGAGTGATTTAAAAATTCCTGGTAAGATGGAAGAAATAAATCAAGAACTGGAAAAGGCAAGTAGAGTTGCTGACTTTATTGACTTGGCAAAATTAATTGTTACAGACGCTTTAAACAGAGAAGAATCGTGTGGTGCTCACTATCGTGAGGAAAGTAGAACAGAAGGTGGCGAGGCAATGCGTATTGATGATAAATATTCGTATGTTGCTGCCTGGGAATACCAGGGAGAAGAAAAAGAGCCAAACCTTCATAAAGAAGAGCTTAAGTTCGAAAATGTTGAAGTAAAAGTTAGAAGTTATAAATAGTATTGAGATATTAGATTTGAGACGTGAGACAATACAATATTGAAACTTACGATACAAATCTTGATACTTGATACTCAAATCTTGATACTAATAGCTAAAAATCTAAAAGAAATGAAAATAAAACTAAATATTTGGAAACAAGCGAATGCTAAAGCCAAGGGTAAATTTGAAAAATATGAATTAGATGGCGTTGATCCTGAAATGTCGTTCCTTGAAATGTTAGATTCGTTAAACGAAAAATTAATCAAAGAAGGTAAAGAACCCGTGGCATTTGAACACGATTGTCATGAAGCTATATGTGGATGCTGTAGCTTATATATTAATGGTCATCCTCATGGTCCTGGAAAAGAAACTGCTACTTGCCAGGTGCATATGAGATCATTCAAAGATGGTGATACCATTACTGTTGAACCTTGGAGAGCAAAAGGATTTCCTGTTTTAAAGGATTTAATGGTCGATCGTAATGCTTTTGATAAAATCATGGCTGCTGGTGGATTTATTTCTATCGATACAGGCCAGGCACCGGATGCAAACTCTATTTTAGTAAGTAAGGTTGATGCTGATAAAGCATTTGATGCTGCTGCCTGTATTGGTTGTGGCGCTTGTGTAGCTGCATGTAAAAATTCGTCGGCTATGTTATTTGTTGCTGCTAAGGCATCTCAATTAGCACTCTTACCTCAAGGTAAAGTTGAAGCTAAACGCAGAGCGCTAAATATGGTAGCTAAAATGGACGAATTAGGTTTTGGTTCCTGCTCAAACACGGGAGCTTGCGAAGCAGAATGTCCAAAAGGAATTTCAATTGATTTTATTGCAAAATTGAATCGTGAGTATTTGTGTGCATCCTTGTCTGAATCAGAGTAAAAAATGATTTATATAAATGACCTGCCTAATAATAAATAGGCAGGTTTTTTTGTTTTATAGATACTAATAAGCAATTTAAAATGCAGGAAATTATATTTACTTTAATCCTAGCTTTGCTGTTTTCTTCTAACAATGATTCTTTCAAGGATGATCAGCTACGCTATCAACGAGTAAGACAGGCTTATAAAGAAAAGGAGTATTCTATGCTTGAGTATTTAGAATACAATGGCATAGATAAAAATAAATTAAGGCTTTATTTAAGAGCTTTTAAAAAAGAAAAGAGAATAGAATTATGGGCAAAAAACAGTTCAGATAAAAGGTATAAACTAATTAAGGAGTATAGGATTTGTAGGACTTCAGGCAATTTAGGACCTAAAAGAAAACAGGGGGATAGACAAATTCCAGAAGGGTTTTATCATATCAACAGGTTTAATCCATTTAGTAATTTTTATTTGTCATTAGGGATAAATTACCCTAATAAATCAGATATAATTCTTGGAGAGAAGAATAATTTAGGTGGTGATATTTTCATACATGGCTCTTGCGTAACCGTTGGATGCATGCCAATAACAAATGATAGAATAAAAGAACTTTATGTTTTCTGTGTAGAAGCAAAAAACAGTGGACAAGAAACAATTCCAGTTACTATTTTTCCAATGGAACTTTCTGACAAAGAATTTGATAAGCTCAAGCAAAAGTATAAAAACGATACTGATAAGATCGGATTGTGGACAGATTTAAAAAAGGGATATGATTTATTTAACGAAACAAAAAAGCTTCCAAGTATAGGATTTCTAAATTCAGGTAGACACGCTGTAAAAAACTAAAATCTCAATCTCTAAATATAATTTCAACATTATTCTTATTAAGTAAGGCTACAGATTTTGAGCATATATTATTGTGGCAAATTAAACTAACTTTAATATTTGAATCTTTCTTACGAATGGTATTTGCTTGATCAATTATTTTAATTGCATCTTTTTGAATTATGCGGCTCTTAATAAGTTTCACAATTCCAATATGATATTTACTTATTTTTTCTAATTTAATCCTTGAATTTATGCCGTATTTGGTATTTATTTCGTTCATTACTCACTAGTTATTTTGGCAATTATGATATAAAAAAATCCGAAGGTAGAGCTCCGGATTTTAAAAATTGATATTGTGAATTTTACGATTTCATTGTTTCTTCAACTTCTTCAACGCTTACAGGAATTCTCTTACCTATAATCTTACATCCTGTTTCAGTCACTAAAATATCATCTTCTAAACGAATTCCTCCAAAATCAACATACTCATCCAATACTTTATCAAAATTAACAAAGTCAGAATTGATATTCTCAGATTTCCATTTCTTAACTAAATCAGGTATAAAATAGATGCCAGGTTCGGTTGTTAATACAAATCCTTCCTGTAATTTGCGACCAAGTCTTAATCCGCTTAATCCAAATTGAGTTGAACGCTTAAATTCCTTATCGTAACCAACATTATCTTCGCCTAAACCTTCCATATCATGAACATCTAATCCCATCATATGTCCAAGACCATGAGGCATAAACATTGCGTGAGCACCTGCTTTAACTGCATCATCCGGATTTCCTTTCATTAATCCTAAGTTAATTAATCCTTCAGCAATAATTTTTGCTGATGCTAAATGGATATCTCGATATGCAACTCCAGGTTTAATTAGAGTTATTGAATGATCCAATGCAGCTAATACAATGTTGTATATATCTTTTTGTTTTTGCGAGAATTTTCCGCCTACAGGAACAGTCCTTGTGTTATCACTTGCATAATGCATGTTAGTTTCAGCACCTGTGTCAGTAAGCATTAATTTCCCTTCTTGTAGCATATTGCCATGATAATGGTTATGCAATGTTTCACCATTTTGCGACAAGATAATAGGGAATGATAACATAGATCCATGTGCTAAGGCAATTCCTTCAACAGTACCAGCAATTTCTTGTTCATAAATACCTGGTTTTGCCATTTTCATAGCAGTGGTATGCATCTTATATCCAATTGCTGATGCTTTAATAAGTTCTTCAATTTCGTACTGATCCTTAATAGAACGTAAATCAACAACAGCTTTAATTAATTCGTGAGAAACATAATCTTCTGCTTCTGAATGATGAATCCCCAAGAAATCACAAAATTGAATCACTGAATCGCCTCTGTAGAATGGTAATGTGTGAATATTTCTATCTTGATTCTTCGCATTTCTTAAATAATTTTCAAGCTGACCAAGAGGTTCTGTGTTTTCAACTCCAATTTCAGATGCCAGTTCTTTTATGCTTGGTTGAGGCCCCATCCATATAATATCATCAATGCTAACATCGTTTCCGAATAAGTACTCTTTTCCAGAATCCAGATCAATTAACCCTGCAAGATTTGGGATATCTAACCCGAAGAAATACAGGAATGAACTATCTTGACGAAAATGATAAGTATTGTCAGGATAATTGAAAGAAGCTTCTTTGTTTCCTAAGAAAAGAACTAAACCTCCTTTAAGCTTATTTTTTAGTCGCTTTCTGCGCTCTATGTAAACATCTTTTTTAAACATAATTAATTATTATTTAATCATTAATATTTTGATTGTAAACCAAGTTACAAATTTCGCAAAAACAAAGGACTGAAATTTTTAATTAATATAAAATTATTTTTGGAAAATATTGGGAAGGTATTTTTTTGAAAAAAAGATTACATGCATGCAAAGGGTTAGAAAAACTTCTGTATTGCAGGAATGGCATATAATCCAGAAGTTTTTAACATTAAAGAATTAAAAATCAGAGCGAAGTATTCATAAAATTAATTGCGAATACACTTGGTTTTTTCATTTAAATTTATATATTCGCACTTTATCAACATGTTGTTAACAATTTCATCTTAATAAATTTGTCATGCCTTACAGAAGATTACCTAATACGGATAACTCGAGATTAAAAGCATTAAAAAGTGCTTTGCATAAAGGAAAAGATTTAACTCCAATGGATTTAGCCTTTAAACAGAGTACTTTTCAGCGTATAAGGTCTTTTCTTCCAAAATGGGAAAAGGCCATTATGGAACACAAGAATACATATGATATTCAGATTAAAAATAATAAAGAATATCAGAAGAAATTAAAAAAAGCGAAGCTTTATATTTCTCATTTTATTCAGGTGGTAAATATGGCAATTTTACGTGGAGAAGTGCAGTCGTCGGTTAGATCGTTCTACGATATAGCAGAAAACAATAATAAACTTCCTTCTTTAAATACTGAATCGGATGTTATTGAATGGGGAAAAAAACTGATTGATGGAGAAACAACAAGAAGGATGAAAGGACATTCTCCTATTACTAATCCAACGATAGCAGTTGTAAGAGTGCATTATGATAACTTCCTGGAAGCATACAAATTCCAGAAGATGCTTCAAAAAAATCATGCAAGAGCCTTAAATGGTTTAGCGGAATTACGTGATGAGGCAGATGATATTATTTTAAATATTTGGAATGAAGTTGAGCATTCTTTTAGCGAATTACCAGAAGATTTAAAACGCGAAAAAGCACAAGAATATGGATTAGTGTATGTATATCGCAAGAATGAACTTGGCCGAATTAACTTATTTAAAGATAATGAAGCTCGAATTTTTAATTTCTAGATTGCTTCATGTTTTCTTTGTAAAAAAGATATAATAAAGGTGCTACCAATGCAATTCCTACGATAAGGAAAGTTATTGATTCTTGCGCTGCTCCAAAATTCTCTATTTCTTTACTCATGTCATCAGCATAGAAATAATATAATAAAACGGCTACTGTATTATTAACAAAATGTCCAATAATTGGAATCCATATGGATCCACTCCAGTAAAATAAATATCCCAATAAAATGCCTAAAATCATTCTGGGTAGAAATCCATAAAATTGCATATGCATGGCACTAAAAAGAATCGCAGCTATAGCAACTCCCCAGTGTATATTCTTTGTCCATTCTGCGAATATTCGTTGTAATATTCCTCTAAATATTAGTTCTTCTCCTATTGCAGGAAGAATGCCAATCATGAAAATATTAAATAAAAGACTACCTATAGAATCCATTTTTAGAAAAGCCTCTGTAAGTTGTTGGGCACTTAGTTCTTGCCTTTTCATCCAAGATTCAAGCCCACCTAACCATTCCGGCAATTGCATGTTTTGATTAAGAACCGAAAAAGAATTAATGAGTGGAATAGAAGCTAAGAAAATAAAGATAGTTAATACCAGATTTCTTTTAGAAGTTGGTCCAAATCTCAAATATTCAGCAGGTTTTGTATGAAAAACAAAACCAATAATGAAAGCCGGAATTATAAATAAACCGATGGCTTGTATGGTTTGTAGATATTTTAAGAACCTAATATTATCAGGATTATTATAATCACTTAGTAAACTGGTTAAATTACTTAAGTTGATATGAAAAATAGGGATTGCAATGATAAATCCTATGATAAAAACTACCAGGAACGCAGCAAGAATAATAAATAATGCAAATATAAATTTTGAAAAAGGATGGGCATCGGATAATGAATTTCTCATTTCAATATGAATTGGTTAAAAATATATAAATTTGCGCCTAAATTTAAACATAAATTTGGCAATTTGGTAAAGATTGGGAATATAGAGTTAGGAGATAAGCCTCTTTTCTTAGCACCGATGGAGGATGTAACAGATCCTTCGTTTAGGTATTTATGTAAACATTATGGTGCCGATGTGGTTTATACTGAGTTTGTTGCATCAGAAGGTTTAATACGAGATTGTAAAAAAAGCCAGAAAAAATTACAGTTATTTGATTTTGAAAGACCGGCTGCTATTCAAATTTATGGACATCAAGTTGATTCGATGGTTGAAGCAGCCAAGATGGCTGAAGAAGCTAAACCTGATTTTATTGATTTAAACTTTGGTTGCCCTGTTAAAAAGATTGCCGGACGTGGTGCGGGAGCAGGAATGCTACGTAATATTCCACTGATGCTTGAAATGACCAAAGCAATTGTTGAATCTGTAAAAACTCCGGTAACAGTAAAAACACGTTTGGGTTGGGATGATGATAGTAAAATAATTGTGGAGCTGGCAGAACAGCTTCAAGATACCGGAATACATATGTTGGCTATTCATGGTCGTACCCGACAGCAAATGTATAAAGGAGAAGCTGACTGGACTTTAATTGGCGAAGTGAAAAATAACCCAAGAATGAAAATTCCAATTATTGGAAATGGTGATATTGTGGGTGCCGAATCGGCAAAAAAAGCATTTGATAAATATGGTGTTGATGGTATTATGATTGGTCGTGCTACCGTTGGTCGACCCTGGATTTTTAAGGAAATAAAAGATTATCTTGAAAAAGGGGAGATTATGAAACCTTTAACCATAAAAGAAAAAGTTGATCTGGCAAAACTGCATCTTGAAAAATCTTTAGAATGGAAGGGAGAACCACGTGGTATTTTCGAAATACGTCGTCATCTTTCTAACTACTTTAAAGGACTTCCGCATTTTAAAGAAATCAGGATGAAACTAGTTACTTTATTGGATGTTCCTGAATTAATAAAAACACTTGATTTAGTAGCTGAAAAATACGGACATATAGACGATAGCCAACAAGGCGATGATTATTCATACTTTCAATATTAAATTACTATGAGAAAATTTTCAATTCTGATTATTGCATTTATTGTATCATTTACTGCATGTAATAATTTAGATAATACCGAGCGAAACAATTTTATTAAAGTAGGAATTTTTGATACCAATGGCGATAGTCCGGGTTGTATTGTTGATGTTTACGAAGCATTAAGAATTGATTCTGAAATTAAACCTGAAGTTATAAGTGCTGCAACAATAATGTCTGATGATATTTTAGACTTTGATGTTATTTTATTCCCTGGAGGATCGGGAAGAGCGGAAACAAGCAGATTAGGAGAATTAGGAATGAAAAGAGTTCAGGACTTGGTTTCTGAGTATGGTAAATCAGTTATTGGTATTTGTGCCGGAGCGTATATTTTAACACAAACTGAAGGTTATCCATCGCTGGATTTAAGTGGTATGCAGGCAACAGATATTGAACACGATCATCGCGGACATGGAGTTGTAAAGTTCAATTTAACAGAAAAAGGCAAAGAAATTTATCCTGAATTAGCCAATCGGGAAATAAGTTTTATGCAGTATTACGAAGGACCGGTTTTAATTCCAGTTAAAAATCCAAACTATGAGTATCAGAGTTTAGCAACGATGTTAAGTGATGTGCATACTGTCGAAGGTGCTCCTGCAAATATGACAAATAACAAACCATTTATTATAATATCAAAAGCGGGTAAAGGAAATACCGCATCATTTGTTGGCCATCCGGAAACGACTCCAGGCATGCGCTGGATGATTCCACGTATGGTTCGTTATCTTTTAAATAAGGAATTAGTAAGTTATACAGATGCAGTTGTTCGTCCTGAGGTTTATACTGATGAGATTCTTTTTACGGATGATTTATTGGAAGAGCAAAGCAGATATTATGATAATTTGTGGGGCACTGAAGCCGAAAAAATTGAAGCTATTAATGGATTGGTTGAAATATCAGCATGGTCGGCTAAAAAGAAAATAGTAGGCTTGTTAAGAGATTCTTCTCCAGTGGTTCGTAAAGCAGCTGCAGAAGCAATTGTCCAATTAGAGCGCACTGATTTTATTCACGATTTGGAAGTTGCAGTACAAATTGAATCAGATCAAGAGACTAAGAAATATTTATCTGGGAAACTTCAAGAGTTGAAAGAGATTATAAACTAATCGACAAGAATTTCTAATATGATTCCAAGGCTTATGATATTTTTATTAATCATGAGCTTTTTTTATCCCAAATTACGATTTAAAACTTATATTCTATAGCATACTATTTATATGTTAAAAGTCATGATTTTTAACGTGAAATGCTGTAATTTTGCACAGAATTTTATAAAATTTCACAATTTGTTATGGCAGACAAAACAAAACAAAAACTGTTTGAAGAATTTCCTCCCATTACCTCGCAGGAATGGAAGGATAAGGTCATTACTGACCTAAAAGGTGCAGATTTCGAAAAGAAACTGGTTTGGAGAACAATAGAAGGATTCAATGTTCAGCCTTACTATCGTGCCGAAGATTTAGAAAATCTAAATCACCTAAAATACGTACCGGGAGAATTTCCTTATGTACGTGGGAATAAAGCAAAATGCAATAGCTGGTATATTCGTCAGAATATCAACGCTAACGATGCAAAAGTAGCTAACGAAAAAGCATTGGATGTTTTAATGAAAGGTGTTGATTCTTTAGGTTTTGAAACTTGCTGCAAAGATGAGTTTACAAACGAAGAATTCGAAACACTTTTAAAAGATATTAGCATTGCAGACATCGAATTAAACATGACCGATGCTACTGCTGCTCATCCTTTTGTTGATTTCTTAAAAGCTAAGATTGAGAAAGAAAATATCGACAAAAATGAAATTAAAGGTTCGGTTAACTTCGATCCAATGTTTCATTTAACAACAAACGGTAATTTCTGTAAAGCTCAAACTGAAGTTTTCGATACAGCAAAGGAGTTAATTGAAAAAGCAAAAGACTTACCTAAGTTCAGAACGATTGGAGTAAACGGTGAAATGTTTACCAATGCAGGTGCAACAATCGTTCAGGAATTAGCATTTGCTTTAGCAATGGGTAATCAGTATATCAATCTTTTAACAGAAAAAGGATTAGATGTTGATACAATTGCTGAAAACATGAAATTTAACTTTGGTGTTAGCTCAAACTACTTCATGGAAATAGCTAAGTTCAGAGCTGCTCGTATGTTATGGGCAAAAATAGTTGAAGCTTATGAGCCTAAAAATTTAGAAGTAGCAAAAATGAATATTCACGCTGCAACTTCTAAGTTTAACCAAACCATTTACGATCCATATGTAAACTTGCTTCGTGGAACAACAGAATCTATGTCGGCAACTATTGCTGGAGTTGATTCCTTAACAGTTACTCCTTTCAACAAAGCATTTGAAACAGAAACAGAATTTTCTGATCGTATTGCTCGTAATACTCAAATCTTATTAAAAGAAGAATCTTACTTCGATAAAATCACTGATCCGGCTGGTGGATCTTACTACATTGAAAACTTAACGAACTCAATAGCAGAACATGCTTGGAAATTATTCCAGGATATCGAAGCTAAAGGTGGATATGTTGAAGCTTTCAAAGGTGGATTTATTCAAGATCTGGTAACTGAATCGGCAAACAAAAGAATGTTGAATGTTGCTACTCGTAAAGAGATTTTATTAGGAACAAACCAATATCCAAATGCTCTTGAAACATTTGAAGGTAAAGATGAAAAACCATGTTGTACTTCAACAAAAAGAGATGATGCTATTGCCGAACCTATTCAAATTTTCAGAGCTTCAGAACAAATGGAAACATTGCGTTTAAGAACTGAAAAGGCTGCAACAACTCCAAAAGTTTTCTTATTAACTATTGGAGATTTAACTATGCGAAAAGCAAGAGCAGGATTTGCTTCAGGTTTCTTTGCTTGTGCTGGTTTCGAAGTTATCGATAACTTAGGTTTCAAATCTGTTGAAGAAGGTGTTAAAGCTGCAATGGATCAAAAGGCAAATATTGTTGTTGTTTGTAGTTCTGATGATGAATATACAGAAGCTGCTTCAGCTGTATTAGAGCAATTAGGAGATAAAGCTATAACTGTTGTTGCTGGTTATCCGAAAAGCGTTGATGAATTAAAAGCGAAAGGATTGAAGCATTTCATTCATGTTAAATCAAATTTAATTGATACTCTTGAAGGATTTCAAAAAGAGTTGGGAATTTAAATATATAGATTTTAGATTTTAAGATATTAGACTCAAGACTAAGAAGATGCATAATTTTAAAGAACTTATTATCTGGCAAAAAGCACGAACACTTGTAAAAGATGTTTACGTTGCTGTAAAGTCATTTCCGGATGATGAGAAATTTGGAATTATATCTCAAATTAAAAGAGCAAGTGTTTCTATTCCTGCAAATATTGCAGAAGGAGCTGGACGAAATAGCGATAAGGATTTTGGAAGATTTCTTGATATTGCTAATGGTTCAAGTTACGAATTAGAAACTTTAATTATTCTTTCTTTTGATTTAGAATATCTTAATAAATCTGAATTTGACATTATAATTGATAATATTAAAGAAGTTCAAAAAATGATTTATAGCTTCAGGAACAAGATAAAAAAATCTTGATACTTGATACTATCAGTCTAAAAATCTAGAAAAAAATGAAACCAGATTTTAAAAATATAAATTTAGATCTTCCCAAGTCGAAATACGATTCAGCAAAAGATTGGGAAAAAGAGAACGATATAAAGGAGAACTGGAAAACTCCTGAACAAATTGATGTAAAAAATGCATATTCTAAGGAAGACTTAGAAGGCATGGAGCATTTAAATTATGCTGCAGGTTTAGCACCTTTCTTACGCGGACCATACTCAGGTATGTACGCTATGCGTCCTTGGACTATTCGTCAGTATGCAGGATTCTCTACTGCTGAAGAATCCAATGCATTTTACAGAAGAAACTTAGCTGCAGGACAAAAAGGTTTATCCATTGCATTTGACTTAGCTACTCACCGTGGATATGATTCAGATCACGAGCGTGTTGTTGGTGATGTTGGTAAAGCTGGTGTTGCAGTAGATTCTATTGCTGATATGAAAATCCTTTTCGATCAGATTCCATTAGATAAAATGTCTGTATCGATGACAATGAATGGTGCTGTACTTCCTGTATTAGCATTCTACATTGTTGCTGGTTTAGAGCAAGGAGTTCCATTAGAAAAATTAAGTGGTACTATTCAGAATGATATCTTAAAAGAATTCATGGTTCGTAATACTTACATTTACCCACCAGAATTCTCAATGAAGATTATCGCTGATATCTTTGAGTACACTTCTAAAAATATGCCTAAGTTTAACTCAATCAGTATTTCTGGTTACCACATGCAAGAAGCTGGTGCTACTGCTGATATCGAGTTAGCTTATACTTTAGCCGATGGTTTAGAATATTTAAGAACGGGTGTGAATGCAGGTATGGATATCGATACTTTCGCACCACGTTTATCATTCTTCTGGGCTATTGGTATGAATCACTTTATGGAGATTGCAAAAATGCGTGCCGGCCGTATGCTTTGGGCTAAATTGGTTAAACAATTTAATCCTAAGAATCCAAAATCTATGGCATTACGTACGCACTCTCAGACTTCAGGTTGGAGTTTAACTGAGCAAGATCCATTTAACAATGTTGCTCGTACTTGTATCGAAGCAATGGGTGCTACATTAGGTCACACTCAGTCGTTACACACCAATGCATTGGATGAAGCAATTGCATTACCAACAGATTTCTCTGCTCGTATTGCTCGTAATACTCAGATCTACATCCAGGAAGAAACTCAAATCTGTAAAGCTGTTGATCCATGGGCTGGTTCTTACTATGTTGAGAAACTAACTCAGGAAATCGCTGACAAAGCTTGGGCTCACATCCAGGAAATTGAGAAATTAGGTGGTATGGCTAAAGCAATTGAGACAGGTATTCCAAAAATGCGTATCGAAGAAGCTGCTGCTCGTAAGCAAGCAAGAATTGATACTGGTAAGGATACTATTGTTGGTGTTAACAAGTACAGATTAGCAAAAGAAGATCCAATTGATATTTTGGATGTTGATAATACTGCTGTTCGTGAAGCTCAAATTAAGCGTTTAGCTCAATTAAGAGCAGAACGTAATGAAGAAAAAACACAAGCTGCATTAAGAAAAATCGAAGAGTGTGCTGCTACCGGTAAAGGTAATTTATTGGAGTTAGCTGTTGAAGCTGCTAAAGCACGTGCTACTTTGGGAGAAATTTCAGATGCTTGTGAAAAAACTGCAGGAAGATATAAAGCTGTAATTAGATCAATTTCAGGAGTATATATGTCAGAATCAAAAGATGATGCAAATTACAATAAGGCTAAGGAATTAGTTGAGAAATTTGCAGAGAAAGAAGGTCGTCAGCCACGTATTATGATCGCTAAAATGGGTCAGGACGGACACGACCGTGGAGCAAAAGTTGTTTCAACAGGTTATGCCGATTTAGGTTTCGATGTTGATATAGGGCCTTTATTCCAAACTCCTGCTGAAGCTGCTAAGCAAGCTGTTGAAAATGATGTTCACATCATGGGAGTTTCTTCATTAGCTGCCGGACATAAAACTTTAGTTCCACAGGTAATGGAAGAATTGAAAAAATTAGGTCGAGAAGATATTATGATAATTGTAGGTGGTGTAATTCCAGCTCAAGATTATGAATTCTTATACAATGCAGGTGTTGCAGGTGTATTCGGACCTGGAACTCAGATTCCTGTTGCAGCTATCAAGATGTTAGAAATAATGCTTGATGATGAGTAGAAAATAATTTACAACTATATTTTAGAAAGGCCCGACTTTAAGTTGGGCCTTTTTATTTTCCTATTGTTGTCATTCCCGCGAACTCTTTCATGAGCGAAGCGAATAACACGGGAATCTATTTGATAGAGATTCCTGATCTCCATTTTATTCCGTCAGGAATGACAAGGGCTTAGGGAATTGTTAATACTTTATTTATTTAGGAACTAAAAAAATTACTAAATTTAAACATCAAACTCAATCCCAAATCATCATGAAAAAGCTACTTGTAATATGTTTTGTATTAGGCATTAATCTTCATTTGGTAAAATCTCAAAACATTGAAAAAATGCAATGGGATAAGGATTTTCAGATACATATTACTCTAGCAAACGATTCAAACTATATTTTAGATATAAAAGAATTGCATCATACAAATGTTGGTGAAGATGAATCTTCTTTTACTTATTTGCCAACCCGATTAGATAATAATTTTGTAGAGCAATTAAAGCAAACTGAGGTTGATACTAGCAAAACAGAAGAAATACTTGAGTCGAATAAAACCTTGTGGAGTGCTTTACATAATACTATTGGTGGTGGTTGGGTTCATTTTGTAAATTGTTTACTGTATTCATTGGAAACAGGCTATTTAGATATTACAGCTCCTCTGATGAAACGTCCTGAAAGTAACTGGAAACCAAAACCTGTGACCGAGTCTTACAAAAGAACCAAGAAATGGGAATATTATGTTCCGGTAGATCAAAAAATGGCTATTAAAGAATATAAAGTAAAAGAAAGCAAGAATGAATTAGGACATTTAAAAGATGTGCCAAAGGAGTTTATTGATTTATTTTTAAAAACAAGCCAATCGGAATATGAACAAATGAAGCTTATGCCACGGAATAGGAAGAAATCACAAATTGATATGGTTAAGATTTTGGTTGGTGCTAATTACCTGGGAGAAACACAGATTAAATATATTAAATCGATGGTATTAAAAGCATTTACCAACTATGCCGACGATCAATTACCTTCGGTAATTATATTCGATAACTTTAATGCTGCTGTGGCAATGAACTTGAACGAAGCCGGTTACCAGATTGAAAAAATTGTTTTTGTCGACGAACGATTTATTTCCTTAGAAACCAGAATGGAACGAATTGACCAAATCAATTTAATTATTACTCAAATTAATAATGTAAATAAGGAATTGTTCCAACAAAAATTAAAAACGTACTATAATTAATTTAAGCAATAGAAGGATAACGATAAAATAAACAATATTTATAAGATCACGTTTAACACCTAAAACAAGATAAAAGTAAACAGATAGTATTTGGTTATTTTTAGTAAATGAATGTAGATTATTAAATTGAATTTTATTGAATAGTAATGCACTATTGTTTGATTTTAAATATTTCACTAACTTTTGGATTCTAATTATCATAAATTAACCTATGATCAATAAATTTAAATATGTTATATTATCGAATAAATCTTTGATTTTAGAATATTATAGTGGTGCTTTTTATGGTGATGAATTAATTGAATTAAAGAAGAAAGTAAGTAGAGATAAAGACTATAATTCAAATTATAATGTAATTCATGACTTCAGAGATGCTGAATTTCTTTTTGGAGTAGATAAGATAATTACATATATAAGACAGATCTTTGATGATAGCAAAATGTTTGGTAATAGAAAATCAACTATGATAACAAGTAGTCCAAATCAAGTAGTAGCATCATCATGGTTTGAAATGAATAAACAAGACTTACCAATATCTATTAAAATTTGTAGTACTTTCGAATGTGCCTTTAGTTTCGTTGGCCTAAAAACCGAAGACTGGGTATATGTTGAATCATTCTTTAATAATCTTAGAAAGGCACCTTAGTAGTATCAAAAATCAAAATCTACTTACTTCTGTTAAAAGGAATTTGATAATAAATATAATACTTAGCTCCTAAGTTAATGGCGCTTGATCCTTTCCCGTATCCAGGGATATCATAGGGTTGAAAAGCTCCATCTTTTCTTCCAGACATGGCTATTTTTACCATGGCTCCCCATCCAAAATAAATATTTTTAAGAAGTTCTCCTTTAAGGCCAAAAGAGATTTCAAGCCAGTAAGTATTGTATGATTTTGAATCTACAGAAAATGGTTCAGTCCAATGTGAGTCTTCTAGTATAATGTTGCTTGCAGAATGTGAAAAATCAGCTCTTCCAATACGAAAGCCCATTCCCAGATAATCTGATGGATACTTTTTAAGCATGTTATAATCCATACCAACTTTTATAAATGAACCATCAGAAATGTAAGTATAGTTATCTTCTTGTAAATCAATTTCAGAATATCCCGCTTCGATAACACCAAAATATTTATTGCTTAAATTAAAATCAAAAGATGCTTCGTAAGAAAAACGTTCAGGTTTGAATTGGAAATCAGTAAAACGACCAACATTAACACCAACTTTCATCCCTTTTAACATTAAAGGTTCTTTTTCTTCTTTAGGAGCATATAAATTTTCATCCTGTCCGAAGGCAAAAGTTAAACTTATAAGAGTTAAAAATAAACTAAAAATATATTTTGATACTGCCATCTTTTTCTGTTGTAATTTCATTAGTAACAATCTCAATAGAGTCAATGATATGGTATGTATGTATTACCGTATCAATTGTATAATCGGTAATAAAGCCACACTCAGGTGAAAGAAATATAATTTCACGCTGATAGTAAAAAAATAAAGTATCATTTAGTGTATTCACAGTTGATGTATATACAATTTCTGTTGTATCAGAATTTGGAGAAAGTATAAATCCAATGATATTGTCTGCACCTTCTTCAGAGTAATGGATGCTATCGTTCCATTCAGGTGAATACAGAGATAGATTATCGATAAATTCCTGATCGACTCCTTGGGGGAATAATTCAGTATTTAATAAAGATTCTGTATCTGTATTGCACTGATCTTCATCACAAGATGAAAAAAATGGTATAGCAAATAAAAGAAATAAGGTATAATAAAAAATTTTCATTGCAGTGCTTTTATTTCAAAAGGCAAAAGTAAAAGATTATTTTATAGATGACCTGAGTTGTTTGAATATTTTTTTAAATACATTTTATGGCCATCAAATTCAGCATATGTAAAATGGCTGAGCCAATCGCCAAGGTTAATGTATCGACAGGTATTATTTAGTTTTAGATCCAAAGGATAATGTCTGTGACCATACACCATAAAGTCAAAGGGTTCTTTACGAAGCAATTCTTTTGAGTATACAATGAGCCATTCTTTATCTTCACCTTCGAAATCTCTTGTCTCTCGTGAGTATCTGCTATGACTAGACCAGGAGTTTGCTATCCAGATTCCTAAATTAGGATGAAATCGAGCAAATAACCATTGTGATAATTTGCTGGCAAAAATTCGTTTTAATAATTTATATGATCTGTCTCCAGGACCTAAACCATCACCGTGAGCTAAATAAAATTTCTTTCCATAAATTTCTTTAATAACAGGTTTTTTATGCAGTATTACTCCGGTTTCTTTTGGTAAATAATCAAAAATCCACATATCATGGTTTCCTGTAAAAAAGTGAACAGGAATGCCAGAATCGGTAATTTCACAAAGTTTACCTAGAAATCTTGAAAACCCGCGAGGTATAGCTCGTTTATATTCAAACCAAAAGTCGAAGATATCTCCTAATAAGTAGATTTCTTGTGCATCAATTTTTATTTCATCAAGCCATTGAACAAATACCTTTTCCCGTTTTAGGCTTTTTTCATAACTAGGAAGGCCTAAATGAATATCGGAAGCAAAGTATATTTTTTTATTCTGGCTCAAATTATTCTATTTTAGCGCGTAATCGAATGTTTCCATCAATTGTTTTTTTGATGGATTCTTTAACACAATTTCTCCTTCAGGATTAATTAGAAAACTTGTAGGTAGAGTACTAACATTATATATTTTAGCATAATATGATGTTCTCCCATTAAGGTCCACAACATTGATCCAAGGCAACTGATCAAAATTTATAGCCCTTGTCCAATTTTCTTTTTTAGTATCCAGAGAAACCTGGTAAACTTCAAATCCTTTGGTATGATATTTTTTATAGATTTCTTTTAATTCAATATTTCGTTGTGTACTTTCCTGGCTCCATGAAGCCCAAAAGTTTAATAAGATGTATTTTGCATTCACCGAGTTTAACGAGATACTGTCTCCAGTTTGATCAGGCAAATAAATCTCAGGAATAGTGTTTACATCTCCATTATTTACAATTTCACTAAGTTGTTGATTTGTTTTAATCTGGTTGTATCTTTTTAAAAGATTTTCTTTGTCGGCAATAAGGTACTTCACATGAGGAGATTCAGGATATAATTTTTGTAAAGACTCAGATACAATTTTAATATATTGTAAATCCCTGTTTTTGTATAAGACAAAATTCTGATCATCATATTTTTGATATAAAGCAACAATACTTGCAATATTATCCATGTTGTTAATAATGAAGGCAATTGATGAATCTCTTTGTGTATTTACAATATCGGCATACGATTTATTCAGTGCATCAATTTCCTGAGTAAGCTTATCGGTATCTATAATTGTTTCTATGTAATTTTTAATAGAATCAAGTTTGGTTCTGGTATCACTTAATTGATTATTGATTTTTTGAACTAACAATGAACTTTCAGAACCTTCAATAATGGCTTGACTAAGGTTGTTTGATTTTGCCGAAACTTTTACTATTTCGCCAGGTTCAACTAACAAGGTTAAGAAATTATTATTGGATACAGATAAATTATAGAATCGAGGAATCTCGGTATTCGTTTTGAATTTAAAATTCCCTTTTTTATCAAGTTTAATGCTTTTAATGTCTTTATTACCTGATATTAATAGCTCGCTGAACTTAAGTTCTTTTCCTTCTCCATTTCCAATTGTTCCTGTAACTTCAATTTTATTTGAGTTATTACAGGCTGAAAGAATCAATAAACCAAAGATAAAATAAATTAAGCGTTTCATATGTTATTAAAAATTAGTGTTTTTTATCATAATCCGGTTACTCTTTTCTCAAAAATAACCGGATAATAAATTTTTCAAACGTGCTAAGTTAATCAAATATTTCTGAAAGTTTTGCTTCCAATAAATCCCCTCTTAAATTTTTCTCAATAATCTTCCCGTTTTTATCAATCAGAAAACTTGCAGGAATAGATTGAACCTGGTATAGTTTTGCAGCCAATGAGTTCCAGTATTGTAAGTCACTAACATGAATCCAATTAAGTTGATCCTTTTCGATAGCACCTACCCACGATTCTTTTTTCTTATCTAACGAAACCTGAAAAATTTCAAACCCTTTATCTTGATATTTTTGATAAGTTTTAACAAGATTAGGATTTTCTAATCGACATGGGCGGCACCAGGATGCCCAAAAATCTACTAATACATATTTACCTTTTAATGATGAAAGAGCAATGGTATCACCTTCTGGTGATGGTAAAATGATGTCAGGAGCTATATTTCCAATTCCAACATTGTGATTAAGTTCTGCATCAAGTTGTAGTTGCCTTTTAATATCTTCAACTTGTCCGTGTAATGCTTTTACTGCATCCGATTCAGGATATTTTATCATTAATGTAGAATCGACCAGATTAAAATATTCAAAATCTTCTTTTGGATTTAAGACATAACGACGTGGGGCAATTTGCTGGTATAAAGCCATTAAGCTTGCTAATGAACCCTTGTTCTCAACAATAAAGTCTTTTGTATATTGTGTGTGTGTATGAATAATTTCTTTTGAAAGTTGACTTAATGAATCACGGACTTTGTTAATTTCTCGTGTACCGATTAAAGATCTATAATACATTCCAAGCGAATCAAGTTGTTTTACATTGATATCAAGTTTAGATCTTAAGTCGGTTATTTTTTTACTATCATCGGATCCTTCTATGATTGGATTCTCTGCAAGATGATTTCCACTGGTTTTTATTGTAATTTGTTCTAGAGGATTAACAATTAAAGTGAGGTAATTATTTGGAGTTATTCTTAAAGCATAAAACTTGGGAATATCCGTTTGTCCTTTAAAGGAAAATATACCTTCATCATTTAAAATGATCGAATCAAGAAATACCGTTTGATTAGATTGCAGTTCAATGAGGTAAAGCTTTTCTCCATTTGCATTATTTATTTCTCCTGAGATGCTAAAGTATTCTGGTTCTTGTTCACAAGTAGTTAAAATAAATCCAAAGATGATGATCCAAAAATATCTTTTCATTGTGTTGGTATATGTTTTTATTTGTTAGTTTTCAAACAAAAATTAAATAAAATTATTGTCTGTCAAAGCTTTAATTTCTTGGCGAATTTAGTAAATATTTTAGATATCCCTTAAAACAAGAAGCATTATAAATAGTATATTTTTTATATTTTTGTGATCCAAAATTAATTAGAGATAAGTGGTTATACATACAGAAGTATCAGAATTTAATATTCAAAATCCGGTTTTAACCATTGGGGTTTTTGATGGTGTGCATCAGGGACATCAACTTGTTTTAAACCGATTAAAAGAAATTGCTAACGAAAAAAATGGTGAATCTGTTATTTTAACCCTTTGGCCTCATCCAAGAATTGTACTTGATAAAGATGTTGATTCTCTAAGACTACTTAACAATATTGAAGAGAAGAAATACCTACTTTCGAAAACAGGAATCGATCATTTAATTGTATTGCCTTTTACAAAAGAGTTTGCTCAATTAACAGCATGTGAGTTTATTGAAGAGTATCTTGTAAAAAAGATTCAAGTGAAGCATCTGGTTGTTGGTTATAATCATCAGTTTGGAAGAGATCGAAAAGCAGGATTTGAGTTTTTAAAAGACTGTGCCCATAAATATGGGTTTAACATTGAAAAACTGGATGCTAAATTGGTGGATAACGATAAGGTAAGCTCCACAAAGATTCGAGAGTTCTTAACCTCAGGACATTTAAGTATTGCAAATAAGTATTTAGGATATGAGTACTTTATTAGCGGGAATGTAGTTGAGGGAAATCAAATAGGCAGAAAAATTGGTTTTCCCACTGCCAATATAAAAATACCTGAACCTTTTAAACAGGTTCCTAGGGATGGAGTGTATGCTGTTCGTGTTAATTTAAATGGAGATTCGTATTTTGGAATGTTAAATATTGGTTCGAGGCCAACCATTGAACCAACCATCCGATCAAAACACATTGAAGTTCATATATTAAACTTTGATCAAAAAATATATAATCAAACCGTAACTGTTGCATTTGTGAAACGAATCAGGGATGAGAAAAAGTTTAACGGTTTAGATGAGCTGACTGCACAACTGGCAAAAGATAAAGTTGAAGTAAAACGTATTTTTAGTATTGATTAACTGAACATTTAGGGATTTTAAACGTATAGTTTTGAATGATTTACTTTTTAATGTAATTTTGCATTTCCGAATTACAAAATAGAAATATTAATTATAAACATAATAACATGGAAATTGAAGGAACAATGGTAGAAAGTTTGCCATACAAAGTTAAAGATCTAGAATTGGCAGAGTTTGGTCGAAAAGAAATTGAGATTGCCGAGAAAGAAATGCCCGGTTTAATGTCTTTACGTGAGAAGTATGGTAAGGAAAAACCATTAAAAGGAGCTCGTATTACTGGCTCTCTTCACATGACAATTCAAACGGCTGTTTTAATTGAAACATTAGTTGAACTTGGAGCAGATGTTCGATGGGCAAGTTGTAATATTTTTTCAACTCAGGATCATGCTGCAGCAGCTATTGCAAAAGCAGGAGTTCCTGTGTTTGCATGGAAAGGCGAAACTTTAGAAGAATATTGGTGGTGTACAAATCAGGCATTAACATTTCCTGGAGGACATGGCCCTCACTTAATCGTTGATGATGGTGGTGATGCTACATTGATGATACATAAAGGAGTTCAAGCAGAAAAAGATGCTGCATTTCTTGATTCAAATCCTTCAGCAATTGATGAAAAAGAGCTTTATAAAAGTTTAAAAAAGACTCTAGAGCAGGATTCACAAAAATGGCACAGGATAAGTAAGGAAATTCAGGGGGTATCTGAAGAAACAACAACAGGCGTTCATCGTTTATATCAAATGATGGAACGTGGCGAGTTACTTTTCCCTGCAATTAATGTGAACGATTCAGTTACAAAATCAAAATTTGATAATTTATATGGATGTCGTGAATCTTTAGCTGATGGTATTAAACGTGCTACTGATGTTATGTTAGCAGGTAAAGTGGTGGTTGTTTGTGGTTATGGTGATGTTGGTAAAGGATCAGCAAAATCTATGCGTTCGTATGGAGCAAGAGTTATTGTTACTGAAATTGATCCAATTTGTGCTTTACAAGCTTCAATGGAAGGATTCGAGGTAAAAACTGTTGAAGAAGCCCTTGATGAAGGTAATATCTTTGTTACTACAACAGGAAATAAAGATGTTATTACGGCTGAACACATG
Source organism: Bacteroidales bacterium (assembly GCA_963665525.1). Classification (GTDB taxonomy): domain Bacteria; phylum Bacteroidota; class Bacteroidia; order Bacteroidales; family UBA12077; genus UBA12077. Next base: position 3,403,878 of record OY762280.1, on the reverse strand, counting down.
GCAAAAATGAAAGACCAGGCTATTGTTTGTAATATTGGTCATTTTGATAATGAAATTCAGGTTGATCAATTAGAGAATTATCCTGGAGTTGAAAAAATCAATATTAAACCACAAGTTGATAAGTATGTTTTTAAAGAAGGACATGCAATTTTCTTGTTAGCAGAAGGTCGATTAGTAAATCTTGGCTGTGCCACAGGTCATCCATCCTTTGTAATGAGTAATTCATTTACCAATCAAACATTGGCTCAGTTAGAGCTTTGGAAGAACGACTACAAAACGGATGTTTATCGTTTGCCTAAGCATTTAGATGAAGAAGTGGCTCGTTTACATCTTGAGCAAATTGGAGTTAAATTAACAAAAATGACTCCTGAGCAAGCTGAATATCTAGGAGTTCCTATTGAAGGCCCATATAAACCGGAACATTACAGATACTAGGAAATTAATTTAGTAATAAATATGAACCCTCCTAAAGGTTAAACTTTAGGAGGTTTTTATTTAAAAAAGAATTAGTACGTTTAATTTGATACCGTAACAGTATTTGTTCCATTAAAAAAACAGCGGTATTGCTTTAAAGGATAGTTTGCAGGACCTTGAATGACCATAACAGGAACATCTGTGCTTTGAATAATCTGAAATTGTGAGCCGCAACATTCACATTCATAAGTATTTCCTCCAAGATGATTTACAAGGCATTCTTTTGTAGCTTCATGTGTACATGCTCTGTCGAATGCTAAAAAGGTATTTTGATCAACACGGAAAATAATTAAACCACCCACTCCATAATATAAATTATCAATCACTTTACTTTCGCCAGGGAGCATATTTCCAAGTTGGGTATCTAGTGCCAGATTTGCATAAAAACTTTCATGAGGGAAAGGTATTTCATCTTCATCGCAACGAACAAAAAAAAGAAGGAATAAAACAGGTATTAAAAAAAATCTTAAATTTGATTTTGAAAGAACAGTTCTCATATTCAGAATAATTTAGGATACAAAAATAAGCAAATGCTTTTCAAATTAAAGCAAACCCTCTTCATAATTTTATGTCTTGTAATTCTTAGCGCTTGTAATACACGATGGGCTGCAAATTCATTTATTAAACAAAGACAAGAGAAAGATCAAAGAAAAGAACAGGAAAAAGCAGATAGGGAAAAAGAAAAACGAAAAAGAGAATATCAAATAAAAGTAAAAAAAGACAGAGAAAAAAATTACAATAAGCAAGCTGCAAATACAAAATTAACTTGGGATCAGAATACAGAAAGATCTGATAATTGGAGAAAAAATGAGTTTCATAATAACTCTTTATCATCCAAAATCAGAAAGTTTTTCTCTCGTTTTAAGAGAGAGCCTAAACCCAATCATGATTTATTTTCGAGTGATATTACAAAAAAAAGCAAGAAACAAAAAAGCAGGGAGCAGGTTGCAAAGGAGAATTTGCAAAGAAAAAAAGAAGCTCAGAAACTAAAGCTTAAGTTAGCCAAGGAAAAAGAGCAAGAACAAAAGAAGAAACAGCTTACTGAAGCAAAAGAAAACTCAAAAAGGGCGAGTGAGATAGCTAAAAAAGAGCAGCAAAAGCAAAAAGAACAACAGAAACAAGAAAAGCAGAAGCTGGAAGATAAGAAGAAACAACAGGCTTTAGTTGCAAAAGAAAAATCTCGGATCGAGAAAAATAAGCTTAAAAGAGAAGAAGAAGACAGAAAACAAGAGAACCTTATTGCAAAAGAAAAAGCAAAGAGAGCTAAAGAAAAAACAAGAAAAGAAAAGCGGTTAGAGCAAGAAAAAGTTAAAGTACGAGAACAAAAGAAAAGGGAACAGGAAAAGCTTCAAAAAAGTAATGCTAAGAAAAAAGCAGAAGGTGCGAAAGAAAAAATCAAATTAGAACAGCAGAGAAAGAAGAAACAGCAAAAAGATCAAGAGAAAAAGATCAGAGAGAAAAGGAAGCTCGAAAATAAACAAGCAAAAGAAAAGGCTAAGTATGCAAAAGGAAAACTAAAACAAGAAAAACAATCTCAGCAACATAAATTAAAATGGCAAGAGAAGAGAGAAAATGAAAAAGAAAAGAAACAAAAGCAGAAAGTTAAGGAAGAAGAAAGAAAAGCTAATGAAAAAATAGAGCTTAAAAAACAGCGCGAGCAACAAAAAATAAAAGCGATAGAAAGAAGAGAAAAAGAACGACTACAACGAAAGAAGAAAAAAGATAAGGAAATAGCAAAAAAATACAAGCTGAAGCAAAGTAATCTAGATGATCAGAAACTGAAAGAAGAGCTGAGCCAGCGAAAAGAAAAAGAAAAGCAAAAGAAACTAGTTGAAAAGGCAAAAAAAGAGGAAGAAAGAGCTAAAGAAAAGGCCAAAAGAGAATCTCAAAAACAAAAACAACGAGAAGAAATTCAAGAGCAAAAGCTGAAGAATAAAGAAAAATTCCAGGAAGAGCGTGCAAAAGTGAAAGCAGAGAAAGAGAAAGAAAAGCTCAAAAAAGAAAAACAAGCCGATCAACAAAAAGAAAGGTTCTACAAAGAAAGGGAGCAGAAGAAACAAAAGCGGCAAGATATTAAAGCAAAAGAAGAATTAAGAAAGACTGAAGCAAAAGAAAAAAGCGAGAAAGAGAGGCAAAAGCAAAAGCAGAAAACGCAAGCTGAAAAAGCCAAAGAGGACAAAAAGCAACAAGAGCGGCTTGCGAAAGAAAAGGAGAAAAAAGCCGAAGAAAAAGCAAAAACAGAAAAACAGGAAGGGAAACAGAAGTTTAAAATACAGAAAAATAGAGAGCGAGAACAAGAAAAATTGCAAAACAGAAACGTAAAGAGAAAATTGCAAGATGAGAAAGAAGAAATTAAACTGGAAAAACAAAGAAAGAAACAGCAACAAAAATATCAGGATAAAAAAGTAAGAGAAGAAAAGAAGAAAGAAAAAAGGCATGCCAAAGAAAAAGCTAAGTATAAAAAGAAAAAGCTTAGACAAGAAAAACTAGATCAACGAAAAGAGGTAAAAGAGCAAAAGCGAAAAGAAAAAGAGATAAATAGGAATATTAACAGGAAAGAAAAAGAAGAATTAAGGAAAGCTAAAGAAAAGATAAAGAAAAAGAAGCAACTTGAAGAGCAACAGGAAAAGGCTATAAAAAGAAGAGATAAAGAAAAGGAAAAGCGCAAAAATAAAAAAGAAAAGCAAAAAGCTAAGCAAGCAAAAGAAAAGAATCGAAAAAAAGATTAAATTGCAAATGTAAAAGAAATATGATATGGATGATATATTTGATAGCCTCATATACATAATTATAACCATTGTTGCATTTGGAATTTCTGCATTGGGCAAGAAAAAGAAAAAAGCTACTCAAAGGCCTGTATTTCCTGCTCAGAAACAAGAACCAAATGTGGTTGAGGAGAAACCTTTTTTATCAAATCTTGAGGAATTGCTTAAAGAAGAGATTGGTTTTACAAACAATACTATTAAAGAAGAAGTTACTTTCGATCCTATTATGGGACGAAAAGAAATTTATGAGAAAGAAGAAGTTCTTGATTCGGTTCCTACTGAAATGTTAGATGATAAAGTTGATGTTCCCTATAGTATTGAATATGAAGATACCAATGAGATATTTTCAAAATCTATAAGCGACAAAGATATTTCAGATGAGAATGAAGATGAAATCTTGGAAGAATTTAATTTACGAGATGCTGTTATCTATTCCGAAATTATGAATCGAAGAGAATATTAAAAGTAAATAATTTAATATACAGGCGGTTATAAAATAACAAAAGGATATATATTATGTGTTTATAGAATTTTTATTTAACTTTGTAAGCACAAGAAGAGTTCCGAGCCGATTTGGAATTCTTCTTTATTTATTAATAGAAAACAAGAACATAAATTATAAATTAGAATCAAAATGGCAAAAGTTTCTTACGTTACAGAGCAAGGATTAGAAAAGCTAAAGAAGGAGTTAGAACAATTAGAGACTGTAGAGAGACCAACAATTTCTCAGCAAATTGCTGAGGCTCGTGATAAAGGTGATCTTTCTGAAAATGCAGAGTATGATGCAGCAAAGGAAGCACAAGGCTTACTGGAAATGAGAATAAGCAAATTAAAAGATACCATTGCAAATTCAAGAGTGCTTGATCAATCTAAACTTGATACATCTACTGTTCAGATTTTGAATAAAGTAAAAATCAAGAATAAGAAAAATGGTGCTGTAATGGAATATACCATTGTTTCTGATAGTGAAGCAAATTTGAAAGAAGGTAAAATGTCGATAAACACACCTATTGCAAAAGGATTATTAGGAAAGAAAGTTGGTGATGTAGCTGAAGTACAGGTTCCTAATGGAATCATGGAGTTTGAGATTGTAGAAATTTCATTGTAAACATTAAATACTATGGCTTCAATATTTACTAAAATTGTTGAGGAAGAGATTCCTTCGTACAAAATTGCCGAGGATGAAAATTTTTATGCTTTTTTAGATATTTTCCCTTTGGCAAAAGGGCACACTCTAGTTATTCCTAAAAAAGAAGTTGATTATATTTTTGATTTAGATGATGAAACTCTAGCAGGATTTAACCTTTTTGCTAAACGAGTAGCAAAAGCTATAGATAAAACTATAGAGTGTAAAAGAGTTGGTGTGGTGGTTCTGGGATTGGAAGTACCACATGCACATATTCATTTAATACCTTTACAAAGTGAAGCTGATGCATGTTTTTCGAAACCAAAACTGAAGCTTTCAGAAGAGGAATTTAAAGAAATAGCTGAAAAAATAAGCTCAGCTTTCGAATAAGATATTGATGATTAAATAAACTAAATCCGAAGTTTTGCTTCGGATTTTTTTATTAGAACCTGAAGACTATTGTTTTTGAAGGTGCAGAATTACAATTGTTTCTACTTTTTTTTGTCATTTCCACGAAAGAGGGAATCTATTTTTATAATGTTTTACATATTTAATGGCGATTAACAAGTTAAATTATGTTAAACCAATTATAACTTAACACTAAACAAACCAAGTGTGGCGTTCTAATTATAGAATATTGGAGAATTTACTTTACGTTAAATAAAGTTAAAAGAACAAACCAACAGAAATCTGTTCCGTAAAATTTAACAAATGCCGGCTTTTTTATTTTAGCGAAAGTTTGTGGGGAAGGAAATATTAATCTCTAAAACCCCAATACCATGAAAACAAAAAAATCGAAAAAAGCAAATTTGGAAAACTACAGAACGTTATTTTTTCAAATTGGAATCATCCTAATTCTCTCAGCTATTTTATTTGCATTTGAATGGAAATCGGAAGTTAGATTAGAAAAACTTACAGCAATGAATACCAGCTGGATTGATGTTGAAGATCTGCCTCCGGTTACAAGACCAAAAGTAGAAATTCCTAAGAAGGTAGAAGCTCCAGTGTTTGTAATAACTCCTGATGAATTTGATGTTCCGGAATTTGACCCTGAAATATTTAGTTCTGAAATTGGAGTTGATGAACCTTTTGAAATACCTGATTTTGGAGATATCGAAGATCCGGTTGATGATGATCCTTTTATTGTTGCCGAGTTTATGCCAACATTTAATGGGAAAGACAGAAAGTATTTCAGAAATTATATTGCCGAAAATATAAAATTCCCACCAGATGCTATTGAAAATGGAATATCAGGAACGGTTTATGTTTCATTTATTGTAGATAAAGATGGTTCAGTAACTGATGTAAATATAACCAGAGGAGTACATCCGGTTATCGATAATGCTGTTTTGAAAGTTATTAATAACTCTCCTAAATGGGAGCCGGGAATGAATAACGGAAGATATGTTAAAGTTAAATGCAATATTTCTGTTGCATTCAAATTACAATAATTTAAGAGTTTAAGTTATATTAAGCTGGCAAAAGCCAGCTTTTTTTATTTTAAAAAACTCTTATTAGCTTATTACAAATTTGTTACCTTTGCATTCACTATTAATGTAACAGAAATTATAATCGGAAGCAGAGAGAATGCCCAAATTAATTGATACAGCTCCAAAACCTGAGTATGCGGTGTTGGTTGGAGTAATTAACCAGGAACAAGATTCAAAACAAGTACAAGAATATCTCGATGAGTTAGCTTTTCTTACCGAGACAGCAGGCGCTGTACCTGTAAAACAGTTTACACAAAAAGTAACAATTCCTAATCCTAGAACTTATATTGGAGAAGGGAAATTAGCCGAAATAGAATACTATGTAAAAGACAATGATATTGATACCGTTATTTTCGATGATGATCTAAGTCCTACACAGCATAGAAATATTGAAAAAGTACTTAAATGTAAACTGATTGATCGTACTAATTTAATCCTGGATATTTTTGCAAAAAGAGCTCAAACAGCTCATGCCAAAACACAGGTTGAATTAGCTCAGTATGAATATTTATTACCTCGATTAGCCGGAATGTGGACTCACCTGGAACGTCAGCGTGGTGGTATTGGTTTACGTGGTCCGGGTGAAACTGAAATTGAAACAGACCGTCGTATTGTTCGTGATAAAATTGCCCGATTAAAAGAGCAATTGAAAAAGATTGATAAACAAAAAGCTACGCAACGAAAAAACCGCGGGAAAATGGTTCGTGTTGCTTTGGTTGGATATACCAATGTTGGTAAATCAACCATTATGAATATGTTGAGTAAATCGGAGGTTTTTGCCGAAAATAAACTATTTGCAACGCTCGACACTACAGTACGTAAGGTGGTTATTGATAACCTACCATTTCTTTTATCCGATACAGTAGGTTTTATACGTAAACTACCGCATAGCCTGGTTGAATCATTTAAATCAACATTAGATGAGGTTCGCGAATCAGATATTTTATTGCATGTTGTAGATATTTCACATCCTAATTTCGAAGAACAAATTGAGGTCGTAAACCAAACTCTTAAGGAAATAGGTTCGGTAGAAACAGAATCTTATATTGTTTTTAATAAGATCGATGCTTATACTTACGAGAAAAAAGATGATGATGATTTAACTCCTAAAACCAAAGAAAACTATTCGTTAGAGGAGTTAAAAAATACCTGGATGGCCAAGAATAACGATCATTGTATTTTTATTTCAGCAAAGCATAAAAAGAATATCGATGAATTTAAAAACTTAATTTACGATAAGGTGAAAGAAATACATGCTATTCGTTATCCTTATAATGATTTTTTGTATTAGTTAGAAAACAAAATCATTCTTTATTATATAATTAGACCTGTCAGATTTTAAATCTAACAGGTCTTCTTTTATATAAGAATATTCTTATTCTTCAGTATTATTAAATTCGATTTGAGCATCCCATTTATCCCATTCTTTTACTTCGGCATCAATCATAAAAGTTGATTCATACTCTGCCTCTGGTTTTAAATCTGTAGCCGGGCTGGGATTTAAAGTCATTCCATTCGACAAATAAATTTTTACTTTAGCTCCTCCAATAAGTTCATTGGTAGTATTCATAAGACTTCCAGAAAAATATTTATTGTCAATATTATATTTGCAAATAATATGAATTCCATGAATAGTATCATTAATAACATCGGTTTTTAAAAGCGGTGTTTCGTGTTTAATAATAGCTTCAGATTTAACATCTTCTTGGGTTTCTGTATTATTCTTACATGCAGAAAATCCAACTGTAATAAGTAGTAATAAAAGAGTAAATAATTTAATTGTTTTTTTCATAATTAATTTTGTTAAGATATTAAAGAATTAAAAGTAAACAATAAAAATTAGATTAAAAGGTTGCTTGTGTAAATTTTGAGTACTAGCTTTATTAATTATATAATTGTTCTTTGTGAGACTTGGTGGATTCTCCGTGTCACTTTGTGGTATAATTAATAAGTTATAACACAGAGATACTCAAAGTAAGCTCAGAGTTACACAGAGAAAAAAATGTTACACCAATTTTTCCTTAACCAAATATTCCGCAATTTGTATTGCATTGGTAGCAGCTCCTTTTCTTAAATTATCTGAAACTACCCAAAAGTTAAGACTGTTAGCTTGCGAAAAATCCCTGCGAATTCTCCCAACAAAAACATCATCTTTCCCTTCCGAATATTTTGGCATTGGATAATTGTTATTTGCAGGATCATCCTGAATAGTTATTCCCTGGCTTTTTGATAAAAGTGTTTTTACATCATCTAAATCAAAATCATGTTCGAATTCAACATTTACAGCCTCTGAATGACCTCCAAAAACCGGTATTCGAACCACAGTTGCAGTAACATGAATTGTGTGATCCCCAATAATTCTGCGAGTTTCGTTTAGTAATTTAGTTTCTTCAGTAGTATACCCATTTTCTTCGAAATCGCCTCCATGTGGAATACAGTTCAAGTCAATAGGATGTGGATATGCCATTTCTCCTTTAATTCCTTGGCGCTCATTATTTAGTTGCTCAACTGCTTTTACTCCTGAACCTGTAACCGATTGATAGGTAGAAACTACAACTCTTTTTATTTTATATTTTTTATGTAAAGGAGCTAAAGCTACAACCAATTGAATGGTCGAGCAATTTGGGTTAGCAATGATTTTATCTTCTTTAGTAAGAACCGAAGCATTTACTTCAGGAACGACTAGTTTAATATCATCTTTCATTCTCCATGCCGATGAATTATCAATAACAGTTGTTCCCACTTTTGCAAATTCAGGAGCCCATTCCAAAGAAGTTGATCCTCCGGCTGAAAATATGGCGATATCAGGTTTAAGCGAAATGGCCTGTTTCATTCCTATAACTTCAAGAGTAGAACCATTAAAATCAATTTTTTTACCAATCGATTTTTCAGAGGCTACTGCTAATATCTCTGTGTAAGGGAATTTTCGCTCAACAAGTGTTTTTAACATTACATTTCCAACCAATCCGGTTGCTCCAACAACTGCAATTTTCATTTTATGATTGTTTTTTCAATGGTTCTTTTTAATTTTTTGTAACTTCAAAATTAAATAATTAATTAACACGAAAATGACGAGAAAAATATTATTAGCCTTATTTATATGGCCTACTCTTCTGTTTGCACAATTAAGCGATGATTTCGAAGACGGAGATATTTCTAATTGGAAGGAAAGTACAGTTGGGCATTGGGCAGCTTCTGGTGATTCTCCTTTGAATGGATCATTTTCGCTACATCATATATTTGATAATACGGAAGCTGGTAAGGATCAGGTATCTGTACAGACACCTGTTTTAGATTTGTCGGCTGATATTACTTCATGGAAATTTAAGATAAAATATAAATATAATCCTTCTGATGGCAATAACTGGTCTGCTTTTATTGTGAGTGATGCAGATGCTATGCAGATGATTCCCGGTGGAGAAATTAATGGATATGCTCTGGGAGTGAATTTTACAGGATCAGATGATCTATTAAAGTTCTATAAAGTGACTTCTGGAAATTCTTCGACAGTCATAACAACATCTTTAGACTGGGATGCTGATTTGGAAACAGATGACACCATTGCAATTGAGGTAATAAGATCTGAAACAGGTAATTGGGAAATATTTTATAATGCAAAAGGTGATTTTAACAATTTGCTTAGTATAGGTGCCGGGTTTGACGACACTTACGTTTATGCTAATTATTTTGGATTTTATTATGATTATACCTCTAGTGCAGATCAACTATTGTGGATTGATGATATAGAAATTACGGGTCAGGTTTATTCTGATATAATTCCTCCTGTTATCGATTCCTTAAGTATTATTTCTTCAGATACTATTTATCTGGAATTCAATGAGGTTGTTGATTCTCTTAGTGCAGTAAACATTTTAAACTATTCAATTGATCAAAGCATCGGGAATCCTGATTCTGTTCTTCTGAATGATACCAAAAAATCATTAAAATTACTCTTGTCAGATCATTTATCGAATAAAGAATATTACAATTTAAGTATCACAAATATTGAGGATATTGAAGGGAATATCATAAAAGATACCTCGATCAGTTTTTTATATTTTATTCCGGAATCGTTCGATGTTGTTGTTAACGAGATAATGGCCGACCCTACGCCGGAAGTCAATTTGCCGGGATATGAATATATTGAAATTAAAAACACTACAAGTTTTAATATTGATTTAACTGGATGGAAATTAAAAGTAGGGACTTCAGTTAAAGATTTTCCGGAAGAAACAATAGATTCTGCTTCGTATGTCATTTTATGTTCTGAAACTGCTGCAGAATACATGGATGATTACGGAAGTATCATATCGTTTTCGTCCATCTCAATTACCAATTCGGGGAGCTCACTTCTCATTTTAGATGATAAGGATACTGTAATTGACTCGGTAAACTTTACTACTGAGTGGTATCATCATTCTGATAAAGAAGATGGTGGATGGTCAATCGAAAAAATTGATCCCTTGAATAACTGTTCCGGAATAACAAATTGGAAAGCTTCTGAAAATAGCAATGGAGGAACCCCGGGAGTAGAAAATTCAGTTTTTGCTCCAAATATTGACACAAATTCTCCTCAGATATTAAATATTGAAATGGTATCTGATCATCAACTGAGGATTTATTTTGACGAACCTGTTACAGAATTGTCAATAAATGAAAATCAAAATTATTCAGTTAATAATGGCATTGGAAATCCAAACTTAGTAGAAGTAAGCGAAAATTTTATGCAGGCAGACTTATCTTTTTCAAATGTTTTCCCTACGGAAACAGAGCTTACTTTGAGTGTTGAGGATTTATCTGATGCTTGTGGAAATACAATGGTATTAACAGAAATAAACTTTTTATACTATTTAGTAAAGGCCAATGATATTGTATTTAATGAAATGATGGCTGATCCGGAACCTGCCTTGGCATTGCCAGAGTATGAATATCTTGAAATTTATAATACTTCAGAATTTGATATTGATTTGAAAAACTGGACTTTAACTGTGGGTTCTACCGTGAGATCTATTCCTTCGGGATCAATAAATTCAGGAGATTATCTGGTTTTATGCCATGAAGATGCGCAGACTGGACTACAAGCTTATGGTGAGGTTCTTGTAGTTTCAGGGTTTCCTTCATTGGCAAATTCAGGACAGACTTTAGTTCTTCGAAATGACAAAGGAGAAATTATTACTCAGTTGTCTTATTCTGATTCGTGGTATCAGGATGATTATAAGGCAGAAGGAGGCTGGGCTTTAGAACAGATCGATCCGATGAACCCTTGTGGTGAAGAAAATAACTGGATTGCATCGGTGAGTGAAACAGGAGGAACTCCGGGGCAACAAAATTCAGTATATGGTAATAATCCCGATTTGCAATCTCCCGAATTATTGAGAATTGTAGTGATAGATGATAGAACAATTCAATTGTTTTTTAATGAAACAATCGATAGTATTTCAGCAATGCAAACAAGTATTTATGCTGTTGATCATGGCGTTGGAAATCCGGTTTCAGTTGATTTGATAGGATATGATTATCAATCAGTAAAACTTGGTTTTGAGAACGAATTACAGTTAAATACAATCTATCATTTAGAAATTACAGAAGGTATCTTCGATTGTGCCGGGAACGAAATATATGATAAAAATACTGCCCAGTTTGCTATACCAACACCGCCCGAAGAAAAAGATTTGGTAATTAATGAAATCCTTTTTAATCCCTATCCCGATGGATATGATTTTGTGGAAATTTATAATCGATCGGATAATACAATTGATTTAAAAGATATTTTGATCGCTTCTTATGATAATGAGAGCCTGGAATATCATTCTGTTGAAACGTTAACATCACAGGGATATTTAATATTTCCGGGATCATATCTTGTTTTAACTGAAAATCCAGATCTTGTGCAAGATCAATATTATTCTTCAAACCCTGATGGATTTTTAGAGGTAGAGAATTTACCCGCCTATAATGATGATGAAGGAGAAGTTATATTATTGGATAAATATGAAAATATAATTGACAGGGTTTATTATAGTGAAGATATGCAATTTGATTTATTAGCTACGAAAGAAGGGGTATCATTAGAAAGGATAAATTATAACAGAGCATCTAATGATAAAACGAATTGGCATTCGGCGTCGGAATTGGTTGGCTTTGCAACGCCTGCATATGAGAATTCACAGTTTATGGAATTAACCGATATGGAGGATGAGGTAAAAATTGAACCAGAAACTTTTTCGCCTGACAATGATGGTTTTGAGGACATTACAAATATAAATTTTACATTTAGTGAGCCCGGGTATGTAGCAAATATTAAAATATTTGATTCCAGGGGACGATTGATAAGATATTTGGCAAACAATCAACTTTTAGGCATAAATGGAGTAATTTCGTGGGATGGCATTGATGATCATAACCAAAAAGCTCCGGTAGGAATATATGTGGTTTATATTGAGTTATTTGATTTGGATGGGAATGTGAAAAAATTTAAGAAAAAAGTAGTTATTGCTACAAAATGGTAGAATAACTTTAAAATGTATATATTTCGACAGGCTCAATATGACATTTTAGTTATTTTATTACACTTAGTAATGTCATCCTGAGCTTGTCGAAGGATGCATAGTGAAATAAGAAAGCAATATTTAGAATGAAAAATTTAAAAATAAGAAAAGCAACAGAGTTGGATATTCGCAATATTTCAGTGCTTAAAAAACAGGTTTTTATAAGTACATATGCATTATCAGGAATTAACAACGAATTTTCAAATCATATTACTACAGAATTTTCAGTTGAAAGAATAGAAGAAAGCATAAAAGATAAAAATAAAATTATTCTGGTAGCAGAGAGGAAAGGGTTCTTGATGGGTATAGCAGAAATCTTTTTAAATAGTACGTGTAAGGAAACAGGTAATTTAAGCTCCGAACTAAACGTACTTTATGTGTTTGAACATGTGAAAGGTAAAGGTATTGGATTTAAATTGATATCTGAATGTGAAAATATTGTGAAAGAATATAATTTGCCCGGATTATGGCTTACTGTTTATCATCAGAATGAGAATGCAATTCAATTTTACGAACGACAATCGTACAAAGATATTGGAACCTATCTTTTTGAGATGGAAGGTAAAAAGTATGAGAATAGAATTATGTATAAACAGTTTCATTAAGACATGAATAATTTGAAATAATACATGACTTTGTGTGAACCTAGCGCTCTTTGAGGTTTAGTCATTAAAGCTGTTTTATAGAGTTTATCAAAATAAAGAACAATGCGTTTGAATTAAATTGCTTTAAATCTTTTTCTTAAAATCAACACAAATGGTATAGCTAAAAATGCTAATCCAGAAGATATTTTATAGGTATCAATTAATCCAATAAAATCACTTAAAACACCTACAACTAAGTTTGTAACCGAAGTTGAAAGAAAAGAAATGAACATAAATACACCACTTAAAAAAGCTTGGTGTTCAGAGTCAATATCCATTACCAGTGCTAATAAAACGGGGGTAGATGAAATAATAAAAAATCCCAATAAAAGTAAAACTGGAAACATGGTATTTCCACTCGACGAGATAAAAAGTAACATCAGAATTGGAGAAACTAAAATAATGATCGTTAACATTCTTAAACGTCCTATTTTATCGGAATAGGTCCCTGCAATATAAGCCCCGATAGCACCTGCAAATTCAAAAATAGATAATGAAACACCACCTAACCATAGCGAACCACCTTTTTCTTCCAGGTATGTTGGTAAAAAGCTTGATATAGATGTTTTCATAAATCCCCTGAAAAACATAATGCCGGCAATTAATAAGAAAAAAGGGAGATGTTTTTTTAAGGTTTCTTTAATTCCGGTATAGGTTTTATTTTTAGGAATATCTTTTGAGACATCAATATTGCGTAATTTAAAATATAAGATTAAAGATGCCAGTAAACCAAAAGGGATTAATTTAAATGTTCCTTCCAAACCCCAAACATCAACAGCTGCAACAATAATAAGCGGACCTACTGTTCGTGCAGCTTCGCCACCCAACATGTAAAAGCTCATTCCTTTACCGGTTCGATCACCCGAGAATTTTTTAATTAAAACTGGTGATGGAACATGGAACATAGCATTACTTAACCCCATGATAAAAAGTAAAACAACGATAATTATATATAAAGGAGCAACTCCCAGTAAACTCATACAAATAGTTGTAACTGCAGGGGCAAGAATAACTAAATAGCGGATCTTTAAATTATCTGCTATCATTCCAATAAATGGATTTAGTAATGAAGGTATTTGCTGGGTAACAAAAAGTAAACTAACTAATGTATTGTTTATTCCCAGTTTTGTTTTTAATAAAGGAACGATAGGAGCTAAAAAAGCAGAATAAGTGTCGTGCACAAAATGTGCGATAGAAATAAGAAGTACATTATTAAGTTGAAATTTTCTCTGCTTTTGCATGTGTATAAGATTATTTTAATCTATCAAAGTTTAATAAAGAAATAAATAAAATAAAAAACCGGGATAAACCCGGTCTTATATTATAATTGAGATATTAACTCTTCCATGATCAGGGTCATTTTTGTTTCGGCTTTTGCCGCCACCTTCTGTACTTCTTCATGTGTGACTTCAACAATTTTTCCAGGAACACCTAAATCAGTAATGATTGAAATGGCAAAACAAGGAATACCCATTTGTCGTGCAACAATTACTTCCGGAACCGTTGACATTCCAACAGTATCGCCACCAATAATTTTGAAATACTGATATTCTTTCGGAGTTTCGAAAGTTGGACCTGTAGTCGCTACATAACAACCTTCCTGAACTTTTAAATCGTGGCTTTTAGCTATCTCTTTCGCTTTTTCTATTAATTTTAAATCATAAGGTTCGCTCATATCAGGGAATCGAGCACCAAATTCAGCTTGATGCTTGCCAATTAAAGGATTTGGAATTAAATTAATATGATCATTGATAATCATTAAATCACCAATTTCAAAATCAGGATTCACACCTCCACTGGCATTTGAAACGAATAAGTTTTTAATTCCCAAATACTTCATTACTCGAACAGGAAAAACAACCATTTCCATAGGATAACCTTCATAGAAATGAAAACGTCCCTGCATAGCAACAATCTTTTTGCCTCCCAGTTCACCAAAAATTAATCGGCCATGATGCCCATCAACAGTCGAGACAGGAAAATCAGGAATTTCATCATAATTTAATGAATGTTCAATTTTAATGTCTTCAACTAATCCTCCTAAACCTGTTCCTAAAATAATACCAACTTCAGGCTGAAATTTGGTTTTATCCTTTATATAGGAAACGGTGCTTTTTATTCTTTCTAACATAGTCAATAATTTGTTGATTAAAGTTATCCGTACGGTTGTTTAAAAATTTAACCTGTATTGGGATATAGAAAAAGTAATCTTTAAGATTTTCAGCAATATTACTAAATTTTTGTAAACGCATGGCATCTTTTTCTGTTGTAATGATGATTTTTTTGTCTGATTTGATTTGATCATATTTTTGTTTAATGACTTTAAAATCAGACTCTTTGAAGTCGTAATGATCCGAATATTCTAAATCTTGGATATTTTTGGAAATATTTTCTACAATATACTCCTTTAATGGTTTTGGATTTGCGATTCCAGTGACTAATAAAATTTCGTATTCACCTAAATCAGAAAGAGTAAGGTTATTATTCTTAGTAAAAACAGAATTCATTTCCCCGTAATCAAAAGTAGTAAAAAATACACGCTGAAAAAAATAGGGTTCCAGTTTGTTAAAAATCATTCTTCGATCGATTGGTTTTAGATCTTTTGGTGATTTGGTAATAATGATCATATTGGCCCTTTTCTTCTCAAAAGCTTGCTCTCTTAAATCACCAAAGGGTAAAATAAAATCCTTTTCAATTGGTCGCGAATAGTCAATTAATAAGATGGATAAGTTAGCACTCACTTTTCGGTGTTGATAGGCATCGTCTAATAAGATAACATCCAGATTTTTATTTAACTCTGTTAATGTATTAATTCCATTGCTTCTATCAGCATCAACGGCAACAGTGATATCAGGGTACTTTTGTTTAATTTGTCTTGGTTCGTCTCCTATTTCTTGTGCTGTTGACTCTTGAGAAGCTAAAATAAAACCTTTTGTTTTTCTTTTATAACCTCGGCTTAAGGTCGCAATATTAAATTCTGATTTTAGCAAACTGGCCAAGTATTCAATATGTGGAGTTTTACCTGTTCCTCCAACGGTAATGTTTCCAACGGTTATTAATGGAATATTAAATTGATTCGATTTGAAGATATTGTAATCATATAACCTGTTACGAATATAGATAATGAATCCATAAAGTAAACTCAGTGGAAATAATATAGGGCTAAGTATTTTTCTAATGCTTTGCATTTTAGCTGTTTATTTAATCATGTTGCTAAAATAGTAATTTTTTGTGGGTTCGTTTATGTTATAAACACAATAACACATCCATTAGATAAGGGTGTTAATCAAAAATGATTTAAAAATTTATATTGTATATTAATTTTTAGAATCAAAATGTTAAATATTTTATTATCTTCATGTTTTTTATTCAATTTTTATTAACCTATTAAATTAATCAATGAAATACTTTACGATTAAGAAATCAGTATACATATGTATTGTAATGCTGATAATGAGTTCTTTTACGGTTAGTTCGCAGAACTTATATCTTTCATTTAAAGATGGGTCAAAAGTAAAAGGAGAAAGTATGGAAACTACTCCTAAAAGAACCTATCAAAGTTTAAAATCAAATGATTTGGAAATTGGCTATGCATTTACTGGTGCATATGTTGCTAATGCCAAGGTAAAAAATGATTCTTATAATTTTTTACATATCAATGGCTTTGCAAAAATGAACCAGGTGGGGGCTCCTGCCTTGCCTTCTCATAATGACATTGTTGCAATGCCAAGAGGAGCCGAGGGTAAAATCATTATCCTGGAAGCAGAATACACTGAATTTGATGGATATATGATTCATCCTGCACTGGAACCTCCTAGGGATACAGAAGGAGCACTTCCTCCTTTATTTAAGAAGGATGAAAAAGTTTATTCGCAAGATGAGTTTTTTCCTAAAAATGTAGTAGAAATTACCAATGTTGCCTTAAATAGAGGAACCGGTATGGCTACTGTTCAAATATGCCCGGTGCAATTTAATCCTGTTACAGGTAAAATACGTGCTTATACGAATATAAAATATCGATTTGAGATGTCAGGAGGAGAAAAGTCCTTCGAATATATTGCACAAGAAAACACATTGCACTACACGAATTTGTTAAAACAGAATGTAATTAATTCGGCGAGTATACCAGATGGATTTTCTTCGGAAAATCAAAAAAAAAATAAATCAGAAGCAAAAAACTACATTATTGTCACGCATTCGCAATTTCTTTCGCAGGCAAAAGAATTAGCAAAGTGGAAACGACAATTAGGATATACTGTCGAAGTAGTATCTAAATCAAGTTGGACTGCCAAAGAAGTAAAAGCAGAGATCCATAACCGTTATGATAGCTGGACCCCAAAACCAGATTACTTTGTTATTATTGGTGACCACACCGGTTCTTATGCTGTTCCAGGAGAAATTCATCAAGATCCAAGTGATGGTGAGGATTTTGCTACCGATTTATATGTTGCATGTATGGATGGAGAAACAGATCATTTTCCCGACATGGCACATGGTAGAATATCAGTATCAACTATTGCTGAAGCTGAGGTTGTAATTAATAAAATTGTTAATTATGAAAAATCACCAACCACAAATTCCGATTATTATACCAATATATTGAATTGTGCACAATGGCAGGATACTGATGATAATGATGGATATGCTGACAGAAGGTTTTGTCATACCAGTGAAGAAATAAGAGATTATCTTCAGGATAATCATGCATATACATCAACCAGAGTTTATTATAGGGAAACAGGAACAGGAACTGCAGATGTTGCAAGTTTGAGATATAATAACGGATATTATTCTGATGGACAATTACTTCCAGCTGAACTAAGAGATGCTTCCTTTAACTGGAGTGGAGGAAGTACAGAAATTACAACTGCCATCGATGCCGGTAAATTTATGGTTTTTCATCGTGATCATGGTTATGTTGGTGGTTCCGGATGGGCTCATCCATATTATACAACTTCTTCAATGACAAGCTTGAATAATGGTGAGTTATTACCTGTTGTTTTTAGTATGAATTGTCATACCGGAGAATTCCAATTGGATAATTGTTTTGCAGAGAAGTTTCTAAGAATGGAAAACAAAGGAGCAGTTGGAGTTGTTGGTGCAGCATATTATAGTTATAGTGGATATAACGATGCCTTGTCTGTTGGAATGATCGATGCTATTTGGTCTGATCCGGGTTTATATCCTGATTTTGGTACAGCAGGAACAGGAGGTACTTATACCAATGGAGCAGGAAACGAAATTTATACCATGGGCGATGTGGTGAACCAAGGCTTGCATGCCATGGTTCAAAATTTTGGAGATAATATTTACACGTACCAGTTATTTCATTACTTTGGTGATCCTGCCATGAAAATCTGGACTTCAAACCCGAATACCAATACAATAACAGCAACGCATGCAAGTGAAATAAGTTGTAGCGGAAATACTTTTTCGGTTACAGGCTCAACACCGAATGCTGTAGCTACACTTGTGATAAATAATAATTTGTTGGCATCAGTAGTGTTAGATGGTAGTGGGAATGGAACATTAAATTATACCATGGATGAGTCGGCTGCTACAGTAACTTTGACTATATCTAAGCACAATCAAAAACCTTATGTTACTAATATTACAGTTACAGGAACATGTAGCTATTCACCATCTCTTGAGACTTATACAGTTTCCGACTTAACTTTTGAATCTGCTGTACTTCATGGCGAAATTACCAGTAATAATAATGATGCAGTTACCGAAAGTGGTTTTGTTTATAGTAAAACTACTGATCCAGTGATTGGAGGAACAGGAGTAACCAAAGTAACTACTAATCCATTGGTAAGTGATGGGGAGTTTTCAGAGTCTATTAGTTCATTAGATTTTACTACAGAATATTTTTATAAGTCATATGCAATGAATGCAAATGGCACAGGATATGGTGATGAACTATCTTTCACAACTTTTTGCCAACCGCCATCAACACAGGCTTCTGGTTTAAGTATTGATAATATGAACGATCATGACATAACTATATCTTGGACAAGTGGAGGAGATTATGTATTAGTTGTTGCTAAAGAAGGAGAAGCTGTTAGCGAAGATCCTATTGGTGGAGAATCTTATAGTGCAAATGCTGATTTTACTCTTGGTGAAGATATTCTTGATGATAATATTGTAGTGTATAACGGAACAAGTGAAACGCTTACAATTACTAATTTAAATAGTGGTACTGACTATTACTTTGCTGTTTATAAATACGCAACTTCAGATAATTGTTATAATATTGTTTCTCCTGCAACAGGCAACGCTACAACAACAGGTTATTGTCAGGCTTCATCAGAAAATGGTGTTGTATACATTAATAGCCTTACACTGGGTGATATTTCTAATTTAAATACAAGTGTAAGTTCAAGTAATTATGCCGATTATACAGCTTATACAACAGATCTTGAGCAGGGGATTACTTATACCTTAACCATTGAAAATGGATATGTTAACGAAGGAGATGATTTAAGTGTATGGATTGATTTCAATGATAATGGTAGTTTTGAGGATGCAGGAGAAAATGTTATTTGTGAAATAGATGCATGGACCGATAATGATTTTGATTTAATCATCCCAGCTGATGCTCCTGTTGGAAATCATACCATGAGAGTAAGAACACAATATTGGGCATCAGATTGTAACACATCATGTGGTGAAACAATGTATGGAGAGGTAGAGGATTATACCGTAAATATTGTGACAGGTGTTCCAACATCTTATTGTGAAGCAGCTGGTGGAGGTGTAATCAGTCTTCAGGATGTAATTTTTGGAGACATTAGTAATTTGAGTACAGGTGATAATGGTTATGAAGATTTTACTGCCCTGTCGACTGATGTAGAAATCGGAGAAACTTATATATTGTCTATTATAAATACATATCCAGCAGAAAATACCGATTTAGCTGTATGGATTGATTTTAATGATAATTATAGTTTTGATGATGCTGGTGAGAAAGTTATTTGTGCTGCAGAAAGCACTGGAAATGGTGATTTTGAAATCACGATTCCGGGTACAGCCGAATTAGGATCTCATAGAATGAGAATTAGAACAAAATACCAGGGAGCCGATTGTGGAGAACCATGTGGAACAACAACTTATGGTGAGGTTGAGGACTATACGGTTAATGTTATTGCCAGTGATTTACCAGCGGTTGAAACATCAGCTTATTCAAACATAACCAAAACCTCTGCAACTGTTACAGGTGAAGTAACTTATGAGGGTAGCAGCAGTGTTTCTGAGAAAGGAGTAGTTTGGAATACAACAGGAAATCCTACCTTGTCAGATAATAAACTTGCAAGTACAGAAACAGGCTTAGGAAGCTATGATGTATCAATTACAGGATTATCTGAAAATACTACTTACTATATTAGAACTTATGCAAAAAACGCATCTGGAGAAAGATATGGAAATGAATTATCTTTTACTACTACTTTTGACATAGAGCTAACACAAGTATATACCTTAGGTAAGTTACCTGTAGCACATGCAATACCACATACTATTTCTGCATTAATTATTAATAGAGGATATATTGATGCTTCTAATATTGATGTATCACTAAGTATAACAGGTGATAATATCTTTATGAATACTCAAAATATTTCATCACTTTCTGCTGGGGATTCTATTACTGTATTTTTTGCTGGTTATAATCCAAGTCTTGAAGGAGATCAGGAAGTAGAGGTGAGCATACCTGACGATGATAATATGGCAAATAATGTAATGACCAAGAATATTACAACTACCTTAAATTCATATTCATATTCACAAGGTACTGTAGTTAATGGGGGTGTTGGTTTTAATGGAAGTTCCGGTGATTTTGTAGCTAAGTTTAACACCTCAGAAGTAGGTAAGTTAAATCAGGTTGATGTAATATTTACAAATGGAGGCAAAGATTTCCAAATAGGAATTTGGGATGCTACAGGTGCTAATGGAGCACCAGGAACCCTATTATTTACATCTGAAACACAGGTTTCAACTTCCGGAGAATATACACTTTTATTGGATCCAGGTGTATCTATACCCGCAGGTGATTTTTATGTGGGTGTTCGTCAGATGGGGGATGTTAATATAGGCTTTGCTTATCAACGTGAAGAACCTATACGTACAAATACATTTTACTATACTTCACCAACAGGTGATACTGAATGGACTGATTTTGCGCCAGGGGCATCATTTAGGTTTATGATTGAACCTAAGTTTGCTGTGAGTAATGATGTGGCTGTCTCGGATGCTTATTCAACAACAGGAATTGTAAATCAAGCAATGGATATTGATGTTGAAATCATTAATTATGGAACAAATTCTCAGTCTGATATCCCTGTTTATTATAAGGTTGACGGAGGAACAGAAATTGGTCCATTAAGTATTGCGGGTCCAGTTGCAGAGAATGAAACAGCAACTGGAACATTTACCGGTTCGTTAGCATTTACACCAAGCATGGAAGGAACATATAGTGTGGAGGTTTATACTAAGCTGGCAAATGATCAGGTAAATGAAAATAACAGCACAACATTTACCATAGATGTTTACAAACCTGAAATTACTGTTTCAGCAACCAGTTTAGATTTTGGGAATATCCAAACAGGAACTAATTCTGCTTCACAAAACTATACACTTGGTGGTACGAATTTAATTGATGATATTACCATAACTGCTCCAGCAGGATTTGAGATCTCACTGGATGATGCAGATTTCTCAGTAAATCCAATTACTTTGAGTCCGGTTTCTGGTTCAGTTTCAAGTACAACCATTTATGTGCGTTTTGCTCCTGGAGCAGATGGTTCGTATTCTTTAAATCTTACACATGAAAGTTCAGAAGCCGATCAGGTAAATATTGAGTTAATAGGAAATGGTGTTACACCAACGATCCTTACATCAATAACTGAAATGGACTTTGGGAGTGTAGAAACAGGAACAAGTGTTGTTCAAACTTATACTGTAGAAGGAGTATATCTAACGAATGATATTACATTGACAGCATCAGCCGATTTTGAGATTTCTTTGGACAATTCAGACTTTTCGGTTAATCCAATTATCTTAACTCAAACAGCAGGAACAGTATCTGAAACAACAATCTATGTTCGATTTTCTCCTGCTACAGAACAGGCATATGCAGGAACTCTTGAGCATACAAGTACCGATGCGGCACAGCTTGATATAGCCATCAATGGTAATGGAGTGGCTCCGGGAACGCCGATTATTACTAAATCAGTATCAGGATTTAATTTTGGAGATCTGGTATTAAATACTACTTCTGTTGAAAAATTATATACCATATCAGGAAGCAACCTAAGCAGTGATATTGTAATAACTGCACCATCTAATGTTGATATTTCAACAACAAGTGGCAGTGGATTTACAAATACATTAACGCTGACTCAATCAGGAGGAACAGTTTCAAATACTACAATTTATGTAAGATTTACTCCAACTGTATCGGGCGAATATTCAGATAATATTACGCATGAAAGTGCAGGAGCGACTACAGCTAATATTACTGTTGTAGGTAATGGAATTTGTGATGATATTGTGATATCAAGTCTACCGGATACTTATTCAAAATGCTCTGGCGAAACAATAGATTTAAGTGTTGTTGCAACAGGAACTGATATGATGATGCAATGGTATAAAGATGATGTTGCTTTGGTTAATGGAGGAGATATTAGTGGGGTAACAACATTAAATTTACTTATTGATAATGCAACATCCGATGATGAAGGAATTTATTATTTTGAGGCTACGGATGCTTGTGGTAATACGGGATCATCTAATGAAACTGAATTTATCTTGTATGCAAATACAGAAATCATAACACAGCCTGAATCAGAGACTGTATGTGATGGCGATGATGTTGAATTTAATATAGTAGCTGAAGGAACAGCTTTAACATATCAATGGCAAAAAGATGGTGTTGATATAACAGGTGAGAATTCAACAAGTTTAATCTTAACAGATGTTTCAAATACCGATGAGGGAGAGTATACATGTGTAGTTGATGGAACTTGTGGTGATCCTGTAACAAGTAATATTGTGACATTAACTGTTAACGAAACGGCTGTGGCAATAACAACCCAACCACAGGATACTGAAGTTTGTGAAGGAACTTCAGCAGAGTTTACTGTGGATGCAACTAGTGCAACAGCTTATCAATGGTTAAAAGATGGAGCAAGTATTTCTGGTGCTGAAAGTGATAGTTATACTATTGCTTTAGTTAGTAGCTCTGATGAGGGTAACTATTCTTGTTTGGTATTCGATGATTGTGGTTTTGTGTTAAGTGGAAGTGCAACTTTAACCATGAATACAAGTACAGTAGCTATTACATCTCAGCCTGAAAGTGCAGAGGTTTGTGAAGGGAGCACGGCAACATTTAGTATTACAGCTTCAAATGCTTCTTCGTATCAATGGCAAAAGGATGGTGCTGATATTTCAGGAGCAACAGCAAGCACATACACAATTAATTCAGCTAAGAGTGAGAACGAAGGTGATTATGCTTGTATTGCATTTGATGCATGTGGAAATGTAAGAAGTAATACAGCGTCATTAACAATTAATACAGCGACTCAAATATTAACTCAGCCTGCTGATGTGAATGCAGAAGTTGGCGATGATGTTACATTTAACGTTGAAGCAGAAGGAACAAATCTTGTTTATCAATGGCGTTTTAATGGAAGCGATATTAGTGGAGCTACATCCGATTCTTATCAGATACTATCGGTTGTAGAGAATAACGCGGGCGAATATACCGTATTTGTTTCAGGTACTTGTGGTGATATTACAAGTAATAGTGCAAATATGTCTGTGACTACAGGTATTGACGATCTCGATATATTTGGAATCAATGTGTATCCTAATCCATCGGAAGGAATCTTTAATATATCTTATGGACAATTAAATGATGCTGTTGATGTTGTTATTTACAGTTTGGATGGTAAAATAGTTTATCAAGAAAAACATCATGCTGAACTAAACAAAGTAGATATTTCAGATAAAGCAAAAGGAATGTATATTATTAGATTTAATATAGAAGGTAAATCAATTATATCGAATATTATTCTAAAATAGACAGCTAATATAATGAAGTTAAAAGAGCCCTTTAAAGGGCTCTTTTTTTAATATATAATGGAGTTAAAATTCACTTCTCGATCCTTTTTTAGGATAATCAATGGTGTAATGTAAACCCCTGCTTTCATGCAGATTCTGAGCCATTTTAATAATTAAATAGCCTACATTAATTAAATTTCTAAGTTCGCAAAGCTTCTGCGAAAGAATAGATTTTTCATATAATTCTTCAGTTTCTCTATAGATGATTTCCAGCCTGTGTAAGGCTCTTTCTAGTCGTAGATTAGATCGAACAATTCCCACATAATTACTCATGATTTGCTGCACTTCTTTATAGTTCTGAGTAATCATAATCATTTCTTCGGGGTATGTGGCTCCTTGTGTATCCCACTCAGGAATATCGCGGTTTATGCGAATATGCTTTAGCTTTTTAATAGAGTTTTTAGCAGCTCTATCTGCATAAACAACAGCTTCCGACAATGAATTCGATGCTAGTCGGTTGGCACCATGCAAGCCTGTTGAAGATACTTCTCCTGCAGCATATAATCTATGAATAGTACTGCAACCATCTTCATCTACTTTAATACCTCCACACATATAATGAGCAGCAGGAACAACAGGTATTGGATCTTTAGTAATGTCAATATTTAATGACAAACATTTTTCATAGATATTAGGAAAATGATCTTTTAATTTTTCTTTATCTAAGTGTGTACAGTCCAAATGGACAAAATCACTACCAGATATTTTCATCTCATGGTCAATGGCACGAGCAACAATATCACGAGGAGCAAGACTCTCTCGTTTATCGTATTTATGCATAAATTCTTTTCCTTCAGCAGTTTTTAATATTGCTCCAAAACCACGTAAAGCCTCAGTAATTAGAAATGAAGGTTTTTCTCCGGGATTATATAGTGATGTAGGATGAAACTGGATAAACTCCATATTTTCTATAATTCCCTTGGCACGATAAACCATAGCAACACCATCACCGGTAGCAATTTTTGGGTTGGTTGTGGTATCATAAAGATTTCCTGTTCCACCAGTTGCAATCATAGTTATTTTTGAGAGATAGGTATTAACTTCATCTGTTTTAAGGTCTAAAACATAAGCTCCATAGCATTCTGTATCATTATGACTACGTTTTACCAACTTCCCTAAATGGTGCTGTGTAATAATATCAACGGCAAAATGATTCTCAAGAACCTCAATGTTCGGGTGGTTTTTAACTCTATCCACTAAAGAAATTTGAATTTCTTCACCTGTATTGTCTTTATGATGTAATACTCTATATTCCGAATGTCCACCCTCACGACCTAAATCGTAATTTCCTTTCTCATTCTGATCAAAGTTAACTCCCCATTTGATAAGTTGTTTTATTTGAGCAGGCGCTTCTCTAACAACCATCTCAACAATTTCACGATTACAAAAGCGATCCCCTGCGTTAAGTGTATCTTCTATATGTTTCTCAAAATTGTCTGGTTCATAAGTAACAGCTGCTATCCCTCCCTGGGCATATTTCGTGTTCGATTCTTCTAGGCAGGTTTTACTAATCAAAATTACCTTACCATGTTCAGCTACTTTCAAGGCAAAACTAAGTCCTGCTATTCCTGATCCTATAACGAGAAAATCGGTTTCTTTGATCATCACAAAATAAATATAAGTTGATATTTAGCAAAGGTAGAAATTGTTCATGAAAAATAGCAATGAATACTTAATTTGAAAGCTTTAGGTGTATCTGTTAATAATGTTATGATATAAAAACATTTTCGATTATTTTTGTCTCTTAATTTAAATTAGAAATATAAAACAAGATATGGCTCAAGACGATCAATTTAAGAAGATTATTGCTCATGCAAAGGAGTATGGATATATTTTCCAATCGAGTGAAATTTATGATGGACTAAGTGCAGTTTACGATTATGGACAGATGGGAGCAGAACTAAAAAACAACATTAAAAAGTTCTGGTGGGATGCCATGGTAAAAATGAATGAAAATATTGTTGGAATTGATTCGGCAATTTTCATGCATCCATTGGTATGGAAAGCTTCTGGTCATGTGGATGCTTTTAACGATCCATTGATCGATAATAAAGATTCGAAAAAAAGATATAGAGCCGATGTTTTAATCGAAGATCATTTAGCTAAATACGAGCAAAAAATTGATAAAGAAATCACAAAAGCAAAAAAACGTTTTGGTGATGATTTTGATGAAAAACAATTCAGAGAAACAAATCCTAACGTATTAAGAAATCAAGCTAAAATTGATGACATTTATGGAAAGTTTGTTAAGGCCTTAGAAAATGATAATTTGGATGATATCAAGAAACTGATCGAAGAGTGTGAGATTGCTTGTCCGATTTCAGGTTCAAAAAATTGGACCGATGTTCGTCAGTTTAATTTGATGTTTGAAACACAGCTTGGATCGGTAGCCGAAGGAGCAAGTAAAATTTATCTTCGTCCGGAAACAGCTCAGGGTATTTTCGTAAACTACCTGAATGTTCAAAAAACAGGACGGATGAAATTGCCATTTGGAATTGCACAGATTGGTAAAGCTTTCCGTAACGAGATCGTTGCTCGCCAGTTTATTTTCCGTATGCGCGAATTTGAACAAATGGAGATGCAGTTTTTCGTAAAACCAGGAACAGAAAAAGAATGGTTTGAGCATTGGAAAGATTTAAGAATGAAATGGCATAAATCTTTGGGATTGCCAGAAGAAAAATATCGTTTCCACGAGCACGATAAATTAGCGCATTATGCGAATGCTGCATTTGATATTGAATTCGAATTCCCATTCGGGTTTAAAGAATTGGAAGGAATTCATTCTCGTACCGATTTTGACTTAACGCAACATCAGGAACTATCGGGTAAGAAAATTCAATATTACGACAATGAGTCTGGAGAAAGCTATGTTCCTTATGTTGTGGAGACTTCTATTGGATTGGACAGAACTTTTTTAACTATTTTATCAGCTTGTATACAAGATGAGGAAGTGAAGAAAGAAAATGGCGAATCGGATACTCGTGTGGTATTTAAAATCCCACCTGCATTGGCACCAATAAAATTAGCGGTATTGCCATTGGTTAAAAAAGATGGTTTGCCAGAAAAAGCACGTGAAATTATCAATGAATTAAAATTTGATTTCACTTGTCAGTATGATGAGAAAGATTCAATCGGTCGTCGTTATCGTCGTCAGGATGCTATTGGAACACCATACTGTATTACTATTGATCATCAAACATTAGAAGATAGCACGGTTACTATTCGTGATCGTGATACCATGGAACAAGAGAGAGTTAAGATATCAGAATTAGCTTCTATTGTTGATGAGAAAGTAAGCATGAAGAAATTATTGAAGAAGATTTTTTAGATTAGAGAATTAATAAATTCTTTAAGTGATACATAATAAAAAAGTTCTTATAATAACATATTACTGGCCCCCGAGCGGAGGGGCCGGTGTTCAACGTTGGTTAAAATTTACTAAGTATCTTCCTGAATTTGATATTGAACCTATAGTTTTAACTGTAGATCCAAAATATGCTTCGTATCCACAAACAGATAAAAGTCTTGAACAGGATATTCGTTCTGATTTAAAAGTTTTTAAAACCAAATCATTCGAACCATTAAATCTTTTATCTGGTTTATTTGGTAAAAAGAATGTGCCATATGGAGGATTTACCAATGTAAATAAAAAGAGTTTTTTGCAAACGATACTTCGTTTTATTCGTGGCAATTTTTTTATTCCTGATGCTCGTGTAGGATGGAATAACTTTGCAGTTAAGAAAGCAAAAGAAATTATTGCTGAATTTAATATTGATAAAGTTATAACAACTGGGCCACCACATTCAACACACCTTGTTGGATTAAAGCTTAAAAAGAATTTAAAAGTTAAATGGATTGCAGACTTTCGTGACCCTTGGACTGATATTTATTATTACAAAGACTTGTTACATACAAGTTTTGTAAAACGGATTGATAAGAAAAGAGAAAGAATAGTGCTTGAAGATGCTGATACAATAATTGCTAATTGTGATTCAAATAAAAACTTATTGGTAACAAAGATATCCGAACAAGAAAAGAAGTTTTATAGCATAACGAATGGTTTTGATGAAGATGAGTTTAACTATAAGAGTCTGGATCGTAAGGATTTTATCATAACCTATTCAGGAACAATCTCTGATAATTATGAACCTGATGTATTCTTTAAAGTACTTTCTGAAATTATTAAGGATTTTCCTAATATTAATTTTAAACTCAGAATGGTGGGGCATGTATCACCAGGAATTGAGGACTTAATAGAAGCGTGTCGTTTAAAAAATGTATTTGAACCTGTTGGGTATGTCAATCATAATAGAGTGATCGAATATTTATTTTCAAGTACCATATTATTTTACATATTTCCAAAAACAGATAATGATAAAGGGATTGCAGGAAAGTTATTTGAATACTTAGCAGCCAGAAAAACAATTATTGGAATAGGTCCTAAAGATGGTGATTCGGCAAAAATAATTGAGGAATGTGAGGCTGGAAGGATGTTTGAACGAGATCAGAAACAAGAACTTTTAAGATTTTTAGTTGAGCAAATACAAAAATGGAAACAGCAATCGCATTTAAATATTGATTCTGGGAAGTATCTAAAATATTCAAGGAGAAATTTAACAAAACAATTAAAAGAACTCATCTAGTATGTTGAAAACAGTATTAACAGTTATTGGTGCTCGTCCACAGTTTATAAAAGCTGCTGCTGTGAGTCGTGTTTTAAGAAGTGAAGGGATTAATGAAATAATTGTGCATACCGGGCAACATTTTGACATTAATATGTCTGAAATCTTCTTTAAGGAGATGGATATTCCAGAGCCAGTGTATAATCTGGACATACATAGTTTATCACATGGTGCTATGACTGGGCGAATGCTCGAAGAAATTGAAAAGATTTTATTACAAGAAAAACCTGATGTTGTTTTAGTTTATGGAGATACAAATTCAACCTTGGCTGGAGCATTGGCAGCTCAAAAGCTTCATATTCCAATTGCTCATGTTGAGGCAGGATTACGATCGTTTAATCTAAATATGCCTGAAGAAGCAAATCGTATTCTGACTGATCGTATCTCTTCGTTTTTATTTTGCCCAACTGATAAAGCTGTAGAAAATTTAAAAAATGAAGGTTTTGAACGTTTTCCTTGCTCCATATTTAAAAGTGGTGATGTAATGCAGGATGCAGCTTTGTTTTATGAGAAAATATCTAATCAAAAATCAACAATAATAAGTGACCTTAATTTAAAAGACTCCAGATTTATTCTTTGCACTTTACATCGTCAGGAAAATACCGATGATCTTAATCGATTAAAGAATATAATCGAGGCATATAATGACTTATCTGAAGAGTATAAAGTTATATTACCAATTCATCCCAGAACACAAAAAATACTAAATGATTTAAATATAAAATTGAGTTTTGAAATTATTGATCCGGTAGGTTACTTTGATATGATACAATTAATTAAGCATTCGGAGTTTATT
Organism: Bacteroidales bacterium; assembly: GCA_963665525.1. GTDB lineage: Bacteria > Bacteroidota > Bacteroidia > Bacteroidales > UBA12077 > UBA12077. The sequence continues at coordinate 3,374,232 of OY762280.1, read as the reverse complement.
ATAACCGATAGTGGAGGATTGCAAAAGGAGGCATTTTTCTTTAAAAAGTATTGTATTACTACCCGCGATGAAACGGAATGGGTTGAGTTAGTAGAAAATGGTTTTAATGCTATTGTTGGAGCTGATAAAGAAAAAATACTTACAGAAGCTAAAAATATTCAAGATAAGAATGCTGATTTTAGAATGAATTTGTATGGGAATGGAGAAGCGAGTGAGAATATTGTAAAACAACTATATATAATTTAGAATCAATTTCTGTTAAATGTTAAAATGGTTTAATAAATATATAAATAAATCAGAGTTTACAAAAAATGTTTTAACCCTGATCACAGGAACAAGTGTTGCTCAATTAATACCTATTGCTGTATCACCAGTTCTTACAAGAATATATTCTCCAACTGATTTTGGAGTATTGGCCATTTTCAGTTCATTAGTATTGATATTTGGTACCATAGCTAATGGCAGATATGAATTGGCAATCATTATTCCGGACAAAGATAAGGATGCTATTAATATTTTTGCATTAGGAGTTATCATTTCATTTATTTTAAGTGTATTTCTTTTTCTGTTTGTAATAATTTTCCATTCAAATATTGTATCATGGATTGGGAATGATGATATTGGCATATGGTTATATCTAGCACCTTTTGTAATTTTATTGGTTGGATGTTTTAATATGTTAAATTACTTCAGTACAAGAAAGAAATATTATAAAAATATTGCATATGCTAATGTCCATAAATCTGTGGGTACGGTAATTGTTCAATTGGGTTTGTTTTTTATTAATAATGGATCTATTGCTTTAGTCAGTGGTTATTCTTTTGGGCATCTTATGGGGAATAGGAAATTAATAAAAAATGTATTGAACGACAGGAATTTAATTAAACAGATTAATAAAAAAGATATAAAAAAACAAGCAGTTCGTTTTTCTAGGTTTCCAAAGCTTACTTTACCTGCTTCTTTAGCAAATACACTATCTACAGAATTAGTCAACATCTTAATATCCAAACTATTTACAGTCGCTACCTTAGGGTTTTATTCATTTGCCAATAAAATATTACGAATGCCTATGGCTTTTATAAGCAAGTCTGTAAGTCAGGTTTATATGCAGGAAGCTACTCTTGAAAAACGTAAAAATGGTGTTGCAATAAATACATTTAATAATACAATTAAGAAACTATTTGTAGTTGGGTTACCTATTTTCTTAATCTTATTTTTTGCATCAGAATTTGTATTTGCATTTGCTTTTGGAGAAGAATGGCGAGTTGCAGGGAAGTATGCACAAATACTAGCACCATTGGTATTTGTACGATTTATAGTATCTCCGGTTTCGGTTAGTTTAAGTATATTTGAAAGGCAGCATATTTCATTATTTTGGCAAATAGGATTATTATTAATAGCTTTAATATCATTATCGCTACCTCATTTTTTCGGATGGCATTTTGAAAACTATTTAAAATTCTTTGTAGTGTTAGCAGTATTTTATTACTTAGTATTTTTATTTATCTTAAATAAAGTGATTAGGGCTAAACTATAAAAAATATGAGCTTAAGACAAAATAATGATTTTGGTAATTTCTTTGAAGATTTCGAGGTTGGAATGACTTTTAATCATTGGCCTGGTAAAACTATTACTGAATCAGATAATAATTTGTTTAGTTTATTAACAATGAATCACCACCCCGTTCATTTAGATGTAAATTATGCAGAAACAACACAACATAGTAGAATATTAGTAGTGGGAACGTTAGTTTTTTCTGTTGCTGTTGGATTAACCGTTAGAGATATAAGTGGGAAGGCTATTGCTAATTTGGGATATCATGATATTAAACATTTAAACCCGGTGTTTATAGGGGATACAATTTATGCCAACACTAGGGTATTAGATGTACGTGCTTCAAAAACAAAGAATGACAGGGGAATTGTTAAGGTTATTACGATTGTTAAAAATCAACATGATGTTGATGTACTTGAATTTTCCAGATCAGTATTAATTCCTAGAAAAGAACCAAAATGAAACATATATTAATGAGAAGCCTGATGTTTGTTCCGGCTCATAATGAACGTCTGATAAATAGTGCTTCAAGATCAAAAGCCGATGTTTTATTACCAGACATTGAAGATTCAGTGCAGCCTGTAGAAAATAAACAAAGGGCTAGAGATTTGTTATTAAAAACAATTAAAGAAAAGAAGTTTAGTAATTATCAGGTTTATCCAAGAATTAATGATCGCGAAAGTGGGGAGTTGTTAAAAGACTTAATGCAGTTAACTGTGGAGGGGATTGATGGTTTTATGTACCCAAAATCACAAAAAGGTGAAGATATTTATTTTATAGATAAACTTTTAGAAACGATTGAATATGAAAAAGGTTTTGAAGTAGGAACTTTTAAATTAATTCCATTAATTGAAACTGCGGGTGGGGTATTAAAAGCACAAGATATTTGCACTGCTTCAAAAAGAGTTGTGGCCATTGCTTTTGGTTGTGAGGATTTTGTTACAGATTTGCAAGGATTACACGATGCAGAGAATAAAAGTATTTTTACTGCTAGGGCAATGATATCTATGGCAGCCAGAGCTAGTAACGTAATTCCCATTGACACAGTACATATTAAGGTGCACGACCTCGAAGATTTAGAGAAAAACTTAGATATTGCACAAAAGCTTGGGTTTGAAGGAATGCTTGTATTAAATCCAAAAGAATTACCTTTGGTTCATAAATATTTTAGTCCAAGTATCGAAGATGTTGATAATGCTGAAGAAATGTTAAAATTATACGAAAAATCACAAGAAGAAGGTGCAGGTGTGGCTGTAAAAAATAATAAATTCATAGGACCTCCAATGGTTTTAGCTGCTAAAAGAACATTATACAGACATAAATTAGTACATGAAAGAGAAATATTTTTAGGATAAATTGAAGATGCAAAAAGTAGTAACATATGATAAGCTTGTAGAAGATTTTAAAGCAATTGGATTAAAAAAAGGGGATATAGTTAATGTTAAAATCTCTTTAAAATCTATAGGAAAGGTTGAAGGAGGGGCAAAAACAGTAATCGATGCTCTTAAAGAGGTTTTAACCGATGAAGGTACAATAGTATCTGAATCATTCGTAAAAGTTTATCCTTTTAAAAATGTAAAAGCTGACAATACTAAATATATAAGTTCCGATGATTCTGTATCATATGCAGGTGCTATAACCAATACAATGTTAAAAGACCCGAATGTTTATCGCAGTAAGCATCCAATACATAAATTTGCTCTGATAGGCAAGTTAGCTAAACAATTAGCCGAAGAACATGATGCAGATGCTGAAGCGTATGGTGTATTAGCCGAGATGATTAAAATGAATGGTAAAAATTTAAGAGTAGGAGGAGCAGATAAGGTAGTTGGAGTTGGAACAACACATGTAGCAATTGAACACTCCGGAAAAAGAGCAAAAACACCTAATTATGGAGTAAATTATGTTGATGATAACGGCACGGTTAAACCTTTTAAAATTAATTGGGCTGGAGGCGCTTGTGCCGTTGGATTTAATAACTTATTGCCGCTGTTTCGTGAGAAGGGAGCTTTTATAAAAGAGGGATTTGTTGGTAAAGCTGAAGCAATTCTTTCAGATATGAAAAGCACCTATGAAATTGAAAGCGAACTTATTAAGCAAAGCATTAAAAATGTTACATGCGATAATCCGATGTGTGTTTCATGTAGATTAAGCTGGGAAGAGCTTAAAAAGCCATATCTAACTACAATATTTCATTTAATTAAATCGGGAAATATTCGGAAACTAAAATTAGTTATGCAAGCTTTTTTTAGACACTATCAGCCTGATAGTTAATAATGTTTCTTACATCTAGGTTTTTTGGATTTAGACTTACTACATAGTCTAAAATATTTTTGTATAGCGAATCTATTCCTGGATGAATAGTCTCATCGAAATAACCATTGTGCCATAATAATGTAAAAACGCCATTAAACTTTCTTATTTCATCAATAAGCTTTTGGGTGTTTAGAAAAGCATCCTGCATATCTAGTTTTCGGTATTCTAAAAGTGTGGCATCCATTATGTTTAAAGGTATTTCCCAGGTATTGAATGATCTCTCTTCTTTAAAATTATATAATTTAAAAGGTAAACAGTAAGAATTTCTGAATCCTTCATGTTCAGCAAACCCTAATGTAGTATCATAAACTAACCCTACTTGTTCATGTAAAAATGGAGTAATATTCATGTCAAAAATTAAACGATGCTGGCGTATTCCTATTACTTTAGTATTTGTATGATTAGAAAGTTCGTTTTTTATTCTTTTAAGTTTATTTAAACTGGTTGCTGACCTGTTTGTACCGTGAATACCTATTTCAAAATTGTTTTCCTTTAATTCAGCATATAGTTTCTGGAGTCTTTTATCATCGAAACTATAGTATGCATCATGATGTTTTAGATCCTTCGCAAGAAAATAATAAGATGGTTTTAGATTATATTTTTTCTCAAGTTGAATATGAAAATCAAAATCCCAGTAAGGATTCTTGTTTGTAAATAAGAAATTGAATGTGTATTCCCAGGCTTTTTTAAGTCTTATAGAAAAAGGCCAATCCTTTTTTGTGAATCCAAATAATACTTTGTAATAATATAATAGCTTATAAAATTTATATGTATCAATTCGATCAATATCATGAGTTAGGAAAAATCTGAAATTTTTGTTTTTCCTTTCCACAGGCACAATATTATGCATTTTACAATATGCATTAATCCCCTCTGCAATTCGTTCAAAATAATAATTCACAATAGGTTTTTGAGTAATGCCTAATTTCTTTTGAAGTGACAGTTCATATGGAAACCTATTAAAATGATCTTTATAATCGGGGGTTAGTTCCTGAAAACCTGAAAGAAGATAAAACGCAGACTTTAACAAGTCGTGGTTAAAAATAATTCCATTGTTGTTTATCGTGGAGAATAATACAGGCTTATTTAATTCTGAAGGGAATAATATTGGAATATTATTGATATTTATTACAGAATTAACATCAAGCTCTTTATTCGATAATAGAAAAGCTATTTTACCTGTTGAATTTTTAAGCTGATTGAAATCATTTGAAAAAATAAATTTATCTTCAATTATTTCTGGAATGTCATATTCATTTTTTAAATGAAAAAGAACATATTTGATTCGGTTTTCATTAAGTACTCCTTTCATGATATTTGGATATTCTTTATGTTTCTAATCCAGTTTTTCATACAATTCAACAAGTCTTTTAGAATCAGCATTCCAATTATATTTCTTATGAATAAGGCTTAATCCAAACTCTATATCTAACACATTATTTTCATTTTCTGAGATTTCGAAGAAAGCTCTCTCGAAATCTTCAGGGGAATTATGCTGATATGAAATACCTGATTTAGTCTCGCTTACCATCCTTACTAATGAATCACAATTACTTGTTAAGATAGGCTTTTGGGCATAAATATATTGATATAGCTTATTAGGAGACGAACAGTCAGTTTGTTCCGATTTTAAATGTGGAATTAAGGCAATATCTGACTTTGCCAATAACATCGATATTTCATTAAAGTTTTTCCATCCCATAAAATTAACATAATTATTTACCGACAATTCTTCAATAAGTTTTTCAAGTGTTCTCTGGTAACTTCCTTTGCCAATAATATTTAATCGTACATTAGGTTTCTTTTTTATGATTGAAGGCAATGCTTTTATTACAGTTTGTAATCCTCGATGTATATTAATTCCTCCTGCATAAAATAATGTTGTATAATTAGAATCTGGCTTCTCATGATATAAAGGAAAATCATGAGGGTTTATTGTGTTTGAAACAATATAAATTTTGTTCTTACTAATTCCTAAATTAGCAATACGATTTCTCATTTCATCAATAACTGTAATAATTGCATCGGCATATTTAAGAATGTTTTTTTCATATTCTCGCCACTGTTTATTTGATGAAAGTATTTTACCTAAAAAAGTATTTGTATGTACTGCATTTTCTAGCGATGCTGGCCAGTTTTCATGCAAATCAATAACTAATGGGATATTATATTTCTTTTTAATAAAAACACCAACTTCTGACAAAGGCAAGTCGTGTATATGAATAGCATCTATTTTCTCGTGGTTTAATATCTTAATTAAAAATTTTTTCCAAAAGTTAAAATAGAAAGGTAGCTTTAGTGCACTAACGCTTAATTTATATATCAGTGTTGGAATTGTCTTTCTATAGATTTTGTAATTATTATATATTTCAAAATCTGCGAGTAAGGTTTTATATTTAAAACATGCTAAAACAACTTCGTGACCATTTTTAGTTAAAGTTTCAATTTCTTTTTCGACTCTTGAATCTGGTGGAAAGTTATGATCTAGAACCATTAATATTTTCATGAAAATCTATATTAAAATATACATTACTATCTTAAATCTTAAGATTTGAATATATTTGATGATTATTTAGATTAAAACATCAAAAATATGAATAAGCAGTTTATAAAAAAAGCCTTACCACACATTAGTGCAATAATCGTTTTTCTGGTTTTGAGTGCGATTTATTTCTATCCACAATTAAAAGGGGATAAATTATATCAACATGACAAATTAATGGCTCAAGGTATGAGTAAAGAGGTTATTGATTTTAAAAAAGAAACAGGCGAAGAAACCCTGTGGACAAATTCTGCATTTGGAGGGATGCCTGCTTATCAAATATCAGTTAAAAGTAGAAATGCTGTAAAAACAATAAAAGATTTGATTCTTAGAGTGATTCCTCGTCCCATTGGATATATGTTCTTTTTAATGGTTGGTTTTTATATATTACTAATTTGTTTTAATGTGAATCCATGGCTTGCAATTGTTGGAGGAATTGCCTTTGGGTTATCTTCCATAAATGTTTTATATCTGGGAGGAGGGCATAATGCAAAGATTCATGCTTTATCTTTTATTCCACCAATTATTGGCGGAATATATTATGCTTATCGAAAAAATATATGGATTGGTGGAGTTTTAACAGCTTTGTTTTTGAGCTTACATATTTCTGCGAATCATTTTCAAACAACGTATTACCTGTTATTTTTAATATTTGCAGTTGTCGTTGTTGAGTTTTATCTGTCGTTAAAAGAAAAACTACTGCCTAAATTCATAAAAGCATCATCCATTTTATTACTTGCCGGAATATTAGGTGTAATGCCTAATTTTACCAATTTATTATTAACCTATGATTATAGTAAAAATACTACACGAGGAAAATCAGAGCTTACTTTATCTGTTGATAAAAATGCAGAACAAAAAGTAGATAATAATGCATTAGATCATGATTATATAAAACAATATAGTTTAGGCTATGGTGAAGTTTGGTCTTTAGTAATTCCTGATGTAAAAGGAGGAAAAATGGCTCTTATTGGACATCATGAAGATGTTATGAAAAATGTTGCGCCAAACTATAAAAATATGGTTGCTCAGCAACCATCGTATTGGGGAGAACAAATGGCTTCAGGTGGAGCGTTTTATTTTGGGGCAAGTGTATTTCTTTTGTTTTTATTAGGATTGTTTTTTATAAAGGATAAAATTAAATGGGCACTTTTGGCCGTTTCTATATTGGCAATATTTTTATCATGGAAGTATAGTGGGATAACAGATTGGTTTATTGACAACTTTCCGTTATTTAATAAGTTTCGAGATACTAAAATGATGTTAATACTTGCACAGATTTCATTCCCATTGTTAGGAATACTATTCTTAAATGTATTATTGAAATCAGAACTTGATAAAAAGAAATTTATTTATGTTTCAGGCGCACTAGGAGGGTTATTAGTTCTTTTTTACATAATGCCATCGGTTTGGTTTAGCTTTTTTAGTAATGCAGAAGTAAGTCAGTTTAATAATTTATTATCCAATTATAGAGGCAATCCGAATGCCATTGCTCAAATCAATGATTTAAAAGCAGAAATAGTTCATGCTCGGATAGGGATATTTAAACAAGATGTTTTACGTAGTTTATTCTTTATTGCAGCAACTGCCACAGTAATTTATTTATTTATTATTAAGAAGCTTAAACAAAATTCATTTATAGCGATTTTAGCAATTCTTGTTTTAGTTGATTTATGGATGGTTGATCGTCGTTATTTAAACGATGAAAATTTCCAGAGTAAACGTCAGGCTAAAGAAACTTTCCAAATGACACAGGCTGACAAATATATTCTTCAGGATCAAGATCCAAATTTTAGAGTTATGAATCTAACAGTAAATACTTTTAGCGATGCAAGCACTTCGTATTTTCATAAATCTATTGGAGGTTATCATGGTGCTAAATTAAAACGATATCAGGAATTAATTGAGCACCAGATATCAAAAAATAACATGGGTGTTTTAAACATGCTTAACACTAAGTATTTTATTATTGCTGACAATAATAATATTCCTATTGCACAGTTTAATCCTGATCATTTAGGGAATGCTTGGTTTGTTGATGATTATAGAATTGTTCCGAACGCTAATGAGGAAATGAAAGCTTTAAGTAATTTTGATCCATCAACTGAGCTTATTGTTGATAAGCGTTTCGAAGAATTTGTTGCTGGTAAGGATTTCACAAAAGATACTTTATCAAGTATAAAACTAGATTCATATCAGCCAAATCATTTAGTTTACATTGCAAATTGTAATGAAGAAGAACTTGCCGTATTTTCAGAGATATACTATGCCGATGGTTGGGATGCATGGATCGATGGAAAACCTGCTGATTACTTTAGAGTGAATTATGTATTAAGAGCTATGGTTATTCCTAAAGGAGAACATAAAATTGAGTTTAAGTTTGAACCAAAATCATTTTATATTGGCAATACCATATCTTATGCAAGTTCAATCATATTGTTATTGTTAGTATTGCTTGTATTTGGGAAAGAAGTATATTTAACTATCAAAGAAAATAAAGAATAGAATTGCACGTTAGTCAATTACTTATATTAATTTGTATCTTTGCACGGTTATAAAAATCTTATGAGTAAAAAAGAAGCAAATATTACCAAAAGACGATTAAGAAGTTCATATATCACTTCTATTATTAGTATATCATTGGTGCTTTTCTTATTAGGTTTGCTTGGGATGTTGGTTTTAAATGCAAAACGATTATCTGATTATGTTAAGGAAAACATAGGCTTTTCGGTTATTCTAAAAGAGAATGTAAAAGAGGTGGATGTCATCTTACTCCAAAAAAGCCTTGATGCCAGTGAGTATGTAAAATCTACAAAGTATATTACCAAAGAAGAGGCTGCAGAAGAATTAAAAGAAGAGTTGGGAGAGGATTTTATTGAGTTTTTGGGATTTAATCCACTGCTGGCATCTATTGAAGTTCATTTATATGCCGAGTATGCCAATACCGATAGTATAAAACTTATTGAAAAAGATTTCCAAAAATATGAACAGATCAAAGAAGTGTTTTACCAAAAATCATTAGTTAGTTTGGTCAATGAGAATATCCGAAAAATAAGTTTAATTATTCTCGTATTTAGTGGATTATTACTCCTTGTGGCTATTACATTAATTAATAGTACCATTCGTTTATCTGTTTATTCAAAACGTTTTATTATAAACACCATGCAATTAGTAGGTGCAACACGTGGATTTATTCGCAGACCATTCTTGTATCGAAGTGCTGGGAATGGTATTTTTGCTGCGTTTTTAGCAATGGGATTTTTAGCGGGAGTATTATATGCTGCCCAAAAAGAGTTTCGTGATATTATCAGTTTCCAGGATATTGAAATTATTGGAATATTGTTTCTGTGTGTTCTTGTTTTTGGGATGGTAATAAACTGGATCTCAACATTCTTTGCTGTATCTAAGTATTTGCGAATGAAAGTTGATAAATTATATTATTAATAAAATATGGATAAAATGTCGAAGAAAAATAAATCAGAAGATAATAAGGTAGAGTTTGCACTAGGAAAAGAAAACTACAAACTTTTAATCATTGGATTTGCTATTATCCTATTTGGGTTCTTATTAATGATTGGTGGTAAAGCTGATAGTCCGGATGAATTTAACGAGGCCATTTTTAGCTTTAGACGTATTACCTTGGCTCCAATCATTGTATTGTTCGGGTTTATCTTTGAGATTTATGCCATCATGAAGAAGCCTAAACAAACAGAGGAGTAGTTACTTATATTTAAATTTTATGGATTGGTTAGAAGCATTAATCCTTGGAATAATTCAAGGGTTAACGGAGTTTTTGCCTGTTAGCAGTAGCGGGCACTTGGAGTTAGTTAAAGCTATATTTAGCAGTGATGTGTTACCTCAAGAGAGTATGTTTATGACAGTGATACTTCATGGTGCTACCGCTTTAAGTACAATGGTAGTTTTTCGTAAAGAGATTATGGAAATCTTAAAAGGTTTGTTTCAGTTTAAATGGAATGAAGAAACCATCTTTTCAATAAAAATAATCTTATCAATGATACCTGCCGCTTTTGTAGGTTTATTATTTGATGAACAAATTGAATCATTATTCAATGGGAATATTCTTTTGGTTGCTATCATGTTATTAGTGACCGGAGGTTTACTTTTCTTGGCCGATAAAGCAAAAACCACAAAAAAAGGAGTTTCTTTTTCTAATGCACTTGTTATTGGATTTTCACAGGCTATAGCTATTATGCCTGGTATATCAAGATCAGGAGCTACAATTTCAACATCGGTTTTACTTGGAGTTGATAGAACAAAAGCAACCCGTTTTTCTTTTCTTATGGTAGTACCATTGATCTTGGGGAAAATGGCGCAGGATTTAATATCGCCAGATTTTACTATAAATTCAACAGTGGCCATACCTACTATTGTTGGCTTTATCGCTGCTTTTATTACTGGATTTTTAGCTTGTACATGGATGATTAAACTAGTACGAAATAGCAAGTTGAAATATTTTGCAATCTATTGTTTTATTGTTGGATTAGTAGCCATCATTTTTACATTTTAAGATGAGTAAAGTGGGATTGAATGTTAATAAATTAGAGGATTTCCAGGCTGGAGTTATAATTCCAATTTATAAGCCTTATGAATGGACATCTTTTGATGTGGTTAAAAAAGTAAAAAACCAAATTGGGAAGAGATTACGCCAGGCATTAAATATTAGACTTAAAAATTTTAAGGTTGGTCATGCGGGAACTTTAGATCCTCTTGCCGAAGGTTTGGTTTTGGTATGCACTGGTAAAGCTACTAAAAAGATCAACGATTTAATGGCTGATGAAAAAGAGTATATTGCTACGATTGAATTAGGAAAAACAACACCTTCTTATGATTTGGAAACTGAGTATGATCAAGAGTTTCCAACAGATCACATTAATAAACAAAAAGTTTTAGACACATTAAATTCATTTATTGGTGAACAAGATCAGGTTCCTCCTGTTTATTCAGCAAAGAACGTGAACGGGAAAAGAGCATACGAATATGCTCGTAAAGGGGAAGAGTTAGAGTTAAAAGCAAATAGAATAACAATTTCGGAATTGGAATTGTTAGAATATAATTTGCCTTTAATAAAACTTAAGGTTGTTTGTAGTAAGGGTACCTATATACGTTCTCTGGCTAATGATATTGGCTTAAAATTAGACAGTGGGGCTCATTTAGCAGGCTTAATTCGCACAAGAATTGGCCAGTATCATATTGATTCTTCGATTAGTATAGAAGAATTAGAAAAAAAATTAGCAAATTTGTAACCAATTTAAAAATGACACGTATAAGGAGGTCATTTGTGTATAATCATATAAATACTTTGAATTAATGAAATTATCTCAATTTAAATTTAATCTCCCAAAAGAACTTATTGCAAAATTCCCTTCCGATAATAGAGATGAGTCTCGCCTTTTAGTGGTAAATAGACAAACAGGAAAATTTGAACATAAAGTTTTTAAAGATATTGTTGATTATGTTAGTGATCAGGATGTAATGGTTTTTAACAATACCAAAGTATTTCCTGCTCGACTATATGGTAACAAGGAAAAAACAGGTGCTAAGATCGAAGTATTTCTTTTGAGGGAATTAAATCGGGAACAAAGACTGTGGGATGTTTTGGTTGATCCTGCAAGGAAAATAAGAATTGGTAATAAATTATATTTCGGAGAAGATGATTCATTGGTTGCTGAAGTGATTGATAATACAACTTCAAGAGGTCGTACCTTAAGATTCTTATTTGATGGATCGTACGAGGAGTTTAAAAAGACCTTATATGATTTAGGTGAAACACCTTTGCCAAAATTTATTAATAGAGAGGTAGAACCAGAAGATAAAGATCGCTATCAGACCATATATGCAAAACACGAAGGAGCTGTTGCTGCTCCAACAGCAGGAATGCATTTTAGTCGTGAGTTAATGAAAAGACTTGAGATTAAAGGTGTTGACTTTGCGGAGATTACATTGCATGTTGGTTTAGGAAATTTCAGAACAGTTGATGTTGAGGATTTGACAAAACATAAAATGGATTCTGAGAAGATTCATATTTCCGAAGAGGCAGTTAAAAGAGTGAACGAAGCAAAAGATCGTAAAAACAATGTTATCGCCGTAGGAACAACAGTGCTTAGAACTTTAGAGTCATCAGTATCAACTACTGGTCATTTAAAGCCATATGATGGATGGACCAATAAATTTATTTTCCCTCCTTATGAAGTACAAGTGCCTAATATGATGATTTCTAATTTTCATCTTCCATATTCAACATTACTAATGATGGTTTGTGCTTTTGGTGGATACGATATTATTATTGATGCTTATAAAGCAGCTATAAAAGAGGAATATCGATTTGGAACATATGGCGATGCAATGCTTATAATTTAAATGATATATTTACGAGAAGAGGTCGGTTATTTGCCGGCCTCTTTCATTTTAACAATGTGCCGAAAAATGTTCTTTATTGACTAGTTCTCTGTATTTAGCCACCACCTTTTTAAAATCTTCCCAGGCAGGGTGTTTAAGCTTTTCGTTTCGTAATAATGCCGAAGGATGAAAGGTTGGCATAACGAGTCTTCCTTTCCATTCCATCCATTCTCCTCTAACCTTGGTTATTCTGGCATTGGGGTCAATCAATCCTTTTAAAGCAGTAGCTCCCAATAAAATGATGATTTTCGGATCAATCATTTCAATTTGTTTATATAGGTATGGAAGACAGGTTTCTCTTTCTTCTGGTAATGGATCTCTATTATTTGGCGGACGACATTTAACAATATTACCAATAAATACATGTTCTTTCCTGTTGAAACCGCAAACATCTAATATTTTATCAAGTAACTGACCTGATTTTCCAACAAAAGGTTTTCCTTGTTGATCTTCATAATATCCCGGACCTTCGCCGATAAGCATAATTTCAGCATTTCGCGCTCCATCGCCAAAAACCACTTTGTTTCGGGTCTTACTTAAATTGCATCTAGTACACTGATTAACTTCTTGACTGAGAATTTCGAAATCATCCATAATAAAAATTTAATTCATAAGATTTTGAGGATTTCCCTGGAGCCACTTGTCGATATTTTCAATTACAATTTTCCCCCGTAATGCGATTGCTTCTTTGGTAGCATAGCCAATATGAGGTAAAAGAAGGGTGTTGGGAGCTTTAAAAAGAGGATGATTCTTCTCAAGAGGAGGTTCTTTTTCATAAACATCAATGGCAGCACCTGCAATTTTATGGCTGATGAGAGCTTCAGAGAGTGCTTCTGAATGAACTACTGGGCCACGAGCCGTATTTATTAAAAGGGCAGTTGATTTCATAAGGCTAATTTCATTTTCACCAATTAAGTTTTTTGTTTCAGTAGTCAGAGGAACATGTACGCTAATGATATCACTTTCTTTTAATAAATAATCAAGACTGGAGAATTCTACATAAGGAATGTTTTTGGGAGTCCTACTATATGCTAAGACTCTACAACCAAAGGCACTGGCTAAATGGGCAACTTCGGAACCAATTTGTCCCAGCCCGATAATTCCAAATGTTTTTCCATGGAGCTCTGTGCCTAAAAAACCTTCTCTTGTGAATGAATCTCTGGTTTGGGAATCACACCAGTTTATTTTTCTGCTGAGATGAATTGCTGATCCAATAACTAATTCAGCAACAGCATGGTTCGAATATCCTGCAGCATTTGAAACTAGTATATTTTTTTCACTACAAAGTTTAACAGGAATATGATCTACCCCGGCAAATGCAACTGATATAAACTTTAAATTTGAGCATGCTTCAATTACTTTCTCAGAAAGAGGTAAGTTGCTTAATATTAAAATTTCAGCATCTTTCGATCTTTCAATAATTTCCTGCTCATGATCTGGCCTTGTGTCATAAGGACTTAGTGTGTGACCTAATGATTCAAATTTTAACCTTATTTCGGAAAGATATTCATTGCTTAATCCTATGGGCTCAAGTATTACAATTTTCATAATAAGAATTTTATGTTAAAATTAAACATAATTCTTTAGCTTTAAATATGGATGTGATTACTTTTTAATTTTGTAACGTTAGAAAAGCAATAATAAAAAAAAAAGCCCCAAGACAGGGGCTTTGAATTTATTTGTTTAGATTGTTTATTGCAAGAGCACTTTATTTTTATAATTGAACTGATCGTTATAGATCCGTATAAAATAAACTCCTTTAGAATAACCGGATAAATCCACTTCCTCTTTTGTTATATCAAAAGAGTTGATTTCTTTTTTGAACAGAAGCTGACCAGACATGTTTAGCACTTCCAGTTTTAAATCATTGGCATCGTAATCAATTTCTATGAAAATAACATCTGATGTAGGATTAGGATATAATCTTACTTTATCATTATAAACAACATCTTCAATTGCATCCGGAAATCCTACAGTAATGGTAGTCGAGCTTACAGGTCCACAGCCATTCTGATCTGTTACTTCTACAATATAATCATTCGGGTATAAATCTGTAAATACCCCGGTTCGATTCATTAGATTTTGTGGTTTTAAAGTATATGTTAATGGACTTATACCTCCTGTGGCTGTTACCGTAACACTTCCATCATTAGATGTTTCAGAGCTGGCATCTACTGCATTTTCTGTCTCAATGGTGATGGCTTGGGGTTCTGTAATTTCAAGCGAACTTGAGCTTACCGGTCCACAATCATTGGCATCAGTTACTTCAACCGTATAAGTATTTGCAGCTAAATTCGTAAAAGTTCCTGTATTGTTTTGAGTTCCTCCAGGAGAAATCGTATAAGTGAGAGGAGATAATCCACCACTGGCTGTAACACTTATGCTACCATTATTATCTCCATGACAAGTAATATCTGTTTTGCTTTCTGAATCAATGCTTATAGCGCTTGGCTCGGCAATGATAAATTCACTAGATGTTACCGGCCCACAAGTGTTCGCATCCGTAACTTCAACAGCATATGTATCTGCAGCTAAGCCTGTGAAAATACCATTATCATTTTGTGTTCCTCCAGGGCTTATTGTATATGTTAATGGACTTGTTCCTCCACTTGCAGAGATGGTGATCGTACCATCATCTAAACCATTACAAGTAATATCTGTTTTACTTTCAGCATCGATACTTATGGCATCCGGTTCGTTAATGCTGATTGAATTGGATGTCACCGGTCCACAACTATTCACATCGTTTACTTCTATCGTATAATCACCTGCTACCAGTCCAGTGAAAATTCCATCATTATTTTGTGTTCCTCCCGGACTTATTGTATATGTTAATGGACTTGTCCCACCTGTAGCTGTTATGGTAATGGTCCCAGAGTTATCACCATTACAAGTCGTAATATCTGTTTTTTCTTCGTTTGTAATCTGAAGGATATCAGGTTCAACAATATCAAATGTAGAAGAGGTAACCGGTCCACAATCATTTTGGTCTGTAACCTCAACGGTATATGATCCTTCTGTTAAATTATTAAATAATCCAGAAATATTCTGAATGTCATCAGGCATTAAGGTGTAATATAAAGTGCCTGTTCCTCCAGTAGCAGCAACGGCTATAGAACCATCATTTGCTCCATTACAGCTAATATTCTCTTTTATTTCTGTATTGATCTCAATAGGGTCTGGTTCTGTTAAATTATAGCTGGCAGTTGTTTCACAACCCTTACTATCGTTAACAGTAACGGTATAATAACCAGCTTCAAGACCATCTGCTATTTGAAATGTTTGATGTGCAGGATCATTCCAGTGATAAAGATAAGGAGCTCCGTTTCCATTGGCAGCATCTACTTGAAGTTCACCGTCTAACTCACCATTACAACTTGGTGAACTTAATTTAGTAATGGAAGCTATGATATAATCACTAGGTTCAGTAATCGAATAATTGTTTAATGAAAAACTACATCCATTAGCATCTGTTGCTGTAACATGGTATGTGCCTGCAGTTAACCCGGTTATATCTTGTGTTGTTGCTAAATTACTCCATGCGTAGGTGTAAGGTGCAACACCATCTGTTGGGGTAAGATCAATGTATCCATTTGCATCATCTTTACAGTTAACAGCAGTTGTTCCTGTCCATGTACCACTAAAGATGTACGACAATTCATCTATTTGAACACTGTCTTCATACCAAACCGATGCGGTGTTATCGGTTACCGTAACATGGTATACAACTCCAGGAGCTAAGTTCACTGCGGTATCATTCGTTTGACTTAACGGATCATCCCACTCGTATGAAATGTGCGATTCATCATGTCCATCAGGACTATAATAACTAACCACAGCCATACCATTGGTCGTTCCGTTACAAGCATCTTTTTTAGCAGAGATGTAGGCGTAAAAGTTGTCATTATCTAAAACATTGATGGTGGTATCAAAATTACAACCGCCAATAGCTTCGTCGGTAACAGTCACTGTATAATCTCCGGGATCTAATCCAATGATATTCTGATCGGTAGAAGTATAAGATGATGGTCCTGTCCAGGAAAAAGTATAATTACCAGGATCTCCTGTACCACCGGTAATACTTAAAGTGATCGCCCCGGTATTAACTGGGTCGGATCCGGTATAAGGAGTAGAACTGGAACCTCCAAATGTAACAGGCTCCGGACCATCTATATAAATGGCTGTGTCGCCGGTACAGCCTTTAGAGTCTGTTACGGTAACACAATACTTTCCAATGCTTAGGTTGGATTGGTTTGGCTGAGTAAGTTGCACTCCGCTACCTCCTTCGCTTTCGAACCACACATATTCATTATCTCCATTTCCACCAGTTGTATTTAAGGTAATTGTACCTGTTTCATCGTAACTACAGTTGGAAACATCTGTAATGTTAGGATTAAAAATAAAAGAATCTGGTTCTGTAATAGTATAAAAAACACTATCTCTTTGGTTAGTAAAGTCAGTAACGGTTACATAATATTGCCCAGCGGAAAGTCCTGTTGCTGTTGAATCATTTAAATTTACGTCATGACTCCATTCGTAAGTATATGGCGGAACCCCAAAATATGGAGTGACAATGAGTTCTCCATCTGTACCTTGATTACAACTCACATTTTGTTTCTTTGTAAAAGTAATGGAGTAAGTTGGTTTATATTTAGAAATAAAACCTGATCGGGTTCCTGTTTTATCATAAAGACTATCACCAATTGTAATTTGAGAAGCTAAGAAATCTCCACTCCAATATATATTATTACTTTCATCGACAGATAAGGCAACTCCTTGTGTAATTCCATCATTTAGATCTTCAATATTTGCTCCTTGCACCAAATTACCATCAGCATCAAACATAGCTAGTAAGGCATCAATATCACCAGAAGTTCCTGAGGTCAGTGTATCATTTTCCAAGAATAAAGTATCACTAAAATAACCTGCAAGACATAAAAAATTATTTTTAAACTCAATATCTCTTGCCCATTCTTCACCTATATATCCATAACTATGATGCCAGATAAGGTCTCCTGTTTTATTATATTTAATAATGAAAGCGTCAGTAATTCCATTATTACTTAAGGGTTCAGACGCGATCGAATTTTCATTTTCATCTACTTCAATATAATCTCCTCCAAAATAACCAGTATAATATACATTACCATACTCATCTCCTGCAATTGTTCCTGTGCCAGTACTACTTGAGCCATATCCGTATGTTTTTCTTAACCATGAACCATTACCAGAGAAATCAGTTTTAAATAAAAATGCATCTGAATATAAAGGGTCTTGGCTGTTAACTTCTCCAAGATCAAAAGTGGCTGATCCTTGAATGTCACCTGAAAAATAATATCCGTCATCAAAAGTCTTAATTGCTTGTATTCTTGTATTGGTGCTATTTGAAGGAATACTAATAGCCCACATAATATTTCCGGAAGTATCAGATTTAGAGATAAATAATCCATTAGTCTCTATAAATTTATTGTTATCAAAAGTTATAGAATCTGTATAATATCCACCAATAATTAGATCGCCATTTTTGTCAACCTCAATAGATTGAATTTGCTGGTCTGCATCGTTGTATGCAAAAGGTTTTGCCCAAATAAAACTTCCATCTAGCTTATATTTTGCTATGAAGGAATCATAATATAGTGTTCCCACTGCTGTTAAGGCAGTATTTCCATCATTAAAATTACATGTCTCTTTATATCTTCCAACAATATAAATATATTCATCATGTAAAGCAATATCTTGTGCCCAATCGAAATTAGTTCCTCCTATTTGTTGTAACCACGTTAGTTCAAAATTTTCATCATATTTTACAAGGAAAATATCCTTACTATCTGCAGTTTGTGATTCGGGTGTGTTTAATACACCAACAAAATCACCATAATAGATTATTCCGTCGCTAACCCTTTTTATCTCTGCCGTCCTTACCTTTTTACTACTTGTTAATGTATTTGATAAAATGAAATTTTGAGCAATTATATTATTAGAAATAAAAAGCGTAATTACTATTATATATGAAATTCGTTTAATCATCTTTTCTGATTTTTAATAAAAGATAGTTTAAGATAAATAGGTAGAATCTTCTCCCGCTGGATCTCTTGTATCTCCTCCTTCAGTTTTCCCTTTATCCAAAGAGATTAAATGAGGAGCTTCCCATTCAAGTTTTGTTGAGAGATTATCTGTTGTTATGTTCTTTCCCTTTTCTTCCATGTCAACACAATTTATTTTATCTATTCAAAAATGATGCAAATATAGTAATATACCAGTAAATTTATTGTGGTTTTGCCGATTCTACAAGTTTTTAAGCTATAAAATGACCAATGTGCCTTTTTCGTTTATCAATTATTCTAAATTAAGAGTAGAATCCTACTACTGCATAATGTTCATGTCCATTTTTGCCTGTAATAAAAATTCCACCTGCTTTCAACCATGAGTGAGCAATAAGTTTATTTTCTTTTTCTTTCTTAACTCCCAGGTAAATACTTGTTTTAACCTGATATTTTTCTAAAACTCTTTTAGCTGCAATGGCTTCTTCAAAACATTTAACTTTCCAGGGGACTCGTTTCTTGATTTTTTTTAGTTTTCTTTTAACTTTTAAAATCAGGATCATTTGATCTTTACTAGCATCCGTAAGACTTTCTTTTCTGTATTCGCCCAGCATATAATCGAACCATTTTAAAGGAACAAACCTGGCCAGAAAAAGTCCAATGATGAGCCAAACCAAAAGTTGATTCAATAATTTACGTTCTGCTCTATTTAAATGATAATATTTCTTTAACAATTTGAACATAATGGATGTTCATCATTTTAAACGAATTAGATTCTAAATAGTTGCAATAATGAGCTCTTTTTCAATGAGATCATTGATAAAAGGTAGAATGTCTTTGAAACAATGATCTTTATCGACATCATATTTAGAGCAAATTAAATGGATTAAATCACTTATTTTAATAGGTTCATCAATATGATCCCAAATAAATGTACCTGTTTTTCCTAATCCATAATATTCGCCACGTTGAATACTCATCATGACTTTTTCACCATCTAAATCGCTGGTAAGGATCTCATTTTTTCGCTGGATAATTGTTTCTTTTGTTATTTTCATTTGTTTTGTTATTTTCATTTTATCCTTCTAAATAAAAGTAAATGACTGTCGGATTTAATTTCTATTTCATTCTTTCACGCAAAGACCCCAAAATCATTCGCAAAAGTCGCAAAGAATATTAAAGGCTTTGCGTTTTTTTGATTAACCTTAGCGCACTTTGCGTGCGGTTTTATTTAGGACAAAAATATGATAGTCATATAAAAGTATTTTTTATGTATTACTTCGATATCTTTCGATGGGCACAGAATAATAATATTTTTAGTGCTAAGTTGTCATCCTTAGCTTGTTAAAGGATGAACAACTTTCAAAGTTATACAAAGCATTCTTATTTTATTTTTTACTAAAAGCTAGGCCGATTATTTTTATCGAGATATCCAAAACTGACCATCACTTCTTGATGTTTTTCAATTATTTCTTTCATCATCTCATCATTTAGATGATTTCTCCAGTCTCCAATTTTACCTTTTCTAAAAAATGATGTTGATTTAATCATTTTTTCTTTAAACCCGGATTCTTGTTCTTGTTTGCTTAGAACAGAAAAATCACTTTTTTGAATTGCTTCATTTATCTCTTTGTTTGTTTTATTAATTTCCAGAAACCTGACAGCCTTTGAAAATGTTTCATGAGTATGATGTATCATATCTTCATAGCGCATGACGTGTACAGGAATTTCGGTTTGTCCTGTCCAGCTTTTTACATGATCGGACCACGAACCGATAATCTGTCGCAACTGATTTTGTAATTTGTCGGGTGTTTTACAGAAAGCAAAATCATGATTATTGAAACTTTTCATCATGTTTTCAACAGTTTTCGAGCTATGAAAAGCAAAGGACACCAATACATCTAAAGGATTTCTTATAAAATAGATCACTCCTTTGGAGATATCCGAAGGAAATAAGGCTTGGCCATTGGCTAAGCAATAATATTGATCGTGTACTTTTTTAAACAGTAATTCATCCGACTCTTTTGATTGCATTCGGTAAACATCAGGGCGTAAGTTATCAATCTCTTCGAATGTTAATTCGGAAGAAGTTAATCCTGTATATTCATCAAATATTTTTCGCGAACTGGATATGGATGTTTCTTTTAAATCATTGATGTGTGCAGGCTCATTCGATTCACTGAATAAGTTTGTTAAAAACACCCGAAACCAGGTATTTCCCGATTTTGGATAACTAGCCAGCCATATGACATTTTTTTTACACATCTAATTGAAGTTCTTTTATTACAAACTCACCTAATTCTTCTAATTGCAATGGAGATTGTGGTCTTGAAAGTCTATAAACATTAATCTCTGGGAGGAGTTTATTTAAAATCTGGAAATGATTTTGTTGTTGATTAAGTCCCTGGATAAAACGATACCTGTAGGTATTATTTTTAACTGCATTGAACTTTTTTAGTCCCTGGATTTTTTCCAGTTCAAATCCGGGAGAATTTTTAGAGTTTAAAATGACGATATTTTCCAGTGGAAGTGGATTTTCAAAGTAACTTTCGTGTGAAGGCAATTTGTATTTTTTGATATCAGGACGAATTTTGGTTAATGAGTCGGTATTGATTTCCAATTTATTCAACACATCGTTCCATAGTTTAATACTGGGAAATCCGGGAACAACTTTTAAATCATCATTAACAAGGCTGATATCATCAGCTAAAATTTGAAAACCTTGTTGTGCAAAATATCCTGCTATAGATGATTTGCCGGCTCCACTAATTCCTGTAAATGTAGTAGCCGAATGACCAAACTTTACGGTGCTTCCATGGATAGGTAATAATCCTCTTTGAATAAAAAGTGCTCCGAATGCAGATCCTAATAAGAACAAGATAACTTCTCTATCGGCTTTATCTTTTAAAAGTTCAATTATGATTTCATTACCATGGTGTACATAATACCTGGCAATATGATCCACTTCAAGAAGAAATTCGTTGTTTGTTGCCTGAAATTTAACTCCCTGATTACGTATGCTGGTTAATTTCTCAGGAGTTTTTCCTAATTTAATTTGCACATCAGATTTTTTATCAGAAGGTAGCAATTCGGGAATTTCAATGTCCGAATCAAAGATGATTCCAAAGGCTATATACTTAAAAGTTTTACTCATTTTAATCCTGTTCATACAAAGTTAAGTGAAAATACCATAAAACTGAGAAATATCCATGAGTTTGATAATAGAATAATGCATAGTATTTGCTTATCGTTCCTCTATAAAACGTTTATTTTTGGTGAAAATTTACAAAAATAAAAGTCATAATAGGGAACTCCCATAACATTTTTTATGAAGCCTGTGTATTGTTTTCATAAAAAACATTATGTACGTTTGTTAAAACTGCTTACGAATGAAGTCATTTTTTGGAAGGATATATTTTACAGAACAATCAATTAATCAGGATTTATTTCATAAAAGTTTAGATGCATTGAATCCTTTAGTTCCTATTCAGCAAGAAGTTTTGATAAAAGATTCATGGGCTCTTGGATTTATTCGATTTAAACTTTTTGATCAATATAAATTTCAGGATCAGGATTTAAAAATCCTTTCAGATTCAGCCATATATAACAGAGAAGAATTAAGAAAAAAGCTGGATATCAATAATGATTCTTTAAGTGATGATACCATTCTACTAGAAGCCTATAAGAAGTGGGGAAAAGATTGTGTTCAGCATTTAATAGGTGATTTTGCCTTCGCTATCTGGGATGTTAAAAAAGAAGAATTGTTTTGTGCAAGAGATCATTTAGGAGTAAAACCGTTTAATTATTACTTTCAGGATGATCAGATTGTTTTTTCTTCAGATAGTTCAGCGATTCTTTCCCAAAAAGATATGAATTTTAGTATCGATGAACGATTTATTGCAGATTCCATCTCAATAATAAAATCAGAACAGTCACGATCGACTTACCACGAGATAAAGAAACTTCCTCCTGCACATTATTTATTTATCAAAAGTGGTGAAATTGAAGTTAAGCAATATTGGCAGCTATCCGCTCAAAAAGAGATCCAAAAAAGTCATCAGGAAATTATCGAGGAATTTAAATCAAAATTATTCGAAGCGGTAAAAAGCAGGGTAGAAGATTTGTCTTTTGTGGGTTGCGAATTAAGTGGAGGGTTGGATTCTTCGAGTGTTACAGCTATTGCCAATCAGTTTTCGAAGGTGAAAACTTTTTCACATACCATGCCTGATCATTTATTAGGTAAAATTCATCCTTTTCAGGATGAAAGAGATTTCATTCATACTGTCACAGATTTCTGTAAGATTACAAATAAACACTTTGTTACTTCTGAAAAGATTTCTTTGTTGGATACCTTAAAACAAAACGTAAAAGATCATAAAGTTCTCATGCAGCAGAACTTTGGTGTTTTCTCAGACCATTTATACATGGCAGCCATGAACGAAGATGTTTCCGTTTTGCTTTCCGGTTTTGGTGGCGATGAGGTGGTTACATCAAAATCATCAGGATATTTAAAGGAATTAGCAGCAGGAGGTCGATGGAAAGAATTGAAGGAGGATTTAAAAAATCAAAAGAAGAAATATCAGTTTTACAAGTTTTATTTAAAAGAGAAGTTTCCGTTTTTAGTAAAAGCATATCATTTATTTAGAAAGGAGAAATTATGGTGGGAGCATAAGACCGAAAATCTGGCTATCAATAAAACATTTTATGAGCAGTTAAAAATTGAAGAAAACTACTTTCAATATCATCAAAAAGAAGGAACAAATTTACAAGAACGAAACATTGAAAGGATAACACATCCTCATGTAGCTCAGCGATTAGAATACAGTGGCTTAATTGCCCGAAAATATGGTGTTGAATATCGTTATCCGCTATTTGATATCAGACTGATTGAATATTATTTGGCCGTACCTGCAAGGTTAAAAGCTCGAGATGGTATTGATCGTTATATTGTTCGCAAAGCCATGGATGGAGTACTTCCTGAAAAAATTCAATGGAGAAACGACAAAACAGGAGCTACCATTCCAACAGTTTTTATGCGCACATTGAATGATAAACAAAAGATATTAAATTTGATTGAGAAAGCTAAAACAAATGAATCTGTTAAGCAGTATATAGATCTTGAGAAGTATGAAGTATGGTTTCAGAAACTATGTTTAAGATCTGAAAAGCCTCAAAGATTTATTAATCCTGCAGCATTTTATAATTATTTGAAACTGATCATTTTTATTGAGAACAATCCAAAGTTGTTTAAATGAATAAATTAAAGAAGTATATAGACCTGCATTTTCCAGATGAGTTAAAATTGATCATTTTTCTTTCGAAGGATAAAATAGATGGCAACAATCAATTAACAAACTTAGACAATATTAATTGGAAAGAGTTTTTACGATTGGTTCGAAAACACAGGTTAAGTTCACATGTATTAAGACATTCAGAATATTTAGCTGAACATTTGCCTATATCTGTTTATGAGAAACTCATGAAGACAAGAATTGAAAAATCAAGGGAATCTCTTAGTTATGCCATACATGCCATTCGAATTTTTGAGAAGTTCCAGGAACAAAATATCTCTCATTGTTTTTTTAAAGGGCCTTTACTTTCGTTGGAGTTATATCAGGATATTGGATATAGAAACTTTGGTGATATCGATATTCTTGTTCAGCAAAAAGATGTGGAACAAGCCAAAAAAATTATCGAAGACTTAGATTTTGATTGTATATACCCACATATTGAATTTACAGAGAAGCAGAAGAAAATCAATTATAAATTAAGCCATCATTATCATTTTAAGCATCCTCAACAAAATATTGATATTGAGCTGCACTGGAAATTAAGTAATCCGAAATCGTATTTTGGGAAAGAAACAGATGACATTCTATCTCAGCAAAGAAACTTGCCAGTCTCAAAATTTGAATTGCCATATATTTCGAATGTTGATAATTTGGTTTATCAGGCTGCACATGGTTCCATTCATCAATGGTACAGGTTATTTTGGCTCAAAGATTTTTCTGTTTTATTACAAAAATCAAGTGACAATGATATTAAAAAGGCATTTGAATTAGCAAAAAAATTGAAACTTCAAAAATGTTTTGCACAGGCATGTTTTTTAGCGAGTATAGTATATGAAGCTTCTTTTCCCGGTTTAGATCTTCAGCCCAATAAGTATTTACTGTCTACTCCTCTTCATGCTATTGCTACTACTGATTTGGGTAGGAAAGGAGTTTTTGGAAAGATTAAATTTGTATTTTATCGCCTTCGACTAAAATCAGATTTACGATATTATTTTGAATTAATCTATCGATTAAGAACTCACTTAAGTGATTGGGAGATTTTAAAATTACCAAACAGAATGTTTTTCTTGTACTATATCCTTAGGCCTTTTTTATTAATTTACAAATTTACTTTTCGCAAGAAAAATTAAGATGAGAACTCAATAGAATTAAAATTGTAGTGATTTTGAGAATAATGTTCTAAAACTTTAGGTAGTGCGTATCTAAGATTTTTTTCTGCTTTTAATGTATCATGAAAAACAATAATCGATCCTGATTCTGCATAATCCAGAACATTATTTAAGCAGGTTTCTTCATCTACTTTTTTGCTATAATCTTTTGACATAACATCCCACATGATGATTTTAAAATATTGTTTTAAAACGGATATCTGCTTAGGACGTATTTGACCATAAGGAGGCCTAAAAAGATTCGATTGAATGATTTGACCGGCTTTTTTTGCACTGTCTACATAACCTTTATTACTAGTACGCCATCCCTTTAAATGCGAATAACTGTGATTACCAACAGAGTGTCCATCATTCAAAATCTGTTGGTATAAGTCGGGATATTCTTCAACATTTTTACCCACACAAAAGAAAGTTGCTTTGGCATTGTACTCTTTAAGTATAGACAGAACCCAGGGAGTAACTTCTGGTGTTGGTCCATCATCAAAAGTTAAAAAGAGCTCATTGTCTTTACCTGTAAAATGCCAGGTTAAGTCTCTAAAAACTTTGGCTGCAATGTGCTCTTTTTTACCCATTGTAAATTAACTGTTATAAAGCTGCATGTATTGCATAAATTTCATTTCAATACTTTTTGCAATATCAATTTGATTATGATCAGTTGTGATTCTATACAGTTCTTGTAGAATGTATAAATCAAGTTGTTGCTCATTGGAAATACTCTTAGTTCCTGTTCTGAATTTTGGTTCCAGACTAAAATAATAAGCCAGTTCAATATACATTTTATTTGTGAGTTTTTCAACTAAATCGTTCGCTGTTTTTGTTGCTCCTGCATGATAATAAGCTGAAATAACTGATATTAAAGTATTATTATAAGGGATTTTATGATCAGGGAATAATGCCATACAACGATCAAGAACTTTTAATGCTGAATCCGTTTTATTTTCTTCGATTAATTTTTCTGCTAAACGACCAAAGCTACTTCTTAAATTAGAAAACATTCGAACATTGTTTTCGTCGAAATAAATATCATTTTTATCAATTCCTCCCCAACGGAATTTATTCATGATATTATTATACATCACATCAGAATCTACTTCTCCCGAATAAAAACGTTCAGATTCTGCTTTTACAGGAACCAACTGATATGTTAATCCATCCACTTTAAAATATTTTTCCAGGTTGAAATACTTACTGCTTGTAACTGTCATAGCCCAATAAATTGGTCGTTCCCAGTTGTTTGTTGCAAGCATATCCAATAACATTAATCCATCTTTATATAAATAGCTTTGATTAAAACTCCATTGCATTTCATCAACAATTCTATTTTTATACTTTTCGCTTACAATTCCCTTTTTAAGGATATCTGCACTATCAATTTTTAGTTTATACTTTTTAGTAGGAATATAGTTTATGGTTTGATTGGCAACAAATGGCGAAGATATTTTTGTTTTAGCATCGTCGCTGGCTATAAAAGCAACTACATCTTGAACATCTACAGCCTGATTTATTCTATCGTAGATTGGTAATATATCCCGATTCCCTTTATGATATTTATCGTGAGTTAAAGAAAACGGCAAAGGATCAGCTTCATAAGATTTTCTGCTCATTTGATCAATATACCAGGCAGCACGTAAATAGCTCAGATTACAAACCTTAATGTCGGTTCTAATTCCTTCAACTTCCTGTGCATACCAAAGAGGGAAAGTATCATTATCGCCATTGGTAAATAAAATGGCATTTTCTTTACATGAGTTCAGATAATTATAGGCCAGATCACGCGAAGTATATCTTCCGGATCGGTCGTGATCGTCCCAATTTTCAGATGCCATAATTCCCGGAACAAAAACTAAGGCAAGCAATGTTACAACAATTGCCGAAACAGTTTGCGGTAGTTTTTTACTGATTCCTTGAATTAATCCTGCAACACCAAGTCCTAACCAAATTGAGAAAGCATAAAATGATCCTGCATAAGCATAATCACGCTCTCGGGGTTGCAATGGATATTGATTTAAATATACCACAATAGCGATTCCTGTTAAGATAAATAACATGAGTACTATGGTAAAATCGAACTTATGATTTTTATAATGAAAGAACAATCCAATTAATCCTAAAATCAAAGGTAACATGTAATATTTATTACGAGCAGGATTGTTTTTCATATGTTCAGGAACCAAATCCTGATCGCCTAAACGAGCATCATCAATAAATGGAATTCCACTTATCCAATTTCCTTTAAGCACATTGCCATGTCCTTGAATATCATTTTGTCGTCCCGAGAAGTTCCACATGAAGTACCTAAGGTACATCCACCTTACCTGATACTTAAAGAAAAAAGCAATGTTGTCCGAAAAGCTTGGCTTCACTCTCTTTTCAACCTGTCCTCTTCCATTACTCATTGATACTTCTTTACTGGAAAGATTTATCCACTTTTTGTATTCGTTCACATGACTGCGGTCAGAGCTATACATTCTTGGGAATAAGGTTGTAAAAGCAGGGTCGAATTCAACTTCAATTTTATAATCGGCGATGACATATTTGCCATCTTTTTTGATATAAACAGGTTTTGTTTGTTTGTTGGCTATCATCGGAGCATCAAATGTTTGACCATAAAACAGAGGTCTATCACCATATTGCTCACGATTTAAATAATATAATAAATCAAAAACATTATCAGGGTTGTTTTGGTCCATTGGTGGATCTGCAGCTGATCGGATAACAACCATGGCAAACGAAGAATATCCGATTAGAATTACAGTAATACCTAATATAATTGTATTGTAAACAACTTTACCCTTACGTTGTGTGTATCGAATTCCCCAAACAATTAAAAAGATTAAAACTGCAGCATAAAAGATTGCACCAGAATTATAGGGTAATCCAAAGCCATTCACAAATAGCAAATCGAACCAGGATGCTACTTTAATAACCCCGGGAATTAATACATACATTATAGAACCAAGTAAGATTCCTGAAATAATGAATGCATAAAACACACCTTTTCGAGTTACTTTATATTTTTTAAAATAGTAAACAAAAACAATAGCAGGTATTGCTAATAAATTTAACAAGTGAACTCCTATGGATAAACCAACCAGATATGCAATAAAAATAATCCACCTATTCGCATATTTTTTATCAGCCTCGTGTTCCCATTTTAAAATAGCCCAAAAAACTACGGCTGTAAATAGGGAAGATGTAGCATAAACTTCAGCTTCAACAGCCGAAAACCAAAAAGTATCTGAAAATGTATAAGCTAAAGCTCCAACAAAACCGCTTCCTATAACGGTAATAATATTTCCTAATGTATAATTATCATCTTTAATAATAATCTTACGAGCAAAGTGAGTGATGGTCCAAAATAAAAATAAAATGGTAAAAGCACTTGCCATGGCCGAAAGAACATTAACCATTTTCGCTGCATTCTCTGGTCCTCCTGAGAATAAGGTAAAGAATCTTCCTAAAATCATAAAGAAAGGTGCTCCTGGTGGGTGTCCAACTTCTAATCGGTAAGCAGATGCAATAAATTCACCACAATCCCAGAAACTTGCTGTAGGTTCAATGGTTAATAAATATACTATGGCGGCAATTAAAAATGCAAGCCATCCAAAAATGTTATTATAAAGGCGGAAATTCTTCATTTTATATTATTATAAATTAATGTATCAGAAATAAAGCTCTAAATTAAAACAAATAACGTTAAATATAAGATCAAATTACCCAGAATAACTATTTTAATCTTATTGATGATTAAGATTTACACCTTTTTTCTTATTTTCGGACTCAGATTTAAATGTTATGATTTACAGAAAGTACTATATTATATTAAGCATCTTTATTTTTAGTTTTACTAAAGGGATTTCACAGATAAATCATAATTTATATTCTCAGGATTACCACATATCAGTTGAAGATACTAGTAAATTGTTTTTACAACTCGGTAACAATAATTTTGTTAAGAATAACGAGTATTTTGGTTCTATTGTAGAAGGATACACTTTATTAGGTTTTAATATAACACCCAGATTTGTATATTATCCAAGTTCAAAACTTAAATTAAGTTTAGGAGGAAATTTCTTATCGTATTATGGAAGAGAGAATGAAGTTGAAGCTTCGTTATTAGTTTCTTTTCAATATAAACTTCTACCAAAATTAGATTTTGTACTAGGTAATATTTATGGTACTCAGAATCATCACATGATTGAACCATTAATGGATTTTGAAAGATTTTTAACTCAAAATGTTGAAAATGGAATCCAGTTTTTATGGAGTGGCGATCGAATCTTTGCTGATTTGTGGTTAGATTGGGAGCAACAGATTTTACATGGCGATCCTTTTCAGGAAATGTTTAACGTAGGATTGTCGAGTAATTTTGTATTACTGAAGAATGATAATTATTCTTTATCTCTGCCTTTTCAAAATATAATCAGGCACGAGGGAGGTCAAATAAATAGTAACAGTGATGTACCTTTAACAACCATTTTCAATAATGCCACAGGTTTGAGTCTTTCAAAACCGATTCAACATAAGTTATTACATCAAGTTCAATTATCATCGTATATTGTGAATTACCAGGATTTATCTCCAAATAAAAGAAAAATGTATATCGATGGTTATGCAAGTTATTCCACACTGGAACTTAAGAACTCAAATTTTGATCTGACATTAGGGTACTGGTACGGAGAGCAGTATATTTCTTCAATTGGAAACCCAATTTATGAATCGTATTCGCGCACAAAGTTTTATGTAGAAGAACCTGTACGACAGATGGCGATTGGAAAGTTAAATTATCAGAAAGATGTTTTTAATGGAATCAACCTGGGAGCACGGCTTGAAACTTATTATGATATTTTAGGAGGTAATTTGGAGTATACTTGGGCGGTAATGGTGGTTATTAACGAAAAATTCTTTTTAAAATCATTTTAAATCTAACACAAATCTCCAGGGTTTATTTTTGTATATCTCTCCAGCATAATCAATTCCGATTCGAGGAGTGGTTTTGTACTTAATTTTAGAAGAAGTGTTATTTTCTTCAATCCAAAGTCGATTACTTTTGTTTAGGTCTTCACCATAAAAAGATTTATCAATCAGCAAATTCTTGGTTAGTTTTCCCGGTCCGTTGAAACCATCAATTCCTCTTATTAATACTGCTTGTGGAATACCATCTTTTTCAGTAACGAAATTAAGCATCCAATACATTCCATAAATCAGATAAACATAAACATGTCCACCTTCATGGTACATTATTTCTGTTCGTGGAGTTCTTCCTTTGCTTGCATGACAAGCTAAATCTTGTTCTCCACGATAAGCTTCCACTTCAGTGATTTGATATTTTCTGATTTCTCCAGTATCAAATTTTCTAACCAGAATCTTACCAAGAAGATCAGGAGCAACATTTAAAACATCACGAATAAAGAAATCTGTTGAAAGACGCGGCATTAGTATTCAATTTTATCTTCTTTATTTTGCCATTTCTTAAATGCTTCTATGGCTTCATTGCGAAGAATTTGTGTAGTCGGTATTTTTCTTTTTTCTGCTGGTAAATCTAATTCTTCGTATATAAATGAATCATCAAATTCAATATTTTTTGCATCCTGTTTTGTGTTGGCGTAATAAAGTTTATCTATATGAGCCCAATAAATTGCTCCTAAACACATAGGGCATGGTTCGCAAGATGAGTAAATAGTGCAACCTTCTAAATCAAATGTCCCTAATTTCTTGGCGGCCTCACGAATAGCATTTACTTCTGCATGAGCTGTGGGATCTGTGTTTGAAGTAACCCTATTTACACCACTGGCAATTATTTCTCCATCCTTAACGATTACTGCTCCGAAAGGTCCTCCATCATTATCTATATTATGAATAGAAAGCTCAATTGCCTTTCGCATAAATTCTTCATGTCTTTTACTTGTCATCCTCTTCGGTTTTTAAATTTAAATTGCTTCCAAACAAAAAAAGCGAATAAAAATAAGAAAAAAATGTGATTCCTATTTGGGTTTCTAAAGTATCTTCGTTAATAAAAGATAATAAGGCTATTAGGAGCAAAATTAAAAACAAGTAATTTTTAAATCCATTTAATTTTATCGCTGGATAAAGCAAACAGTAAAATAAAATGATGAATCCTATAACACCAAAGCTTAGGAAAAAGGTAATATATTGATTATGTGCTCTAAGCTGACTTGTTGGTGGTAAAAGACATTCATTTTTTAGATATTGTTTATTAAAAGCATCCTGAACATCACCGGTGCCAACACCAAACCAAAAGTTATCTTTAATAATATCAAATGCTGTTTTAGCATATTCAAATCGAAGTGTTATCGAGCTTTTCGAAGGGTCAAATCCTTTTTTGTACATATCAATTTGCCAAATGGCATCATAAATTTTAGGGTAGATGGCATATTTATTTTCGAAAATATAGTTAGCAATCCCAGCTTCAATATTATTTATATCTTGTTGTGAAAGTTTTGAAATCCCAACAGAATCTTTTCTATATCCTTTCGAAGTTAAATATCTTGTTAGCGTATATTTAAGTTCTTCGCCTTTTTTATCTTTCCCATTATATGGTATCGAACTAATTTTATCCCATTCTTTTTTTATTTCTTCCTCACATAGGTAAATCCACACATAATTCCCGTTTTCTAATTGATCTAGATTAAAATCATGAAGATATTCATTACCATTTATAGTAAGTTTTTCTAAATTATTAATATCAACAATCTCCCTGGTATAATATCTGGCTATTGAATGTGTGAGGAATGAAGCTAAAACTAAAAATAATGTTATAAGAGATAATTGAAGAAATAGTCGAGGAACAATATCTTTTATTTTAAAAGAAGTTAATCCCAGGATAATAAATAAGACCACAATGAATACGATGATCCCGGTATAAGATTTTAATAGAAATAGAAATATGATAAGCCATATAATAAATGTTACGAAAGCTATTTTCTCGAAAATTAATAATTTAAATTTTCCTGATAAGAGAAGATATCCTAATGAGAATATGGCAATATTAATTAACAGGCTTAATCTTATATGAGATATAAATGGAGAAATATTCCTGACATTTTGTATGGGGTAATCAATGATCTGAAATAGAATTAAACTACTTATTATGGTAGATGAAACTACGGCAATGCTAAACCAAATTAATATTCTTTTTACTTGTTGATAGTTTAATTGAATAGATGTACCTATAATAATAGGGTATAATACAATGATTGCTTTGTTACTTAAATCATGAAAAGCAAATTTAAAATCGTGGGTGTTTAATAGCCATAATATGTGTACCAGGAAAATTCCAGTAAAAACTAAGATTGTTTTATTTGATTTTAAGATGTCCCACTTTCTTCTAAAATCTAATTCCAGAATCCAGTTACAAATCAAAAAAATCATGGAAACGCTTAAGGCAAATTTAGAAAGAGGAAGACAAATAGCTGTTAGTATTAGTCCAATAAAATATAGCCTCTTATGATTAAACGTAATATTAAATAGTTTCATGATGAAATAATAGCAAAGATAACGAAACAAATCCGAGATATTATAAACGATTAAGAACAAGAAAAATTATAAGGAAGATTATTCAGATTTAATTTTATTTTTTTGGTTATATTTGCCGCCGAATTAAGAAATATTAATCGATTACCGAATCACATTGTTTATAAGTCAGAGAATTAACTAATTATTTATTAGTAATTTTCTTGATTTATAAAAAATAATTGTATTTTTGCAATCCGCAAAATACAGGTTAAATAGTGTATTAAGGTATTAATTAAAAAGTTAGGAGTTTTTAAAGTGGATACATTAAGTTACAAAACAGTATCAGCAAACAAGGCAACTGTTCAGAAAGAATGGATTCTTGTTGACGCGAAAGACGAAGTTTTAGGCCGGTTAGCTTCTAAGGTTGCGAAAATTTTACGAGGTAAGAACAAACCTTCTTTTACCCCTCATGTTGATTGTGGAGATAATGTAATCGTTATCAACGCAAGTCAAGTTAAACTTACAGGTAACAAGATGTCAGACAAGCAATATGTTCGTCATACAGGTTACCCAGGAGGACAAAGAATCACTACCCCAGAAAAATTATTAGCAAGCAAGCCTATTCAAGTGATTGAAAAAGCTGTAAAAGGAATGCTACCAAAAAATCGTCTTGGAAGTGAATTATTTAGAAACCTTTATGTTTATGAAGGCAACGAGCATGCTCAAGAAGCACAAAAACCAAAAAAAGTAGATTTAAACTCAATTAAATAATTAGTAATGGAAGTAATAAATACTTTAGGAAGAAGAAAAGCTGCTGTTGCACGGGTTTATTTAAGTGAAGGAAAAGGAAAAATTTCTATTAACAATCGTGAATTAGAAGATTTTTTCCCAACGAAACCACTTCAGTATGTTGTTATGCAACCACTAGAATTAGTTGAAGTTGCAGGTAAATTCGACATCAAAATTAATATTTTTGGTGGTGGAATTAAAGGACAAGCTGAAGCGGTTAGATTAGGAATCTCTAGAGCTTTAATCGAAGTTAACCCTGAGCACAGGGACGCATTGAAAAAAGCAGGATTCTTAACTCGTGATCCTAGAACTGTAGAACGTAAAAAACCCGGTCAACCAAAAGCGCGCAAGAAGTTTCAATTTAGTAAACGATAGAATTTTATTCTGTTGGATAATATTCCGTTTAGTATCTAAATTGTTGAGACGTCCTGCATGGAGCTACTCAGCAATTGACTGTTAAAAAGAATGTAAACGTCAAAAATTTATTTAAATGTCAAAAACAAATTTTAATGAACTATTAGAGGCAGGTGTACATTTCGGTCACTTAAAAAGAAAGTGGAATCCTGCGATGGCTCCTTATATTTTCATGGAGCGTAATGGTATTCATATCATAGACTTACAGAAGACTGAAGCAAAGTTAAACGAAGCATGTAATGCTGTTAAACAAATTGCTAAATCAGGTCGTAAAATATTATTTGTAGCTACAAAAAAGCAAGCAAAAGATATCGTTGCAGAAAAAGTTAAACCAACTCAAATGCCTTTCGTTACTGAACGTTGGCCAGGTGGTATGTTAACTAACTTTCCAACTATTCGTAGAGCCGTAAAGAAAATGACTGCTATCGATAAAATGGAAACAGATGGTACTTTCAAGAATCTTGCTAAAAGAGAAAAGTTACAAATTACCCGTCAAAGAGCTAAACTAGAAAAAATGTTAGGAAGTATTTCAGATATGACTAGGCTTCCTGCAGCTATGTTTATTGTTGACGTATCCAAAGAACATATTGCAGTTAGAGAAGCAAAAAGGTTAAATATTCCTTTATTCGCTATCGTGGACACTAATTCTGATCCAACACCTGTTGATTTCCCAATTCCTGCAAACGATGATGCTTCTAAATCTATTTCTTTAATTCTTGATAAAGTGATTGATTCTATTCAAGAAGGATTAGATGAAAGAAAAATGGAAAAGGAAAAAGAAGGACCTGCTAAAGAAGGTAAAAAAGGATCAAAAAAGCCAAAAGCTGATGCTAAAAAGACAAGTGCAAGAAAAGAAGAAGTTCCTGCAGAAGAAGTAAAAGCTGAAGAAAAAGCAGAAGCAAAAGAACCTGCAAAAAAGGAAGAAGCTAAAAAAGCAGAGGCAAACGACGAAACAAAAGAATAAAAATTTAACTTTTAAAATTTAACAAAATGGCTAATATAACTGCATCTGATGTAAATAAGTTAAGAAAAATGACTGGTGCTGGAATGATGGATTGTAAAAAAGCACTAGTTGAGGCAGAAGGTGATTTCGATAAAGCACAACAAATTATTCGTGAAAAAGGAATGGCTGTTGCAAGTAAGCGTTCTGATAGAGAAGCAAGTGAGGGTGTTGTTTTAGCTAAAACAGCTGGAAGCAAAGGTGCTATTATTGCATTAAATTGTGAAACTGATTTTGTAGCTAAAAATGAAGACTTTGTTGCTTTAGCAGAAAATATTCTTTCTATTGCTTTAGAAAATGTTCCTGCTGATCTTGAGGGTTTAAACAATTTAGAAATTGACGGGATGAAAATTTCTGATAAAATTGTTGAGCAAACAGGAGTTATCGGTGAAAAAATTGATTTAAAATATTTTGATAAACTGGAGGCAGAGCAGGTAGCTGCTTATATCCATAGCGATAAAAAATTAGCAACACTTGTAGGTTTAACTAAATCAGGTATTGAAGAGCAAGTAGGAAAAGATGTTGCAATGCAAGTTGCAGCAATGGATCCTGTTGCTGTTAATAAAGATCAGGTACCACAAAAGGCTATTGATCAAGAACTTGAAATTGGAAGAAATCAAGCTTTAGCTGAAGGTAAACCTGCTGACTTAGTAGATAAAATTGCTCAAGGTAAATTAGGTAAATTCTTTAAAGAAAATACTTTATTAAGCCAATCTTTCATTAAAGATAATAAAACAACAGTAGAGCAATATTTAAAATCAGCTGATAAAGACTTAACTGTTACTGAATTTAAAAGATATTCAATTAAACAGTAAGCGATTTAAAATAATATAAAAGGGAGCTCAATATGGGCTCCCTTTTTTTATGATTAATCATAATATATATTTAATAAAGGTTTATTATTTGTTAATATAGTTATGTTGATTAATTTGTTGTCTGTACATTTGATAATTATATTTGCTCATATTAAAATTAATCATTATGAATATACTTCTTTTAGGCTCAGGGGGAAGAGAGCATGCTTTAGCGTGGAAAATCAACCAAAGTAATCAAGTAAATAAACTCTATGTTGCCCCAGGAAATGGAGGAACAATGCAAATTGCTGAAAATATTGATGTTAATTTATCAGATTTTGAAGCATTAAAAAAGATAATCCAGGAAAAGCAAATTGATATGGTAGTTATTGGCCCTGAACAACCATTAGTCGAAGGGGTAAGTGATTATTTTATTCACGATGATTATTTAAAAAACATTCCTGTTATTGGACCAGTTAAGGCGGGAGCGCTATTAGAGGGGAGTAAGGATTATGCGAAGAACTTTATGAAAAAGTATAATATTCCAACTGCAAAATACCAATCATTTAAAAAAGATACGATAGAAGAAGGAAAAGCTTTTCTTGAGTCTTTATCAGCGCCATATGTTTTAAAAGCGGATGGATTAGCAGCTGGTAAAGGCGTATTAATTTTGAATGATTTAAAAGAAGCTCAGGATGCACTGGAGGAAATGTTAAATGGTCAATTTGGTGATGCAAGTGCAACTGTTGTTATTGAAGAATTTTTAGATGGAATAGAGCTATCTGTTTTTGTTATAACCGATGGAATATCATATAAAATTCTGCCTGAAGCAAAAGATTACAAACGAATAGGAGAGTGCGATACAGGATTAAATACAGGAGGAATGGGTGCAATATCACCAGTTCCTTTTGCCGATAAAGTTTTTTTAAACAAAGTTGAAGAAACAATTATTAAACCTACAATTCAAGGTTTAGTTAAAGAAAACATAAAATACAAAGGATTTATTTTCATTGGACTGATGAATGTTAAAGGAGAACCATTGGTTATTGAATATAATGTTAGAATGGGTGATCCTGAAACAGAAGTGGTTATTCCACGAATAAAATCAGACCTGGTAGAGTTATTTAAGCATACAGCAAATGGAACATTAACTGAAGCTGTTCTTGACATTGATGAAAGAACTTGTTCTACAATTATGTTAGTTTCGAAAGGTTATCCGGGTTCTTATGAAAAAGGGAAAAAGATTACTAATTATCAGAATATCGAAGACTCAATAATTTTTCATGCTGGAACAAAGCTTGATCAGGATAAATTAATAACAAGTGGAGGAAGAGTTATGGCTATATCTTCATATGGTAATAACATGACAGAAGCCCTTTCACGTAGCAATAAAAATGCTGAAATTATTGATTTTGAAGGTAAGAATTACAGAAGAGATATAGGGTTTGATTTAAAGTAAAGATTATATGTTTGTTAGGATATTAAAAAGTAATCAGCCGCTTGTAATTGTTTTAATAGTAATTGCAGGAGTTCTTTTATGGCTTTATTCATTAATTAATCCAATCAATATTTTAATTCCTTCGGATAATATAGCGATGCCATTTTATGGTGTAATAGGGAATAGATTAGACTTTAATTCGAATTGGTCAGTTTTATTGGGTTTTATTGTTGTACTTATTCAGGCCTTTATTTTAGTACAGTTTAACAAACGACATATTGTAATTAATTATAGAACCTACTTGCCTGCTTTCTTTTATGTTTTAATAGTAAGTAGTTTTGTACAATTGCAAAGACTAAATCCGGTTTTAATAGGTGCTTTATTAATTTTTATAGCTGTAGATTTCTTATATTCTACTTATAGAACAGAATATGCATTAAACAGGATTTATCTGGCAGGATTTTTTGTTTCTATAGCTTCTTTATTTTATGCGCCTTTTGCTACTTGTATTGTTTTAGTATGGATTTCTTTAATTATTTTAAGGCCGTTTATTGGCAGGGAATGGATGGTTGGTATTTTGGGGTTTCTAACACCCTATTTATTTGTTTTTACCTACTATTTTGTATTCTTAGATGATTCGTTAGATGAGCTCATAGATCATTTTATTAGGGGTTTTGACTTAATAAAAGACTTTTATGTATTGCATGTATCATATTATCTATTTTTTGGATTGTTATTAATTATATTATTATTGGCTAGCTATACTATTGCCAAGAATTTTCAGAAGAAGAAAATTAAAAATAGAAAGTTTTTTGAGATTAATTGGTGGCTTTTCTTTGTTGGTTTAATAATGTTTATTGTGTATAAACACGTCACCTATGAAATTCTTTATTTGATTGGAATACCTATAGCATATTTATTAACAGATTATTTTTATTCAAACAAAAGAAGTTTGTATTTAAATATAGTTTTAATACTCTGGATTAGTTCAATTGTATATATACAAATAGCAGCCCGTTAAAGGCTGCTATTTATTATTTTAATATGTATCTTACTTAAAATCTTTCGACAAAGGATAACAGCGCTACGGCCATGCCTTGCTTTCCTTCCTTAAATGTAATAAATATGTGATATACACCTGTTTGTGTGCATTTTAGATCAACACTAGGATAGCTCTTACCTGTGGCAACTAAGTATGTTGTTCCTAATAATCTGTTATTATCATAAATTTGTAGTACTGCTTCACCAGGAAAATCTTTAGAATTACATACAGAAAAACGATATTTAGTGTTTTTGCTTAGTACTACAGAATGTCTTGCAGTTGGAGGTTCTTCTCCTGGCTTTGCTGCTTCCAGTTTAATCTGAAAGTCTTTTAAATAGGTAGCATCTCCAGCAACCATACCACAAATATCTACCAGTTCTTGACCAGACTGAGCAAATAATTTATTACTATTTCCTAATAAGAGAATTGCAAATAAGGCAAATATTATATAAATGTTTCTCATATTTACAACTTAATTATATTATTTCTAACTTCAACAGTTTTATCAATTATTTTAAATAATGTTTCCTGTGAAATTTCAATATATTGTTTGTCGTTTTGCTTAATAACTAACATTCCATCTTCTTCAACTGCTTCTGGCTCGCCTTTTTCGTATGTTATTGTAACTTCTCGATAAATTTGTTGTATTTCAGTTAAATCAGTTATTAATTCTTTAAATCGAGGATCTCTCTCATAATTTTTTAGTAGAACCATAAGGTTACCCAAAATTATTTTTTGTTCTCCAACTTTTTCAGAAAGTTCGGCATTCGGTGATTCTTTAATTACCTCACCTAATAAATACATACTTTCAATCCACACACCGGCAACTATCAAAGAACTTAAATTACTTCTGTTGTTCTCACGCAAATATCGGTCCATTTGATTAAAATTCTGTACCGAAATGTACATTAAGGAGTCTAAGTTCTGATTATTAGTGGCAAGTCTCTTAAGGGTTGTAAAATCAAAAAACTGACCTACCTTAATTCCATCAGCAAGTGTTTTAATTGCAGAAATATAGTCAATAACACCTCCTGTTTTATTATACATATTTTGATAACCAAGATCGGCACCAAAAACTCCTAAACCGATTGCTTGCTTGAAACTTGTATTGTAATCATCAACATAATCAGTAGTTGCAAGATAATCTTTTGAGTAAGGTACACCAACAGCTTTAATTAATGCAGCAATTTCAACAGGTGAAGAAATGTTCTGTACAATTTCTTCAATAGCTTGTTCAGAAATCTCTAATTCTCCTTCATGTATCACAGAATCAGGAACTTCAAATTCGGTAGAGAAATCAGTTTCTCCTTTCTTTTCACGGTTACAACTAGTAAGTCCTGAAAATATTAGAAGTGATAATATTATGTAAATCAATCGTTTGCTCATAATCAATCGTGTTGAGTTTCAATTATATTGCAAATTTAACATATCTCATAAAGATATAAAAATATTCTATATCTCGAAATAATTATTTCTTAAACTTAATCTTCTCGGGAAGATCAAGTAGTTTTTTTAGCAACTCATAGTAAAGAGTTACATAAAAAAACAGAGTTAATGCCCAGATAAAAATCAGGTTGAACCAGTAAGTTTCATGGTATTTTCCTGCAAAATATTTTCTAGGAGCGAAGAAATGAGACCTAAAATTTAAAAATCCTTCAATATCCGGATCTCTATAAATAGGGTCAATTTGCTGTATTAATTCGTTGTTATATTGTATAATTTTATTTTTCTCAAAAACTTTTTTAACCTGGTCTTCAACACTCTCGTTGTGATAGGTCGCTCTTTTTAAACGATAAAGCTCAGGGTTCGTATTTAAAAGATAACGAATTATATTTTCTTTTTCGTTGTTCGCTTTTTTGAAGATCATACCATAATAGGCATATAGTTTCTTCATGAATTCATTGGTTTTATCCAATACAATCTCATTAAAACTGTTTGTATCAAGTTGATGACCAATTTCAAGTGGGATGTTTGTTCTTATTTCTTCTTTGCTGAGTTCCATTTGAAGTAACTGTAAATCAGCAGTAATTGTTTTTTTAACTTCTGGGTCTGTTTCAAATTTATACCAATTATCTTCAAGATATTCTATTCTTTTTTCGAGTTCTGGCAAATAATAAACTTGTTTAAAATCTGCATTACTTTCTCGTTTTTCTATTTCATAGAAATTTTTCTCAAACTCATTATTCTTAAACTGATTAACCATTAATGCTTCAAAAGACCATTTTGTCGGCATAAATTCAGCAATAAAAGGAACTTTTTTAACACTACTTACTTTTCTATTCATTTTATCGAATGGAAACATCGCACCACTTAACACCATCATAGGAATCATCAGTAATGGAATAAGAATATAAATGGTTACTGCTGAGTTAAAGGAGGCAGAAACATTTAAACCAAGCATATTTGCAAAGGCTGCAGTAGTGAATAATGCAAACCAATATTCAAAGTACATTCCTCTAATTCCAAGAACAGTATTTGCTATAATAACAAATAATATGGCTTGGATAGCTGAAATAGTAAAAAGAATAAATATTTTAGAAATTAAGTATCCCGACCGACTTAAATTAAGGAAAGCTTCTCGTTTTAGTATTTTTCGATCACGGAAAATTTCTTCGGCACTCACAGTTAATCCTAGGAATAATGCAACAATCAAGCTCATGAAAATATAAATATGAATATTCTCATTTTCTCTGAATATGTATTTATTTGAGTTTGGATCGGCAATATATCGAATAATATACGAAAGCATTAATCCTAATACTGGCGCTTCGAGAAGATTCAATGCTATATATTGAGTATTACTTATCTTCGAAAGAAAATCTCGGATAGTATATATCTTTATTTGTCTAAACCATGAAGGAATTTTTAAAGTAGAAGGAGGAGCATCTGAAACTTGCTCAACTTCTTTCATTTTAATATTTTCCTTAAAATTATCTTCCCATTTTTGAGGAGAAATCTTTCTTTTTGGAGTATATTTTCCGTATTCATCAACCACTTTAGCTTCAATAATGTTAAATATCAATTCGGGATTAACATTACCACAAGTCGGACATTCTCCAACATCGCTATTGATTTGCGCATCCAGTCGTTTAAAATACATAACTCCTTCAACGGGATTTCCATAATATATCATATATCCGCCCGTATCAAGAATGATCATATTATCAAACATTTTATAAATGTCTGATGAAGGTTGATGAATAACTACAAATATTAGTTTTCCTTTCAGGGCTAATTCTCTTAGTAAGTCCATCACGTTTTCAGAGTCTCTGGATGAAAGTCCTGATGTAGGTTCGTCAACTAATAAAATAGAAGGCTCACGAATTAATTCAAGAGCAATATTTAATCTTTTTCGTTGTCCTCCACTAATCATTTTATTTAACGGAGAACCAACTTTAAGGTCTTTTCGGTCATATAATCCTAAGCTAGTTAATGTTTTATCAACTAGTTCAACAATTTCTTCTTCTGATTTATCGTTGAAACATAACTTAGCATTATAATATAAGTTTTGAAAAACGGTAAGTTCTTCAATTAATAAATCATCTTGAGGAATATAACCAATAACACCTTCCAGCTTTTCTTTTTCTTTATGAAGGTTAATGCCATTAATTAATATTTCACCAGATGTAGGTTCGTTAAGTCCGGTTAATACATTGAGCAATGTTGTTTTTCCTGCACCACTGGCTCCCATTAAACCGATCAGTTTTCCTTGATCTTCAGAGAAACTGATATTTCTTAACCCAACTCCTCCATTAGGAAAAACATAACCAATATCTTTGGCTGTATATGAAATTCGTGTAGAGGTACTGTCTGCTAAATAATGAGCTACAATATCACTATAATAAATAGGCTTCCCTTTTGGAAGTTTAATTGTACCTCCACTAGCAAACGAATAAATTCTATTGTTATTTACTGGCAGACCATTGAGGAAAAGATCTTCGTTTCCGGTGTAACGCATAAAGTAAAGGTCAACGCTTTTAACCTGTAGGATAAAAATGTTGCCATCGAGGGCTTCTACTTTAACATGTTTAGCTTCTTTGCATTGATTCTCTTTATCGTTAACAATAAGATTTCCCGAATTGTCAATTTCAGAAATTTCGTTGTTGATTACAAAACTCTCAATGTTATTAAATTCATCACGAGTCAGTTTAAATACTTCTGATACCGTATGAATAATAGCCATTCTTTGTTCTGAAAACTTTCTATCGGCATTCACCAACTCAAAAAGTCTTACCAGAACAATGATTTTTTGTTTTTGAGTAAGCGTTTTATTAATCTTCTTACAGATACCTAAGATTCGAACGGAATCTTTAACAGAAGTTAGTTTTACCTTTTCATTTTTCTCCGCCTTTTCCCCAGTAATCCCAGCTTTTTCATCAAAAAGAGCCATGTATTCAGGAACGGCTTCATCATTTAATTGTTGAGTTAAGAAATTTTGCACAAACTCCCTTTCGCTGGATTCTACACCTTCATCTTGTTTGGCAATAATAGCAAACAATTGCATCAGGGCTTTTAATATCTCTTCACTCATAATTTATAATTAAATGAAACTTAGATAAAACAACAACAAGCAAAAATTAACTATAAAGTATAACTTACTTGTTCAAATGGCACATCTACGATATCAGCGTATTCTTCACCTGCTTCTTCCATATCTTCGTCATCTTCCGGGAAAAACCATTTAATTAGAACACTTTTTCCATTTTCATGCATTTCTTCCAGTTTCATCAATATATCCAATATTAACTTAGAGGATGCTGTATTGAAATATACCAGTTTAAAAGAAAATACTGTTTGATCATTGGCTTCTTCCTGATAATCATCAAGCCAGTTAAGTATTGGCTCGTAGAATGTTGTAACATCTTCAGGAAGTGATCTACCTGAAATTTCAAAAATTCCGTTGTCTTTATCTAGTATTATTGTAGGAGTATCGTCAGTACCTTTAATCTTAATTACTTCCATGATTTATCTAATTTTATATGTTTCTAGAAACAGATGATGTTAAAAGAAAGAATGAGCTATTTTCATCGATTGGTAAAAAGTGGAACTCAAGTTTATTACCAGTTTTACGTGCGATGTCAATAAATCCAAGCCCTGCACCACCTTTTTCTGAAAGTCTTCCTTCTTTCATTTGGCTTTTATAAAGTTGCTTAAGACCATCTTTGTCTAAGCTGTTAATATGGTTAAGCATTTCGGTAAGCTCTTCGATTTTGTCGTTTTCAATAACATTACCAGTTGTAACATGATAATCTGTTTTTCCTTTACTTACCATGAATATGCCTCGGCCTGCAAAAAGAAAATCATCAGATCCAAAAGAATCAGCATGTTTACTAATATTTTGCAAGCACTCAACCATAACATGGAACACCTTCTTTTGTACTGAATTGGCTTCTGATTCTTTTGCCATGTTTGATTCAGTAAGAGAAGTAAACGCTTTGGTAATTTGATGAGTAATTTCTCCTTCATATACCAAAGTAATCTCGTGTGCTTTCATAGATCTGTAAAAATCATAAACAAATTCTAGAAAGCCTTTTACATTACTTTTATCCATAGGTTGTAAAATTAATATTTATTAAAAATAATAAAAAATTAAAATTCTATTCCAATTAATAACACATCATCAATTTGCTTTGTTTTACCTTTCCATTTTTTAAAGTCTGCTGCAAACAAGCTCGAATACTGTTGCATGTTAAGATCTTTATTTTCTGTAATATTAGCTCTGATGCGTTGTGGAGAATATTTCCTTCCTTCTGGACCACCTACC
Organism: Bacteroidales bacterium; assembly: GCA_963665525.1. Taxonomy (GTDB): domain Bacteria; phylum Bacteroidota; class Bacteroidia; order Bacteroidales; family UBA12077; genus UBA12077. Next base: position 3,330,185 of record OY762280.1, on the reverse strand, counting down.
TGATCGGGCATTCCGTCTGAAAAAATGAAAATTTTATCTCCTTTTTTTATTTCAATAATATGATTTATAAAATCTTTTTCTGGTTTTTTTCTATGTGGTATTCCTCCAATAGCCTTCCTATTGCCTTTGTATTCAATTAATTCACCTTTGCGCAATAAATAAAGTGGTCGATGCGCTCCAGCATATTGTAACTCGTTCTTTTTAAGGTCAATTCTACAAAAAGCAATATCCATTCCATCTCTTGCATCGGCATCAATCCTATCTTGTTTTAAGGTCGTTCTAACACCATAGTGCAGTTTATCTAATATCTGTCCGGCATTATAATTTACATCATGGTCAACAATATTGTTTAATTGAAAATACCCAATAAAAGATAGAAGTGCTCCAGGAACACCATGCCCTGTACAATCTACAGCTGAAATGTATAGAATATCCTCTTTTTTAAAGAACCAAGGAAAATCGCCACTTACAACATCTCGAGGAAGATAAAATATAAATGAATCAGGTAAATGCTCTTGAATAATATCTGTATTTGGTAAAATAGATGTTTGGATTCGTTGAGCATAGTTAATACTTTCACTAATCTTTTTGTTTTTATCTTTTATTTCAAGTTCAATTTGTTTCGCTTCCGTAATATCATGACCTACGAAAAGAATTGTTTCTAATTCATTTTCGTTAAACTCGGGAATTGCACTAAAGTTCATTATTCTTTCACCAAGTTTGGCAGTAGGCATAGTAAGCTCAGAAATAAGTTTTTGGTTTGTTTTTCGAATTTGCTTGATTGAATCTTTGAAAAAATTAACAAGTATTTCTTCAACTCCAAGTTCATCAATTCGAGCATTTATAATATCTTTCGATTTTACACCAATATAGTCATCAACCATTGGGTTGGCATAAAAGAATTGCCCTTTGGTATTCATCCGGAGTATTAGGTCGGGAGAGTTTTCAGAAAGCGATTGCATTTTACTTTTCATTCTTTCTTCTTTCTCAGCTCTCTTTCGTTCGGTAATGTCCTGTGAATTTAAAATAATCCCATTAATTGCAGGGTCGTTTAGTAAATTTCGACCAGTGGTCTCAATATGAATTTTTTTACCATCTTTTTTAATGTAGGTGTACTGAATAGCTCTTGATGTTTGAGGATCTTGTAATAGCTGCTGAAACATTTCTTTCATTGCAGCTTCTCCTTTAGCAGTAAGTCTGTCCATATCTTTACCGCTCATCATTTCTTCCGGAGTATATCCTAAAATACTAGTAACAGAAGGGCTCTGGTATTTTAATTTTAATTCACTATCGTAAATTGAAATAACCTCCGAAGCATTTTCGAGCAATGAGTGTAATCTCTTTTGAGCATTCTCTACTTCCTTTATCTGGGTTTCCAGCTTCTTGTTTGAAATCTCCAATTCTTCTTGAGTCGCTCTCATCTCTTCGGCATTCTGACGAAGTTGTTCTTCATTTGCACGAAGTTCAACGGTCATTTGCTGAGATTCTTGAAGAAGCTTCTCGGTTCTTTGGTTCATTTTAAGGTTATAAAGAGTTCGGGCAATAATCTCTCCTAACTCTTTTAAGAACTCAATTGTTAAGTTTGGAAACTTACCTTCAATAGAAGCAAATTCTATAATTCCTTGTAACTTTTCTTCAGTAATTAATGGGACTATTAATATACTGGATGGTTTCTTATCGCCTAATATGCCAGATGTAATTGAAGTATAATCTTCAGGAATTTCAGTTCGGTAAACAATGTCTTGTTCATAGGCACATTGTCCAATTATACCTTCTCCAATTTTAAATTCCTGATTAATATATCTTTTTCTATTATAAGCGTAAGTAGCAATGTTTATTAGTTTTTGTTCTTCATCGTTGTATATATAGAAGGATCCCTGAATAATATTAATATACTTAATTAACTCAACTATAACCTCATATGCAAGTTCATCAATATTATTATGCATTCGAAGAATTCTGGATATTAAGTCTTTTCCTTCTGAAATCCAGTTTTGCTCTTTTTCCTTTTTAGTATTAGCTAGCAAATTGTCTCTCATGACAATTAACGATCTACCAATAACATCGTCTTCATCTACTGTATCGTTTTTATCGTCATAGATACCTTCACCAATTCGTTTAGCAAAACGTGCATTTTTATTAATATCCTGATCGCGCTGTTCAATAATTTTTTCAAAAACCAACTTATCTCTTTCTTGCTTTTTAATAGATAGATAGATAATCAATCCAACAATTAAGGGAGCAAGATCAACAATCCAATGAATAGGATTTGACTTGTGAATTTGGACGATACTACTAAATGACACACTTAAATTATTCGTAAGAATATCAATCATCCATGAAATAAGAAGAAATAAGAGTGATCCTCCTATACCAATTAGAATATCATTATAAGAAATAACACTTAATTTATTTTCTTGTTTTCGAACAGCCATACGCTGAATTATATTTAAAATTTCATTAAGGCTTTGCCAATATGTTCTGACAAACCTTCAAATAAATCAATAATATTTTGTTTAAACTCTTTAAATGAAGCGAGTTCTATAATTGCAATGGTTTTATTTTCAAAAATAACCGGAATAATAATCAGATGATTTGGAGAACTACTTCCTAATCCTGATAATATGGTTACATAATTCTCGGGAATTTCCTCAAGATTTAAAGCTTTTTTATTTTTTGCAACCTGACCAGACAGTGTTTCTCCCCAATTAAAACTTTTTGGCTCTTCATCACCAAAATAGGCATATTTCCCTTGAATGTTAAAGATTTCTGTTTCTTTTTCTTTAACAAAGAACAGTCCCTGCACTATATCAAACTCCTTGGCAATATTTGATAATATCTTTTCGGTATATTTTATTAAATCAAGTTTAGCGCTATTTTGTGGTAGAATCTTTTTTGAATAAAGTTCAATATCTAATAGTTCTTCTTTTTCAAGTTCATTATCAATGTTTTTTACATGATGTTCGGTAAGATCTATTTGTTTTTGAAGATATTTATTTTCCGAGTCTTTTTTATAAGATGAAAGAATTGTAAGAACGAATAATATAACTGCAAAAGCAACTGCTACAATTAGCAAAATATATGTTGAACTAATATTTTCTGATATATTATAATCAATGGCCATATTTCTTATCTTACCAAAAAGAATAAAGAAAATTATAAATTCAACTAAAAGAGTTATAAATGCTAGGGTTTTATATATTCTATCATTACTCATTCATTATTATTTTAAGTTTAATAAAAAGCTGATAATTTGTTCAGTTGTAAATATATGATCTACAGTTGTTAATTTCAAGGATGCTTCGGTCATTGTTTTTACCTGGCATTCATTTGGATCCTGAACAATGGCTAATCCTCCAGCTTGTTTTAATTTTTTTAACCCATACGCTCCATCTCTATTAGCTCCAGATAAAATGATACCAACTAACTTATCGCGATATGCTTGTGCTGCTGTTTCAAATGTTAGATCAATCGAAGGGCGTGAATGATTCACAGGTTCTTCTGTAGATAAAGCGATTCGCTTATTCAGTTCAATGTACATGTGATAATTTGAAGGAGCTAAATAACCCTTACCGGGCTTAATCGTTTCCTTATCATATGGCTCAACAATTGGGATGGTCGATTTGATTGAAAGAGCTTCAACAAATCCAGAACGCACATGCTTAAGTCTATGCAGACTTAATAAAACAGGTAAAGGAAAATTTTTAGGTAATGAACTTAATATTTTGGTTATTACCTGAAAACTACCTGCTGAGCCTCCTATTACAACTGCTTTGTACATTTAGCTTATGATAATTTCTTTTTATATATACTTTCTTCTTTATTAACTAGAGTATAATCTTTATCTGAATTCCAGTATTCTATCTTTTCATTGTTTCCAATGATTAGATGACCTCCTGGAACCAAGCTATGATATATAATCTTTACAAAACGTTCCTGTAAAATCTGATTATAATAAATCATCTGATTTCGGAACAAGACTAATTTGATCCCTTTAGGATAATCATCAAATATAATATTTTGTTTTATAAATTTTGTATTCTGTATTAAAGAAGTGTCCCAATAAACCTTATCTCCATCTTGAGTATAAAAATTGGAGAGTTCATCTTCGCTAAATATTCGTTTAAAATTAGCATCGTTCACTTCAACCTTTTTAGGATCGAACAATCCTTTTTTAGTTTTTTCAATATCCAGTTCACTAATGCTTGAGGCTATTAGCTGAACATTATTTAGTAAGTTTAACTTTTTAAGGATGATAGCGGTTGAATATAATTCTTCTCCAGAAGAAACTTCTGGAAACCAGATTTTGAAATTAACGGCTCCTTGTATATTTTTAGGAAATAAATCTTCTTTTAGCACTCTCCAAAGTGAAGGGTCTCGAAACATCTCAGTATTTTCAACACAAATATCCTGTAAAAAAACTTCGAAAAAGTTTTTATCGGTTTCAATCTTACGGATTAAGCCATCAGCATCTCTTAAACCATGTGCAATAATGATTTTCTCTACCCTGCGTTTAAAAAAGGTAAGTGCATAATTCTTAAAATCATAATTATAAACATCTTGTAATGTTTTAATTATGTTCCGTGTATCTACTATGCCCAGTTCGTATCTATTCATTAATTTATACTTTTACCTTTTGTTTATTTTTTACGGTACGATTGTCCTTTCTTCTCAAATCTGGATGTAATATCACCCAACATAGTTTCATGCATACCTAAAACTAAATAACCATTGGTATACAAGTGCTCGTGAAATAGTTTGAAAACCTTATTTTGTAAGCTATATTTAAAATAAATGATTACGTTTCGACAAAGGATAAGATCAAATTTTGCAAAATATAGATTTCCTCCTTTTACCAAGTCATGTTGTCTGAAAATAGGTTTTTGTCTAAGAAAATCATTCATCTGAATTGAATCAGACACTTTATCAATCTTAAAGTATTTTTCGTAGGGTACATCATTATACTCTTCGTAATTGTATGGATTTTCTTTAATGACCTTATCAAAGTTATCAAGATAACCAATATTAAATCGGTATTTATAATTTCCTTTTTTAGCAGCATTGAGAGCATCTGTATTTAAATCACTGGCAAATATTTTTGCTTTTTCTAATAGTCCGAGCTCATTCAGCAATATCATCATGGAATATACTTCTTGTCCTGTTGAACAACCCGCATGCCATATATTGATGTTTCTGTTTTCTGCAAATTTAGGAAGTATACGGTATCTTAATGTTTGCCAAATTTGAGGATCCCGAAAAAGTTCTGTAGTATTAACAGTAATGTCTTTAACTGTTTGCTCAAGAAAATCCTTATTCGTTTTTAGCTTATTGATGATTGTAATTAAATCTGAATTGTTATCAATTAAAATCTTCTGCAGGCGTCTCTTTAGTGATTTTTCAGAATATTCACTAAAATCATAGCCTGAAGAGTTTTTTAATGTGTTTACAAAAAATTGAACTTCTTGATCAGATAAAGTCATCCAGATTTTTCAATTAGATTATTCGATATACTTACTACGCTTATTTCGTAAAATAGTTTGCTTTAAACATGTAAAAATAAGGAATTCCTTATTTTGAAAAAAAGCCTGATTAAATAAATATTAAATTTAAAGATAAATTATGATATTCGTAACATGAAATTTAATAAATCAAAGCCCACATTAGCAATCTATGGAATTAAAGATATAAAAAATTCCGAATATCCTGCCCTGGTTCATGATCATAATATGTCATTTTTTGATAAAGGAGAGATAATTAAGCATATACAGCTTGAGAGAGTAAGTAGAAAAAAATATGATAATACAATGGATCATCATATTTACAATTTACTTAAAGATGAAAAATTAATTCATGGGGATTTTGATCTTGTTTTTGTTGACAATGTTATTGGGAGATCATTTATAGAGGCTAATGGGGAAATTCGTTTTGAAGGACCATTAAACAATACTTTAGAAAATGGATTAGAACAAGGAAGATGTTGGTGGTTTGAAAAAGAAAAAGAAGCTTACGTTTTAAATCATGAGCTAGCTCATATCTATAGTTGCTTGCCATTTTTTGGGAACTTTAAAAATAATAGTTTATTAATTCACTTTGACGGGGGAGCCAGCTTAAGTAATTTTTCTGCATGGACGTATAAAAATGATGTATTAGAAAAAAAGGAATATCATTGGGATTTAAAATATCTTTCATCATTATTTAATGCCAATGCTCTTTCGTTTGCTATTATTGGAGCTAAAGAATTTGATCAGCATTCTGTTCCTGGTAAATTGATGGGTTTTGCTTCGTTTGGTAAGTATTCGGAGGAAATGGAAGAATGGTTGAAGGAGAATGATTATTTCCAGAATATATGGGCTAAAAGATCAATTTTTTTCGAGAAGACAAAAAAGAAATGGAATATTGAGATTAAAAGTTTTGATCAGCATAATACCTTTTTACAAGATATTGCTGCAACTTTTCAATTCATTTTTCAAAGAGATTTTATTCAGAAAATTGAGGAGTTAAAAAATGAAATTTCAGCAGAATATTTATACTTAACTGGGGGTTCTGCTTTAAATATTTTAGCCAATACTGAAATTATAAATCTCAATTTATTCAAAGATGTATTTATTCCACCATGTACAAATGATTCTGGTTTATCAATTGGTGCAGGAGCTTTTATTGAGCAGATAAAGCATAATCAATTAAAAGAGCATAATCCTTACTTAAACAATTGGGGATTAGACAATTTAAGTTTTGAATATACAAAAAATGATATTTCAGAAGCTGCAAAATATTTATTTGAGGGCAAAGTGATTGCAACTTGCAATGCATTTGCAGAATCAGGTCCCAGAGCTTTAGGAAACAGAAGTATTTTAGCCTTGGCTAATTCAAAAAAGATGGCAAAATTGGTTAGCGAAGAGCATAAAAAAAGAGAATGGTATAGGCCGGTAGCGCCTGTTATGCTTGAAAAGAATACGAAGCGTTTTACTGAGCTCCCAAGAATACATCATTTAAGTAAATACATGCTTATTGATTTTAAAATTCCTGATGCAAAACAAAAAGAAATTGAAGGGGTTGTGCATGTTGATGGAACATCAAGAATACAGACTATCTTTAATCGACTTGAAAATCCGTATTTATTTGATCTATTAACAGAGCTTGATGAAAAGTATAATGTAAAAGCATTAATAAATACATCGTTTAATATAAAAGGAGAACCAATAGTTCATACAGATGAAGATGCAATTCGCTCTGCAAAGAATATGAATTTAGATGGTGTAATTATTAATGGTAAATTGCAAAAATTTAAAGGCTAAACCCGAATTTTAAAAATAATGAATCGTTTACAGGATTAGTAATTAACGAAGCCTGCATCGAAATATCTTTTTTCTTAAATACTTTTAAATTTCGTGTAGTTGTAATACCTGCATTTACAACATTGAATGAATCGGCATAATAACTATTGTCAAAAACATTAAATCCTAAGACTAAATCTAATGTATTTTTATCTATAGCTGTTGAATAAGATAATTGAAAATAAGTAGAATACCTGTTTTTACCTTCAGAATTCGTATCATCACCATAAATCATAGAAGCTACCATAAAGTTAAAGGGTGTATTAAACATATTGCTGTATTCTAAAGCAAGTTCAATAGTATGCTTCGTTGTATTTTGAGTATAATCGGTTATTTCATTTGAGTTTTTATATGAAGGTGGACAGTAATAGTCAAATATTGTAAAAGAGATATTCTTATATGTTTGAGTAAAATATAAATCTAACTCTGAATAATTATTGTCGATACTATGAGCTGCCCAAATTCCAAAAGTTGAGTTTGGAGTTGATAACTCAAAAGTAGGTTCAACAGTAGGCGAATAACTTGTAGCATATCCTCGCCATGTATGCATACTCATGAAATCTACTGAAATATTAGCATTTATAATGCTATTTTTATCGTTTGCATCCAGCTGCTGAAATGCAAATAAAGACACTAGCGAAAGTACTAGTTTGTTGTAATGTAAACCCCTAAACATAACCCCTTAAAATTTGGGGCAAAAATAGACAAAAAGCGTAATTTCCAAAAAGAAAATTAAGAAATTTTACTCTAATCTAACATTGCATATAACAGGTTGATGATCAGTGTTTTTAAAGTCATAATTTAATGTTTTCACACTTTCTGAAAATATGTTTGGCGACATAAGATAAAAATCGATGATAGGAGTTATGGTTTTTCCTTTTTCGAATGGTGCATTTAAATATCTGTTTGTCGGAGTTTCTTTATAGTAAATCCAGGTCCAATCTGAAGGTAAATAATCCTGTTGAATAGGATTTAGTACAAATCTTTTTGTAGGAGATCCTTCTTTTAAGCTTGAGTAATCAATATCAGGAGGATTTTGATTCCAATCGCCACCAACAATAATGTAATTTCCTTTATCATATTCTTCAAGTAAAAATGATTTTAGATATTCCATCTGTTGTTTTTTTAATGATCCATCGTCGTAAGCAGAATTGTGTGTGTTAATTACAATCAGTTCTTTCTGATTATTTGTAGGATATCGTTTTACTAAAAAACATCTGTCAAGCATAAATAATTTTACAGGCCAGGAATAGTTTCCGGGGAATGAATATCGAGTTACAGACTTTGGATTAAATTTTGAAAAACTAACAAGGCCCGATTTTACTCTTCCTAATGGTTTAGTTGGAGGTGTAGGAACAAACTTAACATCATAATTTTTACCAAAAAAAGATTTGAATTCTGACAGGCTTAATTTGAAACTATCTAATTCATTGATATAATAACTTCTTTTTGAATGCAAATCAACTTCTTGAAGTAAGATAAAATCAAGACTGTCGTTATTCTTTAAAGTTGATTTTACAAAATCGAAATTCTCATAAACATTTTCTTTTGATGTCCGAACCTGTTTGCCTCCATCGTAAAAGAAATCCATATCATCACTTAATCCGCAGTATCCAATATTCCATATCATTAAACTTAAATTATGATGAATATCTATAGTATCGGGAGTTTCAGATTGGTAAACTAATTCAGTTGGTTCAGGTTTGTAGTCCGAAACAGATGCATAAACAACAAAAAGAACAAATAAAATAATGAGAGAAACTATAACTTTAAGAATAAATTTGATTGTTTTCATATTCTGGGTTTTAAATAATGAACTAAAATACTGATTTATTTTTTATTGCTTGAAACTCAAATTTAATTATTTGTTAAGGATATGAAATAATTATATCTTTGAGAGGAATTTAAGCTCTCAGATTGGGGTTAAATTATTATCAATCAATTAATTTATCATTATTTTCAAAAAACCATTACAATGAAATTTGGAGTAGTTATTTTTCCGGGTTCAAATTGCGACCAGGATATGATTTATGTTCTTCGTAATATTATGGAACAAGAAGTTGTTGAACTTTGGCATAAAGATACAGATCTGCAAGGTGTTGATGCGATTGTTCTTCCCGGAGGTTTCTCTTATGGTGATTATCTTCGTTCTGGTGCTATTGCTCGTTATTCTCCAATTATGGAGCAAGTAATTGAATTTGCAAATAATGGTGGATTTGTATTTGGTGTTTGTAATGGATTCCAGATACTTTGTGAATCAGGTTTATTGCCAGGAGCTTTATTACATAATGACAATCAAAAATTTATTTGTAAGAATATTCATCTTGTACCTGATAATAACGGAAGTAGTGTTACGGCAAAACTTGATAAACAAAAAGCTTTAAAAATTCCTATTGCACATGGCGAAGGAAGATATTTTGCTAAGAAAGAAGTCTTACAGGAAATGCGCCAAAATGGCCAAATATTATTCAGATATTGCAACGAACATAGTGAAATAACTGAAGATGCAAATCCAAATGGATCAGTAGAAAATATTGCTGGTGTTTGTAACGAGAATAAAAATGTGATTGGAATGATGCCACATCCTGAGCGTGGTGCTGATGATGAATTAGGCAATACAGATGGACGATTGATTTTTGAATCCATGATTGCAATGTTAGAAAAATAGATATAAGAATTAATAATAATAGGAGCCCGGAATTATTTCCGGGCTTTTTTATATCTTGTAAAAACAATTGATAGGATTATTTGTTGGGCTAATAAATTCTTATCTTTAAACTATAAATAAAAAAGAAAACAATGGATTTAAAGCAATCAATCGAAAAAAGAACCAGTATCAGAAATTTTACTGATAAGAATGTTCCTGTTGAAGATCTTCAGGAGCTTGTTCGAAGAGCAGGACTGGCACCAAGTGTAAATAATTATCAACCATGGAAGTTTTTTGCCATAACGAATAAAGAGATTTTATCTAAAATGGCAGTTAAAGTTAGTGAGAAGATTAAAGAACTTCCTTCAAATCATTCTATTGCAGCAAAAAATGTAAAATCACAGGTTGAGTGGTTTGCAACGTTTTTTGAAAATGCACCTGCTGTAATAGCTATGGCTATGGAAGATTATGAGTCTGTTCTAGAGAAAGGTGTTGATTTAAGTCATGATGAAATAAACAAATTACGTAATTTCCCAGATATGCAAAGTGCTGGAGCAGCGATACAAAACATGTTACTTTCTGCTGTAGATTTAGGATATGGAGCATGTTGGTTAAGTGCCCCAATGATGGCTAAAGAAGCATTGGAAGAGATTCTTGAGATTGAAAGTCCATATCATTTAATTGCGTTTGTAGCAGTTGGTGAACCAACCAGAGAATTGCAACCAAAATCAAAAAAATCCTTAGAAGAGATATTTAAATTAATCGATTAAAATTGCTAAAATGTCATACAAAATTTACCATAATATACGATGTAGAAAGAGTCGTGCTGGATTGCAGTATCTGGAAGAAAAAGGAATTAAACCTGAAATTATTGAATATTTAAAAGATGATGCTTTTACTGTAGAAACTTTAACAGAGGTGATAAAAAAACTTGGGGTCAAACCTCAGGAAATTATTCGAACTCAAGAAGCTGATTATAAACAAAAATATAAAGGTAAAGATTTTATTGATGAAGAATGGATTAAGATTTTAGTAGAAAATCCTAAGTTAATTCGAAGGCCTATTGTTGTAAAGGGAGATAAAGCTGTTCTTGGAGATATTGTAGAACATATTGATGCCTTGCTTTAAATTTTGTATCTTTTGCATTCTGTTTAACAAGTAAGTTAATTTGTTAAATAGTATTGAATTAGAATTACAAACTAAAAACACTTATCATATGTCAACTCCAGAATTTAATTATCAGGACCCTTATCCTATTGGGAAAGATGAATCTGAATATTATTTACTAACCAAAGATTATGTTTCAGTAGCTCAGTTTGAAGGTGAAACAATTTTAAAAGTTGAACCAGAAGGGCTTACTAAACTAGCTAATGCTGCTTTTCGTGACACTTCATTTATGCTTCGTCCAAAACATTTGGAACAGGTTGCTGCTATATTGCACGATCCAGAAGCCAGTGAAAACGACAAGTTTGTTGCTTTAACAATGTTACGTAATGCAGAAGTGTCGGTAAAAGGCAAATTACCATTTTGCCAGGATACAGGTACAGCAACTATAGTAGCCAAAAAAGGTCAAAAAGTTTGGACTGGTGGCGGCGACGAAGAAGCTCTTTCGTTGGGCGTTTATAAAACATATACCGAGGAAAACTTGCGTTATTCGCAAACTATACCTCTGGATATGTACAAAGAACAGAATTCAAAAACGAATCTTCCTGCTCAGATTGATATTCATGCTGCTGACGGAGATGAATATAAGTTCTTATTTGTTGCCAAAGGTGGTGGATCAGCAAATAAAACAATGCTTTATCAGCAAACAAAGGCTTTGCTAAACCCTGAGAAACTGGAAAGTTTTTTAATTGAAAAATTAAAGTCGCTGGGAACAGCAGCTTGTCCACCTTATCATGTTGCATTTGTAATTGGTGGAACATCGGCCGAGGCAAACCTTAAAACGGTTAAGTTGGCATCTGCTAAGTATTATGATAGTCTTCCAACAGAAGGAAATGCAGGAGGACAGGCGTTCAGAGATGTTGAGTTAGAAAAGAGAATTTTGGACGCTGCTTATAAAGCAGGTATTGGAGCACAATTTGGGGGTAAATATTTAGCACTGGATATCCGAATTGTTCGTTTACCACGCCATGGTGCATCATGTCCTGTAGGAATGGGAGTGTCTTGCTCGGCTGACAGAAATATTAAAGCCAAAATTAATAAAGATGGTATCTGGCTTGAGAAAATGGAAGATAATCCTGGAAGATTTATTCCCGAAGAATTGCGTAATCCGGATGAGAAAGGAGCTGTATTGATTGATTTAAATCAACCAATGAAAACTGTCTTAGCAGAGTTAACAAAACATACGGTTGGGACAAGACTTTCGTTGAACGGAACTATTATTGTTGGTCGTGACATTGCACATGCCAAACTGAAAGAAAGAATTGAAAGTGGCGAAGGATTACCACAGTATATAAAAGATCATCCAATATATTATGCAGGTCCTGCAAAAACTCCCCAAGGAATGCCTTCTGGATCGTTTGGACCAACTACTGCGGGACGAATGGACCCATATGTTGATTTATTCCAGAGTCATGGCGGAAGTATGGTTATGATTGCTAAAGGTAATCGTAGCCAGCAGGTAACTGATGCCTGTAAGAAATATGGGGGATTTTATTTAGGAAGTATTGGAGGTCCTGCTGCATTATTAGCGCAGGAGAATATTACCAATGTTGAATTAATAGAATATCCTGAATTAGGGATGGAGGCTATTTATAAAATTGAAGTAAAAGACTTCCCTGCATTTATTTTAGTTGATGATAAAGGGAATGATTTTTATAGTATGAGTTGTTAGAAGTACAGCAAGACTAATTATAAGAACCCTTCCAAAGTTCAAAACTTTGGAAGGGTTTTGTATATTGAAGCTACAGTTTCGAATAAAATTAATTCCGTACTTTTGCCAAAAAGAGTTAAATGTCGAACTATGATGTAATATCCAGATCTTTTAAGGAGCATTATGCTTCTTTGTTGCTTTATGCCATAAAGTGGGTAAAAGATGAAGATATTGCGAAAGATATGGTTCAGGCTGTTTTTATAAATCTTCTCGAAAAATCAGAAAAAACAAAGATTCTTGATTATAGAGCCTATTTGTTTCAATCGGTAAGAAATCAATGTATTAATTATATTAAGAAGAGTAAAGGAAAATCTGATCACCTGGAAGAATCAGATATAAAATCTTATGGTTATTTTAATGACCCAATTGAAGAGGCCGAATTTGAATCTTACGTTTTTACTTTGATTGACAAATTGCCCCCTGCTACCAAAAATATTTTTAAACTGAATCGTTTTGAGGGATTAAACAACCAGGAAATTGCTGATAAATTAAACATTTCAAAACGAACCGTAGAACTTCAAATAAGTAATGCACTAAAATTACTTCGTGAGAAATTGTTCGATCCTAAAAATCCAAAAACAGATTATTCTCAATTTTTATCTCTCCTCTTATAGTCAGATTATCAGTTGATTGAAAAATATTTTCAAAAAATATTAAAGTTTGATATGTGTTTGCCTTTTGTTTTTTGTCTTCTATAAAAAGGCAACAAAATGGATAATCTTTATTTATTAATCAAATATCATCAGAAAGAAGTTAGCGCCGATGAAAAAATCTTGGTCGAGAACTGGCTTTCTGAGTCTGATGAACACCAGAAAGAGTATGAGCAATACATAGAAATTTGGAGCGCTTCACAAAAAGTAAAAGTTTTAGAAAATATCAATACGGAGTTGGAGTGGAAGCAAATAACAAGTAAAGCGAAAGTTAAACAACTTCCTCAGAATAGAACTTTTGGTTTTTGGTTAAGAATTGCGGCAGTGCTTGTTCTGATGTTTGGATCGTACTGGTTTTTACAGGATAAATTGCTTGAACCGAAGTATTTATTAGTGCAGAACGAGTCGAAAGATCAAATAAAAGTTGTAAAGCTTGCTGATGGAACAAAAGTTACTTTGAATTATCAAGCTAATTTGCATTATCCAAAGCATTTTAAAAGGAAAAGCAGAAATGTGAAACTGGAAGGAAATGCCTTTTTTAATGTTGCCAAAAACAAAGAAAAGCCTTTTACCATTGAAACCAGCAAGTCGCTGGTGGAGGTTCTCGGAACTTCGTTCGATGTGCAGGCCGATCAAAACAAAACTATTGTAACTGTTGCCACGGGTAAGGTAAGGGTATCAAATAAATTAAACGAAAGCGTTTTTGAAGAAATTATTCCGAATGAACAGGCCATTCATGAAGGTGATGAGGTTCAGAAAAGCAAGGTTGAAGTTGATAATTACTTCAGTTGGAGAACAGGAGCATTCAGTTTTAAGAATCATTCGTTAATTGAAGTGATGAATATTTTGGAAAGACGTTTCCATTTTGAATATCAATTCAAAAACGACAATTTAATGTCAAGGGAATTAACCGCTGATTTTAGTGGTGAATCTCTCGACGAAATTATTGAGATTATTCAGTTAAGTTGCCAAGTTAGAATTAATCTTAAGTCGAATCAATTAATTATTAGTGAAAATGAGTAGTGTAGGGAAAGGACTACTATTGTTTTTAATGTTATTCTTATTGCAAAATTCATTAAAAGCACAGGAATCCTTGTTAACTAAAAAAGTTACAATTAAGTGCGAGCAGTGCACCTTAGAGAAATTAATGAGTGATGTTACCAAACAAACCAAAATAAAATTTGCATACAGTAGATCACACATTAATGTAAATCAAAAATTAACCATAACATTAAAAGATAAGGAGTTAGAAGATTTATTAAACATTTTAAAAGAAGATTATAGTATTAATTACAAGCTTATAGGGAACACTATATCTTTGTTCCCTTCTGATGCACAACGACCATCTAAAATTACGGTAAGTGGCTATATCGAAGATAAACAGACCGGTGAGCGATTAATAGGTGCCAATGTTTATTTTCCGGAGAGTTTTATTGGAACCGTTTCAAACGATTACGGTTTCTTTTCTCTGCCTGTTGGGATTCATGCCACAAGCATTGTTTGTTCTTTTGTAGGTTATCAAAATACAATTGTTCCTATTGATTTTGTAAACGATACCTTGATTAGAATTGAGCTGAACTCAAGTTTAGAACTGGAAGAAGTGGTTGTTCTTGCTACCAAAAACGAAGTAATCGATAAAAAAATGCCCATAGGTATGGTTCGCATGCCTATGTCGAAAATTGAATCAACACCTGTAATTCTGGGCGAGACTGATGTTCTAAAGGTTGCCCAGCTTTTACCTGGTGTTTCGGAAGGTAGCGAAGGAAACAGCGGATTGTATATTCGTGGTGGTAGCTCCGATCAAAACCTGATTTTATTGGATGGAATTACTGTTTACAATCCGAACCATTTATTTGGATTCTTCTCGGTATTTAATGCTGATGCCATTAAAGATTTTAAGATTATTAAAGGAGGATTCCCTGCACGTTATGGTGGTCGTTTATCATCGGTGGTTGATTTGCGAATGCGCGAAGGAAACATGAAAGAACTTTCTGGAAGTGTTTCTTTGGGTTTGATTTCAAGTAAAGTTTATTTCGAAGGACCGATTATTAAAGATAAAACCTCATTTTTTATCTCGGCACGACGAACTTATATTGATCTGTTAGCAGGAAACCTTGTGGGTAATTTTACCGATTTCGACGAGTCGAATTATTATTTCTATGATGTAAATGCCAAGTTGAATCATAAGTTTTCCGATAAACATCGCTTGTATTTAAGTTATTATCATGGCAGAGATAATGGTGATTCTGAGGACAGAGATGAAGGTGATGATGCAAAATTAAAAACAGAAGAGGTTAGCAACTTGTCGTGGGGAAATTCTATATACGGATTACGCTGGAATTGGCTGATGAGTTCAAATCTGTTTTTGAATACAACCCTTGCTTATAGTTCATATGATTATTTAAACGAAGAGATTTTCAAAAATCAATATGTTGTTGATGAAGACTGGACTAGTAAGGAATATTCAACTGAAGTAGAATCGGGAATTGATATTTTTTCGTCGGGATTGGACTTTAACTGGATACCATCAACCAATCACCAGCTTCGATTTGGCCTAAAATATTACTATCATACCTTTAATACTGGGATGGAATCACGTAAATTTATTTCTGCCGATGATGAAAATGAGCAGGTTGACGAAGAAGATATGATTTATGCTAATGAGGGAAATATATTTATTGAAGATGAAATGCAGATTACTTCAAAATTTTCGGCGAATCTCGGATTACATTATTCTATGTTTTTTGTGAATGATGAAACGTATAAATCTTTGGAACCTCGCGTGTCTTTAAAGTACGACATTAACGATAAAATTCAGTTGAATGCAGGTGGAGCTATTATGCAGCAATATACTCAAATGTTATCTTTCTCTAGAATTACATTGTCGTCTGATATCTGGGTTCCGGTAACGGAAAATATTGTTCCGGCAAAATCGCAACAAGCTTCTTTAGGAGTCCGCTGGGGATTAAATGATGCCTGGTCTTGTTCTGTGGAAGGCTATTACAAAAAAATGACAGATCTATTAGAATATTCAGAAAGTGCATCTTTTTTCGAAGGTGATTCGTGGCAAGACAGGGTAGAACAAGGCGATGGAAAAAGTTACGGAGCAGAATTTTTGCTCGAACGTAGTAAAGGAAAAATTACGGGATGGCTTGCTTACACTTTGGCAGAAAGTACACGTGAGTTCGAAAATATAAACGATGGAAATTCCTTCCCTTACAAATACGATAAACGACACGATTTTAATATTGTAGTGGATTATAAATTATCAAAACATTGGTCGGTGAATGCGGTTTGGACCTATAAAACAGGGAATGCAGAAACTCTAGGCGTTATAAAATATCCAACAAATTTGGGTTCTGGAAATAGTAGTACAACTAACTTTGATGATATTGTATATCAGAAAAGAAATGATTACCGAATGCCTGCTTATCACCGTTTAGATGTTTCTGTAAACTGGAAAAAGCAAAGAGAGAAGTTCGAGCATCAGGTAAGCTTAGGAGTATATAATGCTTACAATCGCGATAATCCTTACAAAATTTCGTTATTTGATGCTTCAGTGCCATCTCAAAATCAGGGATATATCGACACGAAAGTTGTAAAAGAAAAAAGCCTTTTTGGAATTTTACCGGCAATAACATATACAATTAAATTTTAGAGAGATGATACGAAAAATATATATAGCAGCAATTTTAATTATAACTGCACTTTTTATTTCATGTGAAGAGAATGAAAATATTGATATTGAACATTATGTGGTAAATTCATTTTTCTCTGAAGATACTCCTTTTGTTATTCAGACTACAAAAACGGTTTCGGTTTTCGATACTGCAACTTATTATTCTGTGAGCGATATGAAAGGAAAACTTTATGAAGATGGAGAATTAGTTGGTGATTTGGTTTTTCAAGATACTCACGAACAAATTAGGCCTGATTTACCCGGACAAATTCCAGAAGGTTATACCATTGATGGCTTTTCTCCGAAGCCGGGAAAAGAATATCGTTTTGAGTTAAAACATAATGATTTTGAAATTGCAGGAAAAGATATCATCCCAAATAAAATAGATTTTGAAATTACAGATACAAATTCTGTTTTAGATGATTATGATCTGGCAACTTATGGTTTGGAATGTGATATGACATTTAATGATCCTGCCAATGAAGAAAACTATTATATCATTACCTATAATGTAACGGAGTTTCAAGGTGAAGATGATGATGTAGGGTGGACACAAGCTCCGGGCTGGATGAGATCTGATGATCCGGCAGTTGAATACGATTATTATCACCAAGGACTATTGTACACAGGCTATCGATTTGTATTTTCAGACAAATACTTTAATGGGAAAGAATATACTTTACCGGTAAGTTTTTTTGTTGGACATAGGAGTGGACGAAGGAAGAATTTAAATATATACATGTTATCCATTAGCGAGCAATATTATAAATATGTGACTTCAGCTATTAAACAGCAAGAAAATAACGATGATTATTATGCAGAGCCTACCCAGGTTTATAATAACATCGAAAACGGCTTTGGAATTTTTGCCGGTTGTAGCACCAGTAAATATGTAATGGAATTCGGGACTAAGTAATAATCTATTGAAATATAATTTAGAAGAGACTTTCCAAAAAGTCAATAAACGGTCATTCCCTTGAAAAAGGGAATCTCATAATAGACTGTATTGCAGAATATAATTAGATCCCCAATCAAGTTGAGGATGACAACTAAAGACTTTTTGGATAGACTAAAGGAATATTATGCTCAATTTTTAACTAAAATCTGTAAAAATGATGCCAATGATAAGATTATATATGTATGAAAATAAAAAAAGAATTGAAAAAGCTCTTGGAATTAAATCAATTAATCCTTACATGAAATACAAAGAGATTGTTTTTTTAAAAGAATTATTAAGCAATTTGAAACCTAAAAAATGCTTAGAGTATGGATGTGGTTATAGTAGTTTATATTTTCCAGCTTTTTTAGCTAAAAATGCTTCATGGATGTCGGTAGAGCATGATAAGAAGTGGCATGCTGAGGTTAATCGAAAAAATAGAAATGAAAATGTGGAGATATTTCATATTAATGCGAATAATCACAATTTTATTGATGAAGGAGAATATAAAGATTTTATGTCGTATGTTAATTTTCCCGAATCAGAGGCTCCATTTGATTTTATTTTAGTAGATGGCATGGCTCGAAAAGCATGTATCGAAAAAGCAAAAAAAATGTTATCTGAAGAAGGAGTTGTTGTGGTTCATGACTGCAATCGAGGTGCTTATCACCAGGAGATTAAGAAATATAAGCATTGGCTTATTCTGGAAGATTTCAGAAAAACAGCAGGAGGAATAGGGTTGGCTTCGAATAGTGTTAACATTGAAAATTTGTTTGATATACAAAAACACAAAGAGGTTTGGAAAAAGGATACAAAAATCTCAAACCTTTTTAAATTTAAATTTATGATTTTGAAGCACGGAAAACCATTTCGATTTCAGCAGTCATCATAGTTTTAGGTAATTAAGTTTATATGAAAGCATTTCAAAGTTAAACTTTAGAAATGCTTTTGTTTTTAGTATGTTTGTTTTCTTTTTAATTCTTCTAAAGTTTCGAACTTGAGAAAAGTTTTAATATTAATTACATGCAAGCAAACATTCGAAATATAGGAATTCTGGCGCATGTCGATGCCGGAAAAACAAGCATAACTGAGAATTTTCTTTATTTAAGTGGACAATCAAAAAAGCTTGGAAGTGTCGATGCCGGAACAACACACACTGATTTTTTAGATGTTGAACGAGAACGTGGAATTTCTGTTCGATCATCAAATATATCATTTGATTGGGAAGGAGTAAAAATTAATTTAATCGATACTCCGGGGCACGTAGATTTTTCTGCTGATGTGGAAAGATCTTTGCGGGTTTTAGATGGAGCTATTTTGGTAATTTCGGCTGTTGAGGGTGTTCAGGCACATACTGAAACTTTGTGGAATGCATTGCAGAATCTTGGAATCCCTACTATAATCTTCATTAATAAAATCGACAGAACAGGATCAGATGTTGATTTGGTTATCTCAGAAATAAGAAAGGAGTTAAACAATAAATTAGCAGTACTTTATAGTGTTTCAAATGAAGAGACACCTGAAGCAATTATAGAATCTGTTTGGGATGAGCAAAACCTAAATGAGGATGTTGTTGAAAGTATTGCAAATACTAATGAAGAAATTCTGGAGAAATATTTAAACGAAGAAACACTTTCATTTACAGAGCTGAATAATTGTTTAGTTCAAGCAGTACATGAATGTAATTTAATTCCTGTATTCATGGGATCGGCCAAAAACTCTGTTGGTGTAAAAGAGTTATTGCAAGCAGTAAGTCAATATTTACCAGAGCCTAATTCAAACATAAACAAACCTTTGTCAGCACTTATTTATAGTATTACTCATGATAAAACAATGGGTAAAATTGCTCATGTAAAAGTATTCAATGGAACAATTAAAAACAGGGATCTTATTAAAAATATAAGTGGAAATGTTGAGGAAAAAGTAACACAGGTTCGGAAACTTTATGGTAATAAATTTGAGGATGTAGGCATTGTTGAGGCTGGAGATATAGCTGGTATATGTGGTTTGCAAAGCTCAAAAGTTGGTGATGTGCTTGGAGAGTTTTCCGATGTATTACCTGATGATATCAGTTTAAGAACTCCTTTACTTACTGTTCAGGTTAAAGCTGAAAATGACAAAGATTACGTTGCTTTAGCTGAAGCATTGCAAGAACTTTCTGTTGAGGATCCTACTTTAGATTTTGAGTGGTTAAAAGAAGATAAAGAACTACATGTAAAAATTATGGGTTGGATTCAGATTGAAGTGTTGGAGAAAATTCTTGAAAACAGATTTGGGATAAAAGCAAAGTTTGATGATCCTACCGTAATTTATAAAGAAACACCTACTACAACAGGAGAAGGATTTGTTCGATACTGGATGCCAAAACCTTGTTGGGCTATCATGAAATTTTTAATTGAGCCGGGAGAAAGAGGAGGTGGAGTGGTATATGAGTCGAAAATTTCTGTTGACGATGTTCATCGAAAGTATCAGAACGAAGTAGAACGAACTATCCCTAATGCCTTGAAGCAAGGAATAAAAGGATGGGAGGTAACCGATCTTCAAATAACATTGATTGAAGGAGAGGATCACCAGGTACATTCCAATCCCGGCGATTTTATTGTTGCTACACCTATGGGTATCATGGATGGATTAACCAATACCGGGACAACATTATTAGAACCATTAATCTCATTTAAAATTTCGGCAAGTGAAGATTTATTAGGAGCAATTACAAGTGATATAACCCAAATGCGAGGAACTTTTGAAAGCCCGGAGATGGAAAATGGAAAGTTTATTCTAAAAGGAATTTTGCCTGTAGCTACTTCATTAGATTTTCCTGTGCGTTTAAGTTCTCGGTCGGGAGGGAAGGCTAAAATTTCTACCAAATTCTATGGATACCAGGAGTGTGATGATGAATTAGGACAAACCAGAGAATACAAAGGAATTAGTCCTTTAGATACTTCGAAATGGATATTAAAAGCCCGAAAGGCTTTGCAGTAGGAAGAGATTCCGGGTCTACGCCCGGAATGACTATCTCTTACTTTTATTATACTTATTGTGAGTTATCAATAATATTGTGAATAGAACTTCTTAGTTCATCAGTCCACACATTATGTCCTAAGCCATCGAAAAATTGAATGTCCGTTTTTATTTCAAGGCTATCAGCTACTTTTTTAAAAAGCCTTACACTTTCGCCTAAACCATAATCATCATCATTCGAGACAAATATATGTAACTTACCTTCTAATTTTTCTTGGTAATAAGAAGGCTTTGCTTTTATAATTAGAGAAATATCATATTTTTTCCACTGTTCTGCTACTATAGGATTTATTGCACCTGTTTCGCGATCAAATAATTGGTAATAATGACCACTCTTATCTTTTTTACCATATGTAGATTCCCAGGTTTTAAACTGATCATATTCATTAATAGTTTGTTCCATTAATGCAAATTGTTTAATGAAAAGAACATCATTAGTATTTTTATTATCAGAAGAATAGAAATTTGCATTGTTTCTGTAGATATTATTTCCAGTAGCACGAAAATCGATTGGATCAGGTGATGCTGCGAATGCCCCATCAAATAAATCTGGGTAATTTACCTGTAACCATATGGATGTCCAGGCTCCGGATGATTGCCCCATTAAATATCTTTTATTGCTTATTGTCCTGTATTTACTTTCAATGTATGGAATAAACTCTTCGGTAAATGCTTTGCCCCATGGACCATTATTCTCAGAATCTGCATAATGATGATATCCATTCCAGAATTCACCATTACAAAACACAAATATTTTCTCATTGCCAAAAGTATTCATCCCATATCGATTAATTTGTCCTTTACCATTGGAAACTGTTGCATGATCGGATGCAAATCCCGGAAATACAAATACCACAGGGTACTTTTTCTCAGGATGCTTGAAATATGATGTTGGTAATACAATACCGGCCTTTATATACATTGGTGTATTCCAAAAATCTGACAAATAACTACTTTGATACTGTTCTTCAGTGATAAGTTCAGATTCATTAAATTCCCAATATGGAGAGGGCTTATTAATGTTTATATGATAAGAATTTAATTTATTTGGATCTATATTAATGATTTCTTTGGCTGAATAGTAATTGCCTTTAGCCAGATAATTCCTTTGGAGTGTATCTACATCAAGGATTACTTGTATAGCATATTTCCCTTTGAGAGAATCAATAGGTAGCAGCCAGAAATTTGGAAAATCTTCTACTAATAACGGCTTTTTAGTATCCCAATTATCAACATCAATTCTATAAAAAGGTTTGGGGTTAAATGGATTTGGACCCCAAATAAGGGTCGCGTTAGTATCTTTACTAAAAAGGAATAGTAATTTACCGCTAACAGGTTTAGTATATATTGAATCATGAACTGATACTTCAAAAAATATTTTTGAAGTATCAGTTTTGCAGGAAAAAGTAACAAATACTAAAAGAGATCCAATAATTGCATGAATTTTATTTATTTTCATTGATCGTTAAATTATTTTTCTTTTCGGATATAAATATCGCCACTTATGGTTTCAAGGAATATTCTTGTTCCTCCTTTATTCAGTTGTTTCGATATTTCATTTTTCCCATAATGATAATATCCATCTGTTTTTTCTGTATTGAAATCAAAGTCACTGTACATTCCTCCTGTTATGGTGCTTAATTCCAGATCTGCATTGTAATTAGGTGGTAATGAAAGGTCAATGAATCCGCTAATGGTATTGATATTCATGCGTGCTTGAACACCTTTAATAATGATATTGCCGCTAATTGTTTCAACTTCCAGTTTATGGTTCTTTGGTATTTTCACTTCAAAAAACAGGTCCATTTCAATAGAGCAGTCATAAATTATTGTACGTCCTTTGTCTTCTTCTTTTATTATTCTCTTATGACGGTGTAAGTCGCTCATATTTTCAATTTCCGATTCAATCTTAATTCCGGTTGATCTTTGTTTCTGGTTTAAACTGAACCTGTCGTTATCCTGGTTATCGTTAATGCTTATTGTTGCTTTAACATAAACTTCATTCTTATCCCAGGTTGAAATATTGATATCATCAGCAAATTTAAAATCGAGGCTAATTTCATCACTGTTTGAAACAGGGTATGTTTTTTCGATCACTTTCTGACTAAGAACAACATGAGAAAAAGACATAAGAATAGCCAGAACGAATGTAAATACATTGTTTTTCATGATGGTATAATTTTATTTGAAAATAATTTTAAGAAAAAAGGCTGTTTCAGGATTTTAACTACAAAAGCACAGTGGTTAAAGAAGTCTAAACAAAAATCTGATATTCCAAAAACAGCCCTAGAGAGTTATTTTTTGCGTAAATAGATATTGTCGTTGATTGTTTTAAGTTTAATATCTACTCCACCGCCATTAATTTTTCCATTAATTTTCTGACCTCCACCAATATAGCTTAATCCATCTTTTTCTTTTTTATCAAAATCGATATCAAAGTTTGTAAATATCTCGCCATTAATAGTACTCATTGCAATATTTGCAGGAGTATTTGCAGGGAGTGTAATATCAATAATACCGTTTGTTGCATGTAAAGAAATTGGAGAATTTTGATTCACTGTTCCAAAATCAATATCGATATCACCATTAGTTAGATTTAAAATAACAGGTCCTGTTACATTTTCAAGTTGAATGCCAGGATTTAAAATAGATACTTCCAGCTCGCTGCTAAAATTCTTCACTTTGATATCATCACCAGCATAATGGCTACGGTAATTGATTTTTAAGTTTACTCCTTTTGGAATTTTAAAAGTATAATGAGCATCTTCTGCTTGTTTACTCGCTCCAACAATCTCAATAACGCTGCCATTCATTTTAACCTGAAGTCCAATATTTGTATTGTCTTCTGCACCAGAGTTATATAAAGATTTCAGGCCATCAGCTCTTTCTGGTTTTTCAAATCTACTTGATTCAATAATTAATTGGGAACCTGATATTTCCTCAATATTAATTCCACCAGAAAGATTATCAATAAAAACCTGGTTAGCTTGTTTAACATCATATTTAAATTCCTGGGCATAACATGCACTTATTCCAAGTACTAATGTTAGTGTTAGTATAAATGAACTTATTGTTTTCATAATTTTAATTTTTACTTTTTTGATATTAATTATTATAGTTTGCCGGCTATATTTTATATATAAATTTTAAATAAAAACTTTTAATCCTTCTTTTGCTTGCTCTTTAACAACGGGAATAGAATTTTCGTTGTTAAGAATTTTTTCGAATGCTTTTTTAGCTCTTGCTTCCTGCATCTGTGTTAATAAATTAATTAGAGTAATTTGCATGGCAGCATCTTCTTCTTTTTCCAATACTTCAATAAATGCATCTCGAACTTCAGGGCTTTGAGAATATTTTGATAATGAATTTGCGGCAGCCATTCTTACATTAATATTATCATCACTTTTAAATGTATTAATTAAAAGAGCAATAGTTTTAATATCCAGTTCAACTAGTTCGCTAATAGCATTCACTGCCTTTAATCGTTGACTGGCTGTTGGCTGTCGTAAGGAGGCCAGAGTCGCTGTTTGTTGAATAGTTTGTAATTCGTATCGTAATGATGCAATTTCGGCATTCTGTTTTGATTGAATTTGAGTATTACGACCCAATAAGAATCCAAATCCAAGAAGAATAACTGCTATGGCTGCATATTTTATCATATTAAAATGTCTTGCTGGCGATATAGAATGATCTAATTCTGTGCTATGTTCTTTTGCTTCTTCAAGTATGGAATAAAAATCTTCTTTTAACTGGTTATCTGGCGCTTGATCTTCAAGTGTACTCATATCATCAAGCAGTTGTCTTAATTGCTTATGTTCAGCTCTACATTTTGCACATGTTAAAAGATGCTCTTCTATCTGAACTTTTATATCTGCAGAGATATTTCCCTCGATAAAATCTATTAATATGTTTTGTACATTTTTACATTCCATAACTTAAAAATTTAAACAAGTTCAAAATAAAGTTCTTTTAATTTGTGCATTGCCCGGTGTACCTTAACCTTTATAGCTGTAACAGAATTGCCGGTGATATCAGAAATTTCCTGGTATTTTAATCCCTGAAATCGACTTAGCTCTATAATTTCCCTTTGTTCGGGGTTCAATTGTTTTAAAGCTTCATATAAAGTGCTTTTTTTTGATTCCAGTTCCATTTCTTCTAATGCCGATTTACGATCTGTTTCTAGATGTTCTATATCGGTGTAATCCGACTTAATAAATTTATTTTCCTGGTAATGCTTTAAATGAACGTTGCGTGCAATTTGGTACATCCACGATCGAAATTTCCACTGACGATCGTACGATTCGCGATACGATATGATTCTTCGAAAAACATTTTGTGTTAAGTCTCTGCTAATATCTTTATTCCCGGTTAAGTGCAAAAAGAAATTATACAATCGCACATGATATTTCTCGAAAAGTGGGGCTAATGAATCCAGGTCTCCCTTTTTTACATTTTGCATTAATTGTTCGTCGCTGAATTGATCCACTTACACTTTTTTTATTTGCCTGCCTGCCGGCAGGTAGGTTTCTGTATTGGGTATCCTAAAAATTGAAAAAGGTTACATGACTAAATAAAAATAATATATTTTTTTTGATAATACTTTGCATATCAATTATCTAAAATAAAAAAAAGCGCCCTTAAATAAGGACGCTTGCATTAAGTTTTTTCATAATGACTCTTTCAGGTCTGGCGATTCTGAAAGGTTGTTGTAAGAAAATTGACCTGACAGAGTTGATTTTAGCAATAGTCACGGCGTGAATCTTTTGCAACCTCAGAAGATACTATAACGTTAAAATATTTTCGTCGATTAAATTCACACTGCAACTAGTGTTTCTATTTTACGTTTCACACATGAACAAAAACAGATTCCAGCTTTTTTTTAAAATCTTCTTTTCTTCTTCTGGACAGTGGCAAAACCAGTTCATTGGAAAGAATAACATATGCTTTTTTCCAACAGAATACGATTTTACATGATTTAAATTAATAAGGTACTTAAGATTAACGCGAAAAAAGTCCTTGGGACATAAAATACTTTCAAGCTCTTTTAATAATCTACAGATTAATACAGTTGTTTCATCTTCGAAACAAATCCTAGTATAGCTTCCTTCACTTATACATATTAAAACTTTATCCAGTTCAATTTCTGTATATTTATTCCGGCTTATGGGCACAAAAATCTTCTTCATCACCTTTCGTATTAATGTTCTTATTATTTATTCCTTGTTGACACAAAAGGTGACCTTTTTCAAATTGTGTTGTACAGCATTGTTAAGCATTATTTCAAAAATATTGTATCTCGCGCGATACAAGCCGCACCAATAACTCCAAGCCCATTACTTACATTGGAATAAATTTGTACAGGTTCGGCATAAAAATCTTCATTAGCCTCATGATATAAATTGGATGATTTCCAACTATAATATTGAGATTCTGAAAGTGACCATAGTTCTACTATAATATTGTTTATGTCATTATTGATATTATAGATGTCAAACCTCAAATTATAATTTCTACCATTAATGAATTTATCAGAGAATATAAATCGATCTTCAATTACTGGATCGCTGGACTTTATATATCCTACTTGAAAGTAGTTCTCGGTTTTAAAGTATGTTTCCAGATAATAATAATTGATGTAATTTTCTGGATCAGTAAAATTTAATACACATTCCAGTTTGTCAGAAATAGTATCTAACTTACTTGTAATATAATTAATAGGAATGGTATAAGGTATAGTACATTCACCTGATAAAACAGGATAGCCATCGGCATAGCCGTAAACCTGGTATGTTTCTCCTTCGTTTGGATCAAAGCTTACAAACTCGAGATTCTCATTTTCAGGATCTAATGTTAGAATAAGCTCATTATCGGAGTATACTTCAATTCGTGAATTTTCAGTTTGGGCATGAGATGTTACAGTATCGCCTATATTTAAAGTTTGCCTAAGTCCGCATGTTACAAAATCTTCATTTACATTAAGATAGAATTTTTCAGGACAAGAACTGTTTTTGTTAAATACAACACTAAGAACAGGCTTATGGGTTCCATTAAAATTGATGTCCTCTTCACAAGAAATAACAAGCAAGCTTATAACATAGAATATTAATCTGGCTACTTTGCGCATTAATTATAATTTATTTGGAATTCTTATAGTATCTCTAAAAACCGTGCTGGCACTAATAACACCCAAACCATTATTTACATTGGAATAGATTTGTACAGGCTCGGCATACATATAATCATGATTAATATAATGGTATTTATACATAGATTTATAAATGTTATAATAAGATTCAGATATTGACCATAATTCAAAAATTATATTTCCTTCGCTAATGAAATAATAAGGGTGAGGCTTAAAATGTATATTATGATTTTCACCATTAAAAAATTCATCAGATAATATATATCCTTCTTCTATAAATGGATCAAGGTATTGAAGTTTTATTAAACTTTCACCATAAGAATCTTGATGTATTACATTCAGATAATAATAGTTATTTTGATCTATTGGATCTGTTATATTTATGAATCCTTCAAATTCAATGAAACTATTATATTCATCGTTAATATGAGTGTATTTATATTCAATATAATTGATTGGAACAGTATATGGTGTTTGGCATTCTCCGGTTAATACAGGGTAACCATCTGCATAAGCATAAACCTGGTAAGTTTTTCCTTCGACAGGAGTCCATGGAGTGGAAGTGTAGAGTTCATTTTCAGGTTCAATACAGGTAACTAGTTCGCCATCGGAATAAATTTCAATTCTGGCATTTTCAAGCTTTCTGTTGGCTGATACGGTATCGGTAATGTCTAAACTTTGATGTAAAGTGGCAATAATGGCATCTTTATCAACAGGCTCTAATTGCATCCAGTAGGCTTGTGCTGAATCTTTCATAAAATGGACATTTAAAATGGCTTGGTGTTTTCCATCAATATTTAATTGTTCCTCACAAGAAAAAGTGATCAAGATGATTACACACCATATTAATTTGTGTAATTTTTTACTATTCATTATAGCTGATCTGGAATTCTTATTGTATCTCTGGAAACGGCGCTAGCACTAATTACTCCTAGACCATTATTTACATTAGAAAAGATTTGTACAGGTTCGGCGTACATATCATCACGGTTAGCAAAGTGGTATTTATACATAGATTTAAAGATGTTATAATATGATTCTGATATAGACCATAATTCAATCATAATATCTCCGCCTTCATTTAATCCCAGAGCAAATGGTTTGAATTTAAAATGAATTGTATGGTTATCACCATTAAAGAATTCATCTGAGAGTATATTACCCTCTTCAATAAAAGGATCTAGAGAAAGGATATCAAAAATTGTAAAAGTATTAGAATCAACTCTTCTTGTATTGATAAAGTAGAAGTTATTATGGTTAGGAGGATCACTTATATCTAAGAAAACTTCAAGTTCATGATAACGGCTACCTCCTTCGTTTGAGAAGGTGTTGCTATAGTTGTAGTTCATTTCAAAAGGAACAGTGTATGGGACCTGACATTCACCTGATAAAACAGGATAGCCATTGGCATAACCATAAACCTGGTATGTTTTTCCTTCTACTGGCACCCATGCTTCAGAGGTGTAGAGTTCATTTTCAGGTTCAATAGATGTAATCAATTCATTATCGGAATATATTTCAATTCTCGCATTTTCGAGTTTTCTATGGGCCGATACTGTATCGGTAATATCCAGGCTTTGGTGTAAACTGGCTATAATAGCATTGTTGGCAACAGGCTCTATCTGCATCCAGTAGGCTTGTGTTGAGTCTTTCATAAAATGTACATTCAAAATAGCCTGATGATCTCCATTTATGTTAATATCTTCTTCGCATGCAAAAGCAACCAATAAAATAAGGCTGACCGTTATATATTGTAATACTTTATTCATTTTAAAATTCTATTTTATAGTTTATAGATGGCATAATTGGGAACAGGGATTTTTCGTTCACATAATAAATTGCCGTTCCATGCGCTCTTTTTGAATAGGGAACTTCTTCCATTTTAATATTGTAAATATTATTGCGATTGTAAGCATTGTACACTCCTATACTTAAATTTGTTTTTCCCCATTTTCGTTGCTTGCTTCTCTGTATAGAAATATCTAAACGGTGGTACGTGGGTAATCGATAAGCATTTCTTTCGTATATGAGTTCATACCAATCTTTTTGAGTAGCTATGGTTGCCATGCTTCCCGACATCAAGTGCCAGCTAAGGCCAAGGCTCCAGGTAGAATTTAATTTTTGGTTGAGGGCAATTTTTAAAACATGTGGCCGGTCGTAACGGTATAAGAAACTTTCACTGTAATTTATTTCTTCAAATTTACGTTCAGAGCGGGAGTAGGTATAGGCAATCCATCCTGTTGTTTTGCCAGTTTTTTTCTCTGCAAAAAAATCAATACCATAAGCAGTGCCTTTTCCCTGCTCTGTTAATTCGTCCCAGCCGTTAAAGGATTGCAGGTACGATGCCCCGTCCTGGTATTCAACCAGATGTTCCATGCTTTTATAATACGGACTTACCGAAAAATAAAATTTGGCATTCGGGCTGTACTCTATGCTTAAGGAATACTGGTTGGCCGACTGGGGTTTTAATTCTTTACTGCAGGGCAACCATAAATCGTTGGCCTGGCTTATTTGCGATTTGCTGAGTAAATGCATATACTGGTGGGTTCGGTTATATGATGCACTTAATGTTAAACGATTATTAGGCTTGTAACTTAAGCTAATTCTGGGATCGAAATACACATAATCTTTATTTTCGCTTGCATAATACGTTAAACGTCCACCAGCTTTCAATTTTAATTGCTTCGTAATCAAGAACTCATCAGAAATATGAAAAACATATTCAGTATTTTTTATTTCAGAAATATTGTAGGTGGTATCGATATTAATGCCTTCTTCTTCGTTAGTAATGTTATGAATGTCGATACCGGGCTTAAAGTTATAGTGATTATACTCCAGGCCTGTTTCAATATTATTTCTTGTATCGGGAATATAATTGGCTAACAATTTATTACTTAAAGTTCTAACTCTTGATTGATTCTCTAACAAGTAATCGTTGGTATATTGGCTATTGTACTGAACATCTCTTGTAGATTGCGAGAAATCGTATTTGCTGTAGTTCAGGGTATAGTTCAAAAATATTTTTTTCGATAACATATATTGCCATTGCAGGGTAGAAAGCAGGTTTCCCCAATCGGTAAAGTTTTCTTTGTTAATGCCGGAATCGTAATACGAATAGTCCATTTTTTCAGTGGATTCGCCATTATCTTTTCCCTTATAGAAACTCAGTTGAACATTGCTCCTTTCCGAAAATTGATGCCGTATTTTGGCGTTAATGTCATAAAAATAATAGGAAGCATCTTCGAAATCAGTAAAGTTCTCGGTAATTGGTTTAGCCAATAAATCGATGTACGATCGGCGGGCCGAAAGTATGAATGAAGTTTTGTTCTTAACGATGGGCCCTTCCAGTGCCAGTTTCGACGATAAAAGGCCAATGCTCAATGCTCCATGATACTCATCGGGATTACCGTCTTTGGAATAAATATCGATAACCGATGATAATCGCCCCCCGTATTTTGGAGGAAGGTAATCCTTGTAGAAATGTATATCGTTAATAATATCGTTATTAAATACCGAGAAGAAACCAAACACATGATTGGGATTATAAACGGGTACTCCATCGAAAAGAATTTCGTTTTGGTCAATGCTGCCACCGCGAACAGAAAATCCGGTGTTGCCTTCGCTTCCGGGCGAAATTCCGGGTAACAACTGAATACTTTTCAGAATATCGGGTTCGCCACCCATTACAGGTAATCTCTCCAGGGTTTTCATGGGGACTTTTATCATCTCATTTTTTTGTGCAATGATATTTTGATTTTTGGCAGTTATAACCACTTCTTGCAGTTGGTTATCTGGTTCCAGAGCAACATTTAAGAGGGTATCTTGACATAAGTTGATTTCTATGTTTTTCGGCTGGTATCCAATATAAGAATATTGAAGAACAACTTTTCCTCTGGGTAAAGTAATGCTGTAGAAACCGGATTGGTTACTGGCACAGCCGGCAAGGCTTAAGGTGTCGAAAACACTGGCGAAAATAAGTTTTTCTTTACTTTTTTTATCGCTAACCATTCCGCTAATGGTGTACTTGTTTTGTGCTAAAAGCATTGAAGTATAGCACAGAAATAAAACTATAAATAATAATTTTCTGGTCATTGGTTAATATGTAACAAGGTTAAGATCTAAGGAGGTACCTCCTTAAATCTTTTGATTAATAACGTAAGCGAATTTAGAATAATTTTTGATTAGATAATCTTAAAAGATGTTAAACAAATTAATAAATTCTAAAAAGCCCATGAAGATATTATCTTCATGGGTAATATTAGTGTTAATTATTAAATGCTTTGATTCCATAGGAAAGTATATTCAGGAGGCTGTACTGAATAATTATAGGTTGTGGACCAATCATTATCATTGTTAGTCGATGCGCTCATTGTTCCTGCAACTTTAATATGATAAATACCACCCATATAAGATTCATCATGCACTAAATCATGTGTTGCAATTTCATTTAAATAAGGGAATGGTACGACTGAGTTATAATTGACTGTAACATTAACATCTATAGTCCTGTCAACAGTTTCTCCGGCACGTGCCCAGTAATCGCGTGCTAATGTTCTTTTTTTCAAGTATTCAAATTTATTGCGGATTTCAACCTTATAATTGTAATAATCCCAAACAATACACTCAAAAACAAATTTGTAGGTGTGTCCACTGTAGTTAAACTGGTACTGATATCTAGAGTCACTCCAATTTTTAGTATTGCTACCAGAAGTTTCTTTATTTACACCTAAAATAGTTTTTGTAATTTTATGTATATACAAGCCTTCGCATGAAGATTTATTAGATTCTCCTTGTTTAACTTTACTTAATAATTCTTCGTTAAGGTTGTCAATAATATATTCGTATTCTTTATTTATCCAGAGCAATCTTTTTCCTATCTGGTATTCACAGTCAGTATTGGATATCGCACTTATCATCTTAGGCATATCTGTAAATTCAGTAGTAGGTAGTTCGTCAGTATTACCTCCGGATTCGGATACAGCCATAAATTCTTCCCATTCTTTTTTAAGAATGTTGTTAGAATAAGTACGGTAAGATTTAAAGCCTAAACTTGCTTCCCAGGCATTAAGTTCCTCATCATTCATTTCAGCAATTGCATTCAAGCAGTTATTAAAGTGAACAGAATCTTCAAATACTAAACGATCATTGCTTACAACTACATAGTCCAAAGGGTTGGCAGATTCAACATAATTTTCTTCTACATTTTCGTTTAAGTTAATTTCTTCTTTTTCGCATGCCCAAAATGTGATAAGGGATAACATTAAAATTGTAATTTTCTTCATTTTTTATTTTTGTTAGTTATGTTAAAGGTGAGTAAAATTACTTTTGTGGAGATCATTAAACTAACAAAAAGTTATTGACTTTACAGGTGGATAAGATGGATAAATAGATGGTTTGCTGGAATAAACAGTTGGCAATTTATTTTATCGAATAACAATAAAAACGCCCTTAAAAAGGGCGCTTGCATTAAATGATTATTTATTAAGAGAATTTTAAGTTTTTTCATACTGACTCTTTCAGGTCTATCGACTCTGAAAGGTCGTTGTAAGAAAATTGACCTGACAGAGTCCTAAGGTCCCTGACTGGCGTCAGGCAGGCTGTCAGAGTTAATTTTAGCAATAGTCACGGCGTGAATGTCTTGCAATTTCAGGTGGTATTATATAGTCAAAATATCTTTGTTTAATAAATTCACACCGTGACTTGTAATACCTTATTAATATAAATCAATCTCGTAAGGCATTCTGGCCTGAATACCCTGATGTTTTGTTACATCTTTAATGGCTTCGTAATATTTATATTCTGTACCCAATTCTTTTTTTAAGATAGAAGCTCTTACATTACCTTGCAGTTCTTCCATAAATATCTGGAATGGATCTTTTAGTTTTGGCAGATCAATGGTTCTGTAAGAATCAATTTTGGCAAATTTTGCAGCTAGCTCAATGGCATCATTTAATCCTCCAAAGTCGTCGATTAAACCATTTTCAACAGCATTAACTCCACTCCAAACACGGCCTTGTCCAATTTCATCGACTTCTTCTTTTGTCATGTATCTTCCTTCGCCTACTTTAGTTATAAATTTATCGTAGGTATCTTCAATAAGGTATTGAAAAACTTCGCGTTCTTGAGCCGAAAATGGGCGATACATGGAGCCTATATCTGCAAAATTGTTGGTTTTAGCAACATCAACATGAATTCCCAGTTTCTCGTTTAATAGTTCTTTCCCAGTAAAGAATAATCCAAAAACACCAATCGATCCTGTAATTGAGTTCGGACTGGCAAGGATTTTTTGTGCAGGAGCCGAGATGTAATATCCACCCGAAGCAGCCACATCGCCAATAGAAACAACCACAGGTTTTACCTCTTGCGCCAATTTTACTTCGCGCCAAATAATATCGGCCGAAAGAGCAGCACCACCTCCCGAGTTTACTCTTAAAACAATGGCTTTGATGGATGAATCCTTTCGGGCTTTACGAACGGCTCTTGAAATTCTGTCTGAGCCAATCATTCCTTCGCTTCCTTCACCCATCATCATGGTTCCACTGGCATAAACTACGGCAATTTTATTTCTTTCTAACGATTTTCGTTTCTTATCAGGAACCTTGGTGTATTTAGTTAAAGAGATGTGTTCAATATCTTTGTCGTCAAGTTTTCCTGTTCTTTCAGCAAGTTCTGCTAATATCTCATCTTTATACTTTAAGCCATCAATTAAGCCAAATGTTTCTGCCAATTCAACATCTTTTAATGTTAGATTATCGGCTAATTCATTTAGTTTTTCAACAGAAATATTACGTTCTTCAGAAATTCCTTCAAGCATATAATTCCATATGGAACCCATGTAAGCCATAATTTGTTTGCGGTTATTATCGCTCATTTTATTGTACATGTATGGTTCAACATAGCTTTTAAAATCGCCATGACGAATAATCTGAGGTTCAACGCCAATTTTTTTAAGGGCATCTTTATAAAACATGATCTCTGAACGTAGTCCTACAAAAATCAAAAGTCCTTCAGGATTGAGGTAAATTTTATCGGCTATACTTGCAAGATAATAAGTTGGTTGAGTATAATTATCGCTGTAACTGATAATAAACTTGCCAGACTCTTTGAAATCAATTAAAGCATTGCGAATTTCTTCGATGGTTGCCATTCCTGCCTGGATGTATGTTAGATCAAGGTAAATACCATCAATATGAGAATCTGTTTTAGCTTTTTTGATATTTTTTAAAATATCATTTAATCCTAATTGCGATGTTGGAGTGAAAGTAGCAAAATCAAAACTTTCCATAGGATTATTATTTCCACGATCAACAATAGCTTGATCTAATTTTATGTGTAAAACAGTATGTGGTTTTGTTTTTATCGGTTGATCTTGTGATGAAACCATGGCTCCAATTCCCCCAATCAAAATCATAAATAATAAAATGCTGCTTAGTATGATTCCCAGCATTGTTGCTAAAAGGTATTTAAAGAAACTTTTCATATGTATTGTATTTTTATTTATTCTGTAATATGATATGCATTAAAAATAATTTAATAAAACTAATCTACAAACAATAATACCGATTATCAATCAAGATGTCGTATTTATTCACTTTGTTCTAAATACTCTATTGATTGTATATCGGCATTTACTATTGTAAAATTTAAATTATTACATAAGCTAATTTAAATTACAATAGGTATAAATTGCGATTTGATGTTTAAATTTGTGGTGAAATAATTAATAAGCTTTAATGAATAAGACTTTTTTATTAATAGGAGGTAATTTAGGTGATCGGCTAGCTTTAATTAATGAAGCTAAATACGAAATTGAAAATAGAATAGGGGCTATTGAGAATGTATCTTCTATATATGAGTCGGCTTCCTGGGGATTTAAAACGGAACAGAATTTTTTGAACCAGGTAATCATTGTAAAAACTAAATTGAATCCACAAGAAGTTTTAAAACATTGTTTAGAAATTGAAGATCAGCTGGGTCGTGTAAGAAGTTCATCAGGTTACCAGTCGCGGACTATGGATATTGATATTCTTTTTTATAATGATGAAATGATTGATGTAGACAATTTAATTGTTCCGCACCCAAAATTACACGAACGAAGATTTACAATGGAACCTTTAGTAGAAATTGCCCCTGAATATGTACATCCGGTATTCAAAAAGGCATTAAAAGAATTGCTTTCGGAGTGTAAAGATAATGGAGAAGTTAAAGTGTACTAAAAAAATTGTCCAAAAAGTCCTTTGTTGTCATCCTCAACTTGATTGGGGATCTCTTTATTTACTGTAGTACAATTAATTAAAAGATTCCCTTTTTCAAGGGAATGACAGTTTTTGACTTTTTGGACAATTTTTAAATAAATTAATTTAATCCAAGGCTTTTAATATAAGCTTCGTTATTAGACGGACGTCCGAGGAACTCTTCAACGGCTTCTACAATATCTCTTTGTTGTCCGTTGGCAAGAATTAGTTTGCGGAATCTTTTTCCGGTTTCGGTATCTAAAAGGCCATTCTTTTCAAATTCGCTAAACATATCCTGTGCATATACTTCGGCCCATAAGTAACCATAGTAATATACAGGGTGCGTGTTAATATGAATCCAGTTTCCTTGTGGGTGAGTACCATCAACATAGAATTGAATACCTAATTCTTTATCAATCTTTTTCCATAAATCATCTGTATTGATAGGATTCTTAGGATCGTATTTATCATACAAGTTCATATCGTAAATACATTTACGTAATGATGATATGGCACTATAACCTGATGATACATTTTTAGCATTTGCCATATTATCGAAAAGCTCTTTTGGTAATACTTCACCGGTTTCGTAGTGTTTTGCAAATGAACTAATCATTTCGTAATCCATGGTCCAGTTTTCAAATATCTGCGACATAGATTCCACAAAATCTCTTTTTGAGTCAGCCTGTAAAGCAAATTCACCGGTATATGACATACCATCCATGATATGTCCAAATTCATGGAATAATGTATTTAACTCGTTAAAGCTAATTAAAGATGGTAAATCTTCAGTTGGTCTTGTGAAGTTACCTAATAACATCGAAGCAGGAACTTCATATCCATCTTTGGTTGCTCTACCTGATTTTAATTCTACGCCATAAAACCACGATTCTTTATTTGGTCTTGGGAATAAATCTAAATAGAACCTTCCGGTTAAAGTTTCGCCATCGTATATTTCATACATATCAACTTCTTCGTGCCATACCGATGCATCTTCTATTTTTCTAAATTCGAGTCCGAATAAAGTTTCATAAATATCTATTATACCTGCAAGGCATTGTTCTATAGGAAGATATTCTCTGATCTTTTCGTGATCGACATTGTATTGTGTTTTTAATATTTGATTCTTATAATAATCAGTATCCCATTCCATCAACTTGCTGCTAATGGTATTTTCAGTGTCTTTGTTTTTTAAGTCTTGTAATATTTTGAGATCAGCTATGGCTTTAGCTTTTGATCTGTCAACAAGATCATTTAAAAAGTTCCAAACGGTTTCAGGATTTTTTGCCATTTTGGGGTACAGATTATACTCAGCATATGATTTGTAGCCCATAAGCTCAGCTAACTCGTATCGCTTTTGTACTAATTGATCAAGAATTTTTAAATTTTCACCTGCCCCAATGTTATAATATTTAATGTAGTAAGCTTTACGAGTTTCTTCTTTTGCTGCATTATTCCATACAGGTCGACGGGTTGCATTAATTACCGGAATCTCATACTTATTATCTGCCACTTTATAAGTGTTTTTGAAATTTTCTGAGAGACCTTTAGCTCCTTCTTCATCCAGTACAAGAACTTCGCTGGCAGAGTTCATATTGTTTGAATAATCAGATGAAAGTTGACTAATTTCTTTACTTAGTTCTAAAAATTTAGCTCTTTTCTCATCATCAAGGTTAACACCTGATTGTTCGAAGTTCAAGATGAGGTCATCAATAAGCAATTTTCTATGATTTTCTAAACTGGTGTATTCCTGTGAATTTTTCACCGCTGTCATTTTATCAAAAATAACTTTATCAGAAAATATGGTTGTAGATAAAGAATCTAATAACTGATAACCGGCTAAGCCATTTACTCTTGATAATGAATCGGGAGATACCCAGTAAAGCATAAAACATCGGTTTGATGCAACCGTTAAATTACTTATAGTTTCGTCTAGAGCAATAAAAACATTATTAAAGCTTGTTTCACTTTTTTTAATTTTTTCAATAGCTTGTTCAGCATTTGCAACAGTAATTCCAGCATAATCTTCAATATCATCAGCAGTAACATTTGCATAATCGATAGCAACATTCAGGTCTGCGAAAAAAGGATTCTCAGACACTTCAGCTTGCTGCTGACAGCCAAACATGATTACAGCTAAAAGAATATAAAATAATGATCTCATGGTGTATAATTTTAGGGATTAATTATATATAAGATATTTCTAACTTAGAATAGTTTAAAGCAAGAAAGAAAGAAAAATAAATGAAATTATATTTTACTTCCAAATGCCAGATCACCTGCATCGCCTAGTCCTGGAACAATATATGATTTCGAAGTCAATTCATCGTCAACATCGCCTGCCCATATCGTCACATTTTTCATGTTAATGTGTTTTTTTACAAAATTGATTCCCTGGGTACTGGCAATAATGGTAACAATATGAGTATGTGTTGGTGCTCCTCGTTCAATTAACGCTTTATAAGCAATTTCCATTGATGCTCCTGATGCAAGCATTGGGTCTGAAAGGACTAACACTTTACCATCAATTTCGGGGCTTGATAAATGCTCAAACTGAATGGTAAATGAGCCATCCTTATGATATTTTCGATGTGCCGAAATAAAAGCATTTTCGGCTTTATCGAAATAATTTAAAAAACCATTATGGAATGGTAACCCGGCTCGAAGAATGGTTGCATTAACAATCTTTGATTGTGGTAAACTCATTTTAGATGTTCCTAATGGAGTTTCTATTTTTGTTTCTTTGTATTCTAGGCTTTTACTAATTTCATAGGCAAAAATCTCACCTATACGTTCCATGTTTCTTCTAAATCGTAGACTGTCTTTTTGGATTTCTTTATCTCGGAGTTCAGCTATAAACTGATTCATTAACGAATTTTCCTTGGCAAGAATACGCACCATATCTGTTTAATATTAGTGTTTATAATTATGTTTCCAAGGTTCAAAGTTAACGTATTTTCAGGATGATTTGAATAAATTTCGAGTTAAAGTTTACCCTCGTCGGCATAACTATAATATTCAAGATCGGCAATAATAATATGATCAAGAACTTGAATATCAAAAAAGTCGGCTGCATTCTTTAATTTATTGGTAATGTTGTCGTCTGCGCTACTGGGATTTTTATTTCCCGAAGGATGATTATGGCATAAAACAATAGATGATGCTAATTTTTCCAATGCCTGTTTAAGTATTATTTTAACATCGATAACAGTACCTGAAATACCACCTTGACTGATTTTTATTTTTTCAATAATTCGATTAGATCTGTTGAGTAATAAAATCCAAAATTCTTCGTGTGGTAAGTCTCCCAGTATCGGTTGGAAAAATTCAAAAACATCCTTACTTTGAGTAATCTTTTTCTTAGCGATTATTTCTGATACTTTTCTTCGTCGACCTAATTCAAGGGCTGCAAGAATATTAATGGCTTTTGCTTCCCCAATCCCTTTCATCTTTGTTAAATCAGAAATATTGAGTTTACCAAGTTCGTTTAAATTGTTCTGAGCCGATTTAAGTATTTTCTTGGATAGTTCAACAGCTGATTCATTTTTTGTTCCCGAGCCAATTAAAATGGCGATAATTTCTGCATCACTTAAACTTTGAACTCCTTTTTCAAGGAGTTTTTCCCGGGGACGATCTTCAACAGCCCAGTCTTTAATGGTTAAGTTCGAGTATTTTTCCATTGAATCACTTTCTTTAATTTTACCTTAAGTTACTAAAAATTAAAAGAAAGCAACAAAAAAGGCATGAAGAATTCTTCATGCCTTGATTTATTTTTTCACCGTTTTCTCTTAGAAAAGAGGAGTAAGTTTTGCTTCTAAATTACTTTTAGGAACAGCGCCAACTTGCTTATCAACAATTTCTCCATTCTTAAAGAAAAGGATTGTTGGGATATTTCTGATTCCATATTTTGAAGCTACACCAGGGCTGCTATCAACATCAACTTTAACACAAACAGCTTTGTCTTTGTAATCTTCTGATAATTCCTCAACGATTGGTCCAATCATTCTACAAGGACCACACCATTCTGCCCAAAAATCAACTATTACAGGCTTGTCTGATTTTAATACTACTTCTTCAAAATTTGAATCGTTAACTTCTAATGTCATAATGATAAGATTTTATGTTTTTAATTTATGTTCTTAATATAAAATATGGATACAAATTTATATATAAAAAGTTTAATTTATAGAATATTGTATATCTGTTTTTTGATTTAGAAAACTGATTAGTTCGTTAGTTACTTCTATTCGCTCTGTTCGTGAAAATAACTCTACGCCTATATTTTCTTCAAGATCAACAATCTTAAACTTTAAATTAACCTTGCCTTTTTTCACTAATATATTTTCTTTGATTTCATCAATCATATTTTGATTAATACTGCTTAATGGGATTGTTAGGATTAAGTTATCTACCATTTCATCTCTAACCTGGCTTAACATCATCATGGTTTTAATTTTAAACTCAAGCTCCTGATCGTTGTATGGTCTTGGTTGTACTTTCCCTTTTAATAATAATGGATAATCAAGGTAACAGTATTTTCTAAAGTTCTCGTAATCTTTACCAAACAAGGCAAGGCGATATGAATCGGTATAATCCTGAATGGTTAAAAATCCAAAAGGTTTTCCTGTTTTAGTTGTTGAATGTTTAACTTCAGTTACAATTCCGGCAACAGTTAAATCACGTCCGCGTAAATTTGTAATATCATTAAATTCGGATAGAGAGGCATTACAGAAATTATCAATTTCAAGCTTAAAATCATCCAATGGATGCGCAGATAGATAAATACCGATTATTTCCTTTTCTTTTTTAAGTTTTTCAAGTTTTTGCCAGTCGTTAGTAGTTGGTACCGGTGGTTTGGAAATTTCGATCATTGCAGTTTCACCAAACAGCGACTGTTGGTTGCTATTTTGATCATTCTGATATTTATTTCCGTATCGCACTAGATTCTCGATAAAAGTACTATCTGTGTTTTCTGTCGCAAAATATTGGCCTCGTTTAATATTATCTAAATTATCAAATGCACCTGCTGTAGCTAAGGCTTCAATATTTTTTTTATTGACCTGGCTTAGATTATTTCGTTCGACAAAATCGTAGACATCTTTAAAAGGACCATTTTTTTCTCGTTCCTGTATAATGGCTTCAACAGCACTTTCACCTACACCTTTTATCCCGGCCATACCAAAACGAATAGCACCATTCTTATTTACTGTAAACTTACGGTAACTTTCATTGACATCCGGTCCTAAAACTTCCATTCCCATATTTCGGCACTCTTCCATAAAGTTGGTGATCTTGGTGATATCACTAAGATTACGGCTAAGTACTCCTGCCATGAATTCAGCTGGAAAATGAGCTTTCAGGTACCCGGTTTGATAAGCAATGTAAGCATAACAAACGGAGTGAGATTTATTGAATGCGTAACTTGCAAATGCTTCCCAATCGGTCCAGATTTTTTCAATTAATTTCTCTGGTTTTTTGTCAACAGTCTTACATCCTTCAACAAATTCTTCACTAGCTAAACATCCTTCGGTAAACTTAACCTTAAGTTTATCCATCATGTCTTTTTTCTTCTTACCCATTGCTTTACGCAAAGAGTCGGAGTCGCCACGAGTAAAGCCTCCAAGAGCCCTGGACTGGAGCATCACCTGCTCCTGATAAACAGTAATTCCATAGGTATCTTTCAAGAATGGTTCCATCATAGGATGGTCATATGCAATTTGTTCTTTACCGTGTTTTCTGGCAATAAAAGAAGGGATATATTCCATAGGTCCCGGACGATAAAGAGCATTCATAGCAACAAGGTCCTCAAACCGGTTTGGTTGGAGTGCTCTTAAGTGTTTTTTCATTCCAGGAGATTCAAACTGGAAGATAGCAGTTGTTTCACCACGGCTAAATAGTTTGAATGTTTCTTCGTCGGTAAGCTCAATATTGTTAATGTCAACATCAATTCCTTTGGAAAGTTTTATGTTACCAAGAACTTCTTTAATAATTGATAAGGTTTTAAGACCTAAGAAGTCCATTTTTAATAAGCCAATGTCTTCCACAAAACGTCCGTCATATTGGGTTGTAAGAAGATCTTCACCCTTGGTTGGCATAATAGGTAAATGCTCATCAAGTGGGTTTTTACCAATAAGTACACCACAAGCATGTACTCCAG
The DNA here is from genome assembly GCA_963665525.1 of Bacteroidales bacterium. GTDB lineage: Bacteria > Bacteroidota > Bacteroidia > Bacteroidales > UBA12077 > UBA12077. The sequence goes on along the minus strand of OY762280.1, from coordinate 3,288,506 downwards.
TTTGACGAACCGATCCTTCCAATTTTTCAGCTAATTGTATTGTTTGCGCTATTAATGGATTGGATGATTTTTTCTCTTCTAATAAGGCTGGCTCTTCCTTATAAGCTTTCTCGAAGCTCATTTTAGGAGCTTCAGGAACTAATTTGGCAATACGGTTAGATTCTGAAAGATCTAATTTCAATACACGAGCAACATCTTTTATGGAACTTTTTGTTGCCATTGTACCAAAAGTACATATATGTGCTACTTTATCACGTCCGTATTTTTCTGTCACATAATCCAATACCATTTGGCGACCATCATCGTCAAAGTCGATGTCGACATCGGGCATTGAAATACGATCGGGATTAAGGAAACGCTCAAACAGCAGATCATAATTGATAGGGTCGACATTTGTAATCCCGGTACAATATGCTACGGCTGCACCTGCGGCCGAACCACGACCCGGGCCAACTAATACTCCATTGTCTTTAGCCCAGTTAATAAAATCCTGTACAATTAAGAAATATCCAGGGAAACCCATTTTAATGATAGTGTCTAACTCGAAATTTATCCTTTCGAGATGTCCTTCGGGGATAGGGTCTCCATATCTTTTCTTTGCTCCTTCCATGGTAAGATGGCGCAAATAATCAGCTTCAGAATCAAATCCTTCGGGCAATGGAAAGTCTGGCATGATGGGTTTGGAGTCTAACTCAAACTCTTCTACCTTATTGGCAATTTCCATTGTATTTGCAAGAGCTTCAGGAACATCTGCAAATACTTCATTCATTTCTTTTGTTGTTTTAAACCACTCTTGTCTGGTGTACCGCATTCGTGTGGGATCGTCATAGTCGCGGCCAGTATTTAAGCAAACCAATACATCATGCGCTTCAGCATCTTCCGGATCAATAAAGTGAGAATCGTTGGTTGCAATAAGTTTTACTCCAAGTTCCTTTGAAAGTTCTCGTAAAACTTTATTTACTTTAACCTGATTTTCCCAAACATCGATTTTTAATCGAGGGTCATCATTTTTATGTCGTAAAAGTTCTAGATAATAATCATCACCAAAAACAGATTTATACCACAAAATAGTTTCCTTGGCTTTATCAAAATTACCAGCCATGATATGCTGAGAAACTTCACCACCAAGACATGCACTACTCACGATTATGCCTTCATGATATTTTTCAAGTAACTCTTTATCAATTCTAGGCTTATAGTACATTCCATCCGTGTTGGCTATTGAAGTTAGCTTTAGAAGATTCTGATATCCTTTGTAATTTTTTGCAAGAATTATCAGGTGATGACCAGAAGCATCAAGTTTATCATCTTTTCGACGGTGACCGCGACGAGCTACATAAGCTTCTATCCCAATAATTGGCTTTATTCCATTTTTCTTACATGAGACATGAAACTCTTTAACACCAAACATTCCACCATGATCGGTTATAGCTACAGCAGGCATTCCATCTTCTTTAGCTTTTTTTGCTATTTCTGCTGTTGTTGCGGCACCATCTAAGATAGAATATTGTGTATGTACATGTAAATGAACAAATGGCTGTAATTCTGATCCGGTTGAGGCTTCTTTTAATTTGCGTTCTTCTTCCTCAACAGATATATCACTAAACTCGTTAACCTTAAAAGATTCGTACTTAATCCCGACAGCTTGGATTTGAGATGGATTTTTTTTCTTAAAAGTTTCAATTTCTTCAATTGTCATTCGAAGAGCTTCAGGACTTGTTCCTCCAATTCTAACAAGTTCGAGAAAACACCTTGAAGTTGCTTCAACATCTGCTGCAGCATTATGCGCCTCTGGGAAAGGAGCATTAAACAGTTTCAGGTGTAATTCGGTAAGTGTTGGAGATTTTAATCCTCCACTTTTATTTCTGATGGCGCAAAATTCTGTACTTTCAACTTTTGTACAGAACTGTGGAGTTGATGTCATTATTTCCTCCATGCCACTTCTTAACAATTCACTGCCAACAATATTAACATCAAACTCAACATTGTGGCCAATAATGTATTTGGCTTTTTTTACATCTTCTACAAAATCTAATAAAGCATCTTTTAATGGAACGCCTTTTTCTTTAGCAACATCTGTTGATATTCCATGGACTTCTTCTGCTTCTTTAGGAATTGTATAACTTTCAGGTATGATTACATGATTTTTAGCAAATAGAAAATTACCTTTTAAATCGTGGCATTGCCATGCCAATTGAACCATTCTTGGCCAATTATCGAAGTCGGTTAAAGGTGCTTTCCATTTTTTTGGTAAGCCTGTTGTTTCAGTATCAAATATTAAAAACATGAAAATAAATTTTGTAGAAAAAGACGTAACAAAGTTAATTTATCCATTTTCTTTTAGTGGAAATTTATTTGATTTTTTTTACAGAAGAAAAGAGTTATAAACGTTCTATATATGAGTTGATTAAAAGTAAATTTTTTGTTCATGTTGATAACTTAAGATAATTAACTAAAAAATAATAAAAAGATATTTTTAGACAGAAATAACTCTTTGATTTAGAAAAGGAAATAAACATAAAAAATATTTTATTAATCAAATAAAATTGTATCTTTGCCGCACATTTTAAAAATGTAGGTTTAATTATTAATTAAAAAAACAAGAGTATGCCTGTAAAAGTTCGATTAACAAGAAGAGGGAGAAAAAGAGCTCCTTTTTATCACATTGTTATCGCAGATAGCAGAGCGCCACGAGATGGTAGATTTATTGAAAGTATTGGGAAATACAATCCTACTACTAATCCTGCTACTATTGAATTAGATTTTGATAAAGCATTAGATTGGTTACAAAAGGGCGCTCAACCTACAGATACATGTAGAGCTATTTTGTCATACAAAGGTGTGATGATGAAAAAGCACTTACTTGAAGGAGTAAAAAAAGGTGCTTTAACTGAAGAACAAGCTGAAGAAAAATTCCAAGCTTGGATGAAAGAGAAAGAAAGCAAGATTCAAGCAAAAGTTGACACACTTAAAAAAGGTGAAGATGCTGATGCTAAGAAACGCTTAGATGCTGAGACAAAAGTTCGCGAAGCAAGAGCTGAAGAATTAGCTAAGAAAAATGCTGAAGCTGCTGCTGAAGAAGCAAAGGCTAATGAAGAAGAGGAAGCAAAAACTGAAGAAGCTCCAGAAGCTGTAGAAGAAACAGCTGAAGCGACAGAAGAAACAGCTCCTGAAGCAGAAAATAAAGAAGAAGCTCCAGAAGCTTAAGATATTTTCATGCATGAAAAAAGATGATCATTATTTAGTAGGATCACTTTTAAAATCTTCGGGAATTAAAGGTGAGATTATTCTAAAATTTAATAATGATTGTCCGGAAGAAATTCAAAAATTGGAATCAATTTTTATCGATATAGATAATAAATTGGTTCCTTTTTTTATTGAAGAAATTAAACCAAAATCGAATACTACTGCAATAGTTAAGTTAGAAGGAATAGATTCAGAACCTAAAACCGTCGAGTTTATAGGTTTAGATTTTTACATTTCTTTAGAGCAAAAAGAAGAATTACTACTTGAGGCAGAAGAATATCTTGATATTGATGGATATCTTGTTTTTGATGAAAACCACAATGAATTGGGAGAGGTCATTGAATTTATTGATATTCCTGAAAATCCTTTATTAAATGTAAAAACTCAAGATGGTGAAATCCTGATTCCTGCCAAAGATGAATTAATTATTGAAATAGATGATGATTCGAAAAGAATTGTTTTAACTGTTCCTGAAGGATTACACGATCTGGATTAAAACTTAATATCTTTCTCAAACTTTATAATATCATTTTTCCAATTTTCTGGCAAGTCAATAGCTGCATTTTCTTTTAAGCCAAAAGCTACTAAAACAGCATCATTTTTAGCTTTTATTTCAAGCGTGGTTTTATTTACTATTTCTTGCTGCATTTGCAGACTTTTGTTGCCTAGTTTATAAATTTTTGATCGAACGATCACTTCTTCATCAATAAGAATGGGATTAATATATTCTATGGTGATTTTGGCTAAAACCATTGCTTTTTCTTGCCAATTAATTTTTTCTTCAAAAACTGCATTAAAATATTCTGTTCTGGCTAAATCGAAATAATTCTGGTAGATAGAATTATTGACATGGTTCATTCTATCAATATCATTGAAGCGAATTTGAATAGGAGTCTTATGTAGGAATTTCATTCTATAGTGTTATTCTTGATCTTGGAATTCAATATCAAGTTCTTCGTAAGTTGAATTTTGACTTTTAAATTCAGGAACAATTTCTTTCATTTTTCGAACAACGTCAAAGTTATTATGTTCTTTTTGCAGATCAATAAGTTCTTTGAACTTTATTTGTACTTCTTCAAAATCATAATTACGTACTTGGGCAATCATAATTTTTGAATGATGCGTAGGAATGGTATTTTCAAGATCATTTAATAACTCTTCGTATAGTTTTTCTCCAGGACGTAATCCGGTAAATTTAATCTGAATATCTTTACCTATTGTAAGACCTGATAGTTTTATCATTTTTTTAGCAAGATCAATTATTTTGACAGATTTGCCCATATCAAAAATAAAGATTTCACCTCCTTGACTAATAGCTCCTGCTTCAATAACTAACTGGCAAGCTTCTGGGATAGTCATAAAATAACGAGTAACATCAGGATGTGTAACTGTTACAGGCCCTCCTTTATCGATTTGTTTTTTAAATCTTAAAATTACCGATCCATTGGAACCTAATACATTTCCAAAACGAGTTGTAACAAAGTTGGTTTTGCTAATTTGATTGAGTGATTGAATATAAATTTCAGCAATTCGTTTTGAGGCCCCCATTACGTTTGTGGGGTTAACAGCTTTATCCGTTGAAACCATTACAAATTGTTCAACATTATATTCATTGGAAATATCAGCTATAATCTTCGTTCCTAATATGTTTGTTCTAAGGGCTTCTGTTGGGTTATTTTCCATCATAGGAACATGCTTATATGCTGCTGCATGATATACAAAAGATGGATTAAATTCTTTGAATAACTTTTTAATACGATATTCATCGGCAATATTACCTATAACAATTTCGAAATTATAAAAGTTAAATTTTTCCTGAAGATCAAGCTCCATATCATATAGAGGTGACTCAGCCTGATCAAAAAGGATAATTTTTTTTGGATTGAAGCTTATTAATTGTCTTACTATTTCACTACCTATAGATCCGGCAGCTCCGGTTACTAATATACTTTTATTTAAAAGCTTCTTTTTAATTTTCTGGATATCAAGAACTATAGGAGGACGTTCTAGCAAATCTTCAATTTTAACTTCTTTAATTTGGTTAAAACTCAGTTCTCCATTAATCCAAGTATTAACATCGGGAACTGAAAGTACCTGAATATTATATTGCAAGCATCTTTCAATAATATCTTGTTTTTCTTCTGGACCTATATTTTCTTTTGCAATAATTAGTTTCTCAACAGTATTTTTCTCTACAAGAGTTTCCAGATATTCAGGATGATAAATTGTAACACCTTCTAATGTTTTACCAATGTTTGAGTTTTCAATATCAATAAAAGCTAAAACTTTATGTTTACTTTCGGCATCTCTATCTAAGGTTCTTTTTGTTATTACACCAAACTGTTCGGCTCCATAAATTATGATCTCTGTTTTCTCTTTACTTGGATTATATATCTCCTGATAGATGATTTTTGTAGCCAACCTAAAAGAAGCCATTAAAAATACTGTAAGTAGAAAGTCTATGACTACTATTGAAAAAGGGATTATAAAAGTGCCATTAATAAAGAAGTAGTTTATAGCATTAATTATGATAAATACAATACTACCAGTAATTGCAACTATAAAAATTCGTTCTGTATCTTTTGCCCCAGAATACCTTATTATACCTGCATATGTTTTAAATATTAAAAATGTTACTGACCTGAAGAATAAAACATATGGAATAATAAAATTAAGGCTATTGTAGTATTCTTCTGGAATAGCAAAATTAAATCTTAGCAAAAAAGCAGAAGAAATAGAAATGGCGCAGATAAAAAGATCGATAAGAAACACGATCCACCTCGGAGTGTATGATTTAGGGAAACGAATCATTTCTTTTTAGTAATTTAGAGGTCTTACATTATATTTCAAAAATATTAAAAATATTGCAGCATGTATAATTTTTAATCGTCTTTTATCCAAAGAAAACAAAAATCTGATATTATGAAAACAAAACTATTTAAAACAATTGCAGTTACAGGATTTGTGCTATTAAGCATATTACTAGGTACTGTTCAGGGAAGTCCACTGTTTGAAGACAAAAAAGAAACCAGAAATGTAGGTGATTTTGATGAAATAAGCTTAGCTATTCCTGCTAATTTGTACTTAACTCAAGGATCTAAAAACGAAGTTATTATTGAAGCAGATGAAGATGTACTAGAAAAAATCGAAACGGAGGTTCATGGTACTAGCTTAAATATTAAATTTGAAAAATGGTATAACTACAGAGGAGTTGGTAAAATTAACGTTTATATTACGGTAAAAGCAATTAAAGAATTAGTAGTTTCAGGATCGGGTGATGTGATTGCTAAATCAGCAATTAAGGCAGATAGATTAGCTTTTGTAGTTTCAGGCAGTGGTTCGATACTGATTGATGATTTAAGTGTTAAAGATGTTTACGCAATGATTACAGGTTCTGGAGATGTTCGTATTGAAGGAAAAGAAACCGCTAATGAACTAGATGCTACAGTAACGGGATCAGGAGATTTTGAATCTATAAATATTAAGTTTAAAGAAGCAGACTTATCCATAACAGGCTCGGGATCTATTGAGGCAGATGTAAGTGATGAGTTAGAAGCTAGTATTACCGGTAGTGGAAAAATATATTATAAAGGAAATCCATTAATTGATGCTAATATTACTGGTAGTGGAAAAATAAGAAGTAATAATTAAAAGGGTAAAATTTTATAAAAGGCAACTAAAAGTTGCCTTTTTTATTCTCTAATAATTTGAACTTCGCCATTTGTTCCCAGTTTTATGATGCTAGAAGGCTGTGCTTTTTCATAGTTATCTTGATTCCATTCAACCACATAATCAACCAAATTAATTATTTCCTGACTAATTTCCGAAAAATTCTGTGGAGAAGTTTCTCCACTAATATTAGCTGATGTTGAAACAATTGGCTTTCTGAATCTTTGAATTAGTTTTTGATTAAAAGGATCTCTTGATATGCGCATGCCTATGCTTCCATCTTCAGCAATTAGATTTTTTGCTAAGTTTTTAGCTCCTGAATAAATAATTGTCAGAGGCTTTTCGGATAATTCTATTAAATCCCATGCAACTTCAGGCATTTCGGTAATATACGAAGGTATTTTAATTTCATTATCAAGAAGAACTAGCATACTTTTTTGGTCGCTTCGCTGTTTAATTTTATAAATTCTCTCAATAGCTTTCTCATTGCATGCATCACAACCAATTCCCCAAATAGTATCAGTAGGATAAAGAATTACTCCTCCGTTTTTTAAAACTTCTAAAGCATTTTTAATGTCTTGGTCCATCTTTAAATAATTGTTCTTTCAACTTCTTCAACCGTTCTATCAATTACAAATAAATCTTTCACTCTTTTTTCGCCCGATTCTCCCATTGAATTAAGAAGTTCTTTATTCTGAGAAAGAAGATTTATTTTATCGATCATCTCGCTTATGTTATTTTCTTCAATGAGAAATCCGGTTTCTTTGTCAGCAATAATTTCTGGATTACTGCTAAGATTAAACGCAATAACGGGTTTTTTGTTTATCATAGCTTCAACAAGTACATAGCCAAATCCTTCCCATAAAGACGGCAATACATAGATGTCGATACATTGCATAAAGCTTGTTATGTCTTCAATAAATCCGGGAAAAATAACTTTATCGTCAACATAAAACTGTTTAGCCAAATTCTCAATTTCGGGTTGAAGTTTTCCAGAACCTCCAAGTAGAAGTTTAAAATTGACATCTCTTTTCTTTAACTCAACAGCTAAATCAATCAAGAATTTATGGTTTTTTTGCTTTACAAATCTTCCAGCATTTCCGATAACAATTTCGTTACCTGTTTTAGTATATATTGGTGAAGTAGCTTCTGTTTTAAAAATATCTTCTAAAATTATTCCATTGTAAATGACTTTAATCTTATTAATATCGAAGAGATTAGGATTATTAGCTAGGATTGTTTTTTTTGTGGCTTCCGAATTGGCTATTATTTCATCAATATATTTCTTAAAAATAATTCGATTAGTGATTTTATTTTTAATAGGAATAGCACTTCCTCTTCTGTAGATAACTTTTGTAATACCTGCTTTTTTAGCTGCCTTACCAGCTACTTTTAAATCTGCTGGAAGGTTAATTATTATTGTTGATACTTGTTCTTGTTTAAGTATTGAAGCAACTTGTTTTCTTTTTAATGGATTTAAGAAACTGTAATTTGAGATTTCTACAGAATAAATTTTTATATCAGTTTCATTAAGACGCTTAAAAAGCTCACTGTTTTTATTTGTAACAACAACAACTTTATATCCTTTTGAATGTAATCTGGTTGCAATATCGAAATGCCACTTTTCTCCACCTCCCCAGGTTTTAGCACTATTAAAAAAACAAACAACCTTATTTTTCATTTCTTTTTTGTCTTAGCTTAACATATTTAAGAAAAGTAGAGTGGGCTGAATTTGCACTAATCACAAAACCATAGAATCCATCTAGAAATCCTAAATAGAATACATAATGCTTTATGAATTTAAAAAAAGGACTAAAAATAATTTTTAAGAGGTTTGATTTTTTTCCCTTCTGATAAAGAGTCTCTGCTTTTAATTCAGAAAATTTGTTGATTTGGGCAACATGCTGATGAATAGTATAAAAAGAATAATGTTCTAAATCTCCTTTTAAATGACTAACAGAGTTTTTTGGGATATTGATTTTTTCATGAATAATGCCTTCCCATTTTGCTTTGGATTTGTCCCACAAGCGAATTTGCTTATCGGGATACCAGCCTGTGTGCTTTATCCACTTTCCACAAAAATTGGTTATTCTATTAAATGAATAAGCATCGGCTTTCCAATTTTCTTTTACTTCGAGAATACTTTTTTTAAGGGGTTCACTTAATTCTTCATCAGCATCAATAGAAAGAATAATGGGATATTGGCATTGTTCTACTGCCCAGTTTTTTTGGTCTGAATAGTCTTTAAATCCCCTTTCAAAAAAAGAAACATGGTAATTTAAGCAGATTTCTTTGGTTTTATCCGTAGAATATGAGTCTACTACAATAATTTCATCCACAACTCCTTGTAAAGATTTTAGACATCTTTCAATGTTGCGTTCTTCATTATAAGTAATTATTGTAGCTGATATTTTCTTCATAATTTAAAATAAGAGTTTATCGGTATCAATAGTTGATGCACACTTAAAGTGTCCCTTAGGACAGGCTTTAAAACCATGTAAACCACAAGGGCGACAATCAAGGTCTTCACTAGTTTCTATTATTGTTGATTGGTCTGATAATGGACCAAAACCAAAACTTGGAACAGTTGAACAATAAATAGCTGTTGTAGGTGCATTCATAGCTGATGCCATATGCATTGGGGCAGAATCATTCACATAGTTCATTGAAGCATTTGCCATTAAGGCTGATGTTTGTAATAAACTTAAATCTCCACACAAATTTGTAACATTAATATTTGAACTTTGCTTTTTGATATCCTCACATGCTTCTTTGTCATCTGGTCCACCAATTAAATAGATCTGATATTTTGTATTTGTTTTATTAATTAGTTCGATCCACTTTTCTGCAGGAAATTGTTTCGTAAACCATACAGAAGTGGGGGCCATACAAATATATGGTCTCATTTTATACTGTGAGACAATCTGAAAGTCTTCGTTTGAAGGATGTAATTTTGGCTTATAAATACTATCATCGGTTATTTCAGCAATTAGTTCGATATTTCTTTCTACTTCGTGTTTCGAAATTCCTATTTCGTGTTTAATTTTCTTTGTAAAGAGAAACGATAAAGGGTTCTTATTAAAGCCTACCGTTCTTTTCCCTTTCGAAAAAGCAGTGATAAAACCTGTAGAAGAGAATCTTTGCAAATTAATTACATAATCATACTCTTTGCTTCTTACCAATTTAATAATCCTAAGAAGATTTTTTTTCTTATGTTCTTTTTTGTTCCAAACTAAAAGATTAGAGACATAAGGATGATTTTTTAAAAGATTTTCATTTCCTTTTCGAAGTAAAAAATCAATTTGTGAATCAGGATAGAATTTATGCAACTTCTCTATGATGGGTGTTGCAAGAATTACATCACCAATAAATGCTGTTTGTATGATTAAAAACTTTACCATTTATTAAACGGCAACATTATATTCTCTTAAAGCATCGTTTAATGATGTTTTAAGATTGGTTGATTCTTTTCTTTTCCCAATGATTAATGCACATGGAACCTGGTATTCCCCGGCATTAAACTTTTTAGTTTGAGTTCCCGGAATTACTACTGATCTTGCAGGAATTCTTCCATTATATTCAACAGGTTCGGAACCCGAAACATCAATAATCTTTGTTGATTTAGTAATAACTACGTTTGCTCCAAGAACAGCCTCTTTTTCAATATATACGCCTTCAACAATAATACATCTAGAGCCAATAAAACAATCATCCTCAATAATTACCGGAGCAGCCTGTACTGGTTCCAATACACCACCGATACCAACACCTCCACTTAAATGTACATTCTTGCCAATTTGCGCACAAGATCCTACTGTTGCCCAGGTATCTACCATTGTTCCGGAATCAACATATGCTCCTATATTAACATACGATGGCATCATAATAACATCTTTAGCAACATATGAACCATACCTGGCAATAGCATGTGGAACAACACGAACTCCCAATTCATCATACCCGGATTTTAAATCTATTTTATCATGAAATTCAAAAGGCCCTACCTTAGTAATTTCCATTTTCTGAATAGGGAAATATAGTATTACAGCTTTTTTAATCCACTCATTAACTTGCCATCCGCTATTGGTTTGTTCTGCAACACGAACTTTTCCTTTGTCGAGTAATTCAACAACTTCTCGAATTATTTTTTGTGTAGATTGATCTTTTAATAAAGCTCTGTCTTCCCAGGCTAATTCAATTACCTTTTGATACTCTGAAAACATACTATTTTTTTAAATTAATTAGATGCGAAGATAACCAAAAAAATACTCTCAAAAAAGAATAGAAAAATGAACATCGAAGAATCATGGAAGCTTATGTTTAAAATGATTACAGAAAGTTAAAGATTGTTAAAGGAAGGATTTTATCAATAAATCATAACTTATATTTGTCATAAATCGAAAGCCGGACGAATGTCAAAATTTATTAAGAATAGTTGTATTATAATCATTCTCTTTATTTGTTTTTCTTCTTATGGACAGGAAAATGATAGTTTATATTATTTTTCAGGACAGATTATTGGAAAAGAAAGCAAATCTCCTGTGGCAATGGCTCATGTTATTAATATTAATCGCCACAGGGGTGTTGTAGCTGACACTTTAGGTTATTTTAATGTTTGGGTTCATCCGGGTGATACTCTAAATATTTCGGCAATTGGATACAATTATTTTGACTATGGTGTTCATGGATTTCTGAAAGATACCTTGGTTAAAATACAACTTCAAGGAAGGTCTTATGAAATTCCTGAAGTTTCTATTTCATATCTGGGAACATACAAACAATTTGAGTATAAGGTGTTAAACCTGGAACTACCTGAGATTAGAATAAATGAACAATTTGAAAAAATATTTAATCATGTAGATCGAGCACCATTGGTTGTTGCTCCTAAAATTACAAGCCCGGCTTCTTTAGCATATTCCTTATTTAGCAAGGAAGCCAAAGAAATAAGGAAATATCTTGAACTTGAAAAAGAAGGAAAAGTAAAGGATGAGGTTTATAAGCGATACAATGAACATATTGTTTCAAATATTACCGGACTTGATAAAGAAGAAGCTTTTAAGTTCATGGATTTTTGTAATTTTCAAGATAAATATATTTTAAATATTGATGATTATAAGTTGTATTCAGAGATACTAATACATTTTGAAGCTTATAAAAAAACAAAAGAAGATTCTACAAAAAACGAATAATTTTTTACCTTGGCAAAAAAATAACTTATGTCAAGAATACCAGAATTCCATAACATACAAGAAGCTCACGAAAGAATAAAACCGTTTATACATCGAACTCCGATTTTATCATCACAAAGTATTAATGATATTCTAGGAATTGATTTATATCTGAAATGCGAGAATTTTCAGAAAGTAGGAGCATTTAAATTTCGAGGAGCAACAAATGCAGTACAGTCATTGAATAATGAAGATGTAGAGAAAGGTGTAGCAACACATTCGTCAGGGAATCATGCTGCAGCATTGAGCTTGGCAGCAAAGCAAGTAGGTGTTCCTGCATATATTGTGATGCCGGAAAATGCACCAGAAATTAAAAAGAAAGCAGTCGAAGGATATGGTGCAAATATTACTTTTTGTAAGCCAACTTTACAGGCAAGGGAAGAAACTTTAGCTCGGGTACAAAAGGAAACAGGAGCAACATTTATTCATCCGTATGATAATTACCATGTTGTTTGTGGACAAGGAACTGCAGCTAAGGAACTCCTAGAAGATATTTCAGGTTTAGATATTGTGATAGCACCAATTGGAGGTGGAGGTTTAATGAGTGGAACAGCAATTTCTGTTAAAGCTTTAAATCCTGGTGTTAAAATTTATGGAGCTGAACCTTTGAATGCAGATGATGCTTATCGGTCGTTTAAAGAAAAAAAATTAATTCCTGCCGGACCCCCCAATACTATTGCTGATGGTTTATTGACTTCTTTAAGTCCAATGACTTTTCAAATTATCAGTGAAAATTTGAATGATATACTTACTGCAAAAGAAGAAACAATTGTCGAAGCAATGAGAATGATATGGGAGCGAATGAAAATAATTATTGAGCCTTCGTCAGCAGTACCTTTAGCTGCAATCATTGAGAATAAAGAATTATTTATCGGTAAAAAAGTAGGAGTGATTGTATCAGGGGGAAATGTTGATTTAGGAAATTTACCTTTCTAAAATGAATTCGCTTGTAACAGGAAAATGATCAGAAAGGCGAACATTGGGAATATCAAAATCAATACATTTTAACTCTTGGCTATGGAAAATAAAATCAATTCTAAATGATGGGAATTTGCCCATATAGGTAGTTCCAATACCATTTCCACTTTCAATAAATGAATCATTTAAGTCTTGCTTCATTTTCTTATAAGTATAAGAAACAGGGACATCATTAAAATCACCGGTAACAATTACGGGATATGGTGAATTCTGAATATGTTTTGATAAAATATTTGCCTGATTAGCTCTTTTTACAAAAGCATCTCGTAATCTAAAAGAAATATCTTTAATCTCTTTTAATCGTTCATCATCTTTTAGTGCTTTACTGTTTGTTATAAATGTGTAATTGTTTTTATTAAAACGAATGGATTGTAAATGATTATTAAAAATACGCACAGTATCAGAAGCTATAACAACATCAGTATAAATACTCGAATTAGAAGAGTTTCTGAAGTTGATAACTCCTCTATTTACGATAGGATATTTACTAAATGTAGCTATTCCATAATTGTAATTTCTATTTTCAATCGTATAATGAATGTGAGAATTGTATTCGCTATTTAAGTTTTTAGAGAATGCTTTCTCTGATAATTCACCATCATTATTTGTAAAAAATTCCTGAAAACAAATAATATCCACATCTTCGGAATTTATAAATTCAAAGATTTTATTTGAAGTGTTCTCGCTTTCGTGCCAATCATATAAATCAAATAGCCTCACATTATAGGATAAAACTTTAAAGATATTTTTTGCTTCAATGGTTTCTTTGTTTTCTTTTTTAAGAGGTATCTGAACGTAAGTTTTCAGATAATTTAATCCTAATAAAATAGCAATAAGAGAAAAAAGAAATAGTCTATTCTTTTTGTAAATCCAGAATATAACAAATAATATATTGCTGATTAAAAGAAAAGGATAAGCCAGACCAAAAAATGCCAATAACCATATTTTTTCCGGGCTTATATAAACTGACAAATATGAAAGTAATATGGCGCCAATAAAAAAATAGTTCAAATATTTAAATAAAGTGTAGAAGAGTGTTTTCAATTCAAATACGCTTGATTCTAAAATCTAATTTAAACCTATTGATTGAAAATTTCAATAAACGTTTAATTATTTTTATAGAAAAATCTTATTTACTGTTTTTAAATAGAATTTCTTTTTCCTTTTTAGAAAGGCTGTCATAACCCGACTTTGCAATTTTATCAAGGATCTTGTCCAGATCTTTTTGCGAAGCAGCTTTCGCTTTATTGTATTCAATATCTCTTTCCATATCGGTCATTGGTTTTTTGTAGGTAACCTTAAACTTTTGACGAGGTTTAAAGAAAGAAAATATTTTATCCATGAATCGGTCGAATCCTTTGGTCATGTTTTTACCTTTTTTAAATTGCATGATGTAAAGATATCCAAATAAGGCACCTCCAAGGTGAGCAATGTGTCCACCAGCATTTGAAGAAGCAATACTTAGAACATCGAGTATAATGGTAACTAAAGCAATGTACTTCAATTTTACAGGTCCAATAAACATTAAATTTATGGTATAGTTGGGAGCATAAACTGATGTTGCAATTACAATTGCAATAACCGATGCCGAAGCGCCTAAAGCAATCGATAAAGGTAAAACTTGCTGAAATGCCGGGAATATATTAAAAGTTAAGATAAATAATGCAGCACCAAACAATCCTCCAACTAAATAAACACTTAAAAGTTTTTTATCATCAAAGTATCGTAAGAAAATTAATCCAAACCAGTATAACCATAACATGTTAAACAAGATGTGTATAAAATCCTGATGTAAAAACATGTAGGTAAATACAGTCCAAGGTTTATACATTAAGTTTCCAATATCTGCAGGCACTGCAAACCAGTTAACAATTGAGAAAGTTGGATTAATTGATAAAAGAAAAAATATAACCCCAATAATTTTCACTGCCAAAAAGACAGCCAAATTGATATATATTAATTTAATTAATGAACTTCCGCTTTTGAAAGATTTCTTTATTTCGTCGTAGATACTCATAGTAATTGATTGATTTTTCTACTTTTAATAAAACATTCTTCTGTCTTTTTTCCAGAGTTTAATCAATATAAACCCAAATAACATGCCACCTAAATGAGCAAAGTGAGCAATGTTACTTCCCGGTTGAGTTAATCCTAACCATAATTCTAAACCTCCATAAAAAATTACAAAATATTTGGCTTTAATAGGAATAGGAGGGAACAAAAGCATCAATTGTGTATTTGGGAACAACATACCAAATGCCAATAATACTCCAAACACGGCTCCAGAAGCACCAACAGTTGGTATATTCATTTTAAAATCAAGTAAATCTTTACTATACTGCTGTGCCATTGCAATGTATCTTGGTGATTCAGGATTTGAATACCAGCCATCTAAAAGGTTTTTATATATCTGTGAGTAATATTCAGGGAAATGCTCTTTTACTAATAATGCAAAACCTTCTGGTGATGGTGTGTTTGAGAAAGCCTGAATATCATTTAAAATACCTGAAATTTGCAAATGAATCACGAAAGTATGTAATGCTGCTGCTCCAAGTCCGGTAACAATAAAATAGATGAAGAATCTTTTGCTGCCCCAAACAGTTTCAAGTACTCGTCCAAACATCCATAAGGCAAACATATTAAAAAACAGATGCATAAGTCCTCCATGCATAAAGATATGTGTAACAATTTGGTAAGGACGAAATAAATCTGATTTAAAATAATGTAAGCCAAGAATCTGGCTTAACTGAACACCAAAAACATTTCCAACAACCCAGGTAGCTAAAAGCATGATCACATTTATTAAGATCAGGTTTTTTACAACTGGGGGTATTTCACTAAATCGTATATTATTCATAATAAAAAATTCAAATCATTAATTAAAACGCTTCTCTAGCTCATCTATTTTAATTATGCTAACAATTAATTTGCCAAATGGAGAATAGTTCGGATTTTGGCAGGCAAATAACATATCAACCATATCGCGCATCTCTTCAACTGACAAAATGTGATTACTGCTAATGGCCGAAGCTTTAGCTAATGCTTTAGCTATTCGCTCTTTTACTTCTTGTTTTGCATTAACCTCGCCCGACAGAATTTCGTTCAAAAATTTATCCAAAATTTGTTCCGGTTCCTGGTTGCTCGAATCAGCCGGAATACCATTTACGATGATGGAGTTTCCTCCAAAATCTTCAATATCGAATCCTAGTAATTTTAAATCAGGATTCATTTCCATAATTAGAGCATGATCCTTGGCATCTAATTCAATGGTTTTAGGATATAATGTTTTTTGACTTGGGATTGATTCTGAATTCAATGAATTTAAAAACTTTTCAAATAAAATTCTTTCGTGAGCTCTTTTCTGATCAATAATCATTAATCCTGATTTTACAGGAGTTAGAATGTACTTATTCTTAAAATGAAAATACTTTTCGCTTAAATTCGTTTCTGAAAAAGATTGTTGAGAGCTTTCTGGTGTAACAAAAGAAAAGTCGTTTTGTTGCTGATTCTCTTTTTCAAATCCATCGTAAAGTTTATCCCAATTTGCCAGGTTTTCTTTTTCAAGAGAAATGGCTGAGCTCTTATTACTTTTATTAGCAAATTGTTCTTTTTGTTCAAATGGGTTAAATGTTGGATCGATTTTTATTTCGGGACGTTTAACTTCAGTATCTTTTGATAAAAAGGGAATCTCAAATCCTTGTTCCTGATCAAAATCAATGGAAGGAACAATGTTATTTCTACCTAACGATTGTTTTACTGCCGAGTGCAGTATTTGCCAAATAGCTTGTTGATCTTCAAATTTTATTTCAGTTTTTGTAGGATGAATATTAACATCAATACTTGAAGGATCAGCATCGAAATATAAGAAATAAGAAGGAACAGTTTCTGGTTGCAGAATCTGCTCATAAGCATTCATAATGGCTTTATTAAAATAGGCACTTCGCATATACCTTTTATTAATAAAGAAAAATTGTTCACCCGATTTTTTCCTGGCATATTCGGGCTTACCAATAAAACCATTAACGGTAACGATACTGGTATTCGTTTCAATCGTAATTAGGTTTTGGTTTATTCTTTTTCCAAAGATTGCCACAATCCGTTGCCTGATATTTCCTTTAGAAAGCAAGTATACTTCTGAGTCGTTATGATATAATTTAAACTCAACCTCTGGATTTGCTAATGCTATTCTTTGAAATTCGGAAATAATATGACCGAATTCTGTGGTATTTGATTTTAAAAATTTTCTTCGAGCAGGAACATTGAAAAATAGATTCTTTACGGCAAAGTTTGTTCCTTTAGCACAACTTGTAGGTTCCTGACTTTGAACATCGGAGCCTTCAATAATAATATGTGTACCAACTTCCGAAGTTTCTTGTCGAGTTTTTAACTCGACATGAGCTATTGCAGCAATAGAGGCAAGCGCTTCTCCACGAAATCCCATACTCGAAATAGCAAAAAGATCATCAGCACTTTTTATTTTTGAAGTTGCATGACGTTCAAATGATAATCGGGCATCTGTATCCGACATGCCCATCCCATTATCAATGACCTGAATTAATGTTTTTCCTGCATCCTTAATATTAATTGTAATTGAATCTGCTTTTGCATCGATAGCATTTTCGGCTAATTCTTTAACAACAGATGCCGGGCGCTGAATAACTTCTCCTGCAGCAATTTGGTTAGCAACAGAATCGGGTAAAAGCTGAATAATATCTGACATTAATGTATTACTTTAGTAATAAAGAAGAAAGTAAACCATTGCAAATAAAACAACAAGTATAATTACTAATCGAATGGTTGATTTTCTTTTTTGTTCGACATTCTTTTTAAAGTAGCCACGCATCTGACCTTTAATGTTGGGTATATATGGTTTATCTCCATCTTCAAGTTCATTTACACCCATTTCTTGTTTTATACGTCTTACACGATTTTCCAGTTCTTCTTTTTGCTCATCGTAGTAACGAGGCTTGAATTTGAACTGTTTATTTTTTGGGGTATGAAAAAATCTTACAGCCATTGTGTTTGTATTTTTGCCTTACAAAGGTATTCAATATTTTATGATATGTAAATTTGAAAGTGTACAGATTTGTATTAATAACATTATTTAACTTTTTTAACTTCCCCAAAGTTTCAAACTTTGTGAAAGATTTGATATAAACTTTGGTGTTGTAAATTATTTTTTATCATACATTTGCACTTCATTTTGAAAGAAAGTCAATTTGATTAAAAAATAATGCAATTAAATGTTTGTGAATCAGATAAACTTTTATATTTTTGCATTCCCAAATTAAGGATTAAAAACTGTTAAAAATTTAATAGATGTACGCAATTGTAGAGATCGCAGGCCAGCAGTTTAAAGTTGAAAAAGACCAAAAGATTTTTGTTCATCGTTTAGAAGGTGAAGATGGATCTGTTGTTGAATTCGATAAAGTACTGTTGATCGATAACGACGGTAAGGTAAAAGTCGGAAAACCTACCGTGAAGGCCGCAAAAATTTCCGCTAAGATATTAGGTCAGCAAAAAGGCGACAAAGTTCTTGTTTTCAAGAAAAAGAGAAGAAAAGGGTATAAAAAACTGAACGGTCACCGTCAGCAATTTACTCAAATTCAAATCGAAGACATTATTACTGAATAATTAAAATCTTTTAGATATGGCACATAAGAAAGGAGCTGGTAGTTCACGTAACGGTCGCGAATCGGAAAGTAAACGATTAGGCGTTAAATTATATGGCGGACAAGCTGCAAAAGCCGGAAATATTATTGTACGTCAGAGAGGAACAAAACATTACCCTGGCGAAAATGTTGGTATGGGAAAAGACCACACATTATTTGCTTTAATTGACGGTAAAATCGAATTTAGAAAAAAACAAGGAAATAAATCGTTTGTTTCGGTTGTTCCTTTTGAAGAATAAAAAGAATTTTACGTAATTTTGAATCTCCTTGATTTTACTATTATGTAGTAAATTCTCGGAGATTTTTTTATTTATTAACATCTCAATTTATTAAGGAGTATGCTAACTTTAAAATTCATCCAGGAAAACAAAGATTTAGTAGTTGAGCGACTAAAAATTAAAAATTTTCAAGCAGAGGAAGTTGTAAATCAAATATTAGATTTAGATCAAAAACGCCGATCAACTCAAAACAATATGGATAACAACCAGGCAGAATTAAATAAAATGTCGAAAGAAATTGGAATGTTATTCAAAAGTGGAAAGGTTGAAGAAGCAAATCAACTGAAAGAAAAAAACACTGAAATTAAAGAAGCTGTTAAATTGCAGGCAGAAGAGTTGGCATCTATCGAAAAAGAATTAAATAATCTTTTGGTTCAAATTCCAAATTTACCACACGAATCGGTCCCTCCTGGGAAAGGAGAAGATGAGAATGTTGAGGTAAAATCGGGTGGCGAAATGCCAAAATTACCTGAAGGTGCGTTAGCTCATTGGGATTTGGCTAAGAAATATGATATCATTGATTTTGAGCTTGGAAACAAACTTACCGGTAGCGGATTTCCTGTTTATAAAGGCAAAGGAGCAAAATTACAACGTGCTTTAATTACTTACTTTTTAGATAAGGGCACAGAAGCAGGTTATACTGAAGTCATGCCTCCATTAATGGTAAATGAAGATTCTGGTTTTGGAACTGGTCAGTTGCCCGATAAAGAAGGACAGATGTATCATGTTACTGCCGATAACTTATATTTGATTCCAACAGCAGAGGTTCCTGTAACTAATATATTCAGAGATGTAATTTTATCATCAAAAGATTTTCCGGTAAAGATGACTGCTTATACTCCATGTTTTAGACGTGAAGCAGGATCGTATGGAAAAGATGTTCGAGGATTAAATCGATTACACCAATTCGATAAAGTAGAGATTGTACAAGTTCAGCATCCTGAAAAATCTTACGAAACACTGGACGAAATGGTAAATCATGTTGAAGGATTGGTTCAATCATTGAATCTGCCATACAGAATATTGAAACTTTGCGGTGGCGATGTTAGTTTTACATCGGCATTAACTTTCGATTTTGAAGTTTATTCTGTTGCTCAGGAGAAATGGTTAGAAGTTAGTTCTGTTTCGAATTTTGAATCGTACCAGGCAAACCGTTTAAAATTGAGATACAAAGAAGAAGGAGAAAAGAAGGCTCAGCTAGCTCATACTTTGAATGGAAGTGCTTTGGCTTTACCAAGAATCTTAGCTGCTTTATTAGAGAATAATCAAACAGAGAAAGGAATCGTTATTCCTGAAGTATTAAGACCATATACAGGATTTGATATTATTGATTAGAAAAAAGAATAATATAAGAATAATCAAGAGTGCTTAACAAGCACTCTTTTTTTTATTTAAATAAAGAGTTTTAAAATCATTAAATTATTTGTATTATTATTTCCTGTACTCAAGTGTATTTTTATGAGAATTTTGGTTTTAAGTCTTATTTTATTATTAGCTATAATAGCTAGTTGCAATGCTCCTAAAGAAAAAGATTCTTCAAAGATCGACCAATTAATAATTAGTACGGATAGTTTATTAGATATTTCAAAAGCAAAATTCGATGCTGCATCTGAAGAATTTTATTTATTGATTGAAGATAGTACTAAAATTGATTCCTTTGCATTGATTCTAAATATACCGGATTCTAACGGGATATATCAATATGTTGAAAAAGGAGTTGGTGATCTAGAAGAATTGGTCTTATTGACTCAGAAGGAAATCCAATTTCTTCAGGAAAATCTTCAAGAGGTGAAAACTAGCTTATTAGAAGATCAACTATCCAAATCTGAATATTTAAAACTAATTACTGAATCAAAAGAATTACTTATATTCTTACAAGAAAGACTTGACTCGAATATTTTTTTGATTGAAAGAAAGTATAATAATTTGTTGAATTCACGAAACGATACACTGAGCCATAATGAATAAAAGCAGTAAGGCATATATATATGCAGGATTTACAATTTTATTTTGGGGCACATCTGCATCTGCCTTTAAGATTGGCTTACAATACATAGATTATTTTCAACTTTTATTCATAGCAACATTAACTACATTTGTTTTTCTATTTCTTGTGTTAGTTGTTCAAAAAAAAGTTGCTTTAATAAAGCAGTTTAAGTATAAAGATTATTACCACTCAGTTCTTCTGGGATTTTTTAATCCATTTTTATACTATACTATTTTATTTATTGCATATGATTTATTACCGGCACAAGTTGCACAGCCGCTTAATTTTGTGTGGCCGATTACATTGGTTTTATTGTCTATACCAATTCTTAAGCAAAAATTAAATTTAAAAGCTTTGATGGCATTAATTTTAAGTTTTATTGGAGTTATTATTATATCTTCTGAAGGAAATATTATCGATATGAACTTTTCAAATCCTTTAGGAGTGATTTTGGCATTAGGCAGTTCAGTTATTTGGGCATTGTTTTGGCTGTTTAATGTAAAAGATAAAAGGGATGAGATCATCAAACTGTTTCTTAATTTTTTATTTGCATTGATTTTTGTATCCATTACTACAGTTATTTTTTCTGATATAAAAAGTATAAGCATTGAGGGATTAATGGCTGGCGTTTATATCGGATTATTTGAAATGGGCATCACTTTTGTAATATGGTTAAAAGCATTAAAATTAGCACAACGAACGGATAAAATTGGAAATTTAATATACTTAACACCATTTTGTTCGTTAGTATTTATAGCAATATTTTTAGGCGAAAAAATATATATCACTACATTATTTGGTTTAATTTTGATTGTTTCCGGAATCTTAATTCAACAAATGAAAACAAAGAGAGTATATGAAAAGTAGAAGATTAATTATAATTGCGGCCTTCTTGGGACTAGGCTTACTAAATTCATGTGAAAAAGAAAAAATATTTCCTCCAACAAAAGATGCAACAATTGAGTTTTATGAACTTATGGATCAATGGTATTATTGGAAAGACTCTATTGCAGATATTGATCCGGATGATTATTCAACGCCCAGTGATTTATTGGAGGCCATGAGGTTTTTGCCAAAAGACAGATGGAGCTATATAACTACAAAGGAAGAGCATGCTCAATATTATGAAGAAGGAACTTATGTTGGTTATGGATTTGGTTATTCTGCAGATGTAGATGGGAATATTAGGATCACATTTCTATTTGAGGATTCAGATTTGAATGATTTTGATATTAAAAGAGGATGGATCATAAAGAAGATTAATAATACAGTCATTGATGAAAATACCAATGTGAGTAGTCTTATGGGAGCTGATGAAGTTGGTGTAAGCAATTCTTTTGAATTTGAATCTCCCACAGGAGAAACGGTATCGCAATCGTTTAATAAAAAAACAGTTGAAATGAATACGGTTGGGCATGAGCAGGTTATTGACATTGGAGGAACTAAAGTTGGATATTTTGTATTTAAGAGTTTTATTGGACCTTCTAATGATGAATTAAGCAATGTATTTAATTACTTTAATTCAGAGGGTGTTGATGAACTGGTTGTTGACTTAAGATATAATGGAGGTGGAAGGATGGATGTTGTTTCACATTTGGCTGGATTAATTATACCGGATAATGTAAATGGTGAGTTATTTGTTAGATATGAGCATAATTCCGATAGATATGAGTATAATGAAAATACATATTTTGAACAGGAAGCGAACTCTTTAAAACTGAATAAGGTATATTTTATTGCAAGCCGGGGTTCTGCATCGGCTAGTGAGGTTATCATAAATAGTCTTGACCCATATATAGATGTATATATTGTGGGTGATGATACATATGGAAAACCAGTTGGTATGTACTCTTTCGAAAGTCAGCTTAGCGATTATGTTTATGTTCCAATTTCATTTAAATTACTAAATGCTGATGGATTTGGAGGTTATTACGATGGTTTATCAGCCGATAGTTATGTTGGAGACGATCTTTTAGAAGATTTTGGACCTGGTGAAGATGTTTTGGATGAAGTATTACATCACATTGAATATGGGACTTTCTCAAGTACAAAATCTACTTTTGATATACCTAAAATATCAGTTAAGGAGATTCGTAATTTAAGAGATGAGATAGGAGCAATCTAATATTCAACTGAGTGGAAAAAGAAAGAATTATATTAGGTATTGACCCTGGGACTACTATTATGGGTTATGGTTTGATAAAAGTTGAAGGTAAAGAGGCTAAATTGTTGGCTTTGGGAGTTATTAATCTTAAAAAATTTGAGGATCATTATACAAAACTAAAACGGATATTTGATCGGGTTGTGTCACTAATTGATGAATACCACCCCGATGAGATGGCTGTTGAGGCTCCCTTTTTTGGGAAGAATGTACAATCTATGTTGAAATTAGGTAGGGCGCAAGGAGTAGCTATTTCTGCTGCCTTGTCAAGATCCATCCCAATATTTGAGTATGCACCACGTAAAATAAAGATGTCAATTACGGGCCAGGGGAATGCTTCAAAGGAACAAGTAGCGATGCTTTTAAAAAGCTTATTAAAAATTAAAGAATTACCTTCAGATTTAGATGCTACGGATGGACTTGCAGCAGCCATGTGTCATTTTTATCAGACCAATGTGCCGATTACTTCTAAATCATTTAATAGTTGGAAGGACTTTATAAATAAAAATCCAGGACGCATAAAAAAATAAGCAACCTAAATGGTTGCTTATTTTATATATATCAATTTCTTTTATTGTAATTGGAATACAATAGGGAATGTAAATCGAACTCTTACAGGACGTCCTCTTTGTTTACCAGGACTCCATTTTGGAGATGATTTAACAACACGAACAGCTTCTTTATCTAATGATGGGTCAACACCACGAACAACTACAACATTTGTAATTGATCCTGTTCCATCAACATCAAACTGAACAAAAACTCTACCACTAATACCATTCTCTTGAGCAATAATAGGGTACTTTAAGTTTTGCTGAATATAAATACGGAAAGCATCACTACTTTGACCCTGGAATGTAGGCATATCTTCTACTACAAAGAATACTTCTTGTTCGTTTACTTCTTCCTCTTCTTCTTCAAATTCTACGATTTCAATAACATCATCCTGATCGGCTTCTGTATCGTCAAGAATTAATTCATCTTCAATTTCCACATCGTCTTCCACAATGTTAATTACCTCTGTAGTTTGTGGTGGTGGAGGTGGTGGAGGTGGTTCATTTTGCTGACGTGTAATAGGAATGATTTCTTCTTCAAGATCCAAATCATCTAATTGTCCTAATGAGTTAAGTTCTGCTGGTCGAGTTCCCCATTCAAAGGCAAGTAATACAATACCCAGAACGACAACATAACCTAGCTGAAGAAAAATGCCTCTTCTCTTCTCTAAATTAGCCTTATCTGTTTTTTTAACTTCCATGTTGGTTTATTTTTGAATGCCTAAAAATAAATAATATAATAATGTTTTTCAAAATTTCGATGCAAAAAATATGCTCTAATTCTTAATTAGCTTAAATTATACGATAATAAGACGCTTATGTTTCTTGAAATCAGCGCTCAAATGTTAAAAAAGCTTAAAATTCTAATTGTTTAATTTCTAATAATACTTCATAGTATTTCAGGCTGCTAAAATAACTTTTCATTTTAAATAAAAAAATGTATTTTCACATGAATTTAATTTGGGGATATAGCTCAGTTGGCTAGAGTGCTTGACTGGCAGTCAAGAGGTCAGGGGTTCGACTCCCCTTATCTCCACTAAATTAAATAGTTATACACGCGGGGACATTAATTGTATTTAATTCTGGTATTAAAAAACATTTTGATGATAAAACAATATTATCATTGAGAATGTTAAATGCTTATTAATATTTAGATATAAAAAGATATTAATCAAACTTTGACCAATGTATAAGTTTTTTAATCAGAACTTTTATAAACTGCTATATTGTTCTATCCTGATTATCTTTTCATTTAGTGTAACAAAAGCACAAAGAATAGAGGGATTTGTATTTATTGATAGTAATAATAACTCGCTAATGGACCCAGATGAAAAAGGTTTGAAAGGAGTTCTGGTTTCTAACCAAAAAGATGTTGTCATTACTGATCAGAATGGATATTTTCAAATAAAGACTATTGAAGGGAACTTTATCTTCGTAACAAAACCTAAAGATTATCAATTTAAACTAGATGAATATTACAATCCACAATTTTATTTTTATTATCATACTAAAAGAATCAAGGAGCCATTAAAATATCCGGTTTCTGATCCTATTAATGAGATTCCAGAGGTTTTATACTTCCCAATAGTTCAAAACAAAGGAGAAGAAGAGCATGCATCTTTATTAATTGGAGATCCACAGATGAAGGGTGAAAAAAGACTTGGGTATTATAAAAATGGAATAATGCCTTTTTTGGCTTTAAGGGATGCTGATTTTTATATCACACTTGGGGATATCGCACATAATAAATTAGATGTTTTAAAGGAAGAAAAGAAAATCACAGCAGGTCTTGGAATACCAGGATACAGGGTTATGGGTAACCATGACATGAATTTTAGAGCTTTAGATAATAAATATGCGAATGAAACTTTTAAAAAAGTTTACGGTCCCGAATATTATTCGTTTGATTATGGTAATGTTCATTATATTATTTTGAATAGTATCATTTACAAAGGATGGTGGAGGGAGATGAATGTTCCAGGTACTTATCATGGAGGCTTAACAAATCAACAGATAAAATGGCTTGAAAATGATTTAATGTTTGTTTCAGCAGAAAAGATCATAGTTCTTCTTTCTCATATTCCTTTAAGCGATTCTTTCATTACTACTAAAAGTATGTTGGGACTAATTGGTGCTCTAAAAAATCACAAAAAAATATTTGCAGTTTCAGGTCATTTGCATAATGTAATTGCTTATGACTTTTCAGAAGAACAAGGTTTCGGAAATGATGTAGAGTATGAGGGATTAGTAGCTGGTGCTGTTTGTGGTTCATGGTGGTCTGGACCTTTAGATGAAAATGAAATACCATTTTCTACGTGTACGGATGGTAGCCCTAAAGGATTTTTTCAGATGAATGTAATGAAAGATAATTATAATTATATCTTTCATCCAATCAATTACTCTTCAGATTATCAAATGAGAACTTATGTATTAAATGATGAAGTTTGGGTTAACTGGTTTGTTGGAAAACAAAAAGATTCCGTATGGGTGTATATTGATAATAATTCTCAAAAGATTACATTAAATAATTTTATAGGAAAAGATCCTTTTATGGTATCCGCTTTAAAAGAGAGAATTTATAATGATAAGCACTTAACTGACATTTCCAAAACTTCGCACTTATGGAAAGCAAAGCTGCCAATAGATTTAGAACCAGGATATCACTCTTTAAATGTTTTTGCTAAGGATAGCAAAGGAAAGATTTTCAAAGGATTTAAGGTGTTTTATATAAAAGATTAATTCATAAAGTCATTCTTATAAGCATGAAATTTCTTCAGTTTTATAATATGAAATATATTCTGATAATAACATGAAAATTTAGAGTGTACGTTAATGAACAAGTAGTGTGCGATAATACACAAAGAATTTATTAATCTAGTTCTGCATATCAGGATCAAAGTGCAGTAAATCAAATCTTAATGACAATTGGCATGAAATAGGTATGATTAAATAATAAACTAATAACCTAATCTAATGAAAGCTTTATTATCAAAACGGTTAATTATTATTGCTTTAATTACTATTCCAAATTTCTTAACACAAGCAAATAATGAAAATTCAGTAGATTTAGTTAAAGCAAAAGAAGTCCAACACACACTGCTAAATGAGGAATTAAATCTTGTATCAGCAAATAAAGAAATTGAACATGTTTTTCGTATTACAATGTCAAAAGATAACTTTAAAGAATTATCAAAAATTGAAGGCGTTGAAAAAGATTATTTAGCAAACTGCATTCTAACATATAACAATGACACATTGGATTTAAAAGAGCTAAACTTAAGAGGGAAAAGCTCAATGAATTTTAAAAGAAAAAGTTTTAGTGTTAAGTTGAATAAGAAAATGGAAATTGTCAAAAATGAAGAGGTATATAAATTAAAGAAATTTAACCTAATAAGTTTGTCAATGGATCAAAATTATTATAGAAACAAAGTAGCTATTGATTTGATGAGCCACCTTCAACTTTTTGATCCTTTTTACACTTTTTCTGAGGTAATTATCAACGGTGAGACTCAGGGTATTTATTTGATGTTACAAAAGCCAAAGAATTATGCATTTAAAAAAGAGGATGCAAATTTTATGCTTAGGCGTGATTATGCAAATAAAATAAAAAAAACATACTATCAGGGGGATGATTCTACATTTAAATCTGAATATGAAAAAACATTTTCATCAATATATAATGAAATATTAGAAATGCAAGGACAAGTATTTTACGAAGAACTATCAAAAGTTTTGGATGTAGAACAATACTGTACTTGGATGGCCTTTAACTTTTTAATTGGCAATAGAGACTATACAGATGAAGTTTTCTTTTTTAATAAAGCCGAAGGAGATAGTGTGAAGTTTGGCATTATACCTTGGGATTACGATGATATTTTTTATGAATATCCACACGAAGGGTATGTTATAAGATATTTAAATTTTGGAGATAAACTGGCATTTTCTTCTGAAGATGCTCTGGACCGTAAATTGATATATGATTATTATGCATACAAAAAATATCTTATAGTACTTGAAAATGTAATTGAAAAGTTATCTAACGAACTTATTAAAGAGGTGTTCGAAACATCTTATCAAGAACTGTATCCATATTTTAGCAAAAAGGATATTATAAAAGCAACGAAAGTAGATAAATTTGGCAAAACAAGTCTAAAAAATCTTGAGCTAGATATGCAAAACAGTTACAAATGGTTGATTCAAAAAAGAGAAACCATTGAAAAGACATTAAATCAATAATCCAAAGTTTAATCAAAATTATTTTAATTCGAGATTTCTCAAAAGAGACATAAATCATAGAAAAGTAATTTAAAGATATATTAAAATGAGACGAACTTTTATCGTTTTGGCAATACTATATTTATTCATTTTTGATTTTGATAGTAAAGCCCAGATTGTTATTAATGAAATATTAGCATCAAATACAACTACTAATCTTGATGGAATTAATAAAAACTTTAGTGATTGGATAGAGCTTTATAACAATAGTGAAAAAGAGGTTACTATTGGTAACTGGTATTTAACAGATAATAAGTTAAAGCCAACAAAATGGATAATCCCTTTTTATATATCAATTCCGCCAAAAGGATATAAGTTATTTTGGGCTGATAAATTAAATACATCCAATCATACTAATTTTAATCTTAATGTAAATGGAGAGGCTATATACCTATATAATAAGGATACTATATTAATTGATTCTATGGTATATCCAATTCAAGATCAGGATATTTCATTTGGCAGAGCTAGAGGTGCAAAAAATCAACTAGTATATTTTCAAGAGGTTACACCGATGAAAGAAAATTCGTTGTTTTACTCTAAGGAATTGGAGTTATCGAGTATTCCGCTATTTTCACATAAAGCAGGATTTTATGAAAATCCTTTAAATATTAAACTTTATACTTCTTCTAATGATGAGGAAATTTATTATACTCTTGATGGGTCTGAACCAACAAGACAATCTATTCAATATACCAAATCAATTGAAGTATCAAAAAATACAGTGATTAGAGCAAGAACATATTCTGCAGATAAATTACCTAGTAAGATTCATACCCAGTCATATTTCATAGATGAATCCTTTAGCTTGCCAGTGATTTCTTTAACTAGTAATCCTAAGTATTTTTGGGATAAAAATATTGGGATTTATGCGAATGGAGTAAATTACAAAGAGAATTCGTGGGAATCGGCTAATTATTTTCAACCTTGGGAGCGACCAGTTCATATTGAATATTTTAACAGTAAAAGTGAGATAGGATTTAAAATAAATGCAGGAGTTCGAATTCATGGTAGATCAAGTAGGAATAATGCTCAGAAATCTCTCGCAATTTATACAAGATCCAAATATGGAAGTAGTGTAGTCCCGTATAAACTTTATGGAGATACTTCTCCAGATTCTATTAGAACATTTCTTTTAAGAAATGGAGGAAACGAATGGGGGATGACTATGCTATTAGATGGACTTGTGCATACATTAGTAATTGATAAGATAGATATAGATGCCCAACTATATCAACCATCCATTGTGTTCTTAAATGGTAATTATTGGGGTATTCATAACATTAGAGAGAAAATAAACAAGTACTATATTAGAGATAAATATCAGAATGATACAGCTGACTTTGATATTTTAGAGACCGATGGAATAGCTGGAAAAATCATTGCCTCAAATGGCAGCTTAGACCAATATAATAGTTTAGTTAAATTTATTGAGAAGAATGATCTGTCAATTACTGAGAATTATGACTCAGTTAAAAAATTGATTGATATTAATGAGTTTGTAAATTATTTGATAACACAGGTTTATATTACAAACAGAGATTGGCCTAATAGTAATATGAAGTTTTGGAAAGAAAGAGGTAAAGAAGGAAAATGGAGATGGATTTTATACGATACTGAATTATCATTTAAAAAAACAAACGAATACTTTCAGTTCAACATGTTTGAGCATATGTTGGCAGAAAATTCTAAGCAATACCCAACGATGTCCTGGGCTAATTTTTTAATAAGAAAATTATTAGATAATGAAGAGTTTAAATCTGAATTTATTCAGAGAATGGCAGTTTACTTACATACAGTATTTGATACAGACCGTGTAATGTGTGTTTTAGATAGTTTAAAACAAAATATTGAGCCTGAGATAAAAAGAAATAATATGAAGTGGGGAGGTATGAGGCAAAAGACTGCTCCTTATTTGATAACTTCTGCAACTATGGAAGAATGGGATGCAAATATTAAGTTTGTACATACATATATTAAAGCTAGGCCGAGTGAGATTAGAGAGAATATGATGAATTATTTTCATCTTAAAGATACGGTTAATCTTAAGCTAGAAATCAATGATCTTAATGCTGGTAAAATATCATTAATGGGATATGTTTTAGAAGAGAGTGGATTTAACGGTTATATTTTTACGGATATTCCAGTTCGATTAGAAGCAATACCTAATGAGGGTTATGAGTTTGTTAAATGGAAAGGTGGAGACAATGATAGTAAATGTGAGATTAGTTTAAATAAAAACAAAAAACTTATTGCAATATTTAAAAAAGTAGAAGATATTTAAGTAATAGCTAAAAGTTGAACTGTTTTGGTTTTATTAGGAATATTATAAAAAAAATATTTATTTCATATGATTATATGAATTTTAAATAAAATGAAAATGAGGCGAATAGTAATAAGTAGTATAATATCTTATCTTATCCTTTTTGCTAATACAGAATGTAAAACACAAGTAGTTATTAATGAGATATTAGCATCAAACACCTATACAAATATTGATGATTTTAGTAAAAATTTTATTGATTGGATCGAACTTTATAATCCTAGTGATCATGAAATGTCAATTGGAGATTGGTATTTAACCGATAATAAAACAAAACCAACAAAATGGAAGATCCCTTTTTATAATTCTATTGCAGCTAATGATTATAAATTATTTTGGGCTGACGGGATAAACAATTCAAATCATACAAATTTTAAGCTTAATATTAATGGAGAAGCTATTTATTTATTTAATAAGGATACCATTTTAGTTGATTCTATTACATATCCCTCTCAAATGCCAGATATTTCCTATGGTCGTGCAAGAGGTGATTTAGATCAACTGGTTTATTTTCATGAAGCTACTCCAATGAAAGTAAATTCATTAAATGCCAATACACTACTAGATTTTGTGAGTGAACCAAAGTTTTCAGAAAAGGCAGGTTATTATGAAGAACCTTTGTCTCTTAAATTATCTGCTTTTTCAGATACCGAAGAGATTTTTTACACTCTTGATGGAACCATTCCTACTCAGGCATCTTTTCGATATGTACAAGCAATAGAAATTAATAGCACTACGGTTATAAGGGCAAGGGCCTTTTCTCACAATAAACTACCGAGTAAGGTGATTACTCAAACTTATTTTATGAACGAATCATCTAGTTTGCCAGTAGTTTCATTGGTAACGGATCCTAAATATTTATGGGATAAAAACATAGGTATTTATGTTAAGGGTAATAAATATATTGAGAATGTTAATGTCTCAGCAAATTATTTTCAGGCATGGGAAAGGCCTGCTAATATTGAATATTTTGGCATAGATGGCGAACAGGGTATTAATATGAAAGTAGGGATTAGAATCCATGGAAAATCAAGCAGAAAAAATTACCAAAAGTCATTAGTTGTTGAGACAGGTGAAAAATATGATAATCAGGCTATAACAAATGAAAAGTTTTGTGAAAGGTTTCCAGATACTATTAAAACTTTTCTTCTTAGGAATGGTGGAAATGATTGGGGAATGACGATGTTTTTAGATGGTCTGGTTCATACTCTGGTAATAGATAAGATCGATATGGATGCTCAATTATATCAACCTGCTATTGTATTTATTAATGGTGAATATTGGGGTATACATAATATTCGTGAAAAGATTAATGCTCATTATTTAAAGTCAAATCATGGAAATAAATCTACAAAAATAGATATTCTTGAACCTGATTTTCCCCAAGAAACCATGGTAGCTGTTAAGGGTAATACAGATGAGTATAACAAGATGATAAAATTTATTGAAAACAACAGTCTTTCTATTGATGAAAATTATGCCGCGGTAAAAGAATATATTGATATTGGTGAATTGATAAATTACTTAGCTACTGAAGTATATATAGGGAATCGAGATTGGCCTTATAGTAATTTGAAATGTTGGAAGTTTAGGGATGATTCAAGTAAATGGCGATGGATATTATTTGATACAGATTTATCTTTTATTAAAAGTAGTGAGCATGCTAAATTTAATATGCTTGAGCATATGCTTGCTGTAAACTCTGATGATTATGTAACACCACCTTGGTCAAATTATCTTATCAGAAAATTATTTGAAAGTGATGAATTTAAGAATGAGTTTATACAAAAAATGGCGGTATATCTTGGTACTGTTTTTGAATCAGAACATGTGTTGCAAGTAATGGATAGTTTAAAGCAGAATATTGAACCTGAAGTTGAAAGAAACTTTAAAAAATGGGGAGGTTTGAGACAAAATGCAGCTCGTTATTTAGTAACTTCAAAAACACATAAAGAGTGGGAAGCTAATATTAACTTCATAAAGATATTTGTAGAAGACAGACCTTCGGTTTTAAGAAAAGAAATGACAGAGTATTTTCAGTTAAAGGATACTGTCAAACTAAGGCTTCAGGTTAATGATAAGATTGCAGGAAATATTTCTATCATGGGATATAAGCTACATGAAGGTAATTTTAATGACTATGTATTTTCAGATATTCCTATAAAATTAGAGGCTATTCCTAACGAAGGTTATGAATTTGTGAAATGGAAAGGTGGTGATTATGAAAGAGATTGTGTCATTAATCTTACTAACAATAAAAAACTAACTGCTATTTTCAGAAAGATAGAAGATTCCTAAATAATTAAGAGTCTAATTCAAATGTATTATTTAAATGAATTAGACCCTTTTATCTGTGAAATTAATACTTTGATGCCATAAAATTATTATTCAATATATGTGTCAATGACTTTTATATTAAATACATATTTATCATTCAATGTACTATCTGAATCAACTACCGAAATAATTTGAATAGCACCAATCGCATCATGGTCTTTTCCAACAAGAAAAACATTATTATCTGTAATGTTCGTTATTTTATTTAATTTAATACCACTTTCATATGCGTTAGATATCATTGTAGAATTGGCTAATGCATAATTAAAGCTATTATATTGAACAAAATTTAGATCGTTTTTACTTAACCAAGTTCTGGAAAGATCATTCCCATTTATTGAATCAACAGAGTTATCCATAAAATCAATTTCTTTATCGATTAAATCTGTTGAAAAATTAGGAGCTAGATTTTTTATATTAAATGCATTGGGTTTATCTGATAAACTTGAGTAGATAACATGTCCAGAAGACTCAGAAATTAAAGATGAGCCTTTATTAATAATAAGCCTTTTGGCAGTTTGTATTTGATTCCCAAGATTATCGTTTATTGTAAAAGTTAATAAAGTTTCAGTTGAATCAGGAAATTCTGGCACAATATAGTCAAAGTCGTAATTAACAAATTTAATATTTCCTAAAGAGGAATCCACCAAAGATAAAATTCCTGCATATTCATCTTTTTGAGTTATTTTAAACGAGCTGATTTCTCCTTTAGTTGCTCTAGCTTCTAACTTTAAAAATACATGTTCGTTGGTGTTTGTTTCAATGATGGCTTCTTGTGGTGTTAAAAAAACAACTAAAGCTGATTCTTCTTCTTCATCACAAGAGATGCTGCATACAAGCATGAATGTAACAAAAGCCAGATAAAATATTTTTTTCATAAATTATTTTTGAGACAAAGATTAAAAAATAAATCGTATTGTTAAAAAGAATACGATTTATTTCAATTCATAAATAAGTAACTTAATAATTATTTATCATCAAGTTTATATTTG
The DNA here is from genome assembly GCA_963665525.1 of Bacteroidales bacterium. Lineage (GTDB taxonomy): Bacteria > Bacteroidota > Bacteroidia > Bacteroidales > UBA12077 > UBA12077. The sequence goes on along the minus strand of OY762280.1, from coordinate 3,254,806 downwards.
TATGCGTGTATTTCCATTTTTTTCCAAATCCACTTACCTAAAAACATTTGATGGTATTTTCTAGTATAGTTTCCTGGCACATAGAATGTAGCTTCAGGGAACTCTTCAACAACCTTGTATGCTGCCTTGTTCATATGCCCACTTAATTTAATATCTGAAAAACCATTCAAAGTGACCATCTTTTTGTTTTGATAATGGTAGGATTCACTATTTATAGAATCTAACTTAGCAAATATGCCAAGGTATCTTCTAGATGCAATTGATATTTCTGTTTTTCCTAAATATTCCAGGTCATCAAGACTTACATCTAACCGAACTATATCTGGACTTAGAGAAGTTGTTTTCTTTACAGATAAAGTTTTGTAGTTGCTGCACGATGCTAGAAATATTAAAAGAATATATGGAATTAATTTCTTCATGATTTAATAATTTATTTTCTAAAATAATAAGAAATAGAGAATCTTAGATCTGCACCAAGCTCAAATTTTTCATATTCGAGAGACTCATATTGTAGCAATGAATTTTGATTAATAGTGTAGTATGTTTGATCTGTAACTACCCCACCAACGGAAGATTTTGTTTTATGTTCATATTGCAAGTTAGAATGTTTTAAACCTGTAATTCCAAATTCTACTCCAACAGAGAAAGGTAAGTCAGCAACAAATGCCTGCATGCCAAAACAAAGGTTGAAACCCCAAACAAATGTTTTTTTAGTATAATGATCACTAAAGAAATCTCCTGTGAGATTGTATTTTTCATTAGTAATTACTTCGTTTTTTTCACTTCCTAAAACAATTCCAAGACCACCATATGTGTCCAAAAAATTTAAACTAGTAAAATGATAATTTACGCCTGGAATAAATCTAAGAAAAGTCTCTTTATCTACATTGTCTTCAAGACCAATTTCAGAGTCTAATAATGTACCTTTAAATTTTTCGTTAACACTATAAATTTGTGTTCCAAGCCTAATTTCAATTTTATCAGTATAATAATATTTAAAATTCATTAATGGAACTCCACGCAAATCTATATTTTCATCAAGCATTTCTTCCAGTTCTACAAAACTTGCACCTAAATAAAAACCAAAATTTCCAGAATCAGGTCTGGTTCCTGTTTTTATTTTAGAGCTAACATTTTCACGATCTATTAGCTGACCGTAAGTAATAGATCCTGCTAAAAGTAATAAAAAGCTTATTATAATGGTTTTAAATTTCATCTCTTAAAATTTTAAAATTACTGAATATTAAAGGTTACTTCATCTTCACTATATAATCCATAGTTGTCCCAAATTACTGCTCTAAAAGTGTGGCTTCCTAAACCTGAGCTTGAAGAATCCCAAGTAAAAGAAAAAGGTGATTGATCAATATATCCTATGTAGTTTTCATCTATATAATATTCTACATATGCTATATCGTTCTCCATGTCAAATACAGATGTGCTAACTGTTATTAAATCACCCTGTGTAAAGTATATACCTTCACTTGGGCTTGTAAACCTTACTTGAGGGGTATAGTTAACAGGAGCAACTAGGTTCACATTAATTATATCGCTTCGACTTGCACCATCTTCATCATATGCCGTTACTGTAATTGTATTTGTGCCAATGTTATTATCTAGGGTTTCCCATAAGTATTCGTAAGCACCTTCAGTTATAGTCTCAACTAGAGTATTGTTAATTTTAAATTCAACTTTGCTAATATTATTTTCAGGATCTGATATATTAGCATAAATTAGTTCATAATTGCCGTGAGTAATATTGTCTCCATTATTATGTGAGGTTATATTTACTACCGGTGCTCCATTCTCATTAGAGTAAAGATATATTTCCTTTTTGTTTTCAGCAGTATGTCCTTCATCATTTGTTACAACTACTTTTATATTATGTGTTCCTGGATTTATATCGATAGTGTTTAATGCATAAGTATATGGCTTTTCATTATAAGTAATAATTTCAGAATTATCAAGATAATATTTAACGGTATTAATTGGTGAATTTAGAATTGGAGTAATTGTTGCATCTAAATCAATAATATCACCTTGATTATAGCTTGGACTTAAGGTGTTTAGTTGCACAAATATAGTAGTATTAGTTAGTCCATTATAATTTAAATTTCCTGAATAGTACCACGATTGAGTAATGCAATGCGATTCTCTTTCTTGAATAGACTGAGCAGCACTATAATATCCTGTAGAAAAATTATCACCTGCTTGCCAACTGTCTGAATATGGTATGAAAGCAACAATGTCAAATGCCTTACTGCCATCAGGAGGGAGTAATGTTATTGTGGTATCTTCAACGGCATTAGCTTCTGTTAACGAATAAATACCTTGGTTAGAAATTATGAAAAAGTAAATATCTTCACCAAGGTAATCTAATGGAACATTATCAAGGATAATGTTCAGAGTTTTATCAGAATCACTGATTTCTGGAATATTGTAATCTACACTTTCTTCGCATGAACTTGATGCAAATAACGCAAGAATTACAATAATTAATAGTTTTCTCATTTTCATATTGTTTTAAGTTTAAAGTGTTATTAAATTAAAATTAGTACACTCAATTTTTTGAATCTATGACTTAGATCATGTGATTTTTTTAAAAATTGTTTAAATAAAAAAAATAGCAAACATTTATTGTTTGCTCTTTAGGATTGAGAGGGGGATTTTTTATTTCATATGTTCTTTTCTTATTTCTTTAAATTCGGATCCTTCTTTCCATTTAGGGAAGGTACTTTCGTTGCTTAGTTCATATCCTATTTTAAAAAAGAATTTTGCATCTTCTGCAATGCCTTCAAAAGTCCAGGTTTCAGGATCGTATTGATCAGTAGGTTTATGATAATTGTTATGAATCCATTCTTTTTCTTTTTTTAGAGCCCATTCTTTTCCAAACTCTCTATGATCGCAATTGCCTCTTGCAAATAAAGCAGGGACACCTACGCGAGCAAAGCTAAAGTGATCGGCTCGGTAATACATTCCAGTATGCGGATTTGGATCAGGAAGTACATATCGATCGTATTCTTTAGCAAAACGTTCAACATAATCTTCTAATTCCGATTGACCATATCCTGTTATCATAATATCTTTATAAGGACCATAAGGAAGCATTAAATCATTATTAATATTAGCTACTGTCTTATTAAGTGGGAATAATGGATGTGTTGCATAATAATAAGAGCCCATTAAACCTTGTTCTTCAGCTGTTGGTGATAAAAACATGATGGTACGTGCAGAACGTTTTTTAAGACTTGCAAAAGCTTCTGCAATTTCTAGCATCCAAGCTGTTGTAGTTCCATTATCAACGGCTCCATTATATATTGAATCTCCATTGAGGGGAGCTCCAATACCTAAATGATCCCAATGTGACGAATAAATAATTACTTCATCTTTTCTTTCTTTACCAGGAAGGATTCCAATAACATTTTTTGAACTTGCTAATTTATGACTGCTCTTAATGTTTAAACTAAACCTTGATTTCATACGAAAAGCTTTAAACCCTGGCTTTTTTGCTTTTTCTTTTAATTCATTGAAATTAAAACCAGCCATAGAGAAAAGGTCTCTTGCGGCATTTTGTGTTAACCAGCCTTCAACGGCACACATCGACATATAATTATCTTCTGGTTGTAAATATAGTTTAGGAATAATTGCCCCATTCAGCACAACACTCCATGGATAACCAGCAGGTTCTGTTTCATGTACAATAAGTATTGCTTTAGCTCCCTGGCGAGCTGCTTCTTCATACTTATAAGTCCATCGACCATAATAAGTCATTTCGTTTCCTTTAAAGAAATCTTTATTTTCAGTTCCAAATCCGGGGTCGTTTACTAAAACAATTACAGTTTTGCCTTTTACATTTATTCCTTCGTAATCATTCCAATTATATTCAGGAGCAACAATACCATAACCAGCAAAGACCATATCTGAGTTCCGAACGGATATTTCATCAACTAACTGTTTTGAGAAAGCAACAAAGTCATCTTTATAACTCAATTCAATAGATGCATTCCACATTTTTACTTTCATTCTTTTATCAGGAACATCAGTCACTTCAACAATTGGTACTTCCTGAATATAACTTCCATTATTTGCTGGTTCAAGACCAATTCGTTTATATTCTTTGATTAAATAATCTACTGCTTTTTCTTCTCCAGTGGTAAATGGTTTTCTTCCTTGGAAATCATCAGATGCAAATTCCTGCACAATTCGCGTCATATCTTCTTCAAGAATAGTTGATTCTGCTTTCTTAAAATCTGAACATGATGAGATTAGAAGAGTGATTACACCTAATATAAGTAATGTGTTTTTCTTAATATTCATAGTTGTAAAATGATTTTGTATATAAATTGTTTTATTATTATCCACCAAATTCCATTAGATAGGCTTTTATAAATCCATCGAGATTTCCATCAAGCACATCTTGAACATTTCCCATTTCAAAATTAGTACGAACGTCTTTTATTATTTTATAAGGATGTAAAACATAATTTCTGATTTGAGATCCCCATTCAATTTTTTTCTTATCACCTTCAATTTTGGCTCTTTCTTCCTGTTTTTTGCGAAGCTCAAGCTCATATAATTGTGATTTAAGCATTCGCATGGCATTTTCTTTATTGTTAAGTTGAGATCTGGTTTCTTGGTTCTCAATGACAATGCCAGTAGGGGCATGGCGCAACCGAACAGCTGTTTCTACTTTATTTACATGCTGTCCACCGGCACCACTTGAGCGGAATGTTTCCCAGGTGATATCGGCTGGATTAACAATTATTTCTATGGTTTCATCAACAACAGGTGAAACATAAACAGAAGCAAATGAGGTATGTCTTCGATTGGCAGAGTCGAAAGGTGATAAGCGAACTAAGCGATGTACACCATTTTCGCTTTTAAGATATCCATATGCAAAATCACCTTGAAATTCGAGTGTAACAGTATTTATTCCTGCAGTATCTCCTGGTTGATAGTTAACTTCCTTAACTTTATAATTATTTCTTTCCCCCCAACGAATGTACATGCGCATTAACATTTCAGCCCAATCATGACTTTCTGTTCCTCCAGCCCCGGGATTAATTTGAAGATATGCACCTAAGCTATCTTCTTCTTTGCGAAGCATATTTTTAAGCTCCAAGCTCTCAATAAGATCAATCGTTTTAGTATATTGATCATCTACATCTGATTCTTTAACGCCACCTTCTCTAAAAAAGTCAACAGCAACTTTAAGTTCTTCAACCTGAGTTTCAATATTTTTGTATGCTATTGTCCATTCCTTGATTTTGGCTATTTCTTTAAGCTGCTTTTCTGCTGTTTGAGGATCATCCCAGAAATCAGGAGCATGAGTTTTTTCTTCTTCCTCTTCTATTCGTATAAGTTTATTGTCAATGTCAAAGATGCCTCCTCAGCGCATCCTGACGCTTTTCAATATCTTTAATTTGTTCGCTATTTATCATTTTGTTTTATGTTAAGTAGAAATGCAAAAATAATAATAATATACATTCTACATAAATAAAAAAAAAGGGAGCCTAAGCTCCCCTTTATACTATTTTAATTCGATATTAGAAACCACTGTTTTCAAGTTTTTCCATTTCTTTATCGAAAGTTTCTTTATACTTTTCATAGTCATAATCAACTTTTAATCGCTGATCTCTTGAAAGCCTGTTGTTTAAAGCTTCTTCTAAAGCATCAACATTCATTTCAATAGCCATGTAGCATTTGTAAGTTCCTGATTTTGTTTGAGTAATTTTCTCACAAATAGTTCTTACATTGTTTAATTGTTGATTAATTACTTCTCTGTTTAAAGACTCGAATCTTTCTTCAACTTCTTCTACATTGTTAAATTCTCTTGAATTTACATAGTTATCAGTTGTACCTTTAATAACTGTTTGAATTTGAGATGCTAAAGCTGCTTTACAGTTGCTGCTTGCTTTCTTACGAGCAATTTCCATATCTGTACTTTCACCAGTAGCATTTGCTCTAAAGTTACTTTTGTCGCTTCTGTATTCAGGACCTGAACAGTGAAGAACAATCTCAGTTTCTCCTTTAATATCAGCAACTTCTTTCGAAGATTTACAACTTGTAAATGTGCCTCCAAAAATAATAGCTCCTGCTAATAATAAACCAAATGGTTTGTAAATTTTAGTTTTCATAACTTCGAAATTTAAATTTAATAAATAATTGAATTTTAATCTTATAATTTTATCTTTCTGATGTTTGGTATTATTTTATTTTTAATTTCTTTCTCTGCTTTTGCAATAGCATCCTGTCCTGCTTGCTCAAAACTTCCAGACTTAATTCCTTTAATATCATACAAGCTTTCGTTATAAATTTCTATTTCTGATGCAGCCTTGATAATTCTGATATTACAATTTAAAAAGGCTGTATGCAAATTATGTTTGTCTAATTTAGAGCCTTTTTCAACATCAGAAACTATTCGAATAATTACATCTGCATCTTCAATATTTTTGGTGAATGAGAAAAAGTTTTCTGATAATTCACGTTCAAACAATCTAGTTATAGGATGATTAAAATTGTAATTGCCGAGAAACATTTCCTGCGACTCAAGATAAGCAAATATTTCTTTAACTACAACATTAATATTTCCATATGGTTTAACTCCACTGTCGTTAATTAACTTTTTTAATAAATTGTCTGGAGAATCATCACCTAAATAAATATCAGTATTTAATTCAGCTTTAATAATTTGTACTCTTCCTTTAGGAGCCATATTTGCAATAGTACATTCTGCTTTTCCATTATTTAATGATAATACATTTTCATTTTTACTAATGCTTATATCAGGAAAAGAAAAAGTAATAGGCAAATTTGAAATATTTTGGGTTTCAAGATCAGTTCTTAATTTTACTTTTACAAAAACAGGTTCGTTATCCGATGATAAAGCCTTTATATTATACACATCTTTCTCAGGAACAATTTTAATTCTGCTGAATATATCTTGCATTGATTGATAAACGGCATTGTCGAGATATATTTTACCATCGAAAGTAAATACCGATAAATCTTCTCCAATATGTTTCTTGATAGCTTCGAAAGCCTTAACATAATAAATTAGAGCATTATTGATATCATATTTTTTTTCTGCCTCTTTGGCTTTTTCGTAGAAGTCTTTCGATAAGTTCTTAGCTCTGTCAAGAATTTCTCTCTTTCGGCGCTGGTATTCAGCTTTTGATAACCTGTAATATACCCAATATTCTTCTTTGTTCTCCCACGAATCCACTAGTTCATATCCTTCAATATAATCCTTAGTAGCTAGTTTTATTTGTGCTTCGTAAGTTTCTTTATAGCCCGAATTATCTTCAAACTGATATATGATAGAGTTAGATGATATATTTACAGAAATTTCAGAAATAATATCGGCAAGAGCAATATTCTTAGCTGCCTGCATATAATCAACTTCGGATTGCTGTTTACTGGATTTTCCAATACCGATGTAATAATTATTATCTACAGGTCGGTCTGTAACCCATTTTGGTTTTCGTTTAGCATTTGCATCACTAAAACTAAAAACTAAAAGTGTTGAGATAATAATAGTAAATGATATTCTGAAATTATGCATCATCTTTAAAAATCTAAATGTAAATTTAATGAAATCTTCTTTAAAACTTATCCGTTTTTGTGCTTTTCAATAATTTCTGATATCATATCAAATACCTTGCCAGTTTCAAATCCTCTTGATGATGCAAATCTTGCAAGCTTAGATTTTATAGTATATTCATCAGTATCTTTTAAAGATTTTAATTTTTTAATGAGTTCAGTTTCCAATAAACTTTCATATTCTTCATCGGGGATTTCTTTTAAAGCACCTTTTATAATTTGACTTGAAATTTGCTTTTGCTTAAGTGCAAATTCGATTTTTAATTTTCCCCACTTATTATATCTGAATTTATCTTTTGCAAAGAATCTCGCGTATCTTTCTTCATCAATAAATTTATCATCTATAAGTTGATCTATTACCCAATCGTGCTCCTCGGTTTTCAGTTTCCAGTCGAATAATTTTTGACGTATATCAAACACACACTTTTCCTTCTCAGCACAAAGATTTTGTGCTTTTACTAAGGCTTCCTTTTTCGATATTTCTTTTTTAGACCTCAAGATTTATCACTTTAAAATACCACGTATCATTCTGTTTTTTCCGTTGATGTCTTTGCGTAACTCTAATTTGTAATAAGCTTTATTCTCCAACATCAATACTGTTTCTTCTCCAAATGATTCATTTATCTCAAAATAAATTTTACCTCCTTTATTCAAATATACTAATCCAAATTCAGCTATTTTAGTATAAAAACGCAAAGGATCATTGTCAGGGACAAATAAAGCCAGATCAGGTTCATAATCCAAGACATTTTTATTCATCAATGATTTTTCCTGTTCAGTTACATAAGGAGGGTTGCTCACAATAATATCAAACTTTAAATTAAGATCTTCAGGAAAATTTATGATATCCAATTCAATAATCTCAATATCGACCTTATTTAATATAGCGTTTTGATTTGTTATTTTAATTGCTTTTTTCGAAATGTCAGCAGCAAGAACTTTAGATTCAGGAAGATTCTTAGCAAGTGATATTGCAATACACCCACTTCCTGTTCCAATATCTAAAATCTTAAGTTGTTTTTTTGAATTTTCCTGAATAATCCAATCAACTAACTCTTCGGTTTCGGGTCTGGGAATCAACACTCCTGGTTCTACTTGGAAAGTAAGATCGTAGAAATATGTATGGCCTAAAATGTATTGTATTGGTTTGTTTAATTTTAGCTCCTTAGTTATCATTAAAATTTGGCGGTAATCTTTATCTGTAACTTCTTGGTCTTGCGATATTAAAAAACGGGTTCTTGAATAGCCTAACAAATGCTCAAAAATCATAAAAATAAAACTGTCTATTTCACTTGCCGGATAAAGATCTTTTAATTCGGATTTTATGAATGAAATTATTTTCTTTATAGTGATATTTGAACTCATTTTTCAAATTTAAGTAATTTGTATGACCCAAAGAACGGTTCATGAAAAATATATGCAGCGATGCCTTGATTTGGCAAAGCTTGGATTAGGTAATACTGCTCCAAATCCAATGGTTGGTTCGGTTATAGTTTATGAGAATAAAATTATAGGAGAAGGTTACCATAAATTATGTGGTCAACCTCATGCAGAGGTAAATGCAATTAATTCGGTAAAGGATAAAAGCGTTTTAAAAAAATCTACCATCTATGTTAATCTTGAGCCTTGTTCTCACTTTGGAAAAACTCCACCATGTGCTAATTTTATCGCAAGTTTAGGCATCCCGAATGTTATAATTGGATCGATAGATACTGCTTCGCATGTAGCAGGCAAGGGAATTGAGATTTTAAAGAAGGCAGGAGTAAATGTTACAGTTGGAATTTTAGAAAAAGAATCAAGAGATTTAAATAAACGATTTTTCACTTTTCACGAAAAGAAGCGACCTTATATTATATTGAAATGGGCACAAACAAAAGATGGTTTTATTGATATTATTAGAAATGAAAGTGCACTCAAAGAACCTACATGGATAACCAATGAATATGCTAAAATGCTAGTGCATAAATGGCGTTCTGAAGAACAGGCGATTTTGGTAGGAACTAATACTGCTTTAAATGACAATCCAGGTCTAACAACCAGGAATTGGGAAGGTAAAAATCCAATGAGATTTGTTTTTGATAGAAATTTGAAATTACCCTCAGATTTACAATTATTTAATTCAGATGCTGAAACGATTATCATTGCTAATAAAACTACTAAAGATCAAGAAGTGAAAAACTTATCAAATAAAGTTGGCATTAATTTTGTAAATGTTAATGAGGATTTCTATGCTCAGCTATTTAAAATATTTATCGATAAAGATTTGCAATCTGTAATTGTTGAAGGGGGAGAAAAGGTTCTGAGTGCCTTTATTGAAAATGATTATTGGGATGAAGCCAGAATTTTTTACGGGGATAAGGAATTTAGGGAAGGAGTAAAAGCCCCTTTGATCGAATTTAAAAATATATATAAGGATGATTTAGGGAATAGTAAATTGTCTTTTATCAAAAAGTAAATATAGTTTTATCAATAATTTGAATTGATTAATCATAAAATTTTCAATTAATTAAAAGCTTTTGTAAATTTGATAAGCTAATAAAACTTAAACTATCGAAATACTTAAACTCTTATAACAATGAGAAAAATAAAATTTAAACGAACATTATTCTTTACCCCAATGTTGTTAGTGCTTATTTCTATTGTAGAGTGTAGTCCAAAACTCTATTCAACAGGTAAAGATTTTGTAGCATCAGGGAATTATGAGGATGCGATCACACAATTTTCAAAATTGATCGAAGAAAATCCAGAATATACTGAGGCTTATGTTGCCAGAGCAGATGCTTATGAAAAAGCTGGTAAGAAAGCTGAAGCTGCAAGTGATTACAAAAGAGCTACTGCGTTCGAAGATAAAGACGAATCTATTTATTATAATGCAGGAAGATTATTCTATGAACTGGAGCAATACGAAGAAGCAATTCCTATGCTCGTAAGAGTTACTGCTCTTGATAAAAAGCATATCAATGCATATAAGTTTAAAATGGAATCTTATATTGAGTTAGAGAAATACGACAAAGCTTTAATTGAAAGTAATGAATTAATCAAACTTAACGAAACGGCTTCGAACTACTCAAGAAGAGGATTTATTCAGGATAAACTTGAGAATTATAATTTAGCGGAAACGGATTATCGAAAATCTATCGAGAAAGCGTCTAATGTACTTGAAACACATGTTGCTTTAGCACAGGTTTTATATAAAGCTAAAAAGTATGATCAGGCTCTGGCTTCTTGTAATCAAGCATTAAGACTGGATTCAAAATGTAAAGAAGCTCTTTGGACAAGAAGTAAGATTTATAAAGAAAAGATCGACTATCCAAGTGCTATAAACGATCTTTCCAAGATGATTATTTTCTCACCGGATGATATGGAAGCATTTTTTGCTCGTGGCCTTTATTATCAGGAATTTAATCAGCACCAAAGTGCAATTAACGATTTTAGTAAGGTAATATCAATGGATTCGAAGAATGCTTTAGCTTATTTTCATCGTGCAAAATCTAACGAGGAAATTACACAATATGCAAAAGCAATCGAAGATTATCAGGCTTATGCGGATTTAACTGATAAAGAAGATGCTGAAACAAAAGAAAAACTAAAAATTGTAAAAGAAAGATTATACGAACTCAATAGAGAAAGCAATAAACCAACACTTACATTTATAGAACCTCAGGAGAGACAAGGAAATTCAATTAATGTGATTGAGGATGCTGTTGAGGTTACCTTAAAAGGCCAGATTATAGATCAAAGTGATATTCAGTATGCAAAAGTAGATGGTATCGATGTTGTATTTGATGAAAATGCTGAAAATAATGAATTCTCCATTACTTTAAATGTTTCAGGGAAAGAAAATATTTCTGTTACAGTTGCCGATGTCTATAATAATGTTTTAGCATCAACATATAAACTGAATAGAACAGAAATTAATTTACCTGAAATATCTTTAATTGCACCTTATGCTTCATCTACAGGAGAGATTTATATGGATGTTAAGAACAGGAAGCTTTATGTTGAAGGTAGAATTAAAGATGAAAGTAAAATTAAAAGTATTATCGTTGATGAAATGACTGCAAGTTATTCGGTTGATGCAATGAATCCAGAATTTTATGCAACGATTGATATTGCCAATAAAAATGCCTTTACAGTAAAAGCAGAAGATATTTATGGTAATGTGGGTGAAATGGAGTTTAAGATTAACCGAGAAGGTCTTGAAATTTCACAGGAGAACCCAATGGGAAAAACCTGGGTAATCTTTATTGAAAATTCAGATTACGAAACTTTTGCCAGTTTAGAAGGACCGGTTAAAGACGTTAGTATGATGAAGGCAGCTCTGGCAAACTATAAGGTTCACAATATTATACACAAGCAGAATCTTAAAAAAGCAGAGATGGAAAGATTCTTTGCTATTGAGCTTAGAGACTTGGTAAGAAGTAACCAGGTGAACTCACTACTTGTATGGTATGCTGGTCATGGTAAATTTATAAACGATATTGGATATTGGGTTCCAACAGACGCGACTCGTGATGATGAATTTACTTATTTCAATATTAGTACCCTTAAAGCTGCATTGCAATCCTATGCAACTTTTGTAACGCATACCTTGGTTATTACCGATGCTTGTGAATCAGGACCAACATTCTATCAGGCTATGCGTTCTGGGCTGCAAGAAAGGGATTGTGGCGATTGGGAAGCAACTAAATTTAAATCATCACAGGTATTTTCTTCTGCTGGTTACGAGTTAGCTTCGGATAACTCCCAGTTTACCAGAACATTTGCAAATACATTAAGAAATAATCCAAACGCATGTTTACCAATAGAAAATGTAGTTTCGAAAGTTACTGTAGCAGTTGCTAAAGACGGAATGCAAAAACCGCAATTTGGTAAAATTGATGGGCTAGAAGATGAAGGAGGAACATTTTTCTTTATATCTAAAGGTCGATAATTAAAAAATAAAATATGATATTTTTACATAATTCGAAAACTAAAAAAGTTATTCGCTGTATTAGGCGAATAACTTTTTTTTATGCAGTGATTGCACTGCTAAGTATATCTAATTTATCTGCTCAAACATACTATTTTGATGAGTATAGTGTACAAGAAGGCCTTCCTTCAAAAGTTTATGACTTATTGCAGGATGATCAGGGCTATGTTTGGTTAGCATCAGAAAGTGGAATATCAAAATTTGATGGCGTTAATATTCAGAATTATACTTCTGAAGATGGCTTAGCCGAAGGAGGGATAAAAACCTTGTTAAAAGATAAAAAAGGATATATCTGGATGGGACATGTGTCTGGTGGGATATCTTTTTTTAATGGGAAAGAAATGCAAGCTCATCCAATTCAGGAGATGCTTGATGATGATATTACATCATTAATAATGGATAAAAACGATGTTCTTTGGATCTGCACGTATGGTGATGGATTAATAAGACTCGATAATCCATACGAAGTGGATCCTGAGAAAGTTCAATATGAACAATACAAAGGGAAAATAAGTGACAGGATAATATCTGGGACAATTGCAAAAGGAGATACCTTGTTTATTATTACTGACAATGGGATCAAGAAATATAAACAAGAAGATGATTCATTTGTAGGATATAACCCACAAGGATTAACTCGATATTTTGCGATTACTGATATGCACGAAGATCAAAAGGGAGATATTTGGTTTGGTACATTTCATGGTGGCTTATATCGATATCAAAAAGATAAAAATGAATTTAAAATTTATGATGCTCGCGATGGATTAGCTGATAATTGGATTAGTTGCATCTCTGAAGATAAAGAGGGGAATGTTTGGGTTGGAACCTGGGGAGGTGGTATTACCAAATTTAATGGTGAGAATTACAAAACATTTGATAACTCGAATGGATTGTCTGATTTGAAAATCAGAAAAATTATTCAGGATGTTGAAGGAAATATTTTAATCGCAACAAATGAACATGGATTGTCTATTTTTAAAGGAGAAACATTCACTAATTATGATACAAAAGATGGCCTTTCTGATCAAAATGTGTGGGCAATTGTTCAAGATAAGGGAGGAAAATATTGGTTTGGAACCAATAAGGGTATTTCCGTATATAATCCAGACGCAGGAGAGCGAGGAATTAAGTTTGCACATTTCGATCAAGTATCTAATGGCATAGGTGATCAGATTCGGTTTCTAAGAAAAGATAACAATGATAATATTTGGATTGGAACTGAAGATGCAGCTGTTACTATGTATAACTATAAAACCGGCAAGTTTGAATCTAATCCGGTTATTGGTCGTCATTTCAGGATGAATCAAATAGTAACTGCCTTAGATGTAGATAAAAAGAATCAACTTTGGTTAGGGACTTTGGAAGGTTTGGTGTTTTATGAGATAGGACCTCAAAAAAGTCAGACTTTAACTCAAATTGATGGCTTAAATGGCACGGATATATCTGCTATTTATGCAGATTCTAAAAATCGTGTATGGATTGGAATTAATAATGGGAAAGGATTAAATGTTATTCAAGAAGATTATAGCATTGAAAAAGTTGAATTAGAGGGGTTAATTACTCCAAAAACAATGGTAGAAGATAAAGATGGAAATATTTGGGTAGGTACCTTAGCTAAAGGAGTTATCGTATTGAAGGATAAGCAGGTAATAAGAACTATTACTGAAAATGATGGCTTACTGTCAAATATGATAAATCAACTAAATGTTGATGAGAATAACAATGTTTTTATTGGAACTAGTCGTGGATTGAATAAAATTGATACCAAAGGTAATATCCATATTTATACTGAAAAAAGTGGTTTCATTGGAATCGAAGCAAAATTGAATGCAACATATAAAGACTCTGATAATAATTTATGGTTTGGTACTATTAAAGGAGTAACCAAATATCAGCCAAAATTAGAACCTAAAAATATTAGTGAACCAATTACTCATGTAGCTCGATTACAGGTTAATCGTAAAGATCGAGAAATGATTCCGCACCAAAGATTCAGTTATCTTGAGAATGAATTTATTTTTGATTATAACAGTATTTGTTTAAGTAATCCGGATGCAATTCAGTACCAGATTATGCTTGAACCAGCTGATAAGGATTGGAGACCTATAACTGAACAAACAGTTGTTTCTTATCCATCATTAGCTCCTGGTAAGTATACCTTTAAAGTTAAAGCAAAAAATAGTGCAGGTATATGGAATCAAGAGCCTGTAATGTATGAATTTACTATTAAGCCTCCATTCTATAAAACCTGGTGGTTTATCTTAGCAGTAATAATTGTAGTTGTAGTTGCTATTATTTCTTACATAAAGGTTCGTGAACGTAATCTTATTAAGGAAAAGAAAATACTGGAAGAAAAAGTAGCCGAACGTACGGCAGAGGTTGTGCAAAAAAGTATCGAAATTGAAAAGAAAAACAAGGATATTACAGATAGTATTCGATATGCAAAAAGAATACAAACTGCTGTATTACCGCCGGAGATTCCTTTCGACGATACTTTTATTTTATTTCGACCAAAAGATATTGTAAGTGGCGATTTTTACTGGTTAGAAACCATTGGTGATAAAGAAATGATTGCTGCTGTAGATTGCACAGGACATGGTGTTCCGGGAGCCTTTCTTTCAATTCTGGGACACAGTATGTTAACCAAAATTGTTCGTGAGTATGGAATCTTGGAACCTGCAAAAATTTTGGATCAGTTGGACCAGGAAATAGTGAATGCATTGCATCAAAAGAATGCAGAAGGAGAACATGTTGTTAACGATGGAATGGATTTAGCATTGATGTGTTATAACAAAGACACCCAGATTCTTGAATTTGCAGGTGCATATAATCCATTAATAATGATCAGAAATGGAGAACTTGAGGAAATAAAAGCAGATCGTTTCCCAATAGGTATGACTAGCGTGCATGATTCAAAGAAGTTTACCAATAATGAAGTTAAGGTTGAAAAAGGAGATGCTTTCTATATATTCTCTGACGGATATGCCGATCAGTTTGGTGGTGAAGATGGACGAAAATTCAGGAAAAAGAATATGAAGGATTTGTTACTTGCTATTCAGGATGTGCCTATGAACGATCAAGGTAAAAAACTCGAAGATCATATTTTAGACTGGATGAAAAATCACGAACAGATTGATGATATGGTATTTATTGGAAGAAAGTTTTAAAATTTTAACATATTGGGGTCATTCCGGGTTCTTCCTTTTGAGGAAGAATACCGGAATCTTTATAAATACTGAAATAAATCATCCCAATTAGGATTCTTTTCATTTATTAAGTTTTCTTTGAACTCTCGTTTCCACTTTTTCATCTTCTTTTCTTTTTCAATAGCAAACTTAATGTCAGAGAATTCTTCAAATCATATTAGTTTATTGCAATTATATTTTTTTGAAAAACCATCATTAGTACCATTTTTATGTTCAATAATTCTACGTTTCAAATTATTAGTAACACCAAGGTAGAGAACGGTGTTATTTTTATTTGTAATAATGTAGAGATAGTATTTCATATTAAAAAGATTCCTGCATTCGCAGGAATGACAAAAAATCAAAATCTGCCTGATTTTTTATCTTAGAATTAAACTGCAGCAATATTGATCATTGATTCATCCCAAATAGGAGCTTGATGTATGGCATCAATAATTTCTTCTGGTGTATTTACTGATTGCCATATCCCTCGGTGCTCTTCTCTCATAAATTTTTCTTCAATCATTTTATCAAATAATTGAAATAGGTGATCATAGAATCCGTCAGTGTTAACTAATATTATTGGCTTTGTAAATTTACCCAATCTTTTAAGTGTTATTACCTCCATGGCTTCTTCTAAAGTTCCTGATCCTCCTGGTAGAATAACGATCGCATCAACATCTTCAATAAGTTTTTTCTTACGCTCATGCATATCTTTAACTTCAATGAGCTTGGTAATATTTTTATGTGCCCATTCAACTTCAACCATAAATTTTGGTATAATACCAATAACTTCTCCATTTTCTTGCATGGCTATGTCAGCAAGTTTACCCATTAAACCTACAGCTCCTCCACCATAAACCGTAGTAATATTATTTTTTGCTAAAGTTTTTGCCAAACGTTCGGCAACATCGAAATATTTCTGTTCTACTTTATGACTTGAGGCACAGAAAACACTTATTTTTGATACCATAATTTTAATCAATTATATAAGTGAATAAAGGTAAAAAAATACTCATAACAAAAAAGCCTTTCTTCATTGAAGAAAGGCTTTGCTTGTATTTAAGTTTTTTTAAAGCTTGTTTACATGTAATGTTAAGCTAGACTTTAAATTAGCTGCTTTGTTAGCATGAATAATATTCTTCTTTGCTAATTTATCAAGCATTGAAGAAACTTTTGGTAACAATGCAGTAGCTTCAGCTTTATCAGTTGTGTTACGTAATACTTTAATTGCATTACGAGTAGATCTAGCGAAATACTTGTTGTGAATTCTTAATTTTTCACTTTGTCTTGCTCTTTTCTCTGCTGACTTATGGTTTGCCATAATTTCTCCGTTATCTTATTAATTTTTTAGTAGTCCGTAGGGGAATCGAACCCCTGTTACCAGGATGAAAACCTGGCGTCCTAACCCCTAGACGAACGGACCAAATTTCAAGTCTCAAACTTGGTGGTGCAAAAGTAAATGATTTTTTTATTCCTGCAAATATTTTTTTAAAAAAATATGCGTTTTTTTTATCTTTTTTATAATTAACTGAAAATGAATATTAAAAATCTTATTTCTTCATTGTCAACTAAGTTCACCACGATATCAAAGTACTTGTTCGAAAATTTCGAGCAGCAAAAAAAAGAAAAGATTTTGAATTTACCAAATCAAAAACTATGATTTTAATAAATTTTCAGCCAAATTTTTTAGATCAATTCTGGAAAAATTACCACTGCTCATTAACAATAGGTTTTTATTGCTAAGATGAATACCTTGAATATATTGTAAAAGCTCTTCTTGCTCTGTAAAAACGATAAGCTGATTATTTTGAAATGAGCTTTTCACTTGATCTTTTGATATAGGAGCTAGTTTTTTATGTTTAATTACTTCAGGATTATAATATACGATTGCTTGATCAGCTTTATCCATTGATCCATTATATTCATTTAGAAAGTTAAGGTTTAAACTACTAAAAGTGTGAAGTTCCATAATAGCTATAAGTTCTCTTTCTTTAAATTGTTCTTTTACAGCATGAACAGTTGCGCTTAATTTTGAAGGAGAATGAGCAAAGTCTCTAAAAATAATTGTATCATTATTTTCAGCAAGAGTTTCCAAACGTTTAGCTGCTCCTTTAAATTCAGCGATTGCAGTATAAAATTCATCGTCGCTTAATCCTAGTTTGTTACAAACTAGTTTAGCTCCACTTATATTTTGGAGATTATGGTCACCAAAAACATGCAACGGTACTTCTGAATTATTATGTATTAAATATGTTTTATCGTTTTTCTTAATATACTGATGCGAATTGTATCCAACTTTATTAATGTCATTATTGGATTTTTGAACAACATCAACAAGTATTTGATCTTTTTCGCAATAAAAGAGACTTCCGTTTGGTTCTATTTTATTTATAAAAATGCTGAATTGTTCTTTATAATTTTCGAAAGTTGGGAAAACATTGATGTGATCCCATGCTATACCGCTTATAAGTGCAATGTGTGGTTGATATAAATGGAACTTAGGTCGACGATCAATGGGTGATGATAAATATTCGTCACCCTCAAAAACAGCTATTGGAGCATCTTCAGAAAGACTAACCATCGTTTCAAAACCTTCTATTTGAGCTCCAACCATATAATCAAAATTCTTATGGTGGAACTTTAAAACATGCATTATCATGGATGTAATGGTGGTTTTTCCATGGCTACCTCCAATAACTACACGCATTTTATTTTTGGTTTGTTCATATAAATATTCAGGATATGAATATATTTTTAAGTTTAGTGCTCTCGCTTTAATCAATTCAGGATTATCTTCCCTTGCGTGCATCCCCAGTATCACAGCATCTATATCTGTAGTGATATGATTTGGATTCCATCCGATATTTTTGGGTAGTATATTATATTTTTTTAATCGCGTTTTTGAAGGTTCAAAAATTTCATCATCTGAACCGCTTACTTCATAACCTTTTTTACAGAGACTTATGGCTAAATTGTGCATCGCACTTCCACCAATTGCAATAAAATGAACTTTCATTTGCTATTTTTGTATTTTTATGACGTGAAGATAAAAAGAATAATAAGAATAAATAAACTGAGTTATGAAACTATTTCCTATACATATAACAAATTTTAAGATCGATGGTGGAGCCATGTTTGGAGTTGTACCAAAAGTGTTGTGGCAGAATAAATATCCTGCTGATGAAAATAATCTTTGTAACTGGGCCTTACGTTCTCTTTTAATTGATACGGGAGAACGCGTTATTTTAATAGATACAGGATATGGCGATAAACAATCGAAGAAATATTTTAGTCATGTTTATTTAAACGGAGGCGATGGTCTGGAAGGAGCTCTTAGTAAGCATGGATATCATTTTGATGATGTTACTGATGTTATTTTAACACATTTACATGCAGATCACTGTGGAGGTTGTGTAAAATATAATCAGGATAAATCAGGATTTGAAATGACATTTAGAAATGCAAATTACTGGGTAAGTAAACCACACTGGGCATGGGCAATGAAACCAAATAAACAAGAAGGAGCAGCATTTCTTGAAGAGAACCTGATGCCTATGTTTGAAAGTGGGCAGTTAAGATTTATTGAGAACAATACTGAATTGTATCCAGGAATTAATCTTCGCCTATATGATGGACATACTGTAGGGCAAATTATTCCATTTATAAATACAGGAGAAAGAACCATGGTTTTTATGGCCGATTTAATTCCTTCTACAGCTCATATTCCTTTAGTTTGGAATATGGCTTACGATGTTTACCCAATGAAGATGTTAAAAGAAAAAGAAGACTTTTTAAATGAAGCGGTAGCAAATAATTACACTTTATTTTTTCAGCATGATTTATATAATGAGTGTGCTATTGTACATAAAACAGAAAAAGGAGTAAGGCTTAAAGAAACATTCACGTTACTTTAACTACTTGAAATTCATCGGATAATTTCGTATATTATAGGGTTAAACAATGGAGGGTAGGCCATGTTCAATGAATTTATTTGCCCTCATTGTGAAGGGCACATGATGGTTGCAGGGCATATCATTTTTGCTGCTGTAAGAAAGAAGGATAATAAAACAGGAATTATTCTTTTGGATCCTAAGATTGGTGACTATACAAGTAAAGTGCATCACAGTTTTAAAATTGAAGAAGGTGAAGAAGTCGATTTTCTTTGCCCTATGTGTCATAAAAATCTTGCTGCTTCGGATGTAAATAAGCATCTTGTTCGAATTATTTTAGTGGACCAACATGCTGATCAATATGAAATTTTCTTTTCAGGGATTGCAGGTAAACATTGTACGTATAAAATTACAAGTAAATCTATTGAAAAAGCAGGCAAAGATTCTGATGAATACATAGACTATTTTAAGCTCTGTGATAAGTATAAAAATTTGTTGTAGGTCATTTTATAAATATTTTAAGGGATGTCAGTTGCGACATCCCTTAAAATATTTATTATCTTTGCAGCAGGTTATATTTCGATTTCCGAAATATAATTTAGAATATCCTCGGGTGTGGTTGCCTGGGGATATTTGCTTTAATAACTTATCTTTATGCCACAATTCAAATATATATATTATGCTTTTATTTTCTGATACTGTAATAGATAACTTGGTTTTACACAAAGTTGGAAGTAAATATAACGATGAGAATATTCGATTGTCGAAAGATACTTTAAAGATAGATGATCAGATAAAAGAACTTCTTGCTACCTACTTTTTAACACCATTTAAATCGAATGAGTTTTTTAATTTCTATCACGAATCTGATTTAAATCTGAACGAAGTTTATCATTATGTATCGCAGGTGTTTGAAGATTCTGAAAAGATTTATGATCAATCTGTAAATCTTGCAAAGCATCTGTATGAGAATTCTACTCATCCAAACATCAATGGAGGAGAGTTTTATACAGTATATTTTCAAGATGTTCAATTGAATCATGATGTAGTTGATGCTATTGGATTGTTTAAATCAGAAACAAGAGAAACTTTTTTAAAAGTTTATCCTACACAAGAGAATTTTGCTATAGAAAGCGAACAAGGTGTTGATATTAAAAAGCTTGATAAAGGTTGCCTCATCTTAAACCTTGAAAAAGAAAATGGTTTTGTTATTACTTCGGTCGATAAAATTAATAAAGGAGAAGATGCTCGTTATTGGATTGATGATTTTTTAAAAGTAAAACAACGCGAAGATGAATATTACCATACCGAGAATGTAATGAAAATGTACAAGGATTTTGTTGTGAAGGAAATGCCAAATGAGTACGAGATTACAAAAGCTGATCAGGTTGATATGCTTAATAAATCGAAGAAGTTTTTTAAAGAAGCAGATAATTTTCAGCTAGAAGATTTTTCGGAGCAGGTGATAGAGGATAAAGATTTAATTGAGAGTTTTAATAGTTATAAAAAAGTTTACGAATCGGAAAATGAGATTCAAATAAGCAATGAGTTTGAGATTTCTGATAGTGCAGTAAAAAAGCAATCTCGCGTAATGAAGAGTGTTATTAAATTGGATAAGAATTTTCATATCTACGTTCATGGCAACCGCGATTATATTGCTAAAGGGTTTGATGAAAAATCGGGAATGAATTATTACCAGGTATTTTTTAATGAAGAAAAATAATGACAGGGACAAATAGATTGAATATAAAACCAGGAATCTCTGTTTCGATTGTTTTGAAGAAAGATCAAAGAACCGGAAAGTTAACCGAAGGAATTGTAAAGGATATTTTAACTAATTCAAAAAATCATCCTCATGGAATAAAAGTTAGATTAACTTCTGGCGAAGTAGGAAGAGTTAAACATATTTTAAATTTGTAATACTCGAAATATAATGATTATCTGGACGTTATTTGATTAATGATTAGGATAATTCAAATAGCAGCATTTTTATTCTTAATTTCTAATATAAGTTTTTGCCAAAATAAAGGATTTGATGCAAGTGTCTTCATAGGACTTAATGGAATTCATATTGAAGGACAAAACGAGGTATTATATAATTCTTCGAATGGTACGATCTGGGGGACAGGAGGTATAAGTGCTGGAGTGTCCATTAATCGAAATTTTCTTAAAAAAATTTATTGGAAGTTTGATTTGCGATATATTCGAAAGGGAAGTATTTATGAGTTTAGTAATACCCAAGGTGTCCAAGACTTTGAAACCATAAAATTTGATTACGCAGAATTGCCATTTTGTTTGGGATACAAAGCAAAATTAAATAAGAGGTATATTTATTTAGAATTAGGTGTGGCTGTAGCCAAACTATTAAATTCTGAAAAAATGATTAGTGATTATAGTTATAGGCAAGATATTTCTTTGTTTGATCAGATTAAAGACTATGATTTTTCAGTTTTGGGAGCAATTAAATTCTCAACAAACAAAAAAGAGAAAATCTTGTATGGAATTCGCATAGCACGTTCATTTATTTCTATTCATAAAGTTTATAAATTATATAATTTTGATTATGGGATAGAATTAAGTTATTTTTTCTAAGTAATTTATTTGTTTAATTCTGAAAAGAATGATGACCTTTGTAAAAAAGATTGTGCAAAGATGAGTGTAGAGTATGAGTTGTCAGCAAAGGATTTTATTCAGAAAGTTTTTATTGAAGAAACAAATAAACTTATCGAGAATGGATCCCATCATTTTGCCTTTGTTATTATGGCACAAGGATTAGAAACTTTGGGAAGCTTTCTTGACAATAAACCATTAAAAGCTCGTGATCAATCTAAATTACGTTTTTCGCATGCTATCAATAGATTAATGCCACGAGAATATGCCGGCTTAAACAATAATCATCGTTTGTATGATCAGCTTAGGGCAAGTCTGGCCCATACTTTTACTGCCGGAAGGTATGTATTTCTTACCTCAAAATCCGATCATGAGTTTGGCAAAAAACATCTTCAACAAGTAAACAATAAACTGGTTATAGTCGCCGAATATTTTTATGATGATTTTACAAAGGCATGTAAAAGATTAATAGAAGGAATGGAGAAAGGAATTATTAGCGAAAAAAAAATAACAACAAAATTTTACTATACTTTCTAATAATGACTATCTTGTTTTAAAATTGAATGGTATGAACGATATATTAACATTTGCTTTATTAAGCTTTACTTCTTTTTTTACTTTGATTAATCCTCTGGGTACCATGCCGATATTCATGACCATGACTTCAGATTTAGAGCATAAAAACCGAGTAAAAACAGCAAGGAAAGCTGTAATTGTATCTTTTATTACTATCATATTTTTTGCTTTTTCCGGACAATTGTTATTCAATTTTTTTGGGATATCTGTGAATAGTTTCAGAATTGTGGGTGGTGTTATTTTCTTCTTAATGGGGATGGATATGTTGCAAGCCCGTTTAAATAAAGTAAAAGTAAAAGAATCGGAAGTAAAGAAATACGTGAATGATATTTCGATTACGCCTTTAGCTATTCCGATGATATGCGGCCCGGGAGCAATAACCAATGCTATTGTTTTAATGGAAGATGCTACTCATGTTGGGATGGTGGCTGTTTTATTTGTAGCTATTTTTGCTGTTTTGTTGCTTACATACTTAATTTTAATCAGTTCTTCGAAGATTATTAAATTTCTTGGCGAAACGGGCAACAATGTCATGATGCGATTAATGGGATTAATTGTTATGGTAATTGCTGTAGAGTTCTTTTTTAGTGGATTAAAACCTATCATTATTGAAATACTTAATCACTAAACCTATGTCATATGAAAATTAAAAAGAAAGGTTACTGGGCACTTTTTATATTAACTATACTTTTTGTATTAATGGCACTAAGTACGCTTATTCCTTCAGCTAGTGTCAATAAAGAATGTATGCTTAACTATAAAGCACATTGCTCATTTACGCCAATAAGCACTATTATTTGTTTAGCCTTGGCAGGATTAACATGTTTTATCCGAAAGCGGTTTTTTCTTGCAGAAGAATAAGTGTTTTTATAGTTCTTTAAGCTCAAAAGGCATCTCAAGAATGCTTTGGTATTCAAGTCCTTTTTCTTCGATAAGCTTATCGCCTGGTTCGTAATACCAGCTAATTTCTATTTTGCAGTTAAGTTCAAGAATTTTCTCCAGTTCAATAAAGATTTGGTATATCATTTTTGCAGAAGAAGAATTGAAATATTCAAACTTACAGATTAAATGAGTACTGGGATTTGGAGCTTTAATATATTCTTCAATCCAATCGAATATTGGCATAAAAAATTTAGCAGAATCTTCGGGTAAAGAGTTTCCACTAATCTCGAATTGATTATTTTTTTTATCCAATAAAACTTCGGGAGTATCCCTTGTTTCTTTAATTTCAAGTTTCGATAGCATCATGCAAATTTATGCAATTACATTAAATGATAAAAATGATTTTTGATCATCTATTTTTTGGATAGAATAATTAATAGGTGAAATAAGTCTTCTGGCAATGTCAATAAGACCAATTCCTGCACCACCACTTTCAGGCATATTTCTTTCGCGAAGTTTGCTTAAATATAAATCTTTTAACTCTTTCCCGTTGTGTCCATTAATAAAGTCAATATGATTTTTTAGATCATCAACAAATTCATTTTGAATCAAATTCCCAGTATTGATAACAAAATAATTATCGGTACGACCAATTAAAAAGATTCCTTCTTTTTTATCATCTTGTTTATAACAATGTCTGCTAATATTTTGTAAAAGTTCAACCAGAATATGAAAAACTTTCTTTTTCGAAACGGCATCCTTTTTTAGTTTGTGAAGGTTTTCTTCTATGATCTTTAAAACAGGGAAAATAGCATCTTGAGAAAAGTCTCCTTTATGAATTACCAAGATCTCTTCATCGACCATTTTTTGGTGGTAATGAATGGCTTCGTTAATCTCAAATTTAACATCAACATTAATTTCTTCTAAATTTGATTTTAAAACAATTTGATTATAAAACAGAGCAAATTTTTCATCAAAATTCTTAAAAACATATTCTAATTTCTGCCCTGATTTACGAGCCATTTCAATGAGTCCTAATCCAGCTCCACCTTTGTCTGAGATCTCTTCATTTTCAAGAACTTCTCGGTATAAAATTTTCAATTCATCTTTGTCGAGGCTATTTACTTTTACGAGTTGTCGTTCAAGATTTTCAATTTTTGCATTTTCAATTAAATTCCCAGAAGTAATATAATAGGTATCTTGCCAGTTTTTTGTTAAAAAGAAACCTTCGTTCGAAGCCACATGAACTTTACCATCGGTTGATTCTCCATGGCGAACAATATTTTGAAAGCACTCTGCCATTAAGAAAGAGGCTTTCTTTTTCATCTTTGATAAATTATCAAGGTTATCAATGTTATACTCGCTAAGTTCAATAAGCTTATTCGTGATTTCATCACTAAAATCACCATTATAAAGTAAACATAAGTTGTCTTCTTTTATTCGATCAAAGAACCAAAACGTAGTATCGATATTCATAGACTACACGGGTTGGATTATCATTACAGATATTAAAATAAATGAAAAATTCTAAAATTCGCTAATTATTTAATAATTTAACTGGAATTAACTAAAGCAATATACGGATTTTTTTGTTTTGAACCAACAATAAATATTTTTGATTTATCTTTAAAAAGTTAAAAAAATAATATGAAAGCTGCTATTATAAATAGGTTTGGAAATACGGATGTTTTTGAAATAGGCCAAATTCCAAAACCAATCATTAGGTCTGATCAGGTTTTAATAAAAGTTAAAACAGTGGGGATTAATCCTATAGACTGGAAACAAAGGCAAGGAAATCATAAACTAATCATGGGTTCTCCTTTTCCAATAGTATTAGGTTATGATGTATGTGGAGAAGTTGTTGAACTAGGTTCTGAAATAACCAGATTTAATATTGGAGATAATGTTTTTGGAGTATTAGACAATAAGTATGGTGGAGCAATGGCAGAGTATGCAGTTGGTCATGAAAATTGTTTTGCTGTTATGCCTGAAAATATTTCTGATATAGAGGCCGCGGCTTTTCCTATGGTTTCAATGACAGCATTACAGGCTATGCGTGATATTGCCAATATAAAGCAAGATCAAAAAGTTTTGATTAATGGGGCATCGGGAGGTGTTGGGCATATAAGTCTTCAAATTGCGAAACTTTTAGGAGTTCAGGTAATTGCAGTAGCAAGTTCAAATAGTAAAGAATTTGTTAAGCAGTTGAATCCTGATGTTTTTGTTGATTATAAAGAAAAAGATATACTGCAAATAGATGAAAAAGTAGATGTCTTTTTTGATGTTTTTGGCAATTATACCTTTCCCAAAATAAAGCATTTATTAAATCAGGGAGGAATTTATCTTAACCTTAATTATTTGCATTCGATTACAAAAATGCCTGTTAATCTGATTCATCAGTTATTCTCGAAAGGCAAGAAAGCGAAAACAATGTTAATGAAACATACAGAATC
This sequence comes from Bacteroidales bacterium, assembly GCA_963665525.1. GTDB lineage: Bacteria > Bacteroidota > Bacteroidia > Bacteroidales > UBA12077 > UBA12077. The sequence goes on along the minus strand of OY762280.1, from coordinate 3,228,633 downwards.
GGATTTAGAAACAATATCTAATTGGATTATTGAAAATAAACTACACATCAATATAGATAGGACATTCAAGCTGGAGGAAATAAAAGAAGCACACGATTATGCCCAACAGGGACACAATAAAGGCAAGAATGTTATTGTTATTAGCTAATAAAATTTATTTAAAATGTGTCCAAAAAAAACTAAGAATAAAAAAAGTTGGAAGAAGGCATTTCTAAAATTATTTTTCTCTGGGATTTTATTTGTAGGAATTCTTTTATTTGTATTTGTTATATTAGTTAGGGCTGGTTTCTTTGGATCTTTACCAACCTACGCAGATCTTAAAAAGATTAAAAACAATACAGCTACAAATATTTATTCTGTAGATAATAAGCTTTTAGGAAGATATTATCATCAGAATAGAACAAATGCTGCTTTTGAAGATATTCCTGAACATTTAATTAAGGCATTGGTCGCTACCGAAGATGTTCGTTTTTATAAGCATAGAGGTGTTGATTTACGAAGCACTATGCGCGTGTTGGTTAAGACCATATTATTATTTGATAAGAGTTCAGGAGGAGGAAGTACTTTAAGTCAGCAGTTGGTAAAAAACCTTTATGGCAGATCAGAACATGGAATTTTTACAATGCCTGTAGCAAAGGTTAGTGAAATAATTGTTGCCCGACGAATTGAAAAGCTCTATACTAAAGATGAGATTTTAGAACTCTATTTAAATACAGTTTCGTTTGGAGAAAATACTTATGGAATTGAAACTGCAGCGATTATCTTTTTCGACAAACAACCATCTGACTTAAGCATTGAAGAATCCGCTGTTCTTATAGGTCTCCTAAAAGCTAATACCAGTTATAATCCTCGCAAGAACAGGGAAGCGGCACTTAAACGCAGGAACATTGTTTTAAGCCAGATGTGTAAATACGGATATATTCAAAAATCAGAATTGGATTCGTTGAAAGAAATACCGATATCAATAAAATATAGAAAATTAACATATGTTGAGGGTCCTGCACCTTATTTTAGAGAATATGTAAGAAAATTATGCGAAGATCTTTTAAAGGATAAAAAACGAAAAGATGGCAGTTCATATAATTTGTATACTGATGGATTAAAAGTTTACACAACCTTAAACGGACAACTGCAGGGGTTTTTAGAACAGGCAGTTAGCAGTCATATGCAGCGATTGCAACAAACTTTTGATGAGCATTGGAAAGGTGAAGAGCCCTGGTTGAAAGACCCTAAAGTTGCCATGTTACAAATAGAGCAGAGTAGGGCATATCAATCTTTCTTAAAGAAAGGGCTTTCACAAGATGAAGCTATAGCTGCGATGAAAGTTCCAAGAAAGACTGAAATTTTTACCTGGGAAGGACCAAAGGACACATTAATTTCTCCATTAGATTCACTCTTACATCATTTTAAAATGTTGCAAACAGGATCAATGGTAATGAATGGAAAGACTGGCGATGTTTTAGCCTGGGTTGGAGGAATCGATTATAAATACTTTAAGTACGATCATGTTACTTCGAAAAGACAAACGGGATCTACCATAAAACCTATTGTATATGCTTCAGCCTTAATTCATGGTGTTAAGCCATGCGATTACTATGAGAATGATAGTGTGGTGTATAACGATTATGATGATTGGACTCCTCAAAATTCAAGTGAAGGTTATGGGGGATTTTATTCTGTTAAAGGAGCTTTAGCTAACTCAATAAATACTGTAAGTGTTAAATTACTTATGGAAGCAGGAATAGATTCGACCATTCAATTGGCTCATAATATGGGAATAGAATCTTATCTTCCTCCTGTTCCATCGATGGCCCTTGGTACAGGGGAAGTTTCTTTATACGAGATGGTAAAATCATATGCTGTATTTTTAAATATGGGTAAAAAGATTGAACCGCGCCTGGTTAGAAGAATTGAAGATGCCGAAGGAAATGTTTTATATTCAGATTCGCAACATGAAACAAGCGATACCATACTTTCAGAAGATATTTCTCAAACAGTTTTAGCAATGATGCAAGGGGTTGTAAACAGAGGAACAGCGAAAGGATTAAGGACAATCTGGAACTTTGAAGGCGATTTTGTAGGAAAAACAGGAACAACACAAAATAATACAGATGCCTGGTTTATGGGGATGAGTCCTAGAATTATTGCAGGAGTTTGGGTTGGGGGAGATAATCCAATCGTGAGATTTAGAACAACTACCTATGGACAAGGTGCATATTCTGCACTTCCTATCTTTGCAAACTTTTTTCAAAGGCTTTATAAAAATGATAAATATGCATATCTGCAAAATGAAAAGTTTAATATTCCTGATTCAATATATCATGATTTAGATTGTAATGATTTTGATGAAGAAGGAGAGCCTAGAATTATCAATATATTTAAAAAGGAGGATGAAGATATTGGTGAGTTTATTAAGCGAATATTTAAACGTAAGAAAAGAAAGCATAAAGAAAGAAATAGGAATTAAATTATTGTCTTTATGATTTTCTAATTTTTGTAATTCGACTAAAATGTTATAAATTGTTATCAGTGTAAAAATATAGCGGATGAAACCATTTAAAATATTAATTATTGAAGATGATCCAATTCATGGAAAAATTATCCGTCATATACTTGAGGATATTGATTTTAATATTCAACTTATCCAAACAAGCAATGGATATGAAGCTTTAAAAATTCTTGAGGAAGAAACCCCTAATCTGATACTTACTGATTGGGAAATGCCTAAGATGTCGGGAATAGAATTCTGCAAAGAAATTCAAGCAAATCAGAACTTTGAGAATATTCCTGTAATTATGTGTACTGGTATTAATAAATCATCTGAAAATTTAAAAACCGCTTTCGAATCTGGAGTTGTTGATTTTATAAGAAAGCCTATCGATAAGATGGAATTGATATCAAGAGTGAATTCAATGTTGAAGTTATCAGAATCATATCAAACGATAAAAAGACAAAAAGAAGAACTTGAAGCTGAAAAGGAAAAATCAGATAAATTACTATTAAATATTTTACCAAAGAAAATAGCTGAAGATTTAAAACAAACCGGAGAAACGAAGCCGGAACTTTATAGAAATGTTACAGTTTTATATACGGATATTGTTGATTTTACAGCAAAAACCTTAAAAATTCCAGCTACTGTTTTATTAAACGAATTAAATGATATTATTAAAGCTTTTGATGCTATTATGGATAAACATCAATGCGAGAAAATTAAAACAGTAGGCGATGCTTATGTTGCTGTTTGTGGTTTACCTGTTCCGGATCTAAACCATGCTCAAAATATAATCAATGCTGCTTTAGATATCATCGATTTCTTAAAAGAAAGAAACAGTAAAAGCAAATATAAATGGGAAGTACGTATTGGTGTTGATACAGGTGAAGTAGTGGGAGGTATCATAGGAACAAAAAAATACATTTTTGATATTTTTGGTGATCCTGTAAATACAGCATCGCGATTAGAAAGTAACTCACAAACTATGCGCATTCATGTTTCAGATAGGGCTTACCAGCTTATAAAAGATAAATTCGATTTCGAAGAGCAATCACCACTCGAAGTAAAAGGAAAAGGCATGATGAAAATGTATTTTGTGAAGTAATTTTTATCTTTGAGAAAAATACATTTATGTCGAAAAATGCAGAAAAGTTCCTTGATACTTTTAATCAAATCGAGAAACATTTAAAATCAAAATATAATAATGGTTATTACATGCCTTTTGGTGATTTAGTGCGAAAAGCTTCATCAAAAGAAGGTGTAATTAAAAGATTTCGTGAAGAGCTGTTTGTATATTCCGATTTGCGGAATGTTATGGTTCATAATTCACGGATTAATGGGAAAATAATTGCCGAGCCTTTAGACGACATTATTAAAAACATTGAACTGATTTTAAATCATATTCAACATCCAGAGAAGGTGTCAAAATTCAAGAAGAAAGTTCACTATTGTTTTTCGGATGATCCTTTGTCAAAAGCATTGGAATTTATGCGAACACATAAAATTTCTCAGGTTCCTATTATTGAAAAAGGAATTATTATTGATGTTTTAAATGCAAATCACATTACAGATTGGCTAGCAGCTAAAGAGATTGTTTCGCCTCATGAAGTAAACATTAGCGAAGTACTTCATAATGCTGAACGTAATGGTAATTTTGAGATTATCTCCGGTAATATGTCGGTTTTCGATGCAGCAGAAATTTATAAAAGTTCGTATAAGAAATCTCCTGTTAACTGGTATTACGATGCATTGGTTATTACACCAACAGGGAAAGATGATGATCAAATGATAGGTATTATTGTACTCAAAGATATTGCCGAATATATAAGTAATTAATACCTAAATCCAATGATAATAATATCATCAACTTGTTCTTTATCGCCTTTCCATTCTTCAAGAGTTAGATAAAGTATCTCTTTTTGTTCTTCCATTGATTTGTGGTGGATGTCACGTATTAAGTTTTGAAATCGATGAGGTTTAAATTTCTTATTTTTTTCTCCACCAAACTGATCCATATATCCATCGGAAAAAAGATAGAAGGTATCACCTTTTATTAGTTTTATCGTTTTATTGGTAAACTCCTGATACTTGTGTGCAAAGCCAATTGGCATCTTATCGGACGGATATTCGTACAATTCGCCGTTATGAACAACATAAAGAGGATTGTTAGCACCTGCAAATTGAATTTCGTTTAGTTCTGTATCAATAACGCATAGAGCAATATCCAAACCATCCATGGTTGTAATTTTATTGGTGTCTTGTTTTAAGGTATGGACCACATGCTCTCTAAGTTTATTTAAGATATTAGCAGGAGATGAATCTTGAATGGAGTTTGCAATTTCATTTAAAAAAGCAATGGCCAACATGCTCATAAATGCCCCGGGGATACCATGACCTGTGCAGTCAGCGGCAGCCATCATGATTTTATTATCTTTACGTGTGACCCAATAAAAATCACCACTCACAATTTCTTTGGGTTTAAATAAAATAAAGTACTCGTTAATTAAATCTTTGATTGTATCATCGGATGGGAGAAGCGCTCTTTGGATGCGACGGGCATAATTCATGCTTTCAACAATTTCCATGTTTTGTTTGATCACAAAATTATATTGCTCTTCAATTTCTTCTTTTTGATATTTTATGAGTTCAAGATTATCTTCAATTTGCTGCTGGGCTTCTTTTTGTTCTGTAATATCAATAAAAACACCTCTAACACCAATAGGTTTATCATCTTTCATTATTCGGGAAGCATAAGCTCTTACAGGTATAAATTCTCCATCTTTTCTTTTTATAAGATATTCATTTCCATGAGAGTCTTCTCCGTCAAAGATTTTTTGCAGATTTTTCTTAGCCTTTTCAATATCATAATCAGCAAAAAGTTTATTACTCTCGATACCTTTTTTAAGATCATCTTGTGTATAACCAAAAAGTTTTTCTCCTGCTTTGTTAAAAAAAATGATATCTCCATGAATATCGGTTTCGTATATACATTGAGGAATAAGGTCTGTCATTTCCTGGTAACGTTGATTGCTTTGCAATAAAGCATCATCAATAGCTTCTAATTCTTCAATGTATTGTCTTAATTCATCTTCATTTTCTTTTCGGCATTGTCTCTCGTGTTCAAGTTCAAGTGATAAGTCCACTTGTTTTCCTGTTGAGAATATTATTGTTGCTACCAAGTAATTATGATCGTTATCAGGAATATGGGTAAAAAATATTTTCCCCTTTAATTTTTCAAAATTAGCATTAATCAGTTGTGCTATATAAATCTTATTAAAAGAAATATCAAGAAGAGTTGTAATTTCATTTCCATCTAGGTCTTTGATAGATGCTATTGTAAAAAAGTCAGTACCAATGGCATCATTCCCAAAATGATATTTAAAAGAATTATTTCCTTCAATAATTTTATTTCTTGAAATAAAAATGACAGGATAAGATAAGTGCTCGTAGTAAGCAGAATGGAGATGGCTTTTATCTATATTTTCTTCCATATGTTAAATATTAAAGGCAGGTATATGTTTAGGATTATACAAATTACGAATATCTGAGTAGAATTTAAAGTTTGTTTTTGATAATTTTTTTTACATAAAAAATAGAATTATGAAAATTGAGATTAAGCGACTTACAACCAAAGAAATGCAAGAACTAAAAATTGAATCATGGCCTATTTGGGAGAAGGAAGTTTCTCGTTTCGATTGGTATTATGATTCAACAGAATACGGTCTGATTCTGGAAGGAGTGGTTATTGTGGAAACCGATGAAGGAGATGTTGAAATAAAAGCTGGTGATTTTGTTACATTTCATAAAGGATTAAAATGTGTTTGGGATATCAAAGAAGATATAAGAAAGCATTACAATTTTGAATAAAGATTGAAAGTTTTTTAGACAATGATTCCCCAAAAGCAATAGAAATATAAAGATGCAGAGATAAAACCATCTAGTAGTACAAGTTTTCTTTGTTTAAGTATCTTTTTTATTAAAAGGATTGAGGTAATAACTCGTAAGAAGAGTTGAATAAAGAAGAACATAAAAACCTGTATTCCATTTTTATTATAGGATTTAGCACTTTCGAACTTGAATCGTATAATTTCTGAAAAACTTCTTGAAAGTCCTTCGCTCTTGCATGGATGACCCTCAACTGTGGCACATGCAGATTTAATCGGATGATTGTTTTTATCGGCAGAAAAGATGCCGGAATAAATAAAAACAAGAATAATTATTCCGGCAAAGCATAAGTTTATGATATGATATGGTTCAGTTAATGTTGAACCAAGTTTAATCTTCATTTTCTTCCTCAAGCTCTTCGGCAATTTCTTCTAATTCATCAGCTGTCTCTTTTAATGCTTCGCTGGTTGATTCAATAACGTCTTCAGTTACTTCTTCAATTTCACCTTCGAGCTCTTCCAATGCTTCTTCTAAGTTTTCCAAATCTTCTTCATCTAGCTCTTCTTCTATGGCTTTTTGAAATTCTTTGCCGAATTTTTCAATGTGCGATGAAGCATTTCTAAGCATATACATCTGCCATCCTGCGATTGCTGTACCAACAATCGAAATTGCTAATGCAGCTATTACTAATCCTTTGGCAGCATTTGCTTTGTTGGCTTGTGAGTAAGCAATTGCACTAAAAACAATGGCAATCATTCCTGGTAATAATGCCCACATTCCAAGGCAAGGCACAAAAGAAATAATTAATGCAATAATCCCTAAAACTAATCCGGCAATCCCTAATCCTTGACCGGCATTTGAAGTATTGTTTTCCATGATTTTTGAATTTAATGGTTAATTTATTTGGTATTTTAATGACGTAATCTGAAAGTTATTTGCTGCATATTAAATGCCTGATAATATTTTAAGAATATTCTTCTCTAGAGATTCCTCTGGTGATTCAATTATCCTGCCCAATTCTTCACCATCTTTATGAAAAATTATAGTTGGTACTAACTCTATTTCCATTCTTGAAATAGGAACATCGTCAACAGTTTTACTTCTATCAACTGCAATCATTAAAATATTATCAAGAGTAAAATTAATGTTCTCAAGGATTTTATAGAATCGAGGCACCTCACGTTGACTATCGCTGCACCAAGTACCCATGATGATAAATATTTCAATGCCTTCGAATTTTTCCTGATTTAACCCTTTTAGTGTTGCAACATCTACCACATAATTATCATATTCTTCTTGAAACCAAGTATTAAAAGGTTCCATTTTTAATCCATCAAGATTACACACTCCTAAAAGCATCTCTTCACCATCAGTTTCATCTATTGTGATATTGTTAATCTTATTTTGTGCACATATAACATTGACAATTAATAGCACGAATAATAGTAAAACACTTCTTTTCATATTTCTTATTTTGAATGCAATATATCTAAAACTTCTCTATTTATCAATGTTAAACGAATATTATTTCTTAGTTTTGAATCGTAATTGTACTTTAAAAATGTTGAACTATAAAATGTTAAATAATGTTAAACTAATGTGTTTAGTTTGAAAACTAAAAGATTTAGTTTAAGTTTGAATCATGAAAGAATTAACCAAGGCAGAAGAACAAGTAATGGAATATCTTTGGAAGCTCGATAAAGCTTTTGTAAAAGATCTATTGGAACAATTTCCGGAGCCACGTCCGGCATATAATACTGTTTCGACCATTGTGCGCATTTTAGAGAAGAAGGGAATGGTTGGATACCATGCATATGGTAAAACGCATCAATATTATCCTTTAGTTACCCCGGCAGGGTATAAGAAAGGTAGATTTAAAGATATATTAAGCAAACACTTTAGTAATTCATATAAAAAATTTGCTTCCTTTTTTGCTAAAGAAGAGGATGTTTCTATTGCTGATTTGGAAGAGATGAAAAAGATTGTTGAGGAAGAAATAAAAAAAAGAAAAACTGGGAATGAATGAATCCTTTGATTATTAATATTATTGAGTCGATCATTACATTAGCTATATTTTATGGCTTTTATAAGTATGTTTTAAGAAAGGATACCTTTTTTAAATTGAATAGGATTTATTTATTAAGTTCACTATTGTTTGCAGTTACTATTCCGTTTTTTAATATAGCAATTCATATATTTCCGTCTGTTAATACGCCAGGTGAGTTTATTGGTAAGTTATCAGATATAAAGCAAGGATATTACGAGTTAAATGCTGTTATTATTTATGCATATTCAGGAAAAATAACGTGGGGATTTCTGAAAGAATTTATACCCTACGCATATATAACTGGAGTATTCATTGCGTTTATATTTTTTACTGTCGGGTTAGTTCGTATCATATTATTAATAGTAAAAAGTACACCTATAAAATATGGAAAGTATAGAATTGTTGAATCAACAGAAATAATCATTCCATTTTCGCTTTTTAGGTGGATCATTATAAATCCTGAGAAATATTCATCTGATGATATGGAGCAAATTATTGCTCATGAAAAGATGCATGCTTTTCAGTTACATTCAATTGATCTGATCATTATTGAGGTACTTGTTATTCTGTTTTGGTTTAATCCTTTCATCTATTGGTACCGAAAATCGATCAGAGAAGTACATGAATATCTGGCCGATCAGGCTGTCGTGGAAAATGGCTACGATCGACTGGATTATCAGCAACTGCTCTTAAGTCAGTGCACGGGCAGTCGATATATCGGGTTAACCAGTAGGTTTAGTTACTCATTATCTAAAAACCGATTAAAAATGTTAACCATGATGAAATCAAAAAGTATATCAAAAATTAAAATTGCTTTAGCAGTTCCTATTGCAATAATCACAGTATTCCTATTTGCTAATCCTATTGAAAAAGCTCAGAGTCAGATTAAAACTGAGCTTGCAACAATTCAGGATACAATAGAAATCGAAGAAGTAAAAGTAATAAAAGATGGTGAATACACCATTAAGGAAGCAGAAGGGGAAGTGTTTTACGAAGTTGAGGTTATGCCTAAATTTAATGGTCAGGGAGCCGACGCTTTCAGAACTTTTATACAGCAAAATCTAAAATATCCTGAAGAGGCTCAAAAGAATGGGGAGCAAGGAAGGGTGTTTGTTGCTTTTATAGTTGATAAAAATGGAGATGTTAAAGATGTTCGTATTGCTAGAGGAGTTAGTCCATCTCTTGATAAAGAAGCCATGCGTGTTGTTAAATCTTCTCCAAAATGGGAGCCTGGATTAAACGATGGGAAAACAGTTAATGTACGTTATACATTCCCTATTGTATTTAGATTAAGTTAATTCATTATAGGGGGTTGGCTCAAACCAACCCCTTCATTAATCATTATCATGAGAAAATTATTTATCCTGTTGGGAGTTATACTCTCTTTTCATGTATATTCTCAAACACCGACACCTTTAGAGCAAGTTGAATTAATGTTTTTAAAGAAACAATATGATTCCGTATTAGTTTTAACTAATCGATTTATGGAATCAGATTCAACAAATTGGATGTTATACTATTATTCAGGCAAATCATATCAGGCAAAATATAAGTTTTTTGAGGCTATACAGAATTATGAATTTGCCTTACAATTAGATTCTGCTAATTCAATCATAGAAAATGAACTAGCTGATGCATATGATTTTATTGGCAAAGATGAGGAAGCCATTAGTATATACTACAATCAATTTTTAAGAGATACTCTTGCTTTAGACCCAGCCGTTCACCTGGCAAATCTGTTTAGAAAGAATAGAGAATATGCTTCGGCTATACATTACTATCAGAAGGCAGTAGCCTCTGATCCAGAGAATTTTTATTATTACAAGCAACAAGGTTTTTGCTACGATAAAATTAACTTTCCTTTAGGGGCAATCCATTCATACCGTGTAGCTATCATGTTAAATCCGCATGATGCTGCTATGTATGCTCAGTTGGCAAATATTCATAATTCAGAGCGACAGTTTATGGATGCTATAGCCGTCTGTAATACCGGTTTGAAAGTATACCCAGAGGATAGGCAAATGCTTAAAATAAAGTCATATGCTCATTATTTGAATCATAATTATGATTCATCTCTTGTTGGATTTAGTCAATTACTCGAAGATGGAGATTCGACATTCTTTAATTTGAAGTATAGAGGGTTGGTATTTTTTGAGAAGAAGCAATTTGTTAATGCAATAGGAGATTTACTAAATGCTAATAATATTAACTCAAATGATCCGGAACTTTGTTTTTACATAGGAAGTGCTTTTGCCCGATCGAATCAAAATAAAGACGGTTTGAAGTATTTAAATAAATCGTTGAGACTTTTATCTCCATCGCCTAATGAGTTATCAAATATATACTCGGAGATGGCCCATGCATATTTAAACGAGAAAAAGTACGAAGAATCATTGGATTACCTAAAACTGGCATATAAGAATAATGCGACTCCACTACTTTCATTTAAAATGGCGCAGTTATATGATTATTATTTAAAGAATAAGAAAATGGCCATTAACTATTATGATGGATACTTAATGATGTCAAATACGCCAGATTCTCTCCTTTTAGAACAGGGAGTAGGTGATCAGACCTTTTTTGTTGATTCGGCAATGCTCAACAATGCAGAAGAAAGAATACGTATGCTGAAAGAAGATTTGTTTTTTGAGAGTGCAAAAAAATAGGGTTGATTACCAACCCTATCATATTTATTTTATTCTTCTTTCTTTTCTTCAGTTTTTTTAGTTGCCTTTGGCTTAGCAGGAGCTTTTTCTTTAGTTTCTGCCCCGCCTGCCGGACGGGCAGGTTTTGGTTTAGCTGCAACTTTAGGTTTGGTTTCTTTCTTTGGAGCAGCTTTAGCTTCTGTTTTAGGTTTTGTTTCCACTTTTGGCTTTGGGCTTGCCTTTGTTTTAGGAGCTGCCTTAACTTTTTCTTTAGGTTTTGCTACTACAGCAGCGGATTTATTTTTTTTTGGTCTTCTTTTTCCGTAACTGCCAATTGTGATTTTACCTCTTCGGGTTTTTTTGTCTCCTTTACCCATAATAGTAATGTTTTTTTAGTTCTTAAATTTAAAATCACAATATAATAAAAATATTTTAAAATGCTTATATTAGTGGCACTTTAAGAGCTTAGATATGCGCAAATATTTTACCATTCTAATTATATTATTGTTAAGTTATAACTCTTACTCGCAAGAAGAGGGAATGCCAATAATTAAAAATTTTAAATCAGATGTCTATGAAGGAGGGAGCAGAATATACTCTATTGTATGTACAAAAGATGGATTGCTTTATGCTGGAGATAAAAGTGGAATATTAGAATTTGATGGTGAGAACTGGAGTAGAATTGAATGTGGTTTTGCAGTTACTTCACTTGCTGTTGACTCAAATGATGTAGTTTATGTTGCTGGAAGCAGGGGTATTGGGAAATTAGCTCTTGATTCAATATATACGATAACATATGAATCATTAAATCATTTTATTACAACCGAGAGAAACCTGAAAAAATTCAGATTTTCAAAAGTGTTTAATATCCAAGACAGAATAATTTATGTTTTAGGGAAGGAAATTGTTATAAATACTGCTGAAAATATAAGGATTATTGAATCTCCATATAATTTTATTTATTATCAGAAATTGAATGATGAGCTTTATTTTTACTCTCCTGATGATGGTATATATCAGTTGGTTGACAATAAATTAAAATTAATTAGTGATAATGATTTTATAAAGAGAAGAAGTATTGTAGGCTTTATTTACATTAACGATCAGTTAAATGTATTGATTGAACAACTTGGGATATATAATTTAGATCTGAATACTATAGTTTCTGCAAGTAAGCTTATGGCTGAATTGAATTTAACGAAAATTCTAGGAATAGAGCAAATCGATGATAGTACATATGCATTAAAGACATATTACAATGGTGTATTATTATTTAATAATAAGGGGGATATATTAAAGAAGTATTATTACGATGAAGGCTTGGTCAATAATACTGTTTTTTCTGTTTTTAAGGATTACTGGGAAAATTTATGGATTGGAACGGCATCGGGAATTTCTACCATAAGATTAAATTTTCCATTTTCAAAATATAATGACCCTCATGGGATAGGAACAGGTTATGCATCTCTCTTCTATAAAGATAAATACTATTTTGCCACTAGTCAGGGATTATATTCTTCAGAGAAAAATGAACAGGGACATTTAAAATTTACAAATATTTTTAGTGGTCATGTATGGGGATTACATATTATTAATGATATACTCTACTTTGGAAGTCCATCAGGAATTTATTCCTGGGATAATAAGCGAGTGGATCAAACAAGTTATTATCCCGGAGGATGGAATCTATTAAATATTCCAGAAAATAAAGATTATTATTTAACAGGAACTCCAGCTGGAATTCTATTATTAAAGAATTCAAAGAATAATCTGATAAAACATGAAAGAGTTTTTGAAGAAGTTAAAGGAAATATTAAGAAAATTGAGATAGATCGTAATAGGAATTTTTGGGCTGAATATGAGGGTGGAATTTATAGGTTTAATTTAAATGATGATTTATCAGAAATAATTAATATAAGAAGTATTGATAGGATAGAGGTCAATAACAAAATTAAAAGGCTTTTAAGGTTTAAAGATGAATTGTACTTTTTGGCAGATAGTGGAATTTATTTACATAATGATAGTGACGGGTTTTATTTAGATACTGCGTTTAAAACATTATATAAGCATGGGAATATACCTTCTAATATAATAATCGATGATATTAATCGCTGGTGGATGTTCAATGACGGGAAATTGTCATGTTATGCATTTGTTAATGATACATTTAAGAAATTAAATTATAATTTCTCAGATTTTGCTAATGATACCTACCCGATCGATTATGAAAATGTGTTTAGCGTCGATTCACATTATGTTATTATAGGGCAGGAGGAAGGGTTTCTTGGATACACCGTCACTAAAAATTATAATGGATTATATTCGGCAAACAGGATAAGAAAAATTATTGTTACCTCTAAAAATGGAAAACAAAGTATTCTAAAGGGATCCGAGAAAATAGTAGATTGGACACAATATGGTAAATACGAAAAAGGAATAAAAAATAGTAGTTCAATAAAGTTTTATTATTCCGCAGGTTGCAGTAAGCATAATTCTGTTAAATACTCGACCTTTTTGCAGGGATTTGATAGCCAATGGCCTGATTGGAGTAAAGAAACAGTCAAAGAATATACGAATCTGCCCAAGGGTGATTATAAATTTATTGTTCGGTCCATTAATAAATCCAATGAAGAAAGTACTATTGCTATTTATGATTTTACAGTTCTTTCTCCATGGTATTTTACGATAGTCGCAAAAATTATTTATTTGTTTATCGCGATATTCCTTGTTATTATAATAGAAAGATTGATTCAGTTAAGAACTAAACGAGTACGAAAGAAACTTCAGAAAGAGCAAGAGGAAATATTGTATCGACAAGAACAAGACCAAATACAAGAAAACCTTAAAAAGCAGCAAGAGATCATTAAGCTAAAAAATGAGAAATTGAGAATCGATAATTTGTATAAATCAAAAGAGTTGGCCAACTCTACCATGGGAGTTATTAAAAAGAACCAGTTTTTAACTGAGCTTAAGGAAGAATTAGAAAAAATTAAAGAATATTCTGAAAAGAATAAGTTAGTTACAGGAGATGTTAAAGATGTAATTCGAAAAATCAACAGGGATATTGATAATGAAGAAAACTGGAAAGTTTTTGAAGATTATTTTGATAGGGTACATGAAAAATTTTTAAATAGGTTAAAAGCTAAATACCCTATATTAAGTTCAAAAGACTTACGTTTGTGTGCCTATTTACGAATGAATCTTTCCACAAAAGAAATAGCCCCCTTAATGAATATTTCTGTTCGAGGAGTAGAAATTAGCCGTTACAGATTAAGAAGGAAATTAGAAATTGACCGAAATGACAATCTAAATGATTTCTTAATGAAGTTTTAAAAAAAGCTGTCGGTAAGGACAGCTTTTTCATAATAAACCAACTAAAAAAATTATTTACACATGATATCGGCTTCTGGGAGTTTAAATTTACTCCATTCAACCGATATTTTATTGTTAATGATATAGTTCATAGGAGACTTTAACACAGGGAAATTCCCTTTTAAAGTGTTTTGTAAAGCTTTACCCTCAAAACCGGCATAACTGAAATTGCTATAGTGCATTAATTTCATGTTTATCTGGCCTATAGTTGCAGGATCATTCCCGTTTATATAAGCAATAGTTTTATTTTTATTTTCAGGATTTGATACGGTAAATACAATTAGTTCATTTCTATCTAGACTATCAATTTTTGCTAATGTTTCTTTACTTAACATTGAGCCATATATATCTTGTAAGTTAATATTTTTTGCAAAAGCATTTTCTGCTCCCAAAATCCAAACAGAACAATCGTTTGGTAATTGGTTGATTTTATTGTCATTAAGTAATTCTATTTCTATGCCTTGTTGTTTATACATGTTTGACCAGGATATTGCCAGGTTTTTATAATAAAAGTATGCTTTGCTTGATTTTGGTAATATAACTGTCCATTTATCAGATCCTAGAATCTGTGATAAGGTGGGAGGTACTTCTTGTGGATTTAATATCCTCATGATATCAAACATAGGATCTATATCTATTCTAATAGGCTCTTCAGTATATGTCAAAGTATAAGATTGTAAATGAGTATTTAATTGTAAAACCTTGCGTTCGACTGTTTTACTATTGCTTAAATAAACAAAAACAGGAATATTTAAGAGGAATGGTTTTGAAGTCCCAGCTTGGGATATATTAAATTTTAAAATGTACTGTCCTTTTTTCTTTTTAAGTTTCACTTTCCCTAATTCGATTACAAGAGCGCCTGTTGAGTTAATCCATTGCTTAAAGAACTCATCCAAATTATCTCCTGTCACTTTTTCAAAGCTATTTTTAATATCTTCAAACGAAGCTGTTTCGAACTGATGATTTTGGTAAAAATCTGCATATGATTTTAAGAAAATATCTGTTCCATATTTGATTCTTAACATATGGTTTGTCATTAAAACCTTGCTGTAGCCAATCGCTTCGCTTGCAGCATCATATTTTGATTTAAACTGATTAGGAGCAAAATCGTTTTCTGGATTGACATAATCGGTATATTTTTTCAATTGAGCCCTGCGAAATATATCTCCATCACCATCTTGTTCCTTAAGCAAGTGATCAGCCATATAAGTGGTGATTCCTTCGCACCAGTTTCCTTTGTCATAATCAACATAAACACTATTTCCCCAATAGTTATGTAATAATTCATGTGGGTATGATGTATTTAAAATCCATGGAAATCGCATGACCCTTTTCCCTAATAAAGTGAATGAAGGCATACCGTAACCACTTTCCCAGAAGTTTTCGATTACATCAAATTTCGGATAAGGAAATTCTCCAATGATATTAGAATATATATCCAGGTATTCGCTGGTAACATTAAGGTATCTTTGTGCTAAAGCGTCATCAGGATTAATTAAATAAACATGAATATCAATGTTGTTAATGGTCTTACTATATTTTGACCATTTATTCCCAATTAAACAAACCTGGTTTGTTGGGTTATCCATATTGAATTGGAAATACTTAAGACTATCTTTGGATTGCTCCGATACAATATTTCCTTGCGATGTGAGTAACCAGTTTTTATCAATAACTGCATTAATCGAGAAAGTTTTTAGATTAGTTGTTTCAAAATCCGGCACCCAGTATGTATCACCTGAAAGGTAAATTCCTTTGTCGAAAATAATTCCTGTTGTACTCTCGTACATGGTTTTATGGGTAATATTTTGAATGCCATCTTTGTTATTTGCAATGATGCCTTTATATTTTAATATGATGTGATCCGTTTTATTATAATTTGTTAATTCATATTTCGAATAACTATTACCAGACTCAATTTTTTTAATGTTACAGCTCGACTCATATATGGATAAACTCGGATTCAGATAAAACACTTTCATATCTTGATTGGAAAGGATTATAGTGTCCGTAACATCAATAAAAGAGCTGGAAATATCAAATTCAACATATAAGCTGTGATGATTGTATTTTGAATGTGTTTGAGCATTAATTGATAATGTACAAATAATAAGAAGTGTAAAATAAATTGCTTGTTTCATAACATTAATTTAAAATTTCTTAAACAAACCAAAATTAATACGGTAATACTATTACTTCAAGCTTATTTACGTTTGTGTGATGTAGGAAATGACAACATGAAAACATGTAAAGAGCAAAATATTAAATACAAAGACAAAAAAATATGAGAAGGTGAGAAAGTCAAAAGATGTATAATTAATGTAATTGAAACTTGCGATTTAGGCATAACTGAGAAAATAGTATGCTGTTGATCTTTAATATTTATAAGAAAATAAGAACTCAACAAAATTACAACAAACCAAAAAAGTACTTTCTCAAAAGAAAAGATGTAAGGAGCAGAAAATCAGAAAGAAGAAAAAGGATGCAAACAAAAAAATACATCATTGGTATTTCAGCAGCTATTGTAAAAATTTGTATCACATTATAGATTTGACAGAAAATTAACACAAATGAAAAGTTATAAATTTTTATTCTTACTATTATTTACGAGTATTATTTCTTTTGCTGCAAATGCACAAAAGTACCAATATAGTGGAAAGGTTTTTGACGCGAATAAAGAGCCATTGTATTATGCCGTTGTAATGTTAAAAGGCACATCGGTTTATGATCTTACCGACGAGGATGGACAATATATATTAACAGACATAGTGCCAGGTAAGTATACATTATATGTAACTATTCTGGGTTATCAGCAAATTGAACAAGAAATTGAAGTTACAAAAGATGTTGTTAATAAGGATTTTTATTTACAGGAATCATCGTTGGCATTGGAAGAGGTTGTTGTTACAGCTAAAGTAACACAAAGCAAAGAAGGAAGCACCACTTATAAAATAGGCAATGATGCTATTCAGCAAATACAACCAATTAGTGTAAGTGATATTTTACAGCTAATTCCGGGTAATCAGGTTGGTTCATCGGATTTAAATAGAATGGCTCAGGCAGACTTAAGAAATGCGGGCGATTATACAGATGTAAATGCATTTGGAACAGCTGTTATTATGGACGGTAACCAAATGAGTAATGATGCAAATATGCAAACTGATGGTGCTGTTGAAACAGTAAATAAGGGTATTGATTTGAGAGAGATATCTGCTTCTAACATAGAATCTGTAGAAGTTATTTCAGGTGTTCCCAGTGCAAAATATGGAGACATAACATCAGGAGCAATCATTATTAACCGAAAAGCAGGATATACACCTTATCACTTTAGTTTTAATAGCACACCAACTTCTTATCAATTAGGAGTAAACAAAGGCTTTAAGCTAAAAAATGGAGGGTTCTTAAATGCTGACGGAGATTATACTTACTCTAATAGTAAATCAACCTCGCGTAAAAGATATTACCAAAGAATTAATGCAGGTTTAAGATGGACCAAAGAAATTTCTAAAAGCCTTGAATGGAATAATAACATGTCGGTTAGATATGGTTTAAGCTTTGATGGGCAGAGAAAAGATCCCGATGAACAGGTCGTAATAGCAGAGTTTGAAAATGAAAGTCATAACATTACTTTTTCAACAAATGGTAATTTAAAGATTTTAGGCCGTACATCATATTCGATAAATGGTAATTATTCGAGCCAGTATGCTTATAAAAATATGTCTCAGGCTGGTCCAATTCCAATTATCGAAGCGCTGGAAGAAGGAACATATATTACTAATTTTTCACCAATTACTTTTTTTCAGAGAACGGAGTTTTATGGTGCACCTGTTAATATAAATGGTAATCTAGATGCAAGCCAAACTTTTAAGACATTTGGTTTTAGGCACAATACGAGTACTGGTATATCATATAAATACGATAAGAACTTCGGTAAGGGTAGAGTAATGGATGATGAAAACAATGCTGCTACAGCACTAGCAGGAGCTCGTGATATGAATTTTTATGATGTGCCTGCATCAGAAGTTTTTTCAGCGTATTTTCAAGATGATATTTCTTTAGATAAAGAAAAAGCAAATTATCTTTTTAAACTTGGGTTGAGATATGATTATATGCTTAAAAAGTATAATTTATTATCACCAAGATTATCATTCTCAGCAAGATATTTTGAAAAATTAAGATTCAGGTTGGCATATGGTATTTCATATAAAACTCCATCAATGCTGCAACTTTATCCCGGACCCAAATATTTCGATGTGATTAATCTAAATCACTATTCAGAAGAAGATATTAGATCTCTGGCTGTTGTTACAACTTATATTTATCAACCTACACACGAAAATTTGAAACCAGCGAAAGGAACAACACTGGAAGGTGGATTTGATATTGAGCATAAAGGATTTAATTTGAGAGTTACAGGATTCTATAAGGAGCTAAAAGGTGGTATTGCAAGCAATGATCAGCTTTTAACATTCGACAAGCAAATTTGGGAGTCAATAGACGAAACTCCGGGAGTAGCACCCACATTGGTTGCTACGGACAGCATTGTAAGAGTTTCTTCAAATTTTACAACTTATGGGAATACTATAACAACACAAACTACAGGGATTGAACTATCTGCAGATTTTCCTAAAATAAAAGCTACCAATACAAAGATTAACCTGTCAGGGAGTTATTTAAAAACATTTTCGAAGAATGATGACCTTAAATTAAGATCATCTGCATCTTTAACAGGAGCTTCTGAGAACAGGTATGGTGTTTACGAACAGGCAACTTATAATAATCATATCTGCCGATCTAACCTAACTATCGCACAGCATATACCACAAATTAAGTTAATGATAACTTTAATTACTGAGGTAAACTGGCTGGCTAAACGTGAGGTGGAAGATTATCCAAGCCCATATCCTGTTGCTTATTATAGCATTGATGGTACATATAATGAGATTCCTGAAAGTGAAAGAGCAAATGAAGAATATGCAGATTTATATTATTCAAGAACTTTTTTAAAGGAAACGCCAACACCTACTTACTTTAATTTTCATATACAAATACGAAAAGAAACGAAGCAAGGACACAATTTTTCTTTCTATGCCAATAACTTTTTATGGTATAACCCAACATATACAGATGATATAAACAACTCGATAAAAGAGTTGAATTCCAGGGTAACATTTGGAATTGGATTCAATTTTAAATTATAGAGACAATTAAAATAAAGTTTAACAAAACCCAAATTACGATGAAAAACAAATTTAAATTATTCTTTTCGGCAACCTTAATTGCTATTATGGCAATAGGCTTTGTTGCATGCGATGATGATGAAGTAAAATTAGCAAACCTAGATGTAACTGTAGAGGCTGCAAGTTCATTTACTGGCTTATCTATGGCTGACATCTATGTTTATATTACAAATACGGTTGATGGTGGTGTTGATTCTGCTTTGACAGATGCTAGTGGTATAGCTGCATTTATAAATGTAGCTCCAGGTACTTATGCTGTTTCAGCAACGATGGAGCTAACAGATGAAGAGGCAGGTGCTGCATCTGGTTATTATGAAGAAATGACTTTAAACGCTGTTGAAAACAATGTTGCATTATTAGGAGGATTTGATTCTGAAGTAACTTTAACATTAGATGGTAAGGCTTCAAGCAGCCTGGTGATTAAAGAATTCTATTATAGTGGTGCAAATGATCCAACATGGTCTATTTTATTTAAGGATCAGTTTGTTGAAATTTACAATAATTCTGATGAAGTTGTGTATGCCGATGGATTATATTTAGCAAGTTTAGCACCAACAACCAATGGTTCTGATCCATCAACTGATGTGGCCTTAGGATTAGATCTTGAGCAATATATTTATGCTGATAAAGTAGCCCAGGTACCAGGTTCTGGAACTGATTATCCTATACAACCAGGTGAGAGTATTATTATTGCATTTAATGCTGTTGACTGGACAGATGGCGGCACAAATGATTTTACAGTTGATTTAAGTATTGCCGATTTCGAATTGTATGCAGTAGATTGGTTAGAGTCATTAGGTCGTACAGGAAATACCTGGTTTGATATTGACAATGCCGATGTTACCAATATGAACATGATTTATTTGAATATTGAAAACTATGGACAATTCAATTTCAATTCAACAGGAGCTAGTATAGCTATTTTCAGAAGTGAAACCGAACCATCAACTATCATCACTGATCCAAATTCTTCTGAAACATCTCCAATTTATTACATGCAAATTAACACTGCAGATGTTATTGATGGTATCGATATGTTATATGATGCTGAAGCTGCATTATATAAGAGATTACCAGCAGGTATTGATGCAGGATTTAATTATGTTGAAGGAAGCTCTTATACCAGTCAAAGTGTGAGAAGAAAAGTAGCAAAAACTGTTGACGGTCGTAAAATTTTACAGGATACGAATAACAGCACCAACGATTTTGAAGTATTGGCATTGCCAACACCAGGTGGATTTGAAAATTAATAATATTTAAAGGTTGCCCTTTTGGGGCAACCTTCATTCAAGTTTTAGGATATGAAAAAGTTATTGCTCATATTAATCATAGTTCAGTTTATCAATAATAATACAAAGGCCGTAGATAGCACTTTAGTTGAAAAAGGTCTAATTGATAACACGAACAGAAGTTTTTATTTAAATGAACATTTAGAAGTGTATAAGTTTATTCCTGCAAATTTAAGTTTGTGGGAGAATGGAGATTTCTCATCAATATCTGTTAAAGGATTAAAAGATGAAGGAAACTTTAAAACGGTAGATAGTTTTGATAAAAATGAGCAATTTTCTTTTAAAACAGAATCGGTACAATCTTTTAAAGAAACGGGCTGGAGATTCTACGGTAATTTCACTTTGAATTTATCTGATCACGAAAGTGCAGATTGGAACCTGGGTTATGAAAGATCAGAAATTGGAAATCCATATAGATTACTAACACAAAGAAACGGAGATTTTAATGTAAAGCATTATGGTTTAAACGGCATTGTAAATAAAAACTTAGGGAATAAATTATCAATAGGAGTAGGTATTAATTATTGTGGAGATCTCTATTTTAGGCAGAGCGACACAAGAAATGAATTCTATAATCTAAAAATGGAACTTAGTGCTGCTGCTAATTATGCAATTTCTGATGATAAGTATATTTCACTGGGGATTTCTTATTTCTATAAAAAAGCAACATCGGAGTTTTCTAATGAGTTTAAAACTTCCGGACCTGAATATTATTTATATATTAACGAGGGATTGGGTGATTTTAATGAAATAACTTTGGATGAACATTTCTATGTTAAGAATCAGAATCCTAAGTATTATATTAGTTACTTTTCAGGCAAACAAAATAAATTTTCTATAGCTTATTCAGCGTATTTAGGCAATGAGCATTGGGATTATAAAATCTCATCAACTTTAACAGATACAGAAGAAGAACTTTATAAGTATGAATATTTCAGTAACGAACTAATATCATCTTATTTAATTAACAAAGAAAATTATAAAAGTTTCAATTTAGTTGAAGCGAAATATATCGATGGAACAGGGTATAAAAACAGGGGAATATTTCAAAAAACATACATATATAATGGACTAAACCTTAAGGGAGTTTCAAAATTGGACAGAGTGAATTCTAATCTTTTTTACTTAACGACACTATCGATTGATTTTGAGAACATAAGTAAAAAAGATATGGTATATGCTCAACAAATTGATTATTCAAATCTTGAAACCAATATTAAAACAGGTTATTTAATTAGAGTTAATGCTAACAATAAAATAGCTCTGGATATAGAAGGAAGCTATAAACACAACTTGTCGTACTCACACGATGTTGTATCGGCAGGTTCAAAAATGTATACTTTAAATTTAGCCTATAACGAGGTTGCATATCATACAACCAATTATTATACCATCGGGGGCGAATTAAAATGGTTTAAACAATTACAGAAAGCAGGAACAGAGCTGCTTGTAAAATACTATTACTTAACTCCGACAGATGTGAAGTTCACCAACGAATATTCACTGATAACCGATAAGAAATACAGATATTTCTGGGAAGCCAGTCTAAACTTTTACTTTTAAAAAATATATAATGAAAAAATTAACAACAATAGTATTAGCATCTATATTAATGATAAATATATCTTTTGCTAAAAAAGATAAGGATAAAGATGAAACAAAAACCTATGCAAGTGACATGCCTGCATACGTAATCTACAACAGCGATGGCGAACAAGTTACATTTGCCGAAATGATGAAAGAACTTTATAAGCATGATATCTGTTTATTTGGCGAAATGCACGACGACCCGATTGCTCACTGGTTAGAGAAAATGGTAACACAAGAAATGCTTAAAGAAAAAGGACAAAACCTTATTTTAGGTGGTGAAATGTGGGAAGCCGACCAACAACTACTAATGGACGAATTTATGGTTCAGGGTATTGTTGATAAAAAAATGTATGTAGAAAGTGCTAAGAACTGGCCTAACTTTAGAGATTATAAGCCATTATTGGGTATAGCAATAAGAAACGATCTTAAATTTGTTTGTACAAATATACCACGCCGTTATGCAAGGGTAATTTATAAAAAGGGCATTGAATATCTTGATAGTCTTTACCCAGAAGCGTATCAATACTTACCACCTATGCCAATCCATTTCGATCTAACTCAACCTGCATATGCAAATATGTTAAGTGTTTTTGGCCCTGAAGACGAAGCAAAGGATAAAAATGCAGGTGCTGCATCAGCTATGATGAACTATAAAGGTTCAAACCTGGTAAAAGCGCAAGCTATTAAAGATGCAACTATGGCATACCGTATAATTCAAAATTGGGGAAAAGGAAAATATTTCTTGCACTATAATGGAACATACCACTCAAAATTTTACGATAGTATTTACTACTATCTGAAATATTATAATCCTGATGTAGATGTTGTAACAATTCATACCTGGGAAGTAGATGATGTTATGGAATTACCTGAAGCTGAAAATGCAGCCGATTTTAATATTATGATTCCTTCGTCAATGCCAACAACTTACGATCAGTAAGTATTAGCAATACTTAAGGCGAAAGTTTTTGGTTATCAGAAATATAAATTTATTGTCTATATAAGTTACAGAGTATAGTTAGCGGTAGCTTTATAAAAAAATTAGATTATGAAAAGAATATTATTCATTATATTATTAATAGTTCCTACAGTTCTATTCGCTAAAAAGAAGCCAATGGTCGAATTTGTGGAATACGATCTAGATAATGGATTACATGTGATTATTTATCATGATGTAAATGAACCTAATGTAGTAGTGGGTACTAAATATCACGTGGGATCAAAAAATGAAGAACCAGATCGTACTGGTTTTGCACATTTTTACGAACATCTATTATTTCATGGAACAGAAAATATTCCACAAGGCGAGTTTGAAAATATCATTATGAATGCCGGTGGGTATTGTAATGCATATACCAGTTACGATGTAACTTATTATTATCAGCTTTTACCTGCACACGAGTTTAAACTAGGATTGTGGGCTGAGTCGGAAAGAATGTTACATCCGGTAATTACCGAAGAAGGAATTAACCGCGAACGTGAAATTGTTAAAGAAGAAAAACGTATGCGTTACGATAATAAACCTCTTGGAAATGCTTATAACGATATGATGGAAGCTATGTTTCCTTACGAAACATACGGTCATAGCATGATTGGTTCGATGGAAGATTTGGATGCATCATCTATAAATGATTTCGATAAATTCTTTAAAAAATATTACGTGCCAAATAACGCTTGTTTAGTAATAGCAGGGAATGTAGATATACCTGAAACTAAAAAGTGGGTCGAGTACTATTTTAAAGATATACCCAAAGGAAAAGACATTAAAAGGCCAATAGATTTCGGGAAACCATCTGGTAAAGAGAAAATTGTTGAAAAAACTGAAAAAGGATTGAAACACACAGCAGTTGGTTTAAATTATTATGCTATGCCGGAAACACACGATGATGCATATGTGATGAATGTGATTGCTACTATTTTATCAGGAGATAGTGAGTATTCGTATTTCGAAAATGAAATTTTAATTGAAGAAGATACTATAGTTGCTCATGTTTCGGCTACTACTGAACTTTGGGAAAAAGTAGGTGCTTTTAGAATAAAAGGGAAGCTGGATGTTGAGAACCAGGAGCAATATTTGATTCAAAAGGTAGAAGAACAATTGGAAAGGTTAAAGAATGAACCCGTAAACGAATATATATTGCAGCAGGTATTGAATACGTATGAAGTAAGTTATACCGATTTTTATTTTCATGCCGAATCATTGGCCGATATGATAACTAATTATTATCATTTCTGGGGTAACGCCAATGAGTTTAATAATGCAATTGAACATTATACCAGCATTACTCCAAAAGATATTCAACGTGTGGCAAAAAAATATTTTAATAAAGATAATCGGGTAACGATTATTTATCATCCTGAAAAGTAGAAAGTCATGAAAAAGATAATATTAACATTTTATATACTATTTACTGTCTTGGCAATAAATGCTCAAGTAGACAGAACACATGTACCAGAACCTGATACTCCCGAAAAATTAGATGTTGGAATTTTAATTCCGATAGAAATGGATAATGGTATGAAGCTATATTTAGCTCCTATTAAAAAATATCCAAAATTCACCCTAACTGTTAATATCGAACAGCCTGGTTTTGATGTGGATGAAAGACAAGAAGAAAAAGGAATTGTAGAAAAAGCATATTATGCTAAGATTTCAAAAAAATACCCAAACGGTGAAATAGACTCTCTGGTAAGATTGAGAGGTGCTATGTTAAATGCAACTGCTTATGGCGGAACTATTAAAGGAATGAATCGTGATATTGAATCATTACTTGAAATGTATACTGATCTGTTGTTTAATCCTTACATTAAAGATGAATTTATAAAGGAGAAAGCTGATGACTATAAAAAATCGCAGGAAAGAAATAAGGATAATAAAAATGAAGTTGAAAAGTTTAATATACAAAGCATAACAGATTCATTATTATATAGTTCAAAAGGAAAAGAAGAAGAAAAAGGAAAGGTGGTTCTGAATTATGATAATATTGATATAAAAGCTGTTGAAGACTTTGTAAATAAACGCATGGTTTCTAACAATGCTGTTGCTGTGCTAATTGGCGATTTTACCGAAAAAGAAGCTAAAAAGCTTATGAATAAATACTTTGGTAAATGGCAGCAGGGTACTTCCTATATTCGCGAGCGTGATATCAGATCGAATAAAGCCAATATTAATAATCGTAAGATTTATGTAATCGACAAACCAAATAATGTGCAGTCAAGGGTTACTTTTAACTGGATTCTTGGAGATGCCTACGCTTACGATGAAAATAGTGTTAAGATTGAAGTAATGAACGAAATACTTGGTGAAAGCCAGTTTGCATACCTATATCAGAATTTAAGAGAAGACAAAGGTTTATGTTATTTTGTTGGTTCTAGTATTACCCCTGATGATAATGGTGGAAGAGCAGCTATCTGGACAAATGTACGTACTGATCAAACAGCTTATGCTATTGAAAACATTATTCTTGAAATGTTGCGTATCAGAAACTTTAATGTTACTGAAGAAGATTTGCGAGTAGCAAAAAGTAGCTTAATTGGTGAGTTTACCCGTTCATTAAGTGGTATTGCACCAATTCCTTATATGTCTTTTGCAATGAGTAAAGATTTATACAATCTTCCAGATGACTATTTACAAACAAGGGTTGCTAAATATTATGAAGTAACCATTAAAGATATTCGCGAAATGGCCGAAAAATATGTTAAACCTTTTGAGTGTGTTATTACCATTAATGGTAAAGCTTCTGAATTAAAAGGTACCTTGGAACAATTTGGTGAAGTAACGTATTTGGATGAAGACGGAAAAGAGTTAATATTCGATAAATAGGTAAATTTTAGGGTTAAGGGAAGATCAATATTTTAGGGGTCTTCCCTCTTTTTTACAAATGTAATATATAATTATAATTACAATAAATAAATGGAATGTATGCTAGATTTTCCGAAAGCAGTAGAAAAGGAAAAAGTATTTGTTGTTGATAATAATAAAGATATAGGATATAAGGATATATTAGATGGAATCAGGATTGTAGATTTTGCTTATAAAGGAAGAGGAGAATTGAAAGCCATTGTTGATATAGGTACTAATAATATCAAAGTGGAGGAAGCAATTTATTCATCAATATTCGAAGAGGTTAAGAATAGAATTAGAAAATATGATAAAGTAAAATTCGCTCTAATCGTTAATCACCCGATAGGTGTTGCATTAAGTTTACTTTTAGAGTACCAGGTGAATAATGATAATTACGAATATAAAACTTTTTCTACCAGGAAAGCTGCCGTTGAGTGGCTATTAAGTGACATATCATAAATTTCATAAAATAATTAGAAGTTGTTAATCTTTTTTGACATGAATGAAAGTAATATAATTCAATTAGATCAATTCTTCGAAGAGACTGTAAATTCCATTGAAAAGGTTTTAGCTGGACAGAATAAAGTTGGAATTGATGTTATGTATAATTCTGAATTCATAAATGCACAGTTTTCTGAAGATAGTGGTTTATTAAGAACCCTATTTTCAAGTATTATACTAGATAATATTATCAATAAAATGGAGGTAAAAGTTAATGTTTGGTATAGTTCACACCATCTTGGATCAATTAGAGTAAAGAAAACAGACAAGAAAAAAGAAATATCAAGAACTGATTTTAAGAAGAATGATTTCTTTTCATTTGATAGGAATAAATCTTATTCTAAGATTGCAAATAATTGTTTGGAGGTTTTAAATGAAAATGTTTACATCCTCTCAAATTATTCAAGCAGAGTAACTAACTTTGTTATTAAAAAAAGCCGGCTATATTAGCCAGCTTTTAATATATATCTTTATACTTTTCTTAAGCAAAGAATCCTAGAGCTACTGTTAAACCTGCCATTACAACAGAAACCATTGTCATCAATTTAATCAAAATATTTAATGATGGTCCTGAAGTATCTTTGAATGGATCACCTACAGTATCACCAACAACACCTGCTTTGTGCGCATCGCTACCTTTACCACCAAAGTTTCCTTTTTCAATATATTTTTTAGCATTATCCCATGCACCGCCAGAGTTATTTAACATACCTGCTAAAGTAAATCCTGTAACAAGACCACCCACTAATAAACCAACAACACCAGCAACACCTAAAATGATACCAACAACAATAGGTACAGCAATAGCTAATAATGAAGGCACTAACATTTCTTTTTGCGCTCCACGAGTCGAAATTTCAACGCATTTTGCATATTCTGGAGTTGCTTTACCTTCTAATATTCCAGGAATATCCTTAAACTGACGACGTACTTCATCAACCATTGCACCAGCAGCACGGCCTACAGCTTTCATGGTCATTGCACTAAATACAAATGCCATCATAGCACCTAAGAATAATCCACCTAATAACATTGGGTTGAATAATGATAAATCGTATGCATATACGAAATCTCTGATTGAAGCAGATGCTAATTCAATTGCTTGTTGTCCTTCACCAACAACTGGAGCGTGATCTGTATAAAATAAAGTATCACCAACTTGTTTAAATCCTTCAACACTTGCATTTGCTAATTTGCCTAACCATAATCTTACTTCTTCCATATAAGCAGCAAGTAATGCCATAGCAGTTAAAGCAGCAGAACCAATAGCAAAACCTTTACCAGTTGCAGCAGTAGTATTACCTAACATATCTAATGCATCAGTACGTTCTCTAACTTCTTTAGGAAGCTCAGCCATTTCTGCATTACCACCAGCATTATCAGCGATAGGACCAAAAGCATCTGTTGCTAAAGTAATACCTAATGTTGACAACATACCTACAGCAGCAAAACCAATACCATAAACACCCATTGGGAAGTTATTGAAACCACCAGCAAAACCAAATGCCCCAATAATTCCTAATACGATCGTAACAACTGGAATCCAGGTAGAATACATACCAACGGCAATACCATCGATAATTGTTGTTGCAGGGCCTTGTTGAGCTTGACTTGCAATACCTTTTGTAGGTTTATACTCATCAGAAGTAAAATATTCAGTTCCTTGACCAATAATTACTCCAGCAACTAGTCCTGTAACAACGGCTCCAAATATACCCCAACTGATCCATCCAACATTTGCCATGATAGCAACTGCGATAAGAATTAATACAGAACTACCACCCGTTCCAAATAGAAGAGCATTTAATAAGTTCTTTTGTGTAGCAGACTCTTTTGTGCGAACCATGAAAATACCTAAGATTGAAAGTATAATTCCAATAGCAGCAACAATCATTGGAGCAATAACAGCTTTAGTAGCATCTGTTCCTGCAATTACAGGAAGAGCAGCTCCTAGTGCAGCTGTGGCAAGGATAGATCCTGCATATGACTCGTATAAGTCAGCACCCATACCAGCAACATCACCTACGTTATCACCTACATTATCCGCAATTGTTGCAGGGTTACGAGGATCATCTTCTGGAATACCAGCTTCAACTTTACCTACAAGGTCAGCTCCAACATCGGCAGCTTTAGTATAAATACCACCACCAACACGAGCAAATAATGCTTGAGTAGAAGCACCCATACCGAATGTTAACATAGTAGCTGTTATTTCAATCATTTTTTCATGAGCAGTAGTTCCAGCGTGTACAAAATCTAAACCAAGAAAATGTAATCCATTCTGCATATGTTCAGCAGTATAAACGAACTTATTTAGGATGATATACCATAATGCTATATCTAATAATGCAAAACCGACAACCACAAGACCCATAACTGCACCACTACGAAAAGCAATTTTTAAACCTTTATTTAATGATTGAGATGCACCATGTGCAGTTCTTGCTGAAGCAAAGGTTGCAGTTTTCATTCCCAAGAAACCACATAAGCCTGAGAAGAAACCTCCGGTTAAGAATGCAACAGGTACAAATGGATTTTGCACCTTAAAATAAGCCAATACAGCAAGGATAAGAAATAGTACAATAAATACCATTGTAACTACTCTGTACTGTCTTCTTAAATACGCCATTGCACCATCTCTAACGTGCTGGGCAATTTCTTTCATTTTGTCTGTTCCCTCAGAACTCTTCATCATATCTTTGAAAAAGAACCATGCAAAAACTAATGCAATAATTGATGCGATAGGGATTAACCAAAAAATAGTGTCCATCTTTAATCGTTTTTAATTAATATTTGTTATTTAACTTGATTTTCTTATTTGGTATTTAACTTTAAATGCTATAATAGAGTGTTTTACTTTCTGATTTTTTTGTTAAATGGACTCAAAAATAATTATAAAATTCTGTTGTACAACATATTTTATAAATAATTGTTCGCAACCGTAACTTTTTTCAGAATCGTATTGAAATCTTTACTAATTTTGTTAACTGGTGGAAAAGTTTTTTAATTGTAGCCAACATTTACCCATTAAATATTGCCCTTCAATTTTACATTATCATATTTCTTTTGCTTAAATTCGAGTTTTTCATAAAAATGAATTAGTTTTAGATGATCGATCACAAAATAGACATTATGAAATTCCGGAATTATATATTAGTTGTATTTATTTGTTTAATAGGTTTTTCGGAGGCTTACTCTACAAACGATCTCCAGATTAAAGAAGGTGTATTAGATCTGGAATTAACGAAGATTGATGAAGTAAAAAGCATAAAACTGCAGGGTGATTGGGCATTCTATTGGAATCAACTTTTAGAACCAAATGACTTTAAAACTAAGGATTTAACTCCAGATGTGTATGGAAAGGTTCCAAAACCCTGGACAAAGTACATGCTTGATAGTGTTAAGATACCATATCAGGGATATGCAACATACAGGCTAATCATTAAGAAGAATCCTGATGAACAGGAAACCATCTATGGTTTAAAGGTGTCGACCGTATTTTCAAATTATAAACTTTGGGTGAATGGTAAATTTTTAACAGAAGTTGGTAAGGTCGATAAATCTAAAGACTTATCAAAACCAAAGTTTAGCTATCAGGATATTCCATTTGTACTAGATCCTGATAAAGAATCTACAGAAGAAATAGAAATTATTTTTCAGGTTTCCAATTTTTCTCATAGAAGAGCAGGCTTACAAAAGCCTATCTTTTTTGGCACTTATGATAATTTAAGAGGTCAAACAAGATCAATGGATATCTTAAATCTCATCATCGTTGGGATTATTCTTATCATTGGGATTAACCACTTGAACATGTATCTGATTAGGAGAAAAGATATTTCGAATTTTTATTTTGGTAGTATCAGTATTATCATGATACTTAGAAATATTACTACAGGTGATCGTATAATAACTCACATTTTTCCAAATATTAATTGGGAGTTATTGGTTAAGTTGGATAATTTCTCTGGTTTTGGTACGATACCTTTATTTGCATTATTTATTTACAGCCTTTACAAATCTGATTTCCCAAGGCTATTATTTAAAATTATACTCATCATTGGTATTGTAGTAACCATCGTTGTTTTTGCTACACCTCAAAATTTTTATGGTAAGTTCCGAATGTTTTTCGAAATGTATATTGGTTTATTTGGATTGTACCTCACTTTTGGTGTTTTAATGGTATCGGCAATTCGACGCAGACCTTTTGCATTTTATGCATTTTTAGGAATGTTTGTTTTATATGCAACAGCTATTAACGATTTATTAAGTAGTATGGGAGTTGTGCAAAGTGCTTATGTTGCACCTTATGGTTTAGTTGCATTTATGCTTATTCAGTCGATTACTATTACGATTAAATCCGCAAAGGCGATTGATAAAAATGAACAGTTAGGAGATGAATTGAGAATTGAAAAAGAAAATCTTGAAAGAAATATACAAGAGCGTACTCAGGAGTTACAAAAGCAACACGATGAATTAATTAAGCATCAGGAAAAAGAAAAACAGGACAACTGGCTTAATACAGGAGTTGCAATCATCAACGATATTCTTGCCGATAATAAGGATAATTTTAAAGCACTTGGTCAAAAAGTTATATCGGAGCTTATTAAATATATTAAAGCTACATCAGGAGTATTATATATGTTGAATACAGAAGATGAAAATGAACAGTATTTAGAATTAATTGCCGATTATGGATGTAGTAATGAGGTAAGAAAAGGTAAAGCCAAGATACATACTACAACAGGGAACTTAGGAGTAGCATACACTGAAAACAGGGTGATGGTTATTAACGATGTTCCGGAGAATTACATAAAAGTAGAATCAGGTTTAGGAGAGTCGAATCCAAAAGGATTAATTATTGTGCCATTAAGCATTGATGAAAAGGTATTTGGCATTGTTGAGCTCGCAAGTTTTAAGGAATTTACAAATTTCGAGATAGAGTTTATTAAACGTATAGCAAATAATATAGCAGGTAACTTGAATAACATTCGAATGAATGAAAATAGTGCTATTTTAATTGAGAAATTTAAAACTCAAAACCAGGAGATGATGGAAAAAGAAGAGGAGATGAGACAAAATCTTGAAGAGATGGAAGCTATACGAGAACAATACGAAGATCTCCTAAAGAAAACAGGACAATCGAAATAATGATCAATGATCAGTTTTCAAATAACAAACACCAAAATACAATGAATGGAATTTGGTGTTTGATACTTGTTATTTGAATCTTGAGTTTTAATTCACAGGGATACTATAAATTAATCTTAAATGAACAAATGGACTTCCGCTAAACTCTTCATTTGCTCTTGTTCTGTCATCACCAATATTAACCAAAGGCAACCCTAAATCTATTTTATCACCATTAGCAAACAATCCGTAGTCTCTAGACAAAGAATATCCTGCTCGACCTTCAAAAAACACATTATCCCAAATATGGATATTGGTAAATGCAGAAACATCGATGCTTCTTCTGTCTACATAATAGTTATTATAGCCTGGTTCATTTATTTTATACGAAGTTGTTAATCCAATAAAATGTAAACCATAAGCTAATTTTTCAGAAGGTTGAGTGTATAATTTAGCATAAACTGGTAATAATCCTTTTAGCTTAATTTTACTAGTCATATTCCAGTCTAAATAGAGTACCGGAACAATATAAGTTCCAAAAAACTCTTGATTGTATAAAACTCCTATACGCCAGGTTAAATCATCATTCTTAATTTTTTCGTACATTAAAACACCGCCTAATTGGATTGAATTAGAAAAAGTGGCAACAAAATCGGTCATTAAACGGGGAGCAAAAAGAACTTGTAAGGATTGTTTTGAGTTGAACCGATGGATATATCCAGTTCGTAAAATAATACCATGTAAATTAAATTGCTCAATAGGGTTTGGGTTGGTAGCTAAATACTCATTATTCATCGAAAAATATTGATAATCAATGCTGGTGTACCATATGGATGAATCTTTTAAAACTAACGGAACACTTAAGTTAGCTTGTACAGCACTTTCAATATTATTATCCGTATTAACATCAGTTGTTTGCATGAAATTATAATTGCCGGCTATATAAAATATATCAAACCGGTTTTGGGCAAAAATATAATTTGCTAACCCTAATAATAAGATGGTGTAAAACAATTTTCTCATGCTTGGTGTTTTTAGTAATATAAAAACTAAAGATACAGATTTTTTTGAATTCGCAAATAAGAGATAGATGAGCCTTTTTTATTACGCGAATTTTTAGCATTTTTGGAACTTTGGAGATTTTATATATGAAAAAGCAAAAAGCTTATCCTACGAAGTATTATATTCGATTTATTACATTTATTATTTTTACCATTGTTGGACTTGTATATCGAATAAAAAAGGTATTACCCAAAGAGGTTAGAAAGTTAAAACCGCCTTATTTATTGTTATGTAATCATGTGGGACAGTGGGATCCTTTTATTATAGGGAATATGCTTCCGAAGTTTACACGTTTCGTAGCTTCCGATGCCAGTATGCGTCATGGTTTTAACAGGTTTTTTATGACTCGTTTGGGAACAATTCCTAAAAAGAAAAATATGAGGGATACAAAAGTAATCCGTGATATTCTTGCTGTCATAAAACAAGAAGATATTGTAGGGATATTTCCTGAGGCGGTACGTAACTGGGCTGGCACAACCATGCAAATGGATTATTCAACCGTACGATTGATTAAAATGCTTAATGTACCTGTTGTTGTTGCTGTGTTGAAAGGAATGAATTTGTTTAATCCTCGCTGGGCTAAAAAAGTGCGAAAAACAAAACTTGAAGTAGAATATAAGTTACTTTTTACACCTGATCAGTATAAAGAACTATCGGACGATGAGATATATCAAAGACTAACCCAGGCTTTGCATCACGACGAGGTTGAATATCAGCGAAAGAACATGAACAAAATAAAGTCTGATACCAGAGCTGAGCATATTAATCATGCACTTTATGTATGTCCAGAGTGCAATGCCATTGATAGTTTTACGGTTGATAAAAATGATTTTAAATGTACCAAGTGTAATTATGATATTCATATTGATGAGTACGGGTTTTTTAGTCGTATAACCGAAGGTACATTGCATTACGACAACATTCGCGATTGGTATAATTGGGAAAGTAAGTGGTTGTTGGATTATGTTTCAGCAAAATTCGAGGCACAGTCTAAAGAGGTGATCTTAGAAGATAAAGAATCAAAAATATATCATACAACTACCATGGGAAATCCTGATTTTATTGGGATTGCTGATGTTAAATTGTATATTGATAGAATAGAGATTGATTTTAAGGATAGCGAAGAGTGCATGGTGATGAAATTGGACGAATTACAAACCATAAGTCCCCAGATTAATGAACGTCTCGAAATATATTTTAATAATCATGCTTATCGGGTGATAGGATCAAAGCCTGGTGTTTCTGCCTTAAAATGGGAGATAGCAGTAAATATGATATGGAATAAAATGGGTCAAACTACAAAACTGGCCTCTTATGTACCGCTTTCGTAAGTATCTAGAATAAATTATAAAAAAGGAGTTCTTTTCGATCCATATTTCTGGTTAAAAGTTTCCTTATCGGAATATTCAATAAAATGATGATGATGCTCAGGGGGATGAAAGTTTTCATCCTCTTGGTGTTTAATGGCGCAAAAATAATTTTCAGTTTCGCCAACAATTGCTCTCCAGTAATTGATCACACCATTGGCATATCCACAGTAAACACAATTTATTTTTTGCCCTGGTTTTAGGTATGATAATTTATGGCGATCAATTTTTATATAGTCTTTTCTTTTTACATAAGGAATTCTATAAAAGGGGAAACAAATACGATGATAAATCTCAAAATATAAATCAGCAATAGCAATTGGAATTACAGCCCCGAAAATAAATGGAGCCGTAAGAATATGGCGAAACATTCTGTGTTTTATGGTAATGTATTTCATGCTAATTGGCTTTAGTTAACTACATAGCTTCTCCTCTGTTTGGATTCATACATGGAGATAGCTGCAATGTGCAGATCTAATAAGAATTTGCGTATCTTAAAAATGAGTTTTGTATTGAGCTATATTTCGCGCATCAGCACTTCTCTAGGTGTTTCTTTATTTTCTTTTACAGCGTTTAAGTCTGTGTAAATGATTAATATATTATTATTGAGCCCTTCACTTATTTCAATCATCATATTACCAAGAATCCATTCATAAACAGTGCTATTATAATATATATTTTCTCTCATAATAAAGTTTTGACCATATTCTGATACATACACTTCTTTAAGCTTTGATTTTAATTCCTGGACTGAAGATTCCTTTTCTGCCTCTACCGAAATTCTCAACTTGTAAAGTTTATCTTGAATGTAGTATGTTTTAAAAGTTGCCAGTGTATTTTGAAGTAACGAATCTGCATTCCCAAAATCGAATTGATAAATATAGATTTTACCTTTATCTGAGATATACTCATGAGGCAATAAGAGTAGTTTATCCTGGCTTACTAGGTTTTTAAAATAAGTATGTACTTCTTCGCCGCCCATTCCAAAATGCAAACCTAAAAATATGGTTTCATTTTGTATATTTTCAGATAACTCAATTTTAACCTGATCTTCGATGGTTTGCTTTTTCTTTTCGGATTGAGGACCTTGACAAGCTACCATAAGAAATATGGCTATTAAACTATAAATGATATGTTTCATGATGATTTTCTTTTAATCAAAGATATTAATTTCCTGGTTGAAATTCAATAAATTAATTGCTCTAACCATTAGTTCACAAGGACATGCTGTCCGTGCCTTAAGTTATAATGTTCGTACCGTTTAGTAATTATTAGCTTGTACTTAGCAGCTCGCGTGGACTTGTAGTCCACGTATAGATATTTAAAAAATTTAAAGCATAACAATTAGCTTAGATTCAACATAATTATTAATTTTAGTATGATGTCTGATAAGTACAAGATACAAGATAACGATAAAGCGTACTTTATTACAATGACAGTAGTTGGTTGGATAGATGTTTTTACAAGAAAAGAACAGAAACTACAATTAATAAACTCGCTTAAATATTGTCAGGAGAATAAAGGCTTAATCGTTTTTGCTTACTGTTTAATGTCAAATCATTTGCATATGATTTGTAAAGCAGATGATGGTTTTAAATTATCTGATATTCTGCGAGATTTCAAAACATTTACATCTAAGAAAATTATCCAAATGATTCAAGAAGAAACAGAAAGTAGGCGTGAGTGGCTTTTGGAATATTTCTCTGATGCATGTAAACATTTAAAACGAAATCAGAAGTATAAAGTTTGGCAAGATGGTAATCAGGCAAAAGAGTTATTTAGTAATAAGTTTTTATATCAAAAGTTAGATTATATACATCAAAATCCGGTTAAAGATTTAATAGTAGAAAAACCGGAAGACTATTTGTTTAGTTCGGCGAGAAATTATGCAGGATTAGATAGTTATTTGGATGTGTTTTTGCTTGATCATAAACCGTTAATTACTAATTTGAAATAGCAAGCTTTTATTTAGCACGGACTACAAGTCCGCGCTAACAGAAATTCAATTAATTAATCCCATCAACTAATAGTTCCCACGGACATGTTGTTCCCGCAAGAAGATTTATATACAAAAAAACTGATCCTAGGTTAGAATCAGTTTTTTCAGTTAGAATAACGACTTTACCAAAGCCGACATTTAACACCAAACACCACCATACTTTACCTTATAAGGTAAAGCGTTAAGAGCAAAAGAATGATTGAAACAATCAATAATCTAAGCTCCTTAATCAAAGAAATAAATTTATCCATATTTTTTTGATTTTAGTGGTGAAACATAATAACAATAATAGTAACTGCATTTTATAAAGTAAAGAATAACTCTCAAAAGGTTTTCAAAAGTTATTAACACTTGATAGTGTGAGTGTTAATAATCTACTAAGTATATCAGTTTGCACAGACATGTTGTCCTCGCAAACAGACAACTTCAGAATTATATAAAAAAACTGATCCTGGATTAGAATCAGCTTTTTTAGTTACTTGTATTAAGTTTTACTGAAGTGCCTTTTCAATTTCTGCATTAGAGAAGAAATTAGTCATTACTTCAGGGTACTTCATGTTTATGACTTTAGTCTGTATTTTCTTAATCGGTGAGCTCATGGCAGGAGCTAATTGAGGTTCTTCTTTATCTAAATGATAAGAAGCAATTAACTCTCCTGATTTATTATAAATTTCAAGTTCAAGATCGTAAATTAAATCAGTTGCTACCTTGGAACCACTCATTGCTTTTGTATCTGTTCTCCATTTATTCATGGTAATGAGAATAAAGATATCTGCTTCCTGAGTTTTTAATTCAGTTAACACATCTTCTTTTTTACTCTTGAAATTTGTTTTTAAAACAGAAGCTGTACTGCCATTTTGTTTCAATGCATCAGCTACGGTTGTTGACATCACTTCGGAGAATTCTAGTTTTGATTTAGTCTTAATTGGGTAAGCAATGGCAACTGCTGATCTAATATATCCTACAAATTCAGGAGCTTGCCTTTCTAATAATACAACTTCACGCTGGTCTAATGTTGCAATGCATACATTTAAGCTTGAACTTGATTTAATGGTGGGTGTTAAATCAATATACGATAATTCTCTTTTAGCAAAACTACTGAATGAAGAAAAAATTAAAAGTGCTAACAATAAAGTTTTTGATACGTGAGATAAGGTCTTTTTACTTTTCATAATAATTATTTTAGTTAATATAAGGTGTTTTTTATATCATATTAATTGCCCCAACCGCTTCTGTCTAAACTGCGGTATTGTATGGCTTCGGCTAAATGATATGCCTGAATATTTTCTGTTCCTTCTAAATCGGCAATGGTTCTTGATACTTTTAAAATGCGGTCGTATGCTCTTGCGGAAAGGCCTAATTTCTCCATGGCTTTTTTCAAGAGCGCTTTACCTGCTGTATCAATTTCACAATGTTCGCGAATTAACTTCGATGACATTTGTGCATTGCAATACACTTCCTGGTTGTTCGTATATCTTTGGTGTTGTCGTTCTCGTGCAGCAATAACTCTTTCTCTGATCTCCTCGCTACTTTCTGCCGGTTTAACTTCAGAAAGTTCATCGTACGAAACGGGAACCACCTCAATATGAATATCAATTCGATCTAATAAGGGTCCTGATATTTTATTCAGATAACGCTGAATATTTCCCGGAGCACAAACACATTCTTTCTCAGGATGATTATAATATCCACAAGGGCATGGATTCATGGATGCAATCAGCATAAAACTGGCAGGATATTCAACCGTGAACTTGGCACGACTAATGGTAATAACCCTATCTTCTAATGGTTGTCGCATCACTTCGAGTACCGATCGTTGGAATTCCGGTAATTCATCCAAAAATAAAACGCCATTGTGTGCTAAAGAAATTTCACCCGGTTGAGGATATCCACCTCCACCTACAAGTGCAACGTCGCTGATAGTATGGTGTGGGCTACGATAAGGCCTTCTGGTCATTAATGAAGTATCGCCATCAATTTTACCTGCTACCGAATGAATTTTTGTTGTCTCCAAAGCTTCGTGTAAAGTCAGTGGAGGAATAATCGTAGGAATTCTTTTGGCTAACATGGTCTTCCCTGCTCCCGGAGGACCAATCATGATGATATTATGACCACCTGCAGCAGCAATTTCAAGGGCGCGTTTTACATTCTCCTGACCACGCACATCCGAAAAATCCTGTTCGTAATTATTGATATTGGTAAAAAACTCGTCGCGGGTATCCACAATGGTTTTTTCGAGTGTAATATCTTCATTAAAAAAATCAATAACTTCTTTTATGTTATCTACACCATAAATTTCCAAGTCATCAACTACAGCGGCCTCCCTAGCATTTTCTTTGGGTAGAATAAATCCCTTAAATCCTTCTTTACGAGCCTGGATAGCAATGGGTAAAACACCTTTTATCTTGTTTAGTCCGCCATCGAGCGAAAGCTCACCCATAATCATATACTTATGAACTTCGTCAGATTTTATTTGTTCTGAGGCTGCTAATATTCCAATGGCTAGTGGCAGATCATAGGCAGAACCTTCTTTTCTTATATCTGCCGGAGCCATATTAATGACAATCTTTTTCCCGGGGACTTTATATCCATTGGTTCTTAAAGCAGAATCAATGCGTTGTTGGCTTTCTTTTACAGCACTATCAGGTAAACCGACCAAATAAAAATTGATTCCTTGCGAAACACTAACTTCAATGGTTATTGTTGTTGCATTGATACCTTGTACAGCACTTCCGAAAGTTTTAACCAACATAAAAGAACTTTTTTATAAAAGATTTTCTTCGATATAATGAATAAGCGAATGAATTATTTTAATGTGTATTTCTTGAGCTCTGTCTGCATATTCCGATTTTGGTGCTCGTATTTCCACATCACATACATCGGCAAGTTTGCCACCGTCTTTGCCTGTTAAAGCAACAATATTCATCCCTTTGTCACGAGCTATCTTACAAGCTTCCAAAACATTTTTTGAATTTCCACTTGTACTAATTGCTAAAAGAGTATCTCCTTCTTGTCCAACTGCTTCGAGGTAGCGTGAAAATATATAATCGTAACCAAAATCATTGGCTGTGCAAGAAATATGTGTTGGGTCAGATATTGAAATAGCTGCAATCGCTTTTCGGTTATCTCTGAATCTTCCGGTAAGTTCTTCTGCAAAATGCATGGCATCGCTCATAGATCCTCCATTACCACATGAAATCACCTTTTTATTCGATTGGATAGATTTTACAATAATATCTCCCGCAGTTTTTATATGGTTAAAATTTGTATCGTCTTCAACAAAAGCATTTAAAACTTTTTGTGCTTCTAAAAAATCTTTTTTTATATTATCCATCCTTGATTGTATTATAAATTATTTAGAATGCTAAGATAAATATATACAAAATATTTACAAAGCAGGCAGGATTGTTAATTTTATAAGTTCTTAATCCTTTGATATTTCTAAATATATCTCATTGAATTTGTAGTGAGGGTTTTTTTTTGATTAAATAAATTATTAAACTTGCTATTGCTATGAATAGGATATCTTTAGAGATGAAATTCTATTTTTCGGTTAATATTAGTCAAGTTAAGTTGATAAACGACAAAGGATTTTATGAGTAAAATCAAATTAAATGTACTAGGAATATCATACAGCCAGACTCAAACAGGGGCGTATGCCTTGGTTTTAACCGAAGAATATGGAGAGCGTCGGATACCGATTATTATTGGAGGATTTGAAGCTCAGGCAATAGCTATTCAGTTAGAAGGATTAAAACCTCCGCGTCCATTAACACATGATTTATTTTTGAACTTTGCTATGTCTTTTGGCATTAACTTAATTGAAGTAAATATCTACAGATTAGAGGAAGGGGTATTTTATTCAAAATTAATTTGTAATAATGGTGGTAAAGATATTGCAATTGATGCAAGGACATCGGATGCAATAGCATTGGCGCTTCGATTTAAATGCCCAATTTATACCACCGAAGAAATTCTTCAAAAATCAGGGATTGTAATCGACATTCAGGAGAGGGGTGAGAAAAAAGTATCTAAACAGGATATTTTAAATGTTGAAGAAAAGGAGACTACACCAAAACCTACGGGCAATAAATATAAAAATCTGGATTTAGGCGAATTAGAAGACCTTCTGGATGAAGCAATAAAAAACGAAGAATACGAAAAAGCTTCAATTATTCAGGATGAGATAAATAAAAGAAAATCACATTAATACCATACCTTATTAAATCATTACTATGAAGAAAATACTTATTCTCTTTTCTCTTGTTATCGTAGCTACAGGAGTGATATTGTCGAATTATAATTTAAAGGCACAAGATACCGTCGAAAACAAAGATTCTGCTATTGTTATTCAGAATGCAGCGGATAGTGCACAAACCGAAGTGGTTGAGGTAACAGAGGCAGATGCAAATCAATCAGCAAAAACAAATATATTATTAGCTGGTAAAGAAAAATCAGGTTTTAGCATCATAACTATTATCAGGGGACTGTTTGGAATGGTTGTTCTGGTTATGATAGCATGGCTTTTTAGTGCCAATAGAAAAGAAGTTGATTGGCTTGTTATAGCTAAAGGATTAGGAATACAGCTTTTATTAGCGATTAGTATTCTGTATATTCCATTCGTAGCTTATTTTTTCGAATTTGTAGGAAAGATCTTTGTTAAGATACTTGATTTCACAAAAGTAGGTAGTGAGTTTCTATTTGGAAACTTAATGGATATTAATTCTATTGGAATGATCTTTGCTTTCCAGATTTTACCTACCATTATATTTTTCTCTGCATTAACCAGTGTATTGTTTTATTGGGGAATTATTCAGGTTGTTGTTAAAGGATTAGCCTGGGTAATGGTTAAAGCTATGAAACTGTCTGGAGCTGAGAGTTTATCTGTTGCAGGAAATATTTTCTTAGGACAAACAGAATCACCATTAATGATTAAGGCATACCTGCCCAAGATGAACGATTCGGAAATGCTTCTGGTCATGATTGGAGGAATGGCCACCGTAGCAGGTGGCGTTTTAGCCGCGTATATAGGATTCTTGGGTGGCGATGATCCGGCTCAACGAATATTATTTGCCAAACACCTGTTAACAGCCTCAGTAATGGCTGCTCCGGGAGCAATAGTTATATCAAAGATCCTAATGCCGCAAACTCAAAAGATTGAAGAACAGGCTGATGTGAAGATGGATACGATTGGTTCTAATTTCTTAGATGCACTTTCAAATGGTACTATCGAAGGATTAAAATTAGCTGCAAATGTGGGTGCTATGCTATTGGTTTTCTTTGCCTTTATTGCCATGATTAACTTTATCTTTACTAAAGTAGGTTCTTGGACTCACCTGAATGATGTTATTGCAAATGCTACAAACGGAAATTATGATAAGCTAACTTTAGAATTTATCCTGGGTCATTTATTTGCTCCGCTGATGTGGGTTATTGGTGTTTGTAAAGAAGACATGACCTTGTTAGGAAGATTACTTGGTGAAAAATTAATAGCCAGTGAATTTGTTGGATATACTAGTTTAGCAACTCTAAAAACAACAGGGAATGCAGTTTATGGAAGCTTTACCCAGTATAAGTCTATTATTATGGCGACATATATGTTGTGTGGATTTGCAAATTTTGCTTCCATTGGAATACAGATAGGAGGTATTGGAGGTTTAGCACCAAATAAGCGTGGTTTCTTATCGAAACAAGGGCTGAGAGCTTTAGTTGGGGGATCAATAGCTTCGTTATTATCAGCAACAATTATTGGAATGATCTTAGGCTAGTGTATGTTCCCGAAAAGAATCCTTATATTTTTATGTGCTATCTGTAGTATTGCGAGCTCGTATGCTCAGGATGATATAGACTACTTGGTAACTATAAATACTGAATATGGAAAAATAAAAATACTTCTTTTCGATGATACACCTTTACATAAGGAAAACTTTCTGAAATTATCAGAAGCAGGAGTTTACGATCATATCCTATTTCACAGGGTCATTAATCATTTTATGATACAAACGGGAGATTATACAACACGCAATAAACCGATTGATTATGACCCACGGGTGATTCAAAAGCCAATTAAAGCAGAGATTTTACCACATCACTTGCATGTACATGGTGCAGTTGGGACAGCTCGCAGAGGCGATGATGTGAATCCTGAAAGAAAATCAAATCCAACACAGTTTTATATTATACAAAATCGTAAAGGAGCTCATCATTTAGATGGCAAGTATACCGTATTTGGGCAGGTGATGAGTGGATTTGAGGTAGTAGATTCAATTGCTAAACAACCAACTTCGAATAAAGATCGCCTGCTGAAGGACATAAGAATTACTGTTGATATTGATGAAGTTAATAAGGCAGATGTCGAAAAGTTTTATAATTTTACATATAAATAAAATCACCCTCAAATGAAAAAAATAGTCGTATTAGGAGCAGGATTAGTAGGCAAAGCAATTGCCATTGATCTGGCGAAGTCTTTTGACGTTACTTCAGTTGATATATATGCCTCAAAACTTGAGAAGCTTCAAAAATATAAACATATAAAAACAAAGATTGCCGATTTATCGGAAACAGAAGAATTGCAAGAGGTAATTAAGGATTTTGATCTTGTCATTGGAGCCTTACCTGGTTTTATGGGATATAAAGCCGTGAAACAAACGATCATGGCTGGGAAAGATATTATCGACATTTCATCGTTCCGGGAAGAACCATTTGAGTTAGATGATTTAGCTAAAGAAAAAAATGTTACAGCCATAATAGATGCTGGCGCTGCACCAGGTATGGGGAATGTTATTTTAGGATATCATAATGCTAAAATGGACGTGTCAAGTTATAAATGCTATGGTGGAGGATTACCTTATAAAAGAGAGTGGCCATTCGAGTATAAAGCAGTATTTTCTCCTATAGATGTTTTAGAAGAATATATTCGTCCTGCAAGATATGTATTAAATAATGACTTGGTTGTTCGTGAAGCATTATCAGAAGCAGAGATCAATCATTTTGAACCAATAGGTTCTTTAGAAGCATGGAATACAGATGGATTAAGAACATTGCTTAAAACAATGAAAATTCCAAATATGATTGAGAAAACTCTCCGTTATCCTGGCACAGTTAAATATATTAAGGTATTAAGAGAAATAGGGTTTTTCTCTAATGAACCTTTATTAGTGAATGGTAAACAGGT
The DNA here is from genome assembly GCA_963665525.1 of Bacteroidales bacterium. Taxonomy (GTDB): domain Bacteria; phylum Bacteroidota; class Bacteroidia; order Bacteroidales; family UBA12077; genus UBA12077. Next base: position 3,185,000 of record OY762280.1, on the reverse strand, counting down.
TCGTCCAATGGATGTTACAGCAAAGCTATTATTTCCGGTTTGGGAGCTGAAAAAGGATGAAGAAGATTATACCATGATTAGGGTGATTATTAAAGGCAAAGAGAATGGGGAAGATAAAAAATATACTTATAATCTTTATGACAAATTCGATAGAGAAACAAATACAACCTCTATGGCAAGAACTGCAGGTTATACATGTACTGCAATAGCCAATTTATTTGCTAAGGGAATGGTTAAGCAAAAAGGAATTTGCCCACCTGAATATTTAGGTGCTGAACCGAAAAGTTTTGAATTTATTATGAATTATCTTGCCGAAAGAGGTGTTGATTATAAATTAACGGAAGAATAAGTTAAAAACATATGATGATACTATACAAATCCCAAACTTCAATAGTTTGGGATTTGTTATTTGATCTTAGGTGATTGATGCTAGTGATGTCCAAAATGTTCGTTAATTTTTTCACCTGCCAGAACTTTTACTTTTAAAATGTTTTCTTTTGGAGGTAATGGGCATGTTGCAAAATCAGTAAAAGCACAAGGAGGATTGGTTGCTTTATTAAAATCTATATAAGTATAACCATCTTCATCAGGTTTTTCAACTGATAAAAATCTTCCTGCACCATAAGTTTCTTCTGCGCTGGTTTCATCAGCAAAAATTAAGAAGAAACCACCCTTGATTCCATCTCCTAATGGCATTAATGAATGTTCTTTACCATCAATCTTAAATTTTAATAAACCATAGCATTTTTCAAATTCAGTATCGCCTAAAACATTTGGTATGGCAATTTCTTTTGGTGAATCAAATTTCTCGAATTTAGCTTTTATTCTCCATTTAGGATCAATAGGAAATGAAGGTATTTCACTGATTTTATCAATTAACGGACTTTCAAGATTTCTTAATCGAATACCATAGCGATCGCCACGTTTTATAATATACCATCTGAATGATCCAACACTGAAACTAGTGGTGTTATCATCAGCGTCAGAATATACCATATGTTCTTTCAATAAAGAATCATTGATAAATACATCAACATCATCGTTGATTACTACACTGATATTATCTTTAAAAAGAATATATGACCCAATAAATTCAGGGGCTTTTTCCGGAAATATAATATTGTTAGCGTCGCTACTTCCAAATGGATTTTGACCTTCTTTTAACCAGTGTAGGCCAACTAAATTTAGCCATCCCGTTTCTGACTTTAAACGTTCAAGTCGTTGAGATTGCCATTCTTTAACAGATTTAATATACTCTTCTTCGTTAAGTGTTGCTGGCTTTGGTTTGCATGCAAACAAGCTAATGAGCAATAAGAAGCTTACAAGTTTTATGGATTTATTCATAAGGGAGTGCTTTAAAATTTCCGAAATATAGCAGAATGTTCCCTTTTGTCAAAATAAGATTATAAGAGTTTAATAACTAAAAGTCGTAAATTATTATTACTATTATTTTTCCATCCTCGATTTTTATCTGAAGTCACTTTAGTTACATCATTCATTTTTAACACATATTCTTCTCCTTCGACACTTAATATTCCCGATCCTTCGATAACAAAAAATATTACATTAAATGGATTTTTATGTTCTTCGAGTTCTTCTCCGGGTTTTAATAATAGATGAACTAGTTCAATTTTTTCTTCAGAATGGAGAATAAAAGCTTCAAGATCGAAAGGTACTTTTGGTGAATTTGATAAGTTTTGAATCTTCATAAAATAACTTGTTTATGCAATTTTTTGAGGTTTATTAATCAATTTATAAAAAAGATACCAGATAGCATCTTTTGGATGTTTAAAAATCATTTTAGGTCCAACGGTACGCATAACTAATTTAATCTTTTCTTTTTGGTTTCTATTGTAACAGTGAATATTACAACTTGAGCAAACAGGCTTATCTTTAAGAAAAGGACATTTTAATAATCTCTTTTCAGCATATTCTTTTAAATCATTGCAATCTTCACATAATTCATTATTTGAGTTGTGCTCTGATCTGCAATAATGTGAAATCATTAAATTAACTATACGTTTTTCGCGCTGGATTCTTTTATGCATAAAAATTAGTTATAGGAGTTTAGTTGGTCCATCAGGTTTTGGAACTTTAGTAACTAATACTCTTAAAATCTCATTACTTTCGTTATACCAGCAATGAGGTATTTTTGCAGGACTATCAATTAGGGTATCTTTTGTTACTTCTAGTTTCTCATCACCAACCTCGACAATTCCTGTGCCTTCAAGCACATAAAAAATTGCGTCAACAGGAGTTATATGTCTTTTTAGTTGCTCGCCGGGTTGTAACAAAATATGTGTAACAATGGCATGTTCACCATCATATAAGTTTCTGGCATCTACTCCATGTGGGTTTGGCCTGGCTTCGGCATCAGTGTATTTTATTGTTTTCATAATTATTAGTTTGTGAAAAGCCCAATAAGTGTTTGTATAACCTATCAGGCTTTGATTTGTTCATAGGATATAGTTTTTTTACTATGAACTAATAGCTATTGACTATAAACTATTTTAGTTCATAAACATTTTAATGTCATCGTCTACACTTCCGATTCCTCCGATACCAAATGTTTCTACTAATACTTTTGCTACGTTTGGAGATAGGAATGCAGGTAATGTTGGCCCTAAGTGAATATTCTTAACACCTAAATAAAGAAGCGCAAGCAATACTATCACTGCTTTTTGTTCGTACCAAGCAATGTTATATGCAATTGGAAGTTCGTTAATATCATTTAGTTCAAAAACTTCTTTCAATTTAAGAGCGATTACAGCTAATGAGTAACTATCGTTACACTGACCAGCATCTAATACTCTTGGGATACCGCCAATATCACCTAATTCTAATTTATTGTATCGATATTTAGCACAACCGGCAGTTAGAATAACTGTATCGTTTGGTAATTTATCAGCAAATTCAGTGTAGTAATCTCTACTCTTCATTCTACCGTCGCAACCTGCCATAACGAAGAATTTCTTAATTGCACCCGTTTTAACAGCATCAACAACTTTGTCGGCTAACTGTAAAACCTGATTATGAGCAAAACCACCAACGATCTCACCTTTCTCAATTTCTATTGGAGCTTCACATTTTTTTGCATGCTCAATTATTTTTGAGAAGTCTTTTTGTCCACCTTTTGTACGATTGGCAATGTGAGTAAAACCATCAAAACCAGCTGCACCAGTAGTATAAACTTTATCGAAATACTTAGCACCTTTTGCAGGTGGCACTAAACAGTTTGTTGTAAATAGGATAGGACCGTTAAAGCTTTCGAATTCTTCTTTTTGTTTCCACCATGCATTACCATAATTTCCAACAAAATGCTCATACTTTTTGAAAGCAGGATAATAGTTTGCCGGTAACATTTCACTATGTGTATAAACATCAACTCCGGTGCCTTCAGTTTGTTTTAGTAGTTCTTCCATATCTTTTAAATCATGACCACTAATTAAAATACCAGGATTGTTTCTTACACCAATATTTACTTTCGTGATTTCTGGATTACCATATTCAGATGTGTTAGCCTGATCAAGTAAGGCCATAGCATCTACACCGTATTTACCTGTTTCAAGTGTTAAGGCTACTAAATCATCAGCTGATAAAGAATCATCGGTTGTTGCAACCAATGCATCTTGCATAAACTTGTAAAGTTCTATGTTCTCGTGATCTAAATTGTAAGCATGCTCAGTATAAGCTGCCAAACCTTTTATTCCATAAGTGATTAGTTCGCGTAATGATCTTACATCTTCGTTTTCTGTTGCTAAAACACCAACAGTTGTAGCTTTTGTTTCGAAAGTATCCGGAGTTCCGTTCCATGTTGCTGATTCGTGTAACGCAGCATCGTTAAATTGAATACCTGCAGTTTCTAATTTTGCACGAAGAGAATTCCTAATTTCTAAAGCTTCCTTTACTCTTTCAGTAAATACCTTCATATCGAAGTTAGCATTGGTAATGGTTGCAAATAAACCATCGAAAACAAATTTATTTATTTTCCCATCGTACTCAACATTGTTTTCGCGTGCCGATTTTGTGTAAATGGAGATTCCTTTTAATGTAAACATTAATAAATCTTGCAGATTGGCTACATCATCGGTTTTCCCACAAACACCTTTTAATGTACAACCTGTGCCTTTGGCGGCTTCCTGACATTGATAACAAAACATACTCATAGCAATTGATTTTTTAGTTCTTATTATTTAATTTTTTATTATTTGAAATTTGATCTTTGGTATTTGATAATTGGTGTTTGATAATTGATTAAACCCACTCTTCCTGTACTATATCTCCATTAATATCTACTGTAATAGATTTAATTGGTACTTTACGTGAGGCTCTTTGTACAGCCATTTTAGCCATTTGTACCATCCCTCCGCAACAAGGAACAGTCATTTTCATAACTGTGATAGTATTAATTCTAGCATCATCAATTAGTTTAACTAATTTGTCAATATAAGTTTCAGTGTTAGAATCTAATTTTGGACAAGCGATTGACAGTGATTTACCTTTAAGCGCTTTGTTGTGAAAATTCCCCATAGAGAAAGCGACACAATCAGCAGCCAATAATAAATCCGAATTTTGAAAATACGAAGCAGCTGGGTTAATCAAATGCATTTGTACAGGCCATTGTCTTAATTCTGATGGTGCATCGCCTTCAATAGCCATATTAGAAGATACTGGTTTATGGATTTCTTTTGCTGCCGAACCCGGACATCCACCCCCACTCATAATATCATGAATTGGGTTGTGTGTATGATGTGCATGCGATTCGTCATTTCCTCCACAACCACAAGCACTTGGAGCAGGTTCTTGTTTCTCTGCTGTTCCGTTGTGTACTGTCGATGTAACTTCATCAATATCAAAATCGATGCTTTCTTTGTTTTCTTGCATCCATCGGACACCTTGTTTTAAATAACCAAATTCTTTATGTTCTTTTAGGTGGATTAGGTGAGCTATTACTGTATTTTTCCCTTTAGTTACCATTTCTTTAATTACAGCAATCTCATCATAGGGTTGAGCTTCGCGCTTAATAATTTCGATTGCCCCTTCAGGACAATGTCCGATACAAGCACCTAAACCATCGCACATTAAATCGCTAATTAATCGAGCTTTTCCGTCGATCATTTGCAATGCGCCTTCGTGGCAGTTAGGTATGCACACCCCACATCCAGTGCATTTTTCTTCGTCAATTTTAATTATATCCCTTTTCATTAGTTTGGTTATTTATATTTTCTAAATCCTAAATAAGTAATTAAGTAATTCGATACCAAAATAACGAATAGTTTTTCGTCTGTGCAAATTTTTTCAGATGATTTATATCATGTTTTCTAATTAAAGATTATTTGAAATGCGAAAAATAATAGATTAAAGTGTTAATTGTAAAGGTATTCACAGGGTTAGTTTATTCAGATCAAGTAAAATGATAGAGGGAGTAATTGATATAAATGAATATTATCGTATTAGAGATGTGATCAATTATTTAGTTTTTATTATACCAGAGCTAATATTTAATTATAGTCTCTAATGTTTCGTTAGATGAAATCTTGACATTATCAAATACCATTTTAATACTCTTAGGTATATCCTCTTCAACTTTAATGTAGAAGAAGATTGTGTTCATGGCTGATAATTTCATAAATGTTTCCGTTGATCTTATCTTTTTAATTGTAAAGTTAAAATCTGAGTTATTTTGAACTTGAACCATATAGAGATTGTCTTTATAATGATTAATTGATTTTATGCTAATTGATTTCTGCACCATTTTTTCGACATATTTTTTTTCACCAATAATCATATCTTTAACCCAAACTATACTTCTTTTATCTTGTAAAGCTTTTTTAATACTTTGTTGTGTATTATCTCTTGCAAATAATATTGTCATTGGGCGACGGGTTTGATTTGTGAGTTTTAAATGCTGCTCAATAGGAATATGAGCATCAGAGTTTCCGACCATTGTTAAATTGTATTTGTTTATCCAATCAAAAACAATGGGTTCCCAATCACTATATGATGCTATTTCAATTCCATCTATAAGATTCGACTCAACAAGTAGTGTGTGTTGATAATACCATTTTGCACCATCTGGTGCCTGACTTTTCCACCCAGGATGATTCCAGAATATGAATGCTCCTTGTTTTTTAGCTTCTTCTAATGCACTTAGATAATCTTTTTTGTCGAGTTTATTAATATCCTTTAAGAATAATAGATTTAGATGTCCAGGGGGCATAGATTTTGTTAATTCAACTGAATTTATAAGAGTTATTCCTAAATTATTTGCTAGGCTAATAGCATCATTGAAAGGGTTATTTCTATCTGATAAGGTTTTATCTTCAAATCTCCAGATTTCAAGATGATCCGAAATTGCTATAACATCTAACCCTTCCATCCAAGCTTCTCTTACTCGTGTTTCCGGTAATACTTCTCCATCAGAATAATATGAGTGCATATGAAAATCGCACTTTAACGTAATATAACCTGTTAAATTTGGAATATTTATTTCACTTCTTTGAAGGTTTTGACTTAATGCTGAAATTGAAATAATAAAAAATATGGTACACAGGTTTGTTTTCATAATATAAATCTATAAGAAGTGATTTTATATCCTTAAGATGAAGATATTAATAATCTCCCTACTGTAATTATTAATATTTCTTAGATTAGATAATATTGTATGAACTTATCATAGGCTATAAATCCAGTATTTATTTTCTTTTATTAAATTTTAACATATATTTGTTCGCAAAATTACGAACAATTATGAATAAGGAATCAGAGTACACAGAAAATCAGTTAAGGTTAGCTCGATTTGCAAAAGCTTTGGGGCATCCGGTACGAGTATATATTATGGAGACTTTATCCAAACAGGCTTGTTGTTATAGTGGTGATTTAACAGAAGTTTTACCTATAGCTAAATCAACCTTGTCGCAGCATTTAAAGGAATTGAAAGAAGCTGAACTAATTCAGGGAGAAATAGAAGCTCCGAAGATTAAGTATTGTGTTAACAGGAAGAACTGGGAATTAGCAAAACTGTTATTTAAAGAACTATTTAATTAAAAAAATTTAAAAACAACGTTCGTTATTTTGCGAACTACGAATAATTAAAAAGCAAATTATGGAAATTAAAGTATTGGGTTCGGGATGTGCTAAGTGCAAAACGCTCGAAAAAGTTACAAGAGAAGCAGTTTCTGAATTAAACATCGAAGCGAATATCGAGAAAATAGAAGATATTCAAAAGATTATTGAATATGGAGTAATGATTACGCCAGCATTAGTTGTCGATGGAGAAGTTGTATTAAAAGGAAAAGTACCTAAAGTAGCTGAAGTTAAAACTTTATTGAGTAAGTAAGCAAAATCAATAATAATCTTTAAAAATAAAAATCATGAGAATCTCTTTAAATACAATTAGATTAATTACTCTTGTTGGATTAGTAGTTTTATTTACGCAAGGTTGCAATTCAAAAGCAAGTAACAACAAAGAAGTTAAAGAAGATGCTTGCTGTTCTTCTGCAAAAGAAGAATTGGTTGAAGAGACTCCTTGTTGTGATAAAAGTCAGGAAGAAGTCCAAATGACAGCATATTATTTTCATGCAACTCGTCGTTGTGCTACATGTCAGGCAGTAGAGAAAGTTTCGAAAGAATATATCGAAGCGAATTATGAAGGAATAGTAAATTTTATATCAATTAATAGAGAAGAAAATCAAAATAAGGAATTAGTAGAAAAATATGAGATTGCCGGACAAACGTTGTTAATTGTATTTGGTGATGAAGTTGTGAATCTTACAACTGATGCTTTTATGAACGCAAGATCAAATCCTGAGAAATTAGAAGAGATAATAAAAAACACTATTGACGAGCGATTAAATTGATATGGAAATCTTAAAAACCTTTCTAGAAAATTCGCAGTTTCCAATCATCTCTGCTTTTATACTTGGGTTAATGACAGCTATTAGTCCATGCCCGCTGGCAACTAATATTACGGCTATAGCATATATTGGGAAAGATATTGAGAACAAAAGACGTGTTTTTTGGAATGGATTTATTTATACTCTTGGCCGTGCTATTTCATACACTGCGATAGGACTAATATTTTTCTTTGGAGTAAGTCAGTTTAATGTATCGTCGTTTTTTCAAACCTGGGGAGAAAAAATCCTGGGACCATTATTAATTGTTTTTGGGTTAATGATGCTTGGAGTTTTAAAACTTGCTTTTGGCAATATGAATAATGTAATCGAGAAATTTACCAAGAATAAAAAACTGAACTTTTGGACAGTTCTTATTATTGGAATTTTATTTGCATTAGCATTTTGCCCTTATAGTGGAGTATTGTATTTTGGGTTGTTAATTCCAATGACGATAACAAGTGTAAAAGGACTGTATTTACCTATAGTATTTGCACTAGCAACAGGATTGCCTGTTATTATTTTTGCGTATTTATTGGCATTTACAGTATCGGGTGTGGGTAAACTGTATAATAGAATTCAGGTTTTTGAAAAATGGTTTAGATATATTGTGGCGTTTATATTTATTGGCATTGGAGTTTATTATACCATTTTAATATTTTTATAAGAGTTAGCTGTTATTTCTGACGGAGTGGAACGCCTGCCTGGCGGCAAGGTAGGAAGATCAGGAATCTTTAAAAAATAGATTCCGGGTCAAGCCCGGAATGACATCCTATGTTAAGGAATTGTCACACAGAGCTTGTCGAAGTGTGAATTACTAAATAATAATTAAGTTATGATTACTTATTTAAAAAAGAACATAATATATATAGCTATTCTTGCGGTAGCTTGGGTAGTATTTTACAAGTATTTATCACCAATAACTGATTTTATAATTGATGATACATTTAGGCTAGAAGCAGGGAAACATTTTACAGAAACACTACGGTTCTTTATTTATGAAGTACCTAAAGTATTCTTATTACTTATACTTATAATATTTGTTGTAGGAATTATTCGTACTTATTTTTCTGCCGAAAAAACACGCGAAAGATTAAAAGGGAAATCATTATTTACAGGAAACATTATGGCTGCATTACTTGGTATTGTAACTCCATTTTGTTCTTGTTCGGCAATTCCACTTTTTTTAGGATTTGTAGAAGCAGGAATTCCAATCGGAATTACTTTTTCATTTTTAATCGCAGCACCGATGATTAACGAAGTTGCTGTGGTTATGCTTATTGGATTGTTTGGGTGGAAAGTAACTTTAATTTATGTTTTGACAGGATTAATAGTTGCAATTCTTTCGGGATGGTTAATCGGTGTGTTTAAACTGGAAAAATATGTTGAAGATTGGGTATTCAAGGTTAAAGGCAGCAATCAAGATGAAGACGAAGAAAAGGTAAGTTTCGAAGAAAGAATAAAAGTAGCATATACTTCAGTAAAAGAAATAGTGGGTAAAATTTGGATATATATTATCTTAGGTATAGCAGTAGGAGCAGGGGCTCATGGTTATGTGCCGGAAGATTTTCTTTCTACTTTAATGGGTAAAGCACATTGGTATTCAGTACCATTAGCAATTCTAATAGGAGTTCCATTGTATTCCAATGCAGCAGGAATTATTCCAATTGTAAGTGTATTAATTGAAAAAGGAGTTACTTTAGGAACGGCACTTGCTTTTATGATGTCTGTAATTGGATTGTCGTTACCAGAAGTGATTATCCTTAAAAAAGTATTAAAAATTCAGTTGATAGCAATATTTGTTGGAATTGTAGCTGTTGGAATAATTATCGTTGGATATTTATTGAATTTTATATATTAAGATAAGCATGTTGTTTAATAGAAGCTATTTTCTATTCTATCTTTGATTATTTGGTATATTTCCTCTATAAAACTTTTCTTTTTGTTTAGAAATTACAAAAATAGAAGTTATAGTTGGGAACTCCCAAAATGTTTTTTATGCAGTCTGTGTATTGTTTCCATAAAAAACATTATGTACGTTTGTATTTAATATTAAAATCAAATATTCTCCAGCTTATAGCTAAATATATTAATTCCTGTAAATTTAAAAGGATTCACATTTAATAAAAAATGCAATTCTGAAGAAATTTGAGACTTAAATTTCTTTAAAACTTATTTCTTATGGATTACTATGAAGACTATAATGGTTTAAAAGATGCTTTTTTAGCAGTTAAATCAACAATTGATTATGATAATATTACAATACAAAAACTTAGGTTTCATTCATCTGCACATGAAATTTTACCGGGGAATTCTAGTTATTATTGTAAGAGTCATAATTCTAAGTTTTCAGATAGCATATCTTTTTATAATGATATCGGGACAATTGAAAATGAGTTACATATTAAGGACTTTTATGTAGAAGAAAATCGAGAATTCAATTATTTTATTTTAAAACCTCAAAATAGTAAACCAGCGAAAAAGCTGACATTTGTTTTTCATGGCTTTAATGAAAAAACATGGGATAAATATCAGACATGGGGAAAAGCCATTTGTGAGAGAACTCAAAGTGCAATTGTATTTTTTCCAATAGCATTTCATATGCATAGAGCCCCGCAAAAATGGAGCGAAAAGAAAAAAATGTATGAATTGAGTGAAAAACGAAAAAAGAGATTTCCTAACATTATCAATTCATCCCTTTCGAATGTTGCAATTAGCATGCGACTGCATTCAATGCCTCAACGTTTTATTTGGTCTGGCTTGCAAACATATTATGATTTTATCCAACTTATTGAAGAATTTAAGAATAATAAGATTGAATGGATCGACAAGGATTTTTCATTTAATATTTTCGCATATTCAATAGGAGGGCTCCTTGCCCAAATACTGAAATTATCAAATTACAAGAATTACTTTTATGATACAAAAGTATGTTTGTTTTGCAGTGGAGCTGTTTTTAATCGCTTATCTCCCGTTTCAAAATTCATTTTAGATAGTGAAGCTAATGTAGCATTGTATTCATATATGGTTGAGCATTTTGACAGTTTTTTAAAAAAAGATGCTCTCCTTAATCATTACATGGGTGAAGATCATTTTGAAGGGAAAGTTTTTCATTCAATGCTTGATTATAAGAATATGAGATCTTTTAGGGAGAAATTATTTAAAGAATCAGAAAAGCAATTTTATGCAATTACTTTAAAGAACGATTCAGTAATACCTTCATTTGAAGTTATTAATACATTGAAAGGTGCATCAAGAGATATTGATATTGTAGTAGATGAATTAGATTTTGATCATAATTATAATCATGAGAACCCATTTCCTGTAAATAAAACAGAATTGGATAGAATTAATAAAAATTTTAATTTAGTTTTTAATAAGGTGTGCGAGTTTTACAATAAGTAACTCTATGACTAGTTATATGTATTTGTCAACTGTTTGCTCTTGTAAATATTTACGGAATTCAATAGTCATTTTATTTGTAACATTATTTAATAAGCACTTATCGAAAGGACAGATTTGTTTATCCATAGGGCATGTACTTACTTCAATGGGGCCTTCAATAACTTCATAAATTTCTAGAAAATTAATATCTGTAGGATTCTTTCTCAAGATAAAACCACCACTAGGTCCACGGTGTGAAATTAAATATCCTGCTTTTACTAATCGTTGCATTACTTTTGCAACGTGATGCTTCGATGTATCTGTACGCTCAGCAATTTTAATAACATTTAATCCTTCTTTTTCCTGTGCTATTAATATTACTCCGTGTAATGCTATTGAGGCAGCTTCTGAGAGAGAAAATAAATTGGCCATATTTTGGTATTTGAATAATTTAAGTATTGAAATGCTCAAAAATAGAAAATATTTTTTTATTAACAGTCATTTTGTGGTTAAAATATTGATATCTCTGAGATTCCTAATTTGTATTTACAGATACCCTTCGAATTGTTGAATATAATTAGATTTTAATATCAAATTCTGCTTATTGTTTCATTAATTTTACCCTTTATTTATTACGAAAAAGACATTGATATGAAGCAGTATCTTAATTTATTAGACCATGTAATCCATCATGGGGTTAAAAAAGAAGATCGTACAGGAACAGGAACGATTAGTTCGTTTGGTTACCAGATGAGATTTAATTTACAAGAAGGATTCCCCTTGTTAACAACTAAGAAATTACATCTCAAATCTATTATTTACGAATTACTTTGGTTTTTAAACGGAGATACAAATATTAAATATTTAAATGATCATAAAGTACGCATTTGGGATGAATGGGCTGACGAGAACGGCGATTTAGGAAATATTTATGGATACCAATGGAGATCGTGGCCTGCACCAAATGGAGAATCTGTTGATCAGATATCACAGATTATTGATTCCATAAAAAATAATCCTGATTCAAGGAGACATATTGTAAGTGCATGGAATGTTGCTGATATTAAAAATATGGCTTTGCCACCGTGCCACATTCTTTTCCAGTTTTATGTTGCCGATGGAAAATTATCGTGTCAACTGTATCAACGAAGTGCCGATATTTTCTTAGGTGTTCCATTTAACATTGCTTCATATGCTATTTTACTAAAAATGGTTGCTCAGGCAACAGGTTTAGAACCATATGAGTTTATACATACGCTGGGAGATGCACATATATATACCAATCATATTGAGCAGGTTAAACTACAACTAACTCGTGATCCAAGATCATTACCAAATCTAAAAATGAATCCTGATAAAAAAGATATTTTTTCGTTTGAGTACGATGATTTTGTTTTGGAGAATTATGATCCACATCCACATATTAAAGGAGCTATTTCGGTTTAAATCTAAGAAAGTAGAATTACGAATTAAGAATATATAAGATGTTATCAATTATAGTAGCTATTGCAGAGAATAATGTTATTGGAAAAGATAATGACCTGATTTGGAAGTTGCCTAGAGATATGAGGCACTTTAAAGAAACAACTACTGGTCATTATATTATCATGGGGAGAAAAACATTTGAATCAAACGGACGCCCTTTACCCAATAGAACTAACGTAATTATTACAAGAGATCTAAATTATAAAGCAGAAGGTTGTGTTGTTGTTCATTCATTAGAAGATGCTTTACAAGAAGCAAAGAATGATCCTGAAGCTTTTATTATTGGGGGAGGAGTGATATATGATTTAGCAATGCCCTTGGTCGACAGAATTTATTTAACCAAAATTCATCATTCTTTTGAGGGAGATACTTTCTTTCCTGACTTAAATATGAATGAATGGAATATTATCGATCAAAGGGATTTTGAGCCAGATGAGAAAAATGACTATTCGTTTACTATACTAACTCTGGATAGAAAAATATCTTAAAGTGCATATTGTCATTCCTGACGGAGTGAAACGAAGATCAGGAATCTATAAAAATTAAAATTCTATTTCTAAAAATACTTTCAAAAATAGATTCCCGTTTTCACGGGAATGACAGAAATAGTAAAAAATAAGTACGCGTTGCCACAGGCTCGGACGAAGCATCGTAAGAACTCACAAAAAAAGCAATCAAAATATGATTGCTTTTAATGTAAACCGCAAGGCGGATTTTTATTTAAATTAAAAATTAAGCAGCTTTTAGTCGTTGAATATTTACTTTACCCATTTTGTCTTTCGCATACTCAAGGGTAATAACAACTTCTTTTTCATCAGTACTTGGAATATCAAACATTACATCCATCATGATGGCTTCACATATTGATCTTAACCCACGTGCACCTAATTTAAATTCAATGGCTTTTTCAACAATATAATCAAAAACTTCTTTGTCGAATTTTAATTTAACCTCATCCATTTTAAAGAGTTTTTCGTATTGCTTAATGATTGCATTCTTAGGTTCTGTAAGAATTTTTCTTAAAGCCTCTTTTTTTAATGGATTTAGATATGTTAATACAGGCAAACGACCAATAATTTCAGGGATTAATCCAAAAGACTTTAAATCCTGTGGTGCAATATATTGTAGAAGATTACTAGCATCAATTTGATCTTTTTCTCTACTTGCCGAGTATCCAACAACCTGAGTGTTTAATCGCTGTCCTATTTTTCGTTCTATTCCGTCAAATGCTCCTCCACAAATAAATAAGATATTTTTAGTGTTTACCGGAATCATTTTTTGATCGGGATGCTTACGCCCACCTTGAGGAGGAACATTAATAATTGATCCTTCTAATAATTTTAATAATCCTTGTTGAACTCCTTCACCTGAAACATCACGTGTAATTGAAGGATTATCACTCTTACGTGCAATTTTATCTATTTCATCAATGAACACGATGCCTTTTTCTGCAGCTTCCACATTATAATCGGCAACTTGAAGTAAGCGAGTTAAGATACTTTCTATATCTTCACCAACATAACCAGCTTCGGTTAAAACTGTAGCATCAACAATAGTAAAAGGTACATGAAGCATTTTAGCAATGGTTCTTGCTAATAAAGTTTTTCCTGTACCTGTTTCTCCAACTAAAACGATGTTTGATTTTTCAATCTCAATATCTTCATCTTCTTTCTTATTAACCTGAAGTAATCTTTTGTAATGATTATAAACAGCTACAGAAAGGTATCTTTTAGCTTCTTCCTGACCGATAACATATTGATCTAAGAAATTCTTTATTTCTACTGGTTTAAGTAATTCTATTTGATTTACATCGAAATCTCCTTTTTTCTGAAGTTCTTCCATAACAATATCGTGAGCTTGCTCAATGCAGCGATCACAAATATGTCCTGATAATCCAGCAATTAAAAGATTAGTATCTTTCTTATCTCTCCCACAAAACGAACACTTATCCATTGTACTCATAGTATTAATTTACGAGGCAAAGTTAAGTCATAAATTAGAATAAAAAAACTATTCGTTTTAAGCTTTTCTAAAGTTTAAACTTTAGAAAAGCTAATAGTATAAAAAAAGCCGCATTCATTTGAATGCGGCTTCATATCAATTAAGATAAATTTTATTTTTTTGCATCTCTTGTAAGTACTTCATCAATCATACCGTAATTCTTAGCTTCTTCAGCTGTCATCCAGTAATCACGATCAGAATCTTTTTCTATTTTCTTATATGTATTACCAGAGTGATGTGCTAGTATTTCGTATAGTTCTTTTTTAAGCTTTTGAATTTCGCGAGCTGTAATTTCAATATCAGCTGCTTGTCCTTGTGCTCCACCCATTGGTTGGTGAATCATAATACGTGAATGGGTTAATGCAGTTCTTTTTCCGGTAGTTCCTGCAGTTAATAAAACAGCACTCATGGATGCTGCCATTCCTGTACAGATAGTGGCAATATCAGGTTTTATATACTGCATCGTATCGTAAATTCCTAATCCTGCATAAACACTACCTCCTGGAGAATTCATGTAGATTTGAATATCTTTGGAAGGATCAGTTGATTCAAGGAAAAGTAATTGTGCCTGGATAATATTTGCAACATCATCGACAATAGGTACACCTAAAAATATAATTCTATCCATCATTAAACGCGAGAAAACATCCATTTGAGCAACGTTCATTTGGCGTTCTTCGATAATTGTTGGAGAGATGTAATTATTATAAACTGAAGCATATCTTTCCAACGACATGCTGCTGATACCTATGTGTTTGGTAGCATATTTTTTAAATTCGTCTTTTGGAATCATAATTATTTTCTGTTTTAATATTAGTGTTGATAAAGTTAATTAAAATTGAGAGAATATGATTCAATCAAAATAAAAAAGTCGTATTATTCAATAACACGACTTGATTTTATTTGTTTAAAGTATTTTATTATTTACTTTTCTTTTGAGTTTTTTTCTGCTCTGCTTCCCAAAGTTTTTGAAATTCTTCAATGGTAACTTCTTTGTTATCTAATTTAACAGAGTCTTTGATGAATTCAACTACTTTATCTTCAAATTTCTTTTCGTAAAGACTTCTTCGTTGATCATCTTTTTTAAGTATTTCCTGAGCATATTGTTCTAATTGCTCATCTGGTAAGTTTGCTAAGCCGTATTGAGCAAATTGAGCAGCTGTTGCTTCTTTAGCAGCATCAAGAATATCACTTTCTTCAACTTTTAATTCATTATCTCTAATGATTTGATCCTTGATAATTTGCCATTTTAAATCTTCTTCGAATTTTGGAAATTCTTCTTCGATTTGTTCAGCAGTGAATTTACCTTCGTTAACAACAGTTAACCATCTTTTTAAGAATTCTGTAGGTAATTCAGGATTAATTTTTTGAACAAACTTTTCTTTAGCATCAATTAAGAATCTGTAATCTGTTTCACGAACAAAGTTCAATTTAATTTCTTCAGTAACTTTTGTTTTAAATTCTTCGTCAGATTTTACAACATCTTTACCAAATGCTTTGTCGTAAAGTTCCTGGTTGATTTCAGCTTTTTCGAATCGTTGAACTTTTGCTATTTCGAACTGGAAATCACCATTAATATCTTTAGCTGCTTCTTTATCTATTCTCAACATTGAAGCTATTTCAGAATCACTAGGATAAGCTTTGCGAACATCAAATTTAACGATATCGCCAGCTTTGTGCCCAGCTAAAGTTTTCTTAATGTCTTCGTCTTTGATATATTCAATTGTAATTTTTACTTCTTCAGCCTTAACACCATCCTCAAGAATATTTCCTTCTTCGTTAAGTTGAGTAAAATTACCAGTTAACATTTCGTTATCGGTAGTTTCTTCAACATCAACAAATGTACCAAAACGACGAGCATAATTATCATAGTGAGTTTCTAATAATTTATCATCAACTTTGATATCATAATAAGCAACTTTATCTCTTTTAGAAAGTTTCACTTCAACTTCAGGAGCAAGAGCAACATCAAAAGAAAATTCAAATTCTGTTTCATTATCGAAATCAGCAACTTTTTGATTTTCTGCTGGTAATGGTTCTCCTAGTAAATTTAATTTTTCGTCGCGGATATAATTGGTTAGAGATTCAGAAATAAGTTTATTTACTTCTTCAACAAGAATTCCTTTGCCATACATTTTTTTGATTAATCCGTTTGGTACTTTACCAGGGCGGAAACCATCAATACGAGCTTTCTTACGATAATCTTTAATAACATCTTCTACTTTCTTTGCATAATCTTCTTCTTTGATGTTAACTTTCAGTACCGCAGTTAAATCACTAATGTTCTCTTTAACGATGTTCATTTTTCAATTGTTTGAGAATTTATAAATTTTAAAAAACCGCCAAACCACCGATAATTTTCGATAGTTAGAGCGGTTTGTCTCGTTAGTGCGGATGAAGGGACTCGAACCCCCACGTCTTTCGACACTAGATCCTAAGTCTAGCGCGGCTACCAATTACGCCACATCCGCAAAAGTGAGTGCAAATATAAATCAATTTTTTATATAACATCAAATAATTTTAAAAAAAAATTAAAGGAATAATCAGAAAAGAATGATTAAAGCTAATCTGTAATATAAAAACCTAATTTATCAGGATGATCGGATACAAATTTATTGTTAGAAAACTTGCGAAGCATAAAAAGTGATATAATATCTCCTCCTGCTGTCCAGCTAAAAAAGATTCCAAATGATAAGTATAAACCATTCCCGATTATTAAACCTAAGATTGAAGGTATTATTCCCATGACAATTAAAGGCATGGCTCCTCCAAGCTTGTAATGTTTTACCTTGAGTGGTTCTTTGCAATGGCAGTATGGAGTAATTCCATTTAATCCAAATTTAATGGATCTGAAACCTTTTTTTGCAAATACAGCCCAGGTAATGCCATGAAGAAATTCATGAATTATTATACCTCCAATTAAGATGTAAATGAACAGGTTCATGAATTCTTTTCGACCGGTTTCAAAAGAATGGAAGTCCCAAATTAGAATATAAGGAACAAGATAAATAGCAGTCATTGGAATAATCATAAGCAAGGAATACAGGTTGGCTTTGCCAATGCTTATGGTGTATTCTTTTTTATTTGTCATGCTATAAAATTACTATATAATAAAAACCCCGACAAAAATGTCAGGGCGTTATCATCAAAAAATATGTTAGTCTTCAATTCCAATGGTGCGAAGATCGAAGTTTTTACCTAAATAAACCCTTCGTACTTGTTCATCTTCGGCTAAGTCACGAGCATTACCTGCTTTTAATATTGATCCTTCGAAAAGTAAATAAGCCCTGTCGGTAATTGATAATGTTTCGTGTACATTATGATCGGTAATTAATATACCAATATTTTTTTCTTTAAGTTTTCCTACAATTTCCTGGATATCTTCAACGGCAATTGGATCGACACCAGCAAAAGGCTCATCGAGAAGAATAAACTTAGGCTTTATAGCTAACGCACGAGCAATCTCTGTTCTTCTTCGTTCACCACCCGATAGCTGAATACCTAAACTTTTACGAATTTTTTGTAAGCCAAATTCATCAATAAGATTTTCAAGCCTGTCGCGTTGTTCTTCTTTCGACATATCAGACATCTCTAATACAGCTTTAATGTTATCTTCGATGCTGAGTTTTCGGAAAACAGAAGCTTCTTGTGCTAAATAGCCAATTCCTTTTTGAGCTCTTTTATAAACAGGTTCTTTGGTTATATCTACATTATCAAGATAAATTTTACCTGAGAAAGGAGTAATTAGTCCAACAATCATGTAAAAGGTAGTTGTTTTACCTGCTCCATTAGGTCCTAATAATCCAACAATTTCTCCTTGCTCTACTTCAACAGAAACTCCTTTAACAACTGTACGCGAACGGTATTTCTTAACTAAAGTATCGGTATATAATTTTATCTTTTTCTCTTCGCTCATGTGATTATATTTTATGCAAATGTAAAATTTTATTTAAAAAAATCAGGTATCGATTAGTTAAGTATAAATAATTAGAATACAATCTGAACACCAACTCTTAATCCAAATTTTTGAATATCATCATGATCTAGGTGAGTTAAACGCCACATGGCATCAATTCTTATTATTTTTAAGATATTTTCTATTCCTACACTGGCTTCTACATAAGGTTTATTTATTTTATATAATCCTTCGGGATAATTAACGATCGATTGATGTTTGTCGCTTAAATCACCAATGACTCCTTTAGCATAAACGACTTCTCTCCATTTTAATTTTCTCATAACAGGAATTTTATTTAAAAATAATCCTTGAAAGTGGTGTTCTAATAATAAACTACCATATATGTCGCTTGCAAATTCATAATAGTTCATCATATTAAATGCATATCGATCTAATGCATAAGTTTCATTTCCTTCGTGTAATTTAAGAAATGGATATGGTACTGTTCCATATAATTTGCCGGCATCCACGATGAATTTAGTATATCCAAATAATCCCATGTGGATTTTATCTTCGACGCTAAAATTAATTTTATAATATTCATACTCACTACCAAGTACATTTTTTAATCCGGCTACAAGGTTTAAAGTGAAAGCAGGACTGTGTGTTCCAAGGCTTAATCTGTTAAAATCGCCTCGCACAAACTTTTCGTTTTTAGCATACCGGGCATTCAAAATTACTTCTGATGTTGTAAGAGAATGATAAGATATGGTATCTGTAGTTTCTATTTTTTGAAAAGGAATATATTGGGTTGATTCAATATTTCTATAATTATAAGTTAGTATGGTTGTTAAACCTTGAAACCATTCTTTTTCGAAGGTAGCACTAAAATCGTCAACCATAGAAAGCTTATAATTTGGATTTCTGCGTAATACTGAAGTAAAGAAGTTATCCTCGGTTAAGGCATTTGGACTTTGCCCAAGCTGCTGAATGTCGTGTTTAAATTGCATTCCTACAGCAAGTCGGGGGTTTCTATCAAATAAATAAATATAACCTAATCCGTATTTAAAACGATTATCTTTATCTCCATATGCTAAATGTGCATTAATTTTATAATTGGTGCTTAAGTTTCTGCTTGTTTCACCTCCAAATCTAAACCTGTTTCCCTCAATTTCATTAAAACTATATAACTTATAGTAAGGTCCTATTTGAAATTTCCCCACTTCGTAATGATACATGACAAACATGGATACTACTTTTTCGAAGGTTGTATATATAGGTACTTGTTGAATAGAATCGACCATACTATAAATACTTTTTTCTTTGGGAGTTAATTTCATAGGTCGATTGATATCCCAAAATTCTGGGTCATTTACAATTGCATCTTCATTGACGACAACATCTTCGTTTAATTTTGTAATTTCTTCAGGAGGAGGATCATTTAGGTTGATGTTTAAATAGGATGTTGTTTTTCTTCCAAAAAATCCGGTTGATTTATCTGAAAGGTTAAAGTCAAAAAACATTTTTTCATTCTTAACAAACCATAAACTATCATCTACAGGTTCAAATTCGTATTCAGCAACAAAGTCATTGATGTAATTAATATTTACCTCCTTAGCCATTCTCATTTGTATTTTAACAATGGCGAATGTTGTATCGTTAACCCAAAAATCACCTCTAAACGTTCTTTCTTGTTTTCGTTTAGGAATAAAGGATATCTGATAACACCATTTATCACCGACAAATGCACTATCAATCAGATAATATTTATAAAACATTAATCCAAAATCAGCAATTGGACTAACAAAACCTGGTTCGAATACCGATTGATAATTTTCATAAATATTAATATCCTGATACATTTTTCCCGTAAATTGCGATAAGCTGGCATTTTCGAAACCGGATATTTGTGATGCAGTAATAATTTCTCTTTCCTTCTCAGGGTTTTTGGTATAATAATAATCAGAAAAAGTTTCAGTAATAAATATAGGTAGGTAAGGTTTTCCTGTAATAGCAGATGTATCTACATAATCAAAAATGAACTGAAAATCGCGAAACAGCCTGTTTTTCTTAAATTCTTCATCGACATTATTTACATCAAGCTCGAGTTTATTATAAAGTTTATATGAATAGTACTGGAATTTACTGGGATTATGTTTTCCCTTATTGGCAATAATATTACGCAATATTGGATGAGCCGGATTTTCGGTGGGGAGTACAACGATTTCATCTAATGCATATATATTGGATTCTAAGTCGAAATCCATTTCCTGAAAAACATTCTGACGTACATGTTTGCTTTGAGCTTTATAGCCTACAAATGAAACGACCAGAGAGTCGTAGAGCTTTCTGGTTTCAAGGAAATATTCACCATCGGTATTCGTAATGGTACCAATGCTTGAGTTTTTAAAAGTAACATTCGCAAATGCTATCGGTTCATTCGTTTCGGAATCTTTTACTATTCCTCGAACTTTGGTAATCTGACTATATGTTGATGAACCAGATAAAATACATAATAATATAATTATCCAGTACCGAAATTTTCTAATCATATGAAACCCCTAAAATGTTAAAATAATAGTTTTATTTTTAATTTGCTTAATCTTTAACCCTTTAATTTGAAATTATTATCATTCAATTTCAATTAAGAGACGTTTAGGTAGCAATAATTACTACACTTTTAACATGAAATTATAAATTCTAATTTCATGATTTATTAAATCTATTATTTTCAAAGCAGTCTTAGAGTGGTTGTATAAATTGTAGTAAATTAAAAATGCTTGGTTAGAACATTTTGTTTAAAGAATCAAAAATATACTAAAAAAATAATTTAGCAAGTTTTGGATAAGCATTTCAGGATTTATGTTTTGTTTTGTTTTTTATAAATCTTTTTTGAAATAACTATTCCTGCTTCGTAAAGAAGTAATAATGGGAGTGTTACTAAGATTAAACTAAAAATATCTGGAGGTGTTATAGTTGCTGCTAAAATTAAAATTAATACAATTGCATGACGTCGATATTTTTTTAAAAATCGAGGAGTAACTAATCCGGATTTACTTAAGAAGAATATTAATATTGGTAGTTCAAAAGTAATACCTGCAGCAAGAGATACGGATGTAATTGTTCCAACATATGATCTTAAATTAATTTGATTAATCACTTCATTGCTTACATGATATGATCCTAGAAAATGCACTGATAATGGAGCAATAATAAAATATCCAAATAAAACACCTGTAAGAAATAGCATCGAACTTATAGTAACAGCTCCTCGTGTGTGTTTTACTTCATTTTCGTAAAGAGCAGGCTTTATAAACCTCCAAAATTCCCAAAAAACATATGGGAAAGCAATGATTATTCCGGCAAAAATAGAGGTTGTAATATGCATTGTAAATTGCCCTGCCATTTTTATACTAATTAATTGGAAGGGTTCTGTATTGATACAAAGTTTAGGGATATCAACTAATTGTCCCAGTTCACATAATAATCTATTCGTGATGAATTCAGGAGTTTTTGGTGCCAGGATTATTTTATCAAAAACAATATCTTTAAAAAGAAAAGTTGCAATGGCTACAACTATTACAGCCGAAAAGGCTCGAATAAGATGCCATCTCAATTCTTCGAGATGTTCAAGAAAAGTCATATTTTCACCTTTCTCAGACATGTTATACTATTCCTTCTCTTATGATGTCATGCAAGTGAACCATTCCAACATAATTACCATTTTCTATCACGACTAATTGTGTTATGCTGTTGTTTTCCATTAAATTAAATGCATTGATAGCTAATTCTTCTTTATCTACAGTTTTTGGATTTGAAGACATAATATCTTTAGCTTTTAGCTCGGTAAACGAATCATAATTATGAAGCATTCTACGAATATCACCATCCGTTATAATTCCTGTTAGCTTTCCTGAACTATTTATTACAGCAGTTGCTCCTAATCTTTTTGAGCTAATTTCAAGTATTGTATTTTGAATAGTATCTTCTTCTTTTATCTCAGGTTTTTCATTGTTCTTATATAGATCACTAACACGCATATACAGTTTTTTACCTAGAGCACCTCCTGGATGCACTTTAGCAAAGTCATCACTTGAAAATCCCCTGTATTCTAATAAACAAACAGCAAGTGCATCTCCTATTACAAGTTGGGCAGTTGTACTATTGGTAGGAGCTAAATTGTTCGGACAAGCTTCTTTATCAACGGTCGATTTTAAAACAAAATCGGATTGTTGTGCTAAGAATGAATCAGTATTAGAAACCATTCCAATTAAGGTATTTTTGCGGCTTTTAATTAAAGGTACTAATACTTTTATTTCTGGAGTATTTCCACTTTTCGAAATACATATGATAACATCATTTTCTTGAATTATACCTAAATCACCATGAATGGCATCTGCTGCATGCATAAAAATGGCTGGAGTACCTGTTGAGTTTAAAGTAGCAACAATTTTCTGAGCAATGTTGGCACTTTTCCCAATACCAGTTATTATAACCCTTCCTTTGCTTTCGTAAATGATTTTTACAATCTTCTCAAATTCATCATCAATAAAGTCAGCTAATCTTTTAATTGATTTTGATTCTTCAACAATGGTGTTTTTGGCTAATTCGATAATGTTCATATATAAATATTTTAAAAAACCTATATTTCTGTTAAAGTGAATAAATTCTTAATTTTAATACTTTTAGTTTGAAATTTTTATTGTAAATTTATGTACAAATGTATTTATTTTTAATATAAACACAGAAAGTTTCGTTTGAAAACATGTTTTAGAAATGTACTAAAATCTTGCTCTTTAATGAAAACTTTATTTTTTTTATAAATTGACCTAAATCGTTTTTTATCATAATATATTGAAGGTATGAGTGTAGGAGCTGATATTTCGTTAAAAGATTACCTGAAAAAATATTTTGGATTCAACACTTTCAAAGGAAATCAGGAAGTTGTTATTAGAAATGTACTTGATGGTAATGATTCTTTTGTTCTAATGCCAACAGGAGGAGGGAAATCTTTATGTTATCAGTTGCCATCCTTAATAATGGATGGAACTGCAATTGTGATTTCACCGCTTATTGCTCTAATGAAAAATCAAGTAGATGCAATGCGTGGATTTAGTACTGAAGAAGGAGTAGCACATTTTTTAAATTCTTCGTTAACGAAAACACAAATGCAAAAAGTAAAACAAGATGTTTTAGATGGTAAAACAAAATTACTTTATGTAGCACCGGAGTCTTTAACGAAAGAAGAAAATATCTTGTTTTTGAAACAAGCCAAAATATCATTTTATGCTGTTGATGAGGCACATTGTATTTCGGAGTGGGGGCATGATTTTAGACCTGAATACAGACGTATTCGTCCTATTATAAATAAAATTGGAGTTGCTCCTTTAATTGCTTTAACTGCAACAGCAACACCAAAGGTTCAGAGTGATATTCAGAAGAACCTTGATATGGTGGATGCTAACGTATTTAAATCATCATTTAATAGAGAAAATCTTTATTATGAGGTGAGACCAAAAATTGATGCAGCCAAAGAGATTATAAAATTTATCAAAAATAATTCTGGCAAGTCAGGAATTATATATTGTTTAAGCCGCAAGAAAGTTGAGGAACTGGCAGAAGTATTACAAGTGAATGGAATAAAGGCACTTCCGTATCATGCAGGAATGGATGCTGCTACTCGAAGTGGCAATCAGGATAAATTTCTTATGGAAGATGTGGATGTTATTGTAGCTACAATTGCTTTTGGGATGGGAATCGACAAACCTGATGTTCGTTTTGTTATTCATTATGATATTCCTAAAAGTTTAGAAGGGTATTACCAGGAAACAGGGCGTGCCGGACGTGATGGAGGAGAAGGCAGATGTATTTCATTTTACAGTTATAAAGATATTCAGAAGCTGGAGAAGTTTATGCAAGGGAAACCACTTGCTGAACAGGAGATTGGGAAACAGTTATTACTTGAGACGGTAGCTTATGCGGAAAGCGCTGTTTGTAGAAGAAAAATGTTATTGCATTATTTTGGAGAAGAATATCATGTTGAAAATTGTGAAAATTGCGATAACTGCAATCATCCAAAAGAACAGTTCGAAGGGAAAGATGATGTTATTTTAGCGCTTGAAGCTATTATTGCTGTTAAAGAAAAATTTAAAGCCGAGCATGTGGCAAATGTATTGGCAGGTATTAAAAATACTTCTATTAAATCATACAAACATCATGAATTAGAAGTGTTTGGGGAAGGATCCAAAGAAGACATTAAATATTGGAATGCTGTATTAAGACAAGCTCTTATTGCAGGATTTATTGATAAAGATATTGAAAACTATGGCTTGTTAAGTGTAAATGAAGCAGGAAGAAAATACATTGACAATCCAACTTCGTTTACTCTTACTAAAGATCATGATTATGAAGCTGCCGATAGTGAGATGGATGCTAAATCAGGAGGAGGAAAAACAGGAGCTGTTGATACGGAGTTATTTAATATACTAAAAGATTTAAGAAAGAAAGTAGCAAAGGACTTAAACCTTCCGCCTTTTGTTATTTTCCAGGATCCATCGATTGAAGATATGGCTATTCAATATCCTATAACCTTGGAGGAAATGCAAAATATAGCAGGCGTTGGTGCAGGTAAGGCTCAAAAATATGGGAAGCAATTTGTTGATCTAATCGGTAAATACGTTGAGGAGAAAGAGATTATTCGGCCAATGGATATGGTTGTAAAATCGGTAGTTAATAAATCTGGTATCAAGGTTTATATTATTCAGAGTATTGATCGCCAAATGTCGTTAACCGATATTGCTGATGCAAAAGGTCTAGAAATGCCTCAATTGCTTGATGAGATTGAATCAATTGTACAATCCGGAACAAAATTAAATATTGATTACTATATCAATGAAACCATAGATGAGGATAAACAAGATGATATTTATGAATATTTTAGAGAAGAAGCGGAAACCGAATCTATAGAAGCTGCTTTAGAAGAGCTTGGGGAAGAGGAGTATTCTGAAGAAGAAATAAGGTTAGTGCGAATTAAATTCTTTTCTGAACTTGGTAACTAATCGAAAACATATTCGTCTTTAATAAAATATATAAGGGAAGGTTTAATTCCCTTATTTTTTAACTTAAAAATAAGAATCCGTGGAAACAGTATTAAAAATTAATAATTTAAGTAAAAATTACGGGAATATTCAGGCAGTAAAAGATGTGTCGTTGGAGGTTAAAAAAGGTGAGGTATATGGTATCTTAGGACCTAATGGAAGTGGAAAGACAACAACGCTTGCTGTTGTTTTAGGAATATTAAATGCAAATCAGGGTAATTACCAATGGTTTGATGAACCATTAACTAAACTTGCCAGAAGAAGAATAGGTGCTTTAATTGAAACCCCTAATTTTTATCCATACTTAACGCTTTGGGAGAATTTAAAGATCGTTGCCAAAATAAAAGATGCTCCTCTTGATGATATTAATTATGCATTAGGCGTTGCAAATCTCCTAAAAAGAAAGCATACAAACTTTGGTCACTTGTCATTAGGAATGAAACAAAGAATGTCGATGGCTTCTGTTCTAATTGGTAACCCGGAAGTGCTTGTTTTGGATGAACCAACAAATGGTTTAGACCCTGAGGGTTTTGCTGAAGTAAGACATATTATCCAAACTCAGGCAAACGAGGGAAAAACAATTATTATTGCCAGCCATATTTTAGATGAAGTAGAGAAGGTATGTTCGCATGTGGGAATTCTAAAATCAGGAGAACTCATTGCTAATGGTAAAGTTGGAGAATTATTATCTTCAGAAGAAACTGTTTTTGTACAAACCGAACAGATGGATGAGCTAGAGAGTTTATTGAAAACGTCTGATTTAGTTAAAAAAGCATACAAAGTAGAAACTGATTTAGCTGTTGTTTTAGATTCAGAATATAAATCAACCGATTTAAGCAAATTTTGCTTTGAAAAAGGATTTCCTCTTTCAAAAATAGTTGTCAAAAAACAAAGTTTAGAAGATCAGTTTTTACAGTTAGTTAAATAGAATTATTTCAGATTTTAATATTTATAAGATGAAAAAATTATTTGCATTAGAAAAAATAAAGGCATTATCATATCCGGCATTTAGAACTTTAATGATTATTCATTTTTTGCTTTTCTTTATTGTTATTTTAGTTGTTTCAAGGTGGCATTTTAGCATTCCAGGTTTTTCAATTAAGGGTTTATATCAATTTCCTAATATCTGGCAATTCTTTCCTTGGGTTGCAAGTTGGTTTAATATTTTCCTAACCATTGTTTTAATAACACTTGTTGGAAATGAATTTTCGTTTAGAACTTTTCGTCAAAATGTAATCGATGGCCTTAGTCGTAATGATTTGATCAAAGGGAAACTGATATTAATATTTACTATTGCAGTTTACACTTTTATTATAGTGTTAATTGCTGTTTTAATTTTTGGTGTAATTTTCACCAAGGAGTTTTCATTACAAATCATATTTGATAACTCATACCTGATATTGGTTTATTTTGTACAAGCTATTGGTTATATGACATTAGGATTAATGTTTGCGGTGATATTTAGAAATAATGCTTTATCTATTATATTGTTTCTATTATATTTTCCTGTAGAAGGAATTTTTAGATTGTTTTTTAAAGCAGAGTACAGAGCTTATTTTCCTTTAAAAATAATTTCTAATTTAACACCACGGCCAGAGTTCTTGACCATAACTTCGGAGCAAAGTTTTACAAATTCAGCAGGAAATAGTCAATTAGATCTTACTGAGATGGGGATTGTTCCTGAAAGTTTACCTTTGGGAATTACGGTTGTTGTAGCAATAGCTTATATCGGATTTTTTATTGCATTATCAACATTTTTGCTAAATAAACGAAACCTATAATACAGAATCATATAAAAAAATAGCTGGTAACAACCAGCTATTTTTTATTTACTTAATTGCTTGAGAAAGCATCATTCTTTTTATGTTGAACAAGTAACTTTGAGCACATCTCGTAATCTTCTAAATCAGTATAATGCTCCATTAACATGTTGTAAAATTCATCATCATCATAATACGGGTGATTTGCATCATAGTCAATTCCATTATGAATGGTTAGTTCAAAATAGTCATCTTTAGTAATTTCTTTCTTCTTAACAATGTTGAAATCTTTTGGTTCTGGATTTTTGTCCTTTTGATTATTTTCAGTTTCAGGTTCAGCTTCAAGCTTAAATTTATCAATTTTTTGATGATATCTATCTAAGAACTGAACAATGCTTAATTGAATATTTATAGACTCATTATTCTCCTTTAGCATTTCCTTATTAATGCTATATCTCTCTTCTAATCGTTCTGAACGATCAGACGAAACGGGTTCTTTAAGTATCTCCCTAATTTTTTGTTCATTCTTTCGAATAACCTGCAAATTATACATTACCCGTTTCTTGAGAGTCTCAATCGTTTGTTTTAATTGTTCCCTCATAATGATCAAGTATTACGTTCGTAAAATGGTTCTATCGAGTTAACGTATATAAACATCTAGATGTTTAACAATTTTGATGAAATGTTAATTTTTTGTGACGAAAGTAAAATTGAAGGTAAATTGCAAAATAGTTAAGTGTTTTTTGTATCTAAAGCATCTCTTAAACCATTTCCTACTAAGGTAAAAGATAATACCATGATCATGATGGCAATGCCTGGGATTAAAGCAAGATAGGCTTTATCCATAATAATATATGCATAATGTTCTTTGATCATAGTTCCCCACGAAGGGATAGGAGGTTGAACACCTATTCCAAGAAAACTTAGGCCAGCTTCCAGCAATATAGCTGTGGCAAAATTTGCTGCAGAAATAATAATTACAGGACTCATTGCATTTGGTAAAATATGTCGGAAAATGATTCTCATGTTACTAAATCCAAGAGCTCGCGCAGCTTCAACATATTCTTTTTCACGAATGCTTAAAACCTGTCCTCTCACTACACGAGCAACTTCAACCCACATAGTTAGCCCTACAGCAATAAAAATTTGCCAGAATCCTTTTCCAATAACCAAGGTTATCGCAATAACCATTAATAAAGTTGGTACAGACCAAATAATATTAATTAACCACATCATAATATCGTCGACAAAACCTTTATAATAACCTGCAATAGCACCTAGGGTTACACCAATAAGAAGAGAAATAAAAACAGAAATAAATCCAACGGATAATGAAACCCTTGTACCGATTAGTAAACGACTGAATAAATCACGTCCAAACCGGTCTGTTCCTAAAAGAAACTGTTTTGTAATAATATGTTCATTTATAATTTTCTGATGAATTTCTGAGATTTTTATTTTTTGATATTCGCCCTGAATATTTTTATATATCATGCTCTCATTACACATGGTAAGCTTTTCTCCATACTTTATTCTGTCAATAACATCAGCAATATTGATTTCTTTATAAAAAGCTTCTTCTCCTATTATATCATTAAATTCTTCGATAATAATCAGAGAATCTTTAAAAGAGTAATTATTGATGGGTATATATGTGTATTCACTTTTTTGGCCATAAATCATCTTTTTGATGATCCCGGCATTTTCTTTAGGTTCATTTTTTGTAACCTTCAGTATTTTGCATTTAAACCCGGGATTTTTTGTGGATATCTCTAAAATCTGAGTGTTTGCAAAGCTACTTTCATCAGGTGTAATCAGATATCCCAAAATGCCAATAATTATTGCAAAAAGAATAACAAATAATCCTCCGAGCGAAAGCTTATTTTGCTTGAATCTTTGCCAGGCAAGTTTATTTAATGAATTAGATATTTCTATTTGTTTTTTCCTGAAAATCATTCTCGATTCAAAATTATTCTTTTTAACGATATTTTCGATTTTTCCACCTGAATTTTACTGTTACACCTAAAATAGAAGTTAAAATAATGTAGAAAGGATATATAAATTGTAATGGCAGAAAAAGCCACAGCAACATCTTTTGTCTGAAGAAATGTGTTACAGGGATAAGTATTGTTAAATCTATAATTGATTTTATGATGAAAAGGCTTAAAAATATTTTAATTATTGAAATATTCCATATTGAATAAACAAGACTTGCTGCAAGTATTAGATTTGTTATTGCAACAACTAAAGCTGTAAAGATGATATCAAAGTCGACATATGATTTACTTTTTGAAGTCCATCGTATTCTTTGATTAAAAAAATCGAGAAGATTGTTTTTAGCAGAAGTGGAAATAATTGCTTCACGAGACTTTATGAAATGAATCTTTTTTCTATTAACTTTTTTAGCTTCTAATAATAAAAAAATATCATCGCCAGAAGCTAAATTTTGTTGAAGGTTTGATTCAAGGTAAAGAGATTTCTCAAAAAGTAAATTTGCTCCATTACACATGATTGGACGATGAATTCCAATGGCTCCTGCTCCTGTTCCGATGAGGCTTAAAAATTCCAATGCTTGCAGTTTATGAAATATGGTTTTAGCCTGAAGTATAACTGGTGCAACAATTAAATTTGGTTTGTACTTGGTATAATATTGAACCATGGAACTGATCCATGTTTTTTGCATAATGCAATCAGCATCCGTTGTAATTATGAGCTTAGATGTTGCTTTCTTTATTCCAAGTGCTAATGCTTCTTTTTTCCCTTTTTTGCTACCTGATAGTTTGTATAGATTTATTTGTTTGAATTTTTCCGAATACTTAGAAATAATTTCTGGAGTATTATCTTCAGAGTTATCGTCGACAATAATGATTTCGGTATGTTCTTTTGAGTAATCTTGTCTTTGAAGCGAATCTAATAAATTTAGAATATTTTTATTCTCATTTCTGCATGCAATGACAATGCTTACCGGGATTAACTGAATGTTTAAGTCTGATTTGAAACGTTTTTGTTTAATCCAACCTACAGAAAAAGATAGTATAAGTAATGAATATACACTTATGATTACAAGTCCAATGCACAGAAATATTCCCATGGTATCAAAAGTAATAAAATTCAACAGATATTGATTTAGGACTTCTAATTTCATACCTTAGCTTAAATCAATTCATTATGGATAAAAGCAGGTTTATCATCAGAATTTCTCTTTTAATTCTTTTAGGGATTACGGTTGTATATTGTAATTCTCAAACGAATGATACCAATCAGTTGAAGTGTATAGATCGTGAGGCTGTTGTTGCAGGTTCTTTTTATCCTGAGAATCCTGAGAAATTAAAATCTCAATTGGAATTATTATTTGCCAAGTCTGAACCTGTTAAGACATACGGACATGTTTTAGCAATTATTTCACCTCATGCCGGGTATGTTTATTCGGGTAAAGTTGCGGCTTCTGCTTTTAATCAAATTGATCCGGATAAAGAATATGATAATATTTTCATTCTAGCTTCAAGTCATAGGGTTTTATTTAAAGGTGCTTCCATTTATAATCAGGGTGATTATATTACTCCGCTTGGGAAAGTAAAAGTAAACAGAGAGCTTTCAAACAAATTAATTAATGAAAATGAAATTTTTGTTTTTAATCCTGATGCTCATTCTTCTGAGCATAGTTTAGAAGTACAATTACCGTTTTTACAATATAAAATGAATAAAGATTTTCGTATTGTACCAATTGTTACAGGAACACAAACATTAGGGGAGGTTAATGAACTGGCAGAAGTATTAGCTCCATATTTTAACGAGAATAATCTATTTATTATAAGTTCAGATTTTTCGCATTATCCAAAATATGAAGATGCACTTAATGTTGATAAAAAAACAGGAGATGCAATTTTATCAAATTCAGTACTTAATGTAATAGATGCAATTAATGAGAATGCATCTTCAGATATTGATAACTTAGTAACAAGTTTATGTGGTTGGCCTGCTGTGCTTACATTAATAAACATAACCCAAAATGATAGGAGTATTCAGGTTATTCCCGTTGATTATCAAAATTCGGGTGATGCTTTAAATGATAAAAGTCGTGTTGTAGGTTATCATGCAATTGTATTTGCTAAGAAAAAAAATCAAGTTATGTCAGAAAATCAATTTATATTATCGATTACAGAGAAAGAAAAATTGCTTCAAATAGCACGAAAAACAATCGAGGAATATTTGAAAACAGGTAAAATGAAGCAAATTGAAGAATCAGAATTAACTGAAGTAATGAAATCGAAGTGTGGAGCTTTTGTTACCCTGCATAAAGAAGGAGCTTTGAGAGGCTGTATTGGGAGATTTGTGGCTGACGAGCCTTTATATTCAATTGTTCAGAAAATGGCTATAGCAGCAGCAACCGAAGATCATCGATTCCCTGTTGTTGAAAAAGATGAAATGAAAGAAATTGATATCGAAATATCTGTTCTAACACCTTTAAAAAAGATTGAATCCATTGATGAGATAGAAATGGGACGACATGGCATTTATATAAAAAAGGGATTTGCTTCAGGAACTTTTCTACCTCAGGTTGCTCTTGAAACTGGATGGACAAAAGAAGAGTTTTTAGGATATTGCTCAAGAAATAAAGCTCGATTAGGATGGGATGGATGGAAAGATGCTGATATTTATACATACGAAGCCCTTGTTTTTGGAGAACATGAAATTAAATAAAAATAGTTATGAGTACTTATGGATTTTTACCAATTGTTTTAATTAGTCTTTTCATATACACATTAAGTTATTTGCTTACGAAAACAAAATACTTAAAATTTGTTAAGCACCGACGAATCTGGAACTTATTATTGCTGGTTTCTTTTGCTATTGCCGGATTAGTTGGCTTTTTTATGGCCTTGGTATATAGTTTCGAGTTGAATATCGATATTCCTTATGTCTTATTGCAAATGCATGTGGGGGTTGGTTTAGTGTGGTTTGTTATTGCTTTCTTTCATTTTATTTGGCACTTATCCTATTTTAAAAAAGCCATTAAAGTTTTATTTTCAAAGTGATTTTTAAAGATAATTCTCAAATAGTAACCAGGCCCAGTATTATTTTACTGGGTTTTATAGCATTACTTAGTCAGGTTGTTCTATTACGAGAGTTCTTAACCTTATTTAATGGGAATGAATTGGTTATTGGAATTATCCTTGCTAACTGGATGTTATTAACAGGTCTGGGAGCATTTCTAGGAAGATTTTTAAAAAAGGGGAGTAAGCTTTTTAAATGGCGACTAGTTTTATTGGGATTATTGTCGATTTTGCCTTTATTATCGGTAATAGCTTTACATTTCTTTTGGCAGGTATTCTTTTCTGTGGGTATAATGCCAGGAGTTTTTCCTGTGTTTTATTATTCGTTTATTATTTTAAGTCCATTTTGTATTGTTGCAGGAATCCTATTTACTCTTTTATCTAAAGAAAAATCATTAGTCAATAAATCAAATAAAATTGGAGATGTTTATGCATGGGAATCAGTTGGAAGTGTCATAGGTGGATTAATATTAAATCTTTTTCTAATTTGGTTTTTATCTACTTGTCAGATCTTGTTTTTGGTTTTTTTATTTGTTGTCTTATTTGTTATTATATCTGGGATTAGAAGTAGAAACTTATTGATATCAGGATTTTTTACATTGATTTCTATTGGAGTTATTTTTTGTTTTTGGGGATTTGATATAGATAAAAAAATGAGAGAAAAGTCATTCCCGGGACAAGAAGTTTTATATACGAAAGATTCTCCATTTGGCATTTTTGTTACTACAAAACAAAACGGGCAAATAAACTATTACCAGAATAATGTTTTAATTTCATCTACTGGCGATATTATCTCAAAAGAGGAATCAGTACATATTGCTATGATCCAACATGAGAGCCCGAAAAAAGTATTGGTTCTTTCCGGAATTATTTCTGACATGATTCATGAGATTATGAAATACCCGGTAAATTCAATAGACTATGTAGAGTTTAATCCGGAAATTATAAATATTGCTAAAGAGAATCTCAAGGCCGATTCAGTAGAGTCTCTTTCGTTTATTCATAAAGATGCTGTTCGTTTCTTAAAATCTGAGGATAAAAAATACGATGTAGTTTTAATTAATATCCCGGAACCTTCAACTATTCAATTAAACAGATATTATACAAAAGAGTTTTTCAGAACATTAAAGCATAATTTAAACAAAGATGCTATTGTTTCATTATCTCTTCCTTCTAGTGCAAATTATATGAGCGATGAAATAAAACGATTTTTATCCATTATTTATTTAACTCTAGAATCAGAATATAAGAATGTGGTAATATTTCCATTAAATAAGGACTTTTTAATTGCATCGAATAATCATATAACAACAGCTGTTGCTCAAAAAATCGAAAATAGAAACATTCAAACAGATTATGTTAATTCATTTTATATTGATGATGAATTATTAAAGATAAGAAGTGATGAATTAGTAAATCAATTGGATGAAAATGTGCCTTTAAATACAGATTTTAATCCGGTGTTTTACCAGAGTCAAATTAAAATGTGGTTAGATCATTTTAAGATATCTTATTGGATACCTGCAGTTATTATTCTAATTTTTTCAGGATTCTTCTTCTTTAAAGCGAATAACATTTATAAAGGAGTATTCGCAGCAGGTTTTGCAGGGACCAGTATTGAAATTGTATTACTTCTTGTTTTTCAGGTAATGTTTGGATATGTATATATGGTAGTTGGATTTTTTATCATGATTTTTATGGGAGGGCTGGCGTTAGGTGCATATCATATTTCAAAACGATTTAATACATTTAATAAGGGATTATTCCGCAAATTGCAATATATGATTATTATCTTTTCTCTGTTGCTACCATTCATTTTTCTATTATTAAAAACTTTAAGTCTTCCTGATGTTCTTTTATTTATTGTTTTTACGATTTTACTATTAACAATCTCTTTTGTAACAGGTGGAATATTTTCTGTTGCTAGTAAATTAGGAGTAGGTAATTATTCCGAAATGGCATCAAAAACATATGGTCTTGATCTTTTAGGAGCTGCTACGGGGGCATTGATATTTACAATTTATTTAATTCCAATGTTAGGTTTTGGAGGATCAATGCTAGTAGTTGGCTTATTTAATTTATTAGTAAGTTTGAAATAATACTTGAAACTATAATCAAATAATCATAATTTGTAACACTATCGGTATTGAAAGAATAATATTCTTATGGCTACAAAGATTTCTAAACGGACATTTTTAAAATATGGATTTCTTAGTTCTTGTGCCTGTGCTATTGGATTAGGTAAGGTAAAAGCTATAAGCAATAAGATGAACACCAATCTTGATGATTTGTGGAAATGGAGTAAACTTTCAAAATATTATATTGATACTCCTCGAGGTGCTAAATGCCTTATTTGCCCAAATGAATGTGTTTTAAAAGAAGGCGAAGAAGGTGATTGCAGATCGCGTGTAAATTATAATGGTAAGATTTATTCCATTGGATATGGAAATCCCTGTTCTTTACATGTTGATCCAATAGAGAAAAAACCTTTATATCATTTTTTACCAGAAAGTCGAACTTTCTCGCTTGCAGTAGCAGGTTGTAATTTGGCTTGTTTGAATTGTCAGAACTGGCAAATATCGCAGGTTAGTCCAAAGGAAACCCGAAATTATGATTTAATGCCCGATCAGGTTTACAAGCAAGCAGAATATTATAAGTGCCAGTCGATTGCATATACTTATTCTGAGCCTATTGCTTTTTATGAGTATTTTCTTGATTCATCAAAAATTGCTCATGAACATGGGATGAAAAACGTAATGGTTTCAGCAGGATATATCAAGGAAAAGCCTTTACGCGAAGTTGCGAAATATATTGATGCTGCTAATATTGATTTAAAAAGCTTCGATAATGATTTATATGCCAGATTAAATGCAGGAGCTTTACAAGCTATTTTAGATACTTTAAAAATACTCAAAGATGAAGGAGTTTGGTTAGAAATAACGAATTTAATTGTGCCGGAATGGACCGATAACTTAGATATGATAAAACAAATGTGTGACTGGTTATACAAACATAATTTTGAAAATACGCCGATTCATTTTAGCAGGTTTACTCCAATGTATAAATTAACACATTTACCATCAACTCCGGTAAATACATTGAATAAAGCAAAAGAAATAGCTGAAAATGCAGGATTAAATCATGTTTATATTGGAAATGTTCCTGGCTCAGATGCTCAAAATACAATTTGCCCAAAATGTAAGAAAGTCGTTATTGAACGAAAAGGATATAAAATACTAAAGAATAGTATTGTTAATGGGAAGTGTAATGATTGCCATACTCCAATTGCAGGAGTATGGAATTAAACATAATAACTAAGACTTGAGTTTTAGTCTTAGACTATTTAAAACTACCGATACAGAACTAAAGGCCATTGCTCCACCTGCAATCATAGGATTAAGCGTAAAACCATTGAAAGGATATAATATGCCTGCAGCAATAGGAATTGCAATAATATTATAAATAAAAGCCCAAAAAAGATTTTCTTAATGGTTCTGTTAGTGTCTTTAGAAAGTTTTAGTGAAGCTGCAATTTTTTCTAAATCACCTTTTATTAAGGTAATATCGGCACTTTCAATGGCAATATCTGTGCCATGTCCTAAAGCTATTCCTACATCAGCTTGAGATAGAGCAGGAGAGTCATTAATGCCATCGCCGACCATAGCCACTTTATATCCATTATTTTGCAGCGTTTTAATATATTCAAGTTTGTCTTTTGGTAAAACTTCAGCTTTATAATGCTTAATATTAGTTTGTTTAGCAATTTCTCTTGCTGAGCCTTGATTATCGCCAGTAAGCATATATACTTCAAGGTTCATTTTATGAAGTTTCCTGATGGCTTGTGCTGAGTTTTTCTTTATTTTATCGGTAATTGCAATTAAACAGACAAGTTCCTTGTTTTTAGCAACAAAGACACGAGTTACAGCATCACCAAATTGATCAAAATACTGATGTTCATCCTCAATGGATACCTGATGCTGTTCCATTAAGTTGTAATTTCCTATTAAATATTCATTTTCATAGATGGTAGCTACAACACCTAATCCAGATTGACTATTGAACTTTACAACATTAAGGCTTCTATTGGTGAGATGATTCAGGTATTTTACAATGGAATTAGCTAATGGATGTTCTGATTTCTTTTCTATAGCTAAAACATCTTCTAAAATCTGATCTCTTTTAATGTCACTTTTTAACCAAACAATTTCATTAACTTCTGGTTCTCCTTTAGTAATAGTTCCGGTTTTATCAACAACAACAATATCAATATTTTTAGTATTTTCTAATGTTTCTGCATTCTTAATAAGGATACCATTTTCTGCTCCTTTTCCTATTCCTACCATTAACGCAGTGGGGGTAGCTAATCCAAGGGCACAAGGGCATGCAATGATTAAAACGGTAACCAGGGTTACAAAAGCATGTGTAATTTGAGGTTCAGGTCCAATAATATACCATATTAATGCACTGATAATTGCAAGGCTAATTACGATAGGTACAAAAATAGCAGCTACTTTATCAGTGAGTTTCTGAATTGGAGCCTTGCTTCCTTGGGCTGTTTTTACCATTTCGATGATTTGAGAAAGCATAGTGTCTTTCCCAATTTTTTCAGCAATCATCTTAAAACTACCAGTACTGTTTATAGTTGCCCCAATTACAAAGTCATTTTCTGATTTTTCAACTGGAATAGGCTCCCCTGTTATCATGCTTTCATCAACATATGATGACCCTTCAATTACTTTGCCATCAACAGGAATTTTTTCTCCTGGTTTTATAATTAGCTTATCACCAATTATTACATCATCAATTGAAATTTCCAGTTCTTCATTATTTCGTATTACACGAGCCATTTTTACTTTAAGTCCTAATAACTTTTTAATAGAGTCTGAAGTTTTTGATTTGGCTTTTTCTTCAAGATATCTACCTAAAAGAATGAGTGCAATAATAATTACTGCAGCTTCGAAATAAACATGAGGTACAATTCCGTAGGATGCTAAAAACTCAGGAAAAATGGTGTTAAAAAGGCTAAAAAGAAATGCAGTTCCGGTACTTAATGCAACCAATGTGTCCATATTGGTTGATCTATTTATTGCTTGTTTGTATGCAATGGTAAAAAAATCTCTACCAAACCATACTAAAACCGGAATAGTTAAAACTAACATGATCCAGTTAGCATTTTTAATTTGTGGGAAAAACATAGAAATAATAAAAATGGGCAGTGCAAACAGAATAGAAAAGAAGGCTTTTTGTTTTGATTTTCTTAAGGATTGCTTTTCTTTTTCTTCAATATCTTCAATGCTTTGTTTTTTGTTATCTATTATAAGTTTATAGCCAATACGATCTATCGATTCTTTAAGTGTTATTTCTGCAACTAGTTTTTCGTCAAATTCAAGTAATACGCTAGAAGATGCAAAATTTACATTTGCATTTTTAACACCATCGATCGAAGAAAGCATAGATTCTACATTTTGTGCACATACTGCACATATTCCTTCTACCTGATATGTTTCTTTTTTTATACTCAAACAAACAACATGTTATAATTTTTCAATTGTATATCCTGAGTTTGTCACAATATGAATGACTTTTTTACAGATTTCATTATCTGAAATATTTTCAAAATCAACCTTAAGCGTTTTATTTTCTACATCAAAAAAAACTCTCCGCGATTTTATTTCTTTTATTGATTCTATACCTGGTTTTATAGCATTAACACAACCATTGCATTTTAGGTTGGATTTAAATTTTATGGTTCCCATTATGTTATTATTTAATATTTCGATGATATTATAGTTGTAATCAAAGAATTCTTTTAAAAGAAGAATCGGCCCCAGGAGCTTTTAAAGAAAATGATTATGAGAAAAATTACCTTGTTATTAACCCTGCTCCCGGAACCGATTTGTTTTTAATAAACAACGAAGTATATCAAATTGTTTATTATATTTTTAATAAATATTTCAGATTTGAATTTCTATACCAATATACGATTTATATTGCATTAAAAAAAACTTATTTAAAGAACATAGTCGAAATAATTAATTCTAAGATTGCTGTCTTCGGAATATCATTTTTATGATTTAAATACTGCATTTGTTCTAATTCCTATTATTAGAATACAATATATGTTCTCGTTTTAGAATTACCTTGAACCGATTTGTTCGAAAAATTATTTACAAAAGATTGATTAAATTAAGTCTATGATTTTTATTCTCACGGACACTGTAGCAATTCTTCCTGTAATGTAATAAGTTATCTTAATAATGCTGTGTATTGAGTAGTATATTTAAGAACGTTGTGTAAATCTTCAGTAAAAGACAATAAAGTCTTTTATTGTGCAAATGTAAATATTATATTAATATATCAAAGTTTATTTTTGACAAAAAATATTGAACCAATGATAGAAGGTGCTGCTAAGTTGATGAACCATAATAAAAAAGTAGAAAATGTAATTCCAAGAATATTTTCAGAGAACATCCCGATAAAAAATATGGATAATGAACCTCGAATGCCTAATTCGATTAGTGTTGTGGTTGGAATAATGGTTGCAAACAAATAGACTAAACTAATTGAAATATATGCTTGACTGATCGATATTGAAACATCAAACATAAGCAGTAATAAATAAAACTGTGTTGTAAAAATGATGTATCGTAAAAAACTTAATAAAAGAGATTTTAAAAGAATATTGTATTTAGTTTTAGCAAAATACTTTAACTGTTCTTCTCTTTTTTTTAAGAATGGTATTTTTTTTAAGAAAGGAGTTAAGTTTTTAATATTGAAAAACGACCAGAGAAGGAAAAGTAATATTAAAGAACAGCTTAAAACTAAACTGAGATTAAGGCTGTGGTTTAAAAATATTTTTTCTGGAAAAAGCAGTAAGAATATAATAAAACCAAGTATTCCAAATAATAAGGTAGTTGTAAGTTGAGCCAGGCTTCCTAAAGCAGCAGAGAATATTCCAAAGGTTCTTTGTCCTTTATCCAGGAAAAGAACCCTTCCTCCAATTTCACCAACACGATTAGGGGTTATCATTCCAATACTAATACCTGAAAGAACAGCCTTTAATGATTGGATGAATTGTATGGTCTCTAAACTTTTAATTAGCACCTTCCATTTAATGGCTTCAACACTCCAGTTGATGATCATCATAAAAAGTACAATTACAAGAATAATAATAGATGTAATCGATTGAATTTTTGAAAAAGAAAAATGCTGAAGATCTTCGAATCGGATTATTTTATAAACTATAAAACCATACGATACAATTATAAAGAAGAATCCAAGGATTATTTTAAGTTTTTTGTTTAACATTTAAAGATTTTCTTTAAGATCAAAGATATAAGAAGAATCCTTATTGTTTGAATTTGAAGGAAGTTTTTCGATCTTTACACGATAATTTTATTATACCGTTTCAAGTTGTAAATATATATCGTATTATGTCTGGAGTTCGCCCCAAAAAAAGTTTAGGTCAGCACTTTTTAAAAGATGAAAATATTGCTCGTAAGATAGTTGACGCTATTAATGGATTGCCCAATAAAAAAGTGCTGGAAATTGGACCAGGAACTGGTGTGCTAACGTCTATTCTAATAAAGAAAGAAGATCTTGATTTGCATGCTATTGAAGTTGATTCTGAAGCATATGAATTTTTACAGGCTTCTTATCCGTCATTAGGTGAAAAACTAATTTTTAAGAATTTTTTAAAGTTTGATCTACAACAATTATTTAGTGAGCCTATTACAATTATAGGTAATTTCCCATATAATATATCGAGTCAGATCTTTTTCAGAGTACTTGAAAATAGAGATTTAGTCTCTGATGTAGTTTGTATGATCCAAAAGGAAGTTGCCGACAGGATAAAAGCTTCTCATGGAAATAAAACGTATGGTATTTTAAGTGTTTTACTTCAGGCATTTTATGATATCGATTATTTATTTACTGTTGGACCAAAAGTTTTTGATCCGCCTCCAAAAGTAAACTCTGCAGTTATTCATTTAAAAAGGAACGAACGTAAGCGACTTGGATGTGATGAAAGTCTTTTTTTCAGGATTGTTAAATTGGGATTTAATCAACGTCGAAAAACATTAAGAAACTCATTAAAAAGTATTTTGCTAAATTTACAAACCGATGATGAGATTTTTGGGAAACGTCCTGAACAATTAGGTGTAGAAGATTTTATTTATCTTACAAATCTTATTGAATCGGAATTAAAATAAAGTTTAACTCAAATATTTCCTACTATGCAATTCGAATTAACCAAGGAATATATTGATCTGCTGCGTGATCATATAGAAAAAAGCGATGAGGTAGCAACCTTTGAAATGGTAAAAGACTTACATCCTGCCGATATTGCAGAAATATACGATGAGTTAAATATTGATGAGGCACGCTTTGTACATGTAATGCTGGATCCGGAAGATGCAGCAGAGGTATTGGTAGAACTTGAAGAGGACGATCGTGAACGTTTCTTAAAAATATTACCTAGTGAAGTAATTGCTAAGCAGTTAATTGAAAAACTTGATTCTGATGATGCTGCCGATGTAATTGGGGAACTTTCTGAAGAAAAGCAAGAAGAGGTATTGTCTCATTTAGTTGATTTAGAGCAGGCCGGCGACATTGTTGATCTTTTAAATTATGATGAAGATACGGCCGGTGGTTTAATGGCAAAAGAGTTAATTACAGTGAACGAGAACTGGAATATAATGACTTGCCTTAAAGAAATGAGAAAGCAGGCCGAAGATGTAGATGAAGTTTATTATGTGTATGTAATTGATAATAATGAGGTGTTAAAAGGGACATTATCATTGAAAAAACTATTGCTTACTTCAACCAATAGGAAAATTGCAAATATTATTAACACGGATGTAATTTCGGTAAAAACAGATACTCCATCCGAAGAAGTTGCAAATATTATGGATAAATACGACTTGGTTGCTTTACCTGTTGTTGATGCTTTGAACCGTTTGGTTGGTCGTATTACCATTGATGATGTTGTGGATGTAATTCGTGAAGAGGCAGAACGTGATTATCAATTAGTATCTGGTATTACGCAGGATGTTGAATCGTCGGATAGTGCCTGGGTGTTAACTCGAGCAAGAATTCCATGGTTATTTATTGGATTATTTGGAGGAATTATAGCAGCATTAGTAATGGGAGTGTACGAAGTTGATTTAGGGATTAATCCTAAAATGGCATTTTTTATTCCTTTGATTGCTGCGATGGGAGGTAATGTAGGTGTTCAATCATCATCAATTATAGTGCAGGCTTTAGCTAGTAATTCCATGGGATTTGAAGGTATTGGGCGAAAATTATTAAAAGAATTGGGGGTAGCTGCTATCAATGGTATTATTTTATCATCGGTAATATTTGCTTATAATTATTTCTTTAGCGATTCATTTATTTTAACAATTACGGTTAGTACAGCTCTTTTCTCAGTTATTGTTTTTGCGTCTATGTTCGGAACATTTGTTCCTATGTTATTAGATAAGTTCAAAATTGATCCGGCATTAGCAACCGGACCATTTATTACTACAGTAAATGATATTATGGGTTTGTTTCTATATCTAATGATAGGAAGAGCATTTTTCGCATTATTTTAAAATACTTTCCAGTAATAAACTAAGAGGAAGATGATTGGTAGAATAATTCCCAGTCCGGTTAACCATGCTCCACGACCTGTAATTCCGTTTTTCCCTTTTAAAATAAATAAACCGGTAATTGCAAGTAGTAATAAGGAAATTGCATAAATATCAGAAAGAACAGTCCACCATTTATGTGGATTGTAATGTAAATAATTTGCCTGGTGAAAGATTGGACGGCGTTTCGAAGTTTCAATATAACCTTTCCCTGTTTCAAGATTGATATTCATATTGCCATCCTTAAGAAAAACTTTTAAGGTAACATCGTTTGGGAAGTAATGGTTTTTATATTTTTCTCCTGTAGCATATTCATGGATTAAATCTATTACTGTTTTTTTGTCCAGAACACTTTTCGACAAACTTTTTTCAATTTTAACTTCTTTGTATTTAATAATATAACTTGGGTTCCAATCGTCAATATGGTTCAGAGCAATTCCTGATAAACCATAGATTAATGTCATAAAAAAGAAAATATAACCTAAATCACGATGTAAGTTTCTATTGAGTTTTCTTAATTTCATAGTATTAACGATTAAAAAATGTCCGAAGAAGTTAAATCCTCGGACAAATTTACATAATTAAGTTTGAAATTATTTTAGTGAGCGTGTTCTTCTTCTTGTTCATGTTCATGATCTTCACCTTCTGCATGATCATGTTCACACTCTTTTACCTCAAACTTGCTTGCTTCAATCCAATATTGAGAGTAATATCCGTTTTCAGAATCTGCTATTCTAGTCCTCATAGCTTCTAACTGAGCTTTCTTTTCGTCATCAATTTCTTCTGTTTCGTCGTGAGTTCCTCCAGAGTGATCGTGTACAGCCTCATTGTCATTTCCTTCAGCAATTTCTTTTTCAAGGTTTGCAACATAAGCTTCATCGATTCGTAATTCTCTAAGAATACCTGTAACCATTACATGGCTTCCCTCAAGTTCTTTTTCAAATACTCCGATTTCCTCATTAGGAGTAATTTTTATGGCAACATCAGGATCTGTACCCATAATAAACATTCTTTTCCCACCATGTGAACACACATGATTAACTGTTCCTGAAATGACTATTTCTTTTTCGACGAATTTTTGCATGTCGGTAACAACCTCGTCAACTGTTACTTTTGCAATATCTTTATCGCAGCATTCTTCTTTTTTTTGTTCTTTATTTCCACATGAAACTAATAATGCTGCAACAGCAAGTATCCCCAATAATTTTTTGATCATAATTTTGGTTTTAAAGATTGATAAATTTTATTCAAAGAGTAAATATACAAATGATCTTTTTATAATTTTATCTCGAAGAAAAAATTTAACAACAGTTTAACAAGTCGACCTGAATATTTTTATTGATACTTATTAATAAGCTGCAATAAGTTATCAATATTTATTGGTTTTGATATATAATCGTCACATCCGGCAGCTTTTACTTTATTAAGATCATCGCTCATTGCATAGGCTGTTTGTGCGATAACAGGAAGTTCGGGTCTTATTTTTTTTATTTCTTTGGTTGATTCGTATCCATTCATCACAGGCATTCTAATATCCATTAATACTATATCAATTTCAGGGTTGTTTTTACACTTTTCAATTGCTTGTTTGCCGTTTTTAGCCCATATAACATTCGGGTTGTTAACAGATAATATTTCTTTTATAAATTGAAAATTAACTTCTTCGTCTTCTACTACTAGTACTGTTAATGGCTTTATTTCTTTATTTGGTATAGTGTTTTTTTTGTCTTCTGATTTATTCTCTAAAGGACTATTAATAGGGATTGTAAAATAGAATGTTGATCCCTTATTTTCTTCTGATTCAATCCAAATTTTTCCACCAAGCAATTCAACAAGTCTTTTCGATAAAGATAATCCTAAACCATTCCCGCCATATTCTCTTGAATAATCTAAATTAGCCTGTCGAAAGCGTTCAAATACTTTTTGCTGTAGATCCTTTGAAATACCAATTCCAGTGTCTTTTACAAAGAATTGGAGTTTATTATTTATCACATGATAACCAAAATGAACACTTCCTTCTTTTGTAAATTTTAAGGCATTATTGATAAGATTGCTTAATACCTGGTTTAATCTTCCTTGGTCAGTAATTATGATACTTTCTTCATCTTTTATAGATTTAACTATTGATAACTCAATGTTACTGTTAGTATTTTGTAGTTTATAAATTGTATATAATTCATCAATTAAGTTGTTGATATTTACATGTTGTTGTTTTAATTTAATCGTATTCGATTCTATCATGGAAATATCAAGGATATCATCTACGATATTTAGTAATTGGTTACCATTATCTATTATTATTTTCGAATAGAATTCAAGCTTACCTTCAGGAAGATTTTTTTGAGTTAAAAGATTAGCAAAACCTAGAATACCATTCATAGGAGTTCTAATTTCATGACTCATGTTTGCTAAAAATGCTGATTTTAACTTATCACTTTCGCTGGCTCTTTCTTTAGCCTTTATTAATTCTTGTTCAAACTTTTTTCTCTCTGTAAAATCTCTAATAACAGCAACTAGCACATGTTGTCCATTCCATATAGTAGAGTTTATAGAAATCTGTACAGGTATTTTAATATTTGTTTCATTTTGTTGTATTACCCATTCGAATGTTTGTGGTGAACCTAAACTAGCCTCATTCCAAAATGAGATTAACTTGTCAATATTATCATTGTAATTTAAAATCCTTTTTAAATTATAAGTTGATTGATTAT
The DNA here is from genome assembly GCA_963665525.1 of Bacteroidales bacterium. GTDB lineage: Bacteria > Bacteroidota > Bacteroidia > Bacteroidales > UBA12077 > UBA12077. The sequence goes on along the minus strand of OY762280.1, from coordinate 3,140,090 downwards.
CTTCACTAATATTAAATATTTTAATTGCTTCAGGATTGGAAGCGTAAATTCTACCTTCCTTATCATGAATCATTATCCCATCACTTGTACTTTCAAATATAGTTTTAAAGTTAAGATTAGCTTGTTGTAATTCATTAATTTTATTCTGAAGTTCAGGATAATAACTTTTTTTAAAAGAGTCATCTCCTAAACCGATTATTTTTTCACGATATTTTTTCCAGTCTTTTGACATATTACATTGCTTCTGAATATATAACTTCTAAATCTTTTTGAGTAGGAGCCTTGGGATTTGTAGCGTTACAAGGATCATTAATAGCTTTTGATGCCAATACATGAACTGTATCTGATTTAATCCCTTTGTTTTTTAATGTGTCAGATATATCTATTTTATTTTTAAGATCAATTAGATAGTTTACTAAAGCATTTTTTACTTGCATACTGCTTAAACTAGAAGTATCAATATTAACTACCGATGCAATTTGTTTATATCTGTCAATTGCAGCATCAAAATTGTAATTTACTACATGAGGTAAAAGTATGGCATTACACTCTCCATGAGGCAAATCAAGATACCCACCTAAACTGTGAGCTAAAGAGTGTACACATCCTAAACTGGCATTCGAAAAAGCAAGACCTGCATATAGGCTTCCCAACATCATCTTTCCTCTTACCTGGATATCATCAGGATTATGAATTGTAGACTCAATGTTTTCATAAATAAGCTTAATAGCTTCAAGGGCATATAAATCGGTAAAAGTTGCATTAGCATTAGAAACAAAAGCTTCGAAAGCATGACATAAGGCATCCATCCCTGTGCATGCTGTTAAATAATTATCCATCGATAATAAAACAAAAGGATCAATTAATGCAACATCTGGGACTAAAGCCTTACTTATCAGAGCCATCTTATATTTTTCTGTAGTATTATTGATTATTGCAAACTGTGAGACATCAGCAGCTGTTCCGGCAGTTGTAGGAATACAAATTAGTGGAGGTATGGGAGTTGTTATTTCATCAACTCCTTCAAATTTATCAATGCTTTTTCTATTTGTAGCAACAGTACCAATTCCTTTTGCACAATCCATTACACTACCTCCGCCAATTGCCAGTATAATATTGCACTGGTTGTTTAGGTATTCTTCAGCTCCTTTCATTACCTCATAATCACGAGGGTTAGGAGATATTTTAGAAAATATTATATATGGAATGTTGGATTCTGATATTGAATGAATGATCTCATTAAACCATGAAGTTTTTTTGATGCCAGAATCAGTGGCAATAAATATCTTTCTTGCTCCTAGTTTCATGCAATAATTAATTGCTACTTTCCGCGCATCCATACCAAACAAATATTCTGGTGCGACAAATTTCCTTAATTCTAACTGAATATTATTTCTCATACTTTTAAAGATTGAAGAAAATTTAGTTTTCTATATCGAAAAACTAGATTAACAGATGTTAAAATCTTAAATTGAATTAAAACCTCCACATTGGTATTCTCAAATTTAATAATTTGACATCAATTTTAAAAAGAATATAGCTTCAATGTGAAACAATAGATCTGAATACTTATTTCTAAAAGCACATAATTTTAGCACAACAATGTTACTTTATGTCTTTTTCTGATTACGAGAATCCTAAATAAAAAGTTTTTTAACAATTATTGGAGTTCTGATTTTTTTTTTGAGGTATTATTTATATTTTCGAACAGTTATTTAGAATAGTTTATTTCATAGGGATTGTGTAAAAGTTAAAACTTATCTAAATCTAAAATTTTACTGATTTTTTTGATTACTTTTACTGACTTTAATAAAAGAGTGTAAATGAGCAATTTGAAGCGAATTAATTCAGCATTGATTTCAGTTTTCGATAAAGGAAATCTTGAACCAATTATTAAAAAATTAGATAGTTTAAATGTAAAAATTTATTCTACTGGTGGGACAAAAGAGTTTATAGAGAAACTTGAAGTTGAAGTTACGGCTGTTGAAGATATTACAGATTATCCTTCAATTTTAGGAGGAAGAGTAAAAACATTACATCCAAAAGTATTTGGAGGTATTTTAGCAAGAAGAGATAATGATTCGGATAAAGAGCATCTTGAAAAATATCAGATCCCGGAAATTGATTTGGTAATTGTTGATTTATATCCATTCGAAAAAACGGTAGCTTCAGGAGCTAGCGAACAAGATATTATTGAAAAAATTGATATTGGAGGGATTTCTTTAATTCGTGCTACTGCTAAGAATTTTAAGGATACTTTAATTATTCCTTCAAAAGATCAATATCAAGATTTACTTTCTTTATTGGAAGAAAAGAACGGAGAAACTACTATTGAAGACCGAAAGAAATTTGCGTTAGATGCATTTAATGTATCATCGCATTACGATACAGCGATTTTTAATTATTTTAACTCTGACTTTAACATTCCTGCATTGAAACAAAGTTCTATGGCAGGAACAGAGTTAAGGTATGGAGAAAATCCACACCAAAAGGGATTCTTCCACGGAAACCTGGATGATGTGTTTGATCAACTACACGGGAAACAAATATCGTATAATAACTTATTAGATATTGAAGCAGCAGTTCAGTTAATAGCTGAATTTGACGAAACTACTTTCGCAGTTTTAAAACACAACAATGCTTGTGGAATAGCTTCAAGAGAAAAGCTGGTTGATGCTTGGAACGATGCTTTAGCAGGAGATCCTGTTTCTGCATTCGGAGGAATACTTATCACCAATAAAGAAATTGATATGCAAACGGCTATCGAAATTGATAAAATCTTTTTCGAGGTGATTATTGCTCCTTCGTATGCTAATGATGCTTTGGAAGTTTTAAAGAAAAAGAAAAACAGAATTATTTTGATTCAGAAGATGTTTGATTTTCCAAAATCTCAATATAGATCCATGTTAAATGGAGCATTAGTTCAAGACAGAGATTTAAAAATGGAAATAGCTGAAGATTTAAGTACAGCCACTAAAAAAGCACCAACAAAAGAAGAAATTGAAGATTTGTTATTTGCAAATAAATTAGTAAAGCATTCAAAATCGAATACCATTGTATTAGCAAAGAATAAGCAGTTGTGTGCAAGTGGTGTTGGTCAAACATCTCGTGTTGATGCACTTAAGCAAGCTATAACAAAAGCAAATAGTTTCGATTTTGATTTAAATGGTGCAGTAATGGCATCCGATGCATTCTTTCCATTTGCTGATTCTGTTCAAATTGCAAATGAAGCAGGCATTACTTCTGTTATTCAACCAGGAGGATCAGTAAGGGACAATGAGTCGATTGATTATTGTAACAAACATGATATGGCAATGGTATTTACAGGGACACGACATTTTAAACATTAATAAAATAAAAGATTAATTTAATATAAGATAGCATAATGGGATTGTTTTCATTTTTTACTCAAGAACTGGCAATGGATTTAGGTACTGCAAATACCATTATAATCCATAATGATAAGATTGTAGTTGACGAACCTTCAATTGTTGCTGTAGAACAGAGTACAAGTAAGCTAGTAGCAATAGGGAAAAAAGCACGTCAAATGCATGGCAAAACGCATGTAAATATCCGCACAATCAGGCCTTTGAAAGATGGTGTGATTGCCGATTTTAATGCGGCTGAACAAATGATACGTGGGATGATAAAAATGATAAACAATAAACATCAGTTATTTGCTCCTTCGTTAAGATTAGTAGTTTGTATTCCATCTGGTAGTACTGAGGTTGAAATGCGTGCCGTACGTGATTCATCAGAGCATGCAGGAGGACGTGATGTATATATGATCTATGAACCTATGGCAGCAGCAATAGGAATGGGAATCGATGTTGAAGAACCTAAAGGGAGTATGGTTGTGGATATCGGAGGGGGAACAACAGAAGTTGCTGTAATTGCTCTTGGAGGTATTGTAAGTAATAAATCTATTCGTATTGCCGGTGATGCTTTTACTGCAGACATTCAGGCTTACATGCGCCACCAACATAATATTAAAATTGGAGAAAGAACTGCTGAAGAGATCAAAATCAATGTAGGTTCTTGTTTGGCTGAACTTGAAAATCCACCAGAAGATTTCGTTGTTCGAGGACCAAACTTAATGACTGCAATGCCAGTTGAAATTCCTGTTTCTTACCAGGAAATTGCTCACTGTTTAGATAAATCAATTTCAAAAGTAGAAACAGCAATACTTGGAGTATTAGAACAAACACCTCCGGAGTTGTATGCTGATATTGTCAATGATGGAATTTATTTAGCAGGAGGTGGTGCTTTAATGCGTGGTTTAGATAAACGATTAACCGACAAAATAGGTATTCAGTTCCGTGTTGCAGAAGATCCATTACATGCTGTAGCTAGAGGTACAGGAATAGCACTTAAAAATGCCGATAAACTTACATTCTTAATGCGATAAGATAGATAGGATTATAGAATATGAGAAGTTTACTTAATTTTTTAATACGTATTCATTTTTTAATTCTATTTATCCTTATTGAAGTTTTTTCGTTTTTTTTATTAGTAAATAAAAATAATTTTCACAGAGCTAAGTTTATAAATAGCACTCGTCAGATTGCTGGTAAATTATATACTAAATCAACAAACCTTAAACAATATCTATCTTTAGCAGAAGAAAATAATCGTTTAGCAGAAGAAAATAATCGTTTGTTAAATATTATTGAATCAACCTACAAATCGGATGAAATATTTTTTCGATCTGTCAATGATACTATTTTTAACCAACGATATAGATATACTTCTGCTAGGATAATTAACAATTCAATCAATAAAAAACATAATTTTCTAACAATTAATAAAGGTAGCTTGCAAGGTTTAAGACCAGAAATGGCAGTTGTTTCTAATGGCAGTATTGTTGGTGTTGTAAAAGGAGTTTCTAAAAATTACTCAACAGTTATTTCAATTTTGAACCTTGATCTTAGAATAAGTTCTAAGGTTCAGAAAAATGGATATTTTGGCTCCTTAAACTGGAATGGGGAAGATTATCAGTCGGCAACTCTAAGCGAAATACCATTGCATGCTGACATTCAGGTGGGAGATACAATTATTACAAGTGGGTTTTCATCGATTTTCCCAGAAGGAATTCTCATTGGATACATTACAGAATTTAAAGAAAAGGGAGGAAGCTTTTATGAAATAGCGGTTCAATTATCAACTGACTTTAAGAGTCTAGATAATGTGAATGTTATAGGCAACCTGCTTCAAACAGAGATTTTAGAACTAGAAAACCAGACAGAAAAAAATGATTAAATTAATTCCACGATACTTGATTGTTTTTTTAGTACTTGTTTTTTTACAGGTATTTATTCTTAATAATATCCAGTTTAGTGGTTTTATTAATCCATATATTTATGTACTGTTTATTTTAATATTGCCTTTCGAGACTCCCAAATGGTTTTTATTGGTTCTGGCTTTTGCTCTTGGAATAACCATTGATTTATTTTCAAGTACGCTCGGAATGCATAGTTCTGCAACTGTTTTTATGGCATTTGCAAGACCTTATGTATTGAAAATTATTTCACCTCGAGATGGATATGAATCAGAAACTTTACCGCAGTTGAGATATTATGGGATTAACTGGTTTTTAAAGTATTCAACAATATTGATATTGTTACATCATTTCTTTTTGTTTTACATTGAAGTATTTAGATTTTCTTATTTTTTTGCAACTTTCATAAGAGTTATATTAAGTTCTATATTTACGATTATTATAGTATTAATTAGTCAATATTTTTACCGGAAAGATGTCCGGTAAGTATTAATCATATATTAGCTTTGTAGTGGATTCTTTTGCAAACAGAAGACATATTATTCGCTTTATTATAATCCTTGTTGGATTAGTATATATTATTAAACTTTTCATACTTCAGGTTGTTGATAATACTTATAAAGTAACTGCAAGTAGTAATGTTCTTCGCTATGTAACACAGTTTCCAGCAAGAGGATTAATTTTTGATAGAGAAGGTAAACTCTTAGTTTATAATGAGGCAGCATATGATTTAATGCTTGTTCCACAACAGCTACAAGCATTTGATACCACAGAGTTTTGCGAGGTTTTAAATATTACTAAAGATTATGTAATTGAAGGAATAGAAAAAGCAAAAGATTATTCGTACTACAATTCATCTATTTTTTTAAAACAAGTATCTTCTAAAACTTATGCTAAATTACAAGAGAAGTTATATAAGTATCCAGGCTTTTTTGTTCAGGCTCGCACACTGCGTAAATACACAACTGAAAATGGGGCACATCTTCTTGGTTATGTTGGTGAAGTAAACGATAAGATCATTGAAAATGATGAGTATTATAAATCAGGTGATTATGTTGGAATTAGTGGTATTGAGCAATCATATGAGGAATACTTAAGAGGTAAAAAAGGAGTAAATGTATTCCTGGTTGATGTGCATAATCGAATTAAAGGAACCTATGCTAATGGAAGGTTAGATAAGAAAGCAGAAGTGGGAGCCAATATAATTTCTACCATAGATGTGGACTTACAGGCTTATGGTGAGAAATTGATGAAGAACAAGATAGGAAGTATTGTTGCTATAGAACCCAAAACAGGCGAGGTATTGTCTCTGGTATCTTCACCAACTTACAATCCTGATTTATTGGTTGGACGGATAAGAACTAAGAATTATGTAACATTATTGTCAGATACTTTAAAACCATTGTTTAATAGAGCATTAATGGCACAGTATCCTCCAGGGTCGACTTTTAAAATTATTAATGCTTTGGTTGGATTACAAGAAGGTGTAGTAAGACCTTCCACTGAGTATGAATGTTATGGTGGTTTCTTTTATGGAAGAAATCAACGATTAGGATGTCATATTCATACTTCACCAACAGATTTAGTTGAGTCAATTAAAGTTTCTTGTAATACATACTACTGTAATGTTTTTAGAGATATCTTAACCAATGGATCATATCCGAGTATTCGCGAAGCATTCGATGCGTGGTTAGCTTATATAAAGTCTTTTGGTTTTGGAAATAAGTTAAATAGTGATTTCCCAAATGAGTTAAAAGGTATTACTCCAACAAAAGAGCTTTACGACCGTGTTTATGGAGAAAGTCGCTGGCGTTGGCAACAACTTATTTCTATGTCGATAGGACAGGGAGAATTAGGAACAACGCCTTTACAAATGGCTAATATGACAGCTGCAATAGCCAATAGAGGATATTATTATATTCCTCATATTGTGAAAGAAATTGAAGGTGATTATAAGTTGGATGAGCGTTTCTATGAAAAGCATCTAACAAAAATCGATTCCAGTTATTTTAACCTAGTTATTGAAGGAATGTATTTGGCAGTAAATGGAGAACCAGGCACAGGAAGTACTGCATGGAGAGCAAAAACTCCCGGCATTGATATTTGTGGCAAAACAGGTACAGCAGAGAATCCACATGGTGAGGATCATTCCATTTTTGTAGCTTTTGCTCCCAAAGATGATCCTAAAATTGCCATAGCAGTATATATCGAAAATGGGGGATTTGGAGGAACCTGGGCTGCTCCAACAGCTAAATTGATGATTGAAAAATATCTGAACGATTCAATTTCAGTTCCCTGGTGGGAACAATATATTTTAAATGCAGAAATAAATTATAATAATGCAGAGAAGGATAAACATATGGACTAATATAGACTGGTTAACAGTCACTATGTATTTTATCCTTGTAATACTTGGATGGATAAATATTTATGCAGCGGTATATAATGAAGATCATCAAAATATTTTTGATTTTTCGCAGCGATATGGTAAACAGCTTATATGGATTGCTGCAGCATTTGTGCTTGCTTTTGTTATCTTCATTATTGACATCAATTTTTATTCTTATTTTGCATTTCTTGTTTACGGGATTATGATCTTTTTGCTTATTGCTGTTTTAATTTTTGGAACAAAAGTGCACGGTGCGACATCATGGTTCGAAATAGGAAGTTTCCGAATTCAACCAGCTGAGTTTGCTAAGATTGCGACAGCATTAGCAATAGCACGTTATTTAAGTTCGTATAATGTTCAGATAAATAACTTTAAGACTTATTTAAGAGTTGCTGCTATCATATTATTACCTTCATTACTTATTTTATTGCAAAATGATACCGGATCAGCTTTGGTATACTTTGCGTTTATTGTTGTTTTATATCGCGAAGGAATTTCGGAAAGTATATTGTTGCTGGGATTATTTGTAGTAGTATTATTTATTCTTGCTCTTGTACTTGAAAAGCTTATAATCATTTTATTATCGATTGGAATTGTATTTATCATCTTTTGGTTTCTTAATCGACGTTTAAAGTCTGTTGCTGCTGGTTTTGGGATTCTGGTATTGAGCTCAGGTATTTTATATGGTGTCAGTGAAATTTTTAAGTTGGGCTTGTCGTATTATTATATCATTTTAATTTCTCTGGGCTTTTCAAGTATTGTTTTTATCATACTTTCAATTCGATATAAAATTAGGAATGTTCTGTTATTACTTGTTTTTCTATTAGGGTCGATTGTTTTTACATATTCTGTAGATTATGTGTTTAATAATTTTCTTGAACCACATCAGCAGAAAAGAATAAATGTTGTTCTTGGTTTAGAGTCAGACCCTTATGGTGTAGAGTACAATGTAAATCAATCTAAAATTGCCATTGGTTCTGGGGGGGTTTCGGGGAAAGGTTTCTTAAGGGGAACACAAACAAAATTTGATTTTGTTCCAGAGCAAAGTACTGATTTTATTTTTTGTACCATAGGAGAAGAATGGGGCTTTATTGGAACGCTATTCGTAGTTTCTCTCTTTATTTTCTTCTTATATCGGTTAATTGGACTTGCAGAGCGACAGCGGTCTGCTTTTAGTCGTATTTATGGTTATGGTGTTGTTTCAGTATTGTTTTTCCATATTGTAATAAATATAGGAATGACAATAGGTTTAGTCCCTGTTATAGGAATTCCTTTGCCATTTTTTAGCTATGGAGGTTCTTCCCTTTGGGCATTTACCATTTTGCTTTTTATATTCCTTAGGTTAGATGCTAGTCGCTTAGAGCTGCTTAAATAAGCATCAATTATAATTCGAGATTAGAAAACTTATCAGTAATTTCAAAGTTGTATTTAGGGTATTCAAATACCGGGAATCTACTTTCTGTTTCTCCAATTGAATAACCCCAAATAGTCCCGTAATCTTTGCTGTTTTCACCCATTCGTTCAAGTTGCCTTAAATATTCTCCAATAGGTTTTGATTCTACAATAATTACTTCATCCATTTGATTAATGATCGGACTATGACTACGGGTAGAATCATGATCAAATTTTAAGATTCTTCGACCTCGACGGGTTATTCCAATGGTTCTGAATGTAAGACTTTTTCCAACACCGGGTAAATTAATAACATTTCTATCGGTAGCTAAGAATGGTAAGTTTTCTCGTTCTCTTAAATATGAAATATTATCAATCATATTTTTGGCATTCAAAGGATACATTCTTATCAGTTCAATATATTTTTTTGGTATTTTCCCGATCCTTTTTTCTTCTAACTGTTCTTGAACAGCACGTGCATTGGTTGCAAAATTGTTATAATTTTCCATATATCCTTTCACCGAGAAAGTATAATATGTAATAACTCCAATGTCATTAAGAACTTTGCGCAGTTTATTGGTGTGTCCACGACGCGAAGATGCAGCTGTAAATACATGCTGATTAGTAATAGTCCATCCAGCATTTACAATTTTTTCTATACTTTCTTTGACCTCAGGAGTAACTTCCATAGCCGATTCGAAATGAGTTTGAATAACAAATTGTCGAATACCTATTTTAGATGCTTTTTCCTTAAAGTCAGAGAGAATTTTTATCAGTTCACTTGTAATTCTCTGAGGTAAATATACCGGAAGACGAGTACCAAGTCGTACTCTTAACATTTCTGCTACTTTTTCTCCGTTTTCAAGACTTTCATTTCGCTCTTTTTTTCTAAGAGCCATATTATACACAGCATCAAGAATTTTTTGTAAAGATTTATCGGAGCTCATTAAAGCATCGCCTCCGGTAATTAAAATATCTCTTAGTTGAGTATCCTCTTCGTAATATTTTAGCAGCCTTTCAAGTTTTGCCGGCCATTTCTCCGTTGGTTCAAGCTTATCTAAGTCAAAATTGAGATTTCCTCGTTGAAAATCATACATACGTTGACAAGAAGCACATAAACCTCCACAAGCCCTACCCATTGAGTCGGGAATTAGAATAGCTACTTCAGGATATCTCCTGTGTATATTATGTTTGGAAGGTAGTATCCAACCTGCAGCATTGGGCTTGCCTGGTTCAACAATATCTTCTTTTTCCCAGGCAACAATGTGCCCGAATTCATGAATTAATTCTTTACTGTAAATAATATACTCTCTGATAGCTTCATCAGCATAGCTTCTTTTTCTTTTATTAGTATCAAGTAACGATAGATAATAAGGATTGACAAAGAAAGGTATCCCTTGAGCTTCAGCTTCCTTTAAGGTTGTCATGGTTTCAGCACTTAAAGAATAGTCTAGCATTTGATTTAAAAGTTCCGGGGAACGAATTGCAAATTTTAAATGAAACAATTTTGTGCTCCACCATTCATTTACCAGCTTAACTTTTTCTTTTTTACTTAATTTCTGATCGAAAGAATATCTTACACTTTTGATCTTTCCAGAATCAATGATATCAATGATAATATTGATGATTCTTTTTTTGTTATTCTTTCTAATTTCAATAATATCTTGATCCAATCCTGATGGATGTTTTTCCATCCATTGTTCAATTTGTTCTTTAGAAGGTGTTTTTTGTTTTCTTAAACCAGAGAATTGGCGGAATAATTCAAGCATGTCAACAAAAAAGTAATATTTACCTCCACCAGTACCATTTTTATAGGCAAGCCAAAGAATTCTAAAAGGAGTATTTGTTCTTTTTTGTCCTCGGACATTTAGATCTACATATACTTCATTGGTATTATCAATATAGTCTAGAATTCTAATTGCTCCAACTTCTTGCCATTTAATTTTTTCAAAAGCTTTTCTTCCTGATACTTCTTTTTTGTAATATTTATAGGCAAGCTCGCTTTTTTTCAGTTCTGATTCAACCCAATTTTTGATAGCTTTATTTACTTCGGAATCATCATTTGATTTTTCAAGAATTTCTTTTAATCGTGGATTTTCTTCAAGTATTTGATTTAATACTTTTTCTGATTTATGACTAATTTGGACTTTTTCTTCTGCTGAATAATGCACCATCTCTCTAACCAATTTGATAATTCAAAAATAAAGTCTGCAAAAGGTTTTATACTTGATTGCAGTTTTTAAATCTCCAATAGGAATAATAAGGGAGATTTTCAGGAGTTGCAAAATTATTGAAAATAGACCAGAAATAAAAGTTAATCAATGTTAAAACAGTATTAATTTACTTCAATAGTAATATCATGTACTGTTTTAATATAGTATATAATATCATAAAAAAATAAAAAGAAATTTTGTTTTAAAAACTCGTAGTTATCTTTTAATACCTCGATTGCAAAGTCTGCATGATCTGGTAGAGAAGTATATTTTGCCATTGTACTTAAAACAGATCGGATTCCTTCAATATTTTTATAGGAATATATTCGCTCATTTTGTATTAATCTTGGAACAAACTCTTGCACTTCAGCAGGAAGCATATCATTATTACGTAATAATAATTCGTGAAAATTGTGAATATATTCCTTAAGTGGTTCGTAAGAATATTTATCCCAGTTTGCCGCTAAAAAATGATCATAAACGATATCAATTACAATGCCTGAATATTTCCTGTATTTTGGTGTAAAAACCCTTTTAGCATCAAGAGTGTATGTATTTTTATCGGTAAATGAATCAATAAATCGATGTAAAAGAATACCTTTTTTAATTTCATCGGGATAAATATGAAAAGCTTTTCCTTTAACATAATCTCCAATGAAATTACCAATTTTAACATTATCATTATTACCAGATAAATATATGTGAGCTAGAAAATTCATTTAAATAATAAGATCAGGTATTGTAGAATATACTAAGTTAAGGATGTTTTTAATATTATGCTTCATCACTGAGCCAATTCATTATATTAAAAACATGTTTCTTAACATGTTTTTGATTTTTTAGATGGATTTCTGTAATTATCACGTAATTAGATGGTTGTTAAAAAATGTTAAATCCAAGTAGCTCTAAAGTTTATTTCTTTAAATTATGAAATCTGGGTTTAAAATTTAACTTTGTTAGGCGTTATAAAAATTAATCAATAAATAAAAAAGGAGGAATTGAATTATGGCAAAGAATGTTTTGATTATCGGAGCCGCTGGAAGAGATTTCCACAATTTTAACACTTATTACAGAGACAATAAAGATTATAATGTAGTAGCTTTTACTGCTGCTCAAATTCCTGACATTGACGGTAGAAAATACCCTGCTGAATTAGCTGGTGAGTTATACCCAGAAGGAATTCCAATTTATGCTCAAGACGAATTAGAGAAATTAATTGTTGATCTAAAAGTTGAAGATTGCGTATTTTCATACAGTGATGTTCCTTACGGTGTTGTAATGAATTTAAGTGCTGCTGTTAATGCTGCGGGAGCAAATTTTGTTTTATTAGGTCCTGAAAAAACCATGATAAAAAGTACTAAGCCTGTTATTGCAGTTGGTGCTGTTCGTACAGGTTGTGGTAAATCACAAACTTCACGTAGAATTATTGAATTATTAATGGACCAAGGACTTAAAGTAGTTGCTATACGTCACCCAATGCCTTATGGTGATTTAGTTGCTCAGAAAGTTCAGCGTTTTGCTACTGTTGAAGATTTAGCTAAGCATAAGTGTACCATCGAAGAAATGGAAGAATATGAACCACATGTAGTACGTGGTAATGTAATTTATGCTGGTGTTGATTATGAAGCAATTGTTCGTGCAGCAGAAAATGATCCTGATGGTTGTGATGTTATTCTTTGGGATGGTGGAAATAATGACTTCCCATTCTATAAGCCTGATTTAATGGTTACTGTTGTTGATCCTCATAGACCAGGTCACGAATTAGCATATTATCCAGGTGAAGCTACATTACGTTTAGCAGATTATGTTGTAATTAATAAAATGGATTCAGCAGATGCTGATGCTATTCAGATTGTTCGTGATAATATCGCGAAAGTAAATCCTGATGCTGTTGTTGTTGATGGCGCATCTCCACTTACAATTGATAAGCCAGAACTTGTTAGAGGTAAGAAAGTATTAGTTGTAGAAGATGGTCCAACATTAACGCATGGTGAAATGAAAATTGGTGCTGGTACTGTAGCTGCAATGAAATGTGGTGCTGCTGAGTTAGTTGATCCAAGAGAATATGCTGTTGGTAAATTAGCAGAAACATTTAAGATTTATCCTGGCATTGGTACTTTACTTCCTGCAATGGGTTATGGTGAGCAGCAAGTTAAGGATTTGGAAGCAACAATTGCAAAAACTCCTTGTGATGCGGTTGTAATTGCTACTCCTATTGATCTTAAGAGAATTGTTAAAATAGATAAGCCTTCAGTTAAAGTTGGATATGATTTACAAGAAATTGGAACTCCAGATTTAGCTCAGGCAGTACAGGACTTTATTCAAAAGAAAAATTTGAAATAAAATAAAGTTTTAAGTTAGTTAAAAAGCTACCTCGTAAGAGGTAGTTTTTTTATTTATAAGATGATAGATTTAATTGTATCTAAACTTGAATTTTTTATTGATTCTAGTATTTTTGTAAAAAGCAATTCAATTTCAAGCAGAAACATATGATGAGAGTAATATTAATTTTAGCAGCATTCTTTTTGTTTTTTAGTGCAAGAGCACAAGTAATTTATCCTGAAGATCCGGATACAACACAAAAAGATCAAACCGAAATAAAGGATGATAAGAAAGAAGAAAACCCACAGATAACGGATATTATTTATCAGCATGATGGGACTAAAATGTTGGTTGATGTTAAGAGAATCTATTTAAACGATTTGTATTATTCATTACCAGGAGAAACGAAGGTAAATAAAATGGATCAGCGATTAGTACATAAAATTGAATATAAAACCGGGAAAATAGAAATATTGAATGAAACTCCTCCAGATGTTCGAGAAGTTGGTGATTATAGAAAAGTTAAAGTTACAGAAGATCCGGATGATGTAGAAGGACTAGTAGAAGTTGCTAAACTTGAGGCGAAGTCTGAAGGAAATGACAGAGGGTATTCTACACCAAAATCTCTGGAAAGATCTGCTACCATTGTATTAAGAAGAAAGGCCGCTTTGGTGAATGCCAATATTGTATTAATAACCGACAAAAAAACAAATGTTGCTTTTGGTGAAATTCCATCTGTTACATTATATGGAACAGCATATTCATACAGATAATTATGATATTTGAAATAAAAAAGGCGATTATTAATCGCCTTTTTTATTTTGTAATCGAATCCATTTTGTTACATATAAATTGGTAACATTCTTTCAATTCAATTAAATCTTTATTCTTAAACCAGGATTTAATATTAAATCTTAAACGGGCAAACATCTTTTTTGCTGCTATATAGTAATTGAATGCAAATAAACCTAATGCAGGAGATAAGATAAAGAAACCAAGTTTAATCCACCATTCTACATCTATAAACAGGCTTATAATTCCAATAATAATGTAATATATTGGAAATGTTAACATACTTACAACATGTCTTACAGAGCTTACGAACTGAGGGTCTTTTATTTTTGTAGTAGCCCAAACGGGTACTTTGTAAGGCAAATAATTAACTATTCCACCAAACAAGTAGAGAGGAGATAATAATAGCATCATTAAGAATTGAAAAAAGATACCTATAGTAGAATATTTATCCTTTTGTGGAACCCAATGCCTAAAATTAAGTTTGTTTAATAATTTGGAATATTCTGCAGTTTTATCAGATAATTCTTTTGTTTCTTCAGGATTTGATTCTACATAATTATTTAACTGATCTATAATTTCCTTTTGTGCATAAAACTTATTTGCTTCTTTCGAATGTTTAAGTTTCATTTTTGCGATCATTTGAGGTTGATAAAGATATCTGATATTATCGAACATGTTATAATATTCATCATTTTTAATATCAATCATATATTTACTTAACTCCATGGCGACTCTTTCACGAAGTAAGTTCATTCCACGTGGTTGATTTTCTTTATATGCTTCGTAATATTCCGAAACACTAATAGGCTCACCATAGTTTACGAAAAGCTTGCTGCGAAAATTCCTGTAATGTGTCCAGTCCAAACCAACAGGAACAATTTTTATGTCCAGCGTAAAGTTATTAGCTTCTTCAGCTTCAAATACAATGCGGGCAATGCCTTTTTTTAATGTTTTTAATTTTCGTTGATCACCATGTGTACCTTCTGGAAGTATAACTAAACCATTTTTGTTTTTTAAGACATCGATGGTTTTTTGGAAAATAGCATCATTATTTCCAAGACTTTCTTTTCCGTCGCGAATACGATAAATAGGAAGAATACGGAGGAAAGTAAGAATTTTCTCAAGGGTTTTCTTGTTAAATATATCAGCTCGGGCAAGAAAAACAGGTTCTGTATGAACAGTGGCTAAAATTGCTAAAGCATCCATTAAAGCATTTTGATGATTGGGAGCATAAATTACGATATCATCTTTTGGAACATTCTTGAAATTATGAACTTTGGTTTTAAAGTAAGTTGTGGTTATAAAATCTACATAAGGTCTTAAAATTGAATAAAAAAATGATTTTTTTTCAATGTCTTCTCTTCTTACTGCCATAATAATTAATTCGATTTTTCTTTTAAGGGTTTTCTGGACCAGAATGTTGCAATTCCTAACCCTGAGAGGATATGCCATACACCCCAAAGGGCTGCAATAAAAGCCATACCTCCAATGCCGTTAAAAAGCTTCGGATTAAAAATTAAAACAAGTGCCAGTCCAGAGTTTTGGATTCCGGTTTCTATAGTAATTGTTCTTACATTATTTTGACTTAACTTAAAAGCTCTTGCAATAGAGAACCCTGTAGTAATGGCAAGAGCATTATGAATAAGTACAATCAGAAAAACTAAATGGACATATTTTAAAAAATATTGCCAGTTCATACCTAATGCTACAACAACATAAGCTGCAAAAATGATAATCGATGCTCTTTTTATAGGCTTAATGATTTTTGAAGTTATTTGAGGGAATTTATAAGAAAAAAGCATTCCTACAGTTAATGGAATACCAAGTAAAATAACCATTGTTTTAAACATTTCTACAGGATCAATTTCAATAGGGATAATTAATCCAGAACCTTTGGAGTAGATGGAAGCATATACGCCTCCCCAAAATGCAAAATTAAAAGGTGTCATGATTAAAGCAGAGAAATCTGCGATGGCAGTTAAACTTACCGATAACTCAGTATTTCCTTTTGCATGAGCAGTCATAAAGTTGGAAATATTCCCACCCGGACAGGCTGCTACCAGTATCATTCCTAAAGCAATGCTTGGCGCAGGATTGATCAGTATCACCAACATTAAGGTTAGGAATGGTAATAGAATAAATTGCGATAATACTCCAATTATTGCTGCTTTGGGCCGTGTAAATACTTTTTTGAACCTTTCCAATTTTAATTCTAAAGCAACTCCAAACATAACAAATGCAAGGGTTATGTTTAATAAGAATAATCCACCTTGATTAAAATTTAATCGAATTGTATCTAAAAACTCTAATGAATCTGAAAACATAATTTTTGTTTTATGTTGTCGGTAAAAATAAGCAATTGATTTTAAAAAAAGAAAATACCTTTTTTGGGCTTTAAGATTGTTGATTATAACTATTACTTATCAATGTTTTTTTATGTTTTGTCAAAAAAACAAATCACAAACTCGTTATTCTTTTTAAAGATTATTATATTTACATTAACCTAGAAAGGCGCTAAACCAACTATCTTACTATTTAATAATTTTTTATAAAACGAAGTTAAATAGTGCAAAACGATAAAGTATTAAAAGTAATTGATGAAGTATCGGAAATTCTTTCCATACTAGTTGAACTGAGAAAAAAGGGTCGGTTTAGAGAAGCTATTGAGAAAATTGACGAAACCTTATCAAATTATTTTAAATGCAATAATGATTTTATTTATTCTATTTCCGAAGATTTTTTGGTGGATGCCTTAAGAGAAGATAAAGGATTATCATCTGAACAATTAGCTTCACTTGCTGAAATACTTAGTGAAAAAGGAAATATTTTAATGGAGCAAAATAATTTGCGTGAAAGTCAGAAAATTCTTCGTAATACTTTAAAGATCTACTATTTTTTAAATGAAGATCAAGACTTTTTCTCATTCAAGAATATGAATAAGATGGTCTTGATCAATGATAAATTAGCTAAGATTAACTTAAAAATTGAAAATTAATGTAGTCGTTTCTTAATTTCTTCGGTTTCTTTTTCAAATCCTGGTTTTTCTAATAAAGCAAACATGTTTTTCTTATAAGCTTCAACGCCAGGCTGATCAAAAGGATTAATATCTAGCAAGTAACCGCTTATAGCACATGATTTCTCGAAAAAATAAATTAATTCACCCATATAAAACGCATTAATTTCAGGTAATGATAATTTAATATTTGGCACCTTACCATCAACATGAGCCAGCGTAGTTCCGAGCTCAGCCATTTTATTTACATAATCAATTGGCTTTTCTGCCAGGTAATTTAATTTATCAAAATTATCGTTATCTGTTGGGATTTGAAGCTTGAACTTGGTTTTATCTACAGAAATAACTGTTTCGAAGATGTTTCGTAATCCTTCCTGTATATACTGACCTAATGAATGAAGATCAGTAGTAAAACTTACGCTAGCAGGAAAAATTCCCTTATTTTCTTTCCCTTCGCTTTCACCAAATAACTGTTTCCACCATTCTGATATAAAATTTAAACGTGGATCATAGTTTGCTAATATTTCAGTGGTCTTATTTTCATTATACAAAACATTTCTGGCAGCAGCATATTGGTAAATAGGGTTGCTATCAAATGTATGATCGTTTGATAATTTAATCATTGATTTCGCACCTTCAATAAGTTGTTCGATATTAAATCCGGCACAGGCAATAGGTAGCAATCCTACAGGTGTTAAGACAGAATATCTTCCTCCAATATCATCATCAATTATAAATGATTTGTAGCCTTCTTTATTAGCCATTTCTCTTAAAGCTCCTTTTGAGGCATCGGTAATTGCTACAATTCTTTTTGAAGCTTCTTCTTTTCCAAATCGATTTTCAAGTTCTTTTCTCAGTAATCGGAATGCTATGGCAGGTTCAGTAGTAGTTCCTGATTTAGAAATAACAATAACAGAGAATCTTTTGTCTTTTAGAAAATCCATTAATTCGTAATGATAATCCTCTGATAGATTTTGTCCTGCAAATAGTATATGAGGATTTTTTCTTTCTGATTTTAAATAATCAAACTGACCGGATAAAGCTTCGATAACAGCTTTTGCTCCCAGATATGAACCTCCTATTCCGATAACAACCACCACATCTGAGGTTTTAGATAAATTATTCGCTGTTTCGTTTATCTTTGAGATTTGTTGGTTAGAAATATTTTTAGGAAGATCAACCCAACCTAAAAAATCGTTTCCTTTTCCTGTTTTGTTCTTTATTTTTTCTTCCTGATTATTTATTTGAGATTTATAAGCATCGAATTTCTCTTGATTTATAAAAGGAAGAGTATTTTTTAAATCAATTTGAAGATGTTTCATAACGAACATTTTTTAATTATCTAAGATTTTCAGTAAGTAATGTAATTTCTATTGCTGGAGATATTTTTTCGTACAAAATATTGTAAACAGCTTCTGTAATTGGCATATTTACCATATAATTTTTATTGATCTCCATAATAGATTTGACAGCATAATATCCTTCTGCAATCATATTCATTTCTAATTGAGCTGATTTTACAGAATAACCTTTACCAATCATATTACCAAAAGTTCTGTTTCGGCTAAACTGTGAATATGCAGTTACCATTAAATCGCCTAAATAGGCCGAACTTTTAATATCACGTGTAATTGGATGTACCGCATCTACAAACCTTTTTATTTCTTGTATAGCGTTTGAAATTAGCACTGCATTAAAATTATCACCATAACCTAATCCATGGCATATTCCAGCAGCAATAGCAAATACGTTTTTAAGTACAGCAGAGTATTCTGTTCCATAAATATCATCAGAAATACTTGTTTTTACATAATGGGTACTTAAAATATCTGCAATCATACGGGCATTTTTTAAATCCGGAGATGCTATGGTTAGATATGATAATCTTTCCAAGGCAACTTCTTCGGCATGACATGGTCCGGAGATGACAGCAAATGATTCAAAGGGGACATTATATTGCTGATTAAAGTATTCACCAATAATCAAATTATCATCAGGAACAATTCCTTTGATTGCCGATACTACAACCTTATTACTAATATCAATATCAAGATTATGTAAAGCATCTTTTAAAAATGCTGATGGAATAGCGAAAATTAATATGTCAGCATCTTTTATAGCTTCACCGATATCATTAAAAAGAGCAATTTTATTGGTGTCAAGAGCTACCGAACTTAAGTAAAAGTTATTATGCTTATGTTTTTTTATAAACTCAAGTTTCTCTTTACTTCTCATGTACCAGTTAATCTCATCGACATTCTCGAGAAGCATTTTTATGATAGCTGTTGCCCAACTACCTCCTCCTAAAATTGCTACTTTCTGTTTTTGCTTCATTCAGCTTATTTTATGTTTTCAATCCAGGTTTTAACATCATCCTGACCAGGGTTTTGTAAACCTAATTTTTGCTTTTTGTTAATGCCACAAATGGTTTGATGTAAAGCTCCAGGTTTTACATCTTTTAAACTAGCAACAGTTAAATATCCTGCTTTTTGAATTACAGGAACCCACTCTTCAGCGATTCCAATTTCGGTATATGCAGTTACATTATCTTTTTGTACTTTTTTCTCAGGTCTCATTTGAGGGAAAAATAGTACATCTTGAATAGATTCCTGACCTGTCATAAACATAGTTAAACGGTCAATCCCAATTCCCATACCAGATGTAGGAGGCATGCCATATTCTAAAGCACGTACAAAATCCATATCAATAAACATGGCTTCATCGTCACCTTTTTCTGATAATTTTAACTGATCCTGGAATCTTTCTAATTGATCAATTGGATCATTTAATTCAGTATACGCATTACAAAGTTCTTTTCCGTTAACCATTAACTCAAATCGTTCTGTTAATTCAGGATTATCGCGATGTTTTTTACACAGTGGAGACATTTCTACAGGATAATCGGTAATGAAAGTAGGCTGAATCATATGTCCTTCACATTTTTCACCAAATATTTCATCAATCATTTTTCCTTTTCCGAATGTTTCATCAATTTCAATGTTTAAATCTTTACAAACCTGGCGTAATTGATCTTCATTCATTCCTGTTATATCAACACCAGTATGTTCTTTAATAGCATCAATCATGGATAATCTTCGGTAAGGCGCTTTAAAGTCAACTTCGTTAGCTCCTATTTTAACTTTGGTTGTTCCATGTAAAGCTGTAGCAACTCTTTCGAGCATTTGCTCTGTAAATTCCATCATCCAATGATAATCTTTATAAGCCACATAGATTTCCATGACCGTAAATTCTGGATTATGCGTTCTGTCCATTCCTTCGTTACGGAAATCTTTTGAGAACTCATAAACACCATCGAATCCACCAACGATTAATCTTTTTAAATAAAGTTCGTTTGCAATACGCAAGTATAATGGTATATCAAGCGCATTGTGATGTGTTATAAATGGTCGAGCAGCTGCTCCTCCAGGTATTGGTTGTAGAACTGGAGTTTCAACTTCAAGATAACCTTGTTCATTAAACATCTCTCGCATGGTGTTCATAATTTTTGTTCTTTGAACAAAAACATTTTTTACTTGTGGATTTACAATTAAATCAACATAACGCTGACGGTAACGTTGTTCAGGATCAGTAAAGGCATCGTATGTCTTACCATCCTTTTCTTTAACAACAGGTAATGGTTTAATTGATTTACTTAAAACAGTAAATTCAGTTACATTAACCGATGTTTCTCCAACTTTAGTAACAAAAACATTTCCTTTTACTCCAATAATATCACCAATATCTAATAATCTTTTAAATACAGTGTTATATAAAGTTTTATCTTCTGTAGCACAAATATTATCGCGTTTAAAGTAAACTTGTATCTTCCCTTTATCATCTTGTAACTCAACAAATGAAGCACTACCCATAATTCTTCGGCTCATGATTCTTCCTGCTATACTCACTTCTTGAAAGTTGTTCTTTTCAGGATCGAATTTAGAAAGGATTTCTTCTGATGAAGTATTTACCTCATATTTCGCCGCAGGATATGGATTAATCCCTAATTTCCTTAACTCTTCTAACGATTGTCTGCGAATAACTTCTTGTTCGCTTAATTCTAAATTCATCATACAAATTACTTTAATTTTTATAAAAACCGTACAAAGATAAAACTAAATCATTAAATAATCTTGAAACCAAGTTAATTGCCTTTAAATAATTTATAAAACCTATCATTCTAGTAATCAAACTTCATGATTTTATTTTTATATATTCCTCTAAATACTAGCTGTTTTTATTTAGAATAATTTAATTTTGCAGGATAATTGATTTTCAAGGAGGGGAAAATGGAATCAGGAAACAAAAACACCAGGCGATTACCTCGATGGATGAAGATGCAGATGCCCAAAGGTGAATCGTACTCAAAAGTAAAAAATACAGTAAAAAAGCATAATCTAAATACAATTTGTACAAGTGGTAATTGTCCAAACATTGGAGAATGTTGGAATAGAGGTACTGCTACGTTTATGATTTTAGGGGAAATTTGCACTCGGTCGTGTAAGTTTTGTGGTGTAAAAACAGGCAAACCATTGCCTGTTGATTGGGAAGAACCCGAAAGGCTTGCTGAGTCGGTAAAATTAATGGGTGTGAAACATTGTGTTATTACTTCGGTCGATCGTGATGATTTAGATGATGGCGGAGCAGCCTTTTGGGCTGAAACCATACGAAAAATTAAAGAAGTTAATCCTGAAACTACTATCGAAACTTTAATCCCTGATTTTGACAATGTAAAGGAATGTATCGATAAAGTTATTGAAGCAAAGCCTGAAGTCATTTCCCATAATCTGGAAACGGTTGAGAGATTAACTCCTCAAATCAGAAGTCGTGCAAAATACCGAAGAAGTTTAGAGGTTTTAAAACAAATTGCTGATTCGGGTGTTGTAGCAAAGTCAGGTATCATGTTGGGTTTAGGAGAAACGAAAGAAGAGATTCTTCAAACCATGGATGATCTTTTAGCAGTTGGTTGTCAAGTAATGACTATTGGTCAGTATCTTGCACCTACTAAGAGTCACATGCCGGTTGAGGAATATGTAAGTCCAGAACAATTCGAAGAATATAAGATTATTGGTCTTGAAAAAGGATTTGAATTTGTGGAAAGCAGCCCATTGGTTCGATCATCATATCAAGCAGAAAAACATGTTTGCAATCACTAAAGTTTTGAAGGATGAAGCAAGTTAAATTTGAGGATTTAGGAATCATTGAATATAAAAGTGCCTGGGATTACCAGGAAGGTTTATTTTCGGATTATATCAAAATAAAAGCAGAAAACAGAGATTTGCCAGAAGATGAGCAAAAGGAAATTGAAGGGAATGTAATTTTCTGTGAACATCCTCATGTTTATACTTTGGGTAAAAGTGGAGAGCAAAACAATTTATTGATTAATGATGAGTTTTTAAATAAGATACAAGCTACATATTTTAAGACCAATAGAGGAGGAGATATCACATATCATGGCCCGGGTCAGATTGTTGGGTATCCAATTATCGATCTTGAACGATTTAACTTGCAGGTGAAGCAATATATTGCTAATTTAGAAGAGTCAATTATTTTGACATTGAAAGCGTTTGGAATTGATTCGGGAAGACTAGAAGGAGCAACAGGAGTATGGCTCGATTCAGGAACAAACAAAGCAAGAAAAATATGTGCAATTGGTGTTAAAGCAAGCCGATTTATAACAATGCACGGATTTGCATTTAATGTAAACACCAATCTCGAATATTTTAATCACATTAATCCTTGCGGATTTATCGACAAGGGTGTAACATCGATGGAGAAAGAGTTAGGAGCGAAGCAAGATGTTGAAAAAGTAAAAAATATTTTAAGAACAAAGATGGAACAAGTATTCGGGATGAACCTAAAAAAGTAAAAAATATGAAAATTATATATGGAAAAAAGGTGGGTGCTAAAACAGCAGGGAAGAAAGGAAGCGAATGAAACACTGGCAAAAGAATTAAACATAGAACCCGTACTGGCAAACCTCTTAGTGCAAAGAGGTGTTAGGACATTCGATGAAGCCAAGGCTTTTTTTCGTCCACAACTCGATGATTTATACGATCCCTTTATTATGAAAGATATGGATCGTGCCATTGAGCGTATCGAAAAAGGAATTCAGAATAACGAACACATTTTAGTTTATGGCGATTACGATGTAGATGGAACTACATCGGTTGCATTGGTATATTCTTTTTTCAAAGAATTTTACGATAATATTGGCTATTATGTACCCGATCGTTATAGCGAAGGGTATGGAATTTCTTTGCAGGGAATTCAACATGCACAAGAACACAAATATACGTTGGTAATTGCTCTTGATTGTGGTATTAAAGCTAACGAAAAGATAAATTACGCTAAAGAAAACGGGATAGATTTTATTATTTGCGATCATCACTTTCCGGGTGATGAATTACCTAATGCTTGTGCAGTTCTTGATCCTAAACGCCCCGATTGTGAGTATCCTTTTAAAGATTTATCGGGATGTGGAGTTGGATTTAAATTGATTCAGGGATATGCTCAAACCAATAATATCGATTTTGAAAGAATAATTCCTTATCTCGATTTGGTTGTTGTAAGTATAGCATCTGATATTGTTTCTATTACTGACGAAAACAGAATTTTATCACACTATGGATTAATTCAATTGAATAAAGATCCTCGCGAAGGATTAAAATCTATTATTAATTTATCAGGTTTGGCAGGAAAAGACATTGCCATTGATGATATTGTTTTTAAGATTGGACCAAGGATTAATGCTGCCGGTAGAATGGAATCGGCCGATAAGGCGGTTGAACTGTTACTTGCCAACAATGCCCGAATGGCTAAAATTGCAGCTAATAGTGTAGATTCTTTTAACGATGCACGTAAGAATATCGATCGAAATATTACCAAAGACGCGTTAAGTTTATTAGCAAAAGAAAAAGAACTTGGCGAAAAGAAAACAACAGTACTTTACAATTCGAAATGGAATAAGGGAGTTGTTGGAATTGTAGCATCGCGTTTAATTGAAACTTATTACAGACCAACAGTTATTTTAACGGCTTCGAATGGTTTAGCAACAGGATCAGCTCGTTCAGTAGTTGGTTTTGATATTTACCAAGCCATAGAGGCTTGTAGTGATTTGTTGGAAAATTTTGGTGGTCATATGTATGCTGCCGGACTTACCCTAAAAATTGAAAATGTTCCTGAGTTTATTGAACGATTTGAGAAAATCGTAAGTGAGACTATTGAAGATAAACAGCTTATCCCACAGGTTGATATTGATGCCCGATTAGATTTATCAAGTATTACTCCAAAATTTTATCGAGTATTAAAGCAATTTCAACCTTTTGGTCCTGGAAATATGGCTCCTGTTTTTGTTACCAAAGAAGTTGCTGATAATGGCGAAGGAAGAATTGTAGGAGTGAGCAAAGAACATTTAAAACTCTCTTTGGTACAGGAAGATGAACCTTTTAAAAGTTTCCCTGCTATTGCATTTCAACAAGCTGATTTATACGAATACATTCATTCGGGTGATTTCTTCGATATTTGTTATGCTATTGATGAAAATAGTTTTAGAGGCAAAACGAACTTGCAGCTGAACATTAAAGATATTAAAGTGAATAGTGTTGTTGAAGAAATATATGAATAAATAAAGTTTATTATAAAGATATATGCTCAGGCAAAGTATTAAACTTTGCCTGAATTGTTTACTATTAAAACTTAAATCTCATCTGAACCTTAATCTCTGATTTTGTCTTACCATCAATTTGATTTAATTCTGAAGATATAATATCTAGATCGGAGTAATAGGTTTGTGAATATCTAATCCATATATCCAAAAAACTTTTAAGTGAATATTTTAGGTTAAAATAGGTTCTTGTACCTTTTGAATAATAAGCAGGAATTGAAAAAGTATATAAAATATCGCTTTCGTAAGCATAAATACGGGCACTATATGAATCTGTATCGAATACAGCAAATCGCATATTTAGAGATAAAGGAATCTTCTTAAAATCATAAAAAATATCCTGATAAATCATATAACCATAATTGTTAGCATTGCCATTATGAAAAGAAGAAGTTTCAATTCGGTTTTTAAGCGATAACTGATCATTAATTTTTGAATTAATATGAAACCTGATTTTTAGATTTTCTTGTTCTGTTAATTCGTCTAACCCGATAATATCATTTTGATTTATTGTTTTAACCTCGTTTTTTATTCGTAAATACATACTAACATTTCTTGTCGGATTATAATCAACATTGAAAAACCATTCATATCCATTAGATGGTGCATCAACGCCTGAATTAATCCATAGAAATTTATAATGATCGTAATAGGCAGTTATTTTCCAATTCTTCAATGGATGAACTTCAATGCCAAAATACAATCCTGATTCGTTACTATTTGAAGATAATTCACCAAATGCATTGCCATAATTTGATTGAAAGTTTCTTTGATAATAACGGTGTATTGCCGATAAAGATATTTGTGGAGCTAAGTTGACCAGCATTCCGTTTAAAAAGGCTTTACCTCCATTATAACTAATGGCTTCCTCACCAAAAAAGCGAAAATCCCAAAAACCAAACTGATAATCTACACTGAGGTTTGAGTTTTTATCTCCTCGAAAATCATATTGATTTTCTGGTGTGATGTCTTTTGTAAGTTTTGCATCATAATTATATGATAAACCTGTGACTCCAATTTTAAAATCAGAATGATTATACGAGATATTAGCACCAATAATTTGTTCTCCAATAGCATCTTTATCTACAATTTCAGAAGGAATAGAATGATAGCCTGAATTTTGAAATGACGAAACACTTGAAATAACATTATCAGTGCTATCTATGATGTTGGCATCAATTTGTTTTTTAGAATAAAACACAGAAGTTTCCATGTTTTTGTATGATATGGTGGTTCCTGCGCCACGCATAAAAACATTTTCGTTGGTAGAAGAATATTTATTTAGTCCCTGTGCTTTTCTTCGAACATTTAAAACGTATGGAGTTTTACTCATGGCCATATCAGACCAAAGCAGAAGTCCTTGTCCAAACTTAGCCTGGTAGTCGCCGAGTGTGATGGTTTTTATGATTCCAATATCATTGATTTGTAAATGCGCAGAGTAGTAGTCAAATCCATTTTTATTATTCCCTTCGAAAAATTCCTCCCCGGGATCTTTCTCGGCTGTAACGCCCCAGTAAACTTTATTCTTGTAATTGTATTTATATTTAGCATATATTTTATATGAATTACCTAAATATCTCGAGTTTGGATTTTCGAGCAAAGCAGAATCTGAGATAAAGCTATACCCAACTTGCTCTTCCAATATTTCTTGACCTCGAAGAAAAAGCTGATTGTTGCCATATTTCAAAATATTTTTAAACTTAAGATTTGATTCTACAGTAGTTTCTGAAACAGTAATAAAAGGAAGTATACGATGAATATCTTCCATTGTAAATCCATAAACTAGCTGTAATTCATAAACAGAAAGCATTTTATCATTGGACTTGATATAATCCAGCAAACTTTTAATCTGAAAATCATTTAAGATTTGTAGTTTCTCTAAATCATCCTTCGTAGCAGTATTTAGGTTCAAAGGCTTATTTAAGAAAAAGTTTAAATCATCGTATAAGCTAGTATAATCAACTTCAGAATCTGTATTGCTGGCAATATCTTCAATGAAATCTTCAATGGTAAGCTTCGTTGGCTCTTGTGCAAATAAATAATTTGCTAAGAACAGAAATAAGATAAATACTATATGTTTCGAATAATTACTAGAAACCATAGCTTATGCTAAATGAGGGAGTAAAACCAAGCGTTTGATGGCTTGAAAAACCTATGTATGCATTAATGTTAATGTAGTGAAATCCTATGCCAAATGAATATTTCGAAGGATTCGTTGAAACTCCGGCTTGCAGTGAAACATATTCAACAAGCATGTAGTCTATTCCGGCTTTAAAGATAGCATCATGATCAAGATCTTTTTCAGTTCCTATGGCCAGCATAACTTTATCTGAGAATAAATAACTAATTCCTAAATTAAAGATGGTTGGGATTTTTTCTTCTTCAATTTTACTTCGCGAAGGATTATAAACATGAGCACCGATAAATAAATTGTTAATAGGTTGCGAAAGAATACCGATTTCAAAATTAACGGTGTTGGCATTGCCATAATCACCACTAATATGAGTGTTTAGATAGTTTAATTGTAATCCGACAGCAAAATATTTCGAAAAAGATTTACCATAAGCTAATCCAGCTTGCATTTCGTTGTATTGAGAATATCCAAAGTAAGAATAAGAAGCTCCGATGGTGCCTGTTTTGGTCGGCAGGGCGAAAGAAAGTCCTTGAGTGTTTTGTTCTTTAATATATCCTGACTGATGAAATACTCCAACTGAAATGTCTTCTAAATATCCCAATCCAGCCTGGTTATGATAGATTGACCAAATGTCTGTTAGGGTAACTGAAGCATTGGCCATTGCAGCAGCTTTGCCTTCTTCATTTCTTTTATCATGAATTGAGAAAGCTAGAAATGAAGAGAACAACATGATTAAAGAAACCAATGTTAATCTTTTATAAACAAGGATTAAATACATGTTAAATCATTTTCTTCAAATAATATATATGAAGATACTATAAATTCTTGATTTTAGAATGATGGAATGAAAAAAATATAAAGTATTAAAAACTATGTTGATATCTTTTGTTATAGGATAAATAAAATTAACAAAAAAGAAATGTTTACTTAAACATACTTTATCAATTTCGTAGTGTATAAAAACAAATAGTTATGGAAAGAATAGAGTTATTAGAAATAAGCCCGAGTGAAGCTTTTGAAAGGATGCAAAGTATTCGTGAAAAAGTGCATTTAGATTATGCCACACATCAGGAAATTGAAGAACTAAACGATTTAGAATACCAATTTCAGGAATCTGTGGAAGATTTTCAATCTGAATTTTGGGTGTAAAAAAGAGTGGTTGTTATTCTTTAATTATGTTTTACTATTAGAGAAGTAAGAAAAATAAAACATCCAAAGATTTAAACTTCGGATGTGCTATATAACTATCTTAATTTGGAATTAAAGTATCATTAAGTCTTTTGGGAATTTATTTAAAAGTTCAACGCCTTCTTTTCTAACAACAATTGTATCTTCAATTCGCAGGCCTCCAACGCCTGGAATATAAATTCCAGGTTCAATGGTTACTGTCATACCTTCTTTATATACAAAATCGCAAGTGTTTTTTATGAATGGATTTTCATGTATAGCTAATCCTACTCCATGACCTAATCCCGGGTAGTAGTAGTCAATATATTTGTCAGGAATATTATTTCTAACTGCAGTGTCAGGAACTGTACCATGCACTCCGGCTTTTATTGAGTTGCAAGCTTCGGCCTGTGCTTTTTGAATAATATCATACATTTCTTTTTGTTGATCGCTAATAGATCCTACTGCAAATGTCCTGCTTATGTCTGCATGATATCCTTTATATAAAGCTCCAAAATCGAAAAGAACAAAATCTCCTTTCTCAATCTTTTTATCATCAGCTTTTCCGTGAAGAAGCGATGTTTTAGCTCCTGAAAGAACCATCGTTTCAAAAGATAAATCATCAGCACCATTTGTTTTAAGGTTGAATTCAAGTCGGGCAAGAACTTCGATTTCCGAAACTCCGGGTTTAATGAAAGGGACTGTTAATTCCAGAGCCTTATCTGATATTTCACAAGCTTTTTCCAGGAATTTTATTTCTTTTTCATCTTTTACCAGCCTTAATTCTTCAACCAAATCATCCATTGATGCTAATTCACAACTACGAATTTCTTTTTCAAGGTATAAATAGCTTGAGTATGGAGTGATATTCCCTTCAAATCCTAGTTTCTTGATATTAAAATCATGAATACACTTATTGTAGGTTTTAGCTCCATAGCGTTCATCGTTTAACCATTTTATAATATTAATTTCAGGATGACACTCCAGTTGTGCTTGTTCTGTATATCTACCATCAGTTAAAAAAGCACAGCCTTTAGGAGAAACAATTAATCTGGATGAATCACCAGTGAAACCGGTTAAGTATGTAATATTTGCTTCTGAAGTTATTAGGATTCCATCAATTTCTTTTTCATTAAGAATATTGATAAGTTTATTTATTCTTTCCATGATTTTAGATTTTGTTAAAGCAAAGATAAAGAATAAGGGAAGAGCGAGAAATGATAAAAATCAAGCATAAAAAAAGGGTGACAGGCACCCTTTTTATTAATTTGTTTTATATTCAAATTTGACTTTTGCCAGATCTTCGTTGGCCTTAACTATTTTTGATTTTAGATTCTCTTTATAATCAATTAAGACTTGTTTAAGATGATCATCACCTGCTGCTAAAATTTGAGCTGCTAAAATTCCTGCATTTTGAGCTCCATTAATTCCAACAGTTGCAACAGGAATTCCCGGAGGCATTTGAACGATTGCTAAAAGAGAATCCATTCCGTCTAATGTAGCATTAATAGGAACTCCAATAACAGGCAAGCTTGTCATTGCTGCAATAACTCCAGGCAAATGAGCTGCCATCCCAGCACCAGCAATAATTACTTCTACTCCTCTGTTTTTTGCTCCTTTTGCAAATTTTTCTACTTCTTCAGGAGTACGATGGGCTGATAATGCATTCATTTCAAAAGGAATTTTAAATTCATTTAAAATTTTTGCTGCTTTTTCCATGACTGGCAGATCTGAAGTACTACCCATAATAATACTAACTTTTGCTTTCATTTCTTGGTTAAGTTTTTTGAGTAAAAAATTATATTTCGATCATTAATTTGTATTTTCGCCAAATATTTAAATATCTATAAACAATTATCGTAGATAAATTGTTGCACAAATTTAATATTATAATTTGAAGATAACCTAATCAATATTATTAAGGATAAAATCAAAGATAATGAAGCAAGTAAAATTAAAAGATAAGGAATTTGAGGTTTCAATTTCGGCCGAACAAATACAAAAAGCGGTTATTGATATAGCTGAAAGAATAAATAAAGATTATGCAAATAAAGAAGTGCCTTTGTTTATAAGTGTTTTGAATGGCTCTTTTATGTTTACAGCTGATTTATTTAAACATATCGATTTTGTTTGTGAGGTTACATTCCTTAAACTCACATCGTATCGAGGAACCGCATCGACAGGTGCTGTGCGTCAATTGATTGGTGTTAACGAAGCAATTACCGGACGCGATGTAATTGTTTTAGAAGATATTGTTGATACTGGAATTACCCTTGAACAAATCTTGGGACAGCTAAAAAGTTTCGAGCCTGCAAGTATTAAAGTAGCTTCTTTCCTATTTAAACCAGAAGCTTATCAAAAAGATTTTAAAGTAGATTATATTGGAATGGAGATTCCTAATGATTTTATTGTTGGTTACGGATTGGATTATGATGGTTTGGGAAGAAATCTGGCAGATATTTATACTTTAAAAAGCTAATTAATTTTCATAGAATTTCATGTTGAATATTGTTTTGTTTGGTCCTCCGGGTGCAGGAAAAGGTACGCAGTCGCAGAAAATAATTGACAAATATAATTTAGTTCATATTTCGACCGGAGATATTTTACGTAGGGAAATAAAAGCTCAAAGTTATTTGGGAATTGAAGCGCAGAAATTAATTGATGATGGTAATTACGTTACCGATGAAATGGCCATTAAAATTATCCAGAATGAACTAGATCGGTATAAAAATTCGAATGGATTTATTTTTGATGGATTTCCAAGAACTACATTTCAGGCAGAATTATTTCCTTCTATTTTATCTAAGTACAATGGTGATGTAAACGTCATGATTTCTTTAGAAGTTGAAGAAAGTGAGTTAGTAGAACGTTTAGTTGCCAGAGCAAAAGAATCAGGCAGACCAGACGATAGAAAAGAAGATATCATTAAAAAACGAATAGGAATCTATAACGATAGAACAAAACAGATTATTGATTTTTATAAATCCTTAGGAAAATATGAATCCGTTGATGGATTTGGCGAAATAGATGTTATCTTTGATAAGATTTGTACAGTAATTGAAAAACATAAATAAATGTCAGGGTCGAACTTTGTTGATTATGTAAAAATATTTTTTCGCTCGGGTAAAGGAGGAGCAGGATCTCCACACTTGCACCGCGAAAAGTTTGTAGCCAAAGGAGGTCCTGATGGAGGTGATGGAGGTCGTGGAGGACATATCATTTTAAAGGGGAATGCCCAGCTTTGGACTTTATTACATTTAAAATTTAAGAAACACATATTTGCAACCAGCGGAGAGGCTGGAGGAAGTGCTCAACGAACAGGAGCCGACGGGAATGATGTGATTGTTGAAGTACCATTAGGGACTATTGCAAAAGATGCAGAAACAGAAGAGGTACTTTTTGAAATTACGGAAGATCAGGAAGAAAAAACCTTGCTTAAAGGAGGTCGTGGAGGACTAGGTAATACACATTTTAAATCAGCAACAAATCAAACACCACGTTATGCACAACCGGGTGAAGATGGAATAGAAGGTTGGTTTATTCTCGAACTAAAAATACTTGCAGATGTTGGATTAGTGGGTTTTCCAAATGCAGGAAAATCAACTTTATTATCAGTAGTATCTGCAGCAAAACCAAAAATTGCAGATTATCCTTTTACTACATTGGTTCCTAATCTTGGAATAGTGCAATATCGCGATATGCAATCCTTTGTTATGGCCGATATTCCTGGGATTATTGAAGGAGCACACGAGGGAAAGGGTCTGGGTTTAAGGTTTCTAAGACATATCGAACGTAATTCGATGTTACTTTTTATGGTTCCTTGTGATACCGATGATATTCATAACGAATATAAAACCTTACTATCTGAATTGGAAAAATATAATCCCGAGTTATTAGATAAAAAACGAATTTTGGCCATTACAAAATCAGACATGCTTGATGATGAGTTAATTCAGGAAATAAAGAAAGACTTACCAGATGTTCCTCATTTATTTATTTCTTCTGTTACACAGAAAGGAATTCAAGAATTAAAAGATTTAATTTGGGTAAATCTTGTATAAAACTTGTTACGTATGTTAGAGTTTTTAAAAAATATTGATTTTGAGCTATTCTTATTTTTTAATGATATTAATTCTCCATTCTGGGATAAAGTCATGTGGTGGATCTCAGGTTCAAAATCTTGGATTCCGATGTATGCAATTATTGTTGGATTTATAATTTATAAATTTCGTTGGAAGGCAATAATTACCTTAATTTTTGTGGCTATTACTGTAACTCTTGCAGATCAAATATCGGTGCATGCATTTAAGGAAGTTTTTCAAAGATTTCGCCCGTGTCATACTCCTGAATTAGAAAATATTGTTCATTTAGTAAATAGTAAATGTGGAGGTAAGTACGGCTTTGTTTCTTCTCATGCAGCAAATACTTTTGCCATAGCACTTTTTTTATCGAGGTTATTTCAAAACAGAAACTTCACAAGTTTCATTATAGTTTGGGCATCAGTGGTTTCATATAGTAGAATTTATTTAGGAGTTCATTTTCCATTCGATATTCTTGGTGGTGCTGCTTTAGGAATTTTAATAGGATACTTTACTTACTGGGGGCATAATCTGACTTTACGAAGACTCTCTAAACATTTTAAATAGATTATTGTTTGGAGTAAAACCAAAATCAACCAAACCATGATTTGTATTCAGAATATCAATACCGACCCGTATTTTAATTTAGCGGCCGAAGAATATGTCTTAAGAAATTTTAAGGAAAATTGTTTTATGCTTTGGCGTAATAAACCTTCCATTATTGTTGGTAAGCATCAAAATACTATGGCCGAAATAAATCATGAATATGTGAAAGAGCATAAGATTGATGTTGTTAGACGACTTTCAGGTGGAGGTGCTGTATTTCATGATCTGGGTAATTTGAATTTTACTTTTATCCAGAACGTAAATGAAGATAGCAATTTGGTAGATTTTAAAAAATATACCAAACCCATAATTGATGTATTACATAAGTTAGGAGTTGATGCAAAATTTGAGGGGCGAAATGATATTATGATTGATGGGAAGAAAGTTTCTGGCAATGCAGAACATGTTTTTAAGAAAAGAGTACTGCATCACGGGACTTTACTTTTTTCTTCGAAGATGGCCGATTTATCAAAGGCATTAAGAGTAAATCCTTTAAAATATCAAGATAAAGGAGTAAAATCAGTAAGAAGCCGGGTAACTAATATAAGCGATTATTTGGTAAAAGAAATGACAGTGCTGGAATTTCATGATGAAATCCTGGATTACATTATGAAAACTAATGAGAATAGTAGTATTTACAATTATTCAGAACATGATCTTGCCGAAATAAATAAATTAGCAAAAGAAAAGTACGCAAGCTGGGAATGGAATTATGGCTATTCACCAAAATATAACTTCGAGAAGCTGATCAAAACAAAAGGTGGGAGTATAGAAATACAAATGAATATTGAAAAAGGTATTATCAAGAATATTAAAATATATGGTGATTTCTTTAATCAACATGACATATCCAATATAGAAGAGGCTTTAGTGTATAAACAGCACAAAGAAGATACCCTTAGAATGGTTCTTCAGGATATCCAAATCGATCAATATTTTCATGATGTAACTAAAAATGAATTTATTTCTGCTTTGTTTTAGTTTTTTTTAAACGGTTAAAATTCAGCCTTATATGCATGTGAATCGTTAGCTTATTTACAAAATAAGTTGATTATGGTTTGATATTTTCGTATATTTAATTGAGTTATTTTCAACTCTCTATTTACGATAGTTAGAGTAATTATATAACCTAAAAACCCAAAATTATGCAAAGGAAATTCATAATCGTCGGTATTATTTTAATCTCTTTTGTATTTGTGCAGTGCGCGCAAAAAAACAAAAAAGAAGAGCCAAAACCGCAAACAAAAATTGAAAAACTCTTAGCTAATTACGCCGATGTAAAACTAGAAACTGATTTAAGTATTCTAACTGAAAATCAGAAGAAAATGCTTCCACTCTTATTCGAAGCAGCTAATCTAATCGATGAACTTTACTGGGCGCAGACTTGCTCAAAGCATACCGAAATTAAGGGTATGATTACCGATGATAATATCAAAAGGTATTTTATGATAAACTATGGACCATGGGATAGGTTAAATGGTATGGAACCTTTTGTGGAGGGGGTACCTAACCGGTTTGAAGGAGCAAATTTTTATCCGGTAAATATGTCATATCAGGAATTTGATGAGTTTGAAGACCTTGAAAAGTATAGTTCATATTCCCTTGTTCGCAGAAATGAGTTAGGTAGTTTAAAAACAGTTCCTTACTTTGAAGCTTATAATGAAAAATTAGTTCAAATAGCTGATTTATTAAAAGAGGCAGCAAATCTAAGTGAAGACAAGGGGTTTAAGAAATATCTTAACTTACGTGCAGAGGCATTACTTACTGATAAATTTTACGATAGTGATATTGCCTGGATGGAGATGAAAGATAATATAATCGATTTTATTGTTGGACCTATTGAAGATACAGAAGATCGTTTATATTATACAAAAGCATCTTATCAGTCAATGATATTAATTAAAAACAAACAAGCCAGTAAAGATCTTGAAAAATATTCATTATTGCTTCCATATTTACAACAAAACTTACCTGTTGAGGCAAGATATAAAACTGAAGTTCCTGGTGAGTTATCCGATATTATGGTTTACGATGTACTTAATTGTTCAGGATATTGGAATACGGGAAGTAAAAAGATTGCGATTACACTACCTATCGATGGACAGGTTCAGTTAAAAGTTGGTAGCCGGAAATTACAATTTAAGAATGTAATGGAAGCCAAATTCGAGAAGATTTTAGTTCCAATTAGTAAATTACTTATTGATGATGAGCAACAAAAGCACGTAACATCAAAAGCATTTTTTGAAAATACAATGTTCTATGAAGTAGGAAGTGCTTTAGGAATTAAAAATACGGTTAATAACAAAGGCCCGGTCCGAGATGCTCTAAAAGAACAATATAATATTATTGCAGAATGTAAGAACGATATTTTAAGCTTATTCTTTGTGACCAAGCTTTACGAAATGGGAGAAATGAATGGTGGCGACTTGATGGATAATTATGTTACTTATATGGCTGATGTTTTTAGATCTGTTCGTTTTGGAATTTCAAATGATCAAGGGGTAGCTAATATGATTCGATTTTATTATTTTGAAGAGTTAGGTGCTTTTGAACGTAATGAGAAAACAGGAAAGTATAAAATTAATTTTGATAAGATGAAAGAAGCAATGCTTAAGTTCTCAGAAGAGATTTTAGTTATTCAGGGTGATGGAAATTATGAGGCAGCAAAAATATTGGTTGATGAAAAGGGATTTATAAGAGATGATTTATTAAATGATCTATATAAAATACAAAAAGAGCGAATACCAAAAGATATTGTTTTTATTCAAGGATTTGAAGAGGCTAAAAAATAGTCAACAAAATAAAAAGGAGCCTTAAGGCTCCTTTTGTTATTTTAATTTTCTGTTTCTTCTTTTTTAGGAGGCTCATATCCATAAGCTATTCCTTCCATCTCATAGGTTGGTGGTTCTCCAAAACCGCCTACAGATTGCTCTTTAGTAACCAGAACAATCATACCTCCCAGGTTAGCAGCTTTTTTCTGAAGTCTTATAGTTGCACTTTTTTTAGCTGATTTAGCACTCCTGCTTCCGGCAGATGATTTAGCATCTACTTTTCCAAGTTCATATAATCCTTCAACATCATTTTTACGATCAGTTATAATAACTGTTTTCCAGTCACCTTCATCAACCATCATCATTACCGGCTTATTAAAAACCTCTTTTCTACCATTGCTAAAAATAATCTTCTGAATTTGTTTTCTTTCTAAAGTTACCGTTTCACCAGTTTCTGGATCAGTATACCTAACAGTTGAGGAAGAAATGTTTTTAACCTCTACAACTAACTTTTTTCGCCCAAGTTTATATATTGTATCAAGCTTTTCACTTTCCTGAGCTAAAAGGGGTAAACTCATAAATAATGCAAGCGTTGCAATAATTAAATTTTTAATATTCATAATTTGTGAGTTTTATTCAAATAATAATTTTATTCTGCTGTGAAATTAATAAGTATAATGTTAATATTCAAAAAATATACCAAGAATGAAATTAATTTATAGAGAAAACAAATAATTAATTTAAATGATAGTTTTATAAAGAATATTATTTTTGAAAAAAAATGCTAAATGTCTAAGATTATTTTTTCAATTTATGTTTGGGTATTAGTAATAGTAGTTACTTTGGTACTATCCCCAGTTTTTACTTTAGTGTGGTTAATAAGCTATCCATTTGATAAAAAATTAATCGTTCTTCATTATTTGGCCAATTTTTGGGGAAGCTTATTTACCTTGCTTGTTCCGGGTTGGGATGTTAAAATAGAAGGAAAAGAAAAATTAAATAATAATGCTAAAATCATTGTTGCCAATCATCAGTCGCAAGAAGATATACTGTTAGTGTATCGTCTTGGAGTTCCTTTTCGATGGATTTCTAAAGCGGAGATATTTAAAATACCTTTTTATGGTTGGCTAATGCGTTTAAAGGGAGATATTAAGTTGCAAAGATCAAGTAAGTCTAGTATTAAAAAAATGCTTATTGATGCTGAGGCTGTTCTTCGTAAAGGATGCATAATAACCATATTTCCGGAAGGTACAAGATCCAAAACCGGCGATTTGGGTAATTTTAAAGAAGGAGCTTTTAAACTTGCCATAGATACTCAGGTGCCTATTGTTCCTGTTGTTATATATGGTACAGGACAAAAATTGGTATATCCAAACGGAACTTTTAAAGGGAAGCATCAGGTTATTGTTAAAGTATTAAATGAAATACCTTATACAGAATTTAAAGAAATGGAAACAAAAGAATTATCTGGAAAGGTAAGACAGATCATGGAAGAAGAATTAAATACATTAAAATTAAATTATAATGGATAATAAACTTCCAAGTGAAGAATATCAACAAAGAGTAAATATTTTTGGATTAGAGCAAGCTAAATTGAAAACAAAACTTATTTATTTAAGTGTTTCAAGGTTCTTAGCATTTGTTTTGGCTATTGTTAGCTTCGTTTTTATAATAAAAGAATATAGTATTTTTAGATTGGGGTTAATATTCTTCTTTTTGGCAGTTTTTATCTTCTTAGTTATCTACTATATAAAACAATTGGAGCAATTAAGTTTTATTAAAAATTTGACTAAGATTAATAAAGAAGAGTTAGAGGTTTTAAAAAACAACTTAAAAGCATTTTATAACGGTGAAGATTTTATTGATAGAGATCATCCTTATTCGTATGATCTGGATTTATTTGGAGAAGGATCTTTATATCAGTATTTAAATAGAACAACAACATTGGTAGGTAGAGAGTTACTTACTAAAAGATTAACTAACATAAAATCTACTAAAGAAGAAATTGAAAATAAACAAAATACCATTCAAGAGTTAGTAAAAAAGTTGGAATGGCGTCAAAATTTTATGGCTACGGGTTATTTATGTCCTGTTACTAAAGAAGACAATAAAAAGATTGATTACTGGATTGATAAACCTGTTTATTTTATTAAAAGCTTATTCTACAGAATTATAGTAGTCTTACTTCCTCTTGTTACAATATCGTTTTTAGGACTTTTAATTGTTGGTATTTCTCATTATTCGTGGGTTATTTTATTTGCAATATTACAACTGGTTGTGGCGAGTTTATTATTAAGAAAAACTAATCGGGAGCAAAGTTTAGTTTCTGAGGAACTTAGAATCCTAAAAAATTATTCGAAACTTATTAAACTTATCGAAGGTGAGCATTTCTCTTCTGATTTTCTTATCAAATTGCAAAAGGATTTAAAGACTGATGCAGTGAATGCTCAAGCAGCTTTTAAAAAATTGATTAAGATTATTGATGCTTTTGATACGAGATTGAATATTTTTCTAGGAGTAATACTAAATGCTACCTTAATGTGGGATTTATACTCACAAATGCGTTTAGAAAAATGGAAAATAAAATATGGTCAGAATGTAAAACAGTGGGTGAAGGTTATTGCTGAAATAGACCTATATTGTAGTTTTTCAAATTATAGCTTTAACAACAGAGAATTTATTTATCCGAAAATTACAGATAAAACTGTTATTGAATCCGAAGAGCTGGGACATCCATTAATTCCTCAAACAAAAAGAGTTAATAATGATTTTATAATTAACAAAAAAGGTGAGATTGATATCATAACAGGAGCAAATATGGCAGGAAAAAGTACATTCCTAAGAACAGTAGGAGTAAATTTTATTCTTGCAATGAATGGAATGCCAGTTTGCGCTAAATCGTTTAATTTTCAAATTATGGAACTGTTTTCAGGTATGCGAACAGCAGATTCATTAAAAGAGAACGAATCGTATTTTTATGCAGAACTGAAAAGGTTAAAATATATTATTGAGAAGCTTAAAGAAGGAAAGCCAACATTTATATTACTGGATGAAATCTTAAAAGGCACTAATTCTGTTGATAAAGCAAAAGGTTCGTGGAAATTTGTAGAGCACTTATTAACACTTCAAGCAACAGGAATAGTTGCTACACACGATTTAACATTATGTGAGCTAGAAAAGGAATATCCAGATAATATAAAAAACAAGTGTTTTGAGGTTGAAATTGATAATGAAAAAGTATTGTTCGATTATAAACTTCGACAAGGTGTAACACAAAATATGAATGCATCATTGTTAATGAAACAGATGGGAATTTTCACTGATTAACAATTTTTCAACAACCTGAACATACCATTATTCGTTGGATTTTATTTAATTTGTAACGATTTTAGAATTATTAACAAATTGAGGCGTTGGGCTGTTGATAAACAATTTCAGCAGGGACTTTTCTTTTAATTATATTTACGAAAAATTAGGTGAAATGACGGCAAATTATACAGAAGACAGTATTCGTACATTAGATTGGAAAGAGCACATTAGAAAAAGACCGGGAATGTACATCGGGAAACTGGGTGATGGATCTTCTCAGGATGATGGAATTTATGTATTATTAAAAGAAGTTATGGATAATTCCATCGATGAGTTTATGATGGGATTTGGAAAGGTTATTGATATTGAAATGACCGATAATTATGTTAAAGTGAGGGATTACGGAAGGGGTATACCATTAGGTAAGCTGAAAGATGTAGCTTCTAAAATGAATACAGGTGCAAAATATGACTCTAAAGCATTTAAAAAGTCGGTTGGTTTAAACGGAGTTGGTATTAAAGCAGTAAATGCATTATCAACAAACTTTAAAATTGAAGCGTATCGTGAGGGTGAGAAGAAATGTGTTGAGTTTACCAATGGTGAAGTAGTAAGTGATGATAAAGTAGAAAAAACAACAGAAAAAAACGGTACATTAACCTCCTTCGTTCCCGATAAAGAAATATTTGGTGATTATCATTACATAGAAGAATATGTTGTTAGTCTAATCCAGAACTATGTTTTCTTAAATTCAGGATTAACAATCAAATTAAACGGAACAAAGTATCATTCAGATAATGGATTACGTGATCTTTTAGATCATAATATGAGTTCCGAAGGTTTGTATCCAATTATTCATTTAAGAGGTGAAGATATTGAGATAGCCATTACACATGGAAATCAGTATGGTGAAGAATATTACAGCTTTGTCAACGGACAACATACAACTCAAGGAGGTTCTCACTTAGCTTCGTTCAGAGAAGCTTATGTAAAAACAATTCGCGATTTTTATAAAAAGGATTTTGATCCTTCTGATATTCGCACTTCAATTGTTGCAGCAGTAAGTATTAAAGTTGAAGAGCCTGTTTTTGAATCACAAACAAAAACAAAATTAGGTTCGAAAAATATTGCTCCCAATGGACCAACAATTAGAAACTTTATTGGTGATTTCTTAAAAAATGAATTAGACAATTTCTTACATAGAAATAGTGATGTAGCTGAAGCACTACAAAGGAAAATCATTGAATCAGAAAAAGAGAGAAAAGCTATTTCAGGGATTAAGAAATTGGCAAAGCAAAGAGCTAAAAAAGCAAGTTTACATAATAAGAAGCTTCGTGATTGCAGGATTCATTATAATTCTAAAGAAGAGCGTAAGAACGAAACAATGATTTTTATAACCGAGGGAGATTCTGCAAGTGGATCAATTACGAAATCGCGTGATGTTAATACACAAGCTGTTTTTAGTTTAAAAGGAAAGCCACTGAATACTTTCGGTTTAACAAAGAAAATTGTGTACGAAAACGAAGAGTTTAATTTATTGCAAGCTGCTCTTGATATTGAAGAAGGAATTGAAAACTTAAGATATAAAAATGTAATTATAGCTACCGATGCGGATGTTGATGGTATGCATATTCGTTTATTATTAATCACATTCTTTTTACAGTTTTTTCCCGATTTAGTTAAAAATAGTCATTTGTTTATTCTTCAAACACCATTATTCAGGGTTCGAAATAAAAAGGAAACAATCTATTGTTATAGTGATGAAGAAAAGGCTAAAGCAATAAAGAAATTAAAGAATAACCCGGAAATAACCAGGTTTAAAGGGCTAGGAGAGATATCGCCCGAAGAATTTAAACATTTTATTGGGAAAGATATTCGTTTAGATCCTGTAAGGTTGAGAAGAGATGATGCGGTGAAAGATTTACTTGAATTTTATATGGGTAAAAATACACCTGAAAGACAGGATTTTATTGTTGAGAATCTTAAAATTGATGTGGTAGATTAAATTGATTAGATAGATAGGATGAGTACAGAGAATAAAGAAAATAATGATCAAAAAGAGCGTTTAGAGCAGGATCAAAATTTAGATATGACCGAAAAAGAAAAACAAAGCGAAGAGTTACATAAGATTGTACATCTTTCGGGAATGTACAAAGATTGGTTTTTAGATTATGCTTCTTATGTGATTCTTGAAAGAGCTGTTCCTCATTTGTATGATGGTTTAAAACCTGTACAGCGAAGAATTATGCATGCCATGAAAAGACTTGATGATGGCAGGTATAATAAGGTTGCCAACATTATTGGTTATACTATGCAGTATCATCCACATGGAGATGCCTCGATTGGAGATGCGTTGGTACAGCTAGGTCAGAAAGATCTTTTAGTTGATTCTCAGGGAAACTGGGGTAATATTTTAACAGGTGATGGAGCTGCTGCTCCTCGATATATTGAAGCTCGTTTATCAAAATTTGCCCTCGATGTTGTGTTTAATCCAAAAACAACAGAATGGAAAAAATCATACGATGGAAGAAATGATGAACCTGTTTCTTTACCGGTTAAGTTCCCATTACTATTAGCTCAAGGAGTAGAAGGTATTGCAGTTGGTTTGGCTTCCAAAATTTTACCTCATAATTTTAATGAGCTGATTGATGCTGCTATAGCATATTTAAAAGGTAAAGGATTTGAGCTTTATCCAGATTTTCCTACAGGAGGAATTGCTGATTTTAGCAAATATAACAACGGTCTTCGCGGAGGATCTGTAAAAGTTAGAGCTAAAATTGAGAAAGAAGATAAAAAGACACTTAAGATAACAGAACTTCCTTTTGGAAAAACAACACAGAGTTTAATAGATTCTATCTTAAAAGCCAATGATAAGGGAAAGATTAAGATCAGGAAAATTGATGATAATACAGCTGAACATGTTGAGATATTGATTCATTTACCTTCAGGTACTTCTCCTGATCAAACCATTGATGCATTATATGCTTTTACAGATTGCGAGGTTTCAATATCGCCTAACTCATGTGTTATTGAAAATTCCAAACCTGTTTTTATGGGGGTTTCAGAGATGTTAAAATATTCAGCAGATAATA
The DNA here is from genome assembly GCA_963665525.1 of Bacteroidales bacterium. Lineage (GTDB taxonomy): Bacteria > Bacteroidota > Bacteroidia > Bacteroidales > UBA12077 > UBA12077. The sequence continues at coordinate 3,097,870 of OY762280.1, read as the reverse complement.
CTGTTGAATTGTTAAAACAAGAGCTTCAGATTAAAAAACGTGAACTGCAAGAAGCCTGGCATTTATCATCTCTTGAAAAGATATTTATTGAAAACAGGATTTATCACGATATTGAAGAGTGTGAAACCTGGGAGTCGGTTATAAAAACAATTGACAAAGGGCTTGATCCTTTTAAAAAATTATTATTACGAGAAGTTACTGAAGAAGATATTGTTAAGCTTACCGAAATAAAAATTAAGCGAATAACAAAATTCGATGTTAAAAAGGCGGATGAATTTATAAAAGGCGTTGAGGAAGAAATTAAGGAAGTACAAAATCACCTGGATCATATTATTGATTACGCCATAAATTATTATAAACAAATTCGTAAAAAACATGGCGATGGTCGCGATCGTAAAACAGAAATTCGAAATCTGGACACCATTGCAGCTACACAAGTTGTAGTAGCCAATGAAAAGCTTTATGTTAATCGAGAAGAAGGTTTTATTGGAACCAGCCTTAAAAAAGATGAATTTGTTAGTGAATGTTCCGACATTGATGAGGTTATTGTATTCTTGAGAGATGGAAAATATATCATTACAAAAGCTGATGATAAAGTATTTGTGGGTAAGGATATTATCCATGTTGCAGTATTTAAAAGAAATGATGATCGAACTATTTATAACGTTATTTATAGAGATGGAATAAATGGTGCCATTATGATTAAACGATGCGCAATAAAAGGGATAACTCGTGATAAAGAATATGAGATTACCAAAGGTACAAAAGGATCAAAAATTCTTTATATGACAGCTAATCCAAATGGTGAAGCGGAAATAGTGAAGATTTATCTTCGTCCACGTCCAAGGTTGAAGAAGCCTATATTTGAATTCGATTTTAGCGAACTTGCAATTAAAGGACGACAGTCTATGGGTAATATATTAACCAAATATGCAGTACATAAGATTGTTCTAAAAGATGAAGGAGTATCTACTTTAGGAGGAAGAAAAATTTGGTTCGAAGAAGAAGTATTGCGTTTAAATGCCGACGGTAGAGGTAATTATATTGGAGAATTTCATGGAGATGATAAAATTTTAGTTATTACCAAATCGGGTAACTACAGACTATCAAGTTATGATTTAATGAATCATTACGAAGATGATATTATGATTATCGAGAAATTCCGTCCTGAAAAGATATTTTCAGCAGTATATTATGATGCTGATCTTGAATATTATTATGTGAAACGATTTACGGTTGATCCAACGGATAAACCAACAAGTTTTATTGGCGAAAACGAAAATTCCAGATTAATAAAAATCACAGAAGTTGAATATCCAAGATTAGAAGTTTCTTTCGGAGGTCGCCATAAGGATCGTGAAAATGAGATTATTGAAATTGCAGATTTTATTGGAGTAAAAAGTTATAAAGCTAGAGGAAAACGATTATCAAACTACGAAGTAAAAGTCGTAACCGAACTAGAACCATTAATTGTTAAGGAAGAAGAATCTGAACTAAATGAGGATTTAGGAGAGGATAACGATGAGGATACTTCACAAATGAGTTTATTTGAGAGTGGAAACGAATAATGTTTTCTGAGATTGGATTTTTTTGTATATTTAATATTCAAAAATAGAATGTATGAGAGTTTTTCTAATTGGATTTATGGCTAGTGGTAAATCGTCGGTTGGTAAGAAATTAGCCAAAAAGATAGGATTACCATTTATTGATTTAGATGATTATATCGAGGAAAAGTATAGTACTACTATTCGATTATTGATCTATGATAAGGGGATGGATGAGTTTAGGAAGATTGAAAAAGAATCTCTTGAAATTTTAATCAATAAATATGAAAATGTATTGATTTCAACAGGAGGAGGAACTCCTTGTTATTTCGATAATATGAATGAAATGAATAGCAAAGGCTTGACTATTTATTTGGAAGTTGATATTCCAACTCTTGTCGATCGGTTAATGCATTCTAAAAAAGACAGACCATTAATTTGGGGAAAAACACGAGACGATTTAACGGTTTATGCTAAAGATTTATTAGCAAAAAGAAAAGAGGATTACGAAAAAGCAAAATATAAAGTTGAAGGAAAGAATCTTAAAGTAGATACTTTAGTTGATTTAATTGAAAAAAATAAATAGCTTTTAAATTTTAATTCCTATTGATAAAACATCATCAACCTGGGGTTGCTTTTCTTTCCAGTTGATAAACGTTTCAAATAGAGCTCGCTTTTGTTCGGGCATTTCTTTTTCATGTATATCAAGTAACAATTCTCTCAGTTGTCCAACACGGAATTTCTTTCTTAGTGGGCCTCCAAACTGATCAGCATAACCATCTGTAAACATATAAAATAAATCTCCTTTTTGAATGTCAATGATATGATTTGTGAAAGGAGCTATTGATTTTTCCGATATACCAACAGGCATTCTATCTGCTTTTATCGTATTAAGCATATGGTCTCTTATGTAATATAAATGATTATATGCTCCGGCATATTCCAGCTTCATTTGGTCATAATCTATTACAATTAAAGCGACATCCATACCATCTTTTGATTCATCAATTCTATTAGCATGAACCATAGTTTTTATAATTCTTTTTCTTAGCTCATTAAGAATCTCATTTGGTTTAATAATGCGCTCATTGGAAACAATATCATTTAGGAAATTAATACCAATAATACTCATAAAAGCACCAGGAACTCCATGTCCGGTACAATCGGCAGCTACAATAACTGATTTATTTTCAACCTGTGCTACCCAATAAAAGTCACCGCTAACTATATCTTTTGGTTTAAATAAACAAAATCCATTTTTTAAGATCTTTTGCATTGTAATTTTATCAGGTAAAAGAGCAATCTGGATATGTTTAGCATATTCGATACTATCTGTTATGTCCTTATTTTGTTTAAGTATTTGGTTTTTCTGATATTCCGATATATCTTTTTGATTTTGTATTTCATCACGCTGTGCCTCAATTTCATCACGTTGAGCTTCAATTTCTTCTTTTTGTTGAAGAGCTTCTGTATTGGCATTTCTTAATGCATTATTATTATGCCTTCGCTGTTTATTAATGCGTAATAATATAACCAGAAGTACACTAAAAATTCCTGATACGAAAAGTATAATAATATTTAAAAGTGTTTTTTGCTTCTTTTGTTTGTTTAAGGATTTTATTTCTTGTTGTTTCTTATCTGATTGGTATTTAAATTCTATTTCAGCAATTTGTGTGTTTGTTTCTTGATTGACTCTTTTGTTTTTTAGTTCATAGAATTTTTCTAAATACAATAAAGATTTTTCAGTATTACCTAACTTCTTGTAGGTTTTATACAACACTTCAAAATTGAGTTCAAGCGAATGTTGAAAATCATTTGCGACACAAATTTCAATACTTTTATTGCAGAACTCAATTGCTTTTGAGAATTTTTTGAGTTTTAAATAAATTCCTCCAAGGTTAAGATATGATGTTGAAATTCCATCGGGGTCACCAATTTTTAATTCCATTTCAAGAGATTTTTTATAATAATCCCTTGCTTGAGCATATAAGTTAAGGTATTCGTTTAAAACTCCCAGATTATTGTATGTACTACTAAGGCCTTGGATATCATTGTATTTTACATTAATCTCCATTGACTTTTCATAGTTTTTAATAGCTTCCGGGTAATTTTCTAGGGCACGATTAATGATCCCAAGGTTATTGTATGCTTTACCAATGGCTTGTTCATCATTTCTCTCAATAGTTGATTCGAGAAGTTTATTAAAATAGTTTAAAGAGTTTTGATAATCTTCCTGAAAATAGTATGATTCCCCTAAAATTTGATAACTGTATTCAATAATATCAGTGCTATCGTATTTTTCTCCAAGAATTAAAAATTCGTTTGCAAAGCGAACTGCTTTGTGTGGCGAATAATAACTATAATAGTCAGTTACAGCATAATAGTATGGAATCTTATCAGCACCTTTTGCTTCATCAAGAAGCTGGACCAGTGAGTCAATATTATATTCTTGTGCAAGAGTTTGGTAAGATTCTAATGTAGAGAAAATTACGATGAATAGAATAAAAAAAGCTGGTATTTTATTTTTCATATCAGCACAGGCAGAGAAAATGGTTTAATATCTTACAACTTACGTAAAAAAAGGAAAAAAGATTCATAAAAATTAAGTTTTAAACAAATAAAAAGGAGCATGAGTTAGCTCCTTTGATTTTATGCAAAAATTTGAAGATCATGTAAACGTTTATACACTCCTTTTAGTTCGAGTAATTGATCATGTTTACCTCGCTCAACAATTTTACCCTCATGCATCACACAGATTTCATCAGCATCTCTTACCGTTGATAATCGGTGTGCAATGACTATTGAAGTTCTGTTTTCCATTAATTTATATAATGCATCCTGAACTAGTTTTTCTGATTCAGTGTCTAGGGCTGATGTTGCTTCATCAAGGATTAATATTGGAGGATTTTTTAAGACAGCACGAGCAATACTAATTCTTTGTCGCTGACCTCCAGAAAGTTTACTTCCTCTATCTCCAATATTGGTTTGGTAACCATTTTCAGTTTGAAGTATAAACTCATGCGCATTGGCAACTTTAGCTGCTGCTATAATTTCTTCTTCTGTAGCATCTTCCATTCCAAATGCTATATTATTGTAAATAGTATCATTAAATAATATAGATTCTTGACTTACAATGCCCATTAAATTTCTAAGGTCTTTTAGTTTTAAATCCTGAATGTTATTTCCATCAATAGTAATTTCTCCTTCTTTAACATCGTAGAACCTAGGAAGTAAATCAACTAATGTGGATTTACCAGAGCCAGATTGTCCTACTAAAGCGATTGTTTTTCCTTTTTCAACTTTAAGATTTATGTCTTTTAATACATAGTCTTCAATATACTTAAAGCTAAGATTTTTATATTCAACAAGATTCTCAAATTTATCAACTGATTTTGCATTGGGTTTTTCATTAATTGTAACTCCTGCATCCAGAATAACATTAATCCGGTCTAGAGATGCTAATCCTCGTTGTATATTATAGTATGCTGTTGAAAGATCTTTAGAAGGCGTAATGATTTGTGAAAATATTGCTAAATAAGCAATAAATGTTTGTGGTAACATAGCTGCTTCATTATTTAATACCATTCTTCCACCAAACCACATAATGATGATGATAACTGCTGTTGCAAGAAACTCACTGGTAGGTCCGGCTAAATCCTTTCTTCGCCAGATCTTATTCATTAATTTGGTATAAGTATTATTGGCACCAACAAAGCGATCGTTGATCTTATGTTCAGTATTAAATGCTTTTATTATTCTTAAGCCAAAGAGTGTTTCTTCGATATACGACATGATTAAACCCATTTGGTTTTGTCCTTTTACAGATTTTCGTCGTAATGATTTCCCAATTTTTCCAATGATTGCTCCTGATACAGGCAATAAGACCAAAACAAATATTGTAAGATACGGACTCATTATTGTGAGTGATACTAAATATACCAGCATTGTAATTGGAGCCTTAACTAAATTATTTAATGACTGAACAACTGAATTTTCAATTTCCTGAACATCTGTCGTCATTCTTGCAATAAGGTCACCTTTGCGTTCTTCGGTAAAATATGAAAGATGAAGTTCAAGAATTTTTTCATTTAATCTATTTCTAACATCTCGAACAACACCTGTTCTAAGTGGAGCCATTATATACCTGCTTGCGTAATGTAAAATAGTTTTAAAGAATACAAAAAACATCACTATTAAGCTAACGGTTAAAAGAGCAACATTTCCTCCTTGCTCTTGAATTATCATGCTGATATAATAATTAAAGTTGTGTACGATGGCTTCTGTGTTAAGCGCAAACTTTACGGGTTCTTCAACCATTGGCTGGGTTTTAAATAAGATTCCAAGAAATGGAATAACCATTGTTAGTGAAAACAGTGAAAAAATAGTTGAAAGTAATGCAAATAAGATACTTGAAGCTCCCTTTCCCCAATAAGGGATCATATATTTTAAGATTTTCTTAAATCCACGCATAATTGAATATAATTAAGTATGAGTTGACAAATGTAGAAAAAAAATAAGGTTATAAATTATAAATATTGTTAAAGATCATTAAATGAGAAAAAATTAAAATTCACTATGTCTACTTTACTTTAAATATTGGATTTCTTAACTTGTAATAAACTAATATTATGTCATTATTTAAATTACATCGTATTAATTCTCCAGAAATTAGAATGATACTGAGGGATCGAGAGATGAGATTAGAGCATACGATTAATCTTTTTCGATTTTTCTTATTTGCGTTGCTTGCTATTGGTGGTTTCTTTATTACCTATATAATAGGTGATTTTAGAGAAGAATTTATCTTATTTAGAATATCTCTTATTTTGGGAAATATAGCATTAGTATTTACTATACATCAAGTAATAAAAAGAAATAAATACAAACCATTCTTAAAATATGTAACAGTTACTTTAGATATATCATTAGTGTTTATAATAAATGTTTTTTTTAGAGATTACATTATTGATGTAAATATCAATACAAAAGAATTTATGTATGCTGCATCAATTCTACTTATTTTGTTTAATTTATTAAGCGCTTTAAGAATAAGAAAGTATGTTATATACTACAGTACAATTTTGGCAATATTTTGGAACTTAATTTTACATATTAATGGTGAAAGTGAGCTTAAAGTTATCTTGTTCACATCTTTTGCCATATTGATTTCTGGGTTTTATAATTTATGGATATCTAATTTTATTTTACAATCTTTTGTAGCTAATAATAGGTTAAGTAATGCTATGAATGAAATCAAGCAGGCTAATGAAGAAATTACTGCTCAAAGAGATCAGATTGAACGACAAAATAACCGAATTACTGATAGTATTGCGTATGCACGAAGAATACAACATGCGGTTTTGCCACAGGAAGATGAAATTAAAGAAGTTTTTGAAGAAAGTTTTGTTTTATATATGCCAAAAGATATTGTTAGTGGTGATTTTTACTGGATAAAAGAGACTGAGGTTTTTACCAAGAAATATAAGGTAGTTTCTGTGGTTGATTGTACTGGGCATGGAGTTCCCGGTGCTTTTATGAGTATGTTAGGCACTTCATTATTAAATGAGATTATATTAGAATTTTATTCAGAATTAACTGCCAATGAGATTTTGGACAGGCTTAAAGAAGAGGTAATTAAGTATTTACATCAAACAAAAGAAAAAAGTTCTATACGAGATGGTATGGATTTATCCTTATGTATCATTGATTATGAAGATATGAAATTACAGTATGCAGGAGCCTATAACTCAGTTTATATTGTGCGAAATCCTAAAAAAACAAATACAAGAGAAATAGAAGAACTCAAAGCGGATCGAATGCCAATAGGGATTTATTTAAAGGGTGATAAATCATTTACAAATCAGGTTGTTGATATAAATAAGGGAGATGTGATTTATTTATTTTCTGATGGTTATGCTGATCAGTTTGGTGGAGAACAAAGGAAGAAATATAACCTCGGAAGATTTAGAGAGAAGATATTAGAAGTATCTAATTTGCCACTTCAAGAGCAAAAGAATGAACTAGAAACTGAAATTAGGAACTGGATGGGAGATAATAATCAGTTAGACGATATTACGATGGTTGGTGTAAAAATATAGTCTAAAATTGAAAATAAATAAATGGTTGTATCTCAGCGGATTTTACCTGGTATAAAATAAATATAATGACTATTACTAAAAGAATTTTTATTGATATATGCGATTTAATAAACCAACCTCGATAACTTTCTTTAAAACCTGATGGTAACCAATGAATTATAAATCCTAAAAGAGTAACAAGGAATATTTTGTAATAAGATGATACCATAACAGGTATTAGCTCGAATTGAAAATTTTGAATTATCTGGTTAATCATTCCCAATGCTTTATCCATGTTTTCGGCCCGGAAGAAAATCCAGGCAAACGTAACCAAATGAAATGTTGTAAACACCGATATAAATCGATAAAAAATGTTTTTGCTTGATCGGGTTGTATAATATTTACTTAACGACAAGTTCATTTTAACCCAGAGTTTATGAATAACCAATCCTAATCCATGTAAGCCTCCCCAGATAACAAATCGCATATTTGCTCCGTGCCAGAGTCCGCCTAGTAGCATTGTGATCATTAGGTTGATATACATTCTTACTTTCCCTTTTTGGTTTCCACCAAGAGGGATGTATAAATAATCACGTAACCACGATGATAATGAAATATGCCACCTACGCCAGAAATCAGTAATATTAATTGCTTTATAGGGAGAGTTAAAATTAATAGGGAGCTTAAACCCTAATAACAAAGCAACACCAATGGCAATATCTGTATAACCCGAAAAATCACAATAAATCTGAATAGAATAACCATAAACAGCCATGAGATTTTCAAACCCTGTGAAAGCACTGGGGGCATCAAAAATGCGATCGACAAAATTAATGGAGATGTAATCAGAGATAAACATCTTTTTAACTAACCCATTTAATATTAGAAATATTGCATGTCCAAATTCTTGTTTGGTTAGTCGGTATTTCTGATAAAGCTGAGGAATAAATTCCGCAGCACGAACAATAGGTCCGGCCACTAATTGAGGAAAAAATGACACGTAAAATCCAAAATCAATAATGTTTTTTACCGGCTTTAATTTGCCCCTGTATACATCAACAGAATAGCTAATGGTTTGGAATGTATAAAATGAGATCCCAACAGGCAAAATAATTCGCGATATGTTAAAAGAAGATCCGGTTAAGTTATTAGTCCAGGAAGCAAGGTAATTGAAAACCTCAAAGTTTGTATGGAAAGTGGAATTGATAATATCGGTAAAAAAGTAGGTGTATTTAAAATAACCCAATAAGCTAAGGTTAATAACAATACTGGTTGCTACAAACAACTTTTTTCTAAGTGATGTTTTTGCACTGTAAATTAACTGGCCTAATGTAAAATCGGCAATGGTTGAAAATATAAGTAAAGTAAAAAAGTAACCTCCCGATTTATAATAAAAGAACAAGCTCATGAAAAATAAATAGGCATTTCGAAGCGGGTTCTTTTTATAGATAAAGGAATATATTAAAAGTAAGAAAGCAAAAAAGCCCCAAAAATATAGTCGGGTGAATAATAATGGCTTTGCTTCAGAGTAAAGTAATATTTCTTTTAATATTTCCATTTAGTTATTTAATTCTTGTTTGCCCTGAGTCCCCTCCTGGTCAGGAGGGGTTGGGGTGGTTGTTTTATTAAAATTCTTAGTAATTGCTGTTAATACATTTTCAATATCTTGAAAAATCTCATTGTTATCAAAACGAATAACAGTTATATCATTTGAATTGAGAAACTTGGTTCTGGCTAAGTCATAATTTTCATTTACACTATTTTTATGAACGGAACCATCAATTTCTATTGCTAACTTTTCTTGTGGGCAATAAAAATCGACAATGTAATTTCCAATACTATGTTGCCTTCGGAATTTTCTTCCTTCAAGCTGTTTGTTTTTAAGATATGTCCACAAACGAATTTCAGCAGGAGTTAAGTTATTTCTTAAGTCCTTTCTTTTTTGTTTTAAATATGGGTGGTTATGTATATATTTCATGTTAGTTACCTCCCATTGCCCCTCCTAATAGGAGGGGATTATAAATAATTTCAAATAATGCTTTTGCAAATAACTCTCCTTGAATTTCGTATCCTTTTTTTCTAAAATGTAATTTATCTTCTCCGGTTAAACCTTTGTTATACCATTCTATAATTGATTTTTCTCCTCCCATAATGGTATAATAATCCCAAAAAGCTAATTTAAATTCCGCACATATTTTTAGAATATTCTTTCGAATGAATAATACTTTTTTATTTGTCATTCCATATTTAATATGATCATTTGGTGTTGTAAGAATAATGCTCGCATCAGGAGCTACGTCTTTAATCTGTAGGATTAAATCTTTAAGCAAATATTCATGCTCAATAATTGACAGGTCTTCATCAAAAGCTTCGTTGGTTCCTAATGAGATAATAATTAAATCCGGATCGATTGATTTAAGCTGATTTGGGAAATAATTACATTTTAAATAAGACTGTGCTGTTGCTCCATTTACACCAATGGTATGATATTGTATTTTATCAGAGCGGCTATTCTCTAAAATAATTCCATATAATTCAAAATACTTTATTGTATCTTTTAAATTAACATGAATCATTATAGAATCGGTTAAGGTCTCGAGTTGTACTAGGGAATAATTATTTATTGGTCTGGCTTTTTGTCCATTTACATTTAAAGAAAACGAACTGTCATGATTGTGAAAGATTTTAATTCTGTCGAAATAGTACGATTTAGGTTTATTGTATTTAGTATTATTCATTTTAATACTAATAAACGATGAGGAATCATTGGTTTCTAAGGTAATTCCTGATAAGCCTAAATTGCAGGTTTTTTCCTGGTCAATATTTTTGCACCACATCCAGGTTCCCGAATAATCAACTTTATAATTATATGGATTATTTGTTTGTGCAATGGTGTACGGGAAAATAAATCCCGGTGAAGCAAAAGTGTCTGTTATTAAGAAAGCCTTAAATATTTCTTGTTTTATTTTTTCGGATAAAAACCCTGCTTGTAAGTGTGAATCTCCAATGTGTATGATCTGTATTGGTTTTTCAGGGTTAGAATTTATTAGATTAAATTTTTGAGCCAGATTTTTTATATTTTCATCATGACCTGTAATATGATTCAAATCGCAATTAATAAAGGGCAGAGTGTCGCAAACACTTTGACTTTTAAGGGTTAAAGAGAAAATGATAAAAAATAATAATATGTTAATTCTTAGATTGTTCATTCGCAATATATTCGTTATAATCATGCATTAGTGCTTCATAAAACATCTTAGATATTATCACAGAACCTTTCCATGTAAAATGAGTATAGTCTGTGCGTGCTAATGGTGGATTGTTATTAACCCAAGAAGGCATAGAGTTTTTCCCACCCATAGCCTCATACATATCCCAAAAGGCACATCCGGCTTTAAAAGCTGCATTTCGCTGTGCTTCACGTATTTTTTCAATGTTGGAATATGAAACGTATTGACCCATTCTATTTTTCGACATATCGGAAACTCCAATAACAATAATATTAATATCAGGTCGTAGACCTTTTAAAGTTTTTAGCTGTTTGTAAAATTGTTTCTCGTAATAAGAATAGTTATTGGTTTCATAAGGAACTAAATTAACTCCAAACTGAAGAATAATAAGTTTAGTATTTAGTTTTTGATACATCGATCTTAAAAAAGCAAGATCTGTTCTTGTGAAATCAGTTCCGCTACTTCCTCGCAATGGAATATTATCAACTGCAATTCCGGTGTGATCATCCAAAGCAATAGCATAAATGTCGGGACTATCTTCACCTTTAAAGCTTATAGTGATCTCGTCCAAAGCTCCGTCAATATCCCATGTTAAAGTATTCAAATGATGTGATGTTGAAATCAACTCTGCATCAAGTGTATTGTCTTTATATTTTAGTTCGGCAATAAATGGTCGTTGATTATATCCGTAAAATACCCTACACTGTTTAAACTTACGGGTTCTGAAATAAGTTATGTTTGATTTGCGAAGATTAATCTCAGCTTCATACATTTTACTTTCAGGTATAGAGGGAGCAAATCGGCCAAAACTCATTAATGCCCCCAGGCGCTTATGAAATATAGTTCCCTTTTTAATGTCTTGAACAGTATAACGATCCCAATTTCCTTTAAGCTTAAGGTCCATTGAAATATTGGTCCCTTTTATTAGAACTGGTGCAAATAAACCTATCCCCGAACCACCAAACTGTTTTTGTAACTCATTTCGGATATACGAAGTTATCCTGTCTCCTTCGATTTGAGAATCGCCATAATGTAATACCCGAATAAGTTCTCCGGATTGTTTTAAGTTTTTTAAATGACCATAAAATGAATATAAAACACTTTTATCATTGTTTGGATATTCGAGGGCTTGCCTTATGGTTCCAGGTTGCACCCTTGGCTGAATAGATTTAATAGTATCTTGTGAGACTATGGTATCTGGTTTAATATCAGCCTTTAATGAGTCTGCAATTTGAATGCTGTCAGGATGTTCTACCATGGTATCCGATATTAATTCTTCAATATCTTCTTTAATATCAGACTGATGACATTCTAATATTTCTGTAATATCTGCATATTTTGATTCTTCAGGAGTAAACAGACTTTTTACATGAGGGAATTTTAATAAAAGATTGTTGCCAATTTGGATTCCGTCATTAGGGAAAACATAAGAGAAAATTGAAAGTACAAAAAAGACACTTAACAAAAAAAGTAAGATTTTATAAGGTTTCATTTGGACTTGCACTTTCTAATTTGAATCCTAAATATATTAATATTTCTTTTAAATAAAAGACTTAAGGAATATTAAAATGAAAAAGGATTATCAAAAATAATCCTTTATACAATATTGTTATTCTTTACTAAATAAGAGAACAGGCAGTAATATTTATACTTTTCAAGTTCTCACCAATCTTAAGCATATTCAGGTAATCGAATGCTATTCTTTTATTATTTATAAAAAAAAGATTTTTACCTGGGCTGCATTGCATTCAGTTTCAATTTTCTGAATTCCATTCTAAATACCAGAAGAGATTGTTCCGGTATAGGATTAAGTTTATCGAAGCAAATCGTGCATCTGAATCAAGGTGAGATTATTTGTAACCAACACGAATTACAAACAGAGTTTTTATTAATATTTTAATTTGTACTATAATTGATAAAAAGATCTTCTAAATAATGATAAAACAGATATTATTTCCAGTCTTCCTAATATCATGTTAAAAGACAAATAATATTTCCCAAATTCAGGAATGTCTGCAAAATTATTCATAGGACCTACTAAACCAAACCCAGGGCCGATACCTCCAAGTGTTGTTATAATGCTGCTTGATGCCGATTGTCCATTTAATCCAGCACCCATCATTACAAATGAACCAAATACAAATGTTAATAAGTAAATCAGAATAAAAGTTAAGATACTCGAAACCCTTTGTTCTGGGATTGTTTTTTTATTGTATTTAATTAAAGTAATTGCATTCGGGTGTATCGCTTTTTTAAACTGAGCTTTTAAACTCTTTATTAGAATGACATGTCGTGCAATTTTTATTCCTCCACCGGTTGATCCTACACAAGCACCAATAAACATTGAAAAGAATAAAAGATTTTGAGCCAAATAGGTCCACTGTTCATAATCGGCAGAAACAAAACCTGTAGCTGTTAGTATAGATACTTCTTGAAACAGTGATTGTCGAAAAGATGTTTCTAAGGATTTATAAGCTGAATAATTACTATAAGTTAAAAATATGGTAATGACTACAATAATGATGAGATATGCTTTTAATTCTTCATTACGAAATACTTTAGTAAATTTCCCTTGTACCATTAAGTAGTGCAATACGAAATTGATTCCCGATAAAAGCATGAATAATATAATGATATATTGTATTGTTGGCGAATAGCTTACGATACTGTCATTTTTTGTTGAGAATCCTCCTGTTGCAATGGTAGCAAAAGAATGGCATATGGCATCAAACCAATTCATTCCCGACAGCATTAGAAAAATACTTTCCAAAACAGTTAAAACAATATATATAAGCCACAACCTTTTGACAACATCTATAATTCTGGGTTGAATTTTTTCAGTGTTAAAGAATGAACCTTCAGCAGAAAACAGAAGATTTTTTGAAACCCGTGATGAAGGTAATACGGCAATCACTAAAGCAATAATTCCCATACCTCCAATCCAGTGTGTTTCCGATCGCCAAAATAAAATACTTTTAGGTAAAGATTCGATATCCGATAAAATGGATGATCCTGTTGTTGTAAAACCTGAAACAGTTTCAAAAAATGCATTTGTAAATGATGGTATAGAGTCACTTAATAGATAAGGTAAAGTCCCAAATAGTGAAATGAAAATCCAGGAGAGTGTAACGATTAAAAAACTTTCTTTAATCGTTGGCTTTTGGTAGTCTTTTGAGTTGGTTGTATAATATAATACAGCTCCAATAAATGCTGTTATTAAAGCTGAAGTTAACAGAGTTAACTGTAAACCATCATGAAAAATGGTGGATATAATGATATCAAAAGATATGAAAACTGCTTCTGCCATAAGACAGATGCCTATAATATGTATAATTATAGAAAAGCGTATACTTTTCATAATAATATGATTAATAAGTAATAAGTTGAATAATTAAAAAGAAAAATTATTCATAAAAAGGAGGGGGAATATCTAAATAAGTGTTTAATAGAGCTTTTTTATAAAGCTTGTGTTTAAGATATTCAACTTTAATTTTGCAGATTTTATTTTTATATATAATTGCATCTATTATTGGAATTACTAAATGCTTTGTATAATCGTCCTCGGACTCTTCAATCAGATCTTCATTTGTTATATTATGAACATTGCAAACATCTATGATTTGCTCATAAGATTTATTGTCCTCATAAGTATCTATCCCAATAGCATTTGATGTGCTACAAACTATTACGCATATAATATAAAAAAGAAACCGTTTCACTGCATATTTATATATATCTCGGCAAAGTTAGAAAATATAATAATCCAAAATTCAAAATGATCTAAAAGGATTATATGTTTCTTATCATTTTTAATTATTTTGCAGCAATAAAATATTCACATGAAAAAATACCAGCTATTACTTATTGTCTTTTTGGGAGTTACAATATTATCTAAGGGGCAAATCCAGGGAAACTATAATCAATATGTAAATCCTTTTGTAGGAACAAAGAATATGGGACATACTTATCCGGGGGCTACTGTTCCTTTTGGGATGGTACAGCTAAGTCCTGAAACAGATACGATTCAGTATGAGTTAAATGGCAAATATAACAGAGATGTATATAAATATTGTTCAGGCTATCAATATATTGATTCAACAATTGTTGGTTTTAGTCATACACATTTTAGTGGTACTGGTCATTCCGATTTAGGTGATTTTTTAATCATGCCTACCACTGGGGAATTAAAATTAAATCCTGGAACTGCAGAGAATCCTGAGAATGGATATCGTTCTAATTTTTCTCATAATAATGAATTTGCTGAGCCTGCTTATTATAAAGTCTTATTGGATGATTATAATATTTGGGCCGAACATACGGCAACAACAAGGGTTGGATTTCATCAATATACTTTCCCCGAATCAGAAAATGCACACATTATTCTTGATTTAATTTCAGGAATATATAATCATCATGAAAAAAATGTATGGACATTTGTTCGCATTGAAAACGATACCCTTGTAACAGGTTATAGACAAACGAATGGTTGGGCTAGAACAAGAACAGTTTATTTTGCAATGAAATTTTCTAAACCGTTTTATCAATACGGGCATAAAAAATATGATCAGAGTATTTATAAAGGGTTTTGGCGAAAGTTTGATGAAACAAAGAATTTTCCGGAAATGGCAGGAGAAAATATTAAAGCTTATTTTGATTTCAAAACAAAAGATGGAGAGAAGATTAAAATTAAGTTCGCACTATCTCCTGTAAGCACCGAAGGGGCATTAAGAAACATAAATGCAGAAATACCTCACTGGGATTTCCAGAAAATAAAAACAGAGAGTCAGGATTTATGGAATAAGGAGCTAGGTAAGATAGAAGCTGAGATGATGAATCGAAAAGATATGGAAACCTTTTATACGGCACTTTATCATACCTACCTGAGTCCTATTACTTATATGGATGTAGATGGAGCGTATCGTGGCCTTGATCAGAATGTTCATTTTGCCAAAGACTTTACAAATTATACCATATTCTCTCTTTGGGATACATATAGAGCACTTCACCCATTATTTAATATCATACAGCCACAACGAAATGCCGATATGGTAAAATCTATGATGGCACATTATAATCAAAGTGTGCATAAAATGTTACCTGTATGGTCGCATTATGCCAACGAAAACTGGTGTATGATTGGATATCATAGTGTTCCGGTTATTGCTGATGCTATGGTTAAAGGAAATTTAAAGTCTGATTTTGATTATCATCAGTTGTTGGATGCTTGTGTTCAGACTGCCAAACATAAATCGTATGATGGTATAGAATATTATATGGAATTAGGATATGTTCCCGAAGATAAAAATTCATCGTCGGTTTCTAAAACGCTGGAGTATGCATACGATGATTGGTGCATTGCTCAATTGGCAGAAAAAGTTGGAAACAAAGAAGTATATGATGAATTTATAAAACGATCAGAAAATTATCAAAATGTTTATGATCATGAGATAGGGTTTATGCGGCCAAAGTTGTTAGATGGAAAATGGAAGAAAGAGTTCAATACCTTAAGCACACATGGACAGGGGTTTATTGAAGGCAATGCATGGAACTATAGCTTATATGTTCCACATCGGCCTGATCAGATGATTAAAATGATGGGAGGAAAAGAAAAGTTTTCTGTTCACCTTGATTCTTTATTTACAATGCATATTGATGATGATCATTTTGCAGGAACCGAGGATATTACGCGTGATGGAATTATTGGGAATTATGTGCATGGTAACGAACCAGGACATCATATTCCATATTTATACAATTGGACTAACGATGCATGGAAAACACAAGAGCGTGTAAGAATGATTATGAATTCGATGTATTCGAATACAGTGGATGGTCTTTGTGGGAATGATGATGCAGGTCAAATGTCGGCATGGTATATCTTTAGTGCTTTGGGGTTTTATCCGGTTTGTCCTGGAAGTGAGGTGTATACAATTGGGAGTCCACTGGTAAAGAGTGCGATTATACATCTCGAAAATGGAACGAATATTACCATAGAAGTTAAGAATCAGAAACCAGAGAATGTATATGTAGAAAAAATTACATTAAATGGCAAGGAGTTAAAGAAAAATAATCTTTTACATTCGCAAATAGATACTGGTGGCAGGATAATTTTTCATATGACATCAGTGCCAGTAAATTAAAAGAGTTTATGCTTACTTTTAGGAGGTTGTAAAATATTTTGCCATGAAAAAGATCTTTATAATTCTTATTGCTTTAATGCCTTCTATCTTATCTGCTCAGATAAGTATAAACGACATACAGTATACTACGAATGCTGGTGATGGTACTTATCCTTCGATATATAACGATCAAAGTGTAACAACTGGTGGTATTGTAACGGCTAACAATTTTTCTGGAGGAAGATATTTTATATCATCTTCAAAGGGTGGAGCATGGAATGGATTATTTGTTTACGATAATAATTATTCACCCGCAATTGGAGATAGTATTCTAATAACAGGAACTGTAGCTGAATATAATGGATATACTGAGATTAAGGATTTAACAGCTTATAGTGTTATTAGTTCAGGAAATATATTACCAACAGCTACAAGTATT
Organism: Bacteroidales bacterium; assembly: GCA_963665525.1. Classification (GTDB taxonomy): domain Bacteria; phylum Bacteroidota; class Bacteroidia; order Bacteroidales; family UBA12077; genus UBA12077. The sequence goes on along the minus strand of OY762280.1, from coordinate 3,080,461 downwards.
TCAACAAGCGATGTAACTTCAGAAGCATACGAAGGAGTTTTTGTTCAAGTAAATGATTGTAATGTAACATCCGTTTTTGATCAATATAATAATTGGGAAGTGGATGATGGATCAGGAGAATGTGAAGTTAGACCAGTAATTTATGACTTAAGTATAGACTTTGAATTGTTTACGGGATATTCTTTTAATTATATAAAAGGAGTAGTAGGTTTATCATACGGTGTTCAGTGTTTATCTCCACGATTTATTGATGATTTTCAATCAGCAAATAATGAATATATTTTAAGTACAAACGATAAGTTCGTTGAGAGTGATGTAAGCTTTTCATATCCTATTAAAATATCAATCCTTAATCAAACAAATGCTATAAGTTCATATTCACTAAAAATGCAATATGATCAAACAAAGTTTGAATACCAGGGATTTTCGAAAACAGGAACAATTTCTGAAACAGGAAGCATCACCGATGACTCCAGTATAGGAAATATTGAGCTTAATTTTTCAGGAAGTATCAATAGTGATAACACTTCAATTTTAGTTTATTTAAATTTTCAACCCTTAGCTGAAGGTAATGCAAATCTTGAGTTTAATTCACCAACCATCAATGGTTCTGTTATTAGTTATTTATCAATAGGGGACTTGGAGTATGCTTCCGATCTATGTGATATTCCTAGGGCTGACACTTTAACTATTGTGCAAAGGCCATTACCTAATATCCCATCAATTGTAATTCCTCAACAGCAAATGGATATTGAATGTTTTGCACCAGAAAATACTACAGATTGGGTAGTAGAATTGTTTTATAAAAATGTAAGTTTTTCTGTTCCGGTAGATCAAGCCAGTTATGATAGTGATTTAGATAAATGGACTTTGACAACTACAATTCCTAATGTTGATTTGTATGAATTATATGACATGAGAGTATCTGCTTCCGGAGGATTAACAGATGAGGTTAAACATGCAGTTAAAGTAATTGATCAGTATAAAGATGAGTATTATTTTATTCATATTACCGATACTCATCTTCCTGGGCATACGTTCTATGGAGAAAGTGGCTATGATACTGATGAGTCGGAGATGGATGATCTTTACGAGGTGATAAAAGATATCAATATACTAAATCCTGAGTTTGTCCTTTTAACAGGAGATTTAATTAATGAAGGTGAGCTAGAGGATTTTGAATGTCTTCGAAATCATACTTTAGCTGTTAAGTTATTAGAAAAATTAGAGGTTCCTGTTTACCTTGTTCCGGGAAATCATGATTTAGGAGGTTGGGATGCAACACCTCCTCCACAAGGAACTGCGCGTAGAGAATGGTGGCGTTTCTTCGGATACAGACAGCGGGAAATACCCCCAACAAAAGTTGAATATTTATCACATGATTATAGCTTTGATTATGGGAATACACATTTTATTGGTCTTGAGGCATACGATAATTACGATGGATATATGTATGATGTATATGGAAATGAAAGTTTTATTTCATCTCAATTAACATGGTTGAATAATGATATTGCTGCCGCTGGAGATAAAACTAAAGTATTATTTTATCATTATGATTTTAAAAAAGAATTAGATTTATATGATTTAGGTGTTGATATGGCACTATGGGGACATACTCATAAAAACTTGGAAGATGCTACACATCCATATAATATTTCAACGGCAAGCACCTGTGATGGAAATAGAACCTACAGAGTAATTAGAGTAAATAATAATATTCTAAAAGCAGAGGGACCTATACAAACAAATTCTAGTGGAGATATGTTAAAGCTGGAATTTAATATGATAAATAATGCTTCTTTAGATAGTGTTTCTGCGATTATCCAAAATAAATTTAAACAGACATTTAATAATGGGGTAATAAAATTTTTAATGCCCGTTAGTGATGATGGTTACAAAGTTACAAATGGAGTGTTGGAACAAACTATTGAGCTTGATAATTATGTGTTATGTTATGTTAAAGTAAATATTCCGAATAGTGATGAGATTATTGTTTCGATAGTAAAAGGTGGTGGAAATGCAACAGGAATTAGCGACCTTAAACAGAGTATCATTAAGACCTATCCAAATCCCTTCAAAGATCTGGTAAATATTGAAATTGAAATTAAAAAAGAGGGTAGGATTAATTTATCCATATTTGATTCGGTAGGTAGATTAGTCGATGTGCTGGTTGATAAAAAGATGCAGCCAGGCATCTTTCACTTTAAGTGGGATACAAATAATAGCATTGAAAATAAAGTAGATTCCGGAATTTATTTTTGCAGATGTACAATAAATGGAGAAATGATGAGCTCAAAACAAATAATTTATATGAAATGATATGAAGAAAGTACTCATTATAAACGGAAGTCCACGAAAAGAAGGTAACACGGCAATTTTATCTGAATATCTGATTAGTCATCTAAGTGAAAATGTAAAGGCAGAACAATTGTTCTTATACGATTATTCAATAAATCCATGTACAGATTGTCGTGCATGTAAAGAAGGAGACTTAGAATGTATTCTTGGTGATGGAATGACCGATTTGTATTCAAAGATTAATGAGGCTGATTATTTGATTATTGGAACACCCATCTATTGGTTTGGTCCTTCTGCACAAACTAAAATGCTTATAGATCGGTTTAGACCTTATTTTGTAAATAAAAAACTGAAAGGGAAAAAAGCAGCCCTCATTCTTCCTGCCGGGTCAGGAGCAGGAGATTGTGATTTAACAACCGAGATGTTTAAACGATCTTTTAAAGCTTTGGGTGTTGAATACATCGATGCAATTACCTCAGAATCATATGATGCAGGAGATGCCTACAATGACAAACAAGCACAAAAAAGTATTGAAAATTTATCAGGAAAAATAAATTAAAACAGCTTAACCCTTCGTTTTAATCTTAATCATTTGACCAGCTTTAAGAGAACGACCGCTACTTATATTGTTTAGGTTCATAATATCGGTCTCGGTAACACCATCGTATTTTTTAGCTATCTCCCAAAGAGTATCTCCTGATTTAACTTTATAATATATGTAATTAGCATTAACCGGTTCTGTTTTAACTTCTGTAGTTTTTGCTACAGTTTTACCAATTCTTTGTTGCTTTTGCTCAAAAGTAAGTTTATTAATATCAGCATATTTTGATGCTGTACCTTTGGGTACATAGATATTCAGTTTTTGACCTACACGAATCATATTGCCTCGAATATTATTCCAATAACGAATATCGGAAGTTCTTACATGGTACCATTCCGAGATGAATCCTAAATTATCACCTGATTTAACAGTATAAATAAGTCTGTCTCTATTGGTTGGAGCTTGAGGAACGTAATACGAATGCTGAGGGTTTCTAATCGTATTATCTGCATTAAAGTAAATAGAATCTTTGTATGCAAAAATGGAATCTTGCAAGTCGATAAAATTTCCGGTGTTTTCTAAAGGAATTGTTAATGAATAAGGATTTCCTTTACCTGGAATAACATCAATTTTGTACTGAGGATTTAAATCACGTAATGCTTTTAAAGGAATATTTAATACTTCAGAAACCTGTTTTAAATGCAAATTATCCGAAATCATGATAGTATCAGTAGAGATAGATATCTCAGGATAACGAGGATCCAAGCCATGTTCTTGGTAATAATTAAAAGTATAACTTGCTGCTATATAAGCAGGAACATAGCCTCTGGTTTCACGAGGTAAGCGATAAAATATTTTCCAGAAATCACGATTGCCTCCTGAACGTCTGATGGCCTTATTTACATTTCCCGGACCACAGTTATATGCTGCAATAACTAATGTCCAATCGTTAAACATAGCATAAAGATCTTTCATAAAAAGAGCAGCAGCATGAGCAGATTTTATGGGATCGCGACGTTCGTCTACATATGAGTTAACAGTTAAATCGTACATACGTGCTGTTCCATACATAAACTGCCACATTCCTGTTGCACCAACTCTGGAAACTGCTCGAGGGTTTAATGCCGACTCAATAACGGCCATGTATTTTAATTCTGTAGGGATACCATAACTTTCAAAAATTTCTTCAATTTTTGGAAAATAATAGTCAGAAACACCGATCATTGCCTCTACATTCTCACGACGTTGTTTGGTATATACATGAATATAATTTCGTACAATTTTATTATATGATAAATCAATTATCGAAGGAATATTTTGAAGTCTTTCTATGTAAATAGAATCTGGAAATTCAGGAATTCCATCAATTGAATCTTTATTATGAGAATTATAATCAGTTTTAATACTATTTTTTACATACCAAAGATTAATTAAGCTGTCAAGGTTAGTTTCAAAACTTTCGTTGATTTGCTTGTAAAACCGGATTGAATCTTTCTTTGTTTCAAATTCTGATTTTGCCTGGCAATAAATAACTTGTGAAAATATAAAAAGTATTAAAAATAATTTCTTGATCATAATCTATGATTTTGTAACATTAAATTTAGTATAATGCCCGAAATAACTACAATTCTATTAAAAAAGAAAACGTTTTTTGTTATAAATTGTTAAAGATTTTAATTAAAAAGAAAAGGCTAGAGATACCCCATAAGTGTTTTGAAAATCAAAAGACTGTTTAACTATGGGTTGTACGTTGAGAGATAAATCATCATTAATCTTATAGTCAAATAAATGTGCATCAACAGTAGCATCTACAACATTAAGTAAATATACTGCAGCAAGTGAAATGACATTAAGTTCCCGGTTTCGTTTATAGTTATCTTTTAAGCGTAATAAAATATCTTTATCGGTATATCCTTCAAAACTTGTTATTTTACCGGCATCCATATCGGCGTATGCATTTTTATATTTATTGTATTGATCATTATTAAAATCAAATGCATAAATTAAAATACCTGTGGCTCCATAAATGATTGGAAGTTTCCAGTATTTTTTATTGTAAATCTGTCCTAAGCCTGGAATAAGTGCTGAATAAATGGTTGCTTTATGTGGAGAGTGTACTTTAATATTTTCTACTTGTAAACTATTATCGGGAGAGGATGTTTCTTGCCCTTTCCCGACAGTAATTGTACAAATAAATAATATTATAAATCCAAGGATTTTAAGTTTCTTTCCCAGCAAAATGATATCAGTTTTAATTTGTTACCGGGCAAAATTATTTCATTTTATCAATAATTCCCATTATTCTTTCTAAATCTTCATCAGATTTAAATGGAATAACGATTTTTCCGCTTCCTTTATTGTTTCGTTTGAAATCAATAGGTGCTTCAAAATGCTCTACCAGATGTTTTTTAAGTTGCTCGTATTCTTCTGGTAATCTTACTTTTTCGTTTTTGCCGTTTACTTTTGGGGCATTTACATCACGAATAATGTCTTCGGTTTTACGAACTGATAAACCTTCATCAATTATTTTGTAGTAGATTTTAAGCTGTGTTGCTTCATTTTCTATATTAACAAGGGCTCTTGCATGTCCCATTGTAATTTGCTTATCACGAATTCCTAGTTGAATTTCTGCAGGTAATTTTAGTAGTCGAAGATAATTTGAAATGGTTGATCGTTTTTTTCCAACACGCTCACTCATGTTTTCCTGAGTGAGTTTACATTCTTCGATTAATCTTTGGTAACTTATTGCAACTTCAATAGCATCAAGATCTTCACGCTGAATATTTTCAACCAGCGCCATTTCAAGCATTCCCTGATCATCAGCAAAACGAATGTATGCAGGTATTTTCTTTAATCCTGCAAGTTGTGCTGCTCTTAATCTTCTTTCCCCTGATATTAACTGGAATTTTCCACCGTCAATTGTTCTAACTGTAATTGGCTGAATAATTCCCAGTTCTTTTATTGAATTAGAAAGTTCCTCAAGGGCTTCTTCCTTAAATATGGTACGGGGTTGAAACGGGTTTGCTTCAATTTTGTCAATATCAATTTCGTTAACGGCATCAGCAGTTACAATATGTTCCTGACCCGCGTCATCAATTAATGCTCCTAATCCTCTTCCTAATGCATTTCGTTTTGCCATTTTCCGTTAAATTATTTTATTGTTATTCTACTACTTTTTCTGCGTTTGCAATTTTTGTTTCGTCGTTCTTTTGTAATATCTCTCTGGCAAGATTTAAATAATTAACCGATCCTTTCGATGCTGCATCATACAATACTACAGGCTTACCGTAACTTGGAGACTCGCTTAATTTAATATTTCTTTGAATAATGGTTTCAAAAACCATATCCTGGAAATGTTTTTTAACCTCATCAACTACCTGATTTGAAAGTCGTAATCGTGGATCGTACATGGTTAAAAGGAATCCTTCAATTTCGAGTTCTTTATTTAATCTTGATTGGATAATCTTAATGGTATTTAAAAGTTTGCCTAATCCTTCTAAAGCAAAATATTCACATTGCACAGGGATTACAATGGAATCGGCAGCTGTAAGTGCATTTACAGTTATTAATCCTAATGATGGAGAACAGTCAATTAAAATATAATCGTAATCATCTCTGATTTTTTCAATAATATGTTTCAATACATATTCTCTATTAGGTTGGTTAAGCATTTCAATCTCAGCTCCAACCAAATCGATATGCGAAGGAATAAGATCTAAACCTTCAATATCACTATTTAGAATAATATTTTTTGGATCCTGATTATCAACCAGGCATTCGTAAATACTTGTTTTAATTGCACGTATATCAAAACCCGTTCCCGATGTGGCATTTGCCTGAGGATCGGCATCAATAATTAATACTTTTTTTTCAAGAACAGCTAAACTGGCTGCCAGATTTATGGCTGTTGTTGTTTTTCCAACTCCGCCTTTTTGATTTGCTAATGCAATTACTTTTGCCATAGAGATATTTTTTTAGGAATAAACCTGTTAATGTCTACTTTTCCAAATTTCAGGAATTCAAAAATACAATTTTATTGTGTTTTTCTATTTCACTAAGTTAAGAATTGTAAACAATTCTTTTTGAGTTATGAACAGTTTATTAACAAAAATCAGATAAGTTTTACCAAATATCTGAAATAGAATATTCAAAAAATGTTAAACAAATTTTTCTACTGCTTCTTGTAATAATTGATCTTTATTAATAGGTACAACTCCTACTTTTTCACATACCAAACCGCCTGCGAGGTTTGATATTCCTGCAATTAGTTTTGGATCAAGTCCCGCAGCTAGACATAAGCTGGCAGTGCTTATTAATGTATCGCCTGCACCTGAAACATCAGCAATATCACGAATTTCAGCAGGTATTGTTTCATAAGAGTTATTAAAACTGATAAAAACACCCAGTTCCGAAAGAGTTATGAGCTGATATTTACAATTCAGTTCAGTTTTTAGTTTTTGTGAGGCATCAAAAATGACTTCAAAATCACCGGTCTTAATCTCAACTTTTAATCCTTCTGTTAATTCTTTAAAGTTAGGTTTAAATAAAGTAACATTCTTGTAATCCATGAAATTACGTTTCTTAGGATCAACCAGTGTTGGAATATTATTTTTGTTTGCAAATTCAACAATACTATGTATTACATTAGGAGTAATACATCCTTTATCGTAATCTTCAAAAATGATGGCATTAATTGGTTGATCGGCAAGTATGGTTAAGATATTCTTGATAAATCTGTCTTCAGTATCTGAGTTAAGTTCTTTATCTACCTCTTCATCAACTCTTAGTAAATGTTGATTGTCGGCAATAATTCTTGTTTTTACGGTAGTGATTCTGTTTTCGTCCTGAAGGATTCCTTTATTACTTAGTTTACGTTTTTTGAGTAAACTCTGAAATGTTTTAGATTTAACATCGTTTCCGATAACCGAACAAAGAATTGGGTTTGCTCCAAGCGCTTGCACATTTAAAGCAACATTGGCAGCACCACCTAAACGGTTTTCTTGTTTCGTGCTCATGATAATTGGCACAGGAGCTTCTGGTGAGATACGGTTCACTTTCCCCCACATATACGAATCAATCATTACATCGCCAATGATTAAAATATTGAATTGATTAAAAGAGTCGAATATAGATTTGATATCTTGATTTTTCACGTTCATTAAATTTTAGATATAAAATGCAAAGATAATAATTCGAAGATAAGTCTTCTCAATATACAAACACCAAATTTCAAATACCAAGATACATTTAAATGTTTTGCAAATTTTGATAAATATTCATTGTATGGACTATTTTGGTATTTGTGGTTTGGAGTTTGATATTTGATTATTCTAATCCTGAGTTTCCAGTATCCAGAACAAATCGCCATTCTCCTTTTGCATTCTTTTCCCAAATAGAACAGTATGTACCTTTACTTACTTGTCCTTTTTGTTCTCCTTTAGTAATTTCAAGTAAGTAAATTCCATAAGTATATCCCAGGTCGCCAGATTTTGCTATACGACCATAACTAGGTTTCCAGGTCAGTCTGTAATTTGTATCTGATAACTCGGAATATAACTTTTTTAATGCTGGTTTGCCAATAATAGGATATGAGTTATCTCGTAATAAAACAGCTTCCGGAGATGCGTATTCTAAGAATGCCTTATGATTTCCAACTTCAATAGATAGCTTTGAAAAATCAATATCTGTTTGTAATAACTTCTCTTTTTCTTGTTCCATATTAATTTTTGGATTGCAGCTAATAACGAATAATAAAAATATTGGAAGAAGTTTTTTCATAATTTCAAGTTTTATTAGGTAAAAATATGAAATTAATTGCATAAAAAAAGCACAGCCTAAGGCTGTGCTTTAATATATAGGATTTATTATTTAAAGTATTTGTAACTTTTTAGTGATTCGTTGATTGCCATTTTGTACAATAACAAAATAGAATCCAGGATCAGAACAAGGTATTTAGAATATAGTAATCTAACTATTTGCTGTTTTTGACTATTGCATTCTTTAATGCAGCCTTGGCAAAATTACTTGTGCGTGTAGCCCCTGAAATGGCATTAACTTCTAATAGTTTTGTTCTTTTAATTTGAGCTTCAATATCTTTCTTGTAAGGACTACCTGGAGAATGAAACATTTTTTTGAAAGCAATATTCTTAATTTTCCCATCTTTTACTTCAAATTCTACTTTTGAAAAAGTGAAAATAAAATAACGGAAACAACCATTGTATGTTCCATCCTTTAATTTAGCTGTATTGGGACTAAAATTTTGAGAATATTCTTGTGCTTTATTATGTGCTTTCTTGATAAAGCTTGTAATAATGTATGGAGTTATAAGAAATGATGCTAGAAACACTAGTAGATAAGGAATAACTTTTTTTATTTTCATTTGTTTGCTTATATAATAACATTTTTACAAAAATATATATTTGTTATATATAAAAATCTAAATGTTTCATGTTCATTGATTTATTTTTTGTAATTTTTAACTGATTTAAACGATATCTAAATGCGCGAAAAAAGAAAGAAATATCTAAGTTTAAAACTGACATTTTTAGCTACATTATTTACTATTTTAATTTTTATCTTTTTATTTCTTTTTATTGGGATCAAGCAGAGATCATATGCATATGAAGATGCAAAGTTTATAGCTTCTGAAGTTTCTAGAAATGCAGTTGTAGAAACAGAACAGTATTTTAAAGAAGCTTTACTTTCAGCACGAAATCTAAAAGAAACGGCCCTTAAATTAAGACATGCCAGAGTTGACAGAAATGTAATTGCACAACTTGTAAAAGATGAATTGGTTAAAAATCCTAATTACCTGTCTGTCTGGACCATGTGGGAACACAATATTTATGATGCTTTGGATCATTTGTACACTGATACTGAGATGTATGATTCAAATGGGAATCTTTCTGTTGCATATTTTCGATATAATAATGAAATTTTAACTGAAAAGGTAGCAGTTGATGATTATTATGAAGAATATTACACAATCCCCAAGCAGTCAAAGTCGGAACTATTTATTGAGCCTTATTTATATCAATATGCAGGATTTCCCTATGTTTTTTACGAGGCTTCTATAGTTGTTCCTATTATGGAGGATACAACTTTTTTAGGAGTATTTGCCATTGATATTGGACTTAACGATTTGCAAAGAAGATTAAATGAGGTTAAGCTCTATAAAACTGGGTACCTGAGTTTAATTACCAATAAAGGAAAAATCATTTCACATCCAGATAGCTCTTATATAAATGAAAGCATATATGATATATCTGATAACAATAAGGATTTAATATACAATACCATCACTTTGGGAGAAAGACTGGAATTTGAAACTATATCGGAATTTACAAAACAGAAAGTATTTAGATACTTTTATCCCATATCGGCAAGTGAGCTATCAAGTCCCTGGAGTATAATGGTTGAGATTCCAGTAAAAGAAGTAATTAAAAGATCTCAAGAATTATTGTGGATATCAATTTTTACTCTAATTGTTGGCATATCTTTATTGATATTTTTAGTTTTTAATATTATTGATAGAAGAACATATGAGAGAGAGATTCTGGATGCTATGTGTAAGGCAGAAGCTTCAGATCGATTAAAAACAGCTTTTCTTAATAATATTTCCCACGAAATACGAACCCCTTTAAATGGGATTGTTGGATTTACAAGTTTAATTGCTCAAAAAAACATCTCTAAAAACGAAGTGAACTTTTATAAGCAGATTATTGAAAATTCTAGCAGTCAGCTTTTATCAGTTATAACCAATGTAATTGAGTTGTCAAAAATACAGACTGGTCAGATAACCAAAAATATAATCGAGTTTGATATTAACAAGGCAATTGAAAATAGTGTAGAAACCTATCAAATGTCTGCAAAAGAAAAAGACTTAGAATTAAAAGTTAACATACCATACAAAGATCAATTTCTAATTAATTCAGATGAAAACAAATTCAAACAGGTTTTGTCGTATTTATTAAATAATGCAATAAAATTTACTCAAAAAGGATATGTTGAAATTGGGTATGAAACCCAAGAAAATAAAGTGGTATTTTATGTTAAAGATACAGGAATTGGTATAAGTAAGGAAAATTACCATCATATTTTTAATTACTTTGATCAAGAAGATAATTCATTGTCAAGGAATTATGGAGGTATTGGAGCAGGTTTAACCATATCAAAATCCTTTATAGATATACTTGGTGGATCAATGTTCTTTGAATCGAAGGTTAACGGTGGTACAATATTTTATTTTACCTTACCGGATCTTAAAAATGAAGTAAATTAAACAGGATCAACATCAATTGTAAATTGCACCGACTTATAGTTATCTTTCACCTGTAAATTAACAATCTGTTCATGAAGCAAAAGTTTTGCTTTTTGATAGGACCGTTCTCGTTCTACTTTTATAACGATATTCTGAATGTAATAATTTTGAACTCGTGATATGATAGGAGGTTCGGGGCCTAAAACTCTTTTCCCAAATATTTTACACAAATTAACTCCCAGTTCATGTGCTGCTTTATCAGTAATATCCTGTCTTTTATGTCGTATGCTAACATTTATGATCTTGTAAAAAGGTGGGTATTTAAAATTTCTTCGTTCGAGCAACTGCGATTTATACATTTCGTCGAATTTATTATCTAAAACAAACTGAAGAATTGGATGTTCGGGTTTGCTGGTTTGAATAATTACTTTCCCTTGTTTATTTTTTCTACCAGCACGACCGCTAACCTGTGCCATTAACTGATAGCTGCGTTCAAAAGCTCTAAAATCAGGATAGTTTAGCATGTTATCAGCATTAAGAACACCAACTAAGCTCACATTGTCAAAATCTAATCCTTTAGAAACCATTTGAGTACCAATTAAAATATCAATCTCTCCACTTTCAAATCCGGAAATAATATTTTGATAAGCATTCTTTGATCTGGTTGAATCTACATCCATTCGAGCAACTTTTGCATCGGGGAAGAAGATTTTGATGTCATCCTCAATTTTTTCAGTTCCAAACCCTCTTGTTTGAATTGCTGTATTGCCACATGCTTTACACACTTTTGGAGATCGGGTGGTATAGCCACAGTAATGGCATACCAATTCATTATTATGTCGATGATAAGTTAAACTAACATCGCAATTGGTACAATGCGGAATCCAACCACACATATCGCATTCGAGATAGGGCGCAAAACCACGTCGATTCTGAAACAAGATTACCTGCTCATTCATAGCCAAAGATTCTTTAATATTATCTAGTAATGTTGGGCTAAAATGAGACTTCATTTCTTTTCGTTTTCTTGCACGTAAGGTATCAACCAGTTCAATTTTCGGCAATAAAATATTTTGATAGCGTTGTGTTAAATAAACTAAGCCATACTTTCCGGCCTTAGCATTAAAATAACTTTCGATGGATGGAGTTGCTGTTCCTAAAAGAACTTTTGCTTGATGCGTTTGAGCTAATACTACAGAACAGTCGCGTGCATTATATCTTGGCGCAGGATCGTATTGTTTATATGTATTCTCATGTTCTTCATCTACTATAATTAATCCTAAATTCGAAAATGGTAAAAACAGAGATGATCTAACACCTAATACGAGGTCGTATTTTGTTTTTGAATCAGAATTAAGAATGTTTTGATAAACTTCAACGCGTTCAGAATCACTAAACTTTGAATGATATATTCCAACCTTATTACCGAAAACAGATTTTAAGCGGTTGATAATTTGAGTAGTTAAAGCAATTTCCGGTAATAAATATAAAACTTGCTTGCCTTTTGCTATTTGCTCTTTTATAAGATGAATATAAATCTCAGTTTTCCCACTAGAAGTTACACCTTGTAATAAAACAACATCTTTTTCAGAGAATTGATCTTGAATTTGATGATATGCCTTGTCTTGAGCTTCGGAAAGTTCTTTTAATTCCGTTTTTTCAAGGTCAGATTCATTTAAGCGGCTAATTGTTTTATCATATTCTTCAAGAATATTTTTATCAATTAATGATTTTACAATAGCTGAACTTGTTTTTGAATCTTCTAAAAGATTTTTTTTACTAATTTCTTTTATTTTTGGGTTAATGAACTTGCCAGAAAGTTTTAGGTAGCTCATTAAAGCATGAACTTGTTTTGGTGCGCGTTTTAATGAATCGAAGATTTCATTTAGTTGTGATTCCGATTTAATCTGATCATGCAGTTTTATATAACTTTCTGTCTTAGGCTTATAGTTTTCTCTTAACTTTTCTTCCAGAATAACAGCCTTTTTTTCTAATAAAGATTTAATGACAGGAAGAGCATCTTTTCGATTTAATGCATTAGAGATTTCAGTAATACTTGCAATATTTTTATTAGCTAGAAAATCGAGCACTAAAGTTTCTGTCGAGTTAAATTTCTTTTGATCTATATCAACAGGACTATAAATAACTTTAGTTTCACTTTCAAGTTTTAATCCCGAAGGAAGAGCCGCTTTATAAACTTCTCCAATAGAGCACATGTAATAATCCGCAATCCATTGCCAAAGATTTAGTTGCAATTGATTTACTATTGGATTCTCATCTAAAACAGAAATAATATCTTTTGTTTCGTATTCTTTTGGTGCTTCATTATGAACGGAATAAACAATTGCGGTATAAATTTTTCGGGATCCAAACTGAACAATAACACGTTTCCCAATTTCTATTTCATTTTGCAGAACATCAGGAATGCTGTAGGTAAACAATTGCTTAAGGGGCAACGGCAAAATAACATTTACAAAACGAGATTGATTGTTCATTAGGTTCATTGTTTACCAAAAACAAATCTAAATTAATTTGAAAGCTTTTCAATGTTTTCGGCTATTTTTTCCATCAACCAACGAGGTGAAGAAGTTGCTCCGCAAACACCAACTGATTTTGAATGAATAAACCACTCAGTTTTCAATTCATCAGGTTCAGAAACAAAATATGTTTTAGGATTTTCTTCTTTACATACCTGAAAAAGCATTTTTCCATTGGAGCTTTTCTGTCCACTCACAAAAATAATGACATCATGTTTTTTTACAAACTCACGTAATTGAGGTTGTCGGTGCGAAACTTGTCTGCAAATAGTATCATTGGTAATAAACTCAATATCTTCTTTTTTTTGAGTTTGGATCATTCGTTGTTTTATTTCATTCTGAACTTCGTAAAATCCTTCAATACTTTTTGTTGTTTGTGAGAACAGGTTTACCGGTTTAGAAAAATCAATTTTATCAAGATCTTCTGGTCCTCCAATCACAATTGCTTTCCCATTTGTTTGTCCTACCAAACCATTTACTTCGGCATGCCCTTCTTTTCCATAAATAACGACTTGTCCTCCTTTTTTTAATATGGCATCAAAACCAAGCTTTATATTGTTTTGAAGTTTCAACACAACAGGACATGAAGCATCAATCAGTTGAATATTATTTTTGATTGCTGTTTCATAAGTTTCGGGAGGTTCGCCATGAGCACGTAACAGCACCTTACAATTTGTTAGCGTTTTAAATTGTTCGTGATTAATAGTAACTAAGCCTTTTTCTTTTAGTCGTTCTACTTCGGCACTATTATGGACAATATCGCCAAGGCAGTAAAGTTTCTCGTTTCTGCCAAGTTCCATCTCAGCAAGTTGTATGGCATTTACCACTCCAAAACAAAAACCAGAATTACTATCAATCTCAACTTTCATGACTTAATTTATTCTTTCTTTTACTAAACCAACGATCCAGTCTAATTGTTCTTTGTGATTCATATTACTATTATCTAATTCAACAGCATCCGATGCTTTTTTTAAAGGACTCTCATCTCTTGTTTCATCGATATGATCTCGTTTTTTTACATTATCAAGAATTTCTTCATAACTAACTTCAAGACCTTTTTCTTTTAACTCAAGATACCTTCTTTCTGCACGAACTTCAGCTTTTGCATTCATGAAAATTTTTAATTCGGCATCAGGAAAAACGACCGTTCCAATATCGCGGCCATCCATCACAATACCTTTTTCTTTCCCCATATCTTGTTGAAAACTGACCATTTTTCGACGAACAAATCCAATTTTGCTAATAAAGCTAACATTATTAGAAACATCCATTTCTCTGATTTCGTCTTCTACATTCTTGTCATTTAGAAATGTTTCCTGTCTTTGCTTTTCAGAATTATATTTAAAATTGATATGAATATGATCGATAAGGCTTTGAAGTTTATCTTCGTTCACGGTGTGCTCATTATCAATAATTTGATTTTGCATAGCAAATAATGTTACTGCGCGATACATGGCACCACTATCAATGTATTTATAGTCTAGAACTTTTGCAATATCTTTAGCTATGGTACTTTTCCCCGATGAGGAATATCCGTCAATAGCTATTATAATTTTTTTGTCGGTATCTATCATGAAAAATTAAATTTGGATGTCAAAGGTAAATCCAAATTTATCTTTTGGCAAATTCTTTTATTAACCAACGCAATAAATTTTATAGTTTTTTTCTGAAGCTCCCTAAATTAGTGCTTATTGAAAAATGATCAGAAGCTCCGGCAAGGTGGTAGGCTGCACGTCCATAGCTTAAGTTAAAGCGGTTGATTTTAACACCAAACCCAAATGAAAAACCAATGGTTGATGTTTTAGATTCTATAAGCATTTCTTGTCTACGACGATAATTATACCCAGCTCTAACATAAAAGTTTTTTATTGGATTAAACTCAACACCAATAATAACATGCCTCATAAACTGATCAGCTAGTTTGTCAATCGTCGATTCAGAGTTTTCATCATTAAAAGCAGGATCCAGAATTTGCTCTTCGTCTTCGGGTTTATCGTATGTTAAATCCCATTTTTCTAAATGATCAAATGTAACAGAGAAAAGCAAAGGAGCATGTTTTAATTTTTGCGATATTCCGAGCTGAATATTAAAAGGCATAGATTCTCGCTCGTTGGTATATCCTTTTAGCTGAGTTCCTAAATTTTTCACAACTAATGCAGCCGTAAATAAGCCTTGAGGTTTTTGATAAACTACTCCAAAATCAGCAACAACACCAAATGAAGTATATTTTTCTAATGTCGATATAACTGGTTTTACATTAACTCCTACTCTAAAAATGCTATCAATAGCTCTCGAATAAATTAAATTAATGGCATATTCAGCAGCTTTAAATTCACCTGTTATTATTCCTTTTTCATCAGCAGCAATAAATTTACCATAGTTTATATAGTTTATACCTCCTGAGAAAATTCCATAATCTTTAATATTACTTGCATATGCAGCATAGCCGTAATTAATGTCAGTAAAGTAATTTACATAATTTATTACTAAATCCTGATGCATTTCTGTTGTCAGCAAAGCAGGATTATGATAAGTTAAATTGATATCGTTATCGTTGATTGCAATAACATCACCACCCAATGAAGAAACTCTGCCGGAATGAATTAAATTTAGGAAGTCATAAGTATGAGTTCCTCCAATTTGAGCCATCATCTGGGCATAGATAAAAACAATAAAAGAAGTTATTAAGAATTTCTTCATCCGGCAAAAATACAAATATTCACATAAATCTTCGTCAATACTAAAAAACGATGTATATACGATATTAGTATGAATATTTTTGATCAATAATCATATTTGTTGATAAAAATGTTTTTTATAGATACTTAGTGTAGTAAATTTGCACAGGAACTATGTATACGGATTTAGTGATGTCGGAAAAGATTATTTTTATAATTAACCCAATTTCGGGGAAAGTTAAGAAAAAGAATATTCAACAACTTATTGAAAAGTCATTTTCAAATAAGGATGATTTTGAGATTGTATACACGCAATTTGCAGGTGAGGCCACTCAGCTTGTGAAAAAACTTTACAACAAAGGATATCGAAGGTTTGTAGCTGTTGGGGGAGATGGCACAGTAAATGAAGTGGCATCAGGAATTGTCGATACAGATGCTATTTTAGGTATAATTCCACTAGGATCAGGAAATGGATTGGCTCGTCATTTGAAAGTTCCATTAAAACCACAAAAAGCAATAGACTTAATAAAAGAAGGTAGTTATAAGAAAATTGATTACGGTAAAATAAACGATCAAAAGTTTTTTTGCACAACAGGAGTAGGTTTTGATGCTCATGTAGGACATCTATTCGCAAAAATGGAGGGGCGTGGATTTTCAAATTATATTAAGGCAACTGTTTCTGAGTTTAGAAAATATCAACCAAAGCGTTACGAAATTACTATGAATGGCACTACCATTATGCGTGATGCTTTTCTAATAACTTTTGCAAATGCATCGCAATATGGGAATAATGCGCATATTGCTCCTAAAGCAAATATCCAGGATGGTAAGTTAGAGATAGCTATTCTTAGACAATTTCCTCTAATTACTGCCCCTGGAGTTGGTGCCAGATTATTCTTGAAAAACATTGATAAAAGTGCATATATTGAAACATATCAGTGTGAAAGTATTGTTGTGAAAAGAAAATCATCTGATGTTGTTCATTTTGATGGTGAACCGGGAGAAATGGGGGAGATTCTTAATATAAAAGTTGTGAAAGAAGGGTTAAATGTTTTTACAAACTAAAGTTCATCTTTTCGTTCTTTTAATTTTTCAACTACATCGTAAACAGCTGGACACACTTCAGTATTTTTCAATGTGAGATTTAAAATCTGATAAAATCTTTTTCTGTCAGTATGTGGATATTCGCGGCAAGCTTTTGGTCTGCTTTCATATGCCATACAATAATTATCTGGTAATAAAAAAGGACAAGGGGTTTGCTGAAATACATAATCTCCTTCATCATCAACATACAGATACTGTTCGACAAATTGAGATGGTTTCATTTTAAAATGCTTAGCTAATCGTTCAACATCTTTATCGTATAATGTAGGACTTATTGATTTACAACAGTTAGCACAATTAAGGCAATCAATTTCTTGAAAAACTTCTTCGTGTAATTCGTGAACTATCTTATCCAGATTTTTAGGCTTTTTCTTTCGAAGTTTAGCAAAGAATAATTTGGTATCCGGCTTTAAATCTAACGCCCGATTACGAAGTTCAGAGATTGATATTTTATCTAAAATACTCATTATTCGCTTGGACGAATATAGGATCGAATTTTTTGTCTTAATGTGGAAGTTTTTATTTGTGATAAAAATAAACCTCCAATAACAAGAATGATACCTGTGATTTTATTAATATTTAAGGTTTCTTTTAATACAAAATATGCAATGATAGCAGTAATTACAGGAATAAGATTTGTAAAAGCATTAGCTTTCCCAACGCCAATTTTCTGAACAGAAAAAGTAAAGAAAATAAACGCAAATGAAGAACCAAATATAGCTAATTCTAATAATGGTATCCAAGCTTCTGATGAGAAACCACTTATTTGAAAATCTTTAAAATCCAAAATGAAAAATAAAGGAGCGAATAAGAAAATACCAATAAAATTATGATAGGTAACTACAGTAATTGAGTTGTATTTATTTGTTAATTTTTTAAGAACCATGGTATATCCAATTGCAGCGGCTACAGCAAACGATAACATTCCAATTCCAAACAGAGATATGTTAGCAGATTCTGTTTTATTAAAAATAACCATTCCAACTCCCAAAATCGAAACAAAAATACCAAGAATATTCATTTTGGTTATTTTTTCATTTAAGAAATACGAGGATGTAAATGATGTAAACAAAGGAATAGTTGCAATAATTACAGCTGCCAAAGTAGATGATACGTATTTAATTCCATAACTTTCTCCTAAAAAATACAGGAATGGATTAAAAATAGCAACCAGAATAAAATATTTCAAGTCTCCTTTTCGAATCTTTTGTAAGCGTTTTAATGGATACATCAACGCAAACAAAAATATTGATGAGATAATTAACCTGAAAAAAACAACAGTAACCGGATTGTAGAAATCGTAAACAACTTTATACCAAATAAACGTATAGCTCCAGAAAAACATAGCCAGAGTAACTGAAAGGTATGCTATTAAGTTGTTATTCTTCATTCTTAATATCTTTTAAAAACGGGCGCAAGTTATAACTTTTTATCAGGAATATTGTAATAACTTTGTAAAAGTATTAAAGTAAAAAATAGCATGGGGAACGATATCGATTTAATCAATTTGAATAAACTCGTAGAATTTAGGCAAGAACTTCATACACATCCTGAATTATCGGGTAAAGAGGAAGCAACAGCTCAACGAATTTTAAATTATCTTAAAGATTTAAAACCAGATGAGATAATACAGAATATTGGAGGAAATGGAATTGCTATTGTTTTTAAAGGGCAAGAAGAAGGGCCTTCAGTACTTTTTCGTGCCGATATGGATGCTTTGCCAATTCGTGAGATAAATTCATTTAAACATAAGTCTGTTGTAAATGGGGTGTCTCATAAATGCGGTCATGATGGACATATGGCAATAGTAGCAGGCTTAGCAGATGCATTTTCTAAGAATCCGCCACAGAAAGGACAAGCTATTTTATTGTTTCAGCCTGCGGAAGAAAATGGAGAAGGGGCGCATCTGGTCGTAAACGATAAAAATTTTAAAAAACTAAAGATAGATTATGTTTTTGCTTTGCATAACTTACCAGGCTTTCCAAAAGGAAGAGTAATACTTAGAAAGAATACATTTTCTGCTGCTTCAAAAGGAATAATTATAAAATTATCAGGAAAAACATCACATGCAGCTGAACCCGAGAATGGGATTAGTCCGGCAATTGCAATGTCAAATATTGTAAAAGAATTAACTCTTTTGCCAACCGAAGACCGGTTTTCCGATTTTACATTGGTCACTGTGATTTATGCGCGATTAGGAGAGGTTGCATTTGGAACATCCCCCGGAGAGGCTGAAATAATGGCTACTATACGTTCCTATTCTAATGCTGATATGGAGATATTAACTGAGCGAGCAGAGACTATAATAAAAGAAAACACCTTTCGACATCGATTAAAATATGAACTTTCATATACTGAGGAGTTTCCTGCCACAGTGAATAATAATGACCTGGTGGATGTAATAAATGATTTAGCCAATGAAAATAAAATAGATACCGAGGAACTGGCACATCCATTTCGTTGGTCAGAAGATTTTGCACATTTTACACAAAAATACAAAGGAGTATTATTTGGCATTGGAAGTGGGACTGAACACCCTCAACTTCATAATCCCGATTATGATTTCCCGGATGATATTATTGAAACTGGAGTGAATATGTTTTATAAAATATTTAATAAAATCATCCAAAAGTAAAATATATCAACATTTTTAAAACATTTTAATCTTATTTACGTTAAGAAATATGCAAGGAAATTATGTGATATATTTTTGATTCTTTGAAAAAAATTGTTTCTTTGCATAATTTTTCGTATAGTTGTTTGTTCTAGGGGTTAGGCAATCATTCATAACCAGAGATATTAAGAGTTCGAAGGTGTTTTATTGCAAAACATCCCTAATTGTATCGATATAAATTTAGTTCGAAAAGGAGAGGCTGAAATGAGACAGTTAAAAATTACAAAATCTATTACTAACCGTGATAGTTCTTCTCTTGAGAAATATCTTCAAGATGTTGGAAAAGAGGAGATGGTATCTGCTGAAGAAGAGGTGGAGTTAGCACAAAGAATAAAAAAAGGCGATAGAGCGGCTTTAGAAAGATTAACTAAAGCTAATTTGCGTTTTGTTATTTCTGTAGCTAAACAATACCAATTCCAAGGCTTGAGCCTTCCGGATTTGATTAACGAGGGAAATTTAGGGCTTATTAAAGCAGCTGAGCGTTTTGACGAGACAAAAGGGTTTAAATTCATTTCATATGCAGTATGGTGGATTCGTCAGTCAATATTACAAGCTATAGCTGAACAGTCGCGTGTTGTACGTTTGCCATTAAATAAAGTTGGCTCGTTAAATAAAATTCATAAAGCTTACTCAACTTTAGAGCAAAAGTTTGATCGTACTCCAACTGCTGAGGAATTGGCAGAATTTGTTGAATTACCAAAAGATAAAGTAGAAGATACATTACAGTTATCAGGTAAACCTCTTTCTGTTGATGCTCCATTTGCCGATGGCGAAGAAGGAAGCTTATTGGATGTTATGGAAAATTCTGATTCTCCTAATGCTGATAATAGCTTGTTGGAAGAGTCACTTGCTAAAGAAGTTGAAAGAACTTTGAGCATTCTTCCTGAAAAGGAAAGAATGGTGCTTAAATACTATTATGGTATTGGAGGTAAAGATTTATCATTAGAAGAAATTGGATATGAACTAGGATTAACTCGAGAAAGAGTTCGTCAGATTAAAGAAAAAGCTATTCGTCGATTAAGACATTCTTCTAAAAATAAATTATTAAAAAAATATTTAGGATAATCATTTTTATGATAATAGTAGAGCTGCTTTATTTAAGGCAGCTTTTTTTTGTTTAATATTTTGCCCGCAATCAAATTTGAATAGATAATATGATTAAATTTATTGAATAAAATTTGATTAACTATGACTCAAGATAAAGCAAAAGGATTTGGTACAGCCCCAGTATTTTTTACAGCTATTTCAACAATTTTAGGTGCGATCTTATTTTTAAGATTTGGATATGCAGTTGGGACCTTAGGTATTGGAGGCGTATTATTAATTTTATTAATAGGACATCTTGTAACCATACCAACCTCATTTGCTATATCTGAGATTGCAACAAACCAAAGGGTAGAAGGGGGAGGTGAGTATTTTATTATTTCGCGTTCTTTCGGGTTAAACATTGGTGGAACCATTGGTATTGCTTTGTATTTATCGCAAGCAATTAGTGTTGCTTTTTATGTTATTGCTTTTACAGAAGCATTTGAACCTGTTTTTAATTGGTTTCAAACAAAATATGATATTCTTCTACCACGTCAGGTAATTAGCCTGCCAGCTATGACATTATTATCTATTCTTATCCTTCGTAAAGGAGCAAATATGGGAGTAAAAGCTCTTTATTTTGTGGTGGCTATATTATTTTTTTCAATAGCACTTTTCTTTTTAGGCGACACAGGATTTTCAGAAAATACAACATCGAGTATTTTTAGTGGATCGATGAGAAATATGGATCAATTTTTTGTAGTATTTGCAATTATTTTTCCAGCTTTTACAGGGATGACTGCTGGTGTTGGTCTTTCTGGTGATTTAAAAAATCCAGGAAAATCAATTCCCATTGGAACAGTAGCAGCAACATTTTCGGGCTTAATCATTTATGTTTTTATCATATTTAAACTGGGAAAATCAGCATCTTTCGAAGATCTTATAAGCAATCAGTTAATTATGGGCGATATTGCATTGTGGGGATGGATTTTTATACCCATAGGTTTAGCTGCTTCAACTATATCGTCTGCTTTAGGATCAGTAATGGTTGCTCCTAGAACCTTACAAGCTTTGGGTAATGATCGTACTTTCCCTTTTAAAAAGTTTAATCGCACAATGGCTAAAGGAAAAGGTGAAACCAATGAGCCTTTTAACGCTTCCGTAATAACTGTGATTATAGCTTTTGTATTTGTTGCTTTAGGGGATGTAAATGCTGTAGCGCGAATTATTTCTATGTTCTTTATGTTAACCTATGGTTCGTTGTGTTTAATATCATTTTTAAATCATTTTGGATCATCTCCATCATATCGTCCAACATTCCGTTCTCATTGGATTTTATCGCTAATTGGCTTTGTGTTTTCTATTTATCTGATGTTTAGAATGGATTCGGTTTATGCTATTCTGGCAATAGTGGTAATGGTTGTTCTGTATATTTACATCAGTTATTATCATTCTGAGCGTCAAGGATTAGAATCTATTTTTAGAAGTGCTTTGTTTCAAATAAACAGAAACTTACAGGTTTATCTTCAAAAAAATCAATCCATGAAGAAGAAGGTAAGTTGGCATCCGTCGGCAGTTTGTGTTACAGAAGTAAGTTCTGACCGCGATAATGCTTTTCGGTTGTTGACATGGATTTCAGAGAAGTATGGTTTTGGAACTTATATTCAATATATACAAGGATATTATTCCCGAACAGCTCATGATCAGGCAAAAGATGTTCTTGAATTGCTTATTGAAAAAACGGAATCAAGAAAAAGTAATGTATATGTCGACACCATTGTGTCTCCATCGTATACCTCTGCTATTGCTCAAATAATCCAACTGCCGGGAGTTTCAGGACTTGATAACAATATGGCCTTGTTTGAATATGATAAAAAAGATCCTGTCAATCTGGAGCAGATTGTTGAAAATTATCCCTTAGTACGTTCAGGTAATTATGATGTGTGTATATTAGGAGGATCAAACCGGAGTGTAAATTACCACGAAGGAATACATATCTGGGTTCGTCGGGTTGATGAGGAGAACCTAAACTTAATGGTACTACTAAGCTATATTATTCTAGGGCATCCTGATTGGAAAGGGGGTAAAATTAAAATTTTTAATGTTCGTCGTCCAGGACAACACGATGAGGCTACAGACCACTTATTGGATTTGGTAAAAACAGGTCGTTTACCCATATCTTTAAAGAATGTTGAGTTCATTGATATTGATGAATCAATGAATTTAAAAACACTTATTAATGAAAAATCAGTAAAAGCCGGATTAACAATGATAGGTTTTCGAAGTGAGCAAATAAAACATGAAGGAGAAAGCTTATTTGAAGGTTTTACTGAAATGGGAGATGTCTTATTTGTTAATGCTTTTAAGGGTAAAGAGATAGGATAAATTTCACTTTTTTAAAAAAGAAGCTTATTTTTTTTGTAGTTCAGATCAATATGTTTTTGTTTGAAATAATTACAATAGAGATTGACTAAAAAAATTTTGTTATTAGCATTTCAATGATTAACTTATGAGTAAATTGAGAAAAGTCTAAACATCAATTATTCTTTAATTAATACATCTTCTTTTGAATAAAGTAAAAAACATACTCGTCTTTTTCTTCTTGACTAATTTATTAATTTTTCAGCGTGGATATTCACAAGAGCTAGATTCCTTGATGAGTATGTCGCTTGAAGAGCTTTTGAATATTGAAGTAATTACAGCTTCAAAGAAAACCCAGGAAATTAATTTTGCACCTGCAGACATTACGGTTATTACAGAAGAGATGATAAAAGAGAGGGGGTATAAAGATCTTAAGGATATTTTTAGAGACCTACCGGGATTTGACATTAGTGAAAATGTTGAAGGAGAAGTGCGCACCTTGGTGATAAATAGAGGAATATTAGGGAATAATAAAATCATGGTTTTACGAGATGGGAAAAAATTAAATATAACAACTGGCGAACGATTTGTATATGGGAATAATATCCCTCTATTTAATGTAAGCCGGATAGAAGTTATTTATGGACCATCATCAGCTATGTATGGAGCAGACGCATATTCCGGAGTTATTAACCTAATAACAAAAAAAGCAAATGAGATAGATGGTGTTGATATTGATTTTTCTGTAGGAACTGATGGCTTGTTTGATGAGTCAGTACTATTTGGAGAACAATTTAATAAAGATGTTTCTTTAATGATTAGCCTAAGAAAATTCAATAGTAAAGGTATTAATCCTACAAATTATGGTGATTATGATAATTATAATAACGAATTCTCTCAACCAACCGATAACTATAATATTTATTCTGGTATTAATTTTAATGATTTTGCGATTGGTTATTACCGTATGGATGCAAAAGAGCCTAATGGTTATGGTACAACTCCAGATCAAGATGATGGGTGGTTTATTTTTGATGATTCGTATGTTTGGCATCAAGTAATTAATAAAGCTTTCTTTGAACATATCTATGAGTTGGATAATGCTGATATTACATCAACATTCGAGTTTTCAGATTATGAAGTAAAAAATGAATCAAGCTTTAAATATGTATGGGGATCACAATACAAATATGCGAAAACCACAAGTGTTAAATGGGAAGAGAAACTTAATATGAATATTTCTGATAGGTTTGGGTTTTCATTAGGTATTGCAATCGAATATGTTAATAGCTTTCCCAAAACATCAAACTTGAATGAAAAATTTAATACAGATGTGTTAGTAGATGATATGTCGGCCTGGTATATTGATGGAAAAATATTTGGTTTAGATGAACTAGAGGGTGCACCTGCTTTTGGGGCAAGAGAGTTTTGGAAATATGGTATTTACAGTGAGTTAACATATCAAATTGCTGAAGATATGCAAGTAAATCTAGGGGCAAGAGTTGATAAATCATCTAATTATGAACCAAGTAACTTATATAATCTTATTAGTCCTCGATTTGGATATATATGGAATCCCGGAAAAACAGCTGTTAAGATATTGTATGGAGAGGCATATATTCAACCTTCAGAATATGATAAATGGGAAAATTTTGTGGCTGGAGATTTCTTAGCTCATATTCCAAATCCTAACCTGGAATCTGAAAATCTAAGATCATTCATTGGAATTTTAGGTCAGAAAATAGGAAGTAATATTTATTCTGAGGCATCTTTCTTTCATAATAGTTTAAAGGATATTATCAGGCCTGTTGCTTATACTGAACAAAATGCATTCGTAGATAGCATCATGAGTCCCTCGGCAAATATTGAAACCAATGCTAATACAGGCAGACAAAAAACAATGGGAGTTGATTTAAAGCTTCATTATCAAAAAAATGGATTGAGTGCTTATATTAATTACTCTTATTTATTTGCAGAAGAGCATAATGGTGATCCAATAAGCAAGGTAAGTCCCAATAAATTGAAGGCAGGGTTAACGTACACTTTTAGGCACAAATATTCTATATCAACACGATTTCGTTGGTATGATAAAGCAAATGGTTTAACAGATTCAGGAGTTCAAGAAGGCTTTATCGACAGTCGTTATGTATTTGATTTATCTATTAGAGCAAATGAATTCTTGGGTGCATTATCAGCTTATTTAAATGTATTGAATGTGCTTGATAAAGAATATTATGCTCCAAATGCTTTTGGAGAAGGACCATCGGGATGGATCATGGATAAAGCACCTCAGCCAGGTAGGAGCATAGAGTTTGGACTTTCTTATTCTTTTTAATTAAACCTGCAATTCAATAGTACCAGTATAAATCGTTTCCTGCTCGGGATAAATAATGACAATATTGCTATTGTCTACCATATCATCAATATGATAAGGTATTTGTTTAACATGACGATTATAGGAGAGCGAATTTTTCCGAGCATTGATAATTACCAGCAGGTCTTCTTTTTTAAGCTTCTTAGCAATGATATTTAACATGGACGGGCATTTTGCCGATCGGTGTTCTATATCGTTCGAAGATTTTGATCTTAAGACATATTCTTTAAGCTTAGTGTGTGTATGGTCATAACCCCAAAATATTATTTTACTTGACGATTGTCTTGCAATATTTAGAACTGAATTAACCCATTCCTCAAAACCTATTTCCAGCTCAGCAGCAGGTGGAATAAGTACATGTATTTTCTCGATAAGATTTAATGGAGAGTTAATGCGGCTAACATAAATCATTTTACCTGTTTTCTGTAAAACATTTTCTAAAATGGTTCCAAAGAATAAGTCCTTTTTATTCATTTTACCATGCCATCCCATGATAACTTTAGTAATCATGAACTCTTTTACGGTTCGTGCAATTCCATCTGCAATATTGGTATCTATTCTTGAAATGATTTGAGCAATATTATCTGTCGATGAGGCATGTATTTTAGCCTTTTCTAAAATACGGTTATAATTTAAAATATTTTCCGATGCTTTATCATCATCGTTAATAACCGTAAAAGGGTACAAAGGCAGTTTAGATTTTGGGTCTTTGATTAATATTGAAAAGTTTATTAATTGTTCAATGTTGTTAGGATTAGAGATAGGAACTAAAATTCTTTCAGGCAAATCTTCTATGTCAGGTTTTTCATTTTCTTGTTGAATAGCAATTTTCCTTGCTGAGTCTTGAGTTATAAATGAACTTATAAGTGTAGAAACTAAAATCAAAATGATGGTTGCATTCATGATTGATTCATCAACAAGGTTTAAATTAAAGCCTACAAGTATAATTGCAATAGCAGAAGCAGCCCTGGCAGAGCTTAAGCCAAACATTAAATTTCTTTCTGTTTTATTATATTTAAATATTTTTTGGGTAAAAAGTGCTGCTAAATATTTACTGAGTATTGCAACAGAAATTAGGGCGATGATAATTAGTAATAGATGAAAACTATGTGTTAGTACACCTAAATCAGCAATCATTCCAACAGTAATCAGAAAGAAAGGAATAAAGATAGTATTACCAATAAATTCAATCCGGTTCATTAATGGAGATGAGTGAGGAATGTGCCGGCTAAGAGCTAAACCAGCAAAAAAGGCTCCTATAATGGGCTCAATGTGCGCAAATTCTGCAATAACAGATGCAAGAAATACCATGGCAATTACAAATATGTACTCGGTACCACTCTCCCCATCGTAATTCTTAAAAAACCATTTACTTAGGCGAGGAATTATTAAAAAGACTAATAGCAGGAAGAAAATAAAATATGCAAGAAATCGTAATACAAAAATATGATTTAACTCTCCTTTAGCAGATTCTGAAACAACAGCCAGAATTAGTAAAGCAATAGTATCAGCAATGATGGTTCCTCCTACAATTACATTAATGACACGATTCCTGTTGATGCCAAACCTACCTACAATAGGATATGCAACAAGAGTATGAGAAGCTACCATGCTTGAGATAAGTAAGGATGCAATAAAACTTAATTTGAACACATAAAAGAAAAGTAACCCACTTAAAACAAAAGGGAGAGTAAAAGTTAATATTCCAAATGTTATGCTGGGGGTTTTATTTTTGTAAAATTCGCGAACATTAATCTCTAATCCGGCCAAAAACATTAAATATAACAATCCCGTTTGGCTAAATATTGATAAACCTATGTCTTGAGATAAAAGATTGAATCCATTTGGTCCTAAAGCGACTCCAGCTAATATTAATCCTATTATTTCAGGTAATCGAAGTTTTTTAAAAAGGGTAGGAAATATAAGGATTATAAATAGAACTAATGCAAATATGAGTATTGGATCTGATAAGGGAAATGTAAGTTTAATTAGTAGGGTCATAAATTTGAGTTTTACATATAAAACGTAATATCAACAATTTCAGTTCAAATTGCAATAAAAATTACATCTAAATAATTAATTCATAGGAAGGTATAATAAGAATTCTAATGAAGTAGTTAAAAACAGGATTTTCTTATTTAGGTCATTTCAGGATTAACATCCTAAGCTTTATTAATAACTAAAATACCAACTAAATAAATAGACTTATAACTGATTAATCTCCTAATGCTTTATTTATTTTATATTCAATGGATAATAGTAAATGGATATCAGTTTCGCCAAGAATCATTAAGCGTTCCATGATACGATTGTAAATCGCCGTATCCTTTTTAAAGCCGATATTTTGTAAGATATTTTCAGTTTTTGTTTTTAATATGTTTAATTCATCCTGGTTAGTTTTCTGATCAGAATTTGTTTCAGTATAATCGAGTTGAGAAAGTGTATATGCATAAATCATTACTGATTGTGCTAAATTCAGTGAAGGATAAGTGGTTTTCATTGGTACACTGGTTACTATATCGCAAAGTTTAAGTTCGGTGTTGGTTAAGCCACTTTCTTCGCGACCAAAAACAATGGCAAGATTTTTTATGGTTCCTGATTTCGCTTGTATTAATTCATTAATTTTATTGGAAGGATAATAATCTTCATTTACTCTACGCTTTTTTGCTGAAGTGCCTATTATCCAATCGATATCCTTGGTTGCTTCTTTTAAGGTGTTATATTCCTGTGCATTTACAAGTATCTCGTTTGAAGCGTGAGCCAGCCAACTCGCTTTTTCATCTCTGTGTACTTCAGTATTAACTAATCTTAAAGAAGTAAAACCCATGGTTTTTATGGCACGAGCTGCTGCACCTACATTTTCAGGTACAGCAGGTTCAACAAGTATAAAGTGTATTTCCATATAAATACATATTATTTATTTAAACTTAAATGATAATTTATGCCCTCATTAATAAAATGATTAAAAGGATGTAGAACTTTAAAAGTCTCATGAATTTCATCCGAAAACTTATTTGATGTTACCAGATTATCATCAATATTTTTTGCCACAGTATAATGTTTATATCGTAATAAATCAATGTCTTCAAAATCTTTTGGGAATCCTTTTGGTGCAGTTTTCAATTTATCTTCATCGATAATTTCTTTAAAATGCTTTTTAAAAGTTTTGTTGTTCAGAATTTTCTTAAAATCTTCGGTGTTTTCATATATCTCTGTTCGTACTGCTTTTAATCTATCTGCCGGGGGCATGTATATTCCTCCAGCTAAAAAACAATTATTTGGTTCAATATGAACATAATACCCTGCATACCCTGCATTTCGTCCTCCTGGTACTATGAATCCTCCAAAATTGGTTTTATAAGGAGATTTATCTTTTGAAAATCTTATATCTCTATTAATCCTGAATATACAATGTTTAGGTTCAAGGTTCTGAACTGATTTGTCAAACTGTGCGATATCAGCGATAGTATGAGCAATAAATTGTTCAAATTCCTTTTTAACCTTTTGATATCTAGGTTTATTTTCATGAAACCACTCTTTGTAATTGTTTACATTTAAATCACTTAAAAACTGAAGAAGATCTTTACTTAGCATGCTTGTAATGTTTTTATGATTTTCAAAGATAAAGTATTTCAAAAAAAGTAATTATCAATTCATGTGATAATCCTTTATCTTTACAAACAATATTGATAAAAGGTTTAAACAAGAGAGATGAAACAAGAATTATTAAATAAATTTTTAAGATACGTTCAGAAGGATACTCAGTCGGATGAGAACTCAAAAACATTTCCTAGCACAAAAAAACAATTTGATTTAGCTCACATCTTAGAGAAAGAATTGAATGATTTGGGATTGGCTGATGTTGAGGTTGATGATTTTGGTTATGTTACTGCAACTTTACCATCAAATACCGAAAAAGAGATTCCTGTAATAGGATTCTTAGCTCATATGGATACGGCTCCTGATATGAGCGGAAAGAATGTGAGACCACAGGTTTTTGAAAATTATGATGGGAATGACATTCTTCTAAATTCAGAGTCAGGAATAAAAATCTCAACTAAGGATTTCCCCGAAATAAAAGAATACAAGGGGCAAACTATTATCACAGCAAGTGGAAATACACTTCTAGGAGCAGATGATAAAGCTGGAATTGCAGAAATTATGATGGCTATGGAATATTTAGTTGGACATCCTGAAATAAAGCATGGTAAAATAAAAATAGCTTTTACTCCCGACGAGGAAATTGGGAAGGGAGTAGATCATTTTGATGTAACAAAGTTTGGAGCCGATTATGCGTATACTCTGGATGGAGGTCCAACAGGAGAGTTAGAATATGAGAATTTTAATGCAGCAGGTATAGCAATTCAAATTCAAGGCAGGAATATTCATCCGGGATATGCTAAAGGTAAAATGATAAATTCAATTTTAGTGGCTTCTGAGTTAAATGATATGTTACCTATTGAGCAACGCCCAGAATTCACTGAGGGATACGAAGGATTTTTTCATATTATTAAATTTTTTGGAACAGTTGAAACCTCTGAGATACATTATATCATACGAGATCACGATAGGGAGAAATTTGAAGATAAGAAATTACTTATAAAAGAGGCGGTTAAATTCATTAATAAGAAATACGGACAAGAAATAGCAAAGTATAAGCTAGAGGATCAATATTATAATATGCGAGAAAAGATTGAGCCTGTATTTCATATTGTAGAACAGGCTAAACAAGCGATGATAGAGCTAGGAATCACTCCTAATATTAAACCAATTCGCGGAGGAACAGATGGAGCAAGACTTTCCTATATGGGATTACCATGTCCGAATATATTTACAGGAGGGCATAACTATCATGGTAAGTATGAATATATTCCTCTGGAGTCGATGGAAAAAGCTGTTCAGGTAATTTTAAAAATTGTGGAAAGATCAACAAAATAGAATAATCTGTCATTCCTGACGCCTGCCTGTTCGGCAGATAGGAAGTGAAACGATCCTGATAACTATCGGGACAGGAATTTATATTGAAAAAGAGATTCCGGGCTTGACTCGGAATGACATTTATTTATCTTATTCTTCATTAATTGTGGATTCTTCTGTCCATGAAATATAATAGGCAGGAAGTATATGTGCTAAGTAAAGAAACGAGGCTATTTCAACCATATGTATTTTTAGATCAAGCCAGTTAAATATTAGAAGATAACTTAATATTGAGACTGCAAACAGAGCAAAGGAGAATCTTAGTGCATGATTTGTAAGTTGAATTTCTCTTTCGTCTAAAAGTTTATATTTTTTATGAGTAAATTTCCATAATCCGGTTTTTCCGAAAAGATTGTAATGTGTAATAAAAACAATTGGGATTAAGACTAAAGAAATAGATTTATAATTAGCAGAAATCATCTCAAACCGGATAAGTTCAAAAAGAAGAGCGCTTAAGAAAAGAAATGAAAAATTAAGGGTTACACCAATTCTTCTAATCTGTTTAGACTTTTTTAATTCCATGATTATTTATTTTCAGATTTATATTTCTCAATAATTAATTCACTTAAAGGTTTTAAAGGCTTTGTTGAAAAGATTAAATCAATGGGTAGTTGAAAAACTTCACTTATTCTAAATGCTAAATCCAGACTTGGATTATATTCTTCTCTTTCTAAATAACCAACCGTTTGAAAATTAACACCTATTTCATCAGCTAATTCTTTTCTACTAAGTTCTTTCTCTTTTCTTAGTACAGCAATTCGATTGTATATTTTACGACCTTCCATATTGTAAAAATAATATAAATGTTGTAAATATACAACAAAAAATATAAAAAAATAAATACTAGTATAAGTAGTAAATAAAAAAAAGGGAGTTTAACTCCCTTTTATTCGTATCTTAAGCTATTGACTGGATTTGATCGAGCTGTTTTAATGGTTTGAAATGCAACAGTGATTTGTGCTATAAATAAGATTAAAAGTGCAGCACCCAACAATACTAATGGGTTAAGCTTAATATGGTAAGCAAAATTATTTAACCATTTGTTCATTAAAAAATAGGCAATTGGACTACCAATAATAACCGAGATTAGAACCCATTTTGTGAAAGTTTTGTTTAAAAGCATGAAGACCAAGCTTGTTGTAGCTCCTAATGCTTTTCGGATACCTATTTCTTTCGTTTTTTGTTCAACAGTAAATGATGATAATCCAAAGAGTCCGGCACAGGAAATTAATAATGCAATAACAACAAACAAGGTAAATGCTTTGGCTGTATTTTGGGTGTCGCCATACATGCTATTTATCCGATCATCGATATAACGATATTCAAATGGAAAGCCTGGAGAAAATTTATGCCAAACAGTTGAAATGTAATCTACTGTTTCGCTATTGTTAATACCATCTATTTTAATTATAATGTAGTTGTAATGGTCGTCAAAAAACATTACTAACATTAAAGGCTCAATTTCCTCATTAACAGGTAAAGTGTGAAAATCTTCAACAACACCAATAATATTTAAAACGCCATCTTCTTCCGTATCGCCAAACATAATCTTTTTACCAACAGGATTATCATATCCCATTAATTTTTGAGCCTTTTGATTAATAACAACAGCATTAGAATCGCTTATGAAATCCTCAGAAAAAAATCTTCCTTCAACAATTTTATGATCTATTGTAGTTAAAAGGTCAAAATCGACACACTGAAAAGCAAAAGCTGTTTTTTCCTGATTAAAGCGATCTTCCCAGTTTAAATTATTGACTAAACCATAAATATTCATGGGTAGAAAAGAGGTTTTTGTAACGCCCTTAATTTTTGGATTACTCAGTAAAGATGTTTTAAAAGCATCGTAATTTTTCACTAAACTTTGGTTAAGATTTAAGTAGAGGATATTTTCAGTTGTAAAGCCATGATTCTTATTTTTCATGTAATTAAATTGAAGAAAAATAAAGCCCATGGATATTAATAATATCGTGGTTATAGAGAACTGGAATATTACTAAGGATTTTCGAATGTTTGAACTTAGTTTGAAAGAGCCCAATTGTCCTTTCATGATTTGTACTGCTTTAAATGAAGACAAAAACAGGGCAGGGTAGCTTCCCGCTATAATGCTTGAAAATAATATAATAACAATTAGAATAATTACAAAATGTAATGATAGGTAGTTGATGTCGGTGCTAATTCCTGCAATTTGATTAAAATAAGGTAAAATAGTTTCGACTATTAGAATTCCAAAGAATACCGAGATAACAGACAATAATATAGTTTCGCCAAAGAACTGTCGAATAAGTTGAGAGCGTTGTGCGCCAAGAATTTTTCTAATTCCAACTTCTTTAGTTCGTTTTATATATTTGGCTGTATTTAAATTCATGTAGTTAATACAGGCAAGTATCAGGATAAAAATACCCACTGCCATAAAAAGGTAAATATTTAACTTGCTGCTTTGACTATGGGAAAAGTGTTTTTCTTGTAGGGTGTTTAATAGAATGGAGGTTTCTCTATCGGCATCCTCCATTTGTCCCTTGTATAATTCGGTAAGTTGTTTTTGTAAGTTTATTAAGTCTGAATTTTCGTTTAATAATAAGTATGTGAGGAAGTAATTATTATGCCAGTCACTATCAGGGATACCATTATTAAATTCTGAAATGGGGGCATAAATATTGTCATCAAAGTGCGTATTTGTTGGCGTATCTTTTATAACTCCTGCAACAGTGAATGTTTTTATATCGTCAAACAATAGGGTTTTTCCAATGGGATTCTCATTTCCAAAATATTTTTCTGCAATACTTTGCTTTATAATAACCTCATCGGGATTTTTTATAGCGTTATAAGCATTTCCTTGAATAAATTCAAAATCAAAGACTTTAAAAAATAATGAATCGGTATAACAAATATATTCTGTAAAATCTTTATTGTTATACTTTACGTTAGTACCTCTTGAGAAGGCTTTTGTAGCAGCTTGAACCGAAGGAATCTTTTCCATAATTAAGGGGGCAAAACCAAAGGGAGTTGATGGATTAGAAGATTCCTCACCACCAATATTGTAATGACGGACTAACTCGTAAATATTGTCGTAGTTTTTAAAGAATTTTTCGTAACCCAACTCATACTGAATGTACAGGAATACTAGCAGTGTACCTGCCATACCTGTGGCGAGACCAAGAATATTAATGGCAGAAAATAGCTTATTTTTAAATAAGTTTCTGAATGTGACTTTTAAATAATTTTTAATCATAGCTAAATGTTTTTTGTTATTTAGCCAAGTTGTGTGCCATTCGATTTAACTATCATATAATCAATAATAAAACAATATGTAACACATTCTGCGTGTCCTAAATTCGGACAATTATTTGATCGATTCTCGGACTATTTATACATTTGTTTAACAAAACTACTTATAATGTGAAAAGAAAAAAAGGACATATACTTATTGTTGATGATAATGAGGAAATTCTTTGGTCGCTAAATCAATTGCTTAAGGCTGAATTTGAAAAAGTTTCTACCTTAAAAAATCCAAATCAACTTCAATTATTTTTACAAAAGGAACCAGTGGATGTTATTTTACTTGACATGAATTTTAGTGCAGGTGTAAATACCGGCAATGAAGGATTTTATTGGTTTAAAGAGATTAAGAAACAAAATCCGAATGTAGTGATATTATTCATAACAGCTTATGGTGATATTGATATTGCAGTGCGCGCAATGAAAGAAGGAGCTGATGATTTTATTACCAAACCATGGGATAGTGATAAGTTAATAAGTTCATTACATAATTTTGTAAATCTAAGTCAATCGAAAAATAAAGTTGATCAACTTAAAGCAATGCAACATGGTTTGGAACAATTTTATCATCCTATACTTGGAGAATCGGAGGCAATCAATAAAGTAAAAGATACGATATATAAAATCGCACCAACAGATGCAACAGTATTAATACAAGGAGAGAATGGTACAGGTAAAGCCTTAATTGCGTATGAAATCCATAAGCAATCAAGTCGTAATAATGAGCCATTTGTTCATGTTGATTTAGGATCAATCAACGAAAATTTATTTGAAAGCGAATTGTTTGGTCATGTAAAAGGAGCTTTTACTGATGCTAAGGAAGACCGTATTGGAAGGTTTGAATCTGCAAATGATGGAACTTTATTTTTAGATGAAATTGGGAATTTGTCTTTGGCTTTACAGCAAAAGCTTTTAAATGTTTTACAGACCAAAATAATTTCAAGAGTTGGCAGTAATAAATTAATACCAGTCAACGTGAGATTGGTGTGTGCTACTAATAGGAATCTTGAACAAATGGTGCAAGAAGGGCAATTTAGAGAGGATCTTTTCTACAGGATTAATACGATTATTATAAAAAGTCCTTCTTTACGCGAAAGAGAAAAAGATGTAAAATTATTGGCAGAATCATTTTTAAAAGAATTAAGTGATAAATATAATAAGCCGGGGCTTGTTTTTTCTTCTGTAGCGAATAAAAAAATAGAACAACATCATTGGCCTGGAAATGTGAGAGAACTTAGACATGCTATCGAAAGAGCTGTTTTATTATGTAATACAAATAAGATTCAACCTGAGGATTTATTTCCTGCTGGAATAACTTTAAAGAAAGAAACCTTTAAGTCTAAAAAACTGGAAGATATTGAACGGGATGCCATTGTAAATGCTATTAAGAATCAAAAAGGAAACCTAACGAAAGCTGCATCTGAGCTTGGAATTTCAAGATCTACACTTTATTTAAAAATAGAAAAGTATGGGTTTTAATAAATATTCTCTACAAATAATAATTAGAGTTGTATTGATTTTTATGACTTTATTTTTTGCTGTATATTTTATACCAAGGCCCAATAGGGTAGTAACAGCCATTTTTTTTGTTCTTTTATCTATATCTCAGGTTTTATTGCTGATTCGTTATTTTTATTCAATAAATCGTGATTTGGCAAGGTTTTTAATTGAATTGAAAGAGCAGGATAGCTCAGAAATTTATTTTCCTGAAAATCTAGAAAAGGATTTTAAAAACTTAAAGTATTCTTTTCAACAGATCCTCGATGAGATTAAAAAATCGAGAATAGAAAAAGTAAGCCAGAAACATTATGTTGATTATATTATTGAGAATATAAACGAAGGGTTAATATCTTTTGATGAAGATGGTAAAATTCAGATCATCAACTCGGCAGCAAAGAAATTATTAGGAATACCCTTTTTAAATTCTGTTTGGGATTTAAATAATATTCAAGAAGGATTGGCCAAAAAACTTGTTCTGGGAAAACCTGGGAACCAAGACTTAATAAGAACCAAAATTGAAGGTAAAATCAATGACTTTTTATTTCGAATTGCCGAAGTAAAAATTGAGGATAAGATATATAAGGTGGTAACCTTTCAGGACTTAAAACTTGAGTTAGAGCAAAATGAAATTAATTCTTGGAGGAAACTGATGCGTGTGCTTACACACGAAATGATGAACTCTTTAACCCCAATAACCACATTATCCGTGGCAAGCCGAAGAATATTAAAAAATAATGATCGGTTAAAAACAATTCGAGAAATAGAACAGGATGATTTAAAAGATATTTATAAGAACAACGAAACCATTGAAAATCGAAGTAAAGGCTTATTAGATTTTATTAATCAATACAGGCAAATTACCAAGGTGCCTGACTTAAAAAGACAGAATGTAAAATTCATTCCATTTTTAGAGGGAGTAAAACATTTATTTTCAGAAGAAATTGAATCCAAAAATATTAATTTTAAGATACAAAGTGCTGATCAGGATATAGAGGTTTTTATAGATAAAAAACTGTTAGAACAAGTGATTATAAATCTCATTAAAAATTCATTTGAAGCTTTTGAAAAACGAGATAAAAAAGAATTATCAGTTAGTGTTGTTCAAGATAAAGAGTCTATATTGGTTAAGCTTAAAGATAATGGCGAGGGGATAAGCCCAGAAATAAAAGATGATATTTTTATTCCATTTTTTACTACTAAAAAGCAAGGCTCAGGTATTGGTTTAAGTTTATCCAAAGAGATTATGCATAAGCATAACGGAGAAATATATTTTGAGTCGCAACCCGAAGAAGGATCTACATTTTATCTGAGGTTAAAAAAATAAAGCTGCCTACAGAGACAGCTTTATACTTTTATCTTTTCACACTTGTTGGCTTTATTTTTAAGTGATTCTTATTTAGGCTTTTAGATTTTGTCATGGATGATTTAGTGCTTTTTGAACCATCGTACCATAAATCTAGGCCTTGATTTTCGACCCAAAGTAAATTAAAGTGAGTGCCTTCAATCCAATAAACATAAGTTAACGGGTCATTTTTAAAATAAGCTCTAACTTCCATATAATCCCAGGCATCATAGTATCCGGTTTCTTTCCATAAACCATCATTATCAATGGTTATATTATCTGTAATTTCATATTCAGAATCACCATAATTTACTATGAATGGATAAAAATCATCCGGGCCATCATTCTTAACATTGATAAAGACATAATCTTCATTAATAAATAGGTCCCAGGTATTAATATCATCAAAAACAAGGTTATCTTCCCAGGTAAAAAGCAATCCAACCTGGTTTCCTCCAACTGATTCACCTGAAGTTTCTGCATAAAAGTGCATTGTGGTACTATTTATTCCGGCAAATAAAGCATAACCATCAACAGGAACCGTTGTGCTTTCGCCTCCAACTTCAAAATACATTGGTGTCCAGGTTGTATTATAAAGAGCAACAATATTGATATAATCATCAAAAATGACAGTTTTTTCTCCTTCGCTATTTCTGGCAGTAAGCGTAACACTATATCTTCCTGGTGTTGTATATGAAACCAAAGGATTTCTGTCTGTTGATGTTGCCGGATTTCCTCCTTCGAAAGTCCAGAACCAGCTATTGGGTCCATCAGAAGATTGGTCGTTAAATGAAATGACTATTTCATCGTCGCTTGCAGAATACTGACTAGCATAAAAGTTAGGTTGAGGAGGATCTTCTTCTTCACAACTTGTGAAGATTGCGGTTAAAAATGTAATAATGATTAAATTAAACAAGAACCTTTTTTTCATGTTTTTTGATTTATAGGGTGAATTTTAAATTTCTAAACTATAGTTTTTCCAACAAATTTAGTACCAAATAAATCTAAACTTTCCTGTATGATATTATTGTTCATTTGAATTCATCTTCTGTGTAAATGTTTTCCAGAGTTCAACATGAAATTGATAACTGTTATGATTTAACAGAATCTGTTTCCCAGATATTAATTGATCATTTGGGGTTTTACGATATTTTATTTCAGAATTATGCAAGTAAGTTCCTTCCGGATGAAATTGAATACCCAGTACATTTGGATATTTTTTATGTTTAATAGCTTCAATAATTTTTCCATCCATCGATGTAGCAATTATTTCAAGATTTTCTCCCAACTTTTCTATTGCTTGATGATGATTGCTATATATTAAAGGATTTAAATTTTGAGAATAATCATTAACTAAAGCTTTGTTATCAACAATATTTATTTGATGAAAATTCCCTGAAAATAAGGTAGAATCAATGATTAGGTTATTATTGTAATTTCTGTGTTGTAAATTATTATTGGCATTTAACACCTGTTCTACATAATACAAATGATAGATTTCGCTCGGAATATCTTGAGTCATGGTGCCTCCTGTAGCAATATTCATGGTTTGCATTCCTAAACAAATAGCATACACAGTATAATTTGAATCTTCTTCAAGCAGAGGTGTGTGTTCGGTGTTTTGTGAACCTCCTAATAAGTGAAATAGAAATGATGCCTCAAAATAATGTCGATACGGATCTGTCATTCGAGTGAGTAAACTCATTTGTTCTCCGTAAATAGCAGGTGGTAAATCTGGTCCTCCAAAAAAGAATACGCCATTACTCGATTGGAATAACTCTTTGTAAATAGTTGAGAGCTTGTTTTTTTGATACAGTGAATTTGGCTCAATATCTTCTTTTATTTCTTGTAGTTTAATATATGAGTAGTTGTTTTTTTTAAGAAAAGCGTATGATTTGGAATAATCATAATTTTCTTTATAGTGATATACTCCAATAATACTTAAATTGTTAATTTCTATCAGCTTATTCTCTATTAAATTGGTAAAAAGCTCTAAGTTATATTCTGTTGGATGAACAATGATTAAAGTATTCTTTTGCGAAAAAACAGATAAAATAAAACAGAAGTTTATAATTAGAATAGTAAGTGTTTTCTTCATTAGTTTGTTTCTTTTGTTAATGCATAAATTAGGCAATCCTGGATAATGTTATTTTTTATAACCGCATTATTTAATCTTGCTTCCTCGTGGAATCCACATTTTTCTAAAACTCTAATAGAAGCAATGTTATTTTCAAATACATGTGCATAAAGGCGTATGATATCGAAATTTTCGAATGAGTATTTGATCATAGCTTTTACTGCTTTAGATGCTATACCTTTATTCCAGTACTTTTCGCCAAGCCAATAACCAATCTCAGCACTCTTTCTAAAAATATCGGTTTGTTTTATAATTCCGATACCTCCAACGGCAATACCTTTGTATTCAATAGCAAAATTGCTTAAAGGCCTGTCCTGATTGGCAATTACAATCCATTGTTTTGCTGCTAATTCGGTATAAGGATAAGGAAATTGATCGCGTAAATTATCCCATATTTTTTTGTTATTGGCATTTCGGGCAAGTGATTTTATATCTTTTTCTTGCCAATTACGAAGGGTAATATGTCCTAAATCAATCATAGATATAAGTTAGTTTGCTAAAGATAATTATTATATCTAACATTTATGTGCGAAAATATAACATTCCTATATTTGTTAAGAATTGTTAATTATTAGCGCAGAATTATATAATTCTCTATTTTAGCTGTTATGAGAAAATCTGCTATCAGGTTGGTTATCTTTTTAGGAGTTATATCTATTATTGGTATTATAGCTCTGCAAGTATATTTTTTTCAGATTGCATTTAATAACGAAGAACGAAAGCTAAATCAAAAGATTCAAGTTGCTTTATGGGATGTTGTGGAGCAAATCTACGAACTAAATGAGATTAGATATGTTGGTAAAAATCCTGTAGTGCAGTTATCGCAAGATTATTTTGTAGTTAACGTTAATGATTTTATCGATGCCGATGTCCTTGAACATTATCTGACACGAACTTTCGAAAAACAAAACATTAAACTCGATTTTGAATATGCAATATACGATTGCCAATCAGATAAGATGATGTTTGGTAAGTATGTTAACATGAGTAATAAGGCAAATACTCCATCGACTATTGAGTTAGCTAAACATGAAGAATTTGTTTATTATTTTGGAATCTATTTCCCTTCGCGAAAACAGTATATCTTAGGTAATATCAACAGTATCTATATTCTATCGGGAATATTAATATTTGTGGTTTTATTTTTGGGTTATGCTCTGGTTTTTATTTTACAGCAGAAACGTTTCTCTGATTTGCAAAAAGAAGTAGTCAATAACCTTACCCATGAGTTTAAAACTCCTTTATCGTCGATTGCTCTTTCAACCGATGTGCTGAATGAAGATGAAATTGTTAATGAACCAGAAAGAATCAAGACATATGCCCAGATTATTAAAGGACAGGCAAATTCATTATTAAAGCATATTGAGCAAGTTCTGGGGATGAGCGAAATGGAGAATACGGGGCGATTAAATAAGAAAAATATTAATTTGCATGAGTTCTTATGCAATCTTCTTGATAATTCAAGCTGGAGAATAAGAAACAACCAAGGAAATATTTCGATGGAGCTTAAGGCAAAAAAATATACTATTTGCACTGATGCTTTCCACCTGACAAATTTAATGATTAACTTGTTTGATAATGCTTTTAAATACTGCAATTCAAATCCTGAGATTATTATCTCAACGCGTTCTGATCAAAAAAATGTTTATTTGGAAATTGAAGATAATGGAATAGGAATCGATCAAAAATATCACAAAAAGATTTTTAAAAAGTTTTTTAGGATTCCTACTGGTAATGTGCACGATGTAAAAGGTTTTGGGCTTGGTTTAAGTTATGTACAAGATATTATAAAAGCTCATCGGTGGAAATTAAAATTCGATAGTGTTTTAAATCAAGGAACAAAGTTTTGTGTTGTTATTCCTTTAAAAGATGAAGATTGTGAATAAAAATCCTAAAATATTATATGTG
Organism: Bacteroidales bacterium; assembly: GCA_963665525.1. Classification (GTDB taxonomy): domain Bacteria; phylum Bacteroidota; class Bacteroidia; order Bacteroidales; family UBA12077; genus UBA12077. The sequence goes on along the minus strand of OY762280.1, from coordinate 3,039,462 downwards.
GAAGATGATGAAACCCTGGGGTTTATAACTCGTGATAATTTGACACGAAAAGGTTTTGATGTGGTTCATGTTGAAAATGGTTTAGATGCACTGAACTTATTTTCTAAAGAGACATTTGATATCTGTTTGTTTGATGTTATGCTTCCCAAAATGGATGGTTTTGACTTAGCACATAAAGTGCGATCAGTAAATAAAGAAGTTCCTATATTATTTATTACGGCTAAAACATTACCTGAAGACAGAATTAAGGGACTACTTATTGGTGCTGATGATTATATCGTTAAACCTTATACCATGGAGGAGTTGATTCTCCGAATTAAAGTTTTCTTAAAACGAAAATATGTAGTTGGATCAGCAGAGGAAAAAACTTCTCTTCAGTTGGGTAAAATGTTCTTTGATTGGGAAAAATTAACTTTAATTATAGATGGAACTGAAAACAAGATTACATATCGTGAAGCAGAACTGCTTAAATTTTTTATCGAAAATAAAAATGCAGTTTTAACGCGTGAAAGGATCTTAAATATTCTTTGGGGCGACAATGATTATTTTGCAGGTCGAAGTCTTGATGTATTTATTACTCGCTTAAGAAAATATTTTAAAAGCTATCCTGATATTACGATTGAAAATAAACATGGTGTGGGATTTATATTCAAGGTTAAAGAATAGCATAAAATTACTTGGTATAAATTACTTTCATAAAACAGTTGTCGCAATCAAATTCAAGTTTATATTTTCTGTTGTTATCTTCTAAGAAAAGAGGTTCGTTAATTTTTCTCGGATTTTTTTCATATTTAGTGCAAGCTCCCAGCTCATATTTTAAGCAATGTTTGGTGATCATGATTTCTTTTTCTGAGAAATTATCTTGCACTTCAAAAGCATTTTCAATTGATTTTACTCCATGTCTTTCATAAAACTGAACAGCCTTCTTGTTTAAGATATTTCCTTTGTAATCAAGATTTTCTTCGGGATAAGGAATTGTGTGTTTTTCAATTTTAAAAGATTCTCTTTCATAATTTGACAATCGTTCTGTTAATAGCAGATCAAGGATTTTACGTCGTAAACTATTTATTTCTGATATAGGGAGAAAAAACGCATCCTTAATATTTAATTCAATGGTTTCAACTTTAAAAATAGAATCTCCAGCTTTTAGAAATTGAGTTTTTAAATTTTCAATTGCTTTTTCTTGATTTTTAGCAGCTTCTTTTTCAAAACTATGAATATAACTAACCTTATTTAAATTTTCGTCTGTAGCTGCTATCAAGATTCCTTCTTTTAATTCCTCGATAAAGATTGATGTTGATATTTTTCTTTCAGTTTTCGACGATGCCAGTTGTTTACTAAAAGTGATATCGAAATTTCTAAAAATTTGCACTCCGGGCTTAATGTCCTGATTATTATCCGGGATTATCTTTTGATTTTCAACCCGATTAATTTTTGTTCCAATCAAATTGCCTTGACTATTAAAAAAACAGATTCCATCGCCATTGTGTAGCTCATTTTCTGAATCAAGAATAAAATAATTTTTATGAACTGATTTTACAACACCTAACAATTTACCTTTTGACTTAGGAGTATCGGGCGATGCTATTTCTTTATTTCTTTTCTTTAAAAAATAATTTGTATATCCTCGGTTAAATGTTTTTTCGGGATCAGGTGTAAAATCATAATATATTTTTCCTGATGATGATTTTTGAAATTCGTTTTTCCCTTCTAAAACACGATCAATTTCCTTACGGTAATAACTGGTTATGTTTTTAACATAATCAAGATCTTTTAATCTTCCTTCAATTTTAAATGAACTTATCCCGGCATCCATAAGTTCAGATATGTGGTTTGATAAATTAAAATCTTTTAAAGAAAGAAGGTGCTTGTTTTTGATCAGGATTTTTCCATCTTTATCTTTTAACGAATAATAAGCCCTGCAAGGTTGAGCACAAGCTCCGCGGTTAGCACTTCCTTTTTGAATAGCATGACTAAAATAGCATTGCCCACTTAAACTTACACATAAGGCACCATGTACAAAAAACTCTAGATCAACATTTGTTTTACTTCTTATTACTTTAATTTGATTTAAAGAAAGTTCTCTTGCAAGAATGATTCTTTGTAATCCTGCATCTTCCAAGAACTTAACTTTTTGCCATGTATAATTATTGGTTTGTGTACTTGCAAATAACGGAATTGGTGGCAGATCCATTTCCAGGATTCCCATATCCTGAATAATAATTGCATCAATACCTTCGTGATATAATTGGTGAATAGTATTTTTAACTTCGTCTAACTCCCGATCATGCAAAATAGTATTAATAGTAACATAGGCTTGTGCATTATAATGATGCGCATAGCTAGCTAGTTTCTTAATATCTTCGATTGAATTTCCTGCAGCGACTCGTGCTCCAAACTTTGGAGAGCCAATATAAACAGCATCGGCGCCATAATTAATGGCAGCCATGCCAGATTCTATGTTTTTAGCAGGAGCTAGAAGTTCGATTTTTTTCACAACTTTTATTTATGTGTGCTGCAAAGTTAAAATATGTAATTAGTTTATACATCCTTAACTTTAAAAAGTTTTATGTCGTATTTTTGTTATTATTTTGAAAATATGATCGAAAAAATTACAAGTACTCAAAATCCAAAGATTAAGAATATTCTAAAGCTTCAGCAGAAATCATCAGAGCGAAGGAAGCAAAATTTAATAGTTATTGAAGGACTTCGAGAAATTGGTTTGGCTTTAAAATCAGGAATGAAATTAAAATCAATTTTTATTTGTCCGGATATTATATCATTTGATCAAATTGAGGACCAGGTGGATATAAACAATAATTGTTTTGAAATCAGCAAGGAGATATACCTTAAGTTAGCTTACCGTGGTTCAACAGAAGGAATTATAGCACTTGCAGAACCACAATATTTAAAGTTAAGTGATATAGAGCTGAGGCAAAATCCTTTGATTATAGTTTTAGAATCGGTAGAAAAACCAGGAAATTTGGGAGCAATTCTTCGAACAGCCGATGCTGCTACTGTTGATGCAGTTATTATCTCTGATCCATTAACCGATATTTATAATCCTAATGTAATTCGATCAAGTGTAGGTTGTGTATTTACCAATCAAGTGGTTTCTTGCACTTCGGATGAAGCTATAAATTGGTTGAAAGAAAAAGGAATTAAATCTCATGCTGCAGCTTTAACGGCGACAGAGAATTATCACGAAACAGATTTGCAAGGACCTACTGCTATTGTTATGGGAACCGAAGCAGATGGCTTAACAGAAAAATGGTTAAACAATACTGATAAACATATCATTATTCCTATGAGTGGAGAGATAGATTCTTTGAATGTGGCCACATCAACAGCAATATTGGTTTTTGAAGCCATGCGACAACGTAATTTTTATCAATAAAAAAAGCTCCGACATCTGTCGAAGCTTTTAGGGTGGGAGATGGGTCTCGAACCCACGACCTCCGGAACCACAATCCGGCGCTCTAACCAACTGAGCTACAACCACCATTTTTCGGACTGCAAATATAAACAAGAATTTTTATATTTTGCAATACTGACAAAAATTATTTTTATGATTTTTTTAAATTGTTGATTCATATATCCTAAAAAAAGTTAATTAGTTTTTAATTTAACGGTTTAAGTGTATTTTTGCGCTTAGTTTCAAAAAATTAGGGGATTGAGAAATAAAAGATACGTAAGTAATATAACAGGATTACAAGCCATTAATATTTTAAGATTTCTAACATTCTTAATTGTTTCAATGGTATTTACTAAAATTGGTTTATCCAAAGAAGAAATTGGTTTGTTTGAGGTTTCTTTATTTATTGCAAGTTTTGCAAGTTTTTTCTGGGTTAATGGTATTATTCAGGCTTTTTTGCCATTATTCAAGAGCAGTAAGACTTATGGTGAAAAAGAGAGCTTAGTTGGTGAAAAATCTCCCGAAGTTTTTAATATTTATGTGGTATTAGTTTTTTTTAGTATTCTTGTCTTTCTTATTGGACTTGCCGTTAAGGGTAATTTTTCGGTATTTGGATACAAAGGAAATGTCCCACTTTTAAACTTAACCCTTTGGTATATTCTATTAAGCAGTCCGGCTAACCTGGTTGAATACATTTATATGGCTCAGGATAAAAATGGGAATACTATTAGTTATGGTTGGATAACATCTTTATTGCAGTTAATTGCTACAATTACGCCTGTGTCATTAGGTTATGATGTTACCTATTCGTTAAGAGGTTTAGTAATAGTGTCTGTTATTAAAAATATTTGGTTAGTAACACTTTTATATAATTATGCAGAGATAAAATATTCGTTTCCTTTTATTAAGGAAGTGCTTATAAGTTCAGTTCCTATTGTTTTTAGTGTTTTAGTTGGAAGTTCAACGCAATATATCGATGGTTTAATTGTAACAACTAATTATGGAGCCGATGGTTTTGCTATTTTTAGGTATGGACAAAAAGAATTACCTTTTGTTGTGATGTTGGCTGCGGGATTAAGTTCTGCTATGCTGGTAGAGTTTAATAAAAAGGATAAAATAAAAGAAACTTTAGGACAGATTAAGAAAAAGTCTTTAAGGATAATGCACTATATGTATCCTTTATCGATTCTGTTATTACTTTTTGCTAAACCTTTGTATAAGGGAATGTTTTCTCCAGAATTTACACGTAGCGCTGATGTGTTTGTGATTTATTTGCTCGCAATAGTAAATAGACTTTTATTTCCACATACCATAATTATTGGGCTAAAAAGAGGCAAAATATTACTATGGACATCAATATTTGAATTGTTGGGAAATATATTCCTGAGCTTGTACTTGGTTGAAGATTATGGTGTAGTTGGTGTTGCTCTGGCAACAATAATCGTTTACTTTATCTCAAAAATGATATTAATTGCATATAACTACTTTAAATTAGGGATTAAGCCATTAGATTATATACCGATGAAATGGTATGCTTTCTATAGTTTTGCATTAGGAGCTGTATTTGTATTATTAGATAGAGGAATTTTAGAACTTTGGTAGTTTGCCAAATTTTCATAATAAATTAGCATTTTGACAGTTTTTCTCTTTTAAATTGAAATGGAATACAAATTGATATCATCAATTAAACTTAAAAATAAATAAAATGAATATAGGAAGATCATCAAATCCGGCATTATCAAAGTCGGTTTTTAATCCACAGGCTTATGCTACTTCTTATACAGAAGTGATGTCTTTAAATGGAACAATTAACAAGTCTATAGCAATGTTGATGCTTGTTATTGTAGGCGCTATGTATACTTGGAAGATGTTTTTTAGTGCAATGAGTATTGAGGCTGGGGCAGCATTAGTATCCAGATGGATGCTTGTGGGTGGGATTGGAGGTTTCATCTTCTCTTTGATCACAATATTTAAGAAAAACTGGGCTTTTGTAACAGCCCCAATTTATGCTATTCTTGAAGGATTGTTTCTAGGAGCAATTTCTGCATTTTTTGAAGCACGTTATCCAGGATTAGTAATGCAAGCAGTTGCCTTAACATTTGCAACACTATTTATTATGCTTATTGGGTATAGGTCGGGAATAATTAAGGTTACACAAAAGTTTAGAGCTGGTATTATAGCTGCAACAGGTGCTGTGGCACTGGTGTATTTTATTTCTTTTATATTTTCAATGTTTGGAGCAGGAAGCTTAATAATCAATAGCAATGGGATAATGGGTATTGGAATTAGTTTGGTTATAGTTGCCATTGCTGCTCTTAATTTAGTTTTAGATTTTGATTTTATTGCGAAAGGATCTCAAGCTGGATTACCTAAATACATGGAATGGTATGCAGCTTTTGGATTAATATTAACATTAGTTTGGCTATATATTGAAATACTAAGATTGCTTTCAAAATTTGCAAGTAGAGATTAACAATATATATTAAATAATAGAACCCTGGCTTTGTCAGGGTTTTTTATTGCTATTTAGAATGGTTTATATAATTATCTAAACATCTGGTCATGTTAAATAATAGATAGTTTTACTTTAAAATATTAAAGCTTTATTCTATTTTTATGCCCCGGTAAATAAACTTAAATTTCGTATCATGAAATCATTGGAGTCACACTTTGAGCAGTTTAGAAAGAATATTGTAGGTATCGATGCTACATATAATTCACCTTATGGTGAACAAAAAATTATGTATGCCGATTGGATTGCGAGTGGAAGATTGTATAAGCCTATTGAAAAAAAGATTTTAGAAGAATTTGGACCATTTGTTGCAAATACCCACACTGAAACCAGTGAGACCGGGACTTTAATGACTCATAGTTACCATCATGCTCAGAAATTAATTAAGAAACATGTCAATGCAGGGCCAAATGATGTTTTGATTCAAGCAGGATTTGGGATGACTGCAGTTATAAACAAACTGCAGCGTATTCTTGGCCTCAAAGGTTGTGGAATGCTTAAACATAAAGAGTGTTTAAGAGAGCTTGACAGACCAGTAGTTTTTATAACACACATGGAACATCATTCAAATCACACTTCATGGTACGAAACTGTTTGTGATGTTGAAATTATTGAGCCTAATGATCAATTAAGAGTAGATCCTGAGAAATTAAGAGAACTATTAGAAAAGTATAAAGATCGTAAACTTAAAATTGGATCATTTTCTGCAGCTTCTAATGTTACTGGAGTTAAACCTCCATATCATCAGTTAGCAAAATTAATGCATGAATATGGTGGATTATGTTTTGTTGATTTTGCAGCTTCCGCACCTTATGCAGAAATCAATATGCACCCGGAAGATCCGATGGAAAAATTAGATGCTATTTTCTTTTCTCCACATAAATTTTTAGGAGGACCGGGAACAGCAGGTGTTTTAATATTTGATTCAAGTTTATATAATTGCGAAGTTCCTGATAATCCAGGAGGAGGAACTGTTGATTGGACAAATCGTTGGGGAGAATATAAATATATTGATGATATCGAACTGCGCGAAGACGGAGGAACACCTGGATTTTTACAAGCTATTCGAACAGCATTATGTATTGAATTAAAAGAACAAATGGGAATTGAAAATATGGAAAATAGAGAAAAAGAACTCATCCCTCGTGCTTTTAAAGGTCTACGATCAATTTCTGGTGTTCGGATTTTAGCTGATAATGCTATGGATAGAATTGGGGCATTATCATTTTATATTGAGAATATACATTATAATTTGGTTGTAAAATTATTGAGTGATCGATTTGGAATTCAAGTTCGAGGAGGTTGTGCTTGTGCTGGAACCTACGGACACTTCTTGCTGGATGTTAGTTATGATTATTCACACGAAATAACTCAACAGATAAATCATGGGGACTTATCTCAGAAGCCGGGATGGATTCGTTGGTCGATTCACCCAACAACTCTTGATTCTGAGATTGATTATTTTGTTTACGCAGTTGAAGAAATTGCCAAGAATCATAAAAATTGGGCTGTTGAGTATGCATATAATAAACGAACAAATGAATTTGCACATATCGATGCAAAAGCTCATTATAATTTAGATAAATGGTTTTCGCTTAAATAATTGATTAAAAAATAGCCATATAATTTTGGATTTATCATAACAATATTTAATTTTGCAAGCCAATTAAGTTATAATTAGAATAAAAGTATAGCAAAATATAAAGGAGTTTAAAGATGAAAAAGGGAATACATCCGGAAAATTATCGATTAGTAGTTTTTAAGGATATGTCAAATGGTGAGATGTTTTTAACAAAATCTACTGCACCTACAAAAGAAACAATTAAGTATGAAGATGGAAATGAGTATCCTTTAATTAAAGTTGAGATTTCGAATACTTCGCATCCATTCTATACAGGTAAGATGAAGCTTGTGGATACTGCTGGACGTGTTGATAAGTATCTTAACAAGTATAAAAAACATGCAGAGAAGAAAAAATAATTCATACTCTAGATAAAATTTGAAAAGCTCCGTTAATCGGAGCTTTTTTTATGTAAATTTGTCAATACCATTAAAAGACTGAACAATGAATTATATCTTATTCGACGACAAATCCTGGGAAAATCTATTGCCCTTAACTTTTACAAAACCTGTTTGTGAAATTCGATCTGGAATTTTAACCATTAAGGAAAAGTGGGAAAAACATCTTGATGTTAAGACATCTTATTTAACTCAGGAGTATTTAAAGATCAAATATCCTTTAAATGTGGAAGAAGAAAATATTCTAATTAATGGTTCAGTAATTCCTAATGTAAACTTAATTGAGAGCATAAAGAAACTAAATATTGATGAAGCTCTTATTAAGGATGATAAAATACTAGCGGTTAAACTTTCTAAAGCAAAAACAGCTAGTTTTAACTATACAAATATTGATAAGTATTCAAAACAAGAGTATGATCAGGATTTTATTGAGATTGTTTGGTCCTGGGATATCTTTAGACTAAATGGTGAAAACATAGCTGCTGATTTTATTTTACTAACAGAGGGTAGAAAATCATCGGAGCTTAGTGCAACAAATAATGTCTTAGGGAAAGAAAATATTTTTATTGAGGAAGGTGCCAAGGTCGAATTTGCAACATTAAACGCAACAACAGGTCCGATATATATTGGAAAAGATACTGAAATAATGGAAAATAGTGTTGTGCGTGGACCTTTTGCATTGTGTGATCATTCTGTTTTAAAAATGTCTGCAAAGATATATGGACCAACCACTATTGGTCCTCATTCTAAAGTAGGTGGAGAAGTTAATAATTCAGTTATACAAGGATACTCAAATAAAGCGCATGATGGATTTCTTGGAAATTCAGTAATTGGTGAATGGTGTAACCTGGGAGCAGATACAAATAATTCAAACCTTAAAAATAATTATGCAGAGGTTCGATTGTGGAATTACGAAACGGGGCGGTTTATTAGAACAGGATTACAATTTTGTGGATTAATCATGGGTGATCATTCCAAGTGTGCAATCAACACCATGTTTAATACTGGAACAGTAATAGGAGTAAATGCCAATATATTTGGAGAAGGATTCCCTAGAAATTTTGTTCCTTCTTTTTCATGGGGTGGAGCACATGGTTTTACAGTATATGGTGTTCATAAAGCTTTTGAGGTTGCCGAAAAGGTTATGGAGCGAAGAGGCATTCAGTTAAATGAAATTGAAAAAGATATCTTAAAAGAGATATTTGAACGAACATCAAAATATAGAATGTTTTAGCAAATCAAGAATTAGAAGTAAACTTACTTCAACTAATCTGGTTATATAATATGAATTTGGCATAGTGATTGCCAATACTAATATCCGATATTTTGAAAGTGGATAGCTGACAGAATGTCTTAGGATAATAATAAATAGGAAGAACATTTATGAGTAATAAAATAAAAGAAACTAAATTTAAAAGTTTATTCTTAGCTGCTGATGAGGAGAGTGAAGGGGATTTTATACCTTTAATTTCGGATGATGAGGATGATGTTGATTTTAAAAAATCGGAACTGCCAAAAGAACTGCCAATTTTACCTTTGCGAAATACTGTTTTATTTCCGGGCGTAATTTTACCAATAACTGTTGGGAGAGAGAAATCAATTCGATTAGTGAATGATATTTATAAAAAGGATAAGGTTATTGGAACAGTAGCTCAGCTTGATCCTCAGGTTAATGAACCTGAAGAAGAAGACATGTACAGGTTGGGAACTGTTGCTCAGATATTGAAAGTTTTAGAAATGCCCGATGGAAGTACATCGGTAATAATTCAGGGTCGCCAACGATTTGAAATGAATCAAATGGTTCAGGCCGAGCCTTATCATAAAGCAACAGTAACATTATTAAAAGATAAAAAGCCAAATGATAAGACTCGTGAATTTGAGGCAATTGTTGGTTCATTAAAGGATTTATCATTACGTATCATTAAACTATCAAGTAATATTCCTCCGGAGGCTTCTTTCGCTGTAAAGAACATTGAAAATACCAAGTTTTTGGTGAACTTTATTTGTTCGAATAGTGATATTGATATTGAGGCTAAACAAAAACTGCTGGAAATTGATAATCTAAAAGAAAGATCCATTCGTTTGCTGGAACATTTATCAAAGCAAATTCAGATGCTTGAATTAAAGAACGATATTCAGTCAAAAGTAAAGACAGATTTAGATCGTCAGCAGAGAGAATATTTGTTGCATCAACAAATGAAAACCATCCAGGACGAATTAGGAGGAAGCCCAATAGATCAGGAGATTGAAGAACTTAAGGAGAGGGCTAAAGATAAAAAATGGAGTAAAGAGGTTGCCGAAACTTTTAAAAAAGAAACAGATAAGCTAAATAGACTAAATCCAGCAACAGGAGAGTATTCAGTGCAGTTAAATTATCTGCAAACCTTACTCGATTTACCTTGGAATGAGTATACTGATGATAATTTTGATTTAAAGCGAGCACAAAAGATTTTAGATCAGGATCATTTTGGATTAGAAAAAGTAAAAGACCGAATTTTAGAATATTTAGCTGTACTTAAACTGAAAGGAGATTTAAAATCACCAATATTATGTTTATATGGTCCTCCGGGAGTTGGAAAAACTTCGCTAGGTAAATCTATTGCTAAAGCATTGGATAGAAAATATGTTAGAATGTCGTTAGGAGGATTGCACGATGAAGCAGAAATTCGAGGGCATCGAAAAACATATATAGGAGCAATGCCTGGTCGTATTATACAAAATATTAAAAAAGCTAAATCATCGAATCCGGTTTTTATTTTAGATGAGATAGATAAAGTAGGTAAAGATTTTCATGGTGATCCGGCATCTGCACTTTTAGAAGTATTAGATCCGGAGCAAAATAATGCATTTCATGATAATTATCTTGAGCTTGAATTTGATTTATCAAACGTAATGTTTATTGCTACTGCAAATACTTTATCGACTATAAATCCTGCATTGCGTGATCGAATGGAGATGATTGATGTGAGTGGGTATATTGTTGAAGAGAAAATTGAAATAGCAAAACGACATTTAATTCCAAAGCAACTGGAAGCACATGGTGTTGAAAAATCAAAAGCTTCATTCAGTAAAAAAGTTTTGGAGTATGTTGTTGAAAATCATACCAGAGAATCAGGAGTTAGAACTTTAGATAAAACTATCGCTAAGATTACAAGAAATTTAGCTCGTAAAATTGCTTTAGAAGAAGAATTTAATAAATCATTAACGATTGATAATATAAAAGAAATTCTAGGACCTCCTGAATTTTCAAAAGATAAATACCAGGGTAATGAGTTTGCTGGCGTGGTAACAGGTTTGGCATGGACTGCTGTAGGTGGAGAAATTCTTTTTGTTGAAAGTAGTTTAAGTAAAGGGAAGGGTAAATTGACTTTAACTGGTAACTTAGGTGATGTGATGAAAGAATCGGCAGTAATAGCCCTTGAATATATCAAATCGCATGCTCAAGAATTAAATATAAGTGATGAAGCCTTTGAAAACTGGAATATTCATATTCATGTTCCGGAAGGAGCTATCCCTAAAGATGGTCCTTCGGCAGGTGTTACCATGGCAACATCAATTGCATCCATATTTACACAGCGAAAAGTTAAGAGAAAAATTGCAATGACCGGAGAAATTACATTACGTGGTAAAGTCTTGCCTGTTGGAGGAATAAAAGAAAAAATTCTTGCAGCTAAACGTGCTAATATTACAGACATTATTTTATCAGAAGAAAATAGAAAAGATATTAGTAAGATTAAAGATATTTATTTAAAAGGTTTAACTTTCCATTATGTTAAAGAAATTATGGAAGTTCTTGATATTGCTTTATTAAAAGAAAAAGTTAATAAGTCTATAAAGATATCATAACATTTTTTTAAATATTTAAGGAGGTCTAATTATTAATTAGACCTCTTTTTTTGACAGTTATTATTGAAAACTTGTTGTTGATATAGTTATTTTAATTGTTAGTATTCTTTCTAATAATTTAAGCAACCATTTCCATACCTAATACATCTATAACTCAGTTGTCAATCAATAAACTGCATAAAATGAAAAAGATTCTTTCTATTACCAATAAATTAATCTTAGTGTTACTTGCTTTTCTAGGATTTTCTTGTGATTCTGATGATCCAGGAGTTGAATATGGTATGCCTAGTGCCGATTTCAAATTAACAGGTAATATTATTGATAAAGTTACGGAAGCGAATCTTAACAACATACAGGTGATTTTTAGCGATGCAGCTTCAAGCACTTATAATTTCGATACTACATATAGCGATGTTAATGGCAATTATGAAGTAAATGTAAATGCCTGGCCAACAAGCACAGCTTTTATGGTGCAAATTAATGATCCCGATGGAGCAGAGAATGGGAAATATCTAGCAATAGATACTATTGTGGATTTTTCTGACATAGAATTTGTTGATGGTGATGGAGCATGGAACTCAGGCGAAAAATTAAAAGAGTTGAATCTTAAACTAAGCCCCGACGAAACTTTATGATTCATAAAATTTCATTAAAAAAGAAACTCGCTTTAGAGCTTTTTCATAAGTATAAAAAGAATAGTACAAAACTTCATCAGCTTAATTATCTATTTTGGGAAGCTACTTTAAAATGTAATTTAAACTGCAAACATTGTGGTAGTGATTGTAAGATGGATTCATCTCAAAAAGATATGCCTGTTGATGATTTTATTAAAGTTATTGACACAATTAAGCCTCATGTAAATCCTAATCAACTGATGATTGCTATTACAGGTGGTGAAGCTTTAATACGGAAAGATCTTGAGAAATGTGGGAAAGCTTTATTTGATCGAGGATTTCCTTGGGGAATTGTTACCAATGGATATTTATTAACTAAGGACCGACTTATTTCTTTATTGAAATCAGGATTAAGATCGGTAACTATAAGTTTAGATGGTTTAAGGGATTCTCATAATTGGCTTAGAGGGAAAAATGATAATTATGCTAAAGTTTTAAATGCAATTGGTTTAGTATCTGCTGTGAATGATTTAGTTTCAGATGTTGTTACTTGTGTAAATCAAAAAAATATTAATGAACTTTCCGAAATAAAAGAACTTTTAATACAAATGGGAGTTAAAGAATGGAGGCTTTTTACCATATTTCCTATTGGCAGGGCAAAGGATAATGAATTGTTACAGTTAACACCGGATCAGTTTAAAAGTCTTTTTGAATTCATAAAATCAGAACGTGAAAAAGGTGATCTAAAAATAAGTTATGGCTGCGAAGGATTCTTAGGAAATTATGAAGGCGAGGTGCGTGATAATTTTTTCTTCTGTAGAGCAGGAATTAATGTAGCTTCTATTTTAGTTGATGGTTCAATTTCTGCATGTCCCAACCTGCGAAATAACTTTACACAAGGCAATATTTACCAGGATGATTTCATGGACGTTTGGAATAATCGTTTTGATGTGATGAGGAATCGAAAATGGACAAAGAAAGGTATATGTTCTCAATGCAATTACTATAAATATTGTCAGGGGAATGGATTACATCTTTACGATGAGAATAAAGAACTCCTGTTTTGTCATTACGAAAGGCTTTTACAAGCAAATTAAACCACTATTGACATTTGGTTTAAATTCCGTAAATTTATCTTTTAATTATGTTTAATCATTTAATATTATGAAAATGGGAGCTGGTATATTTTGGGGTATTTTACTAATGCTTATAGGATTAGGAATTGTTATTCGTGTTGTTTTCAACATTAACTTCCCTGTCGTAAAATTTATTATTGCATTCTTCTTTATTTTTATTGGTATCAAACTGTTGATTGGTAATTTCAATGTTATTGATCGGCATGGAGATGAAAATACAACCATATTTAGTGAAAGCAAAATAGACGGTTTAGATGAAAATTTTAAAGAATATAATGTCGTTTTTGGTAGTAGCATTATTGATTTAAGAGATGTAGATATTTCCGAAGGTTCAAAGGAGGTGAAGATAAATACCATATTCGGAGGAACAGTGATAAAAATTAAGGAAAACTCACCGTATAAAATAAAGGCAGATGCTGCTTTTGCAAATGCAAAATTACCTAATGGTAATACAGCGGCATTTGGTACAGGAAAATACGAAAGCGATACTTTCGACAGAGAAAAGAACCATATTTATATAAAATGCGACGTAGTCTTTGGAAATTTTGAGGTAAGAACATATTAAAAATATATTATATGAAAAGGGAAGGCTGGCGATTTTGTCAGCCTTTAGTTTTTAATCCTTTATAGAAATATCTTTATTAATTTCTACGTTAATAATTAGAAATCATAAAAGTTTCTGAATATTTCAAACAAAAGTTATAAGTTTGTTACATCAAAGAAAAATCTAATATGGAAAAAATTGCGCTATTCCCGGGATCTTTTGATCCTTTTACTATAGGTCACGAATCAGTTGTTAACAGGGCACAGGATTTATTCGATAAAATATACATTGCTGTTGGATTCAATGCACAAAAGGACGCATTATTTTCTTTAGAGGAAAGGAAAGATTTCATTCGACAGGTTTTTAATGATAATCCTAAAATTGAAGTAGTACATTATGAAGGTCTTACTATTGATTTTTGTAAGAATTTAGGTGCTGGATATATTTTAAGAGGTTTAAGGACAGCTGCCGATTTTGAATATGAACGAGCAATTGCACAGGTGAATAAAGCAATGCACGAAGGTATTGAAACAGTATTCTTTCTAACAATGCCTGAACACACACCAATTAATTCATCGATAGTAAGGGATGTAATTCGTCATGGAGGAGATGTAAGTAAGTTCATCCCTAAAAAAATGAGTTTAAAAAAATAGCAGAAATTAATATGTTAAAACCTAAGTTGTTGCTAATACTTTTTGTATTACCATTTAGTCTTTTTGCACAAAATGTAACATTAAGAGGTAATGCTTCTGAATATGCTGGTGCAACTTTTACTTTTTTAACTTACGAAGATCAAATCACATTTACGGAAAAGGAACTTGGAACATGTGATGTTCATGAAGATGGAAGTTTTTCATGTTCATTTAATATTGATGAAACTCTGTATGTTTTTATGCATTTAGGAGTTTATGAAGCTTTTCTTTTTATTGAACCGGATAAGGAATATGAACTTCTATTGCCTGAGGTGAAAGAAAAAACCTTAGCCGATAAATTAAACCCTTATTTTAAACCACAACAATATCATATTGGTGTCGAAAATTCATCAGATCTGGAGCTTAATTTTCAGTTAGCATATTTTGACGCTATTTACAGTAAAATGATTGATGATAATTCCATCATGATTTTTACAAAATCCAGAGATTTAGATGTTGATGGGTCAATTGAAAAGGTTGATTCGTTATTTAGTGATGTTGATACTAAGTTTTTTCAGGATTTTAAGAAATACAAGTATGCTTCATTTCGTCATTTATCTTACCAAGAAAAAGCAAAAAGTATTTCAAATACTTATTATTTGAATAACGAGATTTTATATAACAATCCAGCTTATATGGAATTGTTTAATCAGGTTTACGATGAGTATTTACTATATTTTGGCAGGACCGATTCAGGGAAACAAGTGTACGATGATATAGGAAAGCTGCAAAGTATCACATCTTTAAAAAACACACTTGGTAAAGATTCTATTTTAATAAACGATGATTTGAAAGAATTGGTGATACTAAAATGTTTATACGATGAATTTTATAATGATAAATTCTCGCGTTCGGCTATGTTAACAGTTCTGGATTCTCTTGCAATGCAAACAACTATTCCGGAACATCAAATAATAGCTGAAAATATTCGTCAGAAGGTCACCAAATTAATGTTAGGATATGCTCCTCCGGCATTCGAATTATATGATATGGACAGCAATCTTGTGAGTTTAGATTCTTATAAAGGTAAGTATGTTTATTTTGGATTTTGTACAACCGTGAGTTATGCTTGTATTAAAGAATTCGGGATGCTTCAGAGTTTATATGAAAAACATAAAGAGCATTTCGAAATTGTAATGATTTGTATGGATGAGAGCTTACCTCAAATGAAACGTTTTGTCGACATGAAAAACTATTCATTCAAGTTTCTTTATTATGGCAATCAGCCTGATGTTTTTAAAGACTATGATATTAGAGCTTTTCCAACCTATTATTTTATTGATAAAGAAGGTAAGTTATGTTTATCTCCTGCGCCATCTCCGGATCAGAATATTGAATTTACGATTTTCCAAAAAATGAGAGCAAACGGCGATATTTAGCTTCCGTTGTTTAATACTTCAATAATTGATAAAAAGGTATTTGACTTTATTTCATCAATATGATCTATGTTAATCCATTTTGCTTCAGTAATTTCTTCTTCTGTTTGCGGAATTAACTCCTGATTTCCATGATGGATCATTTCATACCAGTAAGTTCGTTTTAATATATCTTTATTTTTCAGTCGATAGGTATGATATGTTGTTTTAATTAATTTAATAATATTGATATTAGAAATTCCACACTCTTCTTCAACTTCACGAGTAGCACCAATCTCTGGCAGTTCATTTCGTTCTAGTTTTCCTTTTGGTAGATCCCACTTTTCTCTGCGATAAATAACAAGTATTTCTCCTTTCGCATTTCTAACTAATCCTCCTGCTGCTTCAATAAACTTATATAGCTTGGTGTATTTTTTGAAAACTCTTTGAACATCTTCATGCACAACATACATGTTAGTTAGTTCATTTTTACTAATGAAATCTTCAAGCGCTTTTCTTAAAAGTCTTTTATTTTTAAAGTGATGGATCGTTGTGTTAATATCTTCCTTAATATTTTGGATATTTTCAGTAAAAAAAACTACTCGATCGTTGTAAAAAACTTTATACATTTGCGGTATGGAAAATTTAGAGAATAAAATTGCTCAATCGTTGTTACAAATTAAGGCAATTAAGTTGCAACCTGCAAATCATTTTACCTGGGCTTCAGGATGGAAATCACCCATATATTGTGATAATAGAAAGACTTTATCATATCCCGAAATTAGAAATGAAATACGAGATGGATTTGTTCAGGTAATTAAAGAAAACTATGAAATGCCGGATGTTATTGCAGGTGTAGCAACAGGAGCAATTGCAATTGGGATGTTAGTTGCCGATGCTTTAAACTTACCATTTATTTATGTTCGTCCAAAACCAAAGGAGCATGGATTAGGGAACATGATCGAAGGAGAGGTTCCAACAGGTAAAAAGCTTGTTGTGGTTGAGGATTTAATTTCTACTGGTAAAAGTAGCTTGAATGCAGTTGAAGCATTGAGAAATGTAAATGTTGAGGTGTTAGGAATGACTGCAATATTTACATATGGGTTTCAACTTGCTGAAGAGAATTTTAAAAAAGCAAATGTTGAATTAAATACTTTAAGTAATTACGATGTTCTTATAAAAACAGCATTGAATTCAGGATATATCCAGGAATCAGATTTAGACACCTTAAAAAGCTGGAGAATTGATCCCGGGAATTGGGGAAACTAATGGTGATATTTAATTACGAATAGTCAAGTTAGACTTATAACATAGAACTAAAATGAGTAAGTATACAAGTAAGGTAGGGAAGATTAATAAATCAGATGAGTTAATATATACATTCTTAACAGATTTCAATAATTTAAAGGCAGTAGTGCCGGAAGATAAAGTAAAAGATTTTGAAGCTACAGAAGATGCCTGCAAGTTCAAAATCGACGGAGTAGGACAGGCCGGATTAAAAATTATCGAGAAAGAACCATTCAAGTTAATTAAGATTACAAGCGATGGAAAATCACCTTTTAGTTTTTTCTTTTGGATTCAGCTTAAACCAATTGATGAGTCGGGAGAAACAACTGCCATCAGATTAACCATTGATGCTAATTTAAATCCAATGATGAAAATGATGGTTGGTAAGCATATGCAAAAAGGAATGGATGCTATGGTTGATCAAATCACCACATTTTTTAATAACAAGGTGAAAGACGAATAGGTTTTAGATAATAAACTCAACTTCCTTAAATCCAAACTCTTTAAGTTCTTGATTTTCTGTAGTTAGTTGTAGGTGCCCAAAACTATTAATTCCGGTAATTTTTGCTTTGAAAGTTTCCTGATCTTTTTTAAAGGTATGTTGTTCGTTATATCGATAAAGGCATTTTAAATATTCATTATCTATTTCCTGGTATTTCCCAGCTTTGAGCTTATTGTAAAAAAATCGGATATTACTTCTAAGTTTTACAATTTCTTGATTAATGGAATAAGTTTTCCCGGTTATTTGTTTTATGGAAACCGGATTTGGAGCATCGCTCAAAAACCGTAACTGATTTAAATTAAGTCCTATTCCAACAATGCTTTGATATATATTCGATCCTTTTATTGAATTTTCAATTAAAATACCTGCCAGCTTTTTGTCTTGATAATAAATATCGTTAGGCCATTTAATTTTTACAGAACTTATTTTTGCCATTACATAATTTGCAATTCCTAAAGAAACAGCTTTCGAAATAAGAAAGTTTTTTTCAATAGGTAAGAAAGTTGGGTTTAAAACCATACTTAAAAGAATATTCATTCCTTTCTCGCTTTCCCAGGAATTATCTCCGTTTCCTTTGCCAGCATTCTGATATAATGTACAAATAATGGTTCCCTCAGGTTCTAAGTTTGATTTAAGATGCTTTGCCAAAACTAAATTTGTAGAATCAACATTATTAAGCATGATTATTTTTTGCCAGCTATCCATACATTATTTTTTGTAAAGTTACCCTGAAAACTGACATAAGTGAATAAAACATGACAATTTATTTTTAAAACAGAATAATAAATCATAAAAAAATGACATATTTACCGTATAAACAATTGTTTATTTTAGATTGTCTAAAGGGAACAGTTTTTGATTGATAAGAACTTTTAGAAAATAAGTCTTTCATATTAATTAAAAGATAAATAGAGTTTTAAAAATACATGGTAATTTCATTACCTTTGCGCAAAATAGTATTGAATGGTTAAACAAAAAAGTAGTATTAAATCAAATACCGAAGAAATTGTAAAAGCTGCAGTTGAAGGAATTCTTAAGAAAAAAGGGAAAGATGCAGTGAGTCTTGATCTAACAGAAATTGAAAATTCAGTTTGTAAATATTTCGTAATTTGTCATGGAGATTCTAACACGCAAGTAGAAGCTTTGGCAGATTCTGTTTTAGAAACTGTTAAAGAAGAAACTGGTGAAAAAGCATGGCATAAAGAGGGATTGAATAATGCAACTTGGGTATTGCTCGACTATAGCGATGTAGTTGTTCACATATTTCAAAAAGAATACAGAGATTTTTATAAAATTGAGGAGCTTTGGGCAGATGCTAAGCTTACTCAACATGAAGATACATTATAATTAAAGAAAAGTATAATAATGACAGAAAATAAACAACAAGATAAAAAAGCTAAGAATCTAATTAATAAAGATTCAAATAAGCCAAAACCCAAATTTAATGTTTATTGGATTTATGGTATCATTGCGGTTGTTTTTATC
This sequence comes from Bacteroidales bacterium, assembly GCA_963665525.1. Lineage (GTDB taxonomy): Bacteria > Bacteroidota > Bacteroidia > Bacteroidales > UBA12077 > UBA12077. Next base: position 3,020,055 of record OY762280.1, on the reverse strand, counting down.
GGATTACAACTTTTAAGTTTTAGTCCAAAACCTACCGAAATTACAATGCAGGAGTTTGAACGCAACATGTTAAAAAATGGTGATGTTGCTAAAATTGTTGTTGTAAATAAAGAAAGAGCAAATATTTATATCAAAGAAGATCGCTTAACAGATCCAAGATATGATAATTTGTTAAATAATTCATTTGCAAGAAGTTCTAAAGAAGGACCACACTTTTTCTTTACCATTGGTTCAATGGAATATTTTGAGAAGTGGATTAGCGAAGCACAAGATAATTATCTAAAAGGAGAATATATTGAGATAAGTTATAAGACCCAACCTAATTACATGCGTGATATTATCGGTTGGTTATTTCCAATATTTATAATTCTTGCTATCTGGATATTTATATTTAGAAGAATGTCAAAAGGTGCTGGTGGTGGTGCTGGAGGGAATATTTTTAGTGTAGGTAAATCAAAAGCACAATTATTCGATAAAGAAAGCCATATAAAAGTTGATTTTAAAGATGTAGCGGGATTAGAAGAAGCAAAAGTTGAGGTTCGTGAAATTGTTGATTTTCTTAAAACACCTAAGAAATATACCGATCTTGGAGGAAAAATCCCTAAAGGAGTTTTACTGGTAGGCCCTCCGGGTACAGGAAAAACATTAATGGCTAAAGCCGTTGCTGGTGAAGCGAATGTGCCATTTTTCTCAATGTCGGGTTCCGATTTTGTTGAAATGTTTGTGGGAGTTGGAGCTTCTCGTGTTCGTGATTTATTTAAGCAAGCAAAAGAAAAAGCACCTTGTATTATCTTTATCGATGAGATTGATGCAATAGGTCGTGCGCGTGGTAAGAATCCAAACTTTGGAGCTAATGACGAGCGTGAAAATACCTTAAACCAATTATTAACCGAAATGGATGGTTTTGGTAATAATGTTGGAGTTATTATTATGGCAGCTACTAACCGTGCTGATATTTTAGATAAAGCATTAATGCGTGCCGGACGTTTTGATCGACAAATTCATTTGGAATTGCCAGATATTAATGAACGAAAAGATATTTTCAAAGTTCATCTTAAACCAATTAAGTTAGAAACTAATTTAGACATTGATTTTCTTGCAAAGCAAACACCTGGTTTCTCAGGTGCTGATATAGCCAATGTTTGTAACGAATCAGCATTGATTGCTGCCAGAAAAGATAAGAAAGTTGTTGAACGTCAAGACTTCTTAGATGCGGTTGATCGTATTATTGGAGGAATGGAACGTAAAACAAAGATCATAACTAAAGAAGAGAAAAAAACGATTGCTTTCCACGAAGCAGGGCATGCAACAGTGAGTTGGTTACTTGAACATGCACATCCATTAGTTAAGGTTACGATTATCCCTCGGGGACGTGCCCTAGGAGCTGCATGGTATTTACCGGAAGAAAGACAAATTACTACAAGAGATCAGTTATTAGATGAGATGTGTGCAGCATTAGGAGGTAGAGTAGCTGAAGAGTTGATGTTTGGAAAAATTTCTACAGGTGCTATGAATGATCTGGAAAAAATTACTAAACAAGCATATGCAATGATTGCTTATTTTGGAATGAGTGAAAAGGTAGGACATGTTAGTTTCTATGATTCTACCGGACAAACAGATATGGCATTTTCTAAACCTTACAGTGAGAAAACGGCTGAATTAATTGATACTGAAGTTAAGAATTTGATCGAAGAAGCATATAAGCGTTCAATACAAATTCTAAAGAAACATAAAGATGGATTAACTCAGTTAGCTGAGATTCTTCTTGAGAAAGAGGTTATATTTTCTGAAGATTTAGAAAAGATCTTTGGTAAAAGACCATGGAAAACTCAGCATGAGAAAGAAGCTGAAGTTAAAAAAGAGTTGGAAGCAAAGGAGAAAAAAGTAAAAGCTGTAAAAGAGCCTAAAGAAAAGAAAACAACTGTAGCAAAAACAAAAGCTAAGGTAAAAGAGGAGGATAAAAAGAAGGTTGAGAAAAAGGCGCCAGCAGCTAAACCAGTTAAGAAAGATAATAAAAAGGAAGAAGATCAAAATAAATAAATCATAAGGTTTGAGTAATTTAGTTCAGCGCACCATAACAGGAATTATATTTTTAGCTGTTGTTATTGGAGCAATATTATTAGGAAAAATAACTTTTTTTATACTATTCGAATTGGTTATAATTGGTGCCATGTATGAGTTTTATACTTTAGCCGAGAAGAAAAAGTTTAAACCACAAAAAATATACGGAATCATAATTGGCGCAATATTTTTTGCAGCCAATTATTTTTTTGCAAATAATATGGTAGATGCCAGGATATTTCTGGTATTGATTCCTGTTATCATAAGTATATTTATTGTTGAGCTATACAGAAAATCAGATTATGTTTTTGTTGATATTGGATTTACTTTATTAGGGATTTTATATATCTCGGTACCGGTATCATTTGCTAATTACATAGTATTAAATAATGCATCTGAATATAATTTCCAACTTCTACTCGGTTTTTTATTTCTAATTTGGTCATTCGATACTTTGGCTTATGTTTTTGGAGTTTCATTTGGTAAACATAGATTATTTGAAAGAATATCTCCTAAAAAGTCGTGGGAAGGATTTATAGGTGGGACAATATCCAGTTTAGGAATTGCATATGTCCTGTCTATTTTATTTACTGAATTAAGCTTTCTATACTGGGCTATATTATCAGTAATTGTATCTGTTTTTGGAACTTATGGCGATTTAGTCGAGTCATCTTTTAAAAGAAATATCGACGAAAAAGACTCAGGAAGTATTTTACCGGGGCATGGAGGAATATTAGATCGTTTCGATGCAGTGTTTTTCACCTTGCCTCTATTTTACGTATATTTACAGTTCATTCAGTAACTATAAAATTTGAATTAATGACAATACATAAAGAAGGCCGATCAATTGTAGCATTGTTTTTTATGATACTCACTACGATTAATTTATTGGTTTATTTTTTTATTTCAAGTAACTCAATTCTTACTTGGGTTCTGGGGATTCCATCATTTTTGTTTTTTCTTTTTATCGTTCGTTTTTTCCGAAAGCCTAAAAGAGTTTTAAATATTGATGATGATACAGTATATGCTCCTGCTGATGGAACTGTACTTGTTATTGAGGAAACCGAAGAAGATGAGTTTTTTAAGGATAAAAGAATTCAGGTTTCCATATTTATGTCGGTTTGGAACGTGCATATTAATTGGTATCCATTAAGTGGTATTATAAAATATTTTAAATATCATCCTGGCAGATTTTTAGTAGCAAGAGTTCCTAAATCTTCAACTGAAAATGAGAGAACTACAGTGGTTATTGAAGATAAAAAGAAACGTCAGATATTGGTTAGACAAATTGCTGGTATCATTGCTCGCAGGATTATTTCTTATGCAAAAGAAGGTGCTGAAGTTAAACAAAACTCAGAATTAGGATTTATACGTTTTGGGTCACGTGTGGATGTATTTTTACCCCTTGATGCTGAAGTAAAAGTAAAGTTGGGCGATAAAACGAAAGGAACAGGTACGGTTATTGCAAGGTTAAAGTCTAGTAATTAATCTAAAGAATATTTTATAATGAAAACATTGTTTTTAGTTTTTACCTTACTGTTTAGCTTCACGTCACAAGAGAATATTCCTCAGGAAGTATATAAAATTGCAAAAAGAGGAAACAAAGTTTATGTAGAATCACATGACCAAAATGCGGCAACACATGCAAAAAATGCAATAGAATCGTGGGGATACTGGAGTGTAACAGAAAATAAACATCAAGCAGATTTTATCCTTAAATTCCATCATCGTTTCGAAGGTGCTGGTGTCTGTATTGCAAATGCTACGTTTATGAATCCTAGAAATAAGAAGGTAATCTATGCTACTAAAGAAGTAACTTCAGTTAAAAAAGCGCAGGGATTTGATTTTAATACAAAACGATCGGCTATGCGTCAGGTTATTGAGCAAATTTTTAAGCCAAATTTTAATTAGTAATTAGGATATGATAAAAGGTTGCCTTGAGATTTGCAGCCTTTTTTATTTAATCAAAGTAATTATCAATATTAATACGTTGTAGTTTATCATCTTTAAAGATGAAGGTATATTTTGTTCCTTCTCCAATCATTTGTATGCTATCAGAGGTGAAGCTTAATTTGTCTTTAAACCTATCTTGAAAATCATCTTTCGTAATTCCTACATGAATTTCATTTTTTAAACTTATTTGTTTGTCTAGAACTTTCCCAGCAAGTAAAAACTCTTTTCCTCGATGAGTTCTGTAAAAGAATATTTCAGATTTTCTATATGTGAAGTGATAAATGGTATCAGTCTTTTCTGCGTAATGTTTATTTTTTCTGAGTAATTTTTGAGTCTGGTACTTTGGTTTAGTACAGTTTACAAAATTTTCAATGGTTTCATCAAACCCAAATGGTTTTTTAAGAAATTCTTGCTGGCTTATCGATTTATAATTTGTGGTTGTTTTGTTAGTTGAACAACTTGCAAAACCAATAATAAGTACTAAAAAGATATATTTTTTCATATAAGCTAAAGTAAAAAAAATCTACATAAAGAACAATGCAACACCTCCGACCGCAATGACAGAACCAATAACTTCTTTTACGGTGATTTTTTCTTTAAAAAAGATTACTGCAGGAGGTATTATAAGCACTGGTACAATTGCCATAATGGTTGATGCTACACCTGTAGTTGTGTGTTTAACTGCAAGTAATGAGAATGAAACTCCTAAAAAAGGACCAAAAAGAGCTCCAATACTTAGCCTTGTCATGGCATCCCTATTCTTGATTGCTTCAATAACTTTTTTCCAGCGTTTCATAATTACAAAAATGATTGAAAAGCCAACGAATCCTGTAATAACTCTTATTTGCGTTGCCGCAAAAGGATCAAAGTCTTGCATCCCGAATTTACTTAATACCAATCCTGCACCTTGACCAACAGCTCCACCGAAGGCTAATAATATTCCAACTATTGGATATGATAGTTTTATTTTTTTTGAATTTCCCGGCTTATCATCTTTTGTTTTACGATCGAGTACTACAATCATAATTCCCAGTATAGTTAAAAACATACCAAGAAAATTCTGAGTAGTAAGAACTTCGCCAAGAATGAGCCATCCAAAAAAAGCTGTAATGGGAGGTGTTAGAGACATAATTAACATAGAAACGCGTGATCCTATAACTACATAAGCTTCAAAAAGTAATAAATCGCCTATTACAAAACCAATAAGCCCTGATAAGGAAAGCCATAACCAGTTATGTACTGATGCATCAAACGGGATAAACGACCCGCGAGTAATTTGACTATAAATACCAATAAATATAAAAGCTAGAAATAATCGTATCAGATTAGTTGATAGTGATCCTACCTTTTTCCCTGCAGACTCAAAAGCGATTGCAGTAATTGTCCAGAACATAGCTGTAAGTAATGCAGCATATTCTCCTAAGTGCGATTGAAACATGATTCCCCCAATTTATATGTTTCGTGATAATTTTATTATCGCCGAAAAAAACTTATTTTAGTTCAAATTTTAAAACTAATAAAATCATTAGATATTTAATTACGAATAAGGTTTAAAATGAGTAAGAATTTACGCTATTTATTTATTACACTGGGAGTTGTTCTTGTTGGTTTTATACTTTGGTATTTTAAATCAATTGTAGCTTATTTGCTTATTTCTTCGGTATTTGCATTAATAGGAAGGCCTCTGGTTCAGTTTTTAAATAAGATACAATATAAAAAAATTAGGATACCTAATGCGGTATCGGCCTTGATAACCGTTGCTGTTATTTGGGTTCTAATTTCGATTTTTTTCCGGGTTTTTATTCCTCTTATTGCGAATCAAGCTAGTGAGCTTTCTGCTATTGATGCCGAAGCTGTAATGAATAATCTAAAAGAACCTATTGATAAAATAGAAAGCTTTCTGGTTAAGTATAATGTGAGTGCTAATGATGGCCAATCAATGGATCAGTATTTGACAGAAAAGTTTATGTCTGTTTTAAGTTTTTCTTTGGTATCTAATTTATTTGGATCATTGGCAGGGATATTAGGAAATATATTTATTGCTGCTTTTTCAATTTCGTTTATTACTTTTTTCTTTTTAAAAGATAAAGGATTATTTACTGATGGAATTTTATTATTTGTTCCGGATAAATTCATGGAAAAAACGGAGCATATCTTAGCTTCTATAAAAAAGTTATTAACAAGATATTTTATTGGAATCATTGTTCAGGTAAGTGGTATTATTATACTGGTATCAGTAGGTTTAACCATTGTTGGAATAAATTTTTCGGATGCATTAGTCATTGGACTGGTTGTGGGATTATTTAATGTAATTCCTTATTTAGGGCCTGTAATTGGAGCAATGCTTGGATTAGTGCTGGGTTTGGCCACAAATCTTGATTTGCCATTTTATTCAGAGTTATTACCACTATTGGGATATATGTCCATAGTTTTTATTATTGTCCAAGTAGTAGATAATGTTGTATTTCAGCCGTTTATATATTCGAGCAGTGTTAATGCACATCCCCTGGAAATATTCTTAGTTATTATGTGTGCTGCAAGTTTGTTTGGAATTACAGGAATGATACTGGCTATACCGACTTATACCATATTAAGAGTTGTCGCAAAAGAATTCTTTAATAATTTAAAGGTGGTTAAAAAATTAACTGAGAAAATTTGAGATAATAAGACGGTATTTTATATATTTACGTGACTAAATGTAAATTAATGAGTAAAATTAAAGTTTTTGTTTATTTAGTACTTTTTTTAATTGCTGGTAATGCAGTTGCACAAGTAGATACTATAACCTTCCGTTTTGAACCGGATGTTTCATCATATAATATATTTTGTCAGGCACAGAAAGTAAACATTTCAGGAACTGATACTTCTTATACAAATTTTGAAATCTCAGATACCGTAAATTCTGCATATACTTTTAATTGGGGAGGCGACACAGAGCCTTATGTAGATGGTTTGCCAAGAGTTAGATATGAATTTGCTGCGCCAGGAATACATACTTTTAATGTTTCAATTTTTGAGAATTCTACTGGTAAAACTTATACCGATAGTAAAACTTTTGAGATAAGAGATGTGGTTATTGTCCCTAATGTTTTTACACCCAATGGTGATGGAGTAAATGATCTTTTTATTGTTAAAGCGAATGGTATTACTCCTCTTGAAATTTGGATATATAGTCGTACAGGAACACAAGTTTTTAATGAGAAAGCACCTATCATAGTTTGGGATGGCCGAAACTCTTCAGGGTCAGAATTAAGCCAGGGAATATATTACTATGTCTTAAAATCCGATGATTCTTCGGTTTCTCAAAATGGATTTTTTCACCTTTACAGTAAATAGAACAACAAACATCACTTCAAATTTATTTAGAAATGCAAACATTAATTCACTGAATTAATGTTTTTTATAATATCATCTAATTTAGATAAGGCTTATTGGGGAAATATGCACTTTATTACCTGTTTATTTTTTTCTTATATTTGAATAACAAAAGCTTCATGATGAAAAAGAAAAATATTTTTAAGAGAATATTCCTCTTTTATTTCGAAGGATTTAAAAGTATGACTGTTGGTAAAAGGTTATGGGCTATTATCATTATAAAGCTTTTTATCATGTTTGCTATTTTAAAGATCTTCTTCTTTAAAGACTTTTTAAATAACAAATTTGAAAGTGAAGATGAGAAGGCCGATTATGTAATTGAACAATTAACTAAACCTAAAAATACAAATAATGATTGAACATCTTGATGTTGCCCTGGTAAACTGGTCTAGGGCACAATTTGCACTTACTGCAATGTATCATTGGTTGTTTGTCCCTTTAACTTTAGGGATAACATTTATTATTGCCTTCATGGAAACATTGTATGTAAAAACCGGCCATCCTGAATGGAAAAAGGCGACCAAATTTTGGATGACATTATTCGGAATCAATTTTGCTATTGGTGTCGCTACAGGAATTATTCTTGAATTTGAGTTCGGAACAAACTGGTCTAATTATTCATGGTTTGTTGGCGATATTTTCGGTGCTCCATTGGCAATTGAAGGTATCATGGCGTTCTTTATGGAATCGACTTTTATAGCCATAATGTTCTTCGGATGGAATAAAGTAAGTAAGAAATTTCACTTGATTTCAACATGGCTCGTTGCTATTGGTTCTAACCTTTCGGCATTATGGATTTTAGTGGCTAACGGATGGATGCAGTATCCAGCAGGAATGCACTTTAATCCTGATACAGCACGAAATGAAATGTTGAACTTCTGGGATGTATTTTTGTCTCCTGTTGCAATCAATAAATTCTTACATACTATTACTTCGGCGTATGTTTTAGCTTCCATATTTGTCATTGGAGTTAGTGCCTGGTTTTTATTAAAAGGGAGAGAACAACTTCTTGCAAAACGAAGCATGATTATTGCATCGGTATTTGGTTTATTAAGTAGTATTTTTCTTGTTTATACCGGCGATGGTTCTGCTTATGAAGTAGCTCAGAAACAACCGATGAAATTGGCTGCAATGGAAGGACTTTATAATGGATCAGAAGGGGCAGGATTAATTATTGCGGGAATGCCAACTCCGGGCAAAGAATATGATGATAATCAGGATGATTATGTATTTAAGTTTGAGATTCCAAAGTTACTTTCGTTCTTAGGGTATAGAGATGGGAATGCTTTTGTTCCTGGAGTAAAAGATATAGTTGAAGGAGGATATGAGTATTTAGATAAAAATGGAAATACTCAGATAGCTTTATCGGCAGAAGATAAAATGGATAAAGGTAAAATAGCAATTGCTGCTTTGTCGGATTATAAGAAAGCCAAAGATAATGGCAATGATAGTATTCAAACAGCATCATTAAATATTTTTAGAGAAAACTTTCAATATTTTGGCTATGGTTTTTTAAACGATCCTAAAAGTATTATACCAAATGTACCTTTAACTTTTTATAGCTTCCATATTATGGTAGGATTAGGCTTCTATTTTATGCTATTATTTGTGATTGTATTGTTCTTTATTTTTAAAGGGAAATTGGTTAATAAAAAATGGTTATTACGATTAGCTATATTGACAATTCCATTGGCATATATTGCTTCGATGTCGGGATGGATTGTAGCTGAAGTGGGCCGTCAGCCATGGACTATACAAGACCTTTTACCTACTGTTGCAGCAGTTTCGCAAATTGATGCCAGTGCTGTCCAGATAACTTTCTGGTTGTTTATGATCATTTTTACAGCACTTCTTATTGCAGAACTGAAGATCATGATAAAACAAATTAAAATTGGACCTAAAGAAGGAGGGCATTAATATGTTTGAAAGTTTATCACATTTAGCATTGCAACAATATTGGTGGATTATTATTTCACTTTTAGGAGCTATATTAGTATTTCTTCTTTTTGTTCAAGGAGGACAAACCTTGATATATACATTGGGTAAAACAGATTTGGAAAGAAGACTTATCGTTAATTCTTTGGGGCGTAAATGGGAATTTACATTTACTACTTTAGTAACATTTGGAGGGGCATTTTTTGCTTCATTCCCTTTGTTTTATTCAACCAGTTTTGGAGGAGCATACTGGGTTTGGATGTTAATTTTATTTGCATTCATTATTCAAGCAATTTCGTATGAATATAGATCGAAACCAGATAATTTTCTAGGTGCCAGAACTTATGAAGTATTTTTATTTATAAATGGAGCACTAGGAACCATTTTATTAGGTACTGCGGTTGCAACTTTTTTTACAGGTTCTGAGTTTTCAGTTAGCATCATGAATTTTTCGAAATGGGAAGGTGCAGCTCGTGGATTAGAGCTGGCATTGAATTTTCATAATTTATCGCTTGGATTAGCAGTATTCTTTTTAGCTCGCGTTTTGGCAATTCTTTATTTTATTAATAATATCGATGATGAAAATATTATTGCAAGAACAAAGAAACAGTTAATTTTCAATGCAGTTCCTTTTGTTGTATTCTTTTTAATTTTTGTTATCTGGTTAATGTTAATAAAAGGTTTTGCTTATGATCCGAATACAAAAGAAGTGTTTATGGATCCATATAAGTACTTGCATAATTTACTTGAAATGCCTGTTGTTTTAGTAATATTTTTAGTTGGTGTATTAATGGTATTATTTGGAATCGGGTCAACTCTAATAAAATCTTGTACTAAAGGAATCTGGACAAGTGGAACAGGTACTATATTAACTGTTTTTGCCTTGTTTTTATTAGCAGGTTTTAATAATACGGCTTTTTATCCTTCGACATTTGATTTGCAAAGTTCATTAACCATTGAAAATGCATCATCAAGTAAGTATACTTTAACAGCCATGAGCTATGTTTCGCTTATGGTACCGTTTGTAATTGCTTATATTTGGTATGCTTGGAAATCAATAAATAATAAAAAGATCGATGCTGAAGAAATGAAAGAAGATATTCATATTTATTAATTGATATTATTATGTATACAATAGAAATTATTTGGTTAGCATTATGGCCTTTCTTAATTTGGTTAAGCTATAAATTAGCAGTATTTGCTATTAGAAAGTTCGATAAGAAATAATTCACATTAAATAATCACATTGACCTGTCAGCTTTTTTTATACTGACAGGTCTTTTTATTGAAATTACTTATCTTTATCAGGTAATTAGTATAAAATGACAAAGCTTAAAAGTATATCAAAAATGAACTCTTGGTTCGATGGATTAAATGAACCATTAATTATAGCAGGACCTTGTAGTGCTGAATCGGAAGAGCAGGTAATGAATACGGCTAAAGAAATTGCTGCTTTAGGTAACATTAAAGTATTTAGATCAGGAATTTGGAAACCACGTACTCGACCTGGAAATTTTGAAGGAGTTGGAGAAAAAGGCCTAAAATGGTTACAAGAGGTAAAAAAAGAAACAGGAATGTTGACTGCGGTTGAGGTTGCCAATCATGAGCATGCCCAGTTAGCTATAAAATATAATATTGATATACTTTGGATAGGAGCACGAACAACTTCTAACCCATTTTCTGTTCAGGAATTGGCCGATTATTTAAAAGGTTATGATAAACCAATATTGGTTAAAAATCCAATTAACCCGGATGTTAATTTGTGGGTAGGAGCATTGGAAAGGTTTCATAAAGCAGACATTAAAAAGTTAGCGGCAGTTCATAGAGGCTTTTATCCTTTTGAAGCTACATCGCTAAGAAATATTCCCAAATGGGAAGTAGCTATTGAACTGAAAAGTATTTGTCACGATTTACCTATAATCTGTGACCCTAGTCATATTGCTGGTAATAGAGAATATATCCAGGAGATTTCACAAAAGGCACTTGATTTAAATATGGATGGATTAATGATTGAAACACATTACAATCCTAAAGTTGCATTGAGTGATATGAATCAACAGATAACACCACAGCAGTTAGGCAAACTACTAAATGTACTTGTTTTTAGGCAGAAGACGACTAAGGATGCTGATTTTGCAAGTATATTGGAAACTTTACGAAGTCAGATTGATTCTATAGACCAGCAAATGTTGGAACTTTTATCACAGCGAATGAATATTGTTGAAGAGATTGGGAAATATAAGAGTAAAAATGAGGTAACAATTTTACAGTTGCGCCGTTGGGAAAAAATTGTTTCAACAAGAATAAAACTGGGAAAGAAACTAGGATTAACAGAAGATTTTGTAAAAAAATTACTTCAGCTTGTGCATAAGGAATCAATCCAACGACAAACTGAAGTAATGAATAAGCTTAATTCTAAAAACGAAGAATAATATCTTTATTTTACTTCTTTAAGAGTATAATCAAATCCTTCCATAATTGGATTTGATAATATTTTATTACAAGCTTCATTAACACGTTCCATTGCAACTTCTTTGCTTGCAGCTTCAATTTCTAAAGTAATATGTTTACCAATTCGAACATTTGATACTTCGTTAAAGCCAATATTTTTCATACTATGAGTTACAGCTTTCCCTTGTGGGTCTAATAAAGCTTTTAATGGCATTACATTAATTTCTGCAATAAATTTCATTTGTAAATAATTTTATAATTAATTGAGCTTAAAAATCCAGTTGTTAATTGCTGATAATAAAATATATAATAAAATTATTATCGGAATAGCTATCGTATGCAATGATATTAATAAAATTGCAGATAACACAATAAAAATATATCGAATTTTATTTCCTTTAAATCCAAGATTTTTAAATTTCAAGGAAAACATCGGGAATTCAGCAACTAATAATAATGAGAATAAAAATATGATGACAACCAGTGCATATTTATTTCTCAGAAGAGTTAGTAATAAATCGTTAGTTGTGCTAATACTTACCAAATAAAGAGAAACAAAAAAGAGTGCATTAGCTGGTACTGCAAGTCCAATAAAATTCTCACTTTGACGCTCATCAACATTAAACTTTGCAAGCCTAACTCCTGAAAGTACAGCAATAAAGAATGGAGCTATTAAGCATAGAATCTCAATGAGCGTTAGATTCTCAATTGGAGGCATATGAACTGAGCCAAATAATGATATTTTCATTATATGAAACATAATAACAGAAGGAGCAACACCAAAGCTAACAACATCTGCCAGAGAGTCTAGCTCTTTTCCAACAATCGAATATGCTTTTAGTAATCGTGCCGACATTCCATCCATAAAATCAAAAATAGCAGCTAAAAATATCATGTAAACTGCATAAAGAATATAACCTTCAAATGCTAAGAGAACGGATAAACATCCTGATAGTAAGTTCAAAGAGGTTATGGTATTGGGAATATGTTTTTTTATACTGATTGCCATAATTTAATTACTCAGTGAATAACAATATTTTTCACAAAAATAAGTTAAAAAATATAGTTTGATAAATATTTTATTAATTACTAAGTTTATCGACTGAAAACTGATACCGGATATACTGATTTATGAGGCGAAGCATATTAATAGCAATTTTATTTTTTATTGCATTTATAACCAATGGTCAAACGGCAAAATACAGTAATGAATTTCTATCGATAGGAGTAGGAGCTCGTTCATTAAGTATGTCAAATGCCATGGTAGCTAATGTAAACGACGCTACTTCGGGGTATTGGAATCCTGCAGGTTTATCGGCTATGCAAACAGATTTTGATGCTAGTTTAATGCATGCAGAATATTTTGCCGGAATAGCTAAATATGATTATTTGGGAGGAGCAATGGCTCTTGATACGAATAGTTATTTAGGAGCAACAATCATACGATTTGGTGTTGATGATATTCCTAATACAACCGATTTAATCGATAGTGATGGTAATATTGATTATGATAGGATTACCCGATTTTCGGCTGCCGATTATGCATTTTTATTAAGTTATGCGCGAAATACTAAAATACCTAACTTGGCATATGGAGCAAACGTTAAAATCATCTACAGGAATATAGGAGAATTTGCTCATGCATGGGGATTTGGTTTGGATTTAGGAGTACAATATAAGTTGAACAAATGGCAATTTGGAATACTTGTACGCGATATTACATCAACATTTAATGCATGGACCTTTAATGAAGATGAACTGATTGTTGAAGTACAGGATTCTGTTTTTAATTTTGCTCCAGATAATTCGTTGGAGCTCACTTTACCTAGAGTAATTTTAGGTATTTCAAGAGAGATTCCAATTTATAATAAGTTTAGTGCAATAGCTGAATTAGATATGGATTTTACTTTCGATGGACAACGACATGTATTGATCGAAGGAGATCCTGTTAGTATTGATCCGCATGTTGGAGTGGAAATAAATTACAACAAACTGGCATTTATTCGTTTTGGAGTTGGTAATTTTCAACGCATCAAGGAATTTGATGATAAAAAATCAATGACTTTTCAACCCAATTTCGGGATTGGAATTCAATTTAAAGGTATAAGTATTGATTATGCATTAACTGATATTGGTGATCAGTCTATTGCTTTATATTCGAATGTATTTTCGCTTCGATACTCTTTCGATAGGAAATAAAAATAAAATCTTACTTTTGTTTAAAGCAAATATCCAATTATGATTATAGCTATTGATTTTGATGGTACAATTGTCGATCACGAGTATCCGGAAATAGGAAAGCCTAAATTATTTGCTTTTGAAACAATGAAAGCTCTTCAGGAGCAAGGGCATCAGTTAATTTTATGGACATATCGTGCCGGAAAATATTTAGATGAGGCTGTTGAATACTGTAAACAAAATGGAATTGAGTTTTATGCTGTCAATAAAAATTATCCGGAAGAGGTTTATGATGATTTAATAAGTCGTAAAATAATTGCTGATATTTATATTGATGATAGAAATGTGGGAGGTTTTTTAGGATGGAGTGAAATTTGGAAAATAATTAATCCTCAATTGTTTTCTGATGATATTAAAAAGCAAATGGGAAATATACCATCATCTAAAAAATCCTTTTGGAAGAAATTAAAAAGAAATATATAATTCATGAGAAATTCCTCTATTATGAAAATTCTAAATCCTATTTATTTTATTGTATTAATTCTTATGTTTTCCTGTTCAAATAAGGAAAACAACCAGGCTAAATCTGTAAAAAATGATGATCAAAAGACCGTAAAAAGAGTCTCTGTTTTAACTATTGAATCACCAAAATCAGGTGAGATGTTTACAGTTGGTGATGCAGTTAATATTGAAATAGGATTAAAAGAGATTGACATAAAAATTGATTCTTTAGTAGTTGAAGCAAATAAAATAAAAACGACGATTAATACTGATAATCTTACATATATTTGGCAAACAAATGAATTAAGAGTTGGCTCGAATCAGTTAAAAGTATTTGCATATTCAGAAGGGAATAAGATTGATAGCTATTATTTAAAGCTGCGATTTAAATCAGATATTATTCCGGAATCTTTAGAATGTAAAATTATAAATATTTATCCTCACGATAAAACATCATACACTCAAGGCTTATTTATTGATGAAGGTATCATGTATGAAGGCACAGGACAATATGGTGAGTCAAAACTAAGAAAACTTAATTATGAAACAGGTAAATTAATATCAGAGTTAAGTTTAGAAGCAAATTATTTTGGTGAAGGGATTACTTTATTTAAGGATAAAATTATTCAACTTACCTGGAGATCAAATACAGGCTTTGTGTACGACAAAAAAAGTTTTAAGCTACTAACTACATTAAAGTATCCTACTCAAGGCTGGGGAATTACATCTGATGGCAAAAAGCTAATAATGAGTGATGGTACTCAAACTATTCACTTTTTAGATCCTGAATATTTTAATGAGATTGGCAAGATTGAAGTTTATGATCAGAACGGACCCGTTGATAGTCTTAATGAATTGGAATATGTGAATGGTTTAGTTTATGCTAATATTTGGCAAGCAGAGCATATTATTGTTTTTGATCCTGCAAATGGTAAAGTATTAAAAAGAATTGACTGTAGAAAAATTATTCCTAACGGATATCAAGGAGAACATGATAATGTTCTCAATGGAATTGCGTACGATAAAGAAAATAATCGTTATTTTATAACAGGTAAACGTTGGCCAAGTTTATTCGAAGTTAAATTTGAATAAATAGACTTTTCTAAAGTTTAAAACTTTAGAAAAGATAATAGGTTATTATTTTTCAAATACTACAACATTAAATATTTCGTAGAAGAAAAATTTATCGGTTCTTCTATATTTAGAATTTAACGTATTTCTAATATTGTTATTTGGATTAGCAAAATCGGCTGCAGCATCTAAAAATACGACTTTGTTATACTGATTTAGTTTTTCTTCGGTAATCTGTTTAATTCCATAAACGGCATATATGTTTTCTGACTGCAACTTATGATCCATTGCCTGGTAAGGAATCTCTTGATTAACAAGTTTAAAGTAGTCCTGATTGTAATAATAGGTAAAGTTAGGCATGAAAAAGTAAGGCGAAATAATTACCAGTGTATGATCATCTTTTAATTCTTTAACTTTTTCAACCGTTTCTCTGACATGCCTTTGATTATCAACATTAGGATTAAATGTTACAATAAACATAATAAGAAGTATGGCATCCAGAATATACTTATACTTGAATTGTGGAAGTATATAATCAACACATATTGCTAGTAAGATATAGAATGCTATCGATAAATAAATTAGGTATCTATCGTGAAACATTGGAACTTTAAACGATATAGTAAACATCAGAAGAAATGGAAGAAAGAACCAGGTAATAATCCAAATGTTAGATTGATAGGTGTACAGTGATTTGTAATCTTTTTTAATAAAGAATTTAACTATTGAAGCTATTAGTAGTAAAATACTGACAATTGTAGCAATCGGTTTATTTGAAAATTCCCATAACATAAAATAAAGACTTCCTAAATCTTTTGGTGCTTTAAGCCAGGTGCCTTCTGAACTAGAAAGAAAGAATCGTTCAAAGAAAGTTCTCCACATTGGAATATAAGCTACAATTAAAATTAGAATTCCAATACTATAATATTTAAGTAATTGTTTTCGATTAGATTTAAATACTAAAGCAAGAAAGAATTGGATAAAAATTACCCAGAACCCAAAATAGTGTGAGAAAATAAGCAAAATATTGCTTAGTGTCATTAAGGTTAAATATTTTATTCTGTTAGTGCCTTCTTGTTGAATTTTGAAGAAAGCATACATTGAAATGGTTGTTAGTAGAGCAAAAAGAGAGTAAACCCTGCATTCATGTGAAAAGAAAATATGATAATTAGAAAATGTAAAAAGTAAACTTGCAACTATGGCAACTCGTAAATTAAAGAACGACTTTCCAATTTTATAGATAAATAAAACATTAAGGGAACTAAAAAGTAATGGCAAAAATCTTACTGAAGTTGTACTTATACCAAAAACACCAATCCAGTAATGAAGTATGATTTCAAACAGGGGAGGATTATTTCCTTTTTTTAGTTGCTCAATAATTGAAGAAACATTCAATTGAGCATGAAAAATACTAAAAGGCTCATCTCCGGCAATGGATTGAGCATCAATATATAGAAATTTTAGAATAAAATTTAGAACGAATAATCCAATAGGAATTAGTACAACGAGATTTTTCTTTCGCATATAAATGTTATTTATGATAAAGAAACGATAAATAATTAAATTTTATAAGTATGTAAATATAAAAAGCTCCGGAAAATTACCGGAGCTTTTTAATCGAAAATGTAAGTTATATTATTCCAAATTTACGTTAGTATCATAAGCTTTAAATCGTATTCTGCATTTTGCATTCTCACTGGTAGCGCCCTCAAATGATTGTTTGCTACTTTCTTTAATATGAAAGTCCTTAATCTTAATTCTGTTTTTTGGGAAATCAACATCTCCATATAAGGTTTCAAAGTCTAAGCTAAACTCTAATGCAGGACCTAAAGGCATATTAACTGAGCCATATTTAAAATCACCATTAAACTTTTCTAAACTTGGTTTAACTGCATCTATATCTAAATCCAGTTCGTAAGTATTAGGCAGGTTTACAGATTTTGTGATAGATTGAAAATGAATCTGATCATATTTTGATTCGTTGCAATAGAATTCACCTACTTCCGCTGCATAAATTTTTGCTTCATATAATGATTCGCATCTTAAAGAACCAATATTATAAGTTCGTAAAGTAGAATATTTAGATGAGTATTCAATTCTTTCAACATTTTTAGCTTTAACATCAGTTTCGTAAACATCTAATGCTATTTTTTTTACATCACTTTCTATTTCGAAATCTGAATATTTGGCCTGGCCAGTTAATCCATCTGTTAAATTTTGAATTTTAAGTTTATCTTCATAAGCACCAATAAAAATAATATTTGCATTTTCAATGTCAAATTCAGAATATTTTGTATTTGCAGTAAAAGCTGTAATATTTTTAATTTCTATTTTACATTCGTAAGTATCAAATTTAGCTGTTTTACCATTTCCGATGTTAGCAGAGCTGTATTTCATTTTAAAATCACCGGTGTTAAAATCTGCCAAGGTGAGGTCTACTTCATAAAGATCAAAGTCGAGTTCACCGGTTAAACTTGCAATGTCAATATTGTTATATTTACTTTTTAACTCGAAAGCAACACTTTTAGGAATCCATATTGTATAGGATGCTTTGTATTTGTCAACCCGAATGGTTTTGCCATTTACTAAGGTAATTTTCTTAAATGGCCCAATAACAAGGGTATTTCTTGCAAGGTCAGTTTTTACAGATAATGAAGTAGGAGACTCCATTACATCTGGGTTTTTAAACACCTCTAATAATTTTTGTTGATCATCTTCATCGCCACCACTAATAATTATTTCTCCTGTTAGTTTAACTTCATTTTTATCCCAGGTGTTAACTTTTAAATCGCTATCGTAGCATGAGAATTTAAACTCTCCCGATTTATCTAGTTTAAACGTTTTTTCGAATGTTTCTTGAATTTCTTTTGCAGAGCCACTATTTATAATTCCTAAAAGAAATAGTGTTGCGAGAATTATTTTAGATATTTGTTTTATTGTTTTCATTTTTCTGATTTTTTTCAATTTCGTTTAACATTCTATTTAACATCCTGATTTTTTTCTGATACAGATCCATTAATGAGTTAATCAATTTGGGGTTTGGGCCATATGTATTAAGGTCTTCAGAATATTTCTGGATGAGTGTATCAATGTATTCTAAATCATTGAAACTTGTTGCCAACATATTTTCATCATAATTGGCTTTTTGAATAACCTGATAATAGGTTTTAATTTGATTTTGGAATTGAGCTTCTTGTTTAGCAAGGTTTGGGTCTATCTTAGCTAAAATTAATTGCTGATTACTACGTAAAGAAGTTACCTGGTACGTTATGAATGATAATGCAATGACTAATACCGCAGCAGCGGCGATCTTTAAAGTAAAAAAACGTTTTTGATTACTTTTTTTATTGATAGAATGTGAAATTCCTGCCCATATATAATCTTCATCAGCATTTTCAACATCAATATTTTGCCTGTTTTGCCTGATATACTCCTCAATATTCATAACGAATTTCCTTTTTTAGTTTCTCTCGTAATATTTGTTTAGCACGCAGATATTGTGATTTAGATGTTGATTCAGATATGTTTAATATTTCTGCAATCTCTTTGTGCCTGTAACCTTCCAATAAGTAAAGGTTAAGAACGACTCTTGCCTTTTCCGGAAGAGTTTTAATAGATTCATGAATCTTTGTTGGATCAATTTGTGGGAAATTCTCATTTTCTTGCTCATTGCTAACGATTTGTAAATTATCAATATCATCAAATTCTTGTTTTTTAGATCTTAAGAACGTAATAGATTGATTAATTACAATTCGTTTTAACCATGAACCAAACGAAGATTCCTCTCGAAATGAATCCAAACTGTTAAATGCTTTAACAAAAGATTCCTGTATAATATCTTCTGCATCGTATTTATTTACAACCATCCTGACAGAGATATTATACATAGCTTGTACATATAATTTATACAGTCTGTACATGGACTGCTGATCGCCTTTACGCGCAGCATGAATTAACTTAGCATGTATTTCTACATTTTTTTTGCCCAAATCCTTTTTGTTTTTCTTTAAAGACTAAACGAAATTTTAAAAGACGGAAAGTTTACATTTTTTTTATCCTAACCTCAATATTTTTTTCTTCCCCGCCTGCAGGACGGGCAGGTTTTAATAATTCAATCAATTTAGAAGTATCTGTGTCACCATAATGATATGGATATAATACCTTAGGTTGAAATGCTTTGGCAACATCTGCAACCATTTCCGGAGTCATGGTATAAGGTAAATTCATAGGGAGAAATGCTATGTCGATATTTTTTAATTCTTTTATTTCAGGAATATTTTCAGTATCGCCACCGATAAGAACTGTTTTATCTGCAAACTGAATAATATATGCATTCCCAATTCCTTTAGCATGGAAAGGTTCACCATTATCTCTTTTGTGAATGATATTGTAAGCAGGAATTGCTGAAATTTCAAGGCCATTAATGTTCAATATATCACCATTTTTCATGGTAATTACATTGCTTAATGCTTCGTTCATGTCTTGACAAGTTTGTGTTAGAATAACTTTAGTGTTTTCTTTTGTTAGTTCATGAATAGCATTGATATCTAAATGATCACCATGGTGATGTGTTACAAGTATTAAATCTGCTTTTGGATAGTTTTCATAATCGCCCATTCTGGATACAGGATCAATATGAATGATTTTACCATCAAATTCGAAAAATAAAGAAGCATGTTGAACAAAATGGATGGATAGGTTTCCTTGATTTGTTTCAAAAACATCTGTTTGTAAATCTTGTGAAAATGAATTCATAGTACATATAATTAATGTAAACGAAAGAAATATAAGCTTTTTCATAATTCATAATTTTTAATTAGAGATTAAATGTAGTGAATAATGAAAGGAGAAGCAATAGTTTTGGTGCGGAATAGAGTGCTTAAACAATTAGGCAATACATTGATTAAATTACAAAACATTGATCATCTTTAGTTTTTGAATATAAGATCAATAAAAAACCCGAAACATGTTTCGGGTTTTATCAGTGTCCAATTTGGGAATTTATCTTAATGGAATAATTTCTTTTTTGAAAGTATCATTAATAACCATTGAAAGAGCAATAAATAAAGCAAAACTTCCAGCGAATACGCCATCTATTCCTGCAATAAATTTGATAGTATGACTTCCTGTAAAATCAGCAATTGCTAATAAGAAGAATAATGCAACAACAGAGCCGAATAATATTCGCATCATTTTGGTAAGACTAAATGTTGCGATCCATAGTCCAGTTGAGAATATTCCCCAAACTGCAAGAAACCATCCCATGGCATTAGGATTAGGGGCTTCGCCCAAACCTAGCTTAGGAATCATCATTAATGTTATCAAAATGATCCAAAAGAATCCATAGGATCCAAAAGCTACCATTCCAAACATATTATTTTTCTTAGCTTCAATGCTTCCAACCATAACTTGTGCAATTCCACCAAAGAAAATTCCCATTGCCATAATCATGGAATCTAAAGGAAACAGTCCAATATTATGCAAGTTTAATAATAAGGTTGACATTCCAAAGCCACAAAGCCCAAATGCAGCTGGGTTTGTTGTAGAATCAACCAGTCTAACTAATTCTTGTTTACTACTCATCTTCTATTTTTATAAAATTTAATTAAGTCGGCAAAAATAGAATTTAAATGTTAATATCCTTCTTTTCTTGAACTAAATAAAAAGGATTAGTGATATAAATTTCACTAATCCCTGATAATATTACATTAATAGTATTCTTATATAAATTAATTAGCAATTCTAAATGAAAGTTTTACTAAGAAAACATTGTATGGATGAATATTAAACAAAGCATCAACATCGTTCATTAGATCAAAATTACCAGTATCTACACTTCCTGTTTTACCTTGTGTCCAAACTAAGTATAATAATGATCCCGGACGATATTCCCATCGCACAACAAAATTTGATCTGAACTGCCTAAAGTTAAAATCGTAATCTGTTTCCAGATTATCATCGGTGTACCATGATACATCTGTGCTGTATCTATCTTTAAAATGACTGGCTTTGGGATCAATAATGTATTTTGGATCAGAGTAGTCGACAGCGCAAATAAAAGGCGAACCATAATACTGAACAGTTAATTCTGGTGTAATCGTGTAATCAAGTCGTATGGTAAAATCGGTAGTAATCTGATCGATTTGTGCAAAAACATAACGATCTTCATTGTTATATTCAGCAGTAGTTATATACTGAAGTTCTTTTTTTCTAACTGAATAATCAGGAGAAAAAGTTATACGTAAAGCGTCGAAAGGCCTGTAAATAACATCGATTCCATACCAATTATTCTCTGATGAGTTTTCTAATCCCCAATTAGAACCTGTATTTGCATAGAACTGAACTTTTTTTCTGTTATCAGTACCAAAGTTTAACCAATAATTGAAACTACCCGGTGTTTTAATAGATGGTCCGCCTCGTAATAAGGTATTGGATACATTCGATCCATCGAAGTTAATACCTCCGCCTAGAGACCATTGATTTTTAAATTGCATCCAGGTATTTACATTCCCGCCATAAAAATTATTATTCCCTCCAAAATCCCAACCTGTCCATTGGTTAATGTTAAGTTGCATATTTCTGAAAATTCCAAAAGGTTCAGTCCATCTATATCCGGCCCAGAATACCTGGAATATTGCATCTGATCGTGAAAGGAATCCTATATCATTGGTTTCATATTCAGGAGATCTCCATGTTGTCCAGAATACCCATCTCCATTTACTGCTTCCTCGTTTACCAAACTGTATTGTCCCGGCATGACCAGTTAGTGATGTGCGATTTGAATCTATATCTTTATATTCATTATCAGGTCTTTGAAAATATCTTCTGGATGATAATTGTTGTTCGACTATTGCAGTACTATCACCTTGTATATGGCTCATGGCATATTTAAAGGTAAAATAGTACTTTTTTTCTTTCCAGTATTGTGTTAGATCAACACCTCCGGTGTAAGCATTGGTATTTAAGAAATCCAACTGATCATCATTAATAACTCTATTGGTGGAGGTAAACATACCTCCAATGATTGTATTGTTTTTGTTTAAATCTTTTTGAGCTCGGGCAACAAAGTAATTGGTCATTGGTTCTACCACCTCGGTACTTTTTGTGCCATTCCTTGATACATCGGCTTTTTCTTCTGCAGTTAAACTTTCTATCACTCCAATTGAAAGGCCATCTCTTGTTTTACCAGTTAATTTTAAGGCTCCTAAAATGGTTGTATTTTCGGGTACATCAGTATATTCATTGATGTCGCTATCAACATCAGGATAATATTGAGGTGAACGACCTATTCTTCTCGAATAAAAAAGATTATCAAGCGCAAAAGAATTTCCACCGGAAGATATCTGAAAATTAGTGATGTTTCTACCTTCAATAAAGAAAGGTCTTTTTTCTTCAAAATAAGATTCGAAAGCGGTTAAGTTAACTTCCGAAGGGTCTGCTTCAACTTGTCCAAAATCGGGATTTATAGTGAAATCTAGGGTAAAGTCATTTGTTATTCCTATTTTTCCATCTAATCCGGCACCAAAACTTGGTTCAAAACCTTCTGAAAAAGGATTGTCTTCATCTTTAGTATATGATTCTGTTTTTGCTAATATGTATGGATAAACCTCAATTTGACGTTTGGGTTTTATATTTCTTATTCCATGCAATTCTCCAAAATGTCGAACCCAGCCCGACTCATCCTGAGAGAAATACGACCAATGAGAACGTTCTTCGTTTCTAAAAAACCTTCTATTTATCTGCAAACCCCACACTTGTTCTATTTTATGATTGCTGAAACGTAATTGAGTTAATGGAATTTTAACTTCTGCAATCCATCCTTCATTGTCAATGCTTGTTTTTAAGAACCAAATGGGATCCCAGGTAGAGTCCCAGCTATCTCCATCATTTGTTATAAACTCATCACTTTTCACTCCTGAAACTGATGCGGTAAACGAGAAAGCAGTGCGCTTATCGTTATAACTATCGATATTAATTTCAACCCAGTCTCCATCAAAGCCATCACGACGCGACATACGTTTAACAATTTTGTCAGGTTCAGTATCAAAAGCTCTGATTAAAAAATAAATATAATTATCATCGTATAAAACTTTAAAAGCTGTTTTTTGCGAGGGTGCTTGTCCATCATTTGGTGATCGCTGGACAAACCCATCAGACCATTCTACAATATCCCATATTTTTTCATCTATTAGGCCGTCAATTACCGGTGCTTCAATTGCTCTTTCTGTTGTATATGTTTTTTTATTACTGGTTTCCTGTGCAAAAAGAGACAGATTAAAAAAGAGTAATATGATGGTGATATATAAATATTTAGGTTTCATAGGAATAGTTGTTTTTTTGATTAATGCGTTTTAAAGACGTAATCATTTTTTAAATGTTGTATAGGATTTTGAGTTATTCTTATAAAGTCGATCAAAATTAATGCCTGCGCATATAAAATGCACATAGTCAGCTTATAATAGATTTTTATCATGTTTTTGCTCGAAATAAAATGTTCTGAATCGGACAATGATTGTTCGGTAATGGAAATGATTAATTAGATATAACAGTTAGGATTAAGGAAAAAAGAAAAAGATTGTATGCTGAATATTTATGAATATTTTAACTATTTATGAACCTAAAATTTCCTTGTATGGGAAGTACATACAATCTTTTCTGATTACTAAAATAGCTTAAGAGAATAAAGGGTAAAAAAATATTCAACCAAGCAAGCTAATATTTTTACGAAGGCTTACTAATTATGTATAACAGGTATTTGTAGTATTTAATTTGTGGCAATAATAGAGTTATTGTACTATTAAATTTAGTAAAAGGCTATTTGTAGTCAATAGAGAGTAGTTTGTTTAAAATTATAAACAGTTTTATGATCTATAAATAATCAATATTAGTTTGTGTTCTTTTAATGCTAATAAAAACCAATTTGTTGGTATTTAGAATCTAATTAATTGCCAAAAGAATTAAATGCATGCTTGCGTGCCCGATTATTGCTGATTCAAACCCATATTTGCTATAAAACCATCCAGATAATGTTGATCCTGCAAAATTACCTACCCCAAGGAAGATAGTTGTTTTTAAATCATTTTCAATGCCCTGTAAATGAAAGAGTACAAGAAAGACTAAACTACTTAATATAATTCCAAGCCATTTGTTTTTAAAGATTAGTATAAGTAGTGACATGAAGAATAAATGAGAAATAACTTCTGTGACAGTGGCTGCCCATGGGGTTGTTAATATTCTCATTAAAAGAGTGCCTGGGTTTTTTGGAACGTTAAAAAACTGATTAAGCCCCACAATTATTATTGCTAACACTGCTCCAAGTAATGCTGGTGTTATTAAAATATTCCAGTCTTTAGAAGTAACTTTCTCATTATTCTCCCATTTTCTTAAAATTGGCATTGGGAGCTTTGTCTTATCTGATAATCTTAGACCTAACCATCCAAACAATAAAATTGCAATTGCAGAAGCAAACGGAAAAATGAACCAATTTTGAATAGCAACATTCCAAGAATTATTACTATAAGGCACAAACAAAAAACCTCCGATAAGGCTTATTGAGCTTAGTAAGATTAGTCTTTTTTTTATCATTGATAATAAAATTTAGTTATGCGTACTTAACAGTTTTAACATGTTGTAAAGAAAACTATAAATAATCGATCGTAACATCGCTTGTTTTTACAAATGGAGCAATAGCTCTGTCGTATATTCCTTGAACATATGCAATGGCCATTCCATAATTGGTAACAGGAATCCCAGCATCAATGGCAGGGCGAAGTCTGTTTATTAGTTGTTTTCGAGTTATAACACAACCTCCGCATTGAACGACTAGAGCATAATCTTTAATATCGCGAGGTAAGTTATCTAAACCAGCTACTACATCGTATTCAAGTTTTTTACCTGTAAAGTTTGATATCCATCGGGGGATTTTTACTCGTCCAATATCGTCGCAAGAAACATGATGTGTACAGGATTCGAGACTTAATACACGATCACCATCTTTTAATTCTGATATTTTAGGTGTTCCTTTTAAGAAATGTTCAAATTCACCTTTAAATCGAGCCAATACAATACTAAAACTGGTTAATGGAATATCTCTAGGGATAGATGCATCAGCTTTTGTAAATATTTGACTATCGGTGATTGCCAGTGCAGGTTTGATATTTGTTTTGCGAAGAAAAGCATCAACTTCACGTTCTTTTAGTACTATGGCAATAGCATCGTTGTCGAGAATGTCTCTTATTGCCTGTACTTGTGGTAATATCATTCTACCAGCAGGGGCTTCAATATCAATAGGTGTTATAAGCAATACAATATCTCCATATGATAGTAAATCTCCAACTAGCGAAGGTGTTTTGTATGCAGCTTCCGGAATGGTACTTTTTATTAATTTAATTAACGCTTCCAGATTCTTAGCACTGATAGTGTCGAACTCAATAATGTTAGATTGTGTTTCTAACTTTATTTTATCAATAGTTTCTTGAGATAATTCTTGTATATCCGATTTATTATGGATTATGAAATATGGAGTATCTGTTTTTTTAAATTCGTTAATAAGTTGTTTTTCAAAATCGCCAAAAGTATTTTCAACAATAACAAGGATGGCTAAATCAACTGTACTAATTGATTTAATTGTTTTATCAATTCTTTTTTCTCCTAATTCTCCCACATCGTCTATCCCGGCAGTATCAATTAAAATAACGGGTCCAAATCCTGTAATTTCAAAAGATTTTTTCACAGGATCGGTTGTGGTACCTGCAAAATCGGAAACAATGGCAATATCTTGCCCTGCAAGTCGATTGATTAATGAACTTTTGCCATTATTTCTACGTCCGTAAATTCCTATATGTGGTTTTGATTCTTTTCCTTTAGCCATTTCATTATGGTTTTAATTCAAAAATACTCAATTCTTTTCCTCTGAAAATTTGAGTTCCTGTTGAATCTCCTTTTGCTAATATTTCAGGATCTTCTGTAACTAATAACAAATAATTAGCGCCTTTGTCTTTTAGAGTATTAATTTTTTCAATATTTATTTCATTAGGCTTCAAGTTCCATCCTTTTTTATCCAGAAAAAATAAGCCACCATTCTGACAATAGTCAGGAGCTACAATAAATTTTGAATCGGAAGGCAACATTAAACTGTTAATGACTTCTTTGTTATCGTTTATTACAAGACCTGCTTTTGAATAGATATCAACTCCAGCACCAAATCTTTTATGTACTCTAACTCTTGAAAAATGAATGCCATAAATAATTAAAATGATAAAAGCTGATTTAACAATTGTGTGTATTATTTGATTCTGACTTATATTCTGCAATGTTTTAAATGTACTTATTAGAAATAATAGAATAAAAGGGAAAAACACCATAAAATAGTAATCGTGATCAACAAACTGAGTATAAAATAATGCAAAATAGGATAGGTTACCTAATAGTAATATTCCCAGTAGTAACATTAATTTTTTGTTTCCCCTTTTGATGAATATTAACTGAAAAAAGAAGGCTACATAAATAAAATGAAAAACTGATTTTGGAAGATATTGTTTAAACCAGTAATTAGAAAAAATATCCCAAACGTAAAGTATTTTTTCGCTGTTGATTTTCCAGATTGGTCGAGCAGAATTAATAAAAGAATGAGATTCATAAACTGTGTTGTAATATATTATATAAAAGTTCCATGTTACAACTAGTATAACTGAGATTAGTGCATAAAGAACTACTTTTTTAGGATTTTGTACGATAGGTGTATTGCTAAAGAACAAAATTGAAATAATTGAAAAAACGACAATTCCAATAGGGTAGATTGTATAAGTAACCTTAATTAAACTACTTATTGTTAGTAAAATAAATCCTAATAATAAAGCTTGTGAATTGTTTGATTTTTGATATTTATAAATGAATATTCCTGATGCAAGGCACAAACCAAGAGCCGGCATATCAGGCAGATAATTAAACGAATAGTAGTTAAATACTGTTGATGTAAATATGATTATTCCTACAATTAAAGCATATACATAATCTTTTAAGATATGATGTGTTAATTTATATATTCCAAAGGTGCCAAAATAGGCAATGAATAAATGAATTAATCTTTGTAAATATAGCTGTTTCCCAAATATTTTATATCCTAAAGCAGTAAGATAATATGTGAAGGGGAATTCGCAGGCTGCATGTCCGTCAATATTTTTAAGATTATATAGCTGAGGTTTAAAGAAATTAAAATCGTAATTAAAATAATTAGCTGCAAATGATAAACTATCTGTTTGTCGCATAAAATGTATTCCTTTAGGAACCATAAAAAATGCATGGTCTAGACCTAAGTAGAAAAATAGAAATACAAGTAAGAATAAATAAAACAGATTTTGTGTCCAGGGATTATAGAATCTTTTCAGGTGATTTAACATAGGTAAAGAATAAAATCATATTATACATTAGTTGTCGGTAATATCTTTTAAAGTAAATCCCATTTTTAATAGGTTCTGTGGAGCAAGTATTCTGTCAAGTTTTTCCGACTCAATTAAGTTTAACCTATTATTTACTGTAAAGATATCTTCGTTGTTCTTTTTCATTTCTTTTGCCAATATCGATGCTTTATTATATCCGATAAACGGACTAATTGCTGTGGTAATCGAAGGACTTCGGTATACTTTTTCTTCGGCCGTTTTATTATCGATAATTAATTCTTTAAAAAGATTTTCTTTTAAAGTTTTATTAGCAGCAATAAGTAGTTTAATGCTATCTAACAATGCATTCCCAATGACAGGCAAATATGCATTTAAATCGAGACAACCTTGCGCACTTAGTGAAGTAATTAGAGTATCGTTAGAATATACTTTATGTGCAGCACTTATAACAAATTCCGGGATAACCGGATTAACCTTGCCAGGCATAATTGAGCTACCAACTTGCTTTTGAGGAATACTGAGTTCTTTTTGTCCGACTAAATCAGATGCCAGTAAGCGAATATCAGAAACCATTTTTTCAAGATTAACAGCATGTGATTTTAAAATGGCATGTACCTCAACCAACGAATCTATATTGCTGGTTGTATCGGGCATATTTTCGCTCCTGGTAATTGGTAAATTAGTAAGTTTTTGTAAAACAGGAACTACCTCCATAATAAAATACCTCGGGACAGAGATTCCTGTTCCAATTGCACTTCCTCCAAGATTTACAACTTTAATTCTTTCAAAGCATTTGGAAACTCTCCACCAGTCACGCGATAGAGCTTCGTTATATGAGCTAAATAACATGGCATAAGATGAAGGAACTGCTTCTTGCATCTGAGTATATCCAATTCGAAGTTTATTACGATTTTTGTTTTCTAATGCTTCAATATCGAATCGTAGTTCGTTTATTTTCTCTTCTAGCTCAACAAGCAATTGAATTGTTGCAATTTTAAGTGAAGTAGGAATAACATCGTTGGTTGATTGATAAATATTGGCATGTTCAATTGGATCAATAATATGATATTCACCCGGATCATGGTCGATTTTAACCAATGCTTCATTGGCAATAATTTCATTCACATTCATATTAATGCTTGTGCCTGCTCCTCCTTGTATTGCAGGAACAATAAAATGATTAAAATATTTACCTTCAGCAACTTCTTCAGCCGATTCAATTAATGCTGTAATAACAGACTGACTGAAAAAATCGATAGGAAGATTATCGTCATGATGTTTTTCTTTAACAGCAGCTTTAAAACTTTCGTAAGTTGTATAACAAGCTAATTTAGCTAACCCTATGGCTTTGTACCATTCAATATGAAAAGGAGTTTTATCAGGAAAATTTTCACGTGCTCTTATTGAATGTATTCCATATAAAGCATTTTTATTAATTTGTTTTTCTCCTAAGAAATCCTTTTCAGTTCGTGCCATTTTTTTGATAATTACGAATTAATAATTAAAAATTACGAATTGTTTTCTTTGAGTGATTTTTGAATAGAACCAATAATCTTCATTAATTCATAAGCTTTAGTAATTAAGCATTCAGCTGTATCTTTATTAATGAAACTTGTATCACGAAGTAATCTTAACCAATAATGAGCTTCTCTTGCTTCTTTATATGAAATAGATATTTTAGCCAAAAAGTCTTTTTTTGATTGAGCTCCCATAGCTTCTTCAATATTAGCGCCTACTGAAGTCCCTGATCTAAGAAGTTGAGATGAGAGAATAAATTCTTTATCCTCAAATTTTAGAACTTTATACAATTCAATAATATCAGTTGCAAACTGATAACTTTTTTCAACTACAATATTGTCTTTCTTCATACTTTAAAAGTATAATTCGTAATTTTTAATTTGCAATTCTATTTTGAGATTGGCTGTGCGTAAACAACTACATCTTCACCTGTAATTTCTTTATCACATAAAATGATTAATCGTTCTAAAACATTTCTAAACTCACGAATGTTTCCTGTCCAGTTAATTTTTTGTAATTCCTCAATAGCATCATCCTTTATTTCTTTTTTAGGCACACCATAATCAGAGCAAATTAATTCGTTGAAATGTTCAGCTAATAAAGGAATATCATCTTTTCTGTCGTTTAAACCCGGAACTGATATAAGAATTACACTTAATCGGTGATATAAATCTTCACGGAAGTTATTATTCTCGATTTCTACTTTAAGGTTTTTATTCGTAGCCGCAATTATTCTTACATCAACCTGAATGTCTTTATCGCTACCTACACGCGAAACTTTCTTTTCTTCTAATGCTTTTAGGACTTTTGCCTGTGCATTTAAACTCATATCCCCGATTTCATCAAGAAAGATAGTCCCAGTATGTGCTTGTTCAAATTTTCCTTTGCGTTGTTTATGT
This sequence comes from Bacteroidales bacterium, assembly GCA_963665525.1. Classification (GTDB taxonomy): domain Bacteria; phylum Bacteroidota; class Bacteroidia; order Bacteroidales; family UBA12077; genus UBA12077. Next base: position 2,989,715 of record OY762280.1, on the reverse strand, counting down.
GCTGATGTAAAGGCACCTTTTTCGTGTCCGAACAGCTCACTTTCAATTAATTCAGAAGGTATAGCAGCACAGTTAACTTCAATAAAAGGGAATTCAGCACGTTCGCTTTTTTCATGAAGCCATCGAGCAACAAGTTCTTTCCCAGAACCATTTGGGCCTGTAATTAGAACACGAGCATCAGTCGGTGCAACTTTTTCAATCATATCTTTAACCTGAACAATTGGCTCTGATTCACCAACAATATCGTAAGTTTTAGTTACCTGACGTTTTAAAGTTTTGGTTTCTTTAATTAAAGATGTTCTGTCCATGGCATTACGAATTGTAACCAAGAGTCGATTAAGATCTAAAGGTTTTTCGATAAAATCGTAAGCTCCTTTTTTAATTGATTCTACAGCAGTATCAATATTCCCATGTCCGGAAATCATAATTACAGGAACGTCGGTTGCAACACCAAAGATATCTTCTAAAACTTCAATGCCATCTTTCTTAGGCATTTTTATATCTAGTAAAACAATGTCGTATTTGTTATTTTTAAATTGTTCGAGACCTACTTCACCATCTTCAGCAAGATCAACTTTATGATCTTCATATTCAAGGATCTCTTTTAAGGTGTCTCGTATGCTTTTTTCATCATCAATAACTAAAATCTTAGCCATAGGTTTATTTTTTAGTTGTTTAATATTTTATCAATCACTCCTTCTTTAATTGCGAAAGATGATTGGGTTAATGATTGTATATTAAATTTACGGATTATAAAATTAACAAAAATACTTGCCAGAACAATCATTTCTACACGTACCAGCTCCAGTCCTTCCATTTTTTTTCGTTCTTCCAGCGTTGATTTTAATAAATCGACATGTAACTTTTGGTAATCGGTTAGATGAATGTGATAAAACTTGCTTTTTTTAATAGCATCAGTAATACCTCCATTTCGAGCAATAATCATGGACCTAAACGAGTTAAAAGTTCCTGAACATCCTATCAGTTTTTGAGGTTGATATTTTTCAAAAGCATTGTATAAAAGGCTTAGTTCTGAATCAACATATTTTTCGACTAAATCAATCTCATTCGAAGTAATCGGGTCTGATGGATTAAATAAATCAAGTAGTCTGGCCATGCCAAGTTTAAAGCTATGTTTCCATACCAATCCTTTACTATTGGCAATGATAAACTCATTACTTCCTCCACCAATATCAAGAATTAATGCATTTTCATTGTTAAATGTTACAGCTTGCTTAACTCCTCTATATATTAGTTCAGCCTCTTCGTTTCCTGAAATAATCTCAACTTTTAAATTGAATTTTTTCTCTATTGTTTCAACAAATTCTTGTCCATTGTTAGTACTTCGAACACCTGATGTTGCCGTAGCTATTATTTTATCTACTTTATGTTTTTTGATACTTTGCAAAAGTGTATCAATAGCATTCAAACCTCTTTGAAAGGCTTCCGGTGTTATCATCTTATTATTAATACCACCTTTACCTAATTTTACGCCAGCTTTATCTTTAAAAAGAATATTATATTGGTTTCCATTATAAACTTCAACGATGAGTAAGTTGAAGGTGTTGGTTCCCATATCAATAACAGCGATCTTCATATAAGGTTTTTTAATAAAAAAACTACCTGCTAAGTAAGCAGATAGTTTTGAGAAAATAAAACAAATCATAGAATATTTTCTTCAAGAACTTTTCTAAAGTTCTAAACTTTAGAAAAGCCTCAATATAATTTGATTCTAAGATTTATATCTAATCCATTTCCAAAGTTCTTTATAGTTAACTTTCTTACCATACATTAATATGCCGGTTCGATAAATTTTACCGGCTAACCATACTGATCCTATAAATGTTAAAATAAGTAATCCCATGGATAGGGCAATTTCCCAATAAGGTACACCAAAAGGAATACGAACCATCATAACAATAGGAGAGGTAAGAGGAATTATTGAGAACCAAAAAGCGACAGCACTATCTGGCGATTGAATTGCATTCATCATAACAAATATTCCCAGAATAAGAGGTATTGTGATTGGCAACATAAATTGTTGTGTGTCGGTTTCATTATCTACAGCAGATCCAATGGCTGCAAATAATGATCCATACAATAAGTAACCACCTAAGAAGAAAAAGATAAATGATCCAAACATAACGCCAAAATCAATTGATTTTATTGAGTTAAATATGCTGGTGAATTTATCTAAATTTTGTGGTTGCATTGGTTCAACTTGAGCAATGTTTTGCTGTTCGAATAAATCTTGAACTACTACCTCTTGTGCATTTTGAGTTCCTAGTTCTGGGAAGAACGCAGTTTTTATTCCTGTAATTATTCCTGTTGTAAGCACTATCCATAAAAGAAATTGAGTTAGTCCAACTAAGGCAATACCTACAATTTTACCCATCATCAGTTGAAATGGTTTAGCCGATGAAATAATGATTTCAACAATCCTGCTGGTTTTTTCTTCAATAACACCGCGCATTACTTGTGCTCCAAATAAGAATATAAAGAAATAAATTAAGAAACCACTTGCATACCCAACGATCATGGCTACTTCAGTCGAACTTTCTTTAATGCCACCATCTTCGGTCCATTGAATGGTCCTGATTGAAACATCAGATCGAATAGAATTTAAAACTTTGTCATCAATGCCATGTTCTCGAAGTTTACGATTTTTAAGTTCTTTTTCCATAGCATTTGCAATATGTGATTTAACTGCAAAGCTTGGTTGCTTGTCGGAAAAAAGATGCACGGCACTAGGTTCATATGTGATGCTTGGTAATATTTGTAAAACAGCATAATATTCAGAAGTAGTGAAATTCTTTTTTACTTCTTTTAATGAAGTATTTTTTAAATATTCAAACTTCAAATATTCAGTATCAGGAATTTTATTATAAAAAAGACCGGAACTGTCAACTACTGCAATGTTTTTTATTTCAGTATCTTCAAGAGATGCTAGCCAAGCAGTTACAACCATCATTGCAGCAAATAAAATTGGCCCAAGGATAGTCATCACAATAAATGATTTCTTTTTAACTCGGGTTAAATATTCACGCGATATAATTAATTTGATTTTATTCATAGTTTAATATTTTCGAAATTCTTATTTATTGTACTCGTTAACTACTTTAATAAAAATATCATTCATGTTTGGTATTATTTCGTTGAATGAAATGATTTCAACAGTAGGAATAATTAACGATAGCAACTCATTGTCGTTGGTTTGGTGTAGTAATTTTATTTGCACAGCATTATGACCATTAACTTTTGTTTTGTTTAATAACTCATAATAGTCGTTTAGTGAATTTTCAAGTTTATTCATATCACCGTTAAATGATATCTCATAAATGTTTGATTTATATTTTTTGCGAATATCATCTATAGGGCCTTCTAATATATTTTTTGATTTATTAATCAGCGTAATATGATCACAAAGCTCTTCAACGGAACCCATGTTATGAGTAGAAAATATTATGGTAGCACCTTTTTTCTTTAGTTCAATAATTTCTTCTTTAAGTATATTGGCATTAATAGGATCGAAACCACTAAAAGGTTCATCAAAGATGAGCAGTTCAGGTTCATGTAAGATAGTTGTTATGAACTGAACTTTTTGTGCCATCCCTTTTGATAGTTCTTCAACTTTTTTATCCCACCAGGCTTGAATTTCAAATTTTTCAAACCAGTATTTTAATTTCTTTAAGGCATCGCGTTTTGATAATCCTTTTAGTTGAGCCAGGTATAAAGCCTGCTCTCCAACTTTCATTTTTTTATACAATCCTCGTTCTTCCGGTAGATATCCAATTCGGTTGACATCTTCTGGTTTTAAAGGTCTTCCTTTAAATAATACCTCACCTTTATCGGGAGCTGTAATACGGTTTATAATTCGAATTAATGTAGTTTTTCCTGCCCCATTTGGTCCTAATAAACCATAGATACTATTCTCAGGAATGTTAATGTTTACATTATCCAGCGCAAGATGATTAATAAACTTCTTCTCTATATTACGTACTTCTAATAATTCCATTTACATTAATTTATTTTTTAATAGTTGGTTGATGAAATTGCTAAATTATTACAAATAATAACAAAAAATGATAACAATTAGTGAAATTGAAAAGTTTAGTTGTTGCAATTAAATTACTAACTTATCTGATTATTATGTATTTTTATAGCTTTGATAACATTCAATAACTTATGAAACACTTCTACTTATTGCTCATCATATATCTATTTACTTTTAATCTAACCGCAAGTGATAACATTCAGGTTGATAGTCTGTATAAGCAATTAATTACTGCAAAAGATTCATCTAAAGCTGAGATTTTAAATGAGTTGAGTTGGGAACTTCGAAATTCTGAACCTGAAAAATCAATTGATTATGGTATGGAGGCCATTAAGTTTGCTGAGAAATATGAAGATTGGGAAAATTTAATTCAGGCCCATGGATTTATAGGTGTTTCTTATCGAATTCTGGGGAATTATTCAGAATCAATGGATTATTATTACAAAGGTTTAGAGTTAGCTAAAAAATATGGAGAAACGGAACAAGAAGGTTATGCTTATATAAATATCGGGAATCTTCATATATATCAGGGCTATTATTATAATGCTATTGAGAATTTAAATTATGCGAAAAACATTGCAGAAAAACAGGGCCATAAAAGGATGCTTGGATATGTCCATTTAAATATTGGCCGGGCGCAAATGTTACGCCATGAAAATATTGATGCTTTGGCAAATTTTAATAAAGCTTTACAATTAAGAATTGAAATTGACCAGCTTTCTGGTCAGGCTGTTTGTTATAAATACATTGGAGATATACACCTGGAGCTTGGTGATCATGCTCATGCGCTGATAAATTATCGAAAATCCTTAGAGGTTGTAGATAAAGATATGGATAAAGATTTATATGCAAATATCCATACCGTATTGGCTAAGGCTTATTTGTTAAATGAAAATTATGATTTAGCCATAGTAAATGTAGAAAAAAGTATGAGGATTGCATCTGACATAGGAGCAAAGCTTATTGTACGAGATAATTATAAGATATTAGCTGATATTGGTTTAAAAACAGGAGATTATAAATCAACAGCAAATCATTTGGAAAGTATAATACAATATAATGATACGCTTTTTAATCAGCAATTATCAGAAAAGATGTTTAACCTTGAATATCAGTTTGAGAAGCAAAGAAAGCAAGCAGAAATTGATTTATTAAATAAAGATAAACAAATCCAGAAATTAGAGCTACGAAGAGCAAAAACGGTTAATACAGCTTTATTAGTAATTTTAGGTTTAATAACAGTAATCTTTATTTATGTATTAATTACATCAAAACAGCGAAGAGAGCAGAATAAATTACTCGAAAGGCAAAAATCTGAATTAGATAAGATTAATAAAACTAAGGATAAAATGTTTTTAATTATTGGTCATGATTTGCGAGGACCAATAGGAAATTTGAAATCCTTGATTGAAATGCTTCTTGAGGATGATGAAATTGTTAAGGATAAGAGTCTTTTTGAGACATTCAATATTTTTATGAAATCAGTACAGTCTGTAAGTGATCTTCTTGAGAATTTATTGTTATGGGCAAAAAGTCAGAGAAATGAAATTGTATTTTCTCCTGAAAATATTAGTATTAATAGTGTTATAAATAGAAATTTACAATTATTCAGAACAATAGCAGATCATAAAGGAATACAGTTGGATGTGAAAATGGACGATAACTATGATGTCTTTGCTGATAAGAATATGATCATGACTGTTGTTCGAAATATTATTTCGAATGCTATAAAATATACGCCAAGAGGAGGTTCAATAGAGATTAAATTAGAGCGAGAAATACAGTTTAATAAAATTACAATTAAAGACACAGGTGTAGGATTTGATGAAGAAACTGCTCATAAAATCTTTGATGCTAAGAATTTTTATACAACTTCAGGAACCAACAATGAAGCAGGTTCTGGTCTAGGATTATTATTGTCAAAAGAGTTTATTGAAGTGAATGGAGGAAAAATATGGGCAGAAAGTAATCCTGGCAAAGGAGCAACTTTTTATTTTACCGTACCTGTTTCAAATTTTGATTAAACTTAACTGCTGAAATACTATAACAAGATTTCGTTTTCAGCTAGTTCAAAATCTTTTGAATAATATTTTAAGGCGGGAGTACGCAAGTTATATTGAGATGACATTACTTCTCCATATGCACCTGTCGATAAAATAGCAATTAAATCACCTCTTTTTGATTTTGACATTTGAATAGATCTGCCAAAATAATCAGATGTTTCACAAATTGGGCCAGCCACATCGTATGTTTCGTAAGCTTCATTTGATGATAGGTTGATTATCTTATGTTCTGCTTGATATAGTGCCGGGCGAATTAATTCAGTAAAACCAGCATCAATAATCATTGTTTTTCTACTGCCGTTTTCTTTAACAAAAAGTACTTTTGATAGTAAAATTGCAGATTGTCCTACTAATGATCTTCCGGGTTCAAAATGAACGCTTTGATTTTCATCAGTGTTAAGATTTTTCTTAAAAACTTCCAAGTAAGCCTGAAAATCAGGAATTTGACCTTCAGGCTTTTTATAATCGATCCCCAAACCACCACCTACATTTATATGATTAACAGTGATATGTTTACTGTTTAAATATTCTTGTATCTCATTAATTTTATTGCATAAATTTCTAAACACATTAAGGTTAGTTATTTGTGACCCAATATGAAAGTGCAATCCGTCGATTATTAGATTTGAATAGTTGTGAATATTATCAGTGATAACTATTAAATCTTTATAAGGTATTCCAAATTTATTAGTATCTAATCCTGTTGTAATATTTTCATGTGTTTCGGCATTTATATTTGGATTAATTCGAAGAGCTACTCTGACCTTCTTTTTTAATATTCTTGCTAAACTGTTAATTACATTTAATTCTTCTAAAGATTCACAGTTAATACAGTAAATATCTTTATTTATAGCATACTTTATTTCATCATCTGTTTTTCCAACACCAGCAAAAACTATCTTGCTTGGTTTAAAACCGCAGTTTAATGATCTTTCAATTTCGTATGCACTAACGCAGTCTGCACCTATTTCATAACTGCTTATTATTCGAAGAATATTTTCATTCGCATTTGCCTTAATAGCATAATGGATTTTATAATTATACAGATTTGCTGCTTCTTTTATGGCAAAAAGGGTTCTGTGCAGCAAATCTGTATCATAAAAATAGCATGGTGTTTTTAAATGCTCAAATAATGCTATTCTTGTATTGTTAAACATGATTCATTCTTTAAAATCTGCGAGTTTAATATATTTAATGTATCCATTTTGTCGTTGGAATTGATTACCAGAGAAATATTAATTTGGCTTGCTCCAAACGAAATCATCTTAATAGGAATGTTATTGAGACTATTCATGATATTTTGAATAGAAATATTCTGTTTCTCCGAATAATCTCCAACAATACATATAATACACTGGTTTGTTTCAACCTCTACCTCTCCTAAGTTCGAAAGATCCTGAGTAATTTCATTTAAATAGCGCACATTATCTATGGTCATAGCTACCGAAATTTCAGAGGTGGTTAGCATGTCAACAGAAGTTTGATATTTCTCAAATACTTCAAATATTCTTCTTAAAAAGCCATATGCATTCATCATGCGTGCAGACTTAATTTTTACGGTTGTAATTCCATCTTTTGCAGCAATAGCATTTACACTATTATCTTTTTTATGGCTTATTAAGGTGCCAACTGCTTCAGGATTTAAAGTATTTTTTACTGATATTGGAATATCATAATTTTCTGCAGGATTAATACTTGCAGGATGTAATATTTTAGCTCCGAAATATGCAAGTTCATTTGCTAAGTCGTAAGAGATCTCATGAATAGCTTGAGTATTTTGAACAAATCTAGGGTCGTTATTTTGAATACCATCTGTATCTGTCCATATTTCTACAATTTCAGCTTTTAATGCTGAACCAATAATTGTTGCAGTAAAATCACTGCCTCCACGTCCAAGGTTGTCAGTATTGTTTTTGTGGTTTTTACAGATAAAACCTTGTGTAATAAATGTTTTACATCCTTTATGACTTGTCACTTCATTTTGAAGTTTTTGTTCTATATGATCGTAGTCAGGATCGCCATTCTTGTTAAGTTTAATAAAACTTAAAGCTGGTAATAAAACAGCATCTTTTCCCAAATCTAAAAGATATAAAAATATAATCATGGTAGAAAGAAGTTCACCTTGGGCAAGAATGATCCCTTCATCCTGATCTTTAATTTTCTGATCGTGATATTTTGAAAGATTAACGATTGTGTCATTAAGCTTTTTAATGGCTATTTCTTTAAATTTATTACCGGATAATAAGTCATTTATTATACCTAAATGCGTGTCTTTAATAATATGAAGAATCTGTTCAGAAATAATCCAATTTCCCTTCTTAGATTGCTGAATAAAATCCGATAATAAATTTGTTATATTCTGTATGGCAGAAAATACGACAATTTTATATTCGTTATCTAAAATGATATTTACCGATTTGCGAATTTGATTTGCATTCCCAATGGAGGTTCCTCCAAACTTTAATACCTTCATTTTTCAAATTTTGTGTAAAAGTATTATTCGTTCTTTTCATTAAAAAAATACATCTCCATTTATAACTAAATAATAACAAAATGTTATATATTTAACAAAAATCTATTTGAATATGATAACTATTTCGCAAGGTGTTGAAATTGTATTGAATAAAAAGCCTTTTATTCTTGATTCATTAAAATACGGTATTCTAAATTTTTCGTCTTTAGCTAAGTTTATAAAATTGGATGTTGAGGACTTATTGAAACGAGAAATTAAGGAAGGAGCAATTATAATGGCCATTCGTAGATTTAAAGATATTGAAGAGGTTGGTTTGTCGAAAAAGATAGATGAAGAGATCAATAAATTTGGAGATATAATTGTTAGGTCAAATTTGGTTGATTATACATTTAAAAATTCAGATACCTTATTAAATAGTCAGCAGAAGCTACTAGAGATCATAAAAGGTTCAAGCGACTATTTTTATACAGTTACTCAAGGAGTTTATGAAACGACATTTATATTAAGTAATCATATCTCTGAAGATATTAAAGAACTATTTAAAGGTGAAAAACTAATATCCAGTAGTACAGGATTATCTTCAGTTACTATTAAACTACCCATTGGAAATACAGAACAACCGGGCTTATATTACTATATTTTTAAAAAACTTGCCTGGGATGGAATTAATATTCTAGAAGTTGTATCTACTTCAAATGAGTTTACAATTCTTCTTAAAGATCAGGATATTGACAGGGCCTTTTCGGTAATTAAACATTTAAAGACAAAAAAATCCTGATAGTATTCTATCAGGATTGAGTTTAAACTTCTTGTAATTTCCATTTGCCTTTCTTGAATAGCCACATTGCAATTAAGGTCATACATGATTCTGCAATAATAATGGCAGTATATACTCCATTCTCATTTAGTCCATAGAATTTAGCCAAGTAATAAGCTATTGGAATTTCTATAATCCAAAAGCAAAGGATGTTAATTTTTGTTGGAGTTTTGGTATCTCCGGCTCCATTAAAAGCTTGAACCATTACCATTCCCATAGCATAAGAAATAAAACCAATGCTAACAATTCTTAAACCTTGTGCTCCTGTTGCTATTACATCTGGATCACTAATGAATAAGCGAATGAAGAAATGCGGTTCAACAATAAATATGATAGAGAAAATTCCCAACAACAACATATTAACATAACCGGTTGTCCAAACAGCTTTTTCGGCACGATCAGGCTTTTTTGCTCCAAGATTTTGTCCGACTAAAGTTGCAGCAGCATTACTAATTCCCCATGAAGGTAATAACACAAATATAATAATACGAATAGCAATAGTATAACCTGCTAATGCAGTACTTCCAAAAATTGCAATGATTCTTACCATTCCTATCCAACTTGATGTAGCTATAATTGATTGACCAATACCTCCAACAGAAATTTTAAGCAAATTGAACATCACTTTTAGATTAATACTAATTGCTTTTCGAAATATTTTTATTCTACCGTTTCCTTGAAATAGAACTTTAAACTGATAAAGAACTGCAATCCCTCTTCCTATGGTAGTTGCAATAGCAGCTCCTTTAATTCCAAGAGCAGGAATAGGGCCTAGTCCAAATATTAATAATGGGTCAAGTACAATGTTTGCTCCGTTTGCTAATAGCAGAACTCGCATTGATATAGCTGCATCCCCTGAACTCCTAAAAACAGCATTGATAATAAACAAAAGCATTATAATGATATTACTGCCTAATAAAATGGTTGGATAAGAACTACCATTATTTATAATATTATTATTTGCTCCCATTAATTTAAGCAGATCTTTTGCATACAAAATACCTGGTATTCCAATTATGATTGATATGATGGATGCAGCGATTATTGCTTGAATCGCAGCTACAGAAGCTCTATAAGGTTGGTGTTCACCAATTCTTCGAGATACAACTGCTGTTGTAGCCATACTTAATCCCATTCCAATGGAATAAATAATAGTTAATAAAGATTCAGTTATTCCAACTGTTGCAATGGCATCAGGACCTAATTTTGATACAAAGAAAATATCTGCTATAGCAAATACCGATTCCATAATCATTTCCAGAACCATTGGTATCGCAAGTAATAAAATTGATTTACTTAACCTTTCCTTAGTGAAATCTTTATCTGTTCCTGAGATAGACTCAAGAATATCTTTCCAAAGTAACTTTAAACTGTTTTTATTGATAGATTTATAATAAGACAATAACTTTAATTTTGACGACATGATAAATTGATAAATGATAAAACAAAAAATTATATAAGGGGTGTGTTTAGGTAATTATTTACCTAGAAAGTTGTCGTAAAGACGGGGACTAATATGACAATTGGCTTCATCAAAAATTGTTTTATCACTGCAAAGATATGCAAAAAGCTACTTTAAGTCCAAGAGATTTAGAAGTTTATTTTAAAAAAATGGATTCTAATTATTAGAATCCATATAAATTATTTAATCATCGTAACTGTCATCTTTAATATTGGTGACCTCATCAATATTATCGTCAAGGTATTTCTCGCCATCTTCATTTACATCATCTTCAAAGTCGTCTCTTAATTTTCCATCATCTCCAAAATCATCGTCTTCTTCTATAATTTGGCGAGCTTCCCCTTCAGTCATCCTAATTAAGTAATAAATTTCTTCGGTTTCAAAAGGTAATGCCGAAACAAATGCTCCCTGTGCATTAGTAAATGTTATGAGGTTATCTTCGAAACCTTCAGGGTATTCAAGCTTAATTCTGTTTACGATATCTTCACTAAGCTTTTCGTAATTTAATACTATTCTTTTCTTTGCCACTGTAATTTATTTGAATTTATTTTTTATACTTAAATAGAGACAAAATGGTTTTCTTTTCTGAAGCAAATTTTAAAAAAAAAAATGAAAAAGTAAACCCAAAAATGATGATTAAATCAAGTTTGGGTTAAGTCTAAATAAAATGATTTTTTTATTCGTACCTGAGCGATTGTGCCGGATTTACATTTGCTGCCTTAAGTGTTTGAGAAGCAATAGTTAACATTCCGAATCCAATAACTAAGAATAATCCTAAGAATATGGTTGCAAAACCAAATGGTGCATGATCTGCAATATATTGGATCCACATATTGTTAATTAAATAAGCTAAAGGTGCTGCTATGATTGCTGCAACAATAAACATTTTTATGTAAGTTTTAGAGATTAAATAAACAATACTTTTAGGTTCTGCTCCAAAAACTTTCCGTACTCCAATTTCTTTTATTCTGGTTTGAGTGCTATAGGTGGCCATTCCTAATAATCCCAGGCATGCAATAACTATAGCCAAAAGGGATGCAAAACCTACGGTATATAATATGTCTTCGAAATATGAGTAATAATCTTTAATTTGAGCATCAAGAAAATCACCATCAAACTTATTGTATTTATCAATATTGTCCCATCCTTTTTCAAACTTAGTTACAATATCGGGACTAGTGCCTGCTGCAATTTTTAAGGCAGCAAGTCTAAACTCATTCGGTTTATTTCTAAGAAGTAATGATGTTTGTGGAAGGAATAAGGCGGCATAATGATAATCTTTAATAACTCCAATGATCTCAACTAAAGTAGAGTCGTTAATAATAATGCTTTTACCAATAGCCTCAGTAGGAGTTCCAAGATTAAATCTTTTTATCATTCGTTCATCAACAATGACAAAAGATTCATTTTCTGTATTACCTTCTTCGGGGAAGTTAGAACCTTTAATCAGTTCAAGTCCCATAACATCAATATATTTATTGTCAACTGCAAAATAGTCTACTTCCATTTTTTCATCTTCAGCATTAACTCGAACAAGAGCATTCCTAAGATTGCCAATCCCAGGCACATGTGTTGAACCGCTTATATCAACAACTTCAGGAAATTGAGTGTAATAATCTTTTACTATCTCAAAATCATTATCTTGTAACCAGATATTATAAACAACATCTCTGTTAAATCCCATTTTTGCATTCATCATATAGTTCATTTGACTATAGATAGCAATAATAGATACAATAAAAATCATAGAGAAAGTGAATTGAGTAACCAATAAAATTTTTCGTAGGGTTATTTTACTTAAAATCTTAATGTTTGAAACTCCTTTTAAAACTTTTATCGGATTAAAAGAGGATATGTAAACTGAAGGTAAGATTCCTGAAATAAAACCGGTTAATAATGCAAATACAAAGAATACCAGATATACGATATAATCTTGCTCTGGTCGAATTTCGAGCATCGACATCATTTTCATTCCTGAAAATCCGGGTAGAATAAATTGAAGAATAATTATTCCAAAAATCAATGCAAAGATGGCAACTAATATGGCCTCAGCTAAGAACTGAAATATAACCTGACGTCGATTGGCTCCCAATGTTTTTCTAACTCCAACTTCTTTTGCTCTTAAAAGTGAGCGTGCCATGGACAGACTGGTATAGTTAAAAGCTGCAGATATTATGATAATTAGCGATAATCCGGCAAGAAAAATAATAAAAACTTTTGGTAAAAAAACACCAATTTCATTAGCAATGAAAGCTCCAGGCACAACTTTATTAAAAGGTTTTAAATAGAAACTCACATTCGACTCTTCTAAATCTTTATATTTTTCTAAACTAATTTTATCTAAAGTTGAAGTAACATTTTCAAGATTCGCATTTTCATCAACTAAAATATAGATATAACTAGAACCAAATGATTCCCAATTATTGGTTACTTCATAAATCTTATTGCTTGCTTCAAGAACCGGCAAAGTAGATGCTGAGACTAAGGCTTGAAATTGGAATTGTGATTTATAATTTGATTTAGGGATAATGCCTGTTATTTTAAAATTTCCTAAAGTATCTACTTGAAGAAACTTTCCGATAGGATTTTCATCTTTAAAATACTTTTGAGCAGTTTCTTCTTGCAATATTATCGAGAAAGGCTCTTTTAATGGATTTGGGAATGAGTTTGAACTTAACTCAAAGTCAAATAAATTAAAAAATGATTCACTGGCATAAAGACCTTGAATTGGAAATTTATTTTCTTTAAATATAGCATCTCTATGAAATCTGTTATTTAAAACCACAGCATCTTCAACAATGGCATAGTTATTAATCAATTCATCGTACAGAGGATAGGTAGTAGAAGCATATTTTGTGATATTAATTGATGATTTGTTTTCATTATTGATGCTTTCAATTCTGTAAATTCGCTCTCTTTTAGTTACAAAATTATCGTACTTAAGTTGGTCGACTATTACAACAATAATAAGCATGCAAATTGACATGCTAAGAGCTAATCCGAGAATATTAATAAAAGAAAAACCTTTATGCCGTAGAATATTTCTAAAGGCTGTTAGTAAGTAATTTTTAATCATGACTTTCCTGTAATTTAGTTTTTAATTGTGACGCAAGAATTATAATTTGAGTTACAGTTCTTACTTTTAGTAAAAAGACTTTTCGAAAAATGAAAAGTTGGAACTTTTTGATAAAATTACAGGTGAAGTATAATTTTTGTTAATACAATGTCATGAGTTGGAAGAAAAGTGTTATGAATTAAAAATATTTTGTAATAAATGTTACCAGTATTTCTCCATTTCCATTCCCGGAGATTGTTCATCTCTATTTTTAAATCCAAGTTTTTCGTAAAACCCACCTTTATTTTTTGCAGAAAAGAGCTGAATATCACGGATTTTATTTTTTTTACATTTAGTTACAAGCTTAGTCATCACTTCTTTCCCAATCCCTTTTGCCTGGTAGTCAGGATGAATAATTACATCTAATATAAGAGCATGAACAACACCATCGCAAATAATTCTTCCAAATCCTACTAATTGATCATCTTCAAAAACTGAGATAAAATACCATGAGTTTTTTAGGGAAAGAAATAATTCTTCTTTTGATAGTTCATATTTTTTATTCCAGCCTGTGGTTAAAAAAAGATCATAAAATTGATCTTCCGATGGACTTTTTTCAGAGTAAATCATAGCATTAAAAATATCTTAAAGAGTTAATAATTAAAATTGTTCCCAGGACAAGCAGGATCATATAAATATACTTATGGAAACGTTCAATTGTAATTCTTTTATTAATTTTTGCTCCAATAAATACTGCAACTAAAACAATAGGTATAGAGTATGCAAAATAACTAAGGACTTCACTGGTATAGTTTCCTGCAATACCATGTCCTGCAATAACTAAAATCCCTGTTGTAAAGAAATACCCCTGTAGTGTTGCTCTAAAATTTTGTGGGTTCCATTTCTTTAAAGAGCTATAAATAACAATTGGAGGGCCATTTGTATTATAAGCTCCACCTAATATTCCTGCTATAAATCCAAAAAGCCAAGAATATTTTTCACCTTTTAATTGATGAAGTTTTGGTTTTAGAATATTATATAAAGCAAAAAATAGGATAAGTATCCCTAGTATCAATTTGATTGTATTTTCGTTAATATCATCTAGATACCAAAGTCCAATAGGGATACCTACTAAAGAAGATAAAATTAATCGCCAAGCACTTTTAAACTCAACTTTATTCAGGTTTTTAATTAGAATTGAAATTGCAATAAAAAAAGCAATAAGAGCAACTAATGGAGTTGCAATTTTGATATCAACAATAAGAGCAAGTAATGGCATAGCAATTAAAGCATCACCAAAGCCAAAAGTTGAACGGGTTAAAGTTGATATAAAAAGAATACATAGAATAAAGATCAGTTCTATACTCATAGCATATTATTATGCTTAGTTTCCGGATGAAGATAGAAAAAAAATACGGACATAAAAAAGCTGGAATTAAATCCAGCTATTATAATTTCTGAAGTCGATAAATATTTTGCTTTTTCGATTTTCTATAATAATAAATTTTCCTTTAACCGATTTGCTGGGTTCGCCATTATACGAGTATATTTTTACTTCATAATGATGAACTCCTGCTGTTAATTTTTTATTTAAAGTTAATTTTTGATTTTGCCCTTGTTCGTTAATACTGCCCACTTTCTTTTGGTCGATATAAATATCAATATCAAAAGAACTATTCATTATATTTTGATTTGTTTCGAACGAAACTTCACCAATCTTCTGATCAACCTGTTCTTCCATTTCACAACTTAAGAGCACTGTAATAAGCATGATGCCAATAAATTTCTCAGGTTTCATTTTTTCTAGATTTTAATTTTATATTTATAAGATGATTTTAAATTCAAAATAGTTGCTTCGGATAGAACTCTCTTATTAACAATTCATAAACAATCATTTAAAATATGACAAAATTTAAGAATAAGACAATACTAATAACAGGTGGTGCGGCTGGCATAGGTAAGATTATGGCTCATAATATATTAAAATTAGGAGCTTCAAAAATGATTCTTTGGGATATCAATAAAGAAAATCTTGCTTTTACAACAAAGGAATTAAAAAGTTTAGGATTTGATGTTTATTCATATATAACTGATGTTTCAGATCTTAATCAGATAAAAGAAACTGCATCTAAAGTAAAAAAGGAAGTTGGAAAAATCGATATCTTAATTAATAATGCAGGAGTGGTGGTTGGTAAGTATTTTCATGAGCATTCTCATGATGATATTGACTTTTCAATGAACATTAATACTTCTGCACTGATGCACATTACATTGGAGTTTTTAAATGATATGATTGAAAGCAAGGAAGGACATATCGTAAACATCGCATCAGCAGCAGGTATGGTTTCAAATCCTAAAATGTCCATTTATTGTGCTAGTAAATGGGCTGCAATAGGTTGGTCTGATTCTTTACGATTAGAACTTGAACGAATTGCAAAAGGAGTGAAGGTTACAACAGTTACTCCATACTATATTAGCACAGGAATGTTCGATGGTGTGAAATCAAAAATTATTCCTATTGTAAAACCAGAAAAAGCAGCAGCAAATATTATTAGAGCGATTCAAAAAAACAGACTTTTTATTAGAATGCCTGGCCTTGTATATTTTTTACCTTTTATTAAAGGAATTTTACCTGTTCGTTGGTTTGATTTTATTATAGGTAAAGGCTTTGGTGTATATAAAACAATGAATGATTTTAAAGGACACAGTTCTAAACAAAACGAAAATGACAGCAACAGAGATATTAAAAAAACAGCGTGATTTTTTTCATTCGCACCAAACCTATTCTATAAAATTTAGGATTGAGCAACTGAAGAAGTTTCGAAGTATTTTAAAGGAAAATGAAGATTTACTTTATGAGGCAATTGATAAAGATTTCGGTAAATCGAAATATGAGACTTATATCACAGAACTTTCATTAATTTATCATGAGCTAAATCTTGCAATCAAGAAAGTAAGAAAGTGGTCTCGTCCAAAATATGTTTGGACTAATCTGGCTAATTTTCCAGGTAAAAGTCGAATTATTCCCGAGCCATTTGGAAATGCATTAATCATTGGAGCCTGGAATTATCCGTATCAGTTAACATTAGTGCCTGCAATTACAGCTTTAGCAGCTGGTAATACGGTGGTTTTAAAACCAAGTGAGTTGGCTAAACACACATCCGAAATTATGACAGAGTTAATCAACAAAAACTTTGATCCGGGAATTATGTATGTAAAGGAAGGAGGAGTAAAAGAAACAACGGAGTTATTAAGTGAACGATTCGATAAGATATTTTTTACAGGAAGTACTGCTGTAGGTAAGATTGTGGCAAAAGCTGCTGCAGAGCATCTATCTGAAGTTACTTTAGAACTTGGAGGTAAAAGTCCTGTTTTTGTACTGCCTGATGCAAGCTTAAAAATGACTGCTAAACGAATTGCCTGGGGAAAATTCTTAAATGCAGGACAAACTTGTGTTGCTCCTGATTATGTGTTAGTACATAAGGATATCAAAGATCAATTTTTACAAGAGCTAAGAGAACAAGTAAACAAAATTCATGATGGAGATCCTAAAGGGAAAGAAACGTATGTAAGAATTATAAATGAACGTCATTTTAACAGGCTGAATGAATTAATACATACGGATAAAATTTATTGTGGCGGAGAAACCGACGAAGAACATTTATATATAAGCCCAACGATACTTGATAACATCTCTTTTGAAGATAAAGTAATGGAAGATGAAATTTTTGGACCGATTCTTCCTGTAATTGAATTTAGTGAATTGGATGAAGTGATTAAAAAAGTAAAATCACGACCAAACCCATTAGCACTTTATGTTTTTACTAAAAAAAGAAAGTTAAAAGAGAAATTGATTAAAGAAATTTCATTTGGAGGAGGTTCTGTAAACGATACCATCTTGCATTTATCTAATTCTAAATTACCATTTGGTGGTAAAGGTTATAGTGGCACCGGCAATTATCATGGTAAAGCAGGATTCGATACTTTTAGTCATAAAAAAAGTATTTTATTTAAAGGTTTATGGTTTGAGCCATTTTTAAAATATGCACCTTATTCGAAATGGAAAATGAAGATATTGAAGTGGATTATTGAATAGTCATTATAAAAGGAAGGAGTTGAACACATTTCGATAAACTCAATGTGACAACTCCTTTTATTTTGTCACACTGAACTTGTCGAAGTGTGAGTTATTCTGATAATATTATTTTAAACCATTTCTTTCTAAAAATGCATCTAGCTGAGGTTCCATACCTCTATATCTTTTATAAAGTTCCATTGCTGGTTCTGTGTTTCCTCTTGAAAGAACATTATCGCGGAATGATGCTGCAATTTCCTGATCGAAAAGTCCTTTTTCTTTAAAAACACTGAAAGCATCGGCATCTAATACCTGTGCCCACTGATAACTGTAATATCCTGAAGAATATCCACCGGCAAATATGTGAGCAAAATAAGGACTACGATAACGAACAACAATTTCATCAATCATTCCCATTTTGTCCATAACTTCATTTTCAAATTGATTAGCATCTTTCTCAGTCGCTTCATTTAAAGTGTGCCAGTACATATCGAGCAATGCTGCAGAAGTATATTCTAAAACAGTAAATCCTTTATTAAATAATCCACTATTAGATATTTTTTCAATTAACTCGTCAGGGATTACTTCTCCTGTTTCATAATGTTTAGCATACATTTTCATTACTTCTGGTTCAGCAGCCCAGTTTTCCATAATTTGAGAAGGAAGTTCAACAAAGTCTCTTGCAACTGATGTTCCTGAAAGCGAATGGTATTTACATTTTGAAAGTAGCCCGTGTAAAGCATGACCAAACTCGTGGAAAGTAGTAGTAACTTCGTCGAAGGTTAGTAATGCAGGCATATCACCTACAGGAGCTGTATAGTTAAAGTTTGTTGTAATAATTGGATCTACACCTTCAGATTGTTTTCTATAAGCATCCATCCAGGCACCTCCACTTTTGCTTGGGCGTGGAAACCAATCCATATATAATATTCCTAAGAATGATCCATCAGGATTTTGTACTTCAAATACTTCAACATCTTCATGATATTTTGGGATATCAAAACGTTCAACAAATTTTAATCCCCATAGCTTTGAAGCTACTTCAAAAGCACCATTTCTAACATTGTTTTTTTCAAAGTAAGGGCGTAGCATTTCTTCATCAAGATTATATTTTTCTTTACGTAATTTTTCTGCATAATACCACCAATCCCAATGAGCTAACTTAAAGTTCCCACCTTCTTTATCAATCATTTTTTGTAATTCAACAGCTTCGGCTTTTGCATTAGGAAGACAAGCATCCCAAACTTTATTTAAGAAATCGAAAACAGTTTCAGGATTCTTAGCCATATTAACATCTAAAACATATTCTGCATGATTTTTAAATCCAAATAACTCTGCACGTTCAACACGCAATGCAGCTATGCGAGAAAGAATCTTTTTATTGTCGAATTCGTTATTATTATCACCACGCATAATATATGCAGTATGCAGTTTTTGTCTTAATTCTCTGTTTTCTGCATATGTTAAGAAAGGTAACATGCTTGGTTTATGAGTAGTAAAAATCCATTTTCCTTCCATGCCTTGTGCTTTAGCAGTTTCTGCAGCTGCTTGAATTACAGATTCAGGTAAGCCTGCAAGATCTGCTTCATTTTCAATGACTAACTTATAGTTATTTGTTTCGGCTAATACATTGTCACCAAATTGTAAAGTAAGTAAAGCAAGTTCTTCGTTAATAGTTCTTAATTTGTCTTGTTTCTCAGGGGCAAGATTTGCACCGCCTCTTTCGAAGTTTTTATAGCTTACTTCAAGTAATCTTTGTTGTTCAGGAGTTAATTCTAATACATCTTTTTGATCGTAAACAGCTTTTACTTTTTTAAATAAGTTTACGTTTAAAGATATATCATCTTCATGTTTAGATAACATTGGAGCAACTTCTTGAGCTACTTTTTGCATTTCATCACTGGTAAGCGAAGCATTAAGGTTATTAAAAGTAAAATCAACCTGAGTAAGAAGTTTGCCGCTAAATTCTAAAGCTTCAATGGTATTCTCAAAAGAAGGAACTTCTGGGTTACTTACAATAGAAGCAATTTCTTCATCATGTTGTTTGATTGCTTCAGTATAAGCAGGAACAAACTGTTCTACTTTAATTAGATCGAATGGAGGAACACCATAAGGAGTGTCGAATTTTTCTAACAATGGATTATTCATCTCTGTTGTTTTTGGTGTACATGATGCCAGAAAAAGTAAGCCGGCAGTTAGTAGCATTAATGTAATTTTTTTCACGGTTATCGGTTTTAGTTGATTAGTTAATGGTAACAAATTTAAAATTATTATTATGGATTTAAAAGAATTAGAGAGGTTTAACTGAACCTACAAATAATCAAAATATATTTGTAGAAATAAATATTTAAGTATAAATCATCAGATGAGGTATTTTTTTCATATAGCTTATTCGGGAACTAACTATCGAGGCTGGCAAACCCAAAAGAAAGTAACAACAATTCAGGAGATTATTGAAGGCAGCTTAGGTGAGCTTTTAAAGAAAAGAGTTCATTGTTGTGGTTGTGGTCGTACCGATGCCGGAGTTCATGCATCACAATATTTTTTTCATATCGATTATCATAATGACTTACCTGATAATTTTGTTTTCATATTAAACAAAATGTTACCTAAGGATATTGTAGTGTATGATATCATACCGGTTCAAGGAACGCCGCATGCTCAGTTTAGTGCTACAGAAAGATCTTATACCTATTACTTACATACCGAAAAGAATCCTTTTATATCAGATGCAAGTTCATTGTACGCATTAAGTAACCTTAATACTCAGGATATGATTACAGCTTCTGATTTATTAGTAAAATATTCAGATTATCAGAATTTCTGCAAAACACCCGACCGACACGACAGTACGATATGTCATGTGAAATCAACAGAGTTAGTTTATAACCAGGAACAAACGCAAATGATATTTCGAATTACGGCTGATAGATTTTTAAAAAATATGATTCGGATAATTGTTGGTAGGTTACTTGACATAGGAGAAGGAAGGTTAAGCATACAACAATTCGAAAATTATCTTCGCTTGAAAGAATCACCTCGTTTTTTTAAATTAGCTTATCCGCAGGGATTATACTTATCTAAAATAGAATATCCATTTCTGAATATTGAACCCAGAAATGATATTATGTTTAATGATTAATATAACCTATAGCTAATAAAATAATATATTTACATTCTTAATTCATTTATATTATGAGAAACTTTGTACGAATTATAAGTTTTATTCTTCTATTGGGAACTACATTAGTTTTTGTATTAAAAATAGTATATCCAGTTCCGGTAAGTCATAAACATTTAATTATTTTATTTTTAATAGGAGCTATTAGTTTATTGTGGACAAATTATAGAGATAAATCAGATAACAAGGAATAAAGAAGATGAGTATTAGTAGTAATATTCTTAAATATAAAATCTTAAAAGAAAAAAGAATATCTATTCAATATTTTTCTGGCAGTATTGAGAAAAAAGATGTTATGAATTTTGTTTCAGAAATGAAAGCTGATGCTGATTTTAATGCTACATTTAATACCATAATTGATTTAAGGAATGCTCAGGTTAACATTACAGAAAATGAGGTAAAAGAATATGTTGATTTTATTAAAAATGTCGATAATTTTATCTCAAAAAGAAAAATTGTTGTAATAACCTCAAATCCGAACCAATATATTAGTGCATTTTTCTCGAAGCAATATAGTAAGGATTTACCTTTGCAGTTTAATATTTTTAGTAGTGTTGAGCCTGCACTTTTTTATTTAGATTTATTAGATTTTACTACAGAAAAATACAACCAAATTATTTCAGAATTTAGAGCATAAATATGAGCAATTATCATCCAGAGCCATACTGGTCGGAAGTGGCAAACAGGATTAAGTCGAGAGAAGGTAAAAATGTTATTGCTGGTGACGATGAACCATTTTACAGGTATAAGCGAAAAAGATTTCTATCGTTGTTACGTTCAGTTGAATTTAAAGGAAAAGCAGTTTTAGAAATTGGTTGTGGTCCGGGAGGCAACTTGCAAGAAGTTTGGAAAACGAATCCATCAAGATTAACAGGAGTAGATATTTCTGCTGACATGTTGGAACTTTCGAAGGATAAACTTGATGCAGGAATTGAATTAGTTAAAATTAATGGAACCAGTTTACCTTTTAAAGATCAAGAGTTTGATTGTGTTTTTACAGCTACTGTACTGCAGCATAATACCGATGAATCCATGTTGAAGCAGATCATGGCTGAGTTATGCAGGGTTTGTGCCGATAAAGTTTATTTGTTTGAAAGAATTGAAAAAGAAATAAAAGGTGATGAATTATGCTATGGAAGGCCTATTGATTATTATGAACAAATTTGTAATCAGTATGGATTTGAGTTAATCAGTCAAAGCTTCATAAATATTAGGGTAAGCTACTATGTATCAGGTGTTATAAGAAAGATTTTTAGTTCTAAAACAAGAAATGAAGGAGAACCTTTAAGCTTATTTGCTATCGCTCTTCAAAAAATAAGCTTACCAATTACAACATTCTTAGATAAAATCTTCAAATCGAAAAAAGATATTGCCAGACTTGAATTTGTGCGAAAGAAATAAAAAAAAGGTGCTATTAAAACAATAGCACCTTTTTTGTATCCATATAAAATTAGATTTTACCAATAGCTTTTAGTTCTTGTTCTAATTGATCAACAAGTTTAGTGAACTGATCGGTTACAGCTTTAAATGTTTCTGCATTGGTCATATCGATACCTGCTTTAGCTAATTGTTGAACAGGATAATCATTACCTCCTGATTTTAGTAAAGTTAATAATTTATCTTGAGCAGCTTTACGCTCTTTTTTATTCTTAGCATTCTGAACTTCTGCAAATATTTTAGATGAGGCAGAGAAACTAGTGGCATACTGATAAACATAATAGTATCGACTTAAGAAATGCTGAATTCTAGACCAATAATATTTGTCATCTTCAGGTCTTTCTATCGTTTCTCCAAAGTAGGCGTTATAAACTTCATTGTAAAGATCACCAATTACCTCAGCATTTAATGGTTGGCTATTTTCAACCATAGTATATGCTTTATATTCAAATTCAGCAAACATCGATTGAGTGTAGAATGTGCCGGTAATATTATCAATTGCCTGAATTAAAAGGGATATCTTCTCATTAGGATCTGTAGCATTCTTAATCATATAATCAAGTAACATAAACTCATTAAATGTTGAAGCTACTTCTCCCACAAAAATCGTATATCTATGATTGGTATATTTCTGATTTTCGCATGAGAATACAGAATGTATTGAATGCCCCATTTCGTGAGCTAATGTAAATACATTATCTCTTGTGCCATTGTAGTTCATTAAGATGTAAGGATGAACACCATAAACTCCCAGGTTAAATGCACCTCCGCGTTTTCCTTGATTTTCATAAACATCGATTCTTCCTGCTTCAAACATCTCTGCTACTTTCTCATTGTACTCTTCTCCTAAAGGTTTTAATGCAGCTTTTACCAATTCTTCAGCTTCTTCCCATGTGTATGTTTTATTAAAATCAACAATATTTATATATCCATCAGATTTATAGTAATGATCTAACTTTAATGCTTTTTTTCTTAATCTATTATACTTCTGTAATGGTTCAGTGTTATCTTTTGCAACTTCGATCAAATTTAAGTAAACATCGGTAGGAATATCATTAGAAGATAGAGCTGCTTCTAAACATGAATTGTATCCATATATTTGTGCTTGTCCCCAACGTGAATTTAAGATTCCACTATAAATATCGGCATAAGTGTTTTTTTGTTTAACAAATGGTTCAATCATAGCTTCGGAAACTAACTTTCTGTCTTCCTGATTTGGATTAGTGGATGATACTCGTGTTCTTTCTGCAGGAGTAGCAATAACTTTTTCACCATTAGATAGTGTTACTGTAGGATATTCCATATCGGCTACTGAAATGGAAGAATAAATTGATGTTGCAGCTCCTAAAGCTTTACTTAATGTGGTCATCATTTGTTGTTTATCTTCCGGAAGGATATGTTCCATTTCACGGTAGAAATCTTCAATTCCATGTTTGTAAACTTGTAATTCTACATTTTCTGTTAACCATTTATCCATAGTTTCTTTTGGTATAGTTTTTAACTCAGGACCAATCCACGCCATGTTCATGCCATTTTTGATATACATGTTTTGCATTTGTTGACTTCTGGTACTAAATTCAGGATTACCACCATCCAATGATCTATTTAAGAATACATAACTGTTAAGTTTTGTTCCAAGTTTACCCATTTCATCTTGTAATTTAGCAAAAGCTAAATAGGTTTCGGCATTCGATCCAAGTTTGCCTTTATATTGCATCATTTCCTGGAACATTTCATCTACTCTATTTAAATCTGCTTCCCAAGCTTCCCACGATGGATAAATATCACTTAAGTTCCATTTATATTTATCATCAAGATCTTTTCTATCTTTAGGTTCAATGGCATTACTTACATTTATAAGTAAGAAGCCAATTATTAGTAAGCTTAAAATTGATTTCATTTTTTTCATATTATCTTGGTTTATGTTAGTTAATTAGAAATTTGACCATATTAATGATCATAGGTTTATTTGATACTGATGAAAAGCAGAAATTGTAGTATTAAAAATCAGTTTTGAATGATGAAATACATATTATGTAGTTATAAACTTGAACTTATACGACAATCATTGTAACTTGAGATTCAAAATTAAGTTTATGAGAAAAGGTTTCTATAAAACAAAGTTTATCTTTTTATTGATTCAGGTATTATTTTTTTCATGTAGTTCGCCTCAAAGTAATGTTAACAAATCAGATTTAAAGTTCTATCCATACCTTTATTCAGAACAAATTGATATAAAGTCTCCATTCGAATTCAAGGGGAGAGAATATGTGTTGGCTAAAACAGTAAATGGGAAATTTACTGTTATAGATGTTACCGTCGAAAACGGGAAACCATATAATTATAATGGAAAAGTAAGAGGGAAAGGAAACCAGTTATATGTTGATAAAATAGATTTCCCAACATTAGCCAAAACCGGATTGCATTCTGAAATAGAGTTGCAAAATACTAAATCAATAACAGGGAAATCTATTGCAGAAATTACGATGCGAGGGCGACCTATGCGAATGTCAGGAGCAGGATTTATGGCTAACGACGAAGATATTATTTCAGTTTTAACAGGAGATAATAACCTGGTTAAGAAAATGAATCTTACTCATCCTGATTTAGCCAAGTTAATTTTCCATTATTGGAATATTATTCAGATTGGAGAAGAGATTGCAAATGAAACGGATGAAACAGTTCCGGGGATTGACACAATTTATTATAACAACAAGGTTATTCGATATAAAGTACCAAGTTGCAAAGGGTGGCAGTATTCCATTTTCGAAGATTCAATCTGGGGGGAATGCCATTTAGAGATGATCGTTAAGCTATCTGAAAAAGACAAGAAGTTTATTAATCGTAATTTTAATCATTTAAACACTGATCAAAAGAATGATTTCATTGAAAGATTAACACATCTGCATACAGGTGAAATGGCAGCTTATTATATTCAACATTATGGTTTTTATGAAGGTCATACGGATTATAGGGCCGATCCAATTGTTTTAGCATATATTTTTGGACTTAGAACTCTGGAAGAACTATACAATACTTTCGATGGAAAGGTCTATGAAAATATTATTAATCATCATGTTTCAAAGTTTGAGTAATGAAAATTAAATTTTTAGTAATACTTACTTTATGTCTTTATATTTTTTATTTTGATAATTTAATTGCTCAAACAGTTAAGCAAAATCAAATTGACTCATTAGTAAATGTACTTGTGAAAGAACGAAGACAATGGAATGAAGCCTCGGAAAGGTTACAAGCAATAGGGGAGCCTGTTTTAAATGAATTGATAGATATTTTAGTAGATAAGGGTTTGGACTCATGGGTGAGAAGAAAGGCAGCATTTACTCTTTCAGAAATTGAATCGGAGTTAAAAATTGAACCTTGTGTAAATATTTACACTGATCACACGGACAACCTGCAAGTAAGAATTAATGCTTGTAATGCTTTGTCAACCGAGAATGTTGTTAAATATGAAGAATTGTTTTTGTTCTATGCAACTAATGAAAATCAAGGAATTCGAATGGCTGCTTATGGTCGATTAGCTCAAATAGGTTCTGATAAAGCGATTAATTTTTTAATTGATGAAGTTGACGGGCAAAATGAGATGGCTCAGTGGGCCTTGTTAAGACTCCTGGAGCCTTTTGAGTCTAACAAGGTGAATGAGAAATTTATAAATGCATTAGGAGATAGTACTTGGTGGATGACTAATGAATTTATTCGCGATGTATTAATTACAAAAGGTGAGGATGTTTTAGAACCACTTAGTGAAATATATTATAAGCAAGAGAATTCTGATTATTTACGTTGGTTGGCAATGTGGATTATTAAAGATTTAGGGACAGATAAAAAAATGCCAATTTTACAAAAAGCTTTAAGCGATAAAAGCTGGATTATTCGAAATGAAGCTGAAGTAGCACTAAATAAATAGCATTTACAAATAATATTAGAATCTTTATACATATGAATAAACAAGTATCAAAAAACAATGAATGGCACTGGTTTACAGGAGGCGTAATTGTGTCTGTGTTAGCTATGGTTACCTATGTAGTATTTCAGGCTTTAAGCATTAAATCTTACCCTTTTGGAGTAACGGCGAGTATTGGCAATATTGTTACGCTTTTTAAATATCCTTTTGCTTCATTATCAGAAAATCCACTAATTCAGAAATATTTGAATAGTCCGGCATTGGTTGTTTCTATAACTATGTTATTTAGTATTCCATTGGGTGGTTTTGTGGCTTCAAAATTGAGTAAAAATTACGCTCCGGAAGTTATTCCATCGGTATGGGAAAAATATCATGGCCCAAGTGTATGGAAAAGGTTTGTTGTTGTTTTAATTGGTGGTTTCCTTCTTGGTTTGGGAGCTGTTCTGGCAAGTGGTTGTACTACCGGTAATATTTTACAAGGATGGGCACATCTTTCATTGGGAAGTATGGTAGCAGGAGCTTCCTTTTTTATAACAGGAATAATTATGGCCAATATTCTTTATTCAAAAATAGGAGAGCGTAAATAATGATACTAAAAGTAATAATTGGATTGATCGTAGGCTTTGTATTCGGATATACATTACAAAGAACTGGAATAACAAAATATCCACGAGTAATGGGTATGTTACTATTAAAAGATTTTAAGATTCTGAAATTTATGCTTACTGCAGTTACATTTTCAATGATCGGCTTTTACACCTTGGATAGTTTAGGTGTAATTACACTTAATCCTAAACCATTGGATTGGGGGAAACTGGCTGGCGGACTTACTTTTGGATTAGGAATGGGGTTGTTGGGATATTGTCCCGGAACAATGCTTTCCAGAATTGGCGAAGGGAAAAAAGATGCCTGGGTTGGATTATTTGGCATGGTATTGGGAATTTTATTTTTCGCAGTAAATGTAAAGTGGTTTAAAATGCATTTTATATCAAATAAAATGAGTGGTGATATATCTGGAGCATTGGGAATAAGTCAATGGATTATTGTACCTATTGCAGCAATTGTATTTATTGGCATAATTTATTTAGTCAATAAAAAGGTAGATGATTATAAACAGAATTTTTAATTAGTAGGAGTATTATGGTAATTGTAACAGTAAAATCGAATCCTAAACCTGAGTTTAAGGATAAATTTCTGAAAGTTTTTAATGAAGTGGCAAGAGAAGTTCGCCAGGAAGAAGGGTGTATGGAATATCATATCTATCAAAAGAATCTGGAGAGTACAGATTTATTTGTGTTTGAACGTTGGGAATCGCGCGCGCATTTAGATGCTCATTTAAAAACAGAACACATGGCTAATTTTTTTGAAAAAACAAGCGATTGGTTTCAAACAGAAAAAGAATTTAAAATTTATGATGTAAAGAAGTAAGAAAGATGAAAGTAATAGCATTTAACGGAAGTCCAAAACCTAAAGGGAATACATATCATGCTATTAAATTGGTAACGGACGAATTAGAGAAGCATGATATAGAAACAGAAATAATTACAGTAGGAAACAAATCAATTAGCGGCTGTATAGCTTGTAATTTGTGTATAAAGAATAAAGATGAAAAATGCTCAATCAATAAGGATCAGGTGAACGATTGGATTCAGAAAATGAAAGAAGCTGATGGTATTATTTTAGCATCGCCGGTACATTATGCATCGGTTGGTGGTAATATGAAATCGTTTTTGGATAGAGCGTTTTATGTGGCCGGGGTTAATGCGTCACTTTTTAGACTTAAAGTTGGAGCTTCGCTTGTAGCTGTTCGTCGTACAGGAGGAATGCCAACATTTAATGAGTTAAATAATTTTTTGAACTATTCAGAAATGTTTATTCCAACTTCAAATTACTGGAATGTAATACATGGCACAAAACCGGGCGAAGTGCTGGAAGATGCAGAAGGTGTTCAAATAATGAAAACTTTGGGTAAGAATATGGCTTATCTGTTAAAAGTTATTAATGCAGGAAAACAAAATGTAGAAACACCTGAATTAGAGAAGAAGGTTTATACAAATTTTATTAGATAGTTGAAATTTATTAAACAAAATAAAAAAGTAGCTGGTTATGTTTTTGCATTGCTAGCTACAGCTTTTTGGTCGGGTAACTTTATTGTTGCTCGTGGTTTATCCGATAGTATTCATCCAATTAGTCTTTCGTTTTACCGTTGGTTAGTGGCAACAATTGTTTTTACACCTTTCGCTCTTAAGAAAGTTTTACATGATTGGGAAATCATTAAAAAACATTTTTGGTATCTTTTAATAACAGCTCTTTTAGGAGTGAGTATTTTTAATACCCTGATTTATTTTGCCGGGCGAACAACTACAGCGGTTAACATGTCGCTAATTATGCTTACTTTTCCGGTTTTTATTATTCTTATCTCGTTTGTTGTTTTTAAAGAAAAGATAGGATTCAAAAAAGTAATAGGAATTCTAATCGTTTTTATAGGAGTAATTGGTATTGTAACAAAAGGCAGTTGGTTAGATCTTTTTGATATTAAACTAAATGCCGGAGATTCATTGATGTTATTGGCAGCATTTGTGTTTGCTATCCACAGCAATTTGGTTAAGAGCAAACCCGATCGTTTAAGTATATTTTCTCTTCAGTATATTACTTTTTTATTGGGAGTGATTTTATTATTGCCTTTTCATTTATGGGCATTAATGAAAGTAGGAAGTATTGATTTTAGTATGTCTATACTAGGATCCATTCTTTATATTGGGATTTTTTCATCTCTTGTATCTTTTGTATCGTGGAATACAGCAATAGATAAAATAGGGGCCGTATCGGCAGGAATGATATATTATCTTTTACCTTTATTTAGCGGTTTAATAGCTTGGATAATTTTAGGCGAGAAACTCAAATATTATCATTTAATAAGTGCGGTATTAATCATTTCAGGGATAATAATCAGTAACCGAAAATCAAAAAATAAATAGTTTTTAAAATATTTTAACAGAAATTCTTATTTGTTAAAATCTATTTGGTAAATTCGCCAAATAGAAAATGCAAAATTAATATTAGGAGTTATGAATCGAGAAATTGAAAATGAATATCAGGATAAAGCTGATATTTTTAAAGCTTTAGCACATCCTACGCGTTTATTTATAATTCATTCGGTTAAGGATGAAGCTTTATCGGTAAAAGAGCTAACCGAGAAAGTAGGAATTGATATTTCTACCATGTCGAAACATTTAGACATTCTTAAAAAGAACAAGATAATAGAAGGTGAGAAGGTAAAAAACTTTGTGTATTATAAGCTGGCAATACCTTGTGTTTTAGATTTTATGACCTGCGCGGTTAAAGTGATTAATAAGAAATAAATTTTTTAACAATAAGTTGGCAAATTTGCCAAATATAAAATTATATATATATCATGAATGAAATAGAACAAGTAATTAGTAAAATGGATTTTCAATATTTTGGAACAGGACAACATAAAATTGAACCGGATGCTTTTTTACAAAAAGAAGATGCAATTTTCATAGATGTAAGAGCAAAAGAAGAAATGGAGACAGTTCAGTTAAATTTAGGACATCACTGTAGCGTAATTGAAATACCTACCGATGAAGTTCCACAAAGAATTAATGAAATTCCTAAAGATAAATTTATTGGTTTATTTTGCTCGGCAGGAATACGAGCAACCATTATTTTTGCTTATTTAAAAAGCAAAGGATACGAAAATGTGAAAATTATTCCTGGTGGTTATGCCCCACTTATGCAAGCAATTCTCCCGGGTAAATTGTATAAAAAAATTAATAGTTAGCACATGAATATCTGGATATTGGCAGCCATTATTATGGCTATTGCTTTTGTAATGACAATGACCGGTCGTGGTGGTGGTAATTTTTACGTGCTTACATTGGTAATTGCAGGTTATGGAATGAATATCTCGGCATCAACGGGGCAGTTTATATTAATGTGCTCATCGCTTATGGCAGCAATTTTGTTTAGCAAACAAAAAATGAATAATTGGAAACTCACCATTATATTGGGAATATTAATTTTTGTTTCGGCAATGTGTGGAGGTTTCTTTGGAAAATATTTCGATGAACGGATATTAAAAATTGTATTTGCCGTAGGTATGTTTCTGGCAGCTTTACTCATGTTACGAAAGCCAAAGCAAAAACTGCGTTACGATCGTAAATATATTATCGTTATCAATACACCGGAAGGTGAGTTTTATGTAAATTTACTGGTAACCATTCCCATTGTTTTAGTAACCGGATTTATTTCAGGAATGGTTGGTGTTTCGGGTGGTTCGTTTTTAGTACCACTCATGTTATTAACCATGAATGTACCTATGCATGTGGCTGTTGGTACTTCAACTACCTTAGTAATGCTTTCGGCATCGGCAGGTTTCTTCGGTCATTTGGGGGCAGGAATTTTTGATTATCAACTGGCTATTCCTTTAGCCTTAGGCGGAATGATTGGTGGATTTCTAGGCGCAAAAATGGCTTTGAAATCAAAACCAAAAAATCTGAAATATTTATTCGCGGGTACTCAGTTGGTGGCTGCAGTAATTATGATTATTAATGTATTATAATAGTACGATAAATATAAGCAAAGGCAGTAGCAAAATAGTCTTGCTACTGCTTATCGTATTTTTATTTTCCTTGTCGGGATTTACCCAAACCGATTCACTATCTATATATAAACCATCATTTGAATTCCAGTTTTTTTCAAAAAGCTTTATTGATGATTTTGATAAAAGCAATTCCGAACTGGATTTTCAGATTGATCGTACGCTTTTAGCTTATAATCAGAACCTAAGCAATAAATTTAGTTTATGTTTGGCAGGAGATTCATATACAAAAAATAAGGATAAAACGTTTAAAAGAACAGTTTACCTTAAAAGAGCTTACGTAAGTTTTAAAAATGATAACTTATCAATATCTGCTGGTTTATTGGTATTAGAACAGCTTAAATATCAGAGAAAAATTTGGGGATTACGTTATATCGATAAAACGTTCCAGCATAAAAATGGCTATGGCGATAATCGTAATTCAGGTATTCTGTTCAAGCATAAACTAAATAATCACTACAAGTATGATATTGCTTTAACAAGTGGTTATAGTACTCCAGGGAGTACGTCAACAGAGAAAACCAGATTGTCATTAGGACAAACCTTTGGTGCAAACAACTGGCACTTTAGGTTGTTTAATGCCATCACTTTCGATACGGAATATGAAAATACTCACTCTCTATTTGTTGTAAAAGAACATAATAAATTAAATATTGGATGCGAAACAGCAATTATTCTTAATCAGAATAATCAGGTAAAAGAAGATTATTGGGGCACTTCTGTATTCGGGAATTATACGATTGTAAAAAACCTGATGTGTTTTGCTCGTTACGATTATAACGATAATTTGAACAATACCAACTCAAAGACTTGTATGTGGTTTGGTTTACAATACTCTCCATTTAAATATTTAAAAGGATCATTGTATTATGAAAACACCGATTTCTCGAATAGTTTCGTAGCTTTTGGCTTGTTTTTGCACTACATTTAATTTACTGTACTTTTTTATGAAAGAATTCATATCTTGCATACAAGTTTATTGTGTATGATTATGAGATCAAAATTTATTTTTTGTTAATATCTCCCAGTTTACTTATTTAAAACATTAAAATTATAACAACAAAAACAATTAAATTAATCGCATTCTTTGCACTGTTGGTTCATGGGATAGGTCATTTTCAAGGTGTTGTTGCAAGTCTTGGAGTAAAAATTAATAACTCAGACGCTCCAACTTCTTGGTTGTTAAAAGGTTTAGGACATGAAGCTAATAGATATATTTGTCTTGTACTATTTTTAATTACAGGATTATTTGGTATTTCGACAGCTTTAAGTTTTAAAGGAATCATATTTCCAGTTAACTTGTGGCAGAATCTAGCTTTGATTACTGCAGTTCTTTCAACTATCTGTTTAGTAGTTTTCCCAAATGGTTTAGCAATGTTCTTTAATAAAATAGGAGCTATTAGTATAAATCTTATTATTTATTATTCTGTACTTTTAAATAATCAGTGGCCATCAGTTTTATTTGAAGATTAATTCACTTTAAATACTAAAATTATGAAAGCATTAAAAATCATAGCAAACATCTTTAAGTGGATCATTATTATTTTAATTGTTCTGTTTTCAGTTGCAACATTTATGGGTAAATCGTATGGACAAACTATAATGCTAATCTTAATTGCTGCTACATTAATATATTGGCCAGTTGTCATAAAAGAGAAGTGGAATAAAAAGATATCATTTTTAATTAGAGTAGTAAGCGTTTTGTTTTTATTTCTGATGATGAAATTTATTTTTAAGTCTGAGCCAAAGCAAAGCATTTACAAAAACGAAAATTATAAATCAGAATTATACCGCATTTATGAAGAAAAGCTGTTAGATTGGCCTAAAGAAACAACAGATAAATATATTGAAACAAAATATGGGAAGGTACATTTGTTAATTTGTGGATCATTAGATCAAAAGCCTTTGGTGATGATTCATGCTGCTTCAATGGGAGCGCATTCTTGGGCAGAAAACCTGGAGCCATTATTAAATGATTACTGTATTTATTCATTTGATAATATTGGCGAAGCAAACAAAAGTGAATTAAATGATGCATTATCTTTTCCAAAAACAGAACAAGAAATAGCTGATTTATATTCCAGTTTATTTGATTCTTTAAATATTGAATCAGCACCAGTTTTTGGAGCCTCGAATGGTGGTTTTATTGCACAATGTTTAGCATATTATCATCCTGAAAAGGTTGAAAAGCTTGCACTATTTGGTCCTATGGGTTTGACTCAACTTACAGGCGGAAGTATTTTTATGCTATCTGCTGCAAGCTTGTATCCTTTCCAGTTTGTTCGTGATGAAGTTACTAAATGGGCTTTAGGAGAAGATAAATACTGTTTGCAAAAATATGGCGATTGGTTTAATTGTATGATGAAGGGAACCATTCCTTCAGTAGCTCAACCGATACCAATGACCAAAGAACAAAAACATGAAATGAGAATGCCTGTTTTGTTATTTTTAGGAACAAAGGATCGAATTGTTGGAGATGTAGAAATAGCTAAAAAAGCAGGAGAAGAATATCCAAATATACAAATTGAGATAAGGGAGTCAGGACATTTAATTGCTGTTGAACATCGGGATTTTGTTAATCAAAAAATAGCAGAGTTTCTTAGCTCTAATTAAATAATTAAGTGGGAAAAATTAGTTTAATATTACAATTTATATTTTGTATTAAAACTCTAAGAGCTTAAAGAGGCATTAAGCTCTTACTTTCTTTTCTGTTCTAAAGGTAAAATATTTCTGAGCAGTGTAACTAAATAATATAACAATTAAGGTTGTTACAATTTTAGAAGGTGTAGCATACCATCCACATACTTCAACAAATAGTTTTAGAAAAATATAATTAAATAATATACTTCCCATAACTGTCAATCCATAACGAAATAACTGAATTCTTTTTCTAAGATATGATCCAGGGAAACTGATAAATCTAGCTAATAAGAAACCTGTTGGGAAAGTGATGGAAAATGACATGAGAAATGCTGCAATGTGCGGAGATATCGCATAAAATCCCAAATCGAGGATTTGTTTATCTAAAACAAAATTGTAAAAAATATAATATAGAAGAATATCTAATGTAGTATTAATCCCTCCAGTAGCAGCATATTTAAAAGTTTGTTCAGGAATTATTTTGCTGAAAAGTGGATAGAATCGCATGATGATTCCTTCAATTAATGCTATTATTTGATAAAATAGTTGTTTCATTTTTAACTGTAAAGCGCAAAAATAGAGTTTTATGTTGAATAGAAAATAAAAAAGAGGGGATATTTCCCCTCCTTGTATAATAGATTTAAGTTTATTCAATTTTTATTCAAAGAAATTCTTCATTCTTTCAAAGAAATTTTTATCATCGGTACTTGGTTGTGGAGTAAAATTCTCTGATGAGCTTAGCTGTTCAATTGTTTTGCGTTCTTCTTTCGAAAGATTTTTTGGCACCCAAACATTAATGTTAACCAATAAATCACCTTTTCCATAACCATTAACTTCTGGTAAACCTTTCCCTCTTAAACGCAATATTTTTCCTGGTTGAGTTCCTGGTTCAATTTTTATTTTAACTTTTCCATCAACCGTTGGAATTTCAACTGGTGCTCCCAGTGCTGCTTCAGCAAAATTGAGGTATAAACCATAAATTAGGTCATTACCATCTCGCACTAAATCAGGATGTTTTTCTTCCTGAATAAGAACAATTAAATCACCATTGATACCACCACGACGAGCTGCATTTCCTTTCCCGCTTACCGAAAGTTGCATTCCTTCTGCTACTCCTGCTGGAATATCCAAAGAAATAACTTCTGCTTCTTTTACTATACCTTCACCATGACATGAAGTACATTTGTTGGTGATGATCTTTCCTTCACCACCACAAACATGACAAGTTTGTGTAGTTTGCATAGCACCAAGGAAAGTATTACTTACTTTAGTAACCTGACCAGATCCATTACATGTAGAACATGTAGTGTACGATGAAGAATCTTTCGCTCCATTTCCTCCACAAGTATTACAAGTAACATATTTATTAACTTTTATTTTTTTATTTACACCATGTGCAATATCAGCAAGACTAAGCGTAACTTTTACTCTAAGGTTTGATCCTTTATTTACTCTTCTTCCACGAGAACGAGAACCGCCAAATCCTCCAAATCCACTGAATCCTCCAAATCCCCCGCCAAAAGCACTTCCAAAAATATCACCGAAATTTTCAAAAATATCTTCCATAGACATTCCTCCGCCAAAACCTCCTGCACCGGAAGCTCCACCTACGCCTGCATGTCCATATCTATCGTATCTGCTTCTTTTATCCTGATTACTTAAAACTTCATAAGCTTCAGCAGCCTCTTTAAATTTCGTTTCTGCTTCTGTATCGCCAGGATTTTTATCCGGATGATATTTTATGGCCAGTTTTCGGTATGCTTTCTTAATTTCATCTTGTGATGCGCTTTTGGATACGCCTAGAACTTCGTAATAGTCTCTTTTAGACATTATATTTCTTTTTCAGGATTTGTAAAATTATTCACCAATAACAACTTTCGAAAAACGAATTACTTTTTCACCTAAGCAGTAACCTTTTTCAATAACATCTACAACTTTACCTTTTAGCTCTTCGTTCGGAGCAGGAATTTTTGTAATGGCTTCATGTAAATCAGTATCGAACTCCTGTTCTTTAGCTTCGATTTCTTTAACTCCCCGTTGATTTAAAAATTCTTTAAACTTGTTGTATATCAACTGAACACCTTCTTTAACCGCTGCGACATCTTTCGCTTCATCCATATGATCCAAACCACGTTCAAAATCATCTATTACAGGAAGGATATTAACCAGAATATCTTCACCAGCTGTTTTGGTAAGTTCCATTCTTTCTTTTAAGGTTCTCTTTCTATAATTGTCATATTCAGCTGCTAAGCGAAGATATTTATCATTCATTTCAGCTAACTTTTCAGCATCAGATTTTTCTGTTTTTTGCTCAACTTTTTCTTCTGCTTTAGTTTCTTTTTGTTCTTCTTTTACTTCCTCAGTCTTATCTTCAACTTTTGTTTCTTTTTTTGTTGATTTTGCTTTGCTGGTTTGTTTTTTCTTTTGCTGAGTAGTTTTAGTATTTTTCTTTTCCTCTTGCTCTTTCGTTTTTTTTGTCATTTTCTTTTCAATTTAAAAAATGATAAATCGTTTCAATTAAACACGGTTTGTGTTTACAAATTTTTTGCCAAATGAATTTTTACGCCAAATTGGCACGCAAAAATAAGTTATATTGATAATATGACAATGAATTACTTAATTAATTCGCTTAATATCTGCACCAATGGCATTTAATCGCTTATCAATATTCTGATATCCGCGATCTATCTGGTCAATATTATGTATGGTACTGGTTCCATCGGCTGACAAGGCGGCAATTAATAAAGCTACTCCTGCACGAATATCAGGCGAAGTCATGTTAGTAGCACGAAGTTGTATTTGATTATTTAATCCAATAACAGTAGCACGGTGAGGATCACAGAGGATTATTTGAGCTCCCATATCAATTAATTTATCAACAAAAAAGAGTCTGCTTTCAAACATTTTCTGGTGTATTAAAACACTGCCTTTTGCTTGAGTAGCCGTAACAAGCATAACACTTAACAAGTCAGGAGTAAGTCCTGGCCATGGAGCATCAGCTATGGTCATGATAGATCCATCAATGAATGTCTCGATTTGATAATGGCGTTGTTCAGGGATAAAAATGTCATCACCAATTTTTTCCAACTGAATACCTAAACGTTTAAAGGAGTTTGGAATAATTCCAAGATTTTCAAACGATACATTCTTTATGGTAACCTCAGAGCCTGTCATGGCTGCTAAGCCAATAAAACTTCCTACTTCAATCATATCTGGAAGAATAGTGTGCTCACAACCACCTAGTTCTTTAACTCCTTCAATGGTTAGTAAATTAGAAGCAATGCCTGAGATCTTAGCTCCCATACTTACCAGCATCTTGCATAATTGCTGAATATATGGTTCGCAAGCAGCATTGTAAATTTCAGTTTTTCCTTCGGCTAAAACAGCAGCCATAATAATATTTGCTGTTCCTGTAACAGATGCTTCATCAAGCAACATAGATGTGCCTTTTAACTTTTTGCCTTTTACCTTATAGGAATTTTCTTTATGGCTGAAATCGAATTTTGCTCCTAATTTTTCAAATCCAATAAAGTGAGTATCGACTCTGCGACGCCCAATCTTATCACCACCGGGTTTTGGGATATATCCTTTGCCAAATCTTGCTAATAATGGACCAATCATCATGATTGAGCCTCGAAGACTGGTAGATTTTTGCCTGTATTCTTCAGTTTTAAGATATTCGAAATTGATATCTTTAGCTGCAAAAGAATACGAAGATTCATTTAACTTTTCAACCTGAACTCCAATGGAGCTCATTAAATCTATAAGCTTATTAACATCTTGAATGTTAGGTATGTTATTAATTGTAACTTTTTCGGGAGTTAATAAAACGGCACAAATAATTTGTAAAGCTTCGTTTTTTGCTCCTTGAGGAATAATGTCACCATTAAGTTTATTTCCTCCATTAATAACAAATGAACTCATAGAGATTGGTTTAATTGATTAACTATTTTCTTTTTTGAATTCTTCTGCGCTTATTTTTAGCTAAAATATCCTTGGTTTCTGTTAGGGTCGTTTTATCTGTATTTAAATCAATTTTTCCTCCCGACATGATTTTTAAGTCTTTGAAGATTTGCTCGTCATTAACAGCTTCCTTATTCCAGGTTAAATAGCTCTTCTTCATATGATTTGCAATTAATTCAATAAGAATACCCTTTAATTCTCCTTCTTCCATGCCAACTGCTACCTGAACCATTTTTTCAATGGTTTGACCGTAATGCTTAAATTTAGCATCAGTAGTATTGTAAGGAACTGTTTCTGGTCTTTCGTTAAGAGTTTCTATTGCAGGAACATCGTATGGAGAGTCAATATCTAAATCAAATTCAGCAATAATAGCCAAATGATCCCAAAGCTTATGTTTAAAGTCTGCAATATCTCTTAAATGTGGATTCATATTACCCATGATAGCAATGATTGCTTGAACCATCTTGTTTCTTTTTTCTTTATCTGGTTCAGCTTTTGCAATTTCAACCATCTTTTGAATATTTCTACCATATTCAGGTAATACGAGTTTTTTTCTGCTTGTATTATATTCCATAATAATTTATCAATTTGTGCAAAAATAATCTATTTTGATTTAGCAATCAAAGAATTAAATTTTTATTCCGATACAATCTGCAATTTAGCAAATTTTAATAAGAGTTGTTTTTCTCCAATAACCTCAAAGTTAACTTTTGCTTTTTTATTGGGTTCTGTTCCCTCAATTTTTACTACTTCTCCAATTCCGAATTTAGCATGTCGAACTACCATACCTTCATTTATTAATGATGGATCGTCTGGTTTAAAATCTGCATTTGCTTGTCCCGATTTCCCATTAGCTTCACTAAGTTTTACCAGTTTTTTATTAACCAAAGGGATGGTAGCATTTATTCCTGGTTTTTTCTTTTCGAACCGTGGTTTTGATGAATTACCAAAGATATCGTCATCTCCAAATGATAATGAAGCAGGTGTGTCGAAGAACGATTCAGGAAGATCAAGGTATTTCTCATCAATTTCTTTAATAAAACGGCTTGGTCGGCATGAAGTAGGAACTCCCCATTTATAGCGTTCTTTTGCAAATGAAATCATGGCAGATTCTTCTGCTCTTGTTAGTGCAACATAAAGCAATCGGCGTTCTTCTTCAAGTTCTTTTTGTGATCCCGATGACATGGCCGAAGGAAATAACTCTTCTTCTAATCCGGCTAAGAACACATATTTAAATTCAAGTCCTTTAGCAGAGTGAATGGTCATGATTGTAACTTTATTGAAATCTTCGTCTTTTTCATTATCCTGATTGGTTAATAAAGCTACATTTTCCATGAATTTATCCAGTGAAGGGAAAAATTCAGGATCATTATTATCATCTACAAATTCTTTAATACCATTTAATAACTCTTCAACGTTCTCGTATTTTGTTTGCTCTTCGTGCGATTCCGGATTATGTAGATCTTTTAAGATACCTGATTCATTAGCAATTCCCATAGCAGCATCGTATGCATCGAGGCTTTTAATGTCTTGGCTAAAATTCAGAATTAAATTTCTAAACTTAATAAGCTTGGAAACAGTACCTAAGTTTAATCCAATTTGAATTTTATCAATTTCTAGAAGAACATCCCAAATGTTTTTGTTGGTATGATTGGCATAAGTTTCAACCTTATCTAAAGTTGTTTTTCCAATACCTCGTGCGGGGTAATTAATTATACGAAGTAAAGCTTCATCATCTTTTTGGTTTACTGAAAGGCGAAAGTATGCTAAAACGTCTTTAATTTCTTTACGTTGGTAAAAAGAAATACTTCCAAATACTTTGTATGGAATACTAAAGCGACGTAAAGCTTCTTCAAAGCTTCTTGATTGGGCGTTTGTTCGATAAAGAATAGCAAAGTCTTTATAATCGTAACCACGATTTATAGCTACATCCTGAATTTCTCGGGCGATGGTGTAAGCCTCATCTTTATCAGTTTCAGTTTCAACAACTTTTATAGAATCACCATCCGAATTTTCAGAATATACTTTCTTTGGAATTTGTTCTTTATTCTTTTTAATCAGGCTATTTGCAGCTTCAACAATGGTTTTTGTCGATCTGTAATTTTGTTCCAGTTTATAAAGTTTATAGCCCGGATAATCGTTTCTAAAGTTTAATATGTTTTCGATTTTAGCTCCACGAAAAGCATAAATACTTTGAGCATCATCACCAACAACGCATATGTTTTTATTCTTTGCACTAAGTTTATTGATGATAAGATATTGAGCAAAATTGGTATCCTGATACTCATCAACTAAAAGATATTGGAATTTATCCTGGTATTTTTCAAGCACATCGGGAAAATCTCTAAATAGAATATTTGTATTTAATAAGAGATCATCAAAATCCATTGCATCAGCTTTCTTACAACGATTGGCATATATCATAAAAATTTCTGCAGTTCGAGGACGCTTGTTTTTTTGATCCTGAATCATAACCTGTTGATTACTGCTATATGCTTTGGCTGTTATCAAATTATTTTTAGCGCTTGATATTCTTCCAAATATTTCGTTTGGCTTATATGTTTTATCATCTAAACCTAATTCTTTAATAATCTTTTTTACAAGATTCTTTGAATCAATGGTATCATAAATGGTAAAGTTAGAAGTGTATCCTAAATGTTCTGCTTCGCTTCTTAAAATTCGTGCAAAAATAGAGTGGAAAGTACCCATCCATAGAAAACGAGCAACATCGTTTCCAACCATTTTCCCAATACGCGATTTCATTTCAGCCGCAGCTTTGTTGGTAAAGGTTAATGCCAGTATTTTATAAGCTGGGACTCCTTTTGCAAGTAAATGCGTAATTCGGTATGTTAAAACACGCGTTTTGCCAGACCCTGCACCTGCAATAACTAATGATGCTCCTTTATAATTTTCTACAGCTTCTTTCTGCGCTCCGTTTAAATCATTTAAATAATCGTACACTTTCTTCCCTTTTTCTGTTCAAAATTTAAAAGT
This sequence comes from Bacteroidales bacterium, assembly GCA_963665525.1. Classification (GTDB taxonomy): domain Bacteria; phylum Bacteroidota; class Bacteroidia; order Bacteroidales; family UBA12077; genus UBA12077. Next base: position 2,948,955 of record OY762280.1, on the reverse strand, counting down.
GTAAAAATATGTTCTATAATTTGCACGTCCAAGATTGTATAAAAGTATTTATACACATTTTAATTAAAACTTAACTGACTGAAAATTATTTTCTATTATATATCTTGTTGTAAAGCAAAAAACACATTTGTCATACAATTTTATTGAGTGAGATTTGTTATTATTGTAGTTTCCAAAAAATGTGAGGTGAAAATTTTTATTGTGATGAATTTGAAATATGTATTGATAGGAATTTTTGTGTTCTTGGGATTGAGTGGATTTGCTCAAATTACAAATCCATCAGCTTATTCTGAAAGTACAAAATATTCGGACAATGATAAAGTGTTTGTTTTTTGTTCTGAAACTACTAGTACTGGTAGTTTAACAGCAGATGATTCTACTAGCGTTGGAGGTTTTGATTTTAAATGGTATAAATACAATAGTGCTACTAGTGATTTTTCTGATGCAATTTCCGGATTTACCATTAATAATGATTCAACCAGTTCAACAATTACGAACTTAACAACAGGTGGGTATAAAGTTGAGTTAACAAAAGGAGTAGAGTTGCAGGAGTATGTTGCGTGGGTGTATATTAATAATGAATTAAGTGTTGAAATTGATTTTCATGATGAAAATAATTGCGATTATTTGGCTTTAGTTACAGTACCATATTATCATACGAGCATGTATTTTGATACTCCACTTATTTATTATGATATATCAACTGGAGATGAGTATACATTGCAGAATAAAATGAGCTCATACGAGTGGACTGTATCTCCTGAGGAAGATGACTTTAGAAGTTTTAATGGACCTTTTGTTAGTATTGTTGAAGATGCTTCGGATAATGAAGCTGAATTGCCTACAGAAAATTCTACATTTAATGTTTTAGTAGTGGATAAATTTGGTTGTACTGCTGAAGATGATATCGAGTATCAAGCTATAGAAACAGATGCTAATTTCACATGGACAACCATTGATGATAAGACACTGGAAATTATAGAAACAGGAGACAGTGATAACGAAATTGCTGGGCCTGCGCCTTTAGTGGTACGCTTCACAAATGCATCTTTAAATGGACAAGATTATACATGGTTTTTTGGCGATAGTTTATGGAATAATGATGTTGATACAGTAAAAACTTCTGATTTTATGCTTGAGCCTGAGCATACCTATTATTTTTCGCTTGCCGATTCCGGCAAAACCTATGTAATGAGAATGTTTAGCGAAAATGAACATGGATGTAAAGATTCCATATTTTTTAACATTACGGTTGAACCTTCTGTTATTGAATTTCCTAATGTATTTACTCCAACAAATGCTGATGGGGTAAATGACATCTTTATTGTAAGAGAAGGATATAAATCAATTCGTGATTTTAAAATTACTATTTTTAATAGGGTTGGACAGGTGGTTCATGAGTATGAAGGAGATATTCGAGATTGGGAAGGATGGAAAGGAAAAGTAAGAGATAGTAATCGTGAGGCTCCTCCGGGGAATTACTTTTTTGTTGTAGAAGCCACTGGTTGGGATAATGTTGTTTACAATAATAATAAACCAGGAAGCACTCCAAGTACAGAAGGATCTGAAGGCAGCGAAAGCTCAGGTGCTAATAGACCGCAATTTGGAATTGTAAGATTGTTTTAGATATTGTATTATATCATATAAAAAAAGCTTGATCATTTTTGATCAAGCTTTTTGTTTTTATGTAAAGAATAAGATCTATTCCTCTTCCTCTTGCTCCTCGAATGTTTTGATTAATTTTTCCTGAACATCCATTGGAACTTGTTCGTAGTTTGCAAACTTCATAGAGTAAGTCGCTCTACCACCAGTTAATGAACTTAAAGCAGTAGAATACTTATTAAGTTCTGCTAAAGGCACCTTAGCTTTCAGTTTTTCAAAACCTTTATCACTATTCATACCTTCAATCATAGCTCTTCTTCCTTGTAAGTCACTCATTACGTCACCCATTCTGTCAGAAGGTACAAGTACTTCAACATCATAAATTGGTTCCATAATCTTTGGACCGGCATTTTTAAATGCTGCTCTAAAGGCTTGACGTCCGGCAAGTTTAAATGAAAGTTCATTTGAATCAACTGGGTGCATTTTACCATCATATACAGCAACTCTAATATCACGAGCATAAGATCCTGTTAATGGACCTTCTTCCATTTTCTCCATGATACCTTTTAATATAGCAGGTAAGAATCGAGCATCGATAGATCCACCTACAATACAGTTAAAATATACTAATTTACCACCCCATGGTAGTGGATGCTCTTCTTTATTACGAACAGAAACTTTTGTGTCTTTACCATCAATCTTATAACTTACAGGATCTGGCATTCCTTCTTTATAAGGTTCAATGACCATATGTACTTCTCCAAACTGTCCTGAACCACCTGATTGTTTCTTGTGACGGTAGTTAGCAGCAGCAACTTTAGTAATAGTTTCTCTGTAAGGAATCCTTGGAGCGTAAAATTCAGATTCAATTTTATAAACATTGTCAAGATGCCATTTTACAATATTATTTAAATGGTATTCACCTTGTCCTGATAATATAATTTGTTTTAATTCTTTAGAATACTCAACATTTACAGTTGGATCAATCTCATGCAATCTGTTTAATGCTTCACCTAATTTCTCATCATCTGATTCGTTAACAGCTTTAATTGCAGTTCTGTGTTTAGCTTCAAGGAATTTAATTGCAGGAAACTTAATTGCAGACTTAGGTTCAGATAATGAATGATTTGTTTTAGTGTTTTTAAGTTTTACAGCAGCACCAATATCACCAGCAACTAATGTTGATATTTTGGTTCTGTTTTTACCAGCAACAACATATAGTTGAGATAATCTTTCTTTAGTCTCAGTATTGTTGTTATTAAGGTCCATACCTTCTGTAACCTTACCAGAAAGAACTTTAAAATAATTAATCTCTCCAATATGAGATTCATTTGTTGTTTTAAATACAAATAAAGAAGTTGGATCACTTTCTTTACATTCAATCGTTTTATCGTCAATAGTTACTGCAGCTGGCATTGCATTTGGAGCAGGAGCTACATTGGTAATGAATTCCAATAATCTTTTGATACCAAAACTTTTTTCTGCTGAGGCACAGAAAATAGGGAACATACCTCGATTGATTAAACCAGCAGTAATTCCTTTTCTCATTTCGTCTTCGTTAAGAGAACCTTTCTCAAAGAATAATTCCATTAAGCTTTCATCATTTTCAGCAGCAGCTTCAACAAGTGCATTATGCAATTCTTCAGCAGTATCCTTTTGATCAGCAGGGATGTCTAAAATTTCTCTTTCTCCAGCATCATTGAACTTATACATTTTCATCAATAACACATCAATCACAGCATTAAAATCAGTACCGCTTGCAACAGGATATTGTACGGTTACAGCTTTGCTCCCAAATGTAGTTTTTATAGATTCGATCGTTTTTTCATAATTAGCATTTTCATGATCTAATTTATTTATAACTAACATTAAAGGTTTATTGTATTTATCACAATGTCTGTTTAATATCTCTGTTCCAACTTCAACACCTTGCTGTGCATTAATTAGCATAACAGCTAAATCAATCGCTGAAAAAGATGAAATAACACCACCAATAAAATCATCAGCACCTGGAGTGTCTATGATGTTAATTTTATGATCGTTAAATTCTGTATATAATACAGTAGAGAATACTGAATTTAAGTTTTCATGTTCAATTTCACTATAGTCAGAAACAGTATTTTTGCCATTTACAGTTCCTTTCCTATCAATAACACCACCTTCAAAAAGCATTGCTTCAGCAATTGAGGTCTTCCCAGACCCCCCATTACCAATCAAAGCAATATTTCTTATTTTATCAGCTTGATAAGTTTTCATATGTATTTAATGATTTAATTAATAATTATTTCGTTGTAAATTCTTAAAAACAAAACATTTATATCTAAAAGATAAATGGGCCTCAAAAATAGTAATTTTTTGCAAACACACAAGTGCATATATATAATATTATATAAAATTTTAAGCTTGGTGTTTAATGTCTTGAGTTATATTAAAAATCTTTCTAAATAGCAGAAAAAATAGAATTAACTTATTTTTAGTTTGTTATTTTCTAAAAAAGAATATATTTTTGCGGCATTTTCCGACTAAGTATAAGTGTCGGTAAATAAATAAGAATCAGTAATTTTTAGCAATTTTTACGGTATTCTTTTAAAAAATGAGTTGCATTTTATGTCGTTGAAAAACACGAAATAAATTTACTTTTGTTGTGGATTTATTAAAAAAAAGAATACCTTTGCAAACCGATTTTAGTAAAAAATTAATTTAAATAGTTGTCTATATGCCTACAATACAGCAGTTAGTAAGAAAAGGAAGAACTCAAATTGTGGAGAAGAAAAAAGCTCCTGCATTGGATGCTTGTCCTCAGAGAAGAGGTGTATGTACTCGTGTATATACTACAACACCTAAGAAACCAAACTCAGCAATGAGAAAGGTTGCAAGGGTAAGGTTGACAAATGGAAAAGAAGTGAATGCTTACATTCCTGGTGAAGGTCATAATTTACAAGAGCACTCAATTGTTTTAATTAGAGGTGGTAGGGTAAAAGATCTTCCAGGTGTTAGATATCACTTAATTAGAGGTGCTTTAGATACTTCAGGAGTTGAAGGAAGAACTCAAAGACGTTCAAAATACGGAACTAAGAGACCAAAAAAATAATCTAATACAAAGAGTTTAGAGAGAGATGAGAAAATCAAAACCAAAACAGCGATTGCTCTTACCAGATCCAAGGTTTAACGACACTTTGGTAACTCGTTTTGTAAACGATCTTATGATGGATGGTAAGAAGAACCTTGCATATAAAGTGTTTTATGGTGCAATGGATATCTTAGCTGAGAAAAATAAGGAAGAAGATAAAACGCCACTTGAAATTTGGAAAAAAGCATTAGAAAATGTTACTCCAATGGTTGAGGTAAAAAGTAGAAGAATTGGTGGAGCTACTTTCCAGGTTCCAATGGAAGTTAATCCAAGAAGAAAAACAGCGATCAGTATTAGAAATATGATCAAGTTTGCTCGTCAGCGTAGTGGTAAGAATATGTCAGAAAAATTATCTCAAGAGATAATGGCTGCTTACAACGAAGAAGGTGGAGCATTTAAAAAGAAAGAAGAAACACACAGAATGGCTGAAGCAAATAAAGCTTTTGCTCATTTTAGATTTTAGTAATAGGAAAAGGGGTTAAGAGAAGAAATGAGTAAAGCACTGCAAAATACCAGAAATATCGGAATCATGGCGCACATTGATGCCGGTAAAACTACGACAACAGAAAGGATTCTGTTTTATACTGGTATTACACATCGTATAGGAGAGGTGCACGATGGAGCTGCAACTATGGACTGGATGGTTCAAGAGCAAGAGAGGGGAATTACGATTACTTCTGCAGCTACTACTGCTTATTGGAAATATCAGGGTCAAGACCATAAAATTAACATCATAGACACTCCTGGTCACGTTGATTTCACTGTTGAGGTAGAAAGATCATTACGTGTATTAGATGGAGCTGTTGCTGTATTTTGTGCAGTTGGTGGAGTTGAGCCACAGTCTGAAACGGTTTGGAGACAAGCTGATAAATATAATGTTCCAAGAATGGCGTTCGTTAATAAAATGGACCGTAACGGAGCAGATTTTTATTCAGTAGTGAACCAAATAAAAGAGAAGTTAGGAGCTAATCCTGTTCCACTTCAAATACCAATTGGAGCTGAAGAATCTTTCCAAGGAGTTATTGACTTAATTGAAAATAAAGCGGTTGTTTGGCACGATGATGAAAAATTAGGAACTCGTTATGAGTTGGTTGATATTCCTGCAGAATTAGTAGGTGAAGCAGAAGAGTGGAGAGGTAAGTTAATTGAAGCTGTTGCCGAACATGATGACGCATTGTTAGAAAGATATTTCGAGGATCCAGATTCTATTACAAAAGACGAAATGCTAGCTGTTATTCGTAAAGCAACTATCGAGATGACAATTACTCCGGTACTTTGCGGATCAGCATTTAAAAATAAAGGTGTTCAACGTTTATTAGATGCTATCGTAGCATTTTTACCTAGTCCATTAGATGTGGGTAGTGTTAGAGGAATAAACCCAAAGAACGACGAGGAAGTTGAACGTAAACCAGATGCTAATGAACCTCTATCTGCATTAGCATTCAAAATTGCTACCGATCCTTATGTAGGACGTTTAGCATTCTTAAGAGTATATTCAGGTAAAATCGAAGCTGGTTCATATGTTATGAACGTAAGAACCGGAAAACGCGAAAGAATATCTCGTTTATACCAAATGCATGCCAATAAACAAAATCCAAAAGAAGTTATTGAAGCTGGAGATATTTGTGCTGCTGTAGGATTTAAAGATCTAAGAACTGGCGACACTTTATGTGATGAAAAACGTCAGATTACATTAGAATCTATGGATTTCCCAGATCCAGTTATCGGTATTGCTGTAGAACCAAAAACTCAAAAAGATTTAGATAAATTAAATCTTGCGCTAATGAAGTTAGCAGAAGAAGATCCAACCTTTACTGTTAAGGTAGATTCCGATTCTGGTCAGACAGTTATTAGTGGTATGGGTGAGTTGCACTTAGAGATTCTTATAGATAGATTAGTTAGAGAATTTAAAGTAGAGTGTAACCAGGGTGCACCACAGGTTGCTTACAAAGAATCAATTACTTCAGCTGTTGAACATCGTGAAGTATTTAAAAAGCAATCAGGTGGACGTGGTAAATTCGCTGATATTCAGGTTGAGATTGGACCAGTTGACGAAGGTCAAAGTGGATTACAATTTGTTGATAAGATTAAAGGAGGAAATATTCCAAAAGAATATATACCAGCTGTTCAGAAAGGTTTCACAGAAGCAATGTACAATGGTGTTTTAGCAGGTTATCCTGTTGATAGCTTAAAAGTAACATTGTTAGATGGATCATATCACGATGTGGATTCAGATCAGTTATCTTTCGAAATAGCTGCAAAAATGGCATTTAAAAATGCTTGTGCAAAAGCCAAACCAAAATTACTTGAACCAATTATGTCTGCAGAAGTAGTTACTCCTGAAGAGTATATGGGAGATATTATTGCCGATTTTAACAGACGAAGAGGTAAGGTAGAAGGAATGGAAAACAAAGGTGGTGCTAGAGTTATTAAAGCAAAAGTACCATTAGCAGAAAAGTTCGGATATGTAACAGTATTAAGAACTATTAGTTCAGGCCGTGCTACTTCAACCATGGAATTCTCACATTACGAAGAGGTTCCTACAAGTATAGCACAGGAAATTGTAGAGAAAGCAAAAGGTAAAAGTGAATTTGTTTAATTAGGATAAAGATGAGCCAGAAGATTAGAATTAAATTAAAATCTTACGATCACAATTTAGTAGATAAATCTGCTGAGAAAATTGTGAAAACGGTTAAATCCACAGGTGCTGTAATTAGTGGTCCAATTCCACTACCTACACACAAAAGGGTATTTACAGTATTACGTTCTCCTTTCGTTAATAAGAAATCAAGAGAACAATTTCAACTATCTTCTTATAAAAGATTGTTAGACATTTATAGTTCAACACCAAAAACTATTGATGCTTTAATGAAGTTGGAGCTACCTAGTGGAGTTGAAGTAGAAATTAAAGTGTAATTAAAGTTAAAAAAAGAAAAAGATGCCAGGATTAATTGGAAAAAAGATTGGAATGACTTCCATCTTCAGTGCCGAGGGAAAAAATATTCCATGCACTGTTATTGAGGCTGGACCATGCGTTGTAACCCAGGTTAAAACAACCGAAACAGATGGGTACGAGGCATATCAATTGGCTTACGATGAAAAAAGGGAAAAAAATACCAGCAATCCTTTAAAAGGACATTTTAAGAAAGCTGGTGCTGCACCTCGAAGAATCTTACATGAGTTTAAAAACTTCGCAAAAGAATATAATCTTGGCGAAGATGTAACTATTGATATCTTCAATGAAGATATGTGGGTTGACGTGGCTGGATATTCAAAAGGTAAAGGATTCCAAGGGGTAGTAAAACGTTACGGTTTCCGCGGTGTAGGCGGACAAACTCACGGTCAGCATAATAGACTTAGAGCACCAGGTTCACTTGGAGCATCTTCGTACCCTTCAAGAGTGTTTAAAGGCATGAGAATGGCTGGTCAAACCGGTAATAAAAAGGTTAAAGTTCTTAACCTTAAAGTTATCAAGGTTATTAAAGAGAATAATTTATTAGTTGTTAAGGGATCTGTTCCTGGAGCAAAAGGTTCATATTTAATTATTCAGAAGTAATGGAATTATCGATAGTTAATATAACAGGAAAAGATACTGGTAAGAAGATTACCTTGAATGATTCAATTTTTAAAATTGAGCCAAATGATCACGCTATCTATTTAGATGTTAAACAATATCTAGCAAATAAGCGTCAAGGTACTCATAAAGCAAAAGAAAGATCAGAAATTGCCGGTAGTACAAGAAAGATTAAGAGACAAAAAGGAACAGGTACAGCTAGAGCTGGTAGTATAAAATCTCCATTATTTAGAGGAGGAGGACGTGCTTTTGGCCCACAACCTAGAGATTACTCTTTCAAATTGAACAAAAAAGTTAAACAATTAGCTCGTAAGTCAGCATTATCTTACAAAGCGATTGACAACAATATTAAAGTTCTTGAAGAGTTTAATTTTGAAGTTCCAAAAACTAAAGAGTTTGTTGACCTTAGAAATAATCTAGAAGTTGCAGATAAAAAGGTACTTTTAGTTTTATCTGAGCAAAATAAAAACATATATTTGTCATCCAGAAATATTAAGGATGCAAAAGTGGTAACTATTTCTGAGTTAACTACTTATGATATCATGAATGCTTCAGTTGTTCTTTTCGCAGAGAATTCAATTGAAACATTACATAAAATGTTTAGAATTTAGAAAAAATAGATACGATGGATATTTTATTGAAGCCAATAGTTACCGAGAAAATGACCATGCAAGGTGAAGACCTTAATAGATATGGTTTTATCGTAGATCCTAGGGCCAATAAGCTTCAGATTAAAAAAGCGGTTGAGGAAATGTACGGTGTTACAGTAGAGTCTGTTAACACAATGCGTTATCTAGGTAAAAAGAAATCTCGTTATACTAAATCTGGTATAATAGAAGGAAGAGCAAAGTCTTTTAAAAAGGCTATTGTTACTTTAGTAGATGGTGAAAAAATAGATTTTTATAGCAATATTTAATTGATATGGCAGTACGTAAATTAAAGCCTGTTACACCAGGACAAAGACATAAGATTATCGGTGCTTTTGATACAATCACAAAAAGTACACCGGAAAAATCTTTGTTGGCTCCTAAAAAGAGATCAGGGGGAAGAAATAATGACGGAAGAATGACCATGAGATATTTAGGTGGTGGTCATAAACAACGTTACAGAATTATTGATTTCCTTCGCAACAAAGATGGAATGGAAGCAACTGTTAAGAGTATAGAATACGATCCAAATAGAACTGCTCGTATTGCATTAGTTGTATATAAAGATGGTGAAAAGAAGTATATTGTGGCTCCTAATGGCTTAAAAGTTGGACAAACTGTTCAGTCTGGTAAAGGAGTAGCTCCAGAAATTGGAAATACTTTATTCTTATCAGATATTCCTTTAGGAACAATTATACATAATATTGAATTACAACCAGGTAGAGGAGCTGTAATGGCACGTAGTGCTGGTTCATATGCTCAACTTACTTCACGTGATGGTAAATATGCAATTATAAAATTACCTTCAGGTGAATCTCGTATGGTACTTACTACTTGTCGTGCTACAATAGGTACAGTGGGAAACTCTGATCATAGTTTAGAGGTTTCAGGGAAAGCAGGTAGAAGTAGATGGCTAGGAAGAAGACCAAGAGTTCGTGGTGTTGTAATGAATCCAGTTGATCACCCAATGGGTGGTGGTGAAGGAAGATCTTCAGGAGGTCACCCAAGATCAAGAAATGGTATGCCTGCTAAAGGATTCAAAACACGAGCTAAGAAAAAGGCTTCTAATAAGTATATAGTAGAAAAACGTAAGAAATAAAATAGATTGCTATGAGTCGATCATTAAAAAAAGGCCCATTTATTGATTTTAAGCTAGAGAAAAGAGTTCTTGATATGAACGAAGCAGGTAAAAAATCTGTGATTAAAACCTGGTCAAGAAGATCAATGATATCTCCGGATTTCGTAGGGCATACTATTGCTGTACACAACGGAAATAAATTTATCCCGGTATATGTTACTGAAAATATGGTTGGACACAAATTAGGTGAATTTGCTCCTACAAGAACATATAGAGGTCATTCAGGTAATAGAAAAGGTTAATGTATTACATTAAAATATTAGTATAATGGGTGCACGAAAAAGAGAAAGAGCTAACCAGATAAAAGAAAGCAAAAAAAGTCAATATTTTGCTGTATTACGTAACTGTCCTACATCACCACGTAAAATGAGATTAGTGGCAGATATGGTAAGAGGAATGGATGTAAATAAAGCTCTCGATATATTAAAATTTAGTTCGAAAGAAGCATCAAATCGTTTAGAAAAGTTACTTTTGTCGGCGATTGCTAACTGGCAAGTAAAAAACGAAGGTGTTCGAATTGAAGATAGCAGATTGATCGTGAAAGAGATCTTTGTTGATGGAGGTAGAATGTTAAAGAGAATTCAACCAGCTCCACAAGGAAGAGCTCACAGAATTAGAAAAAGATCTAATCACGTGACATTAGTGCTTGATAATTTAAATAACAACGATACTCAAACAGAACAATAGATGGGACAAAAAGTTAATCCGATAGGAAATCGATTAGGAATCATTAAAGGATGGGATTCTAATTGGTACGGTGGAAGAAACTATGCTGATAAGTTAGTTGAGGATAATAAGATTAGAAAATATCTTGAAGCTCGATTAGCTAAAGCTAGTATTTCAAAGATTGTTATTGAAAGAACTTTAAAGTTAATAACCGTTACTGTTAACACTGCACGTCCAGGTATCATCATTGGTAAAGGTGGTCAGGAAGTTGATAAACTTAAAGAAGAGTTAAAGAAGATTACTCGTAAAGAAGTTCAAATCAACATTTTTGAAGTAAAAAGACCTGAACTTGATGCTACTATCGTTGGTAATGCAATTGCTCGTCAAATCGAAGGTAAAGTGTCATACCGTCGTGCGATTAAAATGGCAATCGCTTCAACCATGAGAATGGGCGCAGAAGGAATTAAAGTTCAAATTTCAGGACGTTTGGGTGGAGCAGAGATGGCTCGAACTGAGGCTTACAAAGAAGGACGTACTCCGTTACATACGTTCAGAGCTGATATCGACTATGCATTGTGTGAAGCTTTGACTAAAGTTGGTTTAATTGGTATTAAAGTTTGGATTTGTAAAGGTGAAGTTTTTGGAAAACAAGATCTTACTCCTAACTTGAGCGCTGCTAAAAGCCAAAAACCAGGTAAAGGTGGCTTCAACAAGAGAAAAAGAAAATAAGGCGATAATTTTAAAGATTATTAAAAATGTTACAGCCAAAGAAAACGAAATACAGAAGAGTCCAAAAAGGCAAGATGAAAGGAAATGCCGGTAGAGGTAATCAACTTGCATTTGGTTCTTTCGGAATTAAGGCACTTGATGAGTGTTGGATGACTGGACGACAAATTGAAGCAGCACGACAAGCTGTGACAAGATACATGAAACGTGAAGGACAAATCTGGATCAGAGTTTTTCCGGATAAACCAATCACTAAGAAGCCAGCTGAGGTACGTATGGGTAAAGGACGTGGAGCTCCTGAAGGATTTGTTGCACCTATCAAACCAGGTAGAATTATTATCGAAGCAGAAGGTGTACCTTTTAAAGTAGCTCAAGAAGCATTACGTCTTGCTGCACAAAAATTACCTATACCTGTGAAATTCGTTGTTAGACGCGATTATGTTGAAAAAACAAATTAGTGAGAAATGAAAAGTTCTGAAATAAAAGAATTGACAACAAAGGAGTTAGAAGAGAGAATCGATACTGAAAGAACTCATTTAACTCGTCTAAAGTTAAACCACGCGGTTTCTCCATTAGACAATCCTTTGAAGATTCAAGAAACACGCAAGAATATTGCAAGATTGAAAACTGAGTTGCGAAAAAGAGAATTAAACGAAAATTCGAACAGTTAATTTTTGAAGATGGAAACAACAAGAAAATTAAGAAAAGAACGTATTGGTGTTGTTGTTAGTAATAAGATGGATAAAACAATTGTTATTAACGTTGAACGTAAAGTAAAACACCCTAAATACGGAAAATTCGTTAAGCAAAGAAAGAAATTTACTGCGCACGACGAAGAAAATACTTGCAATATAGGGGATACTGTTAGAATTATGGAAACTAGACCTTTGAGCAAAAACAAATGTTGGAGATTAGTAGAAATTATTGAAAGAGTTAAATAGTCATGATACAACAAGAAAGTAGACTAACAGTAGCAGATAACAGTGGAGCTAAAGAAGTATTATGTATTCGTGTACTTGGTGGTACAAAGAAACGTTATGCTTCAATTGGCGATCAAATTGTTGTGACTGTTAAAAGTGCTTTGCCGTCAGGAGAAGTAAAAAAGGGGACAGTAAGTCGTGCCGTTGTGGTTAGAACTAGAAAAGAAGTTCGTCGACCAGATGGTTCTTATATCCGTTTTGACAACAATGCAGTTGTATTGTTAAATCAGGCAGGAGAAATTCGTGGAACTCGTATCTTTGGTCCTATACCAAGAGAATTACGTGAAAATTACATGAAAATTATCTCACTAGCTCCAGAAGTATTATAATTTAAAATAATTGCTGCATGCGAAGGAAATTACACATTAAGAAAGGCGATACTGTTTACGTAAATGCAGGTGAATATAAAGGACAACAAGGAAAAGTCCTTGAAGTAATTTACGACAAGGAGAAAGCTATTGTTGAAGGTGTTAATATGGTTACAAAACATACTAAGCCTAATGCTAATAATCCACAAGGTGGTATCGTAAAAAAGGAAGCCCCAATCCATATTTCAAATTTGATGGTGGTTGATCCTTCTACAGGAAATCCTACAAGGATTGGTAGAAAACTAAATGATAAAAATAAATTAGTGCGATATTCAAAAAAATCAGGAGAGGAGATTAAGTAATGGAATATACGCCCGTTTTACAGACAAAATATAAGGAAGAAATTATTCCAGCATTAGTAAAGGAATTTAATTACAAAACAGTAATGCAAGTTCCTAAATTGGAAAAAATTATCCTTAATCAAGGTGTTGGACAAGCAGTAGCTGATAAGAAACTTATCGATAATGCTATTGAAGAACTAACATTAATCGCAGGACAAAAAGCGGTTAAAACGTATTCTAAGAAAGATATATCTAACTTCAAATTAAGAAAAGGTATGCCGATTGGAGCAAAGGTAACTTTGCGAAGAAGTAAAATGTACGAATTTTTAGAGAGATTAATTTCTATTTCTCTTCCTCGAATTCGTGATTTCAACGGTGTAGGTTCTAAATTTGATGGACGTGGTAATTATACTATGGGTATAACTGAACAAATTATTTTCCCTGAGATTGATCTTGACAAAATCAATAAGATCTTAGGATTAGAAATAACATTTGTTACTTCTGCACAAACTGATGAAGAAGGATTTGCATTACTACGCAATTTTGGTATTCCATTTAAAAACGTAAAAAAGAATTAGATAGTTATGGCTAAAGAATCAATGAAAGCCCGCGAGAAAAGGCGTCAAAAATTGGTTGAAAAGTATGCTGAAAAAAGAGCACAACTTAAAGCAGAAGGTGATTATGTAGGATTAAGCAGATTGCCAAAAAACTCTAATCCAATTAGACTTCATAACAGATGTTTAATAACTGGAAGACCAAAAGGTTATATGAGACAGTTTGGAATTAGTAGAATTACCTTTAGAGAAATGGCATCAAAAGGTTTAATACCTGGTGTTAAGAAGGCAAGTTGGTAGATTGTAATTAAAATTAAGAAGAGATATGATCACAGATCCGATAGCAAATTATCTTACTCGTATTAGAAATGCCGTAATGGCAAATCATAGGGTAGTTGAAGTTCCTGCTTCAAATTTAAAGAAGGATATTACAAAATTACTTTACGATAAAGGATATATTTTATCATATAAATTTGAAGATGATAATAAGCAGGGAACGATTAAGATAGCATTAAAATATCACCCAGAGACAAAAGCACCGGCTATCCGCTCAATCGAAAGAGTGAGTAAGCCTGGATTAAGAAAATATGTAAATACTAACGAAATACCACGCGTACTGAATGGTTTAGGTATTGCTATTTTATCAACATCGAAAGGTGTAATTACTGATAAAGAAGCTCGTACCTTAAATGTAGGTGGCGAAGTATTATGTTATGTACATTAAAAAGGAGGAGTTCTAGATGTCACGAATAGGAATATTACCAATTGATTTACCCAGCGGTGTTACAGTGACTGTTAGCGAAACTAACGAAGTAAAGGTTAAAGGACCTAAAGGTGAAATTTCGCAACAAGTAGACCCTGATATCAAAGTAGAGGTTAAAGATAACCAGGTTGTAGTTGAAAGACCATCAGAAAGTAAGAATCATAAATCATTACATGGTTTATACCGTTCTTTAATCAATAATATGGTTGTTGGTGTTTCAGAAGGATACACTCTTAAACAAGAGTTTGTAGGTGTTGGGTATAGAGCAGAAGCTAAAGGCCAGGTTTTAGAAATGAGTTTAGGTTTTTCACACGATATTCATTTCCAAATACCTGAAGAAGTTAAGGTTGAAGCAGTGCAGGAAAGAAGACAGAATCCTATTGTTACTTTAACAAGTGTTAATAAACAATTAGTTGGCGAGGTAGCTGCTAAAATTCGTTCTTTAAGACCACCTGAGCCTTATAAAGGAAAAGGGATTAAGTTTGTTGGAGAACAATTACGTAGAAAAGCCGGTAAATCTGCTAGTGTATAACGTATAAAAAACAAGAGTCATGGCTTTAACAAAGCAAGATAGAAGATTAAGAATAAAAAGACGTATTCGTAAGCAGATAAGTGGCTCTGCAACAAGGCCAAGAATGTCTGTTTTTAGAAGCAATAAACAAATTTATGTTCAGTTTATTGACGATCTTGAAGGAAAAACATTACTTTCGGTTGGTTCAAAAATGAAAGAAATAGCTGAAAAAGGTAATGTAGCTAAATTAGAACAAGCAAAATTAGTAGGCGATTTAGCAGCTAAAAAAGCTTTAGAAAAAGGAATAACTGATGTTGTTTTTGACAGAAACGGTTATTTATATCACGGTAGAGTAAAATCATTAGCAGAGGCTGCCAGAGAGGGTGGACTTAAATTTTAAGATTAGATATTATGTCAACAAATATAAGAAAAGTTAAAACCAGCGATTTAGAATTAAAGGACAGACTCGTTAGTATCCAAAGAGTAACGAAAGTTACTAAAGGGGGTCGAAATTTTGGTTTTACTGCCATAGTTGTTGTTGGTAACGAAGATGGTATCGTAGGTTACGGTCTTGGAAAAGCAAAAGAAGTAACAACTGCTATTGCGAAAGGTGTTGAGGCTGCAAAGAAAAACTTAGTCAAAGTACCTATTTATAAAGGTACTATTCCTCACGAACAACTTTCTCGTTTTGGAGGAGCACAAGTTTTCATTAAGCCAGCATCTCATGGTACAGGAGTAAAAGCCGGTGGTGCGATGCGCGCTGTTCTTGAAAGTGTTGGTGTTACTGACGTATTAGCAAAGTCTAAAGGATCTAGTAACCCTCATAACTTAGTAAAAGCAACAATTCAAGCATTATTAGAATTACGTGATGCAAGAGCTGTAGCTGATCAAAGAGGAGTTACTCTTGACAAAGTGTTTAATGGATAATGACCTTTAATTAAAATCTCATGGCGAAGATAAAAGTTACACAAATAAAGAGCGGGATTGGAAGTACCAAACGCCAAAAAAGAACCTTAGAAGCGCTAGGTATTCGTAAACTGAACAATACTATTGAGGTAGAAAATTCTCCTCAGGTTCAAGGTATGATTACAAAAGTAAGACACTTACTTAAGGTTGAAGAAAAATAATAACGAATAATTGAATTTATAGATATGGATTTAAGTAACTTAAAACCAGCTGAAAACTCGACTAAAACTAGTAAAAGAATTGGTAGAGGACAAGGATCAGGAAGAGGTGGCACCTCTACAAGAGGTCATAAAGGACAAAAATCAAGATCTGGATATTCCAAAAAAGTTGGTTTTGAAGGTGGACAAATGCCTTTACAACGTCGAGTACCAAAATTTGGTTTCACAAATATTTCTCGTAAGGAATATAAAGGAATCAATATAGAGACTTTAGAAAAATTAGCTGAAAAGAAAGGTTTAACTACAATTGATATCGATACTTTAGTTGATGCTGGACTAGTTAAGAAAAACAGTTTAGTAAAAATTTTAGGTAATGGAACATTAACTAAAAAATTAGAAGTTAAAGCACATGCTTTTTCTAAATCAGCTCAAGAAGCTATCGAATCACTTGAAGGAACCATCGTAAAATTATAATTTAATGAGAGCTTTAATACAAACAATAAAGAATATATACAAAATTGAAGATCTTAGATATCGTATTGTTTATACTTTATTTATACTATTAATATACCGTTTAGGTAGTTTTATCGTTTTACCAGGAATTGACCCTAGTCAATTAGCTGCATTAAAATCACAAACTTCCGATGGGGTATTAGGTCTTTTAAATATGTTTTCGGGTGGAGCATTTGCTAATGCTTCGATTTTTGCATTGGGTATCATGCCCTACATTTCTGCTTCTATTGTAATCCAGTTATTAGGAATAGCAATTCCTTATTTCCAAAGATTACAACGTGAAGGTGAAAGTGGAAGAAGAAAAATAAACCAGATTACAAGATATTTAACAGTAGCAATTTTGATTATGCAGGCACCTGCTTACTTGAAGAATTTACAAGTACAGTTACCTGATACAGCGTTTGTATTAAGAGGATCATTTTTCTGGTTTTCATCAGTTGTAATTCTTACATCAGGTACCATGTTTATTATGTGGCTTGGTGAAAAAATTACAGATAAAGGTATTGGTAATGGTATATCATTAATCATTATGATTGGTATTATTGCTCGTTTACCTTTCTCTTTATTTGCTGAATTTATTAGTAGGTTTGAAGATCAGGGAGGTGGTTTAGTAGCTTTCTTACTTGAAATGGTCATATTGTTCTTTGTATTTATAGCAACAATTCTGTTAGTACAAGGTACTCGTAAGATACCTGTACAGTATGCAAAAAGAATTGTTGGTAACAAACAATACGGAGGTGTTCGACAATATATACCATTAAAAGTAAACTCCGCAGGAGTGATGCCGATCATCTTTGCTCAAGCTTTAATGTTTATCCCATTAACTGTAGCTGGATTTGCAAATTCAGAAGCCTTAACTGGTTTCGCGGCTGCATTTGCAAATATTAACGGTTTTTGGTATAACTTTACTTTTGCAATCATGATTATTCTTTTTACATATTTCTATACTGCCATTACAATAAATCCTTCTCAAATGGCAGAGGATATGAAAAAGAATGGTGGTTTTATTCCTGGTATTAAACCTGGACGTAAAACAGTAGAATTTTTAGATACTATTATGTCAAGGATTACTCTTCCAGGATCTATATTCCTTGCGATTATTGCAATATTACCTGCTTTTGCAAGAATGGGTGGTGTTGATAGTCAATTCTCGCAATTTTATGGAGGAACATCATTATTGATTTTAGTTGGTGTTGTTTTAGATACTTTACAACAAATCGAAAGTCATCTATTAATGCGCCACTATGATGGATTAATGAAGTCGGGAAGAATTAAGGGTAGAGCTGGAGGTGCTTCTGCCATTTAAAATGATAGTTTTTATTACAACGTTCTTTGATGTTAATTTATAAATCAGAAGAGGAGATTGAGATAATCCGTAGAAACAATTTACTAGTTTCTAAAACTCTTGCTGAAGTTGCTAAGCTTATTAAACCGGGAGTAACAACTCTTGAATTAGATAAGAGAGCAGAAGAATTTATTAGAGATCATGGTGCTGTTCCCGGGTTTCTGGGTTATGGTGGATATCCTAATACATTATGTACTTCAGTAAATGATGAAGTTGTTCATGGAATACCTTCAGATTACGTTTTAAAAGATGGTGATGTTGTTTCTGTTGATTGTGGAACATTCATGGAAGGATATTACGGAGATACAGCATATACATTTCCTGTGGGTGTAGTTAAAGAAGAAGTAATGAATTTACTTCGCATAACAAAAGAATCTTTATTCAAAGGAATAGAAAATGCAGTTGAAGGTAAAAGAATTGGTGATGTTGGAAATGCAGTTCAGGTTCATGCCGAAAAAGCCGGATATTCTGTCGTAAGAGAGATGGTTGGACATGGATTAGGAAAGAATATGCATGAGGCTCCTGAAGTTCCAAATTATGGAAAACGAGGAAGAGGAGTGCTTCTGAAAAAAGGTCTTGTGATATGTATTGAGCCTATGATTAATATGGGTAATAAAAACATAAAGCAAGATAATGATGGTTGGACAATAAGGACAACTGATGGAAAACCATCCGCACATTATGAATTAGCAGTCGTTGTAGATAAAGGAAAGGCTGATATATTATCAACATTTGATTATATAGAAGAAATAACTAAAAATAAGATATAATATTTATGGCAAAACAACCTTCGATTGAACAAGACGGCACCATTATCGAAGCATTATCAAATGCAATGTTTAGAGTAGAATTAGAAAATGGTCACGTAATAACAGCTCATATTTCTGGTAAAATGAGAATGCATTACATTAAAATTTTACCTGGAGATAAAGTTAAGGTTGAAATGTCTCCTTATGATCTTACAAAAGGAAGAATAACTTATAGATATAAATAAAATATTTTAAGAAATGAAAGTCAGAGCATCTGTTAAAAAACGCAGTAGCGATTGCAAAATTGTTAGACGAAAAGGTAGACTATACGTTATTAACAAAAAAAATCCCAAGTTTAAACAGCGTCAGGGATAAATTATTATTTTTGTACTTTAATTAAAAAAGATTTATGGCAAGAATTGTTGGAGTAGATTTACCAAAAAATAAAAGAGGTGTAATAGGATTAACCTATATCTACGGTATTGGTCGCAGTGCTGCTGAAGCTATCTTAACTGAAGCAGGTATCGATCAAGACATTAAAGTAAAAGATTGGAACGACGATCAAATAGCTAAAGTAAGAGCTATTATAAACGAACAGTACAAAGTAGAGGGTGCGTTGCGCTCTGAAACTCAGATGAACATTAAGCGATTAATGGATATTGGCTGTTATAGAGGTATTAGACACCGTATTGGTCTTCCTGTTAGAGGACAAAGTACAAAGAATAATGCTAGAACAAGAAAAGGTAAAAAGAAAACGATTGCTAACAAAAAGAAGGCAACTAAATAATAGTTAAGGAAATGGCAAAAAAGACTGGATCATCTAGGAAAAGAGTTGTAAAGGTTGAAGCTGCAGGTCAAGCGCATATTCATGCTTCTTTTAATAATATTATTATTTCATTAACAAATAATAATGGACAGGTAATTTCTTGGTCTTCATCTGGAAAGATGGGTTTTAGAGGATCTAAGAAAAATACTCCGTATGCAGCTCAAATGGCTGCCGAAGATTGTGCTAAAGTAGCTTACGATTTAGGCTTAAGAAAAGTAAAAGTATTTGTTAAAGGACCTGGTGCTGGTAGAGAATCTGCTATCCGTACTATTCATAATGCAGGTATTGAAGTTACTGAAATTACTGATGTAACTCCATTACCACACAATGGATGTCGTCCACCAGCACGTAGAAGAGTATAATACGTGTTTAATAATTAATATTGATAAAGTATAATATTAAGATTCATGGCTAGATATATTGGACCAAAGTCGAAAATAGCGAGGAAATTAGGAGAACCAATTTATGGACCTGATAAGTTTTATGAGAAGAAAAATTATCCTCCTGGAGAACAAGGCGCGAATAAAAGAAGAAAAAAAGTATCTGAATATGGTGTTCAGTTAATGGAAAAGCAAAAAGCTAAATACACTTATGGTGTTTTAGAAAAGCAATTCTTTAACATTTTTAAAGAAGCATCAAGAAAAAAAGGTATTACTGGTGAGAACTTATTACAGTTATTAGAGTCAAGATTAGATAACGTTGTATTCCGTTTAGGAATTGCTCCAACAAGAGCAGCAGCACGTCAATTTGTTACTCACAAGCATATTACAGTAAATGGACACGTGGTAAACGTTCCTTCTTATACTGTTAAAGCAAATGATATTGTTGGTGTTAGAGAAAAATCAAAATCTCTAGAAGCTATTACAAATAGTTTAGCATCAGCACGCTATAATAAATATTCTTGGTTAGAATGGGATAATGATCAAATGACTGGTAAATTCATTAACATGCCAGAAAGATCAGAAATTCCTGAGAATATTAAAGAACAGTTAATCGTAGAATTATATTCTAAATAAAAATTACTCATTATTTATGGCAATTTTAGCATTTCAAAAGCCCGATAAGGTCATAATGGTTGAAGCAAACGAAACTTATGGTAAGTTTGAGTTTCGTCCTTTAGAACCAGGATATGGAATCACTGTCGGCAATTCTTTACGAAGGATTCTTTTATCATCACTAGAGGGATATGCCATCACTTCAATTAAAATTGAAGGTGTAGAACATGAGTTTTCTACAATTGCTGGTGTTGTTCAAGATGTTAGTGAAATTATTTTGAACCTAAAGCAGGTGCGCTTTAAATGCAATGTAGAAGAAGCAGAAGATGAGAAATTTACTGTAACTATTACAGGACAGAATGAATTTAAAGCTGGAGATTTAAATAATTTTTCAACCAACTTTAAAGTTTTAAATCCTGATCACGTAATTTGTGAGATGGCACCAGATGTTAAACTGCAAGTAGAGTTTACAGTTAGTAAAGGTAGAGGTTATGTTCCTTCAGAGGAAAACAAACCTGTTGATGGTGAATTTGGTGTAATAGCAATTGATTCTATTTTTACTCCTATTAAAAACGTGAAGTATTCAATCGAAAACTATCGTGTGGAGCAAAAAACCGATTTCGAAAAACTTGTTTTCGAAATTGAATCAGACGGGTCAATTCATCCAAAAGAAGCTTTAAAAGAGGCTGCAAAAATTCTTATTTATCACTTGATGTTATTCTCTGATGAAAAGATAACGCTTGATTCAGATGAAAAATATGCAAACGAAGAATTCGACGAAGAAGTATTGCATATGCGTCAGTTATTAAAAACCAGATTAGTTGATATGGATCTTTCAGTAAGAGCATTGAACTGCTTAAAAGCTGCTGAAGTAGATACATTAGGAGACTTGGTTAAATACAATAAGAATGATTTATTGAAATTTAGAAACTTCGGTAAAAAGTCATTAACTGAATTAGAGGATTTACTTAGCCAAATGAATCTTACATTTGGAATGGATATCACTAAGTACAAATTAGACAAAGAGTAAAAGGATGAGACATAAAAAATCATTTAACCACTTAGGAAGAAAGAGAGCACACAGAAAGGCTATGTTATCAAATATGGCAGCTTCGTTGATTTTACATAAAAGAATTAATACAACTACAGCAAAAGCTAAAGCTCTTAAAATGTATGTTGAGCCGTTAATTACAAAAGCTAAAGACGATTCAACTCACTCAAGAAGGGTTGTTTTCAGATATTTACAAAACAAAGAAGCTGTTACTGAACTTTTTAGAGAAGTAAGTGGGAAAATAGCTGACAGACCAGGTGGTTATACAAGAATTCTTAAGACAGGATCTAGATTAGGTGATAACGCTGATATGTGTATCATAGAATTAGTTGATTTTAACGAAAATCTACTTGCTGCTAAATCTGAAACTAAAACTAAATCTACTCGACGTAGAAGAGGTGCAAGTAAAAAAACTACAGAAGCTGCTGCAACAGAAACTGTTGAAAAAAAGGAAGAAGTAAAAGAAGAAACTCCTGTTGTTGAAGAACCTAAGGAAGAAGTTAAAGCTGAAACAAAAGAAGAAGTTAAGGAAGAGAAGAAAGAAGAAAAAGAAGTTGAAGCTAAAACTGAAGAACCAAAAGAGGAAAAAGAAGAGACTCCAGCAAAAGAAGAAAAAGCTGAGGAGAAAGACGAAGAAAAGAAAGAAGAATAAAACATACTAATTTCTAAGAAAAGGGCGGTTTATCCGCCCTTTTTTTATGCCTTTAATTAAAATAAAATGATTAAAATTTACTAACTTTGATGGTTTTTCGCTTCAAACGAATTTTAAATTTAAATATATAATTATGGGACAAATAGCTGGAATACATGCAAGACAAATTCTAGATTCAAGAGGGAATCCAACAGTAGAAGTAGAAGTTGTAACAAACGAAGGATATATAGGACGTGCAGCAGTACCTTCTGGTGCATCAACCGGAGTTCACGAAGCCGTTGAGTTACGCGATGGTGATAAATCACAATTTTTAGGAAAAGGAGTAACAAAGGCAGTTGAAAATGTGAATACCATTATCAACGATGAATTAAAAGGATATTTTATCGATGACCAGACAGGTATTGATCAAGCCTTAATTCAGTTAGATGGTACAGAAAACAAATCTAACCTTGGAGCTAATGCAATGTTAGGTGTTTCTTTAGCAGTAGCACGTGCAGCAGCAACAGAATACGGATTACCATTATATCGTTATATTGGAGGAGTGAATGCAAATACTTTACCTATTCCAATGATGAATATCCTTAATGGTGGGCAACATGCTGATAATAAAATTGATATCCAAGAGTTTATGATTATGCCTGTTGGAGCTGAAACTTTCAGCGAAGCACTAAGAATGGGAACTGAAGTATTTCATAACCTTAAGGCTGTTCTTAAATCTAAAGGTCATTCAACAAATGTAGGAGACGAAGGTGGTTTTGCACCTAATTTGGGTTCAAACGAAGAGGCTATTGAAGTAGTTTTAGAAGCTATTGAAAAAGCTGGATATAAGCCAGGACAGGATATTTATATTGCTTTAGATGCTGCAGCTTCAGAATTCTACGATAAAGAAAAGAAAATTTATCATTTTGAATCAACAAATCAGGATTTAACTTCTTCTGATATGGTTAACTACTGGAAAGAATGGACTGAAAAATATCCAGTCATTTCTATTGAAGACGGTTTAGATGAAGACGATTGGTCTGGTTGGGCTGAACTCACAAAAGTTATTGGGGATAAAGTTCAATTAGTAGGTGATGATTTATTTGTAACAAATGTTGCACGTTTATCAAAAGGGATTAATGAGAATGTAAGTAATTCTATTTTAATTAAAGTAAATCAGATAGGTACTTTAACAGAAACGATTGAAGCCGTTAAGATGGCTACAGAAAGTTCATATACTTCAATTATTAGCCACAGATCAGGAGAAACAGAAGATACAACAATTGCCGATTTAGCAGTTGCATTAAATACAGGATTAATTAAAACTGGTTCTGCTTCAAGATCTGATAGAATTGCAAAATACAATCAATTATTAAGAATTGAAGAAGCTTTAGGTAATTCTGCAAAATATATTGGAAAAGATTTTAAATTTATTTAGTAACCAGAATTAACTCAATATATTAGCTGCCTTCTGATTAAAAACAGGGGCAGCTTTTTTGTTTTATTGTATTTCTGTGTAAACTCTGTATCCATTTTTTCGTATATTTCACAATTACACTCAAATCTTATTTATGGCTTATAAATCGTTAAACAGTTTTATTCAAAAACTTGAAGATGAGAATGAACTTATCCGTATTCGCGAATATGTTAATCCTGAATTAGAGATAACAGAAATTGCTGATCGTTTCTCAAAATCAGAGAATGGAGGAAAAGCTTTGCTTTTTGAGAATAACGACACTAATTTTCCTGTTTTAATTAATGCCATGGGATCAGAAAAAAGAATGTGTATGGCATTAGGTGTTGATAATTTTGAAGAGATAAATAAAGACATAGAGAAGATTTTTAGTGATTTAATGAGTCCGAAAGAGAGTATTTTTGATAAGATAAAATTGTTACCAAAACTTTCAAATATCTCTTCCTGGATGCCTAAAGTAGTTGCAGGGAAAGGAAAATGTCAGGAAGTGATCTACACCGATCCCGATTTAAGTATATTACCAGTCTTAAAATGTTGGCCCGAAGATGGAGGCCCATTTGTTACCTTGCCAATGGTAATTACAAAAGATCCTGTAAGTGGAATTAGGAATGTTGGGATGTACAGGATGCAAATTTTTGACAAGAATCTTACGGGAATGCATTGGCACAAACATAAAGTTGGAGCTCGCCATTTTGAAGAATATAAGAAAAGAGGAGAAAAGATGCCAATTGCTGTTGCTCTTGGAGGAGACCCTGCATATACTTACTCTGCTACAGCTCCAGTTCCAGATCAGGTGGATGAATTTTTATTGGCAGGTTTCTTACGAAAGCAAAAGGTAGAATTAGTAAAATGTATGACTCAAGATATTGAGGTTCCTGCCGATGCTGATATTATTATTGAAGGTTATGTCGATACTGAAGAAGATTATATTTGGGAGGGACCTTTTGGAGATCATACAGGTTTTTACTCTTTAGCCGATTGGTATCCAAAATTTCATGTGACATGTATTACGCATAGGAAAGATGCTGTATATCCTGCAACCATTGTAGGGGTTCCTCCAATGGAAGATGCATGGATTGGTAAAGCTACAGAACGAATTTTTTTGGCTCCAATTAAATTAGCTTTACTTCCAGAAATAATTGATTATAACTTACCTTTCGAAGGAGTAGCACATAATATAACAATTGTAAAAATTGATAAAACATACCCGGGACAGGCGCTAAAAGTAATGAGTGCATTGTGGGGTGCAGGACAAATGATGTTTAATAAAATTATGATTGTTGTTGATAATAATGTTAATATACATGATTACAAGCAACTAGCTAAAGCAATTTGCGAAAATCTTGAAATGGATAGGGATATTCACTTTATTAAAGGTCCAATGGATGTGTTAGATCATTCAGCTTCTAAATTTACATATGGCAGTAAAATGGGCATTGATGCTACTGTTAAATTTGAAGAAGAAATGAATGAGGAGATTGTGCATGTAAATGAAGATGTTGAAATAAATAAAGATATCTTTTTAACTGATTTTTCAAATGTTACAGACTGTAGTTTCATGGTTAAGTATGGAGTGGCTGTGATATCATTTAAAAAAGAATCAAAGGAAACACGTGATCAGTTAATTAAGAAGCTATCAAAATATCAAGATTTAAAATGGGCAAGATTAATTGTATTAGTAGACCATCTGGTTGATGTCAAAGACTTCAATATGATTGCTTGGATTGCTTCAGGAAATATCGATCCTAAAAGAGATTCTGTGATTATTTCCCCATCAAAGGATAGTTATTCAAAATTATTTATTGATGCAACAAAGAAGACGCTTTCAATGGATGGTTTCAAACGAGATTGGCCTAATATAGTAGTATCTGATCAAGAGACAATTGAAGAGATTGATAAAAAGTGGGATCAATTTGAGATAGGTCCTTTTATTGAATCACCATCTTTAAAATTCCGTATTTTAAATACAAATTCCGGTGCAATTTCTAGGGAATAATGAAAGTATGTGCTTTCAATGCTTTGCTTTGATCTTATTAAATGTTAAATTAGCAATAGTAAATGAAACTTAAATTTTACATATTAATATTTTTCATTTTAGGGGTTTCCCCACTTCTTAATATTGCTAATTCTCAAGCACAAATTCTTAATATTGATCATTTTACTATTGAAAATGGATTATCACAGACTAGTGTGAATTGTTTAATTCAAGATAGTAGAGGTTTTTTGTGGATTGGCACACAGGATGGCTTAAATAAATATGATGGATATTCTTTTTACAATTTTAAAAATGAACCTTCCGACACCAACTCATTATCTAATAATTTCATCAACTGCATATACGAAGATGCCGATAAAAATATTTGGGTTGGAACGAATGCTGGCGTTAATAAATACAACATCTATACAGAAAGATTTACTCATTATTTATTCGATCCTAATGATATTAATTCGCTACGCGAAGAAGCTGTGTATGATATTTATCAAGACAAAGGAGGATATGTTTGGATAAAAACAGAGAACTACTTATCCAGATTAAATCTTCGAAGTAATAAATTCAGGCATTATGAACATTATAATGATGTTTTTAATTTTATTCCAGTAAATGCAAAATTCTCAATTTTTGAAGATCATAAAGAACAATTATGGGTTGGGACAAAAGATGGTTTAAATTATTTTGATCGTAAACTCGAGATTTTTAAACGATATCGGAATAATCCTAATAACAATAACAGTTTAAGTGATAATAACATCAATGTTATCTTTGAAGATTCGGAGAATAATTTATGGATAGGAACAGATAAGGGCTTAAATAAATTTGATTGGGAAACAGAAAGCTTCAAACGCTATTTACATAGCGAGTTTAAGTCTAATTCATTGAGTAATGATATAGTGAATGCCATTTTTGAAGATAATAAAGGCTATATCTGGATTGCAACATCAGATGGCTTAAATAAATTCGATAAAACAACCGAAACATTTACTGTGTATACCAGGTTTTTACTGGATAATACAGTTGTTCATACCAATTCGTTTACAGATATAATACAAGACAGTAATAATATAATGTGGATTGGATCTTTACAAGGATTACTTAAAGTTGAAGACAGAACTAAGAGATTTAAATTGTATAGCGAGACTTCCAACAATATTCCTTTGTTTGAAAATAATTATGTTGCTTCTATTTATAAAAAAGATAATATAGTTTGGATAGGAACATGGGGAGCAGGGGTGTATCTTTTTAATCCAACTACTCAAAGAAGTATAAACTATAACACTTCAAATAGTGAGATTTGTAATGATTTTGTGCATAAGATATTTGAAGATGAAGAAGGCGGAATATGGTTAGGTACTCAAAATGGATTAAGTTATTTTGATCCCCTAAAAAGGACTTTCGAAGATGTTGACCAGGTTAAAGCTTTTAGTGTTTTTAGAAACAACAGGATATTTGATATTCTTCAAAAGGATGATTATTTATGGGTTGCATCCAAGTTTGGTTTACATCAGGTAGGGAAAGATACCATTTTAAGTTATTTTCATCACTCTCAGGATTCAATTGGTTTAGCGGCTGATTTAATTTATGATATTCTTCTTGATAAAAAAGAAAACCTTTGGGTGGCAACAGAGAAAGGACTTAATTATATTGATTTAGAAACGGATCAAATAAAAACATATTCTAGGTTAACAAACAATTTAAGTAGTGACGAAATTCTATGTTTATATGAAGATTCAGTAAATGATTATTTGTGGTTGGGAACTAGTTGGGGCTTAAATAAGTTTGATTTAGAAACGAAAAAATCAAAAGCATATACTACACAAGATGGTTTATCAAATAATCTTATTTATGCAATTTTAGCAGATAGAGAAGGAAACCTTTGGTTAAGTACTAATAAGGGTTTGTCTAAGTTTAATCCTGAAACGGAAACCTTTAGTAATTTCGGAATTTCTGATGGATTACAAAGTTTTGAGTTTAATCATGGAGCTGCATATCAAACAAAAGACGGAGAAATGTTTTTTGGAGGAATTGACGGATACAATTCATTTTATCCTGATTCAATTGTAAGAAGTGAAATTGAACCGAATATAGAAATAACATCTGTTGAAGTTATTACAGAAAGAACTACAAGCAGGCTTTCTATTGGAGAGGACAGGCAAATTGATCTTTCGTATAAAAATAACTTAATCACCATTGAATTTTCCGTCCTAGATTTTACAGATCCTGAAAAAAATATGTATGCATATAAACTGGAAGGTGTAGAAGACGAATGGATCAACCTTGGGAATAGGCGATATGCTAACTTTTCGAATTTATCGCCCGGAAAATATACCTTTAAGGTTAAAGGAGCCAATAGCGATGCTGTATGGAATAATCAAGGAACTGAACTTAATATTATTGTTGATACACCTATCTGGCAGACAAAATTTGCATATATATTGTATATTGTTATGGCTGCAGGATTTATTTTTTGGGTATTTCAATATAGAACGAGGAGTTTAAGAAAATCTAATCAGGAATTAAAAGAAAAAGAACAAGTTGCAAAACAAATTGCAAAACAGAAAGAAGAACTAACTATTAAAAATAAAAGTATTACGGATAGTATTGTTTATGCAAAAAGAATCCAGGAGGCATTAATGCCAACAATGGAACATTTTAAATCAATTTTACCAGAATCTTTTATTTTATATAAACCTAAAGATATTGTTAGTGGAGACTTTTTTTGGATTAATGAAAAGGAAGATAAAATATTTGTTGCGGTAGTTGATTGTACTGGACATGGAGTACCTGGAGCTTTTATGTCTATTATTGGATTTGAATTATTAAGAAACATAACTGATGAGCAAGGGATTGAATCTCCCGAAGAAATTCTTAGAAATCTTAATAATGGAGTAGCAACTACATTTGGTAAATCTTCGGAAAGAGCTAGAATTAAAGATGGTATGGATATTGCCCTTTGTGTTATCGATAAGAAAAAAGCGGAACTTGAATTTTCAGGGGCATTCAGACCATTGTATATGATACGTAACAATAAAATTGAAGAAATACGAGGAGATAGATTCTCCGTAGGATTACTTGATGAAGGTGAAAATGATGAGATAACAAATACTAAGATTAAACTACAAAAGAATGATATCTTCTATTTATTTTCAGATGGTTATGCCGATCAGTTTGGTGGCCCTGAAGGGAAAAAGTATAAATATAGAAGATTTAGACACTTATTACTTACCATACATAAATTACCTCTCGAACAACAACGAACTTATTTCGATCGAAGTTTTGAAGATTGGAAGGGTAACCACGAACAGGTGGATGATGTTCTTATTATGGGTATCAGACCAGAGTTAGAATAAACCAAGCTTTTTAAGGAAAAACACAATAGAAAAGGTTATCGTCATAAACACAATAACGAAAAGCAACAATCCAATAATCATTGAGAATGCAGTTAAGAAAAAGGTTAAAATTACATTCTTATTTGTAACTCTTTGGTAGAAATAAGTATAAATAAGTAATAATGTTCCATATCCGGAAATTACATTAACAATTAAGGAGTGAGGGATAAGGAACAAGATACCTCCGATTATTATACCAATTAATGTTCCGATACCAAAGGCATAACAATTAGTTATTAGGTGTTCGGTATAATTAAGTTTACTTCTGAAGAAAAATAATTTAAACCCAACAGCATAAAATGGGATCTGTAATATGACCATTACATTTAAATATTTTTTCATTAAAGACATTAACTTAGCTACCAATGGAGGAACAGTTTCTGGAGAATCTACATAGTTATTAGTAACATCTTGAGTGTATTGTATTGAATCATCATATGCATTTGAAAGAATACTAATTAATGCACTTAGCCCAACTAGGATAATAATAAACTTTAAGGGACTATAATAATCTTTCGTTCTGCCATTTAAATATTCTTTTATAACTTTTCAGGGTTTCTTTAGAAGTTGTATGATAGTAAAAAAGAACCCTTTCTCAAGATTAAAAACACTTAAGGCATCATGAAGAAATCTTTTTATTGTAAAGCGACCATGAATTACTTTCTGTCCGCAAATATTGCAGTAGTCTCCGCGGAACGAATTGCCACAGTTTTTACATGTAATATTTGGATTATCTGTCAAATGATGGTGGTTTTATTAAATAATTATGAAAGTTGTTTTTCCATTTTATTTATTAATGTTTCAATTTGGAAAGGTTTACTAATATAATCATCCATTCCTGCTGCCAGGCATTCTTCTTTATCACCTAAAAGAGCATTGGCTGTAATAGCTATAATTGGGGTGTGTGTGTTTGTACTCTTTTCTATACTTCGAATCTTTTTTGTGGTCACAATACCATTCATTATTGGCATTTGAATATCCATTAAAATAATATCATATTTTGTTGATCCAAACTTATCTAGTGCTTCTTTTCCATTATTGGCTACTTCAACATTCTTTACAGATTTCTTAAGACTTAATAGTACAATTTTTTGATTAATTAAGTTATCTTCAACTAAAAGAACGGTAGCATCTTTTAATCCAACTTTTTCTTCTGCTTCTATTTCAGGCAAACTAAATTCTGAAGATTTTTTCTGCTCTTGTTCAAAAAGTTCTCCCTTTTTAAACTTTAAAACAAAGTTAAAAGCAAACTTATCTGCAGTAATTTCAAACTCAATATTTCCTCCAAGAGATTCAATGATTCGGTTGGCAATATTTAGTTCAAGCAATTTTACAATAGCCAGGCTTTTACCTTTCTTCGTTTTTTCAGTATTTTGAATTTTTGTTATTTCAGAAATTTGTTCAATATCTTTTGTTGAAATACCAAAAAATACTTCTGCAATCTCATTCGTTTCAATCGTTGGTTTTATGTCAATATCAATTGTGTTTTTTCCACTTTTCATCTTTTTAAGTAGGTTCTCAATGATATTTAAATAAACCTGTTTTATTTTAACAGGATCACCAAAAAGTTGATAATTCAAATTGTCAGAAATAGATATTCCAAACTTGAGATTGTCAGAATCTTCATTAGAGAAAAGACTTATTGTGTTTCTGATAGTAGTTTCTAGGTTAAAGTTCTGATTGTAATCTTTACTTTGCAATAAATCAACATTCGAGATTTCAGCAATATTATTTACAACATTTACCAAATTGTTTGTCGATGCTTGAATGGTATCAACCATGTCTTTCAATTTCTCGTCTAAATCAAAAGTATTCACAATATTAGTAACTACTACTAGATTGTTTAATGGTGTTCTGATTTGATGAGAAATTTTAGATATAAATTCTTCTTTAGCTTGAGTCTCATGCTTTGCTTTTTGTATTTCAACATTAAACTCAGAGGCTTTTATTCTTAAAAGATTTTCATAGATATTTAAGAAAATAAAGAAAAAAACATATAGAAGGACAAATAATATTTGAGAACTTAATTGAAAACTATATTTAAAATTAAATAGATTAGGAAAAATAATTGCAATACTTACTAAAACAAAAAATACTAAAGATAGAGGATTGCCTCTTTTTTTACCTAGTACAAGAATTGTAAACGCTGGAAATAAAGTGTATAATAATATTCCTTGATTATTAATACTCCCTGAATATAAAAACCAAATTAAAATAGTAGAAAAAGTTATTGAAAAAATATAACTCGATATGTTGAATTTAGCTTTTGATCGAAAATTTAAAAAATTAATAGTAATAACTATAAGCCCAACAGCTAGAACAATGCCTGTAACTATATTATCATGAAGCATACTAATTAAAACAAATACTGCGAGTAAAATGATAGATACAATACTATAAAAATTTAGTACTGTGGCTTTATGATAATTTTCACTGGCAGAATCCATTTTGTCAGTGTTGATTGAGCAAATGCTTATTATTTTGTCAATAAAATTCATGATGAATTATACTTTTATTTAAAAGGGTTTTATTACTAAATCGTAAATTTACGGAAATATCGTAAACATTAATGCTTTGGATATTAAATATACGAATTTTTTGATAAATTAAAGATAATCTTTGATAATTACTCAAATTATAAAAACAATTAATAAATTTATACTTGATATTAAGTATAACTGAATTGAATAAAGAAACGACGACGTTATTTATATTTATTGGAATTAAATTTGATATTAATAATATACTAACAGATAAAACTATGAACATGAAAAAATTACTAATTGCTTTTGTTATTGGAATTTTTGCTATGAATGCAAATGCACAGGAGTATTTACCAACCGAAGCAGATTTAAACCAGTTTTTAAACTCAAAGCTCTATGTTGTTCTAGAATCAAATCCTATTGCTGAGTATAACTTTAAAATTCAGGAAGCTGTAAAAAAAGCATGGACCTTAACAGATTTTGAATTTATTTCTTTAGACCAGTTCGAAGAAAAATATAATGATCCTAATGCTTCATTTTTAATGATGACCCAGGTTGTGTTTCAAGGTGATAAAACCAAAGTTCGTTATAATTTCTTACATATCTTTATTGGAAAATCAGGATTAGATAGTTTTGAAGATTTACCTGATATTGCAGCAATTCCACTATCATATACTGAAGTTGATGAAGAGTACTGGGTTTATAAAATGGAATCTCTGGTTAGATTCTTGCAAACACATATCCAGAATATGAAAGATAATCCTGACATGATTAAGAAGAATATCTTCCAGTATTATAATGAAAACACTAAAGATATCAAACAAAAAACACTGTACTTGGTGAAAGATGAGGTAGCTCCAAATATTAATACCGAAGCTAAGATTAAGAAAATTTATCCTTACAAAGTAAAATTTGTTACACGAGAAGAAATAGAGGAGGCAATTACAAATCGCGACGAAGATGTTGTGTATTTACACAAGGTTGGACCTCAGGGAACACGATTACGAGCAAGGTGTTATAAGATAATTATTGGAGCTAAAGATGCTAATTTTTACTTCTTCGATTATCATTGGGTTGAAAAAGGGAAAAAGTTCGATGGAATATTAGATGCCGATTTTAAGAAAATGGCCAAAAAGAAATAAACCTCATATATGATGTTAAATGAAGGATGGCATAATTGTCATCCTTTTTTATGTTATGCAACCAATCTGATACTTTCGTTGTATAAGACTTCTTTTTTATCCTATATTTGCAGAAATTAATTAATAAGAACAAAAATGGCTGCACAAAAACCATCTGTTCCAAAGGGTATGCGAGATTTTTCACCTGTTGAAATGGTGAAACGTAATTTTATTTTTGATACGATTAAAGAAGTATTCAAGCGGTTTGGGTATTTACCTATTGAAACTCCTGCAATGGAAAATCTATCCAGTTTGTTAGGTAAATATGGCGATGAGGGAGATAAATTATTATTTAAAATACTTAACTCAGGCGATTATCTTTCGAAGACTAAAACAGATTTAACCAATGCAGAGTCAGGGAAATTTGCTCTGGAAATTTCAGAGAAAGGCTTGCGTTATGATTTAACGGTACCATTTGCTCGTTTTGTTGTGCAGCATTTAAACGATATTACATTCCCTTTTAAACGTTATCAGATTCAGCCTGTTTGGCGTGCCGATCGTCCACAGAAAGGTCGTTATCGTGAGTTTTATCAATGCGATGTGGATGTTATTGGAAGTAATTCATTATTAAATGAAGTTGAGTTAATTCAAATCATAGATCAAGTTTTTCAAAAACTTGCAGTAAATACTGTCATCAAGATTAATAACCGAAAGATTTTATTAGGTATTGCAGAAACAATAGGGGAACCGGATAAGTTTATTGATATTACCGTTGCTATTGATAAATTGGATAAAATTGGTTTAGAAAAAGTTAATGAAGAACTTTTAGCAAAAGGTATTGGTGCATCATCAATAGAAAAGTTGAAACCAATTTTCGACTTAAAAGGTTCTAATAATGATAAATTGGATTCATTAAAGAATATATTGAAAGATTCAGTAGAGGGATTAAAAGGAGTTGAAGAAGTTGAAACTGTTTTAAATTATTTTTATAATGTTCAGTTAAATACTGAACTTGAACTTGATTTAACATTAGCCCGCGGTTTAAATTATTACACAGGAGCTATCTTTGAGGTTAAGGCTAAAGATGTTGAGATAGGTAGTATATGTGGCGGTGGTCGTTACGATGATTTAACCGGTGTTTTTGGACTAAAAGATGTATCTGGCGTAGGAGTTTCGTTTGGTGCTGATCGTATTTACGATGTTATGGACCAACTTAATATTTTCCCTCAAGAAATTGTAGCTTCAACAAAAGTGATGTTTGTTAATTTTGGTACTCAGGAAGAGGCTTACTGTTTACCATTGCTTCAAAATTTGCGCGAAAAAGGGATTAACTCAGAGATATTCCCTGAATCTGCCAAAATGAAAAAACAAATGACCTATGCCAACAATAAAAACATTCCGTATGTTGTATTAGTAGGCGCAAATGAAATGGAGAAAGGAATTTTAACAGTGAAAGACATGATTACCGGGGAGCAATCAGAATGGTCGTTTGATGATTTATTAAAGAAGCTATCTTAAAATGAAAACGAATAATATTATAAATAATAATAGAAGACGTCCTGTTCATTTTGCAGGAGGAGATACTCGTTTCCCTTGACTGATTTCGATAAATAGATTTTTAGAATTTCGATTATCGAATAATATCTTTGTTAAAACAATTACTTGATAATTTAAATCGATTTTCGACACTTGCCTGCATCAAGCAGGATCATTATTAATTTACATTCAATTTTAATAACAATATAGATATGGAAAAAATTCATTATATATCAAATGATCAGTTAACGTTTGATCGAATTGATCAGATTTTAAAAGAAGGGTATAAACTAGGTTTATCAGAAGAATCAAAAAATAATATCATTAAATGTCGTGAGTATTTAGATCAGAAAATGGCAAGTCATGATGAGCCTATTTATGGAATAAATACTGGTTTTGGTGCTTTATACGATAAGAAAATATCGCGCGAAGATTTAGGGAAATTGCAAAGGAATTTAGTGATGTCGCATGCCTGTGGAACTGGAGATGAGATTTCATCAGAGATTGTTAAAATTATGATCTTATTAAAGATACAATCTGTTTCGTATGGACATTCTGGAGTTCAATTATCTACTGTTGAACGATTGGTTGATTTCTTTAATAATGATATTCTTCCTGTAATATATCAGTATGGATCTCTAGGTGCATCTGGCGATTTATCTCCATTAGCACACATGTGTTTGCCAATGTTAGGATTAGGAGAAGCATATTATAATGGCGAAAAAATATCAGGAGCAGATTTATTAAAGAAAATGAATTGGGAGCCTATTGGCTTAAGATCTAAAGAAGGATTGGCATTACTGAATGGAACACAATTTATGAGTGCACATGGTGTTTATTTAACTTTAAAAGTGTGGAAACTTTCACAATTAGCCGATGTGGTTAGTGCTGTCTCTTTAGATGCTTTTGATGGAAGAATAGAGCCTTTCCACGATTCAGTTCATCAAATTCGTCATCATTTAGGACAGATCAAAACAGCTCGTAGAATGCGTTTTTTATTAGAAGGTAGTGAATTAATTAATCGTCCAAAGGTACATGTACAAGATCCATATTCGTTCCGCTGTATTCCACAAGTACATGGAGCGTCAAAAGATTCTATTAACTATGTTTCGTATGTATTCAATAACGAGATTAATGCCGTAACTGATAATCCAACTATTTTCCCTGATGAGGATTTAGTTATTTCAGCAGGTAACTTCCATGGCCAACCATTAGCATTAGCTCTAGATAATCTTTGTATTGCCATGGCTGAGTTAGGAAGTATCTCAGAGCGTAGAACATACCAATTGTTAGCAGGTAAACGTGGTTTACCTCCATTCTTGGTTGCTAACCCAGGATTGAATAGTGGATTTATGATTCCACAATATACAGCTGCTTCTATTGTTAGTAGTAATAAGCAACTCTCAACTCCTGCATCAGTTGATACAATTGAATCATCGCAAGGACAGGAAGATCATGTCAGTATGGGAGCTAATGCTGCAACAAAAGCATATAAGGTAGCACAAAATTTAGAGCGTATTTTAGCTATTGAGTTATTTAATGCAGCACAAGCATTAGAATTCCAGCGTCCGGCTAAATCATCTCCATATATTGAGAATTTTGTGGCAAATTATCGTAAGAAAGTTAAATTTATTGATGACGATAAAACGATGTACGATGATATAGCTCGTTCAGTTGAATATCTTCAAGAAGTTGAGCTTGATTTACCAGAAAAATAAATCTTTAATGATTTAGATGTAAAAAGCGTTCCCATATTGGGAACGCTTTTTTGTTTTTATTTTTTTTAGGAACTTCCATTAGCTTTTATTAACTTGTGAGTTCAATACTTCAATTATGAAACATTGGATTATCGACTTTCTTATTAAAATTAATCGATCCGCGATGTTTTAGTCTTTTTTTACTACAGAAAAGAAGATCCTAAATTAAAAATCCATGTTGTTTATTAATGCGATTAAACAATTAATTGCTTTACATTTTTTTGAGTATAAACCCTATTAACTAAACGAATAAATTTAAAACCTATTATGGAAAAACTTATTATTAAAGGTGAAGGAC
The DNA here is from genome assembly GCA_963665525.1 of Bacteroidales bacterium. GTDB lineage: Bacteria > Bacteroidota > Bacteroidia > Bacteroidales > UBA12077 > UBA12077. Next base: position 2,912,727 of record OY762280.1, on the reverse strand, counting down.
TCACCATTGAAAATGTTGTAGAAGTTGCTCGTCATGGGCGAAAAGTAGAATTACATCCTGATGCTATTACACGAATTAACAAGTGCCGTACTATGCTTGAGAGAAAAATCGAAGCAAATGAAATTATGTATGGTGTAAATACTGGTATCGGTGAATTTTCAGAAGTTGTATTAGACGACGATCAAGTAAAAGATTTCCAAAAATATCTAATATATAATCATGCTGCAGGAATAGGCGATCCTGCTCCAATTGAGTATGTTCGTGGAGCTATGTTAGGTCGTATTAATGTGCATGCACATGGTAATTCTGGATGTAGAGAAGTTATTACTCAAACATTGGTTGAGATGCTAAATAAAGGAGTAACACCTTTTGTTTGTCAAAAAGGCTCTGTTGGTGCTAGTGGCGATTTAGCTCCAATGTCGCAAATTGCTTTATTACTTATGGGTGAAGGTAAAGCGTATTATAATGGTGAACTTTTAGAAGGAAAAGAAGCCATGGATAAAGCAGGAATCCCAATTCCTGGATTAAAAGCTCGTGATGGTTTAGCAGCAATCAATGGTTCGAATGTATTAACTGCTATGAGTGCTATTTTCTTATACGATGCCAATAGATTCTTAAAGCAGGCAGAAATTGCAGCATCTATGTCGTTAGAAGCATTAAAAGCAAATATGAAACCTTATACTGCGAAATTGCATGAGGTTCGTGGTTTCCAGGGAGCAGTACGAAGTGCAAATGCTATTAATAAGTTAGTCGCTGGTGGAGATCTAAAAGAAAATAAAATTAAATGTAAAGTTCAAGATGCATATTCAATGCGTTCAACACCACAAGTTATTGGAGCGGCTCACGATGCTTTAAGATGGGCACGTTCTCAGGTGGAAATTGAATTAAATGGAGTAGGTGATAATCCTATTTTCTTTCCAGAAGAGAATTTACAATTATCGGGTGCAAACTTCCAGGGAACACCTGTTTCTGTGCCTATGGATATGGCAGGTGCTGCTATTACAATGGTTTGTGTAATGTCGGAACGAAGAATGAATCGATTAAATCACCCTGCATTAAGTGTTGGCTTACCTGCATTCTTAACTAAGGGAGCTGGAATGTTCTCCGGCTTAATGTTAAGTCAATATACTGCTGATATGCAGATTGTAGAACAACGAATTCTATCTGCTCCAGCATCAATCCAATCTATACCAGCGGCGGCTGATCAGGAAGATTTTGTATCTATGGGTATGAATACAGCCATTAAAAATTTCCAGATTATGGATAATGCATATGGTATTTTGGGAATTGAGTATATGGCTGCAGCTCAAGCATTAGATTTTCGTGAGTATAATTTTGGTAAAGGTGTTACGAAGGCTAAAGAAGTTATTAGACGTCATGTTGACTTCTTAGAAATTGACAGACCATTATATCCTGATCATACCACAATGAAAGAACTGGTTAAGTCTTGTGAAATTCTTGAAGAGGTTGAAAAAGAGATTGGAAGCCTTGAGTAAAGGTATTAATCAATATAAAGCAGAAAGTCCGGCATTGCCGGACTTTTTATGTTAAAGATATTTTTAATTTTTATTCGTTATCATCTTTCCCGCTTTCACGAATCTTTTTTAATAAATAAGTTTTAAATTCATAATCAGCAAGATAAATCTTCATGACCTTATCAATAGGAAGAATCTCTTTAAATTTATTATGATATTCATCTAATAATTCGGCTAATTGCATTTCATAATGAATATACTGATCAGCATATTTTATCATTTCATTATTGCTCATGGTTTCGCTATTTTCAGAAAATTGAGTCATTTTATCCTTACGATCAGCAATAATTTTATTTTTCTTTGCCCAGTAGTCGTTGTAAATAGGCCAGAATATCTGTGCTTCTTCAGGGGTTAGACCAATCTTATCGGTAAAAAAAGCAATTTTTTGTGATTTTAATTCTTGCTCTTTATCCGATTGTGCAAATGTGCTTATTGTAACAGTTAATACGACAATAAGTATAATGAATGATTTAAAATACTTCATTTTATTGAATTTTATAATTCATCAATTAAAGTTGTATAATCAATATCTTCATCTAAAAGATAATGAATATAAAAATCTGATTCTTCTTTTTTATGATTGTCAACCTTTTTTTTATCTTCTTCTAAGATAACATCAATAAAATGTTGCTCAGAAAATTCAGATGCATCCACTTCCATAATTCTGGTATATAAATCAGAATCGATACCGTTGCTTCTGTTATTTAGGATAAAGTCGACCGTAGTAATTGCTATTACTGCAAATGCAATAATCATAAAACCCAAAGCAAACTGAGGTTTTACATATTTAAAAAACCTTATTGCCCACGAATATTCCTGTTTATCTGAAGTTATTCGTTCTTGCATTTTTGTTGGAAATGCTTCGAAATATCCTTCAGGAACAGAAAACGGATTTTTACTATTTCCCTTTAACTCTTCCAAGTCCTTAAATTTATTTCCCATTTTTTGATTCCCCTAATTTGTTTCCCTGTCCTTTTGACAATTTAATTTTTTAATAGTTTAATCTTCTTTAAAATAATTCTCTATTTTCTTAACAGCATGATGATATGATGCCTTTAATGCTCCTACAGAGGTTTTTAATATTTCTGCCATATCATCATATTTCATTTCATCAAAATACTTCATGTTAAAGACTATCCTTTGTTTTTCGGGTAAGTCTAAAATAGCCTTCTGAAGTTTACATTGTATTTCATCCCCATTAAAATACAAATCACTTTCTAAGGTTTCCTTTAATTGATTTTCGTAATCAACTATAGGCATTAAGTATTTTGTTTTTTGCTGCTTTAAAAACGTCAATGATTCATTGGTTGCGATTCTATATAGCCAGGTGTATAACTTAGAATCTTCGCGAAAACCTTCTAAGCCTTTCCATACTTTTATAAAAGTATTTTGCAAGATATCATCAGCATCATCATGTTTGATTACAATTTTTCGAATATGCCAATATAGCTTTTCCTGATATTTACGAACAATCAGGTTAAAAGCATAATTGCGCTTTTCGATATCTTTAAAGAGATTTAATAACTCCTTATCGCTGTAATCTGACATAATGTAGTGAAGAAAACACTTAAAAAATTAATAACAAGCTAAAACAAAGATAATTTTATTTTCTTTTAAGAACTGATTCAACAGCAGAAACTATATTCTCTGTGTCAATTCCATACTTTGTAAGTAATTCTTCAGGTTTTCCACTTTCGCCAAATTTATCATCTACAGCAACCATTTCAATTGGAGTAGGCTGTTTTCTGCTTAACAGTTGAGCTATAGAATCACCTAAGCCTCCATTAAGCATATGTTCTTCGGCTGTAACAACTGCTTTTGTTTTTAAAACAGATGTTAAGACTGCTTCTTCGTCTAAAGGTTTAATGGTATGAATATTAATTATCTCAGAAGAAATTCCTTTTTGTTCTAAAATTTGTGCTGCTTCAATCGCTTTCCAAACTAAATGCCCGGTAGCAAAAATAGAAACATCTGTGCCTTCGTTTAATAAAATAGCTTTACCTATTACAAATTTTTGATCTTCAGGAGTAAAGTTTGGCACTTTAGGTCTCCCAAAACGAAGATAAACAGGACCGTCATATTCTGCAATTGCAATAGTAGCAGCTTTTGTTTGATTATAATCGCATGGATTAATAACAGTCATTCCCGGTAACATTTTCATTAAACCAATATCTTCCATGATCTGGTGTGTTGCTCCATCTTCGCCTAATGTGATACCAGCATGTGATGCGCAAATCTTTACATTTTTACCTGAGTAAGCAACAGATTGTCTTATTTGATCATAAACTCTACCTGTAGCAAAATTTGCAAATGTTCCGGCAAAAGGTATTTTACCTCCAACAGTTAATCCAGCAGCAGCACCTATCATGTTAGCTTCTGCAATACCACATTGGATGAATCTTTCAGGGAATTCATCGGCAAAATCATTCATTTTTAATGATCCTGTAAGATCTGCACATAATGCAACTACATTTTCATTTTTCTTTCCTAACTCGTATAATCCTGCTCCAAATCCTGATCTGGTGTCTTTTTTGTCTTTATAATCAAACTTTTTCATATTGTATCTAGTGAAGTATTATTTTTTTTGATGATCCTGATTTTATTGTAAATCTTTTATTTATGGTATAAATTGATTGTTTTTGATTTTTGGGTCTGTAAACTACTCTATAATTCCCCGGTTGCATGGTTATATTCTGCATGGTATTTTTTTGATCCATGTTGTAAATCCATTTTAAAGTATCAGCAGTTTCAACATACAAGCTTCCAAATCCACTTGATGATAAAGAAAAGTTAGCTATCCCGGGTCTTGGAATTTCAATTTTTGTGATAGTGCTTTGTTCAATTTTTACATTTTCGATATAAACTCTTGGTATAGAAAGAACCTCTAAATCATATTCTCCAACCAGATACTTTTCGGTTGTCTCATTTTTTTGAAGGTTCAGGGTTTCTGTTTTTCCATCCTGACGAATAATAATATTCAGATCTTTGTAAAGATTACTTCCAGGACAGGATATGTGTAAATAACCTTGAGGAGTGCTTAATCCTATCATGTTATGCTTACCTTCTGATAAGGTGATATTTTCTTTTTTTACAGCAGGAATAGTATGAACAACAAGATCATATTCAATTAATGGATCAATAATGATGGTGTCAGGATTTCCCATATAATTTATGGTATGTACAAAGTTATATTTAACTTTTCCTGATATATGATCAAAGAAAGTCATGTTTACATCTGTTTCTGTAGGCATGCTTTTAGAATCTAAAAGATTTACCTGTGCTGTAGTAGAGTTTAAAGCTCTTGAGATCACAACGCCTAAAACTTCCTGAAATTTTTGTTCATTCGGTGTATTGTAGAAATGACCAACACATTCAAAGGTTTTTTCAAAATTTGGATCAATTCCAATTCCAATCACAAAAGGTTTTAAAACGATACCTTTTTTCTGAAGATTCAGTGATGCCTGGCAAGGATCACCATCACAAGCTTCTATGCCATCGGTAATAAGAATGATGATATTCCTGCAATTATCACAAGGAGGAAAATCTTTAGCTGCTTGTTCTAATGAATAAGCAATTGGGGTTGTTCCTCTTGGTATAAGGTATCGTAGCTTTTGGCGTATTTGTCCTGCGTTACTCTTTGAAAATGGCACTTCTAGCTTAGTGTCACTGCAATCTTGTGGAGGAACTGGGCTTTGATGTCCATAAACACGAAGAGCCATTTGGATATTATCCATTTGTTCAAGGCTATCAATAATATGGATAAGATAGTTTCTTGCGATATTAATTTTCTTATCACTTTCCCATGTCCCATACATACTTTGAGAAGCATCGAAAACAAATAAAATTCTGGAAGTTTTAGGCTCGTAATCTTTTTGAGCTAAACTTACAGAACTTAATAGTAAAAGAATTAATATGGAACTTATTAGTTTTTTCAAAAACAAATCTTTCTTTGCGGATTTATAAGCTTGCGCTTATTATTCCATCGTTTTTCTTCTTTCGTAATCTTCTTTTTTAATTTGCCCAAGAATCATTAATTCTGCACTTGCATAGTTAGTTGCTAAAGGGATATTGTAAATATTACAAGCTTCAAGTAATGCTTGTATATCTTCATGATGACCTTGTTTAATGAGTGGATCACGTAGGAAAATGACAATATCAATTTCTTTGTTTTTAATTCTTTCTGTAATTTCACTATATCCACCTGACTTCCCAGGGCTTAAGTGTTCAACATTAATTCCTTGTGATTCAATATATTCAGCAGTTCTGCCTGTGGCGATTAAGTTAACACCGAATATCCATTCTTTACGATCATTTAAAAATTGAACCATTTCAGGTTTTTTTACATCATGTGCAATAACTACAATATTTTTCATAATGAAAATTTTTTATTGTTCAACTTTATATATTAATAGTCTCCTAATGTTTCTTCTAATTGATTAAGAGCATCTTTAAGCTGCTCGTCGTTTGGTGCTACACCATGCCATTTGTGTGTTCCCATCATAAAATCAACACCTGCGCCCATTTCTGTTTTCATTAAAATAACAATTGGTTTTTCTTGGCCTGTCAAAGTTTTTGCTTTGTTAATGGTTTTTACAACATCAGTCATGTTATTACCTTCCATTTCCAAAACTATCCAACCAAAACTTTCCCATTTTGCTTTTAGATTTCCTAATGTCATTACATCGTCAACAGGGCCATCAATTTGTTGTCCATTGTAATCAACCGTAGCAATGATATTATCAATTTTGTGATGTGCAGCAAAAATAGCAGCTTCCCAAATTTGACCTTCTTGTAATTCACCATCACCGTGCAATGAGTAAACTAATTTTTTATCACCATTTAGTTTTTTTGAAAGAGCTGTTCCGCAGGCAACAGAGAGGCCTTGTCCTAAAGAACCAGAAGCAATACGAACCCCAGGTAAACCTTCTTTAGTTGTTGGATGCCCTTGTAATCTGGAATCCAAAACTCTAAATGTAGAAAGCTCATCGATATTAAAATAGCCAGATCTGGCTAATGCACTATACCATAATGCAGAAAGATGCCCATTAGATAAAAAGAAAACATCTTGGTCTTTTCCATCCATATCGAAATGTTTTGGATTGTGATCCATAATTTCGAAGTAAAGTGCTGTCATAAAATCAGTACATCCTAATGATCCACCAGGGTGTCCCGAATTTTGTGCATGAACCATTCTTACTATATCTCTGCGTATTTGTGACGCTGTTCTTTCTAGGTTTTGAATATCCGACATTTTAATATAAATATGAGTTGTTATTAATTCTTAAATCAAAATAAAACAAAGTAGCAAAAATACGGTTTTTCAATATAATATACGGAATATGTTTTGAATTTATTATTAACATATTTTAAATATCTTGTGCTAATTCTTTTTTTATAACAAAGCGCTTTTTAAAATGTTGAAAAAGTGTAATTTTGAGCCTTAATTTTGATCTATTAAAAATTGATATTATGAGCCTACAGTGTGGAATTATCGGAATAACAAATGTTGGAAAATCAACGCTTTTTAATTGCATGTCGAATACAAAAGTAGAAACTACAAATTTTGCTTTTAGTTCTAGTAAATCAAACATTGGTGTGATTGGTGTGCCGGATAATCGATTAAACGAGCTTGAAAAAATACAACCAACAGATAAGCTTATACCAGCAACGGTAGAAATAGTAGATATTCCAGGATTAACAAAAGGAGCTAATCAGGGAGAAGGTGTAGGTAATAAGTTTTTAGGAGATATTCGTAATACCGATGCTTTGATTCACGTTTTAAGGTGTTTTGATGATGAAAATCTTCCACACGTTGATGGTTCTGTTGATCCGGTTCGTGATATTGAAACCATCGATTTTGAATTACAGGTTAAAGACGTTGAATCGGTTGTTAAGAAGATAGAACGATTACAAAAGTTAGTAAAAGTAGGGGATAAGGATGCTAAGCGAGGTGTTGAGGTTTTAAAAGGATTGCAAGAGCATTTAGAATCGATGCAAAATGCTAGAACTTATGAACTTGCTGATACTGACAAAAAATACCTCGACGATATTTTCCTTCTTACATCAAAACCGATTATTTATGTATGTAATGTTGATGATGCTTCGGCAACAGAAGGAAATCAGTATGTTGAAAATGTTAAAGAAGCTTTAAAAGATCAGGAAACAGAAGTACTTGTTATTGCAGGCAAACTTGAAGCCGAAATTTCCGACTTGGAAGATTTAGAAGATCGTAAAGAATTTTTAAATGATGCAGGTCTTACTGAGCCAGGAGTTAATAAGCTTATCAGAAGTGCCTATTCCTTATTAAATTTAATGTCTTTCTTTACTGTAGGGCCAAAAGAAATTCGTGCATGGACTATAAAGAAAGGAATGAGTGCACCACAAGCAGCAGGAGTAATTCATAGTGATTTAGAGCGTGGTTTTATTCGTGCCGAAGTAATGAAATATAACGATTTTATTGAGCTGGGTTCAGAAACTAAAGTAAAAGATGCAGGTAAGTTTCATGTTGAGGGGAAAAATTATATCGTTGATGATGGTGATATTCTAAACATACGCTTTAATGTTTAAAGTTTAATTTGAGAATATTTTGAAAAAATTATAATATCATCAACAAGCGCAATATGTTAAAGAATATATTTTATATCCTATTAGTATTCATAACCTCTTCTATTTTTGGTGTTACCAATACTCAAGCTCAAAACCAATTTAACAAACCTCCCAGATTAGTTGTTGGTATTGTGATTGAGGAAATGAGATATGAGATGTTACTTCGTTATTGGGACTCGTTTGGTGATAATGGTTTTAAGCGAATAATTAACAATGGTGCATTTTGTACACAAACTCACCACAATTATTTGATTACACAAAATGGAACAGGTCAGGCAAGTATTGTAACTGGAACATATCCATATTATCATGGAATAATATCAGATTATTGGTATAATAGATTAACCGGAGAAACAGTAGGTTGTGCAGATGATTCTAAATTCAATATTATCAATGGAGAAGTTTCTATGGGGAACTATACTCCTAAAAATATGTTAAGTTCAACCATAGGTGATGAACTAAAATTAGCAACAAACGATAGTTCTAAAATAATTTCTATTTCACTTAACCCTGTTTCTGCAGTTATAGCAGGGGGACGATTAGCTGATTATGCATTCTGGTTTAATCATCATGATGGAGGTTGGATTACGGGAAATTACTATAGTGATACTTTACCTATATGGGTAAAGGAATTTAATGACAAAGGCTTTCAGGATATTTATATGAAAAAGAACTGGGCCAGCATGTATTCTTTAAGTGATAATTATAAATACAGCTTACCTGATGATACTGACTTTGAAATAGGATTTAGAAATTATAGGTTTACTTTTCCATATGATTTATCTTATTTGCAAAACCGATCAGGTAATTTCAAGTATTTAAAGTATACTCCATTTGGGAATACCTATACAAAAGATTTTGCAGTTTCTGCCATTGTAAATGAAGATTTGGGGAAAGATGATTTTACAGATTTTATATCCATAAGTTTTGCTGCTACGCATTTTAGTGGGGAACTTTTTGGTCCTCGATCTGTTGAAATGGAAGATTTATTTCTAAGACTAGATAAAGATATTGAACACCTTATTCGTTTTCTGGATGATGAAATAGGGATGGAAAATGTGTTGGTTTATATTACTTCAGATAGGGGAGTTTCTGATGTTCCAGAATATCTGATTTCAAAAAAACAAAATGCAGGTGTATTTGACGGAGAAAAGGCAGTGACTTTATTGAATAGTTATTTGAGTATAGTATATAAGGAAGGTGAATGGGTAAAATCGTATTATTCTCGACAATTATATTTTAACCAGGCCTTAGTTGATGAATCGGGAGTTGATTTGGGTGAAATACAACAAAAGGTAGCTAACTTTATGGTTCAATTTAATGGAGTTGCTAATGCAATTCCTGCTACAGTTATTAATTCAACCAACTTTGAGTCGGGTATAAATCAAAAAATACAGAATTCATATCATCAAAAGAGATCAGGTGATGTAATTATTAATCTTGAACCAGGGTGGATTGAAAAGAATGGAGATGTTACCAAGTCTGGTTCGGGATATGAATATGATACACATGTTCCATTAATTTGGTATGGTTGGAATGTTACAAGTAAAAGAATTGATTCATATACTGAAGTGATTGATATTGCACCTACAGTTTCTTGGATATTAAAAATAACTTCACCAAACGCATCAGTAGGTAATCCAATTTATGATATTATAAAATAAAATGGAATGTTTAATTATTATTAATTTTAGCAACATATAGCTTGCTAATAAAATTCTGTTTTATAAAAATGAAAAAAGCTTCAAATTATTTTTGAAGCTTTTTTAACAATGTAATATTAAGTTCTAGTTTTTAGGAAATATCAACAATCTACTATCTCTACTAAGTGTAATAGACTGATCATTAATAAAGCAAGGTGCTTCGATGTTTTCATCGTTTGCCTTTATAGCTTTTCCTGTAATAAGAACAGATAATTTATCTTCCAAATCAATATTTCTAACTTTTTTAGCCAGAATTAATTCACCTTTCGAAAGAATTTTTTGTATTTCAGGATGTTGAACTTCTTTAAATTCTTTGTGATCAGCTAAAACATTTTCTGCTAATCGAGGAGCTGCAATTTGCCAAAGCTTATCTTCTAAAGTATGATTATCATGAATAACCTGTTGCATACTGACAGAAGTTAGTCGTAATACAGTAACCGGAGATTCTGCAGTTACTGTAGCAGTGCGAGGTATATTTGTAAGAACTGCAATTTCGCCAATGACACTTCCTTTGCCCAGAATATCTATTAATTTTTTGTTAATAGTAACTTTTACAGATCCTCGAGCAACTACATATAGTCCATCTACATGGCCATGTTCTTTTATGATTTTTTCACCAACCGCATAATTTCTATGTTGGAATAAACTAACAATTTTATTAAAAGTAGATTTATCCAATTCTTTAAGCCAAGGAATTTCCAATAGTAATTTAGCCTTTTCTGGTGGTTTAACTTCAGGCGGAGAATCTACTAGGCGTTTCATTCTGGCTTCAATGCTATCTATCATCTTATGAGCTTCGTCAGAACCAATTTGTCCTTTCTTTTGTAATTTTTCCACAGTTTTTAATTCGCTGTTTAAGCTAGAACGAATTGCTTGTCTGGTAGCAATAGAGTCGTATATTTCAGGATAAGTATTTTTTAGATTTCTAATAAATGTTAAACCATGAATTCTGTTTTCGTTAATTTCACTCTCAATTGTTGCCAGATCTTCGTCGATGGTTAATTCTTTAGCATCTGAACTTATTGCCATGCTTTCGGCTAACTTTAAGGTTTCGTACTGAGCTTCAACAAATCCTTTTGCTGCATCATAGCTGGTAGCTAATTTGTCAAGGAAAAATCGTTGAGAGATTTTTCCAAGAATAGGAATTGATTGTAGCTTATTTAAAAATTTTGGAGTTTGCCATAACTGTTCTAAATCTTTTCGTTCTGATAATGGGATTTTACCTTCAGAATCAATGATCTCATTAATGGCATCAGTTAAATTGCGAACAGCAATTGGACCTAGTAAACCTTCCTTAAATTGATTCCAATAACTACTTTTTTCTTTTTCAAGAATTCTTCGACGTGTTTCATATAAGTTTGCTAGCTTACCTTCGTCAAGTTTAATTTCAATTTCTTTCGGTTTTTCTGGAAGATATTCGTTAACACTTTCCCAATTGGCTCTGCCAAGAAATCGATCATTTTTAAGTTTTTCGATAGAATTCTCAGAGGCAGTCCTTAAGAAATTCTTCGCATTTAACAACATCTTTTGTTTGGCAGGAGGCACGCTTGTTAATCCTAACTTATTTAATAAGGTTTTAATAGTTGTAGCATTTACAAGTAATGTAAGTGTAACAATACCGGCTGTGTAGAATAAGAACTGGTTTCTGATCGAGGCGTCAATTTTAGATTCGCCGGCAACGATTAATGCTAGTGCTAATCCAACAGCTCCTCGTAAAGCTCCCCACCATAATACATAGGAATCTTTCTTGCTCATTCCATATCCGGCCTTTTTCATTATTGGGAAGAATATTGCTATAACAATAGCTCTTACTATATGTATTCCAATATATAATAATATCAAGATGATAAAGTCATTCGCTGTAAATACAATATTGTCAGAAATAACAACTCCAACAATTAGGAAGATTAGCGTATTTGCAATAAAAGCAAATAATTCCCAGAACTCATGTAAGAAATGTTCTACTTCGGGGCTAATTCTTGTTTTACCAACGCTGGCCATCATTAACCCCAAAGAAACTAAACCAAGTACTCCCGATACATGTAAGAAATGTTCTGCAATATAGAATGTCATATAAGCGGCAGCAACAATAACTGTTATTTCAACTAATGCATCATTAAATACTTTTTTTACCCATGCAATAATGATATATCCAACAGCTAATCCGACTAATGTTCCTCCGACAGCAACTCTTAGGAACTCAAGGAATGGAGAAGTATCAGAGCCTACTCCGGTTAAACCTAAGAATATTACCATAAATATTACGATGGCTGTACCATCGTTAAGCATTGACTCTCCTTCGATTAACGTTCCTAGTTTTTTGCTGGCACCAACTTCTTTTAAGATAGCTACTACAGCAACAGGGTCGGTTGCACTAATAACTGTGCCAAATAATAAAGCCATGGTCCATGTCCAGTTGTTAAGTCCAATGCCTGCCAATTTTATCCCAATAATTACAAAACCTGTTAAAACTATAGCAACTATAATGCCTGGTATAGCAAGAATAAATGCATTTGCAGAAGTCTTTTTAAAAGTATGGACATCCATAGCAAATGCTGCTTCAAAAATTAATGTAGGCAAGAAAATATATAATATCAGGTGTGGATCAATGCGCCCTGCCCATCCAACAGCTTCGCTAATAAAACCTGCATCTAGTTTTAATCCAATGATATTCCATTCTCCAAAATATCCCAGACGAGACAATGCTCCAAGGCCTAATCCTATTACTAGTAAAGAAACAGTGTATGGCAAAGGACTTTTCCTTAAAAAATGACGAGTTCCTGCTCCAATAATTAAGGCCAGGATAAGAAAGAATAACGGACTCATATTACTACCATGCCCCGAACCTTCATCATGACTTGGCTCTTCTGAGTGTTCATTTATATTGGCATGTTCGGCATTTTTACTATGAGCATCATTGTGTTCAGTTACATCTTCCTTTTGTGTAGTAATTTCTGTTTCTTCTTTTTCGTGTTCCTGTGCTAATACATTATTATAAAAGACTGTACATGTCGAAATAATGATTATTAAGAACAAAGAATGGAATAATCTTTTCATAGGGGTTTAATTAATTTTAAAACCCAAGATACAAAAAAATATTTGAAAAAAATTGAAAAGCTAATCTCAAAAAGAACGTTCAAATTACAACGTTAAGTTTCTTCAAATGAATCCTAAATTTCAAAGAAGATTTCTTAATGAGATTAGCTTGAGAATAATCTGTATTTAATACCCTAATCTATTTTTACGTGGCCCCAGTTTTCTCCTCTTCTTATTCGATTTAATTGAGTGTGCGTTATTCCAAATTCTTTAGCAAGCTTGTAGAGTTTATTCTTACCTCTTTTTAGTTTTTTCTTTAAACGAATCACATCGGTTTCGGTAAGTTTTGAATAATTGATAGCTCCTCGCTTATAATTTGGATTTATTTTTTGATGAGCAAACATGGTATTTTGGGTAACCCATTTAAGGTTTTGAATGCAATTATTGTTTTTGTCGAAATCTAAATGAATTACATATTTTTGTTGATCATTATCTTTATTAATAAAACTTTCAGCAACTAATTTATGGATATATTTAGTTGTTCTTTTCCCATTTTCTAATTTAATGTTTAATATTTTATATCCTTTAAGTGTTGAACCATTAATAATTGATCCTTCTTTTTTTACCTTATAACTTTTTATTCTACCATAGTTCGAAATGTCAAAAACTTCATTTTTTGCCATGCCTTCAATAACTAAAGGTTTCCAAATCTCCACATTTGTATCTTTTGTTATGTCTGTATTTGTGATATTCATTCTAAGAATAGTTAATAAATCGATTCAAAATATAGACTTCGTTTTAGTGCTATGGTTTAAATTAAACGAAACGCTTTGTTAAATTATTTCTTAAAAGATGTTAAACCTAGTTGTTTTATTTTGAATGGCAAGCTTTAACTAAAGCTGGAAGAATTTCAGGATTAGTTTCTATAATGTTACCTACAACAACCATATCGGCGCCAGCATTTATAGTTTCAGTAACATTTTCAGGTGATTTTATTCCTCCACCAACAATAAGAGGTATGTTGATGTTTTCTTTTACCTTGGAAATCATTTTTGTATGTATGGATGATTTTGCTCCACTGCCGGCTTCCAGGTAAATATACTTTAAACCAAGCATTTCTCCTGCCATGGCTGTAGCAGTTGCAATATCAATCTTTTCCGAAGGAATAGGTTTTGTATTACTCATATACTCAACAGATGTAGATTTTCCTCCTTCAATTAAGATATATCCTGTAGGTAATACTTCTAGTTTACTTCTTTTTATATGAGCCGAAGCAATCACATGATTTCCAATTAAAAGGTCTGGATTTCTTCCTGAAATTAAAGATAATAATAAGATTCCATCTGCATTATTAGCAATTTGTAGCAAGTTGCCGGGGAATAAAAGAATAGGAATACTTGTATTTGACTTAATGATCTCAACAGATTTATTAATCTCATTATTTAATAAGCTGCCCCCAATAAATATTAAATCGACTCCAGATTTATCTGCATTGTTAGCTACTTTAACCATTGATTCAAGATTATGCTGATCAGGATCAATGAGTAAAACGAATAATTTTTTACCTTCTGAAATGCTTTTACTTATTAGCTCAGAGATCATGGTTTAATTTTGTTTGGGAAATAAAGATAATAAAATTAGGACAGATAAATTATTTATAACACCAAACGATGGAGTAATTCTTTAATGTAAAATAATTTAGACTAAATTTTTCGTTCATATAGCTATTATTTACAGCTCCGGTTATAATACCCTTTTCTTTTGGTCTAAATTTTTCTATGTTAAGATTCGTTACAAAGTTTATATCAACTTTATCACATATCTTATATAAAGCTTCTTTAGCACACCAATGTAAATATAAGTGGTATAACTCCTGATCTTTTTCTATATTTTCAAGTTCTTCGGGGCGTAAAAACTTATCTGCAATGCGTAAAATCTTTTTTGACATAAACTCCAGGTCTAATCCAACCCTTTTTTTCTTACTTAACAATATTGCTGTAAAGTTTTTTGAATGTGATATGCTAATGTTAAACTCGTTGTTATGAAGATAAGGTTTTCGTTCCGGTCCATAGACAATTTTAGAATCTTTCCCCAGCATGGTTTTTAATAGTGTCCTAACACTTAACCATTCAAGTTTTCGTTGATGATTTTTAAAACCTTCAACAGTATTAATATCGCTTTCGTCAAGTACAAGTTTTGACCTGAGCGTGTCATAATCTTCAGAAATTTCCCAAATTCCAAATTCTACGTCTTCGTTAAAATGTTCTCTTAAGATTAATCCCATGTTAAATCATGTTATTTCCATTCAAGCGACTCTATGAGTACAATGATATCTTCTTTTACAAAGTTTAATACAGGAGCTAAAGAATCTTTATTTGGTTCTGTATTAAAATACAAAGCACCACGAAGATAATGCTTCACACTATCAGTCATAAAAAATTGTACTGATGAGGCAGCATTGCCTTCAATTTCATATAAAATACCATACACATTCTTCTCAGGTTTTATAAACATTCTTTCGTTTATAGCATCTGCTTTAATGGTATGTTTGTATGCTAATTTTCGAGTATCTTCAAGTAATTGATCCATATTATTGTTAACTGTTTTATAACTAATATGAATTTTTCCATTAAATTCAGGATATTCAATATTTATCCAATATTTTTCTGTTGCTCTAGAATGATCATCTGTGAGTTTAGTATATGCAGGATAATTGAATTGGTATGGATACACAGAATTAAGTTTTTTGTATGTTTTTTCTGGTAAATCTATTCGATAGTAGCCTCGGGGTTTTGGGGTGTATTTTTTTTTGCAGCCACCTAAAATAATGAAGCTAATAATTGCAAGCACACTAATGTATGTTAATATACTCCCTTTATGCATTGTGATTGTTAGTTAATCTTTACCTTGATCTTTTTTATCCTTCTTTTATCGACTGATTCGATGGTAAAGGTAAGGTTTTTATAGTCAATTTTTTTGTTTTTTGCTGGGATTTCTCCTGTCAATTCTAATATGATTCCTGCAATGGTATCTGCATCACCTTTTACATCATCAAAGAAATCATCTTCAATATCCACAATTTTCAAAAAATCGTTTAATGATGTTTTTCCTTCGAATATATAAGTAGATTCATTTTCTTGTGAAAAAATGATTTCATCTTCATCCGATTCATCATTAATTTCACCAACAATTTCTTCAAGAACATCTTCAAGGGTAACGATTCCATTGGTCCCACCATATTCATCAATAACGATTGCCATATGATTTTTTGTAGCCTGAAATTCTTGCAACAAGTCGTTGATTTTCTTGTTTTCATGCACAAAATAGGCTGGCCTTATTAAAGATTGCCATTTATATTCATTTCCTTTTTCGAAATGAGGTAAAAGATCTTTTATAAATAAAATACCTTGAACATTGTCAAATGTTTCTTTGTATACGGGGATTCTCGAATGGCCTGAATCAATAATTAGTTTTAATAATTCCTTAAATGGAGTTTCCTTTTCTATTGCAAAAACATCAACACGCGATTTCATGATCTCTTTAGTGTCAATATTCCCAAATTTCACAATTCCTTTTAAGATATTTTCGTCTTCAGTAATCTGATGTGTAGTAAGATTTAAAGCTTGCGATAAATCATCCATCGTAATATTTTGCTTTATACTTGCAAGTTTTTTCCCAATAATTGATGTGGTATTGATCATAAAAATGCTAAAGGGATGAAAGAGCCTATCAAACACAATCATTAGGATTGCAGTTTTTCGAGTATACTTTTTAGCATGGTTTTTACCGTAAAATTTAGGTAATATTTCACCAAAAACTAGAAGGATAAATGCAATAATAGATAACTGAATAATAAATCCTATGGTAGGAATTTTTGTAAAATCAAATGTCCAATTGAGTATAACTCCCATAGAAATGATAAAGCAAATATTAAAAAACACATTTGCGATAGTTATTGTTGCCAGAAACTTTTTAGGTTTTTTAATGTGTCGAATAATTAGTTTGCTTCGGTAATCAGGTTGATTTTGTATCTCTTTTACCTGGTCAGATCTAAGACTAAAATAAGCAGTTTCAGCAGCAGAAATCAGCGCTGAAATTATAAGAAACAATAATGAACAAACTATGCCAATAATTGCAACAAAATCAATCGATAGATTGGCAATATTAATACTTAAAAGTAAAAATTCCGGGAAGGGTTCTGCAGTTTCCAATATAAGATGTTTAGGTATTAGTGATTAGAATGGCAAATCATCTCCTTCAGGAATATTTTCAATATCTATACCAGATGAAGTTTCAGGTGCTGATGCTGCATTTTCTTCATTGCTTTGTTTTGATCCAAGCATTTGCATGTTGTCAGCTATAATTTCAGTAGTATACCTTTTATTACCGTCTTTATCATCCCACGAACGTGTTCTGATTTTTCCTTCAATATATAAAGGATTACCTTTTTTTACATACTTTTCAGCAACTTCAGCGAGTCCTCTCCAGAGAACTATATTGTGCCATTCTGTATTTGTAACTCTCTGACCCTCTTTGTTTTTGTAGGATTCGCTAGTAGCTAGTGGAAATGTTGTTACAGCAACACCACTATCTAAATGTCTAACTTCAGGATCTTTTCCTACGTTTCCAACTAAAATAACCTTGTTAATTCCCATAATTTTTCTTTTAAATGAATACTACAAATGTAAAGTTATAAATTTTTAAAATATAGACAAAGAACAATTTTAATTGTCAACATTTTTCAGGTAATTTTCTAAAAGCTTTGGTATGCCATAGCTTTGGATGTCTGATATCTTTATCTTTAGATATCTAGATGATAAATTTTTATTTATATTTTCAATTCGTATTTTATAAAAGCGAGTAATAATTTTTTGATGTGATAAAATATGTTTTCGTTCTATGTAGTTTGTTACAACGGTTGCTTGTATTTTATTAAACATGCATTCCCAGTCAGAAGTTTGCATTAGTTCAGTAAGGTTCAGTTTCTTACTTGTTTCAATTAAGGGAAATTGATACAATAACTTCCAAATATCATTTTGAGTTCTTTTCTCAATGAAAGTACTATTATTATATATAATATATAAGTAGTTAAAATATCGTATGGTTTGATTTATCTTTTTTTTCTTAACAGGTAATTCAGAGACAATATCTTTGTTAAAGGCAAAACAATTAGAATTAAAAATACAGTTTATACAATCCGGATTCTTAGGAGTACATTGCAAAGCTCCGAATTCCATAATAGCTTGGTTAAATGTTCCGGGATTGCTTTTAGGTATCAATTTGTTCAAGATTTCTTTAAACTGTTTCTTTCCCGAAACACTTTGAGTAGATTCGTAAATTCCAAAATATCTTGCAATAAATCTAAACACATTGCCATCAAGTACTGGTGTTGGATGGTTAAAACAAATCGAAGCGATCGCACTGGCTGTATAATCACCAATTCCTTTTAGTTTGATTAATTCATCATATTCAGAAGGGAAATAAGCATTCATGTTGTTTACAATGTGATTTGCAGTATAATACATATTTCTGGCTCTTGAATAATATCCAAGTCCTTGCCATAATTTCAGTACTTCATCAATGTGGGAAGAAGCTAAAGAAGTTAGATCTGGGAATTTATGAATAAATTTATTGTAGTAATCTAAGCCCTGATCTACTCTTGTTTGTTGTAAAATAATCTCAGAAATCCATATAAAATAAGGCTTATTTGTCTCTCGCCATGGGAGATCTCTTTTATTTAGTGAATACCAGTTTATAAGGTTTTGGCTTAGCTTTGTCATTTTTACAGAACAAAATAATTTTCAATTAATTGACAAATTTAACCGTTTTGTGTTTTATTAATCGAAAGAAAACATTTATATTTGCAGTTCAAATTAAGTAAATGATCTAAATTATTGATAATTAAAGTTTTTAAAAAATGACAAAAGCAGATATCGTTAACGAAATTTCAAAAAACACAGGAATTGAGAAAATAACTGTTCAAAAAACAGTTGAAGCATTCATGGAAACTATTAAGGATTCATTAGTAAATGACAAGAATGTTTATTTAAGAGGTTTTGGTAGCTTTATCGTTAAGAAGAGAGCTGAAAAAACTGCTAGGAATATTTCTAAGAACACAACTATTATTATTCCTGAGCACTTTATTCCTTCATTCAAACCTTCTAAAAGATTTGTAACTAAAGTAAAAGGTAACGTTAAGCGTTAATTATAATTATTAAATATTAAATCTGAGATTATGCCAAGCGGAAAGAAGAGAAAAAGACATAAGATGGCAACTCATAAGCGAAAAAAGCGCTTAAGAAAAAATCGTCATAAGAAGAAATAAGGTATTTTTATACCTTTAAAATGATAATTTGAACCTATTGAAGTTTATCTTCTTTAGGTTTAAATTGTTTTATGTAAGTAATGATATTGTATTACTAAAACAGGAGTAGGACCCGTGAGTACTGAACTAGTAATTGATGTAACCCCCTCTGAAATAGCGATAGCTTTATTGGAAAATAAGCAGCTTGTTGAGTTAAATAAAGAAAAAAGAAACCTGCAGTTTGCTGTAGGTGATATTTATCTTGCCAAGGTTAAGCGAATAATGCCTGGCCTCAATGCCGCTTTTGTTGATGTAGGCTATGATAAGGATGCTTTTTTGCATTATCTTGATTTGGGACCTCAATTCCGAACTTTAAATAAATTTGTAAAAAGTTCATTATCAAAAAAAGGGAAAGGTCCATCCATTCCTCGGATTAAAATTGAACCTGATATTGATAAAAATGGTAAAATTACCGATGTATTAAAATCAGGGCAATTGGTTTTAGTGCAAATTGCCAAGGAACCAATATCTACTAAAGGCCCTCGTTTAAGTTCTGAGATATCCATTGCAGGAAGAAATCTTGTATTGATCCCATTTTCTAATAAAGTTTCTGTTTCCCAGAAAATAGACTCTCCTGAGGAGAAAAAAAGATTAAAGAAGCTGGTTGAAAGTATTAAACCAAAAAACTATGGTGTAATAGTTCGTACTGTGGCTGAAGGGAAAAAGGTTGCAGTATTAGATTCAGAGTTACGAGGATTAGTAAAGAAATGGGAAATTGCATTTGAAAAAATTACTTACGATAATGTTCCTAGATTAGTAATTAGTGAGTTAAACAGAACATCAGCAGTTTTACGTGATGTTTTAAATGGATCTTTTAATAACATTTTTGTTAATGAAGATACCATTTATCGCCAGTTAAAAGATTACATACATACTATTGCTCCTGAGAAAGGAAAAATCGTAAAGCTTTTCGAAGGTAATCAACCAATATTTGATCAATATGGTGTTGATAAACAAATAAAGTCTTCATTTGGTAAAACAGTATCGTTTAAAAGTGGAGCATACTTAATTATAGAACATACAGAAGCATTACATGTTATTGATGTGAACAGTGGTAATCGTTCTAAATTAGGTGAAGATCAGGAATCAAATGCTCTTGAAGTCAATTTGGCTGCTGCCAATGAAATAGCCAGACAATTAAGACTTCGCGACATGGGAGGTATTATTGTTGTTGATTTTATTGATATGCATAATGCCGAAAATAAACAAAGAGTCTTTGAGAAGATGAAGGAGGCTATGTCGGCCGACAGAACAAAACATAATATTCTACCATTAAGCAAATTTGGGTTGATGCAAATTACACGACAGCGTGTAAGGCCAGAACTCAATATCGAGATAATGGAAAAGTGTCCAACATGTAAAGGTTCTGGTGAAATTACCCCAAGTATATTATTGGTCGATGATATTGAAAATCATTTAACCTTCTTAATTAAAGAGGCTAATTATAAAAATCTTATATTAAAGGTACATCCTTATGTTGCTGCATATATTAACCAAGGATTTATATCTCGCAGAATTAAGTGGTTCTTTAAATTTAAGAAACGCATTCATGTTGAGCCGGTAAATTCATATGGATTTCTAGATTTCAATTTTTTTGATAATAACGGAAAGATTATTAAAGAATAGCTTCAAAAAATAAATCAATTTTATAGCTAAATACTTGTTAATGATTGTTAATATCTAATTATGTAGATATTGAAAATTGTACTTATATTTTTTATTTAATACTTAATTCTTAAATTTGATGCTTTGTTTATAAATCTAAACATAACCATGAAAAGAATAGTATTATTATCAAGTATTTTACTGGTTTTTTCAATCAGTATATTTGCTCAAGTTGTTGATCCGGTAAAATGGAAAACAACAAGTAAAAAAGTTGGAGAAGGAGTAGCTGAGATTACTTTTGATGCATCTATCGATATGCATTGGCATTTGTATTCGCAGTATTTTGATGAAGGCGGACCTGTTCGTACTACCTTTTATTTTGATGAATCAGACAAATTCGAATTAATAGATAAACCGAGTGAAAGTCCTGAGCCAGTAGAGGTTTTTGATGAAATATTTAAGATTAATGTAAAATATTTTAGTGATAAAGCTCAGTTTGTACAAAAAATTAAAGTATTATCTGAAGAATCATTTGTTATTACAGGATCTATTGAATATCAAGTTTGTCAGGATGATAAATGTGTATATTTTAATCCTGATTTTAAGGTTAAAGTGAGTGGAGTAAAATCTGCACAATCGGATGCCTTAACTCCAAAAGTTGATTTGAATACACCTGAAATCCAGGCTGAAGAGACTGGGGAAGAAGAAGGTAAAACGATTTGGGGATTCTTCTTTTTAGCGTTTATCCTTGGTTTAGCTGCAATTCTTACACCTTGTGTTTTCCCCATGATACCAATGACCGTATCGTTTTTTATGCAAGGACAAACATCGAAATTTAATTCAATTGTTAAGGCATTAATATTTGGTATTTCAATAGTTGTTCTTTATACGAGTGTTGGGCTTATTGTGTCGCTTACAAGTGCAGGAGCTGATTTTACAACCGGATTAAGTACACATTGGATTCCAAATACAATTTTCTTTGTATTGTTTTTAGCTTTTGCAGCATCGTTTTTTGGAATGTTTGAAATTATTCTTCCTTCAGGATTAGCAAATAAAGCAGATAAACAAGTTGATAAAGGAGGATTTTTAGCCTCATTCTTTATGGCTTTTACATTAGTCATTGTGTCTTTTAGCTGTACCGGACCAATTGTTGGAGCACTATTAGTAAAAGCTGCAGCGGGTGATGTTTTAGAACCACTCATTGGAATGTTTGCTTTTGGTTTAGCTTTTGCTTTACCATTTACCTTATTAGCGATATTCCCAGGTATGCTTAAGAGTATGCCAAAATCAGGCGGTTGGATGAATGCTGTTAAAGTAGTGTTAGGTTTTGTAATTTTAGCCTTCTCGTTAAAGTTTATTGCAAATATTGATCAGACTTATCATTTAGGAATTCTTAGTCGTGAAGTTTATTTGGCTATTTGGATTGTATTGTTTGTATTACTAGGAGTATACTTATTAGGTAAACTTAAATTTTCGCATGATAGCGAAGTACCATTTGTTTCTGTTCCAAGGTTAGTTTTAGCAATAGTATCATTTGTGTTTGCACTATATCTATTACCTGGAATGTTTGGAGCGGATTTAAATGCAGTATCTGCTTTAATTCCACCTAAATCGGCACAACAGTTCGATTTAACCAAGAACCAGACGGTAAGTGTTTTAGATCATTCTCAAAATGCAAATACAGCTTTATGCGAAGCTCCAAAATATGGTGATATATTGCATCTTCCACACAACTTAGAAGGATATTTTGATTATGAGCAAGGAATGGCTTGTGCTAAAAAACTCAACAAACCTGTTTTATTAGATTTTAAGGGACATGCATGCTCTAATTGTAAAGAAATGGAAAATAAGGTTTGGTCAAATCCTGAGGTGTTAAAAAGATTACAAGAGGATTATTTAATTATAGCACTTTATGTTGATGATAGAACTAAACTGCCGGAAGAAGAATGGGTAACATCATCATATGATGGGAAAGTGAAAAAGACCATTGGGAAAAAATACGCAGATTTTCAGATATCAAAATATAATATTAATAGTCAGCCATATTATGTTTTAGTTGATGCAGATGGTAATACTTTAATTGAACCTAAAGGACATGATTTGAATGTAGATAATTATATTAAGTTCTTGGATGCCGGTGTAGAGGAGTTCAATAAAAAGAAAAATTAATTAATAATATTTATCATAAGAAAGAGCGAATCATGAAGGTTCGCTCTTTTTATTTAATTTTTTCAATTAATTCTTTCATTTTAGGAGTATACATTTCCTGGTAAGCTCCATTCTCATCATTATAAATAAAATACGCTTCAATATCACATAGTTTTTCAGCCAGTTTATATGCTTTTTCCAAACCCATAACCATAAAGGCAGTGGCATAGGCATCGGCTGTCATACAATCATTTGCAATAACAGTAGTACTTAATAAAGAGTGAGTAACAGGGTATCCTGTTTTAGGGTTTATGGTATGAGAATATTTTATGCCGTTACGTTCATAAAATTTCCGATAATTTCCAGATGTAGCTAATGATTGATTGGTAAGTTTTATTATTGCCTGAAGGTTTTCACCGGGGACATTGTTATTATCAATAGGTTTATCTATTCCAATTTTCCAGTCTTTCCCCTTGCTATTAACGCCTTTAGTTTTTACTTCACCACCAATTTCAACCAGATAGTTTGTAATTCCTTTATGTTCTAAAAAATCAGCAACAATATCAACTGAGTAACCTTGAGCAATAGCATTCATATCTAACATAATTCGGGGATCATTTTTTGATAGCTCATTGTTCTCAAATTTTACTAAGTTAAATCCAACAAATTCAAGAATACTATCAATTTTAGCATTGGTTATTTCTTCTTTATTTTTAAAACCAAATCCCCAGGCGTTAACTAAAGGAGCAACAGTAATATCAAAAGCTCCATTGGTAATATCATATATCTCTTTTGATTTTTTTAAAACCACACTTAAATATTTATCGATATGTTTCGACTCGTTTACGTTAATTTTAGTAATAACTGAATGCGGATTATAGGTTGAAAGAGAAGTGTCAAAATCTGCAAGTAGATGTTCAATTTCTTTCTTATAGTTTATAGTATCGTTACTCTGATATGTAATGCTATAGGTAGTTCCTTGTGTAAAACCTCCAAAAGAAATATACTCAGTTTTCTGTTTACATGAGAATATAAACAGACCTAATAATGTTATAATGAATAACCTTTTCATATCTAAATATTTAAAAAGTATAGCTAATTTAAGAAGTTTTCTTTAGATGATTTGTATTTTTGTCAAACTTTTTACTTAAAACGCAAAACGTTATGAAACAATTTACCGTTTTATTAACCCTATTCGGTTTTATATTTAGTATTCAGTTAAATGCACATCCATGGAAGCCCGACCATTATGTAATTATTGAGACAGATTGTGGATTGGACGATTACAGGGCAATTAATCTGGCATTGACATCTTCTAATATTAGAGTCTTGGCAATCATTACTTCAAATGGAGTTATAAATGCTCAGGATGGTTTTTATAAGGTTAAGAGTTTACTTCATGCCTATCATAACGAAGGCTTATTGGTTGGACTTAATGATAATCATCAACAAAAGAACATGAATTGTAAGGCAGCTAACAATTTTATATGGAATAAAGTGGCAGAAAAACAGGAGTATAGAATAAATTCTTACGAATCTATTCTTAATTATATATTTGAACATTTTAATGAGAAAATCACCTATATAAACCTAAGTGGTTTTAATACTATCAACTCATACTTTGAAAAATATCCTGATAAGATTGATAAGGTCAAGGAAATTGTTTGGACATGTAATACAGTCGGTATCAAACAGAGTTTTAATTATTTATTAGATACTGCATCATATCAATCAGTGGTTAATAAGAAAATGAATGTGAAATTTATTAATGGAGCATCTTTTAATAATTATACAAACGATATAATAAAGGAAATTGGTAATCAGAACACATTGGTTTCTAAAAATATTTTTGAAAGCATAAGCACTCCAGATGTTTCATTTGCAAAAAGTATGTATGATGAGTCTGCCATATTTTATCTGTTAAAAAAAGAAATCTTTCAAATTGAGAATAATAGGTATACGCTGGACTCATCCATAAATGTGAATAAATATTATTTGATTTTATTAGAAGAAATGTCTGAACTTAAAAACCAGGTTATATCAAGTTTTTCTGATGATTCATCGGATTATATTTTAGATATTCAAAATATCATGACTTCATCAATAGAAAAATTTGGTAAAGAGGAATGGAATGCGTGTGTTATTACTAGTGAATTACATCGACACTTAGGAGTTTACTCTTTAATAGGAGTAAAAATGGGAGTAAGGGCCCGGGAATATTTCGGCGCGGGCGTAGATGAGCTTCAAGTAGTTTCTTATGCAGGCTTGGAACCTCCATTTAGTTGTTTAAATGATGGTTTACAAGTAAGTACTGGTGCTACGTTAGGTCATGGGTTAATTTCGGTTAAAGAAAATAATAAATTACCAAAAGCGGAATTTTATTATTTGGGACAGAAAATAACGATTTCGTTAAAAGAAGAATATGGTCGAAAAATTGCAAAAGAGATTAAAGATCTATTCATAATATATGGATTAGATAGCAATATTTACTGGGATTTAGTTAGAGATTTAGCGATTAAATATTGGAGTAAATGGAGTAGATTTGATATTTTTGAAATTGAAATAGAATGAAAAAACCGGCTGTTTTTTGCAACCGGTTTTATGTTTAGTTTTGTTATATTGATTATCCAAAATCGTCGAAAGCCAACATTTCATCTGGAATTCCTAAATCGTAAATTAATTTCTGAACAGCATCATTCATAACTGGAGGACCACATAAGTAGTATTCAATTTCTTCGGGTTCTTCGTGTTTGCTTAAATATTCATTATAAAGTACCTGGTGTATAAATCCGGTTAATCCTGTCCAGTTATCTTCTTCTTTTGGTTCTGATAAAGCAATATAGAACTTAAAGTTAGGGAATTCTTTTTCAATTGCTCTGAATTCATCTTCATAGAAAACTTCACGTTTAGAACGTGCTCCATACCAATAAGTCACTTTACGTCCGGTTTTTAAAGTATGAAATAAATGGAAAATATGAGATCGTAATGGAGCCATACCTGCACCACCACCAATATACATCATTTCGCGATCGGTATCTTTAATAAAGAATTCTCCATAAGGACCCGAAACAGTTACTTTGTCACCTGGTTTGCGCGAGAAGATATACGATGAGCAAACTCCAGGATTCACTTTTGCAAATCCATTTTTAGATCTATCCCAAGGTGGAGTTGCAATACGGATATTAAGTTTTACTATATTTCCTTCTTTAGGATAGTTAGCCATTGAATATGCACGATATGTTTCTTCAGGATTTTTCATTTTTAGATTCCACATATTGTACTGATCCCATTCATCACGGAATTCTTCTTCAATATCCATATCTTTGAAATCAACTTCTACTTTAGGAACGTCAATTTGAATATAACCACCTGATTTAAAGTTAAGTTCTTCTCCTTCGGGTAATTTAACAACAAATTCTTTAATGAAAGTTGCAACGTTTTTATTAGAAATAACTTCGCATTCCCATTTTTTAATACCCATAACCTCTTCAGGAACATGAATTTTCATGTCGTTTCGTAACTTAACCTGACAACCTAAACGCCAGTGATTTTGTGCTTCTTTACGAGTAAAGAAACCTGTTTCGGTTGGTAGAATGGTGCCTCCACCTTCAGTAACCTGGCAAGTACACATACCACAGGTTCCACCACCACCACATGCCGATGGTAAATAAATTTCGTTATTTGCCAGGGTTGTTAGTAATGTATTCCCCGGATCAACTTCCATTTCTTGTTCATCGTTAATGGTAAGCTTTACTTTACCTTGAGGTGTAAGTTTTTTTCTTGCGTATAAAAGCATCATAACCAACGCAAGAATTATTATTAAGAATATCGCGATACTTAATACGATCACAGTAAAATTCGATGTCAATAATATCATTCTTTTAGATCTTTTATACGTTTATAATTTAATTCCCATGAATCCCATGAAAGCAATACCCATTAAACCTGTAATGATAAAAGTAATACCAAGGCCTTTTAAAGGATCGGGAACATTTGAATATCTTATTTTCTCTCTAATTGCAGCAATACCTACAATAGCAAGGAACCATCCTAAACCTGATCCTAAACCAAATGCTGTAGCTTCTGCAATATTATTATATGCTCTTTCTTGCATGAATAATGATCCACCTAAGATTGCACAGTTAACGGCAATTAATGGTAAGAAAATACCAAGCGAATTATATAATGCAGGAGAGAACTTTTCGATAATCATCTCAACTAATTGTACCATAGATGCAATTAATGCAATGAAGATGATAAAACTTAAGAAGCTTAAATCAACATCGGCAAATCTAGGACTTAGCCACACTAAAGCACCTTCTTTAAGTAAATAGTTGTGAATTAAATAATCCACAGGAACTGTAAATCCTAACACAAAGATTACTGCAATCCCTAAACCGGTCGAAGTCTTTACTGTTTTTGATACAGCAAGATAAGAACACATTCCAAGGAAATATGCAAATATCATGTTATCAATAAATACGGACTTGACAAAAATATTAACTAAGTTTTCCATTTTTCTGATTTTTTGAGATTACTATTTAGTTAGATTCTACAAGTTTCTTGTTTTTTGCACGTTGTACCCAGATAATTGCACCAACAACAATTAATGCCATTGGAGGAAGAATCATAAGGCCGTTATTTTCATATCCAAAATCGTAAACACTTTCAGGTATTACTTTATAGCCCCAAATGGTTCCAGAACCAAGCAGTTCTCTAAAGAAAGCAACGATAATTAGAATAACTCCGTATCCAGCAGCATTTCCTAAACCATCAAGAAAAGCAGGCCAGGGTTTATTGCTTAAAGCAAATGCTTCAAGGCGTCCCATAATAATACAGTTTGTAATAATTAATCCAACAAATACGGATAATTGTTTACTCACATCGAATAAAAATGCTTTTAACACCTGGTCAACAAGAATAACCATAGCAGCAATAACAACTAGTTGAACAATAATCCTGATTCGGGGAGGAACGGTTTTTCGTAATAATGAAATAACAACATTGGATACAGCCATTACAACTAACACGGATAATGCCATCACAAAGGCAGGTTTTAATTTAACCGTAACGGCTAATGCAGAACAAATCCCCAGAACCTGAACAGTAATAGGATTACTATCGTTAAGAGGCTCTGTGAGTAGCTTGATGTTCTTACTTGAAAAAAGAGGTTCTCTTTCTGCACTCATTATATATAAATTTTATGTTTTACAAATTAGTTTGTTCAGCTTCCATTGCTTCTTCTGCTTCGTCAGTAGGTTCTTCTACTGTTTCTTGCATCTCAACTTCAGCATCTTTAATATATCTAAAGTAAGGTTCATAACTGCTTAAACAGTCCTTAAGCATGGCATCAACACCATTACCTGTAATGGTACCTCCCGAGATTCCATCTACTTCATATGGTGAATCAGGATTTGCAGTTCCACCTTTCATAATGCTTACCGAAACAAATGTTCCTTCGTTATTGAAGATTTGTTTATCAAGAAACTGTTTTTGGAATGCTTTGGTTTCAATTTCAGCACCTAAGCCAGGAGTTTCTCCTTTATGCGCAAAGTTAGCTCCATAAATAGTTGATAAATCATCCTTTAACGATACATACCCCCATATAGGTCCCCAAAGACCTTTTCCATGAACTGGAATAATGTATTGGCGGCTATTCTCCAAAGAACTTACAAATACAGGTAGATTTCTTTCTTCCAATGGTTTGATCAGTTCTTTACTCAAATCAATTTTAAAAGCATCAACTCCTTCAATAATTTCTCCTTTAGAATTAACTACAAAAGATTCAGCAATATTTTTTGCATAAAGCTCTTCGGCATTCTGAGCTGTACTTTCAAGATTTATTGAAGTAAGTATGTTTTGTTTTTTATTTATTTCAATATTTTTCTTCTGGTAAGGCTGTAATGTCATAGCAGCGACAGAAAGAATTGCAGCAACTACAATGACCATTACTGAAGAAAAGATAAATATGTATGTGTTACTATATGATCTCATAATTTTAATATTTTATGCATTCACTTTTGCTCTTTTTAGTCGTTTTTTAATGTTACCTTCAATAACATAGTGATCAATTAATGGAGCAAATACGTTCATTAATAGTATTGCTAACATTACACCTTCCGGGTATGCAGGATTAATAACACGTATTAATATTGCAAGGAATCCAATCAGAAAACCATATATTATTTTTCCTTTAGCAGTTTGTGCTGCCGAAACAGGATCTGTTGCCATAAATACAGCTCCAAATGCAAAACCACCCAATAATAATTGTTGATATGCAGGTATTTCCATGAATGGATTTACAGCAAATGCATTTAATATTAATCCCATTACAAATCCACCGGCAAAAACTGAAAACATTATTCGAGCACTTCCAATTCCGGTAATTAATAATATTGCTGCTCCAATTAAAATTGCTAGAGTAGAGGTTTCTCCTATTGAACCAATAACATTTCCAAAAAACATTTCGGAAACACTTGGTAATTTATCAAGATGTCCGGCTGCAGCTTCTGCTAATGGTGTTGCTCCAGAGAATGAATCAACAATTCCTTCTCCTTTCATGACTCCATGTGTCCACACAGCATTACCCGACATGTATGAAGGGTACGCAAAGAATAAGAATGCACGTGCTGTTAAAGCAGGGTTTAAAATATTCATTCCAGTACCACCAAAAACTTCTTTGCCAATTACAACTGCAAATGCTGTAGCAACGGCTACCATCCAAAGTGGAATATCAACAGGTAATACTAAAGGAATTAAGATTCCAGAAACTAAGAATCCTTCGTTGACTTCGTGTCCACGATATTGTGCAAAAGCAAATTCAATACCTAATCCAACTACATATGAAACAACAATTATTGGAAATACTCTAAGAAACCCAAACCAGAATAACTCAAGTAAAGTTCCTTCTTGTGCTGTAGCAAGAAAGTGCTGATAACCAATATTCCACATTCCATATAACATTGCGGGAATCAAAGCAATTACCACAACAATCATAGTCCTTTTCATGTCGTTAGCATCGCGAATGTGTGTTCCTTTCGAAGTTACTTTGTTCGAAACAAATAAGAATGTTTCAAAGGCCTCGAAAGTAGAACCTAACTTTTCAAACTTTCCTCCTTTTTCGAAGTTCGGTTTTATTTTATCAATATATCTTCTTAATGATTTCATTAATATATAGATTTTAGCTCTAGGCTTATTTTTAACTCATTTCTTTTCTCATCAAATCTAATCCTGTCCGGATAATCGATTGAACCTCTGTTTTAGAAGTGCAAACGTATTCGCATAATGCAAAATCTTCTTCATCAACTTCATAAATTCCCAGTTGTTCCATTTTATCAATGTCTTCAACTAAAATTGATTTTATAAGCTGCACAGGATAGATATCCATTGGGAATACTTTTTCGTATTCTCCGGTCATTACATAGGCTCTGTTACCACCATGATAATTGGTATCTAGTTTGTATTTTCTTCCTGGAATTATCCATGAAAATACAGCGCGAGAAGCAGAATGCTTTTTAAATCCTGGTTTTGCCCATCCAAAGAATTCATGATAATTACCTTCCGGGATGACTGTAATTTGGTTGTCATAATATCCTACGTAACCATAGTCAGCGATTTTAGATCCAGTTAAAACATTTCCACTAATGTATCTTAATTCACCTTCGTTAACATTATCCTTAACCAGATTTTTAATTGAAGCTCCATTTAAAATTTTATAATATTTTGGATTTTTAACTTCCGAACCTGTTAAAGCTATAATTTTTGT
This sequence comes from Bacteroidales bacterium, assembly GCA_963665525.1. GTDB lineage: Bacteria > Bacteroidota > Bacteroidia > Bacteroidales > UBA12077 > UBA12077. The sequence continues at coordinate 2,881,965 of OY762280.1, read as the reverse complement.
GGCATCGTAAATTCCTTTATCGAATAAACGACCAATTGTGACAATCTCCTGCGGGTAGGTATACCAAATAATATCACCTTTATTTATAGGATCAATTTTGTTTATTTGAACACCAACATTTCCAGATGGATGTGGTCCTGTAAATCGATTTATCTGAACACCTTTTGCATTTAAATAGGTGTCGGCAGCAGGATAATCCGCATTGATGTTTAAATGTATTTTGCCTTCAGTAAGTTTAGATAATACATCAATTCCCTTTTGGAAGCAATCTACACAATCTTTAACTACATAGTCCATATCAGGAGCTAAAGGAGCACTGTCAAATGCAGAAATAAAGATAGCTTTTGGAGTATCTTCAGGGTTTGCAATGGTAGAATATGGTCGTTGTCTAATAGATGGCCATAATCCACTTTTTTGCAAAACAGACACAATTTCTTCTTTCGAAAGATTCTTCGGATCACTAACTTTAAAATCCTCGTATTCGATATTTTCATCTGCTTTAACTACTACTTCATGAATGACTCTGCGTTCACCTCTGTTAATTTCGGTTACTTCACCACTTACCGGAGAAGTAAACTGAACCTCTGGTTGAAATTTGTCATAAAAAAGAGGTGATCCAGCTTTCACTTTATCACCAACTTTAACAACCAGTTTAGGGCGAATTCCCTGGAAATCTGTAGGCTTAACTGCATAAAATTCAGCTTGATCTGCTTTTTTAATAATCTTTTCAGCATTACCAAGCATATTAATATTTAAGCCTTTTTTGATTTTAATAACTTTCGACATGCTAAGTTGTTATATTAATTTTACTTTGATGTTAAACAAATTTATTAAATTACTTTTTCTTTAACTTGATATTTATAACTGCTTAATCTATTTTTTGTTTACTAAATTGTGAAAAAAATAACACAACATATCCTAAAAAATCAATTAGAGTTTGAGTTTATATAAACTATAAATGTTATAAAGTATCCGTTTTATTAGTTGTTTCAGTGTATGCAAATTTAATTTTATTTTTTATAAACATATATAAATTATTGTATAAATGACATTTGTCATAATATGATATAGATCAACTTTAAAACTGATCTGTATTTTAATCTTATTATATAAAGCTAGTTATTAGCCTTTTATACTTATTTGTTCTAAGGTAATTATATCTTTAATTTCAATTGTTCCGTTTTTATCTTCAATAATATTTGCTTCCTTAAATTCTTTTAATGTTCTTACCACGCTCATCGTTGACATGCCTGTAAATTCTGCTAAATCTTTTCTCGATAGAATCATTTTAAACTTATTAGAGCTAAAAATTGCATCTGATAAATAGAGAATTGCATCAGCCACACGTCCATTCATTTGCTTCTGAGTTAAACTCGCCATTTTATCGTAAAACTGTAATGATTCTTGATTTAATGATGTGATAATACTTTCAGCGAAATTACTATTTTGATGAATAAGTTTCTCAAAAGTTTTTCTATCAATTGAACAAACTTTTGAATTATCTAGAGCTGCCACAGAAAAACGGGCAATATTATCTTGATTAAACAGGGATGTTAATCCAATTAATTTACCTGACGGAATTATATCCAAAATTAGATTGTGTTCAATGCTTGTTTCTTTATAAACTTTTGCAAATCCATTTTTAAGATACATTATATGAGTGACAAATGAGCCTTGTTTTGAAATAATTTCACCTTTCTTAAATTGTATCTGAACCTTGTTACTATTTGCAAGAAACAATTCATCATCATTTAATTGTTTAAAGCAGGCTGACTTAAATTTACAATTTACACAGTTAAAACTTTCAGAGGTATTCATTTATATAATCTGTTTCTGTGCAAAATTAATTCAAAAATAGATTTATGTCTATTTTTGAATAGATAAATATTAATTTTTAAACTATTCAAAAAAAAGCTAACTTGTAATTGGATTGTTAATTTATTAACATACATTTGTAGAAGTATAAATATATAAACATATAGATATGAAAATAAAAAGCCAATTTGCATTATTCTTTGTTTTAATGATTGTTTGGTTTCTTATTAATAATAGTTTTCAGCTTGAAATAATTATTATAGGAGCAATTTTATCTATCATAGTTAGTGTAATTTTTGGTAGGAGAACAGATGTTCTAAACGAGTTTAAATTTACTCCAGCCGCATTTTTTTATACTCTTATTTATTTAATGGTATTCTTTGCTGAATTAATAAAATCAAATATTGATGTAGCATTGCGTGTTGTAAGACCTTCGTTGCCAATAAATCCAGGTATTGTTAAAACAAAAACGGTTTTAAAATCAAAAATGGCTCGTATGATTTTGACCAATTCAATTACTTTAACTCCAGGTACTCTAACAGTAGATATAGAAGATGATATAATTTATATTCATTGGATTGATGTTGAATCTGAAGACATCAGTGTAGCCACAGAAAAAATCGTTAAAAAATTCGAAAAAATATTAGTTAAAATATATGGTTAATACAATACTTACAATAGCTGTAGTAATTATGATGTTAGCTTTGTTGTTAACATTATATCGCTTTATAAAGGGACCTACAGCATCGGATCGTTTAGTTTCCTTTGATGTAATGACGGTAAGTTCATTATCGCTTATTGCATTGATTGCTAAATTTTCAGAAAGAATTATCTATTTAGATGTAGCTCTTGTTTATGGTTTGCTGAGCTTTTTAGGAGTTATTATTGTTGCACGTTATTTCGAGAAAGGAATCTAATTATGGAAAATTCAGTTATAGAAATAATAGGAGCCATTCTTGTATTGCTGGGTGCAATATTTTTATTCCTTGGTGCATTAGGATTAGTTCGTATGCCCGATGTTTATAATCGTATTCAGGCAGGAACAAAAGCTTCAACTTTAGGAACATTTTTATCTCTTATCGGATTATTGTTAATTATCCCAGCATGGTGGGGGAAATTGATTCTTTTAGTCATTTTCATATTAATAACCAATCCGGTATCATCTCACGTCTTAGCCAGAGCATCTTACTGTATTAATGTACCCATGTTTAAGAAAACAGTGGTTGATAAATACAAAGATGATGTAGTTAAATTATTTAAAAAGGAAGTAAACAACGATTAATATGTTACAAATAATACTTGCCATATTTTTAGGAATAATCATGCTGATTTTAGCAGTAATAGCTGTGCAGAATAAAAATATTGTGGTTGCCATAATTGCTGCAGGTGCAGTAAGTTTATTTGCATCCATACTTTATCTGTTATTAGCGGCTCCAGATGTGGCCATGACAGAAGCAGCTATTGGTAGTGGCTTATCAACTATCATTTTCTTTTATGTACTTAATAAAATAAAAAGACAAAATGGTTAAAAAAGGTTTTATTCTATTGATATTAGCTGCATTAGCTGTGATAATTGTAAATGCCTTTGCCGGATTTACCGGAAATACTGATTTAGGCTTTGTGGCAAATCATTATGCAAGCAATGGTGCAGTAGAAGTAGGTTCAGCTAACCTGGTAACAGCTGTGGTTGTTACGTATCGTGGTCTTGATACCTTAGGAGAAGTAACCATATTATTTCTTTCTGCAGCTATTGTTGGTTTTTTCTTAAAAATTGAAAATACTGACAATAAAGATCGTCAACTGAAATATGTAAGTGAAATTTTAAATACAGCATCTCAGATTCTTGTTCCTATTATCATTCTTTTTGGAGTTTATGTTTTTATTAATGGACATTTATCTCCAGGAGGTGGATTTCAAGGAGGTGCTATCATAGCATCAGGATTTGTATTGCTCTTTATTGCTCAACCTAAAAAAGAAATAGGTCATAAGACGATTAATATACTTGAATCAATCTCAGGAGTCAGTTTTGTTTTATTAGGAATTGCTGGGATAGTTTTTGCCAGTGGATTTTTAGATAATACAATCCTTTCACTAGGAACTTTTGGAACCTTATTTAGCGCGGGACTTATTCCTATTATATACATTTTTGTGGGTTTAAAGGTTGGTTCAGAACTTACATCTATAGCACTTAGTTTAAAAGAAAATCAAAACGAAGCATGATAGAAAAATTAAACTTAGAAAATATAAGTCTTGCTGTTGGAATTATTGTAATTCTAATAGGTTTATGGGGCTTATTAACACAAAAAAATCTGATTAAAATCGTAATCGGGTTTGCTTTATTTGATACAGGAATTCATATTGTAATGGTAAGTATCGGTTATATTAAAGGCAGGACTGCACCAATTTTAGATAGTGCTGTGGATGTTAACAATGCTTCTAGTACAGTTGTAGACCCAATTCCACAAGCTTTGGTATTAACAGCCATTGTTATTGGATTGGGGATTACAGCATTAATGCTATCATACGTATTAAAAATGTATCAAAAAAGAAAATCATTGGAAATCAATAATTATAAAGATCTAAAATGGTAGGACCAATATATATTATCGCAATTGCGTTAGGTACAGCCTTTTTCTTAGGATTTTTCAAAAAGGCTAATCGTACTGTCTCATTCGGTTTGATGTTTTTAGCTATGGCTTTCATGACATTTATATCGGCTCAATGGTTGTACGCTTTTTTAACAGAAAATCAGGAAACAGTTCAAATATTTACCGCAGGATTTAAACCTCCATTCTCCATTAGTTTGCAAATGGGTCTGCATGAATCTGTTTTTCTTACAATAATTAATGTATTAGGATTGTTCTCAGCTATTTATCTTTTTGGACATTTGCGTGATAAAGGGGTAAATATGATGATGGTTTTTGTGGTTCTTTTTATGGGCTTGAATGTTGTGGTGATGACTCGTGATTTATTTAACTTATTTGTATTTCTTGAGATATCAACCATTGCAATTATTGGTTTGATTTTATTAGAAAAGAAAGATAATGCCATTAGCTCCGGATTTAAATACCTGATAGCTTCAGGAATAATCAGTGGCTTACTGTTAATAGGTATTATTGCAGTGTATTATTATAGCGAGTCATTATTTATAAATGATATCATTGATTCCAAGTTAATGTATGTAAAAGGTGGCACTATTGCTACATTTCTTATTTTAATAGCCCTTGTTCTGGAATTAAAACCTTTCCCTGCTAATGGCTGGGCCTTAGATGTATATGAATCTGCTCATCCGGGTGTAGGAGCCATTGTTTCGAGTGCGTCTGCAACCGCAGGTATTTTTATTCTGTTTAAGTTGTTGCCGGCTTTTAGTGATTCAGTTTACCACATTATTGCAGTTATCGGAACATTAACTTTTGTTGGTTCTAACCTGTTAGGAATTAAGCAAAACGTAGCAACACGTTTACTTGGGTATTCTTCCATAGGTCAAATTGGTTTGATAATGGCTGTTATAGGGTTAACTCCTTATTTGAGTGATAAAACAATGTACATTGCATTTGGATTATTATTAACGCATATTTTAGCTAAAGCGGGATTGTTCTGGTTGGCAGGAATTGTGAAATCAAAAAACATTAAAGATTGGTCTGTAATACGAAGAAATCCACATTTATTAGTATTGATGGGGACATTTGTATTTGCTTTAATTGGGTTTCCCCCTTTTCCTTCATTCTTTGCAAAGTGGGAACTTATTATGCAATTAGCAAATAGTTCTGGAATGGTTTGGTTAGTATTTATATTATTGGGATCATTTATTGAAGGAATTTATATGTTCCGTTGGTTTGGATATGCAGTTAAAGCCGAAAATAAAGATTTACCAGAATTTAAAATTTATTGGAATAAAATTCTTCCTGCAATACTATTTGCAGTTGGACTTTATGCTTTTGGTTACCATTATAGTACGCTAACCGGAATAGCTGGTAAGTTTAATTATCTGCCATTGCTGTTTATCGTATTCTTATATGCTATTGATTTTCTTCCTGTATATATTAAAAATACGATTTCAATAGCCGGTGTTGGATATTATTTATATACAATATATCCTGGTTTAGAAGAGTACAGGTTAGTATTTGGCCTTATTTTCTTAGCAGGTGGAATGTTAACATTGTTAGCCGGATATACTTATAAAGGCAAAAGACAGGGCTTCTATCCTTTAACGATAATGATGTTTGCAGGATTATTAGGATTAATTGAAGCCAAAACTACCTTGGAGTTTTTCTTTGCATGGGAATTAATGACTGCCGGATCATATTTCTTAATTATTCGTGGTAAAAAATCAATGCCACACGCATTAAGTTATATTTTATTTTCGGTAGGTGGAGCTTATTTAATTCTGGCAGGATTTGCTTTAGCGCATATCGACCAAAATACATTTACGTTAGATATTTTAGCAAATGTTCAATATTATGCGCCTGTAATCTTCACATTGCTTGCAGTTGGTTTTATGACTAAAACGGCATCTATCGGATTACACATTTGGTTACCAGGAGCTCATGCCGAAGCCGAAAGTGATGTTTCACCAATGGTATCAGCGATATTATTAAAAGCAGGTGTGTTTGGATTAATCATTTTAATGCTGAATATGGGATTGCAGTCTATTGGTAATTTTGATATTTATTATGCCTTAGCGTGGATTGGTGCAATAACGGCAGTTATGGGTAACATGATGGCTGCTTTCCAGGAAGATGCCAAACGATTATTAGCATATTCAAGTATTGGATTTTTAGGATATACAGTTTTTGGATTAGCCTTAATGTCTCATTTGGGTTGGTTAGCTGCAGTATCTCTTTCTGTAATACACTTTATGTTTAAAACATTACTTTTCTTAGCTATTGGTGGTGTTGTTATGCGTGTTAAAACAAAGGAAATGTATAAAATGGGTGGATTAATTAAGAAAATGCCATTTACTTTTATTTCTGTTTTAATGGGTATTATTGTGATTTCGGGAGTTCCACCTTTAACAGGATTTGGTGGTAAATGGATTTTATACAATGCTGTATTAGATAAGGGGTGGTTCTTTCCAGCAGCTGCAGTCTTCTTTGCAGGAATTATTGCATTTTTATATTGTTTCAGATTAATTCATACCATATTCTTAGGACAATTGAAAGATGAACATCGCGAAGTGAAAGAAGCACCTTTCTGGATGCTTGTTCCACAATACATAATTTTAGGTGTAATCATGTTGTTCTCGGCTTTACCAAATTCCTTGTTAAAACCAATTGGAGAGATTCTATTACCATATTTTCCTGATGGAGCATTGGAGTGGCATGGACAAATGGCATTGAGTGCTTTCGGATACTGGGACGGTAAAATGATTATGTTTATTGTAGGTGGAATATTTGTTACGGTTTTTGCATGGTTGGTTTATATGAATCGAAATGCTCAAAAAGTAAAACAGTTTAATATTGGTTATGCTGCAGAAAGACCTTCACTACCTGAAACAACGCACTTTGCATACAACTTTTTCGCTCCTTATAAAAAGGCTTTAGGCTTTTTAGTGACTCCTGTTATTTCCAATTTTTGGGATGCTGTTTCGGAAGGAATCCATGCTATTGCTGATAAAATTAGAAGAATATACGATGGGAATGCGCAAAATTATGCACTTCATATAATCATGTTTGTAGTTGTTTTTTATTTAATCGCTTTTGGAGGATTTTATGGAATTTAGTATTAAAAATATAGCTTATGCACTTCTAACAATTTTTATTGTTCTGAATTATGGATTAATCCTTCAAGGAGTAATCAGAAAAATAGGTGCCAGGGTTGGTCGACGATATGGAATTCGTTGGTATCAGCCATATATTGATATTATTAAGAATTATGCAAAACGTAGTACCATTACGCATGGTGTAATGTTTTATATAGCTCCGGTATTTCGTTTGTCTGGAGGTATTGGCTTATTACTTTTTATGCCGGTAATTTTTGGTTCTGATATTTTTGGAAACTTTTCTTTTGCCGGAGATCTTGTATTGGTATTGTATTTTCAGTTTTTTGGAATACTTGGAATGGCATTAGGTGCTGCTGAAAGTGGTCATCCGTACTCAGCAATAGGTGTTTCACGTGGTTTGTCGCAAGTTACTTCATTTGAGTTACCTTTAACTTTAGGTGTAATTGCAATTGCTATGCAATATCAAACATTAAATATCACAGAAATTGTTGCTGCACAGCAGGGGGGATTCTTAAACTGGACCATTATTACAAATCCTTTTGCAGCGGCAGCCATGTTAATAGCATTTCTTGGAGCTATGGGACGTTCTCCCTTTGATGTAGTTTTGGCTCCTCAAGAAATTCCAATTGGCCCTCCAACAGAATTTCATTCTGGTTTACTTGGTGTTTTGCAGTTGAATCGTGCAATTTTCCCTGTTGCCAAATTGATTCTATTCATGAATCTATTATTTGGTGGAGCAACTAATTGGTTTGAGTTAATAGTAAAAACATTTTTTATTTATATGTGGTCTGTTTTTGTTGGGGTTGTTTACCCAAGATTCAGAGTAGACCAATCAGTGCGATGGTTTTTAACAGTACCATTAATTATTGGAATCATTGCAATTATTTTAATTCGATTTTAGGGTATGAAAGAAGATTTTAAAAAACGTACGGTAATATCACCTGATGGTAAACCGATTGAAATAGATCCTGTTAAAGATTATTTTAGTGATGCCAAACCTAAGGTATATAAACCTGCGCATCCTGTAATTGAGAAGTTTGCCAACTGGGCACGCGCCAATTCATTGTGGGTACTTGGTTTCGGAACAGGTTGTGGAGCAATTGAAATGCGTCCGTTGATGACACCCCGATTTGATGCTTACAGATATGGTATTCAGTGGAGACCAACACCAAGACAATCATCAGTATTTGTTATTTCAGGATACTTATCTGTTAAAACATTAAAAAGAGTTGTCCGAACTTATGAGCAAATGCAAAATCCTAAGTTTGTAATTGCTTTGGGTAGCTGCACGATAAATGGTGGAATGTACTGGGATAGTTACAACACGATTAACCGACTTGATCATTATTTGCCTGTTGATGTTTATATAGCAGGATGCATGCCTCGTCCGGAATCCTTATTAACTGGATTCGAAGAATTAAAGAAAATTATTAAAGAAGGTCGTGGTGAAGGGGCAAATAAGTATGCAGAAAATTTCGATTGGTATAAGGCAAACCAAAAGAAGATTATAAAAGATTGGGATATGCCAGATTATAACTGGTAAATCAAAGTGTTGAAAATAAAAAACAATAATCGAAAAATATATATCGATGAAAGATATTCAAGCCAAATTTAAAATTACAGAAATTGTTGAACAACGGAAGAATTTAAGTTTTATAACTGTTTCTAAAGAAGAAGCAGTTTCTTTAATAACCTATTTGCGAGATATAAAAGCTTATGAGCATTTAGTTTTAATAACTGCTGCAGATTGGATCGAAGATGATAAATTTCAGTTAACATATTTACTAAATAATCCAACTGAAAAGATTGATTTAGGAGTAAGAGTTTTTATTTCCCGAGAGAATGCAAGCATGGAATCAGCTCATCATCTTTGGGAGCAGGCTGCAACTTATCAACGTGAATTAAAAGAGATGTTTGGAATTGACTTTCCTAATAGTCCTGGTGTTGATAAACCCTTTATTTTAGAAGGTTGGGAAGATATTCCACCTTATCGACGTGATTTTGATACTAAACAATATTCTGAAGATACATATTTTCCAAGACCAGGAAGAGAATCAAACGATCCAGCAGAATATATGAAGAAAAAGCTTTATCCGAATGAATAAGAAAAGATTTACTATAAACGAAGACAGATCATTATTTCCTGAGAAGAATGCCGAAGGAAAAATTGATATAGATTTAAGTTCACACAAGTATCTGAAATTGTGGCAAGGTCCACAGCATCCGGGAATTACTGGTAATATGGCGCTTGAGTTAACAGTGCTTGGCGATGAAGTAATGGACTGTGAAACGCATGTGGGTTATTTACATCGTGGATTTGAAAAACTAATGGAGCGACGCCGATATATTCAGTGTTTCCCAATTGTATGTAGAGTAGCAGTACCAGAACCCGATTTTAACGAATACTGTTTTGCTTCTGCTATGGAAGAGTTGGCTGGCATTGAAGTTCCTGAAATGGCTCAGTGGTTAAGAACGCTGGTTTTGGAAATGTCTCGGCTACAATCTTATTTAATGTGGATTGGTGGTCAGTCGGGAGCATTTGGTTCTGGGATTATCGGACAATGGTCAATTTACTTACGTGATCTTGTTTTAGATCGATTTGAAGAACTTACCGGTGGTCGCATTTATCATATGTATCAATTGCCTGGTGGCGTACGCGGACTACTTCCTGATGGATTCAAACAACGCATGGAAGAAACATTACAAACTATCGAAAAATTTATGGACGATATTGATAAAGTAATGTTTAATAATGCAGTATTTAAAAAGCGTTCGGTAGGAATGGGATATATTGATCCTTCGTGGGTAAATAAGTTTGGAATTACTGGTCCGAATGCACGAGCTGCAGGAATACCTTTAGATGTTCGAAAAAATTATCCATATTTAAAATATCCCGAGCTGGATTTTGATATGATTGTAGCTAAGGATTCTGATATCTACACTCGTGCAGATGTAAGACGTAAAGATTTATTATTGAGTGTTGATTTAATACGTCAGATTTTTGCTAAAATGCCTGAGAAGGGTGATATTAAAGCAAAAACACCAAATGTATTGCACTGGAAGGTGCCAAAAGGAGAAACATATAGCCGTGCCGAATGTACACGAGGTGAATATGGTTACTATATGGTTTCTGATGGGACTGAATATCCAAGAAGAATCAATGTTCGCGGACCTAGTTATACGCATGCAGTAGCATTGTTAGAAAAAATGATCATTAACACAAATATAGCTGATGTAGCGGGATTAATGGTGTCCTTGCATACTTATCCGCCGGAAATTGAAAGATAATTTTATTGATGATTTGTTTATTTGGAGATATGCTGATTTGTGAATATGTAGTTAGTTTTTATGTTAATAATATGAACATTTGTTTAGTTGAAAATTTCAGAGGAAATCGAATAAACGAATAATCAAATAATCAGAATTAATAAAATATGAGACTTTATTCTTTTGAAAAACTAGAAGTATGGAAGTTATCACGAAAACTGAATAAAAATATTTATCAAATTAGTGAGAAATTCCCTGATAGTGAAAAATTTGGATTAACATCTCAAATAAGAAGAGCTTCAGTTTCAATTTCTTCAAATATTGCAGAAGGAAGTTCTAGAAAATCAGGAATTGAACAAGCAAGATTTACAGAATTTTCTTTTGGAAGCCTAATGGAAGTGTTGAATCAACTAATACTTGCTAATGATCTGGAATTTATAAATGAACAAATTTTAAATAATGAAAGATTAATTATTGAAGAGATAGGTAATAAGCTAAATAAATTGAAAGAAGCTCAATTGAGAAATGGGCACAATTCTTCAAATAAACAAATCAACAAATAATCTAATAAACAATAAAATGAAATTAAAAGATATATTATCTCCATTTACTGCCTGGAAACATGTAGTAAGAGAGCCTGTTACCATAAAAGATCCTTTTTCACGCGAAGGAGCCGACAGGTATAGGGGATTTCATAAAAATGATATTGAAACATGTATTGGCTGTGGCACTTGTGAAGATATTTGCCAAAATGCAGCTATTGATATGGTTCCCGTAGAAGGTATAGAAACAAAAGACGGTGATAGTGGATTACGTCCACAGATTGATTATGGGAGATGTTGTTGGTGTGCTTTATGCGTAGATGTTTGTACAACCAATTCATTAAGTCTTTCTAATCATTTTACCTGGGTTGATGAAGATGCTGATGTATTCAGATTTATACCTGGTGTAGATAAAAAAGATTGGGATAACGAAGAACGCGGTTGGAAAAAACCAGAACCAAATTATGAGCTTTACGAAAAGGAAAGAGTTCCGATGAGAGAGCTTCATCCGGAAGAAAGAGATAAATCTTTTATTGAAATGGTTAAAGGTTATTCCAAAGAAGAAGCTGAGCGTGAAGCAGACCGTTGTGTTGAATGCGGCATTTGTGTTGCTACATGTCCTGCGCATATGGGAATTCCTGAGTATATTAAAGCAGTTCGAGAAGATAATATCGAAGAGGGTTTTAAGAAATTATACGAAACCAATCCATTGCCGGAAATTTGTGGTCGTATTTGTACTCATAAATGCGAAACAGTCTGTTCTGTAGGTCATACAGGCGATGCACTTTCAATACGTTGGTTAAAACGATACATTGCCGATCAGGTTGAATCAGAAGATTATAAAGGTATTTTAGGATCAGATGGAATTGAAAATAATGGTAAGAAGATTGCTATTATCGGATCAGGTCCTTCTGGTTTATCTGCAGCTCATTATTTGGCATTAATGGGTTATAAGGTAAGAATATATGAAGCCTATGATAAAGCAGGTGGTATGATGCGCTATGGTATTCCGGAATATCGTTTACCTTATGATCAAATCGATAAAGATATCAACTACATATTATCTCTTGGGGTTGATATTCAATATAATACTAAAATTGGAAAAGATATTTCTTTAGCTGATCTTCAAAAAGAATACGATGCCGTATTTGCCGGCACTGGATTACATTTAGGTCGTAGTACACGTATTCCAGGTTCAGATCATGAGAATGTTTATTTTGCTACAGATCTTCTTCGTGAAATTACTCAAGGAAAAGAAATTCATGTTGCTGAAAAGATTGTTGTGATTGGTGGTGGTAATGTAGCAATGGACATTACTCGTTCGTTAGCACGTTTACAAAATCAAAAGTATGGAAGAGTGGATGTTACAGCTACTTCATTAGAATCTGAAGATATTATGCCTGCAGATAGAGAAGAAGTTGTTGAAGCACGTGAAGAAAAAGCAATCGTTGATCCGGGATGGGGACCTACTTCTATTGAAATTGAAAATAATAAGATTAAAGGATTACATGTTCAAAAATGTACTTCTGTTTTTGACGAAGAAGGTCGTTTTAATCCTAAGTTTGACGAATCATTAACAAAATTCTTTGAAGCGGATATGATAGTTGAATCAATCGGTCAGGGAATGGATATTGAATTTATCAGTCAGGATATTCGTAAACAAATAGAATTTGGTCCGCGTGGTAGAATAATTGTTGATGATTATTTCCAATCAGGAGCTAAGTGGTTATTTGTTGGTGGTGACATTATTCAAGGACCTGATGTAATTCATGGTATTGCTAATGGACATAGAGCAGCAATTGGAATTGATAAGTATTTAAACGAGAAAGCCTAAAATAAAATATTATGATCGACCTTTCGACAGAATACATGGGTTTAAAACTAAAAAACCCAATTATTGCAGCTAGCTCAGGAATGACTGATTCAGTTGATAAAATAAAAAAGTTAGCTGAAAATGGAGTTGCTGCTGTGGTATTAAAGTCTCTTTTCGAAGAACAAATCCGAATGGAGATTGATTCGCTTGGAATGAATAATATGTTCAATTCATATTCAGATACAGAAAGCTATATTGCCTTTTATACTAGGCAAAATGCTGTTAGTGAATATTTAAAGCTGATTCAAGATGCAAAAGAAGCTGTTGATATTCCTGTTATTGCAAGCATTAATTGCTATTCAATGGGAGAGTGGGTTGAATTTGCAGAAAAAATTGAAAAAGCTGGTGCTGATGGTATCGAGTTAAATATGTTTATTCTACCTGGTGATACAGAAACCAAAGGTGAAGAAATAGAACAAAAGTATTTTGAAATCATTGAAAATGTAACAAAGCATACTAGTTTACCTGTTTCAGTGAAAATGAGCCATTATTTTTCTGGAATGGGCGAAATTTTTAAGCGTATCTCAGAATCTCAGGTTAAAGGAATGGTTCTATTTAATCGTTTTTATAGTCCTGATGTAGATTTAGATAATGAAGAAATCATTTCATCAAGAGTTTTTAGTTTACCAGAAGAAAATGCAATGTGTATTCGTTGGATAGGAATGTTATCTAATAAAGTATCATCGGATTTATGTGCATCTACTGGAATTATGGATGGCAAAGATGCATTAAAAAATATTCTTGTTGGTGCCAAAGCAGTGCAAGTAGCATCTACTCTTTATAAAAATAAACCTGCATATGTTGGAGTAATGTTAAAACAAATTAAAGATTGGTTGGAACAGAAAGGATATAAATCAATTGATGAAATAAGTGGGAAATTGAATTTGTCAAAACTAAATGTGGAGCGATACGAAAGAGCTCAATTTATGAAATATTATTCAAGTTACGAATAGAATGAAACCGGCAAAAAACAGCCGGTTTTTTAATTAAGCACACATCTAATTATCTACATGTATTGATTTGAATTAAATAATTTCATACCTTTATGTCTTATTAATTCAATTAAGGTTATGAAAGTAAGTAAAATACTAGACAAGAAGAACGAACAAGGTATAAATAAGGTTTATACTGTTTCTGACAACAATACAGCATACGATGCTATTTCCAAATTAGATAATTTAAAAGTAGGATCTTTATTGGTAGTAGATTCTAAAGATGAAATTATTGGAATTGTTTCTGAACGAGATATTTTATACAAATGCTACAACTCAGGGATTCCTTTAAAAGAGAGAAATATTAAGGATTTAATGACACCAAAAGATAACTTGATTATTGGAAAATTAGATGACAAAACGGATTATTTAAGAGGAGTAATGACAGAAAAACGAATTCGTCATATTCCAATTATTGATGATTCGAATCAGGTTGTAGGGATCATATCTGCAGGAGATATCATAAAAAATGAATTAGCAGTAACAGAAGCAGAAGCACATCTTTTAAGAGAACATATTAAAAATCCTTTTGGTGTGCATACATATAAATCAGATAAGTAAAAAATATTTTATGATAGTGTTTAACCCGGCTTTTTAGAACCGGGTTTTTGTTTGATTTTATTTATATTTAAAAAATCAAATTAACCTTCATGAAAAAAATAGTACTGAACACTCTTTTTATCATTGTTTCAATTAATTTATTTGGGACCAATACAGATAGTTTATTAATTGACTTACAAGAAGCAAAAAATAATAATGATATAGATAACCAGCATAAAATATATCAAAAGCTGGGGTATGAATATAACGCTGCACAGAATTTTAATAAAGCTTTAGAGTTTTATAATCAAGGACTAGATCTTGCAAAAGAACAAGAATTAAAGGCGAAATATTTAAATAGAATAGGACAAGTATTTGTTGATTCAGCGAATTACGATCAGGCAATTAAACATTTAAAGAAATCGGCCAGGATATATAGTGATTTAAAACCTTCAGCAGATGCTGCTTCAACTTATGTTTTAATTGGAATGTGTTATGGATTAACCAATAATCTGGATAGTGCTTTAATTGCTTTTAAAAATGCTTTGCAAGTAGATATTATAATAAAAGATTCATCAGGCATTGGGACGAATTACTATAATATAGGTCTGGTTCATCATTTTAAATCACAGTATGATGGTGCTGTAGAAAATTACTTAAAATCACTTGAAATTCGTGAAGCAATCAAAGACACATCATCAATTATTGCTTCCTTAACATCTGTTGGAGAGATATTTCGTTTGCGCGATGAGTGCGATAAGGCAATGAAATATTATATGCAGGCTTTATCTTACAAAAAAAGTCTTGAAAATACCAATGTTGCAAGTCGACAAGTAAATAAGAATAAAGAAGTACTTTCTTATATCTATAGTGAGATAGGACTCATTCATAAAGCTGAAAAAAATTATAAGGATGCACTCCAGTATTTAGATACTGCCTTAGTTTATAGTCGAGAAATCAATTATAAAAGAGGTATTGCAACAATTACAACATATAAAGCAGGCATAGAATTTTCTTTGGAAGATTTTATTTCTGCCAAGAAGCTTTATGAAGAATCATTAAATGCTTATCAGGTAATCAATTTTGGTCCTGGCATTTCGCAATCTTTGACTTCTCTAGCTGAAATAGAGATAGAATTTAAAAAATATTCTAAAGCAATTTCAATGCTAGATGCTGCATGGAAAGGAGCTAAGGAAAATAATTTATTAGAAGAGCAGACTGAAATTTCAAGATTAAGAATGCAAGCTTATCGTGGATTAGGGCAAACATATAAAGCATTATCCTTTTATGATGAGTATATAGCTTTAAAGGATTCTTTATTTAATATGGATCGCGAAAAGCAGATTGAAGAAATTGAAACTAAATTCCAAACTGAAAAGAAAGAAAAGCAAATTGAGATATTAAATCAAGAAACGCTAATCCAAAAACAAAAGCTTAAGAATCAGCAATTAATATTAACATCAGCAGTAATAATTGTTTTGTTTGTGTTTTTAATAGGAA
The DNA here is from genome assembly GCA_963665525.1 of Bacteroidales bacterium. GTDB lineage: Bacteria > Bacteroidota > Bacteroidia > Bacteroidales > UBA12077 > UBA12077. The sequence continues at coordinate 2,865,714 of OY762280.1, read as the reverse complement.
TATTATATTTCAGGCAAAACAAATTAAAATCGGAATTAGAGATTGAACAGAACAAACAAAAGTTGCTACGTTCACAAATGAATCCGCACTTTATTTATAATGCTTTATCTGCAATTCAGAATTTTATTCTTTTGAATAATTCAATGGAATCGGTTACATATATATCCGAATTTTCTGGGTTAATGAGGATGGTTCTGGAGAATTCTCGTAAAGATGTTGTTACTTTGAAAGAAGACCTTGATTTTGTAAATTATTATTTAAAGCTTCAGAAATTGCGATTTAATAACAAGTTTAATTACTTAATAAATATAGAAGAAGGAATCAATCAGGAGATCATTAAAATTCCACCAATGCTTACACAGCCTTTTATTGAAAATGCAGTGGAACATGGCATGCGACAAATTGAAAAGGATGGGTTAATTCAAGTGAATTATCAATTAGTCGATAAAGAATTAATTATTACTGTTATTGATAATGGGAAAGGGATGATTCAGGAAGCGAATAGCAAACATAATTCGTTGGCAACAAAAATTACCAGGGAAAGAATCAATAATATTTCTAAAATGCAGAGGGTCAAAATAAAGATGGAGATTATAGATGCATTCCCAAATTATGAAAATAAAGGGGTTAAAGTGATTTTTACAATACCACAAAAAAATTAAATATGGTTAAAGCAATTATAGTCGATGACGAAATCCATGCGCAAAGTGCTATAGAAACAATCTTAAAAGGTCAGTTTGCAGAAATAGAAATTGTAGCTAAAGCCGAAACAGTTCAGTCAGCTGTTGAAATGATTAAAAATAAAGAGCCCGAGCTTTTATTCTTAGACATAGATTTACCTGATGGGAAAGGATTTGATATTTTAAAACAACTTGATTATAAATCATATAAAGTGATCTTTATTACTGCCTACCAGGAATATGCAGTACAAGCAATTAAATTTAGTGCATTTGACTATATTCTTAAACCATTAAATCCAGCAGAGTTGGTTGAGGCTGTTAAGAATGCTTTAAACGAGTGTTCTGAAGAACAGTATAAACTGAAATTAGATGCTTTCCTTAATAATTTTAATAGTACAACTCCTGAAGTAAAAAAACTGGTACTTAAAACTTCTGATAAGATTCATATATTAGATGTAAAAGACATTATTCGATGTGAATCTGAGAATACATATACTACCTTTTACACTAATACGGGGAATAAGATTGTTGTATCAAAATCCATTAAGAAATATGAAGAAATGCTTTGTCCATTAGGATTTATGAGAACACATCAATCGCATCTAATTAATTTAAATTACATCTCATATTTCGACAAACAATTGGGTGGAGCCATTGTTATGACAGACAATTCGAATATTCCTGTTTCAACTCAAAAACGGGCTCTTCTAATGGAATATTTAGATTCGTTATAAAATCAATTCTGTTTCATGTTATTTAAATTCAAAGTAGCTTAGGCTAAATTCAAATCTCCTCGCGAATATAAGGTTTACCTGTTTAATTTAGAGAGGAATAACTAAAACTAATTAACAATTAAACCTTATTATTATGAAGAAGAATTTAATGTTTTTATCAATCTTAATGATCTCTGTTGTGGGATTTATTTCATGTGGTGATGACGATTCAAGTAATCCGGAAGAATATGTAGAATTTACTTTTGATGGGACTACTTATAAAGGTACAGGGATTTTATCTATCGAAGCATATTATAATGGATCATTAACTACAGTGTCATGTATGAAATCTGGCTATTATTTCTGGATCGAGATACCAGGAAACAATAAAGGAACTTTTACTAAAAATACTGAAGAAGCAGCTATGACTGTTGAAGCTTCTGAAGGAAATTATGATGCTTATTATTTAGATGGAATGCAAACGAATTTTACAATTGAAGTAACAAAATATGATGAATATATTAAAGGTACTTTTACTGGTAATGTTGAAGGTGGTTCTTCTGGCGATGTTGTAAAAACTGTTAGTGGAAGTTTTTATGTAAAAGTGGCTGATGAATCTTAAATTAAACTATTAGTTTAAAATATAATTGGTTAACTTTAATAACACGATAAATATTAACTAAATTTTTAAACAATGAAAAAGCTCCTAATCAGAACAAATTGTATTAAAAATGCCATATTTATTTTGGCAGTGATATCTCTTTTAAGTTTCCAAAAAGTATTTGCACAGGAATATACTACTCAGCTTAAAACTATTTTTACTGATGAACATTCATCGGCTCGTTTACAACATGTAAAATCAGCAGTTGATAGTAAAAACAATTTATATGTGGTGTTCTTAGGTTTCAATAGTTACGTTTATTTTGGAACAAATCGTAGTGGAAGCTGGAAATTTCAACACCTTCCATACTTTAGTAACGAGTATAATGAAATGGCTAATGTATCTTCTTACCCTAATATTGCCATTGATAAAGACGATAATATTAGTATTGTAATGTTTGGCCAGTATAAGAAAAATATTTATTGGGCAACAAAACATGTTTCGGAATGCGAAGGTGAATGGAAGTTTGCCGATGCAAAGAAAAGCTCTGATCTTATGCGTTTCAGGCTTATGGATGAATATTCCGATATGTGTGTTGATCAAAATGGTGGATTACATGCATACTGTTGTGCAACGGTTCGTGATAAATCTGATAAGGAACATTGGATGTCAGCAGTATATTTTTACAAACCAAAAGGATCGAATAAGTGGCAAATGGAAATAGTAATGCCGGGTGTAGTTAATGAGAATACTTATGCCGCTGATCCGTCAATTGCAACTTGGGGCGATATGGTATATGTAACTATTGGTGGAGATCATAGCTTTCATTTTGGATCAAAAAAGATATCAGGTAATAAATGGAAAATTGAACGTTTTGATAAATTCTCAACACAAATTGATATTAATACCTGGAAACATATGACATCACTCTGTGTTGAACCCAATGGCAGCCCTAAATTTGCTTTTTACGATTATCTTGCTGGAAGTGATGAAGGCGACAACTGGTTTTATGGAATAAATGTCGTAAGTAAAAGTAATTGCGGTAATGGAGACTGGATGATTGATCACAGTTTTGATGACCCTACCAGAAGAACGGCTCCTGCTATTGCTGTTGATAGTAAAGGCAAGACTTACCTGGCTCTTGGCAGAAATGAATTCTATTTATATGGTCAAACCTGCGAATGCAAGCAAAGCTGGGAGAAAATTTTTGTGAAGGATGAAATTAAGGGCAATTTTGTTGATATGGTAATTGATCATAAAGATGTGGTCCATGTTTTTTACACATCGGATTATGATAATAATTTACGCTATTTAACAGCTAAACCCAAAAGTACAACCGAAGCATGTAATTTTAGGCCTAAATTCACATCGTTTAACGGAAAAACAAATGTTGGCCCTGGAGAAGAATGGTCGGCAACAATAAAGGCTTCAGACCCTGAATGTGACCCTGTTGAAATTTATGCTATCATTTTACCCGATTATATGACATTAACAGATCATGGTAATGGCACAGCTACATTAAAGGCAACAATTCCTGAAGGAGAAGGTTTTGGAGATGTTGGTGGTGCAATTTTCTGTCGCGATAATCAGCATCCCGGTACTGATGGTAATAATAGTGCTATTAGAGTTTCTTTAAAATTGACACAGGAAGGTAAAGAAAAAGGACATTATAAAATTGAAAATAAATGTACAGGTACTGATGCTGCCATTCCGATGTCATCAATTCAATCAATTTTTGTAAAAGATAGATCGCAACCATTTAAACAGAGCGTAAGTTCTAGTCAAGGTACAACAGTAACTACCAAAACTGTTGAAAGTAATGCAGGTAATAGAAGTAGTGAATCTATAGGTAATACAGAAGTTAAAGAAGATAAATCTGATGAGTCAATTAGCGGTTTAGATCCTGCTGTTTCAAAAACCTGCAATGAATATTTAGATGAGTATGAAGAATGGGCTGATAAATATATAGCAATTAAGAAAAAGGTTAATGCAAATCCAATGGATATGGATGCAGTGATGAAACTTGCGAATATGGCACCACAAATTGCTAGTTGGGCAGAAAAGTGGGCTAAATTATATGAGTGTGGCTATGATGAAGGTTTTCAGGCCAGATACGAGAAAATATCAGATAAAATTGATGAAGTTAATTAAGATATGATTAGGGGCTGATTTTCGGATCACCCTGTTAAGTCACCACTCGTAAGTGAGTGGTGACTTTTTAAGATGTAAAAAAAGCACCTTTATTTAGGTGCTTTTCTATTATTGCTTTTTAATAATAAGTTCTTGGTAACTATTCTTATTCCAAATATTCATAAGTTCTTTAAAATCGGAATACAACATAGGAGATATTTCCTTTGAGTTAATTTTTAAAGATTTTTTTAGATGAATAGCATTATCGGCAAAGTTAATTTCGATTTTAACAGAGCCGGCATTATTATCTAATGTCTTATGAATAGATGGAGCAACAAAGCTAAATCCTTCAGGAATAGAAATCAAAAAATCATAAGATTCATTAATTAGTGTAGATAACTCAAACGGATTTTTTCTATGATCTAATAAGGCATGTAAGTTTTCTCCTTTAATACCATAGTTTGATGTAGGTATCTCAAAGAAATAATAATCCGCTTGTTTTCTTAGTATTTCTTTTTTATCAATTTGTGCTTCAATTTTACTATTCTTTTGATCATATTCTACAACCTTGAAATCCTTTATTGCATCCTTTGAGAATATGGAAACTGCAACATCATTAGCATTTACAATATCTTTTAGATAATGTAAGTAAGGATTTTTAGTTCCTTGAACTTGCATTGCTAATTTACCAGATAAATCACCAGAGGCATTAATTTTTAATTCGCCACTTGTTTGAATCATCGATTCAGTATCATAAATAGATTCAGGAAGATTAACCGATTTAGCATTGATGTCTAAAATACCTTCATCTTTAATGTTAAATGCCAAATTATGGTTTTGATTAGGATCTGTTGAGATAATAAAATCTTCACCATCGATATTAGCCTGAATATAATATTGATCAATACTTTTTATACATCCAACATTACTGTCGTATAATTTGGGAGATATGGTAAAGATTAATTTATTTTCAAAGCCAAGGTATGTTATCAGCTCATTTAAAAGAATTGCTTTTTCCAATTTAGTTCCACCATTGGAGTTGAGTACATTATTTAAAGGTCTTATGGAATAAGCTGTATAATCAATCGGAATATTAAAGTCATTCATTTCATTACCAACAAACTTTTGAAGTTCAGTAATGATATTAATCCCACGTTTAATTCCAAAGATTCTTTTTCTAATGGTTGTTTTTACATCATCAGAAATATTCAAGTCATCTTTAGTATAAAGATTTTCAAGGGCTTCTTCCAAATTAACAGAACTAAACATTAAGTTTGGAGCAAATGATGGATCATGTGGCTGGTGATCTTCATGGCTTAAGCTCTCAAGGTTTTTAAATACCCATTTATACTGAATGTAGCCATCTTTTTGTGTTTTAGTAACTTGATCTTCAATATTTATGAGTTTATAATTAAATTCTACATTTTCTGGGATGTTAATTATAATTTCAAGATGTTCAACAGGGGCATCTTCTTGTAATGTAATATGATCGGAAAGATATGGCATATATCCTTCGTTTGATTTTATTTCATAATCAAAATTCACTAAACACCCAGGTTCTAATGCTGTATGAGTAACAACCATTTCCCTTAAATGATTATATGCAGGAATTCCAGCTGCAAAATGAGGTAAGATTTCATTAAAAGCATTTTCAGGAGAGACAATAATTTTTCCATCGGCCATTTTCGTTTCAGCCCTATTTATTTTTAGCTCCTGTTGTTCTGGATTATACACAATAAATGACTCACCAAACAGTCGGTTAAAAGATAAATGAGTAATATATTTTAACTGATGTTGATACTGAAAACTCATAGAGCCATCGGCATTTAATGTATAAGTCTTCTTTATTGATTTATAAATTGCATCATTATTTTCTTCACTCTTATTGTTCTGGCATGAACTAATAAGTGATATAATGATTAAGCTAATGATATATATTCGTTTCATCATGATTCTGTTTTAAATTATTTAGATAAAATAACTTTTTCATTGGCAAATTTCTGTTGAGCTTTTACAACGGATTTATAGTTATCCCATTCTTCTGGTTCAAATAGTCTTTTCTTGATGAGTATCTTTTCTGTTAATTGCAATTGATTATTATCAAGATGATAAGATCCGCTAAAAGAAGCAACAGAGCAATCAATATTATTCTCTGAAGGCAGATAAATTGCCGAAGAAACAGATTCGGGTAATGTAATAGTTTCATTTAATTCAACCAATCTGCTGCATCGATCTCTGAAAGGATATTCTCTTTCTTCAATGTCAGTATTAGCATATAAATGAGCTTGTGCTCTTTTGAAAATATTGGATGCCACAATAGGAGTAAACATAATTTCCTTATCCGTAATAATGGCATATTCCGGAACTTTAAATTTGATCGAAATATTCATTGGACCTACCATGTGTCCATATGGATCACTGAAATCTGTTTCAATAATTTCTATTTCTTCAACTGTATTTTTTAACTCTTGTTCAAGAGCTGTGTTCCAGTTTGATTTTTGATTACGAGTAAACATTCCACGAAGAGATGCATCGGATTGTCCTTCGGAAAATACTTTAATAGTACCTTCTAGTGTTCCATCTTCAAGAATTGTTGTATGTGCAGTAATTTTTAATGGATGATTTTCTGGTTCAGAAATTGGTGTAATCATTAAGTCTGCTCCTTCGGGTACACCCATTAAGTAATTTTGTTGTTGTTCCAGACTCGACCATTCTTCACGAACGAAAGGAACCCATGTTGGATCTAATAGTTTATATTTTCCGTTTGCAAGTTTTACAATAGTAACACTATGATTAAACTGATCAGCAGGGATATCTTCAATACGTGATCCTGCCATTGTCATTGCCGGATATGATTTGAAACCCGCAGCTCGTAAAAAGGTAATTAACATACCGGCTTTATCTTTACAAACACCACAGCGATCTGTGAAAGTCATTTCTCCTTTATGTAGTGTATATCCTTCGCCTTCACCCATTGATATTCCAGAATAGCGAATATTATCGGCAACCCAGTGATTTAATCTTGAAATACTATCCATCTCATCTTTTGCACCTTGCAGTATTTCAGCAACTTTTTGATCAATTTCTGGGGTCGATTCAAAACTTCCAAAATCTTCGTTTACTCCATAAAACCATAGTGACTTATCTTCCCATTCGGCTGTAGTGGTAAGTAATAATTTTGGAGCAATATCAGAAAAAGCGACCATTCCCTGTTCTCTTTTTAAAGGCATCATATCCTTTTTTGTAAAACGGTACATGGTCTTATTTTTCATCTCTTTTTTATCAATTTTCACATCTCCATGAAAAAATTTATAATAAAGTTTCTTGCTATTAGGGATATTTACTTCATAAACTTTTTTCAAAACAGGTTGATGATACCAATATTCAATAATATCATAAAATTGACCATGCATTGGAGGAATATATTTTGAATCATCCGGTTGATTTTCATTATATAACAAAGCATAGGTAAAACCTTTTTTAAAGAGTTTTACTTCAATACCATCGCCAGGTTCTAATTTGCCTAAATCAACCATTTTTTGTCGTGCTCCCCAATAAATCATAAATGCAGGAGCAGGGTAATCGTAGAATTTTTCTTCACCTAATTTCTCAACAATACCATTCTTGCGATAAATAGTAACTTCTTTTATGTCGATAAAAGCTGAAAGGGGGTCATAATCAAAACTTAAATGGTTCAATTGTTTGGCACCTTCATAAGTTAATACTTTGTAAATTTTATGAATATCATTGTAACTTAATCCAGATTCCTGGACATCAACAGATGTTTTATCCAAAACAACCAGATAATTAGCATTCGGATAATCTTTAGAAGTGCCGGCAGATTTAATTAATTCGCCAGGGCCAGCCAGGCAGAATAAGCGAATTAGAAACAGTGCAGTGAGGCTAAGCAATAGTTTCTTCATAAGTATGTTTTTTAGAAATAATAGGGTTATAATTTTTTCGTTCCTTAAAGATACGCAATGAAAATGAAATGTTTAAAGTTTCGATGAGATTATAATTCAGAATGAAAAACTTATTTATTTATATCTTTGCTTAAAAGCAGAATCTATGAAAAGTTTATTCGCACTTATATATATATTACTTGTTGTTAATATTGTACTAGGCCAAGAAATTCTTAATAATGAGGTTTTTGATAAAGATATTAAGACTGTATTAATGTATACAGGCGAAGATGAATTATCTATGCCAATATGGGAATTAGGCAGCTCAAAATTTCTTACCTTAAGATTTGATGATTTAAATGAAAGTTCCCGAGATTATAGTTACAGGCTTATTCATTGCAATGCAAACTGGACACCATCAAATTTAAATGAAAGTGAATACCTGGAAGGATATTTTGAAGATCAAGTTTCAGAATATCAATCATCCTTTAATACAACCATAGAATATACTCATTATACTTTGCAGATACCCAATGATTATATACGTCCAATGATTTCGGGGAATTATATATTACAAGTATACTTTAGCTCAAATCCGGATCAAATTGTTTTTAATAAAAGATTTATGGTTATTGAAAATGAAACTGGAATTGGTGGGCGAGTTAGTAATATGAATCAGGGAGCATATTTCTATAATGATCAGGAGCTAGAAATTGTAGTTGAGTATTTTGGTAATGATTTTTATGATTTAAACCAAAATATCAAATTACAAGTTTTAAAGAATTATAATTGGTGCAATTATTTAGAGATCAATCAACCAGATATTGTTAAAGATAAGGAGTTTACTTATAATAATATTCGTAAGTTGAAATTTAAAGGAGGAAATGAATTTCATCATTTTAATATCAAGAATATTCATTTTACCGGTGAAAATATTGCGAATATTCATTTTACAGATAATATGTATCATTTTCTGTTAAAAAATAATAAAGACCGAACTTTCGATGAATATCAATATGTGCCGGATATTGATGGTTTGTATAAAGTAGATGTAACACAAAGTGATTATGTGCACACTGAGGCTGATTATGCTTATGTATATTTCACATTAAATATGGATGCTCCAGTACAGTTAGGAGATATATATGTTTGGGGAGGGTTGAGTAATTATGAATTTACCGATGATAATAAGTTAAGATATAATTTTGAGCAAAAAGCTTATGAATGCCGAATGTTATTAAAACAAGGGTATTATAATTACCAATATGTTTTAATGGAAAAAGGGAAACCAGATTTTACATACATAGAAGGTAATCATGCAGTTGCCGAAAATTCATATTCCGTTTTAGTTTACTACCAGGACTTTAGAGGAAATTACGATCGGCTAATAGGATACGCAGAGATTAATTCTAAACCTGAATAACACATTTTAATAGGGTATTTTATTTTTAGGTTATCTAGTTATTAGAGATAAATCTCAGCTCTATCTATTAACCAAAAACTGCATATGAAATATCCACTTTTTATATTCATAGGATTTATTCTCCTTTCAGTCCTTTTTTGCTGTAAAAAAAGCAATCTAGTGTCGAGTTACGATTATTCCGTGTTAGTAGAAACGAAAGAAGAACAAGATCAACTGCAAGAGGTATATATTTCAATGGACATAGCACCTTTGAATGATATGATAAGTTGTAATAAACCAGACATATATCACAATATCTATAAGCAAAAAAGGTTACAAGATTAATAAAAGATTTAAGGCTTATTAGTTAATCACACATACATATTTATTAACCTAAAAACTACTGTTATGTCACGATTAAAGTATCTTGTTTTTTTGTTGTTATCTATAACTATTATTAGTTGCGAGTCTGATGATAGTAGCTCCTATAGTTTTCCATTGGCTGCCGAACAGAATATTAATCCACAACAACTTGCTGATGCATACGAAATAGCTTCAAATACAGAAGGATTGAAATCTTTACTTGTATCAAGAAATGGAGTTCTTGTTGCTGAAGAATATTTTACCGAAGAAGGAGCTGATGATTTATATGATGTACGTTCAGTAACTAAGAGTGTAATATCAAATCTTATAGGTATTGCTATTGAGGAAGGATTTATAGAGGGAATTGATCAAAAATTGAGTGACTTTTTAATTCCTTTAGGGTATTCATTAGAAGGAGATAAAGCTAATATTACCATCGAACATTTACTTACCATGAGTGCAGGATTTGAATGGAACGAATTTGAAGTAGGATACGATTACGGTGCCTGGGTTAGAGCCGAAGATCAGATAGCATATTGTATTAATGGCGAAATAGTTAATTCTCCAGGGAAGGCTTTTTCTTATAGTTCAGAAGAAGCACACTTGTTATCGGTAATTTTAACCGAAGCAACCGGAATGAGTACGCACGATTTTGCTTTTGAATACTTATTTGAACCTTTAGGAATGGATAATGAAGATTTCAGTTGGGGACAATTCCCTCAAGGATATTTTAGTGGAGGTGCTGATTTATCTTTAAAACCAAAAGATATGATCAAGCTTGGGAATCTTTATTTAAATAATGGATTATATAATGGAAATCAAATAATTCTTTCTGAATGGGTAAGCGAATCAACAAGTTTTCATATTACAACAAACTTAGGGGGGTATGCTCCCGACTATGGCTATTTATTTTGGATGAATACTAATAGCACTCATCGATTTTATTGTGCCAATGGTTATGGAGGTCAGTTAATTGTTGTTTTTCCAGACTTGGAACTTGTTGTAGTAACAACAAGTGAATGGCAGCTATCAACTTCAGTTGCAGGACAACAGTGGTATAATGTGATGACTTTAGTTCAGAATGATATATTGGCAAGCATAAATTAGAACATATCAATAAGAACCCTGCCAAAGTTCAAAACTTTGGCAGGGTTTTATATAAGTTTAATAAGGTTTTTACAAATTCTTTTCAGGATACATATCGTTCCATTGTTGAGGTTGGTCTTTTAGTTTCATATCGAACCACGATATAATGGTGTAATGCCACTTAATACGTTTCTTATAATCGAGTATCCAGTGATCTTGTTTATCTACCAATACCATTTCAACATCTTTTCCTAAAATTTTAAGAGCAGCATAGTATTGTAAGCTTTCACCAACAGGAACATTTGGATCGGTAGTGCCATGTAATAAAAGAATTGAATTTTGGAATTTATCAGCATTGTATAACGGGCTGTTTTCAACAAAAATATCTTTTCTATTCCAAGGATAACTATTGGCAGCAGCTACTGTATTGTATGAATATCCCCAATAACCTTCTCCCCAGTAGCTTGAAATTGAGCTAATACCTGCATGTGAAATAGCTGTTTTAAAAATATCAGTTCTGGTTTGTAATAACATTGTTGTAAATCCACCATACGATGCTCCTATACAACCTACATTTTCTTTATCAATCATTGAATGTGATTCGATGAATTTCTTAGTTCCATCAATAATATCGTCAATGGCATCGAATCCCCAACCGTTTACATGTAATGCCGAAAAATCCTGACCAAAGCCTGTTGATCCACTTGGTTGTAATACATATACAATATAACCTGCTGCAGCCCAGGTGTTAATTGGGTATCGTCCTCCAAACGATCTTTCAATAGGAGATGTTCCTCCATAGAAGTTAACAATTAAAGGATATTTTTTGCTTGCATCATAGTTTGGAGGGTAGTAAACTCTACCATAAACAGTCGTATTATTTTTATTCTCGAAGTTCCAAGATTCTGTTTTTCCAAATCTTATATTTCCAAATCGATCTTTTTCATGGAATGACAATAAATTACTTGCCCCTTTCTTTAAGTCAATTGAATAAAGTTTCTTAGGTGTAGAAATGCTTGTACCTGTATAAATTGCGACAGCTTTAGATTTTGAAAAATCAATATCATCTAATACTTCAACCATTAAGTTGATTTTGTTAAATGATTTTGTTTTGAAATTATATTTGTAAAGATTACTATAATCTTTATCAGTTGTTGAAACATAAAGTTCATTTTCTTTAACCCAATAGGCATCATTAATAGCAGGATCAAATTTTTTTGTAATAGGCTCAACTTGTTTTGTAACTAAATCGTAAAAATAAAGTTGAGAATCGTAGTTATTTGGGATTTTATCATCGGTAACATTTACTCCAATTTTACCAAAACTTTCAGGAGCCCCCTGAACTAAAAGCTTACTTCCATCAGGAGAGTACTGGCAGTATCCTGCTTGTATTTTATTTTCCCAAACTGTTGTTAGCTCATAGGTCTGCATATCCATTTCATACAAGTTTTGTTTTGTAAATGGCACTTCGGTATAATCTGTACGCTGAGTAGAAAATAGAATTTTCGATCCGTCAGATTTTATATCCTGAAGACTCGATGATAAATTTCCAGCTGTAAGCTGAATAATCATACCTGTTTTAATATCAACCTTAAATAAAAACGATCGATTTCTGAAATATGGGAGGCGGTCTTCGTTTTCGTATACTCTTTTCAAAATTCCGGGATCATCGGCAACAATATAATTGCTGTAAATGATAAAATCTTCGCTTGGTGCCCAGTTAAATCCTGATAAATCTTTAATACCTTTTACGATTGACTTTTCCTGACCATTTGCTAAATCATAAACAAAAATCTCTGACAATTCTTCAAAATCGGTTGTGTAAGTCAAACGATCAGTCTTTGGTAACCAGCTTAAATTTGAAATATCTTTATTTCTTAAAACAGCAATGTTTTTTTGTTTTTCAAGATCGTATATTTCAGTATATCTAACACTTTTCCCGCTACCATGAACAACTTCTTTGTGATTAATTAAAACATATTTTCCCGAAGGTGAGATTTTAGCTGAAGAAACATAATTTCCTTCTAACACATCGTTAATCGTAAAATATCTCTTAGGATTTAGACTTGCAGTTGCATTGCAATCTTTAAAATCATCAGCGTATTCAAAATTAGCGGCAAGCTTTATTTGCTCATCAGTAGTAATAGCTTTTATGGTAATTTCATGATTACCTTTGCTAAGCTTTAAGCTAGTTTTAGTATTCTCTAAATCAGAATTTGATTTTGTTTTTTGTTTTTCTCCATCAACATACAATTCGTAAAGTGAATTTAGAGTTAGGGTTAAATCACCTTTAGTCCATCTGTCAACAGATAAATAAGCTTGAAGAAAAAAGAAATTATGCCCTGTTGATTGTAAAAATACAATACTGTCTGCACCAATACTTATGGTATTCCAGGCAATGTTTTTATTTGATGCATCAAGTTGAGTTGAGCTCAGTATATTAGAAACTTCGAATGTGTTCCCTTCAATATTTTTAATGTCAGCAAAAGCTGGCATTTTAATCTCCGGAGTATCTGAAAGTTTCCAGTTTTTGATTTCAATAGAATTTTGTGCTATTGAGAACTGTACAGTGATTCCCAATAAAAAGAATAATATTAGTTTTTTCATTATAATGATTTTTGAGTTTTGTATTTGACTATTATTATTGATGCAAGTTTAACAAAAGTAAAATAAATTAACTGCAGTTTATTAAACTATTTAAATTCACATTCTATTGGCATTTTACTTCAAAATAGAATCTCACAAAATCATGTCAGTTATATGTATTACATTTGCAAAAAAATATTTTGTTGATGATGACTTTCGAGGATTTAAAATTAGCTAAGCAATTAAACAAGGCAGTTGTTAAATTAGGATTTAAAAACTTAACTCTTGTGCAAGAGAAATCATTCCCGGTTATTATGTCTGGTAAAGATATGGTGGGGATAGCGCAAACAGGTACTGGTAAAACATTTGCTTACTTATTACCTATTCTTCATGAACTAAAATATTCAGATCAGCTTCATCCTCGAGTTTTGATACTAGTACCAACACGAGAACTTGTTTTACAGGTTGTAGATAATATAAAAACACTTACAGAATCTATGAGTGTTCGAGTTTTAGGTGTTTATGGAGGAACTAATATTAATACACAAAAACAAGCAGTAGCAGAAGGTGTCGATATCTTAGTAGCTACTCCAGGGCGTTTGTATGATATAGCTGTAACAGGTGTTTTGCAATTAAATGGAATTAAGAAATTAGTAATTGATGAAGTAGATATAATGCTTGACCTGGGTTTCAGACGTCAATTAACCGATATCTTTTTATTATTAAAAGAGCGTCGCCAGAATATTATGTTCTCGGCAACCATGACCGAAGAAATTGATGCTATTATTGACGATTTTTTTATTTTACCTCAAAGAGTAAATATTGCGGTTAGTGGTACTCCGCTCGAAAATATTGCACAAAGTTCTTATCCGGTTAAGAATTTCCATACCAAGGCAAATCTCTTAAGTTATTTGTTAGAAGATAAAGAAGAGTTTGCACGAGTTCTTGTTTTTGTTGATAGTAAAAAGAAAGCGGATAAGCTTTATGAACTGCTAGAAGAGCAATATGGGATGGAAGCCTGTGTGGTTCATTCTAATAAAGCACAAAATTACAGGGAGCGCTCTGTTCGCCAGTTTGCAGATGGAGAGAAGCGATTGCTTATTTCAACAGATGTCATGGCTCGTGGGTTAGATATTGAAAAAATATCACATGTTATTAACTTCGATACGCCAACTTATCCTGAAAACTACATGCACCGGATTGGTCGCACAGGTAGAGCAGAAGAAGAAGGAAAAACAATACTATTTTATACAGAAAAGGAAGAACCGGCAAAAAATAGAATTGAACGTTTAATGTTGATGGATATTCCTGTGATTGATTTTCCTGAGGAGGTTCAGAAATCAAAGGAATTATTACCTGAAGAAAGACCTATTGTTGGAGATACTAAAAATCCACATCGTAATGTAAAAAAGAAAGAGCGTGGACCTGCTTTTCATGAAAAGAAAGAAAAAAATAAAAGGAGAAACTCTGGTGGTAAAGCAGGACTAACAGCTAAGAAGTATAAAAAACCACAAAAAAGAGGTGATAAGATCCAAAATCGAAAAAGTAAAAGGAGGTAGTCTGTTAATTTCCTTCTAATATTCTTAAAACATCATTTTTATAAGTTCTGCTAATCGGAATTTCGCTGTTCCTAATCTCAAGATATTCATTGGTAAATGAATCAATACTACTTAAAGAAACTATATATGAACGATGTACTCTAATAAAATCATTTTTAGGGAGTTTAGCTTCAATATTGGTAATGGTTTCGCGAGTTATAATGGTTTTATCGTTTAAATGAATTTTAATATAATCGCTTAAACTTTCAATAAAGTTTATATCACAAAAGCTAATTTTAATCATTTTACGATCTGATCGAACAAAAATAAAATCACTTCTTTCAGCAACTATTTCTTCTTGATTCTGAATTTGTAGAGGATGATTTTCATCCAGATATTTATTGATTGCTTGTAATAATCGTTCGAACGAAATAGGTTTAAGCAGATAATCTACAGCTTGCAAATCAAATCCATCAACCGCATATTCGCGATAAGCAGTGGTGAAAATAATTTTAATGTTTTTGTTAATAGATTTTGCAAAGGATAGACCTGAAATTTCGGGCATATTAATATCTAGAAAAATTAAATCCACCTGAACAGAATTAATTTTATTAAATGCTTCCAATGCATTTTTGCAGTTTCCTACAACTTGAACAGAATCTATTCTTGATAAATGACTTTCAAGTATTTCGCGTGCAACAGGTTCGTCGTCAACAATAAGACATTGAATATCAGGCATTTTATTGATTATTTATGTTAAAGATAATAAGATTTACCAAGTACCAATTATCTTTTTCGTAGTGTTGAAGAGAATAATTGTTTTTATAGTTTAAGTCTAAACGCTTTTTAATGTTTTCAAGTCCAATACCACCGTTTTCTTTTTGATCTTTCTGATCAACAGTAGTATTGCGAACTTTGAATTCCATTTTATTATTCAATACCTGAACATTAATCTCAATTCTTAAATATCCATCGATTAAGTTGCCATGCTTGAAAGCATTTTCGATAAATGGTATCAAAAGCATAGGCGCCACTTCAATGTTCTCATTAATCTCATTTGCACTAAAGATGATTTTTAGGGTATCTTGAAATCGTATCTTTTCTAGTTCAATATATTCTTTTATATGCAGAACTTCTTCTTTCAGTGGAACTTTAGGTTTATTGATCTGATATAAAATGTAATCGAGTAAATTAGAAAGTTTAAGAATAATTTCTGGAGTTTGTTTCGATTGTTTTAAAGCAAATCCGTAAATAGTATTTAATGTGTTGAATAAAAAATGAGGATGAATTTGTTGTTTTAAATAATGCAGCTCTTGTTCTTTTAGCTGAAGCTGAGTTTCCAGTATTTTATTCTGCAATTCTTTATTTCTTGAGAGCGATTTAAAATTTTGATTCAGGAGATATATAAAACTTACTATACCTGCAATTAAATACACCATAACTAAAACGAATACAATATTCTTGCTCATTAATGGCATGTGTTTAATATTGTAATCGGATTTGAAGATAAAACTTCCAAAAATTAATGGCACAATAATATTCGATGATATTATTATGGTATAAAAGCTATAAAGAGCAAATTTCCAATATTTTTTAGCTAATAAGAATTTAGGAACCAGGTAATATACCATAAAGTAAGTGAGCAATATAGTTACAGGTAATATTGTGCTCGAAAACCAAATAATATAATCTTTGTCGTTTGAGTTAAAACTAAAGAAGTAAAAATAGAAAAACCATACTGCAATCCAGAACAGTAAATGAATAAGAATAGTTTTAATAATTTTTAGTTTTGAGTTTTTCATTATAGCAATAATACGTAAAATCTTTGAACAAGCATTTTTTTATAGACCAATTACATGATTAGGTCATCTTTTAACATAAAAATAGTGGAATTGTCAATTCACAGCTTTAAATTTGTTAAAAGCAAAACAAAATCTTTGTTCTATCGCAATAAAAAAAATGATACTGATTACCTTATTACATTTGGATTAGTATTAATTTTAAACAAACAGTTATGAAAAACATTCTTGACAAATTTGTAGATGGTGGAATAGGAATTACTGTGATAATTTTTATTGCACTAATAGTTATTGTAACACTTTTTGTAAAAGAATTAATTGCAAAAGGCGATAGAGAAAAAAACATTAAACTTATATCTTCAATTGCATGGTTTGCCTTGGCTTGGGGATTTCTAGGTCGCACAATTGGGTTGATCAGAGCATTCGATACCATTGAAGCAGCAGGGCAGCTTACTCCAAAAATGGTTGCCGGAGGTTTAAAAATGGCTTTAGTAGGACCTATTTTTGCAATTTTTGTTTTCGCAATTGCAAGAATAGAGATCATCATTCTTACCATTATATCCAGAAAAGAAAATAAACAGGATTAAGTTCTAAAATAATTTTTTTAAATAATTCATAGATTTTTAGGTGGCTGTTTACTTCCGAATTTATATTGCTATATACAATTCAATGGTATAGTTTAATTCTTGGTACTTAAAAAATATTCCAATGTTCAGAAATTATTTAATATCGTCATTACGACAAATAAAAAAGAATAAACTTTTTTTTGTAATTAATACTTTAGGTTTTTCAATCGGTATTGCTACTGTAGTAATCATCTTTCTTTATATTCATTTCGAGTTATCGTTTGATAAAGGGATAAAGAACTACGAGCGTATTTACAGGGTTTGTTGGGAAACTACTTTGAAAGATGTTGCGAGAAAAGTTCCTGCATCGCCAGCACCTTTATGTGCTTCTTTTATAAAAGAATTCCCGGAGGTAGAAAATGGAGTTCGCTTGTATAATAATGATGAATCGATTGTAGTCTTAAATGAAAAATCATTTAAAGAGAAAAACTTTTATTTTGCTGATTCTACTTTTTTTGAGATGTTTTCAATATCGATAATCTCTGGTCGGAATGAGAAATTGCTCACACAACCTAATACTGTTGTTTTAACAGAAAACACTGCGCGTAAATTATTTAGTGACGAGCCAGCTATTGGGAAAAACATATCACTGAAAGGTGAAATGGATTTTGAAGTGATAGGTATTTGCGAAAATATTCCCGAAAATTATCACTTAGATATTGATTATATTGCATCACTTAATACCTTACCAAGAAGTCATGCAACGGGATGGTATAATAACCCGTTCCAGACTTATCTTTTACTGCGCGATAAGGATTCTAAGACTGAATTAGAATCTAAAATCCCCAGTTTAGTAAAAATGCATATGGGAGCTTTTATTCAGAGAGTTATGAATATGAGTTTTGATGAATTTATTAGTGGCGGTAGTAACTATAATTATTCTTTGCAAGCTTTAAAAGATATCCATTTGAAATCGGGAATGGAAGAAGATAAAGCTAAGAGAACAAACATGAGTAATATTTATGTCTTCTTAATTGTTGCCTTGTTAATTTTAACTCTTGCTTTGGCAAATTATATAAACCTTTCAACAGCAAAAGGTATTGAACGTGGGAAAGAAATTGGGATAAGAAAAATTTCAGGAGCTTCGAAAAAGGAAATTATCAGGCAGTTTTTAGGAGAGTCAATATTTATTACCATGATATCGACTCTATTGGGAATAATATTAATTGAGATTACTTTGCCATATATAAATTCCTTATTTGGGAGAAATTTTTCGTTGAACTATTTCGATAATGCAATAGTATTACCATCACTTATTGTCCTGATTCTAGTATTAGGATTTGTATCGGGCTTGTACCCGGCTTTTGTTCTTTCATCTTCTAATCCTGTAGTAGTATTGAAAAAGGAAAGCAAACATGCCAATAAGCATAATAGTTTTAAAAGTTCTTTAATTATCTTTCAATATATTATATCCTTTATACTGATTGTTGCAACGGTTGTAGTGTTTCAACAATTAAATCACATGCGTAATCAGAAATTAGGATTCGATAAAGAACAAATATTGGTAGTAAAAAATGCCGATGTGCTTGGAGCATCAATTAACACGCTAAAAGCAGAACTTTTAAAAGAATCGTATGTTAATAAAGTTTCATTGAGTACTGCAACTCCTGGGCAGGGGTACTTTTCGAGTTTTGTTTATCGCGATGGTGATACCGAAGAAAATATTGTTTCTCCATTAATTTTTCCAGTCGATTATGATTTTATTGATTGTTATGATATTAAAATAACGGAAGGTCGTAATTTTGACCCTGCCCGAAGAACTGATTCTATGGCTATAATTGTAAATCAGGCGGCTGTTAAGGAATTTGGATTAGAAGATCCTTTAAGCGAAGCATATTTTAGTTCAGGAGGATCGAGGTTTGGTAGTTTGCCTATTATTGGTGTAGTTGAGGATTTTAATTTTGAATCATTACACGAAAGTATAAAACCTTGTTTTATTACTGTAGCTCCAATGTGGAGAAGTAGATATATTTCTGTGAAATTAAAATCTGATAATATAACCGGAGCAGTAAAAGGTATTCAGAAAAAATGGGATAGTTTTGTCGACAACAGGCCTTTTGAGTATTACTTTGTAGATCAATATTTTGATTCATTGTACAAACAAGAAGTTCTTTTAAAAAAGATATTTACAATATTTTCCATCTTATCTATATTTATTGCCAGTATTGGATTATTCGGAATAGTTTTACTACTTACCAGAAGAAGAACCAAAGAAATTGGTATAAGAAAAACTTTGGGTGCGTCGCGAGCGATAGTGTTTAAACTCTTGATATATCAATATTTGAGATGGATTGCAATTTCAATATTAATTGGATCGCCGATAGCATGGTGGGCAACAACAAAATGGCTACAGCAGTTTGCATATAGAATTAATTTTCAGCTTTGGTATTTATTTTTAGCTTTTATTATTCTCTTTACAGTTACTTTAATTACGGTTTATTCACATATCACTAAAGTGTCAAAAGAGAATCCCGTTAACGCTCTTCGATATGAGTAATAAATTGTAATATTAATTTAGATTCTCATTTGCCGGATTTATTTTTCATGATGCTATGGACTATAACTCCGGCAAGTATGAATGTTGCTCCTGTTAGTTCTTTAGGATTTAAGATCTCATGAATAATAAAATATCCAAAGATTGCAGCAAAAACTGGTTCAAGCGAAAATATAATAGCAACTTTTAATGAAGAAACATATTTTTGAACCCAAACAGTAACGAAATAACAAAATAAAGTTCCTATTAAACCTAAATAAATTAATGAACTCCATGCTTTTGTGCTTATAACAACAGTTTCGTTATTTGTAAATAAAAAAGCAACTAAACCAACCACTGCAGCAGCAAAGAACTGATATGTTACTAGTGTCATGGTATCGGCTTTCTTAACAAATCTTCCTGCAAAAACCACATGAAAAGCGTAGGATAACGCTGTTATTATGGTAATAATATCGCCAATATTCATGCTGGTTTCAAAATCGTAGGTTAACAGAAATAAGCCAACAAAAACTATTAAAACAGCAATCATATCAATTTTTACAAGTTTCTCTTTGTACAGGAAAAACAGAATAAAGGGAACCAGAATTACAGCCGATGAAGTTATAAAAGCACTGTGACCTGTACTAGTATATTTTAAACCAATGGTTTGGGCACCATAAGTTATGGCCATTAAAATTCCCATTACAGAACCATAAATAAAACCTTTCTTGTCGAATAGTTTTCTCCAATCTTTAAATAATTGAAAAATGAACATAACTGTAAAAGCTAATGCCGATCGAATAAAAACAATTAAATATTCGTTAACTGTTCCAATAGTGTCTTTAACAATTAAAAAGGTTGATCCCCAAACTATGGTTACCAGTATTAACCAGAATGTTTTCATTTTTCTTGTTTTAACATGATACCACTTGCTAACCTTCCCGTTTTAACTCCATCTCTTCTTGCCGAGTAGAATAGTTTAGGATTTGAATATGTACATATTTCAGCTACCTCTATATTTTTTTTAGGTATACCTGAATCCAACAAGATTTGTTTATTTACTTCCCAAAGATTTAATAATCCCTTATCGGAGTTCTTAATAGGAGTTAGGATATGATCTTTCCCAAACTTTGTCTCGAATTTTTCTATTACTTCATGGCCTACTTCATAAACCGCAGGGCCAATTGAAGGACCAATACCGGCAATGATATCGGCTGGATTAGTGTCATACTCCTTATTCATTAAATCGATTGTGTATTTTGAAATTTCTTGTATGGTACTTTTCCAACCTGAATGAATTGCCGCAGCAGCTTTTTGTATAGGGTCAAATAGTAAAATTGGGACACAATCAGCAGTACGAATAAAAATGCAAATATTAGGAATATTTGTAATCAATGCGTCGGTATTATTAAAAATATCATTTGTTGATTTCACAATCCCAATATTCCTGCTATGTGTTTGTTTTGGAGAAACCATTTGCGTTTGTTCAAAGCCAAAAGTATTAGCTAACTTTTCAAGATGTGAACTTACAATGATTGGATTATCATTGACGGTATATCCCAGATTCAATGATTCTAATTTTCCTACACTTTGTCCTCCAATTCGTGTTGTAGAAAAGTGAATAATATTCTGATGATTTGATAAATTCTCAAATTGTAAATACTTTATACTGTTTTCTTGTTTAACTATCATTTTTAATGAAGATATAAAAACAAAAAGTCAAAAATGTCATCCCCAACTTGGTTGGGGATCCTATGATTAAAGGTATTGCGTATTAAAAATAGATTCCCTTTTTACTCGATTCTCTCGTGAGAAAAGTTCAAGGGAATGACAAGCAGGGCTTTTTGTTTACATTGCTATTCTATTAGCAAAAGAACTAAACTTTTTCTAGATTTATGCTGCTTTAAGTAAAATTCTAATTATGTTCGATATTAAAATTTCTGATGAGTTAAAAAAGAAGTGGAATAAAATAGCAATTGGTTCATTACAGGCCGATATTGTTGTTAAAGAATCAGATCAGGAGTTAACTCAAAAGTTGGATGATGCATGTAATGATTTTGCAGAAAACCATGTTGTTGAAGATATTGCCAAATTACAAGTTATAGCCGATTCTCGTAAAGCATATAAAACTCTAGGAAAAGATCCAGCTCGATATCGTTTATCTTCCGAAGCTTTATTACGAAGAATAGTTAAAGAGAAAGGAATCTATAAAATCAATAATATTGTTGATATCAATAACCTAATATCAATCAAGTCTTATTATTCAATTTGCGCATTTGATATTTCGAAACTTAATCCTCCAATTGCATTTACTATTGGAACTAAGGAAGATGAATATTATGGCATTGGTCGTGGATTATTAAATATTGAAAATCTTCCGGTTTTTGAAGATGCAATTGGTAAGTTTGGAAGCCCAACGAGCGATTCAGAAAGAGTTAAAATAACTGATAATACAAAAACCATATCCATGAATATTATTTCGTTCAGTGGACTGGCCGATGTAGAGTTTCAATTAAATCAATTGAAAGAAAATCTAATGCAATTTGCTGAAGCAAATAATATTGAAACAGGTTTAATACAGTAATTTACTTTTTCTTTTCAGGAACAAACTCAAGGGAAATTGAATTTACACAATGTCTGGTATTTTTAGGAGTAAATCCTTCACCAATGAAAACATGACCTAAATGTGCACCGCAGTTTGCACAAACAATTTCTGTTCTTTTTCCATCTTTATCAAGAATACGTTTTACAGCTCCATCAACTTCATCATCGAAGCTTGGCCAACCACAATGCGAATCAAATTTATATTCCGATTTATAAAGAACAGCATTACATCGTTTACAAGTATATACTCCATCTTCCTTATTATTTAAAAGTTTTCCTGTCCATGGCATTTCTGTTCCTTTATGTATAATAACACGTTCTTCTTCTAATGTGAGTTTATTAAATTGCATAGCATCTGTTTGTGAATTTGCTTGATAAAATGAAAATATGAATACAATAAATAATAGATTTTTTAACATATCTTTTTATTTATAATAACAATAAGCAATGTGAAAAAGTTTAGCATTATTTTGTTAAACAACATGTAGTAAATTTTAAAACTTATTGTTGTAATATATACATTTGCAAAATTTTACTTCACAAATCATTTTATAAATTTATATGTACGGACCAAAATTATTTTCTGTCCTTAAGGGTGGTTATTCTAAAGATCAGTTCATCAAAGATCTTACTGCTGGATTAATTGTAGGCGTTGTTGCTTTACCATTAGCAATTGCATTTGCTATTGCTTCAGGTGTTTCGCCCGAGAAAGGATTAGTAACTGCAATAATTGCAGGCTTTGTAATATCTTTTTTAGGAGGCAGTAGAGTTCAGATAGGAGGTCCTACCGGAGCATTTATTGTTATTGTATTTGGAATAGTTCAGCAGCATGGAGTTTCTGGCTTAACCATTGCCACTTTTATGGCTGGATTTATTATTATATTCTTAGGATTAACAAAATTAGGTTCGGTTATAAAATTTATTCCCCAATCGGTTGTAGTTGGATTTACAAGTGGTATTGCATTAATAATTTTTTCAACACAAATCAAAGACTTTTTAGGTCTTCAAATGGATTCTGTTCCATCCGATTTTATAGGAAAGTGGGGAGCTTATTTTAATAATATTCATACAGTAAATTGGTATGCAATAATTATAACCATATCTACTATTCTGATTTCGGTATATTTGCCGAAATTTGTTAAAAAAATCCCTGGATCACTTGTTGCGATTGTTTTAACAACATTGGCAGTGAGTATATTTAATCTTCCGGTCGAAACAATTTATAGTAAATTTGGAGAAATACCTTCTACTTTACCGAGACCTGAATTGCCTTCGATTAATTTTACTTTAATAAAAGAACTTATTGAACCGGCATTTGCCATTGCATTGTTGGGCTCTATTGAATCTTTGCTTTCTGCGGTTGTGGCTGATGGTATGATTGGAGGTCGTCATCGTTCCAATATGGAACTTATTGCTCAAGGTGTGGCAAATATATTTTCTTCAATATTTGGAGGTATACCTGCTACAGGGGCTATTGCACGGACTGCAACAAACATTAAGAACGGAGGGAGAACGCCTGTTGCGGGGATTGTACATGCAATTACTCTGTTGGTAATTATGTTGTTTGTAGGGAAATGGGCAAAATTAATTCCTATGGCTAGTTTGGCAGGTATTCTTATGGTAGTTGCTTATAATATGAGTGAATATAAAGCTTTTATTTCATTAACTCGCGGACCTAAGAGTGATGCCTTAATTTTATTTATTACTTTTGGTTTAACTGTTTTAGTTGATTTAACGGTTGCTTTGGAGATAGGGATGGTGCTTGCAGCATTTCTATTTATGCAAAAGATGGCTTCTATAAGTTGTATTAATGCAATTACAGATCAGATTAATGATGTTAGAGATATTGAAGATCCTGAAGCAACAGGAAATTATTTAGTACCAAAAAATACAGAGATTTTTGAAGTTAATGGTCCTTTGTTCTTTGGTGCTGCATATAAATTTAGAGATGCTTTAAGGTTATCACAACGAAAGCCAAAAATCTTAATTATACGTATGCGTCATGTGCCAACAGTTGATGCTACAGGATTACATCATTTAAAAGAAATTATCAGAGATTTTCAGCATAAGAATATTAAGATTATTATTTCGGGGATACAAAAAGATGTATTAGATGTGCTTGAAAAGAATGGTATTGTTACTTTATTGGGGAAAGAAAACATTAAAAATCATATTAAACTGGCGATTGAAAGAGCAAATGAATTATTGAAAGAGAATAGTGATCTATAAACTATATTCAGAATTAAATGTTAAATAATAAATCGGCATTTTACTATATTTATAGAATATGTATATAGATCCTAAAATAAATTTGGCTCTTGAGTTTGCTACTTTACGTCATAAAGGACAAACAAGAAAAGGGATAAATAAAACACCATATATAAATCATCCTAAAGCTGTTGCTCAATTATTAAGTGATTTTGGAGAAGAGGATGCAGATCTGATTATATCCGCTTTGTTACATGATGTAATAGAAGATACTGCAAAAGGACAGGAAGAAATTGAAAGCTTATCGAAAGAGATTTTAATTCGATTTGGAGAGAATGTCTTGTTAATAGTGTTAGAGGTTTCGGATAACAAATCTTTACCTGTTGAAGAGAGAAAAAGAAACCAGGTTATCCATACTCCAAATTTATCTCTCCGTGCAAAAAAACTAAAAATAGCAGATAAAATTTGTAATATGCTCGATATTAAGAATGAACCGCCCGAAAATTGGGATACTAAACGTAAGCTTGCCTATTTAGATTGGGCTAAGCAAGTTGTAGCAGGAGCTAAAGGATTAAATATTGAACTCGATAATTACTTTGATCAGGTTTATAAAGATGTATATTCTTTTCTAAAAGCCAACAGCTAATTTTAATATGGTTTGGCAATAAATTTCACTATTAAAAACATAACCAATAAGCCTAGAGGGAATAGTATCCACGATGATATTCCAAAAGCAGAGGGGATTGTTCCTACAACTATTGATACACCACCTACTGTTAAAGCATAAGGTAACTGTGTTCTTACGTGTTCAATATGATTACACGAACTAGCTAATGAACTTAAGATTGTGGTGTCTGATATTGGAGAACAATGATCTCCTAGCACTGAGCCTGCTAATACAGCTGAAACAACATTGTAAAAGATAGCTAAGGATCCTTCATAATCTAAACCTGAATTTTGGGCAATAAGCCACGATGCAGGTAAAATTAAAGGATACAATATAGCCATGGTACCCCACGATGATCCGGTTGAAAATGCTACCAATGCTCCAAGTATGAATGTAAAAGCAGGAATAAACTGCGGTGCTATATTTATGCTAACAAGACTTTGTGATATAAAATCAGCAGTGTGTAGGTGTTTGGTTACTAGGGCGATAGACCAGGCTAATACTAAAATGATGATTGCTGTTAGCATGGTTCTAAATCCATTGATTAAACTGTCAATAGTATCTTTTAAGCTTAATATCTTTTGAACTAAAGTTAATAGGATTGCAATAAGTACTCCTGAAATAGAAGACCATAATAATGCTTTGTAGGAATCACTATTACCAATAACAGTTGATAATTTTGTTCCAAAAGCCAGATCAGAACTACTCCAGACCGATGAATCCCATCCTGTATAAAGTAAACCTGCAAAAGTTCCAAAAATAATCACAAAAACAGGGATGGCCGCATTATACCATTTAGGTTTAATGTGCTCTGGAACTTCCAATTCATTTAGTTTATTTGAAAATGTATTCTTGTCATCATTAATGTCAATATTTTGAATTAATCGAGCTTTTTTCTCTGCATGATACATTGGACCAAAATCAACTTGTTTACGTATAAGGATTAAAATAAATAGTAATGCAAAAATTGGATAAAAGGCATATTTCAAGGAGCTTATAAAAATCCCATATGCACTTTCATTAATTCCTATGGTATTAATCCCATCCTGAATGTAACTAAGTTCGGCTCCTATCCATGTTGTAACAAATGCAATAGCTGTTATAGGAGCTGCTGTTGAATCTACTATGTAAGCTAATTTTTCGCGCGATATTTTTAATTTATCTGTCACAGGTCTCATAGTATTACCAACAACCAAGGTGTTTGCATAATCATCGAAGAAAATAGCAATTCCTAGAAGCCAGGTAATAAATTGACCCGATCGAGGATTGTTAGCATATTTCGATAAGATATTTACAATACCTTTCATTCCACCATTTCGTGTAATGATATTAACCATTGCTCCAATAAGCATTGAGAATACAATAATTGACATATGGCCAGGTTCTGTAAGCGAATCGAGAATATAGCTATCTATAATGGCAAACAGACCTTTAAAAATGGCAGGAATAAGAGAAGTGTCCTGGTACCAGAATATGGTTGCAGTTCCTACTAAAATCCCAATAAATAATGCGGTGAATACTTCTTTAAAAATTAATGCAAATAAAATAGCAATAAGTGGAGGTATTATTGAAAACCAAAGTGGGATAGGTGTTATTTTTTTAGTATAAGTATAATTAGATACTTTAATTTCAAAGTTTTGATCTTCTTTAAATTGATATTTAAAATTGGCATTGCCTTTTACAACTCTTGTAACAACAGGTTTATTGTTTACTATTATGGTTACCGGGTAGCCTTCAAAATTTCGAATAAATTCTTGATTTTTAAATGAAACAGTTATATCTGCTTCAATTCCTTTAACAATAATGTTGGTTAATTGTACCTGAACTTCTCCTTCATTGAACTCTGGTAAATCGGTAATGTCATTAGCTATAATCTGATTAACAAAAAGAAAAAGAAGAAGACTTGTGAAAAATTTTCTTAAAAAAGGAATCATTAGCAACTATTTTATAAAATATTACATCTCTAAAATAGAGAAAAAAAAGAAACTTTTTATGTTTTTTTTGACACTGTGTGTTCTAATTGGTTTAAGATCATCTTATGTTTTATTAGATAATTGATCAAAATAAGTATTTTGATTTTTGATTAAAAATCATTAATTTGTAATAGTAATATTTGAATTATGGGAATGTATCTCGATTTTGATTTTCTGAACATTAAACATGAGAATCTGGCACCTAAGCAAGGTCGAGTGTTAATTTCAGAACCTCTACTATCTGACAATTATTTTAAGAGATCTGTAGTGTTTATCACTGAGCACTCTGATAAAGGTGCTGTAGGATTTGTTTTAAACAAAGCTGTTGATTTACCTATTAATGAGATTCTTTCAGATTTCCCGAATTTTCATGCTAAAGTTTATATTGGTGGTCCTGTAGCAAAAGATACCATTCATTTTTTACATACACTGGGTGAATTAGTTCCTAATTCGGTGCATGTATTAGATAACATTTATTGGGGTGGTGATTTTGATAGTTTAAAGGAGTTAATTGAGGAAGGTATTGTGGAACCGTCGCAAGTAAGATTCTTTCTTGGATATTCGGGTTGGAGTCCAAATCAATTAGAAAATGAGATTGAAGATAATGCCTGGCTTGTTACACGAGTTGAATCATCAAAGATTATGCTTGCTGATGAAGATATTTGGAAGAAGACCTTGAACGAATTAGGTAAAAAATATAAAGTTTGGGCCAACTTTCCCGAAAATCCAACCATGAATTAATTAAATGCCAGCATATTTAGCTTATCAATAAATTGTCTGGAAATATGATTAAAATATCTGCGATCTTTATAAGCTAATACCCATCTTAAACCAGATATTGCATTTGTAAGAAATACTTCATCAGCATTTAATAATTGATCTTCGTTAATCGAATCCTCAAAGTTTATTTTTAATCCGTTTGAATTTGCGATTTTAAGTATTTGCTTTCTCATAATTCCGGCAACAGGTCCATCGTTTAATGGAGGAGTTGATACTTTATTGCCTTTAATTATAAAAATATTAGAGCTAATACCTTCAACAATATTTCCCTTTTCATTTAATATAATACAATCGTCCAATTTATTTTCTTTTGCATATTGCCCTGCCATAACAAAAAGAAGCGAGTTGGAGGATTTTAAGTTAGAGAATAGGTTTACAGTTTTTTTAATATCATTAAAAATATCGATAATAAATCCTTTCTGATTTAATTCGTAATGATCATTCTCGATATATTCTGTTTCAACAAGGTAAGAGACATTGTTATCTTGTGGAGTATATTTACCTCCTTCATTTCTGAAGACACTTAATCGAATTCTAACTCCTTGGTATAGTTTGTTTTTATGTAATAGCTTTATGATTTCTTTTTCAATCAATCCTGTTTCAATGATGGTTGGAATTTCCATCTTTAAAACTTTCATTCCATATTGTAATCGGATTAAATGATCATTGAAAAACTGCACCTCTGTTCCGTTGGCATGCATGGTTTCAAAAAGAGCATCGCCATAACAGAAAGCCCTATTTTTGAAGCTTAAACCAAATTCATCTTTATAATGATACTGGCCATTAAATAATATGAATGAGTTTACTGCCATTTTTAAAATCAAAATTCATTGTTCAAAAACCAAATTACAAATAATATCAACCTAGTCTTTGTCATTTGGTCTTGGTTATTTGGTCTTGGTTATTTATAATTTGATCAATATATTTGTCAATCTTTTCATTAAGATTAACTTTTATTCCTTTTACTCCTGCATTTTCGGCACATTCTACATCTCTCATTTTATCACCAATCATAAAAGATTTAGCAGGATCAATATCGAATCTTGCCAGAGCTTTTTCTATCATCAATGAATTAGGTTTTCTGCAAATACATTGCTCGTTAATACTATGATGTGGGCAATAGTAAATCTCTGTTAACTGAACATCGAACTTATTTAATTCATCCATCAAGAATTTATGTATTGCTTCAACATGTTGGTGTGTGTATATTTTTTTTGATATTCCACCTTGATTTGTAATAAGGATTAGTAAGTATCCATTATCCTGTAATCGTTTTAAATTCTCAGGAATACCATCATTAATCTTAAATTCATCAAGTAAATAGGTATAATCTCCCGGATCGTGATTTATAACTCCGTCTCTATCAAAAAAAACTGCCTTATTCATTTTTAAAAGTTAAAAAGCTGATTAATAAAAATATGGATTAACTTAGGATCAAGAAATAGCGGGAATAAGAAACCAAAAACAGCTCCAATAAAGTGTGCGTCGTGGTTAATATTATCTTTCCCTTTTTTACTCATATAATGCGAATATCCTAAATATAAAACGCCGAACACAATCCCCGGAATAGGAATCACGGCATAAAAATATAAATTAGCTAGTGGTTGAAAAAATATACTTGTAAATACCACAGCCGAAACAGCTCCCGATGCTCCAACAGAATTGTACCAATGATTATCTTTTTGTTTCGCAATGGAAGTTACTGTAGCAAAGATCATACTTGCAAAATATAGCAGAACAAATGATAAAGTTGGAGATTTTATAATTTCACTTGCAGCTAATTGGGCGAATATACTTTCAACTGCCTTACCAAATGAGAACAGAACAAACATATTAACAAATAAATGCACCCAGTCGGCATGCACAAAACCGTGAGATATTATTCTATACCATTCTTTTTTATGGTAAACCGCATAAGGATTTAATTGTAACTTATCAAAAATATCTCTTCGGTTAAAGGATATTATTGAAATCACAGAGGTTATTACTATTAGTAAAATAGTCATGTTGTAAGTTTTAATGAAGAATTTTATAGACAAGTTCTTTTAATAACTCTCCATGCGATGTGCTCACATTATTATAACCTTTCGATTTTAAGTCATATTCGCGAAGTAAACTTATTACTTCAACAGTTTTCTTTGGATTATAAGCTTTAGCTGCCTTTTCGTAATCGCCAACAAAAAATGGATTTACTTTTAGAGTTGCTGCAACACTGCGTCGGTCGCTTTTATTTTTAATGAAATGATAAGTTAGGGTTTTACTAAAGAAACTATACAGCATAGCAATAGTCATGGTAAAAGGATTGTCTTTCTGATTATGACTAAAATAGTTAACAATGCGATTTGCTTTTAAAACATTCTTTTGAGTCAGGGCCTTATTTAATTCAAAAACATTATAATCTTTACTTATTCCAATGTTTTTTTCAATATGGGTATTGGTAATATTAAACTCGCCTTCGGGTAGAGTAATGATTAATTTTTCGAGTTCATTAGCTATTTTACTTAAATCATTTCCCAAGTATTCTGTTAGTAGCATTCCAGCTCCAGGATCAATACTTCTGTTTCTGTTTTTTAAATAAGCATTAATCCATCCTGGCACTTCATTATCATATAGTTTCTTCGAGTCAAATAAAACTCCTTTTTCATTAATTGCCTTATATAACTTTTTACGTTTATCAAGTGATTTATATTTGTAGTTGATAACCAATAAAGTTGAGTTTAATGGATTTTCAGCATAATGAATAAGGTCGTCAATATTTTTAATATTTTGAGCTTCTTTAACAATAACCACTTGATGGTTGGCCATCATCGGAAATCTTTTAGCAGTATTTATTACTGTATGAATTTCCGTATCTTTTCCATAAAGTACAGTTTGGTTAAAAGATTTTTCGGCATCAGTTAAAACATGATCACTAATATACTTCGTAATAAGATCGATAAAATAAGGTTCATCGCCCGATAAAAAGTAGATAGGTTTATAAATCTTATTTTTTAAGTCCGAAATTATTTGCTCAAAGCTCATAGTTTATGTTAAAATCTTAAGTGTTTAACTGATTCTTTATTTTCTCTAATTTCTTTTAGAGCTTCAATTCCTATTCTCACATGATCATCTACAAATTTTTCCGTTACTGATTTATCACTTTTTGAGGTTTTAACACCTGTTGAGATCATAGGCTGGTCAGTAACCAGTAAAAGAGCTCCCGTTGGAATTTCATTATCGAAACCCACTACAAATATAGTAGCTGTTTCCATATCAATTGCCATTGAGCGGGTTTTTCTTAAATATTTTTTAAATCGTTGGTCGTATTCCCACACTCGTTTGTTCGTTGTTAATACTGTTCCAGTATAGTAGTCTCTTTGTTCTTTACGAATTGCAGATGATACAGCCATTTGTAATTTAAAAGCAGGTAAAGCAGGAATCTCAGGAGGCATATAATCATTCGATGTTCCTTCACTTCGAATGGCTGCAATAGGTATAATTAAATCTCCTAATTCATTTTTTTTCTTTAAGCCACCGCATTTACCTAAAAATAATGCTGCTTTAGGGTTAATTGCACTAAGTAAATCCATGATTGTTGCGGCATTTGCACTTCCCATACCAAAATTAATCATGGTAATACCATCGG
The DNA here is from genome assembly GCA_963665525.1 of Bacteroidales bacterium. Lineage (GTDB taxonomy): Bacteria > Bacteroidota > Bacteroidia > Bacteroidales > UBA12077 > UBA12077. The sequence continues at coordinate 2,833,958 of OY762280.1, read as the reverse complement.
CAGTTGCACATTGCATATTGGCATTTGGATCCTTGATTTCTACATTATGCCATTCGGCAAATAGTTCAAGGTAATGCGAAAAGTTAGTTAAAAGAATGTATTCTCCAAACTCATTTAAAGGACATCCGGTATATCGGGGTAGCCAATCTTTTACAATTTCATCTTTTGTTTTCATAGGATGGTATTTTGTTTCTTTTCTTTGTTATTTTTATACCATAAATAAGTGATATGAAGAGCTTAAATTTACCAACTTATTCATTCAATATAAAATTAATAGAACAAAGAAAATACATTTTTGATTTTATTCGAAAGAAATTTGTGATATTAACTCCAGAAGAGTGGGTTCGGCAAAATTTTCTAAGATATTTGGTTGAAGAAAAAAAATATCCTGCCACTTTAATTCATATAGAGAAGGAGTTTAAGGTTAATAATTTATCGAAGAGGAGTGATGCTGTTGTGTATGATAGATATGGTCATCCAATAATGATTCTTGAATTTAAAGCTCCCGAGGTTAAAATTGATCAAAAAGTTTTTAATCAGATAGCACGATATAACATGAAATTACATGTTGAATATCTTATTGTATCTAATGGTATGGAACACTACATCTGTAAAATGGATTTAGAGAATCATAAATATATCTTTTTAAAAGAAGTCCCTGAATACTTTTATAAATAGAATGAGGAACATATCTTATGTTCCTCATTCTATTTAGTATATATGTGTGATATTATTTTTTTGTTATACTCCCTTTATTCGACTTCGGTGATGTTTTAATAGAACCAGAACTTGTTGAGGTTTTTTTAGACTTTATGGAAGAACTTCTTTTGAGGGAAGTGCTACTGCTAACTTTTGATGTTCTTGCATGAGTATTATGGGAAATATTGCTTGGTGTTTTATTAAAGCTATAATATGTTTTATTTTCTTTATCATATTTTGTGTAAGAAGTAACTTTTTTTGGCTTACTCGCTTGTTTTTTAAATTTTTGAATTTGACTTTGGTTGCTAGCGATATATTTGTGGTTATTTATCTTATATATTGAGTTCACTTTGTCTTTAAAGTCAAGTTTTATGAATGAAGGATAAAATCTTCCTTTATAATTATAACTTGCAATATATTTAGCCATTTCCAAATTATTTCTTGACCAGTAATAGTAATCATATAGTAAAGGATTTTCGAAATAGTAGCTGTACTTTTTTGTAAACCAATAATAATAATCGGCCCAACTGTTTATACAATAATATTCACCATTATATTCATAAAAGGTCATTTCATTATAAATATGAGATAAGGTATCACTATATTCACCAATTCCACTAACGAAAGGTTCTGGGCTTTGTTTAAAGATTGCAGAATCTGACCATTGAGTATATACAATTTGGTAAGGGGTTTGGTGTGTTTGTCCAAAAACTGTTAATGTAGTAACTAACAAAATTGAAAATAAGGTAATTTTTCTCATAATAGTTGTTTTTTTATAGGTTAATATTCTTTTAAAAAACAACAAATATCATGCCGTAAAAACCAGAAAATCAACACTATACGCCAGGCGCAGGCAAAAAAACCTATCTTAAGAATTGAGATAACTTAAGGAAGTAAAGTAAATTACTAAGAAGTAATCTTAATCGATTATTTCAATAGTATAAAATTATTCTAATAAAATTTATTAATAAAAGAATAATCTTAAACTAAGCAAAAATCATTCCATTGAATAATACAAGTAATAAAAATAACTATGACTAATTCTCTTTATTGATGAGTTGGAACATAAATTCATCTTTTTTCCCTTTTGGAAAAATAAGCCATTCTCTTTTAGTTCCAATTAATTTAAAGCCTTTACTTTGAAATAGGTTTAAACTGTCGATGTTATCTTCTGTAATATTGCAGTATAGCTGATGAAATTGTAAGGTGTGGAAACTATATTTTATTAATACTTCTAATGCATCAGAAGCATAACCTTTTTTTCGGTCGTCATTATCTGCAATTAATATTCCAACACCTGCTCTTTTGTGAAGAGGTTCAAAGTCGAAAAGGTCAATTGAACCTATGGTCTTAGGTTCTTCTTCTAAGGTATCGATCATTAACCTTAATTGCTTCAGTTGATATATGTCCTGATGTGAATTTTCGATAAAATTTTTTATTACATAACGCGAAAAAGGCGCTAATGTATTGCTTAATTGCCAGATGGTGCTATCGTTTTCCCATGTGTATATAAGATCTATATCTTTAGGTTCAATAGCTCTTAATCTAATCTTTTTGCCTGTTAATATTTGCAATTCTATTTCTTTTATGTGAGGTTGTTTTTTTATTGCAGTAATTCTTTTAAATCGTAATTAGAAATAATTTCAGCATCATCAAATCCCAAGTCAAGCACTGTATTAAATAAGACGATTAATTCTGATTTATTTTTACAATTACCTACGGTGTAAATATACTCTGTATTTTTATGTTTTGTAATCTTATAATCTTTTAATTCTTTGTAAGAATCAAAGTAGTCTTCTGGAAGCTCTTTGTTTTTCCTGGTAAGAAAAATATAATAGTTTAGTTCTCTAAGTTTAAGATGTTCTGGTATGTTATAATCGCTACTAATAACAATTTTATCATCAGATTTTAGAACTTTCATTTCAACCCTACGATTGAATTTTCTACCTTCGGGATTATCTGACCCATCAGCATTTTTATTAATTGCTATAGGTTGTTCCATGCCTTTACCTTTTGCTGCGAACCTGCTTTTATTGATCCCCTTATCACTTAAATAGCTAATTACAGATTGGGTTCTTTTGATAGAAAGTTCTTTATTGTATTTTTGTGATCCTCTGGAATCTGTATGTCCAATAATTTCAATTTGTAATGATGGATATTTGATCATTAAATTATACAATCTTTCTAATTCGGTTTTAGCTTCTTTGGTCAGTGTATAATCATCAAATCCAAAGAAGATGCTTTTTATGGCAATATATTCACCACTTGTTACTTCTAAAGGTACTAACTCAACATTAAAAACGAGCTCATCTTGTGAATAGTTTTGGGGAATAACAATTGCCTTAATTTTTTTTTTATATTCTTTACTATTGAAAATAAAGTAATAGGTACCAGGTAATACATCAGTCTCAAATCTGCCTGTATTTTCTTCTAAATGCAGTTTTTTTATAATTTCGGCTTTAGATGAATCTAATACACATACATAGAAATCGTCTTTTAAAAAATCAGTTTGATTATCTTGAAGAGATACTGTTCCGCTAACCTTAGTTGATGATGGTTTTGCTGGAGTAACAAAATCATATTTGAATATATCGTTTTGGCCAAATCCATCTTTATCGTAAACAGAGAAATAAGCAAACTTTCCATTTTTAATAGGGTAATAGAAAACATCATCATCGGTTGTGTTAATTGGATACCCAATATTAACAGGTGTTGTCCATTCGTTTTCTCCAATCAAACTTGAATGAAAAATATCAAAGCCCCCCATGTTATAATGACCTTGAGAGCTAAAGTATAATATTTTACCATCTTCAGATATTTGAGGAGTTTCCTCATTTAGAGCTGTATTGATTTCAGGTCCTAAATTAACTGCTTCGCCCCAATCATTTAAAGTTTCATTAAATGTGGATTTATAAATATCTAATCCTCCATATCCACCTTTTCTGTCACTAACAAAATAGATCGTTTTTCCATCAGCAGATAAGCATCCATGTGTTTCTAATGATTTGGAATTAATATTTTTGCTGAGCTTATTAGGAACTTGCCATTTCCCGTTATCAAATTTACTTAAGTAAAGATCTCCGCTATATCCATCGTATCTGAACAACAAAAGAGTGTCGCCATCAGGCGATAGATAGCAAGGAAAGTAATCTCCATCAGATTTTATATCAGGAGTTATATTAATCGGTGTACCCCAGTTTTCTCCAATTTTTTCGGAAAAGAAAATAGCGTCGTAAAATTTTAACTCTGAGATAAACACCATATATTGATCGTTTGATGATACTACTGCATTAACATTTGAGAAATTATTATTAATGGTTTCTCCTACATTCAATTTGTTAATACTTACAGGGTTTTTTAATAAATTCTTTGCATTCTCGCACGAAAGAATTTGTTGATTAACATAATCAAGGTTGTATATATCTTTAACATGTAGAGAATCTTTAAATCTTTGGTATGTTTCGATAGCTTTATCGAGATCATTGTTTATCTGATAAGCATCTCCTAAATAAAATAATGTTCTTGTTGGGGCATTTGTTTCTTTAAATGATCCTTCTTTGATTTTTTCTGAAATATTTTCACAGGCTTTTTCAAGATATGGAATCGCTTTGTGTTTTTGTCCGGGAATATTAAGGTAACATTCTCCTATACGGTGATTGATGTAGGCATTTACCATTCCATTGCTAATAAGCTTTTGATATAAAACAATAGCTTCTTCATAATCATCGTATAAAATATAATATTCAGCTTCTTGAAAAGTCTCTTTCAGGTTATTGTTATTTTGCGAGAATGATACATCTAATGTAAAAATACAAATGAACGCAATCCATAATAATTTTTTCATAATCCGAGCAAAGTAATTTAATTTGAAAATACAATTTACTCAGATTATCTAAAAATACCAAGTTTAAGTATTAATTATCAGTTACTTTTTCCGTTTATCCTTATTCCTTCTACGATTAAAATAAATAATGATAAGTGCTAAAATTATTCCTGCAGAAGCAGCAAATAAAATCATCCAGATATTTTTTTCTTCTGAATCTGTAATTACTAATGGTGTTTCATCCATTAATTCATCTTCATTTGCCGAATTTGATGCGATGACCATTGCTTCCATTAAAGTAAGCAATTGTTTTAATTCTTCTTCAGAGTATTTTCCTGAATTTGACAAATAGGTTTTAAAGTCTTCTAAGGTTACGATATCAACAACAGTAGCATCAACATTAGTTAAAATATTAGTAATATCAGACTTAAGGATATCATCCATTTTAGACAATAAAACATCTACAGGTATTTCAGACTGTTTTAGATATTCTTCAAATAACCTAATTATATCAATATTGTTATAGTTGTTGTTTTTAGATTCTTGTTGTAGGTGTTGAATTACATTGAGATTATTTTCGTATTTATCTTTATTGTTGTGAATATCTTCTAACACAGTTTTTAAACTTCCGGCAGATAAGTTTAATAAGTTGTCAATAAACTTACCAGTATCATCACCTGCATTAATTGCCAGTGCTATGATTAAAGTCTGTGCTTGTTCTTTTGATAACCCTGCAGCTAATGCTTTACTATAAAACAAGTTTAAAAATTCTTCTACACTGCTTGCTGCTTTTATATCCGACGAGCGTAATATTTTATTAAACTTTTTGTTATTAAAAGAGTTAATATCATTTATTACATTGGCAAACTCTTCGTTGATAGGTTTGTGAGATATAACAACTTCTTCGTTTTTAACATTGTTATGCTTATCTACTAATTTAAAATTGATTTTGCTTTTTTCACCTTTAGGTTCAAATTCATAAACGAAACTTTCTTTTCTAATATTGAATTTTTCGGTATTGATAAGTTGATCATCTACAAAAGTTTCAACAAATAATTTAGAACCTTTTTCAACAGAAAGTTTAATTTTTACTGTTTTTTCACCATTTGAACCCAAGCTAATAATTTTATCTGCAATACTTAATTCAGCTTTGGTATCTCTTGGTAAATATGATACAGTAACCTCTTCTGTTTTAACATTGTTATTTTTATCGATAAGTTTAAACCTGATTTTACTTTCGCCAATGAGTGGTTTATACTCATAAATAAAATCATCTTTTTGTATATCAAATTCTTCGGTATTAATTAATTGATCTTTATAAAAAGTACTAACAATTAACTTGTTACCTTTTTGCAATGACAATTTGATCTTGATATTTTTATCGTTTGTATTGATCAGGTTGGTATCTAAAGTAATTTGCGGTAATGTATCTTCTTTACTTGCAACTAAAGATTCATCAAAAGCTGGTGATAAAAATTGTTCTTTAATTTCATAAGGTGTGGAAATAAAAAACTGATTTTCAGTATCGTTCATTGTACTTTCAAATACAAGATGATTTTTACCAAGTGGAGTCTGGTACTGATATGCTAATTCATCTTCATCTGGTTTTAAAATTACTAAAGTGTCGTTATTTAATTTGTTAACAATATTAATGCTAAAGTCTTTTTTGTTTCTATTCTCATCATTATCCATTTCTAATACGCCTTCAACCAGGATATTATTATATTCAGGGATATCAAAAAGCTGAAAATGATATATGTCTTGACCTCCAAAACCTTGTTTGGAGAATTGTGTACAATATGAAAAACTTCCATTTTTAAAAGGAACAAAAAAGATATCGTCATCGGTTGTATTAATAGGATATCCAATATTTACAGGTTTGCCCCAGTTTCCATCCTGATCTATTTCAGAATAAAAAATATCATAGCCACCCATGCCTGTATGACCTTCTGAACTAAAAAATAGTCTTTTGCCATCAGGAGTTAAAAATGGAGTATTTTCATTCCATCGCGAGTTGATAATATTGCCCAGGTTTACAGGTACTCCCCATGTAGTATCAGTTAGTCTTTCAGAAACATAAATATCTAAATCGCCAAATCCTTCATCACGATTACTCACAAAATACAGTTTTTTATTATCAGGAGATACTGATGCATGTGATTCCCAGAATTTTGTATTTATATTTTCTCCAAGTTTCCGAACTTTTGTCCACATCCCATTTTTTAGATAACTAACATAAATGTTTCCATCAAAATCATCGTCTCGGTAAATATATAGTTCAGTACCATCATATGATAGCCCAGTTGAAGCACTTTTATCATCAATTCCCAGTTGTCCCATAAGATTCATAGGATAACTCCAGTTTCCGTCACTATCTTTTTTAGAATAAAAAATAGCATCATAAAATTGTAAAGCTGCTGTAAAAACCAATGAATTGCCATCACCAGAAACTATTGCGTTAAATTCATTAAATCTGGTGTTAACTTTATTTCCCAGGTTTTGTGCAATAAAACTAACTGGCTCATATTGAAACTGGATGGCATTTCGGCATGCATCAAATTGTTTTGCCAGGTAATCTGTGTCATATATATCTTTATCAGCTAATTTTTGAGATCTAGTGATCATATTTTGAAAACCTGAGTAGGCATCAATCGCTTCATCGATCATATTATTTACGAGGTATGCGTTTCCTAAATAAAAGATTGCATCAACAGGAGCTAATTTTTCAGAGTAAGTATTTCGTCGATAATTTATGGTTGTTTTTTCAATAGCATTTTCTAGATAAGGAATAGCTTTTGCTTTTTGCCCTGGTATATGCAGATAACAATATCCAATTTTATACATTACATTATAATTCAGAGAATCAGCCTCAAGAACTCTAAGAAATAATGAAAGTGCTTCTTTATAGTCTTCAAAGAAAAACCATGAGTCAGCATCTAAAAACATTTCTTCACGTTCATAATATTCTTGTGAATATAGATTTGAGATAAATGTAATGCACAATATTACTAGTATGATTATTTTTTTCATAAAGTCCTTATTTTCAAACACACGAAATTAGATAAAAATAATGAAAAATTCGCGTATAGCATTATATTCTTAGGTAAAATTCTTATAGCCTAATAAAATTATGATTTAAGGATTAAATTATAATTTTAGTTTTGAGAATTGTCTTTTGTAATTTCCAGTTCTTTTTCTTTTTCAGGGATATTTTCTCTTTCAAAAATACGAATTCTGTAGATATCATTATCTCCATATCCTGTCTCCTTAAATTTAGAGTAATAAGCTATTGCTCCATTTTTAAGAGGAAAGAAAAATATGTCATCATCCGTAGTGTTAAAAGGCAATCCCATATTTTCAGGTTTTTGCCAGTTATCACCCTGTTTTTTTGAGATAAAAATATCAAATCCGCCAATGTTGAAGTGACCTTGAGATGAAAAGTATAATGTTTTTCCATCTTCTGTTATAAAAGGAGTTACTTCATCGAATGAAGTATTTACTTTACCGCCGAGATTTTCCGGAGCGCCCCAATTCCCTTCAGAATCAATTGATGATTTGTAAATATCGAATCCTCCAAAACCACCCTTGCGATTACTGGTAAAATATAGAGTTAAACCATCATCCGATACACAAGCATGTGTTTCAGATTCGTTTGTGTTAATATTGTTGTTAAGTTTTTCGAGAGGTCCCCAAATTCCATCATTAAAACGACTTGTATAAAGGTTAAAATCATCGTTGTCATTTCTGACAAGATATAACGTGTTTCCATCTTTAGTTAAGTAAACAGGCACTACAGGATTATCAGAGTTAAAATCAAGCGAAATGTTTCTGGCTGGTAGCCATCTTCCATCACGCTTTTTCGAAGAAAAGATACCGTCATAAAAACGCAGTTCGCTTACAAAGACAATGGTTTCTTCATCTTCAGAAACTAATGGACGTACATTGTTGAATTTGCTATTTATATTTTTACCCAAATTTGATTCGAACAGACTTGTAGGAGTTTTTTCTAATTCCAGAGCATTATTACAGGCAGTAATTTCAGCATCTACAATTTTATTTTGTTCTTCATCTTCTGGATCAACAAGTTCTTTATACTTATTAAAAGCACTGATAGCATCGTGTAAACGGTTGCTTACTCTGTAAGCCATTCCAAGGTACAAATATGCTTCAGGAGGAGCTTCTCTTTCAGTGTAATTACCAACATTGTAGTTTTCAGATATGTTATTAACAGCTTCTTCTAAGTATTTTATTGCATTATCTTTCTGATTCGGGATGTTTAAATAACATAAGCCAATACGATGTTTAATATTTGCATCTCTTCTTCCGGCATCATATAATTCCAGGAAAAATGGAAGAGCTTCCCTGTATTCTTCATAGATTAAAGCAAATTCACCATTAATATAAGCTCTTTTTAAATCTTTTTTAGTTTGAGATTGAGAAGAAAAGAAAACTGAAAATAATATAAATGCTATTAAAAAACGTTTCATAGCTGTTGTAATTATAATGCAATAAAAACAAATGTAACAATTTATGTTAATTTTTCTATAAGAAATAAAAGATATTAAAATCAAAACACCAGCATATAACTGGTGTTTTGGTTAATTTAACTATTTCTTTTAATATCAAATTCTTCCAGATAATCCGATATCTTTTTTAGGAACATTCCACCCAAAGCGCCATCAACAACTCTGTGATCATATGCAAGTGATAAAATCATTTTATGGCGTATTGCAATGGCATCTCCGGTAGGTGTTTCTATTACAGCGGGTTTTTTAACTATTGCTCCAACTCCTAAAATGGCAACCTGTGGCTGATTTATTATTGGAGTTCCTGTAGTGTTGCCAAAAGTGCCAAAGTTGGTAATTGTAAAAGTGCCACCCTGAATTTCTTCCGGCTTAAGCTTATTATTGCGAGCTCTTGAAGCTAAATCGTTAACATTGGCAGCTAATCCAATCAGGTTTAATCGATCGGCATTTTTAACAACCGGAACGATTAAATTTCCTGATGGTAATGTTGTTGCAATTCCAATATTAATATTTTTCTTTTTAATGATATTTGTTCCATCTACAGAAACATTGATCATTGGAAAATCTTTTAAAGCTTTTATGGTTGCTTCAACAATAATTGGAGTATAGGTTAATTTTACATTTTCAGATTGAAGGATTCTTTCTTTATTTTTTGTTCTCCAGTTTACAATATTTGTAACATCAGTTTCAATAAATGAAGTTACATGAGGTGATATTTGTTTGGATTGAACCATGTGATCAGCAATTAGCTTACGCATGCGATCCATTTCAATAATCTCATAATCACCTCCACCATAAATTTGTTCTTTATTCATTTCAGGTTTGGAAATAGGTGTATTTACAGATTCTGATTTATGAGGAGCTTGTTCAATACCTGTGCTTGTTCTTGTATTTAAATAGTTTAGAATATCTGACTTCGTTATTCTTCCAGTATTACCACTACCATTAATTCTATCTATTTCGTCTAAAGAAATTCCTTCTTTTTCAGCTATGTTTCTAACTAAAGGAGATAAAAATTTACCCGAACTGGTCTTGGAAGATGATATAACATGATCAGTGCTTTCAGATTCTTGATTTACATATGGAATATCTTTACCAGGTATTTCTGCTTCCGTTATTTTTGCTTCTTCAATTTTAATTTCATTTTTTTCATTAGAATCAGCCCCATTTGTAGTCAATATAGCAATGGTGTCGCCTACTTTTGGTATATCATTTTCATTAAACAGTAGTTTTTCAATAACACCATCTTGTGGTGCAGGTATTTCAGAGTCAACCTTATCGGTAGCAACTTCGACTAAAGACTGATCTTCATCTACTTGGTCACCTTCACTAATTAACCATTTTGTAATTGTTGCTTCAATTATACCTTCGCCCATTGCGGGAAGTAAGATCTCAATTTTTGCCATTGTAATTTATTATTATACTTGTTTTAAACTAATTTTAATAAGGTGATTTATCGCCCTATATGTTTAAAACCTTTAAGAAGGATATGTAGATCATTCCAAATGGTGTAGTTTCTGGCATATTCCATATTTAATTTATAAATAAGAGACTCTACCATTTCTTTTTCTGATCTTAAGTCAAGCGGAGTAAGTATTCCATCTTTAATTTTAGGCAGATTATTATATTTACTATCGTTTGTCTTAAAATACCCTACCCAGGTTTTACTTCCTAACAAAACATTTACCGAATTGTTTATTAGTTTAAAAGGTATTTTAAAGAAAAGCAATATAAATGGACTAAATAGGATGAATATAAAAGATAGTTTTATGTCAAGAAATCTTTTTAATCGAATATTTTCTGTTTTTGAAATCGTATTTAATTCTATGGTATATAACTGACCGGCTGTTTCAATTGAGTTACTGCCAATAACCGATAAAGTATCAGGTTGAGCAATTTTATAATCGGTATTATATTTTGATATGCTCAACATGTTGGTAATAATCTGGTTTGAGGAAATGTTTTTTGCACAAAAAACAATTTCATCTACTTTGTGAATTTTCACAATTTCTTCTAGCTGATGAATAGATCCAATGTGATAATCATTTTTTAAATCAGATGTTGGTGAAACATATCCAATGATATTAGGCTTAATTTCAGCTTCTGAGATTATTTTTTCTACTCGTTTGATTTCATCAATTAATCCTATAATGATAATTCGTAATTTTCTTCGGCGTTTAAACTTCTGAGGAAAGAAATTGATATAATGAACAAGAATACGATTGAAAAATGTGATAACATATGCCAGTGAAGCTCCAATTAAAATTAATGCTCGTGAGAATCGAAATTTTTCAGGTAATAATGCATATAAAACTAAAATAATTAATGTACCAAAAGGGATAGCCCTAAAAAGCTTTGATAATTTAATTTGTTTAGAATACCCACTATTTATCCATAAACTTATGATCCATATTAGTACATATGAAGGAACTGCATAGAGCAATAATTCTTTAGGGTACTGACCTCCTCCCTGGAATTTATAATTTTCCCAAAATGGTTTTACAAAATAATATATTAAGAAAATAGTTGTAGCATCTAAAAGTGGGAGAAATATATTTTTAATAAAACGAGATAGAATTGCAATAAATGCACGAAAGTAAATAGCCATATTTATTAAAAAGGAGAAAGCTTTGGCATTTTTTTGAGAAAAGTGTTTGCGGGCGAAAATAATCATGGCATTGTAAAAAACATACACATAATTTAAGCTGCCCTTTTTTGTACTTTCACCTTTATAATGAATTATTGTGGTTTCTGGATTATAGTAATTTTTATACCCTGCTTTTAAAATACGATAAGATAAATCAATATCTTCACCATACATAAAATAATCTTCATCTAAGTACCCTGTTTTATCAATCGCTTCTTTACGAAGAAACATAAAGGCACCGGGTAATATCTCTATTTCATTCATCTTGTTTTTATCAAGATGTCCTAGATAATATTTGGCGAATCTCTTTGATTTTGGGAATAAACGTGTTAAACCAAATATCTTATAGAAAGATACCATAGGCGTTGGGAGTCCTCTTTTCGACTCAGGAAGAAAATTTCCTTTTCCATCAATCATTTTTACTGTTAAAGCTCCTGCATTTGCATTTTTATCCATGAACCGGATGCATTTTTCAAAGCTGCTTTCTTCAACAACAGTGTCGGGATTTAAGAGTAAAATATATTTTCCTTTAGCTTGTTTTATCGCCTGATTATTTGCATAGGAAAAACCATGATTTTTTTTGTTTTCAATTAAAATAACACCAGGGAATTTTTCTTTAATGAGTGAGCATGAACCATCTACTGAGTTGTTGTCAACAACAAAAACTTCAGCTTTTATTTTTTCTATCGCTTTAAAAACAGAAATTAAGCATTGTTCTATAAAATGCTTAACATTATAATTAACTATGACTATAGAAAGTTCCACTATATCTGTAATTGAAATACAAATATAACGAAATGTAGGAAAGAGTATTTTATTATTGAAATAAAAAAGGCCCTTTTAAAAGGGCCTTTTAGATATTATGCAATTCCCATTTCTTCTTTAATCGCTTTTGCTAATCGTTTTACACCTTCGGTTGTTTTATCCTTTGGCATATATGAAAAGTTTATTCGCATAGTATTTTTCCCGCTACCATCGCAATGGAAAACACTACCTAAAACAAATGCTACATTGTTTTCAATTGCTTTTTTGAATAATACTTCAGCATCCATGTTTTCAGGAAGAGTTAAGAATAAGAATAAACCTCCTTCGGGCTCAGTCCATGTAACTCCTTCTGGCATAAACTCTCTAAATGCGTTAAGCATATTATCTCGTTTCTCGTGATACTGTCCGATAATTTCTTTTAAATTCTGATCAAAATATCCTTTTTCGATGTATTTAAAAGCAATTTTCTGATTCAATGTTGGTGTACATAAATCGGTTGATTGTTTTGCAGTTACAAATTTATCAACGATTTGTTCATGTGCTACCACCCAACCAATTCTAAATCCAGGAACAAATATTTTAGAGAATGTACCAAGTAAAATAACATGTCCTGAATGATCTAATTCATAGATTGTTTTTTGAGCTTGTCCTTCGAAACGAACTTCGCGATAAGGGCTGTCCTCTACGATTAAAACATCATATTTTTTTGCAATCTCAATAATTTCTTTTCTTCTGAACTCTGGCATGGTAATTCCAGCAGGATTCTGGAAATCAGGAATGATGTAGATGAATTTTGGTTTAGTTCCTTGTTTTTTTAGTTCTTCAAGTTTTTCTTCTAGAAGATCAGAACGCATTCCGTGTTCATCGAATTTTATTCCAATCATTTCACCGCCATATGAATTAAAAGCTCCTAAGCCACCAAGGTAAGATGGAAGACCACAAATAACTTTATCGCCTCTGTTGATAAAAATCTTTGCTAATAAATCGAGGCCTTGTTGAGAAGATGTAGTTATTACAAGATTTTTTAATTCAATATTTAACCCTTGTTCATTATATCTGTCAACTAAAATTTGGCGCAATTCTGTAACTCCTTCTGTAGCTCCATATTGTAAAGCAGCAGGACCGTCGCTATCAAGCACTTCACAAGATATTTCTTTCAATTGTTCAATTGGAAAAGACTCTGGTGCTGGAAGTCCTCCAGCAAATGAAATAATCTCAGGACGTTGAGTAAGTTTAAGAAGTTCACGAATAGCAGACTTCTTCATCCCTTTAATATTAACGGAATAAATTTGTTCTAAATCACTTATCATAGTTTTTATCCTCCTATTTAGTTTTTTGTTTTGTACGAAGTTGTTGCGAATTTGCAAAAACAAGATTGGAATAGCAAGAAATAAAACCTGTTGTACAAAACAATATTCATTTAGAATGAAATTTAGTTATATTACATGGGATAAAATAGCATTCAAGTATCAGAGAATCAATAAATAAAAATATGTAATATGATTTATTTTTATTATTTTTATTAGTTGTATGAGAAATGAAGAGTGTAAATGAGAAAAATTTTACTTATTGAACCTAACAAAAAATTGCAGGAACAGACTAGTTCTTTTCTTGAAAGTAAAAATTTTAAAGTGATTATTAGCTCAGAAGGAACATCGGCTATTCAAAAAGCATTAGAGTTTTTTCCTGATATTATTTTATGCAATTCAGATGTTCCAGGGCTCAATGGTTTCGAAATATTTAATACGCTACTCCAAATTAACTCAACGGCAGTTATACCATTTGTGTTTTTAATGAATGGTGCTTCCAGTGAAGATGTGCGTGCTGCCATGAATTTAGGTGCAGATGATTATTTAAAAAAGCCGTTTGAACTAGATGAGCTGTATAAACTTATTGAAACCAGGCTGGAAAAACAGGAAAAAATTCTTGGCTTAGCTGATGAAAAATTTAATACACTTATGGATTATTCGTCTGATGCAGTATTTATTTATCAGGATGAAAGAATAAGCTACGTAAATAATGTTTTTTGTGAGTTAGTATCTTATACAAAAAGAGAACTTATAGGGATGAATCTTGTTAATATTATTTATAAAGATGATATACAATTGATTATTAAGAAAGTGAGTCGTTTGTTGAAAGGTATTCATAGGAGTATACAATCTGAGTTTAAAGCAATATGTGGAGATCAGAAAATAGTTAAGTTTTTGCTAAATGCGAATGTTATAGATTTTAAAGGAAAGAAAAGTATATTAGGTACTATAAAGTTAAGTGATGATTTGCAAAGCACATCTTTTATTCCTAAAACAACGGATATTAATTTGACATTACGAGAGAAGGAAATATTGCAACTTATTTGTGATGGAAACTCAAATGCAAAAATAGCAGAGCTTTTAAGTATTAGTGAAAGAACAGTTGAAGGGCATAGGGCAAATTTACTAAACAAAACAAATTGTCAGAATTCAGCAAGTTTAGCAATATTTGCAGTTAAATATGGGTTTTATCAAATTTCTTAAAAAGACATAATTATCTTTTTAAGTAACAATTAATAATTTAAGACGTAGAAGACATAAATTATCGAACTAGTTAAATGAATTCGCAAGGGAAAGTACTAATTGTTGATGATAATTCAACACATTTATTTTTATTAGAAAGTATACTTCATGAGGATGGTTATGAAACCGTGATTTCTGAAGGATCCAAGGGTATTATTGATCTTATTGAGAAAAATGATTTCCAACTTTTATTACTGGACATCATGATGCCCGGGATGGATGGTTTTCAGGTTTTACAGGAAATAAAGTCGCGAAAAAACCTTGCTAAACTAAATGTTATCATCATTTCTGCTAAGACAGATTCTTGGAGTATTAAAAATGCTATGGATCTTGGGGCATTCGATTATATTACCAAACCTATCAATATTCAAGATGTAAGAAACAAAGTTAAATCAGCGATGCTTGATAATATTGTTTAGCTACTTCAAAGTTGAAATTGATACCTCTTATTTTTATTTTCAACTGTTTTTTCATAATTTGTAAATCATCATGGATTCTGTATAAATATTTATAACTAACAACTAATAATTATGAAAAAGATTTTACTTCTATTTTTATCAGTATTTTTCTTGACAGGGATCTCAATATCGCAGGAAACAGAAGAAAAACCTAGTATTACATTAAGCGGGTATGTTAGATACGAGCTTATAATGGATACTTATGAATCGATTGACACTCGTGATGGAGAAGTGTATTTATATCCATTGGCAGAAGATCTTGATATAAACGGTGATGACTTAAATAAGAATCTTTCATTAAATATGCTAGGCTTACAGGCCAGGCCAAAAATTTCAGCTATTGGACCTAATGCATTTGGAGCAAAAGTATCTGGAGTTTTAGAAGGTGACTTTTTAGGTATTTCGCAAAACGACACCAGGATGCTTCGACTTCGACATGGTTTCTTAAAATTAAATTGGGAGAAAACAGAATTGTTAATGGGACATACATGGCACCCAATGTTTGTTACTGAATGTTTTCCAGCAACGGTTTCAATGGGAGCAGGAGTTCCGTTTCATGTGTTAAATAGGGCGCCTCAAGCAAGGTTTACAGCTAAGCTAGGAAGTAATATGTCATTAATGGGAGCATTGCTTATTCATGGTTACCATAAAAGTGTTGGACCAGGAGATGCTCAAAGAAATTCTGGATTACCTGATGCTCAGTTCCAGTTTAAGTTTAAAAACGATTATGTATTTTCTTCATTTACGGCAGGATATAAGTTTTTGACTCCAAGACTCGAAACTGCTGCTGGCGAGAAAACAAATGAAACTATTGGTAGTTTTAATATTGCAGCCAATGCAAAACTTTCATTTGATCCGCTTACTCTAAAATTAGAAGGTATATATGGTCAAAACCTAACTAACTTTGTGATGATTGGTGGTTATGGAGCTACAGATAATCCGATTGTTGAAGACGATTATTCTTATACAAATATAAATACCATGTCGTTTTGGTCAGACATATCTGTTAACTTTGATTTCTTAGAAGCAGCCATTTTCGCAGGTTATTCATCGAATTTAGGTGCTGGTGGAGATTATTATTCACTAGCTGGTTACACAAGAGGAGAAAATATACAATATCTTTTTAGAGTGTCGCCAAGAGTAGTTATAAAATCAGGAAAAGTTGACTTTGGATTGGAATATATGATGACAGGAGCAGCTTATGGAACTTTAGATACTGTTGATCCGGATTATTCGTTTGAAGATACTGAGAAACCAACAATTAATAACAGGATAATTTTTGCAGCGAGATATAAGTTTTAAAATAATATAAACAATAAAATAAAAAGGGAGAACGATTGTTCTCCCTTTTTATTTTTGTATTAAATCTTAATTTTTTATTTCTATACAATGCGTAATAACTTGTCTACATGCATTAGTATTTCCAAGCTCACAAGCATTATGAAAATCATCACAAGCTTTATCCATTATTTCTTGTTTAAGATAAATCATTCCCCGGTTATAATAAGCAAATGGATTTTCAGGGTCCAATTTGATTACCTCGTCAAAATCTTTTAGAGCTTCAGGATGGTCATTTTGTTGATAATATAGAACACCACGATATAAATATACATCAGGATTATCATCGTATAATAGAATTGCCTTGGAATAATCGTTTAACGCTGCATCGTTTTGCATAAGTTTTTGATATGCGGCACCTCTATTAATATAAATTTTGTTTTCAAATAGTTTATCGTTCATCCCTTGAGATAAATCTAATGCACGATTTAAATCTTCAATAGCATCTTCAAATTTCCCTTTTTTAATGGATACAATTCCTCGTGTTAAATAAAATTGTGGATAATCAGAATTTTTTTCGATAGCACCTTCAATCATTTTACCAGCATTTTTATAATCTTCCATCATAATTAAAAGATTAGCTTTACCATCAATGGCTGGGGCATACGATGGAAGGTAGTCTAGTGCTTCATTGAATTTTTCCATTGCTTCATCAAATCTTTTTAATTCAACGAGTTGATTGGCAACTTTGGTAATTGATTCTACATCAGCCTGAGCGAATGTACTCATGTTTAATGTAATAATAAATGAAATTATTAGAAGAATTTGTTTCATTTTGGGTGTTTTTAATGCGGATGCTTATTTTGGTGAAAATACTAAATATTTTTGAATTTTTTTATCTTAAAAAGAAGATTCAAATAAAGTTCTGTTAATTATTGATCTTCCTAAAGTAATCTCATCAGCGTATTCTAACTCATCGCCAATTGCGACACCTCGTGCCAGAGTTGTAATTTTTACATCATAATCTTTAAACTTTTTAAAGAGATAAAAATTTGTTGTATCACCTTCCATTGTTGTACTTAAAGCTAGGATTAGTTCTTTCGCAGTTCCATTTTTCACTTTTTCGTGTAGACTATCTATTTTTAGATCATTAGGACCAATTCCATCCATGGGTGATATGATTCCTCCCAGCACATGGTATGTTCCGTTAAACTGATGTGTATTTTCAATGGACATAACATCGCGAGCATTTTCAACTACACAAATAAGTGACTCATCTCGTTTAGAATCACTACATATATTGCATAAATCTGTATCCGATATTGTATTACAACTTTTACAATGCTTTATTTCATTTCTTAATTTAATAATGGTTTCACCGAAATGATTAACATCTTCTTTTTCCTGATTTAATAAATGTAGAACAAGCCTTAAAGCAGTTTTTCTTCCTATTCCTGGTAACTTGGCAAATTCATCCACAGCACTTTCCAATAATTTGGATGTAAAATTTTGAATGTTCATTTTATGATTTAGGTAAAATATTTTCTTCAAAATTAACATCAAATAGGGCGATTCGCAATTTTTTGTTCGAATTGTTTTTGAATTATTGTGGTTATTGGTAATAAAATCTAGTTAAACTGTCATGCCATGTTTTACAAATCAATTTGTTTTTTAGGTTACTTTAGGCAATTTAAGTATTTTAGGCACTTTAAAAATTAAAATCAATGTCACCCTATTTAGTTATATTCATAATTGCTGTATATTTTTTGGTTCTAATTTCTATTTCATATTTTACAAGTAGAAATGCAAATAACGAATCTTTCTTTCTGGGGAACCGAAGATCGCCATGGTATATTGTGGCTTTTGGAATGATAAGTGCATCATTATCGGGGGTTACTTTTATATCGGTTCCGGGGTGGGTAGTCGATAGTAATTTTTCGTATATGCAAATGGTTATAGGATATTTATTAGGATATGCTATTATTGCCAATGTTTTAATGCCTATGTATTATCGATTAAACCTGACTTCAATTTACACTTATCTTGGTCAGCGTTTTGGGAAATCATCCTATAAAACAGGAGCATCTTTCTTTTTATTATCGAGAGTAATAGGAGCATCGTTTCGATTATTTTTAGTAGCCAATGTGTTACAAATTACAGTTTTTAATAGTTTAAGTATTCCGTTTTGGCTTACTGTTGTAATAACCATATTGCTAATTTGGCTATATACTTTTAAGGGAGGTATTAAAACAATAATTTGGACCGACAGCTTACAAACTATTTTTATGTTAGCTGCAGTTGGAGTTACGATTGTTTTAGTTAGCAAACAAATGAATCTTGATTTTAAAGGAGTATTTAATACAGTGATTCACAATGAGCATTCAAAACTTTTTTATTTTGATGATTTTAAAGGAGCAAATTACTTTTTGAAACAATTTTTAGCCGGAGCTTTTATTGCAGTTGTGATGACTGGTTTAGATCAGGATATGATGCAAAAAAACCTGAGCTGTAAAAATATTCGTGAGGCCAAAAAGAATATGTATTGGATGAGTATTTCATTACTTCCGGTTAATTTACTTTTTATGTCTTTAGGAGTTTTGCTGGTAGTTTTTGCTCAAAAAAATGGGATTGCAATTCCAGATCGAACTGATGATCTGTTTCCTTTAATAGCTACACAAGGATATTTAAGTCCTATTGTTTCAGTCTTTTTTATTATTGGATTAGTTGCAGCCGCATATAGCAGTGCCGATTCAGCTTTAACAGCTTTAACAACATCGTTTACAGTTGATATTCTAAATCCACAAAATAAATCAGAAGCGGAGTTAAAATTAATCCGTAAAAAGGTTCACATAGGGGTTTCTGCTGCACTGGTTATTGTTATTTTAATATTTAATGCCATTAATAACGAAAGTGTTATTAGTGCAATATTTAGAGTAGCAGGATATACTTATGGACCTTTATTAGGGATGTATGCATTTGGTATGTTTACAAACTATAAAACCAAAGATCAATATGTTCCTTTTATTGCTATTGCTTCACCAATATTATGCTACTTTTTAAATGTTTATTCTAAACAATTTTTAGGAGGTTATCAGTTTGGTTTTGAATTGTTGATATTAAATGGATTGATTACTTTCTTAGGTTTGTTTCTTACTAGGATAAAAAACAAAATAGAATAAATTCTAGCATAAAATTTGTAATCCTACGTTTACTATTTATTAACCTTATTATTTTATGAGAAAAATATTTCTTATTTATTTTTTATTGTTTACCTCTGTGAGTATTGCTCAAAATGATTATTCGGAAACTTATTTTCATGATATTAGTTTCGACTATGGTTTGTTTGCATCATTAAATTCTGATGAACACCAAAATTTGGTTGGTAATAAATATAGTTTACAGACAGCTCATTTTTATACAGATAAATTAGGGATTAGAACAGGTATTTCATTTATTAATGATTTAGAAGGGACTAAAAAGTTTTATGAAATTCCAATTCAATTTGTATACAGAACACCTGTCGATAAATCTTTTTATATTGGTGGAACAGTTCATTCAATTGAGGATTTGATTTTTAAGATTATTCTTGGATTAATTCCTCGTCAAACTGATCTTCATATTGGAACAAACCTTGGTTATATTGAGCCGGATAATTACTTGGGCTTATCAAGTATTAATGGAGGGTCATTTGTTCAAAGAGGTTTTCTAACTGAACAAAGATTTGTGGCAACTGCAGATTTAGGATTAAGGTTGAATTATAAAATTAAAAGATTTGCTATAGTTGCAGCTCCATATGTGAGTTACTTAATTACCGAGAATTTTAGATATTATTCAGAAGCAGGACTAGATCATGGATATAAATCCAAATGGTTTATGAATATTTCGATTGGTTTAGCTTATCAGTTTTAAAATAAAAAATGCTCCTAATTTTCAGGAGCATCTTTTTTGATTGTTTTTTTTATGCCATTGGTAATAGTGCTAACCGAGAATCTTGACTTTTTACTGTTTCCGTTTTGTTTCTTCTCATGTTGGTATATTTCGGCAATAATATCTTGATATTTATTATATACTACACTTCTTTTTAATTTTTGAGTAGGTGATAGCTCACCTGTTTGAGGGCTCCATTCTTCACATACTAAACGAAATCGTTTAATCTTTTCTGTTTCTCCCAGCTGCTGGTTATACTTATTGACTTCCTTTTGATAACGAGCAATTACTTCAGGAGTATTCACTAAGTCTTTATTGTCTCTATACTGAACTTTATGTATTGAACACCAGTCGTGTAAGAATTTAAAGTTTGGAGAGATTAATGCACTGGCAAATTTCTCGTTTTCACCAATAACCATTAATTGCTCAATAAAGAAAGATTCTTTTAATTTATTTTCAATTACCTGAGGAGCAATATATTTACCTCCTGAAGTTTTGAACATTTCCTTTTTGCGATCGGTTATTTTAAGAAAACCTTCATCATCAACGAAGCCAATATCTCCGGTATGGAAATATCCATCTTCATCAATGGCTTCTTTGGTTAGTTCAGGTGATTTATAATATCCTAACATTGTATTGGGTCCTTTGGACAGAATTTCTCCATCGTCAGCAATTTTAACTTCTACGTTTTCTAATATTGGTCCAACGGTTCCAAACTTACATCTTAGTGGAGTATGAAAGTTAACAGCAATTACAGGTGCTGTTTCTGTTAAACCATAGCCTTCAATAACAGACATGCCTGCAGCCCAGAATATTTTTGCTAATCGTTCTTGTAATGCAGCTCCACCAGAAACAATTAGTAAATCTTCTCCTCCAAGAGCTTCTTTCCATTTGCTGAAAATAAGTTTTCGGGCTATTTTTAACTTTACATGATACAATAACCTATGCTTGGCCTTTAATTTATATCTTAATCCAAGGTTAACAGCCCAAAAGAAAATCTGTTTCTTGATTCCTTTAAGGTTTCTACCTTTACCAATAATTCCATCGTATACTTTTTCCAATAAACGGGGAACAGTATTAAAGATATGAGGTTTAACATCTTTTATATCAGTCGTTATAGTTCCAAGGTTTTCTGCATAATAAATACTTATTCCTTTATACTGGAAATGATAATTCATCATTCGTTCATATACATGGCATAAAGGTAAGAAACTCAAAGTACGGTGCCCATACCCTAAGCTATGAGCTTTCGATGTACTAATTGCATTAGTAACAACATTATTATGTGATAACATTACACCTTTGGAATTACCTGTTGTTCCAGAAGTATAAATTAAAGTTACCATTTCGCTTTTATCGATGCCAGATTTTATCTTAACAACTTCGTCTTTATATTTATCTTCATTCTTTTTCCCTTCGTCAACAATTATTTTCCATGAAGGAAGTTCTTCAAAATCGTTAAAAGCATAAACTGATTTTATGGAATCAACTTTCTCAACAATATCACTTATTTTATTCCATATGAGTTTACTTGAAATAATGATTGCTTTAACTTCAGAATGTTTTAAGATATAATCATATTCTTCAGAACTAATCGTTGGATAAATTGGTACATGAATCACACCAATTTGAGCTAATCCCATATCTACGAAATTCCATTCAGGCCTGTTATTAGATATGGTAGCAACTTTATCTCCTTTTTTAAAACCAAGAGCTAAAAGTCCATAGCTTACCCAATTAGCATAATTAATATAATCATCGGTACTATATTTTACCCATTGACCATTTTCCTTTCCCGCAAGAGCATCTTCCATTGGATATAGCTCTTTATATCTGTCTAGTAAATCGAACGTTCTGGTGATATTCATCATCATTTAAATTTAAAATAGCTACCAAATATACGAATTTTTATTTTCTGAGGCATTAATATTTTAACGCTCTGTAAGTGTTGTTTTTATGGATGTTTTCAAAAATAATATTAAAATATTGTCTTTCAATTTAAAGTTAATATATTAGTCGGTCGAAAAAATATAAAACCTTTGATATGAAAAAAATATATGTAATTATTGTTCTTATTGGGATGCTTTCCTGTCAGTCAAAAATTGATGTTAATGAATCATTAAATCAAATTGCTGAGAATTATGTTAAACTAGTTTTAGAAGCAGGTATTTATGATCCATATTTTGTAGATGCGTATTATGGACCTGAAGAATGGAAACCTAAAACTTCTGATGATACTGAAATTCCTGTTGATGAGTTATTGGGAAAAGTAGAAGATATTAACAAACAACTGAATCTGATTAATCAGGATCGTTTGAATGAAAATTTAATACTTCGATATACATATCTACAAAAGCAACTGATTGCTGTAAAAGGAAGAATAGAGATACTAGGGGGTAAGAAGTTTACATTTGATGAAGAAACAGTAGCATTATATGATGTTGAAACACCAGATTATTCATTAGAACACTTTGAGAGTTTAATTAATGAATTAGAAGAACTATTACCAGGAGAAGGTGAATTGACAGACCGATTATCAGAATTTAAAAAAGAGTTTATTATTCCGAAAGATAAACTTGAAGTTGTTTTTGATGCAGCTATTAATGAAGCTAGAGCAAGAACTCTTAAATATATAGATCTGCCAGAAAATGAGAATTTTGAACTTGAATTTGTTAGCGATAAACCTTGGGGAGGATACAACTGGTATAAAGGAAATAATTTTAGTTTAATTCAGGTTAATACTGATTTACCTGTATATATTGAACGAGCCATTGATTTAGCAAGTCATGAAGGATATCCAGGGCATCACGTTTATAACTGTCTTCTTGAAACTAACATGGTAAGAAATAATAACTGGGTTGAATTTTCTGTATATCCTTTATATAGTCCACAATCGCTGATAGCTGAAGGAACCGCCAATTATGGAATCGAAATGGCATTTCCTGAAGATGAAAAAATAAAATTTGAAAAAGAGGTTTTATTTCCTTTAGCAGGATTGGATGCGTCTAAGGCAGACAAATATTATCAAGTTCTTAGACTTGTTGCTAAAATATCTTATGTAAGAAATGCTGCTGCAGAAGCATATTTAAATGGAGAAAAATCTAAAGAAGAAACAATTGATTGGCTTGTAAAATATGCTTTACGCTCAAGAGAAAGTGCTGAAAAGAGTTTAAGTTTTATTGAAGCGTATAGGAGCTACATTATTAATTATAATGTAGGTTTAGATATGGTGAGAGATTATATGGAGAAGAATGCAGGAGAAACCAAAGAAGAAAAGTGGGAGTTGTTTGAGTATTTAATATCTACACCGCAGGTACCTTCAAATTTAGAATAAAAGTAAAGCCCCGGTTGGGGCTTTTTTATTTATTGAATAATCTCTTTCACTTTATTTATGGCAGCTTCTAAGCCCGCAGGATTTTTACCTCCTGCAGTTGCATAAAATGCTTGTCCGCCACCGCCTCCTTGAATTTCTTTAGCAACATCACGAATAATTTGTGAAGCATTCCAGCCTTTTTCTTCTATTAATGATTCAGAGATCATGACAGATAGATTAGCTTTTCCATTAATTTCTGCTCCAATGACCAAAACAAGATTTTTAATTTCATTTTTTAATTGGAATGATAAATCTTTTATTGCTGCTGCTGAGTTTAACCCAATTTTAGCTCCAATAAAGTTGACTCCATTGATTTCTTCAATGTGTTGAAGAAGTTGTTTCTTTACTATTTGAGCTTGTTCATTAGTCATCTCTTCAATTTGCTTGTTAAGTTTAGAAACTTCATCGAAAAGAGATTTTACGCTTTCAACAGTATTTTTTGGATTTTTAAATAATGCTTTTATATCATTTAATTCTTGCATTTGATTAAATACAAACTCAACAACTTTCTCGCCTGTAATGGCTTCAATTCTTCTAATACCTGCAGCAATAGAACTTTCGCTCATTATTTTGAAAAAACCTATTTGTCCTGTGTTTGCAACATGAGTTCCTCCACAAAGTTCAACAGAATCTCCGAACTTAATTACACGAACCGTATCGCCATATTTTTCACCAAATAAAGCAATAGCTCCCATGTCCGAAGCAGCTTTCATTGGAATATTTCGGTGTTCATCGAGTGCAATGTTGCTTCTTATCTTTTCATTAACAATGATTTCAATTTTCCTGATTTCTTCGTCGCTTAGTTTTTGGAAATGACTAAAGTCAAATCGCAAATAATCAGGATGTACCAATGATCCTTTTTGTTCAACATGCTCTCCTAATACCTCTCTTAAAGCATAATGCAATAAATGTGTTGCAGTGTGATTGTTAGCAGTAGATATTCGTTTGCTTGAACTTACTACAGCTTTAAATGTAGCCTTAGGATCAATAGGGAGTTTTTCAGTAATATGAATGTTTAAGTTATTTTCTTTTATGGTATTAAGAATGCTAATTTTTTCTCCATTTGCTTCTATATATCCTTTATCTCCAACTTGTCCTCCACTTTCTGCATAAAAAGGTGAGATATTAAATACAATTTGATAGAATTCTTTATTCTTTTGTTTAACTTTTCTGTAACGTGTTATTTTAACATCAGTTTCAAGGTAATCATAACCAACAAATTCTTCTACATCATCTTTAAGTAATTCAATCCAATCTTCAGTGTCAACATTGGCAGCACTTCTCGATCTGTTTTTTTGGTTTTCCATTTCATCTTCGAACTCTTTCTTATTTACAGCTAGATTATGTTCGCGTGCAATGAGTTCAGTTAAATCTAATGGGAATCCATAGGTGTCGTATAGTTCGAAAGCAATTTTACCAGGAATAACATTATATTCTTTGTCTTCAGTGTTCTTAATAATCTTATCAAGTAACCGAATCCCTGTTTCAAGGGTTTTTAAGAATGATGTTTCTTCTTCTAAGATAACTTTCTCTATTAATTCTTTCTGATTGACTAATTCAGGATAAGCTTCACCTAAACTATCAATTAATACAGGTAGTAGTTTATAAATAAAAGGTTCGTTAAATCCTAAGAAAGTATATCCGTAACGCACTGCACGACGTAATATCCTGCGAATAACATATCCTGCTTTTACATTTGATGGTAGCTGGCCGTCAGCAATTGAGAAACTAATAGCTCTTAAATGATCAGAGATAACTCTCATTGCTATATCAGCTTCTTCATCGTCTCCATAGGTTTTGTTTGAAGCTTTGGCAATAGCCTGAATTAATGGCTGAAATACATCAGTATCGTAATTAGATTTTTTACCTTGTAATACCATACAAAGTCTTTCAAAACCCATTCCGGTATCGACATGTTTATTCGGTAGTAATTCTAAAGATCCATTAGCTTTTCTATTATATTGTATAAAAACCAAATTCCATATTTCAATAACTAAAGGATGATCTTTATTTACAAGCTTATATCCTGGAATTTCTTTTCTTTCTTCATCACTTCTTAAATCAACATGAACCTCGGAGCAAGGTCCGCAAGGTCCTGTGTCACCCATTTCCCAGAAATTATCTTTTTTAGATCCATTTAATATACGCTCAGTAGGTAAGAACCTTTTCCAATGTTCTTTTGCTTCTATATCAAGATCTAAACCATCTTCTTTACTTCCTTCGAAAACAGTAGCGTATAGGCGATTCGAATCCACTTTCATTTCATTAACCAGAAACTCATAAGCCCACTCAATAGCTTCTTTTTTAAAATAATTTCCGAAAGACCAGTTTCCAAGCATTTCAAACATGGTATGATGATATGTATCATGTCCAACTTCTTCCAAATCATTATGCTTTCCTGAAACTCTCAAACATTTCTGAGAATCGGTCACTCGATTACTTTTTGCCTCACTGTTACCTAGAAAAATATCTTTAAACTGATTCATCCCTGCATTAGTAAACATAAGGGTTGGGTCGTTTTTTATAACCATTGGAGCAGATGGAACAATTGCATGTTGTTTGCTTTCAAAAAAGCTTAAAAATTTACTTCTGATTTCTTTCGAATTCATAAAAACCTATATTAAAAAGAGTTAAAACTTGTCAATTAAAATATATAATAAGATTATTTTTATATTTTTAGGGTTGTAAAATTAATTTATTTAAGTTAGATTTGTCGCTAACGTTGTGTTTTTTTTATAATTAATGTATTAAGCTGTTATAGAATATGTCTAAGATCAAATACCAATTTGATTCAAAATCTCTTACTTTTAAAAAAGTTAAACTTGTTTGGAAAGAGAAAGTTCAAAGAGTTTTAGCCTTTGTTTTAATTACTTTGTCTTCAGCTGTAATTATGCATCTGGCTTATACTTCTTTCTATAAAACTCCTGAAGTAATTGCATTAGAGGAAGAAAGAGATGTGTTGATAGATAACTACAATGCTTTAAATGAAAGAATGGAGGATATAGATTTTATTATCAGCGATATTCAACAACGAGACGATTATTTTTACAGATCTATTTTTGAATTAGATCCTATTCCGCCATCCGTTAGAGTAGCAGGTTTTGGAGGTACTAATCGTTACCTGGATCTTGAAGGATATGAAAATTCGGATGTAATGATTGAGAGCTTTAAGCATCTTGATATATTATCCAAAAAAATATACGTACAATCAAAATCATTTGATACGGTTATTGAGCAAGCTAAGAACAAAGAGAAGATGATAGCTTCTATTCCGGCTATACAGCCCGTTGCATTAAAGGATTTTGCTCGTATAAGTGATTATTTTGGTTCTCGGAATGATCCTTTTACTGGCAAAAGAACCATGCATCATGGAATGGATTTTACTGGGCCTGAAGGATCAGACATTTTTGCAACTGGTGATGGTGTAGTCATAGAGTCAGGTTATTCATTTTATGGTTATGGCAACAGAGTTGTTATAGATCATGGCTATGGTTATAAAACGGTTTATGCTCATTTACAAAAAATTTATGTTGATGAAGGACAAAAAGTAAGCAGAGGAGAAATTATTGGATTGCTTGGAAATACAGGTCGTTCAACAGGAGCACACTTACATTACGAAGTAAAATTAAATAATAGGGCTGTTAATCCAATTAATTACTATTTCAATGATATGAGTGAGGAAGAATATGAATTAATGGTTGCTGCTTGTTCAAAAAGACGTAATCCAATGGATTAGGTTTTAAAATATTTACTTATATTTGGGCCATAAACAACTGTCTTTATGGCAAAAATTAAATACAAATTTGATCATAAAACACTTACCTACGATAAGATTATTCTTACCGGGAAGCAAAAGTTTTATCGATTTCTGACTTATCTTTCAGCCACTTTTTTAATTGCAGTTATTTATAATGTAGTATTTGTTATTTTCTTTGATACTCCTAAAGAGAAAGGATTAAAAAGAGAAAATCAACAATTAATTACACAATACGATATATTAAATAATAGATTCGATTTAGTAGAAAAGACATTAGAAGATTTACAAAAACGTGATGATAATATCTATCGTGTAATTTTTGAGGCTGAGCCTATTCCACCTTCAGTTCGATCGGCTGGTTTTGGAGGTACCAATCGATATATAGATCTGCAAGGATATAAAAATTCGGAATTAGTTACTGAAACAACGCAGCGATTAGATAAAATAACTAAGAAATTATACGTTCAGTCCAAATCGTATGATGAGGTTATTGAGTTGGCTGAGAATAAAGAAAAGATGGTAGCTTGTATTCCTGCTATCATGCCAATATCAAATAAAGATCTAAGAAGAACAGCTTCAGGATGGGGATGGAGAATTCATCCAATATATAAAATACGTAAGTTTCATTATGGAATGGATTTTACAGCACCAACAGGAACCGAAGTATATGCTTCAGGAGATGGTGTTGTCGTAACTGTGGAAAATTCATTAAGAGGATATGGTAAAAGGGTAGTGATTGATCATGGTTTTGGATATAAAACCCTATATGCACATTTAAATGGATTTAATGTTCGAAAAGGACAAAAAGTAAAAAGAGGAGAAGTGATTGGTTTTGTGGGTTCAACTGGAACGTCAACAGCACCGCATTTGCATTACGAAGTGTTTAAGAATAACCAGAAAGTAAACCCTGTACATTATTATTTTAATGATTTAACCCCAGAGGAGTTTGATAAAATGATATTTATTTCGTCAAATAGTGGTCAATCATTCGATTAAAAGAAATTTCATGAAAATTATATTTAAACTTTTCATAGTTCCCCTGATGTTGGGGAATTTTTTTTATACTTCAGCTCAAGAGGTAAAAACAGACCGTTTATTACAAGATTCTATAAACCATGCAGATACTAGTATGGTAGTTGATGATAGTTCTAGTGTG
Source organism: Bacteroidales bacterium (assembly GCA_963665525.1). GTDB lineage: Bacteria > Bacteroidota > Bacteroidia > Bacteroidales > UBA12077 > UBA12077. Next base: position 2,804,997 of record OY762280.1, on the reverse strand, counting down.
TTTAAGGATACATTAACGTATCCTATTATTCAAACGTTCCTGGGTAACTGGCAACGTAATTTCTATGGTAAAAATGCACCAGACACATTAGCTTTAGTTTGGAAACATTACTTAGGAAAAGGTGAAACGGTTATATCGCGAAGAATAGGAACAAAATTATGGGCTGGGGCTGGATGGACAGGCCAACCGCTTTTAATTAAAGAAAAAGGCAAGTTATATTTGATTCAGGGAGCATATGATCATCACCTTAAAAAGATTGATGCAGAAACAGGAGAGTTGGTGTGGCAATACAAATTCGATGATGTTATAAAAGGCACAGGAACTATATGGATAAACAATAAGCCTGATAAACCTGAAAATGGGATTGTTATTTTACAAGGGAGTCGTTTGGGTGTTGGGAATTATCTGGATTCAAAACACATTCCAAGTTATAGAGCTATATCTTATTTTACAGGTAAGGAGTTATGGAGAATGGACCAAAAGTGGACACATAGTTACTCGCGCGATGTGGATGGTTCTGCCTTAATATTAAATGACACAGCTTACCTGGGATTAGAGAACTCATATTTTACAGTTTTCGACCCGGATCACCGAAATGCAAGAATGATAAATAATATGTTTCAGCCTAAAATTATTCAGGAGCGTAAACTATACAATATGGATGATGTAAGTAAACATAAAAATAATGTTGTTACAGAATCATCGCCATCCTTACTAAATAATCATATTTATGTAGCATCGGGGGCAGGACATGTATGGGGATATAATTTAAAAACACGTGAGCTTGATTGGGATTTTTATATTGGGTCCGATATGGATGGATCAGCAATTGTGACTTCCGACAGTAATTTATTAGTTTCTGTAGAGAAACAGTATATAAAAGGAAAAGGAGGAGCATTTAAATTAGACCCTGAAAAGAATCCTAAAAATGCTGTTGTATGGTATTTCCCAGTAGAAGATAATGATTTTGCAGGTTGGGAAGGAGGAATTATTGGTTCCATAGGAATAAATGATAATTATATAAATGAAAATCAGAATCACTTAGCAGCCTTCGTTGGTATTGATAAAAATTTATATGTAGTTAATCATAAAAGTATTGATTCTAGTCAAACGGTTTTAGGTCCTGATAGTGTTTCTGTATATCCAAAGCCAAATTTGGTATTTAAGAAGCAGGTTGGCCCTTCTATATCAACACCGATATTTGTCGATGATAAGCTTATAGTAGCAGGTTACTGGGGTGTTTATCTTTTTCAATATGATGAGAAAAATAACTTTAAATTGCTGGATAAGAAGGGAGGATCATTTGAGTCGACACCAATAGTTTGGAATGGGAAAATATATATTGCTTCACGTGATGGTTATTTATATTGTTTTGGATTAGATAATTAACTTTGATTATTTAAACTAATTTTTTAATTTTATTGGTTCATCAGATTATAATAAATTATTATGCCCTACAAAGAAAAACGTGTTGAGAAACTTTATTATAGCATTGGCGAAGTAGCTGAGATGTTTAATGTAAATTCTTCTTTAATAAGATATTGGGAAAAAGAGTTTGATATTATTAAGCCTAAAAAGAATAAAAAAGGGAATCGCTTTTTTACAATAGACGATATTGAGCATTTTCATATTATTTATTACTTAGTAAAAGAACTCGGGTTAACATTAAAAGGAGCAAAGAAAAAGCTTAAGGAAAATAAAGAGGGGACGATGAATAATTTTGAAGCAGTAAAGTCCCTCAAAGAAATTAAAGCACTTTTATTAGAAATACGTGAGGATCTTTAATCTCACGTTTTTTTATCGTTTAAATTTCAGATACGAATATGAAACTAAAAGAAATTACTTCATATATTGAGTCCATAGCACCTCTTGCATTTCAAGAGGATTATGACAATGCTGGATTAATTATTGGAGATAGCAAGCAGGAAATATCAGGAGTTCTTATTACCGTTGATATTACAGAAGAAGTTATTGATGAGGCCATTAAAAAGAATTTAAATCTAGTATTAGCGCATCATCCAATATTGTTTGGTGGTGTAAAAAAGATCACAGGTAAGAATTACACAGAACGTATCATAATCAAAGCTATAAAAAATGATATTGCCATTTATGCAGCTCATACGAACCTTGATAGCATATGGGGAGGGGTAAGTAGTAAAATTGCTGATAAATTGGGATTAGTAAATCAAAAAATATTAAGTCCTGTTTCGAATCAGTTAATGAAGCTGGTATATTTTGTTCCAACAGATCATGCCGATGAAACTCGAAAAGCAATATTTAATGCTGGGGCTGGTCATATTGGCAATTATGATATGTGTAGCTATAATATTGAAGGTAAAGGATCATTTCGAGCAGGAGAGGGCACTGAACCATACGTGGGGAGTAAAGGAGAAATACATTTTGAAGATGAGACTAGAGTTGAAACGATATTTCCTAAACACATTAGAAATAAGGTAGTAAATGCTTTAATTAATGCTCATCCATACGAAGAGGTGGCTTATGATATTTATCCACTGGATAATAAGTTTGAAAGACTAGGCTATGGTGTTATTGGAGATTTGCAAGAGGAAATTGATGAAATGGCTTTCTTGAAGAAAGTAAAAGAAGTTTTTTCGGCAAAATGTGTTCGTTATACCGATTTATTGAATAAACCGATTAAAAGAGTTGCAGTTTGTGGAGGCAGTGGAAGTTTTCTTTTAAAAAATGCAATTCAGCAAAAAGCAGATATTTTAATATCGGGAGATTTTAAATATCACCAGTTTTTCGATGCTGAAGGTAAAATATTAATTGCAGATATAGGACATTTTGAGTCAGAACAAATTACAAAAGAACTTTTTTATGAATTACTTATAAAAAAATTCCCTAAATTTGCAGTTCGTTTGACAGAAATAAATTCGAATCCGATAAATTATTTATAAAAAAATGGCTAAAGTAAAGGAAAATACAGAACTAACTGTTGAGGAAAAATTAAAAGCTTTATTTGAATTACAGATGGTTGATTCAAAAATTGATGATATTAAGCGCTTACGTGGGGAGCTTCCTCTTGAGGTTCAGGATTTAGAAGATGAAATTGAAGGTTTGCAAACTCGTGTTCAGAATTATGAGGAGGATGTTGTAAAGTTTGAAGAATCTATCGTAAATAAGAAAAATGAAATTAAAGATGCTCAAGCTTTAATTAAGAAATATACAGAACAACAAAATAATGTTCGTAATAATCGTGAGTTCGATTCTCTTTCAAAAGAAATAGAGTTTCAAACTTTAGAAATTGAGCTTTGTGAAAAACGAATTAAAGAATTTACAGCTAAAATAGAAGAGAAAAAAGAAATTATCGACGAATCAAAAGGGATACTTGAAGATAGAACTGGTGATTTAGAAACAAAAAAAGGTGAGTTAGAGTCAATCACTTCTGAAACCCAAAAAGAGGAAGAAGATTTAGAAAACAAGTCTCTGGAAATTCAAGAAATTATTCCAGAAAGATTACGCAATGCTTACAAAAAGATTAGAGGTAATGCACGTAATGGATTAGCTGTTGTTTCTGTACAGCGTGATGCTTGTGGTGGTTGTTTTAATAAGATTCCTCCTCAAAGACAATTAGATGTTCGTTCAAGAAAGAAAATTATTGTTTGTGAGTATTGTGGACGTATTTTAGTTGATCCAGATATGGAAGAAGAGTTTAAATAGATAATTATTCCTTAATATATTAGAAAGGCTGATCGAATAGATCAGCCTTTTATTTTTTACCATTCAAGTTCTACCCATTCATCTTTTGGAGGTACAATTTCCGTGATTTGTTGTGAAGAGTATGCCAGGAAAAATCCAACCGGATTATCATTATCATTATCATTGTCTACTACTTCATAAATATTGCCTACAGGATTTGCAGGTGGTCCTCCCAGGGGTCCCATATTCCAAATCGTAACATCCATTACGTGAGAGTAATAATCGGCATATTCTTCTGTTACTGAAAACATTTCTAAAGTAATTGTATCCTTATATCCAGCCTCAGTCCATTGTACTGCTAAATCGTACATATACTTACCATTCACAAATTCATCATCATACACAACTTTTTCATGTAAGGTATCTGTTTCTAATGTCCCATTTTTATATACATTCCATAAATAGTAATTGTCAGGTGTTTCAGGCTCTAATGCATTTAATAAGATATAGACAAAAGTGTCTTCAATTTCATAATTGTCACCAAAATCATAATATCCAAAATTTATAGAGTCCATTGGAGCACAATAATTTAAATAACAACTGGCAGTAAATTCTTTACCTTCAGTATTTATATTTAGAGTATAGTTTTTACCAATCTCTCCACTCATGGTATCCGTTTCATAAATCCCTGGTTTTATTTCATTTAAATTAAACACGGTAGTGCCATCAGAGATAGTTACTGTAGCACCACTTACTTGTGGAGCTGGGGTATTATCGAAATAATCAGCAGACTTAGTAATAAAAACCTGGTGTGCTTTTCTTTCATTGCTTATGGATCCTTGTACAACTAATCTTGTGTATGTACTATCCAGGTTAACATTAAAACTTTCAGTACACGATGCAATTCCAAGTATTGCTAATATGATATATAGTATTCTTTTCATGATCTTAACGTTTAAAAATAGAAATTCCATGTTAACGATGGTATAATTGGAAATACATATACCTTTTGGGCAACAGTTTTCGAAGGATCATCTTCATCTTCGCCAAAGTATATCATCCATGCATTATGTCTGTTATAGAGGTTATATACCGACAGGTTTAAATCACTTTTAAATCTTTTATTTGGTTTGATTTTGCTTTTTAAAGTAATGGATAAATCCATTCTATGGTAGTCTGGCATTCTATAACCATTACGTTCGGTATAAATTGGGACAGCCATATTCTCAAATTCATATTTACCACTTGGGAATGTAACAGGAGCACCTGTTGCATATACCCAGGTTGCAGCAATGCTTAAACGTGGGGTTAATTCATAATTTCCTACGATTGATATATTATGAGGCTTGTCGTATACGGATGGATATAATTTACCATCATTAATCTCTGGGAATTTTCTTTCAGCTTTTGATAAGGTATAACTAACCCATCCGGTAAATTTCCCTTGTTGTTTTCTAACCAATAACTCTAATCCATACGACCAGGCTTCACCAATTCTGAATTCACCTTCTAATTCCGGGTTAAGCATCAAATCGGCATGATCTTTAAAATCAATTTGGTTATCCATATCTTTATAATAAACTTCAACAGAAGTTTCTAATTTATTATCCCAAAAATTTCTGAAATAACCTAAAGCTACCTGGTTAGCCAATTGGGGCTCAATATTTGGGCTGGATGGAAGCCAGACATCTAAAGGAGATCCAGCTGTACTATTGGAAGCTAAATGTAAATATTGTTTAGTTCTTGAATAGCTTGCTTTAACCGATGATTTTTCATTAATAATATAGTTTAGATTAACGCGAGGTTCTAAACCGTAGAAAGTATTATAGATATCCCAGCTTTTATAAACTGTTGAGTCGATTTTTTGATAATTTTCATCGAAGTGATATACGGTTGATTTACCCATATTCTGGAACATTGATCCTCTAATACCATAATTTAATGTAAGATGATCGCTTACTTTATGTTCATTGCTAATATAGGCAGCATATTCAAGAGCATTCGATTCAGGCATTTTCAAGGAGTTATACATGGCAGTTGAATCTCCTGTTCCTCTTGCAAATCCGGGATTAAACTGATGATAGATAGCCTCAACGCCGAATTTTATTGTATTTTTTGGATTAGGGTAGTACGTTAAATCTGCTTTAACTTTTAAATCTTCAAGTCCTGATGTCCATTTAAATCCTGCATTTCCTTGCCCACTCTCCATTTTATAGTCGTATTTACTATAAATCACAGAAAAGTTTGAGAAAAGTTTTTCGGTAAACAAATGATTCCATCGGGTAGTTAATGTGTAGTTACCCCAGTCGAATCCGAACATATCTCCGAATTTAAAAACATCGCGCCCAAAATAACCCGAAACAAAAATCCTGTCTTTGTCATTAATTCTATAATTGGTTTTCAAGTTTAAATCATAAAAATATAACTTGTTAGATCGGATGGCTTCATCACTTGATAATAATAAGAATAAATCAGCATAGGTTCTTCGTCCTGCTACCAATACCGACCATTTATCTTCAATGATTGGAGCTTCAAGAGTTAACCTTGACGATATGGTTCCGATCCCTCCAGTAGCTTCAAACTTTTTCTGGTTTCCTTCTTTCATTCTGATATCTAACATAGAAGATAAGCGACCTCCATATTCAGCAGGAATATCTCCTTTATATATCTTTAGATCTTTTATGGCGTCATTGTTAAAAACAGAGAAAAAACCCATCAAGTGAGAAGCGTTGTATACAGTTGCTTCATCGAAAAGAATTAGGTTCTGGTCAGGGCTTCCACCTCTCACATTAAATCCGGAAAAGCCTTCTCCTGTTGATTGAATGCCAGGAAGTAGTTGTAAGGTCTTTATTACGTCAACTTCTCCTAATAGGGCAGGAATCTTTTTAATTTCCTTTGCTTGTAGTTTAACAGTACTCATTTCGGTTTTAAGAACATTTTCATTTTTACGTTCAGCCGTAACGATAACTTCTTCAATTGTTTTTGAAGCTTCTTGAAGAGTAATGTTAATACTTTGATTTTGGTCTAATTTTATTTTCTTACTGATGGTTTCGTAACCAACATAAGAATAATCAAACTGATAAGACCCTTCTTTTAATGTTATTGAATAAAATCCATATACGTTGGTAACCGTACCGGTACTTAACTCTTTTACATATATGGTAGCTCCAATAAGTTCTTCTCCTGCTTCATCATTTATTCGCCCACTAACGGTATACTTTTCTTGAGCTATGGAGTATAATGAAATAATAAGAGAAAAAGACAGTAGTAAAAAATGTTTCATTGCTTTAGTTCAGTGATATATTAAAATTACTGTAAATTATAAAATTGCACTTTTGTTTACAATATTAATGCCAGAATAAAAAATTGACATTAATTATTTATTAATTTTTTGATCGGGATTTAATTGATACTGAACGAACGTGTAAAGTATTAGTAATATTGCTATAAATATGGAAAGTCGTCCAATATAATCTCCATATTTTACATAAAAGGTAATTTCTGTATTTGTATGTAAAGTATTATTAATGGCATCTTTAATCCAATATTTAGTTTTTTTAATTATTTCTCCGCGTTGATTAATAAATGCAGAAATGCCTGTGTTAGCACACCGGGCAATGCTTCGTCTTGTTTCTATAGCTCTCAATTGTGATAAACGAAAATGCTGTTTATAACCTGGAGAATTGCCCCACCAACCATCATTCGTTAAAATAAAAATCAGATCGGCATCTTTTTTTATAAAATCACTAACATGCTCACCAAATGCAGATTCATAGCATATGACAGGAGCAATAGAAATATTAAGTTTGGAGTTATAAAAAACACTTCGTTCTTTTTGTGAGCATATACTTCCAGTAATACCACCAAAATCAAAAAAGATTTTTTCTAAGAATCCAAATGTTTTTAAAAAAGGCATTGTTTCAACACCTGAAACCAATTTAGATTTATAGTAAATTGGAATTTGATTTGTTGTATCAAGTTGCAGTGCGGCATTATATGCATTATAATGAAACTTATCTTTATTATTATATTTTGTGCAAGCAGATATTTCCTGATTGTTTTCTATTCTTTTAAAAGTGTTTGCTCCAATAATAAAGGTTAAATCAGGATAGTTAACAAAAAGCTCTTTTATTCTTAGAATAGATGAATCGGTTGCTAAATCATTCTCCCAAATTGGATTACTAATTGCAGTTTCGGGAGCTATTACATAATTTGTGTTTTGATCAATAATATTATCAGCTAAATCTATTATGGTATTTAGTTGTTGAACTTGAGGTATCTCATATTTTTCTTGATATGGATCTACATTAGGTTGCACTACTGCTATATTTATATTCTTGCCTGTTTCTTTATAGTTTTTGAATATATATTTTGAGATTAGAATAGGACCCATTAAACATAAAATAAAAACTAAAGTATTTGATGTTAAAGCTGTTAGGTTTTTATTCTTAAAATAGGATTTAATTGTTTTAAAAAAAGCAAGGTTTAATATAAGAACCCATAAGGTGCCACCCAGTGTTCCAGTGTATTCATACCACTGAATTAGTTTTATATCTCCCGTAAACGCATTCCCTAGGTTTAACCAAGGCCAAGTTAAATGAGCATGTAAGAATATATACTCGAAACTAATCCAATAAACTATTAAAGAAAAATTTCCAATTTTATTACCGAACTTTCTTTTAGTGATATGAAAAAGACCAAAAACTAAGGTCATTGCAATGGTGTTAGTGCAAATAACAACAGTTGTAGCTAAAAAGTCTGAGTATATAATCCAGTATGAGGCTATAATATTCCATATAAAAAAAGAAAGGATTGAATATTTGTATAATCCAAAGCGATCGTTAGTTTTTCTTGTTTTATACAGATAATCTTCAATAATTAATAAAGGAACAAATGCAATTGAGGATATTATACCTGAAAAACTATTGTACCAAGGTAAAGCAAGTAAAATTCCACTTAAGATTGCAAACGCAAGAAGTGTATTCTTTTTCATTCTTTTTTTCGCCTGTTCACTAAATAAATACCTGTAAAGATTAATCCAATCCAAACAAATTGTATTGCATTTAATTGTTCTCCATCAAATAAGCCCCACATAATAGCAAATATTGGAATAATATAAGTAACAGAAGATCCGAAAAGAGCTGAAGTGTGCTGTATTAAAGTATTAAATATAACCAGAGCTAAAACAGTTCCAATTATTGCTAGTATCGCAATATATCCAAGATTTAGAAGATAATCGGGAGTTGACAATGCGAGAGAAAAATCTGTAAATAGTAAATAAATCCCTGCAAATGGACCAACAAACATAAATGCTAATGATGTTAATTCTAAACCGTTTAGATCTTTAATTTTATATTTTACATGATTTACATTTACTCCATAACATATGGTTGCAACAACAATAAATAATCCATAGTAATTAATATTGTCAAAAAGATTACCTCCATTAGAAGAATAGAAAATTAATCCTAATGCTCCTGATAATCCTAAGAATATACCAATAGCATTAATTAATTTAGCTGTGCTTTTATAGAAAAGCAATCCAATAATTAATGTAAATAAAGGAGTGGCAGAATTTAGGATGCCGGCAAATCCACTATCTACTTGTGTTTGTGCTTTTGTGAATAAGAATGCAGGGATAGTAGATCCTATTAAACCGACCACGATTAAAGCTATAACATTCTCTTTGGTAATCTTTTTTAAATACTTAATTCCGAAAGGTAAAAAAGTAATAAATGAGATGAAAATTCTAAAAGCAGCAACCTGATCATGAGAATACGATCGTAATCCTTTTTTCATTAAGATAAAACTGCTACCCCAAATAAATGATAAAAATAACAGGGTTATCCATTGCCAGGTTTTATGATTTAAATTTATTTTAATCATCGATAATAATATTAATGCATAAAGATAGAACTTATATTAACAATTATTTCTCCTAGATGTTTTATGTTTTTGCAAATAGTGTAGATATTAACTATGGTATTCTGTTTTAAAAAAACTAATTTTGCCTTTATTTTTTATAAAGAAGGCTTATGACTGATTATAAATTATATATAGCAGGTGAATTTATTACAACAAATGAAAAGCTTGTTGTTAAAAATCCATATGATGATTCTCTGGTTGGAGAAACATACTTGGCAGGAAGCAAAGAACTTGAGAAAGCAATAAAAAAAGCGGAACAAGAAAAAGCTTCAATGCGCGATTTACCTTCTTATAAAAAATATGAAATATTAAATGAAATTGCTAAGAAGCTAAGTCACAAAAAAGAAGAACTAGCATTAGTATTAGCAAAAGAAGCAGGCAAACCTTTAAAATATGCCTTAGGTGAAATTGATCGTGCTATACAGGTTTTTATTGTTGCTGCTGAAGAATCAAAAAGATTACCTAAAGAATATTTTTCAGTTGACTGGACTCCTTCAGGAGAAAATAAAGAAGGCTTGGTTAAATATTTTCCTGTTGGATTAATTGCAGGAATAGCTCCTTTTAATTTTCCACTAAATCTTGCCGTACATAAAATTGCTCCGGCAATTGCATCAGGGAATCCGATCATTCTGAAGCCTGCCAGATCAACACCATTATCCGTTTTAGAACTGGCTAAAATAATTGATGAAACAGAATTGCCAAAAGGCGGTTTTTCGGTATTACCTATGGATAGAGAAGCGGGAAATCAATTAGTAACCGACGATAGAATTCATATGTTATCGTTTACCGGATCACCTGTTGTAGGTTGGAAAATGAAATCAAATGCAGGTAAAAAGAAAGTAGCTTTGGAGCTGGGTGGTAATGCCGGAGTTATTGTTTCTGATATGGCAGATGTTGATCTTGCTGTAAAAAAATGTTTGGTAGGTGGATTTGCATATTCGGGTCAAGTTTGTATTCATGTGCAAAGAATTTATGTACAAGAAAATATTTTTGATGAATTTGTAAATAAATTTATTGAAGAAACTAAAAAATTAAAGTTTGGTTCTCCTGAAGATCCTACCACAGATATTTCAGTAATGATTGATGAAGAAAATGCAATACGTGTTGAGGAATGGGTGAATGAAGCTGAAAAAGAAGGAGCTAAAATATTATTTGGAGGGAAAAGAAAAGGCACTTATTTTGAGCCTACAATCATAACAAATACTAAAACAGAAATGAAGGTTTGTGCCTTAGAAATATTTGGGCCTGTTGTAACTATTGAAAAATATACTAATTTTAACGAAGCGATTCAAGATGTAAATAATTCTGAGTATGGATTACAAGCAGGAGTATTTACAAATGGAATTAAAGAAATGAATCAGGCATTCAATGAACTTGAAGTAGGTGGCGTTGTTATTAATGATGTGCCAACCTTTAGAGTTGACCATATGCCTTATGGAGGAATAAAAAACTCAGGTTTTGGTAGAGAAGGAGTAAAGTATTCTATCTTTGAAATGATGGAACCTAAACTCTTAGTTAAAAATACAAATTACTAGAAAGCATTTGATAAAGAGATTGTGGGAGTAGAATTTATAATAAAAGGACTTATTGTTGGATTTTTGGCTTCAATTCCATTAGGCCCGGTTGGGGTATTATGTATTCAAAGAACAATTAATAAAGGAAGAATACATGGCGTTGTTTCCGGGATGGGAGCAGCTACAGTAGACTCATTCTTTGCTTTAGTTGCTGCTTTAGGATTAACCTATATTATAAATTTTATTGAAGAGCAACATTTTTATATTCAGCTTATTGGCGGAGGAATTTTAGTATTTCTGGGAGCCAAAATATTTAATACAAACCCAATTAAGCAAATTAGACGTCATCGAAGGAAAAAGAATAAATTAATTGAAGATTACTTTTCAGTATTGTTTTTAACCTTATCAAATCCATTAGCAGTTTTTCTTTTTGTTGCTGCTTTTGCTGGTATTGGTATAGTTTCAAGTAAAGATAGTACACTAAGCTCTTCTTTTGTTGTTGCTGGCGTTTTTGGAGGAGCGATGATATGGTGGGGATTACTTACCTTTTTTGTTGATCTGTTTAGAAAACGATTTAGATTAAAACAATTATGGTGGATTAATAAAATAGCAGGTTTGTTAATTATTGTATTTGGTGTTGCTGCTATGTTTTCAGTATTTTTTAAATAAGAAAAAATGGAGATTAAATCAGCGGAATTTGTTTCAAGTTATACGAGTTATAAGGATTGCCCGAAAGATCAAATGCCGGAATATGCCTTTGTTGGGAGATCAAATGTTGGTAAATCATCTTTGATCAACATGCTGATGGAACGAAAAAAGTTGGCAAAAACATCACAGAGTCCTGGTAAAACTCAGTTAATAAATCAGTTTATAATAAATAATGATTGGTCGCTAATAGATTTGCCGGGTTATGGTTTTGCAAAAGTCTCAAAATCTATGCGAAAGGATTTTAATAAACTCATTAATGATTATGCCCTAAACAGGGAAAACCTAATGTGTATTTTTGTTTTGCTGGATTCTAGACATACTCCACAAAAAAATGATTTGGGTTTTATGCGTTGGCTAGGCGAAAATCAGATTCCTTTTGCTATGGTATTTACAAAAGCCGATAAACTATCTAGTTCAGCCGTTAATAAGAATATATTGAATTATAAAAAAGAAATGCTTAAAGAGTGGGAAGCTCTCCCTGATATCTTTATTACTTCTTCGGAACAAAAGTTAGGTAGATTAGAACTACTCAATTACATTGATAGAATTAATAAATCGGTTAAAATATAAAATTGCCAGTATAATTTCCTGTTTTAGTGATTAAAAATAGAATGATATTTTTAACTTTGCACATCTAATTAATTGAACCAAAAAATAATCGAAAACTACTAAAAATGAGTACGCAAGCTCCAATCAAAATTTTTTCAGGAACAAAATCTCGCTATATTGCCGAAAAGATAGCAAAAGAATACGGTGTTGAATTAGGAAATACATCATTTACAGAATTTAGTGATGGAGAATTTACAACTTCTTTTGAAGAAACTGTGCGAGGAGCATATGTTTTTATAATTCAATCTACTTTTCCTCCATCAGATAATCTAATGGAGTTATTACTTATGATCGATGCAGCCAAAAGAGCTTCTGCATATAAAGTTGTTGCAGTAATGCCTTATTTTGGTTTCGCTCGTCAAGACAGAAAAGATAAACCTCGTGTGGCAATTGGAGCCAAATTAGTTGCAAACTTATTAACTGCTGCAGGAGTAGACCGAATCATGACAATGGATTTACATGCAGATCAAATTCAGGGATTTTTTGATGTTCCGGTTGATCATTTGTATGCATCGTCTATTTTTGTTCCTTATATAAAAAGTTTAAATCTGGATAACTTAGTAATGGCAGCTCCTGATATGGGAGGCGCTAAGAGAGCAAATTCTTACTCTAAGTTTCTTGAAACACCGTTGGTTGTTAGTCATAAATCTCGTGATAAAGCAAATGTTGTAGGAGAAATGACTGTTATTGGTGATGTAGAGGGGAAAAATGTAATTATTCTCGATGATATGATTGATACAGCTGGTACTATTACAAAAGCTGCCGATATGATGATGGATAAAGGAGCTTTAAGCGTAAGAGCTTTTGTCACTCATGCTGTATTATCAGGACCTGCTTATGAAAGAATCAATGAATCGAAGATTACTGAGGTAGTTGTTACTGATTCATTACCTATTAAACCTATATCTGATAAAATAAAAGTCCTGTCAATTGCAGGTGTCTTTGCTGATGTAATTAATAAAGTATATAATTATCAGTCGATAAGTTCTAATTTTATAGTTTAATTTATATATTTGCACTCCAAAAATTAAAAGCATATTGTATAAAAGTGTGATGGGGAATAAGAAGCTTTTTTGATTTTTAGTATTATTCTGAGTAGCACGTAAATAAAAATGAAATGAAAACAGTAGAATTAAAAGGTAGCTTAAGAGAAGCTGTAGGGAAATCAAATTCTAAAACTTTAAGAAAACAAGGTCAAGTTCCTTGTGTTTTGTATGGAAATGGTGATAATATACATTTTTATACTCATGAAAATTCTTTTAAAGAATTAGTATATACACCAAATGCTTATTTGGTAGATATCGAGGTTGAAGGTAAAAACTACAAAGCTGTATTAAGAGATATTCAATATCATCCAGTATCTGATAAAATTATACATGTTGACTTTTTCCAAATAGATGAAAAAGAACCAGTATGGATTAAGATGCCTGTAATATTAGAAGGTAATTCTATTGGCGTTTTGAATGGAGGTAGATTAGTACAGAAAATGAGAAAGGTTAAAGTAAAAGCTTTACCTAATGAATTGCCTGATGAAATTAAAGTTGATATTAGCAAATTAGCTATTGGCAAATCAATTAAAATCCAAGATTTAAGCATCGAAGGATTAGAATTTATGGAACCAGGAAATGCAGTTGTTGTTCTTGTTAAAATGGCTCGTGCTGCTGCTCTTGCTGCTGGAACTGAAGAAGAAGGTGAAGAAGGTGAAGAAGGTGAAGCTCCTGCAGAAGGTGGAGACGCTCCTGCTGCTGAAGAATCAGCTGAATAATTATTTAGAAATAAATTAAACAGATAATTTGAAATACCTTATTGTCGGTTTAGGAAATATTGGTAGTGAGTACATAAATACTCGCCATAACATTGGATTTAAAATATTGGATGCATTAGCTAATGCATCCAATATTTCTTTTCAAGACAGACGATATGCCTATCGTGCTGAATATAAATTCAAAGGAAGAACACTTGTGCTTATCAAGCCTACAACTTATATGAACTTAAGTGGTAAGGCTGTTAATTTTTGGTTGCAAAAAGAAAAATTGTCACCCGATAAGCTTTTGGTATTGGTCGATGATGTTGCTCTTCCTTTTGGTTCTTTACGAATGCGTGCCAAAGGTGCCGATGCAGGACATAATGGATTAAAGGATATTAATTTGGCTATTGGTCACCAAAATTACACTCGTTTGCGATTTGGAATAGGAAACGATTATCCCAAAGGAGCTCAGGCTCATTATGTTTTAAGTCCTTGGGAGGATGATGAAAAAGAACAACTTCCTGAAAGAATCGAATTGGCAATTGAAATGATTAAAAGTTTTGGAACAGTTGGTGTTGCTCATACGATGAGTGCATTTAACAATAGATAACTTTTGAAATTTTCTTTTGACTACTCTATTTTCTTTGTTAACTTCGACTGAATTTTATATTTAATTTCATATAAATGAGTAAGAGTTATTTACAATTTGTATTAGGTCTAATATTTTCTATATTATTAAGTAGATATGAAATAAAAGCTTGTACAGCTTTCGTTATAAATGATGATAAACAATTGGTTTTAGCAAAGAACCTTGATTGGCCAATTAATGATGGATTAATTATTATTAACAAAAGAGGTGTTGTAAAAGAAGCTTTTATAAATTCAAAGAATAGGTATAGTTGGGTTTCTAAATACGGAAGTATAACTTTTAATCAATTTGGCAAAGAATTTCCTCTTGGAGGAATAAATGAAAAAGGATTGGTTATTGAAGAGCTTAATAATTGGGGAGAAGTTTCAGAATCGGGTTCTATTATATTAAATGAATTCCAATTTGTTCAATATATTTTAGATAATTACACTACTATAGAAGAGCTTCGAGAAAATAAAGATAATATTTTTGTAAAACCACTTTTTATTAATTTACATTATTTAATTTCTGATAAACAGGGAAAGATTGCTATTATTGAATATTACAATAATAAAATGTTTTTCTATGAAGGTGCAGATATTGTTTATCCAGTATTAAGTAATAATCATTATTCAAATTCTTTAAAGTATATTCAAAATTTTCAAGGATTTGGTGGGGATGTTCCTGTTCCTAGCACTAATACTTCTAATGATAGGTTTGTAAAAATATCATTGTTGTTAAAAGAGAAACCTTTAAAAAATAAGATAGATAATGTAAGTTACGCATTTCAAGGTTTAGATTTAGTAAGACAATCGGATACTCAATGGAGTATAGTATATGATATTCATAATTTGGCAATACATTTTTTAATATCAGGAGGTATAAAAAAGAAAATTGAGTTAAGTGATTTTGATTTTTCATGTAATACACCTGTATTATGCTATAATATTGGTTTATCTTATAAAGAAAAAAGAGAAGTTTACTTTGAGGAATATACTGGAGAACAAAATAAAGATTTACTTTTAAATGTATTTAATCTGTATAATTATTATGAGTTGGGAAATGTTGATAAAGAAATTTTTGTACAACTTTATAGATTTGGAAATAATATTAAATGCACCAAATAATCTAGATTAAGAGAAATACATTATGATAACAGAAAATAATTTACGCATTGATAAATGGCTATGGGCTGTACGTATTTTTAAAACACGAAGCCAGGCAGCAGAGGCCTGTAAAAAAGGGAAAGTGTTGATTGATGATATTCAGGTAAAACCATCTCGGGTTATAAAACTTGGCGAAATTATTACTGTTAAACATCCACCTGTAAATTACCAATACAAAGTGCTTGGATTATTAGGTAAAAGGCAATCAGCTAAAATTGTAGTTGATTATGTTGAAGATATTACACCAGAAGAAGAAAAAGAAAAACTGGAAATAAAAAGGTATACTGGATTCGAGATAAGAGACAGGGGAGTAGGGCGTCCAACAAAACGAGAACGCCGATTGATTGATGATTTAAAAAAGAAAGTTTAGATATGATCATAGCAAAACAAAAGAAAAAAGAAAATATAGCCGAATATATACTGTATATATGGCAGATGGAAGATTTAATTCGAGCATATAAACTGAATATGGATGAAATCAATAAAAATATTGTAGAACGATTTGAACAACCTGATCCAATAAAAAGAGAAATATCAAATTGGTATGCTGGTTTGGTTGATATGATGAGAGAAGAAGGAAAAACAGAATCAGGACATTTTCAGTTTATTCAAAATACAGTAAATGATCTGAATGATTTGCATTTACGTTTACTCAAATCTCCAGATCATTTGGATTATATTGAGATTTATAATAAGGCTAAAGCTGGGATTACAGAACTCATGAATAAATCGAAAGGTACTGTAGTGAATGAAATTGAAGCTTGTTTTAATGGGTTGTATGGTTTGCTAATGCTTCGCTTGCAACAAAAAACCATTACTCCTGAAACAGCACAAGCAATGACCTCTGTTAGTCAGTTAATAGCTTTAATTAGTAAGAAATACAAAATGGATGAAGAGGGAAACCTTGAATTGTAAGACTTATGCATATAATAGGTTTTTTTAATAATTCTTTTCCAAAGCTCTAAACTTTGGAAAAGTAATTGCCATTAAAGAAAACAACTTGACTTAACACAAAAACAAGCTGCCGTAACACAATAGTAATCTGACACAACGGAAAAACAGCTTGCCTTAATGCATGAGTAAGCATCCTTAATACAAAAGTAGTCTGTTAAAACAGAAGAGTAAGCTGCCTTAATAGAAAAGTAGCTTGCCAAAATCCAACTGCAATGCAAAAAGATTACTGTGTAACCAGAAAAAACACATGAGTAAGAATTAACCAAGTATTTACAAAAACTTATAACTTATATCATCATATGGGATAAAACAAACATCTTTTTTGCCAAACCATTTATATCTGTTTTTGACAATAACATCATAAATAAAATCCCGAATAAATTTAGGTATATAAATAAAGTAATAGCTATACTTTAAATAGCTGTTTAATTTTTTTGCAATTCTTAAAGCAGCATCTGATTTAAAATAAATATTATTCTCCTCGATGAATATTACCGATTTATCGAATCCAGATGATAAATCAAATGTATTTAAGATTTCTTTTGCAATATCAGATTGCAATGAGGCAAATCGAAAATAGTCTTTTTTATCGTGTTTAATAATAAACCGAACCGACCAACTGCATAAGTTGCAGTATCCATCAAAAATTACAATTCCTTTGTTATTTATCATTTGGTTCAGTTATGTAAACTTCTATTAGTTTACTCTGAACAACAGGATTTAAGATTAAATGTTCTATCACTGCAGGAATTAAAACTGTTTCACCTTTTTCAATGGTTATTTTCTCGGTTTCGTTATATACAATTTCAAGTTTCCCCTCAATGCACATGTATATTACAAACGAATCAAGTTGAATGTATTCCTTTTCAATGGTTTCATTGAATTCGATAATGTTGGTCTCAAAATATTTATTGGCAAGAATTTGCGAATTAGTATTTAATTCTGATTTGTATTCTGTTTTGTAATTGTCGTAATGTTTATAATCTATTGCATCAATAGCTTCATCTGTATGTAACTCTCGATAATTGCCATTATCATCTTTTCTATTCCAGTCAAAAATACGATAGGTAACATCAGAGGTTTGCTGAATTTCGGCTAAAACAATTCCTGCTCCAATAGCATGAACTCTACCTGCCGGGATATAAAATACATCTCCAGCCTTAACTTTTTCATAATTCAGAATTTTAGGAAGTTCATTGTTGTTTAGATGAGCCAAATAATGCTGTTTATCCATTTCATGATTAAAGCCTGAAATAAGCTCAGCATCTTTTTTAGCTTCAATAATATACCACATCTCAGTTTTTCCAAAAGACTGATGTCTTTTTTTAGCTAGTTCATCATCAGGATGAACCTGTATTGAAAGCACATCGTTGGCATCGATATATTTTATAAGTAAAGGAAATTCTGTACCGAATTTATCATAAACCCGATCGCCAACTAAATCGCCCATATATATTTCTATCAATTCGTCTAGTTCATTACCTTCTAAAAAGCCATTTTCAACAACTGATATATTTTCATTAACACCTGATATTTCCCAGCTTTCTCCAATTTTTTTTGAACTTGGAATATCTTTATTTAGAGCAGATTTTAGATTTTGACCTCCCCAAATTTTTTCTTTTAGAATGGGTTTAAACTTAAATGGATATAATTCGTTCATTGTTTCATTTATTAATATTCGTAATCAACAACAGCTTTTTCTTTCTCAATATATTTACAAATCTCAATCGCTTTCTGATGTTCAGGATGATGAATATAAATTTCTAAATCTTCCCACGATTTATATTCAGATGTTATTACAAAATCGTAAGAAAAATCTGTGTTTTTCATATTTATTCCAATTTCATAAGATTGAACTACATCAATCTTCGATTTCATTGGGCTGAATGCAGATTTCATTTTTTCAAGCTTTTTTGTCTTATCAACTTCGTTTTTAACATCTTTAAATTTAAACATAATAATATGTCGAACCATGATCTCTGATTTTTGTGTAAATTTATAGTATCTTCATGCCCAAATTATGGTCTAAAGTTATTAATTTTTTATTGATATGTCTTTTATTATTGGTATTGCAGGAGGAACAGGCTCCGGAAAAACAACTGTAGTAAGGAAAATTATTGAAAGTTTACCAAAAGATGAGGTAGCAATTATTCCACAGGATTCATATTATAAAGATAATGGTCATTTGCCTCTGGAAGAACGTCAGGAAATTAATTTCGACCATCCACGTTCATTAGAATTCAGATTGTTAATAGAACATATTAAAAGACTGAAAGAAGGACAAGCTATTAATCAGCCTATATATTCATACTTAACATGTACTCGATCTGAGGAAACTATTTTGGTTGAACCAAAAAAAGTGATCATCGTTGAAGGAATACTTATATTACAAAGTGCACAATTAAGAGATTTAATGGATATTAAAGTGTTTGTTGATGCCGATAATGATGATCGTTTAATGCGTGTTATTCAGCGCGATTTGGTTGAGCGTGGCAGATCTGTAAATAAAGTACTGGAACGATACGAAAAAACAGTGAAGCCGATGCACTTGCAGTTTATAGAACCAACTAAGCGCTATGCTGATGTAATTATACCTCAAGGAGGAGAAAATAAAGTAGGAATTAATTTATTATCAACACTTATCGAAAAAAAGCTTAACTTAGATCAACAATAATCTAAAACAGTTATGCTTGATTCTATAAAAATCGAGAATATTCTTTTTCTCGATATTGAAACGGCTCCGCAGTACCCGGATTTTGAATCTGTACCAGATAATTTTAAAGAGTTTTGGGATAAAAAATCTTCTCGCTTTAGAGATGAAGAACAATCTGCATCGGATGTATATCAGAGAGCTGGTATTTATTCTGAGTTCGGCAAAATAATTTGTATATCTGTTGGAATTATAGTTTATAAAAATGATAATAAAACATTTCGTCTAAAATCATTTTTTGGGGATGATGAAAGTTTTTTACTATTAGAGTTTGCCGAGATGTTAAATAAGTATAACTCATCGAATAAAGACTTACAGCTCTGTGCTCATAATGGTAAGGAATTCGATTTCCCATATATTGCCCGACGAATGTTGATCAACGGGATTAAACTTCCAAAAATGCTAGACATAGCAGGGAAAAAGCCGTGGGAAGTGATGTTTCTGGATACGATGGAATTATGGAAATTTGGTGATTATAAAAACTATACTTCGCTTAATTTATTAACACAGATATTTAATATCCCTACACCCAAAGACGATATTGATGGAAGCATGGTTGCCGATGTTTATTGGAAAGATAAAGATTTGCAACGCATTGTAAAATATTGCGAGAAAGATGTTTTGGCCATTGCTCAATTGCTTTTAAAGTACAAAGGCGAGGATATGATCTTACAGGTAAATGTAGAATCTGCAACAATAAACTAACAAAAACATAGTTGAAGTACTTGATGCATCTTAATGATGTATATTAATAATTATTCTTAAAATTATGTATCAGAGAAGATTCTTAATATTTTATTGTATTATTTTATTTGTGTTAAATAGCTGTAATCGAGAAAAATCATCCAATGTAAATTTTAACTTTGAAATAGAAAACTTTGATAATAAAGAGAATCTGGACTGGAATCTAGATAATTTCAATAGTTATTATGCAACAACAGATCCAAATATTGCTTATGAAGGAGTTCGTTCATTGCGATTAGAATATGTTTATGGATATAATAATGAATCTGATATGGGAGTTGCCTTTCTGGATGTTGGAGAGGTGAAAAAAAATCAGAATGTAAAATTTTCAGGGTATATAAAAACAGTTAATACAACTTCTGATTCTTTGGGGTTATTTATACATTATAGGACTCGGAGCAAGAATGTTTTTAAAGTTGTTAAAAGTGATAGTTTAGTTGGGAATCATGATTGGGAAAAATATCAATTAGAAATAAATATCACAGAAGAACCCTTAAACTTTATTGTTGGGGTATGTCTTTTTGGCAAAGGCAAAATTTGGGTAGATAATTTAGAGTTGAATATTGGAGGAGAGAAGAAAATGGCAATTCATGATAATAAAACTTTTGTTGCCAGCAGAAAAGAAAGAAAGTGGTTAAAGAGGAATTGTATTGCTATTAAAACATGTGAGGCTGAGAATGGTTTTGAAGATTTAGTTCCTCTTAAAGTTATGATTGGCGATGCCAGAATTATTGCTTTAGGTGAAAATACACATGGTTCGAGTGAAGTGTTTAAAATGAAGCATCGTTTGGTAGAGTATTTATGTAGTGAGTTAGGTTTTACAATCTTTGCTATAGAAGCAAACATGCCAGAAGCGTACGAATTAAATAATTATATTCTACATGGTGAAGGTGATTCGAAAGAGCTATTAAAAGGAATGTATTTTTGGACCTGGAAAACTCAAGAAGTTCTGGATATGATTGAATGGATGCGTAAGTTTAATAAAACAGGCAAAGGAGTTGTTCAGTTTACAGGATTTGATATGCAGTTTCATAATGTTGCTTTAGAAAATATCCGAAAATATGCTTCTGATAATGATCAGATTCTGAATGTTAAGCTTGACTCTTTAAGTACGTTATTTGAAAGAATCGGACCAATGAAAAACAATAATAACAAACAGTTGGTAGAACTTTCTATTAAGAAGTGTAAAGACATTTTATCATACTTTGTTAATAATAAAGATATGATAACTAATTATACAAATAAAGAGGAATACGACTGGTTAAAAAAGAATGCTGATATACTTCTGCAATGTAGTATTCAAAAAGAGAAAGTGTTTATTGATTATATATACAGAGACTCGTGTATGGCAGAGAATGTAAAATGGATTCTAAACAAAAATCCACAATCAAAGATTATTCTCTGGGCTCATAACGGGCATATTGAAGAAACAGGTGGAAGAATGGGCGGATTTCTTAAAAAAGAATTTGGGGATGATTATTATAATATAGGATTCTTATCTAATTCAGGAACATATACAGCTTGTAACCAACAAAAAGAATTGTCAAATAAAAATCAAATGAATGTAACAAACCCTGGTTCGTTCGAATATAGTTTCCATAAAACAGGCTTACCTTGTTTTTATTTTGATTTTAAGCTGGTTAATAAAAATATTGAAGAAAGTAAGTGGTTAACAAAAACAATGGATTATAGGAATATTGGAGCTATGGCAATGACAAATGAGTTTGAATATGTTAAGTTAAGTAAATTATATGATGCAATTATTTACATTGATTCAACTACAGCTTCAGAGTGTTTTGCTTTGAAAAGGTAGTAAGTAGGTTTTACTATTTATTCCAAAATAAAATTTTCCAAAGTTTTCAAAAATAGTCCCGGTTGCTCTGCATGTAACCAGTGTCCGGCATTAGGAATTGTTTCGAAATCGGCATAAGGAAATATCTTGAGAATTTCCTTTTTATCATCCTCTAAAATGTAATCTGATTTTTCGCCTTTAATAAATAAAACAGGAAAGCCCGTAATCTCATTTTGTGTTTCTTTTAAGCCATCCATAATGTTGGGCAGTTCATTTCTAATGGCTCTTATATTCAAGCTCCAGCTATATTCATTGTCTTTCGAGCGTTTAATGTTTTTCAGTAGAAACTGTCGAACTCTTGTTTCAGGTATCGATTTAGCCAAAATAGCATCAATTTCCTCTCGGCTTGTAATACCATAAAAATCCAGATTATACATGGCACTAATGATGGTATTATGCGCTAATAGTTGTTGTGAGTTGGTTGATTTATATGATTTTGGCGAGATATCGGCAACAATCAAATGGCTTACTTTTTCTGGATAATCAGTAGCAAAAAACATGGCAGTTTTCCCACCCATAGAATGTCCAATGATAATAGCCTTTTTTATGGATTGTAGGTCCATGAATTCACGCAGATCTTCTTTTAATAAGTCATAATTATGATCTGGCGAATGTGGCGACTTACCATGATTTCTTTGATCTATTAAATATACTTCGAAATGTTTAGCAAGTTGTCTCCCAATACTTACCCAATTATCAGATGATCCATATAATCCATGAATAATGATTAAAGGTGGTCCTTCTCCATATTTCCTGAAAAATAATTCCATGAATTTTTATTTCAGTTCCCTCAAATACATCTGAACAGTATTCTCTAAACCAAGATATAATGCATCAGAAATTAATGCGTGACCAATAGAAACTTCCATTAATCCCGGAATGTTTTGATTAAAATATTTCAAGTTATCCAGATTTAGATCATGACCTGCATTTAATCCAAGCCCTACTTCGACTGCTGTTTCTGCAGCTTTAACGAAAGGTGTAATGGCTTGTTCTTTATTGTTATCAAAATTGGCAGCATAAGGTTCTGTGTAGAGTTCAACTCGATCAGTTCCTGTATCAGCTGCATTTTTAATTAGCTCAGGATCAGTTTCAATAAAGATTGATGTTCGAATACCTGCTGATTGAAATCTTGAAATAATCTCTTTTAAAAGATTTTTATTTTTAATGGTATCCCAACCTGCATTTGAAGTAAGTGCTTCAGGAGGATCAGGAACCAATGTAACTTGATGTGGTTTTACATCCAAAACTAATTTTATAAAATCTTCAGAAGGATAACCTTCAATATTAAATTCGGTTGTTACAACAGGTTTAATGTCATAAACATCTTGGTAACGAATATGTCGCTCATCAGGACGTGGATGAACAGTTACTCCTTGTGCCCCAAATCTCTCACAATTAATTGCAGCATCTAAAACATTCGGATAATTTCCTCCTCTGGCGTTTCTTAATGTTGCAATTTTATTTATATTTACACTTAGTCTGGTCATATCTTATTATTTGACAGTCGAATAAACAAATTAATTGATCTACTTGTTAGTTGAGCAAAAATACGAGTATTTTTGAGAACAGATTAAATATGTTAGCAAAAGATTTAATATCGGATGAAATTCCTGCAATACGCACTTCTGAAACTGCGGTTGAAGCATTAAACTGGATGGAAGTCTTTCGTGTATCACATCTTCCTATAGTTAATAATGAGGAATTCTTAGGTCTTATTTCTGATGCTGATATTTTTGATTTGAATAACCCTAATGAGGCCATTGGGAATCATAAATTATCACTTATAAGGCCTTCGGTTAGAAGTGGTCAGCATATTTATGAAGTGATGGAAGTTGCTGCCAGATTAAAGCTGACTATTGTACCTGTATTAGATAATCATAATAAGTTTCTGGGTGTTGTTCGAATGACTGATTTGTTGCATTATTTTTCACAACTTTCTGCTATTGAAAAACCGGGAGGAATTATTGTATTAGAAATAACAGAGAGTGATTATTCGATGACAGAAATTTCACAAATTATTGAATCCAATAATGCTAAGATACTTAGCATGTATGTAAATACCTTGACCGATTCAACGAAGCTTGAAGTAACTTTAAAAGTTAATGTAACAGATATCACTTCAATTATTCAAACATTTAATCGTTACGAATATAATATAAAAGCATCTTTTATGGAGTTTGATGAACAAGATGATCTTTACAATGAAAGGTACGATTTATTTATGCGTTACTTAAATATCTGATTCAATTAAATGATGCTTTCCTCGAATAAAATTTTACTGCTAATCATTGTCTTGTTTAGTTCCTTACAATTAATTGCACAAAATGATCAAAGTAATTCTGTATATATTACTGAAGTTAGTATAGAAGGGAATAAGCTTACCAAAGAAAAAATTATTTATCGCGAACTATTATTTAAGGTAGGAAACCAGGTTACCTTAAATGAACTGGATGAGATCATTACTAAATCGCGCGAAAACTTATTAAATACTTCCTTATTTAACTTTGTTACAATCGCTTATTTTATTGTTGAAGATAATGTAGAAATTAAGATTAAATTACAAGAGCGTTGGTATATTTGGCCTTATCCGGTTTTAGAACATGCCGATCGAAATTTTAGTTCGTTTTTAAAAAATGCAGAATGGTCGAGAGTCGATTATGGATTATTTGTTCTAATAAATAATTTTCGAGGAAGAAAAGAGATTTTAAAACTGAAAACAATATTTGGATATAATAACCGACTTGTTTTATACTACAATAAACCTTTCTTCGATAAAAAGCAGAAATTCGGATTTGGTATTGATGTGGATTATTTCCGTAATCACGAAGTGCCTTATAAAATAGTAAATGATGAGCTTGAATATTTAAAATTTACTGAAAAGTATGCAAGAAGAACCTTAAAACTATCTAATTTTTACACTTACAGACCACATTTATATACGAATCACCTGTTAAATGTAAAATATTCCAAGGTATCAATAAGTGATTCGGTTTTACAACTAAATGGTAATTACTTTTTTGATGATAAAAACGAAATAGAATTTTTTACGATAGGATACGATTTTGATTATGATAAACGAGATTCAAAAATATATCCTTTAGAAGGATTAAGACTGTATTTTTCAATTGTAAAAAATGGACTTGGAGTATTATCCAACAAAGGTAACTTTGTATTAAAGTCTATTCTAGAAGAAAATCACCAGGTTTCGAAGAAGTTTTTTATGAATACTAGTTTAATTGGACAGGCTAATATTGATAATTATAATTCATTTTATTTCTCGGAGGCTATTGGCTATGATAACTACCTCAGAGGAATGGAGTATTACGTATCAAGCGGTAATAGTTATTACATTTCGAAAACAAACTTTAAGTTCGAAATAATTCCTCAAACAAAATTTAGTTTAAATTTTATTCCTTCTGATAAATTCAGCAAAGTGCATTATGCATTGTATACAAATATATTCTTCGATACCGGTTATATTGACTCAGATTATACTTTAGGTAATAATATTACCAATGAGTTTTTATATAGTGGAGGAATTGGCATAGATTTAGTAACTTACTACGATAAAGTTTTACGAATAGAGTATTCATTAAATAAATTTGGAGAACACGGAATATTTTTTCACCTTGGAGCACCAATAATTGAAAAATAAAATGAAAGTAGCTATCTATGGTCGTAATTTCGACAAAGGATTTAAAGAGAAAATCGAACGATTTTTTGAGATTCTGATTAGCAGCAATGTGGAAATTACAATTTTTAAGAATTTTTATGATTTTTTAATAAAAGAAATCAACTTAGATTCTGGGTTAATATCGACCTTCCAAAAGTACCATGAAATAAGAGACGGAGTCGATTTGTTATTCAGTATTGGTGGCGATGGTACTATTTTAGATGCTACAACCATTGTAAGAGATTCGAACATTCCTATTGTTGGAATTAATACTGGTAGATTAGGTTTTTTGGCTAGTATTGCTAAGAATGATATAGAGGCTGCTCTAGAGTCTATTCTGGTAGGAGATTATAGTATTGAAGAAAGATCATTATTAAAGTTGGAATCATCTTCTGGATTATTTAAAGAGTTTCCTTATAGCCTTAATGAAATTTCGGTTCAAAAGGTAGATTCTGGAATGATCACAGTTCATGTTTATATCGACGGTGAATTTTTGAACTCATACTGGGCCGATGGTTTATTGGTGTCAACACCTACAGGTTCTACAGCATATTCGTTAAGTGTTGGAGGACCTATTATTGTTCCTCAATCGGGAAATTTTATTATTTCACCAATTTCGCCACATAACTTAACAGTTCGGCCAATTGTATTACCTGATTCAAGTAAGTTGGAATTAAAATTAGATGGAAGATCACTTAATTATATTGCATCACTCGATCACAGATCGATAATGATAAAAAAGACAGAAAGTATTATCATAAAAAAAGCTGAGTTTAAAATCAAATTGATTAAATTGAGAGATACCAGTTTTTATAATACTTTGAGAAGTAAATTAATGTGGGGAATTGATAAACGAAATTAATAAAAACAATACAGGTTTAAATTCGTTATATTTATACCTTGACACTTTAAAATGAATAGCTTATTATTATTTTTCATAAAAAAGGATAACTTTGTATACAGAAGCGGATGTTATGAAGGCATTTAAGAAAATATCAGTCATTATTTTATTGCTTATTCCATTAAGTGGGTTTTCTCAGAAATGGAAATTGTCAAGATCGGAATATATATATGGAATTGGGATTTCTAACTATTTTGGAGATATCGGAGGATCAGAGTCTGCAGATGCATCTAGGTTTTTAGATCTGGATTTTGGAGCATCAAGGCCTGTGTTAACTGGTGGTTATAGGTATAAATTGTATGAATTAGTTTCTGTTAAAGGTGGATTATCATATGCTAATATACATGGAACGGATGTTAAATCTTCTAATGAAGGTAGAAATTACGCATTTACAACCAATATGCTTGAGCTACAGGGGCAGATTGAGTTTCATATTTTAAAAGAGCAGCAAATGGTTAGTTATAAGATTATGTCCATGCGGGGAAAACTTCAGAAATTTAATGCAGGAATAAATTTATATGTTTTTGGAGGTATTGGTGGAGCTTTTTTTATGACCAAAGCAAAAGATAATTTTGTGGATAGTGACAGGTTTGAAAGTAAAAATTTAACATTAGCGTTTCCTTTAGGTTTTGGTCTAAAATATCCTTTGTCGAGTACAACTTATATTGGCCTTGAGATGGGAGCTCGTTATACAACTTCTGATTTTATTGATGGTTTCCATCCTGATATGTCTGAATTTAATGATGTATACTATTTTACCGTAATAAACGTTTCTACTAAAATTAAACGAACCAAAAAGACTAGAGAATATCGATTTTAGTATATGAAGAAAATTTTATTACTGTTCCCTTTTATTTTGTTAGTGAATATATTGATGGCTCAAAGTAAAGCTGAGTTTGGATTGGCTTTAGGAGCATCTTATTATCAGGGAGATATTAATAATTCAAGATTACTTTACTCTCCTTCACCATCCTATGGCCTTATTTTTAAATATAACTTAAGTAACCATTTAACAACGACCTTAAGAGGTACTTATGGCAAGCTTAAAGGAAGTGATAGTGACTTTAATAATGCTGAGAATCAATTGCGTGGAGCTGACTTCTCTACAAGCTTAATGGATATTTCTGCATTAATTGAATTTAATTTTTTACCCTATAATAGTTCAGGATACATCAAAAAGAATAAAAATAGGTTTGCACCCTTTATTTTTATTGGCATTGGAGGGTATTATATTTTTGATTCAGGAGGATTTGAAAATCCTATTACAATTCCTTTTGGATTAGGAATTAAATATAATATCTTTGAGCGCTTAACTTTAGGATTTGATTGGAGTTATCACAAAACTTTTAACGATCAGATAGATGGAGTTATTAATGTACAAGATGATAATAATACTCCGGTAATACATAATGATGACTGGTATTCGTTTTGTGGAGTATTTATAACGTACAAACTGTTTAGAGATAAGATAGAATGTCCGACTTATAATTAGACATGGATTTAAAGGAAAAGATTAATAAGAAGAATTTGCCGGAACATATTGCAGTTATTATGGATGGCAATGGGAGATGGGCACAGAAAAAAGGAAATCAAAGAATATTTGGTCACAAGAATGGAGTTAAAGCTGTTCGTGATACCGTAGAAGGTGCTGCAGAGTTAGGAATAAAATTCCTTACATTATATGCATTTTCTACCGAAAATTGGAACAGACCAAAAAAAGAAGTTGATGCCTTAATGGCTCTTTTAATTACTTCGATAAATTCAGAAACAGACACACTAATAAAAAATAATGTTCGTTTATTGACTATTGGCAATACAGAAGGATTGCCAGAAAACGTTCGTATTAAATTAATGTCACTGATTGAGAAAACATCTGGTAATACTGGTTTATCATTAGTTTTAGCTCTTAACTATAGTGCAAGATGGGAAATTGTTAATGCAGTAAAAAATATAATATCTGAAAACAAAGTAAAACCTTTAAATATTGAAGATATAAATAGTGATTTCTTTGAACAATATTTAAATACAAAAAACATTCCTGATCCAGACCTACTCATTAGAACAAGTGGTGAATATAGAATTAGTAATTTTCTAATATGGCAAATAGCTTACTCAGAACTGTATTTTACCGAAGTTTTGTGGCCTGATTTTAGGAAAAATGATTTATACCAAGCGATTATTGATTATCAAAAAAGAGAACGTCGCTTTGGAAAAACAAGTGAACAAGTAAAAAAATAGTTTAATTAACATAGAATCTAACAGAATGATAAGAAAATTCTTATTGGGCATATTTTTAACTTTCGTTGGCGGAGCAGCCATAGCACAGGATGTAAATTTTAAAGAGATGGCTGTTGCTGATTATAAAAAAACAAGGACATACATTATTAAGGAGGTTGATGTTACTGGAATTAAGTATCTTGATAAAAATATTCTTGTGAATTTATCGGGCCTAAGAATAGGGACAAAAATTGACATTCCAAGTGATGATATTACCAAAGCAATTGAAAAATTATGGGGTCAAGGATTATTCTCTGATGTAAAAATATATACTACCAAGTTTGAAGGAGATAGTGTTTCTTTGGGAATGTATTTATTAGAACGACACAGATTGTCAGAATTAGAAATACATGGGCTTAAAAAATCTAAAGAAAATGATATTCGAGAGCAACTTGAGTTGAAGAGAGGAATGCAGGTAACTGAAAATTTAATAAACAATACAGAACGCATTATCAAAAATTATCTATATGATAAAAAGTATCTTAATGCTAAAGTAGATATTGTTCAGGCAGACGATACTGTTGCAAAACTTAATAATGTCAAATTAAATATTTTTATTGATAAAGGGGAGAAAGTAAAAATAAGCGACATTAATTTTTATGGGAATACTGTATTTTCAGATGGCAAGTTGAGAAGAACAATGAAGGATACAAGAAGAAAAAGCATTAACTTTTTTAAACCATCAAAATTTGTAGAAGAAACTTTTGAGGAGGATCAGGCATTGGTTATTACCAAGTATAATTCTCTTGGTTATAGGGATGCAGAATTGATTGTTGATTCAGTATATGATGTTAGTTCAAATAGAATAGCAATTGATATTAGTATTGTGGAAGGAAATCAATATTTTTTCAGAGATTTAAATTGGGTTGGTAATACCAAGTATACCAGCGAGGGTTTAAGCAGAATGTTGAAAATAAAAAAAGGAGATCCATACGATACAGAATTATTAAATAAGAGACTCAATATAGATGAAGATGCAGTAAGTAATCTCTATCTTGATAATGGGCACTTGTTTTTTAATGTAATGCCAACGATTCAAACAATCGAAAATGATTCTATCGATTTACAAATGAGAGTATCAGAAGGTAAACAGGTAAGTTTAAATAAGGTTGTGATTAGAGGAAATGATAGAACAAATGAACATATTATTAGACGTGAATTAAGAACTAAACCTGGAGAACTATTTAGTAAGGCTGAAATAATGCGTTCACAAAGAGAATTAGCTCAATTAGGCTATTTTGATCCTGAACAGTTTGGGATAGAACCTACTAATATTAATCAGGCAGAAGGATTGGTCGACTTAGAATATACGCTTGTTGAAAAATCAACAGATCAACTTGAAGTATCTGGTGGTTGGGGAGCAAATATGTTTGTGGGAACATTAGGTTTGAGATTTAGTAATTTCTCTGCCAGAAATTTCTTTAAAAAAGGAGCTTGGAAACCTGTTCCGTCTGGTGATGGACAAACATTAAGTTTACGAGCCCAAACGAATGGGAAGTATTATTCTTCATATAGTATAAGTTTTATGGAACCTTGGCTTGGTGGTAAGAAACCAAATTCATTTTCTATTTCTGCTTATTATAATATTCAAAAAAGAACAAATTATTTTTATGAAGTTGGCGATGAATATATGAAGATTTTTGGAGGATCTATAGGTCTTGGACAGAGATTAAAGTGGCCTGATGATTATTTTACTATATCTAATTCTATCAGCTATCAAAGATATGATTTAAATGATTGGGATTATTTTATCTTCCAAAATGGAACGTCTCATAATTTCAGTTTGTCAACGACTTTTGCTCGAAATTCTACTGATCAGATTATTTATCCAAGAAGAGGTTCATCATTTATGCTTAGTCTACAAATAACACCTCCATATTCGTTATTTAAAAAAGATAAGTTCTGGGAATTGTCAAGTTCGGATAAAACAGATATAGAAACAGATATTCTAGAAGAATATGCTGATTCTTGGGATAGTTATACTGCAGATCAGCAAGAGTTTTTATTAAATGATGCTTATGAAAGTGAGATTGAAAGTAAAAAATATAAATGGATTGAATATCATAAATGGAAATATAAAGGATCGTGGTATTTAAAAATATGGAAAGATTTAGTTTTGGCTACAAATACTGAGTTTGGTTATTTAGGATATTACAATCAGGATTTAGGTTATTCCCCATTTGGTAAATTTGATCTTGGTGGTGATGGAATGTCAGGTTATAGTTTGTATGGAGTTGAAAATATTGCATTAAGAGGTTACGATAATAGTACTTTAACACCAAGAGATGCAAACGGAATAAAGTCTGGTAATGTTTATGAGAAGATCAATTTTGAATTAAGATATCCTGTATCCTTAAAACCACAAGCAACAATTTATGTTTTAGGATTTATTGAAGCAGGTAATGCATGGTCAGATATCAATGATTATAATCCATTTAAAATAAAAAGATCAGCTGGGGTTGGTTTAAGAGCATTTTTACCTATGTTTGGTTTACTTGGTGTTGATTGGGGATATGGTTTTGATGATATACCAGGGCAACCTGATGCAAATGGAAGTCAGTTCCACTTCGTGATTGGACAACAATTTTAAAATAGAGCTTTATGAAAAAACTTCTTTTTGGCTTAATATTTGTTTTGGTATCGAATCTGATATTAGCTCAAAAATATGCCTATGTTGATACAGAGTATATTTTAAGCAATATTCCGGCATATAAAGCAGCCCAGGATAAACTTAATCAATTATCAGTAGATTGGCAGAAAGAGATAGAAGGTGAGTATAAAGTTGTAGAAAAAATGTACAAAGATTACCAGGCAGAAAAAGTTCTCCTAACAAAAGAAATGATTAAACAAAAAGAAGCAGAGATTGCAGCTAAAGATAGGGAAGTGAAAGATTTGCAAAAAAGATTTTTTGGTCCACAGGGGGAGTTGTTTAAAAAACGACAGGAACTTATAAAACCTATTCAGGATGAGGTTTATAATGTTATTAAAGAAATTGCAGAATCAGGAAATTATGCCATAATATTTGATACAGCTTCAGGAGCTACTATTTTATTTACTGATCCTAAATATGATAAAAGCGACGATGTGTTAGAAAAATTAGGCTATAAGAATTAATTTTATAAATTTGTATACAAATTAAAATTTAGAACATATGAAAAGAATATTAGGAGTTTTGTTGATCGCTGTTTTAATTTCAGGATCAAGTGTTTATGCTCAAAAAAGCGATTATAAATTTGGTCATATTAATTCAAGCGAATTACTTTCTGTTATGCCAGAAAGAGACAGCGCTAGAATAGAAATCCAGAATTATAGCCAGATGTTGCAACAAGAGATGGAAGCAATGCAAGTAGAACTTCAAAATAAGTATACTACTTATATGGAGAAACAAGAAACTTATTCTGACCTTGTAAAACAATCTAAAGAGCAAGAAATTAATGAAATGCAACAACGTATTCAGAGTTTCAACCAAACTGCTCAGCAAGATCTACAACAAAAAGAAGCGGAGTTATTTCAGCCTATTATGGATAAAGCACAAAATGCAATTGAAAAGGTTGCTAAAGATAATGGATTTACATACGTTTTTGATTTAGGAGCAGGTGGTTTACTATACTTCTCTGATCAAAGTATTGATATATTACCTCTTGTGAAGAAAGAATTAGGTATTGAATAAAACAAATTATTTAGATATTTTTGACCATCTTTAAATTTAAAGATGGTCTTTTTTTATTATGAACAGTAATAATCAACCTATAGGTATTTTCGATTCTGGTGTTGGAGGTCTATCTGTTTGGAGAGAACTCATCAAGGTATTACCTAATGAATCAGTAGTATATTTTGCAGATAATGCAAATTGCCCTTATGGTCCTAAAACAAAAGATGAGATTATTCAACTTACAGTAACAGTTGTTGATTTCTTAATTTCAAAAGGATGCAAGATGGTCGTTGTTGCATGCAATACAGCAACAGCGGCAGCTATAGATTATTTAAGAGCTCATTATGACATTCCTTTTGTTGGAATGGAGCCGGCAGTTAAACCAGCAGCATTAAACTCAAAAACTAAAAGCATTGCTGTTTTGGCTACAGAAGGAACTTTCAATGGAAAACTATATCTCGAAACTAGCGAAAAGTTTGCTAAAAATGTGGATGTAAATATTAAGGTGGGCGATAAATTGGTCGAAATTGTTGAAAATGGGATGATGAATCATCAGGAAACCGAAAAATATCTTAAAGAATTAATTAAACCCCTGTTAGAAAAAGATATTGACCACATGGTTCTGGGATGTACACATTATCCTTTTTTGATAGAAAACTTAAGTAAAGTTTTACCTGAAAAAGTAAAAATAATAGATCCTGCACCTGCAGTTGTTCAACAAACAAGAAGAGTTTTGAAACGGAATAATTTAACTAAAACAAATCAAGGTTCTCAACAATATCTATTTTATACATCAGGAGATACTACAGGACTAAAAAATATTCTTAATACGATTACTAGTTTAAAATATCCTATCATTAAGGTTTGATTTATTCATACCATTTTGAATACATTAAATAATTACTGGCAATTCTTTCAATCATTTCTTTCGATTTACTTTGCTCAATATGTTTTATTAATTTAGCCGGAGAACCGCCAAAAATACTTCCAGCTTCAATAATGGTGTTTTCTAAAACAAGAGATCCGGCTGCAATAATTGAATTTTTACCTATAACAGCATGATCCATTATGATAGCACCCATCCCAATTAATACATTATCATGAATTGTTGCTCCGTGTACAATGGCATTATGAGCAATAGAAACATTATTTCCAATATGTGTTTGTGCTTTTTCATAGGTACAATGAATTACAGCTCCATCTTGTATATTTACCCTATTTCCAATTCGAATTGAGTTTACATCACCTCTAATTACTGAGTTAAACCAAAAGCTACATTGATCTCCTGTTTTAACATCGCCTACTATTGTTGAATTCTCTGCAAAGAAACAATCTTTGCCAAATTGAGGTTTAAATCCTCGTACAGTTTTTATTAGTGCCATAATTAACTACTTGCTATCATGTTTTTTACAAAAATAGCATAAGAATCAGACTTAAATTGTAAAATGTGAGAAAAATCATATAATTATGATCAAAATTTAATGGAAAAATTACTTAATAATTAATTAACATTGCTTAATTTTGTCTCATAAATAATTCAATTGTTTTGTTATAGAAACATTACTGAATATAGTATAAACAAGTAAGAATGCATATGAAATAGGCAACTATTCCATATGCATTTATAATTTTAAACATCTGTTAATTTAAATTACTAAAGTAAAAATATTATGAGTAAAAAAGCAGATACCATTGAACGTGAAGAGGTCGTAGTCCGGTTTTCGGGAGACTCTGGAGATGGTATGCAACTTACAGGGACTTTATTTTCTGATACATCAGCATTTATTGGAAATGATTTATCAACTTTTCCTGATTATCCATCAGAAATTAGAGCACCACAAGGAACTATAGGTGGAGTTTCCGGCTTCCAGGTTCATGTTGGACAAACTGCAATTAAAACTCCTGGCGACTATGCTGATATCTTAGTTGCTATGAACCCTGCAGCATTAAAAGCAACATCAAAATGGGTTAAAGAAGGAGGTACTATAATAATAGATGAAGATAGCCTCGATGAAAAAGGGCTTAAGAAAGCTGGTTATAAATCCGATGATCCTATACAAGAGGATAATTTAGATGGATTTAATATCATCATGGCTCCTATTAGCTCATTAACAAAAGAAGCATTAAAAGATAAAGGATTAGATCCAAAAAGTATTTTAAGAAGTAAAAATATGTTTGCTCTTGGAATGGTTTACTGGATTTTTGATCGTCCATTAAGTTATACAGAAAGTTTCTTTGAAAAGAAGTTTAAAAATAAACCACTTGTTATTGATGCAAATAAAACTGTATTAAGAGCAGGTTATAATTATGCTGAGACTATGGAGCATATGACTCCATCTTTTAAAGTTAGTCCGGCAAAAATCGAAAAAGGAACATACCGAAACATTAGTGGTAATATAGCAACTGCATGGGGATTTATAGCAGCAGCAGAAAAAGCTAACTTAGAGTTATTCTGTGGATCATATCCTATTACTCCTGCTACTGAAATACTACAAGAATTATCGGTAAGAAAAGATTTAGGTGTTAAAACTTTCCAGGCTGAAGATGAAATTGCAGGTATTTGCACTTCCATCGGAGCAAGTTTTGCTGGTGATTTAGCGGTAACTACTACTTCAGGTCCGGGTCTAGCACTTAAGGGCGAAGCAATTGGTTTAGCAGTAATGACTGAGCTACCATTAGTAATTGTTGATGTACAACGAGGAGGCCCTTCAACAGGATTACCTACTAAACCAGAGCAATCAGATTTATTCCAAGCATTGTATGGTAGAAATGGAGAAAGTCCGGTAGTTGTTGTTGCAGCAAGTACTCCTTCTGATTGTTTCCATTATGCATTCCAGGCAGCTAAGATAGCACTAGAGCATATGACTCCGGTTATCTTATTAACGGATGGTTTTATAGCTAATGGATCAGAACCTTGGAGAATCCCTGCTATGTCTGAATATCCTGAAATTAAAGCTCCAGTAGTAAAAGAAGGAGAAAAAGATTGGCAGCCATATGCTCGTGATGCTGAAAGATTAGCAAGAACATGGGCAGCTCCAGGAACAAAAGGTCTGGAACATAGAATTGGTGGTCTTGAAAAAGATGAATTGAAAGGATCTGTATCACATGATCCAATGAACCACCAGAAGATGACTGAAATTCGTGAAGAAAAAGTTCAAAGAGTAAATAAATTTATTCCAGAGCTTAAAGT
Organism: Bacteroidales bacterium; assembly: GCA_963665525.1. Taxonomy (GTDB): domain Bacteria; phylum Bacteroidota; class Bacteroidia; order Bacteroidales; family UBA12077; genus UBA12077. The sequence continues at coordinate 2,769,084 of OY762280.1, read as the reverse complement.
AGAAGGTGAAGATAATGGAGATTTACTTGTTGTTGGTTGGGGTGGAACATATGGTCACTTAGCTACTGCAGTAAAACAAATGCAAGAAAAAGGTAAAAAAGTAAGCCTTGCTCATTTTAATTATATCAAGCCACTTCCTATTAATGTAAAAGATGTTTTTGCAAAATATAAGAAGATTGTTGTTTGTGAGAATAACTTAGGACAATTTGCTGGTTATTTACGTATGACTAATCCTGAATTTAATTATTTACAGTATAATAAAGTACAGGGATTACCATTTACAATTGTTGAACTTGAAGAACATTTCGAAAAATTATTGGAGGAATAATCATGGCAGATAATCAAAATATGTTTACCGCAAAAGATTTTAAAAGTGATCAGGAAGTAAGATGGTGTCCAGGATGTGGCGACCATGCTATTATGAATGCAATTCAACGTGCCTTGCCTGAGTTAGGTATTGAAAAAGAAGACTTTGCATTTATTTCTGGTATTGGTTGTTCTTCTCGTTTCCCATACTACATGAATACATATGGTTTTCATAGTATTCATGGTAGAGCATCTGCAATTGCATCAGGAGTAAAAGTTGCTAATCCTAACTTAAGTGTTTGGCAAATTACCGGTGATGGTGATGCTATGGCTATTGGAGGTAACCACTTTATTCATGCTATTAGAAGAAATATTGATGTTAATATAATCCTTTTCAATAACGAAATTTACGGATTAACGAAAGGACAGTATTCTCCAACTTCAAAATTTGGTGCAGTAACAAAAACTTCACCTTATGGAACTGTTGAACATCCATTCCATCCTGGTGAACTAGTTATTGGTGCACAAGGTAAATTCTTTGCAAGATCAATTGATGGTAATTTAAAACTATCGCAAGAGATATTCTTAGAAGCAGGGAAACATCATGGTGCAACAGTGGTTGAAGTTCTGCAGAACTGTGTGATATATAATGATAAAACACATGCTGCTTTAACAGATAAAGAGCATAAAGAAGATAGAACAATTGTTTTACGCCATGGCGAAAGAATGATTTTTGGTAAGAACAGAGATAAAGGTCTTATTCTTGATGGATTAAAACTTAAAGTTGTTGAAATAGGAGATCAATATAAAGAAGAAGATATCCTTATTCACGATGCTAAAGAGAAAAATCCAGGTGTTCATCAAATGCTTGCAAATATGAGCTATCCTGAATACCCTGTTGCATTTGGCGTTATTCGTAGTGTTGATGCACAAACTTACGATGGAGCAGTAAGCGCACAAGTTGAGGAAGTTAAAGCTAAGTCTAAATTCAAATGTGTTGATGATCTATTAAAAAGTGGAACTACTTGGGAAGTTTAATAAGCTTTAAATATAATTTTAAAAGGGCTGATTATTCAGCCCTTTTTTATTTTTCTGTAAACTCTATTTATTATTGGAGAAGCCCATCTAATTGAAAAAATATCTTCATGGTTGAGTAGGGTGAAAACATGGTTTGAGTAAATAGAATTAAGATATACTCTTTTTCTTTATTTACTTTAAAATAATTGAATCCTCCACCTTCGCTCCAATAAATAGTATTGTCTTCTTCAACAATGTTTCCATATCCCCAGGAAGCATTCGGAATCATAAATGGAAGCTCTCCAATTTGGCCTGAACTAATTCTTTGAACAGCCTCACTGCTTAAAATTTGCTTTTCTTTATATGTTCCATTATTATAAAGCATTTCTAAGATCTTAGAAAAGTCTAAAATAGAACTGTTAATTCCTACTCCTCCAGATAAGTATCTTTTTGATCCTTCTATTGGATAATTAAAAGGCATACGATATGGTAACTGAGGTGTTTCTGTTGTTGAATAGAATGTTTTACTATCCGTATCATATAAGTGGATTGAAGTCAAGTTATCTTTTAAATCAGAATTCAAATAGAAAGCTGTATTGTTCATTCCTAATGGTTCAAAAAGCTCTTTTTGTAGGTATTCGTCGTATTTTATTCCAGAAGCTTTTTCAACAATATACCCCAAAACATCATAATTAAAACCATAAGTCCAGGCTTCTCCTGCTTCATGAAGAATAGGGATTTTTGCCAATTTAAGCATTTTCTCTTCAAGAGAAATATTACTTGTATCATAACCCATATCAATGCCATTTTTATTGTATAAAATTCCAATATTTGGATTCATGGCAGCACCATAGGCTATTCCAGAAGTGTTGGATAATAAATGATGAATAGTTAATTTATTGTTAGCAGGATGTGAAATATAATCAAGTGTTTCGGGATTTATTGAATCTAGTATTTCTGTGTTCTTAAACCCTGCAATATAATTTTCAACGGGATCATTAAGATTAATTTTCCCTTGATCTACTAATTGCATAACTGCAATTGATGTAATTAGTTTTGATAAAGATGATAATCTGAAAATATGATCAAGATTTAAACCTTCGTTACTTGTAATATCTTTATATCCGTATGATTTTTCTAGAATTGGATTGTTGTTTTGAACCAAAATAATATTTGCATGAGGAATAACACCTGTTTCAATGTAATTATTTAATAAGGAATCAATTTTGGCAATCTTTTTTTCTGATTCTTGAGAACAGACAATACCTATTATAATAAAATACAAAGCTAAACTTAGGAGTGTTTTTTTCATGGTATAATTAGTTATTTAAAGTGATTAAATATATAGATTATGTATATCATAAATTCCCTAGCCTAATTTATTATAAATTTTATTAAAATGTTATTTTAAACATATCATAATACATGCTGATCATACTTTCAACTACACTAAAAAACTGCTATATTTATACAAGTTTAGCGATTTAAATTAAGATTTAAATTGTGAACATTAGCTTTTGACTGATGTTTCAATTATAGTTCGAACTTTAATACTTTATCGATGTCTGAACAGAATAGTCCAAATAATGATTTTAATAAATTATTAGCCGAAAACAAGGAACGCCTTAAGGAACTTTCATGTATAAATGAAACAACAAAAATTATAAAAGAAGGGAAAAGTATTGAAGAGACTTTGCAAAAAATAGTCTTGCGTTTGCCTAAGGCCTGGCAATATCCAGAGTATACTGTTGCAAGAGTATTGTTTGGAGGAAAAGAGTATTTTAGTCCAGGGTTCAAAGAAACAGACTGGTTACAAAAGCAAAGTTTTCAGACAATAGATGGAGAGGAAGGAACTATAGAAATATATTATACTAAAGATTTTCCTAAATTATTTGAGGGTCCATTTCTACAGGAGGAAAGAGATCTTATACTTAATTTGTCAAACCTCTTGCTAGGTTTTCTGAATGGAATAAAAGCTAAGGAGATTATTTGGGAACAAGATAAAAAGAAAGAACAAAAGAAAAAATCTGCAGAATCTGTTAAGCTTAATAGTAGACAACTTTTACAAAAATTCCTGAATAAGCATAATGCTGACCGTGATTTGTTGCATGATTTGATGCCTTTTAAAGTTAAAGAAATATTACTTATTGCTAATTTATACGATGCTTATAGTATAGAAAAAGAAGGACGATTTTCAGAACATATTTTAGGAGAATATCATTCGCTAAATTTAACTTCGTTACCAAGAGTTACCGGTGTCTCCAATGAAGAAGAAGCAATAGAAGCATTGGAAAATATGCACTTCGATTTAGTAATTCTTATGATGGGGGTTGACAAAAAAACACCACTAAAAGTAGCCGGGACATTAAAACAAAAATATCCATATATACCAACTTTTTTATTATTGAATAATAACAGTGATTTAGCAATACTTAAGGAGGGAAAAAGAGATCTCTCAAATATCGATAAGATTTTTATTTGGAATGGAGATTCAAAAGTATTTTTTGCAATGGTTAAGCTTATCGAAGATATGGTTAATGTTGAGAATGATACGAAATTAGGTTTAACAAGAGTTATCTTACTTGTTGAAGATTCTCCGAAATATTATTCGAGGTATTTACCAATGCTTTATAAAATTATCATGGAGCAAACTCAGCGTCTTATTGAGGATGTAAATACGGATGATTTGTACAAGGTATTAAAAATGCGTGCCCGACCTAAAATTTTATTGGCTCATAATTATGAGGAAGCCATGCAAATTTTTAATAGTTATAAAGATTATTTTTTATGTGTTATTTCTGATGTTAGATTCCCTAAGAACAATGAGTTATGCGATCAAGCCGGGTTTGAATTTATAAGATTTGTAAAGGAAAATGTTTTAAATCTCCCAACTGTTTTACAATCATCAAATCCAGATAATGCAAAAAAATCATATGAGATAAAATCAAATTTTATTAATAAGAATTCGGAAAGTTTGTTGCAGGATTTAAAAAGCTTTATTAATTATCACTTGGGATTTGGGCATTTTGTTTATCGTGATAATCAGGGTAGGCAAATTGCTGTAGCTAAATCGATGGCAGAGTTTGAGTCGTTTTTGAAAACTGTACCTGAGGATTCATTAATTTATCATGCTGTCAAAAACCAGTTTTCATTATGGCTCATGGCACGAGGAGAGATTCAAATTGCCAAAATAATTAATCCTTTGCGCATTACCGATTTTGAAAATCCTAAACAACTTCGAGATTTTCTGATAAATATTTTAAGGCTATATAGAAACGAACAAGAAAAAGGTAAGATCGTTAATTTTAGCGAAGAAGCAGTTCAAGAAGAAAATAATATTGTAAGCCTGGCTCCTGGAGCACTTGGAGGTAAAGGGAGAGGCTTAGCTTTTATCAATACTTTGATTTATAATTTCAAATTTAAGGAACTGTTGCCGCTCATTAATGTTCGAACTCCTAAAACAAGCTTAATAGGAACTGAGGAATTTGATATTTTTATTGAGAGTAATCATTTAAGTGAAAAAATCCACGAAGTTACAGATTATGAAGAGTTAAGAAAATATTTCTTAGAAGGGGAATTATCTTATTCATTGAAGAAAAAACTAAGGGTATTCTTAAAGCTAATAACAAGACCAATTGCAGTTAGATCATCTAGTTTATTCGAAGATAGTATAACACAACCTTTTTCTGGAATTTTTGAAACATATATTCTTCCTAACAATCATAAAGATTTTGATCAGAGATTAAAGCAGTTAATGAATGCTATTAAGTTGGTTTACGCTTCAATTTATTCAAATAATGCACGAACATATTTTAAAGCAATCGATTATAAAGTTGAAGAAGAAAAAATGGCGGTTGTTCTACAGGAGGTAGTAGGAAATCAATTCGATAAGTATTACTACCCACATCTTAGCGGAACAGCACAATCACATAATTTTTACCCCGTAGCTCATATGAAACCCGATGAAGGTTTTGCTGTTGCTGCGCTTGGATTAGGGCAGTACGTTGTTGAAGGCGAAAAAGCATTTCGATTTTCTCCTACCTACCCTAATCTTGACATCATTTCAACCAAAGATTTATATAAAGGATCACAGGTATATTTTTATGCGGTTAATTTAGGTGAGCAAGATATCAATTTGATGGAAGGAGAAGATGCTGGATTAATTAAATTAGATATTGATGAGTCAGAAAAGCATGGAACCTTAAAACACCTGGCTTCTGTTTATGATCCTGAAAATGACAGGATCAGTCCTGGGTTAGATTCTTATGGCCCTCGAATCGTTAATTTAGCCAATATCTTAAAGTACGAATATATACCTTTGGCAAAAACCATTAATGTGATTCTGGATGTGGTTAAAGAAGCACTGGGTTCACCGGTTGAAATTGAATTTGCTGTTGACTTAACAAAAGATAAAAATGGCCTTGCTTCATTTTACTTACTTCAGATAAAACCATTGGTTTGTCACGAAGAGGATTATCATGTTGATAAAGACAAAATTGACAAAGAGCATTTGGTATTGTATTCAGAAAAAACGATGGGTAATGGAAAAATACAGCATATAAAAGATGTAATTTATGTAATGCCTGATACCTTTGATAATACCAAAACAATTGAAATGAAAGAAGAAATTGCGATGTTAAATCAAAGGATGCAGGAAGAAGGTAAACAATATATATTAATTGGTCCGGGACGTTGGGGTACACGTGATAAATTCATAGGAATACCGGTAGCATGGCCTCAAATTTCTAATGCTAAGATAATCGTTGAAATGAGTTTAGATGATTTTGCTTTGGATGCATCTTTAGGATCACACTTTTTTCACAATGTTACCTCAATGAATGTTGGGTATTTCTCGGTAAATCATAAATCAATTCATGATTTTATATCATGGGATATTTTAGATAAACAAAAGATTATTAGTAAAACAAAACACTTTAAGCATATTGAATTTAAGAAACCTTTAACCATTACCATGGATGGTAGGAAAAGATTCTCAGCTATTACATGGAATAACGATAATTAATAAGTCATACTTATGAGTTTTTATACTAATCAACAAGATAAATTAAAGATAGATTTTAATGATACTTCTTTCAGTTTATTAATGCAAAGAAGGATTCATAAGGTTTTACTTGTTTCAAGTAACTACGATTCTTTTATGCTGGAAGAGGACGGAAGAATTGATGAGCAAATTTTTAACGAGTATGTAGCTTTAAATTTAAGATATCCTCCAATTTTTGTGATGGCAAACTCTGCCGAGGAAGCATACGAAATATTAAAAAATGATAATATTGATCTTGTCATTAGCATGCTTCGAATTGGTGATACAGATACATTTCGTTTTGCTAAACAAGTGAAAACTATATATCCTCGTATTCCTATTGTAGTATTAACGCATTTTTCCAGAGAAATTACCATTCGACTCGAAAAGGAAGATCTTAGTGCTATTGATTATGTTTTTTGCTGGTTAGGAAATGCTGATATTTTATTAGCGATCATAAAACTCATCGAGGATAGAATGAATGTTGAGTATGATGTTGAGGTTGTGGGTGTTCAAACTATTCTTCTGGTCGAAGACTCTATAAGGTATATATCAACATACTTACCGAATATTTATAAAATCATCTTTAAACAGTCGAAAGAATATATGCGCGAGGCGCTAAACGAGCATCAGAAGATGCTTCGTATGAGAGGACGTCCAAAAATATTATTGGCTACGAATTATGAACAAGCAGTAGCACTTTACGAGAAGTATAAATTTAATATGTTAGGAATTATTTCCGACATTACATACCCTCGAGGCGGTTTAAAAGACAAATTGGCAGGAATAAAACTGTGTAAAAAAGTTAAAGAGGATGATGAGTTTATGCCTCTATTACTTCAATCATCAGATATGAATAATAAAAAATATGCCGATGAGATTGAGGTAGGTTTTATTCATAAGTACTCTAAAACTTTATCTATTGAGTTAAGAAACTATATCATCAAGCAATTTGCATTTGGGGAGTTTGTTTTTAAAGATCCAAAAACAATGCGTGAGGTTGGTAGAGCTTCTGATTTACAGTCATTACAGCATATGATACTAACTATTTCAGATGAATCTTTAGAATATCATGCAAGTAGAAATGATTTATCTAAATGGTTGAATGCACGAGCTGTTTTTCCTATAGCTCAATTGTTCAAATATATTCCTGTGAGTGATTTTAATAGTATGTCGGAGGTGCGAACCTATATTTATAGGGCTATTTCAAGTTATCGAATGAGTAAAGGGAGAGGTGTTATTGCAAAGTTTGATAAAAACAGTTTTGATGAGTATCTAATTTTTTCAAGAATTGGCGATGGCTCTATTGGAGGTAAAGCAAGAGGATTAGCATTTATTAATTCGATTATTAAGAAAAATCGAATATTTAATAAATTTCCGGGAGTTATTGTAACAATCCCAAGAACTGTTGTATTAAGTACTGATGTTTTCGATGAATTTATGGAAGTTAATGATCTTTATAAGATCGGTATGTCGGATATTCCGGATGACGAAATTGTGGATCATTTTATAAATGCTAAGTTGCCAAGTCGTGTTTATCAAGATTTATATGCTTTTATATCAGTAATTAAAAATCCAATTGCTATTCGTTCTTCTTCTAAGCTGGAAGATTCACATTATCAGCCATTTGCTGGAATATATTCAACTTATATGATTCCTAAAACTTCCAATAGTACATTGATGATTAAAATGTTATCTGATGCAATAAAATGCGTATATGCATCGGTATATTTTAAAGCAAGCAAGGCTTATATGGCAGCTACTTCTAACGTTATTGATGAAGAAAAAATGGGGATTGTATTACAGGAAGTTTGCGGCAAACAATATGGTGGTAAATTTTATCCAACAATTTCTGGTGTTGCCAGGTCGATAAATTTTTATCCTATAGAGCCGGAAAAGTCAGAAGATGGAATAGCTAATATTGCCTATGGATTAGGAAAACAAATTGTGGATGGAGGAATTTCACTTCGTTTTTCTCCAAAGCATCCTAAAAAAGTATTGCAATTATCATCTCCTGATATGGCATTAAAAGATACACAAAAGAATTTCTATGCGCTTGACATGTGTCCTACAAAATTCTCTCCTTCATCAGATGATGGTGTTAATTTAATTAAGAATGAAATTAAGAGTGCAGAAAAAGATTCGTCATTTAAATTTGCTGCTTCAACATACGATTTTCAAAATCATATTCTGCGCGATGGTACATTATATGATGGAAAAAGAGTAATTACTTTTGCAAATATTCTTAAATATGAAACATTCCCATTAGCTGAAATATTGCAAACTTTATTAGAAGTTGGACAAAAAGAAATGAATAATCCAATTGAGATTGAGTTTGCAGTTGATCTAAATGTCGAGAAAGGAGAGCCTTATGTATTCAATTTTCTACAAATTAGGCCTATTGTCGATAATGATCAGTCTGTAGATTTGGATATTGAAGATGTTAAGAAAGAAGATACTATAATTTATTGCGAATCAGCTTTAGGAAATGGAATAATTGATGATATCTATGATTTTGTATATATTAAACCAGAAGCTTTTAATTCTTTAGAAAGTGAAAAAATTGCCACAGAAATAAGCAACTTAAATGATAAGTTTATAAAGGAACGAAAGAACTATGTTTTAGTTGGGCCTGGTCGCTGGGGATCAAGTGATCCAAACCTTGGTATTCCTGTAAAATGGGCTCATATTTCACAAGCTCGGGTGATCGTTGAATCGGGATTAGAAAATTTTAGAATTGATCCTAGTCAGGGAACTCATTTCTTTCAGAACCTGACTTCGTTTAGAGTTGGATATTTTACCATTAATCCATATATAAATGATGGGTTCTACGATTTAGAGTATTTAAATAAATTCGATGCTTATTTTGAAAATCAATACATTAGACAAGTAAGATTTGAAAAACCGATACAGGTGCAAATTGATGGGAAAAATAATAAAGGAATTATATTAAAATCTTAAAGCACATTTTGTGAAATAATTTTTATTACTGATAAAAATCATGTCAAACTGTGTTATATAATATCTTGTAATATTAAAATAAAGTACACATTAAATATACATTTGTATTGTTATTCAATTAACAGTGATATTGTTTTTAACGTAATCTTTTAATAATTAGATATTATGAACGTAGATAAATTAATGCTTCAGCTTGAGCAAAAACATCCAGGAGAAGTTGAGTATTTACAAGCTGTAAGAGAAGTTTTAGAATCAATTGAAGGAATTTACAATGAAAATCCTCAATTCGAAGCAGCTGGTATCATCGAGCGTATTGTTGAGCCAGACAGAATTCTAACATTTAAAGTGCCTTGGGTAGGTGATGATGGAAAAGTAAACGTTAACTTAGGTTATCGAGTACAATTTAATAATGCCATTGGACCTTACAAAGGAGGTTTACGTTTCCACCCAAGTGTAAACTTAAGTGGATTAAAATTCTTAGGATTCGAGCAAATCTTCAAGAATTCTCTAACAACTCTACCTATGGGTGGAGGTAAAGGAGGTTCTGATTTCGATCCAAAAGGAAAATCAGATGCTGAAGTAATGCGTTTTTGTCAAGGTTTCATGACAGAACTTTGGAGACTCATAGGTCCTGAAACTGATGTACCAGCAGGAGATATCGGAGTAGGTGGCCGCGAGATTGGTTTCTTATATGGAATGTACAGAAAACTTGCAAGAGAAAATACAGGTGTATTAACTGGAAAAGGTCGTGATTGGGGTGGAAGTTTAATTCGTCCAGAAGCAACAGGTTTCGGTAATGTATACTTTGCAAAAGAAATGTTAGCAACTAAAGGTGAAACTTTTGAAGGTAAAACAGTTGCTGTTTCAGGTTTCGGTAATGTTGCTTGGGGTGCAGCTATGAAAGCAACAGAATTAGGAGCGAAAGTTGTTACAATTTCAGGTCCTGACGGATATATCTATGACCCAGAAGGTATCTCAGGAGAAAAAATCGATTATATGTTAGAACTTCGTGCTTCTAATAACGATATCGTTAAGCCTTATTCTTACAAGTTCGAAAGTGGTCAGTTTTACGAAGGTAAAAGACCATGGGAACAAAAAGTAGATATTGCTCTTCCATGTGCCATTCAGAATGAATTAAACGAAGAAGATGCTAAGCAATTAGTAGCTAACGGATGTATTTGTGTTTCAGAAGGAGCTAACATGCCATGTACTCCAGAAGCAATTGAAGTAATCCAGGGAGCAAAATTATTATATGGTCCAGGTAAAGCAGCTAACGCAGGTGGTGTTGCAACCTCAGGATTAGAGATGTCACAAAATTCAATGAAATTAAGCTGGTCAACAGAAGAAGTTGATGAGAAATTACATTCAATTATGTGTAATATTCACGAAGCATGTGTTAAGTATGGTAAAGATGCAGACGGACATGTTGATTACGTGAAAGGAGCAAACGTTGCAGGTTTCTTAAAAGTAGCTAATGCAATGTTAGATCAAGGAGTTATTTAATTTTTATATAACTTAGTTTTTAGTTTGTAATTTATGGTGAAAGGGAGCTTAGGCTCCCTTTTTTTATGTCTTATTGTCAGTGTTTTTCTTTAATCATTCAAAATATCAAAAAATAGACATATCTAAATATGATGGTATGAAATTTGTTAAATAAATTAAAAATGAATTCTATGATCAAATTTATAAATAAACACAAACTTGGATTACTACTTATAATTCCCGGTATCATTGCAGGGTATTTCTATTGGAAATATGTTGGATGTACCAGTGGAACATGCCCAATTACTTCAAATTGGCATTCAATGGTTTTATTTGGTGGATTTATTGGATATTTTGTGGGTGATAGCATAGATGACTTTATAAATAAAAGGAAAAACACAAAAGAAAATGGCTCAGTTTAATGAAATAATTAATGAAAATAGGCCTGTTTTGGTTGATTTCTATGCCGATTGGTGTCAACCCTGTAAAATGGTAGCCCCAATTTTAAAGCAGGTAAAAGCTGACTTAGGAGAAAAAGTCAAAATTATCAAGATTAATGTAGATAATAATCAAGCAATATCAGCTAAATATGGAATAAGGAGTATTCCTACATTAATGTTATTTAGAAATGGGCAAATAAAATTTTCTCAACCTGGAGTTTTGTCTGCCGATCAAATAAAAAATATTGTATTAGCAAATTCTTAAAAATAAATAAAATGAAAAAAATTGCATTAATAATGATCGTTGCATCGATAGGTTTCACACAAGCTTGTCAAGGCAATGTAAATGCTTCGGATGATGCCAAGAAGGAAGTTGCTGAAGCTGCAAATAAAAATGTAGAAACGGAAAAAGCTGTTATTACATTAAATAAAGAGGAGTTCAAGAAAAGAATCTTGAATTACGAAACAACTTCGGAATGGAAATACGAAGGAGATTTACCAAGTATTATTGATTTTTATGCAGATTGGTGTGGACCATGTAGAATTGCTGCCCCTATTTTAGAAGAAATTGCACAAGAATATAAGGGCAAGATTCATGTGTATAAAGTAGATACTCAGAAAGATCCAGAGTTAGCACAAATGTTTGGTGTACAAGGAATACCTGCGTTTTTATATATTCCTATGGAAGGACAACCAACTATGAGCTCAGGAATAGGAAGATCAAAAGAAGAAACCAAAGAAATGTTTAGAAAATCAATTGATAAAATCTTATTGAAACAAAATTAAATTTTGAATAATTGTTTCATTTAGTTAGTTGTTGCACGTAAGAAGCTGTCTTTATTAATTGAAGATAGCTTCTTTTTTATTTTGCTATAAATTATTGTGGTTTGATAAATAGATATTTATCCAAATTATTAACATTTGAGAAGCTTTATTATATTGCCTGATATTCAATTATGTATGTATTTTATTGTGTTGATTTTTTCAAATCGAAGCAATACCATTCATTATTGCATATTTTACCAGATCTATAGTAGTTTTTAAATCCAGTTTTTCCATTATATTTTTTTTATGAGTTTCTACAGTTCGTTTACTAATAAATAGTTTGTCTGCAATTTCACCATAACTTAATCCATTGGCAAAAAGTCTCATAACTTCTAACTCACGTGTTGATAATACATTATGTTCATTTACTGAATCTAGAGTTGTTTTTTCAGTATAACTTTTAAAAATGGTTTGTTGTACTCCTTTGCTATAATAATTCTCACCTGAAAGCACTGAATTTAATGCCTGAAAAAACTCTATTTCTTTAATATCTTTCGACAGATAACCTGCACATCCGGCTTTAATGGCTTCATCAATTGTCTCTTTGTCAGTATCGGAACTTAGAGCTATAATTTTAATATCTGGATATTCTCTTTTTACTAAAGAAGCAATCTGAATTCCGGAAAGCCCTTGCAATCTTATATCCAATAATAAAATATCTGGCTGTACCTGCTTCAAAGAATTAAACAACTGTGCATAATTCTGTGCAGAACCAACAAGTTCGAATTCACTACTCCCTATTAGAAAAGAACTAATGCCATCTATTACTATTTTATGATCGTCTGTTATAAAAATTTTCTTTTTTATTTTCATTCATTAAAATTTATTCTGAACTATTACACTGGTAATTCTATAAAAAACTCTGTAAACTCTCCAAGTTTACTTTCAGCCCAGATTTTTCCTCCTAGTTTTTCAACTATATCTTTACTAACAGTAAGTCCTAAACCTGTATCGCTGCCTTGTTTTTTAGAAACATCTCCATTATTAATAAATAAATTTTGCAAATCAAGTTCACTTATTCCAACTCCAAAATCTTTTACGAAAATACGAATAGAATCCGACTTTTTTGATCCGGTAATGATAATTTCCCCTTTTGCTTTTGAAAATTTTACTGCATTGCTTATCAGGTTATTTAACACAATCCCTAACAATTTATCATCTGTTTCGAACTCCAGGTTTTCATCTATTTTATTTTGAATAGTAATTTCTTTTTCTGCTGCAAATTCCTGGAGAATCACAACGATTTTACATACCAGGATATGCAAATTTATTTTAATCTTATTCGGTTTTATCGAGCGCGACTGATTTATCGACCAGTTTAACATATTCTCAAGCTGTAATTTCAACGAAACCGCCGAGCTTAACATACGAGTAAAAAAGTTTGATATCTCATCTTGCGATAACAAAGTATATTTATTCTTCAGGGAGTTTGTAATGGAATAAAATGCAGATAGTGGGGCTTTTAAATCATGAGAAATAATACTCATCAATTTATTCTGGGTTCTATTCAACTGCTCAAGATCGGTATTTTGCCTATTCAATAATATGTTAGCTTCTTCATTTTTCTTATTTACTCGATATATACTTAATAGTAAACGTGAAATAATAGCAATTATGACAAGTGCCACTCCAAGGATAATCCAGTGTCGTACTTGTTTATCATGTGCCTGCTGAATTTCGATCTTTTGTAATTTTATCTCCTGCTCCTTTTCTTTAACACTGTAACGGGTTTCCATTTCTTCCAATGCATTTATTTGCTCGTTCTGATGAACGCTATCTTTCGTCTGCAAATAAAGTTCATGATAACGCAAAGCTTTTTTGAATTGATTTCCAGCTTTGTATGCTTTAAAAAGAGTGTGATATGCATCATATTTTAAAAACAAGCCACCTACACTATCAGCATAATTTAAAGCTAATTGTGCCTGATTTAAAGCAAGTTCTACCTGTTCCGGTTTCTTAGAATACTTTAGATTTAAGCTTGCCAAATTATTATAAACCATGGATAATCCATACAAATCATTAAAATCGATATAAATATCACCAGCCCTGATATTATAATCTCTTATTTTTTCATACTCTTGCTTATTCAACTCAGAATCTTCCAACAATGTATTTTTATATAGTGCAGCAATATTTAAATAACAATCTGCCATACTCCTTCTATCCTCGATCTCTTCAAAATAGCCCATGGCATTTTCATATCTTTCAATGGCTAATTCTGTATACTGTTTGTTCTCTTCTGATGTATATATTTGCGCAAGATCATCATAGAATATTCCCAGGTTCATATTGCACATTGCCAAACCTGCTGTAAAATCACATTTATTATGGTGCTCAATCCCCTTTTTACAATAATCAGATGCCTTATTAAGTTTAACAATTTTAACAGAATCAGCTGCCTGCTCAGTCTGCTCCCACAATACAATAGCTATGCAATTATAACACCCCCCAATTCGTTTGTCAACTTCTAACTTTTTAAAAATCTTTAGAGCATCAAAATAATTATTATAAGCCAATTGATAATATCCCTGGATATCATATAACCCGCCCAGGTAATAATGCGATTCCGCAATGTAGTATTCATCGTTTGACTCTTTAGCCAATTTCATTGCTTTCAAACATAAGGTAAGGGCTGAGTCGGTTTCTGAATACTCAATTTCATCTGAGGATTCAAGCAATCTTATAATCTCATTTCTCACATTATCTTGTTGAGCTAATGTTATCTTTTGTGATATAAAAAGTATAATAATTATTAGAATAGGGACTTTTACTTGCATTTATTGAGTATTTTTTTTGAAACACGAATATACGGAATATTACGGATACTGTTTAAGGATTTACCCTGATTTATTATCTGTTGGTTGAAAATATCTTTGTAAAAGAAAATTTTAACCAAAACAAAATGAAGTACTTATTAAATTATCAAAAGAATATAAAAATAGCTCTTATCATGATGCTATTAGGCATTCTCTCCCAAGAAGCCACAGCTCAGTACGCTTTTGGTGTTTTTGGAGATAATGTAAAAAGCGAGAAGGCAGCATTGAGCTTTACTGCCGGTCAATGCTTTTATGCTTTTCATTCTTCCAGTATGATGCTTATTTCAGAGGGAGTTCAACAGCCCTATGAGATTCAAAAAACCACAGGGATGAAAAATTTTGACATCAAGCAAAACTTCCTTGTTTACCCTAATCCCGTGCAAAACACTTTAACAATAGAAGGCAAAACAGAAGGCAATGAACTAGAACATTCCATTGCCAGGTTATTTTCTATTGATGGTATTGAGGTATGCACTGTGCCCATGACAGGCCCACAGACGATGATAAACACATCAGATCTGCAAGCAGGCATTTATTTACTAAAGATTTATCATCCAGGCATGGAGAATAAAGTAATTAAAATAATCAAAAAATAACACCCTTTAAAATAATCCTTATGAATACAAAAAATCTATTACTCTTAGTTTTACTATGCCTGTCGCAACTAGTATGGGCACAAGTACCTCAAAAAATGAGCTACCAGGCTGTTATTCGCAATGGCGAAGGCAAATTAATCGCAAACCAGGAAATTAGCTTAAAAGTAAGCATTGTGAAAAGCGATGAAAATGGGGAGCTTGTTTTTGAAGAAACCCACCTAAGCCAAACCAATTCAAATGGTTTAATTTCTATCCAAATTGGTGGAGGAGAAGGCAGTTATAGCTTTTCTTCAATAAACTGGGCAGATGACATTTATTTTATAAAAACAGAAACCGATCCCGATGGAGGAACAAACTATACACTAACTAGTGTAAATCAAATCTTGAGCGTACCATATGCCATGGCAGCAAAAACAGCAGAAACTTTATCTACGCCTATTGAAGAGCAAGATCCGCATTTTAATGCCTGGGATAAAAACTATGAAGACTTAACCAACACTCCTGTGACTATTACCGAAGCACAAGCACAAGCCATTACTGCCAATAGCGCTAAAAATTCTTATCCAACAGCTGATGCGAATAAACTTAACAGCATCGAAACGGGTGCAGATGAAAATGTGCAGGCTGATTGGAACGCTACAGAGGGTGATGCTATGATTTTAAATAAACCAAACATTCCTGACACAAAGGATATGGCTACACAATCCGCTTTAGAAGATACTGCATCTGCAATTCGCCTGGAAATGTTCAGTGGCTCGTATAATGATTTAAGCCAAAAACCTACAACTATTACACAGGCGCAAGCACAAGCCATTACTGTCAATAGTGCTAAAAACACTTACCCAACAGCTGATGCTAATAAACTTAATGGCATAGAAATAGGTGCAGAGGCAAATGTACAAGCTGATTGGAACGCTACATCGGGAGATGCACAGATTCTTAATAAACCGAACCTTAGCAATACCGTGCAAGTAAGCAGCCCTGCGCAAGGCGACCTGGCATACTATGACGGATTACAATGGCAACGAATAGCAAAAGGAACTAACGGACAAGTGCTAAAAATGGATAACAATACACCTGCATGGAACGATGAAAGCCAAAGCAATACAGGGTTGCCTACACCCAATGCCGAAAATGAAGGTCAATTCTTAATGTCGAATGGGGAAAACTATGTTGCAAGTTCTGTTATGGAAAATTCTATCAGCAAACTATATATCTACAATAATGTAGGTGTGCGTGGAGGGTTTAGTGCTGCTAATAATAATATTTCACTGTCACAAACTGGGTTTCATACCGATGTAGATGCCTACTTCATGAGTGAAAATTACTTCCATGGAAATATAAACCTTAAAAAAGATAAAATATTTTACTTCGGCACTCCAGACACAGATGGCACTTGGAAAATTGTTGTTGAAGATGATCCTGCGTCTGACAAATCATCCAAACTAGTATTTTACGTTCATCTTCTGGGAACATACTTTAAAGTGAAAGAATTTCAATATGTGATAAATTAACATAGAAAGCCAATAAAGACAATACTATATCTCCCACCGTCGGTGTCGTTAATAGCAGCACCGACGGTTGAGTCATTTCGGCACCTACTTCATAGCTTGTTCCTTCTCATCAAGCTTAACTCAATATTTTTAAAAATACGGACAATTACGGATACAGTTTACGGATTTACCCTGAGCTTAATTCAATTCCCACTTTTTAATTTTGTCAATAGATTGTATTCCATATAGAAACACTCTTAAACAAAATAAACTAAAAATCAAAATCATATCATGAAAAAACAATTTACTCTTTTAATTCTAATGGTTCTTGCATTTTATGTGCATGCAACCGATTTTACAGTTACTACAAAGGCAGATGATGGCTCTTCGGGCAGCTTTGCCGAAATCTTCAATTCTGCCCGAAACTATGGGGCTGAGAACAGAATCCTTTTTGCTGATGATATTGACACAGTATATATTTCCCGTACCTATATTAGCAGGGAAGTATTTAGCAATCTTATTATTGACGGACAAAGACCCGATGGCAGTAAAATAGTATTTTACTTTAAACAGGACAATTACTGGCATTTGTTCGGTAATAGTCATGTACAACTTAAAAACATAGAGTTTGCCAATGACGAACCTTGTAATACCTACTCTTTTAATCTACAATCGGATAATTCCACGATAAAAACCAGCGCAATGCTTTCTGCTGATTTTTCCAGATCAGGGCAGCTTACTGTTGACAATTGTACTTTCAACTATGTGCAATCTGAATATTTTTCACATGGAGGCGCTTTACTCTGCTTTGGAGATGACAATGTGGTGAAAAACAGCCAATTTAATTTTAGCGATTACTATGCTTTTGCTGAAAAATTTTCTACCGTTCAACCCAAGGGAAATTTATTGTATATGCAAGGAAGCAAACTGGATAATTGTGAATTTTCTGGGGCATCTATATTGAGGGCTGAAAGTATTAACTTAACCGGAGGAGTTGCTTACTGTAGAGTAGATAGCATTACAAACTGCAAATTTAACCAGCTTAGAATTGAGATGAATACTCCTGATATATCCCAGGCTTATGCTCCCTATATGCAAATTAACGGGGGAATACTATATGCCGAAAATGCCCTGATTGTAAACTGTGCGTTTAATGATAACGAAATTATATCTTCACTACACGAAGCGCATAACAATGCAACAGAGTGCATGACAGCCAAAGGAGGAATTCTTTATGCTACCCAATACAGTGAGATAATATCATGTAAAATAAACAATAACGAAATAAGTTTAAAGGTTTTCGATCATGATTATCCTTACGATGCAACAAAAGCAAAAAGTTACTCTACCATAAAAGGGGGAGCATTGTACTTTACCGGAGGGCATCCCATCACAAAAACTTATATTCAAAATAATAAAGTAGAAGCAAAACGTAATTCGTATGGAGCAGGCGTTTATTTAGATAATGCCTATATGAATACTTGCCTTATTTCCGATAATAAAGCAATACATTTAGGTTATGGCAATGGGACAACTACAGTATACGATACCGATGGATTTGTCGGAGGAGGTATTTATGCCACGGCAGGTTCTAATATTAAATACAGTACGATTGTAAAAAACAGTACCCAAAATGGAAATACAAATACCTATAATAAAGGAGGAGGATTAGCTTCGGAAACCAATAACGATGTTAATGTTTGGGGATGTATATTTTGGCGTAACAGTTATAAAAATGGAATAATCGGTGAATACGATACTTACCCTATGCCAAACAATATGCAATATTCTGCCTCGATGGGGGATATACCTTCAGATAAACAAAATATTCGTTTATCATGGACAAATAAAGGAGAAAATACTGCTACAATAAAGTTTGCAAATTTCATTGATCCCGATAACGGCAACTACAAGATTGGTGGTGGCTCTGCATGTATTAATAAAGTTTGGGAAGAAGCTTTACCTACAGATATATTGGGGCGTGATAAAAGAAACACCCTTACGGGTTCTGCTGGTGAGAATGTTGATTGTGGAGCATACGAATTTTACTACGGATCATCATACCAGGGTGGGAGAATTTACGTAACTGAAAATGGAACAGGTTATGGAAGCTCATGGGAAGATGCTACTTCTGAACTTAATGATGTTTTAAATACAGTACCGGTTAATTCTGATTGGTTTTCCAAGGCTGAAATTTGGGTAGCGGAAGGAACATATTATCCTTCTCAGACTGATGTTGATGAAACTTTTGAATTAAAGAAAAAGAAAATAGCCTTATATGGAGGCTTTGCAGGAAACGAAACAGCGCTTGAACAACGTGACTTTGAAAACAATATCAGCATCCTAAGTGGAAATCTACCCGGAGGAGGTAATACAAAAACGCTTTTGATTGGAGATGGTGGATTAGTCGATGGTTTTACTGTAACAGGAGCGTCAGAAAGAGCAATCTACCGATGTGGCAATATTGTTAATTGTAAAATAACAGGGAACAATACTACAAGTCAATTAATTAACACTTACACTGATACAATACAAAATTGTTCTATTTATAATAATACTATTAGTGGCGGTGAAATCCTTTACACAAAGAATTTCATTTCTGATGTATCCATATATAACAATACCATAAATTGTAGTGGCTATAGTAAATTAGTATCAGCATCTGAAAATGAGTGTAAATGTTATAATCTAAAAATTTGTAACAATAATGTCAATTTTAGCTTTACCGGATCAGATGACGTAACTTTATATAGTATGCTTGGAGCTTTTAATGTTGTTCAAAATGCAGAAATATCTTCTAATAAAATAAATTTTCTTGCTGGAGGAACTATCCCTGCTCTTAGATTCCAAATACGAAATTTTACTGTCGACTCTCTAATTAACAGTACAATATGTAACAATTCTATTTCAATAGATAATTCCTATACAGATCTTAGCGTGGTAGAAATAATTAAAGATTTTAGAGCAAAATATCTTGCTAATACTGTTATTTGGAACAACACAACCAGTTTTACTGAAAGTGATGTAAAAAAATATGAAAGCATATTTATTTTAAATGGAAGCGTGCACAATTCGGCTTACGATTGTACTATCGCAAATGCAACACCTCAAAATAGCATTATCCTTGCTAGTGAAAACACCGGCAGCGATGCTTCTAAAAACTATCCTGAGTTTTCCGATCCTGCCAATGGGGAATATTGGGTTACTTCAACATCCGCATTAGTAGATGCAGGGTCAAATGACTATGTCAGCGATATTACTACCGATATTGAAGGCAACCAACGCATTTATAATTCAACAGTTGATATTGGTGCCCACGAATATAAACCTTATGTAATTCCTGATGCAAACGGAATTGCTTACATTAAAGAAAATGGTACGGGCGATGGTTCATCCTGGGAAAATGCGGCATCAAACCTGGCAAGAGCACTTCCTGTAGAGGGAATCCAGCAAATATGGGTTGCTGCAGGAACTTACTATCCTACAGATACCGAGAATCGAAATAAATCATTTGTAATTCCTAATGGGATTAAAGTTTACGGAGGTTTTACCGGAACAGAAAGTTCAATCGATGAAAGAGATATCAGCTTAAACGAAACCATTTTAAGTGGGGATATTAACCCTAACAACGATGAAGATGCATACACTGTAGTCTTTGTTGAAACCGGAGCCGATGAAAATACAATTATCGATGGATTTACCATTCGGGATGGTAATACAACCAATGCTTCCCCTGAGCATCGTGAAAATATATTTGGTGTGGGGATTTACAATAATGGTGCATTAATACAAAATTGTGTAATTGTAAACAATACGGTTTTTTGTGAATCATTTGACCCAGGTTTCCTTTCGCAAATAATTCAGGGTGCAGGGATTTACAATATTGGAGGAACAATACAAAACTGCGAAATACAAAGCAATACTGTCGAGCTCGATTATTACGATGATTATAATGTATCTGGAGGCATGTTTCGAATTGCTATAAGTGGTACAGGTATCTATAATAGCGGAGGTGGCGAAGTAAGAAACTGTTTAGTACAATCGAATACCATAACAGGAATAGCAAATGCCATGCCTTCGAAATTTTTAAGGCTTGATATAAAAGGAAGTGGTATATACTCAGACAATGGCTCTGTTTTGCATACTATTTTAAAAAATA
Source organism: Bacteroidales bacterium (assembly GCA_963665525.1). GTDB lineage: Bacteria > Bacteroidota > Bacteroidia > Bacteroidales > UBA12077 > UBA12077. The sequence goes on along the minus strand of OY762280.1, from coordinate 2,747,948 downwards.
ACTATTCACTTGCTACTTTATATTCAAAGTCGGTTGGTAATGTAAGACACTACGTTTATGGAGCAGGCTTATATGCAGACAATTCAACAGTTAGCAATTGTATGTTTAAGGGCAATTTGGGATATGCCAATGCCGAAAACTCAAATTCTTATGGATACAGCTATGGGGCTGCGCTATACGCTGCCAATAGTGAAGTTATAAATTGTACAATGGCTAGCAACTGGACTAGTTCCAAAGGGGAAGCAGAAGCAGAAAATTTGGGATCGGTTTATCTAAATAATTCAGCGTTAAAAAACTGTATAGTTTGGAATGCACCAACAATCACAGAAACTTCCCTAATTAATGATGGAGGAACAGTAAGCTATACTGCCGTAAGAGATTCTTTGTTTACAGGCGAAGGAAACATTAAGCTTGACAAAGAAAACACAGGAAGCGATCCAGCCTTAAACTATGTGGCATTTAAAGATGTTGGCGCAAATCTCGATTTATCTTTGCTTCAGGAATCAGCATGTATCAATGCCGGAAATAAGGATTATGTATCCGCAAGTAAGGATCTTGACGGGAATACTCGTATTCAAGGAGCTTCCGTTGATATGGGAGCTTATGAACGTACAGTTTATACTGTTTCAGGAACCTTAACAGGTGCCAATACGGTTAAAATTAACGTAACCGGAGATCGCACTGAAGAATATACAATTTCTGATGGGGAAAGCTATTCTTTATATGTTGAAGGAGGTATAAATCTTGTTATTACCCCATCGAAAAATAATTATAGATTTAACCCTGTAAATTATGAGTTGACGAATATAAACGAAGATATTACAACTCTTGACTTTACCGCAATCTTATTACATTCTGTTGTTTTTATAGATTGGGACGGTACAGAGCTACTTGCAGCACAACAAGTAGACCATGGCTCGGCAGCAACTGCACCGGCAAGTAATCCTACACGAACAGGCTACACCTTTACAGGCTGGGATGTTGATTTTAGCAATGTAACAAGCGATTTAACCGTAACTGCACAATACAGTCCGGTAAGTTATAGCATTACCTACAATTTGGATGGAGGAACAAACCATGCCTCGAATCCAACAAACTATACTATAGAAACAGAAACCATTACTTTAGCAGATGCTACAAAAGCAAACCATAGTTTCGAAGGATGGTTTAGCGAAGCTGCTTTCACAAACCAAATTATTGAAATAGCAAAAGGAAGTACTGGTAATGTAGCATTATTTGCAAAATGGGCAATTAATACCTATTCAGTTACTTTCGTTGATTGGGATGGAACGGAGCTTCTTGCAGCACAACAGGTAAATCATGGTGCAGCTGCGACTGCTCCTGCAAATGACCCGACACGCACAGGCTATACATTTACTGGATGGGATATTGATTTTAGCAATGTAACCAGTAACTTGACTGTAACTGCCCAATACGAAAAGAATGGTGTTAACAACTATACAGTTACATTTGCCGACTGGAATGGCTCAGTTATAAAAACACAAACAGTAGCTGAAGGTGATGCAGCAACTGCTCCAGCTGATCCTACTCGCATAGGATATACTTTCACTGGCTGGGATACTGATTTTAGTAATGTAACTAGCGACTTGACAGTAACTGCACAATATGATCTCATAAATTATACGATTACATATAATCTGGATGGCGGAACAAATGATGTGTCGAACCCTGTAAGTTATACTATAGAAACAGCTACAATAAAGCTGGCTGATGCTACAAAAGATGGCAATACTTTCGGTGGTTGGTTCAACGATGCTGCATTTGCAACGCAGGTAACTGAAATAGCTAAAGGAAGCACTGGCAATATTAATTTATTCGCTAAATGGCTAACAGATGCACATATCGTAATATTTGTAGATTGGGATGGTACCGAGTTAAAGCAAGAGAATGTAGATCATGGTACGGCAGCAAGTGCACCAGCTAATCCTACGCGAGCTGGCTATACATTTGTTGGTTGGGATGTTGACTTCAGTAATATTACAACAGATTTAACTGTAACAGCACAATACGAACAAAATGGGGTAAACAACTATACGGTTACATTTATCGATTGGGATGAGACTGTTTTAAGTACTCAAATCATTGCTGAAGGTAATGATGCTACTGCTCCGGTTGATCCTTCTCGTACAGGATATGATTTCACAAGTTGGGATGTTGATTTTAGTAACATTACCAGTGATCTGACTGTAACGGCTCAATATAACCTGATAGATTATTCTATTAGCTATAACCTGGATGGAGGTACAAATGATGCTTCAAATCCATCTGTTTATACTATCGAAACTGCAACTATCACGTTGGCTGATGCAACAAAAACAGGATACGCATTTGATGGTTGGTATAGTGATGCTGCTTTAACAAACCAAATAACAGAAATTGCCAAAGGAAATACTGGTGATGTAACTCTGTTTGCAAAATGGGCAATAATTACTTATACAATCACTTACTATCTGGATGGAGGTAGCAACAGTACTTCAAATCCTGATAATTATACAATTGAAACTGAGGATATCGTATTAGCTAATGCAGAAAAAGATGGATACAGTTTTATTGGCTGGTTTACTGATGAAGATTTTTCATCACAAATAAGTGAAATTGCTCAAGGTACAAGCGGAGACATAAACCTATATGCTAAATGGGACAAGACCAATGCAGTAGAAGGAATCCCAACAATAGAGCTTAGTGTATATCCAAACCCTGTAAGTACAAATCTTTCTATTTCAATAGAAAATCTGGATCAAAATACGAATGATCACATTACGATTTATAGCATATCAGGTAGTATTATTTATCAAGAAAAAATACATGGTGCAAGTTTTACTTCTCAATCTATATTGCAAATTGATTTAAATCAATGGCAGCCTGGATTATATTTTATTAAAGTAGGAAAACAAGTTAAAAAGATTATCAAAGAATAAATTATTTCTTGAATAGGTTATTTGATTATAGTAATTTAAAAGAGGTTGTCTATTAAGATAACCTCTTTTTTAGTAATATTTTTAAGTTAATTGCATATTTAAGTTGAACTTCTTCGTATTTTTGGAGCTTTCAAAATAAACTAAATAAAATGGGAAGAGCATTTGAGTATAGAAGAGCATCGAAAGAAAAGCGATGGGATAAAATGTCGAAATTGTTTCCTAAGTTAGGTAAAGCAATTACAGTAGCTGCAAAAGAAGGAGGTCCTGATCCAGACATGAATGCAAAGCTCCGAACTGCTATTCAAAATGCCAAGGCGCAAAATATGCCTAAAGACAATATTGATGCAGCAATAAAAAGAGCTTCGGGAAAAGATGCTTCAGTATTTGAAGAAATAGTTTATGAAGGCAAAGGCCCACATGGAGTGCTTGTTGTTGTTGAATGTGCAACAGATAATTCAACAAGAACAGTGGCTAATGTAAAGTCATATTTTAATAAAGCTGGTGGTTCTTTAGTTCCTACAGGATCATTAGAGTTTATGTTTTCGAGAAAAGCAGTATTTGAATTTGAAAAAAATGATTCTGTGGATATCGAAGAACTTGAGTTAGAACTAATTGATTTTGGGCTGGAAGAAATTGAAGTTGAAGAAGATATGGTGTTTGCATATGGCGATTATACCAATTTTGGATCATTAAACAAAGCCTTTGAAGATAAAGGATTTGAATTAAAGAAAGCAAGCTTACAACGTATCCCAACATCACCAGTAGAGTTTACGGAAGAGCAGTTAGTTGAAATAGAGAAGATGTTGGATAAAATAGAAGAAGATGATGACATACAGGCAGTATTTACAAATATTGTTTAAGAAATTTTGGTATAATTTATGTTAGAAAAAGAATCTAATTAATAAATTGATATAAACATGAAAAAACTGAATTTACTGATATTAGTTACTCTTTTAACGGTAAGTGTTTCTTTTGCTCAGCGTTTTGGAGTTAAAGGAGGATTAAGTATTACAAATCTAAAAGTTGAAAACCATGATTACAATGCGAAATTAGGTATTCATCTAGGACCTACAGCAGAGTTTCATTTTGGAAATATTTTTGGTTTAGAAACAGGAGTCTTGTTATCAACCAAAGGTGGGAAAGAAGATGTATCGGACATTAAAATAAATCTTACATATTTAGAATTTCCTGTACACTGTAGGGCAGGATATGATTTTGGTGCAACAAGAGTTTATGGTATTTTAGGACCTTATTTTGGTTTTGCCTTAGGAGGTAAATATAAGGATGGAGATACATCTACCAAAATTGATTTTGGAGGTGATGGAGAACCAACACGATTCGATGCTGGTTTAACAATTGGAGCTAGTGCAGCAGTCAGTATATTTGAATTAGGTTTTACCTATAATCACGGATTAGTTGATTTTGGAGATTGGCATTCGATGAAAAACAGGGCCTTTTACCTTACCATGGCCTATAAATTTGGCAAAAATCCATTTAGAAAATAAAAAGAAAATGCCAACTATTTGTTGGCGTTTTTTGTTTTTGGAAGAGAAAATAAAAATTCAATTCCACCTTCTTCCCTGTTTTTTACAGAAATTTCTCCTTTATGCAATATAATAGCATTTTTTACAATAGCCAATCCTAAACCTGTTCCTCCTAGCTTTCTTGACCTGTCGCTATCAATTCTATAAAATCGTTCAAATATTCGTGATAAATGCTCTTCTGGAATTCCAACTCCATTATCAGATAAAGAAAAGTAATAGAAGTTATTATCTTCGCGATAAACTTCAATTTTTATTCTACTATTATCGCCTGCATAATTTATTGAGTTTTCCAGCAAATTTCGAATTATTGATAATATTAATGACTGGTTTCCATTTACGATGATATCATTATTCATTACCAGTTCGATTTTCATGTTTTTTAATGAAAGCATATTCTGATAATCATCTAGAATATCATCAATTAAATCATTAATGTTAATATTGTTAAAAGCAAAGAAATCTCCGGTTTCTTCAATTTTATTTAGTATAACAATATCATTAATAAGATCGGTTAATCGATTAGCTTGAGCATCTGCACGTTCAATAAACCTGTTTTTTTGTTCTGGTTCCATTTCTGGATCATTCATAATAGTTTCTAAATATCCCTTTATTGATGTAATTGGTGTTTTTAATTCGTGAGAGATATTCGATGTCATCTGCTGTTTGATAATCCTGTTTCGCTCAAGTTTTGTGATATTTGTTATAATAATTTCAAAACTTCGATCATTAAAAATGATACACTGTATTTTAAAGTATTTACCACTTTTACTAATGGAAATATCTTTACTAGGTAAATGATCAAAAAGATCAACAGAATTATCTTTAAAAGTTTGATCAATAAAATCAGTGATTGGTTTAAATTCCGGGATAGTAAAGAAATCTTCGGCAGATACAGATAATTTATTCGAAATGATATTTAAATAATGAATAAAATGATTGTTTGTTAAAACTTTAGCCTTGTTTTTTGAAAAGAATGCAACGCCTTCGTGTAAAACATATAAATGATTAAATAATTTATCTTTTTCAAGGGCTAAAGAATTTTTTGCTTTAACCAGGTTGTCATAGATTTGTATGATCTCTTTACTTATAATTCCTAATTCATCATTTGGAAATTCCTGATTTGCATTAAAACTTTCATCACGTCTTACAGAAATCACAAAGTCTTTTAATTTTGTAATTGATTCAGCAAGTTTATTGGTTATAAATCCTAATACAATCCAAATTGTAAGAAATACAACTGCTATAAAAAGAATAAATATAGGTTCAGCTTGTAAAAAGTTCTGAATTTCTATATTGTAAACTACTGCAGCACGGATAAAATATTCACCAAAGTATCTCGAATAGTAATAATATTCTTCGCCTGTTGTAGACGATCTCCGTATACTTGTTCCAAATTCGTTGTATAAGGATTCTTGTATTTCAGGACGATAGAAATGATTTTCCATTAGTGTAAAGTCAACTCCAGAATTGTCGTAAAGAACAACACCATGAGAGTTTATTAATGTTAAACGCACATCGGTTTGAGGAAGAATTATGGATAAAGAATCAAGTAAGTCAAAGTTCTTATGTTCTAATATTGAATTATGAGCAATAAATTTTTGTGTAGTATAGGTAATGTTTTTTAAAGTATTGTCTAGTTGATTAATCCTGTATTTTTTTTCTCTTGAAAATTGAAATACAATAATGATAACCGTAAATACAAGAAATACTGAGAAAAAATAAACAAAAAGTTTTCTTCGAAAAGAGAATTTTTTAAGCATCTAACAAATTTATTTATAAAGACTTAATATTAAAGCGAAGCAAACATAGCCAATTTTTAGTAAAGTCTGGATATAAAAATTGGGCACATAGATAAACTTAACAATTATTTAACTTTAAAAGAAATAATATAAACCCTTGCTTGATATTCATATTATACGTATTTTAAACGCAAACATTATTAAACCTAGAATTATATTATAGGTCTATACCACAATATAGTGATAAGTATGATTAATCAGATAGATAATAAGCTTCAAAAATTTGATACTATAAGTTTGAAAGAGCTAAATGAATATAAGCTCTTAAATAGGATTGATACAAAGTATATATGTAATTTGGATATATTACCAAAAATTATAGAAGAATCAGAACAGTATTTTAAAATTCAATCTACAAATAAAGAAAGAATATTTTCATATGAGTCTTTATATTTTGATACTCCAGAATTAAAAACTTATTTTGATCATCATCAAGGAAGAAGAATTAGGTATAAAATTCGATTTAGAAAATATGTAAATACAGGAGACGTTTTTCTTGAGGTAAAGAAGAAACAAAATTATATTAGAACTAATAAAAGGAGAAATCAATTTGAATTTTCTGATAAATTAGAAAAAAAACATATTAATTTTATCAAAGATCAAATTGATCTTCCAGATTCTGGTTTGGAGCCATCTATATGGACTTTGTTTGATAGGGTAACATTAGCTGGTAAAAATCATTTGGAAAGAATAACAATCGACACGAACATACGATTTAAGAGTGGAATAAAGGAAGTTAAAATTCCAGAAATTTCAATTATTGAAGTTAAACAGGTAAAATCAACTGATCGTAGTCCATTTGAAGATATTCTTACAAAGGCTAAATTAAAACCATTAGGTATTAGTAAGTACATTCTTGGAAATATTTTATTAAATCCAGGGATAAAACATAATAGATTTAATAGAAGATTAAGAACAATTAATAAAATACGTTATGCTACTAAATATTATTAATAACTTTTTTGAAACAACTAAGATATTTGGATTAGATTTTTATCATGCTGATGAATTTGTTCATCTGATTACTAGATTTGGATATAATTTGTTTTGGATCTTTATACCTTCTTATTTTTTATATTTTAGAAAAGGAGGATTTAGAGAATACTTTTTCACATTTATAATAGTTAGTACAGTAGTTTTTCAAATTTGTTTACTCTTAGGTTCGGTTAGCTTAAGACTAGGATTTGCTTTAGGGTTATTTGCTGTATTTGGGATTCTTAGATATCGAACAAATCAGATTCCTCCTAGGGAGATGACATATTTGTTTTTAGTTATTGGTATGTCTGTTAAGAATGCTGTAGTAAACGAGAGTATTAGTTTTGTTGAACTCGTTGTCATTGATGCTCTTACAGTAGTTGTAGCACTGATTGTTGAAGTGTATATAACAGGAATGGGAGTAAAAAGAAAAAAAATAATCTACGATCGGATTGATTTGATACACCCTGATAAGCACGATGAACTAAAAAAAGATTTATCCAAAAGACTTGGGATAAAAGTTGAAAGAGTAGATATTGGACCTGCAGATTTGATAAGAGATAGTGTTGAATTACGTGTCTTTTTCAAAGAAGTTAAAGGAATAATCTTTTATGATGCTACCAGGTAATAGAGTAATAAAATAGTTAGTTATGTTTCTTACAAAGAGACGTGTAATTTTATTATTATTTTTTTTATTTAGTTTGTGGTCAAACGCAAATTGTATTCTTTTTACAAAATTTAAAAGTGATTCATTATTATTCACACCTAGATTGTTTGATCATAAAGAACCATTAGAGATTACCCTTGAATTTGATATAAAAAGATTTAAAAAAGAAAAATCGGATTCTATATACTTACCGGCAAAGATTTATTATAAGAGTTCTGAAGCTAAACAAATTATTAAAGAAGTAAGAATTAAGGCAAGAGGAGAATCAAGAAAAAGACATTGTAATTTAGCTCCATTTTGGTTAAATGTTAAATATGCAAGCATTCTTCACGATAGTATTTCAGAAAGTAATAAATTTAAAATAGTTACAGATTGTAGAGATGGGAGAATCTATGAAAAGTATTTATTTAATGAGTTTTTAATTTACAAAATATATAATATAATAACAGATAACAGCTTTAAAGTTAGGTTGTTAAGAATTAAATATATTGATTCTGGTAAAAATCAAAAAGTAGATATGAGTTGGGCTTTTATGATCGAACCTGAAAATATGCTTGCTTCCCGAATAAATGCATTGCCAATTAAATTTGATAATTTAAACTATAATCATACGGATTCTTTGGCAGCTGATATCATGTGTTTTTTTCAGTATATGATAGGTAATACAGATTTTACTGTTAATGGGAGGCATAATGTCAAATTATTTAAGTATATCGATTATCTAAAGCCAGATTTGATAACTATACCTTATGATTTTGATTTTGCAGGGTTAATTAATGCCGATTATGCAAAACCTGCGGAAGTATTACCAATTGAGAATGTTACAATTCGATATTACCTAGGTATGTGTAGAGGCGATGAACAGTATTTGAAAGTGATGAATATTTTCAGAGAAAAAGAAGATGAAATATATGAGTTGGTAGAGTCATTTGAATATTTAAGTAAGCTTGATCGAAACGCAACAATTAATTATTTAGATGAGTTTTATAAGGAATTAAATAAGCCTAATTTTATTAAGAGAAATCTAAAATCTACATGCAGGTGACAAAGTAGTTTAATTTAGTTCAATTAAAGAACCACTTAGAGTAGCTCGGTAGTACTTCCCATTTTTATATATTAGAAGTTCTCCATAATTGCCGTTTTTCATATTTGAATCGATACCATAAATTTTTCCGTGATAAAGAGACCCAATACTAGATAATGTCGTATGTCCAACAATAATATGTTCTATTTCGAAGAATCTTAAGATATGATTTACCTGATATTCTCTTAGATATGGGCTCTTAAAATATCCTCTATACCAAAGTGGTCCTTTATTACTTATCATAAAAGTTAAAACAGAATCCGAAAAAATAGTTTTTCTATTTTGTCTTATAATTTTTTGATGAAAAAGCTGATTAGTTTCAGAACGCGTATAGCCATTTTTAATAAAATCTAAAGACACTCCTGCATGCACAAATAACATGTCATTAATAGTAACAAAAATTGGTCTTTTACTTAACCATTTCCCAAAAAAAGTATTTTCTGAAAAGAGATGATTATAAGTATTATTCATCATTACAGATGATGTAATATACTTCTCATTAATATAAGTAATATCATTATTTAATACCATTAACTCATGATTCCCTAATAAGAAATGCACTTTACCACCAGCAGTCTTGGCTTGCTGTTCTAATTTATAGATTAACCATAAGGATTCGGTAACTTTAGGCCCACGATCTAGGATATCTCCTAAAATGACTAAATGTCCATTCCCATATGTCCAGTTATAGTTCTCGTCAATAATTTGATGAGTTCTTAATAATTTAACCAAAATATCAAATTGACCATGTATGTCACTTACTGCTGTAATGTTTTCAATGTTATTATATCTCTGAATATAATCTACTTCAGTGTCTTTGTTTTGGATGATCCATTCGGGTTTAAATTCAAAGTCAATTTTCTTCTGTAATATATCAAAATCATTATTATTAATTGTTTTTGTAACTAAACGATTTTTGTAAATCCATTTTGCAACTATTTTTTCCTTATCATATAACAGATAAGGTCCATCTGTTATATTTTTATTATTAAAATAGTTTGGCTTAGAACCTTTATTCTTGTTTGTCGGAGGATATTTAAAAGATAAACTTCCAAATAGAATAAGGAAGGAAATTATTGATAAAATAGTATTTCTAGATAAAATTTTCATTTTAAATCTCATCTTTTTTTAACCAAAACAATAATAAGTAAGATTAGTTCAAATGTAAAATAATTTTTAGATTAATGTAGATTGATTTTAAGAAGTTTAAAAGAAAAGTGAGGTTGAAACTCTTTCGAATAGAGTAAATATGACTTAATAGTAGTTTGGGCAGGTAAATTAGTAAAAATTTTTCTATGAGAAACTTATTGTTATTTGAATGAAGTAGTTTATCTAAGTTACAAGCATCATAAAAGAATCAGATTTGGAGTTTCATAATAGTTAAAAACTAAATGATTTAAGTGTTTGTTGAACTTTAACTGAACACAACTGTTTGTATTAGTATAGCTAGAGTTTTGAATAAAAATGTTATATTGATAATTGTTAAATAATGATTAAAGAAAAAACAATAAGATTTTCAGCCCAAAATAATAAAGAATTCATTATTGAGCTGAGAGAAAAAGTATCAGCGTATTTTACATCAAATAAGATATCTGAGCAGGGCAATTTTAATTTAGTATTTAAAACATGTTTTATGATTGCGCTTTATCTTACACCTTATTTTCTCATGATATTTGGAGTAATAGAATCTTTTATTGGTGTTTTAGGATGTTGGTTTGTAATGGGTGTTGGTATGGCAGGTGTAGGAATGGGAGTTATGCATGATGCAAACCACCATTCTTTTTCTAAAAGTCGGTTAATTAATAAATGGATGGGAAATACTCTATACTTACTGGGTGGTTCTCCGGTTACATGGCAACATCAACATAATACTTTACATCATGGGTATACCAATATTGATGGCATAGATGAAGATATAAGTCCTGTAGGTGTATTGCGTTTTTCTCCGCATAAACCTTTGTTAAAAATTCATAAGTTTCAACATATCTATGCTTGGTTTTTCTATGGTTTAATGACATTACTGTGGGTAACGACAAAAGATTTTAAGCAATTAATTAATTACAAGAAAGCTCAAGTTTCTTTAAGCAATAATAAATCATTTGGTCAGCTCTTAGCTCTTCTTATTATTTCTAAAATGATTTATTATATTGTTATTATGTTAGTTCCAATGCTAGTACTTCCTTTCGCCTGTTATTGGATTATTGTCTTCTTTTTGTCTATGCACTTTACCAGTGGATTTATATTAACAATTATCTTTCAGACAGCTCACGTAGTGCCTACATCAAATTATCCTTTGCCTGATGAAAAAGGAATGTTAAAAAATAACTGGGCAGTGCATCAATTATATACAACATCTGATTTTGCACCAAAAAGCAGACTATTTTCGTGGTTTATTGGTGGTTTAAACTATCAGGTTGAACACCACTTGTTTCCAAATATTAGTCATGTTCATTATCGAAAATTATCGCACTATGTAAAAGAGATAGCAGCTAAATATAAATTACCATACCATGTTCAACCAGGATTTCTAAAAGCCTTGATAGAACATGGTCGTATGTTGAAAAAGCTTGGTAGAGATTATGTTATTTAATCCTGCTTACCTTGACTGCAGCAGGTCCCTTGGGTCCCATTTCAATTTCATAACTTACTTGATTACCTTCTTTGATTTCTTCGGTAGCATTATTAATGTGAAAGAAGATACTTTCTTTTGTTGCTGAGTCTTTTATAAAACCAAATCCCTTTGATTCATTATAGTGATACACAACACCATTTTTTATAGGATCGTCATTATCAACCTCTCGAGATGGAACACCAAGTTCAATATCTTCTGCTTTTATTTCTTCTTTCTTTTTGTTTGGATCGGGTGGAGTAGAAGTAATTACACCATTCTCATCAACATATGCAATCATGTCGTCGAGAGAATTTTTCTTTTCACTTTCTTTTTTTTCTAATTTTTTTTGAGCTTTGTCTTTACGCTTTTTTTCTTTTCGTTTTCTTACATCTTTTTTATTAAATGTTTCTTGTGATCTTCCCATAAATTAGTATGTCCTTTGTTAATATTAGATTTAAAAAAGAGAGCATTGATAAACTAGTTAGAGGATTAGTAAATAAAGCCAAACTCTCAAATCGATAATAATACAAAAGTACACATTTATTTTCGGCTTCATTCAATTTATTCATTATTTATACATCAGATTCAAGTAAACAAAAGATCATACTATCAATGAACTGTCCATTATAGTAATAGTTTTCGCGGAAATTTGCTTCTTGTTTAAATCCAAAGTTTGTTAATAAACGGATTGAGTTTATGTTTTTAGGATTACAATTAGCTTCTATGCTATGTAGCTGTAAATCTTTAAACCCAAAATGAACGAGTTTATTCAGGGTTTCTTTCATGTATCCTTTGCCCCAACATTCGGTTTTTAAGGCATATCCTATTTCGGCACGGCAATGCTCAGGAATAAGTCTCCAGTAACCAAAGTATCCAATTAACTGCTTACTTGATTTTTCAATAATTGCCCAATTAATGCCTTTCTTTTCCTTAAATGATTTATGTACACTTTCTATTAGTTCATATGTATCTTGAATATTCTGATGAACATATGAATCCATGTATTTCATAATTTCTTGACTTGAACGAATTTCAAATAAATCAGGAGCATCATCCACATTAAATTCCCTAAAATATAAACGATTACTTTCGATCTCTGGAAATTTTTCAAACACCCTATAGTTAATCTGTTTATTCATGAATGATTTTAATTCCAGTATCGGTAATTTCAACTTTCTTTTGTTTGTATAGGTTTCCAAGGGCCTTTTTAAACGCTTTTTTACTTAAACCAAGTATCTTTTTAATTTGGTCTGGAGAGCTTTTGTCACTTAAATTAAGAAATCCATTATTTTGTTTCAATGTATTAAGCAAGAGATTCGAGTTCTTATCAATACTATTTTCATATCCTTCAGGTTCTAGTACAAGGTCAATTTTACCATCATTGCGAACTTGTTTGACAAAGCCTTTTATTTTATCACCGGGTTTTATTTCTTTATGTATGTCCGTTTCAAAAATCAATCCTCGGTATAAATTATTTACGATAGCACTCATCCCTAATTCATTCCTATCGAATAATAAAAGGTCGACTTCGTCTCCTTTTTTAACATCAATGTCATCGTAAAAAACAAAGGAGTTTACATTGCAGGTTCCTATTAAACGTTCAGTGTCTTCATCTTCTAACAAAAAAACCAGATACCATTTGCCTACCTCCATTTTTTCAATTTGTTCTGCATACGGAACCATTAAATCTTTCGGGAGTCCCCAATCCATAAAAGCACCATACTTGTTGACATCTTTAACCTGCAAATAAGCAAATTCTTCGAACTGAATATATGGTTTTAAGGTAGTTGCTACCAGACGATCTTCAGAATCTTTATATATGAATACTTCTATCAGATCACCTATTTCTAAATCATCGCTAACATAAGTTTTAGGTAATAAAACTTCGTTGTTATTTTTATCAGCCAGATAAAATCCATTATCTGTTGATCTGGATGCTGTAAGTTTTATTGTTTTTCCAATTTCCATATGAACAAAGGTATAAAATAGTTTGATTTGTAGTATAAAATCAAGAAAGCCTGTCTCAAAGACAGGCTTTACAAGTATAAGATAAAGTTAAAATTGTATATATTAAACTAATTTAACATTTACTGCATTTAATCCTTTTTTACCTTCTTGAAGTTCGAATTCTACTTCGTCACCTTCGTTTACTTCGTCGATTAATCCTGAAACGTGCACAAAATGTTCTTTGTTTGTTTCTTCTTCTTTAATGAAACCATAACCTTTAGTTTCATTGAAAAATTTTACTGTACCTTTATTCATTATAAAAAATTAAAAATGTTTGAGCTGCAAAAGTAGTATTATATCTTATTATCGAGCAGGAATTTAGGTTTTTTTTTACTTTTTTATTGATTTATTTTTTTATTTGTGCTAGATGTAAGATTATCAGAAAGATTCAGAAGCTTATTTTTTTGATGTAAAATTTTCTAAATACTTTATCTTTGCGTTTTATTTTATTTAATTATACGGAATGAAATTTTCGGAATTTAAGTTGAACAGTTCTTTAATGGAAGCCATTTCATACATGGGGTTTGATGAGGCTACTCCGATACAACAAAGAGCTATTCCTCAAATAATGAGTCGTAATGATTTAATTGCTTGCGCTCAAACAGGAACAGGAAAATCGGCAGCCTTTATACTTCCTATACTAAATGATTTGAGTACGATAGAAACCTCTTCTGTACATACATTAATTATTGTACCAACACGAGAACTAGCTTTACAGTTAGATCAACAAATTCAGGGTTTTTCGTATTTTGTCCCGGTTAGTTCTTGCGCTGTTTATGGTGGTGGAGATGGAAGCGATTTTGAGGTAGAGCGAAAAGCGCTTTTAGGAAATGCCGAAATAATAGTTGCCACACCAGGCAAATTAATATCTCATTTAAAAATGGGATATGTTAAGTTTGATCAGATTAAACATTTAATTCTGGATGAAGCTGATAAGATGCTGGATATGGGATTTTATGATGATATTCAAAGAATTATTTCTTTTATTCCTAAAAAAAGGCAAACACTAATGTTTAGTGCTACGATGCCTCCTAAAATAAGAACCTTGGCAAGTCAGATATTAAAGAATCCAAAAGAAATCAGTATAGAACTTTCAAAACCTGCCGAAGGAATTTTACAGGCTTCTTATTTAGTTTTCGATGAGCATAAAACAGATGTAATAAAGTACCTGATAGCTAACAAACCAGAGTATGATAGTATTTTGATTTTTACTTCAACAAAAAGCAAAGTATCTGAAATTGTTCGTGGTTTAAGAGGACACGATTTTTCTATTGAAGGAATATCATCAGATTTAGAGCAACATGAGAGGGAAGAGGTATTGTCTCGATTTAGATCTAAAAAGACAAGGGTTTTAGTTGCTACAGACGTTATTAGTCGTGGAATAGATATTAAAGATATTAACCTGGTTATTAATTATGATATACCGCAAGATGCTGAAGACTATGTGCATCGTGTTGGTCGTACAGCCAGGGCTAAGACAACAGGAGTAGCCTTAACTCTCATAAATCAGGAGGATATGCTTAAGTTTGATCGAATTGAAAAGTTAATTGAGCGTGAAATTATAAAACTTCCAACACCAGCAGATATTGGTGAAAGCCCGGTTTGGAATCCAAAGCCGGAAAAAATGAATAAGAAAACAAGATATAAAGGAAAAAGAAAACCTAAAAGAAAGTAAATTTTTGAAGCAGTAAAAGTGGAAAACCAATACGATTTTTATTAACTTACCCTTAGTTTTAAAAAATAAGATTATGGCACTTAGTGAAAGTGGTGAACGATTACGCCAGGTTATAAATAAAGCCATTGAAGACCTTATTATAACTCCTGAAGAATATGACGAAATTATAGATATTTCGATGGAAGATGGACATATTGATCCCCAGGAAAAGGCATTGTTATCTCAGCTTCAACAAATGATAGAAAATAAGGAAGTTAAGTTTGCTAAAAAGTAGATTAACTACTTTTCGATTATTTTTTTTCTGTATTGAGAAGGTGTTGTACCTGTAGCATTTTTAAAAATGCGATTAAATGTTGCTTTAGAACAAAATCCTGCATCAAATGCAATTCCAATAATTGAGTAATTTTTATTTTTTGGATTCGCAATTAACTTTTTAAACTCATCAATTCGATAATCATTAATAAACTCAAAAAAGTTTTTATTGAAATAGTTATTAATATATTTTGAAAGTTGATGCGAATGTAAATTAAGTTTATTTGCTAAAATTCCAATATTTAGATCTGAATCGAGATATGGTTTTTCTTCTTTCATAAAGTTTAAAAGTGTCTCAATATCCTTAGTAGCTGACGGATTAAAATCATATATAGGGTTACTTCTTTTTTGTATTTGTTGATTCTCTTCATGAATTTCACTTTCGGATAATTTGCCTTTTGGTTGTACAAATGAAAAAATTCTTTTTTGCTTTAATCCCCAATATCCCAAGGAGATTGCAAAAATACTAATAAGTGAAAAATAGATATTATTTAATAATTGTCCACTTAGAATTCCTTTTAAAATTCCAAAAAGAAAAAAAACAGTCATTACTGTCATAATTAAAGCGGCAATATTCATATTTTTCAACCATTGTAAATCAACGTTTTTATTATATGAAAAATTATTTTTTACATTTTTTCTATGTTCCGATAATAATCTAAATATCTTATCAGCAAAATAAACACAAAATACCATGTTGAGTGTAACAACACCAGATAAGTGAAATAACCATTCATTATTATAAAAATATGCTTCAATCAAATCTTTTAGATATTGAATATTG
This sequence comes from Bacteroidales bacterium, assembly GCA_963665525.1. Taxonomy (GTDB): domain Bacteria; phylum Bacteroidota; class Bacteroidia; order Bacteroidales; family UBA12077; genus UBA12077. Next base: position 2,731,551 of record OY762280.1, on the reverse strand, counting down.
GTATCAATAGCATTTTGAATAATATAGATTAATGCAGTAGGAATTAAATAAAGTAAATGTTTGAAGAGAAACTTTTTTATATGATTTGTTATGCTAGATGAGTAGTAATAAAGAAAAGTGATGTGTAAAGTGTATAATCCAATATCTAAACCATCAACCTTGTCAATAAAGAACTGATTCCCAAGTGCTATCATTAAAGGAAGTGTTAAGTGGGAGGAAAATACAAGCATCCAAACCATTAAGATTCTATCCGAAAAAGATTTTTGTGTTTTATATATTAGATATACAAAATAAATTAAAGCTGTAATAATACCTATTCCACTTATTGCTATCATGGGGTTGGTTTTTTTTAGAATGTCAGTAGATAATTTCGTAATAAATATACACAGAAAAATGAAAGTCAGATAAATATGTTTGAACAAGAATTAAAAATAACATGATGTTAACATCATGTTATTCATAGATCATTTAAATTTGTTTAATCATTTTTAAAGATAATAAAATCTTAAACTCCTGATTTAGGAGTTTGATAAATACATCTTAACTTAAAACCTAATGTATGAATAAAGAAAACAAAATAGTTCAGTTTGGTGAATATGTAGAAGGGTATACCATTCCTGTTTTAAACGAACGTGAAATTCGTGCTACAGCAGGGATTTTATTTTTATTTGCATTTATTGCAATTCTAATGGCTGGCGAAGGAAATTTTGTACCTATTAAATATTTTGTAATCATATTTTTATCGGATTTTATTATTCGGGTATTTATTAATCCTAAATTTTCACCAAGCTTAATTTTAGGGCGTTGGATTGTTCGAAGACAAACCCCCGAATATGTAGGAGCAGCACAAAAGCGAGTAGCATGGATTATTGGTATTGGTTTAGCGCTTATTATGCTGGTTTTAATGGTTATCATGAACACCTATAGCATTATTACCGGACTTATTTGTTTATTTTGTTTAATATTTTTGTTTTTCGAATCGGCCTTTGGAATTTGTTTAGGATGTCTTGCATATAAATGGTATCATGGAGGAAAAGCACAATATTGTCCAGGCGAAGTTTGTGATATCAAATCCAGACACGAAATTCAGAAAACCTCGTGGATACACTTTTTTATTGTTTTAGCTTTTGTGGCATTTATTATTGCTGCTGTATTTTTATTAAATGATATCTTGAGCGCTAGCCCACAAGAATTATTCGAAATGATAAAATCGGCGAAAGCAAACTAGATATAATTAGAATAAAATAAGAGCCTGCATTTTGCAGGCTTTTGTTTTAAGAATTTATTTAGTTTGTTAAGTGTTTAGCTTATTGTATCGAAGAATAAGAAATGTTGCTTCCTAAAAATATTTCTATTATTGATTGATCAATAGTAATTTGTTTTTTTATTTCAACTTGTGTTCTAGGAATAAAATTCCAAAGCTTCTGAAATAAATCTTCAATAAAAGAATATAATATTAATAGGATTATGAGCATAATTTTACTTCCTAATTCTTTAAGTATAACAAATTTATAAAAATATTGTTAATCTTACTTCAGTTCTCATTGTTTTTTTTGAAGTCCTGATTTAGGTTTCTGCTTATTTCATCTGATATCATTCAGCAATAAAATTTCTTGTTTGTTTTTAGTTTAATAGTTAGTACAGTTATAATGATTAGAATGGCTTGCTAATAATCTTGAACTTAAATAGGAGCTTATTAATTAGGTGTTTGATTTAAACCTATCAGGTTTAAAGATATCTAAAATCTATTACGGTTAATAAATTACAATTATGCTATTAAACTACTTTAAAACTGCTTATAGAAATTTAACTAAAAATGTATTATTTAGTTTTATCAATATTTTTGGACTGGGATTAGGGATGGCTCTTTTTCTTTTGATTCTTCAATATGTAAAATTTGAATTCAGTTACGATACTTTTCATCACGATTATGAAAATATTGTTCGTTTAAGTTATTCTAAGATAAAAGATGGTAAAAGAGCATTCAATTCAGTCAGAACATACTCTGGTGTTGCCTCAAGAATGAAAGAAGAGTTTCCCGAGGTGCTGGATTATGTTCGAATTGTTCCAATGTATCGAGAATCATTGGTTAATTATGAAGATAAATATTTTAAAGAAAGCGGTATTGTATATGCCGATTCTACTTTATTTACAATCTTTTCATATAAGCTTATTAAAGGAGATCCTATAACTGTTTTGAGCAAACCTTTTACTGCTGCTATTTCTGAATCAACAGCTGAGAAATATTTTGGGAATGATGATCCTATTGGAAAAACAATTAAAAGATGTAATGATCAATATTATACTATTACGGGAGTTTTTGAAGATATTCCACATAATTCGCATATAAAGTTTGATTTTGCCTTATCGCATGCATCTTTTCACACACTCTTAGGTGTTGATCGGGCCGAAAACGATTTTAGAATGTATCATGGTTATACTTTTTATAAGTTACGCCCGGGGACTGATTTGAATGATTTGAGAGAAAAATTCCCAGCTTTTGTTGATAAATATGTAGGAGGAGAGGAGCTAAGGCAAATTAATACTATTCTCGAGTTTGAAATCCAGAAAATCGCAGATATTCATTTATATTCCCATAAAGACAATGAAGCAGAAGTTAACGGAAACGCAAAAACCATTCATTTCTTTATGTTGATTGCTATTATTATTTTAATTATTGCATTGGTTAATTACATTAATCTATCTACATCACGATCATTGGAGCGTGCTCGCGAAGTAGGAATGAGAAAAGTTATTGGAGGACATCGACGACAACTCATTATCCAGTTTTTAACTGAATCAGCATTAATAAATTTATTGGCAATTATGGTTGCCGGGATAATTATTGTTTTAGTTCGCCCATTATATTTTCAGCTTACAGGAATTCCTGCATCTTTAACATTTTTACATGATCCGGGATTTATAGCAGGTATCCTTGTATTGTTTATTTTGAGTGCATTTTTATCAGGATTATATCCTTCGTTTGTTCTTTCATCGTTTGTTCCATTATCGGTTATTAAAGGAAAGTTTGGCACTAGTAAATCAGGAGTAATTTTGCGTAAGGTATTGGTTGTTGTTCAGTTTGCTGCATTATTAGCAATAATGACAGGTACTTTTACAGTATATAAGCAGATTAGATATATGCAAAGCCAGGATTTAAATGTGGATATTGAAAATACTTTAATTCTGCAGGCTCCTGTTTCCATCGATTCGACTTATGTTAATAAATTGGAGTCTTTTAAAGAAGACTTAGTTCAATACACTGCTATCAGAAGTATAACTGCTTCATCTTTAGTTCCGGGCAGCAAATGGTTAGGACAAACCTGGTTTAAACCATATGGTGCTTCAGACGATGAATTACAGTTTTGCTATTTAAATGAAATCGATTATGATTTTCTGGATTCATATGGATTAAAACTACTTGCAGGAAGAAATTTCTCGCGCGATTATGCAACCGACGAGAGTGCCTTTATTATTAACGAAAAAGCAATGAAAAGTTTTGGTTTTGAAAGTGCAGAAGCTGCCACTAAGGAAAGAATGTTTTCATATTTTATCGAAAATGGGAGTCCAATTATTGGTGTTATTGCCGATTATCATCAAGAATCATTAAAGAACGATACCAAGCCTTTAATTTTTATGTTATCGCCGGGAACAGATTATTATTCTTTAAAAGTTAAAAATGAGAATATTGATGAGCTCATTACATTTATACAGTTTAAATGGGAAAGTTATTTTGGACATAACCCAATGGAGTATTTCTTTCTTGAAGATTTCTTCGATCAGCAATATAAAGAAGATCGACAATTTGGAAAATTATTCAATATTTCTTCGGTATTTGCAATTATTATATCTTACCTGGGATTGCTGGGATTAACATTATATACTGTATTTCAACGCAGAAAAGAAATTGGTATCAGAAAGGTGTTAGGTGCTACAACGAACTCAATACTTTATATTTTCTCTACTGATTTTATGAAGCTAGTACTTATTTCATTTATAATAGCAATTCCTTTAAGCTATTTTTTAATAAATAACTGGTTGTTAAACTATGCAAGCCGAATTAGTTTACAATGGTGGTTCTTTGCACTACCTGCATTGTTAATGATTATTTTTGCGGTGGGTGTAATAAATATACAGATTTTAAAGACTGCCAAAACCAATCCTGCACACATATTGCGCTTCGAATAGAATATAAAAAAGCCTGCTGTTATCAACTAGCAGGCTTTTTGTTATAATATGATTTTAAAACTTTATATCGTTTCTTCTTTTAGATCATCTTCAAGATCTTTAAATATCATTTGTCCTTTGGTGATCCATGATATACCGAAAGCAACTAGCATAATGGTTTCGAACCAAAATACAGGATCAAGATCCATAAGCCATAGAACATTTTTAAACCATATCATTATAACTGCAACGCTTAATAATGCTCCTAGCATAGTAAACCCACAAGTATAATAAACCTTGTTGCGATTTTTCTTTGGTTTTCCCCAGTCTTTTTTATCCTTATCTGATTTAGGAAATAAACGTAATGAAAAATAAATAAGGGTTAAAAAGAATAAGCTGGCTGATATTAAATGTAATTTGTTAATTATAGTTGAGGGATCGCAGGTATTGTTTGGGAAGAATGCAATACCAAGTGCAAAAATCCCAGCCAGGTGACCTGCTATGTTGTCTTTATAATCGTAACCCAGATAAGAGAACATAAACAATGATACAGCACATAATATTCCTACAAAACCATTACCTATTCGCAAGTGTGCATAGCTACTAATTGAGTTTAAAATTTGATTCTCGTTATCGAGGGCAATAGAGCCAACTACCATAATTAAAGGCAGGGCGATGCCCAGAATACCAACAGAGCGACGCAAGGTATTATACGATATAATATAATCCTTGGCATTCTTAGTGTCCTTTTTTTTGTCCATACTTTTAGGTTTTATGATACATATGAGTTATTAAATGATACTTCTCTCATTTTCAAATATGTATGTTCTTAAGGTAGGTGTTTAAAGATAATTATATTCATCAAGAACACAAAATTTAAATGTCGGTAGAATATGAGAATCGGAAGCTGATGAATTTTTTTTCAATCCTTATCCTTATTTATCCTGAGTATGTTATTTTGATATGTGGTATTTTTTTTGTAATCCAAACAAAAAGTTTCTTAAGAATTGGTCTTTACACGGCCTGTATTGATTTTGTCCTGGTTTTCGGAAAAAAGCACTCAATTCATGTTTGCTGATGCGAAGATCAACCAGTTTAAATATTTCAAGAATATCTTCATCGCGATAGTTTAGTGCAATTTTAAGTTTCCTGAAGATAATATTATTGTTTAATTTTTTTTCAGGTTCGGGCTGTGGACCTTCCTTTTTACCACGTTTATGAATGATAAATCCGTTTAAAAAAGTTGCCAGTTGATAATCCAATATATTTTTAAATGCAGGATCATCATCTTTTTTTAACCAATCACTAATCTGAGCTCTTGAAGCTTCGTAGTCAGCATGCTTAAAAAGCATCATCATTTTATCATCGCTTAAATTAAAGGCATATCGAATGCGGCGAAGTATATCATTATTATCCATAAACTTTTAAATAAATCTAGCTCAAAGGTAATCATCTTTTAAAAACCGGGAAAATTATACGATCGAAATTCAAGCTTTTGATCAGGTAGTTTGCAAGTCTAAAAAGAAACTAAGGAATAATTTTAATAGCAGTAGATTTAAACGACACCCATACTATTGAATCACTGTCTATTTTTAGTGCATGTAACGACTCTTCAGATATAATCACAGATAGTTCTATCCCAATATTTACAATAACTTCTATATTAGCTAAGTATGGGATTACTTGTTTCACTTTCCCTTTAAAGTTATTTGTAGCACTGGAATCAATTCTATGATTGGAAAGAATAATCTCTTCACCTCCAATGATAATTTTCCCATTTTTAAGCTGATTTTGGTTTGATACCCTAAGTTCAATTGATCCATTGATTTTTGCTATATTGCCTGGATTAAATTCTGCAATAAAGAAATTCTTAATTCCGGTAAAGTTTGCAACAAATTTATTGGCAGGTTTAGTAAATACTTCCTTTGTAAATCCTTTTTGAATTATTTCACCTTCATGAATTACAGCTACTTTATTTGAAAGTGCTATCGCTTCTTCGTAATCATGAGTAACATGTAAAATGGTAACTCCACTCTGATTAATCTGTCGAAGTAAATTACGCAATCCTCCTTTTAGCTGAACATCCAGCGATGCTAAAGGTTCGTCTAGTAAGATGCATTCTGGTTTTGATACCAGCATCCGGGCTAAAGCAACGCGCTGTAATTCACCTCCCGAGAGGTTTTGAGTCGAACGGTTTAATAAATGTCTGATACTAGCCAATTCTGCGTATTCATTAATGAGCATCTCTTTTTTCTGATAACTGATTTTTTGCTTTTTAAGTGAATAGGCAATATTTTGTTTTACTGTTAAATGTGGAAAAACAGAATAATCCTGGAAAACAATACCAACTTTTCGATCCTGAATTTTATGTTTGGTAATGTCTTCGTTATTTAGTATAACTTGTCCTCTATCTGGTTTTATAAGGCCTGCAATAATTTCGAGCAGTACTGTTTTTCCAACTCCTGACTTTCCCAGAAGCACATAGTAATCACCTTTTTCTAATTCAAGATTAATATTCTTTAATTGAAAATCTCCTAAAGTAATGGATATGCCTTTTAGTTTAAGCATTGTTTGTTTCTTTTTCCTTTGATAACATTCTTAGCAATATGAAGAACACCAGGCAAATGAGTATAAATACAACAGAAACCGGTCGTGCATATTTTAATCCAAAAGCACCGAATCGTTCGTAAATCATTACAGGAGTAATCATAGGATGATAAGCAACAATGACTACAGCACCAAATTCACTTAATCCACGGGCAAACATCATGATTAATCCAGATAAAATATTTTTCCATGCTAAAGGCAGGGATATGGTAAAAAATACTCTTAAAGGAGATGCACCTAAATTGAGCGCTGTTTTTTCCAGTTTTACGGGCACATTGTTAAATCCATCGCGAGCAGCATTAATTAAAAAGGGAATGCTCACAAATGCCATTGCAATAGCAATGCCTATCGGATGACCCACAAAGTTTAATCCTACCGAGGATGCGGCTTTCCCAAGAATAGAATCGCGCGAAATAAATCCTAAAATTGCAATTCCTGCTGCTGAATGAGGGATTACAATTGGCAAATCAACAATTCCATTGATCAGTTTTTTTAATTTAAATTTAGTTCTGGCCAGATAATAAGCCAAAGGAATAGCTCCCAAAGAAAAAAACATAGTTGCTAAAAATGAAACACGTAATGTTAACCATATGCTATCTAATACTTCTTTATCTTTGCTGGTTTCAAATATCTCAACAGGAGATGTTGCAAAGAACATACCAGCCAGAGGCGCTATTACAAAAAGCAAGATGAATCCTCCCAGAAATATAAATATCAATGGTGTACTTTGGTTATTCATTTATTTGTTTGATTTTGCAAACTTTTTTAATTCATTCGGGATGTATTGATAACTTTTAGAATAAGAAGGTATCATAGAAGGTTGTCCGTTTTCTTCCATAATTTTAACACCTCCTTGTTCCGATAAAACAAATTGTAAAAACCTGGTGGCCAGTTCTTTGTTGGGAGCATTATCCATAATGGTTATTCCATAAACCATCGCCTGTCCCTTTTTGGTTATTTTAGTTCCTGGTTCTTTACCTATAATTTCTGTACTTGCACTTTGATAGTGTGATTGAAGATCAGGATTCTTCAAATTGATTGAATCGGGAAGAATAACATAATTTAAGCCGTGTTGTTCTGCAACCGAACGGTATAAGAATATATAATCAATCGTATTTGATTCAAGCAGGGCTAATAGATCCACTTCCTTAGGGCGAATATATTCTTGATTTTTAGATTTGATTTTCTCGGCAAGCATGGGATAATTATAGTAATCTTCTGCTAATTGTGTTGTCAGAATAGCTCTGTAACCACAAGGATCCGAATTTGGATCGGAGCGGCCAAAAATTACATCATCTTTTAATAAAATTTCATGCCAGTTATTACTATTTATAAGGCTTGCATAATTTGATTGTTGATGATACACAATTGCCATTTCATTACTGGCAAACTGGATATTCCATCTGGTATAATCAGGAATTAGCATTTCATCAATGATAGAATAATCTGCAGAAGCCATAATATCACAATCTTTGTCTAAATCCGTTATTTTTCGGGCACACTTTACACTTCCAGCGGCCTCAAGTAGAATTTCCACTTCCGGATTTGCTTTTATAAATTCATCTTTCATCTGTTTAAAAGGAACAGAAAGGCTGCCAGCATGAAAAATGATTAATCGATTGTTCTCTTGTGTTTTTAGATTACATCCGGTAAGGATAATAAAAGAAAAGACGATAAGATAAAAATATGGGAAACGTTTCATAAGCATCATTTATTCGGATATGTAAAAGTAAACATATCAAGTAAAAAAGAAAAATGAATAAACTGAATTTTATATCGGATAGATGACCAATATTTTACACGAAGCTTTTCGAAGTGTGTGTAAATGTAGAGTATCATACTTCGGTAAACTCAGTATGACACTCTTTAAATTTTATTAATATGTAATATAAATTCTATCGATACCTTTAATGGCACGATCAGAGAAAAAATCGCAAGTTGGAATTATTCTGAAAATACCTTTGTCCTTTAATTCAGGATTACACGTTAAAAGTACTTCCGATTGATCGTTACGGTTCATAATTTCACTAAATGTATACACTACACGATATCCATCTTTTGCAACAATAGTTACCAATCCTTCTTGTATGTTTTCTTGATTTAAATTTACATGTTTAGCTAGTAATTCTTTTAGCAAAACTCCTGTAAATGGTTTAGTCGAATGCAATCCACGTCCGCGACCATAAAAGATTGTATGAAATGTTTCGTTTTGTAAATCTTTAGGATTACTAGTTAATGTTTCAATAAGTTTATCGTTGGCATAGATATCAATCTTAGGAGAATATAATGGTTTTAAACCTTTGATAGTTTCGAAGGATTTATCGAATGATTTAACTGTAATCTTTGTTGGGTTTGAAATATTTCGTTCTGTAAACAAATCCGAAGGAATAATTAATTTGCTTTCGGTAGGTAAATCCCATAATTCATTGGTTTTATATGGTGTTATACGCATAACTTTAGTTGCAATAATTATTTCTTTTAAGTGATTTGGGAAATAGATTTCGCCCCAACTAACGTTCACTTTTTCTCCTTTGTGATTTTCGATTTCTACATATAAATCAACAATAGGCTTAAATTCATTATTGTTTTTTTTGTTGATTTTTGCATAATTCAGAATATCGTACAAAGAATATCCATAATATCTAAAAGCACCCGTAAACTCTTCGTCATTTTCTGCAATAAGAGTTTCTTTTACTATTACATCCTGTAAAGGAAAATCAGCAAACTGAATAGTGCCAGGGTTTTCAATTTCACCATCAATTTGAATGTTATTTAACGAATTTAGATTGTAAACTTCTGCATTATCGTAAAAATCATTACTAGCATTCGTTGTGTCTGCCGATGGAATATTTTCAATGTTTTTTTTGCAATTATTTGTATTACATGATGTAATGCTAATAATTGCAAGTGCTATGATTAAAATTTTTCTCATGATTAATATTTTAAAAATGTGTTCCTAATTCTAAGCTTATAAATCTGCCAGGATTAACTTGTCCTTTGGTGTTGTAAAATTCGGCATCGAAAATGTTTTGAATGCTTAAATTTACAAACACCGACTTGATTTCTTTCGACAATTTTAAATCAACAGAAGTTAACGAAGGATATTTATCGTCCATTACCACTTCATCGTATTCATTTAAATCGTTTACCCATCTTTCGCTCATATATTTGGCAGAAATACTTGTGTTTACAATTTTATTCCTCCAACTTGCCGATGCCGATACAATGTGTGCTGGAACATCAGTCAGGTAATTGTTGGTAAGATCAATATATACGGTTGTACTTAGAGGCTCGTAATCTTTTATCTGAGAGTGAGCATAAGCATAGTTTGCATTTAGAATGATATTTTTTGTAAGCATGTAGTTAGCTTCCAATTCTAAACCATAGATTTCAACTTTTGAGATATTGGATGCTTTAATGATTGGTCGTGGTCCATAACTGAGCATGATGGAATCACCGGTATTAACATAATACATAAAGTCTTCACCTATGGAATAATATGCCGATACTGATGTACGTAATTTATTAAATCTAGAATCGGCCCCCAGTTCAAAATTATTGATATACTCTGGTTGCAGGGTAGGGTCCGATACTTTAAATCCACCGCGAATTCTACCAGAACGACACATGTCGTCTAATACCCCGGGTCTGAATCCTTTGGCATAATTAGCATATATTCTGTGCGAAGGGCTAAAATTATACTGAACTGATAATTTTGGGCTTAAAGCATTCCATCTATCTTTAGTAAGATTTTCGTTGTGGTAGGCTAACATGAAATCCGTTTCAGATGTAGGATTTTCAATTTCAAAGCCTCCATCAAAAAAGTTAGCATAATCGAATCGTAAGCCGGCAATAACTTTTAGTTTGTCGTTTAATAAACTAATTTCATCTTGTAGAAAGAGTCCAAAAGTGTTCATTTTACCACGATTAAATACGATATCGGTTGAGGTATAATATTCATCCTTAGCATCAACGGCTCCTTGTTTAAAATCAATACCTCCTGTAAATATCATGTTTGATATCTGGTACGATGCAGAAGATAGTACACCCATATCGATACGTTCAGAAAGTACTTTATAAAAGGTATAATCATCTTTCATCCATTCGCTAATTCGTTTGTAATCTTCGTTTAAGTAATACATGCTCACATTCCATTTCAGCTTATTTTTTTCGCCGAAGTAATTTGCACGGATATGGTATGTATCGTGTTCACGATTATTTCCTTCGAGTTGATAAACTTTTTCACCTGTTGCTCGATCATCATCGAAATATAAAAGATTAATTTCAAAACCATTGTTTTTATTGATATCATAACCTACTTGAGCATTAGCAGCCCATTCCTGTAAATCAGACTCGACAATATATGGATTGGCAATTTGGTCAGCTTCCGATTGTGTGATATAACCATCACTCTGACGATAAAAGCTGCTGAAATTATAATATAATCCCTGATCGCTATTTTCATTTAAGCGTCCGCTCAATAAAACTTGTCCACGCATAGTATTATATGTTCCATAGTCGGCGCTTACTTTTCCTGAAAAAGATTCTGTTGGTTTTTTAGTGATAATGTTAATAGCACCTCCCATGGCATTACCTCCATAAAGAGATGATCCGGGACCTTTAACAACTTCGATACGTTCTATCTGGGCAGGATTTAATAAGTTCCAGTTAACAGAGCCACCATCCGATTTATTGGTCGGGATACCATCAATCATGACTAATACCCGGCCTTGTTCTTCACCATTTAAACCACGCATAGTTACTGTTGAACTGTGCGAGAAAATACCAAAACTTCGGCTTATGTTTACCCCGGGAACATTCATTAAAAGTTCATCGGTTGATTGTGCCGCTATTGCTTCTATCTGACGAGGAGATATTAAATTTATTCTTGTGGGTATCTGATTGATGAAATTTTCAGTTTTTGTAGCCGTAATTACCACATCTTCAACCAAAAAGTTTGAAGGTTCAAGTACAATGCTTAACTCTTTTGTTTCATTTCCCAATAATTCAATATTTTGAGTATAGGTGCTAAAACCAACAAATGAAACAGAGATTTTATATGATCCGGGAGTAAGTTGAGTGAATTCAAAATATCCTTTATCGTTGGTTGTTGTTCCTGTTTTATTATTTAGGCTGATATTGGCAAATGCAATAATTTCATTCGATTCTTTATTTGTTATAATTCCTTTGATGCTACTTTGAGCAAAAAGGCTATAGCAGAATAGTAAACTAACGATCGTAAGGGCAATTTTTCTCATTTTATATCTTGGTTATCTTTATTGATTTTATCTTTAATTATTTCTGGATTTTGATGGCTAGTTCAATAGAACCAGTATCAAATTCATCGGCTCTTATTACTTTAAGTATTCCATATTTGCCATCACCAGTTTTAAAAGGAATAATCTTTCCGGTGTAACAGAATTTACAAGTTCCGCTAGTACTGCTTGGGATATAAGCATTAACCAGTAAACTATCGTTTTGGGCAGCATCAAATTCTTCACCTGAGATTAAATCATAGTCACAGGTTTCATAGTCGTACATTACTGAGTTTTGGGTAGACCAGCTATTGATTGCAGTATGGTACGAACGTGCTGTTTCATACGAAGGGCATGATATAGTAGGTGATGATTGACCAGAGTTCAGGTAATAATAACTTACTAAGTCGATATTTGCTTCATTGCCATTTGTAGTATTGTTATCGTATGTGTTTCCAGAATGTAGATCAAGATAGTAAGGTAAATTTGTGTTATTCTGATAACCTATAGTAACCGAAGGGAAATAATCAATATCGCCATATGCACTGCCTGCTCCTTTATATACTATTGTACTAACAGATGCAGTATCTCGGTGATCATTCATGATAAAGAATATCCATTCTTCCTGATCTGCTGAGCTTTTTACAAAAGTTAAGGTAGTATCTATACCTCCGGTTTTAATGTACATACCTTTATCAAGTTCAGTAATAATTTCAGAATCAGTAATTCTTTTAACTGTTAAATTTGTGATTGTTGCTCCATCACCAATAGCTGAGATTCCAAATTTCATTTGTCCTCCAGCAGGAATATATGCTCCATTAGCAGTATATTCATTGCCTGATTTTAGTAATATGAAAGGATTTGTTTCAGATAGATTTTCTTCGGAACAAGAAAATAATGTTATGATTATAAAAAGAAAAAAAAGCTTAAAAACTTTCATGCTGGATAATTATTAAAAGGGGTGTCCTTTTGCTAATCTAAGAAGTTGCCTAAACTTTTTCGTTAAAAAAAATACTTATTGAAAGATTCATGATTCAAATCTGTCAATAAGTATTTTTAGCAGAACACCCTATAGTGTTAGTTTATTTTTTAATGATATATTTGAATTCAACAGAACCAGTTTCTCCTTGTGTAACAGAAATAACTTTTAAAAGACCATAATAGTTATCTTCAGTTTGGAAAGCATAGATATCATCAGCTTGTAATAATTTAGCTTTTCTTCTTGCTTCATCAGCATTGTATAAAGTTTCAATTAAAGCATCATTCTCAGTTAATGCATCGAAAGCTAAAGCTGTTAAACCAGACTCTACTTTGAAGAAATATGTAGTATCAGTTACAGACCAGTTTTCAGGAGAGTTATCACCAGTAAAGATGTCAGTAATATTAGCTCCAGGAGAAGATATTGTAATATCGTTCTTACCTTCTTCGTAGAAGCAAAGTAAATCAATAGTTGCTTGGTTATTGTAAGCTTCTTCCATTGTATAAGTTTTTTCGTTGTTGACTGAATAAAAACCATCAATGTCAGTATTAGCTTGAGCTCCAAGAATTACAGTTTTAAAAGGAGATGAATTATCATCATCGTCATCACATGCTACAAATACACTGCTAGCAACAAATACAAATAATAATAAATAAATAAGTTTTTTCATGATTCAATTAAATTATTGGTTTCTTAAATTTTAGATATGTACAATTTTACATATCGCATGCAAAAATAATCATATCCTTTAGAAAAAGAAATATTTTAAAATCTTAATAAAAAAAATATTAATCTGTAGTATAATAAAAAGCCCTGCAAATTTTCACTTGCAAGGCTGTGCTAAACTTTATAACTCTAAATATGATCTTTTGTCATTCCGCACTTGATGCGGAATCTAGTTATACGTATATTGAGATTCCGGGTTTAAGCCCGGAATGACATACAATATGTTTAGAATGCAAATTTTATTCCTTGTGCTAATGGTAATTCTTTACCATAATTAATGGTATTTGTTTGGCGACGCATATAAGCTTTCCATGAATCAGATCCGGATTCGCGACCTCCACCGGTATCTTTTTCACCACCAAATGCACCACCGATTTCAGCACCAGACGTTCCGCTATTTACATTGGCTATACCGCAATCAGAACCTACTTCACTTAAGAACTGCTCACTTTCACGCATATTTAATGTAAATAATGCAGATGATAAACCTTGTGGTACCCCATTATTTATTTCAATAGCTTCGTCAAAAGTTTTATACTTAATTAAGTAAATAATAGGAGCAAATGTTTCTTCCTGAACAATATTATAATGATTTTCAGCTTCAGCAATGGCAGGAACAACGTAATTTCCAGAACCATATTTTTCACTTTCTAAAACATTACCGCCAAAAAGAATATTGCCACCTTCTTTTTGAACTTGTTCAACAGCATGAGAAAAAGCATTAACCGAATGTTGGTCAATTAGTGGTCCAACCAGTGTGTTAGCATTCAATGGGTTACCTATTTTACAGACAATTTGCTTATAGGCATGTATTAATCGTTCTTTAACTTCATCATATACTTTTTCATGTACAATAACTCTTCGTGTTGATGTACAACGTTGGCCAGCTGTTCCTACAGCACCAAATACGATAGAAGGAATAGCCATATCTAAATCAGCAGAATCCGACACAATAACAGCATTGTTACCACCTAACTCTAAGATGGTTTTTCCTAAACGTTCTCCAACAATTTTACCGACTCTTTTTCCTACAGCAGTTGATCCTGTTACTGAGAATAGAGGAATACGTTTGTCTGCTAAAAAGTTATCTCCTAATACCGAAGATTTTGCAATGACTAAATTAAATACTCCTTCAGGAACATGATTATCTTTTAATACTTTTTGAATAATGTTCATTGTAGCGATAGCTGTTAGTGGAGTTTTAGAACTTGGTTTCCAAATTACAACATCACCTGCAATGGCAGCGAGCATTGTATTCCATGCCCAAACAGCAACAGGGAAATTAAATGAGGTAACTAAGCCAACCAAGCCAACTGGGTGATATTGGTCATACATCCTGTGATCTTTACGTTCTGAGTGCATTGTAAAGCCATTTAAAAGACGTGATTGTCCAACAGCAAAATCGCAGATGTCGATCATTTCCTGTACTTCGCCTAATCCTTCCTGGTATATTTTCCCCATTTCAAGAGTAACAAGTTTTCCTAAATCTTCTTTTGAATCGCGAAGGGCTAATCCTATTTGGCGAACAATTTCACCACGTTTTGGAGCAGGGATTTCTCTCCATACCTTAAATGCTTCCTGAGCTTTAAGAATCACTTTTTCATAATCTTCAATGGTTGCATTTTGAACTTTTGCTATATCTTTTCCATCGATTGGAGATTCAGAACTTGTGATTGCTCCTTGAACATCAAACCATTTAGTTCCGGTTGTTACACCTGGATTGATTTCTTTTATACCTAGTTTTTCTAATAGTTCTTTAATGTTAAATTCTAATGTTGTCATTTTGATTTTCATTTTTGGATTATTCCCAAGTGAGTGGGAATCTGTGTAAATTAAGAAAGAGATTCCGTCCCGATAATTATTAGGACGGAATGACACTTTATTTTTATTAATCTTCCATAAAAGGATATTTATAACTTGTAGGTGGCACAAAACATTCTTTTATTGTACGTGGAGTAACCCAACGTAATAAGTTCAATTTTGAACCTGCCTTATCATTTGTTCCGGATCCTCGAGCTCCTCCAAATGGTTGTTGATTTACTACAGCACCAGTTGGTTTGTCATTAATATAGAAGTTACCTGCAGCATGCTCAAGTTCTTTCATTGCATACTCAATAATATAACGATCTTTTGAAAATATTGATCCAGTTAGTGCATAAATAGATGTTTTATCTACCAGTTCTACGGTTTCTTCAAATTTGGTATGATCATAAATGTAGATAGTTAATACAGGACCAAATAACTCTTCTTCCATGGTAATGTAATGAGGGTCTTTTGTAAGAATAATTGTTGGTTCAATAAAATAACCCTTCGATTTATCATAATTACCACCATGAATTATTTCTACATCTTTGTCTTGCTTTGCTCTATCAATAAAACCTGCTAACTTATCAAATGAAGCTTCATCAATAACTGCATTCACAAAGTTTGTGAAGTCTTCTACAGGTCCCATTTTCATGGTATCCATATCGCATTTAATTTCACAAAGTACTTCATCCCACTTATTGTCTGGAATATAAGCTCGAGATACTGCTGAACATTTTTGACCTTGATATTCGAATGCCCCACGAGTTAAAGCAGTTGCAACTTGTGTTGGGTTTGCAGATTCATGCATTAAAACAAAGTTTTTACCACCTGTTTCTCCAACAATTCGTGGATATGATTTATAATTTGAAATATTGGCTCCAATTTCTTTCCAGATATTTTGAAAAACTGAAGTTGAACCTGTAAAATGAATTCCAGCAAAATCAGGATGTGAGAATATCACTTTACCAGCAGCTGGACCTGATACATAAACTAAATTAATTACTCCATCAGGTAAGCCTGCTTCCATAAATATCTCCATTATAATTCTGGCAGCATAAATTTGAGTGTTCGATGGCTTCCATACTATTGTATTACCCATCATTGCTGGTGCTGAAGGTAAGTTTCCTGCTATAGCAGTAAAGTTGAAAGGAGTTAAAGCAAAAACAAATCCTTCTAAAGCTCTTTGTTCAACTCTGTTCCATCTTAATTCATCAGAATCAGGTTGCTCATTATAAATTTCAGTCATGTATTGAACATTGAACCTTAAGAAATCGGCTAATTCACATGCTGAATCTATTTCGGCCTGGTGAACAGATTTTGATTGTCCTAACATAGTGGCAGCATTTATTCTTGCTCTATACGGGCCTGAAATCATTCCTGCAGCTCTTAAAAATATGGATGCTCTTTGTTTCCACGACATGTTTGACCACTTGCTTCGTGCAGCTAAAGCTACATCAATAGCTTGTTTTACATGATTTTCGTCTCCACGATGATAATACCCTAAAATATGTTGATGATCGTGAGGAGGAGACAATTGTTTTTTATTATCTGAACGAACTTCTTTGCCATCTATTATCATGGGTACATCTACTACATTTGAACGACACCATTCAATAGCTTTTACTAATCTTTCTCTTTCTGGAGATCCTTTTTTATAAGTTAATACCGGTTCGTTTTTTGCCGGTGGAGCAAAGTATAAACTCTTTTGCATCTTTAATTAATTTATCTGTTAAACAACTATTTTACTTTTAAAAGCGATATGCAAATATATACATATCGTATTCATATAAAACAAGATTTTTGTCATGTTTGACCATATACAAAATCTATATTTTTGTATGTAAATAACAAAAAAGTATAAGCTATGTTTAAAACAAACGAATATTTCGACGGTAAAGTAAAATCAATTGCTTTTGAAACAGCAGAAGGACCAGCTACAATAGGTGTTATGGCTGCAGGTGAATATGAATTTGGAACTGCAACAATTGAATTCATGACAGTAACTTCAGGTGTAATGACAGTTCAGTTACCAGGAGAAACAGAGTGGAAAGATTACAAAGAATTTGAAACTTTCAGAGTTGAAAAAGATGTTAAATTCAAGGTAAAAGTTGAAGGCGACACTTCTTATAGATGCTTATATAAATAAGCTTTTAAGATTAGAAAAAATCTAAATAATTTTTTTGATAAAAATAATTGCATCAATGCTTTTATCGCATGGATGTAATTATTTAATTTGCAATCGATATGTATGTTAAAACATATAGATTGTAATTGTATTTATACAGATTATGGCAGGGCCCAAAGGATCAAAATACTACGATATTTTCTTAAAGTTTAAGGTGTGGCTTGAACATGCCGATGGAGAAAGTATTTTAGGGAATGGTAAATTTGAGTTGATTGATTATATCGATCAGCTTGGGTCGTTAAAAGCTGCTGCAGACAAATTGGGGATTAGCTATCGAAAAGCCTGGGGAATGATTCGCGATGCAGAAGAAAAGTTAGGCTTTTGCTTGACAGATAAGCATCGAGGAGGACAACATGGAGGGAATTCGGTACTTACACCAGAAGGGAAGGAATTAATAGAAGCTTACAAAGAATTATTAGTTGAGTTTGATGATGCGATTTATCAAATCACAAAAAAGTTCTTTAATAAAGTAAATAAGTAAATGATCTATTTTGTAGGACTTGACGATACAGATAATAAAGAATCACGGGGGACAGGGTATAAATCAAGGCAACTTGGAAAACTAATCACTGAAGAAGGCTTAGGTGAAGTGCAGTCGATTTCTCGTCATCAATTATATGTTCACGATAAAATTGCTTATACATCACAAAATAGTTCAGCTTGCTTAATAGTAGAATCTGAAAAAGGAGATGTATTAAAAGATCTTTGCGAGCAGTATTTAATTGATGTTGCAGAACTAGGATCTGATGCAGGATTATGTTTTGCGCGAATGGATCAGATTGATGAGACAGTTTTAGATTGGGGAAGAAGAGCAAAAAAAGAAGTATTGCAAAAAGAAGATGCCCATAAAATAGCTGAAGAGACAGGGATATTTTTAAAAGGGTATACCGGAGAAAAGATTGGAGTGATTGGATCTCTGGCTGGTGTTGGATTAAGAAAAGGTGGAGAAGATGGAAGAAATATTTGGCTAAAGGGACACGAGCTGAGAGATTTACATGGTGTTTATAGGATTGGAGAATTAAAAGAAATTATAAATATAGAATCGGTGATAACCAAAGAAGGTATTGAGGTTAACGATAATGATAGAATCGAAGTGGGAGAATGGTTGCGGCCACCGATAAAAAATAATAGAAATACAGTAATTGTTGAACAAAGTAAAAATGTTGAAGATTATGAATGGAAGTGCGTCTCAAAAGACTATATTAAAAGCATATCAGACTAACACTTTATCTTTAGTATTAGAAATTTTATTCTTATTTGTTTTAGGGATAAGTGCTATTGTTTTAAGATCATACTTAAGAATTCCATTGGGTATTCCTGGCCGTCATGGACTAGAGTTTATGGCATTAATTATGATTGGACGCAGAGTTTCAAAACTTCCCTTTGCTTCTGTTATTGCCATGTTGGGAGCAACAACATTTATGTTTGTTCCATTTATTGGCATAAAAGATCCATTCTTACCGGTTATTTATATCATTATGGGAATTGTTCTTGATACACTATATTTTGTATTTAGAAATCCATCAAACAGATTAGCTATTTTGACCTTAATCGGTGGATTATCTTACATGGTAATTCCACTAAGTAGATTAGTTGTATTTTTATTTACAGGAGTATTGGAAAATTCATTTATAAAAGCAGGATTTATGATTCCTGTATTATCTCACTTTATCTCTGGAGCAGCAGGAGCCTTGCTGGGTGCGGGATTTATTTATTCCATTAAAAGATTCAAAAAGAAATAGATTATAAATCTTTTATTTTAAAAAATTATAACATAATAATGAACGATATGAAAAATACGGCATATCGAATTAGAGCTTTAATATGGTCTGGTGTTTTTGCAATTTTATCCATATTAAGTTTTACTTCATGCGATGAAGATGATTCAACAACTTATCCAAATCCAACCATAAGTTTTGTAACTGATCATATTTACGTATCGGCCGATTCTGTTATTGGTGTCGGACAAACTTTTAAAGTAAAAATTTATGCAGAATGGAACGGGCATACTAATCTTTCTAACCTGGTTATAAAACTTAACGGTGATGAATATAGTAACATAGGTTTTTTGCAAGAAACTTATGAAGAAGAAATTGAGCTTACTAAAAGTTTAGAAGAAATAGATGAATGGGAATTTATTATAAGGGATTTTAATGGTCAATCTGCTAGTATAGGATTGACTATTACTAAAGATCCAAATGTTACATATAATGAAATCGATGAGTTTTTAAATGTGCAGTTAGGAGCACAAAATAGCACCGAATATGGAAGTTTCTTTTCGTTTAGCACAGGATTAGTATATAATGCAGAAGAAGCATATAATAATCAGGACTTAATTAATATGGCTTATGTTTATGATAATTATAAAGATTATGAAGAAAGTGTCATAACATCGCCAGGTGCAAATATAGATGATGCTTATAGTGGAGAATATGGAGTAAGTCATTGGGAAACCCGAAACACTATCCGATATGCCAGGAGTGTATCAGACATAAGTGTTGCCGATTTTGATGCTGCAGCTAATGATAGTATTCTCATAGCTAATAATTTTAGTTATGATAGTGGTGGAAGAAAGACAAAATTTTTAACTCCTGAAGATGTTTATGTATTTGTTACCGATGATAACAGAACAGGAATATTTAAGGTAGTAAGTACCATTGGCGAAGATGCTGGAAATATTGTTATCGACATTAAAATTGAAAAATAGAAGGATATATTGGAGATGAAGAAAATTCTATTGACTGTTCTTTTTGTTTTTGCCTTTTCTGCCATGATATTGGCACAGAATCTTGTTACGGGAATAGTAATTAATTCGGAAACAAAGGAGCCTTTGGTTGGTGCAAATATTATTGTTAAAGAATTAAGTAGAGGTATTTCAACTAATGCAGAAGGAAAATTTCAGTTCGAAAATATTGACTTAGGAGATTATTCTTTTAAAGTATCCTTTGTAGGTTATTATGATAAAGTTCAGAATATAAAAATAGCTGAAGGAAACAATTATATTGAGATAGAACTTATTCCATCGGCTGTTGCTATGGATAAAGTAATTATTACAGCTACTTTAACTGAACGTAAAATAGAAGATCTACCAGGACAGAGTGCAGTTATTGAAGAGGAAGAAATAGAACAGTTTCCAACATCAAATGTTGATAATCTTTTGCAATCTATTGCTAATGTAAATGCTAATAGAAGTTGGGGAATTTTTTCTAAAAATGCTTCGGTAACCATGCGAGGTTTAGATGCAGCACAAGGTGTTTTGGTTTTATATAATGGTGTCCCGCTAAATAAAACCGCAGGTGGGTCTATTAATTGGCATATGATTTCGCCCGACAGAATTGAAAGAATAGAAGTTATCAAAGGTCCAAGTTCGGCACTTTATGGTAACAATGCTATGGGTGGAGTAATCAATATTATAACTAAAAAATCGGATAAATCAATTTCCGGAGATGTTCGTTTTATGGGCGGTAGTTATTCTACTTTAGGTGGTAAATTTGATTTAGAAGGCAACCAACAAATAAAAGGAAAGAAGTTATACTGGGGCTTAAGTGGTTTTTATCGTCAGGGCGATGGTTATGTTATTGAACCAAAGGATATACGCGACTCTACCGATGTAGAGGTTTATTTAAAAGAAAATCGAATTGGAACAACTTTAGGTTATGAGTTTAATGATAAAAATAAAATTGAACTTGAGTATAGTTATTACGATGATAAGCGTGGAGATGGCCGTCAGGTTTATTTTGATGACGGAGGTTATGTAAAATATACTACACATTTTGTTCGTGCAAAATACAATGGTGAATTAGGTAAATTCAAGATCGAAGCCGACGGATATTTGCAAGATGAGAATTATTATCAGTTTAGCGAAAAAACGAATTCTGATGGTAATTACAAGGTTTTCTATAAAGATCAGATTTCACGCGATTATGGATTATGGGCAAATGCAACACGTAAGCTTGGAGAAAAAAACTGGTTTACTTTTGGTATTGACATAAAGCAAGGTTTTATGGATGCTTCGGATATTTATCTTACATCAACCGATACTTTAATGCGTGAAGGCAAAGTGCAATCTTATGCAGCATTTTTGCAAGACGAACATCGCTTTTTCAACGATAAGTTAAAGTTGATTACTGGTTTGCGATTCGACTATGCGCGTTTTTACGACGGTCATATTCATGTGGGCGAACCTACAGCAAATACGGGTTTTGAAGAATCAATTACCGAAAGTTATGGGAATTCAGATTGGTTTGCTTTAAGTCCAAAAATAGCTTTGCAATATGAAATTATTCCTGAAATAAAATCTTACGTTTCGGCATCGACAGGTTTTATGCCAGGTAAATTAGACGATTTAATTTCATCGCGAAAAGTAAGTACAGGATTTAAAATTGCAAACCCTGAGTTACAACCTCAAACTTTAACCAATTATGAATTGGGATTTAATACCAAACCTTTTAAAAATGCACAGTTTAAAACTGCAGCTTATTATTCAGTTGGTAAAGACTTTCAGTATTTTGTTGAAACAGGGAATGAGGTTGATGGTCAAAGAGAGGTAACACGCGAGAATATTGCAGAGATCGAGATATTTGGAGCTGAGTTTTTCTTCCAGTATGATTTTTCGAAAAATATTACTTTTAAAACAAATTATACGTTTAATAATTCATCGATAAAAGAATTTGATCTGGAAGATTATTATGGAGATGATATAACAGGTAAAAAAATATCTGAGGTGCCATGGCATCAAGCTTTTGCCGGATTATTCTGGCGCAATAAATATATCAATACAACATTGATTGGAAATTATGTTGGCGAAATGTATTTAGATGAGGCCAATAATCAAATTGTAGATGATTATTTTACTTGTGATCTCCGTTTATCAAGAATGATTAACAAAAAGATCTTTTTTGCTCTGGATGTACAGAACATTTTCGATCATGTTTATGTAGATAAAAAACAACGGCTTTCGCCAGGTAGATTCATTCTGGTTGAAGTTGCGTATAAATTCTAAATCAGATAAGTTGTTGTAAATATTTTAGCCGGAGATTTATAACAAAAATCTTCGGCTTTTTAGAGTTTAAACAAAATTTAAATATTGACGTTAAAAACTAATAATGACAGAAAAATTAGTAGATTCATATAAAATCTGGTTCGATAATTATATTCAAAAATTCCTGGATAAGTATCCCGATTTATCTGAAAATATAAGGTTAAAGGCCGATCATTGCAGGTTAGTGAGTAAAGAAGCTGTGAGAATAGCAGAGGCATTGAATTTGAACGAAGAAGAGAGGCTGATTGCTGAAACGATTGGTTTATTTCACGATGTTGGCAGGTTTAGACAGTACGTAAAATACCAGACATTTTCTGATTCCAGATCACAGAATCATGCAGATTTGGGAATTGAGGTTTTAAAAGAAAATAATATTCTGAAAGATCTGGAAGCAGAAAATAAGGAGATTATATATAAATCAATTATAAATCATAGCAGGGCAGAAATAATTCCTGATAAGAATGATAAAGTGATCTTCTTTTCAAAACTTATTCGTGATGCAGATAAATTAGATATTTGGCGATTAATTACCGAATATTATATGATAAAAGAAAAGAAAGAAAATAAGACACTCGAACTGGAATTACCGAATACTGATGAAATAAGTGATGAGGTTTTTCATGCGATCCTTAATAAAAGAGTTGTATTAAAAGATTCGATGAAAACCTTGAATGATTTTAAATTATTACAGATAGGCTGGTTGTTTGATTTGAATTTTAGTTATTCTGTTCATCGCTTATATCATAAAAAATACCTAGATAAAATTTTTGATACTTTACCTAATAACAAAAAGATTTTCAAAGTTCAGGAGGTTGTAAATGTATATTTTAAATCAAGGCTCGGAATGGTTGAAAAAAGTATGTCACACTGAGCTTGTCGAAGTGTGATACATGCTCATCCTTCGACATGCTCAGGATGACTATAGAATTAGACATCAAAACATTTACATATTAATAGATGTAATTTAAGGTAGAAATAGTAATTTTGCTCAAAATTTTGACCATGATTAGCATAGATAAAGCTTACGATATTGTAATGAAAAACACCTATCAGTTAGAAACTGAAAAGATTTCTTTTACTGATAGCTTGGGGAGAATATTAGCTGAAGATGTTAAAGCAGATATTGAAATGCCACCTTTCGATAAATCGGCAATGGATGGTTATGCTTGTCGAAGGGAAGATCTGAAAAATCCTTTGGAGATTATTGAAGTTATTCCTGCTGGTAAAACTCCCGAAAAAGTTATTGAAAAAGGTCAATGTGCTAATATAATGACAGGAGCTCCAATTCCACAAGGTGCTGATTGTGTAGTGCAGGTCGAACTTACCAAGGTTGAAGACAATATGGTTACAGTTGTAGAAGAGCCTGCAAGGAATAATATCAGCTATCAGGGTGAAGATGTAAAAGTTGGAACGAAAGTTTTAGATAAAGGAATTAAAATCGAGCCTCAGCATATAGCTGTATTTGCAGCTGTTGGTTATACCGAGGTTTTAGTTTATAAACAAGCTAAAGTTGGAATTATTTCAACTGGTGATGAATTAGTTGAACCTCACTATAAACCAGCTGTTTCGCAGATACGAAATAGTAATGGATATCAGCTTATAGCTCAGGTGAAGGCATGTGGTGCTATCCCAAATTATATTGGTATAGCTGAAGATACTCCCGAAGATACTTATGATAAAGTAAGTAATGCGCTCAAAGAAAATGATATTGTATTGCTTACCGGAGGAGTATCTATGGGATCATTTGATTTTGTTCCTCAGGTTTTAGAACAAGCTGGAGTTAAAATTGATTTCGATGCCATTGCTGTAAAACCGGGTAAACCAACTACTTTTGGAATGGCTGGTAATAAATTTTGTTTTGGATTACCTGGGAATCCGGTATCATCGTTTATGCAATTCGATTTACTGGTAAAACCTCTGATACATAAGTTAATGGGGCACGATTATAAAGCTACGGATATAAAAATGCCTATGGGTTCTGATCTTAAAAGAAGGAATCCTGATAGGAGAGCATATTTCCCTGTAATCATTGAGAATGGGAAAGTGTATTCTGTTGATTATCATGGTTCGGCACATATTCATGCTTTATCACCAGCACAAGGAGTTATATATATGGAAATAGGTCAGCAAGAGATTAAGGAAGGAGAGATTGTTCATGTACGACAGATTTAATCGCAAAATAAATTATTTAAGAATATCGGTTACTGATAGGTGCAACTTGCGTTGTGTATATTGTATGCCAGAAGAAGGTGTTGAATTGCTTTCGCATAACGAAATTCTAACTTTCGATGAAATAGTTAACATCACAAAAACAGCTGTTCGAAAAGGTATCGATAAAGTTCGTATTACAGGTGGCGAGCCCTTGGTTCGTAAAGGAATTGTTGATTTAGTTCGAATGATTGGCGAGATTGATGGAATAAAAGATTATTCCATGACAACTAATGCTATTTTATTGGGAAAATATGCACAAGATTTAGTAAGTGCAGGATTACAACGTGTTAATATTAGTCTTGATACTTTAGATCCAGAGAGGTTTAAAATGATTACACGAGGAGGCGAAATTCGAAAAGTTTTTGATGGCATAAAAGCTGCAGAGGAAGCAGGATTGAATCCGATAAAAATAAACTGTGTGATTAAAAATAATAGTCAGGAACCTGATGCGGTTGAAGTGGCAGAGTTTTGTAAAGAAAACAGTTTACAGGTGCGTTTTATAAAAGAAATGGATCTTGAAACAGGAGAGTTTTCGGTTGTACAAGGAGGATCGGGAGGACATTGTGCTACCTGCAACAGAATACGTTTAACAGCAAATGGTAATATAAAACCATGTTTGTTTAGTGATATTGCATATAATGTTCGTGAGTTGGGGTGTGAAAGAGCTATTGACTTGGCAATTGGAAATAAGCCTCAAAATGGACTTGAAAATCATACCGGGAAATTCTATAATATAGGAGGTTAAATCATGAGTAAATTAAGCCATGTAGACGATAAAGGTAAAGCGAATATGGTTGATGTTGGTGCAAAGGCAGATCAGAAAAGAATTGCAAAAGCAACAGGACATATCACCTTAAAACCTGAGACAATTAAGTTAGTTCAGGATAATTCTATGAAAAAAGGCGATGTGTTAACTATTTCGGAGATAGCAGGGATACAAGGGGGGAAGAAAACCAGTGAATTAATTCCATTATGTCATCCATTACAAATTACAAAAATAGATGTAAAAGCTATTGTTGATAATACAGGTGTTAGAATTAATTCAGAAGCCCGGTGTGTAGGAAAAACAGGAATAGAAATGGAAGCTTTAATAGCTGTTACTACGGCCTTGTTAACAGTTTATGATATGTGCAAGGCAGTCGATAAAGAAATGAATATTGACGAAGTGAAACTAATAGAAAAAACAAAAGAAGATATTTAGCCATAGTTTATATAGTAATTCAAAGGCAGAGTTTTTACTCTGCTTTTTTTATTTTAAAAAAAATCAAAAAAATGTAACAAGTGAGGATTACGAAATACTAATAATTAAAGAATATGAAGTTGTAAAAATTAAAACTTTAAAATTATGTTATTTAGTTATTTATATGAGTCAGGATGTATATCAGAAAAAAGCTTGAAAAGAGTTAAGAAATCAGTTTTACCAGTAGGTATGCTTGCATTATCCATTGGTTTAATTTTACCTCGTTTTGTAACAGGAAATAGAGTTGTAGATTTTTTCTCCGGATTTTGTATTGGAATATCTATTGTTTTTAATATCCTGGGAATAATTCTGAATAGACCTAAAATTAAGAGGTAAACTATATCAGGCTAAGTATAGCTTTCCCTTTTCTTATTCCATCAACTTTACAATTAATTTTTTCTTTAGGTTGATATTTGGAGCTAATATATTGTGAACGAACTTTTGTTTCAACGCCAAAGATATCTTCAACGATTAACACGTTTTCATGATTCCCTAAAGGATCCATTTCATGGATTGTTTTAAGGTATTTAAATGAGTATATCTCACCGATAGTATAATATGGATGTACAGGCTCAATTTTTAAATGTCCATCAGTATTATATTTAGTAACTGTACACTCAATCTTTTGCCCAGTCTGAAATCCATAATGTTGGTACATATCTTTTTTTAATGAATAGAGATTTTCCTTATCATCTTTTAGAATATAGTGATCAACATTATTTTCCAAACTTTTTATATCACTTACAATAAACCAATATTTTTCTCCAATTTTAAGTTTGTTTATATGTGATTTAGATTCAGGAACAGAGAGAAACAATTCTCCCTTTTTTATTCTTAATACTTTGCACTGAAGATTTTTAATGTTGCTGGATAATTGGCAGTCTTTAGGCAAAGAACAAATAATTTCTTCTCCAAACTGATCTTTTACAACCGCCGCTTTTTCATTTTCTCCAACGGAGTTGATATGATCGATGATTTTAATAAATTCAAAATTGTATTCTTTTCCTTCTTTATAAAGTGGATTTTCAGGCTCAAGATATATTTTCCCGCTACAATTTATTTTATCAATCTTACAATTAATTTCTTGATCTATTTTCAAATTGTAATGTGCATAATGAATAGCTTTTAAAAGATGCTTGCCACCAAAGGGGTTAGTAAGAATAAAGAAAGATTCATTCGTTCCAGGTATTTCTGTATATCCGGTAACTTTGAATAAGTAATCTTCTCCTTCGTTGAATTTATTTAGCGTATCATTCTTCATATAAGAATACAAAAATACTTTTTTTAGAATTCTAAACATATTTTAAATATCTAATGTTTACATATTAGATTTTATTACTTTTGTTGCATATAATGAAGAGTTAATTGTAAACGATGAATAAGATAAAAGTACTTTCAGTAAATATATCAGAAGAGAAAGGTGTGATTAAGAAACCTGTTGAAGAGATTGTATTAAACGACCAAGGTATTATGAATGATGCTCATGCTGGAGATTGGCACAGACAGGTAAGTTTATTGGCAAAAGAAAGTATCGATAAGTTTGAAGAAATACTTGGAAGAAAACTTGAATTTGGTGAATTTGCAGAGAATATTACAACCGAAGGAATTACTCTTTTTACAATGACACCGGGAGATAAGCTTACAATTGGTGAAACAGAACTAGAAGTAACCCAGATTGGTAAAAAGTGTCATGGTGAAGGCTGTGCAATATTTAGTCAGGTTGGGAAATGTGTTATGCCAAAAGAAGGGATTTTTGCTAAAGTTTTGAAAGAGGGTAAAATAAAACCTGGTGATGAAATAGTTTATACTCCACAATTATAACATAAAAATGATGATCGAAGGTAAAGTAATATCAGTAAGCTTTTCGGATGAACGAGGACCTAAAAAGCCTGTTAAAGAACTAAAATTAGATCGTAATGGTGTTGTTGGAGATGTACATGCCGGAACAGGACGTCAAATTAGTATAATAGATATTTCACATATCAATCGCTTTAAAAAGATAACTGAAGCGAGAGATACTGAATTTGGTGAGTTTGCCGAAAATATTACTTCAGAGGGTTTACAGGATGTAGATTTTCAAATCTTTGATCAGCTTTTTATAGGGGACGCCATTCTAGAAGTAAATCAAGTGGGAAAACCATTTCATGATCAATTTCGTGAGTTGGGAAACTATGTGATGCCACGAGTAGGAGTATTTTGTAGAGTAAAAAAAGAGGGAGTTATCAGACCAAATGATAAAATAGAGTTCATTCCCAAAGTATATAAAGCTTTAATCATAACTTTAAGTGATAGAGCTAGTGCTGGGGAGTATGAAGATAGAAGTGGACCAAAAATATTTGAATTATTAGAGAGTAACTTAAAAAAGAAAAAGCTTAGATATCAGATCGATACTGAAATTATTCCTGATAGTGAAAAAGAACTGAACGAAATATTAACTCAAGCAAAGAACAATAAGGTTGATGTCATAATTACAACCGGAGGTACAGGAATTGGTCCAAGAGATATTACGGTTAATGTTGTTCAGAAGTTTCTTGATAAAGAAATTCCTGGCATTATGGAAATGATTCGAATGAAATATGGAATTGAGAAACCAAATGCATTATTAAGCAGAGGAGTTGCAGGAGTTATGGGAGAAAGCTTAATATATACTTTACCAGGCAGTGTTAAGGCGGTACAAGAATATATGGCAGAGATTCTAAAAACATTACAACATTTAATATTTATGTTGCATGGAATTGATGCACATTAATTATATTTAACATCTAATCTACCTAAACCTAAATTTATTTTTGAACTATGAATAGGAATGAAGCAGAAAGTTTACTGAAGAAGTATGTCAGAAATGAAAAAATGCTTTATCATTGTTATTCTTCGGAAGCTGTAATGCGAGCGCTCGCTCATAAGCTGAATAAAGATATAGAAAAGTGGGGAATTGCAGGATTGCTCCACGATATCGACACTGAAATCACAAACGATGATCCCAAAAAACATGCTTTAGTAGCAGTTGAATTACTTCGAGATGAGGGGATTGAAGAAGATATTCTGGATGCAATAAAAATGCATAACGAGGAAGCTACCGGTATGGAACGTACAACGGAATTTCAACATGCCTTGGCTGCCGGAGAAACAATCACAGGGCTTATTTATGCAACGGCTTTAGTTTATCCTGATAAAAAGATAAAAGAAGTAAAGGCTAAATCGGTAACCAAACGAATGAAACAATCGGCCTTTGCTGCATCTGTAAGTCGTGAGAATATTATGGAGTGCGAGAAAATAGGAATCCCATTGAATGAATTTGCTGAACTTGCATTAAATGCAATGAAAGAAATTTCTGATAAAATTGGCTTGTAAGTATTTTACTTATAAACTATTCTTTTTTAATAAGTATTAGTGTTATTTGTAATTTATCTTTTTAGATAATTGCTTATAACGCTAAAATAATTAGGCTTTTATAATCACTAATAAAAATATTTTTATTTTAATCTCTTCTAAATTAGCACATTGTTAATTTTTTAATTGCTTGTATTTTAGTGTGTTAAATTGCGATTAGGGTTCGTGTTTATTAATGAAGCAATAGCTTTGGTATTTTTCCTATATTTGATTGGCGAATTTTGTTTTAACAAGATAGCTAAACCAACTTACATTTTAATCGCATAATGTGATTATTTATTTACCAAATGTTTCATTAAAAACATATGTTATGGAAACATTCAAGGAACAAAACAAAATATCTGCAGTAATACTTGCAGGAGGGGAAAACAAGAGATTTAACGGAAAAACAAAAGCTAATATCCAGATTAGCGGTGTACGAATTATTGCCCGTACAATTAAAGTTTTGCATGAATTGTTTGATGATATTATTATTGTCACAAATACTCCAGACGATTTTAAAGGCTATAGCCATTTTACTCTTATCCCAGATGAGATCAAGAATGTAGGGCCATTAGGCGGAATTCATGCTGCCATGAAAGTTGCAAAAAATGATGCAGTTTTTGTTTTTGCCAGCGATATGCCTTGTATTTCAACAGAAATGGTTAAAAGGCACATTGAGTTTTATCATAAAAGAAAATGTGATGCTGCTATTCCTAGAATAAAGGATTTTAAAGAACCACTGCACGCAATATATCACAAAAATATTTTTGATAGGTTAAATGAATTTTTAGCTGGTGCCAATAAGTATTCAATTGAGAATTTTATAAAGGATTTGAATGTACGTTATCATAACTTAGAAGATACTGAAGAGTTTAGAAAGGCCTTTATTAATATAAATACACCTCAAGATTTATCATGCATGGAATTATATGCCGAAGCATATCATTAATTCTGTAATTTATAATATAGAAAAGGGAACCAATTTAGGTTCCCTTTTTTTATTTAGAAATTTAAGTTATGATTATTTTGAAGCTTTAAGCATCCAAATACTCTTTTCTAATGAAGAAATGATATCGCTTAGTAAGGCAATAGTACCTTCATCTCCTAATTCAGAAGCTACATCGTTAGCTTCGTAAGTGTTTTCTAGTAGTACTTCCTGATTAGATAATACAACTTCCAGGCTTTCATCTGTATCAACAATATTCTTTACTGCTTTAATGGATGAATGATTGATGAAATCTTCATATGTATGAAGAGGAGTTTCTCCTAACATTAATATTCTTTCTGCAATTTCATCAATTACCTGAGCTGATTCATTATATAGTTCTTCATACTTTTCGTGTAACATGAAAAACATTTTGCCTCTAATATTCCAATGTAATGCTCTTAGATTTTGATAATACATTTCGTAGTTTGAAAGTAAACTATTTAATTTATTTACAATTTGCTGTTTGTTTTTAATTTCTCTTTTCATGATTGTTGTTTTTAATTATTAATTTATTTCTGATGTAAAGATATTATATGTTATATTTATAAAAATTATACATCTATAAATAAAAGTTATATACCATGACATTCAATCAGCTAAAATATCTTGTTGAAATATCAAAGTATCATAGTTTTTCGAAAGCATCGGAAATGCTTGATATATCACAGCCAGCACTTACAATACAGATTCAAAAACTGGAAGAAGAATTAGGGTTTTTATTATTTGATCGAAATCAAAAGAAAATAACTTTAACATATGAAGGTGATATTATTTTAGAAAAGGCAATTCAAATATTAAGGATGAAAGATAGTCTTTCTGAAAGTGCCATAGAGTTGGAAGAAGATGTTAATGGAAACTTAACTATCGGAATAATTCCAACACTTGCTCCATACATTACACCAATATTCTTGGATAATTTAAATAAAACTTATCCCAAGCTACAGCTTCACATTACAGAAATGATTACAGAGGATATTGTTTCTGAACTTAAAATAGGAAACTTAGATTTAGGGATTATTTCTACTCCAATTCAGGCTAAAGGGATGGTGTATAAAAAATTATTTTATGAGAAGTTTTATTTATTTGTTTCTGATAAAAATCATTTGTACTCAGAAGAATCGGTTAAAATTAAGGATTTAGAGTTTCAAGATTTATGGTATTTAAATGAAGGAAATTGTTTTCAGAATCAGGTAAATGCTTTGTGCAAAATCTCTGAAAAGTTAATGGAGAAACAAAACTTTAAATATCATAGTAATTCAATTGAGTCGTTACGTTATATTGTTGAAAACAGAGGAGGAATGACTTTTATTCCAGAGCTGGCAACACTTACAATTTCGTCCGAGAAAGAAGAAATGATAAAAGACATTGAAGGACTTCAGCCTGTGCGAGAGATTAGCATGATAACAAACAAATTTGTTGCTAAACAAAAACTAGTTCATGCATTTATTGATATACTACTTGCAAATATTCCTGAACGAATGAAAAAGATGGATTCGGGAATGATACTTGATACACAGATTATAACAAATGGTTAACAAATCTTATTTTGATTTGTATTTTTTTATAGGAATTTTAGGTACCGGATCATATCCATGTGTTCCCCAGGGGTGACATTTTGATAATCGTTTTATTCCCAACCAACTGCCTCTGAAAGGGCCATGAATTTTTACTGCTTCAATAAAATATTCAGAACATGTAGGAGTATGTCTGCACGACGCAGGTGTAAATGGAGATATACACCATTTATAAAAGTACACTGGAACTAAAAAGATGTATCCTAATATTTTTTTTATGATCACTAGCATCAAAGTATTTTATATGCCACAAAGGTAATTAATTGCAAATAAAATAGCTCCCTTATTGAAGGAAGCTATTTTTAAATAAGTAAACTAAGATTAATTTAATTTTATTACTTTTTGAAAAGTAGTTGCAGCGTCTATCATTTTAGCATAGCTAACCTTTTGTCCGTTCTTCAATGATTCGTATTCAAAACCATTTTCATTTTCTAAAAGAATACTTTCTCCCATTTCGTATCGAAGGCAATCTACTTTATCACCTACAAATAAAGGGGCTCCGTTTATATCTTTAAGTTGTTTTTTTTTATTTTTCTTATTTTTAAATAAACTAAATGCCATAATAATTTCAATTATTTCAATTAATAATAATTTTCATCCCTAATATAATTAAACTTATTTAAACAGTAAAGTCTAATGTTAAATGTTTTAATAACGAATTAATTAACTTATGCGTTTAATTCTTATTGAACTGTCTTACTGTTTTTGGTGGAGGAGGATTTTGTAAAGAATTTAGTACATAACAATTTAGAATATTAAGGTAAGCATCCAAGTAGATTATGAGAAAGATTACCTGAACATATGTTTCCTTTATTTTGAGTGTGAATGAATTTATAAAGAAAAATAATACTTAAGCTAAAACTATTTTTAGGCCAGAGTTATATTACTAAGTATATTATAGTATTTCTTAACTATCATCAAGTATTATTATCAAAATAGCATTTAAATTTTCTAAAAAAAATGAATAATTATGAAAAAGATAATTGCTCATTTCTTAGTACTGTTTATTGTTATTTCCTGTTCCGAAGACAGCTCTATTGAAATAAATAAAAACTCGTTAGAGATAGCTTATCATGGTTATTATGAAGAGTTGATAGGTAAGCCTATAAGAAATTTAACCCTGAATAATATTAAAGTTCATCACGAAATAAAATCAATTTCGGATTTTGAAGATATAAATGTATTGAGAATTGAGGTAACTTCTATTCAAGATGAGAGTTGTTTTATTATTGAGGTTATGGCAGATAGTCTTGGAGACAATGTCTTATTTAATAATAAATTTGATTTTAGAACACCAGAAGGAACACCATATGCTTATGCTGATCTGGATTTTATAGCTCTCGTTAATAATGAGAAAGAATTTATGGCTGATTTCTCAGGCGTATTGAAGCACTATAATCAGTTAGCATGTGAATTTATATATCTGGATATAAGATCAGGTTCTATTTCAATTAAATATTAATGCTTTATTTCATATTAAAGACAATTATGAAAAAAGCTCTTTATTACTTAATCATATTATTTATCTGGTCTTGTTCAAAGGATGAATGCATAGATTCAGACCAAAATGACAATATCATTGAACTTAAATATTATGAAGAGTATTGGGATCAACGCTTTTCAAAAACATTTACTATTATTGACATTAGGCCATTTGTAAAAAAGGTTTCTCTAACAGAAGAAGTACATCTGCTTCAAGTTACAGCGAGAACTAATTACGATAACAGTAATATTTTATTTAAAGTTTTCGCAGATAGTATTGGAAATAATGTTTTGTACAATAATGTGTTTGATTTTAGAACAGGAATTGGACTGGGATGTCCTTATAATGCCGTAACTGTTGAAATGCAAGTGCTGGCGAATAATAATAAAGAATTTACAGCTAATTTTACAGGTAGCTTAAGGCATTATAATCAATGGGTTCCGGAGTATATTTATTTAGATATAAGCTATGGGTCAATTAGATTTAGGTATTAATTCTATATTAGATTTTGGAATAAAGATTAGAAAGTTAATACATGAATAGCATAGGGTATATCTTATTTAAGTTATCTTAAATGAAGTACTACTTTATGTTTAGCTTAAACTGAATATGCGAAAGATTCTATTTTGCTTCATATTCTTGTTTGTTTTATCTTGTTCGAAAGATGAATCTTTAAATATTAATAATTCATCCAACTTATTAGAGATGGCTTATTATGAAGAGATAACAAATGAATATCATTCTGGTAAAACATTTACAATAATCAACATTAGACCATTTGAAAAAGTGGTTTCTTCAACTGAAGAATTAAATTTGTTACAAATTACAGCCCGAACAAATCATGATGATAGTATTGTTTTATTTGAAGTTTACGCAAATAAAACAGGGAATGACGTTTTATATAATAATGTATTTGACTTTAGAACTGCACGTGGAACACCATATAATTCTGAGAGAATAGAATTACAGGTGTTAGCTAATGATGATAAAGAATTTATAGCTAATTTTACAGGAAGAGTTAAACATTATAATCAATGGGTTCCTGAATATATTTATATCGATATTAGTTATGGTTCAATCGTATTCAAATATTAATCATTACTTGTCTGATAGTTGATATTGAATGTGTAAAAGTAAATTGAGCTTAAGATGCATAATATGTAATAGATTTATGAAAAAAATCATTTATTGTATATTAATACTAATAATAGGATCTTGTTCAGAAGATGATCACTTTGAGGAGCAGTCAAATAATATAAGAATTGTATATCAGGGATATTATGAAGTTCTCAAGGAACTAAGAGATACAAGCATAAAATTAACAGATATTATGATTTATAAGGTAGTTGAGCAAGTTTCTGATACAGAAGAAATAGATTTATTACAAATTATTGCTACCAGTAAAACTGATGACAGTTATATAACTTTTAAAGTATTACCTAACGCTGTTGGATACGATGCTTTATATAAAGAAGCATTTGAGTTTAGAACACCAGAATCGCATCCATATAGTACAGAGGATATTGATCAAACAACTGAAGATATCAATTTTGAAGTGCTTGTTAATGATAATACAGAATTTAGTGCTACTTTTTCAGGAACATTAAATCATTATAGT
Source organism: Bacteroidales bacterium (assembly GCA_963665525.1). Taxonomy (GTDB): domain Bacteria; phylum Bacteroidota; class Bacteroidia; order Bacteroidales; family UBA12077; genus UBA12077. The sequence continues at coordinate 2,696,299 of OY762280.1, read as the reverse complement.
TATGGTCTTCATCGTTGTATTTATTTAGAAATTAAATCAGGTTCAATGAACTATAAATATTAATTTTTAGATATCCTGATAAAAAGATATTGTGATAAAAAAGCCGCAAATTATTATTGCGGCTTTTTAATGGTGCGTATTAATAAAGTTCTGGATATTTCTTCGGATTAGCCTCATTCATCATGGAATAAATTGCTTCAAAAACATCTTCTGCATTTGGATTCGAGAAATAATCACCATCTGATGCATATGCCGGTCTGTGTTCTTTTGCAGTTACCGTTCTTGGATCAGAATCTAAATGATAATAAGCACTTTGATCTTCAAGGACTTTTTGCATCATAAATGCAGTTGCACCACCAGGTACATCTTCATCGAAAAATACAACACGATTGGTTTTCTTAATAGATTCAGTGATCATGTGCGTTTTATCGAAAGGTAATAATGTTTGAACATCAATTAATTCAACAGATATATTAAATTCTTTGAGTTGTTCTATGGCATCTTGAGCAATTCTAACACATGATCCATAGGTTACCAGAGTTACATCAGTTCCTTCGTTGAGAATTTCAGGTGTGCCTAATGGGATTTTATATTCGCCAATATTTTCAGGACGTTTTTCTCGTAGACGATATCCATTTAAAGGTTCAATAACTAATGCAGGATCTTCACCTTCCATTAAAGTATTATAAAAACCGGCAGCTTGTGTCATATTTCTTGGTACACAAACATAAACTCCACGAATTGAATTAATTACCATACTTAAAGGAGATCCTGAATGCCAAATACCTTCAAGTCTATGTCCTCGGGTGCTAATAATTAAAGGAGCAACTTGTCCGGCAGCAGTTCTGTAATGTGTTGTTGCCAGATCATCACTCATTCCTTGTAAAGCATATAAAAGATAATCGAAATATTGAATTTCTGCTACAGGTCTTAATCCTCGTAATGCAAGTCCAATACCTTGACCAAGAATAGTTTGTTCACGTATACCAGTATCTGTTACACGCAATTCACCATATTTCTTTTGTAAACCTTCGTATGATTGATTTACTCCACCAATATATCCTGCATCCTCGCCAAAAGTTACCAGTTTTGGATACTTACCAAAAAGATGATCCCAGTTATCACGTAATATCTCTCGTCCTGCAACTTCGGGCGAATCTTCTTTAAAGATTGGTTTTTCTTCTTTTACATTTAGGGCAGAGAATTTTGATTCGTTATACAATGCAGTATTATATCTCTCAAAATTATCATCATAATTTCGATCAAGCCATCCTGTTAAATCTTTTTGAAGTTTCTGACGAATGTTACAGTCAGTACAAACATGACGAAGAATTTTCTTAGCTGTACTAAAATTATCTTTACGAATAGGATCTACAATCTTTTTAAGGTCATTGGTAAATGTTCCTACCTTATCATAACCTTCACGTTTACATTTACATGATCGGTTATCAATTAATTCAATCAATTTATCTCTTTCCGCTTTTACCGGAGCTTTAAATTTGCGCCAGGCATCTTTTTTTGCTTGTTTAGCTTCGTTCATAGCTTCATTTTCTACCTGATCTAGCTCAGCTTCTGAGGCTAATTTTTCTTGTATAATCCATTCACGCATTTTTTTGATTCCATCAAACTCCTGTTCAAATTTTAGTCGCTCTTCATCTTTGTATCTTTCATGTGATCCTGAGGTTGAATGACCCTGAGGTTGCGTAATTTCTTCGATATGAAAGACCACAGGAACATGTTCTTTACGAGCAATCTCAACTCCTTCTTTAAAGGTTTTAACCAGTTCAGGATAATCCCAACCCTTTGCTTTTAGGATAACAATTCCTGGTTTATCTTTCGTTCTTTCGAATCCTTTTAATACTTCCGATATACTTCCTTTTGTTGTTTGATATTTTTTAGGAACAGATATACCATATCCATCGTCGTAAACTGCTACAACTGCAGGAACCTGAAGCACACCAACAGCATTTATAGATTCCCAAAATTGACCTTCAGAGGTACTCGCATCACCAATAGTAGCAAAAGCTACTTCGTTTCCTTTATTTGAAAGTTCAGTATATTGATTTAACTCTTTTATATTACGAAAAAGTTTGGAAGCATAGCCTAAGCCAACCCAACGGGCCATTTGCCCTGCTGTAGGAGAGATATCGGCAGATGAATTTTTCTGTTTCATTAAATCCTTCCATGTTCCATCTGGGTTTAAGCTTCGTGTCGAAAAGTGGTTATTAAATGATCTTCCTCCATTACCAGGATTCAATTTAATGTCGGTTTCGCCATATAATTGAGCAAAAAATTCTTCAGCAGAAAATAAACCCGCTGCCATCATAAATGTTTGATCGCGATAGTATCCTGATCGCCAGTCTCCATTCTGAAAGGTTTTTGCCATAGCAATCTGGGTAATTTCTTTTCCATCACCAAAGATTCCAAATTTAGCTTTCCCGGTTAAAACTTCCTTTCGTCCAACTATACTTATTTGTCTGCTAAGATTCGCCAGCTTATAGTCGTTTAAAACTTCTTTTTTATCAAATGCACTTTTCTTATTTGTATCTTTTTTTGTAATTGTTTTTGTTGCCATAACAGATTGAAATTTATCTATATCATTGATAATTATTTATTAATCATATTTAAAAATGTAAAGATTTAGATTGTTAAATGAAAAATTTAATATTTATCTTTGCATTCGAATGATATAACAACAAAGTCAGATTAATGTTTATAGAATTACTTCTTTTAGTTTTAGCGATACTTGCAATTGCAATTCTAGCCATGGGATTTAATGTTTTTTTTAGAAAAAAGAAATTTCCAAACTCTTCCGTTGGTGGCAATAAGGAACTGCGTAAAAAGGGACTAAAATGTGCCAGGGGCGAAGAGATTAAATGTCGAAGAGATATTGACGGAAAGGCGAGTGCAGATTCAGCTTGTGCAAGCTGCGGACATTCTTAGAAATCAATAAGTTTATCAATTCAGAACTTTATTTCTATATCTTTGTTTAATGCAATACATTAAATTAAGATTTTATGGAAAAAATAGAGACTATTCGTACAGTGTATACAGGTCAGTTAAGAACTGAGGCTATTCATGTTCAGTCTGGAAACAAGCTAATTACTGATGCACCAACCGATAATCATGGTAAAGGAGAAACTTTTTCGCCTACTGATTTATTAGCTACTTCGCTGGCAAGTTGCATTTTTACTATTATGGGAATAAAAGCTGAAGCTGCAGGTTTTAGTATTGATGGAGCAACTGCCAAAACATGGAAAATTATGTCAGCAGATCCCAGGCGAGTCGCTGAGGTAAAAATAGAATATGATTTTACCATGTGTGATCTAAGCGACAAGCAAAAGAAAATTCTTCAAGCCTTAGTAAAAGTGTCGCCGGTTCCATTAAGTTTACATGATGAAACAAAACAAAGTGTCTCGATAAAGTTTTAGATAAAATAAAAGTTGTCTATGCTTCGATAAACTCAGCATGACAACTTTATTTGTTATATTATCTGTCATACTGAGCTTGTCGAAGTATGACATGATATTTTTTATGCGCTTTGTGCTGGCATTTTTCTATCTACTTTTTTTAGTAATCCTTGTAATACTGTTCCTGGGCCAACTTCAGTATATGAAGTCATACCATCAGCAATCATATTTTGCATGATGTATGTCCACTTTACAGGTGAAGTTAACTGCTTAATTAAGTTTTCTTTAATTTCAGCAGCATCAGTATAAGGTTTTGCATCAACATTCTGATAAACTGGACAAACAGGAGTACTAAAGTTTGTTGAATTAATTGCTTCAGCTAATTCAACTCTTGCAGGTTCCATTAATGGAGAATGGAATGCGCCACCAACTTTTAAAGGTAAAGCACGTTTTGCTCCAGCTTCAGTTAATTTTTCGCAAGCTACTTCAATCCCTTTCATTGATCCGGATATAACTAATTGTCCAGGACAGTTATAATTAGCAGGAACAACTACTTCATCAATTGCGTTACAAACATCTTCAACTACATGATCTTCTAATCCAATAATAGCAGCCATAGTTGATTGCTCAATTTCACAAGCTTTTTGCATTGCAAGAGCACGCTTATAAACAAGACTTAATCCATCTTCGAATGATAATGCACCGTTAGCAACTAATGCAGAAAATTCTCCTAGAGAGTGTCCGGCAACCATTTCTGGGTTAAAATCTTCTAAAGTTTTAGCCAAGATTACTGAATGTAAGAAAATAGCAGGTTGAGTAACCTTAGTTTGTTTAAGGTCATCTTCAGTACCTTCGAACATTAAGTCGGTAATTCTAAAACCTAATATTTCATTTGCTTTTTCGAACATTTCTTTTGCAACAGGATAATTATCATAAAGATCTTTACCCATTCCAACAAATTGTGCTCCCTGACCAGGGAATACGTATGCTTTCATAAAATTAATTTTGGTTAATATTTAATTTCTTATTTTGAAATTATTGTAACAGCGGTCAAAAATAAGAAAATACCATTTACAAGTCAAAAGAAATAAATGGTATTTAAATATATATCGGCTTAATTATTAGCTGAGTTTTGAACCAATCAAGTGAATGAATTCTTCTCGAGTTTTAGTATCTCGTAGAAAAGCTCCAGTAAATGCAGATGTGGTTGTTACAGAGTTTTGTTTCTGTACTCCACGCATTTGCATACACATATGCCCTGCCTCAATAACAACAGCTACACCCATAGGATCTAAAGTATCCTGGATACAATCTCTAATCTGCATGGTTAAACGTTCTTGCACCTGTAAGCGGCGAGCATAAGCTTCAACAACATGAGCAATTTTGCTTAATCCGGTAATATATTGATTTGGAATATAAGCAACATGAGCTTTCCCATAAAAAGGAATCATATGATGTTCACACATGGAATATAATTCAATGTCTTTTACAATCACCATTTGTTTATAATCTTCCTTAAAGATGGCCGATTTAAGGATATCTTTGGGCTCAATGCCATAACCTTTTGTTAAAAATTGAATTGCTTTAGCTACACGTACTGGAGTGTCAATTAAACCTTCTCTGTTAACATCTTCACCTATAAGATCTAGGATTGCTTTATAATGTTCAGCAAGTTTTGCAGTTTTCTCATCGTCCCATCTATCAATTCTGGCATATCCAATATCATCAAATGTTTTAACTCCGTTATTTACTATTTCCATAATTATTTAATTTCCAAAATATTCTACATAATTATTTTCAGTCTCTTCAATCTTTACGCAATGCAATTCAATTCCCAAAGAATTTATAATTGGGTTTAATTGCTCCCAAATACCAATGGCAAGATTTTCTGTTGAAGCTATTTTACCTTTTAGAAAATCTACATCTATATTCAAATTTTTATGGTCGAGTTTCGAAATAACATGTTCTTTTATGATCTTACTTAATCGCTTTATATTGACTACAAATCCGGTTTCAGGGTTTAACTCACCTTTTACTGTTACGTATAAGACGTAGTTATGTCCGTGCCAGTTTGGATAAGAGCACTTATCGAAAATTTCAAGATTTTTGTCTTCACTCCATTCTTCTCGAAATAATTTATGTGCAGCACTAAAACGTTCTCTTCGGGTTACAAAAACCATAAAAATATATTTAAGTTATTGATATTTAATTGTGTGTATAAATAAACAACAATTTTGATATAAATACAATATCTTTGAGTTTACAAAAGTACTAATTAACATGAAGATATTAGTTGTTTCTGCCACAGAAAAAGAAATTTTTCAGATAAAAAAAGAAATTGAATCAACAAAAGTGTTAAATCAAGAGCTTGATTTCCTGGTTACAGGGATTGGTTCAGTGTTTACAACTTATTCTTTGTTACGAAAAATTTCGGAACAAGATTACGATATCATCATCAATGCTGGCATTGCAGGTTCTTTTAATGCTAATATGAATATTGGAGATGTGGTTTTTGTTCATTCTGACGAGTTTGCCGATTTGGGGGTAGAAGATAAAACAGAATACTTTACGATGTTTGAGAAAGGATTCATTAAAAAAGATCAGTTTCCTTTTACAAATGGGCAATTATTAAACCCTTATGAATTTAAGTTAGATATTCATAAAGCATCTGCAATAACAGTCAATACGACACATGGGTGTAAAAAAAGTATAGAATTATTTCAAAAAAAATTTAATGCAGATATTGAGACCATGGAAGGAGCATCATTTTTTTATGTTTGTTTGCAAGAGGGAGTCAAGTTTATGCAAATACGTTCCATTTCAAATTATGTTGAAGAACGCGATACTGCAAAGTGGAATATTCCGTTAGCTATAAAAAATCTAAATAGAGAACTATTTGATATTATTAGTGTTTTACAAAAAGAACAATAAAAAATAATATGAGTAGCGTATTCAACAACAAAAGCTCACGCAAAGTACGCTAAGGTTAGTTTCGCAAAAACCGCAAAGTTTTTAACTATTAATACTTAATATTTTATCCTTTGCGTCTTTTGCGAATAGTTTTGTGGTCTTTGCGTGGAAGAAAGAAATAAGAATTAACCTAATAGTAATTAAAAATAAAATGCAAAAGATATCACTTGGTTTTTCAACTTGTCCGAACGATACATTTATTTTCGATGCCATGGTACATCATAAAATTGATACGGAGGATTTGGAGTTTGAGCTTATTTTAGGCGATGTTGAAGAGCTAAATCAAAAAGCTATTCATAATGAGTTAGATGTTACAAAAATAAGCTATCATGCATATACCAAAATAATCAATAATTATTTGATTCTTGATGCAGGAAGTGCCTTGGGATATAAAAATGGACCATTATTAATAAGTAAACATAAAATTTACCCTGATGAAGTGAACGATGTAAGAATAGCTATTCCGGGATTAAATACGACTGCCAATTTGTTGTTAAGTATTGCCTATCCAAATGCAAAAAATAAGAAGGAGTACTTATTTTCTGATATAGAAGAAGCAGTATTAAGCAATGAGGTAGATGCAGGTTTAATCATTCACGAAAATCGTTTTACTTACGAAAAAAAAGGATTAAAAAAGATCGTTGATCTTGGTGAATACTGGGAAGATCAAACAGGCTTACCAATTCCTTTAGGTGGTATAGTTGTAAATAGAAATTTGAGTCATGATCTGCAACTAAAAATTAATCGCGTATTAAAGCGAAGTGTAGAATTTGCTTTTGAGAATCCAAAATCGGCTTATCCATATATAAAACAATATGCACAGGAAATGCAAGAAGAGGTTATGTATAAACATATTGAATTATATGTAAATGATTTTACCAAAGATTTGGGGAAAGATGGCCGCAAAGCAATTGAGTATTTATATGAACGAGCAATTTCTTTGGGCGTTTTGCCTAAAATGAATGAGCAAATTTTCTTAACTTAGCAAACTCTTGTTTAAATTCAAAAATAAAGATATGATAGTAGTTACAGGTGCTGCAGGTTTTATTGGCAGCAATATGGTAAGTAAATTAAATAGCGAAGGATTTAAAGATATCGTAGTTGTCGATGATTTTTCGCATGCTGAAAAAAATAAAAATCTAGAAGGAAAAGAATTTTCGCAGAAAGTACATCGGAGCGATTTAATAGCATGGATGGATGCTAATCAGCGATTTATTCAATTTGTATTTCATATTGGTGCGCGATCTGCTACTACTGGATTCCCCAAAGAAGTTTATGATGAACTGAATTTAGATTATACCAAAGCAGTTTGGAATAAATGTGTTGAGTATGGTTTACCTTTGGTTTATGCATCATCGGCAGCAACCTATGGATTAGGAGAGTTTGGTTATGACGATAATCATGAAATTGTAGAAAAATTAAAACCTCTTAATTTATATGGTGAATCAAAAAATGATTTCGATAAGTGGGCTTTAAAACAAGAGAAGCAACCATATTTTTGGGCAGGATTAAAGTATTTTAATGTTTATGGCCCAAATGAATATCATAAAGGTAGAATGGCATCGGTTGTACTACATGCATTTAATCAAATTAGCGAAACAGGTAAAATGAAATTATTTAAATCTCATCATCCTGATTTTCCTGATGGAGGACAAACTCGAGATTTTGTTTATGTAAAAGATTTAAGTGATATCATGTTTTTCTTAATGAATCATAGAAAAGACTCTGGCTTATATAATATCGGAACAGGAAAAGGAAGAACTTTCCTTGATTTAACGAAGAATACATTTAAAGGAATGGATGTAGAAGAGAACATTGAATTTATTGACACTCCAATGGATATTCGCGATAAGTACCAGTATTTTACCGAGGCAAATATGAATAAGCTCCGATCAATAGGTTACGATAAACCATTTACCAGTTTAGAAGATGGAGTGGAGGATTATGTTAAGAATTATTTAATAGGGCATAAATACAATTAAAATTATAAATGTCATTCCGGCCGTAGAGCCGGAATCTTTTTTTGTGGTTGATAGATTCCCAATCAAGTTGGGAATGACAATAAACTCTTATTGCTTTATAATTTCAAGTTCTTGAACTATTCCATTTATTTCCTCATCAGAGAATCCCTTTTCTTTTGCAGCATCTTCAAGGCTTCCCCAAATAGGCTCACCGCAAGCAATGCATTTTATTCCTTTTTCAGATAAATATCTTACCGATGCGGGAATTTCTTCTATTAATTCTTCTATGGTAATATCTTTCGTTATCATTTTTTTTGTTTTTGTTTGTGATAACAAATCGGAAATAATTTGGTTCAGATTTTTTGAAATATTGATTTTGGAGCTGCTAAAGTTAATGTGATGAACCGTGCTATCATAAATAACATAAAAGCTGCCCATAGGCCATGATTATTGAAATAATGATGGAGTAAATAATATGCAGGAATAAACACGATAAATGTGGAAAAAAGCATTGCATTTCGCATGCTGGCAGATGCTGTTACTCCAATAAAAATTCCATCCCAGATAAAAGCTCCAAAAGTTAATACCGGAATGAGGTAAACCCAAATTAAGAATGGTTGAATATTATTGATTACACTTTCGTTATCGGTAAATATTCTTAATAAAGCGTTATTCCCCAAATAATAAGCTATTGTAAAAATGCCAGCCATTAAAAGACCCCAATAAAATAAATAACGAGTAACTTTTTTTAAATTGATCTTATCTTTTGCTCCAAAATATTTTCCCGATAATGCTTCGCCTGCATATGCAAATCCATCAGTTATATAGGCATAAATTGTAAAAAACTGAAGCAGTAAAGTATTAACTGCAAGTAATGTATCTCCCGATTTAGCCGATTTAGCTGTAAAAAACGATAGTGCAAATACCAAACTCATGGTTCGAATAAAGATATCTTTATTAACCTTAAAGAATCTTTTTAAAGCCTTAGTTTGTAGGATTTCCTTTTTATTAAAGTATAATTTTAATCTTTTTTTATGTTTAGATAAAAATAAAAGTCCCGTTATAAGACCTGAATATTGCGCTAGAACTGTCCCTAAAGCAACTCCGTCCGATTTCATTCCGAGAACCTTCACAAAAATAATATTGAAAGCTATATTTAAAACATTAATTATGATGGCAATAATCATGGGTACTTTAGCATTTTGCATACCAATAAACCAGCCTGACATAGAGTAAATCGCTATGGTTGCAGGAGCAGCCCAGATTCGAATATAAAAATATTGACGTGCATAAAATTCAACATCATCACTTCCATTAATCATAAAGAAGCTTAATATATCGATAGGTTTTTGAATGATTAATAAAAAGATAGAACCAATTAAACCAACAAAAAGAGCCCGGTAAAGAATATAAAAACTTTCTTTGAAATTCTTCTGTCCATACGATTGAGCTGCAAATCCACTGGTCCCCATTCGTAAAAAACTAAATCCCCAATAAATAAAATTAAAGATCATACTACCTATTGCAATGGCCCCAATATACACTTCCGATTCAAGATGGCCAACCAAAGCTAAATCAACAATACCAAGCAATGGGATTGTAATGTTACTTATAATATTAGGTATGGCAATATTTAAAATTTTCCGGTTCAAGATAAATTATTTTATATGCGAAAGTAATTTTTTCAAAACTGGTAAACAATTACAAAAGTTCTTTGTTATAAAGTAAAATAAATTAGAATCATTCTAAATAGAAAAGTTTAACAAATAAAAAATTAAAAAATTATGGCTTTTAAATTACCAGATTTATCATACGATTATAATGCATTAGAACCTAGTATTGATGCACGAACAATGGAGATTCATCATACCAAACATCATGCTGGTTATACCAATAATTTAAATAATGCAATTCAAGACACAGAAATAGAAAATATGTCGATTGAAGATATTTTAAAAGATATTTCAAAACATTCAGCTGCAGTAAGAAATAATGGAGGTGGGTTCTATAATCACAAATTATTTTGGGAGATCATGTCTCCAAATGGAGGAGGAAAACCTAAAGGTGAATTATTAGAGGCTATCAACAGAGATTTTGGATCTTTTGAAACTTTTAAAGATTTATTCAATAAGGCTGCTGCAACAAGGTTTGGATCAGGATGGGCCTGGTTAGTTCAACAGGACAATAAATTAGTTGTTAGCTCAACCCCAAATCAGGATAATCCATTAATGGATATTGCAGAGACTAAAGGAACACCAATTTTAGGATTGGATGTATGGGAACATGCATATTACTTAAAATATCAGAATAAGCGACCAGAATATATAGATGCCTTCTGGAATGTCATTGATTGGGATCAAGTTGCTAAGCGTTTGGTTTAGTTGTTTTGCTCAGAGAAGAGCAGGTTTAATTGTAATTTAGGTTTCGAAGGCCGGGGTTAGTAACCTCGGCTTTTTTTATTATTTAAGATTTTAATTACTAAATTTGTTTAACAATTTTATGTTAAACCAGAAAATTTTAAATCATGGCTTTTGAATTACCTAAATTACCGTACGATTACAATGCATTAGAACCTGTTATATCTAAACAAACCTTAGAGTTTCATCACGATAAGCATCATGCAGCTTATGTCAATAATTTGAATAATCTTATTCAGGGAACTGAGTTTGAAGAAGCAGATATTATTGATATCATGATGAAAGCTAAAGGTGGAATTTTTAATAATGCTGCTCAGGTATGGAATCATACTTTTTATTTCGATCAATTTGGGAAGGATAAGATTTCTAAACCAAAAGCTCAATTAGCAGAAGCAATTAATGCCAGCTTTGGCTCTTTCGAAGAATTTAAAGAGAAGTTTAGTACAGCAGCAAAAACTTTATTCGGATCAGGATGGGCTTGGTTGGTTAAAAAGACTAATGGGAGTTTAGATATTGTGCAAACTTCAAATGCAGCAAATCCACTTACTGAAGGCTTCATTCCGATTTTAACTTGCGATGTGTGGGAACATGCTTATTACTTAGATTACCAAAATAAAAGACCTGATTACGTGGCTAGTTTTTGGGATATTTTAGATTGGGAAATTATTTCAGGAAGATACTAAAAAGTATTTAAAATCAATTTAAATTACTTAATCAGGTAATTTATTACCTTTTTTAAGATTCTATTTTTTATCTTCGAAATCGATTTAGTAATAAACATTAAATAATATCTTATGAGCTCAATAAGAGGAACACGTACAGAACAAAATTTATTAAAATCTTTTGCTGGAGAATCACAAGCAAAAAACAGATACGAATTTTTTGCGAAGGTTGCAAAAAAAGAGGGATATGAACAAATAGCTGAATTCTTTAATGAAACAGCAATGCAGGAACAACAACATGCTAAAACTTTCTTCAAATTTTTAGAAGGTGGTATGGTTGAAATTACTGCAGCTTATCCTGCTGGAGTAATCGGTACTACTGCAGAAAATTTGAAAGCTGCTGCGGATGGTGAGAATGAAGAGTGGACAGATCTTTATCCAGAATTTGCAAAAATAGCTAAAGAAGAAGGCTTCAAAAAAATTGCTACAGCATACAAATTAATTGCTAAGGTAGAAGCCGACCATGAAGCAAGATATCGAAAGCTTCTTGAAAATTTAGAAAATGGAAAAGTATTTGAACGTGAAGAAAAAGTACGCTGGGTATGCCGTAAATGTGGTCATGTTCACGAAAGTAAAAAGGCGTTAAAGAATTGCCCAATTTGTGGACATCCGGAAGCATATTTCGAAATTGAAAAAACAAATTACTAGAAACTGAAATGATTTAATTAGTCATACTTCGACAAGCTCAGTATGACATTTAAATTAGTTAATTGTATACTAAAGTTGTCATGCTGAGCTTGTCGAAGCATTGACAACTTTTTATTTATAGAAGTATGATTAAAGATTTAGTATTAAAAAACAGGAGCTATCGTAGATTTTTTCAAGATCACAGAATTTCAATGAGTGATTTGAAAGAACTAGTTGACTTAGCACGTTTATCGCCATCGGGACGTAACCTGCAGCCTTTAAAATATTATCTTTCTGTAGATGATGAAACCAATGAAAAGATTTTTTCTACTTTGGCCTGGGCTGCTTATTTAAAAGATTGGGATGGTCCTGAAGAAGGAGAGAAACCTTCGGGTTATATCATTATTTTAGGAGATACTAGACTGACTAAAAACTTTTTATGTGATCACGGGATTGTTTCTCAGAGTATGCTTTTAGGTGCTGTGGAGAAGGGACTGGGAGGATGTATTTTTGCTTCCATAAAAAGAGAACAATTAAAAGAATTGCTAAAACTCGATGAGCATTTTGAAGTTTTATTGGTCATTGCTTTAGGGAAACCAAAGGAAGAAGTGATTGTTGAAGATATGGTAAACGATGATATAAAATATTACAGAGATGGTCAGCAGGTACATCATGTACCCAAAAGGACTTTGGATGAATTGATTATATCATAATAAAAAAACAGCCGAAAATTCCGGCTGTTTTTTTATTACTCATATTTTTTATTGTATAATCACCTTTCGGGTATATAATTCCTGATCAACCTGAATTCTTAGATAATAAATACCATTCGCATATGGATTAACATCAATTCTTTCAATGGTATTTTCTATGTCATCCAGTTTCCTGGTATAAATGATTTGTCCGTTTGAACTAAGTATTTCAACAAATACATCCTTCGATTTTTGATTGTCAAACTGAATCATTAATTGATCAGATACAGGATTTGGATAAAAACTGATTTGATAATCCGAACCTTTGATTAAATGATCAATACCTGTTGTACCTTTCTTACAATAAATCCATCCTTCACCCTGACAACCATTGGCATCAGTAACAGTTACCGAATATTTGCCTTCTTCTGTTACTGTAATGGTTGGAGTTTCAGCTCCGGTCGACCATTCATATGTTGTGTAAGGTACAGAAGTAGAAAGTTGTGTTGATACTTCAAATGATATGGTATCACTTAATCCAAGGCTAACTTCTGGTGCTGAGATATCAATGTTTGTTGATAGATTATCCGTGATACTTTCATCATTGGTAAGTTTAACAGATGTTTCTATGGTATATACCTTAGCTGTTGCAAACGAAACCTCTTCCGTAAAAGTATATTCTTTAGTATCACCAGAAGTCATTGTTTCTGAAATATCAAATGTTTCAACAACAGGAGTTCCTCCATCAACATTATATTCTACAGTAAATCCTGTTCCTGAATTTAAGTTCACTACTCCTGAATTGGTTATAATAACTTTTACAGGATAAGTTTCACTTTCTTGCCAACAAGCATCAACAGGTGTTGGCATATCTGTAAGATCTATACTTGCAGTAGTAGAGAATGTAACCTGAATGGAATCATAATCAACACAGTCATAATCGTTAGTTACAGTAACTGCATAATAATAATTTGGATTTTGATCATTAATATCAACGGTATATGTTCTTGTTGTCGTTTCTTCATCAAACCATAAGTAGCTTTTGAAATCTCCGGCATCAATAGTGTGCTGTGCTTCTCCTGTATTAATATCAGGCCCTAATGCCAATTCTGTTTTCTGGTAATCTACATCTCGGTTTATGGCATCATTGGTTTCAGCATCATAACTTGGATATTCAGCATATAAACTGAAAGTATAATCCTGGTTATTTGATAAATCGGCTGTTTGAGTAAAGGTATAGTTTACTGTTTCTCCAGGTTTTAGAGAATCAACTTCAAGTGCAAATGATTCATTTACAGGAGAGCCGGAATTGATAGTATACCTTACATTGATTACATCATTTTCCAATAGAGTATCTAAACTGTTATTGATCACATCAAAACTAACGGTTTCAGAATTGCTTAATTCACATTTACTAACGGGGCTAACAATTTCTGATGTTGCTAAATTGTATGTAAACACATTAATATCATCAATTGCTTTACAGCCATTAATATCATTTACAGTAACAGTATATAAACGAGAAGCCAAGTAAGTAATTTCAAGAGAATCGTTATTTGTTCCATCATCCCAGAAATATCCTTTAAATCCTGGAGCTGCAACAATCACAACAGTATCAGGCTGGGTTGTTAGTATATCGTCACCTAAATTAATAGAAGGATATCCAAATGTTTTTATAACATCAACCAAAGTATCATTAGAGTGTTTAACATCCAGCACTAAATCAGTAAATAATTCAAAATGATAGGTTTCAATGCTTGATAAATCTTCTGTTTCAGAAAAGGTGTAATTGACCGTTCCTGATGGACTTAAATCTTCATCTAAGGTCATGTATTCAATCACGGCATTTGCTCCATCCAGTTTGTACCCAACAGGTATAATTGAATCTTTTTTCATGATATCATTACTGAAATTCTTGATTTTGACAGTTATATGCTCAATGAAATCATGTTCACAATCACTGGTCGGTGAAACTAACTCTAATACACCTACATTATAGGTTGATATAAATGTTGAGTCTTTATCTGTCCCACAACCGTGAACATCGCTTACGGTAACAATGTAGTTTTGTGAGAAATTATCGCTTACTACAAAGATTGAACTATCGTTATTCACATCCTGGTTCCATGAATAAGTTCCAAATTCATCTGAAACTTCTAAGACAACAGTGTCTGCTTGTGTTGTAAAAATTGTTTCATATGGTAAATCTACACTTGGATATCCCCAGGTCTCAAAGTTATGACTGATGGCATCGTTTTCTTGATTGGCATCTTGCTTGGCATTAACTTTCACTTCCAAGCTGTATTCTTTTACAACCGAAGGATCAATGGTTTTGTTTAATGTAATAATTTCTGTTGTTTCAGGACTGAAATCACTCGTTAAGGTAACGGTATCATCGACCCATCCTAAACCATCGAAATTAAATCTGAATGGAATTTTTGTACCTGTAGCGTAGGTATTTCCACTATGATTAAAGATATATAGTTCAATATTCTCGGCATTTGTAAATGCACAATCGCTGTGTGGACTTTTGATACTATCAATGGCAAAATCGTATGTCTCAACATAAACTGAATCATCATCAGAACCACAAGTTTCATCTCCGTCAGAAACAGTAACATAGTACCACTGACTGACATTGGTAGTAGGTGTTATACTCGGAGTTGATTCCAGGGTACTCCACGAATAAGTTGAATAATCTGGTTCAGGCGATAATACCAGGGTATCAGCTTCTGAAGAAAAAATGGTATCCGGATTAAAATCGATATCCACATATCCTTGAGTAAGAAACTGATCAGTGAGGGTATCATCATAATGGTTTAGATCTTTTAAATAATCAACAAAGATTTTTAAAGTATAACTATCAGGGGTGATAAAATCTGCTTTCTCTGTAAATGTAAAGTCTTCGGTGTCTCCAGTTACTATTGGGCTTGTTGCTATAAGAGTGTCTTGAACCTTTGGTAAGTCATTGATCTGGTATGCTAAAAATACCGAATCGTTAACATTGAGGTCAACACCATTGTTTTTGATTTGTACAGATAATTCGCTTAATTCTGTTCTCTCACAAACGGTATCCAAAGTAGTATATATTTGAAGCATCTCAATATCGATGAGTGAGCTTACAACTTCTACAGAGTCACTAGCAGTGCAGTTATCAGCATTGGTAACAGTAACTTTATACCAACCTTCATAATCTTTGATATAAAGAGTATCTGTAGTTAAAGTTGTTGTATCATCAAGCACAGGTCTATCCCAGAAGTAGCTATCATAATTTTTTCCTGCAACTAAGAAAGTATCCACAGGGTTCACCCCAATTTGATCCTGGAATGGATTATAATCAGGCATTCCTTGTACTGTAACAATTTCAATGCTAGTGTCGTTACAAGTTGTTTCATCATAAAAATAAGGATCGTCTTCCAATAAAGTATAAGCTTCAAACTCATAGTCACCTGCAGCAGACATGTTTACAGTTTCAGTAAATGTGAAGGATGTGCTTGTTCCTATTTCTAAATCACCGGCAAGCTCCAGGGTATCGGTAATGATATGAACATCATTCATCCTAAGACCTATAGGAATTTTGGTTCCTGCTTTGACTGCAGTTATTCCAAAGTTCTCGATATCTACTTTTACCTGGGTTGCTTCATCCCAGTAACAGTCAGTAAAAGGTTCAGTAATATCGGAAACACCCACATCGTAAGGGGCATCATAAATTTTTACATCATCAATACCAAATCCTTCATATCTGATGGCACCATTACTTTCAAACATAAATCTGAATTTGACACTACTTTCATTTTTAACATCTGGAGGTAGTAATTGTCTGAATGTTTTCCACTCTCCATCCGTTGTATCAATTCCTGGTAATTCAAGTTCGCTAATAAGTGGCTCATTATACCAGTTCCAGTAAAAATCTTCATCATCGGGAACTACATTCCAATTTACACCTTGGTCAAGTGAATACAACAATGTTAATCCATCGGTTTTATCTTCGGTTACACCTATTGCCTTAAATTCAAAAATGATTGAATCCGAACCGGTAAAATCAAAACAAGGACTTTCTATGTAAGAAGAGTCTCCATTTAAATAATAACTCTTTAAATTGGTAACCCATGCATAATCTCCGGAAGCAGCTGCATTAATTACTACGGAGGCTGGCTTGCCATGTTCCCAGCTTGAGGCAAATCCTCCCCTTAGGTAGTACCCATTATTTGCTTCAAAATCTTCAGCATAAGGTAAAGAATAGCTTGGATAGGAAAAGATTGTTTTTGATTTACTGTTATTTGTTGATATTTCATCTCCGGGTAAAATGGTTTCCACTTTAATGGTATGGAATCCTGGAGCGCTTAAATCTGCTCCTACAGAAAATGTGAATGAGTCATCCCCCCCAATTCCAATAGAGGAGGAAGTATATGCATCGGTAACATACGTTCCGCTACCATCAATTTCGTAACGCACAGGAATTGTTGTTGGAGTAGCTTCTCCGGCAAAGTTTTCGATGGTTACAGTGATATCATCTGAGCTGGTATGTCCACAGCCTGTTTCTGGCAATGTTATTTCGGTTATTCCAACATCTTTGGAAATAAAATCTCCAATCAAGGTGAAATCATCAACATTCCATCCTGTATATTGATTTGCATCACTCAATTCCGTATCCATATAAAATCTCACTTTTACATTTTCCTGAAAATCAATATTGTCCACATCAAAAGTTTCTAACTCCCAGGAATTATCTACAACCGCTCCATTGTTAAACCAGAGATTATTCCATGTTAATCCATTGTCTGTACTATAATCACATGTTCCACCATCATCGCCTTCTGCATTGAACCAACGGGCATAATAAACATTTACGTCTTTATAGTAAAAACAGTCTATGGAGGGAGAAACTGCAGAATCTTTAGAATTATTTTCATATAAGCCATCGCCGGTTAAATCAGTTCCAAGCACATTGTTTCCATTATATGCTGTTTCAGGATCAGGATACCCATTAGTACCACCATTTAATCCTTGTGGGCTGGCTACTTCAAAGCTGCCATTCATTGTCCAAAGTAAGCCACCTGTTTCAAAGCCATCACTAAATATGGTTTCCTTTAGTAATCGTTCACCATCGGGCGATTTATTGGCAAATGGATAGGCAGAACCACCAATATACATGCTTTCTGCTTCAATTTTGGCATCAAGAATAGTATTATGCACATCATGAGTAGCAGCCGGGGCAATATCATAAGTAACCCAAATGGTATTAATTCCACGTTCTAGCTCGAGACCAAGATTCTTAAAACTTGCGATTCCATTAACAAAATTTGCTGTCCCATTGGTTAATAGAACAGGGTTTTTAAAAGTGGAGTCTTCTGTATAATATAGTTTTACTCCATTATTTGCCAGATAACTGTCATCGGTATTGAGGGATTTAACTTTTAGCGAATCGAAGTATAGTTCTCCATCGTTTCCTTTTACATCCAGTGCTATTTTTAAGATAGGGTTATTGGATGTATTGGTGGGAATAAAATCAGTAGAAGCTTGTTGTATAGAATAATCATCCAAATATTCCGATACTATGCCTGTTTCAAGAATACGAACGGTGTCAATGCAAGTGCCGTATCCAAAGCCGGTAATTCCTTCGAATCCAATATAGTAGGTGCTTGACAAACTACTATCAGGCAATAAAATAGACCTTAAAGTCCAATCTTCAACAGCATCTTCGTATGATTTCATTAAAACCCAGTCCTCAGTTGGTCCAGTTTTATAATAAACATTTAAAATATCGTTATATTCCTGACCACTAAAGTACCAGGTAGCCTGCACGTGTTCAAATAATAATTCGGGTTTAGTTACATCAGAAAGATCAATAGGAGGTGTGATTAAGATGGTGGTTTCTCCCTTATAACTTTCCAGTTGAAACATGGCATTGTATTCTCCCTGGGCAGCATGATCCGGATAACCCCTGTCATCAGGAATGCCAGGATCATAACCGTAACCACCTTCAAGATACTGCCATTGAATCAAGGTTCCTGTAGGTTCTCCTCCTAATCCAAGTATTTTTTCTTCTGTCCATCCGTCTGGTCGAGAACCCTGTTCAAAACCTTCATGAAAAACTACATTTTGAGTAAACGCTTTACTAAAAAAAGTAGCTATAATTATTATGAATATGATCTTTTTCATGGTATAATAATGTTATATTTATCTATTTTTAAGTAATTTTATCTATGTAAATTTAAGCAGAACTTTTTATTAATGCATTTTTTTGTGTTGATAGAGATATAACTTTCTTAAAAAAATACCGTACAAATTCCATAAACGTTATTTTTTTGTACGTGAAAGTAATTTTTTTGTTTATAAACGGATCATTTTTATTTGTAAAAAAACAAAATCATGGAAAGATTTTTAAAATATATAACGATTATTGTGCTGGTGATGTTTGCATTGAATGTAAATGTATATGCACAAACAGATACTGAATTTTGGTTTGTTAATCCTGAAATTTCCAATGATCATGGAGACGATCCTGTGATTTTTGTATTTACAACACGGGAATTTGCTGCAGAAGTTACTATTGAAATGCCTGCAGAACCGGCATTTACACCTGTAACTTTAAATATCCCAGCCTACTCAACGGATTTTTTACCAATTGCTCAAGCTGATCCTGAATTTAATTTAATTGAAAATAAAACTGTTGTAGATCAATACAACAGTTTGCCGGCAGCGAGTCGTAATAATATTGGAAATAAAGCGGTATTAATAACCAGTACGGCTCCTATTAATGTGTATTTTACACAGGATAGAACTAATAATAGTGATATTTATGCACTAAAAGGAGGTAATGGTATTGGTACAGAATTTATTATACCCTTCCAGGAACATGCGTATAATCAGGCAGATTCTTATAAGGATAGGGCATTTTCTTCAATTGAAATCATCAGCTTTGAAGATGGTACTCAGGTTGAAATAACACCTCCTGCCGGTAAAGATGTATATAGAAGTGGATCTTTTCCAAATCAAACAAACCCATTTACGGTGACCTTAAATCGAGGACAGGTTTACACCTTACCTCCGGGATGGGATCCTACTGTTAAAAGACAAAATATAGTTAAGGGCTGGTGGAAAGTTGAGGGTTTTCAACACATTGGAGGTATAATAGTAAAGGTGTTATCGGGTCCGGGTGTTGCTGTTGTTAAAAAAGATGATTCTGCTCGTAAAGGTTTAGATAGCGCTGAAGAGTGGGGAGGATGGGATATTATTGCCGATCAATGGGTCCCTTATAAAGGGAAAGTAGGAGCCGATAATGATATTTTAGGAACCGAATATGTTGCCATGAGGGGTGATCTCTTGGACGATTGGGAGTATGTGTATTGTGCGGCTCCAGAAAATAATACACGAATATGGTGGGGTGATGTTGATACAACCGCTGTAGGTAACACAGTTCCTGATGCCATTATTGATCGAGGAGAACAGGTTGGTATACCTTTTAACTCAGGAGTATTCGATTTTAATTTTATGGAAATTATCTCCAATAAACCGTTGTCGGTATTGCATGTGTCAGGATGGGAAAGTGAAATGGGAGGAGCTGTTTTGCCTCCTATAAGTAAATGTACAGGATCAACCAGTGTAACCATTGCCAGATCTGTAAACTGGCCTGTTTATTTAAATATCATGGTAAGAAAAGATGCTCAGGATGATTTTTTATTTGAGGGTGTGGTTCAGGATGGTGTTGGAACATTAATTGATCCGGCAGATTTTGAAGAAGTTGGATCAACCGGAGATTGGATGGCTGCACAATTTGTGGTACCTGAGAATGATTTTTCAGATTTTCCAATAGGTGTTGCAAGGACTATTTCAAATACAGAAGATGTATTTCACTTAGGAGTGATCCATGGTGGAGGTCCAGGTTGTCGTTTTGGATATTTTTCCGATTTCAATGAGCTAAAGGTGAGTGCTAATACGATCCAGGGAGATGGTATTCAACCAAGTTCAACCATTCGTGCCTGTAAAGGGGATACGGTACAGTTGTATGCATCAGGTGGTAGTGTTTTTAGCTGGTGGCCGGCAACAAACTTATCCAGCACAACTATATCGAATCCAAAAGCTGTTGTAGATGGGGCAAGAACATATTATGTTGAGGTTTCGGGAGCTTGTAATAATAAAGATACTGCAACAGTTAATGTTGAAATGGCAGAACAACCGAATGCAACCTTCTTTGTTGAGAAAGGACAGGGATGTGCTCCTTTAGATTTAGAAATAAGAAACTTATCGTCAGATGTAAATCAAATTTACTGGGATTTTAATACAACAGGTGTAGCAGGTATCATTGATCGGGATACTACCAAGTACCATCCTTCAGTAATTACTGATGTAGATTCGGTATTTACACATACCTTTTACAATACGAGTTTTGAACCCATTGATTCTCCTCAGGTATTTAATGTACGGCTAAAAGTAAAAGCTACTAAATGTACCGATACGGTAAATACGCAAATTACTGTTTATCCGCAGGTTACAGCAGATTTTACCCTTTCGAATTTAGATGATACCATCAGTTGTAATCCTGCCGTGGTAGATTTTGAGGCAATAGATTCATCTATTAATGAAGATTATTATAAATGGAATTTTGGTGATGGTTCCTTGTCTGCTGCCGGGGATACTACACACGAGTATATTAATTTAAATCCTGAAAGAGATACTACCTATACTGCAAGACTTGTGGTTAGGTCCGATTGGTATTGTAGAGATACGGCTTACCAGGATTTCTTGGTTCATCCTTATCTGGAAGGAGGATTCACCATTGATAAAGATGAGGGATGTTCGCCATTTAGTGTGTTAATTGAAAATCTTTCATCAGGAGCAGATAGTATATTTATGGATTATGGAGATGGTGAAATAGATACCCTTTTATCGTTTAGTGCCATTAATCATTTATATCGAAATGATGATGGAGTAGATGAAGTGGATACCAATATTATTGTCATGCGTGTCAAAAATGATGAAGGTTGTGAATTTACAGATATCGATACTATTCTTGTGTATCCTGAGTTTGTAGCAACTTATACTATTGATGGTAATGATTATACAGGATGTAATTCGAGAACGGTTACTTTTACAAATACCACTAATGATGGAACACATTTAGCATCCAGGTATTTATGGGAATTTGCCGATGGTACCAGCATGGATACGACGAATAATACTATTAATAAGTTTTACAATAATACAACCACAGCAGATAAAACTTATAATTTTAGAATGACAGCACGATCTGTTTACGGTTGTACTGATGATACCACGAATAGTATTGATATTTATCGTGCTTATGCAAATTTTACGGTGGGCAATAATGAAGGTTGTTCGCCAATTAATGTGGCTGTAACCAATGCTTCTATCGGAGACGATATAACAACTTGGGATTGGGATTATGGCGATGGGCATACAGATGGCGCTGAGGATCCATTCCCTTATACATATACCAATAAAACAGATGCAAGCATCACTTATCCTTTAGTACTTCAGGTTACGGGAACGGCAGGTTGTAGTACAAGTAAAACCATTGATATTACAGTCTACCCAGAGGTTAAGGCAACTTATACGATAGCAGAAACTTCGGTCGCTAGTTGCGATTCCTTAGTTGTTGATTTCAACTCCAGTACCATCCATTCAGGTTTGGATGGATCCGTAGATTATATTTGGGATTTCGGAGATGGAGCTTCATCGTCCGATCATGATCCACAGCATGTTTATAAAAACCTGACCAATGCTGCTCATGTGGATATGAAAGTTGATTTACATGTAGAAACACCATTAGGCTGTTATTATGATACCAGCTCATTTATAAGGGTATATCCATTGGTTAATGCAGATATTTCTATCGATCAGAGTAGTGGTTGTTCACCCTTTACCCTGGATGCTGTTGCAACAGAATATATTGGAATACCTGCGGCAAATTATCAATGGACGTATGGTGATGGTTATAATCCAAATATATCAGATCCCTTACCACATTTATATCCTATTAATCCTCCGGGAGCAAATGATGTTTATACTTTAAGATTGGATGTAACAGATCTTTCGGGTATTTGTTCAGATACCGACACAAAAACAGTTACCGTATTCGATGAGGCTTTGGCTGAATTTAATCCAAAGAACTCAACCGATTGTGACCCATATACGGTAACATTTGATAATGTATCTCAAAATGCAGTAAGTTATAAATGGGATTTTGATGATGGAGGAACTACATCTACAGCATTTGAGCCTACTTATGAATTTAATAATCCTACATCAGGAACGAAGATATTTAATGTAGAATTAGAAGCAACATCCGATGAAGGATGTAAGAATACATTCTCGTCGGCTGTGAATGTACTGCCAAACATCGAGGCCGATTTCGACATTGATATTTCAGAAGGGTGTTCTCCGTTAACCGTTACCATTTCAAACAATTATGTTGGAACACAGTGTTACTGGTACTGGGATAAGGATGATCGTGTAGTAGATGCAGGAGTGCTTGCAGCAGCAGATAGTACTGTCAATTTTGCAAGTTTCACCAAAACCTATATTAATAATTCGGGAACTTCAAGAACAGATAGTTTAACCTTAATAGTTGGTAATGGAAATAACTGTTACGAGATTTTCAAGAGAGCGATTACCGTGCATTCAACCATTGATGCTCAGTTCTCTGTGGATGTTTCAGAAGGATGTAATCCTTTAACAGTTCAGTTTACCAATAACACGGTCAATGGGGATACATACAACTGGTTATTTGGTGATGGTTCTTCTACAACACTAGAGTCGCCAAGTCATCCATTTATAAATACAACCACTGATGATAAAACCTTCACAGTTCGTTTAACAGCAGAATCCGCAGAAGGTTGTGTTGATCAGATGCAACAAGATATTACAGTATATTCAAAAGTGATATCCGATTTTTCTGTGGCAACCAGTGAAGGCTGTCCTCCATTTACAACCAGTATCGATAATACTTCCATTGGAAATGCAGCAAATACTTACCAGTGGTTAATTGATAATGTTGCTGTTGCAGGGGCACCAAACGATCTTTCCGATTTTGAACATGAATATGAGAATACAGCACCTTCTGTAAAAGATTATGAGGTTAAGCTAATTGCAACGAATCCGCATGCATGTACTTCAGAACATACAGATATCGTGCGTGTTTACGAATATGTTGAAGCCTCATTCAGTATGAGTTTAGAAGAAGGATGTACTCCGTTGGACATTGAATTTACAGATTTATCAACAGTACCGGCATCAACAAAATATACATGGGATTTTGGAGACGGTGCATCTTCAGGTTTATCTAACCCGGATCATACTTTTTATAATTCGAGCCGTACTACAGATTTAACCAGAACCATTGATTTAACTGTTCAATCGCCAAATTATTGTTCTGATGATACTTCACTAACAGTAGATATTTATCACCAGCCACTAGCTAATTTCTACATCGATAAAACATCGTCTTGTCCACCATTAGAGTCGACATTAAGTAAGTTATCGGAAGGTGAAGATATGTTTGAATGGCGTTTTGGCGATGGAAATACAAATACTACTGATGCAAACCTTGCATATTCATGGGATAATACAGATATTGATAATATTCAGTATTATAAGTTGGAACTTTGGGTAGGAACCAATCATCATTGTAAGGATAGTATGTCTTTCGATTTAAGTGTATTCCCAAAAGTAGTAGCTGATTATAGTATGAGTGCCAATTCAGGTTGTAATCCTGTAACTGATGTGCAATTTACAAACCAGTCTACATCACCAGCGACACAGTTCTTCTGGAGTTTTGGTGATGGATCAACTACTAATCTGGAGAATCCTACTCATGATTTTGCAAATATTGGAATGACAGATAAAACTTATGATATATTCTTTAGAGCATCATCGGAGTATAATTGTTGGGATACGATTACCAAACAAATTGATGTTTATGTGCAACCAGATGCAGAATTTTATATCGATCCTACCTTAATGATATTCCCTGATAATATCGTATCTATTGATAATAAAACAAACAGTGGACCATTTGATTACTTATGGGAATTTGGAAATATCGATGAGTCAACATCTACAATAGAAGAACCAAGCCAGTTTGAATATGAGCACTGGGGAGAAAAGATCATAGAGCTTTCTGTTACAAGCCAGACCAATCCGGATTGTTTTGATTATTATGTGGATACAGTCATTATATTACCACCCAAAGTAAATGCCAACTTTACAACCAATATTGATGGTGGTTGTTTCGATGGGGGATTAGAGGTGGAGTTTACGGCTGCAGGCTCGGCATTCAATGAGACTTATGAGTACGATTGGGAATTTGGTGACGGAAAAACCGGTTCAGGACAATATGAAACACACACTTATGAAGAACCTGGAATTTATTATGTAAAACTAACAGCTCGAAGTACAGAGTATGATTCAAATGAATATTCTGATGCGCAAGAGGACTTTGCCTATAAAACAATCACAGTATATTCAAACCCTATCGTTGACTTTGAAGTTTCTCCTGATAAGGTTATGTTGGATCCTTCAACACTTGAAGCCAGGGTTAAATTCTATAATTTAACGGTATGCAGTGATACTGCAGGTTGTAGATATACCTGGGAGTTTGGCGATGGAGAGACAGCTAATTCAACGGATGTAACACATGGCTATAAAGAATTAGGAAAATTTGATGTTACGCTTACTGCTGTGGCATTAAATAGTTATGAATGTACTCATTCAATAACGAAAGAAGACACAGTTGAAGTTAAAGGAGCCGGGCAAATTGCATTTCCTAATGCATTTACGCCAGATGGTATGGGACCTTCAGAAAATGAAATCTTCAGACCATATGCTGAAGGTGTTACTGAATATGAGTTATTTGTTTATAATCGTTGGGGTGAGATGATCTTTACTACCAAAGATTTGAGCCAGGGATGGGATGGTAAAATAAATGGAGAGCCTGCAAAACCTGATGTATATGTATGGAAGGCGCAGGGTAAATATACCAATGGTAAATCTTTTGAATTGGCAGGTGATGTAACCTTAATTCGATAATATATAAAATCTTACAAGTTTTATACCTGTAAGATTTTATAACAAGTATTACTTAAATTGAATACTTGTTAACTAATGTTAATAAGTAAATTATTGTAAGATTTGGAAATATTTTTAAATTTACAATTTAGAGGGCACAATAAACGTTTTATGAGAGTTAATCTCATCATAAAGGAAAAGTACAACTGTGAGAAAAATATATATATTACTTCTTTTATTAAGCATTTTATTTATTAAAGCTGGATTTGCACAAGATTCGCAGTTTTCACAGTTTTATGCAAGCCCTATTTATTTAGCTCCTTCATTTGCAGGTTCCACTGATGGAGACCGCATTGCTTTAAATTACAGGAATCAGTGGCCATCTATCTCAAAATCATTTCAGACTTATTCCTTGTCGTACGATCATTATTTTCCACATTTAAAGAGTGGTGTAGGTTTAATCTTATTTAGAGAGCAGGCAGGAGCAAGTGTTTTAGCTACAACAAATATAGGATTAGCTTACTCTTATAAGTTTAAATTTCGAAGTGGATGGAGAGTAAGTCCCGGATTAAGTTTTTTTTATACACAACGTAATATTGATTTTACTTCCGTAGAATTTTATGATGAAATTATTTCGGGGACAGAAACTACTGAACAAGATATTTTAGGTAAAAAAGCAGATGTAGATGCTTCTTTTTCTGTTCTAACTTATAATAAAAATTTATGGTTGGGATTTACCTGGGATCGTATCTTAAAGCCCAATAGATCTCTGACTGGAGAAGAAATGGAGGATCCCTGGAAGTTTTCAATTTATGGAGGGACTAAATTTAAAATATTTGATAAATACAATTGGGCTAGTGGACAAAGTTTATCACCTTCGTTTTTATTTAAGATGCAAGATAAATATTCACAGTTAGATATTGGTTTATATTGGTATCAGATGCCCCTTGTAATTGGTATTTGGTACAGAGGTATTCCTGTATTTAAAGAATTAGCAGGTAACGATGCACTGGCATTTTTATTAGGATTTAAGGTAGATCAGTTTAGTATTGGATACAGCTATGATTTAACCATTTCAAAACTAGTGGGTTTCACAGGAGGAGCTCATGAGATTTCAATCAATTATCAATTTAACCAGGGAGTAACCAAGCGCGAACGACGCAGAATTATTCCTTGTCCATCATTCTAGTCTTCTGTTAATGAATGTGAAATAATTTTACAGACAGGAGTTTTAGCTTTTCTTTTTCTTAAAAAATGTTAAATTTCTTTTTGCTATGTTCTATATTCAATTATATTTGCTTTGTTAAAGCAAAAAGAAAAAATTAAACAAAACGACTATGAAAAAACTATCTCTAGTGTTGAATGTGATTTTGATTATCGCAGTTGCAGGAATTTATTTTTTACATTTTTCAGGAAAAAAATCATCAAAACTTGAGAAAAGTGCTGATGGAACTGAGCAGATTATTGATAGAGATTACGCTATAGCATATATAAACATTGATACTTTGGTAACAAATTATCAATTATTTATCGATAAAAACAATGAACTTCTAACAAAAAGAAACGAATCAGAAGCTGAGTTGCAGATTCAATCCAAAAGTTTTGAAAATGAAGTAAAAGATTTTCAAAATAAAGTAAGTAAAGGTCTAATTACTCGTACAAAAGCTCAAATGTTGCAACAAGAGCTTGCTCAAAAAGAACAGCAGTTATATGCCACACGAGATAATTTGGCTATGCAGTTAGCAGAAGAAGAACAGGTAATGTATCGTCAGGTATTAAATGAAGTGATGGAATATCTTGAAGAATATAATAAAGAGTATAACTATAAGTACATATTTAGTAATTCTTTTGGAGGTCAGTTACTTTATACCGATAAGAGTTTAAATATTACAATGGATGTTCTTGAAGGTATCAACGAAGCTTACCATAAAGAAAAAGAGTAATTCAATATTAATATCATTGCAATGCCTAAAATGTTTTATTTTAGGCATTTTTAATATACAAAAGTATAGAGATGGGATTTGCTGATTTATATTTAGAAAAGCAAAAAAACTTTGAAAATAAAATCAAGGAAGCAGTCAGTCCTCACCTTAAATTTATTGTTGTCATCCCTTGTTATCACGAATTTAAATTGATAGATACGCTTCAATCAATTAAACAATGTGATAGAATACAATCTTCGATTGAAGTTATTATTGTGATTAATTCCTCAGAAGATACACCTCGGGATATTCTGGATCAGAACAGAAAAACTTTTGAGGAATCTAGTCAATGGATTGCGGAACAAGAAAATCAAAATTTGTGTTTTTTTGTATTAAATGAATCTAATTTGCCAAAGAAATTTGCAGGAGCAGGATTAGCTCGTAAGATTGGTATGGATCAGGCGATATTACGATTTAATACTACTGATCAAAAAAATGGGGTGATTATATCAGTAGATGCCGATGCTAAATTAAAGTCAAATTATTTTGTTGAGCTGGAAAAACACTTCAAGACTTATCCAAAAACAAATGCCATAACAACCTATTTTGAACATCCCTTAACAGGTGATGAATTTAATGAAGATATTTATTCTGCTATAATAACTTATGAGCTATACCTGAGGTATTATAAACAAGCTCTTCATTTTACAGGTTTTCCATATTCTTTTTACACTATTGGTTCTTGTTTTGCAGTCAGTGCAAAAGCCTATATTAAACAAGGAGGAATGAACAGGAAACAGGCAGGTGAAGATTTTTATTTTTTGCATAAAGTTTTTCCTTTACAAAATTGTTATGAAATAAATTCTACTTGTGTGTATCCATCTTCTCGAATATCAGATCGTGTTCCCTTTGGTACCGGACCTATGATAAAGTCTATAATAGAATCAGAAAACACAGAGTTCTTAACCTATTGTTTTGACTCATTTCTTGTACTTAAGTCATTTTTTAAAGAAGTTGACAAACTATTTCGAATTGAAAAGAAGGATTTAAATAGTTTATTAACGAATATGCATGAAAGCATGCAGTGTTTTTTATTACAAAATGATTTCGAGATTTCTTTAAATGAGATCAATGCTAATAGCTCTAATTTAAAGACTTTTGTTAAAAGATTTTTTAACTGGTTCGATGCTTTTCGTGTGTTAAAGTATTTGAATTTTGCACACGAAAATTATTTTAATAAACAAGCATTACTTCAAGAAGTTGAGCAATTGACAGATAAAATTTTATTAAAAAAACCAAAAGCAAAGAATCACAAATCTTACCTAGAAATATTTAGAGACCTGGAGAGAAATTTTTAATCTTCTTCAACGACAACAAAAATATCTTCGTTTTCTTTTTTCATTAGATATTGCTCACGAGCAAATTTCTCAAGGTTTTTATTGTTTGTTTTTAATTGTTCAAGTCGTTTAGAGTCTTTATCAATGCGCTCAATATAATACTGCTTATCTTTCTCTAATTGACGAAGATGTCTAAGCTCTTTTGCTCTGTCAATGAGGTTGTTTCTGTCGAAAAATAAAAGCCAAATAATAAAGATGAGTATGGTAAGAATAAATTTATTCTTAGCAAAAGGAAGAATTTTTTTCCATATTTTTAGGGCTGTACTCATATTGCAATGATAATGGAAAATTGATTTTCTCCAAAGAATTATAAAGGGAAAGTATTAACAATAATTAGTTGAAAGTTTTGAGTTTCGAGTTTCGAGTTTTAAAATGTGGATAACTTATAACTAAGAACTAAAAACTCATAACTTTTTTATCCTCCACTTACCAGGTGAAGTACAGTAACATCATCGCCTTCTTTTATATAGTAGCTATCATACGAATCCTTTTTTACCAGTGAGCCATTGACTTTAATGACTAACATTTTAAAAGTAAAATTCTTTTGTTCTAATAGCTCGGAGACTGTTATTTGATCTTGATTAAATGATTCGGGTCTGTTATTTAAAGATATTTTCATTATTTATGACTTAATAAAATTTCTAATACCGTATTTGCTTGCATATTAGCCACTATTCCAACTCTTGGAGCCAAAGGCGGATTATTGTCAGAAACCTCTGATTCTTCATCGCCGCAAATATATAAATTTTCAGATTGCCTGAATTTTATCATATTACTTTTTCCAAACCCAGCCATACCTAACCCCAGAACTACCGGTTTATGTGGCATTTCTGACAGACAAGTTTCAATCAACATTTTTTTCATTCCCGCTAAATCAAAAGCCTCTACTATCACATCACAATCTTTATAAATATCAACAATATTTTTTTCGTTAAGTTTAATATCATGACTTATAACTTCCACTTCTGGATTGATTCTTTGTATATTTTCTTTTAAAGCATCGACTTTTTTTTCTCCAAGCTGATCTCTAAAAAAATACTGTCGGTTTAAATTTGTTTCGTTAACGATATCAAAATCTGAAATGATTAATTTGCCGATACCCACTCGGGCAAGTGCTACAGCACAATTTGAACCCAATCCTCCAGCACCTGCAATTCCAACAGTATCATTTTTTAGTTTTGATTTAATTTCTTCGAATGTCATCATCATTGTTTAACGGTTAAATCATATTTCGACAGGCTCAATATGACATTAAATATAATAGATTGTCACACAGAGCTTGTCGAAGTGCGACCACTACAAATAATTTATTTGTAATTTAAATAAACTTTATCCATAAAAGCTAAAAACTGCTTGGTACCACCACCTTGTTGAATAATTCTTGGAGTATTTTCATCATTTGTTTCAAAAACCGATCCGAATAAGATTTTTATGTTTTTGTATTGAAACATTTCTTGGTTTAAGATAGTAGATGGTCCTAAAGTATAGATATCGCATCCATCTTTTGTTTTATAAATTAAATCAAGAAAAGTATTGTTAAAAACTGTTGTGGAGGACAAGATTAAAGCATCAGCTTTTGATACTTCTTTTAACTGATCAGACATGTCAGTTAATTTTTCATCATTTTCCATTTTGTCAAAAATAGTAAGCTTGATATTATCTTTTTCAAACTTATCGACTAATGATCTGAAAAAGCCAACCATGACAATCTTATTGTATTTTCTGAAATCAATTTTATCAAAAATATCAATAGTGGTATTATAGGTATTTTGATAATTGTAATTGGCATTAAAATATGCATTGATAACGATTCTGTGTTCTATTTTATTTAGATCCGGGAAACGTAAATCCTGTATGCTAACATTAACATCATGCATTAATGTTGCACAAACACCAATTCTTCCGTTTTTTAAAATAACGGCGACATATTTTTCGCCACAAACAATTTCTTTAATCGATTGTAAATCGATTCCTTGTTTTTCATAAAAGTATGCTAAAGGTTCTTTCATATTTAATTTGAATTTAGAATATCAATTAACGAATGTTGATTTCTGAATTTTATGTAATATAAAAAATTTGGAGATCATAAGTCATTAATCAGTGTCTATTATTTAATCGCTTAAAATTACAAATTTCTATTGCATATGAAAAACTACGATACAAATGTTAAAATGCTCATATTCACATATGTTGAGAAAAAGTCCTTAGGATCAAGCGATATGCACAAATTAACATATTGATTTAAGTCATTTTATACTTTCAATGCACACTATATTTTTATAATTTTGAAATGCTAAACTCGAAATAAACTTAAAGAAAGATAGATATGGATATTCAAAAAATGAAAGATGCTCATAAGCTTTTAAAAGAGTGGAAATATGAGCTTCGTCCTATTGAGAAAGGGTACAACGATCGTACTTTATATATCAATGTAGGAACAAATGAAGTAAAAGAAAAGCCGGTACCACAAGAAATGAAAGAAAAATTCATTGGAGGAAAAGGTTATGGTTTAAGACTTTTATGGGATGCAACAAAGCCAGAAACAAAATGGAACGATCCTGAAAATGAAATTATTATTGCTGGTGGTCCAATTTGTGGTATTACTCAATATTCAGGTACAGGAAAAGCATTAGTAGTATCTATATCTCCACAAACTGATTCCATAATGGATTCAAATGTGGGTGGTCACTTTGGTCCTTTTTCAAAATTTGCAGGATTTGATGCTGTTGAGATTCAAGGTAAGGCTGACAAAGAAGTGATTGTTTTTATCGATGGTGTTAATGGTAAAGTTGAGATTTTGGAAGCTCCTGAAGAACCTATTGATAGCCATGTATTGGGTGAGGTTTTACATGAAATGTATTCAGATGATGAAAAAGATAGAAAAAATGTTTCTGTAGTTTCTGCTGGTACAGCTGCCGATCATACTTTAATTGGTATGTTAAACTTTACCTTCTGGGATAACAAACGTAAATTAGTTCGTTTAAAGCAAGCCGGTCGTGGTGGAATCGGAACTGTTTTCAGAGATAAAAATATAAAAGCATTAGTTGCAAAAGTACCTGGAGTTAAGGGTAACTTAAACAATGTTGTTGATTTGGAATCTATCATGGAGCGTGGTAAGCGTTTTAATCGCGAGATGAGAGAACTGGATGCTTCACAATGTGATATGAAAGGTATTGGTACAGCTCACCTTACGAATATCATGAATGATTATAATTTATTACCAGTAAAGAATTTCCAATACGGAAATCATAAAGATGCTGATAAGATTCATGCTCAAGTTTGGAAATCTCGTTTTACTCAAAATGTACCTGATGGATGTTGGATAGGTTGCAATATGTCATGTGCTAAAGGTGTTGATAATTATGAATTAAGAACCGGACCTTATGCTGGTGATAAAGTAATTGTTGACGGACCTGAATATGAAACAACTTCATCGAATGGTTCTATCATGGGTATTTTCAATCCTGATTTTACTATTGAGTCAAACTTCTATTGCGATACTTATGGTATTTGTACCATTACTTTTGGTACAATCATGGGATTTGTAATGGAATGTTACGAAAATGGAATCTTGAACGAAGAACGTACTGGTGGATTAAAATTAAATTTTGGTAATGCAGATGATGCAATGGAAGTTTTACACCAGATGGGACGCGGCGAAGGATTTGGTTTAATAGCAGGACAGGGTGTTCGTAAAATGAAACAAATATTTGCAGAAAAAGGATGGGGCGATCCTCAATTCATGCAGGATATTGGAATGGAGAATAAAGGTTTAGAATATTCTCAGTATGTTTCTAAAGAATCATTAGCTCAGCAAGGTGGTTATGCTATGACCAATAAAGGTCCACAGCACGATGAAGCTTGGTTAATTTTCATGGATATGGTTAACAATCAAATTCCTACTTTCGAAGACAAAGCTGAAGCATTGCACTATTTCCCAATGTTCCGTACTTGGTTTGGATTACAGGGATTATGTAAACTTCCTTGGAATGATGTTGAACCAGAAACGAATGCTGAAACAGATGAGCCAGCAAAAGTACCTGAGCACGTTGATAATTATGTCACTATTTATAAAGCAGTAACTGGAAACGATTTCGATAAACATGAAATGATTCGTCAATCGGAAAGAGTTTATAACTTCCAACGTATTTTCAATATCCGTCGTGGTTATGGTGTACGTAAAGACGATGCTCAACCTTATCGCGCAGCAGGTCCTGTTACTGAAGCAGAATACTTATCAATGGAAGAGTTCTACGATAAGAAAATGAAAGAAGTAATTGGTGTTGATCCTGAAGGTAAATCTTTAGAAGAAAGAATGGCAATTACTCGTAAATACAGAGAAGAGCAATACGAAAAACTATTAGATGCTGTTTACAAGCGTCGTGGTTGGAATTCAAATGGTGTTCCAAAAATTGAACACTTAAAAGATTTAGGTATGGATCTTCCTGAATTAATTGAAGTAATAAAAGACAAGCAATAAGATCTTTATATAATATAGAAAAGGGTGAATCTTGTGTTCACCCTTTTTTTTATATCTGCGAATAAGATTATATTTCGTTGATGCTTAATTTGTTTATTCCCTTTTTCATTAATTTGCCAAAAATCTTATCCTTTTGTTTTTCTGATTTTCCCATAATAGCTTCAGGAATAAAATACATGTTATAAGCTAGTTCATTGCCGCCAAGTAGGCTTTCTTGAACATAATAATCTGCCATAAACCCAACAACAACTATATCTTTTGTATTGTTTCTTTGTAAGAAATGAATTAAATCTTCGTTTTCAAACGCATTTACTTCTTCTTTAGTAATAATATTATCGTTTATAACATTTAATCTTTCGTCTCTTATCATTCCTTTAGAATCCAAAACCATCTTGGGCCCTTTTAAAGATAAAAACAGGGCCTTATGAACTGAATATACATATATGATATTATCAGAATCAAATTCTTCTATAACAGAATTAATATTCTTGATCACTTCTTGAGTGGATTCTTTTGTATTTGTTACTTGTGTATACCTATGTTCTGCACCAACAATAACTAGGCACTTATCTGCTTTTTTTGTTTGAGCCCATGTAACTGAGCTAATAATAGATAGGACTATAAATGTTAATAAGCATTTAAGAATTGTACTTTTTTTCATCATCATAGATTTAGTTGTGAATATTTTAATAAAATATTATACAATGATCAACATAAATACTTATAAAAGCTGTAAATATTTCTTAATTAATCTTAAAAGAACTATTGATAGCATGATAAATAGAAGCTTGATATAGCTATACTTTACTCATATCTAAGTGCATTGACAGGATTCTTATTGGCTGCAATAATTGCATGAATGCTTATTGTAAGTTGTGCAATGATTAAAGTTATCAAACCAGCAACAACGTATATCCAGTAAGGCATATCGATTTTATAAGAGAAACCATCAAGCCATTTATTCATAAAGTAATAAACTATTGGCCATGAAATTAAGTTTGAAAATAAAACAAGCCATAAAAAGCCTGATGACATATTCATAACAATATTTGAAACAGAGGCACCTAGAGCTTTCTTTATACCTATTTCTTTGGTTCTTTGTTCGGCAGAATATAAGGTTAGTCCATACAAACCTAGACAAGCAACAATAATCCCAAAAATTGTAAACAATGCTACTAGTTTACCTGCTTTAACTTCTTCAACGTAATGGCGGTTAAAATCATCATCAATAAAATAGTAATCAAATGGATTCTCTGGAAATAGTTCATTCCACTTACTTTCAATAAATTTGATCGATGCCTCGGGATCTTTCCTATTAATAGTCAAATTTATTGTGCCAAATGAATTAGGTAAAAATTCTAACATTAGAGGTTCAACTTCCTTTTGCAGACCCATATAATTGAAGTTCTGAACTACTCCAATGATTTTTAGACTTCTCCCTCCAAAACCAGTAACTATTTCCTGGCCAATTGCCTCCTCGGGACTTGACCAACCAAATGATTTCATCGCAGCTTCATTTAATAAGAATGATCCATTTTCTCTTATTTCCCAAGATGAAATATCTGTTACAATGTCCTTATCAAAATTTCTTCCGCCTATTAGTTTTATATCGAATTGATTAATAAAATTATCATCAACGAACATATAATACATTGATTGAGATTTTTCATGCTCTGTATTTGCAATATGTGCTGAAAAGTTACTGGTTGACTTTCCAATTGAACTAGAAGAAGCTGATATATCAAGGATGTTAGGATTCGATTTAAATTCATTTTTTATTGCCTCATAATTACTGCTAATATCAATATCACCGCGTAATGGTAGGACTAATTTATCTGATTTATCAAATCCAAGGTCTTGATTTTTCATAAAATTAACTTGTAGATAAATTATTGAAGATGCAATAATTAACCCTATTGAAATGGCAAATTGAATAATTACAAGTCCCTTTCTGATAATCGTGCTGGTAGAGTTTTTTGTTTTTCCATTTTTAAATAAATCAATTGGTTTTACAATAGATAAATAAATCGATGGATAACTTCCCGATAATAGGCCGAGAAAGATTCCAAAAAAAAGTAAGCCTGGAATTAACCACCAACTGCTTAAGTAATTTATGTTAAGATCTGCTCCTACAAGATTATTAAAAGGTATTTGGGTTAATTCAACAGTATATAATGCAATATTTAATGCAATAAAGCTCAGAATAATTGATTCAATTAAAAATTGAGATATTATGACCTTTTTTGTTCCTCCTACAATTTTTTTGATGGCTATTTCTTTAAGGTTAGTAATGTTTTTAGAAGTGGATAAATTCATGAAATTTACACTGCCAATAATCAGTATAAATATTCCGATAATTATGAAGATGTAAATGTAAATCCTATTGCCATGAATATTTTCATCTAATCTCTCAGGTTTGTTTAAATGCACATCTGCTATTGGTTCCAGGTAAAAGCTGATTTCTGTTCCCCATCCAGCTAATATTTCTCCTACATAATTATGTGCAAGAGAATCAATATCTGCTTTAAAAGCATCTAGATCAATATTTGGCTTTAATTTAATGTATGTGAACATAATTGTATTAAACCAATTATGTAATGAGTTGTGATCTTTACCCCAAGAGGCCAGAGATGCAATAAATTCATAATCAAGAATAGAATTATCATAACTATCTTCTATTATACCTGTTATTTCAAAATCATCATTGTTTATATTAATAATCTTACCAACGGGGTCTTCATTACCAAAATATTTTTCTACTGATCCTTTTGTTATTAGAATGGTATTGGGTCTAAGCAATGCATCATCAGGATTACCTTTAATGAATGGAATTTTAAATATTTTAAGCAAATCTGGTTCGCTATATATCATTTTACTTTCATAAAATGCTTTGTCTTTATACTTGAATAACCTGTTTCCCCATACATAGCATCTTGCAGAATATTCTACCTGAGAATATCTTTCTTTAATTGTTGCGCCAGCTGGCCCACAAATAGGAGCATAAACAACAGTTTCATCTTTTTTAAATTCTTGTAATACTCGATATATTCTTTCATGATCAGGATGAAACTTGTCATAACTTAGTTCATTACTTACCCATTGAAAGATCAATATACTACATGCTATGCTAATAGAAAGGCTAAGTATTTTTATAATTGAAAATACTTTATCGTTAATTATTTTTCGTAAACTAATTTTTATGTGATTCCAAAACATGATTTTTTATTTAAATGAATTCATCACATTAAATCAATGTAAATGCCATTATTGATAATATTGTCATAATCAACTTCATAGTGTATTGTGTTTTCATACCTAAGTATTAGTTGCTGTAGCATGTTGAATGTTTAGCTGTAGTATTTTGCTACAGTAAATTTTGATCTTTACTTTGCAATAAATACTTTTGATTATAAATATAGTGATTTGAAAAAAGATACAGCTAAAATATTAATAGTAGATGACAATAAGAGTTTGCTTAAAGCGCTAGAGTTGTTGTTGTCCAATGAGTTTGAAGTTGTAAAATCTATTAGTAATCCGAATTTAATTCCTGAAACGGTTAAAAACTCAGAGTTTGATATTGTTTTACTTGATATGAATTTTTCGGCAGGTTTAAATACAGGAGCAGAAGGCATATTTTGGTTGCGCGAAATAAAAAAAATAGATCAGGATATTATTGTCATAATGATTACTGCTTATGGAGAGGTGAATTTAGCTGTAGAATCCATGAAAGAAGGGGCTACCGACTTTATTTTAAAGCCCTGGGAGGACAATAAGTTAATTCAGACCTTGAAAAATTCCGTTAAGTTTCGAAAATCGAAGAAGGAAATACAATTGTTACAACAAACCCAAAAACACCTGACAAACGATATCGACAAATCATTTCTGAACCTGGTGGGAGAGTCGGAGTGCATGCAAAGAGTGTTTGACAAAATCCAAAAAGTAGCAAAAACGGATGCTAATATTTTGCTGTTAGGTGAAAATGGAACAGGTAAAGAGTTGGTTTCCCGTGAAATTCATCGGCAATCGATACGTGCTGGGAAGATATTTTTGGGTGTTGATCTGGGTGTTTTAAATGAGAACGTGTTTGAAAGCGAGCTCTTTGGACATGCAAAAGGATCGTTTACCGATGCTAAAGAAGATCGCATGGGTAAATTTGAATCGGCATCCGGGGGGACAATATTCCTGGATGAAATAGGAAATTTATCTTTAAATATGCAGGCGAAACTTTTATCGGTACTTGAAAAACGATCGTTAATAAAAGTAGGGTCAAACAAAGAAATTTTAGTTGATGTAAGGGTAATATCTGCTACAAATAAAGATTTAAAGTCAATGGTTAAGAATAGCCAGTTTAGGGAAGATTTATTATACAGGGTAAATACCATCGAAATTGTAATCCCACCTTTACGGGAAAGAGGTGATGATATCATTAGAATCGCTGAACACTATTTTGGCTATTACACTTCGAAATACAATAAGAAAGGATTAAGCATTGAAAAGAAAGCTTTACAAAGGTTAAAAAACTATAACTGGCCTGGGAATGTGCGTGAGCTGAGGCATACTATCGAAAAAGCAGTGATACTATCCGATTCATCGACTATTTCTGATTTTGATTTAAATGTGGGCGGCACTGACTTTTTAAATTTATCGGACAGTTTGTCTCTTGAGGAAATTGAAAAACATGCCATATTAAAAGCATTAAAAAAGAATAAGTGGAACCATAGTCATACAGCCGACGAGCTTAAAATAGCAAGAACTACTCTTATTCGAAAATTAAAAAAGTTTGGATTACACGATTAAATAATGATTTATAAGAGATTCTATATAAGTATTATTATCAGAGTTGTGTTAATATTATTAACTTGTTTCCTGGTTGTCATTTCTTTTCCATCACAAAAGCTTTTTCTTATTATAAATCATTCTATATTACTGATAGTGCAGGTTTATCTACTGATTAGGTATATTAACAGGGTAAATTATGATTTATCGAACTTTATTGATAGTTGTATAGGTAAAGATTATAACTTATTGAAATATCCTAATCATAAAGGAAAATCATATGAGAGACTTTATACATCACTTTCTGCTATTACCGATGCTTTAAAGAAATCTGAGATCGAAACCATTTTTAAATCGCAATACCT
Organism: Bacteroidales bacterium; assembly: GCA_963665525.1. GTDB lineage: Bacteria > Bacteroidota > Bacteroidia > Bacteroidales > UBA12077 > UBA12077. The sequence continues at coordinate 2,657,531 of OY762280.1, read as the reverse complement.
GTATACAGCAATTCAGAATGTGGGGGCAGGGTTAATCTGGATTGATGAGAGGGGAGATGTTGTTCTAATTAATAAATCAGCTAAAGTGTTGTTTAATATACTTAATCTTAATAATATAAAGGAACTTGAAAAAATCTCATCAAGTTTGCCAGACTTGTTGAGAGATATCAAACCATCGGAGAATAAGCTGATAAAAATTTATATTGAAAACGAACTTAAACAAATTTCAATAAAAGCCACTGAATTAATACAGCAAGGTAAGCACATAAAATTAATTGCATTGCACGATATAAAAAATGAACTGGATGAGGCAGAACTGGATTCGTGGCAAAAGTTAATAAGGGTTTTGGCACATGAGATTATGAATTCAATTGGTTCGATTACGACATCTTCGACGGCAATTTCAAAATATTTTAAGAGCAATCAAGGAGAGCATATTAGCACGAGTGATATATCTGATAAAATCATTAGTAATACGATTGAAGGATTAGATATAATAAGAGAACGAAGTGTTGGATTAAAAGATTTTGTAAATAATTACCGTCAATTAACCAATTTGCCGGCACCTGATTTGAAAGAATTTGAAATTTTGCCTTTCATTGAGAATCTTGGAATATTTTTTAAGGAAGAATTTCAACAAAAAAATATTCAATTTGAGATTGTTGATCATCATAAAAATTTAAAGATATTGGCAGATAAAAAACTAATTAGTCATGTTTTCATCAATTTGATTAAGAATGCGAGTGAAGCTATTGGTAATGAAAAAGAACCAATTATTACTATAGAGATTGATAAAAATACACTTAATCAGGTTTTCGTAAATGTTAAGGATAATGGACATGGCATATCCGAAGAGGTTATAGACAGGATTTTTATCCCGTTTTTTACTACCAAAGAAGAAGGTTCCGGTATAGGACTTAGTTTGTCGCGACAAATTATGCGTTTGCACAACGGATCAATAAACGTTAAATCAAACCATACAGGAACAGAGTTTCAATTGCTATTTTAATTTGATTAGATAAATTAAACCTTACACAGATTTAACAGTCTAGATCATTGTTAAAAAGTTAACAAATACCTAAAGTTAGGTATTGTATAGTTAAAAATGTTGAGATATTTTTGACCCCATAATGAAGAAGAGATTAATTAATATTAAAAGAATAATTCTATCATCAGTATTTTTATTACTGATTGGAGGAATCATATTCAATTCTACATTCTTTCTTCATGTTCATAGAACTGCTTGTGGTAAAGTCATTGTTCATGCTCACCCTTTTAATAAAGGAGCAGAAAAGCAAAATCCATTATCACAACATAAGCATAATAAGATTGAATTAATCCAATATAGTTCAATTGATTATTATATTTTTACACAAAACAGAATAAATCTTAAATCGTATTCTGATATTGAGTTAGAGATATTATGTAAGCCAAGTTCATATGCTAACTCAAATATCTATTTTTTACATACAACGAGAGGTCCCCCAGTTGTATTAGCTTAAATCTTAATTTTTTATAATTCTTTTTATCAAATCAGATATTGATTTGATGACCATTACCATTTTTTATTAAGGAAGATGTAGTGTTTTGATTGCCTCACAAGAGAATCATTATACTAGGAATCTGTTAATCTCAATAATCTATATACAATGAAAACAATTAATATATATTTATCATACTTACTTTTATTTATTTTAATAGCAACGAATATTCAAGCTCAACACAAATTAAGAACAGATGCCAATATTGTAGGGCATGTTGTTGACAGTGAAGGAGCACATATCCCATTTGCAACCATTATTTTAAAAAATACTACTGTTGGTGCAGCAACCGACGAAACCGGACATTTTAATCTAATTAATATGCCTTTAGGTAAGTTTACAGTTACCGCTTCAGCTATAGGATACAAGCCTGTAAGTAAAGAAGTGGAGCTAAAAGAAAAAAATACCGTTGAGCTTAAATTTATTTTAGAACAAGATGTATTGGGCTTGGAAGAGGTAGTAGTTACTGCTGATAGAAATGATAAACACAGAACCGAGGCATCTGTTATAGTAAACACTTTAACTCCAAAGCTTTTCGAAGTTGCTCAGACAGCTACTATTAGTGATGGATTAAATTTTTGTCCTGGCCTTCGAATGGAAAATAATTGTCAAAATTGTGGCTTTTCCCAAGTAAGAATGAACGGTATGGAAGGGCCATATTCTCAAATATTAATTAATAGTCGCCCTATATTTAGTGGTTTAGCAGGAGTTTATGGTTTGGAACTGATACCATCGAATATGATTGAAAGAATGGAAGTGATCCGTGGGGGAGGTTCTGCCTTATATGGAAGCAATGCTATTGCTGGAACCATTAATTTAATCTTAAAAGACCCGGTCAATAATTCATATGAGATAGGTGCTTCGTCTGGTTATACAGGTGTAGGAGTGGATGGAGGTGATGATCCGGCATTTGATTATAACTTAAACTTTAATACATCATTAGTTTCATCAGATAGCAGAACAGGAATGGCCTTATATGGTTACAATCGTGATCATGAGCCATACGATGCTAATGGCGATGGTTTTTCTGAGATTACAGAGATTAATAATATTACTGTTGGGACTAGAGTATTTCACCGTTTTACGCATAGAAATAAATTGGCCGTAGATTTTTTTACTATTGATGAAGACAGAAGAGGTGGTAATAAGTTTAATTTACCGGAACATGAAGCAGATATAGCAGAGGCTGTAAAGCATAAAATTACCACTGGGGCCTTAACATTTGATCAATTTTTCAGAGAGAGTGATAAATTATCTATGTTTGTTTCAGGACAAAAGGTTAACAGAGATTCGTATTATGGAGCAGAGCAATCAATGCAGGATTATGGAAGGACTGAAGGTTTTACATACAACATTGGAGCACAGTATACAGCTAATTTTACAAATTCAAATTTAATTGGTGGTATCGAATATCGAGGCGAAACTTTAGAAGATCAAAAACTGGGTTATCCAGACTATGAGAATGCAGTTTTTGTTGATGGAGAATTGCTAATTCCTCATACAGAAAATACCAGTGTAGCCGATCAGCTATCTAATATTTATGGAGCATTTGTTCAATATGAGCATAAAATGAATAAGGTAAGTGCTTCATTAGGATTAAGATATGACCATTATGATATTGAAGATAATATTAATGGGCATGATAAATCAGGAGATGTTTTAAGTCCTAGAATTACATTAAAATATGATATTTTAGACTATTTACAAGCTCGAGCTAGTTATTCACAAGGATATAGAGCGCCTCAAATTTTCGATGAGGATTTACATATTGAAACTTCAGGATCACGACAGGTTATTCATGAAAATGATCCTGATCTAAAGCAAGAAACCAGCCATAGTTATATGTTATCGTTTGATTTTAATAAGAAGATTGGTAAAGTGAATACTGGGTTCTTAGTTGAAGGATTTTATACAGAACTTCGTGATGCTTTTGCCAATGATTATGGTGATCCTGTTGATGGGGTGGTTACTTATACCAGAATTAATGCTGAAAAGGGAGCAAATGTGAAAGGTATTAATATGGAATTGAATATTATACCACAAGGTGATTTTTCTTTTAGTGGAGGCTTTACCGTTCAAAATAGTCGTTATGAGGAAGCGCAGGAGTTTAACGAAAAAGATTTTTTCAGGACACCTGATAATTATGGTTATGCAACCATTGATTGGGATTTTTATAAGGGATTTTGTTTTTCTGCAACAGGAACTTATACCGGAAGTATGTTGGTGCCTTATTTTGGAACAGAACTGCCAGAAGGCGATGTGCGAGATGCAGGAGAGTTAAGAGAGTCGGATAGCTTTTTTGATATGGGAGCAAAATTAAGTTATAAGTTCAGAATAAACGGAGCTAAAATGCAAATGTTTGTAGGTATGAAAAATATATTTAATGCTTACCAGGATGATTTTGATGCAGGCATTGATCGTGATCCTGGTTATTTATATGGTCCGTCTTTACCAAGAACTGTTTACTTTGGAATTAAAATAGGTAATTCATTATAGTATAATTTAGTTAAAGCTTTAAACAGCAGAACCGTTTTTGAGGTGGTTCTGCTGTTTTATTAATACAATTAGTGATAAATAGGTAATACTTCATATTCAACTATTTGATATTGAGTTTTGAGCTAATAATTTTTCGAATTCTTTAATTTTTCTAGCTGATTCTTCTTGGGTTGCCTGAAGTTCTTCCATATTTTGACGCATTTCTTCTTCTTGTGCAGCCATTTCTTCGGCTTGTTGTTGTGTTTGTTCAAGTAAATCAGATGTTCGTTTATTGGTTTCAGACATATTTAGTGAGCTGGCAATTATAAGAGATGCTTGTTCAAGAAACTGGATTTGATAATCTTCATATGAATTGAATGATGCAATTTCAATTATTCCCAGCACTTCATCATCTACTTTCATAGGAACAAGAAGTAAACTTCTTGGATTCGATCCTCCCAAGCCGCTGGTTATCTGAATATAATTTTGAGGTATCTCAGTTAAATGAATGGTTTCTTTTTCTAAAGCACAATTACCAACTAACCCTTCACCTAGTTCAAATGTTTTTTGAATATATTTCCTCCGGTCAAAAGCATAAAAAGCCTTTAATTCTAAAATAGTCATATTCTGTTCGGTATTATTACGTATAAAAATACCTCCCTGGTTGGCATTAAGATATTGTATAATAAAACCCAGAATTTTAAGCGATAGTTCATTTATATCTTCCTGTTTTCTAAGGATTTCATTTAAACTGGCAATACCATCTGATGCCCAAAAACGCTTTCTGTCTTCTTCTTGTCTTTGCTCTTGCTTTTTTATAGATTGTTTTAACTGATGGCGCATACCAAGTAAGGCATGTCCTAACTGATCATTTGCTCCTAATAAATTATATTCCGATTCCAAATTTCCATTTTTTATGTCTTCAGCAAATTGAGTGGAATTTTGTAAAGAGCAACTTAATTTATTATATGATTGGGCAATATCCTGTATCTCTACACTGGCATCTCTTGCTGGGATATATTCATCACCTATTTCGCCATTTGCAATAGTATCCATTTTTTGACAGAGCCTTGTTAATGGAGTTGAAATGTTTTTGGATATGTATATTAATAAAATTAAAATAAGTATGGTACCAATAGCTCCACCAATAATAGCAAGCTTTACAGACTGGTTTGTTTGGTTTTGGATGTAAGAATATGGTAATTTAAGAAGTAATGCCCAAGGAGTATTTGTCTTTCCTATGGTAACAGGTTGAAGAGTGTAATAATATTTTTCACCCAAGTTCTTAAAATAGAAGTCGAGCATTAAGCCTTTTGATATATTATTAAGTAAATTAAAATCAGTTGATTCATCAATAAAAATTTCATTAACTTGTTTTCCCAGGTCTTCAGTAATAGGTGATGAAATACACATTCCATTGTTAGAAAACAAGTACGCTTCACTCTGATTAATATTATCTATATTCTGAATAATTTTTTGAATTTTTTTAAGTTCCATATCTACACCTACCACTCCTAAAAAATCACGATTTTTGTATAATGGCATGACTATATTTGTTTGTAGCTTATGGCTGGAAGATTGATTATAGTCTAAATAAAAATGAGAGACAACAATTTCTTTTTTTTGAGATTTTGCTTTATTATAAAGTTTCCCGTTAAATACATTCGATGGATTTTGTTCAACATAATCACTTAACTGTATTTGACCATTAGATCTGTAATATAAATGCCTGAAATTTCCAAGAATGGTACTGCCGGGTTTATTTTTATATATGTTTCTCAAAGTATCTATTGAATTGAGTTCCCAGATGCTCCAAATTGAAAGAACTTTTGAATTTTTATATAATATATCTTTCATTAAAGCGCTTAACTCTTCCCTGCGATTTTCCATAGGGATATTATCGAACGATTCAAAACTTTGTTTTATGAACCGATTTAATTCAATAAAATGATTTAATTCATTTTGTATCTTTAAAGAATATGAATAGGCTTGACTTTTAATCAAATTTTCAGTATTGTTTTTTACACTTAATTGAAAATCAATCAATATAAAAGTAAATGCAGTTATGAAAATTATTGTTACGGGGATAAGTATAAATAGAAGCATTTTTTGTTTTATCGAGAATGCTCTATTTTTTTTAGGTTCATTTTTTTCCATGAAGTTTATTTAATTTAAACGCATCATTAATTAATACCTTTAAATTGTTCAATGCACTTAATGGATTATTATATTTATAATTGTTCTAAATTATTAAGTTGTTAAATGTATTTCTATATTAAAACTTCCACCACTTAGGATCTTTGCTTCCTACAGAATAGATGACCTCTATATTTATTGGCAATTGACTTTCATTACCTATTAATTTGAAATCCAAAGGAGTAATTAGCTTTTTAATATCTGATAAATCATAGCCTTCATTACTAAGGTTTTCAATTTTAGCAGTCAGTGTCTTAAAATATTTTATTTGTCTATTTATTGATGATTTACTTGATATTCTTCCCTGACCGGGAATTACATCAATGATATTTTCTGAGTATAAATCATTGAGCGTTTGAATCCAATTGAGTATATCAGTACCGTGCTCGGGAGTCATACAAGGGAAGCTTCCATTAAAAACTAAATCGCCCGTATGTATTACATTATGATTCGAAAACTTCACCAATATATTATCATCTGTGTGACAAGGGCCTGGGTATTCAAGAATAATTCTTTCGTCAGCTATCTTTAGTCTGTAAAAATCTTCGAAAACAATATCTGGAGTTCTGAATTTGGTCCTTTTTAGCTCTTCAAGATATTCGAGCTTATCGGCATAGTTATCTTCTAAATTTTGGTAATATCGGCTTTCTTTATTGCTTAATGAGTCCATTTTAGCCTTAATCTCTTGTAATTGACCGGGAACAATGCTATCAATATGTAAGTTTAGTTTTTCCTGGTAAAATGTTTCATAGTTTAAAGCTGTATTTTTATGAGCAATAATTTGAATATCTTTAGGAAAGGCAGCTACTCCATTTGCCTGATCACCATGAAAGTGAGTTAGAATTAGATATTTAATAGGTTTTTTAGTAACCGATTTTATAACGGAAATAATATCTTTTGCATTACTTATACTAGATCCGGAGTCAATAACTACAACACCTTTACGTGTAACAAGAAATGCAACATTTCCTCCAGAATGATTTTGAATATAGTACAAATTATAATCAATATCTTTTGCTTTTAATTTGTCTTGAGCTGTGGTTGTATTTACGTTCAAAATAAATAGAGGCAATAGAATGATGTAAAATGTAGATTTCAAGTTCATATTCAGATTATTTAGAATAAAAAAGCCCTTTAAACAAGGGCACAATAATAATCATAATATTTGAGATTATTTCTTTTTAAGTTTAGCCTCCAGTTCATCAATTTTCTCTTGTGCTGATTGTAGCTTAACTTGCCATACTACTTCTCTTTCCTGGAAATCATCTACTTGTTCCTGCATTTCAACAGTTTGTTGCTCCATGAGTTCTGCTTGCTTTTGACTTTGTTCAAGTAGCCTTTCAACTTCTTCATTTTTTCTGGTCGATTCTTCCTGTGTAGCTTGAAGTTCCTCCATATTTTGACGCATTTCTTCTTCTTGTGCAGCCATTTCCTCAGCTTGCTGCTGTGTTCTTTCCAAGAGTTCTGTTGTTCGTTTATTTGTTTCAGCCATATTAAGCGAACTGGCAATGCTTAAAGAAGCCTGTTCTAAAAACTCAATCTGGTGTGGTTCAAAATCATGAAATGATGCTATCTCTATAATACCAAGAACTTCGTCTTCCATTTTCATTGGTACCAACAAAAGACTATGAGGATTGGATCCTCCTAAACCACTGGTAATTTGTATGTAGTTATTAGGAATTTCGGTTAAATGTATTGTTTGCTTTTCGAGTGCACAATTTCCTACAAGGCCTTCTCCAAGTTCAAACGTTTTTTTGATGTATTTTCTTCGATCAAATGCATAGAAAGATTTTAATTCTAAAATAATATTGTTTTCATCTTCATTGTTTCGAATAAAAATACCTCCCTGGTTGGCATCCATATAATTGATTAAATAACTTAATATTTGATATGATAGTTCTTCTACATTTTCTTGCTTACGTAGAATCTCATTAAGTTTTGCTAATCCTTCATTAGCCCACGATCTTTTTTCTTCATCAATTCTTTTCTCTTCCTGCAATCTAGCTGCTTCTTTTAGTTTTTCTCTCATATCTGTTAAAGCAATCCTTAGATGATCATGATCACTTCGAACTTCAACTTCATAATCGAGATTTCCTTCTCCAACCTGACGAGCAAATTCTGCAGTATCTTTTAAATTCATTATCAGCTCATCTAATGCAATGTTCATATGACCTATTTCATCGTTACTTTCCTTTAGTTCTTTAGCTATCGTAATATTCAAATTACCATCAGAAATTTTTTTAAGAGCTTCAATAGAACCCTTAATAGGGCGTTGTACAAATTTTTTAAATATTACATTGCCTATAAGGAGTGCTGTATATCCAAATGGTACATATAGAAGAATAAATTTTATACCATATTCTCCAATAACAAATGCAGCCATTGTTACCAATAGGTTTGTAGAAAGAATAGCAATTGCTGTTTTGTAAAGAATAGTTCCTTTATATTTATACCAGTATACAAATGTTGAAAGTGGTAAAACACCAAAGAACATCACCAATAAAAGTATCCAAAAGTCACTCATAATAGTATATTTTAACACCCTTCTAAAGTACGAATTTTTTTGGATAAAATAAAAAGCAGAATAGTTTGTCATTTAATCGATATTCAATTTAGAGATTAAACTTTATAACTATTTAGATGTCATATACGTATTACAAATTATTCATTATATTTGGTGCGTGATAAAAAATAAGAAAGTCATATTATCCTTTTTATTCCTGGCCTGGACAATCATATTTTTGCATAGTATTGTTCCGCACCATCATCATTTTGACTTGGGTTTTGTAGAAAAAAATCATTGTCATCATGAACATCATGGTACAAATGGGCATTATTATAGTGATTCGAACGTTGAGTCTGAGTTTCATTGTTGTAAGCATCAGGATAATGAGCATGCATGTCATTTTCATGTTAAAGTTCTGACACAAGTTTCTATCGATAATATCTTTATTTGCACTACAGAAAACGATTTATACAATGAATTAACTTATATAAAAACCTATTATAAAAGTTTTTACAAGGGTTTTATTTCTGCAGATTTTCTAAAAACCAACTACCTTCGTGGGCCACCTGCAATTGCTTAAATACAGCTAGCTAATTTGCTATTGTTATAACAGCATTTATATTATAGAATCTTATTACATTTTAAAATATTTATTATGAAGAAAATAACTATTCTTCTTGTTGCATGTGTATATGTTACAATGATGAGTTGTAAACATAATAATCATTCGCACGAAGATCACAATAACTCGCACGAAGCAGAACAACATAATCATGATGATCATAATCACGGTCATAATGATGAACACCAGCATAACCATGGATCAGAACACGAACATGATAGTAAGCATGATCACAGTCATGACATAGAAAATGAATTAAAGCATGAGCATGAATACAAAACGGCAAAAGTTCATTTACAGGATTTTAATCAAATTATTAAAGTTAGTGGTGAAATTAAAGCTGCTCACGGAGGAGAGATAGCTGTTGTTGCCTCCAATAGTGGAACTGTTCATTTTGTTGATAAAAGTATGGTTGAAGGTAAATATCTAACAAAAGGACAAATTATATTTAATATTTCTGGAAAAGATTTAACAGAGAATAATATCAGTATAAAATATAATCAAACAAAAGCGGCTTATGAAAAGGCTAAATCGAAGTTTGAAAGAGCACAACAATTAAATCAGAATAAAATCATTTCGGATAAAGAACTGGAGCAAGCAAAATCAGATTATCTAAGTATAAAATCAGAATATGATGTTATTACAAAAACATATAATCACGGAGAAGGAACAGTGATTGTTCCTGAGAAATCATTTATTAAAGAGTTCTTTGTTGAAGAAGGGCAGTTTGTTGAGGTTGGAGAAAAACTTGCTTGTTTAATTGTGTCTGATAAACTTAGGTTAGTTGCTGAAGTTTCGCAGAAATATCAAGGTAACTTAACAGATATTCGGTCAGCTACATTTAAAACTGTAAACGATGGTGTGGTGTATGATACTCGGGATTTAAATGGAAAGTTATTGTCTTATGGGAAATCGTTTACTGCGAATAGCTATTACATCCCTGTCATCTTTGAGATTGATTATCATAAGGAATTATTTCCAGGTTCTTTTGCCCAGATATTTTTAAAAGGTAAAAAAGAGGAAAATCAACTAGTAGTTCCAAAAACAGCTTTAGTAGAGGAACAAGAAAATTATTTTGTGTATGTTGAAAAGGAACATGATCAGTTTGAAAAGCGACATGTTTTAATCGGTAACCAGGATGGAAAAAATGTGGTGATAACAGATGGAGTTCATGAAGGTGAAGTTATTGTAACTGAAGGAGTTTATTTTGTTAAACTGGCCAGTATGTCGAATGCCTTACCTGCACATAGTCATTCTCATTAAAATTTGAAGTTATGCTGAATAAAATTATAAAATTTTCACTTGATAACAGGCTGTTGGTTGTTTTTGGAGCTGTGTTACTACTACTTACAGGCGGGTATATGACTTCAAGAATGGAAGTGGACATATTTCCTGAACTAACTGCACCTACAGTTGTTGTGATGACAGAAGCACACGGAATGGCTCCGGAAGAAGTTGAGAAACTAGTGACTTTTCCAATAGAAACTACAGTAAATGGAGCTACTGATATTCGTAGAGTAAGATCATCATCATCCATGGGATTTTCAATTGTTTGGGTTGAGTTCGATTGGGGAACAGATATATATAATGCCCGTCAAACTGTTAATGAGCGATTGGTAGCCGTTCGCGATCAGTTGCCGGATCAGGCACAAGACCCTTTTATAGCTCCGCAATCTTCTTTATTAGGTGAGATTATGTTGGTTGCCATTACATCCGACACGAAGAGTCCGTTAGAATTAAGAACGATTGCAGAATGGAATGTAAGACCACGTTTATTGTCTATAGGAGGTGTTGCGCAAGTGACAACTATTGGTGGCGAGTTTAAAGAATACCAGGTATTATTGAATCCTGAATTGATGAAGTATTATCATGTATCATTATCAGAGGTAATTAGAGTTACCCAGAATATGAACGAAAATGCTACCGGAGGATTCATTGAACAGCATGGGAATCAATATATGGTTCGTGGAATTATTCGAACAACAAATACCGAAGAAATAGGCAATACTGTTGTTAAATTATCAGAAAATCATCCTGTAAAGATTTCAGATATTGCCAAAGTCAAAATTGGTAGTTCTCCAAAGTTTGGGGATGGTAGTTATAATGGAGAAAAGGCGGTTATTTTATCAATCACAAAACAACCTAATGTAAATACTGTTGAGTTAACAGAACGCGTTAATTTATCATTAAACGACATTCAAAAAAATCTGGGTAATGATGTTGATTTTCATACCGATATTTACAATCAATCAGAATTTATTGAGGTTTCCATCAATAATGTTAAGAAAGCACTTTTAGAAGGATCTATTTTCGTAATCATTATATTATTCTTCTTTTTAATGAATTATCGTACAACAATGATTTCTCTTTTGGCAATTCCATTATCATTGTTGTTTTCTATATTAACCTTAAAAGCTTTAGGATTTACAATCAATACCATGAGCTTAGGAGGTATGGCTATTGCCATAGGATCATTGGTTGATGATGCTATTATTGATGTTGAGAATGTATATAAGAGATTAAGGCAAAATGTTGGTTGTGAAAAGAAACATCGAAAAAATCCTTTAAAAATTATTTTTGATGCTTCGACTGAAATACGTGCTTCAATAATTAATGCAACGATTATTATTATTGTAGCATTTATTCCTCTTTTCTTTTTGGGAGGTATGGAAGGCCGAATGCTTAAACCATTAGGAATATCTTATATAGTAGCTTTATTTGCATCTTTAATTGTAGCCATTACTATTACACCGGTTTTATGTAGCTATTTATTAACTAACGAAAAAAGATTGCAGCGCTTTAAAAATGGAAGTTGGATTGAGAAACGGCTCAATAAAGGGTATTATGGATCATTAAAATGGGTATTAAATCATAAAAAATCTGTGCTGGGTGTAACATTTGCATTGCTAGTACTAACGATTATTTTCTTTACTCAGTTAGGAAGTAATTTCTTGCCACCTTTTAATGAAGGTTCGTTAACCATTAATCTGAACTCATTACCGGGAATATCTTTAGAAGAATCGAATAAATTAGGATTAAAAGCTGATAAAATCTTACTTGACATGCCAGAGATCAAGTCTATTGCAAGAAGGACCGGTAGATCAGAGTTAGCTGAGCATTCGTTTGGAGTAAATGTTTCGGAAATTGATGCTCCTTATGTTTTAAAAGATCGATCCCGAAAAGAGTTTTTAGCCGATGTCAGAAGCAAGCTATCAACATTAAAAGGGGCAACCGTTGAAGTTGGACAACCAATAACACATCGTATGGATCATATGTTATCGGGAACAAGAGCTAATATTGCAATCAAGCTTTTTGGTAACGAGCTTAACGAGATGTATCATCTGGCTAATGATATTAAAAGTGAGATACAGAATATTGAAGGTATTGGAGACTTATTTGTAGAACAACAAGTTGAAATTCCTCAATTAAAAATAAAGCCTAATCGAGATTTGTTAGCTAAATACGGTATATTATTAAACGAATTTATGGAATACATCGATTATGCTTTTGCCGGAGAAAAAGTTTCTGATGTTTTCGAAGAAGAAAAATCGTTTGATTTGGTATTAAGATATGATGAAGAGTATAGAAATAGCATTGAATCTATTCGCGAAGCTATGATCGATACTTATGATGGAACTAAAATTCCTTTGTATTATGTAGCAGATATTAGTTCTTCGTCAGGACCAAATACCATAAGTCGTGAGAATGTTCAACGAAAAATTGTAGTATCAGTAAATGTTGCCGATAGGGATGTGGGTAGTGTGGTAAGAGATATTAAAAATAAAGTAGAAGAGTCGATCACTTTACCAGAAGGATATAGAATAGAATATGGAGGACAGTTCGAAAGTGCAGAAAGTGCTACTCGTACATTAACTATTACCTCATTAATAGCTATCATTATTATTTTCTTGATTTTATTTCAGGAGTTTAAAAGCACCAGGTTGGCAGGTATTATATTATTAAATTTACCATTAGCTATCATTGGAGGAATCGTTGCTATTCGATTTTCGTCAGGAGTAATAAGTATACCTGTGATCATAGGATTTATAACCTTATTTGGTATTGCTACACGAAATGGAATTTTGCTGGTTTCGCGATATCAGAATATGGATAAAAGCGGTATAAGTGTTCGTGATAGAGTATTAAGGGGATCATTAGACCGTTTAAATCCAATTCTTATGACTGCTCTAACAGCTGCTTTGGCACTTATACCATTGGCATTAACAGGCGATAAGCCGGGTAATGAGATTCAAAGTCCTATGGCGGTTGTGATTCTTGGAGGTTTATTAAGTTCTACATTTTTGAATATATATATTGTCCCTGTAATTTATATGTTAATGCATAAAAAGGAGGTTGAGGATGAAAAATAAAAATATAATTCTGCTTATTCTGTTATTATTTTCAGAAGGTGTTTATGCCCAGACTTTTGATAGTATATTAAAAACTATCGATGAGAATAATAAAGATATTCAGGCAGGAAGAAAATATGTTGAAAGTAAATCATACGAATACCGTCAACATAATTTACCTGAAGGTCCAGAATTATCATATGGATATTTTCCTAACAACGATAATGTTCCTGGAACAAAAGAAGTTTTTGAGGTAAGTCAGTCGTTTCAAATGCCTTGTTTTTATCGAAATCATAAAGCATATTCCAATTTGCAAATTAGCAGAGAAGAAATGGATCAGATGGTTTTACGCCAGGAGGTATTAAGTCAGGCTAAAAATCTTCTCATAGAATATATCTATTTAATGAAAAAGATTTCGATAGTTGATAAGCGATTAAAGTTTGCTGATGATATTTATAATGCTTATTTAATACGTCTAGAAGTTGGAGATGCCAATGCGCTTGAGATTAACAAAGCAAAATTGCATCTAATGCAGGTAAAAAAACAGGAGAAACAGTTGAGAACAGAGATTCTATCTGTTCGTGAGGAATTGAAAAAATTAAATGGAGGTAATGATATTGATATTGATGTAAATGATTATCCTTCCGAAACATTAATTGAATTAGATTCTTTATTGTTAGAACGTTTATCGACAGATCCTGAACTTTTAAGTAGTCAAAAAGCAGTTGAAGCGGCTCAAAGAAATTTAAAAGTTACTAAAAACTTGCAGCTTCCGAAATTTAGTTTGGGATATGGAACTGAAAAAGTTGCCGACGAACAATTTAAAGGAGTTCTTGTTGGTGTCTCAATTCCGCTTTGGAGTAGTAAGAGATCTATTCAGCAAGCTAAATTAGAATCTGAGTATTTTAATTTAGCGAATGTTTCTGAGAATGAAAGTAAAATGTCCGAAACAAAAGTTTTATATAGTAAAGCTTTAAATTTTCAGGAAAACTTAGATAGTTATCAATCAGTTTTAAGTTCTGTTAACAGTGAGGAGCTTTTAAATAAATCATTGAAGTCAGGAGAGATATCTATTATTGAATTCTTTACTGAGATGTTTTATTACTATGAAATTTACGATGATTTCTTAACTGTTGAAAAAGAATATCATCAGGCTTTATCCAATTTATATAAATATCGATTATAAAAAAGAAAAGAGAGTGTCCCAAAAGTCAACAAAATGTCATTCCCTTGAAAAAGGGAATCTCATAATTAATTGTATTACAACGAATGAATAGATCCCCAATCAAGTTGGGGATGACAGCTATGGACTTTTGGGACAACTTCTTTTTTTTATTATTTTTCTTTAGTAAGTTCTTTCATGGCTTCTTCTAAATACAATTTCTTTAAACGTAAATAGTGATTTAAAGCCTCATGCATTAATTCCTGCGTATTTCGTTTTTGGTAAGTGGCTAAAATTTTAAATTTCCTGAATGTCATCCTATCGACAGAGATTACTAAATCGGACTTTTTTTCAGAACCAAATAAAACCTCATCTTCAAAATTTTCTTCATTTAAGAATTCAGTATTCGAGGATAAAGCTTCCTGAAACTTTTCTATATTCTTTTTACTTTTTGCCATTCTTCTTTATAAATTCGTTAGCTAGATTTATGTAATCTTCAGCTCCACGCGATTTAGGAGCATAAGAAAAAATATTCTGTCCAAAGGCTGTGGATTCCATTAGTGAGATGTCGGTTCTGATTTTAGTGTCAAAAACTTTCTTTTTATAACGCTCATTTTCAGATAAACTTTTAATAACAGCCTTACTAAACTTGGTTCTGTGAGAGAATTTAACAAAAAGAATACCTGCCATTTCAATACGCGGATTCATTCTCTTATTCACTTTATCTGTAATCTGAATAATCTTATCTAATCCTATAAAGGCAAAATTTTCTGCTTGCATTGGTACAATATAGGAATCGGAAGCAACCAATGAGTTAATGGCAAAAGTTCCCAAACTAGGGCCACAATCTATTAAAATATAGTCAAATAACGGTTGAATAGGTTCAAGGGCTTCCTTCAATAAATATTCTCTACCCGGTTCATTATTAATTCTATATTCGTAGTCTAATAAATAATTAGTCGACGGGATTAAACTTACATCATCTAAAGGAATTAAAACATCTTTAGCCGTTAGATCATTTAATAATAATTTCCCAATATGATTCTCAACTTTTGTTACTCCTAATGAAGAAGTTAAATTACTTTGAGAATCAAAATCAATTAATAATACTTTTTTGCCAAGTTTCGAAAGTGCAGTGCCCAGGTTTAAAGATGTCGTAGTTTTTCCTGTGCCACCTTTATTATTAATAATAGAAATAATATGAGCCATAAGCTGAATATATAAGATGAATGACTCTAATATACAAAAAAATCCTTGAAATGAACTTGTTAGAACTTATCTAACTACATGATCCATTGTTTCCACATCCACAACCAATTCCCTGGTCTGATAATTTATCAGAACGAGAACTACATGATCCTCCTCTGAATTCACCTTTTTTTGTAAATATTAAACGAACCGATAGTGCTAAAACAACAATAACAACTAATGTTGTTGTTAATATAATTAATTCTAAAATAGGCATAGCTTAAGTTATTTAATGTGTAATAACAAAAGATGGAGTTTTAAGTTCAATAAAAACTGAAAATAATTTAAGATATAATGCACGTAAAGGTTATTTTTTTTCAGTAATTATTTAGATTATTACTAAATATTCACTAAGTTTGTTAAAACTTAATTACCAACCAAAAAAGTCTTCGATGAGAAAAATTTTTACTGTTTTAGTGGCATTGGTTATTTTATCAGTCAATGGCATGGCTTCAAATCTTAATGAAAGTAGTTCTGAGGTAGTATCTGACTATTCGCTCTCAAACTATAACTTAACAAGCGATTCAGACTATCGTTTATCAATTATGAATTTGCAAATTGATGCTTTGGGATTCCTATTTTTTGGCCCTCAAATTACATTAGATTTTCAGTTTGCAAATATGATAGCTATTGGTCCATATTTTAGATATCATTATGCAGGTTTGATTTATCAGGGAGTAGTTACAGATTGGTTTACTGACGAAACAACAACGTCGTTAGCCAGTTATTCTTTTGGAGCTCAAGCAAAATTTTTAATTCCTGTTGGATCTGGTCAGCACCGACCATACCTAGAATTAGGGTATGAAAAATCTATAGGTTCTGACTCTTGGGATCCGGGAGGAACTTATGGTGAAAGGATTTATGAATATGAATCAAACGTATTTCATTTCAATTTTGGATATAGGCTTTTAACAAATTCAAGTTTTAACCTTTCTGCTGCAATTGGTGTTGGTATATCAAAAGACACTAAGAATATTGGTTACTATGAGTTTGGTGAAGATCCTACTGATTATTATACATTGGAAACACGTGTACTCCCGATGGTTCAATTAATGTTAGGATGGCAGTTAGGAAAATAATAGATAAGAATCTATCGTAATCTGAAAATGAAGCCTTGCATAAGCAAGGCTTTTTTTAATTATAATCAATCTAATTTGTTTTTACATATTGACATAATTAGATACTTATCTTATATTTATAAGATACAATTACCTAAATGCTTTTTTATGGATAAAATAAATTTAATAGCAGAGTTTAAACCTGAAAAGGATAATATGCTAAATATTCTGCACGCCTTACAAAATATGAATCCGAATAATTTCTTAACTACTGAAGATTTAAAGTTAGTAGCTGAATATTTAAATACAACCTATAGTTCAGTTTACGGTGTAGTAAAATATTATTCAATGTTTAGCTTAAGACCAAGAGGTAAATATGTTATCAGAGTATGTAAGTCTCCATTGTGTCATATGATTGGAGAGGATAAAGTGATTGAAGAAATCAGGAAAAATATTGGCATAGGCTTAGGAGAAACGACGGATGATCTTATGTTCTCTATTGAAGCATCAGAATGCCTGGGGCATTGTGCAAAGGCTCCTGCGATGATGATTAATGATAAAGTTTACAAAGAACTTGATTCGATGAAAATCAAAAATATTTTTCGAAGTATAAAATTGAACGAACAAAATAAATAGCCTTGTGATAAAAGAAAAAAGAATTGCCTTAAAAAATATAGGGAAATATAATCCTCTCGATATTGAAGATTATCTTAAGATTGGAGGATATAATAATGTTAAAAAAGCATTGAATATTAACCCTGAAGAGATTATAAAAAGAATATCTGGTGCTAAACTTCGAGGCAGAGGAGGAGCAGGATTCCCAACTGGATTAAAAAATAAGTTTACATATGATGCTCAATTTGATGCTACAGGTCAAAAATACATTGTTTGCAATGCCGATGAAGGTGAACCTGGAACTTTTAAAGACAGAATTATAATGGAGCAAGATCCTCATGTGTTACTTGAGGGAATTATTATTGCTGCATATATTATCAGGGCAAATAAAGGATACATTTATATTAGAGGTGAATATACCGATTCGATTAATAAATTAAGAGTAGCTATAGAGCAAGCTTATAGTAAAGGTTTTTTAGGCCAGAATATACTTAACACGGGTTTTAATCTTGATTTAGAAATTAAATTAGGAGCGGGTTCTTATTTGTGTGGCGAGGAATTAACTCTTTTGGAATCACTGGAAGGTAAACGTGGTTATCCAAGAATTAAACCTCCATTTCCTGCCGAAAAAGGTTTATTTGGCAAGCCCACTTTAATTAACAATGTAGAAACATTTACTCATATTCCATTTATTGTTGAACATGGAGTTGAAGAGTATTTATCCATGGGAACAGAAAACTCACCAGGAACAAAAATATTTACAATTAGTGGTGATGTAAACAAACCCGGATATTATGAGACTGAATTAGGAGTTACTTTAAGAGATCTTATTTATGAATGTGCCGGAGGTATCAAAGATAATAGCAAATTTATGGCTGCTATTCTTGGAGGTGCTGCAGGAACATTTGTTGATCAAACAGTTTTAGATACTCCAGTGGGATATGATACATTAAAAGAAAAAGGAGCAGTTTTGGGATCAGGAGCTATAATGGTGATGTCTGAAAATCGCTCTATCTTCAATATGATGTATTCTATTCTTAAGTTTTTCAAGCATGAATCATGTGGCAAGTGCGTTCCATGCAGAGTTGGGACTAATCAGTTAATGTTAATTATGAAAGAAGTTAAAAGTGGTAAGTTAAATTCTAAACTAGCTCTTGAAAAATTATTAACTGAGGCTGAATATATGGCAAAAACATCTCTTTGTCCTTTAGGGCAGTCGCCTATTATTCCTATAAAAAGTGTAAAGCAATATTTCGAAAATCAATTTTAAATAAAGAAAAAAAGATGGATAAAACAGTAAATATTAAAATTGATGGTAAAAATATTAAGGCTTCGGAAGGTGCAAATCTTTTACAGGTAGCTCGCGATAATGGAATTGATATTCCTGGTTTATGTTATCATCGTAAATTAACTCCAACAGGTGCATGTAGGCTTTGTGTTACAAAAATTAAAGGCACGAGAGGATTGGTAATGTCATGCACTGTTTCTATTACAGAAGGAATGGAGGTTGTTGCATTCGATGAAGAGATTGAGCAAGCAAGGAAACATACATTAGGTTATTTACTTGCAGAACATAATGAGCATGATGATGGTACTTATCATGATGAGTTAAAAGAACTGGTAAATCATTATGGTTTAGATAAGGAGGAGAATAGAACTTATCCTAATATTTATAAGGATTTAAATTATAAAATAGATGACAGCTCTCCTGTATTATCATACGATGCCTCTAAATGTATCAAGTGTTTCAGATGTATCAAAGGATGTGATGAGGTACAGGGTAAAAATGTTTTATCATTCTCAGAAAGAGGAATAACATCGTATATTATTGCTGGTTTTGATCAGTGGAACGAGTCGGAATGTGATGGTTGTGGCGAATGTGTTCAGCTGTGTCCTACAGGTGCCTTAGTTGAAAAGCCACATCGAGATGAAATTCAGTTAAATAAATTAGATAAGAAGGTTACAACTACTTGTCCGTATTGTGGAGTTGGATGCCAGTTGGAATTATCGGTTCAAAATGGAAAAATTGTTCGATCCGAAGGTGTTGAAGGAGTGTTACCAAACGATGGTCGATTATGTGTAAAAGGTCGTTTTGGGTATGATTATGTGAATAGTAATGAAAGATTGACAACTCCTTTAATAAAGAAAAATGGAAAGTTTGAAGAAGCAAGTTGGGATGAAGCTTTAGATTTAATCGCAAAGAAATTTGGAGAGATTAAACAGAAATACGGGAATGATGCATTGGCTGGATATTCATCAGCAAAATGTACTAATGAAGATAATTACCTTTTTCAAAAGTTTATCCGCGTAGTTTTCGGAACAAATAACATTGATTATTGTACTCGATTATGCCATGCTTCAACAGTTACAGCTATGCTTAAATCTATTGGCGATGGAGCAGGAAGTAACTCAATTGAAGATTTTGCTACAACCGGTTGTTTGTTTGTTACTGGGAATAATATGATTGAAACTCATCCGGTAACAGCAACTTATGTAAAACAAGGCAAAGCAAATGGGAATAAACTCATTGTTTGTGATCCTAAATGGACTCCTTTGGTAAAATATGCCGATATATGGTTGCAACCACGTTTGGGAACTGATGTTGCATTATTAAACGGGATAATTCATGTAATTATTAAAGAAGATTTAATTGACCGTAAATTTATTGAGAAGAGGGTTGATAGAGGAATGGAAGCATTTGAGGAATTAAAATTGCTTACTGAAAAATATACACCTGAAGAAACCGAAGAAATAACATCTGTACCGAAAGAAAAAATTATTGCTGCGGCTCGAATGTATGCAAAAGCAGAAACGGCAATGATTGCAACTGGTATGGGAATGAGCCAGCAGGTTACAGGTACAAATAATGTGTACTCGTTAATTAATATGATGATGATTACCGGGCAGATAGGAAAGGAGAGGGCAGGTATTGATCCTCCACGAGGGCAGAATAATGTGCAAGGAGCAACAGATGTTGGGTGTTCTCCAATTGTGTATCCTGGATATATTCCTATAACCAATGATGAAAATAGAAAACGAATTGCCCGATTATGGAATATTGATTTTAATGAACTATCAGGAAAACCAGGATTAACAACCGTTGAAATTATGCATGCTGCCTATGATGAAAAAGTGAAAGGAATTTATATTATGGGCGAGAATCCTATGGTTACCGATCCTGATCTGAATCATACTGAGCAAGCTTTAAAGAAAATGGATTTTGTTGTTGTTCAGGACATTTTTCATACTGAAACAACTCCTTATGCCGATGTAATTCTTCCAGCAGCAAGTTTTGCCGAAAAAGACGGAACATTTGTTAATAGTGATAGACGTGTTTTAAGAGTTCGAAAAGCTGTTGAATCACCAGGGGAGGCACGCGAAGACTGGAAGATTATTCATCAAATTGCGAAACGAATGGGCTATGATTTAGGAAAATATAAGAATGCTTCTGAAATATTTGATGAGATAGCTCAGGCTGCACCTATTATGGCGGGTATAACATATGATAGAATTGATCACCAGGGAATTCAGTGGCCCTGTCCTACTAAAAATCATCCGGGAACAAGTACTTTATTCCTGGATAAGTTTAATACACCTAATGGAAAAGGTATTTTAAACCCGGTCGATTATGTTCCGCAGCGAGAAAAAACTTCTAAAGAATATCCTTTTATCTTGAATAGTGGTAGGATTCTTTATCAGTATCACACATCAACTATGTCGCGAAAAAATAAATCATTAACTGATTTTGCAAACGAATCTTATGTCCTTATGAATCCGGGCGATGTGGTAAAATTTGGTTTTAACGATGGCGATAAAGTGAAAGTTAGTTCAGTACAAGGAGAACTGGAAACTACATTACGAGCAAGCGATCAGGTTGCTGAAGCAGAATTATTTATGCCTTGGCATTTTGCCGAAGCAAGAGTAAATAGACTTACGAGAAGCGAGCTGGATCCTTTTTCAAAAATTGCAGCGTTTAAGTTAACCGCTTGTAAGGTTGAGAAAGTATAAATCACAATGTCATTCCGGACGTAATGAAGTGGAGATCCGGAATCTATTAATTAGTTTATAAAAGATCCCCGATCGTTGTCGGGGATGACAGAGAGTAAATAGCAAAAGGTGTCAGAGGCTGTCCAAAAAGTCCTAAAAATGTCATTCCCTTGAAAAAGGGAATCTCTTAATTGATTGAACTTCAACAAATATTCAGATCCCCAATTAATTTGAGGATGACAAACATTGACTTTTTGGACAGCCTCTTTGTTTTTTTAAGAAAATCATTAATAAAATAATTTTTAAGGATTAATTTGTAACATATTTAGATTGTTGATTACTAAATAGGAAATGAAACGAATAGAATAGAGAATGACAAATAAAGAAGAACAATTTCGAAAGCTTGTCAACGATAACGAACAGCGTATTTCTAGTATTTGCAGGTATTATTCATCCAATGAAGATGATCAGAAGGATATGTACCAGGAAGTGCTTATAAATATCTGGAAAAGTTTAGACTCTTTTCGGGGTGATGCTCAACTGAGTACCTGGATATACCGGGTAGCTGTAAATACGGCAATGGGATTTGCTAATAAGGAGATTAGAAGACAAAAAATATTCTTAGATCAGAAAGAATACGCATTGCAAAATTTTGTCGATGTGGATGAAAATCTAAGTAAAGAAAAAGAAAAGCTGTTCCAGGTGCTCGAAAATCAGATTAACCAATTGTCTGTTATTGATAAAATTATCATGACATTAGTATTAGAATCGGTTAATCACAAAGAAATTGCATCTGTAATTGGTATAACAGAGCCTAATGTAAGAGTAAAAGTTCATCGAATTAAAAATGAGTTAAAAGAAGCTCTTCAGTCAATTAACCTTTAAAATAGAATTATGAAAAAAGATAAACAATATATGAACCTTGATTCACTGATTGTTGATATGCAATCGAAAGATAATCGTTTTGGTAAACTCTTTAAGAGAATGCAAATTATGTTTTTTGTTTTCATATTTATTTATGCAGGATTATTTTTGTTTAATCCAGACTCTGAGGTTACTTTGAATGATCGATTGGCTGGAGGATGCTATGTAATAGCTTTTACATTATTCACAATTTATTTTAGAAAATATCATAAGCAATATAAATTTGTTAATTATGCCGATTCGGTTAAAACAGTTTTGGAAGGTGCTGTTAAAAGATATAAACTCTTTAATAAAGATTATATTACTATTGGTATTGCCATTTTGTTCATTAATGCTGCTACTTTGTTAATAATGGCTCCGAAGTATATTGAAAAGTGGAATATGACTAAAGCAGTTTTACTAATAGAATTATTAATTTTTGGAGCTGTAGGAATTGGATTTATAATTGGGGTATTATGGTGGAGAAAAGCAAGCAGACCTATTTGGTTATCAGCAAAAAAACTTTTAAAAGAATTAGAAGAGTAATATGACAACAAAAGTGTCATTCTGAGTTAGTTTAAGAATGAAAGATAATAAAAATAAAAGCCTCAAAATAAATGATTTGAGGCTTTTCTAATATCTAAAAGCTAATGACTAATAGCTGTTTTATC
Organism: Bacteroidales bacterium; assembly: GCA_963665525.1. Taxonomy (GTDB): domain Bacteria; phylum Bacteroidota; class Bacteroidia; order Bacteroidales; family UBA12077; genus UBA12077. The sequence continues at coordinate 2,634,198 of OY762280.1, read as the reverse complement.
CTTTTACGAAAATAGCTTTCATAATGTGACTAGCCATTTTTGGATTTTCTTTTAATCGACGAGTTGAATATCCAAACCATTGTTTTCCATATGGAACATAAACTCTCATGCGATGTCCTTTATCAATAATTGATTGACGTAATTTAGGAGTAACACCATATAACATTTGGAATTCATATTTTTCTTTTGGTGTTTTGTATTTTTCTAATAACTCATAAGCACCTTCAACAATTGGCTTATCATGAGTAGCAATACCTGGATATACACCATTCTTTAAACAGAAATCAATATCTTCAAGGAAATGCTCATTAACTTCTTCGTATTTTTTGTAAGCAATTTCTGCAGGTTCAACATAAATACCTTTACATAATCTGTAATTTAAAGGAATTTCTTCAGTATGAATATCCATTAAATCTTTAAGATCTTGAAGTGTACGTTTCATGTATGCTTGAAGAACTAATCCTACATTCTTAGGAAATTCAGCCTTTAATTTTCTGTATAGCTCAATAGTCATATCTGTACATGGAGAATCTTCCATATCGACACGGATAAAATTGTTATATTCAGCTGCCTTAGCAACAATCTGACGAATGTATTGATAACATTTTTCTTTATCGATTAATAAACCAAACATGGTTGGTTTTACAGAGTAGTTTCCATCAATTCCTTCTTTCTCGATTCTGTCGATTAATTCAATATACTCTTGAGTATTGGCTTCAGCTTCGTCTAAAGTCTTGATAAATTCACCCAAGATATCCATGGTTACCATGCAACCTTTAGAATTTAAATCTTTGGCAACTTTTACTGCATCTTCAATGTTTTCTCCCGCAATGTAAGGTTTCGAGAATATCCATACAAACTTTTTAGGAAAGTATGGTAATAATGCTGCGATTAATTTATTAAACATATCTTTGATTATTAGTTATTTAATTGATTTGTTATTAAAATATCTACTTATTTAAATATAACCGCATAATTAGGAATAATTTTCTCAAAAAAAAAGGAGAAAAATCAGTTTTTTGATTTTGGATTATTAATAATAAAAAAGCATTACAAAATTATTCTTGTAATACTTTTTATATTATTTGGGTAAAGATTTTTCAGAGTTGAAAGACCAGAAAAAATCTTTTAGTTAATTATAAGTTAATTCGATAGAATTTTATTTTACAATTTCTATTTCAGATAAGTAGTGTTATTTTTTCAACTTTGAACTTTTAACTCACAACTCGCAACTAAATTCTACCAGCTTCCTCCGGCTCCACCGCCTCCGAAACTTCCGCCGCCGAAGCCACCAAAGCCTCCGCCGCCACTAAAACCGCCAAAGCTTCCACCTCCCGATGAGAAGTTACCAAAGCTTCCTCCATGACTCCTGTTAGAACTTAGCATGCCCATGGCAATCCAAAATGGTACATTATGTCCTACTGCATAATGGCGTGCACGACGTACTCTTCCAATGATACTAAAGAAGATAATAATTAGAAAAAAGATTAGACCTGTAATGGCAGAACCAGTTACACTAGGTGTTTGACTGTATTCTTCTGCTGTATATTCTCCTTTGGTTAATTCTATAATACGATCTGTAGCTTCATCAAGTCCTTTATAATACATTCCTTGCTTGAAATAAGGAAGAACTTCATTGTTAACAATTCTTTTAGTTATAGCATCGGGAACAGCTCCTTCTACACCATATCCGGTTGCAATAAAAACTTCACCTCTTGAATTCTGATTTTTTGGCTTAACAAGAATTAAAATTCCATTATTTTTTCCTTTTTGTCCAATACCCCAACGTTCTCCTAATTCGAATGCATATGATGCAGGATCGTATCCATCTAAGGATTCAACAATTGCAATAACTACTGCTGTTGAGGTGTTACGTGTAAAATTTCTTAATTTATTTTCTAAAGCATTGATTTCATTACTTGATAAGAAATTACCAGTATAATCATTAACAGCGTTTGTAGGTCTTTCAGGAAAATCCTGAGCATATGTGTTTAATGAAAGTACTGATAATACTATCAGTAATATATGTTTGATTCTTTTTTGCATAACTGTAATTATTTATCGTTAAAAGAAATTTCATCAGATAATTCGTTCACATCATCTTGTTGATAAGGGAAGTGACTTTTTAAAGCTTCTCCTGCCATTTTAATCCCAGTACTTAATCCCAAATCAAATTCATTTTTTTTAAAATGATTTATGACAGTTTCTTTAATTTCTTCCCAGAAATTATCAGGAGTAACAGCATTAATTCCTGCATCACCAAGTATTGCAAATTTCTTGTCGTTGATGGATAAATAAAATAAAACTCCATTTCGAAGCTCAGTCTTATGCATATCAAGTTTCTCGAATGTAAAAGCAGCTCTGTCTAAAACATCTTCTTTACAGCTTGATTCGATATGTACACGAATTTCGCCCGAAGTATTTAATTCGGCTTCTTTTATAGCATCAGTTATAACTTGCTTTTGTTCTTGTGTAAAAAATTGAGATGCTTTCATAATTAGAATTCTACTTTTGGTGCCTGTTCTGCATTTTCCTGAGCTTTGAAATAAGCTTTCTCATCAAATCCAAACATATTGGCATAAATATTTTTTGGGAATTTTCTGATGTATGTATTAAATCCTTGAGCACTGGTATTAAATTTTTGTCTTTCCACAGTAATTCTGTTTTCAGTACCTTCAAGCTGAGCCTGTAACTCTAAAAAGTTTTGATTAGCTTTTAAATCAGGATATCTCTCGACAACAACCATTAGTTTTGATAATGCAGAACTTAATCCACCTTGTGCTTGTTGGAATGCAGCAATACTTTCTGCATTTAAGTTCGAAGGATCAATAGTTGTAGAAGTAGCTTTTGCTCTGGCTTCAACTACTCCTGTTAATGTTTCTTGTTCGTGTGCCGCATATCCCTTAACCGTATTTACAAGATTTGGAATTAAATCAGCTCTTCGTTGATACACATTTTCAACCTGAGCCCATTGCGATTTAACACCTTCATCCAAAGTAACCATTTTGTTATATGTTCCTTTTACCGATGAATAAATAAAAATTGCAATTACTGCAATTACTATTATTGTAATCCAAGATTTTTTCATTTTTAAGATTTTTAGACCTGTCTGTCGACAGGTAGATTAATAATTTATCAAATTTAAATATATATGGCAATGCATCAAATAATATGCTAGATAAATAATTCAGAAATTCTGTCATGATAAATTGCCAAACAATGATTTTTATCTTTCTAAATAGACTCATAATTTGTATTTTTGGCATTGTTTTAAAGAAACAAATTATGAACTGGAAACAGTACTACCCTTTTTTAGCTGATAACAGAATGAGGATTAGATATCCTTAGTGTATCGTAATTGCCAGAATAGAAGTTGTGAATATTTGAATAGACTCAATATGACAACTTATTTAAATCTATTGTCACACTGAGCTTGTCGAAATGTGAACGATTAAATCCAATTTAAAAAAACAAAAATTCAATATAATGACAAGAGAAGAATTTCAAAAAGTAGTTTTACAAGGAATTCCTGAGGAATTACCTTCTCCGAAAGTGTATGATTCTGAAATCAATCATGCACCAAAACGTAAAGAAATATTAACATTAAATGAAAAAAAGTTAGCAGTTAAGAATGCTCTACGTTATTTTGATCCAAGACACCATGAAGTTTTAGCAAAAGAATTTGCTGAGGAATTGGAAAAATATGGACGTATATATATGCATCGTTTCCGTCCTGATTATAAAATTTATGCTCGCTCAATCGAAGATTTTCCAGGGAAATCTCAACAGGCTAAAGCTATTATGTTAATGTTAAGTAATAACCTGGATTATGCTGTTGCTCAACACCCACATGAGTTAATTACATATGGTGGTAATGGTGCTGTTTTCCAGAATTGGGCTCAGTATTTATTAGCTATGAAATATTTAGCAGAAATGACTGATGAACAGACCATGGTTTTATATTCTGGTCATCCAATGGGAGTATTCCCTTCACATAAAGATGCACCAAGGGTTGTTGTTACCAATGGAATGATGATACCGAATTATTCTAAACCAGACGATTGGGAACGTTTTAATGCTTTAGGTGTTACCCAATATGGACAAATGACAGCTGGCTCATTTATGTATATTGGCCCTCAGGGAATTGTACATGGAACAACCATTACTGTTCTGAATGCAAGTAGAAAAATTGCAAAAGAAGGTGAAGGACCAGAAGGTAAGATTTTCATTACTTCAGGATTAGGAGGTATGAGTGGAGCTCAGCCTAAAGCTGGTAATATTGCTGGTGTTGTAAGTATTACTGCCGAAGTTAACCCAAAAGCAGCATATAAACGTCACGAACAAGGTTGGGTTGATGAAGTGATTGAAGATGTTGATAAAGTGATTGATACTGCACTTGAATATAGTGAAAAGAAAGAAGCTCATTCAATAGCATATTTAGGAAATATTGTTGACTTATGGGAAAGAGTTGTTGAACGTGATGTATTTATTCATTTAGGATCAGATCAAACATCATTGCATAATCCTTGGGCAGGAGGATATTATCCTGCAGGATTAACTTATGAAGAGTCCAATAAAATGATGTCAGAAAATCCTGATGATTTTAAGAAATATGTTCAGGAATCATTACGCAGACAAATTGCTGCTATCAATAAATTATCTGCAAAAGGAATGTATTTCTTCGATTACGGAAATGCTTTCTTATTAGAATCGAGCAGGGCAGGTGCCGATGTTATGAAAAATGATGGTACTTTTAAATATCCATCATATGTTCAGGATATTATGGGACCTATGTGTTTTGATTTTGGTTTTGGACCGTTCCGTTGGGTTTGTACATCATCCAAACCGGAAGATCTTGACTTGACAGATCAAATTGCTATGGATGTATTAGAAGAAATTGCAGCGAACTCACCTGCTGAAATTTCTCAGCAAATGAAAGATAATATCCGATGGATAAGTGAAGCTAAAAAGAATAAATTGGTAGTAGGTTCACAAGCTCGTATTTTATATGCTGATTGTGAAGGAAGAACAAAAATTGCTGCTGAATTTAATAAAGCGGTTAAAGATGGTAGATTATCTGCTCCAGTAGTTTTAGGTCGTGATCATCACGATGTATCTGGTACTGATTCTCCATTCCGTGAGACTTCAAATATTTACGATGGATCTCAATTTACTGCTGATATGGCTATTCATAATGTAATCGGTGATTCATTCAGAGGAGCTACCTGGGTATCTATCCACAATGGTGGTGGAGTAGGATGGGGTGAAGTGATGAACGGTGGTTTTGGAATGGTATTAGACGGAAGTGAAGATGCTGATTGTAGATTACGCATGATGTTACATTGGGATGTAAACAACGGCATTGCACGAAGAAGCTGGGCTAGAAATGATGGTGCATTGTTCGCAATAAAACGCGAAATGGAACGAACTCCTGATTTAAAAGTTACAGTTCCTAATATCGCTGACGATAAGTTAATCGATAAGTTATTTTAAATGATATTGTGCTGTCATTCCTGCGTATGCAGGAATCTCGATAAAAAATAGATTCCGGCTCTCCCGTTTCGGGAGGCCGGAATGACAGAATAAAGTGAAGCTCTGAATTAAGTTTCAGGGCTTTTTTTATTTCTTTTCCTTTTTTGAGAATAATCTAATAAGCCAATTTCGTTTTACAACCTTAGCTGCTTCATCAACTTCTTTAGCTCCTTTGTTGATATTATAAACTGCAACTTCTACACTGTCAGCAAATGCAGTATCATATATTAATCGTTTAATTAGACCTTGTCCATCACTAATTTCATTGGTAATTTTAACTAAATTATCAGACAGTACTTTTGTTTTTTCGGTAGTATAATCAAGGTTTTTACCAGCACGACTTAAACCAGAAGTAAATGCAGTATCCACAAATATTTCACCTAATACTCCTTTCCCTTCATTTACTTGTGCTGTAATGTTAGCCAGGTTTTGTGTCGATATTTCCAGGTTTTCTCCTGCTTTAAATATTTTATTGGCAAAAGCAGTATCGGAGAGCAACATTCCAATGGTTCCTTCTTTTTTAGAAATCTTATCTGTTATTTCAGCAAAATTTGCTGTTAACTCTGATGTTTGATCAGCGATTTTACTTAGGTTACTTGCCAATGATTCATCAGCGAAAATTTTTCCAAATGCACCTTCTCCTCTATTAATTTTTTCAGTTATCTCGGCTACATTTCTTGTAATAATTGTTGTATTTGCACTCGATGCATTTAATTGGCGTAGGATTTTATCAATTTGAACGGCTTCAATGGTTTCTAAGAAATCACCATCTTCGACAATTTCAGTATTGGTGCTTCCTGTATAAATATTAACAACTTTAATTCCCATAAGTCCTTCAGGAACAATTTCAATTTTAGAATCTTTACGAATAAATTGCCTTACATCTTCTTCAATTGAGAAGTCTATTTGGACCAATGAGTCATTAATGATTTCAACATCAGCAACAGTCCCGATATTTATTCCTGAGAACCTGACATCATTTCCAATTTTAACACCACTGATATCAGAAAAAATGCCACTTACCGTAATTTTTTTACTAAACATACTTCCTTGGCTACCAATATAATATATGCCCAGAATAAATATAATTAAACCGATTCCAACGAAGAATCCTAAACGAATATTAATTTTTCGTGTGTTTCTCATAATCGTATAATTTACTCAATTCGAAAATAGGATCGAACCCATTCATCTTCAGAATTTTTTAGTTCATCAAATGTTCCTTTAGCTAAGAATATTCCGTTTTGTAATATAAGCATCCGATTAGAAGTTATTTTGGCACAATTTAAATCGTGTGTAATAACGATGGATGATGCTTTAAATTTAGTTTGTATATCTAAAATTAGATGACTTATTTCTCGTGATGTTAAAGGGTCTAACCCGGTTGTTGGCTCATCATAAAGAATTATTTCAGGTTTAAGGATCAAAGTTCTGGCCAGACCAATTCTTTTTTTCATACCTCCCGAAAGTTCTGAAGGCATTTTATCAATAGCTTCCAGTAACCTAACATCTTCTAATGCTTCAACAATTAAACCTTCAATTTCATGAGAATCTTTTAATATTTTATTTCTTCTTAATGGAAACTCAAGGTTTTCACGAACGGTCATAGAGTCGTAAAGAGCATTTCCCTGGAAAATGAAACCTACTTTTGTTCTTAATTTGTTTAATTCTTTAGGGTTCATTTTTGAAACTTCCTGGCCAAACACTTTTAATGAACCTGCATCAGGTTGGATTAAGCCAACAATGCATTTTATAAGAACAGATTTTCCTATCCCTGATTTCCCAAGTACAACAACGTTCTCACTTCTTTTAACGGTCATGCTAATATCTTCTAAGACCTTTAGTCCGTTAAAAGATTTTTTGAGATGTTCGATCTCAATTACATTTTCGTGAGTTAATATATTGTTGTTTTTGTTCATTTATCTTATAAAAACATTAAAAAGATCTGCTAATTGTACAGCAATTAAATCCATAATAAAAATCACCAAAGATGAAATTACTACCGCTGAATTGGCTGCTTTACCAACACCTTCAGTTCCATTTGCGGAATAGTATCCTTTGTAACATCCGATAATTCCGATTGCAAAACCAAAAAAGAATGTTTTGATGGTTGCCGGAACTAAATCATAAAAATGTAGAGGGTCGAATGCCAGATTCATAAATAGCGGCAAGGAAATAAAATCATGAAGATTAACTGCTAAGTATGATCCATAAAAAGAAACAGCATCGGCATAAAAAACCAGGATAGGAATCATAAATGTGGTTGCAAGCACACGGGTAACAACGAGGTAATTCATAGGATTTGTACCTGAAACTTCCATGGCATCAATTTGTTCTGTTACTCGCATAGATCCTAATTCAGCACCAATTCCGGAGCCAATTTTTCCTGCGCATATCAGGGCTGTAATAACTGGTCCTATTTCACGAACAATGGATACAGAAACCATTCCCGGCAACCAAGATTCAGCTCCAAATTCTTCCATTACAGGTTTCGACTGAAGAGTTAGCACTAAACCCATGATAAAAGCTGTTATTCCAATTAAAGGGAGTGTGTTTAAGCCAATTTTATAGGCTTGACGCAGAAATTCCTTATGTTCATATGGAGGTTTAAATAATTCTTTAAAAAATTGAACTGTGAATTGAGTTAAACCTCCTAATTCGTTAAGGAAATTACTTAACCAACTATTTTCATGAATTATCTGGCTACTATTTTTTGTGGAATCGCTAAATATCTTTTTAATATTTAGTTTCATTACCTACTGTTTTATAAAGATATTAGGATGTAAGTTACAAATTATTAATTAACCTTATGTTAAATTAACTGAAATTTTAATCGAACATTAGATTATACGGGCGGTTAATTTCTTTTCTAAGTTCTTCTATACCAATGTTTCTACTTTTTCTTAAAAATTCTTTTCCATCAAAGAAGATTAAAATGGTAGGTACTGTAAAAATTGAATTTTGTGCAGCAATTTCAGGATATATTACTGTGTCAGCATAAAACATTTTTATTTGAGGAAAATTATCCTGTAGCAATTGTTTTATTTTAGGTTTTAATACCTTGCACACATTGCATTTGTCATGCGAAAAATAAACTAATGCTCCAGCATTGGTCTTAATAGTACTGTTAAATTCTTCAATGGAAGTAATTGAATTTATCATTAGTATTTATTTGAATTCAGCATAATTAAAGTGCAAGCTATGGAAACTTCAATTTTATTTTTCATAGCAAGCTCTATTAGCTCCTGATTTTCTGATCCGGGATTAAAAATGATACGTTTGGGGTTGAGTTGAAGAATATAGTCGTAGTATTCTTTTTGATTCTCCGGATTAAGGTATAAGGTAATAGTGTCAACACCATTAAGTTTTGGTTTGCCTACAATAATTTTTTGCCACATGATATCACCTTCACGATTTCCAATAGGAACAACTTCATGACCATGGCGAACCAGACTTTTAACTGCTTTATGTGAAAACCTTATTGGATTCGGGCTTGCTCCTAAAACCAGCGTCTTTTTCATGTTTAAAATTTTAAAAAGTGAAAAACCAATTTATTGATTTATTGTTGATTATTTATTGAAGAGCAACAATAAAATCTTTCTGAAATATAACAAAAATTCGGCAAGAATAAAAGAGGTGACTATGTAAGTTTTTCAATTAATACAACAGCATGTGCTGAAATACCTTCTTCTTTACCTACAAAACCTAATTTTTCTGTTGTCGTTGCTTTAACCGAAACATTATTTTGACTGGTTTGTAGCAAAGAGGCCAGGATTTTAACCATTTCTGGAATATAGTTCTTAATTTTAGGTTGCTGCAAACAAATAGTTGAATCGATATTTACCAATGAATATCCTTCTTTAGAAAGGATATTCATTGTTTTTTGTAATAGTATTTTACTATCTATATTTTTAAATTCAGAAGAGGTATCCGGGAAATGATATCCAATGTCGCGCATCGCAGCAGCTCCTAAAAGAGCATCGCATATGGCGTGGATTAACACATCACCATCTGAATGTGCAATGCATCCTTTGGTATGTGGAATTTTTATCCCGCCAAGGTATAAATCTTTACCTTCTGCTAACTGGTGAACATCATATCCGTAACCAATTCTTATATTCATTTATCCTTCATTTTGTTTTTGCTGTAGCCTAAAGGCTTGAAAGTCTAATCCCAAGGTAAAACGCATGGTATTCGCTAAAGGATTGTTTTGTTTAACCGGTATTAAGTAAGAGAAATCAATGGTAAAAACATTAAGTTTAATACCAGCTCCTACGGTAAAATATTTTCTATTACCTTTTGTTTCGTGTTCATGAAAATATCCTCCTCGAACAGCAAACTGGTTGGCATACCAATATTCCATTCCGATAGAATATTTTAGCTCATGTAATTCTTCTTCCCACCCCCCAGGTGCATCATAAAATGATTGGATCATACCTTCAGGAACAGATACATCAGGATCGTATCCAAATAAAGTACTATCTATAGTTGCCGGTGGAGTTGGAACTAATAATTTATTTAAATCTAAAGCTAATGTAATAGAGTTATAATCATCGATATTAAATCGATGTGCTGTTCCTAACTTTAAGTTTGTAGGAAGAAAATCTTTCTGAACATCGGTATATGAGATTTTTGATCCTATATTAGATATGTTAACTCCAAACGAGTATATGTAATTTTTTGAGTCATCATTAACATAATACATAGAAACATCTGCAGCAACAGCATTTCCAGCTTTTGTTTCTGTTCCTCCAACGGTTGCTCCACCTGTTATGTCTGAACGGATATATCTAAATGCGATAGCTCCTGAAATTTTTTCAGAAAAAGATCTTGAATAAGCAACATCAATAGACATTTCATATGGAGAGTGTTGGCCATCGTACTGCCCCGACTCATTGGTAAATTGAATATCACCTAAGTCAAAAAACAATAATGTAGCTGCTACTGTTTGTTTTTTATCGATTTTTTTATAAAAAGATAAGTATCCTAAATTAATATCATTTACTAAATTACGCAACCATGGAGTATACGATACTGCCATTCCCATATCACTTTCTATAAATGCATATTTAGCTGGATTCCATCGCATAGAATTATAATCTGGTGATGTTGCAGCACCTAAATCACCCATAGCACCTGCTCTTGAGTCTGGAGCAATGGTTAAAAAGGAAGCTGAATATTCTAAAGGATTATTTGAACCAACCAAATCTTGTTTATCTATAACATCTTGAGCAAAGATATTTACAGCAGATAAAGCTAAAAGTATTCCTAACGCACAAATTTTTTTCATCATAGTTCACTAATAAATAAGAGTTGCAAATATAGAATTATTTGCTAATTAACAATAAGATTATTTAAGTATCACGAGTTTTTCCGTTTTCTTAACTGTTTCACCATCAATTGTTCTAACCTTCATTTGATAAATATAAACACCACGTCCTATGTGATCACCAAAATCATCAAGACCATCCCAATTTATAGGTTCAGAACGAAAAGCATTTGAATTTATTATAGTACTTATTGTTTTTACTAATTTTCCAGAAATGGTAAAAATCTGGATTAAAACTTCTAAATCTTCGTTAGGCCTGTTGTGGTCGAAATAAAAAGCTGTTTGCTCTGTAAACGGATTAGGATAATTGAACAGATTTTTTATTGCCAGATTTTCGGATTCAGCAACTAAAAATTCCAGATTTTGTTCTGATGAGTTATTGTAAACATCCCAAACTTTTACTTTAAGATTATGTTCACCCTCTTCAATTTCTGAAAATAGATATTCAATCTTTCCTTTCTGATAATCATTGATATCAGATTCATAATAATCATTTAAGACAATTAGATTATTGGTATTATTATCAAGTGTAGCTGTTATATCATGTCCAATACCACTTCCTACAGTATTTATTCCACTACTATCAACTAGTATTGCAAATAATTTGGGATTTTCATCAGTTACACCTCCACTTACAAAATTTTCATCATTCATATATAATTGGATGGATGGTCCTATGTTATCTGCAACAGCATTATTGTTGGATCCTCCTATGATAAAATCTGTAAAATATCCTTTGGCATCATGACTTGAGCTAAGTGAATAATAGCTAATTTTTCCATTATCAAAATTGTATGAAATATCTTTTGGAACGACAAAACTGTATTTAAAGTTTCCGTTAATAACACTTGCTTTTCCTGCATAAAGCTTATTGTTTTGAATCTCAAAGTTCATTGGAGTATCTCCATCGTTTCCTAAAGTTGTTATATTAAGTTTTTTATCAAGGACCGTTGGGTAAACAATACCATTATAGGATGTACTTAATGCCCCAGAAGTATTTTCAATATGTCCATGTATAGTAACTTTTGATAAGGCTTTTAAAGTATCAATCACGCTATGAACACTATTATAATTAATAGAATCTGTAATAATTCGATATTCTGCAATGGGGACTTTTAATGCAGGATCGCCTAAAAGGGTAAAATTCCGTTTATTATTTTCTGTTCCGGAGGCATTTTTAGCTAAACGAATTACATCTCCAAATGATCGATTATTTCCTTTGTAATCTTTCTCAAAAACATAATCATAGAAGTTTCTGTTTAGCGTATAATTGGGACTAGAATATACTAATCTTGTTGTAGAAAATAATGCAATCCCACCACCTTTTGGATTAAGTAAAACCAGTTCTCCAGCCGATGTGTACTGGTGATTATCAAAACGGCTAAACTCACAGGTTGCAGTCATAAATATTGCTAATTTATTCATGTTAACCCATGAATTAATATCGTCGTTCGATAAAATACGCTCATGAGCTAAGCCTGTTTCTCCTCCATGACCAGTATAGTTAAAGATTAAAACACCATTGTTAATTTCATCGTTAACTAAACGATTTACTTCGGGATAACTTTCATTTACAGCAGAAGATTGTTGAGGAAAAGCATCTAAATAAAGTTTATTAATTAAAAAGTATGGGTATGTTGTATCAACAAAAGTTGCAAGCCGGTCTGCATCGCGCATATGAATATTATTATCTTCATCGTCTCCAACAAAACAGATTGAATTTTGCCAATCGCCTTTATTTTCAACATTTAAATACGATTTTATCTTATCAACCATTTGCTGTGCTTCGGTTATTGATTTTACAGGAAGTCTTCCAATGCCAATATCTACTAAGCCTGAATTGCTGGCTTCTACATTGTCAGTATCATCTAATAAACCAAAGAAATCATCGGTAACAAACGAACTAGTTGGGTTTAAAGAATTTGCTGATTGGTATGTAAGAATATAATTAATATTATTTGCTGTTATAGATTTATGATCATATGACCCATCTCCAATGAATAATAAATATTTTAAAGTGTCGGTTGAAGAAGGTCTGTTGTAGATCATTTTTACAAAATTCCGTATCGCACTTGCATCTGGTGTTCCAGAGGAGAATTCATTAAAGATTTGTTCCGGAGTAACAATGGATACCGATAAATTATCTTTTTGTTCATGAATTTGCTTAATTTCTTCGGCTTGTGAAATAAAATCAGGATGACTGACGATAATCATATCTTGATGATTGATTCCATGTAAGTTTTGATTTTCTACATTTTCGTAATTGCTTACAGATAAAAAGTTTGTTGGATTAAAAGCAATAAACTCATTTAAACCAGGTACTGCCTCTGCTTTAATGGTGACCGATGAACCTGTATTATTCGTAAAAGTTAGATTCTTTGGTTGAGTAGGATTTGTTACATTCCAGACTTTGGTTGAAGATGTCGTATTCTGAATTGTAAATTCAACAATCTTTGTATCATTTTCTTGGTTATAATAATTAAAAATTAATTGATCCGTATTTAAATAAAGTTGGCGCTTTGCATTTAGCGTAATGTAATCTAACCAACCTTCTGATGAAGATGATGATTTGATGTAATCAATATTGATTGTAAAATCATCAGCATTGCTTGAGAAATTTCCTTTGTCAATTTTTTTTAAGGCATATGTTGATGTATAAGAACTCATATTCACAGCTGCTATTTCTACAGTTGAAATAGCTTGAGTTCCATTTTTTATATTGAAAGATGTACTTGATGAAGATCTTGCTGCAAGTGCAGTTTCTATTGAAATTGGTTCTGTTTTAATTAAGTTGTTAATTTCGAAATTAAAGGCATAAGAAGTTGTAATATCAAAATTTTCACCTAACCATAATTGACCTGATTCAAGCAGATTATCTAAGTCTTTTTCATAATGAAGATGATCGGTATAATAATTTAATGATTCTTCCGCACTTGAAGAAGGAATTGCTCCATTACCAATAGTCCCCAATGAACCAACATCTGTTGTTAAAAACAGGTAGTTATAATCTGAATAAACATGGGTTGATAAATTATAAAAGTTCTCTGTAGTATCATAGTACCACTGGCGTGGTCCTTTTGCATAAAATAAAACATAATCACCATCATTAAAAATTCCATCGCTACCTTTTTCAAAATAAATATCATTTTGTAATAAATCATCCTGACAAGGTTCCATGTTTGAGATGGGTAATATTTTATCTGAATTCCCAAAGATTTTTAAACTGGCAGGATTAGAAAACCCCATATCAATTAATTCAGAATACGAGAAACTATAAATGCCATCGTTAGCTATAGGAACCTTTACCCAGTTCCCATTCCTTAATACTGATTCCGATGCAAGTTTTTTAAAAGATTCTTTATGACTTCGTTGCTGTTTATCTGAGCTAATTTCAATATCAAAAGAAATAATCTTTTTTATTTGTCCTCTTTCATTTATAAAAGGCAACAAGCTTATTTGCAAGTATGATTCCTTTCTTGCATAATTTATTCTGGTTTCGTAATGTACAGTTTCCGGTATCCTACTTTTAAATCTTAAAGCTTCTTTTTCTTGATCTGTAAGATATTCAGATTTAATATTGCTAATTTTAATATTTGTATTAAGGGACTTTACTTTTATTAGCTCAAAATAATAAGGGAAATAAGTTTCAAGATCATAATACTGAGCATTATCAAAAGATAGAAACTCCGTTTTATTAATGTTTTTCTGATTAACTTGATAATAATATGAGATTGATTTTGGAGACTCCCAATGTATTGTTCGATGATATATTTTTTCCTGACCAAATGTGCAAAAGATGATGAAAAATAATAGATTAAAAATGAGTGTTTTTTTCATTAGCTTTGATAATTTTATACAAAGAAACAAAACTTTATAATAAGTAATAATGAAATTCGAAATTCGTTATTTTAAATTACAATCATTAAAACGCCAATAATTAAATTATTATTGTCAGAATTATTAGTCTCTTTAATGAAAAGGGTTTTAGTCATATTTTTTATGCTTTTGCTTAAGCAAGTTTTTGCCCAGGATGCTGAGTTTTCACAGTATTATGCAAATCCTTTATATCTAAATCCAGCCTTTGCCGGTTCCGATGAATTTGCCAGAGTTTCTTTAAATTATCGAACATTAATGCCAAATTCATTTGGTGATTATAGCACTTATAGTGCTTCTGTTGATAAGTATTATGATATATTGAGTGGAGGAGTAGGGTTTCAGGTTTTAAATGACAGGCAGGCCCAGGGGATGATTAATGATTTGGGGCTTAATTTAGTATATTCATACCATGCACAAATAAGAAAAAGGTGGGCTGTTGCCGCTGGTTTTCGCTTAGGATATAATATTAAAACATTAAATGGGAAAGATCTTGTTTATCCCGATATGATCGATCCTTCGACAGGAATATCAAATTCGGGGATTGAAAGTGGAGTATATCAGAAATCAATGTACTTTGATTTCTCTTTTGGGATGCTTACCTGGTTTGAAAATTATTATGCAGGAATTTCTGTAGATCACCTTACCAAACCTCAAATATCATTAGGTAGTGATAATCCAGGGCCGATTGAAAGAAAATATACAGTACATGGTGGTATGGAAATACCCTTTTACAATAGCTTGGAAAGGGTTCACATGACATTATCTCCAAATCTGATTTTTCAAATGCAGGGATCATCTACAAAATTAAACTTAGGAGTATATTTAAATAAAAATTATTTTACATCAGGAATATGGCTTAAAACAAATTTAGATTTTAATTTTACCGGGACAGTGCTTATGTTAGGATATATAAGTGATTACTTCACATTAGCTTATAGTTATGATATCCCATTTTATTTAGGTGATATTGGGAGTGTAATTTTAGGAGGACATGAAGTAACCTTTTTGTATAAATTCATGTATAAAAGCAAGAGAAAAAAAATTAAGGCAATAAAATGTCCTAAAATTTAGTTATATTTGTGTTGAATCTTGTTTGTAGAATAGAAATTTTACTATATTTGAAATAAAAAATAGCATTACTATGAATGTAAAGTTGAACATTTTCCCATTAGTATTTATTAGTTTACTAATTGTAACCGGTTGTAGTTTATTTGGTGGAGGTGGTGCTCCAGCAGCTCAAACTCAAAGTGGCAATGAATCTACTACCACAGGCTGGGAATATAATAATCCTGACAATGGAGGATTTGAAGTTAAAACAAATTATATTGAGGAACCAGGACCAGGATTAGTTCTCATTGAAGGCGGTACATATACCATGGGACAAACAGAACAGGACGTTACTTATGATTGGAACAATGTTCCACGTAGAGTTACTCTTGCTTCTTTCTATATGGATCAAACAGAAGTTAGAAATGTTGATTATAGAGAATATTTGCATTGGATTCGTAGAGTATTTGTTGATTATCCGGAAGTGTACAGAAATGCCTTACCTGATACATTAGTATGGAGAAGTCCTCTTGCTTATAACGAACCTTATGTTGATTATTATTTTAGACACCCATCTTATAATGAATATCCAGTGGTAGGTGTGGATTGGTTACAAGCTAATGATTATTGTGTTTGGAGAACTGACCGTGTGAATGAAATGCGGTTGATACAGGAAGGTATTCTGGATATGGATCCAAACCAAATAGGTAGAGAAAATTTCAATACCGGTGCTTACCTTGCAGGACAATACGAAGGTTTAGTTGTAGAAAATTTACCTTCATTAGATCCTAATAAAGAGAGTAGAAGAGTTAGTATGGAAGATGGAATATTGCTTCCAAAATATCGCCTTCCAACTGAAGCAGAATGGGAATATGCTGCTGTGGCTTTACTTGGTAATACTTATGATGAAAGATTATACGAAAGAAGATTATATCCTTGGGATGGTCATAATGTTAGAAATTCAGATCCTAAAGATCGTGGTATTATGATGGCTAACTTCAAGCGTGGACGTGGTGATATGATGGGTATGGCTGGGGATTTGAATGATAATGGTGCTATCACTGTTCCTGTAACATCTTACTGGCCAAATGATTTTGGATTATACTGTATGGCAGGTAATGTTAATGAGTGGGTATTAGATGTTTACAGACCTCTTTCTTACGAAGACGTTAATGATTTCCGTCCTTTCCGTGGTAACGTATTTGAAACTTTAGTAAGAAATGAAGATGGAAGTATAGCAGCTAAAGATAGTTTAGGAAGATTAAAAACAAGACCAATTACAGACGAAGAAGCTGCAGGTAGAACAAACTATCAAAAATCTGATTATATCAACTACAGAGATGGTGATTTGATGTCAAGAATTGATTATGAAAGTCAGGATGCATCAAGAGGTGAAGGCGCAACTTCAGGAATGTATGTTCAGGATATTGAGAGTAATGATGTTGTATCTTTAGTTACTGATAAAGTTAGAGTATACAAAGGAGGATCATGGAAAGATAGAGCATTCTGGTTAAATCCAGCTACTCGAAGATTCTTAGATCAGGATGAAGCACGCGATGATCTTGGATTTAGATGTGCCATGATTAGCGTAGGTAGTCCAAGTGGAAAATAAAACATAAATCTAAAATAAATTAAAAACCTCATTAATTATTATGAGGTTTTTTTATTTGTACTAAAAATGGAAATTAAGCAATTATATCAGCTTTTTATAGAAAATTCAAAGATTACTACAGATAGCAGAAATGCAGAAAAAGGTTCTATATTTTTTGCATTAAAAGGTGATCATTTTGATGGAAACCAGTATGCGGAAACGGCAATAAAAAATGGATGTTCTTTGGCTATTGTTGACAATCCAAATTATGCAATGGATAATAGATTTATCTTAGTTGATGATGTTTTAGAATCGTTGCAGAGATTAGCAAATTATCATCGTAAACAGTTAGATATCCCAATAATTGCGGTTACAGGAACGAATGGTAAAACCACAACAAAAGAATTAATTGCTAATGTATTAGATAGCAAATACAAAATTCATTATACCAGAGGGAATTTAAATAACCATATTGGTGTTCCATTAACTTTGTTATCAATGAATACAGATATTGAGCTTGGAGTAGTGGAAATGGGAGCAAATCACATGAATGAGATAAAAGAGTTGTGTAGTATTACTGAACCAGATTATGGAATCATAACAAATATTGGGAAAGCTCATTTAGAAGGTTTTGGATCTTTTGAAAATATCATAAAAACAAAGTCTGAACTCTATGATTATATAAAGCAGAGTAATGGGAGAGTGTTTTGTAATGAGAATAACAATATTTTAAAGAATATAGTTAAAGAAAAAGAGTTGGATGTAGAATTCTATGGAGGTAAGATGTCAATGATTTCAGGAGAAGTTATTGATTCAGGAATGTTCTTATCTCTATGGATTAAAATTAAAGAAGAGGAATTTAGATTAAATACAAAACTTATTGGAACTTATAATTTTGAAAATGTAATTGCGGCAGCAGCAATAGGTAATTATTTTAAAGTACCAGCATCACAAATTATCAAAGCTATTGAATCATATACTCCTAAAAATAATCGATCACAGTTTTTAGAGACGAAAAGAAATAAGTTGTTTTTAGATGCTTATAATGCAAATCCAACCAGTGTTGAAGCTTCAATTCATAATTTTAATTCTTTAAAATTAAAAAACGCTTGTGTTGTTCTGGGTGATATGTTAGAGCTAGGCAATGATTCAGAAATAGAGCATAATAAGATTATTCATTTATTAAAGAGCTGTGCGTTTAAACAAGTTATTCTTGTTGGTGATATTTATTGTTCAATTAATGATCATACAGAGTTCTCTTGCTTTAAATCAAGTGAAGAATTAATAAGATGGATAGAAAAGAACAATATCAATGATTCGAATGTTTTAATAAAAGGTTCAAGAGGAATTCAGCTTGAAAAAATTGTTGAATATTTATAAAGACTAGTTATGGGAAATAAAATAATGGATCCAATTGTCGGAAAATTAATGGGATTAAGATATAAATCGCATCCCTGGCATGGCGTGGATATTGGAAATGAAGCACCCGATTTACTTATAAGTTATATAGAAATGGTTCCAACAGATACGGTTAAGTACGAAGTGGATAAGGTAAGTGGTTATTTGCGTTTAGACCGACCTCAAAAATACTCGAATGTGGTTCCTGCTTTGTATGGTTTTATACCTCAAACATTGAGTGGAGAGCGAGTAGGGAAATATTGTGAAGAAAAAACAGGAAGGGAAGGCATTGAGGGTGACAATGATCCAATTGATATTTGTATTCTTACGGAAAAAGATATTACACATGGCGATATATTAGTTCGTTCAAGACCTATAGGTGGTTTTCGAATGATTGATGGAAACGAATCGGATGATAAAATCATTGCTGTATTAAATAATGATGCAGTGTATGGTAAGTATAAAAACATTAACGATTGCCCTAATGTAATTCTCGACAGGTTGAAGCATTATTTCTTAACCTATAAAGATCTACCAGGTAATAAAGCAAATACAGAAATAACGCATACTTTTGGAATTGAAGAAGCACATGAAATAATCAAAAGATCAATGGAAGATTATAATGAGCGATTCAAAAATCTCCAGAATATGTTATCAATTTAAAACTTTAAATGGTTAAAAAGATGTTTCTTTCTTAAGAAATAATCAATAACAATACTTTTATTATACATCTCATTATGATGAGGAATTACTTTGTTTTGAAGTAGTTCTTTTCTTTTGGGTTTAAGTTTCTTAATTGATTTATAAAAATGAATATGAGCCTTTAAAACTGCATAAAAACTTTTAAAAGAGAGTTTAGCTAAAAATATGAAGGCAGACATTCCATCGAGAATCATTCTAGAGAACAGGATAGGGAATAATTTCTTTTTAGGAAGATTTTTATATAATAAAAATAAGTTATTTCTAAAGTTAAGATAAAGCTTGAAAGGACTATTATAAGGTAATGTTCCGCCACCAACATGATAAACAGATGAGTTAGGATTATAAACGATCTTATATCCTAAATCTTTCATACGCCAACATAAATCAATTTCTTCCATGTGGGCAAAAAAATCATTATCAAGACCTCCGATTTGTTGATATAGTTCAGCACGAACTACCATACAAGCACCGGTTGCCCAAAAAACTTCTTTAATATCATTATACTGATTATGATCTTTTTCAACAGTGTCTAAAATACGACCACGACAAAACGGATAACCATATTTATCTATAAATCCGCCTGCTGCACCAGCATATTCAAAATGATCTTTTTGATGAAAAGATAATATTTTGGGTTGACAAGCAGCAACTTTGGAATCATTGTCCATTAATCTGATCAATGGTTCTAACCAATTTTCAGAAACTTCGATATCACTATTTAACAGAACAAAATATTCTGCTTCTATTTGATCTAAAGCTTTATTATATCCTCCTGTGAAACCATAATTTTGATCGAAATTTAATTGCCTGATATCAGGGTAATTCTTACTTAAAAAATCCAAAGAATCATCTTTAGAATGATTGTCGGCAATAATAATTTCTGTATTGGGAGCTTTGGTATGTCCTATAAGTATTGGTAAAAATTGCTCCAGATATTTCTTCCCATTCCAGTTTAATATTACGACAGCTGTTTTTAACATCAGAAAAGTTTTAATGAAGAGGAGTTTCTGGTTCACGTTTATGTTTCCATCTCTTGTGAGACCATAACCAATATTCAGGTTTTTCTTTAATATAGTTTTCTAATACTCTTAAATGAGTTTCAGTAATTTCAAACTCTTTACATTCAGCAGCGTGATCAAATAAGAGCGTTGCTTTTAGTAAATACTTACCTCTTTTAATTTTATCTACATGCGTGTAAATTACTGCCGCATCTAGCTTCATTGCAATTTTTTCGGGTCCCATGAAAACAGGAGTTTCCTGATTTAAAAAAGTTGTCCAATAATTACTACTAATTTTTGGAGGACGCTGATCAGCAATGAGTCCAAGAATTGTTAAGATATTATCATTTCTATATCTTAGCACTGTTCTGTACGCATCTTTCATGGTTACAGGTATTTCACCTAATTTGGCTCTCATTCGGTAAAATTCTCTATCAAAAAACTTACTGTTTAAAGGTTTGTATACAGACAAGGTTTGATGTTTAGTAAAGAATGGTAGCGTAATAAATATTTCCCAATTGCCATAATGTCCTGTAATACCTACAATACTTCGCCCTTTATCATATAGTTCTGTAATAACTTCTGGATTCTCAAATTCAACCATCTTACGCATTCGTTCAGGTTTCATCTTAATAAGGGCAATATTTTCAACAAAAATATCGCTTAAATGATGAAAGAACTTTTTCTGTATTGTTTTAATTTCCTTTTCAGATTTTTCAGGAAATGAGTTCTTTAAATTATTGTTTACTACATTTTTACGGTAGGCTAAAACATAATAAAGTATAATGTATGTAAAATCAGCAAGTCCATATAAGATAAATCTTGGAGCTATGCTAAGTAACCAACTAAACGCTTTAAATATATATATACCAGCCTTTTTCATGGTCTTATTAATTATTCATTATGCTATTTATTGTATTTAAAAAATCTTTAAATACGTTTTTGTTTGAGGCTATAATCTCTTTACCAAATATATAATTATTTTCTCCAATAAAGTTGGAAACTTTTCCTCCTGCCTGCTGAACAATGAATGCACCTGCAGCAACATCCCAAGGACTTAAGCTATATTCATAAAAGGCTTCAAAACGACCACAAGCTACATAAGCTAAATCAGTGGCAGCCGAACCTAAGCGTCGAACTCCACGCGAGTTCTTCATAAAATATTCCATGGTTTCCAAAAAAGGCTTTAATCTTTCGTAATCGTAATATGGGAAACCAGTAGCAATTAAACTTTCGTTTACACTTTCTTCCGTTGAAACATGAATAATTCTACCATTCAAAAATGCAGGACTATCTTTCCAGGCATAAAAACATTCATTTAGACCTAACTCATGAACAACTCCTAGAATTATTTTATCATTTTCCATTAATGCAATGCTAATGGCAAACGGTGTAATTCCATGAATAAAATTTGTTGTTCCATCAAGCGGATCGATAATCCAGTTATACTGGTCTCCTTTTTTTGTCGAGGTTCCTTCTTCAGCAATAAAGCCTGCTTCTGGAAGTATCTCCGATAATTTATTAACGATTCTTTGCTCTGATGTTTTATCTACATAAGTTACAAAATCGTGCAAACCTTTTACTTCAACATTAAGTTGTTTAATATTATTCTTCTCAGATAGAATAAATTGGCCGACTTCTTGAGTAAGATCAACGACTTGTAAACAGATTTTTTCGAGGTTCATATTCATATATTATTGCCCAAATATACTAAACGTTAAAATGTTTATCGATAAGCGAAATTATGTTTTAACGCATTTTAACATTTAAATTGCCCGATTCGGAAACTGATACTAGTTGTACTTTTTTTATCTTTCCAATCAAGGATTTGTCGTATGGTGTTTCTACTTTTATGTAATTTCTGGTAAATCCAAACATAAGCCCTTTCTTTCTGTATGCTTCAAAAAGAACTTCATCTTCATTGCCAATGTTGACTTTGTAAAAGTTGTTTTGCTTTTCGTCAGCTAGCTTTTGAAGTTTTTTACTACGCTGGCTAATAATATTTTTGGGCACCTTGTTATCAAAATTCACGGACTTTGTGTTCGGGCGTTCAGAATATGAAAATACATGATAGAATGTTGCATTTAAATCTTGCAAGAACTGGTAAGTATCTTCGAAAAACTCATCTGTTTCGCCCGGAAATCCTACAATTACATCAACACCAATAAAAGAATTAGGCATAAGCTCTTTTATTCTATCAACCCGCGATTTAAATAATTCTCGATTATATCGGCGTTGCATTTTTGCTAAAATCTTATTACATCCCGATTGCAATGGAATATGAAAATGTGGTAATATCTTTTTTGATTTAGCTACAAATTCGATAATCTCATCTTTTAATAAATTAGGTTCAATCGATGAAATACGAATTCGTTCAATACCATTCACTTTTTCTAATTCTTGAATTAAATCAAAAAAACTTTCTTTAGTAGATTTCCCAAAATCTCCTATATTAACTCCTGTTAAGATAATTTCTTTTATTCCAGATTCGGCAATATTGTTTGCTTCTTTAACTAATTCGGATATCTTTTTATTTCTACTTTTGCCTCGTGCCAATGGGATTGTGCAATACGAACATGCATAATCGCATCCATCCTGTACCTTTAAAAACGAACGTGTTCGATCTGCTTCCGAATGAGACGAATCAAATGATTCTACTTTGTCAATTTCACAAGAATAGATTTCCGCATTTTCTTTTTTAGAAATATCATTAAGATGCTCAATGATATTAAACTTTTCTTGTGTTCCTAAAACAAGATCTACCCCTAAATTCTTCGCTATTTCTTCTGGTTTAAGTTGGGCATAACAACCTACAACAGCAATAAATGCTTCAGGATTTTTATTTTGTATTTTATGAATTGCTTGTCTGCATTTTTTATCTGCATGCTCCGTAACTGAACATGTATTAATTACATAAACATCAGCTTCGGAATTAAATTCAACAATTTCAAATCCTTTTTCTTTAAAATTTCTTGATATGGTTGATGTTTCCGAAAAATTTAATTTACAGCCTAATGTGTGAAAAGCAACTTTTTTCCCTGAATATGTCATCTTTAATCTTTTATCAGGCGCAAAGTTAATTTATTTCGTTTGAATTTATAGGCTTTTAGGAGAATCAATAAATGTATCTAATGGTCTGATATTTATAATTTCAGGCCAAAACTGGATATCATATCTAATTCCAACTAATCCTGTAGTAGGTAAATTAATCATATTTCCTGTTAGATAACTAGCGGTTTCTGATAATCCCGGATTATGTCCAATGACTGCAAGCGAGTTGATTTTTGTTTCTGTTTTACATATGATATCCATTAAAATATCAGGATTAGCAAGGTATAAATTGCTATTCAATATTATTTTTGAAGGATTTAAATCAAAAACCTTAGCAAATATAGTTGCAGTATGCATTGCTCTCACTGCTGTGCTGGATAATATTATTTCGGGGATCAAGTTTTTATCTAATAGATTCTTAGCAATTTTGTAAGAATCTAAAATTCCTTTTTCCTTCAGAGGTCTGTCAAAGTCTGAAATATTGTTATAGTCCGATACAGCTTTGCCATGTCGGACTATGAATAATTGTTTAATCATAAAATGGAATCTTATAATAAATCACTTGCTAATTCTGCTAAATAGCTTCTTTCTCCTTTTACCAGGTTAACATGTGCAAAAATATCTTGTCCTTTCATTCTGTCTGCCAGGTAGCTTAAACCATTCGATTTTAAATCAAGATAAGGAGAATCAATTTGATGAATATCTCCTGTAAAAATCATTTTTGTTCCTTCTCCGGCGCGTGTAATAATAGTTTTTACCTCGTGTGGGGTTAGGTTTTGAGCTTCGTCGACAATAAAAAACACATTCGATAAACTTCTTCCACGAATATATGCCAACGGACTAATAATTAATTTCTCGGCTTTTTGCATTTCTTCAATATGTAAATATTCTTTGCTCTGTGCTTTAAACTGGTTTTTTATTACGGAAAGATTATCGAATAATGGCTGCATGTAAGGACCAATTTTTTCATTAACATCTCCAGGTAAAAAACCAATATCTCTGTTAGCTAAAGGTACAATTGGTCGTGCTAGTAAGATCTGGTTAAATTTCTTTTCCTGGTGTAAAGCAGCAGCTAGTGCTAATAAAGTCTTACCTGTCCCGGCTTTCCCTGTTAAAGCTATCAGTTGAATATCAGGTCTGGTTAAAGCATCAATAGAAAAAGTTTGCTCGGCATTTCGAGGATCAATACCATAAGTTCTGTGTTTCTCAACTCTTTGCAATACCTTATTGTTTGGATCATAATGAGCAAGAGCCGATGATTTTTGGCCTCTTAAAATATAATATTGATGAGGAAGAGGATTTAATTTAAATTCATTTTCAGGAATACCTTCGTGCGATTCATAGAATTTAGATATGAGTTGATCGTCGATATTTTCAACGGTTTCAATGTCTTTATGAATCTTTTCTACATCGGTAATCTGATCATTTTTATAATCCTGGGCAAGAATTCCCAGCGATTTGGCTTTCATTCTTAAGTTAATATCTTTACTAACCAGAATGACTTCAGTTCCTTTTTTCTTTTCTTTAACTACTTCAGCAATGGCTAATATTCTATGATCCGGAGTTGCTTCAGGAAATGATTCCTTTAATTTATCTGAATATGGTTTGCCAGTTTCAATAGATAATTTTCCTAATTCTTTTCCTAAAGATATGCCACCATTAAATAAATTATCACCAGAAAGTTTATCTAGTTCCCTGGTAAATTCTCGTGCATGAAAATTGATTTGGTTATCCCCTTTTTTAAGAAAATCCAGCTCTTCTAGAACAACGATAGGTAAAACAACATCATTTTCCTGAAATTTATATAAACAATTAAAATCGTGAAGTATAACATTGGTATCAATTACAAATACTTTTTTCTTTTTTTTCATGATCTTATATTTTTAAAGGTAAGGACTCTGCTAATTATTATTTTCTTACTAATTTAACATTTTTATCAATTCAATGAATCATTCAATAGGATATTTAATATGGATTTAATAGAAGGAATTTTTACGAGAAGAAGCATAAGACATTATTTAAACAAAGAAGTATCTCAACAGCAAATCGATACGATCTTGGAAGCAGGGATGTATGCTCCATCAGCCAATAATCAGCAACCATGGCATTTTATTGTTGTTAAGGATAGAGAATTGCTTAATAAAATAAAAGAAGTACATCCTTATGCAAAGATGTTATCAGAAGCCTCCATGGCAATTCTTGTTTGTGGAGATACTCATATTGAACTAAGTAAAGGATACTGGGTAGTTGATTGTGCTGCTGCTACACAAAACATGTTGTTAGCAATTCATGGTTTGGGACTAGGAGGGGTATGGTTGGGAATTCATCCACGTGAGGAGCGAATAGATGAAATACGAAGAATTTTTAGTCTGCCTGAAAATGTTAATCCTTTGTCCGCAATTGCTGTGGGTTATTCTAATGAAGAAAAAGGAATGCCAGAAAGATATAAACCTGAAAGAATCCATTATAATTCCTGGTAATTATTAATTTTGCATACTCATTATTAATCATATGAATTACCAGGAAACACTTGATTGGCTATTTAGTCAGTTGCCAATGTATCAAAGACAGGGGAAGGCAGCTTATAAAGCTGACTTGAATAATACTTTAGAGTTGGATAAATATTTCAGTCATCCACATCGAAATTTTAAAAGTATTCATGTGGCAGGAACCAATGGGAAAGGTTCTGTATCTCATATGTTGGCTTCTGTTTTACAAGAATCCGGATATAAAGTAGGATTATATACATCACCTCATTTAAAAGATTTTCGCGAACGGATTAGAATAAATGGTGAGATGGTATCTGAGGATTTTGTTGTGAAATTTATTGAAGATCATAAGCTCAAATTTGAGGAAATTCATCCAAGTTTTTTTGAGATGACTGTTGCTATGGCATTTGATTATTTTGCAAAAGAAAATATTGATATAGCAGTTGTCGAAGTGGGAATGGGGGGCAGGTTAGATTCTACGAATATCATTCAACCAGATTTATCAATTATTACTAATATAGGATTTGATCATACTGCATTTCTGGGGAATTCTTTAAGTGATATAGCTGGAGAAAAGGCGGGGATTATTAAAAATAAAATTCCGGTTGTGATTGGTGAAACAAATAAAGAAACGCAGCCTGTTTTTGATAGTAAAGCAAAAGAAATGAAGTCGCCAATATATTTTGCTGATCAATATTACCAGGCCGATTATTCTATGTTAACTATGGATAGTAAGCAATCTTTCAATATAAAAAAGGATGGTAAGAGCATTTATAATGATTTAAAACTTGATTTGTTAGGAAGTTATCAAAAGAAAAATCTTTTTACAGTTTTACAGTCTTTAACTATTTTGAAAGATTTAAATTATAGCATCTCATATGAAAGTATGTATGCAGGATTAAAGAATGTATCAAAAAATACAGGTTTAAGAGGGCGTTGGGATATTTTAGAGAATAATCCGATGCTTGTTTGTGATACGGCTCATAATAAAGAAGGGCTCACATATGTGATTGAGCAAATAAAACAAACTGCCTATGAAAATTTACATATGGTGTTTGGTGTGGTGGATGATAAAAATATTGATGCTATATTAGGATTATTGCCGAAAGATGCTCACTATTATTTTACAAAAGCAAACATACCTCGAGCATTAGATCAAAATATACTGAAAAGTAAAGCCGAAAAATACAATTTAATGGGAGATGATTTTAAAGATGTAGCATCTGCATTAAGAAATGCAAAAAAAAATGCAGGATTTAATGACCTGATTTTCATAGGTGGTAGTACCTTTGTGGTAGCAGAGGTAGTGTGATTTTTTTAAAAAAATATCAAAAAAGTTTTGCAGATAAAAAAAGCTGTTTATCTTTGCATCGCTTTAGTAATTAAAGCACACCCAAAAGGGCGATTAGCTCAGCTGGTTCAGAGCACCTGCCTTACAAGCAGGGGGTCACTGGTTCGAATCCAGTATCGCCCACAAAAAGAGACTTCAGAAATGGAGTCTCTTTTTTTATGACATATTTTAAGATGAGAACCTGTGTTCGAACTGAGCGAACGTAGAGAGCGATCTCATGAACGAAACGAAGTGAAGAGAATAACTTTTCTCATGAGCGAAGCGAATAATCCAGTATCGTCCACAAAGAGAGACTTCAGAAACGAAGTCTCTCTTTTATTTTTATTGGATAGAACTTCTGGATCACTTTAAAAACATAGTACACTTTAGTTTCTTTCTGCATAAATAATCAGAATTAGATAATGTTTGAGAAATAAAACTAAAATTGATTTCTGTTAATTATTGCATTTTTTCGAGATTATTACCGAAAAATGGTAATGTTATCGAAATTTTACTAATCTGTTATTTTAACACATTAACCGGAGTATAATCCGGTATTGTAAGTTTATTATTGCATCTTATTAGGTATTCATACAAAAACCGGATTTTAATCTGGTTTTTATTTGTTTTTTCATTTAAAGATTGTATTTTTATACTTAAACCGGATTGTATTACGGTTTAAGTTAGTCAGATTTAAATGAACAGTAAAGTATATGAACTTAATTGAAATTGGAGAAGAGATAAAGAAACGAAGAAATGTATTAAAAATCACTCAGCCACATCTTGCTGAAATGGCTGAAATAAGTGAAAGTACAATACTTAGAATAGAAAAGGGACAAGCTAACCCAACATTAGAAGTATTAAAGAAGATTGCCGATATTCTTGGTTTAGAAATAAAATTGGAAGTAAAAAACAAGTAGTAAATGCGAAAAGTTAAGGTATTCAGAAATAATGAATTGGCGGGAGAATTAATTCAAGAGAGTTTAAAGACTTATGTATTTAGGTATGCAGATTCTTATTATTCAAATGAATCTTTGCCGGCCATTAGTTTAACTCTGCCCAAAAGTCAACAAGAATATAAATCAACTTTTTTGTTTCCGTTCTTTTTTAACATGCTATCGGAAGGCGTTAATCGTAAGTTACAAAGTAGACAACTAAAAATAGATGAAAAAGACTACTTCGGATTGCTTATGGAAACAGCCAAATTTGATACAATTGGAGCTATAACACTCAAACCTTTTAATGAATAATGAATTTAGAAGAGATAAAATATTGTCCTGGAACATTAGCTGAAGGAAATAATACATATAGTAGAGCGTGTTTACGTCGGATTTTTAATAATAAATCTGTAAGTCATATTTTGCCATATAATTCTCCACAGTCTGATGAAGATGATGATAGTAAGTTTGTTGATAATCGAAAAAGAATATCAATATCAGGTGTTCAGGAAAAAATGTCGTTGATCTTAGATAAGAATAAGTTGCGATTAACAGAAGAAGGAGAGCAAGGGAATTATATATTAAAACCAATACCCAGGGATTTAAAAAAGGTAGACCAGGTGCCTGCAAATGAACATTTAACAATGCAAATTGCACAACAGGTGTATGGTATTAACACAGCCGAAAATGCATTAATTTTTTTTAAGGATGGAAAACCCGCATATATTACTAAAAGATTTGATGTGAAAGTTGATCCCGATAGTTATAGGGACAAGTGGGGAAAAGAAGACTTTGCTTCGTTGGCAGGAAAAACAGAAGAAAACGCTGGGATTAATTTTAAGTATGATTATAGCTATGAAGAAATGTTTGAGTTGTTAAAAAAATATGTGCCTGCATATCTGGTTGAAACAGAAAAGATGTTTGCTTTAATCGTATTTAACTATCTATTTTCTAATGGCGATGCACATTTAAAGAACTTTTCATTGCTTGAATCTCCAAATGGTGATTATTTATTAAGTCCTGCATATGACTTAATAAATACAAGAATCCATGTGGATGACACAGATTTTGCATTAGACCATGGTTTATTTAAAGATGATTTCAAATCGGGAGCATATAAAATAAATAACCATGCGAATGTGGAAGATTTCAAAGAATTAGCCAAACGAATGGAGATTAAAGAAAGTAGAATAGATAAAATACTAGCTCCCTTTCTTGAGAAACAACCAAAGATTGAAGAATTAATTAATCATTCATTTTTAGATGATAAAACAAAAAGAGCATATTTGCTGCATTACAATACAAGAAGAAATTACCTGAATAAAGAATGATTATAATAATTAACTATGGAGTTTAAGATTTAATGAAATAATTACCTTGTAAAAATTAACCCAACCATTAAGAAGTTTTGGTTTTATGGTTTCAAAAGATATGTCTGAATTTATGCCAATGGATTCTAAATACGCTTTCAATCGATTTTTAGTTTGATGATATATATCGGCATTACCGTTATCTCCGTTGTTCTCCATTTCTTTTACAACATCTTCAAAATAACTGAGCACATTTAATGAGTTTCCTTTTCGTGTATAAGCTAAACCAAAATCTTCTATTTTAAGATGTTTTAAGATGAGAACCTGTGTTCGAACTGAGCGAACGTAGAGAGCGATCTCATGAACGAAACGAAGTGAAGAGAATAACTTTTCTCACGAGCGAATTTATGAGCAAGTAACTAAGTGATCCCGATTATCGGGAGAACGATCTCATGAGCGAAATGTAATGGAGCGAATAATCCAGTATCGCCCATAAAAAGAGACTTCCGAAATGGAGTCTCTTTTTTTATTTAGATACAGCTGGTTATGTTAAAAAATTAAAGCTGTAAAAGGAATAAATCTCAACTAATTCAAAAAAAACGTTGTTTAAACTAGTTTTAATCATTAGGAGATTATTCTAATTCTTCTGGTGGTTCTTCGTTTCCAAAATAGAGTTCATACTTACCAAAAGATAAAATAATTTCGTAAAATTCGTCATAAATTATTTTATTAATATTGTCTTTGTCTTTAGAATACGTCCAAATTTTAAATTCAGAATAGGCAGTCTTAGTTTCTTGATTTGGTTTTGTTCTGTATTCAATGCTTATTTGAACAATTCCAGTCTCGTCAATCTGTGAAAACAATTTGTACTCGTAGTTTATATCTGTAGAATTTTTTGTTTTTGTTTCAATTGAGAGGAATTTATTGTTGATTTCTGTAAAGGAGAAGTTATTTTGAGTTAAGTGTTCTTTCCATTTTGTAAAAAGTTCTTCTGATTTAAGAGTGGTTTGTATTTTAATTAAATCTGCACCTATAGGTGGTTCTTTTTCAGATTGATTAAAGCTGTTTAGTAAAATAATTGTTGCGATTATTAAAGTTTTCATGATGTTATGAATTACTATATGATAAGTTATTATTAATTTTCTTTATAAACCACCATAAAGGTAACATTTATATTAAAGAAAAGTTTGTTTACTATTTATTTTAAGAAAATAAAAAAAACTGGTTATTATCAAAAAAATAACATATTTTAGATATTTATTGTGGTGATAATTAAACAATAATGTGAATTTAATATATGTTTAAATGCTATTCGTCATATTATTTTGTAGAATAGTAAATTAATAGTACTTAAATGCAACAAATAGTGGTGTTTTAGTGTAAACATATTAAATTTGTATGATCATAAATTGGGTGATAATGATTGAAGGCCAAAATTATTATGAAAAAATATATTGAATTAATTAGAAAAGAGTTAATAGTTTTATTGTTAACAATTTTAACTGGGTTTAGTGTTTATTCACAAACCGCTGGAGATTATAGAACTAGGGCTGACGGGAATTGGAGTAACCGTAATACTTGGCAAAGGTATAATGGTTTGTGGTGGGCAAACCCAACTGTAGGTGAAGGGTATCCCGGACAATATGCTTCACCAGGGAATGTGCTAATTGATGAGAGAGATGATGTTACGTTAGATGTTAGTCCTGCCAACAGTATTGGCTCTTTATCTGTTGATGTTACTAATGGAAATAGGCAAGCTCGTTTATATTTCCAAGGAACTAATGCATTAGTGGTTACAGGTCAGACAGTTCTTAGATCGACCAGAAATAATACTGTAAAAGCAATATATGTTGATGCTGGAACTTTTACAACAGGATCATTAAGTCTTACTGGCACAGGTGATACAAGAGATGCTTTAGTGAGTATTTCATCAGGAACGGTTAATGTAATAGGAGATATTAATTTAAACAGCAGTAACCAGAGATCATATATACTTTTTACAGGAGATGGAACACTTAATGTGGGTGGTGATATGAGTGGTGGAGGAATAACGAATACTACAGGTGGCGGAGCTAATCCTCCAACTTCGGGTACCGTTGATTACAATGGTGCTGCTGCCCAAAGTGTAGGTGCTTACACATATTATAATCTTACTTTTTCTGGTGGTGGTGCTAAAACGGTAGCAGGAGCTATAACCATAAATGGTGATTTTACTTCATCAGAGCAAATTAATGCAACTGCTAATATAACAGCTAATGGTACTTTTAGTTCATCAGGACAAATAAATACCAATTCAAATATTAGTTTAAATGGAGCAGTGCCATGTAGTGGAGGAACAATGAATGCAACAAACGGCTTGGTTACATACAATACTGCTGCAACGAATATTATAACTGGAACATACAATAATCTCACTAAATCTGGAGGAGGAACATCAACACTTTGCGGTGATGTTACTGTTTCAAATATTTTAAATTTGAATACAGGGATTATTCGGCTTTCAAACCATAATCTGTCTGTTACCAATACTGCTGCAGGAGCGATAACGGGTACCTTTAGTGCAACCAATATGATTGAAACGGACGGGGATGGAATACTTACTAAGCAAGGGACTGACGCTGGATTATCTATTGTTTATCCTGTTGGTTCGGCAGGATATTACACCCCAATGGATCTATCGAATGGTATTATAGCAAGCTATTCAGGGACAGGAAGTGTATCTGTTCGGGCAGTTTCTGGATCACAAGGTACTGCTATTCTTTCTAAATATTGGGAAGTTAGTACATCTAACATAACTTCAATTACAGATGTATATCCTTTATTTACCTATAACATGGCAGAAGCTGATGCTTCACAAGCAAGTTATATACCATGGTATAATCCAGGTGCAGGCTGGCAGAACCCACCCAATTCAACGGGTGCAGGAGTAAATCCTTTTGGGTCAACAAGTACAACAAGTTTAGCAGGAGATTGGACATCAGGTGTTTCTGCACCTACTGTTCCGGAAACATATTACTCCTATCAAACAGGAAACTGGAATGCGGCAAGTACATGGACACATGATCCCGGAGGAACAACACAAACTGCAACAGACTTTCCAAATGCAGGAGACAGGGTGGTGATTTTAGATGGTAGAACAATAACACTTACAAGTAACCTTGACACAACTGGACTGGATATTAATATTAAGGAGGGTGGAATACTTGATTTATCGACCTATCAGTTTAATAACGATATTGCTACCTTACGTGGGCAAGGTACATTCAAGTTAGCTTCGGTGAATTATCCTACAGTAAACACAAATCTTTTCATATTAGCAGGTGGAGGTACAACAGAATATTATAATGCGGCAGATTTTACATTGCCCGTTGCACAAACCGAATATAATCACTTACATATAAATGCTCCTGGTGTTGTAGCAACACAGTTAAATAACATTATTCTTAACGGAGATTTGTGTGTAAAACAGGGCACCTACCGTATTAATGATAATACAGCAAATCGACGACAATTAACCATTAACGGAGATGTACTGGTTGATAATGGAGCAAGTATTACAATAGGAACCGGAAATACACAATCAGGGGATATTTCAGGAGCTACAACTGCTTCTCCTTTTATTGATTATTATGACCTAAACTCTCACAGAGTAGTTGTTTATGGGGATTTTACCAATAATGGGACTGTAAAACTTACAAATCAATCATATCCTGAATACGATGCATTTCCTACAAATGGAATGGCAACCATTTATTTTATGGGAGCAACCAATAATGATTTCTATTGCGGTGGAACAACAGATTTATATAATCTGGTATTGGATAAAGGAATTGATCAGACATACAAATTATCCGTTTATTCAACAGCTTATGATCATTTCAGGCTATTCGGTAGAAATAATCTGGGAGGCGAAAATGGGGGGAATAATCCTGATTTACGAAAAGCCCTATGGATTAGAACAGGTACTTTGGAGTTAAAAGGTTTAACAATCATTCCATCATTCTCAGAAGCCAATTCCGGTGGATCACCTAACGGAGATTTCTACATACCTGCAAATGCTGCACTGTATTTAAATGGTAGCGAGGTTATTGTTCTTTCTACAGCCGATGATTATCGTGAAGTAAACTTAGCTTACAATGTTTCAGCTACTTCGAATGGGGATATGGGGATATTGGCATCTGGAGGAACACAATCATTCTCAATTTATGGTAAATTTCAAATTGATAATGGATATTTCTCTACCAGGGAATCAGGAGGTATTATTACATGGGATGTTTCATCTGGAGAACTTGAAATCAATGGAGGTATTGTAGATGTTAAACA
Source organism: Bacteroidales bacterium (assembly GCA_963665525.1). Lineage (GTDB taxonomy): Bacteria > Bacteroidota > Bacteroidia > Bacteroidales > UBA12077 > UBA12077. The sequence continues at coordinate 2,600,284 of OY762280.1, read as the reverse complement.
ATACAGGTCAGCAGGAGGTTCTGGGGGGTTAGCTTCTTTTAGCCAAAGTGGAGGTACATTTATATTACGAGGGCGTTTTCAGCGTACTCCGGCAGCTTATGCATCAATTGATAATTTAAAAGATTTTTCAACTACAACACTAAATACAACCAGGGTTACAGCTGGCTTAAATGGAAGCTTAGGTACTTTCAATATCAATGAAACAGAAAATGTTTTTGCAATGTCTGGAGGTACAATTAGTATTTACGATGTATGTGGAACTACTGAAAATGAAGCTTTTCAGGTTTTGACAGATATTGCAAACAACAATGTAACAGGTGGTACAATTGAATTTATTCCAACAGCAGGCGCCTCAGGTACCGATGCAACAGAATTTATTGTTGAAACAACAGCTGATTTAGGCAATATGATTGTTAACAGAACAAGTAGTTCAGCATCTGTAAATATAGATACTTACGATTTAACTATTTTATATGATTTAACAATCACAGCAGGGGAATTAGATGCAAACAACTTTGATATTAGTATTGGAGGTAATTTTACCATTGAGAATGGGACAACTTATACACCAGGCACGAATATGACCATCTTTAACGGTACAGGAGATCAAACCTTAGAAGTTAATGCAGCAGGAACTTTGGCCTTAAAGAAATTAAAAATAGATAATCCCGTAGGATCGACTGTAACTTTAGCAGGAACACAATCAACTATAACGGTTGAAGATTCATTATTAATTATAAACGGGAACTTGGCTGATGGAGGTAAAACATTAGAACTAGTAAGTTCAACAACAACAACTACATCATATATTTATAATTCAGGGATTCATACTGGAACTGGTAGTATAACCATATCAGATGATGATCCAACAGTAATAACAGGTGATGGGACAGGAGTCTTTGAGAACATTGAGTTAAATAATACGGATGCTCTAACAGCACCGGTTTCACTAGGGGCAAATACAACCATTAATGGAACACTTACTTTTTCTCAAGATAAATTATTTGATATTTCCACTTATGAATTAATATTTGGAGTAGATGCAACTGTTGCAAATGAGGGGACAAGTAGGTTTATTCAAACCGCAGGTAGTGCAGGTGATGGTGGTGTTAGTAAAATATATTCGCTTACTTCAACAAGTTTTACATTTGCTGTAGGAACTTCATCAACCAGTCATCCAGCAGCGGAGTATACTCCTGCTACACTAACATTTGGGACTAATCCTACTACTTTCGGAACAATTACAGTTGTACCTGTTGGGTATGAACATCCTAATACAACAAATAAAAACAGAAGCTTAACTTATTTCTGGAGGACAAAATCAGAAGGGTTTACCTTAGATGCAGCAACAATTAATCATTCTTATACTTATTCTCAAAATGATGTTGTGACAGGTGGTGACGTAACAGAAAATCAATATATTGGAGCAATGTATAATAGTGCAGGTTATACCTGGACTAAGTATTCTGTTAGCGATGTTGACGACGGTACAAATATAATTGGTGGCACAGGGACTGCATTGGCAACTTTAAATTATATCGACGGAGAATTCACTGCTGGAGATGATGATGCTACTGATCCATTTGGTACACCAACAAAATATTATAGTAGAGGCAATGGAGACTGGGATAGTAGGTTTACATGGTCAAATACTGGTCATGGAGGTGGAGCAGCAGCAACTACTCCAGGAGCAAACGATATTGTAATCATTGGAAATGGTAATACAGTAGATTTAACACAAAATGAAAACTGTGCAAGTTTGGAAATAATTGCAGGTTCAGTCTTGGATATTGATTTATACACTGGGAGTAATTTCGCTAGAGTATTGTCAAATGCTGGAGGTAATGGTTTATTCAGACTGAAAACGACAAATGCTGGTGCAGGTAATCGAATTCAATTATTTACATTCCCTTCAGGAGATTTTACTGATTTTAATTCCAATGGTGGTACTACGGAATTTTATACAACAACAAGCAATGGTTCAAACGTTTATATTCTTCCAGCTAATGTTAAGTCATATGGTAATTTGATATTATCACCTAATGGACTTGATAATTTATCATTACCAAACAATAGCTATACTAATATTTATGGTGATTTAACACTTAATAGCTCAACGTATAATTCATGGACTACTATGAGCTGGAATACTACAAACTGGGGTTCCGGTGCTTATAATCCAACAATAGAAAAAACAGTACACGTTCATGGAAGTTTTTATGTAAGCGGAGGTAGCTTCGTTTTCATGAATGATTATGAGCCACAGCATTTAATAGTTGAAGATAATATAGAAATAAACTCTGCAGATGGAGCTAATATTTTTATTCTTGATCCAGATGTGAGAGGAACATGGGTTGGAGGTACACCACAGGATAATACGCTTCAAGTAGGAGGTGATATCGTTAATAATAGTAACACAGGTGTTTGGTATCAACCAGGCTTATTGCTAAATAGTGGAGATTATTATTGTGATGTAACTTTTTTTGGTAGTGGTACACACTATTTAACTAATACTGGAGGTGCACCGGAAACTCATTTCCGTAAGGTAACAATAAATAAAGGAACATCTCAAGCCGACTCATTAATAGTGGATATTGGTGGAACTTTATCAACACCAAAAGATGACTGGTTGACTCTTCAGAACGGAACTTTCCACTATGAACATAATGATGATTTAACCATAACTGAAGGCAGTCAGTTTACGATTCCTTCAACAGCTTGTTTATCTGTTAATACTAGTGGGAATACGGTTTATTTGGCTAATGATAATGTGGATGATAATGATGTATATCTAAATGGAAAATTAACCATTATAGATGGTGATGTTTATATTGGGCAAGTAGGAGCTCCAAATAATAACAATGACATAGAATATTCAGGTGGAGGTAATTCTGAAATTGATATACAAGGAGGAAGTCTAACCGTTAATGGGCAAATCCGAAGAAATCCATCTACATCAGCCGGGGTTTTAAAATATAATCAGTCAGGAGGTACTGTTGCTATAAATGGACGAAATACCCTTACCGATAATGCAAAATTAGAAATATTAAATGCAGGTAGCGAATTTAATATGTCAGGAGGTACGCTAACCATTGTCCGTGGCGGAGGTGGAGGTACATTCGGAGACCTGTATTTACGCCCAGGAAGTTCAACCGTTACTGGTGGTGAAATAATCTTTAACCCTGGAGCTGCAGGAGCTCAGGATTTTATTTTCGATGCAAATGTCCCTGTATGGGATCTCACTATCGAGGCTAATGCTAATGTCGAATTGCTGGTAAGCCCACTGGAAGTTGATGGAGACCTTACGCTTACTACAGCGACCACAAGTATATTGGATGCCAATATTAATTTCGATATTCCAATTACGATTAAAGGAGATTTTGATAATTCAGGAGTATATACACATAGAAACAACGTCACAATATTTGATGGAGGTACACAAACTATTTTAGGAAGTGCTGCTATTGATTTTTACAACCTTACTGTAAATTCATTAACGAAACTGACGTTAAATAGAGATGCAAATGTAGATAACGATTTATTATTAAGCCGGGGAACCTTAGAATGTGATATAAACACTGTATATGTTCAGGGAGATGTAACAAATAATGCTACATATACCGATACAAACTCTGGAATAGTTCTTAATGGAACTACAGAACAATTAATTGATGGAACAGGAACATGGGGGCAATTAGAGCTTGACAATGCTCAAGGGGCACGTGTTGAAAATGATCTTACACTGCAGGATGATTTAATTCTAACCTCAGGTGTTTTTGATATTAATGATGAACTATTAACCTTAGGTGCTGCCAGTGATATTTTGGGTGCTCCTTTTGACGAAACAAATATGATTGCATCTGATGGTGTTTTTAGTAATGTTGGAATTAAGAAAATTTTTAGTGACACCGATGATGGAACTACATATACTTTTCCTTTAGGAACATCAGGGAAATATACGCCTACCGTTTTAACAATTACACAGATTGGGACAACAGGGTCGTTCAGGATTAATAATATTAATGATAATCACCCGGGTGTATTAGATAATACGAATGTTCTGGACTATTACTGGGAAGCTGAAAGTGATGGTATCACAGGGTTTACAGGCTCGTTAGTTTTAAATTATTTGGATGAGGATGTTCAAGTTACAGGAGCAAATGTTGAAGCAGATTATATATCTGCAGCATTATTATTGCCAGGAACAAGCTGGTCTAAAACAGATGCTGTTGATGATGCAGCCAATACTATTACTTTTAATTATTCTAATGTTAGTAGTTTAGATGGTGAATATACCGCAGGGATAGATGCTGCATTGCCAAATCAGGTACCTGAGTTTTCAAGTAATGTCGATAATGGCAATTGGTCAACTCCTGCAAGTTGGATTCAAACAGCAGGTGATGCATATACCTTAACCGGAGGTCCAAATGGATTTATAGTAAATGTTCTAGCAGAAGATACTATTACTACTGACGCAAACTATGCATCAACATATCGATTAAGCATTGAAGGAGTGCTCAAAGTGGATAAAACTACCTATGGACATAATTTGGGTACTGTTTCAGGTTCTGGTACTTTATATCTTGAAAGTGGAACATTCCCGGCAGGGCGCTTTGCTAGTTTCTTAGATTGCTCGAGTAATTCAACCCTTGAATATGGAGGTAATACAAATTATAATATTGTTGCTGATTTATATTCTTCAATTCCTAATATTCATTTTACAGGAACAGGCACAAGAACGCTTCCTAATAAAGATCTAACTATATGTACACAACTTTTAATTGATGGGCCAACACTCGACAATAGTGTAAATAACCGAAAATTAACTATCCAAGGAACCATGGAGCGATACAATACGGGTGTGTTTACAAGTGGTAGCGGTGCTGGGGCTATAGTTAGTTTTGAAGGTTCGGCAGCTCAAACAATTGGAGGAGCCCTAGGCGACTTTACAGGAACAAGTGATTTTAATTATCTTGAAATAAATAATAGTGCAGGGCTAACTATAAATAATGGAGGAGATATAGAGGTTTCCGGTAATTTGTTATTGACTGATGGGAATATAACCACAAGCTCTACAAATACTTTAACAATTACAAACACAGCTATAAATTGTGTAACACCAATTGGTGGTAGTTCTTCATCATATGTTGATGGACCTCTTACAAAAAAAATAAATCAAGGGGATAATTTTGTTTTCCCGATTGGTAAAGGGGCAGTTGTTGGGAACAAAATAGAATTATCATCAACTCAAACAGGAACCATTGATTGGACAGTTGAATTTAGCACTCCTAATTCTACATATACAAGTATGACTGCACCTTTAACTTATGTAAATGCAGATGAGTATTGGACTGTAAGTGCAGCTTCAGGTAGTGAGGCAATTGTAGGTATAGATTGGGATCCAACAAGTGATTTAACTCCATTGATGACACAAAATGGTTTGACAGATATGAGGGTTGCATACGATAATGCTGGCACCTGGACTGAGATTGCCTCAACGGCAACTGGAAATAGTAGCAACGGGACAGTAAGCACATCAAGCAGAATAACAATTCCAGCTGGAGGTTCTACAGATTTTACTAGTGCTTGTGTTAATGTCACTAAACCACGTGCAAGGTTGAATCCTTCGGGAGCAGTTTGTGGAGCTGAAGGTATCCCTGTTGTATTTACTGGTTCAGGTTTAGCATATGATTATATGATTACATATGAAAAGGGAGGTGTTCTGCAAGCGCCTGTTACTATTAACTCTGGAGATGTTCCTTATACATTGCCAACTGATGCTATAGGCACAACCTATCAATTAATTAGTTTTACATATGATGAACCTGGTAATTCAACAACCGGAGTGGTTGATGCTTCAATAGTAACAACATTTACAGTGCCAACAACAGCCGATATAGGTTCAGATGGAGGTTTAGATGATGATGATATTTCAGACTGTGGAGCTACATCTGTACCAAATTTGCCTGGGAATAACCCTGTAACCGGAGTTGGTTTATGGACAATATTATCTGGAACAGGAGGTTCTTTTGTAAGCCCAACAGTATATAATACAACGTTTAATGGTACAAATGGTACTACTTACGAGTTAGAATGGTCTATAACAAATGGAGGTTGTGTCTCTAGCGATACTATGGTTGTTGCTTTTCCTTTATTGCCAGTTCAGCCGGGAGCCTTTACTGTTTACGATGCTGATGTTTGCCAGGGACAAACAGGAGTGATTTACACAGTACCAAATGATCCAACCGCTTCATCATACACATGGACTTATAGTGGGACAAATGCTTCGGGTTATGCAACTGATACGGATAATTCTGTAACTATTGATTTTGCTAGCAATGCTACAGGAGGAACACTTAGCGTATATATTACAAATGGTTGTGGAGATAGTCCTACAAGAGATCTTGCTATTACAGTACATCCTATACCAACCGCAAATGATCAAACACCAGCGGATATGTGTTCAGAAACAGCAGGCGATGTTGTTACTGTAACAGGTTTAGACTTAACATCACATGAAAATGCTATAACAGGCGGTTCAGGAGATGCTGTAGTATGGTATAGCGATGCAGGATTAGCAACACTAGTACCTGATCCAACAGATGTTGATATTAGTGATACATTTGGGGGAACAACCAGTATAACTAAAATATATTATTGCGAAGTGGATAATGGAAACTGTACAAATGTGGCTACTGTTACATATACGATCTATAGAATTCCCGAAACAGGTCCACAATATCATATTGAAAATGCTTGGGGAAACTAAATAATATCTTCCTCATTAGAAATAGAGATCGAGAGGAGGATTGATAAGAAAAGTTCTTTGAAATAAAAGTAATTAACAAAATAAAAGTTGAAAGGAGGTTATGATTTTTAAAATGTTTATAAAAAGGGAGGTTTGTAAAATAATCTGAGAATAAGAGATATAGAATGTAAAGAAAATAATATAAAATATAACGATTATAAATAAAAATGAATAGTTCGTGTAAAAAAAGACTTATTTAACAAAAAGGAGATTGTTATTCATCATTTAAAATGATAGTTTTACAGGCAATTTGGAAAAATTGATCAAACGAATAAACTGAACTGAAACCTAAAGCATTATTTAGCGTTAAACATAAATAGCTAAATGTAAAAATGAACATATTAAACTAATTAAATATATTCTCAAGGATTTCGTAAACCTTTTATTAAGAATTACGTAAAGGAAAAAATTATTAAGTAAAAACATTAAAAAATTAATTAAATACTAACTTAAACTTTTAGATCATGAAAAAAACAAACATTTTGAAAGTTCTTATGACGCTTACTTTAGCGTTAGTAATTTCTGGTGCGTTTGCTCAGAATAACACAGGATCAACACAGTGGACTGCTGCTGGACAGGCCACTGTTGGGGATTATACAAGATCAAATGGAACACCAATTACAAATCCAGCGGATGCTTTGGTAACAGCACCAACTGATAAAATTACTATTGGACAAGCAATGCCATTCTTTGTATGGCCATCTGCTGCTTATAACCCAGATTTTGATTATACAGCATTAGGAACAGACTACTCTGCAATTACAGATGTTGTTACTGGAGTTACTTCAGATTTTGCTTGGGTATCTGCAGGCGGAACAATTACAAATTATTACAGTGATGGTACCGCAGTAGATGATGGTAATGGAATTAAAAACTATGTTGAAATAAGCTGGGCAGCAGCAGGAAACCAAGTGATACAGGTAACAGAAACTCCTGCTTCAGGTGTGTGTCCTGCATCATCTGTATATTTTGGTGTAGAAGTTATTGCTCAACCTAATGTAACGATTACTAGTGCTGCTGCATTAGGATTAGACAGAGTAATTGAATCTAATTGCTGGGCTGTTGCTACCGATAACGAAACAGCTATTCCATTTACAATTAATAATGCTAACGAAGAATATCCTTATCATTTCAGATTAACTTATACTATTTACAATGTTGATGGATTAGATGGTTCTGGTAACCTACCTGTTGATGGTAATAACGATCTTGATGCAACAGATCCTTCTGTATCTGCTGCTCTTGCTTATGATAATAAAATTAATGGTGTTGTTGCAGGTACACCTTCTGCAGCGAATCCAATTGTTGTAAATGCAGGTACAGATCTTCTTGCTGCAGCTACAGACTTTGAAGTTAAAAACAACAAGATTACTGTTTATGAGTTTGACTTGGCTGGTTACAGTGGAAAGATTTCAAGAAAATCTGATTATGTAACATTAAGAAATGGAGCATTAGATAACACTCTTTATCAAAACTATAGTGTTTATGGTACTGCAGAAAAATTTTATGTTGTAGCATTACCAACTCCTGTTACTGGTCCTATTTATCATATTGATAATACTTGGGGATTATAGTAATAACATAATTAGTTTAAGTTTTTTTAAACTGATTTAGCAAATAATAAGGTGTAAAGTGTCCCGGTTTTCCGGGTACGCTTGCACTTAAGCAATAAAAATCACGGCGTGACTTAAAGTTACACCGTGATTAATAAAAGAAAAATGGAAAGTCATGGCGTGATTTCCCAAAAAAAAATAAGTAAAAAAGGAATTCATATAGTTGATTAGCAAGTCGCAAGGTGACTAAGCTAAATAAGTAAAAGCATTTGAAAGCATTTAACAAAATATTATCACTATTATTTTTCCTGGTAGTAATGCCGGGTTTAAGTGCTTATACCCAGGATTTACCGGTAGCCTGTGGCGATGGTTTAGCGCGTTATGGAGTTATTGGATATAATGGAACTTCTACTTTTGAATGGACCATTACAGGAGGTGAGATTGTAAACAATTACAACGATTCTGTCGATATTCGATGGAATAATGTAGGTGGAGAACATTATATTACGGTTATTGAAACAACAAACTATGGTTGTGTGGGAGAGCCTTTTATGGATACTGTACTTGTTGCAATTCCGTTTGTGGATCTTGGATTAGATGCGGATGTTTGCTATGGTGAAAGTTATGAATTCATTGCCAGTGGTGCCGATATATCCAGTTATTTATGGCAGGATGATAGCAATGCCGAAACACTCATAGCATCAGCAAGTGGTGATTATTGGGTTCGTGTTACCGATATTTATGGTTGTGTGGCTTCTGATACAGCTGCATTAATCGTACATGATTTACCGGCAGTTGATTTAGGCTCGGATACAACACTTTGTAATGAGTTTGGTTTAGAGTTTGATGTTTCGGAATACGGAATTTATTACGATTGGTTTAGTGGTGATATAGGATCTACATTTACAGTTTATCCTCAAACACAAGACCAGGAGATTTGGGTGAATGTAACCGACGAATATGGTTGTATGGGTTCCGATACCATTGTAATACGTGCATGTGGTGATGTGGAAATTCCAACGGCCTTTACACCAAATAATGATGGACATAATGATCGTTGGCAGATTGATGCTTTAATTATATATCCAGAGTGTACTGTTGATGTTTACAATCGTTGGGGCGATAGAGTATTCCATAGCGATGGTTATGGATCTGATCAGTTCTGGGATGGAACCAGCAATAAAGGTAAGAAATTACCGATGGATGCTTATTATTTTGTCATTGACCTAAATAATGGTGAAGAACCAATTGTAGGCTCCATAACAATTATTAGGTAAAAATTATATTGAGTACTTAAAGTGTGCTAAAGTAATTTAAGAGTACTTAGAGTTATTGAAATGGATAATAAGGAGTTTGCTAAGCAACTTGAATATAGGACTAAAAAATTTGCGATTAGCATTTTTAAGTTGTCTGCTCTGTTATCAAATACACCTGAATATAGTGTTATTAAATATCAGGTAGCAAAATCAGGTTCCAGTTGGAGCTAATTATAGAGAGGCTAATAGATCAAGAAGTAAAGCTGATTTTAAGAATAAAATTAAAATATGCGAAAGTGAAGCAAGTGAAACTGTTTATTGGTTAGAAATATTATTAGAGTTAAATGGTGAGAATATGAAAGAAACTAAACTTATTTTAGACGAAGCGAATGAAATTCTTGCTATATTTACTTCAATAAGTAAAAATCTTAACTTAAGACACTTTTAACTTAAGGCACTTTTTAATTGTAAAATTGTTTTGTTATAGAATGAAAAAAATTGTTATCATAGTGTTTATAATTGTGTCAGCCTGGTGTTCTGTGAATGCTCAGCAAGAACCGGTATATAGTCAGTATGATAGAAACAAATTTCTTCTGAATCCTGCTTTTGCAGGAAGCGAAGGTTTTACATCCTTTAACTTAACAGCACGTCAACAATGGCTAGGATTTGAAAATGCCCCTATGACACAAGCGATTAGTGGTCAGATGCGAATCTTAAAAACAAGTTATGTTCAAAAGTCTCGTTCTGTAAGAAGAGGAACTAGAAAAAGACGACCAAGTGGTAGAGTAGGTATAGGAGGTTATTTATACAATGACCAAAATGGACCAATTGGAAGAACAGGATTAGAACTGACTTATGCTTATCACGTATTTGTTCAGGATGGTCAATTATCTTTTGGTTTATCCTTATCAGCCTATCAGTTCAGGGTGAACGAAAATGAATTGACTACTTACGAAGGTTACGATCCTGTTATTGATGAAGCCCGTGGAAATATGTATATCCCTGATGGAAGTGTAGGTATTTTCTACACCTATCAACCATTTTATATTGGCTTATCGGCTAAAAACTTATTTCAGGCAGCAGTAAAATTTGGTGAGGATAATAGTTTTAGTGATTATCAGCAGGTACGTCATTATTATTTAATGACAGGTTACCGTTATGATATGAGAAATGATTTTGAAATTGAACCATCTGTTTTGCTTAAAACAACCGAAACTTTCAATTTACAAGCTGATGTATCGATAAAAGGATACTATAGAAGAGATTACTGGTTAGGATTTTCATATCGAACAGGGAATGCCATTATAACAACGGTAGGTATAAAAGTAGATAAGATTTATGTTGGATATGCGTTTGATTATTCTTTAAATGATATTCAACGAATTAGTTATGGTTCACACGAAATTATGATAGGACTTAACTTCGGAGATAATACACGTCGTTATCGTTGGTTGAATAGATTCTAGTACTATATCCATTTTATAAATTTATTTTGCTGCTTTACTTCTGTAAAGCTTTTTTTATGCCATAATTGAGGCTGTCCAAAAAGTCAATGTTTGTCATCCTCAACTTGATTGGGGATCTTTATATTTGTTGAAGTTCAATTAATTAAGAGATTCCCTTTTTCAAGGGAATGACACTTTTAGGACTTTTTGGACAGCCTCTAAGGGGGATTAGATACACCTTCATGTATAATATTGTTTTATACAATTTTGATTAAGATTACTAAAGATAAGCCAAATTAGTATTTACGTGAGTAAGAATATTTAACTTAATGTTTTTTGATTTTTATAGTACTTAAGAATGGTTAAGATGATTGGCCATTATTCCCCCTTTAAAAAAGGGGGTAAGTTTGCCTGACAGCAGGCAGGGGGGGATTAAGGAAGGAAGGTATTTAATATTTTCCATCTTTTATTTCCGCATGTAACGTTATATCCTTAAATTCGTAGAAAAACCAAACAAAATTTGATTTATATGAAAAAGTGGATTTCTTTTTTCGCGGCTTTAGCAATCATTCTTATTGCATTTATCATCATAAAGCCTAAAATATCGGATAATTATTTCCAGAAAGGACAAGTTTATGCTGATTCTTTAAAATATGAAACAGCTCTTATTTATTATAATAAGGCGATAAAGTTTAACAAGAAAAATTCTGAAGCTATTCTTGCCAGAGCAAAAGCGTATTATCAAATTGAAAAATTTGATAACTCAAAAAGAGATTTCGATAATATAATAGATGTATTGGCTATTGAAAATTATGAAGCTTATTTTGGCAGAGCACTTGTTTTTATAAAAGACTCAAAGTGGGAAGAAGCATTATCTGATTTGAGAAACTCAAAGAATTTGAGCTCAGATCAGGCTGAATTATTTTTCTTTATGGCGTATTGCTACACGAATATAAAAGATTATGATAAGGCATTAATAAACTTATCAAAGGCAATTGAATTGGATGGTAATTATGCAGAAGCATATCATCAACGAGGTATTGTAAAAGCGAATTTAGGTGATCTGGAAGGTTCTGTGGAGGATTTTAATAAAGCCATTGAACTGGATAAGGATAATTTAGATGCATACCAGCGAAGAGTAAAATATAAAATTGATAATGAAGATTATAAAGGAGCTATTGCAGACTACGATGCCATTATTGAATTGGATGAAAATAACCAGGATGCTTATTTTCAACGGGGATATTTTAAATTGCGTATACAGGATTTCAAAGGAGCTTTAGCTGATTTTACAAAGTCAATTGAAATTAACCCCAATCATGTGATGTCGTATAAAAAAAGAGGCAATGCGAAGGCTGGTTTAGCTCAATTTGATGAAGCTTTAACGGATTATGATAAAGCTATTGCACTGGATAAAAATGATGCAGAAAACTATTTTATGAAAGGAAGAATCTTCTTAAGTAAATCGGATGTAAAGAATGCATTTGTACAGTTTAATAAAGCCATAGAGATTAAAAAAGATTACCCAGAGGCTTATTATATGCGAGGAGTTACCAAGGCAATGCAACAGAAGTATGAGCTGTCAATTCAAGATTTTAACAAGGCTATAAAATACAATAAGGAATACTATGATGCTTATCTGGGTAGAGCAATATCTTTAGGTATGTTAGAAAAGCATCCAGAAGCAATAGAGGATTATGATAAGTATTTAAATCATATTAAGAATAATGGAAGTGCCTATTTAAATAGGGGAGTTTCCAGGATTAATATTCAGGATACCGAAGGTGGTTGCGAAGATTTTACAAAAGCATTGGAACTAGGAGTGCAACAAGCACAGGATATGTTGAATATGTATTGTAAGTCACTGAATAATTAAAAGAAAATATACCAATCAGGTTTCAAAAACTATTAGGTATTCAAATAAATAAATATGAAAAAGTCAATCAAAAATATTTTTATAATAGTGTTTCTCTTGACTGCTCAGTTCCTATCAGCTCAAGATACTTTAGATATGATAAAAGTTGAAAAAAGTATCGATAAAATTTTTATTAACTTTTCTGATGAGAACCCTGGAGTAGTTCTAACGGTAATGAAAAAAGGAGAAATTGCTTTTAGTAAAGCATATGGTCTTGCTAATATTAAGGATAAGAAGGAATTAGAGGTGCATCAACTATTTAATTTAAGAGAGCTTTCAAAAGTATTTACTTCATTAGCAATTATGAAATTAGTTGAAAAAAATAAATTAGATCTTGAAGATAATTTATGTGATATTTATAAAGGTTTTCCTGAATACGGACAAAAAGTGAGAGTAAAACATTTATTGAATCAAACATCTGGATTAAAGCCTTTTAACGAGAAAGAAATCAATTCAAATGTTGATGTGCTTGATTTTCTTACTAGGCAAGATGGTGTGTTATTTGAGCCGGGAACAGTTTCAAAATATTCAAATTCAGAATATGCTATGCTAGCCAATATAATTGAAATGAAATCGGGAATGTCCTATAGTGATTATTTAAAAAAGAATATCTTTAAAAAACTTCAAATGAATAATACCTATTTTGCACACGAATTGAATGAATCTAATAATCTTGCTATTGGCCACTTTATAAATGATAAAAATATTTATGATCCTGAATTAATGTTACATAATCTCTATGGAGAGCAAGGAATATTTACTAATGCACAAGACTATGCAAAGTGGGATAAGGCATTATATACTAATAAACTATTAAGATGTGATTGTTTAAAGGAAATATTTACTATTATTCCTTTAAATAGTGAAAAGAACAATCATTATTATGGTTCGGGATGGGTTTTAATGAAGAGAAACAATACGCGATACTATTGGCATGGAGGTATGGGAATGGGATATACAAATTTAGTTTTACATTTGCCTGATACAAAAACTACAATTTTACTATTAACAAATCGAAATAAGGGCTACGATTATTTAAAAATGGCAATAGATATAGCGAGACTATTTGATAAAGATCTGAAGTTATAGACATATAATGTTATGATGAACTCAGGCAAAGTTTTAGACTTTGCCTGAGTTTTTTATGATTGATTTTGGGTTATAAATAGGATATATAAGACCTTTTTTAGGTATGATTTTAGTATTACTAAAAAGTCATCGTAAACGTTGTACCCTTTTCAATTTCAGAATGTGCAGTAATAGATCCTCCATGTAAGCGCATAATTTGTTTCGAAAGGCTTAAGCCTATTCCCGAACCTTTAGGTTTGGTTGTAAAGAACGGAATGAATATTTTATCCAGCACATCAGGTAATATCCCTTGACCATTGTCAATAACTTGTATCGTAACTCTACCTCTTTTATTAAAATATGCTTTTACATGAAGCATTGGCATTTCTCTGTTTTCAAGTGCATGGATAGCATTTTTTACCAGGTTAATAAGCACCTGCTCAATCAGTTTAGTATCTGCATGAAATTCAATAGATTCTGGCTGAATAGAGACTATGTATTCAATGTTGTTTGTTTTTATTTCTTCTTGTACCAGTAACTGAATATCATCTAATACTTCTTTAACCTTAGCAATTCTAAAGTTAGGTTTTGGAATTTTAGTTAGATTCCTGTATGTATCAACAAAATGAAGCAAACCATTACTACGTTTATTGATGGTTTTTATAGCCATATGTACTTCTTCAATAGACTCCTGATCAGGCGGAGTATCATTTTTCTTAGCATCTTTAAACATTAAATCCAGGGTGGATGTAATGGAAGAAATTGGAGTGATGGAGTTCATAATTTCATGTGTGAGCACACGAATTAACTTCTGCCAGCTTTCGGTCTCCTGATCTTCCAGTACGCTTTGAATGTTCTTAATGGTTACCAGAATAATACTTTTATTATAGATCTTAAATTCAGTTCCGGAAACAGCAAGTTGTAAGATATCATCTTCTTCCTGAATTTTTACCAGGCAACTTTTTCCAGGTTCAAATCTTATTAAAATATCCACGAGTTCCTGGCTAACACTCCTCAAATCATGAATGTTGTGTATAGAATTAATTTGGAACAGCTTTTTAAATGCATTATTCACCATATCAACAGTTCCATCTCTTTGATATGTGATAATACTTACATCAATATTTCTTACCAAATTTTGAAAATATTGGTATTGTTCTTCCTTTTCGGATCTCACTTTCTGAAAATCCTGAATAACATCATTAAATGCTTTATTCAATTCATCAAAGGAGGATCCCATACCTTCAATCTTGAATGATCTTGTAAATTCTGAAAATCTTATGGATTCTAAGAAGCTTGCTAGATCGCGATTGGTTTTATCAAGATATTTAAAGATGAGATAAATTTGAAATATAATAATCAGTGCTATTAAGAATGGAGTAATAAAATACTCAAGCGTTAAGGTATAGAAAAAAAGAAATATTGTTGCTGTTAACAACAATATTCTAAATATAGCTACAAATCTAAAGTTTCTAAAGACCATATTTCTCCATTCTTCGGTATAAAGATGTTCTTGTTAATCCAAGAATTGTTGCAGCTTGTGTTACATTACCCTGATTCTGTTTTAATACTTTTACAATAATATTCTTTTCAACTTCCTCAAGGTTATACGTATCAATTTCTATTTCAGCTACTTTTTCAGTTCGAGAACTTAATAAGAAATCCTCAGCTTGTAATGTTTCAGAATCGCTCATAATAACAGCTCTCTCAAGGGCATGCTGTAATTCACGAACATTTCCAGGCCACTGGTACTGATTGAGTTTTTTCATCGCATCGGCGCTAATACCCTTAATTTTCTTCCTGTATTTTTTTGAATATATTCCAAGAAAATGCTCAGCAAGTAATGGAATATCACTTGATCTATCTCTTAATGGTGGTAAATGAATTTCAACAGTATTAATTCGATATAATAAGTCTTGTCTAAAAGATTCTTCTTGTACAGATTGGTGAATATCATTATTGGTTGCACAAATAAGTCTTACATCAATAGGATTTGGTTTATTAGCACCAACTCGTGTTACTTCTCTTCTTTCTAATACCGTTAATAGTTTTGCCTGCATTGGTAATGATAGATTACCAATTTCATCTAAAAATAAAGTACCTCCTGATGCGATCTCAAATCTTCCCGGCTTATCTTTTTTAGCATCCGTAAAAGATCCTTTCATATGACCAAAGAGCTCACTTTCGAATAAAGTTTCGGCAATCGAACCAAGGTCAACGCTAATAAATACTTCATCTTTTCTTAACGAATTTCTATGCAGTGCTCTTGCAACAAGCTCCTTACCTGTTCCGTTTTCTCCAAGAATAAGTACATTTGCATCTGTTTTGGCTACTTTCTTAATCGTAGAGAATACTTGTTGCATCTCTGGTGAATTGCCAATAAATTCGTGAAATGGTTGATCCTGGATGGCACTAATTTCTTTTTGTCTCTTTTTTAAATCAGTTGCTTCGCTTTTTGATCTGCGAAGTTTAATGGCTGATGAAATGGTTGCTAATAATTTCTCATTTTGCCAAGGTTTAAGCACAAAATCAGTAGCTCCTAGTTTTATTGCTTTTACAGCCTTCTCGGCATCACCATAGGCCGTAATAAATACAACAACCGAATCCGGATCAATTTCCATAATTTTTGATAACCAGTCAAAACCTTCTTGTCCGCTAATGGCATCTTTTGTAAAATTCATATCAAGAAGGATCACATCATAGCTTTCTTGATGTAAGAACTCAGGGATTTTCTCAGGATTAGTTTCTGTTTGTATTAACTCAACATGATTTTTAAGTAAGAGTTTTAAAGCAAACAATATATCTTCATTGTCATCTATGGCTAATATTTTACCAATTTTTTCGCTCATAACGGGTCAATTATAAGTAGTTAAAATAGTTTAAATCGATTCAAATGTAAATATACAATATTAATTCGAACAGAGATGTTCGAAATCGTACTCTGTTTGTTTCGAAATCGAACAGTTTATATATATCAACTTAAATGAAAATAGTTGTAAATAACAAAAAATGAATAAGATAGGGTTTTTGGCATAGTTAATGATTAATGATGAGCAGAGTCTAAATAAATCTTACAAAATTTAATATAATGGATAGAGTAATAGAAAAAAAGCATAAATGGCTAAACAAAAGAACGATCTGGTTTACTGTTGGAGGCGTTCTTATTCTTCTGGTCGCTTATAATATATTTTTTGGCGACAAAAGTTCGAAATTGAACGTTGAAAAAGAAAAAATTACCATTGAATCAATTGTCGAAAATGAGTTTAAAGATTATATAGCACAAATTGGAACAGTTGAACCAATTAGAACTATTTATCTGGATGCTATTGAGGGTGGTCGTGTTGAGGAAATTCTAATTGAAGAAGGTAATATGGTGAAAAAAGGAGATGTAATTCTTCGACTTAGTAATATTAATTTAATACTTGAAATCTCTAATAATGAAGCTGCAGTTTCAAGATCTATAAATGAGTTTGAAAATAGAAAAATCAATTTAGAGCTTAATAGAATAAACAGACAGCAAACTTTAATTGAAACAGAGCGATTGCTAAAAATGCAGGAACGTCAATATGAATACAACAAAGAAATGTTGAAGGATGAGCATGTATCTCAGGAGGTTTTTGATCAGTCGTTTGAACAATATATGGCTACTAAAAAACAATATGATTTATTAAAGGAAGCGATTAAGAATGATTCTATCTATAGAGAAGTTCAATTAAAAGATATGGATCAGCAGATTAAAAATATGCAAGAAAACTTAAGGATTATTCAGGGTAGAAGAGAAAATATGAAGGTTAAAGCTCCTGTTGATGGTGAACTTGCAAATCTTAATCCTGAAATTGGTGAGGTAATTACTTATGGTAACAGAATAGGTACTGTGAATATTCTGGATGATTATAAATTGCGTGTTGAAATTGATGAGCATTATATTGCACGTGTGCGAAGAGGATTGCCAGGTAGTTTCGATTTCGCAGGATCTAATTATACATTAAAAATTGATAAAGTTTATCCGGAGGTGAATAATGGAAGATTTGCTGTAGATATGGTATTTACTTCTGAAAAGCCTAACCAAATTAGAATTGGACAAACTTTCAGATTAAAACTTGAATTAGGTGAGTCTAAGCAAGCAGTTTTAATACCACGTGGTGGATTCTATCAAAGTACAGGTGGTCAGTGGGTTTATGTTGTTAATGAAGAAGATGGTATCGCTGTTAAGAGAAACATCTCCATAGGTCGCCAGAATCCAAGGTATTATGAAGTTCTTGAAGGTCTTGAACCAGGCGAAAAAGTAATCGTATCAAGCTATGATAATTTTAATGATGTAGATCAATTAATTTTAAAATAATAGATAATAATATAATAATAGTAATTTAAATTTTACAGTTATGATTAAAACGAATGAATTAGTAAAAGTTTTCAGAACAGACGAAGTGGAAACTACTGCTCTGAACAAGGTTAACTTAAACATCGAATCTGGAGAATTCGTAGCGATTATGGGTCCATCAGGATGTGGTAAATCAACATTATTAAATATCCTGGGATTGCTTGATAATCCAACTTCTGGTGAATTACATTTCATCGATCAGGAAGTTTCAAAGTATTCTGAAAGACAAAGAACAAATTTAAGAAAAGCAAATATTGGATTCGTATTCCAGAGCTTTAACTTAATTGACGAACTTACAGTTTATGAAAATGTAGAACTTCCATTACTTTATTTAAATATGCCATCATCTGAGCGTAAGAAAAAAGTAGAAGAAGTACTTGATAGAATGAAAATGTCGCATCGTAAGAAGCACTTCCCACAGCAGTTGTCAGGTGGTCAGCAACAGCGTGTTGCAATATCAAGAGCAGTTGTTACAAATCCAAAATTAATCTTAGCCGATGAGCCTACGGGTAACTTAGACTCAGCAAATGGTGAAGAAGTTATGAACTTGTTAACACAATTAAATAACGAAGGAACAACTATTGTAATGGTAACACACTCACCATCAGATGCTGAAAAAGCGCACAGAATAGTTCAATTATTTGATGGACATATTGTTACTGAAAATATAAAGAAAGTTTTATAGTAAATAAAGCATTAAGAGAGACAGAAGTGAAATTTCCCCTATACTTTCCCGATTTTTGAGTATATAAGATCCCCAATTTTATTCACTTCTGATCTTTCTTAGTAAAAAAGGAAGCTTTTAAAGCTTCCTTTTTTTGTTCGTATTCGAACATTTCTTGCCCGTTGACGCACAAAAATCTTACAGTCTTTCATTACATAGATAAACTAATTATCATAAAATAAGTATGTTATAATGATTGGCATGTTAGTTGATTTCAATTTAACAGGATATATTAAAGTATTACAGTTGAAACCTAAATCACATGAGAATATAACCTACTGCATTCCATAGATAGAAAATTAATAAATTAAATGAAAGGACACAATTATGTTAAAAGACTTATGTATTCCGGTTCCAGGATTTGGCGAAAATGAGATCGCTGAATTACACTTAAAAGTTGGCGATCGAAAAATTAGTTATGACTTTAGAGTAGAATCTTTCCCTTGGGATGTTGAAGATGAACTTAATGGAGATTCTGATCATATTAGTAGATCTTTAGCACGCATTAGTAGGTTAAGAAAAGCAATTGCAGATTATGATCAAACTTGGGAGCTCATTCAAATATTTACTCCTGCCGAAACATCTAAATATATTCAGGTTCTTTATCGTAAGAAAACGAGTTAAATTAAAAAGAATAATATGAAAAAATCTATTGTTATTGCGATTGTAACAGTTTTTGCTGTAAATGTTTTAATGGCTCAAGATGTAGAAAAAGAAAAGGAAGCCATAAAAAATACGATTCAAACTGCTTATGTTGATGGATTGCAAAATAAAGGGATGGTCAGTGATATTGAGGCTGGATTTCATCCTGGATTTAACCTCTTAGGAGTAAATGAAAATAAATTGACAAAATTTCCAATTTATAGTTGGCTTGAATATTTTCAAGAAGGAAAGAAGAAAAATCCTAATCCTCCTACAGATGAAGAAAAAATTACTTGTGATTATCTTTTAATTGATGTTACAGGAAATGCTGCTATGGCAAAAATACAGCTTAATCGGAATGAAGAATTGTTATTTACAGATTATCTTCAATTATATAAGTTCGAAGAAGGCTGGAGAATAGTGAGTAAAATTTATTATAGGCATTGATATGCTCTTTTTCAGTTTATTACTATTATTATATATTACAAGGGGTTAATAATCTATTGATAAAAATCCAGCTCATTATGAGTTGGATTTTTATTTTAATACCTCAAATAAAATAAAGCTTAAATAAATCTGTTTTATATCTATATTTGGTTAAAACATTAATAGTTATGAAAGTAGATAAAAAAGCTTTAATACGATGGAAGGTTTATCTCGATAGATCTAAAATGTATATTGGGTATATAAATCTTATCATGATGGTTACTATTTTTCTTGGTGCAATTAAGAATACACAGCTTGGAAAATTTTTAATCGAAAATGTATACATTGCTATTCCTGTATTAGTAGTTGTATTAGTATTTTTTGCTCTTTTATTAGGCTATTGGGATTCGAAGCTAGGAATTCGAAGTGAAGAAATGCGAAATTTATCTTCACAAAATCCAGTGCAAATGGAGATATTAAGTACAATACGCAAATTAAAAGAAGACCAGGATACATTAATTGAGAAAATAACTAAATCAGAAGAATAACTTAATATTTCTGTGCAGCATTTATATAATTAGTTCGTCTTTTAGTAAATCAAAAAACAATTCAATATGAAAAAATTACTTTTTACAACTCCATTTTTATTGCTTCCATTATTTGCATTTTTACAAGTTAACGTTGATGCCAACGAAATTATCGACAAACTAAATAAGGGCGAAGCTGTTCATTACGAAAATGTTACTGTATCTGGCGATATAGATTTCAGATTAATTGAAGATAAAGAAAAAGAAAGAGATATTGAAACTGTTTTTAACGATCATGAAACCTATAAATACCATGTAAATGCGCCGATAAAATTTACCAATTGTACTTTCACAGGTAGTTTTATTGCCTATTATAGTGATGATGTTAAAGATGAACTACATATAGCATTATTTCATGAGAATGTCTTGATTGATAAGTGTACATTTAAAAAGGACTTTTTGGTAAAATATTCCGATTTTGATAAACAAGCTTCCTTTCAAGGGAATACTTTTGAAGAGATGGCTTTGTTTAAATATGCTGAATTTGAATCGGACGTAGATTTTTCAAATTCTGTATTTGAAGAAGATGCTAATTTTAAGTATACAAAATTTCCGATGCTTACTAAATTTAATGGATCAAAATTTATGGAAGAAGCTATTTTTAAATATACTAAATTTGATGATAGGGCCGAATTTGTAAATTGTACTTTTGATGGATTAGCATCGTTTAAATATACAGATTTTGATGATTATGCAGATTTTACAGATTCAGAATTTAATTCAGATGCCATATTTAAGTATACAAAATTCCCTGATGGTGTCAGTTTTAAAAATGTTGTTTTTGACGATTTTGCTGATTTTAAATATGCAAAACTTTATAAACCGGTAAGTTTAAATAATGTTGCCTTTGATGGTCCAACATCATTTAAATATACCGAAATAGAAGGTAAAGAATTTGTTACTTACTTATTAAACAATAGAGATTAACAGGATGAGATAATAAACAATCAAGGCTCGAAATAATCGGGCCTTTTTATATGGGTAAATAAATTTCAACCCGGGTTCCACAAGCTATGTTTTGTTCATCATACAAATCAATTGTTTCTACCTTATAGCCTTTTCTCTTTTTGATTTGATTTAATAATGAAAGTCTTTCGGTAGTTATAAAAGTACCTTTAGATTGATGGCTTTTTCTGTTTCTATTAATTTCTCTTGATCTATCTCTACCTATGCCGTTATCTTCAATAATACATTTTAGGATATTATTATCCAAAATAGCAAATTCAAGCTTTATTTTTCCTCCTTCATTTTTGTATACAAAACCATGCTTAATAGAGTTTTCAACATAAGGCTGAAGAATCATTGAAGGAATAATAATCTTTCGGTTTTCGCACTCGACCGAAAGAATAATTTCAGTTTCAAATATTTTACCAAACCGCATTTGTTCTAGGCTTAGGTAATATTTTAAATAGTTTAGTTCATCGTCTAACAGGATTTCTTTTTTGGAAACATTATCGAGTGTTAATCGGATGAGTTTAGCAAAATCCGACAAATAATTTAATGCTGCATCAAGGTCATTATCTAACATGTAGTTTTGAATAGAATTAATCGCATTAAAAATAAAATGTGGGTTCATTTGAGCTCTTAATGCCTTCATTTCAAACTCAGACACTCTTTCAGATATTTCTGTCTTAATTCGTTCTCTTTTTTTGATGTTTTTGGTTCTGAGATTTACGATAAGCCATACCAATAAAAAAATAATTATTGCACTTGATACCATAAACCACCATTTAAACCAGAGCGGCTTGAGAATTATAAAATTAATTGATAACTCCTGATTCGAAGTGTGTTCGTTGGTTTTAAGAATTTTAATTCTCAAACGATATTTTCCTGGTTTAAGATTCTGAAGTATGATTTTACGATCTCTTGTTTCATTAGACCAATTTTCATTTAGACCATCTATTTTATAACTAAAACGTATATTTTCCGGGTCTAAATAAATAATAGCATCATACAGAAATGTTAAAGAGTTTTTGTAATGAGGAAATTTTAAAATTGTTCTTGGGATATTGGTCCAGGGATCTTTGTCTTTTAAGTTTCTAAGCTCAAGATTTTGATTGTTTACTAATATGCTTTTTAGATAAAAGTCAACCATCATGTTATTATTTTTATGAATGTCTTGAAGGTTTACTTTGATTAAATTATCTACTGAACCAATCCATAAATAATGATCACCTTGTAATAAGGAACAATTTCCAGAATAATCGGTGAATCCATTGTTAATGTTCATGAATTGAATCGAAATCTTGCCAGAGTTGTAGAGCTGGTTCAAATCAATGATATTAAGTCCTCTATTAGTGCCAACAATTAGTTGATTGTCATTTGTACAGTTTATAAACCTAATACTATTTCCTTTTAGATCATCATTTCGATCAATTTTATATCTCAAATGTATACTGTCATTTTCAAGTTTAAAAATCTTAATCACACCATTATTGCTTCCTGCAATAATGTTTCCCTTATTATCATAGCAAAGATCATTAAAACTACTATTTTTAATGGAAATCTGATTTTTTGATGCATAAAATAAATTATCCTTCTGCCAGAAAATACCATGGTCGTAACTTGTAAACCATATTTCTTCCTTTAGGCTTAATATTTTAGATACATTAATAGGGCTATTGTCTTCATAGTAATTATATATGTAATGTTCAGAACTTTTTTCTATATAAGGATATATATGTAAATCAGACCAGTTGGTTGCATATAATTTCCCTTCTGAGTTGAAAGAGAATCTATTAAACTGACATCCTTCTATATCAAAATATTTTATTTTTTTTGTTTGCTCATCTATTTTAAAAATTCCCACATTGCTGCCAATCCATATATTTCCTTCTGAGTCGCTTAATACACTATTAAATTCAGTAAGGCTTTTATTAACCAGAACATCATATTTTAATGGTTTATATAGGCTTTTTGAAGAGTAGAATCCTTTTGGCTTTTTATATGGGTTAGAAAAATGATAAGTGCCCGATTGTATAAGTCTTTGATATTTTTCGTAGGATCCGGTTTTATCGTTTAAGTAGCTGTATTTTGATTTCATTTTATGGCTAGCAAACCAATTGAATTCTTTCTCAAATACTTCAAAAGGAAATATTTCATACTTTCCATCAGTATTTAACCTAACAACTGTGCTAGTAGTTGTAAACCATAAGTTATTTAATGAGTCTGTACGTAAATCAATAATGTTTAGCTCAGGTAAATCAAAATACTCTGATTTAAAATAAGAAAAGTTAGCTATGGGATAAAGGAATAAGCCTCTGTCTTTTGTTCCAATCCATAAGATATTTTCTTTACTGTCGAATTCAAGAGATAAGATGTTTTTTGAATCGATCCCAATTTTGCTTTCGTAATTTGTTAATCCAAGGCTGTCTAATTTAAAAAGTCCACCTGCTTCGATGTAATTATTGTTCCAGGCAGATAACCAGATGTTATGATTACCGTCCTCTGCATAATCGGTAATAAGTCCCACAAAATCCTTCGAAAATGATTTATTGTTTTTAACAAATAGACTCCGATGGTTAAAATTAATTAAAGTATCGTTATTGGAGGAAATATATGCTGACTGAGTAATTTGATTATTTAAAGGATGATCGGATGGTATTCGAACTAAATTCTCAGTATCTGGAGTATATTTATATAAACCACTTCCATTTGTAAATACATATATATAATCGTTTGTTTCAATAAAACTATTTACTTGAAGTTTCTGATTAATATTATGAAGTTTTTTATGAAAAGAAATAAATTTATTATTCTTTAAAACGCTTAATCCATTTTCGGCACCAATTAGTAAGATTTGATGATTTGTTGAATAGTATATCTTTCTTATTTCATTGGAGATTAATCCTGAATCAACATTGTAAGTTACAATCTCAGAACCATTAAATTTTGACAACCCTCCATCATGGCATCCAAACCATATTTGACCATTATCACTTTCAGTTATAGACCATATTTTATCTCCAGCCAAGCCATCTTGTGAAGTATAAGTAATAAATTCTTTACCATCAAAACGAGCAAGACCAGCATTGGTACCTAACCATAAAAAGCCTTTGCTGTCTTTATAAATATCATGAATACAGTTGTCAGGTAAGCCATTATTTATAGTATAATTTCTGGAGTAATGTTGTTGACTCAATAATGATTGAATTGAGAAAACAGAAAGGATAATTGTTAAAAGAATTATTTTTTTCATTACTCCTACAGAACTATTGTCTTTTTGTTAGTGCTTTTAAAAATTCTTCATTTCGTCGTGTTGCCACATCCAGCTCAACACCATTTTCTAATTTTATTTTGTATCCGTCTGTTTTGGTATATGACTTAATATAATTCATATTTACCAGATGCGATTTGTGTATTCTAAAAAATAATTCTTCAGGAAGGAGCTCCTCAATATTCTTTAATGTACGGGCAACTAGAATAGCTTCATTACGATTGGTAAATATTTTACAGTAATTTTCTTCTGCCTGACAGTACACAATATTATTTACTTTCTCCAACTGGAATCCATCCATTGTTGGTAAGGCAATTTTATTGAAATTGCCTGAGTCGCTATTAATGTTATTTAAAAAAGCTTCTATTTGTTCTGTATTGGATGATTTGTTTTTTTTCTTTTCCAACCGAACCAAAACATCCCTTAAATCAATATAATTAATTGGTTTTAAAAGATAATCTAAAGCAGCAAATTTAATGGCATCAATAGCATATTGTTTATAGGCTGTAGTAAAAATAACTTCAAAATCATAAATATCAAAATAATCGAAAAGTTTAAAACCGTTCTCTTCAGGCATTTCAACATCCAGAAAAACAAGGTCGGGTCTAAACTTATTTATTGCAAACACTCCTTCTTTAACCGAGTCGGATAGTTGTAGTATTTGTATTTTATCACTAAAATATCGCTCTATGATTTTTGCTAAAGTTTCACGAGCATTTTTTTCATCATCAATAATTATACAGGTTCTCATTCAAGGTATTTTAATTAAGATTGCTAATTTAAAGATAGTCGATAAAAAAAAGATATCAAAACAAGAATAAGTTAAATATTTTGAATGTGAAATTCTATGAGATCTTGAATTGGGGTTTTTTCTATTCGATCAATTTTATAATTATACTTCTGTGCAACATGGTGTAACTGTTCTTTAAAATAATAACCAATAGAGCCTATTACGCTAATTGTATAAATATTTTGATGCTGATATTTTGTTATGTGTTTTTCAAATAAATCAGTGAATGACTTTAAAATTAGATTGTTGATAAACTTATTGTTTTGATATTTATGAATAAATTCACAGAACGATGCTAAAAAATGATTTGGTTTAGGTTCTTTATAAAGATGAGTTAATATCTGTTGATTATCTAACATGCAGATTTCTCTAAATTTCTTTTCAATATCTACAGGAATATTACCATACAATAATTCGCTTATAAATAGTTTTCCTAAATAATCACCACCACCTTCATCTCCTAAAGCATATCCAAGAGAAGGAATGTTTTGAGTAATATTCTTACCATCGTAGAATCCAGTGTTTGCTCCTGTTCCAAGAATAACTATGATGCCATTTTTGTTACTAAAAAGAGCACGTGCAGCAGCTAATAGGTCTGTGTCTACTTCAATAACTGAATTTATAAAATACGTTTTTAAACAATCGATGATCAGTTGTTTATTTTTTTGAGGAGAACATCCTGAACCGTAGAAATAGGTGTGTCTTATATTTTCAGGGTTTATATTTTTGGGAAAATGTAAATCAAGTTCTGATTTTATTTCATGACATGTTGTAAAATAAGGATTTAATCCTATTGTTGTAAAAGAATATACTTGCTCATTATTATTTATAATAACCCAGTCTGTATTTGTAGACCCACTATCGGCAATAAGTATCATTGATTAGATTTTATTTTAACATATTTTAGATTCAGTAAATTCATTGGATTACTTTCAAATCCTTTGATATTATTTTTTACGAATCGAACAACTTCATCATAATATAAAGGAACAACAACGGCATCATCTATAATTATAGCATTCATTTTTTGATATAAAACCTGTCTTTTTTTCTCATCCACTTTAAGCATGGCTTGTTCATATAACTTATCGTATTCTGGATTGGAATAATGTGTGTAGTTTGGCCCATTAGGACTAAAATTTTTGCTGTAGAATAATGCTAAATAATTTTCTCCATCAGGGTAATCTGCTATCCATGATCCTCTGAAAAATTCTAATTTCGAGTTTGCAACCATATTTCGAAAGGTAGCCCCAGTGTTTACATCAATAATAATTTCAATCCCAAATTGAGATAGTTGCTGTTGAATGTATTCGCATAAATCAAGATAATCTGCAGTAGTAGTTAAAGTTATGGGAGATAAACCTTCTCCATTAGGAAATCCTGCTTCAGTTAATAAGTTCCTGGTTTTATCAGGATTAAATTCGTATCCAATAAATTGTTCAGAGTATGATGGTAGTCCTTTAGGAATAAATCCATTGATTGCAGGATATCCAATATTGTTTCTTAAATATTTCATCATTTTTTTACGATCGAAGCCATAGTTAATCGCTTGCCTTATTCTCTTATTTAAAACAGGACATGACTTGTTGCTCATTTTTGATTTATCTGTTAAGAAACCAAGATATTCTGTATTTAAATAGGGCTGATTGATCATTTTAAACTGGTCATTGTATTTTGGATTTAAGTTGCCATTTTTAGTAATAAGTTCATCTTTGTTTGCCGGATTTAATCCTGATATAAAATCAAGATTCCCGCTTAAGAACTCTAAAAATTCTGATTGTTTATCGTTTATAAATGTAATAGAGATAGCATCAAGATAGGGTAAAAATTTTCCGGAACTATCTTTTTCAAAATAATTTGGATTTTTAACGAATACTAATTTTTCATTTTCTTTCCAGAGTTTAAATTGAAATGGTCCTGTTCCAACAGGATGATTTCTAAAATCAACACCATAGAATTCAACAATCTCTTTTGGAACTACTGAACAGTATTGCATGGTAAGTAGTCCTAAAAAGGCCGGGAAGGGATTTTTAAGAGTAATTTGTATTAGGCTATCGTTTAGAGCTTTTATTCCATTTTTTTCGACTGAGTTAAAAATCCAAGCTCCTGGTGAAGCCGTTTTGGGATCAATAATTCTATTAAGGCTATATTCAAAGTCATATGCATTAACTTTTCGTCCCTTACCATTCTCAAAAAGATCATGATCATGAAAGTAAACATCATTTCTTAGAATGAACTTGTAAGTTTTTCCTTCATTGTTGATATGCCAATATTTAGCTATACAAGGTTTAATGTTTAAATCTTTATCCATTTGAACTAATCCATTGAAAAGTTGCATGGTTGGCCATATTAAGACCTGACTTTTGGCAAACGCAGGATCTAAAGTCGAAATTCCTTTGGATTCGTTGTAACGAAAGACTGTTTTATTAGTATGTTTTTTCTTTTCGTTACAAGAAAAAGATATAATAACAAGTAGAAAAACAAATAAATGATTGATTCGCATAAAATAGCTTTTACACAAAAATAGATAAAAATAGAAGGTAATTTAAGATAAGTCTGGAATTTAAGATGCATTATTTATATTTTTAAAGTATGGGAAATGATAAAATTACATTCGAGAAATTTCAACGATTGGCTTCTTATACTATAGAAAGCTCCAATGATGTCGTTTTATGGATTGATTCTGAAGGTGTAATTCATTATATAAACGATGCAGTTTATGATTTACTTGGGTTTAAACCTGAAGAAATAATTGGTAAAAAGGCTTTCAATTTAAATCCTGGGGAAAATCTGGATTTTTGGCGAGAACGATGGAATATTTTGAAAAAGGAAAAGCATTTGATATTTGAAAAACTTCAGATGTCAAAAGAGGGCAAGTTTATTCCAATTGAAGCTTCGCAAAATTTTATTGTTTTTGAAGGGACCGAATACTCATGTAGCTTTTTAAGAGATATTTCAGATCGAAAAATAGCGGAGAAAAAATTACAAGAAAGTAAAGAATATTATAAAAGTCTCCATGATAACATCTCTGATTTAATTTTTATACTTGATGTGACCGATGATAAGAGATTTAAGTTTGCTGGATTTAATCCGGCAGAAGAAAAAGTTATTGGGCTAAAAAATGAAGATGTAAAAGGTAAATATGTTGATGATATCTTTCCAAATGAAATAACCGACAGAATATTTAAACACTATAGAAAATGTGTTGATGAAAAAATAATGATTGATTATGAAGAGAACATAAAGTTGTCTGATGAACTAAAACACTTTTATACCAGGCTGATCCCTTTAAAAAACGATAAGGATAATGTATCTAGGATAATTGGTGTTACGCAGGATATTACAAAACGCAAAAAGGACGAAAAAAAGATTAAAGAAGCCTTGGAAGAAGTTCAACGACTAAAGGATCAATTGCAAGATGAGAATGTTTATTTACAGCAGGAAATAAAACTTTCTAATAATTTTGATGAGATAGTAACACAAAGTCCTAAATTAAATAAAGTATTAAAGCAAGTTGAGCAAGTATCATCAACAGATGCAACAGTTTTAATTTTGGGTGAAACCGGAACAGGGAAAGAGCTAATTGCTCGAGCTATTCATAATATAAGCAATAGAGGTAAAAGACCTTTGGTAAAAGTTAATTGTGCTGCTCTACATGCCGAATTGATTGAGAGTGAACTTTTCGGACACGAGAAAGGAGCATTTACCGGTGCTTTTGAGAAAAAGATTGGTCGTTTTGAGTTAGCTGATGGTGGTACAATTTTCTTGGATGAAATAGGAGAATTACCCGTTGATTTGCAAGTGAAATTACTACGAGTTCTCCAAGAAGGTGAATTTGAACGTTTAGGTAATCCAAAAACATTTAAGGTGGATGTTAGGGTTATTGCAGCCACCAATAGAGATTTGAAAAAGGAAGTAGAAGATGGAAACTTTAGAGAAGACCTTTATTTTAGGTTAAATGTATTTCCTTTAAACTTGCCACCGCTTAGAGATAGAAAAGAAGATATTCCTGTTTTAGTACATCATTTCGTAAATAAGTATGCTGCGAAAATTGGAAGAAATATCAAAAACATTCCACAAAAGGCTATTGACACCTTGATGTCATATCATTGGCCTGGAAATATTCGTGAACTGGAAAATATTATTGAGCGCGCCATAATCATTTCTCCTCAAAGTAAACTTATGATTGGCGATTGGTTTATATCAGGATCTGATCCTTCTACCAAAGATATTTCTTCTATGGAGGATATGGAGCGCAATCATATTGTACATGTTCTTGAACAAACAAATTGGCGTGTTAGCGGACAAAATGGAGCCGCAAGTATTTTAAAAATAAATCCACAAACCTTAGTTTCCCGAATGAAAAAACTGGGAATTTCCCGCCCGTAATTTTATGGTATTTCATAATTTTATGAAATATCATAAATAACCTAATCCTAATAAAATACAAATAACTTACCTAAATAGCACAATAAGAGAGTGTTATAATTTTTGGCATTTACATTGGTTTGAGTTGTTCAGAATGAATAACAAAAATAATCAATGATGTCAAAGAATACAAAAATAAACAAGCTACAATTAGCAGTATTAGCATTACTTCTTACTACTGTTGTAAATGCTCAAGAAATACAAGAGAGAAGTGGTTTTATTTTCGGTTGTGCCATTGGAGGAGGAACTCTTATTCAAAAAGATGAAGGGGCAAGCCAGGTAACTTATGGGAAAATGTCGGTCCTAAATTTAAAATTAGGATATATGTTAAGCCCGCAAACCGCTATTTGTTTGCATGTACCTAGTGGAGGACATAAACAAAACGCAGAAACCAGGGCTTTTGAAGCTTCCTTAGTTGGAGCGCAACACTGGTTTACCAATAAATTCTGGGGATTCGCAGGTGCAGGACTGGCTATGGATATGCCACCTTTTTACGATACGGAAAACGATGATCCTGATTTTTATTTCGGAACTGCTTTGAGCATTGGTGCAGGTTATGAAATTTTTAGAAAAAATAGATTTTCAATAGATATACAAGCAAGGTATTTATATGGTAATTACGAAGTTGAAGGAATAACCAGACAAAGTAATGCCATAGATTTTTTAATTGGTTTTAATTGGTTTTAATCAACAAAAATACTAATCATGAAAAGAATAGTTTTAATAACAGGAGCTAGTTCAGGTATTGGGAGAGCAATTACTCAATACCTGGCTTCCAAAGGAAATTTGGTTTATGCCGGTGCTCGAAAAGAAGAAGATCTGCTTGAGCTAAATCAAATGGAGAATGTAAAAGCTATACGCTTAGACGTTACTATGTCTGAAGATATAAAAAAGGCTTTCAATTATATTAAATCAGAAAGTGAATATGTTGATTGCTTGATTAATAATGCTGGTGTAATGGGATGGGGAGCTGTAATTGATCGCGATCTGGATTATTTCAAATCTGTTTTTAATGTAAATGTCTGGGGAGCAGTTTCTATGGTTAAGGCTTTTTATCCATTATTAAAAAGATCAAAAAATGATCCGGTAATCTTTAACATGAGTTCGCAGGGCGAAAATTATACTCTACCATTCTGGGCTCCCTATATGATGAGCAAGCATGCCATGAAAGCGTTTTCATCAAGCTTACGACGTGAAATGATGACCGTTGGCATTCGAGTGGTTGGCATTGCTCCCGGAGCTTTCAAATCGAATATGATGAACAGTCAAAAAAAGATACTCGAAAATTACGATAAGAAATACCACAGTGAGTTTACATCCAAGGTAGTTAAAATGCTTGGCCTAGCAATAAATAAAGACCGCAAGCGTGAAGAATCACCGGAGTTAATCGGAAAATTGATCTATAAAGTAATGAATAATGGTAGTATAAGACCAAGATACCAACCGGGAAGGAAATTTTTACCTGATGTTATCCTTCATAAATTTCCTGTTAAAATGGTGGATAAACTGGTAATGAAAATGATTCGATAAGTAAAATATTAATTAAAAAATAAAAGCTATGTTTTTTATAACACTATTAGCCGGAGCTGCTGCTATGAGCAGTAAAAGCGAAGAAAAGGATGATTCATTTAAAGAATCTATTTATAAGGATTCTTTCATATCACGATTCGATGAGACCAAATCTTTAAAGAGAAAATCAAATTTCAATGATTTCACGCGAAAGTCAGAAACACAATTAATAACCAAATAAAGTTTAACTAAAAAAACAATTGTTATGAAAACATCAAAACAAATGAAATGGTCAGTAGCTTTAATGCTTGTAACAATGGTAATGTTTTTACCTAGTATTATGAATTTTTTTACTCCAGGATTATTTGTAGATATTTATTTACAGAATGATGCAGGGATGACTATAGCTGCACTTGCAAAAACTCAGGAGGGAGTTGCCTCAATAATTCTTCTAGGTTTCCAGGGAATGGGATTTACAATAATCGGTTATCATATGTTTGCATGGCCAATGATTTTAATTCCATTTAAAAAGGCTGAAAAATGGGCATGGATAACAGTTGGAGTAACACAACTATGGTTATGGATAGTGAATTTTGTGCTTGAAATGAAACATTCAGGAAGTTCATTTATAGTAGCATATTCTGTGTTTGCTATACTAGCAATTTTACTTTCTCTAATTATCTCATACAGAACTGTATTTTCAAAATAGCGGGTTAAATATCGTAATTAATAAGAAAATGAAAAAGATAGTTATTATATCAGGAAGTCCAAGACCCAAAGGGAACACTTATAAAGTGTCTCTGGTTTTGGAAGAAAAGCTAAAAAAGTTAGGAAACTATTCCTTTGAATATCTTTCATTGAAGAAAACGAATCTTGAATATTGTAAAGGATGTCTGAACTGTATGAAAAAAGGAGAGGAGTATTGTCCTTGTAAAGATGATGGTTTAGAAATTAGAGACCAACTAATGGCTGCTGACGGTTTTATTTTTATGACACCTGTATATGTGCACACAGTGAGTGCTTTAATGAAGAATTTTTTTGATCGATTTGCTTATTTCTGCCACCAACCGCATTTTTTAGGTAAATCTGCACTCATTTTAGTAACTACCGAATTAAGCGGTGTGGATGAGACTATAAAGTTTATGGAATTTCCTTTACATACCTGGGGATTGAATATAGCTGATGGAATTGGAGTTGCTTATCCTTCTTACAAAGAAAATCCAGAATACGCAGAGAAATGTAATAAGAGAATTGAAAATGGAGCCATTAAATTTCATCACGCTATGGCTTTTAATACAGTTGATCATTCATTCAAAAAGTACATTCTTTTTCATTTACTAAAGCTAAAAGTAACACTTCATAAAGATAAGTTACCATTCGACTATCAGTACTGGAAAGAAAAAGGGTGGATCAATAAATCTTTTTATACGAATGATGATCATTCTGTGCTAAAAAGTTTTATAGCGAGAAATTTGGTCAAGCAAAAATCAAAATCAGTTTTAAAAAAAGCTGGAGTAGTGATGAGTCGTTAAAAAACGAATGAAATGTATATATAATGAATTTTATATTAACGATAAACAAACCATTAAACTTCTTACAACTCATGACTCAAGTCAATATCGAGGCTATATAAATATTGGATTAATACATGAGGGTTTTAAGATAAAAAATATAGATAATGAATAAACTACTAGTTATGAAAAGAGAAGATAGTATTTCGGGGATTATTAATGATCTAAGATGGTCATTAGATTATATTGAAGAGCTAAAGTTTATAAAAATTAGGACTTGCGGTAAAGCAAACTTTAACGATATCATAAGACTTAATAAAGAGGTGATTCAATACGCATATTCAAAAGATTGTCAGAATTTTTTATTAGATCATAGAGATTGTTACATCGATTTATCAGTAGAAGATGTTTGTTGCTTAAGTAACTTCTTTGATGAGAATGGATTAAATAATTGGTTTAAAATTGCAATTCTTTTGAATAAAAGCGATTTAAAAGAACTAAAGTTTAAGTTGTTTTATGCCATATTCTCAAGCCTGGGAAGAAAATATAAATTATTTCATAAAGTCGACGATGCGTTAGAATGGATATACGAAGAACAGATGGTGTGTAATTATTAAATGTTTTAGTCATGAAAAGATCAGTTGTTATAGTATTTATAAGAGGAATGTTTAAATTTTTATTTGGAGCTTATAAAAACCCTCAATCAAGAATTGATGAAAAAGTTGTTTTAGAATCAAGTAATAATGAATATAGTATTTTCAAGCAAACAGAGTTAAACCGAAAGAAAGATAAACCTGCAGTATTGTTTGAAATTGAATTTACTTTTAAAGATTGGGTACCGAACTTTTTTTCACCAACCATAGCATTCTTTATAGGGATGCCTGGTTTTATTTCAAAGTTATGGCTTGTCGATCATGAAACCGGCAGGTATGCAGGACAATATGTTTTTGCAAGTAAAGAAGATGCAGAAGGATATGGAAATTCTTTTGCTCAGAAACTAGTTAAGAGATTATGTATTCCGGGTAAGCATTCCTGGAATGTGACTAAGTAAAAATAAAAAGGAGTATGCAGTTAATTGAAATAGATCAATATAATTTTAAGGGAAAGGTTATTCAGAGTAGCAAACCTATTATTGTTGTATTTTACACAAAATGGTCTGGAGCCTGGCAAATAAGTGAATCAATATTAAAGAAGATTCACTCAGAATTTAAAGATCGAGTTAAGTTCTATAAAGTAGATTTTGACTCACAAAAGGAAATTGCAGATAATTATGGAATTAAGAAAATTCCAACCTTACTTTTCTTTAATAATGGAGTTGTACTGGATAGTTTGTTTGGAGTTATTTCAAAATTGGAGATTGAAGAAAAAATCAAACAAGTTTTAGGAATCAAATAAATTAAAAAAGCCAGAAACCTTTTGTTCCTGACTTTCTTAATACCCTAAAAATTAAACCTAAAATTTAAATGAAAAAACTGTTCTTACAATTTTAATTGCATAGAATTGTTTTCTAATTTAGAAACGTTTTTTGATAAAAAATGTTTCGAAAAAAACTTGGTTTTTTCATAAAAAATGTTAAAGAATTCTGAAAGTATTATTAAATCTAGAAAGTAGAAAATAAAAAAAATGCAGGATTTTTATCCTGCATTTTATGATTAAAATTTTAATGTTATTCCACCCAAAATATTTATACCTGCTTGTGGGTAATAACCATCCATAATATACTCTTGTCCGCCCAGTATATACCTGTAAACCCAAGCGTTAGATTCATATTCGTGGTTGAAGATATTGTTGACTAATATATTAAATCCAAGCTCTTGAATGAATTTTGTTTTAAGTGTGTACGATAACTTCAAATCATTCACAAAATAAGGATCTATTGATCTATTGCTATTTGATGTGTTATCGATATATTGTTTACCTACATATTTCGAAATAAATTCAGCTTTAAAATTTTTAAATGCTTCGTATGATATTCTACTATTAGCAATTATATTTGGAGAAAATGACAAGTCGGTTTCTCCAATGTTTTGTGATTCTTGTCCCCAGGTATCCCAATTATCAACATATTCTGTAAAATCAGTTATCTTATTTTGACTTATAGTGGCATTCACATTAAAGTTTAATTTTTTAAATAATCTTAGTCCAGTCGACAGTTCAATCCCCAGACGATAGCTTTCATCTACGTTAGTCATGATGGCATTTCCAACATCATTTATTTCTCCTGTTAACACCAACTGATCTTTGTAGTACATATAGTAAATATTTGAACTTAAAAAGAAGCTAGTATACTGCAGCTCATAACCTAATTCAGTGTTATATAAAGTTTCATGAGTTGGTAGAGGCTTGCTTGGATCAGCATCGGTATAATTACTTCTGTTAGGCTCGCGGTTAGCTATACCAAAAGTTAAATAAGCTGATTGTAAATCATTGATTTGATAAAATACGCCTAATTTAGGATTAAAGAAACTGAAGTTATGGTCTTGAGAGATATCTCTTAAATCATCATCTATACCATCAATCGAGTAATTTATTCCTCTATATTGTAAGTCGATATAAGTGTTAAGCTTATTAAATAATAAGTATTTAAATTTTGCATAAATATTATAATCAATTTTATCTCCTTCACTATCATACCATTTGTGTTCCATTTCAGCATTGCTTGCATATTCAGCCCAAATTACTTTTCCATAATGATCACCCACATATTGGTTCCATCCACCACCAAATTGAACGTTAAGTTTTTCTGTTTGATAATCTAAAGAAAATACACCGCCATAAA
Organism: Bacteroidales bacterium; assembly: GCA_963665525.1. Taxonomy (GTDB): domain Bacteria; phylum Bacteroidota; class Bacteroidia; order Bacteroidales; family UBA12077; genus UBA12077. The sequence continues at coordinate 2,564,246 of OY762280.1, read as the reverse complement.
AGTGATTATCTAACCATTTTTGTTGAATTAAATCAGTGCTTGTAATAGTATCATTGCCAACAACTAAATCTTCCAATTGGTAATCGGCAAAATCACGATCTTTCTTATATTGTTCATAATAACCTTTACCTCTGGTATAGTGAGCAGCCGCATTTATATGCAAAGCTGGGTTAATTTCAACTGAATAAAACAATTGATAATGATCTTGCCAGTAGTTATCAGTTTCATTATCGTAAGTATAAAAATTGTATGTTCTATTATCAGAATTAATCATATGATCGTATTCTTCCTGATCGTAAAGCCAATTATCTAAATATTGTTGCATCCCGGCATAGTCATTTTCCAATCGCACTTTTGGAACACCATTCCACGATTGATAAGTCTTCTCTTTCCCTTTTATCAGGTTAAACTTTAAGATACTTTTATCGCTATGATAAGCCCCTGATATAAATAAAGACTGCAAATCCGACTCAGCTCTGTCAACAAATCCGTCTGAAGTAATTTTTGATACGCGACCATCGAAAGTAAATTTATTATTGATAAGACCTGTTCCGAAATTAACAGAATTTCTGAAAGTATTAAAAGATCCTGCATATGAGTTAATTTCTGCATATGCATCACGATTAAAAGTTTTTGTTTGTAAGTTTAAGGTTGCTCCAAAAGCAGCAGCTCCATTAGTCGATGTCCCAACACCACGTTGTATTTGGATATTATCAACCGAAGATAAGAAATCGGGCATGTTAACAAACCAAACCCCATGCGATTCAGAATCGTTCAAAGGAATTCCGTTTACTGTAATGTTAATTCTATTTAAATCGGTCCCTCTAATTCTAAAGTTAGTATAACCTATCCCTGCTCCGGCATCCGAAGTTGTAATAACAGATGGTGTAGTACTTAATAGGAAAGGAATATCCTTCCCAATATTGTTTTCTTTAATTTCCTTGCTCCCAATATTTGTAAATGATACAGGATCATTTTCTTTTGCTCTAGTTGCAGTTACAATAACATCTTCAGATAAAATTGAAGCAGGTTCTAACACAAATTCAATATTGCCTAGATTTTCTGGCTTTATTTCTTTTTCAATAGTCTGATATCCTAGATACGATATGATAAATGTATAACTATCAGGTTTTACTTTTGTAAATTTAAATTCTCCTTTTGGGTTTGTTGCTGTTCCTTTAAAAGTTTCTTTAATAATTACATTGGCTCCGATTAAAGGATCTCCGTTTTGATTTGTTACAATACCAGTAATGTTTTGCGAAAATAAATTCGCTGATAAGGCAATTAAAAAGATTAAAACTCCTATCCGTTTCATTTTTTTTAGTTTTTATTGTTTAACATTTGGATAGTTGATAGATCAGTTTCTCTTATAAGAAAACCTGAGGCCTCATAGAATCATTGTTTTTATTAAAAAATGATTATAGCTTACTTGTAAGTTGTAAACTGCATTTATCAACTTTAATGAAAAACAATGGGAAATTTTTGATTTACTCTTTTCCCTATTCGGCATTACCCGAACCAGGTTCGAAGGGTATGATCTCAGCCTGTATTTTTGGCACCCCATTGATGTCGCAAATGTAGATTAAATATTTGATAATACAAAAAAAGCCGGGATTAACCGGCTTGTTATATTAGATGGTATATGTAGTTTTCTTATTCAACTTTTAATACATCTTTAATTGCTTTTTGAAATGAGTCTTTTGGTAAGGCTCCCTGCGCCATTTGTGGTTGTCCGTCTTTTGGAACAAATAATAATGATGGGATACTTCTTATTCCAAACATTCCTGCTAATTCTTGTTGATCTTCAGTATCAACTTTATAGATATTAAGTTTACCTTCATACTCTTGTTGTAATTCTTCTAAAATAGGAGCAACCATTTTACATGGCTGACACCAATCAGCATAAAAGTCAATTAAACATGGTTTGTCACCTTCAAATTTCCAGTCTTTATTTTCTTCAAAGTTGAAAATTTTCTCTTTAAATGTTTCTTTAGTTAAATGTTCAAGCATTACGTTTAAATTTATGTTTATAATATTATTTATTTCAAAAAATCAAGATATAAATTTATGTAGATATAATCAAACTATATTCCAAACACGAAAAAGACCCTAATAGTTCTGTTTAAGTGCAAATAATTGTAATTTTGTCATGAATTTTAATAAATTGTCATATCTACATATGAAGAAATGTCTTAATGATCCAATTTTTAATGTCATATCTCAGGCAGGAAGAGAAGAAAAAACGCAAGTATTTGTTATTGGAGGATTTGTAAGAGATGCTTTGTTAAAAAGAACATCGAAAGACATCGATGTGCTTGCATTAGGAAGTGGAATTCGAATTGCTGAAAAGGTTGCTGCAAAGCTTGGCCCTAAAGTAAAAGTGAATGTATTTAAGAATTTCGGAACTGCTATGTTAAGATATGGTAAGTATGAAATTGAATTTGTTGGGGCAAGGAAAGAGTCGTATCGTAAAGATTCAAGAAAACCTATTGTGGAGAATGGAACATTAGAAGATGATCAGAATAGGAGGGATTTTACGATAAATGCAATGGCCATTTCTTTAAATGAGAAAGATTATGGCAGCTTGCTTGATCCATTTGATGGCGAAGAACATTTAAAACAAAAGATCATAAAAACACCTCTCGATCCGGATACAACATTTTCAGATGATCCTTTGCGCATGTTTCGGGCCATTCGTTTTTCATCTCAATTGAATTTTAGGATAGAGGAAAATACCTATAAATCAATAAGTGATAACAAGAATAGAGTAAAGATACTCTCAAAAGAAAGAATTATTGATGAACTAAATAAGATTCTTCTCTCGCCAAAACCTTCTATTGGGTTAAAGGCATTAGAAAATACAGGCCTATTTAATGAGTTTCTTCCTGAGATTCATCAGTTAAAAGGAGTAGACTCAAAAGAAGGTAAAATGCATAAAGATAATTTCTACCATACTGTAGAGGTTGTTGATAATGTGAGAGCAAATTCTGATAACTTATGGTTGTTATGGGCTGCATTATTACATGATATTGCTAAACCTAAAACTAAGAAATATTATAAAGAGGTAGGGTGGACATTTCATGGTCACGAGCATCTAGGAGCCAAAATGATTCCTGCAATTTTCAAAAGATTAAAACTTCCACTGAACGATAAAATGGTGTACGTTCAAAAGTTAGTACAACTGCATTTGCGTCCGATTGTTTTATCACAAGACATTGTAACTGATTCGGCTGTGCGCAGATTACTTTTTGATGCTGGCGACGAGATTGATGACTTAATGTTATTGTGTGAGGCTGATATTACCTCGAAAAATGAGTATACTGTACAAAAACATTTAAAGAATTTTCAGATTGTCAGAGAAAAACTAGTTGAGATAGAAGAAAAAGATGCTCTTCGTAACTTTCAACCTCCAATTTCAGGTGAATTGATCATTGAAACTTTTGGTATTAAACCTTGCAAAACTGTAGGAGATATAAAAAATGCCATAAAAGATGCTATTCTTGATGGTGAAATCAGAAATGATTATCAGGAAGCGTATTATTTTATGATTAAGAAAGGGCAGGAGTTAGGCTTAAATCCTCAAGATTAATTTTTGTTAAAGTGCAGAATAAGATAAGTTGGTAAATGGTCACTAAAACCTCCGTTGTATTTATATCCAATAAAGGTTCGCTTAGGTTTATAGCCAAAATACCCTTCGTCGGGTTCTAATAAGAAATCAGCGTTAAAAATATTGATATCATCTAAAGTTGTAAAGACTTTGTTTTGATTATTTAAAAGATTTCCTGAAACTATAAATTGATCTAATATGCCCCATTCTCCTTGGTATTTGTGGGTGCCAATATTTGTTGATTTAGATAAACTGGAAGATAAATTATATAAATTTTGGATGTCTATGGTATCAAAATCATTAGAAGCATTAAGGGTGCTGTAAATACTCTTGTTATCAGGATAATCATTAAAATCTCCCGTAATAATAATGTTAGATTCTGGTTTTGTTTTAAATATTGAATCTGTTTTTGCTTTAAGTACTGAAGCAACAAAGATTCTTCTGTGTTCAGATTCCAGTTGCCCTCCCCATCGAGAAGGCCAATGATTAATAAAAACATGAAGAGTGTCTGTTTGATTTGCAACACCTTTTACATATAAGATATCACGTGTTTTATTCTCCGGTTTATCTGGAAAATGAATAGAAATAAATTCCTGTGCAATAGGATTAAAAAGTTCTTTGCGATATAATAATCCTACATCAATCCCTCTTCTGTCAGGTGATTCTTTATGAATAATTTGATATTCATATTTATTTAAAGGAGTATTATAAACTAGATCGTTTAATACTTTTCTATTTTCAATTTCACACAAACCAATAACTGCAGGTGGATTCCATTGCCCAACTGCTACAATAACCTTATAAATATTATTAAGTTTTGTATAATACTTGTTATTATTCCAAAACCGATCACCTTCAGGTAGAAATTCTTCATCGTTTTTTAGGCTGTCATCTTGCGTGTCAAAAAGGTTTTCTACATTATAAAAAAGTACTTTATAACTATCAGTAAGTTGCTGTCCAAGAATAGGGAACAGTATCATCATAAAAAAAATAGTTATAAAAGTCTTTTTCATTCTTTATTGATTTTCGATCCGCTCAAATGCTCCAAGATCAGGGCCATTATCTAATGTCCTGTCTTCTTGGTTAATATCATACGGAAACATATTCCCATACTCTTCTTTACCATAATCTTTTGCAATAGATAAAGTATCTAATTCAAAATCATGGTTAAAAGGATCTTTAAATTCAGGGTTGTAGGTTGTTATAATATTCTGGAAATTCTCGGGGTTTGAGGTTGAAAAATCTGAATCAATTTTTAACAAAGTATGATCAAATAAATATTTTAATTCTCCTTGTTCATGTTTATCTATATAAAGTTCTGATTCTTTATTTCCGTAAATAATGCAGTTCCCAAATATTGCTTTATCAATAGGTCTTATTTGATCTTGGTTATTAATATCAATATAGTAATTATTTAAAATAACAGAAGGTGTTGTTCTTGTTGAAAAACCCCAATAATTGCCAATTGTACAGTGGTAGAATTCATAAGATCCACCAATAGTTAAAGCTAAGGCATATTGTCCGCAATTAGCAATTAGGCTGTTATATGCCAAAATGGTTGATCCTTGTGCATAAATTCCTGCCGATGTCATATTCTCAATCTTACTGTTTGATAATTGTAATGTTGGCTTTGAGGTATTTGCTAAAGTATCAACCTGAATTCCAATAATTGCATTTCTGATTTCGGTGTAGTTAAAAATATTGTCTTTACTACCAGCCATTAGCCAAATTCCATCCCATTGCCCTGGAATATTATCATAATCATATTCTAATCGATCGCTTTTAAATACAATTGGATTTTCAAAAGTTCCGTTGGCAATGATTGTTCCCGCAACATAAAGCCTTGAGTTTTTACTAAAATGTAAAATAGCTCCAGGCTCTATAGTAAGTGTACTGTTGGTATCAACCAACATAGAATTATAAATTAAATAGGGTTTGTTGTTGTTCCATGTTTCTGTACCAATAATTTCTCCATTAATGATATTTACATCTTGCCCCCAAGAAATCAGATCTATATCTTGAACTTTATCATTAAAAGAAAATATGATTGAATCTTTTACAATAAGGGGTAAATTTGAATTATTTGGATCAATTGTTACTTCTACAAAAATGTATAAGCTGTCCTTTTTATCAATTTCAACATTATCTAATCGATTACCGGCATATCCATCTATATTCAATCTATAAGGAGAGTTATCTCCTCTGGCTAAGAAAATTGAAGATATTTTAAGATTCTCATTATAAGGATTCTTAATCGTAAAACGTTGTGTAGCTGAACCAATAGAAGTAAAAATAGTGTCGAATAATATAGTGTCTTGAGAAAATTGAAGACTTGCATTTATTGAAGTATTATACTCATCTTTTTCACAAGAAGACAAAAAATATGATACTGTAAATGCAATTAATAGGTATTTAATTAGTTTATTCATTTAATATTATATAATTTCAAGATGCAATATTATAAAATAAACGATAGATTGAATCTTAAATTTTAAATTAACATTTTTTTTATTAAAATTGATGGAGTTTTATAATTAAATTTGAAGGTAAGATTTAAATATTTGATTACATTTGTTATTAATTGATAATAATATTCCTTTTTAGCATGCAAGTAGAAAAAGCAAATGCGGGCAACATTTTAGAGGTAATGTATTTATTGCAACACTGTATTGAAGATTTCAACAAGAATAGTGTTTATCAATGGAATCAATCATATCCGGATTATTTTAGACTTCTTAGAGAAGTTGAAAATAATACATTATATATAATAAAAACAAAAGGGGTGTGTATCGGTACAATTACTTTCGATGAACAACAGGAATCGGTTTTTGATGCTGTTGAATGGAAAAATAAATCAGAGAAATTCTTGGTAATACATCGAATTGCAGTATTTCCATCATGGCAAAAAAAAGGAATTGGTAGAATGTTAATTGAATTTGCTGAAAAATATGCTAAGGAAAATAATTATAAATCGATTAGATTAGATGTTGCCAGTTCAAGTGAGCATTTAATTAAACTATATAATAGCATTGGTTATGATTTGGCAGGCGAAATACATTATCCTAAGCAAAAAGAACCCTTTAAATGTTTAGAAAAAGTAATATAGAAAAATAATAATAAAGATTGATGGAGCTTAAGGCTCCATTTTTTTATATGTGAAAGCCCGGATAGGCATCCGGGCTTGGAAAAGCAAACTTTCATGAAAAACCAACTATTAATCCTAAACTATATAAAATCGATGAATATTATTAACCTCTAAAATTTATACCATGAAAAAATGAATGATTTTATTTATAGTTTAATTTGCTCTCCTTTATAAAAATCTAAAATTTTTGTTTTAAAGATGTACTGATATTTTGCCTGGAGTAAATCTCCTTGAGCCTTTGTAAAATTATTTTTAGCAATTTTATATTCAATAATATCAACTAAACCCACATTATACTTTTGCTCAGTATAATTAAAAGACTCTTCAGTAGATATTGATGCATCAATATTTGCTTTATAACTTTCGTAGGCACCTACTGCATCTGCATGAGCTTGTTGTATCTTCTTATATAAATTCTGCTCTTGAAGATCTAACATGTATTCGTTATTTAATACATTAAGTTTTGCATTATTAATATTTCGCTGAATATTATACTTATTGAAAATAGGGATTCTTAAACTAAATTCAATCTGGGTGTAAGCAAAATCATTAATCTGATCAGATACAAGATAATTATTTACGTCATTAGTTGGATCTGAATCATACAAAGTTGGATGATTTGCCAATTCAGAATATCTAGTATAATATAATGTAGAAAAACTTAATGAAGGAGATCTTGACCATTTTGCCTTTTTATATGCCAGTTCGCTACTTTTTAATTTATAACCAGCACTTTTAATCTCAGGCATAATAGTATTAGCAGTTTCGTAAACAGCTTCAGTTGTTGATAAAATATTTGATTCACTTACTTGTAAATCTGGCATTTCCAAAGAAAACCCTTTAGAGCTTTCCTGATCAAGATTCAATAATTGAATTAGAGATAAAGTAGATATATTGACTCTGTTTTGTGCATCGGCAAGATTCACTTTTTCTTGAGCTAATTGAGCTTTAATTTCAAGTAGATTACCTCTGGCTTGATTACCAACCTCAACCATTTTTTCTGTTTTTACTACTTGCTCTGATGTAGTTTGAACCTGATTATTCGCTACATCTAACATTTCTTGGTCGTATAATACTTGTAGATATGCAAGTACAATTTGTAATGTAATGTTATTTTTTTCAACTGCTACATCTTCTTTACTCGCTAAAAAAGTATATCTGTTTTCTTTTAAAGTATAGAAATTATTTAATCCATTAAACACATCTAATTCGGCATTAACACCAAAATTACCACTATAATAAGCTTCATCAATATATGCTAACTTATCATTACTAAATGTTTTACCCCAATTCTGGTTATGAGCAGCAAAACCCGTGACAGAAGGTAAAAAGTTAAATTTAGACTGGGTATAATTATTTTTTGAAATCTCGGATGAAACTTCAGTTTGTTTTAATTGAATGTTATTTTCAATAGCATGATTTATACAATCTTCTAAAGTCCATACTTGTTGAGCTTCTAATGATAAAGAAAAAGCTATTGAAAGAGTAGTTAATATTATAAACCTAATTGATTTCATTTTATATATTCATTTTTTATTCAACATAAATTCTTCTTCTATTTATCACACATCGTGCCATTAGGATTAAAGATAAGATATACAACATTTTAGTGTGTGTTAAATATTGACAAATAACTCAAAGGGTGCACGATATTGAAACAAGTCATGTACGATAGCGAACACGAAAATTTTTAAACAAAGAAAACGATTATTTTAAAATTTACTACGCTTATTTATTATTTCCATACGATAAAAAAGTCATTCAAAAAAGATCATTTTAATAATATACTTTAGCTTGCACAAAATGATAATTAAAGGGGCATGAAAAAAATATTTTATACAATAAAGAATAAAATTGATACAACACAAAATGTTGATTTAGGTGTTGTAGTTTTATTTTCTATCGTGACAGTTATTTTCCTGGCATCATTTATTAAATTATATTTTTAGCAAGGTATTTAATTAAGCATTGAATGCTGTTTAACAGTGACTAAAATGAATACAATCAGTGTAGAAGTGAATGTAAGAAATAATACTAAGTTAGTTGACTTAGTGTTGTTTCATAAAATTTATTCAACACCTTATGGGATTGTAAATCATTGGTTAACGAATAATTATTCAGAGTATAGGTTAGAGGTAATTGTAGATGAAGATGATTTATCCATTAATCCGACAAAGATTACAAAGTCAATGAATATTATAACAGATGAATGGGAGATTGCCGATCAAGTGATGTTAAAGCTTTACGAGAAAGGAATTTTTAAGAAACATAAGCAAGAAATTCATATTAACAACAACTAATTTATTTAACCATGTACAAAAGCGTTTGGAAAAAGTGTCAAGAATCTGTTTGCCAGCTTAGTTTTTATAGTGCAGCAGGAATTAAGTTGTTATCAATGACAGGCTTTAAAGTGAATGATCACTTTTTAGTTACAGATGATTATTTATTTAAGATTAAAAAAGCGAAAAAGGTTAAATTACGTTTTGTTAATGTTGATGGATATACAGAGAATGCTAGTGTTGAGATTTCGATGGATGAATTAAGAAAGAGACTAATTAGTAGTCTTGATAAGGATAAAACAGTGTTTGCTGCTATAAATATTGATTTTAAAGAGTTTAAGAAAATTCCTTCGTTAAAATTAAATGCCAAAAATAACAGTGTTGAAATTGGTCAAAGTATAGCTGTTTTAGGATATCAGTTAGAAAAAGATAATTTAGTAATAAAAACAGGAATTGTTTCTTCAGCCTTCGAAGAAAATGAATTGAAGTATTTTCAAATAGATTCAAGTATAAAGCAAGGTAATTCAGGGAGTCCGATTGTGAATGTTGAAACAGGAGAGGTTATAGGATTGCTAGGACATAAATTGGCAACTGTAACACAGTCGCACAAACGAATAAAACAAATTATTAATAATAATTTAGCGATATTAAAGAAATCGCAAGGTAAATTTAATGTTGAAGATATTGATCCAATTCAAGTATTAATTGCAAATCAGAATCAGATTAAACATATATCGAACGAAATATATAAAACAGCGACTATGAGTAATGGTTATGCTTTAGATATTTCATATGTTCACGACCTTTTTGAAGAGTTCATCGATGCTGAAGTTTCACAATCTTCGAAATTTCAGATTGATGCATAGTTCCTTAATGTAAGATGGTTTAGGTTAAAGAGCTGCTCAGATCGAGTGGCTCTTTTTTATATGTTTAAATTTGACTAATATTGAAACATTAAATATTTTATTTTGTTACTAGCTTACATTTAATAATAAAAAAAGATGACTTATGACTAATGAAGATTTATATAATTTCATTAAAGGCATTGAGCTTTTTAGTGGATTAAGTGAAGATGAAATAAATAAATTGATAGAATATATAGAGAAAAAGAAATTTAACAAGGGTGATTTGTTGTTTGAAGAACATGGCAAAAGAGAAGATATATTCATCATCTATAAAGGAGAAGTTGAACTATTTAAATCATTACATTTTGGTTCTGAAAAAAAGCTATCTTATTTTAGTAAAGGGGATTTTTTAGGCGAAGGATCATGGACTGATGATTCTCCCCATTCTACCTCGGCAAGAGCAAAAATGGATACCACTGTTTTTAGCATTCGCAAAAAATATTTTAATGAAAATGGCCCTGCAACAGTTAAAATATTTAGTAATATAGCAAGGGTTATATCTCGTAGGATGAGGCATGCAAATAACCGAATGGTAAATGTTGCTGCTCAGTACGAGTCTGGAAGAACCAGGAGTGAACATGATCTTTTGGGTAATAGGGAGGTGCCAACTGAATATTTATACGGAATACAAACCTTGAGAGCTATAGAGAATTTTAATATTAGCGGCATTACCTTAAATTTTTATCCGGTTATTATTCAGGCTTTAGCAATGGTGAAATTGGCTGCTGCACAAGCTAATTCAGACTTGGGATTGTTGGATGGTTCGGTAAGTAATGCCATTATTAGGGCTTGTAATGAAATAATTAATGGTAAGTATTATAATCATTTCATTGTTGATATGATTCAGGGAGGAGCAGGGACATCAACAAATATGAATGCAAATGAGGTTATTGCCAACAGAGCTTTAGAAATAATGGGGTATGAAAGAGGGCAGTATGAATTTTGTCATCCAAATAATCATGTTAATTTATCGCAGTCGACAAACGATGCATACCCAACATCTGTTAAAATAGCAATTATTAATAGTAATGTAAAACTTATCAGTGTTTTAAAAGAGTTAGTAGGGGCATTTTATAAAAAATCGAAAGAATTTTCAAACATTATAAAAATGGGGCGTACTCAATTGCAGGATGCTGTTCCAATGACATTAGGTCAGTCGTTTGAAGCCTATGCTGTTACTCTGGAAGAGGAAATTGAACGATTACAACAGAATGCCAATTTATTTTTAGAAATTAACATGGGTGCAACAGCAATAGGTACAGGTATTAATTCAGAACCTGAGTATGCCGATAAAGTTATTAAGCATCTACAAAAGATATCAGGCCTTAAGGTTGTGAATGCAAAAAACTTGGTTGAGGCAACCCAAGATACAGGGGCATTTGTAATGTATTCATCTGCATTAAAGCGATTAGCAGTGAAACTTTCAAAAATATCAAATGATCTTCGATTATTGTCTTCAGGGCCAAGAACAGGGTTCAATGAGATTAATTTACCACCTATGCAACCGGGTTCGTCTATTATGCCAGGAAAGGTGAATCCAGTTATCCCTGAAGTTGTTAATCAAATTGCTTTTAAAGTGATTGGAAATGATCTGACTGTGACTATGGCAGCAGAAGCCGGACAGTTAGAGTTAAATGTTATGGAGCCGGTTATTGTTCAGAGTATTTTTGAATCAATTGAAATGCTTATGAATGGAATGAGGACATTGAAGGTTAAGTGTGTTGATGGAATAACTGCAAACGAAGATCGATGTAGGGAGTTGGTTTTAAATAGCATTGGAATAGTTACTGCATTAAATCCTGTGTTAGGATATGAAACTTGTTCAATGCTAGCAAAGGAAGCTTTAAAAAATAATTTAAGTGTATATGATTTAGTTATTGAAAAAGGACTATTATCGCAAAAGGAATTGGATGAGCTGCTAGCTCCGGAAAATATGATAAAACCTAAAAAAATGAAAAAACAATAAATACAGGGGCCTTTATTAGGCCCTTTTATTTTAATCATTATCCATATCATCAAGAATTTTTTGGACTTCGTTTTCTGTTTGATGAAGTTTTTTCTTGCATAGTTTTAAAAGGGAAGATACTTTTTTTACTTTTTCAGTTAATGAATCTATATCTAATTCTTCATTTTCAATTTGAAATAATATTTCTTCTATTTCAATAATCGCTTCGTTGTATGAAATTTCTTTTTTTGCCATCGTTTAAGTACTACTTTTTTTTGAGATTGTAAATTTAAATTTACTTCCTTTATTTATTTTACTTTCTACCCATATTTTTCCTTTGTGTTTTTCAACAAACTCGCGGCATAATATAAGTCCAAGTCCACTTCCTTGTTCTTGAGAAGTACCCGAGGTAGAGTGATGAATATCTATTCTAAAAAGTTTCTTCATATTTTCTTCTGTAATTCCAATACCTTCATCCGTCACGGTAATTTCGATATAATCATCAGCAGAGTGACTTTCAATGATTATTGAACTATCGGGATGAGAAAATTTAATTGCATTAGAAATTAGATTACGTAGTACGGCTGTTAACATTTCATAATCTGCAAATATGAGTTCATCCTCTTTTATTTTATTTACCAGCTTAATTTGTTTCTTTTCAGCATTAATGGATAAAATATGAAATGTTTTAAGAACTACATCATTTAAGTTAAGTTCTTTAGGGTCAAATTTAATTACACCACGTTGTGTTCTTGACCAATGTAAAAGATTTTCGAGTAATTCTAATAAATCGTCGGCAGAATTATAAATTAGCTCAATCGATTGTTTTATTTCATCATCTTCAAAATCCTCATAATTATTCAATAGATGTTGAGTTAATCCATGCAAAGCGTTGAAAGGATTTCTTAAATCGTGTGCAATAATTGAGAAGAATTTGTCTTTTGTGGCATTTAATATTTTAAGATCGTCCTCAGAGCTTTTTAATAATTTATTAGACTCATCAACCTCTTTTATTTTTTCTTTTAAAAGAATGTTTGTTTTACGTTTTGCAAGAAATTGATATAGTATTAAGATAACCGAAATTAAAGTTATAAGAACTATTATAAATAAAAGGTTTCGTACATTTTTTTGTTTTCTTAGCTCAAGTTCGCGAATTCTATTTTCAGCAGTAAGTTGGATTATTTCATCTTCAATTCTTGAGATTTCGTTATAACTTTTTTCGAGCTCAAAGTTCATTTGAATTTCAATGAGTCTTTGTGAGTTTAGTTTAGAGTTAATGGTATCTTTAATTATGGTATAGTTAATATAATTATCAAGTGCTCTACTTTTATTTCCAGTTTTATTGTAGTAAGTAAAAAATTCAAAATATGCATTTTTAATAAGCTCTAGGTTATCTGTATTTTGACCAATTAATAAAGATTTATTGATATTTCCTACTCCTTGTTCAACAGCACCACTGTTTAATTGTATTACACCAATTTTTCTTAGGCATAAGCCTTTTAAAACCTGATCTTCGGTTTTATCACAAATGTCAATTGTTCTATTGAAATAATTTAATGCTTGTGCTTCTCTATTTGTTTGAAGATAAAAATTACCAATATCATTTAAAATATTACTAACACCTTTTATATCGCCAATTTCATCGGTAATTTTGAGTGCTTCATTTAAATTTTCAATGGAGTTATTAAAATCATTCATTTGAAGGTATGTATTCCCAAGGCTTTTATAAGAGCTAGCAATACTTACTTTATCTCCTATTTCAGTTCTCAAATCAAGTGATTCATTGTATTTTGCAAGAGCTTCTGAATAATTATTAAGCTTTAAGTAAGTATTACCAATAATATGAAGCGAATAGGCAATTTCTTTTTTATTCCCAACTTCCTTTTTTAATTCTAAAGCACGAAAGTATGATTCAAGAGCTTTGTCAAAGTTTCCTATTTCGTTATAAATAATACCAATATTGGTTAAAATAGATGCAATCTTATCGTTATTATTTAAGTCTTGTTGAATCTTTAGTGCTTGTAAATAATTTTCCAATGCAGAATCATACCGGTTTAATTTTTTATATATCCCACCAATTTCATTAATAGAACTAGCAATAAGTGTTTTGTTTCCAATGTTGTAATAATGATTAAGAGATTTTTCAAAGTATGATAAAGATTCCTGATAATTATTAAGTTTTTTATATACTAATGCAAGGTTATTATTGGATTGAGCTATACCAATAATATCATTAATTTCAATTCTAATATTTAACGACAATTGATATAATTTTAATGCGTTTCTTAAATCATTATTGGCTAAGTAAATACTTCCGATCTGGTTATAAGACTTAGCCATTTCTTTTTTATTATTGACACTTGTTCTAAGTTCAAGAGCTTTAGTATTATATTCAAGTGCAGTCTTAAACTCACCACGATTTTTAAAAACAGTACCAATATTTGATAAGACACTTGCTTCACCTAAAATATTTTCAATATCCCTAAAGATTTCTAAAGATTTCTCGTAATAAAATAAGGAGCTATCATATTGACTAAAACTCCAGTATAAACTTCCTATATAATTTAATGTATTAGCCATTTCTTCTTGATCAAATACTAAGTTTGATTCTTTTAAAGCTAATTGATGATAATAAAAAGCATCACTGAATTGCCCTTGAAGTTTATAAATTGTACCAATATTATTATATACTTCAGATACCTTATGGTCATTTTTAGCTTGGTAAAGATTTATAGGTTTTTGATAATGAAATAATGCATTATCATAATTTCCAAGTAGTTTTTCTGAGTGTCCTAGTTTATTAAATATATAGATTTTTTTATCTGGAGATTTTTGTTCATAAAAATATTCGAGTGCTTTTTCGTAGAACTCTATGGCTGGCTGAAATCTGGACATCTCAAAATAAACATCAGCTATAAAAAGATTTGATAAAGCAATTAATTCATCATTTTTATATTTCTCAGAAACTTCAAGAGCTTTACCTGCGTAGTTTAAACTTTTATTTGCATCAGTCGGCAAATATGCTTTGGATAATTCCCCAAGTATAGGAATTAACTCTTCGCCTTTTGTGTGTTTTAATCTATTTTCGAGACTATCAATCTGACCAATATCAGCACCTTGTGTTGTTTTAACACAGAAGAAACTTAGTATAAAAAATAACACATGACAGTGTAGAGTTTTCATAAAAACATATAACAAAGTTTATTCTAATGGAATTGGTAAAGTAAATTTAAACTCACTACCTTTTCCATATTGGCTTTTCACAAATATTTCGCCATTACTTTGAGTTATCAGTTCTTTACAAAGTATTAATCCAAGTCCTGTTCCAGATTCATTTTCTGTCCCTTTAGTTGAATAACTTTGATCAATTCTGAATAGTTTATCTATATTTTCTTCTCTAATACCTTCTCCATTATCTTTAACAGAAATAGTAACATAATTGTTAGATGTTACAGATGTTATTTTTATTTCTCCACCTTTGTGAGTGAACTTTATGGCATTGCTAATTAAGTTTCTTAAAACGGTTGAAATAACATGTTTATCAGCAAATACGTAAGTATCTTTATGAACAGAATTATCGATAATGATATTTTTATTATTCGCTGAACTATTAAATAAGGATAGAACATCATCAGCAGAATCGTATACATTAATTGATCTAGGATTAAATTTAATGCTTCTTAACTGAGATTTTGACCATTGTAGTAAATTACCTAAAAGATTAAAGAGATTTTGAGATGATTCATAAATCAACTTACTATACTCTTTAATATTTTCTTTTGGAAGTTCGTCTATTTGTTCATAAAGGGTTTCTGAAAACCCTAAAAGGGATTGAAAAGGATTTTTTAAATCGTGTGCTATAATTGAGAAGAATTTATCTTTAGTGGCATTTAATTCTTTTAAGTTATGCTCTGAGATGGTTAGCTTTTTATTCGTATCTCCTAGCTGATTATTCTTAATAGTTAATAAATTATTCGTCTTTTTCTTTAGTTTAAATCTACTAAAGATAACTATCGTTAATGCAAGAAATAAAATAGAAAATGCAACCCAATAATTTTTAATGTTTTTTTGCCTTTCAAGTTCTAACACATGAATCTGGTTATCTTTCTTTAATAACTCATTTTCTGTTTCAAGATTATCTGTTTCAAATTTTATCTTCATTTCTGTTATTCTATTCGTATTTTCAGTATTGAAGATGCTATCGTTCATTTCAGAATATAGCTTATAATATTCTAATGCCTTTTTATAATTATTTAACTCGGAATATAACTGTGAATAAAGATCGTATGATTCAACTAACCACTCTTTAATGTTTAATTGTTTTGATAGATCAATAGAAAGATTTAAATGATTTTGTGCTTGCTTATATTTTTTCTGATGTAAATATAACTTTGCTAAATTATTGTATACATTAGCTAAGCTGTAATTGTCTTCTAAATCTTTACATATTTGAGCAGATTCAGAGAGATTCTTAAATGATTTGTCATAATTTCCTAGATCAAGATATATCAAGCCAATATTGTTTAAGGAAGTAGCAATGCCTTCTGTAAGTTTAAGTTCTTTATTTAATTCTAACGATTTGTTATAATATTCTAAAGCTTTTTCCTTATTTCCTTTTTCATCGTATGCTGTTCCAATATTGTTATAAGCATTTGCTTGTCCATTTTTGAGATCATGTTTAAGATCTATTTCAAGAGATTTTTGATAATATTCTAATGCCTGATCATTTTCATCTAATGATTGATATACGATTCCTAAGTTGTTGTATAGCATTGAGATACCAGGAGTATTTTCATGCTCTTGATATATTTCCAATGCTTCTAAAAAATATTTTAATGCTTCGTCGTAACTAGATATTTCTACATATAAATTTCCTAAGCTATTAAATATATCTGCTAGCATTAATTCATCACCTAGGTTCTTAATAATATCTAAAGCAGTGATATAATTTTTTAATCCTTCTTTGTATTTATTTTGCGAAACAAACACTTTTGCTATTAGTGAATAATAAAGAGCGACGTCCTTTTGGTCTTTTCTACGTATGCTTTCTTCTTGTGCTTTTGTAAAATAATCTATTGCTAACTGATATTCCAATCGATCAATATATTCGTAGGCAATGTTATGGTAAATATTTGTAAGCCCTTGTGAGTCTTCAAGTTTAAGTCTAACGTTTAGGCATTTCTGATAAAATTCTAGAGCTAATTCAGATTCACCTTGAAAGGAATAGACATTACCAATTCTGTTATAAGCATTTCCTATTCCTTCTTTATCTTGCAATATATGGGCTAAATTCAGAGCCTCGTTTGCAAAATATAAACTACTATCTAATGAGTAGTTCCAGTAATTTCTTGATAATTCATTTAAAATTTCAATTTTTGCTTCTTCTTTTGCTTTGTTTAATTCATTAAATAAGCTATCAATGGTGTATCTATTGTCTTGTGTAAAACCATTAAAGGAAACACAGATTAGTATAAATGGTATAATTTTTTTTAGGTATTGCATTGAGTGTTTTTATATTGTGATAAGTTATGAAATTTTTATTTTAATAAAAATAGCTAAGATAATTTAAATCAAATTATTATAAGCTTTTATTCTCCCTTGACAGTACTACGTATAATTCCAGAAAAAAGTTTTGTTATGATTTCATCATTTTCTTTAATATGATTAATATCAGTTAATAATTTTCCCTGATGATAAGTTAGCGAATATCCTCTTCGTAAAATATTTTCAGGATTCAATAAATTGGTTTTAGTTTTATATTGCTCATACTTTAGAAGTTTCTTTTGAATGAAATGCAAACTACTATGTTTGAATTGAATTTTAAAAGAGTTAAGTTTCTCTAAGTGATTATGAACAATGTCTGTTGAATTACTTTCAAGTTTGTTAGATAGAATTTTTAATTCGTTTTGTTTTTGATTACAAAATTTATGTATACTACCATCTAGCTTTTCTTTTATCCATTTAAGTTCATAATGGTTTCTTTCAATTTTAGTTCTTACTGAAGGAGATAAAATTGTTACAAGTTGTGATAATAATATATTTTGATCGCTTAAATGTTGAGTAACTTTATCTAGTATTTGTTCTTTAGATTCATTCAAATTCCCATCAAACAGGGAAGTGGTTTCAATGATAAATTCAGCAACTGCTGTAGGTGTTTTAAGCTGGGTGTGTGCTACAATATCAGATATTGATTCATCTTTATCATGACCAATACCAGTTAGAATAGGGATAGGAAACTGAGCAATGTTTGCGGCTAAAAGGTAACTATCGAAGCACCCTAAATCGGCTTGAGAACCTCCTCCTCGAATAATCACAACTACATCAAAAAAGTCTTCATAATGATAGATCTTTTCTAATGCATGAATGATTGATTCTTCAGCTTGATGTCCTTGCATTATAGATGGAAATAGCTTGGTGTAAAAGACATATCTGCTGGAATTATTATTTAATTGATTTATAAAATCTTGATATCCAGCAGCAGTTTCTGATGAAATAACAGCGATTTTTTGAGGGACTAAAGGAAGGTTCAACTCCTTATTCATATTAATAACACCTTCGTCTTCAAGCCTTTTTAGTATTTCAGCTTTTTTAAGTGCGATATCTCCTAAAGTATAATTTGGATCAATATCTGTTATGTTTAAACTTAGTCCGTATAATTCATGAAATTCAATACTTACATGAACTAATATTTTTATTCCGGGACCAAGTTCTCGACCTGTTGTTTTTTCAAAATAAGGACGAAGCATGCGAAATGTAAATGCCCATATTGTAGCTCTTGATTTTGCAATAATATGATCTGAAATAACATCTTTTTCTACTAGTTCAAGGTAACAATGTCCATTTCTATTTACTTTAAGCTCACTAATTTCAGCAATCACCCAGATGGATTTAGGGAAGTTCATATTCAGTTTCTCCTGAATATTTTTATTTAATTCCAACAGGGTGAATTTTTGATCCATTATTATTTAATTTTACTAATCCGTTTGTTAATTGTTTGCGAGCCAAGCTGTATTTTGAGCATATATATACCCGATGGTAAGTTTTCCAGATCATTTAAACGGATAAGCATAAAATTATTACTTGAATTCATTCGTAGACTTTTAACTTTATTCCCTACAATATTAAAGAGGTCAACAGTAATGTTTTGATTTGACACCTGTAACAATTCAATATTGATGTAACCATTAAATGGGTTAGGATAGAGTCTAATTATATTAATATTCGATAGATCTGTAGAACTTGTTTCCTTTAGGTTTGCTGCTTTTGCAAAATCAGGAATCCCATATCCCAGGTAATAATCCGGATTCGAAAACTGATGAGCACTTTCTTCTATTTTTCGAATAATTTCCATATTGTTAAGTTCAGGATAAACCTGCCATAAACAGGCTGTCATACCTGCAATAATTGGCGTAGAAAAAGAAGTCCCATTGGCTCCAGTAATATTACCATCGTTTCCTTGCACGGCTGTTTGAATTCCCATAGCAGCCACATTAGGTTTTATTCTACCATCGAATGTTGGGCCAAGACTACTAAAATACGCATAACTTGCATATTCATCAACAGCACCTACAGTTAATACACTATCGCCATCACCAGGTGCTGTTATATATTTCCATTTATTATTACCAGAATTGCCAGCACTGTTTAATACAATAATTCCTTTTGAAGCAGCTATGTCAGCAGCCCGTGTTATAAATGTCGAGTTGCCATCCATATCAGCGTATGCATAGTTTTGACTCTCATCATCAAATTCTGAATATCCTAATGATGATGTGATAATATCGGCACCTACGCTATCAGCAAATTCGGCAGCAGCTACCCAATTATCTTCTTCGATGGAATATTCTGATGATACATCTTCACTTCTAAGAAGCCAATAGGATGCTTTGGGTGCAGTACCAACTAATTCACCCGGAATATTTCCTCCCATTGTTGATAAAACCTTCATTCCGTGGTTGGATGCATCAAAAACTTGTTCATCGCGATCTACAAAATCTTTTGTTCCTAAAATTTGATTATTTATCCAAAGACTATCAAATGCTGGTAAGTTGTCAACTTCATAAAATCCCCCATCTATAACGGCAATGGTTATATTCTGTCCTTTATAACCATTTTGATGCAGAACATGCCCATTAATCATGCTTATTTGTGTTGTCCCATAACCATAGCTTATTGGATCATTGTTTTTAGATAAAATAGAATTGGTATTGTCATTAATAAAGAGTTTATTCTCAAAAGTTTTGGTTTTAGAATCCGTTTTATGTTTTGATTTAACAAAGCTTAGATTTGTTATTGTATCTATTAGCTCTGTATCTGTTGAATATACAACCACAGAATTAAGCCATTTTGACTGATTAAGAATTTGTAATCCAAGATTTTCTAAACTATCTAGATAAAATTTGGATACAGGAAGATCATTACTAATAATATTAATGTTTTGATTTATTCTCCTATTTATGGCTTTTTGTGATAAAAACTCATCTGGATTATCAACAGAAAATGCGCTATAGTCTTTATCCGTTAAAAGTAAACGGAAGCTATTTTCAGCAACTTGAGCAAATGAATTAAAACTAAGTGTAACAAATATTATTAGTATAAATTTTTTCATATACTTATTTACAAAATTCATACTATAAAGTTTTATTAGCATTGTTATTTATAGCTTAATATTAATTCCCAGGAGGGACTGTATTATAAAGACTTTCGCTTGGATCCTGGAATTTTCCTTTGTTTTTTTCTAACATTTCTATTTGTTCATGTTCAAGTCTTTCAAGCTCTTCTTGGTTTTCAGCAACTCCATTTATGTAATTGAGTTCATCTTGTACATGTCCATTATCTTTATAATAAATCCATTTTCCTTCTCGCTTATTATTTTCGTATTGTCCTTGAATAAGAATATTTTCATCTATTCCATATACATTATATTCTCCATCTAAAAGGCCATTCATATAAAATATCCTCATCATTGTATTCTCATTCTCATAATAACGTATATTCAATCCATCTTTAACATTATTTTGCCATTCTATTATTTCAGAAACAACACCATTTTTATAAAATTTCTTTTCAGTACCATGTTTTTGATCATTGATAAAAGGTACTTCATTTATTTTATAACCTTCAACAGAGTAATAAGTCCAAATGCTGTCTTTTAATTTATTGATGAAATATCCTTCAGCTTGTAGAATTTTATCCGGGTAATAAAATTTAGAATATACTTTATCGGAATTTTCTTTATAAATCATCTCAACTTTTAATATTCCATCCTGATCGTATCTTTTAAATTTTCCTACAGGCCTATTGTTGTTAAAATGTCCTGAATACTGAAGATTACCGTTCGGATATCGTTTTTCCCAATAACCTTGTTTTAATCTACTGTCATCTATTTGGTTTATTGTTTGTGTATTTTGAGCTTTTAGTATGATTGATACTGAAATAAATAATAGAAAGAGTAAACTAATTTTTTTCATAAAACTTGCTTTTTTACAAAAGTAAAAAGAATAATTAAATTTTAAGTCTTTGTTTAAGGCATAAAAAAAGAGTTCTCAATTGAGAACTCTTTTAAAAACATTTAGAGTTATATTATTTAACTTCTTCGAAGTCAACATCTGTTACTTCATCATCTTTTTTATCGCCACCAGCTTGAGCAGCATCTTGAGGACCTTCTGGTCCACCAGGTTGAGCTCCTGCTTCCTGGCTTGCTTTGTACATTTCTTCAGATGCTTCTTTCCAAGCATTATTTAAAGCTTCGGTTTTAGGGTCAAGATCAGCTAAATCTTCTTTTTTATGTGCTTCTTTTAAGTCAGCTAATGCTTTTTCGATGTTTGCTTTCTTATCAGCAGAAAGTTTGTCACCAAATTCTTTAAGTTGTTTTTCTGTTGAGAATATTAAGCTATCAGCAGCATTAATTTTGTCAACTTTTTCGCGAACTTGTTTATCAGCTTCTTCGTTTGCTTTAGCTTCATCGCGCATTCTCTTGATTTCATCATCAGTTAATCCAGATGAAGACTCAATTCGAATACTTTGCTCTTTATTAGTAGCTTTATCTTTTGCTGTTACATGGATAATACCATTTGCATCGATATCAAAAGAAACTTCTACTTGAGGTACTCCTCTTGGTGCAGGTGGAATTCCATCTAAGTGGAAACGGCCAATTGTTTTATTACCATTTGCCATAGGTCTTTCACCTTGTAACACATGAATCTCAACAGAAGGCTGATTATCAGCAGCTGTTGTAAATGTTTCTGATTTTTTAGTTGGGATAGTAGTATTCGCTTCAATTAATTTTGTCATTACACCACCCATAGTTTCAATACCTAATGAAAGAGGAGTAACATCTAATAACAATACATCCTTAACATCACCAGTTAAAACACCACCTTGAATAGCAGCTCCTACAGCAACAACCTCGTCAGGGTTTACACCTTTTGAAGGTTTTTTACCGAAGAATTTTTCAACTACTTCTTGTATTGCAGGAATACGAGTTGATCCACCTACAAGTATTACCTCATCAATATCAGATGGTTGCATGCTTGCATCACTTAAAGCTTTTTTACAAGGTTCTAATGTAGCCTGAATTAATGTATCAGCTAATTGCTCAAATTTTGATCTTGATAATGATTTAACCAAGTGTTTTGGAACTCCATCAACAGGCATAATATAAGGAAGATTAATTTCAGTGCTTGTAGAGCTTGATAATTCAATCTTAGCTTTTTCTGCAGCTTCTTTTAATCTTTGAAGTGCCATAGGATCTTTTCTTAAATCGATACCTTCATCATTTAAGAATTCTTCTGCTAACCAGTTAATAATAACTTCGTCAAAATCGTCACCACCTAAGTGCGTGTCACCGTTGGTTGATTTTACCTCAAAAACACCATCACCTAATTCAAGAACAGAAATATCGAAAGTACCACCACCAAGGTCAAAAACAGCAACAGTAATTTCTTTATCTTTTTTATCTAAACCATAAGCCAAAGACGCAGCGGTTGGTTCATTAATAATTCTTTTTACAGTTAAACCAGCAATTTCACCAGCTTCTTTTGTTGCCTGACGCTGAGAATCACTAAAATAAGCAGGAACAGTAATAACAGCTTCTGTTACTTCTTGTCCAAGATAATCTTCTGCAGTTTTCTTCATTTTTTGAAGAACCATTGCAGATATTTCTTGAGGAGAATATTGTCTGTCATCAATTTGTACTCTTGGAGTGTTGTTATCACCT
The DNA here is from genome assembly GCA_963665525.1 of Bacteroidales bacterium. Lineage (GTDB taxonomy): Bacteria > Bacteroidota > Bacteroidia > Bacteroidales > UBA12077 > UBA12077. The sequence goes on along the minus strand of OY762280.1, from coordinate 2,541,147 downwards.
TTAACAACTTTATAAGATACACGCTTGATTTCCTTACCCATTTTATCATATGTTTCTCCCATAAATCTTTTTATAGAAGAAATAGTTTTTGTTGAATTTGTAATAGCTTGACGTTTTGCTGGATCTCCAACTTTACGTTCTCCATTTTCTATAAAAGCTACTATTGAAGGAGTTGTTCTTTTACCTTCACTATTAGGAATAACTACCGGCTCATTACCCTCCATTACCGAAACACAAGAGTTGGTTGTTCCTAAGTCTATACCAATTATTTTACTCATTTTTGTTAATTGTTTAATGTTATTATTTTATGTTTTTATTTTCTATAAATGATTTCGGAAATCAATTAATCAATCATTATGCCATTAAAAAATATAATGTCATAAGTGAAAATCTGACATTTTAAGATTCTTAAAATGGAGTTTGTTCGTCATGTTTTGTGACAAAAAGACATAATGTCATCATTCGAAAGTATCATTTATGGTTTCTTTTAAATTTATACGCATTTGATTTGTATTATTTGTAGCTTTGTTTCCTGAATTAAATAAAAAGATCATGTCGGTTCATCAAAAAATAAAGCGTGTTACAACTCATGTATTGCATGAGATGAAACTGAGAAACGAAAAAATAGCTATGCTTACTGCATATGATTATTCGATGGCAAGAATCCTTGACACTGCAAATATTGATGTTATTTTAGTTGGAGACTCTGCTTCGAATGTTATGGCAGGTAATGAAACAACCTTGCCAATAACAATGGATGAAATGATTTATCATGCAAAATCTGTTGTTCGAGGTGTTAACAGAGCTTTAGTTGTTGTTGATTTACCTTTTGGTTCGTATCAAGGGAACTCAAAAGAAGCCTTAACTAATGCTATTCGCATGATGAAAGAAACAGGTGGGCATGCTGTAAAGATTGAAGGAGGCAGTGAAATTATTGAATCTGTTCAAAGAATATTATCGGCTGGTATTCCGGTTATGGGTCATTTAGGATTAACACCACAATCTATTCATAAATTTGGAACATATGTAGTTCGCGCACGTGAAGAGGAGGAGGCGAAGAAGTTAATTGAGGATGCTCATAAATTACAAGAGGCTGGTTGTTTTGCTATTGTTCTTGAAAAAATTCCCGCTAGTTTAGCTGAGCAAGTTGCTAAGGAATTAACGATTCCTATCATTGGAATTGGTGCTGGTAGTGGAGTGGATGGCCAGGTTTTGGTTTTACATGATATGTTAGGAATTACTCAAGAGTTTTCACCAAGATTTCTGCGTAGATATCATAACTTATTTGAGGAAATTAAAGGTTCTGTTAAGTCGTATATAAATGACATAAAAACACTTGATTTTCCAAACGAGAAAGAGCAATATTAGTACTATTATTAATATAACATTGAGTATTATTCCGGGCTGTGTCCCGGAATCTTTTTATAAATGAATAAGCAAGTTATCATGGAAATTTTATATGAAGATAATCATATTCTAGCTGTCAACAAGAAAATATCTGATATTGTCCAAGGTGATAAAACGGGTGATGAACCATTGTCGGAAAAAGCCAAAAAATATATCAAAGAGAAATATAATAAACCGGGTGCAGTATTTTTAGGTGTCACACACCGTTTAGACAGACCGGTAAGTGGAGCATTATTATTTGCAAGAACAAGTAAAGCATTGACTCGATTAAATGAGATGTTTCTTAAAAAGGAGGTAAAAAAAACATATTGGGCTATAGTTAAGGAAAAACCTCAAAAGGATTCTGATACGGTTAATCATTATCTTGTTCGAAATCAGAAAAAGAATAAATCATTTGCTTACGATAAAGAAACAAAAGATTCTAAGTTGGCAAGTTTATCCTATAGATTAATAGCTTCTTCAGATAATTATCATTTATTAGAAGTTGATCTACATACAGGACGTCATCATCAGATTAGATGTCAGTTAGCTAAAATAGGATGTCCAATAAAAGGAGATTTGAAATACGGATTCTCAAGATCAAATTCTGATGGAGGAATAAGTTTGCATTCAAGGAAAATAGAATTTATTCATCCGGTAAAAAAAGAAAATATAGTAATTGTAGCAAATCCGCCTAAAGATCCGTTATGGGATTATTTTTTGAATGTGGTTTCATAATTTTATGTAGGACTTGAAACTTAAATAGGTTAATTTAGCCGACTAAAGAATGATAATTATGTTTGAATTTTTAAAGAAGCCATATCCTTTCAACGATGATTTAAGATATAATAGTAAGCTTATATTTTTTATAAGTATAGGTGTTTTGGCATTTTTATATCTTTTTCAGCCATTAGATGTTAGTGTAATGGATAATAAACATAAGTTTTATGTTGTTATGGGGTTAGGAGCGGTTACATTCTTGTCATTAAGTTTAAATTTATTAATTCTTCCGAGTTTATTTCCAAGCATTTTTATTAAACGAATCTGGAATATCAAAAAAGAGATTCTTTGGAATATCTGGATTTTGACAACCATATCGGTTGGATATTATATTTACTATAAAGTCTTAGGATTTTTCGAGGTTGATTTTAAAATGATAGTTGGGTTAATAATTATAGCTATTATTCCAATAACAGGATTGATTATTGTAAACCGCAATAGAATGCTTCGTTTAAATTTAAGAATGTCAGAAAAAATAAATAAGAAACTCGAAGAGAATAAATCCATCGAAGAAAAACTTGTTCATTTTAATTCTGATTATGTAAAAGATAATTTATCGATTAAGGTTAGTTTATTATTATTAATAAGAGCAGCTAATAATTACATTGAGGTTTTCTGGAAAGAAGGAGATAGATATAAAAGCCAGATGATTCGAACAAGTTTAAAAAAAGTTGAAGAATTACTTAAAGAACATAAATTTATATTTAAATGTCATCGTTCGTATATCGTTAATATTAATTATATCGATAAAATCGAAGGTGCGATTCAGGGCTATAAAATATTCCTGGAGAATCTAGATTTTTCGGTCCCAGTTTCGAAGAATTCTGTGTATACATTAAAAGAGCTCATATAAATTTCATAGTTTTCGTCCCCGAATCTGAAATTTTCGTCCCTATTTTGATTGTTTAAAACCTATTTTCATTGATTAATACCTTTTTTAATCAAGGCATAAATGTTCATCATAATATTGTAGTGTTTTCAAATACAATATTAAATTATGAATCCATTACAAATAGGAAATTTAAAAGTTAGTTTACCCATTATTCAGGGTGGAATGGGAGTTGCAATATCTTTATCAGGATTAGCCTCGGCTGTTGCGAATGCAGGTGGAATAGGAGTCATATCGGCAGTAGCTATTGGAATGACCGAACCTGATTATATGAAAAATTATAAAGAAGCGAATAAAAGAGCATTAAGAAAAGAGATAAGAAAGGCAAGAAACCAAACAAATGGAGTTCTTGGTGTAAACTTAATGGTTGCTGTGAACGATTACGAGGAATTGTTTACGGTTGCTCTAGAAGAAAAAATTGATGTGATAATTCTTGGAGCAGGATTACCTTTAAAAATGCCTCCATATGTTCTCGAAAAAGGCTTTAAAAATATTCATACGAAATTTATTCCTAAAGTTTCATCGGCTAAAGCAGCAAAAGTAATTTTTTCGTATTGGGCTAAGAACTATAATTATATCCCAGATGCTGTTGTTGTTGAAGGACCACTTGCTGGAGGTCATCTTGGATTTAAAAAAGAAGATTTAACAGATGAAGTTGTTCCTTTAGCTGATTTAGTGGAAGAAACGGTAGCTGAGCTTCAAAGTTTTGAAGAGGATTTCGAAAAGAAAGTACCTGTTATTGCAGGAGGAGGTGTTTACTCCGGTTCAGATATGTACGAAATAATGCAAAAAGGAGCTCAAGGAGTAAAAATGGGAACCAGATTTGTACCTACGCATGAATGCGATGCTTCCATCGAGTTTAAGAATACTTATATTAATGCTAAAAAAGAAGATATAACGATAATAAAAAGTCCTGTTGGATTACCAGGAAGAGCAATAAAAAACAATTTTATTGAAAAGCTCAATGCTGGAAAAACAGAACCTTTTAAATGTTACTGGAAGTGTTTAAAGTCTTGTGATTCAAAGAATGTACCTTACTGTATCGCACAAGCATTACATAATGCAGCCAAGGGAAATATGGATAAAGGTTTTGCTTTTGCAGGATCAAAAGCATATTTAACAACAAAAATACAATCAGTTAAGCAGGTAGTAATGGAACTAAATCTTGAATATTATAAAATGAAATATATGGAATATCTAAAAAACTTCCTTGGGCAAAGATTTATTCCTGAACAATTTAATATTCCGAATGTTATACCACATATTAATATTAAATTAGCATAAAGCATTTAGATGTGTTTTTTTCTAAAAATATTTGGACACGTATTAAATATATGCTTATCTTCGTATAAATATCATTTAAAATTAAATTATGAATAAAGGAACAGTAAAATTTTTTAATGAATCAAAAGGTTATGGATTCATTAAAGACCAAGAGTCAGATAAAGAGTACTTTGTACACGTATCTGGTTTAATTGACAAAATCAATGAAAACGACGAAGTTACTTTCGAATTACAAGAAGGTAAAAAAGGTTTAAATGCAGTAAATGTGAAATTAGCTTAGCCTAAAGATATTTAATGTTATTTATGATGGAGGCCTTACTATTTTAGTAAGGCTTTTTTTTAACATTTTTATTTAAACTTTGTTAGGGTAATTATATCTAATGATTACTTTTACGCTTTAAAAATTCAATAACCAATTAATATTATAAATATGAAAAAAATATTTTTTATGCTTGTAGCGATGGGTATGATCTTTTCATCATGCACAGAGAAAGCTACTGTTAATGATAATCCTCTATTAGCTGAATGGGATACTCCATTCAATGTACCACCTTTCGATAAGGTAGAAATTGAGCATTTTGCTCCTGCTTTTGAAGAAGCTATGAAACAGCATACTGCAGAAATGGAAGCAATTTTATCTAATACTGAAGAGCCTACATACGAAAATACAATTGAAGCTTCGTATTATGCTGGTGAACTATTAAGTAGAGTGAATACTGTTTTTGGTGAATTTAATAGTGTAAATATTAGCGATGAAATTCAGATTTTAGCGCAAGAAATTTACCCGAAACTTTCTGCTCATGGTGATGAAATAAGGTTAGACCCACGTTATTTTGCCAGAGTGAAAAAAGTATATGAGAATAAAGATCAGTATGATTTAACTGACGAACAATTGTTTCTTTTAGAAAGTGATTACAAAGGATTTATTAGAAGTGGTGCTGATTTACCTGAAGATAAAAAAGAAATCTTGAAAGGAATAAATCAAGAGCTTTCAGGGTTAACTTTAAAATTTAGTCAAAATGTACTTGGCGAGGTTAATAAATTTAAATTAGTTATCGATAAGGAAGAAGATTTATCAGGATTACCAGAAGCTTCTATACAAGCTGCTGCTGAGCTTGCTGCTGAGAATGGAATGGAAGGTAAATGGATTTTCACAATCAACAAACCTAGTATGATTCCTTTCTTAAACTATGCTGATAACCGTGAATTACGTAAAGAAATTTACGATGCATATGTAAATCAAGGTAATCACGATGATGAATTTGATAACAAAGAGATTCTTAAGCAAATCTTAAACTTAAGAGTTAAAAGAGCTAAACTTTTAGGTTACGAAAATCATGCATCGTATGTTGTTGAGCCAAGAATGGCTAAAACTCCAGAAAGAGTATTTGAATTATTACAAGACCAACTTTGGAAAGGTATTCTTCCTAAAGTAAAAGAAGAAAGAGCTGCTTTACAAGCAATGATCAATAAAGAAGGTGGTAAATTCAAATTAGAACCACACGATTGGTTTTATTATACAGAAAAGTTACGTAAAGAAAAATACGATTTAGATGAAAGCGAAGTAAGACCATATTTCGAGTTAGAAAATGTTCGCAATGGTATTTTTGCTGTTGCAGAAAAACTTTATGGAATTACATTTACTCAAATTGAAGGTGTTCCAGTTCCACATCCTGAAACGACTGTTTACGAAGTAAAAGAAGCTGACGGAACTCACTTATCATTATTTTTTATGGATATGCATCCTCGTGCTAGCAAGCGTGGTGGAGCATGGTGTGGTAGCTACCGTGATCATTATTTCACAAAAGATGGAAAAGAAATTACTCCTCTTGTAAACAATGTATGTAATTTTACTCGCCCAACTGGTGACAAGCCTGCTTTACTAAGTATTGATGAGGTTAGTACAATGTTTCATGAATTTGGTCATGCATTAGATGGAATGTTCTCAAGAACTTCATATCGTGCAGGTGATATTGCTTGGGATTTTGTTGAGTTACCATCTCAGATTATGGAACACTGGGCTTTCGAGCCTGAAGTTTTAGCAATGTATGCTAAACATTATGAAACAGGAGAAATTATTCCAAACGAATTAGTTGAAAAACTAAAAGCAAGTGCTAATTTCAACCAAGGATTTGGTAAAACAGAGGTGTTAGCTGCTTCTTTATTAGATATTAAATTCCATATGATGACAGAAGAAGATCCTAACTTAAATGTTATGGATTTCGAAAAAGAATATTTAAATGAAATTGGATTAATTCCTGAAATTTATTCAAGATACAGACCAACATATTTCCGCCATATTATGGGTGGATACGATGCAGGGTATTATTCATATACTTGGGCTGCTGTTCTTGATAACGATGCTTACGACGCATTTAAAGAAACTGATATTTTTGATCAGGCTACTGCAAAATCGTTTAGAGATAATGTTTTAGCAATGAATGGTATTAAAGATGCTATGGAAATGTATGTTGCTTTCCGTGGCCGAGAACCAAAAATTGATGCTCTTTTAAGTAGCTTAGGAATTGAAAAATAATTCTTACTCAATATAGATTTGAAGGCTGTTCCTTAGGAGCGGCCTTTTTTATTTGTGTATAAAATCATTTCGAACGTAATTTTATTCATTTCATGTACTAATTTTTAAAATAAATAGTGAATGAAATTACTTTTGAATTTAAGAATTATCTTATTTGACTTATTATGCACAAAGGACTAAATATAAAAATTATATCACATTGGATAATAGTAATAACTGCTATTGTGTTTTTGCAAATTATAGAAATTAACGATAAAGTAAATGTAATTTTAACATCGTTTATTATAAGTACTTTGTTATTCAATCAGGCTACTTTTATTTCTGTTAATAAAGAGAAGATAACCATTATAAAAAGAATCCTTTTCATAATTCCGGTATGTTGGAAATCATTTAAACTATCAGATGTTAAAAATGTAGATTTTCATCAGATTGAAAACCTGAATATTCAGTTTGAAGGATCAACACTTACAGGAATCCTTACCGGGGCTTATTTTTATGATTCTAAGTGGAAAATCAATATAGATCTATATTATAATGAAGTTTTAGAGTGCGATTTAAGTTTATCGGATAGAGAGGTTAAAAATTTACAGACATATTTGGTTAGAGTTTTAAATAATAAAAAAGATTCATAGTTTCTATGGGTACAGTTAGGTGATTTTGATGATAAGCTCCCTTGTTGGGAGTTTTTTTTGTTTAAGTAAAACTCACTTTCACTTCACGTGTTAATTATATCACTTCACGAACAATAACAAACATACACTCAGATACCAATTTATATTTGCGTTAAAATAAGACTAAAAACACATAAAACACACAAAACATGAGAATGAGTAGAATTTTATACTGTGTAGCAATGGTTAGCTTAATTTTCTTATTTGGATGTAAGGAAGAAAGCACGAATAATGAAGAAGTAGCAAAACTTGTGAAAATAGAACGCATCTCGGATCAACAGAGTGTTGATTATCTAAGTTTTAATGGTAAGGTAAAAGAGAAAAGCTTAACAAATTTATCGTTTAGAGTAGGAGGACCACTGGTTAGTGTAAATGTAAAAGCTGGTGATTATGTTAATGCAGGTGACATAATTGCTCAAATCGATAAACGTGACTATCAAATTCAGCTCGATAATGCTAAAGCACAATATAAGCAAATTGAAGGCGAGTATGAAAGATACAAAGAACTTTACGCTAATGATAAAATTCCAGCAAATACATACGAGAAAATAGAATCGGGTTACAAAATGGCTAAGGCAGGTTATGAAAATGCCTTAAACCAATTAAATGATACAGAATTAAAAGCCCCTATTTCAGGATTTATTCATCAAAAAATGGCAGAAAACTATACTACAGTTGGACCTGGCCAGCCTATTGTTTCTATTGTTGATATATCTCAATTCGAAATAATTATAAATGTCCCTGAAAATCAGGTAGTAGAAGTAAAATCATGCCAAGAGAATTATTTGTCAGTAAAAAATGCAAATGTGTATGAGGCTCCGATTAAGTTACTAAGCGTAAACGAAAAAACAGGTAAAGATGGTTTGTACGAAGTTCGATTCGTGCTAGATAATAACGGTAAACTTAATCTTTATCCTGGTATGACAGCAGAAGTAAAGATAATATGCAAGGATGATGAAAGTGCAATTAATATAACATCGAATGCCGTTTTTATGCAAAACGACGACACCTATGTGTGGTTATATAGTTCTTCTAGCCAACAAATTAAAAGACAAGAGGTAACTATTGCAAGTTTGCAGCCGGAAGGAAAACTTAGAGTGATAAAAGGATTAAGTAATGGTGATTTTATTGTTACGGCAGGAGTACATTCTCTAGTTGATGGACAAAAAGTAAAACCTATAGAAAAAAGTTCTGCCACTAACGTAGGAGGATTATTATAATGTTGGAGAAGTTATTAAATAAAAAAGCACTATTAAACACCTTATTGTTAGGTGTAATTATTGGAGGAATATTTGCCTACTTAAATGTTGGTAAATTAGAAGATGCTGAAATCCCTATTAAATCTGCAGTTGTAATTACTATTTATCCGGGAGCATCAGCTCACGAAGTGGAATTAGAAGTTACTGATGTGCTTGAAAAAGCTATTCAGAAACTTGAAAACATTGATAATATCACTTCTCGATCTTTACCTGGATATTCAGAAATAACGGTAAATATTGAAACGGGAGTAAAAACAAATGATATGCCCCAGTTGTGGGACCATTTAAGAAGAAAAGTGAATGCTGCGAAATCAAGTTTGCCACAGGCAGCTTATGAACCAATAGTAAACGATGACTTTGGCGATGTTTATGGTGTGTTTGTTGCAATTACAGGAGAAGGTTACGAGTATAAAGAGTTTTACAATTATGTTGATCTCATAAAAAGAGAATTTCAAGAAGTTAATGGAATTAAGAGAATAGAACTTTTTGGAACACAAACTGAAGCTGTTGATATTGAATTTTCGTCTGAAAAACTTGCAGGATTAAGTATAAATCCAATGATGATTGTTCAGGCAATGAATGATGAGGGAAGTGTTGTAAATCCTGGAAGTATTATTTCAGGAACAGATAGAATTAGATTAGATATTGGTCAGAAATTTTCAACTATTGAAGAAATAGAAAATGTATTAGTTCAAGTACCTAGTGGAGGAAGTTTTAGATTAGGAGATATTGCCAAAGTTAGTCGTTCTTTTTACGAGCCAAAGCGCGAAGCCTTAACTTATAATGGCGAAAGGGCAATTAGTTTAGCTATGTCGATGGAAAGTGGCGTAAACGTAATTAAGGTAGGAGAGAGTTTAGAAGAAAAATTGGAAGAACTACAAGGTAGAGTGCCGGCAGGAATCGAAATTCATAGTGTTTATTCACAACCAGAAAGGGTTCAGTATTCAATCAATGGTTTTATAACTAACCTTATACAATCGGTACTTATTGTAATTGTTATTCTATTAATAGCCATGGGAATGCGTTCCGGTTTGTTAATTGCAAGTGGCTTGTTATTTACCATTTTAGGAACTTTTATTGTTATGTTGGTTATCGACCTTGAATTACAGAGAGTTTCTTTAGCCGCTATAATTGTGGCTATGGGTATGTTGGTTGATAATTCTATTGTGGTAACCGATGGTATATTGATGGATTTGAAGCGAGGTGTTGATCGCAAAAAGGCATTTACTGCTTCGGCAAAAAGAACGGCTATGCCACTATTAGGGGCAACTGTCATTGCTATTTTGGCTTTCTTTCCTTTATACATGTCTCCCGATGGAGCTGGAGAATACATGAGTTCATTATTTACAGTATTAGCTATTTCTCTGTTTTTAAGCTGGGTTTTTGCAATGATTCAAACACCATTTATGGCTGCAAATTTCTATAAAAAAGGATTAAAAGCTAAAAAAGATGAACCTAAAGATCCTTATAATACGAAGTTCTATAATGCATTTAAAAAATTAATTCATTATGCATTATCACACAAACTAATGTTTACAGCAGGAAGTATTCTTATATTGGTATTGTCTTTATATAGTTTTCGTTTTGTAAAATTCGAGTTTATGCCATTGCTCGATTATAATCAATTTATTATAGAGTATAAACTCCCAAAAGGTTCTGACCTTGGAGCTGTAGAAAAGGATATAGCAGAAATTAGTAAGGAAATTGTTAAATGGGATGAGGTTGAACAAGTAACAGCAGCTGCTGGTCGAACACCGGCGCGTTATACTCTGATACGCCCAATGGCAACTTCAGATAATTCGTACGGAGAACTTATAATTGACACAAAAGATTATGAGACTACAATTATTGCAGGTGAGAAAATTCTTGAATATATCGAAGAGAACTATCCTTTAGCGAATGCTAGAAAACGAATTTATGGGCCAATATTCACTGAGTACGAAATAGAAGTTATGTTTTCAGGACCAGATCCAGCTGTGTTAAGGAATCTAGCTGAGCAGGCTAAGCAAATTATGTACGATGAGCCAACTGCAATTTCCGTAACCGATAATTGGAAAAATCCTGTTAAAGTGCTTAATCCGGAATACTCGGTTGAGCAAGCTCGTAAAGTTGGTATATCAAGAAGCGATGCTGCTAATGCCATAGCAATTGGTACGGATGGTTTAGCTGTGGGAGCCATGATGGAAGGAACTGCAATGCTTCCTGTAGTGCTAAAATTAGATGAGTCTTTAGGAAATGATGTTGAAAAAATTACAAGTATCCCGGTTTGGGGAACGTATAGCCAGGCAAGTGTCCCATTAGGACAAGTAATAGAAGATGTTGAGATGACTTGGGAAAACGATGAAATTTATCGTTACGATGGACAGAGAGCAATAAAAGCACAATGTGAACCTAAACAAGGATATTTAACAACAGAAGTTGAGGCTAAACTTCGTCCTTTGATCGATGAGATTGAAATTCCTGATGGTTATACTATGGAATGGAAAGGCAGTGGAGAATCAAGCTCTGAATCACAGGCTAATTTGTTTATGTTTTTGCCACTTGCTTTAGGATTGATGTTAATCATCGTATTGGCTTTATTTAATAACGTGAAGCAATCATTGATCATATTCATGATATTCCCTTTTGCTTTTATTGGTATTGTAATTGGTTTTATAACTACTGGGGCAGTATTTAATTTCATTGGTATTATTGGAGCATTAGGGTTAATCGGAATGATGACTAAAAACTCCATCGTATTGCTTGATGAGATCAATATTAATCTTCGTGAAGGAAAAACTAGATTGAAATCAATTACCATGGCTGCTATTTCAAGATTGCGACCTGTGGTTATGGCTTCGGCAACTACCATATTAGGAATGGTTCCATTATTATTCGACGTAATGTTCCAATCTCTTGCAATTACGATTATTTATGGATTGTTGTTTGGTACTGTTATTACATTAATAGTGATTCCAGTAATATATGCTACATTATTTAAAGTTGATATTACTCCTATATTAAAGAAAAGAGGTAAAATAAAGTAAGAGTTAGAAAAATCATTCTTGCCTGTTTTATTCTGGCAGGAATTTCAAAAGATGAAGAAATGAAAAAGTTAATAATTATAATATCATTCTTTGTACTAGGGAGCCAATTGTTTGCTCAGAACGCAATGACATTAGAGGAATGCCGTAAACAAGCGGTGGAACATAACAAAGAATTAAAAAAAGCTGATTATCAAAGACAAGAAGCTGTTGCAAACCAAAAAACTGCTCGTGCAGCATATTTACCTAATGTAAGTGCCAGTGCTAATGCAATGTACTTGCCCGATGTAGATGGTTTTTCTATTCCTGGAGGATTTTTGCCAACAGCAGCAAGCGAAGAGGCAGCTCTAAATGGAGAATATACAGGTTTAAGCAATGTTTGGTCGCCAGGAATGAGCTTAGGGTTAAATAATTTATCTGTGTTATACGGATCGGTTACTCTTACACAACCTGTTTATGTAGGCGGAAAAATAAAGAATGCAAATAAACAAGCTGATGCTGGGGTTCAAATATATGAACATAACTATGATTTAAAATATGCCGATATTATTGAGAAAACCGATCAGGTTTATTGGAATATTGCATCTATTTCGGCAAATGTTAAATTAGCAGAGAAATATATTGAAATGCTTTCCGAGCTAGAAGACCAAATGAATCAGATGTATGAGTTGGGTTTAACGCCAGCTAGTGAGAAATTAAAAGTGAGTGTTCAGAAAAACGAAGCAGAGCTAAATTTGTTGAAAGCTAAAAATGGATTGAAAATTTCGAAAATGTATATGAACCAGATTTTGGGTCAGGACTTAACTACCGAAATTGAAATAGTAGACTCTTTAAGTTACGATACCAAAATGATGAATTTAAATAATGGTATAGAAACAGCATTAACGAATCGTGACGAGTTAGGGATTTTACAAAAACAGGTAGAAATATCAAAGTTAGATAAGAAGATTGCTTTGGCTGATTTCTTACCTCAAGTTGGAATAAGTGCTGGTTATTCATCATATTACGTGAGTGATTTGGTTGAGGATCCAACATTTAGTCCTTCATTCGCTGGACAAATTACGATTCCGATTTTTCATTGGGGTGAAGGTAAACACAAACAAGATGCTGCAAAACTTAAAATTTTACAAGCACAAACAGAACTGGATAATACAAACGAATTAATCAGTCTAGAAGTACAACAAGTAAAAATACAAATAGAAGAAGCATATGAGTCTATTCAGATTGCTAAGAAGAATATTAAAGAAGCTGAAGAAAGTTTAGATGAAACGAAGGCCAGTTTTGAGGTTGGACTCAATACAACAACAGATGTTTTAAATGCCCAAGCTGATTGGCAAGGTGCAAATTCAAAATTAATTGAAGCTTTAGCTCAATTTGAAGTATTACAAACATCTTGGCAAAAAGTTACTGGTAATTTAAAACCTGTGAATAATAATTAAATTTTATAACTTGGCTTTGTTAAAATAAAGGATATGAAAATAGATTGCGCCAGACATAAAATATTTGATCAAAAGTTTATTACTAAGCTACCTAGTTATAGCCCGCTTTCGATGTTAATTCGTTATGCTATAGTTAGTATTGTTGGGTTTCTTGCTATAAGATTTATTATGTTGATGACTGATCCACATAATATTCCTGATATAATAAATCCCAAACCTAGAATTAAGGATTATTTATTGATAATATTGGCATTTAATTTATTAGCGGAGTCAAATATTATTCTTGATATTATTCTTGAGCGATTCTTACCAATTCCTGAAAAATTAAAGTTAAGGCTTGCAGTACATTCATTTGCAGGAATATTGCTGCTTGTGATGGTTTATCACTTAATAAAATCCTTATTCCCTGAATATGAGCAAGTTGATAGAGAAGCTTTTTTATTAGCCATTGCCATGGGGTTGATCTTTGTTAATACAATTTCAACTGGATTAATATTGATTCGATTTATGGATAAATGGGTTTATGCTCAAAAAAGATTGGATGCCATGAAAGAAGAGAAATTGAGGATGGACTATACTGTTTTGCAAGATCAAATTAATCCTCACTTTTTATTTAATAATTTAAGTGTATTAAAATCACTGATAATGTATGATAAGGATACGGCTTTGAATTTTACGCAAGATTTTACAGATGTATATAGATATGTATTAAAGAGTAGAGAGGATATGGTTGTTCCATTAAAAGAAGAATTGAGTTTTATTGATTCGTATATATCCTTACATAAAGAAAGGTTGGGAGATGGTATTGATGTGCAATATATGATTGATAAGGAAAGTATAGAAAACTTTATAGCACCACTCGCTTTGCAGTTGTTGGTTGAAAATGCCATTAAGCATAATATTGTAAGCAAAGAACATCCTTTAAAACTTGAAATTATATCCGACAATGATTATGTAATTGTAAAAAATAATATTCAGTTAAAAGAAACATCATATTCAACAAAAACAGGATTAAGTAATTTGGTTAAGCGTTATGAATTGTTGGAAAATAAGGATATTATAGTAGAACAAGATGATGAGTACTTTATCGTAAAAATACCATTGATATAAATATAAAAGGCAAGATTATGAAAGTTATAATAGTTGAAGACGAGTTACATAATAGTAGAATGCTTCATGGTATGATTAACAAATTGCGCCCCAATTGGGAAGTTATGGGGGTACTAGAAAGTGTAAAACAATCCGTAGAGTGGTTTGAGAAAAATGATCATCCTGACATCATTTTTCTCGATATCCAGTTAACTGATGGTAATTGTTTTTCGATTTTTGACAGAGTAAAAATAGAAAGCCTGATTATTTTTACAACAGCTTACGATGAATATGCGATTCAAGCATTTAAAGTGAATAGCGTAGATTATTTATTAAAACCAATTAGCGAAGAAAAGCTTGCGGTATCCATTAATAAGGCAGAAAAACTTATTCAACATTTTGAAGAAAATAATACTGCAAAGCCAGACTATGATTTATTGTTAAGCGCAATTAAAGAAGGCAAAAAACAATACAGAAAAAGATTTTTAATATCAGGAGCAACATCATTTTTTAAGATTGAAACAAAAGATATTGCATATTTCTATACATCTGATCGTGTTAGTTTTGCAGTAACATATTCAGGGAAAGAACATATCATTGATTTAACTATGGAAAAACTGGAAGATCAACTTGATCCGGATATGTTCTTTAGGGCTAATCGAGGCCAAATAATTAATATAGATTCTATCAGAAAATTTGAATCGTACTTTGGAGGAAAATTGATTGTTAGATTAATTGAACCTTTTAAAGAACCTGTTATGATAAGCCGATTAAAAGCGACAGAATTTAAAAATTGGCTTGACCGATAATCAAAAATAATTTATTATGATCACAGACTCTAATGAACCTAAAAATTTTGCAGGAAGAAAAATTCACCATCCAATTTTAAATCCTCGTGAAGATTATGAAAGTTGGCACTTTAGTATAAAAACACAAAATAGAGAAATAATAAAGGTTAAATTTTCTATTAATGAAAATCATGATATCCCAGTAAAATCAAGTGCTGCTGTTTGGATAATCGATGAAAATTTTAATGAAATTGAAGAAAAGATTATTATCGAAAGTAAAATATCAACATTCGATACTGAAAACTGTAATATCAAAATAAAAGATAACTGGTGTATTAACCGTGGAGATTTTTACGAGATATACGTTAAAATAAATGGGAATGGTATTCATGCTAAGTTATGGCCTTATTACTCCAACTGGGAACCTGCAGAGGATGGAGTAATTCATACAAATTTATTAGGAACTCAATATTTCGGTATGAATTTCCCCATTGTGCATTCAAAAGTTGATGGTGTTTTATTTAAAGATAATAAGCAAATAGATATTAAAGGAACTGCTTCTTTAGATCATATCTGGGGTAACGATAGCTTACAAAAGAGCTTAAGCTATTTACATCTGGGTAATTTCTTTTTTGATGATAGTTTTTGGTTGTATTATATCGCGTTAGATAAAGATAAAAAACTAATGGCTTCAGTTTTAGGTATTGATAATGATGGCATTAAATATAACCTTGAAAAGAATTTTAATCAGAATGAAATTAATGTCAAATTATTAGACATCTCAAATAAACGTGAAATATTTAATAACTTTCCACAATTGATTAAGTTGAGTAGCCTGGATAATCATCTTGAACTAAAAATTAATATAGGTGATCGGATTTCAAAAGATTTATTTGTAGGAAGTCGTTTAAAAGCGAATAAAGCAGCGGACTTTATTACAGATATTGAACTAACAATTAAAGAAAATAACTTAAGAAAAACATATAGAACAGTTTCAGTAAGTGAATTTCATTCTTTTGTTGATTAATTCATGTCCGGTTCTATTTGTTTAAAAGTGTTAATATTTTCTAAAACTAATTAAAGAATTAGCGGAGCATAATAAGAATTCATAATTTAGGTTTGATAAATCAAAAACAGTTAATTTATGAAATCAAACTATGTAATTATTAGTGCTTTTATAATGCTTTTAGCTTCGTTTTCCTATGCTAAGGCTCAAACAGAGAATAACACTTTAGAAGATAAAATTTTAATTGTTGTGCATGCTCAAGAAGGATATGGCGAAGGTGAATTATCAAAAGATTCTACAGCAGACGAGCTTGTAAAAATTAATCAACTTATCGAATTAATGAACCCTGATCAGATTGCCTATTCAAAAGCAATGTTTAAAATATTGAATCTTTCTTTTAAACGGATTGGTGTTGATAAAGTTGTAGAGGAATTCGACGATCGACTAAATCTTATTAATGAAAATATTTTTATAGATGAAGGAGATATATTCGAGTCAGAAGGTATGATACAGTATCTTGATAAGAAGAAGATTAAGAAGATTGTTGTAGTTGGTAGAGTAGCAGAAGGATGTATTACCGAATCTGTTTTAAGCGGAAAGAAATTAGGGTATGATATGTATATAATTCCTGAGGCAATAATAGGCAAGTCAGATGAAAGTAAGATGAAGGCCATTAACAAATTAAAAGCTAAGGGAGCAAAAGAGTTATTAATTGATTGAAAGAAATTTAAATGATTTTCATGTTGTGTAATAGGCTTTTTTTTCAAGGAGCAATAATCTAATTTGGTATCTTTGGATCGCAAAACTGAAAATCAAAAAAACGAATAATTATGACAAACTTAGATTGGGGTTCTTTACCCTTTGGTTATTTAAAAACCGATTATAATGTCAGATGTTATTACAGAGATGGAAAGTGGGGAGAATTAGAAATTTCATCATCTGAATATTTAAATTTACATATTTCTGCAACGGCATTGCATTATGGCCAACAAGCTTTTGAAGGAATGAAAGCTTATCGTGGTAAAGATGGGAAAATACGATTGTTTCGCTGGGAAGAAAATTTCAAGCGTATGGAACGATCTGCGAATGGAATTTTAATGCAGCCTATTACCAAAGAACTTTTTAAAGAAGCTATTACAAAGGCAGTTTTAATGAACGAACGATTTGTTCCTCCATATGGAACTGGAGCATCATTATATCTTCGTCCATTATTAATTGGTTCTGGTCCTCAGGTTGGAGTTAAACCTGCTACTGAATATTTATTCATGGTATTTGCTACTCCGGTAGGTCCTTATTTTAAAGAAGGATTTAACCCTGTTAAAATAGCTGTTGTAAGAGATTCTGATCGCGCAGCTCCATTAGGAACTGGTAGTATTAAAGTTGGGGGAAACTATGCATCAAGCTTAAAAGGTGTACAAAAAGCTCACGATGAGGGATATGGTGCTCCTATGTATTTAGATTCTGTACATAAAAAATATATTGATGAGATTGGAGCAGCTAATTTCTTTGGAATAAAAGATAATACATATATTACTCCAAAATCAAGTTCAATTCTTCCTTCAATAACTAACATGAGTATTATTCAGTTAGCCGAAGATATGGGTTTAAAAGTTGAGCGTCGTCCGATTGATATTGCTGAACTAGATAGTTTCGAAGAGGTTGGTGCTTGTGGAACTGCTGCTATTATTTCTCCTATTGGTGAAATTTATGATATTGATGAGGATAAAAAATATCATTTCTGTAAAGATGGAAAAGCAGGACCAATATCTACTAAGATTTATGAAAAACTGGTAGCTATTCAATATGGCGATGAACCAGATCCACACAATTGGGTTGAAATCATAAAATAATATAAAGAAAGCTACCGAATGGTAGCTTTTTCTTTATGGCTTTAGTTTTTTAATAATATCAGAGCTAATCCAGTAGATATCTGATTTGTCATTGAGGTCATTGTATCTCCCAAAAAAGATATATTTTCCATCGGGCGACATGCTGGGACAAGTTTCAGAATATTCCGTATTTACAGCAGGACCTAAGTTAATAGGAGCACTCCAACTTCCATCTTCTTGCTTGTAAGTAAGGTAAATATCCAGTTTCCCGTAGTTTTCCTGGCCACGAGAATCAATTAACATAAAACTTTCATCAGGAGCAATAAAAGCATGCCCGGATCTTGGTAAACCAACTTCTTCAAATTTAACATAATCACCTTTGTTGTATTCAGCTTTATATATTTTAAATTCATCAACATTGGTGAAATATAAATTAGAGTTCTTACTTAAAGTAGCATAAAAAAGTCTTTTTGATGCTTTATTAATTGGAGAATTTAGGTATTGCCCTTTACTCCAATCATCACCTTCTTTAATAGAGTACCAAATTTTAGTTGTAGCTGAATCAGAGACAGCATAGTATACCATGTTTCCATCCGGACTAAAAAAAGCTTCTTGTTCCCAAAATTCCTGCTGATTTAAATTAGCTCTCTGAGGTTCTATCCAATTATTCCCACTTCTTTTTATTCTTATTAAGCCAATCAATTGAGAGGAATCTTCTGAGTCTTCTGCTGTAAAAAAAACTTCGTCATGATTAGGAGATATTGCTAAAGCATATTCATAACGGTTTGCTACAGATATTATTCCAGGTGCGAATATTATTGCTGAATCTTGAGGAGGATTCTGTCCAAAATAATCTCCGGTTGCCTGAAGTATAAACTCTTGAGAGAAACTCATGCTCACTATTAATATCAAAGCTAAAATTAAAATTAGTTTTTTCATTTGATGATGGTTTAATTTTATAATAAAAAAGGGAGTTCTTAAACTCCCTTAAATATAAATATATAAAATATTATTCAAGCTCAATCAGTTTAATCTTAATGCCAGATTCAGCTTCAAAATCTTCAACTTCATCAACCATATCAGGATCAGCTTTATCGTAATACCAATTTACTTTTGCATCACCGCCATTTTCTTCATAATCTTTTAAAATCTCCAATATGTCTAAAACACATTTTGTAGAACTTGTATTGAGATATATTAGTTTAACATTTAATTCAATAGGTCTTTTGATATGTTGAATGTAATCTTTTATCCAGTTAATTAACGGTAGATAAAACTTATAAGTCTCTTCCATATATGATTCTCCACTAATTTCACAGACTCCTGAGTCAACATTAAAATTTACTTCTGGAAAGTATGGAGTGGTCGGTGAGCTTGATAAAGTAATATTTTCCATAATATGATTTATTTAATTTTTATCGATTTTTACAGTTAATGAGAAATATGAGTAATTATTATCAATAGATTCAATTTTATAATCAAGCTTATTCTTTGAGAGCATTACAGCTTGAATAAGTCCTATACGGGCTCCGAATTTTTCTCCGGGCGAATTTAACCTTTGTTCTCTTTTTAATTCACGTAGCCTTAATTGATCTGAAGCATTGACTATTTCACAGCGTTCGGCAAGAATATTAGCATCCGATTTTTTAACCTGATTTTTGGTAGTAAAGCTATACATGCCTTTATGTTCTCTTAGAGTTAGTTCTCCAATTCCAATTCGTTGAACATTATTAACCATGTGATAGTCT
This sequence comes from Bacteroidales bacterium, assembly GCA_963665525.1. GTDB lineage: Bacteria > Bacteroidota > Bacteroidia > Bacteroidales > UBA12077 > UBA12077. Next base: position 2,521,420 of record OY762280.1, on the reverse strand, counting down.
TCAGAATAATTTGATACGTTTTGAGAAAGCTCGATAAAAATCTTAAAGAGTTTTTTTCGTGCATTAGTATATGTATCTTTAAAGTTCCTTATGTTCATTCCAAATACAGATATGAGCTCTATATAGAAAGGACCTTTATACGATAATATAGTTTTGTCATCCATAATTGAAACTATTCGTATCTTTTATATATTAATTTATTTTTATTCCAATTAAAGTAATATCATCACGTTGCTCTTCTTCTTGTTGAAAAGCTCCCAATTCTTTTTCAATCAATTCCTTTTGCCTATTCATAGGCTCAGATATATTTTCCAGAATCACTTCTTTTAATTTCTTACTTCCAAATCGTTTTCGTTCTGCATTATTCTGATCAATTAATCCATCAGATGAAAGATATAAGATATCTCCTTTAGCTACATCTATCACATGATTCTTAAATTGATCCTGTTCTTTTTTATGTACTCCACCAATGGATGCTCGATCGCCTTTTATTTCATCTAATGCCGATATATTATTTTTATAAATAAACAATGGTCTTTTAGCCCCAGAGAAAGTAAGCTTATTCGTTTTTAAATCAATAGATACAAAACAAACATCCATACCATCTTTATTCTCTGTTTCTCTTTGTCTTAAAGCTTCAATAACTTTCTCATTTAATAAAGATAATATTTTTGCTGGTTCAGTAACTTGTTTTTCTAAAATTATTTCATTGAGTAAGCTGCTGCCTATCATCGACATAAATGCACCTGGAACACCATGCCCAGTACAATCAACTGCTGCAAGAAATATTAGATCATTCACTTTAGAATACCAGTAAAAATCTCCAGAAACGATGTCTTTAGGTTTATAAATAATGAAACTTTCAAATAAATTCTCAATCTGGTTTTTTACAGGAAGGATAGCTCTTTGAATATTTTGTGCATAATGAATACTCGCATTTATCTTTTGATTCTGAAGGTCTACAGTATCTCTTTGTTCTTCAATTTGTTCCTTTTGAGCTCTGATTTTCTTGTAAAGAACGAATAGTACAGCTACGAATATAAAAAATATTACTAATCCAAAAATTAGTACATTTCGAACCAATCGCTCAAATTTAAGTTGAGCTGCTTGTTCTCTAATCTGAGATTCTTGCAATTTAAGTTGCATTTGTTGCTCGCGCGAAACCTCTTCTACTTTAGCTAATGAACTTTCGGTTTCTTTTAACTTATCGGTTTGTTTATCAAGCTCTTTTTTTGTTTCTACTTGTGCTTGTTGTGCCCTATGAACCTCAGTTTCTGATTTTTGTTTTATTTCTTTAATTTCTTCTTTTTTTAGATACTTATCAATAGAAGCAAACAAATCAAAGTACTCAATGCTCTTCTTAGAGTTGCCCAAGCTTTGATAATTATTTGCAAGAATCCCATAAAAACTTCTTACTAATTTTAAATCGTTTATTTCTTTTGCAGAATTAACACCTTCTTGTGCCCATTGATTAGATTCTTCGAAACTTTCCAGCGATTGATAAGCTTGTGCAATATTTAGTAATGAGGCAGCAATATTTTTTTTGTCATTAACTTTTTTACTAATATCAAGTCCTTTTGTAAAATATATAATGGCAGACTGATACTCTTCTAATTCGTCATATATTACACCTATATAATTAGTACTTAAAAGTGCTCCATTATTATTACCAGATTTTTCATTCAATTCAAGAACTCTTTCAAAATGACTTATTGCTTTTGCATATAATTGGTTATTCCAGCATAAGAAGGCTGCTTTATTTAAGAATTCTAGTTCTTGTTGAGGTTTGTTTTCTGATTTATATTGTTCGATTTTTGATTCGTATCCTGAAAGTTCATTTTTAATTTCAGTAGGTACTTCTTGACCCCTAGAAATATTGCATAAGAATAAATTTGAAAGTAATAAAATGATTAAAATACGATATGCTTTTCCCACTTCATTTAAAATTTAAGACTGTTAAAGTTATTTTATTTTTATTCCAAAAACAAGAATATCATCAATTTGCTCTACTGAACCTCTCCATTTGTCATGGGTATTATTCAATATTTCTTTTTGAATATTCATGGGTTCATGACTTATATTGATCAATAATTCTTTAAATTGCTTATACCGGAATTTTTTGCCTCTAGGACCTCCAAACTGATCGGCGTAACCGTCTGAAAATAAATATACCTGATCGCCTTTTTTTAAATCAATACAATGATTTGTAAACGGCTTGTCAAAATTAATATGTATGCCTACAGGCATTCTGTCACCTTTAACTTCATTCAATTCATTATTATTAATAATATATACAGGATTGTTTGCTCCAGCAAACTGCATTGTTCTTGTTTTATTATCAAGAATACATAAGGCAATGTCTAATCCATCTTGTGTTTCTCCACTTTCTCCTTTCTGATTCAACGATCTCATAATATGGTCTCTAAGCTGGTTTAGAATATAACTGGCAGAATTAAGGTTTCCTTTGGATATTATTTCATTTAAATATACCGATCCAAGCATATGCATTAAAGCACCAGATAAGCCATGTCCTGTACAATCGCCCACTGCAATAATCTGTTTATCCTCATGAACAGAAAACCAGTAGAAATCACCACTAACATGACTTTTAGGCTGATGAAGTATAAAATACTCTTCCATATTATTGTTTAATAATTCCAGATTAGGAAGAATTGCTTGTTGTATACGACTGGCATAGCGAATGTCAGCCATCATCTCCTTATTTTTTTTTGAAATGATTTCTTTCTGAACCAGTTCATTTTCAATCTGGGTTTTTATTTCCAGATTCTTCTTTTCTATTTCTACTTCATGATCTCTAACTGATTGTAAGACAGATATGAGATTAACGGCAGATTTAATATTTGAAATAAATGTAACATCAGAATATGGTTTTTGAATAAAATTTGTTGCTCCAGCCTGATATATCAAGTTCAAATCACTTATATCTGAAATGACAATTATAATTCCTTTACTTGTTTGGGCAACATTTTTTAGAAATTGAAGGTTGTGATCGATGTCATTAGAGTTATCCAAATAAATGATAATAATGTTAGGTAAAATGCCTTTAATTTTACTAACAGCATCAGAATTATTCGTTTGATTATAGAGGATTATTTCAGGAAAATAAGCACCTAATAGTTGACTTATTCTTTCTTTTTCATTAGAAGAATCATTAATTACGAGTAATTTTAATTTCATACCAGGGGCTAAATTTCGATGAATAAATATAATTAATGTGTGTTAAAATCCCAGAAAGATTAAAGATATTTTGAGATATGAATTCGTATTTGTGAGCTTTTTTGACGAAATGATAAAAATGTTCGATAAAAATCAAATTAAGATGTGTTAAAATGTGCTGATATACATACGATTTTGCATTAAAAATTATACATTTAACATGAAAATATTTTACCCTAACATTCCGCTCGAGAAAATGAATTACAAGATATTAATTGCAGATAACAAAGGAGATGCTTATGAGTATCTGCAAGGAATACTTAAATGCGAGAAAGACAGGTTTGAAGTTTTCAAATCGGAGAGGAGTGATATCTATATTAATGCACTTAATTTTAAACCTAATATAATTCTTCTTGCTAGCGAATCATTAGCTCGCAATGGAATTGATAGTATTATGTCTTTAAAGCAGGATAAGCTTACACATGATATCCCTGTATTATTAATTACTGATTATTCTCCAAGAACGAATTTCGATAGGATATTTGAATATGGTATTGTTGATTTTATAAGAACACCATATGATGTGGATGAATTATTAATGCGTATTGAAGCAGCAGAAAGTAGACGGGAGTTTCAGCATCAGATATATATTGAGCATGAATTATTAAGAGAGCTCTCACTTGTAGCTAATAAAACTGCTACAGGAGTTGCCATTTTAGGAATTGATAATAATGTAGAATGGGTTAATGACGGTTTCGAGAAAATGTATGGATATTCTTTAGAAGAGTTTAAGGATACTTTTGAGGCAACATTATTTAATCTAGAACACAACCCTAAATTAGCTGAGGCTATTCAATGTTGTCAGGATGGAGCAGAAAATTATCTGTATGAGAAGAAATGGGAGACTAAGGAGGGAAAAACTATTTGGATACAAACAAGTTTAACCCCGGTTTATAATGAACAAGATATTATAATTAAGTATATAGCTATCGAATCGGATGTAACTGCACTAAAGGAAGCTGAAGAGAGACTTGAAGCAAAAAATGAAAATTTAATTACTCTAACTGAAAATCTTGAAAATACAAATTTATTATTAGAGAAACAGCATCAGGAAATTGAGAAACAAAAAGAATTTGTTGAGGCAGAAAGAAAGAAATCGGAAGAATTGTTATTGAATATTCTTCCCTATGAAACAGCTGAACAGCTTAAGAAAAAAGGTTTTGCTAAATCGAAATTATATAAAATGGTTTCGATTTTATTCACTGATTTTAAGGATTTCTCTAAGCTTGCTGAAGAAATGGATAGCCAGGCATTAATTGAAGAATTAAATGTGTACATTCAAAAGTTCGATGAAATAATTGAAAATCATTATATAGAAAAAATTAAAACCATTGGTGATGCTTACATGTGTGCTGGCGGTTTACCATTAAGAAATAAAAGTAATCCAATTAATGTAACATTGGCAGGTCTAGAAATTCAAAAAGCCATGAAGGATTTTGCTGATGAAAAAAGAAAAAACAACGAAAGGGTTTGGGAATTACGACTAGGTATTCATACGGGTGAGGCTATTGCTGGTGTTATTGGGAAAAAGAAATTTGCATACGATATTTGGGGTGATGCTGTAAATCGTGCCAGCAGGATGGAACAGGCAGGAGAAGTTGGTAAAGTTAATGTTTCAGGAGCTACTTATGAATATATAAAAGAGCTATTCGATTGTACCTATAGAGGTAAAATTGATGTTAAAAACAGTCCCGATTTAGATATGTATTTTGTAAACAGGATTAAACCAGAATATTCAGAAGATGAAGATGGTTATGTACCTAATGCTAAATTCTTATCTATCTTAGCACGATACTAATCTTATTTTAACATTTCCTTATTAAAATTTACTGGTAGAAATTGTTTAATGCTATCTGCTATGGTGATTTTATTTTCGCCATAAAGCAATACCTGAATTGAGTTTTCGTATCTTCTTTCACTTTCCAGCATGACCTGTAAACAAGATCCGCAAGGAGGAATAGGTTCTTTAATAAATCCATCGACAGTATTAGCAGTAACAGCGACAGCTTTTATCGGGATATTCGGATATTTAGAGTTTGCATAAAAAATAGCGACTCTTTCAGCACATAAACCAGAAGGATAAGCAGCATTTTCCTGGTTATTACCTTGAATTATTTGATTATTTTCTAATAAAACGGCAGCACCGACTTTAAATTTTGAGTAAGGTGCATATGCTTTTTCTGCAGCTTCTTTTGCTTTTTGAATTAATTCCTTATAAATATCTTCAAGTTCGGCAGGAGAATTGTAATCAATTAAGGTAGATTTTATTTCACGTTTATTCATACAAGCAATTTCTTAGATAAAAAATTCAAAATGAATATTTTTTTATATTTGTTCAAAATAACGAAAAAAAAATGACAAAAAAGCTATTATTCCTTATTATCACACTGTTTGTAGTATCTTGTAAAGTGCAACAGGTGCAAAAAACAGATACAAAGCAAAAAAATAATTATGTAAGCCTAGAGCGAAAAGATTATATAAATAATTACAATGACCTGGCAATAAGAGAAATGAATAGGAGTGGAATCCCTGCAAGTATTACATTAGCACAGGCGCTGCTTGAGTCCGATAATGGGAATAGCACTTTAGCAAGAAAAGCAAATAACCATTTCGGAATAAAATGCCATAGTTCCTGGAATGGAGATAAAGTACATCATGATGATGATAGAAGAAATGAATGTTTTAGGAAGTATGAGTCAGTATATCAATCATATAGGGATCATAGTGATTTTATTGTTCGAGGACAGCGATATTCATTTTTATTCGATTTAAACCAAACTGATTATAAATCTTGGGCTAAGGGATTACAGAAGGCAGGTTATGCTACAAGTAGAACGTATGCGTCGATGCTTATTAAAATTATTGAAGATAACCAATTGTATGTTTTTGATAAAGGAGGCAGTCTTTCTGTAACAACTGAAGAGTTTGTTTCCGATACTGATGAAGTTGTTCTTGGTGATGTAGATAATTTTAAAATTTATACAGAAAAGCACCAGGTTTTTGAAAAAAACAGGATTGATTATATCATTGCTAAAAAAGGAGATTCATTTAAAGCGATTACAGAAGAACTTGGAATGCTTTCTTGGGAGATATTTAAATATAATGAACTTGATGATAATGCTAAAATATACGAAGGCCAGGTTTTATATATTCAACCTAAAAGAAATAAAGCAGCGCATGGTTTTGATTTCCATGATGTGATTGAAGGAGAGACTATGTATTCTATATCGCAGATGTATGGTATTAAAATCAAGAAGCTTTATGAGAAAAATTTAATGGAAGAAGGGAGTGAACCAGAAGTTGGACAAAAACTGTGGTTGCGCGATTATAAAGAGCATTCAGATGTAATTGAAGAAACTCCTATTATAGAAGATTTTGATAAATAATATGTGATCCTTAAATTTTATTTGAATTTATAATGAGTAATATTCTGGAAACCTCTAAGAAAATCTTTAATATGCAATCTTTTCTTACCGGCTTGTTGTAATTCAGTAATATTTATAAATCCATCTTTTACAGCAACTTTTAAATAAGTTTTTTGATCTGAAATGATTTCACCTATAAAATGAGAGTGATTGCAAAGCTCTTTTTCTGACTTATAAATTTTTACTTGAATTAATTCATTATTTTTACTGATTAATTCTGTCCATGAAGCAGGGTAAGGACTTAAACCTCTTATTAAATTATGAATTGAGTTGATATCTGCTTCCCAGTTAATTTTACAATCCTGTTTAAATATTTTAGGTGCGTGTTTAGTTTCAGTTCCCGGTTCAATTAATTCATTCTGATTAATTTGAGGGTAATTATCCTCAATAATAGCATCTACAGTTTTAATAACTAAATCAGAGCCTGCATACATTAACTTATCGTGAATTATACCTGCATTATCATCATCATTTATTTTAATTTCTTGTTGAAAGATAATATTTCCGGTATCAATTTCGTGTTTTAGAAAAAAGGTAGTTATTCCTGTTTTAGAATCTCCATTAATAATTGCCCAGTTAATAGGTGCAGCTCCACGATATTGAGGAAGGAGAGAAGTATGTAAATTAAAAGTTCCGATTTTTGGCATATTCCATACGATTTCAGGAAGCATCTTAAAAGCAACAACAATTTGTAAATCGGCATTTAAGTCTTTAAGTTCTTTAAGAAAATCCTCGTTTCTGAATTTCTCTGGTTGTAAGATTTTTAAATTCTGACTTGAGGCATATTTTTTAACTGCCGATTCTTGTATTTTTTGTCCACGTCCTGCAGGTTTATCAGGATTCGTAATAACACCAACAATATTATATTTGTTTTCAACGAGTTTTTTTAATGGTTCTACTGCAAAATCAGGAGTCCCCATGTATATAATTCTTAAATTGCTTTTATCCATTATTAATCAGATTTCTTTACTTTTGAGCAAAAGTATTAAATATTATTTTAAACTTTCGATTTTATTAACGGGCAAAAAAATAAAAGATGAACAATAAATTTAGTTGGCAAAGTTTTATAAGCATAGGACTCTTATTTTCTTTTATCATGATGTTATTTTCAGGTTTAATACTTTATGTTGCACCCGAAGGAAGCTTGTCGAGATGGATAGGATGGGAAGTATTTCATTTAAGTAAAAAACAGTGGGAACATCAACACACCATATTTTCATATTTATTTATTTTATTTTCTGTTTTTCATATTTTTAAGATTAACTGGGCTTTAATGCTATCCTATTTTATTCCCGAAAAGATTAAAATAATGAACTACAAAGAATTAGTCATTGCATTATTGATTGTTGTTTTTGTATTCTTTGGGACTTTAATTAAGTTATATCCTTTTGAGTATATCTTGCATCTTGGAATCAAATTTCTGATTCGCATATTGAGAATGTTGAAATGCCTCAAATTGCAGATGCAGAAAAACTCACATTAGAAGAATTTGCTGAAAAGATATTCAAAGTTCGTTTTTCCGAAATTGAGAAAATTTTTAAGGTGCATCATTTTATCGAGATTAGAGAAGATATTACGATTGCTGAATTTAGTTCCCTGAATAAAATTACTCCCGAACAATTATATAAAATTTTGAAGGGAGAACTAATAAAAGAAAGTAGCAATGGGGTCATTGACATGTCATCAATATCGTCCTTTGCTACTGATTATAGTACAATTCTTTAAGCTTTACTCGTCTTTTAAAACATCTACCGGTTTTAGTCTTGCGTACTTTATCGTTTGACTCATTACCGTAATTAATGATATCAGTGCAATAATTAACCATGATAAGGTAAAAACTAACCAGAAGTAATTCAGGTTTATTCTATCCGCAAAATTATTTAACCAGTTTTTAAACAAGTAAAAACTGGTAGGACAAGCTATAATTGCTGCTATACTAATCCATTTAATATATTGTTTCGAGAATAGGAAAACCAATGATGTGGTGTCGGCACCGTTAACTTTTCTAATTCCAATTTCTTTTGATTTTTGCTGTAAAATATAAATTGATAACCCCAGAAGGCCAATACAACCAATTATTATGGCTAGTATCGTTGAAAGTATTAATTTAGCTTGTAAATCACCTTCGCTAATGTATTGTTTGTTAATAGTGTCAGAAAGGAATGAATAGTTAAACTCAAGATCAGGATAATTTTCTGTCCAGATTTCATTAATATTCTGGATTGCTTTATTTCTTTCTTCTGGTTTAATTTTAACAAATATTGCTCCTAAATATGGAGGGTTCAATTGCATAATTAATGGTTCAATGGTATTGTGCAGTGACTTGAAATTAAAGTTTCTGATAACTCCAATAATTTCTCCTTTCTCGTAAGTACGCACTAAATGATTTCTGAAATCGATTGGTTCTCCCAATGCTTCATTGTAATTATTATAATTAAGTAAATGAGCAGCTTTCTCGTTCAAGATAAATCGTGCACCAGATGTATCAGAAAATTCACGTGAGTACGATCTACCAGCCAAAACTTCAATATCAAATACTTCAATATAGTCGTAATTAACCCCCATGTAGGAGAAAAAGAAATCTTCATCTAATCCGGGGTTTTTAATAGTTAAGCTAGGATATATCTGATTGATAGGAACAACTCCTGCACTGGAGACAAGATCAACTTGTTTTATTTTTAATAATTCATCGCGAAAAGCATCGAAATGATTCCTTACATTAGGATTATCAGTTTCAATTACCATTATATTTTCTTTATTGAAACCAATATCTTTTGTCTGGATTAATCGTATTTGCATTCCCATTAATAGAGAAAAGCTTATTAGTCCTATTGAAATTAAGAATTGAAAAATAACTAAAATTGCTTTAGAGTTAAATCTTTTATGTTGTACTTGTTTTTTCCCTTTTAGCGATTTTAAGATTTTAAATCTTGAGATAAAAAGAGCCGGGTAAATGCCTGCCAGAAATGAAATAATAAAAAACAGAATTAATAAAATGGAGAAGTATTTTAAGGAATCAAAAAATACCCAGTAAAATGTTTTACCACTTATTTCTTCGTAATATGGAGCAAGTATAAAAAGTAAAGCAATCGTAAAAATAAAAACACTTAATATTAACAGCATCGATTCTGAAAAGAAGTTCTTAATAATATGAAGCTTAGAACTTCCTACTACTTTTCTAATTCCTATTTCAAGAGATCGGGTTTCGCTTTTAGCATTTGTTAAATTTACATAGTTGCTTATAGCTAACAGAATTATTAATAATGCAATGGTTGAAAGAAGGTAAATATTTTTAATATCACCGTTGGTTTCAAGTTCATATTCTAAATGTGATTTTAGATGTATATCTGTTAACTTTTTTAGTTTTAGATCAATGGCATCTGTAATATCATCATCGCCATTTACCACAGTTTTATAAGCAGAACCTGCATGTTGAAGAAGAAATTCAGGAAGCTTAGGTTCTATCCTTGAAATATCACCATCTTTTACGTGTAAATACGTATATCCAATATTTACTCTCCACTCATAATATATTTGCTGCATTAGCTCTTTTAATATGGGTAATGGTATAATTATTTCGGGATGAAAATGTGTATTATCAGGAATTTTTTCAATAATACCGGTTACTTTCATGGTATATTCCAGTTCATCCAATTTTATTTTAATCATTTGCCCTAAAACCTCAGATGTGCCAAAAAAAGATGTGGCTGCCTTTTTGGTTAGAACAATTGCATTAGGTTCATCTAGGGCTTTCTTAGGATTGCCTTCGATTAATTTAAAATTGAAAATTTCAAGAAAATTACTGTCTGCAAAATGAACAAGTCTTTTTCTGTAAATATTGTTTTTATCTAATAATGAAATTTCTCTGGGATACATTCGAGTAGAATTAATTACATCAGGAAAATCTTTTTGAAATGCTTTTGCATAATTAAAACTTGTTACAGGCATTTCTCTTAATCTTCCATTGTAATGAAAATCACGTTCTACACGATAAATATTTTCAGCCTCGAAATGATAATTATCGTAACTTAATTCATCAATTACCCAGGTAGATATGTAAAGGGCAATTATAAGTCCCAAGCTTAATCCAAAAAAGTTTAATAAAGAGTGTAAAAGGTTTTTTTTAAGATGGCGAAAGCCTATTTTTAAATGTGCAAGTATCATGGTTCAGTTTTTTGTTTGATGGTTTAGACTTTGTCATGATACAAATAGTTTATTATAAAATAAAAAAAAGTGCCCATGAGGCACTTTAAGTTATAGGATAGCAACTAATTTACTTGTCTATTTATTCTTTTGAACAGGCTTCAGGTTTACTAATTCAAGAGTATGACCCATTTTAGCTTGTTTCGTTTCTAAATAAAACTTATTATGTTCATTCGGTTCAATTTCTAAAGGAATATTTTCAACAATGTGGAGTCCATAAGCTTCAAGACCTTTTCTTTTAATAGGATTATTTGTTAAAAGCTTAATTTTCCCAAGATCTAGTTCTCTTAAAATACTAGCACCTACACCATAATCTCTTTCATCATCTTCAAATCCAAGTTCAATATTAGCTTCAACAGTATCCATTCCTTCTTCTTGAAGTTTGTAGGCTTTAATTTTATTAAATAAACCTATTCCACGTCCTTCCTGGTTCATATATAGAACAACGCCTTTTCCTGCCTTATCAATTTTTCGCATGGCTTCGTGTAATTGTTGACCACAATCGCAGCGTTTTGATCCGAAAATATCACCAGTAACACACGATGAGTGTACTCTTACACATACTGGCTCATCTTTTGTCCAGTTTCCTTTTATTAAAGCAACATGTTCTAAACCATTTGATTTTTGTTTAAATGGTATAAGATCGAAATCACCATATTCAGATGGGAGTTTAACTCTAACACCTTTTTCAACAAGAGATTCCTCTTTTAAACGATATTTAATTAAATCTTCTATTGAAATAATTTTTAACCCAAACTTTTTTGATATTTCCAAAAGTTGAGGCATACGAGCCATGGTGCCATCTTCGTTCATGATTTCAACTAAAGCACCTCCGGGTTTTAAACCTGCTAATCGAGTTAAATCAACAACAGCTTCTGTGTGACCTGCTCTGCGAATAACACCCCGTTCTTTTGCCTTTAATGGGAAAATATGTCCCGGACGACCTAAATCTTCAGGTTGTGTTTCCGAATCAACTAGGGCTTTTATTGTTTTAGCACGATCAGATGCTGAAATTCCAGTTGTACAACCATGACCATTTAAATCAACAGAAACTGTAAATGGAGTTGCATGCAAAGCTGTATTATTACCAACCATTAGCTCCAGTTCAAGTTCTTCACATCTGTTTTCTGGCAGTGGAGCACAAATTAAACCTCTACCATGAGTTGCCATAAAGTTTACAATTTCAGGAGTAATTGTTTCTGCAGCAACCACAAAATCACCTTCATTTTCTCTATCTTCATCGTCAACTACAATAATTACTTTTCCTGCCTTAATATCCTCAATTGCTTCTTCAATGGTATTAAGTTTGCTTTTATTATCTTGATTTTTAGACATTTTAATATTTTCGTTAAAAGAAAAATGTTTTGCAAAAGTATAATAAGTGTTCAAATATCCCTAAAAAAGGAAGTATAAATTAGTGGTATTATTTTCTTTTTGCTCTTTCCCAGTTAACCGATTGTTTTTTTCTGAGAAATCTAAAGAATCCAATTATTTCGGAGAGGTTCATAACAAAAAGATAATAAGGAGCAAAAAATAGTTTCAAATTCGTTTTTTTAGATTGTAAAAGAGCACCAAAAATGACCAATATGTAAAAACATATTTGTAAGTAGAAAAGATATGTATAAAAGCCAATGAATTTCTCATTAATTGCAATGAGCATATTTATTATTAAAATAAATAAGAAAGAAAAAGGAACGAGTGTCCATCGCAACACTTTATGAGATATATATTGAAAGGTTAAAGCAGGGTCTTTAAAAGGATTTAATAGACTCTTTAGCCGAAATAATGTTTGAAAACCACCGTATGCAATTCGAGTCTTTCGTTTTAATTCTTCCTGTATATTAATGGAAGCACTTTCAGTTGCATAGGCTTTAGGGGTATATTTTATTTGATATGCTTTTTGTGCTATTCTTAATGATATGATAAAATCATCCAAAATAGTATCTTGTTCGATAGGTTCAAATAATTCTGTTCTAATAGCAAAAAGTTCACCTACAGCACCAAGTGCCGAATTTACATCCGACTCACATCTTTTAATGAAAGATTCATATTTCCAATAAATTCCTTCTCCCGAGTTTACAGCATTATCTTTGGTGTTGGATTCAATCCGTTTTTCACCTGCAACACATCCAACCCGATTGTTTTTAAATTCACTTACAATAATCTTTATGGCATCTTTATTTAACATGGAGTTGGCATCGGAGAAAATGACAACAGGTGTTTTTATAAACTGCATTCCCCGATTGATTGCACCAATTTTACCATTTCTTTTATCTTGATGATAAACTTCAATATTTTTATATTTTTTTAAAGCCTCAGGTGTACCATCGTCTGATCCATCTGTAAGCCATACATATCTTAATTTATCTTTTGGATAATTTAAATTAAAGGAGTTTTTAATTTTTTGTTCAATAAAATCGATTTCATTGTATGCAGCAACAAAAAGAGTAACTTCTGGTTCGAAATCAGTATGGATTTTTTGAGATACCTTTTTCTTAAATAAACTAATAATAAAAATAACTAGTGGATATCCTATATAAGAATAGAGTATGATAATCAGAAATGTCCAAAATAAAATATACACAGTATTATTTAATAAAATTTAAGAGTTTATTAGCGATTTTTTCAAAGTTATAATTCTCTTGCACAAATTTAAAAGCATTTTCTCCAATTTCTTCTTGCTTTTTATTACTGTTTATGATGGAACTTATAGAATTGATAAAATCGTTCTTATGATTTGCTAAAATAATATTATGATTATGTACACAGTTTATTCCTTCAGCTGCAATGCTAGTTGCTATAATCGTTTTTTTTAGTGCCATGCATTCAATTATTTTGACACGCATACCACTTCCAGAGCATAACGGTACTATCATTGGTCCGGGAGTTTTTATAAATTCGTAAGCATCTTCTACCTCGCCCGTAAAATGAATATTTGGATGGGTTAACTTCTTTTGAAACCATTCGGGAGCGTTACGACCTGCGATATTGAATTGTACGTCAGGAAAAATTTTAACAATACCTGGTAAGCATTCATTAATAAACCATAATATTCCTTCTTGATTTGGAATCCAGTCAAGTGCACCAATATAATTGATTGTTTTCTTATTGCTATCTAAATTTTTGGTATTATAATTTTTAAATTTTTCAAGATCAATCCCAAAAGGGGCAATCAAACTAGGTTTTTTATTTCCTAAGTAATTGAAAATCTTCTCATCTTGACTTGAGATAGGTGCTATATAATCGTAGGTATTAATGAGTCTTTTTTCAAGTTTTTTTAATCTTTTTGATAATGATTTAAAATAGATTTTTTTTAATGATGATTGGTGCTCTTTGTAATTTCTTTGCCAAATAAGATATTCGTTGTTATGAGGACGATATATTATCTTACCTTGATAATGTTTTTTTATTAAATGAATGTATTGTAGTACATATAATCCTTCCAATTGTAACATATCAAAATGATTGTTGCCAAGTATTGATATTAATTTTTGGCTGAATTTTTTTGAAATGAATCTTTGAGCTATAAGTGGCTTTCGAGAAAATAGGAAGTTAAGGATTACCTTAAAAAAAGAGACTTTTGTGTTTACTTCTACTCCTGTAATTTTTAAAGTATTGTTAAGTTCTTTAAGAACTGAACCATTATTAACATGTTTATGAGTAATCATGTTGAGTAAATGAACATAATGCCCAGAGCTTGTATAAGCTTTCGAAAAACTTAATATCGCAAGATTACCTCCATCTGGGGGGTAAATAGCCTTATTGGCGATTTGTAATATATTCATTTACTTTGATTTCTTCGAAAGTCTTTTAAATAATTTCTTAAAGAATAATAAGTAAGTATCGGCATTTAAGATGACAGAATCAGTAGTTGCTTTCCACGTAAGAAAAATACCCAAAGGCATTAAAATAAATGAAGATAACCACATTCCAATATATGCAGGCATTACAGCTTCTCTTGCAAATTTCTCACCAGATATGGATATAATGTAATAAAGAATAAAAAATAGAATAGAGATTACAACAGGAGTTCCAAAACCTCCTTTACGAACAATAGCACCAAAAGGAGCTCCAATAAAGAAAAACACAAGGCAAGCAAATGAAAGTGAGAATTTTCTATGCCATTCTATTTGATGTCTTCTAATTCGTTCTGCTTTATAATTGAATTGCTTTTGAGAATTTATAATGTTGTTTTGAGCTGCACGAGCATAATTTAAAGCATATTGCATTGCTTGGTCCTGATCTCTATTCTTAAGATTACTATAAGCACTGTCAATATTAAAATTATAATTAATTGTATTATTATCTTCCTTTGTAATAGCTTTTGTTAATTTGCTTTTTGGTATTTCTTCATTTATTTTACGTTTTGTATTTTCATTAATCTTTTTTGATTGTTTTACAACTTCATTCAGCATAATTATTTCTTTCTTAAAATAATTACTGGTTGTATGACTTTTAGCAAATCTGGCAATCTGTCCTTTATGTTCGTTTACTAAAGAGTCTTCAGCATATTCTAACTGCTTCAGGTTAAGCATTTGAAAATTGTTTTTAAATAAATCTTCATCAGATCTGCTAAAATCTAATCCGGTTAACTCAAATATAACAACTTGTTTCTCGAACTTTTGTCTTTCGTGTGGATATGTTTTTTCTTTAACTCTCTTCTTTTTTGACTCTTCTATTTCTTCATATGTATACCCATTGTACAATGTTAGAATAATATTTCGCTCATCTGCAGTCATCCTCATATATCCTGAATCTGCAATAGTGACTTTTACATTGTTTTTATTATCACTATGGTCATAAACCATGATATTTTGTAAAAGATTCGTTTTATAATTTTTCTTGGCTATTTTGATACTATAACCCTCAATGCCATTATAAAACATACCTTCTTTAATTTGTAATTCAGGACGTTGATTTTTAACATCGTAAATCAATGCTCCTGTTTTAAGATTAGTATATGGAATTATATAATCAGAATAATAAAATGCACCAATACTAATTGCGATGGTTAAAATGATTAAGGGCATCATGAAACGTTGCAGTGAAACGCCAGCAGATTTAACTGCTGTTAGTTCAAAATTCTCTCCCATATTTCCAAAGGTCATAATTGATGATAGGAGAATGGCTAAAGGAAGAGCCATCGGCACCAGTCGTGCTGATGCATATAATATAAGTTCTGCTATTATGGTCCATTCTAATCCTTTCCCTGCTAGATCATCAATGTATTTCCAGAGAAACTGCATTAGCAGTATAAAAAGCGACACAAAAAATGTTGCAATAAGAGGACCAAAAAATGATTTTAAAATAAATGTATGTAATCGCTTCACGCTGTTGAATTTTAAATAAAACGATTACAAAAATAAATTATTTTATGATAAGAATAAATGGATAAAGAGATTTAAAGTCCAAGGGCGTGTTTTAATTCATCTATTTGTCTATCCCAAAGGTCTATTGCATCGTCTTTTTCATCATCATCAGCAAAATCAGTGATTACTAATGCAACATCTCCGGTAAGTTCATCTTTACGAATTCTAAATTCAAAGTAAGAATCATCTTCATTGTCAAGCCACCTAAATTTAACAAGTTGATTATCCTTTTTTGCAATCAGTTCTGCAACCTGTTCAGCTCCGTCCCATATAAAAGTATAATTGGATCCCTGTATATTAATATCGTCGGCAAACCATTCAGAAAGTCCTCCTGGTGTACTTAATCTTGTATATAATATTTTTGGAGATGAGTTGATTGCGTATTCAAGTTCAAATTTGTTTTTCATAATCGAGTTGTTTGGTATTTTTCCCGTTCAGTGCAATATATAATTTTTTTTTAATATTTCTGCATTCAAATTATAAAAGATAAAATAAAATATTATATTTGCATCCCGAAAATGATGGCGAGGTAGCTCAGCTGGTTAGAGCGCATGATTCATAATCATGAGGTCGGCGGTTCAAGTCCGCCTCTCGCTACAAAGAAAAGCTGATCAAATTACTGATCAGCTTTTTTTTTGTATATTAGGTATATGCAAAAATATTATGTTTATATTCTATATAGTTTAAGTCTGAACAAATATTATACTGGTTATACTTCGGATATTGATACTCGATTACAAAAACATAATGCAGGAGCTACACGTTCAACCAAATCAGGTAGACCTTGGGTATTATTATATCAAGAATGTTTTGAGAGTAAGACTGAAGCCATTATACGAGAAAAGGAAATAAAGCGAAAAAAGAGCAGGAAATATATAGAACAATTGGCAAACAAGAGTTAGAGCGTCCCGATTGCAAATCGGGAAGGTCGGCGGTTCAAGTCCGCCTCTCGCTACCAAATAAAAAGAGCACGTTTTTAACTTGCTCTTTTTATTTTTTCTTTAAACTAGATTTTCTGACAACTAATTCTGTATTTAAAATTGTTGTAACAGGCCCGTATTTTTCATTACTCTGAATTCTTTTTAAAATCATTCGTGCAGCATGTTGTCCCATTTCAAAACCTTTTTGATCAATGGTTGTAAGTTCTGGATCAGCAATATAGGAAATAAAAGAATTAGTAAACCCTGAAATTGCGACATCTTCTGGTACTTTTTTATTCATTGCTTTGACAGCTTTCATAGCTCCAATTGCAGTTAAGTCATTGACTGCAAATACTCCGTCAATATTATATTTACTAAGCAATTCTGGCATCAGTCTTAAAGCATGTTCATGCGTATCGCAAATTTGAATTGAATAATCATGTGCTTCTAATCCAGCATCATTTAATGCAGCTAAGAAACCTTCTTTTCGCTGAACACCAATTTCTAAATTCTGAGGACCTGCTAGATGAATGATATTTTTACAATTATTTTCGATCAAATGTTTAGTAGCTTTGTAAGCGCCATCAAAATCATCAACCAGTACTTTATCAGCTGTAACTACATCACACGATCTGTCAACGAAAACCATCGGAACACCAATTTCTTCAATATTTTTAAAATGATCGAAGTTTAATGTTGTTTTGGCCATTGCAATAATAAATCCATCTATATTACTTGATAAAAGTGCCTGGATATTTTCGACTTCTTTATGATAGGATTCATTGGATTGAGCCACGATGATATGATAACCAGATTCGTTTGCTATCTTTTCAATTCCACTAATTACTGTTGAGAAAAAGTAATGAATAAATTCCGGAACAATAACTCCAATTATTTTACTTTCTTGCTGAAGTAAGTTTAATGCAATTTGATTTGGCTTATAATTAAGTTTTTTGGCTAAATCTTGAACATTTTTCTTAGTTTGAGGATTAATATCAGGATGATCTTTCAAAGCCCTCGAAACGGTCGAAGGTGAAATGTGAAGCATTCGTGCAATATCTTTTATGGTTACCTGATGTCCTTTCATATTAATTTAAACTAATTGTTTTAAAAATTTGTTATGAAGAAAGGAAAACTATCTCAATTCTCAAATAATTTAATGAAAAAATAAGAAAAAGTTCATTAATAAAGAAATAAAAGTAAAAAATACATTCTTGTTTAAACTCTTTTCGCAAACGTTTGAAATGCCTGTTGAGGAATTATATAGGCGTTGTAAAAACTTGATATTGATATTGTTGTAATTGATTATTGCTTGACAATTTTGTAGTTTTATCAGTAAAATGTAAACCCTAAAAAATAAAAATTGCATGATGGAAAAAATTCGCTTAACATTAATTTTAATTTTCTTCCAGATTCTTGTTCCGGGGATTTTGTTAGCACAAGTTAAGGTAACAGGAAATGTTACGGATGCAGAAGAAGGCATTTCCTTACCAGGTGTGACAGTTTTAGAGAAAAACTCTGGAATAGGTGCAGTTACCGATATTGAAGGGAACTATCAAATAACAGTTCCTGAGAATTCAATTCTTGTATTCTCGTTTGTTGGTTACGCACCACAAGAAGTAAATGTTCAAGGAAGAACAGAAATAAATATTGCACTTGAAAAGCAAGTGGAATATTTAGATGAAGTTGTGGTAATTGGTTATGGACAAGTACGTGTAGGGGATGCTACAGGTGCGATTACTACAGTTTCAACAGAAGACTTTAACTTGGGAGCAGTTACGTCTCCTCAAGAACTATTAACCGGTAAGGTAGCAGGTGTATCTATTATATCAGAAGGAGGAGCACCAGGAAGTAAATCTACTATTAGGATTCGTGGAGGATCTTCACTTACTGCAAGTAATGACCCTTTATTTGTAATTGATGGGGTACCAGTAGAAAATACAGATATTTCTGGTATGAGTAATGTTTTAAACTCAATTAATCCTGACGATATTGAAACATTTACTGTTCTTAAAGATGCTTCGGCAACAGCAATTTATGGTTCTCGTGCTTCTAATGGTGTAATTATAGTTACAACCAAAAAGGGAAAAGAAGGAGCTAAATTAACGCTGGATTATTCATCAAAATTTTCTATTAGTGAAATAAAAGAAACAGTTGATGTTTTATCTGGAGATCAATATCGACAGCTTGTTACAGATCTTGAAGATGCAGGAACAATTTCAACTGGTGCAGTGGCAAAAATGGGAACTGCAAATACCGATTGGCAAGATGAAATTTATAAAACAGCATTTGGACAAGAGCATAACTTAGGAGCTTCTGGTTCATTATATGGAATTCCTTATCGAGTTTCTGGTAGTTATTCGAATAAAGATGGGATACTAAAAACCAGTAATAATGAAAGAGCTACTGGAAATATAAGATTAACACCTACTTTCTTTGATGATCATTTAAAAGTGAGTGCTGGTATTAAATATTCTTATATAGAAAACAGATTTGCTGATAAAGGAGCTATTGGTGGTGCCATCAGAATGGATCCAACACAACCAATTTATAACCAAACAGGATTATATGGAGGTTATTTTACTTGGTTAAATAATACTAATACGCCAAATAATCTTGCAACAAACAACCCATTAGCTCAATTAGATTATACTTACGACGAATCAATTGTAAATAGGTATATTGCTGATTTTCAATTAGAGTATAAATTCCATTTCTTACCTGAATTAACTGCTAATGCTAAAGTAGGTTATGATTATTCAGATGCTCAAGGAGATAAGGATATTGATCCAAGAGCTTCGTGGTATACTTATGGAAGAACAGAGATTAAGAAACATTATACTCAAGAAAAGAAAAATGAACTCTTAGATCTTTATTTAAACTATAAAAAGGACCTAACAGGTATTAGTAGTAAAATTGACGTTATGGGAGGGTATTCTTGGCAACACTTCTGGGATACCAATGCAGATGATATTTTATTTAAAGATGGCACAGGTAAAGTATTAGAAGGAGAAAAAGAATATTATTTGGTTTCATTCTTTGGACGTTTGAATTATACTTTAATGGATAAATACTTATTAACGGTTACAGTAAGAGAAGATGGGTCATCAAGATTCTCAGAAGATAATCGCTGGGGATTTTTCCCGTCTGCTGCTCTGGCATGGAGATTATCCGAAGAAGAATTCATTAAGAATATTGATGTAATTAGTAATCTGAAACTTAGATTAGGCTATGGACAAACTGGTCAGCAAGACATTGGTGATGATTATTATTCTTATATGCCATTATATGTATTAAGTGATGAAAACTCAACATATACTTTTGGAGATATTACTTATTATACTTTACGTCCAAGTGGATATGATCCTAATATTAAGTGGGAAACAACAACTACCTATAATGTTGGATTAGACTTTGGATTCTTTGGAGGAAGACTTAATGGATCTTTAGAGTATTATCAAAGAGAAACAAAAGATTTATTAAATAAAATTCCTGTTGCTATAGGTAGTAACTTTACAGATCAACTTACAACTAATGTTGGTAATCTTAAGAATACAGGTTTAGAATTATCATTAAATGCTATTGCTTATAATAAGAACGATTTATTCTGGGAATTAGGAGCAAACTTTAGCTATAACGATAATGAAATTACTAAATTAACTAATTTCGATGATCCAAATTATACTGGTGTTGATGTAGGTGATGTTAGTGGAGCTACAGGAAATAAGATCCAAAAGCATGCTGTTGGTTACCCTATCAATACATTCTTTGTTTACGAACAAGTATATGATAGTAATGGAAAACCTATTGAAGGAGCCTATGTAGATAGAAATAATGATGGTATAATTAACGAAGATGATAAATACTTTTCAGAAAGCCCGGCACCTAATATGATTTTAGGATTTTCAACTAAGTTAGAGTATAAAGGAATTGACTTTACCTTAAATGCAAGAGCTCATTTTAATAATTATATTTACGATAATGTAAGTTCTAACAATGCAAGGTACGATAATATCTTTACCAACGATTATTTAGGTAATTTAACTAAGGATATTTATAATACAGAGTTTAACAATATGCAGGCAAGCTCTGATTATTATATACATAATGCTTCATTCTTAAAAATTGATAATATAACATTAGGTTATACATTAGATAATGTAATTAAACCTTTAATTGGAGATTTAGGACTAGGCTTGAGAGTTTATGCAACCGTTCAAAATGCATTTACTTTTACTAATTACGAAGGCTTAGACCCTGAAATACACGGAGGTATAGATAATGATATTTATCCAAGACCTAGAATTTATCTATTTGGAATTAGTGCAAGATTTTAAAAAATAAAAAATGAATATCATGAAAATAAAACATAATATAATAACTTACATTGGAGTTTTGGTTATGTCCTTATTAGCTGCATCATGTATTAACGATCTTGATACTGAGCCATTAGATAAGGATGTGTTAACGCCAAATAATGTATTTAGCAGTGACTCTGGATATATTCAGCTTTTAGCTAAATGTTATGCCGGACTTACTGTAACAGGACAGCAAGGTCCTAGTGGAGCACAGGATATTTTAACAGGAGATGAAGGAGAATCTCATTTCTTAAGACAAATATGGATGGCTCAGGAATTGACAACTGATGAAGCTGTAGTAGGATGGAATGATAAAACAATCAAAGATTTTCATTATCATGCTTGGTCTTCAGCTGATTTATTTATTACTGGACTTTATAATAGGTTAATGTTTGAAGTTACCATATGTAATGAGTTCATAAGAACTGCAGATGGTGTGGAAGGTTATGAAGTACATGTAGCAGAAGCAAGGTTTTTAAGAGCTTTATCTTATTGGTATCTAATGGATTTCTTTGCAAATCCGCCATTTATTACAGAAGCAGATGAGCCAGGTTCATTTTTTCCAGAGCAAACTAATAGGAATGATTTATTTGCTTACTTGGAATCGGAACTTATTGAGATTGAAGATATAATGGCTGAGCCAGGATTTAGTGATTATGGTAGAGCAGATAGAGCTGCAGCTTGGATGTTATTAGCAAAAATATATTTAAACGCAGAAGTTTATATTGGTCAAAGTAAATATACCGAATGTTTAACTTATTGTAATAAAATTATTGATGCTGGTTATTCTTTAGCCGATAATTATTCACATTTATTTTTGGCCGATAACCATACATTAACAAATGAGATCATTTTTGCAGTTCGTCACGATGGTGCACAAACAAAATCTTGGGGAGGTACAAACTATCTCGTACATGCTGCAATTGGTGGCACAATGACCGATTTACTAGATAATTATGGTGTTGCTGCTGGCTGGGGTGGTTTAAGAACTACCAAAGCTTTAGTTGAGAAGTTTACTTTAGATACTGATAGCAGATCCAGAACATATCAGGATGCAAGTGATAATAACGAAGTTTGGGAATCAATGGTTTATATCCAAGATCATACATTAGATATTGAAGATATTGGAATTTTCGAACATGGGTATAGTCTTGTTAAATTTAAGAATGTTACTTCTACCGGAGAACAGGCATCAAGTGATGAATGGACAGATACTGATTTTCCAATCTTTAGATTTGCCGATGTTTACTTAATGTATGCCGAAGCTGTGTTAAGAGGAGGAACAGGAGGAAACGAAGGAACTGCATTAAATTATATTAATGAGTTGAGAGAAAGAGCGTATGGAGATGACTCAGGAGATATATCAGCCGGAGAATTAACTCTTAATTTCATTCTTGATGAAAGAGCTCGTGAACTTTACTGGGAATCACACAGAAGAACTGACTTAATCAGATTCGATAAGTTTACAGGTAGTAATTACTTATGGCCATGGAAAGGTAAAGTAATGGAAGGAACATCAACAGATGACAAATATAAGATATTCCCTATACCATCTTCTGATTTGAGTGCAAATCCTAACTTGGTTCAAAATCCTGGATATTAATATTAAAAATTAAGGAAAATGAAAAAATACAATATTATATTAGCATTTATACTTAGTCTGGTAATATTTGCGGCATGTGAAGATGACGATCCAACTGCGGTTATTAATGAGGATGTTATCGAAAGTGTATTACAAGCTTTGCCAAGTTCAGATTATGTATTGTTAGAGGAAAATGAAACCGATATTTTTGGTGCATTTACCTGGACAGCTACAGATTATGGTGTTTCAACACCTGTGACATATAATTTGCAGTTAGATACTGCTGGTAATGAATTTGCTAATCCAAAAGTAATTCTAACTCTTACTGATGAGATTACAGATACATTTACAGTTAAAGAATTTAATACTGCAGTGTTAAGTTATGGCTTTAAGCCAGAAGTAGAAGTTTCTGTCGAAATACGTGTTTCTGCAACTATAGGTGAAAACTTTGATCCTGTGTATTCAGATGCTATCACTTTAAATGTTATGACATTTAATGCATTCGATCCTATTTATATGATTGGAACTGCTGTTAGTGATTGGGATCCGGGACAAGCAATAGAAGTTACAGGAATATCGGCCGGACTTTATGAAACAACTACTCAGTTTACTAATGGTGGACATTTTAGATTCTTCCAAACACCTTCTTGGGATGCAGATCAATGGGGATATGATTATTTTACAGGAGAAGTTACTGATTTATTAGCAGACGAAACTACTCATGATGATCCTAACTATAGATTTGATGGAGAAACTGGTAATTATACAATTAGAGTTGATCTAAATGCAAAATCCATTACAATGGAGTTAGCTAAATAATAACATAAAATTGAATACAATGAATAAAATTAAATATTTACTGATAGTATTATTAGCTGTTATCATTTATTCTTGTGCTGAAGATGATTTTGATAATCCTCCTGCACCATCTAATTTTATTAATGAAGCACCAGAATTAGTTGATAGCATTGATAATAAAACAGCTACTTTACTTAAATTAAACGAAGCAGTAGCTTGGGATACTCTGGCTTGGAACCCTGCACAACTATACGAAGGAGGAGGATTAGTAACGCATTATTCAGTGCAGATTACAGATGCAGGAGAAGATTTTAGTTCCTATATGGAATTCGAAAGTGGAACTACTTCTGATACATTTATTGTAATAACTGAAGGAAACTTAAATACAAAACTTCTTGAAAATGGTTATAGTCCTGTACAAACTTATGATTTACAATTAAGAATTAGATCGTTTGTTCATGAAGATTTAGAGACTGTGTATACAGAAGCTTTCCCTTTTTCTGTTACTACGTATAAAGATGTACCCATTTCTGAAACTATGTATATTTATGGTAATGCGACAACTGTAGGTTGGGATGCTTCAAAAGCACTATTAATGTATAGTGATGGAGGTATACATACAGGATTTACTTATTTGGAAAATAATATGAAATTCAGATTCTTGCCACAACAAGATACTTTGAATAATACTTATAATTCAGAAAGTATTATTACTTATTCAAGTAATGTTTCTGCAGCGAATGATGAAATGAAGAATTTTGTATTTACTGGAACAAGTGGTTGGTATAAAATTGAAGCTAACTATTTAACAAGTGAGTTAATAGTCGAAGAACATGTTGCAGGTACTGAAACTTATACTTACGATTATGATAACCTTTATTTAGTAGGTGATTATAATTCTACTGATGGTGTTTGGGATGCCGCAAATGCAGTTCCATTTACTAAAGTAAGTGAAGGTTTGTTTAAAATTTCAACCACATTAAAAGATGGAGCTCAGTTTAAGTTTATTGGACAACAAGCATGGGGCGATTTGGAATGGGCTAACCTTGGAG
The DNA here is from genome assembly GCA_963665525.1 of Bacteroidales bacterium. Classification (GTDB taxonomy): domain Bacteria; phylum Bacteroidota; class Bacteroidia; order Bacteroidales; family UBA12077; genus UBA12077. The sequence goes on along the minus strand of OY762280.1, from coordinate 2,496,476 downwards.
AAGGTGGAAATAGTGGATCACTAGGACCCAAAGGATTTAATGGTAATTTCTCATTTGATGGAGGTGGAGAAACCTATAATATAGTTGTGAATATTAAGCAAGGAACATATTCTATTAAAGCAGCTAATATTTGGTTGGTAGGATCTATTAATGGTTGGAATAATTACGGACAATATTTAGCAGCAATTGGAAATGATGTTCATGTAGGATATCAGTATTTAATTGGTACCGACGAGTTTAAAATTTTAGTTGAGAGAAATAGTTGGGATGGTTTATGGGGAGCAGGAGCGTCTCCAGGGGAGATCGCTGATGGTGGAGGAAATATTGTTGTATCAGGCCTTCCAACTTATACAGGAGAAGGGTTTTATGAAATAAAATTCGACATGATAAATAAAACTGTTGTTTTAACTCCGGTAGCAATTGGAGTTATTGGAAGTGCTCAGGCTGGAGATTGGAGTACGGATGTTGATCTAACATTTAATACTACAACCAAAATTTGGGAAGGACAGGTTACTTTCTTTGCAACAGGAGAATATAAGTTTAGAGCAAACGATGATTGGGCTATCAGTTTTGGAGGTTCTCTAGATAATATAGAATATAATGGAGGCAATTTAGCAACTCCGGGAGCAGGAACTTATGATGTAACTTTAGATTTAAGTGGAGCAGAAAAATTTAGTGCAACAGTTACATTAGCCAAGTAATAATATTAGGTTTTTAAAAGCCCGCTTTTAGCGGGCTTTTTTTACCCCAAAGTCATGTAGTATGAAAAAAGGAATATTTATTTTAATGTTTTTTGTAATTGGAATGTCTTTTTCGTGTACTCAATTACAAAAAGAGGAGAAGTCTCACAAAGATATTGCTTATGTTCCCGAGTGGAGTAAAGAAGCTATTTGGTATCAAATTTTTGTTGAGCGTTTTAGGAACGGAGATTCTACAAATGACCCAACATCCATCGATATTGTTGGAACATATCCCGATAGTATTCCTGCTAATTGGACTATAACGCCATGGGGACAACAATGGTATAAACCAGATGAATACTTTGCTTATTCTTCTTTACCTGATCAATGGAATAATTTACAACTTAGACGTTATGGGGGAGATTTGCAAGGTGTTCTGGATCGACTGGATTATATAAAATCATTAGGAGTAAATGCTATTTATTTCAATCCTTTAAATGATTCCCCTTCTCTTCATAAATACGATCCAAGATATTGGAGACATATCGACAGGAACTTTGGGCCTGACCCAAAAAAAGATATTAAAATAATTGAAAGTGAAAATCCAGTAGATGTAAATACATGGAAATGGACAACAGCAGATAAATTATTCTTAAAAGTAATTGAAGAGTGTCATAAAAGAGGTATTAAATTGATTATGGATTACTCCTGGAATCATACTGGGAAAGTGTTTTGGGCTTTCGAAGATGTAAAACAAAAAGGTGTAGATTCTGAATTTGCTAATTGGTACGAAATTGAAAGTTTCGATGATCCAGAAACTGAACAAAATGAGTTTAAATATAATGGTTGGGCAGGAGTACAAACCATGCCCGAAATGAAAAAAGATATCATTGGCACACACGATGATGTTCCTCTAAAAGGTAATTTACACAGTGCCGAGGCTAAAAAACACATATTTAATATTACAAAAAGATGGCTCGATCCAAATGGCGATGGTGATCCTACCGATGGTATCGATGGTTATCGATTAGATGTTGCTGAGAAGGTACCTGATGGATTTTGGAGAGAATTCAGAGAAGTAGTTCGAGAAGTAAATCCGGAAGCATATTTAGTTGGTGAAATATGGTGGAAATCATGGCCCGATGAATTTCTTATGCCACAGTATTACTTAAAAGGAGATATTTTTGATGCAGTGATGCATTATCATTGGTACCGTCCTACTAGGCATTTTTTTGCTGATGCTCCGAACGAAATGAAACCTAGTGAATTTGTTGCAGAGCTTAAGAAGGAATTCGAAGAAATTGATATTAATAATTTGCAGGCAATGATGAATCTGGTAGCAAGCCATGATGCTCCTCGCGTATCAACATCTCTATATAATAATGGAAGATATAAATATCAGGCAAAACCTTGGGAAAATATCGATTATAAAATTGATAAACCCGACGAGAAAACTCGAAAAATACAAGAAATGATACTGATACATCAATTTACTTATATTGGTGCTCCTCATATTTGGTATGGCGACGAGGTTGGCATGTGGGGATCTGACGATCCTGGTACGAGAAAACCTATGATCTGGAATGATATTGAATATGAAGATGAAACATTACATCCTTTTAACAAAGAAAGAAAAAGAGATAAAGTAGAACAAGATACTACTTTGTTAAATTACTATAAAACACTTATCGAGATAAGAAAAAATAATCCAGTTTTTATAACAGGAGATATAAACTTTTCTTTAATCGATGATAAAAACAGAACATTAGCTTATAATAGAACATTAAATAATCAAGAAGCTGTTGTTGCATTTAATAAATCCGAGAGTATAAAATCATTACAAATTCCTGTTAAAAACGATGGAATATTTATAAATGCAATTGATAAAACTGAGTTTAAATCAAATAGAGGATTTATTAACGTGGAGTTAGATGGAGCTAAAGCGATTATCTTAATTCTTAAAGAATAGTAGGGAGCCATGAAATTCAAGACTTACATTATCACATTAATTGTTACTATCGTTGGAATAGTAAATGCGACTTCACAAGTAGTAACAACTGACCCCGAATTTCCAACAGAAAATGATTTAGTTACTATTTATTTTCATGCCGACGAAGGTAATCAGGGATTAATGGATTTTGATGGAGATATTTATGCTCACACAGGTGTAATAACAAATCTAAGTGCTTCGTCATCAAACTGGAAGTATGTTATTGCAGAGTGGTCCGAAAATACCGATAAGGCTAAATTAACCAAGATATTGGACAACCTATACTCATTAGATATCGAGCCAAATATTCATGATTTTTATGCAGTTGAAGAAAATGATACCATTTTAAAAATGGCTTTTGTTTTTCGAAATGCGGATGGTTCAAAAACAGGACGTGAATCAGATAACGGAGATGTTTTTGTGGATGTTTATGAGCCAGGATTAAATGTTAATATTTCATCGCCAGTTAATGATTTTATTATTCTTCCAGGTGAGCAGATTAGTATAAATGCTTCATCAAACGATGCCGATTCAATGAAACTATACATCGACGATGAATTTGTAACAAAACAAATAGGATCTAGTTTAACTTATACACATACAGAGAATAATTCAGGTTTACACCAGATTAAGGTTGTGGCTAAAAATACAGAAGAATCGGTAACTGATTCTGTAAATTATTTTGTTCGAGGAACAATTCCGGAAGCGGAAATTCCTGAAGGGTGGATAAAAGGGATTAATTACTTGGATGATGATTCTGTTGGCTTAGTGCTTTTCGCACCCAATAAGGAGTATGTATTTGTTATTGGAGATTTTACAGACTGGGCTTTGGATGAAAATTTTATGATGAATAGAACCTCTGATGGGGAGTATTATTGGTTAGCAATTAGTAATTTAACACCGCAACAAGAATATATTTTTCAATATTATATCGATGGAGAAATTAGAATTGCCGATCCTTATACAGAAAAAACAAGTGATATAAACGACAAATATATTTCGGATGATACCTATCCTGGTTTAATCGATTATCCGGAGAGTAAAACAACGAATATTGCTTCTGTGTTACAAACCAATCAGGATGAATATGTGTGGGAAAATACAGATTTTACATCACCAGATAAAGAAGATTTAATTATTTACGAATTACTTCTTAGAGATTTTCTTGCTGCACATGATTACAAAACTCTAATTGATACTTTAGATTATTTAGATTCTCTGGGAGTGAATGCAATTGAGTTAATGCCACCAAGTGAGTTCGAAGGAAACGAAAGTTGGGGTTACAATTCAAGTTTTTATTTTGCCCCAGATAAATATTACGGACCAAAAAATGATTTTAAGGCTTTTGTTGATGAATGCCATGGAAGAAATATAGCAGTTATTATGGATATGGTTCTAAACCATTCTTATGGTCAATCGCCACTTGTTCGAATGTATTTTGACCCCAATGCAGGCGATTATGGACAACCAACTGCTGAGAATCCATGGTATAATCAAACATCTCCAAATTCCTCATATTCCTGGGGAAGCGATTTTAATCACGAGAGCGTTTATACTAAAGAGTTTGTCGATAGTGTAAATCATTATTGGCTTAATGAATATAAAGTGGATGGTTTCCGCTTTGATTTTACAAAAGGTTTTACCAATGTGTCTGGAGATGGTTGGGCATATGACGCTTCCCGAATAGCTATCTTAAAAAGAATGGCCGACGAAATATGGAATGTAAATTCCGGGGCATATGTTATTCTTGAACATTTTACCGATAATGGAGAAGAGAAAGAATTATCAAATTATGGTATGATGATTTGGGGGAATATAAATGAAGAGTACCGTAATGCATCCAAAGGGAAGGAGTCGGATATATCTTGGGGATTGTATACAGAACGAGGATGGACGAATCCTTATTTGGTTAGCTATATGGAAAGCCATGATGAACAAAGATTAATGTATGATAATTTGATTAATGGGAATTCATTTGGAAGTTATGATATTCAAGATCTTTCTACAGCATTAAAACGTATTGAATTGGTTACAAACTTTTTTATTCCAATTCCGGGCCCTAAAATGATCTGGCAATTTGGAGAACTAGGTTACGATATTTCTATCGATTATGATTGTAGAGTTTGTAATAAACCTATACATTGGGAATATTATTCTCAAGAAGACAGATTCAGATTATTTACCATTTATAAAACGTTAAATGAGTTAAAGGTTGATTATGAAGTTTTTAAAACAGATAATTATAGTTTAGAGCAAAATGGAAAAACAAAAAGTCTTGTTTTAAATGGTACAGATATGAATGTTGTTATCATGGGTAACTTCGATGTTTCGTCTTTATTTGTTGATGTTCACTTTCCTGCTGTCGGTGAATGGTACGAATTATATACCGGAGATACTCTAATGGTTAATAATGTAAATCAGTCAATTATTTTTGATCCTGGAGAATATCGATTTTATTCAGATGTAAAATTAAAACAACCAAATCTACCAACATCAATAAAAGATGATATAGAAATTATGGGCAAGGCACTTACCTATCCAAATCCAACATCTGATATCATATACTTCGAGGTAGAACAAAATATTTATCAAAATGCTCAAATTTACCTTTATGACATGAATGGTCGATTGAAGCAACAAAAAGAATTCAATGAACAAGAAGCAATTCAACTGAATCTTTCAGATTTTAATACAGGTATTTATTATTATAAGTTAATTATGGATAATGATATCTATACTGGCAAAGTAATAAAAAAATAAGTATGACACAGAACATAAAAATATTGTTAATCATATTCATATCGATTTCCTTTGGGTTTGTTTTGGCTTACTGGCGATTTAGAGGTAGAATCGCCAGTTTAAAAAGCCTTGCTTTTTCCGATGATTTAGGAATATATAATCACCGTAAGTTAAAATCTAAATTGAAGTCTTTTATAAAAGATTCTTCTATCAGTTCTTTTGTATTTGTATTAATAGATATTGATCGGTTTAAGAATTATAATGATCATTATGGATACGATAAAGCTGATGGTATACTCCAACAATTTGTAGATATAACTAAACAGTTTATTCGAAAATCGGATATGTTTTTTCGTTATAAAAATGGAGATGAGTTTGCACTTATTTTTTCAAATACAAATATTAAAGAAGCACAGGAAATAGGGAATAGGTTAAGAAGAACAGTTGCAAATCATTTATTTCAGTTAAATGATCAGGAGGTTCATTTAACCATTAGTATGGGAATAACATGTTCTAATAAAAATGATTCTCAAGATAACATTAGGAAAAGAGCTGAATTAGCTTTAATAGAGGCTAAAAAATCAAAGAATACCGTAGTTATTATGGAAGAGTAATCTTCTATTTCATTAAGTTTAGTAGTTTAAAAAACATCCATTGATAATTCAATGGATGTTTTATTTTGGCTTCATTTATTATTATTTTGTCCTGTATACTTTATAATCCCAGGCCTTAAACTTAAAATTATTTACGAATGTCTCTTCAGTGAATAGCTCGGTTAAATTCTGATTGTCATTAGTTTGAAGAAGTTCAAAATCAACATCTTCATTGCTAAGGTTTAGAATCGTAATCACCTGGTGTTCGTCTTTTGTTCTGGTAAATGCATATATTTTATCATCAGCTGTGGTTGGAATTCTTTCCATGGTACCGCCAAAATCCCCATTCCAAAGTGCAGGATTTTCTTTTTTAAGTTTTAACAATGTTTTATAAAGATCATTCATACAACAATCTTTTTCCCAGTCAATAGAATCCTTTTCAAAGAATTTTAAACGTTTATCGAGACAAGCCTCTTGTCCACTATAAATTAAAGGCATTCCGGGAGTTGTAAAAGCCATCACTGCAAAAGTCTTAGCAGCATCGCCTAATCGTTCAGCAATTGTTCCATTCCAAGAATTTTCATCGTGATTGGTAATGAAATTCATTCTATAATCGTTTGATCCATATCTGCTTTTTTCTTTCTCATATTCACTAACCAAGTAGTCCATTGATTCTTTTCCCTGAGCAATCTGATTCCATACATGATGCATTGGCCAACCATAGGTCATATCAAAAGCATATTCGTGTAATTCTTCTTTGTCTGCTTCTGCCAACATAAAAACAGGTTTAATTTCATCAAGCTGCTTACGAGCTTCATTCCAGAAATCTGTTGGAACCATTGCAGCAACATCGCAACGATAACCATCTACGTTAAATTCGCTTACCCAATATCTAAGTATTTTGTAAAATTCGTTTCTTACATCTTCGTTTTCATAATTTAAGTCGGCCGTGTCCCACCAATCGGTTTCTCCTTCGTCCATTGGGTAAGTAAAACGGTTTTTCTTTAAAAATGAATAATATTCAGGATGAGCTTCCATCCATTCTTCTTTCCACGGAGTGGTTCCTTCTTCAATTCTTGTATAATATTCAGGATGCTCAGTAATCCATTGATGGTCCCATGCAGTATGATTCACAGCAATATCAAGAATGATATACATTCCCAATTCATGTGCTTTATTTACAAGATTTCTGAAATCATCCATAGTTCCAAACTCTGGATTAACAGCCATATAGTCTTTTATAGAATAATAACTTCCAAGGTATTTAGCTCTTTCTTCAGGATTTTCTATTTCTTCAATTAAAACAGTTTGTGTGGCTTTTCTAAACTTTTCGCCAATAGGGTAAATAGGCATTAACCAGACAATATCTGTTCCAAGTTCTTTTAAGCGTGGCAAGTGTTCTGCGAAAGCGTTAAAAGTTCCTTCAGGTGTATGTTGTCTGATATTAGCTTCATAAATACTTAAGTTTTTACTCCACTCAACATGTTTTACTTTCTGATATTCAGATGATTTAACTTCTTCTTTTGATGCTGTTTTACATCCTGCAATAATTGTAAGAGTTAAAATGAGTATAATCAACGATTTAACTCTAAATCTTGATCTTTGTTCCTTCATGTTAAATAATTTAGATTTTTTTTAATAATAAAGTTTTAAAATTGTGATAACTCAAGCCTTTTTATTATTTTTACTTTGCAAAATTTTGGTTTTTTAAAGATAACGAAAATTACCTTAAAAACTAAATGAATTGCCTACTAAATAAAGATATTAGAGCGTTTTCTTCCCCTAGAAAATTTATAGTAATAATCATTAAAAAAAATTAACATGAAACGTGTATTAGTTGCAACTGCTGGAGGAGATTGTCCGGGTTTAAATGCGGTGATTAGAGCAATTGTGAAAAGAGCTTCTCAAGAGCGCGACTGGGAAATTCTAGGAAGTATTCAGGCTTTTAATGGAATACTGTGGGAGCCTACTGAAGTTAAAATATTAGATGAACAAGCAGTTTCAGGAATTCATTTCCAGGGAGGAACAATTATAGAGACTACTAACAGGGGTGGACCATTTGCATGGCCTATTAAAGATAAAGATGGAAAATGGACAACAGTTGATCGTTCAGAAGAGATGATTCGTAAGCTCATGTATATGGGTGTTGATGCTGTTATTAATATTGGAGGTGATGGTTCACAGCGTATTTCGCAAGCATTATACGAAAAAGGATTAAATATCATTGGTGTTCCGAAAACGATTGATAATGATTTATCGGCTACAGACACAACTTTTGGTTATCAAACTGCTGTACAAATTGCAACAGAAGCTGTTGATAAATTAGTTACAACAGCAGCAAGTCATAATCGAGTTATGGTGCTTGAAGTCATGGGACGCGATGCCGGTTGGATAGCAATGAATGCTGCTGTGGCAGGAGGAGCTGAGATCTGTCTAATTCCTGAAATTCCATATGATATTAATAAAGTTGTTGATAAGATTAATAATAGATTTAAAAGAGACCGTGGTTTTACAATTATTGTAATTGCAGAAGGTGCACATGCCATTGGGAAGAATATCTCAGAAGAGAAAAACGATGAGGTTGGTTATGCTAATGCTCGTTTAGCGGGTGCTGCTACAACCTTGGTAGAGGAATTAAAAGAAGCAGGAATTAAACATAGTATCCGGAAAGCTGTTCTTGGTCACATACAACGTGGTGGAGTTCCAATTGCATACGATCGCGTGTTAGCTACACAGTTTGGTGTACATGCATTTGAAATGGTATTAGAAGGTAAGTTCGGAGAAATGGTATCATATCGTCATCCACATATTACATCGGTTCCATTTAAAGATGCAGTACAAAGGCCGAATTTTGTTACATTGGATACAGCATTAATGAGAAATGCTAGAGGTGTTGGAATAAGTTTTGGTGATTAAATTAGAAAACTGAAATATAAAAAAGGCTCCTATTGGAGCCTTTTTAGTTTGGTTTAAATTAACTTTCAATGTATAAATGAAAGGTTTAGGTTGATTCTTGTATTGAGTTTATTTGTTTTTTAATTCAATAATCATTGCAGACTTTCCATGAATTGCAATTCTATCCAAATTTTCTATTTTTGTTTTCGTAATGATGTCATATCCATAAGAATAGCTTGATAGGATTTCAGAAAATCTTTTGGTATCAATATTTTGCGCTTCTTCATTATTGTTTAAAATAACCATAATCGAATTGTTCTCATCATATCTAAAATAAACGTAGATGTTATTCTCCGGAATAAAGTGAGTAAGTTTTCCATAATGAATTACAGTTTGATTTTGTCTCCACTTCAATATTTTAGAATAATAATCTAATAATTCATTTTGTTGATCTGTTAATCCCTCTTTTGAAAAGGCATTTATCTTGTCTTGCGTCCAACCTCCAGGAAAGTCCATACGCATTTTCCCATGTGATTCATGTTCAAAGCCTTTCATTAAAAGTTCTGAACCATAATATACAGAAGGTATACCCCTGGTTGTTAACTGGAAAGCAATGGCCATCTTAAGTTTATTGAGATCCTCGCCTAAAGAAGAATATATTCTATTTACATCATGATTATCTAGAAATACCAAAGTATTCATGGGGTTTTCATACACAAAATCCTGGGCTAAGACATAATACAGTTTTGCCATTCCATCAGTCCATGTTTGATCTTCGCTAAATGCTTGTGTGATGGCATAATGTAAAGGGAAATCGGTTACTACAGGAATGTTCGAAGAATAGCCTTTAGAATTATTCCCTCGTTCTTGCCAATAAGCTGTTATAGGTATCTTTTGTAGCCAGGCTTCACCTAAAATGGTTAAATCAGGATATTCATATCTTACTTTTTTTGCCCAAAGAGCAACCATGTCTTTATCAGAATAAGGTTGAGTATCGAGTCGTATACCATCTAAGCCTGAATATTCGACCCACCAAATGGTATTCTGAATTAAATAGTTTAACAGGAACTGATTTTTTTGATTTAAATCAGGCATGTTTGTATCGAACCAACCATTTTGCTGCAAATTAAAATCATACTTTGAAGCATAAGGATCACTAATTACAGGAGATCTGAAATTTGATCGTGTAAATTCTTTGAATTGATGTATCCAGTCTTCAGAAGGAAGATCACTGACCCACCAATGATTTATCCCACAATGATTTAAGACTACATCTTTTACAATCTTTAGATCTTTTTGATGTGCCTTAGAAACCAAATCGATATAATCTTGATTATTTCCATAACGAGGATCAATTCTATAATGATCGGTAATTGCATAACCATGATAAGTATATGTTTCCTGGTTATTTTCCAGTAATGGATTAATCCATAATGCTGTAACTCCTAATTCATTGAAATAATCCAAATGATTAAGAATACCTTGAATATCTCCACCATGCCTTGAGTCAGGGTTATCCCTGTTGGCTTTTTCGAGCATATCCGGAGCGCTATCATTATTTTGATTTCCATTGGAAAAACGATCAGGCATTAAGAGATAAATGACATCAGAATTATCAAATCCTTGATGTTGGTTCTTACTCTTTATTCTTTCCTTTAACTCATAGTTAATCGTTTCAACTGTTTTACCAGATTTTTTAAGATTGATTTTTAGAGTATTTGATTCCAGGTTATCAGGAATAGTTAAATCCAAGAAAATGTAATTTTTGTTTTCAACTTTGTTGACTTTTTTCAATAAATTACTTTGGTCTAATGTAATCTGATAATCAGCAATTTGATCTCCATAAATCATTATTTGTAGATTTGGATTTTTCATTCCGGTCCACCAAAATGGTGGATCAACTCTTTTTACAACTTGAGAAAAAGTGTTTAAATAAGTTATTGAAAAGATGAAGAATAAAAATATCAGTCGCATCAGTTTCTCTTTCATACTTTGCCATTTAATTACCATAGAACTCGATAAAATCGTTTCTTTGAATATTGTATTCAATACCTCTCACGTATACTTTTGCTGTATTGCTTCCTTGGTTAAAAACTGTTGTTTTTTCTTTTGTAACCTCAACTTTTAAAAGTTGTTCACGGTGTTTTACCATAAATGAATATGATTTCCACTGATCAGGAATAAAAGGATTAAATTGAACAACATTATCTTTAAGTCTCATTCCACCAAATCCTTCAACAACAGAAAGGTATGTTCCTGCCATGCTGGTAATATGTAATCCTTGATATACTTCGTCGTTATAATCATCAAGATCAAGACGTGCAGTTCTAAGGTATAATTCGTATGCTTTTTCTTTATATCCCAATTTAGCTGCTAAAATAGTATGAACACAAGGAGATAAAGATGATTCATGAACTGTTTTAGGCTCATAAAAATCAAAATTTCTCTTTATAGTATCTATATCATAATTATCTTCGAACAAATAGATTCCTTGTAAAACATCAGCTTGTTTTATAAAGCAAGAGCGCAAAATTCTATCCCACGACCATTTTTGGTTTATCGGACGATCTTCAGGACTTAAGTCTGATGCGTTCATCAATTCCTTATCCATATATCCGTCTTGTTGCAAAAAGACTCCCAATTCTTCATTCTCTGGGAAATACATATTATCAATAATATTTGTCCATTTGCCTACTTCTTTAAGCTCATTAAAATTTATTTTTTCTTTTAGCGCTTTATATTTTTCTGGACTTTGAGTTTGAATTTTTGTGATAGCTTTAATGGTATAATCTATACACCAGGTAGCCATAAGATTCGTATACCAATTATTATTTACATTATTTTCGTACTCATTTGGTCCTGTAACACCAAGCATTACATATTTGTTTTTTGCTTTTGAGAAATTAACGCGTTGAGCCCAGAAACGACTAATAGCAATTAAAACTTCAAGTCCATAATCTTCAAGATAAGTTTCATCACCTGTATAGCGAGTGTAGTTATATATCGCAAAAGCAATGGCTCCATTTCTATGAATTTCTTCAAAGGTTATTTCCCACTCATTGTGACATTCTTCACCATTCATGGTTACCATAGGATATAATGCAGCACCATTTTTAAAACCTAATTTTTCAGCATTCTCAATGGCTTTTTGTAGATGTCTGTATCTGTATAATAAAAGATTTCGAGATACTTTTTTATCAGATGTTCTTAAATAAAAAGGCAAGCAATAAGCTTCTGTATCCCAATAGGTGCTACCTCCATATTTTTCACCGGTGAATCCTTTCGGTCCGATATTTAATCTCTCATCATCACCTGTATATGTTTGATTTAACTGAAAGATATTAAAACGAATAGCTTGTTGAGCAGCAGTATCGCCTTTAATAACGATATCACTATCTGTCCATTTAGATCTCCATGCATTAGCATGTTCTTCAAATAATTTATCAAATCCTTTTTCGAATGAACGTTGTAGTACATTATGTGCTGCTATAGTTAAAGTTTCATTGCTATGGTTTTCTGAATGAGTTATGGCAGCATATTTATAAATAGTTATTGTTTCTTCAGGTTCTATATTAAGATCAATACTTTGAGCGATATATTTATTTTTTCGCTGTTCTTTAACCTTATAATCAATAACAGTGTTATTTTTTAAAACCTGATATTTCATGCTGGTAGAAACATAAAAATCAAGTTTGTTGGTTTTAACCGTTACATATGCTTCTCCTGGCTTACTTTCCACTGAAATCTCATCCCAGAATTTTTCCTGGTAATTGGAATCTTCATTAATAACATCACCATCAACATAAGGAGTAATGTTAATTTTATCGCTAGTACTAATGCTTTTTATTTCGTATTTGATACATCCCAGTTCGGTTTCTTTAATACTTAAGAATCGTGTTGTTGTAACTTCAATAATTTTTTCTCCGGTAAATTCAGCGGTAAATGTCCGCTTCAAATAACCTTCTTTCATATTTAATTCACGACGAAAGTTATTGATCTTTACTTTGGCAAGATCAAGCTCTTTATTTCCAACTTTAATATTAATTCCAATCCAGTTTGGAGCATTTAATACTTTAGCAAAATATTCAGGATAACCGTTTTTCCACCATCCTACTTTGGTTTTGTCAGGATAGTAAATTCCTGCAATATAGTTTCCTTGTAAACTATCTCCACTGTACTTTTCTTCAAAGTTTGCACGTTGACCTATATGTCCATTTCCTAACGAAAAAATACTTTCGGAGGAACGTTGATTTTCAGGATTAAATCCTTCTTCAATTATACACCAATCATCATGTTTTAAATATTCGTTCATTTGAAGGGATTATTTTGAGGTTATTATTTACTTAAATTATCAATCATCATTACACTCATATTACTAAAGTTGGCAATAACCTTATCTGCATTTGATAGATTTTCATACTTGCCAACTCCAATTGCTAACATGCCGGCTTTTTTTGCAGCTTCAATACCTGCTGCAGCATCTTCAAACACTAGGCAATTCTCAGGAGCAATATCTAGTTCTTCGGAAGCTTTTAAAAAAACTTCAGGATCAGGTTTTGAGTTCGTAATTTTTGTTCCATCTACGACTGAATCGAAGAAATTGTCAAAACCAATCTTTTCTAAAATAGTTCCAGCATTTTTACTGGATGAGCCGATGGCTATTTTGTACTGTGTGTTTTTAAGATCGATCAAGAAATTTTTTACTCCGGGAAGAATATCGGCTGGAGTCATTTTTAAGATATTTTCTCGATACCAGTTGTTCTTTTTGCTTGCAAGTTCATTTTTTTCTTCTTGAGATTGTATCTCAATTCCACCTATTGATAATAAGATATCCAAAGATTCAAATCTGCTTATTCCTTTTAACCTTTCGTTTTGTTCCAGAGTTAAGTCAAAACCATATTCATTAGCAAGTCGTTTCCAAGCCTGGTAATGAAATACAGCAGTGTCGACAATTACTCCGTCTAAATCAAAAATGATTGCTTTAACCATAAGTTGTGTTTATATATTAGTCTAATATTTTTCTTTGCTGTTTTTCGTCTAGTCTATCTTTCACGAAAATGGTACTTATAGCTCCTAAAATCATTAATACTCCTGCCATAATAATTGACTTTAGAGGATCATTATGGAAGAAATATTTTAATATCAGTCCGCCAAAAATTCCATTTACGATTTGAGGAATCGTAATTGACATATTAAAGATTCCCATGAATATTCCCATTTGTTTAGGAGGGATTGAATTTGCTAACATGGCATAAGGCATAGCCAGAATACTTCCCCAGGCAATTCCAATTCCAATCATTGGAATAATTAATAATTCAGAAGATGGTATAAAAGTAAATGAGATGAAAGAAATTCCACCAATGCTTAAAGCTAGCGCATGTGTTGCTCTTCTACCAATTTTAGCAGCAAGTTTTGGTAATGATAATGCAATGATTGCTGAAACTCCATTGTAAATACCAAATAAGATTCCCACCCAATCGCCGGCATCTTGATAACCTACTGAATTAGGGTCGGTTGTTCCATAAAAGTGTTGAGCTACTGCAGGAGTTGTAAATACCCACATAGAGAATAATGCAAACCATGAAAAAAACTGAACAAGCAATAATTGCCACATGGTTTTTGGTATCTTAAACTTTTCCTTTTTTTCTTGTTCTTCTTCTTTTTCATAAAACTCAGGTGGATATTCATCTGTTCTAATTACTGTCCATAAAATGGAAGATATAAGCACTACAGCACCAAAATAAAATGAATAGGTTACATTAGGAGGAATTAATCCTGCTCCTGAAGCTTCCTTAGAGATTCCAAACCAATTACCAAGCATATAAGGTAGCCAGGAACCAACAACGGCACCAATACCGATTAATAAAGTTTGCATTGAAAACCCTAAGGTGTGTTGTTCATCTGGAAGTTTATCAGCTACCAATGCTCTGAAGGGCTCCATAGAAATATTAATAGAAGCATCCATTATCATTAATAAACCTCCTCCAACAAACATAGGTGCAATGACTTTAGCTAAATGCGGGGCATTGGGCATCAAAACCAAGGCAATACTGGTTAGAATAGCACCTACTAAAAAGTATGGTCTTCGTCTTCCAAAGCGATTCCATGTTCGGTCGCTCATGTAACCTATTATTGGTTGAATAATCATTCCGGTAATAGGAGCAACCAACCAAAACCATGATAAATGATGCACATCGGCACCAAATGTTTGTAAAATTCTTGAGGCGTTGGCATTTTGAAGTGCAAATCCGAACTGGATTCCTAAGAATCCAAAACTCATATTCCAAATTTGCCAAAAGCTGAGTGTTTTTTTCTTCTTTTCCATTGAAAATATTTAATGATAAAATGTTCTAAAAGTAATATTAAGATAATATATCAAAGATAAGAAAAAAAGCTTTGGAATCCATGTATCTAATTATGTTGCAGATAATTACAAAGATAGTGTAATCGCTAAAAGTGTTGTTTCAAACGTTTGCGAAATGAAAAAGAGGTGATTAAAATTTTCTTAAAATATTTTATTTTTTTAATTAAGAGGAATAAAAAAACCCGTCTGAAAGGACGGGTTTTAAAAGATATATAAGTATTTCTATTATGATACTTTTTCTAATTTTTTCATTACAGAGAAAATAAATCCTGCAGCAATAAAACATAATACGATAAATATAGCCCAAACTTGCCATATTTGTACTCTTTCGTATAAGAAACTACCAACACCTAATAATAAGTTACCTAGAGCTGTAGCACCTAACCAACCACCTTGCATTAATCCTTGATACTTTGGAGGAGATACCTTAGATACAAATGATATACCCATTGGGCTTAAGAATAGCTCAGCTATTGTTAATGTAAAATAGGTACTAATTAACCATCCTGTTCCTACTCTTGCATGGTTAGGATCTGATTGCATAATATCAAATGGATCTAATCCCAATGAACCAATTAAAAGAATTAGAAATCCAAAAGATGTAATGATCATACCTATACCAATTTTTCTTGGAGCTGAAGGTTCTTTCCCTTTCTTATTTAGCCACGCAAATATTCCTACAATGATTGGAGTTAACAATACAATCATTGTTGGATTAAAGTGCTGGAATAACTCAGGAGAGAAAGGATTTACTTCTGGATTATTAGAATAAAAGTAATATGTTGCAGCTCCTGAAAGTGCTAATAATATGGCACTAATAATTTTAGTTTTTCCAGATGATTCTTTATTAAAAATATAGGTTAAAGAAAGAATTCCAACGACTATTGAAAGTAACGACCATATGTTAAATACTAAGTATGTTCCTGGTCCAACTTGTTGAACAGTATAATCTCTAGCAAAGAAGCTCATGGTTAAACCATTTTGGTGGAATGCCATCCAGAAGAAAATTACCACACCAAAAACTAAGAATAAAGCAGTAAGGCGTTGCTTAGTTTCTGCTTTTGACATTTCAACAACTTTTCCATCTTTTGTTTCTTCTTCTTTCTTCACATCAGGAAGCATTCTTTTAAAGAATGTATATACAAGTAATGAGATAATCATGGTAATACCTGCAAATGCAAAAGCATAGTTAAATCCTGTTCCATAAGCAGAAAGATAATCAGAAGCGAAGCTTCCTAGGTCTGTTATAGCACCACCAGAAACTTTTTCTGCTAAGCCTTGTAGGTTAGTAGTTTCTGCAGCGGTAATTGTACCACCATTAAATTTATGAATTAATGCAGGTAAAGCATCGTTTCTAACAAATCCTTGAGACTTAATAAACCAGTTAATAATACCAGCAGCAACACTTGGAGCAAATAAAGCACCAACATTAATACCCATATAGAATACACTAAATGCAGAGTCTCTTAAATGAGAGTATTTAGGGTCATCGTATAATTGACCAACGACAGCTTGTAAATTACCTTTGAATAAACCATTACCAAAAGCAATAATCATTAATGCAGATACTGTAAATACTAATCCAAATCCAGGGACTGACATTAACACATAACCAGCTAACATTGTAAATAAACCAATATAGATAACTCCTTTGTAGTTTTTAGTTTTATCAGCTAATATACCACCAACTAGAGCAAGTCCATAAATAGATCCGTAGAATATACTATAGATTAATCCTGCATTTGATTCTGACAAACCAAATTTAGCTGTCAAATAATATACAAGAATACCCATCATGGTATAGAAACCAAATCGCTCTCCCATGTTAGCAAAAAAGGCAACGTATAAGCCTTTCGGATGTCCTTTAAACATAATTTATTATTTTAAGTTAATATTAATTTCATTCTAATTTAAAAGAATGACAAATATAAAAATCTTTTTTGTCTGACCAATATTTGATGGACAACTTAGAAAGATTTTCTACTAGTTTTAAAACATAAAAAAAGAGTCATCAAATTTGATGACTCTTTTTGACTAAATTATAATATTATTATGCATCTTTCGTTGCATTTTCTAATCTTTTGAGAATAGAAAAAATAAATGTTGCTGCAATTAAACAAAGAACAACTAATATTCCCCAGAAATGCCATAATTGTACTTTATTCCATAAAATACCAACTAAAGCTACTCCGTAGTTACCAATTGCCGTAGCTGCTAACCAACCACCTTGCATTAAACCTTTATATTGTGGTGGTGCCACTTTTGATACAAATGATAATCCAATTGGACTTAAGAATAACTCAGCAATAGTAAGAATAAAATAGGTGCTAATTAGCCAGTAAGGTCCAACAGCAAAAGCACCATCAACTCTTGTTTCTCCGATATCGCCAGGGGCCATTCCTATGAGTGATAATGAACCAACAGTTAGCACAACAAATCCCACGGAAGTAATAATCATACCAATACCAATCTTTTTTGGATCTGATGGTTCTTTTTGTTTATTTGCTAATGCACTAAAAACACCAACAATTATTGGTGTTAATGCAACAATAAAGAAAGGATTAAAGTGTTGGAACTTTTGAGGAGTAAACAGGTTACTTGCATCATATCCGCTTATTCTAAAGAAAGCAATAACACCAAAAGCAGCAGCTCCCATTAGACTTCCAATTCGAAGTGTTCTATTATTCTTTTTATTAGCAAATAATACAATTCCCAGAATGGTCAATGCAATTGGTAAGAGACCAAACAGATCAAACCAAATATTAGTTAACTTACCGACAGAGTCGACAGTGTAGTCTCTAGCAAATGCTGTCATTGCCGCCCCATTTTGGTGGAATGCCATCCAGAAGAAAATAACAACCAAGAAAACCAAGATTAGGGCTACCATTCTTTCTTTAACTTGTTTTGGAGAAAGTTGTACAACAGTATCTTTTAATTCTTCTTTTTTAGATTTTTGCTTTTCAGTAATATCAGCATGTTTATATATTCCACGGAAACCCCAGAAAATTAACATTGAAACAATTAATGAAATAGTAGCAACACCAAATGCCCAATGATAAGATCCAGAAAGTTCGTTGATATAATACATTGAGAACTGACCAAGATCTCCTCCCATAGAAGCAAATGCTTCTTGTCCATTAGCAAGAGAAGTTAGGTCTGCTGTTTCTGCAGCAGTAATTGTTCCATCAAGGAATTTATGAGCCAATGCAGGAATACCTCCGCTATATGTTAGGTTAGATCCTTTAAGCATCCAGTTGCTAACAGCTTCTGCTGCAGTAGGAGCAAACATAGCACCTACGTTAATTCCCATGTAAAAAATGTTAAAACCTAAGGACCTGAACTTGTCAAATTTTTTATCAGCATCGTATAAATTACCTACTAATGCCTGAAGGTTTCCTTTAAAAAGTCCTGTTCCAAGAGAGATAACGGCTAAACCACCTATAACCAGAGGTAGTCCACTTGTTTTTGCTTCTAAAGACCAGTTTGTAGGAATGGCTATCATAATATAGCCAATAAACATGACCATTAAACCTAAACTAATTGTTTTTCCATACCCAAGTACTTTGTCGGCAATAATACCTCCAAGCAATGGCATGAAATATACAAATGCAAGGAAAATCCCAAAATATTGAGATGCTATTTCGTATTTAAAGCCATACTTGGCTTGAAGAAATAATACAAAAATTGCCAACATCGTATAATAGCCAAATCGCTCGCCCATGTTAGCAAAAAGAGCTACAAACAACCCTTTTGGATGGTTCTTTAACATAATTTATTAATTTTAGTTAGTATTTGTTTTATTGTTAGATTTTCGCTGAAACATATATAAACATCTTTTTTTGAGACTATGCTTTTAAATCATAGTTTAAGCTATTAAATTTGTTCAAAAAGAATCTAAATTATGAAAATTTTAAAATCTTCACAAATAAGAGAAGTTGATTCTTATACTATTCAGAACGAACCTATTAAATCTATTGATTTAATGGAGCGTGCAGCCATGCAAATTACTTCTTGGATAAATAGACATTTATTACTTGAAAAAAGGATTAAAATATTTGTTGGTCCGGGAAACAATGGAGGCGATGGTTTAGCAATAGCCCGACAGCTAAATGAATTGAAGTATATAGTTGAGGTTTTTATTTTAAAAATATCAAATAAATTATCAGAAGATTGCCAAATTAACCTAGATCGTTTAAGCGAGATAAATAATATAAAGGTTAAGGAGATTAATTGTAGAGAGGATTTTCCTGAAATTCATAATGATGATATTATTCTTGACGCATTATTTGGATCGGGATTAACAAGAAAATTAGAAGGATTACCCAAAGAACTGGTTGGATATTTAAATGATTCTGATGCTGATATTATAGCTATTGATATCCCTTCTGGTTTATTTGGTGAGAGTAATTCGGGGAATGATTATGATGCTATCATTAAAGCAAAACACACATTAACTTTTCAATTACCTAAATTATCTTTTTTATTTGCTGAAAATGAAACGTATGTAGGAGAGTGGCATGTTTTACCAATAGGTTTAAATCAAGAGTTTATTGAAAGTTTAGATTCTGAATTTTATATAGTCACAAAAGAAATTATTCAACAAGAAATTCAAAAACGCAGTAAGTTTTCACACAAAGGAACTTTCGGACATGTTTTATTAATAGCAGGTAGTTATGGTAAAATGGGAGCAGCTATTTTAGGTGCCAAAGCGAGTTTACGAACAGGATCAGGTCTGGTGACGGTACACGTTCCAAAAATTGGATATGAGATTATGCAAACTGCCATGCCTGAAGCGATGATTAGTATTGATTGGTCTGATGTTATTTTTTCGAATATTGATGATGTTGATCAGTACACAGCAGTAGGAATTGGGCCAGGTATTGGATGTAAACAAAACACCAAGAAGGGATTAGAAGCATTGCTTAATTTAGTTTCAGAACCAATGGTTATTGATGCAGATGGGTTGAATATTTTATCATCTAAGAATGAGTTAATAGCAAAAATACCTAAGCATAGTATTTTAACTCCACACCCAAAGGAATTTGAACGCCTAATTGGAAGATCTTTAAAAGGATTGGAGCGAATAAATGCTCAGATAGAATTTTCTAAGGAAAATCAGTTGTATGTTGTATTAAAAGGAGCTTATACAAGCATATCGTGTCCTAATGGGGAATGTTATTTTAATAGTACCGGAAATCCTGGGATGGCAACAGCAGGGAGTGGAGACGTACTAACCGGAGTAATTCTTTCGTTATTAGGTCAAGGTTATAATCCGAAGATGGCTGCAATAATTGGAGTATATTTACATGGATTATCAGGTGATATAGCAAAAGATAAAGTAGGAGAAGAAGCTTTAATCGCATCAGATATCATTAAAAAAATAGGAAGTGCTTATTTAAAATTAAAAGAATAATGAGAATATTAAATATAGTTATTGTTTTTAGTTTACTAATTATAGTTTCGTGTAAATCGACTTCAGAAACAAAAGTTACTAAGATTGAAAATTCGCATAATTTATCAGAGAGTGGAATTATATATGCATTGCCACGTACTAATTTAATGTTTACCATCGAGGCTTCGAGAAAAGATGTTATTCCAGGACCATATTATGAATATGCTGAGAAATTCATGGGACTTGAAAATGTTCCAGAAAAAGAAACTTCAATTTGGGAAATAACCAATATTAACGTTAAATCTTATAACGATATTGATCCGGAACAATACTATGTAATAGAACCATCAGGGAAATTAAATTTTGATTTTAATACATTAATTGAAAGTGGGAATATTTTACCTGTAAATAAATCCATAGAGAAAAATTTCGAGAATCAGTTTTATGGAATAAGAAACGCACATAATGAAATTGTTTTTACCGATTTGAGTACTACAAAATATGCAGGGAAAGAAGAGGTAACATTTTATAAACGTGTTCAAAGAGATTCCTTGTTTGTAAAAGTTCCTGTAACCCAGACACAGTCGGTATATAAATCTTTCGAAGATAAGGCTGAGGAAGCAGCTAATTTTATTTTTAAGATTCGGAATAAACGTTTTGAACTTATAACAGGAATGGCCGATTACTATCCCGAGGGAAAGTCGATGCAGGCAGCTATTAATGAATTAAAAAGCTTAGAGGAAGAATATTTGGCATTGTTTATAGGTAAGAGTTTTACCAGTGATTATACTGCTAGCTTTGAGTTTATTCCAACAGAAAAGGAATTATCTCAACCATATATTCTTTTCCGGTTTAATGAAGAAAAAGGAATTTTACCAGCCAATGATTTAAGAGGTCGACCAATTATTGTTGAACTTGATAAAAAAGAACAAACAAAAAATCTATCGTATGTAATGGCCGACCAAATTAACAGGGAAGGAACAAGTTATAGGGATAAATTATATTATAGAGTTCCTGAACTAGCTCAAGTTAAAGTTTTTGATGGGAATACATTATTAGCTGCGCGTAAAATTAATATTGAACAATACGGTACTGTTATTCCTTTTCCGGCAAAATTTCTAATGAACGAAGAAAGTTTTATTGAGTTCTACAGAGAGGAAGATTAAAGAATAATTTATTACAGGATAAGAAAAAAACTCCTGCAAATTAGTTGTCGGAGTTTCTATATATAATAACTTTAATTAATTTGTTTTATTTTCAGTCTTAAAGTTCTTTTGGTATTCTTCAAAACTTTGCGTTTTAAAAGCATCTTCAGCAAAAAACATCAAGATAGGTTCTAACCTGTCTGCAGTATAATAACCAGGAACAGCAGTTAATAGCTGATTTTGTTCATTTAGATAGGCAACCGAAGGATATGACATTTTACCTTGTAGCAATGCAACTGCTAACTGATGAGGAGATCTGCTTCTTCCTCCTTCGTTGATAAAACGTGTTCCAGCAAAATTGATAGTATCTAACGATTCAGCATCAAATTTTACTGCATAATAATCTTTATTAAGAATTTTTGCTATTTCAGGTTTAGAAAATGTTGTTGCATCCATTTTTTTACACCAACCACACCAATCTGTATATACATCAATAAAAATTTTACGTGGTTCTTTCTTATTTAGCGCAACAGCTTCTTCAAATGTGTACCATTTAACTGCTCCTTCTTGTGCTATAACTGTATTAAACAGTCCTAAACTAAATAACGATAATAATAAAATGATCTTCTTCATATCTCCAACTATAAAACAACAAAATATCTACATAATTACATATGTTATCTTAATACACAAATTAAATCGATTTGTTTCAAAAAAGCAATATTTTTCAAGTCATATGTAATTACTTCAATAAGACGGATAATTGCCAAAAAAGTTTTAACAATCTTCTACTTTTTTATGTTAAGATTTGTTAAGATCCATAATTTAAATATATAGCCCTTTAGTAAGCCGTTAATTTTTTCTAAATTTGAGCTTGCTAATTTTAGCAATAAGATTAAACAATTTTTAAATTCTTTAGTCAGTATAATATTAATTAATAAATAAACGGAGGAATTATAATGAGTGAAATTCGCAATTTAGAACCTAAAGCAGTTTGGAATATTTTCCAACAATTATGCGACATACCACGCCCATCAAAAAAAGAACAAAAAGCTGTTGAATTTGCTAAGCAATTTGGCGAAAATCTTGGTTTAGAAACGATCGTTGATGAAATAGGAAATGTGATTATTAAAAAACCAGCTACTCCAGGAATGGAAGATAGAAAAACAGTTGTACTTCAAGGTCACTTGGATATGGTACCTCAGGCAAATAGTAGTGTAAATCACAATTTCGAAACAGACCCTATTAAACCTTATATTGATGGTGAATGGGTTACAGCTCAAGATACTACTTTAGGTGCTGATAACGGAATGGGAGTTGCTGCAGCATTGGCAGTTCTTGAATCGAAAGAAGTTGTTCATGGACCACTAGAGGTTCTTTTAACAATCGATGAAGAAACTGGAATGACGGGAGCTGAAAATTTAAAAGCAGGTCTTTTAAATGCTGATATTATGATTAACACGGATTCAGAAGATGAAGGTGAACTTTATATTGGTTGTGCTGGTGGTGTTGATACAAATGCTAAATTCCATTATACAGAAGAAAATGTACCTGCAGATTCTTCAGCATTTAGAATTGATGTTAAAGGATTAAAAGGTGGACACTCTGGAATGGACATTCCATTAGGACGTGGAAACTCAAATAAGATTTTAAATAGAATACTATATGCAATCAATAAAACAGTTGATTTAAGAATTGCAGATCTTCAGTCAGGTAGTTTAAGAAACGCGATTCCTCGTGAAGGTTTCGCAGTAATTACTGTTCCTACTGCACAAGTTGGTGAAATGAAAACAATCATCGACGAGCTTATTCCTCAAATTAAAGCAGAGCTTGTAGTTACAGAACCAGATATGGATATTGCTTATGCAGAAGCTAATATGCCAGAAAATGTAATTGATAAGAAAACAAGCAATAACTTAATTAAAGCGCTTTATGGATTCCCTAACGGAGTTATTCGTATGAGTGATGCAATGGCAGGATTAGTTGAAACATCAACAAATTTAGCAGTAGTTAAAAAACAAGCTGGCTTTATTGAAATTGGATCATTACAACGTAGTTCTGTTGAGAGTGCTAAGGAAGATTTAGCTAATATGATTCGTTCGGTATTAGAATTGGCAGGAGCAGAGGTTGTTCACGAAGGAGCTTATCCTGGTTGGAATCCTAATATCAATTCTCCAATTTTGAAAACAATGCAAGATGTTTATAATAATAAATGGGGAAAAGTTCCAGAAATCAAAGCTATTCATGCAGGTTTAGAATGTGGAATCATTATGGAGAATTATCCAAATTTAGATACAATCTCTTTTGGACCAACTATTCGTTATCCTCACTCTCCAGACGAAAAAGTAAATATCAAAACAGTTGGAATGTTTTATGAATTCTTATTAGAAACATTAAAAAATATTCCTAAGAAATAATTGAAATAATATTTCATTAGAGAAAGGTGCCTTTAGGGCACCTTTTTTATCATATAATTTAATTTTCAGCGTTTTATTAGTAACTTGTCTTATTATCAATACGATCAGCTATGAAACGTAGAGTAGTAATTTTCGTTTTACTTATTTTTGTTCTTGGGTGTGGACCATACATTTGGTTTAAAGTTCCACAACCTGAAGAAGGTAAAAACCTGAAAATGTTTTCTGAAAGTGTGATAGGAAAGTATCAGTCAGCAAAGGATACATTAATAATTCGAATCGAGAAAGATCAAATTATTCGGGAGTACCGCGAAAATATGATCATGTCTAAAGTAGAGTTTCGCGAAGAGGTTGGTGATACCATATCTGAAGATACCTCATTTGCTTTTGCTGATAATTGGCAAATTACCATAAAGTCATATAGAGATTCTGTTAAAGTATTTTCTAAAAAAGACGAAGAATTATTTAAAATTTCAGAAACCCAGATATTAAGGCAATATAAAGGGTACTTTTTTTTAAATAAAAAGGATACCAATGATTACTGGAAAGTTAAAATTTTAAAGTTAGAAGGTGATACTTTGGAATATGATTACATTCTTACTGAAGAGGATTTAAAAAAGATTGAAAATATTACAAAAGTTGAAACATACACTGATACTACTGAAGAATCAACTGTTTATTATTTAAAACCTTCCAAACGAGAATTAAGAAAAATATTAAGGAAACGATCGCAAGGCGAAAAGTATGTTAAAATTAATTAGTAGCTCATTTCATTTTTTAATGTTTAAATATTGTTTTATTTTCATTTCCTGAAAATAGGGAAAAATTATGGCTAAAAAAGATGAAATAAAAAAGATTGTACCAAAGAATCAGGAAGTTACTAAGTATGATTTTGTTATATGCCCGAATTGTGGAACAGAAGAGGTTGGTAAGTATTGCCCTAACTGTGGACAATCTAATAAAGATTATAATAAACCAATTAAAGATGTTTTCGAAGATTTATTAGATTCTATAAATCTTGATATACGTTTAATTAATACTTTAATTCCATTCTTTACCAAACCGGGATTTTTAGCACAGGAATACTTTAGAGGAAGAAGAAAAAGATATGTACCTCCCATTAGGATGTATATGTTCGTAAGTATTATTTTCTTCTTTTTAGCTCAGTCGGCAAACATAGATCAGTTTAGTGATATTGGGAAAGTTTCATTAGATGATGTTGCTGATTCAACGAATATTATTATCGATAAGGGATTAAGCGATAAGGATACAAGTACTGTAAAAACCTTTAAAGATTTGAGTACATCACAAAAGGAAGAGATAAGACAAGAAATAGCGACAGACTCAATTCCCGAAATCATAAAAAAAGGTTTTATTGGAGGTTTAAATGCATCAGAAAAAGCAGATATTTTTTACGATAAGTTTTTAAAAAATGTATCCTATGTATTATTTCTGTTAATGCCATTCTTTGCAGCAATATTGGCACTTACATTATGGAAATCAAAAAAACTCTATGTTCATCATTTAATATTTTCGGTTAATTTCCATTCTTTTATTTTTGGTTTATCCTCAATCCTCATATTGTTAAGTAAAGTATCTTTTTTACATATCAATGAAATGGCTTCTTATTTATTGTGGGGATATCCTTTGTATCTAATGTTTGGGATTAAGCGGTTTTACGAAAGATCTTATGTTGCATCATTTTTTAAAACTATTGGAATAACCCTCTTGTATTTATTTATAATTTTCATTGTAGTAATTGTTATATTAGCAGTAACAGCATCTATATTTTATAAAGGTTAAGTTATTTCCTGCTAATCAAATAAATATTAAAAAACTGGATGTTATTCTTAGTTTTTGGTAACTTGTTTCCTCATCAAAAATATTGAAAATGAAAAGAATAGCCTGGGTTTTTATTTTATGTTTTACATTGTTTTCTTGTTCTGATGATGAGGAAGATAATGGTAATTCATACGACAATGATTTCAAACAAGAAATGCGAAACTTTGTAATTGGTATTAGTACTTATGCTAAATCAATTGATTCTGATTTTATGATTATTCCACAGAACGGACAAGAACTTGTAACAACTAATGGTGAAGAGGATGGAAGTGCTTGTCTTGCCTATCTTAATGCAATTGATGGAGTTGGGCGCGAAGATTTATATTATGGTTACGATGATGATGATGTTGCTACGGGAACTTCAGATCGTGATTATATGATATCCTTCTTGGATATTTGTGAAGCTAACAATGTACAAGTATTGACAACAGATTATTGCTGGACACATTCTAAAATGGATGATTCTTATACACAAAACGAGTCGAAAGGGTATATTAGTTTTGCAGCATCGGATCGCGAGCTAAATATCATTCCCGATTATCCGGCAAGGCCATATAATGTTAATAGTAATATCATTACAGATTTAGCTGAAGCAAAGAATTTTCTTTATTTATTAAATCCAGAAAATTTTGCAACCAAACAAGATTTTATCACTGCTATTACTGCGACAGACTATGATGTTCTAATAATGGATTGCTTTTTCGAAGATGTATTATTTACAGATAGTGAAGTAA
This sequence comes from Bacteroidales bacterium, assembly GCA_963665525.1. Taxonomy (GTDB): domain Bacteria; phylum Bacteroidota; class Bacteroidia; order Bacteroidales; family UBA12077; genus UBA12077. The sequence goes on along the minus strand of OY762280.1, from coordinate 2,469,688 downwards.
CACAGTTAAAAGCTAAACAGAATGGTGGTCAACGTGTGGTAATATCTTATATGAGTATTGGCGAAGCCGAAGATTATAGATATTATTGGAACGATTCATGGGTAGTAGGTAATCCTTCGTGGATAGAAAATGAAAATCCTGATTGGGAAGGAAATTATAAAGTAGTATATTGGGATACTGAATGGCAGTCTATTATTTATGGTAATAACGATTCTTATTTGAAAAAGATACTTGATGCAGGATTTGATGGAGTGTATTTAGATATCATTGATGCATTTGAATATTTTGAATAAAGACTCAGATAATTTCAAGTAATAGAATAAACAAGCACATTTTTATTATTTTAGCTTAATATTTATTTTAAATAAATATAATGTAAAACATTAATTTAAAATATGATAAAATTAATTAGTTCGCCTTCTATTGTTAAGGCGGCAGGAACAAAAGAAAAAATTATTGAAGAGTTCTTTGGAAGAGTAAATAGTAAAGAATCGGGTATTAGTATTGCTCGAATGAAAAGTCCTGAAGGATGGGAAGAACCAGGACAAAAGCCTGAGTTTGACGAATACACTGTTGTTCTTAAAGGAACTTTACATGTAAAAACTTCAGATAAGGAATATGACATTACTGAAGGGCAGGGGATAATGATTGGTAAAAATGAATGGGTACAATATAGTACCCCGATTGAAGGAGGTGCAGAATATGTTGCTGTTTGTTTACCAGCATTCTCTCCAGATACTGTTCATAGAGATATATAAACAATATAAAAAAGTACCGGTGTGTTAACCGGTACTTTAAACTAATTCTAATCTTAGTGTTTTTTGCCTTGTTCTTCAAAGAATGAATTTTTTATTGAATCCATCTGCCTCATCATTCTTAACATGCTTTCATTTTGATCCCAAAATTGTTTTTCGAAGAAATCGTCGTGAAAGAAATGTGATCTTATTAACGAATCGTTAAAAAAGAAAGAACTTGACAGGTTATAATTCTGTTTAAAAAATTCATCATTGAAGAATGAAGGAAAGTTGTTCAGTAATGAATCTAACTCTATTGTATCTCCTTCAAAACTGGAGTAATAAGAGGTATAAGTAGAGTCGAACTCGATTAAATTACCATTCTCATCGTATTTACGATTAACAGTAACTTCTTCATGAGGTTTTTTCTTTTCATTTTTATTTTTCTTTTGATTTACTTCTTGTGAATTGCAAGAAGTAAATGCTGAAAAGAAAATGAGCAGATATAAAATAGTTGCTTTCATAATATAAAAGTTTTATTGGTTAAATTAATTATGATAGATTTTACCTAATGTAATCTCCAATATATTTTTATAGGGAAGAACTTTTCCTTCGACTAAATAATAATTCTTTTCAGGAAGCGTAAAATCAAAGCTTGTTACTTTATCATACGATAAAGTTCTACTTACTCCATGTGTTTTAAAATTATGTGAGTAAAGAGGTTTGTTAAATTCAATTGTTTCTGTTAAAAATAGAGTGATTATACCATCCTCTAATGTTATTTTGTAATTATCATTGTTAATATGGTTAATCTTAATTTTAAGAAGAGAGTAGTTGCTATTAATTGGTTTAAAATCAATTATTTTAGATTGTGATTTTCTATAATTAAATATGTTTTGATTGTTATTATATTTAATGCTTTTTAATGTATTTTTCATAATCATAATGTGTTAAGTTATTTGAAATAAGAATACTTAATATTGTAATACTTCACATAAAGTATTAAGTACATAGAATCAGTTTAAAAATGATTCTTATAAGATGTAATAAACGAATATTAAGTCAAATCTGGGGGAGGCACATCAATAAGAAAGGGGAGCGTTCTACTTAGAAAACTTGTAAAAGAATTTTGAATAATTGGTTCTTGATGATCAAAATTAACTGTGGCTTTTAAAATAATTTCTTCAGTATATCTGCATGAAGAAAAATTGTTTTCATTTACTTCTTCAGATAATGATTCATAAATTATTTTAATTTTTGAATAATCTTGCCTAAAACTCTTGTGACCAGCAGTTTGATTTTGATTACATAATAAGTATGGCGATAATACGATTAATATGTTTACTATTAAATTCATACTTATAATTATTTAGCAATGCTAAGTTAATACAGTATACAGTTAATTACATTTAACTTTTGTGAAAGATTGTTAAATAGATTATTATGATTAATAAAAGGAAGAGACTACCTATTCTGTAATTTCAATTAAATTCTTTTCGGGATCGAGGATAACACTTTCGAAATATCCATCACCGGTTACTCTGGGTTCACTCTCAATGGTATAACAATCATTTCTTAAAGTTTCGGTAAGCTCAGTGACTTTATCTCTGCTACCAACTGAAATTGCAAAGTGTGTTAGTCCGTTTAGTGTACCCTTCTTTCCAACATATAAAAAGATATCAGGATTGTACATAATTTCAATTCTGGAACCATTTTCAAAGGATAAGAAATAGGAAGAGAATTTCTTTTTTTCATTTACGTATTTTTCACTACAATGCATTCCGAAATACTTTACATAAAAGTCTTTCATAATTTCCAGGTCATTTACCCAGATAGCAACATGTTCAATTCTCATTTTAGATTATTTTCGGGTTTTGGTTTTTGATATTTACCGACAAACAAACGAAAAAAAATAGAAAGGATGATAAGCCTTTGTATAACTATAACATTCTTTAACAATTTTAAACTTTTAGTCAATGCTTACCGGCTTACCAGAGAAAGCTTGTTTAAACACTTTAAGAAATCCCTGTTAAAACTTTATCCCGATAAAGATAATATCGTCGATTTGGTCTAAATCGCCTTTCCATTTATTAAATCTTTCTTCCAGAATATATTTTTGCTCATCCATTGGTTTATTGCTTATTTCAAGCAATAGCTTTTTCATATTAGCGCTTTTAAATTTTGTTTGAGCAGGTCCTCCAAACTGATCAGCAAAACCATCTGAGAAAATATAGAATAGGTCGTCTTTTTTAATTGCTATTTCGTGGTTAGTAAAATGCTCTTTTTCTACATGATATATTCCTATTGGCATTCTATCTGCTTTATATTCTATCAATTCTCCATCTCGAATTAAATAAAGAGGATTATAAGCTCCAGCGTATTCAAGGATATTCTTCTTTTTGTGGAAAATACATAATGCCATATCCATCCCGTCTTTATTTTCTCCTTCTTTTCCTGTTTGATGAAGAGAGAATTTAATTTTTTCGCGTAACAACTCTAGAATACGATTTGCTGTTAAATGATTATTTTCATTACCAAATATTTCATTAAGGGAAGCAATTCCTAACATACTCATAAAAGCACCGGGGACTCCATGCCCTGTGCAATCAGCAGCAGTGAAAAATAGTTTGTCTTTGTCTTCTGCAATCCAGTAAAAATCTCCGCTAACAATATCGCGTGGTTTAAATAAAATAAAATGATCGCTAAATGCTCTGGCAAAATGATCTTGCAAAGGTAAGATCGCATTTTGTATTCTGCTGGCATAATTAATACTATCGGTAATTTCTTCTTTTTGTCTTAAAATTTCATCACGTTGAATAGTAATTTCATCTCTTTGAGCTTCAATTTCTATTGCTTTTTCTTGTATTTCTATGGTTCTTTCTTTAACCTTTTTTTCTAAGATTTGCTTATCGCGGATATGCTTTCTTTCACGGATTTTAGAGATAATTATGAATGATATAATTAATACAACCCCTATCATCACATAAAACCATATATTTTCTGTAAACGGAGGTTTTATATTAAACTTTAGCGATTTAATTTCACTTCTGTTACCCCAAATATCTTTTGATCGAACATGTAATACATATTTGCCCGATTCTACAATTAAATTAATATCTTGGTTGTGGCTCCAGTCCGACCAGTTGTTCATGAGTCCTTCAACAAAGTATTGGTATTGGGTCGAATTCTTTTTTACATAATATGGAGCAATAATCTTTACATAGATTGCTTTGTTTTCAGGATCAAAATTGAGTTTTGAAAGTTCAAAATATGTGTTTTCTTCATTCTTAACTTGATTGAAAAATACATTAAAATCAGGATTGATGACTTTAAATTTTGAATGGTCAATTTTATACAATTCCTTGTTATTGTTAATGACCCAAATGTTTTGTTTATTGTCAGCTATAATTGATGAAATATCATCAAAAAGCTTCAGAATGGATCTTTCCTGGCTAGCCCACTTATTCTTTGAACATAAACAGATCCATTCATTATTTAGCTTAACCCAAGGTAATCCTTCCTGATGTGATAAAAATCTAAAATTTGATTCTGTATAAATATTAGCTTGATAAGCCTTAAATGAATCAAATTTTTCATCGTAATAAAATAATCCGGATTCAAGAAACAGAATGATGGAATCATTGATGTAATCTAATTTATATTGTTCAGGAAAATTTGTTTTTACATGGTAAGATTTCAAATTATGTATCTTCCCAGTAGTATCCGTTAAGAATGAATATACTTGATTATCTCCTCCTAACCATACTATATTATCATTTATTAAATTGACTGAATAAACTGTTTCTGTAAAATTGTTAAATGTATATTCAGGAACCCATTTATCATCTTCGTAAATTATAGAAAGTAATCCATTATTTGTGCATATATAGTATGATCCGGATTTTGTTTGATTACTTATTTGATTGATATATCTGTTAGCAATAATTTGATTTATTTGGTGATCTTCAATCTGATATAAACCGTTGTTTGTTGCAACAAGAATACCATTTTCAGTAGATACAAGTTGAATGCATTTGTCATCTAAGTTTTCTATTTTTTTAAATATGTAGTTAATTGATTTTAATTTACTTATTGTTTTTTTTACATATCTTGGTTTAGAACTTGTTTTTTCAACTACTGTTTTTGAGGGTTTTTCTTTCTTTTCGTTTTCTTTTGTAGTCTCTTCCTTTTTACTAAACAGTTTTGCCAAAAACCTTTTTGAAGATTTTTTATCTTCTACGGGCTCAGTTTTTTTAGTTTGTGTCTTAGTTGAGCTTACTTTTCTTCTGCTTGGACTTGTTCTTACCCAAATGTCCACTTCGTTAAAATCTTTAACTTCTGCCAAATAATATACACCTTCGTTGGTTGCTACATAAAGCTCATTGTGATGCCATAAGGAAGAAATTAAATTACCTTTTAAGCCTGGATATGTTGTATAATTTCTTAAAGGAAGACTAAAATCAACACGACTAACACCAAATTCATGTGAAATCCACAAACCATTATTATTGTCAAGCCCTAACGAGTAAATCTCATCGTCGGGTAGTCCATTTTGATAGTTTACAGTATATACTATTTTACCTGTGTTTTTATTTACAACTTCAACACCTCCATATAACGTTCCAAAGGCATATAAAGTGTCAGATATTATTTGACCATCGGCAAGTATGCTTTCTGCTAAATATCCTTCATCGTTAATATCGTAGTTATAATATTTTATACCATCGAAAGTATATAATTCGCTATCATCTGTTCCAACTAAAATTCTTTTATTATTGTATGGTAAGCTAAAAAGGATTTCACTATTTTCAGTGTAAAAGCCGGTTACAATGGGGAACAGGGTATCGCTTTCTAATCTATATAAACCTTCTTGATGAACATTAAAGAAAGTATTGTTGTGTGTAATTAACATTCCTGTAAATGGCTTGGATTTTTTGGCATGCCATCGAGTAATACTTTTTTGATTTTTAATAGAATGGCGTGTTATTGATTGCTCACCGTAAAAGAAAATGGTGGTATCTGTAAAAAGAATTTTCGTAATTGTTCCGATATCAGCAGTATCTGACGATAATGATTTATATTCAATAAATCCTTTGTCGTTTCTTTCTAGGTATCCATAATTATTATTTGCCCCAACATAAACTTTATGATCGATAGGATTCTTTTTTAAAGCAAAAGGGATGTATGGTAACTTTAACAGATTCCAGTTTTGACCATCAAAGCTTAAGATCCCTTTGCGATTAGCAAAGCACATAACATTTTGATCATCTTGACTAATTGACCAGTTTTGAGATTCAATTTCTTTACATTCCTTATAGTGTGTAATAAAAGGAGTGCCATCTTGTGAAAAAGTATAAAAGAAATTAATAAAGATTATAATTATGATAAGAAATAATCTATTCATAACAAGATAGTTTAAGGCAATGGTTTAGAGGAGAAAGGTAATAAAAAAAAGGAAAAATACCTTGCAAAATGCTTATAAATAAAGAAACCTGGTAATTACCAGGTTTCATATTTAAAATTTAGCAACCGATTCAAGGTTTTTAATATTATCAATTTCTTTTGCTTCGGGAGTAAATAGATACTCCAATCGTTCTTTGTGATATTCAACAATTTTACCACGAACCATCTTAAGTGTTGAGTTAATTAATTTATTCTCTTCGGTAAATGGTTCATCAAGAACAGCAATTGCTGCAGGAAGCCATCTTTCGGGAAACTGACCTTCAAATTTTCCACCTTTCTTAAAATTATCAATTTCCGCTTGAATGATATTTAAAGCAAGTCTCTTACCCTCATCCGAATCAATCGTTAGGTTGCTGTCTTTAACATATCTTTTTAAGGCTTCTTTTCTGGGAACTATCAGTCCTACAGTATACGGGCTTTGTTCGTTAAACAACATGACCTGATCAATATATTTTGTTTGCTCAACCAAAGCTTCTTCAATAGATTCAGGACTATATTTTTCACCATCGTTTCCAATTAATAAGCTTTTAAATCGACCTAAAACATATAAAAAACCATCTTTATCCAAATAACCCATATCGCCTGTGTGTAGCCAGCCATCTTTTAAAGCTTCGTTGGTAGCATTCTCATTCTTCCAATATCCAACCATGATATTTTCACCTCGACAAACGATTTCTCCTTTTTCCCCAGCTGAAAGCTCATTTCCATCATCGTCACATATTTTTAAATCAAGATTGGTTACCAGATAACCTGATGATCCTAGTTTATGTCTTTTCATGGAGTTTGAAGAAATAATTGGTGCCGATTCAGAAAGACCATATCCTTGAAACATTGGCATGCCAATGGCATAATAGAAACGTTGCAATTCAATATCTAATAAAGCTCCTCCGCCAATAAAAAAGTCTAATTGACCACCAAAACCTTCTCTTACTTTACTAAATAAAATTTTATCAAAAAGATTTATGATAGGTTTTTTCCAGAATTGTAAGAATCCTCCTTTATTAAAACCCTCTTTGTTATAACTATATGCAAGTTTTAATGCAAAATTAAATAGTTTTTCTGCTGTAGCTCCTTTTGACGAAATACCATTTTCAATATTCTTTTTAAAATTTTTAGCTAAAGCAGGAACACTTAGTAAAAGGTTAGGTTTTATTTCTTTAATATTTATCGGAATGTTTTTTAAGGTTTCCATTCCTGTTTTCCCAACCTTGACAAATGCAAGACTTGCCCCATAAGCCATAAAACTATATATTCCTGCAGTATGCGCAAATGAATGGTCTAAAGGTAATATGGTAAGTGTAATATAATGCTCAGGTATTTCCATCAAACTACATGCTTGTTCAACATTAGCAGTATAATTTCGATGAGTAAGCATGATTCCTTTTGGGTCGGCAGTTGTTCCCGATGTATAACTTATGTTCGCTAAATCGTTTGCTTGAATTTCTGCTTTTACTTTCTCAAAAGTTTCAAGATTATCTTTTAAATAATTTTCTCCATCTTTTAAAATATCATCAATAAAAACTTCATTAGATTCATAACTATCTTGAGGATCTAAATAAATTATCTTTTCTAATTCAGGCAGATCATTCTTGATTTTTTTGACCTTAATGGCTTGGTTATTAGAAATAATAATCAGTTTGGTTCCTGAATGTTCAAGTCTGAATTTTAAATCTGTTTCTTCAAGTTTTATTGATAAAGGAACATTGATTGCCCCGGTATACAATATGGCTAGTTCGCTTTCAACCCATAGGTTTCTTCCTTCTGAAAGAAGAGCAACTCTATCGCCTTTTTTTATATTTAAGTTCATTAAACCAGCAGCAAAAATTTTTACCTGATCATAAGTTTGCTTATATGTAGTAGGTTCAAATTTATCAGTTTTCTTTTCCCACAAAAAAGTATTATCAGCGTATTTATTTACACTGTTTTCGAAGAGTTTAATAATTGTTGTCATATTTCATACCTATTAATTAGCCTCACAATTTAAAAAAAATCCTTTAATTATATGATTTAAAATTATCATTACACTTAAATACCAATAAAACAACAACATATAGTTAGTGAACTTAATTTGTTTGTATAATTTTAAATATAATTGTTTTAGATTCAGTTTTTTAAAGGAATTATTTTTGATTTGCTGGTTTATTTTTATATATCTTTGTAGTGATAACTCAAAAAACAATTAATCCTAAATAAAATGAGAAGTATTTTAATAGCATTAAGTTTTATTGTAATCCTTAGTTCAGGGTGCAACTTAATTGGAAAGAAAAAACGTGAAGAGCAAGCTCGTATTGAAGCACAGCATAAAAAGGATAGTATAGTTCAAGCTAAAAAGAAAGCTGCTACTTTAAAACTTAAAAAACAAAAAGAAGAACAAGCTCGAAAAGATTCTATTAAAAAAGCAGAAGAAGCAAGGCGTAAGCTTTATAAGTTTCATGTTATAGTAGGAAGTTTTAAAACTCCGAAATATGCTACTGCCTATAATGATCTTATGGGAAAGAAAGGTTATCAAACAGAAATTATCACTAACAAATACAACTTTCAAATGGTAAGTGTTGGGGCATATAAATCGTGGAGAGATGCTGTTGTTGAGCTTAAAAAGGCAGAGGAAGCCATTGAACCTACTGCTTGGATTTACATTAGAGAGTAAGAATACTTTTATATATTGTTTGAAAGCCGGTTTAAAACCGGTTTTTTTTTATTTTGAGTTATTAACACAATCTTAAAAACAAATTACTGTTATTAAGCTATTAATTGACTAAATCATTTTTTTAAAAAACGATTTATTTTATATTCGCAAGATGCAAAAGAAAAATTAACTAATTAAATAATTATGACTGAAAAAATTAAACAATCTTTAAGAGATTCAAAAGCAGCAAGGTGGACAGCTTTGGCTGTTGTTGCTTTTACCATGTTGTGTGGATATTATTTGACTGATGTAATGGCTCCTTTAAAAGGATTACTTGAAGGACAAATTGGTTGGGATAGTTCAGAATATGGTTTTTTTACAAGTGCTTATGGATGGTTTAATGTATTCTTATTGATGCTTATAATTGGTGGTATCATACTTGATAAAATGGGAGTACGTTTTACTGGTTTAGGTGCAGCTATAACAATGGTTATTGGTACACTTATAAAATATTGGGCAGTATCAACAAATTCATTAGATGGACAAGTATGGCATATTTTGTGGTTTGATATGAAAGCACAAGTGTTTATGGCTGCTTTAGGATTTGCTATTTTTGGAGTTGGTGTTGAGATTGCTGGTATTACTGTTTCAAAAATTATTGTGAAATGGTTTAAAGGTAAAGAGTTGGCACTTGCCATGGGGCTTGAAATGGCTGTAGCACGTTTGGGTACAGGTTTAGCGTTGGCAACTTCTGTTCCTTTAGCAAAATCATTGGGACATGTTTCAAAACCAATTTTGGTTTGTTTAATAATGCTTTGTATCGGTTTGATTGCATTCATAGTTTATACTTTTATGGATAAAAAATTAGAAGCATCTGAGGCTGATATTGAAGAAGAAGAAGAAGAACCTTTTAGAGTTTCTGATATATTTAAGATTGTTACAAATAAAGGATGGTGGTACATTGCAATACTTTGTGTATTATTCTATTCTTCGGTATTTCCATTCTTAAAATATGCGGCAGATTTAATGGTAAATAAGTTTGGTGTATCAGACTCATTAGCAGGAACAATTCCAGCAATGTTACCTTTTGGAACGATTCTATTAACTCCATTCTTTGGTAATTTATATGATAGAAAAGGAAAAGGAGCTACTATAATGATTATTGGTTCGTTATTATTAATCTTGGTTCATGGACTTTTCTCAGTACCTTTCTTAAATCACTGGTTAATGTCTATTGTACTTATTATTATTCTTGGAATTGGTTTTTCTTTGGTTCCTTCAGCGATGTGGCCATCAGTTCCTAAGATTATTCCTGAGAAACAATTAGGTAGTGCTTATGCTCTAATATTCTGGGTTCAAAACTGGGGATTAATGGGTGTTCCTGCTTTAATTGGTTGGGTTCTTGAAAAGTATTGTATTACCGGTGAGGTTGTAAGAGATGGTTTAACAGTATCTACTTATAACTATACTCTTCCAATGGTAATATTCATGGGCTTTGGAATGTTAGCTCTTATATTTGCTTTATTATTGAAAGCTGAAGATAAGAAAAAAGGATATGGTTTAGAATTACCAAATATTGAAAAATAATTAAATATTAATTATAATTCTAAGCTGCTTTCTTTTTTAGGGAGCAGCTTTTTTATGTCATATTTTAATCATATTCATTATAAATAAGCTTAGTAAATACCTAAATAATAAGAATTAGGATAAAAGTCATTTTGTTAAAAAGCGAATAAGCATATATTTGTGTTTCGCTAAAAAAAAATAATAAAATCAGATATTTGACTAAAACAATAATTATGACAGAAACAATTAAAAAAACAATTAAAGACTCAGCAGGAATACGTTGGATTGTTTTAATACTATTGAGTGGTTTAACTTTTGGGACTTATTGGTTTCAGGATTTCTTCTCTGGTATAAAACCATTAATGATTACAGAAATGGGAATTACAAGTAGCCAATTTGGGACTCTAATTCAGTGGACTACTTGGGCTAATGTATTTGGAATGATAATTATTGGTGGAATTATTCTTGATAAATGGGGCATTAAAAGAACAGGAATTGTATTTGGTTTGTTGGCCACTGTTGGAGCTGCTTTAACTGCTTTAGGGGCATCGGGTACTTTTTCAACAGATACATCTCACCAGTTATGGGTAATGATGATCGGTAGATTACTATTCGGATCAGGATTGGAAATTGTTTGTGTAATTGTGATGAGAACTGTTGTGAAATGGTTTAAAGGATATGAACTTGCTTTAGCAATGGCTATTAATATGGGTTTCGGACGATTAGGATCAACCTTAGGACAGGCCTTATCTATTGACATAGGTCAAGGAGTTGTGTCACCAGCAGTGAATTTTGCAGCTACATTAATTGGCATTGGCTTAATAATGTTTTTCATTTATATCATTTTTGATGTAAAACTTGATAAACAGCTAAAAGGACAAGAAGATGATTCGGAAGATGAAAAATTTAAGTTTTCTGATTTAATCAAATTGGTTACAAATAGGTCATTTCTTTTTATAGCACTATTATGTGTAACTTTTTATTCAGCAGTATTTCCTTTTATGCAATATGCTCCCGATTTATTAATTAATAAATTTAACTTTACTTATGATTTACCTGAAAGTGCAACAATTATTGTATTTGGAAGTAAAACACTTGGTAATTTATCAATTTTTATAGGTTTATTCTTGTTTGCATTAGCAATAACCTTAGTGCCATCTAACATTAAAAAGAAGAGAGATAAAATTATTTCTGTAGTTGCTATACTGGCATTATTTATTGTATTTATATCATCATTTGCAGATACATTTGGAATGTGGTTAAAAAACGGACCAAAAACTGCAAGTTTAATTCCTCTAGGTTCTATTTTATTTACTCCTATTTTTGGGAATATAGTTGATAAAAAAGGGAGGGCAGCATCTTTAATGATCTTAGGTGCTTTGTTGCTTATATTTGCTCACTTAGCTTTATCAGTATTTAACAGTACTTTGCTTGGTTATTTAGGTTTATTGTCGCTTGGAATCGCATTTTCATTGGTTCCTGCTGCTATGTGGCCGTCAGTTGCTAAAATTGTTGCTGAAAATAGGCTTGGAACTGCTTATGCAACTATGTTTACAATTCAAAATTGGGGATTGAATGCTTTCTTTAAAGGAATTGGTTGGGTATTAGATAAATCAAATCCTGAAGTTGTAGCACAGTTAGAGTCAACAAGAACTTCACTAGAAGCTCAAGGATTGAATAATTTGGAAATCAGTAATATATTACAAGAAAAGCAAATTGTAACTGGCGAGATTGCTTCTTTCGATTATACTGTTCCTATTTTAATGTTAGTTGGCTTAGGTGTTGTTGCTATATTTTTAGCATTTATGCTTAAAAAAGCAGACCTTAAACAAGGATATGGATTAGAATTACCATCTTCAGCTATTGCACCAAAAGATGAAAAGTAATAGTTAAAAATATACAATTCAAGAAAGCTGTTTCAGGAGTAAAATCCGAGACAGCTTTTTTCTTTTTTTATTTGTATAATTGTGTTTCAATTATAAAATATACAGAATGGAAACTTTAAAGAAAACATTAAGAGATAATCCTATACTCAGGTGGGTAGTATTATTATTAGGTGGCATTGTCATTTTTACAAATTATTATCTATATGATGCTTTATCTCCCATAAAATCAATATTAGAAAAAGATTTAGGATTCAGTAGTAGCGATTATGGTTTTTTTGTTTCCTTTTATTCTTTTCCAAATACTTTTCTTGCCATGGCTGTTATTGGCGGGATTATTCTTGATAAGTTAGGAATAAGAAAAACAGGATTACTATTTGTGTCATTTATGGCTGTTGGGGGATTAATTACTGCTTATGGTTCTAGTGAAATGTTTAGGGATGGAGGTTTGTTTTATGAATCTTTCGGTTCGTTCTGGACGAAATATTCTCCCGAATTAAAAATGATGAGTATAGGTCGTTTCTTTTATGGATTAGGAGCGGAGACAAGTATTGTTGTTATAAGCAAAATACTCGTTAAGTGGTTTAAGGGAAGGAATTTAGCTTTGGCATTTGGGCTTAAAATTGGCTTTGGTCGCCTAGGAACAATGGCTGCCTTAAATCTTTCACCCGTGTTAGCACATGGAGATGTTAAATTAGGATTTGCAGTATGGTTTGCTGCAATTTTGATTGGTATTGGACTATTAGTTTTCTTTATTTATAGTCTTATGGATTTAACCTTAGATAAGCAAATTCAACAATCTGAGGATTTAACAAAACCTGAAAAGTTTGAGTTTAAAGATATTCTGAATTTACTAACCAATCGTACTTTTATATTTATAGCTTTGCTTTGTGTGACTTTTTATTCTGCAGTTTTTCCATTCTTGGCTTTTGCTCCTGATTTTATACACAATAAGTTTGGAATGTCTTTACAAAAAAGTGGATTTATTACATCTCTCTTGCCATTAAGTACAGCTATTATAACTCCTTTCTTTGGGGGTTTTATTGATAAAAAGGGGAAGAGTGCAACAGTTATGATTTTTGGAGCAATAATTTTATTATTTGTACATTTAACTTTTTCACTTACAACATTCTCGCCTTATATACCAATGGTATTGTTGGGAATAGCATTTAGTTTGGTGCCAGCATCAATGTGGCCAACTGTAGTAAGATTGGTTCCTGAATCAAAAATTGGTACAGCTTATGGTCTAATGTATTCTATACAAAATTTAGGATTATGGGCTTTCCCGATTCTTGCAGGTAAAATACTGGATAAAACTAATCCAGGAGTATCAGAAGCATTGGAAGCTGGGAAAAATGTAAGTTATGATTACACACAAACGATATTGATGTTTGCAGCATTAGGTTTACTGGGATTATTGTTTGCAACACTCCTAAAACGCGATGATAAAAAGCGAGGATTGGGCATTGATTTACCTTTAAATAAAGAATAATGAATATAGTATATAAAAAAGGCTCGAAATTTCGAGCCTTTTTTATGATATAAGTTTCTTATTATTTAGTCACAGGAAATATTTCCTTGAATAAGTCTTTGTTTTCTTTAATCTTATCTTCGTTACCATATACACAAATTGCATTCTGGTCAAGGATATCTTTAATCATACCTTCGTACGACTTAACATCTTCGATAGTTGTAGACAGAACAGCGCTTCTTTCAGCTTTTAAATCTTCAATTGTATTGTTTCTGAAGTAATTGCTAATAGCAATATTTCCTCTTTGAGAAGCTGTTGTAGGTCGATCCATTCTTGCTATAGTACCAATAATGAAACGTGTCATTTCAGCATCGCTTGCTTCAAATTCGTTTAAGAATTTAGGTGAAGCATCGTAATTGTCAAGTGTTTCTTTAAGGTTAGGATCTCTATATGAACCAAAGAAAGCGTTTCCTGATGAACCAAAGCCACTAAAACCACCATATGCTCCACCTACTACACGAACTTGATGTTTTACCCATTCGTTAGATAGTACTTGGTTCATAACTCGCATTTTACCATCCCACTCGTAACCTAACTTTTTAAAGTTATATCCTTTTATTACATATTGAACCTTTGAAGCTGCCATTAAACCTTCATTTTTGATTGAAAGATCAAACTCCCAGTTATTCATTTGGCCATCACCTTCAGGTAAAGTAGAGATAAAGTTTTGTAAGCTATTTGAGTAAGCTGTATACTGATCTTCAGAACAGGTTATCGAAGCTTTCATATTTTTCTGATTGAAAAGTATTTTTGCTACTTGAGCTAAGTTTTCACTAATTTCTTTTTGTTTAGCATCAAAATTCGTTGTAAGATCAGTTAAGAAGTTGTAATAATCTAAACCTCCTGTTAATTCGCTGAACATCCCGTCGTTAGAATAGTATGATCTCGCACGAGTCATGGCATAACCAATTCCATTATTCTTAACATTAGCTTCAACTCTTGATTGATGACGAGTAAGAACAGCTTTTAGTCTTTCTACATCATCATATTTTGATGTGTTTAGAATTTCTGCTGCTAATTCAAATAATTTATCAGATTTTTCTGTAAATGCTTTCGAGGTAACCTCAAAATAAGGTAACATTTTATCGTCAGAGTTATCCTCTAGATAAGAGTCTAATCCGGTCCAGAAACCACCAGTATGAATGTTTAATGCATTGTCAAGTTCTCCATAAGAATAGTTTTCGGTATTTAATAAGCCAATAATTTCACAAAGTAAATTACCATAAGGGATTAAGTCTTGTGGTAATGCACGCATATCAAAATACAAGTTTGTATATAAAATATTGCTGGTAAAATCTTCGTGGAATAATACAGGTACTTCAGAAACTTTTCGTTCTTCAATGTTATACCATTCAACTTCAGGACTAATATCTGATAATGAAAGCAATGGAATAGTAGCAATAGCTTCAGGAGAATCTTCTCTTTGTTGATGTTCTTTTAATGCTTTTGTTTCAGCAACAAGTTGTTCAAGTTCTTCTTTACTTAAACTAGCTTTATATTCAGCTAATTCTTTTTTTGTTTGAGCTGCAATTTCTTTTTCTAATCCTGGTTGAGGTTTTAGCATCATTAATAATGCATGAGGATTCTCTATCAATTGCTCTTTAATAATTTTCTCAAGTAATCCGTTTTTGATTCCTTCTTTAACAGTAGCAAGAGGTTTTTCGAATTCTAATCCTAAGAAAGGATCTTCAGCAAAGAACCATGTTGGATATGTTCTCATGATATACATCATCCCTTTTTGAGGAGTATTACCTTCGCGCATGTTAAATTCAGTACGATTTAAGATACCTTCTATGGTTTCTTGATCAAGTCCTTCTTCACTAACTTTTTGCAGTGTTTCGTAAACTATTTGATCAAATTTATCTTTATCTTCAGGGTTTGCATTTTGAACTCTAATAGTAAAGATATTTTGTTTTGAATTATCAACAAAAGCACGAACATCTCTACCGATTCCTGCTTCTTGTAAAGCTAATCGAATAGGAGCTGATTCATGATTCACAAGAGCTTCGCGTAAAATATCCAAAGCAAATGTTAATTCCTGATCAATATTTAATCCTGTTACAATATTTAAACTTAAATAAGTATTGTTTTTAGTTACGCTACCTTTAGGAACTGCGTAATTACCTTCTGCATATTTTTTAGCTTCGAAAGGTTTTTGTAAAGGAATTTCAACTTTATCTTCCGATTTTTCATAATTAGAAAAATATTCAGCATCGATAAATTGAAGTTCTTGATCTAAATCAGCATTTCCATAAAGTAAAGTATAGCTGTTTGATGGATGATAATATTTTTTATGGAAATTTTTAAAATATTCGTAATCTAATCCAGGAATAGCATTTGGATAACCACCTGATGATACACCATAAGTATTGTCAGGGAATAAAATTTTATTTGCCTGATAACCAAGTTCTCTTGTAGGACTAGAGAAAGCACCTTTCATTTCGTTATAAACAACACCTTTGTAAACAATTTCACCATCGATATCATCTAATTCGTAATGCCATCCTTCTTGTTTAAGAATTCTTGGGTCTTCGTGTAATAATGGATTAAATACAGCATCTAAATATACATGCATCAAGTTGAAATAATCCTTATCATTCATACTAGCTACAGGATATGTTGTAATATCAGCACCTGTCATTGCATTTAAGAAAGTATTTAACGAACCTTTACTTAAGATGTCGAACGGACTTTTTACTGGAAAATTTTTAGAGCCGTTTAATACAGAGTGCTCCATAATATGGGGTGTTCCGTAATCATGTTCGGGGGCCGTTTTAAATGCAATGTTGAATAGTTTGTTATTATCATCAGCAGCAATTTTTAATAAACGTGCACCACTTTTTTCGTGAATAAAGTAATAACAATCAGCATTGACTTCTTTAACAAACTTCTTTTTTACTAGTTTGAATCCATGATAAGTCTGATCGACTTTAAACTGAGATCCTGGTGTACAAGACCATACCAAAGCTACCAAAACTAGTAAGGTAACTGTCAAAATTTTGTTTTTCATTTTTTATAGGTTTTTAATTTTAAGGTTAATATTTATCCCCAGGTTTTTAGGTTTAAAGAATCTTAAAGATATAATAAAATGTAAAGTTAATTACTAAAAACGTTAGATTTAACATTTTATTCTGAATTAAATTCTGTTTTTTACATACAAATACCATTAATATCCTTTAAATGAATAATATAAAAATGATGAATCTGGAAGTTATTTACCAAGATCAAAATCTGATAGCAATAAATAAGCCTCACGGCTTGGCAGTACACCGATCAGATTATGTTGGAGTGGCCGATAAGTATGCAGTACAAGAACTTAGAGATCAGATTGGAAAATTAGTATATCCATGCCATAGGATTGATCGAAAAACAGGAGGAGTATTGCTATTTGCGCTTAATGAAGAAGCCAATAAATTAATGCAGAAGCAATTTGCCGAGAATATGGTCAAGAAAAAATATTTAGCTATAGTTCGTGGTTTTACAGATGATTCCGGAATAATAGACTATGCTTTAACAAATGAAAAAGGTAAAACACAAGAGGCAATTACAGAATATAAAACAATAGAAAGAACAGAAATAGATATCCCATTTGGAAAATTTA
Organism: Bacteroidales bacterium; assembly: GCA_963665525.1. GTDB lineage: Bacteria > Bacteroidota > Bacteroidia > Bacteroidales > UBA12077 > UBA12077. The sequence goes on along the minus strand of OY762280.1, from coordinate 2,452,284 downwards.
ATACATCTCGATACTCCTTGGTTGAAGTTTATCCTCAAACAGGAAGAATGCATCAGATTCGAAAACATTTTGCACATATTATGCATCCAATTATTGGTGATCGACCTCATGGCTGTAATAAACAAAATAAGCTTTTTAAAGAGAAATTCAATATGACAACGATGATGTTGCATGCGAGTGAAATTACATTTATACATCCTATGAATAAAATAGAAGTTACTTTTCACGCAGAATTACAGGATGAATTTAGAAGAACAAAAGAATTATTAAGTTTTTAAAAACTCCAACCTCTAAACAGAGGTTGGAGTAAATACTAACCAAAAAGCGAAGTTTATGAAGAAAACTTAAAATTCTTTATAAGTGTTGTGATAATTTAATTAGCTGAATAAACTCACTTCGATAACCATTAATATCTTTTCCTTTTGAGCCTTGTGCTAAATCAACTACTGATTTATAAGTGCTGTTGCCTTTGTGTTCTGACTTGCGAAGTAGCATTCCGAAACTTGCTACAGCAGCAGAGAATTTAAAATTATCAGACATTGTAGTAATATAATTGTCTTCATAAGGAATAATTTTCTCAAGTAAAATACTTTTATGTCCATCGGGCTTTTTATACCTGAATTTTACCGTTGCCACTTCATCGCCGGCCTTAGCCAAAGGATTAAGTTTTGTGCTTTGGTATTTTAAGTCATTTGTTTTTGTTGATTCAGAATTGGCTAGTTTTATTTCATACAGTGCTGTTACAGTATGTCCTGAACCTAATTCACCTGCATCTTTTTTATCATCTTCGAAATCTTCATTATTTAAAAGGCGATTCTCATAACCAATTAAACGGTACGATTCAACAATTGCAGGATTAAACTCGATTTGAATTTTCACATCTTTAGCAATGGTAAATAAAGTTCCACCAAATTCGTTTACCAATACTTTCTTAGCTTCAAGAATATTGTCGATATATGCATAGTTACCATTTCCTTTATCAGCAATGATTTCCATTTTATTATCCTGGTAATTACCCATTCCAAACCCAAGAACAGAAATGAAAGTTCCTTTTTCGCGTTCTTTTTCAATTAAACGCTCCATTTCTGCATTGCTCGATTGACCTACATTAAAATCGCCATCAGTAGCCAAAATGATACGGTTGTTTCCATTTTTGATAAAATTTTCACTAGCAACCTGGTATGCCAATTTTAATCCTGCAGCTCCTGCAGTTGATCCACCTGCATGTAAATTTTCAAGTGCATTAAGAATGGTTTCTTTCTTATCACAACTTGTTGAAGGCAATACAAGTCCTGAACTACCTGCATAAACTACAATTGCAACACGATCTTCTTCTCTTAATTGTTGAACTAAAAGCTTAAAAGCTTTCTTAAGCAATGGTAGTTTGTTTTGAGAGCTCATTGATCCTGATACATCTAATAAGAATACAATATTTGATGCAGGCAGGTTTTCCATCTTAATTTTTTCGCCTTGTAATCCAATGTGTAAAAGCATATTGTCATTATTCCAAGGACAATGGGCTAATTCTTGGTAAATGGCAAAAGGATGTTCATCTTGTGGCTGAGGATAATCATAATTAAAATAATTAATCATTTCTTCAATTCGAACAGCATCAACTGGAGGTTTTTGCCCATTATTTAAAAAACGACGAACATTAGCATAAGAAGCAGCATCGACATCAATCGAGAAAGTAGAAAGAGGTGACTTTATTGCTTCTTTAAATCCATTTTCGTGAATTGCTGAATATCCTTCGCGATTAAAATCCTCTTGTGGATAATAAAAACCGGCTGGCATAGCTTGTGCGCTTTTAGACAAAGTTGATGTTCCTCTTATTAATATCTTCTTGTCTCTTCTTGGAGCACTGTATTCAGCACCATATGCTGTAACAACTACTTCGTCCATTTCAATAACTTCAGAATCAAGAGAAACATTAATGATTGTTTTTTTACCAACTTTAACTTCTTTGGTAACACAACCTACAAAACTAAAAACCAAGATATCAGAATTACTGGCTTCAATAGAGTATTTCCCGTTCATATCAGTTGTTGTTCCAACACTTTGATTTGCTTTTAAAACAACAGATACTCCCGGAATAGCTGATCCATCCTCTGAACTAATTACTGTTCCTGTAATGGTACGTGCACTTATATTAAAACTTAATAGTAGTGCTAAAATCGAAATTAGAAATACATTTTTTTTCATAACTTTAAAATTTAGAAATTAATCATTCGTTTTCTTAAAGGGTGCAGTTGATGATTTAATTCCATAAAATTTTTTAAACTTTTTTAGTATTTAGTTTTAATAGATTGAAGTTCAGGATAATATAAATGAAAATAATTAAGAGAAATATAGATTCGATTTTTGATTCTGAACTTTTAAATCAATATATAGATTCTGGAAGTCTTGAAATATTAGGTGAGTTATATAATAGGTATATTCACTTGGTTTATGGTGTGTGTTTAAAATATCTAACTGATAGGGAAGAAAGTAAAGATGCTGTTAACAGAATATTTGAGAATCTGATCATTGAAATTCCTAAATTTGAAATACAGAATTTTCGTAGTTGGCTATATGTGGTTACCAAGAACTATTGTTTGATGGAGATTCGAAAGAAAAAAACCGAAAAGAAACGTTTTGAAAAATATTCTGAAGATATTTTTATGGAATCGACAGATATTTCGCATCCTATTGATGAGGTTTCGGAAAATGAATTACATAAGAATCTTAGAAATTGTATCGATAAATTGAAACAAGAACAAAAGCAATGCATTGAATTGTTTTATCTGGAGAGTAAATGTTATCAGGAGATATCTGAAGATTTAAATCTGGATCAAAAAAAAGTAAAAAGTTATATCCAAAACGGGAAACGAAATTTAAAAATTTGCCTTAAGCAATTTGCAGAGAAACAAGATGTCTAAACGAAAACTGACATATAAAGATTTTAAGAATTATTTCAGCAATCACTTGCAGAAGAAAGATAAACATGATTTTGAAAGGGAAATGATGCGTGATGCTTTTGAAGAAGAAGCATTCGAAGGTTTATCGGAATTAAGCGCAGAGGAATTGGAAAGTGATATTGAAGAGTTAAAATCAAATATTCAAAATCGGACTAAAAAGACAAGAAGAATTGTACCGGTTTGGTTTAGATATGCAGCTAGTGTATTGGTTTTAGTGGGAGTTGGACTTACAATTTTATTTCTGAATACCCGATATTGGCAAAATTCTATGCTAAAGGAGCAGGTTTCTCACGAAATGGAAAAGGCAGATAGTATGATCATTAAATCTGATCAAGCGATACAAGAAGCTAAACAAATAGTTGACTCAATAAAGGAGAAACCTGAGGAGCTCATTGCAGAAAGTAAAGAGAGAAAAGTTAAAAATGATTATCAGCCAGGAAAGCAGGTTAAAGTTCCAAAAGAAAAGATTGAGTTAACTGATTTAGATGTTGCTGAAGATGATTATGAAAAGACTGATGAAGAAGTAGTACCAGAAACCTTAGTATTCGAAGATGAAGAAGAAATAGTTGAAGAAGAGGTTTTTGCAATGAAATCGGAGGCTCAAGTTGAAGGAGAAGTAGTAGCAGAAGAATTAAATCTTGAGGCATCACCTGCTATGGATGAAAAAGTCGAAATAACTGAGACTGCTAAAAAATCATCTGAGATAAGAATTAGAGGTGTGTCATCACAATCAAAAGATAAAAGTCCTTTATATGTTATAGATGGTAAACCTGTTGATGTAAATAATACCAAAACAATTGAGGGGAAGATCATTAGTTCTGATGATCATTTGGCTATACCAGGTGTGTCGGTTACATTAAAAGATATGGAGGTGTTTGGTACTGTTACTGATATAAATGGAGAATTTAGTATAACAATACCTAGTGACGAAGAACTAAAAACATTAATAGCTTCATTCGTAGGAATGCAAACTCAGGAAATTTCATTGGAGAATGATTCAAATCTGTTAGTATATATGGATAGCGAGATGCTTGAAATAGATGAAGTAGTTGTTACTGCATATGGAGTAGATCGCAAGCAAGAGGCTCCAGTCAGAGTTAGTGCTAAAGCACCGGGATTAATTTCAAGAACAAAATTCAAAAAACAAGTCATTGAGAATATTAATTACCAGACACTTTCTGGTTTCTCAGGGAAATACAAAATCAAGGTTGAATTTAAAGTATCAGAGAATGGATCACTATCCGGGTTTAATTTTAAAAATGTTCCGGATGTTTCGTTTAGTAATGAAATAATTAGAGTGATAAAAGAATTAGGTACATGGACTCCTGCTACTGAAAATGATATTAATATTGAATCAAAAGTTAAGTTAACATTAAAGATTGAGATTGAATAGTTCTTAAGAAACTTCTTTTTTTTGTTTAGCAAAATGAACAGTATAAATACCAATAATTACAATAATTCCTCCAACAATTTGCCATACAGTTAATTTCTCACCTAACATAATAAAAGCAATGACTGCGGCCAAGACAGGTTGTGCTAGTAAGGTTGCAGATACTAAGGATGCAGGTAAATAACCTTGAGCAAAATTTATAAAGAACCATGCGCCGGCTTGTATCATAACTCCCATTATAATGAATAAAGTCCATGCTTTAGGTGTATACCCAACAAATTCAATATCCTGAATTAGGACAAATATTCCAAGGAAGATAGTTGTTGCTAACGAACTTATAAATAAGTAAGAAATCGTATTTAAGTATTTTCTTCCTATTTGTGTAAATAACATAAAACCAGCATAGAACATCCCTGCAAAGAATCCTAAAATTAATCCTTTAAAAATTCCATCCGGTTGATATAAATCTTGAATCATGAGAAAAGTAACACCAGTCAGAGCTACTAATAATCCAATCCAGAATCTTGAAGTTTGACGTTCTTTAAAAAATAGAAAAGCCCCAATTCCAACCCATAGTGGTGCTAAATTACCAACTAATGTAGGCATTGCTGCATTGGATAACATAATCCCTGTTGCCCACAAAGCCATATCTGTTGCTAAGAATAGTCCAGCTACAGATGCAATGAAGACTCCTTTTATTTTAAGTTTTTTCTTACTTTTTATTCTTGAAATTGCAAATGGAACAATTAAAGTCATTGTTCCAAAAAGTAATCGATAAAAAGAAGTTACAGTGCCCGGAGCTCCGGTATCTTTTATTAATACGGGAGAAAATGATATTAATATGGCTCCAAGTATAAGAAAACTATATGATTTATTTATTTTATCCATTTGATTATAATTTCGCTCGAAATGTAATTAAAATTAAGTCCAGAATAAAAAAGAACGACTATAATTTATCTTTCTAATTAAGTAAATATTCCAAAATAAAAATTCGACTAAAAGATCTATTTCTTTGTTTTTATGTACATATTTCGACCTGAATATAATTATCCTTATTTTTTATAAAAAAGTTATGAGAAATTATACATTTGCCTGATGTTTAACTTAAAATTAATTTAAAATGAGAAAAAGTCTATTAATAATAGCTGCATTAGCTTTTTTTAGTGTTTGTTTAAGCTCTTGTAATGAAGATGATGATTTAATGATTGAAAATAATGATGAAGAAATTGCTGGTACATCTTCATCTGATAATTATATTCCACCTGTTTCTTTACATTAAAATTTCTTATTAGATTGTAAGAATCTTTTAAAAACCAAATACAAATAAAAGGGGCTGTCTCAAAAGTTTTTGACAGCCCCTTTTTATTCGTACCCCTACACAGAGAGTTTTTAAATATCCATCTCTCTAAAAGATAATCTTACTTCTGAGATGGCTTCTTTGCTTTATCTTAAAATGGTTTCATCTCTATTTGGACCAACCGATATAACTTTAATCGGGACTCCTGTCTGTATTTCAATGTATTTTATATAATCGATAAATTCTTTTGGTAATTTATCATACGATTTTATTTTAGAGATATCTTCTTTCCATCCTTTAAATTCCTTATAAATAGGTTCTAGAGGTTCATTAATTTCGAAAGGCAAATAATCAATTTCCTGACCATTTAGTTTGTAATGAGTACAAACTTTAATAGTGTCAAAACCACTTAAAACATCCGCTTTAGTAATAACAAATTCAGTTACACCATTTAGCATAACAGCATATTTTAAAGCTGGTAAATCGAGCCATCCACATCGTCTTGGACGTCCTGTTGTAGCACCAAACTCATGTCCTTGTTTCCTTAATAATTCTCCTTCTTCGTTTTCAAGTTCAGTAGGGAAAGGGCCGCTACCAACTCTGGTACAGTATGCTTTAAAAATACCTATAATATTTCCAATTTTATTTGGAGCAACTCCCAGCCCAGTACAAGCACCAGCACAAATTGTATTCGATGAAGTTACAAATGGATATGATCCAAATTCAATATCTAATAGTGTACCTTGCGCTCCTTCTGCTAATACAAGCTTATTCTCATCAAGATATTTATTTACTTCATGCTCACTTTCTATTAATTTAAACGATTTTAATAATTCAATACCTTTAAACCAACTTGCTTCATATTCTTCAAGATTGTATTCAAAATTGTATTGTTTTAAAAGATCCTTGTGCTTATTTGTTAGAAAGTCATATTTTTCTTTAAACGAAGGACTAATAATATCGCCAATACGTAGGCCATTACGTCCTGTCTTATCCATATAAGTTGGCCCAATACCTTTTAAGGTGGATCCAATTTTAGTTTTTCCTTTAGCTGCTTCTGAGGCAGCATCCAGAATTCTATGTGATGGTAATATTAGATGAGCCCTTTTTGATATAAATAAATTCTTTTTTATTTCAACATTCATATCCAAAAGTTCTTTGATTTCCTCCATAAATATTACAGGATCGATTACAACACCATTTCCGATAATATTAATGGTATCAGGTCTGAATACTCCCGACGGAATTGTATGCAATACGTGTTTAATGTCATTAAACTCTAAGGAGTGACCAGCATTTGGTCCACCTTGAAAACGTGCAATAACATTATACTTTGGAGCTAAAACATCAACAATTTTTCCTTTACCCTCGTCTCCCCACTGAAGACCTAATAATACATCTAACTTCATTTATTTATCTGATTTAAAAATGCGTTTGCAAATTACAACAAAACCATAAAAATAAAAAAAATCCCCACAGTGAAAGTGGAGATTTTTATATGTTTTTTAAACTATTTATTAACTATTGTTTTTTGTCTTTTTATTTTCACATTCTTTGCAAATACCATAAAAATATAAAGAATGATAATTTATTTTAAAATTCATTAATTCTCCTGCTGTTTGCTGGATCTCTTGAATACGTGGATCACAAAATTCTAATACCTTACCACATTCCTGGCAAATTAAATGATCGTGTTGACTACAATTATGCGCTTTTTCAAATTGAGCAATGTTTTTGCCAAATTGATGTTTTATGACTAAATCACTTTCTAATAATAATTCGATGGTATTGTATAAGGTAGCACGACTAACCCTGTAGTTTTTATTTTTCATAGAGATATACAATGATTCTATATCAAAATGATTATCTCTTGAGTATATTTCATCAAGAATAGCATAGCGTTCAGGTGTTTTTCTGTGCCCTCGCTTTTCAAGATACTCAGTAAAAATCTTTTTTACTGTTTCCTTTGTATCACTACAAGTCATAAGCAATCCATATTTACGATTGCTAAAAGTATAAATTTTTTTTGTTATTTAGAATTAATTTAAAGAAAAATTACTTGGATATCTCTTCACTTCGCTTTACCGAATCAACACCTTTGATTTTACTAATATTCATGATAAGGTTATTAAGGTCAGTAACATTATGTACGTAAAGTTCAATTTCACCTTCAAAAATACCATCATGGGTTTCAATAAATATTTTGCGAATATTAACAGAAAGTTCGTTAGAAATTATATCGGTGATGTCAGAAATAATACCAATTCTATCAATTCCGTTTAGTGTTAGTTTGGCTAATGAAGAAAGGAATTTCTGAGAAGTCCATTTGGCAGGTACAATGTAATTGCCTTCACTCGACATGAGTTTGATAGCTGTTGGACATTTAGATTTATGGATAATTATTATTTCCTTATCCGGGTTTTTATATCCGATAACTTCATCACCAGGAATCGGATTACAGCATTTGGCAAATTGTATTCGATGACTTTCTTCATCTTCATCACGAATAATTACGGGATCTTTATAATTAAATTTTTCTTTTTGTTTAGGAGCCTGATTAACTTTTTTTGATTTGCTCGATGAAGTAGTTTTTGATAATTGTAAGCCCCAGTAGCGTATGATTTTATTTTTAGTGTTCTTCTTAAGAATCTTTTTTAAGTTATCTAGTTTAATAATTCCACTTCCAATTTTACTATATAACTCGTCTTTTGTTACTACTTCAAATTCAGGCAACACTTTTTTTAATACTCTACCACTAGGATGAACTTTTAATTCTTTTAATTTATTTTCAAGAATGGATTTCCCTTTTTTAATTCGGTCTTTTGTTTCTGCTTTGATGGCATCAGTAATACTGGTTTTTGCCTTTGCAGTTTTAACATGACCAAGCCATTCTTTTTGTATCTTTTGTTTATTAGAAGTGATTACTTCAATCTGATCTCCACTTCTTAAAATATGATTTAATGGAACCAGTTTATGATTTACCTTTGCTCCGATGGCTTTGTTACCTATTTCACTGTGAATTTCATAGGCAAAATCTAGTGCAGTAGAATATTTAGGCAGGGTTTTTAAATCTCCTTTTGGTGTAAATACCATAATTTCTGCAGAGAAAAGATTCATTTTAAATTCATCCAAAAACTCTAAAGCATCCGAGTTTGGATTTTCAAGCATTTCACGAATCTTTTTTATCCACTTATCTAATTCACTTTCATTAGAGTTTTCACCCTTGTATTTCCAGTGAGCAGCAAAACCACGTTCTGCAATCTCATCCATTCTTTCTGATCGGATTTGTATTTCTACCCATTTACCATTAGGGCCCATAACTGTGGTATGTAAAGCCTCATAACCATTTGCTTTTGGGGAGCTTATCCAATCTCTGATTCTGTCAGGTTTGGGAGTATATATGTCTGTTATGATAGAATAAATCTGCCAACATTGAGCTTTCTCAGTTTCTCTGTTTAATGATTTAAAAACAATTCGTATAGCCATTAAATCATAAACTTCTTCGAATGGAATATTTTTAATTTGCATTTTATTCCATATGGAGAAAATGGATTTTGGCCGACCACTTATGTCAAAATCAATTTTATTTCTTTCTAGTTTTTCAATAATAGGTAAAGAAAATCGATTAATTTCCTGCTGTCGTTTTTTCTCGTTATCTTTTATTTTATTCGATATACTATCGAATACATTAGGGTGCCTGTATTTTAAGCTTAAGTCTTCTAGTTCTGTTTTTATGGCATACAAACCAAGCCTATGAGCAAGTGGAGCATAGAGGTAAATTGTTTCTCCAGCAATTTTTAATTGTTTATTGGCTGGCATAGATTCTAATGTGCGCATGTTATGCAAACGGTCAGCAAGTTTGATAAGAATAACCCTGACATCATCCGATAAGGTAAGTAACATTTTTCTAAAGTTTTCTGCCTGCAAAGAAGAGTGTTTGTCGAAAACTCCTGATATTTTTGTTAAGCCATCAATTATGGATGAAATTTTTTCCCCAAAAAAATGCTGAATATCTTCTAGTGTATATTCAGTATCTTCAACCACATCGTGTAATAATGCACATGCTATAGATACAGCTCCTAAACCAATTTCTGAAGTTACAATTTTTGCTACAGCAATAGGATGAACTATGTATGGTTCTCCTGATTTTCTTTTAACACCTTTATGAGATTCTTTAGCAAGATCAAAAGCTTTACGAATAAGCTTAATATCTTTTACTTTTACATGTTTTGAGCAGCTCGATATAAGATCTTTATACAGTTCTTCTGCATATTTATCTTCATCGATAATTTCAGGTTTTACTATGGTGTTCTTGCCGCTCATAAATTAGTTGTTATTGTATTCACAAATTTAATGAAAAATTGATGAAATAAGAATCAGAAGTGTATAGGTATTACGGATATATTACAAGAACGTTTCCTCTTTCCTCTACTGTTTGATTATTAGGGGTCATAATTTTAAAATAATATAAATAGGTGCCTGTAGGTACAGATTCCCCATTTGCTGCTTTGCCATTCCAAGGTTTTGAATAATCCTTTGTTTCAAATATGATATTTCCCCAACGATTATAAATTTTAAACTCAAAGTCAGATGGAATAAAAGAAAAAATAGGTTGAAATAAATCGTTATTCCCATCATCATTGGGTGTAAATGCTTCTGCAATATAAATTTTTGGTTTTAGATAAACACAAGTTGTATTAGATTGACTGTAATCGTTATTTATGTTACTAGTTTCCTTTGCTTGAACAAAATAACAAAACTGCGTATAATTTTCTAAAGCTTCTATATTGTCATTAAAATCATTATGGTTGGCAAAACTACCAATAAGTTCCGGCGAATTATTTTCAAAAGCCCGGTATATATCATAGTTAGCAGGAGTTAAACTTAACTCTTTGAAACTATTCCAATTTAAAGAAACATCAAAATCATTTAATTCAGCATTTAGTAAAATGTTATTAATAATATCGGAGTTGGTGGTTTCATTTCCACATTCGTTTATTGAGACTAATTTATAATAGTTAATAGTAGTGCTTGGATTAGCATCTGCATCTATTGTGGTTAGTTCTGAGTTAGATGAATTAATTGTTTCTAAAGTATCGAGATCTCCGTTTTGAGAACTTGACTTTAATAGTTTATATGTTTCAAGTTCAGAATTAGGATCAATTTCAAACTTAAGATGAATTGTATTTTCATCAACAGAGGCTGTAATTGCATTAATATATTCCGGGCTAGCTGGCATCTCAGTGAATTTATTAATTGGGTTTGATTTGCTTGTTGAATCTAAACCCTGCCATCGGGTTTCAATAAAAATGGAATAGTCCGTATTTTCCAGAACATGAATCGTTGTATTTTGAGTACTCGCCGATACATTTTCAGTTCTTAAAATACCATCTTCGTATATGTTTACTATAAATTGTTCTGGTGTCCAATCATTTGTTGGGAAAGGTGCTGTAAGGTCTTCCCAGTTTAAATTCATTTCTCCTACACAAGAATCATAATCGTAGGTTAAATGATATGTGGAAACAATATCCGATTCAATAAATGTATTTTCACTTATTCGGTATGCGCGAGCATTTTTATGAGCCTCGGCTGAAATATCTGTGAATGTATTAACTGTAGGATCAGTTATTTCATAGATTTTTTCCATGGCCTGAATTACTTCTAACTCATCTCGAAAAATAAAAATAGTATCGGTTCCATTATAATCCCAGGTGATTCTTACATGCCCTTGATCATTGATAACATTAATACTTGTAATCTCTAAGTTGGTTTGAGATTTTCCTTGAGTAGCAGATAACATGAAGGACAAAAAAGTAATAATAGGAATCAATAATTTTCGCATAATGAATTATTCAATTACAGTAACGAAAATAAGAATATTAATTGTATTTACCTGCTATTGTTTTTATGAAACTGTCTTCTTGCAGATATTTGTTCGCAAGAATCTTAACATCTTCTGCCTGGATTGTATTAATTGCATGCATTGCATTGGAGTAAAAGTCTAAATCTATATCCAAATCAATAATGCTTTTAAAACTAGCCGAAATTTCAAATGGACCATCAAATGAACGTAATAAATCACCTCGCAAATAGTTTTTTACAAGATCAAGTTCTGTTTGCTCAACTCCAAATTCTCTTAGTTTCTTAATCTCAGAAATGATGTCATTGATGGCATTCTTTGTTACATCTGCGCCAACTTCTGATAGAATAACTAAGAAACCTTCATGTTTTAAAGAAACCAATACTGAACTTATTCCATAAGTATAACCTTTTTCTTCACGGATGGTTTTCATTAATCGGGATCCAAAATATCCTCCTAAAATAGTATTTACAACATTTAATTTATGATAATCAGGATGATTTTTGTTGATGATTTTTTTACCTAGTCGAATGGCTGACTGTGTTACGTTTTGCTTCTCAGTGACAGATTCCATGACAGGATTATTTAACTCATAAGATTCGTTTTGTTTTGTTACTGAACTGTTATGCCAATCTTTATTGCCAAAATGATTATTTAGTAATTTGATATCATGATCATCTACCTTGCCTGAAATTAATATTTTACAATTATCAGAACTGTAATATGTTTTATGAAATTGAACAAGATCATCACGATGAATATTACTAAAGTCTTCAAGATTTGTTTTTATTCCATAAGGATGATTTTTTCCAAAAAGTTGTTCATTAAATTCTCTTCTTGCAATATTGGTTACCTTTTCTAATTCAACCTGAAATTGTTGTTTCCGTTTATTAAGGAATGTGTTTAATTCATCTTGTGGGAAGATTGGATTTTTAATAATATCTTCAAATATCTGAATAGTTTCAGGCAAGTATTTTTTTAAAGTATAAAGTGTAATATTCCCAAAATCTTTAGTGGGTGATGGATGAATAAAAGCACCATAAAAATCTAACTTCTCAGCAATTTCTTGTGATGATAAATTTTTAGTACCTTCAATTAGCATCTCGTTTACACAACTAGCTATTAAAGCTTTTTCCTGGTACCAACTTCCTGCATTAAAAGATAAATCTATCTTAACAATATCTTGAGTCCCTGCATTGATGATGTATGTTTTTATTCCATTATTTAGTTGTGTTTTTTGAGGTGTAGGAATATTAATACTTTCAATGGTTTTATATTGAGGTTGCTGTTTTCGATCTAAGGTCATGATTTTTTATTTAGATAGATAATATAAGGTTGATGAATTATTTGTGTGAAATAACTTAGCTGCTGTTTTTTTAATATCCTCCAAGCTCACATTTCGATATTTTTCAACTTCTAAATTAATTCGGTTAGCATCACCTAAAAGTTCTTGGTATGCCAAGTCCATAGCTTTGTTTAAAACACTTGTTTGACCAAATTGGGTAACTGATTCAAATTTATTTTTCACTTTTTCAATTTCAGCCTCTTCAATATGGCCTAAAATTATTTCGTTAAGCTCGGCAATAATAGCCTGGTCTGCATCTTCCATTTTAACGCCTTGCATCAGTTTACCTGTAACTATTAATAGACCTTCATCAATATCTCCAGTTATATAAGCATTAATATCGCTAAATAATTGTTTTTTCTTAACCAGATTTTGGTATAGCCTTGATGATTTCCCATTAGCTAAAAGATCAGAAATCAGATCGCAAGTATAATATTCGGTTTCTAGTTTAGAACTCATATGGAATGCTTTATAAATAGCATCGAAAGGAACATTGCGCTGAACAGTTTTAATTCTGCTTTCTGTTTGCTCTGGCTCTTTAGGTAAATCTCTGGTTGGAATATCTCTTTTTTCTATTGGGCCAAACCATTTTTCAGCTAATGGTTTTATTTCATCAACTGTTATATTTCCTGCAATACACAAAATAGCATTGTTAGGTGCGTAATGATGATTAAAAAAATCTGTCACGTTATCTAATGTTGCATTTTCGATATGAGAAATATCTTTACCTATTGTAGGCCACTGATACGGATGCACTTTATAAGCTAAAGGTTTAAGTAATAATGATGCATCACCATAAGGCTGATTTAAATATCTTTGCTTAAATTCTTCGATGACTACATTTTTTTGGATTTCAAGTTTTTCTTCTGAAAAATCTAATCCTAACATGCGATCAGATTCTAACCAAAATGCAGTTTCAATATTTTCTTTTGGAAGTGTGATATAATAGTTAGTAATATCGTTCGTAGTAAAAGCATTGTTTTCTCCTCCTGCAATTTGCAGCGGATTATCATATGATGGAATATTTATGCTTCCCTCAAACATTAAATGCTCAAATAAGTGTGCAAAGCCTGTTTTTTGAGCATTTTCATCCCGAGCTCCAACATTATATAATATATTAAAAGCAACAATTGTTGTTGATGGATCATTATGTACAATAACTTTCAATCCATTTTTTAATGTAAACTTTTCAAATTTTATCATAAATTGTATGAATATAATTTTTTGCAAACATAAGTAATAAACCAATAAGATATAAATGTTTATTATTTTCTGGGTATTTTAAAAAAAATCACTTTTTTTACAATCCTGTAATAAAAAACGATACAAAATATGACGACTATTTCTTCATTGATAAAACGAATACTTATATGGCGAGTAAAGAATATCGATGATAGAAAGTTTATGATCTTTTTAAGTGTTATTATTGGAATAGTAGTTGGTTTTGCTGCAGTGATTATTAAAAATTCGGTTCACATTATCCAAAGTTTTCTCACCAATGATTTTGCGCAGCACTATCATAATTACATGTATTTTGCTTATCCGGCAATTGGTATTTTGTTAGTTTATGTTTTCACAAAATATATTATCAAAAAACCAGTGGGTCATGGTATTCCAACAACACTTTACGCAATATCAAAAAATAATGGAAAGATTAAGCCTCATAATATGTTTTCTTCTATTGTAACGAGTGCATTAACTGTTGGTTTTGGTGGTTCGGTTGGATTAGAAGGTCCAACGGTTGCAACAGGTGCAGCATGGGGATCAAATATTAGTCGTTTTTTTCACTTAAACTATAAACAAGTTTTGTTATTGCTTGCATGTGCTGGAGCAGGAGCGATGTCAGCGATATTTAAGGCTCCAATTGCTGCTATTGTATTTGTTCTGGAAGTTATTATGTTAGATTTAACTATGGCTTCTCTACTTCCTTTACTTTTTGCATCGGTTACTGCAGCAATGACTTCATATCTTTTTCTTGGTATGGATGTTTTATATCCTATCGAGATTACCGAGAAATTTGATTTGCAACAGTTACCATATTATATTATATTAGGTATGCTTGCTGGTTTAGTATCAGTATATTTTACAAGAGTTTATAAGTTTTTACAAGATTGGTTTGATAAAAAAAGGAATAGCTTCTATAAATGGCTTATTGGAGGTTCTGTTTTAGGTTTACTTATTTTCTTCTTCCCATCACTTTACGGGGAGGGATATGAGGCTATCAATGGATGTTTGCATGGTTCCAACGAACACTTATTTAATAATAGTATATTTTATAAGTTTCAGGATAATATGTTATGGGTTTTTGCCATTTTTACTCTGGTTATTATTTTCAAGGCAGTAGCTACTTCTCTTACTTTTGGAGCTGGTGGAGTTGGTGGTATTTTTGCTCCAACTTTATTTATTGGTGCCAATACAGGACTGCTCTTTGCTCAAATTTTGAATTATTTTGGATTTAAAGAACTATCGCATACAAATTTAGCATTGGTAGGAATGGTTGGTTTAATTTCTGGAGTTTTACATGCCCCTTTAACTGCTATATTTTTAGTTGCCGAAATTACCGGAGGATATGGATTGATTATGCCACTGATGATTAGTGCAAGTATTTCTTACGCTACCACAAGAATATTTGAAAAATATTCTGTTTATACTTACCAGCTTGCACGAAGAGGAGAACTTTTTACACATGATAAAGATAAAATTGTTTTATCGATGCTGAAAGTGACCAAACTAATTGAAACAAACTTTTTAACTATTCATGAAGATGCTACCTTAGGTGATTTAGTTAAGGTAATAGCCAAATCAAAAAGAAATATTGTTCCTGTAATCGATGAGGAGAATGTTCTTTTAGGTATTGTTTTTATCAACGATGTTCGGGAGATTATGTTTGAAAGAGAAAAATACGATTCGATTTATGTTAATGAGTTAATGTATATGCCTTCTCCGGTTGTTACTCCTGATGAATCAATGGAAGATGTCGCCAAAAAGTTTAAAATGTCGGATCATTATAACCTGCCTGTTGTTGATCATGATAAATATGTTGGTTTTGTAAGTAGGGCTAATGTATTCTCAGCGTATAGAAACTTATTAAAAAAGTTTTCCGACGATTAAAAAAAACTATTAAAATCAGAATATTAAATACATCATTTGATTACTTTTGCAGTTTAATTCAAAATGCAAATGCGATCTTTCATCAACTTTAAACGGGAACGATTTTCACGACGAATACTGATTTGGCGAAATAAAAGGATAAGTGAGAAAAAATTTGTTCTCATTTTAAGTTTAATTATAGGTGTTTTAAGTGGGTTAGCCGCAGTTTTGCTAAAGTCTACGGTACATTATACACATCACTTCCTTACAAAAGGTTTCGAACAAGGATTTAATTATGGCTTTCTAATATTCCCGATTATAGGGATTTTGCTAACCGTTTTATTTGTAAAATATTTTATTAAAGATAAAATTGGACATGGAGTTTCCCGAATATTGTATGCGCTATCGCGAAATAATGGAAGATTAAAAGCTCATAATAATTATTCATCCATTGTTGCAAGTACTTTAACTATTGGATTTGGAGGTTCGGTTGGAGCTGAGGCCCCCATTGTTTTAACAGGTGCATCCATAGGGTCTACATTAGGGCATTATTTTCGATTAAACTTTAAATCGATTGCATTATTAGTAGCCTGTGGTGCAGCAGGCGCAATTGGAGGAATCTTTAAAGCTCCAATTGCAGGGATGATTTTTACCCTTGAGGTGTTAATGATTGATTTGACATTAGCTTCAGTAGTGCCATTATTAATTTCATCAGTAACAGCTGCTACAGTAGCTTATTTCTTAATGGGTGAAGGTGTTGTTTTATCTGCATCAAATACAGAAGCATTCGAATTAAATAATATTCCGTTTTATATTTTATTAGGTTTATTATCCGGATTAATATCCTTGTATTTTACAAAATCTACCATGCGTATTGAATCTTTATTAAAGAAGGTAAATAATATTTTTATTAAAATAATCTTGGGAGGATCGGTATTAGCCGGGTTGATTTATTTATTTCCATCATTATACGGAGAAGGTGTTCAAACATTACAATCATTGCTTAATGGAAGTTTGGATGGATTACCTAAGGACAAGATCTTTAATTTTGTAATGCAAAGCAACTGGTATGTGCTCATTTATTTAGGGATGTTATTATTACTGAAAGTTGTGGCAATGGCATTTACAAATGGGAGTGGTGGTGTTGGCGGAATATTCGGACCAACTCTTTTTGTAGGTGGAGTTACAGGTTATTGGTTATCACATTTTATTAATTCATTTGGATTTATAAAATTGCCAGAAAGTAATTTTGCGCTAGTTGGTATGGCTGGTTTAATGGCTGGAGTTATGCATGCTCCATTAACTGCAATATTCCTAATTGCAGAAATTACCGGTGGATATAGTTTATTTATACCTTTAATGATAACTTCAACGATAGCTTATATAACTATTATTTCGTTTACAAAACATTCAATTTATACACATCGATTAGCAGAGCGGGGAGAATTATTAACACATCACAAGGATGAAGTTGTTTTAACACTTATGAAACTTGATAGTGTAATTGAAAAAGATTTTATTCCGGTAAATATTGATGATACTTTAGGTGAATTAATTAAAGTAGTTTCAACATCTAAAAGAAATATTTTTCCTGTGCTAAATAATGATCAGGAATTAGTAGGAATTGTTTTACTGGATAATATTAGAGAAGTGATGTTCCAGCGTGAGAAATATGAAGAAATAGTGGTTTCAGATGTAATGATTACACCTCCTGAGATTGTAAATGTAGAAGATAATATGGATTGTGTAATGAGGAAATTTAACACCAGTGGAGCATGGAACTTGCCGGTAATGCAAGAAGGTAAGTATGTTGGTTTTGTTTCTAAATCTAAAATCTTTAATAGTTATCGGGATTTATTAGTACAGGTTTCTGAATACTAAGTAGTATTTACTTTAACTGAAAAAATCACTAAATTTATTGGGTTAGTAATAATTAACTTTATAGTTAATGACCCCAAAAACACCTTTGTTACGTTTTCTTGTTTGGAGAAAACAACATATTAGTCAAAGAAACTTTATACTTATTTTAAGTTTTATTGTGGGATTGGCAGGAGGTACTGTTGCTCTCATCTTAAAAACATCCGTTTTTTATTTACACGAATTATTATTAAAAGATAAAGGCTTTGATGAGTATAATATCTTAACATTTATATATCCTTTTATTGGAATAGCATTAACTTTCTTCTTTACTAAATATATTCTTAGAGATACCGTAAAGCATAATATTGCTTCAATATTATATGCTATATCCAAGCGAAATAGTTTGATGAGAGCCCATAAAATTTTCTCATCTATTTTAGGAGGAATTTTTACTGCCGGATTTGGCGGTTCTATAGGATTAGAGTCGCCAATTATTTCTTCGGGATCTTCTATTGGATCAAATGTTGGGAAGTTATTAAAATTGAGTTATAAAGAAGTAACCTTATTGCTTGCCTGTGGTGCAGCAGGGGCTATATCTGCCATTTTTCATACACCATTGGCTGCTATTGTGTTTGCCATAGAAGTTTTATTAATCGACTTAACTCGTTTTAATTTAATTCCTTTATTAATTGCTTCTGTAAGTGGTGCAATTGTTACAAATGTATTTTTTCAAGACGAAATTTTATTTGAATTTATATTAAAAGACTCTTATGAAGTTCATCATACCATTTATTATGTCTTATTAGGAATTCTTACAGGATTGGTTTCAGTTTATTTTTCGAAAGTATTTTTCAAGGTTGAAGCTATAGCAAATAAGTTATCAGATGTAAGAAGATTATTTATTGGAGGTTTAATATTAGGTCTTGTCATCTTTTTATTTCCCCCACTTTATGGAGAAGGATACCAGATTATTAAGGCTATTTTTGCTGAAGATTTCTCAACAGTAATGGAATCGAACATAAGTTTTCACTTAGCTAATTACCATTGGTTTTTCTACTTCTTCTTTATTTCCTTATTGTTATTAAAAGCTTTTGCGACATCTGTAACCATAACAAGTGGTGGAGTAGGAGGTATCATTGCACCTTCATTATTTACAGGTGCTATTACAGGAATGCTCTTTTCCCATAGTTTAAATTTACTTGGATTGAATATTTCAGAAAGTAACTTTGCCTTAGTCGGAATGGCAGGTGTGCTCAGTGGAGTTTTACATGCTCCGTTAACAAGTATTTTTCTTATAGCGGAAACAACACAAGGGTATGAATTAATCGTTCCCTTAATGTTGGTAACAACCATATCATTTGTTACTGTAAAATTTTTTGAGCCAAATTCTATATTTACAATACAATTGGCCAAAAGAGGAGAACTAATTACTCATCATAAGGATAAAGCAGTTTTAACGTTTATGAAACTTAAATCAGTGATTGAGAATGATTTTACTACAGTTCATGTTGATTCTACGTTAAATGATTTAGTTAAAATTGTATCTAAATCAAAACGAAATATTTTTCCTGTTACAGACGATGATGGAATCTTAATTGGAATAATTTTAATGGATAATATCAGAGAAATAATGTTTGATAGAGAAATGTACGATAATACTATGGTTAGTAACTTAATGATATTGCCTCCAGCTTATATTGGTTATAAAGATACTATGAAGGATGTTATTGAAAAGTTTGAAACGACTGGTGCATGGAATCTTCCAGTGATTGATAAAGCTAAATATATTGGAATGGTTTCTAAATCAAAACTTTTTACTGCTTATCGCAATCTTTTACTTGAAATTTCGGATGAATAATTTAGTTTTGCTGAAATTTTTAATGAATAAAATATGAAGATAGCAGTTCCAACAAGAGAAAATACAGTTGATGCTCACTTTGGGCATTGTGAATATTACACCATTTTTACGATAGAAGATAATAAAGTTATCGAAAAAGAAACTATTGAATCACCGCAAGGATGTGGATGTAAATCGAATATTGCAGGTATTTTACAACAGAAAGGGGTAAAAATTATGTTAGCTGGTAATATGGGAGGCGGAGCTTTAAGCAAGTTAAATGCTTTTGGTCTAGATGTAATTCGAGGATGTGAAGGTAATGTAGATTCTTTAGTAGAAAAGTATTTGAATGGAGAGCTAAAAGACTCTGGAGAGTCATGTGCACATCATGATCATCATCATTAAAATTTAAAATAAAATAGAATAAAAAGCCGCTTAAGTTTATATTAAGCGGCTTTTTATTTTATGATAGTACTTTTTTAACAATACAAATTTTAGTAGATTTATATTGTTTTAAGATGTTGAATTATATAAACAACAATATTTATTTTAATAATTAATCATATAACAATTAAATATTATGAGCAATCAAGGTTTTAATTTCAACAAATTTGTAGAAGATTCAAAAAAGGTACTATTATCTCCTAAAGAATATTTTTCTAATATGGAAACCTCTGGAGGATTAGGAGAACCTATTCTTAAAGCTTTAATATACGGAGCTGTTGCTGGTGTTTTTGCATTGCTATGGAGTATTCTAAACTTAACAGGCGCTGCAGGATTATTTGGTGGTGCAGTTGGTTTTCTTGCTTTTATTTGGTCTGTAGTAGGAGCAATTATTGGCGTATTTATTATGGCAGTAATTATTTTAATTATTTCATCAATTAGTAAAGGGAAGTCAGAGTTTGAGCCATGCATGCATATTGCTGCTGCAGTTATGGTAGTGATGCCAATAGGAGCTTTTTTTGGGTTTTTAGGTGGTGTTCATATACTAAGTTCATTAATTAGTTTAGCAATTAATTTATATGCTTTGTATTTATTGTATATTGCTGTTACGGTTGTGTTAAAGGGAGAAGATAAAACGGCCAAAATTGTTTCCTATGTATTGGGTGGTTTGCTAATATTGTTTTTCCTTATTGGATTAGGAACAAGATCAACTGTAAATAAATACTCAAGAGATATTGATAAAGTATTTGAACAATATCAGGAAGCTGCTGAAGAAGCCGCAAAAGAGCTTGAAAAAGCTGCAAAAGACTTAGAAGAAGATTAATTATAAAGTATATAGGAGTCACAAAAAAAAGCCGCTTAAGCGGCTTTTTTATTTTTTCTTACTCCATGTGTTTTAGGTTCAATCCATAAAGGACAATAAATAGAGCAGTAAAAATAAGGCTCATAATTCCAAAACTCATAATTAGTAAAATTACATTAGCAGCAGCATAAATGTAGAAACCTAATTTCTTTAATTTCCACATTTGGATTGCTCCAAAAAGTGATCCAGCAATCAAAATTAATGAAATAATAGCCTTAAAAATCCCAGAATCAACACCAGGTATTGGTAAGTAAGACGCAAAAGATTCAATTGCACCTGCTGCTACTAATCCAATTAATCCAAATAATAATCCAAGACCACTACCAATATATGTTAAGATACATAATACAGTTAAAAATACCGGTCTTTGAGTTGTTTGTACATTTTGTTCTTCCATTTTTAAATAAATTTTATGGGTTAATATTTAATGATTTCTAAAAATATAAAATTTTTTTATATGATTTCAAGATTTTAATTATGAAACGATTCGTTTGTCAAACAAAAAGTTTCTTTTGTTGATAAAAAAGATTCGTTCGTCAAAAAAAAATATGCTAAATAATTGGAAATTAGAGTGAAATGAATTAAAATTGCTTGATCTTTAAAAATGGGATATGAATATAGGTAGTTCGGTATTTAAAGATGATATCTTAAATGATCTAAAATTTAACTTTAAAGTTCTGATTGTTGAAGATGATGATATTTCTTTTATGCTATTAGAGGAAGTATTTTTAGCTTATCCTATAAATATTGTACGAGCAATTGATGGAGAAGAGGCGATTAATAAGTTTAGAGCAGATAGGTATGCTTTTGATTTAGTATTAATGGATATAAGACTACCTAAAGTGAATGGATATGAAGCTACACAACGAATAAAAGGAATTAATCCTTCAGTCCCCATTATTGCAGTTACAGCCTGTGCACATTCTCAAGGTGTTGTGGATTGTTTCGAATCAGGTTGTGACGATTTTATTGCAAAGCCTTTCGATTTAAAAAGTATGGTTAGAAAAGTTGAGAGTTATTTGGTTATTAGAAATTAAAAAAGAGTTTTCTAGCATATATAAATCGTTTAATCAAACTCAAATTAATTTTTTATTCATTGTTTAATTCTCTAATTTTGGGGAATTATTTTGGAATAATTTAAAAATTATAATCATGAATAGAGATACCCAAATATTTGATTTAATTCAGAAAGAAAAAGAAAGACAAATTAATGGTATTGAGCTTATTGCATCGGAGAATTTTGTAAGTGAGCAAGTTTTAGAAGCAATGGGTTCTGTAATGACTAATAAGTATGCAGAAGGATATCCTGGAAAGAGATATTATGGTGGTTGTGAAGTAGTGGATCAATCAGAAGATTTAGCTCGTGAAAGATTAAAGCAACTGTACAATGCAGAATGGGTTAATGTACAACCTCACTCTGGAGCTCAGGCAAATGCAGCTGTTTTTATGACCATCTTAAATCCTGGTGATACATTCTTAGGTTTAGATTTGGCTCATGGTGGACATTTATCACATGGTTCTCCTGTAAATCTTTCAGGTATATTATACCGTGCTGTTTCATATGGAGTAAAAGAAGAAACAGGAATGGTTGATTACGATATGATGGAAGAGGTTGCTCTAAAAGAAAAACCAAAAATGATTGTTGGTGGAGCTTCAGCTTATTCTCGTGAGTGGGATTATAAACGAATGAGAGAAATCGCGGATAAAGTAGGAGCAATATTAATGATTGATATGGCACACCCTGCAGGTTTAATTGCTGCTGGTTTATTAAATAATCCATTAGAATATGCTCATGTTGTTACATCTACAACACATAAGACTTTACGCGGCCCAAGAGGTGGTATTATTTTAATGGGTAAAGATTTTGATAATCCTTTTGGAAAAACTACTCCTAAAGGAGTTATAAGAAAAATGTCTTCTTTATTTGATTCAGGAGTATTCCCAGGATCACAAGGAGGACCACTAGAGCATGTTATTGCTGCTAAAGCAGTTGCTTTTGGTGAAGCATTAGCTCCAGAATTTAAGGAATATCAAGCTCAGGTTAAAAAGAATGCTGCTGTAATGGCAGATGAGTTTATTAAGAAAGGGTATAAAGTTATTTCAGGTGGTACAGATAATCATTCAATGTTAATTGATTTAAGAACTAAATTCCCTGAAATTACTGGTAAAGTTGTAGAGAACACTTTAGTTAAAGCTCATATTACGATTAATAAAAATATGGTTCCATTCGATTCTCGTTCTCCATTCCAGACTTCTGGATTTAGAGTAGGAACTTCAGCTATTACAACTCGTGGATTAAAAGATGATAAGATTCCTACCGTTGTTGATTTTGTTGATCAGGTGATTAGTAATATTGAAGATGAGGCTGTAATTAACACAGTTGGTAATAATATTAAAGAAATGATGAGTAAATATCCATTATTTGCTTATTAAAATATACAATCTTAAAAACTAAAGCTGTCTTATAACAAGACAGCTTTTTTTATACTCATATTTTACCTCTATATTTACAAAAACTAAACATTGAATATATGGAATGGTACCTAATTTTAGCTGTTATTGGTGTAGGTTTTATAGCAGGATTTATTAACACACTTGCAGGTAGTGGCTCACTTTTAACATTACCCTTATTAATGTTTTTAGGATTACCGGCCAATGTTGCCAATGGTACAAATCGAATAGCAATTCTACTTCAAAATGTTGTTGGTGTAACAAGTTTTAAAAAGCAAAAGGTACTTGACTTTAAACATGGTATATGGCTTGGAGTACCAGCAGTAATTGGTTCATTAATTGGTGCTCAGATAGCGATAAATCTAAATGAAGAAATTATGAGAAAGGTAATTGGGGGAGTCCTTGTTTTCATGTTTTTTATCATTATTTATAAACCAGATAAGTGGATTAAAGGTAGAGTAGGAGAGGTTAATGCAAAACCTGGAATTTTGCAAATGATAATTTTCTTTTTCATTGGAGCATATGGAGGATTTATTCAAGCTGGTGTTGGGTTCTTTCTTTTAGCTGGTTTGGTATTAGGAGCTGGTTTAGATTTAGTCAGGGCAAATGCATTAAAGGTATTTATTGTACTGCTTTATACTCCAATAGCTTTAGTTATTTTTATGATTAATAATCAGGTTGATTATAAATTAGGTTTGATTTTAGCAATTGGAAATATGTTGGGAGCATTTGTAGGAGCAAAGGCTACTGTTAGCTGGGGGCCTAAATTTGTTCGTTATATTTTAATGATCGCAGTATTTGTTTCTGCAATTAAACTTTTGGGAGGATTTGAATTAATTAAATCTATTGTAGCTTAAAGAAATAAGTGATTGTTCCTTTTTGATAAGCTGGCGCATCAGGTTTTTTATCAAATTTAGCTCTTAATGCTGCCTTTTTAGCTGCAGTTAATAAATTTGCATCGAGAGTAGTACTTCCTTTTACTCCTGCAACAGCATTCGTTACATTACCATATTTATCAACAGTAATTTCAACAACTACTTTTCCTTCAATTTGATAATTGTATTCTGGCTTAGGTAAAGATTCTGGGTTTCTTCCGGCAAGACTAAAACTAGTTCCATTAGTACCCATACTATTTCCACCTACATGATTTTTAGAATCAACAGAACCTGTTGTAGATCCTTGGTTACTATTCCCTTGTGATTCACCTTCGCTTGTACTACTATTGTCGTTTCTGTTTCTACCTGGGAATAGTGCCTGTTGATTAATTTTTCTTTCTTCTTTAACTTCCTTTTTTTCTTCTTTAACCGGCTCTGGTTTTACTTCTGGTTTGGTCTCTTCTGTTTTTTCTTTTTTACCTTGTTCTTCAACAGCAGGAGCTTCTTCATAGTCTTGTGTAACATTTCCATTTTCACTTGGAGAATCGTTTGTTTCAGGTGCAGATTCCTGGTTTTCTTCTACATTTTGTTGTTGAACCGACTCAGAATAACGTGGCTCAACCTGACCTGCTCCCTCGTCTGCATCACCAAAGTTTATTAATATTCCTTCTTCATCAGGCAATGGAAGAGGAGTTGAGTATCCAAAAATCATAAAAATAGCTCCTATAAATGCATGAAAAATTATAGTTCCAATAATACCTTTTTTATGTTCTTGGATAAAACTCATTTTACTTTGCTTGTGTTGCTAATATTAATTTCCATTTATTGTCTTTTGCAATATTCATTATAGTCACCATTGCATGTACTGGAATATTCTGATCACAATGAAGCGAAATAGTTGGTTCTTCAATTCCTTCTGATATAAATCGATGTTGTAATATTCCTTCAATATCTTCTAAAGGAACTTGTGTTGTTTCAACATAATAATTTAAGTCTGCTGTTATTGATATCGTTGTAATTGCGTTTGCTGAGGTTTGATGAGAACTTTTTGGCAAAAGCAGTTTAAGTGCATTAGGTGCAATTAAGGTAGAAGTTACCATAAAAAATATCAGCAATAAAAATACAATGTCAGTCATTGACGACATGCTGAAATTTGGATCAACTTTAGTTCTTCGTTTTAAAGCCATAGTAACTAAATTTATTCAACAGGTTCGTTAAGAAGATCCATAAACTCAGAGGTGTTAGCCTCTAATTGGAAAACAACCTTTTCAACTCTTGCAACTAAAATATTATAGGCTAAGTATCCAATAATACCTACCATTAAACCTGCAACTGTTGTAACCATCGCAGTATAAATACCATTAGAAAGAAGGCTTACATCAATGTTATTTCCAGCGTTGGACATATCGTAAAATGCACGAATCATTCCCATAACTGTCCCCAGAAATCCTATCATCGGAGCAGCTCCTGCAACAGTAGCTAAAGCAGGAAGGCTTTTTTCTAATTTAGATATTTCAAGATTACCAATATTTTCTATTGCAGCATTAATATCATTTAAAGGTCTTCCGATACGTTGTAATCCTTTTTCGATCATTCTAGCAACAGGGCTGTTGGTTGATTGACATAATGCTATAGCAGAATCAATTTTGTCATCATGAATGTAATCTTTAATTCTGTTCATGAAATTAATATCTGTTTTTGAAGCACGATTGATCGCAAAATATCTTTCAACAAATATATATACAGCAACTATAGAAAGAATAAAAATCGGAATCATGATCCATCCACCTTTGATGGCTAATTCCCAGAATTTTAATTTTAATTCTGTTGCTTCTTCAATATTAGTGCTTATGCTATCTGTTAAATTGATTTGTAAGAGCATGAATAGATTACTCATAGTATTTTAGTATTAAATCTGATTTTTAAACGCTTATTTGTATTAATTATTTTGATTTGCTTACAAAGTTACAAAACATTATTCTGATTTTTCTTTACTTTTTTTCTTTCCATTTTTGTGCCAAAAATTTCGGAGCAGATCTGAAATAGAATTAAATTCTTCTCGATAAAAGATACCAACTCCTTGTGTATATGGAGTATCTTCGTATAATAATTTATCGTTTGATTCATTAAAAGCTTTTAACCGTAGCTTACCACTTTTATTTAATTTGACATCAATGTTAAAATCACCTACAATATTACTGGCTTGGTCGACCGTTTGACCTCCATACCCTACATTACCATTTATACTTACCCTATCATCGAGTAGCTGAGTAGATAATGCCACTTCAACCTGATCTTTTGATATTTCATCACCAGGGCGATAATTGACTCCAATATCCCACTCATCGCTTATTTGTGACAACCAATTACTTAACTGGTTTGATAGCAACTCACTAGTTGTTACTGTTCCTAAACCTGTTGTGCTTGAGCTTGCAAAAGAGTTTTCAGTACTTTGGTCTCTCATAAAAGAGTTTAAAACCAAAAGAGATAAAAACTGCTTGTTTAATTTCTCGTCTGTATCAGTTGCTGATCTTACCAAAGTTTTTGATTCTTCACCAGCAGTTGGTAAATTCAGATCAAAACTAATATCAGGATTCATTAATCTGCTTGAAAGATTTACCTGGCATTGTACAGGAATACGCTTTTTAAAATCATCATTTGAATAATATGATGTACTTGAATCAACCAAACTACTTAAAGATGTTTTAACTGTATATGCAGCTTTAAGATCTACATTTGCATCAGCAGGATTTCCATTCCAGGTAATATTTCCACCTCTTTCAATTTTAAATTTCTTATTAATAACATTCTGGAGTGTAAACAGATAATCTCCTTCTTCGAATGTATAATCGCCATACATATTAAAATCGGTATTATCATTTAAACCCATTTTAATATTTCCTTCACCTCTACCTCTAATAACATCTCCTATTTTAGAATCAAAAATTAATAGTGCTTCTGCATCGGGTGTAATTTCTAAATCGAAATTTAAACCAAAACCTGAGTAATCATATTCATAAGCATTATGAGTAACTTCATCTTTAGAATCCTGATTAATAAAACTAATAAAGTTTGTTTGATCGGTATCTTCTAGTCTGGTTAAAGGGATGTTAACCTTTGTGTTTTTTTCAGTTCTTGCTGATATATCAATAAAAGTATTTTCTTTATTTCCTTCAATATTCACGATGCCTGTCATAAATGCAGTTCCATAAAAAGATTGATTATCGAAACCTGTTGTATTTAAAGAAAATACGTTATTAGCATCAATATTAAAGTTAAAATCTATGGCTTTTTTTGCACCAAATTTTACAAATCCATTTGTTAAACCAATATTATTATAAATATCTTTTGCTTCTACATTATTAAATACTAATGAATTATCTTCAACCAATACTTCTGTTGTAAAGTTATATCTTGTTTTAATATAATCGATTGTCATAGCAGCATCTTGCATATATAAACTTCCAATAAACTGTGGTTGATTTAAAGTTCCTGTTACTATAACTGAACCATCACTGACTCCTGTAATATCTGATGCAAATCCATTGAGGTATGGATTTAAAACATTAAGCCCGAGTTTATCAAGAATAATATTAAACATGATGGATTTATGATCAGGATAATAGTTGCCAGATACATTTACCGTTCTCTTATCATTAATTTGAGTAAAAGCTTCTACTTGTATTGCTTTTGTTTGTTCAATCCATCGACTATATATTTGAGTATACCCAAACTCTTCACTGTTTAAAACTAAATTATCAACTTCTATATCTGCTGTAAATAAAGGATTATTAAAGATCCTTGAAAAATTAGCTTTACCCTCTATGGTTCCTCCAAATTCAAGCTTATTATTTTTAGTAATAACATTAAGGTGTGCAAGATTTAAGTTCTTTATATCAAAGAATAATGTATCATCAGGATTTTCAGAGACTTTACCATTAATTATAAAATGTTGATTCCCATGATTAATCTTAAAATCTTTAAATGATAAAGAAGTAGTATCTATTTGTACTTCAGATTTATTAATAAACCAAAGAGAATCTTTAACAATAACATGAGAAGGAAGAATCTTAATTTTAAAAGATGGATCATCAAAAGGCTCTTTTTGACTTATTAAAGTAGTCGCAAGGATTTTTCCTTCATAATCAACAGTATCAATATTATTCCAATCTATTTTTATATCGACTTTATTTTGATGAGTTAGTGTAGTTGTTTTAAAATTTTCAAGCTCAAAGTAATTATTTAAGAACAAGCTGTTACATTGAGTTAGTGTGGTGAAAATACTGTCGTTAGAGAATGTATTTAAAGAAAGATTCTTAAAGTTATGATTATTAAAAACAAATTCGTTTGAAAATGCTTTTGTTTGAAATCTTTTTTGTTGGGCATTATAATTTAATTTAAAAGTAGAATTATCTGCAAAGCGAACATTTGGGATAAAGAATCTACTAATTATGTTTGTTTTCTTTAGGTCTATATCAAGTTTGAAACTATTATCAAAACTAATAAATAATGTATCGTTTGGAGTTTTAACTAAGGCAGGTAAATAATTATAATATAGATTTTTAATAGATTGTATTAAGGTGCTTGATTTGTATGTTCCAATTAGTAAACCATCAATGTAATCAGACTTTAACTCAATCCTATGAGTATCGGCAAACTCTTCTGAAATTAACCTTAAAGTATCAAAAGGCATTTCAGTATTAAGTTTAATG
This sequence comes from Bacteroidales bacterium, assembly GCA_963665525.1. Lineage (GTDB taxonomy): Bacteria > Bacteroidota > Bacteroidia > Bacteroidales > UBA12077 > UBA12077. The sequence goes on along the minus strand of OY762280.1, from coordinate 2,423,304 downwards.
AGTTTCGTATTTGTGAAATTAATTTCTCCAATTGCATTGTCAATATCTATTCCTTCAAATTTAGCTTCAACATCAAAGCTAAGACTAGCAGTTGTATCATTTTTATCAATGTTGAGTCCATATAAATTTGATTGAGGAACAGATGCCATAAAGTTAAATTCAGGAATTTCTTTTGCAAAATCTACACCTCCTCTAAAACTGAATTCTATATTTGGGTCGGAAATACTTAAAAATCCGTCGTAAGTGTTTTCTGTTAAAAAACCATCAATTTGTATATTTTGATAATTATAGTTGTTTATTTCTATACTTTTAACTGTACCTTCCGTTTTAGCATTTACAGTTTTATTTTTTGTAAATCCATTTATTTTTGCATTCATACTTATTTTACCAATCCGATCAGTCCCTTTAATTAACTCGCCAAGATTAAAATTAGATGTGCTTACATTTCCACTAAAAGCAAGCAACCCTGAAGTATCAGGTCTTAAAGAAAGGTCAGTAGAAATATTTCCAAGATTTGATGTAAGTTTCCCGTAGGTAACAAAGTCATTATAAAATCCTGCAAAATTACCTTTGTAATTAATAATGCCTAATTGATTAAAACTTTCAGGTATTATGAGATTCTTATTTCCTCTTGAGAAACTATTTATAATTTCAAAATCTTTCGCCCAGGTCGTTAATTTTTTAAAATCAACATAAATGAACATTTCCTTATGGTTTGGTAAACCATTTAAATTAAAATCGGTAATTAACTCTGTTTGTTCTCCAATATGAAATTTAAGATTTTTACCTTTGAAAGTACTCAATTTACTGTAAACCCTTCCCGATATACCTGTATTCTCATTTATTCCTTTAAATATTGAAGAGAAGCATCCAATATCTTTGAAACTTACATTTGATTCCTGAAATGTAAAGTCTAAATAAATATTTTTAGCAAATTTTTGATATTCATCATAATCATTGTGCCTGAAAACTAAGGAGTCGGAAACAATATATGAGTAAGGAGTTCGAATTTTAACATTCTTAAAAATCATATGCTGCTTACCTATACTCATATTAAATTTTACATTGTAAGCAACAAAACCTGTTTTTTCTTTAAACTTTAGTTTTTTTGTATAAAAGTCAACTACTCCATTCTTAATTGTTAAGTCTTTTACCTCTAAATCTTCAATAAAGCAGACTAAATCATTAAAATTTATTATTCCTTTTTCTTTTTCTCTTTTTCGAACAGATTTATACCAAAATACAGATTCGTGCATTTCAATATTTTGTAAGGTAATATTCCATTCTCCCTTTTTTGTATTAGAAGAATCTACTTTAAGTTGTGCAGTATCTATTTTAGATAATCTGAAATTGATAGGTTGTAATGTGTCAAATTTGTTTATATAAACTTTAGCATCGACAAGATTAACATTACTGATAAATATATCTTTATTTTGTCTATCTATTTTTTTTAGGTTGCAAATAACTTTCTTAGAGAAGAACATAGTATCTTTCAGCTGATCTTCGATATATGCATTCTTTAATACAATTTTATTAAAAAATCTAAAATTAACAGATTCAACTTCAAAGCGAGCATTTAGTTTCTTAGATAGTTCTTTTGCAATTTCTTGCGTTAAAAACGTTTGAACCCTATTGCTTTGTAGGATAAAAAAAGCAGAAGTTGGTATTATGATTATTACCAACAAAAAAATGACTGATATTTTATATAATTTTTTAATACTTTTGCCCTTTGAAATCCTAACGCAAAAAAAGCAAAAAAAATTATAAATAACTCAAATTCTAAGCAATAAATGAGCATTACGATACTTGGGATAGAATCATCATGTGATGATACTTCTGCAGCAATAATAAAGGACGGATTTTTATTATCAAATGTAATAGCTAATCAGGATGTTCATAAAGCTTATGGAGGCGTTGTTCCAGAGTTAGCATCAAGAGCTCATCAGCAGAATATTATACCTGTGGTTGATCAGGCTTTAAAACTTGCTAATGTTGGCAAAGATGATGTTAGCGCTGTTGCTTTTACAAGAGGACCTGGACTTTTAGGATCATTGCTTGTAGGAACATCTTTTGCGAAATCTTTTTCCATGGCCATGGATATTCCTTTGGTTGAGGTTAACCATTTGCAAGCACATATATTGGTGCATTTTATTAAACAACTTGAAAAAGAGAATACAATGCCCGAATTTCCATTCTTATGTTTACTGGTTTCAGGAGGACATACGCAGATTGTAAAGGTGACTAAACATTTACAGATGGAAGTTTTAGGCAATACAATTGATGATGCTGCGGGTGAAGCATTTGATAAATGTGCTAAGGTTATAGGATTACCATATCCGGGAGGACCAGTTGTAGATAAAAATGCTCAACAAGGAAATAAGCATGCATTTACATTTAGTAAACCGAGAATTAAGAATTTGGATTATAGCTTTAGTGGGTTAAAAACTTCATTTTTATATTTTATTCGCGATCATGTGAAGGAGAATCCTGATTTTATAAAAGAAAACATGTTTGATCTTTGCGCAAGTATTCAGAATACCATTATTGATATTCTTATGCAAAAACTAGAATTGGCAGTCAAGCAAACTGGGATTAAGCAGATAGCTGTTGCTGGTGGCGTTTCTGCCAATTCAGGATTAAGAAATGCTTTATTAGGAAGAGCCGAAAAATATAGATGGACAACATTTATTCCAGAGTTTAAATTTACTACAGATAATGCAGCTATGATTGCCATAACAGGTTATTATAAATACTTAAACAAAGAATTTGCAAGTCAGGATATAGCTCCTTTAGCAAGGTTTCCTTATTAATCTTAGGATTTGCTTTTATTCTTACTTTTAGCCCAGAATAGAGGAGTTAAAATGACTATTACTATTGCTAAGCTAGATAAGCTGAATCCAATTCCTATTTTATCAATTAATAATCCTAATAAAGGAGCAATTATTGCAGCAAACAGGCTTTTAGCTTGAGAATTAGTAGAAAGAGCAGTTGCTAAAATCTTATCATCAAACAGTTCGCTTACATAAGCAACACCAATAGGATTGCGAATATTTTCTATCAAAAAAATGAGGACAAAAAAGATTATTGAAACAAGATAGAATCCATAATGAAAAACGATACCACTAATAAATGCAAAAAAGAAACCAATCATCATTGTTAGATTTAATGCTTTCTCAATAGAATTAAGCTTATTTTTTAGTTTCCCTGCATTTCTAGATGCTACTGATGTTAAAATGTAGATTAAAAAATATATTAATCCAATTAATACTGAAGATTTTTGTTTACTAGTAAAAGAGTATAATATAGGAATGCCTATTGCAAATGTTTGGATTACAGCTTGTAAATAATCCTTAACTGATCTATGAAATCCACTATGTAAAGAAAGATTAGTAATAGCTTTTAATATTTGCTTGTTTTTGAGAGAAAGGAAGTAGTTATCTATGATTTGACGTAGTCTTTTTTTTATGCTTTCATTTTCCTGCTTTTTATTTATTCCATCCAATTCTTTTGGGTATGTTGATATTATAATTAAATCTATAAAATATGGGAATGTTGAAAAGATAAAAATTGACTGATAGCTTCCAGAATAAAATACTATCAATGCAGCAATTATAGAAGAGACAGAAGAGCCGAATTGAGACCATGATCTTGTATTACCATAATAGTTTACCCTTTGATTGTCCCAGTTATTCATTCTTAAATAATCAAATATCATGGCTTTATGGGTGCCTGTCCTGAATGCATCACCCATGGCATAGCAGATTATTGCAGGTAAGAACAAGATAAATGAGTTCGAGAAATAAAAAACAATAAAAGAAATTATATAGAAGACAAAAGATAAAATTAGCGATTTCTTTCTTCCAAAACTATCAGCAATAATGCCCGAAGGGATTTCAAAGATATTTACAAAGATTTCTCTAAGCGAGTATAAGACACCAATCTGAAAAAACGATATATTTTTTTCTAAAAAGAATAAAATTAAAAACGGTTCAAAAAATCGAAGATTTTTAAAAAAGCCGTAAAGGCAAAATTTATAGTATTGAATATTTTTATGAAATATTAAATTCATATTAGTTTAAAATTGATGCAAAATATAAATAGTCTTGAGCAAGAATTAAACTTTCTTCATTTAATCGAGTCTTTAATGTAAAAATACTTAAAAAAGTTTTCTGTTTATCGATAAAAAATTAGTTTTGTAGACCACAAAAAAATTTATGATGAAAAAAATAATTTTAACAATAGCATTAGTATTTAGTATTAACATGCTTTTTAGTCAGTATAGTATTACTGGACAAGGTAGTTCTGTTGATGTAGCAAGAGACGTACAGAATAAAACAAAATTAAATAATTATACTCAAGGTAGAACAGGAACGAATAAATTAAATTATTTCCTTGAAGATGAATGGAAAGGTGGCGTGATGTTTACTAAGGATTCAGCTTCTGTGAATGGATATACATATAGATATAATATATACTCTGATCAAATTGAATTAAGGTCCTTAGTAGATCCAGAAACTATTAACGTTTTAAGTATTGGTAGAAGAAAGTTTATTCATTCTTTATACTATGATAATAGTGGTGTAGTTAATGAAGGTTATTTTGAGTTAGTAACCGATGGTGATTGTAAATTGTTATTAAGGCGCAGTGTTAAATTTACTCAAACAAGTAGAGATATAGAGGGATATGGTGCTAATGAATCAACTTCAATTAATGAAATTCTTTTTCTAAAAAAAGGTAATGAACCAGCAAAAGAACTTGAAAAATCAAAAGACTTTTTAGAAGAATATTTTTCAGATAAAGCGGAGGCAGTTGATTATTTAAATGATAAGGTAATAATTTTTATGACTGAGAAAAAAGTCATTGAGTTAATAAATTATTATAATGAAATATAAAAAAGGGATCTATTTAGATCCCTTTTTTATTGATGTTTTTTCAAAGATCGAATAGCAATAAATATAGCACCTATAATTAATAATAAGAAACTAACTGCAAATAAAGCTTGTCGTTTAACAATTTTTAAAATAGGATCATTTTTATCGGTAATATCTGAGATAATTGATAATGCAAAATCTGGCAATCTTGTTGTTGGATCTTGTTCAATATACATAAATTCTGCTGCTAGCTTTTGATCTTTGATGCTAAATTCTGAATACTGATCAGCCTTTTGAGCAAAAGAATTCAAGATTAAACTATCGGGAACATACCTGTTGATAGCTTCATCAATTAAAGGGAACTGATATTCTGTATTTCCAAACCAATAGTTAACCGATACAATTTTCTCATTTTCAGCTGTAATTTGTTTTAATCGATTGATAAACATTTCCATGATTTTATCTGCTACCTCAGAATAACTGCCAATTTCAATTAAAAAGTGTCCATCTTTCGATGCTCTGTAAGAATATGATTTTAATCTTTTGGTTGTTGTTTCAAACTGGAATCTTTCTGCAAAAAATGCCTTAGACTTTAAGATTCTGTTTAAGTGATTAATTTTTTCATCACCAAAGGCAGAAAAATCTAATCCCCAATCTGTTGTGTATGTAGTGTTTACAACAGTATTATCTTCAATAATATATAAATCATGAAAGGTTGAGTCTAAGCCCAGAGATTTAAGTTGTTTATTTAAATTTTCAGATCGTAAATCAACATTCTCTTTATTGGTAAGTTCTTCTAAAGCTATTTTCTGAATATCATAAAATGATTTTTCAAAAGTTTTTAGCGCTGAGGTTTGAAAATCACTAATACCAATAATTTCATTTCTGATTTTCTCACGAAGGTCATTTTCACTTTTTATTTGGATATTAATGGTATCTTGAATTGTAATTATTGCTAAAATAATATTTAATAAAAGAACAATAACTGTAACTTTTATAAACAGTAATTTGTAGATTGATTTTCTCTTTAAGCTTTTGTCCATTTTTAAGAGTTTAAAATTAAAAAATGATGGTTAAGTTAATAAAAAAGAAATTAGTAGTAAAGATTTACAGACTTTTTTACTGGCACTTAGGGTGAAAAATATAAAATTCTACCGGTTTTATAATGTGCGAAACGCATTTTATTAACTAAATTAGCGCTGTATAAAAAAATAAAATCATGATGGATATAAAACAACATAGTTTGTATAAAAAGATGGAAGTAGATTCTGTCTTATCTAATATTTTTAATCTTTACACCAAGAAATTTTTAATACTATTTACATTTAGTTTTATTGCTGTTTTTTTAATTCAGATTGCCCTATACCAAATGGGGTTCTGGGAATTATATGAACAATTGTTGTCAGATCCGGATCATGTATGGAGTATTTATTCACAGTTAATGGGAAAAATAAGTATTGTTTCTGCATTATCTGTAGTGGTTTATGGAATATTAAATGCGTTTTTAGTAAGTTATTTAATTAATAATGATTTAGAACCTACTAAACCAGTTGGTGAGATTTTTATTGAATCAGTTAAAAAGTATTCTATTCATATGATTTTCTTTTTAATATTAGCAACCTTAATCATTATTGCAGGAGTATTTATTGGTATTTTTGCTTTAATTATTGGGTTCTTTTTTGCCTTGATTTATCTGGGAACTGTTCTCATTCCAGGGGGTACTATTGTTGTTGCTGAAGATAAAAATGCACTTGAAGCAGTTGGAAGAACATTTTCATTAACACATAAAGATTTTTGGGCATCACTTGGAGCTGTTGTTTTATTTGTTTTAATCATGATATTAATATCCATTATTTTAAGCGCATTGATAGCTATTCCTTTTTTAATTATGTTTTTTGATAATTTTAGAGAAACAGGAAATTTTATTGAAGCATTAAATATACAGATGTATGATCTCGGAATATGGGCAGTAATATTAAATTCATTAACATCTGCAATTGTGTATCCTCTCTATGCAATTATATCAGTTGTTCTTTATTTCAAATTAAAATATACGGAGGATCAAAAGAGTATTATTTAATTTTTATTAATGAATAAGGATAATATAAAAAGACCTTTAATTAAGGTCTTTTTTATTTTTTAATAAAAAAATAATTTTCGACGCAACCATTTTTTAATTGTTGACATCTACAATACGTAGCATCAATTAGAATTTGTTTTGTTTCAATACCCTAACCTAAATAACGATACTGTGTAATGCAGTAATTTTCAAAGACGTGGCGGTGTGTATAACACCGCTTTTTTTATTTAACGCATCCAAAAGCTGGTAATCTTCATTATAAAATAAAACGAAAAAAAATGAAAAAATTAAGTTTCTTATTAATTATTGCAATCTTTTGTATTTTCTCTTGCAATGATAATGAGGTGTCAAAAAAGGATTTACTGATGAATAGCTGGATGCTTAATGAAATAACTTTAAACGGAGAAGTGTATTATCAAGAAGCTGTTTATTCTAAGAGTAGTATTTATACCTTTTTTTATGATGAAACCCTTCAGATAAGTGTGCCTCAAGATCAAAATATCGTTCATGCTACTTGGAGTTTGGTTAATAATGATAGTGAATTATTTATTGCTTTTTCAGGAGTTATCAATGAGTATGTAATTGAGAAAATGGATAAATCGAATTTATGGTTAGTATTAGAAAATAACGAAGAACAGTACATGTATAAATTTATTAAGGTAAAATTGGAGTAATCTAAGTTAATTTATTTGAACATATTTAATAACTTTATGTTTTAATCCAGATAAATAAATATTTCAGAGATGATTACAATTATATCACCAGCAAAAAAAATAGATGTCAAAAGTATTGTTCAGGCACAAAAATATTCTATACCTTATTTTTTAGATGATGCTAAGGTGTTAATTGATGAATTAAGAAAATTAAACCCGACCGATATTGCTACTCTAATGAAAGTGAATTCAGATATCGCTACCCTTAATTTTGAAAGAAATTTATCATGGAGGTTACCATTTACTCCAGATAATTCTAAACATGCAATAAAGGCTTTCAATGGACAGGTTTATGTTGGTCTTGATGCAAAATCATTAAGCGAGGATGATTTAAGTTTTGCACAAGAAAACTTAAGAATTCTCTCTGGCTTATATGGAGTATTACGTCCATTAGATTTAATGCAAGCTTATAGATTAGAAATGGGAACTGCATTACAAAACCCCAAAGGAAAGAATCTATACGAGTTCTGGGGAACAAAAATTACTGAAATTATTAACAAGGAATTAGTAAATCATAAACATAAGGTACTTATTAATCTGGCTTCTAACGAATACTATAAAGCAGTTAAATCAAAACTAATTGAAGGTGATATTATAACTCCTGTTTTTAGAGAATCATCTGGAAATGGTTTTAAAGTTATTACAGTATATGCTAAAACAGCTCGTGGATTGATGAGTAGATTTATTATTCAAAACAAAATTGAAAATCCTGATGATATTAAAGCTTTTGATTCAGGAGGATATTTATATAATGAGGATTTATCAACAGAAAAAGAATGGGTTTTTACCAGATAAAGAAGAGGAGAGTAACCAGCTCTCCTCTTAACACAACTAACCTATGATTACTCAAAGTACATAGCTTTACTAATTTTAAAGCTATGTTAACGAGATATCAACCAAAAAGCATCTCGCATAAGATTTTCTTTATAAAATTGAGAACGGACAATCCATTTATTGCTGAAATTCACCGGATAATTGATTGGGCATATGAAACTTTCGATCTGATAAGCTATCAGCTTTAGTTCGCCCGTTCTCTATACTTTAATTAAAATAATTAGTTTAATATTCTTTACATTATACTAATAAACCCTAAATATTAAAGAACTTAACATGATACAAAAATAGTTTAGTATGCCTTTTGTATGTAATCAAATAGATTAACCAATGTATTTTCAAGACGAATTCAATCTTAATAACGAAGAATAGAAATCAATATTTAGTAGAGTTCTGGAGTTATCTTAACAAAAAATAATTTCTCTTTAAGAATAAGTCTTTAGATATAAATAGGATTTTTACCGATTAAATATTAGATTCATCTAATCGGATTTAAATAAAATATCTTTTATAACTTTGCGCAGTAATTTTAAGGACGTAGGATGGAAGAGAACTTTGATAATAATATTATTTATTCGGGCAATGTAACCGAATTTATTACAGTTGTGGGAGAATACTGTGCTTTTGTTGAAAATACGATGCGTTTTTCAAAGAAAGATTTTTTAGATAAAGCAAGAAAAATACTATCATTGTTATATTTAAAAGCTTCTTTATTACCAAAGTTGGAAACGGTTTCTGAAGATGAAAATGAAAAGTTTATAACTGAAGAAGATTGGGATTTTATTCATAATACGGTAAAACATAAACTTGGATTTCATGATGAATACAGAGAAGTATTCGATCCTTTAACTCACGAACAGGTTGAGCAAAGTACAGCTTCAATCTCTGATAATTTTGCCGATATATATCAAGATTTAAAAAATTTTATTCAGTTATATAATATAGGAACTGAAGAAATAATGAATGATGCTCTTTGGGAGTGTCAAATGAATTTTGAGGAATTTTGGGGACAAATACTTTTAAATGCATTAAAAGCAATTCATCAAGTATTTTTTAGTGGTGATAATTTGGATGAAGAAGAGGAGGATGATAAGAAATCAGATTATGAGCGCGATACATCGAACTGGATTATAACGAAACGACAAGACGATTTAAGAAAGGAAGAGGAGTAAATGTTTGCAGAAAATTTAACAAATGATGAGGTCAATGAATTACCATTATCACAGTTTAGTGGTGGAATATTTTTAATTGATACTTTTGAAAAATTAGATGATTACTTACCTTTAATTAAAGAACAGAAAATACTGGGTTTTGATACCGAAACAAGGCCTTCATTTAAGAAAGGAATTATAAACCCTGTGTCATTATTGCAAATAACATCGCATAGTCAGGCATTTTTAATTAGAATAAATAAGATTGGACTACCTGAAGAGATAAAAGAAATACTTGGAGATAAAGAAGTAAAAAAAATTGGTTTAGCTATTAAAGATGATATTAAGATATTAAAAGATGTGAATAATTTTGAGCCAAGTAGCTTTATTGATTTGCAGGATATTGTTGGGGATTATGGGATTGAAGCTCGTAGTTTAAAGAAAATTACAGCTATTGTGTTAGGAAAAAGAATTTCAAAGTCTCAGCAAGTTACCAATTGGGAGAGAGAAGAACTAACGGAAGCGCAGCAAGTTTATGCAGCAACAGATGCTTGGGCATGCTTAGAAGTGTATAAAAAGTTAAATAACAAATTGTAATTATAAAGAAAGATGGATTATCCAAAAGTAGTTTTAAAATCAGGTAAAGATCAGTCAGTGAGACGATATCATCCATGGATTTTTTCTGGTGCTATAAAAAAGATTTATGGACATGTTAATGAGGGTGATTTAGTTGAAGTATTTGATAATAAAGATGAGTTTCTGGCATTAGGTCATTACCAGATTGGATCAATTGCTATTCGTATATTATCATTTGAAGAAACTAATATTGATAAAGACTTTTGGAGAAATAAAATTAGTAGTGCTTATAAATTACGAAAAGAGTTTGGTTTAGCCGAAAATGAACAAAATAATGTATATCGTTTAGTTCATGCAGAGGGAGATGGCTTGCCAGGTTTAATTATCGATTTTTATAGTGGAACTGCAGTTTTACAAATGCACTCAATAGGAATGTATCTTAATAAAGAACATATTATTGATGCATTAAAAGAAATTTATGGAGATAGATTAACTGCTGTTTATGATAAAAGTGAGGCGACAATACCTTTTAAATCAGAAATAAAAGCCGAGAATGGTTATGTTTATGGAGATTCCAGTGAAAATATAGTATTAGAATATGGTAATAGATTTAAAGTAAGCTGGGAAGAAGGACAGAAAACAGGTTTTTTTATCGATCAGCGCGATAATAGGAAATTATTAGCCGATTATTCGAAAGATAAATCGGTACTTAATGTATTTGGATATACCGGAGGGTTTTCTGTTTATGCTATGCGTGGTGGGGCTAAATCAGTTCATTCCGTAGATAGTTCAAAAAAAGCTATTGATCTAACCAATGAAAATATAGCATTAAACTTTGAAGATACAAGTCGCCATCAAGCTTTTGCTGTAGATGCATTCGAATTTTTAAATGATATTGATAATAAATACGATCTTATTATTCTTGATCCTCCTGCTTTTGCAAAACATCAAAATGTTTTACATAATGCATTGCAAGGTTATAAAAGACTAAATGCCAAAGCTATTGAAAAAATAAAACCGGGAGGTATATTGTTTACTTTTTCTTGTTCACAGGTTGTTAGTAAAGAGAATTTTAGAAAAACAATTTTTGCTGCATCGGCAAATACCGGAAGAAATGTTCGTATATTACATCAGCTTAATCAACCAATTGATCATCCTGTAAATATTTATCACCCTGAAAGTGAATATTTGAAAGGTTTGGTTGTTTATGTAGAATAGAAATAAAACCCTAATGTTATGAGAAAATTAATCCTTGTTATTGCTTTTATTTGTTCAGTAATTATTTCAAATGCACAATATATATATCCTGTCGCTGAATATTCATCAGAGATGAAAGATGTTGAGTTGTCGAATTTTGATATTCAAGATACTGTTTTATACTTACCTCTAGGAATAAACGGATTACATTTTCTTAACATTAAGGAATTAAGTAACATTACCGAATTATCAGTATTTACTGAGTATGAAAAGCGATCGAGAGAAAAAATATATGGTATTGCGCATTGTGTTAAGGTTATTGATAATAAAGCATATTTATCATTTGGTCCATTGGGTTTAAAAGTACTTAATGTTACTGATCCAACCATGCCTTATGTTTTGGGTACTTATTATAGATATCAGGATGTATATTGTTCTGAAATTTTTGATCATTATGCATTGCTTGGGTATATAGGAATGGGATTGGAAATTATTGATTTATCAGACCTTAATGATATTAAGATGATTTCGAGAAATAATGAACGGGATTTTACTGTCCGGAATATTGAAATTCTTCCTCCATATGTTGTAATGTCTGGAGGTGATAGAGGTTTAAGAACTTATAAGTTTGATGAACCGTTTACAGCATTTAAGCAGGCCGAGTTTCCTCAAAAATTTCTTACTGAGGGTGATGCTAATAAAATTGTTGTTCGTGGTTCGATAGGTTATATGGCACATGATACTAAAGGTATTTCCGTTTTAAATATGGGATTACCATTATATCCATTAGAAACTGACGTTATTAATACAGAAGGAAAGGCTATTGATATAATTACTGAAAGTAATTATATGTACGTTGCCTGTGATAAATACATAGAAGTTTATGATATAAGAGAAGCTGCCAAGCCCACTAAAATATTTGAACACGAAGACAAAGATAAAGAGTTTGTTTCATTGAAAATGAATGATAATCATTTATTTGCCTTGTATAAAGAAGGGAAGAGGGGATATGGTATAGTTGTTTTCCAGGTCGAGTAATTCTCGTTAATCGATAAAAATATACCATTAGTCCTTCTTTTAACTTGGTATTTATATTTTGTAATATGTTCTGATTTTTAGCTGTTATCTTTACCAAAAAAAAGGATGAGAAAAAGTTTTATCGAATCTAAGTATTTTAATATATTACTTCATATTCTTATATGGAGTACCTTCTTTATTTTACAGATACTAATTTTTCAGGCATCAACACCAGAGAGGTTAATTCTTGGTGATGAATTTATGGCCAAAAGCTTTTATTATCGGTTTCTTTTTCAAGGTATTATTATGGTGAGTCTATATTATATGAATTCACTGTTTTATATTCCACATTTATTATTTAAAAATAAGGCAATAAAGTATGTGATGGTTTTATTATTGACTATTGCTGTAATTATTGTTTTAGATAATACATTTAATAATCTGATAGAATTCAGAAGAAGAATATTTGCTAAAGCCCCACCAATAACAATTTTTATATCGATATTTATTATTGCAGTAAGTACCAGTATTAAATTGGTTCAGAAATGGTTTGAGCATGAAGCAAATCAGAAGAATATGGTTCATGAGAAGACCAATTCTGAATTGGCATTATTAAAATCACAAGTAAATCCTCATTTTCTTTTTAATACTTTAAATGGAATTTATTCGTTAGCTAATGCAAAATCAGATAAAACAGCTCATGCTGTTTTTAAATTGTCACAGCTAATGAGATATATGCTCGATGAATCAAAACAAGAATTTGTTCCTTTATCCAGCGAACTGGATTACATTAATACTTTCATAGAACTTCAAAAGCTGCGTTTATTTGATAATGTTAAAGTCGATATAAATGTTAAAGGTGAGGCAGATAATATCAGAATTCAACCTTTGCTTTTAATTCCATTTATCGAAAATGCATTTAAACATGGAACTGATTCAACAAGCGATTGTATGATTAATATCGATTTGGATATCAATAAAGAATCTATTCAATTAGTAGTTAAAAATGATATCCTAAAATCAAGAAGCGAAGAGGGAATGTCTGGATTTGGATTAAATAATATCAAAAGAAGACTTGAGCTTGAATATCCAGATAAGCATGTATTAGTTACCGAGACTATAAATAAAAAATTCATAGTTAAATTGTTTATTAGTATAGATTAATGAATTGTATAGCCGTTGATGATGAACCTTTAGCTTTAGAGCTTATAGAAGATTTTGCTAAGAAAGTACCCTTTCTGAATTATATTAAATCATGTAAGAATGCTTTTGAGGCAATTGACATTATTCAAAAAGATAAGATTGATCTTATCTTTTTAGATATTAATATGCCTGATTTATCAGGGATTGAGTTAATTAGAAATATACAAAATAAACCTTTGGTAATATTTACAACAGCATATTCAGAATACGCTGTTGAAGGTTTTGAGCTGAATGCAGTTGATTACTTGATTAAACCTTTTTTATTCGAAAGATTTTTTAAAGCTGTTAATAAAGCTTATGAATTATTTAATTTAAAAAATAATCCACAAACACATCAGGAGCCTGAAAGTTCTGCACCAGTTAAAGATTATATCTTTGTAAAAGCGGATTATAGTAGTGTTAAGATTTATTTAAAAGATATTCTTTACTTAGAAGGATTAAAAGATTATGTAAAAATTCATACTAGCGAGAAAAAAATTCTGACCTTAATTACTATGAAAAAGATTGAAGAAAAGCTACCTTCTTCGAATTTTGTGCGGGTTCATAGATCATTTATTGTTGCGCTCGATAAGATTGAATCAATACAGAGAAATCGAATTGTTATTAAGGAAAAGTGGATTCCTGTGGGGAATAGTTATAAATCAGAGTTTTATAAAAGAATCGAAGATATTAATCTTTAGTTTTCTACATTCCAGGTAAGTAGGTCTTCCTTGTCTCTAATGATCTTATTATTGTCAAGTAACCATTGAATAACTTTCAGCGTTTTTTCTTTATTCTTATTTATATTAGAAACCAAGTCATCCATAGTAATTAAATTAAACTGAAGTTGTTCTTTAATATGATCAAGAATTAAGTCAAATTCGTATTTACTTAAATCAAGTTCATTCCTTCTGGTACATACATCACACTGCCCGCATCGATCTGGCTTTTTATCTCCAAAATAGCTTAAAAGAATTTGACTACGGCATTTGTTATTCGATGAAGCATAATTTAACATAGCATTAATTCGCTCAATGTAACGGATCTTTCTAAATTTATAATTGTCTTGTGATATGTATAGCGACTTGTCATCTAATCTTTCTTCAGTAAAAACAATAACAGGATTTGTTTTTCTTGGTATGTAATTTAAAATACCCTGAGATTTTAAAGTGTTTAAATATTTATAAACAACCTCGATGTCTATATTAGCCTTTTTGGCTAAGGAAGCTTCATCAATACTTGTATAGTCAGAAAATAAACCTGTATACGATCTTAATACCAGTTTAATAAACCCATCGAATTGAGCATTTGCAATCTGGAATTTATATAAGTCATCTCTTTCAACCAAAAAGTGTAATTTCGACATGCTAAATAGCTCATCGGTAAACTCAATGTAACCTTCTCTTTGTAAGAAATTTAAGCTACTGTGGATGGTCATGATATTAAAGTTGTAATTTTTAGCAAAATCAGCAACATTAAAATCATACGACATTTGTTTTCCTCCTCCATAGGGTATTTGAAAGTAATTACCTAAGGCTTGATAAATGGCCTTAATTTCTTTAATTTCAGGAAAACTTCTACTTATTCTTTGTTCTATTTTTACTTTATCTGAGTTATTATATAGAAGAACAGCTACAGCTCTTTTTTCATCTCTTCCTCCACGACCAGCTTCCTGGAAGTATGACTCAATGCTATCAGGTAATTCAAGGTGAATCACAAAACGAACATCAGATTTATCAATTCCCATACCAAAAGCGTTGGTTGCAACCATGACTCTTATTTTTCCAACTTTCCAGTTGATTTGTTTCAGATTTCGAGTTTCATGATTTAAGCCTGCATGGTAATAATCGGCCGAGATATTATTTTTTTGCAAGAAAAGTGCCGTTTCTCTTGTTGCTTTTCTATTTCTGACATAAATAATTCCACTTCCTGCAACTTTAAGGATCGTTTCAATAAGATATTTTTGTTTGTCATCAAGCTTTCTAACCAAATAAACAAGGTTTTTTCTCTCAAAACTCTTTCGAAATACATTCTCTTCTTTAAATTGTAATTTTTCCTGAATGTCTTTAACTACTTTTGGGATTGCTGTTGCAGTAAGTGCAAGAAACGGTGTGTTTGGAATTAATTCTCGTAATTCAGCAATTTTTAAATAAGATGGTCTAAAGTCATACCCCCATTCCGAAATGCAGTGTGCTTCATCTATAGCAATAAGGTTTACATTCATGTGCTTAACCCTCAGTTGAAAGATTTCTGTAGAAATACGCTCAGGTGAAATGTATAAGAATTTAACATTGCCATAAATGCAGTTGTCTAATGCTACTTCAATTTCGTTTTTCGACATACCGGAGTAGATAGCGATAGCTTTAATATCTCTTTTATGCAGATTTTCTACCTGGTCTTTCATTAAAGCAATTAATGGAGTAATGACAATACAAATGCCGTCTTTTAACATTGCAGGAACCTGAAATGTAATTGATTTACCTCCACCTGTAGGCATTAAAGCTAAAGTATCTTGCCCACTCATAACAGAACTAATAATATCTTCCTGTAATGGGCGAAATTTCGAGTAGCCCCAGTATTTAATTAATATTTGTTCGTACCTATTCATTGATTTCGGGAAGATACAAAACTTTTATGTAGTTTAAAAAACGTTAAAAAATGCAAATCTGTCGATAATATTATATTTTAGCCTGATATTAAGCTAATTTTTTGTAATTTGGCACAATTTTAAAAATACACAAAATCTATATTAAAATGTCATTTTTACAGGATAAAGTAGCACTTGAAGGACTTACATTTGATGATGTATTATTAGTCCCAGAATATTCAGAAGTTTTACCACGTAATGTAGATATCTCTACTCAATTTTCTAAGAATATACGGTTGAATGTTCCAATTGTATCTGCAGCAATGGATACGGTTACTGAAGCTGAACTTGCCATTGCAATTGCACGTGAAGGAGGTATTGGAGTTATTCATAAAAATATGAGTATTGAAGAGCAGGCTAAGCAGGTTAAAACTGTGAAGCGTGCAGAAAACGGAATGATTTATGATCCAATAACCATTCAAAAAAATAATACTGTTGCTGATGCACTTAATCTTATGAAAGAATATAAGATTGGAGGAATTCCTGTTGTTGATGATAAAAAAACGCTTATTGGAATTGTTACAAATCGGGATTTAAGATTTGTAAATCAATTAGATAAAAAAATTGAAGAAGTTATGACTAAGGATAAGATCATAACTACGCATCAAAGTACTGATCTGGAAAAAGCAACAGAAATTCTTAAAATGCATAAAATTGAGAAATTACCTGTTGTTGATGATAGCAATAAACTGATTGGATTATTAACTTATAAAGATATTACGAAAGTTCAGGATAACCCACATGCATGTAAAGATACAAAAGGACGATTAAGAGTTGCTGCTGGGGTAGGGGTAACTGCTGATACTCTGGAAAGAGTAGATGCTCTTGTAAAAGCTGGTGTTGATGCAATTGTGATTGATACTGCTCATGGACATTCTGTAGGAGTAATAAAAATGCTTAAAGCGGTAAAAGAAAAATATAGCCAAATAGATGTAATTGTTGGAAATATTGGAACAGGAGCAGCTGCACAAGCATTAGTTGAAGCAGGAGCAGATGCTGTTAAAGTTGGTATTGGGCCAGGTTCTATTTGCACAACTCGTGTTATTGCAGGTGTTGGATTGCCTCAGTTAACAGCTATTTACGAAGTTGCAAAAGCTATTAAAGGTACTGGAGTTCCTGTAATTGGAGATGGAGGTTTACGTTATTCAGGTGACATTGTAAAAGCTATTGCTGCTGGTGCAAATACAATTATGGCCGGTGGATTATTTGCTGGAACAGAAGAGTCGCCAGGTGAGACTATCATTTATAGTGGACGTAAGTTTAAATCGTATCGTGGAATGGGATCGCTTGAAGCAATGCAACAGGGATCAAAAGACAGGTATTTCCAAGATGTTGAAGATGATATTAAAAAATTGGTTCCGGAAGGAATTGCTGCAAGAGTACCTTATAAAGGTAATTTAGCAGAAGTCATATATCAGCTTGTTGGAGGTTTAAGAGCTGGTATGGGATATTGCGGAGCCTCAACTATTGAAAAACTAATGGATGCTAAATTTGTAAAAATTACCAATGCAGGAGTTGCAGAAAGTCATCCTCATGATGTGGCTATTACTCGTGAAGCTCCAAATTATAGTCGTCAATCATAAAATCATTAATGCTCTATAAACCTTAAAGTATGAAAAAACTAAGCTTAATTATTTGCTCTTTATTAATATCAATAAATATTTTTTCACAAGAGCAAAACAATGAAGTATTGTTAACAATAAATGATAAGAAGATTACTGCAGAAGAATTTTTAAGAATATATCATAAAAATAAAACCAATTTTTCAACTGGTGAAGTTACTTCTGTAGATGAATATCTTGATCTTTTTATTAATTTTAAATTGAAGGTTTATGAAGCAGAACGCTTAGGATATGACACTTTGAAATCATTTGTAAAGGAGTTCGAAGGTTATAGAAAACAATTAGAAGGCCCATATCTTGTCGATGATGAGGTAAATAAGAAAATAATTGAGGAAGCCTATGATAGAATGCAGTACGAAGTTAGAGCCAGCCATATACTTGTAAAACTGGCTCCCGATGCTTTACCTATTGATACCCTTGAAGCTTACTATAAAGCGATGGATATTCGTAGACGCATTCTTAAAGGGGAATCATTCGAAAGTGTTGCTAAAGGTAGTTCTGCAGATCCATCAGTTAAGAATAATGGAGGTGATTTGGGATATTTTACTGTTTTTCAAATGATATATCCATTCGAAAACGCAGTATATAATTCTGAGATTGGAGAAATAACCAGACCTGTAAGAACGCGTTTTGGATACCATATTGTTAAGGTAACAGATAAAAGAAAAGCCAGAGGGCAGGTTAAAGTGGCTCATATCATGTTAACTGTTCCAAGAGGTACGAGCCCTGAGGTAAGTAAACAAAAGAAACAGTTAATGAATGAGTTATATCATAAAGCAAAACAAGGAAATGATTTTGCAGAATTAGCAAAAGAATATTCCGATGATAAAGGTTCGGCAAGGAATGGAGGAGAATTACCATGGTTTGGTGCAGGAAGAATGGTTGAGGAATTTGAGAATGCTGCATTTGAGTTAAAGTCTAATGGAGAGATTTCTCAGCCAATACGAACTAGTTTTGGATGGCATATTATTAAACGATTAGACCGAAAAGAAATACCTTCTTTTGAAGAAGCATTAAACGAAATAACCCGAAAGGTTGGTAAAGATCAAAGAGCTGATATAGCTCGAAAATCATTAGTTAATAAACTCAAGAAGGAATATAATTTTCAAGAAAATAAGGAGAATATACCAGTTATTTATGATACTATAGAGAATGTATTTGTTCTAAATCATAAATATTTGGATGAAAAATCGGAGCTTAATGAAATACTTTTCTCATTTTCTGATAAGCAATATTCCGAAAAGGATTTTGTTGATTATATTTCTAAAAGATCAAATAGTAAAGGTTTAAGGCCATATGATTATAGATTGCTCTATGATTCGTTTATAGAAAATAAGATTTTAGAAAATGAAAAATTACAGTTAGAAGAAAAGTACCCTGATTTTAAATATCTTCTTCAGGAATATTTCGATGGCATGCTACTATTTGAAATAACAGATCGCATGGTTTGGTCAAAAGCAGTTAAAGATTCACTGGGAGTTAGAAAATATTATAAGGATCATAAGAAAGAATACATGTGGGATGAACGTTGGGAAGGATCCATTTATTACTGTTCTAATGAAACTTGTTATAAAAGAGTATCAAAAATTATAAGTAAAGCTAGTTTTGGGAAAAAAATAACAAATGATGATCTTCTTGCGCAATTAAATCAAGAAGAAGAAGTTTTAAAGATTAAAACAGGACTATATGAGCAAGGAGAAAATGAAATAGTAGATAAATTAGTTTGGAAGAAGGAGAATAATACAAATACTAAATTAATATTATTCAAAGGTGAGAAAATGAATCCTGAAGTGAAAAAATTTGAGAATTGTAAAGGTCTTGTAATATCCGATTATCAGGATTTTTTAGATAAAGAATGGATTAAAAGCTTAAGAGAGCAATACAATATACAAATTAATAATGCCGTTTTATCGTCTCTAAAATAGAAGTATATGATAAATTATAATAGAATCATAATTATTCTACTGGTAGTTTTTTCTTTTGCGTGTAAAAAAGAAACAAACGAAGTTGTGGAAGTGCCTTTGGCTAAAGTACACGATAAAGTGTTATATGAATCTGATATTATAAATTTGTTTGGGGTCAATATTTCAAAGGAAGATAGTATTGTTATTGCCAGAAATTATATTAATGATTGGATAAAAAAACAATTATTATTAGAAAAGGCAGAGCTGAATTTAACAGGAGAAAGTAAAGATATTGAAAAGCAGATTGAAGACTACAGATCTTCACTTTTAATATTTAGATATAAACAGGAATTAATTAAGCAAAAGTTAGATACTGTTGTAACCGATGCGGAGATTGAAGAATATTATAACGAATATTCTGCTAACTTTATTTTAAATCATAATATTGTTAAGGCACTGTATTTAAAAATATCAAAAGAAGCTCCAGAAATTGAAAAAGTTAAGTGGTGGTATAAGTCAAGTAACTCTGAAAATGTTTCACGATTAGAAGATTATTGTTACCAATATGCTACAAAATGTGACAACTTTAAGGATAAATGGATACCATTTAATAATTTACTTATTGAGATTCCTACCAATATTGAGGATCAGGAAAGGTATTTGCGTTACAATAAATATATAGAAACAGAAGATGACTTATTTTATTACTTTGTTAAAATTAATGAGTCCTGTTTAAAAAGTACGGTTCAACCCTTGGAATATGCAAAAGATAAAATTAAGAGTATTCTCTTAAATAAAAGAAAATTTACATTTTTCGAAGAACTCGAAAATACGGTATATAATGAAGCTCTTAATCATAACGAATTTATAATTTACTAAAATAACTTAAAATGAAAATCAAGTTTTCAAAACACTTATTAATTATTCTCCTATTCATTTTTTCAGTTCAGATAACAAAAAGCCAGGATCAGTTAATGTTGGATAGAATTGTTGCAACTGTAGGTGATAAAATCATTTTACAATCAGATATTGAGAATCAGGTTTTACAGTTTGTTTCACAAGGTTATTCTCAAACATCGAATATGGAATGTGAAGTATTAGATCAGTTATTAACACAAAAATTGTTATTAACACAAGCAGAATTAGATAGTATAGAAGTAAGTCCTGGTCGTGTTGAATCGGAACTTGAGCGCAGGTTGATGTATTTTGTGCGTCAGGTAGGTTCTGAGAAAAAACTGGAAGAGTTTTATAATAAATCCATAATAGAAATAAAAGAAGATTTCAGACCACTTATTGAGGAACAAATAAAAACTCAAATGATGCAGGGAGAACTAGTTTCTGGGTTAGATGCTTCTCCTAAAGCTGTTGAGAAATATTATAAAAACCTACCAGAAGATAGTATTCCTATGGTTAATACGCAATATGAGATTAATCAAATACTAATATATCCATCACAAAATGAAGATGCCAGAAACGAAGCTCGAGAAAAACTTTTAAATTTAAGACAAAGAATTATTGATGGAGAAAGATTTTCTACATTAGCGGTTTTATATTCAGAAGATCCGGGATCAGCAAGGCGAGGTGGTGAGTTAGGATTTAGATCGAGAGATGAGCTTGATCCGGAATTTGCTAAGGCAGCATTTCGATTAAGTGATGATGGAGGTATTTCAAGAATTGTAGAATCTGAATATGGGTTTCATATAATTCAATTAATTGCTCGTGAAAGTAATCAGATTAATGTGCGTCACATTTTAATCATTCCGAAAGTTGAAATTGAACAGAAAGTTGCAGCTAAAAGTAAGTTGGATAGTATTACCGATTTAGTGCAAGCCGACAGTCTTATATTTGAAGAAGCAGCATTGAAATTTTCAGAAGATAAGCAATCTAGGTTAAATGATGGATTAATGGTGAATCCAATGAATGCTTCTACAAAATTTGCTTTAGATGAATTGTCACCAAATGAATATAGTATTATTAAAGATTTAAAAGTTGGGGAGATATCTGAACCTTTTGAATCAAAGGATGAGAATGGAAAAATTGTTTTCAAAGTAGTACGTGTCAGTAAGGAAATAAAAGCTCATAGGGCAAACCTAAAAGAAGATTATGAGTTAATTGAAGAGATGACATTAATGGATAAGCAAATGGAAATCGTTGAAAAGTGGATTAATGAGAAAAAACAGAAAACATATATTCACATCGATGAATCATTCTTAAAATGTGAATTTTTAAAAGACGGGTGGATTAAGTAAACAAGAATTTGTGCATATTGATGAATAAGATTTTTTTTTTCATAGTAATCTTTCTTTCCTTAGTATTAGTTGTTTTTAATTCGTATTCACAACGAAAAGAGCAAATTAATATTAAAAATTCTGATTTACTGGTTTCAAGCCAAGATATTGGAGAAGGGGTAAGGCGATTCTTAGGGAATGTAGTATTTGAGCATAATAATGCGACCATGTATTGCGACAGTGCATACTTATATAGTAAACAAAACGTAATTCATGCTTTTAGCAATGTTCATGTTAGCCGTGGTGATACTTTACATTTATATAGTGATTTTATGCTATATAATGGCGATACCAAGTTAGGTAAGTTTCGTAATAATGTGCGCTTAGAAGATGAAGAAACAACTCTTTATACAGATTCTTTAGATTTTGATAATGCACAAAATATTGCATATTATTTCGATGGAGGTAAAATTGTCAATGAAGAGAATACATTAACCAGTATTATTGGTTATTATTATGCAAATAGTGATATGTTTTTTTATAAAGACAGTGTTGTAGTAAATACTCCCGACTATACAATTTATACAGATACCTTGCAGTATTATACCGAAGATAAAGTAGCTTATTTTCTAGGACCAACAACCATCATTAACGAAGAGAATAATTTGTATGCTGAAAATGGCTGGTATAAAACAGAAATAAAGCAGTTTCAGTTTAATGAAAATGCCCGATATCAAAATAAAGAAAAGATTTTAGTAGGCGATAGTTTATTTTATGATGAGCTAAATGGTATTGGTGTTGCTATTGATAATATCGAGATGATTGATACAGCAGAAAATATGATTCTGAAAGGAAACTATGCATATTATGTGAAAGAACCTGAAAGTTTTTTGATTACGGACAGTACTTTGCTAATACAGGTTGCAAATTATACCGATTCTCTGTTTTTACATGCTGATTCAATTACTTCGAATTACGATACCAGTGGGGCTAACAGAATTATAAAAGCATATCACAAGGTGCAATTGTTTAGAGATGATTTTCAGGCCAGATGTGATTCTTTGGTATATACTTTTGAGGATTCGGTTATCTCAATGTATACCGAACCAATCATATGGTCGCAAGGAAGTCAAATGACATCTAAAAAAGTTGAGATTCATATGAAGGATGAAAAAATAGATTTTTTTAAAATGATTAATACAGCATTTATTGTTTCTCAAAAAGATTCTGTTAGTTTCGATCAAATTAGAGGTAAAGAGATGTATGGCTATATTAGAAATAATAAATTAAGCAGGGTAGATGTTTTTGGAAATGGGCAGACCATTTATTTTACTGTTGATGATAAGGAGAATGAAATTGTCGGTGTTAACTTTGCAGAAAGTAGTAACCTGAAAATTTATATGAAAGATGGTCAGTTGAGTAGAATTAATATGATTAAACAACCGACAGGAACGTTATATCCACTAGAAGAACTAGAAGAAACTAAGTTGAAAGATTTTCAGTGGCTCGAACATTTAAGACCTAAATCGAAAGAAGCAATATTTATTTGGGAATAATAAGAGAGAAGAAATATAAAAGGGACTTAATTTAAGTCCCTTTATTATTTAATATTCATCTTCATTAAAAAAGAAATCATCTTTACTTGGATAATCAGGCCAAATGTCTTCAATACTTTCGTAGATTTCACCTTCATCTTCTATTTCCTGAAGATTCTCAATAACTTCTAAAGGAGCGCCTGAACGAATAGCGTAATCTATTAGTTCTTCTTTGCTCGCTGGCCAAGGGGCATCTTCTAATTTTGATGCTAATTCTAGTGTCCAATACATATATAATTATATTTTAATTATACTCTTAAAATTCTGCAAATATAAAAATAAAATCGAAAAACCAAACTTTTTTTACTAAACTCTTGGCTGCCACGGTATTTCTTTGGCATACAGGTCAGTAGAAAGCTTTCGTGAAAGTACAAATAAATAATCAGATAATCGATTTAAATATTGAATAACTTTTCCACTTTTTTTGAACTGTTCTTGAACCTTTATTGAAAGACGTTCTGCTCGTCGACAAACATTTCTGGCAATATGACAATAAGAAACTGTTGGATGGCCTCCTGGTAAAATAAATGAGCTTAGAGGAGGTAAATTTTCTTCCATTTTGTCAATTTCAACTTCTAAAAGTTCAATATCACTATCATAAATATCAGGAATTTTTACCTTGCAATTATCGCAATCTGTAGCTATTATTGATGCACATGTCATTAATCTATCTTGTATTTCAATGATTTTAGAAATGGTATGTTCATCAATTTTTTGGTCTCGTATTAATCCTAGATAAGAAATTAATTCATCTATAGTTCCATAAGCCTCTATTCTATCATGATATTTAGGAACACGTGTTCCTCCAATCAGCGAAGTTTCTCCTTTATCTCCTGTTTTTGTATATACTTTATTACTCATATTAGATCTTTTAGTACCGATAACGAATCAGTAATGATTTTGTTTAGATATCTAACAAAAAAATTAATCTATTGTTACAGGATTCTGATTAATTTCATCAGATTCAATCATTCCGTCTTTTAGTCGTATGATTCGATGTGCATGCTGTGCTATGTCTTCTTCATGTGTTACCAGAATGATTGTATTCCCCTTTTTATGAATATCATTAAAAAGACTTAGTATATCTATCGACGTTTTCGAATCGAGGTTACCTGTTGGCTCATCTGCTAAAATGATAGAAGGAGAATTTACCATAGCTCTTGCAACAGCTACTCTTTGTCTCTGACCTCCTGATAATTCATTGGGCTTATGTGTTATCCGATCTTCTAATCCTACATTTACTAATACTTTTTCAGCTTTTTCAAGTCTCTCTTCTTTATTAGTTAGTCCTGCATAAATTAATGGAAGAGATACATTCTCCAAAGCCGAATATCTGGGAAG
Organism: Bacteroidales bacterium; assembly: GCA_963665525.1. Taxonomy (GTDB): domain Bacteria; phylum Bacteroidota; class Bacteroidia; order Bacteroidales; family UBA12077; genus UBA12077. The sequence continues at coordinate 2,398,346 of OY762280.1, read as the reverse complement.
TAAATTAAAAGTTTGAAAAACAAAACCTATTTCTTTGTTTCTGATTTCTGCCAATTCATCGTCAATTAAATGACTCACATTGGTATTGTTTAAAATATAATCACCATCAGAAGGTGTATCAAGGCAACCTAGAATATTCATTAAGGTTGATTTACCTGATCCGGATGGCCCCATAATAGCAACATACTCATTTTCTTTAATGGATAGTGTTACTGATCGAAGAGCTCTTATCGTTTCAGTCCCAACCTGATAATTCTTAACTAAATTATTAATCTCTATTATTTTTCTCATATTAATTGCTTGAACTATTCAAAAACACGAATTTATTAATTTAAAACTTATTTCAGATGTTTAATTATTCTTTTCTGCAAGATATTTGTTTTAATAGATGAAATATGACCATAAATGTATCTGTAAATATTTAATATTTAACGACATATTTTTCATATGACAATTCTTGTTTAAAAAAGATGATTCCCATTCTGAATAAATCAACGGAAACTTTTACAGCCTTATTGTTTATGATTTCATTCCATGCAGATTCCATTTCAGTAGACCAGTGAATATCATCAAAAACAAACACTGAATTGTTATGAGTTTTTTGTAAACATTTATAGAAGTAACTTAAAGTACTTACTTTTTTATGATTTCCATCAAAAAAGACAAAGTCGAGTTTGTCGTAATTTTTTAATACCTCGCTTAAAGAATCGTCAAAGTCTCCAATAATAAATTCGGTATTTTGATTTAACTGATTTGCTAAGTCCTTAGCTATTTCTGTTTTACTTGTAACTCCTTCAATGCTTTTAATGTTTAATTCTTTCGAAGCCATAGCCATATATGAAGTGCTTATTCCTACTGATGTTCCTAATTCAAGAATATCTTTTGATTCAAAATACTGAATTAAATTAAAAAGTAGTTTCCCGTATTTTTTACTGATAGATGATCGTTTTATTATTTTACCTAATTCTTCTTTTTTATGTTTTTTATATTTGGAACCGGCTCCAATTTCATCGTATTCAATAGTATCTTTTGATTTTCTAAGCTCTTTATGTTTTTCAATTACTTTTTGTAGATCGTTATTGATAGTATCATTATTAAATACCTTAATAATTAACTTAAACATAAAGGGAGAGTGAATACTGTGTCCCTTTTTATGCTTCGAAAAAAGATAATATTTTAAGTATTTAAGTGAATATTTTAAATGCGAAATCATATTTTTAAATATCAAAAAAAGCTTAATATTGTAAGCAAAGATAAACCTTTAGTAATATCTGTTATCAGAATTGATCATTATTATTACATCATTAACTTGGGTTAAATGTCGACTTATTTACAACAGGAAATTAAATTTTTACAAGGAGTAGGTCCCAAAAGGGCAGAGTTGTTAAACAAAGAATTAGGGATATATTCTTTTGAGGATCTGCTCTATTACTTCCCTTATAAATATATTGACAGGTCAAAGTTCTATAAAATCAAAGAGCTTAAACCTAATTTGCCATATATTCAGATTAAAGGTAAAATAAGTGGTTTTGAGATGGCTGGGGCGGGGAGAAAAAAAAGATTGATAGCTCATTTTACAGATGGAACAGGTTCAATAGAGTTGTTGTGGTTTAAAGGTTTAAGCTATATTCAGAAAAGTTTATTATTAAATACAGAATATATTGTATTTGGAAAACCCGGATATTTTAGTGGAAAGTATAATATTATTCATCCGGAAGTTGAAAATACATTAAAATCGAAGAATGTAATTAGTGCTGATTTACAAGCACATTATAATACAACTGAGAAATTAAAAAAGAGTTTCTTGCATTCAAAAGCAATCTCTAAATTGCAAAATAATCTTTTACTTTTACTAAAAGGAAAAATTGAAGAAACTCTTCCTGAGTATCTTGTTAAAAAATATAAACTAATTTCGTTGCAACAGGCATTGGTTAATATTCATTTTCCACAAAATCCTGATTTGTTGAAAAAGGCAATTTATCGCTTAAAGTTAGAAGAGCTATTTTATATTCAATTAAATATTCTACAAAAAAGATCATACAGAATTCAAAAAAGTAGAGGATATATTTTTTCGAAAGTAGGTGAAAATTTAAATCAGTTTTACGAAAAAAATCTTCCATTTGAATTAACGGGAGCACAGAAAAGAGTTTTGAAAGAAATTCGCAAAGATATGGGTTCAGGCAAACAAATGAACCGATTACTGCAAGGAGATGTAGGAAGTGGGAAGACTTTGGTTGCTTTAATGAGTATGCTTATTGCTTTAGATAATGGTTTTCAGGCTTGCATTATGGCACCGACCGAAATTTTAGCCAATCAGCATTTTGAAACTATTCAGGATTTTTTAAATGGATTGCCAATAAGTGTGGAGCTTTTAACAGGATCTACAAAAACGGCTAAAAGAAAAAAACTGCATGCTAATTTGCAAAGTGGAGAATTGCAAATTTTAATTGGTACTCATGCATTAATTGAAGATACAGTTCAGTTTATGAATTTGGGTTTAGTTGTAATTGATGAGCAGCATAGATTTGGTGTTGCTCAAAGAGCTAAGTTGTGGAAGAAGAATGAGCAGCCTCCACATATTTTAGTTATGACAGCAACTCCAATACCACGTACTTTAGCGATGACTATTTACGGAGATTTGGATGTTTCTGTAATTGATGAGTTGCCACCAGGGCGAAAGCCAATACAAACAAATCATTTGTTCGATTCGAAACGATTGCGTTTGTTTGGTTTTATGAAACAGCAAATTGAGAAAGGAAGGCAAATTTATGTTGTATATCCATTGATTAAGGAATCTGAGAAAATGGATTATAAAGATCTGGAAGATGGATATGATAGCATTATCAGAGCTTTTCCGCCACCTAAATATGCAGTGAGTGTTGTTCATGGAAAAATGAAAGCCGAAGAAAAAGATGCTGCCATGAATCTGTTTGTAAAAGGACAAACACATATAATGGTAGCAACAACAGTAATTGAAGTAGGAGTTAATGTGCCGAATGCATCGGTTATGATTATAGAAAGTGCAGAAAAATTTGGATTGTCGCAATTGCACCAGCTAAGAGGTAGAGTGGGGCGTGGAGCCGATCAGTCGTATTGTGTACTTATGACATCGTATAAGTTGTCGAACGAAGCTCGAAAACGAATTGATATTATGACCAAAACCAATGATGGTTTCGAAATTGCTGAGGCAGACCTTAAATTAAGAGGCCCAGGCGATATGGAAGGTACACAACAAAGCGGATTAGCTATTGATTTAAAGATTGCTAATTTAGGTCAGGATGGACAGCTAATTCAATATGTTCGTGATATTGCGGAAGAAATTTTGGATAATGACCCTACTTTAAACAATAATGAGAATATGCTTTTAGTGAAGCAGTTAAAGAAAATTTCAAACAAAAAGATTGATTTTAGTGTAATAAGTTAAAAAGTTTATAGTTAATAGTTTCAAGTGTAATATAAATGATGAATCGATATATAATAACAATTTTATTAACTGTACTATCTTTCTTCGCGATGGCGCAAAATAATCCATGCGAAGTTAAAAATAATGCATTTCAATCGGGAGAAAAGTTAAGTTATGTACTTACTTATAATTGGTTCTTTGTGTGGACCGATGTGGGAGGCGCAACTTTAGAAGCAAATAGTGATACCATGTTTGGGCAGGATGTTTATAATTTAAAAGGTACAGGTTTTACTTTTCCTTTTTATGATTGGTTTTTTCAGGTACGGGATGTTTATCAATCCTGGGTAAATCCGGGAAATATATTACCTGTTTATTATCATCGCGATGTAGATGAAGATGGCTATTTAATTGATATAAAGTATAGGTATGATTATGACAACATGTTGGCATATTCAGAAATTGAAAAAAGGAAAAGGCCATTGAAAAGAGATACTTTAGCTCTTCCTCCATGTACTTACGATGTTGTTTCTGTTTTTTATCATGCCCGAAACATCGATTTTTCTAAATATAAAAAGGATGAACAAATTCCTTTTAAAATATTGCTTGATAACGAAATTCATGAGGTTTTTATTCGCTACAAGTGTAAAGAGGTAAAAAAGATCAGGGGAGTTGGCAAATTTAATACCGTTAAATTTACTGGTTCACTGGTTGCTGGTGATGTTTTTAAGGGAGGCGAAGACCTGCAAATTTGGGTTACTGATGATGAGAACAGAATACCAGTTTGGATTGAAACTCCTATAATTGTAGGAACTGTAAAGGTTCGCTTGGTTGGCTACGAGGGATTAAAATATCCTTTAAAATCGATGATTAAAAAGTACTAAAAAATAACCCGGATTTACCCGGGTTAAGAATAGCTATTTTATTACCACGAAGTGTCGGTGTACCAACCACTATTAGTTAACTCAATAATATATGTTTCGTCCCAGCCAAAATCATAATGATCGTCTGTAAATTCTTCATGTCCTGTCAAATCTGATGTTACTCTAATATCGTAAACGCTATCATCTTCAATGTTGATTGTGAAAATTTTATATTCGTTTGGGCCAATATTACTACTGATTCTATTGTTTGTGCCTGGGCCAACAGTGCCATAATAAACACCAGTAATGTAATTGGAATCAGAAGTATTTTCAATTTTGATTTTAGCTTCTCGTTTTAGAATATCTGGTTTGTCGGGTTCGCACGAAAATCCAATGCTTGCTAGAATAATTAATACTATGAATGTTTTTTTCATTTTGTTTAGGTTTATGGTTGTGATAATCAAAATTACGAAATTAGCCTTAATGTGTTACAAGTATCAGGTCTTAAAGCTTATTTAAAATCAAAATAAATAAGGATGATTCGGTTTAAACCTGACAAAAAGCAATCTTTAATTTTGAAATAGGTTTATTTTTGTAAGCAATTCAAAATTTTGAAAAATTTTCGGATGTCAAATACAAAATCGATCGAACATAAGGGACGCATTGATTCTATTGACGGCAACAAGATAAACGTTAATTTCGTGGCATTATCGGCATGTGCTTCATGCCATGCTAAAGGTTTTTGTTCTGCTGCCGATATGCAAGAAAAATCTGTAGAAGTTTACGATACTACAAATCAATACGAAGTCGGAGAGGAAGTTAAAATAACGCTTAAGCAAACGCTTGGGTTTAGGGCTTTATTTTTAGGTTATGTACTGCCTTTTATTTTGGTTATGTTAATACTTATTGTACTAACATCAATTACCAATAATGAGGCAATATCGGGCATTGGAGCTTTGTTGGTTTTATTCCCTTACTATATTACTTTATTTGTTTTGCGAAATAAAATTCGTAAGAAATTTACATTTACAATTAGTAAGGTGTAGTATAAAATGGAAATAATAATGAAAGATAAAAATCTAATCTAAACACTAAAACTAATATCTAATCTATAGAAAAACATGAGTGCAACAATTTTGTTTACTATTATTTCTCTTAGCGCGATTGGAGCGACTGCTGCAATAATCTTGTATTTTGTAGCACAGAAATTCAAAGTGTATGAAGATCCGCGCATCGATCAGGTAGAAGAAATTTTACCTGCTGCAAATTGTGGTGGTTGTGGTTATCCAGGATGTAGAGGCTTTGCCGAAGCTATGGTTAAGGCAGATGACCTATCACCTTTTTACTGCCCTGTGGGTGGTAATGAAACCATGACACAAGCTGCTGAAATTTTGGGTAAAGCTGTTGAAGCTAAAGATCCAATGGTTGCAGTTGTTCGATGTTCTGGTTCGCCAGCAAATCGCGAAAGAGTAAATTCTTACGACGGCGCAGCATCTTGCGCTATTTCTTCTAGTTTATACTCAGGAGAAACAGGATGTCAATATGGTTGCTTAGGTTTAGGCGATTGTGTTGATGCTTGTGATTTTGATGCTATTTTTATGGACGAAGAAACAGGTCTTCCGGTAGTTGTTGATGACAACTGTACTGCTTGTGGAGCTTGTGTTAAAGTTTGTCCGAATGATATCATCGAACTGAGAAAGAAAAACAAGAAAGATCGTAAAATCTTCGTTTCATGCGTTAACCACGATAAAGGTGGTGTCGCTAAAAAAGCTTGTTCGGTAGCATGTATTGGTTGTAGTAAGTGTGTAAAAGAATGTGCATACGATGCTATTACAATTGATAATTTCTGTGCTTCGATTGACTCGAATAAGTGTAAGTTATGCAGAAAGTGTGTGGCTGTATGTCCAACAGGGGCTATTTTGGAAGTTAATTTTCCTCCAAAGAAAGTAAAACCTGCTGAAGAAAAGCCAAAGACTGAAGCAGAAAAGCCTGGTACTTCGAAAGAAGACAAAGAGGCTCCTAAAACAGAAACGAAAGAAAACGATAATAAATCAATAAATTAGGAGGGATAAATGTTAAAAACATTTCCAAAAGGCGGCGTTCATCCAGAGGAAGGTAAATACTCTGCGAACAGTGCTATAGCAACTTTGCCGCTTCCAAAGCAAGTATCAATACCTATTGCTCAGCATATTGGTGCTCCCTCAAAACCTGTTGTTGCTAAAGGAGACAAGGTTAAAGTTGGAGATAAAATTGCCGAGAGTGCAGGATTTGTATCTGCTAATATTCATTCTTCTGTATCGGGGACAGTAGTTAAGGTTGATAATGTATTAGATTCTTCCGGCTACAAGCGTCCATGTGTAATTATCGATGTAGAAGGTGATGAGTGGAACGAAAGTATTGATAAAACAACTGATTTGAAAAAAGAAATCAGTTTGACAGATAAAGAAATCATACAAAAAATAAATGAATCTGGTATAGTAGGTTTAGGAGGAGCAACTTTTCCATCTCATGTAAAACTATCTGTTCCTGATGGCAAAAAAATAGATGTGTTAATTATTAATGGTGTTGAGTGTGAACCATATTTAACATCCGATCATCGCTTAATGCTTGAAAAAGCAGAAGAAATGCTTGTTGGTATCCAGATTCTTATGAAGTCGTTAAGTGTGAACAGTGCATTAATAGGTATTGAAAATAATAAGCCAGATGCTATTGCTCATCTTAATACTTTAGTCAAAGATTATCCAGGAATTGAAGTTCATCCATTGAAAGTTCAGTATCCACAAGGAGGAGAGAAACAATTAATAAAAGCTTTGATTAACCGAGAAGTTCCATCGGGAGGTTTACCTTTAGATGTTGGAGCAGTAGTTCATAATGTTGGAACTGCTGTTGCGGTTTATGATGCTGTTCAGAAAAATAAGCCATTATTTGAGCGTGTGGTTACATTAACAGGTAAATCTGTTAGCAAGCCATCGAACTTTATGGTACGTATTGGTACTCCTGTTTCTGATTTAATTGAAGCAGCAGGTGGATTGCCAGAAGATACAGGTAAAGTTATTAATGGTGGTCCTATGATGGGTAAAGCATTAAATTCTTTAGATGTTCCAATTGTAAAAGGAGCTTCAGGAATATTAATTATGCCTGCTGAGTTAGCAAAAAGAAAGGTTGAGGTTAACTGTATTCGTTGTGCGAAATGCGTATCGGTATGTCCACAAGGATTAGAACCTTATCTTTTAAATAAATTAACTCAAATTGAGAATAACGAAAAACTGGGAAATAGCGGAGTAATGGATTGTATTGAATGTGGATCATGTGCATATACATGTCCTGCAGGATTACCATTATTAGATTACATTCGTTTAGGAAAATCCAGAGTAAGTCAAATCATAAGATCAAGAAAACAATAATGAATAAATTATTTATATCACCATCTCCTCATGTTTATGAGAAGACCAGCGTAAAGCGGTTGATGTTTGATGTAGTGATTGCTTTGTTGCCGGCTTTGGCATTCTCAATCTACTTTTTTGGAATGGGAGCAATTGTTGTTACATTAACTGCTGTTGTTTCGTGCTTAGCTTTTGAATGGATCATTCAGAAGTTTATTCTTAAGCAAGAGCCTTCAATTTCTGATGGATCGGCATTGGTAACAGGTATCTTGTTAGCGTTTAATATTCCTACAAACTTACCAATCGGAATTATCATTATTGGTAGTTTAGTTGCTATTGGTGTTGGTAAAATGTCGTTTGGGGGATTAGGAAATAATCCTTTTAATCCGGCATTAGTAGGACGTGTATTTATGTTAATTTCTTTCCCTGTTCAGATGACAAGCTGGCCTGTTCCAACAGGATTTAGTAATTCATATACAGATGCTGTTACAGGAGCTACGCCATTAGGAGTTATGAAAGAAGGAATTGGAGCAGGAGAATCTGTTTCTGCAATTATGGATAAGATTCCTAGTCATATGGAACTTTTCTATGGTTACATGGGCGGTTCAATGGGTGAGATTGCTGCTGTAGCTTTATTGCTAGGATTAGGATGGATGTTATATCGTAAGGTTATTAAGATTCATATTCCTGCAGCAATATTCTTAACCATTACTGTATTTACAGGAATTCTTTGGTTAATTAATCCAGAATCAAATGCTGATCCTATATTTCATTTATTAACTGGAGGTGTTATGTTGGGAGCTATTTTTATGGCCACCGATTATGTTACATCGCCAATGTCGGTTAAAGGAATGTGGATTTTTGGTATTGGTATCGGAATTATTACTGTAGCAATTCGCGTATTTGGAGCTTATCCAGAAGGAATCTCGTTTGCAATTCTTATTATGAACGCATTTGTTCCTCTAATTAACATGTATGTAAAACCTAAACGTTTTGGAGAGGAGGTAAATAATGGCTAGTAAAAAAGAATCTACTTTTGTAAGCATGGTGTTAACCTTGTTCTTAGTAACATTTATAGCATCGGCCGCTTTAGGATATCTTTATGAGTTAACTAAAGGTCCAATTGAAGCTAGTAAACTTGCAAAACAGAATAATGCAATTATGCAGGTTGTTCCTGAGTTTGATAACAAGCCAGGTGAAGAATCATTTACCATGGATGTTGATGGAGGAACTTTAGAGTTTTTCCCTGCAAAGAAAGGTGGTGAATTAGTAGGAACTGCTGTTAGCACTTTTACCAATAAAGGATTTAGTGGAAACTTTAAAATTATGGTTGGTTTCTTACCAGATGGTACCATTCATAATATATCAGTACTAGAGCATAAAGAAACTCCTGGTTTAGGAGATAAAATGCAAAAAAGTAAATCAGACTGGAGTGTTCAATTTAATGGAAAAAATCCTGCTAACTTTAAGTTATTAGTAACAAAAGATGGTGGTGATGTAGACGCTATTACTGCTTCTACAATTAGTTCAAGAGCATTTTGCGATGCTGTTGACAGAGCCTATAAAGCATATATGGAAGGAGGTAAACAATGAGTCAATTGAAAAACTTTACCAAAGGATTTTTCAAGGAAAATGCAGTATTTGTTTTGTTCCTTGGATTATGTCCAACATTAGGTGTTACTACGTCGGCAATCAATGGATTGGGAATGGGATTAGCAACAACTTTTGTATTAGTGATGTCGAATCTTGTGGTTTCTATCGTTAAGTCGCAAATTCCTGATAAGGTTCGTATTCCTTCTTTTATTGTGATTATTGCTTCGTTTGTAACAATGGTAGAATTGTTAATGCAAGCATATGTTCCTGCTTTATTCGAGCAGTTAGGATTATTTATTCCTCTTATCGTTGTAAACTGTCTTGTTTTAGGTCGTTCAGAGGCTTTTGCTTCAAAAAATGGCGTATTATCATCTATTGTTGATGGTTTGGGAATGGGATTAGGTTTCGCAATGGCTTTAACCATTTTAGGTGGTGTTCGTGAAGTATTAGGTAGTGGATCTATTTTCGGTTATAAATTTATCGAAGGTGATGGAATGTTAGTATTTGTATTAGCACCTGGTGCATTTATTGCTTTGGGTTACCTAATTGTTCTGATCAATAAAATCAATAATAAAACTGCTTAAATAAAGTACTATGGAATATATAATTATCATCATATCAGCAATATTTGTAAATAATATTGTATTAGCACAATTCCTAGGTATATGTCCTTTTATTGGAGTTTCGAGTAAAGTTGAAACTTCTGTTGGGATGACCGGGGCAGTTACCTTTGTAATGGTTATTGCTACTATTGTAACTTATTTATTACAGAAATATGTTTTGGCAGCATTTGGAATCGAATTCATGCAAACCATAACATTTATTTTAGTTATTGCATCATTGGTACAGTTAGTTGAGATTATTTTAAAGAAAGTTAGTCCGGCTTTATATCAAGCTTTAGGTATTTTCTTACCTTTAATTACAACAAACTGTGCGGTATTAGGTGTTGCTATATTAGCTGTACAAAAAGATTACAATTTATTAGAAAGTGTTGTTTTTGCAATGTCGAATGCATTAGGATTCGGGTTGGCATTAATTACATTCGCTGGTTTACGTGAGCATATGGATATGGTTAACATTCCAAAAGGAATGAAAGGTGTACCTATTGCTTTCATCGTTGCTGGTTTATTAGCACTTGCATTTATGGGATTTGCCGGATTAGTATAAGCTAGATAAAATAACATATATTGAAAAGAGCAATCATTTTTGGTTGCTCTTTTTTTAGATATTTATGCCATAAATTAATTAAATATTAGAACAATAATATCTTAATATTCTAAAATATATTGTTATTTTTATAACAATTGAATAAAACCTGAATTTGTTTTTTTTATGTTAAATAACTCTAATAAAAAACCTTACCGTTCTGAAGATCTCAAAAAGGTATTGAAAATTACAAAAGGTTATATTTCTCCAAAACTTGATGATAAGCTTTCCATAGCAGTTAATTTTATAGAAAAATTTCAGACTATTGAAAATACATTTTCTTTTATTATCGATTTTGTTACTATGGAATATTTGTTTATGAGTGAAAGTATATTTCATGTTACTGGCCATCAAAAATGGAAAGAAAAGGGCGTAGAGTTTGCTATGAGTTTGTATCATCCCGAAGATGAACAAATGGCAAAGAAAATACATGTGAAGCAAACTGATCATATGCTTTCAGTTCCTAAAGAAGATCGGGGTAAGTACAAATATACCCACGATTTTAGAATAAGGCATGCAGATGGACATTATATACGAGTAAATCATCATGCCATATTTCTCCATTTTGATGATGGTGGTAATCCTTTATCATCACTATGTATTTGTAATGATATTACCGAACTAAAAAAGAATACTACTTTAAATTTTGAAATCTCTAAACTTAATATGCAAGGAGGTTTTAATGTTATTTTAAAAGAATATTATCCTTTACTCAACAACTTGGATATTACCTCGAGAGAATATGAAGTTTTATCCCATTTAGCCAATGGTAGCTCTTCTAAGGAAATTGCCGAAGAGCTATTTATTTCGGAACATACAGTACGTGATCACCGCAAAAATATGCTTAAAAAGAACAATGCTAAAACGGTTGGTGAACTTATATCACTGGCCCATCAAAACGATCTTTTTTAAATGATTTTATTGGGCACTGTTATGCTCATCCTTTTTAAATATCATTTTATAATTACACATCTAATAAATCCCCCCATTTGGGGGATTGTTTATTGCATAATCAAGGAGTAGTTTTAAAGCATTTAAAATTTAATATTGAGACTATGAAAATAAGATTATTTTATTTATTGTTATCCTTATTGGTATTAGTAGCATGTGAAGAAGAAGATAACAATTACAAAAAAAGAGATTTTAACTCTGCTGAAGAGATTCTTGCAAATCCTGATATTCAGAAAGTAATTGAAGAGTCAGGTATTAATATTTACGAAGGGACTAATCCTCCTAATATTGAAGGAGAATACTCAACCGACGAATGCGAAGTGGTTGATGCCAGTTATAATTTAAGTCATATGATTGGCTTACCCACTGAATCAATTTTTGAATTTTCAGGTCAAACTAGTAGCACAATTAGAGTGAAAGAGAGGACCTCTTATGGATCTTATTCAGTAGGATCTGGAGCTTTTATTATTGGAAGAAGTTCGTGTTATACAATACTTATTGAAGCCAATAATTCTGATGGTTCTACCGTAATAGCCCTACAGTCAGGAAGAATGCTTAGCAATGGTGATATCCAAATAGATAATGTTACTGTAATTACAGATAACCCACCTAGTTATTCTGAAATAGGTGACTGGTGGGAAAGTGCCGGACCAATGAGAAATCTGGAAAATGAATTATTAGAGGCACCAGTAGACGTGACAGCACACTACAATAACTATGTAGAGTGGGTTGATATTGAATGGAGTGCAGTAGAAGAGGCATCAAAGTATATGGTTTATCGATCAACTTCAAGTAATGGTTCATATGATTATATAGGGTATACAGATGATAGTCCTTATCTGGACTTGGACAATTTAGAAGCTGGTAATACTTATTATTATAAGGTTACTGCTGTCGACGTTGATTATAACGAGAGTGAAATGAGTGATTATGCCTATATAACAATACCGGATAATGGTAGTGGGTCGATTGAAGCTCCAACAGGTCTTTATGTTACGTATTCCTCATCGAGTGGTTGTATAAATTTGAGCTGGAATACTGCTCAAAATGCTAATAGTTACAAGATTTACAAATCTATGTCAAGTACTGGGGCATATAGTTATTTAAAGGAGATATATTCAACGAGTACTACCGACTGCTATAACTTAACAGAAGGGAATACATACTATTACAAAGTATCAGCTGTTAGTAGTGATGGAACAGAAAGCTATAAAAGCAACTATGATTATGCTACTGTATCTGGAGGCAGTAGTACTGAAACAGATATCATATTTAACAATCCTCTTTTTACTGATATTTATGTAACCCTTGAAGGAATAACCAAAACAATTAGTCCTGGTAGTAGTGTAACATTCTATGGTATACCCGGATCATCAGTCTCATATAGTGCGTATACAAGTGGACAAACGACTTCCGGGACACAAGTTGGATTGAAAATTACATGGAATAATACATTAAGTTTATATGGGGGAAGCATTACACGAAACTTAATTACTTCTAGTAGCTATTTCTTTTTATATATGCAAAACACATCTTCTCATGATTTGAATCCTTTGTATGTGAACTACGGGCTAAGTTCACAAACTCAAGATAATATTGTTATTTACAATACAGGTACCAAGTATCGCATTGGTTATTACAAAGCATGGTCTAATTCAAATGTTAGAGCATATTGGAAGGATCAACCAGATTATTATTCATATTGGGATCAAGGAACGAATTTTACACTTCCATTTACAGATAACCAGTCAGTTACTCTATATTGTAATTCATCAAAAAGTAACAACAGTGCTTCTGAAGAAAGTTTTACTCCAGAATATACAAGTTTTCTTAGCATTTCTGTAAAATCGCAAAAGGGAAAAGCATTTGTAGAAAGTGAATTAAATCCATACGTTGATATTCCTAATCTATTGTTGGATCCTTCAGAAAATGAATATTGTAGCGAATAGGTTCTGGCTTAAAGAAAAATGAAAGAAAGAATCTAGGTACTACATAATAAATAGAAAAAGAATCAGATTAAAATAATTATTAATTTACAAAGTAATAGTAATGAAAGGAAAATTAATAACCATAGCATTTTTTGCATTGTCGATTTCAGCTTGTACATGGAATAAAAGCTTAGTGGCAATACAATATGGTGGATATGTAAATGATTCCATACAATCAGCTCAAAAAGGGAAAAGTATTGAACAGGGGCAATGTTATGCAAGCTATACAAAGAATGGTGAAACCATTAATTTACAATCCAATACCATAGAATTTTATTTATCTGAAAAAATAGATGGATTTGATACGCAACAAATGATTGAGCATAACAAGAAAAATCCTATAAAAAGAGGAGCTACCTTAGTTGATCATGATTTGGAAAAATATGCTTATGCCCGTATAACCAACGAGTTTTATAAATCGAAACCATTAAAACCTTTTTGGGCAGTGATTGGAATATTAGCAGGCCCACTAACTCTAGGTACATCCTGGTTTAATATGGTTCCGAATAATTGTAAAACCTATGAAACATATCCCGTATGGGTTGAGATTTATACGGGAGATACTTATGATTATCGAAATTTATCTTTCAAGAATCAGATTCTTACAGAAGTTAATGTGTTTTGTAAGAATGATAAAATAAATGATTCGCTTATAGTAACACAAATATTTCCAGAAGGGACTCAGCTTAGAAACTTTAAAATTAAAGCTAAAAAGGGAGAGAAAGTAAAAGTAGAACATACAAGTTCAAATAAAGATGGAAAAGAGTATCATGAGTATAAAATATTACCTGTTGATAAGACTTTTAATCATAAAAAAACAAAGGTGTGGATAATACAAAATGTGTCCATTTCGCAGTTAGATAAATACAAGTTAAATTAGAATATTTACTTCAGAGTAAAAGCAATCATTTTTGGTTGCTTTTTTTGTTTCAATTATTTTGTTTTATGTTTGTTTTCTTATAAATTGATTTGTTTTATTCTGGTAATATGAAATTTCGGCAAATCTTATTAAGTTTAATATTTCTACTATCTTGTAGCTTTATTCTACAGTCGGCAGATAAAAAAAATATCCTGCTTTTAAATTCATATCACAAAGGATTACAATGGACCGATGATGTTAATTCAGGAATAAATCAAGGATTAAACGAATTAAACATAGATAAAGAAATTTATACTGAATTTCTGGATGTTAAACGATTTACTAATCCTACGTTTAAAAAAGAACTCTTTCATTATTATAAGTCAAAATATGCTAAAGTAAAATTCGATGTCATTATTGTTTCCGATGATTTTGCAGTAGATTTTTTGATTGAATATAGAGATAGTTTATTTGGAAAAGTTCCGGTAGTGTTTTGTGGAATCAATATGCCTCATGCTTACCCTAATACCTATACAGGAATTATTGAAAGTGTGGCTTATGTAGAAAATTTAAAGCTGATAGAACAATTACACCCGGAATATTCTAAAATTTATTTTATCGTTGATAATTCAATTACAGGTAATATTATCTACGATAGAGCTTATTCTGCTTATATTTCATTAAATAGGGAATTTAGATATGAGTTCTTAAGAAACTATACTTTTAAAGAATTAAATAAAAAAGTTTCAAGCTTAGATGAAAATGCAATTCTATTTCTAACGGCATTTACAAAAGACAGGAATGGAAATTATTGTTCTTACGATGATATTATAGCAAACTTATACAAGTATTCAAAAGTACCTGTATACGGAGCCTGGGATTTTTATCTAGGGAAAGGAATTGTTGGAGGTAAATTAATATCAGGATTTGATCAGGGATATAGAGCTTCACTCATGGCTAATAGAATATTAAATGGAGAAAATATTAGCGATGTTAATATTATCTCTTCAGAATCTACCTATACTTTTGATTATGATTTATTGCATCAATACCATATTCGTAAAAGAAATTTACCTGAGAATTCAAAAATTATAAATCATCCTTTAGAGTTTATAACAGCTAACAGACAACAAACAATTTTCTTTAGTATTATCTTTTTACTTTTGGTTATTACCATTTTTATTCTTGTTGGTTATATTATTTATAGGAAAAGAAAAATCAAAGAAATCAGGAGATATAATAAAAGTATAGAATTAGCTAATGAACGACTACAACTAGCTAAAGAAAGAGTGGAAGAATCGGATCGTTTAAAATCTTCTTTTCTGGCTAATATTTCACATGAGTTGCGTAGTCCAATGAATGGAATCGTAGGATTCTCGAAACTTATTATGAGTTCGGAAGACTTAGATAAAGAAACACAAACGGCTTACTTAAATATTATTCAGGAAAGTGGAATGTTATTGCTTAACTTGGTTAACGATATTATTGATTTATCGAAGATTGAAGCTAAACAATTGCAGGTAAAATATTCAGAATTTAAATTGGCTGAATTAATTGATGAAATTTTAAGTTTTTTTAGATCAGAAAAAGTAAATCAAGGGAAAGATCATATCAGTATTATTGCAGAGAAAGAATATGATTTTAGAAATATTTCAATTTATTCTGATGGAAGCAGAATTCGCCAGGTATTGTATAATTTATTAAGTAATGCATTAAAATTTACTAAAAAAGGGAGTATTAAATTTGGATATTACATTGAAACACCCAGCATTGTATTTTTTGTAAAGGATACCGGAATTGGATTATCACAAGAAGAACAAGAGCTTATATTTGATATGTTTAGGCAAGCCGATGAAAAAACCTCAAGAATGTTTGGAGGAGCAGGGATCGGTTTAACCATATCCAAAGGAATTGTAGAAAGCTTAAAAGGCAGGATATGGGTTGAATCACAAAAAGAAGATATTCATGAAGGAATCGAGGGAGGTTCAACATTTTACTTTACTGTGCCATTTAACCCTGTTAGTATACATCATAAAAAAGAAGATCTGAACAGTGCAAAGAAAACACATTTTGAATGGCCGGGCAACACCATTTTAATTGTAGAAGATTCAATTGTTTCTTATCAATTACTTACTAAGTTTTTAAAAAGTGCAAAAGTAAGTTTTGTTCATGCTTCTGATGGAGAGCAGGCTGTTGAGATATGTAACAGAAATCAACAAATAGATCTGGTATTAATGGATATTCAGTTACCTATAATGGATGGTTTGGAAGCTACAAGACTGATCAAAGAAAAAATGCCAGAATTACCAATTATTGCGCAAACGGCAAATGCATTAAATGACGATAAAGAAAAGATTATTGCTGCCGGTTGTGATGATTATATCTCTAAACCAATTAACCGAATAGAATTACAAGGTAAAATAGATCAATTCCTAAGATCAGATAAATAATCTGATTTTTATCATTGTTTTAAAACATCTGAATTAATTGATATACATGAGATATATCAATTTTTTTATTTCTTGACCAATCTACTTTTGTCAAAAAAAATAGAAATGTTAGGGTTTAATTATAGGGGTTAAATAATGAATGCATTTAAAAGTATAAAACAATCGGATTTTTTAAGAAACAGAAGGTATGAAGCTTTTGTGTTTTTAATTCTGTTTTTTGGATTTTTTGGGTATTTAGGACACGTAATGGGTACTACCAATTTATTGAATACCCTTATGAATACTGCCTGGGATTTATTAATGAATACCGTATTCTTTATTCTGGGAATAACAGTGCTTTCAGGAGCATTAGGAAAACTTATGATTGAGTTTGGGGTCGTTCGTTTATTGGAGATATTTCTGGCTCCTTTAATGAAGCCTGTCTTTAAACTGCCGGGTGTTGCATCCCTTGCTGCTTTAATGACCTTTTTCTCTGATAATCCTGCGATCATTAGTTTATCAAACGATAAAAATTTCAGTAAGTACTTTAAAAAGTACGAGCTGATTTCGCTAACCAATTTTGGTACAGCCTTCGGAATGGGGTTAATTGTATTAACCTTCATGTCAAGTTTTGGTTATTTCGGTCCAGCTATGATCGGATTCTTAGGTGCTATTATTGGTGCTGTTGTTTCAACCCGATTGATGCAAATGATGATCAAAAAACAATTTCCTACAGATGAAAGATTAGAGATGGAAGAGGACAGCTCAACCATATCTTTTAAATCAAAAGGAGGGGTGTTTTTACGTTTTTTAAATTCAATCCTGGATGGAGGTAAGGCAGGTGTTGATCTTGGTTTACAAATAATACCCGGTGTTTTAATCATTAGTACAGTAATCATGATTATTACTTTTGGCCCTAGTGATCCTAGTGCCGGATATCAAGGCTTAGCATACGAAGGAGTTCCTATCTTACCAAAAATTGCTGGATGGGCCGATTGGTTGTTTAACGGACTTTTCGGATTTAAAAATCCTGAGTTAGTAGCATTTCCTATTACTTCTCTTGGTGCTGTTGGAGCGGCATTATCTCTAGTAAAAGAGTTTGTAAATCAGGGAATTATTACCGGAAACGAAATCGCAGTATTTACAGCTATGGGAATGTGTTGGAGTGGTTATTTAAGTACTCACACGGCGATGCTCGATACATTGAATTTTAGACATCTTACATCAAAAGCTTTAATATCGCATACAATTGGTGGAATTATTGCAGGTACAACTGCACATTACATATATGTTCTAATAAATATTTGGTTTAATATATAATTTAGGATTTAAAATCAAATATTTTTTGAGCCCTGCATCTTGCAGGGCTTTTTTTGTTTAACATGTAATAAGTCAGACAAGAATCAAATACTATTTCTAATACTTTCTATTATGCTTTGCCTCCTTTTACGAGAAACCAAATTGCTAAGGACATTTCTCCTATAATACTTGGGATGGCTACTAATGCTAAAAAGATAGAGCTATATTCTTCATAATTCCTGAGTAGAAAATGTGCTGATGTATCAATCATATACATTATACCTGCAATGACAAGAAAAAATGCTATAATTTTTGGTTTTTCAATGATCTTTCCTAACAGTATAAGATGGACTCCAAAAAAGAATAATCCGATTAACCATATCATATTAAAATGGTCAACCTGTTTGAGAATTTCCTGGCTAGTGGTTGATGTTAGAGCAATAGGCAATGCAAATATGGCCACTCCCATTATTGCAGCATGCATTATTCTAAAGAGTGTACTTAATCCGGATAAATTATGTTTTTTATATAACTCATATAATGTCCATGCAACGACAACATCAAAAATAACTGTTATTAAAAAAGCCAATATTCCAAATCTTACAGTTAAACCATTTTCTTCAATAGTAGTTAAAGGATCTTTTTGAATAGATTCGAGCACAAAGAAATTGGCAAATATGGCAGCAAAGAAAATAACTAAGTAGCTTAAACCTGTTATCCTGGATAGTGTTCTTGGATTCATAGTTTTATTTTTTTTTGTTTGTAGCTTTTATTAATTATAGTCTTACCATAACACTTTGGTTTATACAATTGTTTAAATGTATTGATGCAAAAAAAATCACTGAAAGTGATGTCTTTCAGTGATAAAGATAACTAAGAGGCTATCCAAAGAGTCCAAGGTTGTCATCCCCAACTTGATTGGGGATCTCCTCATGTATTGTAGTACAATTAATTATGAGATTCCCTTTTTCAAGGGAATGACAGTTTATTAACTTTTTGGACAACCTTATTACTTTTGGGCAACGACAGATATTGGTATGTTGCTCTTTTATTACTTATCTCGTTCTGGATTGTAAGTGTAAACTACTCTAAATCCAACAAAAGGCGATGGAATATCGTTTTCTGAAAATTCACTTTCTGACTCAATTTGCATGTAATAACCTGTACTGTTCCAGCTTCCTCCTTTAATAGTACCATTCGAGGTCATTTCGGCTGCATTGCCACTCATACAGTATAAACCATAATTATTAGGCCAGTATGAATTCACAGGAGTCATGATAGTATAATCTTCAATATTTTCAGCAAGAGAAGCATTCGTAATCTCTACATTATCTGTTTTAGGATTTTTTCTTATATTTTCTTGTTTAATATATTTGAAATTACATTTTAACTGACCTTTTTTATCTCGTAAAGAATCTTCTTCCCAAGGGAATTTATTATTAGTTCCAGCTTTTGCTGCATATACCCATTCGTTTTCTGTTGGTAATCGAAAATCTACTTTTTGCCCGTATTCTTTCTCCCATTTTTCAGATAACCATTCGCAATATAATTGAGCAGCTTCCTTGGAAATATTCACAACAGGATATTTATCATAAGCAGGATGTGAATGGTAAAACTTAACATAAGGCTCGTTGTAATTGCCTGCTGATCTCCATTTTACTGAATCGACTTGGGCAATTTTAAGTTTCTCAATTTCATGATTAGATTTTAAATCAGCTATAAATTCCTTGTATTCTTTATTTGAAACTTCTGTCTTTTGCATAATAAACGCATCAGTCGAAATGGTTTGATCGTTGTATTCCATTGATCCCATAGGAATAAATGCAAATTCGTCAGGGATTTTTATGGAACCTTCTTTCGATGCAGAAATAAATAAAGGGATTAATAAAATTAGAATGATAGTTTTTTTCATGGTTCAAAATTATAGGGGTTAATAATATTACTAAACGTGTTAATAGAATTCTAATTATTTATTTTAAAGATAATATTAATGCGCTTAATTAAAAACATAGATTGTACACATAAAATTTATTAACTGTTCTTTTCTTGATAAAAGAACCAAAATCAACCGAAATGAATGAATTTTGATAATCTATTCTTTCTTTGATTTTACTTCTTATTTCAAAAAAGCTTGATGGTTTATTTCATTTTGTAGAATGAAGTAATCACCTGGCGATTATCAACAATTCCGCACTCATTTCGGATTGCCGGCGCACTATTTTTAATGGGTGGGCATGGCAAAATGGCGAGCCATGTGTAAGAGTGAATAAAAGAAACTATAGAATTCCGGTAAAAGGGCTTGACTATTTTAGTTGGAATTCTTAGTTTATTTTAGAGCGCATTGAAGCATCATTTTGCTTAGTCCCGAAAGCTTTCGGGATTGATTCTTTTTTATCATGAAAAAAGAATATTAAATAATAAATAGGAGAATAGCAGTTTTCATTTACAGCATTTAGTTAAGTTTGACTACTAGTTGAATTAAATATCTCACATTCATTAATAAACAGCACGGACGAAAGACGTCCTCGCAAGCTGGGGGCTAGTAATTCTTCATTTATTTAATCTGATAATCTAGATTTACAAATACATGGTATAAACTAGTTTCATCTTCATGCTCAGAACGACCAATTTTTACTGCTGATTTTTTAAAACCATAGTTTATCGATAAATCAATTATTGAGTCACCTATCATATTAAAACCTTTTGGAAAACTTAAACCAGGAACAATTGAGGTCGAATATTCATTCCATTTTTTCATGAAATTTCGTTGCTTTCCCTTAAAGTAAACAAGAATAATAAATGCGTCCTTTTTACTGCTATAATGTGCAATTACTTTTTCAATATGAGACTGAACCCTTGGCACATCTCTTAAAATGAAGGCTTCGCAAGTAATAAATGAGTTCTTATTATAATCTTGAATATCTAAATCAATTTCTCCTAAATTTTCTTCTGAAGCATCCGATGATGGAGAAAACGCTTTTCTAGTTTGGTCTTTTACTGTCCATCCCCATGTACTTAACCTAGATTCAAGAGCAAGCTGTATTATATCATTATACTTATCCTCATTTTGAATTATTGAAACAGAATTGATTTTATCTAGCATCTTATTTGCTGCAAGCGCAACTTCTTTTGCAATAAACTCGTTCAATTCGATTTTTCCATTAAGCTTCTCAGGGAGTATTTTTATTAATTTTTCAGGATTACTATTAATAATTCTATTGTAATAAATTTTTAGTTCTTCAATATTGTCAATTCCAGTCACTTTTGACTTTAAAACTTCGATAAAAACTAGCTCTTCATCTTTAGAGAATTTATGATAATTACTTGCACCTTCTATTAAAATTAACGCTTCTTCGATTCTATTTTGTTCAACCAAACTATTTATCTTAATCTCAAGAGGTTTAATATTCATTTTGTCAGGTAAATCTAACTTAGAATAAATAGCATCTAGATTTTCATAATCCGCTAATCGATAATAGCATTCCATTAGATTCGAATGGAATGTTAAATCCATGCTGTTTTCTTCCACATATCTATTTTCTTTAGCATAAACATTCCACTCCTCAATCGTTTCTTTATATAAAGCAAGATTATCATTAATTTGAGCTAAATTCATCTTAGCTGCCATTCTATTTGATGCAAATACTGGAAATTCAGCATAACGCTTTGCTAATTCATTAAATATCTTATAAGAATATTCTGGGGTTTCCTGTATTTTTAATAGTGCTCTGTAAAAGTTTTTGTAATCATGATAATTCGGACTACTAGGCGATACTACGGTTCTACTTTCAGGATGTTCTATTGCGTTTAGTTCTTTTTCATCATTTTGTAGATATGCAATTAGAAGCTTCGTCTGATACAAGTATTCTTTATTATCATGACTTCTTTCCGACAAAGAGTTGTCTTCCCAATATTTAATTACTTCTTCCGCTTTATTAATCAATTCTGGATACTGTATAATCTTTGACAATGTATTTTGAATTTCAGGTATCCAATGGCTTTTTTCTAAATATTCTTTTAATTCTGATTGTTTAATTTCATGAATCAGTTTATTTCTAATTCCCTCTGATGTGATTGATTCAGCGAGCGTTAATATTTTGCCAATATCCTTAATTTTTGAGAAACTTTCGACTATTTCTTCTTTCTTTTCAAACCAATTAATTACCCTAGTAAGCTGAGGTAAAAGTTTTTCTTTTACTGATGAATTTAAAGAACTCTCAGAGTGATAATCAAACAAATCAACTCTGCCCTCTTGAGGGGTATTCTCAATATGTTTTTTTAAATAGTCAATAATTTGTTGTTCAATCCTTCTTCTTATTTCGTTCAGGTCTTCTTTATTGAATCCATATGGAATATTTGTATTGATAAGCTTTTTAAAAACTTGTAATAGCACACCAACATGCGTTCTAAGTTTACTTATAATTAATTGATTTTTTCTGTTGTATTGATTATCTGTTTTTTCGAAGTACAATCTCGGTTCAAGAAAACTATTAAGTTTCTGTTGATTATAAAAGAAATATATTGGATAAAGCCAATCTAACGACTCAAGGTTTTCAATTTTTTCACTCCAAGTTGGAAGTTTAATTGATGTTTTTTGATTGATTATATCATAAGATTCTATTTCCTCCAATTCAATAAGAGATATGTATCGTTTGAAGTATGAATTTGTTAATAAATCAATATCAGGCTTTAGCTCTGTAAACTGTGGTTTATATTTCCAATATGTTGAACAACGCATTAACCAAATAAAACCATCCCACTGCATTAATGGGAATTGCACTGTTCCATTATTATAAATAGGTCTTGTCTTAAAATTTGAAAAGTGATTAATTAGGTCATTTAAGAGTGAAGGAATTAAGTACTTTGATTTATGTACATTGCTATTACTTATTGAACTATCTTCAATTAGCGATAAAATCACTTCTTCGCGATTCTTTTTTTTGTGCGCTATCTTATTTTCAATATAATTTGCTTGTCTGCGATATGGAATATCATATTTCTTTTGGTTTAACTGTCTAAATATTTGAAATATAATTTTCGCCTGAAGCTCTGTGTCTTTTCCGTAATCATTTCGAATTGAAATTAAACCGAGAGACAAACTTTTTTTCCATAATTCAAGTTTAAGTTCATATTCATGTTCTTCCGGAAATTTTAAGTCGTCAATAATTGTAAATGCAAGAGATAGAAAATTAGAATCAATTAACAAGTAACCTAATATTTCTGGTCTATGTATTTTAATGTAACACGAAATCTCCCATAACAAAGCTGGTTTTATTTTTGAATCTTTAAGTAACCCAAAAACTCTCTTGAAATTTAAAACGTTGGGTTCTTCTTTATCTTTTTTTGCTATGTGTTCAAACTCAAAATCATTACGGACTATAACATTAACCAAAAAGCTAAATTCTTCCCTAGAACTTTGGTCGTGTAAGTAAGTAGTTTGCGCCCTCTTTTCCCATAATTCAAAAGACTTGTACAATTCAAAATAATCTGAAATATCTAATGAGTAATCATCTTTTATTCTTTCATAATATAAGAGTAAATCAATCCCTCTTGCTCTCTCGCTATCTATTCGGACTTTTTTGAATTCATTTTCTGCGCCTAGAATATCAGGTTCATCTATTAAAAGATTATAAGCTACATTTAAGAAATTTTCCTTTGCATTTTTAGATGAGTGCTTTAAAAAATCACTTGATATATTGTGAGAGTAAAAAACAGTATCAAGAAATCGTCTTACTTTTTCAATATCAGAATCGAAACTTGAACTTTCGTTTAATAATTGCCAATAGCACCCACATATTTTATCATTTAAAGCTAACCAATAACCTTCTTTTGTATATCGCAAATTAAGAATATAATAACCTTCTTTTTCTCGCAGTACTTGTTGGGCTATTAAAGTCTCTAATGTTGGTATTTCAGGATACAATGCTGAAAACTTGTTGTAAACAAATTGGAATTTCTCTTTAGTAATTCTATTTTCATTTTCCTCACTACCATACTTGTTTTTGAAACTTGAAATGAACAGGAATTCATCCCATGACTTCAGAAAAGGTTCGAAATAAATATCTATGGCTGATAATTCAATAATTTCCCCCTTTACACCTAACCATCTTTGCTTATAAATCTGCTCAAGGTCAAGTTTTAGAGAATTATTCTTCTCATATTCCTTTACTTTTTTTTCAAAATATTTTTTATCAATCTTTTTTCGATTCTTTTCTGGCTCTTTTGAATAGAAAGAAGAAAGAAACACAAGCTCCTTTTTTAATTCCTTAATTTCTGTAAAGTCATTACATATACTTATAATTGTTGAGGGTATTTTTATTCTTCCAAGTACATTTCTCAACCAGTACTTTTCAAATATTGATTTTGTATTTATTGTGACACCATTCTTCTTATTAAAAGAATCAACAAACTTATTAAAATTTTCTATCGTATTATTAGCTGTATTCTGTTCTGATTCATATAACAAATGAGCAAAAAAGTAAGATGCATTCCATTTAATATCTGCCTCTATTGCACCTTTTTCATGGTGCTGAAATTTATTTTCTGAGACAAATGACTCAAGGAATAATTTTATTTCTTTTATTAAATTTTGTTGATTATAATCCATCCAATTTAATTCTTTTCAGGTTGCAGTATGGTTTCTTTGTATTAGCCCCAACTAATATGCATCATTTATTAATGATGTATTCTTTATGTTAAATATAACAACGATTATTTATAATCTACTCTGCTTAAAAACTATCCGGAAAGTATCTTCCAAAGTAATTTTCTCATATAGCTAATATAATATTTTTTTAAATTTTTTCTATGAAATTGCTTAAATTAGCTAGCCTTAATTTTGAAGATATGAACGAAAACCATGTAATGAAAATTTCTGCTGATCTGTCTGTTAAAGATTGGCAGGTAAAAAATACAATTGAGTTATTTGATGGCGGAGCAACGATTCCATTTATTAGTCGATATAGAAAAGAAGCCACAGGAAGTTTAGATGAGATACAGATTGCAGCCATAAAAGATCTGTTAACAAAACTGCTGGAGATTGACAGTCGTCGAGAAACTATTTTAAAAACGATAGAAGAGCAGGGAAATTTAACTCCCGAATTAAAGAAACGTATTGAGGAAGCACAGACTTTAACTGAGTTAGAAGATATTTATCTACCATATAAACCCAAGAAGAAAACTCGGGCTACCAAAGCCAAAGAAAAAGGACTGGAACCTTTGGCAAAAATCATGATGAAGCAAAAGGAACTGAATATTGAGGGGAAAGCCGAGCAGTTCTTAAACGATGAGGTTGAAAGTATAGAAGATGCCTTGCAAGGAGCAAGAGATATCATTGCAGAATGGGTAAACGAAAACGAAAGAGCCCGAAACAGTGTGCGTCGTTTATATAAGTACGAGGCGATGATAGAATCCAGATCGGTTAAAGGGAAAGAGCTGGAAGGAATTAAATACAAAGATTACTTCGAGTGGAGCGAGCCTTTGAAAAGATGTCCTTCGCATCGTTTATTGGCTATGCGCCGTGGTGAAAATGAAGGTTTTCTTAAAGTAAGTATTTCTCCCGATGAAGATAAAGCATTGGAGATGTTGGATGAGCAATTTGTTCATGGTGTTTATGATGTATCGCGACAGGTGCAGGAAGCTGTAAAAGACAGCTACAAACGATTGTTGGCTCCATCGATGGAAACAGAATTCAAAAATTCATCCAAAGAAATTGCCGATGACGAGGCTATAAAAGTATTTGCTGATAATCTTCGTCAGTTATTGTTGGCAGCTCCTTTAGGACAAAAAAATGTATTAGCCATTGATCCCGGGTATAGAACAGGATGTAAAGTGGTTTGTATCGATGCTCAAGGTAATTTATTGCACAACGAAACCATCTATCCACATGCGCCACAAAATGAGCGTGGTATGGCTATGAAGAAAATAGACTCTATGGTTGAGACCTTTAAGATTGACGCCATTGCTATAGGAAACGGAACTGCCAGCAGGGAGACAGAAGCTTTGGTTAAGAAAATTCGCTTTTCGACCGATGTTCGTGTTTTTGTTGTAAGTGAAGATGGAGCTTCGGTTTATTCGGCATCATCGGTGGCTCGTGAAGAGTTTCCTGAGTATGATGTTACTGTTCGTGGAGCAGTTTCTATCGGTCGCCGATTAATGGATCCTTTGGCAGAATTAGTAAAGATTGATCCCAAATCAATAGGAGTAGGTCAATATCAGCACGATGTAGATCAGAATAAATTGAAAGGTAAACTCGATCAGGTGGTTGAAAGCAGTGTAAATATGGTTGGAGTAAACATTAATACATCGAGTAAGCATTTGTTAACTTACATTTCAGGTCTTGGTCCTCAGTTAGCGCAAAATATTGTAGATTACCGAAAAGAGAATGGAGCATTTAAGTCGCGTAAAGAATTACAGAAAGTAAAACGTATGGGCGATAAGGCTTTCCAGCAATCAGCAGGATTTTTACGAATTGATAACGCAAAAAATCCTTTGGATAATAGTGCTGTTCATCCTGAGAGTTACCATATTGTTGAGAAAATGGCTTCCGATTTAAATTGTGAGGTGATTGATTTAGTTAAAAACGAAGATCTTCGAAATCAAATCGATTTAAAAAATTATACTTCAAAAAATATAGGATTACCAACTTTAAACGATATCATAAAAGAGCTGGCAAAACCGGGTCGTGATCCTCGCCAGGGAATCAAAGTATTTGAGTTTGCCGATGGAATTCATAAAATTGAGGATTTACAAGTTGGGATGGTACTGCCGGGTATTGTAACAAACATTACTAATTTCGGGGCTTTTGTTGATGTTGGCGTAAAACAGGATGGATTGGTTCACATTTCGAATTTGGCGAATAGATTTGTGTCTGATCCAAACGAAATTGTAAAGCTACATCAGCATGTAAAAGTTAAAGTTATTGAAGTAGATATGGATAGAAAGCGAATTCAGCTTTCGTTAAAAGATGCAGAGTAGAAAACAATTATAGATTATAAAGCACTTTTTCATAAGTGCTTTTTTTTGTGATGGTATCAACACCAAAATATTCGATAGATTGGAGTGTTGGTATGATTCCATCTTCAGCTTCTAAATACAAATAACTTAATTCCGACATTTTATTGTCAATATTTAAATAAGCTTTTGCTTTAAATGGAGCTGTTTGTTTAAGTATGAGTTCTCGATTCTTTTCAGCAACAATGGTTACCTTAAACTGATTTTCATAGCTTTCATGTTTTGAATAGGTAATTCCAAAAGCTAAAGCTTTTTCAATAGTGCGTAATTCCATTCTTTGACCTTGCTCGTTATATCGAATCCAATAAATATCAATTGGATTTTCAGGATTGATATTGCCATATTGATCAAAATTTGCATCGTATATGATGGCATTGCTATTTAAATTTCTTTGAATATAAAATATTAACTTTTGAGTATTTGGTGTAGGATAAGTATTTTCTACTTTATTTGTGAAAGAACAAGTAAGAATTATAAAAGGGATTATATATAAAGTTTTCAAACAATTCATCTAAATCAATTTATTATATTATTTTTATCTATGACGATTAGAACGTTATAATTACTACAACGAGCGTGCAAAAATATATTTTTTTATGAAAAAAAAAGTAGCTTTAGTATTATCTGGAGGAGGAGCAAGGGGAATTGCACATATAGGTGCAATTGAGGCTATAGAAAATCAAGGTTTCGAAATTCATTCAGTAGCTGGAACATCTATGGGAGCTCTTGTTGGTGGAGTTTATGCTTTGGGTAAGTTGGATGAATTTAAGCATTGGCTATTTTCATTGGATAAAATGAAAGTTTTCAGATTGGTTGATTTTACATTTAGTTCACAAGGACTAGTAAAGGGCGATAAGGTGTTGGGAACTATGAGAGATTTCATTCAGGATGAAAATATAGAGAATTTAAATATTAAATATTTGGCACTGGCAACAGATATTATCAATAAAAAGGAAGTCGTTTTTAATAAAGGAAGTATTTATGAGGCAATAAGAGCTTCCATATCAATCCCCACAGTATTAACACCTGTAAAAACAAAATCAGGTTTATTGGTCGATGGTGGTGTACTGAATAATATTCCTGTTAATCATGTTGCACGAACAAAAAATGATATCTTAATTGCTGTTGATGTGAATGCTGATATTCCTGAATTAAAACCTAAATTGACAGAGGAAGAAGAGAAAGGAGAAAAAGAATTAAATCTTTATCAGCAAAAAATGGCTGAGTTTAAAAATCATCTTCATAAAATATTACCGTCAAAAGAAAAAGAGCAACTTGGTTATTTTAAATTGCTAGATGGTACTATCAACCTTATGATGGATCAGGCATCGAGAATAGCATTGGAAACTTATCCTCCGGATGTATTGGTAAATATTTCGAGAAATACATGTAGTACTTTTGATTTTTATAAGGCTGAAGAATTAGTAGAAATTGGAAGAACTGCAGCTTTACAAAGTTTAGAAAAATATAGAAACTAATTTTCTACAAATTCTAATTTTATTTTTGACAAAAAGTATCGTATGAAACTATTGATCGTTGAAGATAATTTCCAATTAGCTGATGACCTTTCTAAGTTTTTAGTAGAGAATAGTTTTATTGTTGAAATGGCAAGCACTTTGAGTGTTGCCAAAGAAAAGGTGTCGGTTTATGATTACGATCTTATCATTTTGGATTTGGGATTGCCTGATGGTAGTGGATTAGATCTAATACACGAATTGAAGAGAATAAATAAAGATCCCGGGATTTTAATTGTTACAGCTAAAAATGCAGTTGAAGATAAGGTTCTGGGACTGGAACTAGGAGCTGATGATTTTATTACCAAGCCATTTCATAAAGCCGAGTTGAACGCACGTATAAGATCAATTATTCGCCGTAAAAATTTTAAAGGAAGTAATCAGCTTGAAATTAATGGTATAAAAATAGATTTAGATTCAAGAGAGGTATTTGTAAACGATCAGCAGGTTGAGCTAACCCGAAAAGAATACGATATGTTGTTGTATTTTATGTATAATAAGGGGCGTGTTTTAACGAAAGAAAATATAGCTGAGCATCTGTGGGGAGATCATATCGATCAGGCAGATAATTTTGATTTTATTTATAATCATATAAAAAACCTGCGTAAGAAATTACAGATATGTGGTGCTGGTAATAATATCCGTTCGGTATATGGAATGGGCTACAAATTTTTTGAATTATAGTCATTATGAAAATATTTAAATCACTTAGGCTACTTACAAAAACGACTCTTTTTTATCTGATCTTTATTATGATCACTTTTTTTGTGAGTGCTCAATATTTAATTAATAAAGCGAATGATTATGTAGATAGAGAAACGGAAGATATCTATAATTTTCGAGAGCGGCATTTAATTAGACATTTATCGGAACATGATTCGATTAAAGACTTTCGAACAACCAAAGTTAGTCTTCTTGAAAATCTATCTGATACTACATATTATCCTCAATATAAAGATACCTTGATTTACATTGAAGATTTAGAAGATTATAAATTGCATAGAGAAAAGATTCTTACAATAAATGTAAAAGAGAAGGTATACTTAGTAAATATGTTGGTTAATATCGATGATTTTACAAAACTTGAAAAAGATATTGCATCACGAATCGTTCCTTCGTTTATCGTATTAGCCATTTTAATCATTATTTTCAGTGCTTTCTTATCAGGATATTTATTAAAACCATTTCATAGAATATTAGCCCAAATGAATAAGTATAAAGTTGGTAGAGGAGTGGAGGTTAATCATGTAAAATCGAGCACGGTGGAGTTTAGGAAGTTGCAAAACTTGTTTAACAGTATGGTGGATAGAACCGAAAGTGATTATAAAAAGCTGAAAGAATATACCGAGAATATGGCTCATGAAATACAAACACCGTTAACTATAATAAGAAATAAAACGGAGCGACTAATCTCAGACGAAGATGTGATGAGCAACCATAAAGACACTGTTAAAGTAATTTATAATGAAACCAATCATTTGTCGAAACTGGGAACAACATTAAATTTACTTACAAAAATTGAAAATGGAGAGTATACTAATAAGTTAAATCTATCAACAAAAGATATTATCTTAAAACATGTTGATTCAATAGCTGAACTTGTTGAATTAAAATCATTAAAAATAGAAACTGATTTAAAGGATGATCATCATATACTGATTGATCCGTTTTTATTTGATATCATCATGAAAAACTTACTACGTAATGCAGTAAGATATGCTACAAATCAAGGACCTATAACAATTAAAACTGAAGATAATTCACTTTCAATTTCAAATTTTGGAGATGAATTAAAAGGTGATCAAAATAAAATTTTTGAAAGATTTTTTACTTCTGATCACTCAAATCAATCTTTGGGTTTGGGGCTTTCACTGGTGAAGAGAATTTGTGATTTAAATCAGTTGCAAATTTCGTATGAGTATATGCAGGACCAGCATGTTTTTAGAATAAAGTGTTAAGTTAAATTTATTTATGATTCTATCTTAATGCCATAACTGCTGAATAAAACTTTCACAAAGTGATTAAAATATGGCAATAAATCATTTTCATCAAGAGATTTAATAAAATTGATTAACTCTGATTTTGCATTACTTTTAAAGTAGCTATTGACTTCTTTTCTACTTTTAGAATCATAAGACTCATTTGATTTGATGAGTATTTCTTTTGAGTATCGATGATAAATTAGAAATGTATTTAAGTTATAGCTTATTCTGCGAAAGCATAGTTTTTGCTTAGTGGTACTATTTTTTAAAGTATTTACAGAGAAGTTCACATATTCTTTTATCCCAAGATTATGAGTATGCATTGCTTTTTTAAGCGATATCATATAGCTTAAATGTAAACTTATACGATTAAATACTGGTATACTAACATAGGGAATAAACGGGATGAGTAGGAAATAATTTTTTAAACTGTCCATTACAATTCTGTTACATAAGTTTACACCATACCTATTGGTCAGTGCTTTTCGCACTGACTTTAGGTATTGTTGATTAGCTAACTCAAGTTTTAATAGTTTACTATGATTGCTTCTTTGATTCATTTATTATTTATTTAAATGAGCATCTCTGGGAGCTGTTCCTTTTCTATAAAATTTAAAATGACAACAGTCTCCACCTTTTGCTAGTGTACAATGACGGCGAAATTCACATTGAACTTTATCTTCAATTAATGGATATCCAGCTAAATCGTGGTCGCAACCAAAAGTTGATAACTCAGGACATCCCAGAGCTTCAAATATTTCAATATTAGCACAGGTAGTAACTTTGAATTCTAATAAATCATTTGTTTCAATAAAGCCATCATTTTTCCAAACGCCAGTTCTGTCAATCTCTTCGAACATAGCCCGGTTAAATTTCTTAAAGTTTGTAAAAACATCACCTTCGCATTCAACAAGTTCATCTAACTGGTAAATAGCAGGCATTGAAACTGATGCTACTTTTTGCACCATATCCATCATAAAATTCGCAGCGTATTTTCTTCCTTTTTTATTGGCAATAGCAAAGAATAATCCACCCATTGCACAGGATTGTTTGTCCATGTCATCGCCAATAGTGCGCGCTTTTTCCATTACTTCAGGGAACTCTCTTTTTAATCGTTTAGCTTGTTTATTCATATTAACTATTAAAGAGATAAAACCTATTAATCCAAATTCTTTGAAGAGATATTTAAAAATTACTTTTTCTTGTTTTTTAAGTCCTTCTTTGGGCATTGTTAGCCCTTTGCCATATTGTGATAATTCTTCTACTTTCATGATTTATAGTTTTGAATGTTATAATCTAATCCCGAGCCATAAGTTTCCTAAAATGGCAGGATTACTTTGTTTGTCGAAATCAGGCCATTTGTTATTTGTCCAAATGCCAAATCCTATAGTTAGTTGTGGGAGGACATATAAACTTTGATTTCCAATTTTAAAATCAAACTGATAACCTGGGCGCAATTCTGAATACAGTTCGAGGCCGTAATAATTTTTATTATCAATTGATGAATGAAATTCGTTGTAAGCAGGAAAAAACTCATACTCAACACTAAAATTCTTCCATATTTTATACCTATATCCAATGAGCAATGTATAAGCATGAGCTCTTCCCTGATTGTTTTTGTAATTCTGAAAACATGAACCAATTAACCATTGTCCTTTATTGTTGTACTGATAAGCAGCTTGTAGAGCGTATATATTAAGTGCTGTACCTGCTAGGCTATATTCAATACTCCATTTTGACTGTTTAAATTCTGACTTATTTTCCTGGGAATACCCTGATAATAAAACATTGTTTAATATTAGAAATATGATGATTAACTTTTTCATGCTTTTAGAATGATACTATTTATAGATTCTCGATAAATTCACTTACATGTTGTTCGTACACATGTGGTTCTGTAAAGCATGTGAAGTGATGCGAACGTTCCAGTATAAGGTGTTCTTTCACAGGTGAGCTTATAATATTCATAGCATCATGTAAATGATTTGGAGGAACAACTACATCGTATTTCCCAGAAACAAAGATTACAGGTATGGTAATGTTTGCAATATCAAGAGATAAATCTGTATTTTCTAGCTCTTCAATAAAATTTTCGTTCATCGATAATGTTTTATTCTTTATAGCAAATTCAACAGATGGAGCACCAAATACTAATTTAGAATCGAGCCAGTTAAACGAGAAACTATTCACACTATCCACATCGGTAAGTAATGGATTGGTTTTATGAGAAACTTCGTTAAGCTCTAACCAGGTATCATCAGCAAACTCATCAATTTCGTATAATTCATCAATTATATTTTCCCAATCAGATACTTTATTGTTATAAGAAATTTGTCTGTTTGCCAATTCAATCATCATATTTTTAGAATCTTGTTTTAACTGAGGGAAATTATACGGTCCTCCATTACAAATAAATCCATCTACTTGGTCTTGGTTGTTTCCTTTCGATAGATATGCAAGACCTAAGGTTCCACCGAAGCTATGTCCTTCAAGAATAATTTGAATGTCGTTTCCATATAAATCTTTAATTAAATACACTAACTTTTCTAGATCTTCAACATATTGATCTAAGGTTAAGTCATCAGGGTCGAATGTTCCGGTAGAACTTCCGGCACAACGTTGATCCCAATATACATTACCATATTTTTCTTCCATTAATTCCATGATTTTATAATCACCGTATTTATGTGCGAATGTGCTGCTTCCAGGTCCTCCGCTTATCCAAATTATAAAGGTTTTCGATGCTGTATTACCTTTAACAAATACGGGCATTTCAGCATTATTATTTCTTAAATAGAAGTGGTCATTTGCATCCGATGTAAGATTTCCATCATTTTCACAAGAGTACATTGAGGCAATACAAAAAGCGAATAAGATATATACTAATTTTTTCATGATTTTATAATTTTAAAGTTGATATTTTAGTGTTGTTTCAAAAGTGAATTGAGTTACATAACTTTTATAATGAGGAATTTGCATAAAAACTCCTGGTTTAATACTTAAAGCAAATGATTTGTTTATTTCGTAACCTAATTCAAGGTTTAGTCGTGGAGCTATGTATTCGTTGCTAGCAAATCGCACATGATCAACATCACCATTTGAGTCTACTTCGTAAGTTTTACCAGCATTGAAAGAAATAATAGCCATAAGACCAACTTCAACACCTGCAATCAATCCTTTATTACCTAGTCTTCGGTATCCTAAACCTGCATCTACAAAAAAGTTATTGCTTATATTAGGTAAATTGTAGTAACCCATATTTTCGTTATAATACAGATTTCTACGTTTGGTTTTCTCAAAGCCTTTTTTGGTAGTTTTTGTTTTATCGAAATGTTTAAAAGGTTTTTCATACCCAATCTTAATACCTGGTTGAGTAATGTTAATAGAGTAGTAAGAAATATTTAAAGAATACTCTTTTTCTTCTTTAAGTTGTTTCTTTTCGGTTTTTTCTTGTGCCTGAATAATTGTTACAATTAAGGCAAGTACAAAGGTTAAAATTAATTTTTGTTTCATCGTTTTTTTGATTTTTGATTTATGATTTAACTTTCGAGTTCAAAAGTATATGCTGAAAAAACGATGATGGTCTCAAAATAGAAAAGTGATACCTGTAAAGAGTATCACTTTCTAATAAGTCTCAATAAATGAGTAAAATAAGTTTTGATTATAATGAAGTTAATTTTGTAAACTTTCTTTGTATTGAGACGGTGTAATACCAATTGCATTTTTAAAAATCCGGTTAAAAGTCGGTTTGGAATTAAAACCTGAATCTAATGCAACAGCAATTATAGAATAGTTTTTATTTCGTGCATCTTGAATTTGCCTTTTAAATTCTTCAATACGGTAGTGATTTACAAATTCGAAGAAATTCTGTTGCATGTTTGTATTAATAAGTTTTGATAGTAAATGAGAATGAACCCTTAATTTATTCGCTAATATTCCAATATTTAGCTCAGGATTAAGGTATGGTTTTTCCATTTCCATATAATCAAGCAACTGTTTTAATATTTCATAATTTTTATCATCTTTACTGATGAGGGTTTCTTTGGTATCATCAACATTATTCTGGCTTGTAGTTTTAGGTTCTGATTGTTTTGTGTAATCCTTTTCCAGAACAGTAACTGAAGTAAAAATTGATGTTTGTTTTAATCCATAAAATCCAATTACAAAAACAAAAATGGATAATAGAATAAAAACTATGGAATGATATTTATTTATTTCCAAGCCATGAGATGGCATTCTGCTTAATATTCCACCAACAAATACAAATAGCCACACGATAAAACTTCCCCAGAGAAAAACTCTTAACCAACGCAGACTAATATTTTCTGTAAACGAGAAATTATTTAAGATGAACGTACGATGTTTTTTCAATAATATTAATCCCCAAATAATATAGCTCGGACCAGAAAGCATAATTAATGGTGATAATAATTTAAATCCTAATGCTTGCTGGTAACTGGCAGTTTGGACAATTTCTATACGAGCTGGAATATTGACAGTATATAAAACTTGTATAATATTTATAAGAATAAGAATAAATGGCAAGAAATGAAATAAATGTAGAATCTTAAACTTGAAATTAATTTCTTTAAGTGACTTGATGTAGAACCAAAGAAAAGGTCCGTGCAATACAGTAAGAGGGACTCTCCACATTAATAAATTAGGATAAGGAAAATTGTTTTGCATGTTGAATTTATCTATAGCAAATAAGAAAAGATTAAGGCCAATGATTAATAAATACGAAAATAGAAACTTATCATGTACTGCTTTTTTTTTCTTGAAAATGAGTAATAATGAAAGTAATAGTGCTTCGAAGCAGCCAATCCAAATTAGAGTATTCATGAAAGTTAATTTAAAAATGAACTTAAAAATACAATTTATGTTATGTTGAATAAAATTTCAACTTAATGTAATTTTTTAAAAATAGGTGTGTCATATGTAAAAAACAAACTTGCTACAGATTTTAGATAAAATTTCTACAAAATTGAAAAGTAGTTTTGAACCAAATTAAAATGTAAACTGAATGAATATGCTTAGAAGATTTTTTTTAATAACAATGTTGATTGGGCTTTCAACCATTGTATTCTCTGAAGAAACTAATCCACCAACGGCGGGAAAGGGAACATTAAAAGGATTTGTTTTTGATACCAATGTAAAACAACCATTGGAATATGCAACCGTATCGATGTTTAGTATGCGTGAAGGTAAGGTTGTGAATGGAACAGTAACCGATGCAACAGGTTTTTTTAAGGTAAAAGATGTTGATTTTGGTATGTATAAGGTTACGGTATCGTTTATTGGTTATAAACCCAAAACGATCGAGAAAGTTATGGTACGACCAAAAGAAAATATGGTAGATTTAGGTAAAATCAATCTAGAATCAGCAACGGAAACCATTGACGAAGCAGTGGTTGTTGCCGACAGACCAACCTTAACCTATAAAATTGATAAAAAGGTAATAAATGTTAGCCAGC
Source organism: Bacteroidales bacterium (assembly GCA_963665525.1). Taxonomy (GTDB): domain Bacteria; phylum Bacteroidota; class Bacteroidia; order Bacteroidales; family UBA12077; genus UBA12077. Next base: position 2,362,393 of record OY762280.1, on the reverse strand, counting down.
AACATACTTCGGCATCGGGAACGGCAGTGGAGATTTTAGAAAATATTCCATCTATTACTGTTGATATTGAAGGAAATGTAAGTTTACGTGGTAGTAGTAGTTTTACTGTTTTAATCGATAGTAAACCAACAGTACTTGATCCGAGCGATGCCTTAAGTCAGATTCCAGCCAGTGCGATTGAAAATATTGAGGTTATTACTAATCCATCGGCAAAATACGATCCTGAGGGAACATCAGGAATCATAAATATCATAACGAAAAAAAATAAACTACAAGGAGTTAGTGGTGTTGTTAACTTAAATGGAGGAACGCAGGAACGATATGGTGGTGATTTCTTATTTAATTGGCGAAAAGAGAGAATGAATATTTTCTTGGGGGCTGATTTTAACAACAGTAATAGGTTAGGAAATATGGATATTGAAAACAGAACATACCAGAATGATACTACTTCATATATATTTTCTAATGGTGAATTCGAAAGAGGAAGAACAACAACCAGTGTTCGTGGAGGGTTTGATTTAACATTAAATCCAAGAAACTCTTTAAGTTTTGAAGCCAGAGTAGGTGATTGGAGTATGAATGGAGGCAGTGAAACCAGGTATAATGAATATACAAACCCTGTTACAACTAACAATTTTTATAATAGTATAGAAGATTCAGAAAGGGGGGGGATGTACTATAACTTTAGTTTAAACTATACGAAAAAGTTTATGAGAAAAGACCATCAGATTTATGCTTTGATTAATTACAACGGAAGAGATTTTGACGAAGAAAGTGAGAATGAATTGACAGATGATTCCGGGAATCTTATTAGTGGGCAAAAAACTGCAGAAACAGGTCCAAGAAGTTCGTATAAATTTCAGGTTGATTATACTCTACCTTTTAATGAAAAAAGTAAATTCGAAGCAGGTGTGCAGGGAACATTAAGTGGATATGATGAAGGATCCGAGATGTATGCTTATAATCCAGCAAGTTTAGTGTATGAGTTTATGCCAGATTTTGATTATGATGTAACACGAGAGAAAGATATTTATTCGGTTTACTCAATATATTCAGGAGAGATTGGTCGTTTGGGTTACCAGGGAGGTTTGCGTGGAGAATATACCTACAGAGATATTGTGCTGAATACAACTGGTGAGTCATTTACAATAGATCGTTTCGATTTATTTCCAACTGTTCACTTATCGTATAATACAGCAAAAGAAAACCAATGGATGGTAAATTATTCAAGACGAATTCGTCGTCCAAGAGGATATTATCTTCAACCATTTTTGACTTATACCGATGCTTATAATGTTAGAATAGGTAACCCGGATATAAAACCTCAATATATTGATTCATATGAATTAAGCCATTTAATTAAATTTGGTAGAAATACTTTATCATTGGATGCTTATTATAGAATTACGGATAATAAGATAGAAAGAGTTAGAACGGTTTACGAAGACAATGTATTTTTAAGTACTTTCGAAAATGTAGGTAAAGATTATTCTTTGGGTATTGAAATGATGTTGGGACTTGATGTCCAAAAGTGGTGGCATGTTGATTTAATGGGTAATTTTTACGATTATAAAGTTGAAGGTGAATTTAACGGGAAAGATTTTTCGGAGAGTAGTTTTAACTGGAATTCAAGATTAAATAATACTTTCCGATTAGGAAAAACAACCCGTGTTCAATTAAATGGAATGTATAATAGTCCTACGGTTTCTGCTCAAGGTGATCGCGATGGATTTTTAATGGCTAACCTGGCAGTACGTCAAAGTTTCTACAAGAATAAGTTAGCAGCAACATTACAGGTGCGAGATTTATTCCAAACAATGAAACATTCTGCAACATTAAGTGATGATGATTTTTATTCATCGTACGAATATATTCCAGAATGGCCAATGGTATCGCTTACTTTAACCTATAAGATTAATAACTATAAACCAAGTAGGAAAAACCGTTCTCAGGATGGTAATGATGATATGGGTGGCGATGAGGTATTTTAAAATTTCAGCCACTTAATATAGAAAAGGTAAGAAGCTGTCCAAAAAGTCCTAAAAGTGTCATTACTCATTTCATTCGTGAGAGAAGTTCCCTTGAAAAAGGGAATCTCATGATTAATTGTAGAACAATGCATGAAGAGATCCCCTCCCGATAATCATCGGGACAAGTTGAGGATGACAAATGTTGACTTTTTGGACAGCCTTTTTATGATGTCATCATGAGCTAGTCGAAGAATAAATAATTATGGTGTTTTTTTAAAATCAAGATTTTTAAAATGAAAATCACTACTGGGTAAATCAATTTTAAATCCTGATACTTTATTAGATTTATTTAATTCAAAATTTAAAATACCATAGGGTAAAAAGGAATCTTTAAAAACAACTTTAAAGGAATTTTTATTCCAATGTTTCATTTTGCTGGTAAATACTTTTTTTGCAGGTAATAAGGTGCAAGTAAGTTCATTGTTTTCAAATTTAATTTCAGCATCGCCATACATTTTGTCACGATAAAGTCCTGCAAAATTTTCTATTGCAATTGTTGGGAGTATTTCAGTATCTTTTGTTGCTAATCTTTTTTCGTTTTCTTCTTTCTCATCAAGTTTAGCTTTTTCTTGTCTGTCCAAATAATACTCAACCCAATCATTCGTATATTGATCGATGGCAATATCCATCATGGAATATAAGAGGGCAGTATAACCATAAACATCAAATCCATTATTTAGGATAATAATAGCCATGTCTTTTTCAGGTATCAAAGCAACTTCGCTAATAAATCCTGGCATACCACCACTATGTTCAATGATTTTATATCCATTATATTCATTTACTCGCCAGCCCATAGCATAAGTTCTAAAATGCATTCCAAAACTTTCTCTTTCTTCCGAAACAGAAAGAATGGTTTGTGGGCTTGTTAACATACGAACAGTCTCGTGTGATAAGATTTCTTGATTTCTATATATTCCATCATTGATCCACATTTCGGCCCAGTTAGCTAAATCTCTTGTGCTAGACCATATAGAAGCAGCAGCCTTTGTTGCCTGGAAATAATATATTCCAATAACAGAATCTTGAGCGTGAGGAAAGGCAATTTCTTCAGTGCCATTAAATTCACTACTCGAAGTCCTGGTGTCACTCATATTTAATGGATCAAGAAAACTTTGTTGAATATATTCTTCCCAGCTTAATCCCGAAACTCTTTCGATAATTTCACCCGCAATCATGTACATGTTATTCTGATAACCAAATTGGCTTCTAAAATCATTAATTAGTGGGATGTATTGCATTCGTTCAATGACCTCTTCATTGGTATAATCGGTATTATACCATAACAAATCACCATAAAAAGTTCCTAATCCTGTTCGGTGAGATAAGATATCTCTAAGTGTTAAGTGATTTGTAATATATTCATCAGCAAGTTTAAATTCAGGAATATAATCTATCACTTTATCATCCCATTGCAATAAACCATCATCAACTAATTTGCCTATTCCGGCAGCAGTAAATGCTTTGCTACAAGAGGCAATATTGAAAATATCATTATGATCTAAAAAATCAGTATGATGGGCATTTTTATAACCTAATGCTTTTTGATAAATCACCTCACCATTTTGTAGAATTAAAACATTCATTCCTGTCGGTTGAAACTGATCAAAAACTTTTTGTGTAATACGGTCATATTTCTGAACATCAATCTCTTTTTTCTGTTTAAAAAGAACAAAGGGTATTGCAATTACCAGGATAAATGGAATGACAAATTTTACAATGTTTTTCATTGATTTGTAGTTTATTAATTACTATAGCTAAATATAAAAAAATAAAGTATAGTAACAAAGTGCAGTATAAGCTTTTATCAGAATGTAATTATAAGCAAAAGAACATAAAAAAAATGATGATTTAAATCACCTTAGTATAGTGTAATATATCACCATTAAAATTGAATCATTCCATAGAGTAAGTCGTATCCCCTTTTAAGGGGATAATATTTTACATTAATACATTAGGGTATGAAATCAGCTAGATATGCAATAATATTTACTTTATTTATTATTATACAATCACTTAATATTAATTTAGGCTTTTCGCAAACACCAACATGGAATTGGGCAAATTCAATAAGTTCTAATGGTCGGTACGAACAGGTAACTGACGTAGCTGCAGATCCAGCAACAGGAGATGTTTATGTTGTGGGTTTCTGGGAAGATAACGGAGACCTAAGTGGAACTTTTGGTGCAGGAGTGGGAAGTCAGAATTTCACGGATACATATGGTGAGGATGATGGATTTGTAGCCAAATATGATAATACAGGTGCATTATTATGGGCATTTAAGGTAGGTTGTAATCGACAAGATAGAATTAATGCAATTAGTATAGATCCATCAGGAAACTTTTATATTACCGGATATTTTGAAGATAATACTGCCGAGTTTACAGGAACTGGAACCCTTATCGGAACAACAACCCTAACAAATGCTGATAACGATGATGACTTTTTCATTGCTAAATATAATACCAACGGTGTTCTTTTATGGGTAAAACAAGGTTTTAGTACCGGCGGTAGAGATATTGGAGGTAATGATATAGCAGCATATAATGCCGGTGTTTTCGCAGTAGGTTATTACAATGATGATGTAGTTTTTGGTCCATTTACATTAAATGATAATGGAAGATATAATCAGCCATTTATCATTGCATATGATCAAAATGGAAACGAACAATGGGGTTATTATGCTCAAGTTGATCAAGGGGATCCTGCATATTTAATAAAATCTTTTTATGGTGTAGAAACAGATGGAACTGATGTATTCATTACAGGTCATTATAATGGAGAAACTGGTCAGAGCGCTGATTTTATTTTACGCAATGATGCAGGTGTAGAACTAGATAGAGTAACAAATACTAATGTTCAAAATGCTAATATTGTTCTTCTTTCGTTATCAGTTGCTGGAAATTTTAACTGGTTACAACAAATCGAAAGTAATACAATCGATCAGGGATATGCATTAACCCTAGATAATGATTCAATATATCTTACAGGAGGAATAAGTAATAATGCTAGTTTTCCTGGATATGCCAGCAATCCGGTAACTTCAAGTGGAGGAATGGATATTTTTATTTCTTCTCATGGGAAAGATAATGGTAATACCGGTTGGGTTAGAACTGTTACAAGTACAGATGGAGGCAATCAGGTTGGAACTGATATTACAAGCATAGGAGCATCTACAATTTTTGTAACAGGTTATTTTGAAGATGATCTAACCTTTTCAGGAACAACGATTAATTCATTTACAGCGGGTGAAGAAGATGGATTTGTAGCTGGATATACTAATAATGGAACATTTTATTGGGCAAAATCTTTCGGAGGAGACAATAATGATAGAGGTCTGGGGATTGCTACAAATTCAACCGATATGGTTTATGTTGGAGGTTATCATGATAGAGCAATAGATTTTGATGGAATCAACTTACTTGATAACGGAGGTGATTTTGAAGCTTTTATAGCAGAAATAGACCCTTGTACTGATGCAGTGGCAGGTGCTGCTGCAACAACTGATGCTGACTTATGTATAGGCGAAAGCACAACGATTACCATAGGATTTACCGAAGGAGTTATTCAATGGCAATCATCTCCTGCAGGTATGGCTACATGGACTGATATTGCAGGGGAGAACGCTACCAATTTATTGGTTACCCCAGTTGTTAGTACTGATTATAGAGCATATGTAACATCTTTAACCTGTAATCCTGATATATCAAATACAATTGCAGTTACAGTAAATCCTAAACCAACAGCTACTATCTCAGGAACAGCAACAATTTGTACTGGTTCAAGTACTTCAATAGATATTGCTTTAACAGGAACAGCACCATATAATTTTACTTATACCGATGGAAGTGTGCCTACAAATATTGTAGGTCATGGTACGAATAATTACAATACCAATGTATCACCAATCAGTAATAAAACATATACGGTTACAACAGTAACAGATGCTAATGGTTGTACAAATACAGGTGCAGGAAGTGCTGCAATTACTGTAACTCCAGAAGTTGCTATTACTTCGCAACCTTCAAATAAAGCTACTTGCCCGGGAGATAATGTTAGTTTTAATGTTGTTTCACAAGGAGTTAATTTAAGTTATCAATGGGAATTTGATTCCGATGCAACTGCACCTGGAACATGGGTAAATGTGGGCGGAAATTTTTCAAGTCTTGCAATTAATAATGTAGATGAAGTTCTACACGCGGGTACTTATCGAGTTACTGTTTCTAGTACAACATGTGGAGGCCCTGAAGTAAGTAACGAAGTTATATTATCTGTTGGTAATACAACAACCATTACAGTAGAACCCTCTGATGTAGCTGCTTGTTATGGAACAAGCCATAATATTGAAATTACGGCTACAGGTGATAATTTAACATATGAATGGCGTGAAAATGGAATAGCTATAAATACTTTAGGAGATCCAAATTATGTTGGTGATAACACATCCGTTTTAACCATTAATAATTTAGACAATACCTATAACGGAAACATATATACTTGTTTTGTTTCTGGGGATTGTGGCGATGAATTAAGTAATCCTGCCACAGTTACTATTGATGATGAAATTATTATTACAGTTCAGCCTGCCAATAAAACAGTTTGCCCTGGAAATAATGTTAACTATACCGTTACTGCAACTGGAACCAGTTTGTCATATCAATGGCAGTATTTTGATGGAGCATGGAATGATATCTTGGGTGCTGTTGGAAATAACTTGGTCATTAATGGTGTTGATGGAACCGATGCAGGCTATACCTATAGATGTGAAATTTCAAGTCCCTGTGGAGAGATTTTATATAGCGATGATGTTAATTTAAATTTATACGATGAAATAAATATTACAACTCAACCTGCTGATGCTGTCGTTTGTGAAAATAATGTAATTAATTTCCAAGTAGTATCCGATGGTTCTAACTTATCTTATCAGTGGGAATTTAATGATGGAGCAGGTTATAATCCATTAGCAGATATTGTTGGAGTTGTTACTGGTTCAACAAGTTCCAGTCTTACCTTGTTAACAACAACATTAGCCGATGAGGGATTATACAGATGTGTGATAACAAATGTTTGCGGATCGGAGAATAGTGATGCCGCAAGCTTAATAGTTGATGAGGCTGCTGTAATTACATCGGAACCAACCGATGTAGATGGTTGTGCCAACGAAGATATAAATTTTGTAGTTGCGGCTACAGGTACTAATTTACTGTATCAATGGCAATATAACGATGGTGGAGGATATGCCGACCTACTTAATGGAGCTCATATCTCAGGTTCCGGTTCAACAGTTTCTGGTGTAAATAATCCAGCATTGGCAATTGATAATATTGCTGCTGGTGATGATGGTGAATACAGATGTTTAATTACGAATGGATGTGGAACAGAAACCAGCTCATCAGCTTCACTAACATTACATGCTACTACAGCTCTAAATCCTGCTTTTCCTTCCGATAAATCTAAATGTATTGGCGATGCAGCTAATTTTACTGTAGATGTAACAGGAGGAACAGTTCTTTCATATCAATGGCAATTCGACGATGGTAGTGGTTATATTGATTTAGCAGATGGAGTTCAAGCATCAGGATCAAATATTACCTTGGGATCTTCAAATTCAAACACTTTATCTGTAAATAATTTATTTGCAGCAGATGCCGGTTTATATCGTTGTGTTGTAACAGGTGTATGTGGAACAGTTTATTCTGATGCAGCCAATTTAGCGATCGATCTGCCTGTGAATATAACTTTCAATCCGAGCGATAAAATGGCTTGTGAAACCGAAGATGTAACATATACTGTTGCTGCAACAGGATCAGGTTTAACATACCAATGGTGGGAAGATAATGGTGCTGCTGCTGATGCTCCAATAGGAGGCGCAGTAAACCCAAACTTAGTGCTTACAAATGTAGATGCTACATACGAAGATGATTATTATTGTGTGGTAAGCAATAGCTGTAATTCACAAACAAGTGCTTATGCTAGTTTAAGCTTATACACACCAATTAATATAACAGCAGACCCTGCAAATATTGCACGATGCGAAGGAGGAGATGCATCATTCAATATAACAGTTGATCCAACGAGTGATAGTCCTGCATACCAATGGTACCAGGATGGAAATCCTTTAGTAGATGGATTAAATGTAAACAATGCTTTAGTATCAGGAGCCGAAACAAATAGCTTATTTATCTCAGGTATTACAACTGCTGAAGCTGGAGTATATACTTGTGAAGTGAATGGTCCATGTAATACAGAATCAAGAACAGCAAGTTTAATTGTAAACGATTCAATTATTATTAATACAAACCCGACAGCTAAACAGGTATGTGCAGGTACCAATACCTCATTTATTGTAAATGCTTCGGGAGATATTACTGCATACCAATGGCAATATGATGATTTAGGTGGAGGAGGTTTTGTTAATCTTGCGAACGATGCAACTTATTCAGGAGTGGCAACAACAACCTTAACAATCACAAATGTAGCCGCTGGCGAAGCCGGTGTTTATCGATGCGAAATTACAGGTAGTTGTATTGGGGATGTGGTATATAGTAATTCTGCCAATTTAACTATTGCACTTACAACTTCAATTACAGCGCAGCCTACAGATGTTACTGATTGTGAAGGACAGGATATTAGTTTTACATTAACTGCAGAAGGGGCAAATCTTGTTTATGAATGGTATAAAAACCCAGCCATACCGCAGATTGATGGAGGAGATATTTCAGGAGCTACAACCAATGCATTATCTATTTCAAATATTGATCCAACAGATGCAGGAGTATATTATTGTATTGTTTCAGGAACTTGTGGTAGTGAAACAAGTGCAAATCCAACTTTAACCGTAAATGAAGGATTAACAATAAATACCAATCCGGTAAGTAAAACAGTATGCGAAGGGTCTAATACAAGTTATGTAGTAAATGTTTCAGGTGATGTGAATGGATACCAGTGGGAATATAATGATGGAGGAGGGTTTGTGCCATTGGCTGATGCTGCTCATCCATCCGGTTCGGGTTCAGTAATTTCTGGTTCTGCAACAAATACACTTAATATTACAGGAGTTGGAGAAGCCGATGCAGGAACATACCGTTGCGTTATTGATGGAGTTTGCGAAGATCAGAATAGCGTGCCTGCAGGATTAACAGTTGCAACAAATACTACTATTGTAACGAATCCATTGGATGCAGTCTTGTGTGAAGGTGATGAAGCTACTTTTTCAGTAGACGCAACAGGAACAGCTTTAACTTACGAATGGTATAAAGCATCGCAGGTTTTACCATTATCAGATGGAGGTTCTATTAATGGTAGCACAACGAATACATTAACAATTACAGGACTTGTTCTTGCAGATGCCGATGTATATAGTTGTGTGGTGAGTGGTTTCTGTACAGATGAAACAAGTCTTGGTGCTAATCTTGATGTAAGTGAGCATATTGTTATCAATACACAACCGGTAAATAAATCAGCTTGTCCGGGAGGTGCAACATCGTTTAGTGTGAATGCTACAGGAGATATAATAAGTTATCAGTGGTACAAAGATGGAGTAGATATTTCGACATTACCTCCAGATCCAAATATTTTAAATGACAATACGGCGACATTATCTATAGATAATTTAACGGCAGCCTATGCTGGTGATTATAGATGCGAAATTGTAGGTGATTGTGAAACAGTAAATACAAATACAGCAAGCCTTACTATAAATATTACTACAACAAGTACAGATCCTGTTAATGTTACTGATTGCGAAGGCGAAACGGTTTCATTTAGTGTTACTACAACAGGTACAGGATTAATATACGAATGGTATAAAAACGGGGTGCAGGTATTCGATGGAGCACAGGCCTCGGGTTCTACCTTTTCAGGGACTTCGACTTCAGCATTAATTATTGACAATGCGCAACCTGTTGATAATGGATCATACCATTGCTTTGTCGATGGTCAGTGTACAGATATTACAACAAATACAGCGCAGCTTACTATACATCCAACAACAGCAGTAACCTTACAACCTTCCGATTTCTCTGTAGTTGATGGTGGAACGGCAACATTTACTATAACTGCTGAAGGCGATATAGATACATATCAGTGGTATAAAAATGGAATAGCATTAGCAAATGGAGGAAATATTTCAGGAGCCGATTTAGCAACTCTAACCATTGATCCGGTTGCATTCGGCGTTGATGAAGGAGATTATCATTGTGTTGTTATTAGTGCAGCTTGTGGTAATGCAACAAGTAATACAGCTACATTAAATATTTTACCTTCTACGTATGTAACAACACAACCTGTTAATACTACAAAATGTGAAAGCGAGGATGTAATTTTAAGTATTACAACAACAGGAGGGCCACATACTTATGAGTGGCAGTTTGATGATGGATCTGGTTATGTTGCTTTAAATAATGGAGCTCATATTTCAGGTTCGGGATCTATAGTTTCCGGTATTGCAACAACCTCCTTAGTTATAACTAATATTCAACCGGCAGATGAAGGATTTTATCGATGTGTATTAAATGGAGGAACAGATTTCTCCAACTCGGCTTTAGTTACCGTATATAATTCAATTACAATAGTATCTAATCCCTTAGATAAGCAAAGATGTATAGGCGATCCGGTTACATTTAGTGTTAGTGCAACTGGCGATATTAATCAATATCAATGGTATAACTCTTTAGGTGCAATAGGAGGAGCAAATAGTTCTTCATACACTATTCCTGCAGTTAACGTGGGTCATGCAGATTCATATTATTGTATAGTTGAGGCATTAGGAACATGTGCAGATGAAACGAGTGCATCTGCAGAGCTAGTAGTTAACGACCCAACAGTATTGAATTCAGGCCCAGTAGATCAACTATTATGTGAAGGAGCTAGCACAACATTATCAGTAGATGCAACAGGAAGTAATTTAGCATATCAGTGGTATTTCGATTCAAATATTTTAGCAGATGGTGGTGCTATTAGTGGAAGCCAGGAAAAAGATCTTGTTATATCGAATGCTTTAACTACTAATGAAGGAAATTACTACTGTGAAATAGTAGGATCATGTGGTACAGAAACAACAGTACCGGTTAATGTTACTGTTGATGATGCTACGACGATTATAACTCAACCTATAAGCAGAAGTAAATGTATTGGCGATCAGGTTCAGTTTTCGATTGTCGCCGAAGGAACGAATTTATCGTATCAGTGGTATCATAATGGAGTATCCATGGGTGCTGCTGCTCAGAATCCAGTGCTAACAATAAACCCAATTATCGTTGGCGATGACGGAAATTATTATTGTGAGATTACCAGTGGAAATGGATGTGGTGATATTACCAGCAATGCAGCTACTTTAACACTATATGAAACAACAGCTATAGTAGCTAGTCCTGCTGATGAGACTATTTGCGAGGGAGCAAGTACTACTTTAACCGCGTCTGCAACGGGAGGTAACTTAACGTATATATGGATTAGAGATAATGATACATTAAGTAATGGAGCAAATTTAAATGGTGTTAATACGGCGAACTTAGAAATTATAGATGCAACATTAGCCGAAACTGGTACTTATTGGTGTAGTGTTACAGGTTTCTGTGGTCCTACAGTTTTAACAACTCCTGCAACTATTACTGTTGATCCGTCAACATTAATTACAACACAACCAATTAGCAGTGAAATATGTGAGGGAGATAGTAAATTATTTATTGTTGAGGCTGATGGTATAGATTTAACATATGACTGGAGATTGGATGGAGGCTCCATAGGAGTGGCAACTTCTCAATTAACCATCGACCCCGTTACATTGTTAAATGACGGAATATATACTTGTTTTGTTTCAAGTAATAATGGATGTGGTGATGTTTTAACAACTCCTGCGACTTTAACAGTTCATGAAACAACTATTATTAATTCAAGCCCTTTAGATAGAACAGAATGTGAGGGAGCTAATACTACATTTACGGTAGATGCTGTTGGTGGAAATCTTCAATATCAGTGGATAAAAGATGGAGTAACAGTTCTTTCTGACGTTGGAAATATTTCAGGTGCAAACACAAAAGATTTATTAATAACTGGTGTTACATTAGCCGACGATGGAGTTTATACATGTGAAGTTTCAGGATCCTGTGGTGATCTTATTTCTGATCCAGCAGAGTTGACTGTGAACCCAATAACTAATATTACATCATCGCCTGTAAGCAAAACCAGATGCGAAGGAACATCAGTGACATTTTATGTTACAGCAACAGGTTCAAATTTAACATATCAATGGCAAAAAGGAGCTACTGATTTAAATGCTGGAGTACAACCATCTGGATCAACAGTTTCAAATGAAACTACAAGTGCTCTAACCATTACAAATCTTGCGTTATTAGATGAAGGATCCTATCGATGTGTAGTAATAGGCGATTGTGGTGTTCAGAATACTGATCCAGCAATACTCACTATGTATGAAAATACTGCAATTAATACGCAGCCAACGGGAGGTATTTATTGTGAAGGTGATGAAGTAACTTTAAATGTTGCTTCAGATGGGGATAATTTAACATATCAATGGAAGAAAGATGGTGTTGCAATTTCCGATACAGGACTATATGCTGGCGCATTAACAAATACATTAATAATTAGTAATGCTACTACTAATTATGCCGGAGTATATTCTTGCTTAGTTGCTGGTTCATGTGGTAGTGAGAATAGTACAACAGTTAATGTTCAGGTTAATCCTCAAACGATAATAACTAAACAACCTGTTAATAAAGTAAAATGTGAAGGTGATGCTATAGTATTTACAGTCACAGCAACAGGATCTAATTTAAATTATCAGTGGCAAAAAGATGGTGCTCCATTAGCAGACGGTGGAACAATTTCGGGAGCAACAACTCCAATCTTAACTATTTCTAGCTCAATTGATACAGACGATGGAATCTATAGGTGTATTGTTACAGGTGATTGTGGTACAGTAAATAGTGATGCTGCTAATCTTCTTGTAAATGTCTATCCTGATCCTGCACTGGCAATAACAGGGCCTATAGAAGTGTGTCAGGGAAGCACTGGAATTATATACGAGGTTGCGGCAATAGCAAATGCTGACTATTATATTTGGAGTTTACCTGTTGGTGTTAGCATACTTTCAGGAGATAGCACCCGGTTAATTGAGGTTGAATTTGATACGAATGAGTTAGGTGGTAATATTAGTGTGAGAGGGTTAAATGATTGTGGTTATGGAACAGCTTCACCAATTTTAACTGTGGTTGCTAATCCAATACCATCGGCTCAAGCAGGTATTGATCAGAGTTTATGTGTTGATTTTACAAATCTAACAGCAACAGATCCGGGAACAGCAACAGGAACATGGGCTGTAATTGATGGCCCTGCTATTGTTCAGGATATTAATTTAAATACATCATATGTTTCTAATTTAAGAGAAGGAACCAACTTATTAACATGGGAAGTAGAAGAAAATGGTTGTTCATCAATAGACACCGTTATTATTGTAAATAATCATGTTGCCGTTGAAGCAGGAACAGATCAGACAATATGTACTGAAAGTTTAATGTTAGATGGTAGTAGTATTCCAACAGGTGCTACGGGAAGCTGGTCAGTTACCACTGGTAATGCAAGCTTTAATGATGGATTGGACCCTAATGCAATAGCTTCAAGTTTTGATACAGGAATAAATGTGTTGAGATGGACCATTACAAAAAATGGATGCTCAAATTATGACACGGTATTAATAGATAATCAACGACCATCTGAAGCAGAGGCAGGCATTGATTTGGCAATTTGTGGAGATTCAACTTACTTAAATGCAAATGATCCATTAATTGGTACAGGTTTATGGACGGTTGTTACAGGTGCTGCTACATTCGAAGACAATACACAGTTTAATACAAAAGTGACAGGCTTAAGTAAAGGAGATAATATTTTAAGATGGACAATCTCCAATGGTATTTGTAGTACCTCCGACGAGTTGATTGTAACAAACAATAAGATAGATGTTGATGCCGGAGTAGACCAGATAATTTGTAGTAATGTAACCACTTTAGATGCAACGGCTCTTGCTGCAGGAACTGGTTATTGGTCGGTGAATCAGGGGGCAGGTGTTTTTATTGATTTTGAAGATCCAAAAACTGTTGTTACCGGATTAAGTCAGGGGACAAATGTTTTAACATGGAATGTAAATAATAACAGTTGTATAAGTAGCGATTCGGTTTATATAACCAACGATGCACCTACAGCAGCTGATGCAGGTAAAGATACTACTATTCTTACTGATGTCATTACTCTACAAGCTAATATACCTTCTAAAGGAACCGGAGAATGGAGTCTTATTAGTGGATCGGGAGATATAGATAATCCTTTACAGAATAACACTTTAGTAACCTCAGTAGGTTTAGGAGATAATATATTTAGATGGACTATTACTAATAATTCATGTATTTCTACTGATGATGTTATAGTTACAAATGCTAATGCAGCACCACCAGATGCTGGCCCAAATCAGACGATTTGTACTGATTATACAACTCTGGAAGGTAATGAACCCGTATTTGGATATGGCGAATGGTCTGTAATTCAGGGTTCAGCAACATTTGTGGATAATAGTGATCCAACTACAAAAGTTACAGGGCTTGCAAAAGGTGATAATATATTAAGATGGTCTATATGGATTAATGGATGGTCTTCTGATAGTGTTATTATAACCAATGATTCTCCAACAGATGCTAATGCTGGTATTGACAGGGTATTATGTGCCGATAGTGTGGTATTAGCCGGAAATGAGCCTATTGTTGGGATAGGTAAGTGGACCGTAGTGAGTGGTGCAGGAACATTTGAGAATGATACCATTTATAATACTAAAGTAACCAATTTAGCCAAAGGTGATAATGTATTTAAGTGGACCATATCTCACAGAGCATGTAGCGATGATGATTTAGTAACTGTAACAAATGATCTACCAACAGTTGCTTATGCTGGTATTGATCAGGAATTATGTGTTGGAGAGCTTACTTTAAGTCCGAATACACCTACTGTTGGAACCGGTGTTTGGAGCGTGGCACAAGGAGCTGCCTTTTTTGAAGACAATACTGCTAAAAACATAGCATTAGATACCAATATATTTGTTTGGACCATAGAAAATAACGCATGTAGTTATTCCGATTCAATTACCATAATCAATAATGAACCACAGGATGCCAATGCAGGTGCCGATAAAATTATTTGTGATAATGTAATTACTTTGGCTGCTAATCCGGTGACATATGGAACAGCTGTCTGGAGTCAGGAGAGTGGTTCATCTGATCCATTTAACACTTCGGATCCAACAGCAAGTATCACAAATCTGGGACAAGGTTTGAATGTATTTAAATGGACCATTACATATAATTCTTGTCAGAAATCCGATCGAGTAACTATTAATAATGCATCAGTAACAGCAACTACAGGACCAGATCAGGTGGTTTGCAGTGAGTCTACTTATCTTGAGGCTAATAATCCTTCAGCAGGAACCGGAATGTGGTCTGTTTTAGGAGGTTCTGGGTCTGCAACATTTGAAAATATTAATGAACCAAATACTTTAGTAACTGATTTGGATAAAGGTGATAATATTTTAAGATGGACCATTACCAATGAAATCTGTTCTGATTATTCAGAGGTAACTATTACCAATAGTTTACCTACAGAAGCATTTGCAGGACCCGATCAGGCATTATGTGCTGATAATTCAATTTTACAAGGTAATACTCCAATTCATGGAACAGGAGAATGGTCTATTTTGAGTGGATCGGCTGATATCACAACAATATCTGATCCTTCAAGTGAGGTAGCTAATTTAGAATATGGTATTAATACTTTACGATGGACTATTACCAATGGATCTTGTACTTCAACCGATGAGGTGGTCATAGCTAATAATTCAACGATAACTAGTAATGCAGGTTTAGATCAAACCTTATGTGAAGATTCAACATTGTTATTTGCAAATATCCCGGCTTATGGAGTAGGAACATGGTCTGTTGTAACAGGATCGGCAACATTTGACAACAATAATGACTATAATACCAAAGTTTATAATGTTGGAAGAGGGGATAATGTATTGAAATGGGTTATTACCAATGGCGGTTGTTCATCCAGTGATGAGGTAACAGTTACTAATAATTCACCATCCAATGCAATTGCCGGAGGAGATCAAACCATCTGTGGTAACACAACATTTTTACAAGCAAATAATCCTACTTATGGAACAGGAACTTGGAGCTTGGTTAGTGGAGCGGCTACTTTTGCTAACAGTAATCAGAATAATACAGAGGTTACGAATCTTAATCCAGGATCAAATACCTTAAGGTGGACCATAGAAAATAGTGGATGTACTTCCAGTGATGATGTAGTAATTTATAATGATTTACCATATGAGGCTGATGCTGGTGAAGATTATAGTGTTTGTGGAACTTCGGCTTCTTTATTTGCGAATGATCCTGTTAGCGGTGTTGGCGTGTGGACTGTAATTAGTGGGAGTGGAACATTTGATGACGCATCAAGATATGATGCTAATGTTTCAGATCTTGGATTTGGAGCCAATACTTTACGTTGGACAATAACATACGATCAATGTACAACAACAGATGAGATCATTATCATCAATAATAAGACAGAAGTTTATGCAGGTGTTGATCAAACAGTTGATGAATCAAGTACTTTACTTACAGCAAGCAATCCATCAACAGGTGCAGGAGAATGGTCTGTGATTGGTGGTTCAGGAATATTCAGCGAAGCAAATAATGCCATTACAGAAGTAACAGGCCTTGGAGCAGGTTTAAATACTTTCCGCTGGTCGGTTAATATAAATAATTGTATTAGTTCCGACGATGTTTCTATTACATATAATGTCCCTCCAGAGGCAAGTTTCGTAATTACAACTTCAGCAGGTTGTCCGCCATTGGATGTATATTTTGTAAATAACTCATTGGAAGGATTGCCATTTACATGGGATTTCGATGATGGAACAAGTTCTGATCAGGTAAGTTTCCGTCATACATATAATGAATCTGGCGTATATAAACCTAGCTTAACCATTATTGGAGAAAATGGGGAGGTTATCATTAAAGATACAACAATTACAGTATATCCGCAGCCTCAAGCTTCGTTTATTGTTGTAAATAAAGAGGTATATATACCAGAAGAAGAAGCTATATTTATTAATGAATCTTCAGATGCTATTACCTATCACTGGGATTTCGGAGATGGAAGTACATCAACTGAAAGTGACCCACGGCATATATATAGTGAGGAAGGACTTTATGATGTTGAACTTCAGGTATGGTCAGAAAATGATTGTTACGATGTATTAAAGGTATTAAATGCTGTAGAGGTTTATGAGAGTGGACAGATAGAATTTCCAAATGCATTTACACCAAACTTGGAAGGTTCTTCAGGAGGCGCATATAATCCTAATGATTTCAGTAATGATGTCTTCTTTCCAATAGGAGAAGGTATTGACGATTATCGTCTTGAAGTATTTAACCGTTGGGGAGTTTTAGTGTTTGAAAGTGAAGATATAAATGTTGGTTGGGATGGATATTATGATAACAAGCTGCTTGAAGAAGGAGTTTATGTGTGGAAAGTAACAGGAAAGTATAATAATGGAAAAGACTTTAAGAAAGTCGGAACAGTATTGTTGATACATTAAAATTTTGGAGTTATGAAAAGTAAGATCAAATATATCATTTGTTTTGTGTTAGTTACTGTTTCGATGCAAGTTAAAGCACAAGATCCTCAATTTTCTCAGTTTTATTCTTCTCCTGTGTATTTAAGTCCATCATTGGCAGGAGCTACTGAACAAACCAGGTTTATTGCCAACTATAGGAATCAGTGGACCAGCTTGCCGGATGCCTATACAACGTATGCTTTTTCTTTTGATCATTACATGGCAAAATATAAAAGTGGATTAGGGTTACTAGTGCTTAGAGATCAGGAAGGTGGAGTTTATAATACCACAAGAGCAGGTGTGGCATATTCATATGCTATTGATGTAAATAGAACTTTGAAAGTAAGACCAGGATTGAGTGCTACTTATTATAATAGAAATATTGATTATTCAAAACTTAATTTTGCGGATGAGATAACTAGAGATAATGCTAGTACCATTGAAATACCAAAGAATGAACAGATTCATCATTATGACTTTGCATTATCTTTATTAGCGTTTACAGAAAATTATTGGTTAGGAGTTACAAGCGATCATTTATTGGCTCTAAATAAACAATTT
Organism: Bacteroidales bacterium; assembly: GCA_963665525.1. Classification (GTDB taxonomy): domain Bacteria; phylum Bacteroidota; class Bacteroidia; order Bacteroidales; family UBA12077; genus UBA12077. The sequence continues at coordinate 2,344,119 of OY762280.1, read as the reverse complement.
AATGATGATCCTACTTATCCAGCACTAAAACTAATGGTTTATGGAGGAGCACGATTTAAGTTCTTTGAAAGTGTTAGATCGAAAGAAGATAAGTTTTTCTCATTATCCTTTTTATATAAAAACCAGGCAGGATTTAATCAATTAGATCTTGGAGCAAATTATGAACAGGAACCATTCAGAATTGGAATTTGGTTTCGTGGAGTACCTGCTTTTGATAATACTGCAGACTTTAATGCAGTAGTTTTATTAGTTGGATATAGCTTTAATGATATCTTGATAAATTATAGTTACGATATTTCAACTTCAAAATTATTATCATCTACTGGAGGCGCACATGAAGTTTCTATAGCATATAGATTCGATTGGAGTTGGGGTGGACGAAAACATAAAATGGGAGCAGTGCCTTGTCCATCATTTTAAAAAATAAACCCCAGAACTGAAATCTGGGGTTTTTATTGTTATTCGTATCTTAGTATTTCCGCAGGATTGGTTTTTGTTGCTTTTAGAATTTGGATTAAAATGCTTGTAAGTGCAATGGTAAACATGAGTATTAATCCAATGCCAAATGGTAACCAGTTGATGTCAATATGATATTGAAAATCTCTTAGCCATTTTTCGACAAGATAATATACTATTGGAGTTGAAATAATAAATGATATTAAAACCAGTACCATAAATTGCTTGGAAAGTAATACTGATATATTTTGTACTGATCCTCCAAGAATTTTTCTTATACCAATCTCTTTCATCCTTTTTTCTGTTGAAAATGATGCTAATCCGTACATTCCCAAGCAAGAAATTAGAATGATTAGCAATGAAAAATATAAATACAGTTTCCCCATTTTTATATCAGAAGCATACTGATTTCGATAAGCATCATCTAAAAATTCATAATTAAATTCACTTTCAGGATACATCTCAATCCACTTATTTTCAATTAATCGTAAAGTTTCATTCGTTTTATTCTTGTTCATTCTGATAGCCATTGATCTTGTAATGGCATAACTTTCTGCATTAACTTCTTGTTTTGGAATAAAAATCATGGGTTGAATTTTGTTTCTGAAAGAATGACTGTGAAAATCTTTAATAACTCCTATTACAGTTCTCTTACTTTCTTTTCCACTAATAATTGTGCTTCCAATAGGATTTTCTAGGTTAAGTTCTTTTGCAGCAGTTTCATTAATTACAATGGCATCTTGTTGATCAGAAGGATGTTTTTCGGAAAAAAATCTACCTTCTGCTATTTCTACCTGCATGGTTTGAGCATAGTAATGATCTGCTTCAACTCTTTGTACCATGACATTTTCGTCGGAACCTTCAGCTAAAGGAATATTTTGCATAATTAATTCATTCGATCCCGGATAAGATGTTGCCAAACTAACATCTGTTATATCAGGTAATGATTTTAACTCCTTTTGTAAAGTTTCAAAGCGAGGTAAAAGTTGAGGATTGCTAATTGAAAGCAAGGCAATATTTTCTTTATTAAAACCTAAATCAGCATTCCGAGCATAATGAATCTGTGAAAAAATAAAAATGGTAAAAATAATTAATCCAGAGGCAATTGTAAATTGAATAATAACTAATAATCTTCTAATGTTTATTCCTGACTCACCATTAATGCTGTTAAGTTTAAATACATCCAGAGGTGAAAATTTGGATAAAAATAAGGCTGGGTAACTTCCGGAGATTAATCCAATAAAAATGGTAATTAGAACCAGGAATCCAAACATTTCAATATTTGAGAAGAATGATATTTCCAAATCTTTGCCAATAAAATTATCTAAAACCGGATTCAGAAGTTCGGCAGTAATGATACCAATGATTAAAGCGATTAAGGTAATCGTCATAGATTCACCCATAAATTGATAAATCAGATGTTTTCGATGGGCACCAAAGACTTTTCGCATTCCAACTTCGCGAACTCTATGCATATAACGAGAGGTCGACAGGTTCATAAAGTTGATAGCTGCAATTAGGATGAGTATTCCTGAAATAGTAAGGAATATCCAAATGTATTTTTTATTTCCAACCGGTTCAAGCTCTCCAGAAAGATCTTTACTAAAATAAATATCTTTTAATGGCATTAAACTTACATTATACATAGGCTTAAAATGCTCAGGTACATTTTCATCGACCAGGATATTCATTTGTTCGCTTAATTTTTGAAGATCCGATTCCGGTTTAACCAATAAATACACGTAATCATCCTGAAATTTCATAAACCCACCTTGAGGAGTGATCCCCGCAAGTTTATCTATGGCATCCAGTGTATTGTATGAAATTAAAAATTCGCAATACATTTGTGTATTAAGAGGTATATCTTCCAGAATGCCGGTTACAGTGTACTCGTGTTCATCAATGATCAGTTTTTTACCGATTGGATTATCATTACCAAAGTATTTTTTAGCTTTTTGTTCGCTTAATAAGATCGAGAATGGAGCATTTAAAATTTCTTCTGGATCTCCATTGATTACTTTATAAGTAAAAACATCAAAGAATGTTGAGTCAGCATAAAAAAGGTCTTTCTCATCAAAACTTTTCTCATCAATATTTAATGTAAATTCATTTGTTTTTCGAATTCTGGTATAAGTAGTAATTTCAGGGTATTCTTCCGACATGGTTTTGCCAAGAGTAGGAGTGCTCATGGCTAAATTTATTTCGTTATTTCCCATCTTTAGGTTGGTGTTAATCCTATAGATCGATTCATAATTTTTATGAAACTTATCGTAGCTTAATTCATTATTTACATAGGCAAAAATGATTAAGCTACTAGCCAGACCTGCGGCTAAACCAATAATGTTTATCAAGCTGATCTTTTTGTTTTTTAAAATACTTCTTACTGATATTTTAAGATAGTTTTTCCACATCATAACTTTAGAATTTTAATTTATATCAAAATTATCTAAAGTTGATATTGAAGATTGTTAAGGATATTCTAATAAGAGTTAAAGAAATGTTAAAATATATGTTTAGAATACAATTTATTATTCGTTCAATTGTTTATCGATAACACGTAATAATTTCTCAGTACCAATAGGTTTTGAAATAAAATCATTAGCCCCGGCATCAAAACTAAGGTTTCTGTCTTCGGGCATAGAGAATGCCGATTGTACAATAATACTTATTTTTGAGTCGTGTTTTCTAATTTCCTTAATAGCTTCCAGACCATCCATTTCGGGCATTTTAATATCCATTAAAATAAGATCAATGTTATTATTTTTGCACATTTGAATCGCTTGTTTTCCTGTTTTTGCCCAAATTATTTTGGCACCTGTCTTTCTAATGACCATCTGAAGAAATTTAAAATTACTTTCTTCATCTTCAGCTACTAAAATACTTTTATTGCTCCAATTAAATTTAGCATTTGCTGGTTTTGATTGATCCTGAGTTTTTTCCTTGATTTCAATTTTGTGATACGGTAAAGTAAAATAAAACGTAGAGCCTTTATTAACTTCAGATTCAACAATCATCTTACCTCCAAGCATTTCAACTAAGTTTTTGGTTATTGTTAAACCTAAACCTGCTCCTCGATATATTTTCTTTTTATTGTTTTCAATTTTTGTAAATCGCGAAAATATTTGAGTTTGTTGTTCTTGACTTAAACCTATACCCGTATCTTTTACATAAAATTTAATTTCATTGGATTTAGCATGGATCATTTCATATCCAAATTCAATGACTCCTTTTTCGGTAAATTTAAGGGCATTGCTTATTAAGTGTTTTAATACTTGTTGTAATCTAAAAGGATCTGTAAAGATTTCAACCTTATTAAATAGTTGTGGTTCTTGGATTTTTACCGTAACATTAGGATTAGAATTAATTATTTCCTCAAAATCTAGTAAGAGATCTTTAAATATTGCGTTGATAAAGCAGTTCTTTTTAGTTATCTCAAGTTGGTTAGATTCGATTTTAGCAATATCAATGATATCATCAATAAGATTTAATAAAGTGTTACTATTTTTTTTAATTAAACTAGTAAGTTCAGCTTTATTTTCTCTCTCAACCGTTTCGTCGTCCATAAGATTAGAGAAACCGATGATAGCATTCATTGGAGTCCTAATTTCATGAGACATATTTGCTAAAAAGGAAGATTTCAGTCGATCTGATTCTTCTGCCTTTTCTTTTGCTATTTCTAAATCTTGTGTTCGCTCATGTACTAGCTTTTCGAGATGTTCTTGTTGATTTGATAATTTTTTATTTATTTTCTCGAGATGCTCAGCCTGCGATCTTAATTCTTCTTTTTGATTGTTTATCTTTACGGTTCTTTCCTTAATTTTATTTTCAAGTATCTCATTTTTAACAATCAGGTTCTTTTCTCTTATTTTAATATAACTTATGATAATTATTATACTTAGTATTGAAATTAAGATAATGAACCACCACTTTTGGTAGAATGGAGGAATAACTTTTATCACCAGCTCAGCAGGCTCTTTATTCCAGATCTTATCATTATTACTACCTGTAACTTTAAAAATATATGTTCCGGGATTTAAATTCGTATAAGTTGCACTCCTATAATTTTTAGAATCTATCCAATCCTGATCAAAGCCTTCCAATTTATATTTGTATTGATTCTGGAAAGGAACAGTATAGTCTGTTGCTGCAAATTCAATGGTAAAAACATAATCTTGTTGAGTAAGATTAATCATCCTATTTTTATCCAGATATTTTGTGTATGGAGATAGGTAATTTTCCCACTGTGAGTTATTTAATATTTTAAAATCGGTAATGATAATTCTCGGAGGATAAGGATTATTACTTACTTCCAAAGGATTAAAATAAGTTAATGCCAAATTACTTCCTATGTACATATTACCATTAGTACATTTTAATACTGCATTTCTATTAAAACCACTACTTTCAAGTCCATCAACAAATGAATATTTGTTTGCACTTTTATTTAAGGTCGAATATTTATATAATCCCCGGCTGGTTGTAATCCATAAGTTACTTAAATCGTCCTCGAGCATGCCAATGATCATGTTATCTGTAAGATCTTTATTATTTGTTAAAACAGAAAAGTTTTTATCTTCAAAATTGAATTTTATTACTCCGCTTGATTCTGTTCCTAGCAATAAATTATTATTATGATCTTCAAATATTATTAATACTCGAATCTCCTTTTTTAACTCAGAATTCTCAAAGTCTGATGGAGAATAACGCACAAATTTTTCTTCTTCAGGTATGAATTGATATAAGCCTCCGGTATAAGATCCAACCCAGTAACGACCATGACTATCCAGGAATAGATTGCTTATATAATTGTCGGCAAAATTATTAGTACTATTAGGGTTATGATAATAATGTTTGAAAGTATAATTGTTAGGATTATCTGATTTAATGAGTTTGTTTAAACCATCGGATGTAGCGATCCATATTTCTCCATTTTGATCTTCAACAATTGTATTTATTTGATTATCGCTAAGTCCTTTTTCCTTGATATTCTTTGTGTAGTGATTAAAGATGTATTTGCCATCTTTGTACTCAATTCTGCTTAATCCATTTCTATATGTCCCAGCCCATATGATGCCTTTTTTGTCAATTAAAACTGACCAGATGCGATTACTAGCTATTGAATTTTTATTCAAAGGATCATTCTGTAAATGCAAATATTTTCCAGTTTGAGGATTATATCTCGAAAGACCCCCACCATCTGTTCCTATCCATAAATTACCATTCTTATCACTATCTATTGCCATAACACTTGGATGAGGAAGAGAATTGCTATTTTGAGGATCATGTAAAATATTATAAAACTTCTGAGGTTTTAAATTGAGTTTATTAATTCCTCCTCCTCGGGTGGCTATCCATAAGTTCTTCGATGCATCTTCATACAAATATTCAATACGATTATGACTGATACTTTCAATATTATTTTGATCATGAATAAATTTTGTAAATTCTTCAGTGACCGGGTCAAATCTATTTAATCCTCCCTGGTATGTTCCAATCCAAAGAATACCATATGAGTCTTTAAGAATAAATTCAACATTATTGTCGCTTATAGAATTTGGATTGTTTGGATTATGTTGGTAATGTTTAAAAGTATTTGTCTTTGGATTGAATTTAGTCATGCCCGATTCGCGCGATGCAATCCAAATGATATCATTTTCATCAACAAATAGATGTTGTATACTATTTGAGCTTAAACTATTTTTATTTTTAGGGTCGTGTTGATAAACTGTAAAATCATCGGTATTTCTATTGTATTTATTCAGTCCGTCACCAGACCCTATCCATATGGTACCATCGCTGGTTTCACAAATACATTTTGCTCTTAAGCTGCTAAAGCTTTTAGGGTTATTATCAATAGCTAAGTATCTTGTAAATTTTTGTGTTTTTTTATTAAATTTATTTAATCCACCGTTTGCAGTTCCTATCCACAATTTACTTTGGCTATCTTCAAAAACAAAGAAAATTTGATTGCTACTTAAACAGTTTGTGTCGTTTGGATAATACGAGAAATTTGTAAATGTATTTGTTTTCGGATCATATCTGTCTAATCCACCCCCAAATGTACCAAACCAGAAAATACCGGAAGAATCTTGATATATTTTACCAAAATTACTTGAAGAAAGAGAATTGGTATCTTGTGAGCTGTGCCTGTATGTTGTAAATTTATAGCCATCGTATTTATCAAGTCCATCTTGAGTGCCAAACCACATGTATCCTAGATTATCCTGAATTATGGTATAAACATTACTATGAGAAAGACCATCTTTAACAGAAATTTTCTCAAACTTAAATTCATTATTTTGCCCATAAGTATAAAATGATAAGCATAATAAAAAGCCTAAAAACAATACTTTGTTTCTTATTTCAGAATGTAAGGGAGGCATGGTTAATAAAATTAAAAGATTAATAAATATTATTAATCACTTATTAAAAATGTTGACAAAACTGCTAACAATTTATTTGCTTTTATTGGTTTAGATAAATAAGAGTTACATCCGGCTTCTAAGCTTAATCGTTCATCGTTTTCCATTGCAAAAGCGGTTTGGGCAATAATAGGAATTTCCGGATGTGTTTTTTTTATTTCTCTGGTTGCTTCTAAGCCATCCAAATTTGGCATTTTAATATCCATCAAAATTAAATCGGGCTCGTGTTCCTTTGTCATTTGGATTGCTTCTAAACCGTCTTTAGCCCATAAAATATTCACTTTTGTTTTATTAAGGACCATTTCAAGATACTTATAATTGCTATTTTCATCTTCAGCAACCAGAATAGTTTTTGTATTCCATTTATATGGATTTGGAATCATAAAATAACGGTATAGGAATTAAATTTCGTTTGTAGCTAATTTACTAAAACGAATTGAAAAAAGTAAATTATAATTCCTTGATTTATACGTTTTTTTGATATTCGATTGAAAATTGTATATAAATACCTAAAAAAGTGTTCTCGATGTATCTAAATTAATAATATTGATTGTTTTTCTCGGGCATGACAATCCATAAAATAACATAGACTAATATTCCTGGGAATGCAACACTAACTATACTTAAAATTAGGTAAACGATTCTAACAATAGCTATGTCCCAGCCAAAATACTCAGCTATTCCTGCACATACTCCGGCAATGACCTGGTCGTTCGAACGTGTTAATCTTTTTTCGTACATAATTTTAGTTTCTATTGTGAACGATTCTTATTATTCCTTGTTAAAGAAATATATTTATTAGATAATAATAAACAGATTTAGTAATTTTATATGTCAAATTTAATTATGAGTTTCTTATGAGAAAAATTAATTCCAGTAAAAAAGTATTATTAATTATTTTAAGTTTAATAATTATATCATCATGTAGTAATGAATCTACTGTTAAACCTCCTGTAGCTAATAAAATACCAAAAGAACTGACAATTCATAACCACACACGGATCGATAATTATTTTTGGTTAAATGATCGAGAAAATCCAGAAGTAATAAATTATTTAAAAGAAGAAAATAAATATACCGAGACTATTCTTAAATCGACTGAGAAATTTCAAGAAGATTTATTTCATGAGATGAAATCAAGAATTAAAGAAACTGACGAGTCTGTTCCCTATAATAAAAATGGTTATTTTTATTATTCACGTTACGAAGAAGGGAAAGAATATCCTATTTATTGTAGAAAAAAGGGATATTTGGAAGCTGATGAAGAAATTATGCTTAATGTTAATGAAATGGCTCAAGGGTATGAATATTATCAAGTTCGAGGCTTGAATGTAAGTCCTGACAATAAGCTCTTAGCATTTGGTGTTGATACAGTAAGTAGAAGAATGTATACCATACATATTAAGAATTTGGAGACAGGGGAAATTTATCATGATCAGATACCAATAACCACAGGATCTGTAGCATGGGCTAACGATAATAAAACCATTTTTTATACAAAGAAAGATCCGGAAACCCTGAGATCAATAAAAATATTCAGGCACATATTAGGAAATGATTTTAGCAAAGATGTTGAAGTTTATCATGAAAAGGATGAGACTTTTGGAACTACTGTATGGAAAACGAAATCAGATCAGTTTATCATGATCAGTTCATATAGCACTATGTCTGATGAGTGCAGGTTCTTAAATGCTGATCATCCTATGAGTGATTTCACGCTTATTCAGGCCAGAGAAAGAGGACTTGAATATTCAGTTTCTCATTTTAAAGATGATTTTTATATCAGAACTAATTTGGAGGCAAAGAATTTTAGATTGATGAAAACCTCAATAAAGAAAACTACTAAAGAAAACTGGAAAGAGGTAATTGCTCATCGTGAGGATGTATATTTAGAGGGTTTAGAGATTTTTAAAAAATATTTAGTTGTAGAGGAACGCAAGAACGGTTTAACCCAAATGAGAATTATAAACTGGGAAGATAATTCTGAACACTATCTGGATTTTGGTGAAGAAACCTATATGGCTTATATATCAACGAATCCAAATTTCGATAGTGAATATCTGCGCTATGGTTATACCTCATTAACTACTCCAAATTCAACCATTGATTACAATATGAGTACCAAAGAAAAAGTAGTTAAAAAAGAACAAGAAGTTCTGGGTGAATTTGATAAAAATAACTATGAAGCAAAAAGAATTTTTGCAAAAGCGGATGATGGTGCAGAAATTCCAATGTCACTTGTTTATAGAAAAGGCATTAAATTAGACGGATCAAATCCAACATTATTATATGCTTATGGTTCTTATGGTTATACGAATGATCCATATTTTTCAAGTATTCGATTAAGTTTACTTGATCGAGGATTTGTATATGTTATTGCTCATGTTCGCGGAGGACAATACTTGGGACGTCAGTGGTATGAAGATGGTAAGCTTTTAAACAAGAAAAATACTTTTACTGATTTTAACGATTGTGCTGAACATTTAATAGAACAAAAGTATACATCCAATGAAAAATTATTTGCAATGGGAGGTAGTGCTGGTGGTTTATTGATGGGTGCAATAGTAAATATGCAGCCAGAATTGTATAAAGGTGTTATTGCTCAGGTTCCTTTTGTTGATGTAGTTACAACTATGTTAGACGAAAGTATTCCGTTAACAACAGGAGAGTTCGATGAGTGGGGAAATCCAAAAGATAAAAAGTACTATGATTATATGCTTTCTTATTCTCCATATGATCAGGTTAAAGCTCAAGATTATCCTGCTATGTTGGTAACAACAGGATTACATGATTCACAAGTTCAGTATTGGGAACCTGCTAAATGGGTTGCAAAGTTGCGTGAGATGAAAACAGATGATCATATTTTACTTCTTCATACTAACATGGACACTGGACATGGAGGAGCATCAGGACGATTTGAAGCATTAAAAGAATATGCAATGGAATATGCATTTATGTTTCAACAGTTAGAAATAACAGAATAGATATCATATATATAGCTGGAATATGGAGTACATAGAATTTTGTGTACTCCTTTTAATTTTATAAAACTTTGATTAATTGTTTTTCCCAGATATATAAACAGAAAAAATCCCTGCAGATATAACAAAAAAACCAACGGTAAATAAAGCCCAGTTAAACGATTCGGGAATGTATTTTAAAGATAGCGAAGAAAGTAGATCAAAATTAAAATCTGAAAACGTGATATTATGGATAATAAATTTACAGTAGTCTAAGATAAAAGCGATAAAGATAATAATTGATCCTGCAATTAAAACCAACCAATCGTGTTTTAAAATATTAAATCGAATTTTTGATTGTTGATTGAATTGGTAAACAATGAGGCTTAATAAAATCATTAAAAGAGACAATATTATTGGAGCAATAACCGGACCTGTCCACATTACAGGAATAAGAAATAGAATATCCCATGTAAATATGCTTGGTGGCCATCCTAAAATTAGAAATAAGAATATATAATAAATTATATCCCAAACTGCAAACGAATAAATAAACCAGGCAAAGCGTTCTGTAAAGTTTTTACCGCTAATAATTCCAATCGAAAGTAACATAAAAAGCGAAGCTAGTTCACGAATCAATTCCGTTAATGCAATATGCTGATCGATTAATGTTACTGGAAAATCAAATCCATTGGGATAATAAAGGGCTCTGAGGTAAACAACAACCGAACCTTCGAACATGCCCATACAAATAGCAAATATGCTAACCCAAATAAGTGTTTTATTCTTCTTGTATTTAATAAAGATACTATGCATAGCAGTAAAGTTATCAGCTGTATATCAATAAGTCAAGTTTAGAGGCATAATTCTTTTATGCTATATAAAAAATGCCTAAAAGTAATGAGGTTCTTTTAGGCATTGAATAGAATTTAATAGTTACTTATTCAAGTTTTATACTACCATCGGGTTGATACAGATATTTCATAGTAACATTTCCGCTTTTAGCTTCATCGTTGAAATAATCCTTTAACCATATTTTAGCATATTTACCTTTTGCTGTTTTAATCACAAAAATTTCATTACTGTAGGTATAAACCGGGCCATTATTGTTGTAAGACATCTCAATCCAACTAGCTAATAATGTATCACCGGGTACAGTTTCCATTACCGGAGGCATTGAACTGATATCTGTAACAACCTCTATGGAATCGTTAACAGAATAACCATTTTCAGGAGCAATTACAAGATTGCTAAACATTGTTTCGCCTGTGGCATAAGTACCTCCATTTCCCGGTCCAGAAGTTCCGCAATTAACTCGTAAATTATACCTGTTAAAACCCAAATCCCAATTGGTTGAATTTTTAAAATCGTTAACTGGAACAATGGTATCTTCATCGAATGAAAAATAGACCCAGGTGCTGTAATCCGAAGCATCAATGGTGATTTGACCTTCGCTTGTTGGGATAATATTATCTTCATCATCGCATGCAATAAATAAATAAACAGAAACAAGTAGTGTTGATAATAGTAATAAATTTGTTTTTTTCATCTTTTAAATATTTAGTTATTATGTATTAAAAATTATATCCTAAGCTTATAAAATATCTTCTTCCGGGACTTGCAGAAGTATTGTAATTTGCGATTGGTGCTATATAGTTAAATAGGTTTTTTATTCCTGCATTTAAAGAATAGCTCAAATATTTTTGATTGATTGTAAAATTCCAGATAGAGTAAGCAGGGTATTTAACCTGGTAATATTCTTCGGGATAAATATCATTTATATCGGATTGTACCATGTACTCTTTTTTACTTCTTATTTTTCCCGATATGTTAGCCGATAAGCGATAGTTTTCCTTTTGGAAACTATATTCTATCTGAGTTGTAAATGAATGTGGACTAATAGCAGATAAATTAACACTTTCCGAAATATCAGTTAGTTTAGTATAAACATATCCACCTTTAAGTTTTATTCCTTTCCAGATTTTCCATTTTAATAAACCCTCAATATTGATAATGCTTTGTTCACCAACATTATTGTAATAGTAAGTATCTTGATTGCTTCCAGACCAGTAACCATCTATTTTATTATAGATTTGATTGTAGGATGTGATTAAAGTAATATTTAGGTTACTATTATTGTGAAGATATTCAGCGGAGAACGAATAATAGTTGTTTTCTTCAGGTTTTAAATCGGAGTTGCCAATAATTTCAAACATTCCAAGATGATCCCAGTTCATATATAATTCTTTTAGGCTTGGAGACCTAAAGCCTCGGGCATAGTATAATCTGAAGTTTATTTTTCGAACTGAATATTTTGCAGAAACTGATGGAGTTATGTGATAACCATATGCCGAATGCCAGCTGTTTCTTGCTCCTAGAATCATTATAAACTGATCTTTCAGTTTATATTCATCTTGTATAATCCAAACAAAGTCATTTGCATTTTTTGTGATTAAAACACCGCTGGAATCAAACATATCACTTTCCAGTTCTTCATTAAAATTTTCTACTCCGATTAAAAGATTGTGCTTTTCTTTTAGATTTAAGGTATAGTTTAATCTCGCATTATTAAAGCTTTGTCTGTAGTTATGAGACTTATCATCTGTTTTATCAAAAGCATCGAATTTATTGTATGTATCGTGATTCAGTGCAAAGTTTAAGTTTTGATTACTATTGATTGTATAATTTGCATGTCCTCCAATAGTATAGTTTTTAAATAAGTTATGAATGTTATTATTATCAAAATCAAATTCTTCGTGCTGGTAATAGTTAGCTCGCAGTTCGTATTTCCAGTGATCGTTTTGATATCCAATTTTTTGATTAATAGTGTAATCCATATAACCATTAATGCTTGATGTTGGAGTACCAACATTATCATTGTTAATGATGGTTGTGTCGAAATTTGGATAATACTTTTCAATGGCTTTCGAATCTGTAAGTTGATATGCATCTGCACTTTTAAAATTGATATAGGTATGACTGTATAATTTTTCTTTTTTAATACCCAAACTTATATTTCCATTTAAGGTAGGGAAGTCATGGTTTTGAAGGTATAATCTATAATCGCCATCGTCCACAAGGTCAAGGTCTGCACTGGAATAGTTTTTTTCGTTTTGTTGGTCGTATCTTAAATCAATTTTAAAATCGACATTATTTTTAGGCTTTTTGGTAATGATATTAATAACACCTCCTATAGCATTTGAACCATATAAAGTTGAACTTGCACCACGAATAATTTCTATACGATCAATATTACCGGCATTAATTTTCGAGTAATCAATATTTCCATCTGTTTCTCCTGCTGCGCGTTCACCATCAATTAGAACTAAAGTATAACTAGCGTCTAAACCTTGCATATTTAATGCAGGACCATAACCATGACGAGCAGTTTCTATTCCGGGAATTTCTGATTCTAAAGCTTCCAACACAGTCGTGGCATTTATCTGATCAATTTCTTTACTGGAGACTACCTGCGTTAATACCGGGGCTCTTTTTAGGCTATGAGGAGTTCTTGTGCCGGTTACTGTAACTTGCTCAAGATTAAAAATATCTTCTTTCAAATAGATTTTATGGGTTTCTTCAATTCTTATGGTATCAGTATAAGCTTTAAATCCAATACAACTAATTGTGATACTTACTTCTCGATTGGATTCATTTTTTATTGAAAAATACCCATCTTCGTCTGAAACTGCATTACCTTTTAAGTTTGTTTCGGTAATGTATTTCCAGCTTATATTTGCATATGGTATTGGGATATTATTTTCTTCTTGAAGAACTTGAACCTTTGTTATTGTTTCTTGACCGTAAACATTAAAATATGTAATAAAGAATAATAATGTATAATACACGCTTTTATTTTTACGCATAAATCAATATGTATAAATTGTTATAGAATAAACTTATGGTATCTTGCCAAGAATAGGTATTCTCAACATTTACCAAAGAAATAAAATAAGGGTTGCTTATAAATTATAAGTCTGATTTAACTATTTAAAGAAGTGATTTATGCTACTGGAGGAGGTCTTGTAAATAAAGATGTATTTACAAATTCGTTAGTAATATTACATTTCACCAGATAATTAGAAGGTTTATCTAAATGTTTTGTATGGTGCTCAACATTTTTCTGTTGATAAGCGAAAAAGTGATTAACATAATTATACCAGTCTTTTTCTGCAGAATGCTGAAATGAAACACAACTAAAATGATCGATTTTAGAAATTTCATATTGAGTAGGTAAACCTTCAAAATCAAGGTATTGATTTTTATTTAAAGCAATATTTCCAATAAAGCTTAAGTAAGCTATGGTAAGTAACAAATAAGGTATAAATGTTGAAAATAATCCAAATTGAAACATTAGAAATATGCCTTTGTCAAGGCACAAAATAAGTAATAAATAATTTTATAAGAGCATTTTTAGAGTTTAATTATTAAAAATACTTTTAAACAAATGTTTTTGTGTGATCTATGCTTCTAAAAATGTTAATTTTGTGCAAATTTAACAGCAAAAAAAGAAGTAGTGCTATATCCCGATAATTTCGAAAATAAAATAGGATTTGACAAAATCCGTGATATGCTTAAAGGTGGATGTTTGAGTAATTTAGGGCGAATGCGAGTTGATAAAATTCGTTTTTCGAATAAACATTCATTTATTGAAACTCTTGTTACCCAGGTTGATGAGTTTAAGCAGATTATGTTAATGGAAGATGATTTTCCTTTAAATCACTTTTTTGATCTTACTCCAACTTTAAAGAAAATTAAAATCGAAGGTACTTATCTATTGGTTGAAGAACTTTACGATTTAAAACGATCATTAGAAACAATCAGATCTATTCTTCGATTTTTTAAAGCACGAAAAGAGGAAGATAAATATCCTTATTTGCAAAAGCTTGCAGATAACATAAAGCTGTATCCATTTATTTTTGAAAGAATTGATGCCATTATTTCAAAGCAGGGTAAAATAAAAGATAATGCATCACAAGAACTGTCCATAATTCGTAAAGATATTCGCGATAAAGAAAGTTCTGTATCAAAGCGCTTACATGCAATTTTAAAAGATGCACAAAAAAATGGTATTGTTGAGCAAGACGTAACATTGTCGGTTCGCGACGGTAGGGCAACAATTCCGGTTGATGCATCGCATAAACGAAAAATTAAAGGTTTAATCCTCGATGAATCTGCTACAGGAAAAACAGCATATATTGAACCAACAGAAATAGTTGAGTTAAACAATGATATTAAAGAATTATATTATGCCGAGCGACGTGAGATCATAAAAATTCTTACTCAGTTTGCTGATGATATTAGACCATATCTCGATGATCTGATGTTTGCATACGAATACATGGGGACCATTGATTTTATTCGCTCAAAAGCTATGCTAGCCAATAGACTCAATGGAATAAAACCAATATTTAATGATAAACCCATGTTAGAATGGAAGCAAGCGGTTCATCCATTATTGTTTCTATCGTTTAAAGAAGAAAATCGTAAGGTTGTTCCTTTGGATATGAAACTAAATAACGATAATCAGCGAATATTATTGATTTCGGGACCTAACGCAGGAGGTAAGTCGGTATGCTTGCAAACAGTTGGTTTGTTGCAGTATATGTTTCAGTGTGGCTTGTTGGTTCCAATGAACGAGAATTCAGAGATTGGATTATTCAAAAATGTGTTCATTAATATTGGCGACGATCAATCCATTGAAAATGACTTAAGTACATATAGTTCGCATTTGCTGAATATGAAGAATTTCATCAAATCAGCAAATAACGATACTTTGGTATTAATTGATGAATTTGGATCGGGAACTGAACCAATGCTCGGAGGAGCCATTGCTGAAGCTATTTTAGATAGTTTGAATCAGAAACAGGCATTTGGAGTA
This sequence comes from Bacteroidales bacterium, assembly GCA_963665525.1. GTDB lineage: Bacteria > Bacteroidota > Bacteroidia > Bacteroidales > UBA12077 > UBA12077. The sequence continues at coordinate 2,328,400 of OY762280.1, read as the reverse complement.
ATCACAACACATTATACATCGCTTAAACATTTTGCATCGTCGGAGCACGGAATTGAAAATGGCGCTATGCTTTTTGATACCGGTAAAATTGAGCCATTATTTAAACTTTCTATTGGTGAGCCTGGAAGTTCATTTGCATTCGAGATTGCTCGTAAAATTGGGCTGCCAGAAGAAATCCTTAAAAAAGCAACCGATAAAATCGGGAAAGATCATATCGATTTTGATAAAAACCTGAAAGATATTATTCGTGATAAGCGTTACTGGGAAACCAAACGCGATAGTGTGCGAAAATCGGAAAAGAAACTAGAAGAACAAATTGCAAAATATACCTCAGAACTTGAAATAGCTGATAAATTAAGAAAAGAAATCATTAAAAAAGCCAAAGAAGAGGCTGAGGCTATGCTCGCTGATGTAAATAAACGTATCGAAAATACGATTCGTGAAATTAAAGAAAGTAAAGCCGAAAAAGAACGCACACGAAAAGCTCGTAAGAACCTTACTGATTTTAAAGAAAACTTAAACGCTGTTGATGCAGAGGAGGAAGCCAGAATTCAGAGAAAAATCGAAAAGCTTAAAAATCGTGACAAGCAAGGTGGTAAAAAGAAAATGAAATCTGAGGGCAAAGAAGAAATTAAAGAAGCTAAGCCGGATGTCATTGAAACAGGCGATAAAGTAAGGTTGTTTGGACAAGATTCTGTGGGAGAGGTTCTCGATGTAAATGGCAAAAGTATTATGGTTGCTTTCGGCAATATGATTACTACTATAGATGAACGAAAGCTGGAGAAGATATCAGAAAATCAATATAAAAAGCAGACAAAGAGTTCAGGATCAGCAAAATCATCATTTAGTGATTTTGGAGAACGCAGACTCAAGTTTAAACCCGAAATTGATGTTCGTGGTAAGAGAGCAGAGGAAGCTTTACAAATTGTGAAAGATTTTATCGACGAAGCTATTGTAATTAATATCGGATCAGTTAAGATTCTGCACGGAAAAGGAGATGGCATCTTACGTCAGTTAATTCGTCAATATCTGGAAACGGTTGATGTTGTAGGGCGTTTTCACGATGAAAGCGTTCAATTTGGAGGTTCGGGAATTACGATTGTCGAATTTGAATGATCGTAATTTTTCGTAAATTTGAATAAACTAAAATCTAAGGCTTTGGTACTAATTTATTCAGAAAAACAATCATCCAGATTAGATTATATCTTAAAGTTCTTATTTAACGATATTCTGGGAATTGAATTTACTTTAACAACGAATAATCAGGAATTCTTAAGTTCAGATTTACCTAAAATAAATTATTCAAACAGAGCTGTCGAAAGAAGTTTCCACATAAAACCGGTTGATCTTTTATTCGAAACCAATATTTTGCAAAAGAAAATAAAAGTTTCAGATTGGGATCATCAAAAAATATTTTTTCAAACAACCGGAGCAGATTTACCTTTTGATATTTTTGCTGCAAGTTTTTATCTGATTAGTCGTTATGAAGAGTATTTGCCTTTTAGTGCCGATCAGCACGGTCGTTTTGAGGCAGATCAGAGTTTGGCAGGTAAAAACGGATTTTTATACGATCCGCTAGTTGATCAGTGGATTTGTAGATTTTCAGAATTATTAAATAATAAGTTTCCAGACTTGCAGACTTGTAAACGTGAGTTTAAATACATTTCTACTATAGATATAGATAATGCTTATGCTTATTTATTTAAAGGCACCGTTCGAACTTTAGGAGCCGGTATGCGTGATTTGTTAAAGCTTGATTTTAACGAAAATAAAAAACGCTTTCAGACCTTAGCAGGCGAAAAAGATCCTTTTGATACTTATGGTTATTTGGAATCGATGCATCGAAAGTATGGAATAGAGCCTTTGTGGTTTTTCTTAGTTGGAAATTACAATACTTACGATAAGAATCTTCCTCTAGATAATGAAGCTTTTCAGGAATTGATAAAAAACATATCTGCCAAAACAGAAATTGGAATTCACCCTTCGTATGCATCTAATAATGACTTCGCTCAATTACAGAAGGAACTTAAATATTTGCAAGGATTATCCCAGAAGTCAATAACTAAAAGTCGCCAACATTATTTAAAACTGTTATTTACTGAAACTTACCAGAATCTGATTAAACTTGGGATAAAAGAAGACTATACTTTAGGCTATGGTACAGATGTCGGTTTTAGAGCTAGCACATGCACTCCATTCAAATTTTACGACTTATATAACGAAGTAGAGACAGAACTAAAAATTTATCCTTTCCAGGTAATGGATGTAACTTTAAACCAATATTTAAAACTGAGTGTTGATGGAGCTATTCAAAGAATAGAAGAAATTATAAACAAAGTAAAACAAGTAAATGGAACTTTCATAAGTTTGTGGCATAACGAATCCTTAAGCGATCATGGACACTGGAAAGGATGGGAGCCTGTGTATAAACGAATGTTGGAGATTATTTTTGAAAAGTAAAATCATAGTGACAATACTCTAATTTTTCAGTGATGAAAAATATTAATTTAACGTTTATTATACTTATAGCTTTTGTGCAAGTTTTATCTGCACAAAGTAGTCAGCATAATATGATAGAAGGTACAAGAACCGAAGCTGAATATCAAAAGTTTGGGTTGCTTAAAAATACCGATAACTTTAGTTTTAAACAAAAACATGATACGACAATTTTAGTGTACAAATCCTTCAGTATTGCTAAAAAGTCGGAATGTACTTCTGAAGAGATTTTTATTTATCCATGCAATAGCGTAATGTCTGAAAAAACCTTTTTAGGGGATTACTTTTTAGGAATAATAAATGATAGGTATGCAATCTTTGATGAAGGTACATCAAACATTAGAGGGTTGATGATTTATGATTTAATTGAAGAGAGAGAAGTGCTAGATGTAACGTATTATCTAGATTTAAAACTTGAAAATAATTCAATTTACTTTGACACAAAAGTAGAGATTAAAGATGAAAACTTGAAGCCTAAATGCCCGCCAGAAATAGAGGATATCACTTATAAAATTTATTTAGAGAAACAGTATTTTGATTTTGATAACTTATCCGTTGTGCATACAGGGGAATATAAATGTGCGTGTATAGAGTGATTTAGTGTAAATATTATTATTGTGAATAATTATTTAAGATAAACTATGAGAAGAATATTGTTCTTTTTATTATTAATAGTTTTGTTAAATGCTTGTGATAAAGAGAAGTATTATAATGTAGATAAAAACACATGGTTTTTGATGAGTGAAAATGATACTATTGTATTTTATTCTGAAAATCTTGTGGATAGTTTTTATATTTCAAATATACAGGAGTATTATGAGTGTGTTGATAAAGATAATTATTTTCAGCATTTAGATATTTATTTAGATAAAATAGGTTTAGATGCAACGCATAATACATGGAACTGTAATGTGTTGAGAAATCATAAAAGTATCCAAGTCAACTGGATTAATTTTTACGGTAGTGCTAACTATTCCTACGATAATTTTATTCTATACCAGATAGAAGATAGAGAGTTCAATAAAGTATTTAAAATGGATAACTTTTCACAATATGTTTCTGATTTAGATGTTAAAGCTCTATATTATACAGATTTATATGGAGTAATTGCTTATGAATTGTATAATGGAGAGGTTTATGAAATAGATTTGAATTGTTTGCCATAAATGAATAAGTCACGGCGTGAATTACTAATCGGGAGTGCTTCTGTTTAAATGAATAAAAACATTTTATAGGATATTCACACCGTGACTAAAAATGATTTTTCTGTGCTTTTTTTATTTTAAAGCAGAAATCTTGTGAAATATTGTAATTTTAGAAATTAAAAGTATAATATTTTATTTTGAAACTACTATACCTCACATACCAACAAATTAATAAAACGAAATGGGATTCTGTAATTAAGAATTCTAAAAACTCATTGGTATATGCCATGTCGTGGTATTTAAATATTGTTTCCCCAGATTGGGAAGCTATTGTATCTGATGATTACCAGTTTGTAATGCCACTCACAATTCGCCAGAAGCTTGGGCAAAGGTATTTTTATAAGCCAGTGTTTATACAGTTCTTGGGAATTTTTTCAAATCAAGATATAACTGTAGAAATTGGAGAGGAGTTTGTTCAGGAAGCATTAAAATATGTAAAATTTATTGATAGCTGGTTTAATCCTGGAAGTCCTTTTTCAGAGAGCGAAATATTTACTAAGAAGCAAACCCAGGTTTTGGATTTATCGAACGATTATGAAACCATTGCATCAAATTACTCGCGCAGTAATAAAAACAATGTAAAGAAAGTTAGAAAACTTGGTTTAAGTGTTAAAAGGGAATTTAATGCAGAAATATTGATCCAACTGTTGAAAGGTATGTACTCAAGAAAGAATGTAGAGGGAGTTGTTGAGCAGGATTTTAAGAACTTGAATGAAATCATGAAAATTGCAGAATCGAATAACTTGGGAGAATATTATACTGTTTATTCTGGTGAGGAAGTTTGTTCTGTTGCTTTTTTCTTAATATGGAATAATAGAGCTATTTATTATCATGCAGCAAATGAATTGGGGCGTGAAAAGCGATCTATGTTTTTATTAGTTGATGAATTTATAAAGGATCACGCAGGACAGAAATTATTGTTCGATTTTGCCGGTTCAAATATTCCGGGTGTTGCAGAATGGAACTTTGGTTTTGGAGCTGAGAATGAGAATTTTTATGAAGTAAGAACAATGATTTAGTAAGCTTTGAGTTATTGTATAGAATGAATGAGCAATTGGAAATATTACATTTAAAACATCATCAGATTGACAAGGAGAAATGGAATGCTGCCATTGAAAAGTCTGTAAACAGGTTGGTTTATGCCATGTCGTGGTATTTAGATATTGTATCGCCTAATTGGGAGGCCTTAATAGTTGGTGATTATAGTATGGTGATGCCATTACCGGTTAAAAGGAAATATGGACTAAAATATGTAATACAACCTATTTTTACACAGCAAATTGGGATTTTCTCGGCTCAAACTAATTTCAATATCGATTTGTTTTTAAAACAAGTAGAGGCGAAGTATCATTATATTGATATTAATTTAAACTATACGAATACTAATACTGATGCTAAAAAAAATGAGCGCATAAACTCTGTTTTAGAATTAAATAAACCATATGATCAGATTTATAAAGACTATTCTGTAAATACCAAAAGGAATATTAAAAAAGCTCAAAAATATAATCTTGAAATTGTTGAAGATATAAAGTTTGATGTCATTTTTGATTTAAAAAAAGAAAATGCGGTAGAACGCATGAAGGACTCTGATTATAAAATACTATATCAATTATTAAAAACAGCATCAGAAATAGGTAATGGTGAGGGATACGCTGTTTATGATAGTTTTCAGCAATTATTGTGTGCTACGTTTTTAATTAAAGAATTTGATAGAATCATATTTTTGGTGTCGGCTTCAAGTAAAGAAGGAAAAGAAAAATCGGCCATGTTTTTGTTGATAGATTATATTATCAGAAAATATTCAGAATCAAATTTCAAATTTGATTTTGAAGGCGGTAATATCGAAGGAATGAAAAGATTTTTTGGAGGTTTTGGAGCAAGCCATGAGATTTATCCTGAAGTTAAAATAAACAACTTGCGCTGGCCTTTAAATAAAATCAAAAAGTAATTCTATTTAAATAATTGATATACCTCTGTCTTGAAATATTGAATATCAAACTTGTTAGGAATAAACTCTTTTATCTTTGAATTCGAGATTTTTGCAAATACAATAACTTGGTAAACTACACTTGAAAAATAAGCTGCTGAAGCAACCAAACCAGCTGCTATAATTCCAAATCTAGGAATTAGTGTAAATCCTAGTGAAGCAGTAACAACTAATCCAATTACAGAAGAAATAGTATTATGATGAGGTTTTCCAATGCCACTAAAAAACGAACTAAAGAGTGTTGAAAGGGCTATGGATAATATTCCTATTGCAAGACTCATAATAATCATTTTTATGATGGCATAATCATCTCCAAAAATAGTTACATATACTTGTGAAGGGATGCTAAGTGCCAATAATATAATAAGTAGCGTAATAATAAATGAGAATTTAATCATTCTTACAGTCATTGATTTTGCATAATCGTAATCTTTTGTATTTGAAATACGCGAATATTGAACCATAGAAATACTTTTACTTATGAGCCACATTCCTTCCGATATTTGATTCCCCGCTGTATATATTCCTAATGCTGCTTTCCCAAGAAAAAAATCAATGATGTAATAGTTTAAACGATAGTTAAAAAACTGAGCAATATTAGCCAGCTGAATGTATTTACCGAAATTAAAAATACGTAGTGTCGTTTTTATAGAAAGTAATCCTGAGCTAAAAGAAAAAGAAGTATTTAATTTTTTTAAGAAGAAAATGCTTGTAAAAAAAGTTAATGTGTGGGAAATATATAATGATATAATGTAGGATAGAATGGTTTTATTATTAAGAATGAATACGAAAGTAATAAACGAAATAAAAAACGTCGATACCTGAATGATAGAAAGGATATTTACTTCTTTAATTTTTTCATGCCCAAGTAAAATATTATTGTTTATGCCATTAAAGGATATAACTATTGCAAGAGCTAAGAAATGGTATTTTAATTCTTCTGGAATTTTATGAATAAAAACCAATAAGACAGTAAAACCAATGGCAACAATGATTGCCCAAATATAAGATGGTACAATCAGTTTAGTATTATTTTCCCTGGATGCTAAATATACCAATGCACCTCCGCCAATAAAATTATGAATAAGAATAGAAAATGCTATGTTAACCAGTAAAAGGCTTATATTTCCATATTGTTCAGCACCCAAATATTTGGCAGCAGCAATGACAATACAGAAATTAATAATTGCTGTAATCAAACGTGTACCAACTGTTCCAATAATTTTTTTTAGCATTATTTAATTTTAGCTTTTAATTAATCGGGCACATTTTAATTTTAATTGACTTAGAAAATTTCTAAAATCAAATACATATTTCTTAGCATCAAATATAAGATAGTTATCTGTTATTGATATCGTATGTACTCCTTTATTAAAGGATGTATTTTTAAATGGATGAATATATTTAACGGTTTCTTCTTTAAAGTTAGTTGCTGATAACACAATTATTTTATTAATTGCTATTCTTCCTCCATAAGTTTTGGAACAGTCTTGCGAAGGTCTGTATAGCGAATTATTATACTCGAATATGTTTCCTGCAGGTCTTGCAGAGCGAACATCTATTTTTATTGGATTGTTTTGATGAGGTAGATAATTTCCATCTACTTGTTCAGAATAATAAGTATATAATTCTGTTGTCGAATCTTCTTTTTTTGTGAAAAATAGCCACCATTTATCATTGTGTTTGAATAAAGTAGAATCAACCGCATCTATATTATCAAGAATTTTCTTGTGAAATACAGCTTCTCCATCAATGAGTTTATATAGTTCTACTGATTTTGCATTTGCTGTTTCAGGTATTAAATAAGTTCTATCTTGAGTCTTAAAAATATACGGATACGCAAGATGAATTTCTTTTTCCATAAAAGGATAAACATCAGAAAAATCACTTGTGTTTTTATTAAATGATGTTTTGGAAATTTTTCCTTTATGGTGGATATAATTAAATTCTTCAAAATATAGCTCGACCGTATGATCTTTTTCTATAGCAAAAGGATCTGCATAATAAATGTGTTTCGGCGGACTTTTATACCATATTGGTTTGATGTCAGAATCTTCGTTTAATAAATCCTCTGTCGACATTTTTACAATACCAATATTCCACTTTTCGGTCTTACAAAGATTATTAAAATGAAATGCAATTTTATGGATAAAAAGCTTTATCAAAAACCAGATCATTTTAAAATTCCCAGGGACATGATAAATTTTCACTCTCGAATCAGTATCAATTTTATTCTCAGGTTCATTAAAAGTATTGTTCAGTATATCCTTGCAAACTTGCAGTGGAAATATGGCACTCTTACTTAAAACATTGTGAAGATTTTCTTTATATGAATGTTTTGTTGTTTTATAATATGCTTTTTTAAGAATAATTCCACCATCAAGTTTGTTGGTTAACTTTTGTAGAATAACTCCATTTACATGATTGTTATGATAGGTTTCCCAAAATCCGGGAGGTCCTCCTCGGTATATTTTCTCATCATCGTGATGAAAAGACCAGAATCCATATTTTGCAGCATTAAGAATATCTCCACGAATAATATTGAATCCAAAGCGAAGAATAAAATCAAGCTTATATGATTTTATTGCTTCAATATTTTCATCAAGAAAATATTCCGAAAAACCTTTTGTCTCTGGATTGCAATTAAGAACTGGTATGTCAGTTAGTAATGTGCTAAGATCTTCAATCTTTCTTGCTTGTGGTTTTAAAAAATACCGATGATAAATTCTATAAATTGCTTTGGTATATGGATAAGTCTTAATATAATTTAAAACTGATTTAGGTTTCGTTTTACGTGAATCTACAATGAGTAGGGTGGGTTGAATATTATTTTCAATAAGTAATCGGATGCTTTCTGCTTGCCATTTCTGAAAAGAAGTTCCATTGGACAAGATTCCAAATCTCAAATTACTAGTATTACTTATATGATCAGCCTTCATGCTTAATGTTTAATGCATTTTTATATATTGTATAAAATTGCTTGCCAACAACAGGGTAACTAAAATGATCTATCGCATATTGTCTTATTTTGTTTGAATCATATTCAGATAAGTTTTCAAGCATTTTATGAAGAGCTTGAAGTAATTGTTTTTCGTCTCCGACTTTAACAAGAATTCCTTTATCAGACGTTAAATATTCTGGAATTCCCCCAACAGCTGTTGAAACAACCGGAAGGCCACAAGAGAAACTTTCAGTAATTACTACCGGAAAATTCTCATAGTTGCTGAACAATAACATAAAATCCGATTGATTGATAATATTAACAAGTTCTTTCTCTTCTTTCAATCCCAAGAATTGCACAAATTTAGAATCGATTTTTAATGATGAAGCATAACTTTTAATTCTTTCAAAGTCGGGTCCATCACCAACCATTAAACATTTAAAATCATCACGCGATTCTGATAACCTCTTTATAACACGTAGAATTCCTGAGATATTTTTAGGTTGATCATCAAAGCACGAAACATGAACAATCTGCTTAACTTTATTTTTTTGGTTACGTTCAAAACGAACAAAGAGATTTGTATCAACAACGTTCGGTGTTATATAATAAATGTGATTTTTCAGATTATGCCGAAGCATGGCATTTTTTAAATCATTACTTACAGTGGTAACTGCCGAAGCTCTTTTAATTACTATTCGTGTTATGAGTTTTCTAATAATTCCCTTATATGTATTTACATGCGGCTGATATCTTGACCAATGTTCAGTAATAATATATGGAAGGCCATACAGATATTTAAGAATTAGGGCAAATAATCCTAATCTGGTAAGAACATTAACGTGCGCAATTTGGGGCTTTTCATTATTCTTACAAATTTCTCGATATCCATAATAAGCTGCCTTCAAAAAATTGATTCCTTTTATTATGTTTGATAATAAAGGTAGACTATTTTTAGTTTGTCGATAATACAGTTTTGCTGTATCAATATTAGGTTCTTCAGTGTATTCTAACTGATATTTTTCTTTTTGGTTAATATCAGGATGAAGATATAAAACAGATACTTTGCAATATTGGCTTACAGCTTCGATATGCCTACGGATAAATAATCCGGGCATTGGATCATATTTGTTTGGATACCACAAGGGCAGAAATAAAACATGTATTTTGTTTTTTGTATGATCCATGAGAACGTTTGAATAATTATTGAATATTTAATTATTCCTTCAAGCTTTCAAAATCAATTTCTTTTTGATCTTGTTCGGTAATTTTTCCATCACCAAATTTTAAAGTTCGGGCAGGAAATTTTTTTACCATATTGTAATCGTGCGTAGCCATAAGTACAGCGCGCCCGTTATTGCTAATTTCTAATAATAGCTTCATTAAATTTTCAGAAGTCTCCGGATCAAGATTTCCTGTTGGTTCATCTGCTAAAATAATTTCTGGATCATTTAACAATGCACGGGCAATAACTACACGTTGTTGTTCACCTCCCGAAAGTTGATGAGGCATTTTATATCCTTTGTAACTTAGCGAAACACGGTCTAGAACTTCTGCAATTCTATCATTAATTTCAACTTTGTTTTTCCAGCCTGTAGCTTTTAAAACAAAAAGTAAATTGTCGTATACTGTTCTGTCAGTAAGTAATTTAAAATCCTGAAATACAATCCCTAGTTTTCTTCGAAGTAAAGGTGTCTGTTTTGTTTTTAGATTGGTTAAATCAAATCCTGCTACTCTGGCTTCACCTTCAACAAGCGGAAGTTCTGCATTAATGGTTTTTATCAAACTAGACTTTCCACTACCAACTTTACCAATTAAATAAACAAACTCACCTTTGCTAATCGAAAAATTAACATCTGTTAATACAAGGTGATCTTTCTGAAAGATATTTGCATTTTCAAATTCAATGATTGTATCTAAAGCCATACTTTTATCTTTTTCCTTTTTACTTTTGTCTGTTATAGTTCATACAAAATACCAAACGGAGCCGCTTCAATTAAATTTTGAATTTTTTGTTTAAAATCTTCTAAGCCAAATTTTTTAATCTGATTATCCGGGTTATTGGTTTTAAAATGTGCAAGCAAAACAAAATGATCATCTCTAATTTGCACATAATCTGGTATTTTATCTGTCCCCTGTGTCTTTAAAAAATACATGGTATATAATTTGTTAATCACAAATGTAGGTAAAAAAACTTATTTGTAGTTTTTAATTCTTCAGCGTTCTTTTAGAAAACATATTAACAATTTTCTTTTTTTTAATTATTGACAGAAAATATTTCTCGTAATTAACAGTTTTATGTTAATTAAAAAGGGATGATTCCCTTAAGCGTTAGGTTTATTCTTTATAAATTTAGGCGAATTTCAAGAAATGAATTTATGATAAAAATGAAATATACTAAAATTCTAGCTGTTAGCTTTTTATTAACGATTGTAGGAAATGCTTTGGCTCAAAAATCGATGATTTATACCGATCCTGATTTGGAATATAAGACAGGATTGGAACTTTTCGGAAAACAAAAGTATGGAGTAGCGCAAAAGCATTTTGAAGATGCCATAGAAGCATATGGCGATTTGAATGTTGAGTTTAAAGCAAATTCGGAGTTTTACTCAGCATTGTGTGCTATTGAATTATTTAATGAGGATGCAGAATATAAAATCTCAAAGTTTATTGCAGAACGTCCTGAAAACTCGAATGTAAATGCTGCTTATTTTCATATGGGAAAATTTCAGTACAGGCAAAAGCAATATCATCAGGCTATTAGGTGGTTTAATAAGGTGAATAAAGATAAACTAAACGATGAGGAAAAGGATGAATTGTATTTTAAACTTGGTTACAGTTACTTTATGCGTAAAAAGTACGATAAAGCGAGTTCTGCCTTTTATGAGATAAAAGATGTGAATACAAAATTTAGTGCTCCGGCAAATTATTATTATTCACATATTGCTTATCAGGACAAAAATTATGAGACTGCTTTACAGGGATTTCAAAGGTTAAGCGATCATGAGACATTTGCTCCTGTTGTACCATATTATATTACTCAGATATATTATTTACAGGGGAGATATGATGAAGTTTTAGAATATGCTCCAGCGCTCTTAGATGGAGCTAGTGCAAAAAGAACACCTGAAATAGCTAAGGTTATAGGCGATTCATATTACAAAAAGAAACAATTTTCTGATGCTATTGAATATCTTCAAAAACACAAAATCGAAGCTAAATTCGTATCAAGAAATGATTATTACCAATTGGCATATTGCTATTACAAGCTTGAGCAATACGATAGTGCATCAGTGTCATTTGAAAAGGTAGTCGATAAAACAGACTTGTTGGCACAAAATGCTTATTTTCATTTAGCAGATTGTTATATTGAACTCGATCAGAAAAAGAAAGCTCAACTGGCGTTCGAATTTGCTTCAAAAATGGAATTCGATCCTGAAATTAAAGAAGAAGCTTTATTTAATTATGCACTGCTAACTTATGAATTATATCATTCTCCATTTAATGAAGCTATAGGAGCTTTTCATGAGTTTATAAAGTTATATCCTAATTCAGATAGGCTTGATGATGCTTACAATTTTCTTGTCATGGCTTATCTTTATACCAGTAACTATAAAGATGCTCTGAAATCTTTAGAAATGATTCAGGAAAAAGATCATGGAATGAAAGAAGCCTTTCAGAAGGTGGCATATTATAGGGGCTTGGAGCTTTTTAATAACTTACATTACCAAGAGGCTGTTGAAACATTTGATAAATCATTACAATATCCTGGATATAACAGGGCCATTGCAGCACAAACTAATTACTGGAGAGCAGAGGCTTATTATCAGTTGCAGGAATATGAAAAAGCAATTGAGTCGTATAATAATTTCCTAACAACGAGTGGGGCGTTCCAGTTACCTGAGTATAATCTGGCTCATTACAATATGGCATATGCTTACTTTAAATTAAAAGATTATCCAAATGCAATTCAATGGTACAGAAAATATATTGGTTTTGTAAAAGATGATTCAACAGAAACTGTAGCCGATGCATACAATAGAATAGGTGATAGTTATTTTATTACCAGAACTTATTGGGTGGCTATTGAGTATTATGATAAAGCCATTGAAATAGGATTATTAGATAAAGATTATGCTCTATTTCAAAGAGGATTTTCTTTAGGATTGGTTATTCGTCCGGAAAAGAAATTAAATACCTTGCAGCGTTTATTAGATGAACATCCTGAGTCTGCATACATTGATGATGCTTTATTTGAGATGGCTAAAAGTCATTTGGATCTTCAAGATCAGGAAAAAGCCATTGAAAAGTATCAACGGGTTATCGAAGAGTATCCTGCAAGTAGCTATGTAAAAAAATCATTGGTTCAACTTGGTTTATTAAACTATAATCGAGACAATAATCAAGAAGCATTAAAATATTATCAACGTGTTGTTGCAGAGTTTCCTGGCACAATAGAAGCAAAAAATGCTCTTACAGGGATCAAGAATATTTATGTTGATATGAATGATGTTGATTCGTATTTTGCTTATGTAAATGGATTAGGTGAATTTGCAGATATAAGTCTTAGCGAACAAGATTCATTAACTTACATCTCGGCTGAGAAGTTATATATGGCAGGCGATTGCGATAAATCAATCTTACAGTTTAATGATTATTTAACTCGATTCCCGGAAGGTTCATTTGTATTAAATGCTCATTTTTATTTAGCTGATTGTCAGAATAGAAATGAAAATTACGAAAGTGCTTTAAAGTCGTACAATTTTGTAATTGATAAACCAAAAAATACATTTACAGAGCAGGCATTAATTGCTGCTGCCGCTATTAATTACAGTAATGAGAATTATGATGAAGCTTTGTCTGATTACCAGAAATTAGATCAGATTGCTGAAGTAAATAGTAATTTGGTAGAATCTCGTGTTGGACAGATGAGATCTAATTATCTGCTCCATGATTATGAAAAGGTAATTGAATCTGCAGATAAATTATTGCATACTGAAAAAGTATCTGGAGAACTTGTACGTGAAGCATACTATAAAAAAGGGAAAGCTCTTTTTGCAACAAAGAATAACGAATTAGCTTTAGATGAATTCAGGATTTTATCGGAAGAAGTAAATAGTCAGGAAGGAGCAGAGGCAAAATACCTAATTTGTGAGATTTATTTTAACGATAAACAACTGGATGTGGCAGAACATGAAGTTTTCGATTTTGCAGCACAAAATACTTCACAGGAATACTGGTTGGCCAGATCATTTATTTTATTATCTGATATTTATTTACAAAAAGAGGATATGTTCCAGGCAAAACATACCTTAAAAAGTATCATCGATAATTATGATCCAGATGCCGAAGATGAAATTGTTGATATGGCTAAAGCAAAATACGAAGCCATTATAGCGCAAGAAGAGAAAGAACAGGAGGAAAAAGGGATAGATGAAATAGAACTGAATTTTGAAGGAAATTCAGAAGGCCAGAATGAACTGTTTGAAGAAGTTCCTGATACCATTAAGTTTTAAAAGAAATTAGATATGATTCGAAAAGCATTAATATATATACAGATTTTAGGTTTATTCATTATAGTAAATAAGAACCTAACTGCACAGGAAGAAAAACTTGTAAAAGAGGTTCAGGTTGTGAAGCCCTACGAGCCAACTATATCGGATGCGTTTAAGATTACACATTTGCCTAAAATAACCGATACGGTAAAAACTGTTCCTGAAATAAATTATATCCTTCAGACAAAACCGATGAATGTTGGGTATACAGTTACTCCTATAAAACCAGCTAAGATGGTAGGAGAACCTTTATCAAAGTTATATAATAGTTATGTAAAGGTGGGATTAGGAACAAAAATGTTACCTATGATTGAAGGATATGTAAATAATAAACGTTCAAAAGAATATTCAATTGGGGCATATTATAAACTCTTAAATTCTATAGCTCAGGTTAAACTCGATAATGATGAGAAAGAATTTGCAGGCTTTAGTGATCATGATTTAAGGTTTTTTGGTAAGAAATTTTTAAAGAACTCAATAATTCAAGGTGAAATGGGATTATTGAGTAATACAAGATATTTTTATGGATACGATACTAGTGTGGATACAACGCTTGAAAAGGATGATATTAAACAAAATTTCTTATCGTTGAATCTGAAAGCAAACTATAAAAGTAATTATGTTGATTCTACGCATATAAACTATGATTTCGGATTTAATCTCGATTATACAAAAGATAATTTTGAAAATGATGAGTTAGGATTTAGAATTGCGGGTGATGTAAATAAGATATTTACCAAAGAAATGGTGGGAGTTAAAGTGGCTATAGATCATTACTCAACCAATGAAGCACTCGATTCGTCTAATAATACGGTTATCAATATCAATCCTTGGTTAGGAATTTTTGGAGATAAATGGCGAGTTAAAGCCGGGATAAACATATATTCAGATATTAGGGAAAATTCCAGGGCATTTTATTATCCTGTAGGACACTTGGAATACGATATGGCTAATCATTATTTAATTCCATATGCAGGAGTAGATGGAAAACTGGAAGTAAATAATTTTAGAAGAATGAGCCAG
Organism: Bacteroidales bacterium; assembly: GCA_963665525.1. Taxonomy (GTDB): domain Bacteria; phylum Bacteroidota; class Bacteroidia; order Bacteroidales; family UBA12077; genus UBA12077. The sequence continues at coordinate 2,313,190 of OY762280.1, read as the reverse complement.
ATAAATCCATTTTTAACACCAGGCACCAGTTTGATCAATACAGACCACAAAATTATATTATATGGAGGTATTAGAGGTAACTTTAGTTCAACAACCTATTATAATTTTAAAGTGTCGTATGCCTTAGTTGATGATATGCCATTCTTCGTGAACGATCTGGTTAATTCTGATAGTATTGGAAATAAATTTGGGGTTGTTTATGATGATGTTGCAATCATGAGTTATTTCGGAGAAATATCTATTACTCCTTCAGAGGAATTAAGTTTTCACGTAAAAGCCAATTATAGGGATTATGAAATGACAAATCAGGCAGAAGCGTGGCATCGACCATCCTTTGACTTAAGTTTTACTACGAAGTATAATTTACGTCAAAAAATCATCTTAAAAGGAGATATTTTAGCCATTGGTAAGAGGTATGTTAAGTTAGATGATTCAGGAAATGTTGGAGAACTTGAATCTGCCATTGATGTTAATTTAGGAGCTGAATATAGATATTCAAAAGTTTTATCCGGATTTATTCAGCTAAACAACTTATTGTCAGATGAATATTACGAATGGAATTACTATCCTACCTATGGATTTAACATTTTAGTAGGGTTTACCTATTCATTTTAAAAAATCAATCAAATAATAGTTAAAAAACTGTGAATTTATTGTTGATAAGTTCACAGTTTTTCTTGTGATTTAATCACCTAAAAATCACATATTTTAATTATATTTACATGATTAAAAATACAAACTTTTTTCTTTTTGTAAAAGGTTGATTTAAAGATAGATGTAAACTTATTCTTGCGTGTTGAAAATACAAAAAAAATCCAATTAAAAAGTATTAAAAAATTATTAGGAAAACTGGGTGAATTTTATCCAGAAATGCTCAAGTATTGGTTAAACTTAATTGAATATTAAACTAAATTAAAATAGGATGGAAGATCTGAAAAATGATGAATTAAACCAAACTGTTGAAAATGGGAGTAACAAGGATTATTCAGCAGATAGTATTCAGGTTTTAGAAGGATTAGAGGCGGTTCGAAAAAGACCTGCCATGTATATTGGTGATATTAGTGAAAAAGGACTTCATCATTTAGTATATGAAGTAGTCGATAACTCAATTGATGAGGCATTGGCTGGATACTGTAATAACATTGAAGTAACAATAAACGAAGATAACTCTATAACAGTAACAGACGATGGTAGAGGTATTCCTGTCGACATTCACGAAAAAGAAGGTAAATCAGCATTAGAAGTTGTTATGACTGTTTTACATGCCGGAGGTAAATTCAACAAAGATTCATATAAAGTATCTGGTGGTTTACATGGTGTTGGGGTTTCGTGTGTGAATGCTCTTTCTACGCATCTGCAAGCAGAAGTGCATCGTGATGGTAAAATCCACGTACAGGAATATTCAATCGGTAAACCAAAAGGTGATATTAAGGTTGTTGGAGAAACGGATAAAACAGGTACTATTGTTACTTTTAAGCCAGACGATAGTATATTTACGGTTACTGAATATAAATATGAAATTTTAGCTTCTCGATTGCGTGAGTTAGCATTCCTGAATAAAGGAATTCGTCTTTCTATTGAAGATAAAAGAGAAATAGAAGAGAATGGGAATGGTAACGGGAATGGGAATGGAAATGGACATTTTAGAAAAGATTCATTTTATTCAGAAGAAGGCTTAAAAGAATTCGTTACCTATCTTGATAAAACAAGAGAAAAATTAATAGAGGACACCATTTATCTTGATACTGAAAAGAATGGGATTCCTGTTGAGATAGCTTTACAATACAACACTTCTTTCTCAGAAAATGTACACTCTTATGTGAATAATATTAACACTATTGAAGGAGGTACACATCTATCAGGATTTAGAAGAGGATTGACAAGAACTTTGAAAAGTTATGCCGAAAAATCAGGTTTATTAGCAAAGCTTAAGTTCGATATTAGTGGTGATGATTTCCGTGAAGGGTTAACTGCAATTATTTCGGTTAAAGTTCAGGAACCACAGTTCGAAGGACAAACAAAAACAAAACTTGGAAACTCTGAAGTTATTGGTTCTGTAGATCAAGCTGTAAGTGAGTCTCTAGCGAATTATCTAGAGGAAAACCCTAAAGATGCTAAGACCATTGTTCAGAAAGTGATCATGGCAGCAACCGCTCGTCATGCTGCTCGTAAGGCAAGAGAGTTAGTACAACGTAAAAATGTATTATCAGGCTCAGGATTACCAGGTAAACTGTCTGATTGTTCTGATAAAAATCCTGAGAATTGTGAATTATTCCTTGTCGAGGGAGATTCTGCAGGAGGAACTGCAAAACAAGGTCGTGATAGAAAATTTCAGGCAATTATGCCTCTTCGTGGTAAGATTCTTAATGTTGAAAAAGCAATGCAACATAAGATATTCGAAAACGAAGAAATCAAGAATATATTTACAGCATTAGGTGTTACTTTAGGAACAGAAGAAGATAGTAAAGAGTTAAACCTTCAAAAACTACGTTATCATAAAATTGTAATCATGTGTGATGCCGATGTAGATGGTAGCCATATTGAGACCTTAATTATGACATTCTTCTTCCGATACATGACAGAGCTTATAAATAGAGGATATTTATATATTGCAACACCTCCTTTATATTTGGTTAAAAAAGGAAAACAACAACAATATTGCTGGACAGAAGAAGAGCGAAATGCAGCTGTTGAAGAATTTGGAAAAGGTAAAGAAGGCTCGGTTGGAATTCAGCGTTATAAAGGTCTTGGAGAGATGAACGCAGAACAATTGTGGGAAACTACTATGAATCCTGAAGCTAGAAAATTACGTCAGGTAACCATTGATAGTGCAGCTGAAGCTGATCATATCTTCTCAATGTTAATGGGCGATGAAGTTCCTCCACGTAGAGAATTTATCGAAAAACATGCTAAATATGCAAGAATTGATGCTTAATAGTATAAGTTAGTTTTAAATGAAAATGGCGATAATTTTATCGCCATTTTTCATATACGGAATTTTAAAAGCAAGTTAATAGTGTTTCAAGATGCATTATATCAAAATATTATTAAAGTAAACAGGAGTAATATAGTATAATTACTCCTGTTTGTTAAATTTATTGTTTAATAAACTTCTGAGTTATAATCTGATCTTCTTGTTCTAATTGAATAATATATGTACCAGATAAAATATCCGTAACATTTATTGTATTCTCAGGAGATTCTATAATTTTTATTAATTGGCCATGTAAACTATAAATACTGATACGGGATAATTTATCATTTGAATTAATAAAAATTACATCCCTACATGGATTAGGATAAAAGCTAATGTTTTCTTTTCCAGGCATGTTTATTCCTGTGCTAATATCTAAATTAACATCGTAACTATAGGTAATATTAAGATTATTACTGATTGCTTTCAAATCAATAGTTACTATTTCATTGCCTGCCTTTAGAGCTTGCAATAACAGTATGCTATTATTCAAATTACATTGCAATAATCCTTCATTAGAATTACCTGTGATTTGAATTTCAATTTCAGCATCATTATTATCAATATCGCTAAAAACATTACTTAAATCTACCTGTAATTCATCCAAAGAGGTAATAGTTAAATTATCCAACTCGTTTGCAATATATGGAGCATCATCAACAGGATTAACGCTTACAGGTAATGTTAATGTACATGTTTTACCGTTCGATAGTGCTTCAATAGTAATATCAGATGTTCCATACTGATTTTCTTCAGGATGAATAGAAAGAATATTATTGTTTAGCTCAGCACCTAAGACTGTATTATCTGATATGTTTTTAACAGATAAGCTTATAAAATTATCGTCATTATCCACATCAGTAAATACACCGCTTAGGTCGATGTTCATCGAATCAGCATCTTCATCCATAAAAGGATTTGATGGTGCATTAGCAATAATAGGAGCATCATCTAAAGGATTAATGGTAACTTTTAGGCCTAATTCGCAAGTTTTATTATTCGATAAAGCCTCAATTATTATAATAGTAGTTCCATTTTGATCCTTTGCAGGATTAATTGTCAGGGTTTTTCCTTCAAATCCAGCATTTAGTATAGTTTGCTCTGAAATACTCTTAACAGATAAAGTAATTTCCCTGTCTTCGTTATCAATATCAGTAAATACATCTGTAAAGTCGATATTGACAGGATTAGCATCTTCATCTATTACAGGATTTGCCGGTGCATTTGCAATTACAGGCGGATTGTCAAACGGATTGATTGTTACCTGAATTGTTAACTCACATGTTTTTCCGTTCGATAGTGCTTCTATGATAAGTTGACAGTCTTCTTCGTTACTATTTAATGGCGTAATGGTAAGAATGTTATCAATTATTTCTGCGCTAATCTTATTGGCATCAGAATTACTCTTGATAGATATTACAATATCATTGTCATCATTATCACAATCGCTAAATACATCAGATAAATCAATGTTTGCAGCATCGCCATCTTCTTCTAATACAGGGTTTGCCGGAGTATTTCTTACATAAGGAGCAGCATCTTGTTCAATATCATTAAAGTTATCGATACAGAAATACGCAGGAATTGTTAATCCTATTTCGTTATTTCGAGAACCCGATACAGTAAAATAGATTTTTTGTACTTCCCCTAATGATGAAAGATCAACCCATTTCCAGTAATCCAGGATATAATGATCGTCAGGATTTTCAGAACGGTAATCAGCAAGGTAAACATCCAAGGTTGAGGTAAGGTTTCCATCTTTATCTCTTCCTGAGAAGGTTACTTTATACCAGTCGCCTTGCTCAAATGGCCCACCAATAAAACTATCACCATTTTTTAAAGATGAAAGCAAATAAGCCGTATTGGTAATAAATGTTCCTTTTAATAGTTCTCCATTTGAAGTATTGGTAAGGTTAATTTCAGGGACAAAACCATAAGCATAGGCAATACTATAATTTTCAGAGTTCATGGCACCTGATCCAGCTGCTGATCGGAACTGATGTTCTAAATAGTAATCAGGATCAAAATCTGTACTGGTTTCATTTGAATAAGCAAATCCCATCCAGGTCATATACGATTCGTTGTAATAGTTATTAAAACTAAAAGAACCACTGTAGAAAATACTATTTTCTTCCTCGGGATTACCCATCCAGTAAGATTCAGGACTTAATGACAATTCTTCGGATGTTGCAGTAGCTGCTTCGTTGCTTAACACATTTACAATAAGATTTGTGTTTATTGTTGATCCGAAAGCATCAGTTACTTTAACTTTATATTCTGTCGTATGGGAAGGTGTAGCTTCCGGATTATAAACCGCAGCATCACTTAGATTCTCAGCTGGTGTCCATTCGTAAGTGTATGGTTTAACACCACCTGAAACAATTGCCTCCAGAGTAGTTTCTTCACCGGCGTTAATTATGATATCACTAATAGGTTCAATACTTAATTCTAAAGGTAATGCACTGAAATCATCAATATAAACAATTTCAGAACCAGCAGTGATTTCTATTCCTACCACTTGCCCTAATGATCTTAAACTTACATAATCCCATTCAGCATAAGCGTCAAGATTAATTGTTTCAGTATAAGAAGCATCTGCTTTAATACCTTTTAATTGAGTTGCTGACGCAGATTTAATGAAGAAGCCATCCAATACAAGGCCATCGTCTGTATTAGTTAATGAAATAGTGGCTGATTGACTAGCTTCAATTTGAACTTGTTTGAAAGAGTATTCAGTAGCTCCTTCGCCTTCAATAACGCTTAAACCAGAAAAGTAAGCTGTTCCGTCTTCAAAATTATCACTAGCTGTGGCAATTAATTCGAAAGTTGAAGGATCAGTTGGTTTATAACTGGTTTGGAAACTAACTATTGCAACTGATTCGGCAATATGATTTAGGTTATCTTTCACAACTACATATACGTCATATTCAGTGTGCGAATCTAATCCTGTAATCATGCTGGAAGCAGCTTTGTTTTTGTAGAATTCAAATTCCCCTTTTAAATTATCATTAACAGGATTATCTGTAGCATCGGTACCATTTATAACCTGATTGATACTTGGTGCAGTTTCATCTTTTGTCAGGATAACAAAATATGCCATACCATTGTTATCTGTTTTTACATTTAAGAAAGCATTCTGATGATCGATATTTGATACAAATGGATAACCATCGGCAAATACAGGGGCGTTTGTGCTTGGTTCAGAAAATTCGTCGGCTCCCAATGTTGGAGTTGCTTCCGAACGAATTTCATTATCCATATCAACCAAAACAGATGTAATCTTTATACCGCAATTCAGGTTACCGGCCGATTGCAGATGTAAATCATTATCTGAATAAAAGACAGGATCTTCAGAAACGGAATGATCAGCTCCTGTTAATGTTTTCCAGCTGTCTAAATCGCCTAACATATCACTTCCGTTTTTACATAAATTAGTGCCTGCGGTAAACAGGTTATTGTAATCGAAAGTAATTTCATTATAGAAGGTGGCATTGTTGATCGAAACAGCATATTGCTCTGTTTTATTTACAAAAATGTTATTTTTAATGATCATGTTAGCAGGCATATCGCTGGTTCCACCTGAGAATCTTAATGCAGCATTGTTAGTTGAGCTACCTGTAATAAGAATCGTATTGTAATATACTTCGGTATTTGACGATCCATCATCGAATTCGAAACCATATGATTCATTTCCTGCATTTTGAAGGTTAATTACATTGTTGTAAATCATAGCATGATTGTCTTCATCACCCTGAATATATCTAAATTGGAATCCAACGACTTCTTTGTCTACAGATGAACGAATGATATTATTCGAAAATACAGAACTTCCAATGGTACGATACCCAACAATTGCAATCATTTCTGAAATACCATCATTATCAACCAGGATTAAGTTATTTTCAAATCGAATATCCTTTTGATTATCCAACCATGCAACTTTTCTACCCTGGTTTCTAAAAGTATTATTTGTCATAATATGTCCTTTTTCTTTTGGTAAAACGACATGTCCGGTTCCACATAAGGATAATGCTGTAGCAGAACCATTGAATTCACAATTGTTAATGGTAAGGCGATCGTTATTTTTGTTGGCTACATTTTCGGCATCTGTGTCAATGGCTGAGATATCACTAAAGCCAGTACAGAAAGGAGCATCGAAATAACATGATTCAAAACTTATATCTCTACTTTGGTTACGAATAAGAATAATTCCATCGTAAGATGTTTTACTGGTTTTAAAAGTTATGTTCTCGAAGGTAACGAAATCAGCTCCCTGTAGTTCAAATATACCGATATCATCAGAACTTGTGATACTAAGATTATAAACAAATTTCACATTTTCTTTCACACCGTTCTTGGCTCTGAATGTGATGGTATTATCAGCAGAATTTCCTTGAATTTCGGGTAGCTGAACTCTTTCAACATAAACACCATCTTCAACTAAGAAAACCACATCATCTTCTATACCCGACTGAATTAAACTAGCAATTGCTTCTTCGAAAGAAATAAAATCTCCATTCCCAGATAGGTCAATAGTATATTCACCTTGCATACCAGAAATTATTCTTCTGCTACCTGCAGGATTTCCATTTTCTGGAGTGTGCTGTTCTCCATTTATTGTAAAGTCAATTAAAGTAGCATCAACTAGATTGCCCGTTTTAGCATTTTCAGAAATGTCGTATACTAACCAAAAGTAGAATCCTGCTTCTTTTGTAATAGAAACATCGCAATTAAATACTAAGTTTCCATCGTTATCAGGTGTTGTTTCTCCTATCAGCTCATTACCTACAACATTAAGAGTATTAATTTCATCAGAGTAATATAGTTTTGCATTAGCAATATCGCTATTTGCAGAACTTAAGCTGGTATTAAACTTAAAGTTTGTAATATTCGCAGGAGTTGTTTCTCCTCCAAAATTTAGTTTTACCTGAAGAATTTCAGCATTTCTCTCATTTTTAATTACCGCCTTGGAATTGGCTTGATCAACCGCTGCATCTTTATAAAAAATTGGCTGTGGTATAAAGCTTTGAACAGTAGCTTCCCATCCATCTTTAGGTGTCGACCAAGAGTAACTTTTAAATACTACTGTTAACTCGCCATTATCGGCAGTAGATTTAAATACATATGGCTCGTCAGAATTTGTTATGTTCTCATCACCATCTATTTCACGAATCAAATTCTCATCTTCTGTTCCAGTACCATTATAAACCGAAATTTTGTCCATGCTATAGAATTGAAGACTGCTTATGCTTAAACGAGCCTTTTGAGTATTATCTTCAGGGATGAAAGATACCGTTCCGTTAAAATCTTTGGAGTATTTATTGGTTTGACCACCATCATCGAAAAATTGCAATGGTGTTTCGTTGATATATACCGTATTTGTCCCAGATTCAAGATTGTAAATATTCTTAATGATACTGTTTCCTGCAGGTGCGCCATTATTAATAATATGCTCCGAATCCATTAATTGAACTTTATTAAGTTCAGCATCAACGGTATTGTCTATAGTAGCTCCCGATGAGATGTCGTAAACCAACCAGAAGTAATTATTACCTTCTTCAAGAGAATTAGTACATGTAAAACTAAAGTCATTTTCAGGAGCTGAAACTTCTGTGCCTACCGGAGTGGTTGTAGAAAAAGCGTTGTTTTTACCGGTGAAGTATAATCGGGCTGCACTTAAATCAATAGCTTGAGTTGTTCCATTCGTGTTAAAAGTAAATATGGTATTATTTACAGGATTTAATGTTCCGGAGGTTTTCAGGTTAATAGACAGTAGTTGATGATCGATTGATCCCGGTTTTACAACACCTGATTGTTGAGTAACTTCTGCTGATTTGAATTCCATGTCTTTTGGTAATTCACTCCATAATGTTGCTTCCCATCCTGCTTTAGTATAAGTAGATGTATAAGTGTTACCAACGAACTGAATAGTAAGTGCACCATTATCAACGGTTGATGTAACAATGTAACCTGGTCCTTCAGAACAGTTTGTTTCATCGGCTTCCCATAATAAATCGGCAGATGCTGTACTATTTCCATTGAATATTTTAAAGACAGCCTTTGTACCATAACTTGAGCTTGAGTAGTATATATCAAAAGAAGAAAAATCAACTTTTATTTTTTCGTTGCTGTTTGCCGGAACAAAAGTAACGGTCGAATTAGCACCGTAGGAGTATTTACCTCCATATCCTTCGTTGTCGTCGGTAAAAGGAATTTCCTGAGCAATAGTTTTTGTGGGTGTACCCGATGTAGGCATCCTATAAGTATTATCGATGTTCCTATTACCGTCAGGTGATGTTGTTGTAGGAACCTGACTTGTTCCTCCAACATTCACTGAAGTACATGAAGCATCTACAACATTATCATGGATTGCCATATCCGTTAGATCGTAAACCAACCAAAAATAATTTTTACCTACTTTTAACTCTTGATTTGTGGTAATAGTAAATTCTCCATTTGGTGAGTTTTGTTCACCAGCAAAATTTGCAGTACTAAATACATCTTTGTTGGCTGTATAATATAATTTAGCTTTAGCAATATCCCCTGCATCGGAAGAACCGGATGTGTTGAAGACAAAATCTCCTGTAGATAAAGGATTAAGTGTATTTACAGTTTCTATCTCGATTTTTAGCATTTGAGCATCAGTTTCAGAGGCAGAAACAACATTAGTGACTTCCTGTAATATATTTGATTCAACATAACTCATGTTAGACGGAGTAAATTCAGAAACCAGAGCCTGCCATCCTTCTTTTGGAACTCCTGTGTTTACTTTAAAATAAATCGTGATTGTACCGTTGGCATCCATAGAATAAATACTAGGAGGCATTTCTGAATAAGTGTCAATTAAATGGGCTTCATCAGTGGTTGATCCCTGGTAAATTTTAAAAATATCATTGTTACCAGTACTTGAAGTATTAAAGATCTCGAAATTATCCCATTCAATTTTAATGGCTTTGCCACTGGTGTTAGGAACAAATGTAATAGTACCTTCAAATCCTTCAGAATATTTTTCCAGTTCACCACCATCATCGTAAAAAACAAGATTTTCGTTAACGGTAACCGTATTTGTTCCTGAGGGCATGTTCAGTATTTTCTTAAGCTGCCTGTTTGCATCAGGGTTTGGAGCAGAAACTGCATGATTATCTGTTCCAATCGTAATTTGCGAATAGCTGGCATCGACTACATTATCTAATAATGCACTGGGGCTAATGTCTAGCGCCAGCCAAAAATAATTGTTCCCTTCTGCCAGTTCGGTGTTCCCATTTAAGGTAATGGTATTTTGAATGGTGCTTGTTTCTACTAAAGCTGTTGATGTAGAAAAGGAATTCGAGCTTCCAGTATAGAATAGTTGAGCCCTGGTAATATCGTTTAAATCTGTTGTACCATCAAAACTAAAGTTAAAATCACTTATGGATAGTTTATTTAAAGCACCTTGAGTTTTAACATTAATACCAACAATATCATTGTTCGTGCTACCTATGGAAATAACATTTGAATTATTTTGAAATGATTCTGCAGAAACAAACTGCATAGGAGCTGGCTCATAAACTTTTACATTGTCAATAAATAAATTTTTACTGCCATAATCGCTAATAACTTCAAAAGAAAGTATTGTTTCATCAGTGGCTCCTGTTAGTTCTATGTCAATTTCAACCCAGTCATTGGCAAATCCATCAGCAGTCTGATTATATATTTCATTATAACTGACTCCATTATCTGTTGACATTTTAATTACAAAAACAGGATCTTGACTATAACCATCGGTACACTGCCATAAAAGCTTAAGTTTAGGACTTGATAAACTTCCTAATTGCAACACAGGTGTTTTAAGTTTAGCTGTTAGATCTTTGGAAATATTGTAAACATCAGCCATTGCAGCATATGTGCCATCAGGAACATTACCTGGACCGTATGTTGATCCATTGTTTTGTTCCCAGCCATCACCGCTGGCATCTTCTGTTTCTGTTGTCCAGCCTTCAGGAGGGAAGGTGGCTTCTTCAAAGCTTTCTACCCATGGAAAAGCAGAAACTGCTTTCGATGGATTTTTTTCGTTCTCGGCATATAGCCACAACGAGAATAAGCTCAATAAAATGAGTGTAATTGGTTTTTTCATTGTTTAATTAAATTTAATTTTTGAATAGGTTATTTGATATAATTATTTTTTATTGCTTGGTTTAAAGCAAAATGCACCAGGAATAATACCTACCTTAAAGGTATCTATCGGTTCACCTTGAGGTGAGTAACGGAATGTTACACCTTGTTGGACATAATCTATGGCATCAGCTACATAAATCTCGGAACTTACCGGATCAACAGTTAATCCATAATATCCACCGGAATAGTTTCCTTCATAATGACTTTCAATAAAAGGATCATTGGGAAATATGGAAGCAGTAACCGGTAATCGGAATATATGACGGTTAATAAAATAAAGTGTATCCTTAGTACCATTTAAGCATACTTCAGATGGCCAATCGCCCAATTCAAATCTGAAAATTTTCTCTACTTTACGTGTTACTGCATCAATACAGATTAGTCCGGGAGCTTCGTGTCCATAAGGACTGCCATAATAACCACCGTCGGTTACTGTCCATATTTTATTGTATTTATCAAGAACCAGCGAAGTGGGTTGTTTAAGTACTTTAATGGAATCAACTACTTGGTCTGTTTCTGTGTCGATAACCAAAATTTGATTATCATACGACCAACAATTGGTAAATACATATTTATCGTATTGTACCATTTGCTCGGTAGGGTGTTGGTAAAATTCAGTGGAATGATTATTAACGTCTATAGAACCAGTAATTTGAAATGTTTGCGGATTTACGATAGCAATTGATTTTGCATAAAGATCAGTGACATATGCTTTCTGATCGTTGATAAAATGAATATATCGGGGAGAGGTTAATCCGGTAATTTTACCCACATAATCAAATGTGTGAATATTAATTACATATACTTTCCCGGAATTATTGACCACTATATAACCTAAAGAGTCCCTAATAGTCATAGATTGGGCAACATCTCCCAATGGTACAGCATTTGTTCTGAAAAATACATTATTCAGGTTTTTCATCGAATCAATCATGTAATAGGAGAGAGAAGCATTATCGTACATGAAATTGCCTTCGTTGGTAATAAAAACACCCCGTTGATTTCTGATATAATCGGTAAGCGATGAATCTTGTTTTACTTCAAGCTTATTAAACTCGGTAAGTTCATCATCTTCCATACATGAATAAATTAGTGTGCTTATAATGAATATGAAAAGATATTTTTTCATTGTATTATAGTTTTTATCGTTTCCTTGATGTTATTTTTTGAAAGAGATTTTTAGTAATAAGGTATAATATCTGCCTGGCATATATCGGTTTAATATCGAACGATACTCTTCGTCGAACAGGTTGTTAATTTTTAGTTCTACTCCCAGGGTATATTTTTTAATGTCGTGTTCTTTTCCTATAGTCAGGTTACTCATATAATAGGGATAGTACCAGCCTAATTTTCCAGCATCTTGACTTACTCCTAAATCACCAGAATCATCTTCGAGCCCTACTTTATTACTGGTCATGGTAAATCTTTCGCTATAAGAATTAAATTGATATCGTATATAATATCCCTGGTATTTTAGTTGCGTTAAAAAGTTTCCGGAATGCACAGGAATAAATGGTAGTTGCTTTTTATATGATTCGTCGCCCCAGGTTAAGGGATCGCCATAATTTAATGATTTTGTAAGGCCGTAGTTTCCTTGTAATTGGATATTTAATTTTTGAATATGGCTAGTTACTTTAAAGTTATATTCCAAACCATAAGATTTCACTCTTTTAATATTAAATGGTTCCCAGTATCCTTTAAAACTTGGCAACCAAATAATCCAGTTGTTAATATCGGAGTAAAAACCTGTTACTTCGCTACTTACATGAGTTCTGCCATTATCAAAAGAATAAATAATGGTAATATCTTCGGTAAATCCTTCTTCTGCTTTTAGTTCAGGATTACCTCCAGGTTGCCAGTATAAGTCGTTTAGCGTAGGATGGTGGTAATTTCTTGCAAGGCTCCCTTTAATTACTAAATCGGTATTTGAAAAAGGCTTATAGCTAATACCCAAATTAAATATTAAAGGGGATAAATTATAATCAACAATATCATCTCGAAGCATTAAGGAGATATTATATTTCTTAAAAAGGTTTAAGTAGAATCCTCCGAATACCGAAAAGTCATCTCGTATAACATTATACCCGGTTTTTAATACCGAATCTTTGGTGTTAACATTGTAATGCTTATAATTAAGCGATGAATTAAATTGAAAATTCTCAGTAAAGTTGTAATCATATTTTGCATTGCTATGAATGCTTTGCATAATGCTTTCGGAATAAATTGCAGGAACTTTGCCAATGCTGTTAACTTCATTTTCAAGTATATAATCAAGGGATTGGTAGTCGTACCCAGAAGTAAAATAGATTTTACTCTTGCTGCCATAATGTTTCCAAGCGGCAACAGCCTTAAATGTATTATCGTCTTGTGAGTTTAAATTAGCCTGATCAGCACCTTCGTAACTCTGAACTGTTGGAAGTGACCGTTGAGCAAGTTGTCCCCATGTTTTAAGAGAAATGTAATCGTATTTGTGTGCTCTAAGATAGATTTCCTGTGCAAATCCATATTTGGAATAATCGGCATTCTCATTTTTAACTTCAGGACGCTCGGTAATAGATTTGTTGATAAAAGAGTAATCGTTTTTTGATGCGTTAGAATAGATACGAGTTTTGGATTGTATTTTTTTATTTCCAATGTTAACCTGGCCAAACTCATCGAACGTTGAGTAACTTCCAATGCCTTGGTAATAGCGGCCACTAAAACGATTATTCCAATCGACATTATTGCTAATATTTATGCTTCCTCCTAAACCTCCACTTTGTTCTTTAATAGAACTTCCTCCATGATTTAAACTTAAATCATCAATAACATACACAGGAATAAGCGAAAAGTCTACCATCCCTAACATAGGGGAATTAATGTTCATTCCATTCCATAAAACCTGTGTATGTGTGGCAGCAGTTCCTCTAAACGATGCTGTTGCTAATGCTCCGCGTCCATGTTCTTTAATGTAAACAGAGGTATTCTCGGATAATACATCCGAAAGATTCTGGTTTAGTTTATCTAACAAGACAACAGAATCTACATCCGAAATTTTTTGCCCTGCTTCTTCTTTTATGAATATCCGGTTGGCAACAATCCTTACTTCTTCAATCGCAATAGTATCTGTTACTGATTGTGCATCAAGTAATATGGTGCTGCTTAAAATATAAGTTGATATGAAAAGTAGTCGTCTCATTTTATCCTTTAATGATTTATGATGATCTTTTTGCTAATTATTTTATCAGAGATTTTTATTTGAATAAAGTAAATCCCGTTATTCCACTTATCCGTATTGATCGTTGTTTTAGTAAATATTTGAAAACGATGTTGATATTTTAAAACCCCCGTGATGGAGTATATTAAAATATCTATTGATTCAGTAGCAGAATTATTGGTATTAATTGAGATGTACTTGTTTGCCGGGTTTGGCCATACTTCAACGGAGGTATTTATGTCTTCAATACCAGTAAGTCCATTTTCTACGATTAAATGATAATTTTCGGTAGCAATTCGTACAATATAATCACCGGTATATTTGAAATGAAGATGTACATTCCCATTATTGTCAGTTAATATGATATTTCCATTTTCAGAATATTTTTCATCATTTACAAAAACGGGAACGGATACTGCTGGAGTAATTCCATTACTTATGATTACCGAATTTTCATATTGGTATGAATTACACGAAGCGCTTATATCAAGTATTTTTCCTGTTTCGGTGGTTGTTTCTATAAAATTAGCATGATAAATACACCACGGAGAATGAATATTTTCAATATAATAAACTACTATTTCATCGTTTTCAGATACCTGTATATCTGCAAAGCTATTTAAATAGCTATTGTTATTGTGTTTTATAATCCAGGCATTATGATCATATCCTCCCGAACCGTAATAGTATAAAATGTTATTATCAGATTTGACAGGAAGCTGTGCGATGTATAAGTTTCCTTCAGGCTTATCAGTAAAACGTAAATCGCTTTCAAATTCAATATTTTCAAATACGGAAGCTACAACATGAGCAAGTGTAATAGTTGGTATGTCTTGTAATCCATAATCCAGGATTGGATCAGTAATAAATGGGTTTAAATTAAAGTTGGTAATTTCAATCTTAGTTCTTGGATATATTGTTGCTTTATCTGATTTAATGCTTAAGTAAACCTGGATTTTATCAGGTGCTTTTAATATGGTGATTTCGACAGAATCTTTAATATTTTCAAAACCTTTAGGATGAACATATAATTTTGATGTTCCTTCTTTTTTGCCTTGGATGTAGTAATTATTGTTGTTTTGTTCGATACTTATATTGTCGTTGGAACTACTCCAGATATTTTCTAAGCCATAAAAATAATTTCCGTTTTGATCCATTACTTTTGATTCAATGCTAAGTGTATCGCCAACTCTTAATTCATTTTGATCAATATCTAATATTATTTTATCAGGAGCAATAATGTCGGTAGTTATGGTTTTTATGTAAGTTGTTCCATGATTATATTTTGCAGTAACGATAATAGTACCTGTATCAATAACTGTTAAATAGTTATTTTCATCAATGTTTGCTTTTAGAGGCTTATCAACAGTCCATTCAATATTTTCGGTGTCTTGTATTTTTCCTTTTATAAAAAAGTTAGCTTCAAGTTTAATTGTGGTTCCGGCGCTAATTTGTGGGGGAAGATCGTTAACCACAAACAGGTTTTCTTCGCCTGTTATTGAAGGGTTGGGAGTAACATCCATAACAGCAGTAACTTCGGTTGACACTTCGCCTAGCCAGCCCGCTTCTTCGTTTATGGCAGTATAAATTTTTACAAAGTCGATTTGATCCAGATTCGCAGGGTTACCTTCCGAATCTACTGCCCAGTCAATGTCGATAGGATCGCCTCCACATCCTTCTTTTTCGGGAGTATAAGGATTGTTTGGTACATCGTAGGGAGCTGTTCCCCTGGGGAAGTTATCGGCATAACCAAATCCGCGACGAAAAGACATTATGTAAGTAGGGATGGTATTGTCTACAAATCCTTTGATACGAGTTCCTGAAAAACCATAGCTTTCCTGGTTAATATCAGGGAATAAATCGGCAGAAGGATAATAAGGCTGCAAGTGAAATTCGTTGGCATAAACATAACCTGAGTCATTTTTGTTATCGATCCATTCTACATCAGCGGCAACATCGCTATTAGGATTAGTGTAGATAAGAGAGTAGTTGTGTACGGTAGATTCCCAGTAATGATCGCTACCAATAATTTCGTACCAGGTGTCGTCGGCAATGCCATTCTGGTTTTCATCTTTCATAACCATAATAATTCCTGGTTCGGACCATTCTTCCAGAGGATTTCCAAAGACAGTAAAATCAATTCCGTAAGGATTTTCAGGATCATTTTCTATCGATTTATTAAATCCAACAATAATATATCCTCCATAAGCACCAAGGCTAATTCCTCCGCTTACTCCACCAATAATTGATTCTGCTTTGTCAGGTGTTCCCCAGGCAGAAGTATTGATAAACTGGCCGGGTGCCGGATTATATTCAATAATCCGGGAAACAAAAATTCCATCTTTTGTTTTTTGTTTGTTAAGTATTTCCTGACCTGATAATGGCTTTAGAAGTAAGATCAGAATAATGGTTATAAAAGATCGCATTCCGTGAAGATTTTAAATGAAAATTACCGGGATCAATCTGATCCCGGTAAAGAAATTAGGTATTATTGTTTAATAATTGTTTTAGTAATTCGGTTGTTCTTACCTTCAATACTTAAGAAATAAGTACCGTATGGTAAACCAGAAACATTTATTTTACAATAATTGATATTTTCAGGATTGATTATTCTTTGGATATTTCCAATGCTGTTAAATATAACAACGCGTTCCATACCAAATTCACAATCTATGTTTATAATCTCCTGAACAGGATTAGGATAAATTTTGAGCGTAATATTCTCAATATTTTCTAATCCGGTTGCAGTATTGTTTACTGTAACGTTAAATGATGTATTTACAGATGCTGTTCCATCGTTTGCAGTAACAGTTAATTCTGCTGTTCCGTGTTGATCCTGAACAAATGATAAGCTTAGTATATTTTCTGAGATTGAAGTTTCTACTAAGCTTTCATTTGTATTATTGCTAATTGTAATTTCAAGATCATCGCTATCGATATCATCGAATATATTACTTAAATCGATTTGTAAATCTGCAGCATTCATATCTACAGTTACATTTTCGATTGTTTCAACAACAACCGGTTTATCGTTTACAGCGTTCACTGCAATATTAAATGTATCTGTTACCGATAAACCATTTGAAGTTGCTTCAATAACAATTTCAGATTCTCCAAATTGATTTTCAAGTAGTGCGATTGATAAATTATTATCATTGATTTCGGCATTTAACAGGCTTGTATTCGAAATGTTTTTAACAACTTTTATTATGGCAGTATTATCGTTGTCAATATCGTCAAATACATTTGTTAAATCAATATCAGTAATATTTTCATCTTCGTTTGCTGTGATATCAGTTATTGAATGAACAACAACCGGTGCATTATCAACCGCATTAACAGTAATATTAAACGTATCAGTTACTGTTAATGTATTTGATGTAGCTTCGATAATAACTTCCAGTTCACCTGATTGATTCTCTTTTAACTCAATGTTTAGAAGATTATTTGTAATGTTCATGGTTAGTAAACTTTCATCAGTTACACTAATAATCTCTTTAGTAATGGCTGAATTGTCGTTATCTATATCATCAAATACATTAGTTAAGTCAATGGCAGCAATGCTTTCATCTTCGTTTGCTGTAACATCAGCTATTGAATTTACAACATAAGGAGCATCATCTACTGGCCTTACATAAACATTAAATGTATCAGTTAAAGTTACATCATTTGATTCAGCTTCTATAATGATTTCAGCTTCACCATTTTGTTCTACGTTGAAATGGATAGTTAATACATTTTCGCTGATTGTTGTATTTATCAGAGTTGAATTTGTATTAGCTATTATTCTTGTACTGATTATATTATCAACGTCAACAAATGTTTCAGTTAATGTAAGCAGTGAGTCAGCAGCATCTTCATCCACTGTGATATCAGAAATTAATTTTTCTAATGTCATAGGATCATCTACAGGATTGATTGTTATTTTAACTGTATCGAGAACAAACGCACCTTGCTTGTCTATTCCTTGCATTATAACATTAAAAGTTTTTGATTCTTCTAATTCTGCGTTAAAATTTCCTGAAATGTAGCGGGTTTTTGAATCAAAACATAGCCATTCGTACTGAGCAGGATTATACAAGTACATGCTTGGGTAATTATCCTCTTTATCTTTAAAAGTAGAGTAAGATAATCTAAATTTAAAGTCTTCACCTTCATTGTATGTTTTTGGTGAATTAGCAGAGCAAGTATATGGTTTCTCATTTATTACAGATGCTTGACATATTTTCATAACTTCAGGAGATGCACCAACACCTTTAAATGTACCAATACTATCAAGATTACTATCATAAACCTGACCTACACCTTTACCATGCCAGTATGCATAAGTTATATAGTATTTCTTTTCATCAGGATCATAAGCAGAACTTCGGCCAATATGATCGCTATCCTGGTTATAATATGATGGAATATTCATATGTGTTTCACTTCCAAAACTTTGGTCTTGTGTGTTAAATGCAACATAACCAAGATCTTTTTTAATGAAAATAGTGTCGTTTGTACATGGCTCAATTGCCAGTGGCGATGAATCGTAAGGGATTCCTGATGTATATTCAACTTCCTGAATAGCACCAGATGTTATGTCATATATAACAATTCCAGAGTTAAAACGACCCATAAAATCAGCAAGTCTGACACAATAGATTTTGTTGTCTTTAGCAATCATTTGCATTACACCAAGTCCGGCAGTACCAAGATCAACTTCTCTATTGAGGGTTAATGTTTTTAAGTCGATAATTGCCATAGAGCTTGTTTGACCGGCAAAACCACCGTTGATCATAACATAAGCCGTGTCATTAACAATTACAATGTCGGTAGCCTGATTAGATACAGGAATTTTCTTAATAAAGGATAAATCACCTTTATTGTAAATTCTTACATTATATCCATCTTCTGGTGCTTGAGCACTGTTTTGGCGTGTTGCCAGTAACATATTTTGGTAAATAGCTAATTTGTGATTTACTCCTGCCATTTCAGTTCCCTGACCATCTGCACTATTAGGATCTAAATCCTGAGTGTATATTGAATCAGTAGCAGTTCTTGAAGAAACATTATATCTGGTGATATAGTAATCTGCTGATACATATGCAAAGTTACCATCAATAATCATATCCTGAACAGATGTAGCTCCTGCAAGGTAATTATCAATCTGAATTGTGGTATCCTGATCAGGAATATATGTCATTAGTTCGGTAGGAGCATTAGGATTCATAAACTCACCGCCATTTGTAAACAGAACTTGCTTTGGAGTCTCAAAGTTATCAGGCTCAACAGCCTGAAAAACAATTTCTATAGTTGATTCTACCCCAAATGCTTCAACGGTAAATTCAATGGTTTCAAAACCATATTTATTTTCCAGAACATCATACTCAAAAGTGTTGTTTACGATATTCGAATTCATAATTGAAAAACTGCTCGCTTTTGACTTAATAGTTACGATAGCATTCACTCCTGTAGAAAATAGCTCATCGTTTGTGAAAGATCCTGATCTGCTATAGTAAGGCAATAAAACGGTATCTTTTACAGCAACAATCTCAGGAGCCTTTGTAACAACCGTAATAATTGTATCTTTTAGTAGAGGGTTATGAACTGATTCAGCAATAACCATAGTTGTACCAACTGCTTTAGCATTAAATATTCCTTGGTCAATAGTTCCAACAGAGTTATCTGATGATGACCAGTTAAAACTTTCGTAAACAAATCGATTTGCAGGAGATGGTCTGTTGTCAATTGCTTCAGCGTGAATATATTCTGTTTCTCCTTCTATAACAAAAATGGTATCGTTAGAAACCGAAGAGTTACCTTCAAGTTCAATAACAACTTCTGTAAGCTCAACTACATTAATATCAATAGAGTCAGGAGTAACATCACTTTTAACACTAAAGTGGATAGTTGTTTTTCCGTTTTCAATTGCTGTTAATAAACCAGTATTATCTATAGTTGCTACATGTTTACTATCTGATGTCCAGGTTTGACTTCCGCTTTGTGGGATACCATTTTTAAATAATATACCTTCCAATTGTAATGTTTCTCCTTTTAATACCTGAATTTGAGAAGCGCCAATGGCATGAGCTTCATAATCTTGTGGTACATAAGAAGGATCTGGAGTTGTAATTGCAACTTTAAAAATTTCAGGAGAAATTTCTCCCAACCAACCACCATCTTCCTGAACAGTAGTGTAAACTTTTACAAAATGCACGGTATCAATGTTAGCAGGACTACCATCGGCCTTAATAGCCCATTCTAAATCGAATCCGTCGGCAGCTTTACCATTTTCATCATTTACATAAGGATTAAGTGGTTTTGTAGGTGTACTATTGCTAGGGCGTGAATCGGCATATCCAAATAATGGAAGTCTTTTAGCTGTGATATAACCTGGGTTACTTTTATCTAAAAGGAATTTAGAGAAAGTACCGTCATAACTTACTGAATCAGCACTTATACAAAAACTTGCAGGATCAGGATAATACTGTTGTGCATGAAATCCATTTGTTCCCATGGCACCATTGAATCCTTTGTCAGTAGAATAAGGAATTGTATGTCTTTCATTGTACTTAGGATTATAATAAGTCATGGTTAGATTTTTAATGGCAGATGAGAAATGGTATTCAGAACCTGCTAATTCGTACCATTCATCATCGGGTAACCCGTTCCCGTTTTCATCTTTCATAACTTTTACAGCGGCTGGTTCTCCCCATCCGGAAAAAGCATTACCAACAACTGTAAAGTCAACTCCATAAGCATTTTCAGCACAATTGACAATTGGTTGGTCGAAACCAACAATAATATATCCACCAAAACCACCGAGAGAAGCTCCACCGCTGGTATTGCCGATTACTTTATCTCCTGCTGCCGTATCTGCCCAGGAGGTGTTCACAAACTGACCCGGAGCAGGTAGGTAATCAAAAACCTTAGTAACATATGAATCTTCATGGATGCTCAATACTACCATTGCTGTATCGTAGTTAGATTTTGTATCGGCAATACGATAAATAATTGTATCTCTGGTATAATTTGGAGTACTTTCCGAGTTGATATATTCTATTGTTCCATCACCTTTGATTTGATGTGTCCCTGATATTGCATTTTGAATAATCTCAAAACTTGCATAATCAAAAAAGGTTTTCGGATTATCATTACTTGTAACAGTAACTTCCAGAGTGTCTCCTATACCCATATCATATGCATCATCTTTACATTTAATAGGATCAATTTCTGCTATAACTTTAGAAATGGCTTCAATTCCATTATATGTTATTGTAACTGTTAGAGTATCTTTACCATAACTATTTGCTGGAATTTTGTAATAAAAAAACTGTCCACTGTAACTAGAATAATAATATCCGTCAAATAGAATATTTGATTCGTTTGTAGATGATAAATTGATTGCGATATCGGTATTCGTTGAAATTTCACTTTTAACATCAATTTCTGACGGGAAATTAAACAGATCGGCAAATTTTACAGTTTTTCTGTAATCAGAAGAACTGCGTATCCGTTCTACGTTTAAATCTTCTTTGTGGGTAAATTCCTGACAGTAAGAATTAAACCCTAATAAAATTAGTCCTACAAAGACTAATAAAAATGAGTAAATTTGTTTCATAATGCAATTGTTTATAAATAAATGATTGTTTTATATCTATGAGCGGCTGAGGTTTTGGCGAACATGGCCGCTCTATTGTTTACTTTATATTCTGTTTTTGTAATTGTAATACAGGGAAATGGTACTTTGCTATTTCAAATATCCCAAATAAGATCCCGGAATATACCAGATCACCCATAAATGTATTTTTTAAAAATGGTAAGCCGGCAGTATAGCACATTATAAGTCCTGAAAGTGATTTTGGGTACATTGTTCCAGATGCCCAAACACCAAAATTAGATAAGATGAAAAAGCTAACTGAAGCCAGGCAAGAAGCTAACAGGATATTAGTAATTTTGATTTTTCTAAGTAATCCAAATCCGATAAAGCCAATTACAATAAATGCTCCATAGGTCCAGTAGCACCCCTGATAAAACCAAACAAAGTGATCGAAATATTGCGCATACACAATATTATTAAGAGCTAAGTCGCTAAGCCACATGGAGACTATCGGAATAATTAAAGCAAAATGCTTTTGAGATAGATATGCTGCTCCAAATAAAGCCATAGCTCCAATAGGTGCGAAGTTAGGAGGATGTTGTATTAATCGGCTAAAAGCAGCCATTAAAACCAAAAGTGAAAGTACTCCAAAACGTAAATGAATTTTTGTTTTTTTCATCGTTACTGCAATTTTAATTGAGTTCATAACTTGATTTTGCAGCATACGATATGAAGGATGGCCAATGAAGCATCGTATTGATTAGCTACCTGTTCTCCGCAGGCTACAAAATCTATGTTTAATTGGCAGGTCTTCTGACTTAGGCCTGTTTTAACGCCTTCCCCTCTATATTAAAGAGTGACATATTGTTAAAACATTGAATAGCCATCACAGCAGCGGGAACTGTTGCCGAATTCCTATCTAACAAAGACAAGTCACAGCATTCCCTTTTAACTCATTCCACTAAAAAAAAATGGATGTTGAGACCAATTAGGTAGCAAATGTAAGTAATTAATCGAAGATTTGTTTAAATTATGATGTATATTTTAAAACATAAAAACCTATCAATTTCTGATAGGCTTGAAAAAAATATAGAGGTTTTTATATTTAGTTGATCTTATATGCAGCTTTTTCCAGGTCTCTTACAGTTTTAATTTGTTTAGGAGGGTTTAAATATTGCCCCATGAACTTATAAATCTTAACACGTACTTCGCGGGCATGTTTAGTATCCATTCTGTCAAAAGAGTGTCCACCTGGGATATCCTGGAAGATTTCATATTCGAATTTTTTCCCGTCTGCTTTTAACGATTTAATCAGATGTTCAACTTCAAGAACATTAACATCATCGTCATTTGTATTGGTGTGTATAAGTAATGGCGTATTCTGGAACTTGTGTGTATTCCATGCAGGAGATCTTCTTCGGTATTCATTAACGTTTTCATTGGCTGTGTTACCAATATGATAATCTGCCGAATATAAATCTCGGTAACTTTGCTTCATGTATCCCATTCTTGAAATAATATCGCTTACAGGAACACCAGCAAAAGCAACTTTATAATCTTTTGGATGATCAAAAATATTGTGTAAAGTAATCATTCCACCATGGCTCCAACCCATAATTCCAACTCTGTTTTTATCCACAATTTCGTAATTGTCAATCATAAACTGACGGCTTGCATTTACATCTTCAGTTTCTAATCCGCCATAATCAATTTTTTCGTAAAGTCCTTGTCCATAACCTGTGCTACCACGGTATTCTGCTGCAACAACAATATATTGTTGCGAAATTAGTTCACGAATAATATGTGCATAATAGGTTGTAAAATCGCCATGAACTCCACCGTGAGGTAATACCATTAATGGATATTTCTTTGCAGGATCAATGTTTTTTGGTATAAAAGTATATGCCCAAAATTTTACAGGATTTCCTGCACCCATTGCTGTTGGATTTTCTTCTTTCCATTTTGGTGGACCATAGATATATACTTTATCTACAAATGCAATATCACCAACTTTATTGTACCATAGAATATCGTCCGATATTTTTTCTAATCGATCTAAACGATGATTTAAATGTTCTAACTGATCGTTTAATTTCTCAATAATTTCATCTTTGTTATTTTCCTGTGCGAACACGGTTACACTGATAATATTGGCGAGAAAGAAAATGATTGCGTATTTTACGTTTTTCATTTGAAATAATTTAATTTTAAGGTTAGACGTTGTAAATAATGATACGTTTAAATATCAATTTGCCCTGAATAAACCATGGTAGCAGGCCCCGTTATCCAAATGTTTTTAAAGGTATTTTTGTCAATTTTATCAAATGATACGTTTAATTTACCTCCAAGTGTTGAAATATCAAATGAAGTTTTGTCAGATTTTGTATAAAGAGCTGCACAAA
Organism: Bacteroidales bacterium; assembly: GCA_963665525.1. Taxonomy (GTDB): domain Bacteria; phylum Bacteroidota; class Bacteroidia; order Bacteroidales; family UBA12077; genus UBA12077. Next base: position 2,288,882 of record OY762280.1, on the reverse strand, counting down.
TTGCTGAGGCTGTAACTCCAGTACCACAAGATAGAGTTTCATTTTCAACACCACGTTCGTAGGTTCGTACAAATAATTTATCTTCTTGGATTTCTACAAAATTAACATTGGTACCTTCAGGTTTAAATTCTGCACTATATCTTATTTCCCGGCCACGGTTATATACATCAATTTTATTAATATCTTCTCTGAAAGTTACATAATGTGGAGAACCAGTATTTAAAAAGTAGTTTGTATTTACAATTTTAATATCATTAAGATCCTGCATTTGAAGTGAAATGGTATGGTCATCATTGACTATGGCTTTGTGTAAACCATCAATGGCCATGAAAGTAGTTTCTTTATCAATAATTCCTAATAATTTGGCAAAAGCGACAAGACATCGTCCACCATTACCACACATAGTACTTTCTTTTCCATCAGAATTGTAATATTTCATATTAAAATCAGCTTCCTGATGTTTTTCAAGTAACATTAGCCCATCTGCACCTATTCCAAATCTGCGGTCGCATAAGTATTTTACCTGAAGCTCGTTTAAATTGAGTTTACTTGAACGAGAATCTATGATAACAAAATCGTTACCAGCACCTTGGTATTTATAAAAATTAGTCATATTGCTTTATTTTTTGTAAACTTATAAATAATTAATTAAACTGACAATTGATCTGCCTTTGTTAAATAATGTTAAACAAAGATTGCTTTCAAAAACATAGGTATTAAATTTGACGTTAGAATATCTGATTAATAATAATAAATTTAGTCGATATGAAACCTTCATGATAAATAAACTATGAATTTTGTGTAGATGATGATTATACAATGGGGAATTGTTATTTTGATCATTAAAATAAAATCATGAAGGTTCACGAGCAGGGTGAGTTTGAGGATTGTGGGAGCGAGTAACAAAAAAGAATTATTGAAAGGAAAGATATACTTATAGTTAATTTAATATTTATAAATTAAAAACGTAAGCAGATGAAGATAAAAACATTTTTAGGGAACATAGCCATTGCTGCTTTATCAGCATTAATTGCTGTTATTATCTATTCACATTATATTAAAGATGAAATAACCAATGATACAGATCTTGCTGTTCAGAAGCAAAAAGCATTGAATATTCTGGAGGATTCAAACCAGGTAAATTATAATCCTCAAGCGCTATCATTTAACGGACAACAATTGGATTTTACAGAGGCAGCAGATAAAAGTATACACGCTGTAGTTCATGTTACATCAAAGTATAACTTGGAAAATGACGAATACTATAGCAACCCAATTTATGAATGGTTGTTTGGTAATGTGCAAAAGCAGCCTAGTGTTTCTTTTGGTTCAGGAGTTATTATTTCTGAAGATGGTTATATTGTAACGAATAACCATGTTGTTGAGGAGTCAGATGAAATTCAGATTGTATTAAATGATAAGAGAACATATTCAGCAAAATTACTTGGCAAAGATCCTGGTACAGATTTAGCTTTATTAAAAGTTGAGGCTAAAGGTTTGCCATATATTGAATTAGGAAATTCTGATGTTTTAAAAATTGGAGAATGGGTGTTAGCTGTAGGTAATCCATTTAATTTAACATCGACAGTAACTGCAGGGATTGTAAGTGCAAAAGCAAGAGATATTAATATTTTAAGAGGGCAGAGTAAATATCCAATTGAATCGTATATACAAACAGATGCCGCAGTAAATCAGGGGAATAGTGGAGGTGCTCTGGTTAATTTAAAAGGTGAGTTGATTGGTATCAATTCAGCTATAATTTCGCCCTCGGGGGCTTACTCGGGATATTCTTTTGCAATTCCAATAAATTTAGTTAAAAAAGTAGTTGCTGATATCATTAAATACGGAGAAGTGCAAAGAGCTGTATTAGGAGTATCCATTTATAATGTAAATGATGCCATTGCTAAAGATTATCGTTTGGATAAAATTGAAGGAGTATTAATTACTGATGTTACAGATGAAGGAGCGGCTAAGGCGGCAGGAATTAAAAAGGATGACGTGATACTTGAAGTGAATAATATTCAGGTTAACAGCACTGCCGAATTAACAGAGCAAATTGGTAAATATCGCCCCGGAGAAACGATCTTTGTTACCATTAAAAGAGATAACAAAAGGAAACAATTTGAGGTTGTCTTACGTAATATGCACGGAAGCACCCAAATTGTAAAATCAGAAGAGTATTTATCGATGTTAGGGGCTACATTTAGAAAGCTGGATAGCAGAGATAAATATAAATTAGGAATAGATTACGGTGTTGGAGTAGAGGAACTTAAAGCAGGAGCGTTAGAAGAATCTGGTGTTAAAAAGGAGTTTATTATAACCAGGATTCAGGGAGAGAAAATAGAAAATATTGAAGATATTAAAGATGTTTTGAGTAAAGAAGGGAAGGGAGCTGTAATTGAAATAGAAGGTACTTATCCTGGAAGTAGATATATGTACGTGTACAAGGTTAATCTTGAATAGTAAATAAAGGGTTAAGATAGGTGATTGGGTAAATTTTCAATTGGGTGCGGAAATTAATTTTATATAGAATTAAATTCTTAATTGATGAGACAATTAAAGATTACCAAATCGATCACCAATAGAGAGAGTGCCTCTTTAGATAAATATTTACAGGAAATAGGACGAGAAACTTTAGTTACAGTTGAGGAAGAAGTAGAATTAGCACAAAAAATAAAAAAAGGGGACAGATTGGCTTTAGAGAAATTAACTAAGGCCAATTTGCGTTTTGTAGTTTCTGTAGCAAAACAATATCAAAACCAAGGATTAACACTTCCGGATTTAATTAACGAGGGAAACCTGGGTTTAATTAAAGCAGCTGAGAAATTTGATGAAACTCGTGGATTCAAATTTATATCTTATGCTGTTTGGTGGATACGACAATCCATATTGCAAGCTTTAGCAGAGCAATCTAGAATTGTGCGTCTTCCTCTTAATCAGGTTGGATCGTTAAATAAAATCAATAAAGCTTTTTCGCGTTTTGAGCAAGAGAATGAACGAACACCATCTCCTGAAGAAATAGCCGAAAAGGTTGATATTCCCAAAGATAAAGTGGCAGATACCATGCGAGTATCGGGGAGGCATATATCGGTAGATGCACCTTTTTCAGATGGTGAGGATGGTAGTTTACTTGATATTCTTGAAAATATTGATTCTCCTAATACCGATAACAGTTTAATGAATGAATCATTAATTCGTGAAATTGATCGGGCATTGGAAACCTTAACAGATAGAGAAAGTGATATTCTAAGATATTTTTTTGGTATTGGTGTTTCAGAAATGACTTTGGAAGAAATTGGAGATCGTTTTGGACTTACTCGCGAAAGAGTTCGTCAGATCAAAGAAAAAGCGATTCGAAGGTTAAGACATACTTCACGAAGTAAGTTGTTAAAATCATATTTAGGTTAGTTAATAGATTCCGGGTCTTCGCCCGGAATGACTCAGAGTATTTACTTTTTCTTTAAAAGTTCCTGAAGAGCAAACATTTCATCTCGTAAACGAGCAGCTTCCGGGAAATCTAATTCTTTGGCAGCTTTTTCCATAGATTTTTTAGTTTTTTCAATGGCTTTCTCCAATGCCATTTTATCCATGTATCTTACAATTGGGTCAGCAGCAATATCTAACTTGTCAACTCCTGAGTATTGTTTAGATTTTTTATCTGATTTTAGATAGTTACCCATCATTGATTTAGAAGCTTTAATGATCTGTTTTGGTGTAATACCATGTTTTTCATTATATGCCAACTGCTTCTCTCTACGATGAGTTGTTTGGTCGATGGTTTTCTGCATAGAATCAGTTATCTTGTCGGCATACATGATAACTTTTCCTTCTATATTTCGTGCAGCTCTTCCTGCTGTTTGTGTTAAGGATCGATTCGAACGTAAAAAACCTTCTTTATCAGCATCAAGAATGGCAACTAACGCTACTTCGGGTAAATCTAATCCTTCACGTAAAAGGTTAACACCGATTAAAACATCAATGGTTCCATCGCGCAGTTGATCCATAATTTCTACACGCTCCAGGGTGTCAATATCAGAATGAATATAACGGCACTTTATTTCGAATCGAGTTAAGTATTTTGTTAATTCCTCGGCCATTCGTTTGGTTAAGGTCGTAACCAAAGTCCGTTGACTATTTTTAATTCTTTCATTAATCTCAGTCATTAAATCATCAATTTGATTTAACGAAGGACGTACTTCTATTTCAGGATCTAATAATCCTGTTGGACGAATGACCTGTTCAACGAAAAAGCCTTCGCATTTCTCAAACTCATAATCAGCAGGGGTTGCACTTACAAATAATAACTGATTTGTTAAGTCTTCAAACTCTTCAAATTTTAGCGGTCTGTTATCAATAGCAGCAGGTAAGCGAAAACCGTATTCAACCAAATTCTTTTTACGTGAATGATCGCCACCAAACATGGCTCTGATTTGTGGCAAGGTAACATGGCTTTCGTCGATCACCGTTAAAAAATCATCAGGGAAATAGTCCAATAAACAGAACGGGCGTGTACCGGGATTTCTTCCATCGAAATATCGAGAATAATTTTCAATTCCGGGGCAATAACCAAGTTCTTTAATCATCTCCAAATCATATTCAACTCGCTCTTTTATTCGTTTAGCTTCGTGATTTTTACCTATAGATTTAAAATATTCTATTTGAGCAAATAGGTCATCTTGAATTTGGCGAATTGCACGATGCATTCTATCTTTCGTGGTCACAAAAATATTTGCCGGGTAAATAATTCCGGTTTCAAGATTTTCAATCTTTTGATTATTGGTAGGATCAAAAGACTCTATTTCTTCAATTTCATCACCCCAGAATGATACTCTATATGCCAGGTCGTTGTATGCAAGGTAAATGTCAATGGTGTCGCCATTGACTCTGAATGTTCCTGGTTTAAAATCTATTTCGCTTCTGGAATAAAGGCTTTCTACCAAATGCCTTAGAAACTGGTTACGACTAATAACCTGACCTTGTTTAATAGTTACTGTATTGCTATGAAAATCTTCAGGGTTTCCAATACCATATAAACAAGAAACAGAAGAAACCACTACAACATCTCTACGTCCTGAAAGTAAAGATGAGGTTGCACTTAGTCGAAGTTTTTCAATTTCTTCATTGATCGATAAATCTTTTTCAATGTAAGTATCGGTAACAGGTAAATAGGCTTCGGGTTGGTAATAATCGTAATATGAAACAAAATATTCAACGGCATTATCAGGAAAAAACTGTTTAAACTCACCATACAATTGTGCTGCTAATGTTTTATTATGACTAAGAACCAATGTTGGTCGTTCTATCTTCTCAATAACATTAGCAACAGTAAATGTTTTACCAGAACCGGTAACTCCAAGCAAAGTTTGAAACTTATCGCCGCGATAAATACCTTCGGCTAACTGTTTAATTGCTTCGGGCTGATCACCGGTAGGAGTATATTCTGATGTGAGTTTAAATTTCATGAAATATGATTATTTTTTTAAGATGATATAAACAGGATAATGATCGCTATATCCTCCATAATAGTTTGGTCCGCCATAAGTTTTGTTTGGGCTCTTTTGTCCTCCCTTATTGGTGAATGTAATCCATTCGGCTGAAAAGATATTTCCGGATGTTGAACTTACTGCGAATCCCTCTTCATTTGATAATAAATTGTTAGATATGATGATATTATCTAACAGGTTCCAGTTTCCCCTATAACTGTACGATCCAATATTTTGATCGACTAATGGTAACATTAAATTGTAAAGTGATTCTTTTTCCTGGCTATTATTAGCTTGCAATGTTTCATAAATACTTTTGTTCTTAGGTTCATCATTTAAATCACCCATGATAAGAATCTTGGCATTTACATGAACGGCTAAAACAGAATCGACTGAATTTCGTAAAGTTTTAGCACATTGTATACGCTGAGGTTCTGTAGCTTCTTGTCCTCCGCTTCTCGATTTCCAGTGATTCACAAAAACATGAAGAGTATCAGAGGCATGTAAGATACCTTTTACATAAAGAATATCTCTTACTTTATACTCTGATTCAATTGGAATAGGTATTTTTTGATGTGATAAATAGCTAAAATCATCCGGATTATAGATGAGTCCTACATCAATTCCTCTAATATCAGGACTTTCTTCATGTACAATCTTATAATTACCAGGTTGAAGGTATTCAGTCTTTATTAAATCTTCCAGAACCAGTTTATTTTCAATTTCGGCAAATCCGACAATAGCTGGTAAATTTTCCGGTGTAATAGAACTGATAACTTTTGCTAAATCATTTAACTTTTTTTGATATCGTTCTACAGTCCAATTCTTTTTACCTTCAGGAGTAAAATCATCATCTTTAATTTGTGGATCATCTACAGTATCAAAAAGATTTTCAACATTATAAAATACAATGCTTGATGAATGATCCTGGGCAAAAAGTGAAAAGGATATCATCGTTACAATAATCAAGAGGAAAAGTTTTTTCATAGTTCTAGTAAAATTTGTTAGGAGGATAAAAATACAAATATTCTATGACAGTATTTACTGAAATAGAAACATAAAAAGCGATGGCTTTTCGTAATGGTTTATTTTAATATTAAATAAAAATTGGATTGATTAAATTCATATTTTTGATTTTAAAATAGAAGAGTGCTCTAATGTCTAAAATCCTATAAATTAAAGTTATGGAAATTGAAAATATTGAACTTAAGTTTTTAACATTCGATGATTATCAGGAACTTAAAAAAGTGATGATTTCTGCATACAAAACAATGCCTGAAGCTTATTGGAGAGAGCATCAAGTTAAATCGCTAATAGAAAAATTTCCAGAAGGACAAGTCATAATAAAAGTAAATGATCAGTTAGCTGGTTGTGCATTATCAATTATTGTTGATTATAATAGTTTCGAAGGACATCATACATATCAAGATATAACTGGTAATTATACTTTTGATACACACTCTGATGAAGGAGATGTTTTATATGGAATAGATGTTTTTATTAAACCGGAATATAGAGGTTTAAGGTTAGGACGCAGATTATATGATTATAGAAAAGAATTATGTGAGAAACTGAATTTAAGAGGAATTGCTTTTGGAGGTAGAATACCTAATTATCATAAATATGCCGATAAGTTAACACCTAAAGAGTATATTGAAAAAGTAAGAAGAAAAGAAATTAGTGATCCTGTTTTAAATTTTCAAATATCCAATGATTTTCACCCAGCCAAAGTCATGAAGGGTTATTTAGAAGGAGATCAAGCATCGAATGAATATGCGGTTTTATTAGAATGGGATAACATTTATTATGAAAAACCAACAACAAAAGCAACGACAAAGAAGAAAATTGTAAGGTTAGGATTAATACAGTGGCAAATGAGACCCTATAAAAATCTTGATGACTTAATGCAGCAGGCTGAATACTTTATTGATGCAGTATCAGGATATCGTTCTGACTTTGCATTATTTCCTGAGTTTTTTAATGCGCCTTTAATGGCTGATTACAATCATTTAACGGAAGCTGAAGCAATTAGAAAACTGGCTTTACATACTGATTCAATAATAAAAAAATTCTCTGAACTTTCCGTTTCTTATAACATCAACATTATTACAGGAAGTATGCCTGAGATCCAAAATAATGAATTATTAAATGCAGGTTATTTATGTAAACGAGATGGAAATGTTGAAAGATATGAGAAAATTCATGTAACACCTGATGAAGCAAAAGTTTGGGGAATGCAAGGTGGTCATGAGTTAAAGGTATTTGATACAGATTGCGGAAAAGTAGGAATTCTTATTTGTTATGATGTGGAATTTCCTGAATTGAGCAGATTGCTTGCTGATGATGGTATGGATATTTTATTTGTTCCATTTCTTACAGATACACAGAATGGTTATTCAAGAGTTCGAAATTGTGCTTTAGCAAGAGCAATTGAAAATGAGTGTTACGTTGCCATTTCAGGTAGTGTTGGAAATCTACCAAATGTTCATAATATGGATATACAATTTGCTCAGTCTATGGTTATAACACCTTGTGATTTTCCATTCCCAACAAATGGAGTTAAAGCTGAAGCAACACCAAATACAGAAATGATTCTAATCGCAGATGTTGATATTGATCTATTGAGAGAATTAAATCAGTATGGTAGTGTAAGAAACTTAAAAAACAGGAGAAAGGATATATATTCAGTAATTAGAACTAAGAAAAATTAGTCAATCCTAAACTAGATATATGATTCAAAAGAGCATAGTTGCTCTAAAACTGAGTTTTACGGGTTATTTTAACGATCTCCAGTTTTGACGTGAGAGTCAACTTAGTTTCAGTATCGATAGATATCAGGATGAATAATGATTAAACCATTATCACCCTAAATACTTAAAGACCCATGGTACAATAGTTTACCTTATCTTCTCATCCAAATAATTGCAAAAACTGTCATGCCGAAAAAAATTATCAAAATGATTGGTAAAAATATCACAGATAATTTGTCTAATTGGCCAAGGCCTATTTCTATCAATTTAAAATTTAGGAAGATAAATAATGAAATGACAGTCAGTTTAACTAAACGAATTATAATGATTCCTTTTTTATAAATATTACCAGCATTTTCATTCGTTACCTTTGTTGGATAGTTAAATGTGTGAGGATATTTACATAAAAGACTTAGTCCGGCATATAATATGATTCCCAGCGTTGGTAAAAACCAAACCATTCCTTTGCTTCCATATGCATCTGGATTTCCATGCAAGTCAAAGTGTTTTGGCATGGTTTCAGGCAGTCTATCATAAAAAATGAAAGGAATAATTATCAAGCTGATAAGTCCAATAATTGTAATTGTTTCAAAGAAATAATCAAACCTGTCAAGTTGTATTTTTAAGTTAGGTCTTTCCATAAGAGATAAATTGTCATTTTTTATTCAAATAATGGAATAACTTCTTCTATTACCATAGGAACTTTAGTAAGCCACATACCAGTCCCTTCATTATTATCAGATGATGTTATTACAATTACCATATTCAGGTCTCTAATAATCATAATAAACTGTCCGCCATGACCAAGTGCTAGAACCATATCATGTTCTGTTTCTCCACCTCGTACAGGATTTTCCCACCAAGGTGTATTTTGCTTTGACCTATACCACCATTGGTATCCATAATCAAAAAACTCACTTTCGGCCACATGAGGTTTTGTTGAAATATCTATCCATTCTTTTGGAACGATGTGTTCACCATTCCATGAGCCGTTATTTAAAATCAATAATCCAATTTTAGCCATATCTCTGGGATACATTTCAATACCAGCATCACAGGGTATAACACCATTTTCTTTTTCCCAAGAAAATTCTGAAATACTTAATTTGTTGAATAGAATGTCTTTTGCAAATTCATCAGCCTGTTTGTTTTCAAGAGTGTAGATTATTCCACCCAGAATATTTGTACATTCCCCACTGTACTTAAATTTTTCTCCCGGATTGGACTCTAATGGAAGGCTAAGTAAATATTTAATAAAATCTTCCGGTTGGGTACCTTTATACTCATTGTTATCTTGAACTCCAGCAGTCATCGTCAAAACATGATTAAGTGTGATTTTTTCTTTTCCCGGGGGTAATAATGAATCATATTGAGGGAAAAAATTAAAAAGCGATTGATGGGTATCCATTAGTTTGTGATTTTCCAGTGTTATTCCTAACAGCAAGGATGTTATACTCTTTGTACAAGAATTAATATAATGGAATTGAGTTCTATCGTAACCGAAAAAATATTCATCGAGAACAAGTTTCTGATCTTTGATAATTAAAAAAGACTCCAACCGACCAAATTCCTGCTTAATGATTCTTTCAATCAAATTGTAAAACGCAGTTGAATCTTTTATATAATTAAATATTGAAGCTGTTTGCAGTTGATCATTACACTTCTCAGGTTGATGATATACATACTTAATACTTCCATCTAGACCAAGAGGGTAAGGAATAAATAATTTGTTTACATCTGTATCTTCATCACGAATAAAATCAAGTTTATTGGTATCAGAAGGATCTCCCCAGCAAGCCGTACCCTGTATAATTTCTTTCTTCTTATCAACTATTCCCTTATAAATACCATCTTCAGCATAAATAATCATCAATTGTCTTGTAGAATCTATGAATTGAACGCTGTCAAGCTTCCAATAATCGTAAAAACGGTTTTCCCAAAGAAAGCAACCTCGAACTGTTAATTTACCAAAAGCATCACCACTTACTTGAATTATAGGTTCAAGTGTTCCGTGTGGATATTTTATTGCTGTCTCTGGTGTGACACGCCATAATCCATCTAGTGAAACATAGTGCTTGTCACTTGCACATTCACCTTGTTTTATTTCTGTGTTTACACTTTGTTTACAACAGGTAAGAAATAATAAGACCCAAATTAGTATTAATACATGTTTTATTTTATTCATGGCACTGAAGGATTTAGAATAGAGGAAATAACATATTGTTATAACAAATTTACAAAAAATCTAAAATGCAATACTTTAAATAGAATAAAACTTCTTGGTATTTAGATCGTTAAAATATTGGCAGTTTTGCGTTATTACAATCCGAATGCTTGAGTATTAATGTTAATAGTTACGTTTTTTTATTATCAAAGAGATTTTAAATATTCATTATATTTTTTTGAAGCTTCTTGAAACTTTTTGTTTCTATCTGCTATTTTTAGAATATGCAGGGCTTCATCAAATAATAAAACAGCATCAGGGCTTTCTGAAATCACTTTTCTGATTTTAGATGAACCTGTTATCTTTTTTTTACCTAATGTAGCTTGAACAGGATTAATTACATTAACTTGATATATTGATATATATGAAATATTTTTTCTTTCTGCTACTTCTGTTGATTCTTCCATAGTAGTATCTGAACCGACTAATTCTTGAGCTATTTTTTGGCAAGATTCATTTATTGCACTTATACCACCACTTTCTACAAAATCAGTTGCTGAATTTTCTATCTGTCCGCTTACAATATTTATTAAGTAAGATTCGATATAATAGGATTTATCATCTTTTGAAACTTTAGATATACATATATAATCAGCACCACTCATCTCTCCAAGCTTTGCAATCTGATCATCGTTTACCATACCTGATCGTTGAAAGTTAATTTCATCCATCATTTGGTCAACATTGATACGTGTAAATGCACTAAATCCGGCTTGTAAACTAATTGATTTGGTTAATTCACCACGAACCATATTTTTTATCATAGAACTTATTTCAGAACTAGTAGCTATTGTTTCAAGCATGGCTACTTTTTTATCTTGCCCAAATGTTAATAATGATGTGCAAACACAAAATAACAGAACAATTTTTTTCATTTTTATTCTTATTTACGATTATTAGATGGTATCTTTTCCTTTAGTAATATTAACATAAACAAATGGTAAATATCTTAATCATAATTCAATAAGCTATACGAATTTACGTTTTTGTTGTCAAAGCACCAAAAAATCAAACTATTGGACAGGGGAATGTATTTTTTGTACTTATATTTTTTGCTTCATATTGAAAGTTTGCTAACGGTCCGCGAGTACCATTCTGTGTGGGATCGCCGCCGTGTTTCGAGGTCAACTGGTGACATTGAAACAAATATAGTAAAACCACGAGAACCCACCAAACACCCGCATTGATGCTGACCCGCTGTTAAAGGTTGTTTAAAACTATTTTTCTATATTTGACTCAAAGATAAATTTCAATCCGTCATATAAACTATGAAACGGGACATGACCTTCATTTTCATATGTCAAATGTTTATAATAAATTCTCTGAGCAAGTTTATCATTTATAGAACTAGAAAAATCTACTAATTGCTTATGAATAGATCCATCCGGATCAAGCGGATCCAGTAGTCCATTTGTAATAAAAATTTTCTGTCCGAGAAAATTATCAATTTGCTCAAATGACTTGTTTCTTATTTCAATAAAATATTGTTCACATGCAGGGAAACCTGCGCTTGATCCAATATAAGAGTTAAACAAGTTTGGTTTAGTTAAAAGAGAATATACTACAAAAACTGCACTTAGTGATTGTCCACAAAGAATTCTATTGTCAGTTTGGAATTTACTATCGATGTAAGGAAGAAGTTCACTTTCAAGGAATTTTCGAAAACTCTCGGCTCCAGCTATATTTGGTTCAGGATAATAGTCATTATTTACTGGCCACATATCTCGTGCCCGAAAAGTGTTTTCAATAGCAACAATTATCATTTCTGGTGCTATCTCATCAGAATATACCAGTCGATTGACAGTTGCAACAGTTTCAAATAATAATTCACTATCTCCATCTAGTCTAAATAGAATAGGATAAGATTTTGATTCATCATAATTGTCTGGAAGATGTACTATAAAATTCCGAGTTTCATTGAGTATTATTGACTGAATACTATCTCTTTCCCCAATTTTTATAGTAATTTCTTGTCCTTGAGTTTTTGGAATAACTAAACCAAATAGTATTGATACAATTAAATAGATTCTTGTAATTGTTCTCATGCGTAATAGTGTCTCGTGCTAAAATAAGTTGACATATTTTTAGCAGTTTTTTGTTAAAGATAATTCATTTTTTGTTTTCAATTTGATAGAATAGGATGGAAGTTTATATTTTCCATTCAGATGAGCATTTTCAGGAGTAAGCATTTTACAGCTTCTGTGGGGTCTTCGGGTGTTATAAATAAACACAGATTTTTTTACTTCAGATAGGGCAGAAGCATGGTTTTTAAAACCCTCGCCGATGGAGAACTCATACTTAAGTATTCCGTTTACTCTTTCAGCTATGGCATTTTCGTAGGGATCAGAGTTTTCAGTCATGCTAATTAACATATGATTATCCATGAGCACTTGAATATAATCATCACTGCAATACTGGATTCCACGATCCGAATGATGTGTTAGTTTTCTTTCAGGGTATTTCCGCCCTTTTAGAGCCATTTTAAGGGCATTTAAAGTAGATTCTGCCTTCAGGTTATCCGATAACTCAAAACCAACAATACGCTTCGAATAAGCGTCTGTAAGCAAGTGTAAGTAATTATTACCCTGGTCGGTTTTAACATAGGTGATGTCACCAACCCAGACTTGTTCAGGTTTAGTGATTTCCATATTCTTCACAAGGTTAGGATATTTCCTGAACCGATGGTGAGAGTTGGTGGTAATAACATTTTTCTTGCGTTTTCTAACCAGCATTCCATACTCTTTTAAGATGCTGTTTAACTTGCATCTTCCAATTTTAATGTTCATTTTTTGTAAGTCTTGTTTAATTAATCCATAGAGCTTTTCAGTTCCTATGAATGGTTGTTCATATCTGATTTGTTGCACCAGCTTTATCACAATTTGGTGTTGTGATAAAGCTTCATTAGTTCTTTGTAACTTTTTGTATAATGCCTGTCTGCTAATCCCAAACCGCTTGCATATAAGGGTTATTTTAAACGACTTTTTCGTGCTTTTTGCAATGCTTTTATCAGCGATTCGGGAATATGCTTTTTTCGCAGGTTAGGGTCACCAGTCATTTCTTCCATGATTTCCCAGGCCATGTCATCAATTTCGAGCATAGCTTCCAGTTCTTCAATTCGTTTCTCTAAGCGTTTTACTTTGTGTTTGGGATCATTTGAGTGTTTTTCAGCCATTTGTTTGTTTCTGGCTAAGATACTATACTTTTCAATCCAACGGTCTAAAGTCGAAGGATTTATTTGATTTTTAATAGCTAAAGCTCTTTTAGAGATTTGTCCATTGTCATATTCCTGAACAACTTCTTTCTTGAAAGCGTAGGAATAAATTTTTCTTGGGGTAACTTGTTTTTTTAGTTTCATATTGACACTTCTTAAGTTTAGAAAAAAGTGTCAACCTATTTTAGCACGACGCATAGTTTTAAATTACCTGTAACGGTCCGAGGGTATCATTATGTGCGGGATCGCCACCGTGTTTCAGCACCGATAGCTATCGATACCCGTTGACATTGAAACAAATATAATAAATGCTTGCCAACCGACCAAAGGGAGCCTCATGAGCAAAGCGAGTAAACCACAACTAAAACCCGCATGCTTTAAGACCCGATGTTATAAGTTGGGCAATAATGCCATCATACTCGTCAAGTTGGGAAAGGCTTTTCTATGAAAATCGCAAAAAATTAGTATTAGGGTTGGGATTTCAAATTACTATGCAAAGCATTCTAAATTGTATAGATAAGGTAAATCTTATATTAAAATGATTTGTTAGAATTATTCCACCTTAAAGGGTATAGTAAATATGAAATTACTTCCTTTACCAATTTCACTTTCAACCCAAATTTTACCACCGTGATTTTCTACAAAGTCTTTGCAAAGAGTTAATCCAAAACCTGTTCCGCTTTCGCCATCTGTTCCTTGGGTTGTGTATTGGCTGGAAAATTCAAATAATTTGGGAATGTTTTCCTGCTCTATGCCCACTCCATTGTCAGATATTGTTATAATAACATAATCCTTATCTTTTTCTGTATAAATATTTATCTTTCCATTGGTATTTGAATATTTTATAGCATTAGAAATTAAATTTCTTAAAATGGTTTTGAACATACTATTGTCAGCAAAGATTTCAATTCTTTCTTTTTCTGTATATCGAATTGTTATATTTTTTTTATTAGCAATAGATTGCATTAATTCCAAAACTTCATTATAAATATCAATGAACATATATTTCTGTGGCTGAAACGACAACATTCCTGCTTGCGCTTTTGACCATAATAATAAATCTTCCAGTAAATTGAATGTTTTATGTGTTGTGTAATTTATGATTCCTAATATTTCTTCAATTTTAGATTTGTCATATTCAACAAAATTTTCAATTAACATATTTGAAAAACCCAATAAATTATTAAAGGGATTCCTCAAATCATGAGCAAGTATGTTTATAAAACGGTCTTTATTTGCATTAACCTTTCTAAGTTCATCAATTATTGAAATTCTTTCTGATATTTTCCAAACATTGTCCATTAACAATGTCAATTGTCGTATATCAAAGCTATTATAATCAGTTTTTTTGTTGGCAACACCAGCAACAGCAACTATTTTATTGTCTAAAATTACCGGTATTGTAAGAAATTTATTTAACTTAACATGGCCTTCCGGTGTTCCCTTGTTTATTGGATTTTCTTTTTTATATTCATTGATTACAATAGGTTTTCGTTGTCTTACAGCTTCACCCCAGCATCCTGTATCATCCAGATTATAAATTGTTTGTGGATTTTGAACAGCACATTCTTTCATTACCTCTTTCGACCAAGTATTTAATGAGAACTGACGAGTGGACTCATTATAAAAATAAATATATCCAATTTTACTGTTTGTTAGCTCAATTGCTTCATGAAGTGCATAATCCAGCAATTCCTGAATTGAATTTGTTTTGAATTGAGAAATCCGAAGAAGACTCTCTAACCTTTCGTTATGTAGATTTATCTCTTCATGCTGGGTTCTTATTTCATTTTCATTTTCTTCAGCTTTTCCCTTCGCTTCTTTAAGTTCAATTTCCATTAGCTTTCTGTCGGAAATATCGACTTCAATACCGTCCCAGCAAACCAAATTGTTTATAATCCGTGGTTGTGATACGTAGTATGACCATCTGATACTTCCATCCGGATTAAACACTCGGGCCTCCACCTTAAAAGTTGACATGTTCTTCAGTGCTTTTTTTTCTGCAACAATTAAGTTTTCAATATCATCAGGATGTATTTTACCGTAAATTAAGTCTGGATTGTTCATTGCCTCCTCTGGAGAACAACCATAAAGTTGAAAAACCCCATCACTCAGATAATTGAACTGCCTCCTGTTTTCATCCAGCATGGCTACCTGATAAATCATTCCTTCAATAAGATTATTGGCAATTAATTCTAATTGTTGTTCACTTGTTTCTGCTTTTTCTTCTTTTTCTCTGATTTTTAGATTTTTAAGCCCTGATTTTACTAATATTTCTATCAATTGCAGCAAAAGCGAAATGTTTTTTCTTACAGTGTTTTCATCAAATATTGGAACATTCTTAAGTGCCATTAAGTATTCTTCTTCATCAAAAGAATAGGTTTGTGCTTGTTTTCGAAAAAATTCGATATCGGGTTTTTCAAATAAAAATTGTCCAATAAAAAAATTAGCAATATGCTCATCTTCAATAATAATTGGTATAGCAATATCAATAAGTCCATTTTTACAACTATAAACATTATATTTTTTGCCTTGCTTGAATTGTACTGCAAGTTTTGTATCACTTTTAATGCAAGGTTGTTTAGTTATTGCATTTCCCCGATGAAACTTTGTACATATTTCTTGCCATTCAGCATCAACAATAATATTTCCGTCCAAATCAATAATAGCTGTTGACATTCCGGTCAATTCAGAGAATTCCAAACAAACTCTTTTTAATTCTTCAACATCAAATATTTCTCCAAATTGTTTTTTCATGCTATATTTTAACTTTTAACATGTTAGTATAACAAATATATAAAAATTGATTTTTGCTTGTTATGTTAATGGAAATAAAACAAATAATTTAATTTGAAATACAGACAAATATGTTATTTTATCAATAAAGGATCTTGTTCAATTAAAGCGTTTTATTATCTCTTTATGCAACCGTCAGGGTTGGAATGCTAATTTTTTATTTATTAAACCTACCAAACCAATCTTAATAAATATACTGTCAAATTGTTAAGAATTAAATATACTTTAATTATTAGAACGAGATACAATACAATTTAAGATGAATTGTCGAACTGCTAAATGAGTTTCTTGAATTAATTGCTTGTCAAAATGGGATGTATTTATTTGATTTTTCTTTTTGAGGGTATTATTTGTAATGGTCTGTGGGTAGCATTATGTGCGGGATTACCGCCGTGTTACACTATCACCGGTTAACTAATGTTAAAGATAACTAAATTAGTCAAAAAACCACAAAACCCCGCATGCAGTTTGACCCGATGTTACAAATTGGGCGAATAAACAAATTTATTGACTTAAGATGTTATATTTCATAATTTTACTAAAATATTGATAATGACAGATAAATATT
Organism: Bacteroidales bacterium; assembly: GCA_963665525.1. Classification (GTDB taxonomy): domain Bacteria; phylum Bacteroidota; class Bacteroidia; order Bacteroidales; family UBA12077; genus UBA12077. Next base: position 2,271,850 of record OY762280.1, on the reverse strand, counting down.
AACTCATAAAAAGAAAAGCATGAAAAAAGTAAATGTTAAAAATGGATTTGTAAAAATAACTTACTTCATTACTATGTTATTTCTAATTAGTTGTGTTAGAAAGGTTCCACTCGAAAAGGGAATAGTAATACAAAAAGACGCTTTGAAAAAAAAACTCTAGTATTTTGGTTGTTATGGATAAAAATACTTCTGAAAAAGTAATTGTTTTTAAACCTGGAGCTTTTTCAGATAAATTTTCATTAAATGGAGGAGAATCTATAAAATCAAATGCTTTAAGTTTTATATCTTCTCAATTTCAGGAAGTGGATTTTGCAAATGAAATTTCTGAAAATGAAAACTATGACTATTATCTTAAAGTTGATTGGAAAGATTATAAAATAGATATGGGCAAATCCATTTTTAGCGACACGAAAACTAATTTATATATCGACTACATTGTTATGGACTCAAAAAAGAATATAATTTTTACCACTGTTACTGATGGAAATTCAGTAGAAAGATTATCTGGCAATGCTATAGCAACTGCAATTAATCCATTTGCATTCATTGCAACTAAAAAAGCTGAAGAGTTAATTGCAAATTCATGGAACGAAGCATTAGCTAATTCAATCTCACAGTTCAGCTTGCAGTTGCAAGATTATTCAAGTAATTATAAAGAACAATAAAGTAGCTGCAAATATTTAAACTTAAGAAGTAAGATTGATTCCGTGGGTTTTATTCGCCTATTTGCAACGGTACTCAGGTTTGAAGCGTGCGGGATCGCCACTGTGTTTCAGTACCGATAGCTATCGGTACTGAAACAATGTTAAAGATAACTAAATTTGTCAAAAAACCACCAAAACCCCGTATGCAGTTTGACCCGATGTTATGACCAGTTATTTATCTCTTATTTCAGATTTTCTTAATCTTGAAACTAAGCTTGGATTAATCTTTTCTATTAATTTTTTAAAGTTATATTTAAATACATTCCCGCCAAAAGGAGATAGATAAATTTCTTCAATTAAAGAATCCGCGTTTATATTAAATTTTAGACCGTTTATAATATTTTGTTCTTTAGAGAAAACAGATTGCTTAAATTCAGGTTCTTTAAATACCATTAATCTTGCTTCATTTTCATATTTATATGGTAGTCTTTTTGTAATGGTTAGTTTTTTAATATCAATTTCACCTTTTAAATAATCTGCATAATCTACTTTAGAAAAATAAATGTGATCATTTTTAAAAACATTCTCAGAATTAATAGAATCTACCAACTTTTTGGTATTAGTTTTTATTGCAATACCTAATTTTTCACCACCCAAATATATTTTCCAAAGTGCATAACTTTCATTTGGACTTAATATCCAGCAATTCACAAATGTAGATTGCTTTCTTTGTAAAATGTCAATATTGAAATCTATAAAGTCAGGTCTATCCTTATCGTTATCATTAAATTTATCTGAAAATGACTTTCGTAATTCTTCAATATTTTTCTTTGGTATTTGAGCTTCGTTTTCATCAGTCATTTTGATAAGATTTGAGAAATAAAGCTGATTATTTAATAATAAATCAAAAAACTTATCGATAGACATATATCTCCACAATTTTGCATTCCACTGTGGTTGATGAAATTTACTATCGTTCTCTATTATTTTTTCCGACATTGTAAAATTGCTTAAACTTAAAAAATTAATCATCTTTTTTAGCACAATGCACAAGACAATAAGTATAATTGGCCCTAAGTTGCTTATACAAGTACAATTTGTACTATGATTATTCTTATAAAGTTAAACATAATTCATTACAAAGAAAGGATTGTCAGCTTAAAGTGTTAATTTGTCAGGTTGTTGGTAATTATGACGGTTTGCGACAAAAATGCGACCAATAAAAAAAGCCCATTTTGCTATGCAAAACAGACTTATTGATTGTCGGGGTGATCCGACTCGAACGGACGACCACTTGCACCCCATGCAAGTACGCTAGCCAACTGCGCCACACCCCGAATCAGGATTGTAAAAATACTTACGAAATCTTAATATCCAAAATTTCTTTTAAATTAAAATATGGTATATTTATTGCTTGGAAAGAATCATAAAAATATAAATAGTTAGATAATTAGTAAGAAAAAACAAATCAATAAATTAAAATCAAAATAAAATGGCATTATTTAAGTCAATGGACAATTTAGAAGAAGATAAAAGTCAGAGCATGACCAATTCTGATGCAGAAAAAGTAAAATGTTTAATCATAGGTTCAGGGCCTGCCGGTTATACTGCTGCAATTTATGCTGCCAGGGCTAATTTAAATCCTGTAATGTACGAGGGTTTAGAACCAGGCGGTCAGCTAACCACAACGAACGATGTTGAGAATTTCCCTGGATATCCGGAAGGAATTACCGGACCTGCCATGATGGAAGATTTAAAAAAACAAGCACAGCGCTTTGGTACTGATGTAAGATTTGGTATAGCTACAGCAACTGATTTAAGCCAACGCCCATTTAAAGTTACCATTGATGGTAATAAATTGATTGAAGCTGAGTCTTTAATTATTGCAACAGGAGCAACAGCTAAATATCTTGGATTAGAATCAGAAGAGAAATATAAGGGAATGGGAGTATCGGCATGTGCTACTTGTGATGGCTTCTTTTATAAAGGAAAAGATGTAGCAGTTGTTGGTGGTGGCGATACGGCTGCAGAAGAAGCAACATATCTTGCAGGAATCTGTAATAAGGTTTATTTAATTATTCGTAAAGATTATATGCGAGCATCTAAAGTGATGGTTGAAAGAGTGATGAAAACACCAAATATCGAAGTTTTATTCGAGCATACAACCAAAGAAATTGTTGGTGATATGAGTGGTGTTAACGGAGTGGTTTTAAACAATGCCAAAGGTGAAGAAGTTAAAAAAGATATTCACGGTTTTTTTGTAGCGATAGGTCATAAACCCAATTCAGATATTTTTACAGATTACCTTGACACAGATGAAGTTGGTTATATTGTAACAGAACCTGGAAGTTCAAAAACAAAAGTACCTGGTGTATTTGCCTGTGGCGATGTGATGGATCCTGATTACAGACAAGCGATAACAGCTGCAGGATCTGGTTGTAAAGCAGCTATTGATGCAGAACGATTCTTAGCAGCACAATAGTAAATAATTCTTGTTGATATAAAAAAGCCGATTCTTTATGGAATCGGCTTTTCTTATATTCTTAATACAGATTAAACTTTTGCAATTTTATCTGTTTGGTATTCTCCATTAATTAATTTTTTATGAACAGCTTTAAATGCATTGATGGTATACTCAACATCTTCTAAAGTATGCATTGCAGTAGGAATAAGTCTTAATAATAATTGACCTTTAGGAATTACAGGATAAACAACGATTGAACAGAAAACATTGTAGTTTTCTCTTAAATCCATGGTAATGTTTGTTCCTTCAGGAATACTACCAGATAAATATACAGGAGTAACAGGCGATTCTGTAACACCTAAATTAAATCCGGCATCTTTTAATCCTTTTTGTAAAGCATTTACAATAGTCCAAAGATTTTCTCTTAAAGATGATTGGGTTTTTAATAACTCTAATCTTTTTAGAGATCCCAATACAATAGGCATTGGTAATGATTTAGCAAAAATTTGAGATCTTAAATTGTATCTTAAATAGTTAGTTACTTCTTCAGTTGAAGCAACAAATGCACCTATTCCGGCCATTGCTTTAGCGAATGTAGCAAAGTAAACATCTATTCCATCTTGTACACCAAAATGTTCTCCAGTACCAGCACCTGTTTTACCCATAGTACCAAAACCATGAGCATCATCTACTAATAATCTGAAATCGAATTTTTCTTTTAAAGCAACGATTTCTTTTAATTTTCCTAAATCACCTGCCATACCAAAAACACCTTCGGTAATCACAAGAACTCCTCCTCCAGATTCTTTAGCTCGTTTGGCAGCAAAACCTAACATTTTTTCGCATTTCTCCATGTCATTATGAGCGTATACAAAACTTTTCCCTCCCTTAGCTTTATGAAGAAAAATACCATCCATAATACAGGCATGCGATTCATTATCGTATACAATGACATCTTTTCGTGTAACTAAACTATCAATGATAGAAACCATTCCCTGGTATCCAAAATTTAAAAGAAATGCATCTTCTTTATGTACAAACTCAGCTAATTTATTTTCAAGCTCTTCGTGCTTGCTTGTCTGTCCCGACATCATTCGAGCTCCCATTGGATAAGCTAAACCATATTCTTTGGCTGCTTCTGCATCTGCTTTTCGAACTTCTGGATGGTTTGCCAAACCAATATAATTATTTAAACTCCACGTTAGAACTTCTTTTCCTCTAAATTTCATTTTAGGATGAATTTCGCCTTCTAACTTAGGAAATGTAAAATAGCCATGAGCTTCTTTCATATGCTGACCTAAAGGTCCCATGCTTTCTTTTATCTTATCAAATATATCCACGATTTTATGATTTTATGAATTACTTTATAAAGGCACAAAAGTACGTTTTTTTAAAAAAATAGCAAATCCATGAAAATAAATTCAATAAAATGAGCGTTTAGTGTAATTATATTTTAGCAATTTAAACTAAAATTGTACATTTGCAAAATGTTTAAAAAAATGAGAAGATTAATACCATTTATTCTATTGTTGACAGTGGTTTCATCGTGTAAATACGAGAAATTATTAAAAAGTCGCGATTATAAACTAAAGTATCAGAAGGCTCTTGAATATTATGCCGAAGAGGATTATATGAGAGCGGATGGCTTATTTGAACAATTAAAACCAATACTAAAAGGCACACAACAGGCCGATACGGTATTTTTTTATTCAGCTTATAGTAACTATTATGAAAAAAGCTATTTGTTAGCAGCTCATTATTTCGATGAGTTTAAAAGAACATACGGGAATAGTCATTTTGCAGAAGAAGCTGAATTTATGAATGCTTACTGTACTTATTTGCAGGCCCCTCGTCCTACACTGGATCAGTCTTTTTCATACCAGGCTATTACATTATTTACTTTGTATATGTCTAGATATCCAAATAGCGATAGAAAGGATGAATGTATTAATTATATAAAAGAATTACGCAACAAACTTGTTGAGAAATCATATTTAAGTGCTAAATTGTATTACGATTTAGGAGACTATAAGGCCGCCATTATTGCTTTGAATAATAGTCTAGATGATTTTCCAGAAACAGAATACAGAGAAGAAATCATGTTTCTTGTTTTAAAAGCTAAATTTTTACTAGCTGAGAATAGTATTGAATACAAAAGAATTGAAAGATATCAATCAACAGTTGATGAGTATTACTCGTTTGTTGGAGAATTTCCGGAAAGTGAGTTTACTCAAGAAGCAACTAGAATGTTTGATAATTCACAACGTATATTAAAAAATTAGTGTTTAATAAATCTTTTTAGGATGGATTACAAAAAAACAAAAGCTCCTGCAACTACGGTAACTCGTAACTTAAATGAAGTAGATAAAGTTACTGGTAACATTTATGAAACGGTTGCGATTGTTTCTAAAAGAGCAAACCAGATTGGTAGTGAGCTTAAGGAAGAGTTGAATAGAAAGTTGGAAGAATTTGCATCTTATACCGATAATTTGGAAGAAGTATTTGAAAATAGAGAGCAAATTGAGATATCAAGATTTTATGAAAGACTACCTAAACCTTCATTGATAGCAATGCAAGAGTTTATGGATGATCAGATTTATTTCAGAAAACCAGAAGCTGAAGAAACTGAATAGTATTATTCTAAAAATTAGCTCATGAAGCTAAAAGGAAAAAATATTTTATTAGGAATAACTGGAGGAATAGCGGCCTATAAAGCTGCTATTCTTGTTAGATTACTTGTTAAAGAAGGTGCGCAAGTAAAAGTAGTTATGACCAAATTGGCTAAAGAGTTTATTACACCACTTACTTTAGCTACTTTATCAAAGAATCCAATTCTAGTGGAGTTTTTTGACCCTGAAAATGGACAATGGAATAGCCATGTAGACATTGGACTTTGGTCTGATCTTTATGTTATTGCTCCGGCTACTGCCAATTCTATGGCTAAAATGGCTCATGGTATTGCCGATAACTTATTGCTTACAACATACTTATCCGCACGATGCCCTGTCATGTTTGCACCAACCATGGACTTGGATATGTATCAACATCCTGCGACTACCAAAAATATGGAAATTCTAAAGTCGTATGGTAATATCATGGTTGAACCCGATAGTGGAGAATTAGCCAGTGGTTTGGTTGGAAAAGGTCGAATGGCAGAACCTGAAGTCATTACAGAAAGAATTATTGAATTCTTCTCTTCAAAAAAAAAACTAAAATCTAAAAAAATACTGGTAACCGCCGGGCCGACTTACGAACCCATTGATCCTGTTCGGTTTATTGGGAATTATAGTTCGGGTAAAATGGGTTTTGCTATCGCTGAAGAATTAGCAAATCAAGGTGCCGAAGTTATTTTAGTTGCCGGGCCAACACATTTACAATGTGAAAATCCTTTAATCGAGAGAATAAATATTCAAACTGCGCAGGAGATGTATGATGAAAGTGTAAAACATTTCCCGGAATGTAATGCCGCCATCATGTCGGCAGCAGTAGCAGACTTTAAACCTTCGGTAAGCTTTGATAGCAAGGTGAAAAGAGGTAAAGAAGATATGCATATCAATCTTGAACCAAATAAAGATATTGCAGCTGAACTTGGAAAAATAAAGAGAGAAGAACAGTTACTTATTGGTTTCGCACTGGAGACAGATCATGAAGAAAGTAATGCTAAGAAAAAGATCAAAAATAAAAACCTGGATTTTATCGTTCTTAATTCATTAAAAGATGAAGGTGCAGGATTTGGATATGACACCAATAAAATAAGTATCATCGATAACCAAGATCGTATTCAAGAATTTGATCTTAAACCGAAAAAGGAAGTTGCCAGGGATATTGTGGATGCTTTAATTGATAAACTAAAGGAATAATAAACATGAAGAGATTATTATTAGTTGCTACATTGATATTAGTAATATATACAACGTACTCTCAAGAGTTACGATGTAATATTCAGGTAAATTCATCTCAAATACAGGGAACTAATAAGCAGGTTTTTCAAACACTGCAAACTGCACTTTACGAGTTTATGAATAATACAGCATGGACCAATCATGTTTATACGAATGAAGAACGTATTGAATGTAATATCTTAATTAACTTACAGGATCATAGTGGCGATGAATTTAAAGGGAGCATACAGGTTCAATCGCGCCGTCCTACATACAATACCTCTTATAATACAACCATATTAAACTTTAAAGACGATGATTTTAAGTTCAACTATGTTGAGTTTGAACCTTTAGAGTTTGCAATAAATGAACATCGATCAAATTTAACTTCTGTTTTAGCATATTATGCATACATCATTTTAGGCTTAGATTATGATACTTTTTCAATGCTTGGAGGTACCGAATATTATCAGAAAGCCGAGCAAATTGTAAATAATGCACAAAATGCTGTTGAAAAAGGTTGGAAAGCTTTTGAGAATCGTAAAAACAGATATTGGCTTATCGAAAATATTTTAAACGACCGATACAGAAATGTAAGAGAATTTCTATATCGATATCACCGTTTAGGCCTTGATATAATGGAAAGTAAAGAGGCTACAGGAAGAACAGAGATTGCCGAGAGCCTGGAACTAATGCAAAAAGTTCATCGTCAAAAACCTGATCCTTATTTGTTCTTTTACGATTTAATTATGAGTGCAAAATCTGACGAGTTGATTAATGTATTCTCAGAGTCGTTTATGGCAGAAGCCGATCGGGTGTATAATATCTTAGTTGAGATTGATCCTACCAGGTCAGAGTCCTATAAAAAAATTAAAAAGCAATAATTATAAGATTTTATCATACTTACTTTCGAAAGAGGTTTTCAATAATCTTTTTTTAGTAAGTTTGTATTCATTAATATAGATAAACAAATATTTATGCTTCAATCAATTTATATTCAAAATTACGCCTTAATCAACGAGTTAGAGATAGACTTTAATAAAGGCCTGAATATAATTACAGGAGAAACAGGTGCCGGTAAATCCATTTTATTGGGTGCTTTATCTTTGGTTCTTGGACAAAGAGCCGATACTTCGGTTTTAAAGGATAAATCTAAGAAATGTTTTGTTGAAGCAAAGTTTCAGGTGAAACAATATAAACTCAAGAAGTTTTTTGAGCTTAATGATCTTGATTATGATGATTTGACAACCATTCGTCGTGAAATTACAGATCATGGTAAATCAAGAGCTTTTATAAACGATACACCGGTAAACCTTACAGTTTTAAAAGATTTAAGCAATAATTTAATCGATATTCATTCTCAACATGAGAGTTTATTGTTAGGGGATGATCATTTTCAATTAAGTCTGGTAGATTCATTTGCCGATCATCAGGATTTATTAGATCATTATAGAAATAAATTTGAAGAGTATAATATATTATCATCAGAATATCATAAGCTTGTAAATAATGCGGATAAAGCCAAAGCTGATTTGGATTATTATCAGTTTCAATACAATCAGTTAGAGGAATTGAAATTAGTTGATGGAGAGCAAGAAGACTTAGAAGAAGAGCTTGAACAGCTTAATCATACAGAAGAAATAAAGCTTAAACTTTCAACGAGCATAGAGTTGTTCTCAGGCGAAGAGTTCTCTATTATTTCTAATCTTAAACAAGCAAAAAGTGCCATTGGATCTATCTCAAAATTCTTGAAAGAAGGTGATGATTTAACACAAAGGCTTGACTCAACATATATTGAATTACAAGATATTCATAACGAAGTTGATCGTTTAAACGAACGAATTGAACACGATCCGGCAAGAATTGAATTTATTCGTGAGCGTTTAGACTTAATTTATTCTTTAGAGCAAAAGCATAAAGTTGCAACAACTAAAGAGCTTATTGAGATAAAAGAAGACTTACAGCAAAAAATAGATCGTATTACTTCTTATGATTTCGAAACAGAAAAACTAAAAAAAGAGTTAGATGAGCTTAAAAATGAATTAAATCACTTAGCTCAAAATATTTCCGAAAATAGAAAGAAGATTATTCCGGGTATTGAAGAAAGAGTCATAGACGTTTTAATGCAACTGGGAATACCAAATGCTAATTTTAGTGTTGAGCAAATGCCGGTTGATGAGTTTCTTTCTACAGGAAAAGAAATGATCAGGTTTTTATTTTCGGCGAATAAAAACATAGCACTTGAAGAATTATCTAAAGTTGCATCGGGAGGTGAAATTTCTAGATTAATGCTAAGCATTAAGTCATTAATTGTAGAAACAACAACTTTACCTACCATTATATTTGATGAGATTGATACAGGAACATCGGGAGAGATTGCTGATAAAATGGGAACAATCATTAAGAAAATGTCTGCTAATATGCAGGTCATTAATATAACACACTTGCCACAAATAGCAAGTAAAGGGGATCATCATTATTTAGTATTTAAAAAAGATAATCACGAAACTACCAATACTTATATAAAACTCTTATCAGAAACAGAAAGAATAAACGAAATCGCAAAGATGTTAAGTGGTGAAGCTCTTTCTGATGCAGCAATTGAAAATGCAAGAGTTTTATTATCAAAATAGAATAAATCTTAATAACTATTACAAGTGAACATAATCTGAATAGAATTGTATGTAGCTTGTATAATTAAAAAATTTAATCATGGCATTTAATTTATTAAAAGGTAAAAAGGGAATAATATTTGGTGCGCTGAATGACATGTCGATAGCATGGAAAGTAGCCGAAAAGGCATATGAAGAAGGAGCAGAGTTTGTATTAACAAATGCACCTTTTGCATTGCGTCTTGGAGATACTGATAAATTGGCAAAGGCATGTAACACTGAAGTTATTCCTGCAGATGCAACAAATTTAGAAGATATTGAAAAATTAATTGATAAGACAATGGAGAAATTCGGTGGTAAAATCGATTTTATTCTTCATTCAATTGGAATGTCACCAAACGTTCGAAAAGGAATTACATACGATAATTTGAATTATGATTATTTTTTAAAGACATTGGATGTTTCAGCCTTATCGTTTCATAAAATATTACAGGTAGCTCGTAAAAAAGATGCTTTAAATGACTGGGGTTCTGTTTTGGCATTATCATATGTTGCTGCTCAAAGAACTCTATATGGTTATAATGATATGGCTGATGCCAAGTCGCTACTTGAATCCATAGCCAGAAGTTTTGGATATATCTATGGTCGTGAAAAGAAAATCAGGATTAATACCATATCGCAGTCGCCAACTCCAACAACAGCTGGTAAAGGTGTAATGGGATTAGAAGGCTTAATGGATTTCTCAAATCGTATGTCTCCACTAGGGAATGCTACTGCCGAGGAGTGTGCTAATTTCTGTATTACCATGTTTTCTGATTTAACTAAGAAAATTACTATGCAGAATATTTTCCACGATGGAGGATTTTCTAGTATGGGTATGAGCCGTAGGGCAATGGATGTTTATAGTAAAAATCTGGATGAATGTTGTGAGTTTAAAGACTTAGATTTTAAAGATATAACACATAAATTTGAAGAATTTTAAATAAATATAAAAAAGAGGCTGTCCGAAAAGTCAACAAATACAAAACTTGCCACTAAGACACTAAAACTCCAAATCCCACAAAGAGTTAATATGCAGCAAGTTCTATTTTGTGTTTGCTTCGTGTTTTTGAGACTTTGTGGCAAAAAGTTAACTTTTCGGACATCCTCTTTCTTCTTCTCATATTTTGATTTAAAAAAGAAAATTCATTCCGATATACAATCCGCTCGAGCCATCTCTTTTATCACCTGCTAAGCCATAATCAAAGGCAACAATAAAATTCTTGTTAAGAGCAAAGTGTAGTCCAAGTCCATAACTGATATGCAGTTGGTCGTTTTGAGAATCAAAATAATTGGTTAAATCCACACTTCCATCAATAGGGATATTTGTTGTGTTAACTTTTGTTTCCTGTACTACTTGTCCAAAATCAGTAAACGTACTTAATGCAATATATAAATTCTGATTCTTTATAACTGTTTTAATGAACTTCCATCTAAATTCAAGATTTCCATAAACGACACCATCGCCAACAACCCGGTTTCTTAATACTCCTCGAAACGATTTTGACCCCCCAAATCCCTCAATAACTATTGATGGATTGTATGAGAAATTTAAATAAGGGAGCATATAAAAAGGAACGTTTCCAGCCAGAGTTCCCTGGTATCCTAAACGATATGCAAACGATAATTTATTTTTAACTAAAGTAAAATACTGACGATGAGTCACAGAAAGTTGAGTGTAGTCGTTTTCGTAATTGTCTAAAAACTTTGGAGCAGTAACCAATACGATTTCTGACCAAATACCCGACATTGGATTGGCTTCGTTATCGCGAGAATCATATATTGCACCAAGCTTAATATAGTTAATTTTACCTCCATCTGATTCTTTTTGCGGAATAATTCCCCAATTTACGTATTCATCGTATAATCCGGGAACACTATCTGTTGAAGGTAGCAGTTCATCATGATCTAAACCATCATTTAATGCATCAATATCAACCGATCCAAGTTTGTGGTTAATATGAGCAAATCCGGCTAGCCATTTAAAATTGGTTTCAAATAGATTTCCTGAGAAATCAGCAGCAAATCGAATCATTTTTCGCTCCATGCGATAGTACATTCTCGATCGGTAGATTGAATTATTAGAATTATCGTCTTCAAAATCGGGAATATAAGCAGATTGATAACCATTAAAGCCATAAAAGTCTAATGCCTGTTCTGTTAAATAGCTTATATCGGCAGTTACTCTTACAGGCTTACTAGGAAATAAATGTTCTGAATCAAACGACAATTGATTAATTCCGCTACCTTTTGTTGTCCTTGAAATCTCAAAATAAATGGACTGTAAATATTCCGGATAACTTGTCGGCTTTCCATAGTTATAAAAATTCACTAATCCACCATATTTAAAACCTAAATCGCTATCGTAGGCTATTACAGGAACAGCTCCAAAAGTCCATCCATCTTTTACTTTTTCTTCTTTGGCATTGCTTTCTTGTGCAGATAGCTTAGAAATAAAGCTTATAAGTATTAATAAAAGAAAAACAGACTTTTTCATGGTTGATCATTTAATTTTAAAAACCACTTAATTCCATTAATACAGTAGGAATTAACAATAAGAAACCTAAGGTAACTAGAATGATCATAAATGGTGTTACCCATTTTACCCATTTTTCATATGGAATTTTGGCTACACCAAGCACACCAATCAAAACACCAGAAGTTGGAGTAATCATATTTGTAAAACCATCTCCAAATTGAAAAGCCATAACTGTTGCTTGTCGCGAAATCCCTATTAAATCAGAGAAAGGAGCCATAATAGGCATGGTAAGGGCTGCTTTTGCACTTCCCGATGGTATGATAATATTTATAAATGTTTGAATTAAGTACATAATTCCTATAGAACCTACTTTTCCCATTGTTTTCATTGATTGCGATACAGAGTGTAAAATAGTATCAATAATTTTACCTTCTTGAAGTACAATGATAATACCTCCTGCTAGTCCAACAATTAAAGCTGCTGATGCTATATCTTTGGCTCCATCTAAGAATAATTTTGTGATATTATTTGGTGATTTATTATTGGCTATACCTGATGCTAATCCCATAACGAAAAATAAAGTAGCAATTTCCATCACATACCAACCATAACCCATAACGCCAATGATTAGAAAGAGGATAGTAAAAAGTAAAATGTTTAAAATGAAAAAGTGTACAGATTTTTTAAGCATCAATGGTCCTGTTATTATAAATAGACCAGTCAATATTGGAATAATAGCTAATGTAGTTGATGAATTTCCTATGGATAATGTTGTTTGAGTATTAATAAGTGATATGATTATTAATATAACCGATAATATTCCATAAACAATCCATGCAGAAACAGGAGTGTAGTATTTCATGTGTTCAGGATCGATGTGTTCTTTACTTCTCCAATTCTTATTATCATCTTCAAAAACAAGCGATGATTCCGGGTTTTTCTTAACTTTTTTGGCATATCTAAGAACATATGTAATTCCGACAATATTTAATACAATCCATGTAAAAAAACGATATTCAATTCCTGTAAATAATGGAATCCCTGATAATCCTTGAGCAATACCTATAGTAAAAGGATTCAGCAAAGCACCGGCAAAACCTAAAGCAGCCGCAACAAAACATAAGTTAACACCTACTATTGAATCGTATCCCATGGATAGAGCCAGGGGAACAAAAATAATGACAAAGGCAATGGTTTCTTCACTCATACCAAATACAGCTCCGAAAATAGAGAACATGATCATGATTAAAGTGATAATAATGTTTTCGATGCCTAGAAACTTAAACAATTTAAAGTGTTCTATTTTTTTAGTCTTTTTAAGAAAAGTGAAGATTCCTACATCAATGGCTTTACTGTCATTCATAATCCAGAATGCACCACCAATCATTAATATAAAGATGATAATATCGGCCTTATCAACAAAACCATCAAAAAAGGCTGAAAAGGCTTCCCATGTTTGGGGTTGATTTTCAGTATAATGAAATGAATCTTTTACAATTACTTCTTTGGTTGTTCCATCGCTAAGTGTTATAATTTCTCGGTCAAACTCCCCTCCTGGAACAAACCATGTTAATATGGCTGAGAAAATAATGATAAAAAATACAATTACGTATGTGTGTGGTATTGGCCTTTTCTTTTTCATAGTTTTTTCACTTTTTATTTTAAGAGTTGGTAAAAATAGAACATAAGTTATACAACAGGAAATTTTTTATTTATATAGCAATGATTTTTGTATTTTCGTACCAAATCATTTTAAGATATTATTGTAATTTAGTTGCTTGAAAAAGAATTAATAACATAGAAAATCAAAAAATAAGATGTCAATTTTAATAAAGAATATTAAATCATTAATTAATGTAGAAGAAAGTCCTGTTAAATGGGTTGCAGGTAAGGATATGCAAAGTCTTAAAACCATTGAGAATGCATATTTATTAATAGATGGAGATAAGATTATTGATTTTGGAGAAATGAATAATCTTAATCAAGATGATTTTAAAGGTGATGTAATAGATGCTAGTGGTAAGATGGTTTTTCCATCTTTCTGCGATTCTCATACACATTTGGTTTATGCAGGGAGCAGAGAAATTGAATATGGGGATAAGATTCGGGGCTTATCTTATGAAGAAATAGCTAAAAGAGGAGGTGGAATATTAAATTCAGCTAAATTATTACACAATACTTCAGAAGATTCTTTATATGAACAGGCTTTACAAAGAATTAACGAGATAATAGGATTTGGTACTGGAGCTGTTGAGATAAAAAGTGGCTATGGTTTAACTCCGGAAGATGAAGTGAAGATGCTTAGAGTTATTAAGCGATTAAAAGAAACAACTCCTATAACTATAAAATCCACTTTTCTTGGTGCTCATGCTGTTCCTGCAGAATATAAAGCTAAGCAAGATGAATATGTAGATCTTGTTATTAACGAAATGATTCCTGTGGTTGCTTCTGAGGACTTAGCCGATTATATTGATGTTTTTTGCGATAAAGGATTCTTTACAGTAGAACAAACAGATCGTATTTTAATGGCAGGTATGAAATATGGAATGCGTCCAAAAATACATGCCAATGAATTGGATTATTCGGGAGGAATACAAGTTGGTGTTAAATACAATGCATTATCAGTGGATCATTTGGAATTTACTGGTGATGATGAAATAAAAGCCCTTTTAGACTCAGAGACCATGCCAACCTTGCTTCCTGGTGCTGCTTTCTTTTTAGGAATGGTTGATCCTCCGGTTAGAAAAATGATAGAGGCAGGATTGCCTGTAGCTCTAGCTTCTGATTATAATCCGGGATCTTCGCCATCGGGAAATATGAAGTTTATCATGTCTTTGGGAACTATAAAATTAAGAATGTTACCTGAGGAAGTTATTCATGCAGCTACAATAAATGGAGCTTATGCTATGGGATTAAGCGATTCTTTAGGTAGTATAGCAAAAGGGAAGATAGCCAATGTGTTTATCACCAAAGAAATTCCAACTTATGATTTTATGCCATATGCTTATACGAGTAATTTAATTGATCAGGTGATTTTAAATGGTAAAGTAATTTCGTAATGTATAATATAATATATAAGGACAGAAATTTTCGTCCCAGGAAAATGAATAGTATTAGGTATCCATAGTTTGATATATAATATAAGGTATACTCACATTAAAAATCAAAATTTGTTAAATATTAAAAATCAGATATAAGATGAAACAACTAATTGAATGTGTTCCTAACTTTAGCGAAGGGAACAATATGGATATCATAAAGCAAATTACGAACGAAATAGAATCTGTTGAAGGTGTTAGTTTATTGGATGTTGACCCGGGACAAGCTACCAACAGAACTGTTGTTACGATGGTTGGTACACCGGAAGAAGTTTGTGAAGCCGCTTTTCTTGCGGTAAAGAAAGCTTCTGAATTAATAGATATGAGAAATCACAAAGGAGCTCACCCTCGTTTTGGTGCAACAGATGTTTGTCCTTTGGTTCCTGTTTCAAATATTACAATGGAAGAAACAGTTCAATATGCCCACAAGTTGGCAAAACGTATCGGTGAAGAATTACATATTCCAATTTATTGCTATGAAAATGCTGCACTGAAAGATGAAAGAAGAAATTTAGCTGTTTGTAGAGCAGGTGAATATGAAGGTTTAAAAGAAAAGTTAGCTAAGCCGGAATGGAAACCAGATTTTGGCCCTGCAGAATTCAATGCAAAAGCTGGTGTTACCGCAGTGGGTGCCAGAGATTTTCTTGTAGCTTATAATGTTAACCTGAATACAACTTCTACTCGTAGAGCAAATGCTATTGCTTTTGATGTTAGAGAAAAAGGACGAGTAAAACGCGAGGGAGATCCTGTTACAGGAAAAGTGGTTTTAGATGAAAAAGGAAATAAAGTTTGGACTCCTGGTTCTTTAAAATGTGTAAAAGCAATTGGTTGGTTTATCGATGAATATGGTGTTGCTCAAATATCAATGAACCTCACTAACATAAGTGTAACTCCTGTACATATTGCTTATGATGAAGTTTTCAAAAAAGCACTGGAACGTGGAATAAGAGTTTCAGGTTCTGAGCTGGTTGGATTGATTCCATTGCAAGCAATGATTGATGCAGGAAAGTATTTCTTAAGAAAACAAAACAGATCTGTTGGAATTCCTGAGAAAGAGATTATTAAAATTGCAGTTAAGTCACTTGGTTTAGATGATCTGTATGAATTTAAACCAGAAGAAAAAATTATTGAATATAAGTTAGCGGCTGATGCTAAGAAAAAGAAATTAGTTGATATGACATTAACTGAATTCACTGATGAAACGGCATCAGAATCACCAGCTCCTGGCGGAGGATCTGTTTCTGCTTATATGGGAGCAATGGGAGTAGCTTTAGGTACTATGGTTGCAAATTTATCTTCACATAAAAGAGGATGGGACGATCGTTGGGAAGAATTTTCAGATTGGGCTGAAAAAGGAATGAAATATCAATCTGAATTGGTTCGATTGGTTGATGAAGATACCGATGCATTTAATAAAATTATGGATGCATTTGGTTTGCCTAAGAAAACTGACGAAGAGAAAGCGGCTAGGAAAGAAGCTATACAGGATGCAACAAAGAATGCTATCATGGTGCCTTTTAGAGTAATGGAAGTTGCATATAATGCCTTGGAAGTTGTGAAAGCTATGGCTGAAATTGGCAATCCAAATTCAGTTTCAGATGCTGGTGTTGGAGCATTAGCAATTCGTTCTTGTGTGAAAGGAGCTTTTTTAAATGTAAAAATCAATTCTGGAGACCTTGAAGATAAAACATTTGTAGAGTCCGTTAGTAAAAAAGCACAAGAAATAGATAAAAATACGGAGGAATTGGAAAAAGAAATCTTAGAAATTGTGGAAAGTAAGCTCTAATAGCATTTGTAGAGTTTTATATATAAGATATTAAGCCCTGAATTTTAACTAATTCGGGGCTTATTTTATGATAATACATTATTAATAAACGATAAATGAAAATAGGATATTATTATCGTTTTTTGATAAAATGTAGGATAAAATGTTGATTATTATTTAAAAAAGTTGGGTTTATTCCTGTCTGTTTTTTTTGTTTATTCCATTTTTTTTATACATTAGCAGGGAAGAATATTTTATATTAACTATTTATGAACCTAAAATTTTTATCTATGAAGAAATTAACAATTTTTCTTGCATTTTTGTTGTTTGTAGGCTTTAGCGTACAGGCACAAATGCAAATCTCGGGTACGGTAACCGGTGCAGAAGACGGGTTATCTATCCCTGGGGTATCAGTTGTGGTAAAAGATAATACCACTATTGGTACTACTACTGACATGGACGGAAAGTATACTTTGACTGTTCCAAGTGAAGCTCAAGCCTTAGTATTTAGCTTCGTCGGTATGAAAACACAAGAAGTGCTAGTTAATGGCCGTTCTGTAATTGATGTTCAATTAGAAGCTGAAGTTCTTGAAATGGATGAAGTTGTAGTAACTGCACTTGGTATTTCAAGAGAAAAGAAAGCACTAGGTTATTCAGTACAGGACTTAAGTGGAGAGGAATTTACTAAAGCTCGTGAAGCTAACGTTGTAAATTCGCTTTCAGGTAAAGTATCTGGTGTTAATATTACACAGAGTTCTGGTGCGGTAGGTGCTTCTACAAGAATTGAATTAAGAGGTGCTTCATCCATCACAGGTAATACTCAGCCATTATTTATCGTGGATGGAATTCCATTAGATAATACCAACTATGGTACAGCTACCGATGGTGGTGGTTTTGACTTACCAAACGGTATTGCTGATATTAACCCTGACGATATTGCTACATTATCAGTTTTAAAAGGCCCAAGTGCTGCGGCATTATATGGTGTTCGAGCTGCAAATGGTGTTATCGTAATTACGACTAAAACAGGTAAAACAAGTAAAACAAAAGACATAGGTGTTTCTTTTAACTCAACAACTACTTTTGAAAAGCCTTTAGTAATTCCTAGTTTCCAGAATTCATATGGACAAGGTCCTAACGATGATTATTTCGAATGGATTGATGGTACTGTTGGTGATGGTGGTGTTGATGAAAGTTGGGGACCACCTCTTGACGTTGGATTAGAATTTGTTCAGTGGGATAACTATAAGTATAATGGAGGAGCATCTCCATGGATTTCACATCCAGATAATGTAAAGGATTTCTATGAAACAGGTATTACTTCTAATAATAACCTAGCGTTTACTGGTGGTACTGAGAAAATGTCTTATCGTTTATCTTTAGGATATATGGATCAGGATGGTATGATACCAACAACAGAGTTTAGAAAGTATTCTGTTTCTGGTAACGCTAGCTATAATTTTACAGATAAATTAAAAGCTGGATTTAATGTAAACTATAATAAATCTGAAAGTGATAACCTTCCAACAATAGGTTATACCAATGAAAATCCATTACAACAAACACTTTGGGGTGGGAGAAACGTTGATTGGTCAGCTTTAAAAGATTATAATAATCTTCCAATGGCTCCTGCAGGAACAGCAGCTGAAGGTACTCCTTTAAACTGGAATACTCAGTTCCAAAATAACCCTTATTGGGTACTTGATAATAATAAGAATGCATACAAAAAAGATCGTATGTTAGGAGGAGTTAATATTTCTTATCAATTTACTGATTATTTAAGTGTTGTTGGTAAATCATCTATTGACACTTGGTCTTCTAAAGTTACTGAAAATCATGCTCATGGTTCAAATGAGTTTGCATTTGGTAATTATAATGTTACGGATAGAAGATATACAGAAACGAACTCTGACATTTTAATTATGTTTAACAAAGAGATTCTTTCTGACTTCAATTTGTCATTAAATGTTGGGGGTAATATGATGAGTAGAGAATATACTCGTTTATATGGTGAAGCTCCTCAGTTAGAATTACCAGGTGTTTATACACTTGCTAACTTAAAAGCTGGATCAACTACAGTAATTCAAAGTCGTACTGAAGAAAGTAAGATTAACAGTATCTACGGACAAGGTCAAATTGCATGGAAAAATGCAATATTCTTAGATTTCACAGGAAGAAATGACTGGGCTTCAGTATTACCAATTGATAATAACTCATTCTTCTATCCATCTGTTAACTTAGGTGCTGTTATCACTGATTTATTAGAAATGAAATCATCAGTTTTAACTTTCGCTAAGGTTAGAGTTGGTTGGTCAAAAGTTGGTGGTATCGGTGCATTAGAACCATATCAGTTAGAACAAGCTTATGAGTTTAGACCTACTACAGTTGTTCCTTGGGGAGGTAACTCATTACTATTTAACCCTGATCAGTTAAATAACCCTAACATTAAGCCAGAATCAAAAACTGCTTATGAGGTTGGTCTTGATTTAAGATTATTTAATAACAGGTTAAGATTAGATGCAACATACTTTAATGAAACAAATACAGACCTAATTGTTCCTGTAGAGATTTCTGCTGCATCTGGTTATATTACTGCTCTTGATAATATTGGAGAAATGACGAATAAAGGTATTGAATTGATGTTAGGAATAACAGCAGTTAAAACCAAAGATTTAGTTGTTGACTTTGATATTAACTATTATAAGAATGAAAATGAAGTTACTTCTTTAGGAGGACTAGAAGCATTAGTTCTTGGTGGACAATGGAATATGGACCTACAAGCACGTGAAGGTCAACCTTGGGGTGTAATTTACGGTCCTGTTTACCAAAGAGACGATAATGGTGAAATCATTCATGAAAATGGGGTTCCATTAAAAGAAACTGAATATGATGTGATTGGTAATATACAACCAGATTGGCGTGGTGGTATTACAATGAATGTTAGTTATAAAGGCATTAATTTAAATACTACAATCGATGGTAAATTTGGAGGTGATATTTATACAATGACAACAACTTGGGGACGTTATTCAGGTGTTCTTGAAGAAACACTTCTTGGTAGAGAAAGTGGTTTAGTTGGTGATGGTGTTATGTGGGACGAAGCTTCAGGATCTTATGTACCAAATAATGTTGTTGTTTCTTCAAAAACTTACAACCAGGTTGCTTATGATAACTCAATTGTTGAAAGCTCTGTGTTTGATGCATCTTATGTAAAATGGAGACAATTAGTAATTAGTTATGATCTTCCTAGCAAATGGTTCGAAGGAACTCCATTTAAGAAAGCATCGATAGGTTTTGTTGGTAGAAATCTGGCTATTTTATACAAAAAAGTTCCTCATATTGATCCGGAAACTTCATTCAGTAGTGATAATGCTGAACAAGGTCAGGAATTTGGTCAAATGCCATCAACCAGAAGCTTAGGATTTAATATAAATATTAACTTCTAAAACGATTTAAGAATATGAAAAAGATAAAAATATTAATAACAGCAGTACTATTAGGCTTGATATTCTTTACCGCTTGCGATAGTGGATTTGAAGATGTAAATAGCAATCCTAATGATGCTTTAACTATTCCTTCAGAGCTACTTATAGTTGATATTGCAAGGAATGCAGGAAATATTATGTATAGTTCGTTTGTAGGAATGGACATGGGTTCTTGCTGGGCTCAGCAAATGGCCAAGGTAAACTACGAAGAAGAAGCTCGTTTCCAGGTGCGAAACAGTGTTATTGAAGGTACTGTTTGGCAAGGATTATATGAAGATGTTATTGCAGATGCAAAATCAATGGAAAATCTTGCAATAGAAGAAGGAAATGATTACACAAGAGGAGCTGCGATAGTTCTTCAAGCTTATGGCTATTCTGTATTAACAGATGTTTTTGGTATGATTCCATTTACAGAAGCTATTGATGCTAGTAATTTCCAACCAGCATATGATGCTCAAGATGTTGTTTATGCAGGTATTTTAAACATGCTTGACACTGCAAACCTTTTATTATCAACAGGTACTGGTGATATTCCAGCTGCTGCTGATGTAGTTTATGGTGGAAGTGCAGAAGGTTGGTTAAAATTTGCAAACTCATTAAAATTCCGTTGTTTAATGAGAATATCAGGTGTTCAGAATGTTGCAGCTGACTTACAAGATATCGTTTCAAATAGAGAAATATTTGAATCAAATGCTGATAATGCAAATCTTGTTTATTTAGATGCAAATCCTAATGCAAACCCAATTTATGAAACTGTAATATTTAGAACAAGATTAGAATATAAAGTAAATCAGGTTCTTGTAGAAAAAATGGAAACTTTAAATGATCCTCGTCTGCCAATATATGCAGCTGAAAATAGCGAAGGTGAAATTAGAGGTAAACCATCAGGAATTAATGGTGTTCCAAATGATGACTGGAACTATGATAATGTATCTGGAATAGGAGAATTCTATTTAAATCCTAATTTACCTGGAACATTTATGTCATATTCTGAATTAAATTTCTTAATGGCAGAAGCAGTTGTTAAGGGTTACATTTCAGGAAATGCCGAAACTTATTATAATGAAGGTATTCGTGCTGCATTTGAATTTAACGACATTGAAGAATCATATGCTTCATACATACTTGAGAGTGGTGTTGCATATACTTCTGTAAATGCTTTACAGCAAATAGCAGAGCAAAATTGGATTGCCATGTTTGATCAAGGAATCGAATCATGGACAGAATGGAGAAGAACTGGTTATCCAGTTTTAACATTACCAATTGATGCAGTTGTTGATGCTATTCCTTCTAGATATAACTATCCTCCAATCGAAACATCTGTAAATGCAGCAAATTATGATGCTGCAGTTGCTGCGCAAGGTCCAGATTTATTGACTACAGATATATGGTGGATGCAATAATATTTAAAAATTAAAAATTTTATAAATTATGAAAAAATTATTATATATAAGCTTTCTGGCACTTGTTGCAATCTTCTTCATTCAATGTGATGCAGAAGAAGATTTGACTACAGAAGATGCTTTAGAGGGTGGACTTGTAGATATAAGCTCTACTGCAATCAATTATGTTGTTGGTAGTACAGGAACATATACATTCGATCTTTTTGTTCACCAGGAAGGTAGTGTGAAAGTAAATACGATTAATATTTACAAATCATTTGAAAAGGTTGCTGTAGCATGGAGTAATCCTGATGATGAAAGTCATACAAGAGCTGACTCTATTCCAGTTGTTACTTCAGATGAAATTCTTGAGTATACTATTAACATTACAGAAACAACAAAAAGTCATGCTGTTTCTACCACGGATTGGTCATATGCTGATTTAAGAGATGGTCTAACTATTGTTAGTGAATTTGATCCTACAATTGTTAATAACCAGATTCCTGTGTCTGATGGTAATTTAAGAATTGGAGATAAATTTATTTTAAGAGTTGAAGCGGTATTAAGTGATGGACGAGTAGTTCAACAGCAATTCCCTGTTTTAATGACAGTATCTACCAGATATGCAGGTACATATAAGTTTGTAGAAGGATTATATTACAGACTTGGAGAATTATCAAGTGCCGGTGATTATTGGTTTGAAACTTATCAGTTCGAGTCAATAGATGCAATTACTTACAGAATGGTTGGTATGTGTGCATGGTTAGATAATGAACTTTTCTTCCAGATTGATGGTGCTGGTGTAATTACTTATCCTGAGAAATGGGATGGGGCAGATCAGATATTAAATGATGAACCATTAATTACATGTGAGTCTAATGCTGGTGATTTTGCTGCAGTAAGTCTTCCTTGTGGTACATCAAGTAACTATGTTGTGAATGACGATGTAGATGGTAAGGATAGACTTTACATGACATTTGGATATTATACCGGTGGTTCAGGACCTAGAGTATTTTACCAGGTAATGGAAAAAATTCCTTAATAGAAAACTAACCTTTAACTTTAAAAAAGTAAAATATGAAAAAAATAATTAAATATAATTTAATCGCATTGTTAGCTATGGTATTCTTCGTTTACTCATGCGACGATGATGATTACACTGGCTATTCAGATTTAACAGCAACAAGCCCAACCATAACAGTTAGTGGTATTGCTGGAGGTGGATATACCTTAAACGAATCTGCAGAAACAATTTATTCTTTTGATGTTACTCTTTCTGAAGCTCAGATTTCTGATATTGCTTTATATGTAACTCAAATAGATGGTAATGCTTCTGCTGGAACTGACTATTCTATTGTAAATTCAAATAGTAGAGTTTATATACCTGCTAATACAACAACAGGTCAGCTTCAAATTCAAGTGCTTACCGATGAGTTAATTGAAGGCACAGAAACATTAACATTACAAATTGGTGATGAGAGAACTACAAATGCTAGTATTACACCTGTTACTGTAGATTTCACAATAGAGAATTTTACAAATGCTGATTTTTCTATTGAGATGGCATGGTCTACTGATGTTGCTGATGCAATAGGATTAGATTTAGATGCAGATGAAGTAATTGACTTAAGAATGTTAATTTTAAATGCTGCTGACTCATCTATATGGCAAGTTTTTGATGGAAGTTCGTTTGAGAGTTTCCATGCATTAACAGATACTGCTGATGATGGTTCATATTTACCTGATGGTGATTATTTAATCGCTGTTGATGTATATTCAACAATAGATGCTGGTGATTACCAAGACATAGTTACTGTTGATGCTACTCTAGATTTTTATCAACCTGGTGTTATAAATAATGATATCTTAGAGTTTGAAGCAATTACAACGAACGAAACTCCTTGTTCTTCTTATAGAACTTATTTAGCAAACTTAACTAAGAGTGGAACTACCTATACATTTGATGATGATGCTTTTGGTTATGCATGGTCAGCTGACCCAGCTACTTTAGAAGGTACTTGGTATGGAGAAGATAACTATGAATATGCTACACAAGCTGTAACATCACTTTCTGGTTCTACTTTACAGATTTATGGATTAGGTTTTGGATGGATGGAAGATTATTGGGGAGAAACCATTACTACTGGTAATCCAGTAGACATTGAGTTTGTTTGGGATGAAACTGGTAAGATTGTAATTCCAGATCAGTATTACATTACTACTGATTGGGAAGGCGAACCATACGATTATAATATCGTAGGAACAGGTGTTGTTAATACTTGCGGTGATTATGCAGAAATGGTAATTACATTCGACTTTGTACAAGACGGATGGAGTGTTGGTGGATATATGGGAGAACCATGGGTTGAAACTATTACTCTTGATCCAGGTGCGAAATCTGTTAAAAATGGAACTGGTGCAAAAGTTACTAACAAACCAGTTAGAAGATAAGAATCGATCTTTAATTAAATAAAAAAAGCTGTCTATTGTAGACAGCTTTTTTTTGTTAGTATAATTATTCACAAACAATTTTTTAAATATTTACATACTAGTAATATAAAAACTACTGTTAAAATAAAATAATTTATTTTTCGAATATCAATAATATTCATTTCCGTTTCTCGATAACAAGATTTTTTGATTATGAATAAATACAAAAGGCGTTCGTACGTTAATATATGCTGTTTTTATTAACGTTCTTGTAGTTTTTATCATTTTTTTTTTTATTTTAGCCGAATGAATATTTTTTAATAACTATTTATGAACCTAAAATTTTAATCTATGAAAAAATTAACAATCTTTCTTGCATTCTTGCTGTTTGTTGGATTTCAAGCTGCAGCACAGATGCAAATCTCGGGTACGGTAACCGCTGCAAGTGATGGATTACCAATCCCTGGGGTATCAGTTGTTGTCAGTGGTATGGAGACAATTGGTACAACTACAGATATAGATGGAAAGTATACTATTACAGTTCCATCTGAAGCAACAGATTTAGTTTATTCATTTATTGGTATGGTTAATCAACAAATTGCCATAAATGGAAGAACTTTAATAGACGTTGTTCTGGAAGATGAAGTTATGGAAATGGACGAAGTTATTGTTGTTGCTTACGGTACACAAAGAAAAGAAGCAAAAACAGGAGCTGTTACAACTGTAACTAGTGAAGATTTACAGACCGATGCAGCTGATAGTCCAGCAAAAATGTTAAAAGGTAAAATGGCAGGGGTGCAGATTAATGCAACCAGTGGTCAGCCTGGTGGATCTACTCAGATTCGTATTCGTGGTTTTAGTTCTATTAATGCTGGAATGGAACCATTATACGTTATTGATGGAGTTCCTATTCAAAATGAAAGTTATGTTTACGCTGGGGGTGGTTCAGATCCTGAAGAAGGTAATGATATCTTATCTACATTAAACCCTAATGATATTGAATCAATGACTGTACTTAAAGATGCGAGTGCAGCTTCTATTTATGGTTCAAGAGCAGCGAATGGTGTAATCTTAATTACTACAAAAAGAGGTAAAGCTGGTGAAACTAAATTTAATTTCACTGCTAAACATGGATGGTCTACAAAGACAAATGATAACGATTTCCGTTTCATGAATCCTGAAGAAATATTAACACATCATAGAGATGCTACATATAACGCAGGTTTAGATCCTGATGATCCTTCAGATCCTCAACATTACTATCCAATGAGTTTATTAGATGGTGAACAAACTAACTGGTGGGATTTAGTATACCAAACTGGTGAAACTTCAGAATATGAACTTTCTGTTTCAGGTGGTAACGAAAAAACAAAAATGTACAGTTCGTTAAGTTATTTCGATCAAGAAGGTATTAAAATTGGTACTGGTTTAGAGCGTATCACCTTAAGATCTAATATGGACCACCAAGTGAATGATAAATTAACTTTCGGAACAACGATTACTGGATCAACTATTGAACAACAAACTCAGCCTACATCATTAGCTTATGCAAACCCTTTCTGGGCAGCTTCTGGTTTATTACCATGGCATAATGCTTACAATGAAGATGGTACTTTTAATACTGATTTACCTTCAAATAGTGATTCTAACCCATTACAAAATGTAGCTCTTAACGAAAGTTCAGATAAAATTTATAAATTCTTAGGATCTGCATATCTTGAGTATGAAATTATTGATGGTTTAAAATTTAAATCATTAAATAGTTATGATTATGTAGAAAGTAATGGTAGATCATATAGACACCCAGAAACTCCTGATGGAGAACAAGGTGGTGGTGATTTATATACATCAAATATGATTAATACAACAGTTACTTCTTCAAATACTTTAAATTATTTAACTAATCTCAACGACGAACATTATTTTAATGTATTAGCAGGTTACGAATTCCAAAAGAATGAATTCCAACAACAAACTGCTCAAGGTTCAGGAATTGGTAAAGATATTAAGTATTTAGGAAATGCTTCTTCAGGAAAAGATGTAGGAAGTGCTTATTATACCTGGGCACTACAATCTTTCTTTGGTCGATTTGACTATAATTATGTTGGAAGATATTTCTTTACTGGTAGTATAAGAACGGATGGTAGTTCTCGTTTTGGTAAAGATAATCGTTATGGTTTATTCTGGTCTGTTGGTGGTTCTTGGAACATTCATGATGAAAGTTTCATGGCTTCACTTGATATGATTGATATGTTAAAATTACGTGCTAGTTATGGTGTTAACGGTAACGATGCTATTGGTAATTACGAATCATATGGTGTATATGGATCAAGAACGTATAATGGATTAGGTGGTTTAGCTCCTGATCAATTAGCAAATCCTGAATTAACCTGGGAGGAAAATACTACTTGGAACATTGGTCTTGACTTTACATTATACAAAAGATTTAATGGAACATTAGAATATTACCAACGTGTTACTTCTGAAATGTTACTTGATCAACCATTATCATACACAACTGGTTTTGGTGAATTAAGAAAGAACATTGGTGAAATGATGAATAAAGGGGTTGAATTCGCTTTAGATATTGATGTTCTTAAAGATGGTGATTTTGACTGGTCTGTTGGTATGAACATAGCATATAACCAAGTTGAATTAACTGATTTAGCAACAGATGACGAATTTATTCCTGATGGATTCTGGAGACGTCACGTTGTTGGTGGTGGTTATTCTGATTTCTACGTATACGATTGGGCTGGTGTAAACCCAACTAATGGTGAAGGTTTATGGTATGACGATAACGGTGATCTAACAAATAATGCTAATGCTGCTCGTCGTGTATTTAAAGGTCAGGTAGAACCTGATTATCAAGGTGGTTTCAATACTCACTTTGGATGGAAAGGCTTTACTTTTGATGCATACTTTGAGTATAAATTAGGACACTATGTATACATTATGGAACATAGATATACTGATGCTGATGGTTACAACTATGGAAATAACCAAACGGTTTATTCTTTAGACTATTGGAAAGAGCCAGGTGATGTTGTTGCAAATTCAATTCCAATTGCTAATAATTCAACTGGAACAAACCAGTGGGGTACTTCTAAGTATTTAGAAAAAGGTGATTACTTAAGATTTAAATCTATCTCTTTAGGTTATAATATCCCTGATAAATTTGTTGAAAAAGCTAAATTAAATAGTGCAAGAATTACATTTAATGTTGATAATGTATATTGCTGGCATGATGTAAATTATTGGGATCCTGAAAGATCAATTTCTGGTGGTGGATATGCAATTTATCCAATTCCTAGAACTTATTCAGTTGCTGTAAGACTTGGATTCTAAATTTTCTAATTTAAAAAATTGAATAAAATGAAAAAAATATTTAAATATTTACCGGCGATATTTCTAATGTTCTCCTTGATTATTACATCATGTGAAGACGAATTAGAACAGTTGCCACCGGAACAGTTGTCAAACGAGTTATCTTTAGGCACATACGATAACTTAGTGTTAGCAACAAATGCAACCTATACTCAACTATATGCGGTTAATTGGTATGGTAGAGACTTTACTGTTATTGCTGATCTTAAAGGTGGAAATGCAAAATCTAGTCCATTAAATTCAGGTCGTTTCCAAACAGAATATAACTGGGCAAACAGTCAGTCTGAATCTGCTGGTTTTTTCGATAATGCATACAATTTAATAGCACGTGCAAACAATGTTATTAATGCATTAGTAGGATTTGAAGAATTAGGTGTTACTCAAGCTCAATTAGATCAACTTGACGGTGAAGCTAAGTTTTTAAGAGCATTAGCTTATTTTGATCTAGTAAGAATGTATGCACAACCTTATTCATATGATCCTAATTCATTAGGTGTTCCTGTTGTTTTAGTTACTGAAATAGCTGAACCAGCAAGAAATACTGTTGCTGAAGTGTATACTCAGATTGTAGCAGACCTTCTTGAAGCTGAAACTAAGTTAGCTACATTAAGTACTAATGGATTAAGAGGTGAAACAGATAAAGTTGGTTTAGCAACAAAAGAAGCTGCACAGGCATTATTAGCAAAAGTATACCTATATATGGAAGACTGGACTAATGCTGCGGCATATGCAAGTAAACTTATAAGTAATTCAAAATACAGCTTATATACAGCTGCTGAGTACGGAACTATCTGGAGTACTGACGGAGCATCAGAAGTTATCTTTGAAGTTTATGGTAATCAAACTCAAACTGGATGGGGTGGATTTGACGAAATTGGTTATATCTATGATCCAGGTGGGTATGGTGATGTTTGTGCATCAAATCAATTATTATCTCTTTATGAAGCAGGTGATGTTAGAGCAAATGTATTTAAAACTGATGCTGGTTACCCTGGTTATTCTTGGCCAAACAAATATCCTGGTAAAGAAGAATTACGTGTTAATAACATTGTTGTGTTACGTTTAGCTGAAATGTACTTAATTCGTGCAGAAGCAGTATTAAATGGAGCTTCAGGAAATGCTTTAAACGATTATAATGCAATTCGTTCGAATCGTGGATTAGCTGCAGCTACTACTGTGACTTTAAATAATATTTACGATGAGAGAAGACGTGAACTTTGTTTCGAAGGAAACCAATTATGGGATTTATCAAGAACTGGAAGAGGTTTAGATAGAGACCCGGCAGAAACAAATATAGCTGGTGATATTGATATTCCATTCCCAGATTACAGATGGGCAATGCCTATTGATGCATTCGAAATGGATAACAATAGCAACATGGTTCAAAACCCAGGATATTAAAAATAAAAAAATATTAAAATTATGAAAAAAGTATTAATATATTTTGCAAGTCTTTTAATCGGGTTATCGATGTTTACTTCTTGTGAGGACACAAACGAACCGATTCTTTTACAAGACGGCGATAAATTCATTGCATTTGAAAGAACAACGGCTTTAGCAGCAGAGAATGGAGATAGAATTGGAATCTTAGTTTATATTGCTGGCGTGAGTGGATCAGGTGCAACAGTAAATTTTGAATTCGATACAGAAGGTATTGATAATCCTGCTATAGAAGGTGTTGATTACAACTTAATAAACACTGAAAAAACACTTACATTTAATTCATATTATGGTTATGATACTATTTGGATTGAGCCTATAGATAATGATATTTATGATAAAAATAAATCTGCAAATATTATTTTATCTAGTCCAACGAATAACTTTGACTTAGGTGCGAACTATACTGCAACTTTAACAATTGAGGATAATGAACACCCATTAAGTTTAGTTATTGGAACATATACTATCAATTATGTAACAGGATATACAACTGGTACAGATGGAAGTTTTGATATCGAAACTAAGCCAAATCCAGATGATGAAACACAAATCTATTTCTTATTAGATACGTGGATTGCACATGCAGGTTATGGTGGAACATATACAGAAACCGATTGGGTACTTTGTAATATTGATTTAGATGCAATGACTATTAAAATAGCTTCTGGTCAGGCATATCCTGATGGAGACTATGGTCCAATTGCTATCGTTGGATATGATGATGGTGGAGAATTTGAAGATGGTGAATTCATAGAAGGTACTATCGATGCAGATGGTAATATTACAATACCTGATGGAATGTATATTCCTTTTACAAGTGGAGTAAACTTCGGTTATTCATTTGATAACTGGGCATCATCAGTATGGACTAAAAAGTAGTATTTTAAACAGATTATAAAAATTAATAATATGAAATTAAATATATTAAAATTTATAGGATTCTTCGTTTTGGTTGCGTTTTTCGCAAGTTGCGAGCAAGAAGCGTTCGAAGAATATAGCAGTGTACCTGCGGATGCTGCACCAACATTGTCGGTAACTATCGACAGTAATACGGATTCTGCAATGGTTGTATCTTATAGTATAAATGTTCCGGGACGTGTTACTTTAGCTGTTGTTCCTGCTACTGTTGATACTCCAACTATTGCAGAAATTGAACTTAGATCAATCGATGGTTCTGTTACAGTTGATTATTTTAAACATGATAATGAAGCAGGTAGTGGTACTGTAACTTATGAGGATTTATTACCTTATACACAATATCGTGTTATGGCTATTGCTCATAATACAGATGGAGTAGCATCAGACTTGTTTATTACTGATTTTATCAGAACTCAAGATTTTGCAAATCCTGTTATAAATGGTTTTACACCAGGAAAAGCTGATACTGACATTGATCCTGAAGTTATGCTAGGGATAGAATTTTCTGAACCTGTAACATATGTTGCTGGTAAATCAATACATATTGGAAGTGCTTTCTATGGTTATTCAGAAACTATTGTTGCTGATAGTATTGTATACGATGGTAACATGGTATATTTTAAGCATTCAAAATTTCCTTATAGTGATTATATCTTTATCAATGTTGAGGAAGGTGCTTTTGTTGACGTAAGTGGAAATATAGCTCCAGAGGTTTATACTGTAAATGGTGTACAATTGGATTGGTATTTCAAAACATGGATGGATCCATTACAAAATTTAGAAATAATCTTTGAAAAATTCTTAGGGTCTTATGCATGTACTGATTATTCAAACTCAGATAGTACTTCTGTTGATTGGGGACCATATAGTGTAACAATCACAGAGGATGAAGATGTTGAGTATGGTGTAATTATTGATAATTTCTGGGCATGGGGAATTCAAGCAAAATTCCAGTTCCATAAAGACGGTACAATTACTTGTCCTGAACAAGTGCTAGATGGTATTGATTTAGGAGATATTTATGATGGATTTGATGAAGATATCTATGTTAGAGGTTGGGCTCCTGATCTTTATACTACTGCTGTAGGTTATTGGGATTATACTGACTATAGCTTTGATATAGCTTTATCCTTCTATACTGCTGAGTACGGACAAATATATGATGATATTTATCAATCATATGTTGTAGTTACTGAAGAGAAAAATTTATCTGAGCAAAAAACTCAAATGAATAGGATTAGAACTTTTTAAGAAAAAGTAAGAATATTTAAAGAAGGTTGCAGTTATGCAACCTTCTTTTTTTGATAAAATAATGGTAAATTAAGTAAGAATGTATACATTCTGCTTATAATTTTATTATTTTTGAGTACTCTATTTTATTAAATAAATATTTTTTTGGTATGAAAAAGTGGGTAGTATTTTTATTGGCTCTATTTCTTATGAATGGCACTTTGAATGCACAGGAAATAGAAATTAATCAGATTAAAAAAGTAGCTAAGAATATTTTATCAGCAAATGTAAAATCTAACATTTCCAATCAGGAAGTGTATTATAATCCTTTCAGTATTCACGATACTGTATTATTTTACTTGGCTCATAATAATAACGATTTTGTGATTATTGCAAATGATCTAAGGGTACAACCTATTTTAGGATATTCAGATGAGGGTAGCTATAATGCTCAAGATATACCTCCTCAGCTAAAAGTTTTATTAGAAAGCTATAAGAGCGAGATTATAGCTGTTAAACGTAAAAAAAGTTTATATCATAAAACTTATGATAAGGAATGGAATAATTATCTTCAAGGTAATATTAATGGTGCAAAAGCTTCGGTAGCACCTATTATACAAGTAAAATGGAATCAGGGTTCAGGATGGAACAGGTATTGTCCTGAAGATGCTGATGGTCCGGGAGGAAGAGTATATGCAGGTTGTGTAGCTATTGGAATGGCACAAGCTATGTCAGTTTATAAACATCCAGACGTAGGGAAAGGAATATCAAGTTATGTGTCGGATTATGGGACATTGACAGTAAACCACGGAGAAACAGATTACAATTGGAATTTAATGTCGAGTGATAAATCCGATGATTATAATGCCTTATTAATATATCACTGTGCCGTTGCTTTAGAAATGGGATTTGGTCCTTACGGTTCTGGAGCATACACAAAAGACATTGCTAACGCACTTAAAGCACATTTCGATTACTCACCAGATGTTTATGCAAAAGGTTCAACTGAAGACGATGCATGGGTAGAGTTGTTAAAAGCAGAATTAGACAAAGGAAGACCGATATGTTATGGAGGTAATAATGGAGTAGATGTTGGACATTCATTTAATTTAGACGGGTATAATACCTCAGATGCTTTTCATGTAAATTGGGGCTGGAGTGGTTCTTATAACGGATATTTTCAAATTGCATCTTTAACACCTAATGGTTCCGACTATTCTAAAAATGCAACAGCTGTTTTAAATATTAAACCTATGGACCATTCTCCATATGATATTGAACTCTCAGTTACTGATATTGTTGAAAAATTAGCTATAGGTGAAGTTGCAGCGATCGTTAAGGTTTTGGATCCAGATGAAGGTGAAGAACACGTATTGCAAGTGATTGGAACAAATTCTATTGTAGGTGAGGGATACTGTCCATTTTATGTGGATGGTGATTCTTTAAAGATAGAAGAGATAATAGAATATAATACTTATAGAAAAGTAGATATTAATATTGCTGTTACTGATCAGCAAGGAAATGAATTCAATAAAGACTTTACTATAAGTATTTTAAAGGATAATTATGCCCCCACAAATATTACTATATCAAATGATACCATTGATGAAAACATGAAAATTGGAACGTTTGTAGGTAAATTTAATACGATAGATGAAGATGCAGAAGATAATTTTACATACTCATTTGAAGTAAATTCAGCTTCAAATCTAAGCAAGGATAATAATAAGTTTATCATATCTAATGATTCCTTATTTACAAACTATGATTTTACAACTTATA
Organism: Bacteroidales bacterium; assembly: GCA_963665525.1. Classification (GTDB taxonomy): domain Bacteria; phylum Bacteroidota; class Bacteroidia; order Bacteroidales; family UBA12077; genus UBA12077. The sequence continues at coordinate 2,238,811 of OY762280.1, read as the reverse complement.
CTGAAGATGAGTGCAATATTTATATAAAATCAACAGATAAAAAAGGAGAGTCTGTTTTAAAGAGTTTGTTCTTACGATTAATAAATCTGTTCAGACCTATATAAACAGTTTTCATGTAAATGAAATTAATATATATCCTAATCCTGTTACAAATTATTTAAATGTTTCTTTAAAGGAAAACTGTAAAATGGTTAAGATATTCGATATTGTGGGTAACATGAAATATGTTTCAACAGAAGAAAGCAATCAATACGAAATAGATTTTAGTCGTTTTAACAATGGTCTGTATTTTGTGAACATTGAAATGACCAATGGACAAATAAATACATTTAAAGTCTTAAAAAAGGATTAATATAACTTATACTATAAGATTAAGCCGGCTCCTTTAGCTGGCTTTTTTTATACCTTAAAATACCTAATTTAGAGCTAATGTAGCCAACTTTATAAGCTTTTTAATATATTTGTTATTTATAAAGAAAAAATATGCCAACGAATATCCACCCAAGCTTCGATAAAATTTTAAGAAGAGAAGACAAAGAAAAACTTCTTAATCAGAAATCTATCGTAATATGGATTACAGGCCTGTCTGGCTCAGGGAAAACAACTATTGCAAGAGAACTGGAACTGGAGTTACATAAACGAAACTATTTAACTAAGCTGTTAGATGGCGATAATGTTAGAACAGGAATAAACAATAATCTAAAATTTACAGAGGAAGATCGAAAAGAAAATATCAGAAGAATAGCAGAGGTTTCAAAATTATTTATGATTGGAGGAGTAATTCTTATCAATTGTTTTATTTCACCAACAAAAGAAATAAGAGATCAGGCAAGACAAATTATTGGGGAGGATGATTTCTTTGAGATTTTTGTTAATACTCCACTCGAAGTTTGTGAAAAAAGAGATATTAAGGGCTTATATGCAAAAGCAAGAGCAGGCTTAATTAAAAATTTTACTGGGATTGATTCTCCGTACGAAAACCCCGAAAATCCTGCTGTCGAAATAAAAACCGAAAAACAAAGCATTGAAGAGGCGGTTCAGCAAATATTAAAAGTTCTATTGCCTAGGATAGAATTTAAAAATTCTTAATTTTGCAGTCTCTATCATAAATCAAATAATATAATGGATAGTAAATATCGTATAAACCACTTAAGAGAATTAGAGGCAGAATCTATTTTTGTTATAAGAGAGGTGGTAGCTCAATTTGAAAACCCTTGTATGTTATTTTCGGGTGGAAAAGACTCCATTGTGATGTTTCATTTAGCCCGTAAAGCTTTTTGGCCTGCCAGGGTACCTTTCCCTTTAATGCATATTGATACCGGACATAACTTTCAGGAGACTTTGGATTATCGTGATAAGTTGATGAAAGATACAGAAACGAAGCTTATTGTACGTTATGTGCAGGATTCAATCGATCAGGGAAAAGTAGTTGATGAAACAGGAGTTAATGCCAGTAGAAATAAACTTCAAACGACTACCTTGTTGGACGGTATAGAAGAACTAAAATTCGACTGTGCTATGGGAGGAGGAAGAAGAGATGAAGAAAAGGCAAGAGCTAAAGAACGTTTCTTCTCGCATCGTGATGAGTTTGGACAGTGGGATCCTAAAAATCAAAGACCAGAATTATGGAATATCTTCAATGGTAAGAAACATATGGGTGAGCATTTCAGAGTATTTCCTATTAGTAACTGGACAGAAATGGATGTATGGCAATATATTTTATTAGAAAACATTCCAATTCCAAGTTTATATTTTTCTCATGAGCGTGAAGTGATTGAGAGAGATGGAACAATATTAGCTGCAGGGGAGTTTGTAACTTTAAAAGATACTGAAGTTCCGGAAAAAAGAATAGTTCGTTTTAGAACCATTGGGGATATGACTTGTACTGGAGCAGTGGAGTCTAAAGCAAATACTTTAGAAGAGATTATTGATGAAGTTGCAGCTACAAGAATTACAGAACGTGGTGGTAGACATGATGATAAACGATCAGAAGCTGCAATGGAAGACCGTAAAAAAGAAGGCTATTTTTAATTTTAGAATCTTATAAGAATACAGAATATGTCAGAAGATTATACTAAGGGATATTTAGATATGGAACTTTTACGTTTCACAACAGCAGGAAGTGTTGATGATGGTAAAAGTACTCTTATTGGAAGATTATTATATGATAGTAAAGCTATTTTCGAAGATCAAATGGAATCGATCGAAAAAGCGAGTATGAAAACTGGCGATGGTGAAGTGAACCTTGCATTATTAACGGATGGGTTACGTGCAGAAAGAGAGCAAGGTATTACGATCGATGTTGCTTATCGCTATTTTGCTACTCCAAAACGAAAATTTATTATCGCTGACACACCTGGTCATGTGCAGTATACACGTAATATGGTTACAGGAGCATCAACGGCTAATGTAGCACTTGTTTTAATTGATGCCAGAAATGGAGTGATTGAACAGACTTTAAGACATGCTTTTATTGCATCGCTATTACAAATACCTCACATAATTGTTTGTATAAACAAGATGGATTTAGTTGATTTTAAAGAAGAAACCTTTAATCAAATTAAATCTGATTTTGATAGAATATCCACAAAGCTCAATGTGCATGATATTCGTTTTGTGCCTATCAGTGCAAAATTAGGTGATAATGTTGTTGATCGTTCAGAGAATATGGATTGGTACGATGGACCAACTTTATTATATCTTTTAGAGAATATTCATATTGCAAGTGATATTAATCATAACGATACCAGATTCCCTGTTCAGTATGTAATTCGTCCTATGAAAGATGAATATCATGATTATCGTGGATATGCAGGAAGAATTGAAGGTGGTGTTTTCCATAAAGGTGATAAGGTAAAAGTTTTACCATCAGGATTAACATCAAAAGTTAAATCGATTGATGTTTTTGAAGGACATGTTGAAGAGGCTTTTGCACCTCAGTCGGTTGCTATTTCTTTAGAAGATGATATTGATATTAGCCGGGGTGATTTAATTATTAAAGATAATGGATTGCCAAAATCAAGCCAGGATATTGAAATGATGATATGCTGGTTCAATGAAAATCCTATGATATTAGGTGGAAAATATTCAATAAAGCATACAACCAATGATTTACGTTGTGTTATTCGCGATGTAAATTACAAAATTGATGTAAATACATTAGAACATAATAAAGAAGATAAGAAAGTTGGCTTAAACGATATCGCAAAAATTACAATAAAAACGACCAAGCCTTTATACTATGATTCATATGTAAAGAATAGAAAAATGGGGAGTATTATTTTAATTGATGAAGCAACGAATAATACGGTTGCTGCAGGAATGATTATTTAAATCAAATTATATATAACATTAAAAAAGCTCCATCAGGAGCTTTTTTTGTATTTCAGGAAGTCATTAATTACTTCTTGATGATCAAAAGCAAGTTTAGGTAGTTCATTTATTGAAAACCATTTTAAGTTTTTAGCATCATCACCAGCTTCTATTTTTTGATTTAAGTTACTTAAGGTTCCAAAATAGACAATTGAAATTGTTCTTCCCCTGGGATCTCTACCTACTTTACCAAAAGTCTTATACTGAATTAACTGTATCTCTGAAACAGAAGTTTCTTCATTAAGTTCTCGATAAGCAGCGTCTTCTATCTCTTCTTCAATATCTACAAATCCTCCCGGTAATGCCCAAAGGCTTTTAAATGGCTCATGCTTTCTTTCGATAAGCAGAATTTGAGTGTTGTTTTCTATCTCTTTTAAAACAATAATATCAACAGTAACAGCTGGTCTGGGATATGCATAGGTATAAATCATTTTTCGGAATGATCTTTATTATTCGTAGAATCCTTTTCCTTATTTTTTTGCTGTAATCGTTTATTTATAATATAGATTACAATTATTACTGATACGATAAAAACTAATATATATTCTTTAACCATTATTTATTAATTAAATGATCCTTTTTATAACGCGTAATTGATGAGTATATTTTTTAAATTCTGTATTATAAATACCTTGCTGATCAAATTTGTCAATTCGAACTTTTCCTGATGCATGAATAATTTCAGCATTGCTTATTAATATACCAACATGAGTAATATGACCTTCTTCATTATCAAAAAAAGCCAAATCGCCGGGTTTTACATCCGAAATAAAATTTACTGTTTTTCCTTCTTTAACTTGCTGATGAGCATCACGAGGAAGCTTCATGTCTAACATTTTATAAATAACCTGTGTAAAACCAGAGCAATCTATACCAAAAGGATTTTTCCCACCCCATGTATAAGGACAGTTTATAAAACTTCTTGATAAAGAAATGATATCAGTGTTTTCCGCAGTAACTTCTTCATTTGCATGATACTCATTTTTGCCAATTTTAAAGCTTTTATTGCTCTTTTTATAAAATGGTAACGTTGCACCTGCAGAAAGTAAGATTTGCTCATTTTTATGGTTAAAAATGATTGTATGAAGTTTCTGATTTACTATCTCAGAATGGTTTAATATCTCATTAAATTCTTCTTCTGTAATAAAACTAATAGATTTTAAATCAATCCAACCTTCATACTTATCATTGGTTATTTTTATATAACACCATGGATCATTTTTTTCAAGAATCAAAAAAGTTTCACCAAATAATAATTGACTTATCATTTCGCTAGTTTCTTTGGCTTCTTTTCGAACAGGTATTACGCTAATTTCACTTATTCCGTATGCTGTCATTATCATTATTTTGTATGATAAAAATACAAATAACTAAATTAAGAATTTATGTATTCTTCAAATTTCTGTTGGTTCAACAAAGAAATAGTATTCTTTGTTACAGTTTATGTGGTAAAGATCAACTTTATTATTGATGAAAATTTATACATTTGTATTAAACAACTCATAGTAGCATGAAGCGATTTATTGAATATTTAAAGAAAAACTACAAATACATATTTAGAGCTTTCTTATTTATTTTAACTACAGCACTAATTGTATATGTATTTCCAAGAGAAGGAAAATTTAGATATGAGTTTCAGAAAGGTCGACCATGGATGCATGAAAATCTTTTTGCTCCTTTTGATTTTCCAATATATAAAAGCGAAAAACAACTTGGAGAGGAAAGGGATAGTACACTTGAGTATTTTAATCCTTATTTCAAATACGACAGTACAATACTGATTACGGAGAAAAATAAATTTATAAAGAACTATAATGATAAAACAGAAGAATTCATTAAAAAGAAAAAGGAAGAGGGAGCTGCTTTTACAAATTATAGAGAACAGATGTTTCGAAAAAACGTGGCTGACTTTAGTGAGAATGCCATTCGAATAATTAGTGAAATATATTCAACAGGAATTCTTGAGTTAAATGAAGTTACCGAAGTTCTTTCGAGTGAAGATGAGATCATTATATTAAAAAATAAGTTGGCAGAGAATTATAGCTTTGGTAAATTATATACTCAGAAGAATGCATATGAACAGGTTACAAATGCAGTAAATACATATTTAGAAGAGAATGGTATTAAGTTAAGATATATTGAGTTTTATCGAAATATTAATTTATACGAATTTATTGTTCCAAACTTATTTTATGATCAAGTTACTTCTGAGAAGGTTAAAACGGAGATGCTCAATAATATTTCCCTGACAAAAGGGATGGTTCAGGCAGGTGAAAAGATTATTTCGCAGGGAGAAATTATAGACCATGATTTATTTAGAATTTTAGAATCCTTAAAATATGAATCTGAAACCAGGCTGGGAGATGGATATTTTTCACAAATAATATTATTAGGACAGATCATTTTTGTTTTTGCCTGCATTTTTGTTTTATTTCTTTTCCTTTTAAATTTTAGGAATGAGATTCTAAAGCATAGTTTAAAAACAAGCTTTATTTTAATGCTCGTGTTAATTTTTGTTATGATATCACGATTTACAATAAATATTTTATATGTAGTTCCTTTTGCTTTAATCCCAATAATAATTAGAACATTTTACGATGCACGATTAGCTTTATTTATTCATATTATTACTTTATTGTTGGTTGGTTTTTTGGCTCCCAATGGATTTGAGTTTGTACTTATAAGTTTTATTGCTGGTATTGTTGCTATTTTTAGCTTAACGAATGTTTATCGTAGAAGTAAGCTATTTCTGTCGGCTGGATTAATTATGCTTACCTACAGTTTTGTGTATTTTGGACTGGCCATAACCCAAGAGGGTAATTTTTCAGGAATTGAATATCGTAATTTCTTGTATTTTGCTATAAATAGTGGTTTTGTTTTGTTGGCTTATCCGTTAATTTATATTTTCGAAAAAATATTTGGATTTTTATCCGATTTAACTTTAATGGAACTATCTGATACCAATCAAAAACTCCTTCGTTCGTTAGCAGAGAAAGCTCCTGGGACATTTCAACATTCAATGCAAGTAGCTAATTTGGCCGAAGAAGCTATTTATAAAATAGGAGGAAACCCTTTATTGGTAAGAACGGGAGCATTATACCATGATATTGGTAAAATGAACAACCCGATTTATTTTATAGAAAATCAACGTACAGGATTTAATCCTCATGATATGCATGAATTTGACGAAAGTGCTCATATTATTATTAGTCATGTTAAAGATGGAGTAGAATTAGCTAAAAAACATAACCTTCCGGATCCTCTTATTGAATTTATTCGTACACATCATGGTACAACGAAGGTTCAATATTTTTATCGATCATATATTAAAAAATTCCCGGACAAGGATGTGGATGTGAATATGTTTACTTATCCGGGACCAAAACCATATTCAAAAGAAATGGCAGTGCTTATGATGGCCGATTCTGTTGAGGCAGCATCAAGAAGTTTAACAGATATCAACGAAGAGAAAATAAGTAACTTAGTGGAGAGTATTATTAATGATCAGATGAACGAAGGACAATTCGATTATGTTGATATGAATTTTAAAGACGTAACTGAAGTAAAGAATATTTTTAAGGATAAGTTAATGAATATTTATCATGCGCGAATAAAGTATCCGGAAAAGAAAAAAGATTAAGATAATAAAAGAAAACAGCCTTTTTTAAGGCTGTTTTCTTTTATTAAAATCTCATATCAATAATTTCAACTTTAGGATGATCTTTTTCATTAAAAGTAAAATAAGAATCATCAAAATTGAGATTGGTTTTATAATTATGAAGTGAAATGGTATAATGCGAACCGTCTTTCCCAAAAATAGTAGCTGAGGAAAGAAAATATTCATCAACATTTATTTGTAACCTGATTCTCGAAAAATCTTCATGAAGATCATTGGGATATAAATCAACTAAAGCATAGTTTTTCCCATTTTCTGCTAAATCGCCAATTAACTGATATTTATAATCTTTCTCGTAAATGGTGAATAATCGTTTAGGATTATTAAAAATATCTTCATCGTCTGGTTCAGGTTCAGTAATATTTACTTCATTCACTTCAGCTAAGAAACTCCATAAGGTTTTTCCATCAAAAAAGGATTCACTATTCATAAATTTAAGACGATACATATCACCTTTCATCGTTATTTTTCCCTCGTTGCTATTCTGGATATTTTCTTTAATATTCTTAAATTCAACCTTAAAATCAGTTGATATCGTTTGATGCGATTTTGTTTCCTGTGAAAGTTTATCTAATATTTCTTTTGCTGCCGGATCTTGTTGTGCAAAAGTATAATTAAATCCACAAGCTATGATTACTATAGTTATAATTTTCTTCATGATCTTTTTTTAATGATTGTCAAGGAAATCTTTCAAATACTGTTCCAAAGAATATTCATCAGCAAAAAGAACTTGTCGTGCCTTACTGCCTTCAAACGGACCAACGATATTGGCCGCTTCTAACTGGTCAATAATTCTACCGGCACGATTATATCCAATAGAAAATTTACGTTGGATTAATGATGTTGATCCTTGTTGATGACGAACAACCAATCGTGCAGCATCTTCAAACATAGCATCTCGTTTAGAAAGGTCCACTTCTCCAATTTCGTCTGATCCTTCGGGAGTATATTCCGGCAGCATAAAAGCTGTTGGATAACTTTGTTGTGATCCAATATATTCAGTAATTTCATCTAATTCAGGAGTGTCAATAAATGCACATTGTAAACGAACTAAATCACTTCCTGTTGATACCAACATATCTCCGCGACCAATCAATTGGTTTGCTCCCGGACTATCCAGTATTGTTCTTGAATCGATCATGGATGAAACCCTAAAAGCAATACGAGCAGGAAAGTTAGCTTTAATGGTACCCGTAATAATATTAGTTGATGGACGCTGTGTCGCAATAATTAAATGAATTCCAATAGCACGCGCTAGCTGTGCTAAACGCGCAATAGGACCTTCAATTTCTTTCCCTGCTGTCATAATGAGATCGGCAAATTCGTCAATAATCAATACAATGTATGGTAAATATTTATGCCCTTTTTCTGGATTTAGTTTTCGTTGAATAAATTTGGCATTGTACTCTTTTAAATTTCTAACCTGAGCTTTTTTGAGTAAATCGTAACGATTATCCATTTCAACACACAAGGAGTTCAAAGTATTCACCACTTTTTGAGTATCGGTAATAATAGCTTCTTCAGAATCGGGCAACATGGCCAGAAAATGCTTCTCAATTTTAGAATAAAGCGTAAGTTCAACCTTTTTAGGATCAACCATTACAAATTTCAATTGTGCCGGATGTTTTTTATACAACAAAGAAGCAATAATGGCATTTAAACCAACCGATTTACCTTGTCCGGTAGCACCAGCTACTAATAAGTGAGGCATTTTAGCCAAATCGATGACAAAGGTTTCATTTGATATGGTTTTTCCTAAACCAATGGCTAAATCGTATTTTGATTCACTGAAAACTTTGGATTCTAAAATTGTTCGCATGGAAACAATCTCGGGTTTTTGATTTGGTACTTCAATACCAATGGTTCCTCGTCCCGGTATTGGTGCAATAATACGAATACCCAGTGCCGATAAGCTTAATGCAATATCATCTTCCAGATTTTTAATTTTCGATATTCGTACTCCCGGTGCAGGAATAATTTCATAAAGCGTTACTGTAGGACCTACCGTAGCTTTTATTTTATCAATCTGGATTTTGTAATTCGCTAATGTTTCAACAATACGATTTTTATTGGCAATAATCTCCTCTTTATTAATTTCGCCATTTGAACCTTTGCCATGTTCTTCAAGAAGGTCAATAGGAGGTAGGTTATAAGATGATAACTCCAATGTAGGATCGTAGTTTTCTAGCTCAAGCTTCTTAATATTACCATTCAACTTATCTTCTGCATGCTTTTCAGAAATCGTTAATTCAATTTCTTCTTCTTTTTCTTCTTGATGTACTTTGTGTTTAGGTTCTTCTTTTGCTATTACTTCTGAAGCAGGTTTTTCGATCTCAAAGTCGTCTTCTGTTTTTGTTTTCGTAGTAAAAATGAAGTCTTCATCAATAGTTTCTTCTTCATGCTTTTCAGATTTTAGCTCTGTTTTTTCCTGATCCTCTTGTTTTACTTTATCTTCAAATTCCTGGTAATCTCGTTTAAAAAGCGCCGATGATACTCTTATGAGCCATTCGTAAGATCTTTTAAATGATAAGATGATAAATGAAATAATAACGATAGCAAGCAAAAATGCTGTTCCAACTTTACCTAAAAAAGAATTTAACCATTGAGACATAATAAAGCCATGACTCCCTCCCAGTCCACTTCCTAGAAACCCCTTAGAGTTTCCAAATAAATATCCTAGAAATACAGATAAAATTATGGTGCCTATGATTGTAATTTTAAATGCTTTTCGGATAGGATAGAGTTTTATTTTAAAAAATCGAAATCCAATGACAATCAATAAGAAAGGGAAAGTAAAAGAAGCAATTCCAAACCATTTATTGATAAACAGGTTGGCGAAATGAGCTCCGGCTTTTCCTGACCAGTTTTCTACTGCAATTTCTGTTGGAGATATCACTTTCGAATACTGAAAACTTTGATCCACTTTCCAGGTAAAAAAGTAGGATATAAAAGCAAGTGTTAAAAATGCTGCTATAAAGATGGTGGTAACACCTAAAATAATTTTTACTCTTTCATCGGAGAATAATTTCTTTTTCTTTTTTTTTGATTTTATTTTTTTAGTAATCTTTTTCGCCATTGATAATAAATGATTGATGTTTCCCTTGAAGTATTAAATTCACTACAAAGTAACACAAATAAACATAATAATTAACAGAAAAATGAATTTATATAACTAACGATTTGAAAACAAATTATTGTTTAAGCAATTCAATAATTTCAATCATTGTTTTTTTATTGATGGTATCATAACCTTTAGGGATTTTAAAATCTTCTGTTGAAATTTCAGCTGCCTGAATTTTATTTGCTGTAAGTCTCATAGGCATATCATATAATTTTAACTGAAACTGTAAAAGGACTCCCTCTACTGATCTGAAAGGAGTTTGTGCATTTACATTATTGATAATAATATCATTTGTATAATAAATATAATATGGTTTAAAATCAGAATCTGGTATGTATACTTTTGCTTTTTGACTTTTAAATCCACAAATATTAACAATGGTATCTTCTTCTTCTATCACCATTCCAGGCAATTTTTCAAAAAATAAGGATTCATCATTTATTTTTTCAATGTATTTGTATTTTTTATTCAGAACCTTTACCAGGGTGATATTTCTTTTTTCTTTAAAATTTTGAATATGCGTAAAACTTACAATACCTGAAAAGCCTTCGATTTTATTCATTGTGTTATTATCCTTGAACTTAATTGTCATTTTTTTAGGAAGTAAACCTTTCATAAAACTATCCAAAGAGCTATCCAGATACTCAATGTCATACTCTATATATCCCTCTTTAATACGATCTTTGTGTTGTATTTTTTCACATGAATTCAGTAATGTGATAGTAAGGAAGATCAATACAAATATTCTTATTCTCATATACGTTGATTAAGGGTAAAACCCAGATAAAATGTAAAATAATTAACTAAAATAACGAAAGAAAAGAAAAAATCAAAGTCTTATTTTTAAGTATGTTATAAATATTTGACAAATACATAAAAAATGTCTTTTAACATTTGTAAGATAATACATTAAAGTGTTTAGATTTTATATTTTTGAATCGTTTTTTTTATAGATTTGTAGCTCAAATTATTAATTATATATAAAATAATGAATATGAATAAATTAGCTGTAATTGCATTGGGTGGAAACGCTTTGTTACGCGGTAACCAAATAGGAACCATTGAAGAACAAGAACAAAACACTTCTGATACACTTGAAAATATCGTGTATATGATCAAGGAAGGTTATGATATTATTATTGGTCATGGAAATGGACCACAAGTTGGTAATATTTTGATGAGAAATGATGCAGGTGAGAATATGTACAATATTCCTCAAATGCCTTTAGATGTTTGTGTTGCAGATTCGCAAGGTGGAATTGGTTACATGATCGAAAGAATGTTACGTAATGTTCTTAAAAAGCACGGTATTGAAAAAAATGTTGTTGCTGTTGTAACTTCAGTTATTGTAGATAAAGATGATCCTGCATTTAAAGATCCACAAAAGCGTGTTGGTAAAATTTATAGCAAAGAAGAAGCTGATAAATTAGCTGCTGATAAGAAATGGGAATTTAAAGAAGAAGTAAAAGCCGACGGTGGATGGAGAAGAGTAGTTCCTTCACCAAAACCAAAGGGTATCATGAACCAGGATATTATTGAGAAATTAGCACGTGAAGGAAATATCGTTATTGCTGTTGGTGGAGGTGGAGTTCCTGTTTATATCGACGAAAAAAATGATGTTCGTCCTGCAGAAGCTGTTATTGATAAAGATGCTGCATCATCATTATTAGGAGCAAAAATAAAAGCTGACGAATTCTATATTTTAACAGATGTTCCTTACGTTTATATCAACTATAAAAAAGAAAACGAGGAAATGAAAGAATTCTTAAATGTAGCTGACGCTGAAAAATATATGGACGAAGGACAATTTGCTAAAGGTAGTATGGCTCCAAAAATCCAGGCAGCTATTGATTTTGTTAAGAATGGCGGAAGCAAAAGTATTATTACTGAAAGTACAAAATTAGAAGATCGTACTTATGGTACTAAAATTACGATGGAATACGAAGATTAATAATCAATTAATAAACTATTAAATAAATAAAACTATGGCATTCAATTTAAGAAACCGCAATTTTTTAAAACTTTTGGATCTTTCACCAAAAGAAATACAGTTTTTACTTGACTTATCTTTAGACCTTAAAAAGGCTAAGTATGCTGGAACAGAGCAAAAAAAATTAGAAGGTAAAAATATCGTTTTACTTTTTGCAAAAGATTCAACTCGTACACGTTGTGCTTTTGAAGTAGCAGCTTTAGATCAAGGTGCTCACGTTACTTTCTTAGGTCCTAGTGGTTCGCAGATGGGTAAAAAGGAATCTATGAAAGATACTGCAAGAGTTTTAGGTCGTATGTATGATGGTATCGAATATCGTGGTTTTGGTCAGGATATCGTTGAAGAATTAGGAAAATATGCAGGTGTACCTGTTTGGAACGGTTTAACAACTGAATATCATCCAACTCAAATTCTTGCTGACTTTATGACCATGCTTGAGCATTCAGATAAGCCATTAAGCCAGATTAAATTTGCATACTTAGGCGATGCTCAAAACAACATGGGTAACAGTCTTATGGTAGGTGCTGCTAAAATGGGTATGGATTTTAGAGCTTGTGCTCCTAAGAAATTCCATCCTACACCTGAATTAGTTGCTCAATGTGAAGAAATTGCGAAAGAAACAGGTGCTAAAATTACAATTACCGAAAATGTAGAAGAAGGTGTTAAGGATTGTGATTTCCTATATACTGATGTTTGGGTTTCAATGGGTGACCCAGCTGAAAAATGGGAAGAAGCTGTTGAAGTAATGGCTCCTTATCAGGTAAATATGGATATGATTAAAAAGACAGGAAATCCAAATGTTAAATTTATGCACTGTCTACCTGCTTTCCATAATGACGAAACTACTATTGGAAAAGAAATGGCTGAAAAATTAGGTGCTAAATTCCCAATCGTGGCTAAAGGCGAAATGGAAGTAACTGAAGAAGTTTTTGAATCAGCACATTCAATCGTATTCGACGAAGCAGAAAATAGACTACACTCTATTAAAGCAGTGATGGTTGCTACATTAGGAGCTTAATTAAAGCTTTATATAAAATCAAAGGGTATCTTCTGAAAAGATACCCTTTTTTTATTCATTAGATTTTTCAAATAGCCCTAAGGGATCAATCATAGGATTGATAAAACTTCCCGATTCAGCATTGGCTGCTTGCGATGTAATGGTCATGATTGGTACTTTTGAATAATTAATAATACGATGAGCAAAAGCGCCAATATAATTATCGAAATTATATCTTTCCTTATGGGTCATAATAATAATTAAATCAGCATTGTTTTTCTCAGAAAAATCAAGAATATCCTGGTAAGCATAAGCTTTCTTTTTCTTGACTAGATTCATAGTATATTTAATACCTAGGTCATTTAATTTTCGTTCTAAATGTTTGGCTTTGGATCTAATTCTTCTGTTTTTATTTCGATATGACTGGAATAACACAGATACAAAATGTAAGGTGGCATCACAATCTTTATTAAAGGCAATGGCTGATCTTATTTGTGTATCAGTATCATCTGATAAATCAATAGGTACCACAATATTTGTAATAGCTGAGTCAATTTTATCTTTAATGGTTATGACCGGAATTTTAGATTCAGTAATGACATGCGTAACAATAGATCCTAAGATTTTATTTTCTTTATCTTTTCTATGTTTGTCGCATAATACAATAAGGCCTGCATGCACAGATTCTGAATAACTTAAAATTTGTTCATGTATTCTTCCAAATAAAACTTTCGTTTCAAATACTACATCTTGATACTTAGATGCAATATTTTGTAATTTTTCTTCCGATAGGGAAAGAAGTTTATTCTTAACATCCTTGCTAAGGATCAGATTATTCCACCAATCTGTAATTTCAATGATATTAATTAGATGTATTTTGCTATTCAGTTTATTAGCTAAAAATACAGCTTCTTCAATTGAATTATTGCTATCTTCAGAAAAGTTAATGGGTACAATAATATTGTGGCTAAAATCTTTCATGATAAGTTATATTTAACTAATTAAACGTAATTTTTTAATGATCCTTAAATTAATTAAGGACAAGATAAAAATTATTGGTAAATAAGTCCATTCAAAGTACTGAATTTTAAAAATCCAAATGAGTATCATAACAAAGATAAGGGATTGTGTAATGTATACAAGATACTTTTTCAGATTTGGATATCTGCTTAGTTTAAATGCAAGAATTAAGTAAATGGGATTTAACCAGAGGATATTTAAATTGTACTGCAGTTCGGTATGTTCTGTTATTAAACTTACTAATAATATAAGCAAACCTGTTAATCCAGTAATGGTTAGGATGGTATTCTGGATTGCTTTAGATTTAATTGTAAGAATAATAATGAATAATAAAAGAAAAGTATAAATAGGATTTGCCCATGTAGGGTAATTCGATTTATATGGATCAACAACCTGATTGTAAATGGTTTCTTTTTCAATGATACTTTCCGATCCAACTTTAATATTCCTTAATTCGCGGCATAAATAATCCGGTAAAAACATGCTTTGGGTTAAATCAATTGTTCGGTCAATCTGATACCCCATGATAAGACTCATGCTAAACCTTAACCATTTTCTACCATGTAAAAACTCATTTAATTGTAATCGAACGGTTTTATTGGTTGGTTTGTTTTTGTAGTTTGAGTTAACATTTTCAAAAATGATATTTTGTATTTCGGTCGTACAGTTTTTCCCAGAGAAACGATATAAGTAATACCTATTTTCAGGTAGATTCAAATATTCGAGCCGTTCAATAATTTTTATTTTTTCTTCTTCAGTAATATTTAACTTTTGTTCAATAATTTGCCTGTTTTCTTTTTCGTAGGCACTATAAAAACGATAGGTGTTATGAACACCAAGTTTATAGAGTAATCTACCTTTTATAAATTTTATATAAAAATTAGGATCGTTAAAATCAAATAAACCAAAATTATAAACCTTATCAATTTTTGCAGTTTTATCTACAACCCGAATTGCAGTGTGCCCCCAGGCCGAAAAAGTTTCTTTACCACTCGAACAGGTTAATACAGTAATTTCAATGTTCTCATTTGCTTTAATGTCGTTAAGAACAATAGCAAGTAGAAATAATATTAGAATAGATACTTTTTTCAAACTAAAAAACTCCTTTAATAAAATGATAAGTAATATAGATTGATGCTGCAAGTTTAATAAATACACCACCTAAAAATCCAAGAAATGCTCCAAAACCTGCTTTGAGGGCATGTTTAGTGTCACTTCCTGCAATAGATTCTCCAACAATAGCTCCAATAAATGGTCCTAGTAATATGCTAAGGAAAGCACTAAATGGTGAAAAAAACAAACCTACAATTAATCCAATAGTAGCTCCCCAGGTGCCTGCTTTGGTTCCGCCAAATTTTTTAGTCCCCCAAATAGGAACAATATAATCGAGAATTGTTACAATAGTTGCAATTACAGCCAACATGATTAAAAAGTTTGTAGAGTATTCACCTTCACCAAATTTAGTGTAATGCAATGCTAGAATTCCCAAAAAACTTAAAGGTGGTCCTGGTATTACTGGTAAAATACAACCAAGTAGTCCAAAAATAATTAATACAAGCGCAACCGCTAATAATAAATAATCCATGATTTTGTAATGTTTAATAAGAGCTTAAAATTAAACATTAAATCATTTTTTCAAAACTGATTAATGTGAATTAATGTTAAAGTGAATTTTTCTTTATCAAAGATTTTATTTCCTGAACATCAGAATGTACATGGCAAGAAGAACAACCACATGAATTTTTAGTTTGTTTTATAAAAATATGAACAAAACTATAAATAGTATATGCCACTGAAATGATGATGAGTAATATGACAATTATTTCTTGCATGTTATTCTATATAAATAATGATCCAACCTGGTGTATTAATAAAGACACAAACCAGGCTAAAAATGTTGTATAAAACATAGTAAAAACAGCCCATTTCCAATGCCCTGATTCTTTACTTATTGCTGCAATCGATGCTACACAAGGAAAATAGAGTAAAATAAAAATTAGAAAACCATATGCTACAAGAGGAGTGAAAATTGGATTTCCTTCTTTATCTTTTTCTTTTTGCAAACGATTTACTAGTGTATTCGTATTATCGTCTTCTATCTGATATAAGACTCCCATGGTGCTTACAACTATCTCTTTCGCTGCCACTCCTGATAAGATACTTACACTCATTTTCCAGTCAAAGCCAAGCGGTTTCATAACAGGTTCAATAAACTTACCTATTCGTCCAATGTATGATTTAGCTTGATGTTCTGATTTCTTTTCTGCTAATAATTGATGGATGCTTTCTGTTTTGTTGGGTTTATTCAATTGTGCTATTTTAGCAATTTCCTGATCGTAACTTATAGAGTATTCTACATTTTTAGGATAATATCCTAAGGCCCAAATGAGAATGGATGCTACAAGAATTACTCCACCCATTTTTTGTAAATATTGAGCTCCTTTAAACCACATATGTCGAGTTAAGTTTCTTAATGTTGGAACCCGGTATGGTGGTAATTCCATAACAAATGGAATTTCTTTCGATTTAAATATGGTTTTCTTAAAAATAATAGCAACGATAGCTGCTACTACAACTCCAATGATATAGATAGAAAATAAAACAAGTCCTGGGCGTTTAATAAAAAAAGCAGAAATAATGAGCACATATACAGGCAATCGAGCACTGCACGACATAAAAGGATTGATTAACATGGTCAATATCCTGTTTTGCCTGTTTTCAATAGTACGAGTAGCCATTATAGCTGGCACATTACAACCGAATCCCATAATTAAAGGAATAAACGAACGTCCATGCAATCCAATTTTGTGCATAATTCGATCCATTATGAAAGCAGCTCGTGCCATATATCCCGTATCTTCCATTAAAGAAATAAAAAAGAAAAGAATTAAGATGTTAGGCAAAAAAACAATAACACCACCAACGCCACCAATAACTCCGTTAACTAATAAGTCTTTTAATGGGCCATCAAGCATGATATTATTAATAGATGTTCCAAGGATATTTACTAAAGAATCAATCCATTCCATGGGGTATTGACCTAAATAAAAAGTCGATTGAAACATAAACCATAAAAAGAAAATAAAGAAAGGGAAGCCGAGCCATTTATGGGTAAGAAATTTGTCAATCTTTTCAGTTTTTCTTCGTCGGGTATTTATATTTCCTTTATATGTTTCTTTTAATGCGCCGGCAATAAAACCATATTTAGCATCCGTGATAATTGTTTCGCTATCTTCGTTGATTAACGATTCTAGATTTTTGATTTCTCTTTCGGCTACCTCTTTAATGGTTTCATAATTTCCCCATTTTGATAAAGTAAAATTGGCCGATTTATCTTTTTCTAAAAGTTTAATAGCATAAAATCGAGATGATACAATATCTGTTAATCGTTTATTCTCCCATATTTCGTTTTGGATTTTGCGAATTGATTTTTCTACATCTTTACCGTAATTAATATGTATATGACGTACTGTTGGGTCTTTATCTTCATATACTTTTATAACCTTCTTAAACAAATCTTTAATCCCAAATCCTTTAGACCCAATGGTTGGTACTATCGGAATACCTATCATTTTTCCTAAAGACTCGAAATCAAATTCGTCGCCTTTTTTTCGCAGCTCATCGTACATGTTTAAAGCAATTATTACTTTAATATCCATATCGATAAGTTGAGTAGTAAGGTAAAGGTTTCTTTCCAGGTTTGAAGCATCAACCACATTGATAACTACATCAGGGACTTCACCAAAAATATATTTACGAACATAAAGTTCTTCGGGAGAATAGGCAGATAAAGAGTAAGTTCCAGGCAGATCAGTTATATTGAAAGTATAATCATTAATTTTAAATTCAGCACTTTTCGAATCAACAGTTACACCACTATAATTACCTACATGTTCTTTCGATTTTGAAGCAAAATTAAAAAGAGAAGTTTTTCCACAATTAGGATTTCCAACAAATGCTACATGTATCTCTTTACCTTTCTTTTTAGCCGATGTTTTTAAAATTTCTTCTGTAATAACACCATTAAATTCTACAATATCAAGATCTTTGGCTTCTTCTTTAGTTATAAGTTCAATTAGCGAAGCTTCACTTTTTCTTAAAGAAACCTCATACCCCATGATGTTATATTCAACCGGATCTTTTAATGGAGCATTTTTTACTACCGTTACTTTTTTCCCTTTTACAAAACCCATTTCGGTAATGCGTTTACGAAACGCACCACGACCACGAATCTTGGTTATGTAACCTACTTCATTATCTTTTAGTTGTGATAATTTCATCCTTTAAGTCTTCCTAATCTGCTATTCTGGAAATCGATTCAAAAGTAATTTTATTAATGAATACTTCCAATACCATCATTTAGGTATTTTAACAAAGAAGTAAAAGCTTTTGTTTTGGTATTATCTATACAATAAAAGTTTTAAGTTTGTATGTCAATATAAAAATATATGGAGCAGGATAATATATATAATGAGTTAAAAAAAATGCTGGCTCATACAGATGGCAAGTATAATATTCTTGAAGAGCAAATTGATATTGAGTTGCAGTTGGATTTCTTCGAACTGGTCAATGAATTAATGAAAGAGGGTGGTGATAAAAGTAATGTAACAAATATGGAGAAGAACCTATATGAAGCTATCAGTACGGAAGATAAAAAAAGAATCTTAGCAAATTTATCATTATCTGAAAATCCTCAAGCATACAGAATCATAGAACGATTTAAAGCATCAGAAGATGAAACTTTAGATTCATGGGCTACATTAGCTTTACAGCATAGCCGGATTAGTTTAGAAACACATTTGCTCGATGAACAGCAAGTATTTATATCAACAGGATTAGGAGGGAAGCATGAGAAATTGAGGTATTTTATTGTGTGTAAATTAATATCAGGTGATTGTTTTTCAGAGGTTCAAATGAAAATGGTTAATTCTGAGTTTGGACATGTATTTACGAATCAAAAGTCTGTTGTCGAAAAAATTAGTTTTACTGATAACTATTTTACTGTTTTAGCATTAATTCCAATTGATATACCGATTAATCAGGTTATTGAAAGTGCTATAAAAGAAGCAAATAATTATGGAGGATTTCTTCATGATAAATTTTTAGTGACGAATGTAAAGATGTTAACAAAAGAAGAAATTAAAGGATATTTTAAGAAAAAGAAAATATAAGAAATGAAAAACTACGTAAATATTGCCTTGCAAGTTTTGCCTCAATCAAAGACAAAAGGAGCTTATGATTTGGTTGATGATGCTATTAAGGTTATTCAAGAATCGGGACTAAAATACCAGGTTTGTCCTTTTGAGACATCCATTGAAGGACCATATGATGAAGTTATAAGTCTTGTTGAGAAAGTTCAGGCTAAATGTTTTAGTGAAGGAGCCGATGAACTGATGGTGTATATTAAAATACAAAACAGGAAAGATAGTAAGGTTACTATCGAAGAAAAGATGAAAAAGTATGAATAAATTATATTCTTAAAAAGAAAAAAGCTGCCTTAACGACAGCTTTTTATTTTTTTATTCATTAGAACTTCCCAGGTCATCGAATTCAACATCCGAAGAGTATCCTTCTGTTTTTGCAGTTTCTAATTCTGCAGAAACTTCAGCAACAACTTCAGTACCTACTTCAACTTCAGCTCTTTCTAAAGGTTCTTGTTCAGGAGCATTGGCTTTAATATAGTCAATAACTTCTTGTAGGTTGTCTGTGAATTTTTCAAAATCTTCTTTGTATAAGAAAATTTTGTGTTTTTCAAAATAATGTCTTCCGTCACGGTTAAATCTCTTCTTACTTTCAGTGATGGTTAAGTAATAGTCATTTCTTCTAGTTGCCTTAACATCTAAAAAATAAGTTCTTTTCCCTGCTCTCACAACTTTAGAGAAAATTTCTTCACGTGTATTTTCACCAGTTTTCTCTAATTCTTCATTTTTGTCGTATCCGTCCATCATAAAATTATTTAGTTGTTTTAAAATTATCAACACTCAAAAGTAAAAAAATATTTAATATTTCATCAAAAAACCTTTTTTTTTTAAAGGAAGTATATCAACAAGATTTTAACAAGTGATATAATTTTAAGGATTTTAGAAGCAAATTAAATAATAATTAGAGGCTCGAATTAAATATTTTACTAAATTGTATTATTCAAAGCAAAAAATCATTTACTTTGCAGGCTTTAAATCTAAACAATAAACATTAAAGGGTTCTTATAACATGGTAAGCAGAAGGTTATTACGTATCAAAACACTTCATATCTGCTATGCTTATTTAAAGTCAAGTGGGCAAACGATAAATCAGGCGGAGAAAGATCTATTCTTTAGTATTCAAAAATCATACGATTTATATCATTATTTAATTTTACTTGTATTGGACGTTGTTGATTATGCCGAATCAAGAATTGATTTAGCTAAAAATAAACGTATGCCAACCCAGGAGGATTTAAATCCAAATACAAAATTTATTGATAATAAGTTGGTGAAATTACTTAAGAAGAACGATGATTTAAATAAATATTTAAATGATCAGAAACTAAGTTGGGTTAATTATCCTGAATTAATTAAAAGTTTGTATAATGTAATTCGTGATTCAGAAATATATCATAAATATATGACTTCGGATGTTCGTGGGTTTAATGAAGATAAGAAATTTATATCCGATATTTTTGCAAAAATCTTAACCGATTTTGAACCCTTGTATCAAAATCTTGAAGAACAAAGTATTTATTGGAATGATGATATAGAGTTTGTGATTGGGATGATTCTGAAATCATTAAGAGCTTTTAAAGCATCAAGTGACGAAACCGTTGAGCTTATGCCTCTTTTTAAAAACGAAGAAGATAGAGATTTTGTAAAACGATTGTTCCGAAAATCAATTTTAAATCATAAAGAAAATGAAGATTTGATTTCTGGTTTTATTAAAAACTGGGATGTAGAGCGCGTTGCATTTATGGATGTGGTAGTTATGAGTTTAGCAGTTACCGAGTTGGTAGAATTTAATGAGATTCCAATTAAAGTAAGTCTGGATGAGTACATCGAAATTGCAAAATATTACAGTACACAAAAGAGTAATGTTTTTATTAATGGAATATTAGATAAAATTGTTGATCATCTTAAGAAAGAAGGAAAAATTAAAAAGGTGGGAAGAGGCCTAATAGGTGAAACTATGTAAGGGTTATCAACAAGTATTTAATTTTATAAAATCAGCATATAGTAATGATGAAAATTAAAAGAGAAATAATAATTATAATATTAGTTATACTGAATGCTTTCATTATACTATCGTGTTCAAATAAAGATGTAAAACAAAATTCAAATAAATTAACTACAGAAAATACTGGTTATCCTCAAATTAAGTTTGATACTACATATCATGATTTTGGAACATTGATACAAGGCGAAAAAACAGCTTTTACTTTTCGGTTTAAAAATACCGGGACATCCGATTTAATTATCTATGATGCTTTTTCAACTTGTGGATGTACGGTTCCTGAGTTTAGTAAAGAACCAATATCTCCTGGACAAAATGGAAAAATAGAAGTAGTATTTAATAGTGAAGGAAAGCGGGGATTACAATATAAAAGTGTAGTTTTGAAGCTTAATACACAAATCAAAGAAAAAACGCTAACAATTAAAGCGAATGTATTAGTAAATAATTATAAATCTTAAATAACAAAAAGGTATGAACAATTTATTGTACGTGTTATTAATGACACAACCAACAGAAGGACAAAATCCTTTTGCATCATTTTTACCATTATTATTAATCATTGTTGTATTTTATTTCTTTATGATTCGTCCTCAGATGAAACGTCAGAAAGATTTAAGAAAATACAGAGAAGCTCTTCAAAAAGGAGACAAAGTTATAACTACAGGCGGTATTTACGGAAAAGTAAATGCAATAAAAGATAATCATATTATTGTAGAAGTTGACGATAATGTGAAATTAAAAATAGATAAAAGTGCTATTTTAAAAGATTCTTCCGATATTAGTACTGCAAAATAGAATAAGTCATTAATTGAAAGCGTTTAATCCTATTTTGTATTAAACGCTTTTTTTTGTTTTTAGTCGTGGTAACAAAGAATATTGAAGATAATATTAAAAAGTTTCTTGATAGAAAAAATATAAAAGCAGATAGAAGACTTATCGTCTTTTTATTTTTTGTAGTTCTGTCAACCATTTTTTGGTTTCTTAATCAATTGGAAGAAGAATATGTAACAGAAATTTCATTACCGGTTCGTTATACGAATTTTCCAAAGGAAAAAATCTTAGCTAACGAACTGCCGAATCATTTTGAATTAAGAGTTCGTGGCCATGGGTATAAATTATTGGAATATAAAATAAGCAATAAATTTTTGCCATTTTCAATCAATGTTAATTCGTTAACGTTAAGAATGCATTCTCAGTCAAGTTATGCTAAATTCTTTTCATTAACCCGATTGTTAAATAAAGATATTGAAGATCAGATAAGCTCAGAACTTGAAGTTGTGGCTATAAAACCTGATACGCTTTTCTTCGAGTTTGCAGATCGAATTTTCAAGAAAGTTCCGGTAGTTTCACATTTAAATGTAGTTCCTGCAACACAATATATGATTCGTGGAGATATTCAATTTGAACCAGATAGTATTACAGTTTCTGGAGCTAATCCAATAATTGATACCATTGATTATGTGTTTACAAAGCAACTTGATTTGTTAGATCTTAGTGTAACATATCATGATGAAGTGAAGTTAACTAAAATGGATAATGTAAACTTTTCAGACAATGAAGTAGGTGTAAATATTCAGGTTGAAAAATTTACAGAGGCTTCTCAGCAAATTAAGCTAAATGTTATCAATGTTCCTGACTCATTGATATTAAGAACTTTTCCAAAGGAAATTACAGTGACCTATTTTGTTGCTTTAAGCGATTATGAGAAAGTTTTACCACAACTTTTTGAGGCTGTTGTAAATTATAAAGAAACAGAACAACACGAGAATAAATTGAATGTTTCAATTATAAATCAACCTGATTATATTCAGTCCTTAAGATATAATCCTAAAACTGTTGAATATATTATAGAAAAGAACAATGATTAAGGTTGGATTAACAGGAGGTATCGGAAGTGGTAAAAGCTTGGTTAGTCAAGTGTTTATTCGGTTAGGAATCCCGGTTTTTAATGCAGATTTCGAAGCCAAAGAAATCTTAAATAAAGACCCAGAGGTAATTCAGCAAATAAAAAACTACTTTGGTGACATATACGCATCGAAAGGGGTCGATAGGGCAAAATTGGCTACAATTATTTTTAACGATCAGGAAGCTCTTAAAACTATTAATTCAATAATTCATCCTAAAGTACATCAATATTTTTATACCTGGATAAAACAGCAACAGAGTGCTAAGTATGTTATTGAAGAAGCAGCTATCTTATTCGAAAGCAATGCTCATAAAGAGATGGATTTTACAATAAATGTGCATGCCGATGAGTTAATAAGAATGGATAGAGTAAAAAAAAGAGATCATGTTAGTGGTGATGATGTGAAAAGAAGGATGAAAAATCAGTTAAGTGATAAAGAACGAATGAATCTTGCAGATTTCACAATTTACAATTCTGGAAAAGAAATGGTATTACCACAGATATTACAAATACATCATAAAATTTTAAATACGATTAAATAGAATGGGAAAATTCGGGAAATGGATAGCAGGAGGATTAGGATGGGCATTTTTAGGACCTATTGGTGGAATCATTGGCTTTACTTTAGGCTCATTATTAGAAACCCCGGAATTTGAAAGAACAAAAGGACATACTAATACCACAACAGGGAGTTTTGCAATGACACTTTTAGTGTTGGTGGCTGCAGTTATGAAAGCCGACGGTCGTGTTCTTAAATCGGAATTAAACTACGTAAAAAAATATTTCATTCAGCAATTTGGGGAAGATTCTGCAGGGGAGGCACTCCAGATGCTTCGCGATATTTTGAATCAAAATATTCCTGTTCAGTCGGTTGGAATGCAAGTAAAACAGCATCTGGATTACTCCTCACGATTGCAGTTGCTTCATATATTATTTGGTGTTGCTAAGGCAGATGGACAGGTTGATATATCAGAGTTAAATACCATTGCTTCAATTGCCGGATATATTGGAATAAACTCGAGAGATTTTGAATCAATTAAGTCAATGTTTGTCGAGGATGTGGATTCTGCTTATAAGATATTAGAAATAGATAGAAATGCCAGCGAAGACGAAATTAAGAAAGCATATCGCAAAATGGCAGTTAAATTTCATCCGGATAAAGTAAGTCATTTAGGAGAGGATTTTCAGAAACAAGCAAAAGAAAAATTCCAAAAGGTGAACGAAGCTTATGAAAAGATTAAAAAAGAACGAGGTATTAAATAATAAAAATTTTAAGAATATATGTTTAATAAGTTAAATAAGAGAGCAAATGTAATATTGTCTATTGTGCTTATTGCGCTTGCATTATTAGTTCATTATTTAGGAGATGATTATCTTAAGAAAATTGATTTAGAAGTTCTTCATTTTTTTGCAGGATTTATATTTGCCATAGGTTTTGCTAATTTATATCGGGTGTTTTTTAAGAAATAAAATTTAATATTATCTTTTTAGGTATTATTTTATAAAACTATTTTTGAATATTGAATGGAATTGTATTTTTGCAATTCATAAAAAATAAAAACCAGAGTTTATGTTAAAAGATATTTTATCAATTTCAGGCCATGGTGGATTATTTAAATTCATCTCGCAAGGTAGAACAGGTATTATAGTTGAGTCGCTTGAAGATCAAAAGAGAATGAACGCTAGTGCTACAGCTAAAATTAGTGCCTTAGAAGATATAGCCATTTTTACTGACACAGAGGATGTGCCTTTGAAAGATGTTTTTAAAGCGATTTTTGATAAGGAAAATGGGGAAGCAGCAATTAATCACAAATCTTCTGCCGATGAATTAAAAAAATACTTTGCAGATGCTTTACCTGATTATGATAGAGATAGAGTTTATGTTTCAGATATTAAGAAAGTAATTAACTGGTATAATATACTTCATAAATTCGAGATGCTAAATTTCGAGGAAGAAGAAACAGAACAGGCTGATGAAACTAAAAAGGACAAGGAACCATCAGAATCCAAAAAAGAGAATAAAGAATAAAAAATAAAATCCGCTGTTCAGCGGATTTTTTATTAAATAAATATTTATATTAAAGATTGTATTTTATCGATTAATTCCATTTGATTAATAGGCTTAGTGATATAATCATTACATCCAGCCTCCAAAGCTTTTTCTCGATCTCCTTCCATAGCATTGGCTGTTTGAGCTATTATTGGAATTTCTTTATATTCTTTTCGTATTAATTTAGTGGCTTCGTAACCATTCATTTTAGGAAGTTGAATATCCATTAAAATAAGATCAATTTTAGGATGTAGATGTAATATCTCAAAACATGCCGACGCCGAATGAGCATGTAAAACTTTTGCTCCTTGTAAGTTTAATATAGTTTCAAGGAACAGAAAACTAGTGTAGTCATCTTCAACAATTAAGATGGTTTTAGTGTTAAGTTCTTTTGTACTTAGAACAGCTTCTTCTATGATAGGTTTCGATTTTACAGGTTGATATGGAATGATAAATTTAAATTCCGAACCTTTATTAATTTCAGATTCTAACCAGATTTTTCCACCCATTAGCTCAGTTAATTGTTTTGAAATAGCAAGTCCAAGTCCTGTTCCTCCATATTTACGAGTCGAAGTACTATCTGCTTGTTTAAACCGATCAAAAATTATTTTTTGATGTTCTTCAGAAATACCTATGCCAGTATCTTTTACATAGAACTCAATAAATTCTTTGTTTTTTTGAATATGGTATCCAAACTCAATAAATCCATGGTGTGTAAATTTTACAGCATTACCAATTAAATTGACAAGAATTTGATGTAACCTGTTTTTGTCAGTAAGTACAGTCTTTTTACATTCTTTATTTTCTGCAAATCTTAACTGTACTTCCTTGTTTGTATTATTATTTAGCTGCGATGAAAAGGTAGTATAGATATCATTGCAAATATCATGAATACATACTTCAGTATTTTTAATAATAAGCTGTTCTGCCTCAATCTTTGAAATATCAATAATATCATTAATTAAGTTAAGTAATAGCTTACTGTTATTATGAATTATATTAAGATATTTTTTAGTGTAATCATCATCATATTCTTTTTTAGATAGAAGCTGGGCAAATCCTAATATTCCATTCATTGGAGTTCGGATTTCATGCGACATATTGGCTAAAAACTCCGACTTAAGTTTATCGGCCTTAATGGCAAGTTCTTTAGCTTCTTCTAATTGTTTCTCAATTTCTTGTCGGTATAAAGTAATAGAGGCTTGATAAACAAAGGTTTCAATGGTTTTGAAGTCTTCAATAACCGAGTTGTTTAATGGAATGATTCCTATATTACCATATAAGGTATTTTCAATAGTTAAACCTATATAATAAAAGTCATTAATGTTGATTAATTTAACTAATTGATCGAATAGAAGAGGAGGAATCTTATCAATATAATTCCTGAATTTTTTAATTTCTATCTTATTCAGTTTACCATTGTGAAAATCTAATTCTTTAAGATCAAGACTCATTTTCAAACCAACAGGATGCTTGCCAATAAATTTTAAAATCTTTTCAATGATACTATCAAAGCCAAAAAGATTTTTGAGCTCAAGTTGATTGGATTCCTTGTAATATTGAGTTACAAGAACTAAGCAATTAGGTAAATGTCGGTGTAACTGTTTGCCAATGAAATTAAAGATATCATGTTCAACAGTAAGCCCTAAGAATGTTAGTGCTGTATTTGATAAGAATTTTAAATTTTGTCGTGATTTTCTCCTTTCTTCAATATCACGACTCACAAATACAACCGATTCAATTTCTCCATCCTGATTTAAAATGAATTTACCAGAAACTTCTATCCAAAGGTACGAACCATCCGCTTTTTTATATCTTAATTCATCTTGCCCTGAGATTTTTTTATCAAGCATTTCTTTAAAAACTGCCTGTATTCTTTGTAAATCATCAGGATGCATTAATTCAAATATATTTTTGCCGATTAGGTCTTCTGGTTTATATTGTAAATACTTAAAGTGAGATTCGCTAACGTATTTAAAAGTTCCATCAGCATCAGCAAGGCTGATCATTTCAAGCATATTTTCTGAGATATTCCTGAAGAATTTTTCGTTTTCTTTTAGCTTGCTTTCTGCAATTTTACGTTCTGTAATATTTTCAACAAAACCCTCATAATGAGTTATTCGACCTTCTGTATTATATATTGCTCGTGCAGTTTCTTTAACAATAATCAACTCATTGTATTTGGTTTTCCAGATGGATTCAAGGTCTTTTACAAACCCGTCCTTTTCAATTAAACTCTTGAATTTTGAACGCATGGATTGTACGTATACCTTCTCTGTTTCAAGATTTCGTTTCTGCAAATCTTCAAAAGAATCAAACTCAAGCATTTTAATAATGGCCGGATTGGCTTCTAAAATGTTTCCTTCAACAGAGGTTTGATATATTCCAATTTGTGCATTTTCAAAAAGGGTCTTATATCTTGATTCACTTTCAAATAACCTGGATTCAATCGATTTTTTATCAGTAAGATCTATAATTACACCGATAACACCATCTTGTTCTAAGTTTTTTTTATCTATATAAGAGCGATATACCAGGAAATGCCGATTCTTACCATTGATGATAGCTGAATGTGGAAATGTTGTACTGCCTTTGCTTACAAATAGCTCTTTATCATCTTCTTCGTACTGTTTAGCCTGTTCGAATGGAAATAGATCATACGTACTGGCTCCAATAATTTTTTCTCTTGGAATATTATCATAATCAGCAAATGCTTGATTGCAAAAAATGTATCTTCCCTCAATATTTTTAAAGAAAATGGGTACAGGAATAGCATCTAAAATTTTAAAAAAATCTCCATCAGAAAGAGATTTTTTTAAAATTTTATTCTCCTTCTCCAGCTTATTCATCTTATGAATAAGTTCCTCTCGCGTATAATTCTTGTACATTATCTTAAAGTAAGTTGTTTTATGGTAAAACGTTACTTAAAATTAAATGTTTCAGAATAAACTATAAAATTTTAGAATATTTTTTAATATTCGTCAAATTTTTTTGCAGCTTCCCAAATTACATTCATTTCGTCTAGCGACATGCTTTTTAATGAGATCCCCTTTTTTAATGTTTGTTCTTCGAGGTAATTAAATCGTTTTATAAATTTTTTGTTTGTTCTTTCAAGGGCTGTTTCAGGATCAATTTCATAAAGTCGTGCAGCATTAATCATACTGAACAATAAATCACCAAATTCAGCCTCTATTTTATCTGGGTCATTCGATTTAACTTCTTCTTGCAATTCGCCAAGTTCTTCTCTAACCTTATCCCAAATCTGACTTCGTTCATCCCAATCGAATCCAACGCCGCGAACTTTTTGTTGCACTCTGTTGGCTTTTACTAAAGCAGGTAACGATTCCGGAACGCCCGACAAAACTGCTTTTTTACGATCTTTTTCTTTAAGTTTAATTTGTTCCCAATTTTCTTCAACTTCTTTAAAATCTTGAACTTTTACATCGCCAAATACATGTGGGTGTCGATGAACTAACTTGTCGTTTATTCCATTTATAACATCGGTAATATCGAAAGCACTCTTTTCTGATCCAATTTTAGCATAAAAAACAATATGTAATAACAAATCACCCAGTTCCTTTTTAAGTTCATTCAAATCTTTCTGAATGATGGCATCGGCAAGTTCATATGTTTCTTCAATGGTTAAAGTCCTTAAACTTTCTAAGGTTTGCTTCTTATCCCAAGGACATTTTTCTCGTAGCTCATCCATTATTTCTAATAAACGATCGAATGCTTCCAGTTCTTTTTTCATGTGATATTGATATTCGCTTTTGACTTTTTGTCATTAGCTATTCATATTTTGATTGTTGTTTTTATATTATAATTTCCAATAGCCAATTTTCTATTGAAATTTAATTCTTATAGACGAATTTGTGTTTAGGTTAAGTAATTCGGCTGCATTACCTCCATTAATTGCGATCTCTAATAAATTTAAAGAGTTGAAAATAGCAAGTATTTCTCCAACCGATGTTTCCTGGTATGTTTTATTAATCTTTGAAATGACATAATGATTGCTTTGTACAAATATTTTAAAGGTACGATCATTACCAATTCTGTTAAATAAATCTTTCGAAACATTCGTAATCGCATTTTGGAACGAATCGATATAAACAACACTTCCTGATATAACAGATTCGTCAATAGTTGCTCTTAAAGGAACTCTGCGTACAATTTCAGTATGTTCAACCCCTAAGGGTTCTGGTTTTTCCTGTTTAATGAGTTTGCAGGCTATTTTGGTGAAAATATCCAATTCGGGAAAGCTACTGTTTTTAAAACCAGTAATTTCTATGTATTTTACCGGAGCATCGTCTTTAAAAAGTAAACTAAAAATACCATTGTCTGTTCCTATAAAATATTGACCGTTGATTTCGGCAATAAGGTGCTTTTGTTCTTTATAAGCTTCTGATTTTACACCAATAATATGAACACTCCCTTTGGGATAAAACTGGTAACAATTTTTTAAGATAAAAGCAGCCTGGTAAATATTAAATGCTTTTATTTCATGCGTAATATCAACAACTTTTGCATCAATACAACTACTGTAAATGCTGCCTTTAACAGCACCTACATAATAATCGTTTTTGTTCCAGTCAGTTGTTAAGGTAATTATTGGCATATATAAATCGTAATCATTTTTAATGATCTCAATTTTAAAGATACAAATTTAAAGGTTTATTGCAGATTTTAATGCTAAGATCAATTTAATATTTATAAAATATGAGCTATTTATCCAAATATGTTTAAAACTTTGTTGTAACTAACATTTTAAATAGATTTAGGCTGAAATATTTTTTACTATTTTCGATGATTCTTAAAGATCATGGCTTAACTTTGTTGTCTGATATATAGTAAAATACAATTAGTTTTATAGGAGGTTTATGATAGAAAAAGTTATCTTTTTAGAGGGAATTGATCCAATAAATATTTATGGTGCTAAAAATAGCCGTCTTGATATTTTAAAAAACTCTTTCCCAAAACTTAAAATTGTAGCGCGTGGCGATGAAATAAAAGTGAAAGGAGAGGAGCCACTTATTAATGAGTTCGAAGAAAAACTTCAGTTAATAATTGAATATTTTTTAAAATTTAAAAAGCTAGAAGATAATGAGTTTAAATCGCTCATAAAAGGCGATGGTGTTGCCATGCTAAAACGTAAAGAACAAAGTGATGATGCTTTGGTTTATGGTAACAGTGGGAGACCTATTAAAGCAAGAACTATAAATCAACAAAAATTGGTTGATGAATATGATACCAACGATTTACTTTTTGCCATTGGTCCTGCCGGTTCAGGAAAAACATACACGGCAATAGCTTTAGCGGTTAGAGCATTTAAAAATAAAGAAGTAAAAAGAATTATTTTAACTCGTCCGGCTGTTGAGGCTGGCGAAAGCCTTGGTTTTTTACCTGGCGATTTAAAAGAGAAGTTAGATCCATACTTGCGTCCGCTCTACGATGCTTTAATGGATATGATTCATCCACGTAAACTGGCCGAGTTAATTGAAGATGGAATTATTGAAATAGCACCTTTAGCTTATATGCGTGGTAGAACACTCGATAACGCATTTGTTATTTTAGATGAGGCCCAAAACACAACAATTAACCAGTTAAAAATGTTTCTTACACGTATGGGTAAGAATGCAAAATTTATTGTTAATGGCGATACAACGCAAATCGATTTAAGACCGCAGAGTAAATCTGGTTTATTACAGGCTTTAAAAATATTAAAAGGAATAAAAGGTATATCTGTAGTAAACTTCGATGAGCGTGATATTATAAGGCATCATTTGGTAAAATATATTGTGGATGCATATAAAAAACTAAAACCCGACGATACTAAAAATTAAATAACAAACACAAATCACAAGCAAAAATGGCACAAGCAGTTGTAAAAACAGAGTTTAATTTCCCGAAACAAAAAGGGGTTTATAATGGAAAAGTCCGCGACGTTTATAATATCAACAATGAATACCTGGTTATGGTTGTAAGCGACCGTATTTCGGCTTTCGATGTTGTTTTACCTAAAGGAATTCCATTTAAAGGACAAGTTTTAAATCAAATTGCAGATAAATTTTTAGATGCAACTTCTGATATTGTTCCTAACTGGAAAATTAGTGTTCCAGATCCTATGGTTACCATCGGACATTTCGTTAATACTTATCCAATTGAAATGATTGTTAGAGGATATTTAACAGGAAGTTCGTGGAGAGAATATAAAAAGGGAAACAGAAGTATTTGTGGTGTTCCAATTCCTGATGGAATGAAAGAACATCAAAGGTTTGCAGAGCCAATTTTAACTCCGACCACAAAAGCAGAACAGGGAGCTCACGACGAAAATATTTCTAGAGAAGAAATTATTGCTCAAGGATTAGTTTCAGAAGAAGAGTATAAAGAGCTGGAAAGAATATCGCTTGAGCTTTTTAAAAGGGGTAGTGAGATAGCTGATGAAATGGGTTTGATATTAGTTGATACTAAATATGAGTTTGGTAAAAAAGATGGTCAAATTTACCTGATTGATGAAATTCATACGCCAGACTCATCAAGATATTTCTATAAAGAAGGATACGAAGAAAGATTTGCTAAAGGCGAAAATCAAAAGCAACTTTCTAAAGAATTTGTTCGTGAGTGGTTAATGAAAAAAGGATTCCAGGGAGAAGAAGGACAACAAGTACCTGAAATGCCGGAAGAATTTGTGAATCAGGTTTCGGATCGTTATGTAGAACTTTATGAAAGTATTACCGGCGATAAATTTCAAAAAGCCGATGCCAGTGAAGTTTTAAATCGTATAGAAAAGAATGTGACGGATAAGTTGAACGAGTTATTATAGAAAATACAACTAAAAAGAAAAGGGCTATTTGAAGATTATTCATTTAGCCCTTTTATTATTTAAAATAAGATCATTTATAATTTTAGATATCCTTTTAAATCATTCACATATTGTTCGAAAGCTTCAATACCCTTTTTTGTTATGGTACAAATAGTTTGAGGCATTTTACCCTTAAATCCTTTTTCTACTTTAATATATCCGGCTTCTTCAAGCTTAGTAATCTGAACGCTTAAGTTTCCTGCCGTAGCTTCAGTATTTTCTTTTAAATATTTAAACTCGGCTTTATTTACTGAAACGAGTAGTGACATAATAGCTAGTCGTAATTCAGAATGTAATAATGGATCGAGTTTCTTAAGCATTTTTTTTGTTTTGAGATTTTAACAGATATCCCGGAATTAAGTATCCTAAAATAATAACAATAGGAGATATATACTCAAAATAATTGCCAGGTAATAGAAAATATGCAAATACGCCTGCTAAGAAAACAACTCCACCGAAAATTAATGGTTTAAATTTTATGACTATGCCTGTAAGAAATGTTGCATTCCCAGCTATTAAGAATATTAGAGGAACAATTTTATAATCTAAATCTTTCATAAAGATTAGAAGAGTAAAATAGCAAACCAGGAAAGCCATCCAAATCATAAAATTAATTTTGTCTAAATGAGTGGATGCTTTAGCTTTCTTTCCATGACGAGCACCATATACTCCACTGGCAATAATTCCTGGAATTATAAACAACCAAATGAAATAAGGCTTTTCAAAATTTACGTATTTTAATATGATTTGACCGATGTTAATTAAAAGGATGATCCAACCCCATAGCAAGAAATAAAAGCTGCTATCGTGTAGGTTTCCTTTGGTGCGGTTAATCATGTTTTCGATAATCTGAAGACTATCTTCTGGTTTAAGTGAATTTTCTTGTGTTTTCATAATTGTATATTTTAAATATATTGTAAAAATAAAGTAGTTTATAAGATAAACCAAATTAATTTTGATAAAAATGAATAAAAAATTTTGTCTTAATGATTTAATAAGCTTTTCAAGAATCTTTTATATTTTTACATCCTGTTAAAAACTAAAAAATTAAACAAATGGATAAAGTAATTGGAATTGGGAATGCCTTGGTTGATATCATGACAAAAATGCCTGATGATTCTACGTTGGATAAGTTTTCTATTCAAAAAGGAAGTATGCAATTAGTTGATCGGGAATTGTCTGATAAAATTAATAGTGCTACTGAAAAATTTGAAAAGTCACAATCATCAGGAGGTTCAGCTGCGAATACTATTCATGGCTTGGCAAGCCTTGGAGCTGCAGCGGGATATATTGGTAAAGTAGGAGAAGATTCATTTGGAGAGTTCTTTAGTAATGATATGAAATCGCACGGAATTGAGCCTTTCTTGTTAAAAAGTACTACAGATACAGGAAGAGCAATGGCATTGATTTCTCCTGACTCGGAACGTACTTTCGGAACATTTTTAGGAGCCGCAGTTGAGTTAAATGAAAATGATTTAAGTTCTGATCAGTTTAAGGGATACAAGTACTTACACATAGAAGGATATTTAGCATTAAATCATAATCTAATGCTTAAAGCAGCAGAATTTGCTAAAGAAAACGGATTAAAAATATCTATTGATATGGCCAGTTTTAATGTGGTTGAGGATAATCTTGAGTTTTTAAAAGAATATGTTAAGAATAATGTAGATATCATTTTTGCGAACGAAGAAGAAGCTAAAGCTTTTACTGGAAAAGAACCAGAAGATGCATTAAACGAAATTGCAGAGCAATGTGAGATTGCTGTAGTTAAAGTTGGAAGTAAAGGATCTCTTGTTAAAAGTGAAGGAGTTACCTATAAGATAGATGCAATTAAAGCAAATCCAATTGATACCACTGGTGCTGGAGATTTATTTGCCTCAGGATTTCTTTATGGATTATGTAATCATATGTCATTAGATAAATGCGGAGAAATAGGATCATCTTGTGCAGGAAAAGTAATTGAAGTAATTGGTTCAAAGATGAGCAATGAAACCTGGGATGAAATAAAACAAAAAATTAAATAACGAATAACATTTTTTAGTAAAGAATTAGCATAATTTGTCTGTGTTAATTCTTTTTTATTTTTTGTTATCATATAAACAAGGTAATTTATGAAGAGAGTAGTAGTTGTAATTTTAATTATTAGTGGTTTTGTATTAAATAGTAATGCGCAAATTTTTAACACAGGTCAGACTTTAAAAAAGGGGGTAATGGCATTAGGAGTTGAGCCTGCCATTCATATGAATGGTGGTGTTAATGGGGCCATTTTATATGCTCATGCCGGATATGGATTAACATCAGGGATTGATGTTTCGGTTAAGGCTGGTGTAGGAAGATTAAATACTTACTATCTTGGCGGAGATATTGAATTTGCATTGGCAAAACACATGTCAATTGCTTTTGGAGGACATAAATCAGGCGATTACGGTGTTGATGGAACATTCTTGTTTGATATTCCTGTTAAAAGTAAAGCCGTTATTTATTCTGGTGTTGATTCTGATCTTAATTTTGGAACCAGAATTAATTCATCAGGAGAAAAGGTAAACGATTTAGATGTATTAGTATGGGTACCTATTGGTGTTGAAATTAAAATATCAAAAAGTGTTCACTTTTTAGTGGAGTCATCTATAGGTGTTACACCCGATAGTTATCATATAGTTGGAGGTGGATTGAATTTATATTTTTAGTTAAGCTAAAAAAGTATTTAATATTTTATCTACTTTTATTAGGGTATTTAGAAATAATTGCCCTTTTTTATTTTGATATCATATTAAGCTCGAAATAGAAGAGTATTTTGTATATTAGTAAAACCTTGGGTTTGTTAAGGACAGTTGAAAAATAATAGAGTATCAATACTTGTTAGACTAAAGATAAGGTTAAGTAGATATGGTGGACTTAGGTAACAAAAAGGAAGGTTTAAAATCATCTGAAATAAAGCTTCCAAAAATATTGAAATATTACAATAAGAGTTCTTTTTCTTTTAAGTTAAGAGTGCGTGTATTTTTTAATATTTGTATAGCCGCTATAATTGCACTTTTTATCCTAATAATATCTACTCTTTTAATTCAACTAAATACCGGATCAAATACTTTAAGTTATCCGATTATAATTTCGGAAATAATATTACTTGTTATTTTTCATCTATGTTTAATCATATTAATAAAAGGATTCTATAGGGTTTCTACATCTTTATTTATGATTATAACCAATTTATGCGTTTGGGTTGTAATGTTTACCAGTGGAAATCACTTACTAACAAGACTTGATACGGTTGTTTTTATTCTTGCCATTATTAATATTATTCCACTTTTTGCTAATAAAAATAAAGGAGTTGTGTTAGTATATGTAATTGTAAATATTTTTTTACTCATCTTTTTTATACAACTTCAAAAAGAACATGTTAATGTTGATTTTGCAATACTTGTAGATTATTTAATGGATACTTCTGTGGCTCTTATTTTTTCGGGAGTTGCTGCTTATCAGATTCTAAGAGTTAACAAAATGACTTTAGAAAAGGTTGAATATGATTATCAAAAGAGGCTTAAAGCGGAAGACGCATTAAAACAAAGTGAGATTTTCAGAAAAAAAGTATTTGAGAGTTCAAATATACCGATTGTTATTATGGACTCTACTAAATACAAGTATATAGATTTAAATGAGGCAGCAGTAAAACTATATGGTTATCAATCGAAGGATGAACTAATTGGAAAAACCCCAGTAGATGTTTCAGCACCTATACAATATGATGGAGAAGCATCAGAAAAGAAAGCGGATTTTTTTATTTCTAAATCCAAATCCCATGGCTCAGTAAAATTTGAATGGTTGCATCAAAGACCCAATGGAGAACAATGGGATGCGGAAGTCTATTTATTATCTTTTGCAATGGGTAATCAAATCTTTCTGCAGTTTTCTTTAATTGATATAACAGAGCGTAAAAAGGCAAAAAGAGATTTAATTGATAGTGATTTAAGATACCGGGCAATATTTGAGAATGCTCAGGTTGGAATTTATCAGACAACAGCTTCAGGAGAAATTTTACAAGCAAATCCTGCTCTTTTAAAAATGTTAGAGTTTGATTCAATCCAGGATTTATCTGGTAGAAATTTGAACAATGATGAAGCTTTTATTAGTAAATCACGAGAAGAATTTATTCATGAAATTGAACAAAAAGGCTTTGTAAGAGATTATGAAACGGAATGGTTGAAAAAGAACGGTGAAACATTAATAGTCAGAGAAAACGCACGTGTTGTAAGGGATATAGATGGGAAGGTGAAATATTACGAAGGCTTTGTAGTTGATGTAACAGAACGTAAAAAAACAGTAAAAGCATTAAAAGAAAGTGAGGAAAAGTACCGAGAGATGGCAGAGTTATTACCTGTTGTCGTATGGGAAACTGATTTAAAGGCTAATTGCACTTATACAAATCAAGTTGGTTTGCAGATACATCAATATACTTATGAGGATTTAGTAAATGGGATAAATGTTCTGGATCTGATTATTCCGGAACAAAAGCAAAAGGCTATCGAGAATTTAAAACAAGTACTCGAAGGAAATGATTCTATGGGAGAAGAATATGTTGCAGTAAAAAAAGATGGTACAAGATTTCCTGTTAGAATATATACTACGGTTGTTTATAGTAATAACAAGCCTGTTGGATACAGGGGCGTAACAGTTGATATTACTGAGGCAAAAAGGATAGAAAAAGAATTAAAAGAAAGTGAAGAAAAATATCGTACGCTCATGGAGAATATGAACGATATTGTGATGATGGTAGATAATGATGATAGAGTTTTATATGTAAATAAAAAATTTACAGAGATATTGGGTTACCCTGAGAGTGAAATAATTGGAGAAATAGGCTATAAAAAATTAATTGATCCTGATAGTCAAAAAGTGATCATAGAAGCAAATCAGTCCAGAACGAATCAAGTTATTAGCCAGTATGAAATAACCATGAAAGCTAAAGATGGAAGATATTTAGACTTTTTAGTTAGTGGTGCTCCTGTAAAAAATTCTGAGGGTGAGATTATCGGATCAATAGGTAACTTGATTGATATAACAGAACGTAAGAAATCAGAAAAAGAACTGGAAAAATATCGAAATCATCTGGAAATATTAGTAAAAGAGCGAACTGAAGAACTTGCTACTTCTAATGAGGAGTTATTATCGACCAATGAAGAGTTGCATATGCAACGAGAAGAACTAGAAGCCGTTTTACTAAATTTACAGAATACGCAAAACCAATTAATACATTCAGAGAAAATGGCTTCTTTAGGAATATTAGCTTCGGGAATTGCACACGAAATAAATAATCCACTTAATTTTATTAAAGGAGGAGCTTTTGGTATAGAACAGTACTTTGATGATAATTTAGCAAGTCATAAAGATGAGATTGCACCATTATTGGATGGAATTAATGAAGGAATTGATCGGGCAGCAAGTATTGTTGCGAGTTTAAATCATTATAATAGGAAGAATGATCATAAAACTACTGAATGTGATATAAATGGTATTATCGATAATTGCTTGGTGATGCTAGGGAACGAGATTCGTAATAGGATTGATATTAATAAAAGCTACACAAGTAATAAATATAGATTATTGGGTAATGAAGGCAAATTACATCAGGCTGTATTAAATATCTTATCGAATGCTGTACAGGCAATTAAAGGGAAGGGTACTATTGAGATTAAAACCATCGTTTCAAAATCAAATTTAAAAATCGTTATCTTTGATACAGGAAGTGGAATAAGTAAGGAAAATTTAAATAAAATATATGATCCATTTTTTACAACAAAAGAAGTAGGTGAGGGAACAGGTTTAGGATTATCAATTACGTATAATATTATAGAAGAACATAATGGATCTATTTATACTGAATCTGAGGTAGGAAAAGGAACTACTGTTATGATTGAATTACCTTTAGAATAATTAAAATGAGTGAGCAAACTACAATTCTGTATGTTGATGATGAGGATGTAAATCTGACATTATTTAAAATAGTATTTAAAAAGAAATTTAATGTTATAACAGCATTATCGGGTGAGGAAGGATTAGAAAAATTAAAATCCAATCCTAATGTATCGGTTGTTATCAGTGATATGAAAATGCCAGGCATGAATGGTATTGAATTTATCAAGATAGCAAAAAAAGATTTCCCGGAAATTTCATTTTTTATATTGACCGGTTTTGATATTACCGAAGAAATTGCAGATGCATTAAACGAAAGATTAATTCATAAGTATTTTAGGAAACCTTTCGATATGAAGGAAATAGAATCAGCTATTTTTGAGATTCTCAGTTAAAATCATGTTCAAAATAACCTCATTCAATAAGTCTCTTGCATAGAATTTTGTTCTTGAAAATAAATTCTATTAAAAAAATCATCAATTATTTGTAATGTTTTAATTAACTTTTCAACTAATAAAAAAAATTAAAGTTGAAAAGTATGTTTAAATGGTTTTTATCACATCAGTGGAAAGAGATGACCCGATCGAATTTTTGGCAAAAAAGTATTGCTATAAATATTGTTATCGGATTCTTTCTGTTGTTAATGTTCTCGTATTTAATTTTATTCGGGTTATTTATCGAGGAAATTTTGAAAGAAGCAAATCCTGAGGGGAATATATTTGCTATTTTTAATGGTGGATTACTTTATTATTTAGGGGCAGATTTATTTGTGAGGTTTTTCCTTTATAGCTTGCCGGTCCTTAATGTTGAGGCTTATTTACCCTTGCCAATTAAGAAATCAAAAGTTGTAAATTTTATTTTATTGAAATCGGCATTAAATATATTTAATGTTTTACCACTATTGGTTTTTATTCCTTTTACATTTAAAGTGATTGCAGCAGATTATTCTG
The DNA here is from genome assembly GCA_963665525.1 of Bacteroidales bacterium. Taxonomy (GTDB): domain Bacteria; phylum Bacteroidota; class Bacteroidia; order Bacteroidales; family UBA12077; genus UBA12077. Next base: position 2,199,757 of record OY762280.1, on the reverse strand, counting down.
GAAGTGTTGCACTATCGTGGTTTGTTCTTATGTTTATTTTAATTTTGAATAATAGTTATCTACTGCATTATTTAAAAAGAAGATTTATAGAAAAACCAGTTATAATTGGAGTTTTTGCAGTATTAATTGCAGGTATTGCAATTCTAGATAAGTTCGATATTTTCTCATTATCGTATTACTCTTCGAAGTTATTTACATTCTTAGCTCTTAATCCAGTATTTATTGTAATACCATTCATTATTCTTCTATTGGTTTATACTTTGAATTTTTCTTATTTAAAATCAAGAATGACATTAGAGGAAGCAAATGTTAAAAAACAAAAGAAAATCGATTCTTTATCAAAAGTAAAATATTTAGATTCTTTTGGCGAAATAGGAGAGATGATACTTTTAGAACTTAAGCTTGTTTGGAGAAATAAAAGATGTAAGTCTGTAATTAATATGGCTCCATTGTTCTTGTTTTATGGATTCTTATTTTATCCACAGGAGATTTATATGGAAGGATGGGGATTTTTAATTTTTGTTGGAGTTTTTATGACCGGAGGTATGATGTTTAATTACGGTCAGTATATGTTAAGTTATGAAAGCAATTATTTCGATGGAATATTGGCGAATAATGTAGATTTTACAAAACATTTTAAAGCGAAATATTATATGATGATTGCAACTGTTGTATTATGTTATATTATAACAATACCATATGTTTATTTCGGAATTAAAGTTCTGATTATAAATACTGCAACTTTCTTATTTAATATTGGATTTCTTTCGTTTTTGGTGATGTATTTTTCAAGTAATAGCAGAAAACGCTTAGATATGTCGAAGAGTTCAGCATTTAATTACCAGGGTATAGGAGCAACAAATTGGATTATGGTTTTACCTTTCTTTTTACTTCCAATTTTAATCTGGTTACCTTTTAGTTTATTAGGTGTACCATATTGGGGAGTAGCAATTATTGGATTAATTGGAGTTGTAAGTTTAGCGTTCCATAAATCATTAATGAAGATTGCTGTTAAACGATTCGAAGCAAAAAGACATTTAATAGCAGAAGGTTTCAGAGAATCATAATTTGTTAATAATAGAAAAAATATAAAACAATGATACAAGTAAATAATTTAGCAAAAGCATATAACGGAACGGTTGTACTAGATATTCCGGAATTAAAAATCGAAAAGGGCGAAAGCTTTGGTTTAGTGGGAAACAATGGAGCCGGGAAAACAACTTTTTTCAGGTTAATTCTCGACTTAATAAAAGCAAATAAGGGAGAAGTATTATCACAAGGTGTAGATGTGAAAAAAACACCAAACTGGAAAGAATATACTGGTTCTTATTTAGATGAAGGTTTTTTAATCGACTTCTTAACACCAGAAGAATATTTCAATTTCATTGCTAGCGTTAATAATCTATCAAAAGGCGATGTAAAAAAGTTTATGGACCAATTTGAAGAGTTTTTTAATGATGAGATTATTGGTAAAAAGAAATATATAAGAGACTTTTCGAGAGGGAATAAACAAAAGATAGGCATTGCTGCTTCTTTAATGACTAGTCCTGAAATTTTAGTGTTGGATGAACCTTTTGCAAGTCTTGATCCAACCACTCAAATAAGATTGAAAAATCTTTTAAAACAATTAAAATCAGAAAAAAACGTTACTATGTTGATTTCCAGCCACGATTTGAATCATGTTACAGAAGTATGCGAACGAATTGTTGTGCTCGATAAGGGTAATATTATTCATGATATACAAACAAGTTCGGATACGCTTAAAGAACTTGAAAACTATTTTGCGGTCTAGACCTGCCTGTCTGCCGACAGGTTTGTAAGATTTATTTAGGCTACTGCAAAATGAAACCCCAACATGATGTTGGGGTTTATTTTTATAAAGTTACGATTTCTCCAATCTTAGGGTTCAATAAATTTACTTCTTGATTTTTAGAAGCCATTTTTGCTCTTTCTATCGGTTCTGTCCATGAGTGTACACTTAACCTGAATTTACTCCAGTGTATTGGTAATAAAAATTTGCCTTTAACATCTATATGTGCCTGAACAGTTTGTTCTGGCATTGCATGTATTTGAGACCAGTTTTCGTTATACTGTCCGCATTCAATAAATGTTAAATCAAAAGGTCCAAATTTTTCTCCAATTTCTTTAAAATGATTTCCATAACCGGAATCTCCACCAAAGAAAATCTTAGAGTTTTCAGATTCTATTACCCACGAACTCCATAATGTTTTATCACGATCTTTTGTGCTACGGCCAGAGAAATGTCGGGCAGGAGTTGAAGTAAATTTTAACGTAGAATCAGTTTCAATAGAATCGTACCAATCGGCAATTTCAATTTTATTTGCAGGGATTCCCCAGCGTAATAAATGCGCATCAACACCTAAAGGAACTATAAACTTCTTAGTTTTTGAATTTATTTTCTGGATTGTTTTGTAATCTAAATGATCGTAATGATCATGAGATATTACTACGACATCAATGTCCGGAAGAATATCAACAGAATAATTGTTCTGATATTCAAAAGATTTATTAAAAAATGGAACAGGCGAAGCTGCTTTGGTAAAAACAGGATCTGTAATTACTATTTTTCCATTGATATTTATAAGTACAGTTGAATGTCCAAACCAAGTAAATGCAATATGATTATTTGAATTTAAAAATTGTTCTTTTTCAAATTTTATTGATTCTAATGGCTCTGTCGGTCGATCATTCTCGACACCTTTTATAAATTTTTTAAAAGTTTCGCTTCTGGTATTTTCACCTGTCATCATTGTAGTAGTTTCAAGGTTTTGAAATTTCCCATTTTTAAAATTGGGTGATGCCTCCAGTTTTTCCTGATTTATATATTTTGGACGTGCTCCAAATGTAGGATGAAACCATATAAATAGATTAATTCCTAAGATAATTGCAACTATTGTTAAGATGATAATTAACACGGTCATTTTTTTCATTTTGAATTGTTATAAATAAAAAATCCGGCACAATGGCCGGATAAAAATACAATTTTTAGATTCTATTTTAATTCTTTTAATATTTCTTGTATTGCTTTTTCTAATTGCGGATCAGTTCCATTTAAACGATCCATAAATGTATTTTTAACATAAATATCTGGAGCAACACCAGTCATTTCCAAATCTTCGCCATCGAGGGTATAACAACCCCAGGAAGGTAAACGAGTATACGATCCATCCACCATCATTCGTGCCGATGTAAATATAATCCAGCGATAGGTTTCGGTTCCAATTATGGTTCCTAAATTAAGCTGCTTAAAACCTTCTGCAGTCATTTCTGCATCACTTAAAGAGTGTTCATTAATTAATAAAACAATAGGTTTGTCAGCTGGTGTAAAATGAGGTTGAGGCGATAGTTTACCATTACGGTATTTCCAGTTTAGGTATTTTTTTTGTGATAATAGTTGTAATACATCGTCGTGAACATTTCCTCCACGATTATATCTTAAATCCAGGATTAAAGCATCTTTTTGATAAGCTTCAGTTGTCATATCGATTAAGAAATCTTCTAAACTACCGGTTCCCATATTTTTCATATATACATATGCAATACGATTGCTTGAAGCCTTATCAACAATTTCTTGTTTGCTTGCTATCCACTCATCATAAAGTAAAGTGTTAAGTTTTTTCGATTTTATAGGATGAATTTTTACATCAAAAATGCTTTTATCTCTTTTAAATGTTAGTTTAATTTCGTGATGCATTTCTGTTGTTATAAAATACATATTTCTGTTTTGAGTTTTATCTACAGAAACTTCATTTACAGCTATTAACTCATCTCCAGGAACAATAGGATTATCTAAAATATCAATCGGAGAGTGCTGTACAAATCGTTTTACTTTATACGGATTTTCGTTTTCGAAAATAATACCTGTAGCTAAAGTTGTTTGGTTGTAGAATGTTTTTTGCTCATCGCCACTGGTTCTGAAATCAAGGTGTGATGCATTTAATTCGCCCAACATATCGACTTGAAGCGTTTTTAAATTTTCCCGATTTCTAACATAAGGTAAATAAGTTTCGTACTGAGCCTTTATTGCAAGCCAATCTGCACCATGGTAATGGATATCGTAAAAATTTTCTGCTAATGCAGCCCAGTTTTCATAGAACATCTGGTTAAACTCATTGTGTAAGTTCTTATTGAAATTGTGTTCAATCTTAATTTTTTCAATTTTATTTCCTGATACGTCTATGGTATGAATATCGCCTCCAACCAAAGCATAATAATCGTCTTTTGCTTTTACCATTTGATCAAATGTTTTATCGGCGATCTTTTCAGTTTTCTTATTCTCAAATGGTTCAAATACTGTTTTGTAAATACCTGATTTATTACCTTCGAAATAGATATTGGTAAAAAGGAGATTTTTATCCTTGTCTTTAAATACATGAGGATAAGCTTGTATACCACCTTCAGAAATAAATGCTTCCCAGCGTTCAGAGATATTTTTCAGTTCAAATTTAATATCAATCACAGTATCCTTTTTCTTTTCTTTAATAAAAAGATCATCGTATTCGTCCGATTTAAATTCACTGGTAAATCGATAAAGAGGAATACGGTAAATTTTATTTTCTCCTTCACCTCTTGGATACCCTGGGAAATATCTTGCTGCAGAGATGTATAAATATTTACCATCTGGCGACCAGTATGGGTCATTCTCAGGAACCCCTGTATTTGTAATATTAAACGTTCTTTTTAGTTTAAGATCATAAACTAAAACATCAGGTTCAAAAATTCTAAAAGCAGTAAACGCTATAAAATTTCCATCAGGAGAGAACACCGGTTGATCTCCACGAAACCAGAATTCATCTTCAACTACATTTTCAATTTTATTTGTTTTTAAATCAATGATGTTAAGATTTGTACTTCCGCTAATGTATACTGCTTTGTCTCTATTTGGAGAAACTTCAATTGCTCTTTCTGTTTTATTTTCAAAGGTTAATTGCTTTTCGGTTTTATTTTCATTTGCAACAATAGAAAATAGATTGGTCCATCCTTTATTGGTTCGAGTATATAATATAGTTTTATTATCGGCATACCATTTTACTTCTTTGACTCTTTCTAAAGGATTGGTATTCATTTCCCGAATAAACTTGCCTTTTATATCAGATACAAAAAGTCTTCCTCTCGAAACAAACACTATTTTTTTATTATCAGGAGAAACATCGAAGTTGGAAATCTCACCTTGGGTTTTAAATGCTTGATTGGTAGTTAGTGTTTCGTTCTTATATATTTTAATTTCAGGTTTGGTGGTGTTTTGCGAAGCTACATCATATACAAATACCTGGTAATCTTTGGTAAATACAACCTTCTCACCATTAGCACTAACCTGGGGGCGACCAATTGCTGTATTAAAATCAGTAAGTCGTTTTTTTATTCCTTCATTTAGGATGTATAAGTTATATACATCATTAAATTCATCAGAAGCAATATATAAATTTCCGTCTTGATCAACCGTAGGCCAAAGATCCTTACCATTATAATCAGTAAGCTTTTTATATTCTTTTGTAGTGGTATTAAAATATTTTATATCCGGGTTATGGTCTCCTTTATATCTTTTACGATGAGGAAAAATAAAACTTTCCCACGACTCGGTAAAATAGAAACCATTACTTTCAGGAATCTCTGTAATATGATGAACATTATTAAAGTAATTATCACCAAATAATCTTTCTGGAGTACTTCCATTCACATTAATTTTATAAGACCCCATAACATTAAATCTGTCGGAAGTAAAATTTATGGTCTTAGAATCCCATGACCAGCTATCCACAAGATCGTTGGCATTATGAAATGTTAATTGTTTAATTTCGCCACCATGAACAGGCATCATGTAAATATCTGCATTTCCATTTTGTTTGGATGAAAAAGCAATCCATTGACCATCGGGTGAGAAATGAGGGTTAGATTCTTCACCATCCATTCCGGTTAAACGAGTGGCAACTCCTCCATTAGAGTTTACTTGCCATATATCGTTCTCGTAAACAAAAACAATGGATTTTCCATCGGGCGATAAGCTTGGATCAGTAAGGAAATAGGCTAAATCTTGTTGTGCATCAAGTTGAAAGCTAAAAATAAGGCTTAAAATCAGAAGTGTTAATGTGTACTTTTTCATGTTGTAGAGTTTAATTACAAAAATACTAAGTTACTATTTCTATTCTTTGATGCCAAAAGGGCTGTTATAGTTTAATCGAATTTGAAAACATTTTAAATATTTGTAAATGAATAGATGTTTAAGGATTTTAAAAATAACTCTTAATAACACTCTGTTTTATGAATTTTATGGTATAAGTTTATTTATATTTGTTTATACCGAATTAAAAAAAGCAATGGATTATACATATAAAATATATCAAGATCATAAGTTCTTGATTGTTAAAATTAATCATGGAATTAAAGATGCTAAAAGACTTCTTGAGATAGGAAGAAAAGTACTAGAAACTGAAGGGTTTATAGATGTTCATTATACCCTGATGGATTATCGAGGAGTTGAGATAAATTTTACTTCAGAGGCTTTTATTAATTTTGCAAAGTTATTTGAAGATTATAAGCATATTGATAATCAACAAAGAATTGTTTATTTGATAGATAACCCTAAGAGTACAGTGGCTATTCATTTATATATTAAGAAATTGGGGGCCAGGCGAGAGTATTGTTCAACCATTGAAAAAGCCTATTCTTTGCTTAAGTTAGATGTATCTTTCGATGAGTTTGAAAACTTAGTGAATATATAAAATATAGATTTAGTAAATTACTTTAAAGAGATGTTGAAAGATATTTTATCTCGGAATTATACAAAATGCCCGTCGGATATTTGGACCGGAAGGATTGATGATTCAAATGACCCGGATTCTTTTAGAATGCATCAGGTAATTCAGTTGATAGATCTAAGAGAGATTAAGGAAACAAAATTTGATTTATCAAAAGTTAATTATTGCATTTTGGGTTTTTGTAGTGATGAGGGTGTGGAAAGAAATCTTGGAAGACCAGGTGCAGCAAAAGGTCCTGAGTATATCCGAAAAGAGTTTGCAAACCTGCCCGTAAGTTTTAGAAATAAAGCTGTTATTTATGATGCAGGCGATATTTATTGTACTGATCATAATTTAGAACACGCCCAACAGCAATTGGAATATGCTGTTAAAGAAATTCTGGATCATCAATTGTTTCCTCTGGTTTTAGGTGGAGGTCATGAAATTGCATTGGGGCATTATAATGGTATAGCAAAGCATATTGATAAAAAATCATCTATTGGGATTATTAATTTTGATGCTCATTTTGATTTAAGACCATATCAGAAACAAGGATCTTCGGGAACCATGTTTTCGCAGATAGTAGATGAATGTACTGCTGAAAATATAGATTTTAATTATTTCTGCTTAGGAATTCAAACCTATGGTAACACCATAAGTTTATTTAAAAGAGCAGATTCTTTGGGAGCAAAGTATATTTTAGAAAAAGATATGGTGGATTCTAATTATCAAATGAATATGGATGATGTTAATGAGTTTATATCAAATAACGATCATATTTATATTACAATATGTAGTGATGTTTTTAATTCGGCATATGCTCCAGGGGTTTCATCCATACAGCCTTTTGGATTAAATCCTGAAGTGGTACTAAATTACCTTAAACCCATTATTAAATCGAAGAAGGTGATTAGTTTCGATATAGCAGAAGTATCTCCACGATTTGATTCCGATAATAAATCCGCAAAATTAGCTGCCATTATTTTATATGCAGTGATTAATAGTGTAAATGAAATAAGAGATTAATATTTTTTACTCCCATAGAATATGATGAGCCGGTTTTTCGTCCGCCGGCAGAAGCAAGGTCTGCTATTATACAAGCTACTTTAGGTTGTTCGTGGAATCAATGTGCTTTTTGTGAAATGTATACTTCTAAAAAATTTAAGGTGCGTGATTTTAATGAGCTAAAATCGGAAATACAAACTTTAGCTCTTGCATATAAAGGGGTAAAGAAAATTTTTCTTGCTGATGGAGATGCTTTTGTTTTATCTGCAAATAAATTAATTCCAATATTACAAGAAATAAATCATCAGTTTGGGAGAATACAACGTATTTCGTCCTATGCATTACCAAAAGATATTCTTTCGAAATCGGAAACAGACTTAAAAGAATTAAGAAACCTTGGGTTAAAATTACTTTATATTGGTATAGAAACAGGTGATGATCATCTACTTAAACTAATTAACAAAGGAGAAACATATAGTTCAACAGTTGAAGGTATTCGGAAAGCACACGATGCAGGCATTGATACTTCGATTATGATTATTAATGGTTTGGGAGGAAAGAAATATTCCGAAAATCATGCTATTAAATCTGCCGAGATCATTAATAAATTAAATCCAAGGTTTTTATCTACTTTAACTTTAAGTATGCCTTATGGTTTAGAGCATTTTAAAGAAAGGTTTAAAGGAGAATATCAGCAACAAACCATTGTAGAGCTATTCGAGGAATTGAAACTATTTATAGAAAATCTTGATGTAAAAAATGTGATATACAGAAGTAATCATGTTTCAAATAACCTTCCTTTGGAAGGGACCTTATCAAAAGACCAAGAGAAATTAGTTCATATGCTTTCAAAAGCCATAGAATTAACTCCTGAGAATAGTTTACCTAAAGTCCGGATGTATTATAAATGAAAAGAGCCACTTTCAGAGTGGCTCTCAATGATATTATGAATTGTTATTACATATCTTTTTCAGCTTTGAATTCTTCAAGAGCTTCTTTTGCAAGCTCTAATTGTTTTTGATATTCTTTTAATTTAGGATTGTATTGTTTTAGTTTTTCTTTTCCTTTATCGTTATTTGATTTTGCTTTTGTTAATTTCTTTTCTTCTGCAGAAAATCTCTTATCAAAAGCTTTAAGCTGAGTGGTGTATTCTTTTTCCAAGGTTTTTAATTCCGTTTCGAATGCTTTTTCATCTTCTTCGTCAGCTTTCTTTAATTTTTTCAAAAGAGTTTTACGTTCTAAATTATTTTCTTTAACGAATATTTTTTCTTCACCTTCAATAACTTTCATTTCACTGTTTGCCTCATTTGCCATTTCGAAGCCTATGTTAATTAAACTATCAGCTTGGGCAATTTTGGCTTCTGTTGCTACAATTTTGGCTTCTATTCTTGTAACTTTTTCTTCAAGTTTTAAAAGTTTCAGTTCGTCTTTACTTAAGTTTTCTGTAGCAGGATCTTGAGCAAATAGTGATGTTGATAATAATAAGAACGAAATTGTAATAAATGGGAGTAGATGTTTTTTCATGTGATATAGGATTAGTTTTTTATGTTTGTTTACTTTCTTTAGTGGTCAAAAGTTACAAAACAGATAAATGTTAGTCAACAGAAAAGTAAAATCTATCAAAGAATTAGTGTTTTTTTTAACTATGTTATTGGAATAGAAATGATAAACTCTGTTCCCTCTCCAATTTCTGATGAAACGTCAATGGTACCTTTGTGTTCATCTATAATATTTTTACTAATTGTAAGGCCAAGTCCAGTTCCTTTTCCATCTGGCTTTGTTGTGTAAAATGACTCAAATATTTTATCAAGTTTATCTCTTTCAATACCGCATCCATTATCCCGAATGGATATTTTGATAAAATTGTTTTCAAGAAAAGACGAAATCCAAATAGTACCTTTTTTTTCAATTGCCTGAATGGCATTTGCAATTATATTTACAAATACCTGATTTAGTTTGCCAGAAAAGCATTTAATTTTAGGTAACTTATGTAACTTTTTTACAATCTTTATATCATATTTATATTGATTTTTAAGTAAAATAAGAGAAGATTCTATTCCTTCATTAATATCTGATAGAGTTTTTTCATTGTTAGCAATACGAGAAAAAGAATTTAAACTACTTGTAATTTCATTAATTCTGTCAATTCCATCTTCAATGTGTTTTAAAATGGTAGAAGATTCATTTTTAAAATAATTAAATTTTAATTCTTCCTTAAGTTTTTCTATTTTTTTTACATCACTTAATAAAGACTCAGAAAGATAATCATCATATTTATTTACGACTGTAATAATTGATTTAATTGTTTCCTTTATAGCATCAACACCTAAAGATATAAAATTCATAGGGTTCTTAATTTCATGTGCAATACCTGCTGTTAATAATCCTATTGAAGCCATTTTTTCTGTTTGAATTAGATGTGTTTGAGTGTCTTTAAGTTTTATAAATGCTTTATCAAGCATTTCCTGTGCCTTTTTCCTCTTTCGTATTTCTGATGTTAATTTTTTGTTCCAATACATAGAAAGTATTAAAAGAATCATTAAAGGGCTTAATGTTTTCCATAAAATAGAATAATCAAACTTTTTAGCTTTTAATGTGATCCAATTATTATAAATGTTATTTTTTTCCGAGTTAGATATTGAATTAAGAGATTTCTGAAGTATATCTCTAAGTATTGGACAATCTCTTCTAACTCCCATACATAAATTAAATTGATATGGTGTTTCTCCAATTATTCTTATTGATTTATAACCCTTTTCATAAATATAATAACTGGTAGTAACCATTCCTCCTACAAATGCCGTTACTTTCTTTTTATCTACTTGCTTTAATCCTTCTTGAATATTTTTAACTGGAATAACTTTTATTTCAGGGTAATCTCTTTTCAATTTTTCGTGTGTGATATAACCTGAAACTACTGCAACTTTCTTTCCTGATAATTCGGATAAATTTTTTATATATGTTTTATCATCTAACGCAAATACACTTATTGGCAATTGTATATATGGTGAGGTAAAGTTTAATGTGTTAGATCTCTCAGAACTTGGGGTAATATTACTGAGTAAATCTATTTCTTGTTTTTTTGCTTTTATAAACATTTCTTCCCAAGTTTCATACTGGACATATTCAAATTTTATATTCAATTTTTTTTCGATTAACTTTAAGTAGTCTATAATCATTCCTTGATAATTCCCTTTTTTATCAAGAAATTCAAATGGAGCCCAATTCGGATCACTACCTACAGTTAATACGGGATGTTGTTTTAACCAAATTATTTCTTTTTCATTAAGATTTGTATCAATGGTATTAGATATTACTTTTGTTGCTGTTGTAGTATCGGTAAATTCGCTGGCAGAAGTATGATAAGTGCTTTTTATTAAAAATAAGATTACTAATATTGAATAAACCATATTATGTAATAAGTACTTCATTGGAATCAGTAATTAGTTGTTAAGTAAATATATTTTAATGCAGATAATCAACTAAATAGTTATATTAATTAGATGAATTGGCTTAATTTATTGATTAATTAGTTAATTAATTTAAAAACTCCAAGATACGTTCAAGGTTTATTTTTTTGAAAATAAAAGTTACAAAACACTTAAAGATAAATCAAGAAAAGAATAATAATTCTATCTATAAGTGAATATTTTAATGAATAGGTAAGTTAATAATAAATTCAGTACCCTCTCCAATTTCTGATGAAACGTCAATAGTACCTTTGTGTTCGTCAATGATATTTTTACTAATTGATAATCCTAAACCTGTTCCTTTACCAATTTCTTTGGTAGTATAAAATGGGGTAAAAATATTATCCAATACTTCTTTACTCATACCTTTTCCAGAGTCTTTTATTTGAATTTTAAGATAATTATCTTCAGTATACGTTTTGATGTGAATAGTTCCTTTATCCTCAATAGCCTGAATAGCATTTGATATTATATTTACAAAAACCTGGTTGAGCTTACCCGGGTAGCATTTTATATCAGGTATATCTCCAAAGTCTTTAATTATTTCTATGCTATATTTGTATTGGTTTCGTAGAATAACTAGAGTTGATTTTAAACTATCATTGATATTTGAAAGTACCATTTCTTTTCCTGCAAAATAAGAAAAGGTATTCAGGCTTTTTGTTATTTCGTGTATGTTTTCTACACCTTCCTGAACACTTTTAGTTAATGATTCACACTCGTATCTGTAATAATGATAATCTAAATTTTCTTTTAAATTTTGAATGTATATAATATCTTGCTCTGTTAGTTTAGTATGCATTTTTTCGTAAGCAGTTATTATTTTCTCATAAGCATCTACTCCATTGGTTATTCCATCCATACCCATCATAATAAAGTTCAGTGGATTTTTTATTTCATGTGCAATACCAGCTGTAAGTTCTCCCACAGTTGACATCTTTTCACTTTGAACCAAATGAGTTTGAGTATCTTTTAATTCTTTTATTGCATTATTTAAAGCTTCTTGTGCCTGTTTTCGCCTATGAACCTCTTTGCTTAATTTACGATTCCAGATTATAAAAAACAGTAACACTAAAAGACATGGAATAATGATTAGGAAAAATAAACGAAAGTTAAACTTTTTATCAGCTCTTGCAGAAATTCCATTATAGTAAATATATTCTTTTTCAGATTCAGAAATTGTCTGGAGTGCTTTTTGTAAAATTGAATGTAGAGTTGTCCAATCTTTACGAACAGCCAGTCTTAGTTCATAACTAAAAGGTGTTTCTCCAACAATGCCAATGTTTTTATAGTTTCTTTCATTAATATAATAGTTAGCAATTACCATGCCTTCAACATATGCAACAACTTTCTTTTTATTTAAAAGCTTTAGTGCATCACGAGGTGTTTCAACAAGAATTAAGTTGAGTGTTGGATATTTGGTTTTTAAAAGTTCATTCGTATAATAACCATCTACTACTGCTACTTTTTCGCCACTAAGTTCATCTAAATTTCTAATGTGAGTAATATCTTTATATGAAAAAATAGAAATAGGATGTGTGATATAAATATTAGTAAAATTGAAATGTTTTTTCCTTTCGTAAGTTTCATTAATTCCTGTTAAGATGTCGATTTCTTTTGAATATGACTTTTGAATAATATCCTGCCAGTTTTTTTCTTTACACATCACAAATTTAATTCCTAACTTTTGTTCAATTAATTTCAGATATTGAATGTCTATTCCTTGATATTGGCCATTTTCATCTCTATACTCAAAAGGAGCCCAGTTTGGATCAGAACCTACCTTAATTACAGGGTGTTCCTTTAACCATTGTTTTTCATCTTCGGTTAAAATTAACTCAACTTGATTTATTTGACCGGTCTGATTTTGCAATGGTGCATTATTTATAGGAATTGAAGCATGTGTTCCTAAAATAGTTATTAAAACCAGTATTATTATATAAAATATTGTAATGTAACTATTTAATCTTCGATTCATCATGTTATCCTTTCTATCACAAAATAGTTTTTTTTAGCTTATATGTTGGCTAGCAAAAATAGTTCCAAATTTTGGACGAATTAGCAATTTTCAAAGATTAATGTAAATCTGCTGAAGATATAAACAGTTGGCAAGGTATCTTTGTTTTTAATAAATGATATTTATTCAGTTTAAAGAAAGCGTTCTTGTTATCCTGAAACTGCTTTTTAATTTCTATAAATCTAAAATCCTTTCGTTTTGATATCTTTGTGAATAACCTCACTATATTTATATGTTTGAAGATCATTGTTTATTGAAGATTGTCTTTTGGGAAGTATTTTTCAATGATTATTTTGATCTCAATTCAAAAATTCTAAAATTTGTTCCAGATTCATTTTTTGAACGGTTTGTTCTGTGTTGATTAAAGAATCCGCTAGTTCTGATTTGCGTGCTTTTAGTTGCTGTATTTTTTCTTCGACAGTTTCTGATGAAATAAATCGGTATACCATCACTTTTTTATCTTGCCCAATGCGATGCGTTCTGTTGATGGCTTGTTCTTCAACGGCCGGATTCCACCACGGGTCAATAATAAATACATAATCAGCTTCGGTAAGGTTTAAACCTACTCCTCCAGCTCTTATCTGGATAAGAAAAACATTTTTATCTTCTGATTTTTGAAAATCTGTTATTACTTTCTCTCTGTTTTGTGTACTTCCAGTTAGCATTGAGAAAGAATGAGCATTTAATTCAAGGTATTTAGCAATCAGGTTTAAGTGCTTTACATAAGCCGAAAAAATAAGTACTTTATGATTTTCGGCAATTAAGTTTTCAATATTGTGGGTAATAGTTTCGTATTTACCTGACTGTGCATCAAATTCAGGATCAATTAAAACAGGATGATTAGCAATCTGTCGAAGTTTATTTAAGCCTTCAATAGCTAATATAGTTGGTTTATCTTCTGTTTTTTCAATGGTCTCCATGATCGAATTCCTGATTTTGGATTTTTCTTCTTCGTAGAACGATTTTTGCTCTTCGCTCATGTCGCAATAAATTACAGATTCAACTTTATCAGGTAAATCTTTTGCAACTTGATGCTTGGTTCGCCGAAGTACAAATGGCTTGATAAATTGTTGTAATTTTTCCTTTTTCTCAGGATCGGTATTTTTTTCGATAGGGCTAACAAATTCACGCTTGAAGAAACGCAAATTCCCTAATAGACCTTTATTTAAAAAATTAATTTGAGACCATAAATCAGTCAATGAATTTTCAATAGGAGTTCCTGTTAAAACCAAACGATGCTTAGAAATTAACTGATTAACTGCTTTATATATTTTAGAGTCAGGATTTTTAATATATTGGCTTTCATCTAAAATCAAATAAAAAAATTTATACGATTTTAGTAGTTCAATATCATTTCTAACGATTCCATAAGAAGTTAAAACGATATCAAAATTTTTAAAATAACGAATATCTTTTGGTCGATTTTGGCCAATAAATTTGGTGCATTTTAGTTCCGAGGTAAATTTTTTAATTTCGGTTTCCCAATTATGTACCAAAGAAGTTGGCATAATAATTAAAGTTGTGGCAGATGTTGTTACATCTTTTAAATTGATCTGGTCAAAAATATCCAGTTGAGCAAGAGCTGGTTTATGAGTTTTTTGAGGTTCATAATTTCCGCCATTAAATTTCCCTCTTGAGTTTAAAAGGAGTGTTAAGGTTTGCAAGGTTTTTCCTAGTCCCATATCGTCGGCTAAGCAACCGCCAAAATAATTTTCTTGTAACATTTGCATCCAAGAAAAACCTTCTTTCTGATAAGGACGTAATTCTGCATTTAAACCTTCAGGTAAATTATATTGATTTTTATCGTAACTCGAAATAAGCTTTTGATATTTTTCAATGATAGATTTGCTTTTTTCAGGAGCAGTAGTTTCGATTAATCCAAAGTGATGCTTATCGAGCTGAATACTTTTACCTGCATCTCTTCCAAACTGAAATAACTCTTTATATTGTTCGAACCATTCTTTTGGAAGAATGGCAATTTCTCCATTGGGTAGTTTATATTCCCTGATACCATTCAATATATTTTTCCTGAATTTTGGAAAAGGGATTGAGAATTCTCCAATCTGAATTAAAATGTGAATATCGAACCAATCAGTTTCTTCTTTGACATTTGATTGAATTTCGGGCTCAAATAAAGCATATTGAATGTCTTTTTGTTTTTGAAATAATTGTATTCCAAATGATTCAATTTTCTGTTTGTTTAAACTTAACCATTGAATAAATTCATAGATATTTTCGCTTTTGTCTGTTTCTTCGATTTTTTGAGGATAAAAATGACATTCCTCAGAATTTATGAGCCCAATGGAATTAAGTTTATCCATGACATCATTTTCCCAGTGATAATCTCTTTCAATTTTATGAAATGTAAAATGATCATTCTGATCTTCGAATCGAACTGACGACTTAGATCCTTTATTTGCAAAGAACTTTATTTGATCGTTATAGAAAAAAGATAAAATAAGCGTAGGATTACCTTTTAAATCCTGTTCGAAAGAAAGCTCTGCCAGTTTCGTAGAAATGATTTTATTTATATCAAATCCTTGAGACTTTACTTTGTACTGTTTAATACTTTCGAGAGCAAAGGTTTCGAACCATTTTTTTTCAGATGATTTAGGAACGTGTATACAATCTCTTTGAAAAAATGGCAATAGTTTCTTTGCATTGATATCATCAAAAATATAAAGCTTACTGTCAATAATTATTCTACAAGGATTCTCAGTTAAAATAAATGCGGATTTTTCTAACAAATTCAATTCCTTGTTATCGTGGCGTATGGTAAGATAATATTGAGATTCATTTTCCAATCTACTTATATTAAATACCGATTGTGCTCTACCTTTTTTCACCTCAATTTTATCATCAGAATTAATATACTTGGGTTTTTCTTTAAAGTAAAGATCAAGATCCATTTCTTGAAGTAAATTGGTGCATTTTACCAAGCGCTTTTCTATATATGGACGAATATATTCATCAGCAAATTCCTTTTTTAATTTGCTAATAAAATCAACAGTAGTTTGGCCTCTTTTTTTAGAAAATATTTTATGCAAATTCTGATCACTATATTCATCGATCCATTTGATAAGCTGTTTTTCGTTTTCCGAAAAATCATTAATATACCTTTTAATATTTAATTGTGATATTTTAGCTTCGATATGATAAAATCCATGATTAGGTTTTATGATTACAATATATGGAACCATGATTAATCCAAATAATGGATGATGAATTACACCGATGACAAATTTTTTCTGAGGCATAAATTTTAAAATCACATTTCTTAAAAATCCTATAAAAGTATTAAAATGATGTGATGTTGTATTGCGATGGAGTGTATTTTTTATTAAAAAATAAAATTAGAGACATAAGAAAAGCTTATTCTCACTTAAGTAATAGAAATATATGCTTAGAATAATTTTAAATAATACTTGTAAATATCAGTATCATTATTTTTTATCGTAAACCTATTATAGGACATATAATAAGTTTTGTTATTCATAAATCAATACTTTATTATTGATTATTATTTTCGAAACCATTAATTATAAACTAAGCGTTTTTTAAGCTATGCGAGTAAAACGAATACTACAGGAAAAAGAAGCTGCAAATCAGGCTTCTGTGGATCTGTCCTTAATAGATCCACTAATTGAGAAATATAAAAGCAAAAAGGGAAACCTGATTCCTATTTTACAAGGGACACAGAATATTTACGGTTATTTACCTACCGAAGCTTTTATTAAGATTTCTGAACTAACAGGATTAAAACTAAGCGAGATGTACGGTGTTGCTACGTTTTATACCCAGTTCAGGTTAAATCCGGTTGGAAAACATATTGTGAAAGTATGCCATGGTACAGCTTGCCATGTGCAGAATGCCACTGCAATTTCTGAAGCATTAGAAGATGCTCTGGGAATAAAAGATGGCGAAACTACTGAAAACGGACTTTTCACATTAGAGTCTGTTGCTTGTCTTGGTTGTTGCTCTTTAGCTCCGGTTATGATGATTGGAGATGATACTTACGGTAAACTTACAGGTGCTCAGGCTGTAAAAATCGTTAAGGAAATCAAGATTAAAGAAAGTAATTAACTATTTCCAACTGGAAACCTAAAAAATTAAACATGGAAAAAATAAAAGTCTTAGTCGGTTTAGCAAGTTGTGGGATTGCTGCAGGGGCTAATAAAGTATATAATAAACTACAGGCTTTGCAAAAAGCTGATAAACTAGATATTGAACTTAAACGAACAGGTTGTATTGGTATGTGTTATCGAGAGCCTCTTGTTGAGGTTATCGATGAAACAGGATCATATTTGTACGGCGAAATAGATGAAGAAAAAGCTGTGCAGATTTTTGATAAACATTTAAAACAAGGAGAACCTGTTAAAGATATTATTGTTAAAAGTGATTTATTTAAATGCGAAGATGACTTATTCTGGGAAGGACAGGTAAAGATTGCATTAAGAAAATGTGGTGTAATTGATCCTGAAAATATTGATGAATATGTTGAATTAAATGGATATAAAGCATTAGAAAGAATACTGAAAGAAAAAATTAGTCAGGAAGATGTTATACAAACAGTTCTTGAATCAGGAATTCGAGGACGTGGAGGTGGAGGTTTTACCACTGGAATGAAATGGAGATTTGCTTATAATTATAAGTCAGATCAAAAATATATTATTTGTAATGCTGATGAGGGTGATCCGGGAGCATTTATGGATCGTTCATTATTGGAAGGTGATCCACATGCAGTACTTGAAGGAATGGCCATTGGAGGTTATGCAATTGGTGCAAACGAAGGAGTAATTTATTGTCGTGCAGAGTATCCACTGGCCATTAAACGTTTAAATATTGCGATTGAACAAGCCAGAGAGAAAGGATATCTTGGGAAAAATATCATGGGCATCAAAGGTTTCGATTTTGATCTTTATGTAAAAGAAGGAGCTGGAGCCTTTGTTTGTGGTGAGGAAACAGCTTTAATAGCTTCTATAGAAGGAGAGCGAGGAATGCCACGTAAGCGTCCTCCGTTCCCTGCTGAAGCTGGATTGTGGGCTAAACCAACAAATAATAACAATGTTGAAACCTATGCGAACATCCCTTATATTATACTAAACGGCCCAGAGTCATATGCTAAGTATGGAACAGAAAAAAGCAATGGAACAAAAGTTTTTGCTTTAACAGGTAAAATTAAACACGGTGGATTGGTTGAAGTACCTATGGGAATGTCGATTCGTAATATTGTTTTCAAATTAGGTGGAGGAATCATTGAAGATAAAAAGTTTAAAGCTGTTCAGCTGGGAGGTCCTTCAGGAGGTTGTATCCCGGAATATTTAGCAGATACAGAAGTTGATTATGAATCGGTAACAGCTACAGGAGCCATTATGGGATCCGGAGGTATGGTTGTTATGGACGAAACAACTTGTATGGTTGATATGGCACGTTTCTTCTTAGATTTTACAGTGAAAGAATCGTGTGGTAAATGTACCTTCTGTCGTGTTGGGACGAAACGAATGTTAGAAATTTTGGAAAGAATTACGGAAGGCGAAGGTCAAGAAGGAGATATTGAAAAATTAGAAGAATTAGCTTATCAAATAAAAGATAGCTCATTATGTGGGTTGGGACAAACTGCCCCAAATCCTGTTTTAACTACTATAAAGTACTTTAGACACGAGTACGAAGCTCATATTAAGGATAAAAAATGTCCTGCTAAGAATTGTAAGAAATTACTTACATATACTGTTGATCCTGAGAAATGTACTGGATGTACAGTTTGTGCTAAAAACTGTCCAACAAATGCAATTGATGGAGGAAGAAAAGAAGTACACAGCATACGTCAGGATGCTTGTATTAAATGTGGTATGTGTTATAGTAAGTGTAAGTTTGATGCAATTACATTATCATAATCAAACAAAGAAATTGAATCGATAATTTAAATTAAAAGAAAATGAGCGATCAACTAAATATAATTCTTAACGGGAAAAATATAAAAGGTAAGCCAGGAGAGACCATTCTTGAGTTAGCCAAACGAAACGGAATAGATATTCCAACATTATGTAACGATCCACGTTTAAAACCTTTCTCATCATGTTTTGTATGTGTGGTTGAGGTAGAGGGGATGCGTGGAATGCAACCATCCTGTTCTACCAAGATACAGGAAGGAATGAAAATTGAAACTGAAAACGAAAAGGTTAAAAAAGCACGTAAAACAGCTTTAGATTTATTAGTTAGTAATCACTATGCAGATTGTGAAGCTCCATGTAAACAAACTTGTCCTGCAGGTGTCGATGTGCAAGGGTATATTTCTTTAATTGAGAAAGGACTTTACAGCGAGGCGATTGGATTGATCAAAGAAACAAATCCTTTACCTGCAATTTGCGGTCGTGTTTGTGTTCGTCCTTGCGAAGTTGCTTGTCGTCGAAATCATTTAGATGAAGGTGCTGCAGTAGGTATTGATTATATGAAACGTTTTGCTGCAGATCAGGATTTATTATCAGAACATCGGTTTGTTCCTAAAGTAGCTGCATCTACAGGCAAGAAAGTAGCTATCATTGGTGCTGGTCCTGGAGGTTTATCTTCAGCATATTTCCTTCAACAAAAAGGGCATCAATGTGATATTTTTGAAGCAAGTCCAAATCCAGGAGGTTGGTTACGATATGGTATTCCAGAGTATCGATTACCAAATGATATTTTAGATAAAGAAGTTGCTGCTGTAACTGAACTTGGAACCAATATTTTTTATAATAAGAAATTAGGTGATAATCTAAGTTATAAAGAATTAAAGAAAGATTACGATTCTGTTATTTTAACCATAGGTTCTCAAAGAGGAACTTTAATAGGTTGCGAAGGTGACGATGCAGAAAATGTATATTCAGGGATTGATTTCCTAAGAAATATGCAAATGACAGGTCAGAAATATGATTTTTCTGGTAAAACCGTGGCTGTTGTTGGTGGAGGTAATACTGCTATGGACTGTTGTAGAACTTCACTGCGTTGCGGAGCAGAAAAAGTATATGTAATATATCGTCGTACAGAAAAAGAGATGCCTGCCAATCCAATTGAGATACATGAATCAAAAATTGAAGGTGTTGAATATATGTTTTTAACTAATCCATCGAAAGTAAATAAGGATAAAGATGGTAAGTTAAAATCAATGACATGTTTAAAAATGGAATTAGGCGAACCTGATGCTTCAGGTCGTCGACGTCCTGTGCCAATTGAGGGTTCTGAATTTGAAATTGAACTGGATTATGCTTTAGCTGCTATTGGGCAAAAAACGGATGTTAATTTCTTAGATGATATTAATGAGTTTTCTACTGATGGTAAATTAGAAGTAAATCGTTGGGGAGATATTGATGCTGATAAAAATACATTACAAACAGGAGCAAAATCCATTTTTGCTGCTGGTGATGGTGTTACTGGTCCTGCAACTATTATCGAAGCTGTTGCTCAGGCAAAAGTGGCAAGTAGAAGTTGTCATCAGTTCCTAATGGGTGAAGAGCTTAAATCAGAACCTAAAGAATTTATTAGTCGTCGGGATAATTTTAAAGAATTAACTTCGGAGGATTTCTTGGGGAGATATCAAAATCAACTAAGAGAGGAAATGCCAGTTTTGGAAGCGGATGACAGGGTTAATTTTAAAGAAGTAGAATTGGGATATGCAGATGAAAATGTAGCACAACACGAGGCTGAAAGGTGTTTAGAGTGTGGATGTACTGAATTTCATACTTGCGATCTTAAGAAATATGCTACTCAATATAATGCTGATCAAAAACATTACGAAGGTAATTATCAGGCTCATAATTTAGATTTTTCGCATCCGTTTGTTGAGATTGATAATAACAAATGTATATTATGTGCACGTTGTGTAAGAATTTGTAAGGAAGTTGTAGGAGCTAATGCGCTTGGATTAGTAAACAGAGGATTTGAAACTTATGTTGCGCCAAGCATGGGTAATTCATTAACTGAAACCGATTGTGAATCTTGTGGATCATGTATTTCAACTTGTCCAACAGGAGCAATTACTGAAAATGTGAACTTTAAACCAGGTCCGGTTAAATTAGATACAGCCAATTCAATTTGTCACTACTGTTCGGTAGGTTGTGAAGTCGAGTACAATCATAAATCAGAATTTATTTGGAAAGTTAAAGGGGCCGAAGGACAAATTAATAAAGATGGAAATATTTGCCGTTATTCTCGTTTTGGATACCCGGTAATGAACGATTTAAATCGAATTACTCAACCACAATTAAAAGTGGATGGTAAGTTTGAAACTATTACCTGGAAAAAAGCTTTCGAAGTAATTGCTGACGAGATGAAAGGTGCCGATGCTGATGAAAATGGATTCTTTGCAGGAGCTCGATTAAGCAACGAAGAAATGTACATGATACAGAAGATAGCAAGAGCAGGTGTAGGAACAAATAATATTTCAAGTTTTCATTATGTAGGTCAGGGCAGATGGTATAGCCAAAACTCTGAAGCTAATGTTCCTTTCGAACAAATTAAGGATGCTTCAAGAATATATTTATTGGGCTCTGAAGTTAATATGGATAATCCCGTGGTAAGTTTTATGATTAACAATACCCGTGAGATTAATAACACAGCTATTGAGTTGATTACTAATAAGGATTTGAGCTCAATGGAGCATAAAGTAGATAAAACTTCACATGTAAAATCATATTACCATTTTATTAAAGCTGTTAATTATTATTTAATCGAAAAAGGATTACATAATGCTTTATTTATTAAAGATAACTGCAAGGGATTCGATGAGTATAAGAGAGAGCTGGCAAAAGAGAATTATGATCAGCTTGTAAAAGATTCGGGAGTTTGCTGCAAAGAATGCCTTGAAGATTTTGCCGAAAACTATAACAAGGAAATAAATGCAATTCTTGTATTTTCAGAAAAAGAAGTTTCATCAAACGAAAGCCGTGAGTTGATTAATTTAGCTATGATTACTGGTAAATTAGGTAAAACAGCTAATGGAATAATATCTCTAAAAGAAAAGAATAATTCTCAAGGATTATTCGATATGGGTATTTCATCGAAAAACGGAGTTGGTAATGTTGATTTATCGGATAAAAAATATGCTCAAAAACTAGCTAAGAAATGGGATGTTAAAGAGTTTCCTGCGCAAACCGAAAAATGTACTAAAGAGTTATTAAACGAAAGTTTAATTAAAAAATTCTATATTTTCGGAGAAGATCCAATAGGATGTACTATCGATAGCGCTAAGGTTCAAAAATGGTTTGCCGATGCAGAGTTTATCATGGTTCAGGATTATTTTATGACAGAAACTGCTAAGAAAGCTAATTTGGTTTTACCTGCAACATTCCCGATAGAAACATCAGGAAGCTTTACAAATGCACAGAAGCATATTCAAGTGTTTGAAAAACAATTTAAAGGTAAAGTTGAGATTGAGAACTTTATGCAATTAATTCATATCTTTAATCAATTTAAAGAAACAAAAGTGGATTCTGTTGATAATATCAGAAAAGAAATTTTCGAGATATTATCAGATGTAGAAAAGAAAGAAAACTACGAATTCATTTATACTGAAAAGGATAATTTGAATAAACTCTTTAAACATGGTTGCGATTTTGTTGTTAAATACTTTGATGAGTATTTTAAAAAATCATTCGAAGTAAATAACAATTAAAAATTGCCTCAAGTATTAATTATATGTTTAAAAGATAAAATAAAAACACTATGACAGAATTTAAATCAATTAACGATATTCTTGATTTTGCTATTAACGCAGAACAAGAAGCTGTTGATTTCTATAATCAATTAGCTGAAAATGCTAAGACTGAGGATATGAGAAGTGTATTTACTTCATTTGCACAAGAAGAGATTAGTCATAAAGCGAAGCTTACTACTATTAAAAAAGAAGGTACACTGAAATTAAATCCTGGGGATGTTATTGATCTTAAGATTGCAGATTATACAGTAAATGTAAAGCCAACTCCGGATATGAGTTATCAGGATGCATTGGTTTTAGCTATGAATAAAGAAAAGGCTGCATTTAAGTTATATAGTGCACTAGCACATAGAGCAGGTAACCAGGATATGAGAGATGCATTTGTTTCTTTAGCTCAGGAAGAATCAAAACATAAGCTTCGTTTTGAAATTGAATATGACGAATATGTGTTAAGAGAAAATTAAAATTAATACATGTAATATGGCATAAGCACAACAATTTTGTTGTGCTTATTTTTTTATTCCAAGAGTTCAATTACTTTTGTGTAAGAAATTTTTAAAAGTTTCGTTAATGTTAAGTGATTAAACCTAAATTCATTCAATGTGAAAAGACTTATCATTCTTTTTAGTATCATTTCATTTGTTACCATAGGCTTTGCCCAAAATGACTCTACTATTGTTGAGAAATCGAAAGATAAAGTAATTATTGGTGGACAAATGTATTATGTACATATTGTTAAACAAGGAGAAACATTATTTTCACTAAGTGCGGCTTACAAAGTATCTCAGAAAGATATAGCAAAAGAAAATCCTGAGATATTTTTGGGACTACAAGTGGGTCAGGCATTAAAAATTCCGGTAGTGAAAGAATCTGAAGAAGAGGATTCGGGGAAAGACAAATTTGTAATTTATCACAGGGTTAAAAAAGGAGAAACATTATTCAGACTTTCACAGATGTATAATGTTTCGAAAGATGAAATCATTGCTTTTAATGATCCTTCAGTAGAGTATGTAATTAATGTTAATCAAATAATTAGGATCCCAAAAACAAAAGAACTGAAAAATGTAGTTGATTTAACACCTAAAAATTCAAATCTTGAAGATACGGTTAGGGTTTCTGATGATTTTATTTATCATACTGTAGTAAAAGGCGATACAGAATATTCATTAATTCATACTTACAAAATAAGTAAAGATATTTTGTACGAGCATAATGCTTTTCTTTCAGATGGATTAAAATTAGGACAGGTATTAAGCATTCCAAAAGTTCAGGATACAGAAGCTATTACGGTCTTAATTAAAGAAGAAGGATTTACTGATTCACTTCAACTTGGAATGAGGGGAGCAATTGCTTATTCTGATTCTGTGATGACACCAGAATGTGAGAAAAACAGATTTATACCATCAGAACCTTTCAATGTGGCTTTACTTTTACCATTTTATTTAGATAAAAATGATGAAGAATTTTATATTGATTCATCAGAAGTGGATGATTATGGTGAAAAGATTTATGAAAAGATTTATTATGATCCTTTCTATATTTATCCAAAATCGATGGCTTTTGTTGAATTCTATGAAGGATTATTATTATCTATTGATACTTTAAAGAAAAATGGCTTATCGATCAATTTACATGTCTACGATACTCAAAATGATACTGCAAGGATTAAAGAGATATTAGAATTCCCGGAATTTGCGAATAATGATCTAATTATTGGTCCAATATATAACCATGAAATAAAGTTAGTTTCAGAATTCTCTAAACAACATGAAATTAAATTGATATCTCCATTACACGATAACTTAAACTTGGTTGATGATAATCCTTATTTATTCCAGGTTTATCCATCGTATGATGCACAAATTGAAGAGTTTGCCAAGTTTGTTTCTACTTTTAAAGATAAAAACATTGTATTAGTCCATAATGGAGATAGCATTGGATACTCTAATGTGGAGCTGGTAAAAGAGAAAATATTCTCATACATAGCGAGCGATACATTAATTAATAATATTCAGTTTAAGGAGGTTGCCTTTATTGATAGTATTAATGTATTAAGACATGCTTTAAGTGAAGAGAAAGAAAATGTTTACATTATACCTTCTAACGAAGAAGCTTTTGTTACTGATGTAGTTACAAAATTAAATACTCTTAAAACATTTGGAAGTAATATTCGTGTGGTTGGTTTATCACGTTGGCAGAAATTTAGAAATATCGATCCCGAATATTATTTTAACCTGGATCTTTGTATAGCATCTCCTTTCTTCATCGATTATCATCATAAAGATGTTCTCGATTTTGTTTTAAAATATAGGGAAACATATCATACAGAGCCTAATCAAATGTCAATACATGCTTATGATGTAGGAATGTATTTTTTTACTGCTTTAATGAATTATGGAAAGAATTTTGAACAATGTATATACAATCATAAAGTAGATTTGTTACAAGCTGATTACAGGTTTGTTAAATGGTATAGCTCATCGGGATTTGAAAATGTAAGTGTTGATATTATAAAATATTTTGATGGATATAATATTTTTCGAATCGGCGAAATGGAAAAATATTTAACTACAGATTCGATTGAAATTAAATGATTTATTACAATATTAGTGTTTATAATAATTTCGCACTCTTTTACTCAAAAGAGTGCTTTTTTTTTGGTTCATAGATTTTGATTTTTAAATATTTCCCTATATCTTACTTAAAATTAAACACTACTTTTCAATTAAATTTTATGGCAAGTTGTAGAGATATCAAGAAGGATATTAATTTTTTAGCAAGTCAAATGCTAAATGAATGTTTCTCTTTTATGGAATATTCTCCTTTAAATAATCAGGAGAATGTTTTAGATATCTTACACGATGTTGAACAGTTACGCCGAAACTTACTTTATAAGGTTAATAATCCTCCTGAAAATGGCAGTTTAAAAGAGTATTACAGGAAACTAATTTCGGAAATGTACGATACAAATTTGAAGCTATTAGAAGAATTAAATAGCTTAGCAGAAAAGTAGAGACCGGGAAATCCGGTTTTTTTATTCCCCTTTTATGATACTTGCACGAAATACTAAATCAGTTGATTGTAATACTTTATTCTTTAGATTTTCTGGAAAATTAGGATGTTCATTTAAAAACAGGTTAATATTCATTACCGCATCAATGGATGAGTGACCATAAAATGTTGCATCGAGCCATCTTTTGGGGAAAAAGATATCTCCTGTAATTTGCAGTTCTTCTAATATTTCAAGTGATGGCCTAATGTATTTTTGTGATTCTTCTTGTTTTAACGGGTGATGCAAATAGTATAATGCTTCAACTACCCAAGGTTCTTTTTCCCTGTTTTTTTCATTCTTTAAACTTTCAAAAAATGCATCTCTATTTAGAATTGATTGACAGGTAAATTCAAATTCCGTCTTTTTTTCTTCATCCTCAATTCTGTTTTTTTGATCATTTATTATTTCAATAGTCTTTTCAAAGTTTCTAACAGCCAGTTCTAAAGCAATTGCACTATAATCTTTCTCGGAAAGTTTTAAATTCTTAATCCTATGTTCTTTATTCCAAATACTATATAAATTATTTATTCCATTTGTTGTTGTTACTGTCTTATAGAATGATTTAAGATAAGCTTTTTGTATGCTTGCTGAATTTTCAGAATGAATTTTATTCCAAAGGAACTCTTCAAATTTTACCGATTTAGAATCTTGTTCCTGATTCGTTAGAAATTTCCAAAATAATGTTTCAAGATAAGCTAAAGCTAAGTTTATATTTTGAGGATTTTCCTCATTTTTAAGTCCTGTTATCATGGTGTTGAATAAATCAATTGGCTCAATATTTTCATTAAGCATGTTCTCCCAAAGCGATATGTATACAGAACATCTTAAAACAGGATCTTTTAAAGAATTTAGGTTTGATAAAATATTTTTTAAAGAGCTGCTATCAATTTTAAAATATCCATACCCCAGACCGTTTGAGTTTGGAAAAATAAATTGAGGATCAACTTTATGGTCATTCAAAATAAGAACATTAAAAGTATCTGCTAGATTTAATTCGTATGTCTTGAATACATTTTTATCAGCCAACAGAATATCAATTTTTTGAGACCATTGTCGCCCTTTATTATGCGGATCCAACTGCTCTATGATAACAGATTGCAATTGATTATTCACATCTAAAGCACACTGAATATCGTAATGTGGCATTCCTGCTTCATATATCCACGATTTGTTCCAGGTTTCAAGGTCAATTGTAACCTTTTTATCTAAAATTGCAATTAAATTGTCCCAGCTTGCATTACCAAAAATATAGGTACTGAGATATTCTTGTAAACCCTCTTTTAAGTTCTTTTCTCCAGTTGTTTTTTCTAAATGATTCATCACAATCGGAGCTTTATGATAAATAATATTTCCGTATAAAGTTCCGGCATTCTTCATATTGCTTAACTCTTGCTCAATTGGATTTGCACCTTTGGTTCTGTCTATAGCATAAGAAGGAGGATAGTGATTAATTAGAAAATTTAAATCGTGATTAATTTCCGGATACTGTGGATTCACAATTTTCCCGGCCATAAAGTTTGCAAATACTTCTTTTAACCACACTTCACTAAACCATGGCATGGTAACTAAATCGCCAAACCAAATATGAGAAGTTTCATGTGCAATTAAATTAGCTCTGTCTAGTTCCTCACGAATGGTCGGATTCTTATCTAAAAATAATTTAGAATCTCTGTATAAGATGGCACCAGGATGTTCCATGCCAGAGTATTGAAACGAAGGGATAACAACAAAATCAAACTTTTGAAAAGGATAGTCAATTTTAGTATATTCTTCTAACCAGTTTATTGAACTATAGTGTAAATCAAATATCTTGTCAGTGTTATTATTTAATTTTTCTGGATCATTTTCGCGGTGATACATGGTAATATCTCTACCATGATAGTTTTTTGTTATACTTTCAAACTTCCCAGCGACAAAAGAAAATAAATAAGTGCTAATAGGTTCTGATTCATCAAAAACATAGGAGGTTTTTTGTTGATTGATGGATCTACACTCTATTTCTTTAGTATTTGATACAGCAATCCAGTCTTTTGGAACGATAATAGTGTTTTTAAATCGAGCTTTTAGAGAAGGTTGATCGAAACAAGGGAAAGCCGTGCATGCTCTATCAGGCACAAACAAAGTATATAAATATTCTTTATTTCTATTTAAAGCTCTGTTGCCTGCAATAAAATTTATTTCAATCTGATTTTCTCCGTCTTTTAATTTCCTGTATGGTATAATAATATGTTCGTTTTCAAACCTGAACTTAATTTCTTCCTTATTGATCTTAACAGATTTAATAAATGATTCCGGGTTTCTGAAATCAATAATCAAAGGTTCTCGAAGGTCTTTGTTAAAATCAACTTCAATGATTTCATTCCCCTCTATATTTTGATCTTTAGAATCTGGTACCTGAAAAGATAATTGATATCTAATGTTTTTAATTTGTTGATCTCTTAATTTGGCAAGTTCTAAACTAACACCTTTTTCTAAAATATTTTCATTCGTTTTTTTGCACGAAGAGATATTTAATGATAGAAGAAGTACAATTACAAATTGAATTTTTGAAATGGTAAATTTCATCATAATTAAACTTAAGGTTTTGTTTTAAGCACAAAAAGCTTGTATTACATCCAGTATTTTGTTTAATGAATAGGGTTTTGTAAGTAGCTGATTAAATCCTGCACTATGATAACTTTCAAAAAAATCATCCGGGTTATGCGCTGTTAGTGCTATTACCGGCAAGTTATTTTTAGGGAATGGTAACTCATTACGAATAAATTTAGTTGTTTCAACACCATTCATCACAGGCATTTCAATATCCATTAATACAATATCAATATTTTCTTTTTCAATAATATCTATTGCTTCTTTTCCGTTAGCAGCTTCTATTATATTATCTGATAAGTCCCGAACAATTTCTTTAAGAAGTAATCTGTTTATAAAAATATCATCCACAATTAAAAAGTTAATCTTTTTCATCTATCCTATCCTACTAAGTGTTTTTACAATTTCAATACTTTTTATTTCTACCGATTTACCATCTAAGACAATGATTTTATCATTCTTAAATTCTGTAAGTGTTCGTATAAAACTTTCTTTGGTTGTTCCTGCTAATTCTGCTAATTCGTTTCTTGTTAAAGGAAATTCAAATTGAGTTGTATGATAGATATGTTCAGCAAAATACAATATAATATCCGCAATTTTACCAGGTAGTTGCTTATGGTACTGAGATGATATTCTATCGAAAATATTCAAATTATCACTACATACCTTATTTAATAAATAGGATGCATATTTTCCATTATTTTCAAGAACCGATTTAAAGATGTTGATATCGATATAATATATTTCACAATCTTCAACAGCTGCCGATGTATACTGAAAAGAATCGGCTCCAAATATGGATGTTAAACCAATAAAATATCCTGGAGTAGATATCTTTAAAATAATTGATTTTTCATTTTTATTTTCTCTGAATAATTTTACTAATCCAGAAACCTGAAACATTACATGCGATGTTAATGTTTCTTGCCTAAAAATGATGTCTTTCTTTTTAAAAGAAACTGTTCTACCTGCCGATTTTAACATATTAATTTCTGTATCGCTTAGGATACCTTCTTCAGGGAAAAGTTTACTTAAAATATTTGAAGTTATTTCTTGAGTCATTCAATTAAGCCGTTTGGGTAAATTTAATAAAATCTTTTTTAAAAAGAATCGAAGATGAAAAAAATGGTGATTTAAATCACCGAAATAGAGTAAGCAATGTCATTCTATATTTTTTGTTCTATGATATACTTAACTCTAAATTTACATTATTGAATTTGTTAGCATAAAAATAAAAGCTAAAACGATTGAAAATCAGTTATTATGGAAAGAGAAAATAAGATTTTAATTATAGATGACTCAGAGACTAATTTAGTATTGCTGGAGGCCATTTTAGAAGATGAGGGGTTTGAAGTTCAAACAGCTTTTAGTGCTCGAGAAGCAGAGGGGCTATTAAAAGATAATATACCAGATGTCATATTACTCGATTTGCTTATGCCTAATGAAAATGGCTTTGATTTATTAAAAAAGCTCAAGCAAAATACCGTTTTAAATGAAATACCTGTAATTATTGTAACGGCTTTTGCAAATGATGAAAATAGGTTTATTGCAAAAGACCTTGGTGCTGAGGATGTCATTGAAAAACCAATTGATATTCCTGTATTTGTTGAAAAAGTTCAGAAGGTTTTGCATAATTCAAAAATCAATACAAAAAGATAAAAATGAATAGGGAATTGGAGAATAAAATTAAGATAAAAGCTTTATTAGAAACATATTCTGTTGATGAGATTATCAATACTTTTTCTGAAATTGATAAAAAATTACTGTCACTTCATGAATGTTCAGCAGATGATTTCCGACAATTGAATACTGATTTTAAGGATTTATATCAAAGATCTGAGATTATTTCTAAAAATGTGAATACTATTTTTAGCATTTTAGATACCATAAATAATAAAGAACTTTACACTAAAATTCATATATTTTATGATGATTTAAAAGAGCAGATGGAAGTTTTTGATCAAAAATTATCATTAACAATGGAGTTTTTAGATCAGTTAACTAATCAGTTGCGATTTGTGTTCTTTCCAATAAAAAACTTTGGACAAAATTTAACAAGCTTAAAATATTTATTGGCAAATTTAAATTTAACCATAGCTATCACAGAAAAAGCAGAACTGCTCAGTAAGTTTAAAGATGTTGAAGAGATTGTTAATCGTATTAAAGCTTTTTCTGAGCGATTGTCAAAAAATCTGAATCATCTTCGCAAAATAGCTAAAATATCATATTCAAATTTTTCACAAGTCAAAGATCAAAATTTGATGAATGTTGAAGATTTTTTGTCGGATGTTAGATCACGTATAAAAACTATTGAGGATCGATCGAAAGATAACGACGAATGTATACCGAAAATCAGAAGAAAAACGGATAAATCTGCAGATAGTATTAGTGATATTGTTAAAAAACTTCAATACCAGGATATTATTAAGCAAAAAATGGAGCATATTCAACAAACACATAAAGACTTAATTAATGAGTTAAATAAATTCGAAGATTCTCCAAGCGATGAAAAACATTTAAATGACAAAGCAAAATTCTTTATAAGGATTAGAGATATTGCAGGACTTCAAGCAGCTCAGTTAATACAGGCTAATAAAGAATATCAGTCGGCATTAGAGATTATTGTTAATAATTTTATGACAGTAGGCGACAATATGAAAGTTATTTCGGAGATGTGTGGAAAAATAAAAACCGAAGAAAATAAAGATGAAGTTGAAATTCTTAATGAAATCATAAAAAAAGTTGCAATTACCGAAGACGATTTCAGAAAAAAGTTTGAACAGAATGATAAGCTAAATAAAGATATTAAGGTTATTGAGCATCACTTGGAGCAATCCGAGAAATACTTTTTAATGCTTAATGACTTAAATGTAGATTTAGCTAACAAACTAAACGATTATACAGAAATTGTAAAAAAGTATTCAGGATCGGATGATAACATAAAGAACGCACTACTTCAAATAAGTAATTTATTTAATGAGATTCAAAAGAATGCTATAGGGTTAGACCAGGTAAAAGATCAAATGGATCCTATTAGGAAAAGAATGCAAAATTTCGCAAATGAATTTCAAAACTTGGGTTTAAATGCAGATTTTAATCAGGTAAAAGAAGTTGTAACTAAATTAAGCACTTTTGGAAAGGATGTAGATGACAAATTACAAGAAAATCATCAGGTAAGTAGTGAAGTTTTAGAAAGTATTAAAAAATCAATTTCGGCCATAAAGTATTATGAATATTTTGAAAAAATTATTGAGGAAATTATCGCAGAACTAAATACCATCAATTTTAAGTTGAGGATTGATGATAATCAAACAGATGCTTCTGTTGAAGACAATTTAAAGACCATTAAAGAATATTATACCATGGAAACAGAACATAAAATTCATGATCAGGTTTCTAAAGGTGAAGAAATGGATTTAGATATTGAATCTGAAGAAGATGGAGATATCGAATTTTTCTAAAGTTTTAAATATAAGTTTATGAAAAAAAAGAATCAAAATATGCAAATTATAGCTTCAAAGAAAAAAGGAAGTAAATCAGTGACTATTCATCTTGAAAATGAACTTACTATTTTTTCTATTGAAGGGATGAAAGATCAGATCATTGATACAGTGAATAAATTCGAAGATATAAAAATTGAACTAAAAAATGTGAATAATATGGACTTAACATTTGTTCAATTATTATACTCCATAAAAATAACAGCAGAAGAACAGGATAAAAAAGTGACGTTTAATGCAGATATCTCAGAGGATATAAAAACACTTTTTGAAAATTCTGATTTAAGTAAAATAATCATGTAAAATATTGAAATATAAAAGTTATGAGCAAAACTATCCTAATTGTAGATGATTCAGAAAGTATACGGGAAGTTGTAAGTTTTACCTTAGAAAATGAAGGTTACAATGTACTTATTGGCGTTGATGGTAAAGATGCCTTAAAATTTCTTGATGGAACAAATATAGACTTAATTATTACTGATCTTCATATGCCCGAAATGGATGGCATTGGCTTCATCAAAGAAGTTCGAGCTACAGAACAGTATAAAAGGGTTCCTATTTTATTTCTTACTACAGAGTCACAGTCAACTAAAAAAATGGAAGCGAAAGAAGCTGGAGCTACTGGATGGATTATTAAGCCATTTGTTCCTGCTAAATTAATTGCTGCCCTCAAAAAAGTATTAAGATAATGGATAAGTTCAAGAATAAATTTATTGAAGAAGCAACAGACAATATTAACGATCTAGAAGATGCGTTACTGTTGATTGAGAACAACCCCGATGATAAAGAATTGGTTGAACGTATTTTCCGTTCTATGCACTCTATAAAAGGAGGAGGAGCCATGTTTGGTTTCCAGAACCTAAGTGACTTTACACATCATCTGGAAACATTATACGACCTGGTTAGAGAAGATAAGTTTGAAGTTACTAAGAAATTGTTGGATGTGACTTTAGCTGCTGTTGACCATATGAAATTGTTGTTAGCAAACGATGATTTGGAGTCTAGTGAGGTGAAAAATGCACATAATGAATTAGCCCTTCAAATTAGAAAGTTAATTGAAGATGGTGGTGTTAGTGAAGAGGTAGCAGAGGTAAAAACAGAAACAGAAGAGAAATTACTAAAATCTTATTACATATATTTTGAACCAGATAGTGATATATTTAGCAACGGTACAAACCCCTTGTTTTTATTAGACGAATTATATACCCTGGGAGAGTGTAAGGTTTTTGCTCATTTTAATAAAGTACCTAAAGTTAATGAAATTGATATAACAAAATGTTATACTTATTGGGAAGTTATTATTGCGACTATCGAAGATATTAATGCCATAACCGATGTTTTTATCTTTGTTGAAGATCAATGTAAATTAGAGATTAATGAAGTTGCTGATTTTAATATCGTAAACAATAACAATATTATCCAACAAATAACAAAATTAGCTAATGAGCGCCATGATGTTGGATTATCAGAAGTACAAGATATCATTAAAAAAGAAACATTTTCGAGCCAGGTAACAGTTAAAGAGGAAGAAAAATTCATTAAAAAAGGGCCACAGCAATCTGTAAAAGAGAATGTTATTTCAAGTATTCGGGTATCGTCCGAAAAACTTGACCATTTAATGAACCTTGTGAGTGAATTGGTTACTACCCAGGCTAGGTTAACATTGTATGCTGAACAATCAGAGAATGCAGAGTTAGCAGCGATAGCTGAGAACGTGCAAAAGTTATCAAGACAATTGCGAGATAATGCTTTTGATATTGTATTGGTTCCTATTGAAACCATGCTGACACGTTTTCAAAGATTGGTTAGAGATTTATCAGGAGAATTAAAAAAAGAAGTAAGTTTTGTTGCTGAAGGTGCCGAAACAGAGCTTGATAAAACAATCATAGAGTCCTTAACAGATCCTTTATTACATATCTTAAGAAATTGTATTGATCATGGAATAGAGTCTGCTGAGGTAAGAAAGAAACTTGGAAAGCCAATTCAGGGTAAAATATTATTGAAAGCATTTTATTCAGGAGCTAATGTACATATTCAGATTTATGATGATGGATCTGGTATTAATCCGGATAAAATCAGAGATAAAGCTATTCAAAAAGGAATCATTGCTAAAGATGCCAGCTTATCTAAAAAAGAAATTTTAGATCTTATTTTTCTTCCTGGTTTTTCAACAGCAGAAAATATCACCGGTGTTTCAGGACGAGGTGTTGGAATGGATGTGGTTAAAAGAAAAATAGCAGAAATTAGAGGTGAGGTTGAAATTGATTCTGAAGTGAATGTTGGAACAACTTTAACCATTAAATTGCCATTAACACTTTCAATTATTGATGGTTTATTAGTTAAAATTGCTCATAATAATTATGTAATACCTCTTTCTGCAGTAAATAAAATCTATGCTACTGAGCATTCAAAGGTTGTTAATACCTACAATAATTTAATTATTCTCGATGGAGAACAGATTCCGTTTTATTACTTAAGAGAAGAGTTTAATCTGCCTGAGGGAGAGCAGGAAATTGAACAGGTAATCATTGTAAATTATGAGGATAAGCAAATAGGTTTAGTTGTAGATGAAGTAATAGGAGAATATCAAGCCGTATTAAAATCATTAGGTAGGATGTACAAAAAACAGGAGGTAATTTCAGGAGCTACAATTCTTGGAGACGGTACTGTTGCTCTTGTCATGGATACCAATAAAATGATATCAGAATATTCACAAGCTAATTTTAATATTTAAAGAATATAATTTGGAGGTTATTATGGATAACGAAACAATGACAAAAACAAATTCTTATTTATCATTCAATTTGGGAGAAGAAGAATTCGCAGCCCATGTAAGTAAGGTGTTAAATATCTTAGAAATGGTAAAAATAACGGAGGTTCCTAAGGCACCAGACTATATGAAAGGTGTCATTAATTTAAGAGGAACTGTATTACCGGTAGTTGATACAAGAATCAAATTTGGAATGACAGCTACAGAATATACAACCAATACATGTATTGTTGTAATGGAAGTAGAATTGGGAGGAGAAATTGTACAAGTAGGAGCATTGGTTGATTCAGTTCAGGCAGTGCTTGAAATTGAAGAATCTCAAATTCAACCGCCACCAAGTATTGGCAGTAAATATAAATCAGAATTTATTTATGGAATGGCCAAACTTGATGAAAAATTTATCATGTTGCTAGATATGGAGAAAGTTTTTTCAACTGATGAAATTATTTCATTAAAAGAAAAAACCAACGAGGGGGAAACAAAAATTGAATCTGAATAATTATAACACTCAAACACTTTAAAACCACTTTAAGACCATTGTTCGAATATGTAACTTAAACTATATCAGCTTATGAAAAGAAAATTTACATTTTTAGTAATACTTACAAGCTTCTTAATGATAGGAGTATCGCATGCACAAGAAGAAAAAGAAAAAAACGGAGACCTTGCCATTAGTGTTGATCTGGTTAACCGTTACATATGGAGGGGGTTGCAATATTGTGCTACGCCAAGTATTCAACCTTATGTAGCTTATACTAATGCCAAACAAAATTTTAGTTTTGGAGCTTGGGGATCTTACAGTAATTCTTCAAATTATGGAGAAGTAGATTTATTTGTTAGCTACTCAGCTAAATATTTTACAATTTCTGTTTGGGATTATTTTTTAATGGACGAAACAGCACCAAAAAACAGATATTTTCAATATGATAATGAAACAACAGGGCATTCGTATGAAGCATCTGTAGTTTTCGGAAACTTCAAAATACCTCTGTATTTAACTTCAAGTGTATTCTTTTATGGAGCAGATAAAGATGCCAATGGTGATAACTACTATTCTCTCTATTTTGAAGCAGCTTATACCTTTTCTGTAGCGAACCAGGATTTGAATGTTTTCCTTGGAGGAACACCGCAGGAAGGATTATATGGCACCGGAGCAGGCTTTGTGAATATGGGTTGTTCGTTGAGCAAAGATGTGAAGGTAACAGAAAATTTCAGTATTCCTGTTAAAGGATCAATAATTTTCAATCCGAGAGAAGAGAATGTTTATTTTACTATTGGTGTAACATTATAATCAAGTCATATGAAAGAAAAGAAGTTTATTTCAATAAAGAATAGAGTCGGTTTATTAGTTGTTTTAGGAATCTTAGTAACAGTAATGACACTGGCTATATATGCAACAATAAAGATCAGAGATATTGCAATTCAGGACGCAAAGGAAATTGCACAATCGCAAGCTGCAAATTATGCATCAGACATTAAAGCTGTTTTTGACGAAGCTATGACAAGTTCAAGAGCCGTAGCCGAAATGGTTTCTTCTGTGGCTAATCCAAATGAGAATATACAATTAGATAGAGCAGGAGTTGAGAATATGGCAAAAAAAGTATTGTTAAAAAATGACTTTTTCCTTGGACTTACTCTAGCATGGGAACCTAATGCTTTTGACAATAACGACGAAGCATATGTAAATACATTAAAATCAGATCAAACCGGACGATTTATTTCATACCTAACAAAAGATGGTTCAGGAGGAGTAATTATTGAACCTCTTATTGGTTACGAATCAGATACTGAAGCTCCCTGGTACTGGGATCCAAAAAAGCAAATGAATGAGGTTGTTACCGAACCTGTTCTTTATCCGATACAAGGTAGGGATGTATTTATGATTTCATTTATGACACCTGTAATAGTTCAAGGACAGTTCTTGGGTGTTACCGGGATAGATATAGAAGTGAACTTTGTGCAGGAAATGGTTGAAAAAGCAAAAATATTTGATGGCATGGCCGAGATTAATGTTTTGTCGACAGAGGGTATGTTCGCTGCTAATTCAAAAAAACCTGATTTATTAGGAAAAAATATTAGTGAGATTAATAGTAACTCTTCTTCTTTAATTCTTGATATAAAAAATAAAAAAGAAAAAGTTATTCAAACAGATGAGAACATTGAAATATCTGTTCCAATACAACTAGGACATTCTAACACACCATGGCAGGTAAATATTGCTTTACCTATAGAAGTAATTACCAAAGAAGCTAACCAGCTAATGTATGCTATGATTGGAATTGGAATCCTTTTAGCTGCAATTAGTATTTTAATCATTTATTTGGTTATCAATAATATTCTTAAGCCACTGAGTTCATTAGTTAAGATAGTTCAAAGAGTAGCTGAGGGTGATTTAAGAGAAATGCCAGAAGTAAGTAATAGGAATGATGAGATTTATGTCCTCGTTGGAGCTATTAAAGAAATGGTTATCAGGATCAGAGATATTGTAACCAGTGTTATCAATGGAGCAAATAGTATAACCTCTGCAAGTCAACAGATAAGTACTGGTTCTCAACAGTTATCAGAAGGAGCAAGTGAGCAGGCTTCATCCACAGAAGAAGTATCATCTTCTATGGAACAAATGGTTTCAAACATTCAACAGAATACCGATAATGCTCAACAAACTGAAAAAATATCAGTTGAAGCAGCTCAAGGCATTGAGTCTGTCGCTAGTGCAGCGCAAGAAAGCTTAAATTCTATAAGACAAATTGCTGATAAAATTTCTGTTGTAAATGATATCGCTTTTCAAACAAATATTTTAGCCTTAAATGCTGCGGTAGAAGCTGCCAGAGCAGGAGAACATGGAAAAGGATTTGCTGTGGTTGCTGCAGAGGTGAGGAAACTTGCTGAGCGTAGTAAAGTTGCTGCTGATGAGATTGTTGGATTATCAGGTAGTAGTTTAAAAGTAACGGAAGAAGCCGGAGGAGCAATGGAAAAAATTATTCCTGAAATTGGAAAAACAGCCAAACTTGTTCAAGAAATATCAGCAGCAAGTTTAGAACAGAATTCTGGTGCAGATCAGGTCAATAATGCAATTCAACAATTAAATCAGGTTACACAGCAAAATGCAGCAGCATCAGAAGAGTTAGCTACAAGTGCTGAGGAACTTTCCAGCCAGGCCGAACAGTTAATGGAAAATATATCATTCTTCAGGGTTGATGACGTTAAGCTTAACCAAGCTGTAAAGTCTACTGGAATTATGAAACCTGAAAAAAAAGAATATAAAACAAAAGCAAAGTCAAATAATTTTATGGATACCAATAATGGTGTAGATTTAAAATTATATGATGATAAAAATATTGATGAAGGTTTTGAAAAATATTAAAGCAGGGGTTAATGATTATTTACCAGGAGAGATGTAGATATTAAGGTTAGGGTTCATATTTTTACATCTTGAAATGAGAGAGGGGTAAGGGCCCCCTCTCTTTAAACAAAAAGAAGATTATGGTTGATCCGGAATTAAATAAAATATTTAGTGCTCAAATGACGAACGATGATTTTAAGCGTTTGAGTGAATTTGTATTTGAACAGTCGGGGATTAAGATGCCTCCTGTTAAAAAAGTAATGCTACAAAGTAGATTGCAAAAACGTCTTCGACAATTAAAAATAGTTAGTTTCAAAGAATATGCTGATTATGTTTTTAGTCCTGAAGGTCAAAAAAATGAAATAATTCATATGTTGGATGTGGTCAGTACAAATAAAACAGATTTTTTTAGAGAACCTGTGCATTTTGATTTTTTAAACGAGCAAGTTCTGAATGAATTCTTAAGTGAGTATAGATCAAACTATAATTTAAAAGTGTGGAGTGCAGGATGTTCTAGTGGAGAAGAACCATATACAATTGCGATTACCTTAAATGAGTTTAAGAATAAGAATCCAAAATTTGATTACTCAATTCTTGGTACTGATATTTCATCGCAAATATTACAGAATGCTGCTATGGCAGTATACAAAGAAGAACGAATAGCAAATATTCCATTAGAATTAAAGAAAAAGTATTTTTTAAGAAGTAAAGATAAAACAGCAAGAACAGTTCGTGTGCAGAAAGTTTTAAGAGATAAAGTTAAATATCAACGATTAAACTTTATGGATAATACTTATAAATTGCCTGATATGTTCGATGTCATTTTTTGCAGAAATGTATTAATCTATTTCAATAGAGAAACCCAAGAACAAGTAATAAGTAGATTATGTACTAAACTTAAAACAGGAGGGTATTTATTTATTGGTCATTCAGAATCTATTTTAGGTATGACACTTCCTTTAGAACAAATAAAACCAACAATATTTAGAAGAATTTAAAATATTATATTATGAGTGATTTAACAGATAAAGAATTAATTGAAGAGCTAAAAAAACGATTTGAAATCAATAAAAATGCTCTCAAAGAAGTTCAGGATCTTAATAAAGAATTAATTAAGGTTAATAAAAAATTAGAAGATTCTGAGGCTTTAAAAAGTCACTTTATATCAAATATAACAAATGAAATTATTAATCCATTTGCTTCTATTTTAGCACTTTCAAAGAATATATTATCGGTCGAGAAAGAAAATTGGAAAAAGGTGTTTTCAATGGTTTCTTTAATATATTCTGAAGCATTTAATCTCGATTATCAGCTACGTAACATCTTTGTAGCTGCTAAGCTAGAAGCTGGTGAGATATTTCCGGAAATATTAAATGTAGATGTAAAACATGTTATTGAAAGTGTTATAGAATCATTTAAATATGAAACAAAAAAGAAAAAATTGGACATTACTTTCAATTTTGAGATAGATACCAAGGAAAAACCGTTCTTTTTTAAAACAGATCCTGAGAAATTGAAATTAATCCTTTCTAATCTTTTAAGTAATGCTATTAAGTTTAGTTACGATAAAGGAGGAATTCATATCAATACCAGTAAAGATAAAAATGACTTGATAATTTGTGTAAAAGATCTTGGAAGAGGAATTTCACTGGAAAATCAGAAAATCATTTTTGACAGGTTTAAAAAACTGGATTCGGGTATCAACTCGATTCATAGAGGCCATGGTTTGGGATTATCGATAAATAAAGCATTATTAGATTTATTAAATGGGAGTATTGATATTCAGAGTGAATTAGAAAAAGGGGCCTGCTTTACAATCTCTATTCCTGAGAATGAATCCCAGGTAAGCGGATTTGCTTTTGACGGTAATGAGTTGTTTTTTGATGATGATAAGAACTTTGATAATGAATCAGAAACATTTTAATATTCAATGGATAGTTTAGACTCGCATTTTTTATACCCTGCTGCATTATTTGCAAGTCAAAAGCCTTATCAAATAAATACT
Organism: Bacteroidales bacterium; assembly: GCA_963665525.1. GTDB lineage: Bacteria > Bacteroidota > Bacteroidia > Bacteroidales > UBA12077 > UBA12077. The sequence continues at coordinate 2,159,563 of OY762280.1, read as the reverse complement.
ATATTAGGCTCTTGTGTGGCAGTTTGCTTTTGGGATCCTATATTAAAGGTAGGAGGAATGTGCCATTATATGCTTCCTTATTGGAATGGTGAAGGTCTTGCATCTCCAAAATATGGAAATATAGCCATTGAAAAGCTATTAGAAAAAATGTTCTTTATGGGTTCAAAAAAATCAAATATAGTGGCAAAAGTATTTGGAGGAGGTGAAGTAATTGAGACCAAAAACCAACAATTCCATATTGGAGAAAGAAATATTCAGTTTGCATGGGAACAGTTAAAAGAACTTAACATTAGAGTTGTTAGCTCTAGTGTAGGAGGAAAAAATGGACGCAAAATAATCTTTAACACTGAAACCGGAGAGGTTAAACAGCGCTTAGTTGCAAATAGTCAACAAAATAAATAGCCATATATTATTAAATAATCTATCTTATTACTTATATCTTTTCATAAAATTAGGTAGTAATACTTTCCAATTTCGGGAATGATGCAGGTATTTATACCTATATTATTTACTGACAAGAAATGAGTTCAAATCCAATAAAAAGCTACTAGATACAATATATTGCCAATTATAAAGGATTGTTAAATTTTATTCTTTATAAATCGAACCTCAAATTTGAAAAGAAATAAAAATTAGTTTGTATACAGAAAATCAAACACATAGGCCTTTGTTTGATAAAGAGGCATCATCATATTGTTAAACGAGTATTATTACGCTGTTAGCCGACTTTTAATCTGTGTATTTTAGATAAAAAATAACAGATGAGTCAGAATATACCTAAAATACTTGTTGTTGATGATACCAAATTTCATTTGTATTTATTGGAAAGTATTTTATCGGATCTTGGATTTGATGTGGAATCTATCAATGATTCGAGGATGGTAATGAAAACTATTCAGGAAAGAGATTTTGATCTTATCATATTAGATCTTATGATGCCTAACATTGATGGATTTCAAATTTTAAAAGAACTTACACAAGACCGTCAGAAACAATCTATTCCTGTAATTATTCTTTCAGCAAAGTCTGATTCTAAAAGTATTCAAAAAACTATGGATATGGGTGCGCAAGATTATATTGTAAAGCCTATCAATGTTCGCGATGTGCAAAATAAAGTGATGTCAATTCTAAATCATAAAAAATATATGTAATGAAAGCAAATGAGGAAAAAGTTAGCTCGTATTTGTCGTTTAAACTCGCTGATGAGGAGTTTGCTCTTCACGTTGAAAAAGTATTAAATATACTTGAAATGACAAAAATAACTGAAATACCTAAAGCACCTTATTATATGAAAGGAGTGATTAACCTGAGAGGTACGGTTTTACCTGTTATCGATACCAGGTTAAAGTTTGGTATGACAAAAACAGAGTATACTGAGAAAACATGTATCATCGTTATGGAACTTACGCTCGACAACAATGTGGTGTTGGTAGGTTCTTTAGTTGATGAAGTATTATCGGTATTAGAAATAGCCTCCAATGAGATTCAAGCACCTCCTAGTATTGGAAGTAAGTATCGAGCAGAGTTTATTAACGGAATGGCAAAAGTTAATGAAAAGTTTACTATGCTGCTTGATATGGAGAAGGTGTTTACCCTTAATGAGTTATTTGTATTAAAGGATAATATGAAACAAGAAGTAATAGAAAGTTAAAATATAAATCTAAAATTTAAAGTTATGAAATGGAAAAATCTCAAATTAAGAAAAAAGTTTTTTATTTCTTTTGGATCAATAATAATTTTATTAGCTATTGTAGCAATATGGGCTATTAATGGCATTGGAAATATCGTAGGGAATGCTACAGAAGTGATTGATGGTAATAAACTTCGTACTGATCTTGAACATAAATATGTTCAACATTTGCAATGGGCAGCGGAAGTTAATAAGCTCTTAACAGACGAAACAATAACTAAATTGGATGTTCAAACAGATCATCGAAAATGTGCATTTGGTCAATGGTATTATGGAGAAGGAAGAAAACATGCAGAGTCTTTAGCACCAGAATTAAAAGAATTATTTGATAAAATTGAAGAACCACACATTCACCTTCATGAATCAGCAGTTAAAATTGATGAATCTTTTTATCAGGCTGATGTTGCTCTTGGAGCTAAATTACGTACTATAAAAAGTGATCACCTGCTATGGGCTCATGCCATTAAAGATGCTTTGTTGATGAAAAAAAGATCTTTAGAGGTTCAAAAAGACCCTCAGAAATGTAAGTTTGGAACATGGTTACATTCAGATGAAATTGTAAGAAAAAGACATGAAAATCCTGAGCTTGACAGGTTGTTAAGTAAAATAGAGGAGCCTCACGATAAGTTACATACCAGTGCATTGCAAATTGAAAGATATCTTGCTCAGGGAAATGTAAATGCAGCATATAATTATTATAATAATAATACAAAAAGCTATGCCTTAAAAACCTTGAGTTTAATTGATGATGTTCTTGTATGGAATGATGAAAAAATAGCAGGAATGAATAAGGCCAATGAAATTTATGCTAATGAAACAGTTCTACATTTAAAACAGGTAGGCGATTTGTTTGATGAGATTATTGAAAAATCTAAAGATTATATCTTAACAGATGAAGTGATGCTTCAAAAAGCAAAAGATACCAGAGGAGGAGTAATTGGATTTAGTTCAATTGCAATAGTTCTAGCCTTTATTTTAGCGATTATTATAACAAGAGGTATAGTTATTCCGGTTAAAAAAGGAGTAGAATTTGCAAAAAGTGTTGCTCAGGGTGATTTAACTGTAAGTGTTGATATTGATCAGGAAGATGAAATTGGTGAATTAGCAAGTTCTTTAAAAAGAATGGTTGAAGAATTACGGAATATTGTGGCAAGTATACAGGATGGAGCAGCTAATATTACAAGTGCCAGCTTAGAAATGAGCTCTAATTCACAACAAATGTCTCAGGGAGCTTCAGAACAAGCTTCATCTGCAGAAGAAGTTTCTTCATCAATGGAAGAAATGGCTTCAAATATTCAGCAAAATACAGATAACGCACAGCAAACAGAAAAAATTGCCATTAAAGCTTCAGAAGGTATTAAGCAGGGTAATGCATCTACAGAAATTTCTGTTAATGCCATGAAAAAAATTGCTGAAAAAATTACGATCGTAAACGATATTGCTTTTCAAACCAATATTCTAGCCTTAAATGCAGCTGTTGAGGCAGCTAGAGCTGGAGAGCACGGGAAAGGATTTGCAGTTGTTGCTGCCGAAGTTCGTAAGTTAGCAGAACGAAGCAAAGTTGCTGCTGATGAGATTGACCAATTATCAAGAAATGGTGTTCAAATTTCTGAAGAAGCAGGAGAACAGTTAGCAGAAATTGTACCTGAAATTGAAAAAACAGCTAAGTTAGTACAAGAAATAGCAGCAGCCAGTATGGAACAAAATAGTGGAGCCGATCAGGTGAATAGTGCTATCCAACAATTAAATCAGGTTACTCAACAAAATGCAGCGGCATCAGAAGAAATGGCAACAAGTTCAGAAGAATTGGCAGGACAAGCAGAACAATTACAGGATATTATTTCTTTCTTTAGAATTGATAAATCAGTAAAAAAATCTATCAGTAAAGTAGAAAAGAAAATTGAAAAGAAACCTAAACCTAAACCAGTAATTGAAGATAGCAATAATAAAATTGAAGAAAAAGAAAATGGTGTTAGTATAAAATTAGAAACATACGAAAATGTTTCTGATGGTGACTATGAAAAATTCTAAAATAATATACTGTGGGTAGATTTTCTATCCACAGTTTTTACGATGAAAAAAACAGCTCTTCATATTGATAATAGTAACCTAAATCAATTAAATAAGGATTTAGGAGACAACCTCGTTTTACAAAATATAGAGGAGGGATGTGCTTATCTTAGTATTGAAAAAGATAAAGAAGAGAAAGATCTTAATTTTCGATTTCAAACCTTTAATGCATCATTTAAAGAAATATTTCAAATTGAATCTATTGACTTTAAAGAAACTCAATTGTTTGACATTTCCCCTTTTAGTGAACCCAAACTAAAAGAATCAATTATAGATACTGTTGTTTCAAGAGATTTAACATCTTTCGAATATTATTCATCTAAACTCGATAAATATTTTAAGATAACAATATCTATTATTAGTGAAGAAATTGTTGCTTTATTGGCTATTGAATTAACAGATAATGTTAAGTTAAAAGAGAAAAATAAAAAGTTAGTTAAAATATTTAATACGATTAGACAGACTAATGAGTTAATACTTAAAGAAAAACAAAAAGATAAGTTATTAAATAAAATATGCCATATACTTACAGAAACTACTGATTTTATTTATACACAAATCATTCTCTTTGATTCAGATTATAAAACAGAACATATATATGGTGTAAATAAAGAAGAATACAGGGAATTTTCAAAAGCATCATTGCCATGTATTAAGCAACTGGTTAGAAATGAGAAAACTGAAATTTACACTACTCCTTCTAATGTATGTAACAAATGCGACATTTCTAATCACTTAAAAAAACAAATACATATTGTTGTTCCTATAAAAATTGAAAGCCATTTAGTAGGAGGTGTTTTTATTGTAACTCCTGATAAATATATTTTAGAAAAACAAGAACAATTGTTTCTATTGGAACTGGCAAATGATATTGCTTATGCATTATTTAATATGGGAGTTCATAACGATCTGGCTAAAGCTAGGGAAAAGATAAGAATGTTTTATAATGAAATTGAGAAGCAAAATTCCAAGTTAAAAACAGCAAATAAAAATCTTGAATATAAAAATAAAAAGTTAAAGAAAGCTAACGAAAAAGCATTGGAGTCGGATAGACTTAAGTCTGTATTTTTAGCTAATATTTCACATGAAATTAGAACTCCATTAAATGGAATTTTAGGTTTCTCTCAATTACTTACAAAAAGTAATTCTTCAACAGAAACGAAGGAAGAATACGCTGAATTAATTGCAAAATGTGGTGATGATTTATTACATATTGTTAATAATGTGCTTGATATTTCAAGAATAGAAACCAATCAGTTAACACTAAATTGCAATTTATGTAATATCAATGAAATATTAGATGACTTATACGAGAAAAATAGAGATTATATTGACCACAGAGATGATGTTTTATTAATTTGTGAAAAGACCAATGATGCTAAGCTTAACAAGATATGGTGTGATGGGAAAAAAGTATTTACAATTTTTAATATCTTAGTTAAGAATTCAATAAAATTTACAAATAAAGGATATATTAAATTTGGATATAAAGGGTTAAAAGATAATAATCTGCATTTTTTTGTTGAAGATACAGGGCTTGGAATTAAGAAAGAAAACTATAGAATAATATTTGAACGTTTTCGACAAGTTGATGAATCAAATACAAGAAGGTATGGTGGAGCAGGCTTGGGATTAGCAATTGCTAAAGGTTTTATAGAACTTATGAAGGGGCAGATTTGGGTTGAGTCGGAGCATAACAAAGGAACAGTATTTCATTTTACAATTCCTTATCAAACTAAAAGTTCTAATGAAAATTTAACTGAAGAAATGGATATTAATAAAATTAGTCAAATAGATTGGAGTAAAAAAGAAATCCTAATTGTCGAAGATGATATTTATAGTTTGGAATACCTTACTGAGTTACTTTCGGATACTAACATAAAAATAAAAACTGCCCAAAATGGTACAGAAGCCCTAGATATTGTAAAGGAAAGTGAAAAGCTAGATCTAATATTAATGGATATTCAGTTGCCTGGCATTAGTGGAGATAAGGTAACACAGAAAATTAGAGAATTCAATAAAGATATTCCTGTAATAGCCCAAACAGCTCATGCTATGGTTAATGATAAAGAAAATTACATTAAAGCTGGATGTACAGATTACCTGTCAAAACCAATAAATATTAGTGAACTTTTTTCGGTATTACATAAATACTTCTAAATAAAATGGCCATTAAAACAATAAAAGATGAAGCTCATTTAAATACAGAAATTGACGATAAGAAGGTTCTTATTGAAGATTTGCCATATGGATATGCATTGCATAAAATAATTACAGATGATGATAATGTTCCTATTGACTATAAATATATTGCAGTTAATAGCCTTTTTGAAAAGTATACCGGTTTATCGAAAGATAAAATAATTCATAAAAAAGTCACAGAAGTTATTCCGAAGCTAAAGAGTGATTCGTTTAATTGGATTTCCTATTATGGGAATATTGCATTAAATGCAGGGAAAGACAATTTTGATCAGTATTCTGAGGCCTTAGGAAGATGGTATAAAATAGATGTATTCTCACCTAGTTATGGCTATTTTGTAACATTAATTCAAGATATTTCTGATACTAAAAAACAAGCATTAAAATACAAAGAACAAAATGATGAATATTCTACTCTTTGCGATGATTATCAATCACAAAATGAAGAATTGAAGACATTATTGGACAAATTGGAAGAAAGAAATAGAATTATTTCAGAAAAAGAAAATTTTACCAAAAAGATTCTGGAATCGACAGCTGATGGTATTCTTGTGGTTGATGAGAATGGAAGAATAGCACAGGTGAATAAGAAGTTTGTGGATATGTGGGATGTTAGCGAAGAACTCATAGCACAAAATGATGATGAAAAATTATTAAACTATGTAAGCAATAAAATTAAAGATCCTGAAGTATTCATATCTAAAGTACGAAAGTTATATAAATCCAAAGAAACTGATATTGATACAATATACTTAGCTAATGGGAAAATATATGAACGTTTTTCTGCTCCTATAATTAAAAATAATACACAGCAAGGCCGTTTCTGGAGTTTTAGAGATATTACTTACAAAAAAGAAACAGAGATACGCTTAGAACATATTAATGCTGTAATGAGAGGTATTCGAAATGTGAATAAGCTTCAATCACAAGAAATAGATAAGTTGGAATTTTTAAATGCAGTTTGTGCTAATGTATTGAAGGATCTTGGCTATTATAGTATTTTAATTGTTCTTTGCAATAAAACTAAATATGAATTAGTGGCTTATGGTGGTATTCACGAAGGTTTAAAAATTAGTAAATTTTTAAATAAGCACAATACCCTGCCTTGTATTAAAAAATGTAGTAAAAAAACAAATGTTTGTATTGTAAAAGAACCGTCTAGTGAGTGTGCCGATTGTCCTCTATCAGAATTTATGTATAAAAATAAATCTTCACTGATTGCTTCTTTAAAACATAATAAAATTCATTATGGTTATATGATGGTTTCTGTTCCTCAGATTTTTTCTGGTGATTCTGAAGCTTTGGAATTATTTAAGGAGTTTGCCGATGAAATTGCTGTAACAATTGCGCAAAAGAATTTAGAAATAGAACATCAAAAATCATTACAACAAATAAAAGAAAGTAAGCAACGACTTCAAAGTATCTTTTCAGCTACACCTGTAGGTATAGGAGTTGTTAGAGACAGAGTAATCGTAGAAATCAACCAAATGTTCTGTGATATTATTGGTTATCAAAAGAAAGAATTAATTGGTCAAAATGCATTGATATTATATCCTAGTGAAGAAGAATATAAACGAGTTGGAGATGAAAAATATGAGTTGATTAAAAAAACAGGGTCTGGTGCGGTTGAAACTAGAATGAAAAGGAAAGATGGTGTAATGATCGATGTATTATTGAGCTCTACACCATTTGATCATAATGATTGGTCCAAAGGAGTAACCTTTGCAGCACTTGATATAACCGAATCTAAACGAAATGCAAAGGTTAAGGATATCCTATTAGCTATTAACCAGGAGTCGAATAAAACTGTTAATATTAGAGAGCTAGCTCCTAAGATTCAATTTGAGTTAAGTAAATTATTTAATACCGAAAACTTTTTTATTGCTGTTTATAATAAAAATAATAGTACCTATAATTTACCTTATCATAGGGATAAGTATGATACAGGTTATGATAATAAAGAATCTCTTAGCTTAGAAAAGTCTTTAACTGAATATGTGCGAAAAGGGAAAAAAGCAAGTCTAATAAGTAGTACAGAAGAACAAAAATTAAAAGAAAGAGGACTTATTAAATCGTATGGAACCAGATCAAAGGTTTGGATGGGAGCTCCTTTAATAAATTCTAAAGGTTTTTCTTTTGGAGTTATTGCCGTGCAAAATTATAAAAACGAGAAAGCTTATACTCATGAGGATCTTTCAATTTTAGATTATGTAGCTAAAAATATTAGTAGACTGATTGAGAAAATTCAAACAGAAAATGATTTAAAGAAAAGTGAAGAATCATTTAGAATGTTAGTTGAAAATCAGGGTGAAGGAGTTGCTCATATTGATCTGGAAGAAAATATTAAATTTATAAACCCTGCTGGATGTAGAATTTTTGGGTGGACAGAGGAAGAGTTATTAGGAAAAAATATTAAAGATTTTCTAGATCAGAATCAATTTAATTATGTGAAAGAGGAAACAGAAAAAAGAAAACTAGGATTAAAATCAACATATGAATTAGAGATCATAAGAAGAAGTGGAGAGAAAAGACAGATATTAGTTACAGTAACTCCTACTTATGAAAATGGGAAAGTTTCTAGTAGTTTAGGAATATTTAGAGATATTACTGATAGAAACAGATTTGAATATACTTTAAAACAAAAAAATGAAGAATTGCAAGCAGCAGAAGAACAATTAATGGCTATAAATAATGAACTGCAATGGATTAATAAAGAACTTGAGAAGAATAATAGAGAACTTCAAAAAGCAAAAGAACAAGCAATTAGTGCAGACAAATTAAAATCAGAGTTTTTGGCAAATATGAGTCATGAAATTAGGACTCCGATGAATAGTATTTTAGGATTTTCACAACTTCTTAAAAAGAAAGATTTATCCAGGGATAAAATGGATAACTACATTGAAATTATTAATTTAAATGGAAGTCAGCTTTTAACTATTATTAATGATATTATTGATATCTCCAAAATAGAAGCAAATCAAATTGAGCTTATTGAGAACAAGGTAAACATTAATAATTTATTATTCAATCTATTTAGTATTTATACTAATGATGATAGATTAAACGAAAAGAATATTAAGCTTAAGCTTGTTCAGGATAAGAATAAGGATTTGAATATGATTATCGATGAAGTTCGTTTAAAGCAAGTCCTTTCAAATTTAATTAACAATTCAATAAAATTTACAAACGAAGGAGAAATTAGATTTGGTTATACAATGATCAATGATCAACAGGTTCGTTTTTTTGTAAAAGATACTGGGATAGGAATAAGTAAAAATAAATTAGATATCATATTTGATCGATTTAGTCAGGCCGATAGTAGTTCAACAAGACAATTTGGGGGAACAGGATTAGGGTTGGCCATTTCTAAAAAATTAATAGAATTAATGGGTGGAGATATAATGGTAGAATCAAAGCTTGGATGGGGGACAGAATTTTATTTTATACTTCCGATAAGAAATTAAGCATACTTTGTGGAACTGTTTTATAGAAAATTCGTAAATTAACAAAGTATTAAAAGCTTTATTGAGTATGAAAAAACTTAGAGTTTTAGTAGTCGATGATTCTGCTGTAGTTAGACAAAGTCTTGCAGAAATTATTAATTCTCATCCTGATTTAGAAGTGATTGGAACAGCATCGGATCCATTTGTTGCCGTTAAGAAAATAAGAAAGGAAGTACCTGATGTTATCACACTCGATATTGAAATGCCACGGATGGATGGATTAACATTTTTGAAAAAGATCATGTCACAACATCCAATTCCTGTTGTTATCATATCCAGTTTAACAGCAAAGGGAACAGAAACTGCAATTAAAGCACTAGAATTTGGCGCTGTGGAAATTATTACTAAACCTCAAATGTATTCCAAGGATTTTATTCATGAATCTAAAATTCAAATTTGTGAAGCTATAAAAGCAGCAGCACATGCACGAATTAAAAGAAAAATAAATGTGCCTACACCAACGCATGAAAAGCCAGAAAGAAGAAAAGTAAAATCGGCTTCTGAAATTCATGTACAGCCAAAATACTCCGCTGATGCAATTTTACCTCCTGTACAGAAGAAGAGTATGATTAAAACTACAGAACTAGTAGTTTCTGTAGGTGCTTCTACGGGAGGAACAGAAGCATTAACTGTATTTTTAAAAGCTTTACCTCCTGATTGTCCGGGAATTGTTATTGTACAGCATATGCCCGAAAAGTTTACAACTTCATTTGCGGAGCGTTTAAACGAACTCTGTAAAATAACAGTTAAAGAGGCAGAAAATAATGATTCTGTTATTCGTGGGCGAGCTTTGATAGCTCCAGGGAATTACCATACCCTTTTAAAACGTAGCGGAGCAAGATATTATGTTGAAGTAAAACAAGGTCCTTTAGTGAATAGGCATCGACCATCAGTTGATGTATTGTTTAGGTCAACAGCCAAATATGCAGGTTCTAATGCTATTGGAATTATTATGACAGGAATGGGAGATGATGGCGCTAAAGGATTACTTGAAATGAAAGAAGCGGGAGCCAAAACAATAGCTCAGGATGAACAAAGTTGTGTTGTTTTCGGAATGCCTAAAGAAGCAATAGCATTAAATGCGGCAGATAAAATATTACCATTAGATAAAATTGCATCGTACATGATTACGATTGCACATTAGAAAAAATATGGGATATCTTTACTTTTTATGCTAAATTAATGTAAATTTAAATCCTTGAAAATCCTATTTTTATTTTCTCGAAATTCTAAACATAGTATATGAAAGAAAGAAACTCCCAAGGTATTATATTTAGATATACAATTAGTGGTTTTATAATTGGTTTGTTTACTGTAATATTTATCCTTGTTATAGACTTTTTTATTAAAAAAATTAGTTTTTCTGAAATTGTTGAGATACATAAACAGAATCCGGTTTATTTAATTTTAGATTTAACGCCATTTGTGCTCGCGTTTTATGCTTATATTCTTAGTAAAAAATATGCTGAATCTTCTGATTCATTACATTCAGCCTTAAAGCAAGAGTTTGATAAAAACCAAAAAATATACCGATTTGTTGAAAAAATCAGATTAGGTAGAATAGATTCTGAATATAAAATTCAGGGTTCTGATGATGTTCTTGGGCAATCAATTTTAGATTTAAGAGATAACTTAAAAAAGAATATACAAGAGGAAGATAATAGAAGAAAAGAAGATCAGCAAAGAAACTGGATTGCAGAAGGCTTGGCTAAATTTGGTGAGATACTTAGACAAGATACAGATAATTTGGAGGAATTATCTTACAACTTAATTAGTAATCTGGTAAAATATATTAATGCAAATCAGGCTGCATTATTTATAATTGAAGATGAAGTGGAGGCTGATAAACATTTAAAAATGACCGCCAGCTATGCTTACGATCGTAGAAAATTTGCCGATAAACGTATTGAGTGGGGAGAAGGAACGATAGGTGCAGCAATTCTGGAGCAAGAAACAATATATATGACCGATATTCCTGAATCTTATGTACATATTACTTCAGGATTAGGAGAAGCAACACCTAGTTGTTTAATAGTAGTTCCTTTAAAATTTAATGATGAAGTGCATGGAGTAATTGAAATAGGAGCATTTCATAATATCGAAAAATATATTATTGAGTTTGTTGAGAAAGTGGCCGAAAGTGTAGCTTCTACCATATCTAATGTAAAAATTAATACACGTACTGCAAAATTATTAAAGGAATCACAACATCAGGCAGAGACTTTAGCTGCACAGGAAGAGCAGATGCGACAAAATATGGAAGAGTTGCAAGCTACACAGGAAGAAGCAGCACGACAAAGTGAAAAATTTATAACTTTTACCAATGCTGTTAATCATACCTTAATTAGAGCTGAGTATAATCCTAAAGGAGTTTTGCTGTATGCAAATACAAAGTTTTTGAAGAAATTAGGATACGAAAAGAATTCTGAAGTGGAGGGTAAAAATATTTCTATGTTTATCAATGAGAAGGACAGAACATGGTTTTCAGAATTGTGGGATAATTTAGCTAGTGGAGGTAAGCATTTTGAGGGTGATATGAAACATGTGACCAAACAAGGAAGAGACCTATGGACTATGTCAACCTACACCTGTATGCGAAGAGATGATGGCAGTGTAGAAAAGATTTTATTTTTAGCTATTGATACTACAGATCAGAAAAAACAAAGTTTAGATTATTTAGGACAGATCAATGCATTAAATCGTTCAACTTTAAAAGTGGATTATTTACCAACAGGAGACTTGTTAGAGTGTAATCAAAAATTTGTCGATTTAATGGAATACTCACTTATTGAATTAAAGGAAAAAAGCATATTTGATTTTGTTGATAAATCAGAACTTTCAAAGCTTAAAGATACCTGGAAAGAAGTTTCTGAAGGTAAGGCCTGGGAAGGTATTTTACGTCAACGTACAAAAGAGGATAAAGATATTTGGGTAAGAGTCTCTTTATCTCCTGTAAGAGATATGTATGAGGATATTGCTAAAATTATTTGTATAGGTAACGATGTTACTCACGAAAAATTAATGGAATTTGAAACTAAAAAGCAAACAGAATTATTAAAAAAGCACGAAGAGTCATTATTACAACATAAAGCAGATTTAAAAGCTCAGCTTAAAAAAGCAAGAGAGGAAGTAAAACAGCAGTTTAAAGAAATTGAAAAAGTACAACAACGTACTGAGCTTACACTTCAGGGTGCTTCCGATGCTATTGTTACTTTTGATCAAAATGGAATTGTTAAGTTTTTTAATAAAGCAGCTCAGGATTTATGGGGAATTGATAAAGATGGAGTATTAGGAAGAAATATTAAGAAACTGTTTCCTGAAGAACATTACGAGGATGAATTTACAAACTCATTAATTGATCCTAAAGCTGAAAAAGTAATTGGAGAAAGAAAAGAAATTGACATTAAAGATATAAGCGGAGAAGAAAAATCTGTGATTATTATTCTTTCAATGGCTAAACTTGAGGGTGAAACAACATATACTGCATTTATACAAAATATATCAGTTGACTTTTTCTAATGGATAGATTTATGAGGTGTTGAAAACAAAATATTTCATAAATTTTGAATCTTTAAGAACCAAATTAGCTTATACTTGTTATTCTATAAAATAATTGAAATGAGAAATATTTCTATTTTAATCAGTATTCTTTTCCTTTTTTCTTGTACTTCGAAAAATTCAAGACCAAAAGAATATGAATTAATACTTGTAGAAACCAGCGATGTACATGGTGCAGTCTTTAATTTTGATTTTATCAACAACCATGATTCAAAAACTTCATTATCGCAAGTTCATAGCTATGTTAAAGATTTAAGAAAAACATCAAATGTTGTTTTAATGGATAATGGTGATATTCTTCAGGGGCAACCAGTTGTATATTATAGTAATTATGTAGATACTGATGATAAGCACATAGTTTCCAAAGTGATGAATTATATGCAATATGATGTTGCAACAATTGGAAATCATGACATTGAAGCAGGTCATCAGGTATATGATAAGTTGATTAAAGAGTTTAATTTCACATGGTTAGCTGCGAATGCGATTAATAAGCAAACGGGGGAACCTTATTTTGAACCTTATACTGTGCTTGACAAAGATGGTATTAAAATTGCCATACTAGGACTAATTACTCCCGGAGTGCCAAATTGGTTACCAGAAGAACTATGGTCGGGTATTGAGTTTGAAGATATGGTTGAATCTGCTAAAAAATGGGTTCCAATAATTGTAAAAGAAGAACAACCTGATTTATTAATTGGTTTATTTCATTCGGGATATGATTATACATACGGTAATTCTGAATACAAATCATACAAAAACGAAAATGCTTCTCGCATAGTAGCAGAGCAAGTTCCTGGTTTTGATATAATTTTTGTTGGCCATGATCATAGAACATGGAATGAAAAAGTTAAAAATGTGAATGGTAATGAGGTGTTGGTATTAGGACCAACAAGTTCAGCACGTCAAGTTATGACAGCAACAATTCATTTTCAAAAAAACGAAGAAGGAAAATATTTTAAGAATATAGTAGGTAATGTTGTAAATATAAATGATTATGAACCTGACTCATGTTTTATAGAAGAATTTAAAGATGAGTTTGAAAAAGTCCAAGAATTTGTTTCCGAAGAAGTGGGAGAATTTGAAAATACGATCTTAACACAAGATGCATTTTATGGGCCATCAGAGTTTATTGATTTTATAAATCAGGTTCAGCTAGATATTAGTCATGCTGATATATCATTTACAGCACCCCTTTCATTTAATGATAAAATTGAGGCAGGACCCTTATATGTAAGAGATATGTTTAAATTGTATCGTTTTGAGAACTTTTTATATACGATGAATTTAACAGGTGAAGAAATTGATAAATACATGGAATATTCGTTTGGGAACTGGTTTAATACTATGAAATTACCTTCAGATAATTTATTGATGTTTAAAAAAGATAAGAATGGAAATTTAATTTATTCAGAAAGACATAAATCATATTCTTTAAACACTCAATTTTTTAATTTTGATGTCGCATCAGGAATTATGTATACTGTAAATGTTACAAAACCTTTTGGCGAAAAAGTAAACATTACTTCATTATCAAATGGTGAAATATTCTCTATTGATAGTACATACATTGTAGCTGTGAATAGTTATAGAGGCAATGGAGGAGGAGGACACTTAACAACTGGTGTTGGCTTGTCGAAGGATGAATTGAAGAAAAGAAGAATTAGTTCAACAGATAAGGATTTGAGGTTTTACATGATGAAATGGATAGAGGAAAAGGGAAGTGTTAAGGCAGAAATAAAAAACGAATGGTATATTGTTCCTAAAGATTGGTGGAAACAAGGAAAGCAAAAAGATTATAAATTATTAAATTGAATTAAATAAATGAAAAAAGTACTTTTAGTAATAGCTGTTGCAGCTTTATTATTTTCGTGTAAGCAGAATAGTGAAAATAGACAAGATAAACCAAAACAAGCGAAAAATATTATTTTAATGATCGGTGATGGGATGGGAGTAACGCAGGTTTATGCTGCAATGTCTTTTTCTGATAAACCTTTAACTTTAGAAAAGTTTAAACACATTGGTTTTCATAAAACATATTCAGCTTCTCATTATGTTACAGACTCAGGAGCAGGAGGAACAGCTCTTTCAACCGGAAAGAAAACAAAAAATAAGCACATTGCAGTTGATACTTCGGGTAATGCTATTAAAACAATTTTAGAATATGCAGAAGAAAATGATTTGGCAACGGGTTTGGTTTCAACAAGTGCTATTACTCATGCAACACCAGCTTCTTTTATAGCTCATGATACATCAAGATATAATTACGAGGCTATTGCCTTAGATTTTCTCGATGTTGATATTGATTTATTTATAGGAGGTGGTAAAAGTTATTTTACAGAAAGAGAAGATCAACTAAACTTAATTGATTCTTTAGTTGAAAAACAATATCAGGTAATAGATGGTATTGAAAACTTTAATGCCGAAATGAATGGACAGTTTGCAGTATTTACTGCTGATGGTCATAATCCTGAAATGACGAATGGAAGAGGGGATATGTTACCTCAATCTACAGAAAAAGCTACTCAATTTTTAAATAAACATAAAAAGGGATTTTTCTTAATGGTAGAAGGATCACAGATTGATTGGGGTGGTCATGATATGGATTTTAACTATGTTGTTACTGAGACTTTAGATTTTGATAATGCTGTTTCAAAAGCTCTAGAATTTGCAATGAAAGATGGAGAAACTTTGCTTATTGTAACTGCTGATCATGAAACTGGAGGTTTATCTCTTCTTAATGGAGATATGAAGAGCAAAACAATAGAATCTAACTTTGCTCATGGAAATCACACAGCTGTTATGGTTCCGGTTTTTGCTTATGGCCCGGGAGCAGAAGAGTTTATGGGTATTTATGAAAATACGGATGTCTTTAAAAAAATGATGAAAATATTTGGCTTTCATAAATAAGTCAGTTTTGTGTCAACTTATTTAAGGACAAGACAGAATATTAAAAAAAAGGCTCTGTATATCAGAGCCTTTTTTTTATACTAACTTCATATTATTCTAAATCAATATTTCCATATTTAGTTTCAATAATCACAACCGACTTGGTGTCTCGGTCAGTACCTACTAAACCTTCAATTTGTAATGAGGTACTTTCTTTTATTCTGCTTACACGACCTTCGTGAGGATAATCAATATCGGCATACTTAGCATATCCTTTAATATTATAGGATGCATTTGGATCAATTCCAATATCAATATTTCCGTATTCATTTTCAATGTCAATTTTCTCAAAATTAGCTGGGATATAATCTACATCTATACCCCCGTAGCGATTGTCAATATCAAGTTTTTTATAAACCTCATTAATATCAATGCCTGTGTAAGCTGAGCTGCTAACAAAGTTTGTAACTTTACCTAATCTGTATTCATCATATTTTGATTCGCATACAATAGAGCTTGCTTTATCAACATAAAGTTTTGAATACTTTGTGACAGCAATTAAAGCTTTTACTTCCTCGATTTCAAGTTTAGAATACTTAATGGTTAAATTTAACCACTTACATTCTTCTATTGTTCCATTTGAGTATGCTAAATAAACTTCACTAAGTGGTTTTACATTTTCTCTTGTAATTTTATTAACCTTTAAGTTCCCGTATTTTACAGATATTTTAGAGTATCCTTCAATTTCATTAATGAATACACTACCATATTTGTTTGATAAATCAAGACTTATATTTTTAGGAATGTTCACTTTATAATCAATGCTAAATTCTTTTTTATCATCATTAATTGAAAAAGTATTCCACTTACTAAATTTATCATCTATCTCAGTAATAGCCTCAATTGTATTCCCTGATTGGTTGAATGTTACAGTGATATAATCAATAAGTTCTTTAGCTTTCTCTTCGTTTCTATGATCCACAGTAATTGTTACATCAATAGAAACTTTATTCTTATCCCAGTTGTTGATGTCAACATCGCCAAATTTATTTTCGATAAGTAAAGTAGTATTTGCATTTGCATCGTATTCTTTATGCAAATTTTTAGAGAATTCCTCACTAATGGCAAAAGCCGAAGTGCTAACTAATATTTGGACGAATATTAGTAATAAAGCGGGTTTAAATATTGGTGCTTTCATAGTTATCTGATTTTTGTTTATTTATATCTTGTGCTTGTTGTAGTTGATTTAATATTTGATTCATTACTTCAACTTTCAGTTGGTAATGTTGTATCATCGCATTAATAACTCTTTTATCATTAGGATTGGCAGAAAGATCTTTTTTAAGATTTTCATAAATCGAATCCATCTCACCAAGCTCATGTAACATTATTTGTTTTTGTAAGCTATCTAATGATTTACATTGATTTATTTCTCCATATTTTTGATTAACAAGATGAGTATAATAGATTTCAACCTCGCTATATTCTGCTGAAATTTCACTTAAAGCAATTCCCTTGTTTGTTCTTTGTTGGATATTTTCATATACCCATAATCCTGATAAAATAACCAGAACTGTTACTGCAGCAGCTTTAAGCATATACCCAATAGTAAAAGTTTTTTTCTTTTGGTTAAACTCTCTAAGTTTTTGTTCAAACTTATCGAAATGATCTTCGCTAGGTTCGAAAGAGTCAAAACTTTGACGATTTTCTTGTATTATTTTATCTAAGTTATCCATGTTCTTAATTTTCTCTGTTTATTTTTCTTTTAAGCTTTCGATTAATTTTTTCTTAGCTCTGGCAAATTGTGATCGTGATGTTGAACTGTTAATATTTAAAATATTACTTATTTCATCATGATCGTATCCTTCAATAAGGTAAAGAGATAAAACAATTCTATATCCGTCAGGTAATTTTTGTATTTCTTCTTTAATTTCTTCAACTTTAAAAGAGATCTCCTCATAATTATCATGATGCTCTTCTTCCTTAATTTCAAAAACCGAATCTTCAATAGAATTAGTATCCAATTTTCTTTTTCTAAGTTCGTCTAGTGAATGGTTTATGACAATTCTTTTTAACCATGCTCCGAAACTCACTTCGCCTTTGTAATAATTAATTTTTTCAAATGCTTTTAAGAACGACTCCTGCATGATATCCTCTGCTTCGAGGCTATCGTTTACAATACGCAGGCAGGTATTGTACATTGCTTTGTAATAAAGCTTATACAGTTGAAACTGTGCTTTTTGTTCCCCCGATTTACACCGGTCAATAATATCCTGATGGATATTCTTATAAATACTTTCCTGTTTGTTCATATTTCCAATAAAAGGACGATGAAAAAATAATCGTGCTGCATGAAGTATATAATAAATTTAAATAATGTTTAATAAAAATTTAAAATTAAAGATAAATTTGAAATTAGGCTAAGCCTTCTTGTCAGAATAATAATAATATGATAGTTTTGCTTCCGCTTATGATAAATGATTTTACATATCATTCAAGTCAACTTGTTTTTAAACAGTGGTCGAGAAAAAGCTATGCTATATTTGCTTCTCTGGGTAAAGAAGTGAGTATTGGTCATCTTGATATTGAAATCTGTGACCAAGCTTTATTAAAAGATCATCAAAGTTACAGTGCTTGCTGTGCAATTCAGGAAGAGAAAAATACTGAAAAGGAAGATCCCGATGAAGGCATCTTAGAATTAACACAAGAGCAATTTGTGAGCCTTCTTGCAATACAAGTTAATTCTGATATCTCTTCGGGGCGACTTGCCTACTTTATATATACCATACATATAATACATAATAATTATTCCGGTTTGCGGAATATGAAATTCTATGCTCAAAATTTAGGTGGATACAATATCCATTAATAATAATTCAATAAATAAATTATAATGAAAAATCACTTAAAAAGTAAAATTGAAAAAAAACCATTGGTATTTAAAAGATGGAATAGAAAAGCTTATTCGGTATTCAATACCTTAAACAGAGTTGTCCGTATTTCGACACTTTGTTTAGCTTATTCAATTGTTTTAGTGCCAGCAACTGTTTTATCACAAACAGACACAACAGTTACAAAGAATCTTGATTTGGAAGAAATAGTAGTCAGTGCTCAAAAAGCCCCGGTAATTTATTCCCAACTTGCCAGACAGGTTTTAACTATAAAAAGCGAAGAGATTAAACTTATGCCGGTATCAACAGTGAGCGATTTGCTTGAAAATTTTGCAGGATATGATATCAGACAAAGAGGAGCAAATGGAATTCAGGCTGATATAAGTGTTCGAGGAGGATCATTCGATCAGAACCTGATATTATTGAATGGTGTAAATATAACTGATCCTCAAACCGGACACCATAGTTTAAATCTTCCGGTTAATTTAAATTCTATCGAACGAATTGAGGTGTTAGAAGGTTCTGGTGCTAGAATCTTTGGTCCTAATGCTTTTAGTGGAGCCATAAACATCATTACTAATCAATTGGGAAGAAATTATACCAAAGCTAGTTTTACTGCCGGAGATTTTGGTTTATTCGAAGGAAGTATTGTTAGTAGCTATAAACTAAATAATACAAAACATTTTTTATCAGTATCAAAATCAAAAAGTGGTGGGTATGTTAAAAATACTGATTATGATCAGTATAATTTATTTTACAATTCAAACTATAGTTCAAGGTTTGGAGTAATTGATTTTCAAATAGGTTACACCGATAAAGCTTTTGGTGCTAACAGCTTTTATACGCCTGCTTATCCTGATCAGTACGAACAAACCAAAACTACATTTACCAGCTTAAAGTTTGAAACAGGAGAAAAGATTAAACTGATTCCATTGGTTTATTTTCGTCGTCACCAAGATCGATTTGAGCTTTTTAGATATGAGCCAGCAAGCTGGTATACTGGACATAATTATCATTTAACCGATGTTTATGGAGTAAAAATCGATTCAAGAATTAGTACAAAAATAGGAGTAACTTCCTTTGGTGCAGAATTACGATCCGAAAATATTTGGAGTAATGTTTTGGGAGAACCAATGAATGATACCATTAAAGCAATAGGAGAAAGTGATGGATATTATACAAAAAAATATGCCAGAACCATTTCAAATTATTTTTTGGAGCATTCTATGGTTTTTGGAGGCTTCTCTTTTTCAGCAGGTATGTTAGCAAGTTGGGTCTCAGAAAATAATTTTGATTTTAATTTTTATCCTGGTGTTGATTTAGCCTATCGATTCCAAAATAATATTAAAACTTATATTACAGTAAATAAATCACTTCGCTTACCTACTTTTACTGATTTGTTTTATGTAGGTCCAAGCAATATCGGTAACCCAAATTTAAAACCTGAAAAGGCATGGAGTTATGAAGGAGGAGTAAAGTATAATAATAAATTTATTAATATAGCTACAAGCGTTTATTATAGAGATTCTAAGAATTTAATTGCTTGGGTAAAGCCATTAAATGCACCAAGCAATGCAAAGTGGGAAACTCAAAATTTAACGGATGTTGAAACACTAGGATTTACTATTACATCATCTTTTAAAACGAATATATCGTTAATAAATATTATAAATATTAATTATAATTATTTGAATCAGGAATCAAATTCAGGAGATTATGACAATAAATATTCTCTTAATCACTTGAAACACAACTTAAATGTAAGGGTGAGTCATAAGCTGCTAGAACAAGTAAATCTTTCTTGGAATGTTCATTATCAGGATAGAGCAGGAAGTTATTTAAAATATGATTTCGATAATCATACTTATATAGGAAATCAGGATTTTAATCCTTTTGTATTAATAGATGCTAAAATAAGTTGGGACTATAAGGTTTTGAATTTATTTGCAGAGGTGAAAAATATATTTGATAAAAATTATGTTGATGTAGGAAATGTTTATATGCCTGGCAGATGGTTTAAAATTGGTTTTAATGTACAGATAGGTTATTAAATTGCAAATAATGGTACAAAAAAGATAATAAAACATATATAACTTATTGATTTTACAAATATTTTGCTATTTTTGTTAGGAATCCTAAATTATAATTAAATCAAATTACAACATGAAAAAATTACAATTATTACTGGTAGCCCTAGCACTTGTAAGTTTTACTGCATTTTATTCTTGTGGAAATGCTAAAGAAAAAGCAATAGAAGCAGCAACAGAAGCTGTAGAAGAAGCAGCTGAGGCTGTAGAAGAAGCAGCTGAAGAAGTTGTAGAAGAAGCAACAGAAGAAGCAACAGAAGAAGCAACAGAAGAAGTAGTTGAGGAAGCAGAAGAAGCAACTGAAGAAGCTACAGAAGAATAGGCTATTTAGTTAAAAAAATTAAAGCAGGGCTATTGCAAGTCCTGCTTTTTATTTTTAGAGTAGTAAGCTTATAATACCGGTTACTACTTTGCCACTTTCGTAATCGAGTTCAGATCCAAATAAGCTGTGAGGAATGATGTAAATAAGAAATAGAACGACTGCAGCCATGATGGTATATCTGTAACGAGGTTCTTTTCTATTACTTATAATTGCAATTACCCAAAATATAACTGCAAACAAAGTCTTATTATCGGTTAAATCCCATCCAAGAGGTATTCCTGTCCATGCTTGCCCAAAAGCATAATGCTGAACAATAGGTCCAAAGATCATACCTCCTAATAGAAGCAGCGTAAGTGTTAGTTTTCCATAAAATACATGTTTTTCTATCTTTCCAATAGCAAAAAGCCCGGCAAGATTGGATAAAAGCATGGCAACAAACATAAATAAAATATGAGGAATAAGTGCCCATCCAGGAACATCGCCTTTAAAGCGTACAACAACATGTTCAGATTCTGTGATTTTATTGGTGATTTTATTTCTAAAAGAAATATAATATTCTAATTTACCTGCTGGAGGTTGCTTAGGAAGATATGCAGATAAATTATTCTCATTCCTATTAAAGTCGATTGTTTTAAAAGGTTCATTAACCGGGAAACGTCGATATTTTAGTTGTACTAAAATCGTTGTATCTAATAAAGGAATATCTACTAAAAGATTTTCACTTGATATACCACTACGTGTTAGTTCAAAATTAATTGTTTGATTATGAAGTTGTGTTTCAATTTCTTTTGGATAAGTAGGACCTGTTTTTCTTTGATAATATGCTGATACAAGTGTGATTATTACAGCTAATGTCCAAAATAGAGTTTTTTTCATTGGTGAAAATTTATAATTGTACTATTAATACTTCTTTTTTATCATTACGTATAACTTCTACCGTAATGATTTGTTCAACTTTTAACTTTGATAATCGTTCCATGTATTCATAAACATCTCCTACTGGTAAACCATCGATTGCAGTTATAATATCACCATCTTGCATTCCTGCTTTTTCAGCAGGTTTCCCTTTTATAACCAAATCGGCTCTAAGACCTCTTTTTTCAACACCAGAAAAATCTGGCATGATGCCAAGGCTAACTTTTAGTTTACTATTGCGCATATTTCCGCTAGGCGCTTTTGGGCCTGCTTCTTTAAATGTTATTAATAGATCTTCTGAAGATAGTTTATAAGCGAAATCATAAATAAAATTGCTAACCTCAGTTAATCCATTAAAATTAATATTACCTATACTGTCGCCTGGGGTGTGATAATCTATATGAGCACCTGTTGAAAAGAAAAATACAGGAATGTCTTTGCTGTAGAATGATGAATGATCGGAAGGCCCATATCCTTCATGAGAAAAGCCTAATTTGAAATGATAACGTTTGTTTAGATCATTAATGATAGATTCTCCCTCCAATGATGAACCAACTCCACTAACCTGAAGACTTCGGTCAATTTTCATTCGACCAACCATATCAATGTTGATCATAGCTCGAATTATACTATCAGGAATTGGTAAATGATTTACGAAATATTTAGAACCAATTAATCCCATTTCTTCAGCGCCGAAAGCTATAAATAAGAAATTATTTCTCAAGCTATCTTGTTTGCTTTTTAGCTTTTCAGCGATTTCTATGACTGCAGCTACTCCTGATGCATTATCGTCTGCACCATAATGTGGTTCATGAACACCTGGAGCACGAGTGCCTGTTCCTGGACCTCC
The DNA here is from genome assembly GCA_963665525.1 of Bacteroidales bacterium. Taxonomy (GTDB): domain Bacteria; phylum Bacteroidota; class Bacteroidia; order Bacteroidales; family UBA12077; genus UBA12077. The sequence goes on along the minus strand of OY762280.1, from coordinate 2,136,589 downwards.
AAAACCTAAATGATCATAATGACCACCAATAACAATGTATTTATAGTCAGGATTAATAATAATCTGAGATACAATATTATAAGTTTCCTTATAGTCCATGAAAAGATCTGTTTGACAAGTTAAAACAGCTTCTGTGGCAAATGAATTCTTGTCATTCTTAATGTTCTTTTCTAATTGGCTAATGGTATATCCAGATTTGCTTAAAATAAGGTTTGCTACATGTCTTTTTACTTGTATAACAGGAATTTCTAATTCCCCTTCAGGCTTTGATAATTGAATGAGATCATCGTTATGGTCAAATTGTTCTCCGGAAACGAAAATAACTCCGGATGCTCCCTGGTCTTTGGCTGTAATAGCTTTTGATCTTAATCCGCTATACATACCAAAAGGAAAAGGTCCTTCCATAATTTCTGGTTCGCCTCTGAGTATAAGTACCCATTTGTTTTGTACGTCAATATTTTTATAATCATTCCATGTATTGTCTTTATCTCCAGTAATAAAACCATAGCCTGCAAATACAACTTCGGCTTCTAGCATAGAATTTGCACTAAATACCAAAGGGGTGAAATCCTGATTTAATACAAAATTATTGTTATTGATTGATAGTGAATTATTATCTCCTGTTTTTAAGTTTGATTTTATTTCAAATGCTTGTAAACCTTCATTGAAAAGAAGATTTAAACCACTTTTTTCAAATTGATTTGCAATGTAATTGGCTGCAATTTTATCTTCAGGTGTTCCCGGGTATCTGCCTTTTAATGAATCACTAGCAAGGTAATTAATATGATCATAAAGTTCTTCTTTACTAATATCGTTTTGAACCTGTGAAGTACACGATTGTATAATACTTATTATTAAAGCAGTTACAACTAATACATTATATTTTTTCATAATATGTCTTTTTACCAATTAAAAGTAGTATAATATGTTGAAATATTATCCTTATTATCTGTTATAAATAATTCAAGTTCATGTTTTTTACCTTTTTTAAGTCGGTCTTCATCTATCAGGTAAAATAGTAAATCATTTTTTGCATCATATTCAAATAATGCCCAATTGTTGTCAATATAACCGTTGTAAGATTTTATATCAGTAAGATCATCCTTTATAGTAAATTGAATTTTAGAATTGATTGTATCATTAAAATTAGTTAGCGGAATAATCTTTGGAGGTATGGTGTCCACAAGAACAACATAATCGCCAAATGTTTTAGCTTCAGCTACAATATGTCCATTGACTACTTCACCATCAATTGAGTTAATTTCATCTTCTAAAAGTTCAGCTATAAATGCTTTGCTTTTTAACTCTTGTGGTAAATTTCTTGTTTTAATAGAAAGAGAATAAGCTTTATTTATAGGTGTGTAAATATTATGAATGTGATGTATTAACGAATATGCTTTAAATTCAGGTGTTGATTCTGAATATTTAAAGTATAAAGTATCAAATAATGATTTTTTTGGAATATTTATTTTGACTTCATCTGTTTCAAATTTATTATCTACCTCCCAATCCATAAATATACCTTCAGGACTTTTTGTGTGGGGATGTATGGTTTCTGGTGTTTTACTATAGGCTTTAAAAGATAAGGTTGATTTATTTCCATAAACATCTGTAGCAATAATTTTAATATCATAAATAGTGTCATTATTAAAAGAGTAAATTCCACGATCTAACACTGATTTGTAAATGCTTAAATTATTATTAGGTGCTACAAAAGTTTTTTGAATTGTTTTTTTTGAATTGTTTTTTTCTGCGTAATCAATATGAGATTTAACATAAGCTGATTCATAAAATGAAAATTTATCGATGATATGCGAATATATTTCAATACTATCAATCAAAACTTGAAGAGAGTAAATGCCACATTTGTTATGCGACTTGTTTAAGAAGTCATACATTTCAATTCCAAATCCAATTTTACCTGTTAAATAAATTCTGTTAGAATCTGAAATTGAGTAAGAGTTATTATTCTTTATAAGATCGAAATGAGATATTTTATTCTGGTCATTAATACGACTGTTGCTATTTAAAGGATAAATAGTAAGATTATATAAAATAGGAGGGATATTATCTTTGATATCAAAATTGAAGAATAAAGGATTTACTGGAACCTGCTGATTCGTTTCTCTAGTTTCAAAATGCAAATGAGGTCCTTGAGAACTGCCAGTGTTTCCGGAATATCCAATAATTTCTCCTTTTTTAACAGGTAATTCTTTGGGGTCTGGAAAATAATTTATTTCAAATTCATTATTTTTATATTGAATATCCTTTATAATTTTTGCAATTTTAGGATTAAATTGGTTTAAATGACCATATACAGTTGTGTATCCATTGGGATGATTGATATATATAGTTTTACCATAGCTATTTACAGATACTTTTAATCTGGAAATATATCCATCTTCAACAGCGTAAATTTTCTTTCCGATAACTCCTTGAGTTTTAATATCAATGCCTGCATGAAAATGTGTTGAACGGATTTCTCCAAAGTTTCCCGATAGGTATATTGGAAAGTCGATAGGTGACCTGAAATGTATGCTGTCAGCATTTATCTGACTGAATAAAAACGATGAAGATAGTAGTGTATAAAAAACTAGAATGAACTTTTTATATTGCATTATTTTATATAAATTTAACAGATTGTTTAATGTTTTATTTTAAAAACAACAAAGCTAAAATTAAATTTGTTTTGAAATAAAATAGAAAGTAATATTTTTTAAATTACATTAGCTGTATTATTTTTGCATTGCTTTTAAATAATGAATATGGAAGTTGAACAAAAAGATATTATAATCACTTTAAAAGATAAGATTAAAAAGTTATTATCTTTGTATAATAATTTAAAAGCAGATAATTCAGAATTAAAGAAACAGAACGAAGAATATAAAATTCAATTAAAGAATAAAGAAGCCGAACTAGAATTTTTTAAAAATAAATATAATAAGCTTAAATTAGCAAAAAGTTTGGTAGCATCCGAAGGCGATAGCCACGATGCAAAAATAAAGATTAATAGAATTGTGCGGGAGATCGACAAATGTATTGCTCTTTTAAACAGGTAGAATCTGAATAGATAATGGAAGACAAATTATCAATAAGGGTTAATGTTGCTGATAGATATTATCCACTAAAAATAGACAGGAAAGACGAGGAGAAGATTCGTAAGGCAGCGAAGATGATTAATGAGAAGGTGTTACAATATAAACAAAGATACACTGATAAAGATACTCAAGATTTTTTAGCAATGGCAGCCTTGCAATATGTTATTAAGGTAATAGAATGTGACTCAAATATTGAAGCATCACCTGTTATAGATGAACTGAAGGACTTGGATAATGAACTTAATGAATTTTTAAAAGGAGAATACTAAACGTTCTTAAAAATATAATTACGATTTTGCCCGTATTATTTCTTTAATGTCTGTGAAACTCAACACTTTACCAATTGGAGTAAAGCTTATTTGACTGAGGGCGGGCCCCAATCCGATTCGTTGGATTTCCTTCGGGAACAGGGGATGGCCGAACTTGAATGGCAGCTCCACCCATGTTAATTTGGGGTTTTTAGAGAATTGAAGATAATAATGCGGGTTTTTTATAATATAATTTAAACAAAATAGATATGATAATTTCAACAATATTTGGAGCAGTCTCAATAGCTGTAGTGGGTACTATAGCTGCTTCTGCTGCTTTTGTTCTTGGAGGATTTATCTCTTATTTGATATGGGATAAAGCTTTAAAGACGAAAAGTAGTAAGATGATAAAAGAAGCAGAGGCAGAGGCGGAGGTTATACGAAAAGATAAAATACTTCAAGCCAAAGAAAAATTTTTACAACTAAAAAGTGAACATGAAAAAGAAATTAATGAAAGATCACATAAGCTAGTTGCTGCAGAGAATAAATTTAAACAAAAAGAGATTACTCTTTCTCAGAAATTTGAAGAGAGCCAACGTAAACGTAAAGAAATTGAGGTGATTCGTGAAAATCTTCAAGTTCAGATGGACTTGGTTGAGAAGCGAAGTGAAGAGTTGGATAAGATGCATAAACAGCAAGTTGAGCAGCTTGAAGCTATATCTGGGTTATCTGCAGAAGAAGCAAAAGAGCAACTTACAGAATCATTAAAGGCTGAAGCTAAAACTGAAGCGATGTCTGAAATTAATGAGATCATGGAAGAGGCTCGAATGACTGCAAACAAAGAAGCTAAGCGTATTGTTGTTCAGACTGTTCAAAGAGTTGCAACAGAAACTGCTGTTGAAAACTCAGTAACCGTATTTAACATTGACAATGACGAAATTAAAGGTCGTATCATTGGTCGTGAAGGTAGAAATATTCGTGCATTAGAAGCAGCAACAGGAGTTGAGATTATTGTGGATGATACTCCTGAAGCAATTATACTTTCTGCTTTTGATCCGGTTCGTAGAGAAATTGCGCGATTAGCATTACATCAATTAGTTACTGATGGAAGAATTCACCCTGCTCGTATTGAAGAGGTAGTTCAGAAAACTCAAAAACAAATTGAAGAGGAGATTATTGAAGTTGGTAAACGAACTGCAATAGATCTTGGTGTACATGGATTGCATCCTGAAATAATTCGATTAATAGGTAAAATGAAATACCGTTCATCATATGGACAAAATCTATTACAACACTCACGCGAAGTAGCAAACTTATCTGCAATAATGGCTGCAGAACTGGGTTTAAATCCTAAGCTTGCTAAACGTGCCGGACTATTACATGATATTGGTAAAGTGCCTGACGATGAGCCAGAATTACCACATGCAATTCTTGGTATGAAGATCGCAGAGAAATTTAAAGAAAAGCCAGAAGTATGCAATGCGATTGGCGCACATCATGATGAAGTAGAAATGACATCCTTATTATCTCCAATAGTTCAGGTTTGTGATGCTATTTCAGGTGCACGTCCTGGCGCTCGTCGTGAAGTTGTTGAATCTTATATCAAGCGATTAAAAGATTTAGAAGATTTAGCCTTGGCACATCCTGGTGTTATGAAAACCTATGCTATTCAAGCAGGTCGTGAGTTACGTGTTATTGTGGGAAGTGAAAAAGTAAGTGACGAGGATGCAGAAAAACTGTCATATGAGATTTCTCAGAAGATACAGAACGAAATGACTTATCCTGGTCAGATTAAAATTACTGTAATTCGAGAAACAAGAGCGATCAATTACGCAAAATAAATAAAAGATTTATATAAAAAATTAGCCCTGATATTTTATTAGGGCTTTTTTAATTTTATGATTATTTTTAGGGAAAATTAAAGCAATGGATATAAAGATGGTTGACCTTAAAGGTCAATATGAAAAAGTAAAAGATGAAATAAATTTAGAAATTCAAAAAGTTATTGACTCGACAGCTTTTATTAATGGACCGAAGGTTCAAGAATTTTCTAATAATCTTTCAAAATATTTAGGTGGAGCAAATGTAATTCCATGTGCAAATGGAACAGATGCATTGCAAATTGCTTTAATGACTTTAGGTTTAAAGCCTGGTGATGAAGTAATATTGCCAGTGCATACATATGTTGCAACAGCAGAGGTTATTGCATTGCTAAATCTGGAACCTGTTTTTGTAGACGTGGATCCGATTTATTTTACAATAGATGTTCAGAAAATTGAAGATAAAATTAGTTCTAAAACAAAAGCAATTGTACCTGTTCATTTATATGGACAATGTGCCGATATGGAGACAATTATGCAGATTGCATCAAAATATAACTTATATGTAGTCGAAGATACAGCTCAGGCAATAGGTGCAGTTTACACATATTCGACAGGGAAAAAAGCTCAGGCAGGAACAATAGGAGATATTGGGACTACTTCTTTTTTTCCTTCAAAAAACTTAGGATGCTATGGTGATGGTGGAGCATTGTTTGTAAATGATGATGATTTAGCTAAAAAATGTAAGATGATTGCAAATCATGGTCAAAGTATTAAGTATCATCATGATATTGTAGGTTGTAATTCACGCCTCGACTCATTGCAAGCTGCTATTCTGGATGTTAAGTTAAAATATCTGGATGAGTATACTAAAGCAAGACAAAATGCTGCTGGGATTTACGATGTGCTATTTAAAAATATTTCATCAATAAAAACTCCCTTGATAGCAGGGTATTCAACACATGTTTATCATCAATACACAGTGATTCTTGAAGAAAAAATAAATAGAAAAGAATTGCAGGATTTTTTAAAAATAAAGGGAATTCCTACGATGATATATTATCCTGTGCCATTACATCAGCAGAAAGCGTATTCAAGATATTATTCAGAAGATAAATTCCCTGTGACTGAGAAACTTTCAAAAACAGTCTTATCATTGCCAATTCATACAGAAATAACAAAAGAAGAACAAAAATATATTGTGTCATCGATTAAGGAATTTTTAAACAAATAAACATGGAATATTTTGCTCACGAAACAGCTGTAATTGATGAAGGGTGTCAAATTGGAGAAGGAACAAAGATATGGCATTTCTCGCATGTAATGCCTGACTGTAAAATAGGTAAAAACTGTAATATTGGTCAGAATGTTGTGATATCCCCTGATGTAATTTTAGGTGATAAAGTGAAAGTGCAGAATAATGTGTCTATTTACACCGGAGTAATTTGTGAAGATGAAGTATTTTTAGGACCATCGATGGTATTTACCAATGTTACGAATCCACGATCAGGGATTAATCGTAGAGATCAGTATGAAAAAACAATTGTAAAAAAGGGAGCTTCTATTGGAGCTAATGCCACGATTGTTTGTGGTAATAATATTGGAGAGTTTGCGTTTATAGGAGCTGGAGCAGTTATTACAAAAGAGGTAAAACCATATGCATTGGTAGTAGGAAACCCGGCAAAACAAATTGGATGGATGAGTGAATTTGGTCATCGTTTAACGTTTGATGAGAATCATATTGCAATTTGTCCTGAAAGTAAAGAAAAATATATGTTAAGTGATAATCAGGTTAAAAAAGTATAAAAATGACAAAAGTATTAGTTACAGGAACTGCTGGATTTATTGGATTTCATTTGTCAAATGCTTTACTAGAGCTAGGTTATGAGGTTGTTGGATTAGATAATATCAATGATTATTATGATGTTAATTTAAAGTATGGACGGCTTAAAGAATCTGGTATTCAAAAAGATCTAATATCTTATAATAAAGTTATTCAGTCGACAAGAATTGAACATTATAAGTTTATTAAATTAAATCTTGAAGATCAGGAGAATATTAACTCTTTATTCGTAACAGAGAAGTTTGATGTTGTTGTTAATCTGGCAGCACAGGCAGGTGTCCGATATAGCTTAGAAAACCCACATGCATATATTAATAGCAATATTCTTGGCTTTACAAATATTTTGGAAGCATGCAGGCATCATTCAATTAAGCATCTTGTGTACGCAAGTAGCTCCAGTGTTTATGGTTTGAATCAAAAGATGCCATTTTCGACTAGCGATAATGTAGACCATCCAATTAGTTTATATGCAGCTAGTAAAAAATCAAACGAATTAATGGCTCATACCTACAGTTATTTATACAATATTCCAACAACCGGATTACGATTCTTTACTGTTTATGGACCATGGGGAAGACCTGACATGGCATTGTTCCTTTTTACAAAAGCAATTCTTGCGGGAAAATCCATTGATGTATATAATCATGGTAATATGCAACGTGATTTTACATATATTGATGATATTGTTAACGGGATTGTAAAAGTAATTGAAAATACACCCAAAGGAAAATCTAAAATTGAAAACCCATCTGTTTCTGTTGCTCCATATAAAATTTACAATATTGGGAATAGTTCACCAGTAAAACTTACAGAGTTTATTGATGCAATTGAACAAGCATTAGGAAAAAAAACAGAAAGGAACTTAATGCCTATTCAACCGGGAGATGTTGAAAAAACCTGGGCCAATGTAGATGATCTGATTGATGATTTAGGCTATAAACCAAAAACAGATATTAAGTTTGGTGTTGCAGAATTTATAACTTGGTATAAAGCTTTTTATGGGGAGCAGAAATAAGCAGAATAAAAAGCCAAAATAAGTTATTATTTTATAAGAGAATTAATACTTTTGTGCAAATTGTCAGAGAATGAAAGAGAAGAATAGAAATTTTGCTTTAATAGGAGTAGCAGGTTATATAGCCGAAAGACACTTAAGGGCAATCAAGGAAACTAAAAATAATTTGTTAGCTACTTTAGATAAGTTTGACTGTGTGGGAAAAATAGATAGTTATTTTCCTAATGCAGACTTTTTTACTGAGTATGAAAGGTTTGACAGACATATAGATAAGCTAAAAAGAGAAAATGTTAAGTTGGATTATGTGAGTATTTGTACTCCAAATTATTTACATGATTCACATATTCGGTTTGCTTTACGTCATGGAGCAGATGCAATTTGTGAAAAACCGGTGGTTTTAAATCCGTGGAATATTGATGCATTGCAAGAAATTGAAAAAGAAACTGGCAAAAAAGTAAATAATATATTGCAATTAAGGTTGCATCCTTCTATCATAGAATTAAAGAATAAGATAGATAATGGACCTAAAGATAAGATATACGATGTAGATTTGTCGTACATAACATCTAGGGGAAATTGGTATTACATTTCTTGGAAAGGAGATGTGCAAAAATCAGGTGGTGTTGCAACCAATATTGGTGTGCACTTCTATGATATGTTGACCTGGATTTTTGGTGATGTTGAGGAAAATATTGTTCATCTTTCTGATGAATCAAAAGCAGCTGGATTTTTAAAACTAAAAAGAGCCAATGTACGTTGGTACCTAAGTGTTGATTTCAATGATGTTCCTAAAGATATTAAAGAAAAAAATCAAAGAACCTATAGATCAATAACCGTTAATGGAGAGGAAATAGAATTTAGTGGAGGTTTTACGGATTTACATACTTTATCATACCAGGAAATATTAAAGGGAAATGGTTTTGGTTTAGAAGAAACAAAGAAATCTATAGAAACTGTTTATAATATTAGAAATGCATCTCCTATTGGAATAAGAGGAGATTATCATCCATTTTGTAAAAAATAAACATTATGTATAACAAACTGATTAATAAAGAGGCAAAGTTAGCTGTAATAGGATTGGGTTACGTAGGATTACCTATTGCATTAGAATTTGCAAAAAAAATACCAGTTATTGGTTTTGATATAAAAGCTGACAGGGTTGAAATGATGAAGAATAACATTGATCCTAGTCGAGAGTTACCTTCAGAAGCATTCAATGATTGTGATATTAAATTTACTGCTGATATTGAAGACTTGCGTGAAGCAAATTTTTATATTGTTGCAGTTCCTACACCGATTGATGATCATAATTTGCCGGATTTAGTTCCTGTAATTAAAGCTTCGGAAACTGTTGGAAAAGTGATGAAAGAAGGTGATTATGTGGTTTATGAATCAACAGTATATCCTGGTGCAACGGAAGAGGATTGTGTACCTGTATTAGAAAAAGAATCAGGATTGAAATATATAGAACAGTTTAAAGTAGGTTTTTCTCCTGAAAGAATTAATCCGGGAGATAAAGTAAATACTTTAACTTCAATTGTAAAGGTTTCATCAGGTTGTGATAAGGAATCTGCAGAGAATATTGCAAAAGTATATGAACTGGTAATTAAAGCTGGTGTTCATAGAGCAAGTTCAATAAAAGTAGCTGAAGCTTCAAAGATTATTGAAAATACTCAACGCGATATTAATATTGCATTTATGAATGAGCTTTCTATTATTTTCAATCGTATGGATATTAATACTTTTGAGGTTTTAGAGGCTGCAGGAACAAAATGGAATTTTCTAAAATTCTTCCCTGGGCTAGTTGGAGGACATTGTATTGGAGTTGATCCTTATTACCTTACGCATAAAGCAAAGCAACTTGGATATCATGCTCAAATGATCAATGCTGGTCGTTTTATCAACGATTCAATGGGAGGATATGTAGCAAAGCAAATTGTGAAAAAGTTGGTAAAAGCAGGGAAAAACATTCAAGACTCCAAGGTTTTGATTATGGGGATTACCTTTAAAGAAGATGTGAGTGATATCCGTAATTCAAAAGTTGTTGATGTATATCGTGAATTATTATCTTATGGTGTTAAGGTAGATGTTATTGATCCTTATGCTGATGCTGAAGAAGTAAAAGAAGAATATCAATTTAATTTAACAGATAAAGCAAGTAATGATTATGATGTTATTATGGCAGCAGTTAGTCACGATAAATATTTAGAATTGGATGAAGCATATTTTAAGACATTAGTTACAGAGAATGCATTATTTGTTGATATAAAAGGTAACTATAGAGATAAAATAAAAGAATTAAATTATTGGAGTTTATAATATGAAACGAACAAGAACTTTTTTAATCAAAAATTTAATAGCGAGGATGATTAAAAAAGTTTATGTGAGAGTGGAGCGGTTACATCCGTTCTTAAATTTTAAAGTATTATAAATTACCAACTTGAAAATTTGAAACGGATGAAAAAAGCATTAATATCAGGAATTACCGGACAAGATGGTTCTTACTTAACAGAGCTATTATTGGATAAGGGTTATGAAGTGCATGGGATTATTCGAAGAGCGAGCTCTTTTAATACTTTTCGTATTGATCATTTATATAAAAATCCTGATTTATTAAATAAAAAGCTTTTTTTACATTATGGAGACCTTACAGATTCTAGTAATTTAAATCGTTTAGTTGAAAAGGTTAATCCGGATGAAATATATAATTTAGGGGCACAATCTCATGTGCAGGTTTCTTTTGAAGTGCCGGAATATACTGCAGAGGTTGATGGTATTGGAACATTACGATTTTTAGATGCTATCAAAGAAACAGGAATTGATACCAAATTCTACCAGGCATCTACTTCGGAGTTATATGGAAAAGTTCAGGAAATTCCACAGACAGAGAAAACACCATTTTATCCAAGAAGTCCATATGCTGCAGCAAAATTATATGCATACTGGATTGTGATTAACTACCGTGAAGCTTATAATATATTTGCCAGTAACGGAATCTTATTTAATCATGAATCGGAGCGAAGAGGTAAAACTTTTGTAACAAGAAAAATTTCTGTTGCTGTTGCAAAAATTATGGCGGGTATGGATGAAGTTTTACTGTTAGGTAATCTTGATGCCAAGCGAGATTGGGGTTATGCGCCTGAGTTTGTAGAAGGTATGTGGAGAATTCTTCAGGCAGATAAACCAGATGATTATGTTTTAGCTACGAATGAAACCCATACGGTAAGAGAATTTGTTGAGGAAAGCTTTAACTATTTTGGAGAGCAAGTGGTATGGGAAGGTTCTGGTAAAAATGAAATCGGGATGTTAAAGTCATCTGGAAAGAAAGTTGTAGGAATTAATCCAAGATATTACAGGCCGACAGAAGTTGATCTTTTAATTGGTGATTATAGTAAAGTAAGAAATGATTTAGGTTGGGAACCTAAAATTAAATTTAAGGATTTAGCTCATTTAATGGTAAAAGCAGATTACAATAAGATAATTGAAAGAAGTAAGTAACACTAAGTTACTCAAAGTACACACCAAGTATCACAAAGAAGAAAAAATGTAGTGAAACTTAGTGTTTAACTTCGTGATACTTTGTGAAACAAATATAATACAATGACTGAAAACCAAATAAGTAAAGTAATCTTGGATTGTGCATTTAAAGTGCACACTGAATTAGGGCCCGATTTATTAGAAAAGGTTTATCAGGAATGTTTGGCTTTTGAATTACAAAGAGAAGGGTTGAAGGTAGAAATTGAAAAACCAATGCCATTGGTTTATGAAAATATTAAATTTGAGTGTGGGTATAGAATAGATTTATTAGTATAACAGAAAGTTGTAATAGAATTAAAAGTTGTTGAAGGATTTAATGATGTTCATATTACACAAACACTAACTTATATGAGATTAGCAGAGTGTAAGTTAGGGTTGTTATTGAATTTTTATACAAAATCATTAAAAAATGGAATAAAACGATTAATTCTTTAATACTTTGAGAAACTATAAAAGGGGAAATGAATAAAGATTCAAAAATATATATTGCAGGACATACAGGATTAGTAGGTAGTTCTATTTTAAGAAATTTAGAATCAAAAGGATTTTCAAATTTCGTTTTTACAACATTTCCTGAATATGATTTAAGAAATCAACAACAAGTTGAAGACTTCTTTGAAAAAGAAATGCCTGATTATGTGTTTTTAGCAGCTGCTAAAGTCGGCGGTATTGTTGCAAATAATACTTATCGAGCTGAGTTTATTTATGATAATTTGCAGATTCAAAATAATATTATTCATTTTAGCTGTAAGTATGGAGTAAAGAAATTATTATTTCTAGGATCCTCGTGTATTTATCCAAAGAATTGCCCTCAACCAATGAAAGAAGAGTATTTGTTAACAGATATTTTAGAATATACTAATGAACCCTATGCCATAGCAAAAATTGCTGGAATAAAAATGTGTGAGTCATATAATTTACAATATGGAACAAATTTTATTTCTGTAATGCCTACAAACTTGTATGGCCCAAACGATAATTATGATCTGGAGAAATCACATGTCTTACCTGCTATTATTCGTAAAATGCACCTTGGTAAGTGTCTAATGAATAACGATTGGGAAGCGATTCGAGCTGACCTAAATAATCTCCCTATAGAAGGAATTGATGGTAATTCACCTGAAAAAGAAACTCTAGGAGTTTTATTAAAGTACGGAATAAAACTCGAAACTCGAAACTTGAAACTCGAAACTAAAATTACATTGTGGGGTACAGGAAATCCTCGCCGGGAATTCCTTTATTCAGATGATTTAGCAGATGCATGTGTATATTTAATGGGAAATTCTGATTTTAATACTTTAACAGAAGGTAAGAAGGAGATAAGAAATACGCATATCAATATTGGTACAGGAAAAGATATTTCTATTAAGGAGTTGGCAAATTTAGTGAAAGAGATAGTTGAATTTAAAGGTGCTATCATATGGGATGATTCAAAACCTGATGGTACTCCTCAGAAATTATTGGATGTTTCTAAGTTAAATAAGCTTGGTTGGAAAGAAAAGATAGAACTAGAAGAAGGTATTAAAAAAGTATATAGTAATTATATCAGAGAATAATCTTTAAGGTAAAAAACAAAAAGAGTATATTATGAAAAATATCCTAATCACAGGAGGTGCAGGTTTCATAGGCTGCCATGTAGTTAAACTTTTTGTTAAGAATTATCCGGATTATAAAATCATTAATTTGGATAAATTGACTTATGCAGGTAATTTAGAAAACTTGAAAGAAATTGAAGATTATCCAAATTATACATTTGTGAAAGGGGATATTTGTGATATAGAAAAGATTAAAAGTATATTTGATGACTATCATATTGATTCAGTAATACATCTTGCAGCAGAATCACATGTAGATCGTTCTATTACCAATCCTTTTGAGTTTGCTCAGACTAATATTATGGGTACACTAACATTATTAAATCAGGCTAAAATTAGTTGGAAAGATGATTACGATGGAAAACTATTTTATCATATATCAACGGATGAAGTTTATGGTTCTTTAGGAGATACAGGATTGTTCTTAGAAGATACACCGTATGATCCTAAATCACCATATTCGGCAGCAAAAGCAAGTTCGGATCATTTTGTAAGAGCATATAACAATACTTATGGATTACCTACTGTAATTACAAATTGTTCTAACAATTATGGTCCAAACCAGTTCCCTGAAAAGTTAATTCCACTTTTTATTAATAATATTCAAAATAAGAAACCTCTTCCTGTGTATGGTAAAGGAGAAAATATTAGAGACTGGCTTTATGTTGAAGATCATGCCAGAGCTATTGATGTAGTTTTTCATAAGGGAATAAAGGGAGAAACTTATAATATTGGGGGATTTAATGAGTGGAAAAATATTGACCTCATAAAGGTCATGTGTAAGGTGATGGATAAGAAGCTTGGAAGAGAAGATGGCGAATCGGAAAAGTTGATAACATATGTAAAAGATAGGGCAGGACATGATATGCGATATGCCATTGACTCATCCAAAATATCAAAAGAATTAGGATGGCAACCATCATTACAGTTTGAAGAGGGCATTGAAAAAACGATTGATTGGTATTTAGAAAATAAGGATTGGTTAGATAATATAATAAGCGGTGATTATCAGGAGTATTACAATAAACAATATAATTTAAGATAAATATTATGAAACCTTCATGATTGTTGGATTTAGATAGATTATTATGAATAAATAATTTGTAAGTGTGCTTATATCTAATATCAAAATCAAGAAGGTTCACGAGCGGATTGTGATTGTGGCAAGTGGGAGCGAGTAGCAAAAAAAGTTTATTTACAGGAAAGTATTATAAGTATTTACTATATTGTCAATATAATTAAAAAATAGTTAGATGAAGGGAATTGTTTTAGCAGGTGGTTCAGGAACAAGGTTATACCCTATCACAAAGGGTGTCTCCAAACAAATGTTGCCGATTTATGATAAACCGATGATCTATTATCCTATATCAGTTCTAATGTTAGCTGGTATCAGAGAAATTCTTATTATATCAACTCCACATGATTTACCACATTTTAAACGTTTGTTAGGAACAGGTGAAGAATTAGGGATTTCATTTTCATATGCGGAACAACCATCTCCTGATGGATTAGCACAAGCTTTCATTATAGGAGAGGAGTTTATAGGTGATGATGATGTTTGTTTAGTTCTTGGTGATAATATATTCTATGGACATGGTTTTTCAACATTATTACAAAGATCAATTGAAAATGTAGAAAAAGATCAAACTGCAACGGTGTTTGGTTATTGGGTAAAAGATCCAGAAAGATATGGCGTAGCAGAGTTTGATTTAGAAGGAAATGTAAAATCTATTGAAGAGAAACCTCAAAATCCAAAGTCGAATTATGCAGTTGTTGGACTTTATTTTTATACGAATGAAGTTGTTGAAATTGCTAAAAGCATAAAACCATCTGCCAGGGGTGAGTTGGAGATAACAACAGTTAACCAGGAATATCTAAAACAGAAACGATTAAAAGTTGAATTAATGGGACGCGGATTTGCATGGTTAGATACAGGTACTCATGAATCTCTTTTAGATGCGAGCACTTATGTAGAAACCATTGAAAAAAGACAAGGACTTAAAATTGCCTGTTTAGAGGAGATTGCTTATTTTAAAGGATATATTACCAAGGAGCAGTTATTACAATTAGCAAAGCCTTTGGCAAAAAATCAATATGGACAGTATTTAAGACTATTGCAAAATAGAAAATAGAGCAGCATATTAGAAATTATTTGTCTAACCTTGATGATTTTTAAGTAAAGTTTTAAATTAATTTAATAATGAAGTGTTTGAAAACGAATGTTTATAAATTATAATATTTATTATATGGCAAAAATTACCTTCATATTTTTTCTTTCGATATTTTTTATTGGAGAGTTACATAGTAAAAACCCAAAAGATGAATTTACTTTAATAAGTAAAACATTAGTATGGGATAGTGGAAAACATTGTGCATTTACAGATATGGTAGAGTGGAAAGGGACGATATATTTATGTTTTAGAGAAGGATCGAAACATGTTCCATTAAAAGTTACAGATTATGGTGCAATTAGAATATTGTCAAGTTCTGATGGAATAAATTGGAAAGAATTTGAATACATTGAGGATTCTGTTAATGATTTACGAGATCCTAAATTATTTGTTACGCCATCTGGCCAACTAATGCTATTATGTGGTTACAGTAAGCTAATAAATGGTAAATTAAAATTACAAGGAACACTATACTCATTTCTTACTCATGATAATTATTTTTTAGATTTGAAACCAATTATTGATAATGTTGAGCATACTTCTTGGTTGTGGAATATGGCCTGGTCTGATGATTGTGGTTATGGGATTGCCTATAAGGGTGGGTATAAAGCTGTTCTGCTAAAGACTACAAATGGTATTAATTGGAATGTCGTTACAGATTTTGATTTAAATGGAAGTGTGACGGAAGCTGCATTACAAATAGTTAATAAAGAAATGAAAGTTGTCTTAAGGAGAGACAAAATGGAAACTCTTATTGGAGAATCAATATATCCATACTTAACTTGGAGTTGGGAAAGTATTTATACACGATTAGAATCTCCATGTATTTTACCTATTAATAAAAAACAGTCTTTACTAGCAGGTCGATGTATATACAATAACAGCAGAGAGACTTCTGTATTCATAATAAATAAAGATAATTCTCTTAAAAGAATTTTTACATTAGATGTTATAAAAAAAGGAGATTCAGCATATCCTGGTATCGTAAAATTGAAGAATACATCTGATTTTTTGGTAAGTTATTATACAGGAGATTATGGTAAAGCATCAATCTATGTTGCAAGAATTAGAAAAAGATAGATATTAGTAAAAAATGTTTTAATTGATAATTATATGGTGTTATTTTTTAAATACTTTTTAGTATCTCTTTTAATAAATATCACTATACTATTGAATATAATTTATTATTTAAAAGAATTCATTAGTTTTGCGCAATAATTAGATGTAGTTTATTAGTTTTAGATAAAAAATAATAGTACAAAATGTTAAATGGTAAATCAGTATTAATAACTGGGGGAACCGGTTCGTTTGGTAAGAAATTTACAGAGATTATATTAAGTTGCTATCCAGGTGTTAGGAGACTTGTAATCCTTTCAAGAGATGAATTAAAACAATTTGAGATGTCTCAAGTGTTTTCAGAGAAAAAGTATCCCCAAATCAGATATTTCCTAGGAGATATTAGAGATAAGGCAAGATTAGTAAGAGCTTTTGAGGGTATTGATGTTATAATTCATGCTGCAGCATTAAAACAGGTAGTGGCTGCAGAGTACAATCCCACTGAGTTTATAAAAACTAATGTTGGAGGAGCTGAAAATATAATTGATGCAGCATTACAAACAAATGTTAAATGTGTCGTTGCTTTATCAACAGATAAAGCTGCTGCACCAATTAATTTATATGGAGCTACGAAATTAGTATCTGATAAATTGTTTATAGCTGCTAATAACATTAAGGGATCAAGAGATTTAAGGTTTTCAGTGGTACGATACGGTAATGTTATGGGATCAAGAGGATCTGTAATTCCATTTTTCATGGAAAAAAGAAAAGATGGAGTACTTCCTATAACTCATAAAGATATGAGTAGGTTTAATATTTCTCTTGAGGAGGGAGTTGAAATGGTTCTTTATGCAATTGAAAATGGATTGGGAGGTGAAATATTGATTCCTAAGATTCCTTCATATAATATAGAAACGATGGCAAAAGCAATAGGCCCCAATTGTAAGTTTGAATACGTAGGCATAAGACCTGGAGAGAAATTACATGAAGAGATGATTACAGAGAGTGATTCCTTTTATACCATTGAGTTTGATAAATACTATGCAATTGTACCTGCAGATTCTCACAAAGAAAAATACATTAAGCATTATAAAGCTAAAGAAGTACCTAATGGATTTAAATATAATTCTGGTGATAATACAGAATGGTTAACTGTTGAAGATCTAAGAAAATTGATTAAGAAATATGTTGATCCTAATTTTGAAATAGAATAATGAAACCAATACCTTACGGGAAACAAAATATTACGCAAGAAGATATTGATGGCGTTATAGACGTATTGAATTCTGACTTTATGACCCAAGGTCCTAAGATTAAAGAGTTTGAAGATAAATTTGCTAATTACATTGGTAGTAAATATGCTGTCGCTGTATCCAATGGAACAGCAGCACTTCATTTATCAGCTCTAGCTCTAGGTGTAAAGAATGGAGATAAGGTTTTAACTACACCTATTACTTTTGCTGCAAGTGCAAATTGTATTCTTTATTGCGGAGGAGAAATTGATTTTGTTGATATTGATAAAAACAGTTTTTTAATAGATCTAACAAAATTAGAAGAAAAGTTAGAGTCCTTTCCAAAAGGCACATATAAAGGCATAATTCCGGTAGATTTTACAGGTTTGCCAGTTGATACCGAAAAACTTAGAAAGATAGCCGATAAATATAATTTATGGATTATTGAAGATGCTTGTCATGCACCAGGCGGTTATTTTACAAATACTGAAGGGAAAAAGATCTATTGTGGAGATGGAACTTATGCTGATTTAGGAATCTTTTCTTTTCATCCTGTAAAGCATATAGCTGCAGGTGAAGGTGGAATGATTACGACTAATAGTAAAGAACTTTATGATAAATTATTATTATTGCGAACTCATGGTATTACTAAAGAACCTAATTTGCTAAAAGAAAATCATGGGGGATGGTATTATGAGATGCAGGATCTGGGTTTTAATTATCGACTACCTGATCTTTCTGCTTCATTAGGAATTACACAACTAGAGAAAGCTGAAAAAGGCATTTTAAGAAGAAATGAGATTGCGGATAGATACTTAAAAGCTTTTAAAAACACTTCAATTATAACTCAATTATCTTCTGAACAATTCTATAATGCATTTCATTTATTTGTTATTCAGATTAATGATAGATTAGGTTTATATGATTATTTAAGATCGCAAAACATTTTTGCACAAGTTCATTATATACCGGTTCATCTACAACCTTATTATAAAAACAAAGGTTGGAAAAAGGGAGATTTACCAGTAGCAGAAGCATATTATGAGAAATGTTTGAGTTTACCTATGTATCCTACTTTAACAAATAAAGAACAAGATTTTGTAATTCAACAAATTAAAAACTTTTTTGAATGAAAACTGTTGATAAAATTATTTTAGGTACTGTTCAATTTGGCTTAAAATATGGTATTAATAATCTTAGTGGAAAACCAAATCAAGTTGAGATTAATAAAATATTAGACACTGCATATTTTAATGGAATTAGGTATTTAGATACAGCAGAGGCTTATGGAAATGCTATTGATATAATTGGTTTATACCATAACTCGTCAAACAACAGGTTTAAAATGCTCAGTAAGTTTAAAAAAGTAAATTCAGATAAACTTTACGATAACGCAAAATCATCACTACATGCTTTAATGGTGCCTAATTATGATACATATTCGTATCATTCATTCGAAGAATATAGTGAATTTAAGGAATTAAAACAACAATTGTTAAAATTACAAGCAGATAAAATAATTAATAGAATTGGTATTTCAGTGTATTCTAATGAACAATTTAACGAAGCAATTGATGATAAGGATATTAATGTAATTCAAATACCATTTAATATTTTAGATAATGAAAATTTAAGACATGAATTATTAATAAAAGCAAAAGATAATAACAAAGAAATTCATGTAAGATCTGTATTTCTTCAAGGATTATTTTTTATGAATGTAGATAACCTTCCTGAGAAATTAAAACCTTTAAGAAAGTATCTTTTAAAAATAAATGAATTTTGCAAAGAAAATTCAACAAACATTGATTCTCTTGCATTAAATTATGTACTTCAAAATAAATATATCGATAAAGTTTTAATTGGTGTGGATAATCATAATCAGCTTATTTCGAATATTAATTCTATTAATGAATGCAATGATTATGCTTCTTTTATAAATGAAAGTATTAATGTAAACGAAAAAGATTTACTAAATCCTGTAAATTGGAAATAATGAAAGTATTAGCAATTACACAAGCACGTTATGGTTCGAGCCGTTTGCCGGCTAAAATATTAAAGACCGTTAATGGTATTACATTGTTAGATATGCACTTACAGCGTATTTGTAAAGCAAAAAGAGTAAACCATATAATTGTGGCAACTACAAATGAAGAAAATTCTGACAAAATAACTGAAATTGCAGAAAGAAATGGAGTAAATTATTATAAAGGTTCATTAAATGATGTACTTGAACGTTTCTATTTTGCTGCTAAAGAATTTGAGCCTGATTATATTATCCGACTAACTTCTGATTGTCCTTTAGTAGACCCTGAAGTTATAGATAGTGTTGTTGAAGTTATTTCAAAAGGAGAATATGATTATATTGGGACTGGTTTGAATCCTACTTTCCCAGATGGGATTTCAATAGAAGCTTTTACCTTTAAGGCTTTAGAGACAGCATATAATGAAGCAAACTTAAATTCGGAAAGAGAACATGTTACTTCTTATATTTGGAAAAATTCAACAGTAAAAGGAGGAACAATCTTTAAATCTTACAACTATTCAAATGATAAGGATTATTCTGCATATCGTTTGACTGTAGACACACAAGAAGATTTTGATTTAATAAAAGCATTAGTAGAAAAAATTGGGCATGAAAAAGGATGGCTTGATTATGTAAACTGCTTAATTGATAATCCTGATTTATTTAAGTTGAATAGTAAATATAAACGAAACGAAGGCTATACAAAGTCAATTAAAAACGATAAAAAATAATAGTTATGGGAAGAAGTCAAGATTTATATATAAAAGCAAAAAAAATAATACCTGGAGGAACACAATTATTATCTAAACGTCCTGAACAATTATTACCAGATCAATGGCCTGCATATTATGAAAAAGCCAAAGGATGCGAAGTTTGGGATTTGGATGGCAATAAATATATAGACATGAGTTACATGGCTATTGGAGCTTGCACACTCGGATATTCCGACCCGGATGTAGATGCAGCAGCTATAGAGGCTATTCAAAAAGGCAATATGTCTACTTTAAATTGTCATGAAGAAGTCGAACTAGCAGAATTGTTAATTGATATCCATCCTTGGGCAGATATGGTTCGATACACGCGAGGTGGTGGAGATGCAATGGCAGTTGCTTTAAGAATTGCAAGAGCATGCACAAAGAAAGATATTGTGTTATTTAGTGGATATCATGGCTGGCATGACTGGTACTTGTCTGCAAATATTGCGAACGATTCAGCACTAAATGGGAAGCTTTTACCTGGGTTAAATCCATTAGGTGTTCCACGTAACTTAAAAGATACTGCACATCCATTTTATTATAATAACAAACAGCAATTTATCGATTTAATTACCAAATATGGTGATAGAATTGGAGCTGTTGTTGCTGAAACGGTTAGGAATATACAACCAGAAGAAGGTTTTTTTGAATTGTTATTAGAAGAAACAAAGAAAAGAAAAATTCCATTAATATTTGATGAAGTTTCTAGCGGTTTCAGAACTAATACAGGCGGAGCACACATGTTAATGGATATTGAACCAGACATCGCTGTTTTTGCAAAAGGAATGAGTAATGGATATGCGATGGGAGCAGTTATTGGCAAAAGTTGGGTAATGGATGCTGCTCAAGATACATTTATCAGTAGTACATATTGGACAGAAAGAATAGGGCCAGCTGCAACGATAGCTTCTATAAAAAAAATGCTGAATATTAAAGCTCAGGAACACATGATGAATGTAGGTAAAAAAATTCATGATGGTTGGATTGAACTATCTGAAAAGCACAACCTCAATTTGCATGTGAATGGTATCTACCCATTATGTCATTTTGGATTTCCTAGTAATAATTTGGAGTTAAAAACTTTATATACTCAAGAAATGATGAAAAAAGGTTTTTTGGCTACGAATGCTTTTTATGCTTCTTATGCGCATAAAGATAACCATGTTGCAGAATACTTAAAAGCTGCAGATGAGGTGTTTGAATTTATTGTTAAAAATAATATATCTAATATTAATATAAAAGAATACTTAAACGGTCCGGTTTGTCAATCAGGTTTTAAACGTTTGACGTAGGTATGAAAATACTTTTTCGACTTAATGCAGGGAATCAGAATGGTTTTGGGCATCTTACGAGATGTTTAGCAATAGCCGAAGAACTTATAAGAAAAGATGTTAAGTTTTATTTCTTAATTAAAAGTGATAATAGTCATGCTATTTCCGATTTTTTGTTAAATGAGGGGGTTTCTAGAGAGTTATATAGTTTTTTTTCAGCGGATATTACAAAAAAGGAAGATGCAGAGCAGTTGATCAAGTTATATAAACAAGATTTTTCTTTTCTGGTTTTAGACCACTATGACCATGACAAAGAATACTGTCAAAAACTAAGTGAGGCAGGTGTTAAATGGGCTCAATTCGACTATGCCGCAACTACAGAAATTATAGCAGATATTATCATCAACACCAATATTGGAGCAGACAGGTCAATGTATTTAAATTTAGTACGACCAAATACTGTGTTGTGTATAGGTTATAAATATGCAATTTTACGTGACAGTATTTTGGGAAAAGAGAAAGACAGCGTGAAGAATCATATCTTAATATCAATGGGAGGTGGTAAATCGAATGTGATTAACTTATTAGAGAGTGTAATTAAAGAAGAAACAAAATTTATTTTTCATATTATTGCCAGAGATAGCATTGTAAATAAAAAATTAAGTAAGAATACCAATGTTTGTGTTTACGAGAATATTTCAAATATAGGAGAAGTTTATAGAAAAGTACAAATAGCAATAGTTGCAGGAGGAGTTACTACATTTGAATTAGCATACTTGGATATACCAATGATAATTATCCCTATTGCAAATAATCAAATACAAAATACAATAGCTTGGACAAAGCATAAATTTGCAAGGTCATATACTAATGTGCAGGATTTTATTACCGAGGTTAAAAAAACAGGATTACAATCAATCGTTAGTGCAATTATGCACCAATTTCAATGTAAAAAGGTAATTATTGATGGATTGGGAAAGCAAAGAATTGTTAAAACAATAATTGAAAATATATTATGAAAAATATAATAATTTTCGGAGGAATAGGGAATGGTACTGTACTGTTAAATGCGATATTGGATATAAACCAACTAAAAGAAAATGAGTACAATGTAGTTGGATTTGTCAATAATCAAAGCGAAAAAATAAAGTCTATTGAAGGAGTACCTGTATTAGGTGATATTTGTGATATAGAACAAATCCTTGACAAACATGATGCATATTTTATTAATGCAATTAGTTCTGTAAAAACAATGAAGTTGGTTGAAAAACTTTTTAGTGAAGAATACAATCTATCTGACAGATTGATTTCAATTGTACATCCAAATTCCATTATTGGGGCAAATGTAAAAATTGGAAAGGGTTGCTTTGTTGGTCCCCAAAGTTATATTGGACAAAATGTTGTTATTTATGACCATTGTTTTATTCATTCACAGTGCTATATAGCAAGAGATTCCAAAATTGGAGTTTTTAATTACTTGGCACCAAAAGTGTATTTAGGAGCTGAAGTACAAACTGATGTAGCTGTTTATATTGGGGTTGGTGCTATAGTACGTGAACGTATTATAATAGGGCGTAATGCTATAATAGGTATGGGAGCAGTCATTGTAGATGATGTTGAAAGTGATAGTAAATATTATGGACAAAAAGCAACAAAAAGAAATTAGAAATATGAAAAAAGTATATATAGTAGCAGAATTATCTGCAAATCATAATAATGACTTTCAACTGGCAAAAGATACAATAACTGCAATGAAAGAAGCTGGAGCTGATGCTGTAAAGTTTCAAACTTACACTGCAGATTCATTAACCTTGGATGTGGATAATAAATATTTCAAACCTAGAACAGAAGGACTTTGGAAGGGGCGACGTCTTTACGAATTATACAAAGAAGCGGCTATGCCATATGAATGGCAACCCAAATTAGCAGAATATGCTATTTCTTTAGGGTTAAATTGGCTATCTACCCCTTTTGATTTTGAAGGAGTTGATTTTCTGGAAAGCATTAATATTCCAGCGTACAAAGTTGCATCTCTTGAAATAATGGATATTCCATTAATAGAATACATTGCAAAAAAACAAAAACCGATTATTCTATCTACTGGAATAGCAAAACTTGCTGATATTGAATTAGCAGTGGAAACTTGCAGAAATGTTGGAAATAATGATATAACGGTGCTTAAATGTACGTCTGCATATCCCACACCTTTTAATGAAGTGAATCTGAATGCTATTCCTACAATTCAAAAAGCATTTAACGTAAAAGTTGGATTATCAGACCATACTATTGGGCATATCGTTTCACTTGGAGCTGTAGCTATTGGAGTAACATTGGTTGAAAAACATTTTATTCTCGACAGGAAACAGGGAGGGGTTGATTCGGCTTTCTCTATGGAACCACTAGAATTTAAAGAGATGGTTGATAATATACGTGTGCTTGAAGATGCTTTGGGAAAAACTGGAATTGAGATAACTAAAGGAATGGATGATGCTAGAAAAAGAGGGCGCTCTTTGTTTCTTGTGAAAGATATAAAAAAAGGAGAAGAATTTACAAAGGAAAACATAAAATCAATTCGCCCTGGCTATGGTTTACACCCAAAGTATTATTGGGAAATATTAGGTAAGAAAGCAACTGAAGATTTAAAAAGGGGAATTCCTTTGCAATGGCAATTTATTGGGGATTGATTTACTTATAGGGATTTATAATATTAGTAGCATTGAAAAACATTAGTAAAGGCGTTAAAAAAATATTAACAAACGAAGCTTTCTTGTTCATTATAGGACAATATTTCGCTTATGGCTTGCAATTTGTTAATGCAATCATAATTGCAAAAGTATTAGGGCCATACGCTTTTGGAATTTATGGATTTGTTTTCTTGTTGATTAATTATGTACGTTTCTTAAATCCTGGTGTTCATTATGCAGTAAATGTTGAACTAGCAACTCACGATAGAAGTAATAAAAAAGAAGCTACACAAATAGCTGCTAATGGTTTGCTAATAAGTGTTATGTCTGTAATTTTTCTTGCATCTATATCCATAGTATTATACTTTGGAAAATTTCAGATTTTTGCCAAATATGAATTTAACAAATACTTGCTTGTTACTACCCTTATAGGTATAGCACTAGTTTTAAATCTCTTTTTCACAAATGTCTATCGATCGTATGCAAAATTTTATCAGATTCTTTGCTATCTCATCCTACCTCAATTATTTTTATTAATTACACTATTTATATCCCCACAGCAAGATAAGGTAAGTAACTTATTATATGGATTTTTATTTGGGCATTTAATATCAGTTGTGTTTTTTCTTATAAAGTATCCTCTTAAATTGGATTTGCAGTTTTCGTTAGAAATACAAAAGAAATTAATAAAACGAGGGCTATCCCTATTATTATACAACGCAAGTTTTTATTTTATTATGATATCGTCACGCACTATAGTAAGTATTTACTTTGATGTTGAAAAACTTGGTTTATATTCATTTGCTAATAGTGTAGCACAGGCTTCTATTTTAATATTAGGAGTAGTTGGCTACATTTTTTTTCCAAAAATACTTAATCGCCTTAAAAGTGGTTTGTCAGACGAAGAAACTATCAAAATTCTAGGAAAAATTAGAAAATTGTATTTATCCACATCATATATCTTAGTATTTTTAGTAGTTATACTATATACAATTTTAATGGTAATTATGTCAGAGTATAGAACTTCAGAAATGGCTTTTTTGTTTCTTGTTCTGATGCAGTTATTTCTAGCAAAAGTATTTGGTTACTCTCATTTATTAATTGCACGAGGTTATGAAACTAAAATAGCAATTTATGCTTTGATTACGGTTGGAATCAATGTAACACTTTCATTAGTTTTAATTTATTTGTTTAATATTGATTTTACCGGTGTTGCAATTTGTACATTTATCAGTATATCTTTTTACGTATATTCTGTAGTAAAAAAAGGAAAATCTATATTGAATGAAGATATAAAGGTGATTGCATTATTAAAGCAGTTGTTGCCGATACGTTTTTTTGTACCATTAGTTATTCTTATATTGGAACGGTTGTTATTAAGAACTTATTTATCAAGTTTTTTACCAATTATTATTTTACTTGTTTTAAACTTTAAAGAGATAAAAAATACAATTTTAAGTTTTATCGATGTGTTTAGTAATGATAATGCAGCTAAATTTTGACAATTTTAAATCTACTCAAAGCTTATGAAAGAAATATTTTATAAATATATAGATATTTTACATTTAAAGGTCTATTTAACCATGAAAAAACTCCTAATATTGATAAGTGGTTAATTTATATAAACACATTAACTACTCCAAAAGATGATATAGATTTCTCCTACAACAGGTATAAATGTCGAATGTACTATTTTCAATTATATTATAAATTATTAGCAAATTGTGTGGCGATAGTAGCTTTAATTGCTTCTTTCCCAGTTTTATTTAGAAAGAAGCAAGCAAAGCATGAAAGAAATGAAAAGGCTGATGCAATAATTATAAGAGCATCTAATGTTAATTACGAAGATATATTACCTGAAGATATTGAAAATAAATATGGTAAAATATTAGAAGTTGAACTGCCCGAGCGAAAAAATAGGTATCTATGTAAAGGAGCAAAGAAATTGTTTTGGGAAAGCATTAAGAGACATCCATTTGCATTTCATTTAAATTTTTTACTATTTCGAGAATTGTGTTTATATTCCGGTCTTATAGATAATTATAAGACTAAGGCAATTGTAGTATATGTGAATGAAAGAAATGTAGCAGCACCTATTTTGTCGTTTTTATGTGAACAAAAAGGAATTGAATTTATCACATTTATGCATGGCGATTACATTCTACAACTGATTCATGGTTATATGAGGTTTAGTAAATTTTATGTATGGGATGATCATTATACTAATATGTTCATTAATGATTTGAAATGTGAACCTACTCAGTTCATAACTTATACTCCCAAAAAGCTAAAAGGAATATGTAAACCAAGAGAATCGGGGGATTTATACGATTATTATGCCACATACTATTTTAGCGCAGAAAGCAAAAAGCGAGTTCTTAGAGTTGCAGAAGTATTTAAAAAACTAAAATCTGAAGGGAAAAAACTTAAAATCCGTCCACATCCTAGGTATCCCAACATGCAAATTTTAGAAGAAGCCTTTAAAGATTTTTTAATTGAGGATTGTAGTGAAGTAACTCTAAAAGAGTCAGTAGAAAGTTCACAATATATTATTTCTCTTAATTCAACAGTTTTGCTTGAAGCATTATATAGTGGAAAAGAGATTGTAATCGATAATTATTCGGACAAAGACCAATATCAAAATTTGATGAAAAGAAGATTTATCATTATGAATAAACCACATAGATTGTTTACTGAATTGTTAAATTAATTTTAATATAAATACACAGCTATAAATAAACCATATGGGTCATATTTTTGTAATATTATCAATATTAATGCTAATTTATATTTCAACAAGAAAGATAGATTTTTTTAGTATTGGCGCAATATGTTTTCTTATTTATCATTTTCATTTAGCATATGGTATTGTTTATATAGCTTCACATGTAACAGTAAGTAAAAATCTATATTATGAAGAAATTGACACATCTTTATATGTAATAATCTTTACACAGATAATTATTTTATTCTTGGTAATGCTTAATTATGATTTAAAAAAGAAAATGTTACATTCACAAATAATTCATAAATCATTATCAAGAAGGAACCGTAATTCTAGGGCAGTTCATAAAACGTTTGTTGTTTTTGGATATTTTGCGTTTGTAGTTTTTGCCATAGATATATTAAGCTTTGGTTTTAAGAATTTATCTTTAGATAAATCAAAAGTTTGGGATGAATTAGGTATACTTTATGTGTTTACAATGTGGGCTGCAATGGCAGTTTTTACTTATGCTATAAGGGACAAGAAATATAGATTACTTTTTCTTTCACTTCCTCCGGTGTTAATCCATCTTTTTATTGGTTCTAGGGCTTATTTTGCGGCATTAGTAATTGTATTATTAATATTATATGGTAATCGTTTGAAAGATACTAGGTGGTCCAATATCAAAACATATATATATGGTGCTATAGGATTTTTCTTTATTATGATTTATAAGAAAATATATACACATGTTAAAAATTTTGACTGGCCATCGATTGTAGCTGTGTTTTACGAGAAAGATACTTATATGTGGGTTTTTAGATTAGGTGAACCTAGAATTGTTTTGGCTAATTATAATTATATAATAAGTACTGGTTTTAAGCTAGATTTCTCAGACATTCTCGCTCGATTAATTTCCTTTATACCATTTGCTAATAGATTGGTTGAGCCTACTAATGGATTACTTCTGTCAGATGTATTTAAAAGAGATTTTCAGTCTACTTACGGACTTGCCAGTAGTTTTTGGGCTGAAGGTTATGCAATGTTCGGATTTTTAGGATTATTTATATTTTATCTCTTATGGGTATTAATGCTTCAAAAAGGAAGTGAGTTAATAAAATCAAATTCATGGACGAAATATTTCGCAATACCAATTATTTCATATTTTACATTTTATATACATAGAATGGATTTTACAAAGGTTATTGGAAATATAAAGTATTTATTATTTGCAATGGTTGTTTGGTGGATTATTAATGCAATTTTAACAAATAATACTAAAATTAAAAGGAAAATTTCAGTACCAGTGTTTAAACGAATAAATAAACCTGAGACGAGTTCAAGTTAGTTGAAAAGAAACTATTAGATTACAAACAATATTTGAAAAATTGGTTTATTTATAAAATGTTCAATTACAGTTAAAATGTCAAATAAAGAGGAAGTTAGCATTAAAGGGAAAAAAATACTTATTATGGGAGGTCAGGCCTTATCTATTGATATTGTAAATGAGGCAAAATCAATGGGTGTTTACACCATCGTTACGGACTGGTATCCAGAATCTCGTTCGCCTGCAAAAAAAATAGCTGATAAGTCGTTTATGGTAAGTACAGCAGATGTTGATGCTGTAGTAAAACTAATTGAAGATGAAGAAATTGATGGTGTATTGACTGGTTTTACTGATTCAACTTTACAGTATTATCAAAGAGTTTGTGAAAAGGCAAATGTACCTTGTTATATTACACAGAAACAAATAGATATTACTACTCACAAGGTAAAATTTAAAACCTTATGTAATAAATTTCAAGTACCGGTTGTTGAAGAATATAAAATTGAAAATGATTTAAATCCTGGTCATTTAAAAAAAATAAAGTATCCTGTAATTGTGAAGCCTGTAGATAATAGTGGTGCAAGAGGTATATCAATATGTAATAATGAAAACGAATTAATTAATGCTTATAAAAACGCTCTTGATTTTTCTGAAAGCAAAACAGTTATTGTAGAGCGATACATGACCAGTAA
Source organism: Bacteroidales bacterium (assembly GCA_963665525.1). Lineage (GTDB taxonomy): Bacteria > Bacteroidota > Bacteroidia > Bacteroidales > UBA12077 > UBA12077. Next base: position 2,107,518 of record OY762280.1, on the reverse strand, counting down.
AGAGGCAACAATATTTTATGTTTTAAGGAATGGAGATATTTACCTAACAGCAATAGGAAATCGTCATACGAAGCATAATCAAGAAGGAGTAATACCTCTTCCTGTAGCTTATTCATTTCCATCACAAAATGTAAAAAAGTATCAGGAAGAATTGAATGATAGAGTAATTGACATGTTCAAATCCATTGGAATGCAAAATGGTATGGTGTTCATCCAAACTTTTATAGAAGATGGGGAATTTATATTTTATGAGATGGGATACCGCTTAACTGGATCTCTTGAATATAAGATATTGGATGTAATTGGTGGATTAAATCCGCTTAAGATGATGATTAAATATGCTGTATCAGGTGATATGGGATCAGGTGAAATATTAAAAAACTTTAATCCTAATTTTAATAACTTCGCGTGTAATATTACATTGTTAGGAAAACCTGGTCAAATAGGAAATATTACTGGAATTGATAAAGTAAAAAATATACCTGGAGTAATTGATGCTTTTCCTTCCTATAAGGAAGGAGATACTATACCAGAATCTGCAATAGGGACCTTAATGCAGGTTGTAGCAAGAGTATTTGCTATTGCAAAAAGTAAAGATGGACTTTCTGAATTAATGAAACAAATTCATGAAGAGATACAAGTTACTTCGATTGATGGATCGAATATGCTCTTAGATAAATTTAATATTGAGGAATTAACAAATGAATAGAACTGTTTTAGTAACTGGAGCTGGTGGTTTTCTTGGTAATGAAATAATTAAACAGTTAGCTGAGGATATAAGATATAAAGTATTTGCATTAGATTTAACTAAAGTTTCAATTGAAGAATTAAGAGATTATCAAATTTTTGATTATGAAGATTGGATAAATAGGAAGATTCCTTTACAAAAAATTGATTGTGTTATAAACTGTGCCTTTGCTAGATCAAATAACGGGCAAAACCTTTCAGAGAGTTTAGAATTTACCAAAGATTTTTTTCAAGAAGCAAAAAAGCAAAAGGTGAAATCTGTTATTAATATATCTTCACAAAGTTTATATGGTCCTCCTTTTAACCCTCTTTGGACAGAGAAAACTCCTGTTACAAATGATTCTCTTTATGCGTTAGCTAAATATTCAACAGAACTATTAGCAGAGGGGATATTTGATAACAACGAATCTAAAACTTATTATACAAATTTGCGATTGTCCAGTTTAATTGGAATTGGTTTTGATCAACGTCTAACTAATAAATTTGTAAAAAATGCCATTAATGGAGATGTAATAGAAATAGTTGGTGGGCAACAAATCTTATCATTTTTAGATGTCCGTGATGCAGCGAATGGGATTTTAAGTTTATTATTAACTAATCCTGAAAAGTGGGATAAAATTTATAATTTGGGAAGTGAATTAAGATACAGCTTAAGTGAAATAGTTAATATTGTTAAAAGTGTTGGTGAAAATTATATTAAAGATTCAATAGAAGTTAGAATTGAACAAAAAGAAATAAAAATGGAATCCGGCATGGATTCAAGTAAATTCTATTCTTTTACAAATTGGAAACCTAGATATAATTTGGAAAGCATAATAGAACATTTATTTGAATGGTATTTAGCCAAATAATTTCGACTTTATAATTAAATTGAAAAGCTATTGGAAGTATATGTATAAAGTATTTTTAAAAAGATTTATTGATATTATAGTCTCAGGAGTGGCATTGTTGATATTGTTGCCTGTAATGATTGTTATTTCAATCATATTGTTTTTCATTAACGGTGGAAGTATCTTTTTTACACAAAAAAGATTAGGTCTAAAACTTAAGGAAATTAAAATTGTGAAATTTAAAAGTATGAATGATAAAAGAGATGAGACAGGTGAATATTTGCCGGATGATGTTAGATTAACCAAAACAGGTCGCTTTATAAGAAAAACTTCACTTGATGAGTTACCGCAATTATGGAATGTTTTTAAAGGAGATATGAGTTTAATTGGTCCAAGACCATTACCCGTTGTATATTATGAATATTATTCAAATGAAGAGTTAAAACGACATAATGTTAGACCAGGTATAAGTGGTTTAGCCCAAGTAAATGGACGAAATTTCTCTAGTTGGGAGCAACGTTTTGCATTCGATTTGGAATATATTGAAAAATTAAGTTTTATTCTTGATGTAAAAATAATTTTACAAACTATTAAAAAGGTCATAACTAATTCTGATTATGGAGTTAGAGGTATTGATTTTGAAGATAATTCACTTGATGAGATAAGGCCTAAAAGAACTGAAAATGAATAATAATTTAGTAATATAAATAAAAATAACTTTATTAAATAGATCAATAACTTTTAAGAAATGGAAAACATTGAATTTGGCTCAGATTTTCATTTGCATAATTTTAATGATTCAGAAAAAATTAAATTTCATAGTAATGCGCAGTTTTATGGTTGTGGTAGGCATGCTATAAATAATTTACTATATTATCATTTAAAAACAGGGAAATGGAAAAGATTATTTGTGCCAATCTATTTTTGCTATGAAGTAATTGATTCTATCAGAGAAACAGGAATTGAATTGGTTTTTTATAATGATTACCCTCTAGCCAATGATAATGAAGTAATTTCAAAAATTAATTTTAGAGAAGGTGATGTACTCTTAAGGATGAACTACTTTGGATTAAGAGAGTATAGAGATAATTCAAATATACCAGTTGATGTTATCGAAGATCATTCTCATAACATAAATTCTGATTGGGCTAAAAATAGTAATGCAGATTGGTGTGTTGCATCTCTACGAAAAACATTGCCATTGCCGGATGGTGGAATAATATGGTCTCCAAAAGGATATAAAATACCAAAGGTTTCTATAACAGAATCTCATAGAAAACTTGTTGAGCTTCGATATAATGCAATGATTCAAAAAAGGGATTATCTTTTAAACAAGAATGTAAGTAAGGACGAATATCGAAGAAAATATATTGAGTCTGAAAACTTATTTGTCGGTTCAGAAGTTTCTGGTATGTCTTTTACTTCAAAAGAGTTGATAAAAAATATTCCTATTGATATTGATTCATATAAAAAGGAGAATTTTCTGCAAATATCAAGGTTATTAAAAGAGTATGATATTACTATTTTAAATCCAGAATATGGGAATAAATACCCTTTTTCAGTAGTTTTACTTTTTAATTCTGAAAAAAATAGAGATTATATTAGAAGTTATTTATTAAATAATAAGGTATATACAGCAATCTTATGGGAAATTAGAAACCAAGATTGTCGATCTGAGATATTAGATTTTTCAAAAAGAATGCTTTCTTTACATATTGATTTTAGATATAGTTTAAATGATATTGAGTTAGTTTGCTCAAAAATAGTTAGTGGTTTGAACGAATTAAATAAAAGAATTTAAGATGATTACTTTAATAACTGATAAAAAAAACTGGGATCGTATTATTTATAACATGAGTAACTATGATTTTTATTTTACATATGATTATTATAAAATGTCAGTTCAAAGTCCTGATAAATTTGTCCTAATAAATTTCAACTATGAAGAATTTACTATTTCTCTACCATTAATAATTCGTCAAATAAAAGGAACTAACTATTTTGATGCTATTTCTATATATGGTTATACAGGACCAATTGCTTCACATCAGAATATACCTGAAAATATTTTAAAAATCTTTCATGAGGAATTAAATAACTACTTTATAGAGAATGAGATTGTATCAGTATTTATTAGATTACATCCGTGTTTTAAAAATGAAAACTTTTTCGATGGTATTGGAGATATTATTGATTTAAATGAAACCGTCTTTATAGACCTGAATATTCCTTTAGAAGAACAATATAAGGATTATCGAAAAGGTGTAAAGTCTGATATTAATGCACTTAAAAGACAGGGCTTTGAAGTTTTTGAAGATAATAAGTTGGTTCACTTGGAAGAATTCATTGCTTTATATAATGAAAATATGTTAAGAGTAAACGCTGATAAATCTTACTTTTTCCCATCTGAATATTATCGTGATTTCTTTGAATCAGGAGAGATTAATGCTAAATTGTATTTAGTTAAAAAGGATGAGAAGATTGCAGCAGGAAGTATTATTGTTTTCTCCAAAAGTATTATTCAGTATCACTTATCTGGTACAAAAACGGACTTTCTTAAAAATGGACCTGTTAGATTAATATTGGATCATATTCGTCTTTCAAATACAAATAGTAAATATGACATATTTCATTTAGGAGGAGGATTAGGATCTTCAACAGATTCCTTATTTAACTTTAAGGCTGGATTTTCAAAGAAAAGAATGATGTATAAGAGTTGGAGGTATATTGTTTTTCCTAGCTTATACTCAGAACTAACTATAAAAGCAAATGTAGAACAAGATTCAAATTATTTCCCAAAATATAGAAGTAATAATTTTTATAACTAACAGCAGTGTATGCCAAGAATAATTTGCGTTGGATCAAACTTAGAGAGTCAAGTTGCTCTTAACGAATTAATTAAAATAGGTGCTAATATAGTTGGACTTATAACTCGCCCAATAGGTGAAGCAGGAAATATTACAGATTATGTTGATTTACATCAAGTTTGTTATGAAAATAATATAGCTACAATTGATACAAAAAATATTAATTCAGAAGATACCTTAAATCAAATTAGAGATTTACAACCTGATTATATCTTTACTTTGGGATGGAGTCAATTATTTAAAAAAGAACTGCTATCTATTCCAAAAGAATTTGTTATTGGTAGTCATCCTACTATACTTCCATATGGAAGGGGGCGGGCACCTGTCCCTTGGACTATTATAGAGGATATTAGAAAATCCGCAGTATCGTTTTTTAAAATGGATATAGGTGCTGATACTGGTATTCTATTACATCAAGTATATTTTGATATTCCTGAAAAAAGTTATGCTTATGATGTTTATATGTTGGTAGCAAATTCATTATCTTCAGGCTTCTGTGAAATTTATTCAAAAATCTTGGATAATTCGTTAAAAGAAATTCCCTTACCGGATATTGAAATGTCTCACAGAGCTAAAAGAGGACCAGAAGATGGGTTAATAAATTTTAATCAACAATCAAAAGAAATTGATAAATTGATTCGGGCTGTATCTTATCCATACCCTGGTGCTTATACTTTTTATGAAAACAAAAAGATAATAATTTGGAAATCATCTTTAGATAATGTTCCTAATTATATTGCACTCCCTGGGCAAATTCTTGAAGTACAAGATGATTCAATATTAGTTTTTGCAAAAGAATCAGCAATATGGTTAAGTGAAATAACAGATTCTTTAGGAAATCCTATTTTATCTAAAAAATTTAAAGCTGGGACTAAGTTTGGATATTCAGTGGAAAACGAAATTTTTAAAATTTGGCAAGAGTTGAATGAAATAAAAAGATTAAATAATGAGTAAAAATGTCTTAATAATTGCAGCTCATCCTGATGATGAAGTATTAGGCGTTGGTGGAACTATTCCAATTCTTAAGAAAAAAGGATATAAAATAATAACCTTAATAGTAACAGATGGAAGTACAACTCAATATAAAGATAAACCAGAAATTTTAAAAGAAAAGAAAAGAGAAGCAGAATTAGCAAATAAACTATTAGGAGTAGATGAATTAATTCAATGGGAATTTCCTGATATGAGGCTGGACACTGTTGAGCATAATGTTCTCAATAATGCTATTGAAAAATTATTGATTGACAAAGAAATACATACTGTTTTTGTTCAAAATGAACATGATATTAACCTGGATCATCAGTTAGTATACAAATCATTAATAGTAGCTGCACGACCACATCCGATGCAAACAGTAAAAAAAATTTATAGTTATTTTGTAAACTCGTCATCAGAATGGGGGAGCAGAATTCATGGTGGAGGTTTTAATCCTAATGTTTATATTGATATTATTGAAACTATTGACTTAAAAATAAAAGCGATGGAAAAGTATAATAGCGAATTAAGGGATTATCCACATCCAAGAAGTATTGAAGGTATTAGGGTAAGAGCTCAAGTTCATGGCCTTGAAGTTGGATTAAAATATGCTGAACCATTTAAACTAATATTAAATACTGATTTTATCTAAAATTATGAATTCAAAGATTTGGTTATCTTCTCCTCATATGGGGGGCAACGAAATAAATTATATTAAGGAATCATTTGATACTAATTGGATAGCTCCTTTAGGTCCAAATGTAAATAATTTTGAAGAGGAGTTAGCAAAATATTTAAAATTGAAATACTGTGCAGCACTTGTTTCTGGCACTTCAGCTATACATTTAGCCTTAATTATGTTAAATGTTGAAAGGGAAGATGAAGTAATCTGTCAGTCTTTTACTTTTTCTGCTTCAGCTAATCCAATTCTTTATCAAGGAGCCACTCCTGTTTTTGTTGATAGTGAGCCGGAAACTTGGAATATGGATCCTGAATTACTTGAAGAAGCAATTAAAGATAGAATTTCTAAAGGAAAAAAGCCTAAAGCTATAATCGTTGTTCATCTTTATGGTATGCCAGCAAAGATGGATGAAATAATTAGTATATCAAATAAATATGAAATTCCAATTATTGAGGATGCTGCGGAGGCTTTAGGAAGTACTTATAAAGGAAGGCACTGTGGATCGCTTGGAACAATGGGAATTTTATCATTTAATGGGAATAAAATAATTACTACATCTGGAGGTGGTGCACTAGTTTCAAATAATCCAGAATATATTGAAAAGGCACGTTTTTTAGCAACTCAGGCAAGAGATAATGCACCTCATTATCAGCATTCACATATAGGATATAATTATAGAATGAGCAACGTATTAGCTGGTATTGGTCGTGGTCAATTAGAGGTTTTGGACGAAAGGGTTAAACAACGAAGGGAGAATAATATATTTTATAGAAATCTTTTAGGTGATATTGATGGAATCAACTTTCATTCAGAATCAGAAAAATCGGTTTCAAATTTTTGGTTAACATCAATTTTGGTTAATGATGAGAAATTAGGAGGACTTTCTAGAGAAGATTTGAGGTTAGGATTAGAGCAAGATAATATAGAAAGTAGACCTTTATGGAAACCAATGCATTTACAACCAGTTTTTTCAGATGCACCAGCATATATTAATGGATTTTCAGAAATGGCATTTAGAAAAGGTATATGTTTACCTTCGGGTTCAAATCTTACAGAACAGGAAAAAGATAGAATTGCTAATAAGCTTGATGATATTATTAATTAAATTTTTTCATAAGTTGGGAAGTAATAATTATACAAGTTATATTAGGATTTAAAAGTTGTAATTGAATATTTTAATGGTATGATTTATATGACCAAGAATTCTAGGCTTAGAATTTATCTATCATCATTGCTATTATTAACTTTTGTTTTAAGGTTAGTAATTCCATTTGGGAATTACATTTTATTGCCAGTTTTAATCATTGCAATTTTGTATGTTATTTATACTTTAAATAAAAGGGATTTTCAAATTGCAGTTAACATTAATTTTCGGAATGCTTATCCTATTATTTTATTATTAATTATTTTAGTTTTTCATTACATTTTAACCCCTAATAAACAGGAAATTCTTACAATTGAGATTTTGCATTGCATTAGCGGCTTTGTAATTTTCGGATTATTAACTCTTTTAATTAAATCTAAAAGTGAAACAATTCATCTAGTTAATATATTTAATAGACAAATAGTTTATTCATCTATAATAATATGTATATTGGGATTTATAAAACTATATTTTCAATTGAGAGGTTATAAGTTTGATATTTTAAATATAGTAGGGTTAGGGTATCCAAAAGGTACATCTTTAGTAATTGATGATAACTATTTTACTTTATTTTTAGTTTTTAGTATAATTATTATTTTATCTAACTTTCAATTTAAATTGAAAAAATCAAAAAGACTTTATTATCAAACTATATTAATTGTACTAGTTATTGCAATATTTTTATCAACTTCCCGTAGAGGACTAATTATTGTTTCAATAATAATGATTATGATTTATGGAAATTGGATAATATCTATGTTTAAAAAGAACCAGTTTATAGTTAATATAAGGAATAATACTATTTTTTTTGGTACTACACTATTTTTAATATTAACTCTTACCTATACTTTTGGTTATCTTACTCCGAGAATTAACAGAAATGAATGGCTTGCATATTCTGGTTTTAATCAATTAGAAGTTCAGGGGTATATAAATACATTTACTTTTTCATCTAAGTCGATTTTAAAAGGAGAAACTACATTTACTGAGATTAACCAAATTTGGAATGCTAATTTTGATTCACGGTTTCCTTTTTCAGGATGGGCAAAGGGAGATTATGAGCCTATAAACAAATTGTATGGAACAAATTCGGAAATTGTTCCAGATGGAGCAATTGGAGCAAAAATTGATAATGGATCAGGCTATTCGTCATGGAATGGGAATTTATATTATCATTCAAAGATATTTGAACGAAATGTGGAGAATGGTAAGCGATACATTGCCTCAATTTATTGCTATGTCTCACCGGATTATAATGGTGATTGGGTTAGAATAAGCTCGCATGGTGATATTCAAGGTATGAATGCTAGTTATTATGATTTGAATAAAAAAGGAGAGTGGCAATATCTATGGACATCATTCGAAGGAGATACAGGTAGTTTTTTTACACGATTTTATGCTACTAAACTAATGTGTACTAGGCCAGAAAAGCTAACAGGTTCTATTACGTATGCTTTCCCAGAAATCCAAGAAGTGAAGTTTGATCAAAAAAATCCTGTAACATGGGCTGGTAGGAAGTTCAAATTTGTTGACACTATTGCTGGAGTTAATTCTGAAATTGTTCCTCAAAATACAATTGGCTATTTATTGGATAAAGAAAGTAACTTTAGTTGTTCAAAATCTACAAAGAACTATTATTCAAGTACTATAATAGAGGAAATATCGGTTGGTGAAAGCAAAGAGATCAAAAGTACGGTTTATTGTTATGTTTCTAAGGATTTTAATGGCAGTAAAGTAAGGTTAGGAGTGCAAGGTGCTAATATTAAAGGAGCTAGATCAGTGTACTATGATTTAAGTAAGAAAGGTGAATGGCAAAAACTTGAACTACAAAATTATTGCACAAACGGTTTTATAGAACCAGTATTATATTTTGAGATCCCAAATAAGAATAAAATAGACTTGTTAGATGGATATGTAATATTTGCTCATCCATGTATGATAAGTATAAGTACCACTATAAAAGATTCAATTACAAAATCAAAAGTTTCTAAAATATATGATACATTTATTAATAAAGAAAGTGCTGATAGTGAAAGTCACATGATACCATTAAAGCTAAATAAAGAAAGAATGATTTCATCAATTCTATCAATTGATATGCATAGTTTATATGGTAGTACTGATATAGACACACTTGCTTTTGATGATCTCTTTGTTAAAAAGATGGAGAATGATGATTTTTCAGGACCGAGAATAGATCGTTGGAGATACACTTTTTTTCTTTATAAGAATGATTATAATTTATATCAAAAGTTTTTGGGAGGCGGTTTTGGTTATACCAGAAAATTTGCTAAAACATTCAATGATTTTGATGAATTTGAATATCCGCATAATCCATTCCTATCTGTTTTACTGTATTCTGGTATGATCGGATTATTACTATACATTTGGGCATTATTTAAAGTATTAAAATTATATTGGATTTATCGAAAAAAATATTGTACATTATTTTTAAGTTTTATTGCAATTTTTTTCTATTCATTTTTTAGCTCAAATACTCCATTTAGTCCAGCTGTAATGTCTTTGTTCATGATTATTCCTTATTTCATTCATTTTGTTCATAAGAGAGAAAAACGAAATGAAAAAATGATTGAAAGTAACCAATCAGAATTGAGCAATGGATAATTATAAAGTATCCATAATTACAGTATCTTATAATAGTAGTAATACCATAAAAGATACTATTCAATCTGTTTTAGAACAAACGTATTCTAATATTGAGTATATCATTGTAGATGGAGCATCCAATGATGCTACAGTTGATATTATAAAATCATTTGGAAATAGAGTTAGCAAATTTATATCAGAAGCGGATTGTGGTATGTATGATGCCATGAATAAAGGTATAAAACTGGCAAGTGGGGATATTATTGGAATGTTAAATGCAGATGACTTTTTTTCAAGTCATGATATTATCGAAACAGTTGCAAAGTCGTTTAAAGATAAAAATCTGGATGTTTTATATGGAGATGTTCAATTTGTTAACCCAAACAACTTAAATAAGATTGTAAGATATTATTCGTCTAAACGATTTATTCCGAATAAATTTAAATTTGGGATCATGCCGGCTCATCCATCGTTTTATGTTAAACGAGAATTATTTGATAAGTTTGGCTTTTACAAGACAGACTATAAAATTGGTGCTGATTTTGAATTGTTAGTGCGCTTTTTATATAAGAATAAGCTCAAGTATCAATATTTAGAGAAGCCCTTTGTTACTATGCGAACAGGTGGAGTAAGTAATCAATCTTATAAAAGCAGAATTCTGCTAAATCAAGAAATAAAAAGAGCTTGTCTGGAAAATAGTATCAAAACCAATTATTTCAATATTTATTCAAAGTATCTTAGAAAAATATTTGAATTTTTTGGAAACAGATAATTACACTTGTTCATGTCAAAGATACTTATCATAGGAACCAATAGTTTTGTAGGGACTAATTTTGAAAGATACTCAAAATTTAATGACATTGAAACGGTATCTCTGATAGAAAACAAACCCGAAGAAATATCTTTTAATAAATATGATGTGGTACTGCATTTAGCAGCCATAGTACATCAGGAGAAGTCAATACCGGAATCGGAATACTATAGAGTTAATCGTGATTTATGCATAAAAGTAGCAAAAAGAGCTAAACGGTCAGGGGTTAAGCAGTTTGTGTTTATGAGCACGGTAAAAGTTTATGGTGATAATAATTTAAGTGTAAAGAATGAAAAATCGGCTTGCTTTCCAACTGATGCTTATGGTAAAAGTAAGTATGAGGCTGAATTGGGGCTTAAAGATTTAGAAGATGCTAATTTTAAAATAGCAATCGTAAGAACACCTTTGGTTTATGGAGAGGGAGTTAAGGCTAATATGCTTAAAATAATAAAACTGGTAAAGAAGTTTTCGGTTTTGCCCTTAGGAAATATCAATAATAGGCGAAGCATGACTTATATTGAAAACCTGGCAGCTTACTTAGATTGTATCATAGAGCAAAGTGTTTCTGGTATATTTATTGCGCAAGATGAGAGGCCGATTTCAACTACAAAATTGGTTGAATATATTGCCAAGGGATTTGGTAAGCATGTTACATTAGTCAAAATACCCGGGTTATTCATGAAAGTAGGATTCAAAATTTTACCAAAAATATTTAGTCGATTATTTGGATCATTGGAATTTGATAATAACTTTACTAAAGAATATTTGGGACATATACCTGGATATTCAACAAAACAAGGAATACAGAAAATGATCGAAACATATGTTAAAAATACATATCACTAAATATTAAGGTTTTGAATATCTATCTAATTGCTATACTCGTTGCCATAATATCTTTTATATTAACATATATCATAAGATATTTTGCACTTAAACATAAACTAATTGATATTCCAAATGAGAGAAGTTCCCATTTTGTGCCAACCCCAACAGGTGGTGGTTTAGCTATAGTTATTAGTTGGTATTTAGGAATTTCAATCTTGTTTTTATTGAATCAAATGAATCAGTCATTGTTTTATGCTTTATTAAGTGGATCCATTTTAATGATCATAGGACTTATCGATGATTTGATAAGCCTTAAGCCAGTTGTTCGTTTATTCTTTCAGTTCATCACTGTAATTGTTGCTTTTTATTTTTTGGGAGGACTAAGAGCATTTATTATTCCAATAATTGACATGAAGTATTTCGTGATACTATATCCTGTTATAATTATTGGGATGGTATGGTTTATCAATTTATTTAACTTCATGGATGGACTGGATGGTTTTGCATCAACAGAAGCTGTAATGCTAGCTATTGCAATGTTTTTGTTTTCAGGAAATATTACAAACTTAGTTTTGATGGCAGCAATTCTTGGGTTTCTATTCTGGAACTGGCCTAAGGCAAAAATATTTATGGGCGATGTAGGAAGCACTCAATTAGGTTTTATATTAATTGTTCTTGGTATTTATTTCCATAATACACTCCAGTTCTCAATTCTAAACTGGATTATGCTTGCGTCTCCTTTTTGGTTCGATGCAACTTTTACTTTATATCGGCGTTGGAGAAATAATGAAAAATTGGGTCAGGCACATAAGAAACATGCTTACCAAAGAATTGTACAAGCAGGATTTTCTCATCAGAAAGTTAATTTCTATCTAATAGGAATTAATATTATCGTTATTGGTATAATTTTAATTTATAGGGAGTTTAGTGTATTAAAAATTCCATTATTTTTGTCAAGTATGCTATTCTTTTATATGATAACAAGAAAAGTGGATAAAAGAGTACCGTTTATATAGTTTGATGATATGTTGAATAAAAAGAGTTTTGATTTTATTTTTAAATCAGATTTAATACGTAATTCTTCCATATTAATTACCGGTACTTTAGTAGCTCAATTAATTCCTATTATACTTCAGCCTTTTCTTAGAAGATATTACGCACCCGAGGCTTTTGGTGCATATGTTGTTTATACCAGCTTGGTTGGTATATTATTAGTGATTGCTTCATTAAAATATGAATTAGCCATTGTTCTTCCAAAGAAAGATAAAGAAGCAGCTAATATTTTATTTGTATCATTATTAATAAACTTTGGGTTTAATATCCTTTTAACCGTACTTATTGTTCTTTGGAAACCTTATATATGTGGTTTTTTAAATTTATCGGATGATTATAGTTTTTATTTATATTTTGTTCCGGTGGGGACGTTTTTGTTTAATGGATATCAAAGCATTAACTATTGGCTCATTCGAAAAAAGAAGTTTTTCGCAATATCAAAAAATAAAATTATTAGAAGAAGTGTTGAAGGAGGATCACAAATTGGATTTAAATTTTTTAATGTAAGCTCTGGGCTTATTTTGGGTGATATTATTGGTCATTTTGCTAATATTACTTATGGAATAGTACAAGCATTAAGACATGGTCTTGATTTTAGTAATTTTAGTTTTGTTAAGTTAAGATACATTTTTGTAAAATATTCTGAATATCCTAAATTTAATGTCCTACCTAGCTTTTTAAGTGCGTGCAGTTATCTTCTTCCAGCAATCTTAATCAATAAGTTTTTTTCATCAGAATATGCAGGGTATTTTGATTTGTCAAAATTAGTATTATCTATTCCACTGGCACTGGTTGCAACATCCTTATCAAACGTATTATTGCAAAAGGTTTCTGAAAAATATAGGGCAAATGAGAGCTTCATAAAGGAGTTATTACCTATTTTACTAATTGTTTTACTCATTGCCTCTATTGAAGTAATTGTCATTTATTTTTGGGGTGTTGATCTGTTTAAATTGATATTTGGAAATCAATGGGAATTATCAGGGAAAATTAGTAAAATATTAGTATGGTCGTTTGCTTTAAATTTTATAATAGCTTCTTTTAGTAGTATTTTTATTGCAATGAAAAAGATTAAATTGTTAAGCTTGTGGCAATCATTTTATTTTTTGTCTATATTTTCTTTGGTTCTTTTTAAAGATTTATTATTTGAGAACTTTTTGCATGTATATTTATTCATCGAAATTATTTGCTATTTAATGAGTGTTGTGTTATTAATTTATATAGTACTTAATTATGAAATAAAGAGAAATAAATAACTACCTATTATTATGAAGATTCTCCTCTTGGAACCTGTATTAGCGCATTATAGAAAAGATTTATATCAAAATTATTTTGATTGCGAAGAAATGGATTTTGATATTGTTGGGGGGGCAGATTATCAAGGAATTAAAAGCTTAAAAGGAGATAGGTATATATTACTTAACTACTGGGGGGTTAAGATTTTTGGTCAATACTTCTATTACTTAAGGAAATCACTTAAATATATATCAAGTTCAGAACCGGATATTATTATTTGTTCTGGTGTTGATTTTCATTTAATACATACGCTATTAATATATTTTATAAACTATTTTTTTAAAAATAGAGAGTTTTATTGGTGGTCTCATGCATCAAAAGGAAAGCAGGGAAGAATAGGGGAGATAATTCGAAAATTCTTTTACAAGAGGTCTTCTGGAATATTTGTTTATAGTGAGAGTGGATATGAAGTTCTTGTAAAATTGGGTATTCCATCAAATAAAGTGATAATAATTGGAAATGCAATTAATAAAATAGATTATGGGTTTTTGAATTTTGATATTTCTCAGAAGAAAACCAAAAGCCAAAAGTTAACATTATTATTTTGTGGAAGAGTTACTAAAGAAAAGAAACTTGAGGTCTTTATTGAGGCTATAAATTATTTAATGACAAAATATAATTACAAAATAGAGTGTCTTATAGTTGGTGGTGGAGTAGTATTACAATATCAAGAATTGATAGAAAAGTATGAATTAACAGATGTTATTAAATTTGTTGGAGCAAAATATGGAGAAGAGTTACATTCATATTATTTAGATTCCGATCTTTTTATTTATCCAGGAGGAATAGGACTTTCGCTTTTACAAGCATTCTCATTTGGCTTACCAGTAATAACAACTGACAATATGCAGCTTCATGGTCCTGAAATAGAATTATTAAGTCAAAAGAAAAATGGAGAATTTTTTAAGGATAATTCTTATAAAGATCTGGCTGATAAAATAGTTATATGGAAAGATAAAATTGGTAAATCAAAAGAAAGCATTTGTAAAAAATGTATTGATGCAATAGAGGAGAAAGGATATATGCCTGATATGGTTAGTGAAAAAGTGTTAAATTATTTTAAAGATAAATATCTTAACAATTAGGAAGTATTGGTTATGTTTAACAGATTAAGACAAATAGTAAGAAAATTAATGCTTGACCTTATTAGTATAAGTTCTAAACCACAAGTTGGTATACATATTTTAAACGGTCACTATTTTAGTAAAGATAATACAACGGATATCTCTATGTTTAGGAATCAGCTTATGAAACTTTCTGAAAATGGAGTAAGGTTTATAAATTTTGATAAGGCTGTTCAAATGATATCAGAAAAGAATATTGATACTGATCAATGTTATGTGGCTTTTTCGTTTGATGATGGATTTGAAGAATGTTATACTAAAATAAGACCTGTATTAAATGAATTTAATGTAAAAGCAGCTTTTTTTATTAACCCTAACTTTATAAACGGAGATCAAGAATATAGAAATAATTTTAAAAATAATATTGTATATACTGCAAAGAATCCCATGACTTGGGAACAAATTAAGGGTTTAAAAAATGAAGGCCATTTTATGGGTTCTCATACCATGGATCACTTAAATTTGAATACAGATGATGAAGAATTATTAGAATATCAGGTAGGTGAAAGTAAACGATATTTGGAAAATAAATTGAATATCAACTGTGAATATTTTTCATTCCCTTTTGGTCAGTTTAAATATATAAGTGAATTAGGAATTCGAATTGCTTCTCATTATCATAAATTTGTTTTTAGTCAAAGTAACTATCGCTACTATTATTCTTGTAACGAAAAAGTTATTAACCGAAGGCATTTTGAATGCTTTTGGCCATATAAGCATGTTCTTTATTTTCTAAAAAGTAAAAAACTAAAAAATGACGAATGATATCACCATTATTATATGGGGAGAATTCCCACCTAATACATTAACAGGTATTAGTGTATCAAATAATTTGATATCTGGTATTCTCGAAAAAGAAGGATGTCATATTATTCAAGTAGAAGAAAATACATGGGATAAAAAGCTTCTCTCTAAAATAGGAGATCTCTTACATAATTATTTAAAAATATGTTATGCCTTAATTCATAAAAAGATACATGTGCTGTATGTGAATTTGCCTCTTTCGATATTTGGTTTATTAAAAATAATCATAGTGTTATTTCTTGCAAGAGTTTTATCTTTTCGCACAAAGCAAATTGCTCATTTACATCGAGGTGATTTTAGTCAGTTTACCAGCAAAAATTATTTCAATAAGCTGATTGCAAAAATGTTTCTTAAATTGATCAACGATTTAATTGTATTATCTCCCCGGTTTAAAAATGAAGTGAAAGGTTTTTACAGTAGAAATAAAATACATGTATTGGCAAATACATCAAACTTTGAGGATAATAGGAGGGAATGGAATAATACCTATAAGCAAAGCTACATTTGCATATCAAATTATATACCTTCAAAAGGGATAGGAGATTTAGTAGAAGCGTTTAAACAAGATGGTTTAAAAGATTTGAACTTGGATATTTATGGGAATATCTATGATCAAAAATTTTATGATCAATTAAATAAGAACATATCCGATAATATTCGATTGAATGGTCCGGTTGCCAGAGGAGAAATTTCAAAAGCATTAAGTCAATACGATTGTTTTATACTTCCATCCTGGAATGAAGGTCAACCTATTATAATTTTAGAAGCGATGTCGCTTGGAGTGCCAATTATATCGACATCAGTTGGTGATATTCAAGATATGCTGGGTGAGGATTATCAATTTCTTTCAGGTGTAAAAGATATAGAAAATCTAAAAGAAAAAATCTTAAATTTTGATAAGCTAAAAGATAAGGAAGAAGTGTCAAATTATCTGCTCGAAAGATATCAACATAAATATTCAAATGATATACATAAAAATCAGGTGGTAAACATATTCTTAAATAAGTAATTTTATGAGACAATATATATTAGCCATATTAAGATCGGTGAACAGGAAAATTTTTTCTACAAACTGGAAAGATTTTAGGACAGTAAAACCCATATCAAGGATTTTTGGAGAGGATAGAGGTAAACCAATTGATCGATATTATATTGAAACATTTTTATCAGAAAATAAAGATTTGGTGAAAGGAACCGTTCTGGAAATTGGAGATGATTACTATTCAAAATTAAATGATTCCGGAATAACAAAACAAGAGATACTTCACTTTACAGCTGATAATTCGAATGCCACCATAGTAGGTGATTTAACAAAAAAAGAAACCTTACCTCATAATTTAATTGACTGTTTTATTTGTACTCAAACATTGAATTTTATTTATGATTTTAAATCAGCAATTGAAGGTATTCATTATTTATTGAACAAAGGAGGTTATGCATTAATTACTTTAAGCGGAATATCTCAGATTTCGCGTTATGATATGGATCGCTGGGGAGACTTCTGGCGGTTTACACCTAAATCGGCTAAAAATATTTTTTCTGAAATATTTGGTGAAGAAAATGTTGAAGTAAAATCATATGGAAATGTATTAGCAGCAATTTCTTTATTACAAGGAATTAGTGTTGAAGAACTTAAAGAAGAAGAACTCATGTTTTATGATAAAGATTATCCTGTGACTATAACTGTAAAAGTAAAAAAAGTATAATATTTATATTGAAGATTAGTTATAAATAGTGAAACGAAATGGATAGTTTTGTAGATTTGTGAGGTTTCATTTTTAATATAACTATTGGAAGAATGAATAGACGCAGGATTTTAGATTTTATAAGGAATGATTTTCAGTTTTACATATTTATAATATTTACAATTGCACTACCTTTTACGAAAGAATATCTTCCACATGTGACTTTTGCGTGGGTTGTATCTGCAACATTTTCTGCTCGAAAAATAAGAAAGGATTTATATAAGAGTATATACTTATTGTATTTTCCTGTAATTTTTTATTTATTGAACCTCATCGGTCTTTTCTACACTAAACATATAGATATTGGCTTATTTGATCTTGAAAAGAAGTTATCCATATTTTTTATACCTTTAGTAGTAGTTTTTATAACTGATAAAGTAAGAATAAATCATAGAGTTATTTTAAAGGTTTTTGTTTTTACGAACTTTATTGTAAGTATTGTATGTTTAGCTTATGCTTTTAAGCAAAGCATAGGAGTGAATGAATTAGGTAATTATTATTTTGAAAGTTCTCATTGGCCAACAGTAACAGAAGGCTTTGGATTTATTAAACTCATTAATTATCGATATAGTAATTTTTCGCATAGTTTTTTAAGCCTCTTTCAACATCCTTCTTATTTCTCGGCATTTATCTTATTTTCTATCGCTATTATTATTTATTTATTTAAAACGACTCAAAGAAAAAAAATAGGATACTTAAGCTTAATAGGATATTTTACAATTTTTATTTGGCTCTTAGGTAGTAGAGCAGCATATGTTACTTATTTAATAAGTTTTCTGGGATTTAGCTTCTTTATCGTCTTTAAATACAAAAAATATTGGATTGCTTTTACTGTATTAGGAATAGGAATCTTTATTTCCATAATGGTCTTATCTAATAGACAGTTTAGTAAGAATATTAATGAAACCGGTGCTGTGATAGAAGGAAGCTCACTAAATAAAGATTCTGATATCAGATTGTGGTTATGGAAGTCTGGTTATGAGGTTTTTAAAGATCACTTCTGGTTTGGTGTAGGAACGGGTGATGCCGATGAAAAAATGAATGAGAAATACAGAACATATGATTTGACTTTAGCAAAAGAACACAATTATAATACACACAATCAATATTTAGATGTAGCTGTTAAATTAGGATTAGTTGGATTGGTTATTTTAATTGGATGGTTAATTTTTACTATATATATAACTATAAAGAAAAAGCAATTTCTTTTTTTCTATTTTATATTGATTATTGCGATTAATTTTTTCTTTGAGGCTTTTCTTAATTCTATAGCTGGAATATCATTTTTTACCTTTTTCTATAGTCTATTGTATTCAGTTTACAATATAGACACAAAAAAAGAGATTGTTTAAATCTCTTTTTTATTTATGGTGCTGTTTAAATTTTTAATAATAAGAAAACAAAGTACAATAAAAAAACATCCAAATGCTCCTACTAAAGAAAATGTTTTGGCTTTAATTACTGGTTTATTGTATACTGTAAAATCTTGAATAACTCTATACGGAGTTGCAAACTTTAAAGCTTTCTCTCTATTTTGCTTTTCCTTTAAAAGATCCAATAATTCATTTTGAAAACTTTTTTGCGAATTATATATGTTAACATCACCTTTTTTTTCTGATTGTTTTAAGTTCGTTTCTTGTAAAATTTCTATTTTTTTAATTTCTTCATTAATTTTTTCAATTAGCTGTAAATTATTTTCTTTATAAGTTTCAATTTCATTCTGAATATAAGGTTCTTTTTCTAGATATTTTAATAAACCATTATTTAAAAGAAGTAAGATTTCATTATCTAATACATTTACTGAAACTGTTAGATAACCTAAGCTCTTTCTTTCATCTTTTTCATCATATGCCATTTCTGCTTTGATTTCTTTTAATGATTCTAAGTTTAATGTATCTATTCCCATTCTTTCGCTTAAATAGCTTAAATTATTATCTTCAATTAGACTTTGAATAATATTAAAATATTTAATTAGTAAGTTTTCTGATACTGTATAGGAATTAATTAACATGGCTGATTCATAATGTTTTTTAGCAAAAAACTTAGTAGAATAACCTAATCCCCCACCAATAATGACGGCAATAAAAAATAGCCAAAAATTCTTTTTAAAAAAGATATAAATATTAAGAAATAATTCAATTAAGTCAATTTCGTCGTTTCTTTTTTCTGTTGTCATAATATAATTAATTGATAATGTTGTATAATGTTTTCATATCCTTAACTTTATCGGGGTAGCCCAATTTCTCGTATGAATAGATCAAATTTAAGATTAATTTCTTAATAATTTCAATATTGGAACAAGGTTGGTAATATGATTTTTTTGACTCTATATTTTGTTGCTTAAGAAAATAATCTATTTCTCTTTCGCCTAACACTTTACCTTTGTTGTAAGGATTAATATAAAATAAGATATCCTTTTCATATGGATTATGAATATTATATTCATCAATATAAGCAAGTATAAAATTCCTGGGCATGCTTACACCGTAAATTGGGATACCTAATTCTTGAGCAATTGAAATGTATAGAATCCCTAAAGTTATTGGATTTCCTTTTTTACTTTCAAAGACATGACTGATATAAGAATTTTGAGGGGCATGAAAGTTAGAACTATTACCTCCAAATTCATATACTTGAAAAAGAATATGATTTAAAATTTTAGTCTTTTCTAGAGCTGTTAAATTATCGTTTAACTCAAGCCAAACATCTTGTTTTATTTTATCAAATGTATCCAGTATATCAGCAAACTTTAAATCTGGATATTGATATTTAGATATAATATATGCTGCTTTTAATAAATCTGTAGCCCCTTCTTCCTTCCAATCTTTCAGTTGATCTTGAGTAGAACTAAACTGTATTTCCTGAATAATATTCTCAATTCTTTCTTGTAAAATAGCATCTAAGGATCTTTCCCAAACTTTTTCCAGTTCAGGTATAATATTTTCTCCTTGTCTGAGTATGTTTTTTGAAACAAGTTGAAAAACTTCATTGTCAGGATCATCTAACAATTGTAGGAGGGCTTGTATTTCTTTTTCTTTTGAGCTCACAGTAAATTATGCTGTTAATCTATCAAGTACCGTTTGAATTAATTCTTTTATCACAGGTTTATAATCTTTACTATATTCTCCTCTTACTCTGTTTGCAATGATAGCACAAATAGTTATAGCATGGTGACCTAATAATTTTGAAAGCCCAAATATTGCTGAACTTTCCATTTCGTAATTAGTTACTTTTTCTTTATTTAATTCAAAAGATTCAATTTTATTATTGATTTCAGGATCAAGGATTGGTAAACGCAATCTTCTTCCTTGAGGACCATAAAAACCCGGTGCTGAAATGGTAATTCCTTTTCGAATATTATTACCCTCTAATTTCTGAATTAATTCTTCAGATGCATCAACAATATAAGGTGATGGTAACATTCTATTCCAATCAACATGATATTTAAATGCGAATTCAAAATCAGCATCCGAAATAGTGTTTCTGCCTTCATAAAAGTTTAATAAACCATCAAAACCGATTGATCTTTTGCTCATTAAAAAAGAATCAACGGGAATATCTTTTTGTAAAGCTCCTGAAGTTCCTATCCGTATTAAATTTAACGTTCTATGCTCTGGATTATTTGTTCTTGTTTTTAAGTTGATGTTTGCAATAGCATCTAACTCATTCACAACAATATCTATATTATCTGTTCCAATTCCGGTTGAGATCACTGTTATTCTTTTATTATTGTATTGTCCTGTTATCGTACAGAACTCACGATTTTGTTTTTTTAATTCAATGCTATCAAAGAATGATGCTACAGTTTCTACTCTTCCAGGATCTCCTACTAAAATGATATCATCTGCGATATCTTCTGGTAACAAATGAAGATGAAAAATACTTCCATCTTGATTGATGATTAATTCCGACTCTCTATATTCCATAATTCCTCTCTTTCATATAATTTAGGACTCCAAATCTATTTAAAATTAATGAAATGCGCAATAAAGAAAAATCAACACTGCCACAATTATTTCTATAGTTAGCTGTTAATAACAACTTTTTATTCTTTCATCAAGCAATTGATAAGAAATATATTCTAAACGGATCATGTTTTCTTTTGTGATATATAAGTTTTACCTTTATTCTCTCGAAAATCAAAACTCAAAAATTTATATTATGAAAAAAATAACAACTACATTTTGGATTTTATTGGCTGTAGGCTTTCTTGTTGTAATACTTATTAGTAGTTCATCTTTTATCACAATTAGACCTGGAGAAAGAGGAGTAGTCTTTCGAAAATTTACTTCAGGATTAGATAAAGAACATATTTTTCAACCGGGATTTCATATTATTGCTCCATGGAATGAAATGTATGTTTATAATGTGAAAGAGCAAAATAGTGAAGAAGGAATGGATGTATTGGATAAAAATGGACTTTCTATAAATATGGATGTATCTGTTCGTTTTAATCCAAAATATGATAGAATTGGATATCTACACGAAAAATTTGGCGTCGAATATATTCGTCAGCTTATTGTCCCAGAAGCTAGATCAACTGTTAGAAGAGTTGCTGGTAGATATACTGCAGAAGAAATTTATTCTACCAAAAGAAGTGAGCTTGAAAGTGCCATAATTCAGGAAACTGCAGAAGTGCTAGGTGCAAACGAAATTGAAATGAAAGCTTTATTGATTCGTTCAATAAATTTACCGGAACAGATTAAAGTTGCCATAGAAAATAAGTTAAAACAGGAACAAGAAGCATTGGCATATCAATATAAGCTGGAAAGGGAAAAATCAGAGGCAGAAAGAAAGAAAATTGCAGCAGAAGGTGAAGCAAGAGCTAATAAAATAATAAATAGTAGTTTAACTAATAATTTATTGAAGATGAGAGGAATTGAGGCAACTATAAAATTGTCTGAATCTCCAAATTCAAAGGTTATTGTAATTGGTAGTGGGAAAGATGGAATGCCGCTTATTTTAGGAAACAATTAGGAGTAAAAATACATTGAAAAAAAAAGGCTTGCCACTATTATGGCAAGCCTTTTCGTTATAAAGTGAATATTACTTATTTTCTTCGGCAAACTTTCTTCCAGCTCTTAAAGCTTGTAAGTTTACATTTACAATATCTTCTCCCTTACGACCAAAGATCTGACGAATTCCTTCTTCAAAACTCTCGAATGAGATATTAAAGAAAGGAGTAGCTGCACCTAACATTACAATGTTGGATGAGCGCTTTGATCCTATATCAGAAGCAATCTTATCAGCATCAATAGCAACAAAATTCTTTTGTTTCTGAACTTCAGCCATAATTTGTTCTACTTCTGGATAATCAGTAATGTTGATATATGGAGTTGTATTAGTAACTAACCAACCTCCTTCATTTAGATATGGTAAATACCTTAAAGATTCCATTGGCTCTACAGATAGAATGATATCTGCAGCTCCCATTGGAATAAGGTCTGATGCGATAGGTTTATCTGAGATTCTCATATTTGATTGAACAGCTCCACCTCTTTGGCTCATTCCATGAACTTCTGCTTGTTTTAGATGTAGATCATTATGTAAAGCTGCCATTCCAATTGTTGCAGCAATAGAAAGTATTCCTTGTCCACCTACACCAGCTAATATAATATCTGTTTTCATAATTTTCTTTTTTAAGTTTAATGTTACTAATGTAGATTATTTAAGATTTAAATCTTTTAATTGCTCAGCAAGTTTCTTATTCTTCATTGTTTGTACACACTGTCGACGAGGAATAATAACAGAAACTCCTTTATATGCAAGCTCATCTTTCATTATCTGAACCATTTCGTCCATATTTTTCTTTGTAGGACGGAAAACTTTGATGTGATCAGGATGAACACCTACACCTTTGCATATATCTTCAATTCTACCTAATGCTTTTGAATCTTGCCCACCAGTCATACCAGTAGTAAAGTTGTCAGAAATAATAACAGTTATAGGACTATTTTCAGAAACACAATCAATTAAACCGGTAATACCAGAGTGAGTAAAAGTTGAATCACCAATTACAGCAACAGAAGGAACTAAGCCTGCATCAGCAGCTCCTTTTGCCATAGTTATGGAAGCACCCATATCAACACATGAGTTAATAGCATTATATGGAGGTAATGCACCTAAAGTGTAACAACCAATATCAGAGAAAACTCTACCATCACCATATTCTTTTAATGCTTCATTTAATGCTGTATAAGCATCAATATGACCACAACCAACACACATTGAAGGTGGACGATTTTTAACTAATTCAGGAATTACTCCATCTAATTTTGTTTCTAATCCTAATGCTTTAGCAACCAAGTTTGGATTTAATTCACCATCACGAGGTAATGTTCCATCTAATCTTCCGGAAACAGGAGTACCAGCTTCCTGATATCCTTTTAAAGCTTCTTCAATTAATGGGTAACCTTCTTCTAAAACTAAGATTCGGTCACACTCTTCAACCATTTTCATGATTTGTTTACGAGGAATTGGATATTGTCCAATTTTTAATACCGGATGATTTAATTCTTTCTCTTGGAAATTCTCCATTAAATAATTGTATGCAATACCAGGAGCAATAATTCCTAATGATTTATCAGAACCATCTATATACTTATTGAATTTAGATTCTTCAGATGCAGCTACTAAAGCTTCTTGAGCATTTAAAAGTGATTTATAATTTTTACGAGCAATAGCTGGTAATAATACAAATTGTCTTAAATCAGAAGGGAAAGAGTTTTTATTTTCTGGTTTTTGCTCTAAGGTTTGAACACCAGCACGTGAGTGTGCTAAACGTGTTGTAACTCTTAACAGAACAGGAAGTTTAAATTTTTCAGATAACTCGAATCCGTGATATGACATTTCATAAGCTTCTTGTTGATCAACAGGCTCAAGCATTGGTATCATTGCAAAATTTCCATAAAATCTGGAATCCTGTTCATTCTGAGATGAATGCATTGATGGATCATCGGCAGAAACAACAATTAAACCACCATTTACACCGGTAATGGATGAGTTTACAAAAGCATCTGCAGCAACGTTTAAACCAACATGTTTCATACAAACCATGGCTCTTTTACCAGCATAAGACATGCCTAATGCAGATTCCATGGCAGTTTTTTCGTTTGCTGACCACTGACTATGAATATTTTTTTCTTTTGCAAACTTTGAGGCTTGCACATATTCAGTAATTTCCGTTGAAGGTGTTCCCGGATATGCATATATTCCAGACAAACCTCCATCTAAAGCTCCTTGAGCTATAGCTTCGTCACCTAATAATAGTAGTTTTTGCATATTATATTTTTTAGATATTCTAATAAAATTGATTACTTGATTTATTAATTAAAAGCAAATGTAGAGTAAATTTTAACAAATGTCCAATAATTGAATGTTTTAAATAACATATTTATAGCAAAATAGCTCAATAAGTTACAAATTATAAGTAATATGATTTGTTTTATTAATAAGTTTTATTTGTCAGAAAATCAATAGGTTAAAAAGAGAGGATGTTGAGCTTAAATTCTTGGGTGTTCGAATTAATTCATAATAATTTTTTATTCTTCGAAATCCTAAGTTTCAATATTCAATTAGTAATAAATTGTTATAACAAGTTTTCTGTTACTACTATGATTTCGAAATTCACATAAGTAGATGCCTTGCCAAGTTCCTAAATTTAGGTGATGGTTCGTGATTGGGATCGTAAGTGACTGTCCGTAAGTAGAAGACTTAATATGAGCGGACATATCATCTGGTCCTTCCATAATATGTGTAAATGAACGATCTCCATCTGGAATCCATTTATTGGTAAATGATTCAAAATCGCTTAAAACTGAAGGGTCAGCATTTTCATTAATGGTTATTGCTGCAGAGGTATGTTTAATGAAAACATTCATCATACCTTTTTCAGGCAGCTGGTCAATTTCTTTAAGTATTAAATTGGTAATAATATGATATCCTCTGTTAAATGCAGGTAATGTAATTTCGTATTGATGAATCATGATAATTCTAATTTTAAATTTATTTGCAAATAAAATTATTGAAATTTTTCTAAATAGGTCAAAAGAATTAGTTTTGACTTTCTTTAAATCTGTAAAATAAATATCCTTTTTTATTGTTTATAGCTTAGTAATGTTGAATAAGTTGATGAAGTTTTTTTATACATTTTTATTATTGATGTGTTTATCGCTTTTTGTTCATTCACAGCAAGTTGTGAAAATGACAGGTAAAGTGATTAACAAAGAGGGCGCAGCTGTTGAGTTAGCACATATTCGAAATATGTCGAATAATACAGGTGTAATCTCTGAAAAAGATGGAACTTATTCTTTACAAATCCCAAAAGATAAAAATGTATTCGTCCAAGTTTCTTGTATCGGATATCAAGCAAAAAGCTTTATTGTAAATTCAAAAATCGATATTATATCCAATTATAATATTGTTTTAGAAGTATATGTAAGCGATATTGGTGAAGTTTCTGTTATTGGTGAATTATCGCCGGAGAGTAATTTAATGAAAATTGAAGCAAAACACATAGCTCTTAATCCTGACTTATCAGGAAATTTAGAGTCTTTGATTAAGACAATGCCCGGTGTTTCGTCTAATTCTGAATTAAGCTCACAATATTCGGTGCGTGGAGGTAATTTCGATGAGAATCTTGTTTATGTTAATGATATTGAAATTTACAAACCTTTACTAATTCGGTCGGGGCAACAAGAAGGATTGAGTTTTTTGAACTCAGACATGGTTTCTTCCATCCACTTTTCTTCAGGAGGATTTGAGTCGAGATTTGGAGATAAAATGTCGTCGGTATTGGATATCAGGTATAATAAACCTGTTGATTTTTCAGGAACAGTTTCTTTGAGTTTGTTGGGAGGAACAGTCCATTTGGAAGATGTTTCCAAGGATGGAAAATTTACTTATAATACAGGATTTAGATATAAAACATCGCAATATGTATTAAATTCATTGGAGACTCAAGGAGATTACAATCCTAACTTTTATGATATTCAAACTTATTTAACATATAAGGTTAATAGTTCGCTTGATTTTGATTTTCTGGGATATTATGCTTTAAATAGTTATCGTTTTGTTCCTGAGTCGCGTGAAACTTCATTTGGTACAATCGATGAAGCTCTAAATCTTAAAATTTATTACGATGGAAACGAGAAGGATAGATTCGAAACATATCTAGGAGCTTTTACTTCAAATTATAATCCAAATGAGAATTTATCGTTAAAACTTATTTTTTCGGCATTTCAAACTCAAGAAAGCGAAACATACGATATTCAAGGTCAATATTATTTAAACGAATTAGATAACACTATTGGTTCCGATACATATGGTGATAGTATCATGAATATTGGGGTTGGAACTTTTTTGAATCATGCGCGAAATTATTTAACTGCTAACGTTTATTCAGTTTCTTTTAAAGGAGGTTATTATACGTATAATAATAAATTACGATGGGGTGCAAAATACAATTATGAAGAAATTGACGATGAAGTGAGTCAATGGAAAATGCTGGATTCTGCAGGATATTCTTTGCCATATAATGGATCAACTGTAGATCTTTACGAAACAGCGCGAGCTTTAAATAAGATACAATCCAATAGAATTACAGCTTATATACAAGATACATATACTAAAAAATTCGGTAATAACTCAGATCTTAATGTTAACTTAGGAGTAAGAGCTAACTATTGGGATTTTAATGATGAGTTTATGCTTACCCCACGAATGGCTATTTCATATAAACCTGCATGGGAAAAGAATATGTTATTTCGTTTTGCTTCGGGTTTGTATTATCAACCTCCATTTTATAAGGAAATGAAAAATGCTGATGGA
This sequence comes from Bacteroidales bacterium, assembly GCA_963665525.1. Lineage (GTDB taxonomy): Bacteria > Bacteroidota > Bacteroidia > Bacteroidales > UBA12077 > UBA12077. The sequence goes on along the minus strand of OY762280.1, from coordinate 2,080,177 downwards.
GTGGTTAATCATGATATAAAATCTCAAAAATCTATTCATTTTGTTTTTGGAAATGATTATGTTTTTAATGCCTGGAATCGGCCATTTAAGTTAACCACTGAAATATTTTATAAATCATTATTTGATTTAATTCCTTATAAAATTGACAATGTTCATTTAGATTATTCTGCACAAAATATGGCAAAAGGTTATGCTTATGGAATTGATTTCAAAATAAATGGAGAGTTTGTGCAGGGAATAGAGTCTTGGGCAAGTTTATCATTAATGAAAACAAAAGAAGACATTGATAATGATTCTTATGTAAATAGTGAAGGAGAAACCATTTATCCTGGATATTATGCCCGACCAACAGATCAATTGGTAAATTTTAGCCTTTATTTTCAGGACTATTTACCTATGAATCCTTCGTATAGGATGAATCTGAGTTTACATTATGGAAGTGGATTGCCATTTTCTTCTCCTGAAAAAGATCGTTACGATCGCGTTTTTAGAATGAAAGCATATAAACGGGTCGATTTAGGTTTTTCTAAAGTAGTGATTAATAAAGATAAATCTTTTGAAAAGGCAAAATGGCTTAATGTATTTGAAGATATGTGGATTAGTTTCGAGGTATTTAACTTACTCGACATTAATAATACAATTTCTTATATGTGGGTTAAAACGGTAAATAATCAGGCAGGAAATGCATCGCAGTATGCTGTGCCAAATTACTTAACTTCACGTAGGTTTAATCTTAAATTAACAGCTAAATTCTAATTTTATCAGCAAAAAACAGAACAATGTTTTCAGAAAAAGATACTCAACAGATTATAAATAAAGGATTAACTGAAGATCAAGTAAAAGCTCAAGTGCAGAATTTTATTGAAGGTTTTCGATTTTTGAATGTATCTAAACCAGCAAGTATAAACAATGGAATCATTCAGTTAAATCAAGATGAAGTTCATGCTTATATAAAGTTATATGATGATTTAAATCCTGATACTTTAAAGTTTGTACCTGCATCGGGAGCAGCATCAAGAATGTTTAAGTTTCTGTTTGAATTTTACGAACAAGCAAAAGAACAATATGCCGGTATAGATGATATTAAAGATAAAGAGGTTAAAAGATTTTTTCAGAATATTAAAAAGTTTGCATTTTATGGAGAATTGAAATCTGCAATAGAATCAATTAATTTAAAGATTGAGGATTTAATTGAGCAGGGCAAATATAAGGAGATATTAAAGTTTTTCTTATTTGAAGATGGCATAAATTATGGACAAAAACCTAAAGGTGTTTTAGCATTTCATAATTATGAAAAGAAAATAAGAACTGCTTTTGAAGAACATTTAATCGAAGGAATTAAATATGCCAAAACATCAGATGGAATTGTAAAAATACATTTTACGATATCACCTGAACATCAGAAACTATTTAATGATGTATTTCAGCAAATAAGGAAAAGTTTAGAACAAGAATATAAAGTTAAGTTTGAGATAACTTTTTCGCAACAAAAGCCATCGACTGATATGGTTGCTGTTGAGTTAAACAACGAGCTTTTTAGAAACGACGATGGTAGTTTACTATTTCGTCCGGGTGGGCATGGAGCTTTAATCGAAAACCTCAATGATTTAAATGCTGAGATCATTTTTATTAAGAATATCGATAATGTAGTGCCTGATAAATTAAAAGATACAACAATCCAATATAAGAAAGTTTTAGCTGGTGTTCTCTTGTCGTTTCAGGAAAGAATCTTTAATTATATTCATGATCTGGAATCGAATGATTTTAACGAAGAGTTATTTGACGAAATAGAACAATTTATTAAAAATGATTTGTGTTATGATTTTGTGAAGTATGAACGAATGGAAACTGTAACGCATGCAAAATTCCTATTGGGGATTTTAAATAGGCCTATTCGTGTATGTGGAATGGTGAAGAATGAAGGGGAGCCCGGAGGAGGACCATTTTGGGTGAAACAATCGGATGGGTCGGTTGATCTTCAGATTGTAGAATCGTCACAGATTGATCAAGAGAATGCAGATCAAATGGAAGTATTAAAATCATCTTCACACTTTAATCCTGTTGATTTAGTTTGTGCGATTAAAGATCATAATGGAGATCAATTTGATTTACTGAAATACCGAGACTTAAATACAGGTTTTATTTCTAAAAAATCGAAAGACGGTAAAGATTTAAAGGCACAGGAATTGCCGGGTCTTTGGAATGGTGCTATGGCACATTGGAATACTATTTTTGTTGAAGTCCCAATTTTAACATTTAATCCGGTAAAAACGGTGAATGATTTGTTAAGATCAGAGCATCAGTAAGATATAAGCAGGTAAAATATAATAAAATGTCATGCTATATTTATTTAGCATGACATTTTTTTGCATCAATATTTTTTACTGATTATCGTATTTTTTCAGACTGGGTTAATATCGACCATCCTTCAAGCCAGTTATAACCATTAGGGTTAAAAGCTCCTTTAAATGTAACAGGATCATACCATTCATCAGGATAATTAGCCAGATTATTTTCAACACTGTTATTTGGAATAACATCATAATCTGATTCTGTGATGGTGATACCAGGATTAGATGTTTCGTTTCCGGCATTAATAAAATAGTTTTGTAATGCTAATTGTTGAGATGCCAAAGGATCGCTGTTTTCATTAAATGCCGATAAAATATTCGAGCTATTATTTCCTTCAATATTATAAAAGATATTATTTTCAAAAACTAAATTGCCAACCTCAAACTGATGAAAACTATCATTAAATCCATCATTATATTCAATTTCAACACCTCCAGGTTGATTTGTGAAAATTGAATTATAGTATTTTCCACCTGCATCATCAGAAAAAATCATAAGATTAGATGAACTAAGTTGACCATTTCCTATATATGTTGCATTATATATTTCAGGAATACAGAATGGTTCTCCATAAACAGGATCTGTTCCTCCATCATGTTCGGCTAAGTTGTCACCTAAAGAGGGTGCCTGAATAGCTAGCCAAAACTGTCCTTTACCGCGATAACCTTCATCAAAATCAAAGGCATCGTCACCACAGAATGCTGATGCAAGATATTTGCAATTAACTGTTCCTCCAAAAAACTCAAACCCATCATCTTCGTTCGATATAACCTCTATATATTCGATAGTAGTTCCGGAACCTACTCCACCTAAAGTGAGTCCGTTAATTTCATTTCCTTCGCCTATGTTTGTCCCTCCATGGCGAATCGAAACATATTTTAAGATACCTGAATTGTCATTATTAATTGAGCCACCATATATACCTCGGGATTCAGATAATGGAATCCCTTCGATTTTTGATTCATTAAATTCACTATTTAGTTGAGCATTTCCTAATATAATAACTCCTCCCCATAAACCTCTGGCTTCAATAGGTACAGATCCTTCCAGATCATCACCTTCAACAGTGAAAATAATTGGATTTTCTTGTGTTCCTTCGGCAATAATTTTGGCTCCACGGGCCACTATTAATGCACTAGCATTTTCTCCCTGACCGGTACGAGCTCTGATAATAGTTCCGGGCTCAATTGTTAGCGTTTGTCCCGGATTTACAAAAACAAATCCTTCTAAAATATATTCTTTCCCGGCTTCCCAGGTAACTGTTCCTGTTCCACTTCCATCGTCGGTAACAGTATTTGCACTATCAACTACAATATCACTTTTTCGACACGAAACAGCTATTAAAGCAATCAATAAAATCTTAAATATGATTGGTATATTTATTTTCATAAGTCCTGGTATTAAAATTTGTATTCAAGATTTAAATAAAAATAAGATTCATTATCCATGTTTTTTGCATATGGATACCAATCCTGATAGTTTGCCGCAATATTTATATTTTTATGTGGTTTAAATTGGATGCCTGCTATAATTGCACTTCCATCTTTATTTATATTCCAATCATATTCTTCTCCATCGATTTTATTTGACCATAATTTGTCGTAACGACCGAAAAGTTCCCATTTTTTAGATACATTGTATGAAGCGTAAGTAGAGAATCCATGTAGATCATGATCTGTTTTGTATTTATTGTTAACTTGATAATTGTATTCTACTCCAAGTTTAGCGATTTTCTTAAAATCATATCCAATAAACCCAGACCATGTTGTTTGTATTTCGCTTTGTTCAGTATAATCGACATATATTCTTGTTGTTAATCCTTTAATAGGAAATATAGAAACTCCTAATCCACTTTTGTAGTTATTATCGGCTTGTAACTGGTCGTAGCCTTCTCCATTCATTACAGTAAAATCGGCAGATACAATATCATTAAATTTATATGATAAAGATGCTCCTAAATCGGCACTACTGCCAAACTTATGGTTATCCATAAATGATTTATAAATATATCTGTGTCCCCAAAAGTTTTCTTGTATTTTAAATTGCATTAAGTCTATTAAACCAAAACTAACTTTAAGATGATCCTTTTTGTAGATTAATGCCGCGTTTTTAAAATATGCGTATCTTTTTAAGATATCGTATTGAGAATCTTGGTTTGGGCTACCAATATCTAGTTTTAGATTTACTGTAAATTCTTCTGATACAAAGTATTCATATCCAAAGTATGCTCTATCTACAGCAAAAGCAGATTCGCCATCTTCCATAAATAATTGATAATGAAAATTACTATAAACCTTTCCATAAACATGCCCTGAAGGTTTAAATTCATTTTCTTGTTCCTGAGACCAAAGCTTATTAGAAAAAAACACTAACACAACGATTATTATCAGAACAGATCGTAAGTTTCTTTTCATTTTACTAAGAGATTTAGAATTTATTTTTGCTCGCAATATTACATTAAATTAACATTGGTAATATTAAATTAATGTTAAGTTAATAAATATCATATGAATAAAGCAACATATCTTTTTATTATTATTCATCATATCTTAGTTGTAAGGTAATTTATTGATGTTTAATTATTTTGATAATTTGTATCATCTGTTTAAATTAGTAACAAATATATTGGCAGTGAGTAAAACAAAATCTACCATACTAATTATCATCTTTTTTTTTCTTGGAGTTCTTGTGGATAGAGCAGTTTTATATTATGAGATAGGAGAGAAAAATAAAATTTTGCTAAAAGAACAAGAGTCAATAAAAGAAGAGTATAAGTTATTAATAAAACGTTTCGAACTTGTAGAACAAGAGCTTCTGCAAAGAAAATTACAAGATTCACTTCAGTTCTTAGACTCATTATATTTGGTTGACTCAACTTTAATTGTGGATAGTAATCTTTAGATTTATTTCTACCTTTACTGCATAACTTTATTCAAAATACAAAGTTTTATTCTATATGAAAGCAGCAACTGCAAAAGAAATTAAGCAGGAATTAATAACACGTTCACCTAAGGAATTATTAGAAATATGTTTGCGTTTAGCACGATTTAAGAAAGAAAATAAGGAATTATTAACTTACCTTTTATTTGAATCGGATGATGAGGCTGGCTATATAAGGAGTGTTAAAGAAGAAATAGATGAACAGTTTAAAGGAATTAATCGAACCAGTTTTTATTATATAAAAAAGAGTATTCGGAAAACACTCACTTTAACTAAAAAGTATATCCGATATTCCCAAAACAAACAGACTGAAGTAGAATTGCTTATCTATTTTTGTTTGAAACTAAGAAAGTTTACTCCAAGTGTATTTAAGAGTCTGGCTATTAGAAATCTTTATGCTCGCCAGGTTGATTTAATTAAAGCTGCAATTTCGAAATTACACGAAGACTTACAATTAGATTATGAAGATGATCTGGAATTACTCCTAAAATAGTTATTTACCTGATTATATTTGGTAGTAAGAAATCAAGAAACGTATATTCGTTAATCAAGATTACATTTAGTTAACAAAGCTAACATTGTATTAATATAAACTTAACACAAATGTTATTAAGGGATAATATTCGAATAATATTAGGAACTTACATTTGTAGTGTAAATAAAAAAGTAAATAATTAATACAAGATAAAAATGAAAAAGATAGCAATAATAATCGTAAGTTTAGTTGTTTTCTCAGTATCATTTGCAAATGCAGCAAACGAAGAAAGCGGAGCAGCAGAAAGTGTAATGATGACAACTTCAGTTTCCGGAAAAGTTCTAGATAATATTACAGGCGAAGCATTAGCGGGAGTAAAAGTTTCTGTTGAGGGAATTGAAAAAAGTGTTTATACTGATTTTGAAGGAAACTTTGAAATCAATGGAGTAAGAGAAGGTGAATTAGAAATTACTACTTCTTATATTTCATATAAAAAGAAAGTTGAAACAGTAAATGTTTGTTTAACAAAATCGAATACTGTTGATGTAAAAATTGAAAGTATTATCGAATAAGGAAAAATTAATAAATCCATATAAGTGGCCCGGGAAATACCCGGGCTTTTTTATTTTTAGTCTTTACTTTAAATGCAGTTTTGAGTAACTTGCATAAAAAATAGTTTATGGATAAAGCTGACCGAGTTATAAAAATATTAAAGGATAACAGGGATTTTTTTTCTAGAGTAATTGATATTGAATTTTCTGATAAGAACGTATATGTTTTTGATTTTTCAGAGCTAAATATTGAATTGCAGGATATTGATTTGGATAGTACTGAAGATTTAGCAAATTATGTATTGAGAACTCTAAAGCAAGAGAAAAAAACGGTGGGTGTTGGAGGTTATTTCGAGGACAGGTTAATCTATAAACGTAGTAAGCATTTTGATAACGAAGGAGAACCGCGCAGCATACATTTAGGTATTGATATTTGGGTAAAAGAAGGAACTCCAATATATTCTCCATTGCCAGGTGTGATTCATAGCTTTAAGAACAATGAAAATTTTGGTGATTATGGACCAACATTAATTTTAGAACATTTAATCGAGGGCGAAACCTTTTATACTTTGTATGGTCACTTGAGTCTTGAATCTATAAGTGATAAAGAAATAGGACAGCAGGTTAGGAGAGGAGATGTTATCGCCGAGATTGGAAATTCCAGTATTAATGGTGGTTGGCCGTCTCATTTACATTTTCAGATTATTACCGATATTTTAGGTAATCATGGAGACTTTCCGGGAGTAGCACCGCCATCAGCAAAAGAATATTTTCATAAATTATGTATTGATCCAAATTTAATTCTGAAGATAAATAAACTAAAATAGAAAACCCTTGATTTTACTCAAGGGTTTAGTTACTAATTTAATAAAAGAACTATCTATCTGAGTAATTCTTTTCGTTGATTAATTCTCCGGCTTCATTATACATTTTCCACAAACCAGATTTAACACCATTGGTATATTCCATTTCATATCGTAAGGTGCCTTTTTCATCCCATATGTACCATTTACCATGTTTTTCGCCAGATTCATAATTAGCTTCAGCTAATTTAACTTCAGATTCATTCCAGGTAATCCATGTCCCATGCATTTCACCTGCTTTATATGCTCGAACTTCATTCTTTGCTCCATTTTCAAAAAAGATTGTGGTTATACCATCTTGTATACCGTCTTTTAAACTAGCAATAAGTTTAGTGTTACCATTTTCAAAATACTCATAGTATTTCCCCGAGTATAACTCGTTATTTTCATCATAGTACTTACCATCTTTCTTTACAATATTCTGCGAAATGGCTGTACTTGTAGTTACTAAGAATAAAATTAAATATATAGTTGTTCTTTTCATGATATTAATATTTTTATCAGTACAAATTTAAATAGCAAATAATATTTGATTGAAATATGTGTTCCTTATTGTATATAAGGAACTTGTAAATATAATTTTTTAAAACGACACATGCTAAATTAAAATTTGTAACTAATGCTTAAGCTTAAGCTAGTACCTTTTTCTTTTAAACTGTAATACTGATCTTCAGCTTTATATGATTGATAAATTACTTCGTCTTTACTATTTAAAATGTTTTTAACTTTTAAGCCAATGCCAAGTCCATTATTAAATTGTTTTGAGATATTAAAGTTTAAACTATGAAATGGATTTGTGTAAATATCCGGGCGATCGCTAATCCCAACAATACTTAAAGCTTTGCCCTGAACATTATAGAATAATCCGGCTTCTAAACCTTTCCAAAAATTATTTACACCTCCATTATAACTTGCTCCAATATTTAAAAGATAAGGCGATTGACCAGCCATTTCTCTGTATTTATCAATTGTTTGACCTGTCCTTGATGCTGCAATTCTTGATTCGTACTCTGATTGGCTATATTCTACACGAGAATATACATAAGTAAAATTAGTTGAAATACTAAAATTGCTTAATGATTCCCCCATAAATCCGAAATCATGGCGTAACTCTAATTCTGCTCCAAGAACCTGTCCATCACCTACGTTTCTAGGTTGGATTTGAGTTTTTTGAGTTGTAGCGAATTGTACCATCTCAATTGGATTAGCGAATTTCTTGTAAAATCCACTTAACGAAATCATTTGACCTCTTTCAAAAAACCATTCCCAACGCAAATCAATATTATGAATATCTGTACTTACAAGATTTCCATCCCAGAAAACTACTTCGTTTCCATTATTATCAAGACCTATATCATCTGCTAATCCACCAATAAATGTAACACCACTTACAGGATCAAAAATTTGCGCATAGGATAGCTCTTTTAACGAAGGACGTGCAATTGTTTTCGAATACGATAATCTTAAATTTTGTTTCTCTTTTAAACTATAAATAAGGTTAATGGTTGGAAAAAAATCAAGATCGTCAAGGACTTTATCTCCATCAAGAACATTTTCTCCTAATTGGTCCTGACCTGTATATTCCTGAACATAATTTTCTGTTCGTATTCCAACTACTGTTTTTAAGTTTTTTAAGAGATTTAGTTCACCAGATATATAAGCTGCTGCATAGTTAACATTAGCGTTATATTTGTTAACATTTGTAGGAATAAAGTTAGGTTCTATGGTTGTTCCATAAAAGATATTATCCTGATATGGCCATAAGTTTTCTTCAGAAAACAGCTCATTAGGATCACCGCTTAGTGGAACATTTCGAACATTTATAGCAAAAGTACGCACATTAAAATCACGCTCTTTATAAGTATAGGCTCCTCCAAATTTTAATTTAGCATCTTGTCCGTTAAAACTGAATTTTTTGGTAAAATGAAGGACCCCTCCTAAATTCATTTCCTCAAGTTCTCTCCATGTTCTTTCCGGAAAACCAGATTCAGTTCCTATGACTAAACCATCCGATCCATAAGCGTATCTGGTAAACCTATTGTCAGGATCTTCTATTTTTGATAAAGTAGGAGATAATTTCCATACTATTTCCCATTTTGATTCTTCAAAACGATGTTTACCATTCAAAAGCAAATTGGTTAATGATCTTTGCGTATAAAGAAGTGTGTGTTGAAATGCATCAAAATCACTACCTACATCTCTGCTTGTGAAATCAAAGATACCTGCTGTAGATTCACCATTTTGTAAATGAATGATATTAAATCTATATTTTGATTTTTTTGTTTTTACAGCAAATCCTGCAAGTCCATTAAGGAATAAATTATTAACTCCATAGTCTCCATTACGTTCAGTTCTTAATACTAATTCATTTTCATCAGGATTTCCACTAAGACCATACTTGCTGTATGTTGCATTTTCGTAAAACTCTGTATTGTTTTTATATGAGAAAGCTACATTGTAACCTATTGTTATTTTTTTTAAAACTTTTTGATTTCCAAACGAAGCTCCAAAATCATAATCCATAAAACTGGTTTGTGTTTTTGCAGCCATATTAGGATTAAAGTCTCCTAATATTTCTTTATAACGTTGAGCATCTTCTCCATTAGGATTTGAGATGATGTCCGTAAAAAACGGGATGTTTGATTCTGCTGGTATTGCTCTTGTTCCATCATCAAAACCTAAATAATTAGTATTACCACCATCATAGGTGAGATAATTACTGTTAAAATGAAAGTTAGAATTATATCCTGCAGAAAAAGAAATATTACCTTTTCTTTCTTCAGGGAAATCTTTTAGTTCAATATCAACAACACCACCGGTAAAATCAGCAGGTAATTCTGCACTAAACGATTTATGTACAATAATGTTATCAATAATATTTGTTGGGAAAATATCCATTTGGATACTGTTTCTATCAGGATCTAATCCGGGTATATCAACACCGTTTAAGATAGTTTTTGTATAACGATCACCAAGACCTCTTACATAAACATATTTTCCATTTGAAACAGAAACTCCCGTAACTCTTTTTATGGATGAAGCAGCATCGGAGTCTCCTGTTTTTCTTAAGCTGGCAGCAGAAACTCCATCAAATAAATTAGGAGATTTTTGTTTTAATGCCAGGATGGCGGTTTCTGTATTACGAATAGCTTTAGCAGTAACTACAGCGCTGGCAATTTCAAAAGTTGCCTCTTCTAAACCAATATGATCTATTAAGTTTACCTCTCCTTCTTTTACAATTAATCCTTCTATAATAACTGTTTCATAAGAAATGTACGATACTTTTAAGTCGTAAGTTCCCGGGGTTACAGAAAGATTGAATTCCCCATCTAAATCTGTAATTGTTCCATGTGCTAAAGATTCGATATAAATTGTTACTCCCGGAAGAGATTCTCCATTTACAGCATCAAAAACACTCCCTCTAATAGTTCCATTCTGAGAGTATAATATATTACTTACAGATAAAAAGAGGAAAACAAGAAAATATTTAATCTTACTCATGATAAAAAATGATGTTCTTATTAAATTAGTAAAACCCGCAGGTTTTACCCTGCGAGTTGATATTCTTAAAGTTTATATTATATCTGATTTTTTATGATTAGAAATTAGATAATTGTCCATTAACATCTGCAAAAGTCCAATCTTCGAATGCTGTAACATCAGCTCCAACAGTTCTTGCAGTAACAGCTGTTACAAATGAATCATCGTGTGGAAAATGATCCGCCATTGTTGTAGTTGAAGGAATAACAACTTCAAAGTTAGCAAATGTACAAGTGTATGTTGAAGGCATTTTATCAAAATCTTGTTGATCTAATGGATCTCCGTTATCATCAGTACCTGTAATAAGCTTTAATCCAAAGAAGAAGATATTATTCATATCAACATTTGTGTTATCATCGTTATCAACTAAACCTTGAGCATCCATTGCATTTACAGAGAAGTTTTGGATTGTATAATTACCGTCAATATAACTACCTTCTGGTCCATCCAATTCAAAAGCTTCGTCGCCAGGATTGATGATAATACCATTATCAATTGTTCCATTCCAAGCTTGGTCAGCATCGATAGCGTCGTCTCCGTTTTTCCAAACAAGAACGTTAGATACATCTACGGTTCCACCGAAGAATTCGATTCCATCATCCTGGTTAGCAACAATTTCAATGTTTTCAATAACTGTAGCAGAACCAACTCCGCCTAAAGTTAAACCATTAATTTCGTTACCTTCACCAATGTTTGTACCACCATGACGAATAGAAATGTATCTAAGAGTTCCAGAATAATCATTTTTAACTGATCCACCATATTTACCATTGCTATCATCAGCAGGGATACCTTCGATAGAAGCTTCAGATCCATCACCAGAAACAGAGATAGGTGCTTTACCTAAAACGATTAATCCACCCCAAACACCATTCAAATCTTCAGTTAAGTTTGGACTATTAATTTGACCAGGAATAATATTATCAGCAACAGAAGTGAAGATGATTGGTTTTTCTGAAGTCCCTTCAGCTTCTAAAATACCACCACGAGCAACTAATAATGCTGTAGCGTTTGATCCGGTTCCAGGATTACCTTTCACGATAACACCAGGTTCGATAGTTAATGTTACACCATCTAAAACAGTTATACGAGAAGTTAATATGTATACGTTTCCTTCTTCCCAGGTAGTATTTGATGTAATATTACCAGTAACTTCGATAGTTTCATATTCAACACCCATTGGGTTTAAATTATCATTAACGCTTAAAGCAATAGCCGAAGCACCTTCTTCATCATAAATTTTGTTAGCTTCTACCGATACGGTTAATAAATCAGAACCATCTGAATAAGTACCGCTATAAGTTAATGCGATTGTTGCAGTGTTTGTTCCAGCAGTATGAGTAACAGTTGACGATTCTAAAGTTAAATCACCACCTGAAAGAGCAACAGTGAAATTGTCATCAGTTAAAGCTCCGGTAGCATTGTTTGCACTATAAACACCTTCGCTAAAATATACAGTAGCAGTAGCGTTATCTGAACTTAAACCTACAGAAACAACTGAAGGAGGTACGTTAACTGAATCATCATCATCACAAGATGTGAAACTAATTGTTAGTGCAGCTAAAATAGCAGCTGTTAGTTTTAAATAACTTTTTTTCATTTTTTGATTTTTGTTTTGGGTTATTAAAATTTTAAATTCTTATTCTTGTTAAAACTTACACTGCAAAGAAATGCCTACTCATATTAAATCTTATTACCAGTATTTTAATCTTGTGTTAATAATTGGGGGGTAATTTTTTTTGTTAACTTTACCTTAATGTAGAATTAAACATAACTTATCTTTAGGTGTTTATTATTAATGTACTTTAGCATTTTAGATTATAAAAAGTAAATTGAAAATGAATAATCAAGATTTTAAAATATTACTTGTTGATGATGAACCGGATATTCTGGAGTTCTTAAGTTATAATATTAAGAAGGAAGGATTTGAAGTTCATACGGCTAACAACGGTAAAGAAGCTATTGATATAGCGAAAAAAATAACACCACATCTTATCCTTTTAGATGTTATGATGCCTGAAATGGATGGGATTGAAACTTGTGAAGCTTTACGTCAGGATAAAAAAATGCAAAATACGGTAATTGCTTTTTTAACTGCACGAGGTGAAGATTATTCACAGATAGCCGGTTTTGATGCTGGAGGTGATGATTACATTACAAAACCAGTAAAACCAAAAGTATTAGTAAGCAGAATAAAGGCTTTATTAAAAAGATTCAAATCGGGTATTGAAGATGAAAAAGAAGAAAATTTAATTATTCAGCAATCAGATTTGATCATTGATAAAGAAAGATATATAGTAACTAAAGATGGTTCAGAATTAATTCTACCAAAAAAGGAATTTGAGTTGTTGCTTCTACTGATAGCAAAACCTGACAGGGTTTTTACAAGAGATGAAATTTTTAGTGCAGTTTGGGGTGATAATATCATTGTAGGAGATAGAACAATTGATGTTCATATAAGAAAACTTCGAGAAAAAATAGGAGATAAACATATTAAAACTATAAAAGGAGTAGGTTATAAATATGTAAATTAATGCTGGTTCAACTTAAGGAATAAATCTATATCTTGTAATTTTTTTGATGATCTGTTGATTCGTTTATCTGTTTGTAATTTGGTATTACTAAAATTCCATTCTAATCAAATCATTGAATAACCAACAAACTTATATTGAACTTATTGTAGATTAGTAAAAGATATTTTATAGAAACAGATAATAAAAAAGCTCGGAATTTTTCGAGCTTTTTTATGCGTATTATTTATGCATTTTATCCTTTCCTTTTTAATTGATATTCAACGAAATCTCTTTGTGCTTTTACTGCATTTATGGATTGCAATAAGAAGTTTTTGATTTCATTTAGTATTCCAAGATATAAGATACTATTACGAGTACCTGCTTCATCCTTCTTAATACGTTTAATTTGATTTTTTCTACCTTCTTTTAATTTATCTAATATATCTTGTTGTTTTTCAATTAAAGCAGGTATATTTTCAAATTCACTTTTTTCTATGGTGAAAATGATGGCTTCGAATAAATCATTCACATTGTCTTTCAAACTGTCAAGTTCATCAATTTGTTCTTCCGATAATGGTTTATGATTGTTATCGACATGATTGAAACTAGGATTTGAAATAAACGATAGAGCATGAGCCATCTCTCGCAAGTAATCAATAACCTGAACATAGAAGTGGCCGGTTTCACCTTCTTCTTCCTGGAGCTTTAATAATGTACTATGGACATTGTTTTTTAAATATTTAGCTTCCATATTTAAATCATCAACTTCTTTACAAACTTTTTTAAGAGATTTGCGATCTTCATGTGTTAGCCCTACAATAGTTTCAGAAAATACTCTAACAACAGATTTAAGCATGCTTCTAACTTCTAATGAACATTTAGTCATTACATTTTCTGCCATTAGGTCTTCATCTGCCAATTTTTTAACTCGTTCTTTTTCAGCCTCTTTTTTATGGAAAGAGGTATGTGTACGAATAACAGTATAAAGAGCAATTAAAGCAAAAGCTCCAATAGCAATTATACCACCCCAACTAATAATAAGTGCAATAATGAATGCTACAGTAAATGCAGTAAAAGCAGTCATAAACCATCCACCAATTACGGTAATTACTCCTGTAATTCTATAAACAGCACTTTCACGTCCCCAAGCTTTATCTGCTAGCGATGTCCCCATCGCAACCATAAATGTTACATAGGTTGTAGATAAAGGTAATTTTAAAGATGTAGCAAAAGAGATTAAAATACTGGCTACCGTTAAATTTACCGATGCTCTTACCATATCAAATGATGGTACATCTTTTACATTTTTCAGACTATTTTTATATTCAGTATCATCAAAACGTTTACTAATTCTTTTTTGCATTGATTTAGGAGTAACTTTACCTACTGCATGACTAATATCCATAGCAGCTCTAACAATTGTTCTGGAGAGCATGCTTGATCCAAATCTTTCATTGCCAGCGCCTTGTCTGCTTAAATTTATTTCCGTTTCTGTTACCTTTCTTGCTTTACGTGATAACCATAAGGTGACTACCATAACAAGTCCTGCCAATAGCAGAATTAAAGTATTTGCCTGTGATTTTCCTGTTAAGGCAACCATCAATAAACCATCCGGATTTGCATTGGGTTCTGCCATAAATGCCTGGAAAGATTTTAACCCCGCCAATGGAACACCAATAAAGTTTACAAGGTCGTTTCCAGCAAATGCCATTGCCAAGGCAAATGTTCCTACCAATACAATCATTTTCAGAATATCTAATCTTACAATCCAGTATAATAGCTGAAGTAAAATAGTCCATCCTATAAAACTATAAACTATAATAAGAGTAGTATTTGATTTAATCCACTCAGTAGTTTCACTGGTTAGGAATGAAGATCCTTTGGCTCCTTTAATTAATATAAAATATGTAATAGCTGTAATAGCAATACCGCCCCAAATGGCTCCAAAATATTTAAAGGTAACTTTATGATTAAAAGAGAAAACCAATCTTGTTAAATACATCACAATTGATCCAACTGAAAATGCCACAATAACAGAAAGTAAAATCCCTGATATAATGGCTAACGCTTTAGCAGAATTAATATAGTTTGCTAAATCAGCCGCAGTTTCTCCTAAATGATTTATCTTAACTAAAGCAACAGCAACAGCTGCACCCAAAAGTTCAAAAACTATTGATACCGTAGTTGATGTAGGAAGACCAAGTGTATTAAATACATCTAAAAGTACAACATCAGTAAGCATCACAGCCAGGAATATGATCATGATCTCTGAAAAGTAAAACTGATCAGGATGAAATATACCTTTTCTGGCAACCTCCATCATACCACTTGAGAAAGTTGTACCTACTAAAATACCTATACTTGCAATGATCATAATAACGTAACGGGGAGCAACTTTTGACCCAATCGCCGAGTTTAAAAAGTTTACTGCGTCGTTACTGACACCAACGATTAAATCCGAAATGGCTAGTGCAAAGAGAATTACGACAAGAATAATGTAAATGTTTTCCATTTTTAAAGTTATTTTAATTTGGGGTTAAAAGTAGATATACATAAGCTATTAGAATGCTGAATTAAATTAATTTTTAATTAAATCAATGTTAAGTTAATGTTAACAAGTTAGTAATAAAACAACATGAATAAAAATCATAACTGTAAAACAGGGTTTAGGCTTAGAAGTTTAAAGTATCTAAAATTTTAGATATTTTTTTGTTTTTTAATTATTAACATTAACTTTAACGTTCTGTTTTATAAAAGTTAAAACAAAAGCTCGCAAAAATATATATTATAGTTTATGAAAAGTTACGATGTTGTAGTTAATCATAAGGGATTAATAACTCTAAATATCATTGATGATATTCTGCATCATTTGAAAAACTATCTTATGCATAAACAAGAAGATAAATTGATGCGAAAAAGAGTCTATTCATTATCAGTTGAGTGCCTTGATAATATATTAAAACATTCGGATTTAAATGATGCACAAAACGATCTGTTAGAGAAATATCCCGCACGTTTTATTATTGAACGAATCGCTGAGGATTATCTTATTCATACGGGTAATATTCTGTTAAATTCCAGGATGAAAGAACTAATAAAACGACTAGAAAACCTGAATAATTTGGATTTTAAACAGATCAACAGCTTGTATAAGAAATCATTAGCAAATGCAGAAATATCTGAAAAAGGAGGTGCAGGATTGGGACTTATAGTGATGGCTAAAACAACAAAACAAAAAATTAAATATGATTTTGAAAGCATTGATGATAAGTTTTCTTATTTTGCGATGCAGTTAAATTTAAAAAAATAGCGTTTTTATGAAAGGATTAAATATTCCTGCTACAGAAAAATCTCCTAGTGTTTTGTTCGATACAACAAAACAGTTGTTTGAAATGCAAGGTAATTCAAGACCCGAAAATGTAAGAGATTTTTATTATTCTATCATTTATAAGCTAAGGAAATATTTTGAGAAAACAATTGAAAAGGATAACATTGAAAGTTTTAATGATATTGGATTTAAATTTAATTTTAAGCTAGATTATTTTAACTCAGCTTCGGCAAAATTTTTATCAGATATTTTAGTAATTATTCGTGATTTCGCTGAAAATGGACTAAAAATTACGGTTAATTGGTATTTTGCCGATGGGGATGAAGATATGAAAGAGGTAGGAGAAGATTTTTCCGATATGATTTCATACCCATTTAATTATATTATGATTGAAAAATAAATAGAAAATAAATGAGTTTCAAAAATAATGTTGTTTGGATAACAGGAGCCTCTTCAGGAATTGGAGAGGCTTTAACTTTTGAATTTGCAAAACAGGGAGCAAAATTAATTATCTCATCAAATCAAATGGGTGATTTAAATAAAGTGAAGCAGCAATGCGATAAAATGGGAGCAGAGTGTTTTATTCAATTCTTGGATATGACACAGATAGATAAGATGAATGCCATAACTCAAGAGTTAATCGATAAATTTGGAAGAATTGATGTATTGGTCAATAATGCTGGAATTAGCCAACGTTCTCTGGTAATTGAGACTCCACTAGATGTCGATAGAAAAATTATGGAGATTGATTATTTTGGGACCATTGCATTAACAAAAGCTGTTTTACCACATATGATTAAGAATGGAAGAGGTTATATTGCAGCAACAAGTAGTATTTCTGGGAAATTTGGATTTCCATTAAGATCGGCTTATTCGGCAGCAAAGCATGCGCTTCATGGTTTCTTCGAAACTCTTCGCTCAGAGGTTTATCCATATAATATTAAGGTTTTAATCGCTTTCCCGGGACGTATAAAAACCAATATTTCTTTCCATGCACTTACAAAAGAAGGTAAAGCGCATGGCAAAATGGATGATGGACAAAATAATGGAATATCTGCAGAAAAATGTGCAAGACAATATGTGAAAGCAATTAGAAAAGATAAGAAAGAAGTTTTAATTGGGTCAACAGAATTATTAATGGTATATATACATAAATTTATACCAAGATTATTTTATAAATTAGCCCGAAAAATTAATCCAACATAAAATTTAGAATATGAGTAAATTAATTAGTGGTATTCAACAGATTGGGATTGGAGTACCTAATGTATATGAAGCATGGAAGTGGTACAAAGACAATTTTGGAATGGATATTAAAATTTTTGAAGATGATACTGTTGCTGAATTAATGTTACCTTATACAGGAGGTAAACCTCATCAAAGACACGCAGCGCTTGCTATGAACATGTCCGGTGGAGGTGGATTTGAGATATGGAATTATACCAGCCGTACTCCTGTAGGTCCTGATTTTGAAATTCAATTGGGTGACTTAGGAATTAATATTGCAAAAATTAAAAGTCCTGATGTAAAAAAAGCATATCAGGAATTTACTAATCGTGGATTAGAAGTTTTAGGAGAACTGTGCGATACTCATTTCTTTGTAAAAGATTTATACGGTAATATATTTCAAGTTATTCAGAGTAATAATTGGTTTAAGAAAACAGGTAAGCTTACCGGTGCTGTTGCAGGTGCTATTATTGGTGTTACTAACATTGAAAATGCTCGCAAAGTATATAGTGATATATTAGGTTACGATGAGGTAGTATATGATAAGGAAGAAATCTTTAACGATTTTGCAGCTTTATCTGGAGGAAAGAATAAATTTAGAAGAGTTTTATTAAAAACGAGCAAACCAATGGTTGGTAGTTTTAGCCAACTTTTAGGAGAAAGTTTTATTGAGTTAGTTCAAGTATTTGATCGCGAACCAAAGAAAATTTTTGAAGGTCGTTTTTGGGGAGATTTAGGTTATATCCATTTATGTTATGATATTAGTGATATGGATGATCTTAAACTCGAATGCGAGGAAAAAGGATTTCCTTTTACCGTAGATAGCTCTGTTAAACATAATGATGATAACAGTTTTGATATGGGTGAAGCTGCAGGGCATTTCTCATATATTGAAGATCCAGATGGAACACTTCTAGAGTTTGTAGAAACGCATAAAGTACCTATTATGAAAAAATATGGCTGGTATTTAAACATGCGAAAACGCGATCCAAGAAAATCTTTACCACGGTGGATGCTCAATGCATTAGGTATGAATAAAGTGAAACTTTAATAAAAAGAAAGGCTGTCTGTTTAAGACAGCCTTTATATATTCTTAGAATCTAACCTTAAATCCTCCTGTAATTCTTATTGGGTTTTGAGGAGCTCCATTGACAAATTCTGCTGATGCAGAACCACTCGGGTAGTTTTCTGGAGCAGCACCTATGTTTACGTTTCTATACTTTTGATTAAGCAGGTTTTTTACGATTAAAAATAAATTAATATCAGGTTTTAGATTATATGTAACTGACAAATTAATGAGTTGATATCCAGGTAAAGTTTGATATTTTGTCTCGTCTGTTTCTTTTACCGCAGAAGTATTAAAGACTCTTTGTTCTCCAATTAATAATATTCGAGGAGAGATGCTAAGTTTTTTATAATGTAATGTTCCTCCTAATTTAAAAGTATGAGGAGAAATTGAAGGTAAATTGCGTTCTTTAATTGGACCATCTTCATCGATATCAATATTGCCATCTATATAACTATATAGTGCATAAACATGGAGATCTATTTGGCTACCAAATCGACTATAATAGTTTAGTTGAGCTGTTCCGCCATATACATTAGATACTCCCATGTTATCATTAATCTGAATTCCATCTCCATATAAGGTATCACCATTTGATATATAATAATAGTCTGGATAACGAAGTATTTGATATCCATTGTAAGTAAGATCTGGATAAAGTTCGTTAACTTTATCAGTGTTGGATACAGGACTAATTAAGCCTGTAATGTTAGAATAATATCCTGTTAAAGTTAAACTTAAGTCATCTGCGAAAAAAGTTTTCATACTTAATTCAGTAGTTTTAATTTTTTGAGGTTTTAAATCAGGATTAGGCATTTGAAAAAACTGAGAATAGTAATTAAGTCCTTCATCATCAGAACTAAAAGTTCCATAACGATCGTACATATTCTGTGGAGATGGTGCTAAAAATGCTGTTCCAAAAAATCCTTTTACTGTAGTTTTGTTTGAAGGTTGGTAAACAATACTAATTCTGGGATCAATAGTGTTTCCATATCTGCTATCATTATCAATTCTTGCTCCTAAAGTGATAAATAATTTCTTGAAAGGATCATACTGAACTTGTAGGAAACCTCCAGTATTGCTATAATTAGAACGGAGTTCATCTAAATTTGCATCAATTCCTTTAGGGTTATTTGTTGTGACAGTATTTACAATGATGCCCTGAGTATTACTCAGATCAACAGGATAATGGTAATCATTACTTCTGGGCAGTGCTTCATAACTTTCATAGGTTAAACCACCAGTTATTACTAGTGTTTTATACAACTTCCAGGTTAGTAGTTGCTCTGCTTTTGCTTTCCATCCATATGCAAAAACATAACCAGGTTCCATCTCAGTCCAGATGTTTCTAAAATTAGATTGTGGGTCAATATTATATCTGCTGTAAGTAGCATTTGTTGTACTAGTAATTTTCCCAAATTCTTTTTCATAAGAAACATTTCCCATATTAATGAAATACTGAATTTTTGACGATTCATTGTAAACAGAATTATGAGGAGAGTTAGCAATGGTAGTAGGATGCTGTGCCATATTCCCGAAATAAGCAAATTTAAAATCTTTTACCTGCAGTCCAGTATATATGCCATATGCTTTAAGTATGCTGCTTTTATTTGGATCTACTTTTGTTTCAGGAGTAATAGGACCATTTATAGTATTAAAAGTTCCACTCCTTAATTCTTCATCCATGTCTTTATATTCTTCTTTATAATATTTTGATAAATCAGGTTGTTGATCATAAAAATATTGCGCAGCAATGGTTAAGTTAATCGAATTATTAAATTTCTTGTGGGTATATGCATTGGCTGTTAAGGTATTTATTGCTCCCGAAATTTGAGTTTCAGACAAAGCTTCTTCTTCAGGTTTCTTTGAAATTATATTTATAACTCCAGAAAAGGCATCGGCTCCATAAAGAGCCGAGGCTGGACCGTATAATACTTCAATTTGTTCTGCAAAATGTATCGGGTAGTTTTCCATAATTGCTACTACTTCGTTTGTTGGTGCAGAAATTCGAATACCGTCCAGCATAATAATAAACTTATCCATTCCTCTGATTCCTCTTATTGTAGCATCATTCATCCATCGAGGATCAACGCCATAATCAATTTTAATATCAGGCAGATCATATAATACATCTAACAATGATTGATAGCAACGTTCTTCAATTTGTTTTGATGTAATTACACTAATCGTTGCTGATGCTTTACTTATTTCTTTGTTTTGTGTACGAGAAGTGGTAATAACAGAAATGTTAAGTAATTCACTTAAGGACATATCAAATAATTCTTCAATATTAAGTGAATCTTTATCTTGAGAAAAAATTACAGAACTACTTAACAGAATGATTATTATAAGACTAAAAACAAATTTTATGCACCGTGCAATCATTATATTAAAACACATTAGTGTGATAAATGAGCGTTTAAAAACTCTCATGTGCTACAATTTAAGAAAAATGCAGCATAAAAGCATAATCAATGATTAAGATTAAACCCGTGGTTTAATTTTGGAAAATAAGTTAAGAATGTTATAGTAAAAATAAGGAAAACTAAAAATTAGGTTCAGGTATTGGGAGTGTAAACGAAAAGGTACTCCCTTTATCGGGTTCACTTTTTACCCATAGTTTGCCCCCATTTTTTTCAACAAATTCTTTACATAAGATAAGACCTAGGCCAGTTCCTTTTTCGTGCTCAGTTCCAATAGTACTATAACTTTCATCGAGTTTAAAAATTTTATCAATACTATCTTTACTTATTCCTATTCCATTATCGGTAATACTTATTTCGCATTGATCATGGTTGCAATAACTCTGGATTTTTATATATCCTCCCTGGTTGGTATATTTAATGGCATTTGATATTAAGTTTCGAATAATAGTTCTAACCATATTTGTATCAGCATAAGCATAAATAAGGTTGTCTAATTCTGAGTATATAGAAATATTTTTATTTTTTGCTGTTGATTCCAGTAGGTCAATGTTTTCATCAATCAGTTTATTAATTAGAATCTTTTCTGGCTCGTAATTCAATGATCCGGTTTGAGATCTTGACCAGTCTAAAAGGTTTTCTAATAAGTTATATGCCAGTTTAGAACTTTGATGTATAATTTTGGTAAATTTTTCAATCTTTTGTAAATCATATTTCTCAATATTTAAGGCTAATAATTGAGTAAATCCCATTAAATCATTGAAAGGATTCTTTAGATCATGAGCTATAATAGAGAAAAATTTATCTTTTGTGGCATTTAATTCTCGTAATCTGACTTCTGAGTCTATTAGTGTCTGTTCTGCTTTTCGTTGTAAAGTAATATCCGTAAAAACACAATGTGTTTTTAAAAATTTACAATGATCAGATTCAATTTTTCCATAAAAATTAACATGAATTTTTGATTTATCTTTCTTAATTAAATCAAAGTTAATATCTGTTATTTCACCTTTTTGTTTAAATATTTCAAAAGCAGAATTAAATTTAGTTTTATATTTATTGGGAAGGATATGGGTAAAATTTTTACCTAATATTTCGTCTTTAGAATAACCCATAAGTTTTTCCCATACAGGATTAATGTCGATAAAATCACCATTCTCATTAAGTGACTGATAGGGAAGAGGGAAATTTTGAAATATCTGTCGAAAATGTTTTTCTTGTGATGTTAATTCTTGATGCGCTTTTTCTTTTTCTGTAATATCAATGGCAATACAGCGTAGGCCTACAATTTGACCGTTTTTTTTAATATGACTGCTATATATTTCGAGTGTTACAATATTTTTATTTTTAGAAAAGAACTTATAGTTTTCTCCGTTAATAACAGAACCATTAAAGTTTTTCTTGATATTTTCTTTAATTCTTTGCAAGTCAGATTTTAAAACAAAACCTTCTAAATTAATATTGGTGTTAAGTACTTCTTCTCGATTATATCCTATGATTGTTTCGCAGGTACGATTAAGAAATTTTATTTTTAAATCATGATCGATTTCAAAAACAATTTCAGGTAATAAATCTAAAAAATCCTCTTGATCAAAACCCTGATTTCCCTGCATATTTGGTAGTTAATTTGAAATATATACTTTAATGATATGATAACGAAAATGTATCAAAAATAATTATCCAAAATAAGATTTAAATTTAAAAAAAGCTGATCTTATTTTGAAATATAAATGTTCTTTTTTATAAACAAAAGTGATTATTTTTCGATGATTTCTATTTTTAATATCTTTTCTGTATGATCTGTGATTTTAAACCTTTCATCAATTCTATGTCCTACAATCCAAGCAATTTTATTTCCGCTTTCTAAAATCCAAATATCTTCTTTGTCTGATAAAGAAAATTTATTATCAATAAAAAAATCGCTTAATTTTTTAAGGTTTTTCATTCCTAAAGGCATAAAATAATCTCCTTTTTTCCACTTTCTAAGTATTAATGGAAATTCTAATTTATTCAGGTCGAAGTATCCAAGCTTATTTGATTTAAAGAGCTTAAAGTTATTTGTTCGTTCTAATTGTATGAAAGAGAGATTTAATGGTTTTTCAATGTTCTCAGTGTTCGCATCAATGTAGTGGTAACCACTATTAAGTGAAGATTTTTCTTCAACAATTAGCTCTTCTCTGTCTTTTATCAAACGGTGTGTAGGTGATAAAAACTGTTTACCTGGAGTATGATCAAAAGATTCTACAATATTTAATACTTGAGTTTCGGAAAAACCATAGGGTTTCAGAAATTCATATAAAAAGGTGTGTACTGGGTTTAATTCTTTTAATTTCTTGATAAGAATATAGCTTCTTTCATTTTCGTATCTAATTGATGATACTATTTCATTATTGATATGTTCGTTGTATATTATTTCTACATCTTTTAATCTAGAAATATTTTCAGCAATGGTTTCGCGAAAGCTGGGATTTAATTGCTCAAATAAAGGAATGATTTTATGTCTGATTAAATTCCTACTATACTTTACAGATGCATTGGAGGAATCTTCGCGGAAATCAAAATCATTTTCATCTAAATATTCTTTTATTTCTTTTCGTGATGAAAATATTAAAGGTCTAATAATATAACCAGACTTTGGTTTTATACCTGTTAGTCCTTTAATTCCTGATCCACGACTTAGGTTTATTAGAAATGTTTCTACAACATCATCCATATTATGGGCTATAGCTATATAGTTGTATGCATACTTATTTCGCGTTTCTTCAAACCAATCGTATCGTAAATCTCTTGCCGCCATCTGAATTGATATTCCTTCTTTTTTAGCTACTTCTGCGGTATTAAAACGAATATTAAAAAACGGGATATCATATTTATTAGCCAGAGCTTGTACAAATTTCTCGTCTTCATCCGATTCTTCACCTCTAAGCTGAAAATTACAATGAGCAATTCCTATAGGGATGTTTAATTGTCTGAAAAGATGAAACATACATATAGAATCAATACCTCCGCTGATTCCAAGCAATACCCTTTCGTTTAGTTGACAGAGCTGATTAATTGCGATGAAATTATGAAATTCTGTTTGGATCATTTAACTAAGAACTTTTAACATTGCTTCTGCTTTTAACATACATTCTTCATATTCATTTTCAGGGTTTGCAAGACTGGTAATTGCTCCACCAACTGCAAAAGATAGGTATTTTTTCGTTTGGTTGTATAAAATACTTCGAATAACTACGTTAAAATCAAAATCTTTTTCAGGAGTAATATAACCTATCGAACCAGAGTATAATCCCCTTTTGGTTTTTTCATATTTTTCAATGAGTTTCATTGCTCTTACTTTTGGAGCTCCTGTCATTGATCCCATGGGGAAAGCAGATTTTATAATATTTACTATAGGAGTATAATTTTCTACCTCGGAAATTACTGTTGAAATCATTTGATGAACTTGCTTAAAACTATATACTCCAAAAAGTTCATCAACTTTTACAGAACCCTTTTTTGCAGTATGAGAAAGATCATTTCTTACCAGGTCAACAATCATTACGTTTTCTGCCTGTTCTTTGGGATCATTGCGTAATTTATCTTTAAGTTCTAAATCAATTTGTACGTTAGAACTTCTCCTGATAGTTCCTTTTATAGGTTGAGAGATTATTTTATGATCTATTTTTTTTAAGAATCTTTCTGGGCTTGCACATAATAAATAATGATCGTTTAGTTTATAGTAACAAGAAAAAGGAGAGGGAGATACCTGATTTAATGAATTGTATGTATTAACAGGATCAATACAGGAATTACTATAAAATTCCTGGCAAAAATTAATTTCATATATATCACCTTGTTGGATGTGGTCTTTTAATTTAAGAACCGTTTGAAGATATTCACTTTTATCAAATCGTTTTTTTAATTCTATAGGATAGGATTTATTTTTTGATAAATTGTTTTTTTGATTTTTGATTTGTTCAATGATTTCTTTTATCTCATTTTCAGTATAAAGTTCAGCATGATATAGAAATTTTATGATTGCATTGGTTGAGATAATGACTATCTTAGGATTAAAAAAATGCAAAGAAGGAAAGTTTAACTCATCAATATTATTCGATTCTAGATTTTCAAGTTCATTTTTTAAATCATAAGTAAAATATCCAAAGAGCCAATCATTGCCTGAGTCCTGAAATTTATGAAGTTCATCAAACCCTAATTGATTGCTTACCAGTATTTCTTTTAAAGATCCAATACCTGCAATGAAATCATACTTATAGTATGTATGTGTTGTATTGTTTAAATTGTAATTGTTACTATCAAGAAAAGCAAATTGATTATAATTATTCCCGTAGGTTATAATTTTTTGTTTAAAATCATCTATATCTTGAATGTTTACAATAAACTCTGCTCTCATAAGGCAAAAATAAATAAAGATTCATTATAAGGGTTAAAGAGGTTCACTTAATCTTTAAATAAAATATCTATAACATGACAATCTTGAAAAAACGAATTCTGCCTATTTTTTTATGTGCTTTGGTTCATATTGTTTCTTTAGCTCAGGACAGCCGAGTGGGAACATTAAATAATGTTAATTTTAATCGATTAAATTCAAGCCATTTAGAACAATTAGAGTTGCAAGCTCATTTATTGTTTGTTTCGCAAGATTACGAAGCAGCAGCAAGTTCTTATTTAAGTATTATTGATTATAATATTGATGATGCAGGTGCGCTGTATAAATTAGCATGTTGTTATGCTATGTTGAATAAGCCTTCATATGCCAGTAATTTTTTGGCACTTGCAATAAATGCTGGGTATAACGATTTTTCTGGAATTCAGCAAGAAGAATGTTTTAAATTGATAAAAAATGATTCACAGTTTAAACAGACAATAAATGATATTCAAAAGCTTGGTAAAAGATTCGGAGATACTTTTTATATAGAGGCCGATGTCTTGGTTAGATGCAGAGTCATTTTTCCCGATAATTTTGATAAAACAAAGCCTTATGATTTAATAGTTGGGCTTCATGGGTATGGGGGAACGGCAGAAGGTTTTAGTGGAGTTGCAAACTATTTTGAATCTAAAAATTATATTTTTATTATTCCGGAAGCTCCGTATCTAAAGAATGAACAAGGCAGAAGAAAATTTCAATACTCATGGGATTTTGATGTTATAGATAAGGAGTTGTGGAAAGTAAGCGATCCATATGTTATAGATTATATTATACGTGTATTTGATTACTTTAATCAAATATTTAATGTTAATAATAATTACTTATTAGGATTTTCGCAAGGAGCAGCTTACGCATATGCGGCTGCGGTTAAAAACAGTGATAAGATTGATGCGGTTATTGCTTGTGGAGGAAGATTACCCGATGCAGAGAAATATCCCTGGTTTATTTCCAAAGATGATTTAGAAAAAGGTAGGGGTTTAAAAGTTTGTATTCTGCATGGTAGAAATGATGCCGTAATTAGTTATAAAAATTCTGCTCAGGCAAAGAAGGTATTTAGTAAATTAAATTATGATGTTAAAATGATTTTGTTCGAAGGTGGACATAATGTTAATAAGGAAGCTTTAAATAAAGGCTTGGATTGGATTAAGAAAGAGAAAGAATAAAAGCACCTTTTCAGATGCTTTTACAATTATTATATTAGTTGCTTAAATAATTAGCAATGCTCTCCTGAGTCGGTTTTAATGCTTTATCGCCTTTTTTCCAATTTGCAGGGCAAACCTCACCATTTTCTTCAAAAAATTGTAAAGCATCAATCATTCTTAATGCTTCATCAACGCTTCTTCCCAAAGGCATATCATTAACTATCTGATGGCGCACAATTCCCTCTTTATCAATTAAAAACAAACCTCTATAAGCTTGTGGTGTTCCATTAAAGATGCTTTCGCCATGTTCAGTATAATCGTAATGTCCTGCAAGAACATCATAATTTTCTGATATTGTTTTTGATAAATCTGCCACCAAAGGGTATTTAACTCCTTTTATACCACCATCATTTAATTCTGTTTGTAACCATTTCCAGTGAGAAAAAGCGGAATCAACAGAACAACCAACAATGGCAACATTTCTATCTTCAAATTCTTTAATTTTATCTTGAAAAGCTAAAAGTTCTGTTGGACAAACAAATGTAAAATCGGCTGGATAGAAAAAGAATAAAACATGCTTCTTACCCAGGTATTGATCTAAAGAATAGTTTTCTACAATTTGATTTCCATCAATAACCGCTTCTGTTTTAAATACAGGTGCTTTTTTGCCTACTAATACTGACATAATTTTAATATTTCATTTAGTTAATATATCTAATTACTAAACGAAACAAGAATGATTGGCAATTGTTCAGAAATATTTATTTTAGGTTAAAGAGTATAGTTTATTTATATTCAATGATGCTTGGAGCAGTCGGTTCAAAATTTGTTAATCTATTATTATTTTCTCCAGAAATTAATAGATAATATTGTTCTGTATCTCGTGGAACTGTTGGATAGAAAGCAAATTTAATTTGAAATGTTTTAAATACAAGGTTTTCATTTCTAACTCTTAACCCCAATCCAAAACCAGAATATAATTTATTACTAAAGATAGAGTTGTTTTCGGGACCAACCATTCCTACATCACCAAATCCAAAGAATAAGAATCTAAAATTATAGATGTAGAGATTTGAGAAAGCTGTTATTTCTGAGTGAAGCGATAATTTTTGCAGTCCAAAAACTTTATCATCAGGGAAACCCCAAATATTATTAGAATTAATATAGATTTTCTCATCACTAAACCGATTAATTCCTCTTGTATAATTAATACTTAAAAACTCACGAATTTTTAATCGATTAAAATAATGCAGGTTGCTTATTGTTTGTCCATTAATGTTTACTACTCCCTGTTCAAGTTGATCTTCATAATACAAACCTCCAAATTCGGCATTAAACTTTAAGTATCCTAATTTAGTATAGTATATTCCTCGAGATATTTTGAATCCTAAATATGGTCTTTTAAAAAATTCATCCTGTTCAAAACCAGCATTAAATTCAACCAGGCAACCTGTTGGGATATCTTCTGTTTTCCCAAATCCATATATTAAATTTGATTTATAATATTTTTGTCTAGAAAAGGTAATGCCTCCTAAAATCATTCTGTTGTTATGATATTGAAAGTTATATCTTTCTTTTACTTCCGGACCTTCATAAAAAATATTGCTTAAATATCGTAAAGCAAGAACTAGTCTTGTTTTGTTTTGATATTGCCAATTATTGGTTCTTAACAAAAATGAACGTCCGAACCATAAATCCTGAGTAGAGTAATTCAATCGTTCGTTTAGTAATACAGTATCTGTTTTTCGAATATCGCTTAAGGTAGAGGTTTTATAAAGTTTAAATCCTCCGGCCCATTTGCTTGAGTAGGTGAAAAAATTACGATTGAATTCAACTCCAATTTTTTCTGTATCAAAAGCTTTTAGATAACGGATTCGTGAACTTATAAATGAGCCTCCAATATTTGCAATGTTGTGATTAAATTCAAACCCTGTTACCGGATCCTCTCTGGTATCAATATACAAGCTTGCCTGTATTTTATGACCAATTCCTGCAAGATTATTTTCATATAGTTCAATGGTTCCAGATTCAAGATTTGATAAATCAACATAAAACCCGGCAGAATAAACATCTTTAGTTGTAATTAACACATCGACATATCCTGGATGTTCAGGTATTTCGATTATTTGAATATTAGCATCCTTAATAAAACTTAAGGTACGTAATATTCGCTCATTATCGACTAAAAGAGATGGATTGATTGGGTCACCACTATCAAAAAGCAGGTTGTTTCTAATAATTAATTCACGCGTTTTTACATGGGTATTATTCCCTATTTTATCCAGCCATCGGTTACTTGATGAAGATGTGTCTTTTAAGGTAGGACCAAAAACATCGAGTTTAATAATTTCAATATTGCGTATTATTTTTCCTTTATACAAATTGAAATATTCCTCATTACGGATATTTTCAATGCCTATAAATTTACCTTTCATAGGTTCGTTAACCAATAAAAGACTAAGAGCTGTTTTGGTAATTTTATTTTTAGATGCTCGAGAAACTAATGAATCATAAAACTCGTCCGATTTTATTTGATTATTGATGTATAATGAATCGTTATGATAAGATCTTTTGTTTGATTTAAGTGTGTCGCTCTTTAAGCCTGAAGCTTTGTTCTGGCTTAATAATGTAATTGGGATTATTAATACTATTAATAAAAGGTAATATTTAAAAGCTTTTGAGCACATTTGTTGTTATTAGAAAAAAAGGTTCAATAAATATTTATTGAACCTTTTTTTCAGTAAAATATTGTATTAATTTAATCCAAGTACTTGTTTTCCTTGCTTAAATCTTATATCTCTAGGTATTCCAGCTTCATTAATTCTATCAAGATCAGCTTGTAGTTGTTCTTTAATAATACCCATTTCATCTACCATAGCTTTAGCAGCATCGTAATCTCCATTGCCTTGAATAACAAGGATTTCTTTCCCAAGAGAATTCATTGCTTCAGTCATTTTATCAAAATCTACTTTATATGTTCCGGTAGTTTCGTCTCTGGTGAATGCTCCTTTTTCTGCAAAATAATTAAAGCGAACCATATTAGCTTTTCCGTGCGAACTTGCAGCTCCAAATCTGATTGATCTAAATAAACCAGCCATAAAAGTTACATAATTGTCCATAAGATCTTTTTCACCTAATTCGCCCATTTCTGCTAATTGACATACCATATAAAGTCCAAGAATATCAGCTTTACCTTCTTCTAATGCACTATACTGTTCTTTAATAGCTTCGCGAACAGTACCATTGCCATTAATTGTGTTTTTGATACCTAAGCCATGAGCAACTTCATGAAACATGGTATTTTCAAAAAATGCATCAAATTTAACATACTGACGCTGTTCTTCACAAATTAATACATTGCTGATAGGAACTAAGATTTTATCAAATTTATATTTCATAGAGTTTTTAAGCTGAAGTTTTCTACTTCCTTTTTCGATATGAACTCTTTCATCATTTGGAAGATTAATAGCTATCGTTTTACTTCCGGCATTACAATCACCTGCATAATAAACAGCATCATATGCTCCTAAATCAGAATCACTACCAGGAACTTCTGCCTTATACTCATCTTCAACAGGAAGACTTTTTTGCAATTCAGGTAAAAGAGCTGCAAATTTTGTTAGTTTTTCACTCCACTCTAAGTCTTTGATTAAAATAAATGATTCGTGTGCAGCTTTATAGCCATATAATGCATCTTCATAATTTTCAATTGGACCAACAACAAAATCTATTTTATTGTTTTTCATACTCATCCATGCAAGATCACTTTCGAAATAATCGTCAGTTGCTAATGCTTCTGCTCTAAGTTCAAGGTATTTTTTAAAACCTTCATCTTCAGCTAAAGTAGCAGCTTTCTTAATTAACTCGATCGCTTTATCTGTTTCTTCTTTGAAAGCAACATGATAAGGAATAGATACTAATTTACCTTCTTCATCACGACGAATTACAGTGTAAAGGCTTGTTTTATCTTCAGCATCTAAAGCTTCAAATTCTTCTTTTGTCATATCGATAGGATAGAATTGAGCTCCAGCTGGTTTTGGTCCAATCCCTTCAATGAAAGGTGTGTTATCGTTTAATCTTTCCCAAGGACCATAGTTTATTTTTATAAAATCTTTAGCCGCAGCATCTGTTATGCTATTGCATAGCTCTTCTTTATTGCCATAAGCTTCTTTCCAGAAAATATCTTCCATAAGTTTACCTGCTTCGAATAAATATCCTAGCATTTCTTTTTGATTGTCAGATAAATGGCTTATGTCTGAAGTTAATTCTACTTCAACAAACTCATCTACTTTTTTTTGCAATTCACTTTTTGTTTCCATTTGATTTGTTTGATTTCCACAACTTGTTACAAATAAAAATGCAACAAGTGCAAAAATGAATGATGAAATTTTTTGCTTCATAGTATGTTTTTTTAATTACTGAATAATTTTATTAAAGCATGCAATATATAATAATGCAGCCAGATTTCATAATTATTAAATTGTTAAATAAACTGAGATATATTCAGACTTTTACATCTTTTTATTATTGTTTCATTTTTTCGGCAAAAGCTTTAATGTTAACATAATTGATACGAGAAACACTTTCTTCAACATTTGCTACTTTTTTGACAATGGTTTTTTCCAGAAAATTCATTTTAGAAAAATCAAATTCGCCACCAAAAAGTCCATGGGCAATTGCTTTATTTCTTAGAGATTCAGGAAAAGCTGATTGAAATTGTTCCAGGGCTTTATCTCCTTCGTACATACAACATAGAAATAAGCCTAATTTTTTTTCTAATAGATCATTACTGTTTTTATGAATAAAATTCTTTAGTTTTTTATTCATCATTCCGGCATGAATTGAACCTCCAATAATAACAGAGTCATAATCATTTAAGTTGAAGTTATGATTACTTTCAATGTTAATAATAGAAGAAGAAGTATTAAGTTCGTTCGATAATGTATGTGCACATTTATCGGTGCAACCATGTTTTGTTGCATATATTATTGCTGTTTTCATATTGTGGTTGTTTAGGCCAATAAAATTAACAGTTTTTTTAGAGAAATCTTATTACAGGAATTTTAATTTAAGTCGGCTTTTAGTAACTCTGTCCATAAAGCAATTCTTAATTTGTTTTGTTCTTCTTCAGAGTCATTGTCTAAGGGTAATCCAATAAATTTGTCTTTAAAAATAGAAAGTGAAGATGAGAATTCATATCCTTTAGTGGGTACATCACCAACAAAAGTAACTCCTTTCCCTTCTAGTGCTTCAAATATAATACCCATTGAGTCAGCAAAAGAATCAGGATATACGGCTGAGTCTCCAATTCCAAAAATTGCTATTTTTTTACCTTTTAGGTTGGCAAATTTTAATATGTCATAAAGAAACCTTTCGAAGTCTATTTGCAAAATACCTTCACCCCAAGTTGAAGAACCTAAAATAATATTATCGTATTTTTCTACATCTTCAATTTTAACATATTTTACATCATAAATATCAACTAGTCCGGGAGTCATGTTAGCTTTAATATTTTCAGCAATCTTTTTTGTGCTTCCGGTTGATGATCCGTAAAATATTCCGATAGGTTTCATTAAATCTTTTTTTTGATAGTTTATATTGTCAGACAATTAACAAATAAAAGTAAAACTTGTTTAATAAGGTCTTATAATTATGCAATTAAACAGAAGTGTCCAGCTTTATTTTTTTAGTTTTTTTTCTTAATCTAATATTTAAAATTTCAACAAATAATGAGAAGAAAACAGCAAAATAGATGTATCCTTTAGGAACATGTTGACCAATAGCTTCAAGAATTAACATAAAACCAATTAAGATAAGAAAAGATAATGCAAGCATTTGTAATGTAGGATGTTTATTAATAAAACGACTTATTGCTCCAGAGGCAACCATCATAATACCAATGGCAATGATAACAGCAATAATCATTATAATGAGATGTTCTGTCATTCCTACCGCTGTTAAGATAGAATCGAATGAGAATATTATATCTAACATTACAATTTGAAAAATGATGTTAAGCATTCCTTTGCTTTTGGTAAGTTTTTTTTCTTCATTTTCTCCTTCAATTTTGTGATGTATTTCCGATGTACTTTTTGCTAAAAGAAAGATTCCTCCTAAGCCAAGGATCATATCACGACCACTAATATCTACATTGAAAATGGAGAATAAGGGTTCAGAAAAACCGATTATCCAACTTATACATATAAGAAGGGCAATTCTAAATATAAGGGCGGCAGCAAGGCCAATGGTTCTGGTTTGTCCTTGTTGGTGTTCGGGAACTTTGTTTGATACTATTGAAATGAATATTATATTATCTATTCCTAGAACTATTTCTAAAAAGGTGAGTGTTGCTAATGCAATCCAAGCTTCAATTGTTAAAAACACTTCCATTTTAACATGATTTTAATTAGAGTCTTTAAAAGTAAGCAAGTTTTATTAATTAGAGCAATGAAAAAGGGATGAGTTTCAAATGAAACAACATCCCTTTATTAGGCATTATATATATTGTTACAAATTGGCAGTATTAATAAATTTTATTTAGCACTTTACCCCAGGTATTTCTCTTCCCAATTTTAAATTTAAGTTGTTTGCCTTCTTTTAAGATGATATTTAATCCGTTCGGAAATATCTTCATTGTATTGAAATAAAGGATTTCCTGAATTTGATTTGGTAAAATCTCTAAATTATACTGAGAGTGTTTGTCTTCTTTAGTTTTAAAATATACACGTTGATTAGTTAAGATTAGCTTCCCGTCAACATTTTCTTCTTCAGCAAAGTAATTTGAATCACCCGCCTTTAATACTAATTCATTTGCTTTTAAATCTACTACCATGACTTTTGAATATTAAGATTAATAATTTGATTCTATTTAATCATACATTGTGCCATTGTTTTTATTATTCAGAAAATCAAATACATATATCTTTTAAAGATGCTAAAGTTTGTATTGTATTTGTTCGATAACGAAACAAGCAGTGTACGATTTCAAACACTTATTACATTTTAAAGACGATTAAGTATTTAAAATGATGCAAAAAAGCCTGAAATACTTGAAAATATTCAGGCTTAGCATATGTAAGTTATTGTAATTGAACTACTACGAAACGTCGTCGGAGTTAAATTTAAATCCTAATCGTTTACCGGTTTTCATCTTGTGGTATTCAACTTTTTCATTTAATTGACCAACAGATGCAATTTTAACATTATCGTAAGGAGGTACTAATAAATCGAATTCAATAGCATAGTTTACTATTCGAAGTATTATATCACGAAGAATTTCTTTGGTTAACAGAGATGTGCCAAAATTATTGTATAAATATTCTTGCTGACGTTTCCCTTCTACAAAGAATTTCTTTTCCAGATTAACAAAAAGCCTAGAAACAAGGTATCCTAAATCTTCTAAACGATTGTATTTAAATGAATCTGAAAGAAAATTATAAACATTGATAATTCCGCAAAAACTATACAGAGCATTTTCTTTAACATAGTTAAGTTTCCATACATTATGTTCTCTGTCAAATTCAAAAATATTAGTGTGCATGCTGAATATTAAAACGTCACCGGCAACTTTTAATTCAGCTTCAAATTGGCTTCTTTCTCTAAATTCAAAACCAACCCTGGGATCTTTGATTTGTAATTCAGAATTAAATTCAGCTGTTATTTCCTGTAAAACATCTTTAAGTAAATTAAATACCTCTAGGGTTTGATCATATACCTTTTGTTTTACCAGCGATTTCATTTCTAGAGCAGTTAAAATTTGCTCTTTTTGGTCTTTATCAGTCATGATACATTATATTATTAATATGCTTTGGCAAATAAAACTCTTTTATTTGAAGGTTTACCAGTATATATACACTTACCTTCTTCTTCTGGTGCATCCAATGGAATAACTCTAATGGTTGCCTTAGTTTCTTCTTTAATTTTTTGTTCAGTTTCTGGTGTTCCATCCCAGTGAGCTAAAACAAAACCCCCTTTATTTTCAATGATGTCTTTAAATTCTTCGTAAGTATCAGCTTTATGGGTATTTTCTTCTCTAAATTTAAGCGCTTTGTTGTAAATATTATGTTGAATTTCATTTAAAAGCTTGAAAATATATTCATCAATACCTTCTTGAGAAATAACTTCTTTTTCTAAAGTATCGCGTCGTGCAATTTCAATAGTGCCATTTTCAATATCACGATTCCCAATTGCTAATCGAACAGGAACACCTTTTAGTTCATATTCAGCAAATTTCCACCCAGGTTTTTGAGTATCTCTGTTATCATATTTTACACTAATACCTTTAGCTTCCAGTTTTGCTTTAATGACCTCTACTTTTTCGTTAATTACTTTTAACTGTTCTTCACCTTTATATATGGGTACAATTACAACTTGTATAGGAGCTAATTTTGGAGGAAGTACTAATCCATTATCGTCGGAGTGTGCCATTATTAAAGCTCCCATAAGTCTTGTGGAAACTCCCCATGATGTGGCCCAAACAAAGTCTTGTTTTCCTTCTTTATCAGTAAATTTAACATCAAATGCTTTTGCAAAATTCTGTCCTAAGAAATGAGATGTACCCGCTTGTAATGCTTTCCCATCCTGCATTAATGCTTCTATAGCATAAGTTTCAAGTGCTCCGGCAAAACGTTCATTTTCAGATTTATATCCTTTCGTTACAGGAACACCCATCCAGTTTTCAGCAAAGTCAGCATAAATATTGATCATCCTTTCGGTTTCTTCAATAGCTTCTTGTTTTGTTGCATGTGCAGTGTGTCCTTCTTGCCATAAAAATTCTGCTGTACGCAAGAATAAACGTGTTCTCATTTCCCAACGAACAACGTTTGCCCATTGATTAACTAATATAGGTAAGTCTCTATACGACTGAATCCAATTTTTATATGTGTTCCAAATGATTGTTTCAGAAGTTGGTCTAACTATAAGTTCTTCTTCTAATTTAGCATCAGGATCAACAACGATTTTGTTATCTCCATCATTTTTTAAACGATAATGTGTAACTACCGCACATTCTTTAGCAAAACCTTCAACATGACTAGCTTCTTTAGAGAAGAAAGACTTTGGGATAAACAATGGAAAATATGCATTAGAGTGCCCTGTATCTTTAAACATCTTATCTAAGGCAGCTTGCATTTTTTCCCAAATGGAAAATCCGTAAGGCTTTATTACCATTGATCCGCGTACAGCAGAGTTTTCTGCTAAATCTGCTTTTACGACTAATTCATTATACCACTGAGAGTAATTTTCTTCTCTTTTTGTAAGTTTTTTGGCCATGTATGGTATGATTTTTGCTTGTTTTTTATTGATTTTTATTATAAAATTAGAGCTGCAAAAATAACGAAATAAATTATAAAATATAACTAAACAGGAGGTTCATTATGAAAACTAAAAATTATTTGTTTTTTATCTTATCCATACTATTGGCCTCATGTTCATCATTACAGCAGAGTGCAGTAAATGACGATATTTATTTTTCACCTAAGGATGAAGTATTGGCAAGTAATGATGTTTATGAAAACCCTACCTACGATAAGAACCAAACAGTATTTGGAAATAGATATGATAAGGAGATATCAGAGCTATTGGAAGATACAACAAATAAAAGTATTGATACGGTTCTTTATAAAAGTGAGGAAGAAAATCCATACGAGAGATTAATCGTAGATAGTTATGCTGAATCTTATGAGAGAAGAATGGAAGCTAGACAAAGTCCTTATTATGGAATGAATAACAATTATTTTATTGCGTTTACAGATGATTACTGGTATGCACAAGCTTATTTTAATGATCCATATTATAATGTAATAATTATGGGCGACCAGATTTGGGTTGAACCTTATTGGATGTCATCATGGTATTACAGGCCATCATGGTACTACGGGTCATCATGGTATTACGGGTCATCATTGTATTATGGTTATGGATATCCATACTACAGTTCTTATTATTATAGTCCATACAGTTATTACTCTTATTATAATCCATATTATAACCATAGTTATTATTATAATCCTTTTGTTGTTAGAGAGAACAATTATGTAAGTTCATCATTCCATTCTTATAGGCAAAGGTCAATGGCTGGAATTTCAGGTACAAGATCTACTGCTGCAGGAAGTGTTAGAGAGCTCCCAGAGTCGTATATGGGAAGAGATATTAGATCTGCAAATACTGTAAAATCGGGTATAGACAGGCAAGCAAGTGTAAGAAGTGTTGGAACAGGCTCTGACACTAGAACTTCGGATATAAGAACGAGAACAGGCTCTGGTAGTTTAGGAATGGAAACGATCAGAGTTAAAGAAACCAGTACAAACAGAACTACCAGTGGAACTAGTGTTCGATCAAGTTCAGGACAGTCTCAGTCAGGAACCAGTAGAAGTTATACAAGACCACAACAATCAACAAGATCAACGTATAATAGTCCAACAAGATCAGCTACGCGTTATAACAGGCCTTCAAGTAGTAATGTGAACTCAGGAAGAAGTTCTTCGGGTGTTTCAAGAACTTCGACATATTCTCCAAACAGGACGAGTTCAACAAGGTCAAATTCAGGAAGTTCATATACGCCAAGTAGATCAAGAAGCTCATCTGGAAGTTCTGTGAGAAGTTCAGGTTCTTCAAGAAGCTCTGGTTCTTCAAGAAGTTCAGGCTCATCTGTAAGAAGTTCTGGATCTTCATCAAGTAGCTCAGGTTCATCTAGAAGTTCTGGATCAAGTTCAAGGTCTAGTAGCGGAAGTAGTAGAGGAAGAAGATAAATAAAATATAAACCTAATTTGAATATCAAATGAAAAAAATATTATCTATTATATCAGTCTTTTTATTAACTATAAGTTTTGCTTATTCACAATCACAATATATTGACAACGCTCTTAAGTTTTCACAGAATGATTATGGAGGAACTGCACGTTTTGTGGGTATGGGAGGTGCTTTTGGAGCCTTAGGTGGTGATTTTTCTTCCACTTCAATAAATCCTGCAGGTCTAGGATTATACAGAAGTTCAGAATTGGTATTTTCTCCTGGTTTAAGTTATAATGCTAATTCATCATCATATTTAGGAAATTCAACAGACGAAAATGGATATTCTATGAATTTAGGTAATCTGGGTTTTGTTGCTTCATATAGTTTGGAAGAATCAGATACTCGTTGGGTAAATTTTAACTTTGGAGTCGGATTTAATCGTATTAATGATTTAAATAATAACATTCGATTTAGTGGTATCAATGATAATACCAGACTTGAAACTTTTGTTGATAAAGCTAATTCTGAAGGATTATATGATATGTATGAAGAAGTGCTTTGGAATGCCTATGTTCTTAATTATGATACAGTTCTAAATGAATATTACACTCATATAACTGACGAAGTAATAAACGACCCTGCGAATTTTGAGGTGTTTCAACAAAAAGTCATAGAAAATGAAGGTTCCATCAGCGAGTTTAATTTTACTTTTAGTGGGAACTATGCTCATAAACTTTATATAGGAGCAAGTATTGGTATTATGAGATTAAGGTATGAGCAATATGCTTCATTATATGAGTTTGAAACAAGCAATTTAGATTTTTTTGAAACCAATGGATATGAGTTTAGAGAATATTCTAAAACTGAAGGCACTGGTTTTACTTTAAAGTTTGGTGCAATCTATAAACCTGTTGATTTTGTAAGGATAGGAGCATCCCTACATTTGCCAACATTTTACGATTTAGACCAGGAGTTTCATAATAAGGCAGTGGGATATTTCGAAACAGAAAGTCATGCAGCAGCAAGCTCTCCAGTGCAGGATTATGAATATGAGGTAAATACGCCATTAAGAGCTATGTTTGCATTAGGATTTCAGGTAAGCAAATTTGCATTAATAGATATTGATTACGAATATGCAGATTATTCTACGATGAAACTTGATGATGAATTTAATGAGATTGGTGGTGTAATCCAGGATAATGATGATATCCAGAATTTATTTCAAGAAACACATAATTTAAGAGCAGGTGCCGAGTTTAGATATGGACCACTTTATTTTAGAGCAGGTGGTAGATATTCTACCAGTCCTTATAAAAATATTTCCGACTATGATCAGTTTTCTTTTGCTGGTGGATTCGGTTATAGAGAAAAGAATTTCTTTGTTGATTTTGCTTTTTCACAGACAATTTCGAATTATAATATGTATGCTTATATTTACGAGTATAATTCAGCGGTAGCTGATATTGATTATAAATTAAATAAGTTTATTTTAAGCTTTGGATTCAAATTTTAAAAGATTGTTTATTTAGGTTAGGTTTTTTAATTAGACTGTTTGCATAATTATTATGTGAACAGTTTTTTTTTATTATCATTTTTGCTATATAATTGTAATTTATGTAATTTGACATTTAATACTAAAATTCTTTGAGTATTAGTTGTTAAATATTTATTTTCGTAACCTGTAATAAAAAAGTGAATAATTAAGATGTCACTTTAATTGAAAAACTAGTATTATGAGCACTAAAGATCTACAAAACTCTGATTCTGTTCAAGATGGACAGCAAATTGAAAATCCTGAAATGAATGAAAACAAAGAAGAAGTAAATCCTGAAAAAAAGGAAAATAAAGAATCAAAACAAGAAGATAATAAAGATGTCGAGACTCCTGTTGAGGTTTCTAATGCAAATGAAGAAGAAATTGAAAAACAAGAGTCAGTGGAGGATGAGGATACAAAGGAAGAACTATTAGAAATTGATTATACCAAGTTAAGTAGGGAAGATCTTGTTAAGGAACTTACTGATACCATAGATAAAAATCCTATTAACGAGATTCGACAAGTGGTTGAGGCAATAAAAGCTAGTTTTTATAAAAAGCAAAAAGCTTTAAATGAAAATAAACGAAAAGAATTTTTAGCAGAGGGTGGTAATATCGAAGATTTTACTCCTGTTGAAGATCCTTTGGAAACAGAACTTAAAGATTTATTTAAAAGATACAGAAGGCTTAAAGCAGAATATAACAGACAGCAAGAATCTGTTAAGGAAGTGAATCTGCAAAAAAAGTATGATATTATTGAGGAATTAAAGGAGATTGTTAATAAAGATGAATCAATAGGAGATACTTTTAAAGAATTTAGAGAAATTCAACAACGATGGAAAGAAATTGGACAAGTACCACAGCAAAAACTAAAAGATTTATGGAATACTTACCATCATCATGTTGAGAAATTCTACGATTATATAAATATCAATAAAGAACTTCGAGACCTAGATCTTAAGAAGAATTTAGAGATAAAGACTTCTTTATGTGAAAAAGCCGAAGCTTTGATAGAAGAAAAATCGGTGGTGACTGCTTTTAAAACATTGCAAAAATTCCATAGTCAATGGCGCGAAATAGGACCTGTTCCTAACGAGCTTAAAGAAGAACTTTGGGAAAGATTTAAAGAAGCCACCCGGATCATAAATAAAAAACATCAGGATTATTTTAAGAACTTGAAGGATGAGCAAAAGAATAATCTGGATAAAAAAGAAAAACTATGCGAGCAGGCAGAGGAAATAGCTAACCAGGAGTTAAATTCTCATAAAGAATGGACCGATCAAACAGCAGCTATTATTAACTTGCAAAAAGTATGGAGAACAATAGGTTTTGCACCTAAAAAAGACAATAATAAAATTTATGCGCGTTTTAGAAACGCCTGTGATAGGTTTTTTGGTGCCAAGCGCGATTTTTATGCTCAAAATAAAGAATTGCAAGATGAGAATCTAAATAAGAAAATTGAACTTTGCGAAAAAGCAGAGGCAATGCAGGATAGTACCGACTGGAAAAAAACAACTAAAGATTTAATTTCATTACAAAAAGAGTGGAAAGATGTTGGACCGGTTTCTAGAAAACAATCCGACAAAGTTTGGAAAAGATTCCGTGCTGCCTGTGATCATTTTTTTAATAAAAAATCGGAATATTATTCGAATATTGAACAAGAGTTTGATAAAAACCTGAAGGCTAAACAAGAGATTATTGAAAAAGTTAAGAATTACGAATTTGTAAATGATGTAAATGAAAACTTTGAAGCTCTAAAAAAATTCCAGGAAGATTTCTCTGAAATAGGTTTTGTACCATATAAAATGAAAGATAAAATTCAAAATGATTTTAGAGAAGAGCTAAATAAACAATTTGACAAGTTAAAAGTAGGTGAGAAGGAGAAAAATCTATTAAAATTCCAAAACAGACTTGAAACATTACAACATAAGCCAAAATCTTCGAATAAAATTAGGCATGAACGTGATAAGTTCTTTAACAAAATAAAAAAATTAGAAAGCAATATTACCGTTTGGGAAAATAATATTGGGTTCTTTTCAGCTGACTCTTCGGAAGCAAAAGAAATGTTAAAGGATTATCAGGATAAGATTGATAGTGCTCGCAAAGAGATTACTTTATTAGAGGAAAAAATCAGAATGATTGATAGGGCGGATTCTGAGTAAATTATAGTTAATCATAAAAATATAAGGTTTTGTCAACAACAAAGTATATATTCGTTACAGGAGGAGTTACTTCTTCCTTAGGTAAAGGTATTATTTCTGCTTCATTGGCTAAATTATTGCAGGCCAGAGGTTATTCTGTTACCATTCAAAAGTTGGATCCATATATCAATGTTGATCCAGGAACACTCAACCCATACGAGCATGGAGAATGTTATGTGACAGAAGATGGAGCAGAAACAGATTTAGATTTAGGTCACTACGAGCGATTTATTAATTTGCATACTACACAAGCTAATAACGTTACTACTGGAAGAATATACCAAACAGTAATAAATAAAGAACGTAGGGGTGATTATTTAGGAAAAACGGTTCAGGTTATTCCACATATTACCGATGAAATTAAGCGTAATATTAAACTCTTAGGTAAAAAATATAATTACGATGTAGTCATCACAGAGATTGGTGGTACAGTAGGTGATATAGAGTCATTGCCATATGTTGAAGCAGTGCGTCAGCTTAAATGGGAATTAGGTCCTCAAAACAGTTTGTTTGTTCACTTAACATTGGTTCCATTTTTGTCTGCATCTGGAGAGTTAAAAACCAAACCAACACAACATTCAGTAAAAGTAATGTTAGAAAATGGTATTCAGCCTGATGTATTGGTTTTAAGAACAGAACATCCTCTAAATGATGATATTAGAAAAAAAGTGGCCTTGTTTTGTAATGTGAACAGAGAATCGGTAATTCAATCGATTGATGTTTCTACTATTTATGAAGTTCCATTACTAA
Source organism: Bacteroidales bacterium (assembly GCA_963665525.1). Lineage (GTDB taxonomy): Bacteria > Bacteroidota > Bacteroidia > Bacteroidales > UBA12077 > UBA12077. Next base: position 2,038,113 of record OY762280.1, on the reverse strand, counting down.
TGCAAGAAGAAAAGCTTGATGTAACTGTTCTTCAGAAATTAAACTTAGCTGTTAATGAAGAACCTAAACTTGAGAAATGGAAACAGTTTATCGAGAAACTTAAGAATCCTGTAAAAGAAATTACAGTAGGATTGGTTGGTAAGTATGTAGAATTACCCGATTCATATAAATCAATTATGGAATCAATGATTCATGCTGGTTCCGTTAATCAGTGTAAAGTAAAAATTAAGAGTATTCATTCGGAAAAGATAACAGAAAAAAATGTTGCTGAACAACTAAAAGATGTTCAAGGAATTATTGTAGCTCCTGGTTTTGGACAAAGAGGTATTGAAGGAAAGATCATTGCAGTTAAACATGTTCGCGAAAATAATATTCCATTTTTAGGTATATGTTTAGGAATGCAATGTGCAGTGATTGAATATGCAAGAAATGTTCTTGGTTTAAAAGATGCCGATTCTGCTGAAATGAGTCGCACAACAACCAATCCTGTTATTGACCTTATGGAAGAACAAAAAGGTGTTACAGAGAAAGGTGGAACCATGCGATTAGGTGCTTATCCTTGCGATTTGCAAAAAGGAAGTAAAGTATATAACATATACGGTCAGGAAAATATACAAGAAAGACATAGGCATCGTTACGAATTTAATAATGATTACTTAGATAGATTTGAGAAAGCAGGAATGAAACCTGCAGGTTTAAATCCGGATACAGGCTTAGTAGAAATTATGGAGATACCTGAACATAGATGGTTTATTGGAGTTCAGTTTCATCCAGAATATAAGAGTACTGTGGTAAATCCACATCCTCTTTTTGTAAATTTTGTAAAAGAAATAGCGAAAGAATAATTATATAGTAAAGTAAAGAATAAAATGGATAGGAATTCGATATTAGGAATCATAATAATTGCAGGAATTTTGGTTGTTTGGTCAGTTTTGAACAAACCATCAAAAGAAGAGGTTGAAGCTGCAAAACATAAAAGAGATTCTATAGCACTTGTTCAGCAAAAACAAATGGCAGAACAGGCTAAAGTTGAGGAGCAACTTGAACAAAAAGCTCAAACAGAACTATCAGAAACATCACAAGAAAATATTGTTACTGAAGTTAATAAAAGTCAATATGGAAGTTTTGCTGAATCAGCAATAGGAACGAATGAGTTTACGACTCTTGAAAATGATTTGTTAAAACTTAGAATTAGCAATAAGGGTGGTCGGATATATTCGGTTGAACTAAAAGATTACAAGACATATACGCAGAAACCATTAGTGCTTTTTAATGGGGACTCAACCGTATTTGGACTTAATTTTTTCTCAGAAAATAAGAGTATTGTTACCAATGACTTATATTTTGTCCCTTTTGAGAAAACATCTAACTCAGTTAAGATGCGTTTATATGCTGGTGAAGAAAAGTATATTGAATACGTATATACTGTGAATCCAGAAAGTTTTATGGTTGATTTCGATATCAATTTTGTTGGTATTCATGAAATTGTTCCTGGTAATATGAATGTGATTGACCTAAAATGGGCAATGTATTCTCCTCAGATGGAAAAAGGAGCCAAAAATGAGAACATGTATACTACCATTGGATATAAATATTATCAGGATGAAGTTAAAACTTTATCTTCTAGGGGGAAGGATGAGAATCGTGAAGAATTAAATACAAAATTAAAATGGGTATCATTCCAGCAACAATTCTTTTCATCTATATTGGTTGCCGATAATTATCTGGCAAATGGAATTATTGAATATGTGAGTCTTCAGGATCAATCAGATAAGTATTTAAAATATTTTGAATCAACTATTGGAATTCCATTTGAGTATTCACCAAAATCATCAGTAGCCTTATCGTTTTATTTTGGTCCAAATCATTTTAATACCTTAAAGGAATATGACTTAGAATTCGAGAAAATTATTCCATTAGGTAGATCAATTATTAGTTGGATCAATCGATTTGTAATTATTCCGGTATTTAACTTTTTGGATAATTACATTATGAATTATGGTATAATTATTTTATTACTTACCATATTAATTAAACTGGTTTTATTCCCGTTAACATATAAATCGTATTTATCTACTGCTAAAATGCGTGTTCTTAAGCCGGAAATTGATGAAATCAATAAGAAATTTCCAAAGAAAGAAGATGCAATGAAAAAGCAACAGGCTACCATGGCTATGTACAAAAAAGTAGGTGTCAATCCTATGGGAGGATGTATTCCTATGGCGATACAGTTCCCTATTTTAATTGCCATGTTCCGTTTCTTCCCTGCATCATTTGAGTTAAGACAAAAAGCATTTTTATGGGCTGATGATTTATCTTCATATGATTCTATTTTGGATTTACCATTTTCTATTCCTGCATATGGTGATCATGTAAGTTTATTTACCTTATTAATGGCAGTAGCATTAGTATTCTCATCAAGATTAAATACAGGACAAATGAACGATGCAAATCAACAAATGCCAGGTATGAAATTTATGATGACTTATATGATGCCAGTTATGTTATTATTCGTTTTTAACAGTTATTCATCTGGATTAAGTTATTATTATTTCTTATCCAATGTAATTACATTGGGTCAGACATTATTTATCAGACGTTTTGTTGATGATGAGGCATTACTTAAGAAATTGCATGAGAATAAGAAAAAGCCGGTAAAAAAATCAAAATGGCAGGAACGGCTTGAACAGGCTGCTAAACAAAAAGGTTATAAACCTCCTAAAAAGAAATAAATTATTATTACATATTAAAAGGTTGATCTGCCAGGTCAACCTTTTTTCTGGAAACTATGAATAAAAAAGTATTAAAAGGAACAATAGCAATTGGAATTTCTGCTATTATGTGGGGGCTTGATGGTATTGTACTAACACCACGCTTATATAATTTAGATGTTGGCTTCGTGGTTTTTATATTACACTTAATTCCTTTCTTATTGATGAATATTTTTATGTTCAGGCAATACCGATTCATAAAAGAATTTAGTAGGAAAGATATTTTAATATTTCTTAGTATTGCTTTAACGGGCGGAGCTTTAGGTACTTTGTCTATTGTTAAAGCGCTATTTTTAGTTAATTTTCAGCAATTGAGTGTGGTTGTGTTATTACAAAAACTTCAACCTATTTTTGCTATTCTACTAGCAGCAATATTTCTGAAAGAAAAACTTACACATCGATTTGTACTATGGGGATTATTGGCTATAGTTGCAGGTTATACATTAACTTTTGAGTTTAGCTGGCCCGTAATTTCATCTGATAAAAATACTATTCTAGCTGCAATGTTTGCCTTACTGGCAGCCTTATGTTTTGGAAGTTCTACTGTATTTAGTAAGATGGGATTAAATAATTACAACTTTAAAACAATGACATTTTTCAGATATGGTTTTACAGTTGTGCTAATGTTTTTATATGTATTATCAACACAAAAGTTTAGCCAATTTACAGTAGCTACAAAGAGTAATTGGATATTTTTTATCATTATTGGATTAACAACGGGTAGTGGCGCAATATTTTTGTACTATTTTGGCTTACGTCGAGTAAATGCTATCATATCTATTATTGTAGAGCTTATATTTCCAATTTCAGCAATCATTTTTGACTATATCTTTAACGATGCACGCTTATCAATTATTCAATGGACTAGTGCTGCCTTCATGGTATTTGCTATCATAAAAATAAGTTATAAGAGATCAAAAATTAAGGAATTGAAATAGCAAAAAGAATAAAATAATATTTTAAAGGAAAGGGTTAATGTAATGATTAACCCTTTTTTTATTTCTATTGATAAGGAAATAAAAATTAATCTTTAACTTTAGGTCTTATGCCAAACAAGATTTAATTCATGAAAATCTTTAGAAACAAAATACTTTTATCTGTTTTCCTTGTAATCTTTGTTGTTATTACCCCAAGTTTTATTTTTTCTATATATCAGTATAGTACTATTACTGATGAAGAGAAAGTTATTGATGAAGTTTATAAAAATCAATTAGAATCAATTCTTTTCTCAATAAATCAATATGCTGTTGATATAACAGATGTTTGGGTAACTAAAATAAATGAAATTTATTCTTTTTCAGGAACTAAAAATAGTAAGGGCTTTGAAGAATTTTTGCACCAGAATGATGTGCTAAAACAGTTTAATATAATTGAAATCGATGATGAGTTAAATGCAGACTTTGTTGTTTCTAAAATGGAAAGTAAAAATCAAATAAATATTGCGGTAACGCAATATCTTAAAAATAATCCTGATCAAATAGATGAATTATTAAATTATTTACAAAATGATTACCAGAAACTAGAAGGAGAGCAATTTGATTCAAATCCAGAATTGACATTTTTAATATTTGGGTTAATATCTGATAATAAAAAAGAAATAGGAGTTTTAGCGGTTAATACCGAGCAATTTATCATGGAAAATTTATCTCCAAAGATTCAGGAAGTTGCAGAGGAAAAAATGAATATCCTGGTATTTAATAATAAAGAAAATAGAATAGTATATTCAAATATTGCGCCTAATAGTGATTTGGAAAGTATTCAAAAGTCAAAGGAATTGTGGTTGTTACCAAATTATAGTTTAGGAATCAAATTAACTGGCAATACTTTAAACGATTTAGTAAAAAAAAGAGTTAGAACAGTAATTCTATTGGTTATTTTGTTTAATGTGCTTATCATTTTTGGTATTTGGTTTTTATATATTAATGTGAAAAAGGAGATGGAGTTAGCTAAAATAAAAAGCGATTTTGTTTCAAATGTATCACATGAGTTAAGAACTCCATTGGCAATGATTTCGATGTATTCGGAAACGCTTATGATGGATCGTATTAAAGATGAAGAAAAAAAGAAAGAATATTATGAAGTAATACAACTTGAAACAAATCGCTTAAACGGTATTGTAAATAATATATTGAGTTTTTCAAGAATAGAAAATAATAAAAGAGGATATAGTTTTAAGAATGAAAATTTAAATGATATCATTAAGGAAGTCATTCATGTTTATAAGTATGAATTACAGAATAAAGGATTTGATGTTGAAATAAATCTGGATGACAAATTATCAAAATTAATACTTGACAAAGAAGCTGTAAAAGAAGCGATTATAAACTTAATTTCTAATTCTATAAAATATAGCGATGAAGATAAATATTTGGAGGTTAGCACTTCAGAAGATCGTTTATATCAATACATTGAACTAAGTGATCATGGAATAGGAATCAGCGAAAAAGATCAGAAACAAATATTTGATAAGTTTTATCGTGTAAGAGCAGAAAATTTGGCATATAAAGCACAAGGTTCGGGTTTGGGTTTGAGCATAGTAAAACACATAATGGAAGCACATAGGGGTAATATAAAAGTTGAGAGTAAGCTTGGAGAAGGAAGTAATTTTAAATTGATTTTTCCTAAAAAATAAATATCGTAGACAATGATAAAAATATTGGTAGTTGAAGATGAACAACACATGCTTTCTGGCTTAAAAGATAATTTAGAGTTTGAAGGTTATGAAGTCGATACCGCTAATGACGGGAAGCAGGGTTTGAATAAAATTATTCATACTGAGTATGATTTAATTCTTTTAGATGTTATGTTACCTAATATTTCGGGATTTGATATTTGCAAAAAGGCAAGAAGAGAGGGCGTAGAAACTCCAATAATTTTTCTAACTGCTAAATCAGAAGAGATTGATAAAGTAATAGGTTTAGAGTCGGGTGGAGATGATTATATTACCAAACCATTTAGCTTGAGAGAATTGTTAGCCAGAGTAAAGGCAGTTTTAAGACGGACTCAAGGGAGAAAAGATCAATCACTAGTAACAGATAATATTGAAATAGGAAATCTTACTGTAAATTTTGATACTTACAGTGCATTTCTTAAGAAAGAAGCTGTTAAGCTATCATTTAAAGAATTTGAAATTTTACATTATTTATATAAAAGAAAAAATGGCACTGTTACCAGGGATTCACTGCTAGATGAAGTTTGGGGATTTGATTATCAACCTACGCCAAGAACAATAGATAATTTTATTCTAAAACTTAGGCAAAAAATAGAGGATGATCCAAATAATCCTAAATACATTATAACTATACATGGAATAGGCTATAAGCTTCTTATTGATTAAATCGATGACAAATTTGTGACAACTTATGACGATTTTTGACATTAGCATGACTGCTTAATGTTAACTGACCTGTAGTTTAGCATCATAATTAATTGATTTGTTAAACTAACATCATAAGTCATGAAAACAATAAAAGTAGTAGCATTAACAGTAGTATTAATCATGGTTTTTGTAACCATAGGTCAAACTAAAGAAAACCAGGTAGCTAGAGCAAAGGCTGTCACAGAATTAAATCAAAATTTAAAAGATTTATTCAAAGAAATGCCATTTGATGAAATTATGTGTTATGAGAAGAATTGTACTTTATCTTTATGTTTTAAAGTAAATGATGAAGGAATTGTTGAGTTCGAGCATGTTCAAAGTAAGAATGATAAGTTAGTTCATTATTCAAAGCAATTATTTGAATCAAATGAGCTAATAGCAGAACAAGATATTTTTGGTGATGAATATTATTGGATTAAAATGAAGTTTCAGTACAGAGATTAAATGTTTAATAAAGAATTATAGTGAGTTTGATGCTAAAGAATAAAATTATATATATCCTTTTGCTAATATCATCCATTCAATTAAAGGCTCAGGAGTTGGAGTTGTTTAAAGATATGGAAGGATATTGGCAATTCTCTGTTGGAGATAATGAATCATGGAAAGAAGAAAACTTCAATGACACAGACTGGGATGAAATTTATGTTCCTAATAGGTGGGAAGATGAAGGATATAATGAATATAATGGGTTTGCATGGTATCGCAAATCATTCAAAGTAAATGATATTAAAGATTGTCCTATTTGGTTAATTTTAGGTAAAATTGATGATGTAGATGAAGTTTTTATTAACGGCAAAAAAGTTGGACAAACCGGTGAATTTTATCCGGAATATTTAACAGGATATAACCAGGAAAGAAGATATAAAATACCAAGTGATTATTTAAAAATTAACTCACAGAACATCATTGCAGTTCGTGTTTACGATGAAGGTTGGTATGGTGGAATTGTAGAAGGAAATATTGGTTTATATTACGATATGACAGAAGAGTTAATTGAATTAAATCTAGAAGGAGAGTGGAGTTTTGCGTTAAGTGAACCCACAGACAATATTAATCCGAAACTTTCTGAATTAGACTGGACTAAAATTAATGTTCCGGCAAAATGGGAGGATGAAGGTTTCGAAAATTATAATGGGTATGCTGTTTATATGAAAACCTTTAATATCTCGAGTGAACTGGCCGAAAAGGATTTGATGTTGCTGTTAGGAAAGATAGATGATTACGATTATGTTTATTTCAATAGTAAATTAATAGGTAAGGTTTTTGACTTGAAAAAACAAGGGGCTTATTTTGGTAAAGGAAATGAATATTCTGCATTAAGAGCATATAAAATACCCAGAGAATTAATCAAAGCAGATACAAAAAATACAATTGTTGTAAAAGTATACGATTATTTTAAGGATGGTGGAATTTACGAAGGACCTGTTGGAATTACAACACAAGAAAAATTTAAGTATTTCGAGAAGAAATATTATGGAAATAAATCTTTATGGGATTTAATAACTAATTAGTTTTGAGAATAATAATAACATATATAATTATAGCAGTAAACCTTGTTAGTTCTTATGCACAAGATATGGAAACTATAATTGACCTAAGTGGTAAATGGAGTTTTTCTATTGGTGATAATATGGAATGGGCTCATGAAAATTTTAATGATGATGAATGGAATACAATTTATGTTCCAGATTCATGGGAAGATCAGGGATATCATGGATATGATGGGATTGCCTGGTATCGAAAGGGATTCAATATATTATCGTCGGTTGCGAATCAGAATCTATATCTTGAATTAGGTTATATTGATGATGTTGATGAAGTATACATAAATGGCTATTTAGTTGGTTCAACAGGATCATTTCCTCCAAATTACAAAACAGCATACAATGCTAAAAGATTATATTATGTACCTACACATATGTTAAAAGAAAACGATGAAAATATAATAGCTATTAGGGTTTTCGATGAGCGATTAGAAGGAGGTATATTAAGGGGAGATATAAGATTGCTGAAAGAAAAGAATCCTTTGATTCTTGATATTGATCTACAGGGATATTGGAAATTTAAAAAAGGAGATAATGAAAAATGGAGTAACTTGACAGACTACTCTAATTGGGAAGAAATAAGGGTTCCTGGTACATGGGAGAATCAAGGATATTATAATTATGATGGTTTTGCCTGGTATGTTATTCAAATTATACCCAAAGAAGAGATTACCAAGAAAGATTTAATTCTTGTTTTAGGAAAAATTGATGATATCGATGAACTCTATATAAACGGAGAATTTATTGCAGGTACAGGTAGATTTAAGGACAATTATAAAGAGATACATGTATCATATGAATACAATGAGTTTAGAGGTTATTATTTACCTGAAAATATCTTAAAACCTAACGAAATAAATACAATTGCTGTGCGCGTTTTTGACGCAAGATTACAAGGAGGAATATATAAAGGTCCTATAGGAATAATTTCTCAAGAAAAATATATTCAATATTGGAGAGATAAAAAAAGGTCCAGGTAAATTGGATTAAAGATATAAGTATTAAAAAAGTCCTATTCAATATTGGTATGAATAGGACTTTAATTATTTCTTTGAATACTTTTTATTATTAAGCTTTTCTAACAAATTCAGATTTTAAAGCCATAGCGCCAAATCCATCAATTTTACAATCGATGTTATGATCACCATCGGTTAAGCGAATTTTTTTCACTTTAGTTCCTGCCTTAATTGGACCAGAAGCTCCTTTTACAGGTAAATCTTTAATTACGATAACAGAATCACCATCTTGAAGGATATTTCCATTTGAATCTTTAACCACTAATACATCTTCATCAATAAGTTCATCAGGATTCCATTCGTGATTACATTCAGGGCAAGCGTAAAGACCTTCTCTTAAAAAGTAACCATATGGTGATTCACATTGTGGACATTGTTTTAATTCTTCTGACATAATTTTTAGTATTAAATAAAATGCAAAGGTATAAAAACAAAAAAAGATTGCTATAAGGCAATCTTAAATTTTGAGCGGGAGACGGAACTCGAATCCGCGACCCTTAGCTTGGAAGGCTAATGCTCTACCAACTGAGCTACTCCCGCAAAGTAAAGTGGGGAGAGCAGGATTCGAACCTACGAAGGCGTGCGCCAGCAGATTTACAGTCTGCCCCAGTTGGCCACTTTGGTATCTCCCCAACAATTTTTTCAATACAATGAGCCGATGGGCGGATTCGAACCGTCGACCTGCTGATTACAAATCAGCTGCTCTGACCAACTGAGCTACATCGGCATTGTGCTATAAAGAACGTGTTTGTTTTTGTTTAGCGAATGCAAAAGTATTAAAATTCCTGAAACTACAAACTATTTTTAAAAATATTTTATCATAAAATTTAGCCTGAACTAGTCTTGTTTGCTAATGTTTTTGATAATGAGAATTTTAATATTGAATATTTTTATTCTTCTCTTAACTTTTGCATGTCTAGTTGCAATTGTGCCATTTTAATAGCTGTAATTGCAGCTTCATCGCCTTTATTCCCATGTTTACCACCTGCACGATCTTTTGCTTGTTGAAGATTATCAGTAGTTAAAACACCGAAAATAAAAGGTATATTATGCTCTAAATTAAGTTCTGTAATGCCATGTGTAACACTTTGACAAACAAAATCAAAATGGCGTGTTTCTCCTTGAATAACACAACCCAAGCAAATAATAGCATCTAAGTCGGCGTATTCTGCCATAAATTGTCCACCAAGAGTAAGTTCTACTGTTCCCGGAACATATTTCATTAAGATATTTTCTTCTTTTGCTCCGTGTTTAATTAAAGTATCAAAAGCACCTTTTAAAAGGGCATCTGTAATTTCGCGATTCCATTCAGCAGTAACAATACCAAATTTCATTTCACTTGCCGATGGCACTGATTTTACATCGTAATCTGATAAGTTCTTTAAATTTGTAGCCATGATATATGTATTTTATTTTTTTCAAAGTTAAGTTATAGAAATAAAAAAATCCTGATTTCTCAGGATTTTAATCTATGATATTAAAATATAATTTATTCTTTAATTAAAGCTTCAACTTGAGCTATATACTTAGATACTTGTCGACCTTCCGATGTGTTAGGGAAATCTTTTTCAATTCTTTGATAAGTATCTAATGCTTTTTTATACTCTCCATTTTGTTTTTGAATGAAAGCAACTTTCATAAGATAAATAGGAGTAGTGAAATTATTTTCTGATGTGTTTACCGCTTTATTATAAAACATTAAAGCATCGTCGTTATTTCCTAATTCTGAATAAGCATCGCCAATTGCACCATAAGCAACAGGAGCAACCATTTGATCATCCGATTCGAATTGCTTTAAATACTCTATTGCATTTTCAAAATCACCTAAATGTAAATAGCTGATTCCACTATAATAATATGCTAAGTTTGCTGATTTTGTAATGCTATATTCATCAATGATATCAAGAAAACCAAGATAATTACCATCACCATTTAAAGCAAGATTAAATGAATCGCGTGCAAAATATTGTTCGGCCATCCACATTTGAGCTTTGGCTTCATTCTCTTTTGGTGTCATCACAAATCTTTTATACCCTAAGTATCCACCAACAATAATAATTATTGCAGCTACAATAATGGTTAAGCTTTTCTGATTTTCTTCAATGTAATGTTCGGTTTTACTTAAAGCATTCTCTACTGATTCAAACTGATCTTGATGTGTTTCTTTCTTTTTACTACTCATCGTTTATATAATTAAAATATTATGCTTAAAACATTTGAAACGCAAATGTAATTCTTTTGACTAATTTTTAAAATATTTTGTTTATAAAAATTGATATTTAATGATTGCTATGTTTTTTATTTATTAGAATATTAAGAATCTTTGCACAATAATAAATGATTGAAATGTATCTGCAAGAATTATCATTAATAAATTTTAAAAATTATAGTCAGATTGAATTAAGTTTTTCATCTAAGATAAACTGTTTTATTGGGCAAAATGGAGTTGGTAAAACTAATTTATTAGATGCGGTATATTATTTATCGATGTGTAAAAGTTATTTGAATCCTATCGATAGTCAGAATATAAAGTACGATGAGGATTTTTTTGTTTTACAGGGCGACTATCTTTTAAAAGAAAAACACGAAAATATTTATTGCGGATTAAAGCGAAATAAGAAAAAGCAGTTTAAACGGAATAAAAAGGAATACCAGAAGCTTTCAGAACATATTGGTTTATTACCGGTAGTCATGATTTCTCCATTAGATAACAGCCTAATTTTAGAGGGGAGTGATGAACGTAGAAAATACATGGATAGTGTAATTTCTCAGTACGATAAAATTTATCTTGACAACCTGATAAAGTATAACAGAGCTTTGGTACAACGAAATAAACTGCTAAAAGATTTTTACCAAAACAGAACTTTCGATCAGGATACTATTGATATTTGGGATGAGCAATTAATAGCTTTAGGTGAAAAAGTATATAAAACAAGAGTAAAATTTGTTGAAGAACTGATTCCTATATTCCAGGAGTATTATACCAGAATTTCAGGAAATAAAGAGCAGGTTCAACTGGTGTATGATTCTCAGTTGCACGAAGGTGATTTTCGTGATATCCTGAGAAATGCTTTAGATAAAGATCGAATTGTACAACATACAACTGTTGGAATTCATAAAGATGATTTAATATTAACGCTAGAAAATTATCCAATCAAAAAAGCAGGATCGCAAGGTCAACAAAAAACGTATTTAGTATCATTAAAGTTAGCCCAGTTTGATTTTATCAAGGAACTAAGTGGGTTAAAACCAATTCTTTTATTAGATGATATTTTCGATAAGTTTGATAGAACAAGAGTTCGTCAGATTATTGAATTGGTAGCAGAGCACCATTTTGGACAGATTTTTATTACGGATACAAATCAGGAAAGGCTTGAAAATACTTTGTCTGGAATTGATATCCCTCACCATATTTTTGAGATTGGATCTACCAATGAGATTCAAGTTAAAAAGTAGATTAATTGAACTGATATGAGGAAGAAGAATACCCAAAAAATTGATGATGTCATAAAAGAGTATTTGAAAGCTCTTAAAATTGATGATAAGTTAAAAGAAGTTCAGTTAATTAAATCTTGGGACGAGGTCGTTGGGAAAACTATAGCTAAATCAACAAATAACATTTATATTAAAGATCGAAAGTTATTTGTACATCTTAATTCATCAGTTATTCGAAATGAATTATTTATGCTTCGCGATGGATTAAAAAAAGCCTTGAATGACAAGGTTGGCAGTAATGTAATCGATGAAATAATCTTGAAATAAACTAGAATTCTAAATCTGTCTCTAAGATCTTAATTCCTAAATAGTTTGCTGCATTTTCTAGCGTGGAGAAAATCATATATTTGTGTATTTTCGAAGAATGAATCTCATAAATCATTGCCATAGCTGTTTCGTGAGGTTTTGTGGTGAGTGTAGCCCAATTAATTCTTGGGTTTTTATCATGTTTCCTGGCATACTTCACCTGTTCTATTATTTCAGATTCTGAAAGCTTCAAAGTTGTATTTCTAAGATCGCATAATCCATATTTTAAGTCTACATATTTTGGATCGTTGTATTCTTTATCCATGCATTCCAATAAAAAATCAAGCGTAATTTCTCCCTGGTAGACTTCAATAATTAAATCTTTTTCAGCAATTATTTTGTATTTATAATCTTCCAATTGATTTATGGATTATGTATTATTAATATCTTTCTCTTTGATTAAAAAAGAAATCAGCTTCTCTATTCATGTTTTCTACCGTATCGGATCCATGTACTGCATTTTTTTGCAATGATTCTGCAAACATTTTTCGTATGGTTCCTTCCTCGGCAATATCAGGATTAGTATTACCTATTAATTTTCTAAAATCTTCAATAGCATTTTCCTTTTCGAGCAATAAAGCAATGATAGGTCCTGAACTCATAAATTCGCATAAATCATTAAAAAATGGTTTGCTTTTATGCATTTCATAAAAAGTTTCAGCTTCTTGTTTTGTTAGTTTTGTTGATCTAATAGCTGAAATTCTAAATCCCGCTTGATTTATCATAGCTAAGATTGGACCTACGTGGTTTTTTCTACAAGCCGATGGCTTTATCATTGCAAAAGTGTATCCTAATGGCATAATCTTTAATTTTATTTTGTATTCTAAGTTATAAAAAAATCAGTATTAACGTCAATTCTGAATGGATTATTTTATCTTTGATATTTAAGAATTTTTTAAGCAAATAATAAAAGTGATACCAATCTCAGAAATAAATATAGAGCGTTTAAAACAATTAATTGTTCAAACAAAAAGTCCTTTAATTATAACACATTATAATCCAGATGGTGATGCTATGGGCTCTTCTTTAGCATTATATCATTATTTAATTAAGAAAGGTAAACAACCTATTATTGTTACTCCAAATGACTATCCGGAGTTTTTACATTGGCTTCCGGGTAATGATCAGGTAGTAGTATATAAACGGAATAATGGCACCGTTTTAAATGCCATAGAAAAAGCAGATGCCATATTTTCATTAGATTTTAATGATGTAGATAGAACAGAAGGCTTGGAGAAATACTTATTGGAAGCAGAAGCTGAAAAAGTCCTGATTGATCATCATCCTGATCCGGGAAAATTTGCTGATATTGTAATCTCGAATACACAATATAGTTCAACTGCCGAATTAGTATTTCATATTATAGATAGTTTATGTGATGCTGAATTAATTGATCAAACAATTGCCGAGTGTTTATATACGGGGATTATGACGGATACTGGGTCGTTCAATTATAATTCCTCAAATCCATATACATATGCTGTAGTATCTAAGCTCATAGAAAAGGGAGTAGAAAAGGATAAGATTTTTGGGAAGATATACGATAATTTTTCAGCGGATCGAATGCGATTATTAGGATATTCTTTATACAAGAAAATGGAAGTTTTCCCCGAATATAATGCAGCATTGATAGCTTTAACGAAGAATGAACTAAAAGAATTTAATTTTACATCGGGCGATACAGAGGGGTTTGTTAACTATCCATTATCAATAAAAGGAATAAAATTCTCTGCTATTTTTATTGAAAAAGATAAGAACATAAAGATTTCATTCAGGTCGAAAGGTGAATTTCCTGCGAATAAGTTTGCTGAGGAACATTTTCACGGAGGAGGTCATAAGAACGCATCGGGGGGACACTCTAATGATACTTATGAACAGACCTTAAGAACCTTCAGAGAGTTATTAGTTAAATATAAGAGCGAACTGAATAATGCAAAGTAGGATAAGATGTTAAGAACTTTTATTTTGATCTTTTGTATAATTTTCTTTTCTTGTAATCGAGAAAAGGGTACTGAGCATAAGCCTGTTATTAAGCATTCAAAAAAATCACTCGAAGAGGTTAATAAGTTACTTATTGAAAAAGATGCTGAATTAATCAAAAGTTATGTGGATCGGAGAGGGTGGAATATGAGTGTTTCTGAATCGGGCCTATGGTATATGATTTATGAGGAGGGAGTTGGTGCTCAGGTTAAGAGAAACGATGAAATAACGTATAATTATAGAGTTAGCTTATTGGATGGTTCTTTGTGTTATTCGTCGGATGAATCAGGAGCGAAAAGTTTTGTAGTAGGACGAGGAGGTGTTGAATCTGGCTTAGAAGAGGGTGTTTTATTACTGAAGAAAGGGAGTAAGGCATGTTTTATTTTACCTCCGCATTTAGCTCATGGATTAATTGGTGACGAAAATAGAATTCCAGCCAGGGCTTCTATAATTTACGATATTGAAATATTAAAAATCGAAGAATAAATTTATATTAAACAATGATTAAAAAAAATTACCTATTATTTGTAATTCTTGTATTTACATTTAACTCTTGTAACTTTTTCTCGGAATATCCGGGATATAAAAAAACGAAATCAGGTATTTATTATAAACTAATTAAATTTGGTGAAAGCTTAGAAAAAGCAAAACCAGGAGATTATATTACAGCAGACATTGCTTATAAAACAATGAATGATTCGGTATTTTTTGAAGGCCGTAGAAAACTTCAAATAACAGAACCTTCATTTGTTGGAGCTATTGACGAATGCTTTCTTATGTTAGCCGAAGAAGAGATGGCTTCTTTTATTATATCTGCTAAAGACTTTTTTACAAAAACTTTAGAAACAACTTTACCTGAATTTATTGCGGAAAATGATCCAATGATTGTTGACATTGATATAGTAGATATTCAAACTGAACAGGAGTACTATATGGAAAAAGAAGCATTTTTACATTGGATTGAAGATTTTGGTGATTACGAAAAGGTTATTCTTCGTCAGTTTATTGATCAGCAGAAAGTCGAAATTAAACCTACAGAATCTGGACTTTATCATATTACTTTAAATGAAGGTACTGGAGATAAGGTTTATGTTGGCGACACTGTTACTGTACATTATGAAGGGAAATTTTTAAATGGAAAATTCTTCGATTCAACCAAACGACGTAATTCGCCATTTCAGTTTGTATACGGAAGGAAATGGCAGGTTATTGAAGGAATGGAAGAAGCCATTGGAAGAATGGTTGAAGGAGAAAAAGCCTTATTCATTATTCCTTCTCAGATTGGATTTGGAGAAACGGGTTCATCGACAGGTATCATTCCTCCATATACTTCAACTTTATTTGAGGTGGAGCTTGTTGAAGTAATTCCCGGGTCAAGGCAAAAGGATTTGGATCTAAATAAATATGATTAAAAAAAGCCCGCTCATTAAGTGGGCTTTTTTTTAGTAGTAAGTATATTCGTATCTGTATTGTATTTTATATCGATAAAGAGCATAATAAACGTCTACTCTTTCTAAAACATCTTTATCATTATAATAATATGTTTTCTTAGAGTTTTCATTTGGATTATTGTCATACCATTCCTCTTCAATTAAATTTCCTTTAGAATCGTATTTATAAATGTTATTTACAAACACTTTTCCTTCAGGTTCTTCTTTTATAACCTTAATTAAATTTCCTTTAGAATCGTATTGATATTCATCTTTATATCTGAATTTACCAAGAACAAATTTCTTTTTTTCAATAACATTATTCCCGTCAAACTGGTAAAAATATTGTTCTTTAATTTTACCATCAACATCATATTCAGTTGTTTCTATGATGTTATCGTTTTGGTCATATTTATTAATGATCTTACCAATATTGTTTGATTTATCGTCTAAAATAGATATTGTACAAGTATTATCTTCATAGTTAAATACTCTTTTATGTTCCACATTACCATATACATCAGATCGAATAATTTCAGCTAGCTTATTATTCTTGTAATTGTATTTTATGATTTGATAATCCGTACCATCATATCTTTCTTCTCTGATTTTTCGAGTTGAATTATCATAAGTAATATTTTGCTTAAACATTACTTTTGTTTCATCTCCCTGGTAATTTACATACTCAACCTTGTTTTCATTATCATCATATTTGTAGCTTAACTTTTGATCTACATTTCCTGATTGATAATAAATTTCTTCAATGACATTGCCATTATGATCAAACTGCTTGGTATAGTTTTTATATCCCTGTCTTTTGGGTTTATCTTTTTCGTATTTATGATTCCATTGAACCTGAGTTTCAATTTGATTCTTAACAATATTTTCTTTCCATTTCTTTTCGCCAGGAACCTGACCAAATATGGTACTAAAAGAAAAAAGTAGCAGTGTTATTAATATTGTGTTTTTCATTTTATTTTTCAATGTTTGGCTCTCTATGAATTCTATCCAAATTTACTAAATAATTCAATATCTCATAAATTTATCATTTTCAATCAAAAATTATGCATTTTTTCATTTTAACGGTTAATATTTAAAATTGTTCTAATTAAAAATCATTTAATGGAAATAATGATTGAAAAATTGACTTGCCTTATTGTATTTATTAACTTGAATAAATAAATAAAAGAATAACAATACGTTATAGTATTATTGAAATTTCGACCAATTATTCTCTTCCAGCTTTTTTGCAAGTGCTATTTAATGTATAATTAAAATTATTCAGTTATGAAAAGAGTTTTACTTAACGTTCTATTCTTAATAATATTTACTGCAATTATTCAGGCTCAAGCCCCTTCAAAGTTTAATTATCAAGCAGTTATTCGAGACAATTCCGATGAGTTAATAACTAATCAAAATATTAAACTTAAAGTTAGTATAATAAATGAAGGCTTGACAATTTATACTGAAGAGCATTCTGTAACAACTAATTTATATGGTATTGTCAATATTAAGGTTGGAGAAGGAGATTCTCCAACATCAGATTTTGATTTAATAGATTGGGGGACTGGGACAAAATCTTTAAATATTGAAATAGATGAGAAAGGAGGGAGTAGTTTTACTAGTTTAGGTAAAGTTCAGTTACTTTCTGTGCCATATGCTCTGCATGCAAATTCAGCCAATCAATTAGGAAGTCAGAATATTTATAGTCCAAATTCAGATACTCTTTTTGTTGTAAAGGATTATGATGGGAATGTTGTATTTGCTGTTTTTCCAGATGGTGCAGCAATATATGTAAATGAAACAGCCAAAGGTAAAATAGGAGGATTTGCGGTGAGTGGTCGAACACCATCAAAAGCAGGAGATGTTGATATTTTAAAAGTTACTCTGGATAGCACAAGGATTTATGTGAGCGATACTATTAATTCAAAAGGTAAAATAGGAGGATTTGCAGTAAGTGGTCGAACGCCAAGTAAATCATCTGGAATCAATGATTATTTGGTTATAACTCCTGATAGCGCACGAATTTATGTGAACGATACCATAACATCGAAAGGTAAAATAGGTGGATTTGCAGTGAGTGGACGAACACCTTCGAAAGGCACAGAAACAGATTATTTTAATGTATCAGGAAGCAGCGAAGCCGAGATAATAAATCCCAGTGAAGCACGCATAGTATGGTATCCTAACAAGGAGGCTTTTTTAACAGGCAGAGTATTAATTGAAAGTCCTGATAGTATAGGGACTAATTCTATGGCAACAGGATTTGAATCAAAGGCTATTGGTAATTATTCACAGGCATTTGGATATATGACAAGGGCTAAAGGATTAAATTCTACAGCAATAGGTAATAATGCAAATGCTGAGGGAAGAGAATCTTATGCTTTTGGAAATAATGCCAATACATCCAGTATTGGTACCGGTTCATATGCAATAGGTTCAGGTGCTGTTACAGAAGGAGTATTTAGTTTTGCATTAGGGTCAACAGGTCTTGATAGTGAAGGGTATACCACAAATCCAACAAAAGCTAGCGGTAATTATGCATATGCTTTTGGTATGGGAAGCGTAGCCAGCGATAATGGAGCTTTTGCTTTTGGTACACAGGATACTGCCTCTGGTAAATTTTGTACTGCAATAGGAGTTAGAACCAAAGCAAGTGAACTTTATTCAACAGCCATAGGGCATGTAACAACTGCAAGTGGTATTGCCTCAACAGCAATGGGTGAAGGCACCGTTGCAAGTGGATCTTATTCAACAGCAATAGGAAAACAATCTGTTGCAAGTAAAGCCTATTCAACAGCAATAGGAGCTCAAACAATAGCAGGAGGGATGAATTCTACAGCTATGGGCTGGAGTACAACAGCAAATGGTAATAATTCCACAGCCATGGGGGCCTTAACACAAGCGCTTGGAAATAATTCAACAGCACTTGGGTATGAAACCCTAGCAGATTCAACATATGCTATTGCCATGGGGTTTCAAACTACAGCTAGTGGATATGCTTCTACTGCCATGGGATTTGGAACAACTGCAGATTCGACATATGCTATCGCCATGGGATGTGAAACAGCCGCAAATGGATTTGCTTCTGTAGCAATGGGGCGTAATACCACAGCCAACGAAAGTTATTCAGTGGCTATGGGATATAATACTACTGCAGATGTGAGTAGTTCTACAGCAATGGGTAACAGTACAATAGCTAGTGGTGTAGCATCAACAGCGATGGGCTTTTATACTGTTGCTAGTGGAGGGGCTTCATTATCTGCAGGATTGAATGCAATAGCCTTAGGAGATCTTTCCACAGCAATTGGAGAAAATACAATCGCTAAAGCATATAGTTCATTTGTTGTAGGGCATTATAATGATACTCTGTCAACTTCTTTAACGAATTCATTTGAATGGGAAGATCCAATATTTATTATTGGAAATGGAGCTGGGGAGGGTTTTAGAAATAATGCGATGATGGTTAAAAAGAATGGTGAAGTGTATTTTCCTGATATTTATGGAGATGATATAGGAGCAAGTGTTAGTTTATATATCAATAGTGAAGGCCAATTAGGTACTGTGCAGTCAGCCAAACGATACAAAAAACAGATTATAGATATGGAAAATGTTGATTGGCTTTATCGGTTAAGACCTGTAAACTTCTCTTATAAGAATGATGAAAAAGGAATAAAGCAGTATGGTTTCATTGCAGAGGAAGTAGAAACTGTAAATCCATTGTTTGTTAGTTATAACAAGGCTGGAGAAATAGAAACAGTTCAATATAGTAAACTTATGACTCCAATGATTAAAGCAATACAAGATCAGCAAAAAATTATTGAAGAGTATAAAAGCAAAGTTTCAATTCTGGAACAAAGACTAACAGAAATTGAAAAGTTACTTCAAGAGATCAGGACAAAATAATAATATGAATCGAAAAATTATGGTAAGAAAAGTTTTTATTTTGTTGATAGTAATCATTATACATACTTCAACATTCGGGCAGGCACCTTCTAAATTTAATTATCAGGCAGTAATTCGAAATAACTCAGGTGAACTGATAACTAATCAAAGTATAAAACTTAGAGTCAGTATAATAGATGGAAGTTCTACCATCTATACTGAAGAGCATTCTATAACTACCAATGCACATGGTATTGTAAATATTAAGATAGGAGAAGGAGATTCTCCTACATCCGATTTTTGTTTAATAGATTGGGGTGCTGGGACAAAATCATTGAAAATAGAAATTGATGAAACTGGAGGAAGTAGTTTTTCCAATTTAGGAACAGTTCAGTTACTTTCTGTACCTTATGCCTTGTATGCAAATTCAGCAAACCAGCTAGGGAGTCAAAATATTTATAGCCCCGATTCTGATACTCTTTTTGTTGTGAAAGACCACGACGAAAATGTTGTTTTTGCAGTTTTCCCTGATGGTGCTGCTGTTTATGTAAATGAAACAGCAAAAGGTAAAATAGGAGGCTTTGCTGTGAGCGGACGAACGCCAAGTAAAAATATTGAAGAAGAATATCTTGTTGTTACTCCAGATAGTACAAGAGTGTATATTAATGAAGTCACAGAAACAAAAGGTAAAATCGGGGGCTTTGCTGTCAGCGGCAGAACACCATCAAAGGGAATAATGTCAAGCTTAATGAACCTAACGAAAGAAAATTATTTTATTGGTCATGAAGCTGGAGTAAATACAGATGTTGGTTTATATAATACTTTCTTAGGTTATTATGCTGGATTTACAAATTATAATGGATACAATAATATTTTTATAGGTGACTCAGCTGGTTTTTACAATGAGAGTGGAGGCAGTAATATATTCATTGGTAATAAGACAGGTAAACAAAATACTTCAGGTTATAGAAATATATTTATAGGTACTGAAAGTGGATTTGGGAATCTAAGTGGCAGATATAATGTGTTTGTTGGAGATAAAGCAGGGCATTCAAATACTACAGGAGGAGGAAACGTAATTATTGGTGCAACTTCTGGAGAATTAAACACTACAGGTTATTATAATGTATTTTTAGGGAACTGGAGTGGAAGGAGCAATACTTCAGGTCATGAAAATATTTTTGTAGGAAACCGTTCTGGTTGGTATAATACAGAAGGATATAAGAATATATTCATTGGTTCATATTCCGGTTATAAAAATGAAATTGGATCTAATAACATATTCTTTGGTGATAGTTCTGGTTGCAGCAATACCTCAGCTGATAATAATATATTTATAGGTAATAAGTCCGGATTTGCCAATACCGAAGGAAGTCGTAATTTATTTTTAGGTTATCAGTCAGGATTTACAAACAAAACAGGAGATAATAATGTATT
Organism: Bacteroidales bacterium; assembly: GCA_963665525.1. Lineage (GTDB taxonomy): Bacteria > Bacteroidota > Bacteroidia > Bacteroidales > UBA12077 > UBA12077. The sequence continues at coordinate 2,016,870 of OY762280.1, read as the reverse complement.
TATTGGTAATAACGCTGGTTTTTCGAATATCTCAGGTTTTAAGAATGTTTTTATTGGAGACTCAGCAGGTTATTTTAACAACGAAGGTAGATATAACATATTTATTGGTGATCGTGTAGGTTTTGCAAATACTTCTGGTAATGCTAATGTTATTATTGGCCCTACTGCAGGAGAAAATAATACAACAGGACGTGCAAATACATTTATAGGAGATTGGTGCGGAAATAAAAATGAAACAGGAGATTATAATGTTTTTTTAGGTGATCAAACGGGTTGGAATAATATTTCAGGTAGTAGAAATGTTTATCTTGGAAATCGCGCTGGATTTAATAATACGGAGGGGTGGAATAATGTTTTTATAGGCAATTATGCTGGTTTTAGTGAAGAAGAGTCTGGGAAATTATACATCGATATTGCTGATACAGACTCAACAAATACTTTAGTTTGGGGCAATTTTTATAGTAATATCATTAGATTGAATGGTCAGGTAGGGATAGGAACACACCCTACATCTGCGTTAGATATTAATGGAGACTTAAAAATTAGTGGTTCTATAATAAATAGTAAGCCAATCCAGGTTGATGGAATTAAATTCTTAAATAGTTTTGGCCCAGATTCTGATTTTATAGCAGAAGGTAACTATATGACATTTGGTCATCCTGGAATTTCAGAAGATTTTATTGGATATAAAAACAACACTTTTTATTTTTTAGATTCCCCGGATGGAGGCGATGTAATTAATCCTGATGTATATTTCGGTGGAAAGATTGATGTAATTGACTCTTTAAATGTCTATGGAATTGTTCGATTTAGACAGGTTGAAACAGGAGCTTTTGCCAATGATTTAAGTATAACCAGTAACGGAACTTTAACTACTCAAACTTCTGACAGAAGATTAAAAAAGAATATCAAACCAATATCTGAAGGATTAAACAAGGTGCTTCAATTAAATGGGTATACATTTAATTGGAATTCTGAAAATGATTCTAAAACAGATGCCGGTTTAATTGCTCAGGAAGTATTAGAAATATTTCCTGAAGCAGTTTTTATTAATCCATACGATGGATATTATGGAATTAATTACTCTCGTTTCCCCGCATTGTTTGTAGAAGCTCTTAAGCAACAGCAAACAATAATTGAATCTCAGCAACAACAAATTGATGAATTAAAGCTAGTTATAGAAGAATTTAGAAAACAATTAGAAGAAATTAAAGATTAATAACCAGATAAAGTCATGATGTTATGATCAAAAGAATAATTTTAATCTTTTTAGTGCTTGTGTTTTGGATATCAGTATCTGGACAAGCACCTTCAAAGTTTAATTACCAGGCAGTAATTCGCGATAATACAGATGAATTGATAACTAACCAAAGTATAAAGCTTAGAGTAAGTATAATAGATGGAAGTTCTACCATATATACTGAAGAGCATTCAGTAACTACCAACGCATATGGTATTGTAAATATAAAAGTGGGAGAAGGGGATTCTCCTACATCCGATTTTAGTTTAATAAATTGGGGCACAGGAACAAAATCTTTAAAAATAGAGATTGACGATACAGGAGGTAGTAGTTTTTCTAACCTTGGATCAGTGCAGTTACTTTCTGTGCCTTATGCTTTGTATGCAAACTCAGCTAATCAGTTGGGGAGTCAAAATATTTATAGCCCCGATACCGATACTCTTTTTGTGGTAAAGGATCACGATGGGAATGTAGTATTTGCTGTTTTTCCCGATGGTGCTGCTGTTTATGTAAATGAAACAGCAAAAGGTAAAGTGGGAGGTTTTGCGGTGAGTGGGCGAACGCCAAGTAAAGATATTGAAGAAGAATATCTTGTTGTTACTCCAGATAGCACAAGAGTTTATGTGAACGAACCTACTGATAATAAAAGTAAAATTGGAGGTTTTGCGGTAAGTGGACGAACGCCTTCAAAGCAAACAACTTCAAGTTTAATGAACTTAACCAAAAACAATTATTTCATTGGTCACGATGCAGGTGTCAATAATACTACAGGACTTTATAATACCTTTATTGGATATAATTCTGGATATTCAAATACAGAAGGAGTTAGGAACATATTTTTAGGCTATGCTTCAGGTTATTCAAACCAGAATGGATACAATAATCTTTTTATTGGTGATTCTACAGGGTATTTTAATGCTACTGGTAAAAATAATGTATTCTTAGGAACACAAGTTGGATTAAGTAATACAACAGGTTATCAAAACATTGCCATTGGGAACTGGGCAGGATATAATAATATTGGAGGGAATCGTAATATCTTTATAGGAACAGCAACAGGATATTATAATACCGAAGGTAAGTTTAATGTTTTTATGGGGAATTTTTCCGGCTATCACAATACTATTGGAGATCAAAATATATTCATCGGACGTACTGCAGGATATAGTAATACCAAAGGTGTTGATAATATTTTTATGGGGATGTCAGCAGGCTTGAATAATGATACATCAAGTACTAATATATTTATAGGAAATTATAGCGGATATTGGAATACAGGAGGATATGAAAATATTTTTATTGGGAACGAATCAGGTCATAGCAATACAAAAGGTATCCAGAATACTATGATTGGTGGTGTTACAGGATATCATAATACAGAAGGAATTCGAAATACATTTTTAGGAATACATAGTGGGAATATGAATGTGACAGGTTCTGAAAATGTGTTTATTGGAGCAGCAGCGGGTCACAATAACAAAGAAGGATCATATAATGTATCTATTGGTCCTGGTGCAGGACATAGCGATACAACAGGAAGCTATAATGTTTTCTTGGGAAGAGAAGCAGGTTATTTCGAGATGGGGTCAAACAAGTTATATATCGAAAATTCTAGTGCAGATAGTGCCAATGCTTTAATATATGGAGATTTTGGAAATAACTTTCTTCGATTTAATGCAGATGTGCACATTGCAGGAAGGATCAATTTAATAGGATCCGATAATTATAATATGTTTATTGGAGATTCAGCAGGAGTATTTAACGAATCTGGTGGGCATAATACATTCATTGGGGTTGAAGCTGGAAACTATAATTCTTCTGGAACAGGGAATGTTTTTGTAGGAACATGGTCTGGCGAAGCAAATACTATTGGGAGTAGAAATACCTTTGTAGGTAGAGCTTCTGGAGCATATAATGTTGAAGGTAATAGGAATGTGTTCTTGGGAGATTTTGTGGGAGCAAATAATACGCATGGAAATGGGAATGTTTTCCTGGGACTTGGTGCCGGATATAATAATGTTAATGGTGATTCAAGTATATTTATTGGTCATTTGGCAGGATATAAAGAAACAGCTTCTTATAGATTATATATTGAGAATTCAAGAGTAGATTCAACACAGGCTCTGATTTGGGGAAATTTTGAAAGTGATATTTTAGGATTTAATGCATCGGTTGGAATAGGAACTATAGCACCAATTGAAAAGCTTGAGGTTAAAGATGGGAATATTCGTGTAACAAATGGAAGTTTTATCGATGATGGAACAACTCTTTCAGATTTTGTTTTTGAATCAGATTATAAGCTTGAGTCAATTGAGGATCATTCAGATTTTATGTGGAAAAATAAACATTTGCCAGCTCTTACTGGTGCTAATGAAATTAAGAAAAAGGGAGGTTATGATATTTCTGAACGAAGAGAACAAATGCTCGAAGAATTAGAAAAAGCACATATTTATATTGAACAATTAAATGCAAAAATAAAAAATCAAGATCAAATTATTCAAAGTCAGAATGTAGAGATAGAACAACTTAAGCAGCGAATGATGGAAATTGAGAATATGATTCATAAAGAATAGAAAAGGATTTTTTATGATTAAAAAGAATACGTTAAATAATTCAACTTGATTATTAGTATAGAAAACGTTATCTTACTTTTTATTTTAAAAATTTAATTATGAGAAAGATAACGTTCTTTATTAGTATTGTATTGTTTGCATTGTCATTAGAAGCATTTGCGCAATCAACAGGGAATTTTAATTACCAGGCTGTAATTAGAGATAATTCCGGAGAGTTAATTTCAAACCAAACCATTGGTGTAAAAATTTATATTCTTGAAACATCAACAAGTGAAGTTGGAATTTATTCTGAATCACATGCTGTAACAACCTCAGATTTAGGTCAAATCAAATTATTGGTAGGAAATGGTACGGATCCTTCAGGCGATTTTTCTGCAATAGATTGGGGAGCAGGAGAAAAATTCATTAAAATTGAAATAGATGCTGGAGACGATTTTGTTAATATGGGTACTTTTCAATTATTTTCAGTCCCATATGCTCATTATGCGTTTAAAACAGAAAATGTAGATGATGCAGATGCTGATATAACAAACGAAATACAAGATCTCAACTTAACTGACGATATTTTAACCATAACGAATAATCCAACAGCTACACCTATTCCATTATCAGCCTATACTGGGAATAACACCGATGAACAAGAATTAACAATGTCGGGTGATACTTTATTTATTAGTAATGGTAACAATGTTATATTGCCATATGATAGTAGTAAGTGGGTTATCGATGGTAATACCATGTATTATAACGAAGGAAAAATTGGAATAGGCTCCAGTGAGCCGGTTAGTAATTTAGAAGTTAAAGCTACCTCAGCTGGAAGTGAAGCATTATTCCAGGTAATTAATGCTAGTAATGATACTGTATTTGCAGTTTATCCCGATGGAGTTAAAATCTATGTTAATTCTGAGGCAAAAGGAAAAATTGGAGGTTTTGCGGTGAGTGGAAGAACGCCTTCTAAAGCTGGTGATGTTGATATTCTTAAGGTTACCATGGATAGCACCAGGATTTATGTAAGCGATACCATTAATTCGAAAGGAAAAATTGGAGGTTTTGCAGTAAGTGGTCGTACACCTTCTAAACTGGGAGCTTTTAATGATTATTTAGTGATAACACCAGATAGTACCAGGATATATGTGAATGACACATCAGTAGTTAAAGGAAAAATTGGAGGTTTTGCAGTGAGCGGTCGTACGCCTTCAAAAGGAACTACAAACGATTATTTAAGAGTTACTCGAGATAGTACGAGGGTTTATATAACAGAGGACTCAAAAGGTAAGATTGGAGGATTTGCTGTTAGTGGTCGGACTCCTTCAAAAGGAGTAGCCAGGAAATTTATGGATATGACCAAAGCAAATTATTTTATTGGTCACGAAAGTGGTCAAAATAATACCAATGGTTTATATAATTCATTTATAGGTTATGAAAGTGGTCTTAGTAACCAGGATGGATCAAATAATGTTTTTCTTGGATACAATAGTGGATATACCAATTCCATTGGAGATAATAATACATTCCTTGGACATGTTGCAGGATACTCCAATTCAAGTGGCTCAAATAATGTTTTTCTTGGTGATAGTTCTGGTTTTTATAATAGTGAAGGAGAACAAAATATTTTCTTGGGAAATGGTAGTGGAAAAGCAAATACAGGAGGCGATTATAATGCTTTTATAGGATTTCGTGCAGGGCATAAAAATCTGTCAGGATTAAATAATGCATTTATAGGATATCAGGCAGGTTATTCTAACGAAACAGGAAATAACAATGCATTCATTGGATATCAGGCAGGATGGAATACCTATAAAGGAAGTAAAAATGTGTTTATTGGACATCAGGCAGGATACAAAAACCAGGGCCAAATAGAAGGACCTACACAAGATGGTAATAACAATATTTATATAGGTGATCAAAGTGCCTATAATAATAAAACAGGTCGAAGTAATGTCTATATAGGTCATGGAGCAGGATTAGGTAGTGATCCTATAAATGAGTTTAATCCTCCAAGATTTAATGTATATATTGGCTATAAGGCAGGTTATGAGGAGTATGAGGGTAGAAATAATACATTTATTGGATATGAAGCAGGTTATGATAATAATTCAGGGAGTTATCTTACATTTATTGGATATAATGCAGGTCATAGTAATTTGTCCGGTGATAATAATGTATATATAGGTTATAATGCAGGTGTATATAATACAATTGGAAGTAATAATCTATTTCTAGGCACATCGGCAGGGTTCTTTGAGACAGGGAGTGATAAACTTTTTATTGATAATCAAATTAGAACAAATGAAACTACTTCCAGAACAAGTTCCTTAGTTTATGGAGAGTTTAACTCATCAGCGAGTAGTCAATTATTTCGTATTAATGCAAACCTAGAAGTTAATGGCACGGCCAAAAAAACTACTGCAGGTGATTGGGTTGCAATTTCTGATAGAAGAACCAAAACAGATATAACAGATATTACCAATGCTACCGAAATGATCATGAATCTACGTCCTGTAAAATTTAAATACACTGATTTATGGAGAGAAAAACATCCATCCATTAAAGACCAGTACTATTATAATTTTATTGCACAGGAGTATCAAAAAGTATTTCCGGAATCTGTTATGGGTAGTGGTGAATATATCGATGGAGATGAAGAAGAAATTTTACAACTCGATCCATATAACGCTCAAATTATAGCCATCAAAGCAATTCAGGAACTCATCGAAGAAAATAATGATTTGAAAAAGCAACTCAAAGAGGTGATGGATCGCTTAGAAGCACTTGAAAATAAATAAACAGATAGATAATTAGTATACCTTAATCATTTTATTAACCCTTAAAATTTAAAATATGGCAACTAAAAAACGAGCAGTTTCAGTTAAAAAGAAAATTGATCCTGTTTCAAGATTAAAGAAACCAGATTTCAGAACATCCATTGTACTTCAATTTAATGAGAATGTACGATTACCTTATCATGAAAAAGTATCTAATTATATTCAAGAGTATAAGGTCGGCCCGTGGAAATTAATGGAGAAGAAATATCCCGGAATTGAAATCAAACCACTTTTTTCAAATATTGACCCCAAATTACTGGTAAGCTGGATTAAAAAAGCTAAAAAAATGGATCCAACATACGTGGAAGGTAATTTCTTTAGCTATTATAAAGTGTTATGTCCAGTAGAATCCAGATCAACAGATATTTTTGAGGATTTATCTGATTGGGATAATATACTGGAAATACAAGTTGAAGAAAGAAGGATTGCACCAACGGTTTCATATAATAATAATCCGGAAGCCGGGCCAAATCAAAATTATTTGAATGAGGCTCCCGAGGGAATAGGGGCAAAAACGATTTGGGATTATACGACTCCTCCTGCAGGAAGTGATGGTTCAGGGATCAAATTTATTGATATTGAAACCGGTTGGACTCTTGATCATGAAGATCTTGCAGGGCATTTGGCTACTTGTGTATATGGAACAACTGATGATGCCGGACGTGAACATGGCACAGCCGTTTTGGGTGTTGTTTGTGCCGAAGATAATACCACAGGTTGTGTAGGTATTGCTCCAAAGCCTGATAGTGTTAAAACCATAGCTTATGATCCATTAGTTGGCCCTGCCGCAGAAATTCTCGAAAGTTTAAAGCATTTGAATTTTGGAGATGTTTTATTAATTCAGGCTACTAATGAAGAAGATTATCAAGGTATACCGTGTAAAGTACCCATAGAAACAACACAAGCTGAATTTGATGCAATTCGTTTAGCAACAGCCTTAGGAATAGTTGTAATTGAACCGGGAGGGAATGGTGATGATACAACAACTTCAGTGAATTTTGATGATTTCACTGTTATGTTCCAGGAAATTTTAAACCCGGCAAGTTCGAGCTTTAAAGATTCGGGAGCAATTATCGTATCAGCATCGCAATCTGCTTTAAGTGTAGCACCAACTTATGAAGATACACATGAAATAATGCCATGGGCACCAAGAGGGGAAAGGGTTGATTGTTATGCCTGGGGTGAAAATATTACAACTTTATCATCCGATACCTTAGGAGCTACCGATGCATACACGAATACATTTGGTGGTACTTCAGGGGCAGCTGCAATTATTGCAGGGGCAGTAATGAACATGCAGGCTATGGTATTTGCTGAGCATGGATATAAGTTTAGCCCTTTGCAGATTAGAGAAATATTAAGAGATTCGAGTTATGGAACGCAACTGATTCAAAATGTAGGTTCTGTTAATCCATTGTCAATTTATATGCCGGATCTAGAGAAGTTTATAACCAAGAAAATGGAATTTCCACCAGATTTATACCTTCGCGATTTTGTAGGTGATACAGGAGAACCGCATGCAGGTTCCATATCAGCAAGTCCCGATGTAATTTTAAAAAATGATTCTGTTCCAGACCCTACAGCAAGTTTTGGACCTGCAAGTGGAACAGATAGTAATCATAGCTTAAGTGATACGGCAAAAATCGGGGAAGATAATTATATTTACTTTAGGGTTCTAAATCAGGGAGGTATCGAAGCAACAAATGTAAGAGTTGATTTATATTATGGTCTTCCAGCTACATTACTCACTCCAAATGCATTAACACATATTGGTTTCGTAACTATTCCAACGGTACCTGCAGGTGAGATATTGACAGTTTCGCCAGAGCTTATTTGGAATGTTCCCGGACCTGAAGGACACTATTGTTTTGTTGCTTTAGTTAGCCATGAAATGGACCCTGTGGTTGATTTAACTGAATTTACAAATTGGGACTGGGATACCTATAGAAGGTATATTCGAGAAAATAATAACATTACTTGGAGAAACTTTAATATAGTTGAGGTTCCGCCTCCACAACCAGCTCCTGCTCCGGACCCTGAACCAGATGAAGATCCTTTGCCAGAGCCAGAGCCATTACCTGAAATTCCTAAAAAAGGATGGAAGGCTATAGATTTTATTTCTCCTGGTTTACCTGATCAGGATCAAAAAATGGATATAGAAATTAAATCGCAATTGCCAAAAGATGCTATGATGTTATTAAGAACACCGGGTAACTGGAAAAAGGAATTTTATAAAGGAAATCCATTTGTTCGTTTTAATAGGAAACAACTAGAAAGTTATATCCCGGTTAATTCAAGAGGAAGAACATTAATCAGAGATATTCTTTTTAAGAAAAGTTCAAGGTCAAAATTGAAGCTTTATATTCATTTACCAGATAAATACTTTAAAAAGTATTCATATGAAATTTCAATCAGACAATTACTTCATGGTGAAGAAATTGGTAGGGTTACATGGAAATTAGGAAAAGCAAGATAAGCATGAAATAACTTATTAATACTGAAGAATGATAACCTGTCTTTTTAATGGCAGGTTATTTTTTAAATATAAACTCATAAAACTTGAGTTAAGTTGAGTTTTTAAGTAACTTGAAACTTCTATTCACTAACTTAATTCCTACCGTTATGAAACAGATTTTATTATTCTTAGGAATAACACTTTTATGGATAAGTGTTAGTTTGGCGCAAGTTCCAAATAAATTGAACTATCAGGCAGTGATCAGAAATTCGGCTGGAGAATTAGTTGCAGAACAAGATGTAGCTATTAAAATTAGTATATTAGATGCTCTCTCTAGTGGGAATTTATTATACTCAGAAATACATTCCGTTTCAACAAACTTATATGGACAGTTTGTTTTAAAAATTGGAGGAGGTTCAGAACCTTCGACAGATTTTAGTAACATCGATTGGTCTGAAGGGGAAAAGTTTATTAAAGTAGAAGTTGATGTGGCAGGTGGTTCCAATTATTTGCTTATGGGGACAAACCAGATGTTATCCGTACCATATGCTATGTATTCTAATTTATCTGATTCTTCAAGGATAGCTAATACAGCTAGTTCAGCCGAAACAGCAAGTACTGCTTATACATTAGGATCAAATGGAGTATATTCTCCGGAAAGCGATACCTTATTTGTTGTTAAAGATCATAGTGGTAATGTTGTTTTTGCAGTATTTCCTGATGGAGCCCAGGTTATCGTGAATGAAACAGCAAAAGGTAAAGTGGGTGGTTTTGCCGTAAGTGGACGAACACCCAGTAAAGCAGGCGATATTGATGTATTAAGAGTAACTCCTGATAGCACTCGGATTTATGTAAACGATACGGTGAATGTAAAAGGTAAAGTAGGTGGTTTTGCTGTTAGCGGCCGGACTCCATCAAAAGGCTCAGTAGCCGATATTCTGTTTGTTACAGCCGATAGTACAAGAGTTTATGTGAATGAAGAATCTATTGTAAAGGGTAAAGTAGGCGGTTTTGCTGTTAGTGGGCGAACACCCAGTAAAGCAATTACCAATAGCTATTTAAAGGTCTTACCAGACAGTACTAGAATTTATGTGAAAGATTCTACAGCTGGTTTTGGTGTAGCAAATATTGAAGGTGGTAGTGCTGAGAATTTTCTTAATTTGAATAAGCAAAATTATTTAATAGGACACCAAACTGGTAGTAATACAACAGGTACTTATAATAGTATGATTGGATACCAAGCGGGTTATACAAACTCAAGTGGTTCTAATAATATATTTTTTGGTTACAAGGCAGGTTATTTAAACCAGTCAGGAGGCAATAATGTATTCATAGGAACAGAAAGTGGATATGTCAATCAATTTACTTTTCAGAATACTTATGTTGGGTATAGAAGTGGTTATGAGTTGAGTGGAGCAGGAAATACAGTTATGGGTTCAATGGCAGGAGAAAATGCAGCAGGAGGTAATAATACATTTATTGGTGCATCTGCTGGAAGAAAAGCAACAGGAGGAAATAATACATTTGTTGGTAATGATGCTGGCTATAGTAGTAGTTTAAATACTGGAGTGAGAAATACATATATTGGACAAAAATCGGGAGCTTTTACAACATCAGGAAGTTACAATGTCATGTTAGGTTTTGATGCAGGGTATCTAAATTATGAAGGATCAAGGAATACTTTTTTGGGATATGATGCAGGACATAATATTCACGAAGGGTCTGGAAATGTATTCATTGGACATCATGCAGGTACATATGCAGATGGGATTAATAACAGATTAATTATAGAAAATGAAAATGTCGATTCTACGGAAGCATTAATTTATGGAGAATTTGATCAAAATCATTTAAGGATTAATGGAAATGTGGCTATAAACTATCAGGCATACAATAATTATGGTTTAATTGTGGATGTGCCAGATGGACAAACAAGTACTTATACTTTATGGGTTTATGGTGATGCTCATACAACAGGAGTATGGCATACTTCAGATGAAAAATTTAAAAAAGAGATATACCCCATATCAAATGCATTATCTGGATTAAAAGGAATAACTGGTGTGTCTTATGAATGGAAAAAAGATGAATATCCAAAAATGAAGTTTTCTAATAGGAAACAAATCGGTTTCCTAGCCAGTGAAGTGGAAAAGGTATATCCAGAACTAGTAAAAAAAGATGATAAAGGGAATAAAGCAGTAAATTATAGTAAGTTCACTCCGATACTTGTAGAAGCCATCAAAGAACAACAAAATCAGATTGAGAAATTGAAAGAAGAAAATAATCAACTTAAGGCTCGATTAGAAAGATTAGAAGAAATGCTTTTAAAATAGGCTACATTATTGTAAAACAAAAAAGTTAAATCATTATGAAAAAGAAAATAATTACCGGGATGATATTACTGATGGCAAATTTGCTGATAGCCCAAACACCTGCTACTATGAATTATCAGGCAGTTATCAGAAATTCGTCAGGAGATCTAGTAAATGAGCAAAATGTTAGTATAAAAATTAGCATTATGGATGCTCTCACAGAAGGGAATACCTTATATTCAGAATTCCATTCAGCTTTAACCAATGCATTTGGTCAGGTTAGTTTAGAAATTGGATCAGGGTCAGACCCATCTGTTGATTTTGGTTTACTTAACTGGGGCAGTGGAGATAAGTTTTTAAAAGTAGAAGTGGATGTCAATGGAGGAGTTGATTATATTTATGTTGGTACTTCGCAATTATTATCTGTACCATATGCTTTATATGCTGATAAAGCATTGAAAGCTGAAAATTTAGGTTCAGATGGAGTTTATTCACCAGAAACAGATACCTTGTTTGTAGTGAAAGATCATGATGGTCAGGTTGTTTTTGCAGTATTTCCTGACGGAGCACAAGTGGTTGTAAATCAAACAGCAAAAGGAAAAGTTGGTGGTTTTGCAGTAAGTGGTCGTAGTCCATCAAAAGCAGTAGATGAAAATATATTAACGGTTACACCAGATAGTACAAGAATTTATGTGAACGATACTGTCAATGCAAAAGGTAAAGTAGGGGGATTTGCCGTGAGTGGTCGTAGTCCTTCAAAAGGTGTAAGTACCGATATTTTATATGTTACTGCAGACAGTACCAGAATCTTTGTCAACGAAAGTTCAGGTGTTAAAGGTAAGGTAGGTGGTTTTGCAGTAAGTGGAAGAACTCCAAGTAAATCAAGCGTAAATAATTTTCTGGATTTAACTTCGGACAATTATTTTATTGGACATCAGGCAGGGGCAAATAATACAGATGGTTTATTTAATATTATGTTTGGATACGAGGCAGGTATCACTAATACATCTGGTTCTTACAATACTTTTCTTGGTTATCAATCCGGATATAATAATAATGCTAGTTATAACTCTTTTATAGGTTACCTTTCAGGTCATCTGAATTCAAGTGGTGCATACAATACCTTTATCGGATACGAATCAGGGAAAAATAACATAGATGGTGAAAATAATGTTTTTCTTGGACATCAAACAGGATTTACAAATTCTGGTGGACATGAGAATGTATTTGTGGGTTACAGAAGTGGATATAGTAATGTTTCAGGATATGACAATATATTTATTGGGAACCTGGCAGGGGAGAATGCTTCAGCAAATACACATAGCACATTTATTGGCAACGAAGCAGGTAGAAATATGACAGGAGATGATAATATTTGTATAGGGGATCGAACAGGAACTAATGCTTATACTGCAAATCATGAATCGTTTGGAACAGTAATTTTAGGTATTGATGCAGGAAGAAATATTACGGGCGAATATAATACCGTATTAGGATATGGAGCAGGTTCGAGTTGGGGTGGTGAAAGTACCGGGAATAACAATACATTTATTGGAGCAGGAGCTGGGGGCGGTGGATATCTAACAAGGTTAGGAAGCGATAACGTATGCTTAGGAAATAATGCAGGTTACGGGAAAGTAGGAGATAATAAATTATACATTGCAAATAATTCTACTACAACCTTAATTTATGGAAATTTTGCATCAGGTAGTGAATTAGTTCAGGTGAATGGTGATTTTTATGCTACAGGCGATATAAGTTCAGGTGGCACTACATCTAAACTGTCCGATTTTGTGTTTGATGCGGATTATAAAATTGAAACCATCGAAGAGCATGCTGAATTTATGTGGAAAGAAAAACATTTACCGGCCGTTAAAAGTGCAAAACAAATTGAAAAGGAAGGTAAAATTAATATGAATGAGAGAAGGGAACAATTACTTGAGGAATTAGAAAAAGCACATATTTATATAGAGCAATTAAATACTGATGTAAAATCAATTAAAGAGGAAAATAAAGAGCTAAAACAGAAAGTCAATGAAATTATAAATATGTTGGAAAACAAGTAGATTGTATAAATTTTGACTTTTTATTAAATAAGCGCTAATTTACTTTATTCATTTAAATAAAGGTATTATGAAAAAGTTAGCGCTTCTATTATTTATTGTAGTTCATTCATTTTTTTTAATTTATGCTCAGGTTCCTGAAAAAATAAATTACCAGGCAGTGATTAGAAATGCTTCTGGTGACTTATTGATAGATCAAGATGTAGGAATGAAAATTAGCATTCTGGATGCTCTTACAGGAGGAAATTTATTATATTCGGAAGAACACAACACTTCTACCAATGCTTATGGTCAGGTAGAATTAAAAATTGGTACAGGAAGCAATGTTTCTACTGATTTTGCTCTAATTGATTGGAGTAGTGGGGATAAATATCTAAAACTTGAGGTTGATGTTGCAGGAGGAACCAGTTACCAAACTATTGGTACTTCGCAAATGTTATCAGTACCGTTTGCACTATATGCAAACAATGCTTCTAAGGCAATGTTATTGGGTACAGATGGAGTATACTCAACAGAGTCAGATACTTTATTCGTGGTAAAAGATCATTCGGGGAATGTTGTATTTGCTATATATCCTGATGGAGCAGAGTTAGTTGTTGATGAAACAGCTAAAGGGAAAGTTGGTGGTTTTGCAGTGAGCGGAAGAACTCCTAGTAAGGATGTTTATACTGATTATTTAAAGGTAACATCCGATAGTACGGTAATATTTATTGATGATACTCAGACTAAAGGGAAAGTGGGAGGATTTGCTGTGAGTGGTCGCACTCCTTCAAAAGGAATAGGGAATTATTTTAATGTATCAGGAGAAAATACACCGATTACAATCAATCCAAGTGAACCAAGAGTCGTATGGTTTCCATTTAAAGAAGCGTTTTGGGCTGGGAGGGTCTTAATTGAGCATCCCGATAGTGTTGGATTTAATTCTTTAGCAGTGGGGTACGAGGCGATTGCTAAAGGAAGTAATTCACAATCATTAGGCTATCAGACCCGTGCCAGAGGCGACTTTTCAACAGCATTAGGTTATAAAACGCAGGCAAATGGTACAGCCTGTTTCGCTGTAGGAGGAGAGGCCAGAAATGCAGATGGCACAGTAACTGGGAACTACACAATGGCTGGAGGAATAGCTTCTTTTGCTTTGGGATTGGGAGCAAATGCTAATGGAATTGCCAATACATCCATAGGCTTAGGATCAAGTGCTACGGGATTATTTGCTTCTACAGCATTTGGAGTAGAGGCTCAAGCAAGTGCCATAAGGGCTACTGCATTAGGATTTGGAGCAAAAGCCAGTGCTGAAGAATCGATGGCCATTGGTGTGGCATCGGTAGCAAGTGCGCAAAATGCTATTGCAATTGGTATAGCTGATACTGCAAAAGCTGTTAATTCTTTAGCTATGGGAGTTCAATCGAAAGCAACAGGCATAGGTGCAGTTGCTATAGGAAATTATGTAGAAGCGAATTCTACTGGCTCATTCGTTGTAGGTCAGCTTAATGATCCTATTGGGACAGATAATACATGGAATTTAGCAGATCCCTTATTTGTTATTGGGAATGGAATATTTGGGATTCCGGGAGTTATTTCTACAGCAGTTAGAAATAATGCTTTTACAATTTTGAAAAATGGGAATATGGGTGTTGGTATAGATGAACCAAAGCGTACAGTTCATATTAAGGATGTATTAAGATTAGAACCAACTACAGCTCCTTTAACCCCCGGAGAAGGAGATGTGTATTATGATGCTGCTACTCATAAACTCATGGTATATGATGGTACCACATGGCAGGCATGTTGGTAATGTATTAGAAAATGGAAAAGTCCCAAGATTAATTATCCTTGAGACTTTTAATATTAAAAGCGATATATATAGAATTGTTATGAAATTTTAATTTCTCTAGCAGGCTTTTCTATGGCTTCTTCACGTTTTGGTAAAGTGATTTGTAGTAAACCATTTTTGTAAATAGCATTGATCTTTTCTGTATTGATCTTATCCGAAATTCTGAATGATCTTTTAAATGAGTTGAAGCTATATTCTTTGAGATTAAATTTTTCTTCCGTATTCTCATCAATAGATTTATCTAATGAGATAGTTAAAAGATTCTTGTCTAAATCAATTTTGAAATCAGATTTTTCAAAACCAGGAGCTGCAATTTCTATTCTAAAATCAAATTTAGATTCAATTACGTTAGCAGGAGGAATAGCATAATACTGATGAGTATATGTATTATCATTTTTAAACATTTCATCTACTAAATCAGAGAATGTTTTGTATCCATAGTTGTTATTCATTCTAGATACTACTGGTCTGTTTGTTCTTACTAGTGTCATAATTTTATAATTTAATCGTTAATATTTCTTTTATTTAGTTTAAATAAAATTTATTGTTATTTACAAAGGATATTTCAAATGCTATACCAATACAATTTTTTGATCAAAAAGACATGTTTAAATCAATTAAAATGACAAAATGACACTAAACCACAAGATAAGTAGGTCAATATGACCGAATTTAATAAAACAAAAGAATAATTATACCGCAATGTTAATTTTAACATATTCGATTATTATTTTTGTAGACTAAATAATATATAGATGAGAATAGATATCATAACTGTATTGCCAGAATTACTAAAAAGTCCTTTAGATCATAGTATTATAAAACGTGCAAAAGAAAAAGGACATGTGGAAATATATATTCATAATTTAAGAGATTATGCTACCAATAAACATAAGAGCGTTGATGATTATCCTTTTGGTGGCGATGCAGGAATGGTTATGATGATAGAGCCTATTGATCGTGCTATATCTGCTTTAAAAGCAGAACGAGATTATGATGAGGTAATATATACTTCACCAGATGGAATTAAATATAATCAGCAAGAAGCAAATAAGCTGGCAACTTATGAGAATATTATTATTCTATGTGGGCACTACAAAGGAATTGACCAGCGTATTAGAGACCATTTTATTACCAAAGAAATTTCGATTGGAGATTATGTTTTAACAGGAGGAGAATTAGCAGCAGCAATTATTGTGGATAGTGTTGTTCGATTAGTACCAGGAGTTATTTCTGATGAAACTTCAGCTTTGACAGATTCTTTCCAGGATAATTTATTAGCACCACCTGTTTACACCCGCCCGGCTGAATATAAAGGTTGGAAAGTGCCTGATGTTTTACTTTCCGGAAATTTTAAAGAAATTGATAAGTGGAAAGAAGAGCAATCTTTAGAACGCACCAAAAAATTGCGACCGGATTTGTTGGATAATGATGAATAGTTATTCAAATAATTTGTACGAAACTCCCAGGTTTATTCTAACCTGGTACATTTCGTAATCGATGCTATTGAAATCTTTTTCGAAAATACTCTTAAATCCAACATTTAAACGAGCCCAAAGGTAAAGTCTGTGGTTAATATCGTAACTATAACCTATTAAGACTCCATAATCATATTTGTCAATACTCTCGTTAAAATCGTATGGTATAGTAACTTCAGGGCCAGGCAAAACGGCATTGTCAGTTACTGATTTATCTGGAGAATAGATGCCATTTATTCCTTTTGTCTCAAATCTTCCTTCCAGTATTCTGGAATAATAAGTCCCAAATAAAAATCTTCGTCCTTCTTTTAGTTCATAAAAAGCTAACAAAGGAAATTCTACCATCCTCAGTTCTACATCTGTTTCTGTATATCCTGTATAATATTGTGCCGTTCCATCTTCAAAATAGAATGGTTGACTTACTACATCAGCATCAGCGGAAAAAGCAATTAAATGATAGTTCATTTCCAAACCTAATTGCCATCTTTCATTTAATTGGTATTCGGAACCTATACCAATAGATGGATAAGGCTTTGGTGTACCTCCGGCACCATCAGGAATATCTGAAAAAGGGAAGGGGATAGCACCTCCTAAATCGACAGCTACACTTGGGTAAAAGTTGAATTTCTTCTCCTGGGCAAACAAAGAAGTACTAAATAATAAAATCAGAAGAAATAAAGATATTTTTCTCATGAAGATATCTTATTCGTAAATCAATTCAAGATCATCTATAACAAGTTTACTACCAATTGCACCTTTCCATAAGTCACCTTCTATACTAGAAGTAAATACGATACTTATATGCGTTGGGCTTTCAGTCGATGTATAATTAAAGGTAAGTATCGTTTCTTCCATTACATCAACAGTTGTTCCGCTTTCCATTTCTGCTCTTGCTATTTCAGTTACCTGATCGTTATTTCGGATTTCTAAAATCGCATAAATTGAACATTTATCTTGTCCTTCAATTTCGTTTACGGTAAAACCTTCTAAAATACTTTCTGGGTTTTTAGGTATAGCTTGTATATACTGTTCGCCTGCCTGGTATTTAAAATTAAACTTCATGGCTGTAGGTCTGTAAATAAAAGGAACACCAAAACTGGTTGCTTGCTTTGGATCTGTTGGGTTTGACATAGCTTTTCCTAAATCGAAAGTCCCTATAAATAATGTTCCTGCAGTAATAGGTACAACAGGAGTTTCTCCGGTAACAATTTCGGCTAAAGTATTGGTTTCAATAAGAAGGGGTTGTGTGCAATAAACACTATACATACTTGTACCTAAATTAGCAGTAGACCAAATGCTTGCAATAT
The DNA here is from genome assembly GCA_963665525.1 of Bacteroidales bacterium. Classification (GTDB taxonomy): domain Bacteria; phylum Bacteroidota; class Bacteroidia; order Bacteroidales; family UBA12077; genus UBA12077. The sequence goes on along the minus strand of OY762280.1, from coordinate 1,998,786 downwards.
CAGATTCGCCAATTTCTGTATATAACTTACCATTCATTCCTTTATTGTCGAACCAATTTTCAAATCCGGCATTCTGCATTTGCTTATGAACTAACTGAATATACCATTCTTTTTTTGTTCCATCTTCTGCTTGAACTTCAATTAATTTTACTTCATCAGAATTAGAAAAGGATATTTCATTACCTACAATAGAGGCTGTTTTAGCTCCTGATGATAATTTAAAATCAGCTGTAAATGATATTGGGAAATTAATATTTGAAAGATCATTGTTTAGAAAAATATATAATCTTTGATCATCAGGTTCAATATAAACGCCATCAAATATGAGTTCTGAATTTGAAGCTTCAATAATTGAAAGATCAATAATTTCTGCATTGCTCGATTTATCTTCTTCGCAAGAATAAAGCAATGTAGCGAAAATAAAAACACTTAATATTTTTTTCATAATTTTAGTCATAGGTTGTTGTGTAAAAATATGAATTTTAGAATTATATCATGAAAATCTGCCGTAAAATTTAATTTATTTATTAATTGCTTTGTTTTTGTAATATTTGTATGGCCATTGATTTTCCTCCAATGAACATCTTCTTTTTTAATATGAATTGATTAGGCTCAATGATTTTATGAGTACAATGGTTTACATGAAATTGTTTAAAATTGGTATAGTGTTCTTTTCCTGCAAGATATTCAATGAAGTGAATCATATTTCTGGAAAATGAACTGGTATTAGAATTGATCTCATAATCTAATATCAATAAATGTCCCTTGGATTTAATGATCCTGTAGGCTTCGTCGATGATCTTTTTTTGATCTTCAAATGTTTTTTCGTGAAGGGCAAGCTGAATTATGGCCATATCGAAAGAATCGTTCTTAAACTCAATGTTTCTTGCATCTTGCTCATAACAGTTTATATTACCCGACACTTTTAGCATGGCTTTGGAGTTATCGATTCCTGTAAGTTTAATACTTGAGTCTTTTAAAAACTTAAGTTGATTCCCCGTTCCACAACAAATATCTATTAATGATTCTGGGTTTAACTGTATAATTACTTTTGCAACTTTCTTTCTAATGTTATTTAAAAAGGGATAAAGCAAAAAATCATACAATTTAGCTATGGAATAGTTTGCCATCTAATTAATTTTTTTAGCAAATATAATATTATGCTTGCAAATAGTTTAATGGTCATGCTTATGAAAATAAGACTTTTCAAACATGATAATGGTTGAATTTAATTTTTCTATATATGATAAGTCTGTTGTTTGTTTTGCTTTCATTGAATATACTTGTAATTGATGTAATAAAGTAAGATGTTTAACATATTTATTATACAACTCGGTATTAGTTGGTTCTACAGGTTTAATTCTCTGATGAAGAAAGTATTGACTAACAATTTCTTGCAATTTATTTGCATGATCTTCTTTATTATCTACCCAACGAACAATTTGATTATAGTTAGGGACATCCTCATTAGATAATTCAATGATCATATTCATCGATTTTTTAATGGTTGTGATATGTTCTTTAATGAGTTCAATTCGTAAAGTGTCTTCGTAAATACCACAAGGTATTTCGCAATGAGCATAACTTTTGTTACTAAACATACTAACAAATGAAAATACTAGACTTACTAAAAATATACTTTTAAGATTTTTCATAATGCTTAATTTTTTGATTTAATATTTCTTTAGAAGCAATTAAAAGTAAGTTTTGTTCACTGTCAGGTATAAAAAAAGAGGATGTCCGAAAAGTTAATAAATACAAAACTTGCCACTAAGACACCAAAACTCCAAATCTCACAAAGAATTAATATATAGCAAGTTCTGCTTTGTGTTTGCTTTGTGTTTTTGAGACTTTGTGGCAAAAAGTTAACTTTTTGGACATCCTCTTTAGCTTAAATAGTTCTAATACTATAACTTATATGAAGTAATTTCGCTTTCACTGGTTCTGTAAAAAACTTGTCCTGTTACATCATCAACGGCATAAACTGGTTCTTTTTCTTTACCCAAATTTATAGTTCCTTCTGCTTTGCCTGTATCTTTATTCACTTTGAATAATACATTATCTTTTTCGATCTTACCAAATATGATCATAAAATCACGTCCTTGAGCTGTGGCTTTAAATCGAGCGTTAGCTTGTTGGAACGATTGTTTTGCAAAGTCTGAAGCAGCATTGCCTAATTCTTCATAAACCATACCAAAACCTTCTACAACAGCACCGCTAAAAGCATCCTCTTCTTTTACATCAGGAGCAGCTGATTGTAATGCTCCTGCTGCATAATAAGAATTTGCACTTATATAGGCTGCTCTTGCAGCTTGAGCATAAAGAAGTGCTCTCTTTAAACCTGGTTCGCGTGGGGCTTCGAAGTAATTTTGGAATGCTTTTGATCCATTATAATCAAACATTGCAATATTTTGTTCAGATGATACAAGAATTCCTTTTTCTCTCAATTCCAATTTGCTAGGGGCTTCTTTTCCTTCAAATTTAAGCTCTTCAGTACTTATATTCTTAACTGTAGCTGCGTTAATATCAATTGATTTAATAACTCCTTCTCTTGTATCGAAAAGAAATAAGTTATGTTCTTTCTGTTCAATAAGGCTTGGGCTTGTTTGGATGGATTTATCAAAAATCAATTCACCTGTAGCTGGATTAAGGATATTAACTTCATTAGTAGTGATGTATAAAATACCCTTTGTTGATTCTATGGTGGCGATAACCTCACCATTAATTTTTACAGGTTTGTCAAAGCTTATCATTCCTTGGTTCGGATCTAAAAAGTTTAAATAGTTTTTGTCTCCAGACTGTGAGATTAATAAAAATCCATTTTTCGTTTTAAGGTGTTTGTAAATACCTCCTTTTATAGCTATTCCTCTTCCTTTCTTGCCCCAGGAACCTTCTGCTGTTTGCATGTTAAAGAAGTTGATTTTTGTTCTGTTTCCATCGTCTGGTAATAGAATTATTCCATCATTATAAAATGCTAAGGTTCCTAATTTTCCTTTCATTTCGATTGGAGCATTCCATAATCTGGAGCCATCAGATAAATTAAATGCACTATAATTATTGGAATAGCTTACACTAGTTTGTCCGCTGCTTGATTGGCTCTCATTTTTATTTTCTGCAGCAATAATAAAAATCTCTTTGTTAGGATGTTGATAGAAGTTAATAACAATATCCTCATCTGCAACAGCCTGTTCTGCTACACCTGCTAAAAGACTCCCAAATGCACCCATATTATCTAGTTGCTCAGCTTCTGCTGAGGTTGAATTTTTCCAGATTATTTCTCCTGTTTCACTATTAATTTTATAATTTTTAAATAAGGTAACAATAAGTAACTCTTTTTCTGAAAGTTCATTTAATGTTACAATACGTCCAAATTTCTCTTCTATTTTCCATACTATTTCACCACTTCCCATATCAACCATAAGCATCAATGGTTCTCCATCAGAGTTTTTTCCAGCAGCAAGAATACCATTTGCTTTATACAATACTTGTTTAGTCTTTAATTCACTGATGCCTGCTTCAGATGAGTTAAATTTAACTTTACCGCTAAAAGGATCAATCATATAAATAATATCATTCTGATTAACAGACATTAAAGGAGAGCCGGAAAGTTCTTCAATTTGCATTTCCGATATACCTCCAAATTCGCTATTCGACCAAATTATTTCGCCTGTTTCAGGATTTACAGCCGCTAATTCTGAACTAGTGCATACCATATAATTTCCGAAAGTACTTACCTTTTGCCAGATAACTGGATTTTCAAGATTTTTTTTCCACACTTCGTTTACTTGTGCCTGGCTATTTAAAAATCCAAATACAATAAGTAAAAACGAAAAAATAATGATGTTGGTTAGTTTCTTTGCCATAGTAAAATAGTTTAAGTTAAGTGAATGATTTGGTTTGTATTTGTTACAAATAATCTAAACGTATTTGAAATGCTATAGTTCATTTTCTTATATTATCAAATGATTAAATGTTGGTTAGAAAATTATTTGAAGTTAAAAACTTACTCGCTGGTCATGATAAATAATGGTTGCAGTTCAAAACTCTTGTAAAATGGGCGTAATCGTTCGGTGTTATAATACTTTTTAATATTGACTAATTTCTTAGAACCCACTACAACTTCAATTGGTAAATTATCGTACCGTCCATTTTTAAGAACGACTAATCTGCCGTGAATACCTTTTAAGATTAAATCTAAAGCTAAATTACCATAGGCCATAGGAACAATTGAATCAATAGCATCTGGATCTCCTCCTCGCACCAAATATCCAATTTTCTGATTGATCACTCCAATAGGGCGCCCTTTGCAACAATTAGCTGAGTGCTCTTTTAATTTTGCAGAAACTAAATCACCTATTCCTCCTAGTTTGGCATGACCGTAGGCATCTTTAATATCATTTTCAAATACCATTTCGCCACCTTTAAACATTGCTCCTTCCGATACTAAAACAACAGAATATTTGCTTGGATTATTTACTCTATCTTCAATGAGAAGTTCTGTTAATTTTTCTATGTTAAATTTATATTCAGGAATTACGCATCTATTAGCAGCTCCTGCCATGGTAGGGAGCATAGCAGTAAAACCGGCATATCGTCCAAATACTTCTAAGACCATAAATCGTTCATGAGAACCGGCACTTGTTCGCAGGTTATTTGTAATTTGGATGGTTCGTGTAACACAAGTACTAAAACCAATACAATAATCTGTTCCGGGAACATCATTATCCATTGTTTTGGGTATGGCAACAACTTTAACACCTTCCTGGTATAATCGTACGGCATAACTTAAGGTATCATCTCCTCCAATGGGAATTAAAAATTCGATGCCCAAATATTCCAGATTTTTTAGAACTTCCTTTGTTAAATCGTTTCGTGGTTGATTATATTTTTCTTTTAAATGATCAGGTACGTTCCAACTTGCTACTTTGCTGGGGTTTGTTCTCGAAGAATGTAAAAAGGTTCCTCCGGAACGTCCTGCCTTGTTTACTCTTGTTTCGGTTAGTATTTCATAAAAATCGGAGTTGTCGGCTTTTTTATCTCTTATCATATCTACTAAGCCCATCCATCCACGACGAATCCCAATAACTTCAAAACCTTCTCGTAAAGCTCTAATGGTAACTGCTCTTATTGCTGGGTTTAATCCGGGAACATCTCCGCCACCTGTTAAGATAGCTATTTTGCCTTTATGCTTTTCTTTTTTTGCCATAACATAAGATTTTTAGGATTGGAAAGCTTATGTAAATTACAAAAAAATCGAAAGCAAGTAAAGGTATTTTTATTGATTCATGAAATACTGATATGCGAATGTGGTGATGTAATAAATAAGTACTGCGATTATTCCGGTTACTACTAAGGAGATCAAAATTGTTTTTTGTCTTTCAATAGAAATTTTTCTTTTAATCTTTCGTTTGTAAATTTCTAATACATAAGAACTTAATTGATTACGATCAACAAAAGGATGATACTTTTCTTTAATATCTGAAACAGCATTTTTCAAATCATGATAACGAGCACGACGTCTTAATAATAATGATCTATTGTACTGAATTCTTTTTATAGCATCTATGGCATGGCCTGCAAAACTCATTTGAAATTATCTTAGAATTTTACGTACAAAAGCAACCGTGAAATAGGACATCAGGAATAATCCTACAAAACCTTCAATACTGGATAATGCTCTAAAAAATCCTGAAGGATAATAATCGCCATAGCCAATGGTAAAAAAGGTGATAGCACTATGATAAAATGCGACAGCAATTGGGCCTAATTTATCGGGATCGCCAAGCGATGATTCTATTTTTGTATCCATTATAAATGGTAAAAGCACATATAAGAACGAGAAGAAAACATATCCAAAAACCATACTTACAATAACTCGAAATGGATTAGTAGCATATAATCCCATTTTATCAAAAACAAGCCACTGGAATGCATAGCTTAAGTGTCCCATTATGCTCGATAAAAATCCTTTCTTTTTAGCATCTTGTAAGTTTGCTGTTAGTTCATTCCTTTTAAATTCTACATAAGCTTCATCTTCGTCGGAGTACTGTCCGGTATTGTTGAAATTTTCTTTTAAGATTAGGAATTGTTCAGCAAACTGACGTTTAGAAGCATCCTTCTGAGAATATATTAAATCTTTTACTTTATTTATTTTCCAATCAATGTAAATACGGCCAATTAAGCGCATTCCGGCAAAATTGATGGTTTTGATCTCTAAAGGAAAATCATAGGGTTTTACATCAATGATATCGCGGGCAACAGTATCAGATAAATTGATATAATCGCATTTAGCTAACCTTAAATCAACATAATAATCTAAGTGACATGATTTAAGCGAAAGCTTTTTAATTCGAGAACTGTTAAAACTTAAGTTTCCTTTCCCAAAATCTGCATTGTCAAGATTAAGTGAAGTATTATCGAATTCAACTTGTTCAAAGGATATATTTCCATCTCCCCATTCAGATTTTCTAAAGGTTATTTTACCTCCTTTGTGTTGTGATGCCTCAAATGATTTTTCGCCATTACCAAAAACAGCCCGATTAAAACTTACTTTAGCATCGGCAAATTCTGATGTGCGAAAATCAACTTTCCCATTACCAAATTCAGTTCGTTCAAAAATTAATTCTTTACAGTGAAAGCGGGCAAAATGAAATCCTATTTTTCCTTCGCCAAAACGTGCCACTTTAAATGAAACACGATTCGATTTAAAAATGGTATTCACAAAGGTTACATCACCATTATTAAACTCGGTATTTACAAAAAGCACATTTCCTTCTCCAAATTGAGCATCCTGGAAATTCTTATGCCCTGTCCCAAACCATGAGTTTTTGAAGTTTAATTCACCACTGCCAAAATCGACATTTGAAAAATCAACATTTCCATCGTTGAAATGGGTATAGCTGAAATTAACACCTCCCTGGTTGAATTTTACGGACTGGAAATTAACGGCTCCATTCAAGAAATGTGCATTTTCAAAATTTTCATATTCGTCGTCAAATTCAGCATACGAAAAATCAGTTGCTACCCTTGAATCGAAATAGGTGTAGTAAGCTGAAAAACCATGAATTTTCACAAAAGCTTTTTTGTCTAGATTCCTGCTTTCACGATATTCAGATAAAGAGAAATTTTCTAAATAGCAATAATCCAGGTCGAGTTTTTGCTCATCTTCAATGAGTTGATATACTTCTTCTTTATAAATAAAGCCTAACTCAATATAAGCGATTTCTTTTTTGTTTTCGTCTAAAAAAGAAATAGCTGCCGTATTCTCATATTTTTTCCCTGTTTCAGTTGTAAAAGGAGTATCTTTTATTTTGACTTTATAGTTAAAGTAATTTTGGATCATTGCTCATGTTTTCTCAAATTCACTCAAATATAATAAAAAGTTATGAGTTGATATGTCAGGTAAAGATTATATGCTTACGTATTAGAATGATGATAGTAATACTTTTTTATTCTTCTCATTGGATATTCCTAATTCAAATTATGCTTATTATCGATTAACTGTTGATAATGGAAGTGGACGGGATGTTTACTTACACGATCAGCTTGATTATGAAAAATCTTTTGATGGAACAATAACACACTGGGGTGGCGATGACAGAACAGTTGAGCTTATAATTGTTTGGGACGAATATTATGAACTAATTAATGTTACGATGTGGTCGGATTGGGTTGGTATTGATTAAAACAAGGATGACTGAATATTTATGTGTTGAGTATTAGAAAATTGAGATTTATCCTGTCATGATAAAGGTTATATTCAGGATACATTCTTCATTGTGAAACCATTATCTTTACTGTTTAACTCCAATAATTTTGTAATTATACCATGTTGTTTTTCCTCCACTAATGGTTTCAAAAATCAGATTAGTAGTTCCTAATTCAAAGGGGAAATACTCACATTCCATACAATTCTCATGATTACAATAAATAGAATCTATTTCTCCATTTATATTAATAAGCATATTCCAATCTAAGAAACTCATTTCATTGTCAGGTCCATATTTTGAGATATTTATAAGAGTATCTGTTGAATAGTAAATGGTATCTGTAAAAGATACATAGTCAGTGCTAAAGACCGTTAATGTTTTAAGTGCATAAGAACACTGATATTCTGTAACAAAAGCATCTCTAAAATCATGGCTTAATTCATCATCACAACTGGTGCTAATGAATACCATGCATAATAAAGGAATAATAACTGAATATTTCATTTTTTACTGATTTAATACTTAATGTTATCAGTCTATTTAGTAGCTCTAACAGTGATCCAGGCTTTTTTATATTTTAAATCAATGTCTATGTTTTTAAAACCAACCTCAGTAAGCATTTTTGAGTAATCATTGTCATCTTTTAATTTTGCTATTTTCCACCATTTACTATTAACAGGTGGATATCGGTTAATAATTACAAAGGTACCATCGTTTTTTAGGACTCTTAAGATTTCTGAAAATGATTTAGTCATATCCGGCCAGAATTGAACGGTCTCAAACGCTGTAGCTATATCTATTTTGTTATCTTCAATTGGTAAATTGAGCACTGATGCTTCTTGAATAATAACATCCTTGCTTGCTACTTTAGAATAATTGACTCTTTTGGAGAGCTCAACCATTTCAGGAGAATGATCAATTCCATAAATTTTATAAGTTTCATTAGAGTCAGAAAGATACTGTATGAATTTTCCGCCACCACAACCTATATCTAGAATTACTGAATTATTACCTGGCAAATCATTTCCAAAGTATTTTATATACAGATTTGTATGAAATTGATTCATTAATTTACCAATTAGCTTTCCTACAAATCCTGTTGGTTTTGAACCTTGTTTATCTAATTCCATATTAATAGCATTTACTTAAGATTAATATTACTCAGGGATTCTTCAGCACTCCTTGGTGCTGAAACAAATATAGCAAATACTTGTCAAACTACCACGAACACCCGGCTGCTTTATGATCTGATGTTATTGGGCGTAGTTCATATTCGCATGAATTTATTATATTCAGTTTTTAAAAGAGTTACAAAATTGTCTACTAGTTGCATTGCATGACCAATATTTTTGCCGTCTTTATCATTTATAATTACTGAGAGTTCTATAGTGTCAAAGTTGTAATATACATTTCCATTTTCAACTAAAATTACTGAGCTAATTTCAAATGGAGGAACATTATCACCTTCACTCATATATGTTGGTTTAAGGTTTCCTTGAACAGAATTGTTTACCAATTTCAAAAAGGTTTGTCCAAGTCTCGGTTCTGATATTTTAAATTTGTTTGTTCTTAGAAATCTTGAATCAATCCCGCCGTGTTTAATTGAATCTGCTAAGTACTGGATTAGATGTGTATTATCATAATTAAATAAATTGTTTTCAAAAATTCTGGATGCACCTGTATCTATGTTAGATTCAATTTCCTTTTTAATCCAGTCCTTTGATGACCAACATGCAACAATTAAATTTTCTATCCTGTTTTTTATTTTTTTGCCAGAAATTTCTTCACACAATTTATATCTCTTATTTAAGTCTGAATTTATGTCATTGATTTCTATAAGTTCTTTAAACTCATCAATGTCTTTCAAACACCATTTTATTTTATCAATTGCTGTGTTAAATTTCTTTTAATGCTGACTTTAACTATGCCCTATAACGGTCTTCGGGTTTGAAGCGGGTGGGAGCCAGCCGCGTTTCAATGTCACCCGTTGACATTGAAACAAATATAGTAAATACTTGTCAAACCACCACAACAACCCGCCATGCTTTAAGACCCGATGTTATAAATTGGCCGGAAATTCTCTCTTGTCAGTTTAGTAGTTATTTTTCTACAAAGAGCTAAAATTGTTTTAGTTTTTAGAAATAGCAAATTGCTCGTAAGAGCAAAAAGCAAGCTTTTTTGCATTATTGCAAATGTGCTTGCTAATTGTTTTTTATTTCTTTTTTATTTCTTTTTTGAAAATTTTTATTCCCTGCTAGCGTTTAGTGATTCAGAAATTTCTTTTGTGATTAATTCATTCTCCAGACCATAAATCATAGCAAATCCCCTATTCATTTCGGCCATAACTTTAGGTATTGAATAGATTTGATTATCTATAACAAAAGCAATCGTATTTCCAACATTGTTTTTTGTCATATCTGCCCACTTTTTAGCTCCTTTAAGATTAAATTCGATTTCAACATTGTGAACATTTGCCTTTGTAGTTCTAATGTCAGCATTATTCATTATAGGATTTAACTTTACAGCAGCAATTGCATAATATTCTTTATCAGGATCAATAGCGTAATTAATTTTACTTGTATCTACCGTATTAAATGTCTTTAATAACTTGATATTATCTTTTGAGAAATTAAGCTCTAATACAGAAAGTTCTGTACTCGAAATATATCCAACTATACCAGATTCTGGATTGTATTTTAGCTGTACATTTTTAGCTTTTAGAGAATCGATAATATGCGCAGGTAAGTTTTCGGTTGTAACCATTTCAAATACACCAAAGTCAACTTTCTTAACATCAGTTTTAACTTGAGTATTGCAAGATGATAAAATAAATAATAAAACTATTGTAATTAGATTTAATGTTTTCATGTTTTTGGTTTTATTGTTTTTTAAATTCTTTAAAATAATCATCAAGAGCGTTTACGTATACTTCATACGCCTTACTCCCTTTTTCAGTAATCTGTAAAGTAGTTAATGGGTAGCTTCCTTTAAAGGATTTAGTTATTTTTATATAACCTGCATCTTTTAATTTTGTCATCTGAAAACTTAAATTTCCCTTTGTTGTTTTAATATTCTCTAAAATAAAGCTAAACTCTGCTGATTTAACACCAATTAAAATTGACATTATTGCAAGCCTAACTTGCGAATGCAATATGGGATCTAAATCTTTGAACATAGCATTAAAATTTACGTTTTGCGTATAAAAGATGACCTGGAATAATAAAAGCTACTAACCACGCTGTAGCTTCAAAAAGCATTTGAATTTCTAAACTAAAATATGAACAAGCATAAGCTAATACTCCAAAAACTATTCCTCCAACTATGACCATTTTATACCGTAGAATACCACCTGTAATAACCGTAGCAAATGCTATAAACATCATAAAAATAGGATGCTGCAATTCAAAATTAATTTGTTGGATAACATTATGGATAATCATACTTGTTAAAGCCAAGCAGACAATTAAAGAAATCCAAACATACCTTAATGAAATGCCAATATATGTTTTTACTTTTTTTGTTTTCTTAAAAACATAATAGAGCGTATATGCAATTGCAATTAAGGTAATTGCAAATCTTAGATTATCGGATATTCTTTCCATTTGGCGGGTTATAACAATATTGTACATTATGTAATTTAATACATAACTAATAAACATTAACCACCCCCACAATAAAAAAAGAATACCATCATTCTTGAAACTCTTTTGAGAAACTTGAATCATTTCTTTGATCACTTGAATTGATTGTCCTTCATCAAACGACTCTAAAACTTTATCATTTTCTTTCATTTTTTAATTTATTAGTTTAATAACTAAAACTGGTTTGCATTACAAACCTAATTAAGTTTGTGTTACAAACCAAATAATTTAACAACTTTTTTTACTTAGAAACATAAAACATGTTTTCTTGCTAGATATTTAAACTCCTTGGCGGCGAAGCCGCTAATGAGTTTAAATTGAAATTCCAGATTTTGCGAAGCAAAAAAGCGCGTTAGGAAAAACTAAAACAATTTTCTATCATACTTGCCATACCTATCAAGAGAATTAAGTATCAAACAGTCAGAATTACATAAGCTTACATTATTAGAAAAGAATTTGCCTTTCCAGAATACAAAAGCTGTCAGAACGTGAAAAATTAGTCATAAATTATATGATTGTCAAAAAGAACAGAATTGCTCTATTTCTAAATTTTTAGCGGCTTATTTATAACTAGTTTATATAAGTACAATCATTAAGTATATTAAACCTAAATTGCAACTATGAAATTACAAAAAAAATGGAGAAAAATTACCTATGGCATATCATTTTAAACTCGCAATATTCACAATTCCTTGCTTCTTCAGTTTGAGTAAATGTTATTTCAGGATTAAAAATAGTTTGAATAAGCTCGTTTAATTTGTCGAAATATTCTTGTGCTATGGTTTCGTAATTGTCAATGTACGATTTATCATCTTTGTGCTTAATGCGATAATCAAAATTGCTGTCAAAAATTTTACGAACAGAATAAACTCCTGGTGTTATTGGTAAAGGAGGTTTCTTTAAATCTTGATAAAATTTAGCATATAAGAAGGTTTGAAAAACAGCATCGTTTCTGTTGCTTTTTTTATCAGAGAAAAGAGATTCAATATTTTTGAATTCCAGTTTATCTCCACCGGTTTTGTAATCAATAATTCTTATATGATTATTTAGTTTATCCACACGATCGATTTTACCGCCCAATTTTATGGTGTCAAAGGCTCCGTTTGCAGTTATTGGTATTTCAATTTCGTATTTATCTTCCAAAGAAATTAGTTCGAAAGGTGCAAGGCTTTGATCCAGTTGAATAATCTGGTAAACATAACACTCAATAATATCTCGTATAATAATATTTTTGCCTGTATAATCGGCTTGATCATTTTTGAAGTATTCTTTTTTAAAGGCATGATCAATGGCATGATCAATCTTAGATTTGTTTTTTTCAAGTAAAATAAGATCTTCTTTCTTGACTTCTTTGTGCAGATAATCCTGGTATAAAAAGTCCATAGATTCATGAAGAATATTACCAAATAGCGGAGCGTCAATTTCTTCTGTAATTTCATCTTGCTCTTTTAACCCAGCAATGTACCTGAAGTAAAATTGTAAGGAGCATCGCATGTAAGTATTTAAAGCAGTTGGTGAAATATATTTTGCACCACCTTTCGAACTTAAATATTGGTCAAATCTTTTAAGTACTTCAGGAGTTTTGTGAATTTCAATTTCTTTAGCTTGAGTTATATTGATATCATATTTCAAACTTTTTTCTTTGATATCAAAATCAGATTCGTACTTTAACTGGTATAAGAAACGACTCATTTCGCCGGTTTGCATCCCTTCTGAACTGGAATTGTAGATAAGACTAATATTTTTGGCCCGTTGAATTAAACGGTAAAAATAATAGGCATAAATAGCATCCTGAAACTCTATGGTAGGTAATCCAAACCCACGGCGTAAATTATATGGAATAAATGATAAAGCTGCTTCAGTTTTAGGTAAAACTCCTTCGTTTAATGAAGTGATAAAAAGATTTTCAAAATCGAGTAAACGGGTTTCCAAAATACCCATTATTTGTAGCCCCGATAATGGTTCTCCTGTAAATGGAACTCTTAAGTTTCTTACAATTTTTCGGATTAATCGAATAAATGTATCGATCTTGATTTCAATTTTTTGATCGCTTAAAACATCTTTTACTCGATTGATGGATAAGTAAATATGGTAAATATATTCTTTCTCTAATGATGCTGTATGTATTGTATTTTCTTTTCCTGATACTTTAAGAGAATTATAAATATGATGTAGAATATTCAATAAATATTCTGAAAAATCTAAATAGGATTTTACTTTGGTAAATAATGTTTTAAAGAAATCACAAGTTGCTAATTCTTTATCCGTAATGACAACCTTATTATTCTGCTTGATGGTTTTAATTAAATCGCTTGCTTCCTTATTAAACTGTGTATTTACATATTGATGATTTAAAATTGCCAATACATTCTTATGATAGAATGTGATTCCGGATTTTGAATCTTTTGCATTTTTTTGCAGATCAATCACATGCTCCAATAAGCTGTAAATAGGAGTATTGCTTACAAGATAACCCATAGTAATATTTACCTTGTCGATGGTATCGGGAACTGAATGCAATACTGGCACTAAAAGTTCTTCATCTGCAAGTACAATTGCAGTTTTATTTGGTGATTCGGTATGGTTTGTATTACTTTCTTTTAAAAGTTTGGTGATTACTTTTGTTTGTCCTACATCAGAAGGAACAGAAATGATCTCAATATTCTTTAGTTGTTTTAGTGATTTGAATATCTCTTTATTTGTAAAGCTTTCCGGTGATTTGTAATCACGAATATTTTCTCTTAAGAATAATCCTGCTTCATGATGATGATTATTGATATACGATTCATCATAATCCCAGTAAAAATCAGCTAGCTTGTTATTCTGTAAATAATTGAAAATTTTTTTTTCGCAACTGTTTAAGGCATTAAATCCAATAAAAATGTATTTAGAGTGTGGAAGGTTAATTTTTTCTGTTCCTTTTAACTGATCCGCAACATTTCGATAGACCATTCCTTCATAGGCAATCTCAATATCTTTTAGTCTCTGGTTAAATAGCTTGTATATATCTAGTAAAACATTCCAGATGCTGATAAAATCTTCTTGATGTGCAGAATGCTTCTCAGGATCGAAACTTTGCCAGAATTGCTTGATCGATTCTATCTGCTCTTCACTTAAATAAGTAAATTGATCCTGGATAGCTTTTAATGATCGAAGGTTTTTGAATATATCATCGGGATTGATTAGATATTTATCGATATCATCAAAATCATTCAGCATCATTTCGCCCCAAAAGTAAAACTCATCAAAGCTTTCTTCAGATTTCTTGACCTTTTTATAAATAGTATATAATTCGAAAAGTAGTTTTATGTTATCGGCAATGGTTAAACCTGATATTTCCTGCATTAATTCATTGATAGTAGTAGAGCTAGGCGACCAGATCGGCTTATCGGTAAGTTCGGAAAGATATTTTTTAAAATAAAGTCCGGCTCTTCGATTAGGGAAAACCAGGCATAATTTAGAAATATTATCTCCGTATCGAGTGTAAAGATCTGTTGCTGTATGTTTTAAAAATGGATTCATCCTTTTAATTAAAAATTAATAATTATGAATTAAAAATTTCATTATTAATTATTCATTCTTCATTTTTCATTGAAAAGTCTTCCTTGCCAGGTATCTAATTCTTCCAAACGCTTTTCAAACTTATTTAATATTTGATCATTTCGTATCAATCCCCATCCTGGTCCTGCTAAAAATCGTGGAGGAACTTCTCCTGCAAATCTTTCAACTACAAAATCAGGATTTAATTTTTCCAAAAATTGAATAAAAAAGTCAATGTATTCAGGTAATTCGAAAAAAGTAAAATTTTCTGGATGTTCTTTATATTCTTGTTCCATTGCTGTTCCTTTTATAATCTGTAACTGATGGAACTTTACTGTATCGAGAGGGAGAGAAGAAATTGTTTTTGCTTCGCCTAATATGTACTCTTTTGATTCTCTAGGTAATCCAAAAATAAAGTGAGCTCCTGTTTTTAATCCATAATTTTTAGTTTTTTCAAGAGCTTTAATTGCTTCTTCAAAAGTATGTCCACGATTAATTCTTTCCAGCGTTTTATTGCTTGTTGATTCAATCCCATACTCCAAAATGATATAATGCTTTTCGGCTAGTTTTTGAAAGTATTCCAGTTTTTCATCATCAATACAGTCGGGACGTGTTCCTATTACTAGACCAGCTATCCCTGGTATACTTAGAGCTTCGTCATAAATCTTTTTTAGTTCGCTTAATGGCTTGTAAGTATTTGAATATGCCTGGAAATATGCAAGGAACTTATTTGCTCGCCTGTAACGTTTTTCATGAAATTCAATTCCTTCATTTATTTGTTGAGTAACTGTCTTTGTAGGAACACAATATGAAGGATTAAAAGCATCGTTATTACAATATGTGCAACCACCAACACCTTTAGAACCATCGCGGTTAGGACAGGTAAACCCTGCATCGATGGTAACTTTCTGCACACGCTCGCCAAAAGTTTTTTTAAAATAATTGCTATACGCGTTAAATCTTCTGTTATGGCCCCAAGAGTATTTTGTCATTTTGATTTTGTTCTATTTGTCAATGTTAATTTTAGTTCATTGTTGTTATTAGCTTTGAGTTTCTAGCTGTGAGCCATGAGTATAGCCAACAATAGCTCAAAACTCATAGCAAATGTCTCTCAGCTATTTATTCGACTTGTCGAATTAAATTCATATCAACATACCACAAATAGCCTTCGACTTCTTTGTTTTCCATTTGTTTTAAAAGATCCATATATCCTTTCACTTGTTGATGATGTTTTTCTTCTTCTTGTTCTCCAAATTTATAATCGATGACAATGCTTTTTTCATGATTACTAATCACCCTGTCTGGACGAGCTGTTTTACCATTTGTTAAGATAATTTCAGCTTCAGTTTTTACAATCCATTTATTACTAAACCAGTTTTTAATCTGATTATTTTCAAAAGTCTTCTTAATTTTTGCTATTAACTCAGGTTTTTCTTCAGGAGAAATCTTTCCTTCAAAAATCATTTTATCAATTGCAGCAGGAACATCTGTTTCAACTTGAATATTTTCGAAAACTTCATGTAATATCTTACCATGATTCACCTTTTTAAAAGGAGCATTTTCCCTACCTGTAAAGAATGAGTTATCATGCAATTTCAATCGAAGTTTATTTTTAATATCATATGATTCGAACCTACTTAGTTCAAATTCATCAGGTAATTTTTCTTTTGTATGTTTAGCTTCTGATAACTTTCCAAATTCATAAACATGATCTTCTTCATTCCAATTTTCTTCAAAACTGATTAATGATTCATTTACAGCATAGTTTTTATAATTATGATATGCAAAATACAGCAAGTCACCTACATTTTTAATTCCATTTGATTTTTCCTTTATAGGAGAAAAACTAAATAGATTTTGTTCTGTTCTGGTAAATGCAACATATAACAAATTAAGATTATCTACATAAGCATGAAACTTCTCTTTCAGGTAATTATTTTGGAAGATCGTATCAGATAGCTTTTTCGAATATTTTACAGGAATAAGATCCAATTGATTAAACGGTTCTTCGTTGGTTTTGCACCATAGAATATTTGTTTGTAAAGGTTTATGATCAATCTCCCAGTTGCAGAAAGGTATAATTACATTTTTAAACTCTAATCCTTTTGAACTATGAATAGTTATAATTCGAATGGCATCCTGGTTTTCCGAAATAGATAAAGTTTTATTAATTCCATCTTCTTTCCACCAGTTGACAAACGAATGTAAATCCGAAGTTGATTTCTTACTGAAATCTAAAATAATATCTAAAAATGCTTTTAAATATGGCAGTTCGTTAGTTTGATCATTCAACTTAAATATCCTAACCAGCCTGTCAATTAATTCATATATAGGTAATTGCTTAATTTGTTCTAACGATTCGATAAAATCTTTCGGGAATATTTCTTGTAATCTTTTTTCTTTGTCTTCAGAATTACTAGCTCTTAAAATAGTATGTAAATCAATATTTTCTAAATTATCTGGTTGCAAATAGATACTGTTTTCATATGCAATAAATGATAAGTTAATTTCATCATCAGAATTAAGAATAAACTCTAGTAATGCAATAATAAACTTAACCAGCGATGAGTTTGCCAGGTACAAAGAATCATTCGAAATGAAATCAAATTTATAATAAGAATTGTTCTGATTTTTATACTCAATCAAAGTATTTGCAATTTCTTGCCCTTCGCGACCATTACGCACTAAAATAGCAATGTCTTTTAAATCATATCCTTTGTCTTGTAGATTTTCGATAATTGAAAGAACTCTTTGTTTTACTTCATCTTTCCACGAATCGTAGTCTTTATCATTTAAAAAAGTATGATTTACATACCCGACTTCTTTACTATTTCCTGCAGGTATATTCTGAAATACATCGTGATATGCTTCAGTTATTTTTGTTTTAAATGGATTCTCATTTTGACTTAAATCTTCATGCTCACCATTAAAATCATTTTGCAGGATGTGTGCAGTATATTTAAATACAGCATTATTATAATCGATGATATTTTTTTTACTACGCCAATTGATATTTAGTGTTTGTGCATCTGGATTGTATTGCTTAAAATCTTTTTCTATTTCTTCCGAAAGAATTTCCCAATCGCTGTTTCTCCAACGGTAAATAGATTGTTTAACATCGCCTACAACAAGATTTTTGCTTCCATGTGCAAGACTATTACTAATTAATGGTCTGAAATTATGCCACTGAATCTTTGATGTATCCTGGAACTCATCCATCATGAAATGCCTGTAAATATTGCCAGTTTTCTCATAAATAAATGGCGAGTCATTATTATCAATGATAATCTGAATCAATTTGGCTGCATCAGAGATCAGAAACATATTTTGCTCTTCGCAATATTCTCTTAGTTTTTTTGAAATGTCAGTGAGGATTCCCAGTGTGTGAATATATTTTTTTATTTCAACTGAAGTGTAGTAATTTGTTTTATTTGTTGTGTAATAATCAACAATTTCATTTAATGAGTAAAATAAACCATTATCCAGAGTTTTCTCAATAATTTCTTTTTTGCTACTTTTTTCAGTAAACCATTCATTATAATCTTCGGTACCATTTATAGTTCTGGTCTTTAATTCATAATCTTTGTTAAGTACTTTGTTAAAGTAATTAGGGACACTCGATTTTCCCCATTTAAAATCTTCAATTACAAGTTCGTTTTCTTTAATTTGGGTTAAAGCTTTATTTGCAATACTTTCCATCGTATTTTCAAACTTCGCTTTAATTTCCTGAAGTTGCTTGATGTAATCATTCAAAAAATCTTTATCACTCATTTTTTGAATGAGTTGTTTGTCAAAAGCCTTAAATTCTTCTTTAAATATTTCTTTAGCAAGTTTTTGAATGTCATCTTTAAAGTCCCATTTGCTTCCTTGTTCGATCTTATCAGTAGCTAACTGCGAAAGCCAATCTTTTAGTTCTTTGTTTGAATCTAAGTCAAGTAAAAGTTCATCAATAACTTTGGTTAAAATCTCATTTTGATTTAGTTCGATTGAATATCCGGGCTGAATACCAACTTCACGTGTAAATGATCGAATAATTTTTTGAAAGAATTTATCTATAGTACTTACCGAGAATTTGGAAAAATCATGTAAAAGCAAGGTTAATATCTTTTGAGCTTTGGACTGAACTTCACTGTCAGTTAATTTGTAATGATTTTTTAAATCTTCTTTGTATTTAGACTCTAAGCCTTTGGCCAGTTTATTTAACTCACTTAGTATTCTGTTTTTCATTTCAGCAGTTGCTTTATTGGTAAATGTAACAGCTAAAATTTTTCGATAATTTTCTGGATATTTAAAGATCAGATGTAAAAACTCTTTTGTCAATCTAAAAGTTTTTCCAGATCCTGCAGAAGCTTTATATATAGTAAGTTGTGACATTAAAAACTTTTGTTTGGTTTTATAAAATTAATTAAAATAATTTCTAATTATGAATTAACTTATTAACAGCTTTTGCCGATATTTTAAAGATTAAATAATAAATTTGCAGCTCAATTATTTATAGAATACAGGAGATTTTGTAATGGCAAAAGTAGTAATTGGAATGTCGGGTGGTGTTGATTCAAGTGTGGCTGCTTATTTATTAAAGCAACAGGGACATGAGGTGATTGGTTTATTCATGAGAAACTGGAATGATGCTTCTGTTACATTAACAAGTAGTTGTACCTGGGAAGATGATATCATGTTTGCAGAGATGGTATGTAAAAAACTGGATATTCCTTTACATTCGGTAGATTTGAGTGATCAGTACATGAAACGTGTGGTAGAATATATGTTTACTGAATATGAGCGTGGTAGAACTCCAAATCCTGATGTATTGTGTAATCGCGAAATTAAATTCGATATATTTATTGATGAATGTTTAAAGTTAGGAGCCGAATATGTTGCTACGGGTCATTATTGTAGAAAAGAAACTGTAAACATAAACGGTAAAGAAACTTATCGATTATTGGCAGGATTGGATCCAAATAAAGATCAAAGCTACTTTTTGTGTCAGTTAAGTCAGGAGCAAATTTCAAAAGCTTTATTTCCTATTGGAGATATTGAAAAACCTGAAGTAAGAAGAATAGCTGAAGAACAAGGTTTGGCTACTGCAACTCGAAAAGATTCTCAAGGAATTTGTTTCGTAGGAAAAGTAGATTTGCCAACCTTTCTACAACAAAAGTTAGAAGCAAAAAAAGGAGATATTATAGAAATTCCGGAATCGTATTATGAAAATCTGGAAAGTTCAGATGAATTAAAAGATATTTCGAAAGCATATCAGTATAAAAGAGAGGATGGGAAAGTACTAGCAGAGCATCGTGGAGCGCATTTTTATACTATTGGTCAGCGAAAAGGATTGAATATAGGAGGTACAGGAAAACCAATGTACGTTATTGCTATTGATGTTGTTGAGAATATTGTATACGTTGGTAGGGGAGATGATCATCCCGGGTTATACCGTAAAGCTTTAATTATTTCAAATGATGAAATGCATTGGGTGCGTCCTGATCTTGCATTAGAAGAAGGAAAATCAAGAGATTTTCTTGTTCGTATCAGATATCGTCAACCTTTACAAAAAGGAACTTTAATAGCTCAACCAGAAGGTTTTTATATTCTGTTTGAAAAGCCACAGCGTGGGATTGCGGCAGGACAGTTTGCTGCCTGGTATGATCAGGATGAATTAATTGGATCAGGAGTAATTGCTTAAATATTTTAATTAAATAACTTTATAGGTAGGTTGTTATCATCTACCGCAGCAAAATAGAAGTTACCTTCAACAGCTTTTTCTCGGGTGTTATTATATTTTTGCTCAATGTATATTTTAACATTAATTTCAAGTTTTACTGTTCCTGCATTAGATACAGTACCAACAAGTTCGGCTATGGTTCCATAAGGGATAGGTTTTTGAAAGTTAATTTTGCCAGTAGATATGGTAACTACTTTCTTTCTGCAAAATCTGGTAGCAGTAATATAAGCTACTTCATCCATCCATTTTAATGCAATACCCCCAAACAAGGTATTATGATCATTTATTAAATTCTTAAAAACAATCTTTACTTGCTTTGTTTCAGAGCTTTTTTTTAGTGCTTCAATGTCCATATTTAAAATTTTGGTCAAATATATTAAAAATCATTTGCATTATGAACATATGTTCAATATATTTGTAATGAAAATTAATAATTATGCCAAGACCAAAAAGTAATAGAATAGTACATGAGCCACCGGTTTTTACAGATTTTAAACCAGTAGGAGTAAAGGGGATTTCATTAGGTCAAGTGGTGCTGACAATTGATGAGTTTGAGGCTTTTCGTTTGGCTGATAATCTTGGGTTGTCACACGAAGAAGCGGCCGAAGAAATGGAAATATCAAGACCAACTTTTACTCGATTAATAGAACAGGCTCGTAAAAAAATTGCTGATTTTATTATGAATGGTAAAATGCTAACCATAGATGGTGGTAATATTCATTTTAGAAACAATATTATTAAATGTCAGAGTTGTGGACAAATGTTCAGAACAAAATTTAATGAAGAAATTAATGAATGTCCATCCTGTCATTCAAAGAATCTTTTAAATCTGGCTGGTGGGTTTGGACATGGAAAATGTTGTAGTAATAGAAATAGAAATAAAGGAGGTAATTATGCCAAGAGGTGACAAAACAGGACCTGCAGGAATGGGTCCAATGACAGGTCGACGCATGGGGACATGTGTAGGAAATAGCCAGGCAGGATTCAACTTCAGATCATTTGGACGAGGACTTGCTAATGGTTTTAGAGGTGGTTTTGGAAGGAGTCAAGGGGTTTATCAAAATGAATTTCGTGGTAGGTCTATGGATTCTGAAAGTCTAAGTAAAGAAATGCTTGAAAGTGAAATTGAAACACTTAAAGAAAGACTAGCTTATCTTGAATCTGAAGTAAAAAGAAAAAGTTAAGCATGGCTGAAGAGAAAGCTGCTAACTTCAGTTTTTAGTATTATAGTTTGGTTTGTATACATGGTTAGTGGCTTTCTTTATTTAAAATGAGTAAGATATGAAAGAGAGAAAAGGCAAAAATAGAGGAGGTGCTTTTGGACCGGGAGGTTTTTGTGTTTGTGCTAAATGTGGAGAAAAAGTACCTCACCAGCAAGGTGTAAAATGTACCAGTCTTAAGTGTCCAAAATGTGGACATACGATGATTAGGGAAGAATTATTACACCAATAGCAAACTATACAAAATAAGTTAAAAATGAAATTTAAGGTTAAATCTGAATTGTGCCGTGGGTGTGGTGTATGTGAAGCTGTTTGTCCAACAGTTTATAAAATGGATAGTAGTAGAATAGCAAAAGTTGTTGTACAATCAGTGAAGGATGATTTAAAGAATTGTGCAATTGAAGGAGAAAAAATTTGTCCTATGGGGGCAATAATACATGAATAAATAATTTAAATTAAAACTAAGAATGAAAAAGAAATTTGCAATACCAACATTAGGAGGTCAGTTAACAGCTCATTTTGGGCACTGCGAGAAATTTGCAATTGTTGATGTTGAAGATAATAAAGTAATCCACGAGGAGATGATTGAACCTCCTGTGCATCAGCCGGGGGTATATCCAAAATTTTTGGCAGATCAGGGTGTTCATGTTATCATAGCTGGAGGTATGGGACAAAAAGCGCAGGATTTATTTGCGCAGAATAATATAGAAGTGCATATGGGTGTACATGATGGATCTCCGCAGGAGCTTGTTGAGCAATATTTAAATAAAGAATTGCAAACAGGTGCAAATTTATGTGATCACTAAAATTATTAGCAAATGAAAATTGCTATTGCCAGCGGGAAAGGTGGTACTGGAAAAACAACATTGTCAACGAATCTTTCAGTTTTACTAAGTGAAACTGAAAGTGTTGTTTTGACTGATCTCGATGTTGAGGAGCCCAATTCTGGGTTGTTTATTAATGGAGACCTTATATCAGATGAAATAAGGTACAAGATGATTCCTGAATGGAAGGAAGATACTTGTACATTGTGTGGTGAATGTCAGAAGAATTGTAATTTTCATGCAGTTATTCAGCTAGGACCACAAATCATGGTTTTTCCTGAATTGTGCCATAGTTGTTTTGCTTGTTCAGAACTGTGTCCAACACAGTCCTTACCAATGCAGAAACAAAGAATGGGTTCAATTAAAGAATTTGAATTTGGGAAAATGTCATTTATTGAAAGTCGTTTGGATGTTGGGCAGGAACAAGCTGTACCTTTAATTGGGCAAACAAACGAATATATTAATCAAAAGTTTGATGATAATTATATTAAGATTTTTGATTCACCACCCGGGACATCTTGTCCGGTGATTGAGGCAACTAAAGATGTTGATTTTGTGATTTTGATTACCGAACCAACACCTTTTGGTTTACACGATCTAAAATTAGCTGTTGAAACCATGAAAAAATTGGGAAAAGATTTTGGAGTGGTGATTAACAGGCATGGTTTAGGTAATGATGATGTAGTTGATTATTGCGAAGAAGAAAATGTAAAGATATTAGCTAAAATACCAAATAGCAGAAAAGTGGCTGAGATCTATTCAAAAGGAAAACTTATTTATCATGAGATTCCTGAAATAAAGGAGCAATTTCTTGAACTAAAGAATTTTATATTAAACTATAAACAGGAGCTTGTGAAATGAAAGAGATTGTAGTAATATCAGGGAAAGGGGGCACTGGTAAGACATCATTTACAGCTTCATTGTCAGTCTTAGCAGGAAAAGAAGCTGTTATTGCAGATTGTGATGTGGATGCAGCTGATATGCATTTATTGATGAAACCTGTGGTGAAAAAATCAGAGGATTTTTATAGTGGTGTAGTTGCGGAAATAGATCCGGAGAAATGCACCAATTGTGGGATTTGCGCTGAAAAATGTAGGTTTAATGCAATTCCTGTTATCAATGATCAACATACAATTAGCTCATTAAATTGTGAAGGTTGTGGATATTGCGAAAAATTGTGTCCTGTGGATGCTATTAAAATGAACGATATGAATGTTGGTGACTGGTTTATTTCATCAACAAAAGTTGAAAATACGATGGTTCATGCCAGATTGGGAATAGGAGCTGAAAATTCAGGAAAACTGGTAGCTAAGGTTAAGAACGAGGCTAAAAGAATTGCCGAAGAAACAAATAAAAAATTTATTGTAGTGGATGGTTCACCAGGTATAGGTTGTCCGGTAGTTTCATCTCTATCAGGAGCAAATTTTGTTGTGTTAGTTACAGAACCATCTGTTTCAGGTTTGCACGATTTAAAAAGAGTATATGAACTGGTTGATAAATTTAATTTAAGGGCAGGTTGTGTTATCAATAAATCGGATATAAATCTTGAACTAACAAATGAAATTATTGAATTCTTAAATAAAGAATCAATTGAACATATTGTCAGCCTACCTTATAACGAGAATTTTACGAAAGCTATGACTCATGGACAAACCATTGTTGAGTTTGATAATGGAGAGTTACGTGATAAAATAATTGAAAGTTGGGAGAAAGTTAAGGAACTCGTGAAAGGCTGATGGTGTAGGGAAATGATAGTTTTAGCTAGAAGCTAAAGGCTAATAGCTAAAAGCTTTTTAATTAGAACAACAAAGTTGGATGAACATAAGGTATTAATTAGAATAGAAAGAATAAAATAAGATTACAATGAAAATAGCGTTTACAGCAAAAGGAACAGATTGGGATTCGCAAATGGATCCAAGATTCGGAAGAACTGAATATATTTTGGTTTATGATGATGAAAAAGAAATATTCGAAGCTTTCGATAACAGAGATATTGAAAATGAAGCTCATGGAGCAGGACCAAAGACATCGCAGAAATTATTTGAAATGGGACCACAGGTCTTAATTACAGGAAACGGACCAGGAGGGAATGCTGCTAGTGTTTTAGAAAAGGCTGGTATTAGTATTTTCATAGGAGCAGGACAGATGACAGTAAAAGAGGCTTTTGAAGCCTATAAAAATAATCAGTTAAAAAGTTTTTAAGCTATGAAAAAATATGATGTAATAATTATTGGAGCTGGTCCTGCAGGGATAATTACGGGAGTAACAGCCAAAAAACAGCATCCGGAAAAGTCTATGTTAATGTTTAAAGAAGAGGAAAAAGGATTAGTACCTTGCGGAATTCCTTATATTTTTCATAAACTTGGAGATGTTGATAAAAACGTAATGGGACCTAAACCATTTATTGATATGGGTGGCGAAGTAATAACAGATAAGGTTATTGAAGTAAACACTCAAGAAAAGTGGGTTAAAACAGAATCAGGAAAGGAATTTTCTTGTGAGAAACTGGTGTTTGCAACCGGATCTAAAGTTGTTGTTCCTACATTTATACCAGGTTATGATCTTGATAATGTATTCTATATTAAGAAAAGCTACAATTATATCAATCAGGTTTTTGAAGCATTAAAACCATTAAAAAATATTACTGTTGTAGGAGGAGGATTTATTGGAGCAGAGGTGGCTGAGCAATTAGCATTACATCAGGATAAGAAAGTAACTCTTGTAGAGAGTGAACCATGTTGTTTCTCAAAAGCTTTTTCAAAAGATCTATGTAAAATTGCTACTACAACGCTAAAAGAAACAGCAGTTGATGTAAGAACAGCAACTAAAGTTGAAAAAATAAATGGAGTTGATGGTAAGGTTTCATCTGTTCAGTTAAGTACTGGAGAAGAGTTACCATCAGAAGCTGTTATTATGGCCATTGGTTATAAACCAAATACTGAACTGGCAGAAAAAGCAGGGCTCGAATTGAATAGTATGGGAGCAATTATGGTTGATAATTATGAACGAACAAAAGTAAAAGGGGTTTGTGCTGTTGGTGATTGTTCTCAAACTATAGGGTTTTTAACCGGTAGAATTGATAATGTTATGCTTGCTTCAACAGCTACTGCAGAAGCACGTGTGTTAGGTCATAATTTATTTGGCATTAAAATAAAGAAAAATTTTGCAGGTACCATTGCTGTATTTTCTACCGAAATTAATGGAGTATCAATGGCATCTGCCGGAGTAAATGATACCAATGCTAATGAAGCAAATATTGAATATGTTTCTGCAACTTTTAGTGATGTTGATACACATCCAGGAAACTTTCAGGAAACTAAATCTCTTTCAGTAAAGTTATTTGCATCACCATTAGATGGAACAATATTAGGTGGAGAAGTTTGGGGAGGTAAATCATCTGGCGAAATTATAAATACAATTAGTTTAGCTATTCAGAAAGGAGTTACCGTATTTGAATTGGTATCATTTCAAATAGGGTCACATCCTCTTTTAACGGCTGCTCCAACAAAAACTGTATTAATAAAAGCAGCTGAAATGATAATCAGTAAAATAATAAAATAGTATAGGATTAAATCTACCTTGCTAAATATATATTATTGAGTAGGGTAGATGTTTTTAGAGCTACTCAAGTATGAAATTATTGATGATTTATACCAATCGGTTTTCTTATAACCCGAAGATCAAAACAGTTGAATCAATGCCCGATGCAACAGATGGTAAAGAATACAATAATGTTCAGACAGCTTTTATTCAGGTTGAAGAAGAAGATATTGACAAAGAGAATGATATTATTAAGAAATTATTGAAAAATCTGAAATGGGTTGCAGGTAAAAATGAAACAAAGCATATTATCTTGCATTCTTTTGCGCATCTTTCTGAGAGTAAGGCAGATCCTGAGTTTACAAAAGCATTGTTCGATAAAGTAGAAGAACGTTTGGTAAATACTGGATATACTGTGAATCAAACTCCATTTGGATACTTTTTAGATCTTGGTGTGGATGCCCCCGGTTTTTCATTAGCTAGAGTATTTAAATCATTTTAGTAATGAGAGTGGCTTTTGCAACAGATAATGGTAAAACTTTTATGGATAGGCACTTTGGAGATGCTGAGTTTTACGATATGTATGAAATTGATAAAGATAATATTGAATATATAAAAAGAATTGTAAATACAACTGAAGACGACGACGAACATATTCATGCTGATCCCAAAAAAGCTAAAGGAGTAGCTGAATTGTTTAAGGGAGAAAATATACAAGTGTTAGCTTCAAAGGTTTTTGGGCCAAACATACAAGGTATGAAGAAAAAATTTGTATGTATTCTAATGAATGAAGAATCTATCGAAGCAGGAATAAAAAAAATAAAAGAATCATTGAATAACATTGAAATTGAATGGGATAAAGGAGAAACCAGAACTTATTTGAATTTTAAGGATATATGATTTAATAATTTGAATAAAATGAAACTATATGTTTTAACAGAAAATACAGCTTCAGCTAAATTTAAAGCAGAACATGGTTTATCATATACCATTGAATATGATGGCACTCAAATCTTATTTGATACAGGGCATTCAGATGTTTTTTTACAAAATGCTGCCATGTTTGGTTTGGATTTAGATCAGGTAAAAATAGTGGTTTTAAGCCATGGACATTGGGATCATGGCGATGGATTAAGATTTATTGACCATAAAAATATGATTTGCCATCCTGATGTTTTTCAAAAACGTTTTAGAAAGGGAGGAACAGAAAATATTGGACTTGTTTTATCTGAAAAAGAACTGAAAAAGAAATTTGATATCTTATATACTCGTTTACCTTACGAAATAAATGAACATATTATTTTTTTAGGAGAAATTCCTCGTGTAAATAATTTTGAATCAAAAACCACATCCTTTGTTACAGAAGATCAAAAGGATGATTTTGTTATGGATGATTCAGGTTTGGTAATAAAATTAAATAACGAAATTGTGATTGTATCGGGCTGTGCACATTCAGGCATTTGTAACATGATTGAATATGCAAAGTCTGTAACAGGAATTAATAAAGTAAAAGCTGTTATAGGGGGATTTCACCTAAAATATAATAATAAACAAACACAAGAAACAATTCAATATTTAAAGAATCAGAATATAAGCGAATTATATCCATCGCATTGTACAGAACTTCCTGCATTAGCTGCTTTTTACAATGAATTTAAAATAAAGCAATTAAAATCAGGAATGATATTAAACTTTCAATAACTTAATGAAGACTTATCTAGAATGTATTCCATGCTTTGTTCATCAGGCATATAGAACAGCAAAATTAGCTACCAACAATGATCTGGAAATAAAACAAATATTAGATCATGTTGGGGATATGATTAAATCCATTCCTTTAGAAAATACCCCACCCGAAACAGGGGATGTATTTTATCGAAAGATTACAGAAATAACAGGAAACGCAGATCCTTATAAGGAAATCAAAAAAAGAAATATTGAGGAGGCTCTAGAGTTATATCCAATGCTCAAGGAGATGGTTGAGAAATCAGATGATCGCCTGCTAACGGCTATACGGATTGCCATAGCGGGAAATGTGATTGATTTAGGGGTTAATAAAAAGTTTAATATTAAAGAAGATATTCAAAAAATTTTAAAACAGGATTTTGCTATTTTTAATTACCCAGAGTTTAAGGAACAGTTTCAAAATGCAGAATCGATTCTTTACCTTGGTGATAATGCAGGAGAATCGGTTTTCGACCGTTTACTTATCGAAGAGTTGAATAAGCCTGTTGTTTATGCAGTAAGAGAAATACCTGTTATTAATGATTGTGTTATTGAAGATGCTGTTGCTTCAGGCTTAGATAAAGTAGCTCAAATTATTTCATCAGGTAGTACTGCTCCGGCAACTATACTTAGTTTATGTAACCTTGAATTTATTGATAGATTCGAAAATGCAGACCTAATTATTAGCAAAGGGCAAGGAA
This sequence comes from Bacteroidales bacterium, assembly GCA_963665525.1. Classification (GTDB taxonomy): domain Bacteria; phylum Bacteroidota; class Bacteroidia; order Bacteroidales; family UBA12077; genus UBA12077. The sequence continues at coordinate 1,970,164 of OY762280.1, read as the reverse complement.
ATTATGAGGGCTTATCAGGAGTTAACCGATCTGTGTTTTTTATGTTAAAAGCCAAGTGTAAAGTCATTGCACGAAACTTAGATGTTAATGAAGATGATATTGTATTAAAAGGGATTAATCTAAACTAAAATACCATGAAAAAGTCTAGTTTGAATTTTATCATTGATGTCATTATGTTTGTTTTAATGGCATTGCTTGCAGGAATAGGATTACTTATTAAATATATTTTGCTTTCTGGTGAAGATCGTTGGATTAAGTATGGTCGCAATGTTGACTTACGTTTTTGGGGATTAGATCGCCATGAGTGGGGAGCAATACATTTATGGATAGCAATTGCTTTAGTGGCATTACTTATTTTACATATTATACTTCATTGGAGCATGATTATATGCTTGTATAAAAAAATAATTGGAAATAAAGCAGGTAGAATAATATGTGGAAGTACCCTTTCTATAATAACATTGCTATTTGTTATTTTCCCTTTTATTATAAAAGTAGAAATGAACGAAATAGCTACAGGAAAAGAACGTTTTGCATCATTAAATAAACATGAAGAGCATGGATATAATAATGAGGAATTTGCTGATGATATTATTAGTGAAGAGCAAAAGGATACAACTGTTTTGAGTAAAGAAGCAAAAGAAGAAACTATTATAGCTCAAGAATATAATGATGAACATCACAATATTGATCCATCTATTGAAGTGAAAGGTTATCATACCTTAAATGAAATAAGTAAATTATATCATGTTCCAGTTAGTGTAATTACCAAAGGATTAAGTATTCCGGAAACTACACCTGCTTCATCAAAACTTGGTCATTTAAAAAAGCAATATGGTTTTACCATGAGCGATGTGGAATTGATTATACATAATTATAAAAATGAATAAGCATGAAAAAAACAACTAAAATAGGAATCATTATTTGCGATCGTTATCATACCTGTGCTGGAGGTAAGTGTTTTAGAGCAATGAAAAACAGGGAAGGCGCTTTTAGTATTTATGGTAAAGATGAAGATATAGAGATCGTTGGTTATACTACTTGTGATGGCTGTCCGGGTGGTAATATTGAGTATGCACCTGCAGAAATGGTTAAAAATGGTGTTGAAGTAATTCATTTTGCAACAGGTATGATTGTTGGTTATCCACCATGTCCAAGAATAGAGCATTTTAAAAGCTTTATTGAACGAAACTATAAAGTAAAAGTAGTTTACGGTACACACCCAATTCCTCAAAAATATTTGGATAATCACGAACCAATGGGAACTTGGAAATCGCCTATGTGGCAAAAGATTATTGAACCGGTTATGGCTACAGAAGAAATTCGTATTGCTTACAATTAGAAAATAACATTACTTAATGGAGACAAAAGGCTATATTCATGTATATACTGGTAACGGGAAAGGAAAAACTACAGCAGCTCTAGGCTTAGCCTTAAGAGCTATTGGGGCTGGTAAAAAAGTTTTTATCGGTCAGTTTATTAAAGGAAAGCACTATAGTGAAATAAATACAATCAAGAATAATTTAAAGAATATACATATTGAACAATATGGTCTAGATTGTTTTATCGTGAATGATCCTGTTGAAAAAGATTTTATTGCAGCTCAGAATGGATTGAAGGAAATGAAAGAAATTATTCTTTCGGGCAGATACGATTTAGTAGTTATGGACGAATTAAATATAGCATTGTTTTATAAATTATTTGGTTTGGATGAAGTTCTGGAAATCCTAAAATCAAAAGCAGACCATGTAGAATTAGTAATTACTGGAAGATATGCACCAAAAGAAATTATAGAAATAGCTGATCTTGTTACTGAAATGACCGAAGTAAAACATTACTTTACAAAAGGTATTGAAGCAAGATTAGGAATTGAGATGTAAGCTTTGAATTCTGATTAGATATTATTTTAAAAAGTTATAGGAAACACCAAGTGAGAGCAGATTATACTTTGGATCACCAACACTATAGCTATCATCGTAAATTGAATTCAATGAACGTTGATAGTTTATGCTTAATCCAATGTTTTTATATACAAGATATTCAATTTCAAGATTGCCGTTGAATACTAAATTATTTAAACCATCCGAAGAAGAATCAATGATTACAGAATTGCTATTGTAGAAACAGTCAGTGTTGTACTTATATATTTCTGAATAAGTTAAGAACGATGCAGATAAACCAAGTTTGCATTTCAATTTATTATCGAAAAATGAATAGCCTATAATAATTGGAATCTCTGTATATATTATAGTTGTTTTGCCAAGATCATTATTAGTTCCTATAAGTTCATAGTCTGTAAATGCAGGGCCCCATAATGAGTCTCCAGCATAGATATCTTCAATAGTAATACCATCCAAAATATTATCAAAATCAGCATCAACAATTTGCGATTGTTTAAATCGAATCAAATTTAAACTTATCCCACTTTCTAAATATAAATTATTTGAAATTTGGTAGGATAATCTACCAGAGAATTTTGCTCCTGATTTAGATTCATATGTTTCTTTAATTCCAGCTTGTGTTGTTATGATTGTATAGCCAGAACTATTGTTATATTGTGCAGTTGGAACATCGTTTTCTACTTCTGCGATATATGGAAGGTTATAATTTAGTTCTACCCTGTAATTAAGTTTTTGTCCAAAGGAGCTAAGACTAGAAAGTAAAATGGCAATAACAAAGATTTTTTTCATAGGTGATTAATAAATTAGAAGCACGAATTTAACAAATCTTCAATTATTTTATCGTGGTTATAGTGATATTTTTGTTAAAATAACTTCACAATCTTGCGTTGATTTGAATTGTAACTTAGAAAGTTCGTTATCATTATAAATGTTTATTACATCACCTTTATGAGCGATTATTGATTTACTATTGTTTAATAAAATAACTTCACCTTTATAAATATATATTCCACAATAATTGACTTCTTTTTCTATAGAAAAAGTAAATGAATCATTAAATGAAATTGCTTTAATTGCACCAGTGGTATTATCTTTTGTCATTAGGTTAAAATCGATAGCTTTTCCAAAGCTTTTTGTATCCCAATTGCCCGAAAAGCTATCCTGATCGAACTTCTTTAATATTTTGGAATGATGGTTCTTATGTTCAATTTTTATTTCGCCATCAAGAATCATAAGTTTTCTCGAAATACCTGGAAGCTTTGTAAAAACAGATTCTTCAGCTTCAACAGTAGCAGTGCTTATTCTAAACAGGAAATCTAATTTTTTATAATCAGCATTCTCAGGATAAATAGCAAGTTGCGTTGTTGTACCACCCGACCATTTATTAGTAGTTAAATCAGAAGCTTTTATGTGTTCAATAATCATAATATCTAAAAATAAAATCAGGCAAACTTACTAAGAATGCCTGATAAAAATATTCTTGTTTTAATTATTTCTTTATGAGATTTCGAAATATAAACCAAACAACACTAGAAGTAAGAATTAATCCAAATCCATACATGGTAGTTATCATAGAAACTTTTAATCCTCCAGCAATTAGTGCAGGTGCAATACCACCTTCCCCTACAGCTTGTATAGATGATAAGGCCATAAAAATTCCTATAGTCTGACCAAAAATCCCTATAAGGAATGTTAAACTACCTATAAACAAAATAGCGTCATTGGTTCTTTTAAGTTTTATACTTTGTTTGTCTTTACTATAAATAATAAGAAATCTGATGACTAAAATAATTACTGCAACCCACATGATATAAATAATAGACATGAATGCAGGTCCGCCTTCAAATAGATGTTTAATGATCATAATTTTTAAGTTTTGATTAATACTAATCCAATATTATGGAAGTCGGTATTGATTCAAAAATTATTTATGCCAAAGTAAAGTTTTACGTGCTAAATGACAAAATAAAATCAATTAATATAAAATAGTTACTTAGGGTTTTAAATGAGTTGTTCACATAAAATCTCAATAGATAATAAGCTCTATACTTTAATAATACTATCTTTGAAATATGCATAATTTTAATATTCAAAATATTGTTTCGGTAAAAAGCAGATGGTATTGGCATATACTTTATTGGCTGTTTGCCACCGTGTTGATGTATTTTGTTTTTAGTAATCGTGATTATGATTTACAGATTAGGATAGTTTTGGTCAGTATTTTAATATTGGCAAGTTATTTTATTACTCTTCTGCTTAATAATTACATTATCCCTACATTTTTATTTAAGGCTAAGATGTTCATATTTAGCTATTTGATTTTCGCTATATTTATAATATCCTTATGGATTATTACCTTGTTAATCATTTCAGTAGTTACTTACAGTGCATTCTATTTACCAAATTTAATTGTTCCTAATAGAGATGATTTAATTATATTAATTGTTGGTACTTATTTAATAATCATTTTAGCTGCGGTTATTCATTTTGTAAAAGAATCATACAGAAAGTTGGTTGAAAAAAATGTTATTGCAGAACAAAAACAGGTAACCGATTTAAAATTGAAAGAAGCGAATTTAAAACTATTACAAGGTCAAATACATCCACATTTTCTGTTTAACATGCTCAATAATTTATATGGATTAGTAAATGAAAATAAAGAGGCGTCACGAGAGCTTATTGTTAAGCTTTCTGATTTGTTAGATTATATGTTGTATGAATGCGATAAACCTATTGTTTCTCTGAAAAATGAAGTTAATTTCATAAAAAACTATATTGAACTTGAGAGGATACGTCATGACAAAGATTTTAATGTAAATACTAATTTCCCTAAATTAAAGAGCGAAATATTAATAGCACCACTGATTCTTTTTCCGTTTGTTGAAAATGCATTTAAACATGGATTTAACCACCCAGAAAGAAACTTTATCAATATAGAGTTAGATATGAATAACGATCAACTAAATTTTAAAGTGGAGAATAGTATCACAGGAGCTACAAACGATAGATATTTAAAACAAGAAGGCAAGGGAATAGGATTAAGAAATAGTAAAGATAGATTGGAATTAATTTATAAAGGGCAATACAAATTAGATATTTCAACAGAACAGGATGTTTATAAGGTAAACTTGGAAATTGATTTAAGAAAATGAGTAGTCATAAAAAATATCGATGTATTATCATTGATGATGAGCCAATAGCCATAAAAGTTATTCAGGATCATCTCGAAAAGTTTGAGCAATTTGAATGTAAGCATGGATTTACTAAAGCGATTGATGCCATTGATGTTTTAAATAGTGAAGCTATTGATTTGCTTTTTTTAGATATCAATATGCCGGGAATTTCTGGTATTGAATTTTTAAAATCACTTTCAAATCCTCCCAAAGTAATATTTACAACAGCTTATAGAAACTTTGCTGTAGATGCATTTGATTTGGATGCTGTCGATTATCTTGTTAAACCAATCTCTTTTGAGCGCTTCTTAAAGTCTATCAACAAGTTTTTAGCTCAGCAACAGAATAAAGCAACAGGAAAAAATATAAATGAAACAAGCAAGGATTATATCATTCTAAAGTCGGACAAAAAGAACTATAAAATAAAATTTGCAGATATTCTATTTTTAGAAAGTCTTGATAATTATATTAAGGTTCACACTACAGAGCATGCTTTAATTTGTTACGAAAGCCTTTCACGGATTGAAAAGGAACTTTCCAATGATTTTATTAGAATTCATCGTTCATATATAGTAAATCTTATAAAAGTTGATGTGTTTACATCTTCTACTATTGAAATTGGCGAAAATAGATTTACTATTGGTCGAAATTATAAGGATAAAGTTTCTAAGAGATTAAACTAATAGCGAGGTTTATCTTTAATTTCATTATAATAATTTTCAATGCCGTTTTCCTTCATCGTATTCTGAATGTTTATCCATCGTTTTTCCAGGTGTTCATCAAAACCATGTTGATTACATGGGAATTCATTGCATTGATAACAGAAATCAACCATATGATCTTTTGTACACTGTTTAACTTTACAATTTAAAAATAGTTTACACTCATCGTTTCTACATCCTTTACAAGCAGCATTCGAAAAATGATGAAGCATTTCTTTAAAATCCTGATATTTTTTGAATACAGGTTCGTTAAGTAAGTCAACAAATCGTTCAGCATAAATATCAAAATTGCCCAAGCTTTCTTTTAGTTCAGAACTTAGTCTTGTAATTTCTCCATCTTTAGATGCAAAACATTTAGAGCAGTTTAATCCGCAAGGGCCTAGGTGTTTTAATATTTGCGGTGTGTTCATTACTTAAAATTTAAATTGACTTTAGTTTCGTTAATGCGTAAATTTATAGAAATTATTTAAGCAATTCTTTCCTATACTCTTGCTCGTTATTTAGTGTATAACGTACAGAAATTATTTACTTCAAAATGTTAATTGAGTTCATTATGCCTATTCAAAAAGTCAAAGATTTTTTAGATAATAACAAGATTAAATATGTTATTATGAGCCATTCGCCAGCATATACGGCAATGGAAGTTGCAGCAAATGCACATGTGTCAGGTCATGAATTAGCAAAGACTGTTATGGTAAAACTCGACAATCGAATGACGATGATAATTCTACCAGCATCTTATAAAATTGATTTCCAGCTTTTAAAAGAAGTTACAGGTGCAAAGAAGGTTGAATTAGCTCATGAAGAGGAATTTACCGGTATTTTTCCTAAATGTGAAACAGGAGCAATGCCTCCATTTGGAAATCTTTATCATATGGAGGTGTTTGTGGCCGAATCGTTAACACAGGATAAAGAGATAGCTTTTACTGCAGGTTCTCATTCAGAGGTTATTAAAATGAGTTATAAAGATTTTGAAATGCTCGTTAAACCAATTATTATGAGAATTTCAGTTATGGTGTAATACAATAACTACCAAGGAAATAATTGATGCTTTGTCTTATATATATCGATAAGCCTAATGTGACAAGTTGAATAAAGAATAGTTGTAAATAGAGTTTGTCGAAATATAAGTAAGGCTATTTTAAAATTAGCCCACAAGAATTAATCTTTTTTTGTGGGCTATATGTATTTATTCATCTCGTAGGATATCTGCAGGATTAGTGTTAGCTGCTTTAAAGGCATGAAAGCTGATTGTTCCCAAAGCTAACACAAGTGTAATAAACGCAGCGATAAGAAAAATGTATGGTGTTTGATTTGTCCTGTATGCAAAATTCTGAAGCCATTTATTCATTGCAAAGTATGCCAGTGGCCATGCTATTGCATTTGCTATCAGAATCCAGATTAAATATTGTGAAATAAAATTTTTAACAATGAGAAGAGAGCTACTTCCCATGACCTTTCTTATGCCAATCTCTTTTTTCTTTTGTTCAGCCATAAATGCAGATAATCCATATAATCCTAAACAGGCAAGTATAATTGTTAATATTGAAAAATATCCAAATATAGTTTGCATTTTCTCTTCACTATTGTATTGGCTATTAAACTGATCATCTAAAAATCTGTAAATGTAAGGATGGCTGCTGTCAAATTGTTTCCACGATTTTTCAATTGATTTTAAAGTGCTTGAGATATCAGATCCTTTAATCTTTATTCCTAAATATCGAGCAGATTTAGGAGTATATAAAAAGACTAAAGGTTCAATTGAATTATGAAGAGAAGTATAGTTAAAATTAGATGTGATACCTACAATTTGTCCATCAACACCCAAACCACATGCTACTTTTTGACTAATAGGATTTTGCCCGAAAACCTTTTTTGCAGCTTCATTAATTACAATGGCCGTTTGAGGATCACTGGGATAATCTTTTGAAAAGAATCTACCGGCTTTCATTTTTATATCAAGAATATCTGTAAAATTATCATCAACACGATAATAATTAACCATTTCCTGGCGATATTTTCCATTTTCATCAATGTAAAAAGTGAGCCTTCCATGGTTATATCCGGGAAAGTCATTGCTTATGGCAGCATCAATTACATTAGGTTTTTTCTTCATCTCTGATGTGATAACTTGTAATTGCTGCTGTAATTCATTCCCTGGTGGAATTTCAATAACAACCAACCAGTCTTTGTCAAAACCAAGATTCTGTTTTCTCATGAAACTCATTTGTTTAAAAACCACCAGGGTAGCAATGATCATTGTTGTTGTTACGATAAATTGAAAAATAACCAAACCTTTTCTATAATTTATAGATTTTGTTTTCCCATGTTTCGAAAAGAAGTCATGACCTACAATTGATAATGCTTTATATTTTGAAAGCACAAGGGCTGGAAATAATCCACTAATTATTCCAATTAGAACTGTTACTCCAACTGCAATGCCTATATCTTCGAATGATGAAATATCCTTGATTAAACTCAGGTTTTTTCCGGTGAGATTATTAAAAACAGGTAGAATTGATTCTATGATTAGACCTGCAATGATAAGAGACAGTAAGCTTATAATAATTGCTTCTCCATTAAATTGAAAGATAAGTTGTCTTCTACTGGCTCCCATAGTTTTACGAATACCTACTTCATTGGCTCTTTTAGCCGATTTTGCAGTAGCCAGGTTGATATAATTGATACTTACTATTAGTAATATAAATAATGCTACATACCCGAAGATATAAATATATTTATTGTCCGTATTGCTTGATATGTCATAATCATATTGAGTAAGAAAATGAATTTCTTGCAGTGCTTGCAGTTTGAAATCTATGATATACGTTAATTCGTGATGTTCTAGCCAAGGTTGAATTGTTTTAGTGTGCCAGTCTTTTAATTTAGATTTAAAATTATGGATAGATTGTTCGTTATTGAATTTAAGATAAGTATAGTATCCAATTAAGGTCCAGTCTCCATTTAACCTTTCCTGGTAGTCTTCGGGGAATGTCAGTGTTGACCTTAAAATATTTGGTTCAAGATGCGATTCAAATTCATGAGAATTAATTACGCCAGAAATAGTATAAGGTTGATCATTAATTTTAAGAACTTTGCCTAATGCAGGTTCATTCCCCAAAACTTTTTTTGCAGTTCTTAAAGAAATGACAATGTTATTAGGGTCTTTTAAGGCAATATTCGGATTACCTTCGATAAATTGATAATCGAATATTTTAAAGAAATTGGTATCAGCATAGTGTACATCAGTAATATTAAAGATTTTATCCTCATATTTCACTGTGGTATATTCCCTTGATCTACTAATTCTTGTAGCTAAATTTACTTCCGGAAAGTAGTCCTGTAATGAAGGAGCAAGAGGGAAAGGAGATAGGGCATAATCAGCAGCACGTTTCCCATAATCTATTGATTCGGAAAATCTATAAATCTGATTAGAATCTTTCCAGTGTTTATCATATCGAAGTTCACTTTTAATGTATAGAAATATTATAAGAAAAGACGCTATGCCTAATGCTAACCCAAAGATATTGATCATGGATGATAATTTTTGTCTTTTAATATTTCTGAGTGCACTTATTATATAACTTTTTAACATGCTATTTGATTTTTAAGACTAGTGTTTGGTAAAAGTAGTTTTACATTTATTAAATATACTATTCTTGTTCTATCTATTATTTTTTTAAGTTAAAAATTGGATTTAATTTATTGCTTAAGGTTTAATTCTTTAATAAAAAGTTGCTTCAGTTGATTGTTAAATATTTGTTTTTATGTTATTCCCTTAATTTTGCAAGTCACGGTGTGAGTTCTTTAAATGAAGCATCTTAGCATAATTAATCTAGAACTATTGCAAATAGATTCACGCCGTGACTATCAGACTTTTTGCTAAAATAATCACGAATAATAGGTATTCCTTAATTACTTGTATTTTGCCTGCTTCAAAAAAAATAGCATGATAATAATGATAGAATTCATTGATTAAAAATATATATAATAATTTGTAATATATAAGAAACTTATATATATTTGTATTATGATATCAAAAGAACTTTTAAAGGGATCGTTAAAGTCGATAATATTAAAATTATTGGCCGAGAACGATAAAATGTATGGCTACGAAATTACTCAGCGAGTTTCTGAACTATCGGATGGGAAAATAAAATTAACATATGGAGCGCTTTATCCGATATTACATAAGCTTGAAGATGATGGAATTGTTTCAACAGAGTCGGAAGTTGTCAATAACAGGAACAGGATATATTATTTCCTGACACCCAAAGGCACTGGTTTTGCTGCCGAAAAAATAAAAGAACTCGAAGAATTTATTGAAACAATGGGTATCATTTTAAAACCTAATTTAGGTTTAAACTATGTATGAGTTAACAGTAGAACAGATTAGAAATGTAACAGAGATGGTAAGTGATAGTGAAATTACTTATTCTCATCTGCCTGACGATTTGATTGATCATATTTGTTGTGATATCGAATCGGAAATGTCTGTAGGTTTGTCATTTAATAAAGCATTAGAGAGGGTACAATGCAAATTTGGTGATCTTGGGTTACAAAGAATCCAGGAAGACACTATTTTATTAATCGATCAAAAATATAGATTTATGAAAACAACGATGAAAATTTTTGGGAATGTATCCTTAGCTCTTATAGGTCTTGGAACAATATTCAAGATATTACATTGGCCTGGAGCATCAATTGGTTTAACGCTTGGATTTTTATTATTAGGCTTAATCTTTTATCCTGCAACCATTTTAGCGAGTTACAGAAAGAATGGCCGTAAAAATCTCTTTTTGCACATTATTCCTATGTTGGGAGGAATTGCATTAATGTTTGGAATTTTATGTAAAATCCAGCATTGGCCGGGAGCTTCTATATTTCTAACCAGTGGGTGGGGGATTCTTTTACTCATATTTTTACCAATATGGTTAATTACTCGTGCTATTAAAAGCAATAACAAGAAAGAAACTTTAGTATATGCTATTGGAGTAATCGGTGTTATTATTTTCGAGTTATCAACTTTATTTAAAATTCAACATTGGCCAGGTGCAAGTATGATGTTGATCATTGGGGCAGTGCTGATAACATCAGTATTCTTACCACTTTATTCAGTAAATCTCTATAAAAAATCCGATTTTATTAATGGACGATTTATTTATATCATTATTGGAATTTCATTCTTTTTAATATTTGGACTATTGGTAAGTATCAGTTTCGAGAAAAAAGTATGGTCTTCAGTATCGTATACCGATTATTATGCTCAGTTAGAAAAGGAGTATTTTAATAATCAAAATACTAAGCAGTATATTAATTTCGATTCGAATGATAACTCAATTACAGAAATTCATCAAGAAGCAAAAGACCTTGGTATTTTAATTGAAAAAATTAAAAGGGAGCTTATTTTAAAATCTCAAAATACACCAAATCCCGAAGTAGAAAAATATCTGAACGATATTAGCTTAATAACAGGTAAAGGGCAATATAATTTGGTTAATCAATTATTCTTTAGTGATCAAGGTGAAGGATATGCACAACAACTAAAGAAGAGCTTGTTAAACTATGAAAGTAAGCTTAGAAGTGTGTTAGGGCAAAATCCTGACTATCAAAAAGAAATTGAGAGCTTATTTATGCTTGATGATCAAGCTGAAGGATTGCTTAGAAGCTGGGAAGATAGGACTTTTAGATATAACAGTTTATATACAACTCTAATCAAATTATCAAATATTGACAGGAATGTAAAGCTTGCTGAAAATATGACTATTAACTATCTTAATGATAATATGGGTGTTACGGAAAACAATCAGGATCTAATCAAGCAATTAAATTAAAAAAGATGAAAAAAACTTTATATATATCAGGTATTAGTATAGCTAACCTATTATTAATAGGAAGCATATTTAAGGCTAATCACTTGCCGGGATCAGGAATTGCACTTACTTTATCGTTGGTTTTGTTAAGTTTTTGGTTTTTACCAGTTGCATTAATAAATCATTACAAAGGACAAAAAAACAAAGCTGGCAAATGGCTTTATATAGCAGCGTTTATAAGCTTTTTTATAGTATTTATAGCAGCATTATTTAAAATTCAACATTGGCCGGGTGCCGGTTTGCTATTATTAATTGGAGTACCTATTCCATTCTTAATTTTTTTGCCGGTATTTATATTTCATTCGGCAAAAAACAAGGAACAATCATTTGTAAATTTTACAGGAATAATCTTAGGATTAATATTTATTGCAGTATACGGAGTGTTACTAAGTGTAAATGTTAGCAAAGATGTATTATTTCATGGTATAGAACTCATAAAAAGTAATGAGAAAATAATTGATTATTACGAGTTCTCAAATGCGCAATTAAATGATATTACTGATGAAGAAACAAAAGAAATAGTTAGTAAAAGTGATCATATCTGTGATTTAATACATCAGGCAAAAAGAGACTTACTCATTTATTCTGAAAATGCGCAAATAAGTAGCGATTTAGGGGAAAAGGAATTTAAAATAGAGAACCTAAATAATATTGATTCAAAAAATATTAGTCAGTATGTTCTAATCTGGAAAGACAATGCAATGGTTCCAATAATTGAAAAGGAATTAAGAATTTATAAGAAATATTTAAACTCATTAAGTTTGGATGGCGAAGTTCCGGAAATTATAGAAGATGTTTTTAATTTGGATGATCTATTAGTTAATAATAAAACATATTCTTGGATTGAAAGAGAGTTTGATTCAGATTATTTTGTTTTTGCTTTGGAGAGTTTATCAAGATGCGAAAAGAATATAAGATTTATAGAAAACATTGTTTTATCAGAATTAAATAAGAATGGTAAAGCAAATAAAGAAACCCTTTCTGGTCTTTATAGTAGATAGAAAAACAATTCTATTTTAAATGAAAACCAAAACGAGTGCTATATAAGCACTCGTTTTTTAATATCCTGTTTTTCTACCAGAATGTTCTCGAAGCATTTTAAATCTACGAAATCCCATTTCGTAATATTTATCTATGTCGAAATCTTTTATTCCATGCAGTTTGCGAGGTTTAATTTTATGCATACACCACTTTCTTCGTAGAAAGAAATAATAATAGTAATAAACACTACGAAAGACGATATTCGTTTTGCCAAGTACTTTATTTCTTTTCGAGATGTATGAGTAGCAAATACGATTTGGACAAGTTAAAGCACATCCTGCATTTCCAAATAATGTAATACGATCTTTTTGCTCAATACTTTCTAATAACTTAGTATTGTTATTTACATTCATTGGAAGTACAATTGTATCGTAAATTTCTAAAGCTTCCTTGATCTTTTCTAATGAATCAATTTCTTTAAGAATGCTGGCTTCAATTTTATATAAAGGATAATCACGGCGTATCCAACGTGCAAAATCGTTGTTTGTTATAATAAGTGAGTTTCCTTTTTTATGATACTTTTCAAATAGCTTCTTATTCTTTTGATACTCTTTTTCTGTAACAAAATGATTGGTAAAAGGAATGCGAATTCCAATATTATTTTCTTGTAGAAACTTATAATCTGCTTGCGAAAGTTGAGCTCTGAAAAAAGGTCTTCCACTGTAAAGTGTTGATTTCTCAACAAAGCCAAAAATACTATCGATTTTATTTAATGGAATGTTTGGAAAAAATGTATTAAAGTAATCTTTAACAGGTTGATTTAATTTTTTTCCTCGCGCTGAAATCGTATATACTGTATTATTCATAATAATCATAGAGTGTATCTACAAATATTGGAATTTAATTTTAGTTTTTACTGTTTAACTTGATAAAAAATTCCTCTTTCCTGTCTGTAAGTTTCCAATTTACCTTCACTGTCCAGTGTGTCAAGGTATTTATTAATTTCATTGATGTGTAATCCCAGGATTTTTTCCAAATCTTCTAATGTGCAAGGTCTGCGCGAAATAGTTTCAAGTATAGCATTTTCAGTATCTTTTCGAAACGATTTATTGTCTTTTCGTATAGCTGATGAGGCTATAATTTCTACCTTTTCAATCCCCCAAAGTTCAATAATATTTTGTAACTCAATTCGGCTTGCAGCTCTTATGTTATCAATAACGCCAGGTCTGTCAAGTGTATTTAATTGAATTTTTGCAGGATCTATTTTTAATATAGCTTCTTTTAAGAGATTAAGGTTTTCTAAATCATCATTAAATCCTGGCAGAATCATTATTTCTAACCAAATATCACCTTTAAATTCCTTGCCAAAATCAATTAAACCATTGATATAATTTTCGATATTTAAATCAGATGATGGTCTGTCAATTTTCTTAAAAGCAGAGTTTGTGGCAGCATCCAATGAAGGTAGAATTAAATCGGCTTGTAATAACTCTTGTCTTACTTCTTTTTGATATAAGAGACTTCCGTTGGTTAATACTGCAATTGGAACATCTTTAAAATGGGTTTTTATATAATTTATTACTTTCCCAATGTGGATATTTAAGGTTGGTTCTCCAGCTCCCGAGAAGGTAATAAAATCAGGATTATCATTGTTTTTAAAGAAATCTTCTAATTCGGCGATAATTTCATCATATGAAACATATTCTTTTCTATCTACGGTTAAATTGGTTGTTGCTCCACATTCGCAGTAAACACAGTTCAAAGAACATACTTTGTGAGGAACTAAATCAACACCTAACGACATACCTAATCTTCTTGAGGGTACTGGCCCAAATAAATGCTTATACATTTTGAAAATTTATTATTATTTTCGACAAAATTAGTGAAACGAGGTAATAAAAATATATTAAATCATGAATAAATTAAGCCAGAAAGAAATAGCAACAGGAATATTTGAAGCCATTTCAAATCGTGATTTCTCTGAATATCAAGAACATTTATGTGAAGATATCGTGTTTGATTTTCCGGGAGTTGATCCTATGAAAGGAGCCAAAAGAGTGTTGTTATTCTTTAATATATTATTCAGAAAGTACCAGTACTTAAAATTTAATGTAACAGATGTTATTCTTGAAAATGATAAAGCTTGTGTAATGTGGAATAACGAAGGAGAAGAAAAGGATGGAGCTAAGTATGCAAATACCGGCCTAACCTGGTTTGTATTTAAAGAAGGTAAAATAAGTTTAATGAGTGATTATTTTAAGGATACATCATTTACTCAAGCATAATAAATCTATATGAAAAAGATATTAATTCTCGACGGAAGCACACGAAAGCAGGGAAATACATCGATCATGATACAGCATTTTATCGAAGGTGCTGGAGCCGATCAAGTTGAACATGTTTTAGCAAAAGATCTTAATATAAAATACTGCAATGGATGTTTACGATGTAATTTAATTAAGAAATGTTCAATTCGTGATGATGACTGGGAAAGCTTAAGCCAGAAGATTAATGAAGCAGATATTCTTGTTTTTGCTTCACCAATTTATTTTCATTATGTAACAGCGCCTCTAAAAAATATTATCGATAGGTTTCGGTCTTTTGTTCATGTGCAAATTACAGAAACAGGACTAATACATACTCCATGGAATAATTGGAAGAAAGATTTTGTTTTGTTAATGCCGATGGGATCTTCAGACGATTCTGACGCACAACCTGTGATCGATTTATTTGATTATATGAAAGATGTTTTAGGTGATGATAATCGCTTACATGTCATAAAAGGGACTCGTTTGGCAGTCATAAAGCATATACAAAAAACAGAAGAGGAATTGAAGGAATTATATCCAAAATTGAAATTAGATCAGAATTTAGCAGGTGATGATTATAAAAATAATCAGGCAATTTTAAGGAAATGTAAAGAGCTAGGAGAGAAGCTCACCAAACTTTAAAAGTTCTATGTAAGGATCGCCTTTTAAACCTAATAATTTAGCAAAAGCAGGTTCAGTTTTTAAGCCCTGCTTTTTTAGTTCAATAATTTTAAGTCGAAAGTTATCTCCTTTATTCTGAAGAACTTTATGTTCAATGAGCATGTGTCGATAAGCTTCCTGTTCTTCAATATTTCTATCTTGTCCAAATATTTCTACGATAAAATTATCCTGTTTAAATCTTGCTATGACTGTTTGCTGATTTCGAATCATTTTTTCATATAGCTCAAACTTATTTTTATCACCAAATGAGGATACTAAAATCTTTTTAAATTGATCAAGATTCTTTGAACAACAAATAATATCTAAGTCACTAGTCTCAATATCAATATT
Source organism: Bacteroidales bacterium (assembly GCA_963665525.1). Classification (GTDB taxonomy): domain Bacteria; phylum Bacteroidota; class Bacteroidia; order Bacteroidales; family UBA12077; genus UBA12077. The sequence goes on along the minus strand of OY762280.1, from coordinate 1,954,194 downwards.
AATAGGAATAGTACCTGTTAGTACAGGGGTAAAATTTTTAAGTACTTCAAATACTTGAAGTACTGTAATGGTTTTAAAGGCCTGTTTTTGTATTGAATTTCCGTTTTGCAGGTAAGAAAAATCTTTGAAATTAATCATTGAAATTATCGTAGTTTATCCAGATTTTTATCAAAAGCATCGGAACGATAATTATAATCAAAGTATGGATTTTCAACTACAGTACCATCTACATAATTAAAATAACCCTTAATAAACTGTTTTGGGAGTAAATAAATTTCATCCGAATTATCATCAATATATGATGGCTCTTCAACTAATAGTTGTTCAACAGCAATATTCTTAGCATGCAATTTATTGAGTTCTTCGGTGTAGTATTTGTAGATATCAATCGAAACACAAATAACAATGACATAATTACCATATTGTTTATGTTCATGATGTCGATGAATTAAGTACAATTCATCATTGTAGATATATTCTGCGGTTTTATAGAATGAATTAACAAAACGAAAACCTTCTTTAACAATCTTTTGTGCGACATCCTTTTTGGCAGTATAGTGTAAAAATAGCTTCACCTCTTTATCATTCTCAAATAGAAAGTTGCTAAACTTCTTATCAAGCAATTTATCTTTAGTAACAATTCCTGAATATTCAGGATTTTTTAAATTCTCAAGAAAGGTTATAACATCTTGTTTGTCAAGCTTACTATCAGCTTTGCCAAATTTATCAACGTATGTTTTGATTAAAAAGTTCTTTTTTGAAATTTGAAGCTGCAAATAAATAATATATGCAAATAAAGCAACAATAATTATGAACTCAACAGAGATACTTATTCGGGTAATAAATAAAAGTGCCTGATAATCCATCGTTGGATGTTTAAATTTTAATAAAGATATTTAAAATCAATAATTTATTAAAATAATACTACTATTTTTTATTTTATTTATTAAAATCTAAATGAATTTACTTTGAACATTTAAAAAAAACAGAGCTTTGTTTTTAATCAAAGCTCTGTTTGTGTTGTTATAAATTAGATTTGTCTTTTTTAAATACAAATTTTAAGTATATAAAACCAATCAGTGCAGCAATAAAAGAGCCTATTAATATTCCTAACTTAGCCTGGTTAATCAAAATAATATTATCATAAGCCAGATTACTAATAAATAAAGACATTGTAAAACCAATACCTCCAAGCATTCCAGCCCCCAGAATATGTCGCCATCCAATATTGCTTGGTAAAGCAGATAAGCCAAGTTTAACCGTTAAGTATGAAAACAGTAGGATTCCAGTAATTTTACCTAAAACAAGACTTGCACTTATACTTAATGTTAGTGAGGAAAATGATGATAAACCAGCACCTTTTAATACCACTCCGGCATTTGCAAAAGCAAAAAGAGGCATCACAAAATAAGTAACAAATCCATGTAAGTTATGTTCTAACTGCTGTAAAGGACTTTGTACCTTATCAATTTGTGACTGCATGTTGTCTATAGCAGCTAATTGACTATGATTTAGAGTAATTGAATCTTCGCATGGTTGGTTACAGAAATCATCAAGATTTCGATTCATTCTTAGCGAGAAATCTTTTAATTTAATTTTTCTATTCGAAGGTATAGAGAAAGCAATTAAAACACCTGCAATGGTTGGATGTATTCCAGCTTTTAAAAATAAATACCAAATAACCCATCCTATAACCATATAAAATGGAATAAATCGGATGTTGATATAGTTTAAAATGAATAAGACAGCTAATAGAGCCAATGCAATAAGTAGTAAGCTCCAGTGAATATGAGCACTATAAAATAATGCAATAACAACAATTGCTCCTATATCGTCTACGATTGCAAATGCAACAAGAAAAACCTTTAAAGCAATCGGGACTCTTTTTCCTAACAAACTTAAAATTCCTAAGGAAAAAGCGATGTCTGTAGCCATTGGAATTCCCCATCCTTCTATTCCTTGCCCATTACGATTCAGAAATAAAAACATAGCTGCTGGTACAATCATTCCTCCGATAGCTGCTATTATTGGCAGTGCTGCTTTTTTTGGTGATGAAAGTTCTCCAGCTAAAAGTTCACGTTTAATTTCTAATCCTACCAGAAAAAAGAATATGGCCATCAAACCATCATTTATCCATAGAATGATCGGTTTTGTTAGTTTGAAAAAATCAGCTCCGATGGTAAAGTCTTGTTGCCAAAACGATTCATAATAATTGGCCCAGTCTGAATTAGCAATAATTAGGGCCATTACAGTCGCAATAATTAATAATATTCCGCCTGATGATTCTATTTTTAAGAATCTTAAAAATGGTTGTTTAACTTTATCAAATGGGTCTTGTATTGTGTCTTTATGATAATCTTCACTATAACTCATACTTAAAAATATTTATCCTTTTCTTTTACAATTAATTTAAGACAAAAATCTGAAACTGATGTTCAGTTGAAGGTTCAAATGTATGAAGGTTTTATATATTAGAAAATATTTTGATTACTTAAATATTGTTCTGTAGTTTTTAGGTTTTCTATTGTTCCTATATCGAACCAGTAGTCTTTGTCGTGTTGATATGCCTGAATAAGATTGTGTTTTGATAGCTTCAGATATGTATTTACTATTGAGAATGCTCCATTTTGATCTATATAATCGAAAATTTTAGGACTTATGATATGGATTCCACTAAATGCAAGCGCTTTATAATTATTAGAATATTTAGAAATTATTTGATCTTTTGTTTTGGAGTTTCGCCAACCGCATAGCTCATTATTTTGATTAAATAGAAAATGCCTGCTTGAATTTCTATCTCGAACTGCCAATGTTGCTAATGCATTATTTTGCTTATGAACATCAAGCATACTTGCTAAATCAATATTACTTATTACATCCGTATTATGAAGTATAAAAGGCTGATTATCATTAAAAAAGTAAGATGCTTTTTTTAACCCTCCTCCGGTATCCAAGAGTTGATTGCTTTCATCAGAAATTATTATTTTAATTCCAAAGTAATTTTTAGATTCAAGGAAAGTAATGATTTGTTCTGATAGATAGTGTACATTAATGATGATTTCTGATATTCCAAAAGAAATTAATTTTAGTATAACTCGCTCTATAATAGGGGTTCTATTTATTTTTACCAAAGCCTTGGGAGTATTGTGAGTTAAAGGTCTAAGCCTTGTTCCTTTCCCGGCTGCAAAGATCATTGCTTTCATGAATACTCAGCGTTTTTTAATTCTTGTTCAATATGCTTAATACGAATATGAATATCAAATTTTTCAGATAAGTGCTTTGCGAGTTTTTCAGCACTGTATACCGATCGATGTTGACCTCCGGTACATCCAAAGCTTACCATTAAATTGGAGAACCCTCTTGAGATATATGTTGTAACCGATTGATCAATTAAGACGAAAACATTTTTTAGGAACTCATCCATCTCTGGTTCATTATCTAAGAAAGTTATTACATCTTTGTCCTTTCCGGTTAAATTTTTATAATTATCATAACGTCCGGGATTGTGAATGGCCCTGCAATCGAAAATAAAACCTCCGCCATTGCCCGACTCATCTAATGGTAATGAACGTTTATACGAAAAACTATTTATGGTAACTGTAAGTTTATCTTTCATTGTTAATTATTTGATCAATTATGTTTCTTAGTTCATTAAGCTGATTAAGCACTAAAACTTTATCTTTTAAATAATCCAGGTTTCTTATGGCATAAGGAATGCTCTCTATAAAGTGTTGCTTTTTCTCAATTAATCCCCTTAAGCCATATGCCCCAAGTGTTTGAAGAACCCTAATTAAAGCAAAAGCGAAATAATATTCTGTAAATTCTTCAGTGTTGATTGGAACAAACTGCTTCGCTAAATTTATATAATACTTGAGTAAAGAACTTTTTATTTCTTCGGGAATTTGAGCTTTGGCTTGGAACAGGAGTGAAACAAGATCATATTGTAATGGTCCTTTTCTTCCTCCCTGGTAATCTATATAAAATAGTTGACCTTCATGTAAAAGAATATTACGTGCTTGAAAATCACGAAACATAAAAAAGTTGCTTTCTGCTTTTAAAAGATATTCGGAAAATATTTCAAAATCAGTTATTAATTTCTTCGAATGATAATTTATAGGACTAGGATCAACAAATGTGTCTTTGAAATAATTCAGGTCAGAAATAATAGATTCTTTGTTAAATTCAGCAAACTGATAGCATTTTGAATAATCAAAGTTTCGTCCGGCAATGACTTGTATTTGAATTAATTCTTGAATAACTTTTTTATAAGTTTTGATTGCAATATCAGGGAAATTATTATTTTGCCGAACTGATGCTAACCATGTTAATAAATCAGTACTTCCCAAGTCTTGTATTAAATAGATATTGTTGTTTAGGTCTTGCTTATAAATAGCAGGAACATTAATTCTGTTATTACTTAATTGTTTTGTAAAATTTAAAAAGGTTTTATTTTCTTCTATGTGATTATTATAAACGCCTATTGCAGAAATATCTTGAAAAAGTAAGCGATAATAAATTCGGGTAGATCCCGAATGAGGAAGTTGTATTATCTTATCTGGATAAGATCCACTCCAGGTTTTGAATAGTTTGCTAAGTTTATTTTCTATGTTAGGGTCTGAATTCATTATGCAAAGAAATAAGCTAAAATAACAATAACAATTAAGGCAGGTATCATATTTAATATCTTCAATTTTTTAATATCTAATACATTAATACCTAATCCTATTAGCATTAATCCTCCTACAGCCGTTAACTCTGTAATGATCGTTTCAGAAAAATAATTACCAAAAGTTGCTGCTAATAATGTTAATCCGCCCTGATAAATTATTAGTGGTATAATTGAAAAACTAACTCCAACACCGAAGGCGGCAGCAAGAGCTATAGATGATACACCATCCATAACTGCTTTAGCTAATAATAAATTAGGTTCATTACCTAGCCCTTCTTCAATAGCTCCTAGTATAGAAACTGATCCCATACAAAATAATAAAAATGCTGTAACTAGGCCTTCTGAGAAACCCGAATTATTTGATTTAAGCTTATTTTTTATAGTATCCCCAAATTTATTAATGTATTTTTCGATATTAATTCCTTCACCAATAATACCTCCTAAGACAATACTAATGATCATTAAAAAAATATTATTGGTTTTCATTGCCATATACATACCAATGAATAATGTAAATAATCCAATTCCCTGAAAAACAATTTTTATAAACCGTTCGGGTAATTTTGCTTTAATTAACATTCCAATAGCGCTTCCTATAATTATAGCAACAGCATTAATGATTGTCCCGGTCATAATTCTTAAATTTTTGATAAAGATACTAAGTTGAAATATTTAATCTTTCATATTTGTTTAAAATTAATTTTGTTGATATCCGATTAAATTTCTAAATTTAGAATCAGTTAACAGTAAATAATATATAAGAATGAGAATTGAATTATTTAGTTCAGAGTATTTAAATATTGTAGAGTTAAATACAACAGGCGATAATGAAAATTATATTAAAGGAGATTCAGAGTCGAGATATGTTGAGAGTGAGGTGTTTAACTTATTTGCTAATTGTTTCGAAAATGCTAATAAATTATATGAGTTTTTTGGAGCAACAAAGTATAACTCACGCAAAATAGTTCCTTTGAGAAATGAATTATCACAAAAATTGGAGAAATTTCAAGCAATTAAAAGTTTAGATGATTTTCAAAATCATTTAGACCAGGTTTTTCTTGGGCAGGAATTTATAGATGAATTAATAGCTGAAGATATAAAATGGAAAGATAAGTGGGAAATTTATTTAGAGAAATTAATTGAAGTAAATAAAGGATTAATCCTAATTGCTGATAAATGTATTGAAGAGCAAAAGATACTGTGGGTTATAGGCTATTAATTTAATACTTTGAATTGTTAAAAAACATTAAAATATAAAGAATATTAATTTTTTTTACCGTTTTAAACTTTTGAATGCAAATTATGTCATATATTTGCTGTGAATAAAAAAGGCTATTATTCCACTTCATCATAATAGCAAGGTTAATAAATTAGAGTGTTAGCATCCCGGGGGGCCGGGATGTTTTTTTATATACATATTTGATTCTATTAATCCGGATTAGTTTCTAGTCATAATTTATTATCCACATTTTAAACCGATTTTTTCTTTCGTAGTCCAATGATTTTAATTTATATACTGATCCTATGAAAATAAATATATTTTTGGTAATTCTATTTTTATTCCTTTGTTCGTGTTCTACAGAAAATAAGCAAGTTGAGAACAACACTTCGAATTATAATTTTAATGAACTTGTTGAATCGAATATGGTTTTTAATACAATATACGAACGTAGAAGTATTCGAGAGTTTAAAGATCAGGATGTAGAAGATGATATGATAAAACTTTTAGTTGAAGCAGCACAATGGGCACCATCATCAGTGAATGTTCAATCGTGGAGATTTATTGCAGTTCGTGATTCAGCTTCACGATATGCAATTGCAAGAAAAGTACACGAACGCTATAATGAAAAAAAAGAAAATAAGGTCTCATTTGAGAATTTAGAAAAATATCTTGGTTTACAGGCACCAGTGCAGATATTTGTTTTTAATGACACGAGAAATTCTAGAGATCCATACGATGATGCTATTGGTTGTTTTGCTGCTATGCAAAATTTTATCCTTGCGGCAAAATCTTTAGGTTTGGGAACCTGCTGGCAAAGTTTTCCGGTTATTGCAAAAGATGTTGTAGGTGAAATTCTGGAAGTTCCAGAGGACTTTGAATTAGTTTCAACCATTGCATTAGGTTATGCTGATGAACAGCCGAAAAGAAAAGAAAGAAAATATCAGATAGATGAAATCTTGTCTTTTGAAAAATGGGATTAAGAAAGGGGTATAGTTTAATTTTTATATCTTTAAACCTTCTAAACGATCTAGTAATTATATAATAAATAAATCAAAATTTAAACGTATGAAAAAACTAACATTTTTATTCATTCTATTAGGTATGGTAGCAATTAGCTGTACAAATCAGGTAGAGAAATCGGATCAAGGAAATCCGTTTCTGGCGGAGTTTGATACTCCTTTCCAAGTTCCACCGTTTGATTTAATCGATACGACTCATTATATTCCTGCTTTTCAAGCTGGAATTGAACAGGAAAAAGCCGAAATAGAGGCTATTATTAATAATTCTGAAGAGCCAAGTTTTGAAAATACCATCTTAGCTTTTGATCAAGCAGGAGAAATATTAAGGAAAACAGGTGTTTTTTATAGCTTAAATTCGGCAAATACCAATCCTACTTTACAAAAAATAGCTCGTGAGTTAACTCCAATGACATCAGCTCATAGAAACTGGATTAACTTAAATCAAGGATTATTTGGTAAAATAAAAGCTGTTTATGACAAGAGAGAAAGTCTTGGGTTAGATGCAGAACAATTAAGATTAGTTGAAAAATATTATCGTGATTTTGAAAGAAACGGAGCAGCTTTACCAGAGGAGCAAAGAGAAGAACTTAAAAAGATCAATGAAGAGTTATCGATGCTTACTTTGGAATTTGGAGAGAATCTTTTAGCTGAAACAAATGATTTTAAATTAGTGATCGAAAACGAAGAAGATTTAGTAGGCTTGCCAGAAGGTCTTGTTTCAGCTGCTGCAGAAGCTGCTGCACAGAACGGAATGGAAGGTAAATGGGTATTTACATTACACAAGCCAAGTTGGATTCCTTTCCTTACTTATTCGCCTAAACGTGAATTAAGAGAAAAATTATACAAAGCCATGTATAGTAGAGGAAATAATGATAACAAAAATGATAACAAAGCAATTATTGCTAAAATTGTGAAACTTCGTGATCAGAGAGCAAAATTATTAGGGTTCGAAAATTACGCCGAATATATAATTGATAATAATATGGCTAAAACTCCTGAAAATGTTTATAATTTCCTAAATCAGGTATGGGAGCCTGCATTAGAAGTTGCTAAGAATGAACGCGACGAAATGCAAAAAATGATTGATGACGAAGGTGTGAATTTTAAATTGGCATCATGGGACTGGTGGTACTATGCGGAGAAGTTACGTAAACAAAAATTCGATTTAGACGAAGAAGAAATTAAACCATACTTATCATTGGATAATGTTCGTGAAGGTATCTTTTATGTTGCTAATAAGTTATATGGATTAACTTTTGAAGAAAGAACAGATATTCCTGTGTATCATGAAGAAGTGAAAGCTTATGAAGTGAAAGAGGCGGATGGAAGTCATTTGTCGGTACTTTATATTGATAGTTATCCTCGTCCGGGTAAACGCGGTGGTGCATGGTGTGGAGCTATGAGAAGCGGAGCATATGAGAATGGTGAAAAGATTTATCCTGTAGTTTATATTGTAACTAATTTTACTCGTCCGGTAGGCGACAAACCTGCTTTATTAAGCTGGGACGAAACAAATACTTTCTTCCACGAGTTTGGTCATGCATTACATAATTTCTTTGCCGATGGTCATTATAGAAGAACTTCACGTGATGTTCCTCGAGATTATGTTGAGTTGCCATCGCAAATTATGGAACATTGGGCAGCTGATCCTGCAGTTATTAAGGAATATGCTAAACATTACGAAACTGGTGAACCAATGCCGGATGAATTAATTCAAAAGATAGAAAATAGTGGACATTTTAACCAGGGATTTGTAACGGTAGAGTATACTGCAGCTTCTTTGCTTGATTTAGATTATCATACAACAACAGCGACTGAAAATATTGATGCAGATCAATTTGAAAAAGAGGCTATGCATAAAATTGGTTTAATAGATGAGATTATCCCAAGATACAGAAGCACTTATTTCTCACATATTTTTAGTGGTGGATATTCAGCTGGATACTATGTTTACATGTGGGCAGAGCAATATGATTCTGATGCGTTTAATGCTTTCAAAGAATCCGGTGATTTATTTAACCAGGAGTTAGCAGCTAAGTTCAGAAGATATTGTTTAGCTGAAAATGGAATGGGAGATGGAATGGATCAATATGAGAAATTCAGAGGGAAACAACCATCGATTGATGCATTGCTTGAAAACAGAGGATTGAAATAATCTATGGAATATAACTGAAAAGGAAAGCGTAACTCAATTGAGTTGCGCTTTTATGTTTTAATCTTTATAACTTGTCCGTAATCAATTTCTCGTTTAAAAGCATCTTTTAAATCTTCCATATTTAAATATGCTAAAATACATCGAATAACTCCTCCATGCGTTATTATTGCTGTGTTTCTATGTGAATAGTTTTTAATTTCATTCATAACCATTTTTACCCGATGATACATGCCAATAAATGATTCGCCATTAGGGCAAGGTTTATTCACAAAATCGTTCATCCATTCATCCACAGTAGGATTTCGTAAATTATTCCAGTTTTGAAGTTCCCAGTCGCCGAAATTCATTTCCATTAAACGATCATCGAAACTGATTGGAGAATCAAATAAATATTTAGAAAGTTTTTTGCAGCGGGATAGAGGACTTGAATAAACCTTATCGAAAGAAATACCAGTAATATTTTTTTTTACCGTTTCAGCTTCTGTAAGAAAAGTTTCGGACAATTTTACATCTGATTGTCCGTAGCAAACTCCAGGTTTAACATCAACTCTGGTATGTCGGATAAGATAAAGATTCATTAGATAAAATTACTTATGACAATATATGATAAGTAACAAATAACTTCGGAAACTTGTTGAGTTGCACCCAAACCATCACCGGTAAATCCGCCTATCCATTTTTCAAAATATCTTTTCAAAAAATAAATAATTGGTATACTACTAAATATAATCATTAAATACCAATAGGAATAAATATAAGAAAGCACTAGTAAAGGAGTTGTTCCAAAAATAAAGGCCAGCAAATAATCAGCTGCCGATAAACTTTTACCTACAGGTTTTGATTTGCTTTTGGCATCGTCGCGAGCATAATCAGAAAAAAAGATCATGCCCGTTGCTGTATATCGGCTCAGGGCATGAGATGCAAACAAAACATATGGGATTTGTTCTATATGAACGTTTGTTAAACTTAAATATTTTATAAGCAGGATAAGAATTAAGCCAACGGTACCATAAGTTCCAATTCTGGAATCTTTCATGATCTCAAGAATCTTTTCTTTGGTCCATCCTCCACCAAATGCATCGCACGAATCGGCAAAACCATCTTCATGAAATGCTCCTGTTAATAATATAGTACTAACCATACTTAAAACCACTGCTAAAGAAACTGGAAAAATAAACTGGCAAACGTAAAAAACAGCAGCTCCAAATCCACCAACAATCCAACCAATAAGAGGGAAATACCGAGTGCTTTTATTCAAAATATCCTCGGAATACTTCAGTGTTTTTGGAACAGGAATCCTGGTATAGAACATGATTGCTGTTAAGAATAATTGCCATTGTTTTCTCATATTTCAAATGATTTGTTCTATTGACAGGTTTAGCCCACAGTTCTTATTCCACCCCATAAACTCTGTCAGGTTTTAATTTTTCTGAAATCTTAAATCTAGTATCTAAATTCTCTTTTTACTCTTTATTAGATACTCCTGCGTCTTCAAAGCTGGCCATTTCGTTTAAGAAATTAACTGCCGACTGGATAATTGGATAAGCTACTGCTGCACCTGTACCTTCACCTAATCGCATTTCCATATTTAATAATGGTTTTGCATTTAGGAAATCAATCATTTTAATATGGCCTTGCTCATTCGACTTGTGAGTAAATATACAATTTTTAAGTATTTTAGGATTTATTTGATGAGCAACAAGCAATGCAGATGTTACGATAAATCCATCGACCATAATGGTCATGCTAAGTTCGGCTGCTTTCAGAAATGCTCCTGTCATCATGGCAATTTCAAAACCTCCGAAGGTTGCAAGAATTTCGATAGGATCAGTACTAATCTGATGTTTTTTAATGGCTTGTTTCAGGATTTCTTTTTTACGTTTTAAACCTTCAGCATCGTGACCTGTTCCATTGCCTGTGCATACTTCAATATCTATTCCAGTTATTTTACTCATAATAAGAGATGCCGAAGAAGTATTTCCAATTCCCATTTCTCCAAAGCCAATAATATTGCATCCTTGATTAAATTGCTCTTCTACTAACTTACTTCCATTTTCTAATGCTTTTTTACATTCATCAATTGTCATGGCAGAACTTTCGAGAATGTTTTTGGTTCCGTTCGCAATTTTTGCATGGATAAGGTTCGGATTGTTTTGGAAATCTGTATCTACTCCGGCATCCACGATTTTTAAATTTATTCCGTTTTGCTTGCTGAATATGTTAATGGCAGCTCCACCGTTTAAGAAATTATAGACCATTTGTGGAGTAACTTCTTTCGGGAATGGACTTACTCCGGCATCTGCCAGACCATGATCTGCAGCAAAAACAATGATAGTTGGATTTTTTAATTCGGGAGTTAATGTATTTTGTATTTGACCTATCTGCAATGCAATGTCCTCTAATCTACCTAAAGAACCTAAAGGTTTGGTTTTATTGTTGATTTTATGTTGAAGTTGTTCTTTAATTGAGTTCATATCAGTTATTATGATTAAATGAATAAATGTTAAAATGATTGAAAGTGTAAGTTTTTAGTTTGATTTGATATCCATTTAATCTATAAATAATTGCCAGCCATAGTGTTCTTTTTACTTTTATCTTTTTACTTAATTTTCATTGGAATTCCCGAAACCATCAAAATAACTTCATCTGCATGTTTTGCTATGTACTGATTCATCCATCCTTGAAGGTCGGTAAACTTTCTTGCACCTTCAGTATCACCATGTATACCCATCCCTAATTCATTAGATATAACAAATACTGTAGCATCTTTTCGTATGAATTTATCCCATTCTTTTTTAGCCTGATCAAGACTTTCGTCAACTTTGTAATTATTATCCGAAAAGAAATTGGTTAACCAAAGAGTTATGCAATCAAGAACAACAACTTTATTTGTTATATCAATTTTACTTATTTCCTTTTCTTCCTCGATATTTAACCAGTTGTCATTGCGATCGGCTTTATGTTTATTTACTCGCTGATTAAAATCATCATCCCATATTCTTGATGTTGCCAGGTAAACAGGATTATCTGATAATTTAAGTGCTTCTTGCTGTGCATAACTACTTTTGCCTGAACGCTGACCGCCTGTAATAAATATAATACGTGCCATTTTATTAAATCAATTATCAATTTCCAATTATCAAATACCAAAACATATAATGAATGCTAGTAATATTTTCTGAGTAATTTTCAATTATTAATTTTAAATTCTTAATTGTCAATAAGGTCGCAATACCAAAATCCGATATTTTCATCTGGATTGTCTTTACCATGTGATTTATATTCTTTGTAGACTACTTCACCTTTTTTGAAAGGAATAGGAGTTTTAAAGATTGGTCCGTCGAAAACAAAACTATGAAATTCGCCATTTTCACCGCAAGGATCCACATTCTCAGGTAAGTCATTTAAAAACGACTGATCATATATTCTTCCGGCAAATGATTGGTCTAAATAACGTCCATCTACCGAAACAACAATGGCTTTAAATCCTAATTCGATGAATTCACGAGCTACATCTTTAGTATCTCGTTTCCAAAGTGGGAACATGGCTGTAAATCCTTTCTTTGCCAGCTGTTTTTCGCGGTAAGCTCTTAAATCTTCCAAAAAGATATCACCAAAGATGGAAATATGAATATCATTTTTTTTTGCAGTATCTAGTTCTTTCGAAATGATACTATCGTATTCTTCCATTGTTGGTAATTCAGGAAGATGTATTTTACGTAATGGTAATTCAATCGATTCAGCTTGTTTATCCAATAAAGTTTCAGCTACACCGTGCATAGATACTCTTTTGTATTTCCCATTTACAGTGGTGAGTAAATACTGGATATCAAAACGCTCATCTTTAAGAGCATGATAGAGGCAAAGAGATGAATCTTTGCCTCCGCTCCAATTAAATAATGCCTTGTGTTTTAAATGAACCACAATTTTTATTTTTTCTTAAAATTAGCTGCATTAGGACCAACTCCAGCTTCGTAGCTTCCTAATTCAGTTCCATTAGCTTCGTATCTCCATAATTTACCATTAGCAGTAAAACTAGGAGCTTCTAAAGCATAAATGTTACCTGTTTGAGAATTGATATTAAATCCATAGAAATATTTATCAATTAATGGTGTTGAAGGAACGGTGATATCATCAATACTCATTTTGTAGATACCTGCAAAGCCATAACCACCACCATAGAATATGTTATTTCCGTTTCTACTAGTTTCTAAACATGTAGGATGTTGGGTCTCGCTTATAACTATTGTTTGCTCAACTTCATTAGTTGTAGGATTGATTCTAATAAGTTTTGAAGCTGTTTCAGAAACTACTGACCAATCGGTGTAATCATACTGAATATAACCATAACATAATACCCAAAGCTTATTATTAGCATCAACTATAAAATCTCTAGGACTGTCACCTTCTAAGGTAATTGTTTTTATAACTTCGTCAGTTAAAGGATTAATAACACTGATTGTATTATCATTAGCATAGCCTCCACTGTTTGCAACATACACATTATCGTTATGATATATTAGATGTTCTGGTCCTGTTCCTGTTTCAATCGATTTAGTTACTGATAAGGTAATTAGATCGATCACTTTTACACTATTATCTCCCCACTGACTTACATAAGCTTTACTACTATTGATTGGCATGAAATATCTTGGTGAATTAAGATCAGCAATTACGCCATATTCAACGAAATCATTTTTAGTAACTACTTCAATTTTATTTGAGCCATTCACAACAATATATGCTTTGTCTTTATATACGGTAAGTGATTGAACAACATCGCCTAAAGAACGATTGTTTACTGATTTAAAAATTTCATTTGTTAAAGTATCTCCAGCATAAGAATAATAACTTACAGAACCATTACCAGCGCCAAAAGCACCCTCATTGGTAATAAATGCACCATTAGAAAATATTCCTGATACCGAATCATCATCATCGTCGCAAGCTGTAAAAAATACAGCGAAAGAAAGAACTAACAGAAACCACTGTTTAATAATTATTTTTTTCATTGTTTAAATTAGAATTAAAGATTTAATTGATTTGTTTGTTAAAATTATACGATAAGCTTATTGAATAATATCTTAAAGGCATAGCATAAAATGCCATAACCTCATATGTTTCGTTCCAAATATTATTGATTTTAAAATTTACGTTAAAATCTGCGGATTTTAACTTTATAACTCCACCTATAGAAGCATCTGCAACTTGATAACCATCGACATAACCCGAATTATCTTTTGTGATATATCTTTTATCGACAAAGTTATGTATGTAACTTATGTTAATCCATTTGTACCTTAGTTTTAATAATGCAGTGCCTTTATGTTTTGGTATATACATGAGTTGTTTACCTATACTACTTGCTTCAGTATTGTCAGATTCTTCGTAAGTTGATTTGGTAAAGGCATAAATAATATTCGATTTAACAGAAATGTTTTTATGCTTAAACTCATAATTAAAATTCGATTCAATACCTCTCGACCAAAGATTCTCAACATTTTCTGCAGTCCAATAACTACTTGTTGTTGGAATCCAAATTACATGATTGTTTAAATTGATATTAAATGCAGAAACTTCAACTTTTATTTGATGATTTTTAAAGTTTGGATTAAAAATAATCCCAAAATCTTCGTTCCATCCATTTTCAGCTTTTAGGTTTGGATTTCCTCCGGTAGCCCAATATAAATCGTTAAATGTTGGTAAATTATAATTTTTAGAAGCACTTCCATGGATACCTAAAATATTATTAATCCAATATTTAGAGCTTAAAGAAAAAGTATATGGAGACAATTCATTATCAACTAATTCATCTCTTAAACTAAGTACGATGGCAAATGTTTTTGCAGAGTTAAAGTATTTTAAGGAAGAAAATAAGGCTGTCCTGTTTCGTATTTTATCTTCACTGTAATTATTGGTAATTGCCTTATCATAGGTGTTATTTAATCCTGTATTAATCAATATATGATCGCCTAGAGAGATTTTATTTTCAATTTCTCCGATAACAGAATAATTATCCAGTTCAGAAATTAAATTATTCAATAGAGGATCTTTATAAACTTGAGATTGATAATTATAAAATGCACGTGCAAACCATGTACTCATTTCTCCATTTAAATTCCAAGCTATTGATGCTCTTATATTATCTGTATTTTGATTTTGTTCACTAATGGTGTTTGTCATCATCGGAGGTACTTCTAAATAATGATGCTGTGTCCAGAAGTTAACAGTAACTTGTTGTCTTTTCTTTATTCTAAGCGAATTTGATTGTAAAATTCCATATTGTTTTGTTGCAGCATTATTTTGACTTATTGTTGGTTTACCAAACTGTTGGGTGTTAACAAATTCAAAATCATTCTTAGCATAATTATGATATATACGTGTTGATGAGGCTATTTTATGATTACTTATATCTATTTTTAATCCTTCATTAAAATTACTAAAACTACCTACTGATTGATTGTATTGAATATTTAATTTATTTTCAAATTTTGGAGTATTACTAATGTGAATAACACCTCCAATAGCTCCACTGCCAAATAAAGCACTGGCACCTCCATGTTGAATACTTATTTCATCTATAAGAAAAGAGGGCATTGAGTTCATATCAGTTCCCCCGTTCATAGTGTTTTGTAGATTAATACCATTCCATAAAACAGCAGTATGCTTGGAACTCATTCCTCGTAATGATATATTACTTAAACCGCTTACTCCATATGATTTAACAGAAAGGTTGGTTAATTCGAAAAGTAGTTCAGAAAGATTTGATGATGTATAAGATTGAATATCTTCAGATTTAATTTTTTGTACTTTAGTACCTGTACTAAAATTTACCAAGCGATTAGCTGTAATTGAAATTTCTTCTAGCGCAATAGTATCCGAAGGTGCTTCATCAACAGGATTATTTGCTGCATTTACAGAGTTTGCTCCAAAAAGAACAATAAAAATTATGTATTTTAAATATTGCATTAGCACAAATAATTAAATCATTTTAGAGATCTAATCATTTATAACTAACAGGATATAAAGGGAATTTTGTTTGGTGTGGTTTTTCTGACTACACCCTCGCTTTTTATCCGAAAGCTACAAATGTAATGGTTTATGGCAGGTCTTCTGACTTACTCCCTTTTTGTCGGCCTTCCCGTCAAGCAGTGGCTTTTCAAGGACAAAAAGTTTGGTTTGGAGATTACAGCAGCGGTAACTGTCTGGGATTCACACCCAATTCCCTCTTAGCTTAATTCAACTAAGAACCATAACCGGATGCAAATGTAGACGATACTTTTTGATTTGCAAATAAATGATCCAAAAAAAAGAAAGTGTTTTTTAACACGAGGGTTAAAAAAAACTCCTACCGAAGCAGGAGTATAGGATTTACATCCTTCGGCATTTAGCCTTATTGTGATAAGATGTAATACTCAAAGTTAAATAAAAAATGTAAAATATTAAACAAAAAGAATAAATTTTGTTAACTTTATGATAATCAGAACTAAAAGAAAATAAGATTAAAATATACGATTATGAGTAAAATACTAGGACTAGACCTTGGTACCAATAGTATTGGTTGGGCTTTAGTAGAAACTGAAAATAACAAGAATTTTGAACTACTTGAAAAAGGAGTTCATATATTTCAAGAAGGTGTAAAAATAGAAAAAGGTATAGAAGGTTCAAAAGCAGAAGAACGGACAGGCTATAGGTGTGCAAGACGATTAAAATTTAGACGAAAATTAAGAAAAATTATTACTCTCAAAGTGCTAATAGATAATAATTATTGTCCAGAATTGTCAGAGCAAGAGTTGAAAGATTGGAGATATAAAAAGATATATCCAACAAATGATGAATTTAGAAAGTGGTTAGCAACTGATGATAATATTAACAAAAATCCATATTATTTTAGAAATCTTGCAGTTACTGAGAAATTGGATTTAAATGCAAAGGAGAATAGATATAAATTAGGTCGAGCTTTTTATCATTTATCTCAACGTAGAGGTTTTTTAAGTAACAGACTAGAAGGAACAAAAGAAAGCGATGGAGCTATAAAGAAAGCTATTTCTGAGTTAACCGAGTCGAAAGAGGATAAAACTTTAGGACAATACTTTTATGAAAAGTATAATGTAGGTGATAAAATAAGAAATCAATATACACATAGAGAGGATCACTATCTGGAAGAGTTTAATAAGATTTGCGAAGTACAGAAAATAGACTCTTCAGTAAAAGAATCAATACATAAAGCTATATTCTATCAACGACCTTTGAAATCTCAGAAAGGTTTAATAGGGAAATGCCCGTTTGAAAAGAATAAGCAAAGATGTTCAACTTCTCATCCATTATTTGAAGAATATAGAATGCTTTGTATTATTAATAATATTAAGATTAAAACTCCGAGCGATGAGAATTTAAGGTTCTTGCATCAAGAGGAAATAGATAAAATCCAACCGTTATTTTATAGAAAAAGTAAAGAACATTTCGATTTTGAAGATATTGCAAAACAATTAGCACCAAAAAAACAGTATAAGTTTTATAAAGCTCGTGAAAAGTATCCAGAAGATTATCTTTTTAATTACTCAATGAAAACGACTGTTAGTGGTTGTCCTGTTTCTGCTCGTTTTGAAAGTATTTTCGGTGAAAATTGGAAAGAGTTAAACATAAAACACATAAGAAAAGCTGACAATAAAGAATCATATATTAATATTTACGATATATGGCATGTTTTATACACATTCGACAGTGTAGAAAAGTTAACGGAATTTGCCCAAGAAAAATTAGGCTTACAAGATGAAAAGCTAAAAGAGTTTAATAACATTCATTTAAAACACGATTATGCTTCATTAAGTTTAAAAGCAATAAAGAAAGTGTTACCATATTTACGAGAGGGTTTAATTTATTCTCATGCAATATTCTTGGCAAATATGGGGAATGCAATTTCGCAAGAGATATGGTCTCAAGAGGAGAATAGACGGATAATCCAACAAGAGATACTTGACATAATTCAAAACCAGAATCAGGAGAAAAATATTGTAGAAGTTGTAAATGGATTAATTAAAAAGTGTAAAGACAATAAATGGTATTGGAGCGATGAAGCTAGTGAACAATACAAAAAAGATATAGAAAAAAACATTAAATCAGTTTTTGGAACTCAACGTTGGGAAAAATTAGACTTACAAGCTCAAAATGATATTGTAAATAATGCCTTAAGTCAATTTAAAGAGCAAATTCAGAAGCAAAATGGTAAATCAGGTTTCTTGCAGATTGAAACAATTGATGAAAGAGTAAAACAGTTCTTAACTGACAATTTTGATGCTAACCAAGAAGATTTAGAAAAGCTTTATCATCCTTCGGCAATAGAAGTTTTTAAACAACCTAAAAGAGCAGAAGATGGTCGCAAGTATCTCGGAAGTCCAATGGTGTCAAGTGTACGTAATCCTATGGCAATGCGAGCACTTCATCAGCTGCGAAAATTAATCAACGAATTAATAAAACAAGACCTAGTTGATGAAAATACAAAATTAAATATTGAAATGTCGCGCGATCTTAAGAATGCAAATGAACGTAAAGCATTGCAAAGTTGGCAGCGTGACAGAGAAAATTTACATAAAGATTATTATGCAAGAATTAAAGAGCATTTTGAGGAAAATGGAATTAAACGAGAACCTTCAGAAACAGACATTCTAAAATATCAATTTTGGGAAGAACAAGAGCATAAGTGTATTTATACAGGTGAAAGTATAGGTATAGCTGATTTCTTAGGAAGCAGTCCGTCATTTGATATTGAACATACCATTCCGCGCAGTTTATCTTATGACAATTCTCAGCAAAATAAGACCCTTTGTCAAAATAGATTTAATCGTGAAACTAAACGAAATAAAATTCCTGCTGAGCTGTTAAATCATGCTGAAATACTTGAAAGAATTGAGAAATGGAAAAAGAAATACGAAGAGTTGGAGAAACAAATCAATATTCAAGTTAAGAAATCAAGATCAGCAGTAACAAAAGCAGCAAAAGATAACGCAATTCAAAGACGTCATAAGTTAGCAGTAGAAAAAGATTATTGGAAAAATAAATACGAACGATTTACAATGCCCGAAGTAAAATCTGGATTTAAGAATAGTCAAATGGTAGATATTGGTATTATTACCAAATATTCTCGCTTATATCTTAAAACATTATTTAGCAAGGTTTATACAGTTAAAGGAAATACAGTTGCAGATTTTAGAAAGCTTTGGGGCTTACAAAGTGATTATGAAAAGAAAGCAAGGGTTAATCATATTCACCATTGTATAGATGCAATAACAATTGCCTGTATTACCAAACAGAATTATGAAAACTTGGCAAAATTCTATCACGATTCAGAAGAAATGTTTATTTCAGGTACGGATACAAAACCTAAAGTAGATAAACCTTGGAGTACATTTACAGAAGATGTTAAAGGAGTTGAGAACCAAGTTTTAGTATCACATTATACTCCCGATAATCTACCAAAACAGAGTAAGAAAAAGTTAAGAAATAGGGGGCTTGTTGTTAAGAATAAAGAAGGGAAAGCGATTTATCAAAAAGGAGATACAGTAAGAGGCAGTTTACATAAAGAGACTTTTTATGGTGCAATAAAACGCGAAGTAGAAAACAAAAAGGGAGAGAAAGAAGAAAAAGTTTTATACGTTGTTCGTAAACCTGTAGATTCTTTAACAGCTGGCGATATTAAGAATATTGTTGATGAAGTTGTTCGTGAAAAAGTACAAGCAGCGGTAACCGAAAAAGGTTTAAAACAAGCATTAAGCGAGCCTATTTGGATGAATGAAGAAAAACAAATTCCGATAAAAAAAGTACGTTGTTTTACTCCTACAGTTACCAATCCTATACATCTTAAAAATCATAGAGATAAATCAATACATGAGTATAAGCAGTCTTATCATGTTACAAACGATGGCAACTATTTAATGGCAATTTACGAAGGGAAAGACGATAAAGGAAAAATTAAACGCGATTTCGAAATTGTAAATAACCTAAAAGCAGGAGAGTTTTTTAAGTCTTCGGTTCAAGAGACTTTAAAGGCTCAAGGAATTGATAATTTAGAAGGTTTAGTTTCAAGTTCAAAAACTGTTAAAAAGATAGAAGCTCCACTAAAATATGTAATTAAAACAGGAACTATGGTATTGTTATGGGAACAATGTCCAGAAGAAATATGGGAACTAGATAACTATAATAGAAATCTTCGGCTATATAAAATTGTTAAATTTGATAAAAGTGGTAGAATATATTTTAGACCTCATAATGAAGCAAGACCTGCTTCTGAACTTACAGAAGTTTATAATCTTAATACTGAGAAACATTGTGAACAGTTGAGATTTCCTGCAAATAAGTTTACTGCTTTGGTTCAAGGTTACGATTTTAAAATAAATGTTTTAGGTCAAATTGAAAAGATATAATGAATAGTCTCGGCGTGTTTATAAAACACACCGAGACTGAAAATCAAAAGTATGAAATTCGAAAAAGGCTATATATACCATATCTATAACCAAGGAAATAATCGTCAAAAGATATTTTTTAACGGAGAGAATTACTTATTCTTTCTTAAAAAGATAAAGGCAAATATTACTCCTTATGCCGATATTTTAGCATGGTGTTTAATGCCTAATCATTTTCATTTCATGGTCTTGGTAAATGAAATTAGTTTATCATTAGATAGACTCGGCGTGTCTTCAAGACACACTGAGTCTAAATCTCAAACTTTTAATAGATCAATTGGAGCTATGTTAATGGGATATACTAAAGCTATAAACAAACAACAAAACAGAACCGGAAAACTATTTCGAGAAGCCACCAAAGCCGAATGTATTAATTGCCCTAACGGAGTTACACCATCGTTTTATAACACCGAATTTGAAACAAAAGTTTTAACAAATCAACCAGAAAAGCAATATCCACAAATATGTTTTGAATACATACATCAAAATCCTGTAAAAGCAGGATTAGTAAAAACAGAAACAGAGTGGGAGTTTTCGTCGGCGCAAGATTATGCAGGTATAAGAAATGGAACACTTGTAAATAAAAAGATTGCACAAGAATATATTAAAATCAAATAAATCTCGGCGTGTTTTTAAAACACACCGAGAATGGTTATCAGAAATAATAAAATAATGCTTAAACGAACACTATATTTTACAAAACCAAGTTATTTATCTCTTAAAAACAAACAGTTGCTTGTGGAGATAAAAG
Organism: Bacteroidales bacterium; assembly: GCA_963665525.1. Lineage (GTDB taxonomy): Bacteria > Bacteroidota > Bacteroidia > Bacteroidales > UBA12077 > UBA12077. The sequence continues at coordinate 1,932,919 of OY762280.1, read as the reverse complement.
GAGACGAGCTAACTAAAACTGTTCCTATCGAAGATATTGGTTTTATGCTCATCGAGAATATGCAAATTACCCTGAGTATGCCTTTAATCGAAGAACTAATGAATAATAACGTGTCAGTAATATTTTGCAATTCAAAGCATCATCCACAGTCAATGTTATTGAATATGGAAGGCAATCATCAGCAAACCGAAATTTACAGACAACAAGTTGCAGCTTCCGAGCCTTTAAAAAAGAATCTCTGGAAACAAACAATCATTTCTAAAATCGAGAATCAAGCAAAGGTGCTAGATAAGTTAGGAATAGATTTTAACCCTTTACCGCATTTGGCTAAACAAGTTAAAAGTGGCGACAGCGATAACCGCGAAGGAATGGCAGCGCGTTTGTACTGGAAAAAGCTTTTTGGTCAAGATTTTATAAGAGATAGATATGGCGACTGGCCCAATGCTTTGTTAAATTATGGTTATATCGTATTGCGAGCAGCAATAGCAAGAGCTTTAACAGGATCGGGTTTACTGCCTTCTTTCGGTATTTTTCATAAGAATCGTTACAATGCTTTTTGCTTAGCCGATGATATGATGGAACCTTACCGACCATTTATTGATTTATCTGTTTGGGATATTTGTCAGAAATATCCTGATGTCAAATCTGTTGAAAAGGAAATAAAAGCAGAAATTCTCGAAATTCTCTCATCCGATGTTGCCATGAAAAAACAAACGCGTCCTTTAATGATCGCTATTTCTCATACAACAGCATCTTTAGCAGCATGCTTTACTGGTGATAAAAAGCAGTTAGAGTTTCCATTAATTGTATAATTTATGGAACATAAGCGATTAAATGCATATCATATTATGTGGCTTTTTGTTTTTTTCGATTTACCAACAAATACAAAGAAAGAACGGAAAGCTGCTGCCAGATTTCGTAAAGATTTAATGCAAGATGGCTTTACAATGATGCAGTATTCGGTTTACATTCGCCATTGTGCCAGTAAAGAAAGTGGCGAAGTACATGCTAAAAGAATAAAATCTTGTGTTCCCGAGAAAGGACAGGTAAGTATTCTTCGGATTACAGACAAGCAGTATGGCGATATTATGAATTATTGGGGTATAAAAGAAAAACCTTTGCCCGAAGGTCCTAAACAATTAGAAATATTTTAATAAATTAGCTTGTTCTTTGACATATTGATATAATTTTATCTGAGATCTTGATCCAGAATGATGATTTTGAATATCAAATTCACTTCTTGTGGATTATAAGTATTAAAAAAACATTGTGTTTTATCCTAAAAACAGGGCTGTATATAGCTTATAAAAACCCAGGTTGTGGTTTGATGTAAATTCAAGATCATAAAAAACTTAAATTTTCAGTAACAGTCATTGCATCGAGTTGTGGTTTGATGTAAATTCAAGATCATAAAAAACTTTCGCGCATTAATAAATACTTAACACCCGGTTGTGGTTTGATGTAAATTCAAGATCATAAAAAACGCCAAATCAAACAAGCCCCCGACAAAATAAGTTGTGGTTTGATGTAAATTCAAGATCATAAAAAACTGTTCAATGTTTTTTAGATTAGTTCTAAGTTGTGGTTTGATGTAAATTCAAGATCATAAAAAACCATAATTAGCAACATCAAAATTAAATCCTAGTTGTGGTTTGATGTAAATTCAAGATCATAAAAAACAACAAAACAAGATTAAATAACATTACTTTAGTTGTGGTTTGATGTAAATTCAAGATCATAAAAAACGGTATTTGTACAAACTTATAACAGTTTGCAGTTGTGGTTTGATGTAAATTCAAGATCATAAAAAACGTAATACACGCAATCCAGATGACTCCTCAAGTTGTGGTTTGATGTAAATTCAAGATCATAAAAAACTAAACCTTGCTATGACTGATACTATTCATGGTTGTGGTTTGATGTAAATTCAAGATCATAAAAAACTTCTCTCAATTTTTCAACATCTGTATTTAGTTGTGGTTTGATGTAAATTCAAGATCATAAAAAACCGAACTGGTGAAACAGTTTAGTCATGCTGAGTTGTGGTTTGATGTAAATTCAAGATCATAAAAAACATTTGCTTTTCATCCACCAATTTCACCATAGTTGTGGTTTGATGTAAATTCAAGATCATAAAAAACTGGATTACCAACAGCAGATTCATTTGATGGGTTGTGGTTTGATGTAAATTCAAGATCATAAAAAACTATTGCCTACCCATCAGCAATTAACTAAGGGTTGTGGTTTGATGTAAATTCAAGATCATAAAAAACTGATATCGAATTAATCAAAACGCAAGAATAGTTGTGGTTTGATGTAAATTCAAGATCATAAAAAACACGTTGTGTTCAATTATCGTGGCTTGTGGGTTGTGGTTTGATGTAAATTCAAGATCATAAAAAACTGATTGGATTTTGCCGTATATCGGAGATTAGTTGTGGTTTGATGTAAATTCAAGATCATAAAAAACTATCGGTGAAATATTCTGAGAGCTTTGAAGGTTGTGGTTTGATGTAAATTCAAGATCATAAAAAACAAAACGTTTGCTGAAAGTATCCTTTTGCATGTTGTGGTTTGATGTAAATTCAAGATCATAAAAAACACGTGGTATTTTTTCATCATTGGTGTTTATGTTGTGGTTTGATGTAAATTCAAGATCATAAAAAACTCTGTATTTGAGCACTCTCCTCGCTCTAAGTTGTGGTTTGATGTAAATTCAAGATCATAAAAAACTTATATTATTATTACCTTCTATCTTCTCTGGTTGTGGTTTGATGTAAATTCAAGATCATAAAAAACACCTTTTAATTTGAAACGGAATTAATAGGTGTTGTGGTTTGATGTAAATTCAAGATCATAAAAAACAACAAGCTTGGTATTTTAAACATTTTTCAGTTGTGGTTTGATGTAAATTCAAGATCATAAAAAACAATGTTTTTGAATATGTTGTTCTTTGTTTTGTTGTGGTTTGATGTAAATTCAAGATCATAAAAAACTTCTATAACGTCATTTACTGACATTTCAGTGTTGTGGTTTGATGTAAATTCAAGATCATAAAAAACCGTGCGCTGATGTTCCAGCAGTTGCCTACTGTTGTGGTTTGATGTAAATTCAAGATCATAAAAAACCCAAAGAAAAATTTGAATTAGCTTGCAAAGTTGTGGTTTGATGTAAATTCAAGATCATAAAAAACAAACAGTTCAGGTAGGTATAACCACCTTTAGTTGTGGTTTGATGTAAATTCAAGATCATAAAAAACTGAGCCTATGTGGTATATGGGCACTGAAATGTTGTGGTTTGATGTAAATTCAAGATCATAAAAAACAACACTCACAGAAAACAAAAGCATTAAATAGTTGTGGTTTGATGTAAATTCAAGATCATAAAAAACTAATGCTTACAGATATATAAGAAAAATATAGTTGTGGTTTGATGTAAATTCAAGATCATAAAAAACCCAATGCCTATCAGGCGATGCCGGAATCCGTTGTGGTTTGATGTAAATTCAAGATCATAAAAAACGTTTTAATAGAAGTAAATTATGATACTGAGTTGTGGTTTGATGTAAATTCAAGATCATAAAAAACTAGCCCTGGTAAATTGAGTTTCAATATAAAGTTGTGGTTTGATGTAAATTCAAGATCATAAAAAACACCAAAAGGCGCGGGGTAGACAACTACCCCGTTGTGGTTTGATGTAAATTCAAGAGGATAAGAAACCGCTTTAATATTAATAAGACGGTTCATGTTTAGAGGATTATAAAAAGCTTATTCTGCAGCTTTCTTTCTCGAAAGCTCAAGCATTTCCATTAATATTTCAGTTAAATCTTCTTCGTGTCTGTCAACCATATCAGTGGTAAGCTGATTAAAAGCTACCCATTTCATTTCATTTTCTTCATTCGCTTTTTTTACAAAAGTTAGGTTCTTTACTTTTTTATCGTAAGTAGTACGTAAAACAACCTTTTCTTTACTAAATACTGTTATGGTATGCTTGCCCTTTTTAAGCGAATTGCCACTACGAATTAAATCCATATTGTCGATTAGTTCAGTAAAAATGGCTTCATAAGTATCAGGTAATTTTTGTCCAAAAATGTTTGTTGTAACTAGAAATAAGCTAATTACTAAAAGCGTTTTAAATATTTTCATAAGATGATGTTTTTAATAATCAATAATTTTGGATTAACGAGTACACAAAATAGAAAATATTTTGCAAAAAGAAAAATGATCTTACTTAAGGATGAACAAAAAATAACCTTGCTCTATCTGAACAAGGTTATACTATAAGAAATAATATACTATTCGTATCGTAAAGTGTTAACCGGATTAGCTTTTGCAGCTTTATAAACAAGAAATATTATTGTAGAAACAGATATTATAAGTACTATAATAACTGATAAAATAAAAATCCAAGCATCAAGATTAATTCTATAAACAAAATTATTGAGCCATGAATTCATAAAATAATAACAGAGTGGAATCGAAATAATTGTTGCTATTGAAAACAGGGTAATGGTTTGTTTTAATAGGTTGAAAGTAATATTACTAATAGGCGCGCCCAGAGCTTTTCTAATTCCTACTTCTTTTGTTTTGCGTGAAATGGTAAAGATAGTCATACCAAATAAGCCTAAGGAAGAAACGATGATAGATAATATAGAGAAGATCATAAACAAGGTTTTGTTTCTTTGCTCATTTTTATGTAATAGTTGAAGATCATCATCTAAAAAGGAATACTCAAATGGTTGTTCAGTAAATTTATTCCATGTTTCGTTTATAAAATGAATAGTTTCGTTCACATTCTGATTATTTATTTTTATCGACATGTAGTTATTTCCCGACCAGTATGGTCTGATAATACATGGCTGAACTTTATTGAACAAAGATTGAAAATGGAAATCCTGAACAACGCCTACAATTGTAATATCTTCTTTTAAATGATCAGAATCGATTCTGTAAAATTTCTCACCAATCGGATTTTCAAAACCGAAAGCTTTAACAGCTGACTGGTTAAGTATAGCGGTTTGTCTGTTAACATCCGAGATATTATCTTCAGCAAAATACCGTCCTTCAAGCAAATTTAACTGGTAAGTTTCTAAAAAATCATAGTCCACAGATGTTCTTACCATGGTTATGGCATCGTCCACACCAAGACCTTTAGCTGCATAAGTACGACCGGTAATTTCTTTTCCTGGTAATGTGCTTGATAAGGTTACACCCAATATATTGCTATTAGCTATGAGTTCCTTTTTAAAGATTTCTTCTTGCTTGTTTAATGCACTAAGATCCTTTAATACAATAAAATTATCGCGATTAAACCCCCAATCTTTATTATTGATGTAATTAAGTTGTTTGCCAATAACAAGTGTGCAAGTTATAATTGATAAAGAAATAAAAAATTGTATACCAATTAATAAATTTCTGAATGAAACTCCTTTAACTTTTTTAAGATCATTTTTTATTACCGAAAGAGGATTAAATGACGAGATTAATATGGCGGGATAAATACCTGAAATGATTCCTAATAGAACGCCAAAGCCCAATAAGTAAATAATAATTAAAGGATTTTCGAGATATCCTACAGAAATTGTTTTGCCGGTAAACCTATTAAACATAGGTAACAGTAATTCTACGATTAATAAGCCTATATTCAAAGCAATAATTGCATAAATAATAGCTTCTGCTGTAAATTGTTTAATAAGTAAGTTACGCGATGCACCTACAAGTTTTTTAATGGATGCTTCTTTAGCACGATATAAAGCTCGCGCTGATGATAAATTAACAAAGTTTATAATGGCAACGATTAAAATGATTAAAGATATCAGGCCTAGAATATAAATATGCTGACGATTACCATGAGGAGTAATATCATCCTCGATATGACTGTTAAAATGAATATCTGTAATAGCCTGAATCTTTAAATCATAGTGGTTTCCTCCATCAATAAATTCATCAAATGTGATATTTAAAAAACGCTCAATCAGCTTTCCATAAAAGTCTTTTACAAACTTAGGAAGTTTTGCCTCAAATTCATTAGGTGCTATACCAGGTTTAAGCTTAAAATAGATTAAACAACGTTCGTTGGTATATATTGTGGTTAATATTTGTTCATCAATATTATTAATTGAAACAAATAGATCACTTTTAATATGATTATTTGAAGGTAAATCTTTATATATGCCGGTTATAACGACAGGAGTTTTACCTTCCAAAAGTAATGTCTTCCCAACAGCATTTGCTGTTCCAAAATATAAATTGGCTTTCTGTTTACTTATAATGGCTGTGTTAGGCTCATCAATGTTTCCAGTACCATATACGAAATCAAAACCAAGAACATGACTTATTGAGTTGTCGGCATAAAATAATCGATTTACATTATATTTTCTGTCGTCGATCTTTACAAAACTGTTAACAGATTTGGATAGTCGAGCTATACTTTCTATTTCAGGATAACTTTCAAGTAATCCATCATATGAATTATAATGTTGATCAACTGATTTAAATCTTGTGTCTTTGATTGATGCATCCTGGATGAGTCGAAAAATCCTTTCATGATTGGGATAACATTTATCGTAACTGCTTTCATCTTTTATCCATAATGATATTAAGATAACACTTGCAATTCCAATGGAAAGACCAAATATATTTACCAATGAAAATAACTTATGTCGGGTTATTTGTCTGAATGTTATTTTTAAAAACTGATTTTTCATAATTAATAATTTTAAAGATAAGATTAATTCTTGATTACAAGTACTAATCAAATGCCATAAAACGTAAAGCTCAATTAATCAGCACATTAATGTGTTGTGTAATTAAATTTAATAACAGATTCATACATACTGTGTAACAAATTCATACACATGATTTGCGATTTGATATATATTGTTATTATTTAGCTAATAAATTCAGTTTGAATCAATGAAGAATGGCAATATTTTAATAGTAGATGATAATGTAAGTGTTTTAAAATCACTCAGATTTATTCTCAAACATGAGTATAATCAAATAGAAACTATTTCAAATCCGGAGTTAATTAAATCAAGTTTGTTGGCACAGGAATATGATGTGGTGATTTTAGATATGAACTTCGTTTCAAAAGAAAATACCGGTAACGAAGGCCTATTTTGGACCAATGAAATTTTGAAGATTGATCAGTATATCAAAATTATTCTCATTACTGCTTATGGAAATATTGATTTAGCGGTAAAAGCAATAAAAGCAGGTGCTTACGATTTTATGACCAAGCCTTGGGATAACGATCAGTTGATTGCAACTATAAAGAATGCTATTAAATTACGACATTCAGAGCTTAAAAACGAAAAATTAGGTGATGCTAACAGAATGTTAGAAACTGATCTTGATCGGAACTTGGATCCTATTATTGGGAATTCAGATTTGATTATACAACTGAAGAATCAAATTGAGAAAATTGCTAAAACAGATGCTAATGTTCTTATATTAGGTGAACATGGTACAGGAAAGGAATTAATTGCTCGTGATATACACAGAAAATCACTCAGAAAAAGAAATGTTTTTGTTCATGTAGATTTGGGTTCAATATCAGAATCGCTCTTCGAAAGTGAGCTTTTTGGACATAAAAAAGGAGCTTTTACAGATGCCAAATCAGATTATAAAGGAAAATTTATTATTGCAGATAAAGGAACTATCTTTTTAGATGAAATAGGAAATATTCCTTTGAATTTACAATCGAAACTACTAACAGCTTTGCAGAACCAAAAAGTACAAACCATTGGAGCCGAAAAACAAATTCCGATTGATACAAGGGTAATTTCTGCTACCAATGCTAACTTAAAACAAATGATGCTTAATGGTAATTTCCGTGAAGATTTATATTATCGTTTAAATACGATTATTCTTGAATCGCCACCATTAAGAGAAAGGGGAGCAGATATTGAAGAATTATCCAATTATTTTTTATTTAAGTTTATTAAACATTATAACAAGAATGGATTAGAATTTTCAGACGATGCCCTTCATTTACTGCATGAATATTCATGGCCTGGGAATATAAGGGAACTGAAACATGCTATAGAACGAGCAGTTATTTTATGCGAATCGAATTTAATTACTCATAAGGATTTTGCTTTCGATATAGTTGATAATAAGAATCAAAATTTTAACAAACCCATGCCACTTGAAGAAATTGAAAAAAGATCAATTGAGGCAGCCTTAAAAAGAAATAAATGGAATATTCAGGCTACAGCTAAAGAATTAAAAATTATTCGCCAAACATTGTATAGAAAAATACAAAAATATGATCTCAAGTAAAACAAGTCTAAATATTATAGTAAGAGTAGTTTTGTTGGTTGTTACAGCTATTGTTTTTGCATTCTATATAATTAATTCAAAATATCTTATTGTAATTATTAATTTATTACTTCTTATTGTATTTCAGGCGTATTTTTTAATTCGATATATTCGATACAGATTTAAATACTTTGAACAGTATTTTGATTCTTTAGAATTCAACGATGAGTTATCAACAACCTTTACTAAGGATAAAGAATTTAATAGAATTAGTAAAAAGTTAAGTTCTTTAAATCAAAATATTTCAGATACGCTTAAAGATTATAAGATAAAATATGATTTTTTGGAAAGTATGTTAAATCATATGGATATTGCTGTTGTGTGTATAAATAATGATGGAAATATGGATATCATTAATAATTCTGCAAAAAAGCTTTTTAACATGTTGTCGCCGGGAATAAATGAGCGTTACATTGATAAAAACCAATTCGTTGATGATATAAAAAATATAGCAGTTTCTGAGAAACTTATTTATAATCTGGGTCCGCAATTTGATCATAAAAAATTATTAATCAATGCTTATCGTTTTAAGTTAGGTAAAGAGATTAAAAAGATTGTAACCATTCAAGATATTAAGGAACCGCTTGATACTCATGAAAATGAATCGTGGCAAAAAATGAGTTATTACTTGTCGCACGAAATTATGAATTCTGTTTCACCAATTATTTCAACAACGAAAGGAATTAATAAGTTGTTTAATGAAAATAAGATCGTTGTTTCAGAGCATAATAAAAAAGAAATGAGGTTAATTCATGACACTATGGAAGGGCTAGATATTATTCAGGAAAGGAGTGAGGCACTTCAAAAATTTATATCAGAATATAGAGATTTGTTTGAAATTAAAAAAATTACGAAAACAAGTTTTGATCTGAGTAATTTTATTAAAAAGATTGTTCAGTCACAGAATACTGATGAAATCATCTCATTTAAGGTAATCCCTGAATCCTTAATAATCGAAGCAGATAAGATATTACTTGAGCAAGTATTGCTGAATTTGATAAAGAATTCAATACAGGCTACAGATCATATTGCAAGTCCAAAAATAGAAATTAAAGCATTTGTAAATACTGATGAAGATATACAGATTGATGTTATAGATAACGGAATAGGTATTCCTGAAGAAATATTTGATAAGATATTTATTCCTTTTTATTCTACTAAAAAAGAAGGATCAGGAATCGGATTAAGTTTATCGCGTTATATTATGCAATTACATCATGGGTATATAAAAGTGTTATCAATAAAAGGAAAAACTATTTTGAGCTTGATATTTAATTAAAGGATTATTTCATCGTTTATTGATTTTTCTTTTGTATAGCAAGGTCTACAGTATGATTTAATAGCTCTTCAGTACCATAATCTCCATGTCCTGGAATAACTATTAGTTCACCTTTATAATTTTCCATAATATGCTTAACCGTTAAATCCCATTCACTCAGAACAGATTCGTTAGGAACAACACCAATGCGTTTAGCGTGTAATGACTTAATTAAACAACCTCCAAAAAGAACCTTTTTTTCAGAAACATAAACAACAATATTATCAAAAGTATGGCCTCCACCAAAATATCGGCATTGTATTTTCAGACCATTAAAATCAAAGTTTAAAGAGTCAGTAAAAGCAATTTTAGGAACAGGCATGTCAATTTCTTTACATTTATTAATGGTCATATAGTTAGCTATGGATTCAACTCCTATAGATTTTAAATAATTTAAACCTCCTATACAGTCAATATGATAATGGCCGGCAATAAACTTTGTAACATTTACACCCAGCGAGTCTTTTAAATATTCGGTAAGTTGTTTAGTTTTTTCTTCTTCTACAGGTGTGTCAACCATAATTGCTTGTCCATTTTTAATGACAAGCATTCCATTTGAACCATAGCCTCTTTCACCGTCAGATCTTGTTATCCATGTAGTATGCATAAAAACAGAGTCTTTAAGTTGAATCAGGCGAATGTTTTCGTTTATCCAGATTTCTGGGTTGGATTGCGATTTAACTTGTATAACACTTAAAATTATAATGATTATCAAGATTGCTGTTTTTCTCATAATTTTCTTTTTTAATTGAGACGAATGTTAATGATTAATCAAACTATAAATTGTTTCATCAACATAGATGTTGTCTTTTAATGAGTGGGCTTTTAGATGAGCTTCTTTTACAAAGCCATTTTTTTCTAAAACCCTCGATGAAGCTTTATTGCCATCAATAACAACGCCGTAAATTTTATGCAATTTTGCTTTCGATACACCAAATTTAATAATTTCATCAATGATTTCCGACATATAACCTTTATGCCAATATTTCTTAATTAATCCATAGCCTATTTCAGCTCTATTATGTTCAGTCGAGATGTCAAATAGTCCTCCATATCCTATATTTTCGCCAGTTTCTTTTAAAGTAAATACCCACCAAAAAGCAGTTTTGTCATTATTGCCCGAAACAAAGAAATCTAGTTTTTCTTTAGCCTCTTCTTTAGTTTTAAAGGCCTTTCTGATAATATACTTTAATGATTCTTCACATGCATTAAAGTCAAATACTACATCAATATCAGATTCTTGCATTTGTCTTATAATGATTCGTTCTGTTTCCAGTTCTGGAAATTGGCTTAATATTTCTTTATTCATAATTTATATATTTATTTACTGTCGTATGATAAAAAATATTGTATTTAGTTTAATAGAATATATGGGTTTGTAAATAATGTAATTGATAATCAAACGGTTAATAAAGTGGTAATCTGTGAAAGGTAAATAGAGAAGATTAAAGGTAAAAAAAATCCTGACATGAAATTATCAAAATCTTAACATAGTAATATAATTGTTAATTTAACCCTAATTATCGTATAGAATTATTGGTTAATTTAATGAGTTTAAAATGAATAAGCAATGTGGATAAGATAAGAATTACAGATACTATTATTGAACCTTCAAATCCATAATCTCCACTACTTAGGAATTTATTTCCAGAAATATCCAAATTAAAAATTGAAGGCATATGATAACCACTTACAGGTGAACCAACAATAGATCCAAGTGTAAAATTCCAGCCAAAATGTAAACCAATAGGAAACCATAAATTTCTTTTATGTATGTAATATATACCTAAAAATAGACCGCCTAAAAAAATATTAATTAACCCTACAATGGATATATTTGGATTATCAGCATGCATCAATGCGAAAAAAGCACTTACAACAAGTAAGGCAATATACTTATTCATTGAATCCATCATATTATTTAAAATATATCCACGATTAGAAATTTCTTCGCGAATAACTGCAATGATAAATATTGGGGTTATAAATAAGAAGCTAGCTGCACGAAATTGTATTGATTTAATGCTAACTGCACCAGTAAGGAGTAATATAATAAAAACCAGAAATATACTTAATATCCCGATTCCAATTCCATAGAACATATCCTTTCGAAAACACAATTTAAGATTGAAACCAAGTGATAAAATCGACTTTTTATCTATTGTTTTTCTAAATAATATTATAAGTAGTATAATTCCAGTTAACTTAATCAAGTGATAATATAAGGCATGTATATCATATGCTTTGAAATGTTCAGGTAGAATTCTTCCTTTAATCTTATATATAGTAAAATTAAGAGCTATAGTTGTGATAAGAAATAAAAGTGCTCGTAACCAACCCCATTTAATTAGAGCTTGCTGATTGGTTTTATATTGTGAGTTTTCCATTTATTAAGATTTAAATTCATACTAAAATTATTGAGATGAATGAATTAATGTTTTAATATATAATTCTGATAACAAGACACATTCATTGATTCAAATTTACAGATTAGCATTATAAGATGAATAAATTTTATACCTAAGGTTTTTTAATATCGACAACTAACAAATAAAGAATGTATAGAAATAAAAAATCCTGATAATTTTTTATCAGGATTTTGTGCCCAGAACAAGACTCGAACTTGCACGCCCTTGCGAGCACCAGCCCCTCAAGCTGGCGTGTCTACCGATTTCACCATCTGGGCAATATGCTTGCAAAAATAATCAAAATCTGAAAAGAATAAATATTTCGCATGAAAACATCTTATAAATTATGATAAATAAACTCACTCATGCGCGTGAATAAATGTAATTGCGTTGTATTACCTCGAATACTATGTGCTTTATCAACATAAAATTGCGATTCAAACTGCTTACCAGATTCTGTTAATTTTCTTGCAAACTCAATAGAATTCTGGAAATGAACATTATCATCTCCAGTTCCATGAATAAGTAATAATTTGCCTTTAAGTTTATCGGTATGGGTTAATAATGAGTTATTGTAATATCCTTCAGGGTTATCCTGAGGTAGACCCATAAATAGTTCAGTATATATGGAATCATAGAAACGATACGATGTTACGGGAGCAACCGAAATAGCCATTTTAAAAATATCAGAACCATGAAGTAAAGCAGATGCTGATATAAAACCTCCATAACTCCATCCCCAAATTCCAATTCGATTTTTATCAACATATGGAAGAGTTCCAAAATATTCTGCAGCTTCAATTTGATCTATGGTTTCATATTTTCCAAGTTGTCCATAGGTTATTTTCTTAAATTCTTCACCTCGTCCTCCTGTTCCCCGTCCATCAATACAAACAACAATATAACCTTTCTGGACTAACATTTGATGCCAGGCATAGAACCTTAACCAAGAGTCGGTAACTCGTTGCGATTTTGGTCCACTATATTGAAACATGAATACAGGATATTTTTTGTCAGGATCAAAATTTTGAGGTTTAATTATCACAGCATTTAAACTCCAATTACTTGAAGGAGTATTAATGCTCATGAATTCAGGTTTGGAAAAATTATAATCTTTAATTGCCTGGTTTAATTCTTTGTTATCTTCCAATACACGAATCAATTTTCCTTTCTGATTATGCAATGTAACATATTTTGGAGTAGAAGCATTGGAGTAATAATTAATATAATATTTAAATCCTTTGCTGAATTTAGCTGAATTTGTCCCTTTTAGAGTAGAAAGTTTTTTCTTTTTGGCACCATTTAATTTTATTGAATAAATAGCTTTTTGTATCGAAGATTCTTCGTTCGATTGATAATAAACCGTATTGGTCTTACTCTCTAACCCAATAAAATCGGTAACTTCCCAGTTTCCATTAGTAATTTGATTGATATATTTTCCTTGAATGTCGTAAAGGTATAAATGATTGAAACCATCTTTTTCACTATTGATGATAAAATAATTACCATCCTCCGTGAATGTCATATACCAATCTTTAATGCGGGCAATGTAATATTTATTTTTTTCGCTATAAATTACTTTAGACTTTCCTGTACTAGCATCTGAGATTAGAATTTCAATATGGTTTTGCAACCTGTTTTTTCGAATGATAGATAACTTATTGTTGTTTTTGGTCCATTTAATTCTTGATATATATTGATCTGTTTCCGGACCAACGTCCATCATGGTAGTTGTACTGGTTTTACAATCATAAACGAGAATGCTTACAATCGAATTTCTTTCTCCTGCTTTTGGGTATTTAAAAGCATAGTTTTCAGGATAAAGTGCATGGTTGTATTTAATCATATTAAAAACTTTAACTTCGCTTTCATCAAATTTGTAATACGCAAGTTTATCACCATTGGGCGACCAGAAAAAAGCCCTTGTAAAACTAAATTCCTCTTCATAAACCCAGTCTGTGCCACCATTAATGATATAGTTAAATTTACCATCAGTGGTTATTTGATTTTCTTGTTGAGTAAGTAAATTCTTAATAAAAATATTGTTGTTTCTAACAAAAGCAACCTTTAAAGCATTAGGGGAAAAATGAGCATATTTTTGTCTCCCTTTATCACTTAATTTGGAGAGTTTTTGATTGGATATATCATATATGTAGTACTCGGCAGTGTATGATCGACGGTAAACATATTCTGCATTGACAGCCATTAAGATTTTTGATTCGTCTGATGAAAACTCATAATCTTCGATATCAAAATTAGTTTCAATGGTATTAAATAATATTTCGATTACTTCACCGGTTTTGTAACTATACTTTACAATTTTTCTGTTTTCTTCAAGTGTGGTAAAATGTTCACCATCATTCATCGATCTTAATCCTCGAACACTTCTTTCAGTAAATTTTTTATCTAGGTAGATATCTTCAAGACTAATTTCCTTCCTTAGTTTTTGCCCATTTGTAATGCTTATTATACAAGATGTTAAAAGGGTTAGAATGACATATTTAAGTGTTTTCATACTATAGAAGATTAACTTTTGTGTTAAATTATTGTTATCAATAAAATAGGGATTAAAAATAGTAATATTTATTAAAGAATTCCATCGTTAAATCAGCAAAGAATTTATATCTTTGCAATCTTGAATTTGAAAAAGAGTTGAAATGATAAAAATTACATTACCAGACGGTTCGATACGAGAATACAATGAAGCAGTTTCGGGTTATGAAATTGCAACTGATATAAGTCCAAGATTAGCAAAAGAAGTATTATCTATTACGGTAAATGATGAGGTATGGGATTTGCAACGAAAGATTACTGAAGATGCGAATATAAAACTTCATAAATGGGACGATGAAGAGGGGAAGCACGCTTTTTGGCATTCATCAGCTCACCTTATGGCAGAGGCTTTAGAAGCATTATATCCAGATGTGAAATTTGGTATTGGTCCAAGTATTGATAACGGATTTTATTATGATATTGATTTAGGAGATGAAAGAACATTAACTGATGCTGATTTTCCTACAATCGAGGCTAAAATGAAAGAGCTTGCTCAACAAAAAAATGAGTACAAGCGAAATGATGTTACAAAAAGCGAGGCTATTAATTACTTTACTAAAAAAGGAGATGAGTATAAAATAGAGTTAATCAACGAACTTGAAGAAGGTACGATTACTTTTTATGAACATGGTCATTTTACTGATTTGTGTAAAGGCCCACATTTACCAAATACAGGTTTAATAAAAGCTATTAAGGTTTTAAGTTTAGCTGGTGCATACTGGCGTGGCGATGAAACTCGTAAGCAGTTGACTCGTGTTTATGGAATAACTTTCCCTAAACAAAAAATGTTAGAAGAGTATCTTGTTTTATTGGAAGAAGCTAAAAAACGTGATCATAGAAAAATTGGTAAAGAATTAGAGTTATTCACTTTTTCTCAAAGAGTAGGGCAAGGATTACCATTGTGGTTACCAAAAGGAGCTATGTTAAGAGAACGTTTAGAGAATTTTCTTAAAAAGATTCAAAAAAGATATGAATATCAGCAAGTTATTGCACCTCATATTGGATTAAAAGATTTATGGGTAACTTCAGGACACTATGAAAAGTATGGTAAGGATTCATTCCAACCAATAAATACTCCTGCCGAAGGTGAAGAGTTTTTATTAAAACCAATGAATTGTCCTCACCATTGTGAGATTTATAAAGCGAAACAACATTCATATAAAGATTTGCCAATTCGTTATGCAGAGTTTGGTACAGTATATCGTTATGAACAAAGTGGTGAATTACATGGATTAACAAGAGTTCGTGGATTTACTCAGGATGATGCGCATATTTTCTGTCGTCCTGATCAATTGAAAGATGAATTCAAAAAAGTAATGGATATTATATCTATTATTTTCGATGCTTTAGATTTCAAAAATTTTACAGCACAGGTTTCATTGCGTCATCAAACAGATCATTCAAAATATATTGGTTCTGAAGAAAATTGGGAAAAAGCAGAAAGTGCAATTCTTGAAGCAGTTAAAGAAAAAGACTTGAATTATGTGGTTGAATACGATGAGGCTGCATTTTATGGACCTAAGTTAGACTTTATGGTTAAAGATGCATTGGGTCGATCATGGCAGTTGGGAACAATTCAGGTTGACTATAACTTGCCAGAAAGATTTGAGCTAGAATATGTAGGTTCTGATAATCAGAAACATAGACCAGTCATGATACATAGAGCACCATTTGGCTCCATGGAGCGCTTTGTGGCAGTTTTAATTGAGCATACAGCGGGGAAATTTCCTTTATGGTTAACTCCTGATCAGGTTGTTGTTCTTCCAATTAGTGAAAAATATAACGATTATGCTAAAAAAGTTTTGAATTTCCTAAATAATTACGATATTCGCACATTAATTGATGACCGTAACGAGAAAGTAGGTAAAAAGATACGCGATAATGAATTAAAACGTATCCCTTATCTATTGATTGTTGGTGAAAAAGAGTTTGAACATGAGACAGTTTCAGTTCGTATTCAAGGCGATGGTGATAAAGGAAGTATGAAACTGGAAGAATTTGCAGAACTTGTAAATAAAGAAGTAAAAGCTCAAACTGAGAATTATAAATAAATTATTAACTAAAGTAAGGAGGACTGAGTCATAGCTGGACCAAGACACAGAAAACCATTTAAAAAAGAAGAACCTGCGCACAAGATTAATCAACATATTCGTGCAAGAGCGGTTCGTCTTGTTGGTGATAACATTGAAAAACCTGATATTTATTCAATACAGGATGCTCTGAAATTAGCAGACGAGTTAGAATTAGATTTGGTTGAAATTTCACCGAATGCCGATCCACCGGTATGTAAAATAATCGATTATCAGAAGTTTCTGTATCAGCAAAAAAAGAAACAAAAAGAGCTTAAAGCGAAAACGCAAAAAGTTGTTTTAAAAGAAATCAGATTCGGTCCACAAACCGATGAACATGATTATCAGTTTAAATTAAAACATGCTCTTAAGTTTCTTGAAGATGGAGCAAAAGTGAAAGCTTTTGTGTTTTTTAAAGGAAGATCGATATTGTTTAAAGAACAAGGTGAGATATTGTTGTTAAGGTTGGCTCAGGATTTAGAAGAGTATGGTAAAGTTGAGCAGTTGCCAAAACTCGAAGGAAAACGAATGATCATGTTTATAGCACCAAAGGTTGCTAAGAAAAAATAACATATTATAATTTAAATTAGTATTAAAATGCCAAAGATGAAGACAGTTGCCGGAGCTAAAAAAAGATTTAGCATCACCGGTTCAGGGAAGATTAAAAGAAAACATGCTTTTAAAAGTCACATTTTGACAAAAAAGACCAAGAAGCAAAAGAGAAATCTTACTGCTACAGGTCAGGTTCATAAGGCTGACGAGAACAACATTAAGTTGTGCTTAACAATGAAGTAATCTCTTAATCAGAACAAATTATTAGTATTTAACCAGGATGAATTAGCAGGAAAAGTGTCGAAAGAGAGTCGGCCGCTAATCGTTCACAAAACAAAAAAATTATGCCAAGATCGGTAAATTCAGTAGCTTCAAGAGCTCGTAGAAAGAAAATTTTAAAACACACGAAGGGATACTTCGGAAGAAGAAGTAACGTGTGGACTGTTGCTAAAAATGCATACGAAAAGGGATTATCTTATGCATATAGAGACAGAAAAACCAAGAAAAGAAATTTTAGAGCATTATGGATTCAAAGAATTAATGCTGGTGTTAGAGAATATGGAATGTCATATTCTGAGTTTATGGGTAAATTAAACAAAAAAGGTATTGCACTTAACAGAAAAGTTCTTGCTGATTTAGCCATGAATCATCCAAAAGCTTTTGCTGAAGTTGTGAAAACAGTAAAGAAATAATTTATTTCTGTAATATATTCAAGAAGGGAAGCGATTGTGCTTCCCTTTTTTTATATTTACAAGCCTGAATGATTATATTAACATTTTTTAAGATTAATTTTTTATCGAATTGTAAGGATTTAAATATCTTGCATACTAACTAAGTTGAAATGAATATAGCAATAATTGGATATGGTAAGATGGGTAAAGAAATCGAGAAGATTGCCCTAGAGCGAAATCATCAGGTGGGCTTAGTTATTGATGAAAATAATGTCAATAATATTACTCAAGAGGATTTTAAAAATATTGATGTTGCTATTGATTTTTCTATTCCTGAAAGTGCATTTAAGAATATAAATTTATGTTTT
The DNA here is from genome assembly GCA_963665525.1 of Bacteroidales bacterium. GTDB lineage: Bacteria > Bacteroidota > Bacteroidia > Bacteroidales > UBA12077 > UBA12077. Next base: position 1,914,656 of record OY762280.1, on the reverse strand, counting down.
GATTATAATGTCCCAATTGTAAGTGGAACAACAGGGTGGCTGGATAAGTTTGATGATGTAATTGCAAGATGTAAAAAAGAGAGTAAAACATTTTTTTACGCATCAAACTATAGTATTGGGGTTAACTTATTTTTTAAATTAAACGAGCAGTTGGCAAAGCTTATGAATAAGTTTTCCAACTATAATGTTGAGGTAGAAGAAACGCATCATACAAAGAAAGTTGATGCTCCTAGTGGAACAGCCATTACATTAGCTGAAGGGCTGATTGATAATTTAGATAGAAAAGAAGCGTGGCAGAAAGAATCTGCAAGTTCAGAAAAGGCAATATCAGTAAAATCTTATAGAGAAGGTAATGTGCCTGGTAATCATAAAATAACTTATGAGTCTGGTTTTGACAAAATTATGATTGAGCACAATGCAAAAAGCCGTATTGGATTTGCTTTGGGAGCTGTTATGGCTGCAGAGTTTATTGCCGACAAAAAAGGATATTTTACAATGGATAATATGTTAAAGTTTTAAATAAAATATACAATGACACTAAAAGAGATTCTAAAAAACAAATATTTTAAGTTTGGACTTGCTATTACAATTTACCTTTTATGGGTGATCTGGATTGAAAACTTCTGGTTTCTTTTAGGTATTCCAGTAATTATCGATATGTATTTAACTAAATATGTTAACTGGACACCTTGGAAAAAACGTGACGAACCTAAGAAAAAAAATGCTGTAGTTGAGTGGGTTGATGCCTTAATCTTTGCTGTAATTGCAGCCACTTTAATACGCATGTTTTTAATCGAAGCGTATACAATACCAACATCATCGATGGAGAAAACATTACTCGTTGGCGATTATCTTTTTGTTAGTAAAGTGAGTTATGGACCAAAATTACCAAATACTCCAATTTCTTTTCCATTTGCACATCATACTTTGCCATTAACAAAGTACCGAAAATCTTATGTAGAATGGATCAAAAAACCTTATAAACGTATTGCAGGTTTTGGTGATATTAAAAGAAATGATATTGTTGTATTTAATTTTCCAGCTGGAGATACGGTGGTTTTAGAAATGCAGGAACAGGATTATTACGCCATTATGCGTAATTATGCCGATGAATTAAAACGAAGAGATATTCAAATGGGTAATCCTATAAAACCATTTGATACCTATAAATCTACTGCAAGAGAATATATTTGGGATCAATTTAATATTACCGTTCGTCCGGTTGATAAACGTGAAAATTACATTAAACGTTGTGTGGCTGTACCCGGGGATAGTTTAAAAATAGTTCATGGACAGGTTTATGTTAATGGAGAAGAACAAGTGCATTTTGAAGATATGCAATATGATTATTTTGTTAAAACAAACGGGAAGCAGATTAATTCAAAGCATTTTGAACGCTTAAATATTGCTGTGGATGATCAGCGATATATTGCATCTAGTTCTTTATATGAACTTCCTCTTACAGCAGAAAATGTAAAAAATATGAAAAATTTCCCTGCTGTTTCAACTGTTTCAAAATATGAGAATACAAATATTAACATGGCTAATATTTCAATTTTCCCATTTGATGCAAGATATCCTTGGACGGAAGATAATTTTGGATCGTTATATATTCCAAAGAAAGGAGCTACAACGAAATTAAACATGGATAATCTGCCGTTATATCGTCGTATTATTGAAACTTATGAAGAAAATGAGTTAAAAGTAGATGGATCGAATATTTATATCAATGGACAAATTGCAACGAGTTATACTTTTAAAATGGATTATTATTTTATGATGGGTGATAATCGTCATAATTCAGCGGATTCAAGGTATTGGGGATTTGTTCCTGAAGATCATGTGGTGGGTAAAGCTGTGTTTATTTGGTTATCTCTAGATAAAGATAAATCCTTCTTAAGTAAAATACGTTGGAATAGAATGTTTTCGTTAATACATTAAAAATACTATATATCTTTGTGCCGGATAGTTTTCTATCCGGTTTTTTTATTTTATAATCTATGCAAGATACAATTATATTATCTACAGCTTATTTAGCTCCTATACAGTATTATAGTAAACTTCTAAAATACGATAAAGTATTTATAGAAATGCACGAGAATTTCATTAAACAGACTTATAGAAACAGATGTAAGATATATGGAGCAAATGGAGAATTGTCTTTGTCGATTCCTGTAAAAAAAACAACTAACAAGGTGCAGATTAAAGACTTGATGATTGATTATGATACCAATTGGCAGAAATTACATTGGAAGTCCATAGAATCAGCCTATCGTTCATCACCTTATTTTGAGTATTATGCAGATGATCTAAAACCTTTTTACGAAAAAAAGTATAAATTCTTATTCGATTTTAATTCAAAAATCCAGCAAGTGATGTTAGAACATCTTGATGTAATTGTAAACATAAAGAAAACGGAAAGTTATATAAAAATACCAAACAAAACACAAGTAGATTTTAGGAATAGAATAAATCCTAAAAAACAAGATCCCGATCCAGATTTTAATAGTATATCATATACCCAGGTGTTTCATGAAAAACATGGGTTTATTCCTAATTTAAGTATTATTGATTTATTATTTAATGAAGGACCTAATACTGTTGAATTATTGTAGTGCTGATGATTTTAAGATACTTACAAAAAAAATAAGCTTGTATTTCTTTTTTTTATATCTTTAACGGAATTTTTTAACCTTGAAAGAATAGAAAGAGATGAACAGCCTAGTAATACGGAAGACAGATTCAACACCCGAGATTTCATTTTTACAAAAAGGAGAGTTAAAAATTACTGGAAGATCATTACCTGAAGATGTACATAAGTTCTATGATCCATTGATAGATTGGGTCAAAAAATATGAAGGTGATAAGGTAAAAGTGGAATTAAAATTAGAATACCTAAATACAGCTTCTACAAAGAAAGTCCTAAATTTATTATTAGCACTTGACGAAAATTCTAAGATTAATGAAATTGACGTAGATTGGTTTTATGAATTTGATGATATTGAAATGGAAGATTTAGGTGGAATATACGAGGAAGAGCTAAATAGAATTAAATTTCATTTTGTTGAAGGAGTAGATATTTTTTAGAATTGAATTTAGATATTAAGATAAAAATGAACTACTAAGGAGTGGTTCATTTTCGTTTATAACACTTTAAGAATAATTTATTAACTAGATTTTATCATACAAAAGTAGTTGTTAATCAAAAGTTTGATTTCTAATCTTTTGATTTAGAAGAGTAATAGAATTAAACGTAACTATCAAAAATACAAAGACTTACAATAGGAAATGTTAAGTTATTAACAGTTGAGTTTTTGAGTTGTAAATGTAATATTAATAACATCTAACTAATTAATAGGTAGATTTATATAGTATTTTATAAATTAGCAACTATACAAAATCCGGATCAGAATGAAGAACGTTTTACTTTTTAGTTTAATGCTATTTTCCATTCTTGTAAATGCACAAGAAGGAACAAAACAATTAATGCCAAACGCTAATGATCAGTTATGGCTAGAATTTCAAACTTTTGCTGGCAATAATTTTGGTATGTATGGTTGTGATAGTACACAACGTATAAATATATACTTGAATGCTGGTGAGAAGATGTATTTTGGAATGAAACTAAAAGGTAGTTATGGGGGCAATACCGTAATTACAAATCCAAATAGAATATATTTTCAGGTATCATCTCCAAGCGATGCTATAGCATTTTCAGAGAGAAATCTTCCTTCTTCAGGAACGGGCTATATTTCTGATTACACAGAAGCAGTGACCGGTCCTAATGGGGTTAGTATCAATGGGACAACAATATCTGGTGGTTATACTCCATTTTCATTCACGGCTAGCGAAACAGGAAATTACTATATTGAATTTCGAGAAACAGCGGGAGCCAATAGATTTGCCTTAGAGTATTTTGATGTAACAGTAACGGATGGATCAGATAATGTCATAACAAATCCTGGTGAGCCAAATAAATCGGCTGGAAGATTATGGTCATATGGTTGGTCGCTTACCAATGCATCTTTTACTGATTTTCCTGTTAATGCATTTTTTTATGTGTATACTTCTGATGAATTTATTAATAGGGTAAACTTTAAGATGTACCCTTATTCTTTTGTTTTTGCAATTAATTCTTATGGTGTTACAACATATACCGATGAAACTAATTTTGTAAAGCGTGCTCAAAGCTTGGAGGGTGATCAAACAAATGGTAAAGGGGAATATAAAGTATTTTTAAACGATCCTGATAGAAGTGTTTGGTATAACACTACCATAGCACCTCCACATGTACAAGTATGGTCGGAAGATACCTTATTCTTAGATTACAATTATAATCGAGATCCTTTGTATTTACCTCTTGATCATGATGTAGTGGTTATGGAAAAGAATATGCCATCATGTCCATATGATGACATCGCTATATTTAAGATAGAAACAAATGTTGCAGGATATACAGCTATCCTTATAGATGTGGATAAAGATGGAGTTTATTCTACAGAAGGAAGTGATAGGGTTATTTACCGTGATATGAAAAAAGGATTAAATTACGTAATTTGGAATTTCCTAACAGATCGTAATGATACTGTATATGAAGGTAGTTACAATGCTTCAGCAACTTTTCTAGGAAGAGGACCAACTCATTTTCCATTATATGATGTAGAACAAATGGATGATATTGTTACTTCTTCAATACGTCCATATAAAAAATTAGAGACAACAATTTATTGGGATGATAGCCAAATAACCGATTGGGGTGATCAAGATGGTGGTGATTTGATGGATGCTACAGAACAAATTCAATTAGATTTTGATACGGAAATACCTCGTATCTGGTCGTGGCATGGTACCGATGAAGGTCGGCATAATGGTAATGAAAACACATTAAATACATGGTTTAATGCCTTAGATCTGGGATATCATAGTATTGGCTTAGTAGTAAGCGAAAGTGAATCGAAATGTATAAATGGTCTGGCACCTTGGGTTGGAGATATTTATAAAGAAGGAGAAAAGAATCAGAATTTGGAATTTGACACGATTGATTTTCAATACAAATTCTTTGAGCCATTTGATGATAACATAGATAGTATCAGGATTTTAAGTCTACCTTCTGCAGCAGCAGGTGTCCTTAAATTAAATGCTGCAGATGTTACAGTGAATCAAAAAATTCATTTTGATGATTTAAATAACTTAAGTTTTGTTCCTACATCAGATTGGACAGGGAAAGAAAGTTTCCTATGGGAAGCTAAGAGTAGTTCTCTATGGTCAAGCAACCAGGAGTTAATTTATTTAATTATAAATACTCCACCGACCATCACTGAAATAGCAGATCAGAATTTATGTACAAATACACCAACAGCACCAATTAGTTTCACCATTGGCGATGCTGAAACAGATCCTGCAGATTTAATAGTAACAGGGTTCTCAGCCGATCCAACTTTTGTTCCCAACTCAAATGTTGTCATAGAAGGATCAGGAGCAAACAGAACGGTAACAGTAACTCCGGCTGATTATGCTTCTGGTGATGCCATTATATATGTGATGGTTGAGGATGAATATACGCAGGTTATAGAAGAGTTTACTGTTTATGTTGGTCCGGATTTACAATTCTCTGGAGATACCACTGTTTGTGGAAACCAGGATTTATATTTGATAGCACAAGAAAATGGTGCCGATTCTATTTCATGGAATTTTAATGGCACCGAGGTTTCTGATGAAAAAGTTTTATTCCAGGATGCTGGATTTGTTGATGTTGGCTTATGGTCTTTAACAGTAAAAAAAGATGGCTGTATATCAACACGATACTTCAATGTTGATGTAGCTCCATTAACTACTTTTACAGGTGATCCAAATGTGTGTACAGGGGAACAGATTTACTTAACAGCAACCGTTGCTAATGCAACTTACTCCTGGAGAAAAGGAGGAGTAGAAATTGCAACTGGTCGAAATCTGGATATTACTAGTGCATCACTACTGAATGATGGAATCGATTATACTCTTTTTGTAGATAAAGATGGTTGTCAGAACGAATCTGATGAATTTGAAATATCAGTTATTAATCCACCAAATACCGCATTAACAGTAACAGGAGATACTATTGATCCATGGCATGATGGTACTATTCTTATCAATAATGCACAAACGGATGTAGATTATATTATATATCAGGATGATAATCCTATTGATACAATATCTGGACCTGGAAACCCATTATCAATTACAGTTCTTGAATCTTATCTATCATTAGGAGATAATCTTTTTACCATTGGAGCAGATAACGGGAATTGTGAATTTCTTTTGGAGGATACTGCACTTATTTATGTAAGTACACCTGATATTACAGTTAATATTAATGATGCCATTACAAGTGAAGATGCAGAAACAGCTGTGTTTACCGTAGTTTTAAATACAGAACCATTAGACGAAGTAACTATACCAGTAAGTTCTAACGATATTGGAGAAGGAACAATAGGTATCACTGAATTGATATTTACAACAGCTAATTGGGACGAACCTCAAACAGTTACGATTACCGGTGTTGATGATGATATTATTGATGGAGATCAACCATATTCGGTAATGCTAGGAGTTGCTTCGTGTGCCAATATTAATAGTTTTTATCATGGAATGGATGCTGACGATATTCTTTTAACAAACGAAGATAAAGATACAGCAGCAGTAATAGTAAATCCTACTAGTGGACTCATAACTTCCGAAGATGGTATAACAACAGATGATTTTAATATTAGACTGTCATGTGAACCATCAGCAGATGTTATTATAGAATTAAGTTCAAGTAATTCAAGTGAGGGTGATGCTACTGTAGCATTCATAACCTTAAATAGTGCAAACTGGTTAACCGGAGTTAATGTAACTGTAGAAGGAGCAGATGATGATATTGATGATGACGATCAGGGATATACTATTTTAACAAGTTTATCAGAAAGTACGGATGGCAATTTTGATAAGCTGCCCGTTGCTAATGTTAGTGTTACAAATATCGATGATGATAGCTATGGAATAAATGTTTCTCCAACCAGTGGATTAACGACAACAGAAAGTTCAGGTACAGCTACATTTACTATTGTACTGAATTCTGAACCAACAGGAAATGTTACAATTGATTTGGCATCCAATGATCCAGGCGAAGGAACAGTGTCGCCAAGTACGGTGACATTTACATCAGGAAACTGGGGTATGCCTGTATTATTTACTGTAACAGGACAAGATGATCAAGTGGAAGATGGTGACATTCAGTATGATATTGTAACCGATGCAGCATTAAGTCCCGGAGATTCAAATTACGATGGCTTAAATGCCTCAGATGTGAATATCACGAATACGGATAATGATAATGCCGGAATATGGATTTCTCAGCTAGCAAACATAACTACAGATGAAGATGGTGGATATACCGACTTATCAATTCATTTACAGTCACAACCATTATCGACCATTGTACTTGAAATAACTTCTGATGATGCAAGTGAAGGAACTGTATCTGTTGGGACATTAAGTTTTACGACGTCTAACTGGATTACAAATCAGCAAGTTAGAATAAACGGAGAAGATGATGATTTTATTGATGGAAATGTAAATTATAATATTACCGTTTCGGTATTTTCAGGCGATACAACTTATGTAAAAGAATCTGATATTATAATCTCGGCACAAAATGCAGATAATGATGTTGCTACTGTTAATCTTTCAACAACAACTGTTAGTACAACCGAAGGTGGAGGAACAGGAAGTGTTAGTTTTACTTTAAATTCTCAACCTTCGCATGATGTAACATTAACATTTGCAGGAGTTGATGCAACAGAAGGTAGTATTAGTGTTGGCTCTATTACTTTTACTTCAGGTAATTGGAATGTACCTCAAGTAGTTACTTTTACTGGTGAAGATGATGAGATTCAGGATGGACCAATTACATATATAGTTACTACAACAGCTTCTAGTTCTGATGGAAATTATAATGGATTAGCTGTTTCCGATATTTCTGTAACCAATTCAGACAATGATGTGGCAGGAATAACCATCTCGCCAATAACTAATAATACAACCGAAGCAGCGGGCGATGATCATACAGCTACATTTACAATTGAGTTAAACACTCAACCAACTAATGATGTAACGATTAATACCATTGAATCAAGTGATATAGGAGAAGGAACGGTCAGTCCTTCAACCATTACATTTACACCAAGCGAATGGGGAACTAAATTAATTACAGTCACTGGGGTGGATGAAGATATAGACGATGGTGACCAACCATATTATATATCAATATCTAATACAAGCAGTTCTGATGGAAATTATCATGATAAAAGCTTTAGTGATATAAATCTAAGTAATATTGATGATGATATCCGAGGATTGACAGTGTCAGGTATAAGTAATAATACAACCGAAGCAGCAGGAGATGATCATACAGCTACATTTACTATTGTACTAAACAGTCAACCAACAGCAGGAGTGACTGTAGACTTTACTTCCAGTGATATTAGCGAAGGAGAACATCCTGCTTCAGTTAATTTTACTACAGCAAATTGGGATCAACCACAAATTGTTACTGTAACTGGTATTGATGATAGTTTGGACGATGATGACCAGCCTTATACCATTTCTTCACTTGCTAACGGAGGCGATTATGTGAATGTGAATGCAAATGATGTATCCATAACCAATATAGATGATGATGATGTTGGTGTTACTGTATCCGGAATTAATCATAATACTACAGAGGCAGCAGGAGTAAACCATACAGCTACTTTTACTATTGTTCTGGATTGTCAGCCAACTGCTGATGTTACCATTGGATTAAGCTCCAGTAATAGTTCAGAGGGAACCATTGCTCCAGTAATCAATGTAGAGTTTACTGCTGCTAATTGGAGTACACCACAAACCATAACAGTCACAGGTGTTGATGATGCTGTTGATGATGGGGATATTACATATTCTATAATCACGGCTTCAGCTCTTGGGGGAAATTATGCTGGATATGATCCTGCAGATGTGAGCATAACAAATATCGATGACGATACACGTGGATTATCAGTAACTTCAATAAGTAATAATACAACAGAGGCAGCAGGAGCCAATCATACAGCTACTTTTGATGTAGTATTGACAAGTCAACCAACAGCAGGAGTTACAGTAGCCTTTACTTCAAGTGATATAAGTGAAGGAGAGCATCCGGCATCGGTTAGTTTTACAACTGTAGATTGGAATACACCAAAAGAAGTTACTGTAACGGGTGTTGATGATAGTCTGGATGATAATGACCAACCATATACCATTTCTACACTTGCTAATGGAGGCGATTATGTGAATGTAAGTGCAAGTGATGTTGCTATAACCAATATTGATGATGATGAAGTTGGTGTTACGGTATCAACAATAAGTAATAATACAACCGAAGCAGCAGGAGATGATCATACAGCTACATTTACTATTGTTTTAGATTCTGAACCAACAGCAAATGTTAATATTGGATTAAGTACAAGTGATTCTACTGAAGGGATTATTGAACCTGTAACAGGTGTTGAGTTTACAACCTTAAATTGGGATCAACCACAAACAATTACAGTTACGGGAGTTGATGAATCTGTCGATGATGGAGATGTAGGATATTCAATAATTACAGCAGCTGCACAGGGTGGAGATTATGAAGGCTTTAACCCTGATGATGTTAGTATAACCAATATTGATGATGATGATGCTGGAATTACTGTCGATCCATACAATGTATTGTACACCAACGAGAGTGGAACAACGATACAATTTAATATGTGTTTAAATTCAGAACCTACAGCAAATGTTATTGTGGATTTGTTAACCAATGATCCAACAGAAGGTATTGCAGATAAAGCTAGTATAGAATTTACACCTTCGAATTGGATGACTAATCAGTTAGTTACAGTAACAGGGCAAGATGATGATGTGGATGACGGAGATATTCCTTATAAGATTAATACTACAACAAGAGTTAGTGCTGATCTATTATACTCTGAAATAGAAGTTCATGATGTTTCTATTACAAATCAGGATAATGATGCTTGGGGATTTACTGTTAATCCTGAATCTTTAACGATCAATGAAAATGGTAGTGATGAAAGCTTTACCATAGTATTAAAAAGTCGACCAACAGGTAATGTAAGTATCGGGATATCTTCAGAAAATGAAAACAAAGCAACTGTTTTACCTGCCAGTATAAACTTTTTAACTACAGGTGATGATTGGAAAACCCCAAAACAAGTTACGGTATCACCAGTTGATAATTTTATTGATGATGGAAATACCGACTTTAACATAGTTACCGGAACAATCGTAAGTACTGATGTCAATTATTCTGGCAAAACTCCAGCTGATGTTGCAGTTACAAGTATTGATGATGATGATGCGGAGATTATTGTATCTTCAATATCAGGTAATACATCAGAAGATGGTACAACAGCCGAGTTTACCATTGTTTTAAATAGTGAACCTACAGATGATGTTACAATAGGAATTAGTTCTTCGAATACTGCAGAAGGAACAGTGTCAGATGCAAGTGTAATATTCAATTCTGTGAATTGGAGTACTCCTGTAAAGATTACAGTGACTGGAGCGCAAGATGCTATTGCGGATGGTAACCAAACCTATTATATTTTGTTTGCAACAAGTGTTAGTTCTGATGATAATTATGATGGAATTGATTTAACGCCTATAGAAGTTGTTAATGCTGATGATGATAGTCCTGGAGTTACGGTCTTTCCTTTAAGTGGACTGGAAACTACAGAAGCAGGAGGAACAGCATCATTCAAAGTAAGATTGAATAGTCAACCTACCAATGATGTAACGATTAATTTAAACTCTAATAATGAGAGTGAAGGAATTATTTCTGCAAGTCAGTTAACGTTTACAACAGTAGACTGGAATGTAGAACAAACGATAACTATAACAGGTCAAGATGATATTGATAATGATGGAGATATTTTATACCATATTATTACATCAGACCCATCCAGTTCTGATGTCGGTTACGATACTATATCTTATGTGCCAAATGTATCGGTAACTAATATCGATGATACAACACCTCGTTTAGAAAATGATAGTGAAATAACAGATGAAGATACTGATGTAACTATAGATGTTTTGTTAAACGATAAGGGATTAGATGATGGAGGACTTAACTTAACGATATCAGGACAACCATCTTACGGAAATGTAACTATAGAAGCTGATAATAAAATAACTTATTCACCAAATGGATTATTTAATGGTGACGATTCATTTACATATACTGTTTGTGATACAGAAGGGGATTGTGATGATGCAGATGTAACAGTTAAAGTAAATTGGGCAGATGATTTCCCAATAGCAAATTTCGATGAACGAGGAACTAGCATGAATACAGATGTAACAGTAGATGTGCTGTTTAATGATGAGGGAATGGAAGATGGAGGAATTTTAGTATCTATTGATGAAGCTCCAGCTCAAGGGAACGCAGATGTAAATCCTGATCAAACAATTACATATACTCCAGCAGCTGATTATATAGGTCTTGTATCATTTATTTATGAGATTACAGATGTTGACGGTGACTCAGACACGGCATATGTTCAGATAGACGTAAAAGAAATTAACTATATACCAGATGCTAATAATGATGAAGTTCAAACTTTTATAAACACATCAGTTGATATTAGTGTTTTAACCAATGATATTGGTTTAGAAGATGGATTTGATACATTAAGGATTTATACAAATCCTAAAAACGGCAATGCCTGGATTAATACAAATCGTACCATAACTTATGATCCAAACCCAGATTATACAGGACGGGATAGTTTAATCTATTTATTACAAGATGTAGATGGAGATTATGATACAGCCTGGGTTAAAATTGATATTTTACCAGTAAGTAATGCACAGCCTGTAGCACTTAATGATTCAGTTGCCACAGAATATGAAACCCCAAGAACGATCAATGTATTATTAAATGATACCGGATTGGAGGACGGTGTACTAAGCCTTGTTATACACGTTGATCCTTTAAATGGTACTTGTAATGTTAATGCAGATTTTACAGTTACATATACTCCTAATCCGGGATATTCAGGAATGGAATCATTTGGATATCAGGTTTGTGATATGAATGGAGATTGTGCTACTGCAACTGTCAAAGTACTTGTCAAAGAAGAAGGGGTAACAAATTATATTCCGGTAGCTAATCCGGATGCCGCTATTACAGAAGAGAACACACCAGTCGATATCAATATATTATCGAACGATACTGGCTTAGAAGATGGATTTGGTTCATTAACCATTCATACAGCACCTACGAATGGAGATGTAGTTATTCATTCGGATCATACGGTTACTTATACACCATCACCATGGTTTGCAGATGGTGAAGATAGTTTCATATACTTGTTAAAAGATAGTGAAGGAGATAGTGATACAGCACTAGTAACCATTAGTGTCGTGGAAGATATCAATTATCTGCCAGAAGCTAATGATGATGCAGTAGCCACAGAATATGAAACCCCACGAATCATCCAGGTATTACTAAATGATGAAGGACTGGAAGATGGAGGATTAATGGTAGAGATAGAGACAGGCTCAGCGAATGGAACAGCTGTTGTTAATGGCGATAACAGCATTACATTTACACCGGCAGAAGGTTATTCAGGTACAACAAGTTTTGAATACCAGGTAACGGATGTGGATGGCGATGATGATATTGCCACAGTAACAGTTTTCGTCAAAGAAGAAGGGGTAACAAATTATATTCCGGTAGCTAATCCGGATGCGGCTATTACAGAAGAGAATACACCAGTCGACATCAATGTATTATCGAACGATACAGGTTTAGAAGATGGATTTGGTTCGTTAACCATTCATACAGCACCTACGAATGGAGATGTAGTTATTCATTCGGATCATACGGTTACTTATACACCATCACCATGGTTTGCAGATGGTGAAGATAGTTTCATATACTTGTTAAAAGATAGTGAAGGAGATAGTGATACAGCACTAGTAACCATTAGTGTCGTGGAAGATATCAATTATCTGCCAGAAGCTAATGATGATGCAGTAGCCACAGAATATGAAACCCCACGAATCATCCAGGTATTACTAAATGATGAAGGACTGGAAGATGGAGGATTAACTGTAGAGATAGAGACAGGCTCAGCGAATGGAACAGCTGTTGTTAATGGCAATAACAGCATTACATTTACACCGGCAGAAGGTTATTCAGGCACAACAAGTTTTGAATATCGAGTAACGGATGTGGATGGCGATGATGATATTGCTACAGTAACAGTTCTCGTCAAAGAAGAAGGGGTAACGAATTATATTCCGGTAGCTAATCCAGATGCTGCTACTACAGAAGAGAACACACCAGTAGATATCAATGTATTATCGAACGATACTGGTTTAGAAGATGGATTTGGTTCGTTGACTATTCATACACCACCGGTTAATGGAAGTGTAATTATTAATTCGGATAATACAGTAACTTACACACCATCACTATGGTTTGCAGATGGAGATGACCAATTTATTTACTTGTTAAAAGATAGTGAAGGAGATAGTGATACAGCATTGGTAAAAATTAATGTTTTAGGGGATATTAATTATCAACCAGAAGCCAATAATGATGCAGTAGCCACAGAATATGAAATCGCAAGGACTTTTAATGTCTTATTAAATGATATGGGACTAGAAGATGGAGGATTAATGGTAGAGATAGAGACAGGCTCAGCGAATGGAACAGCTGTTGTTAATGGCGATAACAGCATTACATTTACACCGGCAGAAGGTTATTCAGGCACAACAAGTTTTGAATATCGAGTAACGGATGTGGATGGCGATGATGATATTGCCACAGTAACAGTTCTCGTCAAAGAAGAAGGGGTAACGAATTATATTCCGGTAGCTAATTCGGATGCTGCTATTACAGAAGAGAACACACCAGTCGATATCAATGTATTATCGAATGATACTGGCTTAGAAGATGGATTTGGTTCGTTAACCATTCATACAGCACCTACGAATGGAGATGTAGTTATTCATTCGGATCATACGGTTACTTATACGCCATCACCATGGTTTGCAGATGGTGAAGATAGTTTCATATATTTGTTAAAAGATAGTGAAGGAGATAGTGATACAGCACTGGTAAGCATTAGTGTCGTGGAAGATATTAATTATCTGCCGGAAGCTAATGATGATGCAGTAGCCACAGAATATGAAACCCCACGAATCATCCAGGTATTACTAAATGATGAAGGACTGGAAGATGGAGGATTAACGGTAGAGATAGAGACAGGCTCAGCGAATGGAACAGCTGTTGTTAATGGCGATAACAGCATTACATTTACACCGGCAGAAGGTTATTCAGGCACAACAAGTTTTGAATACCGGGTAACGGATGTGGATGGCGATGATGATATTGCTACAGTAACAGTTCTCGTCAAAGAAGAAGGTGTAACGAATTATATTCCGGTAGCTAATCCAGATGCTGCTATTACAGAAGAGAACACACCAGTCGATATCAATGTATTATCGAATGATACTGGCTTAGAAGATGGATTTGGTTCGTTAACCATTCATACAGCACCTACGAATGGAGATGTAGTTATTCATTCGGATCATACGGTTACTTATACGCCATCACCATGGTTTGCAGATGGTGAAGATAGTTTCATATACTTGTTAAAAGATAGTGAAGGAGATAGTGATACAGCACTAGTAACCATTAGTGTCGTGGAAGATATCAATTATCAGCCAAAAGCTAATGATGATGCAGTAGCCACAGAATATGAAACCCCACGAATCATCCAGGTATTACTAAATGATGAAGGATTGGAAGATGGAGGATTAACTGTAGAGATAGAGACAGGCTCAGCGAATGGAACAGCTGTTGTTAATGGCAATAACAGCATTACATTTACACCGGCAGAAGGTTATTCAGGCACCACAAGTTTTGAATATCGAGTAACGGATGTGGATGGCGATGATGATATTGCCACAGTAACAGTTCTCGTCAAAGAAGAAGGGGTAACAAATTATATTCCGGTAGCTAATCCGGATGCTGCTATTACAGAAGAGAATACACCAGTCGATATCAATGTATTATCGAACGATACAGGTTTAGAAGATGGATTTGGTTCATTAACCATTCATACAGCACCGGTTAATGGAAGTGTTGTTATCAATGAGGATCGTACAATCACTTATACACCATCACCATGGTTTGCAGATGGTGAAGATAGTTTTATATACTTGTTAAAAGATAGCGAAGGAGATAGCGATACGGCATTGGTAACAATAAGTGTTGTCGAAGATATCGATTATCAGCCAATAGCCAATGATGATGCAGTAGCCACAGAATACGAAACCGCAAGAACTATCGATGTTTTATTAAATGATACTGGCAAAGAAGATGGAGGTATTGTAGTAAGCATTGAGTCAGGTTCAGCGAATGGAACAGCTGTTGTTAATGGCGATAACAACATTACATTTACACCGGCAGAAGGTTATTCAGGCACCACAAGTTTTGAATATCGAGTAACGGATGTGGATGGCGATGATGATATAGCCACAGTAACAGTGCTTGTAAAAGAAGAAGGGGTAACAAATTATATTCCGGTAGCTAATCCAGATGCTGCTACTACAGAAGAAAACACACCAGTCGATATCCATGTATTATCGAACGATACAGGTTTAGAAGATGGATTTGGTTCGTTGACTATTCATACACCACCGGTTAATGGAAGTGTAATTATTAATGAGGATCGTACAATAACTTATACGCCATCACCATGGTACTCAGATGGGGTTGATCATTTTATTTACTTGTTAAAAGATAGCGAAGGAGATCAGGATACTGCATTAGTAACAATTACTGTGTTATCGGAGATTAATTATATTCCTGTAGCTGTTGATGATGCTCGTGGTACTAGTATGAATACTGCTGTAAAGATTGAAGTTCTGGACAATGATACAGGATTAGAAAATGGAGGATTAGTATTAACAGTTGTTTCAAATCCTTCGAATGGAACATACAGTATAAATGAGGATAATACCATTACTTATACTCCGGATAATAATTACATCGGAACAGATAATTACGAATACCAAATATGTGATATAGATGGAGATTGTGCAACCGCTAATGTTACAATAACAGTTCGCGAAGAAAATTCAGTGCCTGTAGCCGTTGATGATAAGGTATATACTGGTGTTAACGATGAAGTAACAATTGATGTTTTAGGGAATGATTCCGGATTAGATGATGGAGGTATTATTGTATCCATAAATTCTGAAGGAATATTTGGGTCAAGTGTTGTTAACAGTGATAATACAATTACATACACCCCTGAACCTGGTTTTGAAGGTGTCGATCATTTTACATATCAGGTAGCAGATGCAGATGGTGATTTTGACCTTGCAGATGTAGAAGTGAATGTAATGTCTGGAGCTTTACCTGGAATAATAATCTCTGCAGTTAGCGGTAATACACAAGAATATGGAACAGAGGCAACATTTAATCTAGTTCTTGGAACTGAACCTACGCAAGATGTGATTATTAATTTGAATTCTGATGATTTATCTGAAGGTATATTGTCAGAAACAAGTTTAACATTCTCTGCATCGAATTGGGATACAGAACAAACGGTTACTATTACTGGTCAGGACGATGATGTTGACGATGGAGATATTGCTTACAATATAATCATTGATAATGCAGAAAGTGATGATGTTATTTATGATGGCTTAACCATTAACAATATTGCACTCATAAATATGGATGATGATGAAGCAGGAGTAACTGTTATTGCAGATTCAACACAAACAAGTGAGGACGGAACGGAGATTTCATTTAAAGTTGTTTTAAACTCAGAGCCATTACATAATGTATCAATTGATATAGAATCGGATAATCTTGATGAGGGAATCATTGATAAATTAAATATCGAGTTTACTCCTGAAAACTGGTCTGATACAGTAGATGTTATTGTTACCGGTCAGGATGATGAAGAAATTGATGGAGATGTAACATATACCATTGTTCTATCTGCAGCTGTAAGTACAGATCCAAATTATAATGGAATTGATCCTAATGATATAACACTTGTAAATATTGATAATGATAGTAGGGAATTAATTATACCAGAAGCATTTTCTCCAGGTAACGATGGATTTAATGACTTTTTCGAAGTAGTTAATGTACAGCATTATGATAGGGCAAGTATTAAAGTGTATAATCGTTGGGGAAGTCTGGTGTATTCTAGTGATAACTATCAAAATGACTGGGACGGAAAAGGAAATGTTGGAAGCTCTGTTGGATCGGATTTACCAATGGGGACTTACTTCTATGTTTTGGAAATAAAGGATACAGGAGCGAAGTATGATGGATCAGTATTTATTAAACGATAGGGAGGGGTAAACATGATACGTATATTAAATATGAAGAAGAGAGTATTATTAGGTTTAGCTTTTTTTGTTACAATTTGTAATCATGTAAAAGCACAACAAGAACCAATGTTTACGCAGTATATGTTCGATCCTATATCAATTAATGCTGCTTATGTAGGAACAACAAATACTTTAAATGTAAATGCATTAACCCGACTACAATGGGTTGGTATGGATGGAGCTCCCAAAACATTTAGTTTGTCTGGTCATATGCCAGTTGAAGGTCGAAAAATTGGATTAGGTATCACTTTACTTACCGATAAAGTTGGACCTGTAAACAACACCTTTTTTACAGTAAATTATGCCTATCGTTTAAGAGTAACAGACCGACTAACTTTATCGATGGGAATAAAAGGTGGAATAACGAGCTATAAAGTAGGTTTGACCGATTTAAATGTAATTGATGAAGAAGACCCTCAATTTGAAAATAATGAGAAGAAAATAAGCCCAAATTTAGGATTTGGATTCTACTTATATGAAGAGAACTATTTTGTGGGTTTTTCAATTCCAAAATTAATTCAAACAACAGTTGATGATAAATATGCTACCGATGATAATCAGTTAAAAAGACATTATTATTTAGTAGGAGGTTATAATTGGAGAATTAATCAGGACTGGGAATTAATGCCAAGTCTTTTAACTAAAATTGTTGCTGGATCACCGGTATCCAATGATATTACTGTACAAGGACTTTATATGGATTTAGTAGGCGGAGGCTTAATGTACCGAATAGGAGATGCTTTAGGCTTATTTGTTTATGGCAAGGTTTATAAAGAGTTGAATATCGGATATGGATATGAATATTCACTCAATGGTTTATCAGGGTACAATAGTGGAACGCATGAGATAAGATTAACCTACGATTTTAATGTTAGTTCTGGACGAAAAGGAATGAAGATATTTAGATTCTAAAGTCAAGAATCGTTTAAAATGAGAAGAGGCAAATTACATAATTTGCCTCTTTTTGTAATACTAACTTTATAATTCTAGATCCTTAAAAAGAATAATTAAGACCTATACTTATAACATAACCTCTGTCTTCGCATTGAACATTTGTATCTGTAATTGGAATGCCAGCTGATTGAAGCATCTCAGCATTCACAGAACTAATTTCATAATCTTCCCAGAAAGTGATTCCAAAACCAAGATTTAAATCTAGGTTTTTAAGAACTTCGTAAGAACCTCCAAAACCAACATTAAAATTCGGATTTTTTAATGCTTCATATAAACCTAAATTAGAATAATAGATTTCTTTATCTCTATCGCTAGGGTAGCTAAAATGAGTATATGAACAACCAAGGCTAAGTTGTGCTTTTTCGTTTAAATCGTAAGCGAAGCCAGCACCAAGAGTGTAACAATTCCCTGCTAATTCAGAGCTTTCTTTTTCTAAAGGAGTTCCTTCTGAGGTTTTACCCCAATCAGCATTTTTTTGGAAATAATAATTGTAATTGATTTCTGTTCTTAATTTTTCAGTTATTTTATATGAAATACCAGTATTTAAAACAGCAGGAAGGTCTCTACGATTTTTAGCACCATCTGTAAACATACCAGTATCGTCTGTTTTTACATCATTTTCAAAATCAAGTTTTACTTTCGATTCATAATGAGCTGCAAGGTTTAATTTTTCATTGATAGCTACGTTTGCTCCAATTACATAACCAATACCATTAGCATTTGCATCATAATCAATCTTAATTTCCGTATCTGGTAAGCTATATGGTGAATCTGTTAAGCTTAATGAGGCTTTTGTATTGTTGATTCCTTTGATGTATCTTCCTCCTAATGAAAAAGAAAACATATCGTTTATAGCATATGTAAAGCTTAATGGAACTGTTAAATAATAAGACGATGCTTCAAGAGATTGAGTATTTGCACCATAAATATCATTCAATGTTGTTCCTGCTGGAAATGGGGATGGAGCAGGTGTTGTAAACAGGATTTGTTGGGTAATAATATCTGTTGATATGGAACCATCAGGATAATTTACAGTTGCCCCTCCGCCTGAGATAAAAACACCAGTAGAAATAGCCCAGTTATTCTTAACATAAGCAGCATAAAGCATAGGTAAGAATGGATCAATACCATCTTGTTCGTAGGATTTTTCTCCTTCACCTAAACCTAAATCATAAGTGTGTTTTGGTTGACGAATTAATGTTTGATTACTTAAGTTAATATGAAAACCATCTTCTAAAAATGTCAATCCTGCTGGGTTGTAATTTACAATATCAGCAGCATCGAGCGATGCATTACGATTATTCATTCGTATCCATTCAGAACTCATGTTTGCTAAATTATCCATTTGAGCATTTATTTTATGAATGCCCAAAATAGAAACTAATGTAAGGGTAAGTAGTAAATATTTTTTCATATTTATTTAAATATTAGAATGTATTAGTAAAAAGGTCAAAAATATACATTTTTTAGAACTAATTAGTAAACTATTCTAATAATTATACCAGGTAATAAAATACAATCATAAATGATAGAAAAAAGAATGGTATTTTAATACAAATATTAGTATCTGTGAATCAAAAATATAGTTGGTTTTTTATGAAGATTTGGAATGTTCTTCTTCCATTCTTTTACCGACTTGGTTTTTATAAACTCGGTTTCTAAAGTGATATCACATGCAATACAAACTTTAGTTTCATATCCGCAGGTGTTTAGAATATCTTCTAATAAATGGTTGTTACGATAAGGAGCTTCAATAAATAATTGAGTTTGATTTTCTATTTGCGATCTTCTTTCCAGTTCTTTAATTTTCTTAATTCGTTCAGGTTTCTTTATTGGCAGGTATCCAACAAAAGCAAAACTCTGACCGTTTAATCCCGATGCCATCACTGATAAGAGTATTGATGAAGGACCAACCAAAGGAACAACAGGAATGTTTTTTCGATGTGCTATTGCAACAATATCTGCTCCAGGATCCGCCACACCTGGTGTTCCTGCTTCTGAAATAATACCAATATTTTTATTTTCTTTTATTGCATTTAAATACGATTCGTATTCTTTAGGAGAGGAGTGTTTATTTAATTCATAAAAAGTAAGGTCGTCAATTTTTGTTTTGATTCCTGCTTTTATAAGATAACGACGTGCTGTTTTTATATTTTCAACAATGTAATGTTGAGTATTATTAATTACATCAATCACTTGTTGAGGTATAACATTTTCGACTGGGCTATCGCCTAATGTTGTTGGTATTAAATATATTTTTGCTTGCATGTTTTTTTACTTAAAATGAATCGTCAATTAGTAATTCTTTTAACTTAACTAATTCTTGTTGTTGTTTGTGAAAGAATAATAGATTATCTAAATCATCAAACCATTCAATAACTTCATTGATTTTTTCAGATGACAAAAAAGATTGAAAACTACTCCACTTATAATCATCTATTTTATTAACAAAGTTATGATGAACAGGATTATGATGTATATAATATACTAGATATTTTAAATATTTATTATCCGAGATTTCTTTTCTTCTGAATGGTTTCTCAAGTAAGCTGCCATGTCGATCGTATTTTTTGTTAAAATACTTTGTATATGCATTAAAAAGATGTGATAAGTGTCTAGTAGGATTAGGTTTTCTACTGACTCTTTCAGGTTCTTTGAACTCTGAAAGGTCATATGTTACTTTAAACTTGGTAGAGTCTTTAGACCTGCCAGAGTTTAAAGGTTTGTAATAACCAATTTCATCTTCATCTTTAATTCTTATTAGAAAATGAAAGTGATTCGGCATTAAGCACCATGCATATGTATTTGCAACAGGATCAATATATTTTTCATACAATTTTAAAAAGTATTCAAAATCAGATTTTTGCTCAAATAGATTACAACTATTAATACCACGGTTATAAATGTGGTAATATTTATCATATTCAATAGGAGCCAATTTTACCATTATGCTGCAAAGTTAAATACAAACTCTTGGACTTTTATCCTAATAAGGAAATATTAGATTAATTATAGTTCCTTTATCAGAGGATTGTACCTCAATACTTCCTTTATGGGCAAACATAATCTGTCGTGCAATAGAAAGTCCAATGCCGCTGCCGTGCGACTTTGTAGTATAAAAAGGTAGAAATATTTTTTTTAGGATTTTAGGTTCTATTCCTGTTCCGTTATCCTTAATCGAAATAATCGTTTTATGATTATCTTGAAGCACATCCAGCTTTATTTCCGTTGCTTGAGCTTCTATTGCATTTTTAATAATATTGATAAAAACTAACTCAATCAGTTCTTTGTCAGCTAAAATGGAAATGGTTTTGCTGATAATATTGGCAGAAAATTTAATGTTTTCTTTTTGATATGTTTCGAGAATAAGCTTAAATAAATCATTAATTGGAATCGTTTTCAGTTCAGGAACCGGAATATCTAAAAACTGTCTGAATTTACTTATGAAACCTTTTAAACCATTAATTCTATTTTCAAGTATGTGAATACTTTTTACGGTATCTTGAATATCTTTTTTATTGATATTTTCTGGCTTTTTATCTTCTCCGTCATAAATGTAACAATCTTTAAGGGTATCAACAGTAGTAGAAATAGGAGTTACGGTATTTAAGATTTCATGCGATAATACTTTCATCATTCCATTCCATGATTGAAGTTCATAATCGGTCATTTCTCGGTCAATATCATGAAATGAATAGATTTTAATTTTCTCTTCAGCTTCCTTAATTTCTGATAATGCAATTAAAATTCTTCTGGTAATATTATTGACAGAAATATTAATGATATTTTGCTCTCCGGGTTTAAGATTTGGACATTCGTTAACTAAATGATTGATTTTTTTATTTAGTTCAGATTTATTGCTTTTTGCTGTAATTCCTAACAGGTTTAAAAGAGCCTTGTTAAAAAGTTTAATTTCATCATGATAGTTGATTAAAAGAATTCCAGTACCTACTCTCTCAAGTATTAAGTTTAAAAGATTTTGTTTTTGAATTTTTTCATTCTCAATTTTTTTAAATCCTTGATTAATTCGTTCAAATTCATTCGATAAACCTCCAAATATCTTATCAATATTGTGGCTTGATAATTTTAAGGTTGTATTTTGTTCTTTTAAATGAATAAGGAAATTTGCAATATCTCTATTTACTTTACTTGCATATCGAATCAAAAGAAAAATTTGTAAACAAAATAAGATGCAAATAAAAATGAAGGTGAAAATCCAGTCAAGTTTAACAGCAAAAACAACCATTATCAATGCAGTTATTGCAATGAGTACTGACCTGATAATAATATTTAGTATATACTTATTAAATCCCATATTTCGAAATTTTAAAATATAATGTAGTCCTTGATATTCCTAAAATATCGGCAGCTTTAGACATATTCCCTCCAGACTTTTTAATGGCTTTCTGAATAGCTTGTTTTTCTAGTTCAGTTAAATTTAATGTATCTTGACTGGTATCTGTTCTAGTTGATTCAGATAATGATAAATGTTCAATATTTAAGTTAGCCTGAGCTGATAAAATAACAGCTCTTTCAATACTATGCTTTAGTTCTCTTATGTTTCCAGGCCAGTTATAATTCTCTAGTTTAGAAACAGTGTTCTTTGTTAGTTTTAACCCTTGTTTATTGTACTTGTTCGAATATATACGAAGAAAATATTCACTTAAAGGTAGAATGTCTTCTTTTCTATCTCTTAAAGGAGGAATTTCAATTTGAACGGTATTAATTCTGTACAATAAATCTTCACGAAAAATACCTTCTTTGCTTAGTTCAAATAAGGGTTTGTTGGTAGCACAAATCAACCTGAAATCTACTGTTTTATTATCCGATGACCCTAATTTGGTAATTGTTCGTGTTTGAAGTACAGTTAATAGTTTCGATTGTAAATGAAGAGGCAGGTTTCCTATTTCATCTAAAAAAAGAGTTCCTTTATGCGAAGCTTCTATTTTTCCCGATCGGTCTTCTTTAGCATCGGTAAATGCGCCCTTCTTGTAGCCAAATAATTCGCTTTCGAATAAGGTTTCGGTTAATGCAGATAGGTCAATCGACATAAAAATTTCATTTTTTCTGTTCGATTGTCGATGTATTTCTCTTGCTAAAACTTCTTTACCGGTTCCATTTTCTCCAAGAATTAAAACATTGGCATCGGTTGTGGCAACCTTAGAAATAATTTCATCTATTTGTTTCATTTCAGGCGATTCGCCTCGTAAAAAACTATATTTCTGCTCTTTTTCTTCAATTAAAATACTTTGCTGTTCTTTTAATTGTTTTATCTTAGAATTAGATTTTCTATGTTTAATTCCAGCATTTATAGTTGCTAGGAGCTTACTATTATCCCATGGTTTAAGAATAAAATCAAAAGCACCTTCTTTTATTGTATCAACTGCTAGCTCAACTTTGCCATAAGCTGTAATTAGAATAATCACTGCGTGAGGATCGATTTTTAAAATTTCACGTAACCAGAAAATTCCTTCGTTACCAGAATGACGTCCGGCAGAGAAATTCATGTCCAAAAGAATTATATCAAATTGATTATTTTCGAGAGTACTAACAATATTGTTTGGATTAGAAATTACAGTAACTTCAGAAAAATGTCTTCCAAGGAATAATTCAAGCGACTCTCGAATTTGCTTGTTATCGTCAATTATAAGTATGTTTGATTGTGAGATGGCCATACTTTTTTATTTCAAATATAAAGGAATTGTTCGGCAATTGAACAGTATGTGTTAAGAAACTTAACACTTTTTTAATTGTTATTTAATCAATATTATAGTAAATATCAGAAAAACAAGTAAATAACATTTGTGGTATGTCGATTGGTTTTATTGAGCTAAAATCAATTAATTTTACAGATATGTTTAGAAATTATTTAAAAGTTTTTATCAGAAATATATTTAAAAGTCCGGGATATTCTACAGTTAATATATTGGGTTTAGCTATTGGAATTGCGAGTAGTTTAGTTGCATTTCTTTTTATTAACAACGAATTAAGTATTAATAAAGGATTTAAAGACTATGATAAAATTTACAGGATAGGAGCAGGATTACATAGCGAAGTATTAAACGATTCAATGCCGAATACGGTTTATGGTGTAGCTCCAGCTTTGATGGAACAAGTTCCGGAAATAGATTGCGCAACAAGATTTGTGCGCTGGTATGGAAGCTCATTAATAAAAATAGATCAGCAATTTTATCCCGAAACCAATATCTTAATTGCAGATTCGCTGATGCTGGATGTTTTTTCATTTAAGCTCTTACAAGGTGATAGGAATTCATTTATGAAATCACCTACTCAAATTGCAATTTCTAAATCATTTGCAAAAAAAGTATTTGGCAATAAAGATCCTATGCACGAAATTGTTCAATATGATGGAAAAGATCTTGAAATAGCTTGGGTAATTGATGACTCGGAGAAGACTATGATTAAATTTGACATTATTAACAGCTTTTTTTATCATAAGGATTTGGTAAGCTGGTTAATGCTCGATGTGCATACATTCTTTAAATTGAAAGAGTATATTACTCTCCCCGTTGAAAAGAAAATACGTTCGGTTGCCGATAAAGTTTTACTTGCAGCAGTAGGTGAGTGGTCAGAAACCGTAACTAGTCCTATTCAGCCGTTCAAGGATGTTTACTTAAAAAGTAATTTGGGATACGAAATAGGTCGTTTGGGTTCTGTTAAAACACTATATTTATTTAGTTTTTTGGCGTTTATTATATTACTTATTGCTATAATCAATTACGTAAATTTGTTAACATCTCACTCCGAATATCGAAATAAAGAGGTTGGAATTCGAAAAGTTGTGGGTGCTTTTAAGCGTAAACTTAAAGTACAGTTTTTAACAGAGTCGATATTTCTTACAATTATTTCAATGTTAATTGGTTTTGTAATTGCGGAGTTCTTCCTATATATGGTTAATGGAAATCTTAATATGGAGTTATCCTTATTTGGACAAACCACATGGGTGATTTTTGTGATTTATTTTTTAATAGCTATTGTTATTGGTTTATTGTCAGGAGTATATCCGGCTTTTGTTATGTCGGCATTTAATCCGATAAAAGTGATGAAAGGAATTGTTTATTCAGGAACAAAAAATAACTTTCTGAAAATATTGTTGGTTTTTATACAGTTTACTATTTCAACATCATTAATAATAGCAATTTTTATATTTAATTCTCAGATTCAATATTTAAAGGAAAAAGATTTAGGGTTTGATCAGGAAAACTTAATTGTTTTGAGCGAGTGTACACCTAAATTGAATAAAAGCTATGAGAGTATCAGGAATAAGTTAATTTCTTACCATCATATTCAAAATGTCACGGCTTCGCAAAGTATTCCGGGGTGGGGTAGAAGCGGTCAATCCATTCGAAAAATGACAGATGATCCAAAAACAGAACTGGCATGTGCAGAGAATAGGGTACTTGATTTCTATACTGAAACAATGGGAATTAAAATAGTTAAAGGTAGATCTTTTGATCCAACTTTTGATGATAATAGATCGATAATTATTAATGAAACAGCTGCTAGAGCTTTGAATCTTGAAAATCCGATTGGTGTTAAAGTAATGACAAATAGAGAGTCGGTAATTATTGGTGTAGCTAAAGATTACCATTATTATGCTACAACCGAAAGTTTAACGCCTTTGTATTTATCAAATTATAGAGAATGGTTTAACAATATTTCTATTAGAATCGATCCCGACGATAAAGCAAATACAATTAGATATATAAGAGATGTAATTATGGAACACGACCCTGATTATTTTTGGGATTATTTTTTTATTGAAGATATGTTCAAGAATCAATATAAAATAGAAGAAAGGTTGTTTAAAATGATATTCTGGGGATCAGGTATCGCATTAATATTATCTATTTTAGGTTTGTTTGCTCTTACATCGTATAATGTGTCACGAAAGTTTAAAGAGATAGGGATACGTAAAACTTTTGGAGCATCTGTAAATAGTATTGTTCGCAAATTAAATAAAGATATTATTAGGTGGGTTTTAATAACCAATGTAATATCGTGGCCAATAACTTATTTTGTAATGAATAATTGGTTACAAAACTATCCATATAGAGTTGATATTAACTGGATATATTTTATTGCAGCAAGTATTATTAGTTTAATAATTGCAGTACTTACCATTTCAGTTCAAGCAATTAAAGCTGCAAGAATGAATCCTGTTGATGCGATAAGATATGAGTAAATAGCATAATTAGTAACTGTCATTCCCAACTTGATTGGGAATCTATTCTATATGATAAGATTCCCGCTTTCGCGGGAATGACAATTATTTTTTAGGTATTTCTTTAAATATTTCTATAAATCATCTAAGCAGATACTGTAGTCATTAAAATCTTTGTCGGTGCCTTCTAAAAATAGTTTACCAGATTTTTTTACAAAACCATACATTTCGTAGATATCGTTTATCTCAATAAATTTTTCCTTTTTTGTGTTATATAACTCATATATGGTTTCAACCCTTGAATCTTCAATATCAGAAGGCATAATGATAAAGATAATCCACTCTGCATAACTGCTTATTTCGACAACCTGGTAAATGTTTTCTGTATTATAGAATAAGGTATCAGTATCGCCACCTGTTATTTTTAATAATCCATGTTCATCTATGGTAAGATCAAAATATGGATTTGGAATAACTTTAATGTCAGAAATGCATGCATCATTCCATTTATTTCCTTTATAAACATTGAGTATTTTTATTTTCAATACAAATCGATCTTTATCAAAGGTATTGTCATGATCTAACTCTTCTAAAATTCTTTCCCAATCAAAACCTGTTTTAATATTTTGATAACCTAATTTATCTTCCAGCTCAAATTGGGTTGTTGCTAATGATTCGCTAATAAAGAATCCATTGTGTGATTCTGTAACATATCCCGATGGTTCGTAAGATGCATATAATGAAAGCTCAATTGTTTTAGGTCTGTTATTAGCATAATATAGATTCTCATTTTTCTGATATCCGTTTTTGATTTTGATATTTTGTATTTTTTCAGGGATGCTTAGTAAAATATATTCACCTATACCATCTTTTTCAGATCCTTCGGCCCAACAAGTGGTAGAATTATCATCTCCAAGATTTGTTGATCCATACTTGCCAAAATCAGCATACATCCCCATTTCAAGTTCAGAAGATGCTCCCCAAAAAATATCATTGTTAAATGCTAAAAGAAGTGTGTCATTAACTTCAAGTTGTGCCTTTATAGTATTTATAAAACCAAATACTATAAAAAATAGAACTGTAATTTTTCTCATATTTTAAAAATTGAAAAGAGTAAAATACCTATGCATTTTACTCTTTGGGTTATTTGTTTAATACTTTTTAATCACCATATTTAAAAGCTAATTCATATATATTATGTTTCTCAGAAACAACAATAAAAAATTTAAAATACATATCATCTTTTTCATAAACTGTGCCATGAGGATCCCACCCTGCTTTAGGTTTTATCCAGCCTTTATTTAATAATGCTTCATCAAACATTTTTTCATAAGTTATTTGAAGCGAATCCTGAATATTTTTAAAAGGCTCAATGCTGTATATAATTTTATAATTACCGTCGTTTGTTTTCTTTAAATCTTTTAATGTTGAATTTTCTGGAATTGTAATATTCCAATCAGCTAAGAATTTCTCGAAATTTTCTTGGGTTGATAGATCTATTTTGTTTTCAGTTTCTGGCTTACTTTCTTCAGTTACCTGTTTTTTTTCAACATTCTGACATGATCCTAAAAATAGTATCATGAAGAATATAATTCCTGATAATTTAAATGTTTGTTTCATAGTTCCCCCTATATTTAGTTAATAATCAAATTTATGAAAAATGAATACTAAATTCAAGCAAACGAAAAGAACAATCTGTATTTTGAGTTGTATTATATATGAGCTTATATTGAATTATTTTAATTCAATATAAGCTTTTATATTTGCTATAATTGATCATTAACTGATAAATAATGAATATTCTTTTAAGAATTATATTAAATCGAAATTTTATACTTGTTTTTGCTGTTATTATGGGAATGACATTGGGTGATTTTGCAATTTACACTAAAGATTACACCATTTATGTATTGGCATTAACGATGGTATTTTCTACAACAGGTATTGACTCAAAATCCTTATTGCCTATAAGAAAATTATTTAAACCAATGGCTGCTGGTACCTTGTTAAATTATATTGTGTTTGGAATGGTAGCGCTTGTGCTGGCTTGGTTTATTATGCCTACAAAAGAATTATTTTTAGGTATTGTAGTTATTGTGGCAGCACCTCCTGGGGTTGCAGTAATTCCTTTCTCCGGAATTTTAAAAGGCGATATTGAATATTCAATATTAGGAGTTTTTGGTGCGTTTGTGGCTTCAATTATAATTGCCCCAATTTTAATTCAATTATTTACAGATGGTGCAAGCATTAGTTCTTGGTCATTATTTCTGTTAATGATTAAGCTGGTTTTAGTACCATTAATTGCATCCCGTTTGTTATTATATAAGCCAATATTTAAATATGTGGCAAAGATTAGAGGTAAAGTAGTAGATTGGGGATTTGCTATTATAATTTTTACTGCTGTTGGTATGAATCGATCAGTATTTTTTTCCGATCCTGAAATATTATTCTTAGTTTCTGCAGTATTATTATTATCTACTTTTGGATTAGGATCTTTATTTGAGTTTATATCAAAAAAGGCCGGAGTAAGTTACGAACGTAATATAACTCAGGTATTACTGCTGACCATAAAAAGTTCGGGATTTTCAGTTGTTACAGCCATGACACTGTTTGGAAAAGAAGCTGCAATACCTTCTGCAGTATTAGCTGTGATAGTTTTATTATATTTGTTATATCTTTCCATACGATTAGAACTAAAAAAGGAACATTAATTTGAAAGTTAAAATTCTAGGAACAGGAACATCTCAAGGAGTGCCAGTTATTGCCTGTAATTGTAATGTTTGCCAATCAACAGATCCTAACGATAAACGTTTAAGAACATCGGCTTTGGTTGAAGTGGATGATGTAAATATTGTTATTGATGCAGGACCGGATTTCAGACAACAGATGCTTCGTGAAAAAGTGCAGGATATTGATGCTATATTAATTACTCATGAACATAGAGACCATATTGCCGGATTAGACGATGTTCGGGCATTTAATTTTATGAATCAAAAACCAGTTGATATTTATGCAGAGGATCGGGTTCAGGAAGTGATAAAATCAGAATTTTTCTATTCGTTCGAAGAAAAAAAATATCCAGGTGCTCCGCAAATTAATATGTATGATATAAAAAATGAATCCTTTGAAGTTAAGGGAGTAAAAATTACTCCTATACAGGTATATCATTATAAGTTACCTGTTTTTGGATTTAGAATTGGAGATTTCTCCTATATTACCGACGCGAATTATATTAGCGAAGAAGAAAAGGAAAAGCTCCACGGAACGAAATATCTAGTGATCAATGCACTGCGAAAAAAAACTCATATATCGCACTTTTCATTAAACGAATCATTAAAACTCATCAAAGAATTAAGCCCAAAACGTGCCTATATTACACATATAAGTCATCAAATGGGATTACACCACGATGTAAATGAAGAATTACCAATAGGAGTTTCTTTAGCCTACGACGGGTTGCGACTAGAGATCTAAAAAATAAATTGGATGGTAGATTGTTAAAATATTCCATTTATTGAAATATTGGATAAGGGGTATAAATGATTTTAGCGTATAAATAATAAATACAATTCACATTTATACATGAAAAAATATCTACTATTTATTATCTGTTTACCATTTTCTGTTTATTTAAATGCTCAAAACGGAAATTTATTAATTATTGGCGGAGGATTAGAAAATATTTCTTCAACAACCTCATGGAATTATGAAGCCTTTAATTGGGCTGTTAGTCAGAGCGAAAATAAGAAGGTTGCCTTATTGCATTATGCTACTACCACAAGTAGTGATTTCGAGAATTATTTTAAAATTCATTGTGCTGCCTTAGATGTTAAGAGTTTTATTGTTAATGCTTCCGATGCAAACAATGAAACCTTGATGAATGAGATTAGCAATTATGATGTATTCTATTTCCGTGGAGGAGATCAGTATTATTATTATACTGACTGGAAAGGAACCTTAATGGAAGATTTAATTCATCAGAAATATAATGATGGTGGAGTTCTTTGCGGAACCTCAGCCGGACTGGCAATTCTTTCAGGAGTAATGTATAATGCACAGAATAATACAGCATATTCCGATGTTACCATTAAAAATTATAACGATATTTCCATTACGCTTAAGAATGATTTTTTACAACTCATGCCTGGATTTATATTTGATTCTCATTTTACCGAAAGAGGCCGAATGGGAAGACTCGTAAGTTTTATGGCCAACTGGAAAGTAAATCATGGAGAGAACGTGATAGGTATTGGTGTTGATGAAAGGTCGGCTTTGGCAATAAATGCAGATGGAACAGCAACTGCTTATGGTGCAGGTACTATAAACATATTTAGATTAAGAGAGGAAACAACTTTTGGCAGTGGACCGGAAGTGAGTGTAGATTCTCTTGAGTATGCAAAGTTAATACATGGAAAATCAATTGATTTAAATAGTCTTTCTGTTACTGGATATGGCTCATCAATTAGTTCAGAAGATATAATACATGATTCGCCCCATAAAATTTATGCCAGTGGCATTGAAAAGTTGGGATATGCTAATGTTGATTTATTGAAAGACTTGTTAAATGACGGAAATACAAGCGATCCTATCATTATTTTTACCGGTTCTGATTTAACGAATGCTAATAATTTTAAAGATAAACTAATTGATCTGGGAGCTGAACAAGTGACAGTTTACAGGGCTGATTACACTACACATCATGATGATGTATTAGCTCATGAAATTTCTGCCGTTTCAAAATTTATTTTTGTTGGAAATAATGCTTATGATTTTATGTCATCTTTTATGAATACAAGTGGTGTGGCAAGGGATTCTTTAATGAGTGCCTTTAACCATCGGAAACTTGTTTTGGCTTTTATAGGTGATAATGCAAGATTCTGTGGAGCAAACATAATAGGTAATTATTTAGGTTCCGATGCTAACTCAACCATTTCCGAAGGATTGAACTTAATAAAAAATACTATAATTATTCCAAGAACATATGAAAGAGGAGATGATGTTACAGATTTATGGCATGCTTCGAATGCTTGTATTCCTTACACTATGGTTAAAGAAAGATTAAAGCATGGAATATGGCTTAATGTTGAGAATTACATAGTGTACGAGGGAGATGGAGATAAAGTAAAAATAAAAATTAAAGGATCATCACCTGCCATTATCTTAACACAAAATAGTGCTAAAGGTGAATTAGTTAGTCAGACTTACAGTGGAACAGGTGCTCCTGATAAAAAAGGTGGATTTGATAAAATGTATCTTTCATTCCTGAAAAATCAAGAGGAATATATACTTGGGAATTATGAATCAACAATAACTTCTGTTTGGGATATGCCAAAGAAGACATTTATAAAAGTTTATCCGAATCCGGTATTAACTGACTTATCTGTTAATTCAGAAAAAGATATTCAGTATGTATGTTTGTATGATATTCTTGGAAATCTAAAATTCAGAGAGAATTATATTGGCAATACAGCAAGTATCGATATTGAGAAACTGAATTTGCAACAAGGAGTTTATATGCTTGAAGTTATGAACTGGGAAGATGAACGTTTTATTCAAAAGATCATTATTAAGTAAATGGATATGACGAAAAAGAAATTTCCAGATGCCATTACCATCATTATGGTTATTATGATCATTTTTATTATTCTTACCTGGATAATTCCTGCAGGCGAATATGAATACAATCAGTATAATGGTCGAGATATAGTTGTTCAGGGAAGTTATCATGAAGTAGAGTCGGCTCCTCAAGGAATATTTGCACTCTTAACTGCACCCATTAGAGGTTTTATAAGTGCTGCCCAGATAATTGGTTTTTGCTTTTTAGTAGGAGGATCTTTTGGAATTCTCAACAAAACAGGAGCCATAGATGCTGGATTAAATAATGTGATCAATTACAGTAAAAAACATCAAAACTCTAAACGCTGGATATTGATCTTAATGATGGTGACATTCTCATTATGTGGTGCAACATTTGGGATGAGTGAATCAGTTCTTGTCTTTATTATGATAACAATTCCTTTAGCACTGGCTTTAGGCTATGATTCTATTGTTGGTATATCTATTTCATTTTTGGCAGCAGGTGTTGGATTTGCAGGAGCATTAACAAATCCTTTTACCATTGGTATTGCACAAGGCATAGCAGAAATACCATTGTTTAGTGGATGGGAATACAGACTCGTAATTTGGGTTGTTTTAACATTAATTGCCATATTTTTTGTTTTAAGATATGCTAAGAAGATTGAAAAAGATCCTGAAAAAAGTCCAGTTTATGAAATCGATAGAGCAAGAGGTGAAGAGGAGCTCAATGAGAATAAACATATTGATTTATCATTTACTTTAACAAGAAAAATAATCCTGATCTTACTACTTGTTTCATTACTAGTAATTGTTATCGGCTCCAATAAATGGAATTGGTATATTAATGAGATTTCAGCTTTGTTTATAGCTTTAGGGATTATGAGTGCAATAATTTTTCGTCTATCAACAGGAGATACAGTAAAAGCATTTATTTCTGGAGCAAAAGATATGGTTATGGCCGGTATCGTAATTGGTTTAGCAAAAGGCCTTTTAATTATAGCAACCGATGGAAAAATTATTGGGACTATGTTACATTCTTTAATATCTGTTACTCACAATTTAAATAAAGTGATTTCAGTTCAATTGATGTTTATTTTTCAAGGGATCTTAAACTTTTTTGTTCCTTCAGGTTCGGGACAAGCGGCACTTACAATGCCTATAATGGCTCCTTTAAGCGATTTAATGGGTGTTTCCAGACAGACAGCAGTTTTGTGTTTTCAAATGGGCGATGGAATATTTAATATGATTATACCAACCAGTGGTGTTACCATGGGAGTACTTTCCATTGCAAAAATTCCGTATAACAAATGGGTAAAATGGCTTTATCCTTTAATCGTAATATTTATAATTACAGTATTGATATTATTAATTCCGCCAGCGTTAATGTTTTCTTATAATTAGTTTTACTATTAAAGTAAGATACATTAGAGGCCTGCAAGTATGCAGGCCTTTTTTTGTCTGGTTAATTAACAATGAGATCTGTCAAATAAAAGAACCAAGAAGAAGACAAAGGTGGTATATAACTTTGTATACATGGTAAAATTCTTTCCAAAGTTTAAAACTTAGGAAAGAATCAAAGCGAAGTGTAGAATAAATGTAATGACATGATCATAGGAAAATATTAATGTTGAAATATGAAATTCTCAACACAAATTAAAGTGTGGTTTGATAATTTAATTTTTTATTCTTAATAAACAATAAGCACTGTAATGCTTTGGGGGTGTCCCAAAAGTCAATATTTATCATCTTTAACTTGATTGGGATCTTTTATTTGATATAATCCAACTGATTAATAGATTCCCTTTTCAAGAGAATGACATTCTAGGACTTTTGGGACACCCTCTATATACTATAAAAAAGGCTGCCATAATTGGCAGCCTTTTCTAATTTTCATATCTCGTTGGTTTATTTAACCATTAATTTCGATACATTCACTTTATTATTAATATCTGTACTTATTAAATATAATCCTGTTTTAAGATCATGAACATTCACATCTATGTAGTTTTTACCACTATTTAATTCTGATTGTTGTGAGTAAATTACTCTTCCTATCATATCGATGATTTCAATACTTGCAACAGATTGATTTTCTGATTCTAATACAAGCTTAAATGCTCCATTGCTTGGATTTGGATAAATATTTACATCAAAATCATTTTTGTTAACTATACCAATACCTGTGCTACTTACATCATTAACAACTTTAATATTATCAACCACTAAATTTGATCCTCCCGGGCTACTGTTAGGTTCACCGCTAGTTGGATTAGTATATAAGTCCGTTGTTAAAACAAATGCAATCCATACATCCTGATCAGCATAGCCTTTATCTTTTAAATTAACCGAATGAGAAGCTTTTCCATTGCCGGGGTTACTAACTGCAGCCGACCAGCTTTCAGGTTCAACTTCTTTTAATATAATACCATCTGATTCGAAATATGCAATGGTAGGATCTGCACCACTAATTGCAGGAGCAATTACAACCATGTAATCATCAGGGTAATTACCTGAAGTAGTAGTTGACATAGCTTCCCAGCTAAGTGTAGAATTATCCTGAATAGTAATAGTAGGCAAAATCATCCAGTCATCAGCACGACCATCATTTGGCATATCATCTGTGTATGAAGATGCCATAGCTACTTGAGTACCAATAAATTCATCACGACCTGTTGTAGTAACAACCCATGCGCTATCTTGCCATCTTTCTTCTCCTTCTGCTTGTGTATAACCATCATTGTTAATTAGAGTCCATTCAGAAGGAATTAATTGAATGTCTTCAAAATCTTCAAAGAAAAGCACTGTTTGTCCTTCAGCAGCTTTTGTAATAGTAACTACCCAGTCTTGTGTGCTTTCATCTTCAGCTGTTACAGTATAAGTAACCGCAGAAGTAAAATCTTGTGCTACAGCACTGGCAGGAGAAACTGTGGCTCCTTCTGAAATTTCAATAGTTGGTACTAATGAAGTTACATCTGTATCATAAGGTACTTCGGCTGTAATCGTAAAGTCAGCATAATTTAAACTTGCGGTTACAACAGGGTCAAGTGCTGCAAATTTAAATGATAAAATGTCTTTTTCATCACTTGCTGGTTCTCCAATCCAATATTCAAAACCACCATTAACAATTTTATTTATGGTGCTTCCTCCTTCGGAATAGATGGCATTATCTGCATAGAATGTTGCTGAACCATCCCATCCGGCTCCATCTAATATTCTTATAACAACAAATCCTTTAGTTGCTCCAGTAGGTACAGTACCAGTTTGCGTAATTGTTTGCCAGCTTGGATTATTGGTTAAACCAGAAGAAGTTAGTTTTTCAATTTCAGTTCCAGCATTATCAAAAAAGAAAATACGTGTTGTAATTTCACTCTTATCATCAGGAACATAAAAATCAAAATCAAATGTAAAGTTAGCATCAGCAACAACTGCAAAAGTATCACTAATAAAATATGGTGTTGTATTATCAGTAAATGTATATTTTACTGATGTATGCCCCTCAGAAACATTTGTTTGTTCAGGTACAATTGTGGAAGTTAACGTTGGTGTGTAGAGAGATTCGGTCCAGTTAGCAACAACAGATCCTTCAGGGATTTCTGGTGCTGTCCATTCTTCAAAATTTCCATTTGGAATCAGGTTACTTCCACCATCCATGATAAATGATGCATTATCTAAATACAAACTGGCAGGAGATTCGAATCCATCATCATCATAAATTTTAATCCATACATAGGCTTTAACTGCTTCAGAAGGGACCGTTGCTGACCATGTGATAGTTTGCCAGTCTGCATTATCTGTGGTTTCAACAGGAGCTTCACCATAGATTTCTCCATCAGAAGCATCTAAAAATTCACAGTAAATTTTGTAATGCGCTGCAACGTTATCTAATATATCAATAGAAAAAGTATATGCAAATCCAGCAGTTACATCAAATTCACCAGAATAAATATATGGAACACCAATAATTAGGTCAGTTCTTAATGAATAGGTTCCTTCATTTACATAATTTTTTTCCTGGTAAAATTCTGCATTATTTTCTTCATCACCATCCAAATACCAGGTGTTAATTTCTGGTTGAGCCATGATATTTGAACTAAACAATGCCATGCAAATAAGAATTAGGGTAAAAATCTTTGATTTCATAAGCGTTAAATTTTAGTTAGTAAATTTTATTACACTTATTAATACCTAATAAATCAGTCTTACCCTTAATGATTATTTACAAAAAAATAATTTTCGCTCTGCATAAAATAAAATTAACATCAAAAAGCCACTTATTAGGAGCGCTGCTAATACATTATTAGGATCTTACCAAAAAAATAAGTAATGAATTAAGGGCTATTTCTCTTTCTCAAGTATTAATAGTATGTATAAAAAATATTAACGAAACCTTATAAACATGCGAAAAATCTATTTACTCTTAATGTTAATTATCTTTTCGGCATCAGTGTATGCACAGATAAATGTTACAGGTACTGTAAAAGATGCTGAAACAAAAGAGCCGCTCCCAGGAGCAACCATTGTAGTTAGAGGAAGTACTATCGGGACTACAACAGATATTGACGGAAATTATTCAATATATGTTACCTCACAAGAAGATATATTGGAATATAGTTATGTTGGATATCTTAAAAAAGAAATGACCGTTGGCTCGCAAACTATCATTGATATTGTTCTGAAAGCTGACACGAAATCTTTGGAAGAAGTTGTTGTTACGGCTGTAGGTATTAAAGCAGAAAAAAAATCGTTAGGTTATGCTGTTCAAGAGGTAAAAGGCGATGATATTACTTCAACAAGTCAGGCAAATGTGGTAAATGCTTTAAGTTCAAAGGTGGCAGGAATCGAAGTAACTAGTTCTGCAGGAACACCCGGAGCCTCTGCAAATATTGTAATTCGTGGAAGAACTTCTCTTTCAAGTAATAACTCACCATTATTTATTGTTGACGGAGTACCTATTAGTAATGAATATTCAGGTTCTTATTATGTAGATCATTCAAATCGTGCTATCGATCTAAATTCCAATGATATTGAATCGGTATCTGTTTTAAAAGGAGCCTCTGCAACAGCCTTATATGGGATTAGAGCTGCAAACGGTGCAATTATTATTACTACAAAATCTGGAAAAGGAAACAAAGGGAAACATAAAAATATAAGTTTTAAAACCAGTATTGGATTTGACCAAGTTAATAAATTACCTGAAAAGCAATACAAATATGCACAGGGATTTTACAATGCTACAACAGATGCTGTTGAATACTCTAGCAGTGTAAATACAAGTTGGGGACCACTCATCGATACCTTGCGTTATGATGGAGCCACTGATTATCTTTTAGATCAAAATGGAAGAATTGTAGGAATGAGCGATCCAACAGCTACCAATCAAGCAGTTAATGCTTATGATAATATTGATGATTTTTTCCAAACAGCAATAAAGAGTGATACATACTTGAGCATGAGCGGAGGAAACGAAGATGGTAATTACTATGTTTCGGTGGGGCATTTAGATCAGTCAGGAATTGTTCCTAATAGTGAATTTGCAAGAACATCTGTAAAATTAACCGGAGATATGAGTTTAACTGATAAGTTGAAGATTTCAGGTTCTGCAACCTACTCAAATTCCGATGGAACATTTCTTCAAAAAGGAAGTAATTTATCTGCTGTTATGGTTGGTTTAATGCGTGTAACCCCTACATTTGATATTAGCAATAATTCAGATGATCCGGCCAATGATGAAAGCGCTTATATGTTGCCTGATGGTACACAACGAAATTATTATAGTAACTACGATAATCCATACTGGTCGGTAAATAAAAATAAGGCATACTCGACCGTAAACAGAATTATTGGAAATACACAAGTAAGTTACGAATTCGCACCTTGGTTAAATGCAATATATAGGGTAGGATTAGATAATTATACTGATAGAAGAAAAACTTATCTGGATAATAATTCAAGCGATACCGATAATGGTTATATAACAATTAGTACCTATGAATTTAGGAGTATCAATTCTGATTTTCTATTGTCAGCAGAAAAAAATCTAAGTGAGAAATTAAAACTTACTGCTAGTATAGGTCATAACTATTATACGTCAAATTCGCATAGCTTGTCTCAACGTGGCGAATTGTTTATTTTACCTGATTATTACGATATTTCAAATACAGAACAAACTTCTGGCGACGATTATGAAACAAAGTATAAAATTGTTGGTGTTTTTTACGATATTAAGCTAGCTTATAAAAACTATTTATACCTGAATACAACTGGAAGAAACGACTGGTCTTCAACATTACCACCAAATAAAAACTCATTTTTCTATCCATCCGTTAATGTAGGATTTATTTTTACCGAAGCATTTAAGTTGGATCAAAAGATTTCATTCTTAGATTATGGTAAAATTAGAGCATCTTGGGCACAGGTAGGTAATGATGCATCATTATATGTCCTCGAAGATTATTATACTGCAATTGATGGTGGAATACAAGGACAAGTGACTTATGCAACAGAACGTACCATTGGAAACGAAAATATTGAACCGGAAAAAACTACTTCATACGAAATAGGCGTTGATTTAAGATTCTTTAAAAACAGAGTGGGAATTGACTTTGCTTATTATAACTCGGAAAGTGATGGGCAAATAATGAGTGTTCCTGTAGCTTATTCAACCGGTTATTCTAACCTTACATTAAATTCAGGTGTGGTTAGTAATAAGGGGATTGAACTTCAATTGTATTTAACTCCAATAGAAAAGTCAAACTTTACCTGGGATATCAGTGCAAATTTTGCCAAGAATAGTAACATTATTGAAGAATTACCGGAAGGAGTTACATTAATAGAATTTGCCACTACAGGATTAAGTAGTACACGTTCAGTAGGTATTGAGGGAGAACCATTTGGAGTTATTTACGGAGGACGTTTTTTAAGAAATGATAATGGAGATGTATTGGTTGGCGACGACGGTTATCCATTAATTGATACAGAAGCTGGAATAGTTGGAGATCCAAATCCAGATTTTACCCTGGGAATAAGAAATACTTTTACGTATAAAGGATTATCTCTAACAGCATTGGTAGATATTAAACAAGGAGGAGATGTATTTAATGGTACGCGTGGAGTAATGACTTCCTTAGGTACACATAAAGATACAGAAAATCGGGATGAAGATTTTGTTTTTGATGGAGTGAATGTTAGTACCGGCCAGCCTAATACGGTTGTTGTAAAAAGAGATCGATCATATTATAGCCGACAAGGAGGACTAGCCGGTTTATCTGAAGCTTATATTGAAGATGGTTCTTATATTAGATTACGCGAGGTAGCAATAAATTATAGTTTACCTGCTAAATGGATAGAAAAACTGCCAGTTTCTTCATTAAGTGTAGGCTTAAGTGGAAGAAACTTGTTATTGTTTACTGATTATTCTGGGATTGATCCGGAAACAAACTTATCAGGAGCTTCGAATAGTCTAGGCCGCGATTATTTTAATATGCCTAATACCAGAAGTTATGAATTGAATTTACAAATTAATTTTTAATAAAAACTTGTAAAGAGATGAAAATAAAAAAGATATATAATTTGATAATTGTGTTTTTAGGATCAATTATTCTGTTTGCATCATGTGAACTGGAAGAAGCAAATATCAATCCTAATGATGTAACCGAAGTACCAACGAATGTTTTATTACCTTTTAACCAGGAACAGCTTGCAGGATTAACGGTTGGAACAACACAAATAATGGCGGGAATATTTATGCAATATTACGAGGGTGTTGAAAATCATCCTCTACCTGTACAAACCTATCGTGTTGATGAGGCTTTATATACTGAATGGAATTTTCAGGATTACTATAATGGACCAATGATTAATCTTAAAAAGATGATCGATATTGCTAAGGAAGAAGGTAATTTACCTTACTATGAAGGGATAGGGAAGACTTTAATGGCTGTTTGTTTAGGTAATATTACTTCGCTTTGGGGAGATGTTCCATATTCAGATGCTTTGAATGGATCTGATAATTTAAGCCCAACATATGATTCTCAGCAATCAATTTATGAGAACATACAGTTGCTATTAGATGAAGCAATTGCCCATTTTGAATCGGAAAACTTAGGTTTGGAACCTGGTTCTGATGATTTAATTTATGGAGGTAATATTGAAAAATGGAAAAGTGCAGCATATGCACTAAAAGCTAGGTATTATATGCATCTGTCAAAAAGAGCAACAGATTTAAGTTTTAATCCTATCCAAGAAACTCTAAATTCTTTAGATAATGCTTTTACTGCCAGTGATGATGATATGACTTACCAATTTGGATATTCAGCGGCAGAACAAAATCCATTTTATTCTTATGTACGACTGGGGTATATTTTACCAAATAACTATTTTACTACACTCATGTTTATTTTAGATGATCCAAGAGATACTTTATTCTATATTAAGAAATTTGGTGTGTCTAATCTTGAAAATAGATATTATACTTCGCCTGAATCGCCGGTTCATATGATTACTTATTATGAACAAAAGTTTATTGAGGCAGAAGCCAGATTAAGAGTTAATGCTTCTGATCCTGAAATTCAGAGTGCTTTGGAAGAGGCTGTATATGCTAATATGAAAAAAATGTCGGATGGTACAATTCATGATACTATCATTGAACAATATGTGGTAAATAATATTAATTTAACCGGAGATTATGAAAGTGATTTAGAAACCATTATGATTCAGAAATATGTAGCCATGTATGGTAGCATTGAGTCGTGGACGGATTATCGTCGTACGGGTTATCCTGTTTTAACTCCAAACGATGGTGGAGATCATAATCAAAATCCGGGAGGAGCAATTCCAAGAAGGTTACCTTATTGTCAAACAGAAAGGTTATATAATCCAAATATTCCAACACCTTTACCAACCTTGCAAGATAGATTTTGGTGGGATCAAGAATAGTAAATATGAATAAAGAGCTGTCCATGTGGCAGCTCTTTTATCTTTATCTATAAGTATCAATAGCGATGGCATTAGGATTAATTTCGGCAGAAGCCGGAATAAAAGTCTCAACATTACTTCCATCTAAATTTGCTCGCATGATGGTTAATTCAACTCGATTAGGGTAGTAAATTTTACCTGTTTCTTTATCTATAGCCATTCCCCAGGTCCATTTACTAGCATTGGAAGCATCGAAAAGTACTTTATTATCTCCATTTAAACTACATAAATACATACCTTCATTTCCTGAATAATAGTATAATCTGTTATTTTCAGGATCAATTTCAATAGCTGCGCCCCAAACATCAGGTATAATCTCTGTTAATTCTGTGCCATCAAAATTTACTTTCCAAATACCTCCACTCTCAGGATCGAGGTCATTAGTAAAATACAATACATTATGGATATAATCGTAAGCTAGATCTTGAGGGAATTCACCAGGGATAGATATAAATTCTTGTAAGTTTGATCCATCTAAGTCGGCTCTAAAAATGCCATTGGGTTGTCCCCAATAAATCTTATGATCAATTATAATTATCCCAATAGGAGAACTGAAATTTTCGGTACTGGTATTCATTAGAATTTCTTGCCCCGAGCCATCCCAATTAAAACGATTAAGAACTTGTTCGGCATAATCGGTAACATATAACTTTCCATTGCTGGTATCCATAGCCATTCCATATGGTTTATTCAAAGTAGCACTTTCAAATTCCTCAATGATTGGTGTGGGATTATGGTCTAAAGCTACGTATTTTATTTTTCCTTCTACACGATCACTAAAGTACAATCGCTTTACAGGTAAGTTGTTGATTGTAATCGTTTTTTGGAAAGTTAAAGAATTGTAGTATAAATCAGGATTAGGAGACTCAACTCTTAGTGATACATTGTAAATACCTGCTTCGTTATAGATATGCGTAATATTCTCTTCTGATGTTGTTTGTAAAGAATCTCCATTGCCAAATTTCCATAAATAACTCAAAGCATTTACCGATTCGTTAATAAATGTAACTTGTGCAGGGGCAATGGCATTATTGTTTATTTCAACCATAAATAAAGCCTGGGTGCTGGGTGTTGGAGTATTATTTGAATCATCGCACGAAAGTGCAAAAAGTATTATAAGAATAAGTAGTATTCGATACTTCATTTTAACTTAGTTTATTTCGGTGTTCGAATTCACTTCTGATAAAGGAATAGGGTAATAATATTGATCTTCTGTTATTTCTAATACTTCTTTAGCTCTATCAGTACGTATTAAATCGAATCGTCGATGACCTTCGAAAGCAAACTCAGCCCTGCGCTCTTGCTCTATAATTAGGAGTAACTCTTCATATGTGCCAGCATTAATATCATCCAGTCCAGCACGGTTTCTAACTTTATTAATATCATCTCTAATTTGATATAAATTACCTTTATCCAGTGCTTTAGCTTCGGCTCTCAGCAAATAAAGTTCGGCTAAACGAAATACATAAATATTATCATCGCCTGATGTTATTCCTTCATATTTAGTGCAATAGGGAATATCTCCAGGATACACTTTTCTTACAGAATCGCTTTCTTCAAATGAATTAAGTAAACTCTCATCTGGAGCAATTTCATATCTTCCACTTAAATTAGTGGGGTAACAATATTCCGATATTCGATTTTTATCCGTTAAAAGTTCGGTATATGAAAGTTCAAATATTGATTCTGCATTTCCTTCCTCAATGAAAAGCTTTTCATAACTATCAAGAAGTTGTTTATCGCTGGCCAGTATCTGATCAGCATAAGCAATAGCTGTTTTATATAACTTTAACTCAAGATAAACTTTAGCAAGTAATGCTTTTATAGCTAAATCGCTTGCAAAATAAGGATTAGTATTGTTTAACTTGTTATCTGCAAATTCAAGATCGCTTAATATTTGATCATAAATTTCGGATTGTGTTGAAACAGGAACATTTACATTCTCATCACTAAATGTAGGTTCTAATTTGAGAGGTACATTTTTAAATAAGCGAGTTAAGTTGTAGTAATTTAATGCTCTTAAAAAGTATAACTCAGCTATATATTCATTTCTTTTAGTTTCATTATTAAAGATTATTTTATTTGCATAATAAATAGCCGTATTACAACGGTTAATAGCAGTATAAGGAGCAGCCCACAATTGAGTAAGGTAGTTATTATCTGCTTGTACCTGGTTTTTATTGAATTGTTCGTATTCTAATATTGTTCCTCCGTTATAGGCGTTGTCAGATCCTATTTCGTTAACAACCAATAACATTCTGCCATAATATTCATCAGCTTGCAATGCATCGTAACATCCCAGAATGGCCTTTTGCAAACCTTCTTCATCTTGAATAGCATTTTCGCTGCTTATAGAGTCTGTAGGATTTAAATCTAAAATATCTTCACAAGATAACAGCGAAATACAGAAAAAGAGGCAATATATTATTTTGTGTTTCATATTTAAAACTAAAATTTTAAACTTAAACCAACTGAATATATTTTTGCTGGCGGATATGTAAAAAATTCTACTCCCGACCGAATAACATCGGCTCCAGCATAATTTACTTCAGGATCTAAACCCCTGTTATTAGTACAAGTATATATATTTTGAGCCAAGATAAACATGCTCAAATTCGAAATATTTAACTTCTGAGAATATTTATCTGGTAGATTATATGTAAATTTTATTGATTTAAGTTTCAGGAACGAACCATCTTCTATATATCGTGATGAAACTCTGTTGTTTTCATTAGGATCAGAATTGGTTGCACGCGGTATTTCAGTAATATCACCAGGCTCTTGCCAACGATCTAATATAGCTGTAGTTTGATTGTCGGTATCTTTCATGGCTTCAATATAACGTAGGGTTCCATTAAACACATCGTTACCATAAGAGAATTGTAGGAAAATATCCAGGTTAAAGTTTTGATATCTTAATCGATTAATAAAACCTCCCTGGAATTTAGCATGCGGACTACCAATTTTGGTTTTATCATTTACATCCAAAACACCATCTTTGTTTATATCTTCGAAAACAATATCACCGGTCGATGGATCTACTCCCAACGATTTATAACCATAAAAAATCCCAATGGGTTGGCCAACTTCAATTCTCTGTGAACCTCTTCCAATATTATCAATAGGTTGGTTATTATATAGCTGTGTAACTTTATTCCGGTTGAAAGATATATTGAACTGACTTTCCCAGTAAAGCTTAGATTTAATGTTTATCGTTTGTAAATAAAGCTCAAAACCCTTATTCTCAATTTTGCCGATATTGGTTATTTTACCTTCGAAACCTGAAGATGGAGGTACGGGTTTTTCCAATAATAAATCTTCGGTTTTCTTTTCATAATAGTCAGCAGTAATAATAATTCGTTCCTTTATGAAAGAAAGATCTATTCCCGTATTTAATTGCTTGGTAGTTTCCCATTTTAAGTCAGGACTAGAGATATTGGCAGGATAAATGGCCGATAATTCGGCATATTCTGATGTTGCAAATCTTGATATATATAAGAAATCAGGGATTTTATCATTACCAG
Source organism: Bacteroidales bacterium (assembly GCA_963665525.1). Classification (GTDB taxonomy): domain Bacteria; phylum Bacteroidota; class Bacteroidia; order Bacteroidales; family UBA12077; genus UBA12077. Next base: position 1,869,965 of record OY762280.1, on the reverse strand, counting down.
TAATTCCGTAACTGGCTCTAAGTTTTAAATCAGAAATAAAATCTATGGTAAAGAAATTTTCGTCTGAGATTCGCCATGCAATATCCCCAGAAGGAAAAAAACCGTATTTGTTTTTCTGACTAAATCGAGATGAACCATCATATCTTGCGTTCAGTGTTAGAATGTACTTGCTGTCAAAACGATATTTTACTCTTCCAAAATATGAGTTTATCAAGGATTCTTTATATGTTGCATCGGCACTTACTTTTTCAACAGAACTTATCAAATATTCTAAATATTCACTAGCAAAAGATTCTCCACGCATAAAAGTAGAACTGATCTGTTCCTGATCTATTTCGTATCCTACCAAAGCATTTATTATATGATTATTTTTAAAAGAAACAGAATAGTTTAAAACAGAGTTGAATAGCGTTTTTAGTGCTTCGGATGTTGATTCAATACCTAAGCCTTCGTATTTGGCTCCTTGTCTTGTTGTTGGCGGATCGTAGGTATGTTCCCTGAAATTAAAATAATTAACTCCAAAATTTGCTTTAAGACTTAAATTCTCCAGTATTTTATAATTAGCAAATAAGTTCCCAAGATTGTTCCAACAGTAGGCAATATTGGTATGCTCATTGGCTATGGATATTGGATTGGCTAATGGTCCATCTTCGTTGTATGAACCGTCGGCGTTGTAAACAGGATAGATTGGAGGTAACGATATGGCATTTGGAACCGGGCCATTTAATGTTTGATCACCTTCTTTTCGGTTATTTACTGATTTAGAAATTGCAATACTTGTTCCAATGTGTAATTTCTTTGAATAATGGTGGTCTAAATTTAGTCTAGCACTTACTCTATTGTAATCTGTGCCTTTAACAATGCCTTCCTGGTTAAAATAATTAGCAATTAAATAGAAATATGTTTTTTCAGAACCATTGCTAAGCGATAAATCATAACTTTCAATAGGTGTTATATGGTATAACTCAGATTGCCAGTCTGTATCAACCGTATTATTTTGGATATCTTGCTCAGAATAAATAGCAACCCCACCATCATTTATAGCAGCATTATTTTTATATCTCATATATTCTTCAGCATTTAACATTTCGTATTTGTTAGATACTTGCTGAACACCGTATCGGGCATTAAAACAAATACTCGATTTATTTTTACTTCCTCTTTTTGTGGAAATTAGAATTACTCCATTTGATCCTCTTGCTCCGTAAATCGCTGTAGCAGAAGCATCCTTTAAGATAGTAATCGATTCAATATCTGCAATATTAATGTCGGTTATGGTATTAACACCTTGTCCGTTAAAATAAATCTGGCTTAAATCTAAGGCAACAACAGGTACTCCATCGACAATATATAAAGGATCGGCACCTGCCGTAATTGAACTTATACCGCGAATTCGAACCGTATGAGCAGCACCAGGAGCCCCCGAATTTTGGTTCACATATAAACCCGGAAGTTTACCTTTAATTGATTCTGAAATGGTTGACCCAATTGATTCTGTAATTACTTCGGCTTTAATATTACTAAGCGAGCTCGAAATAATTTTTTTACTTTCACTTCCATATCCAACTACAACAACCTCGTCAAGGGTTTTGTTATCTTTTTCAAGTAAGACTAAGAGATTTGTTTTATTGCTAATTTTTATTTCTTGAGTAGCATAACCCAAAAATGAAAAAACCAAAGTAATATTTTCAGGCGTAGTAAGTTTAAAATTACCATGAATATCCGTAGTTGTTCCAATAGATGTTCCTTTTACTAATACATTAACACCTGGAATCGTAATACTGTCAAGTTTAGACATAACTACTCCGGTAATTTCAACAGGCATGTTAAGAGGTAGTGGCTTTTCTTTCTTTGTAAGAATAATTTGTTTTCCAACAATCTGATAATCTACTTCAATCTTGTTAAAAACATGAGTTAAAATTGCGCTTAGTTTTTGCTTATCAGAATTATAAGAAATAAGCTGGTTCGTATTAATTTCCGAATTATTGTAAACGAATGTATAGTTGGTTTTTTGCTCGATGACATTTAGAAAATACTTTAAACTTTGGTTTTGAATGTTAACCGAAATAGTATCTCTAGTATTAGCAAAAGTTTGACCGGAAATAAAAAACAAAATAACTATCGATAATCTGAATGTTTTCTTAAAATTCATAATTATTAGATTCGTTATTTTGTTATATAAATTTATACTAGTTGCTCTCCAATATCCTTAATTTATCTTCTTTAACTTCATATTTAAATGGAACAACCATTTGTAAGATCTCCATTATTTCGTTGATGGATTCTTCGCGAACAGTTAATGTCAGATTAGTATTTAGATTTATGTTATTGTCAATATCCAAATCCATATTGTACCATTCCGAAATATCCTTTAAGATAGTTCCGAATTCGCAATTGTCAAAAACTAAACTTCCATTATTCCATTTATAAGAATTACTCGATAAATCTTTTTTCTCAGTAATCTGATTTTTAGATCTGGAAAAAACAACAATATCATTTGGTTTTAAGAATTCTTCGATGAAAGAATTCTTAAGTTTTACTTTGCCAGATATTAGACCTGTTTCAACATAATCGTTAACCGAGTTTGCTTTAACATAAAATTGGGTACCTAAAACACTTACGTCAATATCATTGGTGTGAACAATAAAAGGTTTTTCAGGATTTTTAGCGATATCAAAATATGCTTGCCCTGTAAAAAAAATTTCCCTGCTTTTTGCTGAAAATTTCTTTGGGTATTTTATCTGACTCTTAGGTTGTAACCAGATGATAGATCCATCGCTTAGATTAATTTTAGATCGTAGTCCTGATGGTGAATTGTAAGTTATATAATTTAATTTTTGATTAATTTTATCCTTAGATAGGTACAAACCTGTTGCCACCATTAATAACGGAAGTATAATAGCAGCATAACGAAGTATTCTTCTATGCAAAGGAACTACCTTTTTATCTGATAAACCTAAGTTATCATTTACTTTATGCCATACAGAATTCATATCAGGTCTAGGATATTCATCTTTATATTCCTCAACGCTGTTCCATGCTTTTTCCATTTCATGATCATCTGGTATGATGAGATGATTCAACTTATCCACTGTGTCTTTGTTTCCCTTATTGTTCATTTCCCAATTTTATACTTCATTCTAGTTTAGAATACGTAAAAGGTATTAAATACCCTTAAATAAATCAACCATATTATGTAATAAATGGTACTAAAAATATACCAAGCAATACTAATTCGTAATTATCGCCAATGATTTTCTTTAATTGTTGTAAGGCCAAACGCATATGCGATTCTACTGTTTTTATTGATATATCCAGCTTTTCGGCTATTTGTTTATAAGTTAAAGCTTCTTCGCGACTTAACAAATAAATTTGTTTTCGTTTTTCGGGAAGACTTTGAATGGCATCAGTAACAATTTTTTTGAGCTCTTTATATTCAATCGATTTGTTGTCTTCGTATAAAGGAGATTTTATATTCTGATCAAAATCTTCATTAATTGCAGCTTCTTTCTGCCTTTTACGTAGCATATCAATAACTGCATTTTTAGCTATCATGAATAAGTAACTACTAAACGAAAGCTCTGTCTTTAGGTCATGCCTTCTGTTCCATAAACGCACAAAAACTTCTTGAGTAATTTCTTCAGCATCTTCTTTATGCTTCAAATATCGTATCGAAAAATAATAAATTCGTTCCGAGTACTTATTGAAAATCTTTTCAAAAGAAACTCTGTCGTTTTCTTTTAATCCTGTAACTAATATTTTATCCTCTTCGCTCAAAAAAAATGTTCTTTTTATGGGGATGAAAATAGAAATTTATTATCTAAATCAAAAGAAACTTAGCAGTCATTTGATGAATTAGAAGGTATAGCAATTGAGAAAAATCTATAAATCAGCTTGTTTTAAAATAATTCAAATCTAATTAAGGGGAGATACTTCGTTTTGTCGTATTAAAAGTACGAATGATAAAGATGAAAATATGATTTTAATACAGCAAGTTGAGGTTTATACTCCTGAATATATTGGGAAAAAGGATATTTTAATTGGTGGTGAAAAGATATTATCCATTCAGAATAAAATAGAACTTTCACTATTAAAAGATCTAAATATACAAGTAATTAATGGGTCAGGAAAAATACTTATTCCGGGTTTAATTGATGGACATGTTCATATTTCTGGAGCAGGAGGCGAAGGAGGACCATCCACACGAACTCCTGAAATGCAGTTGTCGCAAATGATTGTTGGAGGAATAACAACGGTTATAGGCTGTTTAGGTACTGATGGCATTACCCGATCATTAAATAGTGTTTTAATGAAAGTGAAGTCTTTACGTTCTGAAGGAGTATCTGCCTGGATGTACACTGGTTCTTACCAGGTTCCTACACCAACAATTTTAGGAGATGTAGGAAAGGATGTTGCTATGATTGATGAAGTTATAGGTATTGGAGAAATTGCACTTTCAGATCATAGAAGTTCGTGTCCTACAGTTAGCGAACTTATTCGTTTGGTTGAGCATGCGCGAGTGGGAGGAATGCTTGGAGGAAAAGCAGGTATAACGAATATTCATATGGGCGATGCTAAAAATCCTTTTCAACCCATTTACGATGCTGTTGCCAATAGCGAACTTAAACTAACACAGTTTTTACCTACGCATTGTAACAGGAATGATTATATTTTCGAAGATGCAAAAGTGTATGGTAAAAAAGGATATGTTGATATTACTGCTAGTTCGTATCCATTCTTTCCAGAATACGAAATAAAACCTTCCAAAGCTATTGCGGAATTGTTAAAAACAGGTGTTCCTTTAGATCATATTACTATGACATCAGATGGGAATGGTTCTTTACCCGATTTTGACGAAAATGGAAATCTTATGCGTCTAGAAATGGGACAGCCTAAATCAATTTTTGATGAAATGATTGATGCAGTAAAAGAAGAAAATATCTTGTTAGAACAGGCAGTTAAAGTGGTAACATCAAATGTAGCCGATATTCTAAAATTGAAATCAAAAGGTAGAATTCAGGAAAATTTAGATGCTGATTTGGTGTTGCTTGACACTAACTATAATATATCGGAAGTAATTGCACGAGGACAGCTAATGCTAGCTGATTATAATATTTTAAAAAAGGGAACATACGAACAGTAAACGATAATAATAAGATATAGATTATGAAAAATTGGGGAATAAAAATATCTGTACTTGCCGTATTGTTAACAGCAATATCGTGTACAACACAACCAGATCAGGAAAATACACAAGTAAAAGGGAAACTTTTTATAATTGGTGGCGGAAAACGTCCTGTCGAGTTAATTAAATCGATGGTGCAATTAGCAGGAGTTGATACTTGTGGATATATTGTGGTATTACCTATGTCGAGCAGTGAACCAGATACTGCTGCTTATTACAGTACAAAACAATTTATTGATTTAGGTTTGAGTAATGTTTTTGCTATGAACTTTGAATCTGAACTTGATATGATTCCTGAACGATTGGATTCTGTGAGAAACGCTAAGCTAATTTATATTTCAGGGGGAGATCAAAATAAATTTATGAGGATTATTGGAGATACTGAACTGTATAATTCAATTCACGATGCCTATAAAAATGGTACTTTAATTTCAGGGACAAGTGCCGGGGCTGCAGTAATGAGCAAAAAAATGATTACTGGAAATGAACACAAGCATCCTGAATATACAGGCTATTTTAGAACCATCGAATCTGAAAATATTGAAATTGGTGAAGGTCTTGGATTATTAGAAAATGCAATCATTGATCAGCATTTTGTTAGGCGAATGAGAATGAACCGTTTAATATCGACCTGCCTTGAAAATCCAGATGAAACAAGTATTGGAATTGATGAGTCAACAGCTATTTATGTTAGTGGTGATATGGCAAAGGTTTATGGTTTAAGCCAAGTGGTAGTTCTAAAAAATAAATCGGCCATAACATTAAGTGTTAATGGATTGCTGGGAGGTGAAGGAATGGAGCTCTCTATATACTTACCGGGCGATAGTTTTAAAATTAAGTAATACGTTTAATTAAAAGAAGAATGTTTAAGAAGAGAAAAATTCCGCATACCTACGTTATTGTATTTTTTATTATAGTATTTTCGGCTATACTTACCTTATTTGTTCCAGGAGGTGAATTTCAACGTGAACTAAAGTTAGTTAATGGAGTTGAACGAGAAGTTATTGTTAACGATTCTTTTCAATATACGGAAAGCAATCCTCAGACCTGGCAAATATTTTCAGCATTATTTCATGGTTTTGTTAATACATCAAATATAATTGTTTTTATTCTGATGATTGGAGGTGCATTCTGGATTATGAATGAAAGCAAAGCTATTGATGTTGGAATTTTTTCATTTTTAAGACTTACAAAGAAATTAGAAACTAACCGATTCATTAAATATCTTGGAGTTGATAATATTATTATAACTCTTATCATGATTATGTTCAGCATCTTTGGGGCTGTTTTTGGAATGAGTGAAGAAACCATAGCTTTTGTAATTATATTCGTTCCTTTAGCAATATCCATGGGATATGATTCAATTGTAGGTGTATCTATGTGTTTTGTTGCTGCAGGACTTGGTTTTGCAGGTGCATTGTTGAATCCTTTTACTATTGGTATTGCACAAGGATTAGCAAATATTCCTTTATTTTCTGGTATAGAATACCGGATTGTAATGTGGATTATAATTAATATTGTAGGGATTGTATATATTCTTCGATATGCAAAGAAAGTAAAGCAAAATCCTAAAAAATCAATTGTATTTGACGATGATGAATACTGGAGAAAAAGAGGTAATTCAGATATAGAATCTATCAAATATTATACCCCACCTGCTGCATGGATTGTTTATACAATTACTTTAATTTCAATGATTGGATATTCTGTTTTAATGCCAATTACTGAATTATCAATAGGTAATTCATCGACAATTATACCAATTATTCCAATTTTAACGGGGCTTTATGCAATGTTAGGATTGGGATCATTATTAAAATCTGTTCACTTCTATATCCTGAATTTATTATTATTTACCATTCTGTTTTTAATTGTAGGTGTTATGGGCTACGAATGGTATGTAATGAAAATAGCAACTATATTTTTAGCAATGGGTGTATTTTCAGGAATTGCAATGAATTACTCGCCTAATACCATCGTGAATTTATTCTTAAATGGAGTAAAAGATATTATGTCAGCTGCTGTAATTGTTGGTTTAGCAGGAGGAATAATTGTGGTATTGCAAGATGGTAAAATCATTGATACACTACTTTATTATATTTCAAGATCGATGAGTGATTTTGGACGAATTGCATCGGTAAGCATGATGTATCTATTTCAAACCATTTTGAATATTGTTATCCCATCAGGATCGGGAAAAGCAGCCTTAACCATGCCTATGATGTCGCAATTTTCTGATTTAATAGGTGTTTCGAGACAAGCAACTGTGGTTGCCTTTCAGTTAGGTGATGGATTTACAAATATGATAACACCAACATCTGGTGTTCTAATTGGAGTTCTTGGTGTGGCAAGAATACCTTTCGAAAAGTGGATTAAATGGGTGTTCCCATTTATTCTTATTCTGGTAGTTTTAGGTTTAATATTATTAATACCAACTGTAACTATGGATTTAAATGGATTCTAACAAGGGGTGTTATTTCCGTTAAACGTAGTTATATCTCCATCTTTAAGAGAAAGGTGGAGATTTTTTTGCTTAATAATTTTCTTTAGTCAGGAAAAGCTTTAAATTTATTGATCGTATTTTTATTAGAACATTTAAATTTTAGATTATGGAATCAAATAGAAACTTAGGAAGAGGAATTATAGGAATTGTCCTTATTTTGATTGGGGTTGCATTTATTGGAAGAACATTTGATTTTTTCCCACGACATCTAATTCGTCATATATTTACATGGGAAATGATATTGATTGTATTAGGTATTATCTTTATTTCAACTCGTGATAATAAAACAACAGGATGGATATTATTAATCATTGGATTGGTATTTTGGGTCCCTGATTTTATTCATATACCATATTCTGTTAGAAGATTATTCTGGCCATCAGTATTGATCATTATAGGGTTATTGATCATCCTTCGTTCTTCAGGACACAGAAGACCTGCAGTGGATGCAAATAGTTCTGATTATATTGATGATATTGCTATTCTAGGAGGTGGAGAGCGTGTAATTACTTCAACAAATTTTAAAGGTGGTAAGATCACTGCATTATTTGGAGGATCAAAAATAGATTTAACAAAAGCTTCGTTAGCTCCTGGTCAAAATGTTATAGATGTATTCTGTATGTTTGGTGGATCAACATTAATTGTTCCTGAAAACTGGAATGTGAAAGTTGATGTAGTTGCTGTTTTAGGAGGATTTTCCGATAAACGTCATATAAAAGCAGACACAGCACAAGATGTTGGAAAGGAAATTATTATTAGAGGTTTTGTGATGTTTGGAGGAGGCGATATTAAGAGTTAATACCAGACTATATAAGCAAAAAGGCCATCTTTAAATTTAAAAGATGGCCTTTTTTTAATGTAAATAATTGGTTTAGTGGATAGTAAAACATGAGTGAAGTCATAAAAGTGATTGATAAATATCAATAAAAAAGTAACATATTGTTTGTTTTTTTAAACTGCATATAGTTTATCTAATCTGAAAAACCATTTAGTATGCAATAATTATTTTATCTAATCTCTGCAATTTGCAGATAAATATAGGAGATTGCACTATGTATAAAATTAATGAACATCCAATTCTTAATACACCTAAAGATGATTTCGTAACATTTACTTATAATGGAAATGAAGTAAAAGGTATAAAAGGTTTTACTATTGCAGCAGCTTTACATCAAGCTGGATTTCCTGTACATAGTCATAGCCTGGAAGATCGTAATCGTAGCCTTGAGTGTGGAATTGGAAAGTGTGGAGCATGTGAGATGTTGGTTGATGGAGTAGTTCGACGAATTTGTATTACTAAGGTGGATGATGTAAAAGAAGTTCGTGAAATTCCGAAAGATTATCAGCCCGAAGCAAAAGCATTCGACATTGAAAATGGTGTTAAAGTTTATAAAACAGATGTTGTAGTTATTGGGGCTGGACCTGCAGGTTTAGCTACTCGTGAAATATTAAATAACCATAATGTACGAAATATTGTTATCGACAATAATGATCAGATTGGTGGTCAGTTTTTAATGCAAACACATCAATTTTTCTTTTTCGAGAAAGAAAAGAAATTTGGTGGGATGCGTGGCTTTGATATTGCAACTACGCTTGCAGGAGATAATCATGATGGAATATTTCTTAACTCTACGGTTTGGGATATTCTGGAAGGTAAAAGATTAGCAGTAAAAAATATTAGTACAGAAGAAATATACTATGTTGATGCCGAGCATATGGTTATTGCTACAGGTGCAGTTCCATTTATGCCACCTTTCGAAAATGATGATGTTCCCGGTGTGTTTACAGCTGCTGTGGTTCAGAAAATGATGAATCAGGAGTTTACACTTCTTGGTAAAAATGTGTTAACGGTAGGAGCAGGTAACATAGGGTATCTTACTTCATATCAATTAATGCAGGCCGGTGCTAATGTAAAAGCAATTATCGAGGCTCAGGCCAACGAAGGAGGTTTTCCGGTGCAGGCAAACAGGGTACGACGATTAGGGATTCCAGTATTGACATCTCATATTTTAATTAAAGCTATTCCAAACGATGATCATACAGGTGTAGTAGGGGCTGTAGTAGCAGAATGTGAGAATTTTAAACCAGTTCCAGGAACAGAAAAAGTAATTGATGGTATCGATGCTATTAACATATGTACAGGACTTGTACCTGATGATGCATTGCTAATAAAAGGAAAAGAAATATTTGGTCGCGATTGTCATGGAGCAGGCGATGCAATCAGAATTGGAGAAGGTACCAGTGCTGTATTAAGAGGTAAACAGGTAGCTTATGAGATTCTTGAAGAAATGGGTGAGAGGTTTAACTATAATGAATATTTGGGTATTTCAAAAGAATACATTGATTCGCAACAGCATCCTACCAGGATTATAGAAAAGCCATTTTTACCAAATTCGGAAAGAATGTTGGAGAAACCATTTGTTCAAATTGACTGTTTATATGGTTTTGCTTGTAATCCTTGTGCTTTTGCATGTCCATATGGAGCCATAACAAAATCATCGACCAGTACTGTTCCTAATATTGATTATGAGAAATGTACCGGATGTATGAAATGTGTTTCTCAATGCCCGGGATTAGCTATTTTTGGATATAACCTGAAAAAGGATTGGTTATTCTTACCTATTGAATATGATGCAAACGAAAATGCAGAAGTATTCTTAATCGACAACAATGGAGATAAGTTAGGAGAAGGTATTATTGAAAAGATTTTACGAAAAGAAAATAAAACACATGTTGCAAGAGTAAAATCAACTACGCTTCATGGCGAGGATTTAGTCAAAGTACGTGGTTTTATTATTAAAGAAAATTATCCGGAAAAGATTGAATTTAAAGGAATAAATGATAAAACAGAAGTTGATCAATACATATGTCATTGCGATGATGTAAAATTGGATGATATCCTTGAAGTTATTGGAGATAGAAAATTTATTTCTGTTGATGAAATAAAACATACTACAAGATTAGGTATGGGAGCTTGTAGAGGTAAACGTTGTATTAAACGTTTAAAAACAGTATTACCAAAATACGGAATTTCTTTGGTTGGTGATGCCACACCTCGTGGGCCATTATCGAACCAACTATCATTAGGAGAACTTTATCCTAAAAATGAAAAAGATATTACAAAAACTCAAATTAACGGAAGTAAAATTAAGCAGATAAAAGTTCAATCATTAGTTGCCGGAGGAGGAATAGGAGGTAGTGCATTGTTCCGTTATCTTGCAGAAGAGGGTCAAAAACCAGTATTGTTAAATTATGGAAGAGGAGCATCGTGGAGAAATATCGCAGGTGGTCGACCAAACTTTTCATTGCCTGAGCTCTCTGAAATTGCAACTCAGAACTTGAATATTTTTAAAGATCTGCAAAAAGTAAAGAACATCGACTTTTTACCAATCGATTATGTGACTTTTGCGCATGATGATGATATGTATAAAGCTTTAGAAGCTTCAATGGCATGGTCTGATGCAAGAATGATAGATCCAAAAGATTTTCAAAAAGAGATATCTCCTGCGTTTAATGGTAATCTTACTAAATATAAGTCAGCTCTTATAACTAAGAATTGTTGGCAAGCAACACCGGGAAGAGTGGTTGACTTAATACGTAATATTGGTATCGAACATGGAGGAGTGGTACAGGAAGATTGTGAATTAATCGATGTTAGTAAATCAGGTAATTCTTATAAAGTGATTGTTCGTGATCATAACAAAGAATATGTTGAATATGAAACCGAGGTGTTTATTAATGCATTAGGACCCGATGCAGAAAAATTCACTAAACCATTGGGTATTCGCACAGGATTATTCCCAGTAAAACACCAGGCTTTTATTAGTCGTCGCTTACCTATGTTAGGTAAAGGAGGAATACCATTGCCAATGATTATTGATCGTAGAAACTATAAAGGTTTTACTGCTGTGTATGGACAACAATTAGCAGAAACAGGGCAAATCATTGGATGCGCATCACCTGCTATTGAAGCCATGGAAACAGATAAAAATGTAAAGATTAATTCAAAAGATTTTCTGGAAATTGTTTCTGAGATTTTTGTTGATTGGCTTCCAATGATGTCGTCGGTTGGGTTCCAGGCTATTTGGTCGGGTTATTATGTTGAACCTCGAATGATAATTGATCCTGACTTAGGATTATTTGTGGGACTCAGAGGACAAGGTTTTATGTTGGGTCAATATTTAGCTAAACTATATGTCGATGCCTTGGTAGGAAAGAAAGTACCTGATTATTTTAATCGATTAAAACTATCGGGTGATGGCTTATTAGAAAAAGCATTTAAATAATCATTTATATTAATTAATTTAAAAAAAGCCGCCTAAAAAATAGGCGGCTTTTCTTGTATTAAACTTTAAAAATTACTCCACAGGAGTCATAGTTACTTCTACCTTATTTCCTTGTGTTAAGAATTTATTAGCAGCTTCTTTAACTTTTTCTGGAGTTATTGAATTAACTAATGTTTTATATCTTTCTTGATCGAGAGTATTTTCGTCATGTTTAAGGTTAAATACCATTGAATTTAACCAGTAGTTATTTTCTTTCAAGGCATTTTCTCTGTTTTTTAAGAAGTTTTCTTTTGCTTTATTTAAATCAACTTCCGATGGTCCTTCATTTAGTATTTTATCAATTTCATTAAATACTATTTCTTTAAGTCTTTCAGCCTTTTCAGGATCACAATCAAATGAAATGCTTAATCCAAAATCTTCAACAGGATATTCAGATGTACTTACTCTTAAGCCAACACCATAAGTTCCACCTTCTTCTTCACGAATGGTTTCAGTATATCTAATATCAAGAACATGTTTAATAGCCTGTAATAGAGTGCGATTTTCCAGGTTATATTCGAAATTACCATTTAAGTTAACAAATATGGTATTTTTCTTCGTTTCCAATTCTTTTTCAATCGTTTTTGTTACAATACCTTTTGGATATCGAACCTGGTTATCTTTCCAGTTTTCATCTCTCTTTGTTGAAGGTAAAGTAGCAAGATAAGTTTCAAATAATGATTTAGTTTCCTCGATATTAATGTTACCTGCAAGTACGAATGTAAAGTCACTAGCATCAGCAAATCGATCCAGGTATATTTCTTTTGCTTTCTCGAAGTTAACTTTATTTAGTTTTTCTACATTTAAAGGTGTTTTACGAGGATGTCTGTCTGATAAAATAAAACTTACAGAATCGCCAAATACAGCATCAGGATTTAATGATTTGTTTTGCAAGAATGCTTTATATCTCGACATAAAAGCATTAGCAGCAGTTTCGTCAAATCTTGGATTTGTGAAATATAAATAGATTAATTGTAAAGCTGTTTCTAAATCGGCAGGAGCACAGTTTCCGTTAAATCCTTCGTATAAATCATTAATGTATGGATTTAGATTAACCACCTTACCTGTTAACATTTTCTGAAGTTCAATTAAAGAAAAATCGGCAATACCACTTCTTCCAACAACCGTAGTCGCTAATTCTGCTGACGGTAAATCTTCAACTGAATATAAAGAAGTACCTCCTTTACTAAATGCTGAAATTAAAATTTCGTCTTCTTTAAAGTCAGTAGGTTTAATAATTACATTAACGCCATTAGAAAGTGTCCATTCTGTAATTCCTAAATCTTCATTGATTTTTTCACTTTGCACTTTACCTGCAACAGGTATGTTCTCAAGCAAAGGTTTATTACTTACTTCATCAACATAAGCTTCATATTTTGAAGATTTTACTTCCTTAAGAAGTGCCAGTACTGTTTCTTTGGTAGGAATCTTAACTTCTTCATTTTCTGGACCAGTAATGGTAATTACAATGTTATTGTCAGAAATCCACTGGTGAGTAAGTTGGTTAACCTGATCTAAGCTTATCATTGGAAGAATATTTTGAGCTAAATCATATTCAAAAGCAATTCCAGGAGTAGGATTGTTACTTAAAAAATGGCCAGCATAATTCATTGCAAGTCTTCTGTTTTGTTGCTGGTCTTTTTCTTTAAAGCTTTTTTCAAGACCTCTTAATAAATCCGTTTTAGCTCTTTCCAGTTCACCCATTGTAAATCCATGTTGTCTTACTCTTTCATTTTCGGCAAGTAAAGTTTTTAAACCATATTCTACATCATTGTTTCCAAAAGCTCCAAGTGCATAAGCGTCTTTATCTCCTGCAAAATTACCATAATAGTTATAAGCAAAAATGAATGGAGGATTTTCTTTCTGTATTAATTCGCTGAAACGCTGATTTAACATGCTGGTATATAATTCTTCAATGAAAGAATTAAGGTAGTATTGCATATTTTTATCTTCAGCTTTAATATAGTTATGCTTATAATATACTGAGATATTAGTATTTTGAGCTTCTTTATCGGTAGCAATAGCAACAATTGGTTCATTGTTATCTGGAACATGATAAGTTGGTCTTTCTTTAGGATTGTCGTGAGCAGGAATCTCTGAATAAAATTCTTTGATTTTTGTTTCAATTTGATCCACATCGATATCGCCAACAACAATTAATGCTTGAAGATCTGTTCGATACCAATCTTTATAAAAATGACGAAGTGTATCGTAAGGACAGTTGTCAATTACATCAAGCAATCCAATAATATCACGTTCTGCGAATTTAGAACCCTCATATATAATAGGATTAATAGCACTGTTCATTCTAAAGTCAGCATTACGGCGAGTACGCCATTCTTCATGAATTACTCCACGTTCATTATCAATTTCTTCATCTGTAAAAAGTACATTGTGCGACATGTCTTTTAATGCAAGTAAAGCAGTGTCGATAATACCTTCTCGAGTAACTGGGGTTTGCATTAACATGTATACAGTTTGTTCAACACCTGTACCAGCATTAATGTTACGTCCAAATTCCATACCTACAGTTTCCATGTAGTTTAAGATTCCTTTACCAGGGAAATTTTTAGTTCCATTGAAACACATGTGTTCACAAAAGTGAGCCAAACCATTTTGTGCATCCGTTTCAAGTATAGCACCTACATCGTTTACAAGGTAGAACTCAGCACGATTTTCAGTTTTTTCATTGTGTCTAATGTAATACGTTAATCCGTTTTCAAGTTTTCCATATCGAACTTCAGGATCGAGAGGAACATTTTTAGGCATTTCCTGAGCTTTAATTACTCCAGGGGTTAATAAACAAAGTGTTAGTGCAACTTTAAAGAAGTTGCTAATCAATTTTTTCATAAATATGAATTATTTGGTTAATAAAATTATAAAAACGTAAATATAACTCATATATTATTCCAATTTGCATAAAGTGCAGATAATAAATGATTAAGTGTTTGTATTTTATTGTTTATCAATAAAATAATTGTTCGATTTTGATACCTATGTGTACGGAAACAGACAGATTATTACAGAGTGATATCAATTTATATTTTTGCTATTTTTAATTGTAAGATGTTAAACTAAACAAGTAAAAAGTCTAGCTTAAACTATCCAGAATATACTTCACAATCGGATTTGGTTCAATAGGATGAATGAACGAGCGAGTTTTGTATTTTGGAGGTAAGAATATTTTTCGTTCAATCATCTCTTCAATGATATCTTTATATTTTAATGATGTTTTACCAATAAGCAAACTTGTCATGTGGTTATTTTGATTATAGTATTTAAGAATATCTTTAAATCCTTTTAAGTAAAGGTGATCTTTAGTAAATCCACCACCACGGAAAATTCTTGCTGCCATAAAAAATGCCTGAGTTTCATTTAAAAATCCAGAATCCATTAAATAAATGAAAGTTTGTTTAAAATCGAAGCCGAGTAGCATCTTTTCAATGGTTTTAACCCTTAATGCTAAAATCTGTAATCTATTTATTGAGATATTACCCGATAGGTATTCTCCTAAAATCGCTAGACCTTCCTGGGCATGTGTATTTAAAGGTGTTCCTAGTCTGAAAATTTTTAATGGTTGTAACCTTGAATTGATGGTTGTTAACATATGAACCCCAATTTCATGCTCAGCCAAGGCATGCAACGATTTTTCAGAAAAGAATGCGTCTTTTCGAATAAGTAATGTTTTTTTATTGTTAAGATTTAAAACTTTCGAGATTATCTTTTTTGATATTTCGAGCTTACATTGAAAACCATATTTATCAATTACATATTTAAAATAATGAAATACATCATTTGAGTTTAGGTTTAATTCTTCTTTCTCATCAATAGATTCGGATGAATGTAAGATATATTCAGCATTTTTAATATCTGTTTTATTAGGCTCGCCAAAATATCTTAACGAATTATATAAGAACTTTTCTGTTCCTATTGAAGCGATGATATCAATTTTATCTGCATATGAATCAATTACGTCTTGATATAAAAGTCTTAACGATATATCGTTGATTTTCTCAACAGGAATATTGTACAATTTTCTTTTAAATTCGAAAGGATTTATTGATAATTGATTATAAATAAATTCAGGGTTTTCAGAATATTTTGATTTAACAAACTTTTTTCTTTCCTGATCAATATTTATAGGATTAATTAAACTTATAATTTCGAAATCCTTAGCGATATTAAATAGCTGATTGTCAATTTTAATTAAATCTTTATCCAGCTCAGATGATAATAAGCTATTTTTCTTTTTAACGGTTAAATTGGTACACTGTTTTGCAAAATATGCCGATGTATTAATAACTGCTTTTTTAAACTGTTCTGTTAATTCATCAATTACAAGAGGATATGTTTCTCCTGTATCTTCATTACAATATTCTTTTTTAACTTCTGTGGCAAAAACTAAGGTGTTATTAAAGTTCTTGGTAATATATTCAAGCAAATATCCTCGGCCTTTAAAAGGTCCGTTTTCTTCAACAGTAGTTTCTATTCCAGGCAGATTGATTTTTCTAAGTTCTTTTAACCAATAATTAATATACTTCGAAAACTTTTTATGATCGATATTTTCAGTGCCAAGATTAAAAAGTGGAGTATCATTATTGTATCTTCTAAAATTATATGAGTGCACATCGAATACAATTACTGAATTAAATTTTGATTCAAGTTTAGCTATGAGTGCATGTACAATTTTATAGAAATTCTGATGTTTAAATAATGACTCCTTTTTTTCTTTATCTGTTAGAGGTGACTTCCATACCTGTTTACCCCAAGCTAAATCATAAATTGCAGTGTCTTGGGTTCTGTTTAGGTCATATTCGTATCGTGAATCTTGTGCTGCAACTACTATGGGTAACGATGATATAAATGTATATGTTTCGGGATCTTCTTCATGCCATCGTTCAAAATCGTTAAGTGCACATTTGGGGATCAGGTCCTTTCTTAACTGATGTCCGTTATGAATGGCAAACCCTACGAACGGGGTATATTCTTCAATTTTAATATAAAAAGATGAATCAGAACATTCGGCCTCGAAATGTTTTGATTCATTGATCAACTGAATAATCTTGTCAGTATCCAGCTTATGCATTTTCAATTAACTTTTTGTGAGATCTTTTTTGGCTTATCGCTTTTTCTTTATGAGAGACTACGTGCTCTACAAAGTCAATAACTTTTGATTGAATTTTAGTTCTGTTAAATTTGTTTATACGAGTAATTCCTCCCGGACTTACAACATTAATTTCTATTAGTTTGCCTTTTATAATATCTAAACCAACAAAGTACAATCCATCAGCAACAAGTTTAGAACCTACTTTCTTACAGATAATTTTTTCTTGTTTTGTTAAGGTATGTTTTTTTGCACTTCCACCTGCTTTAATATTTGATCTGATATCATCCTGGGCTGGAATTCTTTTATATGCACCAATGGCTTCTCCATTTAGCATTAAAACTCTGGTATCGCCTTCTTCTGCACCTTCAATAAATTCTTGTACAATTACATAATTGCCATCGCGTTTACCTGATATATAGAAATCCAGTAAAGAATTAATATTTTGTGTTGCATCTCTTTCAAGAACAATTACACCACTACCTCCAAAACCATCAAGGGGTTTTAAAATCATTTTATCTTTTGGCGAATTCTTTATAACATCTTTTAAATAATTCTTGCTTTTCGATACATGGGTTACCGGAATGATTTCATTTTTAGGATCTTCAAATGATGCTGGATATAATTTATTATTTGCTTTTCTTAATCCATCAATGTCATTTACTATAAAAGTGTGATCTTTTATTGAATCAAGAAAATTTAACATTATTTGGTCAATTGGAGGATTAGTACGAATAAATATTGCATCAAATCCACTGATAGGTAAAAGTTGTTTTTTCAATTCAACTTTTTTATGAAAAGTACTGAAGTTATTTGAGTACTTTTCTTGTTTTTTTATCATTCTTACAAAACCAAACGTATTACTATCTCGAATTGTTAAGCTCCAAGGATAGAGTATTCCAACGTTATGTCCTCTTAATAACGATTCGTGAATTAATCTGATCGTTGAATCTTCCTGAGGATTAATCTCTTCCCAGGGGTCAATAATAAAGCATATGTTCATCGAAGTATATTTTTTGCAAATAAATTAAAATAATTGACACAAAAAATTTTAATACGATAAAATTTACTTCTAGGTTAGAACTATATTAAATTTAATGAAAAAGGTTATTAAACAAACAGCTTAAATATGATTAATGAGAGTTAATTAAAAATAAAAACATCTTCAATTTTAGATTTAAATACTTTAGAGATATCATAAGCAAGTTTTAACGATGGATTGTATTTCCCTTTTTCAAGGAATACAATGGTTTCACGCCTAACACCAACTTTTTTTGCTAAATCAAGTTGAGTTAAGTTATACCTGGCTCTTAACTCTTTTATTCTGTTATTCATTAATATTTCCTTTTATACTATAATAAACATAAAAGATTGCAAAAAGTAATGCCATTCCAATAATTCCATATCCGAAAAAGATATCTGAATTTTGCTTACTTTCATTTTGAATATAAGTAATTATAAGCCAAAGGAATAGTGAAACAAAAAAAGCTTTTGATGAAGCCTTTCGTTCAATTTTTTTTGAAAGTTCATCTTCAGCAGGTAAACCTTTAACAGAGCTTCTAAATCTTCTAAAAGCTATAAAAGCACCAAAAAGAAATAGAATCCCAATTGCGATAACATGAATGTATTCAGAGAATTTTGTTAAGATATTACTTTCTATGTCTGATTGATAAATAATAATCCCAATAAGAATGACTATCATAGTTATCAAAAATAGTGGCAAATAAATCTTTTTCATAATATTAGTATTAGTTAATATATTCTAACAAAAAGATAGAAAAATATAACACAAAGTTAGATATAAATAACATATAAGTCAAGAGTTTTTTAATTATTTAATGAAGTAATGATTTGATTGTATTTATTTTTTCAGTTCTTTCGAAGCAAAAGGTCTTACTTACCTGATCAATGTATGTGTATAAGGATAGTGCCTTTAAAAGGTATTTTTTATTTAAACGTATAGAATTATTACCAATAGTAAAAAGTAAATCTGCCAATAACTCGATGTTTTCAAAATTGAAACCCTTTCGCTGACTAAATTCTGTAGCATAATCAGATTCATTAATATTTAAAATAAAGTTAAGATTATTACCATAATCTTCTAAAAGCTTTTTATTAATAAGATCTTCTGTTTTCTGTTGTTCTTTATAGCTTTTAGCTGGCTTATATTTACCTAATAAGTAACTAATTAAAGTACCAATTTTTTCAATTTCTCTTAGTATATAATCCTTTTGTACCATAGGGAATTTAATAACTTTATAATCTTAAAGTTACCGTATAAGTTTTAAAATCATGGTAAGATATTGTTTCTTTTTAGTAATATTTTTTGTTTACACCAGGTATACGGGTATTGCTCAAGAAATACAAATTAAATACTTAGGGCATTCGGCTTTTATTATACAATTTGATGAAATTACTGTTGTAACCGATTATGGTAAACCTAATGCGTGGAAGGAGTGGGGCTGGGATAGTCCAATTCATGATATTGGTGATATTATTCCTGATATCATGACTTACTCTCATTTACATGATGATCATTATGATTCCACCAGAATTCCTAAAGGTGTAAAATATATCTTAAAAAATGGAGATAGTTTGAATTATCAGGATTTAAAAATTGAACCTATTTCTACCTGTGAAGATGAATTTGGAGATTTTAATAACAATAGTTATTTATTTACTTACAAAGGGATAAATGTTCTTCATACCGGAGATATTCAAACTATGATCGCTAATATTGATAACGATACTATTTCTAGATACTTTCAAGATCATTATCCAAAGAAAATAGATTTACTAATAATGCCTATTGAAGGAAAAATTAAGTATATACAACAGATGGATGGTTTTATAAAATTGCTTCAGCCTAAAAATGTAATTCCTGCACACTATTGGAGTAGTGAATATTTAAATGAATTTATTTCAAACATGAAGGATAAAAATTATCCTATTATCAAAAGCAAAAAAGCTTGCTATAAACTTCTTGACGAATCTGAACATAAACCCACAATTATAGTATTAGAACGATTTGCTTATTTGAGAAAATAGAATAAAAATTGTTATTTATTCAATTAACCTGTGATTTGTTCCTATTATTTTAAATGGAGCCTTACAGAAATCTTTATACTGCATAGCAACTTCATGTAAATCTTCATCGTCAAATTCATAATACCAAACTACCGATACTTTAGTTTTATTAAGTTTGACCAATTCATTTATTCTTCTAAAAATATCAATAAACATTTTTGATGAAGAAGTATTTAAAACAACTAATCTAATATCAAATTCGGTTTTTGCACTCGGGGCTTCAATATATTTATCTAACCAATCTATGATAGGGTCGTAAAATCCAAATGAATTCTCTGGTAACGAATATCCATGTATTTGAAATAAACCAGATTTTGTATCAAAGTTTATTAATGGAGTTTTATCGCCTGCTTGTATAAATAAGTCTTTTACCATAACAATATATTTCGGTTAACTATCATTTGTTTAAATCAATTCAATTATTATATCAAGTTAAGATATATTTTCGATTACTTCAAACAAAATAATGAGAATGAAATATTATTAGTTTAATTAAAGAGATGATATTGAGTTTATTTAAATTGTGTATATAAAATTAATTCACTATTATATAGTGAATTAATTTCTTAAAATAGATGCTTGGTAAGTAAAGAGATTGCTATAATTTTATTTAGCTATCCAATTTTTTTTAGTACGAAGCTCATATATTTTAATTGTCCATCTTTAAATGAATTATATTTTTCAGTATCCTTTGTACCTGCAAACTGCCTAAAGGAATTTTGCATAAAGAATGGAATTTTTTCTTTAATCAATGCTTCTTTTCTTTTACTGTCATTACTTAATGCTGCCATAATATTATCTGTAATATCTTGCTTATATTCAATCGTAAAACCGGCCATTCTTAAATAATGTTTTAAAGTTTCTACTTTGTTATGCTCAATGATATCGGCAAAAAGAAAGACTCCATCTTTTCGTAATACATCATAAACATGATTAAAAAACGTAGGTAGGTTACCACAACATCTACCTGACTCTATATTAATAACAATATCGAAAGAGTTTTTATCAAAAGGTAATTTATTCCCATCCCCTTTTACAAACGAAAGGCATGGTTCCTTATAATATATGTTGCAGAAGTTGATTAAACTGTGCGATATATCTAGTCCGGTATATGATTTTGGTGTGTAATATCTGTTTAGATAAGATGCACCACCACCTCTGCCTGAGCCAACTTCTAATACATCTTTGTAATACAAGTCAACTTTTTCAGTGACATGATCATAAAGCTGGATACAATACCGATCCTTTTCTTCGTCTTTTAAAAGACTTATTTTCTTATCTTTTTCTAAATGATGAAATCCGTAGTTCATAAATTTTACGGATATGTTTTTATCAAATCGTATCATTAATTTATGCATTATTTGCCACATAGGCTTTTTGGTTGTTTCTGGGAAAACGTGATATTTTTCAACAAATACATTCATAGCAAATGATTTTTTAATTTATTCATTTGCAATTTTAAAATTTGAACTGAAATCAGGTATATAAAAGTGGTACGGGGCTTTTATCAGGGATAAAAATTTGAAACCAGGGATAAAATAACTTCAATTTGGGGTGAGTGACACTTACTTTATTGCAAATTATGGATGGTTTCCTGAACTTTCAATAAGTAATGTCGGGATACAGGTATTTCCTCATTTATATTTGAGATTTTCAGGTAATTTCCTTTGTAGTTTTTACTAAGTTTTTCAATAAGATTTAAATTGACAATATAGGTCCTGTGACACCGAACAAAGTTTGTAGATTTTGCTAGGTATGATTCAATATTTTTAAGAGAATTTCTTATTAATTTCTTTTGTATATAACCATTTTTATCAAAATAGACTTCAATATAATTATCGGCTGATTTTATATAATAGATGCTATTGTTATTAAACTTTATTTTTTCAGCTTTATTCTCAGAATATAGTTCAATAGAATCGTGATGTTTATTTTCCTCTAACTCTGCTTTTCTTTCATTTAATTTATTTTTAAATGATTCAATATGTTTTCTTTGGAATCTGATAATATATATGAGTCGTAAAATAATTACAGAAGATAAGATAATAAGGATTATTTTAATGACTATATGAAAAGTAATTGGAGTTCTTCCAACAAACCGTAAATAAAAAGGAAAAGCTACCGAGTTTAGCACTACAATGAGTGCATTTAATAAAAATGGAGGTCCTACTTCCCATTTCCCAATTTTTAAGCTTTTTGGAAATATAGCCGGTAAAGCTATAAGTGTTATACTGTTTAAAATAAAAACGATTCCACCAAATCCTGCAAAAAATAAAATCAGATTATTTACATTCTCAAATTGACCATCGAAAGGTCTGAAAAACAGGATAAATAGAAATATCCCGATACTTGTGTTAAATATAAGGTATAAATTGTATTTTAAATGTTTATTCAATTTATTAAGATTAATAGATTTTGCAAGTGAAGATACTATTAATTCTTTTACTGATCAAATATATGTTCTTAACAAGTTTAACATCTTGTATTACTTATACACTGACCATAAAAACTTATTTATATGGTCAATGAAAATATTGTAGGTATTATCATTTTGAACTATAATATGTTCTGCTAATAGATTTATTTTGAAGGATTTTAGGATATAAGTCATTTTTAACCCATTGAAAGTTTGGTTCTAAGGAGAGTAGTTTTTTTAATGTGTTTTTTGCCATGATATGCTCCCCATTTTTGTCATACGAAATAGCTAACCAAACAAGCGTATTAATATATTGCCAGTTATTTTTGTTTTCACCAGTTAGTTCAAATAAGCGAATAGCATTTTGGTAATAGTTAATAGCTTCTTCAATATTGCCACCTAATAGTGTTGGAGTGTGGTATTTGTAATTTGCCATCTCTACCATAATCGAAGGAGTTATATTTTTTAGTGAAGTAGCTTTATTTAAATATGCTTTACCTTTAGGACCGTTAAAAATAACTTGATTCGGGTATAACATTATTTTAAAACCATAAATTCCTGCTTTTAAGCCATGCACTTCGGCCCAGTTCTCATTATAATCAAGTAGTTTGCTAATGTTTTTCTCAGCTTTTGGTAAAATTGATTTGGCCTGATAAAAGTGTTCTTTGTCTATTAACATTCCAATATAACCATACTGGCTTTTAACTAACTCATGAAGAATGTAAATACTGTTAGTTTCATTATATGACTGCTCAAGTTGAGTAATGAGATCATACCATAAATTATTATCTCCAACTAAATAGGCATCATATAGTTTCTTTTGAATGTCCACAATTCCAGATGATAAAACCTTTGCATATGTTAACAAGAATAATGATAATATAATAATTAGTTTTTTCATAGCTTCATGTTTGTTTATTATGAAACAATAAAAAAATAAAAATGTTTAATAAATATAACAAAAAATTAAACAGAAGAATTTTTAATTGGAAGAGTTACACAAAATGTACTACCTACACCTTCTTTACTCTCAACTTGAATGGAACCATTGTTTTTATGAACTAATTCTTTACAAAGAATTAATCCAAGTCCTGTACCTTTTTCTTTATTGGTGCCGTATGTTGAAAACGATGTTTCAATTTTAAATAATTTATCAATATCTTCTTTTGGTATACCAACTCCATTATCTTTAACAAAAATCTGAACTAGATTATCCTGTACTTTTATTTGAGTAAATACTTCTACCTTACTGTTTTTATGTGAAAATTTAATTGAATTGGACAGTAGATTTCTTATTACCGTTTTAATAGAATTTTCATTAACATCAATATAGAGATCCTCTACTTCTAAAATAATCTCAATATTTTTTTCTTTAGCCTTTTCCTCTACAATACTAACAGAATTTTTCACAATAGTTTTTATGTTCACTTTTTCAATGTTAAATTCTAAAGTGTTCATTTGAATTCTTGCCCAAAGTAATAAATCTCCAAGTAGGTTATTCGTTTTTTGTGATAATCCGGTTAAAATATTTAGATAATCGATTTTTTCATCGTATGAAATATCATTAAAACTCTCTTTTAGTAAGTTTAGTAGTTGTATAAAATTTCCAATTGGTCCTTTTAAATCATGAGCTATAATTGAAAAAAACATATTTTTGGTTGCATTAGCCTGTATAAGTTCTTGCTCTGATTTGATTAAGGCTGCCTCTGTTTTTTTTCTTTCTGTAATATCTTCTTTTACGGCAAGGTATTTTATGGTATTGCCATTTTCATCAATAATTGGTGAAATCGATGCTAATTCCCAATAGTTAGTCCCATCTTTTCTCTTATTAAGAAATTCACCTGTCCAGGTTTCTCCTTTGGATATGGTTTCCCACAGTTCTTTATAGTCCTCCGATTTGGTATGTTCTGTTTTTAAAATATTTGGATTTTTACCAATTGCTTCTTCATAACTGTAACCTGTAACTTGAGTAAATTTTGGGTTTACATATTCAATTAAGCCATCTAATCCGGTAATAACAATTGATGTAGGGCTTTGTTTTACTGCTGTAGATAAGGTTAAAATTTCAGATTCAATTTTTTTCTTTTTCGTAATATCTCTAAAAGCAACAACCTTATATTCATATTTATCTACAAAAACATCTTTTGCCTCAGCTTCAACATCCAGGCTTGATCCATCGGAACATATCAGGACTGTTTCGAAGGTTCCTGTGAATCCTGTATTTAAAATAGATTTGGCAAATTCGGCATAGTCAGGATGAATGAATTCAAGGAGATTTCTGCCTACAGCATATTCGGAACTATATCCGGTCATATTCTGAGCAGAAGGATTAGCATCGACAATAATACCATCTTTATGCATGATGATTCCTTCGATGGTGATGTCAGTTAGGATTTTGTACCTGGCCTCACTTTCTTTGAGTGCTTCCGAAGCTTTTTTTCTTTCTGTAATATCTTCTAGGGTTCCATCAAAATATAACATTTTACCATGGTGATCTTTAATGACATTCACAGAATCTTTCACAAAAATTTCTTTTCCGTTTTTTGTTTTCAGTAAAATTTCTTTGCTTTTGGATATTTCAGTGTGGGTCATTAAAGATTGAACTTCTTCTTCTCGATCATCACGATTTGCAAACAAATCATACACAGATAATTGGTAAAATTCTTCAAGAGTATATTCCAGCATATGAGCTAATGCCGGGTTAGCGTATATAATTTTACCTCCAATGGAAGTTCTGTAAACACCAATTGGGAGCTGATCAGTAATTGCCCTGATGATATTTTCATCTCCCTGAAGATAATTTATATTTTTAGATTCATTGGTCATACGCCCAGATAATCAAATATATATGTTTATTCGAATAAATCAAAAAATGATAAATCTTATTATTGAAATATGATGAATTATTATTTTTTATAAAGTTTATAATGGAAGTGTAAAATAAAAGCTACTCCCTTGATTTTGTTCACTTTCAACCCATATTTTGCCATTATGTTTCTCAATAAAATCTTTACAAATAAGTAAACCTAAGCCAGTACCTTTTTCGTTATTTGTACCTTCTGTAGTAACGTTCTGGTCTAATTTAAATAGCTTTTCTACTGTTTCTTTAGGAATGCCAACACCATTATCCTTAACAAAAAAAGTAATATCTTTTTCATTTTTTTTATAGCCAATGTTAATTTCTCCTCCTTGATGTGTATATTTAATAGCATTTGATAATAAATTCCTAAATACTGTTTTAATCATGTTCTTATCAACTGATATTTGCACTGAATTTTTGCAGTGATTCATGTGAAATGAAATATTCTTTTGTATCATTAAATTCTTCATATCATCATGTACTTCTTCAATAATTTCTCTACAGTATATTTTTTTTGGAGAAAATTCGATTATATTTCTTTGACTTCGCGACCAGATAAGTAAATTTTCAAGTAAAGAAGATGTTTTATGAGCTGATTCATTTAATAGTTTGATATGAAAGGCTAGTTTATCTTTGGTATAGTCTTCTAGGTTATTATAAATTAAATCAGAGAAACCTACCACATTGTAGATCGGTCCTCGTAAGTCGTGGGCAATAATTGAGAAAAACTTATCTTTTGTAACATTTAATTCGTTTAGTTCTTCGTTTTTTATTGAAATTTCTTGTTGTATTTTTTTGATTTCAGAAATATCAGTAATAAAATTAATAGATTGCTCATTAGAAATTTTAACTGAATCTAAAAGTACATATATATCTTCTCCTGATTTTTTAATCATCCTAATTTCAAATGTTGGCATTTTTTCTCCAACTTTTGTAGAAAAATATTTTTCTTTTAGATATTCGTAGTCTTCTTTATAGTGAATAATAGATGCAGACTTGTTTACTATCTCCTTTTGTGAATAACCAAGCATTGATGATGTTGTTTTGTTAATTGAAGTAAACAGCCCTTTACCATCTGTAAAATAAATTCCTACTGGAGAATTCTCAATATATGTTCTAAATTTTCTTTCACTCTTAATGAGAGCATCTGCAGCCTTTTTACGTTCGGTAATATCTCTAACAGCAACAACTTTGACATTTTCGCCATTTAAAATAATTGATTTAGATTCAAGTTCAATGGGTATATTGGCGTTATCCTTTTTAATACCTAATATTTCATAGGGCAAGGAAACTTCTTTAGCAATGTTTTGTTTAGCAATTTCATGATAATCTTCATGAATAAGATTAAGAAGCTTTAAACCAAGAACTTCATTTCTATTATAATTTACAATTTTTAAAAAACTTTCATTACAGTCAATTAGTATTCCGTTTTTATGTATAACAATTCCTTCAAATGTTAAGCCTGATAATAATTTAAACCGTTCTTCACTTTCTTTTAATTCCTTTTCTCTATTTTTTCTATTCGATATATCTCTTACAATACCTATTGCATTCCATTGGTCTTTTATTTGCAATGCAGCGAGAGATAATTCAATAGGAAATAATACTCCATCTTTTCTTAAAGCATTTAATTCAAGAGTTTGATTAATGGCATTACCCTTGCCAGTCTTAATAAATTCAGCAAAGGCTTTTTTATGATTGTCATACAAATCTATAGGCGCTAAAACTGCATGCAGATTCTTTCCAATTATTTCATTTTTTTTATATTGGAAAATTTTTTCGGCAGCATTATTCCAAAAGGTAACTTCTCCCTTATGATTAATTAAAATAATAGCGTCTTGAGCAGAGCTTGTGATGGCATCAAATTTTTCTTTTTCTTCTAATAGTTTTCTTTCAGTTTCTTTAAAAGCTGTTATATCGGAAATTAATCCTTCAAGAATTAATTCCCCGTTACTTTCATACACATTAAATATCTGATCATAAAACCAATGAAGTTTATTTTGAATATCATATATTCTATATTCAAGGTTATAGATTTTCCCAACTTCAATATGGTCAAATATTGATTCTATATATTGTTTGTCATCAGGATGAATTGAATTATCCCATTTTTTAGAATCTTCTATTAAGTTCTCAGGATTAAAACCTAAAATATCTTTAACACGAGAAGACCAGAAAATGGCACCTTTATTTAAAGAATAGATGTAAGTAATTTCAGGGGAGTTTTCTGTAAGTCTTTTGTATCGTTCATTTTCGGAACGGAACTCATTTATCAAAGATGAATTTATTTCATTTAAAATTTCATCCGAAGGGGTAATATTGTGTTGATTTAATATTTCTCTTAATTTGTTAAGCATAAAATTTTATTATTAACGAAATAAATTACCTCCTATAATTAGAACGTAATTGATAAAATAAAGTTCTATGTTAAGCAATTATAATACTAAACGTTTGAAAACAAACTAATCTTTGAGATTAAATTTAAGAAAAAAAATCGACCCACTATTAATTTCTGAACTTATATTAATGCTGATTTTATGATAATCACATATTTTTTTTGCCAGTGCCAGGCCTAAACCGTAACTATCTTTTGTGTTATTTGAGTTTTTAAAACGTGAAAATATTTCTGGAATTTTTTCTTTTTTAATGCCAATACCAGAATCTATAATTTTTACTACAAATACATCTTTTTCTCTTAAAGATTCAATTTTAATAAAACCTTTATCTGTATATCTTATCGCATTGTTAATAAAGTTATAAAATAAGGTGAATAGTAAATTTTCATTTCCCTTAAAAAAGAAGTTTTTTGCTTTTAGATTGATTTTTAATTCTAATTTTTTGGCAATGATTTTATCTTCAATTTCTTCTATTACATTTTTTATAACATTATTTACATTCACTTCCTCGGTGAGTATATATTCTTCGTTCTCGATGCGCGACATCATTAACAATGTTCGAACTAAATTAGTAAGCCTAAGTAGTGTTTTTTTAGATTCAAATATTTTAATCATATCATCGTCCGATAAATTACTTTGATGAAGAATATTATCGAGCTTACTTTGGATGATACTTACCGGAGTCAATAATTCATGTGACACATTACTGATATATTCTCTTTCGTTATTAAAGGCAGCTTCTATTTTACGCATTAATGTGTGTATTGATTCATCTAAGTAAATAAAATCGGCTGTATTGCTTTTTACAGGAGTATAATCAAAACTTGTTGGATGATTAGTTGTTTTTAACTTGTTAACAATTTTTTCAAAAGGGTGCAGTAAATATTGAATAAAGGATAAATCGAAAAGAAATGTTAGTGATACAATGAAAATTAGAAAGATAAATGCTAAACGTTTTAGGTTTTCTTCAAAATAATAAATGGTTGAAATACTTTTACCGATTTCGATTAAATAATTTTGCTGATCATCAGTTATAGAATAACTTAAAACTCTATAATCAACCAAATCATCTTCGATAATACGTTGAGAATATTCAATAATATTAACGACAGTATCGTTTGATATGGGTTCTATAGAGATGTATTCTTCTTTAAGAATGTTGTAACTACCAAAAGCCTGAAATTCAGCATCCATATCAATGTAAGTATCCATTCCTAAGCTATCGACTAACTCAATAACCAAATCAAGCTTCTGGATAAGCGTTCGATCTGTATTACGAATTGAAATTTTACTTACAATCCAGGGAATTAACATCACAAGCATGGCTATGATTATTGCTTTCGAAAAAGCATTAAATAATGCCAACTGACTTTTTAACTTTAAATTTGGTATTTTCATTAAATTTCAAATTTATATCCGATTCCACGAACAGTCTTTATCCAAGTATTCTTATCTACTGTTGAGAGTTTTTTTCTAATATTTTTAATATGCACATCGATGTAATTCGAATCATAATCATCTTCAAAAAATTCTCCCCAAATATGTTCAGTTAGTTGCAACCTGTCTAGAATTCTATTTTTGTTCAATACCAAATAGGATAATAGTTTATATTCTTTTTTTGTTAAATCGATGTGTTGATCTTTATATTGTAAATGTTTCTTAGATGTATCCAATTTAAAATCTCCAAATTCAATAATTGACAACTGATATCCAAACTTTCGTCGTGTAATTGCCTGGATCCTTGATAAAAGCTCTAATAATGAAAATGGCTTAGGTAAGTAATCATCGGCACCTAGATCAAATCCTTTAATTTTATCTTCAAGTTCACCTCGAGCGGTAATAATTATGAAATAAGCTTCGGAGTTATATTCTTTGGCTTCTTTCATTAAATCAAGACCGTTATAATCGGGCAATCCTATATCTAATAGGATAAAATCATACGGATTAATTGCAATTAATTCGGAAGCATTGCTTCCTGTATAAGCAACATCTACGTTATAATCTTCTTTTTCTAAAAATTGCTTGATTTCAGAAGCTAAGATTTTTTCATCTTCTACTATTAAAACTCTCATCTTGGTTTAAAAAATAAATGATAACGAAATAATATATCCTGTTTGTTCTTTCATCTGGAAAAGTTTTAGTTTCTCAGAAGGAATATAGTACATCCACGAAAAAGAAACCGAAATGTTATTGATGCCATAAGTTAAAGGAATTAAAAAATCTACTCCTTGATATGAATAGGTATTGGTTGAAACTCCGTTATTTAACATATATGATTCCATGATTTGTTCGGATGTTAGATTTAAAGTCGCATATCCTCTATATCTTAAGTATGGAATGATATAATTTTCAATATATGGGGTATAGAGTTCATATAACCAATAATCAGTTGCGAAAGTGAATGAAGTTGTAGGCATTAAAAATAAAAAATCATTTTTAAAGAGAATGTTTTCAAAATCTAAGGATAGTGTTAAGCCAAAATCGTTGAAATAATTTTTGTTATCCATATAATATATACCATCTGCGTATACATATAGCATTTCATAGTTTAAGCCAGTGGAAAGATGTATTGCATGATGATAATCGATTCCCTGATATTCGGTTGTCCCCGAATAATTATGATATTGATAGTTAAGACCTAGGTCTATATGTTCATTAAAGAGACTTTTTTCATACCCAATTTGGAATTCAAGATCGTAGCTAAAACTATCTGCAGCAGAATAATTGGTGAACATAATGTCAGTTGTTAAGCCTGTTTTATGTAGGTAGTTTGCACTGCTGATAAAAGCAGGAACACTCTCATCGGGCCGGGTTCCTTTGGCTTTTATTGTATTACTGGTATAATTAAAATCGAGCATAAAAAAACTGAATTCAGTTTCTGTAAAACAGCTGTCACATATTGCGGTTGAGTCTGGAACAGAAATCTGGGCAGTTGATATAAAGCTAGACCATAATAAGAGTAATGATAGGTTGTTAAATCTTAAAAAGAGTTTCAAGATCAATGATTTTTTAGTTGTGTTAATCATATTCAGTTGATCATCTATTTCGCTTTCTTCTTATAGCTTGAGCTTTGCGAACAACTTGTTTTTTCTTTTTGTTTTGCATTTGAGCATTTTTAATTTGTGCTTTTTTTACCTGTGCTTTTCGCTGGGTTGATTTAGGCACAGCTTTTACTGTTTCTTTTTTAGGCGGATCAATTTTGGTTTTAGGTTCTTGAGTTTGGGTTTGCCCATGAGAAACAATAGCTACAAGTAAAAAACATAAAACAATCGCAATTTTTTTCATAATTCTTCCATATGTTTTCGTTGTGAAATTTATAAAAAACTAATCATAATATAAAGTGCTAATTTCTATTATACTACATTGAGAGTGTAATAACTTTTGATTTAGCATGAATGCCATTACTATTGTAACTACTGTTTAACTTAACAGAAAATACCGATGCTTCGTAAAAGCTCGTAAAATGCTGAATAAATTTACCATCGTCGCGAACAACAATAAATGGTCGATTAAAATCGAAAGTCATATTATCTTCATTTTGTTGATTGTCAAATTTTCTTTTAAATAACTTTTTTGACAAATTTCTAATGATTGTAGAGTTTATCATAGCAACTAAATTTTAATGAATCCCGAAAGTGCAGAATACTTCCGGGATATTTTTAACTTATTAATCATTACCAGGAAAAACGTTGTCTTCTTCTTATTTCATATTGATAAGTTTCACCATCGCGTGTCATTTCGGCAATATTATCACAAGAGCCATCACCATAATCAATTATAATTTCTTCGTCGCCTTTACTGATGGTTCGAACGCCCGAAACAAAATATCTGAAACATCCTAGTTCATAAATTCGAACAAGCGGAGTAGTAATTTCGCTGGTTATTTCTGTACCGTCGGCTAAAGTAGCACTTGAAGATCCTGTAATTTGAATGACATCATCGTATTTGTAATGAGTTTCAGAACCCTCAATAACTTCACGTGTGCGTTCTGCACTCCATGTAATGGTGCCGGCATCTTCGGCTAATATAACTGATCCTTCGGTTAAGATATCGCTCTGGCGATGTTGGTTTTGATTCGTGTAACGATGAACATTACGTACTCCTATAAGTTGGTTGTTATCAACATAATAATTTTCAAAATAAAATTCAATATCGGCTTCGCCATCACCCCAATAAAATCCATAATGATTCATGTGGATTTTACCTCTTCGTTCACGTCCGTCATTACATAAGCAGTTTTGTTCGCCAAAATCAATGGTTACCAATACACTGTCGTTACGGTATTCACGAGTAATTGTTGCACATGGACTTAAGCGATAGTAGTTTCCTAAAGTTTCTATTTCGCTGCTCGATTTAGTGGTGCTATTATCTAAATAATCAACAGCTTCATCACCAAGGTCAGCTACTTCGTCGAAAATTTCCGAAGCATAATCTTCGTTAATTAAATCAGCATTTTCGTCTAGAGGGGTTAAATCTTCAGATTCTTCGCAAGAAATAATTGTGAAGCTAAAAACTACTACAACGAGTAGAGTAAGAATTTTTGTTAGCTTAATCGTTTGTTTGAAAAGTTTTGTTTTCATAGTTATAATTTTTGTTAATTAATTGATGAATTCTTTCTGTACAGTTTTTGAATGTGTGGTTATTTTTTACTCACTTTCTAGAAACAAAACTAAAATGTCAAGATGAAGCGAAAATGAAGAGTGAGTTTTTATTTATTTTTTTGACAATAATTTCACTAAATTTGAGTTAACAATAAAAAATACTATGATGAGAAAGCACTTATATTTATTTGCAATACTAGGAATGTTTGCAGTTTATGCCTGTAGTTCAGGATCTGAAAAGGGAAGCGAATCAAAACAAGAAAAATCGGAATCAATTAAAGATTGCGATGATTTTTTAGCTCATTATGAAGAGTGGGTTGATGATTATATCAAGGTAATTGATGATTATATGAATAACCCTGGTGATGAAGCTAATGCGGCCAGATATATGGAGTTAGTGCAAGAGGCTATGCAGTGGAGTACTAAGTGGGTTACTTTAGTTGAGTGCGCCGACGATGAAAAGTATGAAAAACGATTTGAAGAAATATCAAAAGAGGTTGAAGAAAAACTGAAAGAAATCGGTTTGTAGCCTATTCATTTAAAATTATTATAGAAACAGTTTACTCTTTTGTGAACTGTTTTTTCATTATATAGGAATACAATAAAATTATTTCTTATAAGTTTACTGTATTAAACCCTAGAAGATTCATTATGATGAGAAAATATACCTTTTTAATAGTTTGTGTATGCATAACACTGAATGGAATAGCACAGTCAGATGCTGAAAAATTGAATTTGTTAATTTTAAAAAATAATTACAATGAGGCATTAGTCTTGAGTGAAAAACTTATAGAAGAGTCACCGGATAATTCGCAGTATTATTATCAACAGGCAATGGTGTATAAGTTAATGTATAAGTATCCACAAGCTATTGTTTCAATTCAACAAGCTCTTGAGTTAGATTCAGAAAATATAGAGTATTTAGCCGAGTATGGTACTTTATTATCAAAAAAAGGCAACGATAAGGATGCTGTTCCAATTTTTGAGAAAGTACTAAAGTCTGATTCATCTCACATTTATTCAGGGATCTGGTTAAGTAACTATTATTTAAAAACAAAGAAATTTAAACAAGCATCAAATATATTATATCATTTATATTCCATTGATTCAATAAATGGATATTTTGCAAGGAATATAGGGGTTTGTAGTATCAAATTAAAAGATAAAAAAGCTGCATTAAAGTGGTTAACTAAAGCAATTCAGTTAGATAGTACTGATATAAAAGCATATGAATATATTGCCAGAGTATACACTGCAATTGAACAATTTGATTTGGCTATAGAGAATTTGAGTAAAGCCATAGAAATAGATCCTATAAATAAGGATTTATATATGCAAGCTGCTGAGGTTTATGTGATGAGAAATCACAATTATAGAGCTATCCCACTTTATTTACAAGCTTATAAATTAGATTCTGAAGATGCTTTTGTTGTAAGAAATATAGGTGAATGTTACTATAAAATTAAGAAATACGAGAAATCAAAAGCTTATTTAGAACTAGCTTGTAAATTAGATATGATGGATGCAAAAATATTTCAGTATTTAGGTGATATACAAGAAAACTTTAATCAACAGGATTCCGCTATTTTTTATTATGAAATGGCATTAAATCTTCTGAAACCAGATAATATTTCTATTTTCTCCTTAAAATCAGATATAGCACGTAATTATTATAAACAAAATAACTATCATAAAGCAATTGAAGTTTATAATGAAGCTTTAGAATTAGATCTTACAGGTGATTATTGGATAAGTTATAAAAAGAATAAACTCATCATTGATATTGCTTCTATTTACCAGGATAAATTAGGGGATAAAAAGAAGGCTATTGAATATTACCAAATGGTTATGGAACCAGAAATTATAATTAACAAAGATTATTATTCATTTGCTCAGCAACAAATTACCAAGTTGAAAGAAGAATTATTTTTTGAAGGCGATTTGTAATTAGTTTATCACTAACAATTCATCAACTAAATCTCCTTTTTCGTTAAAAATATGCGAGAATGTGCCTAATTCTGCATTTGTATTACTTATAAATATATCCAAAATAACTTCAATGGATAATTCTGGTTTTTTAAGACTCTCGAAATAAATAATGACATTATCTAATTTGATTTTAAGATCATCAGGATGCGTGTTTTTGGGAAATTCATGTCTTAAATTTTTATTTTCTTTTTTCGAGAAAGTTTCATATAGGATTCCTTGTAAACTAATGATTGTTTCATCAATTAATTCTGTTTTGCTGGTATGTGCAAAAACGATACTTTCAATTGCTTCACGTTCCATAGCGCAGTGTCTTTGAGTATGATAAGTAAAATTCAACAAATAAAAAATATTCCGATGAGAGAGAAGTACGAAAAAGAAATCTTATTTAATACGTAAAAATGAGAGATTTATTATGTGAAGTCAATAAAAAAAACCTGCTCAAAGAAGCAGGTTTTCATCTACTAATAAAACTACTAATTAATTAGATTATGAGCGTAATCTAATCCTTTCTTTATATATTCTTTAGTTATTTTTCCTGTAGGATCTTCGGTTTCATAGATACGTTCTGGTACTTCCAATTTTTCAATTCTGAAACCTTCGCGCATTTTAAATTTATATTTATTTAAATGAATCTGGCGACCAATTTCATGAAGTTGTTTATCGTCTAAGTCGAAACCTAGTAATTTAATGGCTTCACTAACTAAATCTAAGCCATAAATTCCACGAGCAAAGAAACAAACGGCAATGCTTGATAAAATCTGTCTTATTGCTTCTTCATCTAATAATTTATCTACAACCTGCTCTGGGGTTACTTCCTTATTAACCAATTCTTTTTGGTCAACAGAATATCCACCATTATCCAGGTGACTATGACGTGCTCCCAACAAGAAACCTAAATAACCAGCAGGTCCGGTATGATATCCCGGCATTTCATTTTTTCCGAAACACATGGCAAATTCTTTACCTCCATAAATATTAGCTGCATGCACAGCTCCTTTTGCACAAGCTCTTAGAAAATCAGTGGTAGGTTTCGCAATATTTTTAACCAATTTAATATAGGCATCTGCATCACCCCATTGAATATCAATATTGTTTAGGTCGTTGATTGTAATTTTCCCTTTTTCGTACATTTCGGTAATCCATGCAAGAATAACTCCCATACTCATAGCATCAACGCCAACTTGTTCTACTACATCAATTAATCGTAATAGTGGTTTAGGTTGGTTAATTCCTACCATGGTTCCTAATGAGTATATGAGTTCAAAGTCGTAACAAACGGGAGTTGTTTTATAAAAATATGGATCATCATCGTAAGGCTCGCGTAAATAGGCAAGGTGTATACAGGCAACAGGACAGTGTGCACAACCAATACGTCGTGCCAGATGATGTTTGGCTATTTCTTCTCCTGTAACAGGTTCAATGTCGCTTGTTGAGCTGGCTTGTAAATTTCTTACAGGCAAAGCTTTCATGTTATTTAATGATTTAATATTGATGGCTGTCCCTACATCATGATATTTTTTCATTAATGGAGACTCTGTGGCCATATTATAAATCTTATCATATAAAGCTCTATATTCTTTTTTATTGGTAACCTCAATAGCTTGTTTTCCTGATATAACTATTCCTTTTAGCATTTTACTTCCGAAAATTGCTCCAAGTCCCAGGCGACCAAAGTGGCGATAGGTTTCGGTAGTAACATTCGCAAATGTCGATAGATTTTCTCCAGCTAAACCAATCCTGAATATAGCTCGCAGACCTTCACCTCCTTCAGATTGACGCATAACTCTTGCAGCTATTGAGCCATCTTTCATTCCCCAAAGGGTTGTTGCATTTTTAAATAAAACTTTACCATTGCTTATGGTAAGGTAAATAGGAAACTCACTTTTTCCTTTAATAACAATAGCACCATAACCTGCCATTCGAATTGCAATTGCGCTTCTACCTCCTGCATGGCTTTCTCCTAAATCGCCTGTTAATGGAGATTTAAACATAGCACATGTTTTTGAAGCTAAAGGAAAAGCTCCTGTTAATGGCCCAACAGCAAAAATAATTGGAGATTCGGGAGCAAAAGCATCAATGCCTTCAGGGCATTCTTCATGTAACAACTGGGTTGCAACACCAGTGCCTCCTAAGTATTTTTCAAAAAGATCTTTGCGATCTTTAACAAAGTATTTTTTCTTATTTAAATCTATATATAATACTTTTGATAAAGTGTCATTTGCTATCATTTTTCTACTCCTTTCTCATCTTTGATTAATTCAAGTACCTCATAAGGACAGTAGTCAACACAGTATCCGCATTGAACACAAATTACGGGTTTATTATCTTCTTCGTTCCAATAAACAGCATCAATGATACATGCATCTTTACAAAGTCCACAGCCAATACATTTTGAAGCTTTTAAACGTACGCCACCTCCTTCTTTAGGTTCTAAGGCTCCAGTTGGACACACTGATGCACATGGTGGATTAGTACATGATCGGCATACAATTACATTGTATCCTTTAGAAATTCCACCTGCTGATTTTACTCCAATACAGGTATTCGATAATCCTGCATTTCCACTTCTTCTTGAACAGGCAAACATGCAGCTTTGACAGCCTACACATCTCATCGCATCTCTTACCGCAAGTTTCATAAATATATTGTTTTTTTGATGATTTTTGGAATCACTAAATAATAAATAAATTTCTTATAAATAGCTATATAAGTCAAGGATTTGCAAACAAAAATCTGTCAAAAAAGAGGAAAATATCCTTATTTTTATTTCGATGGTCTATTTAAAACGTTTGCGAAAAAAATTAATACAAGTGTTCTTTTTTTAGTTTTAACTGATTATTTCTTAAATTTATCTGATAAAGCTTAAAGAAATGTTAAAACTATTTGAGAAATTTATTCTTTTGGCACTTGATCAAAAAAAAGGTAAGTTTTTGATTGATGCATTAGCCCTAAATTATGGTTTAGCAGGGGCTATCTTATTAGAACTTTCAGAACAGAATAAAATTTCATTACAAGAAAAAAGAATCATTGTAAAAGATAAAAAATATACCAGCAATCAAATTATTGATGCAGGACTTAAATTAATTAATGCTTCTCGAAATAATAAGAAACCACGATTTTGGATTTATAAAATAGGAAATAAATCATCTGGATTTCGAAAAATCATATTGAAAGACTTATACCATAAAAATATTATTAAACTGGAAGAGAAAAGTATCTTTTTCGGATTATTTAAGGTAAAGAGATATCCAGTTCTCAACTCAGTACTAGTAGATGAAATTAAAAACAGGCTTAGAAATATCGTTTTAGGTAAAGAAAAAGCACAGATTGAATCGATATTACTTTTAAGTCTAATGTCGAGTGTGAAATTAACCAGAATACTATTCCCTAATAAAAAAGATCATAAATATTCAAGAAAAAGAATTAAAGAGCTTACCAAAGAAATTGAGATTGGCGAAGCTGTTAGTCAAACATTAAAAGAAATTCAAGCTGCAATTGTTGTTGCAACAAGTTCAACATTTGTAGGGGGCTAAGTAACATTATTATTTGCTTTTATCTTTTATAGAAATTAACTGCATTATAAAAGTTGTTATAGACAGGAGCAGAAATATCAGACCGGTGTAAAGTATTGCATTTTGTAAATTGATTTTATCCGAGTACCAGCCAACAAAAGGACCAATCAGGGCAAAAAATATTCGAATGACAAAATTTCGAACCGATAAAACTGTTGCACGAATATCCGAGTTTGTTAATTTATTAATATAATCTTTTAATACAGGAGTGGCAAATCCTCTGAAAATATAAAATACAAACAGAATCAATATTCCCCAATAACTTAAGGTTTGACTCAATAAGATATAACCTAGAGGAATAAACAACGAGATGAATAATAGTGATTTTGTTTTATGTAATCTGTTTTCAATTTTATAAGCATATAAAGCAATAATTCCAACTGTTAAATTTAGTGCAGGCCAGATAACTCCAAAATAAAATAATGGAATTTTTATTTCAAGCAAGTAAGGTTGTACAATTAAAGTAGCCATGGTTAATGTAGCAGCACCTACAATAGAAGAGTGGAGGATGTTCCATCTAAGTTCATGATTATCAACTAAAGAGTGTTTAACAATTTTTAAAATATATTTAAAGCCAAAACTAGATGTTTGCAATATCCTTTTGGGTTCAATTAAAGAAATTGATGCTGGAACAGCTATAAAAGCTACTGCAGTTTGAACAATATAAGGGAAGCGCAAACTTATACCCACTAAAATACCTCCAACAATACCAGCAATAGTTTCAGATAAGTTACCAATAGAAATTACTCTGCCTTCATATTTAACATATTCATCTTTTTTATTTAAATCTTCTAATGTATCATAAAGCATGGCAGAATCTGCTCCTGATATCAGACTTTGTCCAAAACCAAGAATAATTTCTGCAATTAAAAAACCAACAAATCCAAAAGAAATACTGTATGTAAAAAAGCCCATGAAACCTAAAATCGAACCTATAACCAAAGTTTTTTTTCTACCGAGCACATCAGCTAAATATCCCGATGGAATTTCAAGCACAACAATAGAGATTGAATAGATGGCCTTAAGAATTGAGATTTGACTTAATGACAATCCATTATCTTGATAAAATGGAATCATAAATGGCATAAATAGCATAAACCATTTAGCTATTTTTATCAGATAAAGCTTTGTAATATTCGATTTTACGGTTCTGCTCATTCGCTTTTAATAAGCTGCAAAGATAAAATCAAATTCAATAATAAAGAAGAATGTCGCGTGAATAAAAATATTAACATTTGCGGATTTAATGTTTTAAATTTTAATCTAAAGCATTAGTTTTAACAGCTAATTTTAAAGACCAAAATGAGCAAGTAAAGATCAATGAAAATCACATTTATATATCCTAAGTTCGAGAAATTATTAGAATCGCGATTAGAAATAAAATCATCAGAAGGAGCAAAAAAACATCTTGGGGATTTTAGTATGCCTCCAGCATTAGGAATTCCTATTATGACTGCTATGTCAAAAGATCAGCATTCGATTAAATTGTATGATGAAAATATTGAAGAAATTGATTACGACGATGATGCTGATTTAATTGCTGTAAGTTTTTTTACTCCACAGGCAAATTATGCATATGAAGTTGCAAAGCGATTCAAAGCAAAAGGAAAAACAGTGATTGGGGGAGGGATGCATCCATCCTTAATGCCTGATGAAGCGAGTCGGTATTTTGATTCAGTTTGTGTTGGTGAAGTAGAAGGAGTTTGGGATGAGATGTTAAAGGATTTTCAAGAGGGTTGTTTAAAGAAGAAATATCAAAAAGAAGTATCAGATATTAATACAGTTCCTCTACCAGAACGAGGAATATTCTTGGATAGAAATAACTACGACTGGGAGGCTAAATTAATACAGACAATGAGAGGGTGCAGCTTTTATTGTGAAAATTGTATTGTTCCCATCGAGTTTGGACAAAAATTTAGATTTAAGTCAATTGAAAGAGTAATTGAAGAGCTCAGTGTTTCGGAAATTAAAGGTGATTATTACTTAATTGACGACACCTTATTTCTCCCTCACAGAGAATGTCGCGATTATCGAACAAAATTATTCAGTGCTTTTTCAGATTTGCCCGTAAAGCCGAGGATATTTATGTCGGGATCATTAAATACCAGTTATGATCCGAATTTTCTTAAATTATTAAAAGATGCAGGTGTTATCAATTTGTATCTTGTAACAGGATGCGATCCTTATTCAATCAAAGCATTTCAAAAAGGAGAAAATAAATATTTTGATTATGCCTTAGAGTTTGTGGATAAATTCCAGCAAGCAGGAATTGAAGTATACAGTTCTATAGGTTTAGGGTTTGATTACCAGGATCATCATGTTTTTGATATTACATTGGATTTTTTAAGAAAATCGAAAATTAAAACTTCGGAGTTTTATATTTTAACTCCATTTCCACAAACTCCGGTTTGGCACCAGTTTAGAAAAGAGGATCGAATTCTGCATTATAATTGGACTAAATATAATACTGCAAATGTCGTATTTAAACCTAAAAACTTCACTGAACAAGAATTACTTGATGGTTATATAAAGTGTTGGAAAGAGTTTTATCTTAACATTACAATAGAAGAATCATTAAGTAATTTTGTGAAATAAATCGTACAATTTTTTATGTTCTAAATTATATATTATTATTACTCAAATATCTTAATTATTGTAAATTTGTTACTTTAATAAACGAAAAAACGTATTACTATGGGAATGACATTAATCGAAAAAATTCTGGCAAATCACTCCAATAAAGATGTGGTTAAACCAGGTGATATTATAGATGTATTTATGGATGTTAGAGCTGCCAGAGATTTTGGCGGTGCTAATGTGGTAAAAAATATTGTAGATAATGGATTAAGTTTAGATGATCCTTCTCGTACTTTTTTTACTTTTGATTGTAATCCAACAGGATCAGATCAAAAGTATGCAGTAAATCAACAAATTTGTAGAGACTTTGCTCGTGACCATGGTATCAAAATTTATGATATTGATGCTGGAATTGGAACACATTTGTTAATTCACGAAGGATTGGCATATTCTGGTTCAACTGGTGTTACAACAGATTCTCATGCTAATATTTTAGGTGCTGTTGGTGCTTTTGGTCAAGGAATGGGAGACCAGGATATTGCTGCTGCATGGAGTAATGGTAAATCATGGTTTAAAGTTCCAAAATCAGTTAAACTGAATTTTATTGGCGAAAAACCAGCCAATGTATCCGCTAAAGATATCGTGTTAAACTTATTAAATAAGTTTGGTGCCAACACCTTATTAGGATACGCTGTTGAATTTCATGGAGAAGCCATCGATAAGTTAACGCTTGATGAAAGAATTACCATTGCATCTATGGGAACTGAAATGGGCACCATTATTTCTTTATTTACTCCAAATGATGAAATAATGAGATTTAGCGAACTTAAATCAGGAAGAAAGCTTGAGTTAGTTGAAGCTGATGCTGATGCAAATTATGATCAAGTAATAGATATTAATATTTCAGAATTTATACCAAGAGTTTCTCGCCCGGGAGCTCCACACGATACTGTAGATGTATCGGATGTTAGAAAAACTAAAATTGATTCAGCATTTATAGGAAGTTGTACAAACGGACGTATCGAAGATTTAAGAGCAGCAGCAGCGGTTCTTGAAGGTCGTCAGGTTGCACCTGGAGTTGTATTAAAAATAGTACCTTCAACTGATCAAGTATGGAATCAGGCGTTAAAAGAAGGTTTAGTTCAGATATTTAAAAATGCAGGAGCATTACTTTCTAATGCTGGTTGTGCTGGTTGTGCTGCAGGTCAGGTAGGACAAAATGGGAAAGGTGAAGTGACTATAAGTACTGGAAATAGAAATTTCCCAGGTAAGCAAGGAAAAGGAGAAGTGTATCTAGCATCACCTGCCGTA
This sequence comes from Bacteroidales bacterium, assembly GCA_963665525.1. Classification (GTDB taxonomy): domain Bacteria; phylum Bacteroidota; class Bacteroidia; order Bacteroidales; family UBA12077; genus UBA12077. Next base: position 1,828,039 of record OY762280.1, on the reverse strand, counting down.
GTGGCTGCTTCGGCAGTTGCAGGGTTTATTACTACACCTGATGAAATTCCAGAAGAACCAATGTTATTCATGCCTAAAGGAGGCAAAACGGAGAGTACAAAAGTTGAGAAGAAAGAGCAAAAAGATCATCCAAAAGTTGTTGAAGGTAGAGTATGGTATATTAAAGAAGATAATATCGATACTGATATGATTTATCATAATAGATATCTTGCTATTACTGATATTAATGAAATGGGACAATATGCATTTGATAACCTGGAAGGTTATGAAAACTTTGCAAAAGAAGCTCAACCGGGAGATATCGTTTTAGTTCAAAAAAATTTTGGTAGCGGAAGTTCTCGTCAGCAAGCTGTTGATTGCTTTATTCCACTTGGTGTTCAGGCAGTAATAGCAGAATCGTTTGGTGCTATTTATGAACGTAATGCTATTAATGCAGCTTTCCCAATTATGTCTTATGATACATTGGAAGGATTAGATTTAGAGCATTTTGATACAATTAAAGTAAACTTCGAAACAGGCGAGATTACCAATGTAAGTAAAGGAAAAACAGTTCAAGGTAATCCTTTCTCTGAAGTGCAGATGGATATTTATCAACGCGGAGGAATATTTAATTAGAATTCAGAATTTAGAATTCAGAATTTAGAATTAAGGTTATGAGTAGTTCTTTTAAAGATTTATTAGTTTGGCAAAAGGCTCATCAATTTGTATTGGATGTTTATAAAATTACAAAAGACTTTCCAAATGATGAGCTTTACGCATTAACTTCACAATTTAGAAGAGCTGCGGTATCTATTCCTGCAAATATTGCAGAAGGTTATACCAGAAAAGGAAATAAAGATAAGTTAAGATTTTATAATATAGCTCAAGGTTCTTTGGAAGAATGTAGATATTATATTTTACTTTCGAAGGATTTAAAATATATTGATAATGTAAATCTTGAATCTATGATTGAAGAGATTAGCAAAATGTTAGTTTCTTATATGAATAAGATTAAACTGAATTCAGAATTCTAGATTCTTGTTATATTGAAATTCTGAATTTTTAAATTAACAAAAACTATAATTGATAAAGATATGAATCCGAGAACTTTTGTAGAAAAAATATTTGATGCTGAATGTGGAAGCATCGTTTTTAAAAAGCCAAATATCGTTTTAACTCACGATAATACAGCGAGTATTAAAAAGACTTTTGAGAAGATGGGTGGCGATAAAGTTGCTGATCCAAATCAGTTATTAATTGTTTTAGATCATAATGCCCCACCTACCAATGCAAAGTTAGCAACACAATATCAGGAAGTTCGAGATATTGTAAAATACCAGGGAGTAGATAAATTCTATGATGCAGGCAAAGGTATTTGTCATCAAATCATGTCTTATCATGCTGAGCCGGGAATGGTGATTGTTGGAAGTGATAGTCATACATGTACTGCAGGAGCATTTAATGCCATGGCTGCTGGTATAGATAGAACTGAAGCTGCCGGATTATGGAAACGTGGCGAAACTTGGTTTCGTGTTCCTGAAACAATGAAAGTTACTTTAAAAGGTAAATTAAATCCTGGAGTATATGCAAAAGATATTTCATTATGGATTATTGGTATGATTGGTTCTGATGGAGCTGATTATATGTCTATTGAATACCATGGTGAAGGACTTAAGGCGCTAACCATATCTCAAAGAATGACATTGGCAAACCTGGCTTCTGAAATGGGAGCTAAGAATGCAGTTTTTCCAGCTGATGAAATATTAGCCGAATTTTATGGTAAAGTTTCTATAGAAGGTGTTTGGGCTGATGAAGGAGCAAAATATGCAAAAGAAATAGAGATTGAGCTTAGTGAAATTTATCCATTAGTAGCAGCACCTCACCATGTTGATAACGTAAAAGCAGTTTCCGAAGTTCAAGGAACTAAAATTCAACAAGGTTTAATAGGAACATGTACCAATGGTAGATTTGAAGATATTAAAATTGCAACTGAAATTCTTGATGGTAAAAAAATTGCTGATGGATTCCAGTTATTAGTAATTCCTGCTTCTCAGAAAATTTATCTTCAAATGATAGAAGAAGGTTTAATAACGAAATTAATTAATGCCGGAGCAACAGTTTTAGGTTCATCATGTGGACCATGTTTAGGAACAGGACAAGGGATTCCTGCTGATGGATTTAAAGTTATTTCTACTGCAAATAGGAACTTTAAGGGAAGAATGGGAAATAAAGAATCAGAGGTTTATTTGGCATCTCCTGCAACCGTTGCTTATAGTGCGATTAAAGGAGAGATTTCAGATCCACGTGGAGAGAAATATAATGATAAATTTCCTTATCAAAAAGAAGCTACATCTACAGTTGATATAGCAGCAGATGATAACCGTAAATTAGGTAACGTGTGGAATTACGTTGATGCAGATAACATTAATACAGACCAGATGTTTGCAGGTAATTTAACTTACAATGTTTTAAGTTCAGATCCTGAGGCGATTATGCCACATCTATTTGCAGGTTTCGATGAAAATTTCCCGAAAAATGTTGCTTCTGGTGATATTGTAATTGCAGGAGAAAACTTTGGTTGTGGAAGTTCGCGTGAGCATCCTGCAGTAGGGTTAGCGCATGCTGGAGTAAAAGCTGTTATTGTTAAATCATCGAATAGAATTTTTTATCGTTCTTGTATTAATCAGGGATTAGCATTGATTGTAAATCCGGAAATAGTTGATGCTTATAAACCAGGCGATACTGTAGACATTAATTTTAACGATGGTATTGTAGAAGTGGGTGCTCAAGAAATAAAATTTGCTCCACTGCCAGATAAATTGATGGCAATTATCGAGAAAAAAGGATTGGTAAATGCTATGAAAGAAGCATAAAAGAATACATTACTTAAATATAGAAGAGCCTTCAATTTGGAGGCTCTTTTTTTATAGCTGAAAAACATGTTATATGGAATCGATCGTATTGAAATAGCTTATAACTTTGTTTCCAAATACCGATACTATGACATCAAAGGATAAGAGTATTATTATAAAAAGATCACATGATCGAAGTAAGGCATTTGGAATCGACCCAGAAAGACAATATCCTAAACATATTGTAAAAGGTGAAGAGTTTAAGCATTATCTAGATAAAAATAAAGAACTTCTTAGTATTTCGGATTCAATATTAGATCAGTTATTAGATGTAGTTCAAAAAAATGGGTTTATCATTTTTTTAACAGATAAGGATGGATGTATATTGAATATTCAGGGAGGCAAAGAAACCATGAAAGCAGCAAAAGAGCTTAATATGGTCGAAGGAGCTTTTATGAGTGAAGAGAGTATAGGGACTAATGCAATGGGAACAGCAATTAATGAAAATGCTGCTGTTCAAATTACAGCCAAAGAACATTTTATTTCAGCATATCACCAATGGACGTGTTCAGCAGCTCCTATTCGTTATAATGATCATATTATCGGAATACTAAATTTAACAGGAAAAGCAGATAAAGTTCATCCACATACTTTAGGGCTTGTTATTGCAGCTGTAACAGCTATTGAAAATAAACTAAATAATCAAAAGATATTACATGAATTATTCGCATCAAGGCAATATGCCTGGGCGATGATGAATAATTTGGCTTATGGTGTTTTTGCTATTGATTTAAACGATGAAATAAAATGGGTTAATGATTCGGCTTGCAGAATAATAAATATTCGAAGAAAAAAACTTATTGACGAATCAATATCGGATATATTACCTGATTGGGCGAAAATAAAAAGGATTATTCTAAACGAATTAAATTTTCATGATGAGGAAAGTAGCTTTGCTATTAATGATATGAACGATCGTTTTCTTTTTAATTCTTATTTAATTAAAAATGAGAACAAAGAGATTTTAGGATATCTTTTAACATTCAGGCCATTAAGTAGAATGCTTAATTTAGTTAAGAAATATTCCGGTTTACATGCACATTATACTTTTTCTGATATAATCGCCAAGAGCAGTAAAACTAAAGCATTGATTAAATATGCAAAAAGCATTGCCAAAAGTCCGTCTACAGTATTAGTTACAGGTGAAAGTGGAACAGGGAAAGAAGTGTTTGCTCAAGCCATACATAATGCCAGTGAGCGAAAAGATGGGGCTTTTGTGGCAGTAAACTGTGGAGCCATATCTCCATCGTTAATTGAAAGTGAGATATTTGGATATGAGGAAGGTGCATTCACTGGGGCTAAAAAGGGTGGTAGTGCAGGTAAATTTGAATTGGCAGATGGAGGAACCATATTTTTGGATGAGATTGGAGAAATGCCAATTGATATGCAGGTTAAACTATTACGTGTAATTCAGGAAGGAACAGTAACACGATTAGGTGCTCAGAATAGTAAAAAGATTGATGTAAGAATAATTGCTGCTACCAATAAGGATTTATTACAAGAGATTGAAAAAGAAAAGTTTCGACTGGATCTGTATTACAGGCTTAATGTGATACCTCTGCATATTCCTTCATTAAAAGAACGTAAAGAAGATATTGTGCCTTTGGCCAGGAACTTTATGACTCTAAAAAGTGAAAAACTTAACAAACCAATACCAGAGCTAACTGGCGAGATTGAAAATAAGATAACCAATTATGAATGGAAAGGTAATGTAAGAGAATTGGAAAATTATATAGAAAAGCTTGTGAATATAGGTAGTTCAGATGAGCTTATCACGAATATAGAATTGGATAACCCTACTGAAATACCAACAATAGTCCAAAATGATAGAAAGATGGAAGTAAAATCATTAGAAACTGTCGAAAAAGAAGCAATCTTATATGCTATCTCTGAATTAAAAGGTAATATGACTCAAGTAGCAAAAGCACTGGGGATTGGAAGAAATACATTGTATGCTAAGCTGAAAAAATTTGGTATACATGTAGAATAACATACTTCATTTAATATTTAATTAATATGTTCGAAGAATGAACACTGTTCGTTTTTCGAACATTTTTATTTTTAATAGTCGTTCTTTTTTTGAACACTTCATGTTTTTATAAAATTTCCACAAATCTTTTAAGTGTCAGATTATAAAATGTATATAAAGTTTGGCAAGGGTATTGAATTAGAGGAAAACAAATAATTCAATTTAAAACTTATATACGATGAATAGATTTACATTACCAAGAGATTTATACTATGGAAAAAGTTCCATGGAAGTTCTAAAATCATTAAAAGGAAAAAGAGCCTCTATAGTTGTAGGTGGCGGATCAATGAAAAGATTTGGTTTTCTTGATACAGTAGAAAATTATTTAAAAGAAGCTGGAATGGAAGTTCAGCTTATTGATGGAGTAGAACCAGATCCATCTGTTGAAACAGTAATGAAAGGAGCAAAATTGATGCAAGAATTCCAACCTGATTGGATTGTTTCCATTGGTGGAGGATCTCCAATTGATGCTGCCAAAGCAATGTGGGTATTTTACGAATATCCTGATGCTGAATTTGAAGAAATTGCTAAACCTTTTAATATTCCTGAACTTAGAAATAAGGCAAAATTTGTAGCTATTCCATCAACCAGTGGAACAGCAACCGAGGTTACTGCATTTTCAGTAATTACAGATTACAATGCAGGAATCAAATATCCATTGGCAGATTTTGAAATTACACCAGATATAGCAATTCTTGATCCGGAGATTGCTTATAAGATGCCACAAAAATTAACTGCCCATACAGGTATTGATGCTTTAACTCATGCTACAGAAGCAATTACAGCAAGTCAGGCTTCCGATTTTTCTGATCCATTAGCTTTAAAAGCAATTAAACTTATTCAAGAAAATATTGAAGCTTCGTATCAAGGCGACGAAACAGCTCGTGATAATATGCATATTGCGCAATGTTTGGCAGGAATGGCATTTTCAAATGCACTGTTAGGTATTTGCCACAGTATGGCACATAAAACAGGGGCTAAATTCGGAATCCCTCACGGATGTGCTAATGGTATCTACTTGCCATATGTTATACAGTATAATAGGAAAGAGGCTGAAGCTAAATATGCTGGAATTGCAAGATATATTGGACTGAATGGAACTAATGATCAGGAATTGTGTGATGCATATATTCATTATATTAAAGATTTGAATGAAAAACTTGATATACCAGCTAGTTTAAAAGAATATGGTGTTGATGAAGTTCTTTTTAACGATAATCTTGAATACATCTCAAAAAATGCTGCACTTGATGCTTGTACTTTTAGTAATCCAAGGGAAACTAAACCAGAAGATTTCGAGCAAATATTTAAAGCTGCTTATTACGGCAAAACCATAAATTACTAAATATATGTTCAGGGCAGGTAGAGTTATTTATTGATTTTTGCCAATTATTACCTGCCCTTTATTTTAACTCATAGAGTACTTACTATAAAATTTTATTGTCATGAAAGAGAAAACAAAACTTGTCTTGTGCCTGGGAAGCTCATGCTATAGTAGAGGAAATCAGTATGTTTTAGAAGTTATAAAACAATATTTAAATGATAATAAATTAAAAGACATTACTGACTTTCGCGGACAATTATGCACAGGTAATTGCTCTCATGGCCCAATTCTTAAAATAAACGATGTTGTTTATCATGATATTGATACCAATAATATCATTAAAATATTAAACAGACACTACTTCAAAGTTTAATAAATATCTACTATTATGGATATCCTTAACGCAATATATACCGAAAAAAACAATTGTCAGGATTGTTATAAATGTGTCAGACGATGCCCTGTTAAAGCCATTAAGATTGACGATCATATGGCTTCAGTGGTTCAGGATTTATGTATTTATTGTGGAAAATGTGTGCAAGTATGTCCTGCTCAGGCAAAGAAAGTTAGAAACGATTTGTCTGGAGCTAAATATCTTATAAAGTCAAAGGGTATTGTTGTATTATCTTTAGCACCTTCATTTCAAACAGAGTTTGCCGATTATTCTGACAAACAGCTTTTTAATGCTTTCAATCAGTTAGGTTTTAATTATGTGTCAGAAACCGCGATAGGGGCTGAGATTGTGAGTAAAATAACCATGGATTGGTTAAACAAACAAGATCAAGGGGTATATTTTTCATCTTGTTGCCCGGTAGTAGTTCAGTTAATATCGAAATATTATCATGACTATTTTGATAAAATAGCACCATTTGATTCACCAATGCAAGCTCATGCTAAATATCTAAAACAGAAATATGGTGCTAATACCAAAGTGATTTTTGCAGGTCCTTGTATTGCAAAAAAAGAAGAAATAGATGAATTCTATGAAGGCGCTGATATCGTATTAACTTTTAATGAACTGCGCGAATGGCTTCATAGCGAAATTTTGGATCCCGAATATTTACCAGAAAATAAATTACAAGCACCAAGTTATTACCTGGAAACAGCAGGTAAAGGAAACTTATATCCTATAGATGGAGGTATGATTGCAACAATGAAAAATGAAGTAACTACTACCGATACTTCCTTTATGAGCTTTTCAGGAATCCAGAATGTAAAAGATGTCTTAGAAAATTTACCTCAGGATATTAATCATAAACTATTCTTGGAGTTGCTTGCATGTGAAGGAGGATGTATAAATGGCCCTTGTATTAATAAAGCAGAATCCTTAGCAGTAAGAAGATTAAATAGTTTAAATACAGCAAAACGAAATGAAACAAAATCAGATGTTGTCGAAAATAGTAGTTGTGTTAAAATCAATAAAGATTATTCGACAATTCATCCTATAATGAAATGTATTTATAGCGATCAGGATATAAAAGATGCTTTGAGTATTGTGGGAAAATTATCGGAAAAAGACGAATTAAACTGCGGTGGTTGTGGTTACGAAACTTGTCGCCAGTTTGCTAAAGCTATTTTAGATGGTAAAGCCGAACGTCATATGTGCGTGTCATATATGAGGAAAGTGGCTCAAAATAAAGCAACGGTATTATTGCAAAAAATGCCTTATGGTGTTGTATTAGTCGATGAAAATTTAAAAGTAATAGAATCGAATAAATATTTTGCTGAATTTATTAGCGACGAAGCCAAACGAATATACGATATAAAACCAGGAATGGAAGGAGCTGATATTAAAAAGCTTACTTCTCTTTATAAATTATTTGCCAATATTCTGGAAAAAGGAATTGCTGAATTTGAAAAGGATTTAAGACTGGAAGGCAAGTTGTTTCACCTTTCAATTTTTTCAATTCAGAAATACAAGATTGTTTGTGGAATAATCTATCCTTTAAACGAAGAGTTTATGAACAAGGATTATCTAATTGGCAAATTAAAAGAGGTAATTCGTGATAATCTGTCTATGGCTCAAAAAGCCGCATTTCTATTGGGAGAGAATGCTTCAAGAACAGAAACTATGCTGAATACTATTATTGATTCATACAACGAGAACCAGATCGAAAATGAGTAATTATTTTATTGAAATAGGTAATGAAAATATTCAGAAAGCAGGTGAAGAGGTATGTGGTGATGTATTTATGAGCCGGAAACTACAAGAAGAAGGTAGGTCGGTGGCAGTTCTCTCTGATGGGCTGGGAAGCGGGATAAAGGCTAATGTTTTAGCTACTATGACAGCTTCTATGGCGCTTAATTTCACTATCGCAAATCAAGCTGTAGAACACTCTGCTCAGTCCATTCGAAATACATTACCAATAGATGAAGAACGGAAAATAAATTATGCAACTTTCACCATTATTGATATTGAGTATGATGGAGAAACTACTATTCTTGAATATGGTAATCCTCAGTTTCTAATATTCAGAGGAAACGAAGCTTTAAATATTAAAAAGTCAACTATAAAAGCTGAACTGGAAAAGAATTGTTTCAAAGCGCAGAAAGAAGATCGGATTATACTCTTTTCAGATGGTGTTTCTCAATCGGGTATTGGCCGTGCTGATATGCCATTTGGCTGGGAATTAGATGACTTAAAAAGTTTTATTGCTTATAATTTAAATAAAGATCAATATATATCTGCACAAAAGTTATCTAAGATTCTCGTGAACAGGGCGCTATTGAATGATTCATTTAAAGCCAAAGATGATATAACTTGTTCAGTTATTTATTTTAGAGATCCAAGAAACTTAATAATCTGCACAGGTCCTCCTTATAAAATGGAGAAAGATCAATTAATGGCAAAAACCGTTTCGGAATTTAATGGCTCAAAAATTATTTGTGGAGGAACAACAGCTCAAATTATAAGTCGTGAATTAGAGAAAGAAATTGATGTAGATATTTTTTCAGGCGATGGTGAGTTACCTCCAGTATCAGAAATTGAAGGAATAGACCTGGTAACGGAAGGAATTTTGACCCTGGGAAAAGTTGCAGAATATTTGGAAAGAAATGAATTGAATAAAATAAAATCATCTAGTCCTGCAGGAAAAATAATTAAATTACTCCTAAAACACGATAAAATAACCTTTTTGGTAGGAACAAGAATTAATGAAGCACACCAGGATCCGGCTTTACCTGTTGAATTGGAAATAAGACGAAATGTGGTAAAGAAAATCACACGGCTCCTTGATGAAAACTATTTAAAGGAAGTACATATACAATACATATAAATCAACAAAAATGGAAAATAAATCTAAATATATCATAAAGATATGCACAGGAACACTGTGTCATGTAATGGGAGGTGCAGAATTGTTATCTATTAATGAGTATTTAACAAGTGAGTTAAGGGAAAAGGTAAAGCTTAAGGGAATGGTATGTTCAAATTATTGTAAAGATACAGATCAAAAGCCACCTTTTGTAGCCATAAACGATACATTAATATCAGAAGCTACTATTGAAAAAATGATTGATTTCCTTGAAACAAACGAAAGAAATGACACACTCAAATAATGCAACCAGAACTCGCCGTGAGCTGTTAATTCAGTTATGTCGTTTACTTAAAGACGATCTGTTAGAACAGGAGATTGATCGAATTCCTTTAATTATGCGACCTAAGCAAAATGCTACCATACGTTGTTGTGTTCACAAAGATCGGGCAGTATTAAAATATAAAATAATGGCCTTGCTTGGATTCAATATTGATGATGAAACAGATGAATTGACAAGTTTACATGAATATGCAGAACTTGCTCAAAAGCGCGAAAACTTAACCTCGAAGGTTATGACTGTTGTCGATGAAGCATGTAGTAGTTGTCATCAGGGAAGTTACCATATAAGTAATTTTTGCCAGGGATGTGAGGCAAGACCTTGTGCTGTAAATTGCCCCAAAAATGCTATTCATTTTGAAAAAGGGCAAGCTGTCATTGATCATAATTTATGTGTTAACTGTGGTAAGTGTTTAAAAGAATGTCCTTTTCATGCCATTATTTATCGTCCAGTTCCATGCGAAGAAGCTTGCCCCGTAAAAGCCATATCAAAGGATGAAAACGGTATCGAACGAATAGATTATGATAAATGTATTTTATGTGGAAAGTGTATGATTTCATGCCCATTTGGTGCAATTATGGAAAAGTCGCACATTATCGAAATTTTTAAGGCTTGGAAAAGTAATAAAAAGGTAATAGCGCTTGTTGCCCCATCCATTGCTGCCCAGTTTAGCCAGTCTGTACCTCAAATATATAAGGCTATAAAAAAAGCAGGTTTTTTTGATATTATTGAAGTAGCTGAAGGAGCACAATGTACCATTGAACATGAATCAAAAGAGTGGTTGACTAAAATGGATACTGATAAATCGATAATGACAACTTCATGTTGCCATGCGTATACCGAACTGGTAAAAAAACATATACAAGAACTTGAAGATATCGTGTCGGAAACACCAACACCTATGTATTATGCGGGTGAAATAGCACGAAAGCGATTCCAAAATTCGATTAATGTTTTTATTGGGCCTTGTACAGCTAAACGACACGAAGCATATTATTTGGATAATATCGATTATGTAATGTCTTTCGAAGAATTAGGCGCATTATTGGTGGCCAATGAAATCGATATTAATACAATGAATGATGAGATAATATTTAACTATGCAAAGCATGGTGCACAAAATTTTGCCCAAGTAGGGGGAGTAACGAATACAATAAAAAATAAGCTTAATAGTGACTTATTACATGCTGAAATTATTAATGGAATTGATAAAGCAAGTATTAGAGAATTAAAACAGTTGACTAAGAAAAAAACTGAGATTAATTTTGTTGAAGTGATGAGTTGCGAAAATGGTTGTATTGGAGGAGTAAATACTTTAATGAAGGGTAAACAAGCTATGAATACATTAAAGTCAAACTTAGATAATATATGTAAATAGAGGGCAGGTTCATAAACTGTATGTTAAATAGCTTTCAGAGCTATCTAAAAGTTTTTTGTAAATAATAGCGAGATTTTTTTCTGATTAAAGATATTTTTATATTTTTGCATCGCTAAAAGATACTGGTCTCGTAGCTCAGTTGGATAGAGCAACAGCCTTCTAAGCTGTGGGTCCCAGGTTCGAATCCTGGCGGGATCACAGGAAAGGTTTCTTCGAAAGAAGAAACCTTTTTTTGTTGTCAGTAATTAATTATGAAATAAGATTTAGGATGAGAACCCAGGTTCGAACTAAGCGAAGCCTGTTATAACAGGCAAGCGATTTCACGAGCAAAGCGAGTACTCCTGGCGGGATCACAGGAAAGGTTTCTTCGAAAGAGGAAACCTTTTTTTGTTTTATTATTTGTAATATTTAGTATTTAATTGTTAACTAAATATCAATGCATTACTAATTTCATAAGGTTTTCCGGTGATATCTTTGTAAGTTATTTGAATTTTAATTTGAGTTAATGCCTTCAAAATTTCATCTTTCAATTTATTGTCATAAGTAAAAAGTTGTATTTGATCACCTGCCATAAGGTTCACTTTGTAAATAGGATTTCCATCTACACCTTTTATATCAAAATTTTCTATAAATAATCTATGAATAGGTTGATAACTGGTTGCTTCATATTGAAAGTTTACGATAATTTCTTTAGCAACAGCATTACTGCTATTCATAAGGTAGCATATAGAATCTTTAATATGAAGATTAAGAACAGGTTGAAGTTTTAATTCTTCTAGCTTTATGAGATTATTGATGTTCTCTTTGTTTATTAAATGATTTTTATAGTTTAATTTATAATTTAACAAATAAAAGATTGCAGTTATTAAAAGTGCAAGAATCGAAATCACAAGAGCAATTATTGGGATTTTTAAATCACCTGCTTCTGGATTACTTTTTAATAAGTATAGTATAATACACAAATATTTCATAATCAATTTTTTATAAATAGTTACTAACAAAGCTCATTGATAATGTTAACGATACTTTAAAAGTAATATTGTAATTGAAGTACCAAGATATAAAAATCTGCTCAATTCATTAAAAATTAGTTGCATATTTATTAAGAATAGGTTTAAAATTAAAGGAAGAGTATTTAAATAAAATAATGCTAAGCAAAATATTAAAATAAATATTGAATCAACGCTATATAAGAAGCTTATGTTTCAACTGTATTTTGATTCCAATATTCGTTGTTTAAGATAAGCTAATTTACATTGATTTCTTGCTAAATTTTTAATATCTTGTAAAAAGTATTTTTAATTAATCTATTTAAAAAATGGCTAATATTTTATTAAAATACTTGGAAGACAGATATAAATATCAACCTCCGGATCAGGAAATTAAGAATCCGGGTCCAGTAATTACTATTTCACGTTATTTTGGGTGTCCAGCTAATTTATGTGCCAATGATTTGGCAGAGATGTTAACAGAGATGGAAGGGGCCGAAGATAATCCATGGAAAGTTATTAGTAAAGAAATATTAGATCAAGCTGCTAAAGAATTGGGTTTAACACCTGAGAAGATAGAGTTTGTATTTAAGTTTCAAAAAAGGAGTGCTATTGATGAAATTTTAGAAGCATTGTCAAGTAAATATTATAAGAGTGAAAGAAAAATTAAAAATACAATCCGTGAAGTTATTAGTGCAATAGGTGCTCAAGGGAGAGTCATTATTGTGGGTAGAGGTGGAGCTGCTATTTTAAAAGACATCCCAAATTCATTACATATAAAACTAATTGCTTCTCTTGACTATCGTATTGATGGAATTAGTAGAAGACATGAAATAACGCATGCAGAAGCCAAAAAGCTTGCAATTGAAATGGATAAAAAAAGATCTTTACTAAGAGCTGAATTTGCAGGTAAAAAGATGGAGTTGGTAGATTATGATTTAATATTTAATTGTGAGAAGTTTAATGCTGATCAGGTAGTGAATACGATAGCTAAAGTTTCTGAGATGAGAGGCTTAATTTAAAGATATTTAAATGATAAAAAGAAAGTCCGGTTTTTAACCGGACTTTCTTTTTAAAATCAATTGGTTTTGTTATCAAATGTTATTTCTGTTACTTTTGCGTCACTAAACTTATTGTTATGGAATGTAAAAAAGAACAAAATAAAGAAAATTGTAATTGTACATACTCCTGCAGTAAAAAGGGAGTATGCTGTGATTGTATCGCTTATCATAGAAAATTGGGACAATTACCTGCATGTTATTTTCCTAATGAAGTTGAAAGAACGTACGATCGATCCATTAAAAAGTTTTTAGAAACGATTCAGAATAAAGGCCATCACTGGAACTAGAAAAATGATATGGAAAAACAAAGATGTAACTGGGCAAAAAAGCCTGTTGATATTGAATACCATGATAAAGAATGGGGTGTTCCATTACATGATGATGATAAGTTATTTGAATTTCTGATTTTGGAAGGATTCCAGGCTGGATTGAACTGGAGTACTATACTTGCTAAACGGGAAAATTTTCGAAAAGCTTTTGATCATTTCGATTATAAAAAAATAGCAGAATATGACCAGAAAAAGGTTGATGAACTATTACAGGATGCTGGAATTATTCGAAATAAACTTAAAATTAATGCGACAATTACAAATGCAAAGGCTTTTATGAAAGTTCAGAAAGAATTTGGTTCTTTTGCAAAATATATTTGGTCGTTTACCGGTGGGAAAACAATTGTAAATAAATGGAAAAGTATGAGTGAGATTCCTGCTACTTCAGAAATTTCAGATGCTATGAGTAAAGATTTAAAGAAACGAGGATTTAAATTTGTTGGATCAACAATATGTTATGCAAAAATGCAAGCCATAGGAATGGTAAACGATCATTTAGTAAGTTGTTATAGATATAAGGAAGTTCAAAATGATAAATAATGATATAATTTGTGCTATTTCTACACCACAAGGAAATGGTGCAATCGCAGTAGTTAGATTAAGTGGGAATGAGTCCATTGCTTTGGTTGATAAGTTGTATGTTTCACCAAAAGAAGGTAAACGATTAATTGATCAACCTGCCAACACTTTACATTTTGGAGTATTGAAGGATGGTGCAAAAATTATTGATGAAGTTGTTATATCTGTTTTTAAAAATCCCAATTCATACACAGGCGAAGATTTAGTTGAAGTTTCCTGTCATGGTTCTGAGTATATTCAACAACAGATATTACAATTATTCATTAAAAATGGTGCTCGACTAGCTAAACCAGGCGAGTTTACCATGCGTGCATTTTTAAATGGAAAGATGGATTTATCGCAAGCTGAAGCTGTTGCCGATTTAATTGCATCATCTTCATCGGCTTCACATAAAGTAGCTATGCAGCAAATGCGAGGAGGATTTTCAAGTGAAATTGCAAGTTTACGTGATCGATTATTGCATTTTATTTCGTTGTTAGAACTGGAATTAGATTTTAGCGAAGAAGATGTTGAATTTGCAGATCGCAAACAATTAAATGATCTTTTAAATAATATTCAAAATCTAATTCAAAAGCTTTTAAAATCATTCGATTTAGGAAATGTGATTAAAAACGGAGTTCCTGTTGCTATTGTAGGTCACACCAATGTTGGAAAATCAACCTTATTAAACAGAATATTGAATGAAGAAAAAGCGATTGTTTCCGATATTGCAGGTACAACACGTGATGTTATAGAAGATGTTATAAATATTGAAGGGGTTTCTTTCCGATTTATTGATACAGCAGGAATTCGAGAAACAGTTGATACTATTGAAACTATCGGAATTGAACGTACCTACGAAAGAATATCAAAGTCTTCAATAGTTCTTTTATTGGTTGATGCTACAGAAGGTATTGAAGATATTGAACAAGCGATACAAAATGTAAAAGATAAGCTAGGAGCTAGCGATAAGAAGCTTATCGTAGTAATCAATAAGATTGACCAGATTTCGGATGAAATTATTATTAATGACTTGTTAAGTGATAACGATGCATTGGTAAAAATTTCAGCTAAAACCGGTGAAAATGTAGATCAATTGGTTCAAGAATTACTATCGATTGTAAACTTATCTGCTTTGAATCAGAATGAAGTAATAGTAACCAATGCACGCCATTACGAAGCTTTAGAAAGAGCTTCAGAATCTTTAGATCGAGCAATCGGAGGTTTAAAAACAGGAATTACAGGTGATTTTCTGGCTCAGGATATCCGAGAAACTTTACACTATTTAGGTGAGATCACAGGTGAGATCACAACCGATGAAGTATTAGGTAATATCTTTAAGAATTTCTGTATCGGCAAATAGAAAGTGTGAAATAAAATTTAATCAAAATATTTGCTAAAAAGAAAAATGTTCATACATTTGAACAATAAATTATTTAATGAAGTATATGAAACTAACGATTGATCATAATAGTTCAATTCCTTTGTATTTGCAGGTTGAAGAATTATTGAGAAAAATGATAGTAATGCCTGAATATCAGAATGGTAAATTGTTGCCAAATGAAATAGAAATGGCTAATGAGCTGGGAATATCAAGGAATACTTTACGACAAGCAACCAATAAGTTAGTTTATGAAGGGCTTTTATTCCGTAAAAAGGGTGTAGGGACAATTGTAACGCGCCCAGTGGATAGTAAAGCAAAAAACTGGATGAGTTTTACTCAGGAAATGAAATCAAAAGGTGTAAAAGTTGTCAATTTTGATATTGAACTATCTTGGGTGAACCCTGTAAAACGAGTTGCTGAGTTTATGGGAATAAGTGAAGATTCTAAGGTTTTAAAAATGGAGCGGTTAAGAGGAAATGAAGATGGTCCGTTTGTTTATTTTGTATCGCATTTTCATCCTCGTATAGGACTGACAGGAACAGAGGACTTTAGAAGACCTTTATATGAAATATTACAGAATGATTATGCTGTAGTTGCAAAATTATCAAAAGAAGAAATCACGGCAGTTGCAGCAGATAGGTTTATAGCTAAAAAGCTTAATATAAAAACAGGAGATCCAATTCTAAAAAGAAAACGATTTGTATATGATCCCGGCAGAAGACCAATTGAATTTAACCTGGGTTATTACCGTTCCGATAGTATAGTATATACTGTAGAGAGTGAAAGAGAATAATTTGATATAAGTATGAAAAAGAACAGTGTAAGTTGGTTTCTTTTGATCTTATTAAGCTTTACAGCATGCAAAAAATCAGTATATAGAGATAATGTTATAGTCGATCAGAAGTTTAATGATTATTTCCACTTAAAGGGCGATGGTTTTACAGGAGGTGATGGAACATACTCTGTGCTATTACCTGAAGGAAGAACGGTTTGGATATTCGGCGATACATTCGTTGGAGCAGTTAATGATGATAATACCAGAACAAAAACAGATCCAATCTATATTCGGAACTCATTCCTGGTTCAGCAAGGAGATAAATTTGAGTTTATAATTAACGATACAGGTAACGTAAACAGATCGGTAATGATTCCTAAACAAGTTATTGAATCGAATTTTGAAACATCAGAATATGATGAATGGTACTGGCCTGGCGACGGATTTGTATATGATAACCAACTTAAAGTATTTGCTTCGAAGTTTTATCAGGTAGATACAAGTATGTGGGGATTTAAATGGAATGGAACTGCTTTATTTACCTTTTCTTTACCTGATTTTAAACAGATTGGCGTAGAATATTTCGAGTATGGCTTAAAAAATGATATTCATTATGGACATGCAATACTAGAAGAGGAGGAGTATATTTATATATATGGTTTAGGTAATGGAAAACCTTATGTGGCAAGAGCTTTGCTGAATAATACAACAGGGGATTGGGAGTTTTTTAATGGAACAAAATGGTCGAAAAATGCGGATGATGCAAAACCAATGGCTGATGTTAAAGGATCCGAACAATTCACAGTTTTAAAATTGGAAGATAAGTACTATTATTTTACCCAAGACGGCGGCCTAAGTCCGGATATTTATATTTATAGTTCTGATAGACCATATACCGGATGGGCAAATGAGAAATTATTATACACTACACCATTAGATAGTTTAAATAAAAATATATTTACTTATAATGCTATTGTGCATCCTCAATTCACAAACGAAAAAGGTATTCTTATTTCATACAATACAAACTCATTTAAATTAGATGATCATTATAAAGATGCAGGTATATACAGACCTCGTTTTATTCGTGTCCCACTTAGTAAAATTATAAATTAGAAATAAATGCAATTTTATTCTAAAAAAATAATTGGAGTTTTAAAATATAATAACTAAGTTTGTGCATACATATGAACAAAGAACTAATTGCTAATCTAAATTATAATCTTATGAAAAAAAGTATTTTTGCTAGTCTGGCAGTATTTTTATTTGCTGCCATGTTTATTGTTACCTCGTGTGACGATGACGATGATAAGAAACCACCGGTAATCACTTTAAGTGATGAGCTTATTGAAGCAAAAGCTGGTGAGGAAATCTCTGTGAATGTTGCAGTTATTGCAGAAGCCGGGTTAAATAAGGTCGTTGTTACTGCATTACATGATGGTACAGCTTTCGGAACTCCTCAAGAATTTACAACATTAACATTTACCTTTACCTATACTGTTTCTGAAGAAGATGTTGAGCCTATACTATCATTTCAATTTACAGCTATCGACAATGATGGACAAGAAACATCTATTGATTTAGTAGTGGATGTGGAACTAACAATGACCCAATTATTGTTAAAGTATGATTGGTTGTTAACTGAAGAAATTCGTGAATTGACCAACGAAAATGATATTTCTGATGTATATACAGATGATATATACAGATTCTACGAAGATGGTACTTATGATAAAAGTATAGGTGCTAAAGTAGATGATTTTTCTGATTTATGGTACAATTACTGCTACTGGAATTTAGATGAGACTGCTTCTCGCTTAATTTTAAGTAGAACAGGAGCTTTCTTAGAAGATGTGCGCGATACTATAATGATTACAAATATTGATGCGGAAGAGTTGATAGGTGATGTAGTTTATTATGGATTAGATGCTTTCAATACGGGAACAGAAACTGTACCTTATGAGCCAGTTGAAAATTATGAGAAAGTATTTTATTCAACACCTCGGAGTAATGATTTTGACCCATATCAAGCAGGAGCTGATGATGATGCAGGACCTGCAGGTACATGTAATGATGTAACTTGGGAATAATAACGCTATATTTTAGGGGCCTTGGGTAACCAGGGTTCCTGTTTTTAATTAACTTGTATATCCTATGAAAAGGATTTTTTTTTTAAGTATTGTCTTTTTGTTTATTGTTGGGCAGGGAATAGCTCAGGAAACAATTATAAAAACTATACATGGTATAGTAAGCTCGGGTAATGATAATTTACCTCTACCCGGAGCTAATATTCAGGTAAAAAACACTTCAATCGGAACCGTAACAGATCCTAATGGTGAGTTTAAATTAAATGTACCGACAAATTCCATTTTATTGGTAAGTTTTATTGGATATGACCAAAAGGAAATAAGGGTTGGTCAGGAATTGGAATATAAAATTGTACTTAATGAATCATCTCTGCAGATGGATGAAGTTGTAGTAGTTGGATATGGAACACAAAAGAAAAGCGATCTAACTGGTTCAATTTCATCGGTTAAAGGAGAAGATATTATAACTACATCAATATCATCTCTGGATCAGGGAATTCAGGGTAAAGCGGCAGGTGTTGTTGTAACGCAAACATCGGGGCAGCCTGGTGCAGCAACTACAATTCGTATACGAGGAACCAGTTCAATAAATGGCACAAACGAACCATTATATATTATCGATGGAGTACCAATCATAAGTGATCCTAGCACAGGTTCTACAGGAGCCGTGAGGGGACCTGCTCTAAATCCATTAAATAGTCTGAATCCAAGTGACATTGAATCCATTGAGATTTTGAAAGATGCTTCAGCAACTGCTATTTATGGAGCAAGAGGAGCTAATGGAGTAATATTGGTTACAACAAAACAAGGAACCAAAGGAAATTTTACTATATCATATGATGGTTATTATGGAATGCAAGAGGTTCGAAAAACAATGGATATGTTATCGGCAAAAGAACTGGCTGAGTTAGGTAACGAAGCTACCGATAATGCTGATGTAGATCGAAGACTAATATATGCAAGCCCAACAAATTTAGGAGAAGGAACCGATTGGCAGAATGAGATATTTCGGGTGGCACCTATTCATAACCATCAGTTATCGTTTAGTGGAGGTACAGAAAGCAGTGCTTATGCCATATCTGTCAATTACTTTAATCAGGAAGGAATCATCATAGGATCAGATTTCGAAAAAGGTAATCTGCGTGTTAATTTAACCAATAATGTTAGAGATAATGTAAAAATAGGTACTTCGCTGAATATAAATAGAAGTGTCTTAAACGGAGTGATCACGGATGATGAATCAGCTATTCCATCAAGTGTAACTTCGTGGGCATTAGAATTTAATCCTGGACTTGATGTGTATGATGAGGACGGTAATTATACTTATGAAAATAACACTTCAAAACCGGCTGTTGGGAATCCTGTAGCTGATGCAAATGAAACGGAGCAAATAAATATCTCTAACCGTTTTATCGGTAATTTATATTTAGAATGGGATTTAATCAAGAATCTAAAATTTAGAAGTTCGTTAGGTGGTGATGCCTATTTTAATACAGATAAATCGTTTGTTCCTAATTATTTAAAGCGGGCAGAATCATCTAACGGGCAGGCAGCGGTTGGTTCAACCAATGGATACACCTGGCTAATAGAAAATACATTTAACTATAATAAGAAATTTAGTAATCATTCAATAAATGCTTTAATAGGGCATTCGATGCAAGCTTTCGAATCGGAATACCAGTATTCTGCCAGTTCCGATTTCGAAGACAACAGGTTGGGATATAATGCTATTCAGGTGGGAAGCAAAAAAACATTGATGTTGAGCGGATCAACGGGATGGCAGATGCAATCTGTTATATCAAGAATAAACTATAATTACAAAGAGAAATATCTGGTAACACTTACCGGACGATTAGATGGTTCTTCAAAATTCGGATCAGGTAATAAATATGGATTTTTTCCATCATTCTCAGCTGCATGGCGTGTTACACAGGAAAACTTTTGGAACCAGGATTCTAAAATTAGCAATTTAAAAATACGTGCAGGTTATGGACAGGTGGGAAATGAAGGTATACCGCCTTACAGTTCATTAGGTTTGTTGGAAATAACAGAAGCATACTATGGAGAGAATGAAATTGCAGTAGGAGCTGGCCCTTCAACATTCGAAAACAGTTCTCTAAAGTGGGAAACAACACAACAAATAAATGTTGGTTTTGATTTAGGATTATTTCTGAATAGAATTAGTATAACAGGTGATTATTATTACAAAGAGACCTATGATTTGTTATTAAATGCACCAATTCCTTACACATCAGGGTATAAATATGCTTATACAAATGTGGGGAACATGAAAAATTACGGATTTGAGATAAGTGCGAATACTGCAAATTTTGTAGGTGAATTTACATGGAATACAACAGTAAACTTTGCGGTAAACAAAAATGAAATTACTAAACTTACCGGAGAAGATGATTTAGTTGGACAAAGTATACTAGGTATTAATGGCTGGACCAGGATAACAGAAGGAGAATCCATAGGAACATTTTATGGTTACCAATCGGATGGTATTATTCAACAGGATGAAGACCCTGAAACAATACCATATTTTAGCGATTATACACCAAAACACGGAGATAGAAAATATGTGGATGTGAACGATGATGGCATTATTAATGAACTGGATAAAGTAGTATTAGGTAATGCAAATCCTGATTTTACTTATGGTCTGACCAACACATTTAGTTATAAGTCATTTTCGTTAAATATCTATATTCAAGGGGTATATGGAAATGAGATTGTAAACTTTAACAGGTTTGCTCTTGAAAGTTTCGATGGTAACAGAAATAATTCTACAGCAGCATTAGATCGCTGGACAACTTCGAATCCAACCAACGAATACCCCAGGGCTAATGCGACTCCAAGAGCGAATACCTTATCAGATGTTCAGGTTGAAGATGGATCTTATCTTCGTGTTAAGGATATTACATTAGCTTATAATTTCCCCGAACGTATTACCGATCGTTTGCATATATCTTCGTTTAAGATGTTTGTAAGTGCTAAAAATCTGTTTACACTAACTTCATATTCGGGTTATGATCCTGAAGTAAGCCGGTTTGCTAACGATAATTTAAGTATGGGTGCTGATTATGGCTCATATCCATCAACTAAACTTTATACCATAGGTATTTCTTTGAAATTATAATTTGTGTTATGAAAAAAGAATTAGTTACATATATTAGTAGAGGTAAAGTGAAAAGCTTACTTGGCTTAGTAATACTATTCATTACATTCATGATAAGTTCATGTGATTTTCTTGATGAAGATCCTGAATCACTTATTACATCATCAAATTATTACCAAACTGAAGAAGATGCTGTAGCCGCTGTTAATGCTTTGTATGATTATTTAACTGTAGGAACTGATTATTTATGGGATCCGGGTTTTGGAGGGATATTCTTTAACGATTATTGGGTACTTCAAGACTTATTATCAGACAACTGTTTTGAAACGTTATCATCACCAGAATACAGGAATATATCAGAATTCAGGTTTACTCCAGATAATTTAAGATTCGAATTGTATTGGCAAGATTTATATAAAACAATTAATGCAGCTAATGTTGTTATATCAAAAGTTCCAAACATCGATTTTAACGAAGATCGTCGTTTACATCTGGAGTCAGAAGCTCGTTTTATTCGGGCCATGATGTATTTCGAATTGGTTAAGTTATTTGGAGAGGTTCCATTAAAAACAACACCAACAGAAAGTGCTGATGATGCATATCTCGAAAGATCAAATGTTGATGATATTTACAATTTAATCTTTGCAGATCTGGAGTTTGCAGAACTGAATTTATCTTCCACATATCGCGTAGGAAACGGAAGGCCAACACCGATGGCATCTGCAGCATTGCAGGGACGGGTTTACCTCACCAAAGGCGATTATTCTAATGCTGCTGATAAATTATTCGAAGTTATTGATTCTCATCAATACGACTTATGGCCTGATTATGCCGATATTTTTAAAATTGCTAACATGAATTCCGGAGAAATAATCTTTGCAGTCAATTTTAGTGGTACATTAAGCGAAGGTTTTAAACCTAATCAGTATCATGTGCGCTTGTTACCATCTGGATTAGATGTAGATGGTGAAGGCCCTGAAAATGCACATGGTTGGGAACAACCTACTGAAGATTTATACAATAGTTTTAATCCATTGGACAGAAGAAGAGAGGTTACCTTTATATCTTCATTTACCTATTCCGATGGCACTACTGAAAATTTTGAACCACATATAGGTAAATTTTGGGATCAGGAAGCAGAACCTCGGGGTAATAATACTAATTCTGATGTTATTTATTTACGTTATGCCGATGTACTATTAATGTATGCCGAAGCCTTGAACGAAGCAAATAACGGTCCTACTGCCGAGGCTTACAATGCTATCAACGAAGTACGCGAAAGAGCAAGATTTAATGGTTTGGTTGAACAGAATATACTACCTGATTTATCAGGATTATCTTACACTGAATTTAGGGATGCTGTGTTAAATGAACGTAGATTGGAATTTGTTATGGAAGGTAGCAGGTATAATGATCTTAAGCGTTTTGGTAAGCTTGTTGAAGTAGTACAAGCATCTGGGAAAAGTAATGTAAATCCACAAGATTATCATTATTTGTTGCCTATACCACAAAGAGAAAGAGATTTAAATACAAAATTGACACAGAACACTGGATATTAAATAATTGAGGAGGGTAGATGAGTTTTAATAAGTTTCCATATATAAAGATCGATAGCGATCCAAACGATATTCATATTGGTTGGGATACAATAGCAAAACAGTTAAATAAAATACTTAGCTCAGTTGATGGTAAAAAAACAATAGTAATTGAATGTTATCAGGGAGTTTATTATGATAAGATATTACATTGGATTATAGAAAAACTTAAATTCGATATCTTAATAAATACTATTGGATTAATGAAATCTGAAGAACAAATCAGAGAAATGACTCATACAGATGTTACAGATGACAGGATCTTTGGTTTCATGACCAGATTAAACATGATTGATTTTTTTGATCATCAAAAAATAGAACAGACAAAAGACGAAATACAATTAAACAATGGTATAAAGGTAATCTTTGGGTATGGAGCATCATTGCTCGTTGACAATCCCGATATATTGGTATATGCTGATATGGCGCGATGGGAAATTCAGCAGAGAATGCGAAGAAAAGAAGTGGATAATCTAGGAATTAATAATAAGGAAGAAGGATTTGAAGCCAAATATAAACGAGGTTTTTTTGTTGACTGGAGAGCACAGGATAGGTTAAAACGTAAGCTAATGCACCAATGGGATTATGTGTTGGATACCAACGATCATGATAATCCTAAATTAGTTGATGGTAGTTTAATGAGAAAAGCATTAAAACTTGCAGCTAAACAACCATTTAGTTTGATGCCATTCTTTGATCCGGGACCTTGGGGTGGACAATGGATGAAAGAAGTTTGTGATTTGAATAAAGACGCCGATAATTATGCCTGGTGCTTTAACTGCGTGCCCGAAGAAAATAGTTTATTATTTAAATTTAATGATACATTGGTTGAAATACCATCGATTAATCTGGTATTTTATCAGCCTGTCGAATTGCTTGGCGATGCCGTTCATGCTCGTTTTGGAGATGAATTTCCTATTCGATTCGACTTCCTGGATACTATGGATGGGGGGAATTTAAGTTTACAGGTTCATCCTTTAACAGAATATATACAGGAACAGTTCGGAATTCATTATACACAGGATGAAAGCTACTATTTAATGGATGCAAAACCAGGAGCAAAAGTTTATCTTGGTTTAAGAGAAGGAGTAAATCCACAACAAATGATGGATGAACTAGATGATGCGCAAAATGACAATATAATTTTTGATGCAGAGAAACATGTACAAACCTGGGATGTAAAGAAACACGATCATGTTTTAATACCAGGTGGAACAGTGCATTGTTCAGGAATAGATTCAATGGTTCTTGAAATTAGCTCAACTCCTTATATTTTTACCTTTAAGTTATGGGATTGGGGAAGAGTTGGATTAGATGGAAAACCGCGTCCAATTAATCTGAACCACGGTAAAAATGTAATTCAATGGGATCGAACAACCTCATGGACAAAGAAAAACCTGGTTAATCGGATAGAAAAAATAAACGAAGGTGATGGTTGGGTTGAAGAAAGAACTGGCTTACACGAAAGAGAATTTATTGAAACAAGAAGATTCTGGTTTAGTAAAATTACAAATCATGATACCAAAGAAGGAGTACATGTACTAAATCTAGTTGAAGGAGAAGAGGCAATTGTTAAAAGCCCCAACGAAGCTTTTGAACCATTTATTATACATTATGCAGAAACATTTATTGTACCGGCGAAAGTTGGTAAATATAGCATAAAACCTTATGGTAAAAGTGTAGGAAAAACTATAGGTATTATTAAAGCATATGTGAGAACTTAATGAATTAATTAACTTCAAAATAATGAAATTCTAAATTACATAACGAAATCAATAATTTATATGAATAAAGAAGTCTCCTTTAAGTTTTTATTACCCGTATTAATATCATTCTATATTATGGGTTTTGTTGATCTTGTTGGTGTTGCAACAGGTTATATTAAAAAAGATTTTGGTTTGTCGGATAGTGTAGCTCAACTTTTACCAAGTATGGTATTTGTGTGGTTTGCCTTATTGGCTATACCTACGGGAATATTTCAGGACAGAAGAGGAAAAAGATTTACAGTAAATACCGGGATGATAATAACAGGAATAGGAATGCTGGTTCCATTTGTTCACTATTCTTATTTAAGTGCAGTGATTGGTTTTATGATTCTTGGAATAGGGAATACTATATTGCAGGTTTCGGCAAACCCTTTACTGATAGATATATCATCTAAGCACAGTAAAGCAGCGAATTTAAGTCTGTCGCAATTTATTAAAGCTATCGCATCCATGCTCGGACCTATTATTGCTACTGCATTTGCTACATATACTGGTAACTGGAAATTGATCTTTCCGGTTTATGCGGTGCTGTCATTCTTAACTGCTATTTGGTTAGGTTCTGTAAAAATTGAAGAATCGAAACCTGAAAAAGAACCAGCAACATTAAAAACTGTACTTCAGTTATTTAAAGTGAGGTTTGTGGTAGTTATGATTCTTTCTATTTTCTTTATGGTAGGCTTCGATGTGGCAATAAATTCAAACATAGCTAACTTTTTAAGTACTAAATTTTCAATTAGTATTGAAAAGGCCAGTATTGCTATTAGTGTCTATTTTGCTTCTTTAATGGTAGGTAGGCTAGCGGGAGCAGTTTTGCTTCGAAAATTGAATACAATCAAGTTTTTTGTAGTAAGTGCAATTATTACTTTAGCAGGTTTAGTAGCATTGATATTTATTAATAATCTGAATTTAGCCTGGGTTTTAATTTTTATCACAGGACTGGGCTTCTCTAATATTTTTCCAATTGTATTTACAATAGCTGTTGATAATAAACCTGAATATGCGAATGAAATATCAGGAATGATTATTTTGGCTGTATGCGGGGGAGCTATAATACCGCCAATTATGGGATTAATTAGCGATAATTTTGGAGTTACTCAAAGTTTATTCGTACTTGTTGCTTCAATTCTATATGTGAGTTACTCAGCTTATTATGCATCAAAAAATTAACGATCGAAACTAAAGCAAGATGATAAATTCAAAGAACGACAATAGAATTGTATTAACACTGGATGCAGGAGGTACAAATTTTGTTTTTTCGGCTATTACAGGAAATGAAGAAGTAACAATGCCAATTACATTGCCTGCGGTTACTGATGATATTGATGAATGTATTTCAACACTAATAAAAGGATTTAATGCGGTAAAGAAACAAACTAAGAATCCAATTGCAGCCATTAGTTTTGCTTTTCCTGGACCTGCTGATTATGAAAAAGGGATAATAGGTGATTTACCTAACTTTTCCGCATTTAAAGGCGGTGTACCTCTAGGTCCTATTTTAGAAGAAGAATTTAATTTACCTGTTTTTATTAATAATGATGGTAATCTGTATGCATATGGTGAGGCATTGGCAGGATTTTTACCTGAATTAAACCAAAAATTAGAAGCCAAAGGTAGCATTAAACGGTACAGAAATCTTATTGGTATAACCTTAGGAACTGGTTTTGGGTGTGGTATAACAATGAATAACATACTTCTTACAGGAGATACATCCTGTGGTGCCGAAATTCATAACACCTTAAATAAATTTAATGAAAATTGGAATGCTGAAGAAAGTGTAAGTACAAGGGCTATTCAACGCGTTTATGCGCAAAAATCAGGAACTGATTTTAATAGCAATTTAATGCCAAAAGATATCTACAATATAGCAAAAGGAAAAGCAAAAGGATATAAGCGAGCGGCATTAAAAGCATTTGAGACATATGGAGAGAACCTTGGAAGCTCAATAGCAAATGTTGTAACTTTAATTGACGGTATAGTTGTGTTAGGAGGAGGAATAACTTCGGCATGGGATCTATTTGCCTCTGCTATGTTCAAGGAACTTAATCGCCAATACGAAAACTTCAGAGAAGAAAAGTCAAATCGTCTATCTTTTAAGGTATTTAATTTGGAAGATGAATCTACATTTGATGAATTTGCCTACGGTGAAGTTACTGAGTTAAATATCCCAAATTCAACCAAAACAATTAAATATGATAGTATGCCCCGAACAGGTGTAGGTATATCTAAATTAGGTGGTAGTAGGGCAACCATGTTAGGAGCATATACATATGCATTACAGCAACTTGATTTAAATGATAAATCATAAAAATGAGAAATTCAGGAATTATCTTTTTTTTAATAGGTATAATGTCTTTTTATACTTGGTCATGTTCTAATCCAGGAGTAAAATCAGATATAACTAAAAATATACCTTCTCTCGAGGAGCTTTCAGGCGAATGGGTTTCAGTTGATACTGTTGATATAGAACCTTCTATTCGTAACTTTCAAAGCCAGGCATTAACCAATCCCGATATGAGTTCAATTAGTTGGTTGGCTGCTGCACCATATGCAGGAGGATATCATTCAGGTATTTTTAAACTGAACGGAGGAGTTCCTTTAGTCAAGGAATTTCGTTGGCAGCCATATCAGGCAATTAGGAAAACAAGTTTCGAGAATTTCGAAATTCTAAGTAGAACCAGAATGCCTATAGAGAGAAATGTAGTCATGTGGGATATTGAAATTAGAAACAATTCTGAATCAGAACAAGAAATTCATATAGAACAAGACCTGATAGGTTTTATCTCAAAATATGAAGGTGATTGGCAATGGTGGTATCCTTACCCTAAAATGAATGGTAAAACAACAATAAGAGATGATGAGGTTGAAAATGCAAGAAGATTTATAGGGAAAACAATAGGAGACAATGAAATATATGTTACTGAGCTAGTTGATGGTAAGCCGCAACAAAAAAAGTTAACGACTAACTGGCCGTCAGATAAAGAATTATTAGAATGTGATAAATATATTACCAAAATTGATGGTGGGTGTATTCTAGTTCATGATACAGAAACAGAGGCTATAATAGGATTTAAGATAATCAATTCAGATATCCAGATTGAAGCTTTTAATAGTGGTGCAACTGCAAAATTAGAATCAAAAATAGGATCCGGAAAATACGAGAATTTCAGATTTGTAATGGCGTATGGAGATAATGAGGAGCTTATTAAATCGGAATTGGAAAGCTTAGCATCAAATTTTGATACTGAATTTAATCAAATTGAAAAAGAATGGAATAAACGTTGGTATAGTTTGTTTGAGACAGGAAATGAGATGCTTTCAGGAACATTTCCGATTTTAGCGACAGATGATAGTATTGCACGAAAAGTGTATTATACAGGTCCATTAACTATGCTTTATTTAACGCATACTAATCTTCCACAACACGATAAAGTATTTTTAACAGGAGGTCCACGATGGGGCGGATCTATTACTTTTTTCTGGGATATTACAGAATGGTCCACTTTATGGGCTACTGTGGATCCGGAAATGATGAAAGAGCATCTTAGCTCATGGATTAGTATTGATCCTTCAAAATATTATGGTCAGGATAATCAAGGAGGTAAAGGTGTTGGGAATGGATATTCAGCTAATTATTGGGCATTGTTTCAAATGATACGCGCTTATATTACAGTTTCAGGAGATGGTGAATTTTTGGATAAAGTTTTACAAGGAAAAACAGTTTTAGAACATTTGGAACATTATGCAACCAATTGGAAACGAATCTCAATTTATGGACAGCCTAATGCTCAGGGGGATATTTATAAACTAGCTGATTTTGGCGATGATGAATGGAATCTGCTGGAATGTGTTCCTACTTATAAACATATAGTACCATCATTTAATGCTGGTTATGTGTGGATGATGCGCCAAACAGCTGATTTCTTTGAGTTTAAAGGAAATGTAGAGAAAGCAGAGGAATTGCGTATAGAAGCAGATGAGATGGTCGATAGGTTATTGAAGCTATATGCAGGAGATGGTGTTTGGTACAGTCTGTATCCAAATGGTAAGAAAATTGAAGTAAGGCACTGTCTTGATTTTATGTTTATGGGAAGGTATCTCCCCAATGATATTCCTGCAGATATAAAATCAGAAATGATGGAGTTTGTGTATCGGGAATTGATTACAGATCATTGGATGCGTGCGCAATCATTAAAAGATATTGCTGCAAAAGATTCCGACCGGGCAGATCATGGTCCTTTAGGTGCTTTTGATGGCTGGCCAGCGGGAACAATGGATGCTTTAACGCAGCTTGGATTTCCTCAAAAAGCACTCGACTTTTATCATAATATTGAACCTGTTACATATGAAGGAATATGGGCCCAGGCTCATGAATTATGGGGCGAAAACAAAAAAAATAAGAATGCTAAAGTTAGAATAGCTCAACGAGGATGGCATAATCGAGAGTCTTCTTCCGGAATAGCCATGTCGCAGGTTATGTTAAAGAATTTCTTTGGATTTTATCCCGATGTCAAAGGTGAGGTGATCAAAAATAACGGTTCATTAAACTTTACCGGAACACTTTATCATGTAATGTATAAAGGTGAGTATTATACATTAAAAACAAAGAATGGTAAAACAACCATGATTAAAGAAAATTAGACCAAAAAAGAGTAATATGAAGAAATTATTTTTCGTTTCAGTACTAGTTTTAATTGTTAATTGCAGTTTTTCGCAAACGAATAAAAAACCGATTGATTATGTTGATCCAATGATTGGAACTCATAATTCGAGATGGATTTTGTTCCCAGGGCCAACAACTCCTTTTGGAATGATAAAGCTAAGTCCTGATAACCAGGAGTTAGGATGGAAAGCAGGATATGAATATGATATCAATAACATAGCTGGATTTAGTCATATTCACTCATGGACTATGGCAGGATTATTAACTATGCCAACAGTAGGGCCATTAAAAACAAACCCCGGAACAGAGAAACATCCTAATCAAGGTTATCGATCAAACTTCGATCATAAAAATGAAAAAGCTTCAGCGGGATATTATTCTGTTTTGCTTGATGATTACAATATTAAGGCTGAACTAACAACAACTACACGAACAGGTTTTCATCGTTACACTTTCCCTGAAAATGATTCGGCACGAATTCTAATCGATCTTCAGATTCCTTCTGAATATGGATTTGAAATATTTTATACTGATATAAAAAAAGTTAGTGATACAGAAATTGAAGGAGTATCGTATCAACAGAGTTTAAGAAAAGCAAATTATAACGAATATGTATTGAATTTTGTGATACGTTTTAATAAACCATTTAAGTCTCTAAATGGGTGGGTAAAAGAAGATATAATTCGAAACGTTGATAGGGTTTCATCAGGATTTGGTCATAAAGATGTAGGTGCATTCGTAGAGTTTGAAACAGAAGAAGGTGAACAGGTAATGATGCAAACAGGGATATCACTTGTTAGTATTGATCAGGCAAGGTTAAATTTGGAAACAGAACTTAACAAATACAATTGGGATTTTGATGCTGTAGTTTCAGATTCAAAAGATCAATGGAATGATTTACTTTCTGTTATTGAAGTGGAGGGAGGAACAGAAATTGATAAAACAAAATTTTATACAAATTTATATAGAGCATATGCAGGGAGAACTACATGGAGCGATGTGAATGGTAAGTATATGGATATGCATGAAAAGGTTCAACAGTTAGACGATCCGTTAAAACCTGTTTATGGAAGTGATGGTTTCTGGATTACTTTTTGGAACCTGAATCAACTTTGGACATTAGCTACTCCTGATATAGCAAATAATTGGGTGAATTCATTCCTGGAAATCTATGATAAAGGAGGATGGTTGCCTAAAGGGCCAACAGGAATAGAGTATTCAGCAATTATGGTTGCTTCACATCAGATTTCTTTAATGGTAAGTGCTTATCAGAAAGGAATACGAAATTATGATGTAAATAAAGCATGGGAATCAATATATAAATTACAAACTACACAGGGAAAACCTTACGAAGCAGGAGGATATGTTGGTAACAGACACCTGAATACTTACCTTCAATATGGATTTGTACCTGATGAAGATGGTCCTGTATCTAATACCTTGGCATATGCATATGATGATTACACTGTTGGTCAGTTTGCTATGGCTTTAAATAAAACTACAGAATATAAGCAGTTTATGCATAGAGCGTATAACTACCAAAATGTATTTGATACTACGGTTGGTTATATGCGACGTAAACATAAGGATGGTTCATGGGTTGATAATTTTAGTGAATTTGGTGATGTTTCATGGTTAGGAGCCGGTTGGGTTGAAGGAAATGCATGGCAGTATACCTATTTTGTACCACATGATTTAAATGGATTAATTAATCTAATGGGAAAAGATGAGTTTAATAATCGCTTGGAAAAAGGTTTTGAAACATCAGCTCCTCATAACTTTAATTCAGAACATTTAGGATCAAATAGTTTGGATGGCATGGGAGTATTACCTGTAAATCATGGAAACCAGCCGAATATGCAATCTGCATATTTATTTAATTATTCAGGAAAACCATGGTTAACTCAGAAGTGGGCAAGAGAAATAATGGATAAATACTATGGTTATGATCAGAATGGTTGGATGGGAGATGAGGACCAGGGACAAATGGGAGCCTGGTTTGTAATGAGCGCCATGGGATTATTTGAGATGGATGGAGGAGCTTCAGTAGAGCCAATATATGAAATTGGGAGCCCGATTTTTGAAAAAATAACCATTCATTTAGATGAAAAATATTATCCGGGAGGTAAATTTATTATTGAAGCGAAAAATGTTTCGAAAGAGAATAAGTATATTCAATCTGCGACATTAGACGGACAAGCACTACACAAGCCTTGGTTTTATCATTCAGATTTGATAAATGGAGGAAAACTAGTATTGAAAATGGGATCGAATCCTAATAAAAAGTGGGGAAGTAAACCGGAAGATGCACCGCCATCGATGAGTAGCGTTCTAACTGAAGAAGAAAAGGATGAAATATTGAAATTTGATAAGTTTGCTGAAGATATGGATGCCTGGAATAAAGCTATAAGAGCTTATTATTATCACCGAAAAGCACAATTTGAAATGCTTCCTAATACCGACAATGAAATCATTATGCTTGGTAATAGTATTACCGATCAATGTGAGTGGCACGAGCTTTTTAATAATATAAATGTCAAAAATAGAGGTATTGGAGGAGATGATACGGATGGGATTCTTGAGAGACTATCAGAAGTAACTGAATCAAGACCAAAGAAAGTATTTATTCTTATTGGCACGAATGATCTTGCGTATGGTAAATCATCCGATCATGTAATAGAAAATTACAGGAAGATTATAGAACAAATTAAGAATGAATCACCACAAACTAAAATTTATGTACAAAGTGTATTGCCTGTAGATGATGGCTTACATTATACAAGACCAAATACTGAGATAATAAAAATTAATAAACAGTTGGTCGAGTTAGCAGATGAATATACGCTTACTTATATTGATTTGTTTAATAAGTTTAAGAATGATAAGGGAAAAATAAATTAT
The DNA here is from genome assembly GCA_963665525.1 of Bacteroidales bacterium. Lineage (GTDB taxonomy): Bacteria > Bacteroidota > Bacteroidia > Bacteroidales > UBA12077 > UBA12077. The sequence continues at coordinate 1,795,597 of OY762280.1, read as the reverse complement.
GATTATAGTATAGACGGCCTTCACCTTAACGATAAAGGTTATACATTATGGAAGAGTATAATTAATCCATATATAATTGAATAATTATTAAATAATCGATTATGAGAATAACAGGTATTATAATTATCCTATCCCTTATTATTAGTAGCTGTAATTTAGCTACTAATAATAAAGGAGAAAAAGGAGAACTGAAGCCCCTTACATTTACAAGTGAACCTGCACCCGAATGGTCCGCATTAATGGAACGGACTTCCGGATGGTTTGGTGCTGATGGTATTTTCTCAATTCCTTTAGATGGCATAGAAGATAAAGAAAATGGAAATAAAAAAACGCTGTTCATTTTTAGTGATACGTATATTGGAGAAGTTGAAAATGGAGTTCCAAAAGCCGGTAATGTAATGGTTAATAACTCAACAGCCTGGTTACAAGGTGTTGAGCCGGAAAAGTCAAAAATATCATTTGAATATAATACTGATAAGGATGGAAATCCAATCTCATACTTTGCTCCAGATAATTCAAATAGTCAAGAAGGGGAATATTTTTGGTTAGGCGATGGATTCATTAATCACGAATTAAATAATTCACTGTATATTTTCGCATATCATGTGCATAAAACAGGTACGAATGTATTTGATTTTAAGCAAACAAATATTACCTTATTAAAAATTGATAATCCTACATCAGAAGGAATAAAAAATAGTGAACAGATTCCAACCAATTTAGGATTTGTTCATCCTGTTTATGGCAGAATATATTTTGGAAGTGGAGTGTTTGTTAATACCAAAGAGGCTGGTGCTCCAAATCCTGATGGTTACATTTATATTTATGGAATTGCAGAAGGAAATAAATCATTATTAGCAGCAAGAGTAAAACCTTCAAAATTTGAAGTTGTTGATAAATGGACATTCTGGAATGGAGAAGATTGGGTTGCAAGTGCAGAAGAAGTAGTTCCTATAACAAATGGTGTTTCCAACGAATTAAGTGTAACTCCAATCGAAGATGGAAGATACTTATTGACATTTACCGTTTTAGGATTATCAGAAAAGATAGGTATAAGAGTAGGTAATAGTCCTGTTGGACCGTTTGGAGAGATTCATGAAGTGTATACTTGTCCCGAATATGCCGAAAAAGGTTTACTACCATATAATGCTAAAGCACATTATCATTTATCTAAACCTGGCGAATTATTAATAAGTTACAATACAATAACATTCAATTTCTGGGAGGATATTCAGAAAGATGCTACAATTTATCATCCTAGGTTTATAAGGGTAAAATTTAAGTGATAAAACCCTCTATTTCTTCCAACTATTCTACACTTTTCTGCAAATAGGAAATTATGTAATGTGCATCAAATCAGCCTAAAGAATAAATAAAATTACTTTCTGTATCGGCAAATAAGATTAATAACCATTAAATCAAATAGATACAATCCTAATCCAATTAAGAATTACATATTTACAGGGAAGTGGTCTTTAAGATTAATATGAATTAATAAGTTGGGTTATATCTACATGATATTATAAGATCAGTAGAACGAGCATAAAGGATGTTTTTTTAATCAGAAATTCTGCCCTAAATTTACACTACAAGATTCTCATTCCTATCTTAAAGAAAATCAAAAACTCTCAAAGTAGATTATAAGTATATGGAATACAATAACAAAAAAAATACATAAACACTACATGATAAATTAGAGCTGTATTTCTAAATGTTAGCTATTATTCAATAAATCATATAATTAATAGCTATATTTGCGATTAAAATATTCCTAATCTAAGGAAGTATTCAAAGTTTAACTTTAACATTTCAGAATATGGCATTTTTCAATACCACTAAGAAGCTAATACTTGATATAGATGATTTTTTTGATTCTGTTGATAATGGTTCTCTTGTTTTTAAGGATGGGGTAAGGAATTATTTGAAAGGTAACATGGAGAAGTTTTCAGATAATTTGAAAGATATAGATGAGATAGAGGGGAAAGCAGATAGTATTAGAAGAAAGGTTGAAAATGATTTATATGCGCATTCTTTGCTACCGCAATATAGAGGTGATGTTTTAAGATTAATGGAAAAATGTGACGACATTCTGGATATAATGAAAGAAAACTTATATCAATTTGATGTAGAAATTCCATTAATACCCAAGAAATTACATGAAGATATTTTAAAGTTGACAAAAATATCTGTTTCAGCAATAGATGCGCTTATTCCGGCAGCAAGAGCTTTTTTTAAAGATCCTGCAGCTGTTAAGGATAAAATACATAGGGTATATTTCTTTGAGACGGAAGCTGATAAATTGGCTAATAATATCAAGCGAAAAGTATTTCATGATAGTCCTAATTTAAAACTTAGTGAGAAAATACATTTGCGTTATTTTACACTACATATTGAAAATGTTTCAGATGCAGCAGAAGTAGTGGCTGATATACTTTCCATTTTAGCTATTAAGCGAATCGTATAAATAAATTATTAATATTCTTATTAGAAACTGGTTGTTCGTATGATATTATTATTTTTATCAAGTGGGTTGTTTTTGGGATGGTCTTTAGGAGCCAACGATGCTGCCAATGTTTTTGGATCTGCTGTTGGTTCAAAAATGATTAGTTTTAAAAAAGCAGTAATTGTTTTATCATTATTTGTCGTTATTGGTGCAGTTTTTCAGGGAAGTGGAGCTTCTCATACCTTGGGAAAATTAGGTGCTGTAAACGCTATTGCTGGCTCATTTACGGTTGCATTAGCTGCAGCAGTTACAGTTTTTGTAATGACAAAATATAATCTGCCTGTTTCTACTTCACAAGCCATTGTCGGAGCAATAATTGGTTGGAACTTATATAGTGGAAGTACAACAGACTATAATTCATTAACCAAAATTGTTTCTACATGGGTTTTATGTCCTATACTGGCAGCTGTTTTTGCTGTAATATTGTATATGTTAGTAAAATTTCTAATAAACAAATCAAAAATACATTTGATTAAGCTTGATAAATATCTGCGTATAGGATTATTATTGGTAGGAGCTTTTGGATCATTTAGTTTGGGTGCCAATAATATTGCTAATGTAATGGGAGTTTTTGTTACTGCAGCAGCTCCAAAAGAAGTGTTGAATTTAGGATTATTTACTTTAAATGGGACTCAACAATTATTTTTAATTGGCGGATTAGCAATTGCTGTTGGTGCTATAACTTATTCTAAAAAGATTATGCAAACTGTTGGTAATAATATTTTGCAATTATCGTCAGAATCAGCCTTGGTTGTTGTTTTAGCTCATTCATTAGTGTTATTTGTATTTTCATCACAATCATTGCAAAGTTTTTTAGTATCTCTAGGATTACCAAAAATTCCATTAGTGCCTGTATCAAGTTCTCAAGCAATTGTTGGTGCTATTTTAGGAGTTGGATTACTAAAACGGGCAAGAGAGATCAAGTTTAATGTAATAGGAGGAATAGCAACAGGTTGGATAACTACACCAATTATGGCTGGAATTATTTCTTTCTTTGCATTATTTGTAGTAAGTAATGTATTTAATTTAGAAGTTGCAAAGCCAAATTCGATAATTAAAGCAATTCAACAAGATTCAAATCAGACAATTGCTGATAAAGATTCAACATTTGTATTAGAAGAATATAAGGACTCAGTTGCTATTAGCAATGTAGAACAGGTACGAGATACTGGATATTTAAATAAAGACGATATACCGGAAAGTGAAATCGATTTTCAAAATGGTAATGTTATTACTCATAATGAAAATTCTGTAAGTTTTGCCAATCAGTTTTTAATTATTATCAGTGGTATCGTTGTATTAATTATAGCAGGTATAGTATTCTTTTATTATAAAAGAAAGGCTCATGAGAATAAGGATCTACAAGAAAAAATGGATCAGATAGAACAATCTCAAAAGGCTTATATGGAATCTGAACTTCAGAATACTAAAATATTGAATGAATCGTTAGAAACTGAGCTTGAATTTCAGAAGAGAGAGCTAACTAATTTAGCGTTGAATTTGGTTAAAAAGAATGAATTTCTGGAAGATATTAAAATATTAGTTAAAGATATTAAATCATCCAGTGATGTAAAGAAAAAAGAAAAGCTTATTGATAATCTGTTAAATCAGATAAATCAAAGTATGAATATAGATAAAGAAAGAAAAACTTTCTATTTACATGTTGAAGAAACAAACAATGATTTCTTCTTAAAATTAGAACAAAGCTTCCCTACATTAACACTTAAAGAAAAGCAATTGGCAGCATTGCTTAGATTGAATTTATCTTCCAAGGAAATAGCTTATGTACAGAATATTTCACCTAAAAGTGTAGAGATGAATAGATATAGATTAAGACAAAAAATGAATCTTGAACAAGGTGAGAGCTTATCTGAGTTTATTAATAAGATATAATAGGCCAAAATAGAAGTGTTAAAAAAGTTAAAAAGCTATAAATCAAAAAAATAAGAATTAGCATGTAGAGTAATGTAAAGTAATTGAAGTAAAAAAAATGCTTTCTGTAGAGCTTTTATAGAATACCAAAATTTCGAATTACTTAAAACTATACATTATTTAGTGGTGTGTTAATTTTTAAACAAATAGATATAACTATGATTAAATTGAAACGAATACTAATTTTAATGGTTGCTGTTGTTTTTTCAACTAGCAGCTGGGCACAAGAAACTACAGTTAGTGGAGTAGTTACTTCTGCGAAGGATGGTGGTCCGATTGTAAATGTGGATATCAGACTTCAGGGAGCTATAGAGATTAGCTCAAAAACTGATAAGGATGGAAAATTTGAAATTTCAATCCCTACGAATAGTTCTAACATTCTAATATTTACTCATCCAAGTTTCGATGTAGCAGAAGTAAATGTTACAGGAAAATCTGTTGCTGATATAAAAATGGTAAGCGCAGTAAGAAGAAATGCTTATGGTAAAATTGTTAGTAGAACAGCTTTAAATACTGAAACTCAGAATGGTATTTTAGTGTTTGAGTCATCAGATCAACAATTCAAGTATTGGTTTGATACACGTGTTTATTTTGATGCTATGATGCCTTTAGGCGAATCTTTAAACGATATTGGTAATGGTGTGGATATACGTCGTGCTCGCTTTGCTTTAAAAGCTCAACTTTGGGGAAATTGGTATGGCGAATTTGATATCGATGTAGCAGGAGCTATTATTGAAATGAAAGATATGATTGTTAGATACGATGGAAATAATTGGAATGTAAAAGCAGGTCATTTTAAAGAAGGTTTCTCAATGGAAACAACAACAACATCAAGATATGTTACTTTTATAGAGAGATCACTTGCAAGTAAAATGGCACCTTCACGTCATTTAGGTTTACAAGGTAATTACTGGGGACAGCACTTTTTGGCTATTGCAGGTGTTCATTTTAGAGCAGCTGGAGAATTCGAAGAAAATGAATTTGCTCAAGATGCAAATAAAGATAATGGTATAAGCGATGGTTACTCATATACTGGTCGATTTGTTTATATGCCAATTCAAGAATCTGGTAAATTATTACATATAGGTATAGCTGGATCGTATAGAACACCTAAAACAAGTTTAGAAGCAGCTGATAGTTATCGTTTTTCTACACGCTCTTTAACATCAATTAATAGGAAAAAATATATTGATACAGATGATATTTCTGATGTTAAGAGTACTACTTTATTTGGAGCAGAGCTTGCAGGTTCATGGAATCAGTTTATGTTCCAAGGACAATATATGTTAACAAATATTGCAAGAGAAAATGGAGCTAAAGATGCTACAATAGATGGTGGATATGCGCAAGTTGGAATGTTATTATTTGGAGGAAACTATGTTTATAATAATAAAGAAGGTGAATTTACTCAGGTAAATAGAGGACAAGATTGGGGAGATATTGAAGTTGCATTCCGTTTCGATTATATGAATGCGAATGATTTCGATGCTGAAATATATGGTGGTGGAGCAAATGCATATACTTTAGGATTGAATTACCATGTAAATGATAATGTTAAGTTTATGCTTAATTATTCTTATATAAATCATGATAGATATGCTAACGGAAAAGATAAACTGTTTGTTGGTGAAGATATTAATGGTGATTTAACAAATGATCCTTTTGCTGTTGTAGCGCCAGCAGGAGAAGGTGGTGATGATTTCAGTATACTTTCTGCAAGAATTGAAATTGACTTTTAATTCACATTAAATGATTGAAATTAAAATTAGATGAAAATGAAAAATATAAAATATATAATAGTAATTCTTATCGCATTAACAACAACTTTTGGTTGTATTGAAGATGAGGTATTAGAAATTGAAACTACTGAAATTGAAGGTAGTACTGTAGTCTTAAATGAAATCATGTCAAATGATGTTGGTGATGGTATCGACTGGATCGAGATCTATAATAAGGGAACTGAAACATTCGATCTTAGTGGATATATATTAAATGATGCTAAGGATCCATCTGGAGGATGGGCAATTCCTGATGGTACTACACTTGCTGCAGGTGAGTATATTGTATTTGATGAAAACGACTGGGATTTTGGTGGAATTAGTTCTGGTGGAGAATGGGTATCGTTTGCAGATGCTGCTGGTACTTTAGTTGAAAATGTTGAAGTTCCTAGTATGGCTTCAAATGCAGGTCTTACTTATGCCAAAGAAATTGATGGTGGTGATGTTTGGGTGATTGCTTCAGCAACAAAAGGTACAATGAATGGTAATGTTGAAAATACAGCTCCAATATTAGGAGCAGAAGAACTAACAGAACATGACAGGGTATATGCTGTAACTGCTTCAGATGCTGATGGTATTGCTTCTGTAAAGTTAGTTTATATGGTAAATGATGGTGTATTATCATTAGATATGTCTTTAGTAGATGGAGAATATAAAACATCAGTACCTGTTGCAAAAGTGGGTGATGTTGTTAAGTACTATGTAATTGCTTCTGATAAAACTGGGCTAACCACAGTTTATCCTGAAGGAGGAACTGAAACTCCAAATGAATATACTGTAATTGGAGGTATTGAAGAATTAACATTTTCAGAGATTAAACCTGACCCTGCAATAGATGCATTCGATTTTTCATTTACAGCACAAGTTTATTATGCTGATCAGGTAGATGAAGTAAAAGTATATTACTTATTACCTGGTGAATTACAGGATGATACCAACGATGATAAGCATAGCGAGGTATTAACTGATTTAGGTGATGGAGTTTATAAAGCTACTGCAAGTGGTTTTGCTGAGGGTACAGAACTTAAATATTACTTGAGAGTTGAATACATTGATGGAACTAAAACATATTATCCATTCGAAGTAGAGGGATCTGATTTTAATCACGACTATGGAACTACTTGGCCAACAGTAACAGTTGGAGATCTTCCTGAAATACCTGTAAATGGATTTTCCGGACTTACAATAACAAATGTAGCAGCTGCTGATTTAGAATTTGATGTAAATATTGAATATGATAATGGAATAACAGAAGTTAAATTTTATTATATCATTAATTATGATGCGGCAACATATGTTGAAGATAATGACAGACATGATATTGAATGGAGTGGAGATTTACCAACTGCTGATAATATGTATCATTTCTCAATTCCTATTGCAGAACTAGCTCCTGGCGACGAAATTTCATGGTATATGAGAGCTAAAGATGGTAATGGAGACAAGATGTATTATACATATGGAAAAACTGCCGATGAGTTTGATGGTGATATAAAAGATGATCCAGCAACATGGCATGTTGTAACAAAAAATTAAAATTTAATATTTATAGAGCTTGCAAATTTGTGAGCTCTATATATGTTATCAAATAAACCTTGGATTAAGGTTTTAAACCATTTTTATAAGAATGCTACAACTAAAAAATATTCTTTTAGTTTCTTGTTTGTTATTTCTAATCGTATCGTGTAGCGAGGATGATTATACAGACAATTTGCTCGAAAATTCATTAGATATTGAAGTATCTTATAATATTAATGTGCTGGAACCTTCAGGATTAGTGTTTGATTTTCAGGATAGTGTATTGTATACTATTAGTGACAATTCTGGCGATATTTATAAATTATCTACCAAAGGTAATATCATAAAGACATATAGCTTTGGTGGTGATGATTTAGAAGGAGTTTCTATTTATAAAGAAGATAAGCTATTGTTAGCTGAAGAGAGGTCTAAACAATTGATAGAATATAATTTAAGTACAGGAAGTTCTGTTTCACATTATATTAATTATCAAAATACAAGTGCTAATTATGGAATAGAAGGAGTTGCTTACAAAGCAAATGATGGAACAACTTTTATTTTAAATGAAAAAGAGCCAGGTAAAATGCTGAGGTTGAGAGCCGATTTTTCAATTATTGCTGAGTACGATTTAAATTTTGCATCAGACTATTCAGGAATATGTTATGATGAATCAACAAATAATTTGTGGATAGTTAGTGATCAAAGTAAAACAATAAACAGGTGCACTTTAATGGGAGCTCTCATAGATAAATATTCTATTCGTATTAATCAAGCTGAAGGAATTGCAGTAACCAATGATAAAATTTATATAGTAAGTGATCCTGAATCAACACTATATGTTTACGAAAAACCATAAGAAAAAAATAAAAACGAATATGGCAAAGGAAGAAATGAAAATTGGTGAGATTTCAAAACCAAGATTTGAATTCAGAACATTCGGACAGGATTTTGAAGAACAAGCGTATAAAATGGCTCGTTTATCGACTCCTGTTCCAGAGAAAGTTTGGGAAAGAGAATCAGACGAAATATATATTATGTCACGAACAAACGATATCAATAACACAAAAATTCGTGATGGTAAAATGGATATCAAAACCTATGTTCAAACTGTTGATGGTTTAGAGCAATGGAATCCATTAATGAAAGGAGAATTTCCAATTAAAGCAGAAGTTCTAAAAAACGATGTGTTCCCTGCTTTTCAGGTAGAAATGCCTGCTTTAGAAAAAGATGTGTATACATTAGAAGAGTTTTTAGCAATGATTGATGCTCATGCAGATTTACAAGCTGTAAAAGTTCATAAGCAACGTTTTGGTTATATGGTTAATAATACTATTTGTGAAGTAGGTAATGTGCTGGTAAATGGTGCACATATAGTAACTATAAACTCAGAATCTACAGAAGTTGAAGATATTAAAAAGACCTTATCTGATATTGGTCTTGAAGGAGTAGAAAATATTAATTATCTTCAAGCTATTAAGAGAGTAATTGGAATGATTGATAAACCTTTAGCAAATTAGGATTATGGCACAAGAAATAGAACGCAAATTTTTAGTTAAAGGTGATTTTAAAGATTTAGCTAAAAAAGAAACAAGAATTACTCAGGGATACCTTTCATCAGTTCCAGAACGTACTGTACGTGTAAGAGTAAAAGGTGAAAAAGGATTTATTACAGTGAAAGGTATTGGTAATGAATCAGGAGCATCTCGTTATGAATGGGAGAAAGAAATTCCTACTGAAGAAGTTAAGGAATTACTTAAAATCTGTGAACCTGGTGTTATTGATAAAACCCGTTATTTGGTTGAAGCTGGAGAGCATACATATGAAGTAGATGAATTTTATGGTGATAACCAGGGATTAACTGTTGCCGAAGTAGAATTAAATACTGAAGATGAAAAGTTTGAAAAACCTGAATGGTTAGGGGAAGAAGTAACAGGAGATGTAAAGTACTACAACTCTATGTTAATGAAAAATCCATATACAAAGTGGTAGTTTATTAGGTTGATTGCTCCCGGTATTATTGCCGGGAGTTTTAAAAAAGTATTGATTAATAAAATATAGATTTTAAGATGAAAGTAGCTCAGACGGATTTAGAGATGAATGAAAATGAAAAGGTTTATGATCCTTTAGATATGAGTAATTATCATTTAAATAAGCTGCCAAAGAGAGAACGATCAAAGGTCGAGAAGTTTTTAGTAATTATAGGTGGTCCCTTGGCAATTCTTGTTTTTATTTTAATCAATTATTTTGCAAAACTTCCTTTCTTACATAACATTGATCCTGCAATCTTGAGTGATAAAGCTAGAGCTGTATATGAAGCAATAGGTACTGAAGCATTTACTGCTACAAATATTTCTATGCTTGCAATCTTTTTGGCTGCTGTTATTTTATGGATTACAGAAGCGATTCCTAATTATTTAACATCTTTAATTCTAATCATTGCTTTGGTTTTAACAAATGTGCTTTCCGAAGTAGATGCTTATCACCAGTTAGGTCATAAAGTAATGTGGTTAAATATATTATCTTTCGTATTAGCAAGTATGCTTGTTAAAACAGGTGTTGCCAAAAGATTTGCATTGTGGTTTATCATTAAATTTGGTAAGAATGCTTCATCTATTTTTATAAGTTTTATTGTTATAAATATTATTCTGTCTGCTTTTATTTCAGCTACTACAGCAAAGGCAGCTATATTGCTACCTATATTTATGGTAGTCGCTGCTGTTTATGGAGCTACTGGAGGAAAAGATAAGAATAACTTTGGACGAAATATTGTATTGCAAAATTTGCTTCAGATTAATATGGGAGCAGGTATGTTTGTAACAGGTTCTGGTGCTAACTTACTTGCTGCTGCTCTAATTGCTGGAGCAATTGGTCAGGATATTTTCTTTACAGATTGGATGACTGTTGCATTTCCTATTTCGTTGGCAATTATGATAATTGGTTTTTTTGTAGGTACAAAAATAATCTTCCCACTTAAACCTGAGGATAAAAAGCCACAGATTTCTGGTGGTATGATGCGATTAAAAAGAGAACTCGTAAAAATGGGACCTGTAGGTTTCGAAGAAATACGTTCTGTTATCATTTTTGTTTCTGTACTTGCTTTGTGGACAACCGATAAGTATCATGGAATAAGCCCGACAGCAGTTGCATTCTTAGGAGCTGTTATTGCTTTAATACCTCGCATAGGTGTTGTTCAATGGAACGAAGTAGATATTCCATGGCATCTGTTATTATTCTCTGCAGGAGCTTATACTTTAGGAGCAGGATTTAAGGTTACAGATTTACCATCCTTAGGTGTTAATGCAATTTTCGATGGGCTTGGATTTAACGATAGTACACCTTTTGGAATTTTATATCTGATTCTAACAGGAACCATGTTAGCAAGTGCAATCATTTTTCAATCAAAAACAATGCGTACCTTGATTTTTGTACCTATTGCAATAGGTGTTGCTCAAAAATTTGGGTATCCTGTTTTAAGCTTGGCATTTCCTGTCGCATTGTTAATTGAGCATGTTTATGTATTGCCTTTTAACAGTAAACCTGCGTTACTTCTTTATAGTACAGATCAGTATAGCTGGTCTGATACGTTTAAATACGGAATCACAATGATGGGAATAACCTGGGTATTGTTTATGATACTAGGAGAAACCTGGTTGAGATTTCTGGGATATACACCAAATGGAATATTTGGTATTTTTTAGATAGGTTTTGGGTTTATAAAGTATTAACGGTGTTATGAAGTAACTCTTTGTAACACCCTTTTCCTATATTGATTTTTAATAAAACTTTTATGAGAAAAAAAACTAAAATTGTAGCGACAATTTCAGATAGAAATTGCGATCCTGAGCTAATACAAGAACTTTTTAATAACGGGATGAATGTTGTACGCTTAAATACAGCACATCAAACCATTGAAGGAAGTTTAAAAGTTATTAATAATGTTCGAAAAGTATCAGATAAAATTGCAATTTTAGTTGATACTAAAGGTCCAGAAATAAGAACTACAGAAGTTGATAAGGAAATTAGTGTTAAGGAGAATGACTTAATTAAGTTTAAAGGTAATCCATGTCAGAAATCTACCAAGGATTGTATTTATATAAGTTACAATGATTTTGTGAATGATGTTTCAGTTGATTCAAAAATATTAATTGATGATGGAAGCATTGAACTAACAGTTGTAGAAAAAAAAGACGATTATTTATTATGTAGAGTCCAAAATGATGGATTTATTGAAGGCAAAAAAAGTGTTAATATACCTTATGCACAAATTAATTTACCTGCTTTAAATCAAAAGGATATTGATTATATCAATTTTGCTATTGATAATGATTTAGATTTTATTGCGCACTCTTTTGTTAGAAGAAAAGAAGATATAATAGCTGTAAAAAGCATATTAGACGCAAAAAGCAGTAAAATAAAAATCATAGCAAAGATTGAAAATCAGGAAGGTATAGATAATTTAAATGAAATTCTTGATTATGCATATGGTGTTATGGTAGCCAGGGGTGACCTAGCTATTGAAGTTCCGTCTAAATCAATTCCACGAGTTCAAAAACAAATTGTTGATACTTGCATAAAAAGAAGAAAGCCCGTAATTGTTGCTACTCAAATGCTGCATACAATGATTAAAAACCCACGTCCTACAAGAGCAGAAATTAGTGATGTCGCAAATGCGGTATATGATGGTGCAGATGCATTAATGTTAAGTGGTGAAACAGCTTATGGGAAATACCCTGTTGAATCGGTTAGAACAATGGCCGAAATAGCCAAGGATATTGAAGAAAATACTGAAACTTATCGAGAATTGCCTCCTATGGTTATCTCAACACAAACTTCTGCATTTCTTGTGAAATCAGCAGTGATGGCAGCAAATGAGCTTCCTGTAAAAGCTATCGTTACTGATACAACATCAGGACGCACAGTAAGAGCTTTGGCCGCTTTCAGGGGAAAGAATACAGTTTATGCTCAATGCTACAGCAAGCAAACCATGCGAAAGTTAGCTTTATCATATGGTATCTATGTAGATTATATGGAGCCACAAAAAACATCTCATGAGTTTCTTCAGAAGGCCTTGAAGAAATATTCAAAAAAGAAAATCTTTACAAAAGAAAATCTGGTACTGGTAATTGCAGGTAATTTCAGCAGGAGTAAAGGTGCAAACTTTATCGAGATTGGAACGGTAGGAGATTTAATGGAATTTGAAAACATAGTATAAGGAAAAAGTATGGTTGACGAAAATGTAAAAATACACGATAAGTTTTCAGTTGAAATTAAACTTGGTTATGGAACTAAACGAACTAAAAAAAAGAATGATCACATTATTAGTACTTGGTTTTTTATTCCTTATAGTCTTGATATAAATCGGTATACATATAGCAAAAGTCAGTTTTATAGCGACTTGAAAACAAATCTTCGATTAACAACCCCAGTTTATTTATTACGAGAAATTGCCGAAGGTGAAAATTCTCCTTTTATCTTTCTGGAAGAATCATTTAAACAGCTTTCTATTAATCCAATCAGAAAAAATTGTAATGAATATGAATATCAGTTAAAGATGTTCCATTCGATTCTTAAAAGTTCATTACGAAATGAGATTCAACACATTATAAAAAATCAAATTGAAGATGATAGACAATATTTAATTAAATCCTATATAGATTACATCAAAAGGATTATTGAAAAATATAGGAAACTTCGACGAATAATAAATGCTCCAACAGTTCAAAAGGAGCTGTTGAATTATTATTTATTGTCTGATGAATTCATGAGTAATCTTATTGAGCAGAATACTTTTCAGTTATTAGCAAGTTTAAAAAAGAAGTTTCATACTGAATACGAAAATACAAAACATCAATTAATTGCATTAATTAAAAGTGAGAGAGCATATAAAAAAGAAGTTGGTTATCCGGTTGTTCAAAGAGTAAGTACGGATAATAATAGCGAAGTTATTTATCGATGGGGAGTATTAAAGAAATATTTTGAGAGTCGCTTATTTCTTGAATCGCGAAAACGAAAAGATGGTGTCTTCATAGAGCAGATATTTTACAGTCTGGCTGCAGGTTTAGCAATGGTTTTTGCAACAGTAGTGGCTTTTGCTTTTCAGTCAAAGTTTGGTAATTTTTCTATTCCACTTTTTATCGCTTTGGTTATAAGTTATATGTTTAAAGATCGAATCAAAGAGTTAACTCGTTATTATTTAGCGGGAAAATTGAAAACAAGACTGTACGATCATAAGAATACAATTAAAGTAAAAGATAATACAATAGGGTGGTGTAAGGAGAGTTTTGATTTTGTAACAGAAGATAATATTCCTAAAAGAGTAGCTAAGCATAGAAATCGATCTCAAATGATGGAGATTGAGCAGAAAGGGGCAAATGAACAGATCATATTATACAGGAAATTCATAAGAGTAAATCGACAGAAATTAAATAAGAATTATAAGCATTATGAGATTACAGGAGTAAATGATATTATACGATTTAATGTTTCGCGTTTTGTGAAAAATATGGATAATCCAAAAGTACCTGCCTATGTGTTAAATGATGATACTTGTGTTAATATTGAAGGTGATAAACTTTATTATATCAACTTAATCATGAAATTTCAAAACGAAGGAAATTCAAATTATAGAAGATATAGAATTGCTTTTAACAGAGATGGAATTAAAACTGTAGAAAAATTATAAACTTAATCCTATTATATTTCAACTGAATAACCATTGAGGCAAAAAGTAAATCTGTCCACATAAAGGTTGGTTTTTGTTGAGCAATCCGATATGGCAATTACTGGTATTAAATTAATGATTTCTGTTATTCCGGGAATTTTATACATGACTTGTGCTATCTTCTTATTTTTCTACTCTATCGATAAAAAAAACATGTGAAATTATGCAAGTAGAGCTAGAAAAAAGAAGAGAAGAAGATTAAATATAATAATGAATATGATTATGGCAAATCTTCACCTTTAGATGCGATGTAGATTTTATACCATTGTTCAAGACTCATATCAATATTTAAGGCATCTACTGCATTTCTAATTCGTGAAATATTTCCAGATCCAATAATTGGAATTATACCAGAAGGATGTTTAAGTATCCAACTGTAAATTATTTTATCAATAGAATTATTATTCAATTCGCTAGCTACCTCTTTGAGCTTGTTAAAAATTCTTTGTTCTTTTTCTCCTTGTGGATTTAATAATCTTCCACCAGCCAATGGTGACCAAGCCATAGGATAAATATTATTTTTTATAAAATAGTCAATATTTCCATTATCAAAATGCTCTAAACAGTAAGGAGAGATTTCAACTTGATTGGTTACTAGTTTATCTTCAACAAAAGAATTCAACATTTCAAATTGTTTAGGATTGAAATTTGATACTCCAAATTGCAATACTTTTCCACTCTTTCTCAAATCTGAAAAAGCTTTCGCTACTTCTTCAGGATTAAAAAATGGTGCTGGTCGATGAAGTAAAAGAAGATCGATGTAATCAGTTCCAAAATTCTCTAGAGATTTATTTACTGATGAGATAATATATTCGTGACTATAATCATAATATTTTATACTTCTCTCAGGGAATTTATCAGTATTAAGTTTAATCCCACATTTAGTTATGAGCTGTATTTTATTTCTTAATTCTTTTTTAAAGTGTAATACTTCTCCAAATTTCTTTTCACAACTATAATTTCCATATATATCAGCATGGTCAAATGTTGTGATACCTAATTCAGTGACTTGTTGTGTTAACTTAAGTAATTCTTGATTTGATAATTTCCAGTCAATTAATCTCCAGTGGCCATGAATAAGCTTAGAAATTTTCAGATTATGAGCGAGTTGTATTTTTTTCACGGCAGTTCTAATTTTATATGAATATAAAGATTAAACACTTAAAAGTAAACAAATACATTTTGCGTTGATAAATAAAATGTATTAATACAACAAATCTTTATTAAGTTTTATTAGATGATTCATTTCAGAGATATACTGATACTCTCTTAAAATATGTAAAACAACATTTAGGGTTTTTGATGAGTTAAATTTAGGTAAATTATTATTTAATATAAAAGAATAGCTACAAGCCGAGCGTGTTGTTAAAATTGAAGATGGATAATCACGGCATGTGTCAGGTCTCATTTCATAATTATTACAATAATTATTTTCACCAAGGTTTTTACATTCAAAAATCCAATCGCCTTTTGAGTTTGACCTATCTTTATTCCAACATGTATTTCTTTCATCATTTTGCAGGAGAAGCTCAAAATTTGCATTATTTTGAATAGTTTTACCATCTATTCCTTTTAGCATAACATTTTTACAACAAGTATCGGTGCAATTAATATAATCGCAGCATCCTTCGCGAGTGAAAATTATTTTAAAGATTTCTTCTATAGCTTTCTGATAGCCTAAATCAAATGCTTGTTCAAAATATTTAAGCGCCGATTGCCATTTTTCAAGTTGCACACAACATAAACCTGCTCCATATAAAATTTGAGCATTCCCAGAACTTAATTTATTGGCTTGGTGGAAAACTTGTAAGGCTTGCTCAAACATTTTCTTGTGAAAAAATATATGTCCTTTAATTAAAAAGGCTTTAATATCATCTGGGTTTTGATCAAGATAAGATGTGATATAATTTTCTATCTTATCATATTCTTTATAATAAAGATAGGTGTCGGCAAGTTCTTTACCATTCCAGTAAAACCTGCATTCAGATAAAATATCTTCGTAATTTGTATCAAAGATATCTTTACTTTTATGATAAAGACCTTGTTTGGTATAAATAATTCCAAGATAAACCAAGCCAGTTAATTTTCCTTGATTGTCATCATCTAAATCGGCATCGTTAATAATAGCTTTACATTCATTGATGGCTTCTTCGTATAGTCCTAATTGTATAAGTTGATTTAAATTCATTTAAAGTTATATTGTGATACCAAACAAATTGAAAATATCATGCAAGAAAGAAAAATTGAGACAAAGATAAGCAATAGTTTGAGCATTTTTTGACTGAATCAATTGATATGATTCATGTATGAAAAATGTCTTTTTATCAAGTAAAATTTCTTTTAAAAATAAATCAATAAACTTTTTGGTATATTTATTGTATATTTCGATAGTAAATTACCTGGCGATATGAAAACTAAAACTTTCTTTAGAAACTTAAGACCATACATATTAATTGTAGTATGTTTATTTTCAATAAAACCTGTTCAAGCACAGAATGACCCGGCTTGGTTGCTTGAAAGCTGGCGTACGGAACAATATCCTGTAAGTGTATTTATTACCGGTTTTGCTCAAGATGGTATAAATAGTAATGAGACTGTAGCAGATGCTACAGAAAGGGCTAAAAATATTGCAAGAGCAAATTTATCAGAAGGTATTATTGCTTCGGTACAAAGTGTAAGTGATAGTTACAGTCAAAGTATCATGGAGGGAGATAATGAATCTGTAAAAGAAACCTTTAAATCAGAAATTAAAGTTTCTTCAGATCTTGAGATCAACGGAATTAGAGTAGAAACTTATGTGAAGGATAAGATCGTTTATGGATTTGCTTATGCCAATAAATATGAGATTATTGGTTATTATAAGTCAAATCTAAATATGCAGGTTCAGCAAATTGAAGGTTTTATCAATACGGCAAAAGAACTTGAAGAAAGTAATGAAAAGAATAAAGCCAAAGCTGAATATAATAAGGCATTGCCACTTTTTGATGATGTTAAGTATGCCCAGGGAATATTGAGTGCTTTAGACAAAAACATCACAGATAGTGATTTAAAAATGCAAAAAACAATGGAGTTGTATAACGAAGTTGTCCAGGCAAATGCACGTTTAGCTCAGGGTATTTATGTTTATATTAATTCCAACGAAGAATTATTTGGTGAAGAAACTATGGCTTTAGAGAATCATTTAAAAGCAATACTTGCTGAAAATGGCTGCAGTTTTACAACAGATGAAACGGTGGCTGATTGGAAAATAAAAATAAAATCTACTTCAAGAGAATATAATTATTCTAATAATATTTATTTTAGCTACGTCGATGCAGAAGTAGAATTATACAAAGCACCTTCTGATAAACATGTGTATCAGAATGAGTTTAGTCAAAAAGGGGCGCATAGTAAATCATATCGATCAGCTGCTAAAAAAGCATATGATGAAATAAGTAACCCAATATCTGAAAAAATATTAAAGTGGATAAATAATTAAACTACAATAAATCATGAAAAAAATAAACCTGTTAATCATTCTGCTTGTATTCTTTACTGTTGGCTTTGTGCAAGCTCAGAAAGATAAAAAAGTGGCAGTATTCGATCCTGTTGGAGATGTTTCTCAAAATCTTAAAATAGTAATACGTGAAGAGCTTAGTAATGCTGTTGTGAATACACTTGGGTTTACGGTATTAGAAAGAGAATTAATCAATAAAGTACTTGCCGAAAATAAATTTCAAATGACGGGTCATGTGGACGATGGTCAAATTGGTGAATTAGGTAAGAAAATGGGTGCAAATTACGTATGTTATGCTTCAATTTCATCGGTTGGTGGTAATTACTATATTTCATGTAAAATGGTTGATGTAATGACTGCTAAAATTGAAAGACAAAATACTGGGATAACGCAATCGGGACTCGATGATTTATTTTCTGTTGTGTCTACTGTTTCAAGAGCAATGTTGCAACAACAAAGTGCTTCGGTAAAAAGTAGTCGCTCTTCTACATCTACAGCCGGAACAAGACATGATATTGAAAACTCAAATGATTTAACAGAACTAAATATGCTGGGTTTAAGTCTTCTTGTGATGCCTATTGATGCTTCATCAATAAAAGTTACCTGGCAAGAAGCAAATCAGGCATGTTTAGAAAGTACTGCTTATGGTTTAGAGGATTGGAGATTACCAACTAAATTAGAAATATCAAGAATGTTTGCAAATAAATCACAGTTAAGACAAATGCAAAGATATTGGTATTGGTCGAGTACACCGGATAGAGGTGATGAATATTTCAGACAAGCATTTGATGCAGATAAATTAGCACCTGCTTCAGGCAGAGCTAAAAGTTTTGCTCGATGTGTACATAGTAATGGTACCATAAATTTAGAAGATCATGAAGGTGTTTGGGGATTCTCATTATATGGTACCGATTATGAAGTAATGCCTGAAGATTTACCTGGAACATACAAGTGGCAAGAAGCAAATGATGCTTGTCAAATGTCAAGTGCTTACGGTTATAATGACTGGTATTTACCTTCTATCGAAGAGTTGGATTTTATGTATAATAATAAGATTGCTTTAAATATGAATGGTACCTGGTATTGGTCATCAACTCCTAAAAGACAAGGTTCTACCAGTGCAATGTTCGAAAAGAATTTTGATGATGGGAAAAGATATGATACAGGATCCAATGCAAGAAGACAAGCTCGTTGTATAAGGAAAAAATAATTAACAGAAATTTATATAGAATGAAACGTGGATAATTTGTCCGCGTTTTATTTTTTTAATGTATAAGGTGAGAGGGAATGAATAGTAAATTATTATTAGATTTAGTAAAAATGCGAATGCCATATGGCAAATACAAGGGAGTGCTGCTATGTGATTTGCCAGAGCCTTATTTGGTTTGGTATCATCAGAAAGGATTTCCGGAAGGTAAATTAGGAGTACTATTAGCTAGTATGTATGAAATTAAGTTGAATGGACTAGAATATTTGTTAAAACCATTAAAATAAAATAAGCTACCTAATTAGGTAGCTTATTCGTATTTTTTTGATGAGTATACTAACTTAAAAACGATATCCTATACCCAATCCAATAACCTTATTCTTAATATCATCGCCATTATCCGTAACATCTGACAAACCCATTTCGTATCGTAAATCAAAAAACAATTCTCCAGAAGTAAACGATTTAGAAACTTCTCCACCGAATATCATTCCCCAATCAGACTCGTTTGATTCATTATCGTAATCGGAAATTGTTGTAATACCATTTTCTTTAATTTCTGACTCTGCAGATCTTAAATAACTATAATAAGGACCACCATAAAATGAAACATGCCATGTTTCTGATAAACCTAACTGTTCGCTAAACCTTCCTTTAATTAATAATGGAACATTGTAATAATCATAAGTTCTTTTTACATCCTGTTTTGTATTATTCTCATTTGCTTCGTAAGCTAAACCTTCCGTTTTATAATTTAATTCGGTTTGTAAGGAAAGAACATTATGAAAACGGTAATCAACGGTTGCGCCTAAAGTAAATCCCGTTTTCATGTCATTATTATCCCAAAGCATTCCTAATTCTGATTGAGTGCTTAAATTGATACCTTCTTTGATCCCAAATTTAATTTGAGAATTTGCTGTAAATACTACTAAAAATAGTAATCCTGATAAAACTAACCCTTTTGTTTTCATATTTTTGTGTTTAAAAAATTAGACTTAATGACTAAAATGTTCGACAAATATAATAGCTTAAAATTAAATAATTGGAATAAAAACAACTAATAGTCAAAAAAAATACCTGAAATGATTAAAAGTCAACTTGAAATGAAATTCTTCTAAAATAAAATGAGGGATAGTTATACAGGTTCATTTAATTTCTAATGCTTTTTTTATTTTCCATATACAAGTTAAGTGAATAAAAATTATATTTGTTTGATAACCTATGAATGGAAAAATGCAGTTAGTATCATCGAGAGAAATATCAAAAGCGATTCATTTAGACAACATTGGGGGAGATGTTTTTGCGAAGTTTTTAATGCAATTGCTTAAATTAAATAAACTGAATAAATTATATTCGGAAACAAGAGATAAGCTAGGTATTGAATTTATTAGTGCTGTAATAGAGCACCTTAAATTTACTTATGAGGTAAGCGAAGAAGATTTAAAGCGTATTCCTAAGGATAAGCCTTTTATTGTTGTGGCAAATCATCCTTTTGGGGGAATTGATGCTCTAATGTTATTGAAGATTTTTGCAGAAATCAGGCCAGATATGAAAGCTATGGCTAATTTCTTATTACAAAAAATTGAACCGATTAAAGAACTTATCTTTCCTGTAAACCCTTTTGACACAAGAAAAGATGTAAAATCAAGTTTTGCCGGGATAAAAAATGCGTTATCACATTTAGAAGAAGGCAGGTCATTAGCCATATTCCCTGCAGGGGAAGTATCATCTTATCAACCTGATTCTGGAATTATTCAGGATAGAGAATGGCAAATATCTATTCTAAAATTTATAAAAAAGGCAGGAGTGCCTATCGTACCTGTTTATTTTCAAGGTACAAATAGTCGTTTTTTTCATTTATTAGGACAAATACATCCAATATTAAGAACTGCTAAATTACCTTCAGAGCTATTTAATAAGAAAAATAAGACTATTAAAATAAGGATTGGTAATCCAATCCCAATAGATGTTCAGAATGAATTTTCAGATGTTGCGCATTTTGGCAGATATTTACGAGCAAGAACATATGCTTTAGGAACTGCACTGGAGGTTAAGAAATTTTATATGCCTTCTTTTCAACCTAAAATAAAAAAAATAGAAGCTATAGCTGGTCCTACAGATGCAAATATTCTTAAAAAAGAAGTAGAAGCATTATTAAAAGAATATACTCTTTTTATTAATAAGAACTATCATGTATTTTGTGCTCCTTCTTATAGAATGCCACACACATTAAATGAGATAGGACGCTTGAGGGAACTTACATTTAGAGAAGTTGGTGAAGGAACAGGAAGAAGTTCCGATATAGATGAATATGATTTTTATTATCATCAGTTAGTAATATGGGATTCCGATGAGGATAATATTGTTGGTGCCTATCGTATTGGGAAAGGAAAGGATATATTAGCTCAATATGGACTGAATGGTTTTTATATCAATTCTTTATTCCGGATCAAAAAGGCATTTTCAAGTTATTTAAGTGAATCTATTGAGCTGGGAAGATCCTTTATTGTTAAAGAATATCAGAGAAAACCTTTGCCATTATTTCTACTATGGAAGGGATTATTATTTCTATTATTAAAAAATACAGATTATAGATATTTAATAGGACCTGTAAGTATCAGTAATGATTTTTCAAAATTTTCAAAATCACTGATTGTTGAGTTTGTAAAAAAATATCATTATAGAAATGATTTGGCAAAGTTCATTAAACCTCGTAAAAAATTTGTTGTTAAACCCGATAAAATTGTTGATAGAGAATTGTTTATTGATGCTAAAGATGGCGATGTTTCACGTCTTGATAAATTAATCGTTGATATTGAGTCAACATATAAATTCCCGATTTTGCTAAAAAAATATTTACAATTAAATTCTAACATCATCGGATTTAATATTGATCCAAAATTTAATAATGCATTAGATGGACTTCTTATATTAGATATTTTTGATGTGCCTGAAAACTTTATTAAAACTTTATCAAAGGAATTGAATGATGATTCTTTACTTGAAAGATTCAATTATTCTAGTTCAATATTAGAGATTCAGAATTTATCGTCAAACGATAAGAATCATTAATTTAAAAAGAAGGTTTTAATTTCTGCAATAACCTTTTTATTATATATACTATCTTTTAATATTGTTCTGTGATCTGCATCATCTATAATCTTAATTGATTTTTGAGGCGATAAGCTTAAGTTATATAGATTATAACTCATACTCGATGGAATAAAATCATCTTTTTCTCCATGAATATATAGTATTGGCTTTGTTGTTAATTTTACAAGAGATTTATTATCTAATTTATATATTGTAGTATCAATATCTAACTTTAAAAATGGACGAATAATTGCAGGTAGAGCTTCTTTTAATAAGTACTGTTGTAAATCTTCAAGTGAAGAAAAGGTTGACATAATTACTCCTTTATCTATCGTGTTATGATTGATTAAATTTAGGGCTACATAACCACCCAATGAATATCCTAATAAGATCGCAGGTAAATTTTCACTGTTATAGTAATGGTCAAAATAGTCTAATGCCATTGCCCCATCTTTAATAATTCCTTCAATGCTTGGCGTCCCATTACTTAATCCATACCCACTGTAATTAAATGAGAAGATATTTATATTCAATTGATTACCTAATTCATTAAAGAAAGGAATAGCAGAACGAATATTACTTCCATTACCTGAGAAATAAATAAGATTTAATGTAGGTTTTTCTTCCATCATATACCAGTATTCAAGTTCTGTTGAGTCGCTATTTGAAATAAAACCTTTTTTAAAAATAAAGTTTGAATTTAATTCATATTCCTTAATTGGATTAAAAATATCATGTTGTGTTACTTTCTGGTTGATGCAGCCTTGCATAAAAATAATAACCAGTATAGAGAATATCATTTTTTTCATATGAATATGCATTTCGATTTTAATGTTTTATAAAATACATTTAAGCATAAAACTATTGAAAATTAAAAATGTTTAAATAATTAGTGTAAATATTATTCTGATCAAAAGATTTAATTTATGTTTATCAAATCAAAGTTTTAATTTTAGAAAAATGAGTTTATAAGATAATTTAAAAAAGAAAATGGAATTAATAAAGTGGACAAAAGAGTATTCAATAGGAATTAAAGAAATTGACAATCAGCATGAAGGATTGGTAATTATTATCAATGAGTTGTTTAATTTGATGTCGGAAGGGAAAGCAAGAAATAAATTAAAAGATATTTTTGATCATTTAACAGATTATACTAAAAAGCACTTTAAAACAGAAGAAATATTAATGGTTAAGTATGCTTATCCAAACTTCGATCAGCATAAACAAGAACATACCAAATTTATAGAAAAGCTTTTTGATCTTAAAAAGGAATTTGAAAGTAATAAACTTACGATTTCATTAGAGGTTTTAAATTTTTTAAAAGATTGGCTCTTAAATCATATATTAATTTCAGATAAAAAATATGTTGGTGTTGTAAAAGATAATTATTAGATGATAAATATTAGCTGATTTATTTATCTTTTTTTTGTAACTTACGTATCTAACTTGCCAAAACAGTAAGCTCTCATGATGAAGATAGCCTTTAAGTTTAAATTACACTATATAATAATACCACTCTTATTGGCATTTCTTTTATACCTGTTCTCTTTATTGTTTTTCTTCTTTCCTACAATGAAAAATAGTGTGGTTGAAAGAAAAAAGGAGATGATACAGGAAACTACCCATGCTGTATGGAATATCATTGAATTTTACAATAAACAGGTAATTGAAGGGAATATTACATTAAATGAAGCTCAATCAATTGTAAAAGAAAATGTTAAAGAAATAAGATACGGTAAACAACACAAGGATTATTTTTGGATTAATGACTTCCATCCAATAATGATCATGCATCCTTATTTACCTGAACTAGAAAATACAGATTTATCATCATACACAGATCCTGACGGCACATACCTGTTTAATGAGATGGTTAAAATTGCGCAAGATAATGGCGAGGGATTCGTAGAATATAAGTGGCAGTTAAAAGACGATACTTCTCAGATATTACCTAAAATTTCATTTATAAAAGCATATGAGCCTTGGAAATGGATCATTGGAACAGGTGTTTATGTAGACGATATTGAAAAAGAAATATCTCGTATTAAGAAAAAATTATTATTTGTTTCACTTCTTATTACAGTAATAGCATTGTTTCTATATATATATGTGATAATTAAAGGTTATAAGAATGAAAAATCGTTATATGAATACGAAATAAAGTATCGTAATGTTTTTGAATCTGCAAATGATGGAGTTTTAATAATGGAAGGAGACAAATTTATTGATTGTAATTCAAAAGCTCTAAAGATATTTGATTGTAAGAAAAGTGAAATCATCGGTAAATTAGTGATTGATTTCTCTGTTCAAACGCAACCTAATGGAGAGGCTTCATACGAAAAAGCTGATAAAATTATCAGAAAATGCTTAAAAGGTAATCCCCAGTTTTTTGAATGGAAACATAAAACATATGATGGTAAACCATTTATTGCTGAAGTTAGTTTGTCAAGAATGAAGATTAAAGATTCTACCTATCTGATTTCATTTATAAGAGATATTACAACAAGAAAAAGGAACGAAGTAAAACTTATTGAAGCCATGGAAAAAGCAGAAGCTTCAGATAAGTTAAAATCAGCTTTTTTAGCAAATATGTCACACGAAGTAAGAACTCCAATGAATGGTATTTTGGGGTTTTCAAATTTAATTCAAGAAGAGAACTTAGAACCCCAAAAAAGAAATGAATTCTTACAAATTATTTCAAAACTTGGGAAACATTTAATGCAAATAATAAATGATATTATTGACATCTCGAAAATTGAGTCGAATCAAATAACAATTACAAAAACTGAATTTTCTTTAAATGAGCTATTAAAAGAACTTTATACAGTTTTTAAAATGGAAAAACCTGATGTTGATTTACGCATCGCATTGGATTTAGTTGAAGGAGAAGATTTTATTTTTAGTGATAAAACAAGGTTAATGCAAATCATAACAAACTTATTAACTAATGCATATAAGTTTACTGAAGAAGGATTTATTGAATTAGGGTATCAAGTAAAAGATGAATATTTGTTCTTATATGTTAAAGATACAGGAATTGGTATTAAAGATGAATTTAAGGAAGTTATTTTTGATCGCTTCCGTCAATCAGATGATTCAACAAGTCGAAAATATGGAGGTACTGGTTTAGGACTATCCATATCGAAGGGATTGGTTAAATTATTGGGTGGAGAAATTGGTGTTGAATCTAATGGTAAAGATGGTTCATTGTTTTATTTTAGCATACCTTATAATCATGTTGGTAAAGCTGAAAAAGGAAAACACAGTAATATTAAAAATAATAACTGGGAGGGGCGATATATTTTGGTTGTTGAAGATGATTTTATCAGTTTTCAATATATTAAAGAATTAATGAAATCGACAAATGCCGAACTCATTCATGTAACCAGTGGTGATGATGCTATTGAGTTTACTAAAAGAAAGAATATAGATTTAATATTAATGGATATTCAGCTGCCTGGTATTGATGGCAATGATACAACCAGAGAAATCAGAAAGTTTGATGCTGAAATACCTATTATAGCCCAAACCGCTAATGCTATGGCAGATGATAAAGAAAAATCATTACAAGCAGGTTGTAATGACTATATCTCAAAACCTATTGATGCAAAAGATTTAATAGACATGATTGGTAAGTATATAGCTTAGTAAATTAATAAATTAAATATATTTTTCTGGAATACTTGTTCTTAAAACAAATTTTCATAGATTTGGTATCAAACTAAATTTTATGAAAGAAGCACTATCACCATATCCTATCATGGAGAAGATGGTTGAGAAACTGCAATATTATTATCCAAATCATGATCATAAATCAGAAGGAGTAATACAATTTCACTTATCGCATGAGAATGAAACAATTGATTGTTATATTCAAGCTGATAATAATGAACTTAAATTCTTTAAGGGGGTTAGTTCAGATCCAACAGTTACTGTAAAATCATCCTTTTATAACTGGCTTGATTTAGCAGGAGGAAAGCTTAACCCTGTATTAGGAGTTATGACAAGAAAATTAAGATTTGCGGGAGATACTTCTTTTTTTAAAGTTTTACCCAGAAAATCATTGAATGGAGAATTAGATATTCCAAAAGATCCCGTAACCAAGTTTGAAAAAAATCCTATCAAATACTGGAAAAAACCTAAGAAAGTAATTGTTTTAAATGCTTCTCCCAGGGGAAAAAATGGATATACAGATTTTTATCTAAAGCCATTTATGAAAGGGATGGGTAGAAAAACAGATGTAGAGATTGTTCATTTAAATAAATACCATATTAAACCATGTACGGGATGTTTTGCCTGTTGGATGAATGTTCCTGGGAAATGTGCATATCACGATAAAGATGATTTTAATCGTTTGGCTGAAAAAATGTTCGAAGCTGATTTAACAGTTTATGCTTTTCCAATATATGCTGATGGAATGCCAGGTATATTAAAAAATTATTTTGATCGATCTGTTAGTCGTGCATATCCATATATGATTGAAGGGATGAAACGAGTAAGACATCCCAGAAGATATATCAATAAAAACCATACCATGGTTGTTTTTTCGATTTGTGGTTTTTTTGAAATGATAAATTTTGAACCTGTAAGTGCATATTTTAAAGCCTTGGCGCATAATCGACATACTCCTCTGTTAGCTGAAATTTATCGTCCTACAGCAGTGGGCTTATATGGTAATCCTTTTGAATTGAAAAATCTTAATGCAATTGTAGATGCTTTAAAAGAGGCTGGAGAACAGATAGTAGAAAAGGGGAAAGTAAAGAAAAGCGTAATGCGAACAATTACTAAGCAAATTGGTGGAAATAAAGGAGACTTAACCAAAATAAATGAATGGTGGAATGAGAAAAAAGGAAGTAAAGATTACAATTATTAATTGTGAATTTATTCTGGATTACTTTTCATATTTTTCTTGATGATACTCTTTTATTGGATCAATATTTAAGAATTTAGATAAAGCTTTTACTCCAAAATAAAAAGGAATAGTATCCAGCAAAGCAGATATCATCTTGAAGAAATAATTCGAAAGTATTAGCATGAGTAAATAAGAGAATACATGTATATTTTCTTGAATATCGATTGCTTTGGCTCCGTAATATGTGATTAATACTACTGCAATTGAATCTATGAGTTGACTGGTTAAAGTAGAACCGTTATTTCTTAACCACAGATGTTTACCCTTCGTTAATTTTTTTAATAGATGAAAAACATGAACGTCAACAAACTGAGCAGTTAAATATGCAATCATAGAAGCAGCTGTTGCTCCAAAGGTTAGTTCTCTAATCCTAAAAAAAGCATCGCTATTAACCGAAGGATCTTCAGGTAATTTTCCGCCAAACCACATGATAAATAAAACCCAGATGTTCAATAAAAGTCCTGTCCATACAACCATATTGGCTCTTCTTTTACCGTATAGTTCACTAATAAAATCAGTACATAAAAATGTTATCGGATAAGGTAAAACACCAACAAAAACCATAAAATGTACCTTAGATCCATTAAAGTGAAATGAAAGATCAATTAATCTTGATAATCCAAGAATATTTAACATGGCCAATGATCCAATAAACAGGCCTGCTAAAACAATAAATACAACCTCTCTTCTTATGGTATATTTATCCGTTGGAGTTGTGCTTGAAAACATATTTATAATTTATGAAATCTAAAGATATATAGTTTTTAATTAATTCACAATTAGCTGCTTTTAAATTTTATTTTAATACTTAATTCAATTGATTTAAAATAACAGACAATACTAGTGTTAGATATGTTTATGTGAAATTAAGTCTATTTTAAATTATTTATTAACAAAATATTATTAATAACTTATTTATAGTTTATTAGCTATTATCTGAAACAATTTCTATTTTTAAAGATTACTATTTTGAAAATAGAACACTGTATTATTGTTAAAATGTATTGGTAGTTACTATTATAATTGCTATATTACACGGTTTAAAAGAGTTTTTATGAAGAAAAATGTTTACGCTATTTTTAATATAGAACAAGATGAAAAAGTAAGCGTTTCATTGTTTCTTATTCAATCTGTTTTTTTAGGAGTTTTTTATGGAGCTTTTGATGTTGGTGCGCATGCTTTATTTTTAAGTGCTTACCCTGCTTCAATGATTCCAAAAGCATATGTAATATCAGGAATTGTTGGTATTGTGCTAACTTCTGTATATGCAAGATTACAGAGTCGTTATAAATTTTCACGCATAGCAGTAATCAATTTAATATTTATTTCTATAGCTACAGCATTACTGAGGGTACTTTTCCAATATACAGAAAGTAATTGGTTGGTATTCTTGATTTTTATTATGATGGGGCCATTGAATATTATTGCTCTACTAGGTTTCTGGGGAGCAGTAGGTAGGATATTTTCGTTGAGGCAAGGAAAAAGATTATTTGGCTTGATTGATAGTGGGCAGATTTTTGGAGCAATTTTAAGTACATTTGCTATACCAATATTAATAAGTGTTGGTTTTGAGCAAAAGAACCTTCTATTTGTAAGTTCGGTAAGTGTTGTTTGTGCTTTGTTAACTCAAATTGTTATTTCGATTAAATATAATTTAAATCAGCAAGTTGCTAAAAAAGAGAAAAAGCAAAAGAGATTATTTTCATTATTAAAAAACAGGTACATTCTTTATATGTCCATTTTCGTGGTAATGTCGATGTTGGCAGCTTTCTTCATTCAGTTTTCATTTTTATCGGTTACAAAAGAAAATTATCCAGATCATAATGATTTAGCAGAGTTTTTAGGAGCGTTTACGGGTAGTTTGTTACTATTTACTTTCTTATTTAAAACTTTTTTGTATAGTAAATTAATGAAAAGCTACGGGTTAAAAGTAAGTGTTCTAATATCTTCTTTTTTATTAGGTATTTTTACTGTTATTGCGGCATTAATCGGATCTGCTTTTGGTTATACAATTGAGTCAGCAAGTTTTATGTTTTTCTTTTTGATAATTGCATTAAGTAGATTGTTTTCTAAAGCTTTAAAAGATGCAGTAGAGGTTCCTTCATTTAAAATACTATATCAATCGTTAAAAGCAGAAATAAGACACGATGTGCAAGCTTATGTTGATGGTACGATCAATGAGATAGCAGCTTTGTCTGCGGGATTATTATTAGCAGCATTAGGACTTTTAGAGTTTTTTACTTTATTGCATTTTTCTTATGCATTACTCATCATTCTTCTGGTTTGGTTTGTTGCTTCAAGAAAACTTTATACAGAATACCAGCATTCATTGCAAAAATCATTGGCAGAATATAAAGGAAGAAAAGATGATATTGAAAATATTTCTGATTTTATAGATGAAAGCTTGCAAAATAAAAGCATAGATTATCAACAGATAATTCCGGGAATAGAGTTTGACTATGAACTCCATCCTGTTAAATTTGAAGAAAAAATAGAATCATTTATTGGACACGATAACTCAATTATATCAGATTATATAGCTCAGAAAATTGTAAATACAAAACTGGTTGATTCGTTCAGATATTTACCAAAAAAAAGTGAATTAAAGTCAGATTTAATAAATAGAGAAGAATTAAAAATAAAGAAATCTCCGGGTGTTGAAAATCTAATTACAATTTCAAAAGCTAAAGGAACTGAGGAGAGGATTTTAGCAGCTCATTTAATTGGTAAATTTTATAGCAAAGAGCTTTTTGTTTATTTGAAAGCATTACTTAGAGATTTAAATGTAGATGTAAAAGCAGCTGCAATAAAAGCAGCAACTGTAACAAAGAATGTAGATTTTTGTCCTTTAATAATCGAGTATATTGATACTCCTGGGTTAGTTTCACATGTTTATGATTCAATGCTAAGTTTTGGGGAAGATGCACTAAATGTTATTGATCAGTATTTTCACAAAACAGGGGTTAGTCATAGGGTCTTAATAAGACTTATAAAATTGATGGGTGAAATAGGAGGAGATCATGCCAAGTTATTACTGGTTAAAAAGCTGGATCATCCAAATGAAGAAATTTTAAATTATGTTTTAATTGCACTGAATAACCTTAAGTTTCAAACCGATGAGAAGAATTCAGCTCAAATACATCATATTATTGAAAAACACATAGGGGTTATTGGATATAATATTGCTGCTCAAGAAACTTTGAACGAAATTACCGGTTATGATTATTTAAAAAATGCTTTAAACGAGGAAATAAAAGCTAATTACGATCTGTTATATTTATTGTTATCACTTGCCTATGATGCTAAATCAATATTACATGTTAAAGAAAATATTGAAAGTGGAACCACAGAAGGAATTAGCTACGCATTAGAGTTACTGGATTTATTTGTTCATGAAGAAATTAAGCCGAAACTTTCGCCTGTTGTAGAAGATATTTCTAGTTTCGAAAAAATAAAGCAATTACAAAATTATTACCCAGTTGAGAAACTTGAGTTTAAAGATTTATTAGTTTCGATTATTAATAAAGACATTAATGAAACTAATATTTGGACAAAAGTATGTGCTATTTATGCATTTTCAGAAATGGAAGATATTGAAATACCAAATGATTTGGTAGCACACTTATTTAATCCACATCAAATATTAAGAGAAACTGCTGGAGTCGTTATTAATTCAATAGATAGGAATAAATACGCGAGCATAGAAAAAAGACTGAACTCTATTTATAAAGAAGAGCTTGAAAATACTCTGGATTTATTATCTGAATCAAAAAATCATTTACTAATAGAGAAAACATGGTTTTTAAAATCAATGGATTATTTTAAAAATGTGGATGGACGATACTTATATGAATTGGCTAAATCGGTTCATCATTTAAGATACGAAACCTATGAGCTTTCTGATATGATTGTTTCTGATTTAAAAGGTAAAATCTTTTTAATTAAAGGAGACAAAATAGAACTTATCGTTGATGATGAATCAAGAATTAGGATGCAAGAAGGAGAATTGTATGATATGAACGCAATTCTTAAAAATGCTCGACAAAAAGTTGCCATCCAGAAACCAGATGATACATCAATTTTTTATATCGAAAGAAATGACTTGATTTATAATATGTTTGATTTTCATAAAATAGAACTGGCTATTTTAAACTGGGTAAGTTCTAAAATTAAGATAGAAATTTTAGAAAAAGAACCAGAACAGATATAAAGGAAATTAGCAAGTATGTTTAATAGATTAGTAAGAAAAATTAAAATTTATTATATGCGAAAGACCACCATTTTTAAGCAGTTAATTCTAAATGTTGTAATACCTGCTGTTTCAGCTTTGCTTATTTTGGGTGCATTTAATTACAATCAAACTAAACGTAATTTGATTGATTCTATTGATAATAAGAATAAAGTAATAGCAGAAGAAATAATTCATATTATGGAGTTTATGGAGCTTTCGCTCGAAATAGTTGAGCAGGAGCTAAACCCAGTAATGGAATCTTATAGCAACGATCTAGTGCATAAGTATTTCAAAAATACGAAAGGGATTGAAAAGGCTGATCTTTACATGATTAGAGAAGAATTAGGCATGAATCCAAATATGGAAGATATCTATATAATTAATAAAGATGGTATCGTTGTAAATACTACATATGAAGCTGATACGAACTTAAATCTTTTTGCTTTTGGTAAGGACCATGAAGATATGATTAAAAGTATTTTTGATGAAGGTAAATATGTCAATGAAAGATTTACTGTAGAATCCACTACAAGAAGATTGAAAAAATATACTTATCACCCAACATTGGATGGTAAATATATTATAGAACTTGGAATTTATTCATCCAGAACAGATGAAATCATTAACTTTTTTAAAGAGACAATAAGTAAATTGTCTCAAAATCAACCATCAATGGATGATGCAGATTTATTTATTAGTAAAGATCATCCAATATCGCTAACAAAAGATATTGAGTTACCAGAAGAAGAGGTAGATTTTATGAAAGATCGTTTTGCAAAACAGGACTCGATTAGAATTCCTAAAAGAATAGATAGAAAGAAACTGTATTATACCTATTTATACATTGAAAGAGCAAATTCTGATTTATATAAGGGAGCGGTTGTTAGAATTATTACAGACAGAACAAGAGAAGATATTTTATTAAGAAATGAGTTATTAAAGTTTGTTGCCATATTTGGTCTTACCATTATTGTGGTTATAATTCTACTTTACAGAAAAACAAAGGTGATTACTTCTCCAATAAAAAAATTGGTTGAAAAAGTAAATCGTGTTTCCGATGGTCATTTAAATGAAAGAGCTGATGTTGAAGGTAATAATGAGATCACAACACTTTCACAGAAGTTTAATTCTATGATTGAAGAGTTGGAGAGCTATTATAATGAACTGGAACAAAAAGTGAAAGATCGAACAGCAGAAGTAGTTCGTCAGAAAGAAGAGATTGAAATTAAGAATAAGCACATTACAGATAGTATTCGATATGCAAAACGTATCCAGAATGCTATTTTACCACCAGATAATTATGTAAAACAATTGTTGCCTAATTCATTTATTTTATATCGACCTAAAGATATTGTAAGTGGTGATTTTTACTGGATGACGAAGAAAAATAATTTAACCATTTATGCTGCAGTTGATTGTACAGGACATGGGGTGCCTGGTGCATTTATGTCGATTGTTGGCAATAACCAGTTAAATTATGCGATCGATGTCAAAAAAGCACGGACAGCAGCTTCGATTCTTGATTGCTTAAACGAAGGTGTGGTAGAAACACTTCGTGAAAAAGGTAATGAGCATGCAGGTTTAAGTGGTGTGAAAGATGGAATGGATTTAGCTTTATGTGTAATCGATCATAAAAATATGAAGCTTCAATTTGCAGGAGCAAATAATCCTTTATGTTTGGTTCGAGACGGAGAACTTACGCAGATAAAAGGAGATAAAATGGCAATTGGAGGTAACTTTGATGATGAACTTCCTAAATTTACAAATCATGAAATAGATCTTCAAAAAGGAGATATTCTTTATACATTTTCCGATGGTTACCCAGATCAATTTGGTGGTCACGATGGTCGTAAATTCATGGTTAAGAAATTTAGAGAGTTATTACTTAAAATACATGCTAATCCTATTGAAGAACAAGAAGAAATATTAAATAATATTCTTGAAGAATGGAGAGGTAAGGAAGAGCAGGTTGACGATATCATTGTAATTGGTGTTAAAATTGAATAACTATGTCAAGCGAAAAAACTGATATTCTGGTTTATATTCCGTTTAAAAAAGAAACCTTAAGCGAAAGTGAAATTAATTGGATTGAATCTTTTAAAACCATTTTAGGAATCAGTTTACATCAAATTACAAAACAAAAAATTCAAATTATATCTTCATACTTTGTTGATTCATCGGCAGAAAAGAAAAAAATAACAGAGAATTCAAAACTTGTAATAGAACTATTAACAAAAGATGTTGAAAAGGTTAACAGGTTGCAGCTTACTGGTTTAAAAGTAATCCATGTTATTTGTCATCCTGAAGTTAAAATTGAATCGCAAAATGAATTTATTATTCATTTATTCGATGAAGTTAAGAATAAACCGGTGGATTTATCAGAGAATATTGATCAACTTAAAAATGAGATATGGTTAAAGTTCTTAGATATTGCATATGAAATAAGAAGAGAGTTAAAGAAAGGTGATATCAATAAGAAAGAGTCAAAAGGGAAAATTTATGTAGCCGAAACAAGTTCAGACCAGAATTTTAACAGAGAAACCATTATAAGAGAATTAGAACATCTTGGTTTTGAAGTATTACCAGATGGAGGTTTCCCAAAAGATATGATCCCTTTTAGTGAAATGGTGCATACAAACTTATCACAGTCTTTCTTATCGATACATATCATAGGTAATCAATATGCTCCATTACTTAATAATATTGATATTTCAAGTATTGAGCTGCAAAACGATTTATTTCATGAAGTGGCGGCAGAACTTAGTGGTCAGAAAAAAACAATTGAACGATTGGTTTGGATACCACCTACTATAAAAGCAAAATCGGAAAAGCAAAAGATGTATATTGAAAGCTTTAAAAGAAATATTGAATTATTGCATAGTACTGAAATTATTCAAACACCCATTGAAGTTTTTAAATCTATTATTAGAAAAAAAGCGAATGAACTTCTTGGTGAAACCAAAACCAACAAGGTAATAAACGATCGTAATATATCTCGTTCTGTATATTTAATATCGAATAATCGAGCTAATAAAAAGTATGGTATTATAAAACAGAACCTGCTAAAAAATGAAATAAAGGTATTAGAAATAAGTGATAAATTAAGTAAAATAGAGTTAATTCAAGAGCACTATCATCATATAGTTCATTGTGATGCTGTATTAATAGATTATTCAGTAGAAAATATTCAGTGGTTAAATAGTAAGTTAAGTGATATGATTAAATCTCCTGGATTTGGTAGAAAGAATATTTTCAAAGCCAAATGGATTATCTATGATACAGAAAAAGCTCCTGATATTAATTTACAGATCGCTGATTTAGAAATAATAAAACAAGAAGAAAAGGATATAACCAAAAAATTAAATTCTTTCATCGAAAAAATTAATTAAAATGACACCTGAACGCAATACAAATAGTATATTCAATCCATTCCCGGGACTTCGGCCATTTAAGGTGGAGGAAAGTCATCTGTTTTTTGGACGCGAGGGACAGAGCGAGGAAATATTGAAGAAATTATCCGACGAAAAATTTGTAGCTGTTATTGGAGCTTCAGGTAGTGGTAAATCATCACTCATCTATTGTGGATTAGTTCCTACTTTATACGGTGGATTTATTGGAGAAACCAAATCAAAATGGAATATCATTGCCAGTAGACCTGGGAATTCTCCTGTTGAGAATTTAGCATCAGCAATATTATCAAAATCTACAACAAATAATAAAAAGGATGATGAATTAATAAAACAGAAATTGAATGCGTCGATTCTTCGAAGTAGTTCTAATGGTTTAGTTGAGGTGCTTGAACAGTCATTTGATTTTGAGAATGAAAATATACTAATCATTATTGATCAGTTTGAAGAGTTATTTAGATATAAAACTAGTAAAGGAGATCAGTCTACTTATAATGAATCAGAAGCATTTGTAAAATTGTTGGTTAATGCCAATAAAACAAGTGATATTCCTGTATATATTGTATTAACAATGCGTTCTGATTTCATTGGAGAATGTTCTCAGTTTCATGAGCTAACAGAATTAATTAACGATTCTAACTACTTAGTTCCTCAAATGACTCGCGACGATTTTAGAAGTGCCATAGAAGGTCCTGTAGCAGTTGGAGGAGCAACCATTGACACACAATTGGTGCAGCAATTATTAAACGAAGTAGGCGATAATCCGGATCAGCTTCCGATATTACAGCATGCATTGATGCGAACATGGGAATACTGGATGGAGCATTCTGATCATAATCAAGCGATTAGTCTTGCCGATTATGAAGCTATTGGTAAAATGGAAAAAGCTCTTTCTGAGCATGCTAATGAGGCATATGATGAATTAGAGGAGGATCAGAAATGGATATGCGAAAGTATGTTCAAAACGATTACCGAAAAAGGGAATGATAACAGGGGTATACGTCATCCAACGAGTATAAAAGATATTGCTTCAATTTCTAAGTCTAATGTCGAAGATGTGATTAAGGTTATTGATCCTTTCAGGTCAGGAAGAAGGTCATTTGTAACGCCATCGAGTGATATTGAACTAGATGAGAATAGTATTATTGATTTGTCGCATGAGAGTTTAATGCGAATATGGAATAAACTTAAAGTTTGGGTTGAGGAAGAATGGGATGCAGTTCAAATGTACATGCGTTTATCTGATGCTTCGGAAATGTATCAGGTAGGTAATACGGGTTTATGGCGACCACCTGATTTACAGTTAGCAATTAATTGGAGAGAAAAACAAAGACCTACATTGGCATGGGCTCAAAGATATAACCCTGCTTTTGAAAGGGCAATGGTTTACTTAGAAACCAGTGATAAAGAATTTAAAGCCGAAGAAGAAAATAAGATTAAACTTCAAAAGCGACAACTTCGAAGATCAAAAATATTTGCTATAGTTTTAGGTTCTGCTGCAATTTTAGGAATGGGACTTACTGTGTATTCTCAAATGATGAAAGCAAAAGCAGTTGAACAAGAAAGAATTGCAAACGAACAAAAAGAGATTGCTGTAGAACAACAAAAGATTGCAGAGGAACAAAAGGTAATTGCACAACAAAAAGAAAAAGAAGCTTTAGAACAAAAAGAAATTGCCGATCAACAAACATTAATTGCAATTCAAAAAGAAAAGGAAGCTACCCAGAATTTTGAAATAGCTCAACAACAAACATTACTAGCTAAGGAAAGAGAAAAAGAAGCGAATGAACAACGAACAAGAGCTGAAGAAAGTGCAGAGGTTGCAAGGCAACAAACTATTGAAGCTGAAAAACAAAGGCAAGAAGCTTATCGAATGAGAATGTTATCTATTTCTCAGAGTATGGCCGTTAAATCACAACAGATTTCAGACGATAATCAATTAAAAGCTTTGGTAGCTTATCAGGCGCATTTATTTAACAATAATTTTCAAGGAGAAAAACATAATCCAGATGTTTATTTAGGGTTATATTCTGCATTAAAAGGTGTAAGAGGGCAGTTTTATAATGCCAAAAATGGACATGCTGGTGCAGTAACCGATATTGCTTTTAAACCTGGTACAAATATGTTATACAGTACTGGTGGCGATGGAAAAATATTAGAATGGAATATTGGAGATCTAAATAGTTCATTCGAAACCATAGTAGAAAATCAATTTGGTCAAAAAGCTCTAGGTATAACTCCTGATGGTAAATATCTGATTTGTGCTACAGACGATAGTAAGATATTATTATTGAATTTACTGAATAGTGTTGAAGTGAATAAGGAGTTAACAGGGCATACCAGAAGTGTTACACATATTGCTATAGCTCCGGATAATACATATTTTATTTCTGCAAGTAATGATAAAACCATACGAAAATGGGATTTACAAACATTGGAAGGAGAAATATTTATTGAATCCGATTCTAAAATTAATACCATAGAGATTGCTCCAGATTCAAAATCAATTTTAGCAGGCACTCAAGATGGAAAAATAAATATTTGGAATGCAAATGATACCAGTAAATTTCATTTAATTCAGAATGATGATGAAATAGCCATTACTGCATTAAAATATAATAAAAGTGGGAATTGGTTAGCTTCGGGTGATGCAAGAGGAAATATTAAGATTTGGGATTCATCTAATTATAAGGAGATTGAAAACATAGTAAGCAGACAATCGCGGATTAACGATATAGATTTTAATATTGATGATAAATTAATGGCAACTGCTTATCAGGATGGAGTTGTTAGAATGTGGGATTGTACAAATTTTAATAACCAACCAATTGAATTAACGGATCATCAATCGTGGGCATTGTCAAATGTATTTAGTCCTGATGGTAAAAGTCTTGTAACAACGAGTAAAGATAAAGATAGAATTATTATATGGCCAACAAATGCAGAGTTATTAGCAGAAGATCTTCGAGGAAGAATTACAAGAAATATGACAGAAGAGGAATGGGATGCATATGTTGCAGCAGATATTGAAATTGAAAAAACAATCAAAGAATTATAAATATAAAAAAATGAAGCATTATCTATATTATTTATTCATTCTGATAATATGCTTAATAAGTTTTAATCTGACAGCACAAGAAGGTAGTTGTTCTTTTAAGCTTCAAGAGGCTGAATCGTTATACGAAACAGGAGTGCTAGATTCAATTCCATCTATGCTTCGATCTTGTATTAATAACGAAGGTTTTGATAATGAAGAACTTTCCCGTGCGTATAAATTGTTGATTCTTACATATCAGTTTGAGGATTATCAGGAAATGGCCGAATTAACAATGCTTAAATTTTTAAAAGAATTTCCTGAATATGAATTAAAGGTAACGGATCCAATTGAGTTTAAATATTTATATAACTCTTACCAGACAATTCCAACTTTTTCAATTGGTTTTATTGCTGGGGGAAATTATTCAATGGCAAGAATTATTGAACCATATTCAATGATTAATACTGATAATTATGCAGGAGAATATAAATCAGGAACCTCTTGGCATGCAGGTGTTCAGTTAAAAAAATATATAAATGATAAGATCGATGTTAATTTGGATATCATTTATACTAATAAGACTTTTGAATATAGTATCTCTCAAGTAAATTATACAACAACATATAATGAAAACTTATCAATTCTTTCATTACCATTAAGCGGAACATATGAATTTAAAATGGGAAATTTAAATCCATATGCAAGATTAGGAGTTAATTTAGATTATTTATTTACTGCAACGGCTGATTTTGTAAAACAGAATGATATTGTAACTACGGATGTAATCAAAGAATCGGGTTATGATATCATTGATGATCGAAATCCTATTAATGTGTCGGCCTTAATTGGTGGAGGTGTTAAATTCAATGTTAAAATGGGATATGTTATGGCAGATCTACGATATCAGTATAGTTTGATGAATTTAGTGAATGGTGATAACAGGTATAGTGATTTTAAGCTTGGAAGTTATAATTATATTGATGATGATTTTACACTTAATAATATCTGCTTATCTGTAGGATGGGTTTACTCATTTTATAGAACAAAACAATCTAAAAAAGATAAATAGTAACAATTATGTATAAATTAAGAAATATATCATTGTTATTGGGATTAGTTATTTCAATACTTTCATGCGATAATCTCGATATATCAACAACACAATCAAAAAGTTTTGTAAAAATATTCGGTTCTTCAGAATCTGATATTGGAAATGATGTGAAAGAATTTAATGGAGGATATTTATTATTAACTACAACAAGTTTTGAAACTGAAATTTCTGATATAGTATTACTCCAGACTGATCATTACGGGAATTTAAAATCAGATGGTATTGATACCTTATCAAGCCTAAGAGGAGGAAATAATATCGCTTCAAAACTATTGTTAACACAAGACGGTGGGTTTATTGTTTTAGGAACTATCGAAGATACTCTGAATAATGACCTCGATATTTATATCAATAAATTCAATTCAAATGTAGAAAGCGAATGGGAAAAAATAATAGGTGTTGATCAAAACAATGATGGAACTTCAGTAAATGAAGAGGGCGCTTCAATAAAGAAAGCATCGTCAGGTTATATTATAGCAGGAAGTAGTGACGAGAAAAATACAGGTAATGGACAAAAAGATATTTACCTGGTTAAAATTGATGATCAGGGAAATATTGAATGGACTGAAAATCATGGATTCGATGGCAATGATTATGCTAGTGATATTATTGTTATAGATAATGGATATATGATTGTTGGTACAACGGAAAATTCTTTACACGATCAGGCACAGGATAATATCATCGTTATTAAAACCAATTTAGTTGGTGATAGTCCTGACATTAATACTTATGGTGGAAATAATAATGATTATGGAGCTGCTATTGTAAAATCAAATAATGGTGGTTATGTTGTTACAGGTACTGTTGAGAATATTGCTGGAGATAACCCTAGCATTTATACTGTGAAAATTGAAGATGAGATAAGTAATATATTATGGGAAGAACAATATGAAGAAGCTTTCCCGGCACATGCCTATGATTTAATAAAATCGAACGGGGGTTACGTTATTGCAGGTGATGTTGAGCTAACAAGTGGTATGGCAGCAGGTTTTTTAAAGATTGATGGTGAAGGAGAAATTTTAATCGGTCATATCGAAGATGATGGCCGTGATGCATTAACATATGGAGGTTATGGACAGACCATAAACTCAATAGAGCCTACTTCAGATGGTGGTTTTATTATGATTGGAAGTTCTGGTGCTGAAGGAAATGAAATGATTTATTTGCTTAAAGTAAACTCTGAGGGGGAATTGTAAATATTCCATTTGTATTCGAATTAAATGATATGGAATTGTAAATTATTGAATTATGAAGACAATATTTAAACTAATATGTATAATAGGTTTAGTCTTACTTTTTGAAAACTTATTTGGAGCAGATGCAGATACTTTAACTATAGTGAAAGTTGTAGCAGTTGATACAAATGCTTCTGGGATGACTAATGCAGTGGAAGTGGAATTTAATCAACCTGTTAAGGACGATGATTTTAATGGAGATCTTGATGATTTTTTTGTTTCTAATTTTTCAAGTTTTAGCCCTCAGTTTGAATGTGATGTTTTTTCTACAAAAGTAGAATATATTGCTAATTCAGATGCGGCTAATGATAAATATATAAGGCTCGGATTTACAAATGATAGACTTGGTGGTGATTTATATGATAATACGGATTCAAGTATTTATTTGAAATACTATAAAACACCACCGGGTGGAAATATAACGGCATATTATAATTCTTCAAAATATTTAAGAGATACTACAATGGTCTCACCAGCTATTGACATGGCAGGTCCTGTAGTTGAAGTAATCAGTTTTGATCCTTCATCTGGTACAGTTGGAATAGGCTCATTAATTACTGTTACATTTGAAGTTTCAGATACAATAACCTATACAGATGCTTCAATATTTATTAATAATAAGAATGCTCTTCCAATAACTGCAGTTTCAAATAAAGAATTTGAAGTTACTTATACGGTTAATGATGGTGATGATGATATAGCTGAGCTTGACTCAATTCCTGTTTATATATCCTTGCTAGATACAGGATTAAATAGGGGACCTGAATATAGGAACTCACCACCTGCCAGTACACCTGGGATTGATGCACATAAACCTGAAATTGTATCTGTGACTTTTATACCTGAAAATGGAACTTTAGCAATAGGAGATAGTGTTAAAGTGAGAATTCAGGTAGCAGATACATCAGATAATGCACTTTCAGCAGATACCATTTCTGTGAATAGTGTCGATGTAAAATCAACACTTGATATACTAGGAAAAGGAAATTATGAAGTGTATTATAAGGTTGAATCTGGTGATTTTACAGTAGACGATGGGGTAGCACTGCCTATCCGAATTGTATTAACAGATGGAGTGAATAAGTGTGATACATTTAAAACAACTTATGCTTCAAATACACCAGGCGTTTATGCTGTAAAACCTGTGATATCAGGTAGTGTGAATGTAGAAGAGACAGGAACAGTGACATCGCTTGTAGGTGATAGCATAAAGTTTACTGTCAATGTAACTACTCCTGATGCAGATTTAACAATTAGTCCTTCTACTTTTAACGGTAGAAATCTTAATTGGATAACAGAAGATTTAGGAAGTTCTTACAAAGGAGTTTATGTTGTAACTGAAGGGGATCAGGATAGAGATGCTGATTATGATTTAACTAATGTTACATTAACAGATCAAGCAGGAAATGTTAGCGATCCAAAAATAGGAGATATAACATTCCCAATTGATGCCAATACTCCAAAAATATTAAGTGTAACATCAAATGCTATAACTGCTGATACATATGTTGATGGTGATCAAATAAAATTTACTGTTGATATTAAAACTGCAGAAAAACCACTTACGATTCTTCCTGCTCAATATAATAATAGAAACCTTAATTGGACAGCGGATGCAACAGGGGACATTTATACAGGTACTTATAATGTAACAGAAGGTGATGCCGATAGAAACATACCTTTACAACTAACAGGAGTAACGGCGGAAGACGCAGCTGGCAATATTAGCAATGTTGTGAATGGGTCAGATGTAGTTGTTACAATTGATGCACATACACCAGTAGTTAATGATGTTAGTGTTTCAGAATCTAGGAGTGGAACTGTAATTGTTGGTGATAATATTACATTTACAATAGATGTTGATTCTGCAGATGCAACATTAGTAGTAGATCCTGTTGATTATAATGGTGAGTTGCTAAATTGGTTTACAAATGATGGAGGAGATACTTATATTGGAATTTATAATGTAACAGAAGGGAATCAAAATAGGACATTAGATTTTGATTTGGAAAATGTTACAGTAGCAGATCCGGCAGGAAACATAAGCAGCCCTGCAAAAGTAGGGGATATTAGTGTTAACATTGATGCAAATTCACCTAAAATTGATTCCGTTAAATTACTTAACGTACCTAAAAAAGTGAACGATATTGATACTTTAATAGTATATATCGAAAATGATCCAAATTCAAGTAATTATACTTTGATATCAGGTGCCGAAGTTGCAGGATTTGGTTTTAACCCAGTTGTTTATGCATACCCAGATAGTCTGTATCTTACTTTTACAGTAACAGAGACAATGTCTGATATTTTACCAGATGATGATATTGAAGTGAGTGGATTACAGTTAAAAGATTTAGCAGGAAATATAAGTAATATTAAAGATACAACCATATCGCAAAGTAATGATCCAATATATACAGTACTGCCAACAGCAAAAGTATCAGGAAGTAAAACAGTATGTCATAGAGAAACGGTGGATCTTGTTTTTCAATTAACCGGTAGTGCACCTTGGAAGGTAACTGTTGATTCTTGTTCAACATTAGTTACTGTAGAAAATATTATGTCTTCACCATATATTTATACGGTTAATACAGATAATCCTTTAGGAGGAACAGATATATATAAAATTACACAGGTGACGGATGCTCATGGAAATGTTAAAAATATATCAAGTCCGGAAAGCTTTTCGATTACTATCAATAAATTACCAGATGTAAGTTTTACAAATCATACGCTAACTTACAATGTTAGTGCCGATCCAGATACATTAAAAGGAGGGGCTCCAGATGGTGGTGTATATTCGGGACCGGGAATTGTTCCTTCTAACAGCACATTTTCTCCGGAATCAGCAGGTGTTGGTGGTCCTTACGAAATAGTCTATACCTATACCAATACGACAACAGGATGTTCAAATTCAGCTTCACTGGATTTTACAGTTGTTGAATCCGATGCTTACTTCTTTTTCTATGATGAAGAAGATCAATGGCAATGCGATTATGATACAAGTTTTGTTGTATATGGAGGAGTGCTTAATAAACCTATTAATGGAGATATTGTATTTCATGAGAAACCTACTGCTATATCTAAAATAGATGGAAAAACGGATTCTGTAAAAGTCGATATTCAAGGCTTATCGGCGGGTACTCATACCTTATATTATGTCTATAATGATGCCATATTAGATTCAGTACCATTAAACTTTACAGTTGAATCAGTAAGTGATAGTTATTCTTTAACGACTATTCCTGATCATTGTGCTAATTATGATACCATTTTTGTAGAAGCTTATAACTTTTCTCCATTGGGAGGAGTAGGAACGTTTATGTTCTCAGGCGATGAAGATCATTACAAAGTAAATGCTTCCGATACAAATAAAATATATTTTTATCCTGATTCGCTTGCTCCGGGAGATTATACATTAGATTATTATTACACTTCACCCAATGGTTGTTATAGCGATACGACCCAGAGGACTTTTGCAATTAATTCATTACCTGATGTATCTTTTGCTCCGGGAACAGAAAATACATTTAATATTGATCAGGGTGAAATTACGATCATAGGGTCTCCTGCCGATGCCGGTGGAGAATTTAGTTCAACATTAGAATTTATTGATGATAATAAGGATGGAACTGCAATTATAGATCCAAATGAGAATGATCTGGGATCCAGAATAATTATTTATACTTATACCAATGCCAATAGTTGTGTTGAAGATGATACATTAAATATTACAGTTAATAAAGCGGATGGGACAATCGAAAGTTCATCGGGAAAATTCCAATTTTGTTACTATGGATCATCGCCGGTGACATTTACAGGAACACCTGTTCCAACAGATAATAGTCCGGGAACTTTTTATATTGATGATAATCCGATAACAACTGTTGATAATCAAATGGT
Organism: Bacteroidales bacterium; assembly: GCA_963665525.1. Classification (GTDB taxonomy): domain Bacteria; phylum Bacteroidota; class Bacteroidia; order Bacteroidales; family UBA12077; genus UBA12077. The sequence goes on along the minus strand of OY762280.1, from coordinate 1,751,510 downwards.
ATTTAATCCGCAGGACTATACTGCTGGTACTCATCAATTAGTATTTAAGTATAAAAATAATACAACACCTTACGAAGTTTATGAAGAGATCGATATAGATTCTATAGGGGAAATATATTTTACAGGTTTGAACGAAAGTTATTGTACTAACATTGATGAAGAACATTTGTTAACGGCAAGTACACCAACTGGAGATGTTGGACAAGTTACATTTTCTGGAACAGGTGTTAATCTAGATGGTAATGCTTGGAGTTTTAATTCTTTTGAGTTGAAAGGAGACCAAACGATTACATATACTTATGAAAGAGATTATTCAGGATGTACAAGAGAAGTTAGTAAAACCACTACAGTTTATAATGCACCAAGAGTAGCATTTTATCCAAATGAGATATGTATGGCTGTAGATGAAGATCAGTTAGGATTTTCAGCAGAATCATTTCCTTCAGATTCTGTAGTGAAATGGACCTGGACGGTATTAGGATCAAGTACTCCATACATTGGACCTGACCCAATTTTTACAATAGATGCTCCAGAATTTATTACTATGAACTTAAAACTTGATAGTAAATATGGTTGTACTAATGATGTAGATAGTATATTTTATATTGGAACTAAAGCAGGAGTTAACTTTTCTTTTGCGAATGAATGTTATGGTGAATATGTTGAGTTTAAATTAGAATTAGGAAACGACCCTGATGATATTGATAGTATTAAATGGAACTTTGGTGGTGCTGGTGATTCAGATATTTCTGACCCAACAAATCCATTTCATAGATATGCACAATCAGGAGCTTATGAGATAATTTACGAAGAGTATTTAAAATCTTGTGGTAGAGATGCAGATACAGCTTGGATAACTGTTAGACCATCTATTGATCTTAGTGATGGAGATTATTTTGAATCTTTTGAAGATCATCCTGATATTACTGGTTGGGTAATAGAAGATTATGATGATGGTGAAGGAACAGTGTATAATAATTCATGGCAATGGGGTGAACCTGAAGGAGTTTTCATAAATGATGCAGCATCGGGGAATAATGCATTTGTTACTAACTTAACTGGTAATTATACAAGTGAAGAGCAAGGAATGGTTACAAGTCCTTGTTTTGACTTTAGTGGTTTAGAAAGACCAATGATTAAATTAGATATAACAGAAGATATTAGTGATGGATCAGATGGAGCAGTAATTCAATATTTTGATGGAGTGTGGACTACTTTAGGTGTGCCTGGAGATGGTGTTAATTGGATTAATTCATCTTTAATTGGTGCTAAGCCGGGAGGAAATCCTTATGGATGGACAGAAAATACTTTTGGTTGGGAAACAGCGATGTATCGTTTAGATCAACTGAGTGGTAGAGCAGGAGTTAGATTAAGGATAGTTTTTGGATCAAATGGTGATTCAGAAAGTGAAGGTTTTGGATTTGATAATATTTGGTTGGGAGAAAGGAAAAGAACGGTATTAATTGAGAATTTTACAAATATTACTGATGATAATGCAATTAATAAACTTGAAGAAGTTCATAACAATATTCAAAAGGATTCGTTAGATGTTATTACTTTAAATTACCATACAGGATTCCCAGGTGCCAATGAGTTGAATTCATTTTATCCATCAGGACCAAGTGCTCGAGCATTGTATTATGGTGTTTCGTCTGTACCATACTCAATTGTTGATGGAGGAAACAGACAATTTGATTATACATTTAATGAATTAACAGAAGCTGATATTCATAAGCAAATATTAATGGATCCTTTATTTAATATTAATGTTCAGCAAGATGTTCAGGATAATAACTTTATTGTTTCAGCTAATTTAAAAGCTCTTGATGAAATGACAGGTTATAGCATGAACGTTTATGTTGCAGTTGTAGAAAAAACGATTGTGTATGAGGATGAAGTTTATCATAATGTACTTAGAACAATGTTACCTGATGCTGCAGGAGTATTGGTTGAAAGAGATTGGCTCGTAAATGATTCTGTGAATATTTATCAAACATGGTCACTACCTGAAAATGTTACACCAGACAGTCTTGTAACCATAGTATTTATTCAAGATGAGGACAGTAAGGATATTTATCAAACGGCATATACGAATGAATATAATACGATCACTTCTATTAATGATGGTCCTGAGAATTATTCAGTTGCTTTCTTTGAGGTATATCCTAATCCAGTAAATGATATATTAACATTAAAACTGAATCAATTACTATCAAGTGATTCAGAAGTAAAAATATACAATGGTGTTGGAGAAACGGTTATCGTAGATAAGGTATTACAAGGAAATAATATTCTTAAGATAAATACTCAAAATTTACCATCAGGAGTTTATTATATTAAGATGAATGAAAATGATAATGCACAGGTTGTTCGGAGATTTATAAAAACAAAATAAAAAAATGGAGGATAACTTATAAACTATCCTCTATTTTAAATTATATTAGCGATTTGGTCTTTGTCTGTTATCTGGATTTCTACCTCTGTTTTTACCTCTGCGTCCTCTTCTAGCATGATCAAATTCAGAATCGTAGATCATCTTAAAAAATAATCTATTCAGATTTTCTTGTTGATCTTCATTACAAATATCTTTTAGTTCCAGAAAGTGATGAATTGTGGCTCTTTTTAAATCATAATGTAGTTCGCCAATCTCTTTGGCAATGGCATCTAAATTTTTAAGATTCGGATTTTTATTAGCAATTTCATTTATCATTTCTCTCCTTTTATCATTAAGTTTAGATGCAATTAAATGTGTTTTTGTCATATTTTCTTGATTCACTTTTTGAAACTGACTAAATTGCTCTTCACTTAAATTTAACTCTTCACTTATGAAACGATTCATGCCTTTAATTTCCATCTCTGTTTTCAGATCTTGTTCTGCTTTGAATGCCTTATTTCTGAGATTTTTATTATAAAAAATGGTTATTAAGGCTGAAATATTAATCATTAGTAAAACAATAATCGTTACTGTGAGTAATGTTTTTTTTGTTTTAGTATCCATGGCTTATTAGGTTCAATTATGATTTAAACTAATTTTCTTCAGAACTATTGTCCGATAATATTAGATTTTCAATTGGTTCAATATCTAAATCATCAAAATATTGGTATTGTTTGAAAGTTTCAATGTAATTTACATCATTATTTGAGATCTCTGCATATGAGTTTTGAGTAACAGATCCCGATCCAATTAAAATACCAATATAAACAGCTAGAATAAGTGAACTTAAATAAATAACAGGCTGGATTATCTTTTTTGATAAAACAAGCTTGAAAAAAGAATTTTCAGTATGAATTTTATTTTCCATATTTTGTTTCAAACGAGTGTAATAAAAAGCTTGTTCTGAAATTTCCGATTTAGCTTGTAAAAGCTTCATTGAGTCCTTAACACGACTGTAAATGGATTTACATTTTTTACATGTATCCAAATGAACTCTAATCTGATCATTTACATCTGCTGATAATTCTTGATCAATATATTTTGATAATAATCTAGTTACTTTATTACATTTCATATCTTAGGATTTATTTTTAAGACACTTGAAAATTGAATTTATTACAAAAATCTTAATTCTTTTTATAGTAATCAATTAAGATGTTCTTTAATTTCTTTTTACCTCTATTAATTAAAACACCAACTTGAGAGACGGAAATATTCATTATCTCTGATATTTCTTGATATGATAAATCTTCAAAATTATTCAGCGACAGTGCAATGTTTTGTTTTTCTGGCAATTGGCGCAATGCAAAATACAAGGCAATTTTATTTTCATCTTTTTCAATTGCTTCACCAGGTTTTAATGCATTATCTTCTGGTTCGTATGATTTATTAGTATCGTTAAACAAGACATCTAAACTTGTAAACCATTTATTTTTCTTTTTTGAACGTAAATAGTTTAAGGATTTATTTACAGAAATTCTGTATAACCAAGTGGTCACTTTTGCTTCACCTCTAAAGCTATTTATTGATTCATATATTTTAATAAAAACTTCTTGTGATACATCCATAGCATCATCGTAGTTGTTTAAAATATTATTGCAAACATTTAAAACTAACTGATGATATTTTTCAACGAAAATCTGAAATGCACTTTCGTCTTTATTAGCAATTTTATCAAGTAAAATATTGTCGTTCATATGGAATTCCCAAATCAAATTATTCCTTTGACACAAAAAACAATTTTTTATTACAAACTAAAGTTAGAATTTTTTATGTTTTGAACATACTTAAGTAAACATTGTTTTATCAGACAAACAAAAAAATACCTGATATGACTTTAGAAGAATTATTAAATCAGTTGTGGTCGGATTATACAAGTCAAAATCCTGCAGCAAAAAAAGTATATGATTTATTTACAACTGAAGGTGAACATGTTTTAAATGATCATATTGCCTTTCGAACATTTGATGATAAACGAATAAATATAGAATTATTATCTAAAGTTTTTATGGATAATGGATATGAAGAAAAAGGTCAATATGAATTTGAAGAAAAACATTTGTTTGCAAAACATTTTGAACATAAGTTGGATAAAAACGCACCAAGAGTTTTTATTAGTCAGTTAAAAACTAAAGATTTTAGTGATTACTTGCAAAATACTGTTAAAAAAGTTGTGGATAGGATTGATAAAAATGAACTTAAATCGGAACATTTAATTTATGCAGGAAATATTTGGGGGACTCCTGATTATGAGACTTATCTTAAATTAAGAGAAGAATCGGAGTATGCTGCCTGGGTTTATGTGTATGGATTTAGAGCAAATCATTTTACGGTGAGCATTAATGCTTTAAAAAAATATGATAGCATTGAAAAGGTAAATCAATTTTTAAAAGATAATGGATTTTTAATGAATTCGTCGGGTGGAGAAATAAAAGGAACAAAAGAAGAACTATTACAACAATCTAGTATCATGGCAAATCATATTAATGTTGAATTTAATGATGGAGTATATAGTATTCCGGGATGTTATTATGAGTTTGCGCAACGTTATCCGGAGCCAAATGGAGAACTGTATAGTGGTTTTATAGCTAAATCGGCCGATAAGATATTTGAAAGCACCAATTATTATTTAAAATAAAAAAGATCACCATTTTTGAGCCTGCTAATAGCAGGCTTTTTTTATGGATTTTATTTAATCATTATTAAATATCAAATTGAAATAATTAAGTTTGCATTTCAATAAAAGAAGATTAAATGAAAATTAGTGGTTTTACAATGGGCAAAAACGTGGATAAACTTTATTATCCTATTAAGCCTGCTATAATGTCTATTTTACCAATTGTTGATGAATTTATAGTTGCTCTTGGGAAAGGTGATGATGATGATAAAACGCGAGAGGAAATATTAAGTATTGGTAGCGATAAAATTAAAATTATTGATACTGTTTGGGATTTAGATAAATATCCAAATGGGATGGAAAATGCTCACCAAACTGATATAGCAAAAAAACATTGTACAGGCGATTGGCTTTTTTATTTACAAGCAGATGAAGTAATACATGAGAAGTTTTTACCTGTAATTAAAAAGAGATGCGAAGAGCTTTTACACGATAAGGAGGTTGAAGGATTACTTTTTAGATATAAGCATTTTTGGGGTGATTATGATCATTATCATTTTTCACATCACTGGTACAAGCATGAAATAAGAATAGTAAAAAATGATCCTGAAATACACTCATGGGAATCAGCTCAATCTTTTAGACGTATACCTGATTTTGATGAAATTAATTATCGTCAGCAGGCAGGAACATATAAATTAAAAGTTGCTAAGGTTGATGCCGATGTGTATCATTATGGTTGGGTACGTCCACCTTCTTTAATGAAAAAGAAAATGAAAGCTCTTGATACCATTCATAAAGGTGAAGAGGGAGCTCAAAAAAAGGAAACCATGTATTGTAATTTCGATTATGGCCCTTTAAATCAACTTCAAACATTTAAAGAGTCGCATCCTGAGGTAATGAAAGATTGGATTGCTAAATTTGATTGGAAAGACGAATTACAATTTGCCGGTAAACCATCTCCGACCAGAAAGAAACACGATCATGAAAATCTGAAATATAGATTCTTAACATGGATAGAAAATAACTTGTTAGGAGGAAGGAATTTAGGTGGATTTAAGAATTATACTCTTTTAAAGCGATAAAAATATTATTATTGATATATGAAATTGGTCTTAATTTATGAATTGAGACCAATTTTTGTTTTATAGACTTTGTAAGTGTTCATAAATTCTTTAAACTTCTTACAATACTTTATTTAGCTTGTGTTTTCAAAAGACTATATTTGTGAATCGTTGTATTTGCGAATGATAATTTTAATTGAATCATAAGAAAAACAGGTTTTTATGCTAAAATTTAGAACACTTGTATTAATATTTGGTCTTAATATTCTATTTACATCCGGTATTTTTTCTCAAGATACTTTAATTGTTGATAAGCAGTCTGAATGGGTTGATTCTGTGATGAATAAAATGTCTTTAGATGAAAAGATAGGACAGTTGTTTATGGTAGCTGCTTATTCAAATAAAGATCAACAACATATTGATGAAATTTCTTATATCATTAAAAAATATAAAATTGGAGGATTGATATTTTTTCAGGGTGGACCAGGAAGACAAGCTGAATTAACAAATCATTACCAGTCTATATCAAAAAATCCATTATTAATTGCCATTGATGGAGAATGGGGTTTAGGAATGCGATTAGATTCTACCATTAGTTATCCTCGACAAATGATGATTGGTGCTATACAAGATGATTCATTAATTTATCAAATGGGATATGATATTGGAGTGCAAATGAAACGAATAGGAATTCATGTCAATTTTGCTCCAGTTGTTGATGTAAATAATAATCCTTTGAATCCCGTAATCAATGTTCGTTCATTTGGCGAAGATCCTGATTTAGTTGCAAAAAAAGGAATCATGTATATGAAGGGGATGAAGGATGCTGGTATTATTGGTACTGCAAAGCATTTTCCTGGTCATGGCGATACGGATAGTGATTCTCATCATACTTTACCTTCAGTTAATCATGATAGGCAAAGACTGGATTCAATAGAACTCAACCCTTTTAAACAAATATTTGACGCAGGTATTGAAGGGGTTATGGTAGCACACTTAAATGTGCCGGAACTTGGCACAGAGGCAGATACTCCAACTACTTTAACTAAATCTGTTGTAACAGATTTATTAAAGGAAGAAATGAATTTCAATGGTTTAATATTTACTGATGCCCTTAATATGAAAGGTGCAACTAAATATTATGAGCCTGGTGAGATTGAAGCTTTAGCACTTGAAGCTGGGAACGATGTTTTATTATTTCCTGTTAGCGTATCAAAAGCCATATCAAAAATTAAGAAATATGTTCGCAAAGGGAAAATATCAAAAGAAAGAATTGATGAGAGTTGTAGAAAGGTATTAGAAGCGAAATATAAAGTTGGATTAAATCAATATAACAAATCAGAAACTTATATCTCAAAAGAATCGTTGAATCATGATTTAAATAAGTTGGTTTACGAAGTAACTCGAAGAGATTTAATAAATGCTGGGTTAACTTTAATAGAAAACCATAAAGATTTACTTCCAATTAAAAAACTTAAACGTAAGAAGTTTGCATCACTGGCTTTTAATACGGAGGAGATAACTGAATTTCAAAATACACTTTCAAGGTATGCTAAAGTTGATCATTATTTATATGATGAAAGTATAAAAGATTCACTATTCAACCTTCTTAAAGATTATGATTTAGTTTTTACAAGTGTTCATAATACATCATATTGGCCAGCAAAGAATTATAAAGTAAACTTAAATCATTTAGATGAAATTGCAGGTTTAGCTAATGATACCAAGGTTGTATTTAGTGCTTTTGCAAATCCGTATAGTTTAAGAAATTTTAAATCGATTAAAGATATAGATGCTGTCATTGTTGCTTATTCTGATAATAAAGAAGTTCAAACAGCTGTTGCACAGGCAATATTTGGTGGATTCATATTTTCAGGTAAACTTCCGGTTAGGATAAATGAAAACTATCCTGCAGGAACCGGAATACAGACTAAAAAAAAAATAAGACTTCAATATGGAATCCCTGAACAAGCAGGAATTTCTTCAGAAAAGCTATATAAAATAGATTCTATTGCTAACAGTGCAATGGATAGTATGGCTACTCCTGGATGTAGGATTCTGGCTGCTCGTAACGGTATAGTTTTTTACGACAAAGCCTTTGGTTACCATACATATATGAAGAATAATCCTGTACAGGAGAATGATATTTACGACATTGCATCAATTACAAAGATTGCTGCAACTATTCCATCTCTGATGAAATTATACGAGGATAGTTTGTTTTCTATTGATAGCAAACTTTCTGATTACATTCCTGAACTGGATACAACAAATAAAGGAGATTTAAATATCAAAGATATTTTAACGCATCAGGCACGTTTAAACGGATGGATTCCATTTTATTATTCAACACTGGAAACAATATTCCCTGATCAGGATTTATTAAATAATAAATACACCGAAGACTTTCCATATAAAATAGGAAATCATGCCTATATGGCTAAAAATTTTAAGTTTAAAGATGGAATTTATAGTTATTATCCAAAAGAAGGATATTCGACCAAAATAGCCTCTGATTTTTATATTTTAGATTCATATAGGGATACTATCTTTGATAAAATAAGACAATCCAATTTAATAGAAACAAAAGCCTATCGTTACAGCGATTTAGGATACTACTACTTTTACAAAATCATAGAAAATATAACAAATTCAACTTTTCAGGATTATGTTGATTCTGTTTTTTACAATGAATTAGGAGCATACAGAACAAGTTATTTACCTTTAGAAAAGTTTGAAAAAAGCGAGATTGTACCATCAGAAAACGATATGGTATTTCGTAAGCAATTATTACATGGATATGTGCACGATCCGGGAGCAGCAATGCTGGGAGGTGTTTGTGGGCATGCCGGAATTTTCTCAACTGCTGGTGATTTAGCTAAACTTATGCAAATGTATTTAAATGGTGGCGAATATGGTGGAACAAGGTATTTTGATACTATAACAGTAAATTTATTTACAACAAGTCCATTTTTAGATTTGGATAATAGACGTGCTTTAGGTTTTGATAAACCACAAATGGATTATAGCAAATTGGGGCCAACATGTCAATGTGTTTCAGGCAAAAGTTTTGGACACTCAGGATTTACAGGTACCATTGCTTGGGCCGATCCCGAAGAACAAATTGTTTATATTTTCTTATCCAATCGTATTCACCCCGATCAGGATAATAATAAACTACTTAAAATGGATGTGAGAACAGACATTCAGCAGGTAATATATGATGCTATTATTGAGTAAGCGATCTTAAATAAATTATGAGTACAATTTAGTATATGGTTCGATTTTTTATACATTTATAAAGCATTAAATAAAAACGAATGAAATCCAATTTAGCTTTTATTGTATTATTGATAATTACAATTAATGTATATACTCAAACGAAAAGTCAATTGAATGACTATTACAAACAATCTGTTTATCATTTAAATAAAACTCATCAATACGATTCGGCAGAGTATTTTGCTAATAAGGGCATTGAATTAGCGGTAGAATTGGATGTTAAAGATACATTAGCGAAATTTTACCGATTTAAAGGAGTTGCTTTTTCAAGAGCGGATAAATACGAAGAAGCTGTCGAAGCATTAAATCAAGCTATTGAAGTAAATATTGAATTAGAAGATTTTAAATCGCAATCAAAAAATATTAATAGCATAGGAGCGACCTATTATCGTGAAGGTAATACTACTAAAGCAATAGAATATTACCAACAAGCGCTTAAGTTGGCAAAGGAGATTGACTATTCCAATATCATATCTGCAAGTTTAAATAACTTAGGGGCAGCTTATAAGAAAACAGGCGATTACATAAAAGCTACCGAATATTTAATTGAAGCACTGGAGATTGCTCAAAAAAGCGAATCGAAATTTAATGAAGCACAGGCATTAGGTAATTTGGCACAATGTTATGCTGTTGCAGGGAATATTGATTTAAGTAATAAATACTACCTTCAGGAGAAAGAAATAAAAGAAGAGCTTAATGATTATAAGGGACTGATTAACATATATATTAATATGGGAGTTAATTATAGTAGCCAAATGGAAAAAGACAGTGCTTTAATTTACTACAATAAAGCTCTTATTTATGCTAAACAGTTAGATGATAAAACGCTAAAAGCTATTTTGTACTCCAATATTGCTGCTATATATAACTTCCAAAAGAAACATGAGTCGGCCATAGTACTCTTAAAAAGAGCATATAAATTAAATAAAGAACTGAATAGAACAAAAGGCTTAATTAATACAAACATTAATTTGGCAGGTAATTATAAAGATATTAAACAATATAAAAAAGCCGAATACCACTTTAACGAGGCTTTAGATTTGGTGCAAACTAGCAATTTAAAACCTGAAATGTTAAATCTGTACAATAGTATGAGTGAGTTTTATGCAACAACAAACAATTTTTTGAAAGCATATGAGTACAAGGATTTAGCATATCAATTATCGGATACTTTAATGAACTCTGAAGTTGCAGGTAAGATTGAAGAGTTACAAGTGAAGTACGAAACCGAGAAAAAAGAACAACAAATTATTCATTTACAAAACGAAAAAGAAATTGATAAGCTGCAATCTCAGAAAAAAACACGTAACTTTTTAATTGTTTTAACTCTTTTAGCTTCGGGGATATTTGGAATTTTACTTGTTGCCAGGCAAAATAGAGTAAAAGCAAATAATAAACTTGCCAACATGAATAATAGATTGCTACGTTCGCAAATGAATCCACATTTTATTTTTAATTCTTTAAACTCGGTAAATAGTTTTATTCTTGATAATAAACCGAAAGAGGCCAGTAGTTTCTTATTGCGTTTCTCTAAGTTGATGCGAAATATTTTACAGTCTACCAGAAACGATTATACCAGTTTAGAGCAGGAAATTGAAACATTAGAGAACTATCTGAATCTAGAACAGTTAAGATTTAAAGAAACATTAACTTATAACATTGAAGTAAGCGACGATATTGATAAGGAAGATATTGATATACCACCAATGCTAATACAGCCTTTTATCGAAAATGCAATTAAGCATGCGTTTCATGATCAAAAGAACAATAGTATAAATATCAGGTTTTTATTGGATGATTTAGATGCTTTACAATGCGAGATTATCGATAATGGGGTGGGGATAGAAAATACTTTATCTAAACATAAGAAAAAAGAGCATATTTCGTATGCAATGCAAATTACCAAAGAACGTTTAGAAATTTTAAATAAAAAGAGAAAAAATAATATTATCTTTAAAGTTGTTGATTTAAAAACAGAAGGAAAACAAGGGACAAAGGTAATTTTCTCGATCCCGATTTAAAAATAATTCTATGCTAAGAACCGTAATTGTTGATGATGAGCTGGATGCACGAAAAAATACTATAAATATTGTTAATACGTATTGCGACAATATTGAATTAGTAGCTACAGCCGAAAATGTTCAGCAGGGGATAAGCAAAATAAAAGAACACAATCCCGATTTAGTTTTACTCGATGTAGATATGCCCGATGGGACCGGTTTCGATTTGCTTAGCGAGTTAATGCCGGTTTCGTTTATGGTTATTTTTATTACCGGTTTTTCCGAACATGCAGTAAAGGCTATTAAATATAATGCCTTAGATTATCTGGTTAAACCACTCGATGCAGAGGAACTTCTTCTGGCAGTTAATAAAGCAGGTGTTAGTCAGAAAGAGAAACTGCGCAACCAAAAGCTCGAAAATTTGTTAAACGAAATCGATAAGCCCGAAGATTTGCGCATAGCCATAACTACTGCCGATAATATTCATTTTGTTAGTCCCGATGAGATTGTTAGAATAGAAGCCGATGCCAACTATTCGCATATTTTCTTAAACGATGAAACCAAAATAACAGTAAGCAAGCCCTTAAAAGAATATGCCGATATGCTAGATGGACCAGGCTTTTTTAGATCACATCAGTCGCATTTGGTAAATCTGAAATTTGTTAAAAAATACAATAAGCGCGATGGCGGTAGTATTATTCTTACCAATAAACAAATGATTCCTATTAGTACCCGTAAAAAAGAAAAATTACTGGAAGCCATCAAAAATTATAAAGCTTAAACTCAATTTCTTTATAAGTCACGGTGTGAGTTTCTAAAATGGAACATCTAAGGTTATTTAGACTATTGCTATAATAAATTAAAGACTCACGCCGTGACTATTTTTTTTAAAGTCCTTAATTACCTACGTTAAACCCCAGCATTAAACCCTGACTATACAAAGTTTTTATAGTTGTCATTCTGAGCTTGTCGAAGAATATTTGTTTTAATTATTAAATATTCAGATAGGCTCAATATGATACTGTTTGGATTTGTAATAATATAGTAGCCAATAAATAAAGTTGCTTTCCCTTATTTAAGGCAAATAATCATCCATATGCTGCAAATAATCATTTGCTGAAATAAATCTAAAGATGTAATCTATTTTTGATGTGTTGGTATATTTAAAATATAAACCAACGACAATTACCATATTTAACCTGGTTAAAATTGGTTGGTACTAAAGCTGTCTTTATTTAAGACAGCTTTTTTTATTAAGAACTAGATATTAGCGAATAATCATTCATATCCAGCAAATAATCATTTGCCAATTTAAGCACAAAAAGCACAAGTATCTTTGGTTCAAAACCAATTAATTTTAACTATTATGAAACAAATTTTACATTTAAGTTTTAAAAAATCGCTGATGCTAGTTGCATTTGCGATTTTTACTAGTTTGTCGTTTCAGGCAAAGGCAGATACCAATGGTGATTGGGAGTACGAAATCATGGGGCAATATGAAGACTATCCCGATGCAGTAAGGATTATTGGTTATAATGGAACTTCAAGCACGGTAAGTATTCCGGGGTCTATGATTGTAGGCTATATAGGCGGAGTGGTTCCCGATGTTAGAACGGTTAGAGAAATCCGAATCTTATCTAATGAAAATACCCACGTTCAAACACTTACTATTCCTTCGAATGTAAGAATTGTTACGACATTGAACTTTCCAAACGTTACCTCATTAACCATAAATAATGGAGTAGAAGAGTTGAATATTGGTTTGTTAAATAGATTACAGACAGTACATATCCCTTCTTCTGTTACTGATCTTTCCGATCTTGGTGATAAAGTTACAACAATAACATCTAGTTCCTCAAATTATCCGATTGTAAGTGGGATATTATATGAAGGTTCTTCAAAATCTACGCTGCACACGTATCCACGTTCAGGTGGAAGTTCAACTTTTACCATTCCAAGTTACGTAAATACCTTAGCCAGATATGCATTTAAAAATAATAGTACGCTTAGTAGAGTGAATATAAACTACGATAATTTAACATTTGATGGATATCAATCAGGTGATATAGATTGGATTTTAAATGCTGCTACAGTTGATCCTTATAAAAATGGAATATATACTATTGTAGGTGGTGGACATTTGTATGCAGCTCATGGTACTGTTATCAATGGAGAAGATTATGGAGGACCTTATGTGGCAACTTCTTCTACATCAACTACTGCACTTGTTAATACAGCGGTTTTAATTGATTTAGATACTGTATTTTCACATAATTATCGTGGACATAATTATACGATAACTTATACAGCGCAAAGACCTTCGGAATCCGGTTGGGTCGATATAGGAACTATTACCGATGGCATATGGACATTTACTCCTACGGCTGATTTTAAGCCTATCTCTATACGCTTTAGATCAGACGATGGCTACTTTGATGCAACTCATAATATAAGCATTATTTATCGCGAACCTCTCGAAGGGGATGTAACAATAAATGGAACTCTTGAAGCCGGGTCTGAATTAACAGCTGTTGTAAGTAATACTAACAATAGCGGAACGTTTAGTTACCTATGGAAACGCAATGGCATAATGATTAAAAATGAACAACTGCATCAATATGATGCAGCTAGTTATACATTGGTTCAAGAAGATATTAATAAGAATATTATGGTTATAGTTTCCAGTTCATTTGAAACCGGAAGTATAACTAGTTCCAGTTATGGACCTATCGAAAAATTTCCATATAATGGATCGCTTACAGCGCAGGTTAATGTCGATTTTACCGGTGAAAATAGCGTTACGGTAAGTAGTGCAAATTATAATGTAGAATACGGAGCTACAACCACAAATGGAACCGCTGATGACGTAAGCTATCAGAGTGAAACGCAACTTACTACTTATAATGGCAGTGAGGCTATGCAACCAAGTACAACCTATCGTATTTATTACCGCTACCAGGCAACGTCTACTCATCAGCCATCTCCGGCATTAGGCTACGTAGAGGCTACTACTGACGAAGAGGGCACAAGCTTAAGTGGAACCATTGCCTTAAGTACCGATTGCGACAATCCGGCAACCATTGTAGGGACAGTAACCCTTGACCCTGAATCAACATCTGAGTTAAGTGACCTTTCATATGCATGGAAAAAAGCCGATGGAAGTTCAGTTCCGTTTTCTTCAACTTACGGCGGTGTAAGTTCTGCATCAATAACTCCAGCAGTGGAGATTGGAAATTGTTATTTAGAAGTTACTAGCAGTGTTCAAAGCGGATCAATTATTAGTGAAACAATTAATATTACTGATATAGCAGGACTTCCTGCTCCTACTAGTGCACCAGAAATTTTTTCTGAAGGTCCGTACTTAGGACGAGTTGCCTTAGTAAATCCTGAGGGATTCAATTCTTCGAATCATGATTTTCAATATACATTTAAAGAAGATGAATCGCCGGTATGTTCATATGACGGGTGGACCTATAATCCTACAAATATTAGTGGTTTAACTCCAGGAACAACCGTTCGTTTTTACAAAAGAAATAAAGGACAAGTGATAGGACCAGATAGTTATGCGGCAAGTCCTGCTTCTCCTGCATTAGTTTATGAAGTGCCTAAAGCAACTTTAACCTTTACTTTGAAAACCGGAAGTAATCCTGAACCATTAGTAAATACTATTGTTCGAGTAAATAACACTGAATATACTACAGATGCGAACGGTGTAATTAGCATTAACGACCTATTGTCGGGACGCTTTGATTATGTAATATTTGTTACAGGTTATGATTCAGAAGCAGGGAATAAAACAATTACAAATATTAATCATGCGGTTACTTTAGTGCTAGAAGAATCAACATCGGCTGCTTTAACCGGAACAGTTACTATTAGTGGAACCCTACAATATGGCGAAGAATTAACAGCTTCTGTAAGCGAAACTAATAATACAGGAACCTTAAGTTATCAGTGGAAACGCGATGGGTTATCTATTAGTGGAGCTACTTCAGAAACTTATACATTATCAGAATCAGATATTACGAAATCTATTTCGGTAGATGTAACAAGTTCTGTAGAAACAGGAACAATTTCGAGTGTAGGAACAGCCGCTATCGAAAAAGCAGATAAAGCAGCTCCAGCAGCTCCAAGTTTAGCAAGTAAAACACACAACAGCATTACTCTAACAGCAGTTGAAGGTTGTGAGTATTACGAATCGCTAGAATTAGGGACTCGCCAAAGTTCACCAGAATTTACAAATCTAGTAGCCAATACGGGCTATGATTTCCAACAACGCTATGTGGAAACAGCAACACATAAGACTTCACCATGGAGTGGAATTACAAGTATTGCAACAGACGAAGAACCTATAAATGCTTTAACAGGAACAGTTACTATTAGTGGAAACTTACAATATGGCGAAGAATTAACAGCTGAAGTAAGCGAAACCAACAATACAGGAACCTTAAGTTACCAATGGAAACGCGATGGTTCAAGCATTAGTGGAGCAAGTTCAAGTTCATATACCTTATCAGAATCAGATATTTCTAAATCTATTTCTGTTGAAGTGAGTAGTTCTGTAGAAACCGGAAGTATTTCAAGTACAGGAACAGCAGCTATCGAAAAAGCAGATAAAGCAGCTCCAGCAGCGCCAAGCCTGGCAAGTAAAACACACAATAGCATTACATTAAATGTAGTTGAAAATTGCGAATATGCCATTGTGGATGCAATGTCGACTGTAAATATGGACGATTTACCATGGCAAACATCTGCTGGATTTAGCGAATTATTACCTGAAACAGAATATAATTGTTTTCAACGTTTGGCAGAAACGACTACGCATAATGCATCTCAAGCGAGTGATTCGTTTAGTGTGACAACTGATGAAGATCAACCAACAACTTTTTCTGTAACTATTTTTGTCACTGACGGTGTAAATCCGGTCGAAAACGCACAAGTGCAGTTAGAAAATACGGGCACAAAATATACAGATGAGAATGGACAGGTAGTATATCTTAATTTGTACCCAACAACTTATGGATTCTGGATTTCAGCTGATGGTTATGAAGACTATAGCTGTTCAGTTAGTGTTTCTAACTCAAATGTGGTTGAAAATGTTGAGTTAGTTCGCCCAGCCCTTACCGGAACTGTTATCATTAATGGAACCTTGCAATTTGGCGAAGAGCTAACACTTGCTGTAAGCGAAACCAACAATACCGGAACCTTAAGTTATCAGTGGAAACGCGATGGCTCAAATATTAGTGGAGCAACTTCTACTTCATATACATTAGCAGAAGCTGATATTTTTAAATCTATTTCTGTAGAAGTAACAAGTTCAGTTCAAACAGGAACAATCTCAAGTACAGGAACAGCCGCTATCGAAAAAGCCGATCAGGTAGCTCCAGTAGCACCAAGCTTAGCAAGTAAAACACACAATAGCATTACTTTAAATGCTGTTGAAGGATGCGAATATGCAATTGATGCAGGAACATGGCAATCGTCTGTAGAATTTACAGGTTTAAATTCAGCAACAAGCTATAGTTTAACACAGCGTTATGTTGAAACAAATACACATAAAGCATCAGCAGCAAGTAGTGTTTTAAATGTTGAGACCGAAACAGCTCCAGCAAATGCTTTAACAGGTACAGTTACTATTTCTGGAAGTTTACAATATGGCAAAGAATTAACAGCTACAGTAAGCGAAACCAACAATACCGGAACCTTAAGTTATCAGTGGAAACACGATGGCTCAAATATTAGTGGAGCAACTTCTACTTCATATACATTAGCAGAAGCTGATATTTTTAAATCTATTTCTGTTGAAGTGAGTAGTTCTGTAGAAACAGGAAGTATTTCAAGTACAGGAACAGCAGCTATCGAAAAAGCCGATCAGGTAGCTCCTGCAATACCAACATTGGCAAGTAAAACACACAATAGTATTATTTTAAATGCTGTTGAAGGATGCGAATATGCAATTGATGCAGGAACATGGCAATCGTCGGTAGAGTTTACAGGATTAAGTGCTGCTACTAGCTATAGTTTAACACAGCGTTATGTTGAAACAACTACACATAAAGCATCAGCAGCAAGTGAAATGTTATTGGTTACTACTGATGAAGAACCAGCAGAAAGCTACTCTGTTACTTTTAATATTAGTGGTGAAACAAAATCATTAACTAATCTGATTGTTATATTTGATGGTACAGAATATACAGTTAACGATAATGGCACCTCAGTTATTGAAAATATTCTACCTGGAACATACGATTACAGTATTACTGCGCAAGGATTTATAGAGCATGCATCATCTGTAACTATAGAAGATCAAGATGTGAATTTAGATGTTGTGTTAAAGCTTGCAACAGCTATCGATGATGTTAATAAAGTAAACATTAAAGCTTATCCAAATCCTGCAGTGAATTACATTGTAGTAAGTGGAGTTAGCGAAGGCGAAGACTTAATGTTGTTTGATCTTATTGGAAATAAAGTGATTCATAGAAAAGTACAGTCTACAAAAGAACAATTAGATTTAAGTTCTATAAGCAGTGGTATTTATTTTATAAAAGCAGGAAATAAAACAGTAAGAATTATTAAAAGATAAATATAAACAAAGTAAGTAATGGTTTTCATTTAGAGAACCATTACTTCGCTTAAAATCAACAAATAACATTAATAACAAAATTATAATCATATGAAAACTTTTTTACTCAGTATAAGTATTGTTTTAATACAGCTATTTGCAAGTTTTGAAACAATAGCAGGCGAACATAAAACAATTGATTTAACTACAGCAGGTACTCTTGCTACTGAACTTACATCTGGTGAGTTGACTACCGTAACATATTTAACAGTAACAGGAAATATCGATGCTCGTGATATTAAAACCATGCGTGATGAAATGCCTTTATTGGATAGTGTTGATCTAACTGGTGTTAACATTGTTGCTTATACTGGTACCGAAGGTCCTGGTGTTGGAAATATTGTGTATGCTGCCAATAGTTTTCCGCAGGAAGCTTTTAGAAATAAAACTACTTTACAAAGTATTATTTTACCCAATTCGATAACATATATTTCTAAGTTTTGTCTCGATTACACAAAAATTAAACACCTTACAATCCCTGATAATGTTACTGAGTTAAGTAATGTTGCAATTGCAGAGATTGATTCCTTAACTTCCATACATATAGGAAGTTCTTTTGAAACAATTTCATCAACATCGTTTTATAAATTATATAATTTGGAAAACCTTACCATAAGTTCATCTAACACTCATTTTGCTGTTGAAAATAATGTATTGTTTACTATTGATAAAGCAACTTTAGTTTATTTCCCTCCCGGATTGACTGGTACTTATGCTATTCCCGGTACTGTAACTGAAATTTTCGTTAGTGCTTTTGCTTTTGCTAAAGTAGAAGAAGTTATTGTACCTAATTCGGTTACAAAGATGAATACATCCAATTTCGACCGAAGTGCATTAAAGTACATAAATATCCCTGCTAGTTTAACTGATATTAGCGCTTTAGCATTTAGAGCTTGTGATAGCTTAATTGCTTTTGATGTAGATGAGAATAATCCAATGTATTGCGATGTAGATGGAGTTTTATATAATAAAGATAAAACAAAACTGATTCGTTATCCTTTTGCTAAAGAAGAAGACGCTCATGAATTAATAGAATCTGCAAAAGAGATTGAGCAATATTGTTTTTATTACTATTATGAAAGGGATATCGAAATACCAATTGTAATTAATGATTCTTTAGAAACTATTGGAGTAAGGTCATTTTCAAGTGGTGATTTTGATAAAATAGTTTTACCCTTCACAATAAAAATTTTATTAACTAAAGCTTTTTACAGTAGTTATTTTGATACGCTTATATGTCATAATCCTACTCCACCAGAATTAGAATCACAAGTTTTTACAAGTACATCTTATAATAGTAATTTGCTGATGGTGCCGAAAGGTTCATTAAATGCATATCAAACTCATGCAGATTGGGGTTTATTTCAGAATATTGAAGAGATGTCTGGTTATGCAATTAGTTTCAATGTTTCGGAGGGAAACACTTCTATTGAAAATGTGGAGGTGCAGATAGAGAATGTAAGTACTTTGAATACAGATGCAAATGGATATGCTGAAATATTAGATTTAGCTCCTGCAACATATCATTTTACGATATCCCATGAAGGCTTTGAAGAATATTCAGATTCAGTAATTATTACAAGTTTTGATATGGAACAGGATATAGTTCTACAGTATCAACAGTTAACTGGAAATGCCTCAATTACCGGAACGTTACAATTTGGAGAAGAATTATCAGTTGCTGTAACCGAAACTAACAACACCGGAACATTGAATTACCAATGGAAACGAGACGATTCAGAAATTAGCGGTGCGAATACCAGTACTTATACTTTGGTTGAAGCTGATATTACTAAATCAATTTCGGTTGAAGTAACAAGCTCAGATCAGATAGGAAGCATTTCAAGTACAGGAACAGCAGCTATCGAAAAAGCCGATCAGGAAGTTCCTGTAGCACCAACTTTAGCGAGCAAAACACACAATAATATTACACTTAATGTTGTTGAGGGATGCGAATATGCTATTGATGGTGGCGCATGGCAATTATCAGTAGAGTTTACAGGCTTAACTGCCGAAACTACTTATAGTTTAACACAACGTTATGCAGAAACAGCAAGTCATAAAGCATCTGCAGCAAGTGATGCTTTAAATCTTACAACAGATAAAAAACTAACAGGAACAGTAACTGTAACCGGAACACTTCAATTTGACGAAGAGTTAACAGTAGCAGTTACCGAAACCAACAATACAGGTACATTAAGTTATCAGTGGAAACGAAATGATGAAGCAATTAACGGAGCAACTTCTAATACTTATACATTAGTAGAGCAAGATATTACTAAAAGTATTTCGGTTGAGGTTACCAGCTCTGTTGAAACAGGAAGCATTTCAAGTACAGGAACAGCTGCTATTGAAAAAGCTGATCAGGATGCTCCTGTAGCGCCAACTTTAGAGAGTAAAACACACAATAATATCACACTTAATGTTGTTGAAGGTTACGAATATGCAATTGATGCTGGCGAATGGCAATCGTCTGCTGAATTTACAGGTTTAAGTGCCGAAACTACTTATAGTTTAACACAACGATATGCAGAAACAGCAACTCATAAAGCATCGGCAGCAAGTAGTACTTTAAACGTAACAACAGAACTTGCAACCTCTGTTGGCCATGTTACAAAATCTAACATAAAAGTATATCCAAATCCAGCGGTTAATTTTATTATAGTAAGTGGGATAAATAATGGAGATGACCTTATACTTTTTGATATTATTGGAAATAAATTGGTTCATAAAAAAGTTGATTCTGATAAAACTATTTTAGATTTAGGAAATCTAAATAGTGGGGTGTATTTTATTAAATCACAAAATTCAATAGTTAAAATATTGATAGAGAAATAAAAGAACCAATTCATTAAGAAAGGGGTGGATTTATCACCCTTTTTTTTATGCTTTGCGTGTAATTAATAACATATTGTTATTATTGTTTTAAACGAATTCTGCAAACGTTTGCATTTAGTAATTGCTTAAAATTCATCATTTTTATCATAAAATCTTCTATTAAATAATTGCTGTATTTATTTGATATATTGCTATCTTCAAGGTTTTATTACGGATTAATTAAACGGATAATGAAGAAACAAATACTTGTGTTGCTGATTTATGCATTAGCAATTTTAACAACATCGGCCCAAGATGTAAATAGAAACTACCTTCAATTTAATGAAAATAAGGATTTTATAGAGATCTTTACAAATGATGGAAAATACATTATAAAGCCATATAATGATAAATTAATTGAGACTTCATTTATTCCTAAGGGTGAAGAATTTAATCCAAATTCACATGCAGTTGTTTTAATTCCGCAAAATATTGAAAAAACGGTCGTTGAAAATAATAATACCATCGAATACCAAACAAAAGGAATTAAAGTAATTATTCAGAAAAACCCTTTTGATATTACATACGTGTATAAGGATAACATAATAACCTCTGAAAAGGAGGGATATTATCATGGAGATGAGTACGAAACATTAAGCTTTGATTTGGATAAGTCGGAGAAACTTTTTGGAGGAGGAGCAAGAGTTCTTGGGATGGATCGACGAGGAAACAGGTTGCAGTTATATAATCGGGCACATTATGGTTATACCACACATTCTGAGTTGATGAATTTTACAATGCCTTTGGTGTTATCATCTAAAATGTATGCTATTCATTTCGATAATGCTCCAATCGGATATTTAGATTTAGATAGTGAACATACAAATACATTACGTTATGAAACCATTAGTGGTCGTAAAACTTACCAGGTAATTGTTGGTGATTCCTGGCCCGATTTAATCGATCAGTATACAGATCTTACAGGAAAACAACCTTTGCCACCACGGTGGGCTTTTGGCAATTTTTCCAGTCGATTTGGATATCATTCCGAAAAAGAAACTCGCGAAACGGTGAACAGATTTTTTGAAGATTTTATTTCTCTCGATGCTGTTATTATTGATATTTATTGGTTTGGAGCTGAGATTTTTGGACATATGGGGAATCTGGAATTTTTAAAAGATTCATTTCCAACACCAAAAGAAATGATTGACTATTTTAACTCAAAGGGAGTAAAAACAATCTTGGTTACTGAGCCATTTATCTTAACAACATCGAATCGTTGGAATGAGGTTACAGAAAAAGAATTAGTAGTAACAGATTCATTAGGAGCGCCTTTTACTTATGATTTTTATTTTGGGAATACTGGCTTACTAGATATTTATAAAACACAAACACAAGAATGGTTTTGGAATATTTATAAAGATTTTACCAATATGGGTGTAGGAGGTTGGTGGGGCGACCTTGGAGAACCTGAAGTTCATCCTTCAGAGGCTCAGCATGTTGTTGGTAGTGCCGATGAAGTGCATAATATTTATGGACACGATTGGACACGATTAATTTTTGAAGGTTATCAGAAAGATTTTCCAGAGCAACGACCATTTATTTTAATGCGTGCAGGTTATTCTGGTTCGCAACGATATGGTATCATACCATGGACAGGAGATGTTAGTCGCAGTTGGGGAGGTTTAAAGCCACAAATGGAAATTTCATTACAGATGGGTATGCAGGGAATAGGATATATGCATTCTGATTTAGGAGGATTTGCTGGAGGAGAAGAATTTGATTCTGAACTTTATACTCGATGGTTACAGTATGGAATTTATCAACCAATATTTCGTCCTCATGCGCAGGAACATATTCCTGCCGAACCGGTATTCCATGATGAGAAAACAAAGTCTTTAGCGCGACAATCAATAGAAATGCGTTATAGCTTATTACCTTACATCTATACCATTGCTTTTGATAACAGTCGAACAGGAATTCCTTTAATGCGTCCATTGTTTTTTAATGAGCCGGAAAAAGATGAACTCATAAAGATTTCGAATACTTATATGTGGGGAAATAATTTCTTAGTTTCTCCTGTGGTTAATGCAGGGGAAAAACAAAAAGAGATTTATTTTCCTTCAAATGCTAACTGGATTGATTTTTATACCGATGATGTTTATGAAGGTGGAAGTTTAAAAATGGTTGATATAGTTGAAGATCATATACCTGTGTTTGTAAAAGGAGGATCGTTTATTCCTATGATTAAACCAATTCAAACTACAGAAGATTATAATACCGAAAATATGGATCTGCATTTTTATTTTGATGCATCAGTACAGAAAAGTAGTGGAAAGCTATACGATGATGATGGAATTACTCCAGATGCATTTGAAAAAGGACAATATGAGATTCTGAACTTTACTAGTACCATAAAGAAAGGATTATTAAATATTGAATTTAACGCTGAAGTTGGTGAAAATTATTACTCAACAGATCGTACAATAAGTTTAATAGTACATAATCTGGATAATAAGCCTGATAAAGTCACGATTGATTCGAAGAAATCTACTTTTGAATGGAATGATGATAAAGGATTATTAGTGATTCCGGTTAAATGGAAAAATGGAACTATGCCTGCCATAGATATAAAGTATTAATATAAGCCAATAAAGCATTATATTAGCACAACAATTGATGATAACAGTTTATGAAATCAGTATTAATTACCGGTACTAGCAAAGGTTTTGGACATGCAATGTTAAATGTATTCCTTCAAAATTCATGGCATGTTTATGCTTTAGCAAGAGATATTACAACTATATCTGATGTTGTTACTCAACATCCTGAATTATGTCATCCAATACAAGGCGATATTACATCCGATCATGTAATTGAGTCAATAAATGAGGTTGTCAATAAAAATACTGGAAAGATAGATTTATTGATTAATAATGCCGGTAATGCCATCAAATGTTTTGGTATTGAAAATGTTTATTCTGATTATTTGGATGAGCATTTTAAAGTACATGTTAGTGGTACATTTAGGATTATTAAAACCTGCCTTCCGTTTTTGAGAAATTCTGAAAATCCATTGATAATTAATATTAGCTCCCGCAAAGGATCAATCAATAAAATTAATTCAGGTGCATATCGAATTTTAATCCCATATCAGGTAGCGAAAGCAGCTCAAAATATGCTAACGGTATGTTTAAATCAGGAATTAAAAGATACCAATATAAAAATATATGCTATTCATCCGGGAAATTTAAAAACTGATGTTGCCCCACCCGATGCTGATACAGAACCACAAGAGGCTGCTTTAGAAATGTATCATTGGGTTACTCAAAATCCTGATTTACCAGCAGGAAGCTTTTATAGTATAATGGATAAAGAAGTTCTTGATTGGTAATAATAACTTAAAAATCTGTTTGTTTTATCAATTTAATATGTACTTTTGCCAGCCTTTATTATAAACTATTTTACGGATTTTTAATTCTAATAATCAGATGATTACAGTATCTAATTTGGCAATGCAATTTGGGAAACGATTCTTATTTCAGGATGTTAACCTGAAATTTACACAAGGGAATTGTTATGGTGTTATAGGAGCAAATGGAGCAGGGAAATCTACCTTTTTAAGGTTAATATCGAAAGATTTAGATGCAACACGTGGGTCTATTAGTTTGGGGCCAGGTGAAAGGTTATCTGTACTTAAGCAAGATCACTTCGAATTTGATGAGTTTACAGTATTAAACACGGTGTTAAAAGGCCACGATGTGCTTTGGGATATCATGCAGGAAAAAGATGCCATTTACGCTAAGCCTGATTTTTCTGAAGAAGATGGTTTAAAAGCTGCCGATCTAGAGAATAAATTTGCCGAAATGGATGGTTGGAATGCAGAAAGTGATGCTGCCATGTTGTTAAGTGGTTTAGGAATCAAGGAAGATTTGCATTATAAGTTAATGAAAGAACTTAGCGGAAAAGAAAAAGTCCGTGTTCTTTTGGCACAGGCATTATTTGGAAAGCCCGATAATTTATTATTAGATGAACCTACTAACGATCTGGACTTAGAAACTGTACGATGGTTAGAAAATTATCTTTCAAATTTTGAGAATACAGTATTAGTTGTATCGCACGACCGTCACTTCTTAGATTCGGTTTGTACGCATACTGTTGATATTGACTTTGGTAAGGTAAAACAATTTGCCGGAAACTATAGCTTCTGGTACGAATCAAGTCAGTTGGCATTGCGTCAACAGCAAAATCAGAATAAAAAGGCTGAGGAGAAAAAGAAAGAATTACTTCAGTTTATTCAGCGTTTTAGTGCGAATGTTGCTAAATCTAAGCAGACTACAAGTCGTAAAAAAATGTTAGAAAAATTAAACTACGAAGAAATTGAACCATCAACACGAAAATATCCGGGTATTATATTTAAGCCTGAACGTGAACCGGGAAATAAAATACTTGAAGTACGTGGCTTAACAAAAAGTATCGAAGGCGATGTTTTATTTAAAGATCTTGATTTTACGGTACAGAAAGGAGAAAAAATTGTTTTTCTTTCGCGCGATTCAAGAGCAATGACAGCATTGTTTGAAATAATTAATGAGAAAATAGAACCGGATTCGGGAACTTTTGAATGGGGGCAAACCATTACTACATCTTATTTGCCTTTAGATAACTCAAAATTCTTTGAAGAAGGAATGAAACTGGTTGATTGGTTGGCACAATACTCTGAAGATACTAGTGAGATGTTCTTGCGAGGGTATTTAGGTAAAATGCTTTTCTCGGGTGAAGAAATCTATAAAAACTCAACAGTGCTTTCTGGAGGAGAGAAACAACGTTGTATGATATCGCGAATGATGTTAACTAATGCTAATGTTTTAGTTCTTGATACTCCAACAAACCATTTGGATTTAGAATCAATTCAAGCGTTTAATAATACTTTAACCAATTTTAAAGGTAATTTATTGATGTCGTCGCACGACCATGAATTCATTCATACTGTAGCAAACAGAATTATCGAACTTACACCGAATGGTATTATCGATAAGTTAATGTCATACGATGATTATGTTACGGACGAAAAAATACAGGATTTAAGAGATGAAATGTATAATTAAAACAAACTCATAATTAATCCCGGTAAATTGGCAGTCATGTGAATAATAATTGCGGGTAAAATATTCTTGTGTTTTTCCTGAAAATATCCGGCAATAATTCCAATAAATGTGGTCATCAATACAATTCTAAAAATCATTGGGCCACTAGTTTCTGTATTTAACAAGATTAAATGAGCTAGTCCAAAAAGTATTCCTGATAATATTACCGGTAAAGAAATATTGACATCTTTGCTTATATGCAGTCTTATAGTCTTTAAAGGTTGAAAAAAGTTTTGAGCAAATCCCCTGAAAAGAAATTCTTCGCATATACTTGCATAAATAAAAATAAATAGGAAAAATTGCAAAGAGTTCATTCCGGCAACACCTGCATGACCTTTGCCAGTTGGATCTATACCAATACCAGATGCGCTTAAGATAATCGTAGCGAGTATATTGGAAATAATAACTCCTGCAATTGTAATTAGAAAACCATAGAGATAGAACTTAAATTTTACCTTATGAAATTGAAAATTTAGTAAGGATTTTTTTCCAAAAAGTATAATCCCAATTATAGACAAGAATAGCATGATACTATGTGTGATCAATGAATCTGGGATAAAATCATTATTTAATGAGAATGAGTGCGATATTAATACGGCGGTAAAATAAATAATAGCTGTAAAAACTATGCCTAAAATCAAATTGGTAATTTTTTTCATCATTTAAAGTTTTTCCGAAAACAATTTTAAAAATAAATCTTCAAATAAAAAACTGATTTAGAAATAAATACAATTTGAATTGAATTTTTATGAACAATTTCATAACTTATATGTTACTACATAAGAATAATTCTTATTTAAGAATTGTAATTATGAAAATCCAAAAAATCCAAAATATTATCCATCAGAATGATTTGAAGGTAACCCCTCAAAGAATTGCGGTTTTAGAAGCATTAATTGAGTTAGGGAATCATCCAACAGCCGATAATATTATTGAATATATCAAGAAAAACCATCCAAATATTGCAATGGGCACTATTTATAAAACTTTAGAAACATATGTTGATAAGGGAATAATTCATAAAGTAAAAACAGATAAGGACTTTATGAGATACGATGCGGTTTTAGAAAATCACCATCATTTATATTGTGCAGAAACAAATAGGATAGAAGATTATTACGACAGCGAGTTAAATCAATTACTTAAAGATTATTTTGAGGCAAAGAAAATTGAAAATTTTAATATAGAAGATATTAAACTACAAATAGTAGGAACATTTAAAAACAAATAAAACCTAATTACAATGAAAGAAAAAAGTATTGAATTATTAAACAAAGCCATTGCAGATGAATTATCGGCTGTTCATCAGTATATGTATTTTCATTTCCATTGCGACGATCAGGGCTATGATCTTTTAGCAGGGTTGTTTAAACGTACAGCTATTGATGAAATGTTGCATATAGAAATGTTGGCCGAGCGTGTATTATTTCTAAAAGGAGAAGTTGAGATGGTTGCTTCAGAAGAAGTTAAAAAAATACATGATGTAAAAGCTATGTTAGAATTAGCAACTCAAATGGAAGAATCAAGTGCCAACGATTATAATCGTTGGGCAAATGAATGTTCTCAAAATAATGATTCTGTTTCTAAGAAATTATTTGAATCATTGGTTGAAGATGAAGAACGCCATTTTAATCAATACGATGATGAGTTAGAGAATCTTGCCAAATTTGGAGATAACTATCTGGCTCTTCAGTCCATCGAACGAAGTAAAAACATATCAAGTGGTACGCCCACAGAATAAAATAAATTAATCATTAATCTTAAAATAAATTTAAAATGGAAGAAAAAGTTGAACAACAAGAAGTTATTTCAATGCCACGCATTGGCGATCCTGCACCAGAATTTACAGCAGTAACAACTCAAGGCGAAATTAATTTCCCCAAAGATTACAATGGAAAATGGAGTATTTTATTCAGTCATCCAGCTGATTTTACTCCTGTATGTACATCAGAGTTTATGACCTTTGCTCATTTAGAAGATAAGTTTAACGAAGCAAATTGCGAATTGATTGGATTGTCAATCGATGGTTTATATAGTCATATTGCATGGTTACGTACAATTAAGGAAAAAATTGAGTACAAAGGTATGAAAGATATCGAGGTAACTTTCCCTTTAATTGAAGATATTAAAATGGATGTTGCCAAAAAATATGGTATGATTCAACCTAATGAAGATAGCACCAAAGCAGTTCGTGCAGTATTCTTTATCGATCCTAAAGGAATTATCAGAACAATTATTTATTATCCTTTAAGTTTAGGTAGAAACTTCGATGAGTTATACCGTGTATTAATTGCTTTACAAACAGCCGATGAATTTGGTATTGCAACACCAGCCGATTGGCGTCCGGGTGATGATGTGATTATTGGTCCGGCTGGTTCATGTGGAACAGCAAAAGAGCGTATGGAAGACGGTGATATTGATTGTAAAGACTGGTTCTTCTGTACTAAGAAGCTTGATAAAGACGAAGTATTGAAGAAAATACTTAAAAAGTAAATGTAGAGATTTAATAAAAATGAGAGGATGTTATTATAAATGCATCCTCTCTTTAATTTAAATGCTTTAAGTATTGATATTTTTTTTTAATTTTAGCTTTCTCTAAAATTAAACTATTTAACATGAAGTTTTCTTACATACTCGTTAACAGTCTTTTTTTATTTTTAATTATTGCATGTAAAGATCCAGGAAAAAGGCAATCTATTGAAAAATACTGGGAATCATTAGATTCAAGTGGATTCTCTGTTTATTTGGGTAATACAATTGAAAAACAAAAAATATTTACGAATAGTATTACAGCCGATATAGAAACGGATGTTGTAGCAAGTCTTCCAGGAATTGATGCTGCTGATGACCCTGCAATTTGGGTTAATATAAAAGATCCGGAAAAAAGTTTGGTTTTAGGTACCAATAAAAAAGGAGGATTACATGTTTATAACCTGATGGGTGATGAATTACAATATCTACCTGTTGGTTGTATGAACAATATTGATTTAAGAGATCATTTCAAATATAATGATCAAGATGTAGTTTTAGTAGCGGCCAGTAATTGTACATTAAATTCAATATCGTTGTTTTACTTAAATAAGAAAACACAAAAACTTTCAGATACCATCTTAAACATTAAATCAAATGTAGATTTAGTTTATGGGATTTGTATGTATAAAAGCGCAATAACAGATAAATATTATGTTTTTGTTAATGGAGAAGGAGCAGATGTAGAACAGTGGGAAATTACTGGTTATGATAATATGATCGAGGCAAATTTGGTTCGTTCTTTTAAAGTAAGTAGCAGACCAGAAGGAATGGTAGCTGATGATCAAGATGGAATTTTATATATTGGAGTTGAGGAAGAAGGAATACTTAAAGTGAAAGCAGAACCGGAATATGAATTTGAAACCAACTGGTTAAAGGGAAGTAACCCGACCGATCGATCATTTGTTTCTTCAGATATTGAAGGTCTGGCACTTTATAAAACAGAAAATAAAACCTATTTAATAGCTTCAAGTCAGGGTAACTTTTCTTACCCCGTATTTGAAATTGGAAATCCGGACAGGTATTTATTTAGTTTTGTTATAGATGATGGACCAATTGATGGAGTTATTGAAACCGATGGACTAGAAGTGGTAAATTTTCCTTTAAATGATAAATTCCCCAAAGGAATGTTAGTGGTACAAGACGGTTATAACTTTAAACATGATACCATTCAAAGTCAAAATTTTAAATACATTTCGTGGGAAAAGATCGAAAACTTAATGCAAAATAAAGAATAAGGAGATTATCGTATTTTGTAATATATAGATTTAAACCTATTTGGTTTAAATCTTTTTTTTTCATATTTTGATTACAATTAATACTTGCCTATGAGTCAAATTACTCAAATATTAATTGTTGTTTTTGCTTTTGTTTGGGTAGTTATTGCTAGTAATCAGGTTGCCAAGTTTTTTCAGAGAATAAAATTACCATTAATAACAGGTTTTTTGCTATCAGGTATTCTTATTGGTCCATATGGATTACAATTAGTTCAGTATGATTCAGTTCCTAAATTAGATTTTATTAATTATACTGCTTTATCTTTTATTGCAATAGTAGCAGGTTCTGAATTATACTTAAAAGAAATAAGGAATAGTTTTAAAAGTATTTTATGGAATACATTTAGTCAGCTTATTATCACTTTTACAGTGATTTCAGTTTCTGTTTATTTCTTAGAGTTTATTCCTTTTTTGTCGCAGATGAACAAAACGAGTAAAATTGCAGTGGCTATACTATCAGGTAGTATTTTTGTTGCAAAATCGCCATCTTCTGTTGTAGCCGTAATTAATGAAATGCGTGCTAAAGGCAGATTTACAAAAATGGCAATTAGTGTTACCGTTTTACTGGATGTTTTAGTGATAATTTTATTTACTGTTTGTTTAACTCTTGCAAATAATTTAATTCATGATACAAGTATTAATATTATTTTCCTTTTGGCAATATTATTGGAATTCATTATTACATTTTTATTAGGATATATTCTTTCAAAATTTTTGAAGTTATTATTATCCATAAAAATATCAAATTTTCTTAGAGCCGTTTTTTTACTTGTTGTAGGTTTTAGTGTATATAAACTGTCAGGTTTTATTGAGCAAATTAGTTTAGAATATTTTGGATTAGAATTTATTATAGAGCCTCTGTTAGTATGTATTATTGCTAGTTTCTTAGTTACAAATTACTCTAAATATCGTGATGAATTAACCTTGGTGATAAAAGAATCGGGACCTGCTGTATATGCTGCTTTTTTCACCTTAGCTGGAGCTACTTTATCAATTGATATTTTATTAGATATTTGGTTAATTGCCTTTATTATTTTTGGTATTTACATGATGGCTCTTGTTTTATCATCAGTTATTGGTAATACACTAGCCAGAAATCCTAAATTATATGGGCGAGTGGGGTGGATGCCATTTATTACGCAGGCTGGAGTTGGTTTTGCATTGATTTATGAAATTTCACATAGTTTTCCAAGTTGGGGAACAGAATTTTCAACGATAATCATTGCAGTTATTGTTTTAAATCAGATTATAGGTCCGCCTTTATTTAAGTGGGCTATTAAAATGGCAGGAGAAAGTCATTTACCAAAAAATTTATCTGATACCAATAACAGGAGTGCCCTTATATTTGGCTTAGAGCACCAGTCAATAAATTTGGCTCGAGATTTACAAAAAGAAAATTACATTGTTGAAATTGCTTCTGTTGAAAAAAGAAAAAACATCCCTTACATTAAAGGTCTAAGAATACATTTTCTCGAAAGCTTAAATGTTAATTGTTTACATAATATTGAGGTAAATGCGTTTAGTACCATCATCTTAATGTTATCTGATGGGGAGAACTATAAGGTTTGCAGATTATTATTTAATTATTTTGAGAATAAAATTGTAGTAGTGCGACTTTTCGATTCTATTTTTGCGGATAAGTTTCATGAACTAGGAGCACTGGTAGTAGATCCTGCAACAGCTATTAGCAAATTAATAGAACAGTTTGTTCGTTCACCGATTACTGCATCCTTAATATTAGGAGAAGAAGATAAAAAGGCTTTAGTGGATATAAAAGTGAGTGATCGAAATTTACATGGTATTGCCTTACGTAACTTAAGATTACCACCTGATGTATTAATCTTATCAGTAAAAAGAAAAGGCCAGATGCTTATATCGCATGGTTATACGCGTTTACGAAGAGGCGATATCGTTACAGTGGTTGGCTCAGTGAATAGTTTAGAAGATTTAAGTTTACAGTTTGAAGAATAATTACATCATTCCGGGCTTTAAATTCTTCTTGCTTCGTTCAACTACAAAATCAATTCTTCTTTTTTTTGTATCTTCTTTTTTTGCCGATAAAATCCATCCAACATAATTGTTTTGACTCGATGGAGGAAAATTGAAAAAGTTTTTAAATGCTGTTGGTTCTAGCTTTAAAGCCAATATTAGTTCTTTCCGTATATCAAATCTTGTTTTTGATGAGTATGCTTTATCCCACTGTCCATTGTTTTTAGCAATTTCAACCATTTCTAAACCAACTTTAGTCATTTTATTTTGTTGAATCATTTTTTCAACCCGTTTAGTATTGATTAACGACCATACACTTTGGGGTTTTCGGGGAGTGTATTTTTGCATGTAGGTTTCATTGTCAATGCTTTTAACCAAACTATCTATCCATCCAAAACATAGCGCTTCTTCAACAGCATCGTTATACGATATGGTTTCTTTCTTTGTATTCTTCTTGTAATAGATTAACCAAATCTCATTAAAGTCAGAATGATTCTTTTCCAGCCAATTACGCCATTCTAATCTATTTCTACAAAAAAGAGTTTCCATGAAATCTATTCTAGGTATTTCTTGAGAATATTTTTAGTATCCTCTGAAAAAAAATTATACTGCTGTTGTTGATATCCCTCCAATTCTTTTTCATGTTTATTCATTTGCTGAAGAATATCATTTATGATTATATCGTTGAATTCAGGAGCCATTTCTTCTATTATGGCTTTACGATATTCTAAGTTACCATTTAATAATATGATATCATTGATATATTCATTTTGTGATTTTAGCCAATGCTTTCTTACATCAAATCCCCAATCCTGATAGGTTCTGTTAGAAGTTAATTTTTTGATATCATTAGCAGAAACCTGATTGGTATAAAAATCAATAGTAGCATTTGATATGATTGGGTTTCTGTTGTTTATATTTAACTCATAAACAGTATTATCTGATTTATAATATACATTCTCAGAATCTTTCCATTGCATTAAAATAAATGGAGTATCATCATCTACCTTTTTTACAACTCGATTTTCATTTTCAGGTATCGATAAATGCCAAATTTCAAGATGTGCAGTATCTCGTTTTAAATAGATGATTTGTTGCTCATCAAACGATAAAATCGGATAATAGCCATCTGTTGAAAAATGCTTTAGTTGGTCAGAATTTTTATTATAAACAAAAAATCCGTTATATTGATTATAAACTTTATTAAAGGAACTGTCATTTGAATGATTTTCGATCCATTTCCATCCCATCAAAGGACTAATGCTAAATGCAATAAGGTTTTTGTTCACTGAAATATGATCTAAATCAGGACTAAAAGGTACATTTTCAAAATTATATATAGTAAAAAGAGAGTCTTTTTTTATATCTAAACAATATAAACTAACACTGCGATAAATTACTTTCTGTGTGCCTCCATCAGGGAAACGACTAATTCCTTTAGGCGGCTGACCAGCTTTAAGATAATGAAAAAAGAAAATTTGGCTTGAATCTGCACTTACTGTACCTGATTTGTATTCAGAATTAATAATAAGATAATCTTCGTAACAACTATTAAAAAGAATGCATATTAACAGCAATACAAGTATCTTATGTAATACTAAAGGTTTCATATTCTTTTTGAGTTCAAATTAAAAAAATGATTACTGCTTTCAAAATTTTAAGATCATTTTGTTTATAACTAGGGTTTTACATATTCTTTTTTTAAGAAATTGAAAGAATTAAAAAATGATTATTCTTTATCGCTTATTCGCACTTTAAGCCATTCTATGGCTGTTTGTTGAGTAGAGAATATTTCAATAAAATAGTTCTGTTTTTGGCTTAGATCTTTAAATAACATGCTGTAAGCTGTACTTACCGGTTCTATTTGTATAATAGCTACTTTTATTAAATCAAATTTTTGCATTAACTTTTCATTGTAATAAAGTGCTTTATTAATATTCATGTTGGTACCAATGAATTCAGCATTTACCTCATTTTGTATAATATGTAGAATTCGAGGTAAATTAGTGTCAGATAAAATCTTTTCGAAATTATAAGCAATATCTATGGTTGTAATAATACCTTGATAATCTAAAAATAAAATTTTTTGTTGTTGATTGAAGTTATAGTAGATCATTTGCAATTACAACTGTTTATATAAAAATACTAATTTCAATGAATAGTTTATAAAGGATAATGAATTATTTTCCACAACAATGTTTGAATTTCAATCCACTACCACATGGGCATGTGTCATTTCTATTTATTTCTCTTTTAGTTTTTGTTTTACGTTTACTAGCCATTTTCTGATCGAATATACCTTCGAGTAATTGATATAGTTCAGGATGTTTTTGTTTTAAAAGTTTAGGTCTTTCAAAGAAATACTCACTTATTACAGCAAAGAATTCTGCTTTATTAGTTGTTCCATAAGGATTAATATCTGATTTGCCCTCATAAATTTCATCTATTTTTTTATGAATTAAATCTATCCAGGGAATCGTATATTGTTTTTCTAGAAGTAAAGCTGGAATCCCATCTGTGTTACCATCGGCTTTATCAATTAAATGGACAAACTCATGGATAGCTGTATTTTTTTTATCCGATTCATTTTTAAAACCATAGTATAAAGCATTTCTTGAAAGTATCATTTTCCCTTCCATATATCCGGTTCCTACCATTCCTGCTATTATACGGTCTTCTCCGCTTGTGCTAAACTGTTCATTAAATAATCCTGGATAAAGAAGCACTTCCTGTAAATTAAAATATTTCCATTCAGAAAATGCAAAGATTGGAATGATAGCACTTGCTGCAATTAATACCCGGTCGTCTTCAAAAACCTCGGTTTCTATTCCTGTGATTTTACAATTTAATAGAAACTCATGTACTTTGTATTCGAATCTTTGTTTATTATTTGGTTCTAAATTATTATAAAAGGAAACATTTTCTATTAATATTAATCGCCAATTTGCAGGAAATGACTTTATCGGTTTTTTCCATTTATTTTTACTGTTCAATTTTTTAATGAGATATATTATTGAGATCATAAAAATGAGTATTGTGATTAGAGTTATCAAATTGTTCATAAAAATCAGGAATTGAATGAGTTATTTTAATTGTATGTTTATAGAGTTTTGATTACGATGATATAATTCATAAATTTAAGACTAAATAATCAGAACGTATGCAATTTAAAAATTGGGAATCACTAAAAATAGCTCTTATTTATTTTGCGATAAGTTTTTTATGGATCATATTTTCGGATAAGTTGTTACTTTTATTTACAAGTAACATTGATACTTTATCTCTTTTGCAAACCTTTAAAGGATGGTTTTTTGTCATTGCAAGTTCTTTTGTATTATATTTCCTGGTTAAAAGAGAGATATTGATAAAAAAAGAAACAGAAAAAAATCTTGATCTAGAGCATACAAAGTATAAAACCCTTTTTGAAACAGCGAACGATGCGATATTTATTATTGATGAAAATGATCAATTTATTGATTGCAATGAGAAAACTTTAAAATATGCACAATGCAGTAAAGATCAATTAATTGGCAAAACACCATTTGATATTTCTCCTGAAATTCAAGGAGAGCAAAAGTCAGAGTTTATTGGGAAAGAAATGATTCAAAAAGCAAGGCAAGGAGAACCTCAGTTTTTTGAATGGGAGTATTTAAACCTCGATAAAACAAAAAAATATCATTCCGAAATATCATTGGGAAGAATGCCAGTTGGTAATAAAAATCTGGTATTAGGTATTGTTAGAAATATTAGTGATAAAAAAAATGCTGAAAAAACATTGCAAGAAAGTGAAGAAAGGTACCGTAAACAATATGATTATTTCCCAATTCCAATTTTTACGGTTAAAAAAAAGAATGATGATTTCTATTTTGCAGATGTTAATAATGCGGTTAAGAAATCACCATATATAAAATCTGAAAATATTATTGGTAAAAAGCTTACAGAGTTTTTTTATCGCGAAGAAGATAAAGAATATTTCAATGGATTAAACGAGGTTTTAAAGACTAAAAAAATAAAATCAATCAATACGGAATATGAATTTAAAACTACCGGT
The DNA here is from genome assembly GCA_963665525.1 of Bacteroidales bacterium. GTDB lineage: Bacteria > Bacteroidota > Bacteroidia > Bacteroidales > UBA12077 > UBA12077. The sequence goes on along the minus strand of OY762280.1, from coordinate 1,715,684 downwards.
ATTAAACGAAATTTAAATATAATTGCTGGTTATATCCCCGACGAAACTATATTATTATCCTTATTTGATATTACTGGAAGTAAAGAAGCCGAAAGAAAACTAAAAGAGAGTGAAGAAAAGTTTAGGATGCATTTTAATAATATGCCTATTCCAACTTATACATGGCAAAAAGTAGAGAGCGATTTTATTTTAACGGAATATAACGATGCGGCTAAAAAAGAAACAAAGGGAATAGTTGATAAGGATATTGGTAAAAAGTTAAGTGAAATATATCAACATCGAAAAGATATTATACAAGATATTGAGACATGTTTTGAGAATAAAGAAGTGATTCTAAAAGAAATGAACTATAAAACCCAGGATGGTGATGAAAAGATACTGGAGGTAACATATGTTCCAATTCCTCAAAATAATGTGATTGTTCATACCAACAATATAACAACACGTAAATTAATAGAAAAAGCATTAAAAAATAGTGAAGAAAAATATAGAAGATTAACCGAGAACTCTCCTGATATAACCTATATATATTCTATGAATCATGGCGCTGTATATTGGTCTTCGAGAGTGAAAGAAATATTAGGTTTCGATCCAAACAATTTAAAAATTGAAACGCTGAAATGGGATGAAGCTATTCATCGTGATGATAAAGCAAAAATAGAAGAGTTTTTTAAGAATATTGAACCAGGGAAAACTTATGAGTTAGAGTATAGAATTTACGATACGAAACATCAAATGCATTGGTTTAAAGATAGAATATTTAATGTATATCAATCCAATGGTGATATTTTATTAGAAGGATTAATTTCGGATGTTACTGATTTAAAAAACTCGCACAATAAAGTGTTTCATGCAATGATGAATGCAGAAGAGAGGGAGCGGGCGCGTGTTGCTAAGGAACTTCATGATGGAGTATCGCCTATTTTATCGGCCATTAAATTATATATACAAACCTTTCTTAATGCAAAAAAACAAGAAGTTAAAGTAGATATTTCAGAAAAAATATTCAATACAATAAACGAAGCGATTCAAAGTGTTTCTGATATATCAAATAAGTTAAGTCCTCATATTTTAAAAAACTTTGGATTATCAACAGCCTTACAGTCATATATTGAGAAAATATCAGAGACAACATCCATACATTTTAGTTTTTTATGTAATATTAAACAAGATTTAGATAAAAGTATTGAGGTTAATTTGTACAGGATTATCATTGAACTTATCAATAATACCGTAAAATATGGGAGTGCTCGTAATATAGTTCTAAAAATTAATGAGAAAAAAGATTCGGTTAATATGTATTTTGAGCATAATGGGAAAGGTTTCGATATGGATGAGGTAAGTGGAAAAAGTAAGGGTATGGGATTGTATAATATGAGAAATAGAATTAACTCTATTAATGGAGTTTTAAATATAAAAACCAGTCTTACAGAAGGACTAAACGTTAATGTAAGTATACCCAAAGAGGATTAATAATGAATTCAAAAATTTCTATCACTATTGTCGACGATCATACAATTTTTAGAGATGGCTTAAAATCTTTGCTCAATCAAATTGAAGGCTTTTATGTACTAGACGAAGCAGAAACAGGAATCGGATTTTTAGAAACTTTAGAAAAACATGTTCCTGATATTGTTTTAATGGATATCTCAATGCCAGAAATGGATGGTATTGAAGCTACGAAAAGAGCATTAGAAAAAATCCCAACATTAAAAGTAATTTCCTTATCGAGTTATAGCGATAATATTTACTATTATAAAATGATTAAAGCAGGAGTTCAGGGATTTGTGTTAAAACAATCAGGAAGAGAAGAGTTGGAAAATGCAATTCATATTGTACATAATGGTTCCAATCATTTTCCACAGGAGATTTTACGAAATTTAATATTTAAAATTGGAAATACAGGTCTTGATTCAATTACAGATGATAAGATTATACTTTCTAAAAGAGAAAAAGAAGTTCTTGAATTAATTTGCCAGGGAAATACAAATAATGAAATAGCAGAAAGGCTTTATATAAGCCCTAAAACAGTTGATAATCATAGAACACATCTCTTATCAAAAACACAAACAAAGAATACCGCACACTTGGTAATGTTTTCTATAAAGAACCATCTTATTGAACTTTAATGTAATAGTACCTTCTTTCTTTTTCCCAAAATAACTTTAGGGTAATTACCCTATTTTAAAGGTGATATTCCCTCTATCATTCAGTTATATGGTATTGTATTTTTGTAAGCATAAATTGTTTACAATGAATTTTATAATTGTTGATGATAATAAAACCTTTCGTGAAAGTCTTAAATTTCATTTAGAAAGTACGCTTAATTATACTGTTCTAAATGAATATGAAGATGGAGTATCGTTTCTTGATAGTGAAAATATCCATTTAGCCGATATTATTTTAATGGATATTGAAATGCCAAAAATGAACGGTATTGAAGTGGTAAAAAAAGCTTTATGGGAAAATTCATTCTTAAAATTTATTGCTGTAACAAGTTATACTGATAAAGCATATTTGCTTGATTTATTGGGAGCAGGCTTTAAAGCTTGTGTATTTAAGTCTAGTATTTTCGAGGAGCTTGAAAAAGCTATTATAGCCGTACAGCATAAACATTTTTATTTCCCTGGAGATATTAATCTGGAAGATAATAAATCATAATAAATCATAATAAATTAAAAATTAAGGCCTATGAATGCAAAAACAATTTCAAACATTAAATCTTATTTAACATTTAAGATTGGCGAAGAAGAATATGGGGCGCATGTTAGTAAGGTACTTAATATTTTAGAATTACAAAAAATTACTAAAGTACCGAAAGCTCCTGATTACATGAAAGGTGTAATAAACCTTCGAGGCATGGTACTTCCTGTAATTGATACTCGGGTAAAACTTCACATGAGTCCGACCGAATATACCGATAATACCTGTATCGTGGTAATGGATTTAGATCTTGAAAATGAATTAATACATGTAGGGGCTTTAGTGGATGCTGTTGTTGCTGTTCGTGAAATAGATGATGATGAAATAAAACCAGCACCAAGTATTGGCGATACCTATAAATCGGAATTCATATCTGGGGTAGTGAAATTTGAAGAAACATTTATTATGATTCTGGATCTTATTAAACTATTTACCAGCGAAGAATTGGTTGATCTGAAAAAGAGACAAGAAAAAAATAATAGTAAATAACTAAAAACCTTACATTATGAATTTTATTAATAATATGAAAATTGGATTAAGGTTAAATATCATTTTAAGCTTAGTTATGGTTGTTATTATATCTGCATTAGGAATATATACATTAAACAGCCAAAAGAAAAAGGTCATTGAAGATACTGACCTTAGAATGTTTGAACAGGTAGAAGATCTTTCTGAAATTATTGAATTACAGATTGAAGAAAGTCAGGTAAACGCTAAAAAATCACTAGATTTTGCTGTAACTCTCATGAATAGTTATGGGGGAATAAACCTTCTTGATGAAGAAGGTGAAATTGTTTGGAATCTTAATAACCAGGATGTGAAGAATAGTAATGCTTTTGTGGATGAAGTGGCAGCCCTGACGAATGCTTCGGTTACGATATTCGAGAAAAGGAATGAAGGTTATAAAAGGATTTCAACATCTGTAATAAATACAAATGGAACTCGAGCAATAGGAACTGTTGTTTCATATGCTTCAGAAGTTAGTCAATCCATTAATAATGGACAAAATTATTATGGACGAGCCATTGTGGTTGATGAATGGAATATTACAGCTTATGCTCCTATATGGAACGAAGGACAGATTATTGGAATGATTGGAGTAGGATACGAAGAGAAAGATTTACATGGACTTAGAAAGATTTTTAAAGCAAAGAAATATTTTGATTCAGGATATCCATTCATGGTTGATAATACCGGAACATTTATTATTCATCCAACAAAAGAAGGTGAGAATAGTGCCGATGCAGAGTTCTTTCAACAATTAATTAGTTCAAAATCAAATGAAGGTAAAACATATTATTTATGGGAAGGAAGACAAAAATATCAATATTTTAAATATGTTGAGTCCATAGAATCTTATGTTTCAGTTTCTTTATATGAAGATGAGTTATTAGGTATAATTAAAAGTATCAGAAGAGCTATATTAATTGCAGTTGTTCTTGGAATATTAATTTTTATATTAGTAAATACCCAGGTCAGTAAAACCATTACAAGAGCATTAAATAAGGGTGTTGATTTTGCTTCGAAAATTGCAGAAGGAAATTTAAAGACGAATATAGATATTATTCAGAAAGATGAGATTGGAATGTTGGCAAGTGCCTTAAACAGGATGGTTGATAAACTTCGTGAAATAGTTGTGAGCATTAATTTAGGAGCAAACAATGTAGCATCTGCCAGTCAGCAAATTAGTTCAAGTACACAGCAATTGTCAGAAGGAGCAACAGAGCAAGCTTCATCAACAGAAGAAGTATCTTCATCCATGGAAGAAATGACATCTAATATTCAGCAAAATACCGATAATGCACAGCAAACTGAAAAGATTTCAATTAATGCTTCCGAAGGGATTGCAAAAGTAGCTTCTGCAGCACAGGAAAGTTTAACATCCATACGTCAGATTGCAGAAAAAATTACCATTGTAAATGATATTGCTTTCCAGACCAATATTTTAGCATTAAATGCAGCTGTTGAAGCAGCACGTGCCGGTGAGCATGGAAAAGGTTTTGCTGTAGTAGCTTCTGAGGTAAGAAAGTTAGCAGAACGTAGTAAAGTTGCTGCTGATGAAATTATAAACCTTTCAACACATAGTGTTAAGGTTACTGAAGAAGCAGGAGGTTTAATGGAAAAAATACTTCCTGATATTGAAAAAACAGCTAAGTTAGTTCAGGAAATTTCAGCAGCAAGTCTAGAACAAAATTCAGGTGCCGATCAGGTGAACAATGCCATTCAACAATTAAATACAGTAACTCAGCAAAATGCTGCAGCCAGTGAAGAAATGGCAACCAGTTCTGAAGAATTAGCTAGTCAGGCAGAGCAACTAAAAGATATTGTAGGATTCTTCAAAGTTGAAGAAGCGGATAAAAAGGCAGCAATAAAAAGTAATTTGCAAGAATTTAAACCTAAAGCTAAACCTACACATGAATTTCAGATTAAAAAAGAAAAACCATTAAAAGAAGATAATAAAGGGGTAAATATCAAGTTAAGCGATAACAAAAATTTGGATAGTGAATTTGAATCGTTTTAGGGATTGAGGGGGAGATTTTCACAGCTTTTATTGCTAAAAGGGAGAATAGTTATTCTATTTTCCCTTTTTATTTGGTGATGAAAAACATCATACAAGGTGATATAACTCACCACTAATAAATGGATTTGCATGATAAGGAACAATAAATTAGCAAAATAATTAGATGACTGTTTCTATAATTTAAATAAGACAATGATTATAGATATTATTTCAAAAATTAAAATTTGTCATTTAAACCAGAGAAGAATTGATAAATAATAAAGATAAGCATATCATAAATAGAAATTAAACCCAAAAACTAAAAACCTTTCGATATGAATTTTATAAATAATATGAAAATTGGATTAAGGTTAAATATCATTTTAAGCTTAGTCATGGTTGTAATAATTTCTACATTAGGAATATACACATTAACTAGTCAGAAGAAAAAAGTAGTTGAAGATACAGATCTCAGAATGTTCGAACAGGTTGAAGATCTATCAAAAATTATAGAACTACAAATTGAAGAAAATCAGCATAAAATAAATTATGCACTGAATACAGCTCGTGAAGTTGTGAATTATGTTGGGGAGTTTAATTTTGGAGAAGAACAACAAAATGTAACTGCAATTCATCAGGTGACTAAAGCATCACAAAATTTAAATATTCCCAATCTTAAAATTGGAGATCAAGAAGTTCTTAACAATTTTTCTTTTGTGGATAAAGTGCAGGAGTTAACAGGGGCAACATCTACAATATTTCAGAAAATACCAAGTGGATATTTAAGAATTTCAACCAATGTCATGAAGGAAAATGGAGAAAGAGCTGTTGGTACATTTATTCCTAATAATTCGCCTGTTGTTCAGGCTATTGAAGCAGGTCAAACCTATAGAGGTAGAGCATTTGTGGTAAACGACTATTATTTAACTGCTTATGAACCTATCTGGATCGAAGGAAAAATTGAAGCTATACTTTATGTGGGGGTTAATGAGAAAGATTTAATGAGTATTAAGAAAATATTTAAAGAAAAGAAATATTTTGATACAGGTTATCCATTTTTAATTGATGAGAATGGTGAATTGGTTATTCATCCAACAAAAGAAGGTACCAAATCAACGACTATTGATTTAATTAAGGGAACGGGTTTAGCTAATGGAAAACTTTCATATGAATATGAGGGACGTGATAAAATTATGTATTTTGATTACATTGAACCAATAAGTTCTTATGTTTCAGTATCTATTTATGAGGATGAATTATTAGATATTATAAGAGCTGTTACAAGAGCTATTCTTGTTGCTGTGTTTTTAGGTATAGTAATCTTTGTTTTAATAAATACTCAGATAAGTAAAACAATTACGAAAGCTTTAAATAAAGGAGTTGATTTTGCAACAAAAATTGCTGCTGGTAATTTAAAAACAAATATTGATATCAACCAGAAGGACGAAGTGGGAATGTTAGCTAATGCTCTGAATTTAATGGTAGAAAGGTTACGTGAAATTGTAGTAAGTATAAATTTAGGAGCAAATAATGTAGCATCTGCAAGTCAGCAAATAAGTTCAAGTACACAGCAGTTGTCAGAGGGAGCAACAGAACAAGCTTCATCTGCTGAAGAAGTGTCTTCATCTATGGAGGAAATGGCTGCTAATATTCAGCAAAATACCGATAACGCGCAGCAAACAGAAAAGATTTCGATCAATGCTTCTGAAGGAATTTCTAAGGTAGCTTCTGCTGCACAGGAGAGTTTATCATCCATACGACAAATTGCAGAAAAAATTACCATTGTAAATGATATTGCTTTCCAAACGAATATTCTGGCTTTAAATGCAGCTGTTGAAGCAGCACGAGCAGGAGAACATGGAAAAGGATTTGCTGTAGTTGCTGCTGAAGTTAGAAAACTTGCAGAACGTAGTAAAATTGCAGCAGATGAGATTATTACATTGTCTACTAAAAGTGTAAATGTTACAGAAGAAGCAGGAGGATTAATGGAAAAGATACTTCCTGATATTGAAAAAACAGCTAAGTTAGTTCAGGAGATATCGGCAGCCAGTTTGGAGCAGAATTCAGGAGCTGATCAGGTGAATAATGCTATTCAACAATTAAATACAGTTACACAACAAAATGCAGCAGCTAGTGAAGAAATGGCAACCAGCTCAGAAGAGTTAGCAAGCCAAGCAGAGCAACTGAAAGATATAGTTGGTTTTTTCAAAATTGATGAATTAGAAAAAAGAGCTGCTATTAAAAATAACTTACAAGAATTTAAGCCAAAAGCTAAACCAACCCATCAGTTTCAAACAACACAAGAAAAACCTTTAAAATCCGAAGATAAGGGAGTTAATATTAAGTTGAGCGACCATAAAAACTTGGATAACGAATTTGAATCGTTTTAACAATTAATTATTTAATTCAAAAGAAATAAAAATATATAATATGAAAACCAATTCAATTAAAACAAAACTTTCCATTATTCTCGGTTTTATTATCATCATTGCATTAACATTAATTATTACAATCTCTACTATAAATGGGAATAGGGTAGCTATTGAAAATGCAGAAAATAAGATGGTATCCATATTGGAGAATTCCACACAATCAATAGAAGGTATTATCAACAGAAATCTTGTTGAAATGGAGGCTCATTGGAACGATCTAAGAGTTTTTGTTAAGCAGGAAAATTTCGATAGAACAAAGTTGCAAGATATTTATAGAAATATATTAGAGAAAGACCCATTAGTAATTGGTTATACTGTTACAATAAAACCTGGTTTATTTGATGGAAAAGCGGATCAATATATTAATTATCCCGGTTATTATTCGGATGGAAGATTTAATGAATATTGGTATAAAGAGAATAACCAGATTATTAGAGAAGAAATAATAGGTTCGTTTGAGCAGGATCTTGAAGAATCCGGTTCTGACTGGTGGAGAATTCCGGAAAGGATTAAGGAAAACTTCATCTATATGGATGTTTATAAAGTAGGTGGTAAGGATGTTCTTATGCTGTCTGTAACCTATACCATTGTTAATAATAATGAATTTATTGGTGTTATTTGTAAAGATTATATTAGCGAGTTTATACAGCATGAAGCGGTTAAAGCTAATGGTCATCTTTTTGATGGACGTGGCCATATAACCATATATGATCAGGATGGAAATATTGCTGCAGATACTAAAAATGAAGAAAATATTGGTGCTGAGTTGCAAGATGTTGAAAAAGAAAATGCTTCTGTTATTATTAATTCTATCAAACAGGGGCAAGAGATTACTTACAATGAAAATGGCAAATATTATTGCTTAATGCCAATAGAGTTTAAAGGGACTTCTGCAAAATGGCAAATAAGGTTTGAGATTCCAGAAAGTGTTATAAAAGAAGAAGCACGAATGCTTCTTTGGAAACAATCAATTATGGGAATTGTTGCAATTGTTATCAGTATACTTTTAATATTTACAATCATAAGAAGATTACTTAGTCCATTAAATATATTAACTTCTTATTCTGAGAAAGTTACTAGTGGAATTTTATATGAAGATATCGATATTAAAGAAAATGATGAAATTGGACAATTAGCAAAAGCATTTTTAATCATGATTAATAGAATAAGAGAGGTGGTGGTTGGTGTAAAAGATAATTCAAATAATCTGGTTAGTGCAAGTCAACAAATGAGTTCAAGTTCAGAGCAATTGTCGCAAGGAGCATCAGAGCAAGCTTCTTCGGCCGAGGAAGTATCTTCTTCCATGGAGGAAATGGCATCCAATATTCAACAAAATACGGATAATGCCCAACAGACGGAAAAAATATCAATTAATGCTTCACAAGGAATAGCAAAAGTAGCATCGGCAGCTCAAGAGAGTTTATCATCTATTCGACAAATTGCTGAAAAAATAACCATCGTAAATGATATTGCTTTTCAAACGAATATTCTGGCTTTAAATGCAGCTGTTGAAGCAGCACGAGCAGGAGAACATGGGAAAGGGTTTGCTGTTGTTGCCGCAGAAGTTCGTAAACTAGCCGAACGAAGTAAAGTTGCAGCTGATGAGATTATCAATTTATCATCTCATAGTGTAAATGTTACGGAAGAGGCTGGAAAGTTAATGGAAAACATTATTCCTGACATTGAAAAAACGGCTAAGTTAGTTCAGGAAATATCTGCAGCCAGTTTGGAACAGAATTCTGGAGCAGATCAGGTTAATACAGCTATCCAACAATTAAATTCGGTTACACAACAAAATGCTGCTGCCAGTGAGGAAATGGCAACCAGTTCAGAAGAATTAGCTAGTCAGGCAGAACAACTAAAAGAAATTGTGGGCTTTTTTAAAGTTGATAAATTGGATGAAAAAACAAGTATAAAGCGTAATTTGCAGGAATTTAAATCAAAAGCTAAACCCAGTTATCAGGCAAAGACAGTAAAAGAAAAACCAGGAATAAAAGAAAATAAAGGAGTAAATATTAAGTTAAGCGATCATAAAAATTTGGATAGTGAATTTGAGTCGTTTTAGGGATTGAGGGGCATTTTTCACATGTTTTATTGCTAAAAGGAGGATTTCATATCCTCCTTCTTTTTTAACCAATATTCACTAATTTTTCCAATAACTCCGGCCTGCTTACTTCAATTTCTTTGTCTTTAATATTAATAATTTTATCTCCCTTAAACTCATTCAATATTTTCATCACACTTTCAAGAGAAACTCCAGCCATATCGGCAAGGTCTTTTCGTCCTATATATTCATATATATCGGACTTGAAAGACTTTAGTTGCTTAATGTATAATATGGCATGTGCAAGCTTACCTATACTATTTCGAGTTGCTTGTAAAGTTAACCTGTCGTAGATTAATCTAAAATAATTACTCCTCATTTTAATGATGTATTCATGTAAGACTTTGTTTTCATTGAATATTTTTTCAAAAGGATCTAATTTAACGAGTAGTACTTCAGAATCAGCCATGCAAATAGCCGAAAAAGGAGATGTTTCATCATTGAAAAGAGCACTTAAACCTATAAATTCACCTGGTAAAGCTAATTTAATAATGTAGTTTTTTTTGTTTTCTGCTTCAAGAACTATCTTAACAAGACCATGAAGTAAAATGGTTTGGTTCGATAAAAATGATCCTTGTTTTAAAATATTCTCACCTTTATTAAATTTTACTTTCTGATAAATTTTAGTTGCATTTTTTTGTGAATAATCATTAAAAATGGACTCTAATTTATCTATCATAATATCATTATTTAATATACTATAATTCGAATACATATTAGATATCTAGTTAATCTTTTTGTAATAATCTGACTATTAAGTCAAATTATGATACTAATTGTAATTATACAATCTTTAATAGGTAAAGTTACATTTTTATTTGTTTAATAAAGCCATAACAATACCGGATAGAATTAAAAATACTTCCCATTTCTTACAGCTCATTTTTCATGACTTATCATCGGTTTTCCCGTTAATTTATCATAGAAATATATACGAATAGTATTATAGAGAAATAGTGAGATTATAATATAAAATAAATACCATGGAGAAAATATTAGAAAATAAAACAGGTTCTTATCTTACCTTTAAAATAGGAGATGAAGAATATGGGGCCCATGTTGATGAAGTAAAGAATATTCTGGAACTTCAGGAAATAACAAAAGTACCTAAGGCTCCTGAATATATGATTGGAGTTATTAATCTTAGAGGTATTGTTCTTCCAATTATCGATACCCGAATAAAACTCGGAATGACACCTATTGAATTTACAAACAACACATGTATTGTTGTTATGGAATTAAGAACAGATAATGATATTATAAATGTAGGTGCATTAGTTGACGAAGTCGAAGCGGTAAGAGAGATTATTACAGAGGAAATTAATCCATCACCTACTATTGGAAATTCATACAAGTCTGATTTTATAACAGGAGTAGTAAAGCATGATGATAATTTTATTATGATTTTAGATGTAATAAAACTATTTACAAGTAAAGAATTAGACGAATTAAAAACAGAAACACAGAATAATAATTAAAACATACGATTATGAAATTTATTAATAACATGAAAATAGGATGGAGACTTAATATTATTTTAAGTCTTGTAATGATTATTACGATGTCATTACTTGGTATTTATACAATTAATATGGGTAAAAAAACATCCATAAAAGATGCAGATACTCAAATGATTGATCAGGTGAATGATTTGTCAAAAATGATCTCATTACAAAATTATGAAAGGAATATACTAGTTAAGGCAGCACTTGAGATGACAATGTCTACAATTGATAATTTAGGTGGCATAAAAGTTGAAAATGGTACGGTAATGTTAAATGGCCTGGATTTATTGAATAACAATGGATTTGTAGATGAAATTTCACGAATATCTCAAGGAGCCAGTGTTTCTTTATTTCAAAAGACACCTCAGGGATTTAAACGTATTTCTACATCAATATTAAACAACAATGGGCAAAGGTCCATTGGTACTTTAGTTCAAAATTCATCTGAAGTGGTTCAGGCTATTAATGCTAATCAAAGGTTTACAGGTAGAGCTTTAGTGATGAATGATTGGTATATCACAGCCTATGCACCTGTTGTGATTGATAATAAAATTCAAGGAATGATTGGTATAGGTTTTCCAGAAAAAGATTTGACTGAATTGAAAAAAATATTTAAAGAAAAACGTTATTTTAAGACTGGATATCCATTCTTAACAGATTCTAAAGGGATGGTTATTATACATCCTAATATTGAAGGACAGAACTTAAGTGGTAGTGAGATTTTTGATTTAGTTTCTTCTAATAAAAGTAGCGAAGCGAAAAAGAGTACTTACCTATGGGAAGGGCAGCAAAAATACTTATATTCAATGTATATAAAGGAAATAGATTCTTTTGTTGCTATTGGTGTTACTCAGAAAGAGTTTTTTGAGTCTGTAAATAATACACGTAATGCAATAATATTTGCAGTATTTATAGGAGTAATTTTCTTTGTTTTTGTTAATTCTATTATAAGTAGAAATATTACCCGTTCATTAAATAAAGGAGTTGAATTTGCAGAGAAAATAGCATCAGGTGATTTAAAAACAAATATAGATATTGACCAAAACGATGAAATTGGCTTATTAGCTTCATCTTTAAACAGGATGGTTGAAAAATTAAGAGAGATCGTGGTAAGTATCAACTTAGGAGCAAATAATGTGGCCTCGGCTAGTCAGCAAATAAGTTCAAGTACGCAACAGCTTTCTGAAGGCGCAACAGAACAAGCATCATCAACAGAAGAAGTTTCTTCATCGATGGAAGAGATGGCATCTAATATTCAGCAAAATACAGATAATGCACAACAAACAGAAAAAATTTCGATTAATGCAGCAGATGGAATGAACCAGGTAGCTAGTGCAGCACAGGAAAGTTTAAGCTATGTAAGACAAATAGCGGAGAAGATAACCATCGTAAATGATATTGCTTTTCAGACGAATATATTGGCATTAAATGCTGCTGTAGAGGCTGCTCGCGCTGGTGAACATGGTAAAGGATTCGCTGTGGTAGCAGCCGAAGTACGTAAGTTGGCAGAACGTAGTAAAGTTGCAGCAGATGAAATTATTACATTGTCGACAAAGAGTGTTAGTTCAACCGAAGATGCTGGGAAACTGATGGGAGATATCATTCCTGATATTGAGAAGACCGCTAAATTGGTACAGGAAATTGCAGCTGCCAGCTTGGAACAAAATTCAGGTTCAGATCAAGTAAATAATGCAATACAACAATTAAATACGGTAACGCAACAAAACGCTGCTGCCAGTGAGGAAATGGCAACCAGCTCGGAAGAATTAGCTAGTCAGGCCGAGCAACTAAAAGAAATTGTTTCATTTTTTAAAGTAGATGACTCAGACGTGAGAACAAGCATAAAAAATACTTTACAGGAATTTAAGCCTAAAGCTAAACCAACACATGAGTTTCATACAGTAAAAACAAAACCTGCAAAAGAAGATAAAGGAGTAAATATTAAACTAAATGATCATAAAAATTTGGATAATCAATTTGAATCATTTTAAGCTTAAGTGATTTTTCACAGTAGTTTTATTGCAATAAAGAGGATACTCATAGGTAATTTTAAAACCTTTGAGGATGCTCTTTATTTAATTTCAAAAAAATAAAAAATGAAGGGTCAATTGATTTTATATGTTGATGATATGAAACAAAATCTGATGCTTTTTGAAGCAATATTTGAAGGTTGTTATAATATTATTACAACAGAAAGCCCTGGTGAAGCTTTAAGTATATTAAAAATAAAACCAGTTAAACTGGTAATCTCCGATTTTGTTATGCCAGAGATGAATGGTATTGAACTTTTACAAATTGTTAAAAACAAATACCCTGAAATTATCCGTGTAATGCTTACTTCTAATGATAGCCAAGAGTTAAGAGAAGAAGCGATAAAGACTTGCGAATTATTTGAGTTTCTGGAGAAACCTATAAATAGAGAGCGTATTGATAAAGTATTGCAAGATGCTCTATATACTATAAAAATGAATTAGACAAAACTTTCAATACTTTCTGAACAACCACCATATAAGCTGGTGGTTGTTTATTTATAAATTGAGAAATTAGTTTAATCAGATTTTTTAAATTCCATGAGTTCTATAGGAACACCATGATGTTTTATCATGGCAACTTTTACACCTTCCATAGGACAATTGGGTTCTGCTAATATTTCAAAACCTTCTATAGCTTTATCTAAATCGGGAACTTCAAAGGCGATGTGCGGTTTCATTTTGATAAGTTCATCGAAAGGACAATCATCTTCAAATCGCATGAGTTCAATACCGAAAGGACTGGTGTCAAATCCTTTGACGTATAATCCTAAATGAGGAATATGTCTTTCTCCGGGTATAGGATCATTTACCGGAATTCCTAAATGATGATATTTCCATCCCCATTTTTCAGTTGCTAAGGGTAAGTCAGTTTCGTGTCTTTTATAATTCATTTAATTGATCAGTTTATGAAGTTTCTTTTCTAATAATTCTCTCTTAATAAGTTTACCATGTGCAGGGATAAAACTTTTACAAGGAGTATTTAATAATTTAGCCCAAGATTTAAATAATCCATTTTTATCATCTGCAAAAGGAGGTAATATTTTATTTTTAAATATTCCAAACAAAGTATCACCAACCAATGCAATTTCATTGTCAATAATAATGCTTATAGAACCTAAAGTATGTCCTGGAGTATGAATAATTTTTATATCTGGTGTTTCTTCAAATATATAAGAATCATTTATTTCGATATCACTTTCAACAGGATCATATTCGCCAATGTGATGTGCAAATTGATTTCCTAATCCAGAAATGATATCTGTAATTATATTTGTTCCGTGCGGCAGCTTTGTATATCCTTCTTTTAAAAATAGTGATTCATTTTTATGAACAATAACATTTGGTGAATATATTTTCTTTATCATACTTGCATTTTCAGCATGATCGTAATGGGTATGTGTTAAAATTAAATAATCTAAAGGGGAGTGATTTAATAAAATTGCTAACTGAGTTTCTAACTTTTTTGAAAAACGTTTTTGTCCAGTATCTACTAAAAATATAGTTCTATTTTTTACGATTAAAAAACAGTTGGTAATACCAATTTTTAATAAGTGTACTTTACTACCCTGTGTTGTTTTCCAATTTAACATGATACATAAAATTGAATATATAAATTTATTAATTTTTACTTAAAAATTACTTCGTATATAAATTGACATCATTTATATAATGTAATAACTTTATATATTCCAATCATTTTTAGGGTATCATTTAAAATAGGAGGTATTATGCCTGACACAGTTTACAAGATTATTGAATTAGTAGGAACCAGTACCGAATCGTGGGAAAAAGCAGCTTCTAATGCCGTTGCTAAAGCTGCTGAAAGCTTACGCGATCTTCGAATTGCTGAGATATCTGAACTGGATATGCAGCTTAATGATGGTAAAGTGGAAGCTTACCGTGCAAAAGTAAAAGTCTCGTTTAAGTTTGAGGCACATCACTAAAGATCTAATCAGGCATTTGCCTGATTTTTTTATTCAATCGTTAATTTATTACTAACTAATCTTTCCTGGTATGATTGAATGATTGCTTTTAAATATATTTCAAGAACTATATTGTTTTCAATCTTCTCAATTAAATTATTTTGAAGTAAACTATCTTTTTTAACATCATATATAGCAAGCATCTTATTTCCATCAAACTGAATAAAATAATCGTCTTTTAACAATTGAAAAATGCCGTTTATATAATTAACAGTATATCTATTGTCTGTATTAAATAGACTATTGCCAAAACAAATTATTTGATCGGAAATACCTAAGTAATCCATAATTGTAGGAAAGATATCAGCTTGTTGCGATACAATTTCTGAAGCACCTTTAAATAATGTATCTGAAGGATGGAATAATATTAATGGAATAGCATAATTCCCCAGTTGATTTTTATAGTAATTTCCTTCTGCCTGTGCTGTATGATCAGCAGTAATAATAAATAATGTATTGTTATACCACTCTGTTTTTTCTGCTGATTTGAAGAATCTTCTTAAGGAATAATCTGTATAACCAATACTTTCATGAATATTCAATGTGCCTTGAGGAAACTTACCTTTGTACTTGGCAGGTATTTCATATGGATGATGCGAAGTTAAAGTAAAAACAGAAGTAAAAAACGGCTGTTTAAAATCAGACAATTTATGACAAAAATATTGCAGGTACTCTTCATCATAAATTCCCCAGTTACCATCATAGTCTTTTTCAACAGGATATTCATTTAATCCATAGTATTCTTTAAAACCAGCAATTTTAGCAAAATTATCAAATCCCATTGTACCATTTTTTCCGCCATGAAAAAAAGCAGTATGATAGTTGATTTTTGTAAGTTCAGATGCAACAGAATTAATTTTATTGGAAGAAAAACGAGAGGTAATATAAGGTTCGTCTATTAATGCAGGTAAACTTGCCATAATAGAAGGCATGGCCTCCATTGATCGTTTGCCATTAGCATAGGCATGATTAAAAACTAAACTTCTCTTCATTAATGAATCTAAGAAAGGAGTATATCCTAAACCGTTATTATATCCTCCGATATATTCTCTTGAAAAACTTTCTAATATGATAACAATGATATTGGTGTTTTTTGTGCCAGAGTTATCATATTGTTTAACAGGCGAAAAAATGCTATTTAACTCCTCTTGTTCAAAATATTTTGAAACCTTAAACGATTCTGTGCCTAGTGATTTCATTAAAGTAAAGGGAGTATTTAAAACTAAAGGAATATTACGGGCCGAAGTATAATCGGCTGCATGAGTTACTCGTAATGGCTTTAACTGAAAACCTCCTCGCCCAAAAACTAATCCTATACCCATAAGTAGAATAAAGATGCCTGTATGGGAAAATATTCTGGAAATGTTATAATGATCGTTCGATATTTCTTTTTGATTTAATTTAGGATAGAAATAATACAGAGCATAACACATTCCTATCCATAGTAATATTAAATACCAATAATCCTTGATAAACTCAGGTAGCAAAGTAAGAAAATCTGATCCAAGCCATTCGGAGGTAAAAATATCAGCAGTTAGCCGTTTATGCTCAAAATCAAAAAATTTTGTATCAGTATAATTAGTGGCAAGTAATAATGAGTTAATAATTAAAAATATAAATAATAAAATCTTTTGATAAGTATGGTTATTCTTAAAGTTACCAGGAATTAAACTCATTAAAATAAAGAGAATATTAAAATAGTATAATGCAGAAATATCGAACCGTATTCCAAAGAACATTATTTTTAATAATTCACCTGCATGGATAGAATCAAAATAACTATAATTAAATATGTAAAACAATAATCGAGAAATACTGAATATAATGATTAAAATTAAAAAACGAAAAGTAAAAAGTTTAATATGGTGAAGATAATTTTTCATGGAATTTTATAATATTTTGAGGGCGCTTTTATACCAATTTGACAAAAATATATACAAGTTCTGTAACGACCAAATGTATGACAATTATCATATATTATATATTCGAATAAAATACCAGTGTAAAAAATTGATTAACAGTATTGTATTTTTTAACTTGCTGTCTTGTTCGAAAAATGTAGGATAAATAAATTTGTATGTTAAAAAACAATATTGTAAAGCATAAAATTTGATTTCAAATTATTAGTCTGATTTGCTGATTATAGGTACTTTTGCATAAAATTTTTTTATAAATACATTAAATCACCAAAAAATATTTTTTATAGCTCAATAAATTTAGTGTTAGAATTGATAAGAATTTAATTATAAACACCCATATAAAATTTTATTTACAGGTATGAAACCTTCACATATTGAACACATTGGAATAGCCGTAAAAAACCTTGATGAATCAATCAAGTATTACGAAGAAGTGTTAGGACTTAAATGTTATAACATTGAGGAAGTTAAAGATCAAAAAGTAAAAACTGCATTTTTAAAAGTTGGTGAAGTAAAGATCGAGTTGTTAGAATCAACAGATCCAGAAGGACCAATCGGAAAATATGTAGAGAAAAAAGGCGAAGGCATACATCATATTGCATTTGCAGTAGAGAACATTGAAGATAAGATTAAACATGCCGAAGAAAAAGGGGTTCGATTAATTGATACTGCTCCAAGAAAAGGTGCTGAGGGGCTTGATATTGCTTTCTTACATCCAAAATCAACTTATGGAGTGTTAACCGAATTATGCGAAGATAAAAACAAATAAAACTGCATTATAAATACTTTCAAATTACGAAATGAGCAAACAAGATAAAATCAAACAATTGATCGACTTAAGAGCTGAAGCTAAATTAGGTGGTGGCGAAAAGAAGATTGAATCTCAGCACAAAAAGGGTAAAATGACGGCTCGTGAACGTATCGAGATTCTTTTAGACGAAGGAAGTTTCGAAGAATATGATATGTTTGTTACACACCGTTGTACTAACTTTGGATTAGAAAAGAATAAAATCCTTGGCGATGGAGTTGTAACAGGAGCAGGTACTATTGATGGACGTGTTGTTTACGTTTATGCACAAGATTTTACTGTATTTGGCGGATCATTATCTGAAACTTTTGCAAAGAAAATTTGCAAAGTAATGGATATGGCTATGAAAGTTGGAGCACCAATTATTGGAATTAACGATAGTGGTGGAGCAAGAATTCAAGAAGGTGTAACTAGCTTGGCAGGATATGCTGATATTTTCCAGCGTAACATTATGGCTTCTGGTGTTATTCCTCAGATTTCTGCAATATTTGGTCCTTGTGCAGGAGGTGCTGTTTATTCTCCCGCCTTAACTGATTTTATCATGATGACCGAAAATACAAGTTATATGTTTGTGACGGGTCCTAAAGTTGTAAAAACAGTTACCGGAGAAGACATTACAACCGAAGATCTTGGTGGAGCAAATATTCATGCTTCTAAATCCGGTGTTTCTCATTTCTTATTAGAAGATGAAGAAGAAGGTTTACTTCTTATTAGAAAGCTTGTAAGTTATTTACCTCAAAATAACTTGGAAGAACCACCTGTAATTGAATGTAATGATCCAATTGATCGTTTGGATGATGCATTAAATGAAATTATTCCAGAAAATCCAAATCAACCATATGATATCAAAGATATTATTTATTCATTGGTTGATCATAATGAGTTTTTAGAGGTACATAGAAATTATGCAAAGAATATTGTAGTTGGTTTTGCTAAGTTAGATGGAATGTCAGTAGGTATTGTAGCGAACCAACCAAACTTCTTAGCAGGTGTGCTCGATATTGATGCATCAAGAAAAGCGGCTCGATTTGTACGTTTCTGTGATGGATTTAATATTCCAATTTTAACATTAGTGGATGTTCCTGGATTCTTACCTGGAAGTAGTCAAGAGTATGGTGGAATTATTACACACGGTGCTAAATTAATGTTTGCTTATGGTGAAGCTACTGTTCCAAAAGTAACCATAACACTTCGTAAATCTTATGGAGGAGCTCACGATGTAATGAGTTCAAAACAATTACGTGGTGATATAAATTATGCATGGCCTTCAGCAGAAATTGCTGTTATGGGTTCAGCTGGTGCTGTTGAAGTTCTTTATGGTAGAGAAGCTGCTGCAATTGAAAATGATGAAGAAAGAGCAAAATTCTTAGCTGAAAAAGAAGCTGAATACAAGGAAAAATTTGCAAATCCTTATCAAGCGGCTAGTTTGGGATATATTGATGATGTTATCGAACCTCGTAATTCAAGATTTAGAATTATTAGAGCATTCGAGATGCTTCAAACAAAGAAGGATACGAATCCTCCTAAGAAACATTCAAATATTCCATTATAAAAAATTATACTATGATATCAATAATAGGAGACATGGGTATAAGTTTTTCGGCAGCAGCGGGATCAGGTGTTACGGTTGCTGTTGTTGGTTGG
This sequence comes from Bacteroidales bacterium, assembly GCA_963665525.1. Classification (GTDB taxonomy): domain Bacteria; phylum Bacteroidota; class Bacteroidia; order Bacteroidales; family UBA12077; genus UBA12077. The sequence goes on along the minus strand of OY762280.1, from coordinate 1,696,054 downwards.
CTTATTGTATTTGCTGCTTTAGTTCTTTTAGTAGTTGTATTTACACAAATACCAAAGTTAATTTATTATAATTCAAGAAAGAAACTGAAGCAAGAAACAAAACAAGCTATTGTAACTGATGACGATCTTCATATTGCGGGTGATGTTAGTGCGGCAATATCAATGGCATTGCATTTATTCTTTAATGAAATGCATGATGAAGAAAGTAATGTAATTACGATTAAGCGTGTGAGAAAAACATACTCACCATGGAGTTCAAAAATTTACGGATTAAGAGTTTGGCCAAGAAAATAATTAGCATATAATGAAAAAATTCAAATTTACAATACGCGGTAACGAATACGAAGTTGAAATAAAAAATTTCGAAGACGATGTTGCCAAAATAGAGGTTAACGGTACAAAGTACGAAGTGGAGGTTCATCAGGAGGTTAAAACCACTAAAACACCAACACTTGTGCGTCCTCGAGTTACTGTTGAAAGAAAAGACAGTAAAATTAAGAAATCTATCACTAGTAGTGCATATTCATTAAAAGCACCGCTTCCTGGTAGTATATTCAAAATATTAAAGCAAGAAGGAGACGAAATTAAAAAAGGCGACACAATTATGATTATGGAAGCCATGAAAATGGAAAATAATATTCAATCTGAGAAAGATGGAAAAATTGTTAGTCTTAAAGTGAAAGAAGGAGATGCTGTTCTTCAGAATGATGTATTAGCAGTAATTGAATAGTTTTTATGAAGAATTTGAAAATTATGAAAAAACTTAGTTTGATTTTAATAATTGTTGCAATTTTTCTAGGAAATTCAGTTTTTGCTAACACTAATGATGTTGTTAAAACAATAACTACTGGTAAATGGGTTAACAAATCGGACGGGTACAAATTATCAGAAAATTCAGATAAAACAGTTGAGAGATATAAAGCGATTAAGTTTGAACAAGATCAAACTTTCGTTTTAGATTCTGTTAAATCGAAATATTCTGGAGAATGGAGAATAATTGATAATATTGTTTACCTGGAGTTCAACGACTCAGATGTTCATACTAAAACTGCAACAATCGAAGGTGGAAAACTAATTGTTGGGAAGGATGCTTATAAATCATATTCCGGCGCAATGGCCGGACTTATTAATTTTTATGAGTTTACCGGTGTTCCAAATGCTACTCTTGGTCATTTAATCATGGTACTAGTTGGGATATTCTTTATTTTCTTAGCAATACGATACAATTATGAACCTTTATTATTAATACCCATTGGATTTGGTATTATAATAGGTAATATACCATTTTTTCAGGCTGCAGGATTTAACCTAAAATTAGGAATTTATGAAGAAGGTAGTGTGATGAATTACCTATATTTTGGTGTTCGTCAAGGTATTTATCCTCCATTAATTTTCTTGGGAATTGGTGCAATGACAGACTTTTCGTCATTAATATCTAATCCTAAATTAATGATTTTAGGTGCAGCTGCACAGATAGGTATCTTCTTAACATTCTTGGGAGCATTAGTATTAGGATTTACACCTGCAGAAGCTGGAGCAATTGGAATTATTGGTGGTGCCGATGGCCCAACAGCGATTTTCTTATCTTCTAAACTGGCTCCACATTTGATTGGGCCTATTGCGATTGCGGCATATTCATATATGGCTTTGGTTCCTATTATTCAACCTCCATTTATGAAATTACTAACAACTAAGAAGGAACGATTAATAAGAATGAAACCTCCACGTTCGGTTTCAAAACTTGAAAAGATCATGTTCCCTGTTGTAGGTTTATTATTAACAGCTTATATATCACCAAGTGCTTTACCATTATTAGGTATGTTATTCTTTGGTAATTTATTAAAAGAATCAACCGTTACAAAACGTCTAGCCGATACAGCAAGAACAGCTTTAATTGATATTGTTACAATCTTGTTAGGAATTACGGTAGGTGCATCAACGCAGGCAGATGTATTCTTAACACCTCAATCATTATGGATTTTTGGTTTAGGAGCTTTATCATTTATTATTGCTACTTGTGGTGGATTATTATTTGCTAAGTTGATGAATGTATTCTTAAGAGGTGAGAATAAGATTAATCCTTTAATTGGAGCTGCTGGTGTTTCAGCCGTTCCTGATAGTGCTCGTGTTGTTCAGCACGAAGGATTAAAAGCCGATCCAACAAATCACTTGTTAATGCATGCTATGGCACCGAACGTATCTGGTGTTATTGGTTCTGCAGTTGGAGCTGGTATTTTATTAAGTTTCTTAATGTAAATAATGATTAATAATCATATATGGGTCAGTTATTTGCTGGCCCTTTTTTTTACTTTCAGATTAATTGAAATGAGGCTATAAAAAATAATATCGATTATTATATTTGTATTCTATGAATAGAAAACCCTAAAATTTATTAAATATGAGTAATAAAATAGCTACTGCCGGTAATATGGGCAAAAAAGTAAGATCTGATTGTTTTGTTACCCTTGAGTTAACCGATTCAGGAGGAATTGTTATCGATCAACAAAGTAAAGTGTCGGTTATGTATGGCGAACAAAACGAGAAATTATGTAAAGATATTCTTGAATTTTTCGATATTAAAAATGCTAACTTAAAACTTGAAGATAAAGGAGCATTACCTCTTGTAATTGCAGCAAGAATAGAAGCAGCAGTGAAAGAATTAATCGATACTGATAAAGAATATTTATTAGATTTTATTGATGAAAATAAATATAATTCTGAAAAAGAACAGTTTCGTTTTTCAAGATTATACTTGCCTGGGAATACTCCAAGTATGATGTTAAATGCAGGGATTCACGATCCAAATGGAATTATTTTAGATTTAGAAGATTCTGTTGCTTTTAATAAGAAAAAAGAAGCTCAATTATTGGTTCGTAATGCCTTACGCGGAATTAATTTCTATGGTGCCGAACGAATGGTTCGTATAAATCAGTTTCCTAAAGGATTAGATGATATTAAATATCTTATTCCTCATAATGTTCATATGTTATTAGTTCCTAAATGTGAAGGAGCAGATCAGATTAAACAGCTTGAAGAGAAAATAGAAGAAATTAAAAAGGAAAATAATATTGATCGTCCTGTTTTATTAATGCCTATTATTGAAAGTGCATTAGGTGTAGAAAAAGCATTTGAAATCGCTAAAGCATCAGAAAATGTTGTAGCAATGGCTATTGGTTTAGAGGATTATACTGCCGATTTAGGTGCACGCAGAACCAATGAAGCCACTGAATCGTTCTATGCACGAACAAGAATGGTTAATGCATGTAAAGCAGCAGGGATTCAAGCGATCGATTCTGTGTTCTCTGATGTGGGAGATATGGAAGCACTAAGTGAAAATGTTAAAACATCGAAGAGTTTAGGATTTGAAGGTATGGGTTGTATTCATCCACGTCAAATTAAGGTAATTCATGCAAGTTTTGCTCCTGAAGCAGCAGAAATAGATAAAGCAAAGAAAATTGTGAATGCATTTATCGATGCTACCGAGAAAGGTTTAGGAGTAGTTTCATTGGGAACAAAAATGATTGATCCTCCTGTCGTAAAACGTGCAGAAAAAACAATCAATTTAGCAATTAGTTTAGGTTTAATTTCAGAAAATTGGAGAGAGGAATTTTTAAATGAGCAAGCTGGTTAAGAACGCTGTGGGACGAATGGTCCCAACCGAAATAAATGGAGAAGAAGTAATACCTTTTAAAGGAGTAGGTCAACATAAACCATCAGGAAGAAAATATGCACCACCAATTCCAACGGCAATTGATTATCCTGCTGATGGAAATAAAGTAATAGGTTCATTAAAAGAAGCATTACAGAAATGTGGATTAAAAGATGGAATGACCATATCAACACATCATCATTTACGAAATGGTGATTTAGTAAGTAATACTATTTTTGATGCAGCTGCTGAAATGGGCGTTAAAGATTTAGTATGGTTTCCTTCAGCATCATTTCCTTGTCATGAGCCATTAATAGAACATCTGGAAAGTGGTGTTATCAATAGAATTGAAGGTAGTATGAATGGTCCTTTAGGACGTTTTGCTACACAAGGTAAAATGAAAGGAACAGCTGTTCTTCGTTCTCACGGTGGACGTGTGCAGGCTATTCAAGATGGAGAAGTAAAAATTGATATTGCAGTACTTGCTGCACCTTCATCTGATGCTTTTGGTAATGGAAATGCCTTAAGTGGACCATCAGCATGTGGTGTGCTGGGTTATGCAACAGCTGATTTTAGATATGCAGACAAGGTGATTGTAGTAACTGATAATTTGGTTGATTTTCCAAATATGCCAATGGAGATTGAAGGTAATTATGTAGATTATGTTGTTGTAGTTGATAAGATTGGTATTCCTGAAAAAATTGTTTCAGGTACAACACAGATTACAAAAAGTCCTGACCGCTTATTAATTGCAGAATTAACAGCTGATTTTTTACAAGAGAGTGAAATTTTACAAGATGGTTGTTATATGCAAGCAGGAGCAGGAGGAACTTCCTTAGCTATTGGTCATTATGTACACCAGATTTTAAAAGAAAAAGGATGGAAATCTAAACTGGGATTTGGAGGTAGTACAAAATACATGGTTCAAATGCTAGAAGAGGGAACCATGGAACATATTATGGATGCTCAGGCATTTGATTTGGATGCTGTTTCAAGTATAGCAAACAATAAAAATCATCATCAATATCCTGTATATAATGCTTATAATTTCCACTCAAAAGGAAATCTTACTTCAATGATGGATATTATGATATTAGGAGCAACTGAGGTGGATGTTAATTTTAACGGAAACGTAGTTACACACTCCGATGGATACATGTTACACGGTATTGGAGGTTGGCAGAATTGTTTACATGCAAAGAATGTTATATTACCAATTCCATTGTTCCGTGATCGTATTCCTGTTATTAAAGATGAGGTGACTACTATTTGTGGACCTGGTGAAATGATTGATATCATTATTACAGAACGTGGTATAGCAATTAATCCAAAACGTACCGATTTAATTGAGAAGATGAAAGATAGTAAACTTCCTATTAAAACGATTGAGGAGTTAAAAGCAGAAGCAGAAGCAATTTGTGGGTCATCACAAAAGCCAAATATTTCAGATGAGATAGTTGCAGCAATTAAATGGGTCGATGGTACTGTAATTGATGTTGTTAGAAAAGTAATAGATTAATATATTTTTCCAACAGATGAAGATCCGAAGAATAATTCTTCGGATTTTTTTGTTTAAGAGATTTTAAGAAAATTATTATAGCAACTTTTAACCATATTTAAATAATTGTATATTTACGTAAATCATAAATTACAAAATTGCTGCTTTTGCAGATTAAAACTAAAAACTACATGACTAAAAAATATGCAAATCTGGTTAAAAATGCTGTTGGAAGAATGGTTCCTACAGAAGTAAATGGAGAAAAACAAGTACCTTATCAGGGAATTGGAAAGTATAAACCTGATGCAAAAAAACATGGTCCTAAAATATCTTCATGTGCTGATTATCCCGAAGATGGGAACAAAGAAGTTGCTTCGTTAAGAGAGGCATTAATTAAAGCAGGATTAAAAGATGGAATGACCATATCAACGCATCATCATTTTAGAAATGGAGATTTACTTGCAAATCAGATTTTTGATATAGCAAAAGAGCTTGGAGTAAAAAATTTACGTTGGGTTCCATCAGCATCATTCCCTTGTCACGAGCATCTAATTCAGTATTTAGAGGATGGAACAATTCATCATATCGAAGGTAGTATGAATGGTCCCTTAGGGAGATTTGCTTCGTATGGTAAGATGAAAGGATTAGGCGTTTTACGTTCTCATGGTGGACGTTATCAAGCTATTCAAGACGGTGAAGTTAAGGTTGATATTGCAGTTATAGGTGCTGCTTGTGCCGATTCGTTTGGGAATGCAAATGGCCTGTATGGACAGTCAGCTAGTGGATTACTGGGTTTTGCATTGGCCGATTCACAATATGCTGATAAAGTGATTGTAGTTACAGATAATATGGTACCATTTCCATGTATACCTTGGCAAATCCAGGGAAACTATGTTGATTATACTGTACAGGTAGACCAAGTTGGGATTCCTGAAAAAATTGTATCCGGAACTACTCAAATCACAAAAAGTCCTGATCGATTATTATTAGCAGAAATGACAGCTCAGTTTTGCTGGGAAACAGGAATTATTAAAGATGGGTTTTCGTTTCAATCAGGCGCAGGAGGAACATCATTAGCTGTAGGTGATTATTTTGCCAAGATCATGCGAGAAAAGAATATTAAAGCTCGTTTTGCTCGTGGTGGAAGTAATAAGTATTTGGTTAGTATGCTTGAAGAAGGATTAATAGAATACATATTAGATGGCCAGACTTTTGATTTAAAAGGGGTGACATCTATGGCCGATAATCCTAATCATGTTTGGACAAGCCCGTTTACAAGTTATAATTACCATGGTAAAGGAAATTTTGCGGGTTTAGTTGATGTTGTTATTCTGGGAGCAACAGAAGTTGATGTTAATTTTAATGCAAATGTGGTTACACATTCCGATGGATTATTATTGCATGGAATAGGTGGATGGCAAAACTGTCTGTTTTCAAAAACAGTAATTCTTCCAATACCATTATTTAGAGATCGTATACCTGTTATTTTAGATGAAGTAACAACGATTTGTGGTCCTGGAGAATTAATTGATGTGATAGTAACCGAACGGGGAATTGCAATTAACCCAAAGCGAACAGATTTAATTGAAAAACTAAAAGATTCAAATTTACCAATTAAGTCGATTCATGAATTAAAAGAAGAAGCAGAGAAGATTTGTGGTAAGCCAGCAAAAGCCAATTTCGAAGATGAAGTGATTGCTGTTATTAAATGGGTTGATGGAACTATTATTGATTCAGTAAGAAAAGTAAAAGAATAATAAAGATTAAAACAAATATATTATGAAGTATAAATGTAAAGTATGTGGTCATATTTATGATCCGGAAATTGGAGATCCAGTAGGTGGAATTGAACCTGGTACAGATTTTAATGATATTCCAGATGACTGGAAATGCCCTGTATGTGGGGTTACAAAAAAAGACTTTGAACCTTTATAAAATGTAAGTAAGCAACCATAATTTGGTTGCTTTTTTATTAGTTGATTTTCACACTGTCCCAGGCAGATTGAATGACATCATTTAATAATTGATCGCTTGATTCAATTTCTTCTAATAAGATCATTCTAACAAGAGTAGAAATATTTCCAAAGATTAAATTTATCATGAGGTCGATTGACATTTTCCTTAAGATTCCTAGTTGAATGCCTGAATCAAAAAAATCAATTGCAGCTTGATAATGCCTTTGGTTAATAATCTTAATTTCTTTTCGTACGAATGGAGAATTTGAATAATCTTCAAGAAACTCAAATTTCTTAGGATTGCTTATATAAAAAGAATAAAGGTTTTTAAGGATCAAAAAGAATTTCTCTTTAAAAGGCATTTGGATATCTATATTTTCAATAATGGCATGACCCATTTCTAATTTAAGCTCAGAATATAATGTATCAATCAGTTTCTCCTTATTTTTAAAATAGTGGTAAATAGTTCCTGCTGCAGCTCCTGATTTTTTTATTATTAAAGGAATGGATGTAGCATGAAAACCAATCTCAGCAACTAATTCGAGGGTAGCATTTAGTATTTCGTCTCTTTTGCTCATTGTTCGATGACTAAATTATAGTATATAAATATATTTCCATAAAAAAGCACCTGATATTTTCAGGTGCTTTGAATATTATAATAAGTTGCAGGTTTTATTTGCTCAGTTCTTCTGCAAGTTTTAAAGCATTATATGCACTTACAATACCAGCTGTTTCAGAAAGTTCATCAAATACAATTTGTTTTTTCTTTTTTGAATAATCACCTGGTTTATTCACTTTCATATCCGCATATTTATTAACTGATTTTTTAAGAATATCTTTTATTTCATTAGCTGATAATTCAGGATAATACGATAATAATAATGCAGCAACCCCAGAAACAACAGGAGCAGAAAAACTTGTTCCATCAGCAACTTCGTAGGTGCTTTCAGGAGCTAATGATTTAATTCGTACACCTGGAGCAAATAAATCAACCATTTCTTTACCATAGTTCGTAAAACTAGCAGCAAATTTTTCATCTCTATTCTTAGATGATGCACCAACTGTAATCCATGTGCTAATTTGCTTTTGCTCATTGATATTTTTAGTAGGATATTGTTTTATTTTATCAACATTAAATCCATCATTACCAGCTGCATGTACTAATAGTACTCCTTTTTCCTCTGCATATATCATTGCTTCATCAACTAAATGTTTATAAGGCGATAATTGTTTTCCAAAACTCATATTGATGATTTTTGCTCCATTATCAACAGCATATCGAATGGCTTTCGCTATATCTTTATCTCTTTCGTCGCCATTAGGAACAACCTTTAAGGCCATTATTTGAACATCGCTGGCAATTCCATTAATTCCTATTTCATTATCGCGTTCAGCTGCAATAATGCCGGCAACAAAAGTTCCATGAAAAGCTTCGGGACCATAAACATTGTTATTTCCATTTTCAGACTTAATATCAGTGATATCATCACCAATAATTTCACGTGGATTAAAATCAAGATTTAAATAATAATCGAAATCTTCATTAATCATATCCTCATACTTATCAAAGATAGCAGTAGAAAATCCATATTTAACATATCGATATTGATATTTGATATCCTTTTTTATGCTTTTATTATGGATTTTTAGACTATCTAAATCTTTTAAAGTAATTTCATCTTTACCGACAGCTTTACAAATATTATTGTATGTTGTGTTGTATTTGTTTTTAAATTTCTCAAAACTTTTCTTTTGCAAAGTAGCCACCTTAAGTTCTTTTTTATAGAGTTTTTTGGCTTCATTGAAAAGCTCTTTTTCTTTTTTAGTTAATTTTTCCTTTTGATAATATCTTTTGTAAATTCTTGTTGTTTCCAGGTTTTCATTTGCAATATTTTCACCTTTTGAGTTACCTAGATAATTCCAACCATGAATATCATCAATATACCCGTTATGATCATCATCCATACCATTATCAGCAATTTCATTTTTATTGATCCAAATATTGTCTTTAAGATCTTCATGTGTAATATCAATACCACCATCAATAACAGCAACTATAACTGTTGTTGACTTTTTATCTTTTAATAATTGATTGTATGATTTATCAACTTCTGCTCCAAAAACCTGATCATCTATTGGTGATAAATTATACCAGTTAAGGTATTTATCTTCCGTTTTTGTTTTTGTATCAGTATTTGATTCATCTTGAGCTATTACTGTAACTGAAATAAGCAAGATTGCTAAAAATAGTAGTGTGTTTTTCATTTCGTATCTATTTAATTTCTCTTAAGACAATAAAAAAAGAGAAAGGTTTACTCTCTCTTGATTATAGCTACAAATTTGTTGAAATTATTTGAATATTGCAACATATTTTTCACCCGTTGATTTGGAAAAAGCTCGAAACATCATATTAGTATTAAAACTCATACTTATATTACCATCTTTATCAACAGCTATTATACCACCATTGCCTCCAACTTCAGCTAGTTTCTTGTTAATGACTAAATCTGCTGCTTCTGATAAAGTCATTTGTTTATATTCCATTAAAGCAGAGATATCATGAGCTACGGTATATCGAATAAAGAATTCTCCATGACCTGTTGCCGATATTGCACAAGTATTGTTATTAGCATATGTTCCGGCACCAATGATAGGAGAGTCGCCAACACGTCCGTATTTTTTATTGGTCATACCACCCGTTGATGTGCCTGCTGCAAGATTTCCATATTTATCAAGAGCAACACATCCAACAGTCCCGTGTTTCTCTGCTTTTAATATCTTTTGTAGACTTTCCCAACGTTTTTCTGTAAAAAAGTATGAGCTATCGACAATTTCTATGTTTTGCTCTTGAGCAAATTGCGAAGCCCCTTTACCAGTTAATAATACATGTTTTGAATGATTCATGACTTTAATAGCTGCGGAAATAGGATTTTTAATATCTGTTACTCTAGCAACAGCACCGGCATTTAAATCCCAACCTTGCATAATGGATGCATCCAGTTCGTTTCGACCATCATGAGTATAAACGGCACCTTTCCCCGCGTTAAATAAAGGACAGTCTTCTAAAAAATTGATCGTTTTTTCGATGGCTTCAATGCAGGTTCCTCCATTTTTTAAGATATGCTCACCTATAGCAAGGGCTTCAGAAAGTTTCTGCTTATATTCAGCTTGTTGTTCATCATTAAGATCTCTATTACTTGCATTTCCTGCTCCACCATGTATTACAATAACATATTCGGGTTTTGTATCATTTTTTGATGTAAACGATGAGATCATTAATGGCAAAAAAACGATGATTAATATTCTTGAAATTGTTTTCATTGATATTGAGGTATTGATTATTCTTGGAATCTAAATTAATAACTTTTTTAAAATAAAAAATTACTTTTGTGTTAATTCACCTTACCGTAGAATTTTTGAAAATATAAGGATACTATTTAATGAAACAACGTTTAAGATTTTTCGGATCATATGCTATATTTTGGATATTTTATTTTGTTATTGCTCGTTTCTTATTCTTATTATATGAGAATTCACTTTCATTTGATTTAGAATTCAAAGAATGGATATTGACTTTTGTTCATGGCTTGAGAATGGATATTTCTGCAACCGGATATATTCTTGGTGTTATTGGATTAATTTTAATTTTTACAAGTATTACCAATGGTAAGTGGATAAATAGGATTACACAACCATTAACAATTATATTATTAATAATAACATCAGGAATTGTTGTAAGTGATTTGGAATTATATAATAATTGGGGTTACAGAATGGATGCTACACCATTATTATATATAACTAAACCTAAAGAAGCAATGGCATCCACAGAGCTGTGGCTTAGCCTTATTTTATTTGCAGGTACGGTTCTTCTAGTTTTTCTTGGTAATTTTTATTATAAAAAGTTAATAAAGCCTTCTATATTAAAAATACAAAAAGCCCGATTTATTGCATTGCCATTGTTAATTTTATTAACAGGAAGTATGATATTACCTGTAAGAGGAAGCTTAGGTATTGCTCCAATGAATACTGGTATGGTTTATTTTAGCACTAATAAATTTGCTAATCATGCGGCTATTAATGTAGTTTGGAATGTTATGCACTCATTAGTTCATAAAGAGAATGAAGAAAAGACCTATCATTTTATGGATGACCCTATTGCAAAAGAAATTGTAGATGATTTAAATTCATTTTCTGATAGTTCTGAAAAGGTATTAACTATTAATAGACCCAATGTTGTAGTTCTTATACTTGAAAGTTTCTCATCGAAGGTTATTACTGAGTTAGGAGGTAAGTGGAATGCTGCACCTAATTTTGACAAGCTAATTAAAGAGGGATTAGTGTTTGATCATTTTTATGCTAATGCAAGTAGGAGTGATAAAGGCATAGTCTCGGTTTTAAGCGCTTATCCTGGTCAGCCAACCACATCCATTATAAAAACACCAAGTAAAACAGAATCTTTACCATCTTTATTTAAGACATTTAATAACAATGGATACAAAACATCATTTTACTATGGTGGCGATATTGATTTTGCAAATATGCGATCGTATTTCTTAAATGCTGATGCAAAAACTATAATTAGTGTTGAAAATTTTGAATCCAAACTTAATAATTCAAAGTGGGGTGTACATGATGAACATTTATTTAATTATTTATATGAAGACCTGGTAAATGAAACAAAACCATTTTTTAGTACAGTATTTACCTTAAGTAGTCATGATCCGTTTGAAGTGCCGATGGAAGCAGTATTTAATGGGAACGATCGAGCTACAAAATACTTAAACTCTATTTATTATACCGATAGTTGTTTAGGTCATTTTTTCGATAGAATTAAACAAACAAAGGTTTGGAATAATACGCTTTTTATTTTGGTTGCTGATCATGGGAGTACAAGGCCAGGAAATTCTCAGAATCATGATATCGATAAGTTTGAAATACCTATGTTATGGTTAGGAGGTGTTTTAAATGATTCAATCCAGGTTAATAGTAAAGTAGGTTCTCAAATTGATATTCCTGCAACATTATTAAATCAGTTAGGATTACCATTTGATGATTTCAAGTACAGTAAAGATTTATTCTCATACGATTCGGGAGAATTTGCTTTTTATGTTTTTAATGATGGATTTTCTTTTATAACTGACACGACAAAGGTAATATTTGATAATACAGGAAATAATATTCTCTTAGGTGAAGGAGATTACCATAAAGATCTAACAAAAGGGAAGGCCTATTTACAAGAACTTATGAACGATTTTATTTCTCGTTAAATAACTGGTTCATTATATCTAACAATACATGTGATTTTATTGGTTTAGGCATATATTCATTACACCCGGCAGCTATACATGTATTTCTTTCGTTTTCATGTATAAAAGCAGTTTGAGCAATGATAGGCAAATTTGGCTTTAAAGTCTTAATTCTCTTCGTTGCTTCAATGCCGTCAATTATGGGCATTTTTATATCCATTAATATGATATCGTAATCATCAGAAATTGCATTTTTAACAGCTGCTTCACCATTAAATACTCTTTTGATTTTCGCATTGGTTCGTGCCAGAGATGCTTTAATAACTTCAAAGTTAGTGTCTTCGTCTTCAGCTACTAAAACTTTCTTTCCTTTCCAATTGTAATTTAAAACTTGATTATTTCTTTTTCCAATGAATTCTAAAAACTTAACTTTAATGGGTAATGTAAAATAAAAAATAGATCCAATCCCCAAGTTGGATTCAACCCAAATTTTACCTCCAAGTAAATTGACTAATTTTTTGGTTATTGATAAACCTATTCCCGTTCCTCTATACAGCTTTGTTCTATCTTCAATTTTTGTAAAATGATTAAATATAGTATCTGTTTTATCTTCCGGGATTCCAATTCCTGTATCACGAACATAGAAAATAGGCTCATCGTGTTGGTCAATATCAAATCCAAACTCTATAAAACCATCATGTGTGTATTTTAAAGCATTATTTAAAAGATTATTAAAAATTTGCTTAAACCTAAAGTCATCAGTTTCAATAAATGCAACTAAATCGCCAAAAGGGTTATGCAATAATAGTTCAATATTCTTCTTTTCTTCTTCATTATTAATTTCTTTCAGAAATGACTCATGTAAGCTAATTAAAAAGTCTGAGATGTTAATCTCTTTCAAATTCAGCTTAAGATTTCCCGAATCAAGCTGGGAGATATCAATAATATCATCAATTAATTTAAGAAGCACATTACTGCTTGAATAAATTTGTTTTGCAAATTCTTTTCGAGTTTCAGAATCGGTAACTGGGTCGGCAATTAGCTCTGAAAATCCAATAATAGCATTCATTGGAGTTCTAATTTCATGAGACATATTGGTTAAAAAAGAAGTCTTCAGACGATCAGATTCCTCTGCTTTTTCTTTAGCTTCTTCAAGTTTCTTTTCTGCTTCAACTCTTTCTGATATATCACGAAAAATAGCATATACAGCAAGTTGACCTGCATCTAATATTATTGGAGTACCCCAAAGCGAAACATCAACAATTGCCCCATCTTTTTTCCTTCTTTTTGTTTCAATTTTAACTGTTTTACCCTCTGTAATTCTGTTGGTTAAATGCAGAGCTTCTGATTTTAACTCAGGCGTTGAGATTAATTCTTCAATTGATTTATTAACAGATTCTTTTTTTGAATACCCAAACAGTTGAGTAAACTCTTTATTTACATTCAGAATCTTACTTGAGTTATCAACAATGGCAATTGCCTCCGGGCTATTATCAAATAGCTCTTTAAAATATGCTTTTTCAACTTGCAGTGCACTTTCTGATCTTTTCTTTTCAATGGTAGCACTTATTTGATTCGATAATATCTCAAGAAGTGTTAGATCGTTATTATTAAAAGCATTTTCATCTTCGTAACTGTGCACACCAATAACACCAATAACTTTTTCGTCACTAATTAAAGGAACTCCAAGCCAAAGTTTCGATAAGCGACCTGCAATAAAAATTTCTTTTGCTTCTTGTAACTTTAATAGTTCTTTAGAGTTTAATAAAACCGCTTTCCGGTTTCTCTGAACGTAACCAACTAATGTGTCTTTAGCAGGGAAATTATCAAAACTTTTCTTATTATTAACGATGTACGGAATGCTAAAATCATTGGTTTTTTTATTATATAATGCAATAAAAAAATGCTTTGCATCGATAACCGATTTTAGATTTTCTTTAATTGTATTGATTAAATCATATAAATCATCAGCATAATTAACAGCATTTGATATTTGATAAACGACATCTCGAATTTTCTGTTGTCTTTTTAATTCGGTGATATCTTCACCCATTCCAAGTATATATTGAGGATTGCCATTATTATCAGATATGGTTGTAGCTGTTAATTTTAACCAAATATTAGATTGATCCTTTTTTAAATAAACTTGTTCAGATTGATATTTGTTAATCTTAGATGAAAACATTGCATGAATAAATTCTTTTGCACGAACTTTCTTTTCATCTGGAATCATATCCAGATATGTTTTCTCAAATAATTCATCTTGTGAATATCCAAATAAGTTCGAAAAGGTTTTATTAAATTTAATAATTTTAGCACCCTTATCAATGATGGCAATACCAACACCTGCTTCTTCAAAAACTGAATAAAAAAAACTTTCAGAATCTGTTATGTTAGCAGTAATTTCTTTTGACTGTAGAGATGATTGTTTTAAACGGGCAATTTCCTTTTGAAGTTCGGCTACTTTTTCTTCAAGATTCTGCGAATTTTTAATGTCTGAATTACCCATATCTTTTAATTAGTAGTATGATTAATACAAAATTCCTTAATATTTTGATCAGGTGCAAAAAAAACGATCTTTATTGACTAATGATTTTGACTAATGGTTAGTTCAACTATTTTATTTAATTAATTATGTTGATGAACAAAACCAGATAGTATGTGTTAACCAAAAAACAAACTAAATATTGGAATTAAAATAAACTTGATACTAAAACTTAAAAAATAATATTATGGCAGATTTAACTACAAGTTACATGGGATTAAAATTGCGTAATCCTATTATTGCTGCAAGCTCAGGATTAACAAATTCCATTGAAGATATTAAAGAATTTGAAGCACAAGGAGCAGGAGCTATTGTTTTAAAATCAATTTTCGAAGAAGAAATACGAAGAGAGTTGGAAAAGGATATAAATACCATGAATATGGAAAATTTTTTATATCCCGAAACAATGGATTATTATGATAATTACGCTGAAGATGATACATTAACAAGCTATTTAGGATTAATTAGCGAAGCAAAAAAAGCAGTTAATATTCCAATAATTGCAAGTATTAATTGTGTAACAGCAGAAAAGTGGCCTTATTATGCAGAAACATTACAAAGTGTTGGTGCCGATGCTTTAGAGTTAAATATTTTTGTGATGCCATCTGATTTTAACAAATCAGGTGAAGAGAACGAAAAAGTATATTTCGATGTAGTAAAAGAGGTAAAGAAACATGTCAAAATTCCGGTTTCTCTCAAAATAAGTTATTATTCATCCAATTTGGGAGCTTTTATTCAAAAGCTTTCGAATACTGGAGTTGATGGCTTAGTTTTATTTAATCGTTTTTATAGTCCCGATATAGATATTGATACCTTAGATATTTTATCTACCAATGTTACCAGTACTTCTGCTGAACTACCTATTTCATTGCGTTGGATTGGTATTATGCATAATAGAGTAGGATGCGATTTAGCTGCATCAACAGGTATACATAATGGTGAAGCAATTATAAAGCAAATATTGGCTGGTGCAAATGTTGTAGAAATTGCTTCAGCATTTTATAAAAATGGGAAAGGTATTCTGAAAGACATGATTGACGATTTATCAGCATGGATGGATAAAAATCGATATAAAACACTTGAAGATTTTAGAGGAAAAGTAAGTCAGGATAAAGCTCAAAATCCTGCAGCTTATGAACGCATGCAGTTTATGAAATACTTTTCGGGGAAAGGGTAAGAAATAATTAACTAAATACATTGAGCCTGTTTTTACAGGCTCTTTTTGTTTTTATTGAAATGTTAATTAATTCATCAACTAAATATTACATTTTTCACGCATTATTTGCACATTTGTAATATGTATGCTATTCTCGATATAGAAACTACCGGTTTAAGTCCTGTTAATGACAAGATTATTGAGATAGCAATTTATATTCATAATGGTAAAGAAGTTATCGATGAGTATAGTACATTAATAAATCCCGAAAAAAACATCTCGTATAACATTACCAGAATTACAGGTATAACCAATGAAATGGTTGAGAATGCTCCTAAGTTTTGGGAAGTTGCCAAGGATATTGTAATGCTCACAGAAGGGAAATCGCTAGTGGCACACAATGCTTCTTTTGATTATAATTTTATACGTAATGAGTTCAAAAGTCTGGGTTATCATTTTTCACGCGATCGATTATGTACAGTTAAACTTAGTCGTAAAATAATTCCTAATCACAAATCATATAGCTTAGGAAATTTATGTAAAGATTTAGGAATTGAGATTAATGGGCGTCATAGAGCTGCTGGTGACGCACTTGCTACAGTAAAATTGTTTGAGCATTTATTGAAAATCAGTCCGGCGCTTGGAGTAATGGATTCAAGTAAGTTTTATCATATTAGTGCCGATGTTATAAAAGGTTTGCCTGAAGAGCCTGGCGTTTATTATTTTCATGATCATAATGGAGATATTATCTATATTGGTAAAAGTAAGAATATTCGAAACAGAGTTTTTTCACATTTTAGTAATGAAAAATCGGAGCGGGCAATAAAAATGTGCGATGAAATTTATAATATATCTTATGAACTTACAGGAAGCGAATTAATTGCATTATTATTAGAATCGGATGAAATTAAAACTCAAAAACCTAAATATAATAGAAGACAGAGAAGAACTGTTAGTCATTATGGGATTTATACCTTTATAGATGAGTATGGTTATGTTTGTTTTAGAGTGGAAGATATTAAAAAGGAAATTCCAATAGTATCTTTTAACTCAGCTAAAGAAGCACGAGAAAGACTTTATAGTTTATCGGAAAAATATCAATTGTGCCATAAGTTATGTGGATTATATGAATCTCAAGGTGCATGTTTTTATTATCAGATAAAACATTGTAATGGTGCTTGCATTCAAGAGGAGCCGGTTAAAAATTATAATAGTAGAGCACAGGAAATGATTGATGAATTATCTTATAACTGGCAAAATTTTTTCATTATTGATACAGGAAGAAATGATGATGAGAAATCGGTTGTTAAAATTGAGAACGGAAAATACATTGGCTTTGGATATATTGATGCAGAGTTTATTGGTAATTCTATTGAAAATCTTTCGGATGTAATCAAAGTTTATCCTGACAATAAAGATGTACAGCAAATTATTAGAACGTATTTAAAACAGCATAGTGTTGAAATGTTAATTAAGTATTAACATTAAACATGATTTACCTAAACAATCCGCACAAAAACTTGTTAAGGAGTTAAATAAAAGCTAAATCATGTCGAGGTATAAACATGTTAATAAACTCATATCTGAAACAAGTCCCTACTTATTGCAACATGCTCATAATCCAGTAAATTGGTTTCCGTGGGGAGAGGAAGCCTTAGCAAAGGCAAAGGAAGAAAATAAATTACTTTTAATTAGTATTGGGTATTCAGCCTGTCATTGGTGCCATGTTATGGAGCACGAATCATTTGAAGATGAATTAATAGCGCAAGCTATGAATAAAAATTTTATATGTGTTAAGGTAGATCGTGAAGAAAGGCCAGATATTGATCATGTCTATATGAATGCCGTTCAGTTAATTACTGGGAGTGGAGGATGGCCTTTAAACTGTTTTGCGCTTCCTGATGGAAGACCTGTATTTGGAGGAACTTATTTTAGGTCAACAGAGTGGAATAATATTTTAGAGAACTTATCCTTTGGATATAAAACAAATCCTCAAAAATTTATAGATGTTGCTAAAGATTTGAAAAATAACATTATTTCATTGGATAATATTATGCTTGAAACTTATGACACAAGTATAAAAGAGGAAGAGTTAAATGAGATATTTAAAAATTTAAAAAAGCGATTTGATCATCTAAAAGGAGGCGATTTAGGAGCACCTAAATTTCCTATGCCCTTAAATTATTTACTATTAATGCAATATTATTATCACACCAGTGACCATGAAATATTTAATCATGTAAAGTTATCATTGGATAAAATATTATGTGGTGGTATTTATGATCACCTTGGAGGAGGTTTTGCACGTTACTCAGTAGATAAAGATTGGCTTGTTCCGCATTTTGAAAAAATGTTATATGATAATGCACAGCTTGTTAGCTTATATTCAAAAGCATATTTGCTAAATCCTGATCCTAATTATAAACGTGTGGTTGAAGAAACTCTTGATTTTATAGCAAGAGAAATGATGTCACCTGATGGAGTTTTCTATTCAGCATATGATGCCGATAGTGAAGGGGTAGAAGGAAAATATTATGTGTGGGATAAATATGAAATTGATTTTCTTCTGAAAGATAAATCTGAGATCTTTTCTGATTATTACAATATAACTACGGAGGGTAACTGGGAAGAGAAGAATATATTAAATATTAAGAAATCAAAAATAGAAATTGCACATAAGTATGACATTTCAATTACTGAATTAGAAGAAATATTAAAAAGCTGCAAAAAGACTTTATTAGAACAAAGAATTAAAAGGCAAAAGCCTACATTAGATGATAAGGTTCTGGTATCTTGGAATGCCTTAATGGTTTCAGGACTTGTGCATGCATACCAAACTTTTAATACTAAAAAATACCTTGATCAAGCCGAACAGGTAATTCGGTTTATTCAAAATAACCTTTTGGATTCTGAACTGAATCTTTTAAGAAGTTATAAAGATGGAGAATCAAAAATTAATGCTTTTTTAGATGATTATGCATATCTGATAAAAGCTTTAATCGATTTATACGAAGCGACTTTTAAGGAAGAATATATAATGCTTGCTCATCAATTAACTGAATATACCGTTCTTCATTTTGTGGATAACAATTCTTCCATGTTTTACTACACATCTGGTAATGATATACCTTTAATTGCACGAACAAAAGAATTAAATGACCATGTAGTGCCATCTTCAAATTCAATGATGGCAGATAATTTATATCGATTAGGGCACTTGTTGGTAAATAAAAAGTATATTGAAAGAGCAAAACAAATGTTATGGGATATTAAAGAACGGCTAATCAAAAATCCTACATATTCTGCTAATTGGATTAATCTTATGCTAAAAATATTTTATAAACCTTATGAAGTATGTATTGTTGGTCCTAACTATAAAAGATTAGCGAAACAATTTCAAAAAACATTTATTCCACATATTTTTATCGCAGCAGGCACACATGGAGATCTTCCTGTACTTAAAAATCGTTATTCTGAAAAGAATAATTTAATTTATATATGTAGTAACAATACATGTTTGAAACCGGTAGAATCATTTGAAGAAGCATATCATATAATCAAGAATTCCTAAATTAATTATATAGAACTTATAAAGCTTATTTGATAATACTCTTAGAATTTGTATATTTAAACATCCTAGAAGAGTTATTAAACCTAAATGCTTAAGAAATGATGAATAAAAAGATATTAATACCACTTATTATAGCAGTAGTTATTGTATTGATTTTATTTGGAAGTTGGTTGTTGTGGTTTTTAAAAGCCGAAAGAATGTTAAATGTATACATTCTGGATAAAACGGTTCCAACCATGGAACGTACCGAACACAAATCATTTAACTGGATTCTAAATCATAATAGGTATTTAAAACCGAATGGTGATTTGTATGATGTCAATAATGATTATTATGGTTTTTTCCCCTTAAATAGCAAAACGCAAGAATTTGATTTTAAAAGTATTAGAATTCATGAGATTGAGGATGTAGCTGCCGATTATGATATGCTTTACTATGCAGATACTTATGGTGTATATTATAACGAATGGTATAAACGAGGTTCTAAGGATGTAAAACATACGCAGAAAGTATATGGTGGACTTAATCAAAATGATTATCTTCTATTAAAAGAAATGAAAGAGTTAAAAAAACTTATTATTACTGAATTTAATCTTTATAATGCGCCAACTAATGGATTAATACGTGATAAAGTAGAAGATTTATTTGATATCAACTGGACAGGATGGACAGGAAAATATTTTTCAAGTTTAGATACAACAAAAGGGGCCTTCCCAAAGTGGATTGTCAATTTATACCTGGAGCAAAATAATAATCAATGGCCATTTAAGAATGCAGGAATTGTTCTGGTTCATAAATTTGGCACCATAGCTATTTTAGAACAAGGTACACATCTTAATAAGGAAATACCATTTATAATGGCTAAGAATGGGGCTGTTAAACGATTTGGTATTCCTGAAGAAGTGCATTATCCACAGTGGTTTGATATCACTTTTTCAGGTGATAAAAATGATATTTTGGCTAATTTCAAAATTCATGTGAATGCAAAAGGAGATTCTTTATTACGAAATTATAATCTGAAACCAGTATTCCCTGCAATTATCGAACACAAGAATGATTATAATTTCTACTATTTTGGTGGAGATTTTGCAGAAAATAAAATAAGTGGTAATACAGCATTTTTTGAGGGTTATCATAATGTGGCTTCTTTGTTTAATGGATCAAAATATAAAAGTACCGATAAGTTTTATTGGAGTTTTTATATTCCGATGATGACAAAAATTCTTGACGATTATTATATCTCATTGAATAAAGAGTAATACCTAAAAAAAAGTGTAGTTAATTAATGTAACCTGATAAGAGTATTTAACCATATCATATTGTAATGATAATGATTAAAGAGAAACTACACTAAATAAGTAAAACTGAATAAGATGAAAAAGATAGCAGTACTAATAATGACTATTATATTGTCAATTAACTTAAATGCTCAAATCTGGAAAGATCTTAAAAAAGCAGCAGAAGAAGTTATTGAGGATAATACAAGCGAACTTTCGGAAGAAGAAGTCGGAAGAGCATTGAAAGAAGCTTTAACGATTGGTGTAGAAAAAGGGGTTGAGCGTTTATCAAAAATGGACGGATATTTTCTAAATAATGCTATCAAAATTGTAATGCCTGATGAAGCTCAACAAGTGGAAGAAAAACTGCGAATGATTGGTCAGGATAAACTGGTTGATGATGCTATAGAATCAATGAATAGGGCAGCAGAAGATGCAGCCAACGGAGCGAAAGATATATTTGTTACTGCCATAAAAGAACTTACCTTACAGGATGTAATGAATATTCTTAATGGAGAAAATAATGCAGCAACTGTTTATTTAGAAAATCATACACGAAATCAACTAGTTGAAAAATTTAAACCAATTATAAAAAAGTCATTAGATAAAGTTGGCGCGACGAAATATTGGAATTCTGTATTTACAACTTATAATAAAATTCCATTTGTAAAGAAAGTTAACCCTGATTTAGATGATTATGTTACCAATAAAGCTATTGATGGATTATTTTATCAAATTGCTAAAGAAGAGTTAGAAATAAGAAAGAATCCTGCAGCTAGAGTGACAGATTTATTGAAGAAGGTTTTTGGATAATGATTTTATGATGATAAAAAAAATTAATTTAATATACTTTTCACCTACAAAGACTACTTATAAGATTGTAAATGCCATTGCAAAAGGTGTTGGTAGTGAGAATGTCAATAGTATTAATATTACTACAGAATATCCTGAAAATACTGTTTTAATATCCAAAGAAGAACTTACAATTTTTGGTGCACCAGTTTATGGTGGACGAATTCCTCCTGATGCTGTTAAGAGGTTTAAAAAAATCTCATCACAGAACTCACCAGCCGTTATAGTGGCAGTATATGGTAATAGGCATTATGATGATGCTTTGCTTGAATTAAATGATCTGGTTAGTGAATTAGGCTTTAAAATAATAGCTGCTGGGGCATTTATTGGAGAGCATTCTTTTTCAATCAATGGAGTTGATGTTGCTAAAAACAGACCAGATAAGAGAGATATTGCCATGGCATATGATTTTGGTAAGAATCTAAATAAGAAGTTAAGCAGTAAAAATAATATAGAGCTTCAAGAAATACCAGGAAATTACCCTTATAAAAAGAGAAACAATAACCCTCCTGAGAAAGCTCCGGAAACAGATTATGATAATTGCAATTTATGTCAAACTTGTATTGAAGTTTGTCCAACACAAGCAATTAGTTTAAATAAATACATTCAAACAAATACTGAGCAATGTATTTGGTGTTGTGCTTGTATTAAGTCCTGTCCTCAGAATGCAAGAATTATGACATATGATGCTATTGAAAATATTCAAAAATGGTTATTTGAAAATTGTCAAGCAAGAAAAGAACCTGAAATGTTTTTATAATAAAGGATTTAGATTCTTAATGAATAATAAATTTTAGAATAAATAATATAGACAATATATACATTACAATGGATATGTCTTTAAATTTTCCTGTAAATAATTTGAGTAATACATAAGCTAACATCCCAAATACAATTCCTTCTGCAATACTATATGTTAATGGCATCATAATAATTGTAAAGAAAGCTGGAATTGATTCTGAATAATCGTTTAAATTGATTTTTGCAATTGGTGAAAGCATGAATAGTCCAACCATAACTAATGCAGGAGCAGTAGCTGCGCCAGGAATCATAATAAATAATGGTGCAAAGAATAATGCAACTAAGAACATCATAGCCGTTGTAAATGATGTCAATCCGGATCTTCCTCCTTCGGCAACACCAGATGCACTTTCAACATATGTAGTTACAGTTGATGTTCCCAACATTGCACCAAAAGTTGTTCCAATAGCATCCGCAAAAAGTGCTTGTTTAACCTTAGGAATTTTACCTTCCTTGGTAAGCATACCTGCTTTATCTGTTACTCCAACTAAAGTGCCAACCGTATCAAACATATCAACAAAAAGGAATGTAAATAAGATAATAAGCATATCAAGACTAAATATCTTACTAAAGTCGAATTTCCATAATATTGGTTCAACAGAAGGAGGTAAACTTACAAGTCCTCCATGAGGAATGCTTGTAACTCCTAAAATTAATGCTAAAACGGTGGAGGCAAGAATACCTATAAGTAAGGATCCCTTAACATTAAGGAGTAATAAAATAGCAGTAACAAGAATGCCGAAAATGGCAACCCATACAGAATGAGAACTCATATCGCCTAAACCAACTAAAACAGCATCGTTATTAACAACAATACCAGCATTCTGAAGACCTATAAAAGCAATAAATAAACCTATCCCTGCAGAAACTGCATGCTTCAAACTAAGAGGTATAGCATTAACAATTAATTCTCTAATGTTAAATACAGTTAATATGATAAAAATAATTCCTTCAAGAAAAACAGCTGTTAAGGCAAATTGCCAGCTATATCCCATAGATAAAACAACAGTGAATGCAAAAAAAGCATTTAATCCCATACCAGGAGCCAATGCAAATGGCAGTTTGGCAATGAAAGCCATGATTAAAGTTGCTATAATTGCACTTAGTGCAGTAGCAGTAAATAAAGCTTCTTTGTTCATACCAGTTGCACTTAAGATATCAGGATTAACAGCTAAAATATAAGCCATTGTCATAAAGGTAGTAATCCCTGCTAAGATCTCTGTTTTAACTGTCGTTTTGTGTTGTGATAAACCAAATAATTTGTTAAGCATATTTCATTGATTTAGTAGACAATTTTTTTAAGTATTATTGGTGCAAATATATAATTATAATGAATAAACATTTAAATGAATAGAATGTTTTAGAGTGTAGTTTTTTATGTGTTAGAAGTTGAAGAAATATTATTTCTAATTAATAGTGTGATGAATCGTTTATGCTTTATGTAAGAAATTTAGCTAAAAATGTATAAATCCTTATCTTTGGAAAATTTTAAATGAATTATTATGAATAATCTTTATGTTTCATGTATTCAGGCTGATTTAGTTTGGGAAAATATCGATCAAAATCTGGAATTATTTAATGAAAAATTGAATCAACTTCCTAACGAATCTGAAATTGTTGTATTACCCGAAATGTTTACAACAGGTTTTTCAATGAATTCAGTTGATTTGGCAGAATCAATGGATGGAAAATCATTTCATTGGATGAAAGAAAAAGCTCGAAACCTTCATAAGATTATTATTGGAAGTGTAATTATTGAAGAAAATAATAAATTCTATAATCGATGCATTACTATGTTTCCAGACGGAAAATATTATGCTTATGATAAAGGGCATCTATTCCGCATGGAAAAGGAACATGAGGATTTTACCAAAGGAGAAAGTAAAACTATTTTTAAACATAATGGCTGGCGAATTTGTACACTAATATGCTATGATTTACGTTTTCCAGTTTGGAGTAGAAATAATAATGATTATGACCTGTTAATTTATATTGCAAGCTGGCCGGAAAGCCGACGCGAAGTATGGAATACACTATTAAAAGCAAGAGCTATTGAAAATCAGTCATATGTTATAGGTGTAAACAGAATAGGAAAGGATGGAGAGGGGATTTCATATTCAGGCGATACCGTAATTATTGATTCAAAAGGGAGAATAATAAAAAAAGCAGAAGATTATAAAGAAGAAATAATAAATGCAAACTTATCATTAGATGAGTTGAATCAGTTTAGAGAAAAGTTCCCTGTATTCCTTGATGCTGATAAATTTAAATTACTTTAAAAAATGTTACCAAAGATAAATTTCGATAAAAAGACAGAAGGAAAAATTACAGATAGGGAACGTAAAAAGATCATTAAAAAATATCGTGAGTTATTAAAACTTTCAGAAGAATTTACAAAAAAGAAAGAGCTTGAATTAATTCGCAAAGCTTTCGATGTTGCTTTAGATGCTTTAGATGGAAAGAGATCAGCATCGGGCGATGCATTTATTTTAGATGTTCTTGAAGTTTCAGTTTTAGTGGTCGATCAGATTGGTTTGGGAACAAGGTCTGTTGTAGCATCTTTATTGTACCAAGCAGTAATTGATAAGAAAATAAGTCTGGATGAAATAGAAAAGGAATTTGATAAAACCATAAAAACGATTGTAGAAGGTTTAGTTCAGATTTCAGATATCAGTACAAAAACATCAGCTTCGCAGGCAGAAAATTTTCGTCAGATGCTATTAACTCTTGTCGATGATGTTCGGGTTATTTTAATAAAACTTGCCATCTTGCTACAAGAAATGCGAGGCTTAAATTATATGCCCGAAGAATACCAAATTAAAACATCTTTAGAAACATTTTCTTTATATGCTCCACTAGCTCACCGATTAGGTTTATACAATATAAAAACTGAGCTGGAAAACTTATCCATGAAGTTTACCGAGAAGGAAAAGTATAAGGAGATTATAAAAAAGCTAAAAGATACAACAGCCAAACGTGAGCGCTTTATTAAAAAATTTATTGCCCCTATCGAAAAGGAACTCAAAGAGCAAGGTGTAAAATATGAAATAAAAGGTCGTCCGAAAGCTGTATATTCTATTTGGCAAAAAATGAAAAAGCAAAATGTTGAGTTCGAAGAAGTATATGACATTTTTGCAATTCGTATTATACTAGATTCGAAGCCTTCGAAAGAAAAAGCCGATTGTTGGAGGGTATATTCTATTGTGACCGATTTTTATCAACCAAACCCAAAACGATTGCGCGATTGGATATCTATACCTAAATCGAATGGTTATGAGTCATTGCATACAACAGTTGTAGGTCCAGAAAGCCGATGGGTTGAAGTTCAGATAAGAACACAGCGTATGGACGAAGTTGCCGAGAAAGGTTACGCTGCGCATTGGCGATATAAAGGAGTTAAAGCTGAAAGGGGTATTGATCAGTGGATGAATAAAGTTCGAGAAGTCATTGAAAGCAATGCCACCGATCAGGAAAGCATTGATGATCTTAAGCTAAACTTATATAATAAAGAAGTTTTTGTTTTTACTCCTACGGGAGATTTAAAAAAGCTTCCTGCAGGAGCTACAGTTCTTGATTTTGCTTATGACATTCACTCTGATGTTGGTAATCAATGTGTTGGGGCAACAATAAATCATAAGAATGTTACCATTAAGCAGAAATTGCAGAATGGGGATCAGATTAGTATTTTAACATCAAAAACGCAAAAGCCAAAAACCGATTGGTTGAATTTTGTTGTTACTTCAAAGGCAAAAACCAAGATAAAATCAACTTTGCGCGAAGAGCGATTAAAAGAGGCTGAATCAGGAAAAGAACTTTTAAAAAGAAGATTAAAAAACTGGAAAATAAAATTTGAGGATCAATTAATAGATAAAATTTTAAAACATTTTAAACTAAAAACTCCAGTAGATCTTTATTATGCTATTGCTATTGAAAAGATAGATATTGCTGTAGTTAAAGAGTTTCTAACTCAGGATAATATAGATAAGGAAAAAACTTTTATTGAAGAACCTGAAATTATTGAAGAAAAATCTACAGATTCAGCTTATTCAGGTGATTTTCTGATTATTGATGATACCATAGAAAATGTTGATTATAAATTAGCAAAGTGTTGTAATCCAATTTTTGGTGATTCAATATTTGGTTTTGTTACTGTTAGTGAAGGAATTAAGGTGCACCGAACAAATTGCCCTAATGCTCGTCAGTTGGTAGAAAAATATAACTATCGAATTATTAAAGCTCAATGGACTAAAACTGCTGCAAAACAATCATTCCAAGCAAGCATTAGAATTATAGGTGTTGATGAAACAGGAATGTTAAATAAAATTACAGATGTTATATCAAAAGACCTGAGAGTAAGAATGCGTTCTATAAATATGGATTCAAGCGATGGTATGTTTGAAGGAAAATTAAAAATATTTGTGGATAGTACTCGACATCTTGATAACTTAATGTCGAAACTAAAAAAAGAAAAAGGAATTTTAAAAGTAACACGTGTTGATTCTGAAATTTAGTTTATTAAATTTGTAGTACAATAAACCTTAATAGCAGTCCGTTCGTTTAAAGATTAAATACTATAAAATGAGAACTTCAGTTTTAACAATATGGATTCTATGCTTTATTAGTTTGAGTGGATTTTCACAAGTATTTCCTTTAATGCCTAAATATTATAAACCTTTAGATTCAACAGTACTAGGAAACCAGAACGAGGAGGAAGATAAGAAAGAAGAGACTTTATTGAAACTACATAATAAGGTTTCATATTCGGTAAATGTTGGTACAGGTTTTACTAGTTTTGGAAGTAACATGTCTATGATGAATACTTATGTTGCTCCTACAGTTGATTATCAGGTAAACTCTAAGTTAAACCTATCAGTTACGGGCATTATCATGCAAAATAATTATAATGGATTGGAAGGATTCTATGGAGATAAGTCAGGTTATTCATACAATTCTAATGTTTCGAATTATGGTATAACAGGGTCTGCTTATTATCAGTTAAATGATAAATGGAGTGTTTGGGGCGATGGAGCTTATTTAGAAAATCAATCAGTTTTTAATGATTATCGAGCAGAAGCATATAATTCTGACTTTAAAACAGTATCAGTAGGAGTAGGATATAAGGTTAACGATAATTTGCATTTTAATATTCAGTACAGGTATTCTGATGGTCTTAATCCTGCATACAGTTACACTTCACCATTTTATAATCCTACATATAACCCTTATAGGTCGAACCATAGTATTTGGGGTTATTAAAGATGTTTCAAGTGATAAAGAGACTTATATATCTTATAATTTTAGCTTTAATTCCTGTCTGTGTTAATTCACAACAACTTGTCGAGAAATATCCTGTATTTAAACCTGGCGAACGAATTACATATCATGCTGTTTATAACTGGGGATTTATATGGATTAAAGCTGGTTTTGTAGAGTTTAAAGTAAATGAAACCACATATAAAGGCGATAATGTGTATCATTTTAATAGTTATGGAACTAGCATCCCTTCATACGACTGGCTTTTTAAGGTTAGAGATTATTTCCAATCTTATGCAAAGAAAGAGGATGTAGCACCTTTGTTTTTTGATCGGAATACATATGAAGGAGGATATTCAGTGCATAATCGGTTTACTTTTAATTATAAGGATAGCTTAATTTATACCAAAACGGAAAACACAGAAAAGCCTTATACTGAAGATACTTTAAAGTTACCGAAGAATATATATGATGTGGTTTCCGGAGTATATTACATTCGAAATATTGATTTTGACAATTATGAAGTAAATGATACCATTCCTATTCGAATGATAATTGATAATGAGATATTCGATCTGTATATTCGATATTTGGGGAAAGAAGTTTTAAAAACACATGATAAGCGAAAATTTAATACCATTAAGTTTTCTGCTTTATTAATTGAAGGAACTATTTTTAACGAGGGAGAAGATTTATATGTATGGGTAAGCGATGATTTAAATAGAGTTCCGATCCTTGTTGAAGCTAAAATTCTGATAGGATCTGTAAAAGCTACTTTAGCCGATACCGAAAATTTAAAATTTCCTTTTACTTCAGAGATCAAATCTGATGATTAATCTAATATAAATCATATTAAAGAATTCTCAAGTTCGTATTTTTTATACTATTTTTGCGCAAAATAGAAAACAGTAATTCATATCTAAAATAATTAATAATGCATAATACAGTTAAAGTTACTGATAAAATTTATTGGCTTGGAGTAAATGATCGTAGAACACATTTGTTCGAAAATATGTGGCCAATTCCAAATGGTGTTTCTTATAATTCTTATTTAATTGTTGATGAAAAAATAGCATTGGTCGATACCTTAGAGTATGGTTCATCCGATGATTATTTAGATAAAATAGAAGAAATCATTGATGGAAAACCTATCGATTATCTAATTATAAATCATATGGAGCCGGATCATTCAGGTGCTATTAAGACTATTGTTGAGAAATATCCTAATATAAAACTGGTTGGTAATCTTAAAACCTTCAAGATTTTAGATTCTTATTTTGGATATAAGGATAATCAGTATATGGTAGAAGATGGTGATGGTTTAGATTTAGGACATCACACTTTAAAATTTGTAATGACTCCCTGGGTTCACTGGCCAGAAACCATGATGACCTATGATTTAACAGAAAAAGTATTATTCTCAGGTGATGCATTTGGAAGCTGG
This sequence comes from Bacteroidales bacterium, assembly GCA_963665525.1. Classification (GTDB taxonomy): domain Bacteria; phylum Bacteroidota; class Bacteroidia; order Bacteroidales; family UBA12077; genus UBA12077. The sequence goes on along the minus strand of OY762280.1, from coordinate 1,666,804 downwards.
GGAACTTTAGATGGAGGTATTTTCGACGATGAAATTGAATTCGAAGATTATTACGAAGAAGATATGCGTCGTTACTATTCAAATATTGTTGGAAAGTATAGTAATATGGTACAGAAAGCTTTCAAGAAGCTTGATGGTGTTGATGTAAAGTATATTTGTTCTACACATGGTCCAATTTGGAGAAGTGATGTAAATAAAGTATTAGGTCTGTATGATAAATGGAGTAAATACGAAGCTGAAGATGGAGTTGTGATTATTTACGGCTCAATGTATGGTAATACTGCTAAAATAGCTGATTGTATTGCACGTAAATTATCGGAGCAAGGCATAAAGAAAATACGTGTACATGATGCATCAAAAACACATTTGTCTTATTTAATTAATGAGATTTGGCGTTACAAAGGAGTTATTTTGGGAAGCTGTGCATATAATTCAGGAATGCTTCCAACTATGGAAAATCTAACAAGAACTTTGGAACACATGGGCGTGAAAAATCGCTTCTTAGGATTATTTGGATCATATAGCTGGAATGGAGGAGGAGTAAAGTCTTTATTTAAATTCCAGGAGAATATGGAATTAGAATTGGTTGCAGATCCTATAGATACCAAAGGGATTCCGGGAAATGAAGCTTTCGATCGCTGTGATACTATAGCTAAAGCAATGGCAGAAAAATTAAAAGCTTAAAAACAATACAATAATATAGAAAGGACATTGAAAAATATCAGTGTCCTTTTTTATTTCATATCTTTATATAAAAATTATGGTATTATGGAGTTTAATTTAGAAACAGGGATTAATTATACTGCTGTACAAAATGTTGAAAAAAAGGATACAGCTGCACACTATGGATCAGGACTAGTAGAAGTATTTGCAACTCCTGCTATGATTGCTTTAATGGAAAATGCTGCTTTAAAAGCCGTACTACCATATTTGGGTGGTGAACATAATACAGTAGGTTTTGAAGTCAATGTTCGACATTTAAAACCAACTCCGGTTGGTGTGGAAGTAAGATGTATTGCTACATTGACAGAGGTAGATGGGAAACGTTTGACTTTTAAAGTGGAAGCGTTTGATGAAGAAGGATTAATTGGAGAAGGAACACATGTTCGGTATATTATCAACTCGAAGAAGTTTATGGATAAATTAAATCAAAAATAAATAGTTATGAAAATACAGAAATCTTTATTGACCATTTTTATATTGTTATTTAGCTGTATTCTTTTTGCACAAGATATTATTAAACTTCCTGCCCCTGATAAGACAGGAGGAAAACCTCTTATGCAAGCTTTAAACGAAAGAAGCTCGAGTCGTGATTTTATGAATAAAGATCTAACGGATCAGCAATTATCCGATTTACTTTGGGCTGCGTATGGTATTAACAGACCAGATATAGAAAAACATACAGCGCCAACTTCTCGTAATAAACAAGATATCCAGGTTTATGTAACGACTAGTAAAGGGGTATTTATTTATCATCCCAAAGAACATGGTTTAAAGCAAATATCTGATAAGGATATGAGAAAAATTGCAGGTAAGCAGGGATTTGTAAAAGATGCAGCTGTTAATTTGATTTATGTTTCCGATTTTGAAAAATTAGGGAAAGGTGATGATCATACTAAAATGATGACAGCAGCTACACATTGCGGATTTATTGGTCAAAATGTATATTTATACTGTGCTTCGGAAGGATTAATTTCTGTTTTTAGAGCATGGATTGATAAAGATGAAATACGTGAGACTTTACAATTGAAAGAAAATCAAAAAGTAATATATAGCCAAACGGTAGGCTATTCAAAGTGATAACTAGAAAATTAAAAAATGTCATGCTGAGTTTATCGAAGTATGACATAGATGTTAGAATGAAAATATGAAATATAATTTTGATGAAACCATCAACAGAGAGAATACAGCCTCTGTTAAATATGATTTAAGAAAAGAAATTTTTAATAACGAAAAGGTAATTCCGATGTGGGTTGCCGATATGGATTTTAAAACACCTGATTTTATTGTCAATGCCATTAAAAAGAGGGCAAATCATGAAGTTTTTGGATACAGTATTCGTCCAAAATCATACTTCGAGTCTATTGTAAACTGGGTTAAACGTCGTCATAATTGGATTATTAACGAAGAATGGATTTCGTTTAGTCCGGGAATCGTACCTGCAATAAATATGGCAGTACTTGCTTATACAGATCCAGGTGATAAAATTATTGTACAACCTCCTGTATATTTTCCTTTCTTTTCTGCAATTAAGAATAATGACAGAGAATTGGTGGAGAATCCTCTAAAACTAAAAAATAATAGGTATCATTTTGATTTTGATGATTTGAAAGATAAGTTGAAAGATGCCAAAATGTTGATTCTTTCTAATCCTCATAATCCCGGAGGTTCTGTTTGGACAAAAGATGAATTAAAGAAACTAGGTGAGTTATGTGTTGAACATAATGTATTGATTATGGCTGATGAAATTCATGCCGATTTGGTTTATAAAGAATATTCCTATACACCGGTAGCTTCAATATCTGAAAGTATAGCTAATTATACTGTTTCATTTATAGCACCCAGTAAAACTTTTAATATGGCAGCTTTAGCTACCTCGTCTGTTATTTGTTCTAATAAGGAATTAAAGGAAAAGTACGATAAGGTGTTAGATACCATTCATATTGGTATGGGAAATGTTTTTGGAACAGTAGCATCCGAAGCTGCTTATAATTATGGAGACGAATGGTTAGATCAATTAATGGATTATCTTGCTAAGAATTTGGATTTAGCGCAAGATTATTTCGAAGAGAAAATACCACAAATAAAAATGATGCGTCCTGAAGGTACGTATTTAGTATGGCTTGATTGCTCTGGGTTAGATTTAAAAGATAAGGATTTAAAGGACTTTATGATCGAAGATGCCGGTTTGGGATTTAATGATGGACGCATGTTTGGTACAGGTGGCGAAGGTTATATGAGAATGAATATTGCATGCCCAAAACAAACTCTATTAGATGCATTAATTCAGCTAGAACATGCAGTAAATAATATTTAAGAATGGCAGATAAAGGTTTTGATTTAAAGTTACTAGTTCCTACTGATGATGGTTTAACAATTTCAGAAAAGGGAGTTGAAGGAGCAATGTATTATCTGTCTTATAATATTAGCAATCGTAGCTATCAGTTAGCAGAAAAATATAAAGTGGCTAATATTTTTATATCAAGTAGCTTTAATTGGGTAACGATAAAGCAATTATTCGATCAACATAATATTGATAAGTTACTTACTGTTCATTCAATATCAGAGCCGGATGTTAATTACCTGTTGGTTGAGTCCAATGAGATAAGTGTTTTATTAAACGAATTAATTGATAAAATAGATCATAAACTATTACCTTAAATTATACTTTTCCAAAGTTTAAAACTTTGGAAAAGTATAAAGCTTATTCGTATCGTAAACTTTCCGAAGGATTAACTCGAATCGTTTTAATGGTTTTATAAGTTACTGTTAAAAAAGAGATGCTAAATAATAGTATAAAGGCTAAAGGATATATCCACCAGTAAATGTTTGCTTTATATGCAAATCCTTGTAGCCATTTATTCATAACAAAGTAACTAAGCGGGAATGAAACAAGAGCTGCAACACATAACCAAATCATAAGATCTTTTGAAAGACTCATAAATAAAGATAAGTCTGACGCTCCTAATACTTTTCTTATTCCTGTAGCTTTGGTTTTCTTTTCAAGAATAAACGATACAATACCAAATAAACCTAAGCAAGCAATAAAAATCGATAAAAAAGCGAGGAACTGATAAATAGTGCTTATTCTTTCCTCTTTTTCATAATGTTCCCTGATATGTTCACTTAAAATATTTGCAGAGATTGGAAAATCAGGAGAAAGTTCTGCCATTTTATTTTCACATGTTCTTACCAGTTTTGAAAGATTTGTATTGCTGGTTTTTAAAGTCATTATAGGAAAATTCTCTATCGAATATAGAAAGAGTAAAGGTTCAATAGGAGCGTGTAACGACTGGTAGTTGAAATCTTTCATCACTCCAACAATTGTATAAACATAATTAGAATCCTGTCTGTATGAAATTAATTTTTTACCAATGGGATTTTTAAGTCCTAATAATTTAATAGCAGACTCATTGGCAATGATAGCTTCATCGTCGTCTGTAGAATAATTCATTGAGAAATTCCTTCCTTCAAGTAGTTTTATCTTATACATAGGAATGAAATTTTCATCTACAGTGATGGTTCTTATCATATAGTCCATTTTATTATCTGTAGATATTGAATCTTGCAGAATATAAGGCCTTTGGCCTGCAAGTATATTATCTATTCGTGCTGAAGAAAAGCAAATGTCTGAGACTCCTTGAATATTTGTGAATTCTTCTCTAAGCATTTCATTTCTGGAGTATAAATTTTCAGTCTGTAACCTTAATGTTAACAAATTATTATAATCGAAGCCAAGGTCTTTATTTCTGATAAATTGCATTTGGATATATACGACAAGAGTAGCAACAATCATAAATAGGGCCAATGTAAATTGTGTAATTACGAGTGCTTTACGAAGTGCTGATCCATTTTTCTTATTACGGAACATAGCTTTAATAGCATATATCGGTTTAAATGACGATAAATATATTGCCGGGTATAATCCGGAAATAATACCTGTAAATAGGAGTATGCCAATAAGAATATAAAATATACGATTAGCTTGAAAAGGAATTTTAGTATGAAGAAATACTTCTAAATAATTCCAACTATAATAAATAATTACTAAAGATATTAAGATAGCTATGAAAGTATAAAAAATGGATTCGGTTAAAAACTGAACTATGAGACTTGATCTTTGCGCACCAATCACTTTTTTCAGTCCAACTTCTTTAGATCGATATTCGGCACGAGAAGAATAAAGATTCATGAAATTTAATCCGGCCATTAGTAGAATGAGCAAAGCTATTCCAACCAAATATTTAAGTTGTTGTGAGTTTGATGTTTTCCCAACTTCGTGTAATCTGTCCGATTTAAGATGAATATCTTCAGTGGCTTGTAGTTTAAATTGTAAGGTGTTTGCCCAGGCTTCGCCCATCCTATCAATGCTAAACTGATGAAATGCTTCTTCCATTTGTTCTTGTTTAGTACCATCTTTTAAAAGTACATAGTTAAATAAACCTAATGAACCCCAATTATTTCTATGGAATCCACCAATACTATCTGGTGTAGCCAGGAAATCAATATCGAAATGAATATTAGAAGGTAAATCTTTTAAAACACCAGATACGGTATAATCCCATTGATTGAAAATGCGAATAGTTTTATGAACAGGGTTTTTATTTCCAAAGTATTTTTCTGCAATTCTTTCGGAAATTACAATTTTAAAAGAACCATCCAGAACATCCATAGGGTTTCCTTGTTTTAATGGGAAGTTGAAAACTTTAAAGAATGAAGAATCAGCAAACCAGAAATTATCTTCAAAACTGGGCTTATGATGAATGCTAATTAAATTGTTAAAACTAGGAGTCATATGGGTTGATGCAATAATTTCATCGAAGTGATCATCGGCTAATCTTGAAAAATATCCTGACGACATCGCAGTATTCATAATATTACCATTTTGTTGGGGTACATCAGTAACAATTCTGTAAATATTGCTATGGTTTGGATAACATTTATCGAATGAATATTCAAAATTAATATAATTAAGAAGAATGATAAATGCAGTTATCCCAATAGTCAAACCTAAGATGTTAATTGTAGAATCAAGCTTATGTTTAATAATGTAAAGAAGTGTTTGTTTAATATTTCTAATAATCATGATATATAGTTTTATATACAAATAAACTAAAATAATTAGTTTAACAACTAAAATAATTAGTTAAAAAATGTAAAAAGCAAAAAAAAGAGCTAATAATTAGCTCTTTATATTCTAGGTAGTAATAAATTATTTATCATCATCATCTTCGTCATCTAAAGCAGATACCAATCCTCCGGTAAGTTTACCGTCCATTTTTTTAATAAATGCTTCTTGTTGTTTTTTCAATCTTTCGTACTCTTCAACTTTCTTTTCTAATTCAGCTTCACGTCGAGCAGATTCTTCTTGAGTAGCTTGAAGTTCTTCCATATTTTGACGCATCTCTTCTTCTTGAGCTCTCATTTCTTCAGCTTGTTGTTTTGTTCTTTCAAGTAATTCTGCAGTTCTTATATTCACCTTTACTGTTGATAGGGTCGAAGCTATGTTTTCACCAATTTTTTCAACAAATTCTATCTGGTATTTTTCAAATTCTCTAAATGATGCCATTTCAATAACGCCGTACACTTGATCGTTAACAACAAGAGGAACAATTAAAATGCTCTTTGGATTATCATCACCTAATCCTGAGGTTATGGTTATGTAATCGTTAGGTACATCTGTAATATAAATAGTTTCACCTTCCTGAACAGCACGACCAACTAAACCAACACCTATTTCAATTCGTTTTTCCAGGAATTTCTTTCGATTAAAAGCATATGCAGATGCCATCTCAATGTACTTATCATTTTCGTCGTCATCATTTACAAGAAATAAACCTCCTTGGTTAGCATCACAATATTTTACCAAATTACTAATAATATCGTATGATAACTTTTCAATGTCATCATTATTCTGTCTTAGGATATCACTGAACTTAGCAATACCATGCGAAGACCAATTTCTTTGATCATCTTCTTTTTTTCTTTTTGCTTCTTCTTCAGTAGCATGTTTTAGGTTGGTTCGCATTTCAAGTAAAGCATTACCTAAGTCATCATCATCACTTAAAGGTACAAATGGGCTTTCAAAATTTCTTTTCCCTATTTCAATGGAGAAATCAGTTGTTTCTTTAAGCCCTCGTATTAAAGCATTGAGAGCGGCAGCCATTTCTCCAATTTCATCATTACGTTCTTTAATTTGTTTACTTGGCATAACACCATTACCCATCATAATTAATACATCTTTTATTTTAACAATAGGTTTAATAACTAACTGAGCAAGGAATAATGCTATGATTACTGATATTATAATTAAAACTACTCCGGAAATAAAAATGAAGTTTTCAAGATTTAAGAAGGATTCTTTCATATGTTGTCTGCCTCCTTGAACTTTAGCTTCATGTTGTTCAATTAAAACTGATAAATCTTTTATGATTTTATCGCTTAATACAATAATATCACCACCCTGTTCCACCTTTGTATAGATATCGGTCATAAGAAGGAAAAAATCATCGTAACTTTCAAGTGTACTTAACTTATTCATTACTTCTTGTTGCATAGGGAATAAGGTATCGGATATAGTAACATATATTTGTTCATAAGCTTGCTTTTCTTCATTCGTCCAATTGTGAGAAAGCTTTAGTATTTCTTCATGAATTTTAGGTAACTTAATTCTTTGTAAATCAATTAAGCTTTGTTTATCTGGAGTTCCAGGTTGTTTTTCAATATAAACCCAATTTTTAATTAACATTTTCGATGATACGATCATGTTCGATAATTCTCGAATTAAATCTGCGGAAGGAACATATACTGTTGATATTTCTTCGTTTGCTTCTATGCTTTTTTTTAAGGTATTATCAATAAGAACAATATTTGTAAAAATTGCAACAGCAACAATACCAAAGCCTACAATAAGTTTTTTCGCAATCGTAAATTTGAAATTCATATCTTGTTAATTGAGTTATTATTTTAACGAGTTTCTAAGATAACAATTAATTTTAAAGTTACTTAAAATATTATATCATTATTAGAGATCATTAACCCCCAAATTTAAGCAATATTCTCCTAAATAATTTGCTTAATGTGAATTTATAAATATGCTTTTGTCATATTTTATGTTGGATAAAAAGAGTCCCTGTGCAGGCACAGATACACCAGCTTCAGAACGATTTTTACTTTCAATAATTTGTGTAAAATCTTCCAGCGATATTTTATTTTTACCTATATCAATGAGTGTCCCAACAATAGATCTTACCATATTTCTAAGAAACCGATCAGCTGTTATGGTAAATATTAATCGATGATTATCCTGTTTCCATAAAGCTTCTGTAATTTTACAATTGTTAGTTTTTACATCGGTATGGAGTTTGCTGAAACTTGTAAAATCAGTAAAATTTAGCAACAGTTCGCTTGCTGTATTCATTAAATGCACATCTAATTTTTGTGGCAAATAATAGGATGATTCAATTAAAAATGGGTCTTTCTGTTGATGAATATAATAATGATATGTTCGACTTATAGCATCGAACCTGGCATGTGCTTCATTTTTAACTTTAGATATTTTCTGAACAGCTATGTCTGTAGGAAGAAAACCATTTATTTTAAAGATAAATTTATCATCTTGATGAAGCGTTTCATTAATAGAATCAAAATGAGCAATAAAATAATTAGAATGAACCCCAGTATCGGTTCTTCCTGCTCCGGTTATTTCAATATTCTCTCTTAATATGGTTGAAAAAGCCTTATTTAAAACCTCTTGAACAGTGATTGCATTAGGCTGAATTTGCCAACCATGGAAATTGGTTCCCTTGTAACTTAGCTGAATAAAATATCTGTTTATCACTTTTTTAAAGATTAGATCAAACAAAGTTAAAATTTTATCTTCTAAAAAGATGATATATTCTAAGTTTCTTAGAATTTAATGATTATACTTTCTTAAAATCATTTAACACTTTTTAACATTAAAAAATCTTAATATTGCTGTGATTTTACAATGACAGAAGTAGAATTATTAGAAGTATTTTTTAACAAAATTATTTTACGTATCTTTTCAAAAATTATAAACTATGAACGAAACAGTTGATGTAAAAGAACTGAACGAACGAATAGAGAAGGAAAGTTCATTTGTTGATATGATTAAAATGGAGATGGGCAAGGTGATCGTTGGTCAAAAACATCTTGTGGATTCTCTTTTAATAGGTCTTCTTTCCGATGGGCATATTTTATTGGAAGGTGTCCCTGGTTTGGCAAAAACATTAGCAATTAACACACTATCGAGTGTCGTGGATGCTGATTTTAGCCGTATTCAGTTTACCCCGGATTTACTTCCTGCCGATTTAGTAGGTACCATGATTTATAGCCAGAAAAAGGAAGAATTTCAAGTCAAAAAAGGGCCTGTTTTTTCAAACTTTATTTTGGCCGATGAGATTAACCGTTCTCCTGCAAAAGTACAGAGTGCTTTATTAGAGGCAATGCAGGAACGACAAGTTACCATTGGAGAAGAAACATATCAGCTGCCAAAACCGTTCCTAGTAATGGCAACTCAAAATCCAATCGAACAAGAAGGTACTTATCCATTACCTGAAGCACAAGTCGACCGTTTTATGCTTAAGGTAGTTGTGGATTATCCAAAATTGGAAGAAGAAAAACTGATTGTTCGAGAAAATATCGCTAAAGAATTTCCAAAAGCAAATACAATTCTAAAACCTCAGAATATCATTGATGCAAGAAATGTTGTTAAGGACGTATATATCGATGAAAAAATTGAGCGATATATTTTAGATATTGTTTTTGCTACAAGATTTCCGGAAAAATATGGTTTAGAGAAATTTTCTGCAATGATTAATTATGGAGGATCACCACGTGCTAGTATTAATTTAGCAATGGCTTCAAAAGCTTATGCATTTATTAAACGTCGTGGTTATGTTATTCCAGAAGATGTGCGTGCAGTATGTCATGATGTATTGCGCCATAGAATAGGTTTAACATACGAAGCCGAAGCAGAAAATGTAACCAGTGAAGATATTATTACGGAAATTCTTAATACTGTCGAAGTTCCTTAATAGTTACATATCTGTAAAATGAAAAAAATAATTGTACTTCTGTTAGTTGTAGTTTCGAGCTTAAGCGTTCTTGGACAAAGTTTTGTTGGTAAACATAAATTAGAAATTAAAAAGGAGATGAAAGAAAATCACAAGGATTTCTATTTTTCAAAAGAGGTTCTTGGAAAAAGTAATTTCATCAAGTTTGAAGATTTCGATGGATACCGAACTTACTTGTTTGTTTTAAACGAAGATGGATATTGTAAATATCATATGTTAATGTGTGATTACAGTTTACTTAAAACTACAATCGATTCTTTAAATAAAAACTACGAGTATAAAGGAAACTTAACTTGGTACGATTATATTTCAGGAAAAGAAAATTTTGTTATCCGAATCAAAAAGGAAGAATGGTATTTTTCTGTTATTACAAAGAAGCTCGAAGAGAAAGACTGATGTATAACCAATAAAATGATTGGGTGTGGAAGCTTCAGAACTCATTAAGAAAGTTAGAAAAATAGAGATTAAAACCAGGGGCTTATCAAAGAATATTTTTGCTGGTGAATATCATAGTGCATTTAAAGGCCGAGGTATGGCTTTTAGTGAGGTGCGCGAATATCAATATGGTGATGATATCCGAAATATCGATTGGAATGTAACAGCTCGTTTTAATCATCCATATATTAAGATTTACGAAGAAGAGCGTGAATTAACAGTTATGTTACTTGTTGATGTAAGTAATTCACGTGTTTTTGGAACGCAAACTCAGTTAAAGAAAAATATGATTACTGAGATATCTGCGGTATTATCATTTTCTGCGATTCATAACAACGATAAAATAGGTGTTATTCTATTTAGCGATAAAGTAGAGAAATTTATTCCTCCTAAAAAAGGGAGAACACATATCTTGAGAATTATTCGCGAATTAATTGAATTTACACCTGATAATAAGGGAACTAATATATCTGAAGCACTTCGATATTTAACCAATGTAATTAAAAAAAGAAGTACTGCTTTTGTTATTTCCGATTTTCTTGATGATGACGAAAATGGAAATCCGAATTTCGATGAAGCGATAAGAATTGCAAATCGAAAGCATGATATTATTGGTTTAAAAATATATGATAAGAGAGAAAAAGAGATTCCATCGGTTGGTATTATTCGAATGAAAGATGCCGAAACTGGTGATTATGCTTGGGTTGATACGACTAATATTAATTTGCGTCGCAATTATGCAAATTGGTATAAAAATATGGAAGTATCAGTAAGTGATACACTGGTTCGTGCAGGAGTTGATTTTGTTTCTATAGCAACAGACGAAGATTATGTTAAACCTTTGAGGAATCTTTTTAAAAAGCGTTAAAGATTTATGAGACGAGTAATAAAATCATATTATATAATAATTCTTCTGATCTATTTAGGATTTAACTTACAAGCGCAGGATGTAACTGTAAGTGCAAAAATGGATACTACGGAATTTCTGGTAGGTGATCAGGTTGGAGTTGAATTAGAACTTAAACAACCTATAAAAGATTTTGTTGGAATTCCTGTATTTGATCAGGAAGAAGGATCTGATCTTGAGGTATTAGAACAATCAGAAAATGATACCACTTTATTAGAATCAGGACATTATTTGATTAAGAAACGTTTATTAATTACTGTTTTTGATTCAGGATATTACGCATTTCCTTCTGTTCCTTTTTTGTATTATAGTGATTCAATAAAAACAGATCCTATCATTTTTAAAGTGAATGCAGTAGCTGTAGATACTTCACAAGCTATAAAAGATATTAAAATGCCATATGGTGCACCTTTAAGTTTTGCAGAAGTATATCCCTGGGCTGGAGGAGGACTTGGATTAATAGCTTTAATATTAGTGTTAATATATATCATTCGTAAGATTCGACGTAAAGAACCTATCATAAAGCGAACTAAACCGAGAGAACCAGCACATATTATTGCATTGCGCGATTTAGAAAAGCTGAAAACAAATAAGCTATGGCAGAAGGAAAGAATCAAAGATTACTATACTGAGTTAACAGATATTCTCCGAATGTATCTTTGGAATAGGTATGCTGTTCGTACTTTGGAGCGCACGAGTGAAGAAATTTTAGATTCTCTAAAAGTTATGGATTTTAAAGATGATGATGCTTTCAATATTCTAAAAGAGATTTTTTATACTGCTGATTTGGTAAAATTTGCAAAATTCAAACCTATTGCCGATGAACATGAAAAATGTTTAAAAGGGTCGTTTGATTTTGTGGATAGAACGAAGCTAATCGTTGAAGAAAATCAGGAAAAGAAAGAAGAATTAGAAATAGCGGAAGTTAAAGAACTGACAGAATAGAATAGTTATGAATAATATAACATTTGCAAATCCGAATTTATTATACTTGTTACTTATTGTAGCACCTGTAATTGCATGGTATGTTTTTAACCATAAGAAAACTCATGCTAGTATTCAGGTTTCTACAATAAAAGGGATCGGTAAAAATCATATTACTTATAAGCATATTTTACGTCATGTGGTATTTGCTTTACGTGTAATTTCAATCGCACTGATTATTATTGCTATAGCAAGGCCACAATCTACATTAAGCTGGAAAAACGAAGAGTCGGAAGGAATTGATATTGTTTTAGCTTTAGATATTTCCAGTAGTATGCTTGCTCGCGATTTTGAGCCGGACCGAATGGAAGCGGCTAAAGATTTAGCTATTCAGTTTATTGCAGGACGTAGAAACGATCGTATCGGATTGGTAGTTTTTAGTGGCGAAAGTTTTACGCAATGTCCTTTAACCACCGATCATGCGGTATTAATCAATCTGTTTAGAGATATAAAAAGTGGTATTATTGAAGATGGTACTGCTATAGGAATGGGATTGGCAACATCGGTTAGCCGATTAAAAGATAGTGATGCTAAAAGTAAGGTTATTATTTTGTTAACAGATGGAGTAAACAACAGAGGAGCAATTGCTCCTGCAACAGCGGCCGAATTAGCTCAAACATTTGGAATTAGAGTTTATACTATTGGTGTTGGAACGGAAGGAATGGCTCCATACCCAGTACAAACACCATTTGGTACTCAGTTAAGAAACATGCCTGTTGAGATTGATGAAGAAACTTTGCAGGAAATTGCAGAAAACACAGGAGGTGAATATTTCAGAGCAACAGACAATGATAAACTTAAACAAATATACGAACAGATAGATCAATTAGAGAAATCGAAAATTGAAGTAAAAGAATTTAGCCAAAAGGATGAAGAGTTTTTAAGCTTTGTTCTAATAGCAGCTCTATTACTATTATCTGATATGATTTTAAGGAATACATTATTAAGACAAATACCATAAATATGTGTTTCAAGTGCCAGATTGAGTTTTTGGAATTTGAAACCTGAAATTTGAAGTTTGAATTATGTTTAGATTTGGAAACCCGGAATATTTGTATTTACTATTAATAATGCCAGTTTTATTAGTATTGTTTGCACTGGCACAATTTAATAAGCGAAAAGCATTGGAGAAATTTGGTGATCTTAGTGTCATTGAACAGTTAATGCCTTTTGTTTCAAAGAGCAGACCTGTACTAAAGTTTATATTTTTATCTATAGCAATAGTTTCAATCATATTTGCATTGTCAGATCCTCAGTTTGGATCTAAGCTTGAAAAAGTAAAAAGAAAAGGAGCAGAAATCATTATTGCTTTAGATGTTTCGAACAGTATGTTAGCCGAAGATATAAAACCAAATCGTTTAGAAAGAGCTAAACAGGCAATTTCTAAATTAGTTGATAATATGGAAAACGATCGAATTGGTTTAATTGTATTTGCTGGTGATTCGTATATACAGGTTCCTGTGACATCAGATTATACTGCGGCTAAATTATTTTTATCATCTATAAATACAAATATCGTATCAAAGCAAGGTACAGCTATTGGTTCTGCAATTGATTTAGCTATGAACTCTTTTACTCCGGAAAGTGATATGGAAAAGGCTTTAATTGTAATTACCGATGGTGAAAATCATGAAGATGATGCGATTAAAGCAGCAGAACTTGCTCATGAAAAAGGAATAGCAATTCATACTATTGGAATGGGAAGTCCACAAGGAGCACCTATTCCTATACAAAAAGATTATGGACAAACAATATTTCAACAAGATGGAGATGGGAATACAGTAATAAGTAAACTCGATCAGAAAACATTACAGGATATTGCTACTGCAGGAGGAGGAGTTTTTATCAGGGCAAATAATACACAAACAGGATTAAATAAACTGTTTGAGCGTATCAATAAGATGGAAAAAAAGGAGATGGAGGAGAAAATATATACCGAATTTGAACATCGTTTTCAATATTTATTAGGTATTGCTTTATTATTTATCTTGTTAGATATTTTTATTTTAGAGAGAAAAGGAAAATGGTCGAAGAATTTTAATTTATTTAAAATTAATGCATAGTTATGAGGTGGTTTAAATTAATATTCATATATGGTTTGGTTCTTTTGGCTGTAAACTCTTTTGCACAGAAAGAAAGAAAATATATTCGTCAGGGGAATAAAGAGTTTGAAAATACAAATTACGAGGAATCTGAAGTTGCTTACAGAAAAGCAATTGATCTTGATGAAAAGAAGACACATAAACCTGCTTTTAATGTGGGAGATGCCTTATATAAACAAGAGAAGTACGACGATGCTGTGGAACAATTTAATAACCTTACAGATTATGAATTAAAAAAAGAGGAAAAAGCTAAAATATATCATAACATTGGAAATTCGTTGCTGCAAAGTAAAAAGTATAAAGAAAGTATCGAGGCTTTTAAAAATGCATTACGAAATAATCCAAACGATATGGATACCAAATATAATTTGGTATATGCTCAAAAGAAATTAGAAGAACAACAGCAACAGCAACAAAATCAAGATCAGAATAAGGATCAGGATAAAGATAAAGACAAAGACAAACAAAATCAGGATCAAAACAAGGATCAACAAAATCAAGATCAGAATAAAGATGATCAGGAACAAAATAAAGATCAAGATCAGCAAGATAAAAAAGATCAGAATAAGGATCAACAACAGCAGCAACAGCAGCCACAACAAATTTCAAAAGAGGATGCTGAGCGTATTTTACAGGCTTTAGCAAATGACGAAAAAGACACGCAAAAGAAAGTGAAAGAACAAAAAGCAGCAGCAGCTAAAGTGAAAACAGAGAAAGAATGGTAACAGAATAATTTATTATTGATTATTGAAGATTTAGATATGCAGTTTAATAATCAATAGAAAATAATAAATAAACAATTTTAAATGAAACGTTGGTATTTTATCATATTAATCCTGCTTGCAAAATGCACATTGGCACAAGATGTTGTATTTACTGCATCGGCACCTGAGGTTGTAGAGTTAGGACAGCAATTCAGGTTAATTTATTCCGTAAATGCTAAACCCGACAACTTTTCGGCTCCGGCAGCAAAAGGTTTTTCAGTACTTGCAGGACCAAGCACTTCACAGTCGAGCAATGTGAGTATTATTAACGGGAAAGTTTCGCAGATTTTTGAATTAAAATATACCTATATTTTCCAGGCAAATAAAGAAGGGAAGTTTACTATTCCTCCTGCAGAAGTTGTAGTTGATAAGAAAACCTACAAGTCTAATACTATAAATATTGAAGTAATTAAAGGAGCACCGCAAAATCAAGGCTCAACAAATCAGGCAGGAATAACTCAATCTAATCAGACTACCAATCAAAGTCAGATTTCAAGTTCAGATCTATATATAAAGACTTTTGTTACTAAACAAACGGTGCATCGCGAAGAGCATCTTGTTGCAACTATAAAATTATTTTCAAGATTAAATGTTACTCGATTAGATAATGCTAAACTGCCATCTTTTCAAGGTTTTATAACCGAGGAGTTAGAGGTCCCACCTTTAACAGGGTTAAACAGAGAAAGTGTTGATGGACAGGTTTATTTAACAGGTGTACTTAAAAAGTATATTTTATATCCTCAGAAAACAGGCGAAATTAAAATTGATCCTTTTGAGTTAGATGTATATTACCAAAAACCAAATAATAGACGATCACGAAGTATGTTCGATGATTTTTTTGGTATGACCGAAACAGAAGGAAGAAAAGTACTTAGTAATGAGGTTGTAATTCATGTTAAAGATTTACCGGCTAATAAGCCATACGATTATTCTGGTGCTGTAGGGCAGCTTAAGTTAACAGCATCTGTAGATAACTCAAATGTAAGAACAAATGATGCAATTAATTTAAAAGTAAAGATATCGGGGAATGGAAATTTGAAATATATTAATCCTTTAAAAATTGAATTCCCATCAGATTTTGATGTATATGATCCAAAGATCACTGACAATATCAAATATTCAGAGCAGGGAGCAATTGGCAGTAAGAATTTTGAATATTTAATGATTCCTCGACATGCTGGAGAATTTAACATCCCGGCTTTTAATTTCACATATTTTGATACCAGTACAGACAAGTATGTTACTCAAAAAGCAGGGCCATTTAAAATTAATGTAGATCGATCAGAAGGGGATACAACCGTAACAGTATCAACAGCATTTACAAAAGAGGATTTAAGGTTCTTAGGACAAGATATTCGATTTATTAAAAATAATCTTAACCTCAAGAAAGCGAATCAATTTATATTTGGTTCCAGAGTCTTTTATGCAACATACCTTGGAGCTATTCTTTTATTTATAGTAATATTCTTATTGCGTAAAAAGAAAATGAAAGAGAACCAAAATGTGATGTTAGTTAAAAATAAAAAGGCTAATAAATTTGCTAAAAAGCGATTAAATAAAGCTTCTGGATTTATGAAACATGGACAAAAAGAAGCTTTCTATGAAGAATTAGTAAAAGCACTGTGGGGTTACGTTGGCGATAAATTGGGAATTCCGGGTGCTGATTTATCAAAAGACAATGCGCGTATCGAAATGCAAGCTAAAAATGTTGATGATGAATATATTGATCAGATATTAGATATTATTGATCGATGCGAATATGCACGTTATGCACCTGCAACGGAAGAAACAAAAATGGATACATTATATAAGGATGCAATAAAGGTAATTAGTAAGTTACAGCAAAAACTGAAATAGGTAGGAGATACAACAATGAAAAAAATATTCTTTTTTATATTAACTTTTTTATCTACACTTTTTTCAAATGCTCAGGAAGTGGATAGCCTTGTAATTAAGGCCAATGATTTATATACTCAGGGTAAATACCAGGAAGCAGCTGAACTATACGAAAGTATTATTGATTTAGGTTACGAGTCAACCGAATTGTATTATAATATAGGAAATGCTTATTATAAGCAGAATGTAATTGCCCGTGCAATTTTAAATTACGAAAAAGCATTGCAATTATCACCTAACGATGCCGATGTGCAGTATAACATGGATTTAGTTAATCGCTTTGTGGTCGATAAAATTGAAGTTTTACCAGTATTTTTTGTTAAAGGGTGGTTTCGGGATTTAAGAAACAAATTATCATCTGATGTTTGGGCAGCTATAAGTATTATTACATTCGTAATAACATTAATTTTTCTTTCATTTTATTTGTATAGTAGAGGAATGGCTTTTAAAAAAGCATCCTTTTGGATTAGCTTTTTTGTAATCATTATATCATTAATTTCATTTATCTTTTCTAAACAACAAAAACATAAAATATTATCTGGCGATACGGCGATTGTCATGAGTCCTTCGGTTACTGTAAAAAGCTCACCAGATGCCAGTGGAACTGATCTGTTTGTTATTCATGAAGGTACTAAAGTATGGATCGAAGATGAAATTTCGGATTGGAACGAAGTAAAATTAAGTGATGGTAGTAAAGGATGGCTAAAAGTAGATGATATTGAAGTTATATAGTTTAATTATCTTGTTTTTATTGAAAGAAATATAACAGTTCATTTCCAAAATATCTTAAAGCATGACGATTAATTTATGATCATCATAAGAAGTATTTACTTATTTTATAAAAAAATATTCCTTGCATCTATAGCAGTATCAATTGCTATTGTATTCTTATTATCATTATTAATTCCAATACATAGTTTTATAGGCTCATTTGGTATTTCATATATGTTTGTGTTGCCTCTTATTCATTATTATATATACGAATTGAGGAATAGAAATGAATATTATTTTTACTACAATTTAGGATTAAGTAAAATAAGTTTATGGATGATAACTGCAATTCTAGCTCTGGTTACTAAAATTATTTCATCCTTAATATGAGTAGATTGATTGTTGATAGTGTAATAAAACAGTTCGATACCAGGCAAATACTTTCAGATATTTTTTTGGATTGTGCTCAAGGAGAAATTATAGGTTTACTTGGCAGAAATGGTTCTGGAAAATCTACTTTATTAAAAATAATTTCTGGTTCATTAAGAGCTGATAATAAATTTATAAAAATAGATAATAAGAAAATAAATAATTTGTATCAAGCAAGAAAGCTTATACATTATTTGCCTCAAGATAACTTCCTTCCAAATCATGTTAGACTTGAAACATTAATTAAATTAAATAACAAAAAAGAAGATGTCAAAAAAGTTCTTTCAAATTATTTAATAAAAGATTTTATACATAAAAAGATTAATCAATTAGCAGGTGGTGAAAAACGATTAGTTGAAATTTTAATAGCGATTTATTCTGAATCAAAATTTGTTCTAATTGATGAACCATTCAATGGTGTTGCTCCGATATATAAAGAGGAAATTAAAAAACTTGTAAAAGAGGAATCTACAAATAAAGCTTTTATACTAACCGATCATGATTATAGGAATATTCTAGATCTTTCGACAAAGATATATTTACTACACGATGGAGGATTGCGACATATAAGTGATAAAGCTGAATTACAGGAATGGAATTATATCCCATACTAATAAAAATAAATGGGCAAAACTTTTTTTCTTGGAATGGTTCTATATTAACTTTCTTTTTTAAACTTCTGATTTGACAAATGGTCTTGAATTAAAAGTTTTATTATCTTATAGTGCTGAAAGCTATATGTATATAGATGCATATAGCTTCAGTTGATAATAAAATTTTAAATTAATATAGTTTATGAGACCATTTAAAAGATTATTTCCATTAGCAAGTTGGTTAATGCGATTTGCAGTTGTATTTTTTGTTATGACGAGCTATTGGAAGACATTTGCACATTTTAATTTTCAAAGTGTAATGTTTTATGTTTCTGCTATTTATGTAATATTCTCAATCCTGTTATTCATAGGAGGATTCTTACATAAAGGAAATTTAACTACTCTTGCTGCATTTATATTAGTGTTAGTAACAGGTTACCATGCTTTTCTGAACTTAGAATCTAAGCTCGATCATAATTTTGCAGTATATGTGGTATTAGGCTCTGTGTTTGTATATTTCTTAACTACAGGTAATAAAAGATAAATCGTTATGGATGATTCAAAATATTCAAGAAGACATTTTCTTCAGGATATTGCAATAGGAGGAAGTGGATTAATTATATTGGGAACCTTAGGGTTTCGTATTTTAAAAGATAAAGAGCAAAATATAATTAAAGCTATTAGTGTTGATTTTGAAAAATGTACAGGATGTAGAACATGCGAAACAGCATGTTCGGCATATAATCATCCGGTAATAGTTAATGGACAAAAAATGAATGGAGTAGGAAACCCACATTTATCAAACATTAAAGTACATCATTTTAATCCGGATATTGATATCCCTTCAACTTGTGCTCTTTGTCCAGATCCACCTTGTATTAATGCATGTCCTGTTTCGCCTGATTTAACTACAGGGCGTAAAGCGCTATATCGCGATGAAAATATGACGATAAAGAATGATACTGAACGTTGTATTGCTTGCATGCAATGTGCAAAAGCATGTGAACAAACACGTGGAGGTATCATACATCCAAACCCAGAAACGCATCGTCCAGAACGCATGTGTACTCTATGCGACGGCAATCCACAATGTGTAGAAAATTGTCCATTCGGAGCGTTGAGCTATGTCGAAATGCCTATTGATCGTGATTTAGCGAATCTTTCTCCTTCGAAAATTGCAGAAAGATTAATTGAACAATTGTATAACATTAAAGCATCATAAATCATGGCAGTAAAAGGATATTACGGAATATTACTAGATATAAATTTATCGACAGGAGAAATTAAGAAAACACAAATTCCTGAAGAAGATATAAAACATTTTATTGGAGGGCGTGGTTTAGGAACAAAAATATTATGGGATAAATTACCACATGCAGGAGTTGATCCTTTATCTCCTGAAAATGCTTTGTTGTTTATGCCCGGACCTTTTTCTGGATTACCAATTCCATCATCATCCAGAACTTGTGTTGTAACAAAATCACCAAGAACATCATCAGTAAACGAGAAATATGAGTATGGTTCAACAGTGAGCTATTCCAATATGGGTGGATTCTTTGGCCCCGAAATGCGATATGCGGGTTACGACGGAATTTGTATTACCGGGAAAGCTGAGAAACCTGTTTATATTAAAGTTGAAGATGATAAAGTTGAGATTTGTGATGCAACTCAATTCTGGGGCATGGGAACTGAGGAGTTCGATAATGCCTTGGTCGATGAATTAGGAGATCGAAAATTTGAATCATGTTATATTGGACCTGCAGGAGAAAATCTAGTACCTATGGCATGTATTATAAATACAGCAGCACGGGCAGCAGGTCGTGGAGGCACAGGATGTGTTATGGGATCAAAGAATCTGAAAGCAATTGCTGTAAAAGGAACAAAATCAATTGAGCTAGGGGATCATGAGAAATATTTAGATTTGCTTTCAAAAGTAAGAAAATCATTTCGTGAAGATCATAATGAATCCTTAAGAGGATGGAGGCATGGAGGAACAGCAAATGCTTTAGCATCCTCGAGTCGAGGAGGAACACAAGCTGTTAAAAATTATAGTGAAGGAACATTTACCGAGATAAATAAGATAGGAACTGAGGCAAACAGAGAAAAAGTGTGGAAACGTGATTTTGCATGCTTTTCATGTGCTTTAGCATGTAAAAAGTCTGGTATTGCTAAGGGAGCTTATAGTGTTTTTGTTCATGATGGACCCGAATACGAAACAGGAACCATGTTGGGTGCTAATCTTTTAATATCTGATTTAACGGGATTACAAAAATTAATTGCCGTATCAGACGATTATGGTATTGATATTATATCTGCAGGTAATACAATTGGTTTTTTAATGGAAGCTTATGAAAAAGAAATCATTGATAGTAAATATCTTGGCAATATTGAACTAAGCTGGGGAAATGTTGATGCAGCCCTTGAAATGATTCATAAAATGTCTAGAAAAGAAGGAGTAGGCGAATTAGCATGTCGTGGTGTGAAATATATGGCAAAAGAATTAGGGAACGATTCCCATAAGTTTGCAATTCATGTTAAAGGTCATGAATTAGCTGCATGGAATGTACCGGTGCATTCAGAATATTGGAGTATTACCTATGCAACAAGTAATCGTGGAGCATGTCATATGAATGGAGGATCTCCTATTCGACAAGATCAGGCTGCATTGCGTGATTCACTAGCTGCTTGTAGTTTTGCTAGCAGATGGTATAATGGTGAATTAAGCTATGCGAATTTCTTATCAGCTATTACAGGAATGGATTGGTCTGATGATGCAATAGCAAAAGCAGCAACCAGAATCTTCACATTAGAAAAGATGTTTAATTATCGTGAGGGCTTTGATATAAACGATGATACACTTCCTGATAAATTCTTTGAAAATAGATTTACTGTTGGTAATCATAAGGGAGCAATTGTTGATAAAAATGAGTTTAAACGAAATCTACATGAATATTATAAGCTGAGAGGATGGGATGTTAAAACATCTAAACCTAAAAATGAAACTCTTCATGATTTAGATTTACAATTTACAGAAGTATAAAAATAAGAAGAACAAAATAAAAAAAGTCATCCTGTGGATATTAAGGATGACTTTTTATTTAGCTATCAATTCTTATTTGCTAATTTTGCTAAACAGGAAACTAAAAACTTTAAATTAGATATTATGTCCGACGATAAAAAAATCATCTTCTCAATGTATAAGGTAAGTAAAACTTACCCGCCAAGTAAAACAGTTATTAAAGATATCAGTTTATCATTTTTCCTTGGAGCCAAGATAGGAATCATTGGATTAAATGGTAGCGGTAAATCTACATTACTTAGAATAATTGCTGGTGAAGATAAGGCATTTAATGGAGAGTTAGTATTTGCTCCCGGTTATTCGGTAGGATTATTAGAACAAGAACCACATCTTGACGAAAATAAAACTGTTAAAGAAGTGGTTATGGAAGGAGTTCATGAAGTTGCAGATGTTCTCCAAAAATATGAAGAAGTAAATAAAAAATTTGAATTGCCTGAGATTTATGAGGACCCTGATGCCATGGATAAATTAATGGCAGAACAAGCAACACTTCAGGAGAAAATAGATCATATGGATGCATGGAATATTGATACCAAATTAAACCGTGCTATGGATGCTTTACAATGTCCGCCTGATGATCAACCGGTAAAAGAACTTTCAGGAGGAGAAAGACGTCGAGTTGCTCTTTGTCGTTTACTATTACAAGAGCCTGATATTTTACTTCTTGATGAGCCAACAAACCATTTAGATGCTGAAAGTATGCATTGGTTAGAGCAGCACTTAAAACAATATAAAGGAACAGTTATTTGTATTACTCACGACCGTTATTTTTTAGATAATGTTGCAGGTTGGATTTTAGAATTGGATAGAGGAGAAGGAATTCCTTGGAAAGGTAATTATACATCTTGGTTAGAGCAAAAATCAAAACGATTAGAGATGGAGGAAAAGGTTGCTTCGAAGCGCCGTAAAACTCTTGAGCGAGAATTAGATTGGGTTCGAATGGCTCCTAAAGCACGACATGCCAAATCAAAAGCTCGTTTATCTGCTTACGATAAAATGCTGAATGAAGATGTAAAACAAAAAGAAGAACGCTTAGAAATATATATTCCTAATGGACCTAGATTAGGTGATAAGGTTATTAATGTTGAAGGATTATCGAAAGCATATGATGATCGTGTGTTAATTAATGATTTGTCGTTTACATTACCACCGGCAGGTATTGTTGGTATAATTGGTCCGAATGGAGCGGGTAAAACTACTTTGTTCAGAATGATTATGGAACAAGAGCAACCTGATTCTGGATCTATTGATGCAGGCGATACGGTTAAAATTAGTTATGTTGACCAAACCCACGAAGCAATTGATCCTGAAAAAACGGTATTTGAAGTTATTTCGGATGGATTAGAAAATATTCAACTTGGTAATCGTACCATGAATGCTCGTGCATATATGTCGCGATTTAATTTTAGCGGATCAGACCAGGAAAAGAAATGCGGAGTACTTTCCGGAGGTGAAAGAAACAGGTTACACCTTGCGCTTGCTTTAAAAGCAGAAGGAAATGTTTTATTGCTCGATGAGCCTACGAATGATATTGATGTAAATACTTTACGAGCCTTAGAAGAAGGATTAGAGAATTTTGCCGGATGTGCTGTTGTTATTAGTCATGACCGATGGTTTTTAGATCGAATAGCTACACATATTTTAGCATATGAAGGCGATGGATATGTACATTTCTTTGAAGGATCATTTTCTGAGTACGAAGAAAACCGACGAAAGCGTTTAGGTTCTGATGCTCCAAAACGATTTAAGTATAAAAAACTAACTAAATAGTATTGAAGAGGATGTCCGAAAAGTTAACTTTTTGCCACAAAGTCTCAAAAACACAAAGTAAACACAAAGCAGAACTTGCTATATATTAACTCTTTGTGAGATTTGGAGTTTTAGTGTCTTAGTGGCAAGTTTTGTATTTATTGACTTTCGGACATCCTCTTTTTATTTCTTTTTCCAGGTAATAATAAGAAAACCTATTATGCTTAATATTTCCAAGGCATAAAAAATAAAAAATAAAGTATTGAAATAATTCTTAGTAATCACAACTTTTACTCCGGGAATTTCTGTTTCAGTATTCTTAGGTAAATAGAAATATGAGATCGTTACTCTTATAAAATGATGCTTCATTGGAGAAAGCATTTTTACCTGATCGCTTATAATAATTTTGTCGTTTTGCTTAAGGGTGAATTCTGCATAATTATCTTTATAATGAAATCCATCACGCGTATGGTATTTACGCATGGTTTTGTATTTCATTTTAAGTACATTAATATCATCAACATATTTAACTGTGTCTAAAATCAAACTATAACCTTCATCAAATTTAAATTCTTGTCCAACTTCCATTTCTATATCACTGTACTTAAATCCCCATAGCATACTACCTAAATGCAAAGCCATAATAATTACAAATAATACATGAATTATGAGTAAAAGGATTGATTTGAAGCTTTTGCTTTTTAATGAAACTTTTAAAAGATTATTACATGTGCAAAATAAAAAGCTTAATGCTAGTAGTATGGCAATGATACATAATCCGATAAACCAAACTAATACTAAAGGAAAATCAATACTTTTTTGTAAAACCCAGTCAAGTATTAGCATATTACTCATAGCTTTAATACCGTAGTAAAATCCATCATTTATAGCTAAGAAAATTCCTAAAATAAACCAGACTGTTATAGATATGAGTGACCAGAAAGCGAATCGCATTGATGATAAAAACTTAAACATATATTAATGAGGTAAAAGGTATGTAACTAGAATAAAACTTAATATAAATACACTAAATAGTGCTTTCTTTTTATGTGTATTAGTCAGGTTAAAAGGTAAATGACTACCTAACATTGATAACATAAACATAACACTTGCTGCAAAGAAACCTTTACTCCAGTGCCATGGATCGCCCCACCAAAGTAAACACCAAAACGATCCTGAAAATTCACCACATAAAAATAGAACAGCTCCTAAAATGGTAAAATTCCGTGCTCTAAGTATTAATTTGTCTTGAATGGTATTTTCTGCACTTTTAAATAAAGAACTAATTTGATTAATTAATGCAAAGACAAATAATCCCATAGATGTTATTCTAAATTGAAAGAACAGAATAACATATAATTTATCGTACATATAATAATCACTTGAAATACTTAAGTCTTCGGTAAATATTAATAATTCAAGAATTAAAATAACAAACCATACGATGTTAATATGATCTTTATTTTGTGGATATCTGTTGTATATACTAGTTAGTAATACAACTACCAATACAATATTTTGGAGAGTAGTAAACTTATCGTATACAGGCAAGTGTCCTGACACTAAAAATATACCAATATAAGAAAATGCTGAGATGATAAGTTTAAGAATCGTAGTGTACTTGGTAAAACTTTCTTTTTTAATTAGAATAAATAAGATATTTAAAAAGGTTAATCCTAAACCTATATAAAAAAGAAAAATTAAATGTTGTAAATTCATATTTAGGGATAATAACTTAATTTATTTGATATGCATCCTTGTGCATATCGAAGGCAAAAATATTATTTTTTTTAATACAATTCGAGAATTTAAAAAATAGAATTCGATAAGAATGTCAAATTCGTATCTTTGTAAAATACCGAATTGAGACAAAATGATTACAGCCGATAAATTAATCATACGACAGAATAGATTTATAAGAACACTATTTTTTCATTTAGTTTTTT
This sequence comes from Bacteroidales bacterium, assembly GCA_963665525.1. Classification (GTDB taxonomy): domain Bacteria; phylum Bacteroidota; class Bacteroidia; order Bacteroidales; family UBA12077; genus UBA12077. The sequence continues at coordinate 1,641,391 of OY762280.1, read as the reverse complement.
GGTATTCAAGTATACTATTCTATAATTTTATTACAGGTGATCAGCAAATATTTAAAGTTCATATTAATATTCTTGAAGTTGAAAATATCTATTTGGTCATATTATTTTTAAGTATTTGTATTGCCATCATATTTTCTGTAATCGATGCAATATTTAATGATCGAGTCATGAGATTCTTTCCATTAAGGTTGATGATTTTATTACGGTCTATATTATACTTTGCTTCCGCATTTATATTAATATTAATAGCTGCACGATCTCCACTTACAATTTTTGAAACAGAAAGCTATACTGATATATTGAAGTTATTGCCTAAGATGGATATTACTTTTATTAGATTTTTGGCTTATTTCTATGTTGTAGGATTTTTAAATTATTTTATTCGTGGTACCATAAAAAAAATAGGTCGTGGAAATATAAGAAGCTGGATTGTAGGATTAATGGATAAACCGCGCGAAGAAGAAAGAATTTTTATGTTCATTGATATGAAATCGTCAACTACTATTGCAGAAAGATTGGAACATAAAAAATTTAGTCATCTAATTCAGGATGTATTTAATGATTTAGCAGTTGTTGATAACTATCATGGGGAAATTTATCAGTATCTAGGAGATGGAGCAATAATATCGTGGAGCATTAAAAAAGGATTAAAACGAAATAATTGTCTAAATGCGTTTTATGCATTTACATATGCAGTTGATAAAAGATCAAGATATTATAATCGAAAATATGATTTGATACCAAGATTTAAGGCAGGTGTACATGTAGGTAAAGTAATGGTCTTACAAGTAGGTCAAGTCCGGAAAGATATTTCATATAATGGTGATACAATGAATACTGCTGCCCGAATTGAGTCTATGTGTAATGAGTATCGTCAAAATCTATTAATATCAGGGACTTTATACGATATGGTTAAAAATAAATCCGAATTAAATTTTAAAGAAGTTGGAAATATAAAATTAAAAGGTAAACGTAAAGCTATAGATATTTACGCGGTTAAAAGAAAATAGAATTATTTAACCTTTTCCCAATCTAATTCGTCAACAAGATTCTCTAAAATCGTAATCAGATAATTTAATTCTTTCGGTATATTATCGTACGCCATAATCCTTTTTATTTCGCCGTTTTTATGATAACTCACATATTTTGTAGGTAAATCTAAAAACCTTGAAGTATAATAATCTTGAAAATTAAAGAAGGACTTTTGTTCAAAAGAAGTAATAATTGAATTAAGATTCTCCTTATTAATCTTAGCTTTATATTCTCCTATTTTATCAAGATGCTGTTTCCCAGTTAATAAAACACTTCCATTTGTAAAAACTTGTAATTTATAAACAGGACAGGTACCATAACATGAGGTTGTTTCTAGTTCAAAAAGTAATTCTTGTCTAGTTGAATTATTTAATGTAGCACAACTTGAAAATAGTATGAATAAAAATACAGTAATACGATAAAAATTGTTCTTCATGATATAAAAATTGTTGTTTATTGATAAACGATAAAAATATCTTTAAGGTTTTAGTAATTTTCCCTTCTAATTTATTGACTAAAAATAATATACAAATGAAAACAAAATTACTTTTTTTATTGATATTTCAAATATGTGCGAGTTATTTGTTCGCCCAGAAGTTTGAAAAAATTAAAAATAATGGGATTATTCCAGCGGTTAAAATTTATGAAAGCGGGAAACAGGAAAATTTTTATGTATCACCTAGAACGAAAACAAAATCGGGAATAAAAACAGCTACATTTGAAATTAAATATACAGGATTTACTGAAGAAGCAAAAGCAGCATTTCAAGCTGCAGCAGATATTTGGTCTCAATTATTAAGCTCTACAGTACCTATTACTATTGATGCACGTTGGGAGCCTATGGATCAAGGTATATTGGGGTCAAGTGGATCACCAGAACTTTTCAAAAATTTTAAAAATGCTCCATTTAAAGATACATGGTATAAACCAACTATTGCTAATAAATTAGCAGGTGTTGATTTAAGTCCTGAAGGTTATGATATGATTATAAGGTATAATAGCAATGCAAATTGGTATTTGGGAACTGATGGAAAACCGGGAAATCAAACTGATTTTTTATCTGTTGTATTACATGAAATAGGACATGGTTTAGGTTTTGCAGATGGTTGTGTAACAAATGGTACAATAGCAGGTATTGGTTTTGTTGATGATAACGAAGAGGGACCTTTCCCTGTTTCATTTGACCATTTTATGTATAATGGTGATGGTGATCAAATAATCGATACTAATATTTTTGAGAATCCTTCTGTAGAATTATTAAACGAATTAACATCAAATAATATATATTTTGATAGCCCACTAAGTAATGAGGCTAATGGAGGGACACCTGCCAAACTATATGCTCCATCTACGTATAATCCAGGATCAAGTATTGCACATCTTGATGAAATTTATAATGGAACAGAAAATGCATTAATGACATTTTCAATTGGTACTGGTGAAGCTGAACATGATCCGGGACCTATATCCATGGGATTATTTGCAGAATCAGGTTGGGTTAGTGTAAGATTTGATCATGACCATCTAAAAGATATGGAATCGTGGACAGAACCTATCACTATTAGTACAGAAATATATGCTGATACATCTCTTTATGATAATTCGGTATTTTTACATTACTCATCAGATAATTTTAAAACAGAAGATAAAGTTTTAATGAATACTACAGATAATGTATTATATAAATATGATGTACCAGTTCAGAGTACAGACACATTATGGTATTACATTGAAGGTAAATCAAAATTAGATAGATTCTATTTTTATCCAAGTCAGGGAGAAGGTTCTATAAATGCCAAATTTAATGGCAATTCATTATTTTTTAGAATTGGAGATGATATTACTGAACCGGAAATAAAATATGAACAAGAGTTAGATTATATTTTTGATTTTACTAAAGAATACAAGATTGAGCTGGAAGCAGATGATAATATTGGAATAGATTCAGTTTATATTGAGTATATTATAAATAATAATGCCTCAAAATTCATAAAAATGAGTTATGATGGAGGAAACCCCATTGGATTACCAAAGTATAGTACTGCAATCTCATTATTAGAAGAAACTCTTTCTGATTTAGATACATTGTATTATAAAATATTTGCAGTTGATTCATCTACTAATCATAATGTTAAAGCTTTACCTCAAAATGGATATTATAAAATGCCTATTTATGAGTATTTAAAAGCGGTTAGTGATACTGTAATAGATTTAGATCAAGTTAATGAAGTAAACTTATTTATTAATCAAGGAATATCAGTGAGTCAACCAGATGGATTTAATTCATTAGGCTTACATTCGCCACATCCATACGAGGAGGGAGAAGGTAAACCTAATGATGAGATTAATTATAGCACAATATTAAAAATGCCAATTATACTATCTGATCCTGGTTATATTGTTTATGATGAAATTGTATTGGTTGAACCTTGTGAAAACGGCACTTCTTATGGTGATGCTCAATTTTGGGATTATGTTATCGTTGAAGGATCTAAAGACTCAGGAAAAACATGGCATGAATTTGCTGATGGTTATGATTGTAATATATCATCAACTTTTATTTCTGCATTTAATAGTCAAAGTTCAGGTAATAATGATATGTATATATCTCATAAAATTGATTTGTTAGGAAACGAAAATTTAGTAGCTAATGATACAGTTTTAGTCAGATTTAGATTATGGTCTGATCCAGGTACAGTAGGCTGGGGATGGGCCATTGATAATATTAAAATTCAGAAAGATGCTGTACCACCTACAATTCCAACATCACTTGAAGCAACAGAAGTTACAGATACTACAGTCAATCTTTCATGGATAGAATCTACAGATAATGAAAGTTCAGTTAGTTATATTATTTATATGAATGATACTGAGGTGGAAAAAGTAACTGATACAGAGTATATAGTTAGAGGTTTGTGGTTGCGTACATCTTATTCTTTTTACGTTAAAGCAGTAGATGAAATGGAAAATTTGTCGGATAAAAGTAATACCGTTAATGTAACAACAACGAATACAACAGATGTTGCAGATATTAATTCTAATACAGGTAATTTCATTATTTATCCAAACCCTGCTTTAAATTATATCAATATTGATTATACGAATGAGAAATTAGTAAATGATCTTTATCTTACTATATATAACATAGAAGGGAAGATAATTTATAATAAAAATTATAAAGTTAATGGCAATAAGTTGAGTGAACAAATAAATACAGAGAACTTTAATAAAGGAATTTATATTGTAAAGTTATCATCATCTAAAGTTTCACAAGTTCAACGCTTGATTATAAAGTAATTTGATTAACAGATAATTAAAAAGGTGGCTGGTGAGAAATCATAAGTCACCTTTTTTTATTTAATATTAATTATTAAAGTTGATAAATGAATTTATTATACATTTATATTTTTAACTTTATTATCAATATAATGAAAAACTACAAAAGCTTATTATTAATATTCTTTCTAATAACTTCATTTTATGCACAAGCACAGAAAAATAATTCTACAATACTAACCGATAAGATTGATTACGAATATTTTCAATCGAGTTTGGAGTATTTATCAAGCGATGATTTAAAAGGTCGTGATACAGGATCGGAAGAATATGCTATAGCTGCTGAATTTGTTTCTGAAAAATTTAAAGCACTAGGATTAAATCCTTTGGGTGATAATAATTCGTATTTTCAAAAAGTGCCATTAATAAAAAAATCATTAATTAAATCTTCGGTAAGATTCAATATTGAAGGCATAAAAAATAAGGTAATAGGACAATATGGTAAGAATATAAGCCTGATAATAAATCCTGAGTACAATAAAATTGACGAAAAACAAGAATTAGTTTTTATTGGATATGGAAATATAATTCCTGATAAAAAAATTAATGATTACAAGGGATTAGATGTTAAGGGTAAAACAGTTATTGTTGTGATGGGTGCTCCTAAGTCTCTAAAAGATTATAACGGATGGGATCCTTTTATAAAGGTTAGAAATGCAATGATGAATGGAGTAGGAGGAGTAATTATTATATTTCCAAACAGTTTATTTCAAAATAAAATATTTGAACAGATGCATGGTTATTTGGACATTCCTATGGTTAGTATCTCCGACAGTTCTTTTGGGAAGTCAATCTTAGCTTTTGATTTAAAAATTGGTGCATTAGCAAAAAAGAGTTTTGTAAAAGATGTTTTCAAGGTCAGTAACTTGAATTTAAATAAGGAGCTAAAGAAAATCTCTAAAGGCGAATTTGCTAGTAAAGAATTAAACGCTACTATAAGTTGTTCATATCAGGTTAAAGAAGAAAATAATGATTGTAAAAATGTTGTGGGTTTCTTACCAGGAACAGATGAACTTTTAAAAAACGAATATGTTGTTGTTGGAGCTCATCTCGATCATGTTGGTGTTGGACAGGTTGTTAAAAGAGATTCCATATACAATGGAATGTGGGACAATGCAACAGGTTCAGCAGCAGTATTAACCATGGCAAAAACTTATACTAAGCTTGATGATAAACCTAAACGATCCATAATATTTATTTGTTATACAGGTGAAGAGAAAGGTTTGTTAGGATCAAATTATTATGCTAATAAAAATAATATTGCAAATGGAAGAATTGTAGCCAATGTAAATATTGATATGTTAGGTGGTTTATTTTTAACCAAAGATATTATTCCTATGGGATATTCTCATTCAAATTTGTCTGAGGCTGTTGATTATTCAGCTAACCAGTTGAACTTAATAATTGATGATAATAAACAAGAAGAGTATGAATATATGATGAGAAGCGATCAGGCATCTTTTATCAATGTGGGTGTTCCTGCATTAAATATTGCCAATGGATACACAGCAGTCGATTCAAAAATAAAGGCAAAAAAGGAAATCGATAAATGGATGGAGAAATACTATCATTCTCCTTTTGATGATTTAAACCAGGAATACTCTAAGGAAACATTTTTACTAGCTTTGAAATATAATTTCCTGACAACATATTATATCACACATGTTATGGATGATATTAAATGGAATGAACATAGTTGGATATTTAAAAAATACATTCTCGGAGAGTAAGATATAGCTTAATAATATTGAGAGGTTAGATTTTTTCTAACCTCTTTTGTTTTATAAATTAAACGAAAGCCTTTTCAGACTATCTATATATTTTTATAATATTGTAATCAGTATAATCTTAAATTGAATAAAATGAAAAAAATAGTACTTCTACTGGGGTTAATTTATTTTGGCTTAATCAATTATGCACAACATAAAAAGGCATTAACTTATGATGATATATTGAAGTGGAACAGAATTACAGAAAAGATAATATCTAATGATGGAAATACAATAGTTTATAAGGCAGAGCCTTGGAAAGGTGATGCAGTATTGAATATTGTTAATAAATCAGGAGAAGAGATATCAAGTATTCAATGTGGAACAGATGGACAAATTACATCAGATTCGAAATTTGTAATCTTTAAAATCAAACCGGAAGAAGAACTTATCAGGCAATTAAAACTCGAAAAAACAGAGAAAGATGATATGCCTTTAAATCAATTAGGAATCTTTAGTCTTGAAAATAATACATTAGATACAATTTCTAATATTAAATCATATAAAGTTCCTAAGAAATGGAGCGGATGGGTAGCTTATCAAACAAAAACAGAAGAAGTAGAAGATACTATAGAAAATAAAGAAGAAACAAAAAAAGAATCAGACGATAATGGTTACTTATTAAGTATTAAAAATCTCCAAAATAATGAAGTTATTCAGTTTTCCTTTGTTACTAATTATGTGTTCGCTAAAGATTCAAAGGCAATTACATTCATTACTACAGGAAATGATAAAGAACTAAAAGCAGGAGTTTATTATATTGATTTAAATATTAAGGACACAAAAGAGGTATTAGTACATAATGGGGATTATAAACAATTAACAATCAATAAAACAGGGGATAAGATTGCATTTCTTGCCGATACAAGCAATACAAAGAATAAATCATATAGCTTATTCTATTGGAACAGAAGTAATCTGTCAGTTGTAGTTACAAATGATAATGAAGGAATTAATAAAGGCTGGGAGATAAGCAAATATGGAAATATTCAGTTTGCCGATAATACAGATAGAATTTACTTTGGAACAGCCCCTAAAAAACTTGAAAAAGATACAACGAAATTAGATGAAGAAGTACCTCAATTAGATGTATGGCATTGGAACGAACCGGTATTATATACCGAACAATTGAATACTAAAGAGGATGATCTTGAGAAAACGTACCTGGCTGTTTATCACCTTAACAAAAAGAAAATTATACAGTTAGAGAATGAAACTTTCAATGGAATTGAATTGATTAAAAACGGTGATGGTGATAAATTATTAGCATGGTCGAATTTACCATATGCAGTACAAACTATGTGGGAAGGATATCCTGAACATCATGATTTTTATTTAGTAGATATAAACACAGGTCAGAACAAGTTGTTTAAAAAGGATTGCAGGTCATATCCAGAGGTTTCACCAAATGGGGAATATATTTATTGGTATAATCACGAAGATACTACATGGAATACATTTAACTTAAAAACGAATCAGGAATTTAAAATAACAAACCCATCAATCATTCAGTGTGCTGATGAAATGAATGACATTCCAAATTTACCGGATCCTTATGGTATAGCTGCATGGTCCAAGAATGATGAAGCTTTATTAATTTATGATCGTTTTGACATTTGGAAAGTTAATCCTGATAATAAGGAAAAGCCTGTTAAGATTACTGATGGAAGAAAAAATAAGATTAGCTATAGAATCTTGGATTTTGAAAATGCGAATCGTCGTTTACAAGATGATGAAAAAGTTGGAATTGATTTATCAGCCACAATTTATTTAAAAGCGCATAATGAAATTACAAGAAAAGATGGTTATTACACAATAAAATCAGGAAAGAAAAATAGTTTAAAAGAATTATTGCATGGAGCTTTTAGATTAACAAAGCCTATAAAAGCTAAAGATGCTGATGTATTCCTTTATACAAAAGAAACATTTAAAGAATTTCCTGATTTGATGCTTTCTGAGAATAATTTTAAAAGTTCAAATAAGATCAGTAAAGTAAACCCTCAACAAGAAGAATTTTTATGGGGAACAAAAGAACTTTATTCATGGACTTCGCTCGATGGGCAGAAGTTAGAAGGATTGCTTATTAAACCTGCTAACTTTGATCCTAATAAGAAATATCCAATGATCGTTAACTTTTACGAGAGAGCTTCACAAGATTTATATAGTCATCAAATTCCTGAGGCGCATCGTTCAACAGTTGATTATCATTATTATTCAAGTAATGGTTATATCATATTTAATCCTGATGTATATTATAAAGAAGGATATCCCGGCGAATCGGCTTATAATTGTGTGATGCCTGGAATCACTCAATTAATTTCAGAAGGCTTTATTAATGAAAATGCTATTGCAGCACAAGGACATAGCTGGGGCGGTTACCAGGTTGCTTACCTGGCAACAAGAACAAATCTGTTTGCAGCTATTGAATCAGGTGCTCCTGTTGTTAATATGTTTAGTGCTTATGGTGGTATAAGATTATGGTCAGGACGAAACAGATCTTTCCAGTATGAGCACACACAAAGCCGTATAGGAAAATCAATTTGGGAATCTCCATTGCGATATTTAGAAAATTCTCCTTTATTTACTACCGATAAAATAACAACACCAATGCTTATAATGCATAACGAGGATGATGGAGCTGTTCCATTTAGTCAGGGGGTTGAGTTTTTTATTGCACTACGCAGAATGGGTAAAAAAGCTTGGTTACTTAATTATAATGATGCTGATCATTGGCCAACAAAAGTTAGAGATAAATATGATTTTCAAATTCGATTGGCGCAATTTTTCGATCATTATTTAAAGGGAGAACCGATGCCAAAATGGATGAAGGAAGGTATTCCTGCTGTAAATAAAGGCCTCGATTTAGGATACTAATTTAAATACCATATAGAAGCGCAATTCAATAGGAGTTGCGCTTTTTATTTCTTAATGAAACATTGTATCTTGTAATAAATTAAAACAAAAATGTTATGAAAATTTTTACAACTACTTTCTTATTATTAATGATATCAGTTAGCTTAAATGCACAACAGTTTTCAAAAGAAGAACCTTTTGCACATACCTTTTCTATTGTTGCACAAGACCCTGTTACTGGTGATATGGCTGTTGGAGTTCAAAGTCATTGGTTTTCTGTAGGAACAATTGTATCCTGGGCAAAGTCGGGAGTAGGTGTTGTAGCAACACAATCGTTTGTAAATCCTGCAATAGGACCGGATGGATTGAAGTTAATGGAAGAAGGGAAATCTGTTAAAGAAGCATTAGAAATTTTAATTAAAGCAGATGAAGGAAGGGATTTTAGACAAGTTGCTATGCTTAATAAAGAGGGCGAAGCTTATGCATATACAGGAGCAAAATGTGTAGCAGATGCACATCATATCATAGGGAAAGGATTTTCTGTGCAAGCCAATATGATGCTAAATGATAAAGTAGTTCCTGCAATGGCTAAATGTTTTGAAGATAATTCTGAATTACCTTTGGCCGAACGTGTGCTAAAAGCAATGCAGGCTGGACAAAGGGCTGGTGGTGATATTCGAGGAAAGCAATCAGCGGTTATCTTAGTTGTTAATAAAGATAAAGTAGATCATGAATGGATGGATAAGAAAATAGATTTAAGAATTGATGATCATAAGGAACCTTTAAAAGAACTCGAACGATTATTAAGAGTTCATAGAGCATACGAACATATGAATAATGGTGATTTAGCGATTGAACATGGTGATATGAAGTTAGCATTAAAAGAATATCAATTAGCAGAAGAAATGTTACCTGATAATTTGGAGATGAAATATTGGAAAGCAGTTACAATGGCTAATAATGGATTATTAGATGATGCTTTACCCATATTTAAATATATATTCGATAGAGATAAGAATTGGTTAGAGCTTACAAAACGATTACCTCAATCAGGCTTGTTAAATATTAAAGAAGAAGGCTTAAATAAGATTGTTTCTTTATAACATAGATATTTATTTGACAAAATGAATAAATCCATTTAAATTTAAGTTCCATAAAATTATTAACCCAATTAATATACGGAGGTATAAAATGAAAAAAATAATTACAATAGTGATGCTTGCTATTTTTTCTATGATGTTGAATCATGCATTTGCTCAAGGCGATGTAGAAAAGGTAGCTAATGATATTATTACGGCATACCAAAAAAAGGATGTTAATCTGCTTAAAAAATATATGACAGGCATGATGATGTATGCTATCAATGATGAATTTTTTGAAAGTGGAGAAGGAAAAGCCTTGGCTGAGTTAGTGAAAAGCTGGGATGGTAAAATAAAAGAAATAAGATACTCCAAAGGTGATATGATGGGAAAAACAATATTACTTTCCAGCGCATATTTTAGTGATAACCCAAATGGAAATATAAACGTAGTAGTGATGAGCAGTTATGAGGGCTCAGAATGGAAAGCATTTACTTATGGAATTATTGATGTTACTAAGGAAGAATTTGAGGAAGGTTCAAAAGAAATATCGGGAAGTGAAGAAAAAGTCACAGAAGCAAAACCAAGCAGCGATCATTCAGAATTTTCAATTGAAATGGCTAATGGTGATAAGTTTGATAAACCAACAACCGACAAGCTAAAAGAGCAGCTAAAAGCGTTAAATGACGATAATTTCTTTCTAATATTAAACAGCAAAGAAGGTTTTTTACAAGCTTCAACTTCTGAAAAAGGTTATATTGTTCAGTATAGCGATGATAGTGGAATGTTTGAAGCCGAAGCATATTTCACCTTTGATATGCTGACAGAAATCTTTGAAATGTATATTGATAGCAAAGACTGGAAAAGTAAAGCAAAATGGATAAGCATGTAGCTTACCCTTAAAAATAGTTTTATTTATTGGAAAAGTGTTTTATCTTTGAAGTACTGAACCATTGTTACCCTTTTTAAAGAATCTGATTTTGATCAAAAATAACTTTTGAATAGAAATAGTTATGTCTGAAAAAGATATTATAAGTTATCGCGATGAAGAATGGATAGATCTTAAGATCGATAATTTAAGGGAGAGAAGTAAATATAAGCTATCTAATTATGGTAGAGTAATTAGTTACTACTATAGTGAGGAAGGTACTTTACTTAATCTAGCTAATATTAAAGGATATCGATCTTTAAATATTAAAGATAAAGATGGGAAAAAACTTTACCTATATATACATAGGTTAGTTGCAAAACTTTTTCTAGATAAACCCAGAGTAGATCAAGATATAGTTATTCATTTGGATAATAACAGGCACAATAACTATTATCGTAATTTAAAATGGGCTAACCAAAGTGAACAATATTTTCATAATTTAAAAGTTAATCCGAATGCTAAAAAATTACAGCCAAAAGGAGATAGGGCATGGTCTAAATTAACAGAAGCAGAGGTCAAAATAATTAAAAGAAAAATTTTTGACCCAAACCGAAAAACTAAAATGAAAGTACTTGCCCGCCAATTTGGAGTTTCCGAAATGCAATTATCAAGAATAAAGTCAGGAGAAAATTGGAGTAACGTTTCGCCAGACTAGAAATTTTATGAATAATACATACATTATGAATGTTAATCAGGTGAACATCTTTTTTTAGAAAAGGCGATTTATCTAACTAAAAATTATATAAAAAGGAGCTCCATGATTAATGCAGCTCCTTTTTATTGATATGGTATTAAATTATTTCTTTACACAGCGAACATAATAAAAATCTTTCTTTTTTGCTTTCTCACCTAATTCAACTTTACCCTTAGAATCAATGTAATAATATCCAGGTTTTTCTCCGTTAAAGAATAGATATTTAGCTGTATACACATCCATTTTGCTTTCTTCATCATAAATCATCTCACCACCTAATAATAGATTAAATCCGGTACCACCAAAAGGATATAATATTTTAAGGTTATTAGCTGCTTTGTTTATTAGCAAATACTTCCATTCTTCAGAAGTTGGTAAACGCCATCCATCAGGACAACCTGATTCTACAACCTCAATATTATACATATGGCCAAATAATTCGCAATCAGTTTTTATATTATCACGGCACATGCTGTTCTCTCCAAGGTCATAATTAAGATTTTGAGACATCCAAACGGTATTATCAATTTCAACAAAACCGTATTCTTTACTGTCGCGAGAATCAGTAAATGATCCCTTCTTAATTTCATCTTTATTAGCCATATATTCTTTATTATCAAGAACACACTTTACTTTGGCTTTTTCATTGGTTTGTTTTTTTACCCATCCTGCCTGACCAAGTTTATTACCAGGGAATAACATTGTTTTCTTACTATCTTCCTTGTCGTTATTATTAATCCAATAAGTATTATATGTATAATGCTTAACGTCAATCCAATAATCATTTCCGGAAAGATTAAAACCCCAAATACCTTCGCCGCTAAGTCTATCACTAAGAATTTCTTTTCTATTTTCAAGTTTAATAGAAGGTTTGTATTCATTAAAAACAGCTTCCCACTCTTCTTTTATGGGTAAACGCCAACCAGCAGGGCAACGATCATCTGTTTCTTTATAATAGTAACTTCCAGTTATATCTTTCATTAACCAGATGGCATCACCAATATATCTCCATTCAATTTTTTCACCAGTAAATGGATGATTGATAAGTCCTGAAACGGTTGACATATTAATTGATATTTCAGCTTTAGCTTCAATGCTAGCAAGATATACAGAGCTTTGAACACAACGTACATTTAGTTTTTCAGATACATTTCTTAACTCTTTACTAATTTTATTCTCAGTAAGACGGATAATTCTTGATAAATACTTTTCAGAATAACCTGTGTAGAGCATTTTATTTTCAGTACTTGTCCAGAAAGCTAAAGCTTTTTGATTAGGATATAAGTTAGCTTCGTATTTACATTCTTCAATTATAAAACCAGAATTATTTAGTTTGGTCAAATCAATTTCTCTTAAACCAAATTCTTTTACTTTTTCTGGCTTTACCCCAAACTGAGATTCAAGAGCCATCCAATCTTCATCGCTAGGTAATTTCCACCCTTCGGGACAAGCCTTTTTTGCATCTGTATTATTAAAGAAACCGCCACAGTTATCATCAGTATTGTTAGACTTAAGGTTCTGAACCATCCATTTGTTTTTTCCGTAACGTATCCAATTATACGTATAACCATTTTTATCATTTACATTACCCTCATTGGCTTTATCTACTGTATAATATTCTGCTTTTACTTTAAAATACGTTTTATTACCAATTCCTTCAAGATGATCGGCCCAAACAACAGCTGTCTTTGCTTTTCCTGTTTTTATACTGTCACCAACATCTCCATATATTTTTTCAATACTATTCCATTCTGTATTATTGTTAGAATAAAAAATACTAACTGCAAATAGATCATCAACATTTCCTGTTAAATCATAGTGCAGGTTAATTTCTCCACCAGATTGTTCAATTTTTAAATTATCAATACTTTGTGCATTTACATGAAGTATTGAAAAACAAAACATTAAACTAATAAGATATTTCATCATTTTAATTTTTAGTGATTAAAAAAAGAATTATAAAGATATTATATCAATCGTTTATTTACAAGAAAGAATCATTGGTAAATCAATCAATATTTTTTAAGGATCATTAAAATATTGTTAACTTTGGACTTAATGACACTTCAAAAAGAAAATATAGTTAGATTTTTAAATCGCTTCACAGGATTATAACGATAGCATATCTGTAAATTAGTTTTCGTTTGTTTATTTACTACATTATTAATTATTAAAAGAAAAATGATGAAGAATATAATCATACTTGGAGCAGGCATGGTTGGTAAGGCTATGGCTATCGATTTATCAAAAGAGCATAGAGTAAAATCTGTAGATGTTGACAAAGAATCATTGGACTTTCTATCAGACAATTATCAAATTGAAACAGAAATTTTTGATGTTACTGACAATACAAAATTAGGAGAATTAATTAAAGATTTTGATTTGGTAATATCTGCAGTTCCGGGATTCTTGGGACTTCAAACCATGAAAAATGTAATACGAAATAAAAGGGATTTAATTGATATTTCTTTTTTACCTGAAGGAGTTTTAGATATTGATGATATGGCAAAGGAATATGGTGTAACCGTTATTATGGATTGTGGTGTTGCTCCCGGAATGCCAAATATATTTGCTGGTTATCATAATAAAACAATGAAGATCGATTATTTTGAATATATGGTTGGCGGGTTACCAAAAATAAGAACATTTCCTTTCGAATATAAAGCCCCGTTTTCACCTTGCGATGTAATTGAGGAATATACGCGCCCGGCACGTTATGTCGAAAATGGTGTTGAGGTTATTAAACCTGCAATGAGTGATACAGAGTTGATTGAATTTGATAATGTAGGAACGTTAGAAGCATTCAACTCCGATGGCTTGCGTTCTTTAATTTATACTTTAAATAATATCCCAAACATGAAAGAGAAAACCTTGCGTTATCCCGGGCATATTAAAATGATACAAGCTCTTAAAGCAGCAGGATTCCTTAATGAAGAACCTCTGAAAGTAAAGGGGAAAGAATTTATACCATTTGATATCACTTCTGAGATTTTATTTAATGCATGGAAGTTAAAGCCAGAAGATGAGGAGTTTACTATAATGCGAATTGTGCTAAAAGGTGTTGAGAATAATATTAGAAAAGAAATTGTATATGATTTATATGATGAATTTGACAAAATAGAAAAAATATCATCAATGGCTAGAACAACTGGCTTTACAGCTACTGCAGCAGCTAATATGGTTTTAGATAAAGTATTTAACGAAAGAGGAGTTTTTCCACCTGAGTTAGTTGGTGAAAAACCAGAGTGTTTCGAATATATTATTGATTATCTGAACAAAAGAAATATAAATTACATAAAAACCGAAAAAGATATTTAACTATTTAATACTGAAAGGCGTAATAGAAAATTGCGCCTTTTATATTTAGAAGTCAGTATTTTAATTTCTTGTGATTGTTGTTTATATTATTAACTTTAGGCTGCATTTTAAATCTTTGGTATGTATAAGAAGGTATTTTTTATAATAACCATTGTTATTTTTACATATAGTTTTGGCTTATCACAAGAAGATAATAAGCCGGTATTTCCTAGAACTGATCTCCAGTTTTATATTCTTGAGAGTAACTTAGTAGAAGGAAAATTTATCGATGGAGATCTGCATGATTTGCACTTTACCAAGTATAAATATGGTGAATTGCCATATGAATGGCCTGACGATGATCGAATGATAACCTTAAGAGCTAAATTAAATATTGATAGCTCCTATATGAATCAAGATATTTATTTAGTTGTTTTACCATCTGAATATCCTTGTCAATTTTATTTTAACCAAAATCAAATTGCGATTCGTGGGAATTATAAAAATGGCTATACCAATAGAATACATTATTCAGAAAAGATATTAATACCAAATGATAAGATAAATTACAGTTTAGATAATGAAATTGCTATTCAACTCTATCCAAGAGAAGGAGAGATAAGTCCTTTACCACATTTGTTTGTGTCAAATTCAAGAGATGCGAGTAAATATGTTTTTTATAGAAATTTAGTTGGCCCTAAGTTATTGTCGGCTTTATCATTATGTGGCTTAGTTTTCTTTTTGTTTTTCCTTATAACATATTTAACTAGAAAGGAATATCAAAAGCAGCATTTTTTATTTGTTGCTCTTATGAACCTGTTTTTTGTATTTAGTTATATTAATAACATATTTTCATACGATTTTTCACATACCTTTATTTTAGAGAAAATAGCACGTACAGGATTTCCATTATTTATTTATGTTGGAATTTGTTTTTTATTAGATTACACAGAACTTTTTAAGAAAAAGAGAATAATAAAGCTGGTCCTTTTAATTATTTACATTCCTTCTTTTATAATGGTATTATTACCTTCCTCGATTGAAGGTACCATAAAAATATATAATACTTATCCATTAATTTCTTTATTTGCTGGTAATCTTATTTTAATGATTTTAACCTTATTATTCTTCATTCGAGATAAAGATACAAGGTCAGGAATGCTTTTTACTATTTTCTTTATCAATATTTTTGCAGGCTTTTATGATGGTTACTATTTTGCAATTTTAAAGATTAAGCCTTTTGTATTGCTTACTCCTATAACCGTATTTGGTATTAATCTGATAACTTTTATCATATTAGCAATAGATCATTCTAAACTTTATCATTTGGCATTAGATAGTTCAGAAAAGCTGGAAAGAATGAATCAGGAGTTAGAAGTGCTTGTTGAAAAAAGAACGCAGAAAACAATAGAATATGCTAATAAGCTTGAGGAAGCTAATAACACCAAAGATAAGTTCTTTTCTATTATTGCACATGATTTAAAAAATCCATTTAATACTTTAATTGGTTATTCAGATATGTTACGAACTGACTTTAGAGAGTATGGTCAGGATGAAATTCATCAACAATTAAATGTAATTTATAATACATCGCTGAATGGTTATAATTTGCTTGAGAATTTATTAAAATGGTCGCAATCACAAACCGATAAAATATTATTTGAACCTAGTAAAATTAACTTACACAAAGTTGTTAAACGATGTATTGAAGATATTGATGATCAAAGTCAATTTAAAGATATTGATGTGATTAATGATATTTCAGAAAGCTTCCATTTAATAGCCGATGAAAACTTACTAAAAACTATACTTAGGAACTTAATTAATAATGCGGTTAAGTTTACTCATAGAAACGGTATGGTTTCAATTAGCTCCAGAAAAGATGATCAACTTGTAGAAATTGCTGTTAAGGATACTGGAATTGG
This sequence comes from Bacteroidales bacterium, assembly GCA_963665525.1. Taxonomy (GTDB): domain Bacteria; phylum Bacteroidota; class Bacteroidia; order Bacteroidales; family UBA12077; genus UBA12077. The sequence continues at coordinate 1,624,475 of OY762280.1, read as the reverse complement.
TATGTCGGAAGAAGAAATCAAAAACATGTTTAAGATTGATAAAATATATTCTAAACCAGGTACAAATAAAGAAAAAGGAAGTGGTTTAGGACTCATTTTATGCAAAGAGTTTGTCGAAAAACATGGAGGCAAAATATGGATAGAAAGTGAGTTAGAAATAGGATCTACATTTAAATTTACAATACCACGAATTCTTCATGTAAATTAAATATATCAACATTAAAGTGATATATTAAACATTTTTCATAATTACATAGTTTAATAAATAACAATTTAAACTTTGATTGTATTTAATAATCTTATATTTTCGAAGCTTTTAAAAAAATGAATGAATTATGAAAAGAAGTCCTATAGCTATATTTTTAAATGGAGTAGAAAAAGTAGGAAATGCTTTGCCACATCCTGCAACACTTTTCGGTTTATTTGCAGTAACGATCTTGGTATTGTCGGCAATATTTTCTGCATTAGGTTCGTCAGCAGTTCATCCTGGAACTGGAGAAGTATTTGAAGCTGTAAATTTATTATCGCGCGATGGTGTACATATGATTTTAACAGAAATGGTAAACAACTTTACCAGTTTTGCACCATTGGGAATTGTAATAGTAGCAATGTTAGGTATTGGACTAGCTGAAAATTCAGGACTTATAGCTGTTCTAATTCGTAGTTTGGTTTTATATTCTCCAGAGAAATATTTGACATTTATAATAGTCTTAGCAGGAATATTATCAAATTTAGCTTCAAGCGTTGGTTATGTACTCCTGGTTCCATTGGCAGGAACAATTTTTATAGCTATTGGTCGTAATCCGATTGCAGGTATGGCAGCAGCATTTGCCGGTGTTTCAGGTGGGTATTCTGCTAATTTAGTATTGGGAACAATAGATCCACTACTTGCTGGCTTATCAGAAGAAGCTGCCCATTTGGTGGACTCTGCATATCATGTAAATCCAACTGCTAACTATTATTTTTTAGTGGTTTCAACTTTTCTAATTGCAATATTAGGAACTTGGGTTACCGAAAAAATTATTATCCCACGATTAGGGGCATATAATGAGAAACATACAGAGAAAGAAGAAATTTCTCGTTTAACACCGATTGAGAAAAAAGGGATTAAAAGATCAATGTGGGTATTTGTAGTATTTATCGTATTAACACTTATAGGACTAATACCAGAGAATGGCATATTAAGAGGAACAGATGGATCTTTCTTAAAATCACCAGTATTAAAAGGAGTAGTTGCAATACTATTCTTAGTTGCAGGTTTAATGGGGATAATTTATGGGGTCGTAACAGGAAAGTATAAAAACGATTCTGATGTTATGAAAGGTATGGCTGAATCCATGAAAACGATGGCTTCATACTTAGTATTGGTATTTTTTGCAGCACAGTTTGTTGAATATTTTAATTGGAGTAATCTAGGGATCATATTAGCTATTAATGGTGCAAATTTTATTCAGAGCTTAAATCTTGGCTTGGTTCCTTTAGCTATTATGTTTGTAATATTTGCAGGAACAATTAATCTGGTTATGGGAAGCGCATCTGCAAAATGGGCTCTTCTTGCTCCAATATTTGTTCCAATGTTTATGTTTTTAGGATATACACCCGAATTAACACAGGTGATCTATAGAATAGGAGATAGTGTCACCAATATTATATCACCAATGATGAGCTTTTTTGCATTAATCATAGTATACTTTCAAAAATATGATAGTAAGGCTGGTATTGGAACATTAGTGGCCACGATGCTTCCATATTCAATAGTATTTTTTCTTGGTTGGGTGATATTATTAATTGTATGGTTATTAACGGGTATGCCATTAGGACCTGGGGCTGGGATTCATTTATAATATATAAGTAGATTTGCTTAGAGCACAGATTAATTCTGTGCTTTTTTATTTGATATTAAAATAACTTTTCTGACTTTTGAAGTATAAAATTCGAAAGATGCAAGAAAATAATCGTTTTACAAAAGGAGAAGAAATTGCGCATTCTATTTCACATGGATTAGGAGCTGCATTTGGTATCGTTGGTTTGGTTTTAATGGCTGTTGTTTCGGTACGATATGGCACAGTATGGCATGTTGTAAGTTATGTTATTTATGGATCATTTTTAGTCTTAATGTATTTATCTTCAACCTTTAATCATTCTCTACCTTTTGGAACCAAGGCAAAAGATTTCTTTCATAATTTCGATCAGATTGCAATCTTTCTTTTTATTGCAGCAACATATACACCTATTGCTTTGGTTGTTATCCGACACGATTGGGGATGGGTTATGTTTGGTATTGAATGGGGATTAGCATTAACAGGAGTTTTACTTAAGATATTCATTCCTAATAAATTTGAAAAAGGAGTAGCTCTATTTTATATCATAGCCTATATTATTATGGGTTGGTTGTTATTAATGTTTCTAATACCATTATATAAAAATATGCATCCTATGGGTATAGGATTTATTTTTATTGGAGGAGGATGTTATACTTTGGGTGTTTTATTTTATAAAATGGAAAAGATAAAATTTAGTCATCTAATCTGGCACTTAATGGTTATTGCCGGTAGTGTTTGCCATTGGATTGCAATCTATAATTATACTATATAGTAATTTATTATTGAAATTAGATTTATTCTAAATTTTAATTCGTAATAAAATTAGCTTTATCAAGTACAAAAATAATACTAACTTGTGTAGCTATCTTTTAATTATTGTGAATTATATGAAACAGGATAAGCTAATCGAATTAGAAGCTAGAAATCAAGCTATATTAAAAGCCTTGCCTGATATCTTTTTTCGTATAAATAAGGATATGGTTTTTGTTGATTGTTATGTTCAGGATGAAAGTGTATTGTTATTACCTCCCAGTAAAATAATTGGTTCAAAAGCAAAAGATATCCTTCCTAAAGAACTGTATGAACAAACGAAAGAAAAACTACGATTAGTTCTAGCAACAAATGAAATTGAAATTTACGATTATAGGTTAATTGTTGACAATAAGGAAGAATGGTTTGATACAAGAATGGTGCCTAGCACAAAAGATGAAGTTCTTGTTATCATAAGAAATATTACAGAAAAGAAAAAGGCAGAAACCTTATTAAAAAATGCCAACGAAGAATACCTTGCAATCAATGAGGAACTGCAGGAGAGTTTTGAAAAGATCAGTGAGATAAATACAGAACTAGAAGAAGCTAAGGAAAAAGCCGAGGAAGGAGAAAGAAAACTCAATACTTTAATCAGTAATTTAAAAGGAATGGTTTATCGTTGTAATAATGATAACGATTGGACCATGGAGTTTGTTAGTGATGGAGTTAAAGAGTTAACAGGTTACAATGCCGAAGATCTGATATCAAATCAGAAAATAAGTTGGGCTGATATAATAAAACCTGAATACAGGCAAGTGGTTTGGGACGAAATACAATTGGCTTTAAAACAGAAAAAACAATTTGCTTTAAGTTATGAGATCATATGCGCTAATGGAAAAACTAAGTGGATACAGGAACAAGGTCAAGGAATATTTAAAAATAAGAAATTAGAGGCTTTAGAAGGTATAGTTACTGATGTTACTCCATTTAAAAAAATTGAAAAAGAACTTATTAAAGCAAGAGATAGAGCAGAAGAAAGTGATCGTTTAAAATCTGCATTCTTAGCAAATATGTCTCATGAGATTCGAACACCAATGAATGGAATTATTGGTTTTTCAGAAATGATCATGAGACCTAATTTAACAGACGAACGAAGAAATTTTTATGCAAAAACGGTAATTGATAGTAGTAGACAATTATTAAATATTGTAAATGATATTCTAGATATATCACGAATTCAGATTGGCACCTTAAAATTAAATCAAGAGGAAGTTGTGATAAATGATTTATTAATGAGTTTATATGCTTTTTATAAACAACAGTCACAAGAAAAGTTAGTTACATTAAAAATAAATACTGGTCTTAATAATTATGCAAGTACTATAAAAACTGACAAAGGGAGATTAAGACAGATTCTAAGTAATTTAATTAATAACGCCCTTAAATTTACTCAAAAAGGTTCTGTTGAATTTGGATATAGACTTAATGAAGATCATTTGCATTTTTATGTTAAGGATACAGGAATAGGGGTAGCCAAAAGTCATCAAGAAGATATTTTCGAGAGTTTCAGACAAGAAGATGATAGTTATACAAGAAAATATGGTGGTACAGGATTAGGTTTATCTATTTCAAAAAAGTTAGTTGAGATGCTGGGAGGACGAATATGGGTTGAGTCAGAGAAACAAAAAGGGGCAATTTTTAATTTTACAATACCTTATACACCTATTTATAAAGATGCTTTAACTAAGAATGATGAGCAATCAAATGACTTTACTGTTCTTATTGCAGAGGACGAGGATGTAAATTATTTCTATGTTTTAGAAGTAATTTCTGATTTAAATGTGAATGTTATTCGAACAAAAGATGGAGTTGAAACAGTTGATATATGTAAGTCTGATCCTAATATTGATTTAGTTTTAATGGACATTAAGATGCCAATAATGAATGGATATGAAGCTACAAGAGCAATTAAAAAAATAAAACCGAATTTGCCTGTTATTGCACAAACCGCATATGCTATGGATAAGGATAGAGATGAAGCTATGGCTGTTGGTTGCGATAATTACCTGTCAAAACCAATTGATGCTGATGAACTGCTTCAAATTGTAAAAGATTATACCATGAAAAAAAACAATTAATCTTGTTATTATCATTATTTTGATGAAATAAAAGTTTATTGAAACTAATTTGGAATAATTTATGTATATCAAGTAGAAAAACACTGCTAGGTATGAAGCATTTAATATCGATTACATTAATATTTCTAATCATTTTAACAGCTTGTCGAAAAGACAGCATAGATAATCCTTTAGATGATTGGTTTCAGGATCCACCAGTTGCACCAATTACTCAAACAATAAAAACTGTAGTGCCTATAGGCTATGTAGCTTCGTTGGTTGCTGCCGATATGAAAGGTTATACCATTGTGAATACAAAATCTGTACAGCAAAAAAGTTCTAAATTGTTATATGTAGATACTGAAACAAACTATCCATATAAGTTTAAAGGAGATACCTATGGAGAAATGATTATTGCATATATTCAAACAGATGAAAATACAGCACTTGTATCAGTGTTTTTTACGGATATGGATGTTGTTTCTGGTGAATTTAAATTGAAAAATGTGATCGCATTTCCTATTATTATTGATGAGTTTTATCAAAAGATTACAGCCGTATATGCCTGGATGGATATTAACTTAGGTTCTAATTTATTACCCGGTATTGACTTAACACAAGAAGAAATAGACGATAATCTTGGAAAGCTTGATAATAGAAGGACTGGGAGTAGTTTAGATGAAATTGAAGTAGCTATTTCGCAAGATGCCTGGATTGTGGATGTATATCACAATAATACATTTGATAATGTCTTAGATGATAATTACAAATTTTTCGGTGGGCAGCAGGCTATTCATGTGGAAGATTATGAAACAGAATCCTCGACAGGGGCAATGCAAATGGCTATGATCGATGTCGATTTTTCAGCTGATTGTACTAAAAATCCTACAAATGGTTTTGTGTTTATGCAAGATGTTGAAGTGGCCACTTCTACCAACGATAATGATATTGTTTTTGGTCATGTGTTTTATGAGTTCACACCCGATTGCGATGGCCGTGTATTGGTTGATCTTGCTACAGGTAATTTCATTTCATCAATAGGTAAAGAAATTAATCTGGGACTGAATTAAATTCATCCAGAAATTAAATTTTAGCTTAGTATTAATAAAGTTATCATACTTCGATAAACTCAGTATGATAACTTTTTCTGTCATTATGTGTTTTTGATGTGTGGAATAAATATGATGTTTGAGATTGTTTTTCTTCAATCTACTTCGTTATAATTTCTACTTCAAGAATAAAATCATCATCGATCATATTATCACCAAGATTATCGAAGAATTTCCCTGAACCATATTTTACATCATATTTTGTTCTGTCAACAATAATAGTAGCTTTATATGCTTTATCAGTTTTTTTAACTTCAAAACTTATTGGATGAGTAATTCCTTTAATAGAAAGTTGTCCCTGTAGTTTGGATTTACTACTAATAAAAGGAGTTCCATCTGTTATCTTTAATACAGCAATAGGATGTTGATTTACACTAAAAAAATCATCAGACTTTAAATGACCGATAAGTTTAGCATTCCACTCTGGATTTTCCAGATCATTGCATGTAATACTATTCATGTCGATCTGAAATTCTCCTTTAATAATCTTGTTATCTTTAATTGATATAAAACCGTTTTTGAGTTTAACATATCCCCAGTGTTCTCCACTAACTTTTTTACCTGTCCATTTTAACTTTGATTTATTAATATTCACTTCAAGATCTTGTGCAGATAATGTGAAGGCAGACACTAATACGACGAATAAGATACTTAATTTTTTCATATTGTAATGTGTTTGTTATGTATAAATGAATTAATATAACATATTACGATACATATTGTTTAAATGTATTGGTATTAAATATTTGTTAAGCTATTAGGATAATTACAAGTTAGCCTTAAAATCGAAGTTGAGTTGAGTTTGTAGATTTGATATTTCTGATATTATTTTTTTTATGGTTGTTTTTTCAATATCAGAAAGTTCAGCTATGTCAATTAAGTTATCAGGCAACTGTTTTCGTAGAAGTTCGTTAACTTGAAATCTAAAACGTAGCAACATGAGATAATTGTATGATACGTTAATCTCATTGAATAATGTTTTACTAATAATATTTAAAGCATGTAATTTCTCTAATCGAAGAATAGAGTTAGTTTCTTCAATTTTATTTTTTATCGAATATAGCCTTATAAAACTGGTAATTGGGAAGATAATTTTCTTAATATTTAAGAAGGAATGATCATTTTCTTTTACATCTCCAATAATATTACCGAATAAATTAATCGATGATTTGTACTTAATAATTGGATTTGCCATATGTTGAAAGAAAACAGCTTTATTCTCCATTTCCATGAAAATATAATTTTGCAGTTCTTTGGTAAGTTCAGAATTACCATATATACATCTAAAGTCGAAGAATATTCCTGCTTCCATAATACTTTTAGGATCACTGTTAACAATCCATTCATTAAATTGTTCTTTCCAATTTTGCATAGAGAGAACCCATTTAGGATTATTAGCCATCACTTTGCCATTACAATACTTGAAACCTAAAAAGTCTAATGCTGTTGTAACTTGCTTTCCTAGCTCAAGGAAATAAGTTTTAAATACTTCATGATTAGCTGTGTCTACTTCTTCAAATATGATTGCATTATCCTGATCGGTTGCAAGCGTTTGTTCCATACGTCCTTCACTTCCAACAGCAATAAATGCAAATTTACACGGGGGCTTGCCAATGGACTCAATAGCTAGTGTAATAAGTCTTTTCGTAATAGCATCGGTTAAAGAAGTAATAATTCTGGTGATATTTTGAGTACGAGCACCACTATCTATAAGAGCTTTAATTAAAACAGGAAGGCGTATGGTTGATTTCTGAATATTTTCAACACTTTCGGCCGTTTCTACTTCGCGTACTAAAAAACTTATAGAGTTTCTCTGCATTTCGTGGATGTCAATACTGTTGATTAGTCCAATAATTTCAGATTTGCTATTTTTTACGGCTAAATGAGATATATTCTTCTTATTAAACATTAGAATTGCTTCATATAGTAGAATATTATCTTGAACACTAACAACAGGTGCTGTCATAATTTTACCAACAGATAATGATAATTTTTCCTTACTAGCCAATACTCTTGTGCGTAAGTCACTATCAGTCACAATACCAATAATATCATTGTTTTGACTTATAAAAAGAGCATCAGCATGTTTTCGGGTCATTAAAAGAGCAGCTTCTTGAACATTTGTATCAATATTACACTGAACAAGATCTTTAACAAAATGTCGGATAGGTTGATTCATTAGAAGGAGTGAAGTCTGTATTTCATTTGAGAGTTGCTCAGTTTCTTTCTCTACGAGTTTAACCCTTGTAATATCTTTTACTATAATAATATATCCTTCTTGTTTTCCAAAATATACTTTTGAAATGGTAAGAACAACATCTTGTTGTGTTTTATTGGCAAGTTTAAGTTGTGTGTCAATAGATTCAGACTTATCTTTTTGAAGCTTAGATTTTATATTATTCCATTTAAGATCAAAAATATCATCAAACTTTAATGAAAGTACATAACTTGCAGAACTTCTAAACATATTATTGAATTTCATATTCGAGAATATGATTTTATCATCAATAATTAAAAGTGTTCCATCAACCGATGCTTCAACCAAAGATTGATATTTTCGACGCGATGCTTTTAGCTTATCTTCTACTGTTTTTCTTCTTTTCTCAATATCAAGACTTTGTTTGATAATAAATAAAATAATAATACTAATGATACCTATTATGATAAAGGTAATTTTAATTAAACGTTTCTCAAGTTCTGAAATTTCTTCTTTAACATCTTCAATGTAAATTCCGGTTCCAATAATCCAATTCCATTTTTTATATCTTTTTACAAAAGATAATTTTGGTACAATTCTCGTCGAATCATCTTTCCATTGCCACATATAGTCAATAAAACCTTCATTACTTTTTAAAACAGTATCAACAGCAACCACGAATAATGGTTTTCCAGCTTGATCAATATAATTGGTTAGTTCTGTTCCATTTAGTTCAGTTCGATAAGGATGCATGATCATTCGGGGGTATAAATCAGTAATCCAGAAATAATCTTTATTTTCATCTCCATAACGCATTTTACTGATCTTATCAATTGCCAATTGTTGAGCTTCTATTAAACTAATTAATCCGGTTTGATAATCATGGTCATAATCTTCAACAAGGCTCCAGGCAGTATTAACTAACTCACTAATCATTTCTCGTTTCTTATCCATGATATTATTTTCAAATACAGGAAGAATAAACAAGTAAATGGATATAATAAATAATATAACAGCTAATATTGATGGAAATACAATACCAATAAAAAATCTTCTGATATCTTTAGCTGTTAAATGCATGATCTATTTTAATCTTTATTCGGATTAGGAGGGAATAATTTCTGAATTAAATTTCTTTTTTTCAAGGGTTTACCTAATAAAATATGCAAATTGTTTTCAGCAGAAAGATTTTGACCCCATAATTCAATAGCTTTTTGATATGCTTGAATGGCATTCTCATAATCGTTAAAATGTCGATAAATGATCCCCAGGTTAGTGTATGCAACAGATAATCTCCTTTTAGTTTCCAATTTTGCTGTTTCTATTTCTTTTATTCTTGATTTTAAATAATGTTCTTGCTCTTTTTCTGTGTACTGCTCAAGTCCAGTTAAAAAATCTTCAAGCTGATTTATATCGTTTTGATCATATTTATGAATCCAATCTGTATAAATTTGAATACTTTTATTCACAGAGGTTTGCGCAAGTTTTAGTAAGGAATCTTTTGAGAATACGGAATAATACTCAGGTCTATTGTTGTGAATTGCCATAGTTAAATATGCTGCAGCCCTGTTATTATATAAAACCCCAACTTCAAAAGACTCTTTATAATGATCTATAGAATTATATATGTATTCAATAGAGTCAAGTAAAATGAAAACATTTTCGAAATCATTTTGAGAAGCAAGTGTATTATAGTTCTTATATATTTCTCTTGCAAGTTTTACTCTGGGATCTTTGGCAGAGTTAATACCTTTATAATAAAAGTACGAGAAGATAATTACAATAAAAGAAAGAGCAATCATCACTTGGATGAGAGCTCTTTTATTTTTATTCATTGATTTACTCATTATGAGTGAACATTTAATACCAGGAACTTACGTATTTCAAGAGGAGTTTTTGGTGTAAGTTTCGATACAACAATATTTGTTATAATTGCAAGTGGTGCTCCAATCCATGCAAAGTACCATGCGCCTAACCATTTAGTTACAAAAGCAGCATAAGGTAGTTCAACACCTTTAGCTCCTGCTACGAAATAGGTAATAGCAATTACAGAAACCAAACCTCCGGCAATTAATCCTCCAATAGCACCTTGTTTATTAGAATCACTCCACCATATACCTAATAAGAATAATGGGAATATTGTACATCCTGCTAATGAGAATGCAACAGCAACAAGCTGCGCAATTAATCCTAATTTCAGTAAAGCAATCGCTGTTACAATAATTGCCATAACAACTGTAGCAAGTCTGGCCATTAATAATTGTCGCTTAGGTGATGAGTTAGGACTAATAATCTTAACATATAAATCATGAGCAAAAGCAGAAGACCCTGCTACTAATAATCCGGAAACTGTTGAGAATGCTGCAGAAACACCTCCTGCTGCAAGTAAGCCAACAATTAATGGATTAATATTTCCTAACTGTGCTGTATAAACAACAATAGCATCTTTAGCGAGTTTACCTACTTCAGGATTTGCAGACAACATTTTACCAAAAGCTGAATATGCAGGTGCACTCCAGTACAGAATACAGATAAAGAATAATCCCCAAACTACAGACCAACGTGCGTCACGTGCTTTAGGAACAACATAAAATCTTTGGATAACGTGAGGTAATCCTGCCGTACCAACCATTAATGAGAATGCAATGGCCATCCATTGGAAAAATGTTTGTCCTGTAGCAGGATCCCAAGGCATAGCATATTCAGGTGCTGGAACCATGGCGAATTCATGTCCCAATGAGTTGAACATTTGATTTGCTTCAGCAATATTTACTCCTGAAACGATATCGGATACTACGGATCCATAACCTATTTGAGGTAATACCCAGAAATAATCGAACTTGAAGGTTAAAATAAATAGCGGAATCAAGAATGATACAATAATTATAACATACTGTATTTGCATATTCTTGGTAACACCAAGCATCCCTGAAATTAATGTGTATGCTAATACAACAGCACCTCCAATAATTACCGCATAAGAATAATCAAGACCTAGTATCCACTTAAACATTAAACCGATACCTCCAAACTGACCAACACAATACGAAATAGAAATTAAGATTGCAATGATTGCTCCTACAGCTCTTAAGCCTTGAGAATAATAACGGTCACCAATGAAGTCGGCAGCAGTGTACTTACCATATTTGCGAATTTGTCCGGCCATGAGTATTAATAATAATACGTAACCACCTGTCCATCCAACTACATACGATAATCCATGATAACCAGATCCGTACATAATAGCAGCCATTCCAAGAAACGAAGCTGCACTCATCCAGTTAGATGCAATAGCCATACCTGATCCAACTCTTGATATACCGCGTCCAGCAGCGTAAAAGTCGGCCGTATCTTTGGCTCTAAAGAATATACCAACTAATACAAATAATACAAGTATGGTAATTAGAATAATTGCAGGTCCAACTTTAAAACCACCTTCCAGTTGGGTCGAAGCTCCTGCAGCAAATAATAACGAAGGTGTTAATAAGATTATAATTGGTAATAGTATTTTTTTCATCTTGTTTAAATTTTGAAATGTTATTATTTACTCATCAATGTCTAACTTAACATTCATAGCATCTACACGAACACAGTACAACCAACATAGAAATACAAATAGTATTAATAAAAATACTGCAGTATAGAAATAATGGAAAGGAAATCCTAAAAATGTAAAATCAGTTAAAAAAGACTGATTGTGGATTAAGTAAGTAGACATAATTTTTGGAATAGCATTTTTGTTTTCTGCTTTAAATAATTCCATTTCATCAGATATCATACTAAGAGCAACAATACTAACTCTAGGGTCGGTATTTTGCAAGCTTAATACTGAACATGCAATTTTACCAAGTTCTTTTTTTGTTTCAATATATTGAGGATCAGAAATCGAAGTAACTTCTGATTTTATATTTTCAAATGCTTCTGTTTTTTCTTTTAACAATTGTTTTTGAGTAGAATCTGCTAACTGAAAAGCTACCCAACTAACGGCATTATCCAATGATGCTTTTTCATCAGGTTTAATAAATACTTTTCCAAGAACAGAAAGAGAAGAGTGTGCAAAAGCTTTCATTTCTTCGACATTTGCATTTTCTGTTGAGATGTTTTTCCAAACTTCTTCATACTTAGTGTATGCTAATTCAGGTGTTGGTTTTTCTATCATTCTTAGAAGAAAGTGAAAACCAAAAACTGCAATAGCCCATATTAAAATTAATTTAATAGCTAAATTCCTGTTCCATTTAGCTTGGGCTGTAGTGGGTTTAAAAAAACTAATGTGATAATCGTTCTGATTAGTTTCCATGTTTTATAGTTTATTAGTTTGTAATTTATCTCAAGATAAAGTTTTCTGATAGATTATCAATTAATTAACAAATATTTTTTATTAACATAATTGTTGATAATCCTTGAATAGGTTATCAGGTAAAGGTTTGTTTAATAATAGATTAAACATCAATACATCTTGATATGTAGATGTTAGTTAGCTAAAACAGGATCGTGAAGTATTTCTTTAGCGCCAATATAAAAGTAAATAGCACTGAATGTCATAAATAAATGACTAATATCGAAGTGATTAAACCAAGGTGAGAATCCCCATTTATTCATAAAGAATAAAGCACCAATCGCAGAAAATCCGACAGCAATTAAAAATAATTTGCTCCCTTTCTTTTTTGATTTTAAAAATACAACCATATTAAAACTTGAAACTACTACAAGTAAACCATAGGCAGAATGTACTTCTACAAAGAAAAAATTAAGAGTTACAAATGTAATAGTAACGAACGTAAGTAGCTCTATAATATTTAGCCAGGCAAAGAAAGTTCCGACTTTGGAATTAATTAAAGGTCGGGCATATTCAATAGAAGCTCTTTCGACTAATGCAATGGAGAACATACTAGTAAGCCATCCCGGCAATTTCCACGGATTTGCCACTTCTTTCAATAATTCTTCACCAAATATTTTCCCTATTATATTGATAAAACTTTCAGGAGATTCCCATTGTACTTTAAATGCGTAAAGAAAACCATGTCCAACAATTCCTCCAATTGCGGTTGCAATACCCATGCTTAAAAAATAATACCTTAAATATAGATGAACCTTATTTTTAACATCAATTTTATTAAGCTTATAGAATGCATAAAAACACACAAATGACACTACAAGATCGGTTAAAGTAGTAACAGGTTCATCAATTCTTAACCCAAAAGGAAATATGGAAGGTTGATCAAATACCATAACAGTATGTAAGTTATACAACAAAATTGATGATGTCAAATGGAATATCAGTAAATATAATTTGATGCTTTATATTAAAATAGATATACAATAATTATATTTGCTCTTCTAATCTCAAAAATAATATTGTGTTGAAAAGATTATTAGTAATATCTATTATAATTATTCTGATTAAAAGTGTTGTGTTTGGTCAAGACCAGGATTTTAAACCAATATATTCATTTGGTATAAAACAAGGAGTTAGTTATTCATCGGTAAATTTTTCACCAGGAATTAATCAGGGTTTAACATTTGGATACCAAGGAGGATTGGTTTATAAATTTCAGAATGAAAAACTTTTTGCTTTACAATTGGAACTAAATTATACTCAAAAAGGATGGACCGAATCATTAGATACAATTAATAATTCATACAATAGAAAAATGAGTTATATAGAACTACCTTTAATTACGCAAGTGGTTTTAGGTAAACGACCTAAGTTAAAATATTATTTAAATCTGGGAACCTCATTTGCTTATTTGTTATCGGAAAAGGAAGATCTAGTTGTTAACAATGAGATATACAGAAAAGAATATTATGATAAACCCATTGAAAAGAAATTTGATTATAGTGTTTTGGGTGAATTGGGTTTAACATATTATACAGGAATAGGAGAGTTTCAGCTTGGAGTAAGATATCAGTTAACTTTTACAGATTTATTCGATTCAACAGATGAAACCGTTTTTGATAACTCTCAAAATCAATTGTGGAACCTTTCGATATCATACTTTTTCTTAAGCAATAGAGAATAAGGTTGAACATATATTCGTATTTTGTGTTTAGAACTTGAACTAATAAGGAACACAAATTATGAAAAATGCGATCTTTTTTATAACATCTTTAATTATATCATTGTCGTTAAATGCTCAAACAAAATCTTTTCATGATTTTAATGTTAAGGATATTGATGGTAAGGAGGTTAGTTTAAATATGTTTAAGGGTAAAAAAGTTTTAGTAGTTAATACAGCTTCAAAATGTGGATTAACGCCTCAGTATGAGGATTTACAGAAACTCTATAAAAAGTATGGTGGAGATAACTTTGTTATCATTGGATTTCCTGCTAATAACTTTATGAATCAGGAGCCCGGAAGCGATCAAGAAATTAAACAGTTCTGTACATCGGAGTATAACGTTACTTTCCCAATGATGGCAAAACTTTCTGTAAAGGGCGATGATATACATCCTTTATACCAATGGTTAACAAAGAAAGAACTAAATGGGAAGATGGATTCCAAAGTTAAATGGAATTTCCAAAAATACATGATTGATGAAAATGGAAGTTTTGTAGATGTGGTTTATCCAAAAACAAATCCTTTGGATGAAAAGATTGTTAAATGGATTGATAATTAGTATGATATAAAAATCGTTGACTAAAAGAACTATTTAAATAGTTCTTTTTTTGTTTTATTAGTTTATTGAATGATTCGCATAGTTCGTTGATTTTATTTTATTAATTTAGGGTAAAGTGCTTAATTGTGATCTAATTAATAATAAAATCTATAAGAAATGAAAAACTTATTATACTTGGCAATTATTCTTCTTGCTGCATGTACAAATCAAGAATTAAATCATGATACTTTCCTTGAATTATCTGGAGAATATTTAGGTCAAAAAACACCTGGTGATTCAGCTGTTTTATTTGCTCCAGGAATAGTATCTTCAGGAATGGGTGATCGTGATATTGCAGTTACTTCTGATGGAAAAGAGATCTTTTTTACAAGGGTAATTGGGAACTCTAATTATTTTACAATATTTCATACGCAGGAAATCAATGGTAAATGGCAGAAACCGGATGTATTTAAATACTGTCGTGATTCTAGATATAAATACACAGAACCTTTTGTTTCTCACGATGGTAAAAAGTTACTTTTTGTTAGTGATATGCCAGTAAAAGACAGCATCATTTCTTACGATATATGGGTTTGTGAGAAAGATGAAGAAAATAATTGGAAAGAACCTTATAACTTAGGAGAACCAGTAAATACTGAACAAAATGAATTCTTCCCAACCTTGACTATTGATGGAACAATATATTATAACCATTTTGATTCTGAAGCAAGATCTGAGTTTATTTATAGATCGAAACTTGTTGAAGGTAAATATACAGAACCTGAAAAACTGAATGAAAAAGTTAATGGTGGAAGAGCCAGGTTTAATGCTTTTATAGCTCCTGATGAAAGTTTTATTATTATTCCAACTTTTGGACTACATGGTTCTTTTGGAGGTACTGATTATTATATAGTATTTAGAGATCAGGATGATAACTGGAGTGATCCTATTAATATGGGAGCTCAGGTAAATAGTGAAGGAAGACAAGAATGGTCGGCTTCTATATCCCCAGATGGCAAATATTTATTCTATATGTCAGAAAAAGTACTTGAGTCAGCAATATATAAAAGTGATTTTTCAGCAAGCGGTTTAGAAAAACTACATAATTCACCACAAAACGGTTATTCAGATATATATTGGATTAAGACAGATTTTATTGAAGATTTAAGAAAACAAGCAAAATTTTAAATAATGAAAAAACTAGTTATATTATTTGTAATAATACCATTTTTTGGGTTGACACAAAATATCGATTATCCTGGAGATATTGAACCAGGAGACAGTGCATTGCTTTTTGCCCCAGATTTAATAAATACCGGTCTCTTTACACGCGATTTTAGTATGTCGCCCGATGGACAAGAAATTTACTTTTCAATAATGGCAGGTCGATCTGCTGTAATAATGGTGTCAAAAAAAGAAAATGGAAAATGGCAGGAACCTGTGATCGCATCTTTTTCTGGTAATCAAAAATATAATGATTTTGAACCACATGTATCACCAGATGGTAATAAAATCTATTTCTTAACTACACGTCCAACAGAAGGCCAGGACGAAAAACCAGGTTGGCAAAACCAAAACATATTTATGGTTGAACGAACCAATAATGGTTGGAGTGAGCCTCATGATGTTGGAGCACCAATTAATACAATTAACAATGAATATTATCCATCACTAACTAATTCAGGTAAGTTGTATTTTAACCATAGTGTTCAGTTTGCTGATGTTGGTATTTATTGTTCTGAAATGAAAGATGAAAAATTTCTTGAACCACAAAAGATATCATTTAAGAATGATAGTACCTTATCTCTTTTTAATCAGACCATTTCCAGAGATGAAGATTTTATTTTGGCATGTGGAAACGAAAAAGGTACCAGAAAACCTGCAAGATATTATGTAGCATTTAATTTGGGAGATAATAATTGGAGTGATATGTATGATTTAACGGAATATTTAGGACATATTGGAGGAAGAGCAGCTTCTATTTCTTTATCTCCAGATGGAAAGTATATTTTCTTTTGTACAATTCTTACAGATGAGAAACTATCTAAGGTATATCCTGGATTAAAAATTTCAGAGATTATAGAAAATAATATGAAACCGCAAAGCGGATCATCAAACATATATTGGATAAAAGCTGATTTTATTGAAGAGTTAAAACAAAATACCCTCAATAATAATTGATTTTTTATGTTATGATTGGTTAGTATAAAAGGGAGTCAGTTTACTGATTCTCTTTTTTAGTTTTCGCAAAAACGAGCTATTACTGTATATGCACTTTGTAATCCAAGTTCTCCTGATACACTCATATCCATACATCCATTTTCTGTTTCTTTTAAATAAATGTAAGTTAAGCCTCTATTAAAAAAGGCTTCTGCAAAAATTGGTTCTAATTTAATAACATCATTATAAATTTCAATTGCTTTTCTGTAATCTCTAGTTTTAATATAAGTATTAGCTAGGTTATAAGCAGAAAATATAAATTGAGGTTGAAGTTCAAGCGATTTTAAATAGTCATCAATAACAATATTATAGTCTTGAATACTTTCGTTCGATTTAATATTAACTTTATCTGAACCTCCAATTGGGTTGATTAAAATAACTTCATTCTCTTGTTCCAATAATTTCATATAATCAATCATTTCGGCTCGTATATTTGCCCTACAGAAATATAGCATAAAATTATCAGGATCTTTTTTAAGTGCTAAATCTATATCGGAAAGTGCACCATTATAATTTCTATTTAGACTTTTTAAAACACTGCTTTGTATTAAGTTGTCAACTTTGTTATTAGACTTAATATATTCATTATTTAATCGTTCAATTTCCTGATTGATAAAGTCTATTTCAAAAACTTCTTCAATATCATTTTCTACAATTAAGCCATAAGTTTGGAAACTATTTTTGATGAACTCCATATCTTCAAACAGAACAGCTAATCTGTTAAAGTATTTACTATTATTTTCGCCAAATACCAACCTGTAGTTATTTTCAGGTACTATACGTTCATTAAACTTTGGATTATTATAAAATCGATTACTAGATTTAAGCGTAACTAAACTTTTAAAATTCTCAGCAGTATCGGCATAACTAACATAAGCATCTTGATTTTGCTTTACATTATCAATAATTTGATCAGCTTTTTCTCTATCTGCAATTGCCCCGGTAATATCATTTAATTTATGTCGAACAACAGATCGGTTAAGATAAGCTTTAGCAAAATCAGGGTATATTTCTATTGCTTGAGTGAAATCAGTGAATGCACCTTGTAGATCATTTATCTCCAGCTTTATAGATCCTCTATTAAA
This sequence comes from Bacteroidales bacterium, assembly GCA_963665525.1. Taxonomy (GTDB): domain Bacteria; phylum Bacteroidota; class Bacteroidia; order Bacteroidales; family UBA12077; genus UBA12077. The sequence continues at coordinate 1,606,577 of OY762280.1, read as the reverse complement.
ATAGGAAAGAATATTTTGGGGATTTAACTGTATAACTTTATCTAAATCTTTTATTGCTTCTTTACTTTTCCCAGATTCATTTTTAATGAGTGCTCGATTAAATAATGCCATTGAATTATCTGGTTCAAGTTGAATTGCTGTATCTAAATCGCAAATTGCTTCGTGAGATTTTTCTATGTGATAATTCGATAAAGATCTGTTAATATATGCACTGGCATTTAAAGGATCAAGCTCAATAACTTTGTTATAGTTCGTAATGGCTATATCAAATTTTTTCAATTCCGAATATAATATGCCTTTATTCATATAAACATCAACATATTCAGGATCAATTTTAAGTGCAGTATTGTAATCGGAGAGTGCTCCAATGGTATCTTCCAATAAGTTATTAGCCAATCCTCTGTAAAAATATGCTCGTTTATTTTTCTTGGATATTTCTAATGATTTATTAAAATCGGTAATAGCTTGGTTATATTGGTTTATCTTGATCTTACAAAATCCCCGGGCTATATAAAAATCAGGAATAATAGCATTAAGCTCAATTGCATTACTAAAATCATTAATAGCCAGGTAATATTTCTTTAAATTTACTCTTGTATATCCTCTATATTGTAAGGCATCAGTATGGTTTGGTTTATATTCAATGGCCTTATTAAAATCTTGTTCAGCTCCCATATAATCCATTAGATTATATTTCGCTATGCCTCTAAAAAAGTACGATTCAGGTAACTCAGGCTTTACTTTTATCACTATGTTGAATGATTCAATGGCTTCATTAAATTTTTCAGCATATAAATGCGCTCGTCCTCGGTTAATATAGTAATTGATGTTAAGTTGTGCTGATAAGCTTATTGTAATTAAAATAAAAGCAGATAGAATCGTAAACTTTTTCATTATGAGGTTTATAAGGAATAAATTAAGCTAAGTATTTTTGTGAGTTCTTTTTCATCAACTTCATCGAACTGATTATATTCGTTACTATCAACGTCTAAAACACCAATAATATTACCTTCTTTATTTTTTAATGGTATAACAATTTCTGATTTTGATCTGGAATCGCAGGCAATATGCCCAGGGAATTTTTCAACATCAGGTATAACCAGTGCCTTTTGCTGATTAATACCAGCCCAACAAACTCCTGTATCTTTAGCTAATTCCTGACATGCAACAGGGCCTTGGTATTGTCCAACAATCAGTCTATCATCTTTTAAGAAATAAAAACCAGTCCAGAAGAAATATTCCATCTTATGATGCAATACCGCGATTATCGTTGACATACGGGCATTATGATCATTTGTCTTAATAACTAAGCTTTCGAGTTGCTTGTATATTCTTTCATATCTTCCTTGCTTCTTTTTCTTATCCATAATTCAAAATTTAGTTATCAAAGGTAATCATTTTAGATAATGAGAACAGTAAAAACTTTAAACATAAGTAATGGTAAATTGTTAATTAAACTTAATCTATCTTTGTATGTCTATAAAGCACTAAAACATTTAGATGAATATTAATATACTTAAAAAACTGGATTCGAAAGAGAAAAGAACTTTCTACTTACACGCCTCTTTTTCAATAATTGATGGGATGATTAGGGCTGCTTTATGGTTAAATGAATATGTTTTTATTAAGAGTTTGAATGGAACTAGTTATCAGTTAAGTTTTTTATTTCAGTCGAGTGTAATTGTACTTTTACTTTCAGTTTTATTTAATGAATTAATTGCAAGAGCTAAAAGGAAACGAAGAATGTTACGAAGGGCTGGATTTTTAACTCATTTACCTTTGTTAATATTATTGTTATTCCCTAAAACACCTGAATTATATATAGTTAATTCAATATATCATTATGTTTTCTTATTTGTGTTTCTTACTTATTATTTATCGTATCCAATTGTATTACCAACCATAAATTTGTTTTTGAAGAATGTATATTCAAAATCTAATTTTGGGAAACTATATGGTATATCATCTTCAATTCGTCAAATTGTTATGATGATAACTTTTTTAGTACTTGGAATATTATTAGATGCAAATCCATTCTCATTTACCTGGTTCTTTCCATTATTAGGTTTATTAGGATTTTTTAGTGTTGTATTAATCTCATGGATTGAGTTTGTACCTAAAAATATACCCGAAATATCAGAAGGTATTTTAGAATCGGTTATTACTTCATTTAAGAAAATGGTTAATATTTTGAAAGTTAATAGGGCGTATTTTGATTTCCAAATAGCATATATGTTTTATGGCTTTGCATTTATGAGTACACGTTCGGTAATTAATATATTTTATGATAAAGCTTTATCTCTTAATTATTCTAGTGTTGCCTTTTATCAGAATGCATATAATATTATTGCCATATTATTACTTCCTGTATTTGGAAGAGTAATTGGTAATGTTGATCCACGAAGGTTTACTATAATACCTTTTTTTGCAATGGCAGGGTATATTTTCTTTACAGGAATGGCATCATATATTCCTGTACATCTTGAAATTTGGAATATCCAGATTTATTTAATGCTTTTTATAGCAACTATGTTTTATGGTTTATTCTTTTCTACCATGTTACTATCGTGGAATATAGGGTCTTCATATTTTGCTAAAAACGAAGAAGCCGGCGATTATCAATCGATTCATTTATTTGGTACAGGACTTCGTGGAGCTGTCTCTCCCTTAATTGGAATTGTTGTTTACGAATTATTTGGTTTTTCTTTAACTTTTGGAATAGCAGTTTTCATGTTGCTCATTGGGATCTATGTTTTACATTGGTCATCTAAAAAAAGAATCGTATCCGGTTCCTAGTAGAACACTTCATCTTTTTGTATTTTTATAACTTGAACATAAATATTATATTATGAAAAAGTTATATCTATTTCTTCTAATATTACTAGTTGCTGTTTCTTGTGATATGCAAAAACAAGTTGACTTAATTATTGCCAACGCAAACATTTATACTGTTGATGATAATTTTTCATCAGCCGAAAGTTTTGCTGTGAAAGATGGAAAATTTGTAGCAGTTGGTACAACAAAAGAAATTTTATCTAAATATAAATCGAATCAAATCATCGATGCAGAAGGTGATTATATATATCCCGGATTTATAGATGCACACAGCCATTTTTATGGTTATTGTATGTCGTTGTTACAAGCAAACTTAAGAGGAACAAAATCCTTTGAAGAAATACTTGAAATATTAAATGAACATGATCGTAAATATAATCCAGAGTGGATATTGGGAAGAGGTTGGGATCAAAACGATTGGGAAGTGAAAGAATTTCCTAATAATAAAAAGCTAAATGAATTATTCCCAAATAAACCTGTTTACATCCGAAGGATTGATGGTCATGCTGCTATTGCTAATTCAAAAGCACTAGAGCTTGCTGGTATTACAGCAGAAACAAAGATTAATGGAGGAAAAGTGTTTGTTGAAAATGGAAAGCCTACAGGAATTCTCATTGATAATGCAATGAGTCTTGTAAGTGATATTGTTCCTGAAGAGAACCATGAAATGGCTATAAAAGCATTAAAACAAGGAACACAAAATTGTTTTGCTGTTGGACTAACTTCTGTTTGTGATGCAGGTTTGTATAAGAATCAAATATTATTGCTTGATTCATTACAAAAAAGTGGTGAGTTGCAAATGCGTGTTTATGCTATGCTAGAGCCTAATGATGAAAATCTGGAATATTTTGTAAAAAAAGGAATATATAAAACGGATTATTTAAATGTTCGTTCAATTAAATTATATGCCGATGGTGCTTTAGGATCGAGGGGAGCAGCACTAATTGAACCTTATTATGATGATCCGGAAAATTACGGCTTGATCGTAGAACCGGTTGCATTTTATCATGAAATGTGTCAGTATGCATTAGAGTATGGATATCAAATCAATACACATGCAATTGGAGATTCTGCAAATCGATTAATGCTCAATATTTATTCGAAATATTTAAAAGGGAGTAACGATAAAAGATGGAGAATTGAGCATTCCCAAGTTATTCATCCCGATGATGTTGAGAAGTTTGGTAAATATAATATTATACCATCTATACAATCAACACACTGTACATCAGATATGTATTGGGCTGATGAAAGATTAGGAGAGAGAATAAAAAACGCCTATATATATAAGATATTACTAAATCAGAATGGATGGATGCCCAATGGAACAGATTTTCCTGTTGAAAAAATTGATCCTCGACTTACATTTTATGCATCTGTTATTAGAAAAGATTTAGAAGGATTTCCTGAAGATGGTTTTCAAATTGAAAATGCATTAACGCGTGAAGAAACATTAAAATCAATGACCATTTGGGCTGCAAAAGCAGCATTCGAAGAAAATGAAAAAGGGAGCATTGAAGCAGGTAAGTTTGCCGATTTTATAATTTTGAATAAGGATATTATGGAAGTTTATGAAGATCAAATACCAACAATTACAATTGTAGCAACTTATATTGGCGGTCACGATATTTATAAAAGATAAATGAGAAAAAGGCTCATTTGAAGCCTTTTCCTATTTTAAAATAACCAGAGAAATTGCTGGATTGCAATATTTTCCTTGTTTATCTTTTCCCCAATTATCGCCAGTTAATGGTTCAGCCTTTTTCCAAGTACCATCTGAATACATCATGTAATTTGATTTTTCTTCAATCGTTCCTGCCAGGTTAGGGCCATAAATGTATTGCACTTGCTTTCTATTGTTTTCAGGATTAGTATATTCTAATTTATATTTATTTTGCTCAATTATTAACCATTCAAAACACACAAATATTCCTTCTTCTGGGAATTCTAATTTGTATGGAGCGAGATCTACATGAATGTTTCTTTCTCCTTTCTTTAAGTCAAAAGTGATATTCCTATTGATTAATTCCGCTCCCGGAATCATATTTTCAGATTTATGTAATCGGATGTTACACAAATAATCTTGCTCGTTTTTAAAAGTGTAAATTATAATCTCTTTTAGCATCGAATTTTCTTTATTATCACTATAAGGAAAATATGCTGCTATCATTCTTGGTTGATTATTACTTGCAATTCGTAAGTTAAAATCTTTCCTTTTAATTGTATTTAGAATATATTTTTTCGTTTTGTGACCAGGTTTTACAATCACTTCAGATAAGGTGTATTTTTTTTCTTTAAGTTTAATTAAAGATTTATTATTAATTAGTGTAGTAGCAATAAAACTTGTGTCGTAGAATCCAATTGCCGAAATTTTTATTACGTTATTTGTTTTAATTGAATCAATTTCAAGTTTAAATACTCCAGCAGGATCTGAAGTTGCACCAATATTTTCACCAACTAACCATATGTTTGCAAACTCAACAGGATTGTTACCTATTCTGTTTACTAATTTTCCAGATATTGTTGTTTGCGAAAATCCAATTGTATTAATCAATAAAAATAATATCAGACTAAAAATCGTATATTTCATAATTTCAAATTCTTAATTCATAACTCTACTCATATCTAAGTGCTTCAACAGGATTTCTTATAGATGCTTTATAAGTTTGGGAAAGAATTGTTAAAATAGTGATGATGATGACTATGCCAATTCCAATAAATACAGAAGGTATATCAAAACCTATACTATTAGGTAACTGTTGTTTCATAATGTTAACACCAATACCTATAATAATTAATGAAACTGTTAATGCGATAGAAACGATAATAAAATAACTTTTCGATAAATGTTTAATAATAATACAAGGAGTGGCTCCCATAACTTTTCGAATACCTATTTCTTTTTTTCGTGATTCGGAATTGTATGCAACCATACCTAATAATCCTAAACATGAAATGGAAATTGCTAAAATGGATAGTAATCCAATGATTATACCTGTAAAAGTTAATGGTTTAAACATTCTTTTTATAGACTCTTCATACACTTCACAAGAAAATAATGTATTTGGATCAATATCTTTCCACTTTTGTTCCAATGCCGAAATTAGCGCTTTAAGATCCGCATTTTTATCATATTTGACAATTAAGAATTTAAAATCTTCTGGCCTGTATCTTAAAACAAGTTCATTTAATTCTTGAATAGGATCAGTATAATAAAAATCTTTTGCTACACCTATTATTTCTACCATGTTCTTCTCAAGCATCATTGTTTTACCTATTGCTTCTGAAGGATTACTAAATCCCATTTTTGATGTAGCTTTTTCGTTAACTAATACATATCTTTCATTTCCAACTCCATCATTTAAAGTAAAATTTCTTCCTGCAATGATTTTTATTTTTAATACATCGAGAAAGTTGTGATTAACATTAAATATATTAATAATTGAAGTGTCTGTAGAATTTGGAAATATCACTTCTGTAGCCATTCTGCTAAAGCTAATAGGCATTAAGTATGTAGCAGAAATATCTTTAATATTTTTCATGCCGGATATTTCGTTTGTCATTACTTCATGCGATATGCCTTGTAGGTTAATTGTCAAGATATTACTTTTGTCAAATCCAAGGTCTTTATTAATAATAGCAGTAAATTGTTTGAAAACTAAAATTGTTGCTATAATGAAAGTGGATGAGATAATAAACTGAGCAGTAATTAATATTTTACGCAACGCAAAACGCGTTATCATTTTTTCATTTCTAGCATCATTTAAAACACTTATAGGATTTGATTTAGAAATATTTAATGATGTTATTAATCCAAAGATTATGCCTACCAGCATGGTGAAAATAAAGAATGTAATGTAAATAGTGTTGCTTCTTATTAGGTCTAATTCAGATCCAAGCGATGGTTCATATCTTACTAGAAATTTAAAAATATATTCAAAAAGAATCGTTGAAATAAAAAATGAAATTATTAAAATAATTAACGATTCAATGATATATTGGAATATAATGTGTTTTCTGCCAGAGCCAAGTACTTTTCGTAATCCAATTTCTTTAGATTTTGAAATTGATTTAGCCAATGAAAGATTTAAATAATTGAAGCCCGTGATAGATAAAATTAGAATTGCAATAAATGTTAAACCAATTAAAGCTGCAATAGGAATAGTAAAACCTATTTCATTATTTACTAATTTCCCGGGACTGATCGTTGTTAGTGCTTGTAATGAATATCTTATTGAAAATTTATCATCTTTTTTATAATTCTTCTGAGCTGCATTATTAATTCTAGCAGTTAGATCATCAATATTAGTTTCTTTTTTTACTAATATATAAGATACATTTTCCCACATAAAACTCCAACTATCTGATGTCTTATAAGCCTTTCCTTGTTTTTCTAACGAAAGTAGTGTAGAAGAAGATCCTATTACATCAAACCTTAGATGTGACGATTGTGTCTGATCTTTAATAATTCCACTAACTTCAAACAATCCGAGATTATTTAAATAAATGCTTTTCCCAATTGAATTTGCATCCAAAAACATTTTTTTTGAGAAACTTTCTGTAATAAATACTTTAAATGGATTATTTAAAGTATGAATATCTCCTTGTTTAATATCAAAGCTAAATGTTTCAAAAAATTCAGGGTTAGAATAGAAACCTTGAAAATCTAATTCTTTGCCTTCAATACTAGCTTTACCACTTAATCTTTGCAGTTGAACACATTTCTCAATTTGAGGGAAATTACTATTTAGTACATTTAATAATGGTATTGGCGATGTAGCAAATTCTTCGTTCTGTGCATATTTGTCTGTATAAAAAGAATGTACACGATAGATCCGATTTTTATTTTTATGAAAATCATCTGATTTATTTACATTAACGACAATTGTTATTACTAATAAACATATCGCCATACTAAAAATTAATCCGAAAATATTTATTAAAGAGAAAACCTTATTTTTCTTTAATGATCTGAATGCTGTTATAATATAATTTCTAAACATAATTAAATTAATTATTGATTTCTGATACAAATATTTTCGAATAAATTGGATTCAAAAACTTTAATTAACAACAGATGTCGATTAATTGACAAACGGCATTTGTTAATTAGATTTGTTTGAGAGAATTAGAATATTCACCTTTGTAGTATGAAATTGAATAAATTAGTGATAAATAATAAAGAGTTTATATTTAAAAATATGATTATATGGATTCTTGCGTTTATTTTAGTCACATTACCTTTCGGATATGAACTTGCAGCAGCAATTATTTTACCATTAATAATACCTGTTCATGTTAATTATTATTTGATTGAAAAATATATGAAGCACAAAAAGTATCTTCATTATGGTTTATACGCAGGTTTATTAGCTTTTTTATTTGGAATACTTGCACAAGGATTATCCTCTAACATTATCTTTTCTCAAATTCATTTTATAAGTCCAATTCCAGTTGAAGGAATGGTTGGTGAAGATACTTTATGGATTAATGAAAGACCAGTTTTAAAGTTTGCCTTTAATCCATTAATTATTATGGTTTTAACGACAATTTATCGTCAATCACAAGAAAAACAACACAATATAATTCAAGAATTAAAAACTCAAAAGTTAAAAGCAGAGTTAGAATTTTTAAAGGGGCAGGTCAATCCACATTTTTTATTTAATACGCTCAATAATCTTTTTTCAATGTCGAGTACTTATGGTGATGAAGATACTGCTAATGGTATTGGACATCTTTCTCATTTAATGCGATATATGATTTACGATACGAATGCTGAATTTGTACGTCTGGAAAATGAGATAGAAATGATCAAGGATTTTATTGATTTGAATAAGCTAAAAATGGATGATAAATCGAAAAACAATATAATTTTTGATGTGAATGGAGAGATTACAAATAAACAAATTCCTCCTATGCTTCTTATTCCATTTGTGGAAAATGCATTTAAACATGGTTATAGTGTAAACAATGAGTTTAGTGTTGAAATCGATTTGACAATAAAAAATAATAAACTAAATTTTAAAATAGAAAATTCAATAAATAAATCTAGAAAAGGGAACAATATGGATTCATCCGGAATTGGATTAACAAATATTAAAAAAAGGTTGGATTTATTATATAAAGGAGATTGCCGGTTGGAAATAAATAATCTAGACAATAAGTTTGTAGTTCAATTAAAGATTCCATTGCACAACTAGAATGATAAATTGCATTATTATAGATGATGAGCCTAAAGCTATAGAGTTGCTCGAAATGTATGTTGAGAAAATAGATATTCTTAAATTAGTTTTCAGTTTTAACAATTCTATAAGTGCTGTATCTTTTCTCCAGGAAAATAATATTGATTTAATTTTCCTTGATATTAATATGCCTGATTTAAATGGAATCGACTTTTTAAAGTCGATATCTATAAAACCAATGATTATTTTTACAACAGCTTATTCAGAGTATGCTGTAGAGAGCTATAATTTTAAAGCTGTAGATTATCTTCTTAAACCAATTTTATTCCCTCGTTTTATTCAAGCAGTCAATAAAGCTCAAGAGCTTTTTCAAATGAAAGCAAATATACATACAAGAGGGTATACTGAAGGAAAGACAACTAAAAGTTACAACAAACTATTACTAAAAAGTGGATCTGATATCCATCAGGTAGATGTAAATGAAATATTATATATAGAAGGGGCAAGAAATTATCTTTTTGTTTTTTTTAAAGAAATGAAGATAATGACATTAATGCGAATGAAAGAAATTCTAGAACAGTTACCTCAAAATAAATTTATTCGAATCCATAAGTCATACATTGTAAATATTGATTGCATTGATCTGATGGAACGATATCAAGTCACTATAAATAATATCCATATTCCTATAGGTCGTAACTATAGAGAACATCTTATTAAATCGATATCATTAGAACAGTAACGTTAGTTTGTAAAATTTATAGAATTGAATTGATTGTATTGTGAATAAATTCACGATTCCTTGATATTTAACAATATAAGTTTTAACTTGGGTATTAAGACCAATTTATTAACCATGAGAAAATTACTAATCATTTTAATTTCCTGCACTATTGGTATTCTTTCTTGTAAGAATCCTAAGATTAAAATAGATCCAGATGAAACCGTTGATTTAAAGGAAGTCAACCTAGCAGATTCTTCGATTATTAAAATTGGTATAGCTGCCATGCAAACTCCTGCAGAAGCCTTACCTGCATATAACGATATAGTTAATTATATAGGTGATCATTTAAATTCCGAAGTTGAAATGGTTTTTACAAGAGATTATACTTCAATGCTACAAATGATTAAAGAAAAGAAAGTATATATAGGTTTTGTATGCTCTGGGGTTTATGTTATTGGTAAAGACGAATGGGGAATGGAATTAATCGCAGCTCCTGTTTTTAATGGAGAAACAAATTATTATTCTTATATCATTATTCATAAAGATGATACATTTAAAAGTTTAGAAGACTTAGAGGGTACAAAATTTGCATTTACTGATCCAAAATCCAATACCGGGACATTAGTGACAAAATATGAGCTATCAAAAATGGGAAGAAATGAAAATAATTATTTCTCAGAGTTTATCTTTTCTGGCAGTCATGATAATTCAATAAATGCTGTTGCAAAAAAAATGGTTGATGGAGCTTCTGTTGACAACCTTATTTGGGATTATATGAAGAATAAAAATTCCGATATTGTATTACAAACAAAAGTTATAGATAAGTTAGGACCTTTTTGTTCACCTCCTATAGTGGTTCATCCTGATATGAATTCATCAGAAAAACAAAAAATCAAGGATATAATTATTAATATGCACAAGGACAAAGTTGGTAAAAGTATTTTATCAAGCATTTATATTGATAAATATGTCATTGTAAATGATACATGCTATAATTCAATACGACAAATGAAAAAATGGGTTGATAAAAATATAGATCCTGAAGAATGAAGTTGCATAAAATAAAATACAAAATTGCTTTACCAGTTATAGGTATCATTATTAGCTTAGGCATTTTAGTGTTTGTGATTGATCATCTAAGATCAACAAAAATTAGTATTAATAATTATATGTATACCGGGGAAAGTATTTTACGAAATTCGGAAAGACTAATTGCTCAACAAATATATTATGATGAAATTGTTGAGCTACAAAAAATTATCGATGATATAAAACAAAATGAAATCGATATTAGCTATGTTTTTATCATTAATAATAAAAGTAAGATAATAACACATACATTTAACGATGGTATACCCAAAGGCTTGCTAGAATTTAACACGAATAATTCAGAGCAGAGTATTCAAAAAATCAAGTTAGGAGATGAAGATATTTATGATTTTTCCTATCCAATTGAAGATGGTAAACTGGGAGTAATACGTATGGGAATGTCTGGAAATCATTTAATATCTCAATTGAATGAACATTTATCGTATTTATGCTTTCTTTTTCTAGGATTTATAATCATTGGCATCATCGTTTCATTATTAATTAGTGGAAAAATTACGAGTACTATTGATATATTGCTTAAATCAGTGAATAAAATTGCCTATGGTAATTTTGATGTAAGAGTAAAAATTAATAGTCAAGATGAAATTGAAGACCTGGCTACTTCCATAAATTTTATGGCCGATAGTCTTCAAATTGTTAAAGAAGAGTTAGAAGAAAAAGTAGTTACACTCGAATCTAAAAATCAAGAAATAGAGCTTATAAATATTGACCTAAAATTAGCTAAAAATAAAGCGGAAGAAAGTGACAGGTTGAAAACAGAATTTTTGAATAATATATCTCATGAGATAAGAACTCCAATGAATGCAATTTCAGGATTTACGGAGTTGTTGCTTAAACCTTCAATAGGCGATGAACAAAAAATAAGATATATCTCAATTATTAATAGCAGTACTCATAACTTATTGGATATTATTAATGATATTATTATTATTTCTGAGATTAACTCTGGCGTAGTAGAGAAAATTGAAGAAAACTTTAATATCAATGAGTTGATTGAAAAAGTAAAGAAAAAATATGAAGTACTTGCTATAGATAAAAAAATAATACTAAAAACAACATGTAATACTCCTTTACCTTCTTCTATCATAAGAGAAGATTATGGGAAAGTAGAAAAAATTATGAATTGCTTGGTAAGTAATGCTATTAAATTTACTAAAGAAGGAGAAGTTGTGTTAAGTTATGGTCTGAAAGATAAATTTCTCGAATTTAAGGTTAAGGATACGGGATTTGGAATTGAGACTGAAAAACAAAAAGATGTATTTGAATATTTCAAAAAGGTAAAAAATGATCCCGATAAGTTTTATGAAGGAACAGGCTTGGGGCTAGCTATCGCAAAAGCATATGTGCAATTATTAGGTGGACATATTAGCTTTAATTCAAAACCTAATGTTGGTTCAGAATTTTACTTTACAATTCCCACGAAGTTTATTTTAGAAAATAAGAACATTGAAGTGAAAAATGAAAATATGAAATCAAATGAAGAAGATATTGTTTTAATTGTGGAAGATGAAATGATGAATTATCTGTATCTGGTTGAACTATTAGAATATGCAGATGCGAAGATAGTACATGCGAAATCTGGAAAAGAAGCGATAACAAGTTTTAATCAATATGAAAATATTAAGCTGATTTTATTAGATATAAAGTTGCCAGATATTAATGGATATGAACTTTCCAAACAATTTAAAGCAAAAAAACCGAATATTCCAATAATTGCTCAGACCGCATATGCTATGCAAGGCGATAGAAATAAAGCTATAAAGGCTGGTTGCGATGATTATATTGCAAAACCAATTATCATAAGTGAATTCTATGAAAAGATAGAAAAGTATGTTAAAATAAATGAATGATGATTCATAGGATTCAAACATATTTATAAACAAAATTTGATTATTTTTGCAGCAATTTTAGGGGGTTTCTTTGAAGCTCCTTTTATATTGGTGTAGATATGGGATTTAAAGAAGAAATACAAAGAAGAAGAACATTTGGAATCGTTAGCCACCCTGATGCAGGAAAAACAACCTTAACAGAGAAACTATTGTTATTTGGTGGTGCTATTCATGTTGCAGGAGCTGTAAAAAGCAATAAGATAAAAAAAACAGCAACTTCCGATTTTATGGAGATTGAACGCCAGAGAGGAATTTCAGTGGCTACCTCTGTAATGGGATTCGAATATAAAGGTAAAAAGATAAATATTCTTGATACACCTGGTCACCAGGATTTTGCTGAAGATACCTTTAGAACATTAACGGCTGTTGATAGTGTAATAATTGTAATTGATTCAGCTAAAGGGGTTGAACCTCAAACACGAAAATTGATGGAAGTTTGCCGTATGCGAAAAACACCGGTAATGGTGTTTATCAATAAGCTTGATCGTAGTGGTAAAGACCCTTTTGAGTTATTGGATGAAATCGAAAATGAATTAAAAATACATGTTCGTCCTTTAAGCTGGCCTATTAGTAATGGTCCAACTTTTAAGGGAGTATATAATATATACGAAGAAAAACTAAATCTATTTAGTGGAGAAACGAAACAAACTGTCGAAGATGTTATTGAACTTAAAGATGTTAATAGTTCTGATTTAGATGGATATGTAGGACAACAATATGCCAATACATTAAGAGAAGAACTGGAATTAATAACTGAAGTTTATCCAAAATTCGAAGTAAATGATTATCTGGATGCGCAGTTAGCTCCGGTATTTTTTGGTAGTGCTTTAAATAATTTTGGGGTCCAGGAATTATTAGATTGCTTTATAAATATTGCTCCATATCCCCTTCATGTTGAAGCAGAAGAAAGGGAAATTGATCCATTCGAAAATAAATTTTCAGGATTTATTTTTAAAATCCATGCGAATATGGATCCTAATCACCGGGATCGATTAGCTTTTGTAAAAATTTGCTCAGGTACATTTAGAAGAAATACCAACTATTTACATGTGCGAAATGGGAAAAAAATGAAGTTTCCATCACCAACAGCATTTATGGCTGAGAAAAAATCGGTTATCGATGAAGCTTTCCCTGGCGATATTGTAGGTATACACGACACGGGTAATTTTAAAATTGGTGATACCTTAACCGAAGGTGAAGTAGTCAATTTTAAAGGTCTTCCTAGTTTTTCTCCGGAAATGTTCCGATATGTCGAGAATGCTGATCCAATGAAATATAAGCAATTAGCAAAAGGTATCGATCAGCTTATGGACGAAGGGGTAGCTCAATTGTTTACCAATAAATTTAATGGTCGTAAGATTATTGGCACGGTAGGCCAACTTCAGTTCGATGTTATACAATTTCGCTTAGAGCATGAGTATGGGGCAAAATGTAAGTATGAACCAATTCAAATGCATAAAGCTTGCTGGATTGAATCAGATGATAAGGAACAATTAGAAGATTTCCATAAAAGAAAATTCAATAATATTGCTATTGATAAACATGGGAGAGAGGTATTTATGGCCGATTCTCCTTATGCTTTGCAAATGGCACAACAGAAATTCGACAAAATAAAATTTCATTTTACTTCGGAGTTTTAGGCAGAAATGCTTCTTATATAATAATTTAATATGAACCTCAATATCCTTAATATTGGGGTTTTATGTTAATATGATGTTAAAGATTGGATCTGGATATAAATTAATAAAGATTTTTTTAATCTTGCATTAAACCTTTTTAAGACTAAAAAGTCTTTTTATGGTGGGAATCTTAAATAATTTTGACGTGAGAAAAGGGATTTTATTATTGCTGACTATTATTCAGCTATCTGGCAGTTTATATGCATTAAATGAGGATAAAAAAAGTATTGAAACTATAAAAGTTAAAGAATCACCAAAAATAGATGGAGTACTTAATGATCTGGCATGGAAAAATGCTCCTGTAGCTAAAGATTTTTATCAGTACGAACCATATAATGGTATAAAACCTTCTCAACGAACTGAAGTGAAGATGGTATACGATGACAGAGCAATTTATATTGGTGCTACGATGTACGATACTAGTCCTGATAGCATTTTAAGGGAGTTGTCGCACAGAGATGCTTTTGATGGTGCGAATGCCGATTTATTTGCTGTAATTTTTAGTCCTTTTAACGATGGTGTAAATGCTTCTCAGTTTTTAGTTTCAGCTTCAGGTGTTCAATCTGATGCTAAAATTATAGGAGACGATGATGATGAAAATTGGGATGCTGTGTGGGAGAGTAAAGTTAAATTAACTGAGTTTGGTTGGGTGGTTGAAATGAAAATTCCATATTCGGCCTTACGTTTTCCTAAGAATGATAACCAGGTATGGGGAATTCACTTCTGGAGAAATATTAGAAGATACAGAGAATGGGATACATGGAATTTTGTGGATATTAATATTCAAGGAAAGATAAATCAAATGGGCGATTTATCTGGAATTAAAAACATTGAGCCACCTTTGCGCTTATCCGTTACTCCATATGTTTCAGCTTACCTTGAAAATGATGGAGAAAATAATTCATGGGGAAACGATTTTAATGCTGGAATGGATTTAAAATGGGGAATTAATCGGAGTTTTACTCTGGATATGATACTCATTCCCGATTTTGGGCAAGTACAATCCGATGATGAAATCTTAAATCTTTCACCATATGAAAGGCGATATGACGAAAAACGCCAGTTTTTTACCGAAGGAACAGAGTTGTTCGATAAAGGCGGGATTTTTTATTCCAGAAGAATAGGTAATCGTCCTAAAAATTCTGATACTGTTGAAGATCAGCTACTGGAAAACGAGGAGGTAAAAGAAAATCCTGCCGAAACTCAATTAATTAATGCAACAAAAATATCAGGAAGAACTGACAAAGGTTTAGGAATAGGATTTATAAATGCAATGACAGGAGCAGTAGAGGCCGAAATAGCAGATACCATAACAGGTCAAATTAGAAAATATCAAACCCAGGGATTTACCAATTATAATATGATTGTATTGGATCAATCATTAAAAAATAATTCTTATGTAAGTTTTGCAAATACCAATGTATTGCATGCCGAGGAGAATTACACAGCAAATGTTACAGGGGGTGAGTTTAGTTTGAATAACAAAGAAAATTCGTATCAATTAAGAGGTAGTGGTGCAGTAAGTCAAAAATATACAGATTCAACTGATCTTGGGCACAAGTATTTCTTGATGTTTGCAAAAACAAAAGGAAATTTCCTTTTTGAATTTTCACATAATACGGAGTCAAACACTTATGATCCAAACGATATGGGTTTTATTCAACAAAATAATGAATCTACATGGTATGCTGAGTTTGATTACAATATTAATAAACCATTCTGGAAGGTGTTAAATTGGCAACATGAGATAAATTTTTGGTATCAAAACTTATATAAACCACGGAAATATTCTGATTTTCAAATTGCGTATAGAACCAGTACTACTTTTGCAAAAAGATATTTACATGTTGGTTTTTATGCTGATGTTAAACCATTTGGCCGACATGATTACTTTGAACCACGTGTAGAAGGTTGGCAGTTTAATCGACATCAAATGTTTTTCGGACAAACGTGGATATCAACTGATTATCGAAAAATGTTTGCACTTGATTTAAGAGTAAATTCATGGAAAGCTTTTAATTACGATCAATATGGATATGGTTTTAATCTTAGTCCAAGGGTTAGATTCAGCGACAAGTGGCTGTTTATATATAATTTGGGAATAAGCACATCATACAACAGCTATGGATATATTGAAGATTACGAGCAAGAACAAATGGATGGAACAAATGAAACTATCATAAACTTTGGAATGCGCGATCAACATACGATAACAAATACAATTAACACCAATTACATTTTTAATAATAAAATGTCGTTAAGTTTAAGAGCACGCCATTATTGGTCGCGTGTTGAATACGAAGATTTTTATCAATTGCAAAAAGATGGCGATCTAGGTCCTTCGCTTGGTTACAACATATACGGTTCTGATGAAGACTATAACTATAATGCTTTTACTATAGATATGAAATATTTATGGCGTTTTGCTCCGGGAAGTGAAATGGCAGTAGTTTGGAAAAATGCAATTTATACAGGAGAAACACAATTGATAAATAATTTCTGGGATAATTTGAATAATACATTAGAGTCATCGCAAGTAAACAGTATATCGCTTAAAATTCTATATTATTTAGATTATCAGTATTTAAAAAAACATAAATAAAATCAAGGCGAGCTGTTTAGCTCGCTTTTTCTTTCCACTGATTTAGTTTATTTTCAATAAAATGAATTGCCTGATCATTTGCCTGTTTTCCATTACCTTCTACCTCTATAGGTTCTCCAATTGAGATGTAAATTTTCCTTTTTCTACGAATGGGTCCTAAATCTTTAACTAAATTGCCATTACCCCAAAAATCAGTTTTTAGAGCCATTGGAATAACCTTAACGCCAGCAGATTTTGCAAGTTTTACACCAAGAGAATTAAAATCTTCGGCTTGGAAAATATCATATCTGGTTCCTTGCGGAAATATTACTACTGATGTTCCACTAGTTAAGAATTCTTTCCCTTTTTTCATTACCAACATCAAATCTTCGCGCGAATTTGTTCTTCCAACAGAAATCGGACTTCGGGCCTTCATAACAGGACCAAACAGGAAATGTTTCTCGATACTTTCTTTAACAACAAAAGTAACTTCCATAAATGGAGCAATTAGTGCAGGATATATCATCGATTCCATTGCACTCATATGATTACTGACAATAACAACAGGTTCGTTACAATTTCTTAAGTGATCAAATCCTTCAATATGAAATTTACCACCACAGTTTTCGATAAGCTTAATTACATTAAATGAGGAAAGAGACCAAGCTTTGCGATCATAAAGACCTTTTAATGCCAATTTTCTGTTTTTAAAAATCATTTGTATATACTTGAATACAAAATAAATTCTCGTATTTAAAAATAGTTTATCAGCTAAAATTCTTGAATTATCTCTTGTAGTATAAGTATCTTCAGGGAAAAGATTAATATCTAATTTCATGTTTTTTATTTATTGCAGCGAATATATAAAAAATAACAAAGCAATTTTTAACTGCTAATATTTGATATTTCATTTCGAATATATAACTTAATCTGCTCCTAAAATATATATTATGAAAAAGATACTAGTTCTGTTCTCTATTTTAATTTGTGTTTCTGTATATGGACAAGAGTTTTCTTATAAAGAGAAAAAGGAATTGAAAGGATATGCTGATTATATCATGGATAGCAAATTTTCTCCATATAGAAATTACTTTGCTTTAACTGTAGGTGATAATAGCATTGAAATTTATGATAAAGATTGGAATAAGATTTTTTCACATCAGGGAAATCCAAAATCAGTTGGTGGACATCTTTCTTTTTCACCTGATGAGAAATACCTGGCTTATGCCAAATATAAAAGTGATAATGATATTGCAATAATTCGACTAGAGGATAGAAAAGTAATTCAGGTTCTAAATGGTCATTCGCGACATATTACCAAGTTGGAGTTTAGCCATAATGGAAATTATCTAGCCAGTTCTTCTTCCGATGAAACGGTTTGTATTTGGAAATGGGATGGTGATCAGATGATTTTACAACAAAAGTTAAATTACGATGAGAGTGTAAATGGAGTGAGTTTTAACTATAACGATGAGTATTTGTTAATAGGTGGATACGATAAGAAGATATATGTATATAAGCACTTGGTAGAGAAATATGAGTTGAGCGATACAGTTCCAAATTTAAAGTATTGGCTATATGATGTTTGTTTTCATCCATTTAAAAATGAATTTGTTGTTTCGTCGCAATACGAGGTTCGTAGATATGATTTGCGAAAAGGGAAAATTGATTTTAAAGATAGTTTAAAGATCAGAGTAAATAGCTCAATAAATTATAATTCAACAGGTGAATATCTTGTTTTTGGTAATACCTCGGATTTAGTGATTCTAAAAATGACATCAACGGAAATACAAGAGTTTGAAAGCATTTATCGCCATAGCGACTATGTATTTGGAGGCACCTTTAGCGACGATGGATTATTCTTGACTTCATTTAGTTCTGATAAATCAGTAATCGTATGGGAACTTACTGGAGTAAAACCATCACGTAAGTCATTAATTACAGATTATATGGATGGAGAACTTACTTCGGCTCATAAAATGATATTGACCTCCGAAGTTATTGAAAATATTTTAGAAAAGTTGGATAAGAATTTAACCTTACCTCGTGATGAATTTGAAACAACTATTCAGTACTCTGATCGAAGAGAAAAATTAAAAGCTGAAGTTTTAGCCCAGTTGCAAAATTATACTGAGAAATATTTTGATGTAAAATCAAAAGCTGGAGGAAAAGTTGAAATACCCATTGAAAGATTAATAGGTTATAATGCAGATTTGCAAATTTACAAAGTGCGTTTTTTGGAGACGGATGCAGGAATTAAAATACCTATTGATGAAGCAAAATTGCTAAAGAAAAATTGGAGCAAAGCATATTTGCAAGCAAGTAAGTCGAAAAATAATGATGGAATTTCATACAAATATTCGGCATTTGAACTGGTACATCCTGTTAGTAAGAAGGTATATTCTGTTACTCCGGTCGAAAATCCATTTCATATTGTAAAAAAAGGAAGGAGTGTTGATGTAAAACAAAGTAGATCAGAAGATAAAAAAGTAACTGAGGTAAAGAAAACAGCAGGAGAAGGGTTGCTGGGAGTTGATCGAGCATTAATATTCGCAACTAATATTTATGATTCTTTCTCTGAATTGGTAAATCCCGTGTTGGATGCTTCAACAGTAGCCGAAGAATTACAGTCGAATTATTTTGTGCAAACAGAATTGGTAATAAACCCAACTTTAAAAGAAGCTATCGAGAAGATTCGAGAGTATGCAAAACTAGATTACGACAAAAATGACAACCTGCTAATATTTTTTGCAGGGCATGGAATTTACGACGAGGTTTTTAAAGAGGGATATGTTATTTCTCGGGACTCAAAATCGGATGATGTAGCAAAAACATCTTACTTATCGCATTCGAATTTACGAACAATGATAAACAATATTCCGTGTAATCATATCTTGTTAGTTATGGATGTTTGCTTTGGTGGAACATTTGATCCACTGATTGCTTCCAAAGGGCGTGCTGCTGATTTATATGCCGAAGTAACCAATGAAGAATTTATAGAACGCAAAAAGAAGTATAAAACAAGGTTATATTTAACATCAGGAGGTAAGGAATATGTCCCTGATGGCAGGCCCGGACATCATTCTCCCTTTGCACGAAAATTTTTAGAATCGCTTCGTAATTATGGTGGAAACGATGGAATTCTTACTATTAACGAGATTATTCAATATATCGAAAAAGTAGAACCACAACCAAGATTTGGTGAATTTGGAGATAATGAACCCGGTAGTGACTTTATTTTAGTAGTTAAATAATGAAGGATATATGAAAACACTTGTATTATATTATTCACGTAAAGGAAGTAACAAATTTTTAGCTGAGAAAATTTCAGAATCTTTATCCTGTGAAATAGAAGAAATTAAGCCACGATCTAATGTATTTTTATTTTTCTTGTTAAACATCCGATTTGGTAATAAGAAGTTTCAGCATAAAATCGAAGATTATGATCGAATTATTTTATGTGGACCTATTTTCGTTGGAAGGTTCATTCCTCCATTATATAGTTTTGTAAACAAGTATAAAAATAAAATCAACCAGTTAGTATTTATTACTTGCTGTGGTAGTACTTACGAAAAAAAGGAAGAAAAATTTGGACATGGAATTGTTTTTAATAAAGTGAAAGAATTGTTAAATGGAAAATGTATTCATTGTGAGGCGTTTCCAATTGATTTGGTTTTGCCAGAAGATCAGAAAGAGAACGATGAAGCCTTTATGAATACTCATCTAAGTGAGATCAATTTTAAAGGAGAAATTGTAGAAAGGTTCGATAATTTTATTAGTTCAATAAGATAAGTATTTTTTACCAGAATAGGCTCTTTTGTGGAATGGCTCCTTCATGTTCTAAGAGCCATTGTTTTTTAAGCATTCCACCTGCATAACCTGTTAATTTTCCATCGGTTCCAACAACTCTGTGACATGGTATAATGATAGGTATAGGATTTTTACCATTTGCTGATGCTATGGCCCGAATTGCTTTTTCATCACCAAACTGTTTTGCTTGCTCTAAATAAGTGATGGTTTTACCATATGGTATTTTTCTTAATTGATTCCATACTTTACTCTGAAATTCAGTTCCAGCAGGGTTAATCCCAATATCAAATTCAGTTCTTTCTCCTTTAAAATATTCTTCTAATTGTATTATACATTTTTGAATTTGAATCGGAATCATTTTCATTTTAAAGTAATCATGTGAAAATTCAATTTTTATAATATCCGTATCATTGGAGATAATTCTTAAATTGCCAATAGGTGATTTATAATAGGCTTCAAACATTATTTTATATATTCTAGAATTAGATTAACAGGAACTCCACTCTTTTTATTAATTTGTTCAATGGATAAACCTTCTTGGAACATTCGTTTAATAAATGATTCGAGCTTTTCTCCAATTTCAACAAGATTATGATCTGGATCAAAAATCCTAAGTGTTTTTTGACCCCAAGATTCTTCAGTAAGCTCATGGTGTAAGGGTATACCAAGACTATTTGTTATATGCTCTACTTCGTAAATATCATCAGTTTCAAAATAAAGTTCTAAGGATTTATTATTTAGGCTATTATCATAAAAATCGTGGTATAAAGGATGCCAATCTGAAATTTGCCATAAGGATAAACCTCCTTTTAATGATACATTACTTCCAAAATCTGTTTCAATTTCCTGTTTTAGAATATTACAGTAAAACTCTTTAGATTTTTCGATATCTTCAACAAAAAGTATAGAAGAATGAAATTTTAAGGTCATGAGAATTTTTATATTAAATATACAAAAAAATAAAAAAGTTGCCAATACTCTAATTAATGAATGGCAACTTTAATGCTTTATTGACTGAATTTTAATACTAATCTTCTTTTATGATTTCATGATGAATGATCTCTTTTAATTTAGCAAACTCTTCATCATTAAAGCCAGTAGCTTGGTAAATAATTTTCCCTTCACGGTTAAGCACAATGTTTCTTGGAATATATCTCTCTGCAAATAGAGAATAAATTTTTCTCCTAGGATCAGGAACTATATTGAAAGTATAATTGTTCTTTTCTTTGAAATTAATCATTTCTTCAGCAATATGTTCACGTCCAAAAACGATCAATTCAAAATCTTCATTTGTTTTATATGTTGACCAAATATCACTTTCTATAAATGGAAGTTCTTTAATACATATTGGGCATGAAGTAGCAAAGAAATTCATAAATACAACTTTCCCTTTTAAATCATTAATATGAATCGTATCATCATTTAGCGAGATATAACTAAATTCTGGGACTTGCTGTCCAACTTCAATTAATGTTGATTTAATAACATCTTCTTCCTGTTCTTTTTGAGCTTTCTTATCTTTTAAGCCACATGAATTTAATCCGATTAGGGCAATGGTAAGTATAAAAATAGTTCTTTTCATTCGATTATGTTTTTATAAAACTAGCTGCCAATATACAGTATAAATTTCAATTTACATGATGAAAAGGACAGTTTAACCTTACATCAACTGCATTGGTATATTTTTTATAAATGTATTTAAACTTTTATTTATTATTGCTATCAAAGAGTTTATAACACATTAAACCTTGTATATGATTAAGAATTATTTATTAATAGCAAAAAGAGTATTACTCAATAAATTTGTATTCACTCTTTTAAATATTGCTGGGTTAGCAATAGGAATAGCTGCCGCAGCATTAATTTTTCACTACATCACATACGAAGAAAGTTTCGATAATTACCACCCTAATAGTGAAAATGTATATCGTTTAACTTATGGAAGAACAAGTAGCGATGGAAGTAATGTAGAGTTTGCCTCGGCTTGTCCACCAATAGGACCATTATTAATTGAGAACTTTCCTGAAATTGAAAACATAGCTCGTTTAGTGGTTCGTGAAGCTACTCTTGCTTACGGTGAAAATAATTTTATTGAGGACAAAATTTATTATGCCGAACAAGATATATTTAATATTCTTCATTTTAATATTATACAGGGAAGTATAAAAGAGGCACTGGTGAATCATAATAATATTGTTATTAGTAAGAGTGTTGCTGAACGATATTTTGGTAAAGAAAACCCTATTGGGAAAAGGCTTAAGATGAATAAAAAGGATGATCTTCAGGTGGTTGCTGTTTTTGATGATATTCCTGAAAATTCTCATTTAAAACCGGAAATATTAATAGCATTTCCTAACTTAACTGATTGGCGTGGAGAAGAATATCTTGATTTATGGGGATATACAGGTGCTTTTACCTATCTTATCTTAAAACCTGATGCTAAACCTCGTGAGTTAGAAAAAAGATTTATTGAGTTTACTAAATCACAAATTGGTGAAATGCTTAGCTATTATAAAATGACTATGTATTTTAACTTGCAGCCTATTGAAGATATTCACCTAAAATCGCATTTATTGCAAGAACATGAAACAAATGGTGATGAAAAATCAGTTAAATTCTTATATATAATAGGCATATTTATTATTGTTATAGCTTGGGTTAATTATATAAACCTTACAACTTCTCGATCAATGGAACGAGCAAGAGAGGTTGGTGTTAGAAAAGTTGTTGGAGCATTACGTTGGAATCTTGTTAAACAATTTTATACAGAATCAGTTATAATTAATTTTGTAGGACTTTGCTTGGCTCTTATTTTAATTCAAATATTGAAGCCAACATTTTGTAATATAACTGGAGTTCCTGTCAATTATCAGTTCTGGAGTCAAGCTTGGTTTATTTTATTTATTATTGGAGCATATATTATAGGGACCTTTATTACTGGAATGTATCCTGTATTTGCTTTATCATCATTTAAACCTGTTCAGGTATTAAAAGGAAAACTAATATCAACAACCCGAGGTATTAATTTAAGGAAAGTATTAGTTGTATTTCAGCTAATGATCTCAATAATATTAATAACAGGAACATTTGCTGTGTTTTTTCAGCTTCAGTTTATGCGCAACCAAAATTTAGGATTTGATATTGAGCAAACACTTGTTATTAATATGCCCAAGGCTATAGATTCAACAATCATACAACGAAAGGAAACTTTTAAACAAGAAGTTGCTAAGTTAACTGGTATTAGCGGCGTTGCATTTTCAACAGAAGTTCCCGGTAGAAAATTATGGTGGGATAACGGAGGTATTTTTAAAGTAGGACAGGATGCAACATCAGGTAAAAACTACATGATTATGGGAGTTGATGATCGGTTTATTGATCAATACCAAATGGAATTTATTAACGGAAGAAACTTTTCAAGAGAATTCCCTACAGATAAGCAAGCTGTTATTATCAATGAAACTGCTGTTAAGTGGTTGGAATTTGAAAGTCCTGAAGATGCTTTGGATAAGCAAATTAACTATTGGGGAAATATTTACACAATTATTGGTGTACTAAAAGATTATCGTCACGAATCTCCTAAAGCTTTACCTGAGCCTCAAATATTTAGGTATTTACCCGATGAAAGTCGTTTTGGCTGCTTTTCAGTAAAGCTAAGTACAGAATCAGTAAATGATAATATTAAATTAATTGAAGATCAGTGGAATGAGTTATTTGCAGGAAATCCTTTTGATTACTTTTTCTTAGATATTCATTATGAAGAGCAATTTAAGGCAGATAAGAAATTTGGTTATGTCTTTGGAATATTTTCATTCCTGGCAATTTTTATTACCTGCTTAGGTTTATTTGGGTTATCGCTATATACCGCGAATCTTAAAACCAAAGAAATAGGAATACGCAAAGTAATGGGAGCAAGAGTTAGCAATATTTTACTGCATATTTCGAAAGAATATCTATACCTTATAATTGTTGCTTTAATCATATCAATTCCTATACTAATTTGGGGAATCAATCAATGGTTAAACAACTTTTCAACAAAAATGTCAATTTCTGTTTGGCTATTTATAATTCCTGTTATCCTTGTATTTTTAATTACGATGATCTCAGTAAGTGCACATACTATTAAAGCAGCTAGGTTAAACCCTGTGGATACACTAAAATATGAATAATATATAATCGATAAACAATTTTTAAAATGCTGATAATTGGATTATCAGCATTTTTTTTCGATCTTAATCAAAAATTTTATAGTGATTCCAGCTAGGTTAAATAATGTTGTTAAGTTTATTAGTCAATTTGTGGATTTTGAAGAACATGAATTGGCTGATATGCAGAATTATATTGATTTTATTGAACTAAAGAAAAATGAAATATTAATCGACGAAGGACAAATTGCTAAAGAAATAGTATTTACAAACAAGGGGTATCTAAGGGTTTATTATCATTACGATGGAGAAGAAATTACACGAGATATTACTCCTTTACACAGTTTTGCTACTGCTTTACCAAGTTTTGTTTCACAGACTCCATCATTCGAAATTATAAGTGCAATAACCGATTGTGAATTAATTATTATTAGTAAAGAAAATCTGGAAAACCTTTATAATAAATACCAAAAATGGGAACGATTAGGGCGACGAATTATAGAAGAAATGTTTGTAGAATCACAACGTAGGATTTATTCATTTATAACAGAAACTGCAGAAATAAGGTATAAACGAATTTTAAAGCAATATCCAGAAATGATTCACGATGTACCTTTAAAATATATTGCCGACTTTTTAGGAATCAAACTTCAATCTTTAAGCAGATTAAGAAAAACCATAGATTGGTAAATTCTTATTTTCAATAAGTTGCTATTATTTAACATTTGTTAAACTGTTTAAAGAAATTTTTTTAGGAAATTTGAATAAGTTCAACCTAAAAATAAATTCTATGAAGCGGATCTTTGATCAATCATCAGATAATCATTATGACATAATTATTGTTGGAGGAGGAATATCGGGAGTTTCAGTAGCTTATGAAGCTGCTACTCGAGGATTAAAGGTCGCATTATTCGAAAAAGGGGATTTCGGTGAAGCTACATCGTCGGCTACTTCAAAATTAATTCATGGAGGGTTAAGATACTTAAAAAATGCAGAGTTTGGATTGGTACGCGAATCTTTAATGGAAAGAAGAGTTTTAGAGAATATTGCTCCAAATTTGGTTTATCCTTTGCCTTTTATGGTTCCCACTTACAAAAATTTAAAAGGGAATAAACTGACTTTGTTCTTAGGAATGGTTTTATATGATTTATTATCGCTTGATAAAGCTTGGACATGGGATAGAAATAAACGTTTACCGTTTCATAAAACGATTAATGCAAAACGAACCCGACAATTAGAACCTTGTGTTAAGGAAGAAAAATTAAATGGCTCAAGTATTTATTACGATTGTCAGAATATAAATCCCGAACGATTAACCTTAGGAATCTTAAAATCTGCAGTTGTTAATGGAGCTCAATGTGCTAATTATGCCGAAGTTAAAACGTTTATTAAAAGCGATTCAAGGGTTAAAGGGGTGGTTGTAAATGATTTATTGACGAATAACCAATATGAATTTACAGCTGATCTTACAATAAACTGTGCGGGTCCATGGACAGATATAGTGCTTAATAAAGCCAATGAAAGTAAGGACAATCAGCATCATATTCGAAGATCAGAAGGAATACACCTTATCACCAAAAAGCTGAGTTTTAACCATGCTGTATTAATGATGACAAAAGAAGGTAAGCATGTTATGTTAATTCCATGGCGTAATCATTCTTTAATAGGAACAACTGATAAGGAATATCTTGGAAATCCAGATGATTACAAAGTTACAAGAGAGAGTATTGAAGAATTAATCGATGAATTTAATAAAAACTATTGTGTTCAAAAGTTAAAATATGAAGATGTTGAATTTGCTTATGGTGGTTTACGTCCTTTAGTTGATAATCAAGCAGAAGCATCTTACGAATCATCACGAAAATATGAAATTTATGATAACGCAAAAGATGGTTTAAACGGATTAATTACAGTTGAAGGTGGTAAGTATACTACCAGTCGAAAGTTAGCAGAGCATGTTTTAAAGAAAGTAAGTAAAAAAATAAAGCGAAACCTGGGTAAATCTATCACTGCCACGAAATACCTTGTTGATTCTGACATTAAAAATATGGAAAGTTTTATTAGACAACTGGTTTTACGATATCCAATGTTTTCTGAAGCTACTATTAACTACATTGGTAGAAATTATGGCTTACAATGTCATACTATCTTTCGATTGGCAA
The DNA here is from genome assembly GCA_963665525.1 of Bacteroidales bacterium. Classification (GTDB taxonomy): domain Bacteria; phylum Bacteroidota; class Bacteroidia; order Bacteroidales; family UBA12077; genus UBA12077. Next base: position 1,579,463 of record OY762280.1, on the reverse strand, counting down.
TGTATGATAAACCACTATCCCTGGTAGTAACAGAAGATGGAGAAATTTTAGCCGAAGTTGTTTATGTTATTAAAAAAGAGATGGCATTTACTTTATCCGACATCTTCTTCCGAAGAACAGGAATTGGGACATTGGGTTATCCCGGAGATGAAACTTTTAATAAAGTAGTGGAAATTGCAAAGGAATATTTAAATTGGGATGACAAAAAAACACAGGACGAAATAAATAATGTAATGAAAATCTTTAATTTACCTAAATAGGTTGGGGTTTGAGTATAATGTTAATTTACAAACTACATTGTCATACTGAGCTTGTCGAAGTATGATATTTATATAATACAGATGAAAACATACAGAGATATATTTAAATGGGGCGATAAACGAGAAACGATAGTTGACAAAGGAACCATTAATGTAATTAAAGATAAGTTTGGATATACAGAATCTGAATTAAGTCAAAAGCACTTGTTTGGTGATCAAGAAGTTAAGCTAGATAAACAGTGCATGTTGGATTCAGAAATAATATTAGAATTAAAAGCTATTGTAGGTAACGATAATATACTAACTGATGATTTTTCAAGGGCAAGTCATGCATATGGCAAGTATTATGCTGATTTATTAAAACTTAGAAAAGGCTATATTCCAACTGCTCCGGATGCAGTGGTATATCCAAAAACGGAAGAAGATATTGTTAAGATTCTGGAGATTTGTAATAAAAATAATATTGCAATAACGCCTTTTGGAGGCCATTCTTCTGTTACGCGTGGAGTGGAAACCCCTAAATGTGGTATTAGCCTGGATTTAACGAAGCATCTTAATCAGGTTCTCGAAGTAAATGAAATAAATTCAACGGTTACAGTACAATCAGGAATATATGGTCCTGCTTTTGAAGAGTATTTAAATAATTATGGTGAAAAATATAGCTGTGGACATTTCCCTCAATCGTTTGAATATTCTACAGTTGGAGGTTGGGTTGCAGCAAAAGGAGCAGGGCAGGCATCAACCGGATATGGTAAAATTGAAGATATTGTATTATCAATGAAGGTAGTTACTCCTAATGGAGTAATAAATACTAAAACATATCCTGCCAGTGCTCAAGGTTGGGATTTACATCAGATTTTTTGTGGATCGGAAGGTACTTTAGGTGTTATTACTGAGGTAACCATGAAAATAAGGAAGTACCGACCAAAACAAACACGGCATGCATCATTTATATATAAAGATTTTGAATCGGCTGTAACAGCTATGCGCACTGTAATGCAAAGTGGGATAGGAGTGCCTCATTTATTTCGTATATCAGACCCGGAAGAAACCGAGATAGCATTTAAAACAAAAGATTTTGAAGGGACTATCGCTGATAATTTTTTAAATATCTTAAAATTTAAAAGTGGTAAACGTTGCTTAATGTTTGTTGCTGTTGAAGGAAATGAAGCTTATACAAAACAAGTAATTTCGTCAATAAAAAGAATTGTAAAGAAAAATGGAGCATTTGCTTTAGGAGCAAAACCAACTATAAAATGGCTTGAACAAAGATATTCAAGTGCTTACTTACGAGACCCATTAATGGATTTGGGAATTATGACAGATACTCTAGAAACTGCAGTTATGTGGGATAATTTATTACCGCTATGGTATGCTGTTCGTAAGTATCTTAAATCAAGAGATAAAACTGTAGTAATGGTTCATATTTCTCATGTATATGAGAATGGCGCTAATTTATATTTTACCTTTTTAAGTCCTATAAAAAAAGGAGATGAGATAAATGAATATACAGAATATCATAAGGGAATTATTGAAACCATACAAGCTAATAAAGGTTCATTATCACATCACCATGGTGTTGGAAGAACATTGGCTCCTTGGATGCAAAAAGAATTAGGAAAAGAATCAATTCAGCTTATGCAAGCTATTAAGAATCATTTAGATCCTAAGGGTATCATGAATCCTGGCAATACATTAGGATTGGAACCATAATATAGAATAGTGATGAGTCAAGAAAAAAAATATGTTATTGCTATAGATGCTGGCACACAATCAATACGTGCAGTAATCATTGATTTGAAAGGAAACATATGTGAATTAGAACGAACAGAAGTTGAACCATATTTTTCTGAACAACCGGGTTTTGCCGAGCAAGATCCAGATTACTTGTGGGATATATTATGTGAAACCACACAACGCCTTATTAAAAATACTTCTATTGATTTATCATTGATTCAAGGTGTGTCATTAACTTCACAACGAGGAACAGTTGTTAATCTTGATGAAAATGGGAATCCAATAAGACCGGCAATAATTTGGCTCGATCAGCGAAAAGCGAAAGTTGAAAGATGGCCCAAAGGATTTATTAAGTTTGGTCTTAAGCTGATCAATATGTATGAATCATTGGCTCACGCAATAAAAGATGGAGAATCAAATTGGATACGACAAAATCAACCGGAAATCTGGGACAAAACATATAAATATGTATTTCTTTCAGCATTTTTTAATTACAAATTAGTTGGAAAGTTTATTGATTCTATTGGGAGTACAGTAGGATATATGCCATTTAATTATAAAAAACAGCGATGGAGTAAAACCAATGAAATTAATTATAAGTTATTCCCAATTAATCATAATAAATTGGTTGATTTGGTAAAACCATCAGAACAATTAGGCCATATCACTGCTGAAGCATCGAAACAAACAGGTTTACCTCTGGGATTACCTGTTATTGCAACTGCTGCCGATAAAGCGTGCGAAGTATTGGGCTCAGGTTGTATGACACCGGAGATTGCTTGTTTAAGCTATGGAACTACTGCAACGATCGAAACAGTTAATAATAAATATGTAGAAGTAGTTAAGTTTTTTCCGTCATATCCTAGTGCTATTCCAAATCATTTTAATACTGAGGTTATGATATACCGAGGATATTGGATGATAAACTGGTTTAAGAATGAGTTTGGGCATAAAGAGGTGGAGTTGTCAAAAGAAACAGGCAAATCTCCTGAAGAGCTTTTTGATGAAATGATTAAAGATATTCCACCGGGATCGATGGGATTGACCTTACAACCTTATTGGTCGCCTGGAGTTAAAATCCCGGGACACGAAGCGAAAGGCGCTGTAATTGGTTTTGGAGATGTACATACACGAGCACATTTGTATCGATCCATACTGGAAGGATTAGTTTATGCATTAAAAGAAGGAACTATACGTACACAAAAACGAACAGGTGTTAAAATTAAGAAATTACGTGTTTCTGGTGGTGGTTCGCAAAGTGTAAATGCCATGCAAATGACCGCCGATATTTTTGATATGCCTGTTGAAAAACCTCATACATATGAAACTTCTGCTTTAGGGGCAGCTATTAATTGTGCTGTTGGATTAAAACTTTATCCAGACTTTGAAACTGCTATAAAAAACATGTGTAGAGTAGGAGAAGTTTATTTACCTAAACCCGAAAACCGTGATATGTATAAAAAGTTATATCATAAGGTATATAAAAAGATGTATAAACAGTTAAAACCATTATATCAGGATATCAGGCATATAACTAATTATCCAATGAGAGAACTGTAATTGTTATTAAACGTTAAGATGTGTTAAAATATTTTTAGACTATAGTTTATTTGCTTATTTTAATAGGACTATAACCCTTGAGTAATGCAAAGATCTATTTTATTACTAGTACTACTTTCTTCTATTAGACTTTTTGGACAAGATATTTCTGATTCTGAATCTAGAATAATAATATGGAATGAAAATAATAAGCTAAAATGGTGTGATTTTAAAGTAAATTATCATTCCCAATATGAGGATTCATGCATTGCCTATAGTTGTTTAACAATATTAGGTTATTATTATAAATCAGATAGCGATATTATGTTTGATGTTTATAATTTATTTATAGAAGATTGGTCGTGGAGAACAAAAGATTTATCAGGTAAATTATTAATACATGAACAAGGGCATTTTGATATTTCAGAGTATTACACTCGATTAATTCGTAAATATTTATCTGAAAACACTGACAATTACAGTGTTTGGCTAAAAAATAAAGTTATATATGATATGTGCTTAACAATGTGTTTAAATACTCATAAATTATATGACCTTAAAACAAATCATGGAGATAGGGGTATTGTACAGAAAAAATATCTTGAAAATATAAGAGATAGTTTAAAATCATTAGAAGATTTCTACAAACAAAGTTATACTGATGACGAAATTAAAAGACTTAAATTTACTAACTCTCCAAAATGAAATTAATTGTTAATAGAAATGATTATAACATTAGAATATAATGGTTTAAATATTAGTGCTACGTATTTTTAATCTATTTAGCCATAATTTGTATTCTTCTAATATAATTCTAATGTTTTTAAGATTACAATCTTTAGAGATTTGAATCAAAAACTCATCTTCAATCTTATAATATTGTAGTATTTCTTTGATACTGCCTATTTTTTTCGATTCCTCAATTTTAGTTAATCCATTTTTTCCACTAAACAGGTATAATTCAGGGTAGGTATAGGTTTGTTCATAGATTTTATATGAACTGTTGCTACTATTGAAATAGTGATTATCTATACGCAATAGGTCTTTATATAGATCAATATCAGCAACATGAAAATACAATTGTAAAAAGCGTTTCTTTATTCTTTCTTTTTTTACTACACTATTTGTTTTTATTGCAAAACTTTTAAAATAGTAATAATAGTCTTTATCAGTAAAACCAAATGCATCTATATCATTTGGAGTATATTTCTTAAATCTTTTACCATTATTCTCCTTGAACCATACTTCATAATGTAATGATTCTGTATTTATTCCATTGATAACTATTCCTGCAGTAAGAATATTAAATTGTGTGTATTTTATCTTTCCATAAAGAGTATCAGAATTCTCAACAATAAATCCAGATGCTTTCTTAGCATAACTTGAAGTAAAATAGAAAATAGTTATGATTAACAGAGCTGCTCTGTAAAAGTGATTTCTTTTCATTTAGCAATTCGATTTTATTTCTTATCAATAATATCTCTTCCGAAAGGAGTAAGAGCTAAACTTGCAAGTTTAAAATGTTGGTTGCCAAATGGAATACCTATTATAGTTATGTAAAGAATAATTCCAAAAACAAGGTGGGATAGAGCAATCCAAATTCCACCAACCAGTATCCATAGAATATTAAATATGATATATAAGCATCCACTTGAACGATCGCTTTGTATCGTTGTTTTTCCAAAAGGCCAAAGAGCTAGCAGTCCTAGTTTAAGTGTTTGAATACCAAATGGAATTCCTATGATGGTTACTATTAAAATAATGCTACTTACAAAATACTCAAGCGCTGTAATGATACCTCCAAGCAGAAGCCATAGAATGTTTCCAATAATTCTCATAATAAATATTAATTAATAGTATAAAGCTAATAAAACTTTTTTGAAATATACCAAAGCATATTTTGGCATAAAAATTGAATTCACGACTTTGATTAAATATAAAATTAACATAATAAAATGAAGACACTACGATTATTACAAGCACTATTATTCATTTCTTTTCTATATATATTACCTTCATGTGATTTAGGCGATGATAGAATCGAAGGAAATGATAATACAGAAATTGATGTTCGAAATATTGCAACTTTCGATGAAATCGAATCTCTGGGAGATTTCGATGTGTATATATCTATAGCTGATTCAACTACTTTACGTGTTGAAGCTGAAGAAAATCTCTTAAATTATATTATAACAGATGTGGATAACAGAAAATTAGTTATTGAAGAAAAAGATGGTTATGATTTAGATAATAACGAAGCGATGCGAATTTATGTGACTACACCAAGCTTAGACGAGGTTGTATTGGTAGGATCAGGATTAATTCAATGTGATAGCTTATCAGGAGAATTTTTTCAAGCCGTTTTATTAGGTTCAGGTAAAATTGAATTTAACAATTTGATTGTAACTAATGTAGAAGCTGAAATTACCGGATTGGGTGATATTGAATTGGAAGGAGAAGGCCGAGTAACAGATTATGAAATTGATGGAGGAGGAGATATCAGGGCAATTAATTTTGTTCATGAAGAATCAGAATCTAAAATTATTGGAGATGGTAATATTTATGTACATGCTACGGAGCATTTACGTGCTCGCATTGTAGGATCAGGTAATATTTATTATGAAGGAGATCCTGATGTAGATGAAAGTGTAACTGGAACAGGTGATGTAAGAAGGTATTAATCTTAATACATAATAATTGCAAAAACGTTAAAAGGAGAATGTTTTAATACATTCTCCTTTTTTTATTCATCTCATATATAATTTTATTATAGACTATACTTTTAGCTCTTCTTTCTCCGATTTTGCAATAATAACAGCTCCACAACTATCACTCCAAACATTGGTAGCTGTCCTAAACATATCAAGTATTCGATCTACAGGAAGTATAAGTGCCATCATTTCAATGGGTAATCCTAATATTTCAAGTATGATGGTTATGATTACAAGGCTTGCCATAGGAACAGCAGCTGTGCCAATACTTGAGAAAAGAGCTGTAATTAAAATAATTATCTGTTCTTTTAAGTGCATTTCTACACCTTTGGCTTGAGCTATAAACATTACAACTGCAGCAATATAAATGGCTGTACCATCCATGTTTACTGTAGCTCCAATGGGTAATGTAAAGTTTGTAATTTTATGTGATACTCCTGATTTTTCATGCGTTTCTTTCATATTAAGCGGTAATGCTGCAGCCGAAGAAGCTGTAGAAAACGCTGTTATAATGGTTGTTTTGACATTATTAAAATGCTTGAATGGTTTGGCTTTACCAATGAATCGTGTGAGTAATGGTAATACGATTAAGGCGTGGATTAATATTGCTGCTATAACAGTTAACATGAAAGACCCTAACTTAATGAGCATATTCACAAAGTCTTCTTGTTCTGCAACAACTTTAACAATTAATCCGAATATACCGAAAGGAGCAAGCTTAATAATAAGCATTGTTATTTTCATGAATAACTCAAAGAATGCATTAAAGAAATCGGATAACAACACTTGATTCTTTTTTTCTATCTTACTGATATAAACACCGGCTAGTATGGCAAAAAATATTACTGATAAGAATTCATTGTTAGCCATAGATTGAAAAATATTCTGAGGAACAATCTGTATAAACATATCCGACATACTCTGTCTTTTAACGTTTATAGTTTCTTCAATTGAAATAGAAGAAATATCCATTCCCATACCAGGTTTTATAAGATTAACCAATAATAAACCAATGCTAATTGCAAATATACTGGTGGTCATATAATAAAGTAAAGTTTTTAATCCCAGTTTCCCGAAATGACCTTCATTACCAATATTGGCGATACCTGAAATGATAGAACTTAATATTAAAGGAATAACGATCATTTTCAGCATTCTTAAAAATATATCGCCCATCCACGAAATATACTTAACCTGATTTTTAAATAGTATTCCAACAACAATAGCTAAAATGAGTGCAATTAATATTTGCCAGTGTAATGCAATTTTTTTCATTAAGATCAATTTTCTAGTTTGATGTATAAAAATAGTAAATCAAAAATGAATTCATTAAAAAAGAGGAGCTAAGTTCAATTTTTATGAAGAATATGGTGAAAAGTATATCTACATCAGAATTTAATATTCTGTATATAATATCATATCAATTTCAAATACGCGATTCTGAGGAGGATAAATTTTTCTACAAATTGATTGAAAAACTTGAAAGAAATATAAATAAATTGAGATTCAAAGAATTTTAAAACGGATAAGGAATTACAATTGTAATCAAATTACTATTTTACATTTGTAACAAAACAAATCAGACCATTAATTTACAATTGTAACTGCGATCAAGTTGAGCCATAATTCATATATGTAAACAACTTATAATCTATAATCGAAATACTTTTCTAATGATATTTATTATTCATTTAATCAATAAGTTATGACAAATAATTAAAGTGCAATGTTAATTTAAATTCAGTTTATTGTTATTTATCTGTAATAAACTGTAAAATATACAAGTAAAAACACATTAAATCAGTCATATACAATATCTATATAAAGTAAAACTTTACTATAAAATTTAATTGATATATAAATACCTATTTATTATTAGTATTTAAAGGATTTACAGCATTTTAAACGATTAAATAGGGCTAATCTATAAAATAGTCCTATTTAGCTCTTAAAATCAAATATTAATTACCTAAATATCATCTAAAATCCTATATAATTAATGAAATTATAATCATTAAACAGATTTGTAAATATTAAAATTATTAATTAAGAGATATTATGGTATTTGGAATAAGAAGTGGACTAATATCCTAATAGACAATTAACAAATGTAAACTTGTAAAATTCTAATAAAGTGACAATTGTAAATTAAATTATTATTACATTTGTAAATGTAAATGTTTACAAATATGAAAGATCGAATTATTCAGTTTTTAAGCGAGAATGGTTTAACATCTACTAAATTTGCTGATACAATTGGAGTTCAGCGTTCCAGTGTTTCACATATTTTATCAGGAAGAAATAAGCCAAGTTTTGATTTCATAGAAAAGATGCTTGTAGCCTACCCTGAGCTGGATGCACAATGGTTAATTACAGGAAAAGGAAATATGTATTCAAACCAACCCTCCTTATTTGATCAGGAAATTAGACAGGAAAATAAGCAAATTGAAACTCCATTAGAATCCAATATTCAAAAATCAACGAATAATTACACACAAAAATCAAATTCTGACGAAGAAAATGAATTAACACAAGTAAAATCAGTAAATCATCAAAATGTTTCAGAAATTGAGCGCATCATAATTTTTTATACGAATGGTTCTTTTAAAGAGTATAAACCGGCTTAGAATTTGATAAATCTATATTATCTTTGCATAAAAACTCATGTATAGAAACATAGTACGTCCTATTTTATTCTTATTAAAGCCAGAAGCAATTCATCATCTTATCGTAAACATACTCAAATTAGGCTTTAAAATACCTGGAGTTTCCATTTGTGTTAGAAAGTTGTTTTCAATTAAAGATAAGCGTTTAAAAACAAACTTTTTAGGCTTAGAATTCGATAATCCTATTGGCTTTGCGGCAGGATTCGATAAAAATGCAGAAGTCTATAATCAGTTTTCAAATTTTGGATTTTCATTTATCGAAATTGGAACAGTAACTCCTGTTGCTCAACCTGGAAACCCAAAACCTCGTTCTTTTAGAATACCTAAAGATAAAGGTTTAATTAATCGTATGGGTTTTAATAATAAAGGTGTTGATTTTGCTGTAAAAAAGCTTGAAAATAAGAGACATAAAGTTATTATTGGTGGTAATATTGGTAAAAATACAGCAACGGCTAATGAGGATGCATTGCAGGATTATGTAATATGTTTTGAAAAGCTTTACGATCATGTCGATTATTTTGTCGTTAATTTAAGTTGTCCAAATATCAAAGATCTTAGAAAACTGCAAGATAAAGACTCAACGATAACGATTTTAAATAAACTTACCGAATTAAGAACAAAAAGAGAGGTTTACAAGCCAATATTATTAAAAATATCACCAGACTTAACGAATGATCAGTTGGATGATGTTGTTGAAACATTCAATATTACTGGTATTGATGGTATTGTTGCTACAAATACAACAGTATCTAGAGAAAACCTTAGAACAGATCAAAAACGCATTGAAGAAATAGCCAATGGAGGCTTAAGCGGTAAGCCATTAACACAACGCTCAACTGAGATTATTAAATATTTAACTGAAAAATCGGAGGGAACCATTCCTATTATTGGTGTTGGAGGTATCATGTCGGTGCAGGATGCGATCGATAAATTGAATGCAGGGGCTACACTTATTCAGGTGTATACAGGTTTTATATATGAAGGTCCTGCTTTTGTTAAGAAAATCAATAAAGCTATTTTAAAAGATCGTAGTTAATCGATAATCGTATTTAACACAAAAAGAGAAGCAATAAGCTTCTCTTTTATGTTATATGATAGTCGTTAACCAGAATGTTAATGCTCCTGATAAGTACCCAACTACAGCTAACCAGCTAATATGTTTTAAATACCAGAAGAAATCAATCTTTTCTAAGCTCATAGCAGCAACTCCAGCCGCAGATCCAATAATTAAAATACTTCCTCCTGTTCCAGCGCAATAAGCTAAAAACGACCAAAAATTACCATCTTGTACGAAGAAAGATGCATATCCAATCGCATCAGGAGAAGCAATATCATACATTCCAATAGAAGCTGCCACTAATGGTACATTATCAATAATTGATGATATAACTCCTACAATAATATTAATAATGTAGATATTACCTATTTTATTTGCCAGCCAATTGGAAAGAATATCCAAATGACCTGCAGATTGTAATGCTGCAACTCCACTTAATATTCCAAGGAAAAATAGGATTGTAGGTACATCTACATCTTTAATTACCCTGCTAACGCTTAATTTTCGAAGATCAACTCTATGATTAAAGAAAAAGCGAATATCTGTATAAAACCAAAGAAAACCAAGACCCAACAACATTCCCATGTATGGAGGAAGATGAGTAAATGTTTTAAAAACAGGAACTGAAATTAATGCCAGAATACCTGCAATTAAAATAGTAAGTCGATCTCTTTTGGGGATGTATTCTCTTGTTTCATCTTCGCTTAGCTCAGGATGTGATATTTTACCTTTAATAAAGAGAGAAAGAAGACTTAATGGTACTATCATTGATACAAAACTTGGAAGAATGATTGATTTAATAATATTTGCAGCAGTAATTTGGCCTCCAATCCATAACATGATGGTAGTAACATCACCAATAGGCGACCAGGCTCCACCTGCATTAGCTGATATAACTACTAAGCCTGCAAAAAGCCACCTATTATGCTTATCAGTTAATATTTTTCGCATTAATGCAACCATAACAATCGTAGTTGTAAGGTTGTCTAATATAGCGGATAGGAAGAATGTTAAAAAGCTTATAAGCCAAAGTAATTTAATCTTATTCGTAGTCTTTATCTTTTCGGTTATTATTCTGAACCCTTGATATTTATCAATTACTTCAACAATGGTCATAGCACCAAGCAAAAACAATATAATTCCAGCAATTTCAGCCAAATGATGCGGTAATTGGTTTTCATTAATAAAATGCCTGATAGATTCAATATTAACATGATGTACTGAATTTTGATTAAAAGCTTCCCAGCTTTTACTAAATCCTAATGATAGAATTTCCTGACCTCCTAAAATGTACACTACCCAAGTTAAAACACCTAATAACAGGGCAGAAGCAGCTTTGTTGATTTTGAGAACATGCTCAAATACGATGAGTAAATATCCAATGATAAATACAATAAACATTAATGTAAACATAATATAATGCTATAAAAAGATGATAAAAATATGTTAATTGTTTGTTTTATAAGCTGTAAGGAAGCTCTGAGTAAAAACGAAAAAAGAGAAGCTAAAAGCTTCTCTTTTTTGTGACCCAACAGGGGCTCGAACCCTGGACCCCATCCTTAAAAGGGATGTGCTCTACCTGCTGAGCTATTGAGTCAATCATTTTTGCGTTGGCAAAAGTAATATCTTATCTTTTAAATGCAAATTTTTTATGAAATTAATTTGAAATAATTTTAATTCTTAATTAATACTTTTACTTACCTATTGTAAGTATTTGTATGATAATGAATTGTGTTAAATGAAAAAAGAGAAGCTGCATGCTTCTCTTTTTCTGTGACCCAACAGGGGCTCGAACCCTGGACCCCATCCTTAAAAGGGATGTGCTCTACCTGCTGAGCTATTGAGTCAATTGGACTGCAAAAATAAAACCTTTTTTTTTAAAACAAAAAGATTTTTTAAAAAAATATTGGAAAAATATATAAGGTCCTAATTTCTATATTCTTAATAAGAAACTAATATGGCAAACTATTATAAATAAAGGATCTTAGCAGATATTTGATAGGATATTATCACTTCAAAAAAAAACGCTGTATTATTGTAAGTTCAAAAAATAGCTATTAAAACAATAAAAATAAATTATGTATACTTCTGAAACGAAAATAAGAGTTCGATACGGAGAAACAGATAAAATGGGATACGTATATTATGGTGTATATCCATTATATTACGAAGTAGGTCGAACAGAGTTAATGAGAAAATTCGATTTTCCATATAAAAAGATAGAGGATATGGGCGTTATGTTACCTGTAAAATCTCTGGAGATCAAATATCATTTAGCAGCTAAATACGATGACCTTTTAACTGTAAAAACTACAATTAGAGAATTACCTTCAGCCCGAATTACTTTTTATTATGAGGTTTATAATGAACAAGAAGAATTGCTAAATGAAGGTTCTACCATGCTAATTTTTGTTGATGAAGAATCCAGAAGACCAAAAAGAGCTCCTAAAGAGTTATTAGATCAATTGGAACCATATTTTAAGTAATATTACCTTATTTATAATAATTAGAAGGACATTGATATAATGTCCTTTTTTTTATTGTCTTCGCTGATAAATCAATTTATTCTTAAAATATTTATAAAAATATGTAATGATTCATTTTTATGATCGTCTTGTTATTGAATTGAGCTCATAAATAAAATATCAAATAATTTAAAACAAAAGAATCATGAAAAAGATAGTTACAATAATTATGTTGGCAGCATTTCCATTTATTATAAATGCACAGGACTTTGTTGATAATTTAATTGAAAAATATGAAGGTAAAAAAGGCTTTACTACAGTTATTATTAACAGCGCTTTATTCGATATAGCTGCTGCAATTGATGATGATGAAGATCTTCAAAAAATGAAAGGAATGATTGATAATATCCGCATTATTGCAATGGAAGATTATTTCTCTTCTGATGTTAACTTTTTTGATGAAATGAAATCTCAGGTTGATACCAAAGCTTATGTTGAATTAATGACAGTAAAAGAGCATGATAACGATGTAGTCTTTTATGTTAAATATAAAGAAAAGGATATTGAAGAGCTTTTACTAGTAGCTGGTGGTGATGATGAAAACGCAGTTATTAGTATAAAAGGTAAAATTAATTTAAAAGAAATGGCTTCATTATCACATTCAGTTCATATTTCAGGATTTGAATATTTAGATGAGTTAGAAAATCATTAAGAAAGGGGGATAAAAACTCCCTTTCTCAAATATTATTTGTAATTTTCATGGTCTTGAATTGTGGATAAATGACAGCTGAAGCTTTTAAAGAAAACATATTACCATTAAATCGTAAACTGCTGGGTTTTGCTAATAGATTTATGCAAGACATGGACGATGCAAAAGATATTGTACAGGAGATTTACACTAAATTATGGAATATGCGCAGCGAGTTAGAAAAATATAATAGTATAGAAGCTTTAGCTATGCGAATGACCAGGAATTTGTGTTTAGATAAGATAAAGCTGAAGAAGACAATACCAATTAATGGAGTATTGAAAGAAGAAACATCTGAGGATCATTTAAAAAAAGAAAAACAAGTAGAGCTTGATATAGCTGTTGTAAGGGCTAAAACTGCTATTAACGAACTGGATGAGCCACAAAGAACAATTATGAATCTGAGAGATATTGAAGGATACGATTACGATGAGATTGCCCAGATTCTTAATATGAACGTAAATACAATCAGAGTGAGCTTATCAAGGGCTAGGAAAAAGGTTAGAGAATTTTTATTAAATAAATATTATAGTTATGGATCTGAAAGAAATAAAAGCTCTGTTAGAGAAATTTTATAACGGAGATACAAGTTTAGAGGAAGAAAAGATCCTTCGGGAATACTTTAGCAATGAGGTCATTAACGATGAACTTAGAGCTGATAAAGATATCTTTCTTTACCAGGTTCAGGAAGAAAAATCTAATCAAATAATTCCAGATATTTCTGATGAAATTTGGAATAACTTAAATAGTAATGATAATTCACAGAAAGATAAGAGTTTAACCTATGTATTATTAAGAATTGCTGCAGGGTTAGTTATTCTTATTGGTTCGTATTTACTTTTAAATAACCAGGTCTTCAAAAAACAACAAACGATTCAGTTTACCGACACTTACGAAAATCCTGAACAAGCCTACGAACAAGCAAAACAAACCTTATTATATGTGTCGGCAATGCTTAATAATGGAGCAAATCATTTGGAACCAATTCAAAAAATTAACGAAGGCACCAAAGAACTGAATAAATTATCAAGCTTTAACGAAGGACTAAAGGAATTAAATCCTATTAATAAATATAAGATTGCAGATAAATATTTTAAACAATAAAACCATGAAAAAACTAATTTTAAATGTACTAGCATTCCTTTTTCCGTTTTTTCTATTTGCTCAAAATACTCCTGTTGATGAGCTTTTCGATAAATATAGCGGGAAAGAGGGGTTTACATCAGTTTATATTACAAGCTATATGTTTAGTATGTTTTCTGATGTTGAAACTAACGACCCCGAATTTGATGCTTTAATGGAAAACTTAAAAGGAATAAAGATTTTAGCTACAGATGAAACATATCAGGGGAATGCTAATTTTTACACCGAAATTATCGATAAACTTCCAAAGAAAGATTATAAAGAGTTGATGGTTATTAAAGAAAAGGACCAGGATGTTAAGTTTTTAATCAACGAAAAAGATGGCAAAATTATTGAGCTAATATTGATAGCAGGAGGGAAAGACGAAAATGCATTGATCAGCATACAGGGAAATATCGATTTAAAAAATATTTCTAAATTAGCAAAAACAATGCAAATTGACGGCTTGGAACATTTAGAAGAAATTGACAAAAAATAATTAAGAGTAAATTACGGATGAAGAAGATTACATTTTTAACGCTAATACTTTTAGTATTTCAGTATGCTTGTATTACCGATCAGAATAAATATAAAGAAACCGATATTTTTGAAGAGTATGAAACCGAAAAAGGTTTCGCAATTATGCACCTTCCTCCGGTTTTATTCAAATTAGTATTTTCACTTTCGGATGATTCTGAAGTAAACTCCAAAGAATTGCTTGATAAGATAGATGTCATTAAACTGATGTTTTTCGAAGAAAACGAAAAATCACTTAAGATAGATGATATCAAAGGTTCGATGAATAAGAAAATGACCGAGTTTAACTATAATCTTCTTACGCGAATAGCAGAAGAAAATAATGATATATCTATTTATATTATTGAGCACGATAAAACTATACATGAGGTCTTAATAACCATTGTATCGGAGAAAGAATATATAGGATTTAATCTGGTTGGTCATTTAACCAAAGAAGATGTTATGAATGTTTATCAATCAATGAATAAACAAACAATTCAGGATTTTGTAAATTAAAAAATAATAAAATAACTATAAGGTAGAGCAGAAGGGATCTTCTGCTCTTTTTTTGTTTTGGCACGAAACTTGAAAGTTTTGAGTGAAACGAAAAAAAGATATGTGCGTATATATTAAAGTTTAAATTAATACGAAACCTTTTGACGATTTTTTACATCTTAATAGAAAAAAATCTTTCGAATAAACGAAAATACTAACCAAAACAATAAACTATGAAAAACATGAAAAAACTATTAGCTATGATGCTTATGTTAGCATCTGTATTTTTCATTGCCTGTGAGGATGACGATGATTCAACGATGTCTCCTGAAGATGCAAAAACTGAATTAAGTACCTTAAATACTGACATGACCGGGTATCTTCAGTTGATGACAAACTCTGAAGGAATGGAAGCTATTGGAGTAATAATGGGTTTAGAAGATCCTTTTTCTGTAACTACTAAATCAAATGGTAGAACTGCAGTTATTTCTAATATTGAAAAGTTTTTATTACCAGTAAACCCCCAAAATCATACTAAAAATACTTTTGAACCAGTACCATTTGATTTTAATGCACATAAAGGAGTTTATACATTTATCAATGAGTATCCTTATTGGACTGTTGATTTAGGTGGTGACGTTATTGAAATTAATTTCCCTTCAACAGAAGCAAATCAGTTGACTGGGACTAATGATGCTACTTTAACTATCTATAATTATGAAGAAGTAGCGGTTTCTATGACGGATGAATTTGACTATCCTTACACAGATTATATGCCAACGGTTATATTAGCTGATTTATATATTGATGAAGTTAAGATTGTTGAAATTGATTTGGAAGCTACTTGGATTACTACTGGTGAATCAGCTGGCGAGCCTACATCTTTTGATATCAGTGTTTATTTAACTCCGTTTACTTTCTCAGGTAGTTTTGATCATACAGCAACTGCTGCTAGTATTGATTTTGATATCAAATACAATACTGAAAAGATTTTTGCTGCCGGAGTAAATGCTACTTTCGTAACTGATGTTGAAGATCCTATTACCATTGGAGGATATATACAATTGTTAAATGTAAAAATGGAAGCTACCATTGATATTGCTGGAATGGAAACGGTTTTTGAAAGTAATACTTATACTACGGTAGATGAAATTAATGCAGCCATTAACAAAGAAATTGATGCTGTAGTATATGTTGATGGTGTAAAAGCTGCTGATATCCTTATTGAATTTGTAGCTAACGAAGGATTATATTCAATTCCTATCGAAGTTGCAGAGGATACTTACATTTATATAGATGTATTATTCAAATATTCTGATGGAACTACAGAACAAGCTGCACCATATTTCGCTGCGTTTATATCAGGAATTGATGGTTTATTTGATTTCTTTGATACTACCTATGGAGGATAAACTAAACATTATTAATATAGAAAAGGGCCTTATCGGCCTTTTTTTTATGTAGTTTTTAATTCAATAACGGTAATTTCAGGAGGCATTCCAACTCTTCCAGGAAACCCAATATAACCAAATCCTCTATTTACATATAAATACTGATCTTTTTCTTTATATAATCCAGCCCAACGAGGATACTTATATTTTACCGGACTCCATTTTAAATTTCCAACTTCAATTCCAAATTGCATACCATGAGTATGCCCTGATAAGGTTAAATCGATATCGGTTTCTTTTATTACTTCGGCATCCCAGTGCGATGGATCATGCGATAAAAGAATCTTAAATGGATAATCAAAGCTTCCATTCATTGCTTGTTTTAAGTTTCCATATTGAGGAAATGGAGGTAAACCCCAGTTTTCAACTCCGATTAAGCCAATTTTATTTCCATTTAATTCTACATCCACCGATTCATTTAATAATAACTTAAATCCAATATCTTTATGTGCCTGCTTTAAATTATCTAGATTTTGCTCTTTTTCTGTATTGTTTTTCCACACAAAGTAATCTCCATAGTCGTGGTTTCCTAAAATTGAATATTTGCCGTATTTAGCCTTTAAATTACTTAAAATGGGAATCCAACCATTGAGTTCTTCGGCAAAATTATTGACAATATCTCCTGTAAATAAAATGATATCAGGTTCTTGTTCATTGATTAATTCAATCGCTTTTTTAACTTGTCCTTCGTGTCCATGGAAACTACCAATATGCATATCTGATATCTGAATGACTTTAAAGCCATCGAAAGCATTAGGTAAATTAGGGAAAGAAAATTTTTCATGTACCAATCTAAAATTAAAACGTCCTTTTAGTATTCCGTATAAAATAGAAGAAAATGGAATGCTGGCAATTATTAAACCCAATTGTGAAATGAATTTTGCTCTTGATATTCCTGATAGTTCTCCCGATGAAACTTTGGTAGGAGAGATGGAAAGCTTTGTTATAACCCATTTAACCAAATGAATCAAATCTTCTGTTAAGTGAAAGACAATGAACGTTAACTTAGGAATATAAAATAAAATAAAAATTCCTGCCAATAAAAAGAAGTTCTTAAAAATTTGGGGTTCTCTCTCGAAAGGTTGTAAAGCCCTAAAATAAAGTAAGGATGAAATAATTATTAGTGGAACTGTCCAATAAAAGATATAAATAACATATTTAATCATGTTGTTATTTAATCCCGATAATAGTAGCTTAATTCCTTTAAATGAGTATATATCAACCAATAGGATGAATGCAAAAACAAAAATAAATAGCATGGCAAATCTTTCTTTCATATTTATACATTAATTATAACTCTTATTACATACTTTATATGACGATAATTTTGGTAAATATTGCAAAATAATTGAAACAAAAGTATTTCTATTAAAATTCTTTGTTTGTATTAGACAACAAGTATATATGATTTGTTAACTTTGCGTTTAAATTATTATTTTTAATCTTAAATAATAAATTTAAATAAATTGAATAAAAATTTATTAATCAAGGAATTAATTTATAAAACATCCCGAAGTAGTGGGAGTGGTGGGCAAAATGTAAATAAAGTAGAAACCAAAGTTGAACTAAGGTTTGATATTCAGAATTCTACACAATTAACAGAAAATGAGAAAGTTATTATATTTTCTAAATTAAAAAATAGAATATCAAGCGAGAGAATTTTAATTATTGCCTGTGATACAGAAAGAACTCAACTTGCCAATAAGAAAAAGGTTTCTGAATTATTTTTACAACTTATTGAAAAAGCATTGGTTAAACCAAAAAAAAGAGTCAAAACAAAACCAACCAAGGCCTCCAAAGAGAAAAGACTAAAGGATAAGAAAGTTCAGTCAGAAAAGAAACAATATAGAAAAGGTGAAGGATTTTGAGCGAGAAACGGGTTTCGAACCCGCGACCTTCAGCTTGGGAAGCTGACGCTCTGCCTACTGAGCTATTCTCGCTTTTAATATAAAAATATCTAAAATGTTAAACATTAACAATAACTACTTCTTTAAATTATTAATTTCGCTCTTCAAATCCAATATCATGGAGTGTAATGAATTTACATCTATATTCTGTTCATCAGGTAGTTGAAAACTAATATATCCCAAAGCTTTCCATATTTCATGCACTTCTTCAACTTTTAATGTGTAGGATTGATATTCCGTATTATCTGATTTTAAAAGAATTTCCTGTGATTCCTCAATTTTATTATAAAGTCGTTTATACACAATGCCTTCATCTTTCGATATTAAAATATAAGCTTGGCCATCTTTAATATTTTCCCAATTAGCAAGATATTCACAAATAATATATGAACCTGATTTTATGGGCTCCATACTATCACCTTTTATCTGAAATACACGATAAGTTCTTTCTTTACTAAGCTCTACTAAAGGCAAGGAAAAATGTGGTAATTCTTTAATGTATTCAGCATCCGCATATCCTTTGGTATATCCAGCCGAAGCCTGTATGGGAACAGTCGTTATCAGTTCTCTATCATCTTTATCGACTATTGTGTTAACAACTCTTAAGTTATCACCCTTTATCAAATCATTAAGCTTATTAATATCCTGTTCTTCCCAGAGTTTCAGTTTTGCAAGATTGTCAATTGTAATACCAAAGAAATTAGCGATATCTTTTAACACTGAAAGCTTGGGGACAGCACGATTTTCTTCATAAGAACCTATCATGGCACGATTAACCCCAATATTTTTAGCAAGCTCATCCTGGGTTATACCTTTTGATTTTCTAAGGTACTTAAGGTTTTTTCCTATATTATCCATCTTGTATTTATAAAAAATATAGTGCTAAGATAATAAAAAATGCTAAATATTTTAGTTTAAATGCAAATTTAATTAGTATATTTGCTAATATAATTTGCAATAATGAAAGAAAGTACCATTAATAAACTAAAAATATTAGCAAATGCAGCAAAGTATGATGTATCTTGTGCATCAAGTGGGAGCAATCGCCTCAACAAAGGTAAAGGTCTTGGAAATGCTTCTCCCTGGGGCATTTGTCATAGTTTTACAGAAGATGGTCGTTGTATTTCATTAATGAAACTAATGCTCACTAATCATTGTATTTATGATTGTGCTTACTGTGCTAATCGTAAAACAAATGATATTCCACGAACTACATTTACAGTTGACGAAGTGGTTGATCTAACAATAGAATTTTACAGAAGAAATTATATAGAAGGATTATTTTTAAGTTCAGGTGTCGTTAAAAATCCGGATTATACCATGGAACGTATGGTTCGGATAGCAAAAAACCTACGTGAGCAACATAATTATAATGGGTATATTCACTTAAAAGCAATTCCGGGAGCAAGTGATGTTTTGCAACAAAAAGCAGGCTATTATGCCGATAGATTAAGCGTTAATATTGAGATTGCTACAGAAAATAACCTTAAGATGATTGCCCCGGATAAAAATTATAAGAGTATTCTAAGTCCGATGAATACCATTCATCAAAAAATACTGGAGAATAAAGAAGAAAGACGAAAATTCAGGCATACACCACGTTTTACTCCTGCAGGACAAAGCACACAATTAATTGTTGGAGCAACACCAGATAATGACAAACATATTTTGAATGTTGCTAGCAGATTATATCAATCAAGAAAATTAAAAAGGGTATATTATTCGGGATTTATACCGGTTAATTCATATGATAAGAGACTTCCAGCTCTTAGCGAACCTCCCTTAAAAAGAGAAAACAGACTTTACCAGGCAGATTGGTTATTTCGTTTTTATCATTTTTCTATCAATGAAATTGTAAATGATGATTATCCTGATTTGGATTTAGAAATAGATCCTAAATTGAGTTATGCATTACGCAATCCATGGCTATTCCCAGTTGATATTAATAAAGCGAGTTATGAAACTATTTTGAGAGTACCTGGAATTGGGGTGCTATCAGCTAAGAAGATAATTTTAGCCAGAAGATACAGTAAACTGAATTTACTTCATTTAAAGAAGATAGGAGTTGTATTAAAAAGAGCTAAATACTTTATCACATGCAATGAACTAAAAGCTCATACTATCAATGAATTGCAACCACAAAATGTTAAAACCTTAATATTAAGTGATAGCACACCTAAAAAGCTAATGTCGAAATCGTTAAATCAACAATTAAGTTTATTTGAAACGAATTAAAATATGAGAATGATGAATATATTTATATACGATCAAACTTTTGAAGGCTTATTAACAGCCATTTACGATGCTTTGGAGCGAGGTATAACACCTGATAAAATTGTAAGTACTAAATCATTTCAATATGATATGTTCTCTCTAAAGCATTATATAACAGCAGATACAGAGAAATTTGAAAAAATATGGAATCAAGTAAAAGAGAAGACAAACAACGATAATTGTCATCGAATATTTAAAGCGTATCTTTTTGAATCGTCAGATATTGAATTGGTTATATATAATTATATAAAGTTAATTATAGAAACAAATTATAATGTTGAATTGGACTTTAGTAACGAAAATGTAGTTAAAATAACCAATGTACAGAAGAAAGTAGGACGAGAGGCTCAACGAGTAATCATGTTTGTACGCTTTCAGAAAACCATTGACGATATATATTATGCATCATTTAATCCAAAATACAATGTTATCCCTTTAACTGTGGGACATTTTAGGAGTCGATTTGCAGACCAAAAGTGGGTTATTTTTGATACAAAAAGAAAATACGGGTATTACTATGATTTGGAAAATGTTCGTGAAATAACCATTGGTAATCAGAAGGTTAATTTTGAATCAGGTAAAGTAAATAATGATGTTTTACATGTAAGCGAGAAGCTTTTTCAAAAGTTATGGAAAAGTTATTATGATACCATAAACATTAAAGAAAGAAAAAATCTTAAAGTACATATGCAATTCCTTCCTAAACGCTTTTGGAGTTTACTACCTGAAAAAGACTTTAATAACAACATTGTATTAAACAGAAATTAAGCGCATTAAAAATATTATAAAATGTGAAATAGCGACATAACATATTAAAAAATTGGTACTGCTTTTTGCTTTTCTTAGCTTTGTATCCCTAACTAATAAATTGCAAATGTACTTCTCAATTATAAGCAATCAAATTTTAATTCTTGCACTTCTTGCAATTATTGGAGTAATAGCAACTAAACTAAAAGTAATTACAGAAACTGTTAAAAACAGCATAGCTGCCATTGTTTTTAATATAACTTTACCTGTTTTAATCCTTACATCAGTTACGCATGTTGAGCTAAACAAAGAAGTATTAAATAATAGCATTTTAGTTTTTGTTCTGGCTCATATTGGAATTATATTGCTTTATTTAACAGGAAAACTTTCAAGGTTTGTTTTAAAAATTAAGGATAAGAAAGGAAATATTCATATTATTCATACCATGCTAGGAAATGTTGCATTTCTTGGATATCCTTTATTTTCAGCTTTATTTCCCGGTGGTGAAGGTTTATTTTATGCGGTTATTTTTCACTTAACCCAAGATATTTATATTTGGACTGTAGGAGTTTTTGAATTTAATAATACTAAGGATTTAAGTTTTAAAGAAAGTCTTAAACATTTGGTGAATCCGAATACGATTGCTTTTGCCCTTGGTATTATAATGCTGATTATAGGAATTAAAATACCTTCATTTCTATACACTCCTTTAGCAGGACTGGGAAAAACAACCATTTATCTGGCAATGTTATATGTAGGTGCTATATTAGCTCAAAACCCAATGATAAAAGCTTTTCGAAAACCTGAAATTTATACTTTGGTTTTTAACAAAATGCTATTAATTCCATTTGTACTCTTAGTTATTATAAATATTACTTCTTCAGTATTTAATTTTGAAATTGGAAATATTGCAAAAACAGTTGTTGTGATGCAAACAGCAATGCCATGCATGGCTATGGTTGTGGTACTTGCTAAAAAGTTTAACAGCGATGACTTACATGCTACAGAGAATCTATTTGTATCTACTATCTTATCATTAGCGACACTGCCATTAATATTTTTTATTATTCAAATATTCTAATATACAATCACAGTCATAATTTATAAATCTTTTCACTTTTTAAAATATTTTAAAAATATGATAGGGTAAATCTATTCCTTATTATCTAAGTATTAGAAAACAATAAACATGAAATAAAAGTTTTGGATTGTGGGTGAAGGTTAGTTCTTAAACAGAGTGATTATTGGGTACTTATGGTCAGTATGGGTTGACTGGCCATAAGTTTTAAAAGACAGAATTTTGTAAAAGAGAATATTATTTATTTATTTTAATTAAATATAAACGATAGCTAATTTTTATGAATCTTACGGATAAAAAGATTTTAAATAGAATTAAAATTGGTGATATAAAGCAATTTGAGATTGTTTTTAGGGAATATTATGAGATGCTTTGTCAGTTTGCCATAAAGTATGTAAAGAATATAGAGCAATCAGAAGAGGTGGTACAAGATACATTTTATAATATTTGGAAAAACAGGAATACTTTAAACATTACATCATCATTAAAAGCATATTTATTTACTGCTGTAAGAAATAACTGTTTACAAGTACTACGAACACGTTCTTTAGATATTAAATATGAAAATTATTACAAATCTCATTATGTAAATGAAAGTATCACACCATCAGATGAGTTAAATGCCAAAGAGTTATCCAAAGTAATAAATAAAGCATTAAATTCGCTGCCGGAAAGATGCCGTGAGATTTTTAAGATGAGCAGGTATGAAGGCCTCAAATATCACGAAATTGCTGAGAAACTGTCAATATCAATTAAAACAGTTGAAGCCAACATGGGGAAAGCACTAAAACATTTCAGATCACAACTGAAAGAATATGCTGAAGTAGTTTAAATAATTTGAAAGGGGAAAAATTATGAAAACAAATAACAATACAAAATACTGGGAATTACTTGCCAAATATTATTCAGGTGAATGTAGCTCGGAAGAAACCCAAGAATTATTTAAGTGGAAAGAAGAAAGTAATGAAAACCAAATATTATTTAATCAAGTAGAAAAAGATTTTGAAATTATTAATTTAAGTAAATCGATGAATAAAGTTAATGTAGACTCGGCTTGGGAAAAAGTAAAGAATAGGATACAGGAAGATGAGCAAGATTTGCCGGTATTTGAGGAGAATAAAACAAGATCCTTATCATTTAGAAGGGTTTTACAATATGCTGCTACTGTAATTATTTTACTTGGAATAGGATTCTTTTCAACGAAAATTTATCAAAGAATCTCTAGTCACCAAATTGTATTAGAATATGCAGCAGCGAATGAGCAAGGAAAAGAAATCACATTGCCTGATGGCAGTGTAGTGGTTTTAAACTCAGAAAGTAAAATTACTTACAAGAATTTCTTTGCAGAAAACGAACGAAGAGTAAAACTCGAAGGAGAAGCATTCTTTGATGTAACTAAAAATCCGGATCAACCTTTTATTATAGAAACTAAAAATGCTGAAGTTAGAGTATTAGGAACATCTTTTAATGTGAATTCTGATATTTCAGGGCAGAACGTTGAAGTTTTTGTAGAATCAGGCTTAGTGCAACTTTCAAGATTGCGAAATGGAGATGAAAAGATTTTAATAAACCCTGGAGATGTAGGTATATTAAATACTGTTGAAATAGCTAAGAAAAAGAATACAGATAAAAATGTTGTGGCATGGAAAACAAAGGAAATTGTTTTTTATGAAGATAATCTAGAAAATGTTATTAAGACTTTAAATAAGGTGTATAAAACAGATATTGAATGTAATAATGAAGATATTTTAAATCTAAAATATACATCAACATTTAGAGATCAGGATATTAATTCAGTTTTAAATGTAATCTGTTTATCCTTTAATTTAAAGACTGAAAATATTAATAATAAAATTTATCTTGTAAAGCATGAGAGTTAATTACAAAATTATGTGTATATTAAAATCCTTTAATATGCCGTAATTTTTATGATTAACAAACCAAAAAATAAAGCAAACGCCATAATTCTTATGTTAGGAATTATGGCGTTTATTTTTAATCCGTTTCAAGTTTTTTCACAAAACAAATCAGTTCTAGATAGCCTTATATCATACAAAACAAAAAATATCACCCTATATCAAGGTTTAAACGAAATAGGAGATATCATTCATTATGAATTCTCTTATAATGCTGATTTAGTTGCTTCTGAAAATTTAATTAAAGCAAATTATGAAGATATCTCAGTTCAAGCCATTTTAAGAAATCTTTTAAGTGATTCTACACTTTGCTTTTATGTAACAGATAAACAAATAATTATTCAAAAGAAAAATGCTTTAAACACTTTAAGCATTGATCACTATTATTCATCAGAACAAAATTTTATTCAAGTAAGGGGAAGTATCTATAATAAAAAATCAGGAGAGTTTTTACCCTTTGCTAATGTATCTTTATTGGGAAAAAGTATAGGTACTGTTACTAATGAAGAGGGTAATTTTAATTTGAAAATTGATTATATGAATATGGCTGATACTTTAGTAGTGTCATATATAGGCTTTAGAAACTCATATATTCCAGTAAAACAATTGTCCCTAATAAATAATAAAATATACCTGGAAGAAGATCTTGTTCAATTAAAAGAAGTTGTCATTCGGGTGAATGATGCGCGTGCAATTTTAAAAGAATCTGTCAATAAAATCAAAGATAATTATTATACTAATCCTTACTATATTACTTCCTTTTATAGAGAGATAGTTAAAAATAAAGATGAATTAGAATCCATATCAGAAGCAATAATTAAGGTTTATAAAAGTCCGTATTTAGGATTATTTTCAGATCAGATAAAATTGATAAAAAGCCGTAAGAATGAATATATTACAAAAGATGATACTATTTCATTGAAGTTAAAAGGAGGTTTATATGCCAGCTTATATCTAGATGCCATTAAGAATCCAATGTATTTTTTAAAGGAAGAATATTTTCATTTATATAATTATCATATAAGTACAATTACCAAATTTGATGATGGGTCGGCATATGTTATCGATTTTAAACCAGAATCGTATCTTGAAGAAAATTCCTATGAAGGAAAAATATATGTAAATACCGAGTCGCTGGCTATTGTAGCTATTGACTTTAGTATAACACCTAAAGCAATTGAAAAGGTTGGCAATAAATTAGTTGTTAGGAAGAAATTCGGAACACGTGTAAAACCAACCAAAGTTAACTATATTATTAATTATAGAAACCTTAACAATAAATACTATATTAACTTAGCTCGAGGAGAACTTCACTTTAAGGTAAAGTATAAAAGAAAACTTTTCTCTACTGATTTTAAAACAGTTTTTGAGTTTGCATCAAATAATATCGACACCATTGATGTGAAACGATTTGACAGAGTAGAAACCATTTCAACACATGATGTATTTATTGATGAAGATTTCCAATACGATCATCAGTTTTGGGGAGATTACAACTACATAAGCCCTGATGAGACTCTTGAAGATGCTCTTGTACGTATACAGCAGAAACTAAATGCATTGAAAGAAGATTAAATGGCATTTATTGGACATCATATTAAAAAAAGCCTTCAATCGTTTTTGAAGGCTTTTCTATATTTTAACATTCTGATTATTCAGGTCTTTTATAGGCTCTAACCCAGTCTACTTCCATTGTACATGGAACCATTGGATTACCTTCATGGCTTATTCCTGAACTAAGTACAATATACATAGGTTCTTCTGGTATACCTTGTGTTTGTTCATATAGCACTACATCGTTAATTTTCCAGGTAAGTTTTTCTTTAGTCCATTCCAACGAATAAATAAAATAGTCCTTTGAAAAGTTTAGTCCTCCTAAAGCCTTTTTATTCTGTTTTATATTACCATCGCCATTCCAATAATTTGCAACTTCCAGTTTGGAAGCCGATTTTTTACCATACTTAAAAATATCAATTTCAGGTGTTATTTTCTCTCCTAATAACCAAAAAGCATGATGAACAGGATAGGAGTGATTTACTTTAATTTTAGCCTTAAATAAGCCGTATTGCTGTCTAAAGAACTGACCTGTGTTTACTAAACCTGAAGTATAATCAAAATCACGAGAGTAGAATCCCATAGCTGGATCCCAAACTTTACCCTGTACTTTTTCTTGTTTCGTAACAATCTTTAAATTACTGTTATTAACTTCTAAATTATTATTTGTAAAAAATTGTTTTTCATTGGCCTGAACATAATTATCATTCAATAGATTTTGTCCCCAGTAATAACCAGTCATCCATTTTTCAGAATCTAGATTATTGGTTTCAAAATTCTCTTCAAATGTAATTTCCCACTCTTGTAACTTATCGAAGTCGTTCTGTTTTTCAAGTTTAAGATACCACTTGATTTTTTCAGAGTTTTTAAGCTGCTTAAACTCTTCAGCCTGTTTAAATTCTTCCGAAAGCTTAAATTTATCTTTGGTAAGTAAATATTTCTTTTCTTCTTTAAACTCATCAGAGTTAATATAAGCCTCTAATTCTTCATAATCAGCAATCTCATGTGATTTGTTTAATTCATGATATATTTTAAGCTTTTCAGAATCTTTAAACTTAAAATATTGTTTTATTTCAGCTGATTTTTTTAAGGACTTATATTCTTGTTGCTTCTTAAACTCCTCGGTGTTCGCAAATTTTATGTTCTTAACTTCTGTAATATGTGTTCTAAATTCGCTTGAGTTTATTTCTTTTTCTAATTCTTCGAAGCTGTTTATTTCTTCAGAACCGTCTAATTCCTGAAACTTCTTATACTGATCTGTTTCCTGGAATTTAGGGTTCTCTAATTTGGATGAGTTCTTTAATTTATAATACCAGCTGTATTTTTTTTTAAGTTCTTTGTATTTTGCTTGCTTATCCTTAATATCCTTTGTTTTATCTGCTTTTTGTTGAATTAAAGATTTTTTAAACTCTTCAAATTCAGGAGAGGTAAAGAATTGATCAAGTTCTTGATAATTGGCAAGTTTATCAGAATCTTTAAATGATTCATAGTCTTTAAGCTCCTGTGAATCTCTTACCAGGTAAAAGGTTTTAATCCTTTTAGATTTCTTTAGATCTTTATATTTCTTTTCTTTTCCGAAAGGTTCCGATCCTGGATATTTCTTGGCATTTATTTCCTTTTTAATATCTTCGAACTCTTTAGAAGTTACAAATGCTTCAAGTTCTTTATATCTTGCTAATTCTTCCGATTCGGTATACTCATTAAAATCAGCATATTCCTGTTTTAACTTATTTTCTTTTTCTTCTAAAACAGAAGTTTTAGGAATCATACCAAATCTAGCTTTTAACGAAAATTGTGCGCTCATAATATTTATGTTTTCTTGCCAATGGTTAAAGATATAAAAAAATCATCAGATGTATTTATAAAAAAAATGATTTGTTTTAAGCCGTAAGCCTTTATTATAACAAAAAAGGACTGACATTTATTGCCAGTCCTTTATATTTTATTGATTTACATCTAATTAATATGTTTTAATGCTTCTTGTGTAGCTTCAATCATAGGTTGTATTGAGATATTTTCTCCAACTGCTTTTTGCATCCAGGCTTCTGGTGTTACTCTACCTATTTTCCATATTCTATCCACTTCATCAGAGAAATTTTTACCTGTTAAGTATTGTTCTATTTGGAAATCAATTAAATGACCAAATGAATAATTAGCTAAGTATAATGGTGAACTAATCATATGCGAATAAATTGCAAGTATAGGTTCATCATTACTACCATAAACCTCTGCATAATATTTATTCCAAACTTCTTTAGCAATGGAAATAACAGCTTCTTTCAATTGGCTTGCAGTGGCATCTGGGTTAGCATATAACCACTTCCAAACTTTCATATCAACCATTGAAACTCCCATAATTTCAAATACCTGCCAGTATAAATCTAATGTTTGTAAGTATTCTTTATCCGGATTATCATTGGTATATCCTAATAATTGTAAATCTCTTTTTTGAAATAAGAATGCTAATGCTTCTGTAAAGGCTGTGTTTGGAACACCATTCATCATATAATAATCAACGTCGTGTAATGAGATGGTTTGTTCAACATTATGTCCAAACTCATGTACTGCAATATTATATCCTTTATAATCCATTCCTTTACCAGAGATACGTGTTCTTAGGTGTGCATTCTCTGCTTTCATTTGAGCTCCCCAGGCATGACCAGAACCACGAGCAGCATCAACAGAAACTTTTGAAGCCAGGAATTCTGCACGTTTCTTTTCCCAACCTAGTTTTTTAAGAATATTAACTAAGTCAGCTTCTAGAGCTTTAGCATTGGGATATTTCTTTTGAGTTTGTGCATTCAATGTTTCTTCTGAGATTGAACTTCTTGCTTTAAATCCATCGTACCAAATGTCATATGGTCTAAGGTCACGACCAAGACGTTTACTGATTAGTTCACCAACTTCTTTTACAACTGGAGATGATAAATACTCATCGAATAAACGTTCTACTTCCTCTTGAGGAATCTCTTTTGAACCAGAGAATGCTCTTTTTATAAAAGTATTGTAATCAGTATAATATTCGTCTGCTTTTTTATTAGCATGAAAGTTATTAAGTATTTGCTGATAACGCGTATCAGGTTCAGCTGATAACTGAACTTCGTTTCCTGCTTGATATGCTTTATTTTCCATTGGATTCCAGTCATATTCACCCGAATTTATTACTTTTTCAGGAATCGTTTGATTTATAATGTGTTTCATTACATTGTAAATCATATCTTGCTTTTCTAATCCATTCTCTTTATTGGCATAGTTTGATTTGATTTCATCACGTAAATTCCAGTGAGAAAGTAATACCATATCTTTAGGAAATAACTTTTGATTTTCATTATTCAAAAGGTGTCCCATGTAGATATTATATTCAGAGATATAAATATCCGCATTAGTCTCAGCAAGAGATATTTCCTGAGAAAGTTCTGCCGGAACACGAGCAGTAAATACATCACCTAATCGTGCATATGCCCATTCTAATGAAGTCCAGTTCTTTCCCAATTCATTTTTTTCTTGCAATGAGTAAGGAGGGAAGTTTAATGCAATAACAAATGCTATTTTATTAGCATAAAAATCATTTGAAAAATGAGCTCCGGGGCTGTATCCTGCAAACATAGCATCAATATTATGGTATTCTCCATTTGCTTCATGCATGTTTTTATTTAAATCCAAAAGAATTTTATTCTGATGTCCCCATAAAGATTCAAAATTGTTTGAAATCTTATTAAAAACCATTTCTTTTTCAGCATGATCATTAATGTATTGATCAGCACAGAATTTTTCAAAATCGCTGGTAGTTCCGTCAGAAGTTCTCCATAATGATGCTGCATGTGCTACACCACGTTTAATAAATTCCTCGTTTTCGCTGCCCCATTTTTCAATTAAAGCATTTTGAGTTTTGACGATGATATTCTCATCGATGTTTTTTTGTTCTCCCATCTGTTGCATTCCTTCATTTGTACATTGTACAAATATCATAGTCAACAGTGTTAAAGTAATTAAAAGGCCTTTTTTCATTATACTCTATTTATTGTTTGATAATCTGTTAAAATATTAGTTCATAAAAATAGCATTTATAAGATTTATTCACAATGAAAAGGTTTAAAAAGCCAATGTTGAAATAAATATATTCTGAATCAAAAAGAAGATTAAACTTAGATAAAAAAAATATTCTTTTTTTATACTTTTACACCCTCAAAATGAATAAATGTATTCAGTAAAAAAACATACCGATGTAAAGTTTGATAAGGAAGTATTCCTTATGTTTCTTTATATCTTTTCTGAGCTTTAAACTACTACGCTTAATAAAACATTAAGCGATATCCATCCAAATTAATTAAATAAAGTATTTCTTAAAGCTTATTCACAAACGTCTGAATGAATGCATTTTATCAGTGGCTTAATGCACTTGTAAATAAAAATAAAAGTGATTTTGCCGAATGGTCTGAAATAAACTGGGTAAACCCTTATAATTCAGAAAATTTTCAAAAACATCGAGATCTGCTCTTAAAAAAGATTGATAACAGTATATTATTTAAAGAAACTAAACCATATTATAATCATATATCAGAGGGTTGTAAAATATGTGGTTTGGGGAAATGGAGTTGTTTGTTTATTACCAACAAGTGTAATGCAAAATGCTTTTACTGTCCTGCACCACAAAATATAGATGAAGTGCCATCAACTCAAGGTATGGATTTTGAAAACCCAACCGATTATGCAAATTATGTGTGCTATTTTGATTTTGATGGAGTAAGTTTTAGTGGCGGTGAACCTTTGTTGTATTTTGAACGCACATTAAAATACCTACAAAAAGTTAGGAAGATATGTAAAACCGATATATACACTTGGATGTACACGAATGGTATACTTGCCGATAAAGTAAATCTAAATATGTTGGCATCGGAAGGGCTAAATGAAATACGTTTTGATATTGGGGCAACAGGTTTCAATTTGGATAAAATTAAATATGCACAAGGAATAATACCCAATATTACCATTGAAATCCCTGCTATTCCTGAAGAAAAAGATAAACTGATAAGGCTTTTACCTGAAATGGAAAAACTAGGTGTTACAAACCTCAATCTTCATCAGTTAAGATTAACTCACCACAATGCAGCAAATTTAATAAATAAGGGATATACAATTGTTAATGTAGAAAAACCTATTGTGTTAGAATCAGAACTTGCAGCTCTTGAGATCATTGAATATGCTAATGCAAACAGTATTAATATTGGAATTAACTATTGCTCTTTCTTTTTTAAGCACAGATTTCAAAAAGCAGGCTTTCGCAAACAAATTGCAGATATGTTAGCCCCTAAAGAAGCTATGATCACTCAAAATGGATATATACGCGAGTTAGATTCAAACTCAATAACTTATAAAGCACTAAAGCTTTATCAGGATAATTCACATCAAATGAATTTAAAAACGGTTGATATACATGGAAAACAATATTATTATGATGAGAAAATAGTATTGAATAGAAAAGACCTTACACAAAGTGATATACAACAAATAAATCAACTGATTAAAAAGGAACCGAATGAAATACCAAACGATCCATTGTTATTTAATATTTGGCAATTAGAATATATTGAGAAAGGATTAAGAAACTATTAGATACTATATTAATGAAAGTAGCAATCATTTACAACAAGGATATTCAAGGTGTAATAAACACTTTTGGAATGCAGAATAAGGAATTTTATAATGAAGCAACTGTTAAAAAAGTAGCTCAAAGCCTTGAAAAAGCTGGTCATAATGTAACAATCCTTGATGGAAATAAACAAATTATAGAACGATTAGAAAACTTCATGCCACGTGTAATGGAAGGAGAGCAGATGGGTATGGTATTTAATATGGCCTATGGAATCCAGGGAGAAAGCCGTTATACTCACATTCCTTCAATGCTTGAGATGCTGGGCTTACCATATGTAGGATCATCTCCATCGGGACACGCATTAGCACTTGATAAAGTTTTAACGAAAATAATTTGGAAGAATAACAATTTACCAACTCCGGAATTTTGGGTTTTTAATTCAGCTAAAGAAGATTTAAGTTCAGTTAAATATCCTGTTATTGTAAAACCAAAAATGGAAAGTGTTTCCTTTGGTTTAAGAGTTGTGTATAATGAACAAGATTTAAAAGAAGCTATTCACTTTATTGTTACTGAATTTGATCAACAGGCACTGGTTGAGCAGTTTATTCGTGGAAGAGAGTTCTGTGTTGGATTGTTAGGGAATTCTCCAGCAGAAACTTTTCCGGTATTAGAGATTGATTTAGAAGGCGATCCTGATGCCATTCAAACGGTTGATGATAAACAAAAAAGACCAAAAAGAAAGATATGTCCAGCTGACTTACCGAGTGATCTTACTGAAAAAATGCAAAAACTAAGTATAGAAGCTTTTAAATCATTAAATCTAAGGGATTTTTCAAGAGTAGATATACGTTTAGATGAAGATCATAATATATATCTGCTTGAAATAAACTCTATGGCTAGTTTAGGAGCATCGGGTTCATATCCAACAGCAGCAAAAGTTGCCGGATATGATTTTGAAAGTCTGGCAACCAGGATGCTTGATATTGCTTCTGTCAGGTATTTTTCGAACACAGTAAATGGTCATCAAACGAATGGTTCTACCAATGGAAAAGTATCGATTGAAGCACGTATGAAAAGCTTTATTAAAACAAGGCAGCAACAAACCGAAAAACTATTAAAAAAACTGGTTGATACCGATAGTTATGTCAGAAATGTTGATGGGGTTAATTATTGCAGCGAATTAATAAGTCACGAATTAAGTCAATTAGGCTTTACCTATGAAATTTACCCACAACTAGAGGTTGGTAATATCATGTATTTTACAAACTCTTTTAATAAAGATGTTGATTATCTTATTTTATTACCTCTTGATAACAGGGTAAAGCTGGCGCAGCATGAAAATTTCAAAGAACAAGACCAATATCTCGAAGGTACAGGGATTTGGGAGAATAAAGGAGGTATTGCAATTGCTGTTTCTGCTTTACAGGTTTTAAGGTTTACTAGAAATTTAAAGAAAATAAAACTTGGCATCTTACTTATTACAGACTCTACGATCGATGGTAGATACTCCAAAAATATTATTCAATCCAAAGCTGAAAAAGCCAAAAAGATTCTTGCCATGAGTGGATCTTCAAAAAATAGCAGTTTAGTACTTTCCAGATCCGGATCAGCAGTTTATCGTTATGAAACAAAACTTATAAATACACATGAATCAGAAAATGTATCGTTTACAGCGATGAACTTTGCAAAAACAATAGCTTCTATTGCCGATATATCTCGTAATGATAAGGAAAATGTAATTGCTCCTTATGATATTCAGTTTAATAGTAACATTTTTAAAGTAAATGCTCATGGATCAGCAGGAATTAGCGTAAGATTTAATTCTAAAGAAACATTAGATGAAATTGAAAAAAAGATAAAAAAAATTATTTCTGCACAGAAAAAGAGTAAAACCTATCAAACACAATTTGAAGGAGGCATTAAAAGACAAGCCATGGAAGTTTCAGATAGCAATAAAAAATTCTATAAAGAAATATATACCTTGGCAAAGAAGATTGATGTGAGAATTACTAAGGAACATCGATGGAGTTCTTCAGACATATGCCATATTGAAAAAGATTGCCCTAAAATAGATGGCTTAGGACCAGTTGGAGAATATTTACTTACCAATAACGAAAGAATCATCAGACATAGTATTATAGAACGATCACATTTACTGGCTTTAGTGCTATCTTCGAAAGTTGAAGTATAATTCATAAGAGGGTATTATTTATGTACATTAATATTAATGGAAATATGTCTATATATATCATTCTTGCATAGATATACATATTATTGAATGAATAAAAAGTCTTAAATTTTCATAAGTACAGAAAAAATATTTAATTTGTATAGAACATAAATGTAAAATGGATTACACTGAAATTTTAATCAAAATAAGACGAATTGTACGTTCCATGAATTTAGAGTCCAAGAAAATTCAAAAGGAACATGGTGTAAGTATTCCACAGGTATTATGCTTAAACTATTTGAATGCTCAAGATGATTATCAGTCAACTCATAAAGAGATTCGTAATTATTTAACTTTAAATTCAAGTACCGTTACCGGCATTATTGACAGACTTGAAAAGAAAGGGCTGGTTGCTCGTTTACCTAAAAAAGAAGATAAAAGAACAACATATATAGCTTTAACGTCCTTAGGTGCTAAATTGCTCGAAAAAATACCTGCATTACTGCACGAAAGACTATCTGTTAAATTGGAAAAATTACCCAAAGAAAAGATTAATGAACTAGATGAAGCATTGAATGTTTTAATTCATTATCTCGACATTTCAGATGTAGAAGCTTCACCAATGATTACTATTGAAGATAGCTTATCTTAAAAATAGTTTGCACACAACCAATCTGAACAATTTACTACTGAGTATTTGCTGAATATCAATATTTTCAATGCATTTACTTTGGTGCTCCAAATATTATTCATATATTTGTCGTGTAGAAACAAAAATTTAACCGCAACATTATAATAAACTCATTTTCTGATTATTCAAAAATTTCTTGCAGAAAACATGTTGCATAGAACAAATAAAATTAGTCTTATGTTAAAATTCAAGATTTACAATCCAAACACGAAAATGTCTACTTTAGAAAAACTGAATGCTACCGAATTTTTATTTAAGCATTTAGAACAATATGGTGATGAAAAACCGGATATTGAAAAGGCGATCCAATATGCCATAAAAGAATCACCATCATTTGGGGGGTTTATACTAGAAGGATATGATGATGAAGATGTTGTAGGAACTGTTGTTGTAAATCGAACAGGGATGTCGGGATATATTCCAGATAATATTCTTGTCTATATTGCTGTTGATAACTCTAAAAGAGGAAAGGGATATGGAAAAGCGTTAATGAAAAAAGCAATTGAATTATGTGATGGCGATGTTGCACTGCATGTTGAACATGATAATCCGGCTAAGTTTCTGTACGAAAAGGTAGGTTTTACTAATCCATACTTAGAAATGAGACTTAAAAAATAATGTTCAATTTAATATATGAATTATGCCGTCATCGGTAATAGAACTAAGTCAATCTGCACTTCAAAATAATATTGATTTTCTTAAAAAGCAGTTTGAAAATACAAGAATTTCTTCTGTTGTTAAAGCAAATGCTTACGGGCATGGATTAGAGCGATACATAAGTATGGCCATCAAATGTGGTATTGATCATTTTTCAGTTTTTTGTTCTGATGAAGCTAAAAAAATAAAGAGTATTGCAAAACAACCTGTTGATATCATGATCATGGGCTGGATAAGTGATGAAGATTTAGAATGGATCGTATCAAATCAGATCGAGGTGTTTGTGTTTAACTTTGATCGTATTGATAAGCTTTTCGAAATTTCTAAACGTATTGGTATTCCTGTAAAAATTCACATTGAATTGGAAACGGGGATGAATCGTACTGGATTCCACTCCAAGGAATTAAATCGATTGATAAAAAAGATGATCGAAAATAAGCAACATTTTCATTTTGAAGGTATTTGCACTCATTTTGCAGGAGCAGAAAGTATAGCCAATTATAAACGCATACAAGATCAGATTAAAAAATTCAAAAGTTTTCACAAACGATTTTTAAAGAATTTATTAATCCCAAAAACGAGACATACTGCATGCAGTGCTGCATCTTTATCTTACCCAAAAACTCAGTTCGACATGGTTAGAATAGGAATTTTGCAGTATGGATTTTGGCCAAGCGTTGAAACTTATATACAATTTTTATCAAATAATAATTTACAATACGATCCTTTAAGACAGATACTAAGCTGGAAATCAGTTATTATGACCATAAAAAAAGTTAAGACAGGTGAATTTGTAAGTTATGGAACCAGTTATCTGGCTCAAAAAGATATGAAAATAGCGATAGTACCTGTGGGTTATTCACAAGGTTACGCCAGGAATTTAAGTAACCAAGGTAGAGTTATTATTAACGGTCAACGGGTTGGTGTAATAGGCATGGTTAATATGAATATGCTTATTGCCGATGTAACTACCCTTGAAAATGTAGATATTGGAGACGAGGTAGTACTTATTGGAAAACAAGGTGAGATTTCAATAAATGTGTCATCTTTCACTGAATTTAGTGATCAGTTAAATTATGAATTGTTAACCCGATTACCTGCGGAAATTCCAAGAGTAATCATAAACTAAATAAAATGGCTTTTGTAGTCTTAAACCGAGAAAAATTAAAACACAACTATCAATTTTTAAATAAGTTATTTAAAAAACATAAAGTTGAATGGGCTGTTGTTTCTAAATTGTTATGTGGTAATAAATCGTACATACAAGAGGTCATTAATTTGGGAATAAAACAAATTTGTGACTCGAGAGTTTCCAATTTGAAAGTGATAAAATCAATTGATTCTAATATTGAGACCATATATATCAAACCACCAGCTAAGCGCTCTTTAAAAAGTATCATAAAATATGCTGACATTAGTATTAACACTGAGTTTTCAACCATCAAGCTTTTAAATGAGGAAGCTAAAAAAATGAATAAGACTCACAAGATAATGATCATGATTGAGATGGGCGAGCTTCGAGAAGGAGTGATGTGGGATGAATTTATTGATTTTTATGAATCTGTTTTTAATCTTTCAAATATAGAAGTTGTTGGTATTGGAACAAATCTTACTTGTTTGTATGGTGTGTTACCAAATCAAGATAAGTTAATCCAATTAAGCCTTTACGAGCAGTTAATTGAGGCTAAGTTTAACAAAAACATACCTTATGTTTCAGGTGGTTCATCAGTTACCATTCCGTTAATATTTAAAGGATTATTACCTAGAAGTGTGAATCACTTTAGAGTGGGAGAGACCTTGTTTTTAGGAACAGATGTATACAATGATAGCACTATTAGAAATATGGAACATAATGTATTTCAATTATTTGCAGAAATTATTGAATTGTCAGAAAAGCCAATGGTTCCAAGTGGAGAAATGGGTACTAATGTAGAAGGATTGGAATATGATTTTGATGAGAAAGATGTAGGGAAAAGTTCGTGTAGAGCCATTTTGGATATTGGTTTACTAGATGTTGATGAAAAGCATATTCAGCCTCATGATAATGATATAGAATTTGCAGGCTCAAGTTCAGATATGATTGTTCTAGATTTAGGTAAAAATCCAAAGAATTATAAAGTTGGCGATTTGGTAGAATTCTCCCTGGATTATATGGGTACATTAACAGTATTAAATTCAAAATATATTGAGAAAAGAGTAAAATAAACAATTAAGTATGATAGCAAAAAATCCAAATAATAATCAAATAATAGAAACTTTAAGTAATCCAATTAAACAAAGAATTATCAGAAGATTAAAAGCCAAAGGACATTCTAACTTTGGAAGATTAATAAAAGACTTATCATTAAGCACTCGAAGTGGAGTTATGCACATTGTAGAGTTAAAAAACATGGGTATTATTAATTATGTAAAAGATACTTCGTTGATAGAGCTAAATAACCAAAAACTAGATGCTTTAGGATTTGAAAGTTAAGATTTAATATGCACATTATAGATATCATTATTTTCATATGCTATTTCCTAGCAATGATCGGTGTTGGATTGTATTTTTTTCGAAAAAACACGAGTACAGATGAATATTATGTTGGAAATAGAAATATAAAAAGTTGGCATATTGGCTTATCTGTAGTTGCAACCGATGTAGGTGGGGGCTTTTCAATAGGGTTAGGAGGACTTGGTTTTGCTTTAGGTATTTCAGGATCATGGATGCTTTTAACTGGTTTGTTGGGTGCCTGGCTAAGTGCAATTTTCCTTATTCCCAAAGTTTATCCTTTATCATCAAAATTAAAATTATTAACCTTTCCTCAAATATTCTTAAAACTTTCTGGTAAAAAAGTATTTTATGCAGCTGCTATAATAACCACTATAGGATATATTGGATTTACGAGCTCTCAGATATTGGCAGGAGCCAAGCTTGCTTCAGCTGCTTTTTCAGCTATAAACTTAAAATATGCCATTATTCTTATGGGAATTATTGTTGTTATCTATACTTCTTTGGGAGGTATCAAGGCTGTTATATATACAGATACCATACAATGGATTATTTTATTAGTAGGACTTATTCTTATTGGAATTCCATTAGGTTATTTAAGTATTAACAAAGAAGTATCTATGTTTCAGGTATTACCGCATGAATTTTTCTCTTTTACCAACATCTCCTGGAAGATCTTTTTTAATTGGCTAATAACGATTCTTCCAATATGGTTTGTTGGGATGACATTATATCAAAGAATTTATGCTTCAAAAGATTTAAAATCAGCTAAAAAAGCATGGTATATTGCCGGAGTACTAGAATACCCTTTTATGGCTTTTTTAGGCGTTATTTTAGGCTTATTTGCAAGAGTTGGAGCAGAGATAGGACTTTATGAAGCAATTGGTGGTTCAGTGGCTAATATGGACCCTGAAATGGGATTGCCAATATTTCTAAAAACAATCTTACCTGTAGGGTTATTAGGGATTATGTTAGCTGCATATTTTTCTGCAATTATGTCAACTGCGGATAGTTGCCTAATTGCAGCCTCGGGCACTATGACGAATGATTTATTTGGAATTCATAAAGACAAATCCCTTAAAGCCTTTCAAATTATAACCTTACTCATAGGAACAGCTTCTATCTACCTGGCTATGTCGATGACTAATGTTCTGGAAATGATGTTATATTCTTATTCCATCATGGTTTCCGGATTATTAGTTCCTGTTTTAGCAATATTTTATTCAAAGCAAGTTAATGAGAATGCTGTATTTTGGTCAATGGTAACTGGTGGATCTGTAACCTTAATTCTTAGCATAATAAATATCAATTTATTTGGTATCGATGAGAACTTTTATGGTATTGGTGCATCTTTATTAGTATACATTTTCATATCAAACGTAAGTAAAGCAAGTAAAGTTTAAACGTATTTATTTTTAAATATTTGATTTTTTACTCGTTATAAACGAAAGCTTAATGAATTGGATAATGTAATATGTTATGGTAGTTAATACTTTAAACTGTTACAATGCATATCCCACTGAAATACAAAAACTATTAATATATAGTTTCTCAACTTTCATTTCCCAAGAGAAATATTCTCGACTTGATGCTTCTTGAATATTAAAACTTCTTTCATATTTGATCATGCAATTAATTTTATTGAAATTAGCTTTAATTCCTGCCTGATAACTTAAGAAAAAATTTTTATAAAGGTGATTTTCTGTATATGTAATATCAATCTTAACATGATCATCTTTAATAAAAAGATTAGGGGATATCCCAGCGAAAAAGGTCAAATTATATTTTTCCCGATTAACAATATCACAACCAAGAATAACCGGAATATTTAATATGCTCAATTCATTGTTTAAATATTCTGTTTCAGTTCTGGGCATCCATCTATCTACTGGTGTAGTCCAAGGTGTTGAATAGTATTCTTCACCATAATATGTAATAGAATAAGAGTTATTATATGCAGCAATAAGAATATTTGCTTCCAGACTAAAAATACTCTCAATAGGTCTTATTTTAAAAAAAATACCTGCTTGATAACCTATTTTACTTTCGCTTGAAGTTGTAAGTGAAATATTTCTATCTAACTCATGAAACGGATAATTATAATCTATGGATGCTTTAGAATCTATGAAAGACATATTTAAGCCCAGAGTTGGTCCATATGAAATATCAATTTTTTGTGCATTTAAAATATTACCTATAAATATAAATATAAATATAAATATTAGACCACATATTAGTTTCTTTTTCATTTAGAGTGTTTTTTTAGATAAGGTTATTTTTAATTGCAAATAAATACAAGTAAAATATTTTTCCCCATTGTATTATTATTGATTAATTAATAAGTAAACGGTCTTCGAACTATGCAAGAAAGCCGATACTGTAATATAAAGATAGCAAAATATGACAAATTGTAACAATATCTTGCACGCTTTAATTTTTAATATCTTAAATAGTAAACATTGATCAACTAAGGCATAATACTATCCTTGAATAATAAAACAAATCTGTTTTACAGTGGAACTTTTGATACAAAATTATTATTTTTAAGAATTGATGTATGAGTGAATATGGAAGCAACAAATATTCTTAATAATTACTTAAGACAAAACTCTTCTTTAAGTATAGATGATACGAGAACGATTTGTTCATATTTTCAATTCAAAGAATTATTAAAAGAAGATATACTTTTCAAAAAAGGTAGCAGGTTTACAAAAATCGTATTTGTTGCCCAGGGAATTTTAAGATCTTATATACATGATGAAAATGGTGAAGAAATTATAAAGCATTTCATAACAGAGAATGATTTTTTTACAGAAATTGAAAGTTTTGATAAAGAAATACCTTGTGCATTTAATGTTGCAGCAGTTACAAATTGTAAATTATTAACACTATCAAAAACAGATTCAGAATTACTTTGCGCTAAAATTCCAAAATGGGAATATTTTATAAAAAACGAAGCAATATTGGCTATGAACTCAATGATACGAAAACAAGAGTTT
The DNA here is from genome assembly GCA_963665525.1 of Bacteroidales bacterium. GTDB lineage: Bacteria > Bacteroidota > Bacteroidia > Bacteroidales > UBA12077 > UBA12077. The sequence goes on along the minus strand of OY762280.1, from coordinate 1,538,616 downwards.
TTGTCGAAGGGAGAAGCTATTGATAAATATCGTTTTTTTATTCAAAATTACCCGCAATTAGCACAACAAATACCATTAAAATATATTGCATCATACCTTCATATAAATCAGAGCACATTAAGCCGTATTCGAAAACAAGCTTGGTAATTATTTGACATATGTCAAATTGATTGTAGTGCAATGTCTTTTCCTTTGCCCTTAAATTATTAATAATCATTAAAATTATTCATTATGAAAAGGGCAATTATTTTTTATCAAAGTCAGACAGGAACAACTCAAAGATATGCACAAGAAATTGGGGAATATCTTCAAAGTAACAAAATAGATACCTTATGGTTACCTATTGAAAAATGTAATGATGATCTAATTAAAAATATTGATTATCTATTTTTAGGGTGTTGGACAAAAGGCTTAATGGTATTCTTTCAAAAACCTGATGAAATATGGAATTACAATGCCAGGAAAATAACAATTCCTTCAAATACTAAAGTTGCTCTTTTTGCAACCTATAAAATTAGGACTGGAAGTATGTTCAAAAATATGGGAAAACAACTAAAAAAGAAGAATGATGTTTTGCTTCCAAACCTTAGTTCTCGAAATGGAAAACTTACTGATAAAGATATATCTATTATACATGCACTTATAAATAATTAGATGTAGTCTTTCTCTCTACTTATAAGTAAGCATATAAATAAAGCTTACAGTATAAAGGTTGCACTTTTGCAACAGGTAAGATATTGCAATTTAAATCATTATTTATCAATGTTTATATCTATATTAGAAACAATGCTAACATGCAAATATTCAGGATTATTATTTGAATGTCCATATAAAGATGAGTTAGATACTTGTCCATATAAACAATTTAGAGAACTATCACTTAAGGATAGAATCATAATATATGAGAAACTATCAAGTAAAAGTAGGTTAACACTGGTAGAAAGCCATCTGAATTGCGCTAAGAACAGATAAAATATAATACTGTTAAAAATAAATATTTATAACAGGATTGAGGTATGAAAAGAATTCTTGAGGATTAACAATAAAACATCCACGTGCTTTATGATCCAATGTAATATTGTATTACTTTTTAGTTTTTATTTTTTTCGTATTCTTCAATAACTAACTTTGCTTTGTCATAGTCTAAATTTGACACAACAATTTTTACAGAACCTACACCACCTGCTGTTGCATTCCATGGAGCCAATGTTCCAATAATTTCATCTTTTAAAAATGTTTCAATTTCAGCATTCTCTAAAAGACTTTTTACTATTTCAGCTTCGACTATTGTTCCGGAAAAAACTTCAACAGGTTCAATGTTATTATAATTTGCTTTCATATTATTAGTTTATTTAGCTATTAAATTTAAACAAAAAGAATGAACACTTCCAAAAACTGTATGTTTTATGATTCCTTATTATCTTAAAATCCAATTGTTATTTTAGTATTCATAGTATTAATTGATTTAATCTGATTAAATTGATTATCGTGCATGGATTTCATCCCAACATCGGTCTTAAAATTCTTATAACTAGCTCTCAAACCGGTTCCTATTTCGGTTTGTAAAAAGAGTGGATTCATATATGAAAATGAGTCAAATGAAGAATTATTTTGATTTAATGGAGCAGAAATATATTGTCCATACATATATGCACTTAGTGTTTTGTTAATTTTATACTCGATCAACGTACGCATGCTTAGATGAAAATTAAGATTAAAATCCTGGATTGTATTCTGTTTTATTAAGCCCATTTCAAGATTAATCAACAACTTATCTTTTTTATTAAATATAAAACGGTTATTAAAATGCTCATAATTTCCTAGTCCAATGAAGGTTTCTTCTCTTTTATCTTGGCTAAATGAAAAAGTTGTAGGTTCTGTTAATTTTGTAAAATATAGTTTATTTAGTTGAAAAAGAGTGTCTAAACTTAATGAATTAAAATGTTTTATATTTTCAAGTTTGGGCTGCTGAAAATTCAGTGTAGCAGTTAATGGTGGAGTCGCTATTGGGAAATACAATTCTTGTTGGTTCAAACTTAAACCTTGTTCGTTTTGAGCAAAAAGTAAACTAGTTAATAATAAAATAATTGATAAAAATAGGATTCGCATTATTTTTCTACCTGTATTCGTTTTTACTTTAAAACCCAAATATTGCAATAAAATTATACATTATTAGTATTTTTTATTTAATGATAAATAAATATTTATGGTTTCTAATACCATATTACCCATCAGAAATAATAATAAAACTTTTAATTTGACAACGATATCAATACTGTCGTAACTTGCATACATATTTATTAATTGTATTGAATCATGACGAACTTAATCGAACCTGAGGTAAATAAAGCAACCATATTTCAGAAAATCCTTGCATGGATAATTGACTTTTGGATTATATTTTTCTTAATGATTATTCTAATATTCCTTGTACTGGGATCCAATTTCATGGATAAATATGGTGAAACATCTGTGAAAATTGTTTTATTATTTGCACTAATTGTTGGAATTATTCTATTTTTTTCAAAAGATTCGTACAAAGGTATAAGCATTGGAAGGTGGATTATGGGAACAATGGTCAGAAATGACTTGAATAAACAACATGCGTCTTTTATAAGCTTATTTATCAGAAATATCTTTACTATTATCTGGCCAGTTGAGTTAATCATTCTTATAATAAAACATAACAGCAAAAGGATAGGAGATAATGTTACTAAAACAGTAGTTCTTAAAAACCCTATAAAAACAAAATTATATTATAAACTTGGTGCAATCATATTATTTGTGATTGGTTTATATCTGTTTGCCGAATATTACGGTGAAGCTATGGTAAAAAATACAATTGCCTATAATATGACAATTGAATGTATTGAACAAGGTGAGGTAATTTTGGAAAAAACAGGAGGTGTTGATGAATACATTGGAAAAGAAATGACAGTAACAGCAGATTTAGATACCATGAAAGTTGAATTCGAATTTAATGTTAATGGAAAAGAAAATAACGTACTTGCTAATATTTTCTTAGAAAAAAGTCCTTATAAAGACTGGGTTATAAAAGAAATTAAGGTTAAGGAACTGAATGAAGATCATTAGCATTATAAAAAGCATGTTTGCTATCATAATAAATACTTTTTAAACCACTACAAATACCCTCATGCTTTAAGACCCGATGTTATAGATTGTTTAATTTTTATTAAATAGTTTAAATCCAAGAGAACAAGTTATACAATTAAGATAAATGCTTTCAACTTCACTTTCAATATAATACGTGGTTAAAATAGAAGTATTAGGACTTTCAAGATAATTAAAAGTACGTTCATATTTTATAGTAAAATACAATTTATCATTACTAAGTTCAATTCCAGCTTGATAACCTAAAGTAATATCTTTATATAGTTTATCTGTATTAAGCTCTATATCTGATTTAAAATTATCACTTTTAATATTTATATAAGCTGATAATCCTCCAAATAATTTAACTTTTTTAGTGAAATTATAACCAATTATCATAGGAATATTTAAAATTAAAAATTCATTTTCAAGTATTAAATTTTCCTCTTCAGAAATTATTGTCAATGGGCCATCCATCCACACTGGCATATTGTATCGATCATATTCCATAAGAATTGAATATTTATTCTTATAAGATGCTAACGAGATGCCACTTTCTAAACTAAAACTTAATAGTGAGTTTAATTTTATAAATAAACCAGAACATAGTCCTAAAGTGTTTTGATTTTCATTGCTTGTTGATTGATTTCTTATACCATAATCATTGTGGATATAAGCATGATTAATCGATATTTTAGAACTCATAAATGAGCTATTTAAACCAAAATTGATTCCATATGTAATATCGAATTTTTGTGCTTGGGATTTACTAATAACCAAAATAACTAGAAAAACAAAAATGATATTCTTCATCACATTGTTGTTATAATTATTTAATTATAAGGTTTTTTCGCAACAAATCAAAATTAAAATTACCTATAACGGTCCTTGGGTTTGAAGTGGGTGGGAGCCAACTTCAGTTCATTATCAACGGATACCGATAACTATAGGTAATAAAACCCACCTGCTTTATGCTCTGCTGTTACAGATTGGCGATAATAGATAAATTTTATCTGTTTGGTAGATTTGCAAACTTTGAAAAGCTAAAAACATGTTTTGAGGTGAGATTTATAATTACCATTAAAGAACAGTAACAAACTTTTTAGTAAGCCTTTAGTTTGCAAATTGAATATTGCAGGCTTACTAAAGTGTTTGTTTATTACAAAGTAGGTTATTCGATTTTTACTGTTATTTTACTCCGTAACTTTCGTATATACAAAATCTTCACCTTCATATTCAAAAGTTAATTGATTTCCTGATATACTTATATAATTTGAAATAAAATCATGTTCCGAAATACCATTATATGCTTCATAATCACCTGTTAAAGTAAAGTACCATGATGAAAAAATATTTCCATTGATAAACCAACTAAAATCAGCAGTTCCAGATTGAGTTGTTGTAGAAAATTTTTCAAAACCATCTGTAAAAAAGTATGTAGCGTCACTATACGTTAACTCCAATGTATCAGCATAATCATCAATTTGAATAGCCCAAGTTCCGGCCAGGTCAGATTTTTCAATTATATCTTCATCTGTGAGGCGTGTATATACAAAATCATCGCCCTGATAATGAAAAGTTAGTTCATCTCCAGAAATACTCGCTTCTGTTAAAATACTTTGACTAGGAGAAATTCCATTATAGCTTTCAAAATCTCCGCACATATATCCCCCAGCTGAATAATCTAATATGACTAAATTAGCATGTACCATCCAAAAGAAAGTAGCCATACCAGTTTCAGCTTCGTCAATAAAGGTTTCAATTCCATAATTATCATAACTGGTAAACTGATCATCTTCGTTATAAAAACTTATTATATCAGTATATGTACCATTAACCATTTTCCATGTACCTTTTAAATCAGAAAAATCTATTGTATTATCATCATTTATTTTAGTGTAGACATAGTTTTCTCCCCTGTACTTAAATGTCAGTTGATTATCTTCGATGGATATAATCGTAACATAATTGTGCAAATCACCACTTATCTCATTATATTCTTTATAATCACCATAAAAGATAGAATATGTCATATACATATTATTTCCACCTTTAATTTGAAAAACAAATTGCCCACTACCAGTATCCTGTTCTGTTGTAAAGCTTTCTATACCTTGATAATTTGTCGTAAACGTAATTATATCTGTATAATCTCCATTTGAGTATTTCCAACTACCAAAAACTTCATCCGTAATTCCAGTAATTTTATCATATGTATATTTTACATCTTCATAATCTATAATTAACTGATTGTTTGATTCTTTAATTCCTGCACTAATTGTTGTTCCTGCACTAATTTCATTATACACCTGATAACTATCTGTAACTTGAGTATAGGTTAAAGTAAGCGTGTTTCCATCAATTGAATAGTTAAAATTAGCTTCACCATAAACGGTATCATCAATAAAATATTCAACACCTGTATTACTATCAATAAAAGCTAGTGTTCCAGTATAGTCGTTATCAATTAATTGATAATAATCACCAATTAATTCTTCTTTAGAGATTGTAGAATCATCGTCTTCATCGCATGCATTCAAAACTATGAATGCTGATAAAATGAAAAAAAGCAAACTGAATTTTGTAAATTTAATTTTCATAATATGATTATTTATGTTGTATGTTTAATTCAAAGTTATAAAAAAATTACAACTCAAAAAAGTATTTGTATTCAACAAGTTACGCAAATAAAATCATACCTAAAGCTCTTTTTAAAGCTGTAGCTGAAGAAATATGTATTAGTAAACACAAATACAGTTTTCAGATGAAAAAGGCGAATTAGATAAAAAATGTTATGCTACAAGCTTATCTAATCATTCCTAATGAAATATTTTTCAAACCGTTAACAATGATATTTTGATTTGATAAATAAAGAATAAATTGTAATTCAGTTAATCAGAAAAAGAAACATTATTTGTAACGGTTGGCATGCATAAAAAACTATTGAGTGAACGCCGTGTTTCAATGTCAACGGGTAACATTGAAACAAATATAATAATTACTTGTCAAAACACCACAATAACCCACCATGCTTTAAGACCCGATGTTAGACATTGTTAAATTCTTACAATGATTTTTGTTCTTCGTTTAAATTTTACAGCTTTATCTCCAACATGTGCAGGTTTCATTTTAGGAGCATATATCATAATATCTTGTATTTTTTGAAGAATTTTTGAATTTAGAATTTCAAAATCTTTCATATCAATAAGTTTTTCTTTTATAGCTTTTGTTGGTTCACTTTGAACGTCTATAATTTCTCCTGTTTCAGACGAAGTATATGTTAAAAGCATAGGGAATTCATCAATGAGATTTACTAAAAAAATTCCTTCTATTTCCTCATCAAGCATGAGGTTTTTATTTATAAAGGAATCGAACGTACCATTAATATCAAATTTCGAGACATCTGCGAAAGTAAAAATATCATTCGTGTCAATGTTGTAATAAAATCCTATAGCATGTTCATTTTGCCAGTATCTTGGTTTTGGATTAAATATTTTATTTTTTATTTTTTCATTATAATAGGCACCTTCGCCATGTTTAAATTTTATTTGATAATAGGGAGTTTTTGTTTTAGAAATTTTTAGAAATCCTTTCTCATAAAAAACAGTATCTCTACAAAATTTGTTAAAATTAAGCTTGGAAACTTCTTTTATATCGTAATTATGCAGCATATTAACACAAAACTTACAAGTATCCCCAAGAGTCAATCCAACAACTCCCTTATAAAAGTAATTCTCAACAAAGTCATCTTCTTTTATAGAGAGATTCAATAATGTATCTGCAAGGACAAAATTATGTTTATTTATAGCTTCTATTGCCGCTCTATAATAAAAATAACTCAAAGAATCATATTTAATACAAGATTGTTTATAAAGGTCAATTGCTGGTATATCATTGATTTCTTTTAGATATTTCATGTCGGAACAAAAACCCGATGTATCATACAAAAATAGTCGAGTAATTCCTCGATTAAAATAATAATTTGATTTTGATCTAATATTGATAGCTTCCGTATATAAGGATTCCGCTTCAAAATAAATTCCATTCTTAAATAATTCATTGCCCTTTTCAAACAATATTTAATCATAATGCAACAAATTAAAGATTTATAAAATCTGTTGCAATACTATTTTGAATCTAGGAGTTTTCCAGTTCGCTTGCCTATAACGGTCCCGCGTTAACAATCTGTGCGGGAGCCAACCTTGTTTCAGTGTCACCCGAAACTGAAACTTAAAGATAACTAAAATTGTCAGAAAACCACGAAAACCCGCATACTTTATGACCCGATGTTATAGGTTGGGCGTTTAGAAACAATATCAATGAAGTATAAAATATACTTATTTTGCTCAAGAGAAGATATTTTAGTTTTTCGGAAGAGATTACTAGTTCCCTAAATAAAGATTAAACAAAAACCTTTTTGGTAAACCTTCAATTACAATATTAGATAATTTGAATCTATAAAAGTGAGTAAAAGATTTTTTAAAATAAGTTGTATTAAGCTTATATTTTTTTCAATACATAGTTAAAATAAACATACTTTCCAGTAGCGAATTGATTATAAGTTTCAGAGCCAACAGTTCCTGCAAAATCTAAAGCAATTTTATGAAGAAATTTTGGTGCTAGTTTTTTTATGAGTTTACGTCTTCGCTCATCATCAAACTCAAGAGCTGCAACAACTTCTTTGGTTATAAGTTCATCTTTTATAACTGTTAATCCACTTGATTCCAGTTCCTTTTTCAAATCTTCTATTTCATAGTCATATCGAAAGTCAGTGAATAAAAAATGACCACCTGGTCGCAAAATACGATATACTTCACCCAGAAATGCTGCCATATTCTGATAACGGTGCGATGATTCTACATTAATAAGTACATCACATGTATTATCTTGCAGGTTTAATTTCTCTGCATTTCCTTGAGCAAAGGATAATTCATTCTGAGTATAATATTTATTACAAAATGATACAGCACGTTTGTCTAAATCTATTCCTTTGGCCGAAGCAGGCATAAAACGTTTCGTAATATAGGATAATCCACCACCTCGACCACAACCTACTTCAATAATATCTTTATCATTTAATTCTGTTTCACTCGCCAAATGGTGATATAATTGGATTGGATATCGATCGTTTTCGTATTGTTCGTCTATATCTATACTTTTATCCTTTTTAGCATATCCATAATTCATAAATAGAATCTCAGCATTTTTGTCAACTTTATTTACATACCAGTACCAAATTCTAAATAAATTTTCACGAAATTTAAATGTCAAAGTCATATCTTTCAAATTCTAATTATTATTTCCTAATTCATAGACCTGTGAACGAATCTTCTGTGCCCATTCCCAGTGTGAATTGGATTCATTAAATATTTTGTACGAAATAGGTTTTCCTATTTTTATTTTAATTGTTTTATTTCTCTTTCTAAACATTTCACGTGGTAATAACAATAACTCAATATTGAGATTTATTCCAAATATTTTCCTCATTGAATTTATGAAGTAAAACAAACGTGAATTTCTTCCATAAAAATAGAAAGGAACAATATCTCTTTCACTTTTAATGGATTTACTAATAAAACTTTTTTGCCAGGCAGAATCCTGCACTTTTCTCTTATATTTTCTTGATACTTCGCCAGCAGGGAAGTGTGTAATTGGAACATCTGATAAAAAAGTATTCTCGAGTGCTTTTATATATTCTCTTGATGAATGCCCGAAAACATTTACTGTTGCAATTAATGGTCTTAATTGCGGTAAAAACATAAACGCATCATTACCTATTGCTTTTAGGGTTCCATATTTTTCTGATACAATTCTGGTTAAAATCAATCCATCGATAACACCAAAAGGATGATTAGATGCAAAAAAACACTTTCCGTTTTCAGGAAGATTCTCTTTTCCTTCAATTTCTAATGTAAGATTAAACTCTTCAATCATTTTTGGAAGGAAATCAACTCCAGCATAATCAGAATATTTAGCAAGAATGTAGTTCATTTCATCTTGCTTAATAATTTTTTCAACTAGTTTGACAACTAATCTTGGAAGTTTTTTTAAAACTTTAGAGTCACCTTCTTTAATAATTTTAAAAATATCAATATACTTAATGTTCATGTTAGCCTGTGCCATCTGTTCTGTTAGTTTATAAGTGTATTGATATAATATTTAATTTCATTAGGCAATGATGTAAATGTACATAATAATAATGTTTTCTCTGCATGCTGACATCAAAATATATCAATAAAATATAGAAAGTTAAATGTCTTCAGCAAGTTTTAAAAGCCTTTCTAAATATCTTGCCGGACCAGCAGGAAAAAATTTACGTACTATCCATTCCGGAGCTTGAACAATTGGAGTTAGTTTAGCAGTTGAAGTCATTTCTACAAAACCGTTCCCGATATCTTTGAATTCGTAGGTAACATTATAGAAGGTTACGCGTTTGACATCCGTAGTTTTAAATGTAGATGGTTCGGCATTTAATGTAAACGTAGCAACATTATTAACGGTATCTTCAAAAAAACTCATTCTGGTAACACAATCGGAATTGGGAATAGGCCATGGAGCATCAAAATAATAATATAGAAGCCATTCATTCTCAGATATGGTCTTTATCTTTTTTGTAATCTTTTCATTCAGAATTTCTTTATGTTTAGATATGTCTTTTAAAACTGAAACGCAATTTTGCATATTAACACTTGCGATAGTAGTTGCAACATATTCAATTAATTGAACTTCTTTTGATTCTTCATCTATTCGTTTTGATATTCTACTTTTTACTATTATTTTACCATCTTCAGTATTTTCTGTTATCCACTCATCATTTTGAGCGTATATATTAAGGCTTAAGAGGCACAAAGTCAATACTGTAATTATCATTTCAATTTTAATTTTCATTAGCGTTATTTTAGATCCTATTGTAGTTTGAATATAATTAAGTATATGACGAAAAAATATCTGAAATTGTTACAATAGACTAACTATTTTCTCCTTTCTAAAAAACTAAGGATTATTGTGCTATCAATTTCGATATTTTTAATCAATTAGCAAGTAGCAACAAATAAAGATTTGATTACATTTTCACTATAATATAGTTTATTTCCAATAATAATAACTGACTTTTAAAAGAGCAAAATTGCTCTTGAAACTGATTTTTTAGCGACATATTTATCAGTCCTCGGGATTGAAGCGGGTAGGAGTGCTGTCGTTTTTCAGGGTGTTATTAACTAATTCATAAAAATCATTCTTATTCGATAATAGAGCAGGATGATTACCTGTTTCAAATAGATGTATTTTTAACTTACTATTTTTCTTTCCTAAATTTCCATAAATTTCATCAATATTATCACAATACTCATCTTTTAAACTTCCTATCAATAATGTTGGAACTTTGAGTTCTGATATTGATTTATGAAAAAAAGACTTTCCTTTCTTTGAAAATTCAATTTGCATTTCAGTATCTAAATCAACAATCTTTTTCCAATCAAGACCATGATTCATAAACCAGAATATTTTAGCTAAGAATTTATTTTTGCCTTTCTCTCTATCTTCTTTTAGTGAATTAATGAATGAAGGTAAAGGATAGTCTCCTAAAAAACTATCTGCAAAAAGATAATTCACTCTTTCAGGAAACTCCAAACATAAATTAATTGCAATAAGCGCTCCACCACTTGTTCCTATAACAGATACATTATCAAGTTTTAATTTTTCAAGCAATGCAAAACATACTTGTGAATTATAAAACCAAAAGTCTGTTTCAAATTTATCAAGCCGTGATGATTTTCCATGACCAGGAAGGTCAAGACTTATTACTTTATAATTCTTAGAATATAATTTAAAAATAGGATTAAACATTTTTGACGAAACAGTATTTCCATGTAATAACAAAAGAGGTATTCCTTCTCCTACTATATTATAATAAACATTATTATTATTGAATTTAAAATATGGCATTTATTCTTCTTTTGTGTTAAAATACCTTGTAACAGTCCCTCGTTAGCGCTATCGTTTGGGATTGAGCCCACTTTTTTGTCAAATAACACTGAACAAACACAAACTTACACTTTTATCATCATACCACCAAAAAACCCAAATGTACGTTGAACGGGTGTTACAAATTGTGTGCATAAGCCACCATACTTGTTAAGTTAGTTACAGGACTAACCATGAAAACTAAAACAAATTTGTTTTGAAATGGCAAATCTTATTGCTGATAACAGCAAAATTAGTCCCGAAAGCTTTCGGGAGGATTACAAACTGTTTTGCAAGAAACTTAGTGTGTAGCTTACTGCAAGCATATCAATTTTCTATTACTATTAGTTGTTAGCATTAACTACCTGAAAAGACAGAATTCAATCCAAATCAACACTGATATTATTCAAAAGTTATGAATCTTTATTAAAAAAATAAACATGCCTGTAACAATTTTCAGGTTTATGGATCAAAGGAGAAATTCTAAAACAAATAATCATGAAAAAAACAGGAATTGTAATAACATTATTATTTTTAGCTCAATTAGCCTTTAGTCAATCTGCAATACATGCAGAAAAAAGTGGACAGGGAAATCCAATCATCTATTTACCTGGTTTTACTTCTCCGGGTTCAGTGTGGAATGAAACTATAGAAAATCTGAATGGATCGTATGAAAACCATGTAATTTCTTATGCTGGATTTAACGGTTTGGAACCTATAGGTACACCATGGTACGATCCAATTAAAAACCAGTTGTTAGAATACATTAGAAAAAATGAGCTTTCTAATCTCACATTAATCGGACATAGTATGGGAGGTAGTTTAGCAATGGATTTGGCATCTGAATTACCAGAGCAGGTAAAAGGTCTTATTCTGATAGATGCAATACCGTGCATGCTTGAAGTGATGATGCCAGGTGTGCCTACCAGTAGCCTTTTCTATGATAGTCCGTATAATAACCAGATGCTTAACATGCCCGATTCTGCCTTTAAACAAATGGCACAGGGTATGTCTTGGAATATGACAAATGAACCATCGAAAGCTCAATTAATAATGAAATGGATGATTGAAGCAGACAGAAAAACCTATGTTCTTGGATTTACAGATTTATTAAAGCTTGATTTAAGAGAAAAGCTAACGAATATTAAAACCAATACGCTTGTTATTGGAGCATGTGTTCCTGATAAAGAGACTATAATTGAAACCTATGAGAAACAATATTCTAATTTAGAAAAAAAAGAATTCGCTTTGATTGAAAACAGTAAACATTTTATTATGTTTGATCAACCTACATGGTTATATAAACAAGTAAATAAATACCTTGAGCTGCATGTTAAATAAAAAAGAACTCTTTGAAACAATACACCGCGATTATAACTCAATGGTATTACAAGTGTGCTTGGGGTTTATGAAAGGTGATACTGATATAGCAAAAGATCTGTCTCAGGAAGTTTTTATCAATGCCTGGAAAGCACTTAAAAAGTTTAAAGGTGACTCAAGTTATAAGACATGGATATATCGCATAACGGTTAATACATGCCTGAAATACATCAGAGATAAAAAAGATAAAAATCAGATTTCTATTAACCAAGAACACATACAACTATCTAATGAATCAGATCAACAAATTGAAAGTAATCATCATTCATTATACAAGGCTATTGGCCAATTAGCCGAAGTAGACCGTTTAATTATGATGATGCTTTTAGACGAGCTCGAATATGAAGAAATATCTAAAGTAATTGGTATAAGCGAGGGCAATTTGAGGGTAAAAATTCATAGAATAAAGAAAAACCTAAAAAAAATACTTGAAAATGAGTGATCAAATAGACAATTTAAAAAATATATGGAATGATGCCAAGAGTAAAAATTACGGGCAATCAGAAGACACTAACAGAATTATTGGAATTGCAGAAAAGAAGTTGAAAAGTACTATTAAAATGCAAATAAGTACAATAGTAATTCTATTAATAACTTTTGTAGGTATTTCAGCATTTTTTATCTATATAGCTCGATTTAATCGAATACTCAGTCTTATTGGGACTGGCTTAATGGTTGGAGGTCTTGCCTTAAGAATTATCATCGAATTATTTAGCATTTATTTGTCAAGGAAAGTTGATTTAAGCGAATCTGCTTTAAATACCAACAATGCGTCTTTGTCGTATGTAAAATTTCGCAAAAGAATTAATGGACCAGTAACAATTGTCATTATTATACTTTATACCATTGGATTCTACATGCTAACACCTGAATTTAGCACATATTTTAGCACTCCTATACTAGTACTAATTGATCTGTCGTACATTGTTGGAGCGGTAATATTTACATATTTTGTTCGTAAAACAATTATAAAGGAAATGCTCACTTTAAATGATATTCTTCGAATTCAGAAGGATATAACCGAGTAAAGTTGTAAAGAAATAATTGTACTATTGAGCTTAGATTATGTCAAAAACAGTTATTGAGCTCAATAGTTTTATTAAATTGCCTGTTAAGGCAAAAGCTGTCAGAAAGCTTTAGACCAAATGTTGGTTAACCAAACCAAGAATAAAGAGCTTAGAAATTTAGAATGGAGTGGGAGAGCAGAACGTAGTTTTTGAATAGAAACTATCAGAATATTGCCTTTATCCTTTAGAAACAATTATCAATCTGTAGAAAGCTAAATTCAATGATTTAACGTAACAAATTTACGTTGAATGAGTCAGAATGATAAACATTATCAATTTGAAAAAACGAAGCTTTGGGTTGGGTTTCTGCTAAAAATCGGCATGGTTAGTAACGGTCTTTGTGTTTGCGCCGCAGTGTTTCATTGTCCACCGTTAAACAACTACACTAAGATAAAACTTAGTCAGCAAACTACCAACTAAGCGCAGCGGTCTCATGAGACTTTAGGCGAATAAAACCCCGTATGGCCTGTGATGGCGAGTTATGGTACGTAAATTCTTCTATTTCTCGTAATGATATCGACAAGCATAAATTCTCACTTCATTATCATCTGCCTGATAAACCAATCTATGCTCTCTGTCAATTCTACGAGACCAGTATCCAGCCAAATCATACTTTAGTGGTTCTGGTTTTCCTTTCCCGTCAAATGGGTTTCTTTGGATATCTTTAATTAAGTCATTAATTTTCTTAACCATTTTCTTGTCTTCATGCAACCAAGAAGTATAGTCTTCCCATGAATTCTTAGTAAAAATGATTCTCATTATTCTTCAATTAGTTTTTCATTAACGGTATCTCCTGCTTTCATTTGTCTAATAGAATCATATAGTCTATCGGCATTAGCCTTTGAACTTAACAAATGAACTGTCTCCATTATTGAATTATACTCATCCAAAGAAATCATTACTGTCCCTTTACCAGAACTACGCTTTATAATTAAAGTTTCATTATCAGATTCGACAGTGTCAAGGAACTTTTTTAGTCTCGTTCTAAACTCTGTATAATTTGCTGCTAACATATCATTACGTTTTTAAGTTACTATTCAAGTACAAATATAAGTACATCTTTTTTAAAAGTCAAATTTTTACGAGAAGAATTTATACAGCATAACGGTCCTGCCATACTAAGTTGCGTGGGAGTTTCAGCTTGTTTCATTATCACCCGTTGATAATGAAATATAAAAGTAAAGAAACTATGCTAAACTACCAAAACCCCGCATTGAACCTGAACGCATGTTATAAATTGGCTGGTGTGTCCTGCGTTACCACAGGGTACGGAGAAAAGTTTCCCGATGTTACAATCGGGACAGGTCTTTGAAATGGTAACATAACTTTGATAGAGATGATAGGCTTAAGATGGATACAGAAACGAGCTATTTCCTTAGAATAAGGCAAGAATAGAAGTCTCACAAGAGTTGAAGTTTTAAGGATTGGACTATCGGTAAAGGCGATCAGGCGAATTTACCAAACCGCCTTGTGGTGCTGTGTCTTCAGGGTATGGTACTGAGCGACAAGGTTAAAGGCAGAACTTTCAGTTGTAGGAAAGATTCGAGCTATGGTGTGAGTAGGAGAGTTGAATGCAAATGAACCGTTATCGACGTGTCGAAAGTAACTTTTATTATGCCAAAAACAATAGGGGCGCCACCTTGCGAGATAAGAGTGTAGAAGTAACCTGATTTCTGACTACATGGCATACGGCATATAGACGGCAAGACTCTTACTTAGGCTCTATCAAGGAACAGGAGAACCAAAGCTGTAGTGTTAAGCAAAAATGCAGAAAGTAGCGATATACAGGTTTGGGGCGGATGAAGCTATAGTAGCGACCATACCCAAGAGAGTGGGAGTAATGACCCCACAAGCGAAGGGCTTCACATGAAAGGTTCTCATATGTATAACAACTTAAATTAATTTAAGGATGATTTTTGTAGAAGGACAGAAGACGCAACCGATTACGAGGTTGCAAGTACAAGAAGCTTTCCGAAGAGTGAAAGCCAATGGCGGTAGTGCAGGAGTAGATTATATCACGATAAGTGATGTGAACACTAACAAACGCAAGTATCTTTATCCTATATGGAACAGGATGTCAAGCGGGAGTTATTATCCAAAAGCAGTACGTCAAACGTTAATACCCAAGGCGAACGGAAAGAAACGCGCTTTAGGTATTCCAACAGTAACCGATAGGGTAGCCCAACAGGTCATAGCAACCGAGTTGGAAACTATTGTAGATAAACAGTTCAGTCGAAATTCGTTTGGATATCGTCCAAACAAATCGGCACACGAAGCTTTAGAGCAATGTCGAATCAATTGTATGAAATACAGTTGGGTAATCGACTTAGATATCAAAGGCTTTTTCGACAATATCGACCATGAGTTGCTAATGACAGCCTTAAATCACTATACCAACAGGAAACATATCCTGATGTATTGCGAACGCTGGCTAAAAGCACCTGTGCAACTACCTGACGGAACGATTAAACATACGGAAGGAAAAGGCACACCACAAGGCGGAGTAATCAGCCCTGTGTTAGCCAATATCTTTCTGGATATTGTGTTTGATAAATGGATAAAGAAGCACTATCCTGATATTGAATTTGAGAGGTATGCCGATGATATTGTTGTACATTGTCAACATTTCAAGCAGGCATTGCGAATGATGGAAACGATAAAACAACGGTTCAGAGACTGTAAACTGGAGTTAAACAGCGAAAAGTCCAAGATCGTTTATTGTCGAAGAAATCAGAAGCATTAGCCACCTTTCAAGGTTCGCTATCAGAAGTTTGATTTCTTAGGATTTACCTTCAAGCCCCGTATCGTAAAAGAGCGAGGCAAGATCAAGTTGGGATTTAGTCCAGCTATCAGTCAACGGAGCATCTCAGGGATAAGTAAAGAGTTATTAAAACTTAAAATACATCGCCGAGTAGATGTTTCGATAACGGCAATAGCAGAGATTTTAAATCCCAAGATCAGGGGGTGGATTCAGTATTATTCAAAGTTCCGAAAATCGGAAATGTGGAAACTCTTTAAAGTGGTAAACTTCCGTATTATTAAGTGGGTACGCAACAAGTATCGAAAGTTTTGGCGAAGTCCATGGATAAAAGTTTTCATGCATTTACAGCGGATTGCAAGAGCATATCCCAGTATGTTTGAACACTGGAAACACGGATTCATGCCTTAGAGCGTCTTCATCATGAAGAGCCGTATGATGCGAGAGTATCACGTACGGTTCTGAGAGAGGTTTAGGGGTGAAATTCCCCTTTACCTACTCGACACATGCCACTATACTTGTCAGTTTGGTGAAAACTTATACATGAAAAACTAAAAAATAGTATTAAGGTCGGGATTTTTTATTGCTGGTTACAGCAAAATTGGGTTGGATTACAAACTTTTTGGCAAGCTTGTCTTGCCAAAGTGTTTGTTAAATTATTTTAATTTTTTTTCTAGATAATATATTGTAATTTGCAGAAAATGTCGATATTAAAGAAGAAAAATATGTTTTGAACAATACAGAATTAATACTAACTTATAAAGAATTATTATTAACCCACTAAATAAGATGGATAACAATAATAATGCATACACAATCGTTATGCGTAATTCTAATAAGAGTTAAAATCTCAACAATAGATAAATAAAATTTGAACTTAACTATAACCAATGAATATAAATTTAGCTGTATTAATTGATGGTGATAATATACCATCAACTTTTGTGAAAGAAATGATTGAAGAAATTACTAAATATGGTAATCCAACTATTAAAAGAATTTATGGAGATTGGACTAAACCTAATTTATCTAAATGGAAAAACATACTTTTAGAAAATGCGATTACTCCAATCCAACAGTATGGCTATACATCAGGAAAGAATGCTACAGATTCTGCGATGATAATTGATGCTATGGATATTTTATATTCAGAAAAAGTGAGCGGATTTTGTATCGTATCAAGTGACAGTGATTTTACCAGATTAGCAACTCGTTTAAGAGAGGCTGGTATGCAAGTAATTGGAATTGGTGAGAAAAAGACTCCAAATCCATTTATTGTAGCGTGTGACAAATTTATATACATTGAAATTCTGAAGACCAAAACAAAAGAAAAAGCTTCTGGGGATGAGAAGGAATTGGATAAGGAAACATTTGATAAAATAAGTCAAAATGAGATAAAATTAATAGTAACAACAATTACAGACTTATCTGATGATGATGGGTGGGCATTTTTAGGCGATGTTGGAAGCTTATTACAAAAGAAACGACCTAACTTTGATCCTAGAAACTATGGTTTTCAAAAGTTGACACCTTTAATCCATTCAATTGGCAAATTTGAAATTGAGCAAAGAGAAAGTCAAAGAGGGAAGTCTAAGTTAATTTACGTTAGAAATAAAGAAAAGCATATAGCTCGGGCTAACAGATAATTACACGAGATTAAGAAATATAACTTTTCGGCTTTTGAACTCAGTCGGGCTTACTGACAATAAAAAACTTCCAGGAAACCAGAAGTTTTTCAGTTCTAATTGCATTCAAACTATTTTTCATAAAACCATTATTAATACAAATGTGAGAATGTTATAACTTATAATCAAAGTATTGTAACACATATAGTAATTAAAATACATAACTTGATCATTATAATTTATGTTTATTAATTAAAAAATAATATCATGAAAAACTTACTATATATTATAGCCGTTTTACTCATAATTATATGGGGCATAATTGTCATAAGCTTTGATACTTCTGCAACAGTTCATGTTATTCTGCTTTTAGCAGGAGTAGTTATATTTATTAGATTTCTTTTAAATAAAAAACAGTTAACCAAATAACTTTTCAGACTAATGAAAAATATTTTAATTGCTCTTGATTATGATACTAGTGCTTTAAAAGTTGCTGAAACTGGATTTTTAATAGCAAAAGATATGAATGCAGAAATAATATTTCTTCATTCAATATCTAATTTAGACATTTATTCTAGTGTAGGCAATATTGTAATAAAAGGCTTCTTTGCAGGTCATATGAATATTAATACAAAACGCGCAGAGAAACAAATTGCTGCAGAAGAGTTAGCATATGACTTTCTAGAAAATATAAAATTTCATCTTGGGGGGAAAAAAATACATACTTTAGTAAAGAAAGGTAAATCCAATACTATAATAATTGAAACTGCGAAAGAATTAAATGCCGATCTTATTATTATAGGTTCTCAAAGTAGAAATTGGTCAGAGAATAAAGTAATTGGCAGCACTACACAAGAGATTTTAAATACTTCTTTAATACCTACATTAGTTATACCAATAATGAAAAGGGAATGATTATATGAAGAAAGTGTTAACCATATTAGTAATATTTATATCAATTACAGCAAATGCAATAGATTATTACATTGACACGGTTACTATAAACTCTGAAGTTCTAAATGAAAAAAGAGAAGTGTTAGTTTTCATACCTGGAACTATAAACCAGGCAGATTCTGTTTCAATACTTTACATGCTCGATGGAGAATCATCGAGCAACAGATATGAACTTATATTAAAGGAACAATTTAGTAAATCATTAATAGTAATTGGGATAGTAAATAAAAACCGCAGAAGAGACATGCTTCCAAAAAAAGAACCAAACAAGTTCCTTGATTTTATAATTAATGAGTTAATCCCGAAAATTGAAGCAGATTTAATAATAGATCAAAGAATATTATTTGGACATTCGTATGCCGGAGGGTTTGCAATTTATACTTTAATTAAACAAATGGATACATTTGATAAATATATTGCTTCGAGCCCCACTCCTTTAATAAATATGGTTAATCCCAAAGTTTATAAACAAATAGATAATAAAATAAAACATAAAGTAAAACTCTACTTTAGCTATGGTTCGAAAGACTTAAAACAAGTTAAGAAATGGAACAGTGATTTACTCAAGAATTTAGATGGATTAAAATTAAATCATTTGAAGTGGAAAAATGAAGTCTATAAGGAAGAAAATCACATTACAAGTGTAAAAATATCATTAATAAAAGGCTTGTGCTATTGAAAAAAGTATTTCATTTAATTATATATAATCAACTACAGTTAGAAATATCTAGTCGGGAATAATTCACGAATATACATCTCATCATTTAAGATTAACTAATAAGCCCACATGTGTTATTCTTGATGCTAGATATAAAAAAGTAGGCGTATGAAAGTTTCTCTATAATCTTAAATAAAATAAACTAATGCAAATAACTATTAACAGAAATGATATAAGTTTTATCCCGGATTCTACAAGAGTAATTGCGCGTTTCCTTTACACAAATAACGAAAGAGCAATTAATACTATACGTTTAGTACTAGGTATGACAAAAGATAACGTAGCTCTTTCATTAAATTCAATTTTAAACGATTATTCTATGCGCCATCGAAATATCTCAAAAATTTTCGAACGACATTTTGATAAAATCACCCACATATTAAAACAAATAAACATAGATCCTGATACCTTGGATTATTCACAAAAGATTTTAATTGGTTCCTATTTTACCATGGAATACTCAATTGAAGCTGCAGCCTTTTTTAACCCTTCAATGATTGAACATCCCGATCAATCTGGAATACGTAATAATGAAAAAAGAGTAATTATTAGTTTCAGAGCAACCGGCGAAGGACATATTTCTTCGATTGTTTTCCGTACTGGAATATTGGATAAAAATAGTGATCTTTTAGTTGAACCTGTTGGAAATATGCTTGAAGAGGCAAGACAAATAAAACATCATATTTATACTAAGAAAACTTTTAAAAGTAAATTGGATGAAATGCAGAGTTTTCATACCATAATTCCGTCAGATCTGGTTTTGGATAAACTCAATGAACATTTCACTTATGGCGAGCTTCGAAAATGCATTGAAGAAGCCAGAAAAACTATTCACCTGGCTTCTGATAAAGAATTGCTTTTCAATCAAATCATGTGGCTTGCTTCTTCGCATTATGAGCTCGATTTTTCTTTAGATACCAATATCTCCGAAAGGGTAATTTTCCCGGTATCAGTAAATGAAAAGAATGGGATTGAAGATGCCCGTTTCGTAAAGTTTATGGATAAAAAAAATGAAGTAACTTATTATGCTACCTATACTGCTTACGATGGCTCTAGAATATTACCTAAAATGCTTTCTACTAAAGATTTCTATCATTTTAAAATAATTCCTGTCCATGGCGAAATTGCACAAAATAAAGGGATGGCATTATTTCCAAGAAAGATAAATGGAAAATACGCTATGCTCTGTCGTCTTGATGGATACAATAATTACATTGCTTTTTCGGATCAAATTTCTATTTGGCGTGAAGCAAAATTACTGCAAAGACCTAAATTTTCATGGGAATTTGTTCAAATAGGAAATTGTGGCTCTCCCATTGAAACCAGCGAGGGGTGGTTAGTAATTACCCACGGAGTTGGTCCTGTACGAGAGTATGTTCTCGGGGCATCGTTGTTTGATCTTGAGAACCCGGAAAAAGAAATTGGTAGACTTAAATCTCCTTTGTTAATTTCCAATACTGATGAACGAGAAGGATATGTCCCTAATGTGGTTTACTCCTGTGGATCAATGATTCACAATAATGATTTGATATTACCTTATGCCATGTCAGATTATGCATCCACTTATGCAACTGTTAACTTAAAAGAACTTATAGCGGCATTAAAAGATTCGAACTAATAAAATTAGGATACATTAAACTGATATGGTTACACTATAACATGAGAATAATGCAAGCTATTCTCATATTTATGTAAGGCTTTCCTTTTCAATTAACCCTAACTTCGTATTATATCATGCCTAATTCGTTTAGAAGGCAAAAATCAGAGTAAAATGGGAAAAAGAGTTAAAAACAAACCATAGTTTATGTAATTTCCATTGCAATTATTGTAATTATCATAATTCTGCTTGGAGGGGGAATGATGCATAATGAGAATTCTTCAATTTATGTAGAATTGAATTGGCCACAGATACTTATTAGTGTAGCAATTGGCTTTGTTATTGGATTGTTTGTAGCTAAAAGAAAATGGTAGACTAATACTCCCTATTATTGATTTGTATATCATTCATGTTAGGCTAAAGTGTGAAAGATGTAACTTATTATCAGAGTTGTGTAACGTGTTTCATACTTGAGAGTTATACCTTTGTATTATAGTAAAAATAGTTTTACTTGAAAAAAATTAAGGAATATCATGAAAAAAACAATTTTAATTTTTGCCATAAGTATATTTATTGCAGGAACAACACTAATTAGCTGCCAGTTATCTGGAGGAAAAGTTAAACAGGCAAAGGAAAATGTTGTGGAGGCTAAACAGGAACTTAACCAGGCAATTAAAGATTCAATTATACAGTTTAAAAAAGAATCTGAGCAAAAGATTAAAACTAATGAGCAAAAGATTGCTGATTTAAAATCTAAAATAGCAACCGAAAAGAAAGAAATAAAAGCCACATCTGAAAAGAAATTGGCTGAGTTAGAACAAAAAAACACCGATTTGAAAAGAAAATTGAGTGATTTTAATGAAGAACAAGCCGAAAATTGGGATGCTTTTAAAGAGGAATTCAGCGGTGACATGAATGATCTTGGGACAGCATTGAAAAATTTTGTAGTTAAAGATTAATAAAATCAATTGTCCAATAGCAATATTGGACCTTTCTCCTTTTTTTTATGAGTCTTATCATAAAAGAATATTTAAAAAATTAACTAATTAATAAAATTGTCATGAAAAATTTACTTTATATAATAGCCGGATTGTTAGTAATAATTTGGGGCATTATTTTTTTCAGTTTTAATGCATCTGCATTTGTACATGCTCTATTAATAATAGCTGGAATTATTGTACTTATAAGAGTACTTTTTGATAGAAAATTATCAAAAAAATAGTTCCTAGTTTTTAATAAAACTAATAAAACCTACATTTCTAATGATTTAAGATGTTACTAGTTGGCAGAGTTCTGCTATAGTTTCAGCTTAACAGATAAAAGTAAAGGTTTATAATCCAATTTAAAAAAATCATCATGAAAGAAAAAATGGATAAAGTGCGAACAAAAGCAAAAGAAACAAAGGCTGCAGCATCTGAAGCCATGCACGAAATACCAAAAGAAATAAAAGATTCTATACAACAATTTAAAAAAGACTCTGAACAAAAGATTGCTTCTATTGAAGAAAGAATTGCTCAACTTAAAGTCAAAATTGAAAATAATATTGAAAAAGATCAAGCAAGGTATCAAGAAAAAGTAAAAGAATTGGAACAAAAAGGATCTGAATTAAAAAAGAAATTAAATGATTTTAAGCTAGAAAAAAAAGACCAATGGAAGTCTTTTAAAAACGAACTCAATAGTGATCTAAATAATCTTGGAACAGCTCTTAAAAACTTTACTGTTAAAAAATAAGTAGAGTTAAGATTCAATTAAACTCTTTTGTAGAATTATTAATCAACAAAAACATCTTTGAGATGAGAAAAATACTAATCTCAAGAGTTTCTAAATAAATCAAAAGAATATTTAGGGAATACAAATATAGAAACAATAGTTAAGGAAGGTGATTCTGCAGATTCACTATTAAAAACAGTTCAAGAAGTTAAAGCTTACCTTATAATAATGGGAGCATAGTAGAAAATGGTTCGAAAATATAGCAATTGTCAGTGTTACAGAAAAAGTATTAATGAATTCTAAAATTCCGGTATTAATTATACCAACAAAAAAAATATATCGAATTAAACATTTTTAACAAACAAAATTATTAATCATGAAAAACGCCTTATATGTCATAGCAGGATTATTAATCATTATCTGGGCAATTATCTTCTTTGGTTTTAATACATCAGGGGTTATTAATATGCTGCTCTTTGTAGCAATATTTATTATTGTAGTAAGACTCTTATTCAACAAACAATTATCAGAGAAGTATGTAATTTTTAAAGAAAAAATAACAAAAAAAAATATTCAGTAATCACAATAGAGTTAGTTTTAACATCATAATAACTAGCTTTCATTTAATTAATATCAATATTATGAGCAAAGGAACAGTAAAATTTTTCAATGAATCCAAAGGATTTGGATTCATTAAAGACTCAAATTCAACCAATGAATATTATGTACATTCAGATGGTTTAAAAGAAAGTATAAAAGAGAATGACGAAGTTATTTTTGAGCTGGAGAAAGGTAAAAAAGGATTAAATGCAGTAAACGTTAAACTTGCTTAAGTATTTAATTATAGTATTCTTAAATCCCGTTAAAAACGGGATTTTTTATTACTATTCTTAGTCATGAAATTCTTCATAAGCTTGTAATACGGTTAAATGAGAAATTAAATAAGCCAATGAACTTTCAGCTCCCTGGTTACGATTAACTCCTCCTATTTCAAAACCATCGCAACAACCTTTAGTTTCAAAATCATACAAGCTAATTCTCAAATCATTCTCACCTAAAAACCATAAAAATGAAGTATATAATTTATTTATGTATTCTTTATCCTTGGTAAGGATGTAAGCCTGATGATACATTAAAATCATAGCCATAGCATCGACCGGTTGCTGAGCAAAAACCGAACGGGTTCCATCTTTTACATACCATTCTTCATTACCAATAATTGAAAGATAATTATCTATAAGTGTGTGTTTAGTCAGAAAATCCATCGATTCAATCGCAACCTTGGTAATTTCATTATCATTAAGAATTTTTGCAGCATGTAATAGTGCTAAAGGTAAAATTCCATTGTCGTAGGCCAACAAAGATTCAAACCATTTCCAATCTTTAGTTTCATTGTTACGATAATGTTTAATCAGAACATGTGCCATATTGCGAAGTCTTTCTGTCATAGAATCGTCGGAAGGATTGCTTTTCAGATAATAGCATATACCTATCATTGTATTGGCAATACTTCTGATTGATTGTAATTTTTCGAAATTAGGTGATGCATTAAAAAACATTAACTTTCCGGTTTGATAATAAGCATCATTGGGCGCATATGCTAACAGATAGCCTAATGCCCAGATGGTTCTCCCGAAAGAATCTTCAGATCCAATTTCATCCAGAAATTGCCGGCTAAAACTCAGGAAATTTCGAAATGTGCCATCAGCATTTTGCATGTAATGAATGTAACTTAAATAAACAGGCGACAACTCAAGTGCCCGATTATTTTTAATTTGCCTGTAAGCCATTAAAACCATTAGTAAGGCTCGCGCGTTGTCATCCAGGCAATAACCTTCCTTTAAATTAGGAATACCAAATTTGGCATGTTGAATAATACCGGTATCATCTGTAAGACGGTTAATATGCACCAAAGAAAAAGGAGGCAAAATTAGGAAGTCGAGAACTGTTTCTTTCTTTTTAATGACCTGTGGATCTTCCTTTAAAATATCTAATGCAAGATTAACATATTTTTCTCCTGTTTTTGGCCAGGTAATTTTGCGTCCATAATCATAAGCTTTTCTTTTAAGCTCATTTAATTCTTTTGGATTATCTAAAAGATCTGTTAACATTAGAGAAAGACTTTCTGAATCATTGAAGTCAAATAATCTTCCTCTTCCGTTGTCTAATAATTCAGCTGCATGCCAATAAGGTGTTGATATTACCGCTGCTCCTACTCCAATAGCATATGAAAGAGTTCCGCTTGTAATTTGCGCTTCGTTTAAATAAGGAGTTATGTATATATCGCAAGCATATAAATATTTGAACAAATATTGCTCATCTATAAACTCATTTAAAAATATAACATGTTTTTCAAGATGAAGATTTTTAACTAAACGCATTAAAAAAATCCGGTATTCTTCGCCAGAATGGCGTAGTACATTAGGATGTGTTTTCCCTAAAACAATATACATTACATTAGGATGCTTTTTTATAACATCAGGTAATGCTTTAATAACTGTTTCAATACCTTTATTGCGCCCAACAAAACCAAATGTAAGAATCACTTTCTTATGTTCAAGCTTAAATTCTTTTTTTGACAGCTCTGGACTAAATTGAATATCTGGCACTCCATGTTCGATAAAAGAGATTTTTTCTTTGGGAACATCGTAAATACTAATCAAAAGTTCTATTGCTTTATGACTCATTACAACAATACGATTTGCCATTTTACAAATTTCTTGTAACACAGCCTTTTCGTTATACGAAGGGTTTTTGAGTATCGTATGCAATGTTACAATAAGTGGAATCTCCAAACGATGTAACATAGGGAGAATATAAATTCCGTTTTGGCCACCAAAAATACCAAATTCATGTTCCAGGATACAAAGGTCGGCACCACTCAAATTAATAAATTTAGTAGCATTTAAATAATCTCTCTGATGGTTTTGTCTAATAGTTAGCTTTACTTCTTCCGGGTATCTATAATTAATGTCGTTATCGTTTAATGTCACTAAAAAACTTTCATTTGTGCTACCATGGATTTCATCGCCATCTAACATCGATTTAAAAAGATTATGTGTAAATGTACCAATGCCGCATTCGCGTGGTGGGTAGGTTCCAATAAAAGCTAGTTTCATAATTTCATAAGTTTATCCATTTAAATAGGTATAATAATCCACATTGTATTGTGAAAATATACAATACTAGTATTGCCATAATTATATTTACCTACTATACTTGCTATTCATTTGATACAAATATCGACTCTTCGCTTTTACCTTATCAGCACCTAAAGGAATATATATTGTTGTTCTATGATCGACAATTACAGCTTGCAACTTGCTTAAATCAGGTGAACTAAAATTATTTGCTTTTTTATCACTCATTTACAAAGGTTTTATTAATAAGAAAATAGAAACACTTTTATGCTTCGCTAGCTCTATTTTTTTCTGCTCTTTTAGCAGCTTTTGCTGCCCTTTTTTCTTTCAAATTTTTAGCTGGAACTTTTTTATCATTTTTAGGATTTCCACCTTTACTTTTTGTCATAGTATTTGTTTTTAATCATTATTATATATGAAATTTTGCATTTCTAGATTGGACCTAAGGGCAACGTAAATTTGAATTCGCTTCCTGTTCCTCTCTCGCTAGTTACTCCTATTTTCCCTTTGTGTAAATCGATTATCTCTTTACAAAAAACTAATCCAAATCCCTTACCATTCTTTTTACTTTTATTTGGATTAGGATCGTCACTTTTAGCCCTAAATAGAGATTTAAGGTTTTCTTCTTTTATTCCTATTCCATTATCTTTAATCGAAATTTCAACAAATTCTGTTTGTTTGATTATACTAATTATTATTTCACCCTTTATGAAGGTATTTTTTATAGCATTATGCAAAATATTTCTAAATAAGGTTTTAATCATATTAGCATCAACAAATATTTCAGTATTCAGGAAATCTTTTAAATAAATATTAATTTGTCTTTTATGAGCAAAAGAATTTATATTTTCCAATTCATCTTGAATTAATAATTTTAAATCAATATATTCCTGCTGAAATGTTTTAGTATTATTTTCAGTGGTTGCCCAGTTTAGAAGATTTTCAAGTAATAAGAAAGATTTCTCTGCAGATTTTAATGCATTTTCAATTCCTTCTTTAGTCTCATTCTCATTATAGTTATTAATTCTATTTTTTAATAAACGTAAATGCCCCACAACTAATCCCATCGGGCCTCTAATATCATGTGCCAGAATAGCTAAAAGCTTTTTGTTCTTTTCAATTATACTATCAATCTTAGCATCATGGTCATTTTGTAATTGCTTAAAATACTCATCTAAAAACTTCTTTTTTGAGTTTTCATCAGATGTTTTAGAATCTTTATTCTTAGTTTTATTTGAGTTTTTATTTCTCATTGTATCTTTTGTGTATCAGTCATTTTAAATACAATATTGAAGTATCAAAAAATAGCTTCATTATATCCACTTTTTATAATTGTGGAAATCATTTTAAAACGCTCATTTGCTTTTACTACATGGGAAGTATGAGCAGGTATTATAATTGCTTCTCCAGTTATAAGTTTGTTAGAATCTTCATCGATCACCACTTCGGCATTGCCATCTATAATTTGAATAAAAGTATCGAATGGTGAAATTTTTTCAGCAAGGATTTCCCCAGTATCAATGGCAACAACGCTTACATTTCCGGTTGTTTTTCGTATAATGGTTTTAGAAACCACCGATTTAGGCACATACTCAATTATTTCTATTAAAATATGTGTTTTGGCTTTTTCTATTTCATGTTCTTGCATGATTCTTATATCAGTTACTGATAAAGATAATGCATATAAGATCGGAAAGCGTTACACAATTAATTATATGACTTACATGATTCATACATTTCTGAGCCTATTTGCTTATGCCAAAAACCTTTCTGTAATGATATCCGAAAACAGTAAATGTTATTGCATCAATTATTAAAGTCGGTTGTTTTATCAATGTCCAAAATATTAATTTCCAATATTCGATTCTGCCCTTATTAAAAAAACCGATAATGAATACTGATTTTAAGGCGCTCAATAAAAGTTTAAAACTAACTTTAGTTTGACACTTGCTTTTATTATTGTAATTTGATAATAGAAGCCGCACCCTTTTATAATAAGGTTTAGTTGAATATATTTCTGCTATGATCTTTTTATAGCCAGCAATAAGATCGTGATAGTTCATTTTAGGAATAAAATTCATTGATAAATCAGTATTATTCCCCGAAGCTTGTTTTATTAATCTATTTTCTGATTTTAATTGTTGATATAATTTAGTGTTCTTTGGTGCATTTAATAAGCCAACCATTGCCGAAACAATTCCACTTTGCTGAATAAAATCTATCTGTCGTTGAAAAACAGAAGGTGAATCCGAATCAAAACCCACAATAAAACCACCTGAAACTTGCAAGCCTGCTCTTTGTATCTTTTTTACACTCTCAAGTAAATTACGGTTTTTGTTTTGTAATTTATTGCATTCGAGTAAAGATTCTTCTTCAGGAGTTTCAATCCCAATAAATGTTGAGTTAAATCCTGCTTCAGTCATAAGAGACATTAATTCTTCATCATCAGCAATATTAATTGAAGTTTCAGTATTAAACACAAAGGGGTATTTATGGAGTTTCATCCATTTTTTCATACTTGGAAGTAAGTTCTCTTTTACTTTATTCTTATTTCCAATAAAGTTGTCATCAACAATAAAAACTGATCCACGCCATTTAAGATTATATAAAGCTTGTAACTCATTATTAACCTGAACTGAACTCTTCATTCTTACCTTTCTTCCAAATAAAGCAGTAATTTCGCAAAAATTGCATGAAAAAGGGCATCCACGTGAAACCTGTACATTCATATAGGCATACTTATTTCTTTTCAGCAGATGATAATCAGGAGTCGGAGTTTTAGAAAGGTCAGCAAATTCGTTGGTTTTATAAATTCGTTTTGCTTTACCACACTGTAAATCTTCTAAGAATAAGGGCAAAGTAATTTCAGCTTCATTTAAAACCAAATGATCAATATGCGGAAAGTTCTTAAATTCCTGAGTAAAATATGGTCCGCCGGCAACAATCTTTTTATGGTATTTTTGACAAAGCTTTATTACTTCGTCTACCGATCTTTTTTGAATATACATTGCACCAATAAAAATATAATCAGCCCAAATAATATCTTTTTCACTAAGTTTTGATACATTCATATCTACCAGCTTTTTCTTCCATGAGGAAGGCAGCATTGCTGATACTGTAATTAATCCCAATGGAGGAATTGCAGCTTTTTTGAAAATAAACTTTAAAGCATATTTAAAACTCCAATAAGAGTCCGGACAAACAGGATATATAAGTAGAACTTTCATCTATAATTAGTATGCTTTTAATTCAAAAAACAACTTATAAAATTCTTAATGAATTTGAAGAGAACATTATTAGTTCAGAAACTATTTCTTTTCTCCAAAATTACAACATGATTCATAAATAGGGATTACAATATTCTTAGAATGTTTTATAAGATTCACACATCATTAAGCGATGTTCTTCGTCGATCTTTTAAGGCTTTGAAGTGAGATGGAGTTAAACCTGTGTGTTTTTTAAACTGATTTGAAAGATGTGCCACACTACTATAATGCATTTTATAGGCTATTTCTGACAAATTTAGTTCGTCATAAATAATAAGCTCTTTAACTTTTTCAATTTTATGAGCAATATAAAATTTCTCGATAGTAGTTCCTTTTACTTCTGCAAATAAATTTGCAAGATACGTGTAATCATAATTAAGCTTTTCACTTAGGTAATCAGATAAATTTACTTTTATTTGCTCATCAGTATAATGCACTAACTCTATAATTGAGCCCTTTATCTTTTCGACAAGTATACTCTTTTTATTGTCCATTAATTCTAAACCCCACTTTTTCAATTCTTTATCTAGTTGTTTTATCTGACCTGGCTTGATATCTTCTATAATATTAGCTTCTCCAATTTTAACATAAATATGATGTAATCCGAGTTTTTCCAACTCCGACTTTACTACCATTTGGCAGCGTATACATACCATATTTCTAATATATAGTTTCATTTATCACTTAATAATAATCTAACGTTTCGTTAATTACAAATATACAATATTAAAAAACCATTGTAAACTTGATATTATTAAAACAATGAAAGTTTAAACAATTTGTTACAGTGCTGCAAATTGTTTAAATGAAAATTATATTTTACGTTATATGTGTAAAAAATGTCATGAAATAAACATGCAGTAATAATAGGTTTCCATTTTATAAGTAATTAAAAATCAAAAACTTTTAATTTATAGTGTGTTTATCAAATATAATGCATACATTTGCCAAGATTTAGTTTTGAGAACGCGAGCTATTTACTAATACTTCATTATTAGTTCAACACTACTCACCTTTTTAGATCTATTTTAAAAATAATAGGAGGTTCTGCTAAAGTTTTTCGCTACAGGATTATCACAATTAGAACATAATACTGATACATCTTATGGTAAATATATTAGAAAGACTACCTGACTATTACTAAACAAATTAAATTATTTAAACATGAACATTTATGTGGGGAACCTTGATTATAAGGTTCAAGAGAATGACCTGGAAAGGATATTCGAAGATTATGGAACCGTTGGTTCTGCAAGAATTATTACTGACAAATTCAATGGAAGAAGCAAAGGATTTGGATTTGTAACAATGGAAGATACTTCTGAAGCAAAAAATGCAATTGAAGATCTTCATGGTGCTACTTTTGAAAGTAGAGAAATAGTAGTTAATGAGGCTAGACCTAGAAAACAATATTAATATATTATGTTAAAAGGAAAAGTTAAATGGTACAATAGAACCAAAGGATTTGGATTTATTGAAAACGAAAAAGGTGAAGATATTTTTGTTCACCGTTCAGGTCTTGAGAATTCATACACAGATTTACAAGATGGTCAAGAAGTTGTTTTTGAAACAAAAGAAGGCGAAAAAGGACTATCAGCCATTAATGTAAAAGTGGCTTAAATTACTATCAATTAATACCAATCCGAATAGATAATTTGGATTGGTATTTTTATATCTAAAAAAATGCGGCAGTTAAAAATTAAACAA
Organism: Bacteroidales bacterium; assembly: GCA_963665525.1. Lineage (GTDB taxonomy): Bacteria > Bacteroidota > Bacteroidia > Bacteroidales > UBA12077 > UBA12077. The sequence continues at coordinate 1,507,621 of OY762280.1, read as the reverse complement.
CAAATTACTCATCGTTCAGGAGAATCTATAAATAGATATTTTCAAGACATAAGTAAGTTTCCAATGATCTCTGCCGACGAAGAAACAGAATTAACGATACGTATAAAAATTGGAGATCAAATTGCTCTTGATAAATTGGTTGTTGCCAATTTGCGGTTTGTAGTTTCCGTAGCAAAACAGTACCAAAATCAAGGTTTATCATTTTCAGATTTAATAAATGAAGGAAATTTGGGATTGGTTAGAGCGGCAAAGCGATTTGATGAAACACGAGGCTTTAAATTTATCTCATATGCTGTTTGGTGGATTAGGCAAGCCATAATCCAAGCAATTGCAGAACAAACTCGAACTATTCGTTTACCATTAAACAGGCATTCATCAATAAATAAAATCTCAAAGGCTATACCTTATCTTGAACAAGAATATGAACGTGATCCCAGCGATGATGAAATTGCCGATTTTTTAGAATTAGATAAACATGATGTATTCGTTGCAAATACAATAAAGAAAAGACCTGTATCATATGACATGCCTTTATCTAATGATTCCGAAAATGATTTTTCATTATTGGATGTTATTCAGACAGAAAACATTCCAGCAACTGATAGCAAGTTAATTCAAGAGTCTATAGCTTCAAATATCAACAGGGCTTTAATGAAACTATCACATAGGGAAGCCAATATCATAACAAAGGTATACGGTTTAAACAATACAAAAAAATATTCCTTACACGATATTGCTGATGAATTTCAAATGTCGGCAGAACGCATTAGACAAATCAAGAGTAAAAGTTTAATCAAATTAAAATCACTTTTAAAAGAGAACTTATCATTATACAATTATTAAATCTTAAAATTTAAGAATACTTTATGGGTAGATCACAAGAAACATTTCAAAAAAGAGAAGTAAGAAATAAAAAGGAAAAAAAGAGAAAAGAAAAAGATAAAAAGAGATTAGAACGTAAAGAAATAGATAAAAAAAGCAGTTTAGATGATATGATTGCTTATGTCGATGAAAATGGTATGATTACTTCTATTCCACCTGACCCAAGTAAAAAGAAAGATATTAAATTAAAAGATATTGAAGTTGGAGTCCCAAAGAAAGAAGATGAAATTATTGATCCAATTAGAACTGGTGTAGTATCTTATTACAACGATTCAAAAGGATACGGCTTTATAAAAGATAATGAAACCAAAGAAAGCTCTTTTGTACATATCAATAATACAATTGATTCTATATCAGAACAAAATAAAGTAACTTACGAGGTTGAAAAAGGTACAAAAGGATTAACAGCAGTAAAAGTAAAACTTTCCAAATAACTGCTTTTAAATCAAGTTTTTCAAAATTAGGTTAAAATAAATAAAGGAAAACAATCTTCAAATTAATCAAGTCTTCCTTTATTTAAAACAAAAATTATTATACAGATTAATTAGTTTTTGGTTAAAACAAATATCCAATATTGAAATTGTCCGTTTGAAAAGGAATCATAACGTGTAGATCCTTTTGTGCCAGCAAATTTCTCAAATGATTTTCTTAAAAAGCCAGGGACTTTTTTCTGTATTTGTTTCTCTCTGCGTTCAGTATCAAACTCTAATCCTTTAGCTACGTTTCTTGTAATGTCTTTTTCTGATTTAATTTGAAATCCGCTTGAAACAAGATCAGTTTTTATTTTTCCAACTTTATCAGGTTCAATCATATCAGCAAATAAGAAGTGTCCATCTTGATGTAATATTCTATGAACTTCGTTAAAAAAAACTTTAATATCACTATAGCATCGAGCAGATTCTACGTTCACAACCGCATCAAATGAATCGTTCACAAAAGGTATTTTTTCGGCTTTACCTTGTATAAATGATAAACCCGGAACTTTGTAATTTTCATTACAAAAATTAATTACTCCAGAAGAAATATCCACTCCAACATATTTAATTGGTTTATAGTAACGACTAATATAACTGGCGCCACCACCTCTACCTGAACCTATTTCAATTACCTTTTTATTTTCCAGGTCAACACTATTTACAACCTGATCATATAATTGAATACAATAACGATTCTCTTCGTCGTTTTTATCTAATTCCAATTTAGCATCGCCGTTTAACCCTGCGTAACCATAATTCATAAAATTTACTGTACTATCTTTATCAAAACGTATTAGTAAATTGTGCCATACTCTCCACATTGGTCTTCTTAGAACAGCAGGAAATTCGCAATACAAATCAACAACATTTGTCATAATAATATAAGATTGGTTTAGTTGCAATATACCGTTATAATTAACACAAATTAAACAATTGGGTTGTATGGTACCTGTAAAGTGGAGAACCTGTCTTTTTTGGGGTGAACACACATATTTTGGGGCGAACAACAAATATATTTATAATTCAGAAAGAGCTTCTTTAACAATTATTAAGTATTGTCTGGAAACAGGAATATTTTCTTTTAACTCATTTATTTCTAAGCTATAACCACTATAGTTTTTTACCAATTTATTAACATATTCTACATTCACAACACTTGTTCGGTGACATCGAATGAACTCTCTCCTTTTTATTAATTGTGATTCTATATTTTTTAAGGTATTTCTTATTATTTTCATTTCAACCACATTATTTCTAATTATATAAACTTTTATGTAATTATCAGCTGATTTGATAGCAATTATATCTTTGTAGCAAACCTTAAAGTTTTCAAATTTATTTTCAGAAATTATTTCAATTTTCTCATTGCTGCCGTTTTTTTCAAATTCTTTCATTCGCTTGAAGTAATCCTTATTTTGTTTTTGTAATACACTAATTATCATCTCCAATGATTTATTTTTATATAAAATCCCTAAAATGATAATTGGCAAAAGGCATACTAAAAAAATCTTAAAAAGAATATAAAGTGTTAAAACTGTATTCCCAACGTATCTAATATAGAAAGAGTAAGCCGTTACAGTAAAAATTAACAATACAACACTTAATATAAAAGGAGGCATTAACTCCCACTCATTTACACGGAACCATTTAGGAAAAATAAATTGAAATAGAACCAGCACTTTAAATCCAAGAAGAAATGTAATAATTCCAAAGCCAGTTACATATAATAATCTGTTGTTATAATCCAAAGCTTCTAAAGGAAATGGTTGGAAAAATAATATGAAAAGAAACACACCAACTCCAATAAAAAATAAACGAGTCAACTCACGTTTTAACGAATTCCATTTCTCCTGATCAATACTTTTCATTATTTTTTTTCTAAAGTTATGAAAGTTTAATGTGTAGTACTCCTTTTTTTATAACTATTTTTTTAAAGTATTCAAACTAAAACTCGTTTGCGAAGCGAAGCGGAGCAAATGTGTTTTAGTAAATAACAAATGCAGCTGAAAGCTGCAAAAAGCGCGTTGGAATACTAATTTTTACTGTCATTAAAACCAAACCAATCTCAAATAAAAACTCTTTCAAACTGCTCAGGATAGTATTAATAATTTCATTGTCAAGATGAGATAAAATTACCTACTTGCAGAAGCAATCAAACAGTTATAAATGATTCTTGATTTACGAACTAAAAAAAATGAGAAGCAGTTTACCTTTTCTGAAAAAGTATGCCGTACAACGGTCCGCTGTTAAATTTTGGGCGGGTTTGCCGCCCTGTTTCATTATCACCCGTTAACCAAAGTTAAAGATAACCAAATTTGTCAAAAAACCACCTAAACCCCGCATGTAGTTTGACCCAATGTTATAAGTTGGGCATAAATACCACAATACTTGTCAGTTTGGTGATTAAGTATCCATGAAAGACTAAAAAATTAGTATTTGGGATGGGATTACTTATTGCCGTACCGGCAAAATAGGTAGGATTACAAACACTTTGGTAAGCCTTTGGTTGTGGGTTGATTTGAGTAGGCTTACCAATGTGTTTGTAATAAGGTTGGGGTTATTATTTCCTTACAATTACTCTTAATTATTCATGTAATTGAATATTATCTTCTAGTGTAATCTTAGAAAAAGCGTAAAATTCGCTCATCCAGTCATCAAGTTCTGAAAAAGCAACATTTTTTCGTTTGTTGTGTCCTGCGATTTACGTTTTCTTTTGAATATACAGATCGACCTGCTTCTAATCCGCTTATAAATGCATTTGTTGCAGATAAATCATTAGCAGTAATTCTAGTCGATTCAATTTTGTTCCTTCTTAATTGAATTGTATAGTTACCAATTTAATTTCTTATTTTACAGGCTTAAATCAAACCCTACATATAAAATATCCTTTAAGTTTTAGTATTATAAAAGAAAATTTATGAGAATTTATCACCTAGAAGTTTTATTGCTTTTTCTAAAACTATATCTGTTCCATTTATTATATCATCAATATCTTCCTTAATCTCAACATCTGGAACTATACCTTGATTTACGAATGGTTTATGACTATATGGGAAACATACTCTACGTGTACATATTCTACCAATACCCTCCTTAGGTAAACCTTGAATTACAAGTGGTGAACCAGTAGAACCACCTGTTTCCTGTCCTATAAATAGTGGTCGTCCAGGAATCTCATACATATTCACCAGAAAGTCCTCTGCTGCCGAAAAAGTATAACGTCCAATTAATATAACAACCGGAATGTTTATTTGTTTTATTGAATCTGCTACAAAAATTGTATCTGGTTCTACAAATCGTGTTTCTGTATTATTAAAATATCCTTTGTATTGATCCTTCCAATTTGAATTCGCTTTCTTAATACCATCGTTTATTCGTGTTTCCCATGCAAAATTTAGAAAATATTTCTCTTTAGATAAAAGGGATTGTAAATACCATGCAACTTCAGTAGAACCGCCACCATTATTTCTTAAATCAATGATTAATCCATTCGATTTATAAATATCTTCTAAGTATTCATTTAGCTTGTTAATCACAATGTTACCTGGTTGAAAACTGCGAATATTTATATACGAGATATTATCTCGTAAATTCTTATATTCGACAATACCCTTCCTCATAGGTATTGGCATGCCCCAATATTCATCTTCCAAAGTCCTTGTTAATTCTCCATTTCTAGGTAAACAAATATCAACCGTATCTCCATTACGTTTTACAATGGTTGCATAAAAATCTTTCCACTTAAAATCTTGGTGTATTTTATACACTCCCTGCATCCATAAATGTTGATCAGTTGAAGCTGAAACATATGGAAAAATAGAATCTTTTAAGTATTCTTTAGTTTCTATTCCTGAAATTCTAACCACCTCTGCTCCAACCCAGGTTGAGTCATTTTCCACACACTTTCTAACTAAAGCAATATAAACTTTATGGTTTACATCAATCAAAGTTGCTTTAAAATAATCCTGATAAACATAAAATTGAGAATTATCCCAAACAGCAGTATGCCCATCATTAAACCTAGCTGCAAATTGTTTCAATAATTGATAATACTCATAATCAGTTTCTGAATTCTTAATTTTTGCAATATACTGTTTATACAAACTATCTATATCAAAATCCAATTGATCCATATTTACAAAATTGTATTTCATTTCAGACCATAACTGGCTAAACCAGTATATTTTTTCATTTTCTGCTATCTCATCTGTTAAATCTTTTACTCCAACAATTTCTGTATATGCGGTGTCTTTATGATTCAGAACCACTCGGAAACTTAGTGTATCCATATTACGAACATAAAAATTTGCAGTGTCTATATCGGTTTGAAATATCACTTCATTTATTTTATGCTTGCAGTATACCTTTAATATATCTGGATTTACCTGGGGAGAAATTTGCCAGGCTACCTTTCGTCCATTAATTAATACTGTAATATTCTTTTTTGTTGAGACAATTTCTCTCTTTATTTCATCTTTACAGCTACAAAATAATAATAATCCAATAAAAACAAATACTTTTCTCATAATCTTGTTATATTAACTGCATGATTCTTTAATTATTTCATTATAGTTCTTCATTAACATTTCCTCGATTGTTATTTTCAATCCATCATAATTACAAATTCTATCAATATTACTTTCAGGTGTTTCTATTACTTTTTGACTACAAGGTCCATAGCACATAGGTAGTAAATCACAACTATAACATTTCTCATTATCAAATCGAAATTTTCCCAATCTCCTTGTATACTTTTCTTGATCCCAAATAATATCGCCATCACTATCTAAATATCCATCCCTATTTTCTTTTGTAAAATCTCGTGCTGTACATTTAAAAATATTTCCATCATAATTAATAACTGCCTGCTCTAATCTATCAGCATAACATGTTTGGACCATAGACATTTTGTAATTCTCCAACCTAAAACCTTCACGAGCATAAACCTCTTTAATCTTATCTACAGAATAATAATATTTATTATTATCCTTAAGTTGCCATACTCTTTGAAATGATACTTTTATCTTATGTCTATTCTTAACAGGAATATCTTTTATAATATCAATAGTACTATCGATATTTTCGTCTGTAAAATTTATTCTTAATATAATTTCAACATCTTTTAAACTATGGCATAATGCATTTATGTTATCTATTGTTTTCTTATATGCCCCGTTAATTCTTTTTACTTTCTCATGATAATATTCATTGCCATCTAAAGTAATCTGAAAATTTTTTAATTGTATTTCTTCTAGCTTATTAATTATTAATTCATTAAATAAAAAACCGTTTGTTGTAATTTGATTACTGAATTTACGTTTATTCTTATTGCATTGCTGCAAAATTTCTTTAGATAACGGATATAAAACTTCATTAAAATACATTAAAGGCTCACCTCCAAACCAATCTAAAGCTACTCCAGATATATTCTCATATAGTATTTTATTATGCACATGTTTAATCACATTATTTCTTACGGCCTTATTCATACTACTTTTATGTTTTGTTTCATAGCAATACCAACAATTATAATTACAATCCATAGTTGGTATTAATGTTAAACGGTACAACTTATCATTAAATATTACTTTCTGATATTCAAACCTGATGCTATCGATTTCATTTGTAGTATCATTAATGATTAACCCTGTTTTTACTAATAAAGAGAACAAATGAGGTCTTTCTTGCTTTATAATATTTAAATTATCTTTATTTTTTAATATATAATTAAATTTATCTATTGTAAACGTAATAATGTTTTTATTTTGCATATTTAAACAGATAACATCATTATTATATTCTTTTACATATAGATATTTATTTAACTTTTGTTTTATCATGATCTTAATTTTATAAAGGGCTGTTACATAAAGAATAATTCAACAGCCCCTTTTGTATGAACTACATAATTTTATTATGTTACAGTTCTTAAATTAAATACATTCGCAAGTGCATATAGATACACCATTTGAGTTTGTTGTCAATGAAGTATTGTTATAATAACAAACACAGCCAGACACAGTATTATCATTTTTAATATCATCTCCAGCTGCCGGAATACCTCCTAAGCCTTTAATTTCAGCAAGTTCTTCATTTGTTAATTTTAATTTCTTTTTCATAATTCATAAAATTTGTTTTGGGCTGCATTATAGTGGCGTCACCCATATCACTTTCAAAATTTATGGCCATTAAATTTAGAGGTTACAATTTTATTATTTTAGTAATAATAACCATGTATAAATTACTTTATCTCACATATGGTACTTTTTAATAAATAACTGGTAGTTATAGTAAAATAACAGGTCGTCTTATTTAATTATTGAATATTTCTTTAAATAAACATAACTTTCGTCTCGATACTTTAATTTCTTTCTTATTAGAAAGTACTACATAACGTTTATTCCCTTTTTGAATTTCTATTATATTATTCACATTTACAAGTGCATTATGATTTGCTCGAATAAAGCCGTACGGAATAAGCTCAATTTCAAAGTTTTTTAATAATTTTGAAACTGTTATGGTTTTATTGTCAATTGTATAAACAGAAGTTAGATATCCATCACATGTTAGATGTGTGATTCTATCCAAACTTATTTGTTTTATCGTATTCTTTTCTTTTAAAACAAGTTTCTTGTTTCTTTGATAACTGTAATCGCTATTAATAATCATTGTTAATAATATTTAGATAAATTCATTTGAATAAAAATGCTTTTGCTATTTTTGATTGCGTACATATTTTACAAGTATTAAAATTATTAATACCTCCTTTTTTCATTCAAATTATGTACGTTCTTAATGGTAAGTAAATGTGAAAATAACAATATTTAGTTAAATAACAATAGAAATATTTTAAATATTCTTATAACATTAGAAAGATTGATATTATAAAATAATTGCTATGATTTTTTTTGGGGCTTAAAACTCTTTTGCGAAACGTAGTGGAGCAAATGTGTTTTAGTAAATCACAAATGCAGCCGAAGGATGCAAAAAGCGCGCTGGAATACTAATTTTTCTATCATTAAAACCAAACCATTCTCAAAAAACTTAATATCAAACTGCTAAGAATAGAAATAATACTTTTATTGTCAGAATGCAATATATTTTCCAACTTACATGAAATATCAAACCGTAAGAAAGATTATTTGATTTAGAGAATTTAGAAAATGAGAAACAGTTTTTTACTTTTTCTGAAAAATCGCCTTACTTATAACGGTCCTTGGGTATGAAGCTGTGCGGGAGTTCCGCCGCGTTTCATTGTCCCCCGTTGACATTGAAACAAATGTAGTAAAAACTTGTCAAACCACCACAACACCCCACCATGCTTTAAGACCCGATGTTATAGGCTGTAATTTTTATTTACAATTTTCTTTCAAGATGCTTAATAATATCATTTAGATGAAATTTGTGTCTAAAATAGAGTATAGGAAAATTTAAGATAAAGGATCCAATCCCAAGAATTGCTCCGATTCCGTATAATTTAATTGTAGCTAGTCCACCAAAAAGTGCTATTATAAAAAGTGTCACTACCATTCTAAGATATGAGACAGAATACTTAATTATTTTCTTATTCATATTTTTGTCAGAATGGATTATAATTTCACCTGATGCAACGCCAATCCATATATTCCAGTTTAAACCAGGGCGTAATGAAAAGAATTCATTTTTCAGTATTAAATTTTCCTTTCCTTTAACAAAAACATAGTCAACGCCTTCACTTTTCAAAAAACTATCAATATCAGAGAGCAATTCTTCAGTTGGTATCTGATTGAATTCTTCTTTCAAATATTTACTATTTGATATTTTAAACATAGCGAAAAAAAACTATTGCCTATAACGGTCCGCGGGTAGCATTATGTGCGGGATCGCCGCCGTGTTTCAGTGTCACCCGCTGACACTGAAAACAAATATAACAAAACTGCAAGAACCCACCAAACACCCGCATTGATGCTGACCCGCTGTTATAAACTGTAAATTCGTTTTTCTTCAAATTAATCAATTTATCACAAATGTATAGCAGTCTGCAACAACAGGATTTTCATTAAACATGTCTTGCATGTCATATTCAACTTTCTCAAAATCCCAATGAGAATTCGGAGAAAATATATTTTCAGAATAGTTAACTACTGTATCAAGTTTAAATATAATTTCAGTTTGTACTTCATTATCTAATTTTACATAAATACTATCAAATATATTCTGTGCTATCATATATGGTTCAATGTCCATATTTTTCGTAATAAAAAGATAGTTTTCAGAATTAGGATTACTTATGAAAATAATTGGATTGTATCCACCACCAATGTCTGAGAACTTATATAAAGTTCCATGTACATATTCTGATTTAGGAAACAATGTTACTTCAATATTATAATTTGTATTATTTTCAATATTAATTTGTGTTTCATATCGGATTTCTTCATTACACGAAGTAATTAATAAAAGGATTGCAAATAAAAGAACTTCTTTTATAGGCTTAATATTATTAATTTCCATATTGTCCAAAAAGATTTAGATTAATATACAGACTTAGATTTATACTGAATTCCCGATACCGGATATAGGTTTCATTTAAGCTAAAAACAGGAATCATTTGAACTTGCATTTTTAATTTTTCTAATCCTGCTCTGAATGTTATAGCTGGTTCTATATAATAAAGGCTTGTCCGGGTTTTGTCAAAGAAATAATCATCACATATATTTTCACCGTTATAATCGCCCCATACCACATCTGTTTCTATATTGTAGAAATTCTGTTGAGAGAATTTTGTTGACAAATTCAAATCAAGTTTTTTATTAAACCTGAGTCCAATATTTGGTTGTATGAATATGTTATATTTCTCACAAGTCATATTGAACTCATAATTATCATAATAAAAGTCGATTGTGTGATCAAATTCTAAGTCTCCTAAACCAGCACCAAATAAGATTTCAAATTGTAAGTTGTTTCTTTTGTAGAAATAACTACCTCCAAGATTAATTTCATACGATTGATCACCATGAATATCATCTCCAGAGTTTTCTTTTCCACCTATAGTCTCGTAGCTCGGTCTTGCTTGATATCTGTAATATCCAGTTGAGAATACAGAGAAATGATTAGAAAAAGCATATCCCGTTTGGATGAAATTGGCGCTAATATTCGTTTTTATGTCTCCTTTTTCAGAATTAAATGGAACATAATGTGGACTTGCAGAATAATAATATCCAGAACAACTAGATAAAGTAATTAATACAACTAATAGCACTAGGTTTCTCATCGAAAAACGAATTTATTGTTTATAACGGTCCGCATTTACTGACCGTGCGGGAGTTTCCCGTGATTTACTGTCAGCCGATAACGAACCAACACGAATATACACTTTTATCATCAAACCGCCAAAAACCTCGCATGGGCTGTGAAATGCTGTTAGCGGTTGACAATAATTTTCTATTTCATTAATTTCTCAACCTGATCTTTTAGCTTTGGAAGATGATTAGTCAAAATTCCCCAAATAATTACATCGTCAACCTTATCATATCCATGAATCACCCAATTTCTTAAATCAACTATCTTTCGGGCATTATCAATTGGAAATTCACTATCAAGTTTCAAAATACGATTCGACGCTTCTCCAATTATTTCAAGTTCTCTTTCAACCGCTCTACGAAGAAGTTTATTTTCAGAATATTCATTAAAGTCTCTACTTTCTCCAAGATATTCATAAATTGAATTAATGGATGTAATTATGTCATAAAGGTATTTTTGTATCTTAAGCTCCATACAATAACTGTTTATTCTGGTCAATAGATTGAATAAAGAAAGGATTTGAAAGGGAATTTTGAGTCACCAAATCAATCTCTCTTTTGAGCAATTCTCTCAATTTATACTGAAGTGTAAAATAATTCTCTGTGTATTCTTCAATACTTAATGATTCTTTAAAAGCAATCAGAAAGTCAATATCGCTATTCCTATCAAACTTGTCAGTATTTGCAGAACCGAAAATATATAACGATTTTACACCATGATTTTCACACAGTCTAATAATGTCATTTAATCTTTCTTTTACAATTCTATTCATATTCTGCATTTTAATTATGATCAAATATACGGCAAAATAAGAATTGCTCAAAATTCCAGCAAAAATTATTGTTTACCGCTAACGGTCCTTGTTTACAAGCCTGTACGGGATTTTCCCGCCTTACTTATCAGTCCACCGCTAAGAACTTTTACTAAGATAAAACAAAGTCACGAAACCACCAAACCCCCGTATGGCTTGTGAAACAATGTTATAGGGCGTTTGATTACTATCCACTAAATAAATTTATTCATCATACACCAAAATAATATAATTCAATAATTCTTGAATATGGTTGATCGCTTTCAAGTTTAAGAGCTTTTAATGATTCTGGTCTGATTATATAATTTATTAATATTCTAGAGTTTATATTTTTTCCTTGAGATTTCGCAGGTGTCCACTTAAAAGCCTTTTCATTAAACCTTTTTATTAAGCTTTCATCAATTGTATTTTCAATATTTTGTTCAACGATTAATTTTGATTCTCCATTTTTATTTATCTCAATTGAAAAAATTGAAGATCTAGGATTAGGCTTTTTAAAAAACTTTTCTGACAGTTTTGCGGAATAAAAAAAATATTTTAGAACTTCTGGAGAACCTAAGAAAATTGGTGGTGTTTCAATTTCTAGTAGTTCATAGTTTCCTTCTTTGAGTACAAAGAATTTTTCTATTTTAATATATTCATCTGAAATTGAAACAATGCTATCCTTTTCGTGATTATACGTTAAATATAGTTCGTTATTTTTTGAATAATAATTCCAAATACCAATCTTTTCTCCATTTAAGTATTTACCCTTTTCAAGAGTATCTTTACTGTGCAAATTTAATTTAATATAGTCTCCGCTTTTAAGTTTATTAGCTTTGTCAATATAGAATATTTCCTTAAAATATTGGCTCGTCTTTTTTTTCTTTTTTAATTCTTGTGTATATCCATTAAATGAAATACAAATTACTAATAAGAGAATTACTTTTTTCATATTTGATTATAATTTATTAAAAAAATCTGTTGTCTCGTGCTAAAATAAGTTGACATATTTTTAGCAGTTTTTTGTTAAAGATAATTCATTTTTTGTTTTCAATTTGATAGAATAGGATGGAAGTTTATATTTTCCATTCAGATGAGCATTTTCAGGAGTAAGCATTTTACAGCTTCTGTGGGGTCTTCGGGTGTTATAAATAAACACAGATTTTTTTACTTCAGATAGGGCAGAAGCATGGTTTTTAAAACCCTCGCCGATGGAGAACTCATACTTAAGTATTCCGTTTACTCTTTCAGCTATGGCATTTTCGTAGGGATCAGAGTTTTCAGTCATGCTAATTAACATATGATTATCCATGAGCACTTGAATATAATCATCACTGCAATACTGGATTCCACGATCCGAATGATGTGTTAGTTTTCTTTCAGGGTATTTCCGCCCTTTTAGAGCCATTTTAAGGGCATTTAAAGTAGATTCTGCCTTCAGGTTATCCGATAACTCAAAACCAACAATACGCTTCGAATAAGCGTCTGTAAGCAAGTGTAAGTAATTATTACCCTGGTCGGTTTTAACATAGGTGATGTCACCAACCCAGACTTGTTCAGGTTTAGTGATTTCCATATTCTTCACAAGGTTAGGATATTTCCTGAACCGATGGTGAGAGTTGGTGGTAATAACATTTTTCTTGCGTTTTCTAACCAGCATTCCATACTCTTTTAAGATGCTGTTTAACTTGCATCTTCCAATTTTAATGTTCATTTTTTGTAAGTCTTGTTTAATTAATCCATAGAGCTTTTCAGTTCCTATGAATGGTTGTTCATATCTGATTTGTTGCACCAGCTTTATCACAATTTGGTGTTGTGATAAAGCTTCATTAGTTCTTTGTAACTTTTTGTATAATGCCTGTCTGCTAATCCCAAACCGCTTGCATATAAGGGTTATTTTAAACGACTTTTTCGTGCTTTTTGCAATGCTTTTATCAGCGATTCGGGAATATGCTTTTTTCGCAGGTTAGGGTCACCAGTCATTTCTTCCATGATTTCCCAGGCCATGTCATCAATTTCGAGCATAGCTTCCAGTTCTTCAATTCGTTTCTCTAAGCGTTTTACTTTGTGTTTGGGATCATTTGAGTGTTTTTCAGCCATTTGTTTGTTTCTGGCTAAGATACTATACTTTTCAATCCAACGGTCTAAAGTCGAAGGATTTATTTGATTTTTAATAGCTAAAGCTCTTTTAGAGATTTGTCCATTGTCATATTCCTGAACAACTTCTTTCTTGAAAGCGTAGGAATAAATTTTTCTTGGGGTAACTTGTTTTTTTAGTTTCATATTGACACTTCTTAAGTTTAGAAAAAAGTGTCAACCTATTTTAGCACGACGCAAGCACAAAAATGCATGCTAACGGTCCTTGGGTAAGCTACGTGCGGGTTTCCGTCGCGTTTCACTATCATCCGTTAACCAAGTTAAAGATAACTAAATTTGTCAAAAAACCACCAAAACCCCGCATGTAGTTTGACCCAATGTTAGGCGTTGAATTTATTTTCAATCTTCAAAGTCTATTTCTTCAAAAATATCAAATTTACTCGGATCAGCCCAACCATATTTTAGCATATGAGGAGATCTATAAGTTGATTGCAAATAACCTGCACCTAAAGAAATAGGTGTACAATGTAATATTAAATTGTCATCTTCGGTTGATATACTTTTTACTAATAAGAAAGCAGCTGCAAATCTATGTCCAGAATATGATTCAAATAAAGCTGAACTACCAAACATATGTCGCGTATTAGCATACATTCTTATTTCAATATTTTTAGAGCGTGAATATATAAACCTATCTTCTTCATGATTTGATATTTTTCCAGTTTTAAAATAGTATCCCCTTAATGAAAAAATAAAACTTCCAGGTTTAACCATATTTTTGATTTCTCTCTTTGTCCAAATAGCACCTATTTCAATAGGGTTGACTTTTAATATTAGACTATCAACTGCTTCACAATACATCTGGTGAAGTCTCATAGAATCGTCCCAATTAAAATAGTCATATATGGTAATATACTTCTTATCTTTGTTTATATCTTTCAAAATAGGAATACCTAGTTTGTCTATAATACCTTTTGAATTTAGCATTTCAAATAAATAAGTGTCAAAAGCCACCTTTTGAGCTTTCATTATTTGACCAATCCTTTGATGATTAATAAATGTCCATATTGCCTGGTCTATATTATTATTTGGTAACATTGCTAAAGATGCTCGCTTTCTTATTTCATATTCCCACTCTTTTTTAAAGAAACTTAATTTTTCAGGCGTAAGATTCTTTGATAAGAACCTTTTTGTATGGGCTTCATCATGACAAGTATTACATAGTAAAATTAAATTGTCAGTTGAGTTATTACTTGGATCATTGTCAATATGGTGAATTTGCACGCCATTCCTAGGTTCTCGGCAAACACTACAAGTATGAGCAGCCTTGTACAATATTTCATATTCAATCTCTTTGGGAATTTTAACACGTTGCTTTTTCATATAGAGTAGATTTCAAAAATAAATTTTACGCCTAACGGTCCGCGGGTAAAATTTGGCGGGGATCGCCGCCGTGTTTCAAGGTCACCCGTTGACCTAGAAACAAATATATACAAAACCAGTCAAACCACTACCAAAAACCCCGCTTGATTTTGACCCGCTGTTACAAATTGTGCGGTGTGTCCTGGGTTACCACAGGGTACGGAGAAAAGGTTCTTTGAAATGGTAATATAACTTTGATAGAGATGATAGGCTTAAGACGGATACAGAAACGAGCTATTCCCTTTAAACGAGGTAAGGATAGAAGACTCACAGAAGTATAAGTTTTAAGAACTGAACTATCGGTAAAGGCGATCAGGCGAATTTACCAAACCGCCTTGTGGTGCTGTGTCTTCAGGGTATGGTACTGAGCGACAAGGTTAAAGGCAGAACTTTCAGTTGTAGGAAAGATTCGAGCTATGGTGTGAGTAGGAGAGTTGAATGCAAATGAACCGTTATCGACGTGTCGAAAGTAACTTTTATTATGCCAAAAACAATAGGGGCGCCACCTTGCGAGATAAGAGTGTAGAAGTAACCTGATTTCTGACTACATGGCATACGGCATATAGACGGCAAGACTCTTACTTAGGCTCTATCAAGGAACAGGAGAACCAAAGCTGTAGTGTTAAGCAAAAATGCAGAAAGTAGCGATATACAGGTTTGGGGCGGATGAAGCTATAGTAGCGACCATACCCAAGAGAGTGGGAGTAATGACCCCACAAGCGAAGGGCTTCACATGAAAGGTTCTCATATGTATAACAACTTAAATTAATTTAAGGATGATTTTTGTAGAAGGACAGAAGACGCAACCGATTACGAGGTTGCAAGTACAAGAAGCTTTCCGAAGAGTGAAAGCCAATGGCGGTAGTGCAGGAGTAGATTATATCACGATAAGTGATGTGAACACTAACAAACGCAAGTATCTTTATCCTATATGGAACAGGATGTCAAGCGGGAGTTATTATCCAAAAGCAGTACGTCAAACGTTAATACCCAAGGCGAACGGAAAGAAACGCGCTTTAGGTATTCCAACAGTAACCGATAGGGTAGCCCAACAGGTCATAGCAACCGAGTTGGAGAGTATTGTTGATAACCGGTTTAGTCGAAATTCATTTGGATATCGTCCAAATAAATCGGCACATGAAGCTTTAGAGCAATGTCGAATCAATTGTATGAAATACAGTTGGGTGATAGATTTAGATATCAAAGGCTTTTTCGACAATATCGACCATAAATTGCTAATGAAAGCCTTAAATCACTATACCAACAGGAAACATATCCTGATGTATTGTGAACGCTGGTTGAAAGCACCTGTGCAACTACCTGATGGAACGATTAAACACACAGAAGGAAAAGGTACACCACAAGGCGGAGTTATTAGTCCTGTGTTAGCCAATATTTTTCTGGATGTAGTGTTTGATAAATGGATACTGAAGCATTACCCTGATATTGAATTTGAGAGGTATGCCGATGATATTGTTGTACATTGTCAACATTTCAAACAGGCAATGCGACTGATGGAATCGATAAAGCAACGGTTCAGAGACTGTAAACTGGAACTAAACAGCGAAAAGTCAAAGATCGTCTATTGTCGAAGGAATCAGAAACATCAACCCCCTTTCAGAGTGCGTTATCAGAAGTTTGATTTCTTAGGATTCACCTTTAAACCTCGTATTGTAAAAGAGCGAGGTAAGATCAAGTTGGGATTTAGTCCAGCTATCAGTCAAGGGAGCATATCAGGCATAAGTAAAGAGTTATTAAAACTCAAAATACATCGCCGGGTAGATGTTTCAATAACTACAATAGCAGAGATTTTAAATCCTAAGATCAGGGGGTGGATTCTGTATTATTCGAAGTTCCGAAAATCGGAAATGTGGAAACTCTTTAAAGTCGTTAATTTTCGAATAATTAAATGGGTACGCAACAAGTATCGTAAGTATTGGCGAAGTCCATGGATAAAAGCGATCAAGCATTTACAGAGGATTGCAAGAGCATATCCCACGATGTTTGAACATTGGAAACATGGATTTTTGCCTTAGAGCGTCTTCATCATGAAGAGCCGTATGACGGGAGACTGTCACGTACGGTTCTGAGAGAGGTTTAGGGGTGAAATTCCCCTTTACCTACTCGACCAGATGCCACCATACTTATCAGTTTATTGCTAAAGTTTCAATGAAATACCAAAACAAATTTGTTTAGAAAGGGCAAAATTGGGCAGGATTACAAACTTTTGGGTAAGCTCGCCTGACCCAAGTGTTTGTAAAAGTTCTGGTCTTTGTTTGATGTTTTATTAAATATATAATACATTTATATTGTATAACATTTAAAAATATAAGAAATATAACAAAAATTGCTGATACACGACCAAATTAGAGGGGTAACAACAATAGAGTATACACGGTCGTTGGCAATAATTAAAAAAGTAAAATTACATTATATTAACCTAAAGAAAGGAAAAACATAAATGAATAGTCTAAAATTAATATTAACAGTAATAGCATTAACAATAGCTTCATTGTTGAATGCTCAAATCGGAAGAACCTATTCTGACGGCCACGATGGACGAATATTTTTTCCGTTCGGTGATATTTCATTTGCCGATGAAATAGTAAGTTTTAAAGTTGGCAACCCTGCTCCAATTGAAGGTTACGGACCGAAGAATACAATTGGCATCCCGGATTATGTTGGAGAATATGAAAAAAAATTTACAACATTAGGTTATGGTGGCGAATTGGTCGTAAAATTTACCGATAATATTCTTTATGATATTAACGGGCCGGATTTGTTTGTCTTAGAGATCGGACCGGCTATTGAACCCGTCGATGTTTATATCTCTAAAGATGGAGGCAATTGGATTTCTGTGGGAAGAACAGGCGGGGGAGTATCTGCAATAGATATTGCTGAATACGTTAAAAAAACGGATATTTTCAGATATGTTAAAATTATCGATATTAAGGATAAAAATACTGGAAGATGGCCGGGAGCAGATATCGATGCAATTGGTGCAATTGGCTCAAGTATTAATTTTCAATTAAATAGTGCTGTTTTATTCAACTTTGGAGAATCTACCCTTGGTAATGATAAATCAGATCTTTATATAATTGCAGAAAAGATTAAAGAAATAAATGGCTTAACTATTATTGAAGGCTATACCGATAACATTGGTTCAGAAGAAAGTAATATTAAACTTTCAAATGATCGTGCAAAAGCAATTAAGAATTTCTTTATCGACAGTTGTCATATAAATAGTGAAATGATTGAGACCTATGCACTGGGCGAAAGTAATCCGGTAGCTGATAATACTACCGAAGAAGGAAGAGAAAAGAACAGAAGGGTAGAAATTATTGTTTTTCCTGATGCAAATCCCGTAAAAGATGATGTAGTTGGGGTATGGAAAACCGTTAAACGGGGCGATATGCATATTTACAGGTATGGAGATGTAATAGCCGGATGGTATGAAAGTGATGGTGGTGAAATTCTTGGCACATTAATTGATAACCACACCATTAAGGGGAAATGGGTGGAGAATGGTTCGGCAAAAACCTGCGACAGCTATGTGTATGACAGAAATAATTGGGGGAACCTTATTATTGAATTCAGTGATGATTTTACACAATTTAAAGCAAAGTGGGGATATTGTAATGATGAGCCCCTGAATGAAGGATGGAGTGGCAAAAGAAAATAATATATTCAAAACTACACAGCAACTAAAAATAAACCAACATGAAAAAACTAATTACTTTTATCGTTTTAATCGCCACGATCACATTCATATCGTGCGAAGAAGACCCAGACACACCTTCTAACTTTACCGCATCGCAGGGTACTTATATGGGTGTTATACATCTTGCCTATGGAGAGCTTGACGGACAGGCTCTTGTTTACCGCTTTAATGAAGATAATGCCGAATGGCAGGAAATCTCATGGACATGGTCCAGTAATTTTGATGATAACGGCTATCTCCTTCCCGACGACTATATTGTTCCGGGTAAAGAATACCGCTATAAGATGAGGGTTTACGAGGAAAGCCAAGGGGATGAATATAGTGGTTATACCAACGAAATAACCGGCTATGCTTTCAAAGGAGATCCTGCTGAAATAACATCCATTACCCGTGAAAATAGTGGAGACGAAGTTGATATTACCATAAGCTGGACAAATCCCAACGAATTATCTGAAATAAAAAACTTAGAATACATTGAATACTGGGTTTATCGGGCCGAAGACGGAGATCTCTCAAACTACAGAGATGTGGGCAAAAAAGAGCAGATGGTAACAAGTCCTTCCGATATTCAACATGACTGGTCATATACTGATAATTATCTTGATCCGGCAAAAACCTATTCCTATAAAATTGAAACACGGTACCGCTATAATTATACAACTGTCAACGGTGATTACCGGGATAACGAGTATTATGAGATAGATGGAACTACAGTAGAAGAAGAAGACAGCGGAAATGACGATAACCCTGTAGTCAATTATACTACCACCGATTTAGGGCAGGTTATGACTGCAAGTTCTGGCAATGAGGTTTTTGATCCCAAAGACAAAGTGGTGAACGGAACACTCTATATGGAAGCGATCTCCGGCTCTTCTGCTACTGGCGGAACGCCTTCTCTTTACAAGTTCAATGGTTCTTCCTGGGAAGAAGTTTGGACCTGTACTGATCTTAATCAAACCATGTACAGCCAATTTGGTGTCACTTCTTCGGGCGATTCCTACCTGTTGGGTTCTGCCGAATCCACCACAGTGTATAAATGGGATGGCTCTTGGACAGATATCGGCCTCCCGGAAAACCATGAAGGACTATACGGTCTTGAAGTTTTTAATGACGAAGCACATCTCTTGATTGAGTTTGGCGATGTATTACAAGTACATAAATACAATGGCACAAACTGGTCGCAGGTAGGTACTGATATCGCTTCAGGGTCTATTTTTAATGAAAATCTGGAGAGTGTAAACGAAACCCTGTATGTGACCTATATCATTGATGATGTACTGTATATTAAGCATTTGAACGGCAGTAGCTGGGACAGCGATTTGCAGTGGGGAGAGGAGTGGCTGGCAGATATAGAACTGGTACATACCGGCAGTCAACTTTATTTCAGTTCCGGTTCGGCCTCTACCAGCTTCGACGGAGGGGTATATCGTATTACTAGTAGCACCACCGTAGAGAACCTGATTCCCGAGGAGCATGAAACGTGGTTTTCGTTGGGTGCATTTGATCTGACAATAGATAGTGACGGAAACCTTATCGTGGCCAGCATGAAATATGAATATGCCGACGAAAGCCAGACAACCTTAATCAACTATCCGCATCTGAATCTTTATGACGGAAGCCAATGGAAAGCTCTGTCTGGAGATTTTACTGATGGAATTCTTCCTGTAACAGTTAGTGCTATTGGAACAGATATATATTACGTTTACGGTGAAAAGGCAAGTGAAAATGCCGCGAATGATGCCACCGTTTTAAAAGCAAAAAAACTAACAAAATAATTAATAGATTAAACAATTAACTATTGCCAACATGCTATTATACGCCATGCGGGGGGATGTGGTGTATTCGGACGGAGGTTATTCAAACTGTCTTTTCCTTAGGTTGGATAGTGAGATGCTTTGAATACTTGCACGGCGTATATAGCTTCACGTTGAATACTTAATAATTCTAACATAAAATAAATTATTCGCTTAAAGCTCTATTACGCAGCGAAGCGTAGTAATTGTGCTTTAATAAACACGAATGCAGCTGAAAGATGCAAAAAGCGGGCTGGAAAACAAATTTGTTTCTTTCAAACCGATGAACCATTCTCAAAAAACACACACTGTTAAGTTGCTAAAAATTCGAAATTCCTTAATTATCAAAAAGTGATTCAATTTACTACTAATATAACCTGTCAAACCGCAACAATGATTTT
Organism: Bacteroidales bacterium; assembly: GCA_963665525.1. Lineage (GTDB taxonomy): Bacteria > Bacteroidota > Bacteroidia > Bacteroidales > UBA12077 > UBA12077. Next base: position 1,486,754 of record OY762280.1, on the reverse strand, counting down.
AATATTTAACTACTGAAAGAAATGAAAAGCAACTTACTTAATTTGCACAGGGCGCATTATTTGTAACGGTCCTCGGGTTTAAAGCCGTGCGGGATTGCCGCCGTGTTTCAGTGTCACCCGTTGACGCTGAAACAAATGTAATAAAAACTTGTCAGACTTACACAACACCCCGCATGCTTAAAGACCCGATGTTACAGGTTGTGGTTCCTTTCGCCAATCAACGCCTTGGATCTTTATCACCCGTTGAAAAAGCTACCACGAAGTAAAAAGAATCGGGTCGACACGCGAAACCTAAAAATTAAATAAAACTTTATCTATGAAAAGCCAAAAAGTAGGGTTGGAGCACTAATTTTAAAAATATGGTTCGAATTGTAGAAAAGATAATTCTTAAATAATTTCCCAGTCAACGAGCCGCTTTTTGACGCATTCAGGCCGTGTTTGAATGTCAACCGTTAAGATTTATCAGACCGATAAAAACTTGTCTTAAAAGTACGTAAAAAAGCATTTTTGAAATTAGGAGCGAGGGCAAAATAAATTTTTTCGAACCATTACCTGTAACGGTCTGCGGGTAGCATTATGTGCGGGATTGCCGCCGTGTTTCAGTGTCACCCGCTGGCACTGAAAACAAATATAGCAAAACTGCAAGAACCTACCAAACACCCGCATTGATGCTGACCCGCTGTTATGCATTGAATTTTTACTAATAACCTTTTAGCAGTTAGTATCCAGGAATTCTGCAATTAATAAGATCGATTGTACTAGTGCCAATACTTATAGAGTCATTTACTACTTGAACATTTTCAAGAACCCCAGTACTTTCTGCTATGATAATTTCAGGATAGTCTTCATGGGTAAACGAATTCAAATTATCACGAAAAATTACGTTTTTAAAATTGATTGTGGATAACCAAATAGATACCGGTGGGCCACCCCACCAACTTTCATTATTATCAATTAATGAATTAATAACTTTTAGAGTTGAATTTTCACAGTAAAATGCTCCTCCAGTTCTCAAACCATAATTATCGTAAATATGTACATTATCAAGAATGATATTTGAATTTTTAAGAAATAGACCACCTCCAGCTCCTTGAGAATTTGGCTTAGAAGCAGAATTACTCTCTATTACTACATTAGAAATATTTATACTAGAATTCTCACAATATAATCCTCCTCCGAAGTAAGTAGCACCATTTCTCATAGTTATTCCATTTATAAATAATACATCAGAGATATCCATTATGGTAAAAACTCTAGATTCATGATTTGCGTTAATAATAGTTTGAGCAATAATATTACTGTCGTTTTCATAGAAATAATTAGATGTTATATAGATAGGTTTTTCAATTTTAATATTCCATTCGAAATACTCTCCATTATGAATTAAAACAGTATCATGAGGTTGCGCAATACTAATAGCATCTTTGATGGTTTCAATTTCATTCGGAACTTCGATAAGTGTCCCAAAAGGTCTTTTGCTTTCTTCTTCACATGAATAGAGTAGAAGTAGAAAAATTGCAAAAAAGTAACTTATGTGTTTCATAGTAAAAATTTTATGCATAACGGTCCTCGGGTTTGAAGCGGGTGGGAGCCAGCCGCGTTTCAATGTCACCCGTTGACATTGAAACAAATATAGTAAAAGTTTGTCAAACCACCGAAAACCCCCGCCATGCTTTAAGACCCGATGTTATGTGTTGCAGCTCCATTTCTCCAATCAACGCCGTGGATCTTTATCAGCCGTTGAAAAAGTTGCCACGAAGAAGAATAATCGGGTCAACCAAGCGAAATAAGGTAATTTGGCACAAATTATCCATAGAAAACCGTTTTGCAGGGATAGCAAACTAATTTTAAAAATATTCGGATTTACTTATGCGAATTATAATATTAAAGATTTACTTGTCATAGACACGCTTTTTGGTGATTTTGGGGCGCGTTTGAGTATCCACCGATAAGAATTAGTCCAGCCGTTAAAAACTGTCTTATTTGTAGGTAAAAAAGCATTTTTAGAAATTAGGAGCGAGAGCCATTAATTTTACGAGCTGTTACACATAACGGTTTGCGGGTAGCATTATGTGCGGGATTGCCGCCTTGTTTCAGTGTCACCCGCTGACACTGAAAACAAATATAGCAAAACTGTAAGAACCTACCAAACACCCGCATTGATGCTGACCCGCTGTTAGTGGTTGTGGCTCATTTCACTTATCCAGCCGTGTTTCAGTGTCCGCCGTTGCAAAAAGCCTTTAAAAGAGGTTTAAAATGTCATTAAACCAAGGTGAAATAAGTTTCGAAGAAACTTTTAATGACGTAATGATAGTCCTGGCATACAAATTTTGAAAATATGGTGAATAGGATAGAAGCAGTGTCCATTTTTTGATACAATGTCAAGGAAAGCTTCTCGTATTTATCAAACTAAACATATTTTGTCCGTTTATACTGGTTTTTCGCGCGGTGAGACCGTGTCAACCGAATAGAAGAGAAGCATTTTTAAAATTTGTACTTAGGGATCTAAATTTTTGGAGCCATTACCACTAACGGTCCCGCGTTAGCGCTATCGTTTGGGATTGTACCCACTTTTTTGTCAACCAACACTGAACCTTCACAAACTTACACTTTTATCATCAAACCGCCAAAAAGCCCAAATGTACGCTGAACGCGTGTTACAAATTGTGCGATAGTAATGTACTTGTCATATTAGCAGTTAAACTAACTATGAAATACTAAAATAAATTTGTGTTGGAGGGGAGAATATTTTAAAGAATTTATATTTTAACCTAAAACGCCCACGATTTTACACCAGAACGTTTTAGGTTATAAAAGTGGTCATATATTTTAAAACGAATAATTATAATTTCACAATAATACGACCTTTACTTTTCTTTTCTAACATTAAATTAATGTGCATGCTAAGAGATTCTAATTTAGTTTCTTTAACCAATTCCTGATCAAATTTAATTGACCAACTATCGGCTAATAAATCCCAGACTTTTTGACGAATTTCCATAGGACAATTTTGAGAATCAATTCCCAAAAGACTAACACCCCTTAGGATAAATGGATATACTGTCATTTCAAGCTCGCCTGAACCTATATTTCCACAAGTAGTAACATTACCCAAAGGTTTACACCCCTTTAGCATTGTAGTTAAAGTATTTCCACCAACAACATCTATGGCACCTGCCCAAATAGGTTTTAATATCGGACGCCCAGAATGATCATCAGAGATACTTCTATCAATTTGTGATTGTGCGCCAATCTTTTTAATTTCTGACTCAGGAGCTAATTCATAATTAGCTGCGATTACTTCAAATCCTAAGTTATTTAATATCTGACAAGCAATACTACCAACACCACCTAAAGCACCAGTTACTACAATTGGTCCTAATTCAGGCTTTTGTCCATTACTTAATAAACGATAAATTGATAATGCTGCAGTAAAACCAGCAGTCCCAAACATCATTGCTATACGAGCACTCATGTTTTTAGGCATAGGAACAATCCAAGAATCTGGCACTTTAATATATTCAGCAAAACCGCCTGGATGATTCATTCCAAGTTCATAACTTGTAACTATTACTGAATCTCCAGTCTTAAAATGCTCACTTTTACTTGATTTAACAATACCAGCAGCATCAATCCCTGGTGTATGAGGATAATTTTTAGTTACTCCTTTATTCCCAATTGTTGATAGTGCGTCTTTATAATTCAAAGAGCTATATTCTACTCTAATAAGAACTTCTCCATTATTTAATGGTTCAAATGGCATTTCCTTAATTCCAGTGATATAATTACCATTTTCTTCTTCTACTCTAAAAGCTTTAAATGTCGAACTATTTTTCATCATGCTATTCTTTTGTTATTTTTGCAACAAAGTTCTGTTATTTTATATTGACAAACAACAACTTACATAATGTTAGTTAACGAACATTTTATTCCAAATTGAGTGTTTTTAGTAAAAGCAAAGAATAAAAAAAATGAAAAAAAGTTACTGTCCAATTGATACTTTTATAAATGTTGTTAAAGGAAAAAGAAAAGGAACAATAATTCTACACCTTTTTCAGGGAAATAAGAGATATAGTCATTTAGTAAAACTTTTACCTGACATAAGCGAGCGAATGCTTACAAAGCAACTCAAAGAACTCGAAGAAGATGGATTAATTAACCGAACCATATTCCCTGAAGTTCCACCACGAGTAGAATATAGTTTAACAAAACTTGGGCAAGAAATACATCCAGTTTTAAAGGGAATGTATAAAGGAGGACTTTTTTTTGAAAAAAGTATTGATGATCATTAAAAGTTTTCTTAACATTAAATATAAATTCACAAATGCAGCTGAAAGCTGCAAAGCGCGATGGAAAACAAATTTATTTTTTTGTCATTACAACCAGACCATTCTAAATAAATACACTATCAAGTTTCTAAATTAGAATTAATTAAATTGTTAATCTTTTATAAAGTTTTCTATTTACAAAAAACTGTCAAACACTAAAAAAAGATTCTTGATATTCGGACTTGTCGAAATGAAATAAGTTATCTGATTTTTTAGACGCATTATTTGTAACGGTCCACACATAGCCTGAGTGCGGGTTTCCCGCCGTGTTTCACGGTCACCCGTTGAAAACCAAAACAAATATAGCTAATTGTCATCAAACCGCCAAAACCCCCGCATTTAGGCTGATGTGTTGTTATGCAATCGTATATTTTTTTCTATTTCTTCTGATGATATTGGTTTCACATTATTTCTTTCTAATGTTTCTATTAACATTTCAATTGTCTGTTTGATACGATTGTATGGAGGCGGAAAGAATTTAAAACTAAAAACCTTTTGAATAATAAATTCAGTAATAATATTAAATGAAGTCGGTAGTTGGGTTCTTTTAATTTCTTTGAATTTTTCAATACTTTGAGGCTCAAAAAAAATATTAATTACATAATCTGTAGAGAACAACTCAACTTCCCCAAAAAAACAACAAATAGTCAATTCATAGTCCTTAATATTGCCAGAATATCCATTTATTTTTTCATTGTATTTTAAACCTAATCTTTCAACTTGTTTTAAATTCTTGTGATTTATAAAATATTTTAGTGCTTTCCCTTTTATCAATCTTGTACTAATTATCCATAAAATAATATACAGAATAGTTAAAGTAATTGCCCCAAGTAATATAATGATGAAACCATAAGTAATTTTTTCAGGTTTTATTGCCAAAAATGTCAGAATAGATAAAATTATCAACCCTGCAATAAAGACTCCAATTAACGAATAAAACAAATTCTTTTTTTCGGTATTCATTTCAAAAAAATATATGTTGCATAACGGTTTGCAAGTAAAATTTGGCGGGGATTTTCGCCCGGTTTCACTATCACCCGTTAAGAAAGTTAAAGATAACATAAATTGTCAGAATACTACAAATGCCCCGCTTGATTTTGACTTGCTGTTACCAGCTGTTTTTTTCCTATTCATTTAAATATCCCCAATTTATTTAATTATTTCTAATCCTAAATCAGATGAATATGTAAATCTATTTTTTAATATTTTGTCATTACGATTTGTTTCAAACATTAATACTTCAACAGCTCTCAAAGGCGTAATTGAATAATTAAAATGATTCTCAATCTTTGAATGTAAATTATTGTAATCAGGATGTTTAATTAGCTCTTTCATTTCTTTGAGATAGGCATGATAATTTTTTGCCTTGTCAATTCCATATTGTGATTTTTTGTCCGTCAAATATTTGAAAATTCGACTGTCCCAAATTGCATAATCTCGTGGATTCATAAAATGCAAAAGTTTAGAAAGTCCAACCATAGAATTATTAATACAAAACTTTAGAATTTCAAGTTCTTTTATTTCTAATTCATGTCCTGATTTTGCGGCATTGAGTAAAAACAAAACCTTATCAAGGTCTTTTATGTCTATGTGAATTATTGTTGGCATCCAACCATAAACAAAATGGCTTGAAATAATCAAATGATGCTTTTCTATTAATTTTAGTGATTCAAAGTATTTTAAAAACTCAGGATATGTTTCAATGTAAGAGTCATTTGCAAAAACAGTAAAGTTTTCTGCATCTTTTTTTAGTCTCTCTATGTTTAAGTTTTTAAATGTCATAATTGATTTATAATATTATTGATTCCTTCAATAAATTTACTTTTTCCTCCATTTGCAGGATGTCTTACATATTGAGATTTAATATTTATCCCTTTTAATTTAGATTCTGGTTTTCTCCCAACGGCTGCAATTGTGTCAATTTTGAAAATCTCAAGCAATTTCAAAAGGTATTCTTTCCCAAATTCTAATTCATTCTCATTGGGAGTTCTATTTGTATTATAATTTTTTCCATCGTAAGGATGAAATGGAAATATATTCCAAATCAAAGGCTTATTCTCAAATTCTTGTAAAACATTCCAGACAATAGTTGCTGACTGTTCTTTCTCTAAATTTTCATTAATGAATTTATAGTCGTTGTCTTGAAAATATGAATGGTTAGCCAAAATATTTTCACTTGTGAATGGAACTCCAGTCAACCGGCAACCTTTGTAACCTGGAGCTTCTCCAAGTAACATTAATTTTGATTTTGACAATTTCATTTGTTCCAGATATAATTCTAAATTATGCTTTCTAATTTGGCTTTCTTTGCTATTCCCAGAATATAAATTTTCTGAGAATCCAAGGGAATCTATTTTAGCGTTTGTTAAATCTGTTATAAAACTTTTAATATTGCTCATCTGCCTTTTGTCTCGTGCTAAAATAAGTTGACATATTTTTAGCAGTTTTTTGTTAAAGATAATTCATTTTTTGTTTTCAATTTGATAGAATAGGATGGAAGTTTATATTTTCCATTCAGATGAGCATTTTCAGGAGTAAGCATTTTACAGCTTCTGTGGGGTCTTCGGGTGTTATAAATAAACACAGATTTTTTTACTTCAGATAGGGCAGAAGCATGGTTTTTAAAACCCTCGCCGATGGAGAACTCATACTTAAGTATTCCGTTTACTCTTTCAGCTATGGCATTTTCGTAGGGATCAGAGTTTTCAGTCATGCTAATTAACATATGATTATCCATGAGCACTTGAATATAATCATCACTGCAATACTGGATTCCACGATCCGAATGATGTGTTAGTTTTCTTTCAGGGTATTTCCGCCCTTTTAGAGCCATTTTAAGGGCATTTAAAGTAGATTCTGCCTTCAGGTTATCCGATAACTCAAAACCAACAATACGCTTCGAATAAGCGTCTGTAAGCAAGTGTAAGTAATTATTACCCTGGTCGGTTTTAACATAGGTGATGTCACCAACCCAGACTTGTTCAGGTTTAGTGATTTCCATATTCTTCACAAGGTTAGGATATTTCCTGAACCGATGGTGAGAGTTGGTGGTAATAACATTTTTCTTGCGTTTTCTAACCAGCATTCCATACTCTTTTAAGATGCTGTTTAACTTGCATCTTCCAATTTTAATGTTCATTTTTTGTAAGTCTTGTTTAATTAATCCATAGAGCTTTTCAGTTCCTATGAATGGTTGTTCATATCTGATTTGTTGCACCAGCTTTATCACAATTTGGTGTTGTGATAAAGCTTCATTAGTTCTTTGTAACTTTTTGTATAATGCCTGTCTGCTAATCCCAAACCGCTTGCATATAAGGGTTATTTTAAACGACTTTTTCGTGCTTTTTGCAATGCTTTTATCAGCGATTCGGGAATATGCTTTTTTCGCAGGTTAGGGTCACCAGTCATTTCTTCCATGATTTCCCAGGCCATGTCATCAATTTCGAGCATAGCTTCCAGTTCTTCAATTCGTTTCTCTAAGCGTTTTACTTTGTGTTTGGGATCATTTGAGTGTTTTTCAGCCATTTGTTTGTTTCTGGCTAAGATACTATACTTTTCAATCCAACGGTCTAAAGTCGAAGGATTTATTTGATTTTTAATAGCTAAAGCTCTTTTAGAGATTTGTCCATTGTCATATTCCTGAACAACTTCTTTCTTGAAAGCGTAGGAATAAATTTTTCTTGGGGTAACTTGTTTTTTTAGTTTCATATTGACACTTCTTAAGTTTAGAAAAAAGTGTCAACCTATTTTAGCACGACGCATTTTTAAAAATTGCTGGTAACGGTCCTTGGGTAAGCTACGTGCGGGTTTCCGCCGCGTTTCACTATCACCCGTTAACCAAAGTTAAAGATAGCTAAAATTGTCAAAAAACCACCAAAACCCCGCATGTAGTTTGACCCAATGTTACAAATTGTGCGCATTTGCCACAAAACCAATCAATTTATGAACTAACTAACCATGAAATACCAAAACAAATTTGTTTAGAAAGGGCAAACTTGGGCAGGATTACAAACTTTTGGGTAAGCTCGCTTACCAAAGTGTTTGTAAAAGTTCTGGTCTTTGTTTGATGTTTTATTTATATTGTCGAACATTTAAAAATATAAGAAATATAACAACAATTGCTGAAACACTACCAAATTAGAGGGATAACAACAATAGAGTATACACTGTCGTTACCACCAATATTAAAAAGACACTATACTAACAAAATTTTAGAGATGAAGATTGGTAAATTCACCTAAAGTGTGTATTTTTACGGAATATTTACAGTAATTAAAACATACGGATATGATTCTTGAATTTTCAATAAAAAACTACCGCTCAATACATGAGAAACAATTATTCTCAATGAAGGCTAGTGGAGCAAGAAGTAAATCAAATAACACATTCAAGGTCGATTTAGCCAACGGTTCTTCTGTGAAATTAACTAAAACTGTTGGTATTTATGGAGCAAATGCCTCAGGTAAATCAAATATTATTAGAGCACTTTTTGAATTACAAAGATTTATAGTAAACTCATCAGGAGTCGATATTGATAGCCCGATACCAACTTTTGATCCTTTTTTATTTAATACAGATTCAGTTGATAAGGCTACAGAGTTTGAAATTATTTTTATAACAAAGTCTAAAAATAAATTTCACTATAAATTAGTTGTAGAAAAGGAAGAAATCAAGGAAGAATCTTTATATCATTTCCCTAAGAAAAAAGCTCAAATAATTTTTAATAGAGGTACAGAAAAGAAGGAAGAAGACAATAATATTCATGTTGTTAAATTAGGAAAGAATTTCAATTATAAACGATATGAAGTTTTTAAAAAACTTCCTTTAATTTCAATCTTTGGTAAGGCTGATAATTATCACACAACCATTTCGCCTGTATATTCATTTTTTAATGAATTGCAGATTTGGAATGTGACTGAAAGTAGTTGGGTTAGGCGATTAGGGGATAAAATAAAAATTGATATGCAAAAGGTGGAGAATAAACCTCTTGTTGGTCAAATAGAAAAATTAATTTTTGAAGCTGACACTCAAATTCAATCATTAATAATTGATTCTGAGAAACCTTTAGAAGAAAGTGAAACAGTATCCATAGATAATAATCGTTCTTTTAAAAGACTAAAAAAGAATGAAATTCTATTTGGAGAACACAATGTTTATAAGTCAGAGAAAAAAGTTTCAACCCACGCTCTTCCTTTTTCTGATGAATCATTTGGTACCAACAAACTATTCGCTCTTGGCGGATTAATAGTTGAGATATTGAATAAAGGAGGTGTAATCTTTTTTGATGAATTAGACAGTAGTTTGCATCCTATTTTGACTAGATTATTATTAAATTATTTCCAAAGCAATCACTGCGATAACTCTCAATTAATTTTTACTACTCATGAAACTTATATATTAAATAAAGATTTCCGTTCAGACCAGATATGGTTTGCTCAAAAAAACCAGTTTGGTGAAACTGAATTATTTTCAGCCCAAGATTTTGAGGGAGTCAGAGAAGATATACCTTTTGAAAAATGGTACCTAGGAGGAAAATTTGGAGCAATTCCTTATGTTAAAAATGCAAAATAATTACTTGTATATATGGCAAAAAGGAAATTTAATAGATGTATACTTATTGTTTGTGAAGGTACTAAAACAGAACACGATTATTTTGAATATATAGCTTCTCATGTTTCATATCCTAAAGAGATTTGGGACAATGTAGTTGTTTGTGACAACAAAACTATACCAAAGGATTTTCCAATTCCAGAACCGACTGAATTAGGTACTCGTAAAAAAAGAAACTTTGTAAATCCTAACAAACGTAAAATAAGTGAGCGGAATGTTTTGAAAGAACTTTGTGTTTACTTATATGGAGAAGAAATTGGTATTGATGAATATGAAAATATAAAAGCTGTTCCATTACGTTATGTAGCACAAGCACAGTTGATAGAAGAAGAACAACAAATGTATGAGGAATTATGGGCGGTTTTTGACATGGATGGCCATTCTCATCACAAGCAAGCATATGAGAGAGCAAAAAAAGAGGTAAATGGTAAAAAAGTTCAGATTGGCTTTACAAGTCGTTCTTTTGAACATTGGATTCTATTACATTTCGAAAAAAATAAAACTCAATTCTCTTCTAGTGAATGTAAAAATGAGCAAAAAAAATCACTAGAATGTAATTCTGAGCAAGGCTGCAAAGGAACAATATGTTTAGCAGGATATCTAAGAACTTTTACTCCACTAAGAAATTACGAAAAGAGTAATAATATTGAGAATCTTGACACTATGATGAAATTATTATTGAATCCTAGATATTTAAATTCTGCTTTTGAGAATGCTAATTGGCTTAGGGAAGAAATACAAAATGATGATGACTTAAAGGATAAAAATTGTTATGAATTGAATCCTTATACCGATGTTGACATTCTGGTTAAGAAACTGATTGAATAAAATACTGGTGGTAACATTTTGTATAAGTAATGGTAGGCAGTGTAGTAAATATAAAGTTTTGTTGCCCGTTCAAACTATTTAGCGGTTTGATTGGAAAATACTACGCAAGCTGCCTCTACTCATACAATTTAACGTTGAATACTTAACAACTCTAACATAAAATAAATTATTCGCTTAAAGCTCTATTACGAAGCGCAGCGTAGTAATTGTGCTTTAATAAATACAAATGCAGCTGCAAGCTGCAAAGCGCGTTGGAAAACAAATTTGTTTCTATCAAACTGATAAACCATTCTCAAAAAACTCACTTTCAAACTGCTAAAAATAGAAATAATACTTTCATTGTCATAATGAGATTCTGTATCCTTATTGCTAGAATTGTCAAACAGTTAAGAAAGATTATTTGATTTACAGACTTGATAAAATGAATAGCAGTTTACAATTTCTGAAAGGGCGCATTATTTGTAACGGTTTCGGCATTTGAAGCGTGCGGGATTGCCGCCGCGTTTCAATGTCACCCGTTGACATTGAAACAAATATAGTAAATACTTGTCAAACCACCACAACTACCCGCATGTCTTTAAGATGCCGTGTTATAAGCTGGGCGAAAGTACCACCATACTTGTCAGTTTGGTAAAAGTTTATCTATGAAAGACTAAAAAATTAATACTAAGGTTGGGAATACTTATTGTCTGTAAGGCAAAATTAGTCCCGAAAGCTTTCGGGAGGATTACAAACTTTTTGGTAAGCCTTGGGCTATGTGTGTGCCAATGTAGGCTTACCAATGTGTTTGTAATAGGGTTGGGGTTATTAGTTTCTAATAATTATTCCTAATGCTTCTAATAATTGAATGTTATCTTCAAGAGCAATCTTTGCTACTGCATAAAATTCACTCATCCAATCATCAAGTTCTGCAAAAACAGAGTCTTTTGCTTTAGTTGCATCTTGTGATTCACCTTTTTCTCTTAAATATTCAGATCGAGCAGTTTCTAATTCACTTATCAAAGTGTTAGCTGCGATTAAATCTTCTGCTGTTATTTTCAAACGATGTAGCTTTGTTTCCAGTTCTTTGTCGGAAATTACTTCTGAATAAAACTTCTTAACAGTTTCAAGCCATTTTACATATGCTCCTGGAATACTTCCATCTAAAGCAAGTCTTTTCATTGTAACAAGGTCTTTTGTAAAGATAACTTTTGCTTTCTTTCTATGAAGTGAGTAAGTATCTTCCATTAAACTGCGTTTTTCAATGAAATCTGCATAAGCTTGTGAAGTTTCATCGTCTTCTCTTACATTGTCATCGTAAGCCTGACGAGTTTGAGTGAATAAATTTCTACCTTCTTCAATCATTGCTGAATCGTAACCGAACTCTGCCATAATTGTTGCAATCTCAGATTGTGCTTCTACGTTTTCAAATGAAACTCTGTAACGTTCTAAAGTTGCTGCTTCTGATTGTGTACGTTTTACTGCCATTTTCTTTTTAATTTTTAGATTAATAATTTATTTAATTCAAGGAACTTTACGGATTCCTTAAGACCGTTCATGCTTCTCTTAACGTCCTTTGCCTATTCCTTAAAGGCATTCTTCCGTTCCTTACGAACGTTTTTCTATTCCTTAAGGAGCTTCAAGCTTTCCTTATGGACGTTCTTCTATTCCTTAAGGGCATTTATGTGCTCCTTAAAGACTTTTCTATGTTCCTTGTGGCAGTTTTAGGTTAATAACAAGAATTACAGTAATAATTCGATATTGAAATTAGTAAATGTTTGTGAGATAAAATTAAAAAAGAGCCTGTTTTATAACAGATTAACATGCTAAGCATCTAAAAATTATGAAGAATATATTTAGTAATTCTTCATATAATAGCAAATAGTAATAAACTAAAAAAAGGGTCACCTTTTACAGATTTACAGAATAAATATTTGAAGGTATTATACTATTTTAAATTAAACAGTTAAAGCCAATATAATTAACTTAAAAAATGAGAAAAATGAGAAAAAGAATTTATTTATTAATGCTTTTTAATTCATTAATGTTTTTAGCTGCTTATGCACAATCACCACCAAGTATTGATGAGAATTGGCAGTTAAATACAACTATGAGTGATGAGTTTAATAGTACGTCGCTAGATAATTCAAAATGGGATATACTTTATTGTATAGCTGGTGAATGTTATGGTGAAGGAGCTATGCATTATCAGCATGTCATTTTGGATGGTAATTATCTAAAATTAAAAACTGACTATATAAATTATGAACTTTGGGCTGCAGGGATACGTGGAGACAGAGCTGAATATTCTTATGGGTATTTTGAGATACGTGTTAAATTACCTGGCTACTATAATAATGGAGAGCCTTGTGGAAAAGGATTCTTTCCTGCATTTTGGTTAGCATATTCAGAAAAAAATAATGACTGTTGGAATGTATTAGATGAAATTGATATACTCGAACCCACTGGATTACAATATTCTGATGCTAGAACTAATGTATTTGGGTGGCATGATGAACTAGGAGATTGTACTAGAGAAAAAGTAGATACATTTTATCATAATAATTTACCAGTTCTTTTCGAAGGGTTTCACAAATTTGCAGTTGAGTGGTTACCAGAAACAATTGTTTATTATTTTGATGATGAACCTATTTATTCGTCGTTCAATGATGGAACTGTTCCTAATCATCCTATGCAGGTTTTTATTGATCAGCAATTAGGAGGAGGTGCATGGATCAATAGGAACACTCCTTTGCCACAATATATGACTGTTGACTATTTTAGATACTATCAACTTAAACTTGATTGTTCTAATGATGCCACAATAACTTCAAATACACAATTAAATGATTTTAATTTTAAAGTAAAAAGAAATATTACAGTTGGGAATAATACGAGTAATATATCTCTTTTGACCGGTGATAAAGTTACTTTTAGAGCTACTAATACTGTTACTTTAAAAGGAACATTCACTGTCCCCAAAGGAAGTGAATTACATATTATCCCAACAGAATGTTATTAACCTAAAACAAATAAAAATGAGAAATTTATTATTAATTACAAGTATATTAGTATTATCAGTATTTAGTGCTTCAGCTCAATTAAAAGTATATAGCAACGGTTATGTCGGCATATATGGAGCAGAACCTGTGGGTTATCCACTAGGTGTTAAAAGCTATTATGGACAAATCATTAGGATAGATCCTAGTTCATCTACCAATAAGAGCATCATAGGTTCATCAACTGATGCTATTAATTTTTGGTATAGTTCGACAACTGGATTTAATAAAATATATGCACAATCATATAGTATTGGCTCTGATTCAACAATAAAGAAAAACATTAAGTCCTTACCACTCGGAGCATTAAAAAAGGTAAACAAACTACGACCTGTAACATTTGATTATAAGGATGAGTCAACTTCTTCAAAAAACATTAAGGATAATATTGGTTTAATTGCTCAAGAAGTTGAAAAATTATTTCCTGAAGTAGTTACTTTTAATAATGTTGCAAGTATAAAAATGATTAATTATGATATGTTAATTCCTGTATTAATAAAAGCAATTCAGGAGCAGCAAACGCAAATAGAAGAATTACAGAAAGATGTTAAATTAAATAGCAAGTCAGGTAATACTTATTCACCAGTTAGTAATGATGATTTCAAGATAAGTAATCCAAATTCAGAAATGAATAATATATTAAATGAAGCTATTTTATATCAAAACACTCCAAATCCGTTTTCTAAACAAACTGAAATAAAATATTCAATACCTAGTAATGTAAATAGTGCCTATATTTATATATTTGATATGCAAGGAAAGTTGATAGATAACATGAAAATTAATAGTTTTGGGGAAGGATTTATTAATATTGATGGATATCAATATGATCCAGGAATGTACCTTTATTCTCTGATTATAGATGGAGTAGAGGTAGATACTAAAAGAATGATTCTAACTAATTAAATCAGAAATTAAAATTATATTGGCTTTAACTATAAAATGAAGATTCAACAAATACTATTTTATTTATTACTTATAGGAATTATAATAGCTTCATTCTTCTTATATTCCTCATATTATTATCCTCTTTTAAGTTCTGATGATGCATTAAATGTATTAATGACTTATTATTATAAGTTACCAGATGATTTTTATTGCTGGGGTCAAAATAGAGGAGGTACTTTAATTCCTCTGATAAGCCAAATTTTTCATAGGCTTTTAGGAATGTCAGCTATAGTTTCTGTTTCATTTTCAAACTATATAATTTTAATATTAGGATATATTGGATTTTCTAGTTTGTTTAAAAATAATTTTACAAAAGTTATTTTTGCCCTGATTTGGTTTTTCCCACCAATACAGTTTATTGATTTAACTAGATTCCCGCTTGGTGTCCAATATAGCTTACTTGGTTTTTCCATTTATTTGATAAATAAAATTGACTTTAGAGAGATTAAAAAGATTAATAATTATCTTTTATTGATTATTATAACTATTGTATTAATTCTGTCCGTATGGGTTTCTGATCTAACAATTGTTTCAATATTATTAATGCTGGCTGTATTATATTTTAATTTCTACCTCAGGAATGGTTTTGTTTACAAGAATAAGACAATAATTGGTTTTACTTTCATCGGTGTTGTATCCTGTATTTTATTTATAAATTATGCAAAAAGTTTCGCAACATATGTTTTTAATAATTACACTAAAATAAATAGTTGGAATTCTTTTATTCATGGTTTATCTATTTTAAAAAAAGGTTTATTCAAGACTTTTACATTTCAAAATATTGAAGTCTTATCAAGCCTGTATGCTTGGCTAGTACTTTTTATTATTGTGATATTAATTTTTACTTTAATTAAAAATAAAATTAAACTGTCTGCAGAAATTCAAAAGTGGTTATTTGTTTTTATTCTTGATTTTTTTGCAATTATCGGTGTAATAGTTTTATCAAAATGGGTATATGTAAATGGTATGGGACATTGGTATTTTGTTTCATCTTATATATCATTATCCGTTGTTCTATTGATATTATTTGATAATATAGATGTTAGTTATTATCTAGATAAAATTATCAAATATCTACTTCTATTGACTGTAATAGTTGGTTCATTCAGCACCTTACATTATATCAAATTTATTACCCCTAAAACATTTAGATCGCAAATTGACTTAAGAAGAGAGTTTCTATCTTTAGGTGAAATTGGAATAATAGGTGATTTTTGGAATTCTCATATAACTGCATGTTCTAATCCTTCAACGATTAAGGCAACACCAAATGATTTTTATGTTAGAAATCCTAAGTTGGTTGATGATGTATTTATTCAACCAAATTTATATGTCATAAGAGATATGTGGTTAGAAACTTTTCCTGATACATTAAAACAATTTGGATATGTTTTGAAGAAAGATGGGGAAAGTTTTAGAATAGGAGGATGTAATGTAAATAAATACAAAAAAATAAAACTAAATGAAATAATACCTCTATCAAAGTTTTATGTAAAAAATCAATATATGTTTGCTGATAGTAATTACATAGAAGTTTTTAAAGATAGTTTATTACTAAAAGATAAATATGTATTATGGGGACCTTATATGTCAATTGGAATTGGTAAATTCAAAGTTAGAATTAAAATAGAGGCTGAGAATGATGATTTGAAGAACCCTTTTGCGTTATTTGATGTTGTAGCTGAAAATGGTAAAATAACTTTAGCATCAGAAGAATTAATTATTGATTGTTTAGGAAAAAGTAATACCCAAATATTTGAAGTAGAATTTGAATGCCAGAGAAGATATAGAAATACTGAATTTAAAATTTTTAATTATGGTGTATTGGACTATAAAGTTTTAACAATACATCTTATAGAAAAATAAAAAGGGGAGAAGATCATTTGGAAAATTTAAACTTATTGGCGACGAAGCCGCAATGTGTTTAAATGTGGGTTGGCAAAAAAATAACTGCAGACGAAGGCTGCAAAGCGCGTTGGAGTATTAATTTTTTACCTATCAGACCTACCAAGCCAATCTAAAAAAACACACTATCAAGCTGCTCTACAAATAGAAATTACACTTTCAATGTCAAGATGAGATCCAATTTCCTACTTGCAAAAAGTGTCAAACCGATAAGAAAATTATTTGATTTACGAACCTTAAAAAATGAATAGCAGTTTACCTTATCTAAAAAAATCGCCTTGCTTTATAACGGTCCCGCGTTAACAATAGTGCGGGTTTGCGCCGTGTTTCATTGTCCACCGTTGAACAACTTTACTAAGATAAAACTTAGTCAGCAAACTACCAAAACCCCGCATTTTTGTTGAACGCGTGTTACAAATTGGGCGAATAACGGCAAACTTGTCCAAATGGTAGAAAGCTTACTATGAAAAACTAAAAACATTTTTTAAGGGAGGAAATATTGGGCTGGATTACAAACTTATTGGCAAACCAGAAAAGGTTTGACAATGTGTTTGTAAATGGGTAGGAAATCTCTTGCTGAAATAATTATTTTGTAGCTTCTTTAATCATTTTTCTGATAGTACTATTATTCAATTTTAGATAAATTGGACTAGAATTATCATGATTCTTTCTTATATGGATGATTTCATTATGAAGTGTGCCAAGAAAATAATATATTTCAAGAACATCCACATTATCTTCATCCTTAGCATAATTAAGCTTATTTATAGTCATCTTTATCTTAATAAATTCTTCCTTTTTTTGGTTAGTTGACAAAAGACCATAAACATTTTCTTCTATTTTCAATCTAACTGCAATACACACAGCTAAAGGATCATAATTCTTTTTACCTTTTATGTAATTTTCTAGGGATGCGAAACATTCTGCTTTGAAATTTTCTGATTTATATAGTTCATTATTGATGTTTCCAAGTTTCTGCTTAACAAATTCCTGCTCCATTTCTGTCTTTAAATCTACACTTTGAGTATTTAAGTGAAGAAAATACGAACTAACCTTGTCTGCGTAAGAACTTTCTTTCGTATTGTTTCTTGAAATAACTATATTCTCAATAATTCTGTTAACATTACCTTTCCACTTATTCAGATAATTAACTTTCTGCTTAGAGAAAAAATAGTTCTTAAAATAGTGTGGATTTAAATGAGTTAATATAATTGGAAAAAATGGAATCTTTTTTTCATTATAAAACTCCATGAACTGAGTAATGTAATACTGAACCGCTAATAAGTTAGCATCGTCCAAATAATCAAAAACTTCGTCTATAATTAGAATAAATGGTTTTTTACCAAAAAGATAACGGGCTTTTAATAACATTGCAACAAATGAAACGACATCTCTTTCTCCATTTGATATATCAGTTGCACGCGGAAACTTAATTCCAAAATGTTTCGTATCTAAAACTTTCTTCTTATTCCGTTTTTTATAAATATTTATCTCCTGTGGTTCAATACCTTTCCAGTTTGTTTTAAAAGATTTAAAAATGCTAATTGCATTTTTAGCAGCAATACAATACTTAAAATATTCAACTACCTTATCGAAAAGGGGTTTGTTTGAATTAAATAAATATGCAATCTGAATTGCTACAATCATTGCTTCACCTTTAGAACAACTTCCATACTTCTGAATTACTTCTAGTACTGATAAAATATAATTTGAATTTACATTCTGAATATAATTGGTTTCTATTTCAGAAAAAATAGTATCAGTACTTCCACTAGAAGTTTTAATAGAATCTATAAATGCCTGAATTTGGCTTTTTTCACTTTTTAAATTAAATTTTATAAGGAAGCCTTGATCATATAACTTTGTTATTAAAACATGATTGTATAGAAATTCAGCTATGTCAAACCAAATTCTTTTATTATCACCAATTTCAGTTTTAAAATTAGAAACCTTATACTCAAAGGCTGTTTTTTCAGGAATATTCTCGAAAATATAAATATCAGAAACTTCTAAGCTAGGACTTGTTATTGGATTTCCTTGTATATTTCTATAGTTCGCTTCTGGTTCAAGCTGATTGTTAATAACAAAAATATCAAAAACTCTTTTTATTTCATTAATATCCTTTGTGGCAGTTAATGATTTTGGAGAATTATCATCTTCAACAATTTCAAATACAATCTTGGGCTTATTTGCTGGGTTTTGTTTATGTAAATTTTCTTCTTCTAATTTTAATCTGTCTCTATTCAATGAATTTAAACCTATAGCAAAGGAACTTTTTCCAAAACCATTTGGAGCAACAAGAAAATTAGGCATGTTTGGGAAAAGATTAAATTCAAATTTCTCTCTATTAATACCTTTTACATTTTCAATAAATATTGATTTAATATATTTCATTTATTTTTTACATTCTTATTTAAAATAAAAAGATCTATTTAATCTTATCCAAAGGATCTTTCCAACCAATTTTTGGAATTTTACCAATTCTATCAATTTTAGGAATTGGCGGAATGGGAGGAATTGGTGGAATTTTAGGAATTTTTGGTATAGGCTCTGTTTTATTTTCCTTTCTTAAAATATAATTGTCTTGAATTAACTCCCCTAAATACTTACCATTACTATCCCAAAATTGATTCCGATCATCAATCCAACCTTTATAATTACTATTAGCATCAAATAATTTTCCATTGTAAATAAAGCCCCAATATTGACCGCTCCATTTATAAATTGGTGTTTTCATAAATTTATATTTAAAAATCGTTTAATAACAAATATAAATAAATTAAACATGTAATTTAATGTCTCGTGCTAAAATAAGTTGACATATTTTTAGCAGTTTTTTGTTAAAGATAATTCATTTTTTGTTTTCAATTTGATAGAATAGGATGGAAGTTTATATTTTCCAT
Source organism: Bacteroidales bacterium (assembly GCA_963665525.1). Lineage (GTDB taxonomy): Bacteria > Bacteroidota > Bacteroidia > Bacteroidales > UBA12077 > UBA12077. The sequence goes on along the minus strand of OY762280.1, from coordinate 1,467,194 downwards.
TCAGATGAGCATTTTCAGGAGTAAGCATTTTACAGCTTCTGTGGGGTCTTCGGGTGTTATAAATAAACACAGATTTTTTTACTTCAGATAGGGCAGAAGCATGGTTTTTAAAACCCTCGCCGATGGAGAACTCATACTTAAGTATTCCGTTTACTCTTTCAGCTATGGCATTTTCGTAGGGATCAGAGTTTTCAGTCATGCTAATTAACATATGATTATCCATGAGCACTTGAATATAATCATCACTGCAATACTGGATTCCACGATCCGAATGATGTGTTAGTTTTCTTTCAGGGTATTTCCGCCCTTTTAGAGCCATTTTAAGGGCATTTAAAGTAGATTCTGCCTTCAGGTTATCCGATAACTCAAAACCAACAATACGCTTCGAATAAGCGTCTGTAAGCAAGTGTAAGTAATTATTACCCTGGTCGGTTTTAACATAGGTGATGTCACCAACCCAGACTTGTTCAGGTTTAGTGATTTCCATATTCTTCACAAGGTTAGGATATTTCCTGAACCGATGGTGAGAGTTGGTGGTAATAACATTTTTCTTGCGTTTTCTAACCAGCATTCCATACTCTTTTAAGATGCTGTTTAACTTGCATCTTCCAATTTTAATGTTCATTTTTTGTAAGTCTTGTTTAATTAATCCATAGAGCTTTTCAGTTCCTATGAATGGTTGTTCATATCTGATTTGTTGCACCAGCTTTATCACAATTTGGTGTTGTGATAAAGCTTCATTAGTTCTTTGTAACTTTTTGTATAATGCCTGTCTGCTAATCCCAAACCGCTTGCATATAAGGGTTATTTTAAACGACTTTTTCGTGCTTTTTGCAATGCTTTTATCAGCGATTCGGGAATATGCTTTTTTCGCAGGTTAGGGTCACCAGTCATTTCTTCCATGATTTCCCAGGCCATGTCATCAATTTCGAGCATAGCTTCCAGTTCTTCAATTCGTTTCTCTAAGCGTTTTACTTTGTGTTTGGGATCATTTGAGTGTTTTTCAGCCATTTGTTTGTTTCTGGCTAAGATACTATACTTTTCAATCCAACGGTCTAAAGTCGAAGGATTTATTTGATTTTTAATAGCTAAAGCTCTTTTAGAGATTTGTCCATTGTCATATTCCTGAACAACTTCTTTCTTGAAAGCGTAGGAATAAATTTTTCTTGGGGTAACTTGTTTTTTTAGTTTCATATTGACACTTCTTAAGTTTAGAAAAAAGTGTCAACCTATTTTAGCACGACGCATAATTACTAATGTTTTATAACGGCCCTTGGGTATGAAGCTGTGCGGGAGTTCCGCCGTGTTTCACTGTCCCCCGAAACCGAAAGTTAAAGATAACTAAAATTGTCAGAAAACCACGAAAACCCGCATGCTTTATGACCCAATGTTATAAGCCGTTTTAAATTAATTACCACAATTTCCACCACGGTTTCATTCGATTTTTGCTCACTGAAATTTTAGAATTCATTTCATTCCACTTTCTTGTCTCAATTTCCAAAGTTCCATTGTCTTCATAAGCAGTCCAATTGTCAAAGGAAGTATCTGCTTGTCCTATTTTAATAACTCTATCCAAATGAGACATGATTCCAACACCATGTTCATTATCCCAGTCACAACCAAGTTCAAAACCTATATATGCAACATCATCCTTATCAACCGGCAATATATGTATATTAGCCAATCCTAAAACTTTCTTAAATTCACTTATTGTCTCAATTTCAGGAATTAACTCTCCATAAATCTCTTTCTGGTTTGGTAATTCTCTTAAAATTTCATTGAGCAAATTGTCTCTTACACTTTCCGAATTTTCAATAAGGAATTTCAGTGCATTTACTTGTCCTGAAGTAGTTGTTTTAACATAATCGACTTCTTTTCCATGAACAATAACCTTTACTGTTCCATCGGATTCTACTTCCTTATCCTTAGTTCCATAAGCACCTTGTCTACTTTGAAAACCTTTCCATGAGTCAAGTTGTAAATTACTTTCAAAAGTGTCTCCAATAATAATATTTGGTTTCAAATTCAGAATGTTGTCCATACTAATGTTTTAATCTATAAATTTGAGTTTCACAATATTCTGCTCATTGTCAATAAAATATTTCACATTAAATTCATTACTTTCATTCCAGCAAAATTTGTCTAACCAGAAATTGGGACTTTTTAATTCATAAACTTTCTCAAGATTCCAAGCATTCACTTTCCATATTGAAAGATTCGATTCTGTTCCAGCTGAACCTATAGTAAATGCGGCAAAATATTGCCTGTCATTCGAGAAATAAATATCTCCACGAATTCTAAATTGTCTTCCAGATAATGAATCAATCAAAACACAATAACTTTCATGTAAATGCAATTCTTCAAAAACAGAAATACTTGTCTCTTTGATTTTACCCTTAAAAGAATATTCAACCATGTCGTCATAACTACCAAGTATCTTTTTAACTTCAGAAGCATTCAAGAAATATTCTTTACCAGTCAACTCGAAATAGTTTTGATTGTATTTACAGTCAATTTCTGATTCAGCTATTTCAAATAGCTCAAATTTATTCTGACCATTCAGAAACTGTCCAAAAAAAACAAAGATTAATATCAGTATGTATTTGTTCATCATACGATTAATTTAAAATGGCTTTATAACGGTCCTCGGGTTTGAAGTTGTGCGGGATCGCCGCCGTGTTTCAGTGTCCCCCGTGACGCTGAAACAAATATAACAAAAATTGTAAAACCATTACTACACCCCGCATGCTTTAAGACCCGATGTTATGTGTTGTAGCTCCATTTCGCCAATCAACGCCGTGGATCAATATCAGCCGTTGAAAAAGTAGCCACGAAGAAGAATAATCGGGTCAACAAAGCGAAATAAGGTAATTTAGGATAAATTATCCATGAAAAACCGTTTTGTAGGGATAGCAAACTAATTTTAAAAATATTCGGATTTGCTTGCACGAATTATATTATTAAGAATTTAACTATCAGAAACCCGCTTTTTGGTGTTTTTTCGGCGTGTTTGGGTATCCACCGATAAGAATTAGTCCAGCCGTTAAAAACTGTCTTATTTGTACGTAAAAAAGCATTTTTAGAAATTAGGAGGGAAGGCCATAAATTTTACGAGCTATTACACATAACGGTCCCGCCATAGAAATAGTGCGGGTTTGAGCCCGGTTTATCTATCCCCCGTTACCGAAAGTTAAAGATAACTAAAATTGTCAAAATACCACTGCACCCCACATTTTTTCTGATGGCGTGTTACCACACGTAAACTTAATTTTTATTTAAGCCGTGAACTCTGGTTCCAAGCTTTTCTTTATATAAATTTTCAATTTTCACAATCTCTTTCTGAGTAATATTGCTTGGCAAAGTTTGTAAAACAGAATAACGAAAATTCTTATGATAATTATTATCAGATTTGCACAACTCAATCAACTGTTGGTTTCCCCCGTGAAAAGTTCTTACATATTCTGTCCACCTTTGCCAAATTCCACCTTGTCCATTTGCTGAACCGATATATTGGTCTCCAGTTTTACTGTCGAGAATTAAATAAATTCCATTAACCGATGATAAATGATTTTTCCAGTCTTCGTTTGCTTCGGGATTTTCAATAAGTCTTTCAAGTTCGTTAAATTCCAAAACAAAGTTTAATAATCCAGGAAATTCCCCTAAGTATCCATGAGGTAGAATTTGAATAACTTCTTTAACCTGTTTATCATACCATTGATGCCAAGCAATAGCGTTACTGCCCCAATCAATTATAACTCTGTTTGATAAATATTCAAATTCAGGAAGCTGTGTCAAGTCGTAAAAATATTTTCCGTTTCGTTCTTCGTATCCATTCACTTTGAAAATTCCAAAAAGAATAGATTTTTTCCTTTCTTGACCGATAAATGAGATAATATAATCACAGTCATGAAAGATAGGTTTACTCTGCTCTTGTTGATATTTCAATAACTCATTTCGGTCTTTTATTAATTCTCGATATTCAGCTCGACTATCTTTATGTCTAACAAGTTTCACTTTGGAGCTACTAAATATATCGGTTTTCAAATTTAAAATTTCCTGAATCGTGAGCATTTTCCAATTAAGTTTATGTTGTGGTAACGGTCCCGCGTTAGATGGCGTGCGGGTTTGCGCCCTGTTTCACTATCACCCGTTACCGAAAGTTAAAGATAACTAAAATTGTCAAAAAAACACTAAAACCCCGCATGCGATCTGAACGCGTGTTAACGGTTGACAAATTTTTAAAATATTGAATTTTCATTAGTCCATTCACCATTATCGAAACTTGAAAATATTGCTGCGTCTAAAACGCAAGGATAAATTTCTGCTTTTTCACAAAGTTGCTGAATTCCGTCGGAAACAAAATGATAATATTCTCTATCTTGCAATGAAATTGACGAAAGTGTCACCGGAAACCCAAAATTATTCAACCAAGAAGTTATCCTTGAATCTATTGGAATTTCATATTTCGTAAGACCCAGTCCTTGCAATAAATTTCTGGATTGTTTTGGACCAAAACCTGAAAATATTTCATTCAAACTGTCAGCAATCTTTCTTTCAGTATCCTTAGTTGCATTCTTATCAAGTTGCTTTTGGAAAGTATCTAATAATTTCCAATTTGTCATGTTTAGATAATGAATATTTTGAGCAAAGAATTTTGGAATTTTATTTATGTATCTATTCAAACCGTTCTTCTTTAGAACTTTCCTTGTAAACTCTTCAATATTTTCAGTTTTTTCAATATTTTCAACTGTCAAGGGAAAAGGATTCTGTCGAGCAAATATTCCAACTGGAGAGTTTGGACCAGAACGTTGCTGACTGGTCAACAAGCATATAATAATATATCTTAAAACTGAGTTTCTATCAAGTTGGATATTTTCTTTCTTCACATTTTTAGAGATTCTCTTTTCAACGAAAGCATTATCATTTTGAGAGACGAATTCCCGAAGATTTGTAATATCCTTTTCACTTATATTCCAAACTATTTCCATTGTGAAAAAATTTGTTTACCGTTAACGGTCCGCAAGTAAAATTTGGCGGGGATTGCCGCCGTAGTTACCGGTCACCCGTTACAAAGTTTAAAGATAGTATATTTTAGTCAAACCGCTACCCAAAACCCCGCTTGATTTTGACTTGCTGTTAGGCATTGTTTTAATCGATTTGATAATCTAATATATTTAGAAAACTTGTAATCACATTCAAATCAGCTGAGATTTCATCGCTATTATAATTCAATTTTTTCTTACAACTTATGCGTAATTGATAAAATTGTTTGTGAAAGGGATTTCTTCTTATTAATTCATCTAATTGTATTATTGCAGATTCATAATTCTTTTCTTTTAATAAAATATTCAATTTATTAATAATACTTTCATCTGATTGAATTTCATTATAACCTACAACAAATACTTCTCCTAGTAGATTATCCATTTTTACTTTTTCCCTATGAAAAGAGGGATTGAAAGAATCTGTAAACACTATTTGAACATAAAAACTATCAATATGCGAAGAATCTTTAATTGGAAGCCAATTGTTTTCTGAAATACTTAACACTCTCAACACTTCATCGTCAATTTCGGCTCCCAATGAATTTACTATTGAAATATCAATTTTTCCATTTTGTTGTACTTGAATCAAAGAAACTGAAGTTCCGACAATATTGTTTTTATGAGCTTTCTTAGGAAAAAGTACATTTTCCTGAATAAATATCCTAATTGCATCTGATCCACCAGGATATCTATCCGCAATGCCATTATTAGAAAAAGCATTCAATGTCATAATGCTTAAAAGGATTGAAACTAAAATTAATTCATTTAAAGATTTACTTTTCATGTCGTTTTTTGATTAAAATTATGCCTAACGGTCCGCAAGTAAAATTTGGCGGGGATTGCCGCCGTAGTTACCGGTCACCCGTTACAAAGTTTAAAGATAGTATATTTTAGTCAAACCGCTACCCAAAACCCCGCTTGATTTTGACTTGCTGTTAGGCATTGTTTTAATCGATTTGATAATCTAATATATTTAGAAAACTTGTAATCACATTCAAATCAGCTGAGATTTCATCGCTATTATAATTCAATTTTTTCTTACAACTTATGCGTAATTGATAAAATTGTTTGTGAAAGGGATTTCTTCTTATTAATTCATCTAATTGTATTATTGCAGATTCATAATTCTTTTCTTTTAATAAAATATTCAATTTATTAATAATACTTTCATCTGATTGAATTTCATTATAACCTACAACAAATACTTCTCCTAGTAGATTATCCATTTTTACTTTTTCCCTATGAAAAGAGGGATTGAAAGAATCTGTAAACACTATTTGAACATAAAAACTATCAATATGCGAAGAATCTTTAATTGGAAGCCAATTGTTTTCTGAAATACTTAACACTCTCAACACTTCATCGTCAATTTCGGCTCCCAATGAATTTACTATTGAAATATCAATTTTTCCATTTTGTTGTACTTGAATCAAAGAAACTGAAGTTCCGACAATATTGTTTTTATGAGCTTTCTTAGGAAAAAGTACATTTTCCTGAATAAATATCCTAATTGCATCTGATCCACCAGGATATCTATCCGCAATGCCATTATTAGAAAAAGCATTCAATGTCATAATGCTTAAAAGGATTGAAACTAAAATTAATTCATTTAAAGATTTACTTTTCATGTCGTTTTTTGATTAAAATTATGCCTAACGGTCCACACATAGCCTGAGTGCGGGATTCCCGCCGTGTTTCAGGGTCACCCGTTGACCCTGAAAACAAATATATACAAAACCAGTCAAACCGCCAAACACCCCCGCATTTAGGCTGATGTGTTGTTACAAATTGGGCGTATAAGATAAACCTATCAAGTTAGTAAATAACTTTACTATGAAAAACTAAAAACATTTTTTTAGGGAGGGGTTATTTATTGCCAGTTATATCAAAATTAAAATTTCAAATTATTTACAACGATTTACTAAACTCTTTGATAAATAATCTAAGTGCATTTTAAAAACATCTTCATATAATATATTTGTATTTTTTAATTTATTGTTATGATTAAAAGGAACATTATTAGTTCTGCACATTGTTTCCCAATGTCCTTCATCAAATTTCTGGTCAATTTCCGCGCTTAATTCTGCCATAGCATGCCAAGCATTGTAAAATGATAAATATACAATCTTACTATTTAAATTCTCAATAATTTCACAACGTTTTTTATTCGTTGGGTGCACAATTGCATTTCTATATTTTCTATATAGTTCGGTATAAACTGAAAAATCATAATTCTTTTCTACGTACTTAAAAGCATGTGTCCATTTCTCTATAAAGTTTCTTTCTCTTGTTCCTTTTGCCGTTTTAATTTTTTTGGGTAAACTTTTTAAAGGTTTATGTTCAAGTGCATAATTAATCCAAGCTTCCATTGCCGATTGAAATATCACAACTGAATGTATACAGTATGTTACTTCACATTCATAACTTTCTTTAATCTCATTTCCTATAAACAGTGCATCTAATGGATTGATGTCATCTAATTTTGGATACATATTATGAATACGTAAATTTTCATTCATTGCCGCTCCTAAATATTTAAAAGCTTCATGTCCTAATAAGTGAGCTACAAACCAACCATCACGAAGTGGAAACATATATTAAGTGTCAAGTTATTAATCGAATTACCTATTCAATTGTCATTCATACAAAAATAACAAAAATGAATTTAAATTTTATATTAATAAATCTATATAGCTAAAGTTTATTTGCGAAACGAAGAGGAGAAAATAAGCTTTAGTAAATCACAAATGCAGCTGAAGGCTGCAAAAAGCGGGCGGGCAAAAAATGTTTTTCTATCATACTTACCAAACCAATCTAAATAAAATACCTGTCTAACTGCTAAGGATAGAAATAAATACTAAAATAGTCACACCGTAATAAAGTTTACTACTTGTAAAAATTGTCAGACTGTTAATTAAGATTCCTGAATTGAAAACAAAGAAAAATTGAATAGCAGTTTACCTTTTCTGAAAAATCGCCTTATTTGTAACGATCCGCGGTTAGAAATAGTGCGGGTTTGCGCCCTGTTTCATTATCCCCCGTTACCGAAAGTTAAAGATAACTAAAATTGTCAAAATACCATTGCACCCCGCATTTTTTCTGAACCGCTGTTACAAATTGGGCGGAGAGAACAGGCTTGTCAGTTTGGTAGAGTAGTTTACTATGAAAAACAAAAAAACATTTTTGAGTGGGGGGATTTATATTTGATTTTTTAATTCAATTATTCTATTCTGTCTAAATTTTAAATACTTTTTTCTTTTTCTTGAATATTTATAAGTTAATACACCTATAATTGGAAATACTATTACAAAGAAAAGCATTACGAAACTATCTATTGTTAATATATTTCTAACAGTCAAAAAGTGCTGAATAGTCAAAATGATTAAATATATGCTTGAAACTAATAACCCAATTGAAAAAATTGATAAGAAGTCAGGATTATTCCACAAGTTTAAGAAAATGATATTCTCTTTTTCTTTTTGAATTTCCTTTTCAAGTTTTTCAAGTTCCCAAATGTTTTGATACTTTTCAACATTATTAAAATCAAAATGACGTTCTTCTAATATCTTTTGAGCAACAACTTTCTCATTGTAAGTTGAACCATTACTGCCTTTTAATATTTTATATAACTCTCTGTCTGATTTATTAGAATAAAATGTTTTCGCTTCCATTTCTTAATATTGTCAATTTTTTATAGTGGAATTATAATCAATTAAATTACTAAGCAGTTATTTGAGTTGCACAAAAAACTGTAAGTGAAAAATATAAAATTAGAATAATTCTACTAACTGATTTAATCGCTATTGTTTCACTATTCCATGTTTTCTTTAACTTTTGATAACTGTATTCATTATACCTAACAAGATTTACAATAATAAAAAATGCAAATCCACCAAAAACTATTATATATTTTACAATTTTGTTTTGATGTAAAATATCAAAAAAGTAATCAACAATCATTAGAGCACTGAAAATCTGAATTGCTGAAATCATACCTGCAAGAGAAGGATGTATACTATTTTCTAAATTCAGAAATTCATATGATTTCCCAATTATATAGTACAAATAATCTATTGGTTTATATATTTTCATGCTTTCTAATAGTTTTCAAAACAAATATAACATTTTCATTAAAAATATTACTAATGCAGCTGAAAGCTGCAAAAAGCGGGTGGGCAAAAAATGTTTTTCTATCATACTTACCAAACCAATCTTTAAAAAATAACTATCAAACTGCTAAGAATAGAAATTACACTTTCATTATCACGAAGAGAAACAATACCCAACTTGAATAAAGTATCAACCCGTTAAGAAAGATAATTTGATTTACATACTTAATTATGTAAACAGCAGTTTATTATTTCTGAAAATCGCCTTATTTGTAACGGTCTTCGGGTTTGAAGCGTGCGGGAGCGCCGCCGTGTTTCAAGGTCACCCGTTGACCTTGAAACAAATATAATAAAAACCAGTCAAACCACAACAAACACCCGCATGCTTTGAGACCCGATGTTATAGGTTGGGCGTAGAGCCACCATGCTGGTCAGTTTAGTAATTAAGTTGTCCATGAAAAACTTAAAAAATAGCATTTAGGTCGGGATTACTAATTGCTGGTAACAGCAAAATTGGGTTGGATTACAAACTTTTTGGCAAACCCAAAAAGGTTTGCCAATGTGTTTGTAATAGGGAAGGAATTAGTTTCTTATAATTAAGCCTAAAGCTTCTAATAATTGAATATTATCTTCCATAGCAATCTTTGCTACTGCATAAAACTCGCTCATCCAATCGTCTAATTCGGCAAATGCTGTGTCTTTTGCTGTTGTTGCATCTTGTGATTCACCTTTTTCTCTTAAATATTCTGCTCTTGAAGCTTCTAATTCATCTATCAAGGTGTTGGTAGCGTTTAATTCTTCTGCTGTAATTTTCAAGCGACTTAATTTAGTTTGAAGATCTTCATGTTTTAGAACTTCTTTATAGAATTTCTTAACAGTCTCCAACCAACTAACATATGCTGATGGTAATGTACCAGTCAATGCAAGACGTTCTAGTATTTGTTGATCATTTTTGAAGATTACTTTTGCCTTTTTTCTATGAAGAGAATACGTATCAGCAAGCTGTTCACGTTTCTCGGAGAAGATACTATAAGCTTCTGAAGTTTCATCATCTTCCTGCGTGTTGAAATCATAAGCCTGACGAGTTTTATTAAACAGATTCTTGCCTTCTTCGATTAATGCACTATCATATCCGAACTCTGCCATGATAGTTGCAATTTCTGTTTGTGCTTCTACGTTTTCTAATGCAACTCTGTAACGTTCTAAAGTTGCTGCTTCTGAGATTTTAGGTCTTGTTGCCATAATCATTTTTAATTTTAGTTAAACATTTATTTAATTGTAAAGTAATTTTTCTGATGCTTCTCATTTATTTTGTTTTGCTTCTTATTCATCTTCTATTGCTTCCCGTTCCTGATGCGTTGCTTCTCGTTCTTTTTCTATTGCTTCTCACTGTTCATGGACTGCTTCAGTCTTTTGTTCTTCTGCTTCCAGAACACTTCCCTTTGCTTCGCAACATTCCTTATCTGTTTCTTAAACAAACAAGCCTTTTCAAAAAATATTATGGTTCCTTAAGGTGGGTTTAGGTTAATAAATTGGAATTTTTGTTAAAATTCTGAAAATGAAATTAACAAATGTATTTTAGAATTTATCAAAAAAGAGCCTGTTTTATAACAGGCGATACGTTAGATGATGTTTGTTAAATTATAAGCACTATTTATTTAAACTGGGAGTTTTTACTCCAAATATAAAACAGCATTAAACTTCTTTTTTTCTACTATAATAATGTTTCATCTAATCTATTTAACATTCTTTTCAAGTTTCCCCTGTACTCGGATACTTTAAGCATTTCATCAAAAACATCCATTGCGTATTCTAGATGTGGAGTTGGGACACTATATTCACGTATAATTGAATACGAATCTAAAAGCACTTGTAATGGTTCTTGTCTTAAACCACTTTTTTGAATATCTGGTTTCTGGTGATTTTTAAACTTACCGATTAGTTCAATGCAATTCTCTGCAATTTCTTTTTCTGGACTATCTTTAATACAATCTAAAAGATATTTGTAGAAATGGTAATCTCTATATTTACCAATATTAGAAACAACATATTTACGTAAAAAATCTATATGATCCATAAAGAAGTTTGGTTTTAGTTCTCTAAAACCATGCTCATACTCAAATGCAATATCTTCGTCATCTTCATCCAAAAAACGATTTAATATAATAAAACATTTATCAAATAATTTATCTTGTTTAATATTTTGGAAAGCCAAGTAAAGAACCTTTTTCTTTGCATTTTTACTGATTGTTAAAATTCTTTCTAATAAATCATTACTTTTTGTGTAATCATAAAACCATGCAAACAAAATAATATGACTCATAACTTCATGAGTCTCTTCAATTTCTATAGCCTTGGTGATGAATGGAATTAATTTTTCAAAGTCTACGTGAATTAACAACAATAATGGATGGGCTCCGTGAAGTTTAATAGTTAGTAATTTTGGATTATAGTCGTATACCAAACGTAAATATAATTGTAAATTCCTTTGTTTATCTAAATTATTAAGATAACCTAACTTCCATATTGCAGCTGCCCGAGTGACTGGAGATGCATTATCAGCAATATATTCAAGTGTATTAAATATTTTATTAGTTAATGTCTTATCATTAAAACAAGTTGTTAATCGTTCAACTGCAGCCCCCCTAATGGAATTAATTGCATCCGTTACTAAATCATCATTAAGTGGTTTTTTATCAGGATAGGTTAAAGCAATTTTACATAGAAAATCTACAATTTCTTCAATAATAACATTCTTTGCTATAAAATAATCAGTCATCCAAATTACTCTAATTAAATCTAAATCATCTATTTTTTTTGATATTAACTTTAAGAAAAGTGAAGTAATTTTAGAAGAATCATATTCACTTTTTGTTAGTCCAGATAATCCATAAACAATTGGAGAAACTGGTATTTTACTATCATTAATTATTTCTTTGATTAAAATATAATATTTATCAGGATTTGTCCTACATAACTCTTCTAACCTTCTCATGTGCCCACGCTCACTAACCTTTTCTTCCCAGGGAGATAATTCTTCTCTATATTTTAGAAAAGTCTTTTTCCAATCTTTTATGCTCATATGTATATAAGCACTCTCTTTCATAGCTCTATCTCCATATGATACTGTTAGTCCTTCTGGTTCTTTATTTATTATTCTACCAAATTTTCTTTCTAATTCTTGATATTCTTTATATAAACTAGTATATGAAGATAAATCCTGATAAGATATTTCTGAAAGTAATTTCCATTTAGTTCTTCCATAGGATGATATTCCCTTTCCGAAATAGCCTACTTTCGTTTTTTCTCTTTGAGGAATTGCATTTATTAAAATGGTATTAATATTTTCTTTCTGTTCGTCAGAAAATAATTCATATGATAATCCGATAAGTTTGCGTAAGTAAAATTCATACAGTTGTGATAAACTATATTCTTTTAGAATTTCTTTATGTTGAATGAAGTAATTATAAATCTCATCTATCAATTCATCTTTATATTTAATAAAAAATGGCATTATCAAACTATGTAATAGCAATGACTTTGTGTATTTCATTTTATTAACAATATTGAAAACCAAATCTGGATAAGATTTATAATATTTTATAAAAAATTCTATTATAGCATCACACAATAGATTTAAAAGATCACTATCATTGTCTGGATCTTTATTAGGCACATAAAAGCTAAATTCCAACGATATATAGTAGTCATTAAATCCAGATTTTTTAAAAGCTACTTCATCCTTTTTATCAATAAAAAATAATAAGTCTATGAAATATTTAATTGCTTTCTTTGGGTGAGTTTTATATAACTCTTTATAAACGTTTGTCTCATAGTAATTGCTGTCATGAGATTTTCTTATTTTATTGTCTGGTTTTTGCTTAAAATGATAATATAGCTTATTTATTACCCAATCTGGATTTGTTGGAATTGCATTTTCTAAGAACTGAAAATAACTATGTAAATCATTTGAGTCAGAATAATCTTCAAATAATTTAAGAATTCTTTCATCAGAAAAATCTGAAGTATAAAATAGTAATCTTGTTATGAAATCTTTTTTGTTTGCAAAATCAGGTAGCTGATATAAATAATCAATAGCTTCTTGAGTCGAATATACTATTTTGCTTGAAAATAACCTATAAACTAGATTACCATAGTTTTCATAATTATTTTTTAAGTATAAATATAGTTTTAGATCTTCAAATAAATAATTAATCCATTCATTTGAATAAGCTGATTCAATAAAGAGCTTGAACAAAAATTCATTTTCATTACAAAGTTTCTTAATTAATAGTTTTTCATCATTATTTGGATTTTCTATAAATCCTAGTGTATTAAGAATAAGCAATTTTAAATGAAATCGCGTGTTGATATTTAACAAAATTTCATTTAATTCCTTTATATATTTATTTGGTTGAACTTCTCTTTGAAATAACAATATATGCTTTAATCCAAGCCTAATAAATAACCCCTGATGTTTATCTTCAGATAATAATTCTTGTGAGATGCTTTTATTTTCTTCGATAAACGTTCTAGCATAAGCATATTCGAAAAAGGATTGATGAACAAATTGTAATTTATTATTATCTATTGCAATGAAACCTTCACTTAGAAGATAATTAAGTTCTTTATTGTACTTATCTTCAAATAACCTTTTATCCATTGTTATTTTTTGATCAGAAAACATTTTAATAGTAATTTGCTTTATTAGGTCTACAGCTTGGTTTGCATTATGGTTATTTAATAATTTTTGTCTCCAATATTCGGCATAAAGTTCTTGTAGTGTATTGTATTCTTTTATTAAATCTTCATCATAAATCCTTAAATAAATTTCCAAATGAATTGGAATAGTGAGAAAATTAATGAACTTGTCACTTAAGTCTTTTACATTAATATTAAATTCTAATAGTTTATTCTTTACGTCTAAAGCATCTAATTTCTTAATAGGTAACCGCTTTAAATTTCTATATTGTTGTAAGTAGGGATCATGCTCAAGGTCAAAAGTTCTGCAGGATAACACTACTCTTACAACTGGGTTTTCAATAATTCTCTTAATTAACCTATTGTATGTATTAAGAGGCTTTCGATTTGAAGATAGTGAAAGAGATAGAGCATCGATTTGGTCAATAATAAAAACAATTCTTTCATTTCCAGAAACTAATTTCTCAAATAATTCTTCGAATGTAAAGTTAAGATTGAGTTCACTATATATTTCATCAATATTTTCAACAATTAATTTATCCGATTTAATTGCAAGAACAGGAACTTCTTTTTTAATCAATTTATTTAGCAGTTGCTTCAAAACAACTGATTTTCCATAACCTGCTTGCCCTTCAACAACTGCTATCTGTGATTCATTTGGTTTAAGATCTGAAAAAATCCATTCTTCGATAGACTCTACTTCTTTTCTTTGAATGGTTGACTCTATTTTATAACCAAAATAACTTTTATGTTCATTTAAATCATTAGAAGCAATTCTTAATTTATTTACAACAATATCATTTGATAATTGGTCAAATTCTTTTTGTTTATCAGTTTTAGATTCTTTTATTGAGTTTTGAATCTTTTTAGTACTTCTTTTTAGCTCATTTCTAAATTCATCGATGGATAAATTTCCTTTATTTTCAATTTTAAATAAGTAAACAACTGGTACAAGAAGAAAAAAACTTATTACAAGAACAAGCAAGCTGCCTTGAACAAAAAAAACTTCAACTAATCTAAGAATTATATAAATAAATCCTGAATTATAAATTTCAATTAACTCTTCCAAAAAATGAGCTAAGGATTTACTAAAAGTTAATGCACCAGCTTCAGTAACGATTGTTGAGATAAGAAATAATAATATTCGTTTTAGGTTAGTAGGTCTAAAAATGTAATTTAGAAATGCATTATAAAACTTATCAAGGTATTCTTTAAAAACAGTCATAATCTAAAAAAAATGTTAGCTGAAGTTAACAAAATAACTATATAGTTATAATTTATACCACAAAAAGTTTTTAACATTCATTTAATTAAGGCTATAAATCATTTACATATTGGTATGAATTTTTGATGGCTTTATTAAAAATTGTAAATTCACTTAGCCAATCATACTGAAATCAAAAATTGATAAATGATCATATATTTGATATTCAGTTTTTATAAGACTAGTAATGAAAACAAAGGAAATCAAAGAAACATGTATAAACAGTTGTAAGATATACTATCAATACTTAGCTGATAATAATAAAGGTCGTTCAATAATAAGAATAAATAGAATTAGTAAAATACCAAATACAAAAGACCTATTTAAACTAGAATTATTAGGAAAAATATTTGATACAGATGCTATAACTTTTTATCATACCATTTTAGATAAAGAGTTTGATACGACTATTATTAAAATTAAAGAATACGACTACGATAACAATGTTATAATTATAAAACAAAGCCAAGAAATTCCTTTTGATTTCGAAATAGTAAAAACTGAACAAATTCAGATTATATCTGATTTGAAATATTTAGTAGAAAGAGTCAGAGTTTTTTTTGAAAATAACGGAGAAAGATTAAAAGTACCTGATAGAATTAATGGAAAGAATATAACGATAAAAGATTTCATTTTTTTAACAAATCATACACCGAATATCGACCAACAAAATGCATTATTAAATATTTTTCATAATCCATTTTCATATATATGGGGTGCTCCAGGTACAGGAAAAACAAAATTTGTATTAGCATACTCTGTAATCAAATATGTTGAGATAAAGAAAAAGGTGGCAATATTTGCTCCTACAAACATTGCCTTAGAACAAGTATTAAGAGGTGTTATAGAAATTACAGATCAAGCTGGGATAAAACGAGAAAATATTCTTAGAATAGGAAATCCAAGTAAAAAATTTGCACAAGATTTTCCCCAAGTGTGTGAAGTAGCTGGATTACAAAAGAAAATCAAAGAACTGACCAGTCAAATAAGAATATTGGAAAATATTTTAGGCATGGATAACTTAACCATTGACGAAAAAGGAGTGGATAATTTAATTGAAATGAATAAGAAATATAGTCAGAGTTTGGTTAAAAGTGCAGAGCTTAAAAAGGAGATTAATAATTTAAATACTGAAATTATTGAGCTTAATGATAAGCTTTATAAAATGAATAATGACATTACTATTAAAGAAAAAACAATTATGAAGAAGGAACGACAAAGAAGTTCTTATGTTTATAATTTATTTTCAAATAGTAAAAAGCTTAATAATAAAATCCAAAGTCTAAATACCGAGTTAGACGAATTCTATTTACAGAAAAATTCTATCAAAAATAACACTGAACAAAAAGAAAGTCGATTAACTGAAGCTAAGAATAAATTAGAAGAATGTGATCTTTTAACCAGAAACACCTACAAAAGAATTAAACTTATATCATTCAAAGATGAGAGGTTAAATTCAGCTATTGAGAACTTAGATAGCACAAATCTTATTGAAAATCAGAATGAATTAATAAGGGTTTGGAATAAGATTGTAGATGAGAATCCAATAAATGAATCTTTAAAAAGTAATTATAAAGGTAAAAGTGCTAATGAATTAAAATTAATGCTCGAAGCAAATTATGATTCATTAGACAAACTTAAATCTGCTGATACCGAAGAGAGATTAAAAAATGTTAATATAATAGGTGCAACTTTAGATGGTTATATTGGACGATTTCCTGATGGTGATTTACATGTTGATCATTATTTTATCGATGAAGCAGGTTATGCAAATATTGTAAAATCTCTTTCTGTTTTTATTTATGGTAAACCAATAACATTGCTTGGAGATCATATGCAATTGCCACCAGTTTTTGAAATGAATGAAAGAGATATTGAATATCAAAGAAATCCAGAACTTTTTATTTGGAATAAGTCATCAATTTTTACAGAATTTGTTTTTAAATATGAGATGGATTACTGTAAGAGTATTAAAAAATTTGAACCTGTAATTTCTAAACAGTCAAATTTAAAAATAACTCATCGCTTTGGACAGAATTTAGCAGATATATTGGATCATCACATATACAACATTGGATTTACTTCAAATGGAAATAATGAACATACAAAAATATCATTTATCCATGCAGATAAATGCGATCCACAGAGAAAAAGAGATAATCTAAACGAAATAGAAGCAATTGAAAAATTAATACAGCGAAATCCATTCAAAGATTTTTCAATCATTGCACCATATAGTGATCAAATTCATTTTTTACGAAGAGTTTTTCCTGAACTTATAAAGGAAGAAAGACTTCTTACAGTTCATAAATCGCAGGGAAGAGAATGGGATACTGTTATTTTAAGCGTTTGTGATACTTCTAATAAATGGTTTACAGATTCGCAACATCCTACTTCCAATGGTAGAAATGTATTAAATACAGCTGTTAGTAGAGCAATTAAAGATTTAATTATAGTATGTGATTATAATTATTGGAGAAATCAGACAGGACAGTTAATCCAAGGATTACTTACTGTTGCAAATCGAATTGAAAATTAGTTCTCAAGAACAGGATTAAAGCTCTTTTGCGAAGCGTAGCGGAGCAAATGTGCTTTAGTAAAACACAAATGCAGCTGTAAGCTGAAAAAAAAAGCGCGTCGGAATGCTATTTTTTAACTTTCAAACCGACAAACCATTCTCAAAAAAAAAGACGTGTCAAACCGCTACGAATAGAAATAATTCTTTCTTTATCAGAATGCGATACACACTCATACTTGCAAAAACTGTCAAGTAGTAAAAATGATTCTTGATTTTATGACTTTTCAATTTGAGATGAAGTTGCCCGATTTTTTTAGACGCCTTACCTATAACGGTCCGCGGGTAGCATTATGTGCGGGATTGCCGCCGTGTTTCAGGGTCACCCGTTGACACTGAAACAAATATAGCTAAATTGAAAGAACCTACCAAACACCCGAATGCAGGCTGACCCGATGTTATAAATTGGCCGTATATACTACCTTGTCAGTTTGGTAGTTATTTATCTACGAAGAGTAAAATTGTTTTAAGTTTTATTAAATGGCAAATTGCCCGACAGGGCAAAAGAGCTTACAACTTTACTATAATTGAAATACAACAGGAAATGTAAACCTGACAGTTACTGGTCTACCACGTTGTAATCCTGGACTCCATTTTGGCGATATACTTACTACTCTTAAAACTTCATTGTCAAGAGTTTCATGTACACCCCTGACAATTTGAGCATTCCTTACTTCGCCATTACTACAAACATCAAATTGCACAAAAACTCTTCCTTGTATACCTTTTTCTTGTGCCTCAATTGGATATCTAAGATTTTGTTGAATATGAATACGAAAAGCATCGCTAGTATTATTATTAAATTTTGGCATATTTTCAACCACAAAAAAAACATCATCTGCATATTCGTCTTCATCTTCACTTTCACATGGACATGGTTGTTGAATGTATTCAATTGAATTATTAGTGGTATTATTTACATAACAAATTTGCTGGAAGTTATGTTTTGCTTTTTCATCTATGTCATAGATCTTTTTCATGTCAGAACAGAATCCAGTAGTATCTTGCAAGTAAAGTCTTGTCATACCTCTTTGAAATACATTATCTACGAATTCATAAGTATTTATTGATAATGTTAATAAAGAATCTGAAGATACGTAATTTTTTGAGTTGAATTCATTATATCCTTCTTGAAAATAATTATAAGCATCTGTATTACATTTTAAACAATGAATTTTATGAAGTATTTTAGCTTGACGATCATAATATTTCATAGCTGATTCCATGTCATCACAAAAACCACAAGTATCAGAAAGTTTAAACCGAGTTACACCACGATCAAAAAATAAGTATGCATAATTACCATAGTTATTCAAGTTTACTTTTGATATTGCTTTGGAAAATAAAGAATCAGCTTCTTTATATTTCTCTTGTTTAAATAACTCAACTCCTTTATTATAGAGTTTTACATACTTTTGAGCTGAAGTTAGAGTTGAAATAGTAGCTAGAATTGCCACAATAATAAATTTTCTCATATTCTTTAGTGAATTAATACTAGGTTACCAAAATTAATCAAAATCTTAAGTTTAACTAATAAATTTAAACTTATTTATGATGCAAATAACTTTAAAATGAATTTCTAATTTGTGCGAAGCACAAAAGCGCGTTGGAAAAAACTAAAATAATTTTCTATCACACCAACCAAACCAATCTCGATAAATTTAGTGTCAAATAGCACGAATAAATTACACTTTCATTGTCAGACAGAAAAACCAAACTAAAAGTAAAAACTGTCAGAAAACGACTTAATTTTCAAAATAAAAACTGATTTAAAAAAGAGCAGAATTGCTCTATTCTGGATTTTTTAGCGGCTTATTTATAACGGTCCGCGGTTAGATAGCGTGCGGGTTTGCGCCCTGTTTCACTATCACCCGTTACCGAAAGTTAAAGATAACTAAAATTGTCGAAAAACCACCAAAACCCCGCATGCGATCTGAACCGCTGTTATAAATTGGCCGCCAATAAGAATCTTGTCAGTTTAGTAGAAACAATCAACAAAGTACAAAATTGTTTTAGTTTTTAGAGGATTGCAAATTGCCCAAAGGGCAAAACAATAAGCTCTTTTACAATTTTATATTGAAAAAGTGCTTATTGAATAATTCTTTTTTATTCTTTTATAAATAAATCTAAAAAATCCTTTGCAAAAGGAGAACCTTCAATCTGTCCTGAACTAACCTTTTCCATAAATGGTAGATAAAAGTCTTCACTATTAGCAAATATTATTAAAGTCAAATTCTTATCCGGTACTTTCATATATAATCCGGTAAAAGATTTCCATTCCCAACCAGTATGATAAACTACTTTATGGTTTTTATATTCCCCAATAAACCAACCAAGACCATATTGAATTTCTTGTCCATTGTTTAATTTTCCTTTAGTAAATGCAAGTTCTTTTGATTTTTGTGTAATCAATTGATTTTCATCTAAAGCAATATCAAATTTTGCCAAATCTGTTACTGTTGAAATTATTCCTGCACCAGCACCCAAAGGTGAGTTTGGCTCTACGTATTCTCCTAGTACCAATTCGTTCTTTTCATTTAAATAATAGGGTTTGGCTAGTCTTTTTAATACTTCAGGTTTTGATGTATCAGATTGCATTGGTAGAGAATTATTCATTCCCAGTTTTTGAATAATGTCTTCTCTTACAAGAGTCTCAAAGTTTCTGCTTGATACATTATCAACAACATGTGATAACCGACCATATAAAAAACCATTGTAATTAAATTTCTCTCCTGGGACTCCTTCGCAAGTTTGAGTCAAATGCTGCCTTAATGTAATATCATATTGCTTATAATTGTAATCTGATATGAAGCCTAACAAAAATGGCAGGTTTTTTTCAAAGTATTTTTTTGTATTATCAAAGTGCTCAATATAATCAGGCCAATAATCTTTAATTTTTCCATCCAGATTAAGTTTTCCTTCTTCTACTAATTTTAAAATTATTGTTGAAGCTATAGGTTTTGTAATTGATGCAATTCTATAAGGAGTAGAATCTGTTGCAGCTATTTTATTTTCAATATCAGCATATCCATATCCTTTTGAAAATATTATTTTCTGATTATGCAATATTGCTACTGAAATCGAAGGAATATTGTATTGTTTCCTTAATGTTTCAAGATTTTTATCATATTGCTTTATTTCTTTATCAAATTTTGAATTTGTGCAGCTAAAAACAAAAATCGATAAAAGTAGTATCAAAAGAAGTCTTGTCATAATTAGGTCTTTGGTTAATAAAAATTGATTATGAAATTAGTTAAAAAAATAAACAAAACAAATAAGCAGCAATAAATTTAAACACTTTGGCGGCGAAGCCGCTAATGCGTTTAAATTAAATTTCTAATTTGTGCGAAGCACAAAAGCGCGTTGGAAAAAACTAAAATAATTTTCTATCACACCAACCAAACCAATCTCGATAAATTTAGTGTCAAATAGCACGAATAAATTACACTTTCATTGTCAGACAGAAAAACCAAACTAAAAGTAAAAACTGTCAGAAAACGACTTAATTTTCAAAATAAAAACTGATTTAAAAAAGAGCAGAATTGCTCTATTCTGGATTTTTTAGCGGCTTATTTATAACGGTCCTCGGGTTTGAAGCGGGTGGGAGCCAGCCGCGTTTCAGTGTCACCCGTTGACACTGAAACAAATATAATAAATACTTGTCAGATTACAACAAAACCCACCATGCTTTAAGACCCGATGTTATAGGTTGTGGTTCTTTTCGCCAATCAACGCCGTGGATCTTTATCACCCGTTAATAAAGTTGCCATGAAGTAAAAAGAATCGGGTCGACACGCGAAACCGGAAATTAAAAAAAGCTTTGTCCATGAAAAGCAGAAAAGTAGGGTTGGAGCACTAATTTTAAAAATATGCTCATAATTGGTTTTTCCATATTAAACATCGAAAGGTCTTGTCAAAGACCCGCTTTTTGACGCTTTCAGGCCGTAAATAGGTATCAACCGTTAAGATTTATCAAACTGATAAAAATTTGTCCTTAAACTACGTAAAAAAGCATTTTTGAAATTAGGAGCGAAGGCAAGATGAAATTTTTAGAACCATTACCTATAACGGTCCTCGGGTTTGAAGCGGGTGGGAGCCAGCCGCGTTTCAGTGTCACCCGTTGACACTGAAACAAATATAATAAATACTTGTCAGATTACAACAAAACCCACCATGCTTTAAGACCCGATGTTACAGGTTGTGGTTCCTTTCGCCAATCAACGCCTTGGATCTTTATCACCCGTTGAAAAAGCTACCACGAAGTAAAAAGAATCGGGTCGACACGCGAAACCGAAAAATTAAATAAAACTTTATCTATGAAAAGCCAAAAAGTAGGGTTGGAGCACTAATTTTAAAAATATGGTTCGAATTGTAGAAAAGATAATTCTTAAATACTTTCCCAGTCAACGAGCCGCTTTTTGACGCATTCAGGCCGTGTTTGAATGTCAACCGTTAAGATTTATCAGACCGATAAAAACTTGTCTTAAAAGTACGTAAAAAAGCATTTTTGAAATTAGGAGCGAG
The DNA here is from genome assembly GCA_963665525.1 of Bacteroidales bacterium. Classification (GTDB taxonomy): domain Bacteria; phylum Bacteroidota; class Bacteroidia; order Bacteroidales; family UBA12077; genus UBA12077. Next base: position 1,444,976 of record OY762280.1, on the reverse strand, counting down.
GGCAAAATAAATTTTTTCGAACCATTACCTATAACGGTCCCGTGTTAACAATAGTGCGGGTTTGCGCCGTGTTTCATTATCCACCGTTGAATAACTTTACTAAGATAAAACTTAGTCAGCAAACTACCAAAACCCCGCATTTTTGTTGAACACGTGTTATAGGTTGGGCGCAGTGCCACAATACCAGTCAGTTTAGCAATTAAGTTGTCCATGAAAACTTAAAAAATAGCATTTAGGTCGGGATTACTTATTGCCGGAACGGCAAAATTGGGTTGGATTACAAACTTTTTGGCAAACCCAATAAGGTTTGCCAATGTGTTTGTAATAAGGAAGGAATTAGTTTCTTATAATTAAGCCTAAAGCTTCTAATAATTGAATATTATCTTCCATAGCAATCTTTGCTACTGCATAAAACTCACTCATCCAATCGTCTAATTCTGCAAATGCAGTGTCTTTTGCTTCGGTTGCATCTTGAGATTCACCTTTTTCTCTTAAATATTCTGCTCTTGCTGCTTCTAATTCATCTATCAAGGTATTGGTAGCGTTTAATTCTTCTGCTGTAATCTTCAAGCGGCTTAATTTAGTTTGAAGATCTCCATGTTTTAGGACTTCTTTATAGAATTTCTTAACAGTCTCCAACCAACTAACATATGCTGATGGTAATGAACCAGTCAATGCAAGACGTTCTAAGATTTGTTGATCGTTTTTGAAGATTACTTTTGCCTTTTTTCTGTGAAGTGAATACGTATCAGCAAGCTGTTCTCGTTTCTCGGAGAAGGTACTGTATGCTTCTGAAGTCTCATCGTCTTCCTGAGTATTGAAATCGTAAGCTTGACGAGTTTGATTAAACAGATTTTTACCTTCTTCGATTAATGCATTATCATATCCGAACTCTGCCATGATAGTTGCAATTTCTGTTTGTGCTTCTACGTTTTCTAATGCAACTCTGTAACGTTCTAAAGTTGCTGCTTCTGAGATTTTAGGTCTTGTTGCCATAATCATTTTTAATTTTAGTTAAACATTTATTTAATTGTAAAGTAATTTTTCTGTTGCTTCTCATTTATTTTGTTTTGCTTCCTATTCATTTTCTACTACTTCCCGTTCCTGATGCGTTGCTTCTTGTTCTTCTTCTATTGCTTCTCGCTGTTCATGGGCTGCTTCAGGCTTTTGTTCTTCTGCTTCCAGAACACTTCCCTTTGCTTCGCAACATTCCTTGTCTGCTTCTATAACAAACAAGCCTTTTCAAAAAATATAATGGTTCCTTAAGGTGGGTTTAGGTTAATAAAATAGAATTAGTTTTATAATTCTATAATTGAAATTAACGAATGTTTGCGAGATATAGTATAAAAAAAGCCTGTTTTACAACAGGCAATACGTTATTATAATATGGCAAAGTATAATTCAGTATTATAAAGAAGACTTAAATATTTCTTCAACATTAAAATCTGGTGAACCCTGTCGAGAATAATAATATGAGAATCTAGCTACTATATCCTTTGTAAAACTACTATTTATTGAAGCAATTATGTTAAAATTTTCTTCAAATTCTTTAAGACGCAATGTTCTTAATTTTTGAAAGTTTATTAAACCTGCATTTATATCTTTATAACTTGGCAAATAGTGATATTTATTTGAAAAAGAATTCGTAATCAAACGTTTTACTGTTTCTTCCGCTTCATCTAACACATCTTTACTCACTTTATTTTTCTTTATTACATTAATTTTTTCATTAAAAAGACCGTGATTAGTACTTTCAATTCTAACTAATAAAATATCTCTTGCTTTACCTTGTGCCATATCACAAGACGGAGTTAGAATGATATGTTTTTCAGAATTTTTCTTATCCATTACTATGTCACCAGTAAAAGGTCTAGCTTTTATAGGTGGAGTTATATATATTTCTGCTGGGTGATACGCTTCGAAATCTGATTCTTCTGTTAATTCTAAATATTCTTGAATATGTAATAAAGTATACCTTAAGAGTGATTTATATTTTTCATCTTTATCTCTATCACCGTCATTTATCCATACATCTAGTGATGTTGAAAGATGGTTCCAAAATATTTTATTTAAATAATCATTAATATCACCTTTATTACCTAAAATTCTAGTTATACCTGTATTATATATATCTGTTATTTCCTTCAAAACTTCTCTAAAATCATCGTCTCTTGAACGTTTTTTAAAAAAAGCATTTTCTTCAGTTTCTATTTGACCTATGCTCCCAGAAACAATAAATAATGGAAATCTTAAGTTTTGATTGATTTCATCTACAATTTCTTTGCCTTCAAGCTCGATTTTGTCTGATGATAATTTTAAATCAACAATAGCTGCATCATAATCAGGGCTTTTTAATGCTTCTTTTGCATCATTTAAATTTCCTTTTATATCAGGAGTAATTTCGATTCCTGCAGCCCTACTATAAGCTTCTATGTTATCATGATACATTTGAAGGGTAGCTTGATCATCTTCAACAATTAATAATCTCATAATCATTTATATTTTAACTTCTATTTTAAAAAACGCTCCTTTATCTGAATATATGGCTTTTAAAACTCCGTCATTTCTTTCTATTGCTTCACCTGATATAGCAAGTCCAAGTCCTGTACCACCACCTGGTTTGTCACTAAATTCGGGTTCAAAAATAATTTCTGATTCGATTAAATTTTTCTTTATACCAGGTCCATTATCCCTATATTCAATAATCAACAAATCTTCTTTTTCAAATGCTCTTATGGTAATTTCTTTGTGTCCTGAATCCACTTGTCCTAACCAAAAAATACTATTATCTAATAGGTTTGTCAATACAATATAAAAATCTTCTTTCCACCCGTAAACTATTTGATCTTCTGAACAGTCAATATTATATGCGATGTTTTGACTTTTTAATTCTGATAGAAAAACTCCTTCAACATTTTCTATGACATCTCTTAACTTAAAATCTTTTTTCTTTTCACGCCTTTTTGCAGATAAAGGGTCTAATTTTCCAAAAAGTTTAATAAAGATTTTACTCTGTTCGTCAATAACTCCAAGCCTATTAACAATCTTATTTAAGAGATTTTCTGAATATGAATCTTCTAATTCTTGGCTCCACTCCTTGATAATAGGAATCTGATTTTTAAAATACCCCAAAGGTTTTCTACCTTCGTGAAGAATAACATTAACAATTTTCCCTACTGTTGCTTGCCCTTGATATAAAGCAATAACTTGTTTCAATTCATCAGCTATTCTGTTATTTGTTTTTTCCTTTTCACTTATTAGAGTATCAATTTTAATTCTTTTATCCTTTTCTATTCCAAGATTATCTAATTCTTTGTTGATATTATCAAATAAATCCTGGAAATTATATAATCGGTTAATTTTCTCATTAACATCCCGATTACTGCGTCCTAAGCCTACCTTTTGTCTATACGCAAATCTTCTATTTTCAAGCTCTTTTAAAACTGTAATGGCAATATTCATGAGACCAAAATACTCTGGAGTTTCTTTCAAACCATCTCTGGCACTTTTTTCAATTAATCCAGATTTATCTTCAGATTCAATATGTATAAAACCAATAACTTGATCACTACCAACTCTAACAGATGGGTTTTGAACTCTTTCTTTATCTAAATTTAACCAGTCAAATCCAGGATCTCCAAGAGGTCTAATTCTAAAACCATTTCTAAAAACCCCAATACCGCAATAAGAATCAAGTATATACCGGGCTTCACGTCTACCAACATAATTGTTTGTTGAAGGATCTTTTAACCCCCTTTCAATTAAACTGTCGATTGAATTAGCATCTCTGTCAAAAACCCTAAAATCTACCTTAACTTCACCGCAGAATCTTTGAAAATCAGGTACCTGTCTATTATTATTTAGGTTTATTTGTAATCTCAAATCTTCAAATGGAGAGCCGGAACGTTGATTTTCAAACTTCAAATCTGCAAATCCATTACTCGACACCTTGCCAGATATTCTATAATCAAATAATTCGAATAACGGATAAGGCTCAATAACTTCAGTTACATTTGATAAACCTTCAAAAGGGAAATCACCAAGTTCAAGAGTAATCTCAAAATCTTCAATAGAACTTAATTCAAGCTTTTCTTCTCTTTCAATAGGTGGAATAAGCTTTTTTAACTCAAATTTTAGATTTTGTAATTGCCGTACATTCCAATCCGCTAAATGATATTCATCTCCTACTATTATTAACTCTGTGCCGCTAGCTTGGTTAGTTTTATAATTCTCAATAAGAACATCTACATCGTGTAAATATTTTGCTCTTTCAAAATCTTCCCAAATTAAATATAATGTAGTAAGCTCACCAGACTCATCAACAGTTTGTAATACTAAATCATCACCAATCATCGAAGCTGAATATCTACCAATACCTTTCTTACCTTGCATTAACCTACCCTTAGGGCTGGTAATTCTATGAACTTTATCATCAGTAGAAGGAACCATCCATTTATCAGTAACGGTTTCAAAGGACATTCCATGTCCTTCATCCTTTACAGTTACTTTTATCCCTTTCTTAACTATTTCATTCTTATTTTCAAGAACTGTTTTTTCAAAGGGTAAAAGAGATATTTTACAAGAAGGAGAATCTGCATCATATGCATTTTTAACTAGCTCAACAATCGCAGCATATTTATCCTTTATTAAATCACGACCAATAGTTACAATATGCCTTCCAGCCGGTCTAATTTTATATAATCCATCTTTTATCTTTTCTTGTGTCATAACATTTGCTTTATTTTTCGAGCAATTTCTTCAGCCATAAGAGGAGGAACCGCATTTCCTATTTGTTTAAATGCTGATGTTCTGCTAAATTTTCCACTTAAACTTTCAAAGTAAAAATCATCTGGAAATGATTGCAATCTTGCTGCTTCCCTTACTGTTAATGATCGGTTTTGTTCTATATCCGGATGAATATAATAATGTCCATCCTTTGAAATATGTGCGACAACTGTTTGAGTGCAGTTTTCATCTGCTGCAACAACTTTAAACCGATCATGGAAAGAATCCCTATTTTTATGAGTTTTAAGCTTTTCAGGTAAATCATTATAATTTAAGCGAGTTCTTTCTTTATTCCATTTTTCTACAACTCTTTTATAAATGTCTTTATCCTGAATATTATGAGGTCTGGCAACATGATGTGTCACTAAATCAAGACCATTTCTAATTTTAAAAGTTTTTAAGTAATCATTTGATTGAGAAATGTATTTCTGGTATTTATCTATTCCATCTCCGGCATTAATTTGAGGAAGATCAGTTAAAGCATCACTAACTTTAAAATTAAAATTTTCTAAATTATCAAATTCAGGAAAACTGATATTTGAATAATCTTTACTAACTCCAATTATTATGACTCTTTCTCGATTTTGAAGAACTCCAAAATCTTTTGCATTTAATAAATACGGGTTTATCTCATAACCAACTGTTCTAAAGTACTTTTTCATATTTGAAAAATACTTTCCATTATTTGCAGATAATAATCCACGAACATTCTCAAAGATAAAAGCTTTAGGCTTAAAACGTTTTAAAAACCTTCCATATTGAATATAAAGATAATTTCTTGGATCATCGACCATTTTAGTTTTTGATCTAGCTCTTCCTACTAAAGAGTATGCCTGACAAGGCGGTCCGCCCACAATAAGATCAATATTATCAACTGATTCAATTCTAGATATTTTTTCCCAAATTGAACTATTATTTTTATCTCCAATTTCATAGTTTAAAACGCTTGATAATAATTCATCTGGGATAGAAGCGTATAATTCGTCTCTTGATATATCACCTTTTAAATAATGATGATAAAATTCTTCTTTTTGATTTTCCTTTAAATGAAAATATGCAATTCTAGTTTTTAATGTGTAACATGCTCCATTATCAATTTCAACATGAGTTATTGGTTTAAACCCTTGTCTCTTAAAGCCTTCAGAAAGCCCCCCTGCACCTGCAAATAAATCAATATATTTCACTTAGTTTTTTGACAATAAATGTAATAATAAATTCTCAAGTGTACTAAGTTTCATTTCACCTTTTAATTCACATTCCCAAAGTATTTTAACATCCCACTTGTTAATAAGTAATTCATTATATATTCTTTTGTCTCTTTCCCTTGTTGCATCAATCTTTTTCTTCCACCAACTCGTTCTGGTTTTAGGTAACCTAAAATACTTACAATTTTTATGACCATGCCAAAAACAACCATTAATAAATATAACTGTTTTAAACTTTGGTAAAACTATATCAGGTTTGCCTGGTAAACTTTTTACATTTAACCTGTATCTAAATCCATGTGAAAACAAAAACTTTCTAACAATAATTTCGGGTTTTGTATTCTTACCCTTAATCATTGACATATTATAACTTCGAGTTTTTTTATCGTGTACATCTGTCATACTGTAAAATTACTATAAAAACAAGTACTTTTAAAAAGTCAGAAAAATTTAAACTTTTTGCGGCGCAGCCGCAAAGTGTTTAAATGTGTGTTGGCAAAAATCACAAATGCAGCCGTCAGGCTGCAAAGCGCGCTGGAATGCTATTTTTTAACTATCAAACCGACAAACCATTCACAAAAAAAAGACGTGTCAAACCGCTACGAATAGAAATAATACTTTCTTTGTCAGAATGAGATACACATTCATGCTTGCAAAAACTGTCAAATGGTTATAAATGATTCTTGATTTACCAACTTAAAAGATGAGATAAAGTTGACCGATTTTTTTTAGACGCCTTACCTATAACGGTCCTTGGGTAAGCTACGTGCGGGTTTCCCCCGCCTTACTTATCAGTCCCCCGTTGTTAATTTTACTAAGATAATATATAGTCAGCAAGCTACCAAACACCCGCATGTAGTTTGACCCAATGTTAGCAATTGTAGTTATTACATATCTCTATTAAAATGGAAATTATAGTTTAGAGAGTCAGGATAGCTAAATTTTTTCAATTTATCTAATTGAATTTCAAATACTAGAATAGAATATGGAGTTGAGATTAAATGATATAATTTCTCTTCACTAATCTCAAAACTTTTAAAAATACTGGTATAATAAATATTTGGTAATTCAGAATAAATAGAAATACTTTTATCTTTTTTGGAAATTGTCATATAGTTTCCAATAAAAATTTTTCCTTTATCTTGACTTAAATATTTAATAAATATAAACTCCTTATCAAGTGAAGCAATAAAACGATAATGGGCAGATTCTTCTTTTGTGTTAATAAAGTATTTGTAAGATGTATCACTATTATATTCATTAACTTCAAACGACCGAAGTCTTTTTGTATAATTAACGGAAGTTTCAGAATTAATAATTATATCTTGTCTTGAACCATTTAATTGGTCTTCTACTGAAATTGGATTACCATTCTGCATAACCAAAAAATTACCTTTTGAAGTTTTTACATAAAGGTTCGAATCCAGTGAAATATATTCCCAAATTCCATCAATTTTCTTATTTATATTAATAATTCTTAAACTATCATTTCGAAACGAATATTCATAGAGCTTATCCCTTTCAGATAAATAAAAGCATTGTGTCCAGTCAGAAAACCCAATATTATTAACCGAATGAGCTATTTTAATTTCTTTTAAAAGTTTGTTTGAATTCTGTTCATAAATTTTTATTAATCTGCTTTCTTCACACAAAATAGCAATTCTATTTGAGTCCATTAAAGCAAAACTTGCAACACCTATATTTCCGTGTGGATATTTAACTGATTTACAACAACTACTATCTTGCTTTAATTTCAAAACAAGATTTCCACTATAAATATCTTGTTTAAGAATATTGCTCTCAACCAATGTATCTTTAGATTGTTCAAGATTATTTTTAGAAGTCTTGTCATTGTTGCAACCTAAAAGGAACAGTAAAATAATAAATAAGCTTGTCTGTTTCATCTCGTAATAACTATTATTGCTAACGGTCCTCGGGTTTGAAGCGGGTGGGAGCCAGCCGCGTTTCAGTGTCACCCGTTGACACTGAAACAAATATAATAAATACTTGTCAGATTACAACAAAACCCACCATGCTTTAAGACCCGATGTTATAGGTTGTGGTTCTTTTCGCCAATCAACGCCGTGGATCTTTATCACCCGTTAATAAAGTTGCCATGAAGTAAAAAGAATCGGGTCGACACGCGAAACCGGAAATTAAAAAAAGCTTTGTCCATGAAAAGCAGAAAAGTAGGGTTGGAGCACTAATTTTAAAAATATGCTCATAATTGGTTTTTCCATATTAAACATCGAAAGGTCTTGTCAAAGACCCGCTTTTTGACGCTTTCAGGCCGTAAATAGGTATCAACCGTTAAGATTTATCAAACTGATAAAAATTTGTCCTTAAACTACGTAAAAAAGCATTTTTGAAATTAGGAGCGAAGGCAAGATGAAATTTTTAGAACCATTACCTATAACGGTCCTCGGGTTTGAAGCTGTGCGGGATCGCCGCCGTGTTTCAGTGTCACCCGTTGACGCTGAAACAAATATAACAAAAATTGTCAGACCATTACTACACCCCGCATGCTTTAAGACCCGATGTTATGTGTTGCAGCTCCATTTCGCCAATCAACGCCGTGGATCTTTATCAGCCGTTGAAAAAGTTGCCACGAAGAAGAATAATCGGGTCAACAAAGCGAAATAAGGTAATTTAGGATAAATTATCCATGAAAAACCGTTTTGTAGGGATAGCAAACTAATTTTAAAAATATTCGGATTTGCTTGCACGAATTATATTATTAAGAATTTAACTATCAGAAACCCGCTTTTTGGTGTTTTTTCGGCGTGTTTGGGTATCCACCGATAAGAATTAGTCCAGCCGTTAAAAACTGTCTTATTTGTACGTAAAAAAGCATTTTTAGAAATTAGGAGGGAAGGCCATAAATTTTACGAGCTATTACACATAACGGTCCTCGGGTAGCCTGACGTGCGGGATTTCGGCCGTGTTTCAGGGTCACCCGTTGACCTTGAAACAAATATAGTAAAAATAGTCAGACCGATACGAAAACCCGCATGCTTTATGACCCAATGTTAACGGTTGTAAAAATGCAATACACCTAACTAAGCTAAATTACTTTACTGTATAAAAAGCATATTTAAAGAATTGTTATCCTTGAAAATATAGACCTTTGTTTTGGCGCCAAGTTCAATTCTATAAATTAAGTTGCCAGATTCATTCTTCAATTGAATAACTCCATCAATTTCAGAATACAGATAATTAAATTTTTTATTTGAATTAAATACAAAGTCATACTGTGATAAAGTTTCAACTTTAAGATTTTCGTATCTTTCAGCTTTCTTACCGTGTTTATACATTAAGTTTACCAATGGTTTTGACTTACAAGTATAATTTTTATAACTACCATCTTTTCTTTCAACAATTGTTTCATTCTTAGTAAATTCAAAATTACTTGGATTTAAATTTCCTTTATTCGGAATTATCCATAAAAGACCTGTCTCATTCTGACCAATATCAAACGTAACTGTAGTGTCAACACCATCTATGAAATATGCAAAATTTAGTATGATTGAGTCATTATTAAAAAATTTAACTTTCTCAATGAACTTGCTTTCATTCACTGGAATTTCTTCCATTTCCATATTTTTATAAATAGCATTAGATTTCAATACTAAAAAAGTCAAGTATGCTATTGGAGCCAAAATTATTATTCCAATTATCAACCTAATTTTCTTTCTCATCATTCACTTAATTTAGCTAAAAATTGCATTTTTATTACCGTTAACGGTCCTCGGGTTTGAAGCGGGTGGGAGCCAGCCGCGTTTCAGTGTCACCCGTTGACACTGAAACAAATATAATAAATACTTGTCAGATTACAACAAAACCCACCATGCTTTAAGACCCGATGTTATAGGTTGTGGTTCTTTTCGCCAATCAACGCCGTGGATCTTTATCACCCGTTAATAAAGTTGCCACGAAGTAAAAAGAATCGGGTCGACACGCGAAACCAGAAATTAAAAAAAGCTTTGTCCATGAAAAGCAGAAAAGTAGGGTTGGAGCACTAATTTTAAAAATATGCTCATAATTGGTTTTTCCATATTAAACATCGAAAGGTCTTGTCAAAGACCCGCTTTTTTAACGATTTCAAGCCGCCCGTTAAGATTTATCAAACTGATAAAAACTAGTCGTTAAACTACGTAAAAAAAGCATTTTTGAAATTAGGAGCGAGGGCAAAATAAATTTTTTCGAACCATTACCTATAACGGTCCTCGGGTTTGAAGCGGGTGGGAGCCAGCCGCGTTTCAGTGTCACCCGTTGACGCTGAAACAAATATAGTAAATACTTGTCAGACCACCACTACAACCCACCATGCTTTAAGACCCGATGTTATACAGCGTATGTTATTGATTTCTATGAATATACTCCTTGGGAATAATAACCTGTTTATTACTTATTATTATTGAGAAAAATAAATCAGAATCAACTGAATTATTGTTTTTTGTTTCTGGGTTCCAACCTTTCATTTCAGAAATTATCAGACTAATTTGTTTTTCTAATTTATTATCATTTATTGAGGATTTAATATTCAATTTATCTAGTTTACCTTCTTTAGTTACGTTTAAGCCAACTATTAGCCATTGATTTTTCAGTTCACAATTGATTGACTCTGAAATAGAATTTATTAATTGAGGATAAAATTTCTCTTCTAATAAGCTTTCCTGGTAATGAAGAAAATAAAACCTTTGATCTCCAGGGCATGAAGTTTGATTGCCATAAAGGATTAAATCTTCGTTGACGTAGTATCCATTTATCTGGATTTTTTGACTGTTTGTATAAGAATATCCCCCGGAATATCCTTTTATGAATTTGCCGTCTTTGAAGACTTCAGTACCAATTACTTGGTTTGAATTTGAAACATAAAGTTCTTCAAAAAAGAAATCATATGTTGCAGAAATAGTATTTACGAGCTTCCATTTTCCTTCCATTTTTCCATTTAATACTTTGCCTTTTACAATAAATGGTTTACAACCCATATATGGACAAAAGATTCCTTTATATTTCCCTGTTCCATTAATAACTATTTGTTCTCCTTTTTCATTATAATAAGCAACAATTAATGGAGAACCATTAACAAAGTTCAATACTTTTTCTAAATTTCCATTAGGGTAAAAAAATGTCCATACACCATTTTTTATATTATCTAAATACTTACCTGTAGCTCTAATTTTTCCATTTTTATGATAATATGTTGCTTTTCCATTTAAAAAGTCATTTACCATTTTTGCTTTTAGAAACAAATTACTGTCTAAATCATAGTCATAAAATATACCAGAAACATTACAGTTTATACTATCAATTTTTCCTTTCCTTACAAATTGTGCACATTCTTTTTTAACTATTGTACCTGTACAGTTAAAATATACTAAAATACTGTCATTTTCAAATACTTCAATGTAATCACCGATTTTAAAATTGTCAGGTAAGTCTTGACTTTGAATGAATTGACTAAATATTACAAAAGAAATTAATAAAGAGATTTTCATGTTTTGTATAGATTTTAAATTAATATGCTGTATAACGGTTTTCGGGTAGCGTATCGTGCGGGTTTGCGCCGCGTTTCACAGTCACCCGTTGAACCACTTTACTAAGATAATATTTTGTCAGCAAACCACCAAAACCCCGCATGTACGCTGACCCGATGTTAGGCAACGTTAATTACCAAAATGAAATAAAGTCTTTCACAATGTAATCAACATTTTCATTTTCAAATTGTGCTGGTATATATCTTGGCATTTCCGAAACAATTAGATTAATATATTCTTTCAATTTCTCTAAATTTTCTACATCATAACTGGTACTGACTAATCTAACAGAATTTATACTGCCGGTTTTATCCACAATATATTCAAGGTTAGCAACAAATTTATTTAGATTCAATTCTTCTTTTGCCTTCTTTATGTGTACATTATCTGTCATGTAATCAGATCTTGCTTCATCACCCCCGCGTCTCTTTGGACCTATCAAAGAGTATACGAATATTTTCTTGTCATTATCATATAAATGATAAATTGCAATCAAATCACTTTTTTGTGAATTTGTAATATCAGAATAGTTTAAATGTATTGTTTTGCCTTTCTTCTTTTTATCATGTACATATACAGTATTGTAATTTTTGCACATATTTGTTTCTGTAATTTCCTTATATCGTGCTTTTTCCTTATTACATTCTATTTTATTCTTGTCATAATATATTGTATCTGATTTTCCACATATTTTATAAAATAAATTACATGCTTCTCTATCATTGTATCCATGACAAATATGAATAATTTGATTACAGAAACCACAAGTATCTCCTATAAATATTTTTATCAAACATTTATTGAACTTTGCATTACCGTCATTAGGAAATTTATTTAAGTGTAAATTAAGCATTGAATCGGCTTCATAATATTCTCCACGATTAAAATACTCCATTCCAACAGTGAAAAAGTCTAAGTCTTGTCCTTTTAAGGAATAACTACTAATTAAAATTAATATTATTAAAAATTGTTTCATATTGTGATGTATTAATGTTGCCTAACGGTCCTTGGGTAAGCTACGTGCGGGTTTCCGCCGCGTTTCACTATCACCCGTTAACCAAAGTTAAAGATAACTAAATTTGTCAAAAAACTACCAAAACCCCGCATGTAGTTTGACCCAATGTTAACATCCGTTTTTAATTTTGATTAAGATATAACTATCCATTCTCTCTTTTATTCTTTAATCTTGACCAAAAATGTTTATATAAAAAGCTATTTTCATCTAGTTCACATAACTGTCTATACATTGGCTTATTCACAGTAAAAGCTAAAATGTCAGGAGGCAAATGTTCTCTCATCGCCATATCTGTTGCACCAATAACAGCTTTCGGTATATCTGTATCTAAATCTCCAAGGAGAGCAGCTAATTGTCCACAACCCGACCCGAATGCCGTAATTACTGGATTGCTTTCTAAGAATGCGTTGTTATATTCTGCTCCATGAATTAAAAGACTCAATTGATCAGGATTAACATAAAATGTTATTGTTTTTAAATAATTATATTGGTCTTCTTTTAATGGACCAATCACAACATATTTGTTTTTGATTCTATATGGATCCAAATTATCAAGCCACTTTCGCATTAATTCATCAGAAGATTTGAAACCTTCTCTTTGATTTAAGCCTGTAGCAAAATTTTCTCTTGCTATATCTTCTGAACTAGATTTTTTTACTATCCATTGTGGTAAAACATTGCCAATCCAGTATCCGCCACCTTGACAAGATGCCGTATGATTGGAATCTACAACAGAAATACATATGCTATCGCCTTTTAGCCAATCTTTATATGCCGAAAAAAAACAATGTTTTGGTTTAGTTAAGGGTTCGAAAGGCTTCAAATCTGGAACATCATATAATCCAATTAGGGGATTATCTATACCTGCTATTTCTAATAGTACTTTTGGATTTGGATTCATTTTAACTCTTATTTAGAAGATTATTATTTATTTTTTTTAGTAATGATATGAATATTGAAACTTCGTTTTCATTTAAAACTGAGACACTCATTTTATTAACTTCAATTGCAATCGGTATTATTTCATCTAAAAGTTTTTTTCCAGTGTCAGTTATAAATATTTTGTATAGTCTTCTATCTGTTTTTGAAGGTTTTCGTTCAACATATCCATTTTTTTCTAGTAAATCTAGCATTCTAGTAATGTTTGTCTTGTCCTTTAATCCTTTTTGTGCAATTTCACTCTGGATTATACCTGGAAATTCATTGATAATATTCAGAATGCCCCACTGTTCAGATGTAGCATTATTTCCATTCTCCTTTATCAATTTATTAAATTGATTTCGCATTAGACTATTGGTTTTTCCAATTAAGTATCCAAGCGATTCGTTAATATTAAAATTATCCATAAGTAGTTACAATTATATTAGTTATAGCAAAAGTAAGCATAGCAACTAAATTTACAAAAATTAAACAGATGTTTATTAGCATTAAAAAAATTAAAAATGGATGTTAACGGTCCTCGGGTTTAGAGCTGTGCGGGAATGCCGCCGTGTTTCAGTGTCACCCGTTGACGCTGAAACAAATATAACAAAAATTATCAAACCATTACTAAAACCCGCATGCTATAAGACCCGATGTTAGTGGTTGCAGCTCCATTTCGCCAATCAACGCCCTGGAACAATATCACCCGTTAAAAAAGATACCACGAAGAACAAACATACGGGTCGACAAGCGAAATAGAATTTTACAATACACTGTCAATAGAAAGAGGATAATAGGGAAGGAGCACTAATTTTAAAAATATGCTACTATCTGAAAAAATGTTATTTTATTAAATACTTTACTTGTCAGCAAGCGGTTTTTTGAAGCTTTCAGACCGTGTTTGGATGTCCACCGATACAAATTATCCAACCGAAGAAAACTTGTCCTTAAACTACATAAAAAAGCATTTTTGAAATTAGGAGCGAGGGCAAAATAAATTTTTCGAGCTGTTACCACTAACGGTCCGCATTTACTGACCGTGCGGGAGTTTCCCGTGATTCTCTGTCAGCCGATGACGAACCAACACGAATATACACTTTTATCATCAAACCGCCAAAAAACCCGCATGGGCTGTGAAATGCTGTTATAAACTGGCCGCCAACATTTACTTGTTCAGTTTAGCAATAATTATCCATGATAAACAAAAATATTTTAATTTTAAAGGGGACGCAAATTGCCCAACGGGCAATACAAGCAAACTCTTTTGCGATTTATTGCAAATGTGGTTGCTTGTATTTAAAAGTAGATTTTCTATTTATTTTCTTTTACTTGCCGACAATTGCTTTCTTCCATCAATTATAATAATTTCAGGAATTCTTTCACCACTATTACTTCTCTGATTTGCTAATTTTAAAAGAGAATCTATTCTCTGCTGATTATTACTTGTTTGTATTACTAAATAAATACTATAATCTGTTTTTTCAGCTCTATTATACGCAGGTAATTGATTAACAAAGCCACGAATTAAGCCAGGATTAGTTGTATATTTAATTTCCACATTAACTTTTGCATTAAATCCCTTTGAAACTTTGAAATCTAAAGAACCAATACCAGCGTTTGTTTCTCTGTTTAAATCTAAGTTATTAGCAATACAATAAGATTCCGCAATACCATAAAATAATAATTGAGATGCTCTTTCTGGCTTTAAATTACCTTTATTATCATACAAATATTCAAACCATCCATTATTTTCAATCAATGATCCATATTGCTCACAAATCAAGGTAACTACATCCAAAATGTTTTTTGAAGTAATTGTTTTAAACTTGCTAAAATCAACTGGGAATTCTACCACAGCTTTTTCTGATAATTCCGCCCAAATTAATTCTCCTAACGGATCGTTTATAAAATCATAATGTGACTTAGGTTTTTCTTTATATTGTTTGATTAAATCTTTAAATACATCAATATTATCAAGTAACACATTTTTAATTTGAGATTTAGATCTTAAAGATGCTGATTTCCATGAAAACCCAATTATTTTACACACTCTATCCCTTAAATCTGAATTATATTTACAAACTTTGTCAATATCATCCCAACTTTTCGCTAAAGGAAGATTGTTAAGTAAGTTTTTAGGAATAAATACTATAGGAGAATTTGTTTCTTTATCTACAGGAATTTTATATGATCTATTATTATAAGTATATGTAAATGTTTTTGCGTGCAATTCATTTGCTATTCTTTGAGTAAATTCAAGAAAATTATCAAAAAGTATAGCTATTGTCATATCACTAATTCTATCTGCCCCAATATTTTCTTCAAAAAAAGGAACTAATTCAAAAATTACTGGGTCAGTTAGTCCTGCTTTTACAATAGTAACTGAAGTTGTTGCAATTTGTTTTGCTAATCCAGGTCCTATTGCATTTCCAGCAACTCCTTTTTTTGAATAGCCAAGAGCAGTGCTGCCTTGTTCTTTGAAAATAAGTCTCTTTTGAGCTGCTTTAAAAAAGATATCGCCCTGATACTGAACTTTTGAAAGAATGATTAATATTTCATTAAAGTAGTTTTGAAATTCTTCGTAAGATTTTTCAAATTCAGGTATTTTACAAATACTCAAAAGACTTGGATCAACATGCAGTCTTGCGTCAATATCTACAAAACCATCAAATACACCTTTGCTATCAAGGTCTTTTGATGAAACATTTAATAAAGTACTTATTTTTCGAGGCATATTTAAAGTTATTTAATTATCAAGTATGAAATTGTTCATTGGAGCTCCAGCTATTAATGTGAAGTTTTGCTAATGACCTTTCTTTGTTTAGTCAATTAATTTGATTATGAAATTACAATTATTATTAAACAAAGCAAATCTAAAACTGGAAAAATTATTAACTTACAGTGAATTAATAAAATTAGAACGCTTTTGCAAGCGAAGCGCAGCAAATGTGTTCTAATTTAAATTTCTTATTTGTGCGAAGCACAAAAGCGGGAAGGAAAAATTAAAATATTTTCTATCATAACTTACTGAAACAATTTCTATAAATTAAGTATCAAACAGCACGAATAAATTATACTTTCTTTATCAAAAAGCAATTACCTTTTAATAACACAAAAGCTATCAGAGTGCAAAAAAAGATTCTTGAATTATTAACTGATCAAAATGAGTTGAAATAACTTCTCTTAGATTTTTTTAGCGGCTTGTTTATAACGGTTTGCAAGTAAGCTACGAGCGGGTTTTCCCCGCCTTACTTATCAGTCCCCCGTTATAATGTTTACTAAGATAATATTTAGTCAGCGAACTACCAAACCCCCGCTTGTAGTTTGACTTGCTGTTATACAACGTACTAAAAAACGAATTTGGAAATATAATAATATTGAACTTTTTCTTTTTTAAATTTTATAGGATTGAAGTTTGGATAGTGGTTCATAACTTTAATTATATCATTTTTAAAGTCAAGTTCTTTACCATAATAATTAATTTGTGGAATAGTTTCTATTTTGTCAGGTTTTTGAATTGAACCATCTTCATTGATTATAAAATGAACTAAAACAGTAATTTCTTTTATCTTATTTTTTTCCTTTAATAAGTTATATTTATTTTCAAGAAGGATAACTGTGCGTTTTTTTAATTCGCTTAATTCTTGTTCATTAGATGTAATAGGATGGTTTTTATATATATAATTGAATACCTTTTGTCCATTATTTAATATATAAGATGCAATTATATCAGTTCTTATTTCAAATAGACCAATAGGAGCATCATGAAATTTGTTCCAAATAACTCTAGCATTCATTAGTTTACGATTATGTATTGTACTAACATGCTTGTTGCCACATTTTATTTGTTTTGTGATTTCATAATATTTATAATTACTAATATCTGATATATTATATTTTTTATCATAGAAAAGTGTGTCTACCTTATCACAACAATAATTGTTAAATAAAATAATTGATTCTTTATCATAATATTCTCTTGATAATCTTTCCAAATCAATGCATGCATCACATGTATCACTTAAATAGAACCGTGCTACAGCCCTATTATAAAAAGCGTCGCGAGTTTCAAATTTAGAAATTGAGATTGAATATAAAGAATCTGCTATTCTATATTGATTATCAATTAAACAGTTGTTTCCTTTTATAAAATACTCTTGAGAGTAGACATTAATACTGCCTGTTAATAAAATTAGCAATAGATATTTTTTCATAGCTGTATGTTGTATAACGGTCCTCGGGTTTGAAGCGGGTGGGAGCCAGCCGCGTTTCAGTGTCACCCGTTGACACTGAAACAAATATAATAAATACTTGTCAGATTACAACAAAACCCACCATGCTTTAAGACCCGATGTTATAGGTTGTGGTTCTTTTCGCCAATCAACGCCGTGGATCTTTATCACCCGTTAATAAAGTTGCCATGAAGTAAAAAGAATCGGGTCGACACGCGAAACCAGAAATTAAAAAAAGCTTTGTCCATGAAAAGCAGAAAAGTAGGGTTGGAGCACTAATTTTAAAAATATGCTCATAATTGGTTTTTCCATATTAAACATCGAAAGGTCTTGTCAAAGACCCGCTTTTTTAACGATTTCAAGCCGCCCGTTAAGATTTATCAAACTGATAAAAACTAGTCGTTAAACTACGTAAAAAAAGCATTTTTGAAATTAGGAGCGAGGGCAAAATAAATTTTTTTGTCTCGTGCTAAAATAAGTTGACATATTTTTAGCAGTTTTTTGTTAAAGATAATTCATTTTTTGTTTTCAATTTGATAGAATAGGATGGAAGTTTATATTTTCCATTCAGATGAGCATTTTCAGGAGTAAGCATTTTACAGCTTCTGTGGGGTCTTCGGGTGTTATAAATAAACACAGATTTTTTTACTTCAGATAGGGCAGAAGCATGGTTTTTAAAACCCTCGCCGATGGAGAACTCATACTTAAGTATTCCGTTTACTCTTTCAGCTATGGCATTTTCGTAGGGATCAGAGTTTTCAGTCATGCTAATTAACATATGATTATCCATGAGCACTTGAATATAATCATCACTGCAATACTGGATTCCACGATCCGAATGATGTGTTAGTTTTCTTTCAGGGTATTTCCGCCCTTTTAGAGCCATTTTAAGGGCATTTAAAGTAGATTCTGCCTTCAGGTTATCCGATAACTCAAAACCAACAATACGCTTCGAATAAGCGTCTGTAAGCAAGTGTAAGTAATTATTACCCTGGTCGGTTTTAACATAGGTGATGTCACCAACCCAGACTTGTTCAGGTTTAGTGATTTCCATATTCTTCACAAGGTTAGGATATTTCCTGAACCGATGGTGAGAGTTGGTGGTAATAACATTTTTCTTGCGTTTTCTAACCAGCATTCCATACTCTTTTAAGATGCTGTTTAACTTGCATCTTCCAATTTTAATGTTCATTTTTTGTAAGTCTTGTTTAATTAATCCATAGAGCTTTTCAGTTCCTATGAATGGTTGTTCATATCTGATTTGTTGCACCAGCTTTATCACAATTTGGTGTTGTGATAAAGCTTCATTAGTTCTTTGTAACTTTTTGTATAATGCCTGTCTGCTAATCCCAAACCGCTTGCATATAAGGGTTATTTTAAACGACTTTTTCGTGCTTTTTGCAATGCTTTTATCAGCGATTCGGGAATATGCTTTTTTCGCAGGTTAGGGTCACCAGTCATTTCTTCCATGATTTCCCAGGCCATGTCATCAATTTCGAGCATAGCTTCCAGTTCTTCAATTCGTTTCTCTAAGCGTTTTACTTTGTGTTTGGGATCATTTGAGTGTTTTTCAGCCATTTGTTTGTTTCTGGCTAAGATACTATACTTTTCAATCCAACGGTCTAAAGTCGAAGGATTTATTTGATTTTTAATAGCTAAAGCTCTTTTAGAGATTTGTCCATTGTCATATTCCTGAACAACTTCTTTCTTGAAAGCGTAGGAATAAATTTTTCTTGGGGTAACTTGTTTTTTTAGTTTCATATTGACACTTCTTAAGTTTAGAAAAAAGTGTCAACCTATTTTAGCACGACGCATCGCCTAAAATGTACGCTAACGGTCCTTGGGTATAAAGTCGGGCGGGATCGCCGCCGCGTTTCATGGTCACCCGTTGACCTTGAAACAAATATAACAAAAATAGTCAGACCACCACGAAAACCCGCATGCTTTATGACCCAATGTTATACATTGTTTTATGCGCCCCACTTGGTATAATTCGAGTAACCACTTTCATGATTCTTTTGTCGTTTAGATAATTTTTTTCTATCAACATGTGATGTATTACTTGGTTTTATCATTGAAAGTACAATTAGTCCCCAAACAAAAGGAATTATCCAAAGCAGAATCATATTCAAGTTCTTTTTAGGTTTATCCAATATTGGAGATTCTTTAATTTTACTTGAAATTATCATACCGTAGATAAAATATACTGTAAATATAATTAGTTTTATTTGCCAGTCCATATTTCAAATCTTACATTAATGTTCATTATAATCTGACCTAAGAATAAAAGGAATTTCAACACTGTCACGTTTAATATAAACTTTAAATCCCCAATCCTTTTTAAAAATAGAGTCGCCAACTTGAACATAATTATAAAAAGGTTCATACTGGTCTCCATAAGGTGGAATATAATATTCAGAACTGTCCACTAGTCTTATATCCACTGTTTCATATGCATGATTATACCTGTCAATATATTTTTCAGTTATAATTCCTTTAAAATTTTTTTGAAAATTAATATCTAAATGCACTTTTCCATTACCTGGTTTAGGTATTTCAATTTTAAATCCAGATTGTTTAATAACATTCAAAATGATAAAAACTATCACAGCAATAATGATTCCTATTAACGACAATTTAATGTATTTTCTTACCATGCTTTTTGCGCGCATAAAATTATGTATAACGGTCCCGCGTTAGCGCTATCGTTTGGGATTGTACCCACTTTTCTGTCAACCAACACTGAACCTTCACAAACTTACACTTTTATCATCAAACCGCCAAAAAGCCCAAATGTACGCTGAACGCGTGTTATAAATTGGCTGCAAATAATAACCTTGTCAGTTTTGTAGAAATAATCAAAGAACTTCAAAATTGTTTTAGTTTTTGGGTGGCAAAAAATTGTTTATTTTCAAAATTAAACAATAAAAATATATTTTATATATCTAATTATCAGATCTTTATTTTTTTTGTTAAATTATTTTAATTAATTTTGTCCTTATGAGGATAAGGTGTTTTATTAATTTTAAATAACCCTTAATCGTAAGAACTATTAATCCTGTAGTTCAATTAATTGGTCGATATATTTTATTTGAAATAATATGAACAAAAATGTTTATTTCGGCTGTGTTATTAATAATTATTATAATACACAAAACAAGAGAAAGCAGGAAACAGAATCTAACAAAACAAAATCATTAAAATTTCTAAAATGGTTTATCAAAATTGCTATAACGACCTTTATTTATTATTTATTTTGTTAAACCTTATGTAGAGAGCTGGTAAAAACTCCAGCTCTTAATTATTTATTCAACGAACGACATTTTTAAATTGCTTGTTAGAAAATAATAAGCTTTTTAATAAATGTGTTTGTATCTTATATCAACCAATTTTATTGGATTTTTCAAGATTACATTTTTTACATAATAATTGTAGGTTTCTATAAGTTGTTGCACCACCCTTAGAGAATGGAATTATGTGGTCAAATTCTAAATTTTCTCTACTACCACACTTTACACATTTACCACCGTCTCTATTCCAAACCTTATCCATAACATCTTGTGGTATAGATTCACGTTTACTTCCTGATTCTTTTTTTTCAGCATATAGTTTTCCTGATTCAATTAATTCTTTTTTAGCAGCATTATATAACTTTTTTCTACGTTCATTATCCAATATTTGCTTTTTCAAACTTTCCTTTTCATTTAATTCATTTTCGGCAACTATCTTTTTCTCAATTTTTTCTCTTTCAATTTCAATTTCGTTAAAATGTTCAATGAAAAAATCTGAAACTATTTTTTTTCTTTGAGCAATTTCATTAAACTTTGCCGTCAATTCAGATTCCGATTTTACAAACACTTCTCTACTTCCTTCTTCGTTGAAGGGACCAACAATATCAAATTTTTCAAACTGTTCAATAATTCTTCCAGCTCTGTTATAACCTATAGAAAATGTCCTTTGAATTAAGGCTATAGAACCCTGCTGTTTTTTAACAACTAATTTAGCAGCATCTTCAAAAAGACTATCAAGTCCAAAGTATATTGGATAACTGGAATAACTCAAATACTCACGAAAATCATATTCTTGGGAATGAATAAATTCTTCAAGCAAGTCTGCTTTTTCTTTCTCGCTTAATTCAACTAATTTTGGTTCGCTTCTGTAATTTTCAGATTCAAGCTGTTCTATTCTCTTTTTTCTGAATTTACCTTTAAAGAGTTTCATATTAATAAAATTTTTAGAATATCGTTGCATGAAATTAATAAAATAATTCAACAATAATGCACTATCAATTAAAATTTAAATACATTTAGCGGCTAAGCTGCTAAATGTATTTACATCTCAAATTGTGCAAAGCACAAAGCGCGTTGGGAAAAACTAAAACAATTTTCTATCATTTTCACCAAACCAATCTTCATAAATTCAGTATCAAACAGCACTGATATTTTACACTTTCATTGTCAAAAAAGAATTTACCTTTCCAAAGTATAAAAGCTGTCAAAATGCGATAAAAGTGTCTTAAATTAAATGAATGTCAAAAAGAGTAGATTACTTGTTTTCTGAATTTTTTAGCAGCTTATTTATAACGGTCTGCTGTTAAATTTTTTGCGGGTTTCCGCCGCGTTTCATTATCCACCGTTGAATAACATTACTAAGATAAAACTTAGTCAGCAAACTACAAAACCCCGCATTGAATTTGAACAGCTGTTAGCAGTTGTATTTAGTTAAAAAGTACAGTATCAACTTGCCAATCCAATTTTTGAATAAGTTTAATTTTCACTTTCACTATCCCTTTTTCACCAACTAATTTAGTATTTATTTCAGCATTCTTTTGTTGGGTTGTTTCAGAATAAAATGTTCTAAAAGCGGGAACAATTCCGTAATTTTTAATCTTTCCAATTTGGCTCTCAATTTCAATATTAGTATCAAGATGCTCCTTTGCAGTCATAAAGACTTCCGATTTATTCAATGAAAAGCTTAAAACATGAACTAATATCATTACAGCAATTACCACAAATGTCCAAAATTTAAATACATTATCAATAAGTAATGAAAACATTGTCACGTGGGTAGCTGATTTTCCTGAATGCTTTTCCCTTTCTTTATGAATTAATCTATCCAAGCTTGGGAAACGACCAGTTTTATTTTTAAAATAAACTATCCATAAAACTACTCCAACAATCAGAATAGGTAATGAAGAATAAAAACACCAAATAGTCAATGGATAAATGTTTTTCCAGTCAAACACAAAAGTTAAAATTGATAAGACGCACCCTATAAAAATAAATACTATATGCTTTTTCATAAACAATTTGTAAAATTAGTTGACATTCAAAAAATTAGCGAAAATATTACTGCTAACGGTCCCGGCTTTTGTTACGTGCGGGAGTTTCTCTCCCACTTTATCAGTCAAACCGTAAAAACCACAACGAATATAATACTTAGTCAGGAAACTAACAAGAACCCGCATGTAATAAGAAGCCGTGTTACCACTAAGAGACGCGCAAACCTTTCGGTTTTGTAATTATTTTCAGATTCGTAAGATTTTATAAAACTTACCTTAATAATCAGATACAGCCGTAGCTATCTGTCAACCGTTGAAATTGAAAAAACAAATGTAAAAACCTTAAAATACTTGACATACCAAACGACATAATGAGTTTAAAAGCTTCTCGTTGTACAAAACTGAATATTAAAATAAGAAGTGCGAAGGCAAAGTTTTCTTTTTTTCTGTCCTAAAAATTGCACGGATAAACAGATTCGTAATCTTATGTATTCTGAACGGCTTTGCAGACAACCACAAAACTGCTGAAAACTACCTTTATCAAACAGACAAACCTTTCAAAAACTTGCAGCAAATAAAATTTATCAGACCGTTGAAACTAAATTAAGAAACTGAACTTGCACTTTTGCAAGAATAGTCAGACCGAACTTTATTTGCTTTTACAGTTTTGTAAAAACCAGATTTACTTAATTTGGACTTTACAGAGAACTAAGTTTTGGCAATTTGTTAAAAAAAGAAAACTCCAAAAGGAGTTCACAAAAAATTTCGCGGCTTTTATGGTAACGGTCCGCTGGTAAATTTATGTGCGGGTTTGCGCCGCGTTTCATTATCCACCGTTGAACAACTTTACTAAGATAAAACTTAGTCAGCAAACTACAAAACCCCGCATTGAATTTGACCAGCTGTTACAGGCTGTAGCATTATTTATTCTTCTTTCTTATTCTACGTAGAATCCTATTTTTCGAAATATTTCCACCTAAACTTTCAGCAATATCAAGTGCTTGATTAGCTTTTTCATATTCTTCCATATAAAAATAAACTAAAGCCAAGTTCGTATAATAAATATGTTGTGTTGAATCCAGTTTTATTGCCATTTCATAGTCTTGAAGAGCTTTTCCATTTTCCTTTAGCTTATAATATAGCATTCCACGATTATTATAAAAGACGTGCATATCACTATCAATTAGAATTGCAGTATCAATTGCAGAAATTGCCTTTTCAAGATTATTTGTATTTGCATAACATTCTGAAATGTCAAAATATAATTCTGGATTATTAGGTTCAATTTTTATTGCTTTTCTATACAAGAAAATAGCTTGATAATATTCCTTAGACTTTTTCAATTCAAATGCTTTCTCACATAGTTCTTCTGCGTCTGAGTTTTTAAACTCATATGGCAATGAAATTGGAATAGCTTCTTCAACATCGTACCTGTCATAGCAACTTTGTGGAACATAACCTGTCGGACTTTTATAATAATCCAATCCGAACAAAGGAATAGTCATTATCAAATAAAGTATCGTTGTCAAGGTGAGCTTAAAATGCTTTCCTTTTTTCTTAAATAGGAATATTATAGCTGAGAATATGAAAAAGGGAATAATAATTAATCCAAAATAGTCTCCAAAGAAATGATAATAATACTTTGAAAATAGAATTGGAGTTATCAATATGATTAATGCTTCCAATACAAGAATTAACCTATCATTTTGCTTATTAACAATCTGCTTAATGATTTTCGCAGAATAATATATGAGTATGCCGGTCAGACCAGTCAGCATTATCAAATTACCAAAGATAATTTCAGACACTCGAAAAAAGTATCCAAGTGGAATAAAACACAATGCTAAGTAGAATAATATATTAGTTGTTTTCATGCTATTGCCTGTAACGGTCCTCGGGTTTGAAGCGGGTGGGAGCCAGCCGCGTTTCAATGTCACCCGTTGACATTGAAACAAATGTAGTAAAAACTTGTCAAACCACTACTAAAACCCACATGCTTTAAGACCCGATGTTAGGCAACGTAATATTTAGTTAATCAATTTTGACACCTTTAATAAATTCAGCAATGCTATAAGTTTTTTCTTGTTCAGATATCAGAAAATTTAATGAATCTATCCCGTAGAAATAACCATTTCCATTTCTTCTAGAATAGTCTTGAAATAAAATCATAGAGTCATTTTCCATTAAAATAGGTGTTATCCAGTTTCTTACAAAGTATAAATGTGATTCGTTACAATCTATGACACAGTCTGAATCTAAGGAACCTTGACACCAACTATTACCATCAAATGAAATGCATCTTCCAGTTGGTTCCGATTGAGAATATTTTATTAAGATTCGATCATGTCCATATTTTTCGATACTTCCGATAGCTTCATAAGCTATAGTATCATACATTCTGTATGAAGTATCTTGACTGTATAAAACGCAAGAATATTCAACAACTTCAAAACGATAATTACCTAAAAACTGATTTCTATAATCTGTTTCAACAACATTATCACTGCATGAATAACCAATCGTTAAAACTAGACCTATCAAAATACTTTTTCTCATTAGCTTATTGTTTAACAGAATTAATAATTGCATGACCTAAGTTCAGAATGTTAGAATATTATGTTGCCTAACGGCCGGCGGGTTTAAAGCTGTTCGGGATCGCCGCCGTGTTTCAGGGTCACCCGTTGACCCTGAACACAAATATAACAAAAATTGTCAAACCGCTACTACAACCCGGATGCTTTGAGACCCGCTGTTAGTAAATCGTGCCGCAAAACGTTTCAGTTTTGTAGCGACTTATCAGAAAGCAATTAGTTGTCACTCGCACTAAAAAGCGGTGTCGACCCGTAGCTACTAGTCAACCGTTAAAAAAGTTAATTAGAATTGATGACCAACAAATTGCTAGTCAGAATGCTTAGACAAAACATTAGTAAACCAATCCAAGAAACACAAACATTAAAATTTAGAACGGAGTGGGGGAGCCTTGCGGAGTTTTTACCAAGCCAATCAAAATGATTTGATTCAAAACTGGATTAACAGTCAGACCGAAAAAACGTAAAAATACTTACCAAAAATATCAGATTCAGTTTTGCTTATCAAAAAGGTAAAAACGTATCATATAAAAAACGGAGCCCAGGCTGGATTGCTTCAGAAAATATCGGCATGTTTACTAACGGTCCGCAAGTATGCTATCGTGCGGGTTTCCGCCTTGTTTCATTGTCCCCCGTTGAACAACTTTACTAAGATAATATTTAGTCAGCAAACCACAAAACCCCGCATGTAGTATGACTTGCTGTTATAAGCCGTACTTTATTCTTCTATCTTTTTCAGCCAATGCTCAATTGCTTGCATTTGCTCTTGAGAATTACAACTATTTTTAGCTTTTAGTAAATATTCTTTAGCTTTAGCTTTATCTTCTTTCAATGCATATGCAATTCCAATATTGGTCAATGTAATATCATCAGTTTCTGTAATTTTCATTACTTGTAGAAATGATTCAATAGCATTATCATATTCGCCAAGATTCAAATGCATAGTACCAATATTTGATAGCAATTTCATTTTTGTCACATCATTATCAGCAATTTGTTTAGCTTTATGATATATTTTCAATGCGCTATTAAAGTCTTGGTTCTCATAAAAGAAATTCCCTATGTTTATAAGAAAGTCGGATTCTTTAAGTTCAACTAATTTATCTACATTCTTGTTGAATGAAACAGTGTCTCCAGCTGTTTGAGCATTCATACTTCGAAGGAAATAATATTCACCTTGTACATCTTTTGTCGGTGCAATTTCATTCAGGATTATATCAACTTCTTTGTAACTATTATACTGATAAAATTGATTTGCTAAATCCAATAAGGTATTATTTTTTCCTTTTAGTTCTTTTAGTAGCTTGGCTCTAACTGCATCATCACTATATCCAGGAACACCAATCATTGTATTATTAACTAAAAGAAGAACTTCTTTACATGCTAACTGAATGAAATTAATATATGTGCTATTAGTATTTACAGGGCAAATTCTCATACAGTCAATTAAGGTATTAATTGCTTTCTCCGTTTCATTTTTGTAATAGTATCCGAATGTCAAATTGTTATAGGCTTCAGGATAAGTTGGATTTTCTTTTATTGCAAGTTTTGCAAATTCAATTCCCTTTTCAATTTCTCCATTTTGAATAAGTGACATTGAAAGGTAATTATGAGCTACTGAATTTTCAGATTGTAATTTTAACGATTTATAAAAATAACTATCAGAAGATTCAAGTCCAATATCTGGTACAAAAACTTTCACCATGCCAAGAAGATTATTAAGAACATAATTATCTGGGCTGTAGTTTTTTTCAAGTAACTCCTTTAATGAAGAATAATTACCTTTCATCATGTAATGGTAATAGTCTGACTTTTGATGAAATAAACCATAATCATATAAATTCTGGTTGCAAATTGCTGATAGGTAAAGATAATCTAAGTTTGATTCTCCTAACGATTCTCCAATTTCACTTGCTTTCTTAAAGTTTCTATTAGAGTAATTAGACCAAAATTCATTTTCACTTACTGCGAATGAATTTATAGTCAAAATAGTAAAAGCTAAAAATAATGTTAATATTCTCATAATCGTCGTTTTGTATGGCTTATAACGGTCTTCGGGTTTTAAGCGTGCGGGATCGCCGCCGTGTTTCAGGGTCACCCGTTGACCCTGAACACAAATATAACAAAAATTGTCAAACCGCTACTGCAACCCGTATGCTTTGAGACCCGATGTTATAGGTTGTATTTTTGCGAAAACTACCTAAAAAAAGACAAGTCAGGTATAACTAAAAACGCAATTAAAAGAACAATATAAAAGAAAGTAGTAATTATCGTGAATGGCATTTTCCAGATAGGAGTTTTATAATAACTACTAAAAACTACTTTGTCAGTCCTTTCATTATTAATTAAAACTGCTTCCAGTGAATTTGACTCTTTATAAATTTTACTTCCAATTTCAAAAAGCTGTCTGTACTTCCTTGCTTCTTGCATGTCAAGCATTAAAGCAAAATATTTTTCAGAACAAACAGTCTTAAAAGAAAAATATTTTCCACGAACTATATGTTGTTCTTTTTCTACAACATTTGAAATTAAACAACTGTCTAATTCTGCTTGATAAATAGCTTTAAGTTCTTTGCTTATCATATTATTTCTTAAACTTAAAATATTAGTCAAGTTAGCAGCGATAAATATGAATGTTGCTATAAATAAACTTATTGTTCTTTTTTGTTTTAGTTTCAATTGAATAGTTTTTGATTGATAAAACTGGACAATTTCCAGCAAAAATATTACCTATAACGGTCCTTGGGTATGAAGCTGTGCGGGAGTTCCGCCGTGTTTCAGTGTCCCCCGAAACCGAAAGTTAA
Source organism: Bacteroidales bacterium (assembly GCA_963665525.1). Taxonomy (GTDB): domain Bacteria; phylum Bacteroidota; class Bacteroidia; order Bacteroidales; family UBA12077; genus UBA12077. Next base: position 1,416,605 of record OY762280.1, on the reverse strand, counting down.
AGATAACATAAATTGTCAGAAAACCACCAAGACCCGCATGCTTTATGACCCAATGTTAGCAGCTGTAATTATTTTAACATAAAAAGTCAACAATACGGCTAATGTATTTTCCATTCTTAAAGATCCACATCGTTGCATAGGCTCCAGCTCCATCACTTGCATACATAAGAATAAGTAAATATTCATTCTTTTTGTCTTGAAGTATATAAATTCGAGATTCATTGCCATATTTAAAAAATGGATTATATAAATCAGAGTATTCCTTTTTATCAAGTCCAATTGTCTTATTATTCAATTTTACTTGTATACTTTTAAACTCTTCTAAAGGCTCCGTCTCATCTGTTCCAAAAAATATCTTATTGTCAATTCTGCATATATAGCCTTTAGAGTTTTTCTGCAGAGCATGCTTCTTCTTCTGAAATTTTGTAGAAGTCATTATTATCTCATATCCATTATTTGTTTTTAGTTTTATAATGGAGTCATTCATAAAATATGGATTAAACTTCAAAAAGTTATTTGGTTCTGGCTTTGTATCATCACAAGTAAAGTAATATTCGATCAAGTTTTTAAGATAGCTATCTTGATAGTTTTTAAAGCTTAATTTTTCATATTCATTTTTATTCATGGAATAGCAATCATCACTTTCTTGAGCTATTACAAAAGTTGAAGAAAGTAATAATATGATTGTACTTGTAATAATTGTCAACTTAATGTTTTTCATTTGTTTAGTTTATAGTTTCGCGGACTCTAAAATAATTATTGCTGCTAACGGTCCCGCCATAAGCGGCGAGCGGGATTGCGCCGTGTTTCATTATCACCCGTTGATAATGAAACATAAAGATAGCAAAATTTGCTGAACCACCATACACCCGTAATGCCGTTTGATGGCGTGTTATTGGTTGTAGCTTCATTTCGCCAATCAGCGCCGTGTTTCTCGATCACCCGTTGAAAAAGTAACAACGAAGTATGAAAGTATCAGGTCAACCGCGCGAAATAGAATTTCGCTAAAAACTTTTCTATGAAAAGTGGATTTCCTGGGTTGGCAAACTAATTTTAAAAATATGTGTCTAAATGAAAAAAGCGTTAATTCTTAATCACTATACGAGTCAACGACTCGCTTTTTTATTTTTTTTGGCGCGTTTAGGTATCATCCGTTGAGAAATTATCAACCGAAATAAAATTGTCCAACCGATAAGAAAAAAGCATTTTTAGAAATTAGGAGGGAAGGCAAAATAAATTTTTCGAGCTATTACCAATAACGGTCCTTGTTTACGAGCCTGTACGGGATTTTGCCGCCCAGTTTATCAGTCCACCGCTAAGAACTTTTACTAAGATAATACAAAGTCACGAAACCACCAAACCCCCGTATGGCTTGTGAAACAATGTTACCAATTGGCGTTTAGGGGAATTTAAGAACTTTATAAATAATTATACTGCTAAGCGAACTGAGAAATATTCTTCTATTTCCTTTTGTTTAGAATCTATTTCTTCTTTAGAAATTGGCAATTCATCGAAGTATCCCGATATAAGACACTCTCTTGGAGTAATTCTTCTATGAGATGATTTAATTTTATCAATATCCAAGTTATGATTTTTACAAAAATTTATTAAATATTCAGGATCTGAATGAGAGTCACTTGACCAATCTTTGTAATTTATATAATCTTCTTCAAGAAAACCTGTCATAACGTTCAAACAGAATCCAACACAAGTCATCCTTTCACCTAAGTCAACATTACTTAAGTGAACACCTTCTTTATTATAACTTTCTCCTGAATAGAAATATCCGTATCTTGGGTTAGCATTTTTAAGAATATTCTTACACATTGCGATAAATGAAGGAACTTCATCTGGTAAGATTGTATTTGTTACCTTGTGGAAATAATCATTCTTTAATTCAGAATATTCAATTTCTTCACCTGTATAATGAAACTCATATAGTTTATTTTCATATTGAATTACAAATGCACAATGATATGATTCAGTTTCATATAATAAATTTCCGAAAGCAACAAAATCTGAAACTATATCAGATTCTTTCAAAGATTGAACTATGTCAAATGATAATTTAAGCATTCCATTTCTTCTTTTCGTATGTAGCAAGTAAAGCTTCTCGGTATTCCTTAATTATTTTGTCTTCTTTGAATGGCTTAGAAATAACTAATAATGTTTTCAATTCACTTAAATGGAAATTAATATCGTTATATGCAATTAATAAAAACTTAATAGCTTCTTTTCCAAAATTGGTAGTTGAAAACATTTTGTCAATAAAATCATGTGTTATAGACAACTTGCTAACTAAATCACTTTCTTTATTATAAGATTCAATATATGACTTCAATTCTTCAACTAATAGGTCTTCAAGAATAATTTTATGAGTATATTCTCTTCTTTTCTTGTCATTTTTCCATTCCTTGCAAACAACTAAGGATGTTATGTTTTTATATAAATATTTATTAACAATGAATGCATCTTCCATAGAACAGGCAATTGTTATTTTTTCACCATGTCCATAATCAAAATGATAATTAGGTTCTTTTCCACCTATCTGATTTAGAAAACCCCTTATAATTAATAATTTATAATTATGTTCTAACCTATCTTTTCTTTTAAGAGCAATTCTATTTGATTTTATTAAACGTGGATGAATCTCAATTTTTTTCTTACCCTTATAGTAAGAAAAATTATATTTAAATTCTTCATTTTTAATTTGTTCTTGAATTATTCTTAGATGACTTGTAAATACTTTATCCCTGCTTTCACCTTTTATTGCACGGTCCATATCATCAAAAACAGACTGAATAATTGGCTCTGGTGCTTCAATAGCACAAACTGCAGAACCTTCCGTTATAGAAAAATTTAAATCTTCTTTATTCTCAACAGTATCAGCAATAGATTTCAATGAACTCATAACTTTCATAAATGAATCTAAAGCATCAGAAGACATAGATTTTAAACTCACTGCTTTTTCGTGAGCTTCAGTTAATTTTATTTCTAAACGATTTGACAAATTTTCTAAATTTATTTAAAGTAAAAATAGTAAAAAAATAAACTTTATTATCAATTAATGCTCAAAGTTAATATTATTTTCGAAAACACCCCTAAAACGCTTATTGGTAACGGTCCCGCGTTAACAATAGTGCGGGTTTGCGCCGTGTTTCATTGTCCACCGTTGAACAACTTTACTAAGATAAAACTTAGTCAGCAAACTACCAAAACCCCGCATTTTTGTTGAACGCGTGTTACGGGTTGTATTAGCTGAATTTCTTTAATTTGCACCAACTTAACAAATTATCTATGCTTTTCAATTTATTCAATTCAGGGTCTTCAATAAGTTTCATGATGACAGATTTAAAAATGAAAAAAGCTCCGTTAAGTTCAGTTTTAGTAATTTTATCCTTTCCATAATGAACTACTTCTGAACGTTTACCATAAGTATCACTGAACATTTTCGCGTATTTAACTCTGCTTTCATAAGTGTTCCCTAAAATAAATCCTACTGTATCAGATAGTTGACTTACAATTGATGGTTTAATTATTCCTTTTTCATCTTTTTTCAATAAACTTTCAATTGCGAAAACAAAATAAATTAAAGCTTTAGATTTATTCTCTTCTCTTAAACCATTTGAAGCCCAATCAATAGCCGTGGAAATCCTTAATTCCATTCCTGATTTATTTTTCTTTGTTACCAAATTTATCAAATGCTGGAAATTGTCATTTTCAAACAACTGAAAACTCAAAACACTTGGTATTCCATACTGACTTGTCTCAACAGTTGTCATACGAGCTTTCTCAGAAATGACTATTGTAACTTTTGGTTGAAGTATATTTGAATCAGAGATACGAATCTTATTGTTAAATTCAGGATTACTTATAAAAAAACTTAAAACATTTTCAAAAATTTTAAAATTTTCAAGAGCAATTTCTTGCGCCTTATCATAATCTCGTGTTTTTACTTTATAACAAATTATATTTTTAGTTTGTAACTGCTGAATATAACCTTTCTCAAGTTCTTTAATAAATTGTGGGTAAAGTTCTTCTAAAACACCTTTATGTTTATTAATATTATACAATTCGAATCCATTTGTTTTAATTGGTTCATAAATTCTCACGCTATGAATTTCTCTAAAAACTACTTTTTCTTCTATTGGAATTGCTTTAAGATTTTCAAAGAATGTTTTTAATAATTTCTCAGTACATTCTTTTTCACTATTAATAAGTTTTTTTAAGAGTTCATTTAGATTATCTGCTATTGACGTTCTTGATAAAGTTTCTTTTAAATCTTTATATCTTCCCCAAACTAAATCAATTGTTTCAAAATAATCCTTGTTATCTTCATCTTCAAACCATATTACTACATTGTCCCAATCATTTTTGACATTATTATCTCTGTAACTAACTTTTACAATTTTTAGTAATTTCTTGACTTTTTCCTGTATTGCTTTCATAGCGAAATAATTATGATATATGTGGATTCGGCTAATATTACCCGTAACGGTCCTTGGGTATAAAGTCGGGCGGGATCGCCGCCGCGTTTCATGGTCACCCGTTGACCTTGAAACAAATATAATAAAAATAGTCAGACCGATACGAAAACCCGCATGCTTTATGACCCAATGTTAGCAATTGTAAATTATGATTTCTTTCTCCATTTTACAATTTCATCAATTACAAATTCATTTATCGCAGCGACGACAACTAAGAAAAAACCTGTAATAGGAATAAGTCTAAATCTATATATATTCTCTGTCTGTCCTTTAATTACATAAGATAATATCAATAAGAATATTGCCCCAGCATAAAGATATTTGTTAATTGACCGTCGTTTTTTTGAAATTGCAGAGTCTAACCAAAGTTTAAAATTATCATTATCAGAGTCCCAAGAAAGTAATTTTTCAAAAGCTAAAATTGACTTATCATATTCTTTAAATTCATAATGTAAACGACCCTTGCTGGTCAGAACGCTCCAGTAATAATTAAAGTCATTAAGTTCAATCTCGTATTCATTCAGATTCGCTTCAAATAAAGAAATAGCCTTATCCGCATATTTTATAGCTTTTGAATATTTTCCAATTTTTTCAAGACTTATCACAAACTGAACAATCATTTGTGAAAAGCAAAAAAAGTCATCATAGTCTTTAAAAGATTCTTTATTGTCAATGTACAACAAATTACTTTCACAATATCTGATTATTCCAATATTATCATTAGTATCAAATTCGTAAAAACCTTCATATATCTTTGGTAGCTCTGTCTGAGTTTTCATAATTTATTATTGCTAACGGTCCTCGGGTATGAAATCGTGCGGGATTTTCGCCCTGTTTCATTATCACCCGTTAATAAAGTTTGAAGATAGTAAAAAGCTCGCAAACCACCAAAAACCCGCATGTTTTATGACCCGATGTTACTATTTTTAATTATTTTTTAATGATATTTTCAAATTTATTCATTACAATATTATAAACAGTAGAGTCTGCTCCTGAATTTTCAACACACCTAACGGTTGAATCATTTATTTGATATAATTGAGCATCTGTGTCTACTCCTATTGTAGTCACAAAGTCTCCATCATTTGTTGAAACCAGCGCTACTGTCTTTGAAAACTTTATTTGGTCTGCTCCAATAACAGTCGATTGTGTTTCATAAATAAGAACTCTATATTTTTTAGTTTTTGGAAAAAGTGTTCCAGATACAAAAGTTTCTTGACTTCCAGGATTAAAAACTGTCTCACCAAATTTTTCTGAAACAATTCTATACTTGTCATTAGAATCAAGGTAGTAAATAAATGAATCCAATTGCTCCTTAACTGTCAAATCAACACATGTTTTCTCAGCTACTAAGATTAGTGTTATATTTTCTTTTTCTATTTCATTCAGAAAAGTATCAACATTATCATAGAGTGGAATATACCACTTTTGTTTAGAAAAATACTCTATTAAATCTTCGCTTTTAAATTTGTATCCATATCGTGCAAAGATTTCATTTCGTATAATTCTCAATTCACTACAAGTAATAAATTTAAAATCATCTGGTGTTAGCAGAACTTCAGATGCAAATAAATATTTTCCTGAATATCTATTTGACGAAATAACTTTCATTGTGTCTATTACTTCAACTACTTCAGTTTCTTTAATACTTTTTACTGGTTTTGAACTATCACCAGAGTTGTTATTAACTTGATTACAACAAGTAAATATTAGAAAAACTAAAAAAAATAATGTCGTTTGCTTCATAAAAATAATTATTAATAGTAACGGTCCGCAAGTATGCTACTGTGCGGGTTTGCGCCTTGTTTCATTGTCCACCGTTGAACAACTTTACTAAGATAATACTTAGTCAGCAAACCACAAAACCCCGCATGTAGTATGACTTGCTGTTATACATTGTAAATTTTTTAAAGTTCTTCAATTAAAGCAATGACTCCTGTACCAACATTTTTCACAAAATGCATTTGTGATTCTGTTATTTTCTCACCATGAATTCCAAGATTTGCTATTGCAATTGTGTCTTTCAGAATTCCAATTAATTCCTTTGAAATAAAATTTCTTTCAACAAGGTCTTGCACCATTTTTGAAATTGGTTCTTTTCTATCCATTATTTGCAAAGGATCATTATGTTTGCTCCATAGTCTTCTAATTTCTTGCTCAATTTTGAATCTAACTTTAAATAAGAATTCATTATCTTCAGGAATATCGACAATGTTCAAATCACTATCAATGAATTTCTTTGCATTCGTTCCTTTATTTTGTAAAATTTTAGAAAATTCACTTTCTTGTTCTTTCAATTTATCTTCAGATGAAGGATTTAGATTAATAATTGGATTAAAATCAATCTTTTGGCTCAAATCCATTCTTAACTGACCAATTTGTTTATCAAAGTTATCTTTCAATTCACTGATAGAAGTTTTCACTTTAATTCCAAAAAAATTAATTTCTTGAAAAATGGGTAAAAGAATCAATATAATCCATAACAAAAAGAAAAATATATCAAGGAATGAAAATGTATCACTTGTTAAATGGTCAAACCGTAAAAACAGAATTATTGTTACAGCAATCAATACAGTTAACCACCACACAACTTTAAAAGTATTACTGAATCTCATAGTCAAAAAAATTTATTATGTATAACGGTCCACACATAGCCTGAGTGCGGGATTCCCGCCGTGTTTCACGGTCACCCGTTGAAAACCAAAACAAATATAGCTAATTGTCATCAAACCGCCAAAACCCCCGCATTTAGGCTGATGTGTTGTTATAAGCTGGGCGGTAGTACCACCAAGCTTGTCAGTTTGGTAAAAGTTTTTCTATGAAAGACTAAAAAATTAATACTAAGGTCGGGAATACTTATTGCTGGTAACAGCAAAATTGGGTTAGGTTACAAACTTTTTGGCAAACCCCAAAAGGTTTGCCAATGTGTTTGTAATAGCGTTGGATTTAGTTTCTTACAATTACTCCTAAGGCTTCAAGTAATTGAATATTGTCTTCGAGTGCAATCTTTGCAACTGCATAAAATTCGCTCATCCAGTCATCAAGTTCTGCAAAAGCAGAATCTTTTATGTTGGTAGCATCTTGTGATTCTCCTTTTTCAATTAGATATTTAGAACGTAATGTTTCCATTTCACTTAAAAGTGCATTCGCAGCAATCAAATCATCTGCTGATACTTTCAAACGGGCAATTTTTGTTTGCAAAGCTGTGTCAGCAAGCATTTCAGTATAAAATTTCTTAACCAATTCAAGCCAGCTAACATAAGCTCGTGGCATTGAACCATCAATTAGTAACTTTTTCATTGTCTCAAGGTCTTTCCTGAAAATTACTTTAGCTTTCTTTCTGTGTAAAGAATAAGTATTTTCTAAAGCACTGCGTTTCGCCATGAAATCACTATAAGCCTGAGAAGTTTCATCGTCTTCTTTAACATTCTCATCGTAAGCCTGACGTGTCTTTGTAAACAGTTGCTTACCTTCTTCAATTAACGCAGCATCGTATCCGAATTCTGCCATAACTGTTGCAATTTCAGTTTGCGTTTCTACATTCTCTAATGCTACTCTGTAGCGTTCTAAGGTTGCCATTTCAGTAACTCTTTCTCTTGTTGACATAATTAATTTGATTTTAAGTTAAACAATAAGGCTCTGTCAAAGCCCCTTTCATTTTCTTGAAGTTACTTATGTGATTATTTAGGTTGCGCATGGGATTATTTATATTACTCATGAGATTATTTACATTACTAATGGGATTCTGAATGTTACTTATCAATTTCTTATCGTTACTCATGTGTTTTACACTATTACTTTTCTATTTATGACTGTTACTCTTGTATTTATAAGCAACAATCTCCGTTTGCTATTAAGCAAACAAACCTTTTCAAAAAATATTGTAGTACCTTAAGGTGGGTTTAGGTTAAAAAAACAGAATTAATGTTAAAATTCCGATTTTGAAATTAATAAATGTTCATGAGATATAATCAAAAAAAGAGCCTGTTTTATAACAGGCTATACGTTAGAAAGTTTTATTACCAGTTAATCCTAATCTTCATAAGTTTGGCGATAGGTTTCATTTCTATCTATTCCTGATATTCTGGAATTAAAACTCTTAGTTAACTTATCAAGAATTCCATTACAATCGTCAGATACATTTTCAAAATCAAAATCTAATATCTCATCATCTTTTATCCTTGTTATATCAAGTAACTTTATCTCTTCTTCACTTCTTGGAACTATTTCTACTTCAGAAAAAACATTTGGATAACTATTTAATATATCCTTTAGTTTTTCAGCTTCTTTCTCATTTAATATTGTTAAAGTATTTTCAGTGTGTTTATACATGTAAAATTTTTGACTATTATAAAAGTCATTTGTTACTTTAGTTAATACAGAGTAGGTCATAATTTAAATGTTATTTAGGTTAAAAATATTTCTTTTAGAATATTTATCAATTAAGTAAATTGTATCACCAAAACTATAATTTCCCCGTAACGGAAAATCATGTTTCATATCTAATTTTAATAACTCAATTACTTTTGCTTCATCTACTGATGTTGGGAAAAAAGCACCATCTGGTTCACAATGATTGAAAAAGTCACCCTGTAATGCTTTACAGTGTATACAAGTATTTGCCCAATATTTTCCACCAATAGTTTTTGAATAAGATAATTTGAAGAAAGGGTATTTGCTTTGAATTTTTTCAACAATTACAGGAGGAAGGTATGTTATGTCTGAAAACAATGTTAATGAATTAACTATTTTCCAAGTTGAGTTTTCTGAATCGTCATCATATTCATTTAAGATATACTTTTCTGCTGCTAATGCTATTAATGGAATTTCATTATTGCATTTCCAACATATTCTACTGTTTTTAACAACGAAAAAGGGATTTTTAACAATAATGCTTGTATCTACAGGAAGCCATTCTTCAAAATCAGAAATCTTTTTATTATCAGGAATAAACCAAGTTTTTAATTCAGAATCCCAAAAAGCTCCTTTATTTTTAGCTTTATCTTTATCCTTATAATCAACATTTATTCTAATACTCATAGTTTTGTAATTTAAAGAATAGCACAAACGAGAACGCTTGTGCTATTACATAAAACAAATATTACTCTGTTTTCTTCTCCCTTACGAATAATAATATTTGTATATATTCATTAGTATTAATAATTATACCTTTGTCAGTATTGCCACCATCTCCAGCATAAGGTGCAATATTAGAAGAAACTAAAGACCATCCGTAACCAGCCATATAATTTAATACTTGGTTTAAATCAATGAATTCTTTTGGATTTTCTTTGTCTGTGTAGTCTTCCAAAATATAAGTTTTACCATCTGGCATTGATAATAATGGAGATTTTGATAATCCCTTTCTATCGTACTTAATAAGATTGGTTTGATAATAAATTTTTAAATAAATAGTTGAATATTCAACCTTTTGTACATATTCAACTTCTTGACTATATGTAGTTGAATAAATACATAGTGATAGAATAAATAGTAAAAGATACTGCTTCATCTTTAATAAATTATTAGTTAGTACTTAATGTGAATATCCAAAGTCCATCAGTTAATGGAGTATCATTTGGTACATATCCATTATACGAATTTGATTCTGATATTATTAATATTCTATTATTTGATAACATAAACGAATTTTGGTACGTTTCAACTAAACTACCACCATAATATTTTGAGCTAATTTCGGTACCAGATGAATTAATTAGCAAATACCATATGTCTGTTTCACCAAGTTTTGCACTTTGTGTTACAGGAGCACCATCAGATTCTGTACTACCAATCAATAGAATATTACCATTTGGAAGACAAAATGATTTTTTAATTCGGTCATTATATGGAAAATCTGTTTCAAATTCTTTTTCCCAGACAACTGAATTATCAGGAGTTAACTTAGTTACTTTACAATTATAATCTGAAACAATAAGATAATTATTGTCAACTGTTTCATTTATATGAATAAAACTCATGCCTGTGAGATTTTTTGTCCAAATAGTATCACCAATATTATTTGTTTTAACAAGTATATTACTCATTCCACCACTAACAAATAATATACTACCATCACTTGTTTCAAGAATGCTCTTTATATATGAATTCTCATTATAAATAAAATCGTATTGTTTAGACCAGAGAGTATCTCCAGCTTCATTTAATTTTGATAAAACCGCAACTGTATTAAACTCACTTATATTTTTAGTGCTGTTAGTTAAAAAATTATTATCAGATAATTGATATATTTTAGATTCATAATTTGACAATCTTGTCCATAAAGTATCTCCAGATGAGTCAAATTTAATAAGTAAAGTGTAATTGTTTGGTTCTGGATTAAAATATTCAAAGCTCCAAATAGATAAATAACCATTATCATTTGTATTAATTATACTTGACATATAACCAGGGTTGAGTGTATCGATATTATATGCTTTTTTCCAGATTTCATTACCTAAAGTATCAAGTTTGGTAAGAATAAAATCATTCTCATCATCAGAAGAACCATAAATAATATTATCATCATTTGTTGTTATATAATTTCCAATATTCAAATCTTGTATAAAACTACCTAACTTAGGATAATTGTAATTATTAATACTTATACCTGGAATAACTATAGAGTTTCCATTTGAAAGATATAAGGTATCACCAAATTCAGAAACAGAAAATTGCTGTGGAACAGAAGCTTCAGGTAATTTTACAAAACTCCCTTGAGATAAGTAAATAGTATCATTTGAAATACTTAAAACTTGTAGTTCATTTGTTGGGTCTGCATCGGCATCATCAGAATTTTCCGTGTTTCCTGCATACATAGCAAAAGGAACTGAGAGAAGTTGCGAAGTTCCAAATTCTGTATAACCTGAACCATCATTTAAATCAATATCTATTTTTAAGTAATAAGGTAAATTACTCCAATCAATTGTTGTAAAATTATCAGAAGATTCTCCTTGTCCTATAATCAAATTGATTAGACCAAATGCATTAGTTTGTGTAGAATGTGTTTCTGTATATTCAGAATTACCTGTTGTACTCCCCTGTAAAATACTTATTCTTACAGAAACATTTTGGTCTTGTATTATATCACCGCTTGAATTTCTAATTACAGCTTGATAATTAAATCCCTGAGGAACTTGTGCTATTGTAGTTATAGCAAACATAAATAAAATGAAAGTAAATATTTTTCTCATGACTTTATTGTTTGATTATTTTATATGAATTAATTTCTTTTTCTTCTTTGAATATTTTAAGTATATAAATTGATGATTTAAGATTAGATAACTTCAATATAGTTTCAGCATTTCTAATCTTACCATGTAATATTTTAGACCCACTAATATCATAGAGTTCAAATCGATTATTATCTAAATTCACAGAATTGACAATCAATTTTAAATTATCAGAAGTAGGATTTGGGTAAACACTAATTGATACTTCATCATTATTTAGTTCTGAAATCGAGGTAACTGTTAATTTGGATTGATGAAAACCCTGTGTAACATAATTAGATGAATTTATAAAAGTTTCGACCATTAATTCGCCTACCGAATAATGGATTGTTCCCTTTGAGTTTGTATAATTATTTCCGCTTGAAGAAACAAGTTCTTGGGCATTCAAGCCCAAGTAATATACAAAGGATAAAGTGAATGTTAGTAAAATTTTTCTCATAGATAAAATGTTAATTTAAAGTTAGTATTAATTTTTTAAAATAAAAAAGGAGCGTGGAATAATTGCTATCTGTTTCAGAGGTACCGCCAAGCACCCACATCGCAAATAAGCAAAACCCCACGCTCAAACGTGAGCGTTTTTACTTATTACTCTTGCGATGTTTAAAAATTGGCGGTTTTCTGAAACAAGAATAAAAGCTAACGCTTATATTTTAATTAATTCTATTTCTTTCTTTTACATAATTCTTTCGTTTTTATTAAAAAACTAAATTAATACTTTTAGGCAAATAAAGTAAGTTTGTTTTACAATAATTACACTAATATGAAAAACCAATCAGATATAGTAGCACTAATGAACCTAACAAACAAAGCTCCTTTAGAATTATATGAGTACCTACTTATAGGACCTTTAAGTAATGTTTATTCAGCAATAAAGAAACATAGCCTAAAAGATTGGCAAAAATATTCAAGTTTACTAATTGATAAGTTTGCAATTCATTCAATGTCTTTTTATCATTTATCAAAAGGGATTGTTGAACAAAAAAGCTCAAGCAAAAAAGAAAAACGGTATGGTTATGATTTATTTACCATAAACTCTGTATTTAGAGCAATAATGGAAACTTATGCTACTTTTAACAATATTTATGTAGAATCTAAATCTGACGAAGAAACTAAGTTTCGATATTTACTATGGAAAGTTGATGGATTATACGATAAACAAAAATATAAAATAAATACTGCAAGAATAAAAGGAGCTAAAGAAAGTCTGGAAAAAGATGACTTTATTTTGAAATGTACAATCCAAGAGATTGAAAATTGTAGTTTTATAAAAAAGATTGATTTAAATGAATTAATTAAAATTTTTAATCCAGAAGATAAAAAAGTATCATGGAGGTTTTTATATGAAAATAGTAAGATAAAACCTTTAAATATTACGGCACTAATAGAACATACTTGTAAAACTGATTCGTTTATTAATAATTACAGATATGCTTCAACTCATACGCATTCAAATTACTTAGCAATTGAGCATTTTGAAAATTATAGAGGAAAGCCAATACCAGAGGAGTATACATTACCTTTTCAAAAATTAGCAGTTTTTATAACTTCTATGTTTATAATGGACATTTGTAGTATAAATGAAAATTCAAAAAAAGTATTTAAAACATTACCTTTAAATATTCAGAACTATATAAGCGGAATTACAAATACCATAAAAAATTCATAACTTCAAAGCTTGGATAAATTTAAACTTTTTGCGGCTACGCCGCAAAGTGTTTAAATGTGGGTTGGCAAAATCACAACTGCAACCGTTAGGTTGCAAAGCGCGTGGGAGTATTAATTTTTTACCTATCATAATTACCGAACCTGTCTATAAAAACACAATATCAAACTGCTACGAATAGAAATTACACTTTCATTGTCAAGATAAGATTCAGTTTCGGACTTGCAATAAATGTCAACCCGTTAAGAAAATTATTTGATTTACGAACCTGAAAAGATGATAAGCAGTTCACTTTTCTGAAAAAATCGCCTTGCTTATAACGGTCCCGCGTTAACAATAGTGCGGGTTTGCGCCGTGTTTCATTGTCCACCGTTGAACAACTTTACTAAGATAAAACTTAGTCAGCAAACTACCAAAACCCCGCATTTTTGTTGAACGCGTGTTATAAGTTGTTGCTATTAAAATTCTTTCAATTGTGCAATAAATTCTTCAATACCTATTTCTCCTAATTCAATTGCTTTTTCATAATCACTTAATGCTTTATCTTTTTCTTTCAACTCAGAATAAATATGTCCCCTTAAACGATAAACAATACTATATTCAGGATTGATTTCAAGTGCCTTATTTAAGTCAGTCAATGCTTCTGAAAACTTATCCATTTCTGAATAATTGTAAGCACGATTATAATAAGCATAACAATTATTTTTATCAAGTTGCAATGCCTTATCAAAATTGACAAAACTTTCTTCATATTTTTTCAAAGAACCCAAAGCAATTCCTTTATTAACATATAATTCTGTCGCATTTGAGTCAACTTTTATTCCTGTGTCAAAAGATTCAATTGCTTCTTCATATTTTTTCAGACTTCCTAAGCAAATTCCTTTTCCAATATAAGATTCAATTTCAGATGGATTCATTTGAATTACTTTGTCATATTCTTTTATAGCAATTTCAAATTCTCCTTTATTATCATAAGCCTGAGCTCGATAAAGAATATAACCGTCATCTTCCGGCTTTAAAGAAATTGCTTTGGTATAATCGTTAATAGCAAAATCGTACTCATAATTATCATGATAGATACTTGCTCTATTATAATAATATTCATCATTATCAGGTTCCAATTTTATTGCTGTTGTGTAATCTTGTATTGCTTTATCAAATTTCCCAAGTTGTCTATATACTGCTCCCCTTAGTCCGTAATTAAAAGCAATTGGATTTAGTAACAATACCCAATTTAGTTTCTTAATTTCTGCACTGTATCTCTTTGCATTGAAATCATCTTTCACTTTTTTAAGCAAGAAATTCAATATCATATTCTTAATGTATCTCATGCGATTTTTTTAATAGCAATTACTTATAACGGTCTTCGGGTAGCGTATCGTGCGGGTTTCCGCCGCGTTTCACGGTCACCCGTTGAACATTTTACTAAGATAATATTTTGTCAGCAAACCACAAAAACCCCGCATGTACGCTGACCCGATGTTAGCGGTTGTTTGTAAATTCTAATGTTCAATATTGCTTATTATTTCATCAATTTTATAATTATCGTTTTCTTTCAATAATATAACATTAAAACTTATTTCTGTTAATTCTGGTCTACTTGGTACAGGATATAATAAAACGTTGTATGAAATGCTATAATAATTTTCTTTTGTGGGATTCTTAACGATTTTCAATGAAGATAAGGATTCTTTGCAAGCGCCATAGTCATCAGTAATTAAATCATGTCCATATTCCCAATACTTCATGAATTCTTTATAAAGTTTCTCTGTGCAATATTTTTCAACCATTGCTTCGATTTCCTTTTGATAAGAGTCTTTAGATGCATCTACCCAGATAGAATTATAGCTATTATAAAATTCAGTAAGAAATTTAATTGGACTTTTATCAGTATCATTCTTGACTGATTTATCATTCTGTGTCGGGCTGCAGTTGAAACTAATTAATGTTATCAAAAGTATTCCAAAAACTTGTCTCATTGTGCTCATAATTAACAATTTTAATGTACCATTTATCCAAAAATGAAATTGTCTCGTGCTAAAATACGTTGACATATTTTAGCAGTTTTTTGTTAAAGATAATTCATTTTTTGGTTTTCGTTTAAATTCATAAGATGGAAGTTGATATTTTCCATTCAAATGCGCCTGCTCAGGAGTTAACATTTTGCAACTCCGATGGGGCCTTTTGTGATTATATATGTAAATTGATTTCTTTACTTCTTTCAATGCTGATAAGTGATTCCTAAAGCCATCCCCTATTGAAAACTCCTGTTTCAAAATGCCATTCACTCGCTCTGCAATAGCATTCTCATAAGGATCTGAGTTCTCTGTCATACTGATTGTAATAGCATTATCAACTTCCATTTGAATGTAGGCTTTGCTACAATACTGAAAGCCACGATCTGAATGATGTATCAACTTCCTGTCTGGATACTTCCTGCCTTTTATAGCCATTTTTAAAGCGTTTAAAGTCGATTCTACTCTCATATTATCCGATAGCTCAAAACCAACGATCCGCTTCGAATATGCGTCTGTAATCAAATGTAAATAATTAAAACCATCATCAGTTCGTATGTAAGTAATATCAGCCACCCAGACTTGTTCTGGTTGTATGATTTCTACTTCCTTTATCAGGTTCGGATACTTCCTAAACCTATGACGTGAGTTAGTCGTGATAACCGCTGCTTTCTTCTTCCTGACTAACATTCCGTATTCTTTTAAGATGCTGTTCAGCTTGCACCTCCCTATCTTAATGTTCATCCTGTTTAAATCTTCTTTTATTAATCCGTATAACTTTTCTGTACCAATCTGTGGCTGTTCGTACCGTATTTCCTGAACCAGCTTTATCACATTCTTATGGTGTGATAAAGCTTCAGATGCTCTCTGTAAACCCTGGTAAAAAGCCTGACGGCTGATCCCAAATCGCTCGCATAGTATGGCTACTTTGATCTTTTTTTCTTGATTGCTTTCAGATCTTCTATCTGCGATTTGGGTAAGTACTTTTTTCGCAGATTCGGATCTCCAATCATTTCTTCCATGATTTCCCAAGCCAGATCATCAATCTCAAGCATAGCTTCTAGCTCTTCAATACGCTTCTTTAAACGCTTGTTCTCGTGTTTCGGATCGTTGGAATGTTTCTCTGCCATTCGTCTATTTTTAGCTAAGATACTATAGTTTTCCAACCAACGATCAACCGTGGAAGGATTTATTTGATACTTGATAGATAATCCACGCTTGGAAATTTGTCCATTATCATACTCCTGGACAACTTGCATCTTAAAGGCATGGGAATAAATTTTTCTTGCAGCTACTTCTTTTTTTCTACTCATTGTGACACTCCTTTCTTTCATCAAAAAAGTGTCAACCTATTTTAGCACGATGCAAATTTACAAATTACCGCTAACTAGTTCTTAAATAGTGTAAAGTTCCACCTAAGAGAATATGCACGGATGCAATTGAGGTACTTGAAAACCCCAAATAATAAGGTGCATAGAAAAAAGATGAAAAATATAATTATACCATTTAAGAAATTTCATTTTATAAATTTAAAAATTATTCATCAATATCAAAATCTAATTCATCGAGTGGACTAGTAATTTTTCCAATATCTCGCCTTGTTACATGCGTGTATATTTCTGTGGTTTTGGTGCTTTTATGACCTAATAATTCCTGAATATATCGCAAATCAGTTCCTTTATCTAATAAATGAGTAGCAAAACTATGTCGTAAGGCATGAACACCACCATATTTTCGAATTTTGGCTTTTTCTTTTGCTTTTCTAAAAACCTTTTGAATACTTGATTTACTATATTGAACACCAGGTTTATATTCAAATAACCATATTTCGGGTTGATAAGTTTCGTAGTAAACTTTAAGCAATGGAAGAATACTTGAAGAAAGTAAGGAATATCGATCTTTTTTACCTTTAGCTTGTCTAATACATATTAATTTACGACGGGTATCAATGTCGCTAAGTTTAATATTCACCGTTTCGCCTAATCGTAAACCCGATGAGTAAATTAATGATAAGGCAAGTTTATGTTTTATATTATTTGTGGCATTCAGTAAACGCTTAATTTCTTTTTTATTAAAAACAGTAGGCAAATGTCGTCCTTCCTTAGGACGTTCAAAATCATCAATATCAATGTAAATATTTTGAACAATTCCAAAAAACTTTTTTAACGCACTAATAGCAACACTTTGAAAAGATGTAGATCGTTGTCCACGTATAATAAAATCGTGAACATAATGATTGATATCCTCATTAGTTAATTCCTCAGGATTACGATTACGAAAATAATTGAGCATATGTTTAACATGTGATTCATAATTATCGATCGTGCTCTTACTGTATCGCTTATTTTCAAGATACTGACGAAACTTATCAAGCCATATGCAGGATTTATTATTAAATACAATGATTTTTTCTTTATCAGGAATTTCTATGCTTATCTTTTTAATTTCATTTCCCGATTTTCGAAAATACTTCTCATCGACAAATCTTAATAAGTAATGCCGATAATCACTTCTATATCTAATGTAATAAGATTGTTTTGTATTACTCCATCTACAATCAGGAATTTTTGATATTACATTTTTAATTTCATCACTATAATTAAATCTAAGTAGTATGATTTTTTTGCCTAGATGTTCAGACAACTTAAGATTAATCAACTCACTCATATCATTCATAATTAAAAGGTTAACTACAAATAAAGATACGAAAAATCAGATTAATATCATAAGTTATTGATAACTATTTGAATAATATTTAATTTGAATTACTTAAACTCTTCGTAAATTTAGAAAAACTAAGTTTATTCTAAATTAGTGTTTTGTATATCATCCAAAAAATGAGCAATAAGCACCACTCTTTTTTTATAAACATTAAAATTGATTTTGGAAGCTTTATCTGCCGGGCGATGATAATCGTCGTGCAACCCAGTATGAAACATCAGGGCAGGAATACCATGCTGATGAAAAACATACTGATCGGAACTTCGATAAGCACAAGGAATGTTACTTACTTTTTCTAAACTGAAATCAAATTTACATTTGGAATAAATAGAATCTGCATGATCAATCATAGGTCTAAACTTAGGATATAAACCAGTTCCAACGACATATAAATAATTGGGATCATCCTGGTCTGATCTGGCAATCATATCCATATTGATATTTAAGATCACATTATTCGAATCGTACGAATGATGATTCACAAAATATTTGGATCCCCATAAACCAATTTCTTCGCCTGTAGTAGCCAAAAATATGAGATTATATTTCAAATCCATATCTTTAAAGGTTTCTGCTATCTCAAACAAAGCAGCAACACCCGAAGCATTATCGTCGGCACCGGGATAAACAAATCCTCCCTTAATCCCTAAATGATCGTAATGCGCCGATAAAATAATATTCTTTTCTGTTTTTCCTTTGATTATGCCAAGCACATTCTCTGTTCCTGTAAGCTGGTGTATTCTTTCCGATTTAACATAAATGGTTTTTACCGGACCATTCTGTAAGTCCTTGTTATCGACCAAGCCTTGTAAATCTGCAATGGATTTACCTGTGAGTGATTTTATTTGATCGTTTTTGATAACAAAATCCTGAAACGACTTCTTGTTAATATTCTTTTCTTCATCACTTAAGCGTTTGCTTAATAAATAATATCCAAGCGAATTTTTGATCGAATTAAATTGTTTATCATTGTCGGGATTGGCCATAATAACTCCATAAGCACCTTTTTCTTCAATCTTTTTCATCAATAATGTTCTCATGTTTTCGGCAAACAAAAGAACCATCTTATCTTTAATATTAATCTGATCCAAATCTTCGTCGGTACCATAACCCCCAAATACTAATTCAACTTCTTTTTCTGTTTTCTGATTATAAAATCCTAAATAGGAAATATCCTTTTGATTGATGAAAGTTTTATCTTCGGTTCGGATATAGATTTCACCCCAGGCATATTCATGTAATGAGAAAGTGTCAAGATAGGTATCAAATAGTGGTTCTATTCCCTTTTTAGCAAAGGTGCTGGCGATAAAATCGGCTGCTTTCTTTTGGCCTGTGCTCCCTGTAAATCGACCTTCTAAAGAATCAGAAGCCAGCACTTCAACATAGTATTTTAAATCGTCTTTATCAATCTTATCATAATTAAGTTGAGATTGTGATTGACTCATCATGGATAAACAAGTCAAAGCGAATACGAAGCAAATTTTTCTCATACTGCTAAATTTGTTATCTTATAAAAATAACAATTAAAAATTAAAATTTTTCCAAAGTTTGAAACTTTGAAAAAGTATATTAAATTTAATATTATAAAAATACATCAGATATGATTCCATTAGAGTCAGGGTATTATTATCATATTTATAATCATGCTAACGGTAATGATCTTTTATTTCAAAACGAAAATAATTATCCGTTTTTCTTAAAAAAATATCAGCAGCATATCTCACCTGTGGCATATACCCTAGCTTATTGCTTAATGCCAAATCATTTTCATTTTTTGATTCGAATAAAAGAAGATGACGATTTAGTTAAAGCTTTTCCAGAATATAAAACCTGGGAAAAGGATCAACAAAATAATCTTTTAAGTAAACGATTTTCAAATTTATTTAGCTCTTATACCCAGTCGTACAACAAAATGTATAAAAGGAGAGGAAGCCTGTTTATTAAAAATTTTAAACGTAAGAAAATTACTTCCGAGCAATACTTAAAACAAGCTATTACTTATATTCATCTAAATCCTGTTCATCATGGTTTTGTAGATCGTGCTAAAGATTGGGAGTTTTCATCTTATAATCAAGTTATCCATTCAGAGCTTCGTATTCATAAGGACGAAGTCATTAAGTTATTTGACAATTTAAAGAATCTGAAAGCATATCATAACATGAAAGCAGCAGATATTTATTCAGAAAGATTGAGTTTGGAATACTAATTTTTTTTGAAAATTGAAGGTGGATTTTACCTTTTCCAAAGTTTTATACTTTAGAAAAGGAAGGAAATATTATCAAAACCGCAAGTATTTTTGCTAATCGATTGAATTTAGAATATTAGACTTATTTGCTTTTCTTAAAGATTGGAATTATGGGAATGTTATTTATATAATAGATTAATTCTTTTCAACCAAAGCTTTTCTAAAGTTTTAAACTTTAGAAAAGCTTATTAGTATTTATTTTAATTTAATTTTTCCTACCGGATAAATATCTTTTTGCTGATCCCAATAAGGAGTTAAAGCATAAAACCAAAAAAGCTTGTCCCATTGATTATTATAAATATCAGGACGTTCTTTTATGGCTTGTTTATACTGATCTAATAGATCTGGATTTTCCTGGATCATTTCACGAGCCATCTTTTCCATGACATAAGTTTCTACATATTCCTTTCGCTCGAAAATCGGATTAAAAAATCCCCAACGTACAAAAGAATCAGGTCCAATAGGTTCCAACATATGAGCTATAATTTTTGCCGTACGTTGATTCATAGGTATGATAATAGATCCAGGATAAAATGTTTTCTTCATTTTAATTTCCTGTAAATTGAAATCATGAATCATTTGTCGACCTTCAAAAGGGAAATTAGCAAACTGCACATTACTAAATTTATAAGTCTCTATTTCAAACTCTTTAGCTTCTTCTAAAAGATGATACTCTATTCCATGCATTTTTATTCGATCAATCACCTCGGTCCATTCGGCAGGAATAATATAAGCTTCCGGCATTTTTATCGTAGCTCCAGGCATCAATTTATCGAATAAAACCAGGTCATAGTCTTTCGGTTTATCGCTAAACTGTACCCAAATATCGTCTGTTAAATCGCTGTGTACAATATCATATTCAACACCTTTAAATTTTACCGTAGTACTGTCTTTTTGCGATGTATAATAACTTAAAGTAAACTTTTCATTTATAAGATTTGCTGCATCCACATCAGCATTTGCATTCATTTGTATTAAGTCTTTATGCTGATGATCTAATATATCTATCGTGTGTCGTAATAAATGATATGTTGCATCAACCCGTGTTTTATAATCTTTCAGCATATGTGTTTCGATTAACAGTGCAGGACGATTTTGATAAGCCCAATAACCTGTTGAATACCTTGGCGAAGCTGTTCTGCGCACTAATCCACTGCGTGGGTCATGCCATCTGCGAAACGAAACATATGGGAACATTAAAACATCATCTTTTAAAAGATCTTTTTCAAGCTCTTCTAAATAAGCTTTCTGCCAATCGGTTTGCTGTGGATTCATATCGCCCATAATATGCATTCCATAGGTCATTTGATACTGGTAATCGGCTCCATCGGTGGTGTGAATATCAATAAACATATCAGGAAGCCAGTCGTTAAAAAGCTTCAACCATTGTTGCATTTCCGGAGCATCGGCCTTTATAAAATCACGATTTAGATTCAAATTGTTAGCCGTTGTTCGCCATCCCATTTCTTTGGGTCCGTTCTGATTAATCCGACTGTATGGACTAAATCGTTCGTGTCCGTCGGTATTAAAAATAGGGATAAAGAGGAGGGTAGTATTTTCTAATAATTCAGGATATTTGTTGTTTATTAGAATATCACGAATGAGCATAAAACCCGCTTCTTTACCTTCCGATTCGCCCGGATGAATACATGCTTCAATAAATAAAATGGCATTCCCTGATCTTTTTACACTTTCGGGAGTAAAATTCTTGTTTTTATCTACAATGAGTAATGGTAAATCTCGTCCTTGTAAACTTTTACCAAATGTTGTGTATTGAATATATTCTGAAGAAGCAGCCAGTAATTTAGCATATTGAATGGTTTCATCGTAATGCGGTGTTTCCAGGAAATTGGATTTTTCGTAAAAGGTTTCTAAGTGCTCGTTTTGTGCCGATGAAATTATTGTACTAAAAATCAGGCTAAAGAAGAAAAGTTTTTTCATAATAATCGATTTTATATCCATACAAATTTATGACATTTAAAGATAGGGAAAGTTTAAAATAATAAGTTATGGCTAGGCAAGTTAAATAATAGAGAATAGTTGCAACTAGTATTAAATATTACCCTTAGTGTAATTTTGAGCTTTCTTTGTGGTACTCTGTGTTATAGTTTTTTATTATACCACAAAGCTGCACTAAGTTTCCACAAAGTTTCTCAAAGAAATATATGAAAATTTAGTACTAATATTGAATATTTTTCCCTAATGTACCTCTTAGTCTTTGGAAAAAGTTTTCACGTTCTTCAATGGAAATAAAATGATCAACATATGCTTTTTCATCATCAATATTATGCTCCATAATTTCCATGGTATCTAAAATTTCAAACGAAAATGGAATAAAATCAATGTTAATATTCATTCTTTTTGATAGCCCCTGCATCATTTTCGACTGAAATGGATCCGTAGCCAGGGCAATTTTTTTAAATCCCATTTTCTTTGCAATTTGGTAAGAATAATAAACATTTTCCACACTATGCTCTGCTTTGGTTTCGGTATAAATAACAGATTCAGGGATACCCATTTCCCGGGCATATAAAGCCATAATCTTTGCTTCAACATAAGGAGTATAAACAGCAGACCCAGAGTAAATTATATTTTTTGCATATCCATTAGTATATAAATAATGCGACCAATAAATTCTGCCTAAAAGAATTTTAGTCCAGTATTCATCTGCATAAGGAACTCCCGGAACAATAATGGCATCATAGGTCGTTTTTGAAGCTAAAATTTCTAATGTATTCTTTGGCTTTTTAGCACATGAATTGAAAGTATTTATCACTAAAGCTGAAATAAAAAACATATATATTACTATTCTAATTTTTGTCATAAGATTAGTTTTTTTATTTTTAGAAACAAGTTTTTATTTGCTTTGTTCAAAAAAGAATATAATGTATTAAACATCAAATAATAATCACTTTAACTTCATATTATGCAACCTATTAAAGCTTTATTACCCGTATCCATATGGATCATGCGTATTGGTCTTATTCTTTTCGCTTACGATGAATATTTCAAGACTTTTACTAAATTTAAACTTAATCACGTAGATTTTTACATTGCAGCCTTATTTTTAATTTTTAGTGCTATCATCTTTGTTACCGGCATAAAGAAACGTGCTGCATTAACCGTAGTATCAGGGTTTATTATTACTCTAATTGCCATATATAATGTCATTAATACCATTGATGGAGGATTAGATAGTGGATTAATCATTAACTTCTTAATAGCCAGTATTGCCGTTTATTTTCTAGCCAATCCTTCCGGAAAGTAAAGCCGATCTAAATAAGCGTATTTGGTGAAAATATTGTAAAACAAATGATGTTTTTCAATATTTTCATTTAAATTTAGCCTGCTTTTATAACACTTTATATAGTATAACCGGCGTATGAACAAAATATTAATTCTTTATTACTCACAATCAGGACAATTAACAGAAATCGTTAAGAATTTTGCCAAACCCTTTGAAAAGTCAACGGATTACCATGTTACTTATGCAAGTATAAAACCAGTTCATGATTTTCCTTTTCCATGGACGGGGCGCACATTTTTTGATGCATTTCCTGAATCAGTAGAACATATCCCATGTGAATTAGAACCTTTAGATTTAGAAAATGAAGATTTTGATTTGATCGTTTTTGCATATACCGTATGGTATATGTCACCTTCCATTCCATCCAATTCTTTTCTGTTCACTGAGGAAGCTAAACGTATTTTCAAAGGTAAACCAGTGATTACCCTACTTGGGGTTCGTAACATGTGGATTGTAGCTCAAGAGTATATTAAAGAGAAAATTACTGAATTAGGAGGCAAAATTGTTGGGAATATTGTTTTACGAGATCGAGCAGAGAACCTAACGGGAATCGTAACCATCTCGTACTTTTTATTTAGTGGAAAAAAAGGACGCTTTGCATGGTTTTTCCCCAAAGCAGGTATTTCTGAAAAAGATATCAAGGGTGTTGAAAAATATGGAGAAATTGTTGAAAACCATTTTTTGAAGAATGATTTCGAAAATCTTCAAGGAAATCTTGTAAAAGAAAAAGCCGTAAAAATAAATCCATACCTGGCAACCACTGAACAAATGGCCTATAAACGGGTGTTTTTAAAGTGGTCAAGTTTTATTTTAAAGAAAGGAGGACCAGGAAATCCTGCTCGAAGAACAAGAGTAAGAATCTTTTCATATTATTTTCCTTTTGCAATTTTAGTCATTGCACCTATAGAATATATATTTTTTCTTATTTTTGCACCTTTCAGATTGAAAAAAATTAAAAAAGAGATAAAATATTTCTCAGGAGTGAAATTGAAGTAGAATAATTAGAACGAATAAAGATGCCGAATCAAGTTTATATAAATAACATCGCTAAATTTTTACCAAACGAAGCTGTTTCAAATGATGAAATGGAATCGATATTAGGCATGGTGAATGGAAAACCATCCCGATCAAGAAATATCGTTCTACGTCAAAATAAAATACAAAACAGGTATTATGTTATAGATAAAAAAGGGGATATAAAATATAGCAATGCCGATATTACAGCCAAAGCTGTTAAAGAATTAGAGAATAAGAATTTTTCATTACAGGATTTAGAGGTTCTGTCGTGTGGTACTTCCTTACCTGATCAATTGCTTCCTTCGCATGCATCGATGGTACATGGTAAATTAGGAAATAAAACTTTGGAAGTTCTGTCTCCATCGGGCGTATGTTGTGCCGGAATGCATTCGTTAAAATATGCTTATTTATCGGTACGCTCTGAAGAATCGAACAATGCCGTAGCAACCGGTTCGGAAGTCATATCCACTTTACTGCGCTCAGACAAGTTCGAAAAAGAAATGAACTGCACCAATCATTTAGAAACAAATCCAATTTTAGCCTTTGAAAAAGACTTCTTGCGATGGATGCTTTCTGATGGAGCAGGAGCTATGTTGTTAGAAAATAAGCCAAATAAAGAGAGTATCTCTTTAAAAATAGAGTGGATTGATACCATATCGCATGCTCATGAATTAGATGCCTGTATGTATGCAGGAGCTGATAAGAATGGAGACGGAAGTTTAAAGGGATGGAAAGAGTACGATCCTGAAATTTGGTTAGATCAATCTATCTTTTCTGTTAAACAAGATGTGAAACTTTTAGATAAGTTTGTGGTTGAAAAATGTATCACTCCAATGGCTGAATCTTTGAAGAAAAGAAACATTGACAGTCATAAAGATGTTGATTACTTCTTACCACATCTATCATCTATGTTCTTTAAACAAAGATTATATGATGAAATGAAAGCTCAAGGCATTGAAGTAACAGATGATAAATGGTTTACCAACCTTACCAGTGTTGGTAATGTTGGATCAGCCTCTATTTATATTATCATGGAAGAATTATTTCACTCAGGAAAACTAAAGAAAGGAGAGAAGATCCTGGTCATGGTTCCCGAAAGTGGGCGATTCTCATACGCATACATGTATTTAACAATCGTTTAAAAATGATATTAAAACATCAATATATAAGCCCTTTAGTTTATTCTGAGGGGCTTTTTTTATTAAATAATGAACTTTTCTAAAGTGTTAAACTTTAGAAAAGTTATGGAATTTGAAAAAGGATAAGAAATTGTGTAATTAATCAATAAATCTTAACTTAGCTAACAGACATAAACTCTAAAATTAACTACTAATAAATACTGACTTATAATGTATAACATTGCACTATTTGGCCCTCCCGGGGCAGGAAAAGGAACTCAATCGCGAAAGCTGATTGAAAAGTACAATTTAGCTTATATCTCGACCGGTGATATTTTAAGAGAAGAGATTGCCGAAGGTTCAGATCTTGGATTACAGGCAAAATCAGTGATCGAAAAAGGAGGATTGGTATCTGACGAAATCATTGTTCAAATTATCGAAAAGAAAATAAAAACCAACACCGAGGTAAATGGTTTCCTTTTTGATGGATTTCCCAGAACAGTTGTCCAAGCATATATTCTCGAAGGATTACTACTTAAATTAAATACCTCATTAAATTGTATGGTTTCTCTGGAAGTGCCCCAAGATGATCTGATGAAGAGAATGCTTGAGCGAGCGAAAAAGGAAAATCGTATCGATGATACCATTGAAGTGATCGAAAACCGATTACAAGAATATAAAAACAAAACCATTCCTGTAGCTGATTTTTATAAAGATAGAGGCATATGCTATTCTGTTGATGGTGTTGGAAGCATTGATGAAATATTTGAGCGTATTACCAATGTTGTTGAGCAATCGTTAACAAAAACATGGCTTAATGTCGTTCTTTTTGGCCCTCCGGGATCAGGAAAAGGTACTCAAGGAAAGATGCTTGCTGAAAAATACGATCTTGTTTATATCTCGACCGGTTCGCTTTTACGAAGAGAGATTGAAAAGGGTACTGACATGGGACTTTCGGCAAAAGAATACATGGAAAAAGGAGATATTGTTCCAGATGAATTTGCTATTAAACTCATCGAAAAACAAATTCAGACTCATCCTGATGCTAAAGGATTTTTCTTTAAAGGATATCCAAGAACCATTGTTCAGGCATACATTTTAGATGGCTTACTTAGAAAGCTAGGATCTTCAGTATCATGTGTTTTCAACCTTGATGTTCCTACACTTGAATCGATAAAAAGATTAAGTGCTCGTAGTAAAACTGACTCACGAAGGTATTATGATATGGATACCGATGTTATTATTCGTAGGTTAGAAAGCTTTGAAAAAAGAACAGCACCTGTATTAAAATATTACGAAAAGCAAAAAAACATTTATCACATTAATGGGATAGGTACCGAAGAGGAGGTATACACACAACTGGAAGAAAAACTCGAACTGGCCTTTAAAAATGCACGATAAAACAAAAAAGCTCCTAAAAAGGAGCTTTTTTAATTTATAGTTAAAATCTCATCTAACTGTTCCCCATTTTCATTAAATATTAAAGAATAGGTGCCAATTTCATACTGTGTCTTTTCCTGAATTAAATCGATGGCAATTTCACATGAAGGAATTGAGAATTCTTTGCTGTTAAGGTATATACATGCCGCTTTCAGCTCAATACCTATATCTTCAATGTTAATCCCTTCTGGCAGTTCTTTTTTAAGATTATTAAGGTCTTCGCCAGTGAATATATCGGCCAATAATCCACTTAAGCTTGCCAGCGTTTCTTCAATGAGTTGATCTTTAGTGCGATTTCTAAAGAAAATACTTTCAATTTGATTTGTAATCATAAATACAAGGTTTAATTTCTGTTTTAAAAATAATGATTCTTTCTTGTTAAAAAAATGATTAGCAACATATCGTATTTTAACGTCAGTTCGATCAAAGAAACAAGCCTGTCTCATGTAATTGTTTTTTTGAGATTATTTGCATTTTTTTGATCATCTGTTGATTCGTTTATTCGATGATGAATTCCATTACTAAAACTTTTTTATAATCAAATCTACAAATCATCGAATATGCAAAACTTACAAGCAAATATGTTTTATAGATTATCAGTAAATAAAGAATATATCCTTACATCGAACTTAGGTTATTTTAACTATTTTTGAGTTTGATAAATTGGCATAAAAATGAAAGAATTTTCTATTATCTCGGTATCCATTATTAATATCATTATTGGCTTGAGGTATTGTATTTTATTATACAAGCAAAAAATTAAACCTGCACTAGCCATGTGGGCATTCTTTACATTGGCAGTGGCCATGAGTTTGACAACTTATTTGGCAGAAGGAAGTTTTAGTTTATGGGATAATATTCTAAATACAACTGATCTGTTGCTCGTATCTATAGTTACCATCTTTATATTTATTTATGGAGATAAAAGCACTAAATTTACACGATTCGATAAAGCGTGTTTAATTGCTGTGATCATCATAGCATTATTTTGGTTTATCACTAAAACACATGTTCTATCTCATTCCTTAATTCAGGGAATACTCATCATTGCTTACTTTCCTGTTATCAGAAGACTCTGGTTATCAAATGAAAATACGGAGCCTTTTTCCGTATGGATATTATTAATGATTGCACCTGTTTTTGCTTTATTATCGAGTAAAGGAACTTTGGCTACTGTATATTCCGTTCGTGCAATTGCATCGACAGCCATACTTTTAATTTTAATGCTTAGAGTTGAAATAAAAAATAATAAAATAAAGCTGAAGTATATAAAATCAAAATAAACCCTTATAATTATAAGTAAAAATATATTTTTGTTGAACATAACATAATAATCTAATCCATGAATTCTAATAAAAAGCTGTATGTCACTTCAATGATTATTATTGGAGTTTTATTTTTTCTTTTTGGTTTTATTACCTGGTTAAACGGAATCTTAATTCCATATTTAAAAATTGCTTGTGAGCTGAATAATCTGCAATCGCTGATGGTAGCATTTTCTTTTTACATCGCTTATTTTGTGATGGCGATACCCTCAGGATGGGTACTCAAGAAAACAGGTTTTAAAAATGGGATGATGTTAGGACTTTGGGTTATGGCTCTGGGAGCACTCATATTTATTCCTGCAGCATTACTTCGATCATTTCCATTGTTTTTATTAGGATTGTTCATCATGGGTACTGGACTAACCATATTACAGAATTCATCCAATCCTTATGTAACCATTATAGGTCCGGTAGAAACAGCAGCAAGTCGAATTAGTATTATGGGTATTTGTAATAAAATAGCGGGTGCACTGGCACCGGTAATTTTGGCATATTTTATTCTTAGTGATGGTGATCAATTTATTGCCAGTTTAACCCATATGACTCCTGAAGCAAAAAATATTGCATTAGATGCACTTGCTGCGCGTGCCATAGCACCATATACGGTAATTGCTATCAGTTTATTTTTGTTGGGTATCATGATGCGTTTTTCACCACTTCCTGAAATTGAAAGTGAAGAATCAAACGATCAGGAAATTCAAGATAATAATACGGATGTAAAAAGTATATTTCATTTACCTCACTTATGGATGGGTGTTCTTGCACTGTTCTTTTATGTCGGAGTAGAAGTAATTGCCGGAGATACCATAATTCGCTACGGCATGTTATTAGGTATTGATATTGCCCAGGCAAAAGTATTTACCAGTTATACCTTAGTAGCTATGGTTGTTGGATATGTTCTAATTGGACTGGTTCTTATCCCCAAAGTTATTTCACAAAGAGTAGCTTTGGTTTTAAGCACTATTTTAGGAATAGCTTTTACTTTAGCTGCCATCTTTACTCATGGAACTACTTCTGTATTTTTTATTGCTATGCTGGGATTTGCTAATGCAATTGTATGGCCTGCCATTTGGCCGCTTGCCATTCATAATACCGGTAAACATATCAAAACAGCATCATCACTATTAATTATGGCTATCGCAGGAGGAGCTACCCTTCCTTTAGTCTGGGGAGCTTTCGCCGATTATTTTGCAAATCATCCGCAGAATGCCTATTGGATATGTATCCCTTGTTACCTTGTTATATTTTATTTTAGTATGTGGGGATATAAACTGAAACCTATAAAATCAAAAATCAATCAATAAAAACTGTATTTTAACAAATCAAATTAAGACAATCATTATGGATTTAACATTATTAGTATTAGCAGCAGGAATGGGAAGCCGATATGGAGGATTAAAACAACTGGATCAGGTAGGTCCAAGTGGAGAAACGATTATTGATTATTCTGTGTATGATGCCATTGAAGCAGGATTCAATAAAGTTGTCTTTATTATCCGAAGAGATATTGAAAAAGAAATGAAAGAGTTGCTATTCGATAAATACAGTAAAAAAATCAAAGTAGAATATGTATTTCAAGAGTTAGATCATATACCAGAAGGCGTTGAAGTGCCTGCAGATAGGGTAAAACCCTGGGGCACAGGACACGCTGTATTAATGGCCAAAGATGTAATTCATGAACCATTTGTTGTAATTAATGCCGACGATTTTTACGGTAAAAGTGCTTTTAAAGTGGTTGCTGATTATATGAAAAGTCAAGGTCAGGGTTCTACAGGAAAAAATTGTATGGCCGGTTATCGCTTACAAAATACACTTTCTGAACATGGCAGTGTATCGCGAGGTGTTTGTAAGGTAAATGATCAAAATGAGTTAATTGAAATTATTGAAAGAACCAAAATTGCCTGGAAAGAGGAAAAAATTGTCGCTGATGATCAGGGTACTGATCTTAAGTTGGATGGAGATCTTTTTGTTTCGATGAATTTCTGGGGATTTACACCTGATGTATTTCCTGAATTAGAATCAGAATTTAAAAAGTTCATCATTGATAATGCACATCATATTAAATCAGAATATTATATCCCGAATATTGTAAGTCATCAGATGCAGCATAAACTAGCCAGTGTAAAAGTTCTTGAAGCAACGGATCAATGGTTTGGGGTTACTTATCAAGAAGATAAACCTTTAGTTGTTCATAAGATTAAAGCATTAACCCAAGAAGGAAAATACCCGGAAAAACTGTGGTAGGTAAAACAAGCTTTGAACCATCTTATTGTTAATATTGTAATATACGATAAACCAAACTAAACCAAATGCTGGGAACACTGGATTATATTTTTATCGCTCTTTATTTTGTGGTTATTTTAATTGTCGGGTTCTGGTCGGGACGTAAAGAGGCAAGAGAAGATTATTTGATTGCCGGACGAAAATTAAAATCATTTGAAGCAACAACAACTATATTTTCAAGTAGGATAGGAGCTGCTATTTTGTTAACCTATACAGCGCTTGTTTACCTTTATGGATTGGGAGCATACTGGTATTTTATTGGTTCAGTCTTTGGTTTATTTGTATTTTACTTTTTTGGTAAGAAGGTTAAAAAACTTGGTGATAAGGAAAAGTTCTATACACTATCCGATTTCTTTTTCTATTTGAAAGGACCTGTAGCTGGCTATTTATCAGCAGTTGTAGTGATCATTATTATGTTCGGATGGGTTGTACTTAACTTTACTGCAGGAGCTAAACTGGTTGAAGAATATACACCAATCAGCTATAACTGGTCCGTAATCATTATTGGAGTTATTATACTTATTTATTTAGTTGCCGGAGGATTCAAAGCGGTTGTTAAAACGGACATTATCCAAACTATAGGCATATTCCTGTTATTTATTCTCATGGTATATCTCTTATTTCATACGGATACTAAACCAAAAATAGCAATTGCTGATTTTTTTAATA
Organism: Bacteroidales bacterium; assembly: GCA_963665525.1. Classification (GTDB taxonomy): domain Bacteria; phylum Bacteroidota; class Bacteroidia; order Bacteroidales; family UBA12077; genus UBA12077. The sequence continues at coordinate 1,385,083 of OY762280.1, read as the reverse complement.
TTCCGACCAAAGAAATCATTAACTTTTTCTTAGCTGGATTCTTTATTCCAATGGCTTCACCCGAATTATGGCAACGTGTTTATGCCATTGAAAATCAAAAGCACTTTAAAAGAAGTCTCTTTTTATCGTCCGTATTTTATTTTATCATTGGTTTTATTCTATTAATGATTGGCATGGTCATTCGTATTGACATTCCTGACATTAGTGCCGATACTGCTTTAATTGTTGGTTTCAGCAAATTACTTCCTGCAGGTTTGGCAGGGTTATCAGTAGTGATTATTTATTCAGCAGTATCATCTTCTGCTGATACTTATATGTTTACCACAGCATCATCTGTTACACAAGATATCCTTGAAAAATCAGGTGTATTAAAGAAAGAACAGCTTTTTAAAACCATGCGACTTACCATGATCTTATTAATGGTTCTTGGAGTTACCATGGCTCTTTTATTACGAGATATCGTGGATACAACATTCTTTTTTGTATCCTTAACCATGTCGTTGGGATTTCTGATACTTGTTCTCTGGATTTATCCAAAACTTAACAAATATAGCGTAAGCTTATCGATCTTATTTTGTTTAGTTGGAGTGATTATTCCAGCTATTGCTATTGGTATTTCAACGTCTTTGGTTATTTATGCTATCCTATTATGTATTTTAGGTCTAGTTATTGGTTTAATATTTAATTGGATAAAACCTAAAAAATAAATTAGCAATACATCCAGTCAACAATCATTCAATTTAAGTGTTATGGATATATGAATTAGAAAATTTATTTTCTAACTTTATAAAAATTACACTCTAATATGATTAGAACATACAGAACTAACCTACTTGCGCTAACTTTTGGAATCTTAATATGGATTATATGCTCCTCTTTCCTCATCGTAAATTATACCGATAAGTACGAAAAAGTTCGCCAACGAATGGTACGAGAACAAATTGTAGCCAAGGGTATCAAAGATCAGAAAGTGATCCAGGTCATGATTAATGTTCAACGACATTTATTTGTTCCTAAAAGCCAGGAACGAATGGCTTACGAAGACAGGCCACTTCCTATAGGTGAGGGACAAACGATCTCTCAACCTTATATTGTGGCTTTGATGACAGAAACGCTGGCACTGGAAAAAGATATGAAAGTGCTGGAAATCGGAACAGGGTCAGGTTACCAGGCCGCAATTCTTGCGGAAATTGTTAAGGAAGTGTATACCATTGAAATTATTGAATCCTTAGGAATTAAAGCAAAACAAGTATTAAGCAGCTTAAACTATCAGAATATTCATTTTAAAATAGGAGACGGATATAAGGGGTGGAGTACCCATGCCCCTTTCGATGCCATTATTGTAACCTGTGCTCCATCCAATATACCAAAACCTTTAGAAGATCAGCTCAAAGAAGGAGGTAAAATGATTATTCCTTTAGGTGGTAGTATTACTCAAGAACTAGTTCTGTTCGAAAAAAGAAATGGAAAGCTTATTAGAAAAGAAGTTGCTTCAGTGCGTTTTGTACCGATGATTAGAAATGATGGAAAGCGTTATTAAACCTATTAGATGATATTTAGTCTATAATTTATACTCATAAAATTAATTCTAATTCAATAACAGACATGGCTGAAATTGCTGAACATATAAGCTCTTGAAATTATTCAGGCAGGTCATAAACTTTAAATCAATGAAAAAAACTTTTTTATTAACCGTATTAAGCATTACTCTCTTTATTTTCAATGCTTTCAGTCAACTTGACTTACAATATCAAACTCCTCCTGAGGAGATAATGGCATTAGCTGATGTTAAACTTCCTCCTGGTGTTTATATGAACGAAGAAGGAACTTATGCAGTGTTTTTATATAGAAATCAGTATAAAAGCATTGAAGAGCTTTCTGAAACAGAATTACGCCTTGGTGGATTGCGTATTAATCCTGTAACTAACATAAACAGCCGAACACGTTATTACTCTAATATTGAGATATTAAATGTGAAAAAAGATAAAACAAATGCAGTTGCAGGAATGCCAGATAAGATGAGAATAGCTAACTTAAGCTGGTCTCCTGATCAAAAAATGATGGCTTTTACCAATACCACATCTCGCGGAGTAGAGCTATGGGTCATCGATATCGATAAAGCTATTGCAAAAAAGCTAAGCAAAGATAATCTGAATGCCAATTTAGGAAGTCCTTTTGAGTGGTATCAAGATGGAAAATCTTTATTAATTAAAGTATTGCCAGAAGATAAAAAAGCTTTAATTGATGAATCAACAGCAGTTCCAACCGGACCAACCGTTTCCGTTAACGAAGGACAAAAAGCACAGAACAGAACCTATCAAGACTTATTAAAAAATAAGAATGATGAGTTTAATTTTGAACAGTTAGTACGATCAGAGATTTACAAAGTTGATCTTGAAGGCAAGAGCTCGCTTTGGAAAGCAGTTGATATGTACCGCGGATTAAACTTTTCACCTGACGGCAACTATATTCTTGTAACCACAATCGAAAGACCATTTTCTTATATTGTTCCTTATTATCGATTCCCATATACAACAACAATTTATGATCAAGAAGGTAAAGAAATAAAGAAAATTTTAGAAGTTCCTTTAATCGAAGAATTGCCTCAAGGCTTTATGGCTGAAAGAAAAGGTATGCGTGACTTATCTTGGCGAAACGATAAGCCTGCTACATTGTATTGGGCAGAAGTACTTGACGAAGGGGATCCTGAAATTGATGTTGAATACCGGGATGAAATCTTTGAGTTGGATGCACCTTTTACAGGCAATAAGCGAAGCTTAATAAAAACAAAGAATCGTTATTATAGAATGTACTGGTGTAATGATCAACTTGCTTTTGCTGCTGATTACTGGTGGAATAATCGAAATACGAAGACTTATGTATTTAATCCATCCCGTTCGGAAGAACCAGAAATTATAGAAGATCGTAACTATCAGGATAAATACAGTGATCCGGGAACATTTCAAATGACAAGAAACCAATATGGTAAAAGCATTATCTTATTCAATGATAACAAGTATTATTTAATAGGTGATGGATACTCAGATGAAGGTGTTCGCCCATTCATTGATGAATATAATTTATCTACCAAGAAATCTAAACGATTATGGCAAGCAGACGGGAAAGAAACACTCGAAGAAATATACGATTTAAAAGATGTTAAAAAAGGACTATTATTAACTCGTATTGAATCCAAGAGTGCATATCCTAATTATTATTTTAGAAATATTAAAACTGGTGAATTAAAACCTGTTACACAGTTTAAAAATCCATTTGAAAGCCTTCAGAATGTTCAAAAAGAGGTTATCAAATATAAAAGAGCTGATGGTTTAGAATTATCAGGAACCTTATACTTACCTATTGGATATGAAAAAGGTAAAAAATATCCTATGGTGATGTGGGCCTATCCGGAAGAATTTAAAGATAAAAGTACTGCCGGACAAGTAAGCTCATCACCAAATGAATTTATATATCCCTGGTATGGCTCACCAATTTTCTGGCTAAGCCGTGGGTATGTTGTTTTAGATGATGCTTCGTTCCCAATTGTAGGAGAAGGTGAAGAAGAACCAAATGATTCATTTATTGAACAATTGGTAGCTAATGGAAAGGCAGCTATTGATGCTGTTGATAAACTAGGCTATATCGACAGAAATAAAGTAGCTGTAGGAGGTCATTCCTATGGTGCATTTATGACCGCCAACTTATTAACTCATTCGAACGATTATGCAGCAGGCATTGCTAGGAGTGGAGCTTACAATAGGACATTAACTCCATTTGGATTCCAAAGTGAAGAACGTAATTATTGGGAAGCACCAAATATCTATTACGAAATGTCGCCATTCATGCATGCGGATAAAATGAAAACGCCACTCTTACTAATCCATGGAGCAGCCGATAATAATTCGGGAACATACACCATGCAAAGTGAAAGATACTTTAATGCACTAAAAGGATTAGGCGCAACCGTTCGATTAGTTCTTTTACCAAAAGAAAGTCATGGATATTCTGCACGAGAATCTGTACTTCATGTCTTGTGGGAACAAGATCAATGGCTTGAGAAATATGTTAAGAATAGAAAAATAGAAGAGCAGAAATAAAAATATAAAAAGGGTTCCAAACAGGAACCCTTTTTTTTTATCTTTTATAAACTATTATTAGTTTAATGAAGCAGGTTCAACAAGCATAGCTTTAATTGTAGTATTGTTAATCATATTATCAGCTATTGGGCATCTTCTTTCAATTTCTTCTAAGTAAGCTTGTTTTTCTTCCATTGTCATATCTGCATCAATGTCAACAAAAGTTCTTATTTCTGTAAAGCCAGCTCTTCCTTCTTCTGTTTGTCCTAAAAGGAAATTCTTATCAATATCAGCTTCTAATTTTACATTGATAGCTCTAACATTCAATCTCTTCTGATTCGAAATAATTCTTCCAATAGCACAGATACATGCTGGTAATGACGATAAGAAAATTTCCATTGGATTTGGTCCTAAATCTTGTCCACCACCTTGTTTAGGCTGGTCGATAATAAAATCATGTGAACATTTAATCTCTGTTTTAAATCCTTCTTGAATTCTACCTTCTAATTTTAATGTTGATATAGCCATTTTGTTTAATATTTAAGTTAAAAATATTAGCAAAAATACAGATAGAAGTACAAGTAAATTATGACTATTGACATATGAATAAGTGTTCCTTAACATCAAAAACATTCTTTAATAGTATTTAAATACAGAATCTCTAAAAAGGAATCGAATAAATATTTAATACATTTGAACATAAACACAAAAATTGAATTAAACTTTTAAAAATATTATTGGTCAAAGAAATCGAATCTTATACTCAAAAAAATATTTATATGAACTCTAAAAAATACTTTTTATGGATTGGTATTTTACTAATGCTAATCAGTGCTTGTACAAGTGAAACTCTTGAACAAAAAGCAGAAAAAATGCACGATGAAATGGTATCCATTGATACCCACTCGGATACTCCTTTAAATTTTCTTGAACCCGATTTTGATATTGGGCAATGGAATAACTTTGACAGCACACATACGCGTATCGATTTTCCAAGAATGAAAGCCGGGAGGTTAGATGCTGCATTTATGGCTGTATTTATTGGTCAGGGAAAGAGAAATGAAGAAGGTAATAAAAAAGCAAAACAACGGGCACTGGAGATTTTTGATGCCTTGCACGAAAAAATCAGTCTCTATCCTGATCAGGCAGAGATCGCATTAAAAGCCGATGATGTGTATTCCATTAAAGAAAAAGGTAAAAGCACTGTCTATATTGGAGTAGAAAATGCTTATCCTATTGGAAATGATATCAATAATATAAAAGAGTTTTATGATTTAGGAGCCCGATATATTACACTTTGTCATACCAGGAATAATGATATTTGTGATTCATCGACCGATAAAAAAGGCCCTGAGTTTAATGGTTTAAGTCCATTTGGAGAAGAGGTTGTTCAAGAAATGAATCGTTTAGGAATGATCATTGATGTTTCGCATATTTCAGATTCAGCCTATTACGATGTTTTAAGATTGTCGAAAACTCCAATCATAGCATCTCATTCCAGTGTTCGTGCCATTTGCGATAATCCTCGAAATTTTGATGATGATATGCTTTATGCACTAAAAGAAAATGGAGGTGTTATTCAGATTTGTATTTTAAGCGATTATATTAAGGAACCTAAACCTTATCCGGAAAGAGATTCTGCATTCCAGGTTTTAAGAGAAAAATGGAATCACTTTCAAGATTTAACTGAACAAGAACACCATCAAGCCAGTAAGGAATGGAGAGCATTGCAAATTAAATATCCTAAAGAATTAGCCACCGTATCCGATGCAGTAGATCATATCGACCATGTAGTAAAAACTATTGGAATTGATTATGTAGGAATAGGTACTGACTTTGATGGAGGAGGAGGTCTTCAGGATTGTAAAGATGCCAGCGAAATGAAGAATATAACCATTGAGCTTATTAAACGTGGGTATACTACAGAAGATATTCGAAAAATATGGGGCGAAAACTTTTTAAGGGTATTTAGGGAAGTAGAAAAGTATAAAGCAATTTAAATACGCTAGTCGTCAATAATTATAAAACTTCCACTTTATCTGTGGAAGTTTTTGTATTTTTAGAACAAAAGAAATTATATGAGTTTGTTTAGGAAAAAACTTTATAAAATCATTTTTGGCACTGATACTCATGCTGGCAGATTATTTGATATTGTTCTTCTTTGGGCCATCCTATTTAGTATTGCTATTGTAATTTTAGAAAGCCTTAAAACCTTACGAACAGAATATACAACACTCTTTATTTATTCTGAGTGGTTCTTTACCATTTTATTTACTATCGAATATTTTACAAGAATCTGGGTTTCGCCTAAACCATTCAAATATATATTTAGTGCTTTAGGAATCATTGACTTCTTATCGATTATTCCTACCTATTTAAGTTTAGCTTTAACAGGAACACATGTTTTAATCGTTATTCGAGCTATCCGACTATTACGTGTTTTTAGGATTTTTAAGCTAAACTATCTTATGAACCAAGGAGAGCTCATTGTACTGGCAATAAAAGCCAGTTTTCGAAAAATAGGTGTTTTTCTTTTTGCGATACTCAACATCGTCATAATTATTGGTGCATTTATGTATGTTATAGAAGGAGAAGCTAATGGTTTTGACAGCATTCCCCGAAGTATATACTGGGCCATTGTAACTATTACAACAGTGGGATATGGGGATATTTCACCGCAAACCTCCCTTGGGCAATTTATATCTTCCATTATTATGATTGTTGGATATGCTATTATTGCTGTTCCTACTGGGATTGTTTCTGCTGAAATTACCAAACAAAACTTTGTTAATAGTGCTCTAAAGTGTAAGAAATGTAGTAAAAAGTTAAAGCCAGAAGATAAATTTTGTTCGAATTGCGGAAATCCAATCTCAAGCTAAGTCTTTGGTTAAACTTCTGATATTTTTGATTATTAATAATAAATCTATATTGATAAAATAATATTGAACTGGTTGATGTTAATATTGTTTTTACTTATATTAGATACAAAATATCTTTTAACTAATCTAAAACCAACTAACAATGAAAAAAGTAATCTTATTATTAAGCGTTGTTGCTCTTTTAGCAACCACAGGAGCTTTTATTTCATCGTGCGATGATGATGATAATCCATTCAACTGTACTCAACTTGCTCTTGATTATTCTTCTGCAGCTTCCACTTATATTACTGACGACAGTAATGCAAACTGCCTAGCTTTAAAAGATGCCATAGAAGACTATTTAGATAGTGATTGTCCTGCATTAACAGATGCGTTGAGAGCTACTTTACAAGATGAACTTGAAGCATTACCGTGTTACTAAAAAGAATAAAAAAACACCCGCAAATTTTGTGGGTGTTTTTATTTGAATTTATATCAAATTTATTTTTCTTCTAACTCCAGCTTTTCAAGTTCTTCCAAAGTCTTTTCTAAATCTTTTCTTATTTCTTCCTTATTAGGTGCTTCAAAGTCTTTTAGGTCTTCTTGTGCTTGACGCAATATCTCTTCATGATCAATTTTTGATAGCTCTTCTTGCACCTTCATCATCTCTTTCTGAATAGCAGCTACATCCACATTCATTTTTATCTCCTCGCGAGCTCTCTCTAATTCTTCGCGAACTTCATCCAGGTCAATATCATAATCAAAATCTTCTATATGAAAATGGATATCTTCATCAAAATCAAAATCCATTTCTTCCAAATCTGAAATATGCATCTCTACATTTTCCATGATTTCTTCTATGTCGACTGTTTCAATATCTTCCATTGCCCTGGCAATTTCCTTTTGCACTTCTTCCATATTAACATGCACATCTTTCATGGCTTGTTCAATTTCACGATGAATCTCTTCTAGATCCAAATCCTCAATATCTTTCATCGCATCTCGAATATCATGTTTGGCTTCTTTTAAATCATCCATAGTTTCATCAATTTCATCTTGATACTGATCATAATCCTTCTCAGGAATCTTCTTTCCATCTACATATAAGTCAGTAGCTTTACCATTCTTTAATGTAAATTTCATTTTCTGTTTTTTCCCATTTCTTTTATAAGTTCTTATCACAGTATTGTCTTCTATTTCAAAATGGTCATCATGATAATCATTATAAATATGAACAGTATCCATTATAACAGGGACAGGCGTAATATGCTTCTTTACTTCTTTAATTTCAGTTTTAAGCGTTTTTATATCGCTTATTTGTTCTTTAGTTTCTTTAAACATTTCTATATCAGGAAGATATTCATTCTCATTACTTGTTGTAAACGATAATGCAAGTACACCTGATATAATTATCATTGCAGCAATAATTTTATCTGCAAAATTTGACTTTACTTTTGGTTTCATAATCATACGTTTAATTCGATTTAATAAATGTTTTTTCTTACCTGAAAAAGCAACCGCGGAATAATACTTATTCAGAGATAATTCTTGAACCGAAACCAATGCTTTGGCAAATACTATCGATCCTTCGCAAGCAGTTATTGCCAAATCATCACAAGAATTTTCTCTTTCTTTTCTTATTTGTGATGAAATGTACCATACCCCAGGGTGAAAAAATAGTATGGTTTCGATCATCGTTTGTAATACATTGAAAATATAATCGTTTCGTCTAATATGAGCAATCTCGTGAGCTATAATAGCTTCGATCTGGTTTGCAGGCATTCCTGTTAACATTTCTGTAGGAATAATTACAACAGGTTTTAAATAACCAATAACCAAAGGAACTTTAACCAAAGATGATTCAATATACTTAACTGCTTTATTAATTTTCAGTAAATGCTCAACCCTAATAAGGCGTTCGATCCAATGAGGTGTAACTTCTTTTATCTGATGGGTTTTTAATCGAACCGTATAAACATAGCTTAATATGAACTTTACTGTAAAAATAAAAACCCCTAACATCCATAAATTCACCATCATGGGAAAATACTTATCAATACGATTCACCTTTTCTTTAAAGTTGGTAATAATCTCTGATGTTGTTTCCTTTACCGGATTTGCCTTCAACTCAAGAACAAATAATTGATTATTCTTTGTCTTGGCTATTTCATCCTGATGATCCAAAGTTGTGGTCTTTGACTCAAAATTATTCGTAAAGTTAAATATTGATAATCCTATCATTAAGAAGAGCGATATCAAGGAAACGGCATATCTTAATTGTGCCGATCTCGCCTTTAACAATCTTAAAACCAAACTTAAAATAACAGCTACAATAATTCCCTGCCATAAAAGATGAAAAATATTCCATCCTAAAGCAGTAATAATCCTATCATTTAATAAATCGTCTATCAAATTCATGATTGATCTTTTTGATTTTCTATATCATTAATTAAATTCTTTATCTCATCAAGTTCTTTAGGAGATGGTGTATGATTTCCCAAAGCTTGCATTACGAGTTTCATGGCAGATCCCGAAAATGTTTTCTTGAGAAAACCATCTAATAGCTTACTTTTTGTTTCATCTTCATCAACAGTAGGAGTATAAACATGTTTTCTGCTTTCTTTATTCACATCTAACATTCCTTTCTCAGTCATAATCTGCATTATTTTTAATGTTGTGGTATAACCGACTCCAGCCTTGCCGGCAGGCAGGTGTTTTTCAAGGTTTTGTTTTTCGTTAATAAAACGAACAGTCGATGGACCAAACTCCCATAGTAACTGAAGTATTTCAAGTTCCGCTTCTGTTGGATTCTGTTTGTTTTTTAAACTCATATTCTATAGACGAATTAAATTACTTTTTGATGCACTACGAATGTTTTCGTAACAAACATATACGATAAATTTCGTACTTGCAAATTTTTCTACGATTATTTTCGTACTTTGAGCGTTAAAATATGTTAAACACCTAATCTCATTAGGATGTTATTTGCATCTTGAAAATTATAAATTCATTAAACATTTTTTGAATTTATCTGTTTTATGATATTGAAACTTATAAACAATTAAAAATGGAAAATACACAAAAAGTACTTGATGCAATGAAAAAAGCAGGAGAGCCTTTAAATGCTGGAAAAATTGTTGAATTAACAGGAATAGACCGAAAAGAAGTAGATAAAGCCATGAAGGTTTTAAAAACTGAAGAAAGAATTGTTTCGCCCAGACGTTGTTTTTGGGAACCTAAATAAAAAGAAAGCCGGCTTTTTATTTTTAACAGTTCGTACACTGAAAAACCATACACGATCTTGTGCAAATACCACATCCGGTGCATTTACCATAATCAATTTCTGGTGCACTATAAGGGCTTTTCTGAGTAATGGCTCCAACAGGACATATTCCGGTTGATGGACATGGATGATTCTGTGGACAGTAATTCTCGTTTACAACAATATTCCTTTTCATTTTTATTTTCTTTTCTATAATTTAAAAATCGGGTGCAAAAGTAAAAGAAATATTTTAAATTACAATATATAGATATGTAGATTTGTTATTTTATTTTCTAATCAACTAGTTTATAAAGTTTTTTAAGTAATTTCTCTCCTCGGTTTTTAAATCCAGGGGTACTGTCATCCAATTGGTTTTCAATTATAGCGATAAGTTCAGCTGCTAAATCGGGTTCAATTTCCACGTAATTATATATTATTTGCATCGAGAACATTTTAACAGCAGTTGGTCTCTCAGGATCTTCGAGCCAGGTAAAGCATCGATCAATTAATATTCCTAAATGTTCTTCATCTAATTCACCAATATCTCTTGTTTCCAGCATTTTTAGGAAATGTCTCTTTTGGTTATCATATTTCGATACTTGTAAAAAGTCAATCATTTGACTAATATAAGGATCAATCAGATGAGGATATTTTAACCAAATCCCTTCTACCACCCAGGCTGCACGTCCCGAAACAGTTTTTTCGTTGGTAAAAACAAGCTCCATAAGTTGTTTAAATAAACCTTCATCATTTCCAACGACTGAAGCCATATAGTCGGTGTTTCGTTTTGATAGTTCTGCTAATAATTGTTCTCGAAAATTCATGTGCTCTTATAAAACCATAAAAATACAAACAGTTTCATAAACATTATACTTTAATCACTGTTATCCTTAAAAAAGTTATGAAGTATATTTTAAGTATAGTAACTATTTTTCTGATGTTGATAGGATATCAGGAAAGTTATTCTCAAAAACGCAAAAATATGGAAATTGCAACATTCGGATCAGGATGCTTTTGGTGTACAGAAGCTATATTTCATCGTTTAAAAGGAGTGGAAAAAGTGGTATCAGGCTACTCTGGTGGAAAAATTAAAAATCCAAACTATCAACAAGTTTGCACTGGCGAAACAGGTCATGCAGAAGTCATTCAAATAACTTATAATCCAGAAATTATTAGCTATAAAGAGCTTTTGGAAGTATTTTGGCAAACCCACGATCCAACAACTTTAAATCGCCAAGGTGCTGATGTAGGAACGCAATACAGATCGGTTATATTTTATCATACTACAGAGCAAAAAGAACTTGCTGAAATCTATAAGAAAAAACTCGAAGATGAAAATATTTATGATAAGCCTATTGTAACAGAGATTTCGGAATTTGATATTTTTTATAAAGCAGAAGATTACCATCAGGATTATTACGAGCATAATCGTGGACAAGGTTATTGTAATTTCATCATCACACCTAAAATTAAAAAGTTTAAAAAAGTATTTGAAAATAAACTCAAATAAATACATAAAAATGATATTTAAAGCAAGCCTAAACGCTTGCTTTTTTTATTTTACGACTATTATGTTTATTATTTTACTATTTATATTAAACATGCTAATTTCTTTTTTATCAATTAACATACAACTACTTAATCAAGTATACTATTTAGAATATTCGTATTTTTGTTTATTATTTTAAAATATTTATTAAACATTATTGATTTCCTTCTGTTTTCCTAGTGTTCTCAAAATTGAATTATTAACTAAAATCTATAATTATGAAAACAATCGGGAAAAAATTTTTAAGCATTTTTGCGATAGCTTTAATAGCTAGTTTCACTTTAACATCATGTGATGAAGATGACGATCCTATGGATGATATGATGGACAATATGGAAAGTATTGTTGGTATCGCTTCAACAGACGATGATTTTTCTACTCTGGTCACTGCATTAACCACAGCTAATTTAGTTACAACTTTACAAGGAGATGGTCCTTTTACCGTTTTTGCACCAACCAACGCTGCTTTCGATAAACTTGATGATGGTGTATTGGAAATCTTACTAGAAAACCCTTCTGTTTTAGCTGAAATACTACAATACCATGTAGTTAGTGGTAATGTAATGTCATCGGATTTGACTGATGGTCCTGTTCAAACATTACTAACAGGTAACACCATTGATGTAACAATCATGGATGGAGTTGTAAAATTGAATACTACCGCTATGGTAACTGAGGCTGATATTGAAGCTACGAATGGTGTTATTCATATTATTGATGAAGTACTATTACCAGAAGGTTTTGAGCTACCCAAGAAAAGCATTGTGAGTATTGCTTCCGAAACCGCATCTTTAAGTATCCTGGTTGATGCATTAACTATGTTTCCAGATTTGGTTGATGCCCTAAGTGCAGATGGAGAATATACCGTATTTGCACCTACCAATGATGCTTTTGTAGCTTTATTAGAAGTAATAGGACAATCAAGTTTGGAGGATATACCTGAAGATGTTATTGAAAGATTATTAAAATATCATGTTATTCCAACTGCATTAATGTCAACAGATTTATCGGATGGTCAGATGGCAGCTACCTTATTAAGTAATGACGATAAAATAACGGTAGGAATCAATGGAAGCGATGTTACCATTAATGGAGCCAATGTTACAACAGCCAATGTAGAAGCTTCAAATGGTATTGTACATATTGTAGATGCCGTTTTAGTACCTGCTTTAGAATTAAGTATTGTAAATACGATTGTAGAGCCTGCTTATTTTAATGATGATTTCTCTATCTTAACTGCAGCAGTTGTAAAAGCTAATTTATTGAGCACTTTAATCGATACAGAAGCTAATTACACGTTATTTGCTCCAAATAATGATGCCTTCGAAGCAGCTGGCATTACAAGCTTAGACGGTTTAACAGCTAATGACCTAGCTCCAATTCTTACGTACCATGTTTTAGATTCAGAAGTATTTGGTGATGGTTTACCAACAACAGGCTCTGCAGTTACATCTTTAGGAGGAGATTTCTATCTTAGTATTAATGATAATGGTACATTTATTAATGGATTAACAGAAGTGACAACAGCAACATTATCGGGAGAAGCTCTTGATTATAATAATGGTGTAGTACACTTAATTGACAGAACTTTAGTTCCTGCGAGTCAAAATGTTGTTGAAATAGCCGTTGCTGCTTCACAAGAAACAGAAGCAGAATTTACCCAGTTAGTTGCAGCCTTAACAGCAGCTGAATTAACTACAGCTCTTTCAGCAGATGGACCATTCACTGTATTCGCACCAACAGATGCTGCTTTCCAAGCATTGTATGATGCCGTAGGAGATCAAGATGATGATCAGGATAATGATATTAATGATCTAGTTGCTGCTGTGGGAATGGAAACAATTACCAATGTTCTGTTATACCATGTACTGGATGCAAGAGTTTTTTCAAGTGATATTCCTAACTTATTAAACGGAAATAGTTCAGTTACCATTGATCTATCACTATTAGATGGTTCATCCTGGAATCTTAATTCCGATTTAACCATTACTCCAACAGACGAAGCACTATCTGTAGGTCTTGATGATGCTACCATCACTTCTGCTGATATTTTCGCAACAAATGGAGTAATACATGTTATTGATCAGGTCATATTACCATAACTATAAATTTCTGCTTTGTTCATTAAAGGTTGGTGAAAGAAATTGTCAGACAATTTGTTAGTAGTTCAATGAACAAAGTCTAGGGCAGCTATTATTAGCTGCCCTTTTTATGTTAAAAAAATGCACTATTTTTGAGTTTTAAATTTGTTAAAAATGATGAAACTAAAATGTCAGTTAATTGCATATCCTGATGCACCGCAAGAGATCATTGAAAGAGGAGAGACCTTACTTAAGAATAAAATCCAAAGTGTCGAAATTGACTTTACAAATCAACATCCGGATGCTTTGTTTATTGTAACCGGAGGATCTGAAAATCAAGCGAAACATCTATTAGAAGAAAGAAATCAGGTATTGCTTCTGGCTATGACAGAAAGCAATAGCTACGCTGCCGCTTCGGAAATTAAATCATATTGTCTGTCTAAAAATATATTATCGACATTATATAATATAGATCATGAAACCAATATCAATTATGAAGTAGAAAATTATTTGAAGAGTAAGCATGCTTTATCCCAAATCTCTCAATATAAAATTGGTTTAATTGGTCATGTTTCAGAGTGGCTTATTAATTCTGATATCGATCAAACTATTTTGAATCAAAAACTGGGAATTGAACTCGAGCAAATTTCATGGAATGATTTTCCTGCTTATGACCAATATGAAAGTAGTTCTGATTTTCTGGATCACTTTAGCAATAATGGTTTTGAATTGGATGAATCATCTAAAGTTTATAAGCTTTTACAAGATATTATTGATCAAAAGCAACTAGATGCCATTACGGTAGAGTGTTTTCCTTTAGTACGTGAAAATGCTGTTACCGCCTGTTTAGGATTATCGTTATTTAACACTATTGGCTTACCTGCAGGATGCGAAGGAGATATGACTAGTATCACCGGTAAAATCATTGCAAAAGAATTAACAGGACAAATTCCCTGGATGGCTAACTTAGCGTCAGTTAATGATGATGGTGTATTTTTTGCTCATTGCACCATAGCTACCAATTTGGTTTCTGATTATAAAATTAACACACATTTCGAAACGGGTTTAGGAACAGCTATTCAAGGTCGCTTTAAATCTGAAAATGCCACAGTCTTTCGTTTAAATCGTAATCTGAACAAAGCATTTTTATCCTATGGAAGGATTGTTGAGCGTCCTGAAAGAAACGATTCGTGCAGAACTCAAATAAAAATTGAATTACCAAATACAGATATTCAGAAATTGAAAGAAAATCCACTAGGAAATCATCATTTAATTATTCCGGGTAATTATACCGAACTTTTAAAGCATTTTTTTACACTGATTGAAATTGAGATCGTTTAATGCAACGAATAGCTGAATTAGTTCGATAGTTTATTAAAAATAATTTATTTATATTTCGTATTATCTTTTCCAAAATTTAAAACTTTGGAAAAGTCCGTTGAATAATATTATACTTCGAATACAGATAAAACTCATTTAATTATAAATTCTTTGCTGCGGTCCAAGCTGTTGAAAAAGCAATTTGTAAATTATACCCACCGGTTGGAGCATCTAAATCCAACACTTCACCGGCAAAATACAAGCCTTTCAATAGCTTTGATTCCATTGTTTTTTGGTTTACCTCGTTGGTATCAACACCACCTACAGTAATAATGGCCTCTTCGAAAGGCCTGTGACCAGTAACTTTAAAATCAAAGTTTTTAAGCCATTTTCTGAGTTCTTTTCTTTCCTTAGCATTGATCTGATGCCCAAGTTTATTGGCATCTATCTTTGTATACTGAATACACGATGGGATAAGTGCTTTTGGAAGCAATCCATTTAAAATATTTCGAAATGATTCATTTCCTTTACTATTAAGATCACGTATCAACCTGTTATCTAATTTTTTATCGTCGAGAGCCGCTTTTAAATCTATACTAAATATAACATCCTTCTGATCTCTAATGGCAGGAACAATGATTCGACTTAGCGATAATACAATCGGTCCGGTAATTCCAAAATTTGTAAAACTCATTTCTCCAAAATCTTCACCAGCTTTATTTCCTTCAATCCAAACCGTTCCTTTGATATTTCTTAATTCCAAACCACTCAGCTTTTGTGCTTTGGTACCTTCTGTTTCAAGAGGAACTAAGGAAGGCCAAACAGAATTCACCTGATGCCCTAAAGATTCAGCTAATTGATATCCATCGCCAGTAGATCCTGTTGCAGGATAAGACATTCCTCCGGTTGCAATAATCACTTTCTTTGCCTGATATGATATCACTTCATTTTTATTATGTTCACTTGAAATTCCACGAACACCAGTTACTTGTCCATCTTGAGTGATTAATTCTTTAACTGTGAAATTTGTTTTAGTAACAACATCCAGCTTTTTACACCATTGAATCATCGATCTTACTACCTCTGTTGCTTTTCCTCCTTCAGGGAATACACGTCCTCCACGTTCTTCAACAGTTTTAACTCCTATATCATTAAAAAAGTCAATCAATTCATTGGAGAAAAAGTTAGAAAATGATGATCGTAAAAATCGTCCATTGGGTTGTACCTGTTTAATAAATTCAGCCAGAGGAGCTGTATTTGTAATATTACACCTTCCTTTTCCTGTGATTCCTAATTTACGTCCAGGCTGTTTCATTTTCTCCAAAACCAACACTTTTAATCCCTGCTCTGCTGATATTCCTGCTGCCATTAGACCTGCTGCACCGCCACCAACAATAATTACATCGTATTTACTCATTATAGCCTGTTTTTATTAAAAATCTTCCAAAGATACTCATAACATCCATATGCTATTTATTTTGTACTTAAAATGTGGTAAATTTGATAGGTAATTCAATAGTATACGATTATGAAACCTTCATGATAATTAATTTGAAAAACTGTTTGCCGGCATACAGGCGCAAGAGTATAATTAGATACTGCATAGTATCAGAATCAAAAACTTGAAGGTTCACGAGTGGGATGCGTTCGGGATTTGTGGGAGCGAGTAACAAAAAATATCCCTTGCAGGAAAGAGATATAAATAGCAATAAATTAACAATTAAGAAAAATATTAACAGATGAAGGACGGAAATATTGAAATTCTGGATCTTGATTTTGAGTATAAGCTTTGGAAAAATCAAATTGACTTTTACTTAAAAGAACTTAATTTATTGAATGGAAGAGTAAAGGTGCTGGAAAAAGAGCATGCCAAATTCTCGTTCGATCAGAAACATCATATTACCATTGACAAACAACAGGAAGCCCTTGAATTGGTTAAGAATCGGATTAAAATTATGGAATTTGAGATGGGATATTACTCTGTTGATTATCCGATATCAAGCAGGCATATGCATTATGTGGAGCACGAAAAAATTAGAGATGAAATGCAACGCTTACACCAGGCACAAGAATATATTTTGCAGAACATTTATCCTCAACTTTGTTATCCGTTTCATTCTAAATAAAAGTTGAATTTGAAGAAAAAGAAAATTGAAATTTATACCGATGGAAGCTGCAATACGCAAAATAAAATAGGAGCCTGGGCTGCTATTCTTTTTATTCATGATCAAAAAGTTACTTTACTCGGGACTGCTCAAGAAACTACGCACAACAGAATGGAATTAATAGCAGTTATCAAATCCATTGAATATATTCTGGCAAAATATCCTGATAATAAATCCATACAATTGTTTACTGATAGCCAGTATGTAGAAAGGATTCCTAAAAGAATGCAAAGGTTGATCTCGAATGAATTTAAAACTAAAAAAGGAACACCAATCCAAAATATTGAACTTATTCAGAAATTAATATCCCTGCAAAATTCTATTACTATTGAATTTATCAAAGTTAAAGCACATCAAAAAACATCTGAAATACCTAACTATAATCGTGAAGTTGATAAACTCTCTAGAAAATTAGTTCGGTCACAATTAGAATAACATGAATTTAAACATATGAAAAAACGCCTCCTAAAGAGGCGTTTTTAGTTAAGAGTTAACTTTCACCTTATGACGTGGCTTTCTTTTTGAATGTTTCATCTCCACTTGTTTTGCTTTCCTCTCTGCTCTTTTTTCTTTTAGTCTTTTTAATGGTGATTTAGATTTCTTACCGTCGTGAACTGTTTTTTCGTGTGACATAAGCTAAGCTTTTGAAATTACAATAAAACCTTAAAAATCAAGTAAGCTGATTTAGCATAAAGTTATAAAATGAACATGGCCTTTGTCAAGTTTTTATGCAATTTTATAAACTAATTTTTAAGACAATCTTTGGAAATAATGATTATAGTGTATCTTTGATATAAACAGAACATCAAAGTGCCAAATCAGGAAAAATCAGTACAGCATATTATTCAGTTGGTTTCTAATTACATTTCAGAAACATCAGCTTCTATATATGATAAAATGAATGATAACATCATAAATAATCCTGATTTACAAGAACGAATCAAAAAACAACTTCTTCAATTCGATATCTATAAAACAGGCCAAAATTTTACCAAAAAGGACATTCAGAATAGTTGTTTATTGGCAAGCTATCTTCTTTATCTAAAGAAAAGCATTTCCGAAAAAAGCTATCAACACATCTTTGGACAAACCGTCTTCGATCAATTTCTGGTGCATAAAAAGCATTTAAAGACCCTTGATCAAAATATGATAGCACTTGAAAATCTTGAATTAAATCATCTGAATATAGATGTTTTTGGAACTATTTATAATACTTTATTCTCAAATATAGAACAAGCAGAAAAAGGACAACATTTCACTGATTATAACGAAATTGATATTATCAACGCCTTCTGTATTAGTAAAAATACTCTTCATATTGTTGATACAGCCTGTGGTTCCGGAGCTTTTTTAATCCGTGCATTTGAAATGCTCAAACATCTTCATCCAAAAGCAAAGTATCAGGACTTATCAAAAAGAATTCATGGCATTGAAATAAACACCTTTTCTGCATATCTGGCCAAGATAAATTCATTAAAGTTAAATCTTGATTATTCACATCAAATCTTAAATAATGATTTTTCCGAGATCAAGAAAGATGACATTCCCAATTTTGATACTTGCATTGGTAACCCCCCTTATATTCGACAAGAACTCATTAAAAATAAAGACAAATGGGCATATCTGGTAAAGGAAGATTTTAATATTAAAAACATCAATAAACAAAGTGATTTGTATGTATATTACTTAATGCATACAACATCCTTATTAAAAGAAGGCGGTCGCTTAGGTTATGTTATTGCAAGCAGTTGGTTGGATGTATCGTATGGTAAAGATTTACAAAAATTCCTGTTAGATCATTTCAAGATTGTTGCTATTATAGATCAACAAGATACGAGGAGTTTTAAAACTGCATCGGTTAATACTGTTGTGTTAATTATTGAGAAATGTAGCGACCAGGTAAAGAGAGAAAACCATCTCACAAAATTTGTTAAAATTAAAACAAATTACTCGAAAATTATTGGGGATGTTTGTGATGAAAATAGGTTGAATCATGTCATTGAATTTGTTGAATCTATTGAAAACACAAAAGAAATTCATTCTGAAATACTTTCAGTTTTCCCAATTAAGCAAGGTAATCTTGAAGCACAAAGCACTAAAAAAGGTAAATATCATAACGGTCACTGGGGTGCAAAATACTTAAGATCTCCTGAAATTTATCATCGCATACTATCTCATGCAAATAATAAGCTTATTCCCTTAAGAGAACTTTGTAATGTTCAATACGGAATAAAAACAGGAGCCAACCATTTCTTTTACCTGATTGATGAAACACAAAAAGCTTCTAATTTACTCAAGAAAAACAAAACGTTCTGGGAAAGATATGGTTGGTACTATTCAAAACTTGATCGTACTCATTATATCATCGATAGAAAACATATAAAACCCATATTAAAAACTCAACGTGAAGTACAAAATCTCACGATAAACCAAAATACTATAAAGCTTTCTGTTCTAGATATTAAAAGCCCTGAAGAACAGTTGTCAAAATCAGAAGATGATCTCTTAAAATACATTAAAGTAGCTGAATCATCCAAGTATAAAATTAATCAAAGACCTACATGCGCAGCACGTAAATCTGCAAATGGTCATACTGAATGGTACCAGCTTGGAAATAATATAGCTGTAGGAGATTTTATTTTTCCTTCAAAAATAGGTGAGAGGTTCTGTTTCATCGATAATCGAAAGGCACAGGTTTATTGCGATAAAGTCAATTATAATATTTGTATAAAACCTGAATATACTAACTATGCAGATATCTTATTTGCCATATTAAACAGTACTATCTTTAGATTTTTTATCGATCTCTTTTCAAGGCAATTAACCGGTAGTCAAACATTAAGCGATGTTGATGTAAATGTTTTGGAAGATACACTAATACTGCATCCCAAGTACTTATTGAAAAATATCGATGAATTAAGCCATATTATGGAATCGATGAATAACAGGGCTCAAAAATCTATTTTCCAAGAAATGGATTATGATGATCGTAAACAACTGGACTCATTAATTATGAAAGCGCTTGGGTTTAACGAGAAAGATACAGAAATCATTCGTAACGAAGCTGTTCAATATGTTCAAATCCGAAAAAATAAATCGGAGTCATTAAAAACTATTAAGCGTCGTATAAAATCAGTTTAATATATGTTCGAGTATAAAAAAATAGCAAGTCAAAAAGGTGAATGGAACATTGTTAAGGTGAACTTAGATATTAGTTCTGATCTTATTTCTAGAGCGGCACGTCAAGCCAAATTAAAAGTTTTACACACAATACAAGCAGGACAAGATGGGAGAGAACGCAGTCAGGAATTAAAACTACAAAATCAGTTTCGTGGAATGATTGCTGAGATTTATGCTGTTGAATTAATAAAATCCTGGCTTGCTAATTCTAATTTAAACAATTGTGAGGTGATTCGTTATGATGATGTACGGACTGATAATTTTGAAAGCCCTGAAAATGAATATGATATTAAAATCCGAAATAACTTAAATGATAAGATCATAAAACTAGAATCAAGATCATCATTAACATATAAAAGAAACCTTGTTCAGGCTATCAACGATTTGGATATTATTGGTCCGTATATTTCTTCTGCAAAACCCAAAGAAACTTATGTAGATTATTATATCAGACCCTTATATCATAACAAAAGAGAAATGAAAGCTGAAGAATTCAGTGTGTTTCTAAAGCAAGGACTCATCGATTTATATTTTGTTTCGGGATGTAGCCAACAAACCATGCTTGAAAAAGGAATTTATAAAAACATGAAACAATCTTCAGCTCGCTATAAATGCCTCCCTATAACACAAAGCTCTGATATATTGCTTTTTCAAAATCATCTGGTCAAGAAACTCAATACACCATAAAAGTATACAGAAGCTATTAAAATTTAATAAACTTATTATCTGATAGTTATATTTACCATCTGAGTTTTTGTTTGCTTTTAGTGTATTTTAAGTGTATATTTGCGTATGCTAAATACAGTTTCAAATAAAGAATTAGCTGCTTTACGAGTGATGCGTGATTTTCTTATGAAAAATGGCAGAATGCCTAGTGTACGTGAACTAATGAAAGAAATGGATTACAAATCACCACGTTCTGCCGCTGTTATTTTGCAAAATTTAATCGATAAAAATATTCTGAATAAGAAAGAAGATGGAAGTATTCAGTTTATACAATACGAGTTTGATAAAAACCAAACAACAAGCGAACAAACAGTCAAGATTCCATTATTAGGAAGCATTGCTTGCGGTTTACCTATTTTGGCTGAAGAAAATATCGAAGCTATGATTGCTGTTTCTACTCAATTAGCTAAGCCAACAAATAGCTATTTTTTATTGCAAGCCAAAGGGGATTCTATGAATGAGAAAGGAATCAACGATGGCGATTTAGTACTTGTAAAACAGCAAAACTCTGCCGATAATGGTGATGTGATTGTTGCTTTAATTGATGATGAAGCGACTATTAAAGAGCTAAGAATAAACGATGATAATGTCATCCTATTGCCACGATCATCGAATAAAGAGCATACACCCATTATTTTGTCACGAAATTTTATGGTACAGGGAGTTGTGGTATCTACCATACCAATGACCGGTAATCAGTAATCAATTTTCAAAATTTAGAATGGTTATTGGATATTAGGTTAACTCTGATTTGAATGTTTTGATTTCTGATCATTGAAAAATTAGTCATTGAATTAAATGAATAAATCTGTAGTTCATATTGATTTAGACACTTTTTATGTGTCATGTGAGCGTTTGCTCGATTCCAGCCTGAATAATAAGCCGGTACTCGTTGGTGGAACCTCCGGACGTGGAGTGGTAGCAGCCTGTAGCTACGAAGCTCGTCAGTATGGAATCCATTCGGCTATGCCCATGCGAATGGCTCAAATGTTATGTCCCGAAGCAATTGTCATTCGGGGGAATGCCGGTATTTACAGTAAATATTCCGACACCGTAACTGAAATTATTAAAGAAGAATCTCCCTTATATGAAAAATCTTCTATCGATGAATTTTATATTGATGTTACAGGAATGGACAAGTTTTTTGGAACTTATAAGTGGGCCCAGGAACTTCGAAATAAGATTATTAAAAATACCGGTTTACCCATTTCATTTGGGCTTTCAACAAGTAAAACCGTTTCAAAAGTAGCAACCAACGAGGCTAAACCAAATAATCACATAAATATTAAACAAGGAGAGGAGAAACCTTTTTTAGCTCCATTAGCTGTTAAGAAAATACCTATGGTTGGCGATCAAACATATAAAATGCTGCTAAATATGGGTATTAAATATGTTAAAACAGTACAGGAAATGCCCATGGAACTCATGGATCGTGTCATGGGTAAAAACGGAGTATTATTATGGAAAAAAGCCCAAGGAATTGACCATAGTGAAGTAATCCCGTATCACGAACGTAAATCCATCTCATCATCATTAACCCTTGAAAAAGACACCATTGACATTCGCCAGTTAAAAAATATTCTATCATCCATGGCCGAAAAATTGACATATTATCTAAGGAATGGAAACAAGCTAACTTCTTGTGTTACTGTTACCGTACGTTATTCCGATTTTGATACCCGAACCAGGCAAAAACGCATCCCATACACATCACTGGATCATACACTCATCAAAACCACCCTGGAACTTTTTGTTCAGTTATATGAACGAAGAGTCCTTGTACGTTTGGTAGGAGTACGTTTTAGTCATTTATTATCGGGAACATACCAGATGAATCTTTTTGAAGATACAGCCGAAATGGTTCATCTTTACCAGGCTATGGACCGTATTCGTAATCGATACGGGCAGAATGCAATACGACGGGTAAATACTATGGGTACACGAGGGATAGGACAAATGTCAAATCCATTTAATGGTCAGCCTCCAATTGTTCCGGCACACAGAAGAATGTAGTTTGTTTTTGATATTTGAAAATTGTTACCTGTTAATTGATAATTGAAATGCTCTTAAACTGTCATACCTATTATAGCTATAAATTTGGAACAATTTCCATTAAAGACTTGATTCAGGAAGTTAAGTCAAAGTCTTATCATGCTATGGTGCTTTCCGATATTAATAATACTTCGGCTTGTATAGATTTTATTCACGAATGTGAAAAAGAGCAAATAAAACCCATTTTAGGTGTTGATTTCCGAAATGGAATACAGCAGCAATATATAGGAATTGCTCAAAATAATGCCGGATTTCAGCAATTAAATGAGCATTTAACTCATCATCTGCATGCTGATAAAGATTTTCCAGAAATAGCTCCTGAATTTAAAGATGCTTATGTTATTTATCCGTGGGTAAAATCTGATTTTCATTCCTTATCAAAAAACGAATTTATTGGAGTAAAACCTTCCCAACTCACAAAGCTCCCTTTTTCTGAATTAAAAAATCACCTTGATAAACTGGTCATTCTACAAGCAGTAAGCTTTCGTCATCAACGCGACTTTAACATTCATCGCTTATTACGTGCGATCGACAAGAATACCATTTTAAGTAAGCTACCTAAAACCGAAGAAGCCAATCCTGATGAAATCATGTTTTCGAATCAAGATATTCTGGAAATTTTCAAGGAGTATCCACAAATCATAGAAAATACCAAGAAAATTGTGGATGCTTGCTCTATCCATTTCGAATTTAAGACTTCAAAAAACAAGCAAAGTTATACCGGATCACACGAAGAGGATTATGAACTTCTGGTTAAAGAAACCTATAAAGGTTTAAAATATCGTTATAAAGAACCATCCGATCAAGTTTTCGATCGAATAAAAAAAGAACTTAAAGTAATCAAGCAACTTCATTTCTGTTCATATTTTTTAATAAACTGGGATATGATCCGATATGCTCAAAGCAAAGGCAGTTACTATGTTGGTCGTGGGAGTGGAGCCAACAGTATGGTGGCCTATTTATTGCGCATTACCGATGTTGATCCAATTGAACTGGATTTGTATTTCGAGCGATTTATCAATCCCTCACGCAATACTCCACCCGACTTTGATATTGATTTTGCATCCCGCGATCGAAACAATATTACAAAATACCTGTTCGATAGGCATGGTTGGGATCATACCGCGTTGGTAGGAACATATATCACATTCCAGTACCGTTCTATGATTCGTGAAATCGGAAAAGTTTTTGGCTTGCCATCGAATGAGATTGAGAAATTACAAAAAGCCAAGCATCTTAACGAGGTGGATGAAATAGGACAGTTAGTCCTGAAATACAGTAAGTTAATTCATGGTTTCCCCAGCCATTTAAGTGTACATTCCAGTGGAATTATCATTTCCGAAAAGCCCATAAGTGCTTATACAGCTACCATTATGCCCCCTAAAGGATTTCCAACCATAGATTTTAGCATGCTCGAAGCCGAAGACCTAGGGTTTGCCAAATTCGATGTATTAGGGCAACGCGGATTAAGCAAAATTGAAGATACCATAGAGATTATAAAAAACAATTCAGGTAACGAAGTTGATATTCATGATTTAGAGAGATTTAAGAAAGATGAAAAAGTTAAAAAACTCTTAAAAAAGGGGGCAACTATTGGGTGTTTTTATGTAGAATCGCCAGCCATGCGTATGTTACTTACCAAGCTGGAAGCAGATGACTACATCAGGCTTGTTGCTGCCAGTTCCATTATTCGACCCGGCGTTGCAAAAAGTGGTATGATGCGTGAATACATCTTAAGATATCGAGAACCTGAAAGGAGAGAAGCTGCTCAAAAAGAAATGCCACAACTTTATGAGCTTTTGAAAGAAACCTATGGTGTAATGGTTTACCAGGAAGATGTAATTAAAGTAGCTCATTATTTTGCAGGATTAACACTTGCCGAAGCCGATGTTTTGCGTCGTGGAATGTCATGGAAATTTAAACAACGTAATGAATTTGGGAAGGTTAGGGATAAGTTTTTTTACAATTGTAAACAAAGAGAATATCCATTACATATTGTACAAAGAGTGTGGGCGCAAATTGAGAGTTTTGCCAATTATGCTTTCTCTAAAGGACATTCGGCATCGTATGCCGTAGAAAGCTACCAGGCCTTGTATTTAAAAGCTTATTATCCCTTGGAATATCTTGTAGCTACCATCAATAATGGAGGTGGCTTTTACCGAAAAGAATTATATGTGCACGAAGCCCGAATGCATGGCGGACAAATTGAAGCTCCGTGTATTAATCATAGCGATAACATAACCACTATCAAAGGACACATCATATACCTGGGATTAAACCTTATTCATCAACTTGAAAATGAAGTGATTCACTCAATCTTAATTGAACGCTATACTAATGGAGTATTTAAGGATTTGCGCAATTTTATGAAACGAGTTCCAATATCTCTGGAACAGCTAAGCATTTTGCTCCGGATAAATGCATTTCGTTTTACCGGGAAAAATAAAAAAGAATTGCTTTGGGATGCTCATTTTATCTTAAAAAAAGATAAAAGAACACAAACTGAGAAAACTTTATTTAATGAAAAACCTAAGGAATTCAGTTTACCCGAGCTATATGCACATCCTCTGGAACCTGCTTATGATGAATTGGAACTATTGGGTTTCTCGTCGAGTATTTCGCCTTTTAAATTGATTGAAGAAATGCCCAATACACAACTTGTATCAACAAATCTTATCCACCTCATTCATAAACAAGTCGAAATTGTGGGTTATTTAGTACATGTAAAAGGAACCCGCACAGGAAATGGTCAGCGAATGAGCTTTGGAGTTTTTATCGATACTGAAGGTCATTGGATTGATACCGTTCAGTTTCCAAATATTGCCACAAAATATCCTTTTCGTGGTCCCGGATGTTATTTAATTAAAGGGAAAGTTATGAGCGAATTTGGTTTTATTAGCATTGAGGTTACCGAACTGCACAGGCTTGCTAATATCAATATTGAAGAGCCATCGACCAGGTTAAAGCAACAAAATGGATGAACATAATAGACAAAAGTAAAGTTATATATTAAACTGATTGACATGTGTTATACCATAGAACAGCGTTTACAATCAGCAATGCGAAGAGCCAAATATTGGAACGACGAACGTAATATCGAGCGAATTCATGAAATTCTTAAGACATTTGAAGATCAGTACAAAGCATCCGGATTTTCGCATCCTAAAATAATCGCTTACAGCAACTTAAAACCATACAAACCTGAAATCTTTACCTGGGGATTGATTCCACACTGGATTCAAACAGAAGAAGATGCAAAAAATATATGGAATAAAACCATTAATGCACGAGGAGAATCTATTTTTGAAAAAGCATCGTTTCGGGATGCAGCAATGAATAAAAGATGTATTATTCCTGTAAACAGCTTTTATGAGTATCACCATTTTAAAGGGAGAAAATACCCATTTCGTATACATCATAAAGAGGATAAAACCCTGAATTTAGCTGGAATATGGAGCGAATGGACACATAAAGAAACAGGAGAAATCATCAAAACCTGTTCGGTTGTTACATGCCAGGCGAATCAACTAATGAACAAGATTCATAATAATCCGAGACTGAAAGAAGCACGTATGCCAGTAATTTTAAATGATGAGTTGAGCAATGAATGGTTACATAATAACAATCAGGAAACTTTAAAAAACTTAATCAGACCATATCCAGAAAAAGAACTTCAAGCATATACTGTGCGCAAACTTTCAGGAAAAGATTCGCTGGAAAACATTCCAGAAGTCACCGAAGAATATATTTATGATGAGATAAAAGATTTATAGAGAATATTTTTGAAATAATGCTTCAACTGTTTCATGTAATGCAGCCTTTAAATTTTAATCCAAAAAAAGCATTATTCATTTAATATCTACTTCAAATTATATAAATTTGGTAAAATCTTATGATGTTATTAACTCAAACAACCCAAATTTAAAATAAAATGAAGAAATCAATTATCCAATTGCCTGGAATGGTCCTATTCCTTGCGATAATCTTAACTTTTGGAGCATGTAAGAATAATAAAAAAGATGCACCACCACCGGTAAAAATTAATCCTGGATTTAGCGAGTATATTGCTGCATACACTTCGGGTGTTATTTCTGCTAATTCAACTATTCGCATTAAATTATCCAATAAACTGGAACAAGATGTTGAATCAGGAACCTATGTAAAATCTGATTTCTTTTCGTTTAGTCCTAAAATAGAGGGTAAAATATATTGGATTGATAGCCGAACATTAGAGTTTAGACCAGAATCGAAACTCAAATCAGGTCAAATTTACGAGGGCCTGTTTAAGCTGAACGAATTAATCGATGTAGCTGAAGAATTCCAGAAGTTTCCATTTCAATTTCAAGTGATTCAACAAAATTTTAGAATATCAGGGATAAATTTTGATCCTTACTCAGAAAAAGATCTTAAATATAATAAACTTCAAGGTCTATTTTATTCTGCTGATTTTGCTGATAATAAGGTAATTGAAGAGATATTTGCGGCTACCATAGACGATAAAACTTTAAATGTAAAATGGGATCATAATCCAGAAACTAAAAAGCACACTTTTACTATCGACAGTATTACCAGAGAAAAAGAGGACAGGATTCTTACTTTATCTTTTGATGGAAATAAACATAACATAGATGCTAAAGGGAGTGAAGAATTTGAGATACCATCTATTAGTAATTTTAAGCTGATGAAAATGATCGTTGTTCAACAACCCGAGCAACATGTCATTATTCATTTCTCTGATCCTTTGAAAGTAAATCAAGACTTTAGAGGGTTAGTAAGTATTAAAGGAACAGAAAGAATTAAATTCACAGTTGATGGTAACAGATTAAAAGTATACCCTTTATCGCGACAGACAGGTTCGAGGAAGGTAAGCGTTGAACGCAGTATTTTAAGTATTTCTAACTCGAAACTCAACGAAAAAGTTACCAAGGAATTAACATTCGAAGCTACTAAGCCTCAGGTAAAGCTCATTGGCGACGGAGTCATTGTTCCTAACTCAAATGGATTACTATTTCCTTTTCAAGCGGTTAATTTATCTGCTGTAGATGTAACCATTATCAAAATTTTTGAAGATAATATTGCACAATTTCTACAGGTAAATAAGCTTGAAGGCAGCTATCAACTCAAACGAGTTGGACGCCCTGTTGCTAAAAAGAAAATTGAACTTACAAGCCCAAATTTAATCGATTACGGTCAGTGGAATACATTTTCTTTAGATTTAGCTGAATTTGTACAAAACGATCCAGGAGCCATTTACAGAGTGGAGATTTCATTTAGAAAATCTTATTCTATGTATCCTTGCGATGATAGTGATGAAGAAGAGAATGAAAATATGGACAATTGGGATTCGGATGATGAAGCAGAAAACTCAGGTTGGGATGGAATAGAAGATTATTACGACAACTATTATTATGGATATGATTACAACTGGCGTGATAGAGATAACCCATGTAAAACTGCCTACTACCGAAATAGAAAAGTTAGCCGAAATCTGCTTGCATCAGATTTGGGTATTATTGCAAAATCAGGAAATGACAATAAACTTGTGGTAGCTGTTACCGATGTACGAACAACAAAACCCTTGAGTGGTATTGAGCTTGAAATATATAATTATCAGCAACAGTTGATTGCTACTCAAAAAACCGATAACGATGGATTAGCTAAGATTAGTTTTGATCAAAAACCATATCTTCTGATTGCAAAAAATGGAACACAAAGAGGTTATCTAAAACTTGATGATGGTTCATCTTTATCCCTGAGTATGTTTGACGTTGCCGGATCAAAAATTGAAAAAGGAATAAAAGGATATTTATATGGAGAGCGAGGCGTATGGCGACCAGGAGATACCTTGTTTTTAACATTTATTTTAGAAGATAAAGATCATTTATTACCGGATAATCACCCGGTAACACTTGAGTTATTTAATGTACATGGACAGCTTACCCAGCGAAAAGTAAAGACTTCCAGCATACATAATTTTTATCCATATACTATCATAACAGATCCGGAAGCACCAACAGGTAACTGGTTAGCTAAAATAAAAGTGGGAGGGGCTACCTTTACTAAAAATCTAAGAATAGAAACAGTAAAACCCAACAGGTTAAAAATTGATGTTGATTTTGGTAAAGATAAATTAACAGCACTAGAACCAAATATTAATGGTAAACTAACCGTTAAATGGCTTCATGGTGCTATTGCAAAAAACTTAGATGCAACAATTGATTTAAAACTTACTTCCATTAAAACAAAATTCCAGCGTTTTGCTGAATTTATTTTTGATGATCCGGCAAGAAAATTCGAAACAGAAGAAACAAATATCTTTGATGGCAGTGTCAACGAAATAGGCGAAGCTCATTTCCAAACCAAAATAAGAACGCGCAATAGTGCACCCGGAATGCTTAAAGCAACTTTCATAACCAGAGCCTTTGAGGAAGGAGGAGATTTTAGTATTGATCAAATGACCATTCCTTATGCTCCTTATCGCAATTTTGTTGGAATAAAAACACCTAAAGGAGATAAAGCCAGAGGAATGTTGTTAACAGATGTTGACCACCAGGTTGATGTTGTTACGGTTGATGCTGAAGGAAATCCAGTGGCACGTAAAGACCTGGAAGTAAAACTTTATAAGGTAAATTGGAGATGGTGGTGGCAAGCTGGAGAAGATAACCTGGCGTCTTATGTTGGCAGATCTCACAATACACCTTTAATGACTAAAAAAATATCTACCAACTCAGAAGGAATTGGAAATTTTGAATTTCAAATTAAATATCCTGATTGGGGTAGATACTTGATTAGAGTAACAGATCCAACTGGACACAGTACCGGAAAAATAATATATGTTGACTGGCCAGGTTGGGCAGGAAGAGCCCAGGACGAAAATCCGGGAGGAGCTACCATGTTAATGTTTGCAGCTGATAAGAAAGAATATCAGGTAGGAGAAAAAGTAAAAGTGACATTCCCGGGAGCAAAAGAAGGAAGAGCTTTGGTTAGCTTAGAAAATGGCTCAAAAATTATTGGTTCATATTGGGTTGAGACAAAAGAAGGTGAAACCGTTTTTGAGTTCGAAGCAAACGAACAAATGTCACCAACAGTGTATGTGAATATTACCTTACTGCAGCCACATGCTAATACAGCCAACGATCTGCCAATAAGACTTTATGGTGTTATTCCTTTAAAAGTAGAAGATCCTCAAACAAGGCTTAATCCGGTTTTAAATATGCCCGATGAATTATCTTCAGAGCAAGAGTTTACCATTGAAGTTTCTGAAAAAGAAGGAAAAGAGATGACATATACCATTGCAGTGGTTGATGAAGGCTTATTAGATTTAACCAGATTTCCAACTCCTGATGCCTGGAGTAATTTCTACAAGCGAGAAGCATTGGGAATAAAAACCTGGGATATTTATGATATGCTTTTAGGTGCTTATGGCGGTAAAATTGAACAGGTATTTGCTATTGGGGGTGATGAAGAACTAACTGATAAAGGAAAGAAAAAAGCAGACAGATTTAAGCCTGTAGTTAAATATTTAGGACCATTTGATCTCAAAAAAGGAAAAACGGCAAAACATAAGGTAAAGATGCCTAAATACATTGGAGCAGTAAGAACAATGGTAGTTGCGGGAAGAAATGGTGCTTATGGTTCAACCGATAAATCAACTCCTGTAAAAAGTCCGTTAATGTTATTATCAACTTTACCAAGGGTTTTAAGTCCAACAGAATCGGTTAAAATGCCTGTGACCATATTTGCTATGGACGATAAAATAAAACATGTGAATATCAAGGTTGAAACCAATGATCTAGTTGAATTAACAGGTTCTGCCAATCAACAAATTTCGTTTCAGGAAATAGGAGATCAGGATATTACTTTTAACTTGAAGGTAAAAGAAAATCTGGGTATTGCCAAAATAAAAATTCTAGCCGAATCTGGCAGTGAAAAAGCAGAATATGAAATGGAACTTGATATTCGAATTCCAAATCCTAAAGTGACTGATGTTTATGCCGGTGTTATTCAACCAGGAGAAACATGGCAACAAGAATTTAATGTGTTTGGAATAGAAGGCACTAACGAAGCCACCATTGATGTAGCAAACATACCTCCAATTGATTTCGGAAGAAGGTTAAAATACTTGATCAGATATCCGCATGGATGTGTTGAACAGACAACTTCCTCGGTTTTTCCACAGCTCTTTTTAGGAAAAGTGATGGAAATAAATGAGGATATGAAAGCTAGAATTCATACGAATATAACAGCAGGAATAAACAGGTTAAAAACATTCCAATTATCGGATGGTGGATTGGGATATTGGCCAGGAGCATCGGAAGCAAATGCTTGGGGAACAAGCTATGCCGGACATTTTATGCTGGAAGCCGAAAAATTAGGTTATGACCTTCCTATAGGATTCAAAGATCAATGGATATCGTATCAGCAAGATGCTTCTAATAACTGGCAATACAATGGCTATAAATATTCTTTATTAAATCAGGCTTATAGGCTCTACACTTTAGCTTTGGCAGGTGTGCCCGAAATAGGAGCTATGAATCGTCTTCGTGAAATGCCTAATCTAAATAAACAAGCACAATGGAGGTTGGCCGCTGCATATACGCTTGCCGGAAAGCCGGAAATAGCGAATCAGATAACAAATGAATTAGAAACTTTTATTGATGATTATAGAGAATTATCCTACACTTACGGTTCTTCAAGTCGAGACGAAGCCATGATTTTGGAAGCTCTCATCATTATGAAAGACAATAAAAGAATGGTTCCGTTAATAGATAAATTATCGAAACAGCTATCGTCAGAAAAATGGATGAGCACACAAACTACTGCTTATTGCCTGGTGGCATTTTCTAAGTTATTGATGGGCGATACATATAACGATAGAGAACTAAAATACTCCATCGATTTGAATTATGAAGGAACAGAGAAAGTATCCAGTGATCAAAATATAGTACAACACCAAAGGTTACTTAAGAAAATCGATAAAGGGCTTGTGAAAATTACGAATGATTCTGAATCAGTTATTTATGTAAGTACTGCTATTGAAGGTATTCCTTTAATTGAAGATAAAAGTGCAGCAAATAATCATCTTCAAGTGAATGCAGTGTATAAAACCATGGAAGGAGCTATTATAAATCCGGAAAATATAGAACAAGGTACTGATTTTAAAGTAGAAATAACTGTTAAAAATCTGGGGACCATGGGGCATTATAAAGAGATGGCCTTAACTCAAATGTTTCCTTCGGGATGGGAAATTCATAATACACGAATGTTTGGTGGACGTTCAGTTCACGAAAAGGATATTCCTAAATATCAAGATATCAGAGATGATCGGGTATTTACATATTTTGATTTAAGAGAAAATGAATCAAAAACCTTTGTTGTTCTGCTAAATGCAGCGTATTTAGGAGAGTTTTATTTACCTGCAATTTCTTGTGAAGCTATGTACGATAATCATATTAATGCAAGAATACCGGGTAAGAAAGTACAAGTTTATAAAAACAAGTAATTATCATTATTAATATTAAAATGAGGATGGTACAGTGAAATGTACCATCCTCTTTTTCAAGATGAAGAATATATTTTTAATATCTATTTTTAGTATTTTATCATTCAGTTCGTTATCTCAAAACTTTCTGTTGCCGATAGCATGTTCTAATCGAAAAGACATATCGAATATTCATTTAACATCGATTGGAGAGTTTGGCATAGTGCGTAAAGCCAGACCTGGAATACCTGAACATTTGCACACCGGAATTGATATCAAAAGGCCCAATTCTAACTACCAAAATGAACCTGTCTATGCAATAGGAGAAGGAGTAGTGATGAGCGTTAGAAGAGATGGACCATATGCCTTAATTATTATTGAACATCATGATGATAATGATTATTTCTGGTGTGAATATGAGCATATCGCAGGAATAAGTGTTCAGGTAGGAGATCGTGTGAATAAAAATGCAGTAATTGCCCGTTTTATGAATAAGAATGAACTAGATCAATATGGATGGCAGTTTGATCATTTCCATTTTGAAATTTTAAAAGTACCTCCTCAGAAAATAAGGCCCGATGAAAACAAACCGCAATATATATTTAGGACTTACAATTTGGTCTGCTATTCCCAAGAGGATCTTGAAAATCATTACTATAATCCAATCAAATTCCTAAGCACACTGATATAACCCAATGCATAAGAAATACAAAATATGGATCTCGGTAGTATTATCGATTTTAATGATTGGATATTTGATACTACCAATAAAAAATCCTCACAGACCTTATTCTACGGTTTTATATTCGGCAGACGATATATTATTATGGGCAAAAATTGCCAAAGATGGACAGTGGAGGTTTCCAGAACTAGATTCGGTACCTTATAAGTTTAAACAAGCTATCATACTTTTCGAAGATCAGTATTTCTATAAACATCCCGGGATTAATCCTTTTTCATTCATCAGAGCTGCAAAACAGAATCTTAAAGCCAAAAGAATTGTAAGCGGAGGTAGTACGCTCACCATGCAACTTATTCGCTTAAGTTATGATAATCCGAAAAGAACCATTGGACAGAAAATATTAGAGATTATACGCGCCATAAAATTGGATTTAAAATATACAAAAGATGAAATCCTGATAAAATATGCTTCCAATGCTCCCTTTGGGGGGAATGTGGTAGGATTGGAAGCTGCTGCCTGGAGATACTACGGAAGAAAACCATCTCAGCTTTCCTGGGCCGAGTCTGCTACACTGGCAGTATTACCCAATGCTCCGGCTTTAATTCGTCCAGGAAAAAACATGTCTAAATTAATGGATAAACGTAATTTCTTGCTTCATAAACTATATCATCATGGAGTCATCGATTCCACCGATTATGAGTTGGCACTACTGGAAAAATTACCTACCAAACCACATCATATTCCACGACTTGCTCCTCATTTACTGGAACGATTATATATAACTAACAGTCAGGAGAAACTGAATTCATGTATTCTCTCTGATTTACAAAGGAATACAAATAGAATTATTGATAGGCATCATAAAAAGCTTGCCTCGAATGAAATTTACAACCTGGCAGCTATTGTTGTTAAAATAGAAACAGGAGAAGTTATTGCTTATGTTGGAAATACCAGCATGGATGAATCCAATGAACATGGTAATTCTGTTGATATCATTACAGCACCAAGAAGCTCTGGAAGTATTTTAAAACCTTTCTTGTATGCTTTCATGCTCGACAATGGTGAAATATTACCTCATTCACTAGTGCCTGATATACCTACACAAATGAAGGGATATTCACCCAAAAACTATGATTTGGAATACGATGGTGCCGTGCCAGCTTCCAAAGCATTATCCAGGTCATTAAATGTTCCTGCAGTGCATATGTTACATGAGTTCGGTGTTGGAAGGTTTCTGGATTATTTAAAAAAGATGAATTTTCAGCACATGAATTATTCAAGTTCTCATTATGGACTTTCTTTAATATTAGGAGGAGCAGAGGTCTCATTATGGGATTTAGCAGGTGCTTATTCAAGTTTTGGACGTATTTTAAATCACTATACCTCCAATAGTTCAACTTACGATAAAGCAGATTATCATCAAGCTGTTTTGCTAAAAAAGAATATAATAGACAAAAAGCCTTCAAGCTATACTGAAAACAAGCAATTGATTGGTGCCGGTCCAATCTGGTTAACTTTAGAAGCGCTTTTAGAAGTAAACAGACCCAATAATGAATTGGGTTGGGAGCTATTTTCATCTTCACATAAAATAGCATGGAAAACAGGAACCAGCTTTGGTTTTCGGGATGCCTGGGCAGTGGGTATGAATAAGGAATATTTGGTGGGAGTATGGGCAGGTAATGCCGATGGGGAAGGACGTCCTGGATTGGTGGGAGTAGCTGCAGCTGCACCTGTGATGTTCGAGATATTTGATTTATTGCCTTATTCCGAATGGTATTCAAAACCATATGACGATTTAATAGAAATACCGGTTTGTAAAGAAAGTGGATTTCGTGCTTCTAGTCTTTGTGATCATATAGACACGATGTATGTGCCTACATCTGCTCTTAAATCAAATGCTTGCCCGTATCATCAAATCGTACATTTAGATAAAGATAGAAGATACCGACTAAGCTCTGCTTGTGAGAATCCCGAGAATATGATCCATGAATCATGGTTTATATTACCGCCATCATGGGAATGGTTTTACAAAAGAAAAAATCCGTTATACAAACCTTTGCCGCCTTTTAAACCAGGATGCAACGAAAAAGAAGAGATATCTGTCATGCAGTTTGTATATCCTCTCGATGCTTCTAATATTTATATACCACGTGACCTGGATGGAAACCTTCAAATGGTAGTTTTTGAAATTGCACACAGATATCCAGAAAAAAGATTATTCTGGCATTTGGATCAGAATTATTTAGGTGAAACGAAAGAATTTCATCAAATGCAATTTTATGCCAATAAAGGTAAGCATGTTTTAACGGTTGTGGATGAAGATGGGAATAGCATAAAAAAGACCGTATCCTTTAATTAAAACAACAAAATACATAGGATTGATATGACTCAAAAACTAAGATATAGCTAACAATCTCTCTTGAGATGATGCATTGTCTTAATCTTTTTATTATTTTCATAGTTTAATCTTTAAACAATTTTGGCATGATTACTGTAAAAATAATATGTCTATAAAGGATTATAATTAAAAAGATATGAAAACAAAATATTACTTCATCGTCACAGTGCTTTTCTTATGTTTTCAAGCTAAAGCACAACAAGATACTGATACTACGGATCTTTTTTATCAGATGAACAAAAGGTATGAGAATACCATGCACGATATGGATGATCGTTATCGGCAAACTAAAGAGCAAATGCAGAAAGAATACGATGCTTGCATGAATGCAATGAATGCAGCCTTTCAAAAATACCTTAAATCCAGTTTCAAAGAATATCAGGAAACAGAGGCTAAAGAAAAACCTCATAATGAGCCTAAGCCGGTTGATCAACCCAAATTTGAACCTAAAATAGAAGAAATTAAACCGGTAATTGCTAAAATAGAAGAGGAAGAACTCGAAATAGAGGTCATAGATGCTTCTACACATTCTATTTCATTGATACCGAATGAACCTCAGGAGGCAATTCCTTTTTCTCAGGAAATAGCTGTTGACTTTTTCTCTTCGCAGGTAAAGCTGAGCATTGATAAACGAATGAGGAATTTAGAACTTACAAGCGTTCATCCCGAAGCTTTTGCAAAATACTGGGAAAATTTTACCAACACCTATTATCAAACTTATATCCAATCGCTTACAGCCTATGCGAACCAAACTAATCTAAACGACTGGGGAATATATAAGTTAATGGAAAGTACTGCAAAATCTTTATTTGGCTCTGTTAACAACCAAAATATGTGGATGTGGGCCATGCTTAACCAGGCAGGTTACCGGGTAAAAATTGCTTACGACCAAAATCAAACGGCCTTATTATTACCTATTATTCAGGAAGTTTACGAGAAACCCTATTTTATCATTAAAGGCACTAAATACTACATTCTAAATACCATAAATCATGTCGGTAAAATACAAACATATGCGGGAGATTTTGGTATGGCTACAAAAACCATTGATTTACATTTACCTTACAGTTTAAATTTTAGCGGACAAGGGGGGTATGCCGAAAAAAGGACTCAGCTGCCAGGTAAAGCAGAAGCTTTAGCATTAAAAATAGACAAAACAACCGTTGGTCTGTTAGCGAGTTACCCACAAACAGAAAACGCCGTTTATTTGAATGCAGCGATGTCTAATCATATTAAAGAATCTCTTTTTGAAGCTATTCAAGCCCAAATAGAAGGGAAGTCTGAAATTGAAGCGGTAAGTTATTTATTAAATTATCTACACCATTCTTTCGAATATAAAACAGACTATGATCAGTTTGATAAGGAGAAAACCTTTTTTCCTGATGAGATCTTCTATTATCCTTATTCCGACTGCGAAGATAACACGGTATTATTCACCAAGCTGGTAAACAGCTTACTTGGACTGGATGTTGTAGCTGTATCGTATCGGGATCATATGACTGCAGCGGTAGCATTTAATGAGCCCATTGAAGGACACCAGTTTATGGTGGATGGGAAAGCTTATACGATTTGTGATCCTACCTATGTAGATGCTCCAATAGGGTCCATCATGCCAAAATATAAAGAGTATTTTCCTCATATTGTTAAGATCAATAATAACAGCAAACTGAATAATATTTGGCAACATATAACACAAAGCATTGAAGAAAACAACCAGGGTAAAATCTTTATCAATCATAGAAAGATTTCTGAAGATGGAAAATATATCGTATCTGGTTGGTTTACCGATCAGGTTTCTATACATGGAAAAACATATGTCCCTTATCATCAAACCAGGGACTTATGGTTTGCATCTTTTAGTAAATCGGGCAGACTGGATTGGTTTATGCCTATAGAATGCTCCGGGTATGCTTATGCACAAGCAGTAGCTGTTGGCAGAAAAGGAGAGGTGTATACCCATATTAATTATAATGGTTCCATAAGAATCAATCAACGTCCATTATATCAAAGTGATATCAATTCGGAGCTTGTTTTAGGTATTTCAAGTGATGCAGAAGTCGT
Organism: Bacteroidales bacterium; assembly: GCA_963665525.1. Classification (GTDB taxonomy): domain Bacteria; phylum Bacteroidota; class Bacteroidia; order Bacteroidales; family UBA12077; genus UBA12077. Next base: position 1,347,192 of record OY762280.1, on the reverse strand, counting down.
TTTCCATGAAAATATTAGCCTGGAAACAGAAGAGAATGATAAAATTGCGTTTTATGTCAAATATAAAGCCGATGGTACCAAAGTTGATTTGGTTTCTTTTCCTTTGGATGAAATTCATTTCGATTCTGAAATCATTGTTGATCCTTATAACGACATTGTTGTTCGAGGGGTGGTAGGAGAAATTGAAGGTCTTACCAAAGATGTTCCAAAAAGCACAAGCAGTGCCAGTTTTAGTATTGAAAATCAAATTGATACATATTTTGAAGAATACAAACAACTGGATTTCGAACCCAAAACTACGGGCGTATTTGCATCTTTAAAACTTCTTTCACAAAACGGAGGAAGCATTTCAGGTGATGTGGTGAAAAACCTCTTAAATAAGCACAATCCGAAATTTAAGGAAAATAATCCTGCTATCTACAAAAGTCTTTCAAGCATGCGATTTGTAATCAATAAAGGTGGAATTATTAAAATTCAAACCGAAAATAATAAAGACATTTCTTTATCAGCTATGCGTATTGAAAATAACAGTAACATGCAGATAGCCAAAACCTCAGACAAAGCCTATAAAGTATCATTCTTAAATGGTGTTGAAGTAGGGAAAGCAATTGTATGGTACGATTTAAATTACATTAATTTGCATAGTAACGGAACCATTGTTTTTGATTACGATGATGATCATACCAAAAAAGAGATGGATATATCAGAAATTATTGATTAATAAGATATGAATTAGATTCTGATTTTAAAGAAGATTCTCAAAGAATAGTTTTGCCAGCTGAGTACGATTTTTGACCTGTGTTTTTAGATAAATTCTCAAATTATGGTCTTTAACTGTATCAAGGGATATAAACAATTTATCTGCAATTTCTTTATTAGAATAGCCTTTACAAATTAATTCTATAACTTCTAATTCTTGTTTAGAAATAGCAAACTGATTCCGATTATAGTTTTGTAAGCTTTTAGTTATAAAAGCAACAAAAACATAATATTGGGAGAAGAGGCTATTTAAAATAATGACTAACTAAGCAAAGCGATCTCATGAGCGTTAGCGAATAATTATAGGACAAGTATGGGTATTAACTGCTCGAGAATAGAATATTGCTATAAAAACAACATAATTACCCAGAAAAACGATTTCTCGCAAATAAACGTCTTAGAATTGAATATTTGAATTAGAGGCGTATAATTATCAATAATATAAGATTCTCACAATTAAAATTCTATTTAGGCGAAGCCCGGAACGAAGTGGAGACATAATATAAAATTATAGCTGACAACTTTGAATTGGTGAGCACAAATTGCTTTAACATAAAATCTATCGATCACGAACAGATAAACTGTCCGAGATCTGATTTTATATTAAATACTGCGTATCCGCAATTTGTTGGCAGTTGTCCTATAATGTCCTGCATTATGTTAATATAGCTTTGGTAAATAATTTTTGGGCATGCCTAAAAGGCATTAGCCAAAAATTACCAATGGTTTATTGATTTTAAGGTCGGAAAAAGAAAAATTACTCCTTTCAGTCGTGAGATAGTTCTCTTCTAAATATCTTCAAACGGAACACGTTTTTTGCGAAATGTAATGTAGCAAAATGGGTGTGGAGTTATATATACATAGTTAAAAAAAAATGATTAAATCACTTTACTATCAGGTAAATTTAAGTTTCAAACAAGATAGAGATTCATAATTATCAACAAATGAACAATTTATAATTTTTGAATTATACACACATGTTCATAATTTTATCACATTTTTCTTTCAATTTACATTAATGATGCTAATTTTGTATAGATAGCAACATTTCAATCAATGAAAAAATTAAAAGCAGTTGATTTTTTTTGCTCCATAGGAGGTGTGACACAAGGCTTTAGGTCTGCAGGAATAGATGTATTAGGAGGTATTGATATTGATGCTTCGTGTAAAGAAACATATGAAAAGAATAACAATACTAAATTTTTAACAGCAGATGTTTCATCCTTAGAAAAAGAAGATGTAGCTTCTTTTTTTAAGATTCGTAAAAAACAGGATGATCTTATATTTGTTGGATGTAGTCCGTGCCAATATTACTCAAATATTAAAACTGATAAAACAAAATCTTGTCAAACCAGATTACTACTGGCAGATTTTCAAGAATTCGTAGATTTTTACAGACCTGGTTATGTTTTTATAGAGAATGTTCCTGGATTAGATAATAAACCGGAAAGTCCACTCGGAAAATTTAAGAAATTCTTAGTTAAAAATCATTATGTTTTTGATGAAGGAGTATTAAATGCGAAATATTTTGGAGTACCCCAAAATAGAAGAAGATATGTTTTAGTAGCTACCCGTGTCAAAAAAGAGATTAAACTACCGCAGGAAAATAAAGACAATATAACAACTGTACGTCAAGCAATTGGAGATCCTAAAATATTTACTTCTATTAAAGCAGGACATGTAGATCAGTCTGACCTAAAGCATAGCTCCGCCAAACTGAATGCACTGAACTTAAAAAGAATAAAAGCGACAAAACATAACGGAGGTGACAGAAGAAGCTGGCCTAAAAATTTACAACCAGATTGCTATAGTGATCATTCCGGACATTATGATGTATATGGGAGGATGAGTTGGGACAAACCAGCACCAACCATAACAACTAGATTTGTAAGTTATTCAAATGGAAGATATGGCCACCCTGAGCAAGACAGAGCTATCTCATTGAGAGAAGGAGCAACAATACAAAGTTTTCCTTTAGATTATAAATTTTACTCGAACAGCCAAGGAACAATTGCAAGAATGATTGGTAATGCAGTACCTCCAAAACTTGCCGAAGAAATAGGACGTTGCTTAAAAAAATAGTTATATGGCTTACTTTAAAACCAGAGCTAGAGCATTAGATATGTTAGGTAGACAGCAAATTGCTGGAATCCCAACAGCAATTAATGAACTATTTAAAAATGCTCATGATGCATACGCTGATAACGTAGATGTTGATTATATAAGAAAAGATAAGCTGTTTGTTTTAAGGGATAATGGCTTAGGTATGACTAGGCAAGAATTTGAATCCAGATGGTTAACACTTGGGACAGATAGTAAGTACGAAAGCGCAAAGAACATACTACCACCAAAAGATCCTAATAAACCTGAAAGACCAATTATGGGTGAAAAAGGAATTGGTAGACTTGCTATAGCTTCAATAGGTAATCAAGTTTTAATATTAACACGGGCAAAGAGGAATAATGAGAACCATAAAATTGTGGCATCTTTTATTAATTGGAACGTTTTTGAATTACCTGGACTAGACTTAGAAGATGTCATCATTCCTATAAGAGAATTTGACAATTTACCTTCTGAAAGAGAGATTGAGGAAATGAAAAATGAGGTTATAGGGAATTTAGATGAATTATTCAATAATGATGCTATTTCTAAAGAAGATCATAGTAAAATCGTGACTATTATTAGCAAATTTTCTGTTTCACCTTTAAATTTAGATAAAAAACTAGTAGGTGATTTTTCACTAGCACAAGGAAATGGAGGAACTCATTTCTACATATTACCTGTCGATGATTCAATAAATAATGATATTGATGGTAATAGAAATGTAAAAGAAGCTTCAAAAATAGAAAAAATGCTTGTTGGTTTTACAAATACTATGACTCCCAATCATAGTCAACCTCATATAACTGCTAGTTTTAGGGATTATAAAGGTGAGCATAATACTTATCAAGACATTATAAATAAAGAACAATTTATAACACCAGAGGATTTTGAAATTGCTGATCATCATTTTAGGGGCAAATTTGATAAATATGGGCAATTTGAAGGTAAAATACAGGTTTATAGGGAAGAACCATTAAGTCATAAAGTAAATTGGGCTGGAAATAATTATAAAGAAACTGATTGTGGAGAGTTCTTCATTAATGTAGCATATTTTCAAGGAAAATTAACACAATCAATAATAGATCGTGAGAACCACTCACGTTTATTTGCGAAAGCAGAAAGGTTTGGTGGAGTTTATATTTATAAGGATAATATTAGGATATTACCTTATGGAAATCCTGAAAATGATTGGTTAGACATTGAAAAAAACAGAGCAAAAAGTGCATCGTTTTATTTTTTTAATGCGCGAAGAATGTTTGGAGTTATAAATATATCAAAGGAAAACAATAATTTTTTAAAAGAAAAAGCTGGGAGAGAGGGATTTATTGAGAATAAAGCATATAGGCAACTTCGAGATATTCTAAAGAATTTTTTTGTGCAGCTAGCAGCTGACTTTTTTAGAGAGGGGAGTACCGGTGGACCTAAGTCGGATATTTGGGTTAAGAAAAGAGCAGAAAGAGAATCTTATTATAAAGCCCTTGAAAGAAGAGACAAACAAGCAAAAGTAAGAAAAGAATATTTTCAGTCTTCATTGGATAATTTTTTTAAAAATTTAAGTGAAAACAAATACGAGGAAGATATAAAAGATCTGCTAGTAAAGATTGAACAAAACTTTGATGGTATTGCATATATTGATGATCCTGAAGAGGCTAGTCAAGTATTAATAGATCAGGAAGTTGATTCTAGGCAGCAACTAGTTTCTTACTTTGAAGAAATTAAAGTAAACCAACCAAGGGGATTTACAATATCAAAAGACACAAGAAAAGATTATGAAGCTTATTTAACTGAATATGAAAATTTGCAAAATGGATTGTTAACAACTGCAGTAAATAAAATTGATCAAATTATAGATGACTATACCAATAGACTTCAGATTGAAATCAGTAAAAGAAGAAGATTGGAACAAGCAGTGGAATTTATTTCGCAACAAGCTGAAAAAGCGACAAAACAAAAACAAAAAGAAGCTAAAGAAGCACTTGCAGATGTTACAAAAAATGTAACAGAATTAGCTAGAGAATTAATGATAGATCTGGAAAATAAGATTAGAGATATAAAGGATGATTTCAAAAATCTTAAGATAAGTAATACAGGTGATTTTGATCTTGTAAAAGAAAGAAAAAGAGTAGAAGAAGAAATTGGAAAAGAACGTGACAGAGCGGCTTTTGCACTTGAAAGTATCATAAAACAACTACAAGAAATTTATTGGAGTAAGGCAGAAGATGAGAGTATTATAACTAGTGACCAGATCGCTGATGCTATGTCTGAAGAATTGGAAGAGTTACGAGATAGAATTCAAGCTGATATTGAACTAAGTCAGTTGGGACTTGCTGTAGGAGTTATACATCATGAATTTAATAGCACTGTTAAATCTATTCGAGATAGTTTAAAAGATCTTAAAGCTTGGGCAGATGTTAATGAAAAACTTGATGGTGTCTATAATAATATTAAAATAAACTTTGAGCATCTTGATGGATATTTAACACTTTTTACACCTCTGAATAGAAGACTTTACAGAAATAAAGAAGAAATACCACCTAATGAAATTAAAATATTTCTAATGGATTTATTTGGAGCTCGTTTAGAAAGACATAATATAAAATTAAAACATACGAAAGGCTTTGTAAAAAGGAAATTATTTGGTTATCGATCAACTTTTTATCCAGTTTTTGTAAATATAATAGATAACGCTATTCATTGGTTAAATCAATCAAATGAAGAAGATAAAATAATAAGGCTTCATGCTGATGATTCAGGTTTTTATATCTCAAATAATGGTCCAGAAATATCAGTTCGCGATGCTGAAAGAATTTTCGAATTAGGGTTTAGTAGAAAATTAGATGGAAGAGGCATGGGATTGCATATAAGTAGAGAAGTTCTGGAAGCAGAAAATTATCAAATCTTTCTTGATGAACCAAGAGAAGGAAGCAATGTGACTTTTAAAATATCACCTAAAAATGACTAAAATAGATTCAAGTTTCTTTGAAAAATCGAAAGAAATAGCTGATAATTTTATTCAAAGTGTATTATTTGTTGATGATGAAATATATACTGATAAAAATGATACAGAACATAATCTGGATGCGAAAGAACTAATTACAGCATTTTCAAAAGCTAGAAAACTCTGCGCTTTAAATAACCCAAGAAATGAAGGAGATTTTAATGATGTAATTGAGATTGCAAAAAGTGCTGATATCACTGTATTAGATTGGAAAATGGATCTACCACGTACAGAAGAAAATGAAACTAATGAGGAAGCTGATGTAGAAGAAGATGATCCAAGAGGTACATTTACTTTAAGACTTATTAATGAGATTTTATCCGATCATGAATCAGTAAATACGTTTAAATTAGTTTTAATTTATACAGGCGAAGTCGGATTATCCGATATTGTAGAAAAAATTGAAACAGAATTTAAAAAGTTCGATTTAATAAAGGAATCTAATAATATTATTGGCAAAAAGAATATTAAAATTATAGTTGCAGGAAAACCGTCGTTAATTGGAAAGTTTAAACATGCCCAGGAATTTGAAGATTGGATTTTAAATTATGATCAGATACCAAACTTTTTACTAACCGAGTTTACAAAGATGACGCAAGGTATTATAAGTAACGTTGCATTACAAGCTATTACGGGAATAAGAAATAATACTTTTGAATTATTAAGTAAATATAATACAGGCTTAGATCCTGCATATCTATCACACAGAGCAATGTTAACCAATCCTGATGATGCTGATAACTTATTATTATCTGCAATAAGGGATTCCTTAGATTCAATCTTAAGATATGCTAATATTTCTGAAATTTGTGATATAAACTCTGTTATGGATTGGATCGATTCAAATGATTTTGATGATCATACTATCAAGATTAATAAATTTGATCTTAATATTGGTAAAGATCAATTAGGAAAATGGCAAGAGTATGGCTATAGAGAGTTTTTTAAGAATGAATTTAAGTCACAGAAGAATTCAGAATTACCAGATGAAAAAGTAGATAATTTCGGATTAAATAACTTATACAAAGAAGCTCCTAAATTATTTATGCCAAAAGATATAGACTCCAATGGAATACATGAAGATTTTGCAATTTTGACACATTTAAGTAGTAGTTTAGAAAATATTCCAAAGCAACCCCCAATACTTTCTTTAGGTACTGTTGTGAGGAAAAATACTATTTATTATTTATGTATTCAACAACCTTGTGATAGTGTTAGAATTTCTAATGAAACTAGGAGATTTCGGTTTTTACCACTTGAAGTATGTGATAAAAAGTTTAATATTATTTATAAAAATAAAAAGAATGAGTATATAAAACTTAAACTAAAAAATTCAAATAGTTTTGACTTATTAACGTTTAGCTTTAATCCGAATCAAAAAGGATTTATAAAAGCTAGAAAGGATAAAAATAGATTTTATTTTAAAGACAAAAAAGGTGATGATTATACCTGGATACTTGATCTAAAAATATCACATGCTCAAAAGTTCCTTAATGAGTTTGCAGCAAAAGTATCTAGAGTTGGTTTAGATGAATCAGAATGGTTAAGAAGGAGCTAGAATCATTATATACTTAACACAAATTCAACTACTTGCACTATGGTTGATCAGAATTATTAAGAAGATGAACTTTTAGACAAGGTGTAATAAAAATTTAAATGATGAATGTCGCTCAACAGATCGAAAAAATAATAAAAATCAAAAAAGCTAATCAATTAAAGTTCTATATTGATTTTTTACGATTTCCATATTTTCATAGCATTGAGCTAAATTCTACAATCAATTTTGATTTTCCATTAACAATTTTTATTGGACAAAACGGTTGTGGAAAAAGCACTTGTTTACACGCGGCTTATGGCATGCCGGAAGGTAATACGCCATCCACATTTTGGTTTAGCACTTCTGTTGATCCAATACAATATTATGATGATGAAAGAAAAAGACATTCATTTTGGTATTCATATAAAGATGAAGAAGGGAAGTTAAGAGAGGTAATTAAAGCAAGGATACGAAGAGAAAATGATCCTAATTATTGGGAAACAAGTAGGCCTCTAAAATGGGCAGGAATGAAACCTAGAAAGACAAGAGATGTTCCAATAAAAAAGGAAGTAGTTTATATCGATTTTAGAGCTGAACTAAGTGCTTTTGATAAATATTTTTATTTTGGAGACGTTAAAGGATTAAAGTCAAAGAATAAACAAGAGTATATAAGGTATCAGTCAAAACATCTTGAGAAAGTAATAAATGGAAAAAAGAAAATTATAAATAAAAGTTTTGGAATATATAATAAAGAAATAAGAATATTAAGTAAAACGGAATTAGACGAAATATCATTTATTCTTGGAAGAAATTACAAAAGTGCTAAATATATTGAGCATACTTTCTTTAAAAATGATGGATATTCTGTGATATTTAATTCAAATTTTGCTAATTATTCGGAGGCATTTGCTGGAAGTGGTGAAGTAGCTGTAGTGAGGTTAGTTTTAAAAATCCTTGATGCTCCAGATTATTCATTAATTATACTAGACGAACCGGAAGTATCTCTTCATCCTGGCGCTCAAAATAGATTAGTTATTTTCTTACTTAATCAAATTATTAAAAAAAAGCATCAAATAATATTATCAACTCATTCTCCTGTTATTGCTAAAATGCTCCCAAGAAGTGCAATCAAGACATTTTATCAAAATCCTGATTCAGGAAGATTTTTAATTAAAGAAGATCTTACTGCAAAAGAAGCATTCTATTACTTAGAACACAAAGTTGATACAAAATACAATATTACAGTAGAAGACATATTAGCAAAATCAGTAGTAGATGGAGTTCTAGAGAATATTGGCTTAGAAACAAAAAGCTTATTTAATGTAAAATATAATCCTGGGGGTGTTTCAGTAATTAAAAAAGAATTTATAAAAGTTTTTTGCAGAGATCAGAATAGTATCAATTATGTATTTTTTGATGGTGATCAAAAATATTGCGATGGTTATGATTGGAGAAATGATTCTATAGGAATTATAGATTCCACGTATTTAATAAAAAAGATTAAAGAAATTTCAAATGAAGATATTTCTTTTGATGTTGATGGTGGATCTCAAGGAGGAAATGAAGAACAGAAAGTTGAACTATTAAAAAAATACTTGGATTTCTATAAAAACAATGTTTTTTACTTACCTAGTAATATTCCAGAGGAAATGATTTGGGATGATAATATCGCAAAAAAGTTACTTGAAATTAATGAAATAGATGCCCAAGAGAAACTAGACCAATTATTAGGGTTAAATACATATAAAGAAAGATTTGCAGTTTTAACTAAGGAAGTAAAAGGTGTTAATGCAGGAGAAGATATTTTTGCAATTCAAAAAATATTTCTAAATCATTGGCTTAAAAAGCAAAATGATGACTTCAAATTAATAAAAGAATATATTGAACATATCATAAACAATTGACTGATATTTATAAAAGAGAACAACGAAGTAATTTAATGTCCAAAATTTCCGGAAAAGAAACAAAACCGGAAATTATTGTACGAAAGTTCTTATTCTCAAAGGGCTTTAGATATCGAAAAAATATATCCAATTTACCAGGCAAACCTGATATAGTTCTACCTAAATACAAATCCATTGTATTTGTCCATGGCTGTTTTTGGCACAATCATAATTGCAAAGCTGCTAAACTTCCGGAAACAAGGAAAGAGTTTTGGACTAAAAAAATATCAGATAATAAAATAAGGGATGGAAAAAATAGGGAAGTTCTCGAAAAAATGGGTTGGAAAGTCTTTATTGTTTGGGAATGTGAAATAAAGTCTAAGAAAAGCAGGACAAATAGGTTGGAACTTCTTATTAATCAGATCAAAGCAAACATTTAATATCTTATTATTATGTTAAATAGAATCTCTTAGTATGCTGAATAGCGCGTCAGGAGTGCAAAACGGCGAGCCATGCGTAAGAGTAGGACTGGAAATTTAGCATAAAAGATGGACTGATGGCAGTTGGTTACAAATGTATAATGCCGATGGTTTCAAGCACAGTAGTGCAAGTCCAGCGCGCTGAAGCATCGTTTTGCATTGATCTTTTTGGTTCTTTTTGCATCAAGGTAAAAAGAACATTATAAATCATAAAAGTGTGTCAGGAAAAACAAGTGTATTGCAAACTGATCCCGATTATAGTTTTGTAAGCTTTTAGATATAAAAGCAACAAAAACTTAATATCGGGAGAATTTGTAAATACTCTTGTTGTGGGTCAGCAAAGAATTTTTCTTGCGGGCTGGCAAAAAAGAAATAAATTATTGGTTGAGCGTTTGCAAAGCGTTGGACAATTTGCTTACAATTAAAATTAATTCATAAAAGCAAATTTTAGCTTAGCCGAAGCGGCTATTTAAAATAATGACTAACTAAGCAAAGCGATCTCATGAGCGTTAGCGAATAATTATAGGACAAGTATGGGTATTAACTGCCCGAGAATCGAATATTTGCATTTCTATTGCATAATTACCCAGAAAAATGGTTTCTCACAAATAAACAGCTTAGAATTCAATATTTAAAAACAAACTGTAATATTATCCGGAATATTAGAATCCTGAGAAAAAATATTGCTATTTACCCGAAGGGCGAAACGAAGTGGAGACATAATATAGAATTATAGCTGACGAATTTGGTTTTAGGGTTGGGTGCAAATTGCGTAAACAATTTTAGGGAATGGAAATAAATGTAAATTACTTTAACATAAAATTGAGACGATTTCGAACAACAAGTTTTCCGAAATCTAATTTTATATTAATTAGCAGAGCTAAGCGTAATTTCCATTTAAACCACCGAAAAGCAATTTGCTGGTATTAGTCCTATAATTTATATTATGTTAAATTGTATATTTATAATAAAGGGAGATTCTAATAACCTCCCTTTTTTTATATTATTCCATTTTTTTTGAAATCTCTTCGTATTTACTTTCCAACTCAGGATTGGTTGTTTTCAAACGATAATATAATGTTTTTAAGGTTGACATGATACTAGCATCATCTGGTTTTAATTCGTGAGATTTTTCAATATATGGTAATGACTCCATAAATTTATTATCAGCTACTGTTTTAGCCTCTTCGTACTTTTTATTATCTGTAATCTTATTTGCTTCATCTGTTAACTCAACACCTTCGTTAAAATATAGAACTCCAAGATTATAATAAGCTTCAAAGAAGTTAGGATCTATTTCTATTGCTTTTTTATATCTTTCAATTGCTTTTTCCGTATCTCCTGTTTTATCATATAAATGTGCTTCTGCTGAATAAAACTCAGGATTATTTGGTTCAGATTCTCTTGCCAAAGCTAAATATTTAAATGCTTCTTCAGCATTTTCTGCTTCGATTAAATAATAATTAATGATACCACCCATTAATGCTTGATTGGATGGATATTTTTCAAATCCTTCTTTTAAAGTTTTTATATAATTATCTGAATCTCCCATATCCTTGTAACACCCTGCTAATAAAGAAATTACATCTCCTCCTCCATAATTATAAGATATTATCTTATTATAATATTCAACCGCTTTATCATATTCTTTAATTCTTTGAGCAGTTAAAGCAACATTAAACATTACAGCAGTATCAATTTCACCACCAAATACCTCCATTTCTTTTACTTCAAGGCTTTTTTCAAAATACTTGAACGCATTCTGATAGTTTTCCTCGTTATAAGCCTGAACTCCAAGATTTATAAAAGAATTAGCCATCGTTAGGAATTTCATATCCATTGCACTTTTAAACATATTTGATCCATCCATTCCATAGGCTTTCTTGTAATTTTCAAATGCCTTTACGGTAGGATCTTCACAAAGATTTTTAAAATTATCATCATCTGAAGTTGCAATCGCATCATAGACCAATCCTTTCACATAATAAGTTTTAGCCCATTCCTTTGTTTTTTCTTGTGTTTCAGCAAATTGAATTGCTCCTAAAGCGGTATCTAGTTTTTCTCCGCTTTCAGCCCAAATCTGAGCTTTATTCACATACTTTTTTTGTGCTTCTACATTATTAACTATGAATAACATCGCAAAAGCAACTGATATTGTAGTTAAAAATATCTTTTTCATTTTCATAATGTTTAGTTATTTAGGTTTATTAATTTAATTTTTCCAAAAATATAATATATTTAGTTTATCTCAAATTTTATACCGAAAATAAAGTCTATTCTGCAGCTGTCTCTGTGTCTGTTGCATGATCATTGGTATCTTGATCCGCATTCAGGTCAGTAGATACTGCTTCTTCCGTAAGCACTTCTTCATCATCTTTGGTAACCTGAGTAACAGCAGCAATCATATCATCATTTCTTAGGTTGATTAACCTCACTCCTTGTGTTGCTCTACCTGTTACTCTTAAATCAGAAACTGCTAAACGAATGGTAATTCCTGATCTGTTAATGATCATTAAATCCATATCGTCATTTACTCCCTTAATGGCAATCAATTTACCAGTTTTCTCGGTAATATTTAAGGTCTTCACTCCTTTCCCCCCTCTATTGGTTATGCGGTAATCATCAATGCTGGATCGTTTACCAAATCCTTTTTCCGAAACCACCAATATTTCATGATCATCTTCTTCGACCCATACCATTCCTACTACTTCATCATCGGATTTAGAAAGGCTAATACCACGAACACCTGCTCCTGTTCTTCCAATCGAACGAACATTTTGTTCATTAAATCGGATGGCTTTACCTTCTCGTGAAGCAAGTATGATATCACTTTTCCCATCTGTTAATTTAACTTCAATCAGTTGGTCACCTTCTTTGATTGTGATAGCATTGACTCCATTTTGTCGTGGACGGGAATAAGCTTCCAGGGCTGTTTTCTTAATAATCCCTTTCTTAGTACACATCACAATATAATTATTCTCAATGTACTCTTTATCATCCAGGCTCTTCACATTAATAAAGGCTTTTACTTTGTCTTCAGCTTCAATATTGATCAGATTCTGGATAGCTCTACCTTTCGAGCTTCGTGTTCCTTCCGGAATTTGATATACTTTCAACCAGAAACATTTCCCATTTTCAGTAAAGAACAACATGGTATTATGCATCGAAGCTATGAACATATATTCAAGAAAATCTTCATCCCTGGTAGTACTTCCTTTAGCTCCAACACCTCCTCTGTTCTGAGTTCTAAATTCTGTTACCGGAGTACGTTTGATATATCCCATGTGCGACATGGTTACCACCATATCTTCATCAGCATAAAAATCTTCAGGATTAAATTCACCTTCATCAGGAACAATATCAGTTCTTCTTTCATCACCATAATGATCTTTTACATCAATTAGCTCCTCTTTAATGATGTTCATTCGCATAGCTTCATCTGCAAGAATAGAACGTAAATGTTCTATCAGCTTCTTGATTTCTTCAAATTCTGCTCGTAACTTATCTTGCTCAAGACCAGTTAACTGACGTAATCTCATCTCAACAATAGCTCTAGCCTGTATATCGGTTAAGCTGAATCGTTCCATTAAGCTTTCTCGAGCTTCATCAGGGCTTTTAGATGCACGGATAATTTTAATTACTTCATCAATGTTATCACTCGCAATGATCAATCCTTCTAAGATATGTGCTCTCTTCTCTGCCTGATCTAATTCATATTGCGTTCTGCGAACAACCACCTCGTGTCTGTGCTTTACAAAATATGATATGAGCTGCTTTAGGTTTAATGTTTTAGGTCTGCCATTAACCAATGCAATATTATTAACACTAAACGAAGTTTGTAATTGAGTATATTTAAATAACTTATTTAAAACAACATTTGCAATGGCATCTTTTCGAATATCGTAAACAATTCGCATTCCATTTCGATCCGATTCATCAGCAATATTTGTAATTCCTTCAATTTTCTTTTCATTAACCAATTCGGCCGTTTTTTTGATCAATTCAGCCTTGTTAACCATGTAAGGGATTTCAGTAACAATAATCCGTTCCCTTCCATTGGCTTCGGTTTCAATTTCAGTTTTCGATCGAACGACTATTCTTCCTCTACCTGTTTCAAAAGCATCTTTTATTCCCTGATATCCATAAATGATACCTCCTGTAGGAAAATCCGGTGCTTTTACATAATTCATCAATTCAGGAATTTCAATATCATTATTATCGATGTATGCAATTGTTGCATCTATCACTTCTGATAAGTTATGTGGTGGCATATTGGTAGCCATACCTACTGCTATACCAGAAGCTCCGTTTACTAATAAAGTAGGAATTCTGGTTGGTAAAACAGTTGGTTCTTGCAATGAATCATCAAAGTTTAATTGAAAATCAACTGTATTTTTATCAAGATCTTTTAAAACTTCTTCTGATATTTTCTTTAATCGTGCTTCGGTATAACGCATTGCAGCAGGACTGTCACCATCAACTGAACCAAAGTTTCCTTGTCCGTCAACCAATGGATAACGTAAGGACCATGTCTGAGCCATTCGAACCATCGCTTCATAAACCGATGAATCTCCGTGTGGATGATACTTACCCAGCACCTCTCCCACAATTCTGGCTGATTTTTTATATGATTTACCGGATGTCAATCCTAAGTCTGACATACCAAATAAAACTCTTCTGTGCACTGGTTTAAAACCATCTCGCACATCAGGTAAGGCTCTCGAAACAATAACCGACATGGAATAATCAATGTAGGCCGATTTCATCTCCTCTTCAATATTAATCTTAACTATTCTTTCTCCTTCTGCCATATATAAAGGTATTAAATTGTTTTTTTATCCATTTTTAAAATTCATACAAAAGTACTAAAATAGCCTTTTTTAAACGAATAATTTTAAAGATATCATGCCGTTTTTTCAACATATTTCTGTTCATAACATACCTTTTTTATTAACAATTATGATAACTTTCTTTTCCTTTTACGAACAAGCTGATTATTAATTTGTTTTAGAGTCATCTTAAGCTATTCATCATCCTCTCGAATTATATTTTTATATATAAATATGAGAAATGGTTTATTTATTTTATTTTTAATTATTGATATATTAATTTTGTTTAATATTTTAAATGATCAATCCTTATAAATTTTACGATATACAATATGGATGCAAAATTTTCACAAAGAATCAAAGATGTTTTAAGTTATAGTAAGGAAGAAGCTGTAAGACTTGGGAATGCGTATATTGGCACAGAACATTTACTTCTTGGTATTTTAAGAGAAGGAGAAGGAATTGCTATTACTATACTTGAGAATTTAAATATAGACCTTAACAGGCTAAAAAAATCAATTGAATATAGAATTCGTTCCGAAGAAAACCTAAACATTGCGGATACAGATAATATTCCTTTATTCAAAACAGCAGAAAGGGCCTTAAAGTTGGTTTATCTTGAAGCAAAATCTTTTAACAGTTCAACCATCAATACAGGACACTTGTTATTATCTATCCTAAAGGATGAAAATAGTGTGGTTACGCAAATGCTTGAAGAACAACATGTAGATTATCAAAATATAAGAACAGAAATGGAAAATCACCAACCTGAAGCAAGAGCTGAATTTGAAGACGAAGAAAACGAAATGCCTTTCGGATCGGGAAAAGGATCAGGAGGAAGCTCCCAACAATCAAGTCAAAAATCAAAATCTGACACTCCGGTCTTAGATAATTTTGGTATTGATTTAACAAAAGCGGCAGAAGATAATGCGCTGGACCCTATTGTAGGAAGAGAAAAGGAAATTGAGCGTTTAGCACAAATTCTTAGCCGACGTAAGAAAAATAATCCTGTACTCATTGGTGAACCTGGTGTTGGTAAATCTGCTATTGTTGAAGGACTGGCATTACGCATTACTCAACGTAAAGTATCACGGGTATTATTCGACAAAAGGGTAATTACCTTAGATTTAGCTTCAATTGTTGCTGGAACAAAATATCGTGGCCAATTTGAGGAACGTATGAAAGCCATTTTGAATGAATTAGGAAAATCAAGCAATATCATTTTATTTATCGATGAGATTCATACTATTGTTGGAGCCGGAGGTGCTACAGGATCTCTGGATGCTGCCAATATGCTAAAACCGGCCTTAGCACGGGGGGAAATTCAATGTATTGGAGCAACCACACTCGATGAATACCGACAACATATTGAAAAAGATGGTGCCTTGGAGCGTCGTTTCCAGAAAATCATGGTTGATCCTACAACCCAAGAAGAGACCATTGAAATATTACATAACATTAAAACCCGTTATGAGGATCATCATAATGTAAATTATACAGATGATGCTATTGAAGCATGTGTAAAATTAACCATGCGATATATCAGCGATCGACATTTACCTGATAAAGCCATTGATGCTTTAGATGAGTCTGGGTCAAGAGTTCATATATCAAACATTATTGTTCCTAATAAGATCATCGAACTTGAAAAACAAATTGAAGATGTTCGAAAAGAAAAGATCTCAGCTGTAAAAAATCAGAATTTTGAACTAGCAGCTAACTTCAGGGATAATGAAAAGCGATTAATGGATAGCCTGGATAAGGAAAAAGAAAATTGGGAAAAAGAACTGGTAAAAAACCGAGAAACAGTATCGGAAGAAGAAGTGGCTGAAGTTGTTGCTATGATGACTGGTGTTCCGGTTCAACGAATTGCTCAGGCAGAAGGAACACGTCTCATGAAGATGGGTGATGAACTCAAGAAAAATGTCATCGGTCAGGATGATGCCATTGTTAAGATAGTGAAATCCATTCAACGTAACCGCGCTGGACTTAAAGATCCAAACAAACCTATTGGTTCGTTTATTTTCTTAGGACCTACCGGTGTTGGAAAAACCCAATTGGCAAAAATTCTTGCTTTATATCTATTTGATAGTGTTGACAATCTCATCCGTATGGATATGAGTGAATACATGGAAAAATTCTCTGTATCTCGCTTAGTAGGAGCTCCTCCGGGATATATTGGCTACGAAGAAGGTGGTCAGCTTACAGAGAAAGTTCGAAGAAGACCCTATTCCGTTATTTTATTGGATGAAATAGAAAAAGCACACCCCGATGTATTCCATTTATTATTACAAGTATTAGATGAAGGACAGCTAACGGATAGCTTAGGTCGCAGAATTGATTTTAGAAATACCATCATCATCATGACTTCAAACATTGGAAGTCGTCAATTGAAAGATTTTGGTCAAGGTGTTGGTTTCTCAACTCGAGCAAAGCAAGAATCTGCTAGTCAACACGCTAAAAGTGTAATACAGAACGCATTAAAAAGATCTTTTGCTCCTGAATTTATTAATCGTTTGGATGATATCATCATCTTTAATTCATTAACAAAAGAAGATATTTATAAGATCATTGATATTGAACTGATAGGATTATTCAATAGAATTAAGACTCTAGGTTATCAAATTGAATTGACAAATACGGCAAAAGATTATATCACAGAGAAAGGATTTGATCCTGATTTTGGTGCTCGTCCATTAAAACGAGCTATCCAGAAATATTTGGAAGATCCTATGGCAGAAGCTATTATTAAATCGAGCTTAAAACAAGGCGATATTCTACAGGTGGATTATGATAAAGAGAAGGACGAGATCAAGATTAATCCCAAAAAAGGAGAAAAAGCTGCTCTTCCGGAATCCAAAAAAGAAAAAGATAAAAAAGATTCAGAATAATTAAACAAAACCTTACTTTACCTGTTACAAGTAAGGTTTTTTAATATAAAATAATTTAAAATGGAAAAGAATAATTCAAAAGTAACATTTGCAGGCAATCCTGTAACACTTATTGGTAATGAAATAAAAGTAAATGATAAAGCTGTAGATTTTACAGTATTAAATAATAGCCTGGAGCAAATTAAACTGTCTGATTTTGATGGTAAAGTAAAAATTCTTTCTTTATTTCCATCTATTGATACAGGTGTTTGTTCAAAACAAGCGCATACTTTTAACAAAGAAGCTTCGGGTTTAAGCGATGATATTGTCATTCTTGCTATATCGAATGATTTACCATTTGCATTAAAGCGATTTTGTGGTGCAGAAGGAATCGACAATTTGATTACCTTATCTGATCATAAAAACCTTGATTTCGCAACTAAATATGGATTCTTAATGGAAGAATTCCGGTTAATTGCACGTGGTGTTATTGTTATTGATAAAAATAATACGGTTAAATATGTTGAATATGTTCCTGAAGGAACGCATGAACCAGATTACGATAGTGCTATTAAAGCAGCAAAAGAAATAGTATAAAAACTAGATTATTAAATAAAAGTTGTCATGCTGAGTTTATCGAAGTACAGGCAACTTTTATTTTTAGCTCTATATTCTTGGATATCCCAATAGTTAGGAACAAAATGATATCTGATTAAGCCAACTCTCCTACCAAGTCAAAATCCCCGGCACTTTTTATTTTCACTTTATAGAAGTTTCCAATTTTTAAAGTCTTTTCTGTTTTTATGATCACTTCATTATCTACTTCAGGAGAATCAAACTCTGTTCTTCCAACATAATAGTCTGCCTCTGTCCTATCAATAACTACTTCAAACTTTTTTCCTCTTTTTTCAACATTAAGATCATTCGAAATTCCGCGTTGAATTTCCATAATCTCATCCATTCTTGCTTGCTTAATAGAAAATGGAATATCATCTTTGAAATTCTGTGCCGAATAAGTATTTTCCTCTTCAGAATAGGTAAACACTCCAAGTCTTTCGAACTTAGCAAAACGAACAAAC
Organism: Bacteroidales bacterium; assembly: GCA_963665525.1. Taxonomy (GTDB): domain Bacteria; phylum Bacteroidota; class Bacteroidia; order Bacteroidales; family UBA12077; genus UBA12077. The sequence continues at coordinate 1,328,655 of OY762280.1, read as the reverse complement.
TCAATTAATTCATTAAAATCTTCGTCTGTTTCACCAGGATGACCAACCAATAATGTTGTTCTTAAAGCTAAATCAGGAATTTCTTTTCTGAAATAATCAATTAAATCATAGGTTTGTTCTTTATTGATTCCCCTTCGCATATCTTTTAATATCTTAGAGCTAATATGTTGAACAGGAATATCGAGGTATTTACAAATATTTGATTTTGATTTAATAACCTGGATTACATCTCTCGGAAACTTTGCAGGAAAAGTATAATGTAATCGAAGCCATTTTAAACCCTTTAGATCCGATAGACGATCAATTAATTCGGCTAACTTAAACTCTTTGTAAATATCAATACCATAATAGGATAAATCCTGGGCAATTAAGATAATTTCCTTTACTCCTTTTTTGATTAAAAACTTAGCTTCGTTCACCAAATCTTCAATCGGTCTTGATTGATGTTTTCCTTTTATTAAAGGGATAGCGCAAAATGAACACGTTCGATCACAGCCTTCCGATATTTTTAAATAAGCATAATGTTTAGGAGTGGTCAACATTCTTTCTCCAACAAGCTCCTTTTTATAGTGCCCACCAACCGACTCTACCAATTCTTGTAAATCATACACTCCAAAGTATTGATCAACCACAGGTATCTCTTGCTCTAACTCTTCTTTATAACGCTCAGATAAGCATCCAAAAACAAGTAACTTCTCAATTTGTCTGGAAGTCCTTAATTCTTCAAACTGCAAGATAGTCTCAATGGATTCTTGTTTAGCATCATTAATAAAACCACAAGTATTAATGATTACAATTTCTGTGGGTTCATTCGAATCATGTAGTATTTTAAAACCATTGGATTTTAACTGTCGCATTAATGACTCTGAATCGACCAAATTTTTAGAACAACCTAAAGTAATAATATTAACTGTTTTTGAAGCTTTTGTTTTCATATGCATACAATAAAACCTGTGAAAATATCCACAGGCTATTCATTTTATTTAGATATTCTCTTAATTTGAAAATAGAGAATCAACAAATTCTTTTCTATTAAACACTTGTAAATCTTCCATTCCTTCACCAATTCCGATATATTTTACAGGAATTTTAAACTGATCTGAAATGCCAATGGCAACACCACCTTTAGCCGTTCCATCTAATTTAGTAAGTGCCAAAGCTGTTACATCTGTAACATTAGTAAACTGTTTCGCTTGCTCAAAAGCATTCTGTCCTGTTGATCCGTCTAAAATAAGTAATATTTCATGAGGAGCATTTGGGATAACCTTTTGCATCACTTTCTTAATCTTTCCAAGCTCATTCATTAAGTTTACTTTATTATGTAAACGACCGGCTGTGTCAATAATTACAATATCTGCATTATTTGCTTTTGCCGATGAAAGCGTATCGTATGCAACAGAAGCAGGGTCCGATCCCATTTTTTGTTTTACAATTGGTACTCCTACTCGATCTGCCCAAATAGTTAACTGATCTACAGCAGCTGCTCTAAATGTATCAGCAGCTCCCAAATAAACTTTCTTACCTAAGCCTTTAAATTGATGTGCTAATTTTCCAATGGTAGTAGTCTTTCCAACACCATTAACACCAACAACCATGATTACATATGGTCCATCTGTAGCACTAAATGACAAATCAATATCCGTTGCATTATTTTCTTCGAGCAATAAAGCAATCTCTTCTTTTAAGATAATATTTAATTCTTCTGCTCCTAGATATTTATCTTTTGAAACCCTGTCCTCAATTCGTTCAATAATTTTTAATGTAGTATCAACACCCACATCAGAAGAAATTAAAACCTCTTCCAAATTATCAAGAACTTCATCATCAACTTTTGATTTTCCTGCAACAACACGAGATAGCTTCTTAAAAACACTTTCTTTTGTTTTCTCCAGTCCCTTATCTAAAGTCTCTTTCTTTTCTTTTGAAAAAATACCAAACGTTCCCATCTGCTTAAATTCTAAATTTATGGATATCAGCTGCTAAATTTAATACAAAAATCGCGAATACATAAATAAAAAAAGCCTTCTTTGAAAAGAAAGCTTTTAATATATCGTATCTTTAATTGAATTATTTCTTTTTAGCGAAAAATTCTTTTAGGTTATCGTTGTGCACCATTTCTTCAACGTACTGGTATCCTCTTTCTGATTTTACCATTTTTATACATTTTGTATAATTTCTTCCAGCACCGGTTTGTAAACTTGCAACTGCTTTCTTAGCCATAACTTATTATTTTATTTCTTTATGAACTGTTACTTTCTTAAGAATAGGGTTATATTTTTTTAACTCTAATCTATCAGTAGTATTCTTTTTATTCTTTGTAGTAATATATCTAGAAGTTCCAGGCATTCCTGATTCTTTATGCTCAGTACATTCCATAATTACCTGAATTCTATTACCTTTTTTTGATGCCATTTTCTAGCCCCCTTTGTTTTAATAGTTAGCGATAAAACCTTTTTCTTTAGCTTCTTTTAAGGCAACTTTTAAGCCTTTTTTAGTAATTGTTCTCATTCCTGAAGCAGAAACTTTAAGTGTTACCCAACGATCTTCTTCTTCTAAATAAAACTTTTTATTTAATAAATTCGGGTAGAATCTTCTCTTAGTTCTCCTCTTTGAGTGGGAAACATTGTTTCCAACCATTACTTTCTTTCCAGTTATTTGACAGATTCGTGACATTTTATTTTGATTTTTTATCTCAATTTTCTCAAACAGATGGCAAAATACGTGATTTTTATTCAATTATTCAAATATTTTAACAATAAATTTAATAAAAAATTACATTTCTTTACCTAATATAAGCTTTCTAAGCATATTCAGAGCAGTTAACGAAGCTCTTTGAATGTTTCTTTGACGATGATCACCAAAGATAAACTTCTCCGAAATAACCCGATCTTTTCCTGCAACCGCAATCCAGGTCGTACCAACAGGTTTTTCTTCTGTTCCTCCTGTAGGCCCTGCAATTCCTGAAGTTGCAACTGCAAAATCAGTTTTATAAAGCTTCAAAACTCCTTGTGCCATTTCTTCAACTACTTGTTTACTTACGGCACCATAATTATCTATATTACTTTTACTTACATTTAAAATATTTTCTTTTATCTCGTTAGAATATGCCACCACAGCCCCTTTAAAATATGCTGAACTGCCAGAAATAGAAGTAATTAAATGAGCAATATTTCCTCCAGTACAACTTTCTGCAGTGCTTATGGTTTTATTTTGTGCGATAAGCATTTCCCCTATAGATTCTTCTAGCTTTTCTGAATCAAATCCAAAAATGATATCCGGTATTATTACTTTTAGTTTTTCTACGCTGTCATCAATAAGATCTTGCAATTGTTCTTTATTATTTCCTTTTGCTGTTAATCTCAGTTTAATCATTCCGGGCGATGGCAAATAAGCCAAAGCAATTTGCTCCGGCAAATTACTTTCCCAATCTTCTAAAAACTCCGCAAGTTTAGATTCGGGCCATCCCTGTGTAAGAACAACTTTATGTATAATCTGAAGGTCACCTCTTTTTTTAGCTAAATCAGGAATGATATACTTACTCATCATGGTTTTCATCTCGAAAGGCACCCCAGGCATAGAAATAAATGTTTTTCCATCATCTTCAAATAACATTCCGGGAGCTGTGCCAATTTCATTTTTAATTACTTGGCAACTCTCTGGAACATCTGCCTGACGAATATTTCGCTCGTTCATGGCAGCTTTACGTTTAATAACAAATTGCTCAATATGTTTTAATACCTCTTTATTTTGCACAAGTTTAGTATTAAAATATGCTGCTAAAGATTTCTTCGTAAGATCGTCATCTGTAGGACCTAATCCACCTGTTATTAATATCAATTCAGCCTCTTGCTTTGCATTATCCAAGGCTTTAAATATTTCATTCTTTTTATCTGATATAGAGGTAATTCTAACAATATCAATTCCAATTAAATTTAACTCATTTGCCATCCAGGCTGAATTGGTATCAATGGTTTGGCCAATTAAAATCTCATCTCCAATAGTTATAATTTCCGCTTTCATTTTAATTATATTTCTCAATAAATTTTAAACGTTGCAATAAAGTTGGATGTGAATAATTAAAAAATACATACAAGGGATGCGGCGTTAAGTTAGATAAGTTATTTACTGATAACTTTTTAAGTGCATTTTGCAAATGTATTACTTTATAGTTTTCAGAAGCAAACTGATCGGCTGCATATTCATTCTTGCGAGATATTACATTCATAAATAATCCTATAATGGTTGATATTGAACTATATAAAAAACCAAACGTAATTAAGCCTAAGTGAAAGCTTGGAATTTCAGAACCTAATGCTTTTGATAAAATAGGATTGCCAACAAATAATGATAATATATATAAGGTAAGTCCTGTTTGAATGATAGAAGAAAACACAGCTATTAAGGTGTGTTTTTTCTTATAATGACCAATTTCATGAGCCAGTACTGCAACAATCTCTTCTTTGCTTAATTTCTCTATTAAAGTATCAAATAATACTATCTTCTTTCGTTTCCCAAGACCTGAAAAATATGCATTGGCTTTAGTACTTCTTTTTGAGCCATCAATAACATAAACATTATCTAGTTTAAATTCAGCTTTTGAACAGAAATTAGTGATTTCATCTTTTAATTCTCCATTTTCTAATGGTTTTAACTTATTAAACAAAGGAACAATGAAAGATGTATAAAACATGGTCATGAAAATGGAAAATAAACTCACTGCGATCCACGCATATATCCAGAAATTTTGACCAACGGTATTGTAAAACCACACAATGAGGGATAATAATCCACCCCCTATAATTGCAGCAATAAACCAACCTTTTATTTTATCCAGAATAAATATTTTAGGAGTTGTTTTATTAAAACCAAATTTTTCTTCAATTACAAAAGTGTCATAAATATTAAATGGAATATGTATAATATCAGAAGCAAACATAATCACTCCAAAAAATATTAATGCAACTAAAATTGAATTTGAAGTATAAAATCGTGCAACTTCATCGACAAAAGCAAAACCTGAAAGATATAAGAATACCAGTATTAATAAAAGATTAAAACTACTTGTTAAAATTGAAAATTTATGATTTACCTTATCGTAATCCTGCGATTTCTTATACTTTTCATCATCATAGATCCCTTTCAATTCTGATGGCAACACTGAACTTCTCTTGGTGGCATTTAGATAGTCAAGAAATTGATCAAGGAGATAATCAAATATTAAGATTCCAATTATAATGTAAAAAATCGTTTGATACATAAATATTAATTTTGAAAATTGAGCTTCAAAATTAATAAAAAGGCTCTTTTAAACTGTTTATTTGAATTAATAAATCTGTTTTTGAAGTTTCTTTTGTTCTTTTTGCCTGGTTTTTAACTGAGAAATGTAATATCTTGTTCTGGTTTTATTTTTAATTTCTTTTGATTTTTCTGCCCATGCTAATGCTAGTTCTAACTTCCCCTGCATTTCTCTTGCAAAAGCCATATTAAAACATGCTCTGCTAGCAATTTCTTTATCTAGATCATCTACATAATTTTTCCAGATTTCAGCGGCACTTTCCCAATTGTTACTTTTAACGAATTCTGAGGCTTTCTTAAAATCCTTATTTCCTAACTGATAATAATATCGATATTCAGTCTTCCATCCCGGAAATATTCTATTGGCATAATCAGCAGCTGCAAAATAACTTGCTTCACGAATAATTCGCTCAACACTTGGCATTTTCTTTTCAACCTCTTCCTTTATATATCCTTCTGAATCCCATAATAAAGTGTCATTATAGTAAAACTGGTCAAGTTTTCTTCGATCAATTAAATCATAAACACTCCAATAAATATTTACAACTAATTCTCTATACATATAATACTCCATGGGGTAATAATTATACTCTGTAACAACATCACTAATCATTGACATATTTAAAGAATCAAGAATAATAAATATATCTGCATTGCTATTACCAGATATTTTCTCTAAATATTTCCATGATATAGTATCGTCTATATATAATGTTTCTCTATCTGGAAATCCTCTTACAAATAAAAATCTTGACGAATCTACACCAGCAGAATACTGAATAGCATCCATAAATCCATAACTCATCTCCTGTGTTATAATATTGTATAGTAGTGTATCTTTTTTTTCATCATTATTTATATCTGATTCCAAATTAACAAACACAACTTTATTAAAATTGCCTGGAAAATCTATAGAAGCAGGTACAATAGTTTCAATTTGTATAGATGTTAATGGCTGGCAACTTTGAATAATTATAACCAATATTCCTAAAATAAGAAGATGTAAACGATATTTCATTCATTGATAATTTAATTCTACTAAGAAACTCAAAATAAATAAAAATATTATATATCAAAAATAATACCATTAAGCATAAAAAAAGCACCTATTATTTTAAATAAGTGCTTTCATATTTATTTAGATTAATTATCTACTAAGTATTCATTGCTCCACACACATTAATAACTTGTCCACTAACATAGGCTGATAAATCAGATGCCAAAAACAAGGTAGTATTAGCAACATCTTCAGGAGTACCACCACGACGTAATGGAATTTGCTGTGTCCATCCTTTTACAACATCTTCAGGTAATTTACCTGTCATTTCAGTGATAATAAAACCAGGAGCAATAGCATTACAACGAATATTTCTTGATCCAACCTCCTTAGCAACTGATTTAGTAAAACCAATAATCCCTGCTTTCGATGCTGAATAATTTGCTTGACCTGCATTTCCACTAACACCAACAACAGAGCTCATATTAATAATTGATCCCGATTTTTGTTTTAACATATACTTCTGTGCTGCTTTGGTAAAATTAAATACCGACTTTAGATTCACAGCTATTACAGTATCCCACTGTTGTTCTGTCATTCTCATCATCAAGGTATCCATGGTGATACCCGCATTATTTACCAATACATCAACACTTCCAAATTCTTTTTGAATGTCATCCACAAGATTTTGTGTTTCTTCAAATTTACTTGCATCCGATGCATATCCTTTTGCTTTAACACCAAAAGACTGCAATTCTTTTTCTACTTCTTTTGCTGCATCGTTATATTCTAAATCGGTGAATGCAATATTAGCACCTTGTTCTGCCAACTTAATAGCAATCGCTTTACCAATACCTCTGGCAGCACCAGTAACTATTGCAGTTTTTCCATCTAATAATTTCATAATTTTTAGTTTAATAGATTTATTCTGGAAAACAAAAATACGGATTCTTAGTTTATTTATGCAATAAATATTTCAACTAACTTCATCTGAATGTAATTTGTCATCCTTAGAGTACACCTCTCATTCTAGTTGAAAAGTTTTATAAAATCGTTTTTTTTTCATACATTGTGAACTTGAAATAACTATGAGATCTTACATTAGAAACATTTAATTACCTAAACATCAAAATATTTCGACATATGAAAATTAAGATGAACTTAAAAACCAAAATGCTGGTATACATCCTTACAGCATCCTTAGTGATTTATGCCCTAGCTTTAGGATATGTAAGTATAAAATTAAGCAATATTGCATATAATAACGCGAAAGAATTAACCAATACTTATGCTCGAGAATATGCAAACTATGTAAAAGCGGATCTAAGTGTTGACATGAATATGACCAGGGCTTTGGCTAATGTGTCGAAAATTTATAAAAATCTCCCTCCTGATCAGATGAAAAATATTTTAAAAGAAATGATTGAACATATCTTAATAGAAAACCCAAATTTTCTTTCATCTTGGTATAACTTAGAATTAAGTGCCATTTGGCCTGATTGGGAAAAACCGCATGGTCGACAAAGGTTAACCTATTACCGGATGAATGATCAAATTATTTATAAAGAAGAATTAGTAGATACAGCACCGGGGTTTACCAAGGGAGCCTATTACGACATCTTAGAAAAACAGGACGAATATGTCATGGACCCATATTATTTTACTTATAATGAAGGTGAAGAGGAAATATTAATGACTAGCGTGGCTCTTCCAATAGTAATTGATGGTAAATCAGTTGGAACTCCTGGTTTAGATTTATCATTAGAACGTTTTCAGGATTTAATTAAGGATATTCACCCAATTGAAGGAAGTTATGCATTTTTAGTAGCTTATAATGGACAATTTGTAGCACATGATAATGATGAATTGGTAGGTCAATTTATTCAAGATTACACCAATAATGAAGTGGATATTTTAGATATTGTTCAAAATGGAAAAGAATACTCAAGTGCCAAAAAAGGTCTTGATGGAAAAGAGTACTGGACATCCTATGCTCCTGTTTATATTGGGAATTCACCTACTCCTTGGTCTTTTGGTTTTGCTGTACCTGTTGATGTAATCATGGCTGAAGAAAAAGCGACCCTGAGAAATTCAATATTAGTTGGGTTTATTGGATTAATACTTACAGCAGCTATCATCTGGATCATTGCACATAGTATTTCAAGACCCGTGGTTAGAACTACTAAAATTCTAAAAGATTTAGCTACAGGCGATATTGATGAATCTAAAAAAACATCGGTTAAAACACAAGACGAAATTGGTGAAATGGCTCATTCTGTTAATACTTTAATTGATGGACTGAATAAAACGGCTGAATTTGCGCTTGAAATTGGTAAAGGAAATCTTGATCAGGAATTCGATTTATTAAGCGATAAGGATGTACTAGGTAACTCATTGCTCGAAATGCGACAAAGTTTAAAGATTGCCAAAGAGCAGGAAACTGAGCGAAAACTTGAAGATCAAAAACAAAATTGGGCAACCCAGGGTTTAGCTAAATTTGGTGAAATATTACGTCAGAATAACGATGATATGCAGGAATTCTCCTATCATATTATCAGCAACCTTGTTAAATATATTAATGCTAATCAGGGTGGTATTTTCATGATTAATGATGATGATAAAAATGATGTATTTGTTGAGATGTTATCATTTTATGCCTACGAAAGAAGAAAATACATGGAAAAACGCATTGAGGTTGGTGTTGGATTAATTGGACGATGTGTTCAGGAACAAAAAACAATATACATGACAGATTTACCTGAAGAATATATAAGTATTACTTCTGGTCTTGGACAATCTGTTCCTAACGCATTATTAATTGTTCCATTGATGGTAAACGATGAAATATTTGGAGTTGTTGAATTAGCTGGATTTAATGAATTTGAACCGCATGTTATAAAGTTTGTTGAAGAAGTTGGAGAAAGTATTGCATCTACTATTTCAACAACAAAGATTAATATACGTACAAGCCAATTACTTGAACAATCACAACAACAAAGTGAAGAAATGGCTGCTCAGGAAGAGGAGATGCGTCAAAACATGGAAGAACTACAAGCTACACAAGAAGAAGCAGCCCGTCGAAGCGCTGAGATGCAAGGATTACTCGATGGACTTAACTCTGCAAATCTTGTTATTGAATATGATCTTGATGGTTATATAATAGCTGTAAATGATAACTATTTACAATTGGTGGGAACAACAAGAGATGAATTAGTAGGAACTCATCATAAAGATAATATGGAACTTACTAAGAATCAAGAAAAAGAAATTGAGAAGTTCTGGGCAGATTTAAGAAATGGTATTCCTAAAAAAGAAACTGATCATGTTGAATTTGGAGGTAAGAAATATGTATTTGTTGCAACCTATACTCCTATTCTTGATGAAGACGGATCTCCATTAAAAGTATTAAAGATATCAACCGATATTACTGAATTTACAAAGGCCAAGTAGAAAAACCAACTATTAAGCCAATAAAAAACCCGCAAGAAATTCTTACGGGTTTTTTATTGTTATTTCGTTGTATTATTATCTAAAGCTAATTCCTAAACCTGCACTTGCCACTGAATAATCGGCATAGGTGTAATCGAAGTTAATGGTTACAACTGCAAATTTTAATCTAAAACCTGCATTAAAACGTGGTTTTAAACCTTCATTACTTTTAACTGTAATATCAATAGGATCAGTATTATTAAGGTTTTCATCAGACACTCGGATCTCATTTCCTTCCATATATGGAATTGGGTAATTGCCTTTTAACTTCAAATCTGCTTTTGAATTACTAATTCCAACGCCACCATAAATACAAATGATTTTAAAATCTCCGGAAACAAGTAAGTTAGCGGTAATATTATTAATATCTAATAAAAGTTCTTGGTTTGAATAATAATTTGGATCAAAACTTGGTATGACGTTTACACCTGAAAAAGCATCATAAAAAGATGGTTGAAAATTCAAATCAGATGTTGACTTAAGTTTAGTATATCCTCCTTGTAATGTCAAATCAAATAGAGGTAATTTTTTAACAGCAGGAATCCATTGCTTAACACTATGTTTTAATCCAATACCCCACAATCCCATTTTACTTCCGTTTCCCCATTCAATATCGGGTGAATATCGAAAGTTTAATTCTGTTTCTTTAACCAATCCAACACCTACCTGAATCATTGGCATTGGAGTATAAGCAAATCCTGTTCCTTTAGGAAGGCTAAAACTTGTGATTGGAACATCTCCAATGATAGGAATATTTTGATTATATGTTAAAGTCTGTCCTGCTTTATTTTTACCTGCTGCTGTTGGCGATTCTGTTCCATCAACAGTTACTGTTAATCCATTCGCCGGATCACCTAATCCCAAATCATTTGCATCATAAGTTTGATCTGCTGATGGAATAATAGCTAAATTAAAAGATACTGTTACATCGAAACCTCCTAATTTATGAGGCTTTGCGGTATTATACCATCCGGTACTTAATGCTGCCCCCATTCCATTGGCATAAGGCGATAAATATGCTTCGAATATTTTTTCTGCATCGTCTGACCCGGTTGATAATACTTTACCAAGAGAACCAAACTGAGCAAAAATAGAGCTTGTTAGTAACATCATTACTGAAAATGATATTAAAATTAATTTGTTCCTTTTCATAGATTTTATTTTATAGGTTATTTGTTACATAGCTTACATTCGTATTTATTAGATGAAAAATTAATTTAAAAGGTTCCGTTCAAATTCATTTTCTTTTATCAACAATACATGATAAAAATAGAAAAAGCCTTTTAAATGTTCAACAAAATTCCTTAATTGTACGCTTGTTTCAAGAAAATGTTCAAATTAAATTATTTGTTTGTGTATGGCAATTAATCAACCTTTAGCTGATCGAATGCGTCCTAAATCTTTAAATGATTATATAGGACAAAAACATTTGGTAGGAGAAAATGCAATATTGCGCAAAGCTATTGAATCGGGAAATATTCCTTCATTTATACTTTGGGGCCCTCCCGGCGTTGGAAAAACAACTTTAGCTAAAATTATTGCCAACCAGCAAAACAGACCATTTTTTACATTAAGTGCAGTACATTCAGGTGTAAAAGATGTACGAGAAACTATCGAGAAAGCTAAAAAACAACAATTCTTTGATGCTCCTAATCCAATACTTTTTATTGATGAAATTCATCGATTTAATAAATCTCAGCAAGACTCATTGCTTGCTGCTGTTGAACAGGGTACCATTATATTAATTGGAGCAACCACAGAAAATCCATCTTTTGAGGTGATCTCTCCACTCCTTTCCCGTGCTCAGGTTTATGTATTAAAATCATTAGAAAAAGATGATTTAATTGCCCTTATTGATAAAGCAATAAGTGATGATAAATATCTGAAAGACTTGAACATAAAACTTGAAGAATATGAATCTTTATTAAGGTTTTCTGGTGGTGATGCGCGAAAATTATATAATATCCTTGAACTGGTTGTTAATACAGAGAAAGCTAAATCTGAAAATAAAATTAGTATAACCAACGATGTTGTCACTGAAATTTTACAGCAAAATATTGCTACTTACGATAAGAATGGTGAGTTACATTACGACATTATATCTGCTTTTATTAAATCAATTCGTGGTAGTGATCCAAATGCAGCAGTGTATTGGTTAGCAAGAATGATTGAAGGTGGCGAAGATCCAAAGTTTATTGCTCGCAGGTTATTAATATTGGCATCAGAAGATATCGGGTTGGCTAATCCCAATGCATTACTTTTAGCAAACAGCTGTTTCGATGCTGTGAATAAAATAGGTTGGCCCGAATCACGTATTATTCTTTCAGAAGCAACCATTTACCTGGCAACATCACCTAAAAGTAATTCTGCATACCAGGCTATAAATGATGCACAACATCTTGTTCGTAAAACAGGAGATCTGAGTGTTCCTTTACATATTCGAAATGCGCCAACTAAATTAATGAAAGATATTGGATACGGTAAAAACTATAAATATGCACACAGCTACGAAGGAAATTTTGTACAAGATAATTTTTTACCGGAACAAATTAAGGAAAATGTCATTTACAAACCTCAAAATAACGCTAAGGAAACAGAAATATTAAAACGTTTACAAAATCAGTGGAAAGGTAAATATAATTACTAATTTTGTTGCTTATTATTCAATTCTAAAAATGTGACTATGATTGATAAAATTCCTGATATTAAATATACAGACCAAAATAACTTCTTTTTGCTTGCCGGACCTTGTGTGGTTGAAAGTGAAAAAGTTGTTTTTGAAATTGCTGAAAAGATTATTGAAATTACAGATTCATTAAAGATTCCCTTTATTTTTAAAGCATCATATAAAAAAGCCAACAGATCGAGACTTGATTCTTTTACAGGTATTGGAGATATTAAAGCTTTAAAAATATTAGGTAAAGTACGTGAAGAGCTTAAAGTTCCAATTGTAACTGATATTCATTCTGAAATAGAAGCTGCACTTGCTGCAGCATATGTTGATATGCTTCAAATTCCTGCTTTCTTATGCCGCCAAACTGACTTACTTGTTGCAGCAGCAAAAACAGGTAAAATTGTGAATATTAAAAAAGGTCAGTTTTTAGCTCCTGATTCAATGAAATTTGCAATTGATAAAGTACTAGAATCAGGAAATGAGAATGTTATGATTACAGACAGAGGTGCTATGTTTGGTTACCAGGATTTAATTATTGACTACCGAGGAATTCCAGAGATGCAAAAACTTGGTAAGCCGGTCATCTTAGATATTACTCATAGTTTACAGCAGCCTAATCAATCTTCTGGAGTTACCGGAGGAAAACCTGAATTAATTGAAACGGTTGCAAAAGCAGGTATTGCTGTTGGTGTTGATGGTTTATTTATAGAAACACATCCTGATCCTGCCAATGCAAAATCTGATGGTGCTAATATGCTTCATTTAAACCACTTAGAAAGCTTACTTTATAAACTAGTTAAAATACGACAAACAGTAATACATCTTTAAAATAAGCTCCTTTTGGGAGCTTATTTTTTATGATAGATATTTGTTTAATTTCAGCAAGAACTGATTTAAGGATATTGGCTTTGAAATATAATCATCGCATCCGGCATCAAAACACTTGTAGCTATCCTGAGGTAAAGCATATGCTGTTTGTGCTATTACCGGAATATTTTTTGTAATCTCTTTGATTCTTCTTGTACTTTCATAACCATCCATCACAGGCATCTGAATATCCATCAGCACAAGGTCTATTTTGGGGTTTAATTCAACTTGTTGAACTGCTTCTTTTCCATTTTTAGCCCATACCAATTGAGCATTTGTAATACTCAGTGTTTCATTAATAATCTCGAAGTTGATTTTTTTATCCTCTGCAACCAGAATTACCTTTCCACTCCAGTCGAACTCAACTGGTTGTAATATTCCGGGTTCTTCAAGATTGCTATTAAATGGTAGTTTCACAAAAAAGGTTGATCCTTTTCCAACAGTTGACTCTAAAGTTATTTCCCCCCCCAACAATTCTGTTAACTTTTTAGCAACAGATAAACCTATTCCTGTTCCTCCATATTTCTTGGTTGTACTATCATCTACCTGTCTGAATCGCTCAAATATCAAGTCATAATTTTTTGAATCTATTCCAATTCCAGTATCCCGGACAAAGAACTGAATTTCAGATTCATTAGGATGTGTAAATCCAAATTCAATATGGCCTTTTTCGGTAAATTTTAAAGCATTATCGATAAGTATTGAAAGTATTTGTTTAAATCTTGAAGGGTCAGAATTGATTTGCAAATCACTTTCACTATTTTCATTAGCATAGGATAATATTAAATTCTCTTTTTTCTTACGAACTAATTCATTGGTATAATGATCGTATAAGAATTCTAACACAGGATGTGGATTAAATTCTTTTTTTTCGATGGTCGCCTGACCTGACTCAACTGCAGCAAAATCAACGATATCGTCGATTAAATTTGTTAAGCTGACACATCCTTCCTGTACCAGTGTAATGTAATTGTTTCGTTTTTTAGTAGTAATATTTGTATATGCTAACATCTGAGAATAACCAGTAATAGCATTCATAGGAGTACGAATTTCATGTGAAATATTTGCCAGGAAATTAGATTTAATTTTATCAGCCTCTACTGCCTTATTTTTAGCCAGCTCCAGACTTTTCATTGTGCTTTTATGCTCCTCAATCTCTTTTAATAATTTCTTGTTAGACTCTTCAATATCAACAGTTCGTTCTTTTACACGAAGTTCTAATTGTTCTTTGATCAACCTCAATTGTTCTTCAGATTTGATTCTTTCTTCTACTTCATTTTGTAATTTCCCTGATAATTTCTTCTGTGATCTTGCAAAAAATAATAATATAAAAGCAATGACTACAGCAAGGAAAGCACTTAAGATAAGAATCAAGTTTTGCGATTCTTTTTTCTTTAATTTAGATTCTTGTAATTCCTGATCTAATTTTAAGAATTCAATTTGCTTTTCGTGCTGGGCTGTTTGAAACTCAGCTTCTAACTCGCTTATTTGCAAGTGTTTTTCTTCGTTAAATAAAGAATCTTTAATAATAACATATTCTTTGTAATAATTTAATGCATCGTAATATTTTCCTGTTTCTTCATAAATTGCCGATAATGCCTCATAGTTATATGAAATATAATCTTTCATTGATATTTCAATAGATAAATCTAATCCTTTTTCAAAATATTCAATTGACTTATCGTAATTCTCTAAATTTCTGTATATTGAGCCTAGGTTATAAAAAATATAAACTAAAGTAGGTTTAAAATCGATTTCTTCAAAAATGATAAGCGCTCTTTGGTAATAATCCAAAGCCATTTTGAAATTTTTACTTTCTTCGTATACAAGTCCAATATTACTTAACGAAATAGCAATGCTTTGTTTATCGTTTAACTCTTCATATATTTTTAATGACTTTTGATAGTAGTCCAAGGACTGAACAAAATCACCCCAATTATAATGTAGCACTCCAAAATTTTGATAAATAGCAGCTATACGTTCTGTGTTATCTAATTCAATGTATATTTTTAAAGCCTTTTGATAATAATACTGAGCAAAAGAATATTTTTCAAGATCGTTGTATAAGGTGCCAATATCGTGTAAGCTAACAGCTTCTCTTTCCTTACTCCCTATAGATTCGGCTATTTTAACAGCATCCTGGTAAAAAACCAATGCTTCATCGTAATTATTAAGATATTGATTTGAAAGTCCCAGGTTATGATAGATTAGTAATATTTGAATTTTATTATCCAAAGATTTATATAACTGTAGAGCTTTTCGATAATATTTATCCGCTTTTTCGTAATGATCTTTATTAAAATAATACTCCCCAACATAATAATTACCAAAGGCATGAGCATTGGTATTATTTAATGATTCTGCCAAAGGGATTAATTCATTTGCATATTTTAGAACATTATCCTGATGATCAGGAAAACTGAGTTCTATTATATTCATATAAATTTCAAGCTTAGCATTTACATTTTTTGTGGCATCCAGTTTTTCCTCTAATTGGGTTAGATTTTCTTCATAGCTATAATTCTGAGCATTAGACAGAAAAGAATACATTAAAATAATTAGTATGCTTAAAATGCCTTTCATAGGTCAATAAATTTAGATTTAAGCTAAATATACTAATTAATTTATGATTTTAATACGGATAAGAAAAAAGATGGAAAATATAAGATTATTCAATTTCAAAAAAGTTTATAATGGCACCAAAATAAAATTCATCCCACCCCTCAATAATATTCTCATAATCATCGTCCGGGATATTAGAATGAATTAATTCAACTTGGGCCCCTTTTTTATCTTCGAAAATTTTAATGGTAACAATAGATTTTTCTTCTTGATCACCAAAATACCATTCTTGTACAATTTTACGATTCTCAATAATCTCCAGGTTTTTACCAACAATATCACCTTCCCATAACGAGAATTCTGTATTAACGTTGGCATTCATAATTGCCGGATATCCACTCCATAATTCAATGGTAAAAGGATTTGTTAGCGCTGTAAAAACTTCTTCGGGTTCAGCAGGAATCTTATAGTATTTTTTAAAATCTTTCATATTCAATCTAAATTCTTTCTGTCTCAACCGTATATAAGTCTTTTGAAATGGATTGATTGTTTCTGAAATAATATACATTCCCCCAATCATGCTCTACTTTTAAAAAAATCCTAACAACCTCATTATCAATAATAATAATTCTGGTAATATGCATTCCGAATTTGTCAAACTCTTCAACCGTTTTTCCTTTAGGATAATCTTTCTTCACTTCATTTAATTCATCTGCTGCTTTTTGAGCTGATTTATATAATTCGTTCTGTTTTCTAATCTTTTCTGCTAATGCTTTCGCTTTTCTTAGCTCAATATCTTTTCTTAAAAGCTCTTGTTGTTCTAACTCTGCCTGAATTCTCTCAGCTTCTTCTTGTTTTTTTCGTTCATCAGCTAAACGTTTTTCTTCTGCTTGTTTTGCAAGACGTTGTTCTTCTTCAAGAGCTAAACGAGCATCTTCTTCTTTACGACGTTCTTCTGCTAATCGTTTTTCCTCTGCTAATTTTGCTAAATGCTGTTCTTCTTCTAATGCTTTTCTCGCGTCTTCTTCTTTTCTTCGCTGTTCTGCTTCTGCTTCTAATTGAGCCATTTGACGCTCATATGCTTCGGCTTCTTGTTGAGCTTTTTCTTCGGCTATTTTTTTAAGAGAATCAGCTTCTGCCTTTTTGCGAGCTTCTTCTGCTGCTTTTAATCGAGCCACTTCTTCCGCTTCCTTTTTAGCTCTTTCTTCAGCCTCTAATCGCTGTTGTTCAGCAATACGTTCTTTCTCAAGTCGTTCTGCTTCTAATCGTGCGTCTTCTTCCTGACGTCGTTTTTCTGCTTCAGCCTGTTCTTGAGCAAATAATTGTGCTCTTTCCTCAGCCTCTCTTTGTGCTTTTTCTTCAGCTACTTTTTTAAGAGAATCAGCTTCTGCCTTTTTACGAGCCTCTTCTGCTGCTTTTAATCGTGCAATTTCCTCAGCCTCTTTTTTGGCTCTTTCTTCTGCTTCTAAACGCTGTTGTTCGGCAATACGTTCTTTCTCGAGTCGTTCTGCTTCCAAGCGAGCCTCTTCTTCCTTTCGACGCTTTTCTGCTTCTGCCTGCTGTTGTGCTAATAACTGTGCTTTCTTTTCTGCTTCAATACGGGCAGCTTCTTCGGCGGCTGCTTTTCGAGCTTCTTCTTCGGCTTTTAGTTTTGCTTCTAAAGCAGCTTTTTTTCGGGCTTCTTCTTCGGCTTTCAAACGCGCTCTTTCTTCGGCTTCTTTTCTTTGTTGTTCGGCAATACGTTCTTTTTCTAGCCTCTCGGCTTCTTTTCTTGCAGCTTCTTCCTGACGCCTTCTCTCTGCTTCTTCTTCCTGTTGTTTTCTAATTCTTTCCTTTTCTTGTTCTTCTTGTATTTTTTTCTGCTCCGCTGCAATTCTTCTTGCTTCAGCAGCTGCTTTTTCTTCTTCGATCTTTTTTAATCTCGCTACTTCTTCTGCAGCTTTTTGTGCTGCAATTTCCTGTTGTTTCTGGGCAATTGCTTCCTGACGTTGCTGTTCTAAATAATCTTTATGTGCTTGTTCAAGTTCTTTCTCTGCTTTATCTATTTTATTCCTCATCTCTGTTGAGTAATCCGTATCATAATCAAAATCTCCGATTTGTTTATAGTATTTGATTAAACCAACAGGTTGAGTAAAAACAACTGTATTCACACCTTCGTATTGTTTAAATAAATCAACCGCAAAATATATCGGTGTAAAAGCTTTATCTTGTGCGTTCTCAGGAATTTCAGTATTTATATTGATTTTTTTTGTTACATAACCATCATTAGCAAACTCGAAGATATAATCCTTATTTAATTCTAAATCTATTTTAAATCTACCTGATCGATCAGTCGTGACCGATTGTATAAATGTTCCATTAACATACAAGCTAACTTTAGCATCACGTGCACTACTTCCGCTCTCTTTAAATGACAATCGACCTTTTACTTCAAGTAAATTCTGTGCTAATACAGTATTTCCCACAAAAAGGAAACTTAATATTATGGTAAGTAATATGATATTATTTATTAAATACTTTTGCTTCATTCTACCTAATTTATTCTTTACAAACAGGTACTGAAAAAGTAAAATCAGTCCCCTGCCCTTCATTGCTTTGTACACTTATCGTGCCACCATTTTTCTCAACAAATTCTTTCGAAATGATTAATCCAAGTCCTGTACCAGTTTCATCTAATGTACCTTGTGTTGAAATATGAGAATCAATACGAAATATTTTATCTCTATTTTCTTCTGAAATTCCGATACCTGAATCAATAACACTCACCGCTATAAATTCTTCTGCTTTATTTGCTTTTATAATAATACTATCTCCTGGGTTCGTAAATTTAATAGCATTGGATATTAAGTTTCTTAATACTGCTGTTATCATGTTTTTATCGATAAAAGCATTGGTATTCATTTTAATATCAGACTTTAAAATAACCCCTTTCTTATCCGCCTTATCTTTATAAAAGACGATATTATCCATCACAAGTTCAAAAAGATCATTTTTTTCAGGCTTTACCTCCATTCTTCCTGTCTGAGATTTAGCCCATTGTAAAAGATCTTCCAATAACTCATAGGTGCTACTTGAAAACTTATGAATTTGTGCAATAAATTCTTTGATTTTATTTGTATCATATGTATCGTAACGTTCCATTAATAACTCAGCTAAACCGATTACTGTATTAAAAGGGTTTTTCAAATCATGAGCTATAATCGTAAAAAATTTATCTTTCGTTGCATTTAACTCTTCCAGTTCTTTTTTCTGTTGATCTAACTTATCTCGTTGGCGTTTGATCTTTAAGCTATTTTGAGTTAACTGCTCTTCTAATATATTATTGTTACGTAATCTTTTTATTAAAGCTTTTAATACTGCTTTTGAAACCTCCACATTATCTTCAATAATTTGATGAAAATCAGCTTGATCTAATCGAAGTAATTTTGTTTTCTCAATAGCTGTTACCGTTGCTGATCGGACTGATGAATCTATTAAAGAATACTCTCCAAAAAAATCATTGGAACTAAATTCTGTAAACACATGATCTCCATCATGAACCTTTACTCTTCCTTCAACAATAATATACATAGCATTTAGCCTATCTCCTTTGTGAAAAACAGCATCGTCTTTTTCAACTGTAATATCTGTAAGAACAGAAGCTAAACTTTTAAGATTTGTAATATCTGATTCCGAAAAAATAACTACATTTTTCAAAATCATCATTCTTTGTTTTACTTCTCTTTCTGTTTTATTACCCTTAATACTGATTCCCATTATGATTAATTCTTAGGCTATTTTTCTGTCTGGTACGTCTTAATACCTTGCATGGTTGCATATTTTACATAAAACAAATATAATAATTAATAAACAGAATTAATTGAATAATATTTTAATTTAAATGAAAAATCCAGAGCGTTTGCTCTGGATTTTGATTTATCTTTTCAAAGACAACCACTTATTTTGTATGGATTTTGGCTCATAATAATCGAATAAATCATAAGTAGGCCAATGATCAACAGTCGCAATACCTCTTATCATGGTCTTATTTATCTGTACAGGAAATCGTGCACCATATTTCGGTGTTGTATTAATAACCAGAATCCAACTTAAACCATTTTGTTCTCTTTTTAATAATGCTGATGTTCCTGACAAAGTACCTGTTCTCCACCAATATCCATTCTTATCAGTACCTGTCCATCCAAATGGACGTACTGATTTACTTGACCAAGTCATCTTCTCGATCGATTCTTGTGATAAGAAATCTTCTCTTATATCAAATCCATCGATCGCAACGAGAAGCTTCATTAGTTCTGACGGTGTTGCAACCCAACCTCCAGCAGCACCCAGCGTTTCAATAGAATTTCCTCCATAAAATTTGGGCACCTTTTCTCCTGTTCCAAAACTCGACAACACCGATCGTTCACCTTTTAATCCATAATATTTTACTTCATTCTCGAATCGATCTTCAGGAAGTGACTTCCCTAAATGCATATCATAAATTCCAAGAGGATTTAAGACTCTTGTCACGACATAATCTTCGTAGGTTGTATTCGTTGCTTTCTCAATTACCAGCCCCAAAACAGCATAACCAAAGTTTGAATAAACCGATTTTCTTCCAGGCTTATATTTTAGTTCTCTGTTTTGAAGTACATACTGGACAATTGTTTCTGTTTTTAATGGTAAACTAGCTCCTGTTTTTTCTGCAATCAAAAGATTCTGAAACATTGGATCGCCCTTTTTATTCGTCCATCCCGATGTATGATTTAATAAATTTCGAACAGTAATACCAAGAACTTTTTCATCTTTAATATCTAGAAATTGTTCATCATTTAAGATTCCATTTTTACCAAAAACAGTATCGTTTAAGCTAATCATATTATTCTCCATCAATTTCATGATAGCCACTGCTGTTATTAACTTAGAAACACTGGCAACACGAAATAGATGTTTGGGTTGCACTTCTATTTTGTTCTCTTGATCAGCATATCCGAAACCCTTAGAATAAATAAGTCGTTCGTCTTTAACAACAGCAACCGATGCTCCAACAATGTTCCATCGTTTCATAAAAGACTCAATCTGTTGATCAAGACCTTGCATGGATTCATATGCTGATAAATTATTCGTTAATCGAAGGGATATAGGCATTCGTTCTTCGCTTGGAAAAACCTTTTCGGCAGTCGACTTATCAGAAAAACTGATTGCTGTTTCTCCAAAAAATATGAGGATAAATAAAATAGTTATTTTTAATACATGTAAAAATTTCATATAAAATGTTTTCGTTCCCACTAGAATTAGTGCTTACGCGCTAATTCTTTGATTTTCTGTATCTTATTAAAACTTTAATAAGAAAAACGGGTGCAAAGCTATGCAATTATTTCAAACAACAAATAAATCTTTAGCAAGTTTTGATAAATACTAATATTTTGATGATGAGTTTATTAACAATTTGAGGTTTTTCTTGCAGGAAAGCATAAAAAAACCACGACTTTCAGAAAAGTAGTGGCTGTTGAAAACTTTATTTTTAAGTTTTAAAAGAAATATCCTAACGAAACTACAAACTGACTATTTCGTGAATCAAAACTTCTAGTTTCTCCTCCAATCTTAATACCATCACCTAGTTTACTAAGGTTTCCTTCGTATTTAGCATCGATTGTAATCTTTTTACCAAGATCTAATCCTAAACCAACCTGATATCCCCAAGTAGCTCCGTTAAATTCTTCTTCATAATTGCTGTAGTCTTTTAATACAGAAGAGTTACTAAGCATTATTGTAGCTATAGGACCAGCCTGAATACGAGCAGGACCAAACTTGTAACCAACCATTATTGGAATATCAATTTGTTTAAAATCTTGTTCTTTAATTTTAGTCGTTCCATCTACTATGGTTCCATTTAAAAATTCAGAAACTTCTACCTCACCACTTGTAGATGTAAATAATAATTCAGGTTGAACATACAATTTAGCTATGGTAATGCGAGCCATTAAACCTCCCTGGAAACCAATTTTAGCATTTTCTCCCTTCACTTTAAGTTCATCATATGTTGTAGCATTAGGATCGCTTGCCACATCAATCACATCATCAACCTTAATACTTGTTGAAGTTATACCTGCCTTAAGTCCAATCTTAAAAAAATCTGATTGTGCATTAGATACCATTGTATATGATACAATTATTAAGGCTATTAAAATAAATCGTTTCATAATATTCTATTTTTAGTTTATTTTCTAGTTTTCAAAAACCATTCCAAAGATTTTTGTAAATGTAAATATAGACAATTAACCAAAATACAATAAAAAAGGGTAGAAATATTATTCCTACCCTTTACATATATTGGTTGTATTTATTAATGTACATGTCCGTGTTCAATTTCTTCTTTTGTTGCTTCTCGAACCTCGATAATATTACCTGTAAAATGCAAATCATCACCAGCTAATGGATGATTAAAATCCATAGTTACTGCTTCATCTTTAACCTCAACAACAACACCATTAAATTTTTGACCTTCGTTGTTTTGCATTGGAATTACATTACCTTCTGCTAACAAACCTTCTTCCACCTTACCTTCAACCTCAAAAATATTCTTTGGTAAATCCATAACAGCTTCTTCAGTTGCTAAGCCATAAGCATCTTCGCATTTTAATGTAAATTCGAATTGATCACCAGCTTTTAATCCATTTAAATTTTTTTCAAATTTAGGTAACATTAAGCCTGCACCACTTATAAATACAAATGGTTTATCTTCTTTTACGGTTTCAACTACTTCACCCTCACTATTATCAACTCTTAATTGATATACTAACGTAACTACTTTGTCGTTTGAAATTGTCATATTTTTTATTTTGAATTAATAATCGCTGCAAAGAAAGACTTTAATTACAAGAATAACAAAAAAATACATCATTAATGTTTTATAACAATTTAATCAACAAATGGTTTTTGTAATTTTATTTTTTATCATGTAAGATATCATGAAATATAATAATCATATCATTTACTTTTTTAGCGGAACTGGAAATGCTCGAAATGTAGCCAATTGGATTAAACAAACATTTGAATCTCAGAATAAAGCTACAACTGTAATCGATATTTCTACACTTGAAAACAGAAAAGACATACAAACATCTTCAAATACTTTAATAGGTTTTTGCTGTCCTACACACGGCTTTAATTTTCCGCCAATAATGTTTCATTTCTTATTAAGATTTCCTAGAGCAAAAAACAATAGTGTTTATATTATTAACACACGTGCAGGCATGAAAACTGGTAAACTATTTTTACCAGGAATTAGTGGATTAGCTCAATTCTTTTCAGCTTTAATCTTAACCTTTAAAGGATATAAAATTATTAGCATGTATCCTGTTGATTTGCCATCTAACTGGATTTCATTTCATCCGGGAATTAAGGAAAAAGTCGTTAAATCAATATACGCAAGAAGAAAAAGACAAACCATAGGCTTTGCCCAAAATCTAATTAAAGGGAAACGAAATTATAAAGGTTTAAGATCTATTTTAATTGATATAATAGTATCTCCTATTGCATTCCTATACTATATTGTTGGAAGGTTTGTTTTAGCAAAATCGTTTTATGCCTCGCATAAATGTACAAACTGTAACCTCTGTATTCAAAATTGTCCTGTACAAGCAATAAAGACTGTTGATAACAGACCTTTTTGGACTTACCAATGTGAAAGTTGCATGCGTTGTATGAATACATGTCCTGAAAGAGCAATAGAAACAGCTCATGGTTTTGTAATACCTATCTATTATCTTATTTCATCATTTTTAATTCTTGAAATATTTAACTTTCTTAAGATTAATTACTATTTAGATCAAGTATTTACAGAAAAGATAAGTGATACAATCGAATTCTTTATTGATTCCGCATTAATTGTAATTCTGTTTATAATCTTTTACAGAATATTTCACTATCTACTTCGATTTAAATTCTTTGAAAGAATGATATGGTACACATCTTTAACTAGATGGAAGTTTTGGAGGCGATATAAAATAAGGAATAATATTTAAAAATACAGTAGGCCTATAAGCCGGGTCCTGTTGAATTTCATCATTTATCTAAGCAACCTACCCCCCGACATTGAGCGAGTAACTCTTAATTGTCGGTATACATGGTCTTGCAACCCAAAAGACAGACAGCAATCGATATTGCTACCGAAACTGGTGAGCTCTTACCTCACCTTCTCACCCTTACCCCGATCCCGATAGATATCGGGACGGGGCGGTTATTTTCTTCTCTGCTACTATACCCTCACGAATATCTCTCCTTTCGAGAGTTTGGTACTCTTTGTTGCCCGGACTTTCCTTCCCGTCCCGATATCTATCGGGATCGGGACGATGAAACAGCCTACTGCATTGCAAAGTTAATTATTTTATCATTACCATAGTTGCTCCATAACCATACTCTTTAAATGAAGCATCCTGATATCTCAATTTTGGATATTTTCGATCTAATGTTTTAGATATTTCGCGCTTTAAACGTCCGTTCCCAACACCATGAATAAATACCATTTTACGCGTTCCTGCAATTATTCCTCCGTCTAATGCTGTCATAAAACGACTTATTTGAATATCAAGTATCTCAGTATTGGAAAGATTATGATGATCATCAACCAATTCCTCGATATGTAAATCAACCTCTTCTATTTCCTGCTCTTTTCCACTTTTACTACTCTTAAACTGTTTTTTAGTTTCTTTTCGTTCTTTTTCCTTCTTAGCTTTCTCGATATCTGCATCAGAAATATGGTTAGCCAGATTAATATCTTCCGTTGTTAACTCATATATAAAAGCTTTCTCGTGAAAAAAATCATTTTCACTGAAAGTATGGAACTTAAAAAATCTGGATGGTTTAACATTCCAAGTTTGATTTATAGGATCTAAGAGATAATAATTTCCTTTTCTAAAAAATAAAAGTTGAAAATTAATTTCCTCAAAATCGTTTAATTCATCTCTTTTAATAGTATCTAAAAATACTTTGGTATTATCTTCCAGGTTACCATAAGCAAATAAGGATTGAAATTCGTTTTCTGCTTTTGATATAGAATAAAGCACTCTAAAATTACTATCGTTGATTAAATATACATTCAAATCTGAATTAACAATATCGTTTTGATTTTTAGGCACTAATGCAAAAAACACATTCGCTTTTTGATCTGTATTTAAACCATCTTCTTCTAAATCATCGTCTTCTTCAATTATATCTGGTCTTTGTACTGTTGATACCGAACTTATATTTTCGTTACTCTCATCTTGATCATTAAAAACATAACTACCTTCAATTTTTAGAAGTTCACTCATCAAAACAGGAACTTCGAAACCATCCTCGTTTAAAACAATGGCAATATTTTTATCCTGAAATCGAATAATTTCCCCCTGACCTACATCATTTAAGAATTTTACCTTATCTCCTTTTCTGAAATTCATTTTTTTTACAAGTTTATAATACATAAAATGCCTAAAGTGCCCCAATTTATAATTCATTCTTCATAAGAAAAAGTATTCTAGTCACTTTAAAATTTAGTTCACTTTAAGTACACGATTTAAATCTCACAAAATTAGTTAATTTTGCACACTCAAAACGAATTATATGAGTATTAAACCTGAAAATATTAGAATTGAAGATTTCAGTTATGATTTAGCTGATGAAAGAATAGCCAAATATCCATTAGAAAACAGAGATAACTCCCAGTTATTAGTGTATAATCGAGGCACTGTTGATAAGGATCAATTCAAAAATATCCATCAGTACATCGATGCTCATACTACTTGTGTTTTTAATAATACAAAAGTGATTCAAGCCCGCTTGAAATTCTACAAAGAAACTGGTGCTCAAATCGAAATATTTTGTTTAGAACCTATTGAACCTTCCGACTATGTTTTGGCGTTTCAGCAAACCGAAAAAATTACCTGGAAATGTATTGTTGGTAATTTAAAAAAATGGAAAGATCAGGATTTAAAAAAGATGATATCAGTTAATCATGATGACATTACACTAACTGCGAGTAAAAAAGCAAGTGAAGGTAATTCTCAAATTATTGAATTTACATGGGATAATAAGCAAATAACTTTTAGTGAAATTTTAGAGAACATTGGCGCTACGCCAATTCCTCCATATTTAAATCGCGAATCAGAAAGCCTTGATAAGGATAGATATCAAACTGTTTACTCTAAATTAAAAGGCTCTGTAGCTGCTCCAACAGCAGGATTACACTTCACAGAATATGTATTAGATAATCTTCGTTCTAAACATATTAATATTGAAGAAGTAACATTACATGTTGGTGCAGGAACTTTTAAGCCGGTTAAATCAGAAACCATTGATGAGCACGAAATGCATACAGAGCATTTTATTGTGAAAAAAAGTAATATTGAGAATCTTTTAAAATCGAAAAAGATTTTAACTGTTGGAACAACATCAGTACGAACAATTGAAAGTCTTTATTGGCTTGGTGTAAAATTACTTCAGAATAAGAAATTAAACACTCATATTTCACAATGGGAGACTTATGATTTACCTCAGAACATAAGTAAAAAAGATGCTTTGAATGTGTTATTAAAGTTTATGAATGAAAATCAGTTAGAGGAATTGAATGCTTCGACACAAATTATGATTTTTCCTGGTTACAATTTTAAAATGGTAGATTTTTTGGTAACCAACTTTCATCAACCTAAAAGTACATTACTATTATTAATTGCTGCATTCATTGGCGATGACTGGAAAAAAGTTTATGATTTTGCCCTAGGTAATGATTTCCGATTTTTAAGTTATGGTGATAGTTCGTTACTAATACCAAAATCCTATAAGTCATAAAAATACTTACTTACGAATATAATAACATTACTCAATACTCAATATAGTTCTCAAGTCAATTAAATATCTAATTCTAATTATTCAGGCTTTTAAACTACCTTTGTAAAAGAATGGTTGATCATAAAAGAATATACTCATTAAACGATTGGCTTCCAACTACCAAAAAGGAAGTTAAAGCCAGAGGCTGGGATCAATTGGATGTTATTCTATTTAGTGGTGATGCATATGTTGACCATCCTTCATTTGGTCCTGCAGTTATAGGAAGAGTTCTTGAGTCACTGGGATTAAAAGTAGCCATTATTCCACAACCCAACTGGCAAGATGATCTCCGTGATTTCAAAAAACTTGGCGAACCTCGCTTATTTTTTGCAGTTACTTCAGGTTGTATGGATTCGATGGTAAATCATTATACTGCTAACAAACGATTACGCTCAAACGATGCCTACACTCCAGGAGGTAAAGCAGGATTCAGACCCGATTATGCTACTACAGTATATTCAAATATTCTAAAGAAAATATATCCTGATATTACGGTAATTATTGGAGGTGTTGAAGCTTCGTTACGCCGATTAACTCATTACGATTATTGGTCTGATAAACTAAAACCCGGGATTCTTTTTGATAGCAAAGCTGATTTATTGGTGTATGGAATGGGCGAAAAGCCTCTAACAGAAATTGTACAATTCCTAGAAAAAGGTGTTCCTTTCGAAACATTAAAAAATATTCAACAAACGGCATATATTACTAAAGAAGCACCTATTAAGAATACTAACAAATGGATTGATTTCGAATTATATAGTCACGATGATTGTTTAAAAGATAAAATAAAATATGCTAAGAATTTTAAGATCATAGAAGAAGAATCCAATACTTATTCTAGTTCGAAAAGATTAATTCAGCATGTTGGTCACCAAGCTATTATAATTAACCCAGCTAATGAGCCTGTTTCGGAAAAAGAACTTGATGTTGTATATAATTTACCGTTTACGCGCTTACCACATCCAAAATATGCCAAAAAGGAAGTTATTCCTGCTTATGAAATGATTCGCCATTCGATTACATTACACCGTGGATGTTTTGGAGCTTGTTCATTTTGTACCATTTCCGCACACCAAGGAAAATATATTAGCAGTAGATCAGAAAAATCGATATTAAAAGAGATTGACCAAGTAACAAATATGCACGATTTTAAAGGCTATATTTCTGATTTGGGAGGTCCTTCGGCTAATATGTACCAGATGCAAGGAATTGATCTGGAAATGTGCAAGAAATGTAAAAGAGCTTCGTGCCTTCACCCAAATGTATGTAAGAACCTGCAAACAGACCCTACTGCATTAACCAACATTTATAAAAAGGTTCATGCCAATAAAAAAGTTAAGAAAGCATTTGTAGGTAGTGGTATTCGTTATGATTTATTTATGCATAAGTTAAACAATCAAGTTTATCAGGAATATGCAGAGGAACTGATTAAAAACCATGTTTCAGGAAGATTAAAGGTAGCACCAGAACATACTTCAAAAGATGTACTTAAAATCATGCGTAAACCAGATTTTGCGATGTTTAATGAGTTCAAAAAGCTTTTTGACCGTATCAATAAAAAACATCATTTAAATCAACAGCTTATTCCATATTTTATTTCGAGCCATCCGGGGTGTACTAATATCCATATGGCTGAACTTGCCATTGAAACAAAAATGATGGATTTTAGATTAGAACAAGTTCAGGACTTTACTCCCACTCCAATGACACTAGCTACTGTTATGTATTACTCAGGAGTGAATCCATATACTTTAGAAAAAGTTAAAGTAGCCAAATCGAAAGAAGAAAAATTATCGCAACGAAAATTCTTTTTCTGGTATAAAAATGAATACCGCAACGAAATTATAAAAGAATTAAGGAAATCGAAAAGAGAAGATTTAATCAATATCTTATTTGGAACAAGAACAAAAAATCCATCCCGTAAAAAAAGAAGAAGATAGTCACTTACTTAGTACAATAGATCAATATTAATGTAATACTCTTCGCAAGTCATAAAAATGCATTATTTTTTTCTTACCATAACCTATTCTTTACCTGATTCTTAACGAATTTATTATAATTTATTTACATATTTTTTCATATTTAGGGGTCACCTTTTTAATTAAACAGGAATAAATATATAGGTAACTACGCATTCAAATGAGGTAGTTATTCAACACTTTTTTAATGTTTAATATAAATTTAATTGACCATGGAAAATTTAACAATCGATTCAGAATCGAATGCTGTAAAAGCAATTTTTGCAAACTATCTAAATGAAGAAGAATTTAAGAAATTTGCTGTAAGTATCTTAAACAAGGTAGAAACAACAGGTAAAAAGAAACTGTTATACGATACAAGAGAATTAAAGGTGATGTCGCAAAGCATTCAGGACTGGATCAATGAAATTTGGTTTCCTCAAGCAAACAAATTGGGAGTATCGCATATGGCATTTATTATGCCTGAAAGTGTGTTTGGAAAAGTTTCAATGGAACAAACCAATAAAAACAAGGAGAAGATTGGAAATATCACCATTGAATATTTTTCAAGCATGAAAAATGCAAAAGATTGGTTAAACAAAAACTAGAATTTATAATGCTAAACTCATACTGAAAAGTAAAATTAGCAATTCTGGTTAGGCTATCAGGAGAGAGCGCAATTCATTCGTAAAAATTTAATTGACCGTTAAAAATTACATTTGCGCTCTCGTACTATAAATTTTACTTTACAGCCCTGACAGGTTATTTTTATATCTGTTTATGAGTTAGGCTAATTGCTAATTATAAAATCATAAACATGGAAATATTAGAAAAAACTTTAAACAAAGCTTCTGACAAATTTATATATCATTTTGCCAAAAATCAAGACGAAATAGAATTAATAAAACAAGTTAGACAGAAATACCCCGTAAAGTATACTACTTTCCTCTCTAAACTATTTGAAAGTTCTGAAGCCATTAGAAAACAGTTTCTTCCATCTGTTAATGAATATTCAACCAATGGAACAGCAACCCCATTTGAAGAAGGAAAAGAAGCCTCCAAGACTTATGGTTTGGAAAGACTATACAGAGATAGAGTACTTATTACTCCTAATTTTGATTGCCCTGCCTATTGCCGATTCTGCTATAAAAAGAGCCGTGTAATGCGCAATAAGCCAGGTATGACTTATGAAGAAATTGATAAAGTCGCAGAAGAAGTAGGTAAAATGGATCAGGTGCGAGGGGCATTAATAACCGGAGGCGAACCATTTCTTGATATTGATAAATTATTTTATTTACTCGACAAAATTAACTCACTGGATAATATATCAGAAATACGTCTTGGTACACGTACATTGTTGACCATGCCTCAAATTTATACCGAAGATCTTTGCTTTAAATTATCTTCGTATAATCAGATAAACTCACAAAACCCAGAAAAAAGTAAATATCTGGCTATAAATGTGCATTTTAATCATCCGGATGAATTAGTTCCAGAGGTTATTGATGCTTGTACAAAATTAACCTCAAGGGGTATTACTCTAAGAAACCAGACCGTGCTTTTAAAAGGTATAAATGATAATGTAGAAACCATGAGTCGTTTATTTCAACTACTAATCAGAAATAATATCATACCTTACTATATGAATCACTGTATGCCAGTTGAAGGAAGTGATCATTTGCGTACTTCAGTGCAAAAAGGATTAGAAATCTATCAACATTTATGTACAGAATCATCAACTGCAATACCACATTATGTTTATGCTCCAAGTGGCGGTAAAGTGCATGTTGGACCAGATACTAAATTCGAATATATAAATTCGAATGGTACCCGATATATCAATATCAAAACATTATATAAAACAGAAGAGTTTGAAAGAATTGCCAAGAAAGGCTTACCACCAATGCACGAAACTACCAGTGATGGTTATATTCAAGGATTATACATTGATGGTAAAGACGATTAACCTAAACCAATAATTATATATTAATTTAGATCTCTAAAGTACAGAACTTGTTATGAGTTCTGTACTTTTATTACAATTTTACAACAAATAGAAAAATGCTATCGAAAAAGATTAAGTTTTATGTTGCTCTACAGGGAAACTACGCTCCTACTAAATACATTAATATTGCTAAAAAGATTGAAGAACTCGGTTATGACAGAATCTATATTTACGATGATTTATTTTTCTATCCATCCATTCCAATTTTAACCTTAATTGGTGAACACACAAGCAAAATTGAACTTGGTCCTTGCCTTTTGAATGGTTTTTATCGCCATCCTGCCATCATAACAACTAGTATTTTATCTATTAACGAAATTTCGAATGGTAGGGCTGTATTAGGTCTAGGACGTGGTGCTTTTTATGATTTTTTAGGCATGGATATTCGCGAAGAAACCACACGCTATGCATACCAGGAAAATATTCAGTTGGTTAAGCATTTTTTGGAAATGAACAAAACAGAATTTAATGGAATATATTTTAAAGCAAATCAAAATGCTTTCTTAAGAATCAAATCGGCAGATATTCCATTAATCACCGGCACATGGAACCTCGACATGGCATACATTGCAGGGAAATACTCCAATGAAATACAAATTGCTGATGTATGGAATATCGATTACCTGAATCAGTTACAAAATAATTTCTTAATTGGAAATAGCGAAACCAAGCAAATTTCTAATCCTAAATTCTCTATTGGAGGAATCTGTTGTGTTTCGGAAGATGAAAAACTCTGCAAAGAAGTAGTTACTGAAACATTGATCGTGTATCTGCCTTACTTAACCAAAATTTTGGATAAATGTAATGTAAAGTACAAGCAAGAAGATATTGATCAAATCACTAAACTTTCAAAAGCCGGAAAAATTAAAGAAGCTACAAAATATGTATCTGATGAAATGATCGATAATCTTACCATCTGGGGAACACCTAAACAAGTGGTTGACAAAATCAAACAAATAAGAAGATCTGTAAAAATAGATTCTATTATGTTTTCTGTACCTTTTGGAGTAGAAGAATCACCCGAAGAAAATTTGAAATTAATTAGCGAGAAAGTGATTCCTAATATTTGATGTTCCCCCATACTTTTATTTTAACACCGTTTTAACAGGATTTTTCAGGTAATCTTTTTTTGTTTTATTATTTATGTATTGTAATTAAATTATAACTAATAAAATATGAAAAGATTTTTTTTATTATTCATCATCCTAAAAACCCTTAACCTATCTGCTCAAACCATTCGTCCTGTTGTTTATCCCAAAAATGGCGATTCCTTAAAACTTGTTATTACAGAGTCGATGCACAATTATGATCAAGCACAAAAAAACAGTAAAGTATTTGCTCTGGTTATGTCGCATATGGGAGCTATTTCGCACGAAGCAAATACAGTTGCTGCTAAACAAGTATTAGGCCATAGCTACAAAAGAATTATCATTTTAGGCAATTCACATCGAGGATCGTTCCCCGAAATTAAAATCGATGATCATGATTATTGGGATTCTCCCTGTGGCAAAGTAGCTACTGATAAATCTTTTGCAGATTCTCTAATTGCTTCAAGTGAATTATTTAAGTATGACAGTTCACCTCATGATCCTGATCATACAATTGAGTCTGTTATTCCATACTTGCAAACAGCTTTAAAAGGCGAATTCAAAATTGTCCCTATATTATTTGGCAACAGCTATTATATTGGAAAAGACATAAATGATAACTATAAAGAAGTTGCCAAATTACTAATGAATTACATGAATAAAGATGACTTACTTGTTATTACCAGTGATATGACCCACTTCTATACTGATAAGCAAAAGCAACTTTATGTTGACAGTATCCAGATCGACTTGATTAAAAATATTGATATTAAAGGACTGGAGAAATTCGAACATCAACTAGCAATTCAAGATGATGCTAATAAAAAAATTATGAATTGCTCTATTGATGGTATCAAAACTATGTTGGAAATGTATAATGCTAAATCATGCAGCAATATAGAACAACTATCTTATGACACATTCTATCACGAGTCAAGAGATCGATATATTAGTTATGGAGCATGGGTAATTTACGATAATTAACTTCTTACTATATAGAAAGAATAAGAGCCCTTAAAAGGCTCTTTCTTTTTAAATCTAAATTATTGATAGCTCCTAGAAATAACTACTCCCATCCCAACAATGTGTGCAAAGTTTTTCTTTTGGTAAACCAATATCTTCTACAAGGTCATCCAATTTTTGAAATTTTAATGTAGTTAAATCAAGATTTTTCCTTATCTGCTCTACCATAGCCTCATATTTACCATTACAGTTATCTGAGTATTCTTTCATATCCACATTTTCTTTTCCTTCAATCTGTTTCACTGCTTTATGTGTGGCTAAATCCATATTCGATCTGGATCTGCTGAAATTTAAAAATTCACATGGATAGGTTAAAGGCGGACATGCAATTCTCATGTGTACTTCATTTATTCCAGCTGCATGCAAGTCCTGTACATTATCTTTTAGCTGAGTACCACGAACAATTGAATCATCAAGAAATACTCCTTTCTTATCTTTTATCAGTGCTTTGTTTGGTATTAATTTCATTTTTGCAACCAAATCACGAGTTACCTGACTTTGAGGCATAAAACTGCGTGGCCACGTTGGAGTATATTTTGAATAAGGGCGTTTTAAGGGTATTTTCTTTTCATTGCCATAACCCATAGCATGTCCAACTCCCGAATCAGGTATTCCTGCTGCAAAATCAGCTTCGAAATCATCTCTTTGTGCCAGTGAAGCACCACATCTATAACGCACCTCGTCAACATTAATATTTTCGTAGAATGATGGCGGATATCCATAATATACCCAAAGGAATGAGCATATCTGCATCTTCTCATTTGGCTTTTTTAATTGTTTATGACCTTCTGCCGTAATTTCAACTACTTCTCCCGGACCAATAAATTTATCTATCTCATAACCTAAATTAGGGAATGCACAGGTTTCAAAAGTAGCTGCATAAGCTTCATCTTTTCTTCCAATGATTATTGGTGTTCTTCCAAGTTTATCTCTGGCTGCAATAATACTGTTCTCAGTTAATATTAACATCGAACACGAACCTTTAATAAGATCATACACATTCTGAATTCCAGAAACAAAATCCTCTCCCTCTGCAATCAACATGGCAACTAGCTCTGTTGCATTAACTGCACCCTGACTATTTTCTGAAAACGTTCTGTGCTGTTTCATATAACGTTCTTCCAGCTCATCGATATTAACAATCTTACCAACTGTTGCTACTGCAAACTTACCCAAGTGAGATGTTACAACGATAGGTTGAGCCTCCGTATCACTTATCACTCCTATCCCTTGATTTCCCTTAAATTTAGATAAACTAATTTCGAATTTATTCCTGAAATATCCATCCTCTAAACTGTGAATAGAACGTTGGAATCCATCATCTTGATTAAAAAAAGCCATACCAGCCCTTTTTGTTCCTAAATGAGAATGATAATCAGTACCATAGAATACATCAGCTACACAATCATTCTTTGAAATGCTGCCAAAAAAGCCACTCATATTTCTTTATAATTTTGAGTTATTAAAATAATATGGCTAAAATATATGTTTTTATACTTTATAGAAAATATCGTTAATAACTGAAGTGCTTTTGTTGATATTTTCTATTTCGTTCTTGCTCTAATTAATTATGTATATTTTTATCCTGTTTTTTATTAGTAATTATTTTATAATAAACATTTTTCACTATATAGTGTTAGAAAGAAAATTGTAAAAAATGTTCATTAACTATTTTTATCCTAATCGTGAATTGGATTATATCGATAAGCTTAAAACAGTTTCTTTTATCGGAATAAACCTTATTGGTATTGTTTTATCTTTTTTGTCTATATTATTAGATTTAGTCTATTCTGATATATACTTTACTATTTCTTTTTTTTCTAAAATATCTATTGTTGTATTTCTTATTTTTTCACTATTTCTACTTAAGAAAAAAGGAATAAAATATACAGGTAATGTATACTCTGTTTCTATTGTTGCAATTTTATTATTCTGGATGAATATTTTCGATGACTCCATATCTCCGCTCTACAAATTTCTACATGGATACTACTCTATATTTGCATTATTTGCATTAGGTTCAATATTTGCCAATCGACGTGTTATTATTATAAATACAATTCTTGTTCTGCTTACAACAACCAGGATTTATTTATACACTAGAAGTGTAATAACAGAAGACGTGGATATGATCACTTCAGCATATGTAACTCATTCTACTATTGTTATTGTCACTGCACTAATCATATATTTTGTGAATAAATTCACGTTATCGACTATTCGTAAAATAAATGATGATAAAATTAAAATTGAAATTAAGAATCAGGAATTAATTGCTAGTGAAGAAGAGATTAGAGCAACTAATGAAGAATTAATTGTTACAACAGATGCTTTAAAAGAAAATCAGAATGAATTAATTATTGCAAAAGAAAAAGCTGAAGAAAGTGATCGTTTGAAGACAAAGTTCTTAAATAATATGTCGCACGAAGTTAGAACACCATTGAATGGAATTTTAGGTTTTACTGATTTACTAAATAATCCTGATTTAGATTATAATACGAAAAAAGAATATATTCAAGTTATAAATCAAAGTAGTCATCAGCTTCTTAAAATTATTGATGATATTGTAGAAATTTCCAAACTTGAAACTCAGCAGCATGTTATAAATAGTGATAAGGTAGATATTAATAAAATAACACAAGAATTATTATTAGAATATACTGCCAAAAATTCAAAAAATATTAAATTAAATCTTCTAAACGGTCTCCCCGATAATGATTGTCAGGTAATTATTGATGGTTCTAAATTATATCGGATTCTTAATAATCTTCTAGAGAATGCTTATAAATTCACTGAAAAAGGAAATATTAATTTTGGATATCATGTTATGAATAATACAATTAAATTTTATGTGAAAGATACTGGTATTGGTATTGATAGAAGCAAACAAGAAGATATATTTAAATGCTTTACTCAAGAAAATTCAGATACAAGCATTATTTATGGTGGATTAGGATTAGGTTTATCTATTTCAAAAGAATATGTTAAACTGTTAAATGGTGATGTTACCTTAAGTTCAGAAAAAGGAAAAGGAACTGAAATTAATATAACAGTTCCTTATATCCCAGTGTAATTATTTATGATTTAGATTTTCTTCTTAATCAATTCAGTGAACTTCATAATATCTTCTTCCTGCGTATCAAAAGAACACATCCACCGCACTTCATTTCTAGATTCATCCCAATCGTAGAAGAAATATTCATTCATTAATTCTTCGATTATTTCTCTTGACGGTACTATAGCAAATACTCCATTAGCTTCTACTTTTTGAGTTATTTTAATTTGCGGTATTTCTTGTATTTTAGAAGCCAGTAACTGTGCCATTTTATTCGAATGCTCTGCATTTTGCTTCCATAAATCATCCTTTAAATATCTTTCGAATTGAGCAGAAATAAACCTCATTTTAGATGCCAGTTGCATTCCCTGTTTGCGGATATATTTAAACTCCTCTCCTAGTTGTTTATTAAAGAATACAATGGCTTCGCCATACATCATTCCATTTTTAGTACCTCCAAACGAAAGAATATCAACACCTGCATCTTTAGTAAACTCTTTAAAACCCACACCTAAACTCACAGCTGCATTTGCAATTCGTGCACCATCCATATGCAAGTACATATTATTTTTGTGTGCAAAATCAGCAAGAGTTTTTATTTCCTCAGGAGTATAAACAGTTCCTAACTCAGTAGCCTGTGTTATAGATATAACTTTTGGTTGTGAATGATGCTCAAATCCAAATCCATGCATATGTTTTTGGATTAATTCAACCGTTAACTTCCCGTTAGGTGTTTCTAAGGAAAGTAATTTAAATCCGTTAAATTTTTCAGGAGCACCACATTCGTCGACATTAATATGAGCTGTTTCTGCGCATATCACAGCATTCCACGAACGAGTTGCTGCATTTAGCCCCAATACATTAGCTGCTGTGCCGATAAAAACAAAATATACATCAATATCATTTCCAAGATACTCATAAAACTTAGCTTTTGCTCTTTCGGTATAAATATCATCTCCATAAGCAATCGTATGCCCTTTGTTAGCATCCATAATTGCTTTCATAATCTCAGGATGCACACCTGAATTATTATCACTTGCAAATCCGCGTTTGTTTATCATAAGATATTAGATTATTAGATGTGAGATTTGAGACTATGTATATTATTAATCTCAAATCTAATCATCTTAATTCTTGATACTATAAAAGTTAAAATTTCTCGTCGTATTTAGTCCAAAGGAAATCTCCTAATTTCCATGCTTCTTCTACTACCAACTCGCCACAATCGTTTGTATATTTATTTAAAAATTCAACTGTTTTCTGTGGTTTCTTTTTATTGTAAAGTTTTAAAGCATCTTCTTCAATACTTTTCTGATTTTCAAATAAATCTTTTTGCATAGGATTCCATGTTCCATTAACATCATGACGCATATCCCCCCAACGCTGAGCTGCTAATGTTCCCATACGGTTAAATGCCCACCACGCCGATTCTCTGGTAAATCCGTTTACACGACCAGGAGTTTTATATGAGCTTGGTAAATCAGTTACACTGCAATAAATCGGAACATAGATAGAAGTTGCTACATTATCTTGTGCCATCCAAACAACTCCGCCAATTTCGTCAGGTAGCCAATCGCGACACTGAATAATCGTTGCATACATGGTGTACCAACGAGCAATAGTTCTTTCTCCTAAGAAATCTATTTTACCGGTTTCGTGATCAACACTATACCAACCTCCACTTACATTCGATATTTCTAATTGATCGTAAGGCATAAAAGGATTTGCCAAAGGCGATACAATTGTTTTTCCATCTTTATCAGTAGCTTTAATGCTACGAGTCATATCGTAAGGTGTTCCTTCATAATAATCCTTAAAAACCATTACTAGATCTTCTAAACTTACTTTCTTATCAGGTTTAACCGAGAAAGGGTAATCCTGAGCATTAGGGTCTAATTTTAATGAAGGAGCTAAAAGATCAAAAATTCTCCATTCGCGACGACGAGAGCCTATTGCATTTCTACTTCCCGGAGCATAAGCATAACAAAATTTGAATGTTTCACTTTCATTCCACCAACCATTTTCTTTAGCAACATCATAAATATTTTCCGATGCCATAAAATAATCTGCATTTGAAAGATCAATTTCCTTGATCGTACTTGCATTTACATTACAAGCAATATGATCATCAGGTACACGTTGAGCAACCCAAACTCCTCCTACTTTTCCTTTACCAGGACCTACAATTTCGAAATGCCATACTTCATTCGGATCTGCAATGGTTAATGCTTCGCCATAATCATTCCATCCATATTCTTTCACTAATTCTCCTGCCATTTGAATAGCTTCGCGAGCTGTAGTCGTGCGCTCAACCATTAATTGGCAAAGTCTTTGACAATCAATCAAACCTTCATCTGATTGAAGTTCTTCTCTCCCTCCAAATGTTGATTCTCCTATTCCTAATTGTTTTTCGTTCATACATGGATATGCTGAATTCACAAACTGATAAGTATGTTCAACTTGTGGAATCTCACCAATTTTATCGTGTTTGTAAGCAGGCATTGCTTTGGTGTTATCCTGAGTTCTTTTAAACATAGGAACCACCTCTCCTGCTTTATGATTTTTTGCTGGTTGAATATCCATCCACGAACGTGTTCTGTGACTATCATCGGTATGAGAAGTAATTACAGAACCATCGACTGAAGCCAACTTACCAACTGTTATTGAAGTACAGCCTTCCGGAACTCCACCTTTCCAGTCGCTTTTATCTTGTGCGTTTGAATTATTTATTATTAATAAGGTTAAGGTTAGAGACAATGAAATTTTGATTA
This sequence comes from Bacteroidales bacterium, assembly GCA_963665525.1. GTDB lineage: Bacteria > Bacteroidota > Bacteroidia > Bacteroidales > UBA12077 > UBA12077. Next base: position 1,290,026 of record OY762280.1, on the reverse strand, counting down.
GATTCTTCATAGTTATTCTTTTAAAATTGATCTGGCAATTTAATAAAAATGTATCGAAGTTCTATATCATCTTTTTACTATTACATTATATAACTACTTAAATACCTATAAATCTTATCAAAATCATTGTAAAATAATACTTAAAATTAAAGAAATTTGTATTTTTGAGTAACCATCTTTTCATCATGAATAAGTTAGAATTAAGAAAAAAGATTATTAATACTTGTATTAGTATCCTCGAGCAAAATGTGCAGTCTGTTCGCGATACTATTGAGGAGATTATTCAAACGGCCAGCGAATACGAGGGCGATCATGATATGTTTGATCCTTTTAGAGATAATATTTTAAAGAAAAAAGATTTACAACTACAACAACTTGAAAAGTATTTAGATGATATTAAATTACTAAATAAAATTGACTCATCTAAATCTCCTGAAACAGTTAAATTTGGAGCTATTGTTATTACCGATAAACAAAAGATGATTGTATCTACTGCTATTGGTAAAGTGCAAATCGATAATGACATATACTTTGCCATTTCAACTCAGGTACCTGTTTATAAAGCTATGCAGGGTTTAAAAACTGGCGAAACGTTTTCTATTAATAACAATCAGTTTACTATTAAGGATATTTTTTAGCTAATAGTCCAAGGACTCTGAAAGGTAAATAGATTTTAAATATATTAATTTGCAACACTCAAACTATTCTTAGTTATTTCCTCTAGGATTTCTAATATTTTTTCGTTCTTAACTATCTGTAATCCTAACCGTTCGCTCGAAACTCCATTTTGTAATTTATAGTTATAAACTGGAATTTCTCCTTTTAATTCTGATTCAAAATATTTAAATAAAATAGCTTTATTGTTCTTTAAATCTTCGGCTACTTCAATAATATGTGTAGAAATTAAGAATAAACTAGTCTTAATGTTGGAAAAAGCAGAAGTTATTAATAACGAAGCATCAAAAGCATCTTTAACATTTGTTCCTCTAAATAATTCATCAAATATTACAATGACCTTTTTATTTTCCTTAATCAACAAAGCTGCTTCTTTTACTCGCTTTACCTCACTATAATAATGACTATATCCTTTATTTATATTGTCAGGAATATTTATAGTCGATAACAATCCATTAAAAACTGTTGTTTCCATTTTTCTCGCAGGAACAGGAAATCCAATATGAGATAAATAAATACATAAACCAATACTTTTAAGAAAAGTTGATTTTCCTGACATATTTGCTCCTGTTAGAAAACAAAGATTATTATCATGATTAATAAGAAAATCATTCGGAACTGGATCTTTAATAAAGGGATGATATAAACCTTCAACTTTTAAATTAAGCTTCTCTGAGCTTAAAAATTCAGAAAAGGTCATTTTATTTATTTTATAAGCTTTTGAAATTGACAAAAAAGCATCAACTTTATATGTAAAATCAAGGATTCTCTTTATATCTTCTTTTCCTTTTTTTCTTATTAAATAATCATAATTATTTATCTGCCTGAATGATAATTTCTTTTTGCTGTTGTTCAGAATTCCTTGCATATATTTCTTTACAAAAATTAATTTAAGATCCTTAAAATTTTGCTCAAGAAAGTAAGGAAGGTTTGACTGCTCAACTCTACCAATAACCTCATATAGGTGAACAAGGTATTTTATTAAGATTTTTATTCCTTTCGATATTACATAATATTCATTTCTCGGTTTAACCTTATTTCCAATCCAATTAAAAAAAGAACTAACAAAATTATTACGTAAAATTGCTATGTTTTCGTTCAGATAATATTCTATGAAATCAATATCTTTTGCATCAATATTAATAGGGAATGAATTATTGCAAAGATATCTTATTGTATCAACTCTGTCTTTTAACAGGCTTATATTGTTAATTGGACTTTTCATTAAATCCATGAGCATATTTCTACCTTTAATGGATTTAGTATAGTCGAACAATCCGAAAATTGACTTATCTTCTTTCCGCTCAGGAAAAATATTTAAATCAGAAAAAGTTTGCTTATCAATATTAAACTTCATGGTTGTTTAGTATTCATTAAATAGAATGGCACTTTATTTTAGATTTTAGTGCAAACTCTAAAATCGTCAATCTACATTCATCATTTAGTTTACTCTTTCAGGTCTTACGACTCTGAAAGGTAAACTATTTCTAAAATCATCAATCTACATTCTAAACTCAGACTATTCATACCTTAAAGCATCCACCGGATTGCTACGTGCTGCTTTCCATGAAATTAGTGATACTGTTATAACTGATATTAATATAGCAGCTAATCCTGCAATAGCGAAAATCCACCAACTAATTTGTATTTTGTAGGCAAAGTTTTCTAACCATTTTTGCATTGCGTAATATGCCAGAGGGACAGAAACAATAAAAGATATAATAATCCATTTCATTAAGTTCCAGTTTACCAACCAAACAATTTGGGATATTTTTGCTCCATTCACTTTTCGTATTCCTATTTCTTTTGTTTTTCGTTGCGTTATAAGTAGCGACATTCCTAATAATCCCATAGAACAAATAAACAGAGCAATAAATGTAAATATAGACAATAACTTGGCCTGTAATATTTCGGTTTTATATACTTGCTTGTACATTGAATCAATATATGAAAACTCTAAAGTATAGTTAGGATATAATTGATTCCAAACGGTTTTCATATCTAAAATTGCCTGATCTCTTTCCTCAGAATTAAACGAAACAATAAAATTACTTACCCACAATGTATCTCTTTTAAAAAATACATAAGGTTCAATTTCTTTTTTCAGGCTCGAAAAATGAAAATCTTTGACCACTCCTATGATCTTACCACTTGGTATCTGAATAAAATCGTTGAAAAAATTAAGATCAAATTCTTTACCTGTAATCTCCTCTGCAGCTGAATATCCGAGTCTTTTCATTGCAGCTTCATTAATGATATACTCACCTGAACCTTCTGTATCTTCATATTTCTCAGAAAAATTCTTACCACTTAAGAATTCCAGATTAAAGATTTCAGCAAAAGAATAATCGCACGGAAATACACCTATAGAATTATCCTGAGGATTTGATTCGTCGGGGACGTAACCTTCCATTGTAAATGGAAACATATCATTGGCTTCACCTCCCGGAGGTTCAAACATCGCAGAAACTAATTCAATCGAATTGTATTTCATCAGTTCTTCTTTAAAAATCGGGAAATCGGCTTGCACATTAGCATGTACATTCTCAATACAAATTAAGTTGCTGGAATTATTCCCCATTCCTGATTTAAGTGCAAAGTTGGTTTGTCTTTGAATTACGAATACGGCAACAATAAGAGCAATAGAAATAGTATATTGCAAAACAATTAATCCATTACTAACTCCTTTTCGTTTAACATTGGTAAGATTCTTAAAATCTAAAACAGAATTTACTTTCGATAATATCAACTTATACATTGGTGCAATAGATGCCAATAAGCTTAAAACACCAAAAATCAAGACAATAAGGAGTGCTAACATAATCTCACCATCAAAAAGCTTAATTCCTATCTGTTTCTGAATATAAGCGTCGGCAAAAACAGTAAATAAATAAGAAATAGCCATTACAATCAGGTAAACAATTAAACCTTCTAAGAAATATTGCTTTAATGCTATTTTTTGAGACGACCCTGAAAGCTTGTTAACAAAAACAAACTTATCGCTAAATCCCGCCATCCCTATGTTTAAGTTTGCATAATTTATTAAAGCTATAAAAAGAAGTAAAAAAGCAGCCGCTGATATCGTATAAATAATTACCATATTTCCATTAGGCTCAATTTCGCGTAATTTATTAGATTTTAAATGAATATCCTCAATACATTGTAAATATGGAATCATTTTTATCTCAGTCTTTTCCATTTTCCAGACAGAAGAGCCAAAATCAAGAAATTTATCTGTTATATCATTAGGATTTGCATTTTCTGTTAATAACAAATAAACCCATGCCCATGAATCAAAAGAAAATTTTTCTTCTGGTGAAACAATAAAATCGGGATGAAAATGACTATTTGCCGGAAAATCTTTCATAATTCCTTTTACTGTAAAATCGATACTCTCTGCATAAAACTGACCACTAGGTAAAGTCAACACTTGTCCTATTGGATTATCATCTCCAAACACTTTTTTTGCATAACTTTCGCTAATAATCATAGTACTTGGCTCATCAAGAATATTCTCAGAGTTCCCAACTAAAAGTTCGGTGTCAAAAACATTTAAAAATGTACTATCGACCTGAAATGCCTGATTTATTTCAATAAATTGTTCATTTTTCTTAATAAATCCACCTCTTAAACGAGCTAACCGGACATAATTTTCAATTTCTGGAAAATATTCCGTCATGGCAGGGATATAAGAACCTGTATATATTCGCGCAAAATGTTTTCCTCCTAAGAAGTTTTCACTGGTAAAAGTATGACGATAAATTCGATCCGATTTACTGTGAAACTTATCATATGTAAGTTCCATCTTTAGATACATTGAAATGATTAGTAAAGCACTTAATGCCAAACTTAATCCAATGACTTTTGTTAGGTTTAAAAATGGTCGTTTTGCTAAATTTCGAAGAGTAAATTTAAATATCATTTTCTTTAAGGTATTTTTCAAACTTAAAGAAACGAAGTCTTTTAATACGAGCTTCTTAAATTTTGTTAAAAAATGTTATAATAAAGCATGATATAAAATTTCAACTGGATGAAAAGCTTGTTTGCCAGTTCCATCTTTAATTTGATGCCTGCAACTTGTACCCGGAGCTGATATTAAAACAGTTTCTCCAGCCTCACGAACTGCAGGAAATAGAACCATCTCTCCTATTTTCATCGACACTTCATAGTGTTCCTTTTCATATCCAAACGATCCAGCCATTCCACAACAACCCGATGGTATTTCTTCCACAGAATAATTCTCAGGAAATGAAAGTAAAAATTTAGTTGGATCAGTAGATGCTACTGCCTTTTGCTGACAATGACCATGTAATTTTATCTTTTGACTATTATTGGTAAACTGCTCTTTCGTAATATTTCCCTGATCAATTTCTCGCTTTAAAAACTCATCGATCATTAAAGCATTTTTACCTAATTCAATTGCAGAATCTTTTAACCCATCCCCAACTAAATCGGGGTATTCATCCCTGAATGATAATATCGCAGAAGGTTCTATGCCCACTAAAGGTGATTTATCGCTAATAACATCTTTAAGGTAATTTACGTTCGATATGGCTATTTTTTTGGCCTTACGTAATAATCCTTTCGATAAAAATGTTCGACCACTATCGATGTGTTTTGGAATTACAACTTCGTATCCTAAACGAGTAAGTAACTGAACAGCTTTTATCCCAATATCTGTATCATTATAATTTGTAAATTCATCGTTGAATAAATATACTTTCCCTTTCTTGTCATTTGATTCTAATAATTCTGAGATGTATTTATTCATCCATTTTTTCATGGTTTGCTTTGCTAATAATGGCATACTTCTTTGTGTTGCAAAACCTATCAATTTCATCATAAATGATGAAAAAGCTTTATTTCCCATGAAAAAATTAAATATTCCGGGAACAATAGAACCTAACTTATTAATCTCGGTTATGTAAGCTATAAGCCTTGATCGTAATGGAATACCATGAGCGTCGTAATAATGCTGCAGAAATTCCGCTTTTAACTTAGCTACATCAACACTCGATGGACATTCTGATTTACACGCTTTACACGATAAACACAAGTCCATTACTTCTTTAATCTCTTTATGATCGAAAGGATTTTTCTTATCGGATGTTGTTAAAAACTCACGAAGTATATTGGCACGTGCTCTTGTTACATCATTTTCGTTTCGGGTAGCCATATAGCTCGGACACATGGTTCCTCGCGATTTTTCTGTTTTACGACAATCACCACTACCATTACATTTTTCTGTTGCCCTAAGAATTCCTCCTACTTTTGAAAAATCAAAGATGGTTTCTATTTCAGGTTCTTTACGGTTAGCTTCATACCTCAAATTGGATGTCATCGAAGGAACATCAACAATTTTACCTGGATTAAAAATATGCTTAGGATCCCAAACAGCTTTTAGTTCCTGAAGTAATTTATAGTTTTTTTCGCCAATAACAATCGGGATAAACTCGCCACGAACACGGCCATCGCCATGTTCTCCACTCATCGACCCATTATATTTCTTTACCAGGTGAGCAATCTCTACACCTATGGTGCGGAACATTTCAACATCTTTAGAATCTTTTAAATTTAATATTGGCCGTAAATGCAATTCACCAGAACCGATATGTGCATGATAAACACATTCAAGCTTGTATTTTTCCAGTATTTTATGGAAATCATCCATATAATCAGGTAAAACTTCTACATTAACTGCAGTATCTTCAATGATAGAAACCGGTTTAGCATCGCCTTCCATATTTGATAACACTCCTAATCCTGCTTTTCGTAGTGCCCAGACTTTTTTTGTATCATCACCATATATAATTGGGAAATGATATCCATAACCCGATTCTTTAAAGTCAGCAATAAGCTGCTCATATTCCTTGTCTATTTCATCAGTCGATGGTCTTGCAAATTCAATAATCAAAATAGCACCAGGATCACCATCGACAAAAAATCGATTTTTTAATTGTTCCCTATTCCCTTTTGTAAGATTTAGGATGGTATGATCCATCATCTCAACAGCTCCGGGATTATGTTTCAGTGCAATTAAATTTGCCCTAAAAGCTTCTTCTTTAGTTTTAAAATGTGCTGCAACAACAGCAACTTCTTTTGGAGGAATTTCAACTAAATCAAGTTTAATTTCAGTGATTAAACCTAAAGTTCCTTCCGACCCACAAATTAAATTGGCTAAATTAAATTGATTCTCTGTTTGTGTAAACGGTTCTGATTCCAAAAGTAAATCAACGGCATAGCCAGTATTTCGTCTATATATCGATTTATCAGGATACTCCTTGCGTATTTCTTTTTGGTTGTCCTGATCTGATAAAATATGATAAATATGTCTATATATCTTATTTTCCAGACTTTCTCCTTTTAACTTTTCTTCAAAATCATTTTTTGTTAATGCCTGAAATTCTACTTCGTTTCCATCACTTAAAATCACTTTTGTCGATAAAGTGTGATCGCGAGTTGTTCCATAAATAATTGAATGCGAACCACAGGCATTATTACCAACCATACCTCCAATCATACAACGACTGGCAGTTGATGTTTCAGGACCAAAAAATAAACCATGAGGTTTAAGATACATGTTCAATTCATCAAGTATTACTCCAGGTTGAACACGCACCCAACGTTCTTCAATATTTAATTCTAATATCTCAGTAAAATACTTAGAAACATCTACAACAATACCATTACCAACTACCTGTCCAGCGAGTGAAGTACCTGCTGTTCTTGGTATCAAAGATGTATTATGCTTATTTGCAAAAGCAACTAGATTCTTAAGATCATCCTTTGACTTTGGTCTTGCCACAGCGATCGGTAATTCTCTGTATGCCGAAGCATCTGTAGCATAAAGTATCCTGGTTTTCTTATCTGTATATAAATCGCCTATTAAGCTCGATGATAGTTCTTTTAATTTATTCAGCATTGCAATAATCTGTTTCAAAAATGTAAATGTAATAACATAAAAAGAAAGCAGATGTTTTATATTCTATTATTTATTTAAAAAATGTATTTTTGATAAACTTAATCTTTAAGAAATACATTTATGAGCGTTTTAGTCAATAAAAATTCAAAAGTAGTTGTACAAGGTTTTACTGGCAGTGAAGGTACTTTTCATGCCCAACAAATGATTGAATACGGAACTAATGTTGTTGGTGGAGTTACTCCAGGTAAAGGAGGGCAAACACACCTCGACAAACCTGTTTTTAATACCGTTGAAGATGCAGTAAAAGAAACGGGAGCAGATGTATCAGTTATTTTTGTTCCTCCTGCATTTTGTGCAGATGCTATTTTAGAAGCTGCTGATGCAGGAATAAAAGTTATTGTAACCATTACAGAAGGAATTCCTACTTCTGATATGGTAAAGGTTAAAGAGTTTCTTAAAGATAAAGATTGTAGAATGATCGGCCCAAACTGTCCTGGCATTATTACTTCTGATGAAGCCAAAGTAGGTATTATGCCCGGGTTCATATTTAAGAAAGGCTCAATTGGTGTTATTTCTCGTTCAGGTACACTTACATACGAAGCTGTTGACCAATTAACTAAGGTTGGTTTAGGTCAAACTACAGCCATTGGTATCGGAGGAGATCCTATTATTGGTACCACAACACTTGACGCACTAAAGTTACTCATGGATGATCCCGAAACCAAAGGAATTGTTATGATTGGTGAAATTGGGGGAAGTATGGAAGCTGAAGCTGCCTACTGGATAAAAGAACATGGTACTAAACCTGTTGTTGGATTTATTGCTGGAAAAACCGCTCCTAAAGGAAGACGTATGGGACATGCAGGTGCTATTATTGGCGGTAAAGACGATACTGCTGCAGCAAAAATGAAGATTATGACAGAATGTGGAATTCATGTTGTTGAGTCTCCAGCAGAAATTGGTCAAAAAATGTTTGATGTTTTAAAATAACTTATCGTTCTTTTTTATACTTTTACAAGCGGATAAAATATCCGCTTTATTTATTTTCATTAATAAATATTGTATAATCCAAAAATCGGAATTACTCTATAGTATGATTAAAAACTGGGAAGATAAAGTTATTGTGATTGCTGAAGATGAGCAAATAAACTATTTATTTCTTAAGGCTGTTCTGAAACCAACTAAAGCTAAAATTATCTGGACAAAAACAGGAAGAGAAACAATTGATATATGTAATTCTGAAAAGGTAGATATTGTATTAATGGATATAAAGATGCCCGATCTTAATGGTTTGGAAGCTACTACAGCCATTAAAAAAGATTATCCTGAACTTCCTATTATTGCTCAAACGGCTTATGCTATGGAAGAAGATGAAGCTGCAAGTAGAGAAGCCGGATGTGATGATTATATTTCAAAACCGATACGCCCTGAGAACTTAATGATGATGATATCCAGGTTCTTAGACAACTAAATTCCTACAGAAAAACCTATTCTAATTTGAGGATAATCGTAAGGATTATCACTTGTTTGATTTACATTCCAAAGTAAAATAATATAAGAACCTGCTTTCTTACCAAGTTTCTGAAAGTAGCCTCCTCCAATTAATACATTGTGCAACCAATAACGATCTCTATTAGTATTCAGATCATTAAAATGTAAATAATTATAATCGGTGTTTAAAAACTCATATTCCATATGTGCTACGATTCCATTATGTGCTTTTACTTTAAATAAATTTCTAAAATCTTTTATAATAGCAATCTGAGAAAACACACTTCCTCCATAAACGTTTGTTTCAAAAGTCTGAAAATCCCCAGTCACAGTATTTCTATCATTATCTTTATAATATTGATATTTTCCACTTATCCCCACACTAATTCTCTCAGTTAATTGCGAACCAAATACCGCATTTACATCCACATAAGTATATGAACCAAATCCTAACCATAAAGAACCTCCCCAAAATAAGTATGGCCCCTTTTTTTCTTCTTTTATTTTCTTATCTGGATTCTTATCTTGAGCACTAACTCCATATGTTAATCCGGTTATTAAAACAAATGATATTATAATTCCAATTAATCTCATATTATATTTTTTATACAACAAATTTATTAAATCATAAAAAATAACTAAATTCCGTGATCATTATTTTTGAAAAAACTGAGAAAATGAATATTGTTATAACTGGAGCAAGTAAAGGAATTGGTTTTCAAACTGCAAAATTGTTTGCAAACAATGACACAAATACCGTAATCGCTATAGCTCGAAGTAAAGATTTACTCGATGATTTGGAAAAAGAGCGTTTAACGCAAAATAATCGGGCAAACATTAAAGGTATTGTATTAGATATAGAAGATTTAAATGAATTAAAAACTAAACTAACACACGAAATATCAAAGTATATCAATTCGGTTGATATACTAATTAATAATGCCGGTTATTTACAAAGTAAAGCTTTTGAAGAATTTGAAATTGATGAAATACAAAGAATCTATCAAGTAAATACTGTTAGTCACGCTATTATTATTCAGAGTTTACTGTCTCTCATTAGAAAAAGTAAAGTAAAGCACATTATAAATATATCTAGTATGGGAGGTTTTCAGGGAAGCTCTAAATTTCCAGGATTATCATTTTACAGCTCGAGTAAAGCTGCACTTGCCAATTTAACTGAATGTTTAGCCGAAGAATATAAAGATGAGCATATAAAATTTAACTGTTTAGCTCTGGGTGCTGTAAATACAGAAATGTTACGTACAGCATTTCCTGGCTATAATGCTCCTTTAGAAGCAAAAGAAATGGCTGTTTTTATTCATGATTTTGCTATAAACGGGCATCAATATTTCAATGGAAAAATTCTACCAGTAAGTATTTCTACTCCATAAAAAAGGCATCTTATAACAGATGCCTTTAAAATATTATCATTTATAATTATTTGTAGATTTTAGGTTCAACCTCACCTTTCATAACCATATATCCATTCATGGCTAAAGCTTCCATTTCATCTTCACCAGGATAAACAACTACAGGAGCTATAAAGCTAACCATCTCCTTAATGTATTCTATGATCATTTTATCGTAAGCCATACCACCAGTGAATAGAATAGCATCCACTTCACCTTTTAATACTGCTGCTAATGAACCTACTTCTTTACCTAATTGATAAGCAATAGCATCATGTACTCTTTTAGCTTCTTCGTCGCCATCTTTTACTCTCATTTCTACTTCGTATGCATCATTCGTTCCTAAATAAGAAACAAATCCACCTTCACCTTTAATCATTTTCTTCACCTGATCATGAGTATATTCACCGCTAAAACAAAGTGAAGCTACCTGACCACAAGGTAAAGTTCCTGTTCTTTCCGGTGAGAATGGTCCATCACCATCCAAAGCATTATTTACATCAATAACACGACCTTTTCTGTGTGCTCCAACTGAAATACCTCCACCTAAGTGCGCTACGATAAGATTCAATTCTTCGTAAGGTTTATCAACAGATTTAGCATATTTTCTTGCTGTTGCCTTTTGATTTAAAGCATGGAAAATTGAGTGACGAACAAATTTAGGATGACCTGTAAAACGAGCAACATCTTCCATTTCGTCAACAACAACAGGATCTGCAATAAATGCACGTGCAGTGCCTAAAGATTGCGCAATTTCATTGGCAATTAGTCCACCAAGATTACTAGCATGCTCTCCTAGCTTACTTTCATGTAAATCGTTAATTAAAGCCTCATTAACTTCGTAAACTCCGGATTCAATTGGTTTAACCAAACCACCACGACCAACAATTGCAGTAATTAAATCAATTCTTATTTCTGCTTCTTCTAATTCTTTAAGAATAATATCTTTTCGAAATGTAAATTGATCAATGATACTTGGATAAGGTTTTAAATCCTCAGCCGAATGTTTGATATTTTTTAAGAAAATTGATTTCGAACCTTGGTAAACAGCAATCTTTGTTGATGTTGAACCAGGGTTAATCGCTAAAATTCTTTGTTCGTCCATTTTTATTTATTTACAAGTTTATAATCACATCTATTACATCGCAGCAGCTAAAGCTATCGACATCATTTTACTTTTATCGGTATCGGCTCTAGAAGTTAATACTACCGGCACTTTAGCTCCCATAATAACAGCAGCAGAAGTACAACCACCCATAAACATGAGAGTTTTATAAAGTATATTTCCACTATTTAAGTCCGGAGCAACAATAATATCAGCATCGCCAGCTACATCACTAACAAGACCTTTATGTTCAGCTGCTTCTTTCGATACTGCATTATCAATTGCAAAAGGACCATCAATGATACATCCTTTAATTTGATTTCTTTTATTCATTACACTTAATAATGCTGCATGAGTTGTAGATTCGATTTTAGGATTTACAACCTCCAGAGGACCTACGATCGCTACTTTAGGTTCTTTTATCCCTAAGCGATGGAATACTTCAACAGAATTATTAATGATATGCACTTTTTCATTTAACTCAGGTGCAATATTCATTGCAGCATCAGTAACACCAACTAATTTATGATAATATGGTGATTCAATTAGTGCAAAATGGCTTAATGTTGATCCTTTGGTTAATCCTTTTTCCTTATCCAAAATTGCTTTAAGAAGTGGCGCAGTACTAACCAATCCTTTCATTAATATATCAGCCTTACCTTCTTTTATTAAAGCAACTGCTTTAACCGAAGAAATTGCAGGATTATTTTCTTCATGAATCTCAATTCCTGTTAGATCAAAATTAATTTCTTTACAGATTTTCTCGATTTCGGCTTTATTTCCTACAAGTACAGGAATAATAATCCCTTCTTCGTAAGCATTCTTAACAGCTTCAAGCACAGGTCTGTCGGCTGCAGCAGCAACAGCTAATCGTCTGGTTTCTTTTTTCTTAGCTGATTCTACTATATCATTTAATGATTTTAAAGTCATTATTGTAGTTTTTTATTAAAATTAAGTTTTGATTTTCGCTGCAAAAATATGTAATTATCCTATGAAAAAAAAGTGAGCTTATTAAAGCTCACTTACAATTCTTTGTGTATCTTGTGCTATCACCAGTTCCTCGTTCGTCGTCACCATAACAACTTTCGTTTTAGAGCCTGGTTTTGTTAGTTCTAGATCTTGTCCTCTTTTACCTTTATTTAATTCAGCATCAAATTCAACACCAAGGAATTCAAGACCTTCACAAACATCATTTCTCATCATACAACCATTTTCTCCTATTCCTCCAGTAAACAAGATTAAATCAACACCTCCCATAGCTGCTGCATAAGATCCAATATATTTTTTTACTCTATAAACAAACATATCAAACGCAAGTTTTGCTCTCTCGTTTCCTTCGCCCATTGCACCTTCAATATCTCTCATATCTGAGGATAGTCCAGAAATTCCAAGCAAACCACTACGTTTATTAATCATATTATTGGTATCCTGAATAGTAAGATCTTCTTTCTCTGCAATAAACAGTAAAGCTCCCAAATCAAGGTTTCCTGCACGTGTTCCCATTAATAGTCCTTCAACAGGAGTAAATCCCATAGATGTGTCAATAGACTCTCCGTTTTTAATTGCTGCTACAGAAGCACCATTTCCTAAGTGGCACGAAATAACTTTCTTATCTTTCCAATCCCAACCTACTAGCTTACATGCTTTTTTAGAAACAAACTTATGACTTGTTCCATGGAAACCATATCTACGTACTTTATACTTTTCATAATAGTCGTAAGGTAAACCATATAAGAATGATTTAGGTTCCATTGTTTGGTGGAATGATGTATCAAATACTACAACCTGAGGTACTTCAGGCAATATTTTTTCCATTGCCAATATACCTTTTAAGTTTGCAGGGTTATGAAGTGGAGCCAACTCAATACATTCTTCGATTCGTTCCTTAACCTGCTCGGTTACATAAGCACTTTCTTTAAAATATTGTCCACCATGCGCTACTCTATGACCTACTGCTGCAATCTCTTCTGCACTTTTAATCACACCGTGATCTGCAGATAATAAAGCTTCAAGAATTAAATCAATTCCTTTAGTATGATCAGGAATATCAGTTGTAAAATTATATTTTTTATTATCGCTTGTCTTATGTGTTAACTCACCATTTGAGATACCAATACGCTCAACTAATCCTTTTGCTAATAAATCAGCACTTTCAGAATTAGTCATATCTAATAATTGATATTTTATTGATGAACTACCGCAATTTAATACTAAAATTTTCATTTGGTTTATCTGCCTTATATTGTTTATATTAATTTCCTGCTGCCTGATTTGCTGTAATAGCAACCAAATTTACAATATCACTTACCGAACAACCTCTTGAAAGGTCATTAATAGGAGCTGCCATACCTTGTAATACTGGACCTACAGCTTCTGCACCTGCTAAACGTTGAACTAATTTATAAGTAATATTTCCTGTTTCAAGAGTTGGGAATACCAATACGTTTGCTTTACCTGCAATCTCGCTTCCCGGAGCTTTCTTTTGTCCAATAGCTTCAATAATTGCTGCATCAGCTTGTAATTCACCATCAATTTTTAATGTTGGATCCATTTCCTGAGCCATCTTTGTTGCATTTACAATTTTATCAACCATTTCATGCTTAGCACTACCTTTAGTTGAGAAGCTTAGCATAGCAATTCTTGGTTCTATTCCTGCAATTGCTCTTGTTGTTTCACCTGTAGCAACTGCAATCTCTGCTAATTCTTTATCTGTTGGATTTGGATGAACAGCGCAATCAGCAAATACCATTAAACCATCTTCTCCAAAATTCTTATCTTTTAAAATCATTAAGAACGCACCAGAAACAACACTAATTCCAGGTTTTGTTTTTACATATTGAAATGCAGGACGTAATACATCACCTGTAGCATTTTCTGCTCCAGCTACCTCTCCATCAGCATCTCCATTCTTAATCATGATTGTTGCAAGATATAATGGATCTTCAACCAATTTAGCAGCATCTTCTTTTGTTAAACCTTTATTCTTACGTATTTCAACCATTAAGTCGATGTACTCATCTTTTTTCTCATGGTTCTTTGGATCAATAATAATTGCTTTATCAATATTATTTAATCCTAATTCGTTCGCTTTAGCTTTAATCTCATCAGGATTACCCGTTAAAATAATCTGAGCAATACCTTCTGCAATTAATTCATCAGCTGCTTTTAAAGTTCTTTCTTCCATTGATTCCGGAAGCACAATTTTCTTGTTATGCTTTTTGGCATTCGCCTTTATTTGATTTAATAAATCCATTGTATATCAATTATTTAAGTTGACTGTTAATTATTTAGCAAAGTTACACAAAAATCAATTTTCAGCATACCAAAACCTATGAATAATATCATATGAAAATGTGTTTCACAACAAGTTTATAAAACATATCACAACTACTTGTTATGATGAATATATCGCTTTGAAAGGTATATTATTCCATATTTTCCATGAATACTCAGCCTGCTTTACAAGCATCTCGAATCCATTTTTAATCATAGCACCTTTCTGTTTACCTTGCTTTAGAAATTCTGTTTCTTTTGGGTTATAAATAAGATCGTATAATAGATGTTCTTTTGTAATTGCACTGTAAGGTATTTGTGGATATTCATTTGTATTAGGAAACATTCCTAATGGTGTTGTATTAATTATTAATTTATATTCATTGATAATTTCATCGCTTAAATCGCGATAACTTAATACTTCTTTTTTAGGATCACGAGAAACTTTAATGTAATTAATATCCAAGATTTTTAAGGCATATTCAATAGCTAACGAACTACCTCCTGTTCCAAGAATTAGAGCAGATTTATGATGTGATTTGATATAAGGTTTTATACTGTCAATAAAACCCATAAAATCGGTATTATAACCAATTAATCTCAGCTTTTGATTTATACGTTCAAACTTAATGGTATTAACCGCCCCTATCTCTTTTGCATTTGGATCAATCTCATCCAGAAAAGGAATTACATCTTGCTTATAAGGAATCGTTACATTTAAACCGGAAAGCTCGGTAAAATCAGATATTAATTGGTTGAACTCATCGATAGATTTTAAAGGATAAAGATTATAGAAACAATTTTCTATTCCTTCATTTTCAAATTTATCTTTAAAAAAGATAGGAGAAAAAGAATGTTCAAGTGTTTTACCTATGAGTCCGAAAAAACGCATTAGTCTTGAGTGCCTGCTATTTTTTCTATCAAAGATATGGTAATTATTCCAAAAATCATAAGAGAAATAGCAACGATAACCTCTGTATTAAACGATTCCGGGATATATTTTGAGTACGACTGAATAACCTTTTCACCATTCTTTAAAATAAAATTACCTGCAGTGTCTAATCTATATATTTCGTTTTTCCAAGGCCACAAAATTCCTAATGATCCTAAAATAAATCCTGTTAAAATTGATATGGTTTGATCTTTATACTTTTTATATATCCATGATAAAATATGAGAAAATACAATCAATCCTCCAATGGCTCCTATAATTACAGGTATCAGTATTTTTAGCTCAACATTATTCACTGCATGAATCATAACCAACTCATAGTTACCTAGCAAAATAAGGATAAAAGAACCCGATAATCCTGGTAAAATCATACTACATATAGCAATTACACCACATATGATTAAATAAAAGAACGAATCATTTTGTGTTGCAGGATTAAGCATTGAAATAACAAATGCACTGGCTGCACCAATTATAAAAGTTATAATTACACTTACTCTCCACTTGCCAACGGTTTTTCCCACATAATATACAGATGCCAGGATTAATCCAAAGAAGAACGACCAAACATAAACCGGGTAATTAATAAATAAATATTCCAGAACTTTTGCTAGTGTAACTACACTGGCAACCATTCCAAAAAATACAGCAATCAAGAAATATAAATCGATATGAGCTATTAAGTCTTTAATTTTACCTTTAAACAATAGCTTAATAGCAACAGCATCGAACGATTTAATCGCATTAATTAAACGCTCAAAAATACCAGTAATTAATGCAATGGTTCCACCCGAAACTCCCGGAATAACATTTGCAGCTCCCATAGCAAAACCTTTTGATATAAGTCCTAAATATAATTTGATTGTATTTTTCATAGAATAAATTAAAAAAACGAAAACAATACCTAAATATTAAGTTTTCGTTTCGTATTCATAAATTCGATTTTATTTACTTATTTATTAAAATGATACTTATCTAAAAGCTCATTTATAGTATTATTTTCCAAAGCATCAGGATAAAAAATTACGATCTCAAGATATGTATTAGCATTGATCTGTAATCCTTTCTTAAAATATTCCTTTGCTTCTTTCTCCTTTTTTTGAAGAAAATAACATCCAGCCAAACGATAATAAACCAAAGCATTTCTTTCATTATCTTTTAAATAATCTAATAAAATATTGATCGCTTTGGTTATTTTTTTGCCATTTACATATGATTCTGCAAGAGCAAAAACAAAATCTTGTTCATCAGGATCAAGATCATGTGATTTCTTAAATGCTTCTAATGCTTTTTGATCTTTATTATCTTCCTTATAAATATTCCCAAGAAGATAATAATACTCGGCATTCATATCATCCATAGCAATAGCTTTTTCAATTTCTGAGGCAGCCATTTCATATTTAGATAGTTGATATAGTATGTTTCCTTTTCCAAAATAAGCATCAGCAAAAAAGTTGTCTTCTTGTATGGCAGAATCATAATACGTAAGTGCTACATCAAACTCTTTCAAACTTTCGTAGCAATCGCCGATATATGTTAAAACTTCAACTGTATTTCCGTCAAACTTTTGATATTCTTTATAACTTAAAATAGCCTTATGATAATCTTCGTTATTTGAATATGCATTTGCCAGATTAAAATAAGCAACCGAAAACTCCGGATTAATAGCTATGGCAAATTCAAAGGCATCAATTGCTTCAACAAACTTATCGAACTTATTGTACAGAACTCCTAAATTATACCAGGCATTTTCCGAAAATGGTTCTCTATCGAGATATTGCTTATAAAAGTCGATGCTTTTATTAATTTTTCCCAGTTTCTCGTAACAATAACCAATGTCGTATAATACAATGATATTCTTATAATCAAGCTTATACGCTTGCAATAAATAGCGAAGAGCAGTTTTATATCTTCCTATTTGCTCGAATGATTGTGCTATAGTATGTATTATATCAACCTTATCGTCGTAACTGTATATGATGGCTGTATCGAAAGCTCTTTCTGCTTCGTTATACCTTCCCATTGCATTTAAAGTGCTTCCTTTTAGCAAGTAAACATCACTATTCGAAGATTCTATTCTTTCAATATGTTCAATAACTTGCATAGCCTGTGAGTGATTTCCTTTATCAACCAGTACCTGAG
Organism: Bacteroidales bacterium; assembly: GCA_963665525.1. Lineage (GTDB taxonomy): Bacteria > Bacteroidota > Bacteroidia > Bacteroidales > UBA12077 > UBA12077. The sequence goes on along the minus strand of OY762280.1, from coordinate 1,272,057 downwards.
CTTTTTTTAATTGAATATTTAAAGAATATGGATGTTGCTGCGAAGCATATTTAACAACATTTAAGGCACTGTTAGCTTTATTGCTATCAATATAAAAATCAATAATACTCTCAAACTCAAAAACATCGAAAAAATAATTCGTATTCTTCTTCAACATCTCCTCAAAGCGATTAACTAATTCGCTATTTTCTTCATCGTGAAATATATCTTCAAAATCTTCCTTCATACCTTCTCAAAATGTGGATGCAAAACTAATCATTTTCGAGTTATAATATTTAGTTGTTCGTGTTTTTTTATTATTATTTAACAGTTGATGTCAGATTGGTGAATTTTTTAAGAATATCAAGCTTTAGAGCTTCAATTTTGCTTAATAAATCCTCATTATCCACATTCTCTTTTAATTCCTTAAAATACGTTTCCAGATCACTAGCAAAGCTTTTCGCAATTCTCACATTCTTATATTGTATTCCATCAATTTCAATTTTCTGGCATATTTCATTTAATCCATAATATGCATCATTGAATTGCAATAAGCTTATAGCACTCTTTCTACCATACAACTTGTTTAAAACGATCCATAATGACTTATCAGGATCATATGATTTTGTATTCCAATAATAATTAACAGCAGTTAACATTCTAATCGTATTTAACTCCGATAAGTCCTCCGTATTCAATAATACTTTTCTATTCCCTGAGAATTTATACAAATCGTTAAATGTTTTTAAATAATATGGTTCAAAAAGAGATAAGGTTCTTAGTTTTCCTGCATAAAAGTTTTTAATAAATTCTGAGCTAAATCGTTCTTCGGTATCCATTAAGCGATTATCGAAAAGAACAGGACAAGTTCCCATCATTTCAGATATTCTAAAATATTCTGCATAATCAATGGAATATGTACAATACGTACCGCCTGTCCAATACATAGCAATATCGCCAGTAATATTTTTATTTAAATCGTAATAATAAAATTCTGCTTGCCCCTGACCTCTATCGTTAATATCTAATCTATTCCATGGAGGTAAGAATTCAATATTGGTTTTTATCTTTCTTGAGTTTAAATATTTTGAGAATTCATTCAGTAGCTTAATATGATCAAATTGTAAATGATCATTGATGTCTTTATTTGACGAGTAAACAACCTTATCAGGACTGCAATCAACATATTCCTGGTAATAATCACCGGCTAATAAAACAGTTTTTGCTGATTTTGGGATTATCTTTTTATAATCAAACCTTGAACTTTGATCTTTTAAAGCAAGTTTGGCATTCAGTTTATTCAAATCGAGCATGATACTATAATCTGTTAATGCAGCTATTTCATTAATAGATTTAAATGGATAATCATCAGTTTTATCCTGATCATGGATCTCAAAATACACTTGATTATATTTGAATTTTTGCAATAACTCTATTTTATCCTGCAGTTTTTCCAAATCACTATTAAACGTATGTAAAAGATACGCCCTATCATAAAAATCAGGGTAATCGATGATATTAGCATTATAATAGTTAGAACTGTGTGAATCGAATAATTGAATTGCAGTATACAAAGCATTTTGAATAGCATCCTCATCAGCCCCATTCATAAAAATAATATTAGGTTGAGAGTCCAATTGATGAATATAGTAAGAGTTTTTATTCTCGATTATTATACTATCCGGCAAATCAGCTTTTAAGACACTATATATAGAATTATCACCAATAGATAATATAAACTGATTTTTAGAAATGCTATTTATATCGATACTATGAACAACTTCTATTTTAGGAATAGTAATCGTATCTGAACTCTTAATTTTTGTAACCAATTGTTCTTTAAAACCTTTTATTGCTTTTTTTAAGGTAATACTTGCATCTTGAGGGATTACTATAATTGGATACAAAGCCGAATCTTTATCATAATATACTATTTTCTCCTTTTCAACTACTTTCTTAGGTTGCGGAAAAATCATATCTGTTGCAAAGTAAGACGAGTCGAAATATGGTTGAAGCCTTTCGAGCGTAGTAAAATTTTCACGGGTATAATGAAAATCAACATCATCAATCCACATACTACCAGTGCCTTTTAAACCAATAAAGATTTTTACATAACGCGCATGATCGGGCATATCGCCATTAAAGAAAGGATAAACAGCAGTTTTTCCATGTACTTCTCCCCAACCAAATTCATCTATATTCCAGAAATTTGATAAGGTTAATGATTTAAATCCAATATCAATTTTAGTATTATTAAAAGCATTTAACTCTTCTGTATTTAATTCAATTTTATTTTTGTCGTAATACTTAATTCTAATGTTTACCGCATCGTACATTTTTGTTCCTAATCGACCTTGATTAGGGCAAATATTTTCAAGTTTTAGAAATAACTTTAAAAAATAATTTCCAGGGATCACTTTAATATAATCGCTTAAAATTCCTTCCCCTGTTTCTTCTGTTTCATCAGCATTATTGCGTACAATTTTTATTGCATGACTACCATTATATACATCATCAGGTGCATACTCACTATTTTGAGCATTAATCCAAAGTATATTATTCCCCACCTTCTTCCATCCGTCAATATCATACGATTTTATATTACTCTCTTCGTAATAAACCTTCCCTGTTTCAAATGATGAATTGATGACTAAATTTCCGAGGTTTCTTTCGTTCATTCTAACATGATATGGAATAGCAATTGGATCTTTCGACGACCAACTGGTTTGAAATCGTTTCTCATCTTCTTTTTTACAGCTTGTAAAGAAAGAGAAAATAACCAAAAACAAAAGGGCCAGTACTGTTGTGTGTTTTAAATTCATAATCATTAATTTACCATATGAAAGTACAATAGAATTTTCAATTAAAAGCCAAGAGAATATAAAAGTTATTAAAAGTTAAATGCTTTTTATTCACATGTCAAATGTTTTATCATAATTTATTTCGAGAAGAGCTTATCCAAAAAGTTAAAAAATAGTCATTCCCTTGAACTTTTCTCACGAGTGAAACGAGTAAAAAGGGAATCTATTAATTGACTGTAATACAATATCAAAATAGATCCTCAATCAAGTTGAGGATGACATTATAGGACTTTTTGGACAACCTCTGATGATTAACATTCATACTATAAAAAATCGCTTCCGAATTATTTATTAACCCAATCGGAAGCGATGAAATATATTGAGATCAACGAGTATTTAAAAATGATAACCAAATCCCAGGGTTATTCGATTGTATTTTATGGTTCGGTCTATCTCCTGCCCATTGGTTTCCTGATAAGTATGATTTATTTCCATGTATTTGTATCCTATTCCAAACGAAAATGCATTTTTATTATTCAGGTTGATTTTAAAACCAATTCCTGGATTTATCAGATAACCACCTTTAGATTTTAAGTCGGAATCGTAATATCCATAATAATCATAATCGTATGGATCAGGATCTTCTAAGGAAAGTGAATAACCTCCCTGTATATAAATAAAATGACTGACTTTTGATTTTCTAAAAGTATATCGAATATCTGCCACAGCTGGCATATATGCTTCATTCACCAAATCTAATCCTAGTCCTGCCCCCAGGGCCAATCCCCATTCAAATTGATATCCATTTACAAACATCAGACTAATAGGAGGAAATGGTGTGTCCTGGTTACCTCCAAACATAAATCCAACATTTATATTCGAATAAAAACCTTTATACTTATAATCAACATTCTTTTCTATATCTTTTAGAATTCCAGATTTTGAAATGGGTTCTTTAACAATTCGTTCAATATCCATTTGATTTAATACCCAGGTATCACCACAGTTACTTTCTAATGTAATAGATTCATTCGCCTTAATTTCAATAATTTTACCATGTAAAATACTGCCGTTTTTTAAATAAATTACATCTTGTGTTTCTTGAGCCAACAGTAAATTTGGAATCAATAAAAAGGCACTAGAAACACCAATTACAATCAATAATCTGATAAATGTCTTCATAAAAAATATTAGATCTTTAAAATATATTAGCTAGATGTTTAAATTTTAAGCTTGGTTGCGTTCTTCGTTTATTAAAATTTAATACAGTGATTTACGCAACCATTTAAACAAGTACATCATCATAGAATTGTAGAATCATTATAAGTCATTTTTTGATGAAGAAATTATTACTTTTTATAGGTATAGCAAGCTTTTCAATGCTTCTTTTTAATAGATGTGAAGACCAAATTATAGAAACCTTCACTGCAAATGTTCCTATATATATTACTTACGATGAACTTAGAAACTCTGTTGGAGTAGAAGAAAGCAAAGAACTTGAAAACCCAGGGAAAATCTATTTTTATAACAATCACCTGTTTATCAATGAGTATCTAGAAGGAATTCATATTATCGATAACTCAGATCCTTCCTCTCCACAAAACAAAAAATTTATTAAAATACCTGGTAATGTAGATATATCAATTAAAGACGATATTTTATACGCCGACAGTTATGTAGATTTAGTGGCTATTGATATTTCTGATTTAAATAATATCTCGGAAGTAAATCGTATAGAAGATCTTTTTCAGTACATATTACCACCCTATGATGAAAATTATCGTGTAGATGATATAGATTATTCCAAGGGAATTGTTGTTGAGTGGGAGTTAAAAAAAATTACACGCGAGGTAGAAGAACATAATTATCCCGTATATCCCTGGTTCGAAAGTATTGATTATATGACATACTCCTATGGAAATGGAACTTCAGGGTATTCATCTGGTGCTTCGTCATTTGGTGTTGGGGGTTCTATGGCACGTTTTACCGCTTTAGAAAATGTATTGTATACTATTGATTCCTATACCTTAAAAGTCATAGATATAGAAACTGCAGAAGACATTAGCGAAATAAAAACTTTAAGTATTGGCTGGGATGCTGAAACATTATTCCCTACAGACAATCATTTATTTATAGGCTCTCAACAAGGGATGATTATTTATGATATTACGAATCCGTATAATCCAAGCTATGTATCCGATTACTGGCATATTACCAGTTGTGATCCTGTGGTAGTAGAGGGCGATTATGCATATGTTACCTTACGTTCAGGAAACTGGTGTGGCCAAACTACCGACCAGCTCGATGTCATTGATATCAGTAACATAGAATCGCCAACACTTATTCGTTCGTACGGAATGACAGAACCCTACGGTTTAGGTATCGATCATTCAACCTTATTTATTTGTGATGGAAATGCAGGATTAAAAATATACAATGCCAGCGATGTAATGCATATTGATGATCATATAATTGCAACATTCCCAAACATTCATACTTATGATGTTATTCCAATAAACGATGTACTCATGTTAATTGGCGATGATGGCCTATACCAATACGATTATTCTATCTTAACAGATATAAAATTGTTGAGTTCTATTGGAATTGTTAATTAGCGATTGGCTGTTAACTTTTTGTTTGAAATTATTCATTACTTATCTGTTACAGATAAACTATTCTTTATGATATTCTCACAGACTGATGTTAAACATAGGCTGTAGCCTAAGCTTTGTATTATTTTGCATATAATAATCCGACGCTGGCTATACCTGCCTGTCGGCAGACAGGGCCACCGCCGAACTACTATGTATTATTTATAACATTTGGCAAACTAAACGCAAAATGACGTTAAGATTAGGCTACAGCCTAATCTTTAGTATAATTATATTAATATAGAAATACGGCGGAAAATCCGCCGCCTAACTGTTATGAAATTTTATTTATTTTTTATAGCCTAAGGAGAACTGTGTCGTTTTCTTTAAATTTCTTCATATTGTCTTCCAATTAATATCAGCTTTTATTATTTCTATCACACTTTCTAAATCGGCATAATTCCTGGCGCTTGAATACAAATAATCTTCTGGTTTTTCAACTATACCTGCCTTAACCGGATTGTTATGAATATATTCAATCTTTTGTTCAATAAATTTTTGACTATAAATATATTCGGCATGATTTTCATGTGTCCAAACCTGATAAGTCTGATTCTTTTTATATTTACCATGATAACCAAAAACAACGTTCATCCAATCGCGCCTGCTTTCTTTCTTATCGTGTATAACTTCTAAAAATTTCTTACTGGTATAGTTTTTAAAATCTCTAATAGTACCACTTAAATCCCCTACTGCACTTCGAGCCAGTATGTGAATATGGTTTGACATAATAACAAAAGCATAAATTTCCAGCCCCTTTTGCTCTTGACAATATTTAAAACTATCAATAACAATATCTCTATAAATTTTGCGTGTAAAAATATCGACCCAACCAACAATTTGAAAAGTTAAATAATAAACTCCTTCTTGATCGTTTATTTTATAGCCTGTTGACATATATCAAATTTAATAATTTTTGCTAATACTATACCAATAAAAAAGTTAAGCTTAGGCTACAGCCTAAGCTTTGTATTCTTTTAGATATAATAATCCGACGCTGGCTGTACCTGCCTATCGGCAGACAGGGCCACCGCCGAACTGCTATGTATTATTTATAACATTTTGCAAACTAAACGCAAAATGATGTTAAGATTAGGCTATAGCCTAATCTTAAGTATTATTGTAATAATATATAGACAGACGGCGGTTGAACCGCCGCCTAACTGTTTTGTTATCTTATTTATTTTCTATAGCCTCAGGCGAACTGAGTTTACAAGTATATTTTATAACTTTTTAATCAAATTAGAATTTACATACAATACTAAAATCAAAAAGAGCCTCAAATTGAGGCTCTTTTATTGTTTATTTCTTTTCTTTCATTTTCTTTTTGGTAGTAATCAAAATAACACCATTGGGAGCATCATATTCTTTCAGTGCTTTTTCACCTTTTATCACATCAATGGAGTAAATATCATCCGGTGATATTTTTTCTAAGATATCCTGATCTGATACTTTGCCATCCACAATAATTTTAGGATTATCTTTAATTTTAGCTGTAGCTCCATTAATAACAATTTTCGATTCATCTTCCTTTTTAGTTTTAATCAGGATAACACCGTTTGGTGCATTGTACTCTTTTAATGCTTGTTCTTCCTTTATTACTGTTACCGATTCAATTTTATCCTGATCCAATAATTCAATGATATCGTTATCATACTTCTTACCATCAATGTAAACGTCAGGAGTTTGACCTTCTTTAACTTTTATAATAAGATCATCTTTTTTTTCTTTATTTTCTATTTTAACTTCTTGTGCTTGTATTAAAACTACAAAGCATGCGAATAATGTTGTAAATAATATTTTTTTCATAATCATTTTTAATTAGGTGTAATTAATAAATTTATATTGAATTATTCCGCGGATGCATAAATTATAATCATATCGTCTTCATAAATAGATTTCATTTCTGCCTTTTCATCAGACACTTGATCTTCAAACATATTGATTGCCTCGTTTAATAAAGCTTCTTTCATTTGATAACTTTGTTTTTTACTAAAGGGATTAAAAACTATAAGACTTAGCAGCAACAATATCGATGCAGCAGCCGATATGATACCAAGGCTTAATCGACGATTGACAATCCTTTTTCTTTGTATCGATTCCCAAATAGTATCTTGTAAACCTTCCGGTACTTTTCTTTTATTATGTTGAATAAATTTAAACCACGATTCAGCCTCTGTTCCTAACTGTTTGGCATTATCAGAAAGAATCTGTTCCTCTGGCAGGGTGCTTAATCCTGCTTCATACTTTTTAATCAAGTCTTTAAATTTATCCTTGCTCATAACAATAGATTTTATTTAACTCAGTACTTACTGTTTTGCGTGCACGCGATAATAAAACTCTTATATGTTCTACTTTAAGTTGTGTGATATCGCATATTTCTGTATACTCAAGACCATCTAAATCGCGTAATATGATAACTTCCTGTTGTTGCTTAGGTAAAGTTTTAATTATTCTCTTAACGAGATTATTAAGTTCTTTATGTTCTAATTCCTCCAATCCAGTTTTTCCAGATTCCAGTATATGAATCATGAACTCTGAATCTTCCATTTCCGGATGATTCTTTTTTAATATATCCATACAATAATTTCGTGCAGTTAAGAATACGAAACCTGCTATATTCGGATGCTTCCCAAGTTGCTTACGTTTATCCCACAACTTCATCATAATAACCTGCACGGCGTCTTGTGCATTCTCATGATTACCAAGCATACGAGCAACCATCGGGAATAATCGATCTGAGAGTGATAAAACTTTATTTTTAAATTCGTTTGTATTCATTCTACTTTTGATAACGAGAAAAGCAGGTAAACATAACAAAAAAGTTAAAATTATTTCCAGAATAAATTGCAACTAGCTAAAAAACAGCATAAAAAAAGAGGCTATTCCAAAGAATAACCTCAATTCGTTTATATATCATTTATTATATTTTTGGATAAATCTCTCCTTTTGCAGCTTTCAATGTATTTTGCATCAGTGAAACAATAGTCATTGGTCCTACTCCACCAGGAACTGGTGTAATGTACTCAGCTTTTTCTGCTACTTCATCATACTTAACATCACCTAATAATTTCCATCCCGATTTTGTTTTATCAGATTTTACTCTGGTAATTCCAACATCAATAACTGTTGCTCCTTCTTTAACCATATCGGCAGTTAAAAATTCAGCTTGTCCCAATGCAGCTATGATAATATCAGCTCTTGAAACGACTTCCTTTAAATCTTTTGTTCGACTATGTGTTAAGGTTACTGTTGCATTTCCTCGTTTTGCTTTTTGTGCTAATAAGATACTAATCGGTTTACCAACAATATTACTACGTCCAATAACCACAACATCTTTTCCTGATGTTTCAATATCGTAACGATCGATAAGCTCCATAATTCCTGCAGGAGTCGCTGAAATATAAGCTGGTAATCCAATAACCATTCTACCTAAATTAATTGGATGGAAACCATCTACATCCTTTTTAGGGTCAATCGCTTCGATAATCTTTTGTTCTGAAATATGTTTTGGTAATGGAAGTTGAACAATAAATCCATCAATTTCAGTATCCTCATTTAATTCATGAACTTTTCGTAAAAGGGTATCTTCTTCAATATCATCTTCGAAACGTAATACAGTAGAATTAAATCCAACCTGATTACAAGCTTTTTCTTTATGGCCTACATATGTTTCACTTGCACCATCATGACCAACAATTATTGCAGCTAAGTGAGGAATCTTACCACCTTGCTCCTTGATTTGTTGTACCTCAAGTGCAATTTCTTCTTTTATTTGATTTGCAACTTTTTTACCGTCTATTAATTTCATGATATAATATTTTTATGGTAGTAACATTTATAAATTCGTAAAGTTCAAAATTTATCTCATTCCTCCCATACGACTCATTAAACCTGCCATTCCCTTTCCATCTTTCATCATTTTCATCATCTTTTTGGTTTCGTCGAATTGTTTAATTAAACGATTCACTTCCTGAATATCGTTTCCACTACCACGAGCAATACGTTTTCTTCTACTTCCGTTCAATATTTTTGGATTGGAACGTTCTTCCGGTGTCATTGATTTAATAATGGCTTCAATCCCTTTAAAAGCATCATCATCAATATCAATTTTTTTCATCATCTTACCCATTCCAGGGATCATTCCAGCCAGATCTTTCAGGTTACCCATTTTCTTAATCTGGCCTATTTGAGATAAGAAATCATCAAAATCGAATTGATTTTTAGCAATTTTTTTGCTTAACTTTCTTGCTTCCTCCTGGTCGTATTGTTCCTGTGCTTTCTCAACCAGCGAAACAACATCACCCATACCAAGAATTCGGTCGGCCATACGATCAGGGTGGAAAACATCAATAGCTTCCATTTTCTCGCCCGAACCGATAAACTTAATTGGTTTATTAACAACCGAACGTATTGATAATGCAGCTCCACCACGAGTATCACCATCTAATTTGGTAAGAACAACACCATCGAAATCTAATCGGTCGTTAAATTCTTTAGCTGTATTTACAGCATCCTGACCTGTCATTGAGTCAACAACAAACAAAGTTTCTTCAGGATCAATGGCTTTATGAATAGCAGCAATCTCGTTCATCATCTCTTCATCTACAGCTAAACGACCAGCAGTATCGACAATGACTAAATTCTGACCATCTTTTTTTGCTTGCTTGATCGCATTTTTAGCAATTTTAACAGGATCTTTACTATCTTCCTCTGTGTAAACGGGAACATTGATCTGTTCTCCTAAAACCTTTAACTGTTCAATCGCAGCAGGACGGTAAACATCACACGCTACTAATAAAGGATGCTTTTGTTTTTTTGATTTTAAATAATTAGCAAGTTTTCCTGTAAAAGTTGTTTTACCAGAACCTTGTAGACCAGATATTAAAACAACGGTAGGATTTCCTTTTAAATTGATATCAGTAGTTTGTCCACCCATCAACTCGGCAAGTTCATCGTGAACAATCTTTACCATCATTTGACTTGGTTTTACTGCATTTAATACATCCTGACCAAGTGCTTTTTGTTTTACATTATCGGTAAAGGTTTTTGCAATTTTATAGTTCACATCGGCATCGAGTAATGCACGACGCACATCTTTTAATGTTTCTGCAATATTTATTTCTGATATTCGACCTTGTCCTTTTAATATTTTAAAGGATTTTTCTAAGCGTTCTGATAAATTTTCAAACATATTTTTAAAATCTTATTTAATCACACAAATTTAATTTAAGTGCCCGATAATTCAAATTCGTAATTCCTAAATCTAAATTCGTAATTCCTAATTACATTCTTTCTGGCACATTAATTCCTAACAAGCCCATTCCCGATTCTATAATCCTTCCAACCTGATTTGAAAGGAATAATCTAAATTCAGACACCGCTTTATCTGATTCACTCATAATTGGATGATCGTGATAGAATTGGTTGAATTCTTTTGCTAAATCGTAAACATAATTAGCTACCTGAGCCGGACTAAAATCCTTGGCCGCTTCTCTTAAGGCTTCAGGATAGCTTTGAATTTGTTTTATGAGCTGCAATTCTTTGTTAGTAACTTCTACATCAGCTTTAATTTCTTCTGGAAGATGAATTCCTTTATCCTTAGCCTTTCTATTTAATGACTGAATCCTGGCATAAGTATACTGAATAAAAGGTCCCGTATTCCCGTTAAAATCAATAGACTCCTTAGGATCAAAGGTCATTGTTTTTTTAGGATCAACCTTTAATATGAAATATTTAAGTGCACCTAAACCTATGGTTTCGATAATTTGTTTTCTTTCTTCTTCAGAGTAGGCTTCTAATTTTCCAAGCTCACGAGACATCTCATCGGCTGTTGATGTCATTTCCAATAATAAATCATCGGCATCAACAACAGTTCCTTCTCTCGATTTCATTTTACCCTCTGGTAATTCTACCATTCCATATGATAAATGATGAAGATCTTCAGACCAGGTAAATCCTAATTTTCCTAAAACAATTTTAAGAACCTGAAAATGATAATTCTGCTCGTTACCTACAACATATATAGCTTCATTAGCATTGTAATCGTTAAATCGCTGATGAGCTGTTCCTAAATCCTGTGTCATATAAACCGATGTTCCATCAGAACGTAACAGGATTTTCTGATCTAAACCGTCGCTTGTTAAATCAGCCCATACAGAACCATCTTCTTTTTTAATAAAAGTACCCTCTTCCCATCCTTTTAATACAAGCTCTTTTCCAAGCTTATAAGTTTCTGATTCAAAATATGTTTTATCGAAATCAACACCTAAATTTTCATATGTAATATCAAATCCCTTAAGAACCCAATCATTCATCTTTTTCCACAAATCTCTTACTTCCGTATCATTGGCTTCCCACTTACGTAGCATTTCCTGAGCTTCAAGAATTAATGGAGCATTTTGCTTTGCTTCAGTCTCTGATTTTCCTTCATCAATCAGTTGTTGAATTTCTTTTTTGTATTCCTGATCGAATTGAACATAAAAATCACCAACTAAATGATCTCCTTTTTTATTGGCTTTTTCCGGAGTGATTTCATTTCCCCACTTTTGCCAAGCCAACATCGACTTACAAATATGTATTCCACGGTCGTTAACCAGATTTACTTTATATACTTTATCACCTTGCGTTTCAAGGATATTGGCAACAGAATAGCCAAGTAAATTATTCCTGATATGTCCTAGATGTAAAGGTTTATTTGTATTTGGAGATGAATATTCTATTAAAATCGTTTTAGGATTTTCCTTGTTTGAGATAAAACCGTAATTCTTATTCTGAGCTACAGTATTTAAATATTCAATCCAAAATTTTTGGTTTATTGATAAGTTCAGGAATCCTTTAATTACATTATAATCAGATACCTGATCGACATGTGCTTTAAGATACTCCCCTAACTCCTCTGCTGTTTGCTCAGGAGGTTTTTTAGAAACACGTAATAGAGGAAATACTACCAATGTAAAATCACCTTCAAAATCTTTTCGTGTTTTCTGTATCTGTATTGCTTTTTCAGGAGCTTTTTGTCCGTATATTTTTTTTACAGCTTCTTCTACCGCTTCTATCAATTTTATTTCAATATCCATATTCTGTATTAAGCTTAATTTGTTCTTGTAATACCTGAAAATTTAGCGCACAAAGATAATCTCAAATTAAACATTTTACAAATTAAATTGGCTTTATATTCATGGATTCCATATGGATTTCAGTAATAAAAAAAAGACCCGGTATAAACCGGGTCCAAACTACCCTCCATAATTGGGAAAATATGAATATGAAGGACAGGAAAGTACTTTTATTTGTGCAGAATCCAAAACTCTTTATCAAGCATCCAATTCTCGATATTACTTTTGTTTTCTTCAGGTAATTTCCAATAGAATGAATCGAACATCCATTCCTCTAGCATTATTTCATCACCAGTTATCAACTCCAAATTTGACTCAGGTATAATCCATTCTGCTTCTTCAAACATCCATTCTTCAAGTTCTTTATTTTGCTCATCAATCTTTTCATTTAAAGCAGCTATTACAAGTAAATTAAAATCAGAAGAATTAATATCTAAATAATTTCTATTAGACATCCAGTTTTCAACATCACGGTTTAACTCATTAGTTTCAGAATTAGAATTCTTTAACGCTTTACTAACTATTGTAGCATTCTTAGCTGTACTTACAGAAGAGATAACATTTTGGGAATACACACTGTCATTAACAATTAAGAAAATTATTAAGGCAGCATAAACGAACAATGTGGTAAGTAAATTTTTCATATCGCAGCCTCCAATGAAGATTATTTATTCAATTATATGACGAACTAATCATAAATACGTTACAGTTCTATTCAATTAAAAGACGTATAAATTTTAGAAATGTTGCCCTAAAAACTTATAAAGAAAAATAATATGTGATTTTATAAAAATCAAATAAAATAAGCGACGGTTTTTTTGATCTTAAGTTACTTAATATCATTTTATTAAATAAAATATAACATAACTTAAAAAACCAACCTAACCTCAAGTTCTGAACTTTAATAGTGGTGTTAAGTAACTTAATCGAATTATTTAGTAAATCTAAATCAGTATAAGAATTTTGTAGATATTTTAAATTCTGAATCGATTGTCTGGTTTTTTGAAGAAATACATCAAGCTCTTCTAAACCGTCATGGATTAAAGCATTATTGATATGAGTAATTTGAATATTTTGTTTTTTTAATTCTATTCCCAGCAAGGTATCTTCATGTCCATATTTGGTAAGTTGCTCATTGAATTTTATGACTTCAAAAACTGCTTTTTTAATTAAAAAATTAAACGATGAAAATGATTTATGTGGGCATTTATTTCGCTCTCTATCAGTTATAGCTTCTCTTTCTTTACCATAATACCAACGAAAATACAAACCTCTGTTTTCTGGTTTTGCTTCTTCATATTTTACACCGCCGCATACAACATCTTTGTTTTCCTTAATACACTGTAAATAATTACTAATAAAATTTGGATTGCTAATTTTTGCATCACAATCAATAAATAGAAGATAATCGTAACGTGCTTTGGAAAGTAAATAATTTCGTATAGCAGAACGTCCAATATTATTCGTTAAGCGCTCATAAGTAACATTGTCCAGATGAATTATCTTACTATTTTCTTCAATAAATTCAGATGATGCATCATCTACAATAATAATTTCTGCTGTTATTGCACCAGCTATTATCTGTTTATTTAAATCGTTAACCAAGTCAACAACAGAAAAATTATATACCGGCACAAGTATTGAAAGCATAAGTAATTATTTAGTACTTTGTAAAAGTATGAAATTAAACACGAATTGATTTAATATCCTTAAATAAAACTAAACAATTATACTTTTGGTATGTTAAATTTTGTTAATGAGAATAAGAATATTCAAAAAATGATAAATTTGCTAGACTAAAACAGAATACTATGCGAAATATAAAAACATCATTATTGGTTATAACCATACTACTATCAACATTTATTGCGAATTCACAAACATATAAAATTGATGTGGAAATATCGGATAAAGCGAACCAGGAAATATATTTGGGACATTATTATGGTGATAAAACCTATGTTAAAGACACTATTAAATTAGACGATAAAGGAAAGGGTTCTTTTTCTGGTGATAGTTTACTTGACCAGGGAGTTTATATTATTGTTTTGCCCTCAAAAAACTATTTCGATATTTTAGTAGGTGAAGATCAGGAATTCTCAGTAGAAACATCCTCTGATAATTTAATTCAAAATCTAAAGATCAAAGGCTCTGAAGAAAATACAGCTTTTAAAGAGTTTCAGCAGTTTATGATGGATAAAAATGTTGAATCGTCAAAGATCCAAAAGCAATTAAAAGATATGGATCAGAACTCTGATTCGGCTCAAATCTTAAAAGATCAGTTTGATGCGATTTCTAAAGAAGTTAAAAATTATTGGAATAATATCATTTCTGAAAATGAAGGTAAACTTATTGCGGTTATTGTTAAAGCAATGAAGAATCCTGAAATTCCTGAAATTGAAGTTCCTGAAAATATAGAAAATAAAGATTCTGTAAGATGGTTTCATTCATACAATTACAATCGACAACACTATCTTGACAACATCGATTTCTCTGACGAACGATTTTTAAGAACTCCTATATTCCATAATAAACTGGAAACATTTTTTACTAAAATCGTTATTCAGGATCCTGATACTTTAAATCAATATATCGATCGAGTTATTGACCAGATTGGTGATAATAACGAAATGTTCGAATATGTTTTAAGGTATTTCTTTAATACTTTCCAAAAAAGTAATATCATGGGCATGGATAAAGTTTTAGTTCATTTAGCAGATAAATATTACTTAACAGACAGGGTAAACTGGCTCGATGATGAAAACACTAAAAAGCTTAGAGAGCACGTTGCTAAACTACGTTTTAACCTCATTGGAAATCTGGCACAGGATTTAAAAGTGGAAACATTACATGGCGAATATGCACGTTTACACGAAATAAATGCAAAATATACTTTACTCATGTTCTGGGAACCTCATTGTGGACACTGTAAGAAAGTTGTTCCTGCTATTGCAAAATTATACAAAGAATTTACCAGAGATGAATTTGAAGTTTTCGCATTTTATACTCAAACAGATAAGAATGAATGGGCAGAATATATTGAAGAAAAAGGTTTTGATGAATGGTACAATGTATGGGATCAATACAATTTAACTAATTTTAGATTCTTTTATAATATTTATAGTACGCCTACCCTTTATTTGCTCGATAAGGATAAGAAAATTATTGCTAAAAGAATCGGGCATGAAACAGTTAGAAATATTCTTGAAATTGAACTTGGCAGAAAAGATATTTCAGATGTGATCAAAGAAAAACAAAATGAAGAAGAGCACAATTAAGTGCTCTTTTTTATTTTAAACGATACACCTTTTTTATTCCTTATGATCATTATCTCGTATCAATACCGAAAAAATAAACAACACAATTACTGAAGCCACGAACACTACGAATAAGGATGTAAATATTTTGCGCATGACATCTTCTAGGGAAATAATATCCCAAATACCCAGTAGTGACACTACTGTAATTAAAAGAACAAAAGTTATTAAAATGTAGGATGTAATTTTCTTTAAGCCTTTCATAGTTTTAATATTTAGTTTGTACTTTCAAATATAATGATAATTCATATAACGAATTAAATTCCTGTTTGGTATTCTCATCGTTTAGTTTCCATACACATTGATCATCTTTAAAATCAATTTTGATATGTTGAATAGCTTTATTCCCTTTCTCAACTTTAAAGTTAAGTCGCTCTAAAGCTTTCTTTGTCCAAGTATAATATGTTCCCTCTCCTATTAAACCTATACTTTCAGAGTGCTTTCTTTGCATTCTAAAATCACCTTTAACTTTATCAAAACTTAATTTTGATTGATCAAAAATCTGATTAAAAGTATCATTCAAAATAAGATCTTCAGGAGCTCCTTCTGCTATTTCATTTTCGAGCATTAACCATATTTTATCGGCTTCCTGAATAGCAATATTTAAATCGTGTGTTGAGAATATAATGGTTTTATTCTCTTTTTTAGATAGCTGATTAAGTAAATGAACGATCTCATATTTATTAGGCAAATCAAGAAAAGCAGTAGGTTCATCTAGAACTATTACTTTAGTATCTTGTGCTAAGGTTCGTGCAATCATTACTCGCTGCCTTTCTCCGTCGCTAATTTCATTAATATTCTTACGCTCAAACCCTCGCATTCCTACCATTTCCAATGCTCGTTTCGATTTCATAATATCGACAGAATTGAGTTTTCCAAACCAATTTGTATGCGGAAATCTACCCAAAGAAACTAAATCGAAAACACTTAGATTAGTGATATTTACTATTTCAGTGGATACAAAACTCACCATACGGGCAAAATCAGTTCTACTATATTCATCTCTTTGTTTCCCAAAAAACTGAATTTTACCATCAATAGGCTTCTGTAATCCTGTTATATTTCTTAATAAAGTACTTTTCCCTACTCCATTTTTCCCTACCAATGCTATCAATTCACCCGAATTACCATGCAAATTAATATCATCAAACAGGATATTTAAGCCATTGTTTTTGGTTGGATATCCAATTTTTAAATTATCAATTTTTAATATGTTTTTTTGATCTTGCATACTTATTACGAAACGGGTGCTATTTTCTGATTTCGAATAATAATCCATATCACTATAGGAATACCAACTAAGGCTGTAATAGAGTTTATAGGTAAAGTTTTTTCCGATCCTGGTAATTGCGAGATAATATCACTCAATAATAATACGATCCCACCCAATATCATTGTTCCCGGTAAAAGAATTTTATGATTTGCCGATTTAAAAACCATCCTGGCTATATGAGGAACAGCAATTCCAATAAAACCAATTGGCCCGCAAAACGCTGTTACACTTCCTGCAAGTAAACTTGTGCTTAAAAATATCATAAACCTGGATGTACGAATGTTCAATCCCATACTTTTCGCATAGTTTTCACCAACAAGCATGGCATTGAGTATTTTAATCAGCATAAAGGTCATCGATAATCCAATTAAAACACTTGGTACAAGCACCTTCAGTTGATTTAAAGAAACACCTCCTAAACTGCCCATGGTCCAAACTATAAATGCTTTTAGCATTGATTCGTTGCTAAAATATTGTAAAATATTTACTACTGCACTGGTAGCACTTCCAAACATAATACCAAGAATCAAGATAGTCATAATATCTTTTACCCGAGTAGATATCATCAGTATTAGAAATAAAATCAATCCGGAACCAATCCATGCAGCTAATACAATACTCCAGTTTCCAATAACTCCTATCTGGCTAACAACTGTAAAAGTTGATATTCCCATAACTAAGAGAGCAACTCCCAAACTTGCTCCGGCACTTATACCCAGAACATAGGGTCCTGCAAGTGGATTTCTAAAAACAGTTTGCATTTGCAAACCACTCACCGATAATGCAAAGCCGGCAATTAAAGCGGTCAATGCTTTGGGGAATCTAAACTTATAAATAATTGTTAAATACTCCGGATAATCTGTATTACCTGTAAATATGATTCGAAGAACTTCTTTTACCGGCAATCTTACAGAACCTAATATTATATCAAAAATGAATAGCGATATTAAAATGATAATAAGGACTATCCATAATAAAACAATATGTCTCTTTAATAACAAAATAGTATTGACTTAATTTTGAAAGTGCTAATTTAATTAAATTATGTTACTACTCTATTGTTTTATAATAAACCAATTGATGATCAGGTAAAATATCGGGATGAAATATTTTGATCATATCTTTAAGTACAATATGTGGTTCTATTAAACCTTTTTCCCAATAATCATTCCCACCAGATGGATTCATTCTCAAGTTATTATTAAATATTTTTCCATTTTGGTAAGGTCCAAAGTTTTTAAACCGCTCATCTGTTTTTAGAATATCTGATTTCTTATTTACAACTCCTGTATTTAACCAAATATCGGCATTTGAAGCATGAACAAAAACAGATTCAATACTAAAAGGTAAGCTTTCGCGTGAATCATTTTCATTCCAAAGATAATCTCCCCCTGCATCGTCAATCATTTTAGCTAAAAAGGATTTTCCACCCGGAACATACCATACATCTTTCCATGGTAATCCTAGCAAGACTTTGGGTTTCTGATCAACATTTTTTGTTAAATCTAAAAGACTGTTATAATCATGAACTGCACTATTAAAATATTCTTCTGCTATCTTTTCCTTCTCATACAGAGCAGCAAATAACTTTATCCACTCCAATTTACCAAGTGGATTATCCTCCAGGTATTCTGCAATAATAATGGTTTGTAATCCTAAATCATTTAGCTTTTGATTATAACTGGCAACCTGTCCACCTACGCCATATGTAATAATTAAATCCGGATTTAGGCTTGTTATCAGTTCATAGTTCAAACTATTATCGTAACCAACATCCGGTAATTGGTTCATATCAATCTTTTCTCTAAGCTTTTCATTATTTACATAATTCGCTCCTGATACTCCAACAATACTGCTTGTTTCATTCAATAAATCAATAAATGCAATATGAGTTGTTGATAAACAAACAACCTTTGTAACAGGAGTTTTTATGATACCATCTACTTTCAAATCCTTAGAAATATTATTTTTATTCTGTACTAAAGCATATTTATATTCAACACCTTCTGCACCTTGCCAAGGATTCCTTATTTTAAGTAATTTATATCCTTCGTATTCTTCTAACACAAATCCTTTGGAGAATTTTAACTCCTCTTTTGGTATGTTTTTATTTGATTCTGATTTATTCTCTGAGTTAATACAAGACTGAAAAATCAGAATCAAAGTTATGTAATAGATAAACCTCATTCTTAAACCTGTTTTATTTGTGCATAAAAATATATTATTAATATGAATCGAGCTTTTTTGTTTAGAATAATTTAAGAATAAATTTAACATCTATGCAATATTGAACATTATTTAGCTTAGTACGTATAAAATTTTAAAAGTTTATTTATCTTTAAAGCCTAAGCTTCTTACACTTATAATATAATTTATAATGAATATTTTTTTTAGAGTTTTTATTTTAAGTTTCATTATTTTATTTCCTACTGTTTTATCATCTAAAACTCTAACAAACGATACCATATTTTTTAAAGCCAATTACGACTACCCTCCTTATCAATTACTAGACGAAAACTCCAATCCAGCAGGTTTTAGTATTGATATTTTAGAAGCAATCAAAAAAACAATGGGTTTAAAAGTCCATTTGGAATTAGACAACTGGACTCAGGTAAGAATTGATCTTGAAAACAAAAAAATTGATGGAGTTGTAGCCATGTCGTATTCTCCTGAACGTAGTAAGATTGTCAACTTTTCTGCTCCGTTTATTTACATTACGCATTCTGTATTTACTCGAAAAGGAAGCGATATAAAATCGATCGATGATATTGCCAACAAACAAGTCATAGTTGTAAGAGGTGATATTATGCATGATTATTTAATTGCCAATAATATTTCGAGATACATTATACCGGTAAAAAATTATCAAACAGCATTAAGGCTATTATCTGCCGGTGAATACAATTGTGCTTTAATTAATAAATTACATGGGCAATATGCCATTAAAGAATTTAACTTATCAAACTTATCTCCTACAGGCGGATCTATTCAACCTAAAGAAATTTGTTTTGCCATAGTTAAAGACAGGCAAGATATTTTGGCCCAAATAAATGATGGACTACAAATTATTAAATCAACAGGAGAATATGATCAAATTTATGATAAGTGGTTTGGTATTTATGAAAAAACAGAGCTTAAAACACATGTTTTCAGGATTATTATATGGATTTTAATTCCTGTATTATTATTTCTATTTATTATATTATTCTGGTCGTGGACATTAAGAAAACAAGTTGCCATCAAAACTTCGGAATTACAGAAAGAATTAAATGAGCGAAAAAAAGCAGAAAACCAGGTCAAACAAGAAAAATCGCTTCTAAATTCAATGATCAATGCCATTCCTGATTTAATATTTTATAAAAACAAAGACAATATTTACATTGGTTGTAACGATGCTTTTTGTACGTTCAATAATAAAAAACCAGAAGAAATCATTGGAAAAGATGATTTTGCTTTATTCCCTGAAAATATTGCTGCTCAATATCACGAAACAGATAAGAAACTAATTAACGAAAAACAAGTTCAAAGAACAGAAACCTGGGAGTCGAATGCAGAAAATGAACGTTTTCTGTTAGATACTTTAAAAGTTCCATTTACCGATGAAGATGGTAATGCATTAGGAATAGTTGGTATCTGTCGGGATATTACAAGGCGTTATAAAACTGAAATTGATTTAAAAAATGCAAAAGAAAAAGCAGAAGAAAGTGATCGTTTAAAATCCTCTTTCCTTGCAAATATGTCTCATGAGATACGTACTCCTATGAATGCTATTATAGGTTTTTCTGACCTGTTAGTTGATCCGGAAACAGAGGAAGACGAGCGCGAAGAGTTAGTAACTCATATCAACAACAATTGTAATACCTTATTGCATTTAATTGATGATATTATTGATTTAGCTAAGATTGAAGCTAATGAACTTACGGTATTTATTAAAAACACGGATATCAATCAGGCAATTGAAGAAGAGTTTGATATGTTTAACGAAGCAAAAAAGAAAATCGATAAAAAACATATTGATATTGTTCTTGATAACGCTTCGTTTATTGAAAATTTCTATTTAAAAACCGATCCATATCGCTTTAAACAAATTTTAGCAAACTTAACCGACAATGCTTTAAAATATACCGAAACAGGGTCTGTTCATATTGGTTATAAAATTCTAAAAAAAGATAACCTGGTTGAATTCTATGTAAAAGATACAGGTATAGGAATTCCTGCTGATAAACAAGGTGAGATTTTTCATAGATTTAATAAAATAGAAACGAACACCTCAAAATTATACCGAGGTACCGGACTTGGATTAGCCATAACACAAAATTTAGTTGAAAGATTAGGAGGAACAATTCGTGTTGACTCTGAAATTGGCAAAGGATCAACTTTTTATTATACTCTCCCATTAGATATTTCAGAACAAAGCGACCATCAAATCGCTCCAAAAGTTATTGTAAAAAACAACAATGAATGGAAAGATAAAACCATTCTAATTGCTGAAGATGAAGAAAGTAATTACAAATTCTTAGAGATGTTACTCACTAATAAAGGAGTTACACTTTTAAGAGCTGAAAATGGTTTTGAAGCAATAGAAATATGTAAAGGCAATAAAGTTATTGATCTTATTCTTATGGATGTTAAAATGCCAGGAATGAATGGTTTAGAAGCAACATCAAAAATTAAAAAGATAAGACCTGATATTCCAATCATTATCCAAACTGCATATGCCATGCAAAATGATGAAAAAGAAAGTATGGATGCTGGTTGTGATGATTATATTGCGAAGCCGATTAAAAAGGAAAAACTGATCTCAATACTTGAAAAGTGGATTGATCATAAATTACCTTAATAGACATGATTTAGAAACAAAATACATCATGAAACAACTACTTTATAGATTAATAATGTACCCTGCCTTTTAAATTATCTAGACAAAAATAAAGAGGTGTTCCTGCATCCGATGAGCTAAGTTCAAATTCTAATCTTTTAACAATACCCAGACTTGTTAAATCAACAAATTCCCACTTATCAATAATATAATCTTGCGTATCATCATCAAACCTGAAATCAGCTAAAAAGAAATCAACTGTTCCTGTAATTTCATCTACGGTTCCAATACCTGTAATGGTAAGTTTAAACCAATCAGGATCACTCCCATCTCTTCCTCCAAATTCTTTCGCATAACCATAGCCATATTTAATCGCAAGCGCAGTATAAGTAGCATTCGTTAATTGAACCCAACGAGGTTCTTCTGGTTTTATAAAATTGATCACGATCTTTTCAAACTGATGAGCAACCAAATAATTATCCGATTCATCAGCTCCACCACTAGGATATGAAGCATATTTTGCGCTTTCGTTATAGTACATGTAATTAATTACATTCGAATAAGCAAATCCACTCCAGGTATTCCAATCAGTATAAAAGGAGTTACTAAAAATCTTATTACTATAAGTAAAATCTCCTGTTCCATCTGAACCATTCCAAGAAGTATTCTTTTCAAGTTCAAAATCTTCAAATTCGGCATAATCCGATTTAAAAGTATCTTCATCAGAACATCCCGAGAAAATAATTATTAGTAAGAAAATAATATTCTTGGACAATGTTAATTTCATCTTGTTTAATTATGTTCCCGAAAATAGTTATTTGTCGGATTACTTACAAGAAATATCAGATATTAAACAAGTAAATGATTCCTAATCCCCAGTAACTATCAGCTGAATATTCCGATAAGCCAAAACCTCCTGCAAAATCTAATTGTAGATTTGGTAATAAAAGATATGTTACTCCTCCATTTATTTTATTGTCGGCATACATGTATTTTGAAAAATCACCATAAGCTTCGATAAATGCACCTACCTTTTCTGAAATGGTAAACCCACTTACTATTGTATAAGTCCCAATACTATAACCAACATCTGATGGAAATTCTACTCCCAAACTATACCCAATTGACCAAGAATTATTCATTGTATGATTAAAGGTCAATGCCATTTGAGAGCTATGATAATTTTGCATGAAATCTTTATTTCCTGTATGAGCCAAATTTATATGAACTAAAAACGCAACCTGGGGAATCCATCCATTTTCTTCATTAACATGAATTTTTGTTCCAATGGAAATTGGAGAAAGACCTGTAATATCATCAAGTCCAGAAGTCTTAATTTTATTATACTCTGAAGCTATTCGAAGCTCAAAATTCTTAAATAGTCCATATCTCAGTAACATGGATGAGTATGATATATTTTGATTTTCACTGGTTTCATTTTCAAATAAAAATCCATCTTCGAACTGAAAATATCCCTTGGGTATCACAAAAGCAGATTCAGTCTGATCAGGCCTATCTCCAATCAGTTCAACCATTTCATTCTCTTGTGCCATAAGAATGAATGATATTAAGCTAAATAATATAGTAAAATAAGTTTTCATAACTTTTCTGTTATTGTTAATTAATCGTGGTTTTGTGTTAATAATAATTATTTGATGTTAACAAAAGCATTCGTATTTTTGTTTATCCATAAGGTTTGAAATATGAATAAAGATAAGGAAAAGAGCAGAATAGATCAATTACGAAATTTACTTCATCATCATAATCATCAGTACTACGTTTTAGCACAACCCGAAATCAGCGATTTCGAATATGATCAATTATTAAAAGAATTGATTGAACTGGAAAACAAGAATCCTGAATTCTTTGATTCCAACTCACCTAGTCAACGTGTTGGGAGTGATATTAATCAAGAGTTTGAACAGGAAGCACACTCATATCCTATGCTTTCGCTCGACAACACGTATTCTAAAGAAGAGCTAACTGATTTCGAAACACGAAATAAAAAGATACTACCCGAAGAATACGAATACATTTGCGAGCTTAAATACGATGGTGCATCCATTAGTCTTAAATATGAAAATGGATTATTAACAAGGGCATTAACCCGTGGAGATGGCGAAAAAGGAGACAATGTAACAGCTAACATTAAAACCATTAAAAGTATTCCTTTAAAACTCTCCGGATCAGGCTTTCCTTCCGATTTCGAAATTCGTGGAGAAATTTTTATTCCTCATGATGGTTTTGAAAAAATGAATGCCGAAAAACGAGCTGCAGGAGAAGCTGAATTTGCAAATCCCAGAAATACAGCAGCAGGTAGCTTAAAAATTCAAAATTCATCGATTGTTGCATCTCGTCCATTAGATTGCTTTTTATATTATATCATGGGCAAAGAACTACCAACAAAAAGTCATTTCGAAAATATGGAAATGGCAAGAAATTGGGGTTTTAAAGTCCCTAAACATATTGCAAGTTGTAGTAATATGAATGAAGTAATAGAGTTTATTGATTATTGGGATAAAGAACGACACAATTTACCTTACGATATTGATGGTATTGTTATTAAAATAGATAATTTACGACAGCAACAACAACTTGGAATGACTGCAAAGTCGCCACGTTGGGCAACTGCATTTAAATTCAAAGCCGAGCAAGCTAAAACCAAACTACTAAGTATCGATTACCAGGTAGGACGCACAGGGGCCATTACTCCTGTTGCAAATCTTGAACCTGTACAACTAGCCGGCACAACGGTTAAAAGAGCTTCATTACATAATTCAGATCAAATTGAATTACTCGACATAAGGGTAAACGACTATGTTTATGTAGAAAAAGGTGGGGAAATTATACCCAAAATTGTTGGGGTAGATAAAGAACTAAGAACACCCGAAAGCAGTGCTGTAAATTATATTAAGAACTGTCCTGAGTGTGGTACAGAACTTATTCGTTTAGAAGGCGAAGCTAAGCATTACTGCCCTAACGAAACAGGTTGCCCTCCCCAGATTAAAGGTC
The DNA here is from genome assembly GCA_963665525.1 of Bacteroidales bacterium. Lineage (GTDB taxonomy): Bacteria > Bacteroidota > Bacteroidia > Bacteroidales > UBA12077 > UBA12077. The sequence continues at coordinate 1,247,084 of OY762280.1, read as the reverse complement.
GTATTGAGCATTTTATTAGTCGTAAGGCAATGAATATAGGAGCAGCTGAAGCAACAGTAGATGCATTGGTTGACAAAGAATTAATTCATGATATAGGCGATTTATATTTTCTGACCAAAGAAGATATTTTATCTCTTGAGAGATTTGCTGAAAAATCTGCTAAAAATCTAATTGACAGTATTGAAAAATCTAAAGAAGTTCCTTTTTCACGTGTATTATTTGCCTTGGGAATTCGTTACGTTGGCGAAACAGTAGCAAAAACATTAGTATCCGAATTAAAATCTATTGATAATATTAAGAATACCTCTATAGAACAACTTACTGAAATTCATGAAATTGGCATTCGTATAGCTGAGAGTGTAGCAGCATATTTTAATAATGAAATCAATTTAAAAATAATCGACAAACTTAAAATATCTGGTGTTCAGCTTGAAATAATTGAAGATTTGAATGCTACCACTGAAAATAAACTCAATGGTCAAACGTTTGTTATTTCAGGCACCTTTGAAAAGCATTCGCGCGATGAACTGAAAGAGCTAATCGTTCAGTATGGAGGAAAAAATACAGGTTCAATTTCCGCAAAAACAAACTACTTGTTAGCAGGAGAAAATATTGGACCTTCGAAACTTGAAAAAGTCAAAAAACTAAATATTCCGATCATTTCAGAAGACGATTTCATACAAATGATAGAAGAGTCATAAAATTTATCGGTTTAAAGACAAAAAATATTAATATTGTAAAGTGAGTAAGAAAAAATCAATAAAATGTAAAATAGGTCGTTTCAATTTGAAGAAAAAATTGAAACAACTGAACAGAAATGTCAAGACACATAATTTTAATACTGCAAAATCTGTAGGTATTCTTTTCAGCTCTCCTGATCATGATTCTTTTAATGTCATCAAAGGATTTTTATCATTTCTCTCCGAGAAAGAATTGAAGGTTGTAGCATTAGGATATATTCCGTCAAAAAAGATTCCTCAAGAATTTTTAATGCGCAAAGGAATAAATTTTTATTGTAATACAGATTTAAACTGGTATTATAAACCAAAGAGCGAAATTGTTGATCAATTTATCAATCAGGAATTTGACATATTATTCGATTTAAGTATTCAAGAGTATTTTACCATTCATTATGTTGGATCTTTATCAAAAGCTGCTTTTAAAGTGGGAAAACAAACGGAAAACTCATATAAAGATTTTCTGATTGACATTAATAAGAATAAAACAGTTGAATATCTCATAGAACAAATAAAACATTATCTAAATCTATTAAATAACTAGTCTTTTATGAACAAACAACATAAATTCGCAGGAACAGGAGTAGCTATTGTAACACCTTTTAAATCAGATTTAAGTATTGATTTTGATGGACTTGAAAAGCAAATTGAACATTTAATTATAAATGGAATCAATTATCTTGTTGTACTTGGAACCACTGGCGAATCTGTTACTCAATCAGAATCTGAGAAAAAAGAATTAGTTCAGTTTATTAAAGATAAAGTGAATGGAAGAATTCCTATAGTTTTGGGAATTGGAGGAAACAATACTCAAGCTGTTATCGAAAAAATTAAAACTACAGATTTTACAGGAATTGATGCTATTTTATCTGTAGCACCATATTATAACAAACCAACACAAGAAGGACTTTACCAGCACTTTAAAGCAATAGCCGAAGCTTCTCCTGTTGATATCATTTTATACAATGTACCTGGCAGAACCGGATCGAACATTAAAGCAGAAACTACACTTCGTTTAGCAAATGAGTTTAAGAATATTGTTGCTGTAAAAGAAGCTTCTGGAGATTTTTCTCAAGCCATGTATATCATCAAGGATAAACCTGATCATTTTGCTGTTATTTCTGGCGAAGATGCACTGACACTACCTTTAATGTCGGTTGGAGTGTCGGGAGTAATTTCTGTATTAGCTAATGCTTTCCCAAAAGAATTTTCAACCATGGTTCAGCTTGCACTAAATAATAATTATCAGGAAGCTGAAAAGATTCACTATAAATTATTAGAGTTTATCGATTATTTATTTATTGAAGGAAATCCTGCTGGAATTAAAGAAGCATTATCTATTCTGGGTATTATTGAAAATCACTTGCGATTACCATTGGTAAATGTAAGTAATACAACGCAAAAAAAATTAGCTGAGTTAATTAATAAAATTAAAGCATAAGGCACTTTCTGGTCTAAAATTTGTTAAGTATTATTCGTTTTACAAAATCAATAATATAATGGAAAAATTATACAAACTATTATTCTTATTTCTTATTATCATAACTACATTTTCTTGTGCTCCAAAAAGACAAGTACAAAGAATAGAAACAGACCAAACTATTGATTTGAGTGGTCGTTGGAACGATTCTGATTCGAAAGCTGTTTCGGATGAAATAATTAAACAATTATTGCACGATAAATGGATTATGGAATATAAGTCTGATAATCCGAATGAACGTCCTATCTTAATTGTTGGTTTGGTAAGAAATAAAAGTCATGAACATATTGATGCAAATACTTTTATTAAAGATATTGAAAAAGCAATCATCCAAGATGGTTCAGCCCGATTGGTTCAAGCTGGCGATAAAAGAGAAGCTTTAAGAGCTGAAAGAGTTGAACAACAAGATTATGCATCGTCGGAAACTGCAAAAAGCTGGGGATTAGAGCTTGGTGCCGATTATATGCTACAAGGCACCATCAATTCTATTGTTGACACTTATAAAAAAGAAAAGATTATTTATTATCAAATTAATTTGGAGCTTTCTCACTTAGAAACAAATGAAATTGTATGGATTGGTGAGAAGAAAATTAAAAAGTATATCAACAAGTAAGACCTTAAAATATGAAACTATTTCATAAGAAATATCTGATCATCATATTTATTGTCTTTTCAGTTTTTACCATTGGATGTGCTACTTATTACACTAAAAACCTTGAATTTCAGAATTATATTAGCCAGGGAAATTTTGATAAAGCTGATAAATGGCTGGATAAAAATGATAAAGATGCCGATAATAAAAATAAGCTGCTATATTATCTAAATCGAGGTTATGTATCGTGGATCAAACAAAACTATACAGAAAGTAATCAGTACTTTGCTGTTGCCGAAAATGTAATCGAAGATTATATTAAGAACTACTGGCTCGAAGCCCTCACATTAGTTTCAAACCCAAATGTAAAACCATATAAACCTGAGGATTTTGAAGTTGTTATGGTTAATTATTTCATGGCTTTAAACTACTTACAATTAGGGAAATATGACGATGCCATTGTAGAATGTAAACGAATTAACATTAAGTTAAATCAGCTGAACGATAAATATAAAGATCATAAGAACAGGTATCAACGCGATGCTTTTGCACATAATTTAATGGGCATTATCTACGAATCTAATAAAGATTATAATAATGCTTTTATAGCATACCGTAATGCTCTAGAAATTTATGAAACTGACTACAAACAAAATTTTAATATTTCTACACCCGAGCAATTAAAACAGGATTTATTAAGAACAGCGTATTTAACTGGATTTCAAGACGAAGTAAGATTTTATGAAGAAAAATTTGGAATCAGTTATTATTATGAACCAAATCAAAATGGCGAATTAGTATTTTTCTGGTTAAATGGTTTTGGCCCTTACAAAACTGAATCATCCATTAACTTTGTTAAAGTTCCAAACAGCAAAAGAGGATATGTTACACTGGTAAACGAAGAATATGACTTATCATTCCCTTTATATATTGGTAATAAATCAAGTAAAGAGAAAAAAGCTTTTGAAGATCTTAGGTTCTTTCGCGTAGCTTTTCCTAAATATGTTGAACGTAAGCCAATTTATAATAATGCCAGGTTAATCACTCATTCAGAATCATATAAACTGGAAGATATACAAAACATTAACGATATTGCTTTTAAAACATTAAAAGACAGAATGGTTCGTGAAATGGCCTCTGCCATTATGAGATTAGCAACAAAAAAAGCTTTAGAAGCACTCGCTGATGAAGAAGATGAAGCTTTGGGAACCTTAGTGAATATTGTAAATACGGTTACTGAAAAAGCTGATACAAGAAACTGGCAAACACTTCCCTACTCTATCTCGTATGCACGTGTCCCGTTAAATGAGGGTTTAAATACTATTGATTTAGAAACAACATCCTATTATGGAACCAAAATGCAAACATTTAGATTTGATGGAGAAAAAGGAAAAACACTTTTTCATGCATTTCATACTATAGCGAGTAATTAAATGCTATTAACATAACCAAAACGCACTGTCATTCCGGGCTACGACCCGGAATCTACTTGATTTTGTTTAAATTAGTTCCTTTAATCAAGTTAATTCCATTATTAAAAATTTTAATTTCTATCAATCATGGATTCCTGCTTTTGCAGGAATGATATAAAAGCATAAAAAAAGCAGCTAATATTTAGCTGCTTTTCTTATATGTGATACGATTTATTTTATGCATCTGCCTGGGCACGTCCATGGCAATTCTTATATTTCTTACCACTTCCACAAGGACAAGGATCATTTCTTCCTACTTTCTTCTCAACACGAACAGGTTGTGCTTTTTGTTTCTTTTCGCCTTGTTCTCCTCCTCCTTGCTGATCAGGACGGCTGGTTTGCATACGGCTATAGTCTGTTCTTCGACGTTGTTGTGCTTCTCGAACTTTATCAGGATCCTGAATTGGAATATGACCTTTCACAAGTGTCGCAACCACATCGCGATTTACTTTATCGATCATAGCTTTGAATAACTCGAACGATTCAAATTTATAGATCAACAATGGATCTTTTTGTTCGTAAGTAGCAGCCTGTACCGATTGTTTTAAGTCATCTAACTCCCGTAAATGTTCTTTCCACGATTCATCAATATGCGCTAAAATAGCCGACTTCTGGTATGATTTTACTAAATCTTTACCTTCTGTCTTGTATGATTTTTCAAGATTGGTAATTACCTGAATTGTTTTAGTACCATCGGTTACCGGAACAACAATATTTTCATAAGTATGGCCACTCTTTTCGTAAACATCTTTAATAACAGGATAAGCCTGACTAGCAATAGCTTCTTCTTTACGTTTATATGTTTCAAGAACTAACTTATATAATTCATCGGTTAACTCGCTTGCATTATCTTTTAAGAATCTTTCTTCATTGAATGGAGATTCTACAGAGAAAGTTCTTAGTAATTCAAACTTAAAACCTTCAAAATCGCCATTATTTTGATATTCATCTACAATACTTTCGCAAACATCCGACATCATATTAGCAATATCAACACTTAATCGTTCTCCATATAATGCATTACGACGTTTTTTATAAATAACTTCACGTTGCGAGTTCATTACATCATCGTATTCTAATAATCGCTTACGAATACCAAAGTTATTTTCTTCCACTTTCTTTTGCGCTCTTTCGATTGATTTCGAAATCATGGAATGCTGAATAACTTCACCTTCTTTCAATCCTAAACGGTCCATAATACCAGCAATACGATCCGAACCAAACAAACGCATTAGCTCATCTTCAAGAGAAACAAAGAACTGAGAAGAACCCACATCTCCCTGACGACCAGCACGACCACGTAACTGACGATCGACACGACGCGATTCGTGACGTTCAGTACCTACAATAGCTAAACCTCCTGCGTCTTTAACTTCTTTCGAAAGTTTAATATCGGTACCACGACCCGCCATATTGGTTGCAATAGTAACGGTTTTCGATTTTCCTGCTTCAGCAACAATATCAGCCTCACGCTGGTGCAATTTCGCATTCAGTACGTTATGTTTAATCCCTTTAATCTTAAGCATACGACTTAAAAGCTCCGAGATTTCAACTGAGGTTGTACCTACAAGAACAGGACGTCCAGCTTTTGTCAGATCTGCAATTTCATTAGCAACAGCATTATATTTCTCGCGTTTTGTTTTGTAAACAAAATCCTCGTGATCATCTCTCGCAATTGGGCGGTTTGTTGGAATAACGACTACATCTAACTCGTAGATATCCCAGAATTCTCCTGCTTCTGTCTCTGCAGTACCTGTCATACCCGAAAGTTTGTGGTACATTCTAAAATAGTTTTGTAAAGTAATCGTAGCAAATGTTTGTGTTGCTGCTTCTACTTTAACTCGCTCCTTTGCTTCAATTGCCTGGTGTAAACCATCCGAATAACGACGGCCCTCCATAATACGACCTGTCTGCTCATCAACAATTTTTACTTTATTATCAATTACCACATACTCCACATCTTTTTCGAATAATGCATAAGCTTTTAATAATTGATTAATAGTATGAACACGTTCAGATTTAATGGCATAATCCTGAAGCAGTTTATCTTTTTTAGCTAACTTTTCGTTTTCTTTTAAGTTTGATTTTTCAAGCTCGGCAACCTCAGAACCAATATCAGGTAAGATAAAGAATGATGCATCGTCCATATTTGATGAGATAATATCTATCCCTTTATCTGTCATCTCAATGGAGTTGTGTTGCTCATCAATAATAAAGAACAAATCATCAGTAACCTTATGCATATTTTTACTATTATCCTGCATATAGAAGTTTTCTGTCTTTAACATTAAAGACTTATTTCCTTCTTCGGATAACAATTTAATTAATGCCTTACTTTTTGGTAATCCTTTATAAGCTTGTAAAAGTAAAAATCCAGCTTTCTCTGTATTATTATCATTTAATTCTTTGCGAGCTTCGGCTAAAATTTGGTTCATAAGCTTTCTTTGAGCCTCGTTCAGCAATTCTACTTTAGGCTTTAGCTCTTCGAATAATTGCATATCACCCTTTGGAATTGGACCAGAAATAATTAATGGTGTTCTTGCATCATCAATTAAAACCGAGTCAACCTCATCGACAATAGCATAATTATGACGACGTTGTACCAAATCATCAGGATTAATCGCCATATTATCTCTCAGGTAATCGAAACCAAACTCGTTATTTGTTCCGTATGTAATATCTGAATTGTAAGCTTTTCTTCTAGCTTCAGAATTAGGCTCGTGCTTATCGATACAATCAACTGATAAACCATGGAATTGGAATATTGGAGCCATCCACTCCGAGTCACGTTTTGCAAGATAATCATTCACTGTTACTACATGTACACCTCGACCTGTTAAAGCATTTAAAAATACAGGTAGTGTTGCAACTAATGTTTTACCTTCACCCGTTGCCATTTCAGCAATTCTACCCTGATGAAGAACAATACCACCAATTAGCTGCACATCATAATGAACCATTTCCCATTTGGTTTCGTTACCTCCAGCAAGCCATGTATTATGAAATTTGGCCTTTTCTCCTGCTATTTCTACATTTTCATATACTGCCGCTAAATCTTTATCGAAAGCATTGGCTGTAACTTCTACTTTTTCGTTTTCAGTAAAACGACGAGCTGTTTCTTTAACAATAGAGAAAACAACAGGTAAAACATCGTTTAGCTTGTCTTCCAGCTTACTATCAACAACTTTCTCAATCTTATCGATTTCATCGTAAATCTTTTCTTTCTCAAAAATATCTACATCATCGTTTTCAGCGTTCGCTTTGAGTGATTTTATCTTTTCGGTTTCTTCTTTTATGTAATCCTGAATTTCTTGTTTTACATCCTCCGTTCTTTGCCTTAAATCATCGTTCGAAAGATTTACAATCTTCTCGTATTCAGCTTTAATTTTCTCCAAAATTGGAGTTACCTCCTTGATATCTCTATCGGATTTATTCCCAAAAAACTTGGTTAAAACATTATTAATTAAGCTCATTATATTTGTTTTAAATATTTTTATCGAATTAATCTACAAATGTAACATTTTACAAAGAATTCAATGTATGTTTTAACTTTTTTTAAAGATTATATTATAACAACACATAGTAACTTTTTTTATCATTTTTTTTAACTTTTTTTTCCGTTTTTCGATAAAAGAAATAGATTTGCAGGTTCCAATCTTATCATCCAATTTTTAAGTAATCGTAAAACATTACCAAGTTATGAAATCTAAATATATTCACCATATCGTATTAGGATTGTTAATCTTACTTTTTTCCTGTAAATCGAAAGATTCAATTGTTAATTCTCAAACACCTGAAACAAAAAGCAAAGTAGTTACAGAGGCCATACAAGCTTATTTAAAAACTACCGATTCTTATCAGATTATTCCTAATGCAAATAATAGTTATGATTTATACATTGAGCAAACAAAACTGAGTGAATACGAACCTGTAAACATCATCAAATTCTTTGTTCATGATAAATTAAATGACCGTATTTGTTACCATCATGAATTTACACGAGCCGAAATAAAATGGTTAAATAATGATCAACTTTTGCTCATAAAAAAGATGGGTATTGAAGATAAAAAAACAGGTAAAAGAAGCGAAAGCTTCATTATTAATATTCTAACTCAAGAAATTATAGAATATAATTTATCAAATAGTAATAAATAATTTTAATTAAAAAATGAAAAAACTCTACTTATTTTTATTAACCGCAATTATAGGAGGTACTTTAAGTTATATGTACTTCTTAGGTTTTAATTCAGAAAATAATTTATCTGAAAACAAATTATTTTCTAAGGAATACCGTTTCGTTGAAGAATCAAGGAATGAATCTAGTGAAGCTGGAAAGCCTGATGAATATACTAAATATTTTACTGCAATTACTACTAAGTTTGGTGATACAAAAAATAATTATCCATTAAATTATAGATTATCAGAACTAAATAATGCAAAAGCAAAATCCAAAGGATTAAAGTCAAAAACATCAACTATCACATGGACTCAGAGAGGACCTGCCAATGTTGGAGGAAGAACGCGTGGCTTAATTATTGATCCTGAAGATGCATCGAATAGTACATGGTTTGCAGGTGCTGCAACTGGTGGAATATGGAAAACTACTGACAGAGGTCAAACATGGGTTTGTTTAACGGATAATTTACCAAATTTATCGGCGAATACCATTATAATGTCAGAATCGAATCATGATATTATGTATGCAGGAACTGGTGAAAGCTTTCCCGGAGGATCAGGATTAAAAGGTGATGGCATTTTCAAAAGTACAAACCATGGTGCTAGTTGGAATCAGTTACCTAATACTACAACAGAAGACTTTTCATACATTAACCGAATGGTTGTTGATCCTACCAATCCCGATATCGTTTTGGCAGCAACAGAAACAGGTATCATGAAATCTACTGATGGAGGTACAATCTGGACCAAAGTATATGCTACAGAAAATGGAGTAGAAGATTTAGATGCAGATCCTACTAACTTTAATAAGATTTATGGATGTGAAAATGGTGTTGGAGTAGTTTTATCAACAGATGCTGGAGAAACTTGGAATTTATCTTTAACAGAATTAGAAAAAGGTTCACGTTATGAATTAGCTATTTGTGAAGCAAATCCTGCAAAAATTTATCTAAGTATTAACAACTCTACTCCTGCTGTATACCGTTCAACAGATTATGGACTTAGCTGGGAAAAATTTAAGAACTCAGGTGTCACAAGAGATCTTTTAGGTCAGGGAGACTATGATAATATTATTACGGTTCATCCATATAATGAGGATATCGTATATGTAGGTGGGGTAAATATCTTTATGGTAGACTTCTCTGACCCTGGAACAACAAACGAATCTTCTTCACAGGTTATAAGACTTGATGAACTCAATACGCAATCGTTCTTATATCTTAATCCATTTTCAAATGCAAATTTCGGTGAAGTCCTTGGATTAGGAAATGAGTCTAGTAATGATGTTACATCTTCTGATTTTACTTCTGTAGAAATTCTGTTTGGTCCCGGGAAAACACAAAAAGCACATCGTTTTACAGTTGGAGGAGCTGGTTCTGGCGTTGCCGATGCAGATTATATTTATGAAGATTATGTTGATGTTCCTTTTGAAGTTTGGGATGTAACAAATGGTAAACAACTAATGGTATCATTTAGAGACCAGGAAGAAAATAGTGTTTTTGATTTGGATCAGTTCGATCCTGAAGATGGCAGCGTTGGAAGAGAATATTTATTTATTCACGCCATAGATTACGCTGAAACTGCCTCTCCTGATATAGCTACAAATGGAGGACACGCCTATAAGCAAACGTATTTCTTATGGTGTAAATTACCAGAAGATGGTGCAACATGGGATGAATCCAATCTTCCAGACTCAAAGGTTAAAATTGAATATGGAACCTTTAAACAAGTTACGGGTACTATTACTACTGTTGCTGATGCTTATGGCTCTGTAAACAACTATAATCAGGGTGCTGGTATTGGAACAACAAGCATTCCCGGCTTACATCCTGATCATCATAATTTAATTATGATAAAAACTGATGAAGCTAATGAGAAATTCCATATTATTAATGCTAATGATGGAGGATTAGGAATTTCTGAGGATGAAGGTCAAACATTTACTCAATTACCTAACAATTATATTACAACTCAGTTTTACGGTGTAGCAAAAAGACCTGAGGCTAATGAATATATTGGAGGGATGCAGGATAATGGTACCTGGGCAACACCTGATGGAGTAAACTCTTCAGTAACCACCGATTACATTTTCCATCTAGGTGGTGATGGTTTCGAATGTGTATGGCATTCTAAAGATGCTGATAAAATCATTGGTAGTATTTATTACAATTCTTTTTATAAAACTACAGATGGAGGTGAAAACTGGACTTATGGTTACATGGGAATAGAAACAGTTAATTCTTTTGGCCAATCACAATTAGATGGTCCTTTTATCTCTCATATTTCAAATCATAAAAATGATCCTGATGTATTGTTTGCTGTAGGTTACAATGGGATTTATAAATCAACAAACTTTGCATCAGATTGGAAAAAAGTAGTAATTAACGATGGTTGGAACAGTGAACGTTTCCTAGAAAACTATTATGTTACCAGTCAACATAATGTTGAAGTTTCTTTAGCAAATGAAAATATTGTTTGGGCCGGAGCTGCTATGAATAGTGCTAGTGGATGGAAATTAAATGTATCAACAGACCAGGGAGAAACTTTCTCTCCTGTTAATGAACTATCAGGAGCCGATTTAAGTGGTTATATCAGTGGAATAGCAACACATCCAACTGAAGATTCTACTGCTTATGTTTTATTCTCATTCCCAGAAGAAACAAAAGTAATCAGAACAACTGACTTAGGGCAAACATGGGAAGATATCTCAGGATATAATGGAAATACAACAAGTTCTAATGGTTTCCCAGATGTTGTTACTCATTGTTTAGTTGTTATGCCATATGATCCATCAACCATTTGGGTTGGTACTGACATTGGAATATTTGAATCAACAGATAATGGTGTATCATGGCATATTCTTGATTCAGATTTACCTGCGGTTTCTGTTTATGATATGTTTGTTCAGGATGGACAAGTGGTACTTGCTACACATGGAAGAGGAATCTGGACTGCAAGTATAACTGAATTAAATTATGTTATTGATATTAAATCAGGAGATTATCCTGGAGAGCAAAGAGTATCAATTAACTATTCCATCTCAGAAGATGTTGATTCTGCATATTTATTTGTGGATACTAAGTATTCTAATAAAGTAATTACTCTTCCTGCCGGCACACACACTTCAACTGGAGCAATTGATACTGAAGGTGAACATGTAGTTTATATGGAAAGTTATTTTAATGGAGAAACATATCGATCTAATTCATATAGAATTGTAGCTGATTTCAAGCCAGTTATTAATTCTGTTGCAGCAGCCTTTGCAAACAATACCATTGAAATAAATGCAATATTAAATGAGAATTATGATTCTGTTCAAATTCATTTAAATGATCAATATAATTCTTCAATATCAAGCTTCGACTTAGGTAATACTAATATTTATACTACGATTTCTTCAACAGGAACATTTGATGTTAAACTGATTGGCTTTATTAGTGATATTCCATACGAATCGAATACTAAAGATTTATATATAGTTTATACTGGTATTTCGGATATGAATAATGTAAATGATTTAAAAGTTTACCCTAATCCAACAAGAGGTAACATTACCATTGAATTACCAGATGAATTTAATGAGGACTATGATCTTAAAATATATAGCCTATCTGGAACACAAGTATATTCTGCTAAGATTAATAAATCTGAGAACAGAATAAATATAGAAGAATTAAAAGATGGATTATATATTATAAATATTGAGAATAATGGCAAGATTTACTCTCAAAAAGTTCAATTGAGAAAGTAATAAGAAAACTCATAAGATAAAAAAGGGCTGTCATATTTTATTGACAGCCCTTTTTATATAAATCTTATCTTAATATTTATTCACCACCTCTAAGCGACATGATATCACGATCGAACATGTACATGTTCTTGTCGCCAAGCAAGTTTAACTTATCGATAATGGTTTCAACTGAAGATTCTTCTTCTATTTGTTCTGTTACGAACCATTGAATCCAATTATGAGTAGCATAATCGTTTTCTTTAATTGCAAGTGCAACGATATCGTTAATTGATCCTGTAATATATTGCTCATGCTCTAAAACCTGATCGAATAACTTTTTAATACCTTCAAATTTTGCTGGTGGTTGATCAAACGAAGGGATTATTGCATGTCCTCCCCGCTCATTAATAAAATGTACAAATTTCATCATGTGCATTAACTCTTCTTCTGCTTGAGCAAATAACCATTGTGCTATACCTGCATATCCTTCAGTATCAGCCCAAGATGCCATTGCTAAATAAAGATTTGAAGAATAACCTTCTTTTTGGATTTGTTCGTTTAAAATTTTTTCTACGTTTTTTGATAACATAATATTTACTTTTTATGGGTTTCTTAAAACTACATTCACAAATTTAGAATAAAATACATAATTATTCCAAATCTAAATTAAACTCTTGTTTAAGCTTTCCTAAACTTTCATTCTTTGCTAACATATGTTTAAACTTATCCTCTGTAGTATATAATTTATTGTTTTCTTCCTGTAAATCTGTTATTATAAGCTTAAGATCAATCATTGAGTTTTTTAATTCTGATTTTAAATAACCTAATAATTCGTGACGAATTTCATTAATTTTTTCTTCCTGTAAATTATTATCAATGATAAAGCTAACAATAAAATCCTTTTCCAATTTAGGATCTTTTGAAGTGAGCGTATTAAATATTCTTGGCCTGTCACCCATTTTATCTGAGAATGCATGCCATTTTTCAACCAATTCTTTTTCGGTAAAGGTATTTTGTTTTTGTTCAGAAATTTCTAACTCTTCCGTCTCTTGTTTTGGTTCCTCAACCACATTAGAACTTACCGTTTGATCCAATTTTTGTTTAATAGAGAAGGATGCAAATGATTTTGGGCTATCAACCACTGGAGGTTTTATATTTTTTTTCTCTGCTTTATGATCTATGGTTTTAATCGAATCCTTTGTACTAACAGGATTTTTTTCTTCAGTTTGTATTTCTTTCTTTTGACTAGGTTTTACAGGTTCAGGCTTCTTTTCTAACTGGCTAGATTTTTTTTTTTCAGAGTTAACATTACATAACTCAATTAAACTAAGCTCAACGTGTAACCTTTTATTCTTACTTAATCGATAAGACACATCGCATTTATTTGAAATCTCGAGCGCAGACATTAAAAACTGCGGTGTACAACTCTGAGTTTGTTCCTTGTACTTATCTCGAATATTTGCTCCTACCTCCAAGAGCTGTAGGGTAACTTCATCACGACAAACTAGTAAATCTCTTAGGTGACCACTTAATCCATTTATAAAATGATGCGCATCAAATCCTTTTTCTAAAATCTCATTAAATATAATAAGTGTACTTGAAATATCGCCTTTTAAAAAAGCATCGGTTACTTTAAAATAATAATCATAATCAAGTACATTAAGATTGTCGATAACACTTTGATATGTGATATTATTACCTGAGAAACTTACAACCTGATCGAAAATAGAAAGGGCATCACGCATAGCTCCATCCGCTTTTTGCGCTATAATATTAAATGCATCTAACTCATAGCTTATACCTTCTTCTTTCGCTATATATTCCAGATAATCAACTGTATCATCAACACGTATTCTGTTAAAATCAAATATCTGACATCTAGAAAGTATTGTTGGAATAATCTTATGTTTCTCTGTTGTTGCTAAAATAAATATAGCATGAGCAGGCGGTTCTTCCAATGTTTTTAAAAAAGCATTAAAAGCCTGAGATGATAACATATGAACCTCATCAATGATATAGATACTATATTTACCTACCTGAGGAGGAATACGAACCTGTTCAATAAGATTTCTTATATCTTCAACCGAATTATTCGATGCAGCATCCAATTCATGAATATTGTATGATCTGTTTTGATTAAAGGATTCACACGATTCACATGAGTTACAAGGCTCTACATTCTCGTCAAGGTTTTTACAATTAATTGTTTTAGCAAAAATACGTGCACAGGTAGTTTTACCTACTCCCCTTGGACCACAAAACAAATATGCCTGCGCCAAATGATTATTTTTAATTGCGTTTTTTAAAGTTGTTGTTATACTTGCCTGTCCAACAACCGACTTAAATGTAGAGGGTCTGTATTTACGTGCCGAAACAATAAAATTTTCCATATCTTCAATTTGTTCTTCGTTTTACAAAGGTAAAATTTTTGCTCAATTTCAATGAAAATCTGAACAAAGCCTTTGTTTTTTTTTATTCACAATTTTATGAAGTAATGATTAAATGCGAAAATAACCAAATGCTTTAATATTTTATGGCTTATTAATTTCCGCAACTTTTCATACGAATAAAGTTATTTTATTAGCACACTATTATTGCTTTCATATTTAATCATTCTCTTATTTAATCATTTACTATCAATTTCCTTTGTATTCAATAAAAAATATTCTAATTTTGCGGCTCATTAATAATTTAAATTTTTAATCATGATGAATCAATACGAAACCGTTTTCATTACAACTCCCGTTTTGTCTGAAGGTCAGATGAAGGAAGCGGTTGATAAATTCTTAGGAATTTTGAAAGATAATGGTGCTGAAATAGTGCATCAGGAAGATTGGGGCTTAAAAAAGCTTGCTTATCCTATTCAAAAGAAATCAACTGGATTCTATTATTTAGTTGAATTCAAAGCAGAAGGTGAAGTTATCCAAAAACTTGAAACTGAATTTAGAAGAGATGAAAGAATCATTCGTTTCTTAACATTCAAGATGGATAAATATGCTGTTGCTTATAGCGAAAAGAAAAAAAGTAAAAAAGAAACTAAAGCGGAGGAATAAGACATGGCTCAAAATCAATCAGAAATAAGATACTTAACACCCCCAACAGTAGAAATTAAAAAGAAAAAATACTGTCGTTTCAAGAAAAATAAGATTAAGTATATCGATTATAAAGATCCTGAATTCTTAAAAAAATTCGTAAACGAACAAGGTAAAATTTTACCTAGAAGAATTACCGGAACATCTTTAAAATATCAAAGAAAAGTTGCTAAAGCAATAAAAAGAGCACGTCATTTAGCTTTATTGCCATATGTAACTGATATGTTAAAATAAGAATTAGGAGGACAAAAAAATGGAAGTAATTCTAAAAGAAGATATACAAAGCTTAGGTCATAAAAATGACATTGTAACTGTTAAGAATGGTTACGGAAGAAATTATTTAATTCCTAAGGGATTAGCAGTACTTGCTACAGCTTCTGCTAAAAAAATGCATGAAGAAAATATCAGACAAAGAGCTCATAAAGAAGAAAAAATCAAAAATGAAGCTATAGAAAACGGTAAGAAACTTGAAAAAGTAACCTTAACAATTGGTGCTAAAACAAGTTCTACTGGTAAAATCTTTGGTTCTGTTAATACCATTCAAATTGCAGAAGCTTTAAAAGAAAAAGGACACGAAATTGAAAGAAAAAACATTTCTATTCCTGAAGATCAAATTAAAGAGGTTGGAAAATACACTGCTACTATTAAACTTCACAAAGAAGTTAGCGTAGAAATTGAATTCGAAATTGTTGCTGAATAAGCAAATCTTATATAAAGAAAAAGGGGCTTTTTTAAAGCTCCTTTTTTTATGTCTTTATTTTCAATGTCATTCCTGCAAAAGCAGGAATCTAATTATCCAACAGGTATAGATTCCGCATCAACCTGCCTGTCGGCAGACAGGGTGCGGAATGATAATTCTTGTACTTTATCTTACTTTACAGCTATCGTTTCAATCTCAACTAAAGCTCCTAGCGGCAATTTAACCACACCATATGCAGCTCTTGCTGGTGGATTTTCTTTATAATAACTTCCATAAATCTCGTTCATGGCAGCAAAATTATCCATATCACTTAATAAGCAAGTCGATTTCACAACATGATCAAAAGTATAACCTGCTTCTTCCAAAATGGCTTTAATATTTTTCATCACTTGCTCCGTTTGCGCCGTAATACCTTCCGGTATTTTTCCATTTTCAGGGTTTACAGGAACCTGACCTGAAATATATAATGTTCCGTTTATTTCAACAGCCTGACTGTAAGGTCCAATTGCTTTAGGAGCTTTTTCTGTAAAAATTATTTTTTTCATGATATTTGATTTTTTAATATTGATTAACAAAAATAGTTTAATTTGCGTGCTTAAAGAACTTTCGCAATGAAAATATTTGTTTTAGATAATTACGACTCATTCACTTATAATCTGGTGCACATTATAGAACAATTTGCCGATAACGTTGTGGTTAAAAGAAATAACGAAACAGATATCAATGAAATTAAACTATTTGATAAAATAATTTTCTCTCCCGGTCCGGGTCTACCTTCTGATGTTCCTATAATGAATCAAATTATTGATTATTATAAAGAAAAACCTATTCTAGGAGTCTGCTTAGGACATCAAGCTATCGCTGAATATTTTGGAGGAAAGCTGATTAATATGCCTGAAGTGAATCATGGTCGTAAATTTGAAACTAAACTAATTGCAGAAGACTATATCTTCGATAATATTCCTGAATTGTTTCATAGTGGTAGATATCATTCCTGGGTTGTTGATAAAAACAATTTCCCAAATGAATTAAGTATTACATCCATTGATCCTAAAACAAAGCATATTATGTCGATAAAACATCATCATTATGATATTCGTGGTGTTCAATTCCACCCAGAATCAATCATGACAAAACATGGTAAAGCAATGCTCAAGAATTGGGTTTTTAATTCTTAATTAAAGTTTGAAAATTAAACTTTGACTTTATTATAAATTATCTTGCCAAGATTTACGTTTATTATACTTTAGGAAGTCTCGTAAAGTAGATCCTTTAACATTAATTTGAAAATTATAACTCTGCATAAACCCAACCGGAATCCATGTAAAAGTTGCTTCCCAACAATGTAAATCACGGTGAATATTTATGGAAGTACTGGATAATTCATTTTCTACCAAATCATAATTAGTTCTCAGACTAATCTTCCATTTCTTCGTTAAACTAATATTTCCTGATAAACTTAATGTTTGTGTTATCTTTTTTGAAGATTCTAAACCACTTTTAGAATATACATACTTATAATTTGCACTAATATTCCAAGGAATATCAAAATCAACATAAGTCATAATTTGCTCTTGCATATCATAAAACTCGTCTCTTCCTCCACGCGCAAATCGATCATTATGAGAATTAGATGTTTGCTGGTTACTAGCCCCTCCCTCTTCACTCTTTGATTTTAATTTGACATCGATAGTAAAATCAAACCTGGTTAATCTACCTAAGCCTCCATCCTCAGTATTCCATTGAAACTCATTATATACTTTCCCCAAAGAATCAATAGCATAAGGATCAACTTTTGCATTAAATTGAAAGCTCAATTTATTTTGAAACATAGATGTTCTTCCATTAATCGATAATTGACTCCAATTTAACGAATCGGCAAATATATTATAGCTTGTATTCAATTTAAAACTTTCGAGCAACTTAATTTTCTTAGTTCCTGTACCTGTAGTATCTTTACTATCCTTAATTTTCATTTCCAGGTTGTTATTCAACCCAAAATTTACACTCCCACTTTCACCAGGAGCCGAAGGAAAATTATATAATTCATTCTCAAAAATGGAATATTCCTTAGTAACCAATTCTCCTCCCTGATAAATTTGATACTCACCATAGTATTGCTCCACCATACTTCCCATATCAGGCCTATACGACAGACTTACAGACGGAGTTATTACATGCCTAACTGCCACAATTTTTGAATCAGGATTCTTAAATTGAAACATCCCATAAATATTTGGTCCAACACTTAATGATATAGATGGTTCAATTAATTGAGCATACATAAACTTATCCGCTTCTTCTTCAATTAAAACACCGTAACTATTCTTTGTTGAGTCATATAAATTATAATCGTAATATCTGTTTTCTATATAATTAGTATATAATAATCCGGTATACTCAACCCGCGGACTTAAATTAAAATATTTCAATATTTTAAAGTTTGTACTTAATGGAATAGTATGTTGAAAACCATTATCAAAATCATCCCATTGAGTATCCTTAAATAACAATGAGTCTGCTGTTGTTATTCGATTTTCTAATTTAGACGAATATTGTACTTCAATATCCTCATACCATTTCATTTCTCCTGTAGCGTTTTTCTTTCTAAAAGGATATTGTCTGTCCATATTAAAAGTTAATACAGGCAATGTAAGTGTTACATTATTTGTATTGCTATTTTGTGAGTGTTTTAAATTTGCATTTAAACGAAACGGACTATCCGGCCAACTCCTACCGTAAGAAATACTTGAACTTTTTGTATTGGTATTTCTTTGTTCAATTGACTTTGCATTATATTTATCGTAACCTGTTGTACTATAATTAACACTGGCCGTAAATTTTGAATTTGGATTAGCTTTTGGATCCTGAGTATGAGTCCATCTTATTTGCATATTTTTATTTTTCGAATAATCAGGCAATCCTTCTTCACTTTTAATAAACTCAGCATAACTAAATCTAAAATCACTATTAAACTTATATCGCTTCTTATATCGAAATGCTATATCAGTACCCCATGACCCATTTGAAAAAATGTCTCCGGATAATTGTAAATCCATTTTATCACTAATTCCAAAGTAATAACCCCCATCCTGTAGAAAAAATCCTCTGTTATTCTCTTCTCCATATTTTGGTATCATTATACCCGATGAATACTGGCTTTGATTAGGAAAAAAACCAAAGGGAACGCCTAAAGGCATTGGTATATCTTCCATTACAAGGTAAGCAGGCCCGGTAATAATTTTATCATTAGGAACAACTTTAGCTTTAGTCATTTTTAAATAAAAGTGAGGATGCTCTTCATGATCGCAAGTCGTATATTTTCCCTGCTTTAATAAAAGACTATTATCTTCAAGTTTTTGCGTTTGTTCACTATGTAAGAAACCTTGCTCCTCCTCGGTAAATACATCTTCAATATACCCTTTCTTCGTTTTAAAATTGTATTTAATATTTTTTGCAACGAATTCTTCATTCTTTTCCTTAAACTTAGGTTTCCCGTTAAGATTTCCCAAAGTATCCTCAACTCCGGTAGCATACACAAAATTATTTTCCTGATCGTATTCAATATAATCAGCCTCTAAAACAATATCGCCATATTCTATTTTAGCATTCTTATATAAATAAACTTTTTTAGAATCGTTCGATAACATAATCGAATCATCGGCATTATATTTTACTTGCGTTTCAATAAAATTATCACTCTTTTTTACAACGATTGTATCTCCGGGAATACTATCTGTAACAGCAGCAACAACTTCCTTGGGTGTATTATTTCTTTCTGTATCTTTTCCCCTTTGTGCTATACTATAAACAGGAATACAAAATACGAATACAAATAAAAAAACGGAATATCTAAATTTTAAATACAATTTAATTATACTATTTTTGTGCAATTACAGTTAATTTTTAGAGCCCCAAAACTAATTAAAATATTGTATACATTAGTTAAACGACATGCTTTTTATAACGATTTTTTTTAAACAATTTAGATACCGATTAATATTATTAATGTTAATTTTTCTTAATTTTTCTTTAACCAATAAAGGTTTTAGTCAGGTTAACGAGAAATATTCCTTAAAAACAGTAGTAATAGATGCCGGCCATGGTGGAAAAGATAGTGGCGCTCTTGGACGAAAATCAAAAGAAAAAGATATTGTTTTATCGATTGCATTAAAGTTAGGAACGTACATTGAAGAAAATTTACCAGATGTAAAAGTTATCTATACTCGTACAACGGATGAATTTATTCCGCTAGACGAACGTGCTGATATTGCAAATAAGAATAAAGCTGACTTATTTATATCTATTCATTGTAATGGAAATAAAGATTCGAGAGCTTATGGTACTGAAACTTATGCCATGGGATTACATAAAACAGATGGTAACTTAGAAGTTGCAAAAATGGAAAACTCTGCAATTTTATTAGAAGATGATTATACCACAAAATACGAAGGTTTTGATCCTACTTCTGCAGAATCTTATATTATGTTCTCGTTTCTGGCAAATACATTTTTAAGCCAAAGTTTAAATTATGCTGCTTTTATCGAAAACGAATTTAAAACAAGAGCATTAAGAAAAAGTCGTGGTGTTAAACAGGCTGGATTTCTTGTTTTATGGAAAACAACCATGCCTAGTGTATTAATTGAAACTGGTTTTTTAACCAATTCAAGAGAAGAACGTTATCTGTCGAGTACTGAAGGACAAGAATATATCGCATCAGCGATATATCGTGCTTTTAAAAGCTACAAATCATCTATTGAAGAAAATAGTCATTTTGTAGCAAAAATTGATTCTTCATCATTAAAACAAGCTGAACCTATAGTTAAAGAAACGAATACTGATAAAATAAAATCAGTCTTATTTAAAGTTCAAATAGCTTCTTCTTCTAATTCAATACCCACAACATCAGATTTTTTTAAAGGATTTGAAAATATTGAAGAATATCAATTTAATAATTTATATAAATATACCGTTGGCTCAACAGCTAGTTTTGAAAAAATTGTTGAATATAAAAAGATAGTTGAAGAAAAATTTCCTGATGCTTTTATAATTGCTGTTGACGAAAACAAAAACTTCATTCCAATCAATGAAGCTTTAAACAGATTAAAAAATTAAAATAAATGAAATTACAAAAAGAAGCCAAAATAGGAATCACCGCAGTAATTATTATCGTATTATTTATTTGGGGTTTTAATTTTTTAAAAGGTAAAAACATACTATCAACCAATGATTCGTTCTATTCTGTTTACGATAATATTGATGGCTTAGAAGAAGCAAGCCCTGTTTACATTAGCGGTTTTAAAGTCGGTGTAGTTGAATCTATAAAACTGCATAAAACAATAAAAGATAAAATTGTTGTTGGTTTCACTTTGGAAGAAAAAGTTAAACTACCAAAACAAACAAAAGCAATCATATACCCAGCAACATTAATTGCTGGCAAAGCAATTAAGTTGGAATTATCAAATTCAACAGAATATTATCATAATGGAGATACAATCCCCGGTATTCTTGAACAAGATCTTGTAAGCAGCTTAAGTGACGAATTATTGCCTGTAAAAAATAAAATAGAGAATCTGGTTGTATCTATAGATTCTGTCTTAGCAATTTTTGATAATGAAAGAAAAGAAGATCTAAAAACTTCTCTTGATAATTTAAATCAAATTACTACTGATTTAAATACATTACTCGATTCTGAAAATTCTAAATTGGCCCATATATTAAATAATGTAGAATCAATTACTAATAACTTAAAGAATAACAATAACCAAATTGCCAATATTCTAAATAACTTTTCTAACATTAGCGACTCATTAGAACAAGCTAACATTAAAACAACCATCTTAAATGCAAATAAAACACTTGCCGAGTTTAGTGAAATATCGCATAAAATAAATAACGGCGAAGGTACCCTAGGGATGCTTATAAATAACGATTCATTATACCATAATTTAAATTACCTGGCAGCCGATTTAGATAGTTTGGTAATTGACTTAAATGAAAATCCAAAACGTTATGTTCATTTTTCATTATTTGGAAAAAAGAATAAATAATTAAAGACTTCAAGGTCTTCTTTTAGCTTAGACTAAATCTAAATACTCAAATTCAAAAAGGTACTTTATAACCGAAAAGTATATTTTTAATATAATTCTTTAGTTAAATTTAATTAAATGTTTAATTAACAAAAGCTTAACATATTAAATTGCTAAAGTTCTGATAGTGTGTTATTTAAAAAAAATAGAAAAAGTTTTTAAAATTAAAATACTGATACAAAAACCCATATCTTTTTTTTCAAAAAAACAACACCTCTCCGATTTTTTTTTCCTTTTTTTTTTCACAAATTTGTTTGAGCAATAAAAATGATGTGGAAAATTTTAAATGTTTGTGAGTTAAATGGATAATAAAAACTATCGTGAAATTTGGAGCAATTGCTTAAAAATTATTAAAGATAATGTACCTTCAATTAGTTTTAGAACCTGGTTCGAACCAATTGTTCCGCTCAAATTAGAAGAGAATGTATTAACTATTCAAGTCCCTAGCCCATTTTTCTATGAGTATCTAGAAGAACAGTATATTGATATCCTTAGAAAAACACTACACAAAGAATTGGGAGACAATGCCAAACTAGAATACAGTGTTGTTATGGAAAATAGCATTTATTCTAATAACAAACCTTTCACGGTAAAGTTTCCTACAAACTATAAAACCGAATTAAAAAATAAACCTGTAACAGTTCCTATTGACTCTGAAGAGAAATCAATTAAAAATCCTTTTGTAATACCAGGAATAAAGAAATTACATGTTGATCCACGATTAAATCCTGATAACAGTTTTAACAATTTTGTTGAAGGTGAATGTAATCGATTAGCACGTTCTGCAGGTGATGCTGTTGGTGATAACCCTGGAGGAACAGCTTTTAACCCATTATTTTTATATGGAGATTCTGGATTAGGAAAAACTCACTTATCACAAGCCATTGGTATTAAAGTAAAAGAAAAATTCCCTGAAAAGACTGTTCTTTATGTTAATGCTAATAAATTCCAAACTCAATTCGTTGAATCCGTAAGAAATAATAATAGAAATGATTTTCTGCACTTTTATCAAATGATCGATGTCTTAATTATTGATGATGTTCATGAATTTGCAGGAAAAGAAAAAACTCAAGATATATTCTTCCATATTTTTAACCATTTACATCAATCAGGAAAACAGCTTATTTTAACATCAGATAAAGCTCCTGTTGAGATGCAAGGTATGGAACAACGTTTATTATCCAGATTTAAATGGGGTTTATCTGCCGATTTACAAGCTCCTGATTATGAAACAAGGATAGCCATTTTACGTCAGAAGATATATCACGATGGTATTAACATTTCTGATGAAGTTATTGAATATATAGCATCCCATATTACAACAAATATTCGTGAGCTTGAGGGAGCATTAATATCTCTATTAGCTCAATCAACTTTAAATAAAAAAGAAATTACTTTAGAGTTAGCCAAGCAAATGATTGATCGGTTAGTTAAGAACTCTAAAAAAGAAATATCTGTTGATTATATTCAAAAAGTTGTTTGTGATTATTTTAGTCTTTCACCAGACCTATTACAATCAAAAACACGTAAGCGAGAAATTGTACAGGCTCGTCAAATTGCCATGTACTTTTCAAAAACGCTAACCAAATCATCCTTAGCTTCTATTGGAGCAATGATTGGAGGGAAAGACCATGCAACAGTACTGCATGCTTGCAAAACTGTTAACAATTTAATGGATACCGACAAACGCTTTAAAAGTCAAATAGAATCAATTGAAAAAAAGTTAAAAGTTTAAGTTATAAAAAAAGCTCCTATTAAGGAGCTTTTTTTATATTATCTCTTTTTATACTTAACACTTTAGAATAATTTTAGCTTTTCTTTTATAAAATCATCTTAATCAGAAAATATCTTATTATTTATATTTTAAGTTAGAACAAGCTTCTAAACTTAGAAACAACATCTTTCATTCATTAAAATTTAGTAATTTTATAATGTTCATAAAGAATAAAATAGAATTGAAATCTAAAATTTATAATCATTACATATTTTTATTACTCCTGATTTTTTCTTTAGGATTTCAATTCTCATGTCATCAAACAAACAACAATGTTAAACTATTTGCTGCTGCAGGAACAATGTTAGCTGTAGACGAAATTTGTGCTTCGGATGAATTAATAAACAACATTAGCATTGAAAAGAACTATGCAGCATCAGGTGCTCTTGCAAGACAAATTAAAGCTGGTGCCGATGCCAGCGTATACATTTCTGCAAATAAGCAATGGATTGATTTTTTAGCTGACAACAACTTGTTAATTCAAAACTCAGTTATGCAATTAGCAAAAAACAAACTTGTAGTTATTTGTTTAAAGGATAAAAACATAGACATAGACTTTTGTCAAGATTTTAATATCACATCTGCAATTCATGATAAAATATCTATAGGAGATCCTAAGTACGTACCGGTTGGGACTTATGCAAAACAAGCTTTAGATTCCTTAAACTGGTTTAAACAAATCGAAAATCAAATTATTCTGGCCAAAGATGTTACTTCTGTTTTACATTATGTAGAATTAGGCGAATGCGATTGGGGAATTGTTTATTACTCTGAAGCTATAAAATCAAATAAAGTAAAAATTGCATACGAAATTCCTACAGAGCTTTATCGACCAATCATATTTTATATTGCTTTATTGAAAGATAATCAGCAATCGAAATATTTATATCATTATTTTCAAAGTCAGCAGGCTCAGGAAATTTTTAATAAACATGGTTTTGTAACAGTAAACTGATATGATCAATCCAGAAGAAATATCAATCATATTATTAACCTTAAAGGCAGCTATTACAAGCACCTTAATAACTGTTCCGTTAGCTATTTGGCTGGGATGGACTTTAGCAAGGAAAAATTTCTTTGGTAAATTCCTGATAGAAGGATTTATTAATATCCCTTTAGTAGCTCCCCCAGTTGTAACAGGATATTTATTATTAATTCTTTTAGGTAAAAACGGAATAATTGGTCATTGGTTCTACGAAACTTTAGGAATTAAATTTGCTTTTAATTTTACTGCTGTGGTAATAGCTTCTGTTGTTGTTTCATTGCCATTAGCTATACGTAATATAAAATCGGCATTTGAACTCATTGATCCAAATTATGAAAAAGCATCCAGCTCTTTAGGAGCTTCAAAAATAAGCACCTTTTTTAGGGTATACTTACCTATGGCATTTCCTGGAATATTAAGTGGTGCCGTATTAGTATTTGCAAGAAGCTTAGGTGAATTTGGCGCTACTATTTCGTTTGCAGGTAATATTGCCGGTAAGACACAAACCATTGCCTTGAGCGTATATTCAAACATGCAAATTCCAGGAAAAGAATTAACAGTTACAAGGCTAGTCATTATATCGCTGGTTATTTCATTAGCAGCGATTATTGCATCAGAATATTTAAATAAAAAGAAAAGTTATTTAGTACGATGATTATACAATTTGAAAATGTAAGACATAAGCTTGGTGATAATCATTTTTACTATGATTTTAAAACAGATAGTGCAATAACCGGAGTATTTGGACCTTCGGGTGCTGGTAAGACTACATTATTCAATTTATTATCAGGTGTCGACACGCCTTTAGAGGGCATAATAAAGCTAAATTTTGAGACTTTAGTAGACAAAGAACAAAATCTTATTGTACAAGGTAAGAATAGAAATATTGGATATATATTTCAAGAAAATCATCTATTCCCACACTTATCTGTTAAAAAGAATTTGCTTTACAGCAAACCTTATATAAAAAATAAGAAGCATTACATATCATTTAATGATGTTGTAAAGCTTTTAGAAATTTCGGAGTTATTAAATAAAAAACCTCGACAACTTTCCGGAGGAGAACGCCAACGTATTGCCATTGGACGAGCCCTTCTCTCCCAACCCAGGTTATTGCTTTTAGATGAACCATTTTCAAACGTTGATTGTTCTAAAAGAAAACAGATTATATCATATCTGCTAAAAATCAATCATCACTTTCAAATACCCATGGTTATCATTAGTCATCATTTGGAAGATATCTTAAAACTAACCCGTAAAATAGTAATTATAGAAAAAGGAATATCAACTGCTTCGGGTGATATTTTTACAATCATTAAAAATGAAGAAAAGCCTGAATTGATACGAAGCAAGAAATTTCAGAACACTTTTGAAGTGACATACAGCCACTTTAATAATATTGATAATACGTATAATACGACTTTAAATAACCAAACAGAAATTGAGATTTCTAATCATTCCAAGTTATTAAATAAGAACATAAAAAAAGGAACCAGAATCCAACTTAGTTTACGACCTATTGATATTGCTTTAAGTATTGATAAAATTGATGAAACAAGTATACAAAACCAACTAAAAGGAACAGTAACACAAATTATTAAAAATAAAGAAGGCGTATTTTGTGTTGTAACTTGCGGATTTGAACTTTTCGTTGAAATATCAGAAGGAATCATCAATAAACTTTATTTACACGAAGGACAAGAGATTTATTGCCAAATTAAAGCCAATGATTTTGATGTAGTTCATGTATTTGACGATATCGAAAACGATGCTAATCGATCTATATCAATTACTACTGATAATAAATTTCTTGAACTATCTGTACAAGTATAATTTGAACATTTAACGTTATTACATTATGATAACATTTATTTTAAATAATAAAACCATACAAACGAATAGTCATCCGGGAACAACACTGCTTGATTTTATTCGGTATGGAGAAAATTTACCAGGCACAAAAATCGGTTGCCGGGAAGGTGATTGCGGTGCTTGTACTGTATTAGAAGGAACGCTATTAAATGATAAAGTCAAATATAAAAGCATTGTTTCGTGCCTTACACCCTTAGGCAATGCACATGGCAAACACATTGTAACCATCGAAGGTATCAACCAAAAAGAGCTATCTCCTATCCAGGAAAAAATGGTTGATCATTCAGCAACTCAATGTGGTTTTTGTACTCCCGGTTTTGTAATGTCATTAACCGGACACGGACTTTCTGAGGAGCAATCAACACACGAAAAAGCCATTGCAGCAATTAGCGGAAACATATGTCGCTGTACCGGTTATAAATCCATTGAAAAAGCAGCTCAAAGCATTTCTGAACTTCTTAAAGTAAAAGATTTGAAAGATCCGATATTATGGATGGTTCAAAACAAATTCTTACCTGAGTATTTCTTATCTATTAAAGACAGATTAAAAAATATTAGCTCAACAGAAGTTAACCAGGAGATTACTCAAATTATAGGAGGCGGAACAGATTTAATGGTTCAACGACCAGAAGAAATGGCCGAAAATGAAATTTACTTATTTTATAACAGAGCGGATTTAAAAACCATAAGAAAAGAAAAAGATTCGATCATGATTGGTTCCGGATGCAATGCAAACGAAATCATGAAATCTGAAATAATGCAGGAATATTTCCCTGACATCAAAACTCATTTTAAATTAATATCTTCGGAACCTATTCGAAATATGGGAACAATAGCAGGAAACTTTGTAAATGCATCTCCAATTGGTGATTTAAGCATATATTTTCTTGCTCTTAATGCAAATATCATCATCGTTGAATCGAATAACAAACGAAATATTCCTTTAAGAAACTTTTTCATCGATTATAAAAAACTTGATCTGAATAAGGGCGAATACATTCATTCGGTTATTATTCCTATTCCTCAGAAAGAATATAAGTTCAGTTTTGAAAAAGTAAGTAAACGCACACATCTTGATATAGCCAGTGTTAATAGTGCAATATTTATGAAATTAAATAATGATACCATTGAAAACTGCTCTGTTTCAGCAGGAGGCGTAAGTGCTATTCCAAAATATCTTAAAAATACATCGGAGTATTTAATTGGTAAAAAGATTACGAATGGAACAGTGCTTAAAGCAAGTAAAATATTACAAGAAGAAATATCTCCAATAAGCGACATTCGTGGAAGTGCAGATTATAAGAGATTATTGATACGTCAATTATTCTTTGCCCACTTTATTAAGCTTTGCCCTTCAAGTATATCATTAAGCGAATTATTAAATTAAACAGAAAATCCTATGAAAAATATAGATTCAAAAAATCACGTGACCGGGAAATCTGTTTATGTAGACGATATTCCTGTACAAACCGGAACTTTGTATGGTGCTGTTTTTGGCTCTCCAAAAGCACATGGTAAAATTAAAAATCTTGATTTATCAAAGGCTGAGACTCTTGAAGGTGTTGAGAGAATATTTACATATAAAGATATTCCGGGGCAAAATCAGATTGGTGGAATTGTTGAAGACGAGCCACTTTTTGCTGAAGACGAAGTTCATTTTATTGGCCAACCAATCGCATTTATTGTTGCTCATAATGAGCATATAGCAAGAAAAGCAGCTAAACTTATTACAATAGATATTGAAGAACTGGAAGTTATCACAGATCCAAGACTTGCAAAAGAAAAAGGACATTTATTGATTCCTCCACGAACATTCAAAATGGGAAATGTAGAAAATGAATGGTCTAATTGCGAATCCATTTTTGAAGGGAAAGTTGAAATGGGTGGTCAAGAGCATTTATATATTGAAACGCAAGGCTCGTATGTTTATCCTATGGATAATGGAAGTATAAAAATTCATTCTTCTACTCAGGGAGCAACACTGGTTCAAAAGATTGCAGCCAGAGTTTTAAATATTCCTATGCATCGTGTTGAAGTTGATGTAGCTCGTTTAGGAGGAGCATTTGGAGGAAAAGAAGATCAGGCAACAGCATATGCTTGTATGGCAGCATTAGCATCCTATCTGTTGCAAAAACCAGTTAAATTGATCCTTCATCGATTAGACGATATGCATATGACCGGTAAACGCCATCCATATAGTTGTGATTTTAAAATAGGTTTATCGAAAGATTATAAAATATTAGCCTTTCAAACCATCATGTACCAAAATGGAGGTGCAGCAAATGATTTATCACCTGCTATCATGGAAAGAACTTTATTTCATTCTACCAATGCATATTTCATTCCTAACACGGAAGTAACCGTATATAGCTGTAAAACAAATCTACCTCCAAATACTGCTTTTAGAGGATTTGGAGGACCACAAGGAATGTTTGTGATTGAATCAGCCATTGCAAAAGCAGCCTGCGAGCTGAATATTCCTAAGAGAATTATTCAGAAAAAAAACTTTATAAAAGATAATGATCTGTTCCAGTATGGTCAGGTAGCTGAGAATGTAAATATTCAAAAATGCTACGAAAATGCTGATAAAACATATCATATTGAAAAGATAGAAAAGGATATTGAAGATTTTAATTTACAAAATACACATTTCAAAAAAGGAATGTCCATAATGCCCATTTGTTTTGGAATTTCCTTCACAAAAACTCCTATGAATCAAGCACGTGCATTAGTTCACATATATCAGGATGGAAGTGTTGGTATAAGTACAGGTGCAGTAGAAATGGGTCAAGCCGTAAATACGAAAATGATACAGGTAGCATCTAAAGTCTTTTCTATTCATACTGATCGAATAAAAATTGAATCAACTAATACAACTCGTGTTGCTAATACTTCACCTACAGCAGCAAGTTCAGGTGCAGATTTAAATGGAAACGCATTGAGAATTGCATGTAATACTTTGTTAGAAAGATTAAAACAAACTGCAGCTAAAATGCTTTCTTGTAATTCAGAAGAAGTTAGTATAGAAAACGAATCCATTTATTTAAAAGGGAAAATAACAGAAATAAAATGGGATCAATTAATTGAAACGGCTTTCCTTGACCGTGTTTGTCTTACAGAAAATGGTCACTATGCAACTCCTGTGATCCATTTTGATAAAACCAAAGAAAAAGGTCATCCTTTTGCCTACCATGTATATGGAACAGCCATAATAATAGTTACACTAGATTGTATTAGAGGAACTTACGAATTCGATGATGTAAAAATTGTTCATGACTTTGGAAACAGCATAAATTCCACCATCGATAACGGACAAGTTGAAGGTGCCCTTGTACAAGGAATTGGGTGGACCACAATGGAAGAATTAGCATATGGAAAAGATGGACGTTTATTATCAAATAGTTTATCAACCTATAAAGTGCCAGATATTTACTCTGTACCTAAAGATATTGAGATTGCAGCATTAAAAACGGTTGGACCAGAATTGGCTTTATTGAGATCGAAGGCTATTGGAGAACCGCCTTTTATGTATGGTATAGGAGCTTATTTTGCATTAACAAAAGCTATAAGGGTATTTAACACAAATTATAAAATTGATTTTGATACTCCTTTTACGCCAGAAAAAGTATTAATGAGATTGTATCAAAAGTAGTTACAAAGTTTGAAGTTTTGAGTTTAAAGTTGCTATCATAACTTTGAACTCAGAGCTCAGAACTAAAAAACTTTCTATACTCCTCCAAATTATTAATATTGGCTAAAACCTTTTCATCACTAACAGGAACTCTTTGTCTTGAGTATTGATTTAAGAATTCTTTTAGATGCATTTGATTCGTTTCAGAAGCTTTTAAATCCTGAATAACTTTGCTTGAAATTAAAAAAGGATGCCCCCCCTTCCCTTCATATTCAGGACTTACATATTCTGCCTTATCTGCATTAATTACCAATTCTTCTATAACTTCCAGATTTACAAATGGATTATCTACATTATGTATAAACACAGAATGATTTTCTTTAACCTGTTTTGCTCCTAATTTTAGGGAGTAATATCGATGCCAATCAGGATGCTCGTTAACTATTATTTTAGTATTTGCAGGAAATTTTAAGTTATTGTCAATAATATATTTTTTAACTATTTCATTTACTATAATAATTATCTCTTTACACCCAAAAACATTATAAACATTGGCTATTTGCTCGATAAAAGTAGTATTACCATTATATTTTAAGGATAACTTTGGAAAACCTAAACGTTCAGATTTCCCTGCAGCAAGAATAATTACAGAATAATCTTTTACACTTTTCATATTTTACATAATAATTTCCCTAAAATACTTTATAAATATAGGATATATTTAAGAATACGCTCCTTTTGTGTAAATTTGTTTTGACTCAAATATAACTTAAAAACTATGACAGATAAATTTTTTCCTATATCAATCAAACAATTACTGCAAATTGTTTTAAAAGAATACGATCAAAATAAAAGTATTTTCGGCATACCTGAAGAATTGTTTTTTGATCCTTCAAAAACAAATCAATTTAAACAAACACAGTTTAATCAAACCATTGATACTCCTTTGGGAGTTGCAGCAGGACCACATTCACAAATGGCACAGAATATTATTGCTGCCTGGCTTATGGGTGCTCGTTATATTGAATTAAAGACCATTCAAACATTAGACGAATTGGATGTTTCTAAACCTTGTATCGATATGCAGGATGAAGGATATAACTGTGAATGGTCGCAAGAATTAAAAATAAAGGAAAGCTTTAATGAATACCTAAATGCATGGATTATAATTCATATTCTGAATCATAAATTTGGCTTTAGTGATAAAATCAATACTATTTTTAATATGAGTGTTGGTTATAACCTGGAAGGAATTTTAAAGGATAATGTACAGTGGTTCTTCGAAAAAATGAATAACTGCTCAAATGAGTTAAAAGAAAGAATTGAAGAAATAAAAGAAATCTATCCAGCAATTGAAGCAATCAATATTCCAACTCAAATCTCAGATAACATTACTCTTTCAACCATGCATGGATGTCCTGCCAATGAAATTGAAGACATAGCTAAATACTTATTGGAAGAAAAAAATCTACATACATACGTTAAGCTAAATCCAACATTACTAGGTCCTGAATTATTAAGAGAAATCCTTAATGATAAACTGAACTTTAAAACCAATGTTCCTGATATAGCCTTTGAGCACGATTTAAAGTATCCTGATGCCCTTTTAATCATCCGATCATTATTAGATACAGCAAAGAAAAAGAACCTGTATTTTGGCTTAAAAATGACCAATACACTTGAGTCAGTTAATATTAAAAATGTATTTGATAAAGATGTGGATATGATGTACATGAGTGGACGATCATTGCACCCAATTTCTATCAATGTTGCTAAAAAACTACAAAACGAGTTTAAGGGTGAACTACAATTATCTTTCTCAGCAGGAGCAGATGCATTCAATGTTTCAGATATTTTAAATTGTGGTTTTAAAACAGTTACAGTAAGTTCTGATTTGCTAAAACCTGGTGGATACATGCGATTTAACCAGTATTTCGATGAGCTTTCTAAAGAAGATATCAATTTACAGTTAACAAAAGATAAAGCCTTAGAAAATCTAAATAAATATGCCGATAAAGTTTTAGTATCAGAAAGATACAAACGTAAATCAATCAAAGATCCTGATGTTAAGACTGATCGTAATTTATATTATTTCGATTGTATTTCGGCACCATGTAAAGATACCTGTGCAACAAGCCAGGATATTCCTGATTATATGTATTATACTTCTACAGGCCAATTTGATAAAGCTTATGAAGTAATTTTAAGAACTAACCCTTTCCCTTCGATTACAGGAATGGTTTGTGATCATTTATGTCAGAATAAATGTACACGAGTTAATTTCGATAACTCATTGCTTATTCGCGAAGTAAAACGTTTTATTTCTGAACAAGATGAAGTAAAATTAAGTCCTGCTGAAAAGAATAATGTTAAAGTGGCTGTAATTGGCGCAGGACCTTCAGGTTTATCATGTTCTTATTATTTAGCTTTAGCCGGATTTTCAGTTGAAGTATTTGAGTCGAAATCGAAAGCAGGCGGAATGGTTCAGTATGCTATTCCAGGTTTTCGCTTGACAGATGAAGCAATTAATAAAGATTTTAAACGTGTAACAAATCTTGGAGTTCAAATCAACTACAATCAAGCAATTGATAAAAC
This sequence comes from Bacteroidales bacterium, assembly GCA_963665525.1. Taxonomy (GTDB): domain Bacteria; phylum Bacteroidota; class Bacteroidia; order Bacteroidales; family UBA12077; genus UBA12077. Next base: position 1,214,159 of record OY762280.1, on the reverse strand, counting down.
AAAATTTGAGCAATTAAAATCAGATTACGATTATATCTTTGTAGGTGCAGGAGCTCAACTCTCCGCTCCTTTCCAATTAGAAGGAATCAATGCTGAAGGAGTTTTAGACTCGTTAGATTTTCTATTCAATGCTAAAAAAGGATCAGAAACAGGAATAGGTAAAAATGTTGTAATCATTGGTGGTGGTAACACGGCTATGGATGCAGCCAGAACAGCATATCGATTGGTTGGAAAAGATGGGAAAGTTACTATCGTTTACCGTCGTACAATTAATGAGATGCCAGCTGATCAGGGAGAAATAAAAGCTGTATTGGAAGAAGGTATGGAAATTATCGAATTAGCCGGACCTGAATCTATAATCCAGGAAAAAGGTAAAGTAAAAGCATTGCAATGTAGCAGAATGGAATTAAAAGCTTCAGACGAGTCTGGCAGGCCAAAACCTGTAAAAATTGCTAATTCAGAATTTGAAATTCCTTGTGATACAATTATTCCTGCCATTGGGCAAAACCTGGATATTCAATTTGTACAAGAAGAGCTTTTAAATGCTAAAGTAGGAATTTACCAAACACAAATCGAAAATGTATTTATTGGTGGTGATGCTTTACGTGGTGCTGCAACAGCAATTAAAGCTATTGGCGACGGACGTAAAGCTGCTGATCAAATTATGAAGCAAGCTGCAGTTGATTTTAAAATTGAAAAGAATCAAAAAGGAAAAGAATTCACCAAAAAAGAACTTATTCTTAAACGTGCAAAAAGACAGTTTGCTCCTGAATTAAAAGAACTTGATCTGACTGATCGTAAAAACTTTAAATTGGTAAGTGAAACACTTGATAAAAAAACCATTGTAAAGGAAGCTGATCGTTGCTTACAGTGCGATGAGATTTGTAATATTTGTACAACGGTTTGTCCGAATTTTGCTAATCATTCGTATGAAATTGAACCTGTTAGTTATTATCTGCAAAGAGCCATTAAACATTCGGATGGTGATATTGAGATTCAAAATGAAGGTGTATTTGAAGTAAATCAGAAATATCAAATTCTGAATATTGGTAACTTCTGTAACGAATGTGGAAATTGTAATACGTTCTGTCCAACCAATAGTGCTCCTTACAAAGAAAAACCAAAATTCTGGTTAACCAAATCATCGTTTGAAATTGCAGAAGAAGGCTTCTATTTAGAAAATGATCAAACCTTAACTTTTAAACATAAAGGTGAACTCTTTATTTTAAAAGAAAATCAAGATGATTATTTCTATAGCACAGAAAAATTTGAAGCTACTATTAATAAATCTGATTTTTCAATTAAGAATATTCAGTTTAAATTAGAAAATGTAAAAGAAGCTCAGATTTACAAGGCAGCTGAAATGAGTATACTTCTAAAAGCAGCAATCAGATTATATTAAATAAAAAAGCCTGTCAAAATAACCTGACAGGCTTTTATTTTTCTATTAAGATCTATAATATAAAATTTCTTTTCACTTTATTTTCCGACATTACAAAAGAGCTGTAAAACTGAGTAATATTACCAATCACCGAAAATTTTGTTGTGATAAAATGATGAAAATCATCCATATCGTTACAGTATACTTTTAATAGAAAATCTGAACTCCCTGAAATATAATAGGATTCCATCACTTCTTCCATTGCCTCCATCTGAGATTCAAACTTCTCTATAGCTTCTTTGGTATGATGATTTAATGAAACAGATATATAAACAATAAGCTTTTTCCCAATCATTTTAGGATCTACTAATGTGATATATTGTTTTATAAATCCATTCTTTTCTAATTTTTTTATCCTTTCATGTATTGGAGTAGTCGATAAATGCAATTGCTCCGATAATTCTCTAATAGTAATTCTACTGTTTGTTTGTAAGATATTAAGTAATTTCTTATCAATTTCATCTAATGCTTTCATAACTAGCTTATTTTTCTGTTCCTTAATTTCACCACTTAGCAAATATAATATATTTCTTTAATATATACAATTTATAGAATTATTTACCATTCTTAATTTTACATTGAGGATATATGTATATTTTTCATAACTTGCAGAGCAAATTAATCTAAATAAGAAGCAATGATTCCAATTATTGATAAAGTAACAAATGAAAAAGCATTAGCCAATGCAGTTGAAAGATTTAAGGAAAGAAAAATCATTCTACCAACATTTGAACAACAAAGAAATCCAGAGTTAATTCCCAATAAAATTAAAGAAAATCTCAAAAATATTGGTTTATGGGAAATAAATCCTTTGAATCTTTTCAGAATTACCTGGAAAAATGAACCAAAAGAAAAAGGTGGTTTGTTTGGAAAGGTAAATTACATTGAGTTACCTAAAGAGTTAACCGGGGTTAATGCTCGAATCGTATTATTAATAGGGAAATGGTTCCCTACAGGAGCACATAAAGTAGGTGCTGCATATGGTTGTTTAGCTCCAAGAATTACCACAGGTGAATACGACCCAACTTATCATAAAGCCGTATGGCCATCAACAGGAAATTATTGTCGTGGAGGTGCTTTCGATTCTAAATTGATGGGAACAGAATCTGTAGCGATCCTACCCGAGGAAATGAGCCAGGAACGATTTAACTGGTTAAAGAATGAAATTGGATCAGAAGTCATCGCTACACCTGGTTGCGAATCAAATGTAAAAGAAATATATGATAAGTGCTGGGAGATTAAAGAAACTCGTGAAGATTGTATCATTTTTAATCAGTTTGATGAATTTGGGAATGCTGCATGGCATTATAATACTACAGGTCAGGCTATTGAAGATGTTTACAATTTAGTAAAAACATCTAAAAGTAATTTAGCGGCATATGTTTCTGCAACGGGTTCAGCAGGTACCATTGCTGCCGGCGATTACTTAAGAACTATCGTTCCTCAACTTAAAGTCGTAGCTTCAGAAGCTCTACAATGCCCGACAATACTAATGAATGGTTTCGGTGGACACCGAATTGAAGGTATCGGCGATAAACATATCCCATGGATTCATAATGTTAAAAATACAGATTTAGTTACGGCAATTGATGATGAAGATTGTATGAGAATCTTACGTTTATTTAACACGAAAGAAGGTCACGAATACCTTAAATCTGTTGGTGTTGATCAGGATATTATTAGCGAACTGCATTTAATAGGTATTTCAGGGATTGGAAATCTCCTTTCTGCTATTAAAACAGCTAAATACTACGAACTGACAGAAGATGATGTGGTTATAACAATTGCTACTGATTCGGCTGACATGTACCTTTCCAGGATTCAGGAATTAAACAACGAACATGGTCATTATAATGAAATTCAGGCTGTAAAAGACTTTGAAAAATGTATTTTAGGCTCTACTATAGATTATATGAAAGAGCTTAATTATTATGATAAAAAATCAATTCATAATTTAAAATATTTTACCTGGGTAGAACAACAAGCCAAAGAAGTTGAAGATTTAAATCAACTATGGAAAGACAGGGATATCTGGAATAAGCAATTCAATCAAGTACATCGATGGGATGAATTAATTAATGAATTTAACGAACGAACAGGATTACTGAAAAATATATAATAAGGAACACTTGCTTGTGAAGAAGGTGTCTCATGTAGTATAATTTACCTGAATTAACTCAATACAAAAATCACAGGTATACCAAACCTTTAAAATATAACTACAGAGACACCTTTTGTATTCTTTAAATATACTGTTTTTTAAGGTAATGCTAAACAAAAATAATTAAATTCGCAGGAGTTCAAAATATTATGCATCAAAAACAAACATCCTATAAGTTCATTTATGAGTGTGTTGATTGTGGAAAACAATATAACACTTCAGAGACACTTTATCTCTGTCCTAATTGTAGTAAGGAAAATATCGATTCGAATCCTCCAAAAGGAGTTCTTAGAATTGTTTATAACTTTTTTAATTATTTTCAGAATAATATTCTTTTTAATGATTTAAAAAGGGATAATTTTCTAAAACTTCTTCCAATTCAAAAATATGATTCTTTACCAAAATTAAGAGTTGGAAATACTCCTTTATATGAATTTGATTCTATTGACAATGAGAAACTCCCATTTCAATTGTTTTTAAAAGATGATTCCCAAAATCCTACATTTTCATTTAAAGACAGGGCTTCTGCAATTGTTTCTGCATATGCAAAAGAAAAAGGTTTTGAGACTATTGTTGCAGCATCAACAGGAAATGCAGGATCTTCGTTAGCAGGATTATGTGCCGCGCAAGGACAAAAAGCCATTATTATGGTTCCAGAATCTGCTCCTTTAGCTAAACTAACCCAAATTATCATGTATGGAGCAACCATTGTACCCGTAAAAGGTACTTATGACAATGCTTTTGATTTAAGTATAAAAGCTACCGAAGAATTTGGTTGGTATAACCGCAACACAGCATTCAATCCACTAACAATTGAAGGTAAAAAGACCGTTTCTTTTGAATTATTTGATCAACTTGGAGAAAAAATTCCCGATAGAGTTTTTGTTCCTGTTGGCGATGGAGTAATTATTTCAGGAGTTTACAAAGGTTTCGAAGACTTATTAAATCTTAAAATAATTGATAAGATACCTACCATTGTAGCAGTGCAATCAGAAGGTAGCGATAACTTAAGCCGTAATATCGACAACAAAAATTTCAAAGTTAAACCAAGTAATACAATAGCAGATTCTATCTCGGTTGATATTCCACGAAATTTCTACATGGCTAAACAATTTATTCAAAAATACAATGGTGAATATCTAACCGTTTCCGACGATGAAATTATGAAAGCATCAGCAATATTATCCAGAAATACAGGTATTTTTTCGGAACCAGCTGCAACAACTTCATATGCCGGAATGTTAAGATATTATCAAGAAAATAAACTTGACAAGGACTCTAAAAATGTTGTACTTTTAACCGGAAGCGGACTAAAAGATCTAAACTCTGTTCAAAAATTATTGAATATTCCTGAAGCAATTCAGCCTACAATTGACAATTTGAAAAAATTAATCCAATGATAAATTTTACACTTAACGGCGTAAAAGAAACATATTCAGGTAATCCTGAAGAATATTTACTTACTTATTTGCGTCGGGATAAACATATTACATCGGTTAAAGATGGATGTTCAAACCAAGCTGCTTGCGGTGCTTGTACCGTTGAAATTAACGGAAAAGCCAAACTGTCTTGCGTAACGAAGATGAAAACTCTGGAAGGAGCCGAAATATTTACTCCCGAAGGATTTCCCGAATATGTTAAAGATACTATTGCCAAGGCTTTTGTAAACAAAGGAGCTGTACAATGTGGTTTTTGTACTCCCGGTTTTATTAGTCGTGTAAAAGTTCTTTTACAAGACAATCCAAATCCAACAATCGAAGAAATACAAAAAGCGATTAAACCGCATATTTGTCGTTGTACAGGATACAAAAAAATTGAAGAAGCAATTCAGCATGCAGGTGAAGCTATTCGCGAGAATAAAACATTAGAAATCACAAAAACATCGGGAAAAGTTGGTGTTCCCCACCCTAAATACGATGCTTACAAAACAGCTCTTGGCGAGCGCGATTTTGTTGATGATATTCATATTGAAGGCATGCTTTATTCCGCTTTAAAATTTAGTGATTATCCTAAAGCAAAAGTTCTAAAAATAGATACCGACGAAGCTGAAAAGCTCAAAGGTGTTCAGAAAGTTATTACAGCCAAAGATATTCCCGGCGAAAAGAAAGTGGGATTAATCCTACAGGACTGGAGTGTTATGATTGATGAAGGCGAAACCACACATTTCATTGGTGATGTAATTGCAAATGTCATAGCCGATTCTGATGAGATTGCCCACGAAGCTGTTGATTTAATACAAATTGAATACGAAGTACTCACACCGGAAACAGATGTTTACAAAGCAATTGATGGTGAAAGAGTTCATCCTGAAAGACCCAATAATTTTGACACTTGCCAGTTTACCATTGGCAATGCTGAAAAAGCTTTAAAAGAAGCAAAATATACAGCTAAAGGTAGATTCGAAACTCAACGAATAGAGCATGCTTTTCTTGAGAAAGAAGCTGCTGTTGCTTACCCTAACTGTCATGGCGGAATTGAATTGTTAAGTCAAAGCCAAGGGGTTTACGAAGATCGCCGCCAGATAGCCATGGTTTTAGGAGTACCTGAAGATAATGTTCGTGTTACATTAATTCCTAATGGTGGCGGATTTGGTGGAAAAGAAGATTTAAGTGTTCAGGGACATACTGCACTTGCTGCTTATCACACACAAAAACCGGTCAAACTCACTTTAACCCGCGAAGAGTCTATTCGTTTGCATCCTAAGCGTCATCCTGTTTTTATGGATATGGAAGTGGCAGCTAACGAAGAAGGAAAACTAACAGCGCTTAAATTACGTGCCGTAGGCGATACGGGAGCTTATGCTTCGGTTGGAATGAAAGTTCTGGAACGTGTTGCCGGACATGCAGCAGGAGGATATTTTATTCCTGAAATTGATATTGAAGCTAAAACAGTTTACACCAATAATATTCCTTGCGGTGCCATGCGTGGATTTGGTGCCAATCAGGTAACTTTTGCGTTGGAAACATGCGTAGATGAAATTTGCCAGAAAGCAGGTTTCGATCGCTGGCAATTTCGTTACGACAATGCTTTAGTTGATGGATTAAAAACATCGACAGGTCAAAAAGTATTTGGCGTAGGAATAAGAGCTTGTTTAGATGAGATTAAAGAAGATTTTAATGCAGCAAAATATGCTGGATTAGCCTGCGGAATAAAAAATTCAGGTGTTGGAAATGGAATGGTTGATGAATCAAAAGTTATCATCGAAATCATATCAGAAAATAGAATTATTCTACAACATGGATGGACCGAAATGGGACAAGGTGTGCACAATATGGCACTACAAACCCTATGTGAAGAAACATCCGTTTCGCCCGATATTATTGAAGTAATTGTAGATACTGAAGCTCAAATAAAAACAGGTATGACCACTTCTTCTCGCGCTACTGCTTTGGTTGGTTTAGCTGTTATAAATGCTGCCAAAGCTTTTAAAGAAGACTTAAAAACAAAATCACTAAAAGAGCTTAAAGGAAAAACGTATAAAGGACAATACATATGCGATTGGACTACCAAACCGGGAACCGAAGTTGATGAACAAATCACACATTATTCGTATGGTTACGCAGCACAAGTATGCATTTTGGATGATGATGGAAAAATCAAGAAAATGATTGCAGCCCACGATGGTGGTAAGATCATGAATCCAATGTTGTTTGAAGGACAAGTTGAAGGTGGTGTTCACATGGGATTAGGTTACGCTTTAACAGAAGATTTACCAATGAAAAACGGATATCTGGTAAGTGATAAGATGCGTGATCTGAAAATTCTTAGAGCACATGAAACACCGGAAATAGACGTTCGAATGATTGAGGTAAAAGATCCTGTTGGTCCTTATGGTGCAAAAGGAATTGGAGAAATTGGTTTGGTTCCTACTGCCGGAGCTGTTGCCAATGCGCTAACGAAATTTGATGGAGTGAGAAGGTATAAATTACCTTTATTAAGAAAATAAAGATAAATAGATTCCCGCTATCGCGAGAATGACAATTAAAACATGATGTCATTCCGGCCGAAGAGCCGGAATCTCTATATAAAATAAATAATTATGATCCTACTAAAAAACGCAACATATATCGATTGGAAAACCTTAGAATTCAAGAACACAAACATTCTTGTGGAAGAAGGTTTAAAAGGCAAAATCCAATTTATTGATAATACAGAATCCGTTAAAGAAGATGAAACAATCGATTGTAAAGGTAAGTTAGTAACAAAATCGTTTGGAGTTGGACATCATCATGTTTATTCTGCACTTGCTCGTGGTATGGGTGCTCCCAAAAAGAATCCCAAAAACTTTTACGAAATCTTAGAGTATGTTTGGTGGACTCTGGATAAAGCTCTGGACAAAGATCTGATTGAAGCAAGCGCTTTAACTACAGCTATAGCTTGTGCAAAAACAGGATCTACGTTTGTTATCGACCATCATGCTTCGCCAAATTACATTTTAGGCTCTCAAGATATTATTGCTAAAGCTTTCGATAAAGTAGGTGTTAGTCATTTACTTTGCTACGAAATTACTGATCGTGATGGACACAAAAAGGCAGAACTAGGATTAGAAGAAACTGAAAACTACCTTAAATCAAATCAAGGATTAGTAGGCCTTCATGCATCGTTTACCGTAAATGATGAAATTATGAGAAGATCTGCAGACATCATGAAAAAATTCAATTCAGGAGTTCATATTCATGTTGCTGAAGATTTATACGATCAACGTCATTGCCACGATAACTATAACAAACGCGTTGTTGAACGACTAAATGATTTTGGTGTCTTAGATTCGTCGAAAACTATATTGGGGCATTGTATACACATTGATGAGAACGAACGCCAAATCATTAAAAATTCGAAAGCTTTTGTGGTTCAAAACATGGAAAGTAATCTAAATAATAAGGTTGGATATTTCAATGCTAAAAATCTTGGTGACAATATTATGTTAGGTACCGATGGAATGCATAGTGATATGCTACAAAGTGCCAAAGCGGCATTTTTTGTTGGTCAAGGATTTGACACCATTGGTTATGATTCTGCCTATGAAAGATTCCGCAAAGTGCACGATTACATCGCTCTAAATCAGTTTGAAGGTGATGGTGAGAATAATCTTGTTGTTTTAGACTATGACTCTCCTACAGAAATTGATCAAAATAACTTCCTAGGACATTTTATTTTTGGAATTAACTCCAATCATGTAAATGATGTTATTTCGAATGGTAAAATCATTGTAAAAGATCGAAAAATTCAAAATGTAAACGAATCTGATATTTTAGAGTTTTCGAAGGAACAATCGCTTAAACTGTGGAAGAAAATGCAGGAATAAGCAAATAAAAAAGAACAAAATACAAGAAAATCAAAATATTATAGAACAAGCTTTTAGACATTTCCATAATTAAACTTTTATCTTTGCGCCTCGTTTTTAAATTGTTTATCATGGAATTAAATATACTTGAATGGGTTGGTTATATCGCCTCTGGAATAATTGCTTTATCTTTAGCAATGAGTTCTATCGTAAAATTTAGATGGTTAAATTTTATTGGGGCAACTACTTTTTCTACTTACGGTTTTTTAATTGGGGCTTTACCTGTTGGTTTTTTAAATGGATTGATTGCTGTTATCGACGTTTATTTTCTTTATCAGATTTATAATAAAAAAGAAGTATTTGAAACGCTCGAGGTACGTGGTGATAATAAATACTTGCTTCAATTTCTTGATTTTCATAAAAAAGAAATTCAGAAATACTTTCCCGGATTTACTTACAAACCCGAAATGAATACGGTTAGCTTCTTTGTTTTAAGAAATATGGCGGTTGCCGGTTTGTTCTTAGCTCATCGCGAAGATGGAAATGTATTAAAAGTAGGTTTGGACTATGTAATTCCGGAATATCGTGACTTTAAAAATGGAAGATTCATTTATCATCGATTAAGAAGACGTTTTATCGATGATGGTTTTGACAAAGTAATTTCTCCGGGCCAAAGCCAACAATATGCTAAATACTTGAAAAAAATAGGTTTCTCAAAATCAGAGAGCGACATGTATATTCGCATTTTAGATAAATCAATATAAAACTTATCATTCCGGACGAAGTGTAACGGAGATCCGGAATCACTTTCTCGATAGATTCCCGCCTTCGCGAGAATGACATTTTGTTTCTTAATGATTGAATATTCTAATCCTTATTCTTATAGGTTGATTGGTTTTTTTAAAAATTATTGATGTATTAGCATCTTCTATTTTTCTTCTAAGAACTCATTGATAAAATTATCCTTTCTAATGAGTTAAATTTTCGTCCTATTGATTTCATTTTATTTATAAACCAATCGAATCTATTTTTGTTTAAAACATTAAATCAAAGCATTATGAAAACAAAAATCAACTTAAAAATCGGATCGCTTTTACTAAGTCTATTCATTTTATCAAGCTTTAGTTTAGCGAGTTGTGAAGATGACGATTCAGATCTTACAGAGAATTCAATCGAAGAAAACTTACCAGAAATCACTGGTTATCCTATTGTTAGTACCAATCAAACTACATTTTACGATAATAACATTGAAATTTCTACACCAGTAAGTGGAGAAGCTTTTTATGGTCAGGATGCACATTATTCTAAAAACGAATTAAATTATGTTGATAATGGCGATGGCACTGTAACCGATATGGTAACAGGTTTAATGTGGTCGCAAACAGCCGATATGGATGGCGATGGTGATATTGATGCAGATGATAAAATGTCGTTAGCTGAAGCAAAAGCCGGAGCATCAAGTTTTAATCTTGGAGGATATGACAATTGGAGATTACCAAGCATAAAAGAAATGTATTCATTAATTATATTTAGTGGAGAAGATCCTAGTGGATACGAAGGAACTTCTACCAGTGGTTTAATTCCATTTATCGATACCGATTTCTTTGATTTTGCATATGGCGATACCGATGCCGGTGAAAGAATAATTGATGCTCAATATGCTTCTACAACCGAATATGTAGACTTTACTATGGGCGGCGATGAAACTATGTTTGGGGTAAACTTTGCCGATGGCCGTATAAAGGGATATCCATTACAAATGTTTGGATCGGATAAAACCTTCTTTGTTGCTTATGTTCGCGGAAATACAAATTATGGACAAAATGACTTTGTTGATAATGGCGATGGTACAATAACCGATAATACAACAGGTTTAATGTGGATGCAAGACGATTATACCGAAGCTGTTAACTGGGAAGATGCTTTAGAATATGCCGAAGGAAAAGAATTTGCAGGCTATTCCGATTGGAGATTACCCGATGTAAAAGAACTCCAGAGCATAGTTGATTATACACGCTCACCTGCAACCACAAGTTCTGCAGCTATTAATCCATTATTCAACTGCACACAAATTACCAACGAAGCTGGCGATGCTGATTATGCATACTATTGGTCGAGTACAACACACGCAAATTATTCCGACATGCCAGGAGGAAATGGAGCGTATGTTAGCTTTGGAAAAGCTATGGGATATATGGACTACTGGGTTGATGTTCATGGAGCAGGAGCGCAACGAAGCGATCCAAAAGTGGGAGATCCAAATGATTATCCTACCGGTCATGGACCACAAGGTGATGCTATCAGAATATTCAATTATGTAAGATTAGTGCGTACAGTAGATTAAAAAAATAACTTATTCAATATAGAGTGCCGTTCTGAGTGAAATAATGAATCTCTTAATGCACTCAAGAATTCCGAAATGGTCATTCTTAGTTTATCGAAGAATAGACCATTTCTTATTATACTCTATTTCGACAAGCTCAATATGACATCTTTTTTAGAAAATAATTTACTACATTTACTCTATGAACACTCTAATAATAAACGGAACAATCATTACTTCTACCCAGGCATTTAATGCTGATATTTATATTTCTGAAGGCAAAATTGCACAAATACGCCAAGGCTTAAAGATTCTTGAACCTATAGACAGAACCATCGATGCAACTGGTAAATTTATTTTTCCGGGTGGAATTGATCCACATGTTCATATGCACCTTCATACTCCTGCCGGGTTTTCTGCCGATGACTTTGAAACTGGAAGCAAAGCTGCACTCCTAGGTGGAACAACTACTTTGATTGATTTTGTTACTCCTCAAAAAGGTCAATCTCTTATTGACGCCTTGATTGACCGAAAAGCTGAAGCCAATAAGTCTTTATGCGATTACTCTTTCCACGTTAGTCCTATTGAGTGGAATAATAATATTGAACAGGAAATAAAAGATTGTTTTGAATCGGGTATTACTTCTTTTAAAGTTTATATGGCTTATAAAGAGAGTATTGGTTTAAGTGATGAGGATATTTTCAGGGTTATGAATACCGTTGGTAAATTAGGCGGTATAGTTACTTTACATTGTGAAACTGGAGATGAAATAGAAGAATTAAGAAATGAACTAGCTCAAAAAGGCGATTTAAGTCCTGAATTTCATCCTGTATCAAGACCTGAACTCACAGAATCGGATGCTGTTCGAATGGCTATAGAAATGGCTAAAATTACCAATTGCACTATATATATTGTTCATACATCAACAGGCGAATCGATAAAACATATTGAAAAAGCACAAAAAGAAGGTATTCGTGTATATTCTGAAACTTGCCCTCAATATTTATTACTGGATGACAAAAGTTACAAAGGTGATTTTAATGATACCTGCAAATTTGTAATGAGCCCGCCTTTGCGCGATAAAAGCGATCAAAATATACTTTGGGAGGCCATATGTAAAGGAACTGTTAAGACCGTTGGTACAGATCATTGTCCATTTAATTTAGAGCAGAAAGAGTTAGGTAAAGATGACTTTAGAAAGATCCCCAATGGTGCCGGTGGTGTAGAACATAGAATGAAACTACTATTCACAAATGGTGTTTTAAAAAACCGAATTACATACAATCAATTTGTTGATATTACCTCGACTCAAGCTGCAAAAATCTTTGGTTTATATCCTGAAAAAGGAGAAATAGCAGTTGGTTCTGATGCCGATCTTGTAATCTGGAATCCAAAAATTGAAAAGACGATCTCAGCAGAAAACGATTATCAGAATTGCAATTTAGAAATTTATGAGGGTTTTCAAACTATTGGTGAACCCGAAATTGTTCTTGCCAACGGTGAAATAAAAGTTGAAAATGGTGTACTAATTTCAGATAGCAAAGGAAAGTTCTTGAGAAGAGAGATTATAGATACAAATTAAGTAAGTAACAATCTAACAATTATTAACGATCCTGCTATAACGCAAGTTATTAAACCAATTACAATTCCGAATCGAAACCATTCTACGAATGTAATATGTTTTCGGTATCTTTTTTCAATCATTCCTAAGGCAACTATATTTGCTGTTGAACCAATTAAAGTAATATTACCGCCAAAGCAACCTCCAAATAACAAAGCCCACCAAAGTGAAGGCTCCCCTATCTCTTTCACCACAGGAATAAATGCAGCAACAAAAACAATATTATCAACAAAAGCTGAACCTATTGCTGTCATAAATAAAACGATAGGAGTTAAGAATATTGGATCTTTTCCAAAAGTCTCGATGAAATTGTGTGCTACATATTCTGTAACTCCAGTTTCTTCCAATGATCCTGCGACAGCAAACAACATCATAAAAAACAACAAGGTCCACCACTCTACTTCCGATTCAATATAATGCCTTGCTCGTTCGTTCTTCCATATCATTAAAACGCCTGAAATGGCTAATGGAGCTACAATTAGCAATGTATTTTTATCTACTCCGAGTTTTTGCTCTAAAAAGTGATGCATTGAAATAATCACAATAGCAACAGCCAATATAATAAGACTTTTCCCATACGAAATTTTAATTAAAGGACCTAAGCCCAGTTGCATTTTCCTACGAGCAACTAATCGTTCTGAAAGTAATTGTATGTCTTTTCTATACCAAATCATTACAATAAACAAAGTAAATATTAAGGATACAAGCATTATTGGGAAAGCATTAACTAAAAAATCAAGAAATGAAAAATTAGCTTTTGTGCCAATTAAAACACCAATTGGATTTCCAAGCATCGTTCCACTCGATCCAATATTTGTTGCTACAACTGAAATAATTACAAAGGGCGTTGGATTTACTTTTAAAGTATCACAAACCTGAAAGATAAGTGCAAGAATAATGACAATTGAAGTTACTTCATCTACTAAACTTGCCATTAATGCAGACATAAACATGACAACGATAATAAATAAATGACCTGTCATTCGTTTCATTTTGATAATATTCTGAATCACCCAGGTAAATAAACCAAGATCTTTTAAAACCCCAACCAGTGTCATCATACCAACCAGAAATAGAATAATATCCAACTCGGCAGACTTAACTAACTGATCAAGTGTTAAAACATTTCCTGCTAAAATAATAGCTATCCCAATAAACGCAATGGCAAGTCTAAAACTCCAAAATAACAATGTAGCAGATATAATTAAAGCAAAAATTGATGTAGCTAAATATTGTTGTGTTTCGTTTAATCCGAGGTAATATGAAACAATACCAACAACAATACTAATAGAAACCATTAATAGAGTTCTACAAATAATTGCTTTACACCCGAAACCATTTCTTACTTTCATCAAATTATCGTAACACTTTGTTCATAAAATGTTTCATTGTTATGACTCCAACTAATTTTTTATCATCTAAAACATAAGCATTTCTAACTTCTTTTTTTGTCATTTCAACCAATGCTTTCATGGCATAATCTTCAAGTTGCACAGTAGCCATTTCGTATGTCATAATTTCCTCTAACCAGGTATAATTTTCATTTTCTAACATATTAAAAAATGGCTCAAAATTAATAATGGGTTTCATATTCGACATCCAAAGCAAATGGCGAGGAAGCGCTATGTTCATTAATTCACAGGCATTAGCTTCACCAATTAAATCACCTCCCTGATCAATAACCGGAATATTTAATAAGCCTGTTTCAATAAATAAGTCAATTGCTTCTTTTAAAGTGTTATCATCTTTTAAGATAATCATGTTACTTGACATGATATCACTTACAAACACTTGTTTAGGAAGTTTCTCATCGGTTCTATCTATAAGCTCCCATATCTTCTTAGGAGACCGTATGTTAAACATGGTTTCCAAATAACCATCACTAATAAAAAATGATTTAAGTGCTTTTTCAGCCTTTAAAAATAAATCCGGCCTGTTCTTTGGGGATAAAATAAGAACAATCAGTTTCTTATTACCTTCATCAATGGCTTCAATTTGATCTTCCAATTCATTAACAACCCCCAAAGCAATATGCAAATCATTTACATTGCTTAAACGAAACTGGTAATAGTAAACATTATCAATAATTTTTATTGGGGAAAATCTATATTTACTCCCTGCAGATAGAATATTATAGGCTTTTTTGTAATTTGGAATTTTAAATTTAAGGGCAAGTTTTTCAAGCAAATTAAACAATACAATAGCTAGGCTTGTCTTATCATGGAAGATTTGAATACTTTCTGGAATAAGAACATGCGATAATTTAATGCTATATGTATTAAATGGAAACATAAAGCATAAAATTTGAATTTATACAAGTTACAAAAAAATAAAATACAATGCATTTTATTAAAAAAGTCTTCAGCAAAAATAAGAATTAAACTTTTTAGTAATTAAGAATAAATCATATAAAAAATGTCACTACAGAGTTTAACCCGATTTAAGTAATTTTACGTTTACCGCTTCCATAATAACCATACATCCCTTAGGCATTTCTTCAAGCTCGGGTTTAATGATTTTATAAAAATTTTCAAGAATTTGTGTATGATCAACCATTTCGATCACCACAGGTAGTTTTTCTGTTAACTCCCAGAATTTTGAAGTACTAATATGTTTACTACTTGAACCATACCCCATGATTCCTCTATAAACAGTAACTCCAGAAATACCCTTTTCTCTTGCCAAATTTACAACATGGTCGTAAAGCAGTTTGGTGCCTATCTTATCTGTTGAACTGGCATAAATTTTAAGAATACTAAATTCACTTGCTTGCATATTATAAAAGATTTGATGTGACATATCCAAAATATACGGCTGTAAAACCTAATACAATACTTAATCCGGTATACATCAAAATCGACAAAAATTGCCCTGTGTGCATTAACATTAGGTTTTCACTTGTAAAAGTAGAGAATGTTGTAAATCCTCCACAAAGTCCAACCATTAACAACAATCTTAAATCGGCTGTTAGTATGGTACTCTTTTCGCTTATCCCGGTTAAAAAACCAATTAAAAAACTTCCTACAATATTTACAGTTAGTGTTCCGATAGGAATATCCAAAAAATGAAAATATAAGTTAAGCTTTGACACTAAAAATCTTGCTATACTTCCTATAAATCCACCAGTTCCTATTAATAATAACTTTTTAATCATTGAATAATATATTATACAAGATAAACATCTTTTTAATGAAA
The DNA here is from genome assembly GCA_963665525.1 of Bacteroidales bacterium. GTDB lineage: Bacteria > Bacteroidota > Bacteroidia > Bacteroidales > UBA12077 > UBA12077. Next base: position 1,198,134 of record OY762280.1, on the reverse strand, counting down.
GTAAAGATAAAAAAAAAGTAGGCTTCATGCCTACCCTTTTTATCTTTGAAAAGATTCCTACAATCCCATTTTTTTCGCAATATGCTTTGGTACTGTATTTTTATTAATCATAATATCAATAGCCTTATATTTAATAAAGGCTTCTGATATATAGATATAACCATCGTAAGGATTATCAACATCCCAACTATTTTTTACCTTATAAAATTTATTACCTGTTTGATCGTAAGCAACGCCCACTATGTGCATTCCATGATCATCTGTTGTTTTATAATTATCAAATGCTTCCTGACGAATCTCTGGAGTAATTTCCAGCTCTTTTACCGGCTTTTCAAACGAATACAAAATCTCGTTCTTTTCTTTAGTTGTTAAACCTGTTAATCTTTCCTTATCTGTTCCACTAGTCACTTCGTATTCAACATCAGGAACAATGGCCACTCCTTTTTTCCATGAAAAGCCTTTTTCGCTCACATCACCACCCCAGGCAACAGAATGTCCTTTTTCAATAGCGTTATCAATAATTTCGATAAAATCTTCCAGAGTAACATTATAAACCTCACCCATTTCCCAATTATCAGGTACTTCTATGATAAACTCTGAATAATAAGGATGATGTGTAAATGAAGTCACTTCAATATAATCTTCAGGGTTAATACCTGTAAACTCTTTTGCAAATGATTGTGGAGTATATTCTTTACCTTCATACATAAATGATTCTGGTTTTTCGCCTAAATAAGCATCCAAAATTCCTTCAAAGCCATTATGCCATGCAGTTGTCAGACTTCTGTTTTTATTCTTTATTACCTGATCTACATATCCTTTCAAAACTGCATCAAATTCTCCATGCACAAACTTATCTGTACCATAATTTAATCCTTCATAAGCTTCCTCCGGAACAATACCGAATTTTTGAATTGTTGTTAGCACATCGTGAAAAGCTCCTCCACCGGCAAAATTAATATTTCCATGCCAACGTACATACGACTTTGCTTTTTCAGAATACGAATGTCTTACAATCCAGGCTTCCGATAAATTGACCTCAGGCTTTCCATTTTTTAACATTTCTGATTCAAAAAATGATAATCCAGAAAAACTCCAACAAGTACCCGAACGGTATTGATTTTTAACTGGTGTTGATTTCACCTCTTTCTTAATTGTAAAAACATAGCAAGAGCTATCTTTCTTCTCATTTTGAGCATTTAAGCTCAATGCACCTAGCATAAGTGCAAAAACTAAAATTTTCTTTTTCATTAATTTAAAATTTATGATCACATTTTTATAAAGCCACCGCCCTATCTATGATCGATCCCACATTCTATTTTACTAAAACACAGTATCATCTTGTATAGAGAAAATACTAACAGTAATTTTTGTACAGTAAAATATTTTTTAAGTATATGATTTAGGTAATCTTTGATTATGAAAGAGCCCGAAGGTTTAATTTACATTTCTTTTTTTATAAAAAAAGAGTAGCTTAAAAAGCTACTCTTCGTCTATCCCTTTGAAGGATATTATTTAAAACCCCGGACGGATTTTTGAATTTATTAGTAAACATCATTGCGGCAATGATATATGGTTTGAATCCTGCTTCCAGATAAGTTCTGATTCTATACTTCTCGAAAACATCAGCATTTACTTCACCTTCCTTACACGAAATACCACTAATATCGGCAGGTAAACAGTGCATATATAAAGCATCCTGATTTTTAGTTAGTTTCATCTTTGCTTCGTCGTATTCCCAGTTTTTGTAATTGGCATTATTAGCTAAGCAAGTTTGCTCAAGAGCTTTTAATCCTTCAACATCTTTATTCTTCAACAACTCTGTTCGTTGTTGCATAATATGAAATGGAGCCCAACTTTTTGGATAAACAATATCAGCATTTTTCATGGCATCTTCCATTGAATGCGAAATATTGAATGATCCACCGCTCTGCTTTGAATTATTTTTTGCTATATCCACAATTTCTGGTATTAAATCGTATCCTTCAGGATAAGCCAGCTCGATATTCATTCCATAACGAGACATTAAAGCAATGATTCCCTGAGGAACAGATAGTGGCTTTCCATAACTTGGAGAATAAGCCCAGCTCATAACAATCTTTTTACCTTTAAGATTTTCTAACGAACCAAACTCATTTTGCAAATGCATTAAATCGGCCATTGATTGTGTTGGATGATCCTGATCACACTGCAAATTCACAATTCCCGGACGACTAGGAAGTACTCCTTGTGCAAAACCTTCATCCAAAGCTTCACCAACTTCGCGCATGTACTTATTTCCTTCTCCTAAATACATATCATCACGGATACCTATAAAGTCTGATAAGAAAGAAATCATGTTTGCTGTTTCACGTACTGTTTCTCCGTGAGCAATCTGAGATTTTTGCTCATCTAGATCCTGAACAGCACATCCTAACAAGTTACTTGCCGATGCAAACGAAAATCTTGTTCTTGTTGAATTATCACGGAAATTGGAAATTGCCAAACCTGAGTCAAACACACGTGGTGATATGTTATTATCACGCATTTCTTTTAATATCTCAGCAACTTCCAGGACTGCCTTTAAATCATCCTGACTTTTTCCCCAGGTTAACAGGAAATCCTTTTGATATAAGTCAGTTTTTAAACGACTTAAGCTTTGAATTTTGTCTTGTAAACTCATATAATTGTTTTTATTATTTTCTAAATATCATATGCAAAAGCAGCATAAAAAGCCGATGCAGCAACTAAATCGCTAATTAGAACTTTTTCGTTTGGTGCATGCGCTAATACTTCATTTCCAGGTCCAAATCCTATGGTTGGAATTCCATAAACACCATTTGTCATAATACCATTTGTAGAGAATGTCCATTTATCAATTTTAGGATCTTTATTAAATAAGCCTTTAAATGATTTTACCCCGGTTTGAACGATTTCATCTTCTACAGGAATTTTCCATGTTGGATAGTATTTTTCCATTCCGTATTCCAATCCTGTATATGCAGTTTCTTTATATTCTAATACTTCAACCTTCGCATTCATTCCTTTGATTAAGTCTTCAATTTCTGCTACAGCCGATTCTTTTGTTTCTCCCCAGGTTAATCTTCTATCTAAATGAATTCTTGCATAATCAGCTACTGCACATAATGAAGGACTACCCGTAACCATTTCCGAAATTGTAACTGTTCCTTTTCCTAAAAATTCATCAAATTTTAATCTTTCGTTTAGTTTTTCAATTTCTAATGCGGCTTGTGAAGCCATATAAATAGCATTCTTACCACGCTCAGGGGCAGATCCATGTGAAGAAACTCCATAAAAATGAACATGCATTTCCATACGTCCGCGGTGTCCTCTATAAATATTTAAGTTAGTAGGCTCTGTACTAATGACAAAATCAGGTTTTATCTTCTCTTCTTCAACAATATATTTCCAACATAAACCATCACAATCTTCTTCCATTACACTACCTACAAAATATATCGTAAGATCTTTATCAAATCCTAATTCTTTTAAGATACGTCCAGTAGTAACAAATGCAGCTGGTCCACCTTCCTGGTCAACAGTACCACGTCCATGTACATAACCATCTTTAATTTCACCCCCAAGCGGATCAAAATCCCAGTTATCCAAATTACCTAAATCAACAGTATCCATATGACCATCAATGGCTAAAATCCTCTTTCCATTTCCGATTCTACCAATTACATTACCAAGTCCATCGATACGCACTTCGTCAAAACCCGCTTCTTCCATCTGATGCTTCAGTTCTAATTGAACTTCCTTTTCTCCTAAACTCAAAGACTTAATTTGAACTAATTTCGATAAGTTTTTAGCAGTATAATCACTATATTTCTCTGCTAGTTCATTTATTTTTTGATAGATATTTTCCATATTTTTCAGCTTAAAATTTTGTCTGATAAAGTTATATTTTTTACATAAAACTTTACATTATTAGGATAGTTTTATAGATATCATTTTTCAATATAGAAATATATTATACATAAGTCTTGTATTTAAGAATTTTTTTCTATCTAGCGATTAGATAATTATTATCAATTCTCAAATTACAAAGAAATTCCAAAATTAAACTATAAATATCTTATATAAATTAATATTCATTGTAAATTTGATTCAAACTAAAATCAAATAATAATGAATATTTGGAATTTTATTAAAGAAGAAATTGACAATCATCATAATGTAACAATCATTACTGTTGTTGAACGGAATGGAAGTAGTCCAGGCATTGTTGGTTTTAAAATGGCTGTATCCGAAACTGGAGCTATGAACGGTTCAATAGGTGGTGGAGTAATGGAATATAACATGGTTGAATTAGCTAAGAAAAAAGCTATAAATGGTGAAAAATGTTCTTTTATAAAAAAGCAAATACATACCCCTGATGCTGGCAAGGATAAATCAGGATTAATGTGTTCTGGAGAACAAACGCATGCTTTTTCAGTACTAAATCATGAAGATTTAACCATGATTAATAAGATTATATCAAAACTTGATGTAGGAGAAAACGGTACATTTAATCAAGATTATCAAGGAATTCATTTTGATGAAAATAATCATGTTGATACTATTTCTTATTCTTATCAAAATGATGAAAACTGGAAATACGAAGAACAAATTGGCATTAAGCCTACATTATATATTTTTGGAGCAGGACATGTAAGTATACCTCTAAGTGAAATATTCCGAGCAATCGATTTTAATGTTATCGTTTATGATAACAGAAATGAGCTTTCAACATTTGAACAAAATAATCATGCTCATCGAAAAGAAATTATCGATTATAAGGATGCTGCCAAATATGTTCCTGATGGTGAAAACAGCTATGCAGTTATTATGACTGTTGGCCACAAAAGTGATGAGCTTGTTTTGGAAAAATTGATTAACAAAAACCTGAAATACCTTGGGATGATTGGTAGTAAAAACAAGATCAAAACCATTTTCGATTCGCTAAAAAGCAAAGGTATTGCAGAACAAGCTTTAGCAAAAGTAGATTCTCCAATAGGATTATCTATCAATAGCAAAACCACTCCTGAAATAGCAATAAGCATAGCTGCCAAAGTTATTCAAGTGAAAAATTGTTAATAAATCTGTTAATAGAATATTAATTTTTCTATTTGTATTTTTTAAGTTTTAGTTATCTTTGCTCAGAATATGATTTTTTATATTTAACGATGACATTAAAAATATTTAAAGACAAAATACAGTCAACAAAACAAAATTTAAGGGTCCGCTGACCCCGTAAAACAGGTTTCTTTTTTAGAAACCTGTTTTTTTTGTGCAATAACGAACGAGTATGATTTTTTTAATTTTAAGTATTCTTTCATCAGCAGCAATTTATGTAGTCTTCAAATTCCTTGACAGACTAAAAATCAACTCTTTTAATGTTATCATCATTAATTATATTACAGCCACTGTGTTGGGTATATTATTAATTAATACTCAAATAAATATAGCTCATACTTTTAAAGCAAACTGGTTCCCCTACTCTATTTTAATCGGGATATTATTTATTATGATGTTTGTTATTATTGCTAAATCTTCTCAAGTTGTTGGCATTGCAATCACAACCATTTCAAACAAAATGTCGGTAATTATTCCAATTATTGTTTCAATCATTATTGATCCTTTAGATATCTTAACTAATTATAAAGCAATTGGGATTATAACAGCAATATTAGCTGTATTTTTATCTGTATATCGTAAAAGAAAAGTTGAATTTGATCCAAGAAACATATACCTACCAATTATCCTGTTTCTTGGAATGGGATTGGTCGATTCTATTGTAAAATATGCACAGCAATATCATGTAGCAGATGATGTTCTGCCTTTATTCACAGTTATTTTATTTGCAATGGCTGCTTTGGCTGGTTTACTAACAAAGATTTTACGAAAAACTTCATTTAAAGAATTGGTACAAACGAAAACTCTTTTATGGGGAATTGGACTTGGAGTAAGTAATTATGGATCCTTATATTTTTTAATAAAAGCACTAAATTATAAAAATCCATTAGGAGAAAGCTTGGATGGTTCCATTGTTTTTGGCATCAATAATTTGGGAGTTATTGCTTTATCTGTAATCATAGGATTTATTGTTTTTAAAGAACGATTCCTTAAAATTAACTGGATAGGAATCATTTTATCATTTATTGCAATCTATATATTATCACAAACATAAATGGCAGAATTTGTAGATGAATATTTAACCATAAGTAAACCTTCTGAAGGTTTTTTTAAAGATAGAGGAAGTAAATTTCTTGCCTTTGCTTATCCTGTATCAACAGAGAATGAGATAAAAGACATTCAGGAAAAATTAAGAAGTGATTATCACGATGCACGTCATCATTGCTATGCATACATGTTAGGTAAAGACAAAACCATTTTTAGGGCTAATGATGATGGAGAACCTTCAAGTACAGCAGGTAAACCTATATTAGGACAAATTAGATCATACGATCTTACCAATATTTTAATTGTTGTTATTCGATACTTTGGAGGAACAAAACTTGGAGTAAGCGGTTTAATTAATGCATACAAAACAGCGGCTAATGAAGCATTAAAAAATGCTAAAATTATCAAAAGAACTTTACATGATATTTATGAGCTAAGATTTGATTATCCTGAGATGAATGAAATTATGCGAATCATGAAAGAAGAGCAAATTGAACAGCTAGATCAGAATTTTGAACTATCATGCACCATTACTTTAGCTCTTAGACGCGCCGATGTCGATAAGGTATTAAGTAAATTTGACAGAATTGAAAAATTAAAAATTGAATTTATAGAAACAAGATAAATCATTCAATAAAAATAAAATAGAATTTATAAATACAAATTTTAAAACCCGGATTAATGGAAAACAAACATTTAGTTTCAATCACGGATTTTTCGAAAGATGAAATCTTCAGAATCCTTGACCTTGCTGAAGATTTTGAAAAAAATCCTAACCAAAACCTTTTGGATAACAGGGTAGTTGCAACACTGTTTTTCGAACCTTCAACCCGAACACGATTGAGTTTCGAAAGTGCAATTAGCCGTCTTGGTGGTAAGTATATTGGTTTCACCGATGCAAGCTCATCCAGTGTTTCAAAAGGAGAATCTTTAAAAGATACTATCATGACAGTAGCTAATTATAGCGACTTAATTGTAATGCGTCACCCGATTGAAGGTAGCGCACGCTGGGCCAGTGAAGTATCTCGTGTTCCTATTGTAAATGCTGGTGATGGAGCTAACCAACACCCAACACAAACATTGCTTGATTTATTCTCAATCCGCAAAACACAAGGCACACTTGACAACCTTAACATCTGTTTTGTTGGTGATTTAAAGTACGGAAGAACTGTACATTCATTACTACAAGCAATGGCTATGTTTAATACCACTTATAATTTTATATCTCCAAAAGAACTACGAATTCCTGACGAATATAAACTTTTCCTTGACCGTAAAGGTTTAAAATACTTCGAGCACAGAGAACTTGATGATGTATTACAACATGCAGACATCATTTACATGACCCGTATTCAACGAGAGCGTTTTTCTGATCCAATGGAATATGAAAAAACAAAAAATTCTTATGTCCTAAAGAATAACATGTTAGAGAATACCAAAGAAAACATGAAAGTACTACACCCTCTTCCTAGAGTAAACGAGATTCATACTAATGTTGATGAAAACAATAAAGCATATTACTTTACTCAAGCATTAAATGGTGTTTACACACGACAAGCAATTATCACTCATATTTTAGGACTTAAATAATAACAATTATGGTAATGGACGATAAAAAATTACAAGTAAGTGCCATTAAGAATGGTACCGTAATAGATCATATACCTGCAAGTAACTTGTTTAAAGTTATCAATATTCTGAATCTTGATAAGGTTGAAACACAAATGACTTTTGGATCTAACTTCGAAAGTAAGAAGTTAGGACTAAAGGCTATCATTAAATTATCGGATGTTTTCTTCGCCGATGAAGATATTAATAAAATTGCTTTGGTTGCCCCGGATGCAAAACTTAATATTATTAAGGATTATAAGGTAGTAGAAAAGAAAATTGTTGAGGTTCCAGATAAAATTAAAGGTATTGCAAAGTGTATGAATCCAAAGTGTATCACCAATCACGAAGATATTGTAACCAGATTCACAGTAGTATCAAAAAAAGAAGTAGCAATAAAATGCCATTATTGTGAAAAGATTACGGATGCAGAACATATGGAAATTAAATAATGAATATGTACTCACAAAAAAGAGCGATGAAATATCATCGCTCTTTTTTTATATCTTAAATATATCTTATCGAATTCTATCCATACTTCTAATTAAGGCTTCATCTTTACCAATTGCTCTAATTGCCAGGTAAGTTAAAACAGCAGCAACAAAAGGGAATATAGCTGTAATCTCATAACTTACAATACCATTTAACTGTTTTGAAAAATTCTGAATATAATAGTATGCCAATCCCATATAACCAAGCATCAATATAATATTAAATGAATTCAATCGCATTTGTATAACTCTTTTCTTATATAAAAAGATACTTATAAATGATATTGTAACCATAATAACCAATAAAATAACTGTAGGTATAGTTAACAAATACATACCATCTTCGTTCTCTACAGAAAGACCATTGAAATTAAAAATAAACAATTGTCCATCAGCTCCTAATAACTCAGCAATAGGATAAACAAAAATTGAACCTAATAATATGGAAGCAACTAATAAATATATTGATTGAATTCTCTGAATCATAACACTTTAAAACTATAAAATTTCCTAACTCCGTTAATTTTCCACAAAAGTAGGTCTTTTTCATAATTTAACAACAGAAAACGAAGATTTTATCAACCATTAAAGAAAAAGTTCGTCTAAAGGTTTCCGGATACGTTTTTTCATCTCTCGTTCTTGTATATATTCTGGGAATAATTTAATATCTCCTTTATATCCAATAGCCATCACGGCTAAAACATCATATTCCTCTCCTATATCAAAAAAATCACGTACATTTTTCACACTAAAACCTCCCATTTGATGAGTATATAAACCCAATGAAGTTGCTTGTGCTAACATATTTCCAACAGCCATACCGGTATCGTATTGAGCAAAACGATTAGCTTTGCCTGTAACTGGAGAATTTACCGAAGCAATAGTTACTACTAGAACAGGAGCATATTTTGCCCAAGCCTGATTCGCTTCCATTAAGGAATCATAAATTTTCTGATAATTCTCATCTTTACCTTTTCTACCTACAATAAATCTCCAGGGTTGCTCATTAAAAGCAGAAGGAGCCCATCGAGCTGCTTCAAATAAAGAAGTAAGCTTTTCTTCTTCAATTTCCTTCGGTGAAAATATAACCGTACTATGTCTCTCTCTTATCACTTGATGTATGTGACTCATATTAATAATAATTTTAGGTTTGGTATTTCTGCAGCAAGTTAATAAAAAACTGTTCAACCTCAAAAATGCTTTTTACCCTTAAATTCGAAAATATGTTATACAATATCCCTTTATAAAAGAAAATCTTCATTTTAAGTTTGATTATCAGAAAAGGATTTCTTAGAATTGTAGGCTAAAGAAAATATCTACAATAATTATATAACAATTTAAAAATCAAAGTTATGACAAAAATGACAAGTCAGGATTATATCAAAAGGGAAGATAAATATGGAGCTCATAATTATCATCCACTACCTGTTGTTCTTGAAAAAGCTGAAGGTGTTCACGTTTGGGACGTTGAAGGAAAACAGTATTATGATTTCTTGTCTGCATATTCTGCAGTAAACCAAGGACATTGCCATCCTAAGATTGTTAATGCAATGACAGAACAAGCTCAAAAGCTTACTTTAACTTCACGTGCATTTTACAATAGTGTTTTAGGTGAATATGAAGAGTATGTAACAAAATACTTTGGTTTTGATAAGGTATTACCTATGAATACTGGTGCTGAAGCTGACGAAACAGCTATTAAGCTTGCCCGTAAGTGGGGTTACATGAAAAAAGGAATTCCTGAAAACCAAGCAAAAATTATTTGTTGTAATGAAAATTTCCACGGAAGAACTATTACGATCGTTTCTATGTCAACAGATCCTGATGCATACAACGGTTTTGGTCCATTCACTCCTGGGTTTGTTAAAATCCCATACAATGATCTAGCAACTTTAGAAAAAGAATTACAAGATTCTAACGTAGCTGCTTTCTTAGTAGAACCTATTCAAGGTGAAGCTGGAGTATACGTACCAGAAGATGGATATTTAAAAGCTGCTTCTGAACTTTGTAAAAAATACAATGTACTTTTCATTGCTGATGAAGTACAAACTGGCATTGCTCGTACAGGTAAAATGTTAGCTTGCGATCACGAAGGTGTTAAACCAGATATTTTAATCTTAGGTAAAGCAATCTCAGGTGGTGTATTCCCTGTATCTGCTGTTTTAGCTAACGATGATATCATGCTTTGCATCAAGCCAGGCGAACACGGTTCTACGTTTGGAGGAAACCCAATTGCTGGTAAAGTTGCAATGGCCGCTTTAGACGTTGTTAAAGAAGAAAAATTAGAAGAAAATGCTGAACGTTTAGGTCAAATTTTCCGTGACGAATTTAACAGCATCAATTCTGACATGATTGAATTAGTTCGCGGTAAAGGTCTTTTAAATGCAGTTGTTATTAAGAATAAAGAAGGTAAAACAGCTTGGGATGTTTGTGTTGCTATGGCAGAAAATGGTGTTTTAGCTAAGCCAACACATGGTAACATTATCCGTTTTGCTCCACCATTAGTAATTACTGAAGAAGAATTACGTGATGCAATGAACAGAATTAAAGAAGTATTTAAGAAATTCGAATAATTTTTATCGATAATCATTAAACCTTTATAAAAAAAAGCTGTCTTAATTAATTATTTAAGCAGCTTTTTTTTTAGATAATTCTGAATCATTAATAAAAACAAATAATATGAAAATCAAACTAACTTTAAAACTCGCTTTAGTAGCACTTATGGCTATGATAGTAACTACTTCATGTCAAGAAAAGCAGGTTAAAGAAAAAATTACATTAGATGTAAGTTTAATTGATACAACTTTTGATCCTGCACAAGATTTTTTCCATTATGCAAATAATGGCTGGATGAAAAAATATCCATTACCAGATGACGAAAGTTCATTTGGTACTTTTAACCAACTATATAAAGAAACCAGTAAAAAAGTACAAACTCTACTCGAGGAATATGCTAATGGTAAATATGAAACTGGTACGGATGAACAAAAAATCGGTGATTTTTATGCCATGGGAATGGACGAAGAGAAAATCGAAACTCAAGGATTAGAACCTTTAAAATCTGAATTTGATAGAATTAATGCTATTCAAACTTTAAAAGATGTTCAAAATCAAATTGCATATCTACATTCATACAGCATAGGTTCTGCATTTAATTTTTATGGATCAACAGACATAAAAAATAGTGAAATGAACATTGCAATGATCTCTCAAGGTGGATTAGGAATGGCTGACAGAGATTATTATGTAAATGAAAGTGAAAGATCACAAGAGGTTAGAGAAGCATATGTAGCTCATGTTGAAAAAATGCTTGTTTTAAGTGGTATTTCTGAAGAAGAAGCAAAAGCAGGTGCTCAAACTATTATGAATATGGAAACTCGTTTGGCACAAGCATCAATGACTCGTTTTGATAGTAGAGATCCTCATTTAACTTATAATAAAATGACCCAGGATGAGCTTAAAGCTAGATATCCTAACTTCGATCTTGATACGTATAAAGCAAACATTGGTCTTGAGTATGATGGCGATATAAATGTTAAGCAACCTTTATTCTTAGAAGAAATCAACAATATGCTAGTTGATGTACCAGTTAATGACTGGAAAATCTATTTCCACTGGAATTTATTTAACAGCACAGCTAGTTATTTAACAAAAGAAATACAGGAACAAAATTTCGATTTCTATGGACGCACAATGCGTGGTAGCAAACAAATGCAAGAACGTTGGAGACGTGTTTTAGCTACAACAAATGGTGCATTAGGCGATGCAATAGGAAAGAAATTCTCAGAAAAATATTTCCCTGCTGAAGCAAAAACCAGAATGGTAACTTTGGTTGAAAACTTAAGAACCGCTTTAGGTCAAAGAATTGAAAATGTAGAGTGGATGAGCGAAGAAACTAAAGTAAAAGCAAAGGATAAATTAGCAGCTGTTAATGTTAAGATTGGATATCCTGACAAATGGGAAGATTTCTCCAAACTAAGTGTTGGTACTGATGCATACGTATTAAATGTTTTAGCAGCGAACAAATTTCACAGAGAAAAAGGATTAGAGGAAATTGGAAAACCAGTTGATAAAGACGAATGGTTCTTCCCTGCTCATACTGTAAATGCTTATTATGCACCTACATTAAACGAAATTTGTTTCCCTGCAGGTATTTTACAACCTCCTTTCTTCTACTTAGATGGCGACGATGCAATTAACTACGGAGCTATCGGAATGGTTATTGGTCATGAAATGTCACATGGTTTCGACGATCGTGGAAGACTTTATGACAAAAATGGAAACCTAGAAAGTTGGTGGACTGAAGAAGATTCAAAGCGTTTCGACGAAAGAGCAAATGTTTTAGTTGAACAACACAATAACATTGTTATTATTGATGATTTACATGCTGATGGTAAATTAACTTTAGGTGAAAACATTGCTGACCTTGGTGGACTTAACATTGCATTAACTGCATTCAGAAATGCACAAAAAGAAAATCCACAAGCTGAAGTTATTGATGGTTTTACTAAAGAACAAAGATTTTTTATTGCTTATGCTCGTGTTTGGGCTAACAATATGCGCGACAAAGAAAAAATAAGATATACAAAAGAAGATGAACATCCAATTCCAATTAACCGAGTTAATGCTCCTTTATCAAACATGCCTGAATTCTATGCAGCTTTTGGCGTAGAAGAAGATGACGCTTTATATCTTCCTGAAGATGCAAGAGCTTCTATTTGGTAATAATCCAACAATAAATATAAAAAGAACCGTACTTATATTTGAGTACGGTTTTTTTATAGAATAATTTTAAATTCAGTACCCTCTCCTGGTTTAGAACTTACAGAAACAGTTCCTTTATGAAGATTTATAATCTGTTTTACCAAACTTAATCCTATTCCTGAACCATTTTCCTTACTCGAATAAAAAGGAATAAAAATATCTTCTAATTTATCTTCCGGAATCCCTATTCCATTATCTTTTATAAGAATACTTATTGTTTTATCCTCTTGCTCTGAAAACACTAAAATTTTTGGTTCACTAACCTTAACTAAAGCCTCTTTTGAATTCTTTATAATATTTATTATAGCTTGTTCCAGTAATTTTTCGTCGCCATATATCTCGATATCCGAACTAATTTTTAATTCACAATCTATTTCTGCAGATTTAAAATCCTCTTTGAATAGCGACATTATATTTTCAAACAATCGATTAAGATTTAGTTTATTAATATTCGCATTACCAACCTTAGTAAGCTTACGATAATTCTCTACAAATTGCAGTAAGTTATTACTACGTCTCTCAATGATATCAGTATCTTCTATAGCTTCTTGAATTACACTATTCTGATCTAAATCAGGATTAATATTTTCAGTTAACGATCTGCGAATAGAATAAGTAAGATTTGCAATTGGAGCAATGGAATTCATTATTTCGTGGGTAAGAACCCTTATAATTTTTTGCCACGACTCTAATTCTTTTTTATCCAGTTCTGCACTTATGTTCTGAAAAGAAACAAGATTTATATAATCGTGATTAAATTTGAATTGTTTTTTCTGTATAAGTAACTGATATATATTATTATCAATATTTATTTTTAATTGCTGTAAATCCTGAGGCTTACTGTTTAACAATACCTTAACTAACTGCTTGTTGATCCGATCAAATGCATGAATGTCCTCTATCCTGTTCATCTTAAAAAGATCAGTAAAAGATTTGTTTGTAAAATGAACTTTACCATTATTATCAAAAGCAATTAATCCAATATTGATTTGCTCAATAACAAACTGCAAAAAATGATATTGTTTCTCCTTCTCAATTCGTGTAATTTCAATTAAATCGGCTGTATTATTAAGGATCTTGGCAAGTTCAGCAAAATTTCCTTTTAAATCGGATCTAAAACGATATGCTGAATCATCATTTTTTAAAATTTTTAAAAAGCGAATTAATTCAGTATTTATTTTATTAAAGTAATGTATTAATAATGCAGATTGTAATAATATTAAACTAACAATAAAGAACTTGGTATAAGCTTTCTGTGGATTGTTAATTTCGAATGCCAACCATATTGCTGTTAATATGATCAGCAATAACCTGAAAATAATATTTATGTTAAAATTCCTATAAATCATGCTTTGTCATTTTTGAATATAAAGATGTTCTGGAAATTCCTAACATTTTAGATGCTTTCGATATATTGCCTTTGGTATCACTTAGTGCCTTTTCAATGGCCTTACGTTCTAAATCTTCAAGATTTAATGTAAAGATATCGTCATGATTATCTTCTGAAACTTTATTATAGAATATATCGTCGGGTTTAATAATAGCATCTTCATTCAAGATAACTGCTTTTTCGATGGTATGCTTTAATTCTCGAACATTTCCAGGCCAGGAATATTTATTTAAGGCATCTAAAGCTTTGACATTTAATTTCAAATTCGGTTTATTATACTTGCGAGTATATTTATCCAGAAAATACGCTGTTAATAAATCAATATCCTCATCGCGATCTCTTAATGGTGGAGAAGTCAATTCTATTGTATTGATTCTGAAATATAAGTCCTCGCGAAAAATTTCATTATTTACAAGATTCTTTAAATCTTTATTTGTAGCACAAATCAACCGAATATCAACTGGGATGGATTTAGATGCTCCTACTGGTGTAATTTTTCTTGTTTGCAATACGGTTAATAATTTTGCCTGTAGATTTAAAGATAAATTTCCTATTTCGTCTAAAAATAAAGTTCCACCCGATGCAGCCTCAAACTTTCCAACCTTATCTTCTTTTGCATCGGTAAATGATCCTTTAACATGTCCAAATAATTCACTTTCGAAAATATTTTCATTTAAAGTACTTAAATCAACATGTAAAAATATTTGATGACATCTATTTGATTGTTTGTGTATTTCCCGGGCAATTAACTCCTTCCCTGTGCCATTTTCACCAAGCACTAATACATTAGCATCGGTATGTGCAATTTTTTGAATGGTTTTTTGAATTTCTTGCATCTTAACTGATTTTCCTATGATAGGATCAACAGCATTCAATAAATTTTCTGAATATACCTCCGTTTTATTTTTAAGATTACTAATTTCTCTCTTTGATATGCTCATGGCAACAGCATTCTGGATAGTTGCAATTAGTTTTTGAGGCTCCCAGGGCTTTGTAATAAAATTCATAGCCCCCATTTGAATTGCTTTTACAGCAATATCAATATCGCCATAAGCAGTAATTAAGATAATAGATATATTTGAGTCTATTTCTATTATCCTTTGAAGCCATTTAAACCCATCTCTACCGGAATTATCACCTTCTGTAAAATTCATATCCAAAAGAATAGTATCGTATAACTTATTCTTTAAACAGGTAGGGATTTTTTTGGGATCGTTAATAGTATCAATATCTTCAAAATCGAATTTTAACATTCGTTTTAAAGATTTTAATAAATCCATGTTATCGTCAACCACTAAAACATTTCCGATCTTTTTCATCTTTACAATCTAAATATCAATACATTAATCAAATATAATAAAAAAGTGTTAACAAAACGTCACAAACTGTCGGATTCTTAACACTTTCTAAGTTTAACGTAAAAATTTATTTATCTTTACTACTGACAAACAATTAATTACATTTTATGGCATAGGTTTGGTTTATTCTATTTTAAATCAAATAATAATATCAGCTATGTTAATTAACTATTTTAAAACAGCATACCGCAACATGATGCGGAATTTTAGCCAAACCCTTATCAATATTCTTGGGTTAGCAATAGGCATGACATGTGCCCTTTTAATATTTCTTTGGGTTCAAAATCAATTAAATTATGATCAATCCCATGAAAACAAAGAAAATATCTATAGACTGGAATATAAAACATGGGTTATCATGCCTCCATATCTAGGAGATATTGTAAAAGATATCCCCGAAGTTGAACAGATGTGTAGATTCTATTTCTGGTATCGCCCAACCATCATGTATCAAGAAAATGCCTATAATTTAGATAACTTCGCACTTGCTGATAGTACCATCTTCGATATTTTTACTTTTGACTTTATACATGGTGATGCTAAAAATGCCTTGGCAAATCCATTTTCTGTTGTATTAACCGAACATATCTCTCAAAAGTTATTTGGAAATGAAAATCCTGTAGGTAAAGAACTCCTCTTTGATAATGAATTGGTATATACCGTTACCGGAGTCATTAAGGATGTTGAGAATTTTCATATGGAAATAAATGCCATTGCAACTGTTCAGGATGTAAAACGGATGTATGGAAATAATCGATTTTTGGAAGCAAGAAATCATAACTTTCTTATTTATTTATTATTAAATAAAAACGCTAAAGCGATTGATGTTGCTAACAAAGCAAACGATATAGTTTATAATGAACTTGAGGATCAAGAAGAACGTGAGCGAGATCCACTGCTTTTAAGACCATTTCAAGAAATATATTTTGAAAGAGGATTACCACATGAAAGCGGAGTTAAACACGGTAATTTTAACCTAGTACTTATTTTTAGTGCCATATCAATATTAATATTAATTATAGCCTGTATCAACTTTATTAATATAACAACAGCTAAAGCTAACTTGAGAGAAAAAGAAATCGGGATACGAAAAATTGTCGGTGCCAAACGAAAAATGATAGCTCAACAATTTTTAGGTGAAACATTTTTAATGGTGCTTATTGCGCATATTATAAGTGTTGTTATTCTTGAGTTTATACTTCCTCAGTTTAATTATATTACTGGCGAAAATATTGTTTTCAAATACCTCTCTCCTCAATTCCTAATAATGATCATTAGTATTATTATTATAACCACATTTCTTTCCGGAATGTATCCATCGCTTTACTTATCATCCTTAAAACCTGTAGTTATGTTAAAAGGTAAATCGGGGCAAAAGAGTAAAGGAAGTTTGCGTAAGGTATTAATGATTGTTCAATTTTCAATCTCAATCTTTTTAATTGTCTCAACAATTATTATCGTGAAACAATTAAATTTTGTATTAAATAAAGATTTAGGCTGGAAAACAGAAAATATTGTCATGTTTAGTATAAAAGGAGATACTTTTTCTGGTGATATTGAAGAAGTAATGAATAATAAAAAAGCGTTTACGAATGAGTTATTAAAAAATCCTAAAATATCAAATGTCACATACATTAGTCAATATCCCGGAGATTTAAAAAATACCTGGACATGGACTTACGAAGGTGAAGATTATGAAACTAAGGTGTTTAATGCTGATCCTGAATTCATCTCCACACTTGGATTACAGTTAATTGACGGCAGGAATTTTTCTTATAATCAGCCATCAGATTATAAAAACCCAAAAATGATCGTTAATGAAACTTCGGCTAAACGAATGGGCTTAAAAAATCCGGTTGGTACTATTTTAAAAGAAGAAGGGAATATTGAAATTATAGGTGTTGTTAAAGATTTTAATTTTAACTCATTACATAATAAAATTGAACCAATGGCTATTCGATGGCTTCCTCAGTCGAGAAATGCTTGTATTAGAATATCAGCGAACGATATCCCTCAAACCATGAAATATATTAAATCTCTTTATAATGAGTTTTGTCCAAAATATCCATTCGAATATGAATTTATGGATCAACAATTTGCTAAACAATATGACAATGAGATGAAACAATCTAAGATTTTAATATTCTTTGCTTGCATTGCCATTTTTATTGCCGGACTTGGACTGTTTGGAATGTCAGCATTTATTAGTGCCACAAGAATAAAAGAAATTGGAATACGTAAAGCCTTAGGTTCATCCACATCAGAAATTATGGTACTATTCTCTGGTAGTTTTATTCGATGGATCATAGTTTCATTTATTATTGCATCACCTATAGCATATATTTTAGTAGAAAAATGGTTAATGCAATATCCGTATAAAACAAATATAAGCTGGTGGGTATTTCTTATTGCATTGCTAATTACAGTACTTATTGCTTTAGTTACCATTGGATATCAAGTAATTAAATCAGCCAGGATCAATCCCGCAGAATGCTTGAGATATGAATAAAATAAAGGAGCTTAAAGCTCCTTTATATTCTTATATTTAAATTCATAAGTCTGAGTGTTTCCGATATTAAATTCCCAATGTATTTTTGTGAGGTTATTAAATTGATCAAACTCAAAAGTAAGATCTGCTTTATAATTATCTGCTTTAAATTTGCCTTTGATTAACTTATCATCTTCGTACTGAAAAATAATATCTCCTGTTAACCAGGTGTCAAACTTATTCCAGTGTGCTTTTATTAATTTACCTGTTTCGTCGTACTGATACGATTCATCGCCAACAAAACCATTTTCACCATAAAATAAGCGACGTATTAACTGATTATTTTCATTATAATGATATGAAAACTCTGCTTTTCGTCCATCCTTATATCTCCTGAACGATTTCATAAGCAAACCTTGTTCATCATATTCATAGTTAGTAATAGTTTCTGAATTACCATATCGGTAAATCTTTTTAATCAATTTATTTCCATCATACTCATAATAAGATGGTCCTCCTTTTTCTGAATTCCAATTATAATCTTCTTTCTCAATAATGTAATTCTTCGTTGGCTTCAGAAATGGACTTGAATAAGTATAATATTTTGGTATTGAATTTACAGGTATTTCATATTCATAAGTAAATGTTTGATTCCATCTTCCTCCAAAATCCCAAAATTCTTTCATTAAATTACCTTTCTCATCATATGAATATTCAATAGATCCTGCTTCTCTTCCATCGATATAAATTATTCCTTTTGAAATTTGTTCTCCTGAATATTGATATTTTATAATACCATAAAACCATCCATTTAAACCACGACATTCAGCTTCTACTTTTTTCCCTTTTTTGTATTTATACCATACAATACCTTTTACTTTATCGCTTCGCTCAAAATAATCTTCTATTAAATTACCTTGATCATCATATTTATAGAAATTATTAGATGTTATACTATCTGAAAACTCACGATATTTTCTAATTAGATTTCCATCATCGTTTAAAAAATGATAATTTATAGAGTATCTGCTTCCGTCTAATAGTTCCCATTTAGCTTTATAGTTTTTATTTTCCTGGCTATAATAAAAATGAGTAATGCCTTTCTCACCCAAAGAGTTTTCGTAATGTAAATTCTTTAATCGTACATCTGCAGATTTATTACTATATGCATATAAACTTAGGATTAGAAAGAATCCTAAAAGGCTAGCTGTAATTATATTTTTCATACCATTTTTGATAGCAAGGTAGTCAAGCTTTTTTATAATATAAAGCTCATTTCTTACCTTTCGACATATTAACTTAATTTTTCGACAAAAAAACTCATACTAATTGTATGAGTTTGCTTTGCTTCATTTTTTAATATCTTACCTTTTCGAATAGAAATTTTCTTTTATGATTTTTTCTCCTTCCCAATGCTGAACAGCCACTTCTTCAATTATCTTTTTATAACCATTTTTGAATTTAAGATTAATCCAAAACTCAACCATTGTAATTGCTCTATTTTCATCAGATGTAATTGTAATAACATCTTCTCCCATAACTTCTTCAATTTCCTTCAGTAATTTCTTATTATAACTACGAGCTTCTTCAATTCCAATTCGTTGTTTTCCGTCATCTGCTATAATAAGTACATTATTATGATAATATTTATCGAGAGCATCAAGAAGTTTCCCTTCTTCAATCATTTTAAAAAGATCTTTGGCTTTATCGTAATAACTCATATTCATTAAAATTAGATTAGACTCTTAAATATACGATTTTTTAATGTGAATGTCACCTAAAATAAAAAAAAGCTGTTAGGTAATTCTTCCAACAGCTTTTCATTTGAAAATAATAGCAACTTTATAATAACTTTTCAATAATCTCAACTAAGTATTCTGCATCAGGTCGATCATTCGTATACTGACTATGATATTTAAATCTCACCTTGCCCATTTTATCAATAATGTATATAGTAGGAATATTTTGAGGCACTGTTGTTCCGCCCCACTCCTCTTTATAAAGTGCCAATCCATTTGATACTTTTTGATCAGGATCAAATAATACAGGAAGTTCAAGAACAGGATTATCAACATCAAAAGTATAATCTTTCGAGAAAAATGCGTCACAATACTTCTTCCACGCTAAAGTAGCTTCTGTTTCATTTTCAGGATTTTTCCATCCATTTAGAATATTCAGGCTTCGAGGAAATGCATTGATCCAATTTTGTAATGAATCTTTTTTGTAAGGCATTACAAAGCATATATCCATATCATAATTCTCATCTAGATGTGTCTTTTTGATGGCTTCAACCAATTCCAAATATTGGTAATGACATATAGGACACCAAACTGTTGGTGTAACTTTTCCTCTAATAAAAACCAACATTGTATTTCTACCTGCATTTGGAAGAGTTATTGTCTCTCCATCACCATTTACTAATGTAACTTCAGGAAACTTCTCTTTAACTTGTACTGGTATAACATTTTCGTTTTGTGCAAAGATATTACATGATAAAACTGTCATGAATACAACACAAATGATCAACTGTTTTTTCATAATTCATCTATTTAAATTAAAATTGAAATTTTTTAATTCAAAAATAGATGAATATGTGCTTTTAGAAGTTCTTTTTTATAAGCAAGGACTGTTTTATGCTTCTACCAACGATAAATGTTTATTCCTATATTCTGATGGAGTTAATGATGTTTCCTTTTTAAAGAAATTATAAAAAGCAGATTTTGAATTAAACCCACAATCATATGCTAAAGCCATAATTTTAATATCAGCATTTGCCTCATCTTTTAATAGTATTTTTAATTCATCTAACCTATATCGATTGATAAATTCGAAAAAGTTTGCATGATACTCTTCGTTAATTACTTGCGATAATTTATGAGAAGTTGTATTAATTAATTCTGCAAGTTTAGGAAGCGTAATGTCATACTCAAGATACGGTTTTTCTTTAGACATAATATACTCTAAGCTTTCTTGTATCATTGATGACTCTTCTGCACGTAATCCTGACTTTTTATATTGATCTTTGATTTTTTCTTCATCATCCGGTTCCTTACTTTGAATTGCTTCATAATCTGAAAAAATTCCTTTTTGTTTATATCCATAGAATCCTATTCCAAAAATATATATTACCATTACGAGCCATGTAAAATTATAGGTGTCGATGGATACATTTAGTTTTAATCCTCTTATTATTAACCCACTAAACAATAAAAAAAAGAGGAATATTGCAAATCCATGAAGTAAGTAATTAAGCCATTTTAAATCAACATCTTTAGTCGTAGCAAAATAGTTCTTTATTTGTTTTTTATGTCTTCGTAATTTAAATATAAGGATGATATAATAGATTGGCGAATTGTACATCCAAACAAAATACCCGGCCATAAATAAAGTCGATGTGCTTTTATATGCAAAGAAATTAGTGTTAGCACCCTCTTTAAAATAATCAGAAAAAGCAATTAATATAAATACTAAAGGTAATAGATGTATTAAATGCTTCCACTGTAATTTTTGTTTAACCGAAGTTGCTAAATCAATATATATGTACAATATAGGTCCCAATAAGGTCCAGTATGCAAAATCAAGGATGATAATTACAGGATTACTATTATGATACCCTGTTTCATTCCAGTACATAAACATGAGGTTTAAACCAAGTATTAATATGTAAGCTGCTAAAAAGAAATCTTTTAATTGTAATTTCTTTTTAGTCAGTATTAAAACTATAAAGAAAAGAGATTGTACAAAACCAATAAGATATAATGCATTCATATATTTTGTATTATTTAATAATCAATAATACAAAAAAACCGCCAATTAGGCGGTTTTTAATATCATTTATTTAGGATATCAGTATCTTAAATTTCTAATCTACTCTTAAATGGTAAGAAAGTCATAAAATCGGCATGGTGTACTAAATAAGCTTCAGTAGTTCGTTTAACCATATCACCTTCGCCTGCATGCGTAGCAATAATATGGCATACTTCAGCAGGAACACCACATTCCTCTGCTATCGAAACTCCAGAAAAAGGATGACGTAAATATTTACCATAATTTCCCTGAACAGATTTCCCATCTTTCATTTCATACTCTAACAATTTACCAACATCGGCTAAAATGGCACCTGCAATTAACACATCCATATTAACAGGTAACTCGCCATGATACATTGCATTCACTGTATTACCAGCATCTTTAGCAATATGAACAACAGAGCGTTTATGATCCATAAAAGTCACTTTTAAATCTGGTCCGCATAATAATGTAAACGGAATTGTTTTTAAATCATCAGGTGTTAATACACTTCTTTCAAGAGCTAACTCCCATGTTTTTGCAGTTTTTTCTCTTAAATCTTCGTCCTGAATCCATTCTAGTTCAGGCCATAATTCTAATACTGTTGAGTTCATATGTATGATTTTTACTTTTTAGGATTAAAAAAAGAGGATGCACATAGGGTTATGCATCCTCTTTATATTATATTAATTACGCTAATTTAGCGATAATAGCATCTGCCATTTGTTGAGTAGAAGCGGCTCCTTTCTCAATTACATCAGGACGACCAGACATTTTCATCATGTCGTAAGTTCTAACTTTACCTTCTTCAATAACCTCAGCAACTGCTTTACGGATCTTAGCAGAGATTTCTTTCTCCTCAATGAAATCTAACATTGCACATGCAGATTCAACCATTGCAATTGGGTTAACAATTGAAACATCATAATCAGCATACTTTGGTGCAGAACCATGAGTAGGTTCAAATACAGCAACTCCTGAATCAGGATTCATTTGTGCACTTGAAGCAAATCCTAAACCACCAATTAATCCAGCGAAACCATCAGAAACAATGTCACCAAACATATTACCGGCAACAATAACACCATATGTTTCTGGATTTTTAGTTAACCACATCATTTGAGCATCAATGTTGGTATTCCAAAGATCGATTTCTGGATAATCAGCTTTCTGAATTTGTTGAGCCATTTTGTACATCATTCCTGATGTTTCTCTAATAACATTTGGTTTTTCACAAACAGTAACGTTTGTATAACCATTTTCCTTAGCATATTGGAAAGCAGCTCTTAAAATTCTTTCAGTATATTTCTTAGTGAAAATACGGGTTGAAACAGAAATTTCTTCACGTGGAGTTTGTCCAAAATTCTTTACAAATTTAGGATGAGTCATTAAAGCATTATATACTACATCGCTTGGATTACTCCATTCAACACCACCATATAATCCTTCAGTATTTTGACGGAAAATAACTGTATCAACAGCAGGCTCTTCAATGGTATCATTAGCTCCACGACGAATAAAATTCAATGGATTTCCTTTGTATGATCTACATGGACGCATACAAATATCTAACCCAAAGTGTTGACGTAAACCAACGATTGGACTTGAATATACTAAGCCTTTATCTTGTAATTCCGGAACTAATTCCGTTGCAGCTTCATCTTTTGGTTTTGAAGTAATAGCTCCAAATAAACCAATTTTGTGTTCTTCTAGAAGATCGATTGTACGTTGTGGTAGAGGATTTCCTTCTTTACACCAGAATTCCCATCCTATATCACCTTCAACGTAATCTGCTTCAAAGCCTGCAGCTTCCAGAACTCGTATTGTTTCTTCTAAAACTACTTTTCCAATGCCATCACCAGGCATTGCTACTATTGTCCTTTTTGCCATGTTAAGTTTTTTTACAATTAGTTTTAAAATTTAAATTTAGACATGGTAAAAATAGAATAAAAAATATTCAAACAAAATGATCTTTAACTTTTTAGCAAATTGTTTTATAACATTTTCACAAAATGCTTATAACCAAAAAATTGTTATCATATTTTTTAAATTTTATTATAATTTTCTATTCATTTTTTGTGTATGTTATATTGTTTTGTATGTTTACAAAAATTAAATAATCACTTTACTAATCGTAACAAAATATTATAATGAAAATACTAAGTAATCTAGAACCAAAAGTAGTTTGGGAATATTTCGAAGATATTTGTCAAATTCCACGTCAATCAAAAAAAGAAGAAAAGATCATTCAATTTCTTTTAGATTTTGGAAAAGAAAATAACCTTGAAACAAAAAGAGATGAGATAGGAAATGTTTTAATCTCAAAACCTGCCACTTCTGGTAAAGAAAATGTAAAAACGGTTGTTCTTCAGAGCCATATCGACATGGTTTGTGAAGCCAATGAAGGTACGAATCATAATTTCGATACTGATCCTATTAAACCAAGAATCGATGGTGAATGGGTAAAAGCAACAGATACTACTTTAGGAGCTGATGATGGTATTGGAGTAGCTGCTCAAATGGCTATTTTAACTTCTACGAATATTGAACACGGCCCTATTGAATGTTTATTTACTGTTGACGAAGAAACCGGATTAACCGGTGCATTTGCATTACAACCTGGATTTTTTGAAGGTAAAATATTAATTAACCTGGATTCTGAAGATGAAGGAGAATTATTTATTGGATGTGCAGGAGGAGTAGATACTTTAGCTACTTTTGATTATGAAGAAGAAAAAGTGCCTGAAAATCATATAGGTGTTAAAATTGGCGTAACAGGTTTAAATGGTGGTCACTCAGGAGATGAAATTGATAAAGGCCTTGGCAATTCAATTAAACTAATGAACCGATTCTTATGGAATGCTGGCAATGAATTTGATATCAGAATTGCTGATTTTGATGGTGGTAAAGCCCGTAATGCAATTCCTCGTGAAGCTTTTGCTCATATTACTATTCATAAAGATGATAAAGCAGAATTATTTAAGCTTTTTGAAGACTATGTTCCTGCTGTAAAAGCTGAATTAGAAATTACAGAACCGAAACTTGATCTTACCATTGAAGATGCTGATTTACCAAACTTTGTTATTGACGAAGATACTCAGTTTGCATTACTAAATAGCCTATACGCATGTCCTCATGGTGTTTATGCAATGAGTATGGCTATCGAAGGATTAGTTGAAACATCAACCAATTTAGCTTCCATTAAATTTATTGAAAATAATCAGATTCTTATTACAACTAGTCAACGTAGTTCTATTGAAACATCAAAATTCAATATTGCAAGTAAAGTTGAAAGTGTATTCCGTTTAGCAGGAGCTAAAGTTGTTCATGGTGATGGTTACCCAGGATGGAAACCTAATACCAACTCTGAAATCATGAAAATTACAGAGCAATCTTACGAAAAGTTATTTGGAGTTAAGCCAATTGTAAGAGCTATTCATGCAGGTTTAGAATGTGGATTGTTTTTAGAAAAATATCCATATCTAGATATGATTTCTTTTGGACCAACCATAAAAGGAGCACATACTCCAGAAGAAAGAATCAATATTGAAACCAATCAAAAATTCTGGGATTTATTAATTGATGTATTAAAAAATATCCCAACTGAATAGATTATTCTTTTTTTTACTTAATATTGCTATCCTGTCCAAATTTATTGTTGGGCAGGATTTTTAATACAAGGTAATGATACTCACTATTTCAATAGACTTTTTAAAGGATGCAGACATTTATTCTCCAGGAATCATTGTTTTACTCATTTTTGCAGGATTCTTAGTTGGAGTAATTAATACTATTGCCGGTAGTGGTACTGTTATTACTTATTCTCTTTTCATGATGTTAGGTTTACCTGTTAATTTTGCGAATGGTACTATTCGTTTAGGTGTAATTATGCAGACCTTAGCATCGACATTAAACTTTAAAAAACATGGTGCTTTAGATTGGAAAAAAGGATTTAAACTTGCATTACCTGTAGTAATAGGATCAATTGTAGGTGCACAAATAGCAACAGAAATTAATGAAGCTATTTTTGAAAAAATCCTGGCAGGTATTCTGCTAATCATGCTTTTCTTTATTTTTTACAGACCAGAACGTTGGCTGAAAGGTCAGGTAAAAAAAATACAAAGTAAACCTACCATAGTTCAACTATTACTTTTCTTCGTAATTGGATTATATGGAGGTTTTATACATATAGGAGTTGGTATCTTTATGCTATCTGTATTAGTTTTAAATGCAGGGTACGATTTAGTAAAAGCCAATGCCATTAAAGTGATGACTGTTTTTTTATATAGTCCATTTGCATTAGCGGTATTTATTTTCAACGATCAAGTACATTATGGTATGGGATTAATAGCAGCTATTGGAAATGTATTTGGCGGTATTGTTGGTTCAAAAATGGCTATCAGTTGGGGAAGTAATTTTGTGCGTTGGGTACTAATGACTGTCATCATTGTATTTTCTGCCTATCTTTTAAATATTCCTAGCTTATTTAACTAATCTTAATTCTTAATTTAACATCTTCATAAATTCTTGCAGTTCAGCTTTTCTTTCTTTGCTAATTCCATGCCAGCGAATGCCTTGAATAGCTCCCTCAATAGCATATAATTGATTATGACATGCATCCGGAAAAACAGTTTTATATTTTATAAATGTATTTTCGGTTCCAAGCTCCATTAACTGACTCATTGATTCTATCCCGGCAATTTCTAATCTTTTAACTAACTCTGCTCCTATATTCGAAAGTTTCTTTAATTCACTCATACATCAAAAATAATAAAATTGAAGTAAAATATTTTGATTTTAAAAAACTTGTAATTATCATTGTATTGAATTTAAGCAATATGAATATACAAGCAACAATATATTTTGGTTACTACTTTTACTTTTATGGAAATAAAAGCAGGACCATTATGTAGTTGAATAAGATATCTAAAATATAAAAGGTCCTGCCCAAAAGCAGGGCCTTTTTTGTTTAAACATTTATTATGAAATTGAATAGCGTAGTATCCAATTTTTATTATTTCTATTTCTGGTACTTTTATTACAAAGGTATCCCGGGAATAGTATGCGTTAATTAAATATAAATCGAATTATTAACCAAGCGTCTCGGGATAAACCGGGGCGCTTTTTTTATTTACAATCCATGACTGTGATAGATTTTGAGAAAATCCGACAAATTAAACTTTCTCATTAACAAATCGCAAGTAATGGTATTAAAAACTAATGAAGCATGAAAAAAGTAAGCATCCAAGGTATTAAAGGTGCATTCCACGAGGAAGCGGCACGTAACTATTTTAATACAGAAATTGAAATAGTTCCAAACAAAACGTTTGAAGATTTAGTAAAGTCAGTTGACGAGCAAGAATCTGATTATGGTATTATTGCAATTGAGAATACAATCTCAGGTACAATTCATCCTAACCTAAACCTAGTTTTGAACTCAAGTTTGCAAATTACAGGAGAAGTATATCTACCTATAACTCAGAATCTGGTTGCATTACCTGGAACCAAACTTGAAGATATTCGACAAGTAACCTCTCATTACATGGCCATTAATCAATGTAGAGAATACTTAAAAGGACTTCCAAACATTAGGTTAATAGAATCGGACGATACCGCATTAAGTATTAAACAAATTGCCAAACACAGAATAGCTGAAGTTGCAGCTATAGGAAGTAAACTCGCTGCCAATTATTATGGTCTGGAAATAATCGAAGAGCATATTGAAACAAATAAGGAAAACTACACCCGTTTCTATATCATAGAGAAGCAAAATAAGCATAACTCATCGGAAAATAACAAAGCTTCGTTAGCATTAACGATTCCTCATAAAAAAGGTAGTTTAGCCATTATACTAAATATCATCTCGTTTTACGATATCAACCTCACCAAAATCGAATCAGTTCCTATAATTGGTGAACCATGGCACTACCTGTTCTATATAGATGTTCAGTTTAATCAATACAATGACTATCATCAAATGCTTCAGGCTTTGAATCCTTTAACTGATAAAATAAAAATTTTAGGAGAATATACATTAGGTAAACAAATGTCAAACCAAATACATACAATAAAAAATGAACCCAGCCGAGCGACTCAACTGTGTTAATGAATATTATTTTTCAGATAAACTTGCTGAAATAAACAAACTTCAGCAAGAAGGGCATAATCTTATTAATATGGGCATAGGTAGCCCTGAGCTCTTACCTCATCCTAAAGTCATAAAAATCCTAAATAATACTTCCTTAGATTCCGATAGTAATATGTATCAATCATATGGAGGAATTGAAGAACTAAGAAAAGCATTTAGTAAGTGGTACCAAATAATCTATCGGGTTAACTTGAATCCTATGAATGAAATTCTACCATTAATAGGATCTAAAGAAGGGATAATGCATATATCTATGGCTTTTTGTAATCCCGGCGACAGGGTATTAATTCCCGATCCAGGCTACCCCACGTACTCTTCAGCATCTAAGCTATTAGGATTAGACGTTAAATATTATAATCTAACAGAAGAGAATAATTGGCTACCAGATTTTAATGAACTAGAGAATCTTTATAATGATAGAACCAAACTTATCTGGATAAATTATCCACATATGCCTTCAGGTAAAATTGCAAATCAATTAACACTTAAGAAACTTGTTATGTGGGCAAAATATAGAGAAGTATTGCTTGTTAATGACAACCCATACAGTTTGATTCTAAATGATCATCCAAAGAGTATCTTGTCCTTTTTAAATTATTATGAAAATATTTTAGAATTAAACTCTTTAAGTAAATCTCACAATATGGCTGGATGGCGTGTAGGTATGGTTGCTGGATCACAAGAAAACATAAAGCATATTTTAAAGCTTAAAAGCAATTTTGATTCTGGAATGTATAAGTCAATACAGCTGGCAGCTTCATATGCATTAAATCTTAGCAAAGACTGGTATGATAAACTAAATAAAATATACTCTCAGAGAAGAATAAAAGTATGGAAAATGCTTGATTTACTTGAATGTAAATACAGCACTCATAGTGCAGGCTTATTTGTTTGGGCAAGAATTCCTGGTGCTTTTTCAAATGCATACGAATTCTCAGATTATCTACTTTATGTACTTGGAATTTTTGCTACTCCAGGAAGCATATTTGGCGAAAATGGTAACAAGTACATAAGATTCTCAATATGTGTGAGTGAAAATGAACTAAGTCAAGCATTTTTAAGAATAACAACCTTAAAACAAAAAGTTCTATGCGAGTAAGTATAATTGGATTAGGATTAATAGGTGGCTCTATGGCAATTGATCTGCGAAAAAGAGGATTTACAGATTATATAATCGGAGTTGATAAAAACAATTTACATGCAAATACTGCTTTAAACACAGGAATGGTTAATAAGATTGATACTCTGGATAAAGCCATAAAAAATACTGAATTAATTATTTTGGCTATTCCGACTGACCAAACGATTAAATTGCTACCAAAAATACTGGATAAAATTCATCACCAAATAATTATAGATACAAGTTCTGTTAAAGGCAACGTAGTAGAAAGAATTAAGTATCACAATAAACGAGCAAACTATGTGGCAACACATCCTATGGCTGGAACTGAAAACTCTGGTCCTTGGGCAGCACAGTCTAATTTATATGATGGTAAAGCTGTTATATTTTGCGATGTAGAAGATACCAATCTTCAAGCACTAAGTCTTGTGAAGAAAATGTATGACTGTCTTAATATGCGGACAATATTTATGAGCGCATATAACCACGACGTACATGTAGCATATATATCACACATTTCTCATATTAGTTCATTTGCTCTTGCCTTAACTGTTTTAGATAAAGAAAAAAACGAAAAAAACATTTTTGATCTTGCCAGTGGCGGATTCGATTCAACAGTTAGACTTGCAAAAAGTTCTGCTGATATGTGGATTTCAATATTTGAAAATAATACAGAAAACATAAACACTGTGCTAGAAACATATATTCAACATCTAGAAAGATTCAAAAAAAACATTAGGGATAAGAATACTAAAGCTATATTAACAATGATACATAATGCAAACCGGATAAAGAAAATATTATAATGAACCCATTTGAAAAAACAACTAAAATCTTTAATAAGAGTAATCAAATAACAAGACCTCTTATTATCGCAGGGCCATGCAGTGCAGAAACCGAAGAACAGGTTATAAATACAGCCAAAGAAATTAAAAAACTTGGAATCAATGTTTTTAGAGCAGGTATATGGAAACCACGCACAAGACCAAATACATTTGAAGGTATCGGCTCAAAAGCTTTAGAATGGCTTAAAACAGTAAAAAAAGAAACAGGTATGCAAATTGCAACTGAAGTAGCTAACTTAAAACATACCTATGATGCTTTAAAAGCTGGTATCGACATTCTCTGGGTTGGTGCACGAACAACGGCGAATCCTTTTGCTATTCAGGAAATTGCAGATGTACTAAATGTAGTTGATATTCCTGTATTTGTTAAAAATCCGATCAATCCCGATGTTGAATTATGGATTGGAGCAATAGAAAGATTGCAGCGTGCAGGAATTTCAAATATTGGAGCAATACATCGTGGTTTTTCCAGTTTTGATAAAAGTATATATCGAAATACTCCGCAATGGCAAATACCAATTGAGTTAAAAAGAAAAATGCCTAATATCCCAATAATTTGTGACCCAAGCCATATTTCAGGTAAAAGGGAATATATTCAAAGTTTATCGCAAAAAGCCATGGACCTTAATTTTGATGGATTGATGATAGAAACTCACCTTAATCCTGAGAAAGCATGGAGTGATTCCAAACAACAAGTTGATCCTTCAACACTGCATAAAATATTAAGCACACTTATTATTCGTGAAGAACAACCTGAGGGAATCCCTACCGAAACACTTGAAGAATTGAGGTGTAAAATAGATATCGCTGATGAAGAACTATTAACGATACTTGAAAACAGAATGAAAATCGTAAAATCTATTGGTATATATAAAAAAGAACACCATATGACCATACTTCAATCTGGTCGATGGGACAATATACTTAAACAGAATATCGAAATTGGTATAGGTAAAAACCTTAGAGATCAATTTGTTTCAACAATTTTTAAAGCGATTCATCAAGAATCAATCAGCATTCAAACAAAAATTCTCGGTCAATAAATTAAACTTTGCAAAAAATATTTATGCTGTCTAACTTTAAGCCTAAATTAAAACCTAAAACAATGAAAAACTAATCATTACATCAAATATATAAAAGAAGAAAAAAAATCAAACCTTTCTTCTGATAATCGATGTTTAAAATGCTTATTGGAAATATAAATCAGAGATATAAATTTTGAAAGCCTTAATATTTATATAAACATAGACAACAAAAATATATGTATGAAGAAGATAGGCTAAATTATGATCAAATCATAAGAACTCTTTTTTTAATTGAAATTTTGATTTTTAAAATCTTGTTTTTATTATTGCACCATCAAAACAAAAAAATGAATTTACAAATTGTACATACTGTTCATCATCACCATCATCATGCTGGTAAAGGCACGGTATGCAATTTTTTGTAGATTCCTAAAAATATTTTAACACAATTAAAGGGCTTGCAAATTTTGCAGGCCCTTTTTCATTTAAAAACAATAAAAATCACAAACAATAAAAAAATGAACCAAATACATCATCATATTCATCATCATCATTCGAGTGTAAAGTACACCCGGCAGAAGATACTATGACTTGATTTACGGTTCAAAAACATGAAATCGAAAGGTCTGCAGTTCTCTGCAGACCTTTTTTATTTAATAACAAAATCCTTATGAAAAAATTAAAAATTGCAGTACAAAAATCAGGACGACTAAGTGAGAAATCACTTCAGCTATTGCAGGAATGCAACATTAAATTAACGAATGGAAACCGGAAACTCATCTCAGTTTCGTCTAACTTTCCAATAGAAATTCTCTATCTAAGAGATGATGATATTCCGCAATGCATTAACGATGGAATTGCTGATATAGGCATTGTCGGCGAAAATGAATATCTCGAAAGAAACTACCCTCTAAAAATTTATCAACGACTGGGTTTTGCTAAATGTAGATTATCGCTCGCCATTCCCAAATCTGAAAAATATGAGTCTTTAGAATACTTCCAAAATAAGAAAATAGCAACCTCCTATCCTTTCATCTTAAAATCCTACCTCGACAAGAAAAATATTAAAGCCGATATACATCAAATAAGCGGTTCGGTTGAAATATCTCCTGGAATTGGACTTGCCGATAGCATTTTCGACATAGTGAGTTCGGGCAGCACGTTAATCAGCAATGGTTTAAAAGAAGTAGAAAAAGTAATACAATCCGAAGCAATTATTATTGGCAGAGAAACACTCGACAAAGAGAAATCTGACATATTGAATCAGCTTATTTTCAGGATTAATTCACAACAAGAAGCCAAATTAAACAAGTACATTTTACTAAATGCACCCAACAATAAGCTTAAAGAGATTATTGAAATTTTACCCGGAATGAAAAGCCCAACTATTATGCCTTTGTTTGATGAAAACTGGTGTTCGCTACACTCTGTAGTGAACGAAGAAAAATTCTGGGAAGTGATAGACCAACTAAAATCAGCAGGTGCACAGGGCATTCTGGTTATACCCATTGAAAAAATGATTCTTTAAACATCAAACTCATGAAGATATTAGAATATCCAAATAATAAGGACTTATCCCAGGCATTAAAAAGACCTGTTTTAGAGAATAGTAAGTTAGAAAGAAGTGTT
The DNA here is from genome assembly GCA_963665525.1 of Bacteroidales bacterium. Classification (GTDB taxonomy): domain Bacteria; phylum Bacteroidota; class Bacteroidia; order Bacteroidales; family UBA12077; genus UBA12077. The sequence goes on along the minus strand of OY762280.1, from coordinate 1,165,314 downwards.
CGGAAAATCCTGAAAAGAATACAACTCAAAAAAAATCAGGCACTAATCGATTACACTCAAAAATTTGACCATGTTAAGTTAGATAACTTAAGCCTTACAGCCCAGGAAATAAATAAAGCAGAACAAATGCTATCTTCAGAATTGAAGAATGCCATTCGCATTGCCGCTGCAAATATTGAAAAGTTCCACAAAGCGCAAATTCCGGAAGAAATATCAGTAGAAACCTCAAAAGGAATTACATGCTGGCAAAAAGCTGTTGCGATCGAAAAAGTAGGATTATACATTCCGGGAGGATCAGCACCATTGATATCTACAGTACTTATGTTAGCCATACCTGCACAAATTGCTGCTTGCCGGCAAGTTATATTATGTACCCCACCCGATAAAAACGGAAAAATAAATCCTGCCATTCTATATGCAGCAAAAATATCAGGTGTAAATAATATTTTTAAATGTGGTGGAGCACAAGCAATAGCTGCTATGGCTTATGGAACCGAAACCATTCCTAAAGTCGATAAGATTTTTGGTCCTGGAAATCAATTTGTAACCCAGGCCAAACAAATTGTTTCATCGCAAGGTATAGCTATCGATATGCCGGCAGGTCCTTCCGAAGTATTAATCCTAGCCGATGAATCAGCTAAACCGGAATTTGTTGCTGCTGATTTATTGTCGCAGGCCGAACACGGTAGCGATAGTCAGGTCATACTGATTAGCTCCAGCAAAAAATTGCTGAATAAAACCTTGTTATGTGTTTCCAACCAGCTTGAGACTTTACCCAGAAAAAAGATAGCAGAAAAATCACTGCAATCAGCCGCAATAATTTTGGTTAAAAATGAATGTGAGATGATAGCAATAAGCAATCGATATGCCCCCGAGCATTTAATTCTTGCAACAGCAAATGCCAATCAAATATCAAAACAAATTACGCATGCAGGCTCTGTTTTTCTTGGATACTATACACCAGAAAGTTTGGGCGATTATGCCTCGGGAACGAATCACACATTACCAACTAATGGTTTTGCAAGAAGCTACAGTGGACTGAATATGGATGCTTATTATAAAAAAATAACATTCCAAAAAGCCACGCCAAACGGACTGGAAATAATTGGTCCTTTTGTTGAAATAATGGCCGAAGCTGAACAATTGCAGGCTCATAAAAACGCAGTAAGCATACGACTAAATAAGATGAAAGATGAAAACAAAAACTAAGTTTGATTTAATTAATCTGGTAAGGAAAAATATTCGCAAATTAAAACCTTATCAATCAGCACGCGATAGGTTATACAAGGATGCCATCTTAATGGATGCTAATGAAAATCCTTTTACAACAATATATAATCGTTATCCCGATCCATTTCAGCGTGCGCTAAAAACAAAGATCAGTAAGATAAAAAATGTGTCTACAGATCAAATTTTTCTTGGTAATGGTAGCGATGAAATTATCGATGTACTCATTCGTGCATTTTGTGATCCAGGAATGGATTCTATTCTTATTAATGCACCTACCTATGGCATGTACAAGGTTTGCGCAAACATAAATAATGTAAATGTGATAAAAGTAGATTTGGATAATAATTTTCAACTCGATGTAGATCTAATCTTGAAAAAATCGAAAAAATCTAAGATCATTTTTATTTGTTCGCCCAACAATCCCACTGGTAATTTAATGAATAAAGAAGATGTTTTCCTATTGATCAATCAATTTCAAGGATTGGTAGTTATAGACGAAGCATACATTGATTTCTCTGATGATCCTGGGTTTATCTCAGAAATTGATAATTTCCCCAATCTAATTGTCTTGCAAACTTTTTCGAAAGCACAAGCCATGGCGGGCATTCGTTTGGGAATGGCATTTATGAATTCAGAGATAGTACAGATATTAAACAAACTTAAATATCCTTACAATATCAGTACACTGAACCAACAAGCTGCCCTGGAATCGTTAAAAAAAGATACAACAAAAGATAGTATCTCAGCTATACTAAAGCAGAAGAATTGGCTTGGCAATGAGCTAAATAAACTAACATTAGTTAAGAAAATATGGCCTTCAGATGCAAATTTTCTATTGGTAAAATTTAACAATCATCAAGATGTATTTGATTTTCTTGTCAATGAACGAATCATTGTTCGGGATAGATCAAATGAACCAAGTTGTGACGGATGTTTGCGAATAACTATCGGAAAATCTCTTGAAAATTTAATGCTCATAAGCTGTTTAAAATATTTCGAACGAATAAAATTTAAAACTGATGAAAAAAATACTGTTCTTAGATCGTGATGGTACGATCATTACAGAACCTGAAGATGAACAAATCGATAATCTTCAAAAACTGGAATTTGTTCCGTGTGTATTTCGCGCTCTATATAAACTTGTTAATATCTTTGATTACGAACTGGTTATGGTCTCCAATCAGGATGGTTTAGGCACAAGCTCCTATCCTACTGAATCATTTAATCTGGTTCAGGAAAAACTTATAAGTACTCTGAAAGGAGAAGGAATTGAATTTTCAGAAATATTAATTGATACGAGCTATGCTAAAGAGAATAATCTAAACCGAAAACCCAATATCGGGATGGTAAAAAAATATCTGAATGCTGATCTGGATTATGAAAATTCCTTTGTAATTGGCGATCGATTAAGCGACATACAATTAGCTCAAAATATGAATCTGAAAGGAATTCTGCTAGGTAAAAACCGCGGGATTGAAATTATAGATAACAAAAATTATTTTAATTGCGAAAGCTGGGAGCAAATTGTACAGATTATTAAAAACAATTACCGAACCGCCAGAATCAATAGAAATACCAATGAAACAAACATAGAAATAGGTCTTTCACTAGATGGAAACGGAAAATACAATATTTCAACAGGACTGAGATTTTTAGATCATATGCTGGAACAGCTTGCCAGACACTCAGGAGTTAACCTGTTTATAAGGGCAAAAGGCGATTTAGATATTGATGAACACCATACAATTGAAGATACAGCCCTTGCACTAGGTATGGCTTTCAATAAAGCTCTTGGAAACAAAAAAGGTATTGAGCGTTATGGATTTACCTTACCTATGGATGATTGTTTGGCTCAGGTAGCTCTTGATTTTGGAGGACGCCCCTGGTTAATATGGAAGGCTGATTTCAAACGCGAAAAAATAGGCGATACACCTACGGAGATGCTTTATCACTTTTTTAAATCATTTAGCGATGCTGCGCAATGCAATATTAATATAAAAGCAGAAGGTACAAACGAACATCATAAAATAGAAAGCATATTTAAAGCATTAGGAAGAAGCATAAAAATGGCTGTTATACAAGATGATTATTCCTTTACAGTACCAACAACAAAGGGTGTTTTATAATAATTTAACCATTCATGATTCAATATCCCGATAACTATCGTGATCAGCAAGACCTTTAATTGTCACACTGAGCTTGTCGAAATACAATAAAAGATAAAAGTATGAAAATAGTAATTTTAAAATACAATGCAGGAAATATTCAAAGTGTTGCTTTTGCGTTGAAGCGCTTGGGTATAAAACCAATAATAAGCGATGATCTTGATAAAATTTCTCAAGCCGATAAAGTAATTTTTCCTGGTGTTGGTCAGGCTTCATGCACCATGGAATATTTGCGTCAATCCCGGTTAAATGAGTTAATATTATCACTTACGCAGCCATTTTTAGGAATCTGCCTGGGAATGCAATTAATGTGCTCTTATTCATCGGAAGGTAATACTCCGTGCCTTGGAATATTTAATGATCAGGTACAGAGGTTTCCAGCCAATGATAAAACCCCTCATGTGGGATGGAATAGCATCTCAAACCTAAAAGGACCACTATTTAAAAATTTACCTAATAACAGCTATGTTTATTTTGTTCATAGCTATTATGTTAAACAAAGCAAGTACAGCATTGCCAAATGTAATTACATAAAACCGTTTAGTGCTGCTTTACAAAAAGATAATTTTTTCGCTACTCAATTTCATCCTGAGCGAAGCGGAAATACAGGAGAAATCATTTTAAAAAATTTTATACAATTATGATAGAAATAATACCAGCAATCGATTTAATGGATGGTCAGTGTGTACGACTATTACAAGGAAAATACAATCAAAAAACCGTTTACTCGAACCAACCTGCTATGGTAGCTAAAGCATTCGAAAACTTGGGATACAAACGATTACACCTTGTTGATTTAGATGGTGCCAAATCGGGACAGACAGTAAACCTAAATATTTTAAAAGAAATATGCTCTACCACCAATTTAACGGTTGATTACAGTGGAGGAATACGAACAAAGGAACAAGTACAATTTGCCTTAGGTGCCGGAGCAAGTTATATTGGTATTGGCAGCATGGCAGTAAGTAATCCTGAAAGGTTTAAAACACTCATTCGTGATTTTGGTGGACAAGTATTTATCATTGCATCTGATGTGATCGATGAAAAAATTAGCATTAACGGATGGACTCAGCAAACAGATGTTAAGATCTTTGATCTCATAACAGATTATTCCAGGTTAGGAATCAGAAAGTTCATGTGCACCGATATTACTCGCGATGGAACACTTTCTGGCGTTAATACCGATTTATATAAATCTCTCAAAGCGCTTTATCCTGATAACTATATCATAGCCAGCGGTGGGGTAAGTTCCAAAAAAGATATTAATGAGTTGGAAAAAGCTGGTGTAGATGCCGTTATTATTGGCAAAGCTTTTTACGAAGATATGATACCTATTGAAAACTTAACTCTGAAGCAATGCTAGCAAAACGGATAATTCCTTGTTTGGATATAAAAAACGGTAAAACGGTAAAAGGCGTCGAGTTTGAGAACCTGAAAACGGTTGGCGATCCGGTTGAGCTGGGAAAATACTATAGCATCAATGGTGCTGACGAACTAGTATTTTTAGATATCACTGCATCGCACGAAAAGCGTAAAACACTGATTGATTTAGTTCGGAAAATTGCATACGAAATAAACATTCCTTTTACCGTTGGAGGCGGAATATCTACCATTAAAGACGCTGAAGCCATCCTGAATGCAGGCGCCGATAAGATTTCGGTTAATTCTGCTGCCATTCAAAATCCGCATTTAATTTCTGAAATAGCCAGAAAGTTTGGCAGTCAGTTTATTATACTGGCCATAGATGCCAGATTTGAAAACGAGAAGTGGATGGTCTATAAAAATGGCGGTAGAATAAAAACTCAGCTTGAGCTCTTTAATTGGGCCAAACAGGCTGAATTGTTAGGTTGCGGAGAAATTTTATTTACATCTATGAATCACGATGGTACTCAAAAAGGCTTTGCTCTGGATGCCCTTACCAAGCTTACAAAGAATCTGGGTATTCCGGTAATTGCATCGGGAGGTGCCGGTTCTGCTCTTCATTTTGTTGATGTTTTTAATTCCGCCAATGTTGAAGCAGCTCTGGCAGCCAGTGTTTTTCATTATAAAGAAATTGAAATTCCAGATCTAAAAAAACATTTATATGATAATAAAATCCCTATACGAATGTAATAAAATACTTAACAATTTTAACCTTCATATTTATTAAAAACCAATAGTTATGATAAAAAATAAATACGAATTAAATTTCGATAAATTAAACGGTCTTATACCAACTATTATACAAGATTATAGCTCTCGAGAAGTTCTTATGCTTGGTTTTATGAATGCAGAAGCATTCAAAATTACCCTAGAACAAAAATTAGTAACATTTTATAGTCGAACAAGAAAAGAACTCTGGACTAAAGGCAAAACAAGTGGCAATTATCTTAACGTAAAGGAAATTATTCCCGATTGTGATAAAGATACATTACTGATTTTGGCACAACCATCCGGAGTGGTTTGTCATACTGGAAGTAAAACCTGCTTTAATTTGCCAATAAATTTTGATTTAAACTACTTGCAACAAGTTATAGATCAGAGACGCATTGATATGCCGAAAGGTTCGTATACTACCACACTTTTTAGTAAGGGAATTAATAAAATTGCTCAAAAAGTGGGCGAAGAAGCAGTAGAACTTATCATCGAAGCAAAAGATAATAACGATGAACTCTTTTTAAACGAAGCCGCCGATTTAATGTATCATTTGCTGGTTTTATTTTCTACAAAAGGTTTTGGAATACAAAGCGTTGTTGATGTCCTAAAAAACAGACATCAAACAGAATAGGGTAATTTTTATTGACTTCATCTTAAAGATTCACTAAATTAAACAACAAACTTAAACGAGAACTTTATGAAAAAAACATTATTGATTACCCTGTCGTTTCTTCTATCCTTAAATATGTTATTTGCTCAAGAAGAAGCTAAACCAGAACTCAAACCTGCTTTACTCGTAATTGATGTTCAAAACGCCTACATAGGTTGGATGGACGAATCTGATAAAGATATGGCTATCGAATACATAAATGCTGTTATTGCAATATTTGAAAAATATAATTTACCCATTATCAGAGTTTATCATCAGGATAAAAACTGGGGACCGGCAGAAGACTCTGAAGAATTTAAGTTCGTACCCGAAGTTAATGTAAAAGAAGAATATCCTATGGTGATAAAACATTATGGTAACGCATTCACAAAAACAGATTTAGATAAGATTTTAAAAGAAAAAGAAATTAATACTGTTTTCTTATGTGGATTAAGTGCTACAGGGTGTGTTTTAGCAACTCATGTTGGTGCCAGCGACCACGATTATGATGTTTTTATGATTAAAAATGCACTACTTAGCCCTAATAAAGAACATACTGATTTCATTGAAACAATAATGAGTTCTGTAAGCTACGAAAACCTAAACTTTATGTTTAAATACACTCAGTAAACTCTATACATAACAATTATAAGGTCGGTGTAATTAGCCGGCCTTTTTTTATTACCAACCACTCAGCGTAAGATTTAACCGTTAAGCCTTTTTAGTTTTAATTGTTCAGAAATTATTAAGATATTAGCTTCATCAAAAGTAATTACTTGTGAAACTAAATCTTAAAAACACAAATCGCTTATTTTGGATAGCCAATGCTATTGGTTGGATTCTATACGGAATAGCAATGCTATTTTTCTTTGGGAAAGGTGTTATTCCTGATTTAAAATCTTTTTATTTAAATATCATAACTTATATAACTGGATTTATTGTTACTTCTCTATTAAGATACTATCTAAGATTTATTCAAAAAAAGATAAAATCGATCATTTTAATATCAATCATTCTCATAGTTACCGTATATGTTGTAACCATATTATGGTATTTAATGGATTTATCTCTTAGTTATCCGTTATATGATCAAAAAGAAATAGATTTCTTTAGAAAAACCTTAAATTTTAGAGGTTTAATAAAAAGAAACTATTCTCAATTCTTTCTACTTTTTGGTTGGATTACCTTATATTATGGCATTCGTTTTTGGATTGATTACCAAACCGAAAAAGAAGTAAAAGAAGAAGCGCTTATGCTTGCCCAAAGAGCTGAACTTGAAATGTTGCGTTATCAATTAAACCCACATTTTCTGTTTAATTCTTTAAATTCTATTCGGGCTTTGGTTGATGAAAATCAAAAGTCTGCTAAGGCAATGATTACAGAATTATCTGAGTTTTTAAGGTATTCTCTTTTACAAAAGGACATTGCCTTTGTTCCATTAAGCCGCGAACTTGAAGCTATCAAACATTACTTATCTATTGAAAAAAAGAGATTCGAAGAAAAATTACAAATAGAATACAATGTATCTGATAGTGCACAAAATTTTAATGTATTAAGCTTTCTTTTACATCCATTAATTGAAAATGCTATTAAACACGGAATGAAAACCAGTAAATTACCATTAAAATTACTTATTCAGGCATTTATGAAAGATAATGAGCTAAATTTAACTATTTGTAATTCTGGCAAATGGGTTGAATCCTCAGAACCAAAAGAAGGTACAGGTACAGGTTTACAAAATGTTGAAAAGCGATTAAAGAATGCATATCAGGATAAATACTTCATGTGGATTGATAAAAAAGAAGATATAGTGTGTATACAAATCGGAATAAAAGAATAATGATGAGTAATAAATATGATATTTTAGTTATTGATGATGAAAGACTTGCACGAAAAGAACTCATTAACATGCTTTCTGAATACGATTTTGCAAACTCTATTCATGAAGCTGAAGATGTTAATTCTGGTATTACAATAATTGAAGAACACAAGCCGAATCTAATTTTCCTGGATATTCAAATGCCTGGTGAATCGGGTTTTGATCTTTTAAATAGAATTGATTACCAAGGTAAAGTGATTTTTGCAACTGCATTTGATGAATACGCCCTAAGAGCTTTTGAGGTAAATGCCTTGGATTATTTATTAAAGCCAATTACTCACGAACGCCTAAAAAAAGCTATTGACAAATTAGACCAAGAAATTCCTCAACAAAACAATACTGAATTCGGTTTAAAATATGATGATAGACTCTTTTTAACCATTGGCACTAAACTGACATTTATAAAAGTTTCTTCGATAATCTCTATTGAGTCCGATGGTGATTATACAAGGATAAAAACCAATGAATCTAATCATGGGTTGGTTTCAAAATCAATGAAAGAATGGGAAAATCGATTACCACAAAATTATTTTTGTCGTATTCATCGAACTACCATTATTAATTTGGAATATGTGGATAAAATAGAAAAATGGTTTAATTATTCTTACAAGGTTTATTTAAAGGGTATTGAAGAGCCCTATATTATTAGCAGACGCTATGCTAAACAGATTAAAGAAAAATTTGGATAATAAAAAAGCCCTTTAATAAAGGGCTTTTTCTATATTATGAAATTGTTTATTTTTTACCTGATGTTAACTGTTTAGCCATCGCTGCACCAATTAAAGATTCAAGTGGTGTTCCGTTTTTTCCATCAGCAGTAATCATGGTTTCAGGGAATTTAATTTTTGAAATTTCTGCAGCCACACCAACCGATGTTTTATAATCCCACTCAGCTCTTTCCTGAGGTGTTAAACCAGCCTGAACTAATTTTGCATTTTCATAATACTGAGCATCAGCAGCCACTTTTTTCTGTTGCGCTTTTAGTCTTTCTGTTTCAAGTGCTATCGCTGCTAATTCTTTATTTGTTCTTTCTTCTTTAAGCTTTGTTTCAATAGCAATAAGCTTTTTCACTTGTTCTTTTTCCTGTGCTACACGTTCTGCTGCTTTATCTCTCTCCCCTTGAGCAACTACCCTTTGTTGTTCAGCCTTAGCCGTTTCAATCATTTGTTGTTGCAACTGTCTTTTCGCCGACTCATCTCGTTGAGCTTCTAGTCTTTGTTTAAAAGTAGCTTCTAAATCAATCTTATCAACAATTACCTGTGATACGATAATATTATTTTCAGATAATTCATGTGGAATTCTTTTAGGAATACCATTTTCCAGAATCTTATTAACAGTATATTTTGTTTGAATTTCCTTTATTCTGCGGCTTTTTGTTTTTAAATCAATATCAGCATATACTGTATCTTTCGATTCAAGTTTTTTAACAGCATAAGTTCCACCTTTTAACTGTTCCTCAAAAGTTTGTCTGAAGCTTTGTGATTCACCAGATATATAATTCTGAGCAGCAAACATATATCCTGTATTAATTAACTGTTCCCTGACTGTAGGAATTATAGTATTATTTACCAAATTACTCATAGTTCTGAACTTCACAGCAAGATTAATAAACGATGCTGCATCTTTTGGTAACTCGAATCTTAGTGAAACATGACCATTAGCAGTTACCTGATCGATAAAACGAATAGGAATAGGTTGCATTACACCTTCTAACTCTTTAACATCCGATTCTGTTTCTTTACTTACAACTTTAACATCAATGTACTTTTGCCACTCATCAATTTTTGCAAATCCACGCCATTTAATACCTTGTTCCATAACTGCACTCATTTTTCCGGTAGGAAATACAAGTAGATATGAATACCCTCTTTCCGCAAAGAAAAACATGTAAGGAATAAACATAAAGAATAGGGCTATTATAATTAAAGCACCTGAAATCTTCTTAGAAAACATTAATAAAAATGAAGGGGCTTGAGATTTTACCTTTTTATCACCTTCATATACATTCTTGTCACTTAAATGTGGTCTTAAAAATAGCATAATCAGACCAGCAATTAATAATAAAATACCAATTGTAACCATTCTTTAAAAATTTGAGTTAATAAATAATTTTTGAGTTTTGTATATAGTGGGAAATTACAAAAACTTAAACAGATTAAAAAATACAAAGCGTTTATTTAACTATATTTAACTTTTCTACAAATATCGAAACTAACGTTTTACAATAAACCAAGGGTTTAGTAAATCTTTTTTATTATAAACTACTGGCGTTACCTCATCCGATTGTGTTACTGTGCACCCAGAACCTAAAGCTATCGCATGCCCCGCTGCTGTATCCCACTCCATAGTTGGTGCAAATCGCGGATAAATATTTGCCATTCCTTCTGCAACCATACAAATTTTTAAAGAGCTTCCTTTTGACAGAAATTCTATTTCTCCATTTTGTTCTTTCAGTTTAGCAATAAATTCTTCTGTTTCGGAGTTCATATGCGAACGACTCCCCACCACGGTATAATTATCGGATTCAATCGCAAAGGGCAGTTTAAAACTCATTTGTAAAGCCATTTCCAAATTCTCAATCTCCGAATCTATGTTTATTGCTTTAAAAGCACCTATTTCTTTATCGCTATAATAAAGATCTTTGGTTACAGGAACATAAATTACTCCCAATATCGGAGTATCTTTCAAGATAAGCGCAATATTTACAGTAAACTCTCCATTTCGTTTTATGAATTCTTTCGTTCCATCCAATGGATCGACTAACCAATATAACTTCCATTTAGACCTTTCATCAAAAGGTATATTTTTACCTTCTTCACTTAATACCGGGATGTTTGTTTTTGCTAATTGTTGCTCAATAACTTTATGTGCTCTTTTATCAGCAATAGTTAAAGGCGAATCATCCGATTTTAGTTTCACCTTAAAATCATCAGTTTGATAAACTTCTAATATTTCTTTACCTGCATATAATGCAGCTTTAATGGCAATATCTAAATTAGTATTCATAATTAAGTCTTACATAAGATATAATAAACTTAAAACCGTTATTGTAACTATCATATATATAATGGTTAAAGGAAATCCTACTCTAAAGAAATCTTTAAATGAATATGCACCAGGTCCGTATACCATTATATTAGTTTGGTAACCAATAGGTGTCATAAAATTAGCAGCAGCAGCAAATGAGACTACTAATATAAATGGTGTCGTTGGCAAACCTAGATTGGATGCCATGGTTAATGAAATTGGAAAGATAATGGCAACAGCAGCAACGTTGGTTATATAAGCCGCTAAAAATGAGGTAATAATATAAATTCCAAAAAGCAATCCTATTTTTCCTAAAGGTAAAAATACTGTGATTAGAATATCAGCAATGAGTTCAGCTGCATTTGATTTAATCATAGCAGTACCTAATGCAAGAGCCATAACAATTATCAGAGCCAGTTTATAATCAACCGATTTATGCAATACTTTTGGATTTGCAATTTTCATAGATAAAATAACCATTAGTAAAACAATCAAACCCATAAATAATGAAACAACTTTAAAAGCAGCTAATAATATAACCAATATCGTTCCTCCCAGAAGAGTCCACGTTTTATATGCTTCAAGCTTTTTAAAGTCTTTAACTTTTGATATAAAATAAAAATCCTGTTCAAGAGCAGACCTACTAATAAAATCTGCACCCGTAAATAACAATAACACATCTCCTGCTTTTAATGTGATCTCTCCAATCTTTCCTGAAATTCTTTCTCCATTTCTATGCACAGCAATAACAGCAGCATCATACTTTGCTCTAAAAAGTATTGCTTTTACCGATTTTCCTATCATCCCTGAATTATGAGAAATTACAATTTCTACTATTTCGGTTTGTTTTTTCTTATGGAGCATTCCAACTGATGGTAATCGTAATCCTAGATCAGAATCAATCATATCCGCAATGCGCTCTGTATCACCTGCAAAAATTAATATATCTTCTTGTTGTAAAATAACATTTGGTTTTACCGATGAAATTTTAAACGACTTACGAATAATTTCAACAAGAAATAATCCTTTTAAATTTCGTAACCCGGCTTCTTCTACTGTTTTACCAATAAGTTGTGAATCCTTTATGATCTCCGCTTCTACTAGATATTCTCTGTTATTTTTATCATAATCATCCAAAATATTAGCTTTAGATGGTAATAATTTTTCTCCCCAAATTAACAAGTATAAAAACCCAACTAAAATCATAGGAACACCAACATACGCAAAATCAAAGATATGCAATGACTTAAGCCCTGGAATAATTTGTTGGTCTACCACCATACCATTTACAATAAGGTTTGTAGATGTACCAATAAGTGTTGCAGCCCCTCCTAATATTGCAGCAAAAGATAATGGCATCAAAAATTTTGAAGGTGATATCTCATTTCGTTTACACCAACTGTTTACATAAGGCATCATTACTGCTACTAATGGCGTGTTATTTAAAAATGCCGAAAAACTAGAAATGATGAGCATCATTCTACTTAAGAATCCTTTATAGCTTTTTGCCGATTTAAAAATCCTATCAAATAAAACTTCAACAACCGAAGTTTGCCTAATAATATCGCCAAGCATTAATAATAGAATTATTACTGCTACTTGCTCGTTAGCAAATCCATTTAAAATTTCTTTTGGGGTTAATATTCCGAAAAAACCTAATACAACAACGGCTGCCATAAAAGTATATAAAGCACTTAATAACTCTTTATATAGCGATATAAGAATAAAGACTATTACTATAAATACTATGATTAAATCAAAAGTTATCATTCGCTTTTATATAAAAAGCTTTATTAAGATGATCTTAATAAAGCTCTATGAAATATTTTTAAGTTTTATCAAATTATTTCTGTTTTGATTTTCATCAGAAACAAAAATAATAATTCAACGGTATTCCGCAAAGAATATAAGTTTTATTTATTAACGTTTTATCAGTTTAAAAGTTTGTAGAATATTACCAGATGAATCAGTTACTCTCAAAATATACTGAGATGACATCATGTTGTTTAATTCAATTTGTTCCGGACCATTTATTAAAGTTAGCTTTTTATTATATACTACTTTACCTTCAAGGTTATACATCACAACAATTACTTCTTGAATCTCATCTGAAGTCATATCAACCCATATAAATTCACGAGCAGGATTAGGATAAATTCTTAAATTGAAATGATTCGACAATGGTTCACCAATAGATGTTATTTCAAAATATCCTTGTTGAAAACCTTGTGTTAAAGTTAATGTTTCCGAATTATCCTGTAAAGTTTCAATAGCAAGTTCCCCTAGTGTCCAACTAACACTAATTCCTCCAGCTTCTGCAGATTCTCCTGCTGAAGCAATCACATATGAAGAAATACTTTGACCATTGGTAAAATATGTCATCATACATATAAACAACAACGAGAAATATTTTTTCATATTTTTAAATTTGAAATTAATAATGTTTAAAGTTATAACAAATTCAAGAGAAATTCAATCATGATTAATCCATTATATTCATTTAAAACAAATCTATTTGTTTTTAAATCATTGGTTCAGTTTTATTGATTTAATTTTATTAAATTGCACCGCTTGTTGCTAGTGGATCTTATAGAATTTCAACAAAATAACTAATAACTCTTTTTTAAATTCTGTTAATATGAAAAAAGTAGCTGTATCATTATTATTAATCATCATATCAATTAATTTATTTTCTCAACAAGAAATTATTGATAGTAATAATAAGTTCTCATTTGACATTTATAAAAAACTAACAAATACTCAGGAAAACTTAATATTCTCTCCCGCCAGCATTACCTCAGCAATGGCAATGACCTACATTGGTTCAAAGAATAATACATTTGAGCAAATATCCAATACATTTTATTTTAATACAGATATTACAACGTTTTGTAAAAACTATCAACACTTAGTTTATTTTGATAAGGATAAAAGCAGTCTTGAATTGTACAATGCGAACTCAATATGGTTACAAAATGGTTTAGGTTTAAAAAATGAGTTTATAGAGCTTAACAAGAAGTACTTTAACTCGTCGCTATTTGAGGTCGATTTCATTCATCATCCCGAAAAATCGAGACTTAATATCAACCAATGGGTTGAAAAGGCTACAAATAATAAAATTAATAAGCTGATAGCTCCTTCTGCTATAGATAATTCTACTCGATTAGTCTTAGTTAATGCCTTATATTTCAAGGGATCTTGGAAAAGTAAGTTTAATAAAGATAGAAATACAAAAGGAGATTTTCAGGTAGGCAAAAAAGAATATGTCCAAAGCGAATATATGAATAGAGCAATAAATACTTTTTATTATAGTAATAAATATGCGCAAATGTTTGAAATACCTTACACCAATAATAAGGTTTCACTCCTAATTATTCTGCCAAAATCTATCAAAAAAATTAGAAAACTTGAGAAAACTTTAAACAATGAACTGTTTCATGAATATCTAAATAATAAAACCAGAAAAAGAATTAGTCTTTCAATTCCAAAATTTGATATTGAATCTGAATTCGATTTAAATAAAACCTTAGCTGATATGGGAATTAAAGAAGCATTTACGAATAAAGCAGATTTCTCAGGAATAACAACAAAAGAAAAATTATATATCAGTAAAGTTATTCATAAGGCCAATATCTCTATTGACGAGCAAGGTACAGAAGCTGCTGCTGCAACGGCTGTAATGATGAGAAAAACAACAGCCTTACTCGATGAAATATCAGTAAAAGTAGACAAACCTTTTATTTTTATTCTTAAAAACAATAGTACTCAAACAATTTATTTTATGGGTAAAGTGATTAACCCAAATTAAGATAATTTATTAACTGAAAAAATAACGATGAAGAAAAATTTATTAACACTCACATTAATCATTAGTCTATTTCAAAGTACTCATGGACAAGAGTTAAAACAAGCTCCATTAAGTTCCGAATTTGAAAATTTCATGAAAGAAAACAACAAAGTAACAGGTGATATCCCATCACCTTCGACATATGTTTTTGATAAAAATTTTAAACTAGACCTAAGTAAAATAAGTTTTCCTGATGTATATGATTTACGTAATGAAATGGAGGTTAGTTCGGTTAAAAATCAAGGAAATGCAGGACATTGCTGGAGTTTTGCCGCTATTGGAGCCATCGAAGCCAGAAGTTTGAAACTAGGTTTTGAGGAGATAGATCTTTCAGAACACAATATGGCCACATGCCATGGCTTTGAATGGGAAGAAGGAGGAAATCAAAGTATTGCTACAGCCTATTTATCCAGATTAAGTGGTCCAATACTAGAAACCCAGGATCCTTATAATGACTATGAATTCTCTTGTTCTGCTACTAATACTGAACCACAATTCTATGTGCCTGAAAGTAGGTTTTTGCCTAAAAATGCAGATATAATAAAATATTACCTGATGAATTATGGTGCTATTGCTGTTTCATATTATCACAATGATTCTTATTTTAGAAGTTACAACAATACCTATTATTACTCTGGGGAAAAAGGTTCCAATCATGGAGTTCTGCTGGTTGGATGGAATGATAATAAAACAACTTCTGGTGGCACTGGAGCATGGATAATAAAAAATAGTTGGGGATCATTCTGGGGAGATGATGGATTTTTTTACATGTCATATAATGATACTCATGCAATTGATAAAGCAACATTGTACCCATTAAGACTAGAAACAAATAATATTGATACCATATTAATGTACGACGATTTTGGAGAAATCACTTCTTATGGATATGGCAATTACGAAGGCTATGCTTTAATTAAACATAGTATCTCTGAAGAATACAATTTTAATAAAGTAGGAACATATATAGGTGCAATGAACTCCATAATAGATATTGAAGTTTTTGAAACAAAAACTGATGATATTTTAACGGATACATTAGCTAAAAAATATGATTTATTCTGCGAATTTCCTGGTTATTATACCTTTGATGTGCCTTTTACAACGAATAAAGATTTTTATATAAAAATTAAGTATTTTACACCAAACGATCAGCATCCTATACCTGCAGAAGTAGTAGTTGATGATTATGCCTATCCTGAAATAGAATCACAGGTTGGATGGATTAGTGCTAATGGTGAAAACTGGAAACAAATTGGAGCTGGCACAAACGATGAAATGGATCTTTGTATTAGAGCATATGGCTCTAAAAGTGACATAAAATCATCATTTACATCTGATTATGAAACCATTTGTTTAAATAGTCTGGTAGAATTTACCAGCAATTCATCTGGAAATATTACCAAATATTCATGGGATTTTGGGAAAGATGCAACACCAGCAACAGCATCCTCAGAGGGGCCTATTGCAGTATCCTACTCAACTGAAGGATTTAAAACAGTGAAACTTGTTGTTGAGAATGAATTTGGAACTAAAGATTCTGTTATTCTTTATAACCATATCAATGTATCAAATGAAATAAAAGTAGATATTGCTCCTGGAGATAGCATCTTCCTGTTAAGAGGAAATACATTAGAGTTGAATGCATATGGAGCATATAGCTATAATTGGTATCCAGAAAATATGATTATTGGCAATGTCTCATCAAATACAGTCGAGGTATCTCCTGTAAGTGATACAACGCTTATATATTTAGATGGAGAGATGAATACATGTTCTAATACGGATTCATTGATAATATATTTATATGATTTACCTGAAAATGATGATGTATGTGATGCTATTGAACTTACTCTTAACAAAGAAGAAGGGCCTTTTTCAAATTCATATGCAACGGTACAAGAAAATGAACCTCATCCTGTTGAAGGAGGATGTACAACGCCCTTAGAATGGTGTGAAGAAGGGGGACTTCAAAACAGCATATGGTTCAAATTTACAGCTCCTAAATCTGGAACTGTAAAAATTAATACCGAAGGATTCGACAACCAAATTGCTGTATATGATGCTGAAAACTGCACAGATATTATTAGTGGAAATGAATCTTTATATGAACTTATTGCAGCAAATGATGATTACAGTAGTACTAATTATGCTGCAAGTATTGATGAGATTACTGGATTAACAGCCAATAAGACATATTGGATTCAATTAGATGGAAGTGCTG
Organism: Bacteroidales bacterium; assembly: GCA_963665525.1. Lineage (GTDB taxonomy): Bacteria > Bacteroidota > Bacteroidia > Bacteroidales > UBA12077 > UBA12077. The sequence continues at coordinate 1,148,157 of OY762280.1, read as the reverse complement.
GTGGCGATGAAGGTGAATGTACAATAACAGTTACAGAATTGAAAGCATCTAATGATTCACCATGCGAAGCTAAAGAATTAGATTTACGTACAACATACAGTGAAAATAATAATTATGCTTCTGTTGATGAAAATGAACCATATCCTGATAATACGGATTGTACAACTCAAAACAGCTGGTGTCCTAATGATAATCTTAATGCAACTGTTTGGTATAAATTTACAAGTCCTGCTTCAGAACAAGTTAGTATTCAATCTACTGGTTTTGATAATCAAATAGCTGTATACGAAGTTAGTGAATGTAATGATTTACTTTCAGGGAATTCTTCAAATTACACCATTTTAGCAGCTAATGACAATTATGAAGGTAATGAAGCTGCTTCAATTGAATTATTTAACGGACTAACTGAAGGCACTGTATATTATATTCAGGTTGATGGTAAAAATGATGAATTTTATGGCAATTTTACTCTATATATTAACGAATGGCCATTAGCTACAGAAGATATTAATATCTCTCAAAATATTATAATCTACCCTAATCCTGTAAAAGATAATTTTATAATTTCTGGAATAGAATGTGCCGAAATTAGTATATACAATACTTCTGGTACTTTAGTTAAAAAACTAGAAAACCACAAAAACAATACTCCTATAAGTATTAGCAATTTTAATTCTGGTTTATATTATATTAATATAATTCAGGATAATAATACTATAACTAAAACCATTAGCATTATAAAATAAATTTATTATAAAACTTTAAAAGGGCATCTTCATACTGGTGCCCTTTATTTTTTATAAATTTGAAACTTACAGAAGTCCTAAACGTTATTAGTAATAATGAAACAATCTCTTTATATTATCACCCTTTTATTGATATTTTGCAATCATTCTTTTGCACAGAATAACTCTGAGTACTATTTCAAATTTGAGGTAGAAGATAAAACTGAACTCAATACCATTACTCAAATCATTTCAATTGATAATGTTAAGAAAAATGAAATATTTGCATATGCGAATCAGCAAGAATTTGATAAGTTTAGTGAACTTGGTTATAAAGTGGAATTCTTACAAAAGGATATCCCCAAATCCCTAACCATGGCAACCACAGTTTCCCAAATGGCAAATTGGGACAGGTATCCTACTTATGAAGTATATCGGCAAATGATGAAGAATTTTGAAAGCAGTTACTCATCTATTTGTAAGCTCGATTCATTTGGAACAACTGTAAATGGCCGTCAGTTATATGTTTTAAAAATATCAGACAATGTAAATATTGAAGAAAATGAACCTGAATTTTTCTACACCAGCACCATGCACGGAGATGAAACTACAGGATACATTTTAATGCTTCGTTTAGCTGACTCTTTATTATCAACTTATTCAACATCGGATCAAATTGAAAATCTTGTGAATGAAGTTGAAATATATATTAATCCTAATGGAAATCCTGATGGCACCTATTATGGGGGGAATAATACTGTTTCCAGTGCACGTCGATATAATGCAAATGGAGCAGATCTAAATCGTGATTTTCCAGATCCAAGGGTTGGTGCAAACGCTCCATACCAACCTGAAACACAAGCCATGATCGACTTTGCAGAAAATCATCATTTTGTAATGTCTGCAAACTTCCATGGAGGAGAAGATGTGTTAAACTATCCTTGGGATACCTGGTATTATTCCGAAAATCCTCATGCTGACACTGAATGGTTTGAACAGGTTTGTACTGATTATGTTGCTACAGCACGAAATATTAATTCAAGTTACTTAAATGGTATTTCCGGGGATTCTGATGGAGTAACACATGGTGCCACCTGGTATAAAGTAGCTGGAGGAAGACAAGACTATATGAACTACTGGCATCAATGCAGAGAAATTACTATGGAAGTTTCAGTGTCTAAACTTCTAGCTACTGAATCATTAAATACTTATTGGAACTATAATAAACAAGCATTATTAAATTTTTTAGATGAGTGTTTATATGGCATTCGTGGTACAGTAAAGAATACAAAAGGAGATCCTTTAGATGCCATGATCTGGGTCATTAATCATGATGAAACAAATGACAGTTCCATGGTTTTCACAGATTCTGATCATGGAAATTATCATCGCTTAATTGAACCTGGAACATATGATATTGTAGCATCTTCTGAAGAATATAAAAATGATACTGCAAAAAATATTGTTGTAAATAAAGGCGAAGTTATTTGGGTAAATCTTGAACTTACATCGATATACGACACTATAGCTTTAAATACAAATCCTAAATTTATTCATGATACTTTATATTTTGATCAAGAAAATACGCATGAAATTCTTATTTATAATGATAGCCTTGCAACATTAACAAGCTATGATATTGAAATAGAAAATGAATCTGAAAATTCATGGATAACTCTTGATAAAAGTAGTGGAAATATTATTGGAAGTGAAAACGATACTGTTAATATTAGTTTAAATACAGATATATTACAAGCTGGAATTTATAATACAAATATCATTATAACAGCTGCCGATTCTGAAACAAATAGTATCCCTATCTATCTTTTTGTTAAAGATACCATCTCAACTAAAATAACACCGGAATTAATTATAGATACAGTTTGGGCAGGAGATAATTCCGTATATGATATCATGATCGAAAATAATGGCTTATTATCGTTAAACTATAGTTTAAATATTGAAGAAGAAAATAATAAGCCATGGCTAAGTATAAATAAACAATCGGGAAATTTATCAATAACTGAGTGTGATACCATTAAAGCTTCCGTTTATACACAAGACTATGGCTTTGGAGATTTTAACACCAATATTATTGTTGCAAAAGAACATAGTACCAATGATACTATTCCTATTCTAATTTTTGTTAAAGATACCATAAATTTTGAGGTTGATCCTTTAAGTTTAAGTGACACTTTAAAACAAGATACTATTATAAGCCACAACTTTACCATTCGAAATACAGGAAATACAATCCTAAAATATGTTGCTGCATTAGATTTTCAAGATGAAGAAGATGAATGGTTAAGTCTTGAAAATGAAACTAATGAAATTATAGCTAATAATTCAACTACAGTAACAGTTCATATAAATACCATTAAGCTAAATTCCGGTGATTATACCTGTAATCTACATATTTTTGAAACCAATGGTAAAAGCTATCTTATACCTATTCATATTCATGTAAAATTGGCTCAGTTAATAGATAATATAATGGATATCTTAAAACTACAAGTATATCCTAATCCATTTTTAAATGAATTATATATAAACATTCATAATGCTGAAAATGATTTTGTGGAAATGAAGATTTATAATATATGTGGAAATCTAGTTTTTCAGAACAAGCTTAATTTTTCTGAATATCCGGTGCTATTAAATGATTATTTTAATATTCACAATATGGTTAAAGGAATTTATTTTATTCAAATATCATCATCGAACTATCAAAGCACAATAAAAGTTATAAAATACTAAATTCGATTATCCTATATATTACATCATTCACATTACAATTCAATACGTTAATAAAAAACTACTAAATATTTATAACCTTTTACCTGCTTAAAAGTATATGCTTGTTGGTATTTGATCACAATTTATTTAAATTTACGAATATCATTATTTAACTAAATCCTACAAAATATCGACGATGGATAAAGAACAGGAACAAAAACTCGTTTTAAAAATAGCCGATTTACTCAAGGAAAATAAGGACCTCTCCAACCAAGTAAAAGAACTTTCTGAAAACAATATTAAACTGGTTAAACAAAACGAGAAACTTGAAAATATCATTACGTCGATACCTCCTGAGCATCTACCCAAAGGTGCACATAGTCAGATAAAAAGCAGAACCAAGCGTTTTGAGATGGCCACTGTTCTTTATGCTGATATTCAGGGATTTAAAAAAATAGCAGAACAAACCGGCACCAGTGATATCATTGATGAATTAGATCAAATCGTCTTTCATTTTAACTCCATTGTTAAAAAATATAAAATAGAAAAAATAAAAACCATTGGCGACGCATACATGTGTGCAGGAGGTGTTCCAATTAAGAATATTACAAACCCGGTAGACGTAGTTCTTGCAGCTCTTGAAATGCAGGATTATCTTAATCAACTCAAAGCTGAATACGAAAGTAAGGATAAGAAATTCTGGGATCTAAAAATGGGAATACACACTGGTCCTGTAACTGCTACTTTTTCAGGACGCAAGAAAATTTCCTATGAATTAAAAGGTGATACAGTGCATATTGCCACACGAATGGCATCAGCCAGTGAAGTTGGACAAATTAACATTTCCATCATGACATATGAGCTTGTAAAACAGTATTTTGTTAGTGAATATAATGGTAAAATACCGGTTAAGTATAAAGGCGATATGGAAATGTATTTCTTAAAAAGAATTAAACCGGCATATTCAGAAGATCGTAAAAGAGGTAGAATACCAAATCAAATTTTATGGAACAAGTATCTATTACGCCAGTTTACTGATTTACAAGAAATAATACTCGATCGCTTAGAAAAAGAACTTCCTTCGCATTTATATTATCATAACTTTAAGCATACGATTGATGTCATTAACCAGGCTGAACTTATTGGTTATGGAGAAGGTGTTGATGATGAATCGATCCTGCTTTTAAAAACAGCAGCCTTGTTCCACGATGCAGGACATATTATTGGTTACGATGAACATGAATATAATGGAACCCAAATAGCAAAAGAATACCTACCAAAATATCAATATTCTGAAGAGCAAATTGAGAAAATTTGTGAACTCATAATGGCAACGAAGCTTCCTCCAAATCCTCAGAATACATTGGAAAGTATCATGTGCGATTCTGATCTAGATTATCTGGGAAGAAGTGATTTTATTCCGGTATCCAATACATTGTACAAAGAGCTTAAAGAACAGAATAAAATAGGAAGTTTGAATGATTGGAATAAACTACAAGTTAAGTTCTTATCAAATCATCAATTCTTCACAAAAACAGGGAAAAGCCTTCGCGAAGTAAATAAGCAAATGCAGATAGAAAGAATTAAAAAGCTTATTGAAGAATAAAAATGGTATCCTAATAGTAGGGTTCTCCTCCATTATTAGTAGCAACCATCTCAAATGGTGCTTTACAAAATGCTTTAAATTCAAGTCCTACATCATGAATATCTTCATCTTCATAAATGTAGTACCATATAATGTTCACCTTCGTATTATTTAACTCAACCAATTTATTAATCTTTCTAAAAACATCAACAAACATTTTTGTTGATGAAGTATTTAATAAGATCATCTTAAATTCAATTTCTGTTTCCTGATTAGGTGAATCAGCATACTTTTCGAGCCATTCAATGACTGGTTTATAAAAACCAGCAGAATTTTCTGGAAGTGAATTGCCGTGTATTTGAAATTTACCCAATTCTGGATCAAAATTTATAGCAGGACTTGAATTAGTAGATAATATCTTTAATGGTTCCATTAATCTTCGCTAAATTTTATATTAAACTTGCTTAAATATAATAATTAATATGTTCACAATCAATCTGAAGATAATATTTTCATTTCTGTTCTTCTGTTTTCGGCTCTACCTTCCTCTGTTTCGTTTGTACTAATAGGTTCCAACTCCCCATATCCTTTGTAACTTAATCTACTTTGATCAATACCTTGATCAATTAAATAATGGTAAACCGACTGTGCTCTTTTATTCGACAAGTTAATATTGTACTCTTTTGTTCCTACATTATCGGTATGGCCAGATATTTCAATTTTAAGACTTAAATTATTATTTAAAAACTCTACAAGCCTAGTTAATTCTGCGGTTGATTTCTCAACTAATTCATAAGAATCGGTGGCATAGAATATATTCTTAAGAATGATTTTTTCTCCAGTTTTTATTGGATGTAAACCAACATCTTTAAGAAATGGACTTGTGACTTCATAAGTTCCTGTAAGTTCAAAATTATCAGAATAAAATAAATAGTTTTCTTTTGATACATTCAACGCATAATCACAATTCGTAGGAATACACACTAAAAATTCACCAGAAGCAGGATCAGATTCTGCTTGCATAACCACTTCTTTTGTTTCTAAACTTATTAATTCAAAATGAGCTTTTAAATTCCTTTTTGTTTCCGCATCAAACACTTTACCCTTAATATATGATACTGATATAGGCTGAGCTTTCTTATATAATTCAAACTCGAAAATGTCCCTTCCTTTTTCACTTAATCTATCCGATGAAAAGAATGCCCTATCTCCTTTGGCATTGACAATTAACCCAATCTCATCCGAAATTGTATTTATAGGATAACCCAAATTGAGAGGCTCTCCCCATGTTCCATCATCATTGCGAGTCACCTTAAATAAATCGAAGCCTCCCATCCCTATTTTCCCATCGGAAGCAAAATAAAGTGTTCTATTATCAGGATGAATAAAAGGAGATTGCTCTTGGCCCTTAGTATTCACATTTTCACCAAGATTAACTGGTTTTGACCAATTGCCATTTTGTAATAGCTGACTCATCCAAATATCTTTTTGTCCAAATCCTCCATCTCTATTACTCACAAAATAAAGTGTTTTCCCATCAGGAGATATTGATGGTTGAGCTTCCCATGAACTAGCATTAATCGGTGTACCTATATTAACAGGATCTGCCCATTCACCTTGTTCTTTTATACTTTTATAAATATCGCAACGGCCTTTACCATCAGCCCTGTTACACGCTGTAAAATACATAACACTTCCATCTACTAATATAGTCTGTGCTCCCTCATTTCCCTTCGTATTTAAAGGTTCGCCTGCATTTATTGCCTCTGTCCAAAAATCATTCTCTTTAACACTTATATAAAAATCTTCCTGAACATTGTTCATCATTGAAACCCTACTTTGAATTGATTGAGGGTTTATGGAATCTTTGGGAATGAGTCTTGTTATGATTAATGTTTGTTCATCAGCAGTTAAAGTAGGCCAATACTCATCATACTCTGTATTTATATTTTCTCCGATATTAACAGGATTAAAAGGAACTGGGTTTTTTACAGCTTCAATAGCAAAATTGCATGACTCCAATTTTCGTTTTGCTTGAGAAATAGAGATTGGCTTTAAGTTCTTATAACTTAAATATTTATCGAGGTGTACTTTAGCTTTTTCAAAATCATTCTGCAGCATTTCTAATTGAGCTAAAGAAAAATATAATCCTGGGAAAAAATCAGGATTAATATTTATTACATTATGATATGATTTGATTGCATTAACAGGATCATTCTTTTCAATATAGATCTCGGCTAATACTATATGAGCCTCAATAAATTTATCATCGTATTTTAAAGCATTTTGCATGGATAAAATCGCCGATTGATAATCCATTCTATTAAAAGACTGTAAGGCTTCTTCGTATGATTTTATTGCTTTTTTATTCGTAGTTGAATAATTATACTGCGCATAAGTAATTGACGAAAATACAATTAAGCTAAATATTAAAAATAAAAACTTTCGCATGAATATTGATTTTAATTCACATGGAAGTTACAAAAAAAGTAAACTACATCTATGGTATATGCATAAATTTATGTGACTGTAAAGACACATTCCACTTTGGATATGTTTTTACGTAATCGACAATAGTTGGAATATTTTGCTCGTATCTACTCCACTCTGACTGTAAATAAAGTTTACAGTTATCATTTACTTTACCAGCTGCCTCTTCGGCCCATCTATAATCTTCATCATCATAAATAATAACCTTCAGCTCATCGGCTATTTTATAAAACTCCTCCAATGGTGGACTTTGCCGTTTAGGCGACAAACAAATCCAGTCCCATGTTCCGCTTAAAGACCTTGCTCCTGCTGTTTCTATAAATGTTTTAATACCATGAACTTTTAACTTATCGGTAAGTGGTTTTAAATTAAAGAGACTTGGTTCTCCTCCCGTTACAACAACTGCATTAGCTGATGTTTTTAGGGCATTTGCTACGATTAAATCTATTGATACCAAAGGATGAATATGAGGGTTCCATGACATTTTAGAATCGCACCAACGACAACCTATATCACAACCGCCGATTCGAATAAAATAAGCTGCTTTACCTGTATGATAACCTTCTCCCTGTAACGAATAAAACTCCTCTACTAAAGGTAATTCTGTACCTCGTTTTGCTATTTCTTCATCAAAATTCTTCATCCCGTCTAAATTTTACTCCGCAAAAATAAGGTAATATTTAGTTTTATTCCTATTCAATTTAACAATTCTTCTTGTAACAAACCTTTCCAAAGTTTAAACTCTGGAAAGCTTAATTTTTGATTTGTTAAATCATATTTCGATCAACATCTTTATCGCCACATCCTGATAGATTAATGATACTCAATTGATTTTTATTCTTCAACAGTTTCATAGCTAATGCCAATGCACGAGATGATTCAATAGCAGATATTATTTCCTCTATGGCTGATAGTTCTTTATAGATTCAATTTAAATAACTTTTATTCTATCTTTTAATGTTAAGCCTTCAACAACTTCTATGATTAATCCATCGGACAAGCCTGTTTTTATATTTTGCTTTCTTAGCTCTCCGTTTAAATCAACAATTTCCACAAATGCTGTATCATTATTAAATTGCAAGTTTCTTTCTTCTATTGTAAGCACATTTTCTCGTTTATTTAGAATAATATCTGCTACCGCTGTAAAACCTGATCTAAGCATCTTTGTTTCTTTCGGAATAACAACACTAGCCTCAATTTCAAATTTCATAATCCCGTTTTGCTGAGTGCCTTTAGGAGATATTCCCGAAAGCTTTGCTTTTGTTTTTGCATTTTTTAATGCTGTTATGGTAATATCAAACTCTTGATCTTTTTCTAAATATATAATGTCGGATTCGTTTACATTTCCTTTAAAAACCAAGTAATCTAAATCTGCAATAGAAGCTATGGTTGAGCCCTCGTTAAAATTATTACGCTCAATTACCGAAGCCCCTTCTTTTAAAGGTAACTCCAAGATTGTACCTGATGATGTTGATTTTACAATATTTGAAACCTCTTTTTGTCCGGAAGAAAATCCTTCGCGAATAATTTGCAATTGATTTTTGGCTGAAAAATACTCCTCTTCAATTATTTTAAGGTTTTTTTGAACCTCTTCAAACTCCGCATCAGAAATAAAATCATTTTTATGTAAATGTGTTGATCTTTCAAAATTTAATTTCTCGTTTTCAAATCTAATTTTAGCTGTTTTTAGATTCTTTTCTGCAATTTCAACATTATTGGGATCGGCAACCAATTTAATTCTTGCTATTTTATCTCCATTATCTATTTTATCTCCAACATGAACATAAAGTTCTTCTAAAATTCCAGATATTTGCGATTTTATGGTAATTTCTTTTGCCGGGAGTAAAACTCCTGAAATTAATCGATTATCAATTACGGTTGCTATTTTTGGCTGAACCGTTTCAATATTTTTTAATTTTTCCTTTGATTTTTGTTTTAAACTAACTATTCCAAATGTAAATCCTGCTATTACAAAAAACACTACTACAATTGCTACTTTTCTCATATATCTTTATTTAATCTTGTTCATAATTTAATGCAACAACCGGCATAATTTCCGCCGCTTTTCGTGCCGGATACAATCCTGCTATACACCCCGATATAATAATCAAAAACATAGCTGTTATTGCAACTGAGAAGTTAATATTAAAGCTTGAAATTAATACATCTTCATTAGCATAGACACGACTCATTACCAAATTTACAAGACTTGTTACTCCAACACCTAACAACAAACCTACAAGCCCTGCAATAAAAGTAATAGCCACTGATTCAGATAAGATCATCATGATAATAGCTTTTGATTTGGCTCCAACAGCTTTTCTTATTCCAATTTCTCTCGTTCGTTCGCGAACAACAATCAGCATAATATTCCCAATACCAATAATACCACTTAACAACAAACAAACTCCAATAAAACCTAAAAAAACTTTAAGCCCTTTAAATAATTTATCGAATGTTTTAATTTGCTCATCAAAATTCATAATAAACAAAGCTTTTTTATCCGACTCATCAAATTTTATCCGATTAGCTAAATACTTTTTAATTTTTTTTTCGAAACCCTTTGTTCTTGTCCCCTGCTTTAATGTTAAACCAAATACTGTAAACTCGTTCCCCTGGTTAAATACAGATTTCATTGTATTAAAAGGTATATAAACAGCATCTTGCTGATTCTGATTAAACAAAGTTCCTTCATTTAAAACACCAACTACTTTAAACCATGCTCCTGCAATATTTACAAACTGCCCCACAGCCTCACTCTCTTTAAACACTATATCTTTTACCCTACTACCTATTACTACTACATTACGTTTTTCAATATTATCATAATAATTAAAACACCTCCCCTGTTCCACACCTAGAATCTTTATTCTAAAATAATCTTCTCCAATTCCTTTTATTGAATATACTCCATAATTTTCCTCAAAACTTACAATCGAATTTGTCAAACTTACTTCCGGCGAAATAGCTTCAATTTCCTGGTATCGTTGTTCTAATAATTCTGTTTCTTTTTCTGTAAATATAATAGACTTACCTGCAGTCATTCCAATTTCGATGGTAGAACTTTGCCCACCATATATCCACAAACTATTTTGAGCAAATCCTCCAAATAATTTCATAACTCCTTTTTGCAAACCATCGCCTGCACTAAGCAATAAAACCAGAATAAATACTCCCCAAGCAACGCCAAAACCAGTTAAAACATTTCTTAACTTATGTTGTTTTAAAGAATGAAAAATTTCTTCTATGTAATAAAGTTTAAACACTTATTTTCTCTTTTATACTTTAATTACTTAAGCTAATTCCAGTTCGTTCCAAAAATCACTATAGAGATTCTCCGATTGCAAAATATCACTATGTTGCCCTTCTGCAACTACACAACCATTTTCTAAAACATAAATCCTATCACTAATATCACGTAAAATATGCAATCGATGCGAAATAAACATCACAGATATTTTCGTTTTCAATTTCATTATTAATTCTATTGCAAAACGTTCTGTTTTACGATCCATTGCCGCAGTTGCTTCATCCAGAATAAGCAATTGAGGTTTTTTATACAACGCTCTTGCTAAAGCAATTAATTGTTTTTGCCCACCCGATAAATTAATTCCTTCTTCTCCAACTAAAGTAAAAGGGCCTTGTGGCAATTCATTCATAAACCGAACAAATCCATATTCCTGAATAAAACTTAATCCATTTTCTGTTTCCTCTTTAGAACTACTCAAACAAATATTATCAATTACATTTCCATTAAAGATATGAATATCTTGTGGAACAACTCCAATAACATTACGCCAAGTACTTGCATTTATATTTTGCAACAAAGAGTTACTATTAATAATAATATTGCCTGATTCCTGAGTATAAAATTTTTGCAACAAATATCCTAATGTACTTTTACCACAACCACTTTCTCCTACAATTGACACTAATTCTCCTTTCTTAAGGTGAATATTAATGTTTTCCAAAACTCTTTTGCGTCCGGGAAATCGAAAAGCTAAATCTTTAATGTCCAGGCATTCGAAATTAAATTCATCTATACCATTTAAGACATCACTTTCCGGTGATACACTGGTAAATTCGAACATCCTGTTAAATGCTACTTTTGCTTCGTTTAAGGGAACTGCAACAAGAGCCAAATTACTAATTGAGGGTAATAAGGTTGTGGAAATTCCTAAAATTGCCATCAAGCCTCCAATAAGTATTTTATCAGTATAAACAAGGTATGAATTATAAATCAAAACAAAGCTTAGAAACACAACTCCTGTAAAACCTGCAATAAAACTTAAACGAATATTTATTTTTCCGAGACTAAATACTTTATCCTGAAAAGCGCCATAAATACGCTTATTTAAATCTGCAAAAGATAGTTGTTTATTAAAGTTTTTTATTTCGGCAATACCCGACATGGTACTTACATAATTGCTTTCGCTATGTGCATAAGCTGCCATAAGCTCTTTTTGCGATATAATAATCTTCTTATTAAATCTAAAAATAATGAAAAAATAAAAAGGCATACTGAAAGCAGCAATTAAACCTGTTTGCCAAGAATAAATAAACAAGAATATAATTGAAGTAATTGCTATTAAACAATCAATAATAAAATTACCTGCAATTTGTGTAATAACCCTCTGAACCCTGGTTGTATCGTTTAACCTGGCTACCAGTTCGCCAATTTTTCGAGTGTCGAAAAATGACTTTGGAAGAAACAAAAGTGCATTGTAAAAAGAATGAATAATGCGATTATTAAATTGTTTACTCTGGATTATTAATAAAAACTGCCTTATAGCGACAAACCCTGTTCTTATTACAAGTAAAAAAGCAACTAAAACAATACTTAAAATCAATTTCTGCAAATCTTTAGATGGAAGTATTTCATCAATCAATTTTTGAGAAAAAACAGCCATAACCATGCCCAAAACCGAAATAAGCATCCCCACAACAATACTAACAGCCAGTATTTCATAATCTTCTTTTAACAAGTTTTTAAACCATGCTTTCTTTTCTGCTTTAACATTTTCTGCTTTCTGAAAAGATTCATCAGGCTCAAGAGTAAGACAAGCTTTTGAAGTCCACACATCTTCCAACTCTTCTTTTGAATAATAAACTATTCCTTTGGCAGGATCACCAATAATAAATTGACCATTTTTATATTCATAACATACTACATAATGCTGTAAACTATTATTAATAGTTACATGTAATATTACCGGTTTATTGTGTTTTATTAATGCCTGTATATCTGCTTCGCAACCTTCGGCATTAAAACCAATCTGGTTGGCTACCTGGTACAAACCCAACAGCGAAGTTCCTTGTTTTGATGTACCACTCATTTCTCTCAATTTTTCAAGAGAAATATTACCTCCGTAAAAAACTACCAGAGATTTTAGACAAGCTACTCCGCAATCTGATTGGTCATGTTGTAATTCAAGTGATTTTATATATCTTGATTTAGGCACTCTCTAATTTTTAAGTTTAGTTTCTCAACTTTCATTTCTCCCGAGATTTCTTCAAGCAAAACACCTTCTGCAAATATTAAGGTAGAAGGAAATCCTTTAATATTAAAGCCATCAATGGTCTCAAACCCGGCATAGGTCAATTTATAGCCATCTCCTTTATGAAGGTTCGTTTTTTCTAAAAACACATTAAGAGAATCATGATTCTCAACAATTACAATATGGTTTACATTTTTATATAAATCAGAATTATTGTAAATATCCATTGCTTGAAATTTACAATGGCTACATTCTACCGATAAAAACGATAATACAATTGGCTTTTTAAGTTCTAATTCTTTTTTCAATACTACATCAGATGAATTTATTCCATTTAAAGTAACATCGGGTAATAAAACATCGGTCTTATCTGAAATACTTTTATTGTCTTTAACAATTATTATTGTCATTAATGTTATAAACACAAAAGCAAATAGTATTATCACTACTCTTTTTAACATCATTAGCTCATTAGAATTAATATTAACATACTCAGTAAAATCCATAAAATAAGGCCTGCCCCAAATGCCAAAGTTGTTATTTTAAGACTCCTTAAGTATTTTATATTTTGTTGTTTACTTAATAAATAAGCCAAAACAAACACATACAATACAGTAAAAAGATTAACAGTATTTAAGGGCACTCTAAAATATATTTCCAACTCAGATATATCTATGTATGCAGATATGGTATCCCAATTAAAGTGGTAAAATTCTTTTAATGAATAGTCATTTTTAATTACTCCAAACCAAAACAACTTGATCCCTTGTTTAAGAATATAAGTATATTCAGCCAGTATTGTAAGTAATATTATTCTTCCAAATTTAAACCTGATATTATAAAAGAATAATGTAGCTGAAACAAAACCAGCAATTAAAACAAATCGAAAAAAATAGAAAATAACCGGTATTATGATTTGCAAAAAAGTAACTTTTTCGTAATTCTCTATTTTTTCAGCAACACTTGATTCTGAAAAGTTCTCAGACAAATGCTCGTACAATAAACTTTCAGAAATATAAAAATGCTTTATTATAACTTGAATAGCAAAGAAAACTATAATAAAGAATAAAAAATAAAAGATAATTCGTTTATAGTGATTCATATTATAAGCCGAAGAAGAAATAATTGAAGACTAATTTTAAAAATAATATAATGAGTATAAGTACTCCATAAGTTCTTAAAACAATAATAAATCCTTTTTTTACGGATGTTTTAAACATATGACCAATACCTAATGCTAAAATAAACCAGTATAGCACTTCAAATATATTTGCCAATTTTAAAGGATAGAAATAGGTTGGTTTAATATTGCTTCTTTCGAATAAACTAAATAAAGAAAGAGGAACAAATTGCTTTCTATCGTGCATTGGTAAATCTGTTTGTACAAACAAAAGCCATACAGCCTTTACCATATCGGCCAACAACATACTAAACTGTGCAGTTAGTACAATTAATATAATAATTTTAATGTCTGATTTAATACCCAATACACGATCTGTACCTTTTTGTATAAGCTTAGCTATGATAAATATTTTTAGATACTCGTAAAACGGGGAAATAAAATACATTACCGTGGTAAAAATATTATAAGCCTTTATTGTTTTAGAACTATCGCCAACATAAGCTATTGGATCGGCAATTACACTATACAATAAAAAAAGAAATAAAGCATTTAACAGGGCATACGATAAAAAATACTCTCTAAAACTAACTGCTTTCAGTTTTGCAAATAAGTTGTTCATTTACTATTCTCATTAATTTGATTCTTAGCTGCTTGTTCTTTTTCAAGAATTTGTTTTGCTTGGGTTACTTCTTCTTGAGTATATAGAACATTAAAATTTTCCCAGAACTCTTCATTATATGTAAATTCCCTGTTGTAAAGCAAATCGTTTTCATCTTCTTTTTCGCGCCATTTTATGCGCTTAAAATCTTTGCTTTTAGGTATAATTTCATTCATCATAATAAAACTATGCCTGATAAAATGATTATCTTTTATTGGTTTATACCCTTGATCTTTAACCATTGCAAGATATTCAATCAAATAAGGATAATACTTTTTATCTATTTTTTTATACCATTTTATTTTTCTTCTACAAGCAGGTTTATTAGTTCCCAATATTTCCTGAAACTGAGGAGTTATTGTTACATTAAAATCCTCCTTTAAAATAGCATACTCTTTTGTATCTACATAAATTTTATAATCATATATAAAGCCTGAACGCTGAGTATTTGGAATAAACTTTATTTCATAAACAGGTAACGTATCTAAAAATTCTATACTCTCAAGTGAAACATCATTCTCTTCCAGAAAAGTTCTAAAATACTCTTTCTTACTTATATTAAATTCGTTATACATTTCCAAAACAGGATTTTGCAAACCTCCAAAGCCTAAGCGAATAACCCATTCCATTTTTTTATCGGTTTCGATAAAGTTCTCTGAATTACGCAATTCATCAACCCTAAACTTAACTTCTTTTGTTGTTTGTACTCCAAACTCCTGCATGGTAATAGCAGCTTCCGTCATACGCACTACTTCTTGCTCTGCTGTTATGGCATAATTATATACAATATCCTGAAAAAAAGCTTTAGCCTGATAACCAGTTCTAGGATAATTCCTTCCATAATTCTTTATAACTCGTTTAATAATTTCGTCGGCTGTTGGTGCATTATTTATTATTACAGCAGCTTTCAACTCGTAATTAGCAGGTTCTAAATAAAATATACTATCGCTTGCATTCAAACTATTTAAGGTAAACGAATAATTTTTATAGCCAATATTGGAAATAACTATAGTATCGTTAATATAAGCTGAATCTACAATAAACCTAAAATACCCTTTTTCGTTGGCACATGTACCTAAGGGTTTATTCTTTACAGATATATGTGCAAATGGAATAAGATCATTTTTATTATCCTTAATACAAGCTTCTACTTCTAACTGTCCATAAACAACATGACAAGTGACAACCAATAATATAAACAAAAAGCTTTTCTTCATAGTTTTTATAATTACAATAGAGTCTTTATAAAAATCATAAAGACTCTATATTTAGTAAATTTTACATACAGTATGATCCATATAAGTTTCCGATATATCCACCCATAGGATCTCCTAATGAATCAATATAAGCTATTCCGCCTAAGCCATCAATAGCATCACACCAATCCTGTGTTCCGCCACCTTGTAATTTTTCCATTTGATTCATTTCTAATTTTTTCATAGTTGTAAATTTTAAATTAATAATAAAAAAGTTATCAAATCAAAGTTTACAATAAGTTTTCGCGTGCAAAAGCAATTATTAAAAGACTTTGTAAATGACACTACTTTACGAATGAGCAGTATTGTTTTATGAATAAACATAAAATCTCTCTACTAATTCTTTACACTTTGAACGGCTAACAGGTAACTTTTTTCCTGTTAGAAACTCAATTTCTACATTACCATTCTTATGTATTTCACAACAATGGTTAAGGTTAGCCAAGTAAGTTCTGTTAATTCTAAAAAAATTAAAGTGTTTTAATTCTTTCTCAACTTCTTTTAATAATCTAGCACATAAAAATTCTTTTTTATCTTTAAAGTAAAACTTGGTATATGCACCGTCGGCTTTACAATAAAGTACATCATCAATAAATACTTTTTTGTATTTGTTTTCGGTTTTAATAACAATAAATTTACTCACAATATATATTCTGGTTAATAAACAAGTATTCACTTATTTATTCCTGGAAAAATGAAAAAGTGACCCTCAAAATAATGTGTTATCCAACATGTTTTACGTAAAATTAAAATCCGCAAGCACACGAACATAAACCTAACAGTCTCGGTGTAATCTTTCCCAAGATCTGCCAATTTAATTACTCAAAATTACTCTTATTTAACAACTCACACCATATCTTTCGGATATTTGAAATAAGGAAAGAATGGAATGTTGGATAACTGAAATTAATGAACATCCAGTTATTCCATTCATCCATAAACACACAAGTCAGCGGGTAACTTTCCAATGTATAAACAATTTGATTTATTGTCTGGATAGATCTAAATAGATAATCACCCGCCGACTAATTTTTAATGGCTGTTTAAAGTTTACATTATATCATATTTCGATCAACATCTTTATCTCCTCTACCTGATAAATTAATAATACTCACCTGCTTCTTATTTTTAAGTAATTTCATTGCTAAAGCCACAGCATGTGAAGATTCAATAGCTGGAATAATTCCTTCTAAAGCAGAAAGCATTTTAAATGCTTCAATAGCCTCATTATCTGTTACACAATGATATTCAGCTCTCTTTGATTCTTTCAAAAATGCATGCTCAGGACCAACTCCCGGATAATCTAAGCCGGCTGCAATTGAATAAGTATCCATAGGATTACCTTCTTTATCTGAAACGCAGTACGAATATGTTCCCTGAAAAACCATTGGTTTACCCATAACCAAAGTAGAAGCTGTTCTTCCGGGTATTAATCCTTCTCCTCCACCTTCGGCCGAATATATTTTAACTGATTTATCATTCAAGAATCCTGAATATAAACCTATAGCATTTGATCCTCCACCAACACAAGCGAAAATTGAATCAGGCAACTTACCTTCCTGCTCTAAAATCTGTTTACGTGCTTCTGTTCCGATTACACTTTGAAAAAAACGAACCATTGTTGGATAAGGATGTGGCCCTACTGCCGATCCTAAAATATAAAAAGAATCAGGATTTTCAATATAATACTCTAAAGCTGCATCAACAGCATCTTTTAAGGTTGCTGTTCCTCTGTCGGTAGTTATAAATTCAGATCCTAAGAGTTTGATTCTATAAGCATTTAGTTGCTGACGCTCGGCATCTTTTTTACCCATGAATATTTTGCATTTTATGCCGAATAATGCCGCAGCTGTTGCCGTGGCAACTCCATGTTGCCCTGCTCCTGTTTCTGCTATAATTTCTTTAGCTCCCATATATTTGGCAACTAAAATTTGCCCAATGGTATTATTAATCTTATGTGCCCCCGTATGATTTAAAT
This sequence comes from Bacteroidales bacterium, assembly GCA_963665525.1. Classification (GTDB taxonomy): domain Bacteria; phylum Bacteroidota; class Bacteroidia; order Bacteroidales; family UBA12077; genus UBA12077. Next base: position 1,130,108 of record OY762280.1, on the reverse strand, counting down.
CTTCTCGTTTTAGGTATATTTTACTACCCACATAATCTGATAAACGTTCTGCAAAATATAGTGGCGAAGGACGTCCAACATACTGATTTAAGTAATATTTAAAATCGTTGATAAACTTCTCATTTTCTTTCAGCTCTTCAAATACTTCTGCTAACTTTAAGAGCTTTGGTTCTAATACCGGAGGAACAAACATGCCACCAAATTCTCCAAAATATCCTTTTTTTACCTCTGTTGTATTTTCTGTTGTTATTGTATGTGTATTCATTTTGTTAAGTTTTAATTATTATAAATTGTTTTTTATGATTTAATGCTTTTCTAAAGTTTTAAACTATAGAAAAGTCTATTTGTAGTTATTTCATCTCAACTACGCCATAGAAACTGAATACGTCGCCACCAGATTATATATTGATAATTGTACATCATTAATTTTTTAAATAAAAAAAGGCCGCAGGTATAACCTACGGCCTTGATAATATTTTATAAATACAAAGTTAGATCACATCCTGTTTGTTTAATTTAACAGTATGCCACCACCAATTTGTATTTAATATTTGTCTTCTCATTTTGTTATTTTAATCTATACAAAGATATAAATGATTTTTTAATCTCAAAATTTATGCATTAATATCCTTCAGTAACATGGTACCTTTTGCATTTTGAATGGCAATATCAAAGTCATTTAAAATCTTAATAATCTGATTCTTCTCAGATGATGCTATAGCCAAAATTTTATCCGCACCACTATGATCTACTGCATTTAGAACATAACTAATGGTTATAATATTAGTGTCAACTGCCGGTTGGTAAGCCACTTCTTTTTCGTATTGTGTATTTACTTCAGATAATATATTACTATCAATAAGCTTATACAAAATCTCTCTTACCGATCTAATAGGTATTTCGAGTCGCTTGCTTATTTCTTGGGCTGTCATTGCCTTCTCTCCATTAGCAAAATTCTTTACTAATAAGTGAGCAACCATTAATGTAAGTACACGCCAACTAAACTGGCTTAAATTATGCGTATCGGGTTCAAATTCATACTTTTCAACATTCTGTACAGCAAAAGATATCTCAGCACCAAATAAGACAATTAACCAACTTGTTTGCATCCAAACTAAAAATAATGGAAGAGCAGCAAAACTACCATAAATGGCATTATATTTTGATACACCGATTTGGAAATACAAATACAACCATTGAACAAATACAAATAAAGTTCCTGATATAATTCCTGCAATAAATGCTGATTTAAAATTTACTTTTGTATTTGGCATTACCATAAATACCATGGTTAATAGTAACCATATAAGCACATACGGTATTAGTTTAATAAAAAAGAAAATTAATGGCCCAATCATACTCAAAATTGATATCTCAGCAATTAATTGTTCCATGCTGGTTTTTATAAAAACAGTCGCACTACTTGATGATACCAATAAAATTGGCGCAATAATTAACATCGAAATATAATCGCTGAACTTTCTAAACCAGTTTCTGCTTTTACGTATCTGCCAAATGGCATTGAACGAGCTTTCAATATTACCGAAGACTTTCATAACAGTCCATATTAAAATAATGAATCCAACACCGGCAATAAATCCTCCTTTAGTATTTTCTAAAAACGAATGTGCAAATTTGATAATCCAATCCAATACCTCTTGCTGACCTGCAAACTGTTCATTCAGATAGTTAATTAAATTTTTTTCAATTCCTGCTATAATTGATATTCCAAGTGTCATTGCAACTACCGGCACAACCGATAACATGGAATAAAATGTTAAAGCCGATGAACGTAAACTTACCTTATCCTCTTCATATCCTCGAAATGCAAGAAGTAGTATTCTTAAAAACTTGATTAGAATAATCTGATATTTAGGCATCTCTTTAAATGAAATACGCCAAACATCAATTTTAATAAAATCTAATACCTTTTGTAACATGATTCTTAAAATTGAATTTAAAGATAAAAATAAGCATTCATGACAAAAGATAAAAGGAAATAGTTTAAAGTCCTATTTTGTTTATCGTCTATCTTAAAATAATTACGCTACTTTCCTATACCTCCAAACTGATAAGCTTAACATGATAGCTGCATAAACTGTTAAGCTAAAAAATTCATATGAAATATCCCAAAATCCCGATCCTTTTAATAAAATCATACGAATAACTCTCATAAAGTAATAAAATGGATTAATAATATTTACTCTCTGTGCCCACACAGGCATACTTTCCGTTGGAGTAAATATTCCACTCATCAGAATAAAAACGAGCAGAAAAAAGAAGGATATAAACATAACCTGTTGTTGAGTAGAAGATATTGTCGAAATAAAAAGGCCTATTCCAAGGACTACTAAAACATAAACAATTGTAAATCCGAACAATAACCCTATACTACCAACCATTGGCACTTCAAAAAACACTCTTCCTAAGACTAAACCAATGGCAAGTTCAATTAAAGCAATGACTAGAAATGGAACCAGTTTTCCAACAATAAATTCGAATTTACCTATAGGAGTTACATTCAGTTGTTCGATAGTACCTATTTCTTTCTCACGCACTATATTCATAGCAGCTAAAAACATACTAACAATGGTTACAAGAATAACTAAGATTCCTGGTAACATATAAATCTTATAGTTTAATTCAGGGTTATACCAAAAGGATGTCTCAACTTTTATTGGATTTAAGTTAGCCACTTCTGGCATTTTAGTAATATCAACAATAACATTCCGATTAAAATCAGAAATTACAGATGTAGAATACACATTTACAAGATTCGCTGCTGTTCCATTTATTCCATCAATTAATAGTTGTACTTCAACTTTATTTTCTCGTATCAACTCTTTTTCAAATCCTGAAGGTATATGTAAAATTATATCTGTTTCATTTTTCTCAATTGCTCTGTTAGCCTCATCTATTGAAAATGATACTCCAGTTATATTATAAAAAGGGGATCCTTTAAATTTACTTACCAATTTTTGCGAAAAAGAAGACACATCTTTATCAACAACAAACATATCAATGGATTTCATTTCCATAGTTGCTGCATTCACTAAAATGAGCATTTGAATAATTGGCATACCAAATATGATAGGAATCATGGTTCTATTCCTAAATATCTGGGTAAACTCTTTCTGTAATATATATTTGATCTTTTTCATTTTTCTTTCTTTTTGTCATTCCCGACTGAGATCGGGAATCTCTTTATGCTCTCTTTGCGTTCTTTTATAAGATTCCCACTTGCGTGGGAATGACAGTTTTTCTTTAAAAAATTCTCTGTATATTTACTCCAATCTCACTTTAAATTTCTTAATACTCATAACCAGAAAGAATATTGTCATACCTGCTATTACCACCGTCTCTTTCCAAACTGCATCTATTCTTGATCCTTTTACCATAATATTTTTTACTATTGTAACAAAATACTTTGGTGGCATGATAGCACTCAACCATTGTAGTATTTTTGGCATATTTTCTATTGGGTAAATAAATCCTGAAAGTAACATTGTTGGTAACATTAAAGCAAACATGGATATGAACATAGCTACCATTTGGCTGTTCGCTACTGTCGAGATTAAAATACCAAGCGATAAAGCCATAAAAATAAACAACATCGTTTCAAGCAATAAGAAAACTAAACTTCCTTGTATTGGCATTTCAAAAACGAAATAACTTAATGCAATAATAGCAATTGCATTAAAAAATGATAATACCATATAAGGAATTACTTTTCCAATAAGAATTGGTAATGGTTTTAAAGGTGAAACCAATAAGACTTCCATAGTACCCATTTCTTTTTCCCGAGCAATAGAAATAGATGTCATCATTGCAGAAACCAGCATTAATATCAATGCCATAGTCCCGGGGACAAACATATAAACTCCTTTTAGCTCTTCATTATATAGCATTCTTACCTCAGGAACTATCTCGTATGGTAATCCCTGAGCAAACAATTCATTCTTTGCATAACTACTAATAATTGCTTGAGTATAGTTAGCTACAATGTTGGCAGTATTAGCATCCGAAGCATCGGCAATAATTTGTATTCCCGCTTTTCCTTCACGTTCAAGTTTTTTAGCAAAATTTTTCTCAAATACAATTACTTCCCGAATAATTCCACGCTTTAATGCTTTGTCAATTTCCTTATCAGATTCTAAATGATCTTGTAAAATAAAAAATCCTGATGAAGTAATTTTATTAACAATCTCCTGTGTTACATGATCTTTTGATTTATCATAAACACCGATTTTAACATCTTTAATTTCGTTTGAAACTACATAGCCAAAAATTAATATCTGGGCTACAGGCATTCCGAATAATATGAGCATTGTTCGTGGATCCCTGAATATATGATTGAACTCTTTTTTAACAAATCCTAAAAACCTTTTCATTTTGTTTTAATTTATTCTTTTTCAATCCCATTAGTCCCTTTTCAAAAGGGAAATTATTATTGTTAACGAGCTATTTTCAAAAATACCTCGTCCATGTTGTTAGCATTAAACTGTCTTTTTAATCCTCCGGGAGTATCTAAACCTTCTATTTTACCCCGATCCATTATAGAAACCCGATCGCAATATTCTGCTTCATCCATATAGTGGGTAGTAACAAAAACTGTAATTCCTAAATCGGCAGCTTCGTAAATCATTTCCCAAAAATCACGACGTGTTATAGGATCTACACCTCCTGTAGGTTCATCAAGAAAAACAATCTTGGGATTATGAAAAATAGCTACCGAAAAAGCAATCTTCTGCTTCCATCCCAAAGGCAAAGAACCTACTAAGGAATCTTTTATTTTAGTCATTTGTAAACGATCTAATAAATCGTCGGTTTTTTCTTTAATATAAGATTTCGATAAACCATAAATTCCACCATAAAATCGGATATTTTCTTTCACTGTAAGATCTTCATATAGAGAAAACTTCTGACTCATATATCCGATGTTCTTTTTCACTTTCTCGCGCTCCTTATAAACATCATAACCTGCAACCATTACTTCTCCAGATGTCGGAAATGATAATCCTGAAAGAATACGAATAGCCGTAGTTTTTCCTGCTCCATTTGCACCAAGAAACCCGAATATTTCTCCTTTCTTTACCTCGAAAGTAAGATGATCATTAGCAATAAAACTTCCGAACTTTTTAACAAGGTCTTTTACCTGAATTATATTTTCACTATTCTGATTTACCATAATAAATACCTTCTTGAATTCTTTGTATAAATTTTCCAACCTTCGCCAAATATTTCAGCCATAAACTTTTCTTCGGCTAGCATTATCAGGTGATGAATAATTACTGTTACAACACAGCAGGTAATTACTATCCAATGCGGAATAAATAATGTTATGCCAATAATCATTAAATATAATCCTGCATACATTGGATGTCGGCAATTCTTATAAATACCCGATGTTACTAATTTCGAATCTCCTTCAGGTAATCCAAATCGTGTATTCTTTCCTAACTGAATATAACTTATCCACATCAAAGAATATCCAGCTACCCACAAAAGAATCCCAATCCAAGCTAAATATTCTGAATGATAGAAATTAAAAGTTCCTGGTTTTATAGCTTCTATAATTATCATTACCCAAGGTGTGAAATAAGCAGATTTAGATATTAAAAATAAATACTTGTTAATAGGTGATTTACCTTTTGAATCCTCTTTGTTAATGGCATTTCTAATTCCTATAGTAGTTAAGAACCCAATAAATGCAATTACCATTACTATTACTAAAATATGCTGTAACATAATTTTAAATTTTATCCTCTCATAAATTGCATAAAGCAGTCTTCAATGTTGGCCTCAATTTTATTGATTTCTATATCTGTATGATTTTTCTTTTCTAAGAAATCAATAAGCTCTTCCTGATTTAGTTTTTCGTCTTTACATGTTAAATGCAAATATTCGCCAAAAGGAAATACAGTATCAACAGTATCACAAGTTCTTAAATCATTAATCAAATTATAAATATTGTTCGATTTTACTGCCCACAACTGACGACCAAATTCTGCAATAATATTTTTTGGTGAATCAATTGACATGATTTTACCTTCCTGAATTAAAGCTACACGATCGCACATATTCGCTTCATCCATATAAGGAGTAGATACTAAAATAGTAATACCTTTTTCTTTTAATCGAATAAGCATTTCCCAAAACTCCTTTCGCGAAACGGCATCAACTCCTGTTGTAGGTTCATCCAAGATCAGAATTTCAGGACTATGAATTAAAGCACAAGAAAGTGCCAGTTTTTGTTTCATTCCCCCCGATAGTTTTCCAGCTAATCGAGTCTTGAAAGACTCAATCTGAACGTAAATATCTTTTATTAGATCGTAGTTTTCTTCGACTGTTGTTCCAAAGATTCGGGCAAAAAAGGCCAGATTTTCTTCAACCGATAAATCCTGATATAGTGAAAAACGTTGTGGCATATACCCTAAATGATTTCGTATTTTCTTATAATCTTTCACTACTTCTAATCCCAACATTTTTACATTTCCTTCGCTTGGAAACAATAGTGTTGTCAGGATTCTAAAAATACTTGTTTTACCTGCTCCATCAGGACCAATTAACCCAAACAATTCTCCTCTTGATACATTAAAACTAACACCTTTTACTGCATCAACTTTATCGTAGGATTTTTTCAGATTTTTAACCTCAACTATATTTTGTTCACTCTCCTTCATAATCATTGTTAATTGATCGTTGATAACTATTCTTTGAAAGATACTTCGCCTGGCATTCCTATTTTTAATTTGCCATCGTTTTTAACACGAACCTTAACAGCATAAACCATATTCACACGCTCTTCTTTGGTCTGAATAATTTTGGGAGTAAACTCAGCCTGATCAGAAATCCAGAAAACTTCTCCTGCATATTCCTGGTTCTCTTTTTCGTTTTTATCTATATAAACCTTGACTTGTTGACCAATTTCAACATATGGCAATTGATCCCCACTAATATATACACGTAATTCTATTTCATCTAAACGAGCTATTTTATATAATGCTTTCCCTTGAATAGCTATTTCGTTTTCTTCGAGGTATTTTTCTAAAACAGTTCCTTGAATTGGATTTATAATTCTTGCTTTACTTATCTGCTCATTCATAAGTTTAATCTGCTTATCGTAAACATTCATTTCTCTCTGAACAGATACCAATTGTGTTTTTGTTACATCAATTTGTTTAATCAACACATCAAATTTCCCTTTAACATCGTCGTATTGCTGTTTGGTTGCAGCATTATCTTGATATAACTTTTCTATTCTTTGAAGATCTGTTTCAACAACCGTTTTTTGCTCCTTTTGAACCTCGATTTGAGCTTTTACATTTGCAAGCTTCGATGCTACTGCATATTTCTGCGCCTTTAATTGTTCCTTTTGTATCGCCAATATTGTTGTGTCTATACAACCAACGAATTCTCCCTGCTTTATTGTTTGCCCCTCTTCAATATCTAAATCAATAATTTTCCCTTGCGCTTCGGCACTCACAATTACTTCTTTTGACTCAAAATTTCCGTATGCATCCGATCCGTTCTCATTTCCATTACATGCTGCAAGCAATATTGGAATTGCTATTAAATATATCTTTTTCATTTGTTTATATCTTTATGTCGTTCTTTTACATCCTTCGACAAGCTCAGGATGACAAAATTTTAAGTTTTTAAATCTCTCCTTTTATATATAGATAATTCGCTTTTGCCTGAACTAACTTAATTTTATGTGTTTCGTAATTAATCTTCGCTTGCGTTTCGGCATTTAATTCTATGATATAATCTGTTGAAGTTATTACACCGTTATCAAGTTTAGATCGTGCACTTTGAGTTACCTCTTCTCGCAATTTAATAATCTCTTTATCACTCACGATATTACTTTGTAAGCTCGTAATATTTGCAAATTCATTATGAAGTGCCATATTTAATTGCGTGTCGAAAGTTTGTCTTTGAGTGTTTATGAAATTTTTATTTAGCAAAGTGATTTCTTTCTTTCTTTTGGTTTGATTCCAATCCCAGAAATTCCATTTTAAACCAACACCAATAATATAAAAAGAATCAAATTCGTCATTAGCCATATTTAATCCCGGCTTTCCATATCCAAGTTGTGCAAATGAATAAAATATTGGAGCATTTTGTTTAGAAATTAGCTTACTTGAAACGTCAACTTGTTCTGCTTTAAGATCAAAGAGTTGATGTTCCGGCCTAAATAAGTCTTCAGCATGATTCATCTCAAAATCTGGAATTTCAAGTAATAAGTCCGAACTCAAGTCCATACCAGTAATTTCTGCCAAAACTTGTATCGCTGCTAAACGTTGATTAATTAAGGTATTTATACTTTGCATTACCTTAAGTTTTTCAGCTTTTAGCACATTTAGTTCCGAGCTTAACATCACCCCGTTTTTAACAGCAGACTCAACCATTTTCTCTCTACTTACAATATCGGCAAGCATTGTATTCATTTGCTCTTCGTTACGTTGTAGAATTAAAATTGAGAAATAAAATAAATTAACTTGTTCTTTTACTTTATTCAGCTCAACCTGAACATTTTGTTTATTAACGTTTAACTCAGCATTGGATAATTGTTTTGCCGACTTTATTCTTCCCCAGTCATAAATTAGCTGATTAATATCGATCGATGCCTGATATTGATCTTTATCCATGGCAAATCCAAAATTAGCAACATATATTTCCATAGCATCGGACTGGTAGGTTGCTTTTGCATTTAAACCAGCGGATGGCAACCATCCAGCCTGATGATTTTTTATCGTTAATTGGTTAGATTGTTCATACAAATCTGTTTGACTAACCAAAGGATAATTTATCATCATACTTTCGTAGCATTGTTCTAGTGTTATTGCATTTTCTTGTGCAAAAACCGCCCCTGCCATCATTACAAAAACAAATACTAATTTATTCATCACGCTTTTATTGAATTAATTACAAATTCTTTTACAAATTCTTTTCGTTGTTTTAGAAAAACTTTATATGCCTTCTCCTCGTTATTAAATAAAATACCTTTTAATACAGGTTTTCCGACAATTGGAAATAAACAAAGACTAACAACACTTGTCATTAAATTCTGTACACTTATTGGCTTCAATATACCTTTTTCAACCTCATTTTGAATTTGTGCGTCAAGTCTTTCAATCATTTTATTCTCTACAAGCTGTACATTCTTTTCAAACAACCTTACCAATATTTCAGGATTTCTATTTAGTTCATTGATCACAAACCCCGGGATATATGGATGTTTATTTAAAAGGTCCAGATAATTATCAATAAAAAAACTTATTTTCTCTATTATTGATTTATCCGACATCATAATATCCTTAACCTTAGGAAGAAATAAAGAAAATGCTACTTCAAATACTTTTTCAAAGAGTTTATCTTTCGTTCTGTAATAATAATGTAATAAAGCTTTATTTATTCCTGCTTTATCCGCAATCTCCTGCATTCGTGCCCCTGCCATTCCTTTTTGTTGAAATACATCACGGGCGGCATGCAGAATCTTTTGTTCTGTATTCATTTCATGTTCTTTCATAAAACTGTATGTATTAACTATATAATTTAACCACATTGTTTAACTATTTGTTTTAACCAACTGGTCAAAGTTACATATTTTTTAATCTTACTTCCAAATTATTTTACAAGTATTTCTATATTTATTTTTTACTTGTTTGATTTTCTGCTTATTGCATTTTACCATTTGGTTAATATATTGATTAAACCAAATAACTTTCTATAATAAAATGAATGTTCATATTTATTTTTAAATTTGTAAAACAGACTCTTATTCATTTTTCATTAAAAAAAATATTTATGTCATTAAATAGATTATCTGTTATAGCATTATTCCTATTTATAGGTCTTAGTTTATCTGCTCAAAATATTCGAAACAAACAATTCTCATTATTTAGTTATAATTTAAATATTTCAAATGATTTTTCAGAAGAGATTACTGAATTAGAACCATTTATGGATAATATTAAAACATATAATGATCCGGGCAATGAAAAAATAAAAGCTATCTTGGTTCACATAATTTATTATACCTTAAAAGATAAGCTTGAAAGTGAACTTGAAGTTGAAATCCTTCCCATTAATACATTCATGCGAAAAGTTAAATACGATGATTATGGCTATCCTAAAACGAATATTAGAGATGCATTAAGAAAAGGTGATTCAAGGTTTTACTTTAAAGTAGAAGTTAATATTGAATCACTTACTAAAAAGAAACGGGATGATAATCCGGAACTTTTTGAGGATATTGATTACAATGTATGCTATCCTGAATTAACAATGGAAGTAACTGTATATAATAATGAAGGTATTATTCCTGTTGCGAAATGGCTTGGAGTTACAACTCCTAAATATCCTTTAGCTATTAATAATTACTTGCTCAAAGGATTTGATAATACGGAGATGAAGATATTGCCTGCCGAAGAAAATCAAACGGATAATCTTTACTTAATGCTCGATAGAGCTATTTACAATACCATTCAGGATTATTATAATCAATAAATTATGAAGTCATATAAAGCCATAGGTGTTATGTCAGGAACATCATTAGATGGTCTTGATATTGTTCTTTGTGATTTTAAATATGAAGACCAATGGATTTTTGATATTCTAAAATCAGACACCATTGAATATACCGAGGAGTGGAAAAAAAAATTAGCTAATGCTCCGGTTCTTACAGGTTATGATCTTTCTATCCTCCATAAAGATTTTGGAAGATATATAGGAAAATCTGTTATTGATTTTTTAAAAGATACGAATTACAAAATCGATTTGATTGCTTCACATGGCCATACCGTTTTTCATCAACCTGAGATAAACTTTACACTTCAAATTGGAGATGGTCAAGAAATAGCAACAAGCACCAATATTACAACTATTTCTGATTTCAGATCAAAAGATGTTGCTCTCGGTGGACAAGGAGCTCCTTTAGTACCAATTGGTGATATGCTCCTTTTTAACAATTACGATTTCTGTGTTAACCTTGGAGGATTTGCAAACATCTCTTATAATAATCACACTCAAAGATTGGCTTATGATATTTGCCCAGCAAATATTATATTAAATTATCTGGCCAATAAATTGGAACATGAATATGATAAGAATGGTGCATTAGGTTTTCTAGGAAAACTAGATGATGAGCTTCTAAATAAACTTAACAATTTAGAATATTATCATAAAGAACACCCTAAATCATTAGGTAAAGAATGGCTCATTGATTCATTTATTCCAGTGCTTGAAACATCCGAAATATCCATCAAAGATAAAATACGGACTGTTTATGAACATATTGCTCAGCAAACAGCCAATGCTTTAAATCATGAAAAAAAATCTACGGCTCTATTTACAGGTGGCGGTGTTTATAATAAATTTCTAATTAATCTGATAAAACAAAAAACAAGCACAGAAATTATTGTTCCTGATGCAAAGATTATTGAATTTAAAGAAGCACTCATTTTTGCATTATTAGGAATATTAAGGATAGAAAATAAAATCAATTGCTTATCATCCGTTACAGGAGCAAGTAAAGATTCTTCTGGAGGAGTAATAAGTTTAGTTTAATCATCTACTTATCAAAACCTTAGATCATTGTTCGAAAAAAGTATTTCTTGCAAAATATTGAACAATAGGCTTTTATTTTACTTTAATTCGTAAGATATTATTATATTCTAATAAAAAGCACTATTTTTCTGATGTCATAAAAATACATTTGAATTAATGCTTCAAAATTTAACCCAAGTCTTAAGAGAAAAGGTTGCTCATTACGGCGATCGAACAGTTTTTAAATATAAAAATAACGAAAATAACCATTATGAATCAATAAGTTGGAATCATCTGTTGTTTCAAACCAACAAAGTATCAAAGGCACTAATTTCGTTAAGATTCGGATACAATGATAAAATAGGGATATTAAGTCCTAATAGACCTGAATGGACCATATCAGATTTTGGAATTATTTCTATAAGAAGTATTGTAGTTCCTATTTATTCAACATCATCGCAAAATGATATTAAATATATTGTTGACGAAACAAAAATGAAATTAATATTTTGGGGAATCCATGATGATATAGAAAAAGCCTTTTGGTTACTTAATAATTGCGAAACACTTCATACAATTGTATTATTCGACGAACATCATGAATTGAAAGATAATCGATTCATTGTTTGGGAAGATTTCTTAAACTTATCACTTGATAGTTCATTAGAAGATAAACTTGATCAGGTTGTCACGGAAATCAAGACAGATGACATAGCAACTATAATTTATACATCAGGAACTACAGGAGAACCTAAAGGAGCTATGTTGGGGCATGATAATTTTATTAAGGCTTTTATCATAAACAACGAAAGGCTTAATATAACAGATCAAGATATTTCATTATGTTTTCTTCCACTAAGCCATGTTTTTGAACGTACATGGACATACTTTTTATTATTTTGTGGAGCAACCAATGTATTTCTAGAAAATCCCCGCGAAGTTATTGAGGTGCTACCCAAAATAAAACCAACTGTTATGTGTGCAGTACCAAGGTTTTTTGAAAAAACATATGATGGTATTCAAAAAGAAGCCCAAAAATGGTCAGTAATCAAAAGACAAATATTTAAATGGTCGTTAAAAATAGGACATCAGTACATTGATTATAAGAAAGATTCGAAAATAGCACCTCGTTCTTTAATATTTAAACATAAAATTGCAGATAAGCTGGTTTTACAAAAGCTAAGATCAATTTTTGGAGGTCATATTAAAGCTATGCCGTGCGCTGGTGCTGCTATTGATCCTCATATTCTAAGATTTTTTCATGCTGCAGGAATTTTCATTAACTATGGATATGGAGCTACAGAAACTACAGCCACTGTTTCCTGTTTTAGATCTGATATTTACAATTTCGATTATTGCGGAAGTATCATGCCCGATGTTTCAGTTAAAATTAGTGATCATAATGAAATAATGATTAAAGGAAAAACTGTTTTTAAGGGCTATTATAATAAGCCCGAAGAAACATCAAAAGTATTTCAGGATAGTTGGTACTTAAGCGGTGATGAAGGTTATATTGTAAATAATGAATATTTGGTAATGACAGATCGCTTAACAGACTTAATAAAAACATCTACAGGAAAATATGTTTCGCCACAGAAAATTGAGATGTTATTATCTAAAGATAAGTATATTGAGCAAGCAGTAATAATTGGAGATAATAGAAAATATGTAAGTGCACTAATAGTTCCTTCATTTGAAGATTTAAAACAATCAATTAATATAGATATTTCAGATAAGCAATCACTTGCATCAAACAAAAAAGTTATTGACTTTATTCAAGAAAGATTAGATGAAATTCAAGGCAATTTATCACCATATGAGAAAGTTATAAAGTTTACCTTACTTTCTGAAACATTTAATATTAGTAACCAAACTCTAACCAACACATTAAAAATAAGAAGAAAAGTAATTGAACAAAAATATCAAGAAAAAATTAATAAGATGTATTTATCTGGTTAATTTCCAACGATTATGGGACCATAACCAATCAGAAGGTTTTTTCAGAATAACGGATTCCAGCTTTTTAGCAAAACGAGCTGTTATTTCACCTTCAGCTAAATCTTTTGGATGATCAGCTAAAACAGACAGTTCAATTTCATAGAAACCTCTCCTTTGTCTCTGCACATCAATATAAACGACAGGATAATTCATTGCTCTTGCATATTTTTCGGGCCCATGTAAAAAAGCAGTATCTCTCCCTAAAAATTCAATCCAAAAAGCATTATTCTGATATTTCTTACCAGGACTTTGATCTGCTGCCATTAAGAATGCTGTTGTTTTATTTTCGAACATCTTAAAAATTGTAGATGTATTTCCAATGGAACCAAGAACTGTTCCAAAGCGAGCTCTGCTCCATCGTACAAATTTATCGATGATTTTATTACTTAAGGGTTTATATAAAGCTACTATATTGTAATTTGTCTGTAAACCAGACGATAAACTTCCCCACTCCCAATTACCATAATGACCAGTAACCGCAATAATGCTTTTTCCCAAAGTGTAATAATTTTCAACAAGCTCTGGATTTATAATTTTATGACGTCTCTTGATTTGCCAACGGGTCATGGAGAATGCTTTTATTCCTTCTAAAATATTATCGCTAAGATTCTTATATATCTTAGGTAATAAGTTTTTAATTTCATCATCAGATTTTTCAGGAAAGCATTGTTTTAAATTCTTGACAATAACTTTTTTTCGATAAGCAAAAACCTTTTCTAATAAAAAAGCAAACAAATCTGATATCAAGTAAATTATAAAAAAAGGTAAACAAGCAAACAGAATAACAAAGAAAAAGAAAATAACAGCAAGTAAGATACTCATGAAATTAATGTTTTGTAAGGAAGTAAATATACTATAATTAGTTGATCAAATGATAAGAATATTTAAAAGCAATAAATCGTTAAACCATTTCTTCTTATTTTTGTCTTAAGTTAATTATTACACTTTATTTTGAACCTATAAATGAATTATAAAACATGGAAAACTTTACTGCATATAATCCTACAAAACTTCATTTTGGAAAAGGAGTAACAAACATTTTAGGAGAAACAGTTCTTGAATTTGGGAAACGTGTATTGTTAATATATGGGAAAGGTTCAATTCAAAAAAATGGAATATACAATCATGTTATTGATCAGTTAAAGTCAGTTGATGCAGAAATATTTGAATACTCAGGTATTAAATCAAACCCCATAGTTGATGATGTAAATGATGCTGCAAAAATTGGGAAACTTAATCATATTGATGTGATTGTTGCTGTTGGTGGTGGAAGCGTTATTGATTCGGCAAAGATTACAGCACTAGCTATTGCTAATGAATTCGATGCTTGGACTATAATGAATTATAACGCCAAACCAAAAACAACAATTCCACTAATTGCCGTTTTAACACTTGCAGCTACCGGTACTGAAATGAATGGTGCAGCAGTATTACAGAATCACGAAACAAACGAAAAAATTGGATATGTATCATCATTAAACTACCCTAAACATTCGTTCTTAGATCCTGAATTCACATATAGTGTTCCTAAAAACTATACTGCCTACGGTATTGTAGACCTAATTGCACATGCTTTAGAAGCCTATTTTGGCGATGGTGATGCAACATTATCAGATCGATTTGTGGCTGCAATTATTCAGGAAGCAATAGAGTATGCCCCAAAAGTTTTATCAGAACCTAATAACTATGAATATAGATCGAAAATTATGTGGGCTGCAACTACTGCATTAAACGGAATGACTAGTCATGGTAGAAAAAATGGTGATTGGGGAGTTCACGATATTGGGCATAATATTTCTTATTTATATGATACTCCACACGGAGCCACTCTATCCATTGCATATCCCGCTTGGTTAAAACTACAAAAAGATCGAATTCCTGAACGAATTAAAAATCTTGGGAAATTATTATTTGCAACTGATTCAATTGATGATACAATTGCTCAACTTGAAAAATTCTTTAAATCAATTGAATGCCCTGTGAAATTATCCGATATAGATATTACATCAACAAAGAAAAATGAAATTATTGATCAGATGATTAAAACCAAAATAAACGGTATGGTACATGAATTATCTGATGAAGACAGAGAAAAAATTGTTGAATTAATGCTATAAATCATTAGTCTTAGAACACCAGATTACAAATAAAAGATGGCAAAAAACGCAACACTCTTTGAACTTTTATAATTGGTCTTTGAACATTGAATAATTTTTCTATTTTTGTCAAATTCAGAATTAAATAAATCAAACATAAATAAATTAACTATGAAAAAAACACTATTAGCTATTACACTCACTCTATTATCAGTAATGATAATAAATACAAGTAATGCTTGTACAAACTTTCTAATCACTAAAGGAGCATCTACCGATGGTTCAACAATGATTACTTATGCGGCAGATTCTCATGTTTTATATGGTGAACTTTATCATTGGCCTGCAGCCGATTATCCTAAAGGAACCATGTTAAAAGTTTACGAATGGGATACGGGTAAATACTTAGGAGAAATTGAACAAGTAGAACATACATATAATGTTGTTGGTAATATGAATGAATACCAGCTTGCAATTGGTGAAACTACTTATGGAGGACGTTCTGAATTACAAGATTCTACCGGAATTATTGATTATGGAAGTTTAATATACTTAACACTTCAAAGAGCCAGAACAGCTCGCGAAGCGATTAAAGTTATGAGCGGATTAGTTAAAAAATATGGATACTATAGCTCTGGAGAGTCTTTCTCTATTTCTGATCCAAACGAAGTATGGATTATGGAATTAATTGGTAAAGGTCCTGGCATTACAGGTGCTGTTTGGGTTGCTCGTCAAATTCCTGATGGATATATTTCAGGTCATGCTAACCATGCACGTATCACTACTTTCCCTTTCCAAAAAGAGAATAACTTTAATGATCCTAATCAAACTACATATCATGCACCAGATGTATATGATTTTGCAGTAGAAATGGGATATTATGATGGAAAGAAAAAAGATTTTAGTTTCTCTGATGTATATGCTCCTCTTGATTTTGGTGGTGCTCGTTTCTGTGAAGCTCGTGTTTATGCTGGATTTAACAGAGTTGCTTCTGGAATGGAAAAATACGAAGACTATGCAATGGGCGAAAACTTAGAAAACAGAATGCCATTATGGGTTAAACCTGATAAAAAATTATCTGTTCGTGATGTAATGAACATGATGAGAGATTATTATCAAAATACTCCAATGGATATGACCAAAGATGTTGGAGCTGGTCCTTACAGTAATATTGTACGTTGGAGACCATTATACTGGGAAGTTGATGGACAACAATATTTTAATGAAAGAGCTATTTCAACCCAACAAACAGGTTTCTCTTTTGTAACACAAAGCCGTAGCTGGTTACCAGACGCAGTTGGTGGAATTATTTGGTTTGGCGTTGATGATACTTACTCAACTGTTTATACTCCAATGTATACAAGCATGATACGTATTCCAGAATCATTTGCCCAAGGAAATGGATCTATGATGGAATTTAGCGAAACTTCAGCATTTTGGGTATTTAACCAGGTTTCAAATTTTGCATACACTCGTTATTCTGCCATGATTCCTGATATTCAGAAATTACAGGATAAACTGGAATTAAGCTATATTGAAGAAATTAAAGGTATAGATAAAGCTGCTGCTGAAATTTATAAAACAAATCCAGAGCAAGCAATCAATTTCTTAACTGACTATTCAGTAAATCAAGGAAACAAAACCGTAAAGTGCTGGAAAAAACTATATGCTTATTTATTTACAAAATATATGGATGGTAATATAAAAGAAGCACGTCCTGTTCCTGAAAACTATAAATACATCACACCAGCAATTGAACAACCTGGTTATAGTGAAGAATGGTATAAATTGATTATTGAAGAAACCGGCGATAAATTTAAAGTTGTCGGAGAAGGTGGACATTAAGATTTAATTCAAACATATAAAAAAAGAACTGCTCAATCGGACAGTTCTTTTTTTTATATCAAACTTTACTGGTGGAATTTTGTTTTAAGAATGATTATATTTGATACAAACCTTAAAATCAACAGATATGAAATTCTTAAAATGGCTTGGTATTTTATTATTGCTAATCATAACTTTAGTTATAGTTATCCCTTTGTTTCTGCCATCAAATTTTCATGTAGAAAGATCTGTTCAGATAGAAAGATCGCAAGATCTTGTTTTCCAAACTGCTGTAGATATGAATCAAAGAGCTAATTGGGATCCCTGGATTGAAATGGATCCTGATGCTGAAATTAAAGTTCATATGAGACCTGAAATTATAGGATCGGGATACTCATGGAAAGGTGATATTATTGGAGAAGGTAAAATTACAATTCGAGAATTTATTCCTAACGAACTTATAAAATCAGAAATTGAGTTCATTGCGCCTCAGAGTATGAAATCAGATGTAATTTGGCATTTTGAAAAAGCCAAAGAAGGAACTTTTATAACATGGGCATTCGAAGGAACTCTCTCTTATCCAATTGAAAGATGGTTTGGTTTATTTATGGATAAATCTATGGGACCTCAATTTGAAAAAGGATTAAGTAATTTTAAAACTATCGTTGAAAAATTACCTGACCCTGTTGGACGAACGGGAGATATACAAGAATATAATTTTAAAGGAATTGTGGCTGTTTCTTTACAAGAGAAGTGTAATATGAATAAAATTACGAATAGAATGTTCGATATGTACACTACTTTAATGGCTTTTCTAAAAAATGAAAATATTGAAATTTCAGATGCTCCATTTGCTATTTATCATCCATGTGAAGATGAAGGTTTTGTAATATTAGAATGCGCTTTACCCATTAGTGAAAAAATTGACACAAAAGACAATATTAAATTGATTGAAATTCCTGCTGGAAAAACAATAATGGCTTCGCATTTTGGACATTATAATACTGTACAAACAACATACAAAACAATTCAGAAATATATTACAGATAACGAATTAGAAGTAGAAGGTGTACCATGGGAAAGTTATATCACCGATCCAACCAAAGAACGTGATCAAAATAAATGGGAAACCAAAGTTTATTTTCCTATCAAATAATTTAACATAAAACTTAAAACCTGGAGTCACAGAATATTGGTCTATGACTTTTTTTAGTCATACAAGAATATTTTATTCTTTTCAGTTTTAAACCTCTCTTCGCAAGTAACCATAAATACACAACTAATTATAAAGCTGAATATTATATAAATACGAGTTTCATTTTGGTTTGTTGTAAATATTTTATGATATTTGCATCTTCGTTTAAAGAAGAAGTTTTTAAATTTCTTATAATTTTTAAGTGAAAAGTTATTAGTTGTCAAAAAATATTCGTAATATTGCGCTCTGTTAAAATTGAATACAAAATTATTAAAATAGTATATCAGGATGGATTTAATGAAAGTTGTTGAAAATGAATTCGCTGTAAAAAAGGATTTTCCTGAATTTAAAGCTGGCGATACTGTTACTGTTCATTACAAAATTAAAGAAGGTAACAAAGAAAGAATCCAAAATTATAGAGGTGTAGTTCTTCAGAGAAGAGGTGCTGGACATAATGAAACTTTTACAGTTAGAAAAATGTCTGGAGGTATTGGTGTTGAAAGAATTTTCCCTGTAAACTCTCCATTTATTGAAGAAGTTGAGGTTAACAAAAGAGGTAGAGTTCGTAGAGCAAGAATTTTCTATTTACGTCAGTTAACTGGTAAAAAAGCTAGAATTAAAGAAAAAAGATTCTAAATCTTATCAATATAAAAAAAACCTTCAGAAAATTCTGAAGGTTTTTTTATGTCTTATTTATAGATTAAAGTACCAAGAATAATAGATTCCTGATCTACACTTCGTTTCGTCAGGAATGACTTTAATTATCTTCTTTTAACTTAGCAGCTTTTATTCTTGCTTCCTCAACAATATTATCTGCTTTAACATCTGCTGCTTTAACTAAATCATCGGCTTTTTTCTTAGCTTCTTCTTTTACTTTTTTAGCAGCTGTTTCGGCAGCTACTTTTGCTAAGTAACCTTCTTTCGATGCTTTTTCAACTAACTTATCGGCTTCGGCATTTCCATCTTCAAGAATTTTATCCGCCTGCTCGCGAGCTTCTTTTTTAATTTTTGCTGCTTCAACTTCTGCATCATCGATTAGTTTCTGAGCTTCTGCTTCAAGTTCTTTCTTACCTTCATCTACCACTTTCTTTTTTACTACTTCTTTTGTACTTGTGCCTGAATCTCCCGAATCAACTTTTTTATCGCTTAACGAAATCTTCGGATCAGTTGTGGTACCTGTTATTTTAGCTTTAATCTTAATAGTTTCTCCTACATTAAGATTAACTCCTGCTTTGGACGCTTGTCCGAGCAATCCGTCTAAAGCAGCATTTGCAGCTGAACCAAAATATTTACGTGGTATATCTAGTGCTACATTATAATCCATCGTTTGATCTATACCATGCGATCCTCCAACAGTCATTTTAATATCTCCAGCTTTAACATCGAATGGCTCAACAGTTATTCTTCCTTCCGAAACTTTAAAACTAATATTTACATCCTTGAATTCGTTATCGAAATCATCTCCTAGTTTTAACAAGCTTGTAAGCTGATTTAAAGTTTTAGAATCGACCACCTGAATACTTTTAGACTGTAGTTTTCCATACCCATCAATACTATTAAGAACCGGACTCATACTATGATCCAACAAGCTTTTAAAATCAAATTTTATCGAAACCTTTCCTTTACAGTTTTTAAGTATTGGTGCCATCGTTTCTAGCATACTAAACGAGTTTAATGCAGATTCAATTTCAATATCCTGGATATTTAATCCCATATTGACCATTGGTTTTTCAATATCCTGAGTATTGTATTCTCCATCAACTCCCAGCTTACCATCTAACAGATTCATATTTAAATTATCCATGATAACTTTCTGATCTTTTACCATGAATGTACCTTTCAGCTTGGTAATCTCCATTTTGTCGTAAAGAATCTTATCTAAAGAAGATATCAATTTAAAGTCGATTCTTTCAGGAACTTCAAACACAGTCATTGCAGTTGTATCTACCTCTTCTCCTGCTGTTTCAACATTTTCTTCAACTTGCGGTTCTGATTTTTGGGTTTCGGCAACTTCTTCTGTTTCCTCTGATATAAATTCGTTTGCATTTATATTGTTTGAGTTTAAGTATAAATTACCTTTTAATGTTCCATCACTCAATGCATATGGAATATAATTTTCGATTTTTCCATTCAATTTAAAATCGCTCTCTCCCACTTCAGCTACAAACGATTTTAATTCTAGATATTGCGGAGTAAAATTAAATGTTGTTTCAATAATTTTAACAGCTATAGGTAAATCTTCTCCTTCTAACAAGAAATTATTAATTTTCAATTGTCCCTTAGCATCAAAATCTTCGTAGTCTTCATTTTCTATAGTCGACATATTACCCGCCATATCAATATCTGCAATGATTTCTCCATCGAGATTCATTCCGTCCATTGGAAGTGCATCTGCCAATGTGTTTAAAACCACATGTGCATCAATAGCGCCCTGAATGTGAGGATCGCTAAATGGAGTTCGAATATGTATGGCAATATCGAAAGGATTTTCGGCTAACTCTAAGTGAAACTTATTTAAATCTACTTTTGTATTATCATTAATAACACCATCGTAAAATACCGATAAATCAATATTTATATTTTCAACCGCTTTTGGTAAATCAGGATATTGGAACATGGCATCCTCGACAACAAGTTTAATATTAGCCAACGGCATTTGATTTTCGTTATATGTTCCTTTTATATCTCCACTTAGCGCTAAATTACCTGCTGTTTTTAATTCTTCGAAACCTTCTAAATAAATTGCAGGTACCATCGACAATAATGACTTAAAGCTTGTTTTTCTGGTCCCAAATTTAACATCCACATTGATATTCTCGTCGAGCATTTCAACAACACCATCGAAACCTAATGCAATATCATTTAATGAAAGAAGATTTTCTTTAAATGTAAATTTCATACTCTCCATATCAGCACCGATAGTTGCATTAAAACCAAACGAAGCATTTTTTAAGTACTTTATTCCGCCCATCTTTACATTTATAGCATCAATAGAGGTTTTGATACCAATATCAGAATAATCCATCCCCAAATCACCTTTAACAAGAAAATTGAGGTTAATGATGGAAGCATTCATATCAGAAGTTGCATCATCATATCTAATCACTGCATCTTTTATCTGAAATCTTTGTAAATCCACTCTATAATCCATTGCTTCTGCATCTTCAGTAGTTTCTTCAGCAACGGGCTCCTCTTCTACTAAAGTATCTGCAATTTCTTCAGAAGGAATAGCTATATCCCAATTTACAGTACTATCTTCCAAAACCTTACCACTAATTAAAGGTTCGTTGAGTATGATACCTTTTACAATCACGTTCTTTTTAAACGCACTTATAAGATTAACCTGAACATCGAACGATTTGAAGAAAACCAAGGTATCGTCCTCAAATTTATCAATACCTACAACAGACATTTCATGTAATCCCAGATTTAAATCCGGAAATGACTTAAATAATGAAAGTTTAAAATCGGTAAATTCAACCTTCGCATTTACGTTATTGTTAATTTCTTCTTTTACCTTAGATAACATCTCATCCTTAAAAAACATTGGAATAACAATAAGTGCTATTATCATTAAACCAATAAGAATGAATAAAACTCGAAAGAACCATTTAATTATTTTTTTCATGATAAAAGTTTTGAGGGATTAATAATCAAATTTACAAAATAATAAGGATTGATTAAAGACTTATAAATCATAATCATTTAATCATATGACGTAACATAAGTATTCATGCATTGTTCAGTATAAATTAGAGATCATAATTTTTGAATGTAATGAGTGCTGATTTTTTTACGACATTCTTTTAGAAAAACTATTTCGTGCAATTTTTTTTTATATATTTGCACTCTCAATTGAACCTGTAGCATAACGGATAGTGCACCTGACTACGGATCAGGAGGTTGGGGGTTCGAATCCCTCCAGGTTCGCTTTTTAACAACCTAATCGACTGTAAATAAGTCGGTTTTAGTTTTTAGGGGACACATTGGGGGCCATATCTATTTAAATTCTACAATATCAAAAGCATTATTTAATAAATCAATCATCATTACCTTATTAATTAACATTTGATCTAATTTCCCTGTTAAATACTTTATAGCTTCTGAAACCTGTATTGATGCTGTTGTCATTACAACTGAAGGAAAAATATCTTTCAAACTTTCACTATCTATTTGCTTTGCATTTAAGGGAAATAAATCGCTAAATGATTTTGAATAGCCTGGAATAATAGATGTAACTTGAGCAAAATAATTAAATACTCCCCCATGAATTAATGGAATTCCTACAGGATAAAGTTTTTTATCAAGAATATATCGAGTTTGAAAATTATCAAGACAGTCAAAAACTAAGTCCGTGGAAGGTAATTCAGTTGAATCTTCTATTTTTTCTAGTTTTGCAATAATTTCTACTTCACTATTTATTTTATTTAACTTTTCTGTAGCACTAATCACTTTGTATTTACCTATATCATCTTCAGAATAAAGAATTTGCCGATTCAAATCAGGTACATCAACCTTGGCATAATCATAAACATAAACTTTACCTACACCTATTCGAACCAATAACTGCAATACTGAACATCCTAAACCTCCAGCCCCAGATACAATAACCGTTGAGTTTTGAAGTTTTTCAAACTGTTCTTTGTCAAACAAATTCTTATGTCGAATATACCTTTCCATATTAACCTCCCCCGTTAGGTGGGAATAATGATACAGTACAATCCTTATCGATTAACGTCTCCAGCTTATTCATATGCAACACATTATATCCATCAATTAAAATAATTGTACCAATCATTATTTTATCATTTTCGATAAGTTCTGGTATAATATCTGACTCTAATTTATCAGATACGATGTGTAAAAGTTGTAATACCGTAAAAGGTTCGTTAATATTGACCTTTACCATACCCGTTTTTAGTTTTAATCGTAATGTAGCAAATAGTTTTACTTCAATTATCATATCAGATATATAAATATAGTAAACCCTGTGCTAAATTAGCACAGAGTCCTTTCATTAGTTATTCAATATTATTTTATTGCTAAGTCTTTTAACTTCTCATCTGTTGGAATACCTGTTTTATCCCATCCTCTAATATCATAATACTCTGGCAACAACTCAGATAAACGATGTACTTTCCCTTTATTTGGACCTTCTTCTATTGGTTCCTCTAATAAACGCTTAGGTAATGTATCTTGCGAAGGGTCAATACCTGCTTTTAAATTAAATACTCGCTCCAGATTCCATATACGCTCTCCTGCCTTCATCATTTCTTCGGTTGAATAAGCAAAGCCTGTAGCGTTATTTAACAATTCACAATAATCATCGGCTCCAAGTGCGAATGAACTAAATAAGCATAAGCCTGCCGAGTCAATAATGGCTGTTAAATCCTGGAATATTTTAACCCATTCTGGTTTTCCTTTTAATTCCTGAGGATCAAGTTTCTCGGGAGCTCCAAGAATCTCTGGCGATATTAAGTATGCTCTTACATGGCAGCCTCCCCTGTTATTTGTAGCATATGCTAATCCATGTCCTTGTACTCCACGTGGATCATAAGCTGGTAATTCTTGTTTTTTCACTGTCATTGCAATTTCAGGATGTCCATAACTTTCAGCTAAACGATAAGCTCCTAATGCTAATTTATCACCAATACCCTGACGTAACGCCATCTTTTTCGTATAATATGTTATCGCTTCGGAACTTCCGAATTTTAACTCTGGACCATTCTCCAATTCTTCTTTCTTAATATATCCTTTTTGGTAAAGTTCCATAGCAGCGGCAATTGTAACTCCAGCCGATATGGTGTCTAATCCTAATTCATTACACATAAAATTAGCTTCACAAATAGCATTTAAATCATTAACTCCGCAAAGCGCTCCATAAGCCCATCCTGATTCATACTCAGGACCTTCACCTTCTTTACCATTAGGTAATTCAACTTTTCTACCACATGCAATAGGACAAGCAAAACAAGCAACGTTTTTCACTAAATAACCTTTCTCAACTAATGCTTCGCCACTTACCTCGTGCACATCATCGAACTTTATTCCCTGGAAATTATTGGTTGGATACATACCACTTTCATTAATAATATTATCCAAAACTTTTGTTCCTAAAGCAGGTAATCCTTCGCCTGTTATACCATTTTCTTTTAACAACTTAAGCTTAGCTTTAACGGCAGTTTTAAAAGCTTCCGGATCTTCTAATATTGTTTTCTTTTTACCAGAAACAACGACCGCTTTCAGGTTTTTACTTCCCATTACAGCACCGACACCGGTTCTTCCTGCTGCGCGATGTTTATCATTCATGATTGCTGCAAGAAATGATAAATTCTCTCCTGCTTGTGCAATACAAGCCACTTTAGCAGATTTATCTCCAACTTCTTCTAATAACATATCCGTAGTATCATTAGCATCTTTTCCCCAAACTGATGCTGCTGATCGTAATTCTGCTTTATTTTCATCTAAAAATAAATAACATGGCTCATCTGCTTTATCCTCAAAAATAATTATATCATAACCAGTATTCTTAAACTTTGCACCAAAGAAACCGCCTGAATTACTCGACGCAATTGTTCCTGTTAATGGACCTTTGGTAACAACCATATACCTACCACCGGTTGGTGCAGTTGTTGATGTTAACGGCCCAGTAGCAAATATTAATTTATTCTGTTTACTAAGCGGGTCAATTATTGGATCAACTTCGTCCATAATTATCTTGGTTGCTAATCCACGCCCACCAACATATTGTTTTGCCAAATCTTTATTTAAATCCTCGGTTACAATACTTCCATTACCTAGATTTACTCTTAAAACTTTACCTTGATATGCCATAATTTTTTTATTTTAATGAGTACTGCTATACAAGATACAAACTCAAAACACTCACTAGCAATATGTTGCATTTTGCAACTCGCATCAAAAACAAACAAACAGCTCTTTATCTGATCCTTACAATGCATTTGAATAATATCTTTTTCATAGTATATATTTATTCTAAATAAAAACACATCCTGATTTTAAATAATTAAACAAGAAATTAAAACTTTAGATAAAAACATTCTAATTAATAAACACATTTCTAATAATATAGCTATATAGACAAGATTTAATAATAATTGCGAAGTTTTTCTTAAATTTGATAGAATCTACTATTTCAATAAAAATGACGGCAATTCAAAAATTTATCTTTTACTCTCAGAATTTAAGTATAGATTTTATTAAAAAGTTATGCTTTTTAAATAATATTAGATCGAAGTACTTAACAATTATTTTAATCCTCTGTTCTTTAGCATTTACCTTTTATGATATAAGTATACTACAAAAGATGAGTGAATATAAGGTATTCTTAATTCATTTTAAAACGGATATTATATTTTTGGTATTCTCCTTTATATTTGCCATCTATATCAATTTTAATCAGGTTAAAACACATAAGGACATTCGAAATCATCATCGATACATTCATGGTATCATCTCATTATTTATATTATTCTGGTGTATGTTTAAATCAATTATTTTTGTCCACTACAATAATGGCCATTATCATATAGCTATTATCGGTATTATACTTACAAGTTTTCTATATTTATTTCCTACACTAATTTACATTAGTCATCTTGTATTTTCATTGATATTTGCTGTTATTATTTCATTACTATTTAATTTAACAATTCATTCTATATTTAATGATATTATATTTATTCTCGTCATTGCATTTTTAGCTATTATTATTTCAAGGTATATCATTTATCTCCAGATAAAGATATTGTATAAAGACGCTGAGTTAAACAGGTATAAAAAACGAAAGAGTTAAGAGAAAATAAAAGGCCAAGTAAAATACCTGGCCTTTCTAATATATGATTCTTTAAGACTTAAACTTTTATACCCATAACAATAATATCGTCAACCTGCTCCCATTCACCTCGCCACTTATCAATTGTAGTATCAAGAATTTCTCTTTGTTCTGCCATTGGTTTTTGATGGATATCCAATAGTAATTGTTTGAAATTTTTTGTTTTAAATTTCTGTCCATCTTCACCACCAAATTGATCTTGGAATCCATCTGAGAAAATGTAGAAAACATCTCCCTTTTGTAATTCGATTTCATTATTTGTAAAAGACTCCTTTTCTTTTACATAAATACCGATCGGCATTCTATCGGCTTTTGTTTCCAATAATTCATTGTTTCTATATAAATACATAGGATTATATGCACCTGCATATTGCATTTTCATATTTTCTAAATCGACAATACATAAAGCTATATCCATTCCATCTTTTGCTTCACCTTCTTTTCCTTCCTGACCTAATGTTTTTTTAACATCGGCTCTAAGTTGAGTTAAAATTTCACCTGCCGAATCCACATCATGGCGATTCACAATCTCATTAAGAAATGATACTCCTAACATACTCATAAATGCTCCTGGTACACCATGTCCTGTACAATCTGCAGCGATAACAACCAATGAATTATCCTTTTTAGTCATCCAATAAAAATCACCACTAACAATATCTCTTGGTCTAAATAAAATAAAATGTTCTGGGAGAATTTCTTGAGCATATTCGCTAGAAGGCAATACAGCTGTCTGAATTCGTTTGGCATACTCAATACTATCTGTAATGCTTCTGTTTTTATCTGCAATTTCATCTCTTTGCTTCTCAATTTCGTCTTTTTGCTTAACAACCTCTTCGGTACGTTCTTTAACAATTTGCTCCAGTCGAATCTTTTCAAGCTCCAGCCTTCTAGTATAAATTTTAACAATAACAATGATGATTAATACCGCTAGAATAAGATATATAAAATAAGCAACCAATGTTTTATACCAAGGAGGTTTTATAGTAAATTCATAGGATATAATTTCACTTTCTATTCCATATATATTCCTAGCTTTTACTTTAAAAGTATAGCGCCCGTCGTTTAGGTTAGTATATCCTCGTTCGGTTTTTTCATCCCATGCCGACCACGATTTATCAAATCCATCAAGCATTGAACTATATTTTATTTCATCGGTTGGCACAAAAGGTGTTGAGAAAAAGAAATTAAACGAGTTATTTTTATAATCAACGATATATTTAAGTTCATTGGGTTGATGTAGGTCTACAATTAAACTTGATGAATCCTCATAAAATGTTCCCCAGAATACTACTGAATCAATTCCAATTTCAACTTTTCGAATAAGACTATTATAAAACTTTGCAAAATCATCATTCATCTTTTCCTGATAATTATACACAGCATCTGAAGTTACAATCCAAACATTATTATTTTCATCAAAAGCAATGTCTTGAAATGTTTTTTTAAGTAGTCTTTTGAATGGAATATCATTAATAGAAACAATTCTATCCTGAGTAATATTAACTTTTTCAATATATTCAAGATTTGTTTCAGGATTAACTAAAATTATCCAATACTCATTTTCTTTATTGGAATAAATAGCTCTAATCGACTCATCACCTATAATATATTTTTCACTAAAGCCTTCGTATTTTTTAAACTTACCAGATTTATCAAAATTATATATCCCTTTTATGGTAGCACAAACAATCTCATCGTTGATATAGTAAACTTTATTCTCAACAACATCAGGCAATCCGTCTTCTGTACCATATCTTATTGTTGTGCTATCTTTTGTATTTAATTTAATAATTCCATTTAGCTCTGTTGCCAACCATAAATTACCATCCTTATCCTGAGCCATATTTTTGATCTGGTTACTAGTAATCTTTTTATAATGTATCCCTGTATTCCATTGTCCATTTTTATATTCGAACGATCCGAAACCATCTTTGAATCCTACATATATGACATTTTGATTAGTAGATGATTGAAGTAAAGAATAACAATTTTGCCAATCTTTTTCATCTTCAACATCCAGTTTATTAATTTGATTATAATTAATAATTTCATATACATTAAGCATTGTAGCTGCTATCAACCTTGTTTGACCGTCTTTCAGTTTGATTTTCTTCAATGTCCAAACCATATTATCAATACCACTCACCATTTTAAAATGAGGCAATTCATTTTCATCGAAATATTGATAATATAAACCTAAGTTGGTAGCAACGTATAAAGTTCCATTATATCGCTCAACATCTATGGCCATTCCTTCTATTCCTTGTTGAGAATCAAATTTTAAAAATGGAGAATTCAATTCAATAAATGAAATACCATTCATCATACCTAACCATAAATGTCCATTTTTTGCTTCAAATAAATTGATCACCGTAATATTTGGTAAACCATTTTCTTCATTCAGCTTAAATACAAGCTCTCCTTCCTGATTAAAAATGAGGCATCCATTGTTTAAAGTAGCAAGTGCATACTGACCATTGGTTAACTTAATACCATTATATATTTGTGATTGATCTAATACATTAGCCAGTTTTTGATAATTTACTCCCAGTGACTTAAAACTTTTTGTAAGTCCTGTTTCTGTATTATAAATATAATTGCCCTGCCCAATGGTTCCAATAAAAACTTCATTACTTGACCAAGGCAACATGGTGAATATATCCTTTTCTTTATAGAATTCACCTCCTACCGTTAAAATTACAGAATCATCTTGAATTTTATATAAGCCACCATCATAATCTCCCCAATAAATATGATCATCAATAAGATAACTTAAAAAAGAAGCATTTGTATTTTTGTATGATTTATAAAATTCTTTATCCTTATAAACAAAAATTTCCTGAGCACTACAAAAATAAACTTTATTATCTATGGTATATACTTTCCAGACATCCTTAAAATCAACCGAGTCTAATTGATTTTTCAGGCTATTAAATTTCATTTTTCCATTTACATCAGGTGCTAGGTATCCAAATTCTGCTACCCCTCCTACATATACTGTTCCGTTTTTATCAGTGGCTAAGGATCGAATAATAGATCCATTGGATAAAGGTATTAATTCCCAACTATTTCCGTCGAACTCCAAAACACCATTGGTATTTCCCACATAGATAACTCCCCGATTATCTTCACAGATTGTCCAGTTTTGTTCCGAAGCATTGTAGTCGCTTGTTGAATAGTTCTTTATTAAAGGAGTCCCGTCTTTATTAATTTGTGCAGCTAACGGAAGGCATATGATTGAAATTAAAAATAGATAGATAACTTTTTTCATTCGATTCAATGTTATTGTCGAAAAACAATATAAATATAAAAAACAAAAAGACAAAATACTAAAAAATAGTACCTTGTCTTTTAAATTTAAGTTAAACTTTTCAATAATTATTCAATATAAAGTCGTTTACTGTACTCTGAATCATCAATCGTTAATTTTACTACATAAATTTGAGATACATGCTCAACTTCTGTTTCAAACTTAACAAAGTTATTTAATTCAGATTCAACAATCTTTTGACCTAATAAATTATAAATTTCAATTTTTCCTTTTTCAAATTGATGATTATTCATATTTTCAAATTCAACAATTACTTTATTTTCAAAAGAATAAATTGATATCTCATAAGGAATAATATCTTCGAAACCAACTCCTGAGTCGTAAACAACACTAAACTGGATAGCTGCGGTATTATTATTTCCAGCTGCATCCTGAGCAACACCACCTCCTACATCAACTGTTACTTCTCCATCTGCAATAGGATCAATTGTGACAGTCCAAACTTGGTTTGTTGTTGTTTGTGTAAAGTTAATAATTGAACCATTAATAACGTCCACATCTTCGCTAGTAAAACCAGTAACAGTTTCACTAAAGGTAATAACCACATCAAAATTATCGTTTACTGTTCCACTTGCTGTAGATGTTATAGTGACAGTTGGTTGAGTAATATCTTCTGTTGTAAAGGTCCATGTTGCTTCATTATCAATTCCAGCAAATCCATTTCCAGCCTGATCATGGAACGCATCATTAGCAATTAAAATATGGTAGTTCATTTCTCCCTCAAAGCTACTTGCAGGATCAATAGTAACTACATTATCTGAAACATCAACCTGGTTAGATAAAACATCTATACTTTCGTGAAGATTTGTTCCATTCATAATCGTTATTAAACCTGCATTTGGAATTACATTCTCGCTGAATGTTATTACAAGATTTGCATCCACAGCAACCCCTGTAGCATTATTTTCAGGAACCAAAGATGTAATTGTTGGATTTAAGATATCTGTTGTTTGGAAATTCCAAGTATTACTACCAGATATTCCTTCGAAAGTATTACCTGCAATATCGGTAAATGCCGTTGCATCAACCAAGACATGGTAACTATCATTTCCTTCAAGATCTTTAGTTGGAGTTATTGTAACAGTACTGCCACTGATAGATATTGAACCTGTTGTAACATCAATTTCATCATATACACCAGCTGTATTCATAATGGTAACATATCCTGTATTTGCTTCAACAGTTTCTGTAAATACCATCTCCAGATTTGTTGTTATAGCAATATCTGTAGCGTTATCTGCAGGTGTTAATCCTCCAGAAATTATTGTTGGAGCTGTATTATCCCCAACAGTGAAATTCCATGTTACATTATCTGCAATACCAGCATAACTATAACCTTCTAGATCAAGGAATGCTCCATAATCGATTTGTACATAGTATTGATTCATATCAATAAAATCAATACTAGAATTAATAGTTACTTCACTTCCACTCACACTTACATTACCTGAATTTACCGAGATTGTTTCATGTTCAGTTGAAGTTGTTGCGTTGGTGATTATAATATTTCCATCATTAGCAAGCACATCCTCATTAAAGGTAAGCACTAAGTTCACATCAGAACCAACTCCGGTTTCATTATTGGCTGGACTATAAATATCAACATATGGAGCTGAACCACTTCCTGTAGTAAAGTTCCAGTCTTCAGGATTTGCAATTCCAGCATAGCTATTCCCAAATAAATCGTCAATAGCTGTTGCATCAATTAATACATAGTAATTTGTATATCCATTAAAATCGTATGTTGGATTTATGGTAATCTGATTACCTGATATGGAGACATTACCGGAACCAATATGAATGGTTTCATGAATGCCTGACTCATTGTAAATTACAATATTACCATCTCCTTCAGTAACATCTTCGTTAAATGTTAATACTAAATTAGATGTAATTCCAACATCCATCGATCCGTCTGCAGGAGATAAACCACCTTCCACAACAACCGGTGGCTCAGCATCTATGGTTGTAAAGGTCCATTCGGTATTTGAGATAAATCCTGCATAATTATTACTATTAACTGATAAATCCTGGAATGTACTCTCTCCAACGGTAACATAATAATTTGTTGAACCTATAAATAATACTGAAGGATCAATGCTTGCAACATCACCAGAAACTGTAACCTGGCTTCCTGCAACATTTATTATCTCATGTTCAACTCCTGTTTCTGCATTCCAAATAATAATTGAACCTACATTTTTATCTATTTCCTCACTAAATGTTATTTCAAGATTTGCATCCACAGGAACATCATATACCTCATCAGGACTATAGCTTATTGCTGTTGGTGCAATAATATCTTCTACTGTGAATTCCCATTCACCAGATGTTAATCCTACAAATCCATTACCCAAATCATCTATAAACGCTTGTGCATCGATCTCAACAGAGTAAGTAGCCTCGCTATCAAAGTCAGAAGGATTGATGGTAACCGTATTTCCATCAACTGTTAAATCGCCAGCATCAATCGTTTCAACCTCTCCAACACCTGATTTAATTATATGCACATCGTATCCTGTATTTAAGGTCACATTTTCATCGAAGGTAATTTGCAAATCGGAATTAAATAGCACATTTTCAGCTAAATGATTTGGAATTAGTCCGGTATATTGAGGACCAGAACCATCATATTCAATGGTAAATGTATTAGAGAGTTCGTTTCCATTTCCTGCTGAATCTACCAGCTCATCAGCTGCAATATAAACTGTAACTGTTCCATCACTTGATGGTGAAATAGTTGCATCCCAAACAGTGCCATCTGAAGAATTTGTGATTCCTCCGGATACAGTACCATTATCTACGGTAATATTACCCGCAACAAGATCTATAATTCCCTCACTAAAGGTCACTGTAATATCAAAATCAGAAGCAGTAGGATCTGCAGCTAAAGAAGTTATTTCAACACTTGGTGAAGTACTATCATACATAACGCTAATTTCATTAGATACTTCGTTTCCGTTACCTGATGCATCTGTAGCAACTCCTGCAGGAATAATTACAAATACTTCACCTTCCAAATCTGGGCTTATATCAGCAGTAAAAATAGGATTGGAAGCACTATTAAGATTAGATGCATTTCCATTGGTTACAGAAATATCACCAAGTTCAAAATCTGTCATTACTTCATTAAAGGTAATTATAACTTGGAAAGGAGCATTTATAGGTCCTGCTACCGGATCAATTTCTACTGTTGGGGCTGTTATATCTTCAGTAACAAAATTCCAATCACTGGTTGATACAATACCTCCATATGGATTACCAGATAGATCCTCAAAAGCTCCTGCGTCAATTAATACATGATAAGCTGTTTCACCATCGAAATCTGTTGGATTCACAGTCACTATATTACCAGAAGTAATGGTAGCAACTGTTGATTCAATTGACTCAACATCTGTAGTTGTTTCATTCACAATATGAATGTATTTATCAGAAACAGCATTAATTTCTTCATTAAATGTTATTTGAAGATTAGCATCCACTACCACATTTTCTTGGTCATCAATTGGAGAAAATGCTGTTGTCATTGGATTTGCTATATCAGCGGTTGTGAAATTCCAGTAAGTAGTAGAACTTATTCCTCCAAATGGATTGTTATCAATATCTTCAAATGCACCTGCATCTATTAAAACATGATAAGTTGTTTCACCATCAAAATCAGAAGGGTTAATCGTTACAGAATTTGCATTTACAGTAACGATGCTTGCATTTGAAGCCTCAATTGTTTCTTCAGCTAAAGTTGTTTCGTTTACAATTTTAATGTATTTACCAGATACAGCATCTACGTTTTCACTAAATGTAAGTACTAAATCATCAGATATAGGTACATTCTCAGCTTCATCTTCAGGATATTTTGAACTGATTACTGGAACATTGGTATCAACTGTTATAAACGACCAGTTTCCTGCAGTAGTTATTCCAGCATAATCATTACCTGCTTCATCTTTGAATGTTCCAGCCGGAACTAACACATAATATTCAATCTCACTGGTAAAATCATTATGAGCAATTGTAATTGTTTTTGAACCATAACCACTTAAGGATGAAACAGCAATGGACTGGAATAATGAATTATCACTTGCAAGTCGAATCTCAACACTTCCGGTGCCCTCAAAAACATTCTCATTAAATGTCATTTGTAAGTTATCTGTAAGTAGAACTCCTGTTCCATCATCTTCTGGATATAATGTATTTACTGTTGGTGCTGAACCATCATATGTAATACTATATGTATCAGCTACTGTATTTCCATTACCGGCATCATCAATTGCTACGCTAGATGAAACATTTACTTCAATTAAACCATCTGCTGTAGGATCTAAAGATAATGAATAATTTTGTCCACTACCTGTTACTGTTCCTTTTGTACAATTTCCAGTAACGGAAACATCTGTTTCATCGAAACCTGTAACACTTTCACTAAATGCAATTGAGATGGTAAATGGATCATTATTTGTTGGATCCGATTCACCTGAACTAATAACAACGCCAGGAGGTGTTCTGTCGGAATCGATACTAAATGTTGGTGCAGCAGTACTCAAATTTGTAGCCAAATCTTTAGCTGCTCCTGCAGCAATATCTACAGTTATCGTACCATCAGAAGATGGAGTTATTTCGGCAGTCCAAACTTGTCCAGTAGTTGTATTTTGTAGGTTTCCAGCAGAACCATTTCCAACACTGATATCATTTAGTGCAAATCCTGTTACAACTTCATTAAATGTAATTGTTATTGGAATCTTGGCTAAATTGGTTGGATCATTTGTTTCAGTGGAAGTAATAAGTACAGATGGTGAATTATCATCATAAGTAATACTAAACTGAGTAGCAGCAATATTGTCGTTACCTGCCAAATCCTGGGCAGCAGCAGCAGCAATATCCACAGTTACAATTCCATCTGTAGTTGGATTCACTATCAATGTCCAATTCTGTCTGTCGCCCATTGAAGTAAAAGTTCCTTTTGTGCCATTATTAACAGTTACATCATCACTGGTAAATTCTAATACCTCCTCATTAAAATATATTGAAACGGTAAATGAACTATTGGTAGGATTCGGTTTTGTTGAAGTAATTTCAACTTCAGGAGCTGTTCTGTCGGACACAATTCGATATATATTAGAAGCTGAATTATCGTTACCTGCTATATCTTTAGCTACAGCAGATGCAACATTTACTGTTACCGTACTATCCTTACCAGGACTTATATCAAATGTAAAGCTTGGATTAGCTGTTGAAACAAAATTACTTATTGTTCCATTATCAATGCTGATATCCCCTTCAGCAAATCCCGTTACATTCTCACTAAAACTTAC
Organism: Bacteroidales bacterium; assembly: GCA_963665525.1. Classification (GTDB taxonomy): domain Bacteria; phylum Bacteroidota; class Bacteroidia; order Bacteroidales; family UBA12077; genus UBA12077. The sequence continues at coordinate 1,094,947 of OY762280.1, read as the reverse complement.
AACAAAAGGAATATTTGCACTATTTGTTGGGCCAGGATCGTCTGGAGATGTCACTGAAACTGTCGGCACAGTACCATCAACTCCTGTATAATCTGCAAAGCTTGATAATCCCGATACCGATAATATATTATTTGTATAATTTACCGGAGAGAATACTGTTCTTGAAGCACCATCGTATTCTGCCGAATAAATTTTATCTTCTGTTGATGAACCAATATATACATCAGCTTGCTGATAATAGAAATCAGCATTATAATTTGGTGAGCTTAATCCGGAAGAAGATAATGTCCAGTATCTGGTTATATATTCATCAGGACTCGTATTATTTGGGTGAATTGCATCTGTCACATGAGCTCCAATCCATGCAGATTCAAAACCACTACTGCTATTTAAAGTTAAATTCACAGGGCTATATTCTGCAGTACCTGTAATTTCACCTATTGGAAATAGAAATGATCCCGAAGTGCTCATTAACTTTCTTAAACTTCCAGAATTATTGATTACAAACATCTTGCTTGCTCCAAATGTACCAGATAAAGTACCTCCTGTACCAATGTATACATTACTTGTATTTAAGGTTACCAAGCCATTGGTTAAGCTTAAGTTATACTTTACATTAATATCTGAACCTAAGCTTAATCCTGCTGTATTATCAATCTCTAAGTTCTCAAATAATGTGGTTGAACCTGATATCGTTTGAAGAGAAGATCCATTAAAAAGGACCAAACCATTATTGTTGGTACCTTCCATAACATCACCTGTAGAAGAGTTTATCCAATCTCCTTCGATTTCAATTTTTCCATCCAAATCAATTCTTCCATTTATACTTCCTGAAGAATTGTTGGTATAATCTGCTCCTGATCCTGTAATTTTCATCACAGCACCTGTGTTAATAATAATTTTAGCACCATTATTAACAACCCCTGTTCCTGTTTGCCCAAATACAATATTCATCAGAAAGCCAAAACAAATCAACAGTATGAAATGTTTTGCCTTTGTGGATCTTAAAAATTTAGTTAAAAAGATCATATGTTTTATTTTTAATTAATATTTTATTCCTTTTCAAGCAATGTTTTGATATACTCAATATCCTGCTTTAATTTTGTATTCTCTTCGATTAATAAATTAATTTGCTCTTCGTTAACCGATGTTTTCTGTAATTCAATATCTTTTATCTGAATACTTTTTTGTAATTCTTCAATTTGTTTCTGCTGTTCTTTGATAGCTTCAATTAATAATACGGTTAATTTTCCATATTCTACACCATATATATCGCCATAATCTTTAGCAATTTCGGGTATTATCTTAACTGCTGTTTCAGGATCTATACCAATTTGTGTCACTTTATTTCCTTTTGTATCAATAGATGTGTAACTAATGGTTGAAAGCTGAGAAATTTTATCTAATGAATTTTCAATACTTGCTTTTGATTTCAGCTCACTTTTCTTTCCCAAATTTGCAAATTCAACAGCTCCTACTCTACCTGTAATAGCTAATTTAAACTCTCCTCCAGGATTATCGTTAGCATCTCCATCAATTACTATGTTTCTGTTATCAAATTCACCATAAATTAAGGGAGGTGCATATCCAGCATAATTAATTGCATTAATGCAGAGCCTATGTGAACCCATTTCTTGTCTTCCAGCTTCAGTACCAATAAAAACATTATAAGAACCTCCAGTATTCTCTTTACCTGCCCATCTGCCAAGATAAGTATTGTGATTACCATCAATATTTTCATATCCAGCCTGAAATCCAAGAAAAGTATTTGATCCTGCAATTTGACTTTTAAAGCCACTTTCATAACCTATAAATGTATTGAAACTTCCTTGTTCAAAACCCGTTCCTCCTAAAGTATTATATCCTGATCGATATCCTAAGAAGATATTATTAAATCCAATTTGATTTTTAAATCCAGCTTTATAACCAATAAAAATATTATGATTTCCATATTCGCCTCCTTCTCCTACATTACTATATCCGGAAGAATACCCTAAAAATATATTTTTAGATCCGGTAACATTATTGTAACCACTACTATCTCCTGCAAAGAAGTTATATTCACCTGTTGTATTCTTTACGCCACTATTGCGACCAATAAAATAGTTTTTAGAAGACAGGTTTAAAAAACTACTTGTACTACTTTTTGAAGGAGTACGCCCACTTACAGCAAAACCTCCTACTTTACCCTTTGTCTGCGTTTCGTCGACATAGATTCGAGTACTATCCACGGTGGCAAAAATAATATCTGTTGAAATTCCTTTGGATGGAGTACGTCCACTCACAGCAAAACCTCCTACTTTACCTTTTGCATTAATAGTATCGTTAATATAGATCCGAGCACTATCGGGTGTAATTACCATAAAATTATCCGGATCAGTTGCTTTTGAAGGAGGTCGACCACTCACCGCAAAGCCTCCAATTTTACCTTTAACTCCGGTAGGAATAATAATTTCTACACCATCGTTATATACAGCAAAAATAGTATCACCATATAAATTAGTTACATGAAATAGAGGGCCCTCTACTCCTGAAACATCCAAATCGAGTTGAGGTAGTCCCATCCAGGTAACACCATTATAATAAAAGAAATTATTAAAATCAGTATCATAAACCAATAAACCAGTTGCAGGTTCTCCGATTGGAGGATTCCCTATGGCTAATCGTTCTAGCGTTGTCATTCGAGGTACTAAAACACCTTTATCTGTTGACATAACATCTAGCATAGCTGTTTGATCCGGAGCATACGCATCTTTATCGGTTACAGCCACATTTTGAGCATAAATAACATTTGTATTAAAAATTACAATCGTTAAAATTAAAATAGTAAGTCCAAATTTAGGTTTTAACCATTTCATAGTTTATGATTTTAATGAATACTAATTTTTATTTTTTAAGTTTTCAATTTCCTGAATCAACATATTAATTTGTTCCTGTTGAGCATCTATTTGCTGTTGTTGACTTTCAATTTGTTGTTGTTGTTCCTGAATTGCTTTAATGGCAATAACACCAAAGTATGAGTAAGCAACTCCCAGAGTTCCATTTTCATCCTCGCTAACAAACGATGGGAATAATTCTTTAACATCTTGTGCAATAAATCCTTTGTTCTTAAGATCTGTTCCTTTATGATATAAATAGTGGTAATTAACAGGTTTTAGTTGTTTAACTTTATCAAGCACATTTTCCATATTTTCAATGTCTTTTTTCAACTTTTTATCAGAGTCTTTTATCCAGTCTCCATCTGAATCAACATAAGCTACTCTGGTTCCGGTATTAGAGAAACTACAGTTTACGCCACTATGATAAATCTTCCAGTAATCAGTTGTAGATGAAGATTCTAATTTTAAACCTCCATAGGTTGCAGTTCCATTATCCGTTTGTTTAATATGAATATCAGCTGATGGCGATGTTGTTCCCACACCAACATATCCACTTGATGTAGCAAAATAAGCTGATGTTGTTGATCTTAATGATCCATTAATATCTAACTTATAACTAGGTGAAATATCTCCAATACCCATTCTTTGTAAGCTATTATCGAAACGTACCCAATAAGAAGTATTATCTCCAGCTGCTATATAAACATCATCATCTGGACGAAAAATTAAATCATCATCAGCTGTAAAAGCTAAATCAGTTGAAGTTCCATATATACTTGAATTATTATTACCAAAGGCAATAGTATCACCAGCATCTACCAGAATATTTCCGGCAACATGCAATTGTTCAGTAGGTGTTGTAGTTCCTATTCCTATATTACCACCTTTTGAAACAAAACTATTGGTGCCTCCTTCATATAAAAACACATACTCATCGGTTGTTTGGAAACCAAAACTTGCTTTATAAGTTCCATTTTCATTAAAAACTATCTGATTATGAGTCCCTGTGGTAGCAGCTCCATCAATTATAAGATTTGAATTACCGGAACTTGAATATACATTTAAATTTCCATTTAAATTCCCAGTAACTTCAAGATCTCCATTAATCTTAATAAGATTGTTATCGAACTCTCCATATATTAATGGTGATGCAGTACTTGAATTATCAATATATAACCTATTACTAACATTAACTGTATTACCAGCCATGTATCCTATAAATACATTTCCCTGTCCAGAAGTTGCTGCGTTACCTGCGGCATAACCAATAAAGGTATTCATCCCTCCGGTTGTAATTGATTCTCCGGTTTTTGAACCAAAGAAACTATTATAACTATAATTAGCAGCACTTCCTCCTTCTCCTGCATAATTACCAAAGGTTGCATTATTACTACCTCTATTGTAGTGTGATGATCTATATCCAAATGCGGCATTGTGGCTTCCTGTTTGATTTGTAGTACCAGCAAAAAAACCAACGAACGTATTGTTATCGCCAGAAGTATTTTCTCTACCTGCATCGTATCCAACCATGGTATGTCCTCCCATAGTGGTTACATTCTTTCCTGCTCTATAACCTATAAATGTATTATAATCAGCTTCATTCTTCAATCCTGCCTCAAAACCAATTAAAGTGTTATAATCACCATCCACATTTGATGTTCCTGCTCCCGCTCCCATAAAAACATTATATTGTCCCTCTGTTGTAGCATACCCCGCAGAGTCTCCAATAAAAATATTATTATTCCCAGATGTTAATGTAAAACCCGATTTATAACCTAAAACTGAATTTTTTGAACCTGAAGTTAAATTTCTGCCTGCCTGATAACCAACAATTACATTATCGAAACCTGTTGTAGGATCCGTATCATGTCCGTATCCACTCTGATAGCCTATATACACATTACTATGACCGCTTGTATTGGTATGTCCTGAATAATATCCCATAAATACATTATAATTTCCGGTATTGCTATATCCACTGCTTTTTCCGAAAAATGCATTGTTCCAACCTTCGTTTTCATAACCCGCATATGGGCCATAAATTGAATTATTGCTTCCTGTATTTATACGAGCAGCATTGTATCCATAAATGGCATTAAAGTCACCGGTATTAGAAAATGCAGCATATGGACCATATATTGAATTATTCTCTCCATCATTCGTGTTTCCAGCGTAATAACCATAAATTGCATTATTATCTCCCTCATTCGTAGTTCCGGCATAATAACCATAAATTGCATTATTATCTCCTGTATTACTTTGTCCGGCTTTATAACCATAGATAGAATTATTACTACCGTTATTTACACTTCCTGCATAATAACCATAAATTGCATTACTACTACCTGTATTATCCTGACCAGCGCGATATCCTGAAAATACGTTATTATTTCCTGAATTATTATTCCCTGCTAAGGGACCAAAAAAGGCATTGTATTTGCCAGAATTTGTGACACCAGCTCTATATCCAATAAATGTATTATGGAATCCCGCATTATTCATACCTGCCTGATAACCCACCATAGTATTAAAGTCTTGTGTGGTTGTTCCGGCACCTGCAGACTGTCCAATAAATACATTATAAGAAGCTCCAGTTACATTGATACCTGCCGAATCTCCCACAAACACATTTTTATTCCCTTCATCGGTATTAAAACCAGCCCGATTACCTATAAACACATTATTGGAACCATCGGTTAGTTTTTTTCCAGTTTCGAAACCTACAGCAACATTCGAGGATCCTGTTACACCTACTTTTGATCCTGAACCACTCTCTTTACCGATATATACATTATTTTCGCCTTTTGTATTATAAAGTCCTGCTTTATATCCTAGGAAAACATTATAATTTCCTTCGTTTTGTTGACCACTGAATTGTCCCATAAAAGCATTTGCTTTCCCTGAGTTAGAGTACCCTGCAAAAGGACCAAATACAGCATTACTATCTGCTGTGTTTGTACCTCCTGCATAATGACCAAAAAGAGCATTACTTGTTCCTGAATTGGTATTACCTGCTCTATATCCATAAATTGAATTATTATCACCTGAGTTAGAAGATCCAGCATAAGGCCCTATCAAAGTATTATAATTACCAGAGTTATTATAACCCGCATAATAACCATAGATCGCATTTCTATATCCGGTATTGTTATATCCGGCTCTATAACCTATGATCGAATTATAATAACTTGAGACATCATTTTTACCTGCCTCATACCCTATAATTACATTTGCATAACCACTAGTTATATTTTCACCAGCTGAATTTCCAATAAATACATTATTACTGGCTCCTAAGTTTGACATCCCGGCTTTAAAACCAAGGAAAACATTATTCGAGCCACTTTCATTCATTGCCCCGGTTCGATAACCAAAGAATGAATTATATTGTCCGGAAGTAATATTTATTCCCGAGGAATCACCAATAAAATAATTGTCTGGAAAAAGATTAACAAGACTTGATTTCACTCCTCCTTTATTGCTTGGAGTACGACCGCTAACAGCAAAACCTCCAATTTTCCCTTTGGTACCTCCTTCATCGAAAGTAACCCGAGTACTATCCGGAGTAACTCTAAGGTATTCCACTTCTTCACCAGGCTCTAATTTAGAAGGTGTTCTTCCGCTAACAGCAAAACCTCCTACTTTACCCTTCGAATATTCATTAATGTATACTACAGCACCATCCTCATATACAGCAAAAACAGTATCTCCACGTGAGTTTACAATTGCAAATAAAGCACTACTATTACCCGATGAGTTCATTTGTGGAATTGTAATCCATGTCCCTCCGTCATAATAATAAAACCCATCATAATCCGTATCATAAACCATTAAGCCATCTGCAGGATCTGCAATATCCTTTCTTTGAACAGAATCTACTCTTGGAATTAACAAACCTTTGGTTAAAGATTTAATATCCAGCATTGCTGAAGGATCTGCAGTATATACATCATCATCAGTTATGGCAATATTTTGAGCTTGCCCTCCTAAACCTATTAATACTATTAGTAGTATTAAAATAAATCGATTTAGTAAACCTTTTGTTTTGTTAAGCTGTTTCATATATGTATAATTTATTTTATTCTTTACTTTTGTTGTTTTATAAGTAATCATTCTTTTTAATTCTTTACCTCTTCTTTTATCATTTCATGTTCAAAGCTTAGTATTTTAATTAAATCAGATTTTACCTTCACTCTCTTTAATAAGACATGACTGCTGAAGATTTCTGATAAAATCTGTCAGAATTTAAAAAATAGGGAATTAACAAACTTTTTGTTGAAGGTTGAATATCTAACATCCCTAAATAATGAGCCGTGTAGCCTTCGTCATCAGTAACTGCAACATTTTGAGCCATTAAACCTTTAGCCAACAAAAACCAACCCAAAAGAAAAAGAAATACGGTCGATTTTTTCATCGAGTAGAAGCTATTCATATTAAGATAGTTTTTTGGTTGACGGTGAATTAATAAGAACTAAAGTTCTAAATTTTAAGAATCAATTTCAAGTTATTCATCAACAAAAAACAGCCACTCATCACAAAAACGAAACTCAACAAAAGAGATTGAATGAAAAACAACTTCATCAATCTCTGAGCATGTTAATAAATAATTTTAACAGCACTTCTTATTATTATAATTGTATTTATTACATGGTTAATAATTGAAAATTAGCTCCATCATATATGAATAGATATATACTACCTGCACGTAATTCACCTTCTCCAATACCTACTCCATTAGGTCTAATTATTTGCGTATTACCTAAGTTGTTAATATTAATTGTATAAGATCCTGAAGCTGTGTTGGAATTTTTAAATTTGATATAAAAAGCCATACCTTCAATTAATTTCACAATACTAGGCATTGTTACAACATATGTATCAGTACCTGTTGCTATTCCATAATTAATTGATCCATTTACTACAACTTGATCATTATCAAATTCTCCATATATTAATGGATTGGAAGAATTACTATTCTCAATATACAATTTTTGTGATCCTGTTTCATTAAATCCTGCATTATAGCCTATAAACACACTGCTATCACCAGTAGCATTCATCCCTGCAGCTACTCCAATGTATGTATTTTTATTTCCATAACTCCACCCTCCAGCATTAAATCCTACAGAAACATTTTCACTGCCTTCATCATTCTTATTTGATGCATTACCTCCAAGGTATGTATTTTGAGATCCTGTTGTATTACCTAAGCCCGTCATATGTCCAAGAAAAGTATTTTGAGTACCTGATGATACTTGCTGTCCTGAATATGAACCAATAAATGTATTCTCCAAAGCTGATTCTACAAACTGACCTGTTCTCTTTCCAATAAAAATATTTTCACTTCCATCAATATTAGAAAATCCGGAAAGTTCACCTATAAATATATTATCGCTGCCTGTTGTGTTTGCACGCCCCACTTTGTTTCCAATAAAAGTATTCCTGACTCCTTCCATGTTACTAAATCCCGATTCGTAACCAACAAATACATTATCTACACCAATAACATTAGAAAATCCACTTCTGCTTCCTAGAAATACATTATTAAGACCTTCCGTATTATTATGTCCAGAACTACTTCCAATAAAAACATTATCATATCCCACCGTATTGCTATATCCTGATTCAGAACCTATATATACATTGGTCATTCCATGTGTATTTGCCTGAGCTGTTTTATATCCAATAAATACATTTTTTAATCCAGTAAGATTCTCCATTCCTGTTTGATATCCTAGGAATACATTGTATTTACCGTGATCTGTATTGATACTTGGTGTTGTTTTTTGACCACTCTCGTGACCAATAAAATAATTTTCAGGTGTAATATCTAAAAAATTATCTACTGTTCCTTTTGAAGGTGAGCGACCACTTACGGCAAAACCTCCTATTTTTCCTTTCGATTGTGTTTGATTAACATAAATTCTTGTACTGTCGGGAGTAATAACCAAATAATCTTCTTCAATACCTTTTGAAGGTGTTCGACCACTAACTGCAAAACCTCCAATCTTACCCTTTCCTAAAGGTTGATTCACAAATATCTGTGTACTATCTGCTGTCACTGAGAGATATCGTTCTGTTGTTGCCTTTGATGGTGAACGTCCACTAACAGCAAAACCTCCAATTTTACCTTTTGCAGTTTCATTTACGTATACTTCAACTCCATCAGCAAATACTGCAAAAACAATATTCCCTTCTAAATCACGAACAGCAAATAGGGTATCAGAATCTGAAAAAGATAGTATAGGATTATCGATTATTTTGGCTTGATCAGCTGATTGTGCATGCAATGAGAATGGCACTGAAAGTAACTGCACCGTACCCATATTTTTATAACTCTCACCTCCTGTTTCATCTAGTTCAACATTCATAAAGTAATCTCCAAGACTCCAATCTATTAAATTGAAACTTACGGATTGATTTGATCCATTTCCAATTTTAAGGTTACAAACTCCATATGCATTTGATTGAACTGAATGGATCTCTTGAAAAACAGGTGTATTATCGGCATTACCTATTATAATTGAAATTCTGAAACGAACATTTTGATCTTTTATTAACTCGCCACTATTATCTCTTATAACTGCCTGGTAGTTAAAATAATCTGTCTGAGCAAATACATAACTTACTCCAAAGACTAAAATAATTAATAAAATATATTTTTTCATAGTTTAGGTATTTAAATCTTTCAAGTTAATAACTTTAAATGACTTAAAAAAAAATCTGTTTACCATTATTATGGCAAACAGATTTTTAAATTATTTTTTTACATTTAAATCTTAATTTTCTTTTTCTAATAGTTCTAAGATTTTATTGATTTGTTGTTTCAGTTCTTGATTCTCCTTTTTTAGTTCAGAAATCTCCTTGCCTGAGTTTATTTCTACCCAATGAACATTCACAAACACTTTTATTTTTCCATCATCTGAATTAACTAAAGATTCCAAAGCTCTTCCTACAACCATAGCAGATTGTGTTGCTTTCATTCCAACACCAGGTGTGGATGATATGGTAATGAAATCACCGATTTCAACATCTCCATTTTCAGCACACACTTTAGTGTCAATAACACCAAGTAATCCTACCGGTATTTTACCTTCATTATCTTCTTCTTCCATACTTGAGTTTCCAATTATTCCTGGTTTTTCTGAATAAACACCTAATATATGGCTCTTATTTTCATCATTACAACGATGAGCTGTATAAGATGCTTCTCCAATCATCATAATCTCTCCGGGTTCGTAAAAATCCACATCTTCTATGGTTTTAAAAAGCTCGGCAAAATCGGCTGCTGCTGTATGCCATGCTCCATCGCAATATGCATTCCCAACATAATCCACTTTAAACTCTCTATCCCAGGATCCGTTGCCATGCCATGAATCAAAACCTACAATATCCCCAGTTCCTTTATTGCTCACAAGAAATGCTAAATCTTCCGAATCATCACTCGAATTAAGAATATGAGCAGCTACACCACCTCCATTTGTGTTTTCAATATGCATGGTTGATCCACTAGCTCCAATATCCGGGGCTTCAGATATAACCAGCAATTTATGACTCCCAATAGTGGATGTACCAATCCCAACCTCATCAGGAAAATAGTTATATGCTCCTTCATATCCCCATCTGAAATAATCACTAGTTGAATTATGGTAAATAGCTTCATTACCATTTATTCCTATTGAGGTTGAAACATCTAAATTATATGATGGAGTAGCGATTCCAATCCCCACTTCATCAGGGAAATAATTATAAGCCCCACTATACCCCCATCTGAAATAATCGCTGGTCGTATTATGGTAAATAGCTTCATTCCCATTTACTCCAATAGATGTGGCTACATCTAAATTATACGATGGATTGGTTAAACCTATCCCAACATCATTTGTTCCATCTTCAAAAACAATCCTGGCGGTTGTTTCGTCATAAAATATAAGACTCCCACTGGAGTTAACACCTATTTTCCAAGCTTCGGTTTCTGCTCCATTTTCTTCCAAATGCAAAGCATAACCACTTGAGTTGGTTTTTATATCTAATGGAGCCTCAGGTAAGCTTGTGCCTATACCTACATTCCCTGAAACAATTAAGCCATCAGAAGGAGGTGTATCTGCATACCCAATGGAAGCACCTCCATTAGAAGAAACTTGAAATTTTAAGGTATTATTGACATCTACTTTAAAAGGTATTTCACCGGTATTAGCACTTACATGCAATCTCGCACTTGGAGTTATGTTTCCAATAGCGGTTTGACCATTATGTAATAAATTAAATGCATTAGCTCTTTGCCATGATTTTCCATTCCCAATAACAAATAATGGATCTGTATCACCGTAAGTTGTTGTATTACCCTCAAGTTTATTATAATATCCAAGCACAAAACTAAATGCACCTTGCGCCACTGTTTCGTATCCAAAGGCAGTTGTATATTCTCCAGTTGCTTCTGAACCATATCCAAATGCATTAGAATTATCACCTGATGCATTAGCATTATTACCAATTGCTACTGATGATGATCCTGATGATTCAGACATACCAATTGTAATGGAATTATGCCCTAAAGATTGTCCTCCAATAGCCAGCGAACCAAATCCCGATGCAATACCCCCATATATGGCACATGCAAAATCTTCGTTTGCTCTAGATGATCGTCCAATAGCAACAGACCAATCACCGGTAGCATGAACTTCATTACCAACAGCAACTGATTGAAAACCTTCCGCATCTGCATCTAAACCTATAGCCATAGAAAGCTCTCCAATAGCAGTTGTTCTTAACTCAAAGTTATCTGAAAAGTAACGATCTTTAGATCCTATTGCAAATGAACCTCTTCCTGAGGTATAAGCATAAGCACCAATAGCATAGGCATCCTCTGCAGTCACAATTGCAGAATCGCCAAAAGCAAAAGAGTTTTTCCCATTTGCCTCGGCATAGTTTCCAAAAGCAAAAGCATTTGTATCATTTGCTAAAGCATTAAAACCAAATGCTGTTGAATTAAGATATAAAGCTTTTGCCTGATATCCCATTGCCTGCGAATAATCGCCCATAGCAACATTTCTATAACCTACTGCCGTTGAATTTGTTCCCACACTATCGGCAGAACCCACATGAACTTCACCTGCTAAAAAAGCAGCTTTTTTAGGATACCACATCACACGAGACTCATTAGCAACCACATCAGCTGCAGCACTTCCCGAAACATTAAAATAATCGTTGAATCCACCTTTCGAAGGGGTACGACCACTTACGGCAAAACCTCCTAATTTTCCTTTTGCATCTTCTGCTACATAAATTCGAGTGCTATCACGAGTAACCTCAATATAATTTCCAGTTGCACCTTTTGATGGTGTTCGTCCACTCACAGCAAAGCCTCCAATCTTTCCTTTACCTTGTATGGTATCGTTCACATATATACGGGTGCTATCAGGAGTAATTACTAGATAATCATTTCCAAAACCTTTCGAAGGTGTTCGCCCACTCACAGCAAAGCCTCCTAACTTACCTTTTGAGTTTAAAGTATCGTTTACATATATCCGAGTACTGTCTGTTGTAATCAACATTATATCTTCTTCTAATCCCTTAGAAGGGGTACGACCACTCACGGCAAAACCTCCTAATTTTCCTTTTGCAGTAATATCAACAATTACTTTAGCTCCATCAGGAAATACTGCAAAAACAGGTTTCCCGTTTTTATCTTTCACAACAAATAAGGTATCGGTATCAGTAAAAGACGCATCGGCTTGCACTTCTAATTTACTATTTGGCGTCTCCGTTCCAATTCCTACCCGAGAATCGATATCAGATAATAATACATAATTAGAATTCACGGTCCATATCTGGCCCTTAGAAATATTAACCCAGGCACTTCCATCGTAATAATAAAATACCGATTCATTCGTATCAAAAACCAATAAACCTTTGGCTGCTGTACTTGCAAGAGTAGTCCTCTCCGATGTTGTTATTCGTGGAATTAATAATCCTTTAGTGGAAGACTTGATGTCTAACATAGCTGAAGAATGCGCAGTATATCCTTCATCGTCGGTAACTACAACATTCTGTGCATTCAGGATGAAGCAATATGTTAATAATACAATTAAAAGTGTTAATTTTCTCATAATATGAATTCTATAAATTTGACTTTGAAATTATAAAAATCAATAAACAACAAAAAGCTGTTTACAAAATAGTAGTAAACAGCTTTGACGAACAGTTAATTTTAATTGATGAATGCGTATTATTCTTGTTCTAACAACTTAATAATTTCGTTGAGCTTTTGTTTAAGTTCTTGATTTTCTTCTTTTAACTCTTCATTATCACTTTTAATCTTTTCAATCTGCTCTTGTTGTTCTTGTACTGCTTTAGTTAATACAGGAATCAGTGTAGGTAAAGATAATTGTAAGTATCCTTCTTCATTTTCAGATACCGCTTCAGGAAAAACTTTTTGCACATCCTGAGCGATAAAGCCAGTATGAGTAAAACCAGGTGTTTTTTTATACTCAAAATTGACAACAGGTATTTTATTAATAATTTCTATTCCATTTAGTGATGCTTTTGTAATATTGCTTTTTAACCGTTTATCTGAGCTTGTATTATAATTTATTATTCCATTATTATTCGTTATTGAACCTCCTAAGGCATCTCCATCGCAATCAGCAAAAGCAATCATCGTAGTATTTCCAGTTCCAGTAAATGTTCCAGCAGAAATTTTAATTCCATGATTATCATACATACCTGAACCATGTTTAAAATTTGCAATATAATCAAATGACGGAGAAGAACCATCGTAATAAACATTTAACACACCATTAACATCGGCATTCCCATTTTTATAGACAACCATTGCATTTGAACGGTCATTGATATTAGATCCATTTCCTATGATGAAGAGAGGGTCTGTTCCATACCAAAATGTTTTAGTTGATAAGGTAGTATCATTATTTGCACCGATTACAAACTCTAAAGGGGATTTAGCTACTGTTTGAGACCCCATTGCAACAGTTGTAGCTCCACTAGCTCTCGTTCTATAACCTGTTGCAATTGAATTATATCCACTTGCTGTTGTTCCCTCTCCCATAGCTAAGGCTTTATCGCCACTTGCAACTACTCGGTAAGCAGTATTCATATCTCCTCCAATAGCTGTTGAATTTTCACCACTTGCAATAGTATTCATTCCCATTGCTGTTGAATAATCTCCACTTGCTGTTGTATAAAAGCCCATTGCAGTTGAAGTATTGCCACTTGCAATTGAATGAGATCCAAGTGCCGTCGATCCAAATCCACTTGCTGTAGTTGCAGATCCCATAGCTGTTGAATAATAATTACTCGAAACTGTTTTACCTCCTATAGCTGTTGAGTATGGTCCACTAGCCTCATTTAATACACCTAAGGTAATTGAACCTAAACCACTTGCTACACTTCCCATACCAAAAGCATAAGAATAATCTGAAATTGCTTTAGGAGCATAAACAGTATCATATTGAGATGTTGCATAATTGTAATAAGTACCTGGACCACCAAAAGCAAAGCTATATCTACCATTAGCAAGAGCATTAGAACCAAAAGCATAAGAGTTAAACCCCTGCGCAATAGCACTATCTCCTATTGAAGTAGAGTTTTCTCCTCGGGCAATAGTTTTATAACCCATTGACTGCGAATAATCACCAATTGCTTTTGATTCAAAACCAGTTGCCATGGAATTGGTACCCACACTGTCAGCACTTTCAACTAGTACGCGTCCCGTTAAAAAAGCTTCTTTTTTGGGATACCAGAAAATTCGAGCTTCACTATTTACTGTCTCTACATCTGAATTACCAGAGATATTAAAATAATCGGTTTCTATTCCTTTACTCGGTGTACGACCACTTACAGCAAAACCTCCTAATTTTCCTTTTGCACCAGATTCAGTGATATAAACACGGGTACTATCACGTGTTACTGTTAAATAATCATTTACAGCTCCGTTTTTACTTGGTGTACGACCACTCACTGCAAAACCTCCCAGCTTTCCTTTTGAAGCTAATGTATCATTTACATAGATACGGGCACTATCAGGAGTAATCACCAGATAATCATTAACACCAGTTGTTTTGCTTGGTGTGCGACCACTCACTGCAAAGCCTCCTAATTTACCTTTTGAATTGATGGTATCACTTACATAGATTCTTGTACTATCCAAAGTAACTTTCAAAATATCAACTTCGCCTGCTTTACTTGGTGTACGACCACTCACTGCAAATCCTCCCAGCTTTCCTTTAGCTATTTGGTTCACATAAACTGCTGCTCCATCAGGGAATACTGCAAAAACAATATTACCCTCCCTGTCTTTTACTGCAAATAAGGTATCTGAATCGGTAAAATATAAAACATCCTTATCCAAGTTCTTGGCTATTTCTGTAGTATCAGCATATACTGCACTCCCTGCATTTTCTGCGCTTTCTGCATAATTAGCATACATGGCAAAGGGTACCGTTAAAAGTTGCACTACCGGTAAATCCTGATAAGATGTTCCTCCTGTTTCGTCTACTGATCCTTTTAAATAGACCTGTCCTAAAGACCAATTGATGGAAGAAAAGCTACCTGTAGGATTCGATCCTCCTCCTATTTGTACAGCAAACTGACCATAATTATTAGTTTGAACATTATGATCTTCAGTATAAGAAGCTGGACTTGTTGGGCTTCCTTCCAATAAACTTATTTGAAGACTAATATTCGTATTTTTGATGATATCTCCAGATGTATTCCGAAGCACTCCCTGGTAATTAAACATTTCAGGAACCTGACCAAAAGCTAAAGTTGCAGCTAACAATACTGTTAGCATTAAAAATATTCTTCTCATAATCCAATCCATTTTAATAATATACTGTAACAATTTATAAAAAAGCTGCTTAGTTCACAAATGAACCAAGCAGCTTTTGATGAATAACTTCTTTTACCGAGATCCTATTTCTTTTCAAGTAACTGAATAATTTCGTTCAGTTTTTGTTTGAGTTCCTGGTTCTCTTTTTCTAACTTAGATATTCTTATTAATTGTTCTTCATCTTTACGAATTAATTCTTGTGTTGCACTTACATTTAACATAGAAATAGCTTCATAATCAACCGTTAAAAAATCGTGCACTTCTTTACCAAAAACAAACAATTCTGAATAATCTTTTTCTGAAGAGATCATAAAAACATGATCAGCAATCACCTCAACAACACTTGTTGTAAAAACTCCCTCTTTATGAATTAATTTAACTTGATCTCCAAGCTCAAGTTGATGTTTTTTAAAGGTTTCTATTTTCATTTGCCCAGAAGTTTCATCATATTGTATTGATTTTGCTTTACAATATATTGAAGGAATAAATCCTGAAGTGACGGTAACTGCATTTGGATATACTTTCTGTAATTCTTGCGCAATAACTTTTTTGTATATTTCTGAGCCCTTGCTTATAGTGTCAACATATTGATAATCTGTAATTTTAATATTTCTGATCAAATCTAAATCCTTTCCTGCATCACTTTTCCCTATCACATTCTTAATACGCTCGTCAGAATCTGCATTAAACTCCTGCGCCCGAACCCTGTATTGTGCAAAAATCGATACCGCTCCTGTATTTGTTGTTGAGCCTGTACTTCCTGATGAGTTCAAGTAACCATATGAATAACTTGAAGGTGTTTTATAACCTTCAACATGCAAAGGGTATGCTGGAGAAGTAGTCCCTATTCCAACATAATTTGAAGCTCCTTCTATTGTTAATGGGTACTTAACTCCAGATGGCGAAGGAAAATAAATCAAATACATTTTAGTTCCACTTTTTGCCAATCGATAATCATCAATTTCACCATCACTTGGTGAACCAAACTGCATTCTGCCTTTGACATAATAAACAGAACCATAAATATAACTGGATGCATTGATATTACCTGTAACATCTAAAGTATATGCCGGGTTGGTATTGTTAATACCAACATAGCCGCCTTTTTCAAAGGTCATTCGTTCATAAGAGCTACTTGTTGATGATTCTCTAATCCATAAATTCTCACCATCAACACCAAAATACCAACTATAATTAGGGCTTATCTCATGTAATCCTATATAAGGAGCTGATCCTGCTATATCACCATGATTACCAATATTTATAGTACCTCCATAGTTATTATTTGTTCCTGCATAAATTTGAGTTTTTACTTTTAAAAAACCTTCTGGTAAATCCCATAGATCACCATCATTGTAATTTCCAATTACTAAACCATCACCCCACACTAATAAATTATCATCCCGCGAAATAAGCTGACAATAATCAGCACCTCCATCATAATCCATTAGAGTAAAATACTTATGTACTCTAAGATTACCATTCACATCCAATTTATCTGCAGGTGTTGTTGTGCCAATACCAACATTGCCAGCACCATCAATTCTCATTTTCTCTGTACTATTGGATATAAACCTAAAGTTCTCGTTAACATCAATCTGCAGGTAATCATTATTTTCAGCTCCATAATAATAATCAGCCGAAAGTGATCCATTCACATCTAATTTAAAAGCAGGTGAAACAGTACCAATTCCTACATTTCCTGCAGAAGAAATTGTAAGATGCGGTAAATCATTGGTTCCAAGATGTAAACTTGAAGGTGAATGGTTCATCAAGTACATTGCATTGGTGCCAGAATTTGCAAAAATCTCCCCTGCAGTTCCCACCATACCAATACTTCCATAAATACTTGCAGCATCTTGCCTTAAAAGAATTCTTGGGTTATCTTCTTCTCCTGAATTATCCGTATCTGCATCAATAATCAAGCTGGCATCCCCTGTATTGCTTATCTGTAATCTTGCATCATTATAAAATGTTAAAAGATTTCTTCTGTTTGATGTTGATCCATATCCTATTTCGAATAAAGTATTTGTTAAAAGAGTATCATTATATCTACCTGTCACTAATGAATAGTCTGATTTAGATACATTTTTATATCCCATAACTGTTGATTCACTTGCTCGTGCAATTACCTGATCTCCAATTGTAACCGAATGACTACCCTCCGCTTCGGAATTAAAACCCATGGCTACAGATGATCCTCCTTCAGCAATATTTCCATAGCCCATAGCTACTGAAAAATTTCCAATGGCGTCACTATTATTTCCCATAGCAACCGATGAAATACCCTTTGCTTTTGTTATAGTTCCAATGGATACTGCCATTAATGTATCAGCTACAGCTCCTAATCCCAAAGCATAGGAATAATCTCCTAAAGCTTCTGTATTTTGTGTACCTGAATAATACCTGGATCCTAAAGCGAAACTTCCTTCTCCTTCTGCTTTTGCATAAGCACCTAAAGCATATGATTTAATACCGGATGCAACAGCCATATTCCCAAATGCAAATGAAGCACTATCTGCATATGCATTCATTCCAATAGCCGTAGAATAATCTCCTTTTGCTTTACTTTGATATCCCATAGCCTGGGAGTAATCTCCCATAGCTTTACTTTCAAAACCGGTAGCCATAGAGTTCGTTCCCACACTATCGGGATTTTCTACTAAGACCCGACCTGTTAGAAAAGCCTCTTTTTTGGGATACCAGAAAATTCGAGCTTCACTATTTACTGTCTCTACATCTGAATTACCAGAGATATTAAAATAATCGGTTTCTATTCCTTTACTCGGTGTACGACCACTTACAGCAAAACCTCCTAATTTTCCTTTTGCACCAGATTCAGTGATATAAACACGGGTACTATCACGTGTTACTGTTAAATAATCATTTACAGCTCCGTTTTTACTTGGTGTACGACCACTCACTGCAAAACCTCCCAGCTTTCCTTTTGAAGCTAATGTATCATTTACATAGATACGGGCACTATCAGGAGTAATCACCAGATAATCATTAATACCAGTTGTTTTGCTTGGTGTGCGACCACTCACTGCAAAGCCTCCTAATTTTCCTTTTGAATTGATGGTATCACTTACATAGATTCTTGTACTATCCAAAGTAACTTTCAAAATATCAACTTCGCCTGCTTTACTTGGTGTACGACCACTCACTGCAAATCCTCCCAGCTTTCCTTTAGCTGTTTGGTTCACATAAACTGCTGCTCCATCAGGGAATACTGCAAAAACAATATTACCTTCCCTGTCTTTTACTGCAAATAAGGTATCTGAATCGGTAAAATATAAAACATCCTTATCCAGATCTTTTGCAACATCTGTAGAATCAGCATATATAGCAGTCTTCGAACTCTTAGCATACATGGCATAAGGTACCGTTAAAAGTTGCACTACAGGTAAATCCTGGTAGGACGTTCCACCCGTTTCGTCTACTGAAACTTTTAAATAAACCTGCCCAAAAGACCAATCGATGGAAGAAAAGCTACCTGTAGGATTCGATCCTCCTCCTATTTGAATGGCAAACTGACCACTACTGTTGGTTTGTACATTATGATCTTCCATATAAGAAGCTGGACTTGTTGAGCTCCCTTCTAATAAACTTATTTGAAGACTTATATTCGTACTTTTGATGATATCTCCAGATAAATTTCGAAGCACTCCTTGGTAATTAAACATTTCAGGAACCTGACTATACATTAACTTTACAACTAACAACATGGTTAGTATTAAGAATACTTTCTTCATGACCCCTTCGATTTAAATAAAACAATAGAACAATTTATAAAAAAGCTGTTTAGTTCACAAATGAACCAAGCAGCTTTTGATGAATAAATCTTTGATTTAATATTACGTTAAAATACCTTAGCCCATCCTTTAAATAAGAAGTCTTCTCTATTTTTTTGATCCGCATCAATTTTATCTTCACTCAAGAAAACAAACACAGCAACTTCTGTTTTCTCATTAGATTTAATGGGTTTATTTGGATATTTCGCTTTGATCATAATATGAGATCCACAATATTCAAGAATTTCTTTTTTATGATCTAACTCGAATAAATACCAATCTGTATTACCTGAAACTTGTTCCCGGCTTAATATCTTACCTTTATTTGGCAATAATCTTTTTAAGTCACGATTAATTGAAATTGCTGTTATTTCAAATTCCTCATTTATTACATCTTTAGGATCATGCTCCAATTTAAGTAAGAATTTTGGCAATCTTATTTGTAATGGTTTCCATTTTCGGTGCTTTACACTAATAGTTCCCATATTCGCAGAAATGAAAATAATTAAGTATCCCCCTGAAAGTAAAGAACTTTTTAAACTTGACCATCCTCCATCATGTCCAAATTTAAATGAAACTGCAAGGTACTGGAACATTAAAACTAACGATAGAGAGTAAATGAGGTAATTTTGAAGTTTCCTTCTGTTTAAATGAATGGTTTCATCGAAAAACTCTGAATTACTTAATGAGTTTGATATTAAAGTATTGAAAAAAGAAAAACAGAATATTAAAATGAGGATTGAAAGCAAGCTAAACTTGCTGGCAATTTCATTTATTAACCAAAAATCATACAAACCATGAATTATTGCTGCCAACAAAAAAAACTTAGTAAAATCTGTTAATATTCCTCTACCTGATTTATATTTATTCAACATTAATCCATAAGCTGCCAAAGACGTTAAAAACATATGGAATATTACAGCTGTTAATGCTCTACCCATAATAATCTGAGGACCATAACTGTTGAAATACAAGAGGTTCTCAGCAAAAGCAAATCCCAACGCTGAAACCGAACCATATACAATATAATCGACAGGTTCGTTAATTGCCTTCGTGTATTTTAAAATCAGAATTACAGGAACAATCTTCACAAACTCTTCAATTACACCAATTCCAATGACACAGTATAACAGATCATTAAAAAACCCACCATTTAAACTAAATCCAATAAACATTGAATTCAGATCGCTTAGTAAGAAGGTAACTTCCGAAAATAAAACACCCAGGATAAATATTAAGATGATATGTTTCCATTTTTCGGGTTCGTAAATATCTATTCGCCTCAAATAAAATAACCAGAATAACATAACCAATAAGGCTCCTAAAAATCCTACTAAATTCTGGTTCTGATAGATATGTGCAAAAACCGCCTGGAAATAAGCTAATAAATTAAATTTAGATAAGAACAAGTATCTCTTAATATGCGACGGAAAATATTTTCGTGAATTTCTATCCCTTAAAAGCTCATATATGTCATCAAACCTTTGCTGAGATGAATACAATTCCAAAAGATTTGCATATGCTCCCTGTAAGTTCCCTTTTGACATGATTGCTTTATGAAAATACTTTTCAGCTTCTTCTAAATTCCCTACCTGGTAATATACTTTTCCAATAGAATTATTTAAATATTTTAAAGTATCGTTTGAAACCTGGGTATAATAAAGTAAAGCATTATTATAGTCTCCTTTCATAGCAGAAATTAATCCTAAACTATAATAACCAATATCGTTAGCTTGTTGATGAGAATAATCGGTATAATTCCAATATGCATTAAGAACTTCATCTTCTGGTATACCTCTTTGCTGTGGTGCAACAGAATAATAATTTGTAATAAAACCATAGTGATAATCAATATTTAAAGAATCATCCAATAGGATTTCAAGATAAATTAAATCGAGCCTGGTATTCTGTTTTTCTTTTAAAACAAATTTTAATTTATCCTTCGGATTTTTGAAAGTAGGTTCCTGAACAAATAGATTAACTAATAGCACGGCTACAATAAAGCCTGCTATTACAATAATTAGGGATTTTCTCATTGTATCGATTATAATAAATTATAGATTACCTGGTTGAGTTATCGTTCATAACTCGTGGTAGCTTTTGTTCTAACAACATTAAATCAACTAAAGTAATTGCTGTAATAGCTTCTAAAACTACAGGTACTCGCAGTGCAATACACACATCATGACGACCTTTAATTTTTAATTCTTCCTGATTACCTGTTGTAAGATTTACTGTTTTTTGTGCCTTTGATATACTAGCTGTTGGTTTTACAGCCACTCTAAAAATCATAGGATTGCCATTGGTAATCCCTCCATTTGCACCTCCGGCAAAATTTGTTATTGTTTTCCCAGAAGCATCAATTAATTGATCGTTGTGCTCACTGCCATACATTTTTGCCGCTTTAAATCCAGATCCAAATTCTATTCCCTTAATAGCAGGTATTGAAAATACAAGATGACTTATTACAGATTCTACTGAATCGAAGAATGGCTCACCAAGCCCTACCGAAACATTCTCGGCAATACACTCCACAATTCCTCCTATTGAATCTTCATTTTTAATGGCCTCATCAATTGCATGTTTCACATTCGTTTTACCTCCTGCTTCAACTAAGTTTGCCTTTACCCTAACAGGATGAATTAGCCTCTTTGCAATTACTCCAGCAGCTACCAAGCCTAAAGTTAAGCGGCCAGAAAAATGACCTCCTCCTCGATAATCGTTATATCCCCCATATTTCATTTTTGCTGTAAAATCAGCATGCCCGGGACGTGGAAAAGTAAATAAGTTTTTATAATCGTCGGAAATGGTATTCTTATTTTTAAATGAAATAAGAATTGGTGCACCAGTTGTATAACCATTAAATACACCTGATTCAATATTAGGTTTATCATCTTCAATACGCGGTGTAGTACCTTTAGCTCCACTTTTACGACGAAGCAGGTCTTCAGTAAAATCATCCTCAGAAATTGGCAATCCTGCAGGACATCCATCAATTAAAACACCCACCTGATTTCCATGCGACTCGCCATATATGGTAATTTTAAATATTCTTCCAAAAGAATTCATATTGTTTTGTTTTAAGGAATTGAAAATACAGAATATTCTGTGATGATCAAAATTTAGTGATCCTCTCTAATTTATAATATTATTTTAACTTTAATTTATCACCTTTACTATTTACAATATTTTTATAATATTCCTCCGAATACCCTGGTTGTTCTATTTTAGGAATACCAAACTCTTTATCAAACAATTCACGTACATAATTGTCCTGTTTTTCACTTTTGGTCTTAATATTTCCATCAGAATATCGTACCAGTAAATCTTGATCAAGGGCTTTCCATGTATTCCATGTATTTTTTGCACATTCAGCAGAGAACTCACTAAGCATAAGGATAGCTTCTTGCTGATTATTCTTATATATTTCCAAAGCTTTTTCGTCCATTTCAGATGCTAAGTTTATAAAACCCTTCTCCAGTTCATTTTGTTTTTCTATGATAACAGGCATTACCCTGCTCATTTGCTGATATGCAAAATTTGAAACCCGGTTAAACAACCAAAATGCTGATGTTTCGCTATAGGTTAAAATATCTCCGTTCCCAACCTTAAACATTTCTGGTGATTCTTGCAATGCAGCATAAAGTGGAGTATATGCTGTTAGATAAGTATCATCAACACCAAACCATAATATACCTCCTATTGGATCGGGCAAATCAGATCTACACTGTGCTACAATAGAAAATGCTGTTTGTTGTGTTGAAGCTGCTCTTTCATGAAAATATCTTTCTCCATCTACCTCCCAGGTTAAAGGCCGCCATCGTACAGTACAACCAAAAGAGCCTGCTCCTGCATCTTTAGTCATATCCATTGGCGTTCCTTGATAATAATCTCTCATAAGTTCCATAACATCTCTTACTCCAAGTTTACGATCAGGTTTAACCCATAACGGTAATCGATTTTGTAAGTTTTCTCCCATGGCATAATCAAGATATTGATGCATTTCTGAATTTACCCTGTTAAATCCGGCAAATACTCTGGCCTCACAAAATCGAGCTGAACTAAAACTTATTGGATTATATGTTTCTGCAAAACTAAATTCATCATGTTTTATATCGGCATCTACATATCCCATATCTACAGCAAAACGAATTACATCCTTAGCATAGATACATTCTATTTCCGGTTTATATAATAATTTATCATTATTGATATCATCGGATGATATGGAGATTTTCTTATCTCGTTTAGGAAAGTTCGTGATTCGTGCATGATTAGCATGTCCTGATATATAACCATCAGGGATTTTTCGAGCTACCCAAACAGCTCCTTTCTTCCCATGATCTTTTCCTATTAAATCGAGAATCCATGCTTCGTTCTTATCTACAATCGAAAATGTTTCTCCTGTACTATAATACCCATATTCTGATACTAAAAAATGAAAAGTGCGTATAGCTTCGCGTGTATCTTTAGCTCTTTGCAAAGTCAAATAAATCAGACTTCCGATATCAATAATTCCAGTGCTATCTGTAAGTTCTTGTCTTCCACCCCAGGTCGATTCTGTAACAACCAACTGATGCTCATTCATATTTCCAATCACTCTGTATGTATGGCTTACTTGCGGTATCGTTCCTAAATATTTTCCTGTTATCCAGTCTACAATACGTACTTGTGATCCTTTGGGATGATCCTGTGCAGGCCAAAAATATAGTTCTCCATAAATATCATGCGAATCGCAAGCATAGGATGTCAAACATGAATTATCTTTTGATGCACCTTTTGTAATAATAAAATTAGTACATGCCCAGCCTGTATTAATTTGAAGCATTAAAAAGAACAACGATACAATAAGAATATAATTTTTCATTTTAATTAATTTTTCAATTTAAATTACTGGTATAAAGCTATAGAATATTCTATTAAATCAATCATTTTGTGCGTAATAAGTTTATCGATATATCAATTAAGATTTTAAAATTATTGTCGCAAAAAATATACTTTTTGTAAATTTTATTTGCTATTATGTAAAGTTTACTTTACTTTTGAATTGATTTTAAAAATTAAGCCTTTAATTATGAAAACCTATTTACCAAATTATTTTAAGAAGATTGGCATCATCCTGGTCATTCTTTCCTTTTTTGTTTCCACCTTATCAACCATGCACACTCATATAGACAAATCGGAATATAAAGAATATTCTGATTCTCTAAATAGAAAAGGCATTGAAAATGTAATTGCTGATCCGTTTACAACTCAAACAAGAAAATATATAGAATGGACCGGTATTATCTTATCCTTTGGTGGGATACTTATATATATGTTTTCGCGAGAAAAAGTAGAAGATGAATTTATTCAAACTTTACGCTACAGAAGTTTAATGAATTCACTTGTAATTACCTGGATACTAATAGGTATACTATACCTACTCAAAGATATTACTAGTCCTGAAAATTGGATAGTTGAAGTAAAATTCAATACGGAAGCCATAGGTGTTTTACAGTTTCAACTTATTTTATATATACTCATATTCCATCGAAAGAAAAAGAAATCATTAATTTAAAATAAACCTTATTATTTATGAAAACATATTTTCCTTATTATTTTAGAAAAATCGGAATTGGATTGGTTATTATAGCTTTTGGGCTTTCGTTTTATGCTAATATCAATGATTTTTTAAGTGGATTTCAGGATGGATGGAATTCCGGTCAAACCGAAAGTAAAGAACTTATAGAGATTAACACTCATATTATTTCTCAGGAAAGAAGCAGAACATTTACATGGATAAGTTTAGCTTTTTCTTTTTCAGGATTTCTTTTATACATGTTTTCTCGTGAAAAAGTTGAAGATGAGTTTATACAAAGACTAAGGTTTATGAGCCTGGCTAAATCTTTATTATTTACCTGGATATTTGTAGCTCCTTTTATCATTTTTGATCTCAGATATAAAATTGATGGACTCTATATTCTTCAATTTCAGCTGTTCGCTTATGTCTTAATTTATAACTACTATAAAAAATGGAAATTTTGGAGTTAAGTATATGAAAAACATACTCAAAGTCGAGCGCGCCAAGAAGGATATCACCCAGGCTGATTTAGCTAATCAGATTGGGGTATCGCGTCAAACTATCAATGCCATTGAGAAAGGTAAGTTTGTGCCTTCAACAGCACTGGCATTAAAATTAGCTAGGTACTTTAAAACTACCGTTGAAGATCTATTTATTTTAGAAGAATCGGACTAATCTTAAAACTACGATATATGCTTTTTATTCTATTCATAATTATTGTTACAGCAATTACAATAAGTATTTAAATGCACTCTAATAAAGAAAAATAGTTATTTTAATCTAAAGCCTTTTTATAAGCTTTTAGAGCTCTTTCTCTGGCAAATTTATGTTCAACTATCGAAGATAAGTATTTGCCAGCACGAAATTCAGGAATCCATTTTTTCACATATTCTAAGTTATGATCAAATTTCTTTAATTGTTCTTCAGGATTAAATATCCTGAAATACGGAGCTGCATCACATCCAGTACCGGCAACCCATTGCCAGTTACCATTATTTGAAGATAATTCGTAATCCATGAGCTTTTTTGCAAAATAGGCTTCGCCCCAACGCCAGTCTATCAGTAAGTGTTTGCATAGAAAACTACCAACCACCATGCGCACTCGATTATGCATATAAGCTGTTTTATTTAATTGTTTCATGCCTGCATCAACTAAAGGATAACCAGTTTGTCCATTACACCATGCTTTAAATTCTCTTTCATTATTACGCCATTCAATTTTATTATATTTTGATTTAAAATTATCGGTTACTACATTTGGAAAATGAAAAAGAATTTGCATAAAAAATTCGCGCCATATTAACTCTCCTAAGAAAGTATCATCAAAATAATTAAGTTCTTTTATAATTTTTCTAATACTTACAGTACCAAATCGAAGATGTGCACTAAGGTTACTCGTAGCATCCAAATTTGGATAATCTCTATTTAGATGATAATCTTCCAAATGTGAAAGCTTATAATTTTTAACCTTAATATCAGATTTTTCAAAACCCAAGCTATTCATATCAGGAAATGCAAATTTAGACTGGAAAAATGATATATATTCAATGTTATTATTAATCTGTAGTTTCTCTTTATCAAACTGAAAAAGCCATTTTCGTTTATAAGGTGTAAATACCGTATATGGTTCACCATTTGGTTTTAATATCTCATTTTCTTCAAATATAACCTGATCTTTATATGAACATACCTTTATTCCTTTATCCTTGAGAAAATGATTAATATGTTGGTCACGCTGTAAAGCATAAGGTTCATAATCCTTATTAAAATAAACCTGTTTAATATTAAATTCTGAAACCAGTTGATCCCATACAACTGCAGGTTTCCCTTTAAGAATTAATAATGAACTGCCTTTTTTAACTAAAAGAGCATGTATAGTTTTCAAAGAATCATAAATAAAGCTAACTCGAGAATCATTTCTAGGTAATTCATCAATAATATTATCATCAAAGATAAATATTGGTATTACCATATAACCTGATTTCAAGGCAGCTTGAAGAGCAGTATTATCTTCTAACCTTAAATCACGCCTAAACCAAAATATACAAATCTCTTTACTCATTAATTTTCAATGTAAATATATAAATTTAAGGATGAAGCAATAACTAACCAAATTATATAAGGAAGTACTAAAACTGACCACCATCTAATATGGTTAAAATAAAATACAAAAAAGAAAATAATAAGTATTGTTAAAGAAATTATTACAGCGAGTGCAATGAATACAAGATGGTATTTGAAAAATAAAGGATTCCAAGAAATGTTAAGAATTATTTGAAGTATAAATAATCCTGTTAACACTATTCTATTATCAACTTTATCCCACACATATGCCATATATATGGTAAAGCAAAGCATAATAAGGCTCCATGCCAGTCCAAACATCCATCCAGGCGGTGTCCATGGTGCTTTAATTAAATTTTGATACCATTCAGAAGGAACTCCAGGTCCTGTAAATAAGCCACCTATAGCTAAGGCAGTAAAATTCAGTATTAGAAAAATAATTATTCTTATGAACATCGTAATATGGTTTTATTTTTAGTTTGCAATATTTCTTAACATTCCTTTAAAAATTAGACCATGAAAAGGATAAACCAGGTACCAATATATTCTGCCCCATAATCCCTTAGGTCTAAAAGTAGCTATTTGAGTAATAACATTGTTATCGATATGAAATTCGAGCCAAGCTTCACCAGGTAATTTCATTTCTGCAAAAAGTAATAGCCTTCTTTCTTGTTTATTTGCATATAATACACTCCAAAAGTCAATAACATCACCTGTTGCCCCTGTTAGTAGTATCTTCATTAAATAATATTAAAATATACATAAAAGTATAAGTTACATACTATTTAATAACATTCAAACATTAATTATGTTTGTTTTATTCTTTTAAATACTAAACATACTCACTAAGTTCAAGCCAGCGAAGTTCCTTTTCGTCAAGAAGATTAATTATCTCACCTACTCTATTTGATTTTGCAATCAAATCATCAGATGATAAAGTTCCGCTTGAAATTTCTATTTCGAGTTGAGCTTTTTCATTTTCTAAGTCAGCAATATCTTTTTCTAACTGCTCATACTCACGCTTTTCGTTAAACGTTAGTTTTGTTTTTGGCTGATCTGATTTAGTTTTTTCTTTTTTCTCGCTTGATTTACTAAGCTTATTTTGTTCTTTCTCTATTTGAGTTAACCATTCCCTGTAATGCGTATAACTTCCCGGAAAATCTTTTACAACACCATGACCTCTGAAAACAAACAAATGATCAACCACTTGGTCCATAAAAAATCGATCGTGTGAAACAACCACCACACAACCATCAAAAGTTGAAAGATATTCTTCCAAGACAGCCAAAGTCATAATGTCCAAATCGTTGGTTGGCTCATCGAGTATTAAGAAATTAGGTTTACGCATGAGCACAGTAACCAAATATAATCGACGTTTTTCTCCACCGCTTAATTTTGAAATTGGAGTATAATGCATATCGTAAGGAAACAAAAAGAAATTTAGAAATTCCTTTACGCCCATTTGTCGTCCATCGCCCAAAGTAACCACTTCTGCAATTTCCTGAACAATATCAATAACCCTCTGATCTTCTTTATATTTAATTCCTTCTTGCCTGTAATAGCCAAATACAATTGTTTGTCCAACATCAACTGTTCCCGAATCAGCCAAAATATTCTCTGTAATTAGATTTAAAAAAGTTGATTTACCTGTTCCATTATCGCCGATAATACCAACCTTTTCGCCTCGTGTAAATTTGTAACTAAAGTCTTTTAGTACAACCAGATCATCAAAGCTTTTATTCAGATTTTCAATCTCAATAATTTTTTTACCCATTCGTGAAGATTGAACAGATATTCGCATTTCTTCTTCCGACCTTCCACTAGAAGCTACATCTTTTAACTGGTAATAATTATCAATACGATATTTTGCTTTATGACTTCGTGCTTTGGGCATTCGACGCATCCAGTCTTCTTCTTTCCGCAATATATTTTTTGCTTTTTCTACAAAAGCTTCCTCATTAGCCAAGCGTTCTTCCCTTTTTTTTAAGAAGTATGAATAATTTCCTTTATACTGAAAAATCTGAGAATTATCCATTTCGATAATTTCATTACAAACACGATCTAAAAAATAACGGTCGTGGGTTACCATCAAAAGAGTTGACCTGGTATTCTTTAAAAAATTTTCTAACCACTCAATCATATCCAAATCGAGGTGGTTCGTTGGCTCATCGAGAAGTAATAAGTCAGGCTCCTCAATAATTACAGAAGCTAATGCTACTCGTTTCTTCTCTCCCCCCGATAGTGTAGAAATTTGTTGAGTATATTTATCAATTTTTAGTTTAGTAAGTATTTGTTTAACTTTTACCTCATAATCCCAGGCCTGCAAATGATCCATTTTTTCCATAGCCTCAGAAAGCATCGTTTTATCATCTTTCTCAATAGCTAAGTTATATTCGAGAATAGCCTGTTTAATTTCCTGAGATGAGTGAAAAACTTCATCTATAATGGTATTATCTAGATTTAATGGGGGGTTTTGCTCCAGAAAACCGACTCTTAAATCTCGTCGAAAAGTAATTTTCCCTTCATCCTGACTATCTTTTCCGGCAATAATATTTAATAATGATGTTTTCCCAGTACCATTTTTTGCAACCAATGCTACTTTTTGGTCTTTATCAACACCAAAAGTAATCCCTTCAAAAAGAACTAAATCACCAAATGATTTTTTTAAACCCTCTACCTGTAAATAACTTATCATTTATTCTGTATATATAGTTGTTCATCAAAAAAAACGCATTAAAGTTATATCAAATAACTCTTAATTAGCATATTATTTTATAATTTCGCAAGATCGTATATTATTAGGGGGGGTTAATATGTTAAAAAATAAAATACTAAACAGTATTATATACTGTATTACTATTATTATCATCTATTCTTTTACATTCATTAATCAAATTGAACCTGATTCTGTTAAATATTCTTCAGAAAAAAAAATAATCGATAGCTTATTAAATGAATATCAATTTCAAAACTCATCGGTCGATGACTCTATTATAGAAAGGCTTAACTCTCTTAACCTCTATTCCCACCTTATTAAATATAATAAAGGCATTGCAGAAACAAATTATCTTATGGGATATTTTTATGATATTAAATCCATTGGTGATTCTGCGATTAAATATTATAATAAAGGTTTAGAATACAGCAAAGCTCTTGATTACGATTCATACATAGGCACTTATGGCGAATATATTGCCGAAACCTATTGGGAAACAGGACAGTATTTTGAATGTATCGATTTTACAAAAAAAATGATTGATTATTATCTAAGCGCAAATGAAACCGATCGCCTATTTTATTTATACGATGTATTGGCACTATCATATAGAGATATTGGAGATTTAGATGCTGCTCTTGATAATTTTCATAAATCATATCAAAATAGTATACAAAATAATGAGAAAGCCTTTACTGCAACAACATTAACAAATATTGGCAAATGTTATTTTTTAAAAGAAGATTACAAGACTGCTCTGGAATATTATCTGAAAGGAGTTGAAGATGAGGTAAAATATGGACATAAAGCATATGCAGGACGTTCATATGTTACTATGGCCTGCATCTATTTAAAGTTTAATCAAGTTACAGAAGCTGAACACTACCTTCAGATGGCCTTAAAGTACAACCATGAATCGGATGATATCATTGGCTTTAGCAGAACCTATAAAGCATTGGGAGAGCTCTATTTATATAAGCGTAATTATAAAAAATCCATTAAATACTTAAAGAAATCGGAATATTTATCTTTACAAGGAGGAAAAAATCTAACTACAGCAGATATATATAAAGACTTATCTTTTGCATATAAAAAAATTAATCAAGCTGATTCTTCTTTATGCTATCTGGAAAAATATTTAACAATCTCAGAAAAAATTATCACCCCTAAAAAAATAACTGATCTCAAAAAATATGAATACGACTTAAAAGTTGAAAAAAATGCTCATAAACTAAAACAATTAGAACTGGATAAGCAAAAAACACGCACCAAGCTTTTGGCTATCATCTTTATGCTTGCACTTATAGTAAGTATACTCTTTGTTAGTTTATACATTATCAGTGTTAAATCAAGAAAACGACTAGAAAAAGTGCACAAAGAGCTCAAACAAGCACATATAAAAGCCGAAGAATCTAGTAAGCTGAAAAGTGAATTTTTAAAAAATATTTCTCATGAAATTAGAACTCCACTCAATGGCATTACCGGATTTCTAAAATTTCTTACGGACGATGCTTGCACTGCTGAAAATAGAAAACTTTTCGTATCGAGTATTCAAGAAAGCAGTGATAATTTAATTTATTCTATTGAGAATATCGTTGAGATAGCGCATATTTCTTCCAATCAGATTGATATTAGAAAAACAAAGATCGACATCAACGATATAATTATGAATAAGTTAAACAGTTATCAAGAAAAAGCAGAAGCTAAAAATATTAAATTAGTTATTAATAACAACATAGATAAAGATTTTATTTTATATACTGATTCTAGAATGATTGCCAAAACATTAAACCATTTAATAGATAATGCGATCAAGTTTACAGAACAGGGTGAAATAACTATTAGCCAGACTCTTGAAAATGATCAACTCATCGTTTGCATTGCAGATTCAGGAATTGGGATCTCCAATGAGATTAGAGAAAAAATTTACAACTTATTTGAGAAAGGTTTAACTAATTATAATAAACTATATGGAGGTTTAGGTCTTGGATTAACCATATCGAAACAACTCATTGAAAAACTTGGAGGAAAACTTTGGTTTACAACTAGATTAAATCATGGTACTTCTTTTTATTTTTCTATTCCACTAAATAATTAGTTTATTAAATAATTAAAAAAACAAGTCATTCTTTTGATATTATGCTGGAATAAGCTAATTTTCTAAAAAAATATATGTATGCTTAAAATAAGGTTACTATTTATTTCTCCGCTTATTTTTATATTTTATTTCTGGAATAATACAACAAGCTCAACATATGAAACGAATGACTCTACTAACAATGCAGCAATAATTAATAAGATCAATGCCAATCTCAAAATTGTAGAAAAAAATCAGATTTCAGAAACGGATAGTTTTTTAACTCTTGCACGCAAAATATTAGAGCTTTCGAATAATATTAATTACACCAAAGGAATTTATGAATCATACTATAATATTGCTCATATTTTTCGCCATAGAAATTTAAACGATAGCGCTTTGCATTATTTTAAAAAAGGCATTGAACAAGATA
This sequence comes from Bacteroidales bacterium, assembly GCA_963665525.1. Lineage (GTDB taxonomy): Bacteria > Bacteroidota > Bacteroidia > Bacteroidales > UBA12077 > UBA12077. Next base: position 1,062,571 of record OY762280.1, on the reverse strand, counting down.
TTCATGATTATGATGATATCGCTAAATTTTACTGGTACATATCCAATATATACAGACTTACCGGAAATTATAGTAATGCATTAAGATATAGTATTATTCTAAAAGAATTTGTTGAATCAGGAAAATCAAGTAAATACAGCTACCAAGTTTATAATCTATTGGCTTTAAGTTATCAATCCTTAATGGAATATGATTTAGCAAAAGATTATTATGAAAAAGCTGCAAGCCATTCAATGAACTATGGTGATACAGCATATTCTGGAGTAATCTTTGCGAATATCGGTAAACTTTTATATGACCTTGGAAGGTACGACGAATCACTGGAGTATTTTAAAAAAGGCACTGCAATTGAAAAAAAATTCAATTTATATGGTAGTTTAGGCAATTCTTATATAACCATAGCAAATATCTTTTTAGAAAAAGATATCCCCGACTCGGCCTTTGTATATTTAAATAAAGCTACTAAACTACACAAAAAAATAAATAATAAATTGGGTTTAACATTTACCCTACTTGGAGTATGTCAATATTATTATAAAATCAAAGATTATAAAAACGCTTTATTCTTTTTGGATTTAACCATTCGAAATGCAGAATCTTATAGTTTAAATAAAGTATTAAGTAAAGCACATCAGCTAAAGGCAAACATACATGCCGAACAACATGAGTATGAACTAGCCTATAAACATTTTGATCATTTTTTTAAAATCTATAGTCATTTATATGATGTTAAGGAGATTAATAAGGCCAAAGCTTTAGAACAAAAGCTAGCTCATCAAGAAAGAGAAAACAACTTGGTTGAATTACAACTTAAGAAACAAAAAACGATCAATATTTTATTATTTATTGTTGTTAGTTTATCAGCTCTCGTAGTTATCATTATCTCCTATTATTTGGTTAAGGTTAAACATTTTAATAAACAACTTAAAAAATCAAAAGAAAAAGCAGAAGAATCGGATCAACTGAAAAGCCAGTTTCTAAATAATATTTCACATGAGATTAGAACTCCTCTCAATGGAATCATTGGTTTTTCAAGAATTCTGGTTGATGAAGATGTTGAACCTGAGGATAAATACTCATTTTTATTAAATATTGAGGAAAGCAGTGATAAACTCATTAACACGATTGAAAATATAGTTGAAATGGCTCATCTCTCAACACAACAATATCATATCAAGAAATCAAAATTTGAATTAAATTCTGTTTTAAGAAAGGTTGAATCTCAAATTAAAAATTTTATATTATTAAAAGGTAAGAGTCATATTGATTTAAATTTGAATTTTAACCATAATATTGAAATTTATTCAGACAAAAACATTATTACCAAAATAATTCTGCATATAATTAAAAATGCTGTTCTATTTACAGAAGATGGCTCTATAGAACTAGGATATACCATTTCAAATGAAAATCAGACAAATGAAACTATTATTATTTATGTAAAAGATACAGGTATTGGAATTCCTCAAGAAAAAATTGATATCATCTTTTCTACTTTTCAGCATGGAGAAGACAACATTAATATTAAAGTAGGAGGAACGGGATTAGGACTATCTATTGTAAGCAAATTTGTGCAACTTTTAAAAGGTAAGATCTGGGTAGAATCAGAAATAAATAAAGGCAGCACTTTTTATATTTCCCTACCAATTAAATAATTAAACAGTTTCTAAGATCTCTGTTAAGTATTCTAATCCAATTTAATTACTTTTAAGCATCCATAAATTTATGATTATGACCAAAAAAGAACGCTTTGAACATATTATAGCCTATTTTAAGAAAGAAAGACCTATTGCTGAAACTGAATTAGATTATGGTACTCCTTTTGAGTTATTAGTAGCAGTTATTTTAAGTGCTCAATGTACCGACAAAAGAGTCAATATGATTACTCCTGCTTTATTGGAAAGGTTTCCAACTGCTTATGAAATGGCCCAGGCATCAAGCGATGAAATATTTGAATATATCAAAAGTTGTTCTTACCCGAATAACAAAGCTAAACACTTAGCTGGAATGTCGAAAATGTTGGTTGAAGATTTTAATGAAGAAGTTCCCAGTGATATTAAAGAATTACAAAAATTGCCAGGTGTTGGACGAAAAACAGCCAATGTAATTGCTTCGGTTGTATTTGACAAACCTGCACTTGCCGTAGACACTCATGTATTTCGCGTATCGGCACGTATAGGTTTGACAAGCAATGCAAAAACACCTCTTGAAACCGAAAAACAATTGGTAAAATATATTCCAGAAGAATTAATTCCAATTGCTCACCACTGGCTTATATTACATGGACGCTATGTGTGTATAGCACGAAAGCCAAAATGCGAAGAGTGTGGAATTTCTCAATACTGTAAGTTTTTCTCCAAAAAGTAATTAAAAGTTCCAAGATTACTTTATAAAATTTAATCTTGAAACTTTTACCAAATTATTTCTAAAACGTTTATTCATATTTCAGCACATCTACTGGATTGGTTCTGGATACTTTAACTGCCTGATAAGCTATCGTTAAGAAAGCTATTATAAGTAATAAGAATAATGATAAAAAGAACACCCAGAAATACATATCAATTTTATAGGCATAATTTGCAAGCCAGTTCTTAATTACATAATAAACTACTGGCCAGGATACAATACAAGAAACCAATACTAATTTCAGAAATTGCATAGAAATAAGATAAATGATAGAAGGTATAGATGCTCCCAACACTTTTCTTATACCAACCTCTTTTGTACGTTGTACTACAATAAATGAAACCAATCCGTACAATCCTAAACACCCAATAATAATAGCAAGTGCAGAAAAGAATAATACCAATCTGAATATATTGTCTTCATCCTTATACATTTCATCAATATTATCTGAATAGTTTTGTAAATCGAATAAATATTCGGGATACACTTTAGTCCATGCATCATTCAACTTTGTTCTTAACTGGGATGTCATATTAGCTTCGAACATACCTGCCCAGAAAAATCGTGGAAAGTGCATTAAAGTAACAACTGAAACTTCATCTTTTAAATCCTCAACATTAAAATTATCAGTTACTCCAACAATTTCCCCAGTAAAATGAGAAGATGTAATTATTTTTCCTAAAGCATCTTGAGGATTAGGATAACCGATTTTTTCTATTAAAACTTTATTTACTACAAACTCAACAATTGTATCATCTTCAATAAGTGGTTTTAACCATCGCCCTGCTAATAATTCGATATTAAATATCTCGTTATAATTTTCATCAACAGGTTTTAAGTTGTTGTTTCCCCAAATTTCTGTTCCAACTAATGCAAATTGAGTGTTTATATTACCAGGAGCAATAGGTCCTCCCATTCCAAATGTAACCAAATCAATTCCCGGTATTCGTTCCAGTTCCTGTTTTAACTGTTCGTAACGATCATTATCGTTAAATGGTAACTGAATTAACCAAATACCATCTTTTTTAAATCCTAAATCTTTTTTATTAATATAATTGATCTGTAGCGCAACAAATATGGATGCTATGATCAATATTTGTGAAATAATAAATTGAAAGGTTACTAATCCATTTCGTAAAGAAAATGCTTTTACAGATTTAAATTTCTGATCACTCTTAAGTGACTTTATAGGTGAAAATCTTGATAATACAAAAGCTGGATATAAACCTGATAAAATAACGACAACACATAATATTAGCAACATAAATAAAAAGATATGCATGTTGCCATAAATTGTTAATTGACTATTAATATTAAAGTATAAGCTCAATTTTGGTAAGGATATCTCAGCCAATATAATAGCTATGATTTCCGAAATAAGCACCAATATAAATGTTTCACCTAAATTTTGTAAAATAAGATGTCGTTTAGTAGCTCCAACCACTTTCCTAATCCCAATCTCACGAGCCCTTTTTATAGCCTTTACCGTTGATAGATTCACAAAATTGATACATGCAATAATTAAAATAAATAATCCAATAACTGATAATGCCAATATAAATTTTGGATTCACAGTTGCATCATTCATACTAATATAATGATAATCGTCACTTAAATGCACCTTGTGAACAGCTTGCAAGAGATACTCTGTATCGTCATCATTGGTTGTGGAAATTTCATGAATTACTTTATTCATTTGGATCGAAAATTGATCCGGATTAGTTTCACTGTTCAACTTAATATAAGAATAGAATCCTCCTATAGTAATATTCCAACGATCGTAATTAAAACCTACCAAATCCTCTGTTAAACTTGATTCAGAAGCAATAATATGATATGGTAAATGTGTACTTAAAGGCGAATCTTTAACAATACCAACCACCTCAAAATCTTGCAGATTGTTATAGGTTATTATTTCACCAATCGGATTATGATCTTTAAAATATTTCCTGGCTGTACTTTCGGTAATAAATACTTTATTGGGTTCTTTTAATAAATCAATATTACCAGTAATTAACTCTACTTTAAATATTTTAGGAAAATCAACACCAACAAATAAAACTCCATCTTCCTTAAATAATTTATTATTGATAACTAACTGATCATTTTCTGTTGCATAAATAAAGGTAATATTCTCAAATCCTGATAGATTATCGCGAACTGTTCGAACAAATGGATAAGGGACAGCGGTACTTTTATTTTCTCCTTCTTCCCCATTTTCTTTGCTTGCTATTCGATAAATATTCAGATAATCATCATGAAATTTATCGAAATTTAACTCATTAGTAACGTAGATATATATTATAAGACAACTGGTTAATCCTATAGCTAATCCAAATATGTTGATTACAGAAAACGCTTTACTCCTAATGAGCAATCTATAAGCTGTATTTAGATAATTTTTAAACATTTCTTTCAAGTTATATTATTCGTACTTTAATACTTCGGCAGGTTTAGTATAAGCAACCTTTAACGACTGATAAAAGATGGTAACAAATGTTATAAGTGCCAGAATAATACCTGACATTATGAAAATCCATATACTTAATTCAATTTTATAAGCGTAATTATTTAACCACTTATCCATTAAATAATAGGCTATTGGCCATGCAAAAAGACAAGAAAATAGTACTAATCTTAAAAACTGTTTCGACACAAGCACTATTACAGAAAGTACAGGAGCACCCAATGCTTTTCTTATCCCAATTTCTTTTGTTCTTTGAACCAGCATATACGACACTAAACCATACAAACCTAAACAGGCAATGATTATAGCTATAATGGTAAAAGTCTTAATGATTTGTGATGTCCTTTGTTCTGATTTATATCTTCTATTAATTGATTCTTCTAAAATGTCGTATGAATATACATATTCAGGATACACCTGATTCCAGCATTCTACTATGAAATCTTTAAGTTCTGCATATGACTTACCATCCGTTCTTACATGTATTTGAGAAAAGAAGTCCTCGTAGGCAACAAATATTACAGGTGGAATATCTCTGTGAAGTGTAAATGTATGAAAATCTTCAACAACACCTGTTATCCTTCCATATGCTGCACCAAATATGTATAAATACTGATCTATTGCATCAATCGGTTTATCAATACCAATTGTTTTAATCAATGTAGAGTTTACCACTATATTAAATGTGGAATCATTAACATAAGTAGCTTTATCCCATCCTCCAGCTACCAGTTTGAGTCCATACAAACTAAAGTAACTGGTATCAACTGTTTTCATATTTGCATGATAGTTGGTTTCAAAATCTTCAATCCTCTGAAAGCTTGAAGTAATATTAGAACCTGATAGAGGAGAGCCGATACCTGCCGCTACAATTTCAATATTAGGATTAGTTTGCAACAACTGCATCATTACATTCGCTTTTGATGCCTGATAACCCGGCAAGTCGATCATTATGATATTCTCCTTTTGGAATCCCATATCCTTATTTCTAAAATAATTGAGCTGAAGTGAAACAACAACTGTACTGATAATAAGTATTTGAGAAATTAAGAATTGTAAAAGAACCAACAGATTATACAATGAAACCGGCTTTGCTTTGGCAAGCTTCATATTATAACGCAATGCCTTTATCGGATTATATCGTGACAGTACTGTTGCAGGATAAATTCCTGATAAAAAAGTAAGAACAATCAATATTAGCAATAAAAAGATTAATACGGATAAATTCCCATACATCTCCAGTTCAACACTATTACCCAAAAAAGTATTTATTTTATCTAAAATTACCTCAGTAAAAATTACTGCAATAACCTCTGCAATGAGAATAATTAAAAATGTTTCTCCTAAGAATTGTTTTATTAAGGTTACTCTGTTTGCCCCTATAACCTTTCTAATACCTACTTCTTTGGCTCTTTTTATAGTTTGAACAACAGATAAATTTGTAAAATTGATAAATGCTATTAATAAAATGAATAAACCTACACTCACAAAAATGAATATCAATTTCTTGCTCATTATGTAAGAGCCATGGAAGCTATTAAACCTGTCATCAAAATGAATATCGCTCAATGCTTGCAATATATAAAACTCTGTTTGTTGCCCATCTTCACTCGGATTATGCTTATCCACAGTTTGCTGAATCTCAGTTTCGATCTTTAATGTACTAACACCCTCATTTAATGTTATATACGTAGCAAACCCTGATGATCGTGTCCCCCAACTATCATAGCCGAAATCAAAATAATCTTCCTTTAAAACCTTGATAGATAGCATCATTCGATAACGCATATGTGAATTTTTAGGAGGATTTTTAAGTATCCCGGCAACATTCAAGCTTACCGAATCATGTATAACGATCTCTTTGTTTAATGCTTCTATATTTGATCCAAAAAACTTTTCTGCAACTTCTTCGGTTAAAAAAATGGAATTAGGATTATTAAGGTCATTTTGATTTCCAACAATAAAATCTACATCAAATACTTTTACAAAATTCGAATCCACATAAAGAATACCTCGTTCCAGGTACTTATCATCATCAGCCCGTAATAAACTCTCATCATCAAAATATATCTGTGTTATGTGATTATGACCTGTTAGTTCTGCCTTTAATACACCACTTAAGGGGTATGGTACTGTTTCATCATATTTTTCATCATCATTCTGAATTTGCTTATTTACAATTCTGTATATAGAATCATAATTGCTATGATGTTTATCAAATTTTAGCTCATTCGAAACAAATAGAAAAATAATTATTACACAGGTTAATGCTACGGATAAACCTAATATATTAATCAAAGAATATACTTTATTTCGGGTTAGTACTCTAAACGCAATTTTAAAATAGTTTCTAATCATATTTTTGTTTTTACTATTCGTATTTGAGAATCTCAACTGGATTTGTATTCGCTGCCTTAACGGCCTGATTCAATATCACAACAATAGATAAGATCAGTGTTGCTAATCCGGCAATTACAAAACACCACCAATATGCATATAAATTGATACCATAAGCAAACTTTTGCAACCAGTTTTTCATGAAATAAAATGCAACTGGCCATGCGATGATATTGGCAATAAATACCCATCGTACAATATCATTCAATAATCCGTTTACTATAGCTTTATTGGTCGATCCTAAAACTTTTCTTATTCCTATCGATTTCATATTATCCTGCATGGTAAATAAGGTTAGTGCAAATAATCCCATTAATGAAATGATAATAGCCAGGAATGCTGCATATGAAAATAACTCAAAAACTCTGTCTTCTTCCTTATAAAGATTCTTTAGTGTTTCATCAATAAAGAAATAGTCAAAGTCATAACCAGGATCAATTTCTGATAATTTATGTTTTATATTTTCTATCACCAGAGGATCATAGCTCTCCAGTTTAATAGATATATAATTAAAGTAAGGATGTCGCATGTATAATAGCAATGGTTGTATAGGGCTATGTAATGATCTGAAATGAAAATCATGTACCACACCAATTATTTCTCCATCCTGACCTCGAACATGTATTAATGTACCGATAGGATCGTTCAATCCCATTTTTCTTGTAGCCGCTTCGTTAATTATATAAGCGTTTTTATCAGTAGTATATTCTTGACTAAAATCTCTGCCTTCATTAAATGTTATGCCATAAGTATTTGTATAATCATAATGTATATTATTAATATTAAACAAAATACCTGAATTAGGATCTTTACCACTAATATGTACATAATCATTACTAATCCTATTTACACCTGGTGTTGATGATGAAGCAGTAATATAGACCACTCCAGGTGTTTTCATTAACTCAGTTTTTACCGTGACATAATCAGAAATAAGCTTTTCTGATAGGTTACTTAATACAAGCACATTTGAAGTATCAAAATGGAAGTTTTTGTTCTTTACATACCTCATCTGACTGGCTAATAACAATAAAACTATAATGATGAACACCGATATTGCAAATTGGAATACCACAAGCGCTTTTCGTAGGTTAAACTTTTTTATCCGGTTTATTCCTTTTAATGATACTGTGATTTTTAGCCCGGATAAATAATATGCAGGATAAATTCCGGAAAAAATACCTATTAATACTACAGAAAGAAATAAATACAATAACATAACCGGACTTTGATAATAAATCAGCTGAATATCCGACTGCATGATATTTCGGAACGGATTCGACAATGTTTCAACAAATATCAGTGATAAGATAAAGGCTACAAACGTAATTAGGACTGATTCCGTTACAAACTGCACAATCAAGTCCTTTCGCTTAGCTCCAATTACTTTTCTTAATCCAACCTCTTTTATTCTTTTATGATAAATCGCTATGGACAGATTAATAAAATTTATTATTGCAATAATTAAAATAAATATTGCTAAAGCTGTAAATAAGTAAATAAAATTAATATTTGTTGTTTTTGCATAATCAACACTAAAGTCAGAATGTAAATGAACCTTATCTAAGGCTTGTAGATATACATTTACATCAAAACCGAATTGCCCAAATTTCTCATTCACTGCTTCATCATTTATAATATTTAATTGAGGTGTAATATCATCAATAGTAACCCCATCTTGGAGTTTAAAATAGGTAGGAAAATGAATACCTTCCAATTCAATAATATTATAATCAGGCCTTATTAAAGATGACATAGATGCCAAAATATCGAATTGAAAATGAGATTGACATTTTTTGGTATCGATAACTCCCTTAACTGTATAATTTAACCCATCAATTTCTACTATTTCCAGGTAAGGATCTGCTGATCCAAAAATTTTATTCGCAGTTTGTTGTGATAATAAAACACTAAATGGAGATAATAAATCAACTTGTGCTCCTGCGGTTTCGACCGGATAATCAAGAATATCGAAAAATGTTGAATCTACATATTGTATATTCAAAGCAGATGATTTATAATCTTTATATTTCAATTCCAGGTTTCCATAATGATGGACCCGAAAAAAACTAGTAATTCCAGATAGTTTTTCTTGAGCCATTGTCCCTAAGTTACCTATTGTATAAGGATATCTGGTTTCATTACCTTCCTGCATTGCAGTTGATACAACACGATAAATACTTTTTGAATCACTAAAGCTTCTATCATAGGTACTGGTCTCAGTATAAATAAATGTAAATATGAGTAAACATGCTGTTATGCCAAATGAAAATCCTAAAACATTGATCAAAAAATACTTTTTGTTCCTTAAAAAGTTGCGATACGCTATAAGCAAATAATTTTTTATCATAATATCTTAGGTTTACGCTATTAAGGTCAATGCTTATGCCAACAAGCACAAAAACCTCTTTATCAACACTTTTAAAACACCAACCATTGTTTTATACGCAATAATATGTTCCTATTCGGAACATAAATATGTTTCATATCGGAACACTATTCAAATTATTTTACTACATTTATTCATCTAAATTTAATAGAATATTTATGATTGATGGCAAAATTCTGGTTATAGATGATGATAAGGACATTTTATTATCTACTAAAATGGTTTTAAAAAAGGAATTCTCCGATATTAAAACCATTGCCAATCCCGATGATATCATCCCGTATATAGAAAAGAAAATTTTCGATGTAGTATTGCTCGATATGAATTTTACCACTGGTGCAACAAGTGGTAAAGAAGGTTTAGATTGGTTGAAAAGAATCCTATCTATCGATCCAAATGCTGTTATTGTTATGATGACAGCTTATGGCGATATTAACCTGGCCATTGACTCTATGAAAATTGGAGCCGTAGATTTTGTTATAAAGCCATGGGATAACAAGAAATTAATTGCCACTATCATATCTGCATATAATCTTAGCAAATCGAAACAAGAAATTATTCAATTAAAAAGCAAACAAGACACATTAGTAAAAGATATTGATCAGGCCTATTCAGAAATTATTGGCGAATCAGATAAAATGATCGAGCTATTTAACATCATTGATAAAGTAGCAAAAACTGATGCAAACATTTTAATTCTGGGAGAAAACGGAACAGGTAAAGAACTTATAGCAAGAGCTATTCATCGAAAATCAGACAGAGCTGGTAATTTGTTTATTAATGTTGATTTAGGTGCTATAACCGAAAACTTATTTGAATCGGAACTTTTCGGACATACCAAAGGTTCTTTTACCGATGCTAAAGAAGACAGGATTGGAAGATTCGAAGTAGCACAAAACGGATCTCTATTTCTGGATGAAATTGGAAACCTATTATTACCTCTGCAATCAAAACTACTCACAGCAATACAGAACAAAGAAATAACACGTATTGGATCAAATAAATCAATACCCGTAGATATCCGCTTAATTTGTGCAACAAATATGCCTCTTAAAGAAATGGTTGATAAAAACGAATTCAGGCAAGACCTATATTTTAGAATTAATACCGTCGAAATACACATCCCTCCCCTAAGAGAGCGCTTAGAAGATATTCCTTTAATTGCTATTCATTTTTTAAATACTTATACAAGGAAATACAATAAAATGGATATGAAAATTAGTGATGATGCTTTTAAAAAGCTGAAAAAATATAACTGGCCGGGAAACATCAGGGAACTACAGCATATTATTGAAAGGTCGGTAATTATGAGCAATGGAAATGTATTGAATGCTTCTGATTTTGTTTTAAACATTTCGGAAAGTAGCTCAATGAGTCAAAACAATCTAAATCTTGAAGAAGTTGAAAAATCAACTATAGAACGCGCCCTGAAAAAACATAATTTTAATGTGAGTGCTGCTGCAAAAGAACTTGGACTTGGACGAACAACCATGTACCGCAAAATGACAAAATATGGATTTTAAAAACTTCAGATTTGGACTCATTGTTCGAACTATATTCTTAGGTATAACACTATTTTTTGCGATATTCTCTTCGTATCAAAATGAATGGTATGTTACAACTTTTATTTCCGGTTTATTAGCCATTATATTTATAATAGAAATTATCCGATATGCTGAGAAATACAAACGCAGCCTAAGTGATTTTTTAATTTCAATAAAATCGAGAGATTTTGTAAGTACCAGCGCAATTGGCGATAAAACTACCAAAGATATTTTAAGGGAAGCCTATAATGTTATACTGGATGAATTTAGAAATATTCGTATCGATAAAGAAATTCAGTATCATTATCTAAATACAATGGTTGAGCACATTAAAACTGCTCTATTAAGTTTTGATCATGAAGGTAAGATTCAGTTTATTAATAAAACGGCAAGTGAACTTTTGGGAGTTATGACTAACCAGAATATTAGTAAAATAGAAAGTATCGATTCAAAACTTTATCAATTGATCAAAAGAATAAAATCGGGGGATAACGAATTAATTAAATTAAAAATAAACGATGAGCTATTACACTTATCGATTTATGCCACTGAGCTAAAAGTTCAAAAAGAAACAATAAAACTCATCTCATTACAAAACATTAAACATGAACTGGAGTATCACGAACTTGAATCGTGGCAGAAACTTATTCGTGTTCTTACCCATGAAATCATGAATTCGGTTACTCCTATTTCTTCTCTAAGTAGTGCTCTTAAAGAAACTATGGACGAAACAGCCGGAGATAAATCGAATCTTTTAAAAATGACAAATGAAGATTTCGATGACATGATCTCTAGTTTACAAACTATCGAAAACAGAAGCAAGGGATTACTTAAATTTGTATCATCGTATAAACGACTCACTCGAATACCAAAACCTGATTTTGCAGAAATAAATCTTGTTGAGTTGGTAAATCACAGCATGAATTTATTAAAACAAAAAATCAGCGAGTATCATATTAAGGTAAATCAAGATTTCGACGATGATTACATACCATGCTTTGCAGATTATGACCAGATTGAACAAGTAGTTATTAACCTCCTTATTAATGCGATTGATGTAGTCAAAGAACTAGATAATCCTATGATATCAGTAGAAATTAGAAAAAATAAAAGCAATAAGCCCAGCTTAACAATAATTGATAATGGCAAAGGCATTGATCCCGAAGAAATCGAAAAAATATTCATCCCATTTTATACGACTAAAAAAGAAGGTTCGGGAATTGGCTTAAGTCTTTCGAGACAAATTATGCAATTACATAAAGGACTAATTCTGGTACATTCTGAAATTGGAAAAGGGACAGGATTTACTTTAAGATTTTAACTTTTCTAAAGGTCGATCCTTCAGAAAAGTTATTAATATTCGCTTACCAGAATTTTATCTTACCAGCAGCATACCAGCACATTCTTAACAATAAGAATCCATGTCTGAACCTTGAAATATTAGTGTCGCCATAAGTTCTTTCGCGATATCGTATCGGTAAATCAATAATTTTTAAATTCAGTTTGTATGCTCCAAACAATAAATCATAATCACCAAATGGGTCAAACTCACCAAAGAATTTACGGTTTGCCTGTAAACGGATGTAATCCTCGCGGAACATTACTTTAGTACCACATAAAGTATCTTTTATAGGTTGCTCTAACAACCAGGTAAATAACATGCTAAAGAATTTATTACCCATGGTATTTAAGGTACGCATGGCCTCTTTTTCCATAGGATAAATTAATCGTGAACCATTAATAAATTCACCTTTACCCGATGCCAGTGCTTCGTAAAATTTTGGTATATCTTCAGGCGGAACCGTTAAATCAGCATCAAGAATCATTAGAATATCACCAGTAGCCATGGAGTAACCTTTACGCACAGCATCTCCCTTGCCTTTTCCTTCCTGCTGAGCAATTTTTATATCGTGTGTATCCTTGTATTTTTCCTGTATACACTGAATGGTTTCCCATGTATCATCTGTAGAATTACCTTCGACATAAATTATTTCAACATGCTTACCAAATTTTGGAAGTCTTAATATAGCATCTTCTATATTACCACTTTCGTTTCGGGCAGGAATAACCACTGTTGTTGAATACTCTTTTCTTTTATCCTCTTTTTGCTGAAATATGGGTCGTGCATTAATAAATCGAGAAACACATAAGGAGTTAAACAAAGGTAATCGACCAATATATCTATTAAATAAAAAAGATATGATTGGAATATTAATAGGAAGCAAGAATCTATTTGTGGTTCTATAGGATTCGAAATCACTCAAATATAAAATATTCTCAATATCTTTTTTTGTTAACCAGCTTTGCTGTGGACTCTTTTTCTTTATATGAAGAAACTCAGCAAATTTTAAAAAAGGTTCCCATAAAAAATTATAATATGATATTAATATTCTTGTCCGTTCGTGACAAACAGATTTAATGCTTTCAAAAACCTCTGTAATATTATCAAAATATCCTATTACACCTGATAAGACAACAACATCATATTTTTTATCAAGATTTAGGTTCTCAGCATCTTTAACAAAAAAATCAATCTTAGGATGTAAAGATTTTGCCTCTGAAATCATCTTTTCACTAAAATCAACTCCTACCTTTTTCGATCCCTTTAGTTTTGCTAACAAACTTCCTGTTCCGCATCCTATCTCCAAAACAGAACTATCATCACTTAAATAATAATTAAAATATTTAGCAATATCGTTGTAATAGTACTTATAACGTTTTTGATATTTTGAATATCCAATAGCAATCTTATCAAAATACTCTCTTATACTTTCTCTTCTGCTCATTTATGTGATTTAATTATTCTTTTCAATAACTATTGTTACAAACATACCAATATTGTTTTTAATCCATTTCACATTTTCCATATATCTTACTATAGGAAAGATAAATGATGGTAAAAATGGTGGTCTGGAAAATCCTCCACTTAACAAATAGCTAAACGGATTATGTGTCTCAATCTTCCTGATTTTCAGTTCAGGGAATTTTTCTTTAAGTATGTCTCGGTCGCGTTTAAATACAATATATAGTAATGCCATATTTGATCCACTCAGTGGTCCTTGCAATGGAAATTTCCAATCACGATCAGGGTCAAAAAGCTCATGATGAAAATTCTTATATATAAATCTTGACCACCAGTTATTCCATGGCTCAATCATGACAATCTTACCTTGTTTTTTTAATACTCGTGTAGCTTCCTTCATGAAAGTCTCTACATCTGGAAAATGATGAAAAGCATCAATCATAAAAATTCCATCGATCGAATGATCATCAAATGGCATATCAAGTGCCGAGAAACACTGATCAATTCCTGGAATATCATTGACATCAGATGTTATTACATGAGGCATGATATCTTTTATAAATCCTCCTCCTGAACCTAACTCAATAAATCTTCCTTGTTCGGTATAATATGACTTAAACACATTATACCACGATATATAAATATCCTTTAATATTTTTTTTTGCTTTAATATTTTGCCATGATCAACACTGCGCAAAGGATGATCGAGATCATATTCAAACTTATATTTCCCCATTACTTTAATATATTATCTCAAATAAGTGAGCAGGCTCATCTGTACCAATAGTTTGTATATGCTTAATCTTTTCGGGATACTTTTGCTGTAAAAAGTACAAGTATCGCTGAACAGTATTGATTGTATATTGTGTTTTCTGTTTAGGGTATTTACGTAAACTACCCATAATAACAAATTTCACATTTTTATCTTTAAGATTTTGCAATAATTCATCCGGATTTTCAGATGGGATTCGATAAATACCGTAAAATTCACGTTTAGCATAAATAAAAGAGATACTTGGTTTTCGACATGCAATCATAACATCTTTAGGAGTATTTTTGGCTGCCCATTGGCTCATTTTAATATAATTGATCCAATCCAGTGTCATGCCATAAAATTTATTACCAGCTAGTATTTGCATTAAATATTCATCATTAGCCTTTACTTTCTTAGTAGTTACATTCAAGTTAGTAAAAAAGATAATGATCATTAATATCGGCAGTAATCCCTGAATAAACTTCGTTGATTTTTGTTTTCCCAGATAATATAATCCCGAAAACAAAAACAATAAGATCAATGGCAGATATACCAAAATTAGTCGATCCTGATCCCAACGGGTTTGAACAATAATAAAAGTTATACCAATTAACACTGCAAGATATATTCCTGTAAATAACAAGTATTTATTCTTCTTAAAAGCAAAATAAATAGCCACAATAAACAGTGCATAGATAATAAGCGTTAGGATAGATTTAGGATCAAGCATTTCAGGTCGAAAACCAATAAACTTATAAATATGTTTCGATAAATATAGGTTTGAATTTCCCCAGAAACGTTGGACAAACCCCATAAAGCTTTCATTTCCTTTAGATGGATTAAAAGGGTCAATTTGCATTAAAGTATTCAACTGTGAAGAAAACTGAGCCCCACCGGTTTTAAACGCTAGTTTTTGTATTATACCAAAAATGCCATATTCTAATACAAAAGCACCAGTTGTAAAAGCTAAACTTTTCCATCGCATACTAATGGCAAAAAATATAATTACAGCAATAAAAGCACCATAACCGATACTACGTGTTAATCCCAATAACAATAATAACAATCCAAGTATTAAATAATTTCCCCACGATTCTTTTATAGAAGGGCTTTCTGTTTTTGCAACAAAAGCATTAAAGAAATAAAAGAAAAACAATGCCTGCAGACATAGGAAAAAGGCTTCTGAATATGTTTGACTGGCATGATATGCAATAAAAGCATTAAAAGAAATAATGATCATTACATATACTAAAAGAAATCCGGAAACTCTCCCCTTAAATGCTCTATAAAAGAAATATAAATGAAAAATAATAGATACTAATGATAATGATTTTAATAAGGTAATATTGATCCCGGCAATCCAAATAAACAGACTTAAAACCATTGGATATAGAGGTCCTTGAAATGTAGGATAAGCTCCATCTTTTACCAATTTAAATGCCCTGAATATATAAGCTGAATCATCGCCTGCTTCGCTTACTCTAAAACTAAATAATAAAAATCCAAATAGTAAGGTAAAAAATAAAGAAATCCAAAAAAACAGATTCCCTTTAGAATCAAAAAACTGATCTAATTTTTCGAAAAGATCAGTAGCTTTTTTATTTTCAGCTTTCTTATCCTTCATCTTTTGTTTTGCTGTTGCCATAACTTTTATTTCAAGTTCTACACAAATGTAAAAAATTAATCGAAAAAGAATTGGATAATTAAGAAGGAAGTAATAAAAAATGCGGGCCTTTACCCGCATTTTGATTAAGAAATTTTAATTTCTCTTAGTAGTTTTTCTTTTGCTTCTTCAAGTTTTGGAATTTCTATCATAAGAATTCCATCTTTGTGATTTGCCTTAATCTTATCTCGGTTTACACTATCGGGTAAACTAAATGATCTTTGGAATGAACTGTAGCTAAACTCTCTTCGAATATATTTCTCTTTCTTATCTTCCTTTTTAGCTTCTTTCGCTGAAGAAATCGTTAAAATATTATTATTCAAATCAATTTTAAAATCTTTCTTCTCTAATCCTGGTGCTGCAACTTCAATAGTAAATGAATCCTTGTTTTCGAGCACATTCACTTCTGGAATTGTTTTGTTAGCAGAAGAATCAAAAAAGTCAGATAAAAAATCCTTTCCAAAAAAATCATCAGTAAAGCCTGGCAAAAATCTACTGTTTCTTAACATTGGTATCATAATTCAATCCTCCTAATTTAGTTAAACATAAAGTATTCATTCAAAAAGAATATTTCAACATAAATGCCAGTTAGTATTTTATGAATATTTGACAGCTACAAATCACATTAACAAGACATTATGACAATCTTAATCTTTAAGAAATGTCATTTTTTCATAGAAAAAAGATTTCGGTAATTTGAATTTATATTTCTTTTGTACATTTACATAATGCAAAAAATTTAAACAATGAAAATATATCTCGATTATAATGCTACCACACCAATAGATAAAGAAGTAGCACAAGCTATGCAACCTTATCTTGCTGATTATTTTGGAAATCCTTCCAGTTCACATAGTTATGGAATTGAAACAAAAAAAGCAGTAGAAAATGCACGAAAACAGGTTGCAAATCTTATCAACTGTAAACCTCATGAAATCATATTTACCAGTGGAGGCTCTGAATCAAACAATTATGCTATTAAGGGGATTGCATATGCTTATGAAAACAGAGGTAACCATATTATTACCTCAACAGTTGAACACCCTGCTGTTATTGAAGTCTGTAAGTATTTAGAGCGAAAAGGTTTTAAAATATCATACATTCCTGTAGATGAATATGGAATCATTGATCTCGATCAACTCAAAAAAGCAATAACCAAACAAACTATTTTAATCACTGTAATGCATGCTAATAACGAGATTGGAACTATTCAACCCATATCGAAAATAGCAAAAATTGCACAAAAGAATAGTATTTATTTTCATACCGATGCTGCACAATCAACTGGGAAATATCCGGTAGATGTTAAAGAAATGGGAGTTGATCTATTATCGATAGCTGGTCACAAATTATATGCACCAAAAGGTATTGGAGCCTTATTTATTAAAGAAGGAATACAACTCGAAAAACTAATTCATGGTGCCGACCATGAACAAAATAAACGTGCCGGAACAGAAAATGTACTTGAGATTGTTGGATTAGGTAAAGCCTGCGATATTGCTTACAGGTATTTATATCGTAATATAACACACATGCAATCGTGCAGAAATTTACTATTCAGCAATTTAAAAGAACAAATTCCTACTATTAAATTAAATGGCCATCCGGAACATAGATTGCCTAATACTTTAAATGTAAGTTTCCCAAACATTGAAGCAAACATCTTATTAAACGAGTTGGAAAGTAAAGGCATTGCAGCATCTGCTGGTGCTGCTTGTCATACCGATTCGGTTGATGTATCGCCGGTTTTAACTGCGATAAAACTACAAACAGATTATGCCATGGGTACCATAAGGTTCTCTGTTGGTAAACACACAACTGATCAGGAAATAAACAGGGCATCACAAATAATTATTGAGACGGTTAACCAATTCTATCAGAACAATAAGGAAATTACTCGAACAGAGAAAGAGACATCAAAAATTAAGCTTACAAAATTTACCCAAGGATTGGGATGTGCATGTAAACTACGTCCTCAGGAACTTGAAAAAATATTAATGGATATTCCTGCTCATCAAAATCCTAATATTTTAATAGATACCAATCATTCTGACGATGCTGCTGTATATAAAATCAATAATGAAACAGCCTTGGTTCAAACAGTTGATTTTTTCACTCCTATCGTTGATAATCCATATGATTTTGGAGCCATAGCGGCAGCAAATGCATTAAGCGACATTTATGCTATGGGAGCTACTCCAATATTTGCTTTAAATATTGTTGGCTTTCCTTCAAACCGTTTACCAATGGAGGTTTTAAAAGAAATACTGAAAGGGGCACAAGATAAAGCTACCGAAGCTGGCATCCAAATATTAGGTGGACATACTATTGATGATCCTGAACCTAAGTTTGGAATGGTTGTTAGCGGACTTACCAATCCAGATAAAGTATTAGCCAATGCAAATGCCAAAGCAGGCGATGCCATAATTCTGACAAAACCAATTGGATTAGGTATTATTGCCACAGCTTTAAAAAGAGGATTAGTATCAAAAGAAACAGAGCAACTGGTAATAAAAATAATGTCTACATTAAACAAATATGCTGCTGATGTTATTAAAAACTTTGATGTTAATGCATGTACAGATGTAACCGGATTTGGTTTATTAGGACATTTAAGTGAGATTTCTCTTGCAAGCAAGATGGATGTCGAAATTTTCTCTCAACAAGTTCCTATCATTGAAGATACCTGGGAATATGCAACCAGCAATGTAATTCCGGGAGGATCAACCAATAATTTGAATCATTTTTCGAAATACATTGACTGGGATTCAAAACTATCGGAAATTGAAAAAATTATTCTTTCGGATGCACAGACTTCCGGTGGATTATTATTTACCATTCCTCAGAATAAAAAAGATGAAGTTATTAAAGAACTAAAAGAGGCAGGAATTGAATATGCAACACATATTGGAAATTGTATTGCTCAAGGGAATGGATTAATTTCTGTAATTAAAAAATAGATACTATCTGAATAAAACATTTCACGCGATATATTGTTTCCTTATTACAAGAAAAAAAATAAAATATGAAGTTTAGGAATTTACTCTTAATCATAATCATTATTTGTTGTAGTCAAATTTCCAAAGGACAAGCAATACCAGATTTAAATAAAGACATTATTAAATATATTAAATCCGTTAAAGGGAAAAAAGTTGATCGTGGTGAGTGCTGGGATTTAGCCAATCAAGCTTTAACACGCATAAGTGCTGACTGGGATAAATCGTATGTTTATGGCGATTTGGTTGATCCAAAAATAGATGAAATTTTTCCGGGAGACTTAATTCAATTCGAGAATGTAAAAACACAGTATACAGAAGGCAACGCAACGTATACAGAAATCATGACACATCATACAGCAATTGTTTATAAAGTAATTGAAAAAGGTATTTACGAAATAGCTCACCAGAACACTCAATTTTCGGGAAGGAAAGTTGGAATAAGCGAATTGAATTTAGACCATATTATAAAAGGAGATGTTTTCTTTTATCGGCCAACAAAGAACAGGGAAGTGAATGATTAAATTGCTAAATTGCTAAATGGTTAAATTGCTAAATGGTTAAGCAAAAATTGAAACTTTGAACTACAAATCTTACTCACAATATCTTTCAATATACTTAATTGCATCGTAGCTTCCGTATCGTTTTGCTTTTTCCCAATCGGAACAAGCACCTTTCTGATCTCCTAAGTTAAATCTAGCCAATCCTTTTTTAGCATACACTTCAGCATTATATGGTTCAATATCCAAAAACATTGAGTAGTCTTGTATTGCATACTGATATGTTTTAGTTGCAGAATAAATATCACCACGAAGTTCAAAGTATTCTTTCTTTGATTTTATTTCTAATGACTGATTTACGTATTTTAATGCATCAAGGTAATTCCTATTAAGGTAATTCGATTTACCATTAAGATAAAGTATATCAGGATCGTTGGGTAATATATTTAATATTTCCTTTGCAAGTTTACCAGCTTCATCTGGCTTCTCGTTCTTAAATAGTAAATCTGTTTTAACGATATAATTTTTCAACACATAAGGTTCAAGCCTAATTATTTTATTTATATCAGATAGAGCTCCATTAAAGTTTTTCAAGTCATTATAAATTCTTGTTCTAAGTATTAAATAATCAGGATTTGTACTCTTTATAGCTATTGCCATATTGATAGAATTCAACGCAACTTGTACATTCTTTTCTAAAAAATGTACTTTGGCTTTTAAATAATGTGCATCTGCAATATGATCATTAACTGATAAAATCTCATGAAGAATAAATAATGCCTGATCATACTTATGATGATCTATTAATCTTTCAACCTGATAAATCTGTTTTTCTGTTTGAGAATAAAAATTATTGGACAAGATATAATGATCAAGTTCCATCGAAAAAATAGCAGCGTATTCCTGCGAATTTAATAGGTCGTATAATCTTACTTTATATCTCGACTTTAAATTTTCAACTAAAGCCTTTATAGCTGCTTCCTTATCTAAAGAAGCTAATGAAATTTCAAGTTGAAAACTACTTGATATATTTAGTTTTAGTTTATTAGCTTTAGAACATAGTGCCAGCGCTTTATCTAGTTCTCCTAGTCTATAATAGGCCTCCGCTTTTGTGAGATAATACTCGGCTTTTGGGTTCTCTTTTATTAACTTATCTAAAGAATCAATGGCTATCGAATAGTTTCCATTCTGTATATCAAGCTTCGCCTTTATTACATTTGTATTGATATTTTGTGATAAAAGCACAAAAGGAGTAACTAAAAATAATATAATAATCCAAAACTTATTCATTGCTGAACTCTCCCGTTGTTTCTCCAGTAAATACATGAATAAAACCCACCAAATTTCTCAGTTCCAAGCCAGATATTCTAGGTTCCCAGATATCACAGATATAATAGTACACACCTGACTTTACCAATTTATTTGAATTCTTTTCTTTTCCATCCCATTCTATCAAAGGATTTTTTGTTTCGTAAACTAATTCACCCCAACGATTAAAAATCTTCATATCAACATTCTTGACATATTCCAATGGATTATCAGCCATATAGATATCATTAACTCCGTCGCCATTAGGAGAAAATACATTAGGCAATAAATAATAGGAACAATTATCTACACATTTTACATAGGATAATTCACTTTCATTTTGAAAAGAATCAACTGCCGAAACTGCATAACACCCTCCAAGTGTTTCTAATCCCTCAGCAACAATATCGTGCACGAAAATAGTGTTTTCAGCGCCTTCAATTCTTAATATAGAATCTAAAGGAACATCGGCACTATTGGTATAATAGATTTTATAAGCAATAACATCATCAGCACAGGTTAAATTAGGATTATTCCATGTTAGTACATTTTTTAAGCTATCACACGAAGATCTTACTTCCAATGTGGGAGGACAAGGTCTTTGATAATCTTCCGGTGTTTGACAGTTCTCGTGCGACCAGTTTATGGTTGGATATTCAACGTTATCCACTTTATAAGTTCCTATGCTTTTTACCTTATAACAAACTTCATTACCATTACTTAAATTATCATTAATATATGATCTACTGGTGGTATATGCTATGGAATCATACGTTCCGCTTATTTTGTTCCTTCTATAAATAACATATTCATTATCGAGCCAGGGTGTATTTTTTTTAAGGTTAATCTCAATCCGGTTATCGGCAGGTAATAAATCTAGAAATATAGAGGAAGCTAACTGAGGAACACCAATCTTAAACCTGTTTCCAGGCGCATCATTAATTAAAGCTATTTCGTAAGAATACTGGGTTTCTGTAGTATTTAATCCCGAATCGAAGAATGTAGTATCATCAAGTCCAGCAATAGAATCAATTCTTTTTAAACGCATTCCAAACTCATCATCCGATCGGTAAATAATATATTTATATGGGCCTGTGGCATCTGCTATCGTATCTAAGCGATCGGGTTTAGCCCAACGAACCATAGTTTCTCCATTCTCGATATCTGTATTTAAAACACTTACATTGGTTAGGATTGGAAAGCCAGGAGCTATTGATGCACATTGTTCTTCTGAAGGATAACTCTGTGCTCCATCAGCATATTCTGCCACAATTCTATAACAATAATCGAAACCTTGTACTAAACCTTCTCCATTATCATTATCAACATATGCTGTATCTTCAGTTTCTCCCACAAATTCATATCCTGTCTCTTCGGCCAATCCTGTTGTACAACTATCGTGTTCGTAGTTCAACGATCCTATTTTTCGATATATTAAATATTTTGAGACATCACAATCAGGAGCATTCCAGTTTAATCGAATAAATGCATTTCCAGGTTCAAGCTGTAATCCATAAGGTTCAGGACCAATAACTTTTACCAATAACCTTCCAACTCCTACCAGGTTAACATCAGGATGATTATCCTTTGCAGATAAAATAACCAGGTAAGGTTCTTTTCTGATATGATTACATTTTGTAGCCCATACAAATCGCGATACAGTTTCTCCCGGCACTTTTGAAACTTCTTCCAGAACTGCTGCATCATTCTCAAATAAGAATGGTCCTCCTGTTGCAGTATGTTCCATACTATTTAAATCAATATCAGTACTACGAATAAGAACTTTTGCTGTATCTCCAACCTCAACACATACTTCCATGGTAGTATCTACCTCAGGGGGATGATTCTCTGTTGGATAAACATCGATTTGCATATCTCGAACAACAGAACCAATTTTTACTCCTGATCTCCACTCATCAATTTGTATAGCTAAATTATACCTACCTGTATCGGGAGGTGTATCCCATATTAAATCGCCAGTAATTTCATTCATTGAAATAGATGTTGTGGCTGGTGGTAAACTGTAATTGCCAATAGGCTCTCCATTTTCGCCTGTGCAAGCAGTTAGTTTATACGAAAGGCTATCTCCATCTATATCATATGCTCCTGGATTATGAATAAAAACTCTATATTGTGCTGCCTGATTAATTGGAGGATTTAATAAAATTGGCGTATTATTCGTTCCTAATTCTGGGTTTACAAAAATGGTCGTTTTTACAGAAAAAACAGTATTTACAGAATTTGGAATATTTTCTACTCCAAAATTTCTATTAGGATCCTGAACCAAGACTGTATAAACCCCCGGTCCGGGGAAAGTATGCCGGGCAATGTACCTATTTCTTTGATAATAATCTGGTAATTCTAATAAATCATATCTAGGAACCATTGTAAAAGTACCATCGCCCCATTCTACCTCCAGTTCTTCTCTATCAACATTGCTTAAAGTGTATGTATAAGTTGTTACTGTAATTTCATAGGTTAATTCCGAAATTTGAGTATATGTAATCTCTCCCGCCCTGTTATGAGTCGCATTAGCCTCAAAAACAAAGAAGAGTATAAAAATCAAATTATAAACTGTTAGACGTTTAAAACTCATTAAAATCTAAAATATGTTTTGTTTGTGTTAAATCAAATAAAAAACCTTTTTCACTATTCTTATAATTACAAATAAGCATGTTTTTTTGATCAAAATACAAATCTAAAAAAATCGTATTCATTATCTCTATACGATCAAATTTCTTATCTAGTTCAATATTATAAAAAAATAAAATTGATTCATCATCAAATTCATGCTTAGCAAGATTCATTTTATAAATCGAATCATTTTTAATTTTCAGATTATTTGCAATATATGTATTAATAATTTCTATATTCTCTTTAATGAAGTCCTCATTATTTCCATTGGTATTGACTTGATACAAATGAACTAACATGAGTTTTAAATCATCTTCAAACACTTTTAATGAAAATGTAATTTTATTCTCTTCCTGGTAATAATCCATATTAATTATAGAAATATGAACCGGATGAAAAGCTTTAAAGCCTATTAAAAATATGAGTAAACTTTTTACTATAAAATTCATAATCTAAAATTACTACTTTTTTATCTCCTAATGTACTTTGTAAAGATTTTTATGAATTCATTTATAAATGATATTAAATCACTGTAATATTCTTGGAAACTTGATTATTATTGATTAATTTGGTATCTCCATTAACTCAACTCTTTAACCAGTCATGAAGAATTTAAAAACACTTTTTATTCTAATTATTACAAGCTTTTCATTAAGTACATTTTCTCAACAAATAGAAAATCTTAGGATAAAAACATTTGAAGATAAAATCAATATCCTGTATGATGTTACCCATGAAAAATCAGGTCAATTGTTTGATATAAATATCATGTGTTCTAATGATGGAGGACAAAGCTATAACGTTCCTCTAAAATCATTAATAGGAGATTATGGGAAAAATATTGAAGGCGGAAAAGATAAGCTCATTGTTTGGGATGTATTAAAAGATATAAAAAACCTGAAAGGTGATCAATTTGTTTTTAAAGTAATCGCTACACCTGGTATAGTAAATAATCAAACGGATCATGTTGAAGGATTTTATTTTGAATTAATGGAGTGCTATAAAAAAGGAGACAGAATCATTAGTTCTCTTAAAATTACCAATAAAGGACCTCGTCGAGACCTTAAAATGATCAATAGATTAGCTCGCGTTTACGATTTTAAAGGAAAAAGAATTGAATCCAACAAATCAAAGCTGGGGTCTGTATTAACCAATGCTCGTTACGAAACACCTACGCTAACATTTAACACAAACCAAACGAATATAGCTCTTTTTAGCTTTGATATTCCCGAAGGATTTTCAAATAGAATTCAGTTGCTTGAATTTGGAGTAGAAGTTTTAGAAATAACTCACGGATTAGATCTAAAAACCGGAAACATTCAATTTAAAGATGTTTCTTATGACAATACAAAGCAAGCTGCTAAAACTGAAATTATATCCGGATTAACAGCATTAAATATTGGACCTGAAATTCTACGATCAACAGATACCAAAGCTCCTCAAGTTACATTTACAAGCCCACAGTTATTTAAAGATAAAGCAATAACAGTAAATAAAGAAGAACTTATTCTTAAAGGAAAAGTAACTGATGATAATGGTGTTTTTGAGATTACTGTGAATGGCATGTACACCAACTTAAAAGACAATGGTAATTTTGACACAGATGTATACTTAGCAGAGGGACATAACAATATTTTTGTTAGGGCTGTAGATAAATTTAACAATAGCGTAGAAGAAACTTATGCAATAATATATGTGCCTGAGAATAAAAAAGATCAACGACAAACAAACCTTAAAAATAATGATCCTTCTATGCTCGATAATAAATCAGCTAAAGAAGGAAAATATTATGCATTGTTTATTGCTGTTAATGAGTATCCTGATCCTGAAATTATGAATTTAGATCAGCCGGTTTCTGATGCAGGAAAGCTTTTAAAAACTTTAACAAGTTATTATACATTCGAAGATGAAAATATTACATTTTTAAAAAGCCCTACCCGGGAAGATATAATATCCGAATTAGATAGATTAAACAGGGTGATAACAGAAGATGATAATTTGCTGGTATTCTATGCCGGACATGGATACTGGGACCGACAAGACGAAATAGGCTACTGGCTACCTTCTGATTCTAAAAAAGCAAATACAGCCAACTGGATGCGAAACAGCACCATTAGAGATTATTTACGAACCGTAAAAACAAAACATACTTTACTAATTGCTGATGCCTGTTTTAGTGGAGGTATTTTTAAATCAAGAAAAGCATTTACCAGGGCACCTAAATCTATTCAGGATTTGCACGATTTACCTAGTCGTAAAGCTATGACTAGTGGATCTTTAAAAGAAGTGCCTGACCGAAGTGTTTTCTTACTTTACTTAAATAAGAGATTAACTGAAAATACCAAACCGTTTATCTCTACCGAAGAATTATTTAGCAGCTTTAAAGTTGCCGTAATTAATAATAGCCCCAACACTCCTCTTTATGGAGAAATTAAAGATACAGGGGATGAAGGCGGAGATTTTATTTTTGTAAAACGCACTAATTAAAATCAATTATATTCGATGGATTATAAAGTTGAATATATACAAAAAGATAATTATTTAATAAGAAGATTTACCGGAGAAATTGATTTTCCTGCTATTCTAAAATCATGGCAATACTTGGTTGAACATGATCTTGGTGACCATAAACACATTGGAGTTATTAACGACTTTAGTAATGTGAAAATGAACCTTGAAATGGAAGAATTGGAACAAATGATAAACTTCTTCAAACTCAATAGTGAAATTTTTGCAACATTAAAAATTGCTGTTATTATGTCTACTCCCAAAAACATGGTATTTCCCATGTTTGCAAAAAAAATATCAACTTTTAATATTCAGGCATTTTCTACCATGGAAAGTGCTGAAAAATGGATGTTAAATTAACATTGACAAAGGGAAGCTGAAGCATCCCTTTTTATTTATTTAAAATTTTCAATTATGTCTGCAGTAATTCACGAATTAGATCAAATTGCAATAACGGTTAAATCGCATATGCTGTTAAGAAAGTTACTTAAAGAAAATCCCATACTCGATGAGATTATGAGAAATGCACGTAACGAAACTGAGGCATTAATTGGTGTTCGTAACTGGATTCTTGAAGAGCTTAAAAAACATGATGATGCCTACAAATTTTATAAAAGAACAGCAATTGGTCGAGAAGCTTTTGAGAAACTGGAATGGAAAGATTTTGCAGCTATCCGCATCTTAGACTATATTGATAATGCAGGTCGTGAATTCGATGATTTAAATCTTCATGGAGAAAAAGCAATCAGTAATCCTATAACTTTAATATGGCTTGCTGTTAATTTTGGAACCGGAGGTGCCAAACCTTTCTTTTTTGAAGATATGCTTCAATTATTCAGGCAGTTTACTGGTAAACTCACTCGTGAAATTCCATCGAAAGAAAAGGTTGAACAATGGATGGATCGTTGGTGCAATGGACTGGACCCTCGAATTGCTAAACTTCGTGAAGAAAATCGTGAACGAATTCTTAAAATTATTATTGAAAAAATAGATGCAGGAGAGATAAAGGATTCAAAATTCTTTTTTGATGAAGGAATGTCACAAGAACAAAAGTATTTAAAAACCTTAGAATGGTGGGATGATCGTTTATTTCATTTACGATTTGCAGTACGTTCTCCGGAAATGCTTAACGAATTATTAGGAAACTCTCTTGATCCTGATACCATGAAATTGCTTTACAGAGCCAAAGAAATGGGTATTCCATTCTTTGTAAATCCATATTACTTATCCTTATTACATGTTCGCGTTCCTTACTTTGCGGTAGGTGCTGATTTAGCTATTCGTCATTATGTTGTTTATAGCCAACAATTGCTCGATGAATATGGAAGTATTACTGCTTGGGAAAAAGAAGATAAAGTTGAACCCGGTAAACCCAATGCAGCAGGCTGGTTATTACCAAGCGATCATAACATTCATAGACGTTATCCCGAGGTTGCAATTCTAATCCCCGACACCATAGGTCGTGCTTGTGGAGGTTTGTGCTCATCATGCCAACGAATGTATGATTTTCAGCGAGGCAATCTCAACTTTAACCTTGATAAATTGAAACCAAAACAAACCTGGGATGAGAAACTGAAAGAACTCATAAAATATTTTGAAGATGATCCTCAACTGCGTGATATTTTAATTACTGGTGGCGATGCTTTAATGAGTTCGGATAAATCATTGGAAAAGATCTTAGACGAAATCTATGAAATGGCTGTTCGCAAAAAAGAGGCCAATAAAAACCGTCCTGATGGAGAAAAATATGCAGAAATAATTCGCATTAGATTAGGGAGTCGTTTGCCGGTCTATTTACCACAGCGAATAACTTATGAGCTTACCCAAGTATTAAAAAACTTTAAAGTAAAAGCTTCAAAAATAGGAATCAAACAATTTGTGATACAAACACATTTTGAATCGCCAATGGAAGTAACACCTGAAGCCCGTGAAGGAATTCACCGGTTAATAAATGCCGGATGGACAGTTACTAATCAACTGGTATTTACTGCTGCTGCTTCTCGCAGGGGACACTCTGCTAAACTTCGAAAAATACTAAATGATATTGGTATCATCAATTACTATACTTTTAGTGTGAAAGGTTATATGGAAAATAACTTCAATTTTGCAACCAATGAACGTGCTGTTCAGGAACAAATGGAAGAAAAAGTTTATGGAAAAATCCCTGAGAAATATTTCGACGAGATCAAAGATTTTCCTAGTCATTCTGAGAACCTTGTTGAGAATATTTCTAATTTAAGAGAAAAAGCGGATTTACCATTCTTAGGCACCGATCGTAATGTTTTAAACCTTCCAGGAGTAGGAAAAAGTTTGACGTTTCGTACTATTGGTATTACCCGATATGGAAGACGAATTCTGGAGTTCGATCATGATACCAATCGTAACCATAGCCCTATTATTGAAAAAATGGGGAAAGTAATTATTATTGAATCAAAATCAATTAGCGAATATTTACATCAATTAGAAGAAATTGGTGAGAATATATCCGACTACGAAAGTATTTGGGGATATTCAATAGGAGAAACGGAACCAAGAGTACCTATTTATGAATACCCTGAATACGATTACCAGGTAACAGATGAAAATACTAATCTAAATATCGAATAACCATTTCTATCATAATTGTCATTCCGAAATTTGAAAATCAAATTTCGGAATCCATTTCTATTCATCACCCAACTCAATCGAATTTACAATCCGATTATTACACTAATTCTTCAAATTATAAATCCTAATAGGAATTCTTTTTCAACCAAACACTTAGAACCAAGAAATTAAATTATAAAAACATTTTAGTACTTTATGCGTAATAATTATAAGCAATCAATACTGAGAAAAAATATTTTTAGCATTAATCATTACAAATAAATCATTATGAAAAAACTAACCACTTTACTTTTTGCATTAATTTTAAGTTTAGGACTTTATGCTCAAGCCAAGTATCAAGCCAAAATCGTAGTCCTTTTTATGGGCGAAGAGAATATTTATTTTGAGGAAGAAGCCTTTCCCAATTGTGAATTTTACTATACGCCAGGTATTGTAGCCACAGAAAAGAAGGTAAATACTTTAAGTGGTAAAATAGCAGGCGATATTACAGGTAATGACTACAGTCAGACTTATGATGTTATATTTTCGGGGACTCCGGAAGAAGCCTATAAAACAAAATTGACAGAAACAGTTCTTTTCGACAAGAATGGCTATGTATCCGGACTATTCAAATCTTTTGATAATATTGTACTTAGTCCCAAAAAGAATCTACAAGGAACGATGGATTATGCAGATTACAATACTGTGAGCAAGGATTACATCAAGAAAGGAAAGGAAACAAAAAAAGCTAAAAAAGCTCCTAAAAAACCTAAGCATTTATTCGATTATTATGGTATGGAAATTCCATTCGATTTTGAAGTAGAAAACTCCAAAGGAGAGAAAAAATCTATTCGCGAAATTGTTAAGGGCGAACCTTTAACTATTCTTCATACACTTTACCTAAATCCAAATGCTGACATTACAGGCAATAATGTTGGAGCTTTAAAAGTAATATATGAGCTTGAAAAAAATATATATGGTACAAATTAATATTGTTAACTATTATTTATAAAATATTAAAGCCCCTATTCATTGTTTGAGCAGGGGCTTTATCATATCTTTTTTCACTAATTAATTTTTAACGTTCTGCTAATAAAAACATAAAACATAGCTATTTAATCAAATTACCCATTAAATTTTCGAGAGTTCCAATTTCTGTGAAAGAAACTCCAACATTACGGCCAAAATTACCCGCTGCAACAACCAGTAAATCATCTTTTGTAAAGGTATAGTTGTTAATTAGATTTGTTAAGGCTTCAGATAAAAATTCATGCGAAGTTTCTTTTGGTTGCATATAATTAGCAATAACACCATAACTTAGTGCCATTTCGCGCATCGTACGTTTGGAATAACACTGTGCAAAAATAGGCTTAGCACCGCGATATGCCGCTAAGCTCCTTAAAGTTCGTCCTGAAGTAGAATCAGCAATAATAGCTTTTGCATTAAGTCGAATAGAACCTTTTACAGCACTTTTACATAAATACGATGAAACCGGATTATTAATAACAACCGAAGGAATATCGTTAAATGGTTTTTTTGTGTTTTCAACCTCTCTGGCAACTTTTGCCATGGTTTGAACAGACTCTAATGGATAAGCTCCATATGCTGTTTCACCACTTAACATAACGGCATCGGTATTTCTGTAAACAGCACTTGCCACATCGTTTACTTCTGCACGCGTTGGTCGCGGATTATCGATCATACTATGCAGCATCTGTGTCGCAATAATAACTGGTTTACGCTTTTCAATGCACTTATCGATTAAATAACGTTGTAGACCTGGAATTTTCTCGTAAGGAATTTCAACCGCAAGATCTCCTCTTGCAACCATTACGCCATAAGCATGTTCTAAAATTTCATCAATATTATCAATACCTTGCTGATTTTCAATTTTAGCAATAATCTTGATCTGCGAATTATGCTTATCTAATATCTTCTGAATCTCTAAAACATCTTCTTTACTGCGAACAAACGAATGCGCTATAAAATCAATATCCTGTTCAATGGCTAGTTGAATAAACTCCTTATCTCGAACACTTACCGAAGGTAAATTAAACGAAACACAAGGAACATTAACTCCCTTTTTACCTTTTACAAGGCCACTATTTAGTGCTTTACAAACTAAAGCATCATCCTTTTTTTCTATAACATCCAGTTCAATGTATCCGTCATCGATTAATATTTTAGCATCTCCGGGTACTTCTTTTACAAAATCTTTATACGAAACATAAATACAATCCTTCGTAGTTTCTTTATCCGGATCTCCTTTTATTATAATCTTATCCCCCAGTTTTAGTTCAACATTCACATCAGATGTTACTGTTCTAACTTCAGGGCCTTTTGTATCGATTAACAATGCAATTTTATTAGTAACTGCACGAACATCGTTAATAACTTGTATCGCTCCTTCTTTCGACTGGTGGGCTGTATTTAATCGTACTACATTCATTCCCTCATTGTACAACGATTTTATAAATTCGGGAGTACATGTTTTATCCGATATGGTAGCTACTATTTTTGTCTTTTTTATCATATGCTTAGTTGTTAGTTAAAGGTTAAAAGTTGCAGCTTTATAAGCTATAAGCTATATTATTAATACTTACATTTACCTTTTAACTTTTATCTTTTTTTACTCTTAGGCTTTCAATGGCCAAGCGATAACTATCTAATCCAAATCCTGAAATACTTCCCATGCATTTAGGGCCAATTAATGAAACGTGGCGATAATCTTCTCGAGCAAATACATTAGAAATATGCACTTCAACTACCGGAGTTTCAACTGCAGCAATAGCATCGGCAATAGCTACTGAAGTATGAGTATAGCCCCCAGCATTTAATACAATTCCGTCGTATTCAAAACCAACTTCATGAATCTTATTAATGATTTCTCCCTCAATATTCGATTGATAATATTTAAGTTCAATATCTTCGAAATGTTCTTTCAATAGTTCTAAAAACTCCTCAAAATCTACCTCTCCATAGATTTCTTGTTCGCGTTTTCCCAATAGATTTAGGTTAGGACCATTAATAATTTGAATTTTCATGCCTGTAAATTTTAAATCGTGTATACAAATTTAAACATAAACATTAACTTTGAGATACGATATATGAATAATAACATTTAATTAATGAACTGGAAAAGTACAATTATACAGTTTCGCAATTACTTAAAACTCGAAAGATCTTTATCGGATAATTCGGTTATGGCTTATGAAAGAGATATTCGAAAACTAGTAACTTTCCTGGAAATCAAAAAACAAAACATCTCTCCTCTTCATGTTAGCTTACAAAACTTAAAAGATTTTCTGGAGTGGCTTAATGAGTTTGGGTTAAGTGCCCGATCGCAAGCCAGAATAACATCCGGATTAAAAGCATTTTTTAAATATCTCATTCTGGAAGATATCATCGACTCTGATCCAAGTAGCTTATTGGAATTACCTAAACTGGGACGCAAATTGCCCGAAGTACTCTCCATTGAAGAAATTGATAAAATTATTGCTGCCATTGATTTAAGCAAACCCGAAGGACAAAGAAACAAAGCCATTATTGAAACTCTTTATAGCTGTGGTTTGCGTGTTTCGGAGTTAACCAACCTAAAAATCAGCAACCTTTATTTCGATGATGGTTTTATTCGTGTGGTAGGTAAAGGCGATAAAGAACGTTTAGTGCCTATTGGACAAAAAGCTATTAAGGAAATTCGTTATTATTTTCAGGATCGTAATTTACAATCTAATATCGATAAAGCCAGTGAAAACATTGTTTTCCTGAACCGGCGAGGCAAACAGTTAACAAGAGTAATGATTTTTACCATTATCAAGGGCCTGGCTGAAAAAGCTGAAATTAAAAAGAATATTAGTCCGCATACATTCAGACATTCCTTTGCAACTCATTTAATTGATGGCGGAGCTGATTTACGTGCAGTACAAGAAATGCTGGGGCACGAATCTATCATTACCACCGAGATTTACACTCATTTAGATCGCGAGTATTTGCGGGATGCAATTATCCAGTTTCATCCGAGAGCGTAAAACAGATTTGTTTATACAAAAAACTCAATTCTTCACATTAATTTAAACGTTAGAAATCCAATAGTAAATTATTTTTATTACTTTCGTCCAAAGGGCGTTATTACTATTATTTCAGAATCAAAATTTAATCGATTAGAACATGAATAGATTTTCAATCCTAACATTTATAATATCTGTGTTTATAATATGTAAAGCATACAGTCAAGTGCATGAGATCGATAGTCTTGAAAAACTAATAAATAATTATGAGTTAGTAGATTCTAATCGAGTTATTCTGCTTTTTAAAGCTTCATCTAAATTGCTGAATTTAGATCGAGAGAAGAGTTTTGAATACTCCAAAGAAGCTTTAAAAATATCAGATTCTTTAAAATATCAGTTAGGACAAGCCAATGCTTTGTATTTAATCGGTGATTATTATTACAGAGATGACAACTACTTAAAATCAATTGAATATTTTAAAAAATCACTTGAACTTAGGTTAACACTAAAAGATTTAAACACTGCTGCTTATTGTTATAATAATATTGGCAACTCATATGTTCGACTGGGAGAATATTCCAAATCTGCTGAGTCGTACAAAAAATCAGTAGATATATTCAAAAAACTTGACAACAAAGGATTTGTAGCACACTGTTTGGGTAATATAGGTATAGTTTATAAACTTCAAGGCGATTACTCAGAAGCACTAAATTATTATGAAAAATCCTTAAGAATAAGAAAGAATCTTAACGATAGTGTTGGTATAGCCATGACACTTAACAATATTGGCTTAATATATAAAGAAATAGCAGATTACAGAAAGGCATCTGAATATTTGGTTCAATCAATAAAAATAAATAAAAGCATAGATAAGCAGGTAGAAGTTGCAAGAGCATCAGCTAACTTGGCTTCAGTGTATATGCAACAAAACAAATTAGATAGTTCTTTAATATTTTTTGATCAATCAATAAATATTGCCAAAAAATATGATTATAAGCAAATATTAGGTTTAGCATATAATGGAAAAGGAACAGTTTTTGAAAAACAACAAAATTTTACTAAAGCCATCGAATTGTACTTTCTTAGCCTTAATAAACGCAAAGAAATAAATGATAAAAAAGGGATCTCCGAAGCATGCAATAATATTGGAAACTTATATCTGAAATATAATCAATTAGAAAAAGCACAAAAGTATCTGGAAAAAGGATTTCAAATTGCTAAAGAGATAGGTTGTCCCCAATTATTTAAACCGGCTTCGGAAGGATTAACTATTCTTTATGAAAAAAAAGGTAATTATAAAAAGTCACTTGAATATTATAAAATATTCAAAACAATGAATGATAGTTTAATTAATGAAAATAATATCAAGAGTTTAGCAAAATTTGAAATAACCAAACAATTTGAAGAAGAAAAAAGGGAAATAGAACTTGAACAGCAAAAAAATAAAGCTGTACAAGCTGAAAAAGACAAGAAGAAAACCATTGTTATTTATTCTCTTATTATTTGTTTCATATTAATGTCAATAATCATTATAGTAATAACTCGAAAAAATATACTGAAGAAAAAATTAAACAAACAACTGGTAGCCCAAAAAGACGAATTAAAGTGTCACAAAAATAATCTTGAAAAAATTGTAGATGAGCGCACAAAAGATTTAAAACTAGCAAAAGAAACAGCTGAGGAGTCGGTTGCATTTAAAAACTCTATTTTAAAAAACATTTCGCACGAAATAAGAACACCCCTTAATGGTATAGTAGGTTATTCTCATATATTAGTTTCAGATACTATTGATAAAAATGAAAAATTAGAAGTTACTAAACTGATTAACAAAAACAGTCAGGAATTAATCCACACCATTGAAAATATTGTTGAAGTCTCAAAATTGGAATCAAAAAAATATAAATTATCAAAGAAAGCATTCAACGTTAATAAAACTATTCATGATGAAATAGAGCATATAAAATATGATTTATCTGAAAATGTTAGCCTTAACCATAATGAAAATCAAGATAAAATCATTATCCATAATGACGAGGGCAAATTATCTATAATTTTAAGAAATATCCTTTATAATGCTGTAAAG
The DNA here is from genome assembly GCA_963665525.1 of Bacteroidales bacterium. Taxonomy (GTDB): domain Bacteria; phylum Bacteroidota; class Bacteroidia; order Bacteroidales; family UBA12077; genus UBA12077. The sequence goes on along the minus strand of OY762280.1, from coordinate 1,027,526 downwards.
TATACCGAAAAAGGATTTATTAATGTTCGGTATGAAATTAAAGACTCGAAAAATATCAGCACTCCTGATAATACAAAACTTAACTTCTCTGATAAAGTTTTATTTCTTGAAATAAAAGATTCCGGAATTGGAATAAACTCTGACTACACCGAAAAAATATATGAAACATTTGTAAAAGACGATACTGACAATAAAAAACTATATAGAGGCGTAGGTCTTGGACTTAGTATATCTAAACAATTAATAGAGTTAATGGGTGGAGTTATTTGGCATAAATCAAATGAAACTGAAGGTACTACTTTTAGTATAATACTACCAATAAATTAATTTACTATTTAGGCTCTATTAATATTGTTATATGTATCAATTACCTTTCTATTTACTGAAAATATCTTAGAAAATATTAGTATTGATATTAAAGCAAAAACAAAGCCAGGTAAGAGTTCATACAAATCAAAAATACCACCACTTATTTGTTTCCAGATTAAAACTGTGGCTGCTCCGGTAATCATTCCAGCAATGGCTCCTTGCGATGAAATGTTTTTGTTATACAAGGAAAGAATAATTAATGGTCCGAATGCTGCTCCGAATCCTGCCCAGGCATAAGCAACCAATGAAAGTACACTTGAATCCTGATTGGTAGAAATATAATAGGCTATAACTGCAATTGCAATTACTGTTGCTCTTCCAATCCATACTAATTCTTTATCGCTGGCATTTTGCTTTATTACTTTTTCGTAAATATCACGGGTTAAACACGATGATGAAACCAACAATTGAGAATCAATGGTACTCATAATAGCTGCTAAAATTGCAGCTAAAACGAATCCTGCAATCCATGGGTTTAAAAGTAACTCAGACAACCTAATAAAAATCTTTTCAGCATCCTGCAAATCAACATGATTGGCAGCAACATATGCGATGCCAAAAAAGCCAACCATCAGTGAACCAACAATAGAAATAATCATCCAGCTCATGCCTACTGCTTTAGCTTTATTTACATTTTCAGCTTTATTAATCGACATAAAACGAACCAGAATATGAGGCTGACCAAAATAACCTAATCCCCATGCTAAAAGCGATAAGAGACCAATTAAGCTTGTCCCTGTCCATATATTCAGATAATCAGGGTTAATTTCTCTGACAATATGTATAGTTTCATATAATCCTCCTATTTCGGTAATAACAACAATCGGAACAACCAACAAAGCTAGCATCATTAAAGTTCCCTGAAAAAAATCTGTCCACGAAACTGCATTGTATCCACCCAAAAAAGTATATGAAACAATTACAATAGTTCCAATAATTAATGCCGTTTGATAATCTAAATTAAACGTAGCTTCAAATAACTTAGCCCCACCAACTAGTCCCGACGAAGCATAAAGCGTATAAAATATAAGAATTACAATTGCTGAGATTATTCTTAGCTTACCATCTTGAAACCGATTGGCTAAAAATCCAGGGATGGTAATCGAATCATCTAACTTTTCTGTAAAAATTCGTAATGGCCGGGCTATATAATGCCAATTCAGAAAAGCCCCAATAGTTAATCCAATTGCAATCCAACTACCACTAATACCTGTCGAAAACATTAATCCTGGTAAGCCTAACAACAACCATCCACTCATATCGGAAGCTCCTGCCGATAGTGCTGCAACAACAGGGTTTAAACCTCTCCCACCTAATACATAATCCGATATATTCTTTGTTTGGTAATAAAAATAAAATCCTATAAATAACATTCCAAGAATGTAAATCCCAAAAGAAATAAGTGTAGCTATATTCATCATTTTATAATTTAATCATTTTATCATTGTAACATTTTATCATTGAACACCTGAAAATAACTTAAAAAAAGCAAATCTCAAAAAGATTAAACTTTGAACTTTACCATCTCAATTTTGTTCTTTATGATCACAAACGTTTGCAAAAACAGAACTTAGAAAAAAACACGTAAGATTATTACAATTTAACACGAATTTAATCGCTGAAAAGCTCTCTAATTGTTAATTTTGTAATATATTTGTATCCTGCTAAGAATTTTTTGTTAAAAAGATCATTATCAATTAATTATAAATTTTAAAATCAATTAAAATGTCAGACGTAAAAAGAGTTTACACTTTTGGAGACAGAAAAGCAGAAGGTAACGCTACAATGAAGAACCTTCTAGGAGGTAAAGGTGCTAACCTTGCTGAGATGAACCTTATTGGAGTGCCAGTTCCTGCTGGTTTCACAATTACTACTGAAGTTTGTACTGAATATAACCAAAAGGGTAAAGATGCTGTTGTTGAATTAATGAAAGCGGAAGTTGAAGCTGGTATCGCTGCAACTGAGAAAGCTATGAACGCTAAGTTCGGATCAACAGGAGAAGCTTTCCCTCTATTATTATCTGTTCGTTCTGGTGCAAGAGTTTCTATGCCAGGTATGATGAATACTGTTCTTAACCTTGGTATGAACGATGATGCAGTTAAAATATTAGCTGAAAAATCAGGAAACGAAAAATTTGCTTATGACTCATACCGTCGTTTTATCCATATGTATGGTGATGTTGTTATGGGTGTTGAAGCTGAAGAAGGAGAACATAGTCCTTTCGAAATCGTGCTTGATAAAATCAAAGAAGAAAAAGGATATGCTTCTGATGCGGACATGACAGTTGAAGACTTAAAATTTGTTGTTACTGAATATAAGAAAGTAGTTAAAGAAAAAGCTGGCGTTGATTTCCCAACAAATCCTTGGGATCAGCTTTGGGGTGCTGTTTGTGCTGTATTCGATTCTTGGAACACAGAAAGAGCTATTCTTTACAGAAGAATGGAACAAATTCCTGAAGAATGGGGAACTGCAGTAAACGTTCAAGCAATGGTTTATGGTAACATGGGCGAAAATTCGGCTACAGGTGTTGCATTCTCTCGTGATGCTGCTACTGGAGAAGATATTTTCAATGGTGAGTACTTAATTAATGCTCAAGGTGAAGATGTTGTTGCTGGTGTGCGTACTCCTCAAGAAATTACTTTAGAAGGTTCAAAACGTTGGGCTGAACGTAACGGTACTTCAGAAGAAGATCGTAAAGCTAAATTCCCATCGTTGGAAGAAGCTATGCCTGAGCTTTACAAAGAACTTAACGAAGTTCAACAAAAATTAGAAGATCATTATCACGATATGCAAGATTTAGAGTTCACCATTCAAGATGGTAAACTTTGGATGTTACAAACACGTAATGGTAAACGTACAGGTGCTGCTATGGTAAAAATGGCAGTTGATATGTTAGAAGAAGGTTTAATTGATGAGAAAACAGCTGTTTTACGTCAGGAGCCTAACAAATTAGACGAGCTATTACACCCTGTATTCGATAAAGAAGCTATTGCATCTGCAAAAGTTCTTTCGAAAGGTTTACCTGCTTCTCCAGGTGCTGCAACAGGTAAAATTGTTTTCACTGCTGAAGATGCTGAAATTGAAGCTGAAAAAGGTGAAAAAGTAATTCTTGTTCGTCGTGAAACTTCTCCAGAAGATTTAAAAGGAATGTATGCCGCTGAAGGTATCTTAACTGAACGTGGTGGTATGACATCGCATGCTGCTGTTGTTGCTCGTGGTATGGGTAAATGTTGTGTTTCTTCTGCTGCTGGAATTTCTGTTTCGCACACTGCTCTTACAATTAATGGTGTTGCATATAAGAAAGGTGATTTCATCTCATTAAACGGATCAACAGGTGAAGTTTACGAAGGTCAGGTAGCTACTATCACTCCTTCTTTAGATGGTGATTTTGGTAAAATCATGGATCTTGCTGAAAAGAATACTAAAATGTATGTAAGAACAAATGCTGATACTCCTGCTGATGCAAAAGCTGCTCGCGAATTTGGAGCTAAAGGTATTGGTTTATGCCGTACCGAACACATGTTCTTCGAAGGAGATAAAATCTGGAAAATGCGTGAAATGATTCTTGCTGAAGATACTACTGGTCGTGAAGCTGCATTAGCTAAATTACTTCCTGTTCAGAGAGAAGATTTCGAAGGTATTTTAGAAGCTATGGACGGATACGGAGTTACTATTCGTTTACTTGATCCACCATTACACGAGTTTACTCCAAACGATGATGAATCACAAAAAGAAATGGCTGAGAAGCTAGGTGTTGATGTAAAAGTAGTGAAAGAAAAAGTTGAATCGTTACACGAATTCAACCCAATGTTAGGACACCGTGGTTGTCGTTTAGGAAATACATATCCAGAAATTACTGAAATGCAAGCTAGAGCAATCATCGAAGCTGCTTGTAACTTAAAAGCTAAAGGATTAGATCCTAAGCCAGAAATTATGGTTCCATTAATTGGTACTGTAAAAGAATTCAAAATGCAGGAAGAAATCATTAGAACTACTGCTGAAAAAGTATTCGCTGAAAAAGGAATGAAAGTTGACTATATGGTAGGTACTATGATTGAGATTCCTCGTGCTGCATTAACAGCTAACGAAGTTGCTGAGCATGCTGAATTCTTCTCTTTCGGTACGAATGACTTAACTCAGATGACTTTCGGTTATTCTCGTGACGATGCTGGTAAATTCTTACCTATCTATATCAACAAAGGATTATTGAAAAACGATCCTTTCCAACAATTAGATCAAACAGGTGTTGGTCAGTTGGTTGAAATGGGAACACAAAAAGGTAGAGCTACAAATCCTGAATTAAAAGTGGGTATTTGTGGTGAGCATGGTGGAGATCCATCATCAGTTGAATTCTGCCACAGAACCGGAATGGATTACGTATCTTGTTCTCCATTTAGAGTTCCTATCGCAAGATTAGCTGCTGCTCAAGCAAACTTAAGATAAACATTAATATCTTAAATATTTCAAAACCGTTTTTCTGGGTTTCCCGGAGAAACGGTTTTTTTAGTACTTTGTTCTACCTAAAAATAACATTCCTGCATCCCATTTTACCATTTAATCATCTACCCCTTTACCTTTTTTACTATTAAACTATTAAAATAACTAAGGGTAATAATTAAATATCAGGTATAGTATAAATATGATTAATTTTATAACTTTGGCGTTTATTAAAAATCATCAAACTAACTCTAACTACTAATTTAACTATGGATGCAATATTAGAATCCTCTTTTAATAAGTCAATTATCGATATTGTCGAAGGGCATAATAGCGTATTAGTTAACCTTGAACGCAAGAAACTTATTAAACATGTTTTAGACAATAGAGAAGCCATTGCTTCTAAAAATGGTGCTCTGGCAACTTGGACAGCTCCAGAATCCACAGGACGCAGACCTAAAGATACTTACATTGTAAAAAGAGATACCAGTGAAAAAAATATCGACTGGTCATCTCCAAATAATATTCCAATTAAGGAAGATATCTTTGATATGGTATTTTCGGATGCATTAGATTATTTGGTTCGAAAAGATAATATTTATATTACAGACCGAGTTATTGGTGCTGACTCAAAATATGCCCTACCTGTTCGTACAATTACCAGCCAGGCACTTACAGCTCTGTTTAGTGATAATATGTTCAGACCTGTACCAAAAGACATTAAGAAAAGTGTATTTTTTGAGCGTGGCTTTCAACTTCTTACAGTACCTTTCGATAAATTAAATAGTATTAAGTACAAAAGTCTTTTAAGAATTTTACCTAATGGTGATACTTCTGATATTGCTGTAATCATGGATTTTGACAGAAGACTGGGTGTTGTTGTTGGATCTGCTTACCTTGGAAGTGTTAAAAAATTGATGTTTACAGTTATGAACTACTACCTTCCATTTGGAGGTGTATTACCATTACACTGTTCTGCCAATGAAGACAAAGATGGTAATTCTGCATTATTGTTAGGACTATCTGGAACAGGTAAAACAACCTTATCTGCTGATCCTGAAAGATCACTATTAGGAGATGATGAACACGGATGGAGTGCTGATGGTATTGCTAATTTCGAGAATGGATGTTATGCAAAAATGATTAATATCAATCCAGATAAAGAACCAGAAATTTTTGATGCGGTGATGCACAAAGATGATCCTTTAAATCATGGTGCAATTATTGAAAATGCGATGGTTTACCCTTCAGGAGAATTTGATTTTAATGACAGTAGAATCACAGAAAATTCAAGAGCATCGTATCCATTGAAATTTCTAAAGAATATTAAAGAATCATCAACTTCAGGACACCCAACAACAATATTATTCTTAACAGCTGATGCTTACGGAGTATTACCTCCTATTTCTAAATTAGATCCAGATCAGGCAAGATTATGGTTCTTAATGGGATATACCAGTAAACTGGCAGGAACAGAAACAGGAATTACTGAACCACAAGCAACTTTCTCTAGATTTTTTGGACAACCATTTATGCCACTTAATCCTGAATTTTATTCAAATATGCTTGGTGATAAAATGAAGCAATTCAACACTAAAGTATATCTTGTAAACACAGGCTGGTTTGGTGGTGTTTATGGTGTAGGTAAACGAATTGATCTTAAATTGACACGAGCTATGGTTAATGCAGCGCTCAATGGTGAACTAGAAGAAGTTGAATACACATACGATGAACTATTCCATTTGAATATTCCAAAAACATGCCCTGGTGTACCTAATAAGATCTTAAGTCCGGCAAACATGTGGATCGAAAAAGAAGATTACGACCTAACTGCAAATCGTCTGGCAAATAAATTTAGTGCTGCTTTCGACGAAGCTTATGGCGACAAGAAAATCAAAGAAAGTGTTCGTAACCAGTGCCCGGGAAAATAAATAATTATTATATATAGAAATTAAGACCTCTGCTAAATCAGAGGTCTTTTTGTTTTTTAAAAATTTTAATCCTGATTTAATTGAAGTTACAAGTAACTATTTGACATGGGCTTTTTCATATCGTAACTTTGTATTATGAAGTTTAAATAAATATATATTATGAAACACTTAGTTTTCATATTATTCTTTGTTTCTACTTTAAATATTAATGCTCAAAATTACGACCTCATAGTTACCAACCAAGGAGACTCCATTGCCTGCCATATCGATAGCATAACAAATACAGACATTCACTTTGAAATGAAAATTAATGATATATGGGTACATACCTATACTCCAAAAAATGAATGTATAAATTATGAGTATAATACAATTAATGCAGATACAATAGTATTTAAATACGGGAGTTCCTTTATTTATAAAATTCTTACATACAATTACAACACACCAACTTACGATTTAATAGTGACCACTAGTGGTGATTCTATTGCATGCCACATAGATAGTATTACAGATTTTGATATATACTTTGAATTGAAGCAAAGCGGAGTATGGGTTCATACATATCAATCTTTATCAAAAATTGCAGAATATAAATACAATCAATTTGATGGACAAGTTGTAATTTTTAAAGAAGGAAGTTCTTTTATTAAAGAAATAAAAAATCCAACAAAATATTATGACAAAAACATATATGTAAACAGGTATCTCTTTGCGCCTTCAGCATTCCCAATGCAAGAAAGACTTTTCAGCTATAGTAATATCACGATGGGTTTACATGATTTTCAGTATGGATTCTCAGATCATTTTTCTCTTGGATTTGGAACAAGCATGTTCTTCTTTCCATGTTACATTATGTCTGTATATTCTATTCCTATAAATGAAAATTCAGCATATGCTATAGGTGATTTGTTGATGTTTTCACCTTATTCTGATGAATTATCTTTTTTTGGGAATTTACTTTATGGTATATATACTAAAGGAAATGCAGAAAAAAACTATAGTCTTGGATTAGGATTATGGACAACTCCAAGTACAGATGTCTCAGGAGAAACAATATCACCAGCACTTAACTTCTCGTCGACCCTTAAATCAAGTGGGAATAGTTATTTTATCACCGAAAACTATATCTTTCAGTACAATATTAATCAAACTGCTGAAAGTATAAATACGGAAACCTATGTAGAAGAAACTTTTTTACAAAAAAAATATATAATTGGAGGAATTTCTGGTTTTCGTATTATAAGCAAAAGATCTCCAAGAAACAGTTGGCAATTTGCCATGGCTTATGTATTTGTTATCTCAGAAGATATTCCAGGTAAATACAAAAGTTCAAATTGGAATGTATGGGGCGAATATGACAATATAAAATTTATCCCATGGCCCATTATTAGCTATAGTATAAAATTGTAATTATCTATTCTTATTCCTTACCATCATTACCATATTGATTAAGGCTGTATTTATTCGTAACTTGATTTAAACTAATTATTTTAAAAATGAACTACACTTTAATAACTGGAGTATCAAGTGGTATTGGTTATGAATTTGCACATCTGTTTGCAAAAAAAGGTCATCATTTAATTTTAGTTTCAAGAAACAGCAATACATTAAATGAAATATCAGAATACCTTGAAGATAGTTTTAAAGTTAAAGTTTATTCTTTATCTATAGATTTAAGTAATACTGATGCAGCTCAAAATATTTATAATTTTATAAATCAAAAATCTATCACCGTTAAATACCTGATCAACAATGCCGGATTTTATGTTAAAGGATCTTTTTCTGAAACAAATATAAAAGAAGAGCAAAATTTAATTCAATTACAATGTATAACACATACCCAATTAACTAAACTATTATTACCTAAAATGATTGAATCCCAAAGTGGAGGCATATTAAATGTTGCATCTATAGGATCTTTTGTTCCCGGGCCCTATAATGCTATATATTGTGCTACAAAGAGTTTTGTTTTAAGTTTTTCGGAAGCTCTTGCCGAAGAGCTATCAGGTACTGGTATTAAAGTTACGGCACTATGCCCAGGAGGTACAAAAACAGCTTTTGAACAATTCGATTCCAGAAACAACTCATTCTTTTTTCCTGCAATGGAAGCTTCTAAAGTTGCACAAATAGGATACAAAGCATTCATGAAAGGGAAAAGAGTGGTTATTCCAGGACTTACGAATAAACTCCAGGTATCAATCTCTCAATTAATTCCTCGCAGCCTTGTAGTTAAACTTACTAAAAGAATGGTAAATATATAAACGCCATGAGATATTTGTTATTTGGGATAAAGTATTTAGCACAACATTGGATTCTTGGTAAAGACAAACCTCTAATATGCGGATTAGTATTACATAACAAGTGTAATTTAAAATGCAAGCATTGTTCTATCGTTGATCGCGATACTGCACATATGAGTTATCATGAAACGATGAAAGTTATAGATAATTTCTACTCTAAAGGAGGCCGATGTTTATATTTAGAAGGTGGAGAACCATTCATATGGAAAGATCATAATCACAATATGGAAGATGTTGTTTTCTATGCTCAAAAAAAAGGTTATTACGCTGTTATTATTTACACCAACGGAATGCAAACTCTTGAATCAAAAGCAGATACCATTTTTGTTAGCATTGATGGTTTAGAGAAAACTCATGATTATTTGAGAGGTAAATCGTTTGATAAAATTTTAGAAAATATTAAAAACTCAAGTCATTCTTCATTGTATGTGAATTATACTATTAATTCGGTTAATAAAGATGATCTTTCACATTTCTGTGATTACATTGAAAAAATTCCTCAAATAAAAGGTACTTTCTTTTATTTTCATACTCCTTACTATGGTTACGATGAACTAAATCTAGATTCTAATACTAAAAAAGAAATTCTAAATAAGCTCATTGAGTTAAAAAAGAAGTATAGCATTCTCAACTCATATGGAGGACTAAAATCCGCCATAAGAAACGATTGGAAAAGAAACTTGAATATATGCCAGGTATACGAAAGTGGCAAATATTATAAATGCTGCAGAGAAAATAATAATGGAAAAACATGCATTGAATGCGGATACCTTAGTTATGCAGAAATTGATCAGACAATAAAATTAAATCCTGGCGCAATTATAAATGCCATTAAGTATTTTTAATTTATGAATGTTTATAAATTCATATTATCCATATCTTTTATTTTGCTGTTTCACAGTTTAGGTTTAGCAGATCATGAAACCAATGGTATTCAGTATAAATTTAATCAAACAGATTCGAGCTATGCCTTTTGGGGTAGTTTTAAAGTAAAAGGAAATACCGAATGTATTTTAAATGTTTGTTTTGATTATGAACACATAAAAGCACTTGCACCAAGTGCAGAGAATGTTTTTTTAATAGATCAAGGAGCCAATTGGAATAAAATAAAATATGAATACGAAGCTTTTATTTTTTCTAATCAATCTGTTTGGTATAGAAAAAAAGAATCAAGACAACAAAAAGTAAATTTTAAGTTATTATCGAGCATAAACAACAGCTCTTTAATGCCTGAAATGACTAGTTCATCTGGATTTTATCATATTCAACATGATGGCGATAGCTTGATCATGAATTATTATCAGGAATGCACTTTAAGTGAATCCATTTTTATCAATTTATATATTCATCGAATTAAAAAAGAAGCTGTAGATTTTCTGTATTGGTTTAAAAAATATGTGATATCCGAATGCTCAGTTTATAAAAAGGATTAAAATGATTTCTAACTATATAAGAAAAAAAATAAGTAAACATTTTACTGGTGAAAGTGAAATTATATTTAATAATAACACTCCTACCACTGAGCAATTAGTAAATAAATTTGATGAAATATCTGAGATTGGATTATACCTGCATATCCCTTTTTGCGAAAAAATCTGTCCTTATTGTCCTTACAACAAAGAAGTTTACACCAAGGAATTAGGAACCGCTTACATAAAAGCTTTAAAATATGAGATCGATACTTATTCTTCTATTCTAAAAAATAAACCAATAACTAGTTTTTATATCGGAGGAGGAACTCCTAGCATCATGTTAGGCAAAGGAATCGATGAGATTATAACACATGTTTATAAAAGCTTTAATATGCAGTGTAAGCCACATATGGAATCCCACCCAAATCATTTAACTCTGGAAAATCTAAATATCATTGAATCACTAGGTATAAAATACCTAAGTGTAGGACTAGAATCATTGCAAGACAAACATTTAAAAATGTTACAAAGACCTTACACAGTTTCTGAGGCTAAAAAGAATATAGAAAGAGCTATCAATAAGAATTTTGAATGTGTAAATGTCGATTACATTTTTGATTTACCCGAGCAAACAAAACAGGAAATAGAACAAGCAGCTAAAGACATGGTTCAGTTAGGTATTCATCAAGCCGCGACATATCCTTTATTTCGTTTCCCTTATACTCGTTTAGGGAAAGATTTCAATTATACCAAGAATGCTTTAAACACCATGTTTCGTAGAAGAAAGTTTTTAAAAATATTTGAAAATATATTTTACAATTCAGGCTTTAGACGTTCATCCGTTTGGGCTTTTACACAAACTGGAATAGATAAATACTGCTCTGTTACTGTTCCTATGTACCTTGGACTTGGGGCTAGTGGAAGCAGTTATTTAAAAGATATTTTTTATGTAAACACCTTTAAGGTTAAAGAATATATCAATAAGATTAGAGAAGAAAAAATGCCCATTTCTCTTTCAATCAACCTCACAAAAAAAATGCAAATGTCGGGATGGCTTTATTGGAGATTATACGAAACACATTTTAACAAAGCAGATTTTGAAAAAAGATTCAATATAGAATTTGACTTAGAATATAATAGAATTATAAAATTTTGGGATCTTTTAGGGTTTTTAAACAATGGTCAAGATTATATTAAATTAACTGATAAAGGTAGTTATTGGATTCATGCTTTCGAAGACTTCTTTTCGATTAATTATATTAATAAACTTTGGGGAACTTCGAAAGTAAATGCATGGCCTGAGCAAGTTATATTATAAGGACTTACATAAGACATACAACTTAGTTCAATCTCGCTTACAATAAAGACAAGCACGCATAAACTTTGATGCTTTATAAATTATTTGTTATTTTGCGTGTCTTTAAAAATTATTAAACATGCATATTGTAGTAAACATTGTTATTACAATTGTTGCTTACTTGTTAGGGTCAATCCCAACTTCGGTATGGATTAGCAGAGCTTTCTTCAACATTGATATCAGGGATTATGGTAGTGGAAATGCAGGTGCAACAAATACATTCAGAGTATTAGGTGTTAAAGCAGGAATCGTAGTATTTATTGTTGATATCCTAAAAGGTTTTTTAGCAGTTAATCTTATTCACTTTACAAAATACTATATACCTCATAGTGGCGACTATATTAATATTCAGTTATTACTAGGTATTGCTGCCATGATTGGTCATATTTTCCCAGTTTATGTTGGATTTAAAGGCGGAAAAGGTGTGGCTACTTTATTTGGAGTAATTTGTGCCATAAGCTTATATCCTACTTTAATCATGGCAGGGATCTTCTTTACTACATTAATACTTTCAAGATATGTTTCATTAGCATCAATGGTTTCAGGACTATCGTTCCCTGTACTTATTATTGTAGTGTTCAAAGAGACAACACCAACACTTGTAATATTCTCTTTGATAATGGCGGTATTGATGTTATTTACACATCAGAAAAATATTGAAAGATTAGTGCGCAAAGAAGAGAAAAAGGCTAATCTGCCTAAGTTAAAGAAGAAAACAAAATCAAAAGATGATTAATTGAAAGTAAATATAAATTTACTTTCAATGTGCAAGTTTAATTTCAATTAATTGCTTAATATCTGAAAGAGCTGATTCATCATTTACATCAATTCTAACTCCACGGCCTTCGGCATATTTTCTGGCTTGACTTAAATCGGTTTTAATCACATCCGAAATATCACTTTCCATGATAACATCATATGCTTTTTGTCCAAATACAAAGGCCACTTTAAAATGTTTATCTCTGGGTAAGAAATAGATGATGGCTCTCTTTTTATCTTTTATCCGATAACTCCAGCCATACTTTTTCCCCGGATAATTCCATTCCATAACACCATCAGGATATTTCTCCAAAACCATATCATGGATCAGTTTCCATAACTGGAATTTACCTTGTAGTTTATCCTCCAAGTCTTTTTCAGTTGGTGTGGTTTCCTTATCAGGAAAAATGCTAATGTCGTCCATAAGTTTATTAAATATTTGAAGCTTTCTTACTACCTATTTCATGTACAACAATTGAATTCATTTCATAATCTTCCGAAATACTTAACTTAATCCATCCAAATATGAAATTCTTATCTTGTTCTAGTGCAATGCCAATATATTTGTTTTCAATATTATACCACAAACCATGTTTATAAAGAATGCCGTCTCCATCTATTATACAATAAATACAACTTGTCCACAGCATACGCATGCTCTCATTTTCCCAATTACTGTTAACTTCTAATGTATCTCCTATATTCAAAACTGCTGGTGTTAAAAGAGTATCACTGCATAAAACCTTACTGTTTTCTTGTAAGCAATAAATATTAAATTCAGAACAATAATGACTTGGACTATAACAAAAATACGTTGATATTCTAAAATCATTAATCCCATCTTTATCCAAATCAATTGAATATGTTGCACTATCACAACGAACCGCTGGTTTTATTAAAGAATCTACAATTTCAATATTTGCATTGGTATCACCAATGACAACATAGTTATCAAGCTTAACACTCTCTTCTTCACAAGAAAAAAAAGTTATGAATGCGACTAAAATTATAAAAATTCTTTTCATTTCTATTTCGATTTTATATGCACATCTCTTTGTGGGAAAGGAATCTGAATTTTATGATCGCGGAATTGCTTATCAATTTCGAAACGAATATCACTTTTGGTATTTTCAACATAGAATGATTCATCAGTCCAGAAAAAAACCTGGAACTCTAATGCTGAGTCTCCAAAATTATTAAACCTTACAAATGGCTCAGGCTTTTTGGATACCTTAGGGTGAATTTTTGCACATTCTTTTAATACTTTCTCTACCAATCGAACATCAGAACCATAAGCTACTCCAACATCAACCGAAAAGCGAGTGCGTTTTTGTATATGACTCCAGTTTACTACATGCCCGGTAATAAATTTAGAGTTTGGAATTATATGAATAATATTATCGCGAGTTTCAACTTTTGTATTTCTAAAACCAATTTCTTTTACTTTTCCTATTTCATCATCTACCTCAACCACATCGTTAATTTTCATGTTACGCTCAAAAAGTAAAATAAGTCCTGATACAATATCTTTAAAAATTTCCTGTAAACCTAAACCTAAACCAACCAATAATGCAGCCGAACCTGCTAAAAGAAATGTAAGTTTTAAACCTACCATTTGTAATGCCAGAAGAATAGCTACAACCCATAAGAAATATTTAGTAAGTCTGTAAATGGTATGGCTTTTACCAATATCAATATTAGGTTTTGGGTAAATCTTTTTCTTAAACACTCTTTGAATACCCCAGATAATAAACTCTGTTACAATCAGGATCATAGCTGCCATTAACAAACTATAAACCGTAATATGCAAATGATTGGTTTGAACTAATGAGTAATTCAGTATTTCTTTTATACTCATATGACAAAAATTTAAGTTATTCTATAGAAAATTCTTTTTCAAGAATCTGACGTAATCGATTGGGACCAATATTAGTTTCTATATTCTCATACTTGGCAAAAGAAATAGCTCCCGTTTCTTCCGAAACAATAATCACCACAGCATCTGTTTTTTCTGCAATACCAAGAGCTGCTCTGTGTCGCATTCCATATTTTGCCGGAATATCAACCCTGTCTGTTGTAGGAAGAATACATCGGGCTGCAGCAATTTTATCCTTTTTAATAATTACAGCACCATCGTGTAAGGGACTATTTTTAAAGAATATACTTTCTAACAACCTGCTTGAGGTATCTGCATTTAAAATATCTCCGGTACGAATAAAACTTAACAAATCGGATTTTTTGGAGATAGCAATTAAAGCTCCTGTTTTAAATGCCGACATATTAGAACATGCACTGACAATTGCATCAATTTTAAGTGTTGACGGTTCTTTTTCACCAAAAGAAAAAATCTTATCAAACGAAAATTTTCGATTGGTAATATAACGGGTACTTATTATTAAGAGAAATCTTCTGATTTCCTGCTGAAACACAATAATCAACGCAATAACACCAACCCCAATAACCTGTCCCAGAATACTACTCAAAAGACTCATATTAAATGCTTTTACCAATAACCAAAGGAGGTAAAGTAGGAAGATTCCAATAAATATATTGATCGCTGTTGTTCCTCGTATAAGATTATAAATCTGGTACAATAAGAAAGCAACAAGTAGTATATCGAGAATATCTAAAAATCTTATAGAGATAAAAGCTGTTAACATAAAATTTGATGGTAATTATTCCATTTTTAACAAATGTAATAAAAATAATTTGGCATTTTACCTGTTAAGCTTGATCTACACACATTAATCTATAAAAAACTAATTATTACACATTTTTATAGTCAAAAATCATTCGTGCCAATTATCCAGCTTTGAGTTTAAAAACTTTTCGGTAAGCTTAATCGTCTCTTTAGCTTCTTTAACATCATGAACACGGATAATATTTGCCCCACCCAAAAGTGCAAAAGTATTTAAAACAGTAGTCCCATTTAATGCATCTTCGGGTGTTATATCAAGCAATTTTTGGATCATTGATTTACGTGAAACACCTACTAATAATGGTAGTTCAAAAATCTTAAAATCATCAAGATACTTTAATAACTGGTAATTATGATCTATTGTTTTTCCAAATCCAAAACCGGGATCAAGAATCACATCATTTATACCTAGAAGCTTAATTTTTTCAAGCTTTTTAGAAAAATAAGTCATGATATCTTTAACAACATTCTTATATTCTGGATTTTGTTGCATATTTTGTGGTGTTCCCTGCATATGCATCATGATATACGGAACATTTAAATCTGCAATGGTTTCAAACATCTTCTCATCCATCTCTCCTGCCGAAATATCGTTAATGATATCAACTTGATAATCCTTCACAAGCTTTTTTGCAACTTCAGACCTAAACGTGTCTACCGAAATTAAGATATCAGGAAAATGAAATCGAATAACTTTCAATGCTGCTTCCAATCGTTTTAATTCAACATCTTCAGGCACATTATCGGCACCAGGGCGAGATGAATAAGCCCCTATGTCCAAAATATCGCAACCATCATTCATCATCATGATCACCTGATTTAGTATCATTTCTTCAGTATTATATTTTCCGCCATCAAAAAATGAATCAGGAGTAATATTCAATATTCCCATCACTTTAGGCTGAGATAAATCATATAATTCTCCCTTACAATTGATGGTCAGTTTTCTCGAAAAAAATGTATCTTTAGGCTGCATTTTTCAGGTGTTATAGTTTATAGCACAAAGTTAATAAGTTAAATCATAAATTGATATTCATACATGAGTTTTATTGTTATTGAAGGATTAGACGGATCGGGAAAATCGACCCAATTAAAAAAATTAAAGACTTATTTGGAAGAAAATAAAATTGATTATGAATATTTACATTTCCCCAGGACTGATTCTCGAATTTTTGGTGATTTAATTGCGCGTTTTCTTCGCGGCGAATTAGGCGATATAAATAACGTTAATCCCTATTTAATTGCCTTAATTTATGCTGGTGACAGGAATGATGCTAAAGAAAAAATTACCCATTGGATGGCTGAAGGTAAGCTGGTCATTGTTGATCGTTATGTATATTCCAATATAGCTTTCCAATGTGCTAAGCTTAATAACAATCATGAGATTGAAAAGTTAAGTGAATGGATTAAAGATTTGGAATATAATTATTTTGGTATTCCAAAACCTGATATGAATATCTTTTTAAATGTACCGTTCGATTTCACCAAAAAGAACTTAACCAAAGAACGCTCAGGCGATGACCGTGACTATTTAAATGGAAAAGAAGATATACACGAAAAAGATATTGATTTCCAAGACAGAGTAAGAAATGTTTATTTACATGAAGTTAAAAAGGATGATCATCTGAAAATCATTCAATGTGCTAATGAAAATGGAGAAATGCCCGAAGCACAAGAAATTTTTGACAAGATCCTGAACTTACTTAAATCGGAAAATATATTATAAAGTATAATAGAAACATTAAGCAACAAATGTTATAGAGACGTTAATATTTGTTAACAATAATAGTTAATTGAAAGGTTTTTCTATTTTTGTTTAACACAGTAAATCTAATTATCATGAAAATATTAAATCATATCAGCCGGTTCGTAGTTGGAATCGTTTTTATTTTTTCTGGATTTGTTAAGGCTGTCGACCCACTAGGATCGACATACAAATTTCTGGATTACTTTGAAGCATTTGGAATGAATTTTCTTTCTTTCATAGCTTTCCCATTGGCCATTTTATTAAGCAGTGTCGAATTTGTGATAGGTTTTTCTCTATTATTTTCTACACGCAAAAAAATTACGACTTGGGCATTATTGCTATTCATGGCTTTCTTTACCATCCTCACATTTATCTTAGCAATTTATAATCCTGTAAGTGATTGTGGTTGTTTCGGAGATGCTATCATCATGACGAACTGGCAAACATTTTATAAAAATATTTTCCTCATGGTATTTACAATTATCTTATTCTATAAGAAAGATAAATTTGAAACATCATGGAGTATCAAGAAACAATGGCAGTTTATTTCAATACCATTTATTTTTAGTGTATTAATTTCTGTTTACTGCTATAATAATTTACCTATTATTGATTTCAGACCTTACAATGTTGGAACATATATTCCGGAAAAAATGATTATTCCTGACAATGCTCCAAAAGCAGAATACGAAACTATTCTAGTATATCAGAAAAAAGGTAAAGAGAAGAAATTCACCATGGAGAATCTTCCAGATTCAACCTGGCAATGGGTTTCTACCGAAAATGAATTAATATCGGAAGGATATATACCTCCTATTCACGATTTTACTATTGCCACCCCAATGGGTAATGATATCACGGATGTGGTTTTAAACGATAACAAATTTACTTTCCTGTTTATAGCCTATAGTTTAGATAAAACCAACCATAAAAATATGGAAGCTATTAACCAAATAGCTACTTTAGCAAAAGAATCGGGCAATTGTAATTTTATTGGACTCACATCTTCTGTCGATTCAGAAATAGAAGAGTTTATTGAAGAAACAAAAGCTGAATTTGCCTTCTTTAATACGGATGAAATTACATTAAAAACCATTGTCAGATCGAATCCTGGGATTGTTCTGCTTAAAAAAGGAACTATACTAGATAAATGGCACCATAGAAATATACCATCGACAGATGAAATTTTGGAAGAATATTTAAATAATCCTAAATTTAAGCAAGAATCTGTTGAAATGGATGAAGTTTCATCCTAGAGAACAGCAGTAAGAAACACAAATATGATCAACTTTCTTATAAAGCGTTTGATATACTCTTTTCTAATACTTTGGGGTGTAATAACGCTTATTTTTTTCTTATTTAATATTCTTCCCGGAGATCCTGCCAAAATGATGATGGGTCAACGGTCGGATGTTTCAACCATAGAGTCTATTCGAAAAGAACTTGGATTAGATAGATCAAAAGGAATGCAATATCTAAAATATCTGAATGATCTATCTCCAATTTCAGTTCATAATGAAAAAAACACAGAAAGCTATTTTTATTTGGATACAACAAAATATGGAAGTACTAAGCTATTCCATATATCGCCAGAGGTAGTTGTTATATTAAAAACTCCATATCTACGAAGATCGTATCAAAGTAAAAAATTAGTCTCAGAAATTATTAGAGAAACCATTCCAAACACATTTATTCTTGCTCTTACTTCCATCATATTTGCTACAATCCTTGGAATATTCCTCGGAGTTATTGCTGCCATCAAGAAAGATAGTTTTTTTGATCGTGCTTCGCTCTTCTTTTCAGCATTTGGAATGTCGCTTCCCTCGTTTTTTGCCGCAATACTCATTGGTTGGATATTTGCTTTTGTTTTGGGCGATTGGACCGGTTTGAATCTAACGGGTAACTTATACGAAATCGACGACTTTGGTGAAGGAGTTCATTTACAACTTAAAAACTTGATTTTACCTGCGTTTACATTAGGCATTAGACCTTTGGCAATTGTAATTCAATTATCTCGCAATTCAATGCTTGATGTATTGTCACAAGATTATATTCGAACAGCCAAAGCCAAAGGATTATCATTTAGCCGAATCATTCTAAAACATGCGCTAAAAAACTCATTAAACCCGGTTATAACAGCTGTCTCCGGTTGGTTTGCCTCTCTGATGGCCGGTGTTGTTTTTATCGAATATATTTTTGGATGGAAAGGGCTTGGATTTATTGTTGTTGATTCGTTAAATAAATATGATTTCCCTGTAATTGTAGGTTGCGTTCTAAGCATTGCAGTTATTTTTATCATTATCAATACCCTAGTTGATATTTTATACGGTATACTTGATCCTCGCATTCGTTTAAACAGTAAATAAGCTTAGTTTTTTAGAATTTATAAATCGTATAAGCTTATATTTTCTTATTTTTGGTAATACATATTAAACACCAAATAATTTTTATACCTATGAGAAAACAAATTGTAGCCGGAAACTGGAAAATGAATAAAACATTTCCAGAAGGTGTTGAACTGATCAACGATATTAAGGATAAGGATAACACCAATGAAAATGTAAGTTTAATTATTGCTCCTCCATTTATTTTAGTAAAAAAAGCGGCACACATCTTAAAAGAATCAAAAATTAGTGTAGCAGGACAAAACTGCGCAAACCAAGAACAAGGGGCATATACAGGCGAAGTTTCTGCTCAAATGATAAAATCTACTGGTGCTTCTTATGTTATCCTTGGTCACTCAGAGCGTCGTGCTTATTATCATGAAACTGATGAAATTATTAATACCAAGATAAAACTTTGCCTAAAAAATGAATTAACACCAATTGTTTGCTGTGGAGAAGTATTAGAAGAACGTGAAAACAATAAACATTTCGAAGTAGTTGCCAAGCAAATAAAAGGAATGTTTGAAGAAATTACCGCCGATCAGTTTAAGAATATCATCATAGCTTACGAACCAGTTTGGGCTATTGGAACAGGTAAAACAGCTACTCCGGGACAGGCACAAGAGATACATCATTTCATTCGTGAAACCATTAAAAACTCATATGGATCGAAAATCGCTGATGATCTATCTATTCTTTATGGAGGCAGCTGTAAACCATCAAATGCAAAAGAACTATTTGCTAACCCGGATGTAGATGGAGGTTTAATTGGAGGCGCATCATTAAATACTGAAGATTTTATTGCTATTGCTAACTCATTTTAAAGTATACTGATGAATTATATTGAACTAGTATGTAAAATTTCATCTGAAGATATTCAGGGAATTACAGATATTCTAATTGCTGAATTAAACGAAATTGGATACGAAAGTTATGATGAAACCGAAGAAGGTGTAAATGCTTATATCCTTGAAAAGTTTTTTAATCTCGATAAAGTGAAAGAATTACAAGCGAATAGCATCCCAAATGTGAAGATTGAGTATTCGCACAAAGTAATTGAAACTAAAAACTGGAATGCTGAATGGGAAAAGAATTTTGATCCTATCATTGTTGAAAACAATTGCTTAATTCGTGCTCCATTTCATAAAGATGTTCCTAAAACACAATACGAAATTATCATTGAACCGAAAATGTCGTTTGGTACAGGACATCATGAAACGACCTTTTTAATGCTTAAAACAATGCTGGATCTTGACTTCACAAACAAAAATGTTTTAGATATGGGATGTGGCACTGGGGTTCTAGCTATTTTGGCATCATATAAAGGAGCTAAAGAGATTACTGCTATCGATATTGATGAATGGGCTTATACAAATACATTGGAAAATATCGAAAAAAACAATTGTACCAATATCAAGACTTTTCAGGGAGATGCTTCACTTTTAACCAATCAGCAATTCGATATTATTATTGCGAATATTAATCGCAATATATTAATGGATGATATCAAGCATTATGCTAAGGTCTTAAAAAGTGAAGGAATTTTACTTCTAAGTGGTTTATACGAGAAAGATTTATCGATGATAAAAAACGAAACCACAGCTCATGGTATTGAATATATAAGTCATTATGAAAAACATGATTGGGTTGCTGCCAGATTTTACAAAAAATAAAGCTTAAAAATTACATGCGATGAAAAAACATCTAATAACAAGTCTTGCTATAACAGTTTTAGGGATTCTGACTTTAACAAGTTCGGCTCAGGATATTAAAGAGTTTCAAAAAGATTCAACATTATTTATAGAGCAATTCGAAGAATTTGTTAATCGTAATCTTCCAGAACAAGAAGAAGATAGTTTGGATGTTTTTATTGAACGATGGAATACTGGCTATTTTACAGATGATATGAAAGACCGGTTTATGGATGTTTGTAATTTCATGTTAAAAAATAAAGCTCGTCGCGATCCTCATTTTACCGAATACTTTGATCTTGTTATGGCTTTTCATCGTTCCGAAGAAGCCTTGAAGCACTATGATAATTGGGAAAAAGGAATATATTACATTTTCGAAAATGAGAAATATCCTTTACGAATCATTACATCCTATTTTAAAAATACGAAGTCGTTAATCCAGGAAAATTTAATCTTCAGTACCTATTCTACAAGTTGGTATACCAGCTCTAACGATTATAAATTCGTTATTGATGATAAATTCAAAATTATTTTTAATAAAACCAACTTAACATGTAAAATTAAAAAAGATTCCATCGGTATTTTTGAGACAACAGGAGAATATGATCCTGTATCAAATCATTGGGTTGGAAAAAAAGGTTATGTTAACTGGCAACGTGCAGCATATTCAACAGATAGTGTTAAAGCTGAACTTAAAAACTATAAAATCAACTTTTCAAAATCAGGATATACTGCCGACTCTGTAACATTTATTAATAAATATTATTTTTCTGAACCAATCTTAGGAAAACTTACCGATCAGGTAGTACATGTTATGTCTCCAGAAAAAGCAATTTATCCTGAGTTTTATTCATATCAAAAAAGATTTCATATTGAAGATATCTACCCCGATATTAATTACGATGGTGGATTCTCAATGAAAGGGGCAAATTTACTTGGTTCAGGAGATCAAAACAACGATGCATATCTTTATATTCAAAAAAGCGATACTACAATAATAACATCCGTTGCCAATACATATATGTTTAAACATGGTAGGATTGTATCCAATAATGCACAAATAACCATTCACTTAAAAGAAGATTCCATCTTTCATCCAGGAATTTCTTTTGACTATTATGCTCCTGTAAAAGAAGTGTCTTTATCTCCGTCTGAGAGAATTGTTTCAAAAGGCCCTTATTTTGATTCATATCATCAAATATCTATGAAATTTGATCGTCTTTTATGGCGCCTTAACGAAGATAAAATTTATTTAACAAAACGTCGGGCTGCCGCTATTGGGAATGCTACCTACACCTCTTCAAACTTTTACAATCTCATTGAATTCGATAGGCTAATGGTACAAGATGAGTTTCATCCCCTCCTGCTAATTAAACATTATGCAGCTAAAAGAAATACAAAATCTTTCTCAGGAACTGAACTTGCCCGTTTTTTAGGATACGATGATTACCAGATTAAACAAATGCTTATGTTTTTAAGTGTTGATGGATTCCTTTTTTACGATACCGACAAAGACGAGGCAATTATAAAACAAAAGCTTTATGATTTTACAGATGCCCGATTTGGGAAAATTGACTATGATGTTATAAAATTCCATTCGGAAACATCAGACTTAATTCATAATGGAGTACTTAACCTGAATACATACGATTTAGAAATCAATGGAGTACCTCAAATTTTCCTTTCTGATTCTCAAAATGTTACAATATACCCTAAGCATCAAAAAATTATTATGAAAAAGAACCGCGATTTTCATTTCGCTGGTGTGATAGAAGCTGGTTTATTTACCTTCTTTGGACAGGATTTTGATTTTAGTTATGATACTTTTAAAATTAACCTTCATAATATTGATTCATTAAGAATTAAGGTGCAGACAAAGGAACGTGACATGTATAACAATCCTATTTTGGCACATATACAAAATACGGTTGAGATTATTACCGGTGAATTATTGATTGATAATCCTCAAAATAAATCAGGATTACTGAGTTATCCTGAATATCCAATATTTACTAGTAATGAGAACTCATTTGTATATTACGATGCCAGTAGTATTTATAATGGAGTTTACAAAAGAGATAGCTTCTATTTTGAACTAGATCCTTTCGTCATTGATAGTTTAGATAACTTTAAAGTAGAAGGATTGAGATTTGACGGTACATTTTATTCCACAAATATTTTTCCTCCTTTTGAAGATGCTATTTATATGAGACCGGATTATTCCTTAGGTTTTAGAAGAAATACTCCCACCGAAGGATTCCCATTATATCAAGGGAAAGGTAAATACTTCAATATTATTGATCTAAGTAACCGAGGATTAAAAGGTAATGGTACTTTAGAATATTTAACAACAACAGCTCAAACTGACAGTATTATCTTTTTTCCTGATTCTACCATGATTCTTGCAACAGATTTTAGTCTTGACAAACGAACATCAGGGATTGAATTTCCAGAAGTTAAGTCAACGCAAGTTGATATAACATGGTATCCATACGAAGATATTATGACAGCCCAACAAACAGATGAACCATTTAATATGTATGGAAATAATTCCTTACTTTCAGGTTCTCTTACTATAAAACCTACAGGATTAACTGGAAAAGGAACAATGAACTTGGAAAAAGCTGAGTTAAGATCTAAACTTTTTGATTTTAAAGCAAATTCGTTCGGCTCTGATACTACATCATTTAGTCTAAAATCATTAGATAAAACAGATTTTAATTTCTTAACAGAAAACCTTCAAGGAGAAGTTGATTTTACCTCTCAGTTTGGTTCATTCAATTCAAATGAATCTTTTACGATAGCTCAATTTCCTAAAAATTTATATGTGAGTTATTTAGATAAATTCAATTGGGATATCGTCCAGGATAAAATTGAAATTGAGTCGAGTCCTCAGGTTGATACTACTGCTTCTGAAGAAGTTAAAGAACTCGCTCGTTTAAAAGACGATAAGCTTCCTGGTGCTCTTTATATGTCTATCCATCGAAGTCAAGACTCATTACGTTTTGCTTCAACAAAAGCAGTATACAGTTTAAGAGACAGTACTATAAAAGCCACCGAAGTGGAATACATTCATGTTGCTGATGCATTGATTTTCCCGGATGAAAATGAGGTTACTATTGGAAATATGGCAGAAATGAAAACATTAACAAATTCTGAAATTATTGCCAATAGTGAAAATCGATATCATAGAATATATAACTCTAAAATCAACATTAAAGGCCGTAATAGATACCTGGCAACTGGCGATTATGATTATGTTGATGAAAATAAAGAGATTCAGAACATTCATTTTACTGATATTTATGTAGATACTTCAATACAAACAATTGCTAAGTGTAAAATTGGTATGGACGAAAATTTTACACTTAGCCCAGTGTATCATTATCAAGGAGATGTTATTTTAAATGCAAGACGTAAGTATCTAAGCTTTAATGGAGGAGTTAAATTAGAACATGATTGCCCTAAGACGGGTACCCGATTTGCATATTTCGAAAGTGAAATAAACCCTGATAGTATTTATATTCCTATTACAAATAATACACGAAGTATTAATGGTATAGGATTACACGCCGCAACATTTATTACAAAAGATTCATCGCATATTTATTCCAGATTCATAGACAGAAGAAGAGATCCAAATGATGTTGCTTTAATAAATGCGACTGGATATTTGCATTATAATAAAAACGCCAATAAATATATCATAACCGATAAAGAAAAATATTTGCAACCAGACACTACAGGCAACTTGGTAAGTTTACAGAAAGACTTTTGTTTACAACATGGTGAAGGAAAAATTAATTTAGGGATTGACTTAGGACAAATAAAACTATCACCAGCAGGATCTGTAAACCATCTATTAAATGATAATGAAATTAAGACTGAACTTGTGTTAGCTCTTGATTTCTTTTTCTCTAATGATGCTCTCGACACTTTAGCCAGTGAATTACAAACTGCTCGAAGCTTAGATGCTATGAGTATAACATCCGAATTCTTTACGAAGAATATGAATGAACTGGTTGGTAATACAGATTACCGCGAATTTAATAATCAACTCATGCTTTATGCTAATGAAGCAAAACTTCCTAAATCGACAGAACATACTATGCTTTTAGGAAATATTAAACTCAAATGGTATAGTGAAAATGGTTCTTATATGAATTATGGAAAAATTGGTATTGCAACCATTAATAATAAACCAATTAACAAATATGTTGATGGATATATCCAGATTTTCAAGCGGCGAAGTGGTGATATTATGAAAATGTATTTCGAGCTCCCTAATAAAAATTACTATTATTTTTCTTATACAAGAGGCGTAATGCAAACGCTTTCGAATAATGAAGATTATGTGAATGTAATACAAAGTATTAAAAAGAAAGCAAGGAAACTTAAAACAGGAAGAGGTCAAACACCTTATCGCTATATTATTGCAACAGAACAAAACAAGGTTCAATTCTTAAGAAATATTCGCTTATTTGAAGAAGCACAAGCTGCAAGAGAAGAAGAACAAAAACAACTTGAAGAGGAACAAAAACAGCTTGAAATGAATAATGAGGACCAGGAAATAGAAGATCCTAAAAGCGAAAATGAACAAAACACAGAAGAAGAAGGTTCAAGTGAAGAAGGAAATTAACACTTATTGTGATGAAAGAACAGTGGGATGCCCGGTATAAATCGAAGGAATTTATTTATGGCATTGAACCCAATAACTTCTTAAAATCTTACTTAAATGAAACATCACCAGGCAAAATATTATTACCAGGTGATGGTGAAGGAAGGAATGCTATTTATGCGGCTAAATTGGGATGGGATGTAACAGCATTTGATTATAGTAATAGTGCAAAAGAAAAAGCAAAAGGATTAGCACATTTTAACAATGTTTATATTACCTATTTTACCAGCAATGTAGAATCTTTTAACCTGAATTGCAATTATATATTTGCATTTACCTGCTGATTTACGTTCTGATTTTCATCAAAAGCTTATCAATTTTTTAAATCCAAAAGGAAAAATACTCTTAGAATGTTTTTCTAAAGAACAAATTAATCATAATTCTGGTGGGCCTAAAAATGATAAGTTATTATACGATTTAAACGAAATAAAACAAGATTTTGCCAATTATAACATTGAACAATTAGAACAAACAAAAATTTATCTAAATGAAGGACCTTTACATCAAGGAAACGCTTCTGTAATTAGGTTAATTGCGCAGAAAAACTAAGTTCGTGGCTTTTCAAAAACTTCTAAATCTTTAATATCTTTTTGATCAATGATAAATCTTACTGCTGTCTGTAGTTTATGTAATCCAGATTTTCCTGCTGCTCCAGGATTAATATGCAGCAGTTCATTTTTATCATCATAAAGAACCTTTAAAATATGTGAATGACCTGATATAAAAAGATTAGGTTTTAATTTCTTTATCATATCGTTCATGCTCTTTTCATATTTTCCAGGATAACCTCCAATATGTGTCATTAAAACATGTACCTCCTCGCATTTAAACGATTGTACTTTAGGATATACTATTCGAATATCCTGTCCATCGATATTTCCATAAACAGCTTTCAAAGGTTTTAACAAGTTAATTTTATCGGCTGTCTCAATATTACCAATATCTCCGGCATGCCAAACCTCATCACACTCCTTAAAGAAATCTATTATTTTTTCATCTATATAACCATGAGTATCGGATAATAATCCTATTTTTTTCATTCTATTTTATTTTCAATGCTTATTTTTGTCCCTTAAATACAAAGATAAATGCATTTATTTTACACACCCGATTTAAACGGAAATATATACATTTTAAATGAAACTGAATCGAAACATTGTATTCGTGTTCTAAGATTAAGCAGTGGAGATGAAATTCAGTTAATTAATGGTAAAGGTGGTTTTTATAAAGCAAAAATTATGGATCCAAATCCGAAAAAATGTGGTGTTGAAATAGTAGAAAGCATACACGAGTTTGGCAAAAGAAATCATTACTTACATATTGCCATTGCTCCTACTAAAAACATGGATCGTTTTGAATGGTTCTTGGAAAAAGCTACCGAAATAGGTATTGATGAAATTACCCCAATACTTTGCGAACACTCTGAAAGAAAAGTTATTAAACCGGAACGTCTTGAGAAAGTTATTATATCAGCAGTTAAACAATCAATAAAAGCATATAAACCTGTTTTAAATGATTTAATGACTTATTCTGATTTTATTAATCAAGATTTTAAAGGACAAAAGTTTATTGCTCATTGCGAAGAAAATGAAAAATTACTTCTTAAAAACGAATATAAAAATGGAAGTGATGCTATCATCCTAATCGGTCCGGAGGGAGATTTTAGTCCTCAAGAAATTGAGATGGCAATTAAAAATGACTTTAAAGAAATTAGTTTAGGAGAAAGTCGATTAAGAACAGAAACGGCAGGTGTAGTAGCTTGTCATACGATAAATTTATTAAATGAATAATTAAAATTTTCAATTATGGCTCAAGTAATATTTAAAAGCTACCAGGATTTTGAAGAATATTTAGGAAAAGAAATAGGTGTTTCGGAGTATTTACAGATTACACAAGAACAAATTAATCAGTTTGCTGATGCAACACTAGACCAACAATGGATACATACTGATCCGGAAAGAGCTAAAGTTGAATCTCCTTTTAAAACTACCATAGCTCATGGTTATTTAACTGTTTCTTTATTAAAACATTTCTGGGATGATGTTGTAGAAGTTCAAAATACAAAAGCGGTGATTAATTATGGAATTGATCAGTTTAAATTTGGCGAACATGTAGCTGTTAATGATAAAGTACGCGTTCGTGTTTCATTACATGCATTAAACGACCTAAGAGGAATAGCAAAACTTCAGCTAAAAGTACGAATGGAAATCGAAGAAAAGAAAAAGCCTGCTTTTGAGGGTATTGTTACATTTTTATACCACTTTAACTAAAGAATTCATCATATTAGGAGAATATCTAAATTGTCATTACAAGGTATTCTCCTGATATCATGGTTATATGAGCAAATATATGCGCTATCATAGCACTCTCTAGACCTTTTTTCCAGTACAACCAACCAAATATAATTCCTCCTACTGAATTCCCTGCAATAATATAACTAAGCAACAAAAATGAAGGATTTTCAATACTTTGGAACACTGCAGGGAAATGTCCAAATCCAAATATAACTGCCGACAAGACAATACCTAACCAATAAGTTAAACCAATCTTTCCAAAAATTAAAGATATCAACCATACGATCACTGTCATGAGTCCAAATCGCATCAGTATTTCTTCTGTAAACCCTCCATATAATAACCTCATTAAAATTCCGGGTTTAACATCATTGTTCAATTCTGATAATTCTTTTGGAAGGAAACTACTATAAGATTCCGCAACCAGAATGATTAAAATACCTGCAATAATTCCTCCTAAAACAGCATATTTTAATATATTGAATATATTTAAACCTTGCGCTCTATTCAATATACTTTCTGCAACGGGCAGCCTAAAATTAAGCTTGTCAAAGATGAAAATTCCAGATGCAATAGCAATAATTAACATCAAAGCAGGATTTATAAGCAATAAAAACTTAATCTGTATTGCAGAATACTGGATTTCCAATATTTGCTTAACTGTTGGATCTAAAGGCATTTCAACTGTTAACATGGAGAATACTCCTGCCATACCCAACACAAATAGCGCTAGTGCTATTACGAACCTTCTATTTTTTATAAAATAATTTAACAAATTACCAGGCTCCCAAGAATAATTACAAGTAAAATAAAAATCATAATATCAGGTTTTAATTAGAGTTAAAATACATCGGGCTTTAATTTTACCCGATGTATTTGAAAATTAATATTAACTTAAAATTAATTGGTGAAAAAATCGACCACATTACCAAATTTATTACTCGAAGTCTTATATAGTTCTGTATATTGACACCTCGTACAGCTAACTGTTGTGAATTTAATATTTTGAATATTGAAAAGTTTCATCATAAAACTTCCTGTTGTACGAATTTCTCCAACTTCATAATTTCTCCCACCACATTTTGGGCAGGTGTATTTATAATTTTTATACATATCTGTTAGTCATTTTATTATTTAACATTTCGGCAATTTTTATGGATTTCTCAATTAAGTCATTGCTAAGCATCCATCCCATTAGAGTATGAACCGATAAAAAACTTTTATCTTTTAGTGCATCCAATTTTGGATCAATTTCATTGACTCCAATATATAATCTTTCCTGATATTGAAGAAAGTCAACAATTTCTGTTTGAATTTTAGAGCTGCTGAGTAATTTATGAGCTTCAACATCATTATTTGTTTCAACCAACACTTTCGAATCGAAAAATCCACTCCCTATTTTAAAACGTAGTTTATTTTTTCTAAAACTTAATTTATCTAAGACATCTCTATTTCGGAGAGTTAGTACCAAAGAATTTAATTTACCAGTTACAGGAATAAAAATCCCACTATACGTATCGTATTTGCTCAAATTACCAGCCTGGTGGCGCGATATAAAATATAAATTTCCCTTCTGAAGAACAGCCTTTCGATATGTAACCCCTTGTCGCTTACTTATAGTTGTTTTATAAAAATTACTATCCCAACCATTCTTCTTTGCAAAAGATTTTAGTATGTCTATTGATGTTTTTTCCGATTCCATATCCTAAAATTAATCATCCATATCTATTGATGTTTTATTCTCTTTTAATCGCTTCGAATCTTTTAATGCTTTGGTGATAATCCATTCTAATTGCCCGTTGGTGCTGCGAAACTCGTCCGCAGCCCACTTCTCTAGTGCCTTCATTTTTTCCTCGCTCAACCTCAGAACAAAAGATTTCTTTTTAGACATAATTCTAATGATTTAAAGTACCAGTGTTTACTACAGGTCTTGCTGATTCATCAGAACATAAAACAACCATCAAATTACTAACCATAGCAGCTTTATCATCCTGATCCATTTCAACCAGTTCTTTACCTGCTAATTGCTCCAATGCCATTTCTACCATACTAACAGCACCCTCAACAATTTTATGTCGTGCTGCAACTACTGCTGTTGCCTGTTGACGACGAAGCATCGCACTAGCGATTTCCTCAGCATAAGCAATATAATTAATTCGTGCTTCGATGACATGAATACCAGCAATATCTAAACGTTCAATAATTTCTTTTTCCAACTCATCATTTACCTCTTCCACGCCTGAACGAAGGGTAACTTCTGCTTCTTCATC
This sequence comes from Bacteroidales bacterium, assembly GCA_963665525.1. GTDB lineage: Bacteria > Bacteroidota > Bacteroidia > Bacteroidales > UBA12077 > UBA12077. The sequence goes on along the minus strand of OY762280.1, from coordinate 997,196 downwards.
TTCGAAATTATCGTAAGGATATTTACCTGCAAGCTTTCTTAAAGCAGCCTCACTTTGCACAACTACAAAATGTTCATACTCATCAACTTCAAACGCAGCTTTAAATGTTTCTTCAACACGCCATACAAGAACAACACCAATCTTAATAGGATTACCAACTTTATCATTCACCTTAATTGGTTCACTATCAAAATTTCGTGCTCTCAATGAAATTTTCTTTCTTGTATAAAAGGGGTTAATCCAAAAGAAACCATTAGTTTTAATTGTTCCTTTATATGCCCCAAACAAAACAAGAACAGCAGATTCATTCGGGTTTACTACAATGAACCCAATCATTGCAAAAATACTTATGATTAATAAAGCGATAAACCACAAATTGTGTAATACAATTAATCCTGCAATACTTCCTATCAGCATAATTAAATCAAGAAATAACATAAAAAATCCTGATGCAGCTGAGAATACTTTTTCGTTTTTCATAATGGTTATGTATTAAATTAGAATTTTATTTATGATATCATTTTGATATCACAATAATATATATTTATTTAATACAAGTCAAATTTTTAGATAAAAAAAAGAGATGATAAAAAACATCATCTCTTATAAGTCTCTTGAAATCTATTGTTAAGAATAATCTTTTGCAAACTGAATTACATTATTGACTATTCTATCGGGCACCTTTTTAACATTTTGTTCGATATAGTTTAAAATATCATCGAATTCATTCGTATTTAAATCATCGAAATCGAATGAAGTGATATCACTCTCATCAAAATTGCTAAAAAGATAAATCAGTGTAGAAGTTTTTCCCATAGGCGTTGTTAAATTTATTTTATTTAAGAACGCTTACAGGAAATCCTTTATTATATAAAATCTAAACTTTTTTTTTAAGATACGGTTAAGCTCATTTTCTTTTCTTCAACCAATTTACGTAAATTAATCAAAGCATATCGCATACGTCCTAAAGCTGTATTAATACTAACCTCGGTTTGATCAGCAATTTCTTTAAAGCTTAATCCCATAAAATGACGAAGCACAATCACTTCCTTTTGCTCTTCTGGTAGATATTCTACCAATTGTCGAACATCCGACATAATCTGATCCTGAATAATATCTTCTTCTACAGTATTGTCTGAAAACCTTGTAGAATTAAAAATATCCATCTCATATTCATCGTTTGAACAGGTCTTCATTTGTTTTTCTTTTCTAAAATGATCAATAATCAAATTATGCGCTATACGAATGACCCATGAAATAAATTTACCATTTTCCTGGTACTTACCTTGATGTAGCGACTTAACAACTTTAATAAAAGTTTCTTGAAAAATGTCCTGAGCAAGATGCTCATTTTTGACCATTAATAAGATATAAGTATAAACTTTATCTTTATGACGACAGATTAGAATCTCGAAACTGGATTGTTCCCCTTTCATAAACTTTTTAACAAGTTCATGATCGGTAAGTTTTGATTTTTTCAAAACAACCTCCTTTTTTTTATGAATTTAAAAAAAGTAGAAGTCTAATCTATAAACAATCCTCCGAGTTTTGGGTTAGAAATTAAATAATGTAATTTAGTGCAATTTAAGAAAAATTTCTATTCTTGTCAAAATCATTTAAGTTTTGTTAACATTCTTTAAGAGTATTACTTTTTAATATTTATGCCAAAGAAAGAACAATATATACAGATCAAAGGTGCCAAAGTTCATAATTTAAAGAATATTAACCTTGATATATGCCGCGATAAATTTGTAGTAATTACAGGAGTTTCCGGATCAGGTAAATCATCTTTAGCTTTTGATACCATTTATGCTGAAGGGCAACGAAGATATGTGGAAAGTTTATCATCTTATGCCAGACAGTTTTTAGGAAAGATTAACAAGCCTGAGGTTGAATTCATACATGGAATCCCCCCTGCTATTGCCATTGAGCAAAAAGTGAATACTCGTAATCCCAGGTCTACTGTAGGCACTTCTACCGAAGTTTATGATTATTTAAAACTTTTATTTGCACGAATCGGAAAAACATATTCCCCTATTTCGAATAAAATTGTTCAACGACATTCTGTAACAGATGTTGTGAATTATATCATCAGCTTTAATGAAAATACAAAGCTTTTAATTCTTGCTCCTTTTAATACTAAGAACGGGAAGTCTTTTGAAGCGTATCTTAAGTTATTGCAAGATGAGGGGATATCTCGCATAGAACAAGACTCTACAATTTTTAAAATAAGTGATCTGCTAGAAAATTCATCTGATATAAACAAAAAGAAAGCGATTAATATCGTTATCGACAGAATTAGCGTTAAATCAGATGAAGACTCATTAAGCCGCTTTGCAGATTCAGTACAAATTGCATTTTCCGAAGGTAGAGGTTATTGTTTGATTAAATCTTTTGATGACCAAAAAACAGAAGAAACATTTTCAAATAAATTTGAGGCTGATGGTATTGAATTTGAAGAACCAACAGTACATACTTTTAGCTTTAACAATCCTGTAGGAGCATGTCCTCGTTGCGAAGGATATGGTAAAATCATAGGTATTGACGAAGATTTGGTAGTTCCCAACAAAGGCTTATCAATATATGAAGAAGCCATTGCCTGCTGGAAAGGTGAAAAAATGCAGGAGTGGAAAAACAAGTTGATCTATAATGCCGACAAATTTAATTTTCCTATTCATAAACCTTTTTTCGATTTAAGCGAAGAACAAAAGCAATTACTTTGGACAGGAAATCAATATTTCTGGGGATTAAATGCCTTTTTTCAACATTTAGAAGAACAAAAATATAAAATTCAGTACCGCGTTATGCTTTCTCGGTATCGAGGAAAAACAACCTGTCCCGATTGTCGTGGAACCCGATTAAAAAAAGAAGCTTCCTATGTAAAAGTAGGAGGAAAATCATTACAAGATTTGGTTTTAATGCCTATTGACGAATTACAACAATTCTTTAACAAGCTAAAATTAACAGATTACGAGAAAGAAGTTTCTAAAAGAATCTTAATTGAGATTAACAGCCGATTAGATTTCTTAATGAATGTTGGGTTAGGATACCTTACTTTAAACCGATTATCCTCTACCCTTTCTGGTGGAGAATCACAACGAATTAACATTGCCACATCGCTTGGAAGCAGTTTAGTTGGTTCGCTTTATATTCTTGACGAACCAAGTATTGGTTTACATTCCAGAGATAATGATCGATTGATAAAAGTTCTTAAACAACTGCAAAAAATCGGCAACACAGTTATTGTAGTTGAACACGATGAAGATATAATAAAATCAGCTGATGAAATTATTGACATTGGACCATATGCCGGGAGACTAGGTGGTGAAATTATCTTTCAAGGAAATAAGGATCAACTCATAAAAAATACTAAAAGTTTAACAGCTAAATACATTACAGGTAAAGAATTCATCGAAGTTCCTCAATTAAGAAGAAAATGGAACAGCTTTATTGAAGTCACAGGAGCACGAGAAAACAACCTTAAAAATATTGATGTAAAAGTTCCTCTCAATATTCTAACTGTTATTACTGGTGTTAGCGGATCCGGAAAATCATCTTTAGTAAGAAATATTATTTCACCTGCTTTAAGTAAAATATTGCTTGGTACAGGAGAAAAAACAGGTAAATTTGATAATATCACAGGAGATATAAAACAACTAGATAACATTGAGTTTGTAGACCAAAATCCTATTGGAAAATCATCGCGCTCGAATCCTGTAACATATCTAAAGGCATACGACGAAATTCGAAAACTATATGCCAATCAACAATTATCAAAAATAAACAACTTTAAAGCCTCTCATTACTCTTTTAATATTGATGGGGGAAGATGTGAGGAATGTCAAGGCGAGGGTGTAATTAAGGTCGAAATGCAGTTTATGGCCGATGTTACATTAGTATGTGAGCATTGTCATGGGAAACGATTTAAAGATGAGATCCTGGATGTTAAATATCGAAATAAAAACATTTACGATGTTTTAGAGATGACCGTTAATGAAGCTATTGAATTTTTTAGCGAAGGTACAGGATCAACTGAAAAGAAAATTGTAGATAAGCTCGCCCCTCTTGCTGATGTTGGTTTAGGTTATGTTAAACTTGGTCAGTCATCAAGTACATTAAGTGGTGGCGAAAGTCAACGTGTAAAACTGGCTTCATTTTTAAGCAAAGAAAACAAACAACAGTCTACTCTCTTTATTTTTGATGAACCCACAACTGGTTTACATTTCCACGACATTAAAAAACTACTGGAAGCATTTAATGCTTTAATTGCACGTGGTAATTCTGTTTTAATCATTGAACATAATCTTGATGTAATAAAATCAGCTGACTGGATTATTGATCTTGGACCAGAAGGTGGAAAAGATGGTGGAAATATTGTTTTCGAAGGAATTCCTGAAGATTTAATAAAGATTAAAAAATCATATACTGCGCAATATCTAAAAGAGAAATTAAAATAAAAAAGGCTTGCAATTTGATTTGCAAGCCTTTTAATTATATGCTAAAGTTTAATTAGTCAGCATCTTCTTTAATACCAAACATAATAGCTACACAACCACTTAACAACTCCTCTGATTCTACTTCACTATTTTTTACTCTTAACGAGATAATAAGTTGTTGACTAGCCTGTAATTTAAAATCCCATAAACGAGAATAATCATTTTTTCGATTATCGTATAATACATTTCTGTTTACATCTAATACCTGGAATTCAATTTCAGGTAATGCATCTGAACCACATATATATATCCTATAATTTTGTCCTGCATAAAATGTTTTGTATAACTCGGCATCTTCACCTTCGGTTAAAATAGCAGCATTAAAGTTACCATCGTGTATATAAGGTTCTAATTCTACTTTACACACCTTTTTAGCAAAGCTTTTACATTGCGCATTGGTATAAAAAGGTACAAGAGCCAATACAGTTAATACAATTAATATCTGATATATTTTTTTCATAACAGAGGGTATTTTATAGTATATAATTACTTCGTATTACCTTAACTTTTTCTTTCAATTCATTATATGTAGCCGGACTCATCGAAATAGATGTTTCTGACTTAAGAGTTGTTACATTTGTTTCTTCATCTGTAACAGGTTCTATCTTCGATGTTGTAATCTCTATTTTATCAAAAATAGATTTTAACTCATTCACATTGGTCATTACATTCACTACGTCTTCATTATCGTTATTTTCTTCCAGAAGACTAAGAACTGTACTTAAAGTTAGTTTTTGATCAACAATTCTATTAACCAATTCATTGTTATTAAAATCAGCATCAGCTTCTACTAAATGAGTTGCAATATATAATCCTTCAACCCAACCTCCAACTAATACAATGGTAGACATTGCCTGACGATCATTTTCTTCAAAGAACGAACTTGAGTTCATAATTGTTTCAGAAATAATGTCCATAATAACATCTCTATTGTTAATATTTGCTTCAAGCCTTTCAATAACATCCTCATCGATAGCATTTAAGATCCCTAAACCTTCTGCCATTTTTTTGGATGCATTCATATAATTTATGGTAGCTTGTGTCTGATCAAATAAACTTGCATAACTTAAATCTGTAGTATAAATACCAAGATTTAATGCCATACTCTTATTGGTAACATATCTTGATGTATTATCTGTTGGATTTAAAAGTTCTTCATTATACTTTGCTCCAGCCTGCTTCAGAATCATTGCTGTTTCCAAAGGTGATGGCAAAGAATAAAAAATTTCTTTCACAGTTTTCACATCTTGAATTAGTTGCTCATCGATCTCTAGAGAATCAATGGTTACAAGATCATCTGAATCTTCACTTTTGTCCTTTGAAGCACAACCTGTTATTATTCCAAAAGAAATAATAACTGCTAGAAAATAAAAAGCTTTACGACGTAATAATTTAATATTCATAATTAGCAGTCTATTAATTGTTACCAATTTAAAACAATTTGTAGTAAAATTAACACTTTTTTTTAAAAAACAAAATTTACATTACTCGGTAATACTTGAAAATACAAGATTTTATATGCTTGAATGTAAATATTGTTTTATGAAATTAAGTATTTTTTCAAAACTAATATAGGAAATTATAATCTGATTACCCAATAATTAGAAGTATTTGTTCTAAATTTGTTACATATACTTAAAAGGTAAATACTCAAACTCAACAATTATATATAATGAATAATCAAGAGATTATAAAAAGCCTGAAGTCTGATAAAACAAACATTGTATTAAACACATTACAATTTATATCGAAGGAAGGAAATAAAGATATTTTAGAAGAAGTCATCAGGTTACTATCAGATACAAACGACACAATCATACGAGATCATATTATCAAAATACTAGAAAACTTACGTGAACAAGATTGCGCTCCAGTAATGATTAAGGCCATTGAAGATCCTGAATACGAAGATATCCTTACTATTTTAGTTTCTTCTGCCTGGAAAAATAGCTTAAACTTTGAAGACTACATTGAAGTATTTACAGATATATTCATTAAATCTGAGTTTCAGCTGGCATTTGATGCTTTAACGGTTATTGATAACTTTGAGAAGGTTGATTCTCAAAAAGCAGATGTGAGTATTATTAAATTAAGCAATGCTATTGAAGAATCTAAAGAAGATAAAATTCCGTTAATACAAGAGTTGATTAGTATAATAAAGAACTTAAAAGAAAATCCCGCTCAATAGCGGGATTTATTATTTATTGTACGTTCGAGAAATATTTCATAAACTGTGCTCTTTCATAAACTAAAGGATCCTCAATTTTATTATAACTCATCTTTCCTTTAAATTCACTAATACTATTAAAACCCTTCTTAGTCATCCACTCTTCTACTTCCTTAATAATATTTTCTAAATGATCAATCCCATTTTTATACAAAGTTGAGCAAACCTGAACAGCACTAGCTCCAGCAAGGATTTGTTTTACAACCGCTTTACCATCATGCACTCCTGTTGATGCAGCAATATCTAAATCAGATATTTTTGATGAAATAATTCCCACCCATCGTAGTGAATTTCGAATATCTGCTGGTGTACTAAATACTTCTGATGCTGTAATTTTCATTTCATCAATATCAATATCAGGAGCATAAAAGCGATTAAACAATACTACTCCCGGAACATTTAGTTTTTGCACAAATCCAACTAAATTAGAAAAATGGGAGCTTAATTTAAATGCAAATGGTATTTTTATTGTCTTTTTTAATTTTTCTGCTAAATCGAAATAAATATTTTCATATTCTTCGCCAGGAGCATTCTTATCGTTAGGTAATACAAATACATTCACTTCAATAGCATCGGCACCAGCTTCTTCTATACTTTTTGCAAATCCTGTCCATTCTTTTGATGAAACACAATTAATACTTGCAATAATTGGGATATTAACTTCTTCTTTTGCTTTTTTTATTAATTCAAGATATTCCTGTATCGTATTTTGTTTCACATAGTGATTAACATAATCCCAAGCTTCCGGAGAATCTGATCCATTAGCCATTTTACCAGCTTCGAACTTGATCTGTTCTTCAAAAATTGATTTTAAAACAATAGCTCCAGCACCTTTTTCTTCAATCTTTTTAATTTTATCTATTGAACTAGTTAGGCCTGAGCTTCCTACTATTACAGGATTTTTAAGTTTTAACCCTAAATAAGTGGTTTCTAATTGACTCATAATTTAATGTGTATTTATATTACTTATTATAATTTCGTGCTCCAAACAATGAACTTCCAATACGCACCATGGTTGCCCCTTCCTCAATAGCTATTTTATAATCGCCCGACATTCCCATAGACACCTCTTTAAATTCATCATTTTGAAAATAAGAACTTTTTAACTCATTAAAGATATGAACTAATTCTTTAAATTCAGAACGAATTTGATCTTCATTTTCAGTGTAAGTTGCCATACCCATAACTCCACAGATATTTACATGATTTAATACTTTAAACTCATCAGAATCCAAAAACTCTTTAGCTTCTAATAAATCTAATCCAAACTTAGTTTCTTCTTTTGCAATGTGAAACTGTAACAGGCAATCAATTTTTCTCTTATTCTTCTCTCCTTCTTTGTTAATTACCTTCAATAATTTAAAACTATCAACACCATGAATTAAAGATACAAACGGGGCAATATACTTAACTTTATTGGTTTGCATATGACCAATCATATGCCACTCTATATCCTTAGGTAATGCATCATATTTTCCAGCTAACTCCTGAGCTTTATTTTCTCCATAAATTCTATGGCCAGATTGATAAGCTTCTTCGATAAGCTCAATAGGTTTTGTTTTCGAAACTGCAATTAATTTAACATTTGCAGGAATTTCATTTTTAAGAAAGTGTTTTATATTATCGGCAACGCCCATTATAACATCATTTTACATAAACATTAAATATCAATCCCAAATGTAGTAAAAAAGTTTTTGCTTAGGAAAGATATATGTCAGGTTTAACATGTAGATATAAAAAGAAAGTTGTCTATGTTTCGATAAACTCAACATGACAACTTTCCTTATATGTGATAGTCATACTTCGACATCCTTCGACAAGCTCAGGATGACATTACTCAGCATGACGTAGTTTTCAACTTTTAATCCAATTTATGAATTACCAAACCACTTCTTAGTTTTGGCTCAAACCAGGTAGTTTTTGGAGGCATAATATTTCCTGTATCTGCAATATCAATTAACTGTTGTAACGAACATGGATACAATGCAAAAGCAACTTTCATATCACCACTATCAACACGTTTTGACAATTCACCTAAACCACGAATACCACCAACGAAATCAATACGATTAGATGTTCTTAAATCTTTGATATCAAATAAAGGTTCTAACACTTGGTTTGAAAGAATAGTTACGTCTAAAACTCCTATTGGATCTTTATCATCGTAAGTTCCTTCTTTAGCTGTCATTTTGTACCAGTTACCACCTAAGTACATGCTAAATTCGTGCAATTTAGCAGGTTTGTAAATATCAGCACCCATTTTCTCAACGTCGAAAGAAGTAGATAATTTTTCAATTAATTCTTCTTCTGATAATCCGTTAAGATCTTTAAGAACACGATTGTAATCAATAATTTTTAATTGATTATCAGGAAAATGAACTGCCATAAAGAAATTGTATTCCTCATCGCCTGTATGATTAGGATTTTGTCCTTCTTTTTCTAAACCAATACGAGCAGCAGCAGCTGTTCTATGGTGACCATCAGCTACGTATGTATAAGGAACTTTAGTATCAAAAAGCTCTTCTAATTTTTTGTTTGTATCAGCATCGTTAATGGCCCAAAAATGATGACCAAAACCATCTTCTGCAGTAAAATCATAATCAGCTTCCTGATTTTTCACAATATTTTCAACGATTGCATCAATTTCCGGAACTGCTTTATATGAGAAGAATACAGGCTCGATATTCGCATTTGCATAACGAGTTAAAACCATTCTATCATCTTCTTTCTCTGGACGAGTTAACTCATGTTTTTTGATAATCCCATTATGATAATCAGCACATGCAGCAGCACCTACGATACCATACTGAGTGCGTCCATCCATAGTTTGAGCATAAATATAAAACTTAGCTTCTTCGTCTTGAACTAACCAACCTTTTTCCTGGAACATATTAAAATTCTCAACAGCCTTGGTATAAACTGTTTCTGAATGAATATCTGTTCCTGCAGGACAATCAATTTCCGCTCTTGTAATATGCAATAAAGAACAATCTTTACCTTCTGCCATTGCAGCAGCTTCTTCACTATTCATAACATCATAAGGTAATGATGCTAAATCTTTTGAAATCTCCTTTGGAGGTCTTAATCCCTTAAATGGTTTAATTATTGCCATCTTTTTATTAGTTTAAAGTTTAAAGTTACAAGTTTAAAGTTTTGATATTTTGATCTTAAACTTTTCTACTTACAACTCTTAATCATCATGTTTAAAATTTATTTAATTATTTCAGGTCAACTTTGAACTTTCAACCTGAAACTTTGAACTTTCTCTTAATTTACTTTAAAAGTAGTATTTCCGTTTTCGATAAAATCGATTATCTGACTTGCACCAGCAACACCTGCATTAATATTAGCTTCTGCAGTTTGAGCCCCCATTTTCTTAGGGGTAAAGAAAAATCTTCCTTCGAATTTCTCAGCAATCTCATCTTTGCAATCTGGAGCAATATCCGACACATATTTGAAATCTTCTCTTTCTGCCATAAGTTTTAGTAATTCTTCTTCGTTAATAACTTCTTTACGAGCTGTATTAACTAAAGTAGCACCTTTTGGCATCTTACTTAATAAATCAAAACCAATTGATTTCTTAGTTTTATCGTTAGCAGGAATATGTAAAGAAATATACTGACAAGTTGAGTATAATTCTTCAACAGAATCAACAGGATTTACTCCGTCTTTCTTAATTGTTTCAGCATCAACAAATGGATCAAATGCCAAAACTTCCATTCCAAAACCTTTAGCAATTTCACCTACATAACGTCCTACATTTCCATAAGCATGAATACCTATTTTCTTTCCACGTAATTCAGTTCCTGCTTTACCATTATAATTTCCGCGAGCCATCATAACTGCCATACCTAATGCTAATTCAGCAACAGCATTTGAATTCTGCCCTGGTGTATTCATAGCAACAACATTACCTGCAGTACATGCTTCAAGGTCAAGATTATCGTAACCGGCACCTGCTCTTACAACAATCTTAAGATTTTTAGCTGCATCAATAACTTCTTTAGTTACTTTATCAGAACGTACGATCATTCCATCAACGTCTTCTACTGCTTTTAATAATTCTGCTTTATCTGTATATTTTTCTAATAAAACCAATTCGTAGTTAGCTTTATCTAAAACTTCTTTTATTTGAGCAACTGCTGCTGGAGCAAAAGGCTTTTCTGTTGCAACAAGTACTTTTTTCATAGTATTTAGTTTAAAAGTTAAATGTTTAAAGTTAAAAGTTATTATGATTGAAAGTTTGTTTACTGCTGATGATTTTCCAAATATTTAATCAGTGATGAAATCATTTTTGCTAATTCACTGCATTTATTCTTTAAATCATTTTTATGGTTATTGTCAATAAAGCCTAATTTATTAATCAGAAAAACCATACTTCTTACTTCGCCTAATGAACCTTTTGCAATATAAAGAATAATCTTTGGATAATGGTTCTTGTTTTATGAGCGAATAAAAGTCAATCGCAAGGTTTATCGATTTCTTCCAAATCTCAAGTTCTTCAAAACTTTCTGCCGTTGCCATTGACTTTTAACTTTTAAACTTTCAACCTTTATCTAGGTTTATGCGTTTGCTGCTTCGAAATCTTTCATTGCTTTAACTAAAGCTTGTACATCTTCGATTGTAGAAGCATTGTAAGTAGAAGCGCGGAAACCACCAACTGATCGGTGACCTTTAATCCCAACACAATTTCTTTCTCCAGCAAAAGCAATAAAGTCAGCTTCAAGAGCTTTATATTGTTCTTTCATAACAAATACAATGTTCATTCTTGAACGATCTTCTTTTACGATAGGACTTTCGAACATATTACTTTCGTCGATAGCATTGTAAAGTAAATCAGCTCTTTCGATAGCTAATTTTTCCATTGCTTTAACACCTCCCATTTCTTTAACCCACTTTAATGTTTCGCGAATTGCAAAAATATTAAATACAGGAGGTGTATTGTACATGGATCCTTTATCAACGTGAATACCATATTGTAACATCGTTGGTATTGGACGATCGGCAACAACTTTGTTTAAGAACTCATCTTTAATGATAATGAAAGTAGCACCTGCAGGTCCTAAGTTCTTTTGAGCACCACCATAAATCATTGCATATTTAGAAACATCAACCGGGCGACTTAAAAAGTCAGATGACATATCAGAAATTAATGGAACATTTACATCTAAATCTTCGAAAGATTCTGTTCCTGCAATGGTATTATTTGAAGTAACATGAATGTAATCTACATCAGCAGGAACTTCAAATCCTTTTGGATAGTAAGTGAAATTTTTATCTTTTGAAGATACTTCAACCACTTCGCCCCATAATTTAGCTTCTTTAATAGCTTTTGAAGACCAAGTACCAGTGTTAATGTACATAGCTTTAGATTTCATAAAGTTATATGGAATCATACAAAACTGCATGCTTGCACCACCACCTAAGAAAAGAACTGAATATCCTTCTGGAATACTTAGTACTTCTTTCATTAGCTCAACAGTTTCATCCATTACAGCTTGGAAATCTTTACTACGATGTGAGATTTCAATTAAAGACTGACCTATTCCGTTGAATTCAAGAACAGCCTCAGCAGAATTCTTTAATAATGAATCTGATAATTTACATGGACCAGCGTTAAAAATATGCTTTCTCATAAGATATTGTTTTTTAAATTGTTAACTATTGTTAATTTCAGACTGCAAGATGCAAAAAAAAATAAATATTCACATTAAAATTTATATGATGTGTAACACCTTTTTTAAAAAGCAAAAAAGGATTGTAAAATTACGAATAAACTAGGGAATAAAAAATCTAAGAATGCGCTATTTTCTTTAAATCAATAATATAATCATTCTTAAAAATTGGAATCACATCTGAAATATCTTGTCTAAAGCAATAATCAATAATATTTTCTAATCCTAAACTCACTAATCTGTTGTACTGAAAAATGCTTTTTATATAATTATGAAGATTATTTTTTGCATTATTCCAAATTTCAACACATGTATTTACCGAATCAGAATTTGATGTAAATTCAGCTTGATATAATTTTTCGATAAGAGCTCCTGCAAATAAAGCATCTTCAGTACAATAATCACCCTGCCAACCCGAACAAAGTATTAAAATATCTTTCTTTTGGCTAATTAATAGATCGGATGTTGCACTTAAATTTAAAAATGATGAAATGATTACCTGATCAGCTCCTTTGGTTAGATTAATTGTATTCGTTCCATTGGTTGTACTATATACTAAAGTTTTTCCTGAAATTTTATCATTAGTAAAAGTATATGGTGAATTATCAAAATCTGCAAAATCAACTTTTTTGCCATTTCTTTCTGCTGCAACCAAAAAACTTTGCTGTTTCATTTTTTTGGCTTCATCAAGCGATTTTACAGGAATCAATTTTTCTAAATCATTGTGAAACATGGTAGTAATTATAGTTGTTGCACGAAGAATATCAACTACTACAATCGTTTTATTTTCTACAGAGTAATTGTCAAATAATTTGGGAGCTAAACATACTTCTATCGTATTCATACAACAAATCTAATAAAATATCCTTTTAACTAATAGATTCCCGCCTGCGCGGGAATGACAATAAAAAAAATTTAATAAAAAACCCTGCTCAATAAGCAGGGTCTATATTCAAAATATATCTAACTAGTTATTTTCGTGAAATGGCGGACGAGCAACAACAGCTTTAAGATTTTTATTTCTTACCTGAATAAAAATTTCAGTTCCTGCTTTCCAGAAACCTTTATTTAAGTATGCCATACCAACACCTTTTTTAATAATTGGAGACATCGTACCTGAAGTTACTTCACCAATTTCGTTTCCTTCTGCATCAACCACTTTATAATGTTGACGTGGAATTCCACGATCTTCCATAATGAAACCTTTTAAACGAGGAGAAACACCTTCTTCTTTTTGTTTTTCCCAAACTGGACGATCGATAAAATCATTACCATCAACAAATTTAGTAATCCAACCTAAACCAGCTTGTATTGCTGAAGTTTCATCATTAATATCATTGCCATATAAGCAAAAACCTGATTCTAATCTTAGAGTATCTCTTGCTCCTAATCCAATAGGTTTGATTCCAAATTCTTCTCCAGCTTCAAAAACAGCTTTCCATAATTTGTCTGCATCTTTGTTTGCAATATAAATTTCGCATCCACCTGATCCTGTATAACCAGTAGTTGAAAAAATTACATCTTTAATTCCAGCGAAATCACATTTTTGGAAAGTATAATATTCCATATCAACAACATTAGCATCTGTAAGCTTTTGCATTGCTTTTAATGCTAAAGGTCCTTGAATAGCTAACTGAGCAATTTCATCAGAAGCATTGTAAACCTCTTTTCCGATTTCCATTCCCAATTCCTGAGCATTTTTAGTAACCCAAGCCCAGTCTTTATCAATATTTGCTGCATTAACAACTAACAAATAAGTTTCATCATCGAATTTATATACTAATAAATCATCAACGATTCCTCCTTTACCATTAGGAAAGCAAGAATACTGAACTTTTCCATTGTAAAGATCTGCAACATTATTTGAGGTTACTTTCTGAACTAATTCAAAAGCTTTTGGGCCTTTAACCCAAAATTCACCCATATGAGAAACATCAAAAACGCCTACTTTTTCACGAACGGTAATGTGTTCATCATTAATTCCTGAATATTCAATTGGCATGTTAAAACCACAGAATGGTAGCATTTTTGCACCAAGATCAATATGAAATTGTGTAAAAGCTGTATTTTTCATTGTATTATTTTGTTTTATTGATTTTTATGAATGTGCGACAAAGCTATAAAAAATAAATTATAAAAATGATGATTTTACAACATATCCCTATGTATAAAAAAAGGATGATTTAATATTAAACCATCCTTTTAAAATTATGTTTAAATCGATCTTATTTACTTAATACTTTGAACTCTACCCTACGATTCTGAGCTCTACCTTCCGGAGTACTATTATCGGCAATTGGTTGATTAAACGAGTAACCTTTGTACTCTAAACGATCAGCTGATACTCCTTGTTGAACCAGATAATCAACAACACTTTTAGCTCTTGACTCAGAAAGTTTTTGGTTAGCACGATAAGAACCAACATTATCGGTATGCCCGGATATCTCTAATCTAATGGTTGGATTATCCAATAACAGTCCTGCTACACGCTGTAATTCTGCTGTTGATTCCTCTTTCAATGTAGCTTTGTTTGTTTCGAAGAAAATATTTTTCAATACCATCTTTGCACCAACATCAATCCTGTCAAGCTGGAAATTTGATTGAACTTTACTATCAACAACCTGTTTTTGAGATAACTGAGCCATGGTAACAAAAAATAAATAATCTTTAGCTGTTACTTCAACTCCAAAATCTTTTTTCTTTGGAATCTTAATTTGATATGTACCTGAAGTATCGGTTAATCCGGTAGCTATAATCTGACTTTGTTCTAAATCAATAACCTCAATCTTAGCCATTTTTATTGGTTCTGCAGTTTTTGAATCGGTAACTATACCAACCATATATAAAGCTGTATCGACCTTTAATTCTGTTGGATTATGATAGAATAATGTTTCAATCGGTTTATGATTCCATGCCAAGAATATATCTTCTGTTTTTAATTTTAATTCTTTCTCTTCACCTAAGAAAATAATTTTATATAAATCTTTTCCTCCAAATCCATTATCACGCACTGATGAATAATAAGCTTGCTTATTATTTTCATCCATTTTAAAGAAAATATCATCATTTGGAGTATTAATAGGATATCCTAAATTCTCAGGATTCGACCACATACCATTTGCATCTCGCTCAATAACAAACACATCGAATCCTCCCATAGAATTATGCCCTTGCGAACTAAAATACAGTTTATCTTCTTTTGGATGCCAATACACTCCTTCTTCATCATAAATCGTATTAATGGCAGCACCCATATTAACAGGCTCCGTCCATTTTTCTTTCTCGTTCAATTTGCTGTAAAAAATATCCATTCCTCCAATGGTTCCATCCTGATTTGATATAAAAAACATTTCTTTACCATCAGGACTGAATGTTATGGTTGTTTCCTGCTTTTTTGATAATATCTTACCAGAAATGCCTTTGGGAGATTTCCAATTTCCTTTCTTAAGCTCACTAACCATAATATCTCCACCATTCTCCTGCCCATTGTATAAATAAATATTATTGCCATCAGGAGATATTGCTAATACAGATTCATTGTTTTTCGAGTCTAGTTTATTTTCTAATAGTTTTGGTTTTTTCCATAGCTCTCCAGCCTGTTCCGAAACAAAAACATTTTCGTAGAATTTATTATCAGATTCTATTCGTTTATCTTTTTTATCGATCTCTCTACGTGAAGTGAAGTATAATAAATCCTGATTTGGATGTAAAACCGGGTTATAATCGTCGTATTCTGAATTAATTCTATCTCCTAAATTGTTAACTATAACACGAACTGGTTTGCTTACTAAATCTTTTCCATAATTACATTGCTTAATATAATTATCAATTCCTACCTCGAATTTTTCCAATTCTTTTACAGAGAAAGAACTGTAATATGCTTTGTAATTTTCAATAGCGTTATCAAAATCAAGATTAAAATGATATGCACGAGCCAACATATAATGTATATCTCGGGTTACATTATTATCTTTTAAGTAAGCTTTTTCAAGAAATTCTGTTGCATAATAAAATTTATCCGAAGCCAAATAGCAAACTCCGATTTTATAATTTAAAGCAGCACAATCAGGATTATATTTAGCAGCTTTTAAGTAAAACACAAGTGCATCTGAAAATGTTCCTAGTCCTGCGGTAAAAAGCTTTTCTCCCTCTTTGACATTTTTCCAGGCATCTTTAAATCCTGTTTCTTTAAAATCGATTTGAAAGTTGGATTTTTTTATTTTAATATTTTCTTGTGCTAGAGAAATATTGCCTGCAACAAAAAGGATAAAAAATGATAATATGTATGTTTTTATTAATTTCATTTCAAATTCAGATTAAATTATTCACATTCAGTAATATATTTTTCGGCCTCTTCAATGCCTAATTCCCTGGCTTTTTTCCAATCGGCACATGCATCGGGGAACTTACCTAAGAACTCTCTTGCATGCCCTCTATTCATAAATGCTTCAGCATATTCAGGATCTAATTTAATAGCTTTATCCAAATCTTTCTCTGCTCCAATATAATTTTGCATATTAATTTTTGTTATCCCTAAGTTATTATATGCAGGAGCATATTCTTTATTAATCTCAATTACTTTATTAAAATCATTTAATGCAGCTTCATAATTAGCCATTTGGTAATATGTGCTTCCTCTATTATTAAGTGCCAAGTAAAATTCAGGATCTTTCTGAATTGCCTTGGAATAATCTTCGATAGCTCCTTGAAAATCACCTGTTTTTATTTTACAGCTTGCTCTATTATCGTAAGCTACAATTATGGTTGAGTCGTATGCTAAAGCTTGTTTATAATCGTGTATAGCCCCATGGTAATCACCTAACATTCTTTTTGAACTTGCACGCTCATTATATGCATAAGCAAAATCATATTTTTTGTCTATTGCTAATGTAAAATCAATTAAAGCGCTATTATAATCTTTTAATTCAAAATTCATTAAACCTCTATAATAGTATGCCTCCGGTTCTGTATATCCTTTTTGAATTGCATGGGTAAAATCTGTTAAAGCATTCTGATGATCTTTCATTAATAATTTTAGATATGCCCTAACATAAAACGACTCGCCATAACTATCTTCTATTTCAATAGCTCTCGCAATATCTTCCATAGCAAGATCAAACTCTTGTCTTAATATTTTAATCTTAGCTCTTTCTACATAAGAGTATGAAAACTCCGGATAAATAAATAAGGATTCATCAAATTTTAAATGAGCTTCGGTATATTTTCCTTCCTCAACAAATCTCACACCCTCGTTATATAGTAATTTGGCTTGTTTTCTCATTTCTTTTAACTCCTCCTCAATAGAATTACCTTGAGCAAACAAACATGTTGCCATTGAAATGAAGAATAAACTTATTAGAAATCTTTTCATTATGTGAATTTATTGATTATATCTGAATATATATTATACTTTGAATTACGAAAATTGTTTAATAATAAGAAAAGTATTGTAAATATAAAAATTATATCCCTTTAAGTTAAATTCTCTATCATATTATTTTTGAATTTGCTAAAAGTTTATTTTATTGCATAAAATTGATTTTATTATTTTTAGATATGAATACAAATTTAAGAATGATAGATTTAACATATCTTCATGAGATAAGTGCCGGTAGTCAGGATTTAATTAATGACCTTGTAGATATGTTCTTTGAACAAATTCCAGAATATCAACAATTAATGCAAGATTATTATACTCAAAAAGACTGGCAAAGTTTAGGCAAAATTGCTCATAAAGCAAAATCTGCAATTTTAATGGTTGGGATGAAAAATCTAGCTAACGACCTAAAAAAATTAGAAGAAAATGCAAAAGAGGAGAAAAATATTGATGAATATCACGAAATAATTGCTAAATTTGTAAGAGATAGCAATATTGCGATTAAAGATTTAAGCGAAATAAGGAACAAAAAATAAATATTAACTAAAAACCGGAATCTATGTTAATTCATGAATCGAACAACGGAATTGAGATATTAAAATTTGATAATGTTAGTAAATTAAATATCTTAATTGCTCAGACTTTAAAAGAAGAGGTTGCTCAATATTTAACAAAGGCAAATACCAAACTTATTCTTAACCTAACAGGTGTTGAGTATGTTGATAGTTCTGGTTTTGGTGCTTTGCTTTCTATTTTACGAAATGCTAAGAATAATGACAGCCAGTTTAAAATTTGCAATATCTCTCCTGAAGTTATGGAGTTAGTTAAATTATTACAACTTCATAATGTATTTGATATTTGTGATAGTGTTGATAAATGTATTGAAACATTCGAATAAAAACATAAGCCGGCTAACGCCGGCTTTTTTAATTCTTAAAAACTAAATCCTCCCCTTCTAAATCAATTTTTATTTCTTTTTCTTTTTCAATTTTATTTGCAAGAATTTCTTTTGATAAAACATTTAATATCTGTTTTTGAATAATTCGTTTTATAGGCCGAGCACCATATTGAGGATCGAAACCCAATGAAGCTATCTTTTGCACTGCTTTATCGGTAATTTTAATCTTAATATTTTGCTGTACTAATGCCGACTTAAGCAGATTAAATTGTAATCGAACAATGCTCTCAATTTCAGCAATGGTTAATGGAGTAAACATTACCAGTTCATCAATTCTGTTAATAAACTCCGGACGAATACTTTGCTTTAAAATGCCTATTACTTTTTGTTTTGTTTCTTCAAGTAATGACTCCCTGTTTTGATCACTTAATTTACTGATATCTTCTTGAATGATATGAGAACCAACATTCGATGTCATGATAATGATCGCATTTTTAAAGTTCACAGTACGTCCTTTATTGTCTGTTAATCTTCCATCATCAAGCACTTGTAACAAAATATTAAATACATCAGGATGTGCTTTTTCAATTTCATCTAAAAGAATAACCGAATAAGGTTTTCGTCGCACGGCTTCAGTTAATTGTCCACCTTCATCGTACCCAACGTATCCCGGAGGAGCTCCAACCAAACGCGATACAGAATGTCTTTCCTGATATTCCGACATATCAATACGCGTCATCATATTTTCATCGTCGAATAGAAATTCTGCTAAAGCTTTGGCTAATTCTGTTTTTCCAACTCCTGTTGTTCCTAAGAAAATAAATGAACCTATAGGACGTTTAGCATCCTGCAATCCTGACCTGCTTCTTCGAACTGCATCAGAAACAGCTTCTATGGCCTCATCTTGTCCAATTACTCTTTTATGAAGTTCCTCTTCCAATTTCAGTAATTTATCACGTTCGCTTTGCAACATTTTATTAACTGGTATTCCTGTCCACTTAGCAATAACCTCGGCAATATCCTCACTGGTTACTTCTTCTTTTATCATAGAATCGTTCGCTTGAATCTTTTCAAATTCCTCTTGAAGCTTTTCTACCTGGGCATTTGCTTCTTTTATTTTTCCATAACGAATTTCAGCAACTCTTCCATAATCACCTTCACGTTCTGCCTGCTCTGCCTCTAATTTGAATTTCTCAATTAATTCTTTATTAGCCTGAATTTGATTTACAATAGATTTCTCATTCTCCCATTTAGCTCTCATTTTATTTCTTTCATCAGAAAGATTAGCAATAAGCTCACTTAGTTCAGAAACTTTCTTTTTATCGCCTTCACGTTTAATGGCTTCACGTTCTATTTCTAACTGTTTTATTTTTCTTTCTATTTCATCAATACTTTCCGGAACAGAGTTCATTTCCAGTCTTAATTTTGAAGCTGCCTCATCCACCAAATCAATAGCTTTATCAGGTAAAAAACGGTCTGATATATATCGCTGTGAAAGCTCAACAGCCGATATTAAAGCCTCATCTTTTATCCTAACTTTATGATGCGACTCATATCTCTCTTTTAAACCTCTTAAAATCGAAATTGCACTTAATGCATCTGGTTCATTAACCATTACTTTCTGAAAACGACGCTCTAAAGCTTTATCATTTTCGAAATACTTTTGATATTCATTTAATGTAGTAGCACCAACAGCTCTTAATTCACCTCTTGCCAATGCCGGTTTTAGAATATTTGCCGCATCCATTGCTCCTTCGCTTTTCCCTGCTCCCACTAAAGTATGAATCTCATCAATAAATAAAATGATCTCTCCATCGGATGTAACAACTTCTTTAACAACCGATTTTAATCTTTCCTCAAACTCACCTTTGTATTTAGCTCCGGCAATTAATGCTCCCATATCTAAAGCAAAAATTTGTTTATTCTTTAAATTTTCAGGAATATCTCCACTCAAAATTCGATGCGCTATCCCTTCAGCAATAGCTGTTTTTCCAACACCAGGTTCTCCGATTAAGATGGGGTTATTTTTTGTTCTTCGTGATAAAATTTGAAGAACTCGCCTTATCTCATCATCACGCCCAATCACAGGATCTAATTTCCCAGCCCTGGCTTGTTCAATTAGATTTATAGCAAAACGGTTTAATGAATTATAAGTATCCTCAGCAGTCTGACTATCTACTTTTGATCCTTTTCTAAGATCTTGTATTGCCAATTTAAGTTCTTTCTCTGATATACCATTATCTTTCATCAATTGAGAAACACTATCTCCTGCTAGTAATATCCCTAATAGAAGATGTTCAATAGAAACAAACTGATCACCCATTTCTTTTGAAATTGTAATCGATTTTTGAACTGCTCTGTTTGCATCTTTTGAAAGATATGGATCTCCTCCTGAAACTTTAGGATATGATTCTATTATTTTATCCAAAACCTGTTGAAACGCTAATGGATTCACATTTAATTTCTTTAATAAGAAATTGGAAATATTTTCTCCTTGTGTTAAAATACCTTTTAAAAGGTGCCCATTCTCGACTGCTTGTTGTTGATAGCCCTGAGCAATAGTAAATGCTTGTTGAAGGGCTTCTTGCGATTTTATTGTAAAATTATCTTGTTGCATTGTTTTATTTTTTAATTCAATAAAAAGGCTTCAAATTAATTGCCATAATGAGAAACACCCCCCTATGCCTGCCTATTTGTCTCAAATATCAAGTTAAATAATGCCTTTTTGTCATTATACGTGCTAAAACTTTTATGTAATCAGTATTTCAAAAACTGTTATTTGGATAAATCATTCGATTGATTTACTTTTAAATTGATTTAATTTAAGGTCTGAGTTAGAGAGAGTCTATGAAAAAAATAATACGTATATTCATTTTATCTATTTTAATTCTTCTATCTGAAAGCTTTACATTACGTAAACTTGATTATAAAAAAGGGATCAAAACTAATGTCTGCAAAGATTTAAAGGGTGATATTTTAGTTTATTCAATCTTTGTTGATACCAAAACAACATCACCCTGGACTGAATATGATATAAAAAGTACTTTAGATTCCATTCGTACTGCTGTGAGTTGGTTAAACCAGAAAGGAATTCATAATAATATTCCAGTAAAATTTATTACAGATTATTATGTAGGGCCTGAGTATACTACTATTAAGAAAAATCTTCCCGAAGAATCCATCTATTTATCGGTAACTGAACCAAATTTCAAACAAGGTTTTGCCAACTTAAATAAATGGTCGGATTACATTGCTCGAAAGGCAGGAAATACATTTCTCCTGCAAGATAAGGATGGCTTACCCGAAATAAAAAAACCAAAAAATAAAGAAAGACTTATAGCATATCTTCGAGATGAGTACGAAGTTGAAAGTGTTGTTTTACTTTATATGATGAATAATTATTTTAAAACGGACATTTCTATCCCAGTAAATAATTTACACACAAGGAATATAGAATATGCTATTGTGAGTTATAAATATCCTTCCGAAATAGCTCATAATATTTTACATTTATTTGGTGCCGCAGATTTATACGAGACTATATATCGACAAAACTCTAAGTCTATTGACTATGCTAAAATTGAGTTCCCAAATGAAATTATGCTTGATCCTTACGGAAAGCCAATTCATAATTTGGAAATTTCCGATTATACAAAATTTTTAATCGGATGGAATCAAGATCTCAGAGACGAGTATCTTTTCTTATTAACAGATCGAAATAAATTAAAATACTAGAATACAATGCCTGCAGTTAATCACGATTTGTTATCAATGCATATTACAAAAGAAAGTCATGGTTTTTATTCGATACTAATAAACAAAGAAAAAGAAGAATGTACCATTAAGTTTTCTCCTATAGAAAAACAAATTAAATACCAAGATAATAAACCTTTAACTGCATATCTAAAACTTAGAGAATTTCAATTAAGAAAATTATTACACAACAAAAGACCAGACAGTTTTTATGTGGGATTTAAATTAAATTTTGTTTTACACGACGGATTGCCAAATACAGACTTTTACGATAGAACAAAAATTACAGTACTCGACAATAGGAATAAGCAATTTAGTGTTGATAAAACCAATCAAAAAACACCCAAGATTCCGGAACTATTTACAGATGGTTCATATAATCAAGAAAAAGAAACTGGTGGTTATTCTATTTTAATAAAAACTATAGAAGGAAAATATTTATTAACCCAAAATAAAACATATCGAAAAGATAACAATCTAAATGAACTTATAGCTGTTATTGAAGGTATTAAGTATTTAATAAAAGAACCAAAAATCAGAATTATTACTGATAGTCAATATGTAATAAAAGGAATCACTGAATGGCTACCTCTATGGAAACTCAACAACTTTTATACTGCGAACGGAACTAAAGCTAAAAACATGAAAGAATGGAAACTTTTGGATAAGATTATCGAAAATAAATACCTGGAATTTGAATGGGTAAAAGCACACTCAGAACATTTTGAAAATACAATATGTGATATAAAAGCAAAATCAATATATTCCGATGAAAAAAATAAATAAGAAACCAACTCCCTTAATCTATCCTGTACCAGCAGCAATGGTAAGTTGTGGATCAAATCCTGAAGAATATAACATCATCACAATAGCATGGACTGGAACTGTTAACTCAATTCCTCCAATGTGCTATGTTTCTATTCGTAAGGATAGACATTCACATGCTATTATTGCAAAAAACAAAGAATTCATAATAAACTATTCAACCCACGATATGGCGTTTGCTGCAGATTTTTGTGGTAGGAAATCAGGACGTGATGTTAATAAATTCAAGGAACTTAAACTTACTCCTAAAACGGGTGTAAAGGTTAATGCTCCAATCATAGTAGAATCCCCTATTAATATTGAATGTAAAGTAACAGAAATTAAAGAACTTGGGTCGCATGATATGTTTTTAGCTGAAGTCGTAAATATTCAGGTTTCAGAAAATTATATTGACCAATCCAATGGAAGTGTTAATATACAACATCATGATTTAATGGCATATTCGCATGGCAAATACGTTCAAATAGGAGATATTATTGAACAAGCAGGATTCTCAATAAGAAATAACCAATAATTCTTTTATCTTTGTTTCTTGCAAAAATTTGAACCAAAAATTAATGAAGCAAAAGTTTATATTGCTTATTACTCTAAGCTTATTCTGTTTTTACTCTGGTTTTTCTCAGGCAAATCTGAAACAAACATTGCGAGGTGTTGTTGTTGATAGAGAAACTCAAATTCCTTTACCTGGTGTTAATATTATTTTACTGGATACCGACCCTCAGCAAGGAACTATTAGTGATGAAAGCGGATATTTCAGATTTGAACAAGTAACCATTGGAACACAGACTGTTCAAGCAAGTTATATTGGATATAAAACACAGATATTAGACAATATCACCTTAAGTTCTGCAAAAGAAAAAATCATTAAAATTGAACTGGAGGAATCTGTTACAGAAATTGATGAGGTAGTAATAAAAGCAACAGTCCATAAGGATAAGCCTCTAAACAAGATGGCAACCATTAGTGCTCGTTCATTTACCGTAGATGAAACGAACCGATACCCTGGCAGTTATGGAGATCCTGCACGAATGGCTGCAAATTATGCCGGAGTAATGTCTGTACGTGACAACAGAAACGATATCATTATTAGAGGAAATTCTTCTACAGGTTTATTATGGAGGTTAGATGGAGTTGAAATACCTAATCCAAATCATTTCGCTGCCTCAGGAACAACAGGAGGACCTATAACCATTTTAAATAATAATTTACTTACTAATTCTGATTTCTTAACCGGTGCTTTCCCTGCAGAATATGGAAATGCTTTAGCGGGAGTATTCGATTTAAAAATGAGAAATGGGAATAATGAAAAACGAGAATATTGGGCTGAGTTTGGTTATAATGGTTTAGAATTTGGGACTGAAGGTCCTTTCTCTAAAAAAAGCAATGCATCCTATTTGATAACCTACCGATACTCACTGGTTGATATCATTGATTTATTGGGTGCTGAAGTGGAGACAACAAAGTATCAGGATTTAACGATGAAGCTTAACTTTCCTCTAAAAAAAGGCCGACTAAGTTTTATTGGAATGGGTGGTACAAGTTATATCGAAATGTTCGACTCTAATGACGATCAAAAAGACTGGACATTTGAAAATTGGGGCGAAGATTTAAGTAATGGTTCTGATATTGGATCCATGGCATTATCCTACGTTCATTTTTTTGGCACTAAAACTAGACTACAAACTGCTTTATCGTTATATGGTTCTGAGGTAACCACACAAATAGATACTTTTTACAATGTAGCGAGCCAAATTGGAAACTGGGCAGGAGAAAAATCATCGGAAGTAAAAGCTAGTTTCACATCACATTTAAACACTAAAATCAATCCTAAAAACACCTTTAATTTAGGAGTTAAAATCGACAGATACTTTGTAAACTTTGCTGACAGTAGTATGAGATATGGACAATTCAGGATTGATACTGATGTAAAAGAAGAGTTTGATTTATTTCAAGGATATGCTCAATTTAAACATAAATTCACCGATGACAAGGAGCTCTACTTAGGATTACATGCTCAGTACCTTGATATGAATAATACTTATTCTTTTGAACCCAGAATGGGCTTTAACTGGAATTTAAACGATAAAAACTCTGTAAAAATAGGTTATGGCTTACACAGTCAAACTCAACTACGAATCATATACTTTACTCAAACACAACTCGATGATGGTTCTCTGATTTATACAAATAAAAATCTTGATTTCTCTAAAAGTCATCAGATAATTGCAGGGTATGATCATTTATTTAGCACAAACCTGAGACTTAAATTAGAAGCATATTATCAATATTTATATGATATTCCTGTGAAAAAAAGCATGCCTGAATACTCTGTTTTAAATTATGGTGCAGAATATTTTATAGAAAGAGTAGATAGCTTAACGAATGATGGAACAGGCGAAAATTATGGACTGGAACTAACGCTTGAAAGATTTCTGGATAACAATTTCTATTTCTTGATTACTTCTTCTATATATCAATCAAGCTATAAAGGATATTCTGGTAATAAACGCAGCACAGCTTTTAATGGAAATTTTGCCATTAATATTTTAGGTGGATACGAAGCTCCTTTTAGAAAAAACAATGCTTTTATCATAGGTTTAAGAACAACATATGCTGGTGGTAGACCTTATGTTCCTTATGATGTAAACGCAACCATTCAGCAACAAACTGAGGTTTTGGATTGGGATCGTGCATACGAAATTCAACAAGAGGATTATTTTCGTATTAACCTTCGTTTAGGTATAAAAAGAAATAAACCAAAGTTTAATGTTGAAATTGCCATGGATCTCCAATATAGAACAAATTATACCAGTGTATATGAGCACAGAATTGATCCATTAACAGGAAAAATATATCATAATTACGAAATGGCTTTATATCCAATGGCTAGTTATCGAATTCAATTTTAGACATTTTGAGTTTTGTAATTATCATCGATCTTTTCTTATATTCGCAACTTACAATTTGAAGATTTTAAATGAAAATATTATTAATAAATACTCCAAGGTCACCACACAATATGATTCTGAAATCGGCACCAGAAGAAGCTAAAAAATACATACACAAAAAACTTATTGGTCCTCCTTTAGGGTTACTTACCGTTGCCGAAGCGGTAAAAGATCACGATGTTGTATTTTTTGAAACAAAAGGCGAATATGATTTATTCCCAGAAACACCTCCTCTAAAACAATTAGTATTAAATCTTTTAAATGAGCACAAACCTGACATTGTTGGAACAACAACCATTGCATCTGAATTTGATTACGCCATTGAAATTTTCAAGACTGTAAAATCATTTAATCCTGAAATATTAACTGTTGTTGGTGGATTACACACCAGCTTATCGCCTCAGGATTTTACAGATACATCTGTCGATTTAATTCTTCCAGGTCAGTCAGCTCATATTTTTAGAGAAGTTGTCCAAACGAAAGAGAAAAACGAAAGCTTTGATTCCATTCCCGGAATTATCATCAATAAAAATGGAGTATTGCACAGAACACCGCCTCGGACAATGTGTTTCAATGCTGCAAAAGAAGATTTCTTAATGCCCAATCGAAAATTAATTGAGCGCTGGCGAGATAGCTATATTGTTGGAAATGCACCTTCTCCTTCAACCTATTTATTCACTTCTTTAGGTTGTCCTTACAAATGCACCTTTTGTTCCATATGGCCTCAATATAATGGTAAATATTTACAACGAGATGTTGAAAGTATAATTACCGAATTAAAAGAAATGGATTATGATATTGTTCGTTTTGCTGATGCCAATACGATTGTACACGAATCGGTCATAGAACATTTATTTGACCGAATAGAACAAGAAGGCATTAAGAAAACTTATATTATGGATATAAGAACAGATACTGCTGTAAATAATCCCATGCTAATTGAAAAACTAGCTAAAAACGGATTAAAAGTTGTTATCTGTGGATTTGAATCGTTTAGAGAAGAAGAGCTAAAAAAATATAATAAAAGTGCCGAAGCCAAACTCATACATGAAGCCATCGATATTTTCCATAAAAATGATATTATGCTTCGAGGCAACTATGTTATTCCGCATGATTATGATGAAGCCGATTTTGATGCATTATCTGATTATACCAACTCGCATAAAGTAACTTATGCAGGATATACTATTTTAACACCTATGCCTGGTACTCCATTTTATGAAGAAGTTAAAGATCAAATCATCGATTTTGATTTAACGAAATATAATTTCTTTAATAGTGTTCTAAAAACCAAGTTACCACTTGAAAAGTTTTATGAAAATGTTGGGAAATTATGGTTGATAAAAAAAGGTACTGATGTAATTTAGTATTGGTCGTCTATATTGAAATATTTATCAACTATAAATTCTGATTTATCTATTCAATAATCAATTTCAGGTAAAATTAAACTGAAATTTCTATTTTTTTAGTAAATTAGCTCATCACTAAAACAGGAGGTATTATATCATGAAAAGTAAATTTGCACTGACAAGTATTCTAACATTCGTTTTTGTTCTATTTCTCTCTGTTAGTTCTTTTGCTAATAAAACTCAAGTAAAGATCATTGCTCCTGAAAAAGCAGAAAAAGGAGCTGAAATTACTATTAAAATTGAAGTTAAACATATTGGCAATACTAAAGCCCATTATACTGACTGGGTTTGGGTAAAAATAAACGGAGAAGAATTCAAAAAATGGGAATATACTAAAACAGATCTTCCTGAAGATCAAAATTTCACTCTTGAATTTAAAATTAAAGCCGAATCTAATTTAGAAATTATTGCTGAAGGCAATTGCAATAAGCATGGTTCTAAAGGAGAGGATAAAGTAACTGTTATTGTTGAATAAAAAGAAAATAACGATTTAATATTAACCACTATTAAAATGAAAACTATGAAAATTTTAAAAACTATTTTTGCTGCAGTTTTAGTATTAGGAGTAACAGCTGCATATGCTCAAAAAATTAAAGTTACAGAAGGTGATTTAAGCTTCTTAAAAGGACAAACAGAAGTTTTATTGGAATATGATTATAGCAACATGGCTGTAGGAAAATTTGATAAAGAAGAAGATTATGTAGCTAAAAAGGTAGCAGAATATAATGAAAAAGAAGCAGGTAAAGGTGATTCATGGAAAGAAAGCTGGGAAGCAGACAGAGAAGGAAGATTCCACCCAATGTTTGAAGAGTTATTAAATAATTATACTGCTAAAGCAGAATGTAATTTCGATCAAACAAACATTAATGCAAAATATACTTTAATATTAAAAACTATTTTTACTGAGCCTGGTTTTAATATTGGTGTTGTAAGAAAAGATGCTATGATTAATGTTGAAGTAATTTTCGTCGAAACTGCGAATCCTGATAACCAACTAGCTGTTATTACAATGACTAATGTTCCTGGTAGAGGAGCTATGGGTAACGACTATGATACTGGCTACAGAATTTCAGAAGCTTACGCTAAGTGTGGAAAATCTTTAGGAGCATATTTAGTAAAAAAAGCTTTTAAATAAAGATATTTAAGAATGAATAATAAAAAGGAATCTGTTTCAGATTCCTTTTTTTATACTTTGTATACTGATTTCAATTTATAGTCAGCTTTAATAAATCGCGAAATCTTTTTTAAATCTTTACCTGCGCCACATTCGTACATTTCAACTACTTTCTGATCAATTAAGCTTAACATAGTTTCATACCAATTTATTTTCTGGGTAAGATTAAATACCAACTCTAATTTAATATCTTCAGCTTTACGAATGATTCTTTGGTCAAAAGTCGAAATAACAGGTATTTTACATGAGTTTATATTCATGTTATCAATGTAATCAGCAAATGCCTCTGAATAAGGCAATAAAAACTTTGAATGATAGGGAGTATTTACTGTGAGCTCATTTACTGAAATAGCTCCTTCTTCTTTCGCTTTACCCAATACTAATAACACCTGCTCTCTTTTACCAGCAATTACGTATGAATGTTCATTATTAATATTAATAACCTCAACTTCTACATGCTTCTTGATCAACAATTTTATGTCATGTAAAGTAAGACCAATAATAGATCCCATAGCGTATTGCTTTGTTCTAGATAAATCCTCAACCAACTGAAATGCTTTATGAATCAATTTTGCTCCGTCTTCAAAACTAATGGCATTTGAGGCATAAAAAGATGCATAAATCCCCATGCTATATCCAGCGATATAATCAGGAATAATATTTTTAGTGTTCAGTATATCGTTAAAAGCGCAGCTAAATGCATAAGCTAATAACTGAGAATATAACTCATTTTCTTTGTAAGCAATGGAATCATACTTAAACCCTGGCAAATCAACGTGAACTGCATCTGATATTTTTCCTATGTAATCTCTTAAAGCAACAGAATTAATCTCTAGAAACTCTACTTCTTCATGTGTAAATTCTGTAATAAAGGCCGGAAAAATAAATGCTTTGCTCATATTATTCATATAATAAAATTACCTTAAAGATAACATATTGATCACTTATATGAAAATTAGCATGTATATCTGTAATGTTATACTCTTTGAAATATTGGTAAGTCAGCTTTGTAGGATAAATTTCAAATTTATCTTCGTCAGAAAATATAATTTCAATATCCTTAAATCCAATTTCTGGATTATGAATTGCCTTATAAAAAGCTTCTTTAAAACAAAAGCCTTTTAAAAAGGCTTCTTTTCCGAAAACCGAGAAATTCTCAATTTCTTTTGTAGTAAAAATATCATAAACCAAATCCGATAATCTCCCTTTTTCGAAGTAATGCTTATTGAAACGATCTATTTCTTCAATATCAATACCACAGCCAAAAACCATCGGAATAGGGTGCTATAATTCTAAAATATTATTCTCGTGCTCAATAATTAACAATTGCATATCTATTAATTCTCCAATGGTTTGAACTGGATTCTTAACAGCAAATTTACCAATTGTTTTTAATTCAATATTTAAGTTATATTTCTTCTTAAAGATCTCAATTAATTCTAAAAACATTAAAGAGTCTCCATCCAGATCACTTATAATATTAGAGTTTTCAGATATTTCGTCAATTTCCATTTCACATTCCTCGGCAAAAAAATCCAACACTATCTCTTTTACTTCATCCCTAGTTTTATCTGTAATTTGAGCCATTATATAATATTTATTCCGTTATTAATTTATTTACTTCTTCTTTTGATATTTCTTCCCACTGTGGGTTATCAAATTGATCATCTAAAATATCAAATTTCACCTTAAAAAAGGACTCCTGGTTAAACGATAATTTTGTTTTTTTATCAGGGGTATGTTCAATATAAATTAGCTGATCATACCTAATCTCATTTTTATCACACAATTCTTTGGCAAGTTTTGTGTTCCACTCTGTTATTGAAGTTCCAGGATTATCATCGAATAAATCTGTTGCAATAATAACGGTATAATCGTCTTTTTTAACAATTTTTAATCCACAGATTGAAGGTAAATCCCACAATCCATTAAAATGATATAAGTGATCTTGATAATTACCTACTTTAGCTTCCATTTTTTAATCTAATCTTAAGCAATTTTATGTTTTACTTCTTTACCAAAACTTGTTTTTGATAAATCTTGTCTTCTTTTTCTAAATGTTCCATCTTCAACCTCACGAGAAACTACTTGTTTCAACAGCTTAAACATTTTTTCTTCTTGAGTTTCATCTTTATAGAAAGTATCCCAGGCATATTGATAAAGCTCTTGTAATCGTTCTGCACTCATATGTTTTGGATGATAAACAACCTGACCTGCATTATAGTTATTCCAGTCAGTATCGAATATTCTGTTTTGCTTTCTTAGATCTGTCCAGGCTTTAGTATGAGGGAATGGAGCTAAAACAGTAAACTCAGCTAAATCTAAATCAATTTCTAATAAGAAGTCAATTAATCGTTTAATATCATCTTCTGTTTGATTATCTAATCCCAGAAGTATAGTTCCTTCTACACCAATACCATAATCATGGTATCGTTTAACTCTTTCCTTTATATAATCTGATGTATCAAATACAGCTTGGTATACATACCATGCTCCTGCCTGAGCAGCTAAATCTAATACTTCTGGTTTATCTTCGATCGTATGACTACACCATTTCTTCTTGAAAGGTATCATTGCTCTGAATAATTCTTTTTCCCATTCTGTATCTTGAGCTAATGAGTTATCCACAACAAATAATCTATTATTATCAATCGTTGCTAAATCTTCAACTACTTTTTCAATTGGTCGTGGACGAAATTGTCTACTTCCTAAGTAAGAAACAGCACAAGGATAACAACTATAGCGACATCCACGTGATGCATGGAATAAATCCACCATTTGTACTCCTTTATGATAGTACAAATCTCTATTATAAAGCTCACGACGAGCTGGTCCAACGATTTCAATTGGTGGTAAATCGTTCATATGATTATAAACTTTCTTTAATTCACCATTTCTGAAATCTTGAAACACCTGCTCCATATGTCCTTCTGCTTCTCCTAAGAAAACTGAATCGGCATGCAACATGGTTTCTTCAGCATGTAACATGGTAGAAATACCACCAAAAATTACTTTTTTACCGCGTTTTCTATATTCGTCGGCAATTTCCCATCCTCTTTTAATTTGTGTTGTTAACAACATTGAAATACCTACGAAATCAACATCTTCATCGTAGCGCATTTCTTCTAAATTCTCATCAATAAATTCAACCTCTACATAATCAGGTATTGTAGCAGCAAAAACGATTGCTCCATGAGGTGGCAAATTAAAAGTTGTTTGCCCCTGTAATTTTCTCCACTTTGGAAATATTAATTGAAATTTCATATGCTTTGTTTGTTTTCTACTTGGTTCGGACGGATAAAAGTATCAAAAAAAAAAACTAATCCAAACTATAATTTTTCTCTGTCATCCATGATTTAAGGATGTTATTGATTTTCAGTTTGTCGCCATCTGGCATCACATATTTATTTTTTTTGTAAGCTTTTACCGTAACTAAAAAATCTTCTATTTGTTTCTCAAATACTTCTGAAAATTGAACATTTAAATGATTATATAATTGTTTTATCTCTTCTCCAGGATTTTTCTCAATATCCTCAAATTTTATTTCATAATATCTATTTTCCGGAATCTTTTTTAAATCAGCACTTATTCTATCTAACATTCTTTTTAACAAGTTGCTGGTTTCCTCAATACTTGGCTTTTCCCATTTCCCATTCATTGCATTTTGAGTTCCAACAATATCCCACATTCGTATTGTCGATGGAACTACCTTATGTGGATGACGAATAATATGAATATATTTTGCATTTGGAAATATTTCATTTAAAACATCAATTCTAAAAGAATGAAATGGGTTTTTAATTAAGATTGTTTTATTATTCTTAAGTGTCAGCTTTTTATAGAATAATTTCACAGCATTTTTCCACTCATCCAATTCTTTCCCTTCAGGTAAAAATTCAGGATATTCATTAAGAAAATAACCTCTTTTCTTAGGAAAAATCAAACGTTTTAATGGAGAGTACCCACTTAAACGAAAAAGAGGATATTCATCTTCTAATGGTTCATCCATACTAAGCTTCACCTGATCCATCGGCCTTGTTCCTCTCAGAGCTCTCCCCATGATCGGTTCATACGATTTTCTGGAACTTAAAAAACTATCAGGAATCGATCCTTGAAATACGTTAGATGTTAACAAATTCTGATCGAGCGCTAATAGCTGATGTAAAAAAGTACTTCCTGTTCTCCAATGCCCAATAATAATGATTGGATCATCAGGTAAATGATGTTTTTTTATTTCCTCTTGATAAATTGCTTTTTCTTTTCTGTAAAATATTGAAGCCCAGACCCCATTCTGTAAAAGAAATAAAAATCTTACCAAATATTTTGGGTAAAATGACATTCCATTTTTCATCATAAGTTTTATGAACCTGGATAGTCTCATCCCTGCTATCAGGTAAGCATTCTTCATATATTATTTTAATTCGGAGTTAGGTTAATATTTAAGAAATTATTCTGCTTTACTTTGAATAAATTCAGCTATTGAGTTTACATCTTTTAATACCTCACGAGCTAGATTTTGATCATCAATACGCACTTTAAAATCTCTTTGCACAGCCATAACTAACTCAATGGCATCAATTGAATCTAAACCTAAAGTATTGTCACCACCAAAAAGTGGTAAATCATCTCCAATATCCTCTACCGTAATATCCTGCATATTTAAAGTATCAATAATCATCTTTTTGATATCCACCTTTAAATCTGTACCAGTATTTTCTCCCATTCTATTATTAAATTAAATATTACTTATTACTGTTTTTAGTTCTTTATAAAAATTCTCTTCGGCATCGGCCCTTTCATTAATCAGATTACCAAGCTCCGTAAGCTTTTCCGGCCCAAGCTCTCTGTTTTTTCCAATTTTCGCTGCAAAGTAAGAAATATTTCTCCATCCATCGCCAATTTCCATCATCTTTTTTGACATTTCTTCTAATTCCGTACTTTGAAGTATTTCTGATGCCTGACGAAGGAAAGTTGCATAGAGATATCTAAATCCTCCACCTCCTGTTCCTTGATCTTCAAGAAATACGTTAATCTTCATAACTTCATGCGATAAATGATCTATATCGCGAGTTAATTTTGGCCATCCTTGTAATTTCTTTGCAAAAGTTCTTATCCCTCTTACTCCTATAAATGGTGGTTGAACACCAATCATCTTATTAATGGTATTTTTTACAGCGACAGGAATTAGTTTATTATAATCAATATTTTCAGGAACTGAATCAATATAATACATAAATCCTTTGGGTGCCAAATAACCACCTGCAAATCTTGCTTTACGAAGATTGTCTTTATGAATTCTTGCCAATTTTGGAAAATAACTATCACTAACTAAATATTCATCTCCTTCTTTCCCAACAATTGTTATAAAATGAATATTTGCATGAACTCTCTCCCATTGTGGAATATAATCCATATAATAAAAATCGACCTGGCATGCAACAGGAATTCCTTCACCAATTAATTTATCCAGTTCCTGCTCTGCTTGATCTTGATTCTTAAATCGTTGAGTAACAAATTTGATATCGGTCCTTTTATCTAGCTTCTTTCTTAATTTACCTGGTTTTGTTCTTAAAATAAACATTGGAAAATTTAAGTTTGGAGTACGACTTAGATACCCAAAATATAAACCACTTCCCAATCCAAAAATCATTGGTTCTGTAATTTCTAAACCCTTATGTTTTAATAATGCTGTTAAAGTACCTGACTCGCAATGCGCAGCCATATTATGTTTGAAAGATTCTATTATCATTTTTTATTCGATTCTATTTTTGTAATTACCATAAATGAGTTCTCTGTTCTTGATTGCTTCACCAATATGGGTTGTTGGGTATTATCTGTATCTGCCTTATTTTCATTATCTGCAACAACTATTGTTTGAAATAAATTTGAAACAGGAATATCAAAAGCATAAGCATATTTTTGTAGTTCCGATAACTTGATTTTCTCAAACCCATTTATTTTTTGATGCTTTTTAACTTTAAACACAGGCAATCCTGTTCTTCTTGCTAACTCAACATCATTAAAATCATGAATAATTTTATAAAAGCTAACAACGGTAATCTCCCCCTTTTTCAATTTCTCTAACAAAGAATTTCTTAACCTGATTGTTTTCTCCCAAAAATCATCTAAGTAATTTTTTGAAATATATGAACCCGTTTGAATTGGACCAAATGTTCCATCCTCCTTTTCAACATACATAATAAGTTGTTGTGGTTCAAAGTCGACTTGTGCTTCTTTTTCTTTCATTCGAATTAATTTTCAAAAAAATTTGAACTTTTTAAAATACCTTTCTAATCAAGACTTTATAATCTGTTAAGCTATAAAATACATCAACAGGCCCAAATTTTAGTCTACTAAATTATATCAAATTAAATTATTGCCAAAATTAATCCTATTAATAGCCGAATGAATATACTTTTAGTCTTAGGGGTATAGTATTTCCAGAAGTTATATCAAGTTATGAACTTTATTAACAACAAGTTTTTTCGAATTTTATTGTTAAATAATAAAATTATTCATGAAATGATTTATGAATCTTAAGGATTATTAAAAGTATTTATTAAATTTGCATACTTTGAAAAAAGCATTAGAATTAACAGGTTAATTATTAACCATTTTAAACACACAACCAAAAATAGAATGATTATTATAGGGGGTAAGAATCTAAATCTGAATGATTTTTACAAAATACTTTTTGAAGGAGAAAAAGTAGATTTAGATAAAGAAGCACTGCGTAAAGTTGAGAAGAGTTATAACTTTTTAGAAGATTTTTCAAAAAACAAAGTAATATACGGTATTAACACCTGTTTTGGTCCAATGGCGCAATATAAGATTAGCGACGAGGATCAAAAACTTCTTCAGTACAACCTTATTCGCAGTCATGCAGCTGGTACTGGAAATGCATTACCAAACATCTATGTAAAAGCATTAATGATTGGTCGTTTAAATACTTTTATGCGTGGATATTCTGGTGTACATACCGATGCTATTCATTTATTAAAAGAGTTTATTAACAGAGATATTTACCCAAAAATATACGAACATGGAGGAGTTGGTGCTAGTGGCGATCTAGTTCAACTTGCACACTTAGCATATAACTTAATTGGTGAAGGTGAGATCTTTTTCGACGGCGAATTCAGACCTGCAAAAGAAGTATTCGAAGCCAATAATTTAAAACCGCTAAAAGTACACTTACGTGAAGGATTGGCATTAATAAATGGTACTTCATGTATGACTGGTATTGGAATCATTAATCTTATTCATGCTAAAAACCTATTAAATTGGGCATTAATTTCGTCTACAATGATTAATGAAGTTGTTGAATCTGTTGATGACCACTTCTCAAAAGAACTAAACCAGGTTAAATTACATGAAGGACAAAATCTTATTGCAGAAGAAATGCGTAAGATTGTTGAATCGAGTGATTTAATTCAAAAAAGAGCAGATTTATTTTACGATAACAATATTGATGTTGGTGTTATTAAAGTTAAAGTTCAGGAGTACTATTCCTTAAGATGTGTCCCTCAAGTTCTTGGCCCTGTTTACGAAACCATTAAAAACGTTGAAAAAGTTCTTATAAATGAAGTAAACTCGGTTAATGACAACCCAATTATCGAAAACGAAAATATTGATGTACTTCATGGTGGTAATTTCCATGGCGATTATGTTTCACTCGAGATGGATAAGCTCAAAATCGTAATTACCAAGTTAACCATGCTCGTAGAGCGCCAATTAAATTACTTATACAATGAAAAGATCAACGAAAAGTTCCCTCCTTTTGCAAATCTTGGTGTTATAGGACTAGATCTTGGTTTACAAGCAGCTCAGTTTACAGCTACATCAACAACTGCTGAAAGTCAAATGTTATCGAACCCAATGTATGTTCATAGCATTCCTAACAATGGAGATAATCAAGATATAGTAAGCATGGGAACAAATTCGGCTTTAATTACCAAAAAAGTGATAGAAAATTCATTCCAGGTATTGTCTATTAAATTTCTAAGCTTACTTCAAATTGTGGATTACATGAAATTTAAAGATAGATTATCTGACACCGGGAAAAATGTTTACAATCATATAAGAGCTTTTGTACCAACTATTGAAAAAGACGAAGCTTTATATAAACATATTGAAAATATTAAAAATTACTTAATTGATAATAAGCCTAATCTCATAAATTAATTAAATATGAAATTTGCATTAGTTACAGGAGGTTCAAGAGGAATAGGAAAAGCCATTTGTTTGCAAATAGCTCAACAAGGATATCATGTGTTAATTAATTACAGAAGTAACACACAAGAAGCTGAAGATACTTTAAATCAGATTAAAGCTAATGGAGGTTCGGGCGAATTATTAAAATTTGATGTTTCTAATCCTGAGGAAATTAGAACATCTATTGATCAATGGAAAGAACAAAATCCGGATTGTATCGTTGAAGTATTAGTTAATAATGCTGGTATTAGAAAAGATGCTTTAATTATGTGGATGAAAGATGAAGATTGGTCTGATGTTTTAAGTACTAATCTTAATAGCTTTTATTATATTACAAAACATTTAGTACAAGATATGATTGTTAACAAATACGGACGTATAGTTAACGTAGTATCATTATCGGGTATTAAAGGATTACCTGGACAAACTAACTATTCTGCTGCTAAGGGTGGAGTAATTGCTGCCAGCAAGGCTTTAGCTCAAGAAGTAGCTAAAAAGAATGTAACAGTTAATTGTGTTGCTCCGGGTTTTATAAAAACAGACATGACTGCTGAATTGGAAGAAAAAGATTTAAAACGAATGATTCCAATGAGCCGGTTTGGAAAAGCAGAAGAAGTTGCTAATGTGGTATCTTTCTTAGCATCACCACAAGCATCATATGTTACTGGTGAGGTTATTTCTGTTAATGGAGGACTTTATACATAAAAACCAAAATACTGTAATACGAACCTATGAATAGAGTGGTAATAACTGGAATGGGAATTTATTCCACTATTGGTAAAAGCCTTGAAGAGGTTAACAATTCTTTATATACTGGGAAATCGGGTATTGGATTCGAGCAAATCAGAAAAGATTTGGGATTTCGCTCTGGATTAACAGGAATCTTAGATCGTCCAAATTTAAAAGGTGAGTTAAAGCGTCGCCAACGTGTTGGAATGGCTGAAGAAGGAGAATATGCTTATGTTGCAACCGTTGAAGCTCTCAAACAAGCAGGAATAGATGAAGATTTTCTTGAAAAAAATGATGTAGGAATATTATACGGCAACGATAGTTCTGCCAGGTCAGTTGTTGATTCATACGATTTATTAAAAGAAAAAAAGGATACTGCCCTTTTAGGTTCAGGAGCAATATTTCAATCGATGAATTCAACGATTACCATGAATTTATCAACAATATTCAAGTTAAAAGGAATAAACTTAACTGTTAGTGCTGCATGTGCCAGTGGATCGCATTCAATTGGAATGGGATACTATTTTATAAGAAGTGGTTTACAGGAAATGATTGTTTGTGGTGGTGGGCAAGAAATAAATTACCACTCCATGGGTAGTTTTGATGGTTTAGCTGCTTTCTCAACACTTGAAAGTGAACCAACAAAAGCAAGTCGTCCATTCGATCGTGATCGCGACGGATTAGTACCTAGTGGTGGAGCTGCTACTGTTATTCTCGAAAGTTATGAATCTGCTATTAGGCGAGGTGCTCCAATAATTGCAGAGCTTATTGGATATGGGTTTTCTTCGAATGGAGATCATATTTCCGTTCCTAATGTTGAAGGTCCTGCAAAATCACTTGAAATGGCTCTTATAGATGCTAATTTAAAAGCATCTCAAATAGATTATATTAATGCTCATGCTACTGCAACTCCTGTAGGAGATTTAAACGAAGCACAAGCTATTAGTAAAGTATTTGGAGAAAAAACACCATATGTTAGCTCTACCAAATCGATGACAGGACATGAAATGTGGATGGGTGGAGCTAGTGAGATAATATATTCAATATTAATGATGCAAAATTCATATGTTGCCCCCAACATTAACTTTGCAAACCCCGATGAATATTCGGCAAAGTTAAATATTGCAGCAGAAACTATTAAAAATCACAATATTGATATATTTTTGTCAAATTCATTTGGGTTTGGAGGAACAAACTCATCATTAATTGTAAAAAAAGTAAACTAATTGTTTTAACCGGGAGATAATATAAGAAATGGAGAATAAGGAAATTATAGATAAGGTGAATGATTTTTTAATTGACGAATTTGAACTTGAGGAAGATCAACTTATCCCTACGGCTAGCCTTAAAGAAACTTTAGAGATCGACAGTCTTGATTATGTTGATCTTGTTGTAATTATTGAAAGAAATTTTGGATTTAAGGTAAAAGGTGAAGATTTTGCTAATATAAAATCACTTCAGGATTTTTACAGTTATATTATTGAACGGGCACAAGCTAACTAATCTTTGATTAGAAATAATTTGGAGGTTATTAAATGCCATCATGGAAAGGACAATCCCGTGGAAACGTATTAGGTTATAAAATATTTGTTTTAACGCTAAAACATTTAGGACTTTCTTTTGCATATTTTATCCTTGTATTTGTTGCATTTTACTACTTTATTTTTTCTCGTAAAAGCTCAAAATCAACGTATTATTACTTTCGTAATATTCTTAAGTTCTCTTTTTTAAAATCTAAATGGAGTATTTATAGAAATTATTTTGAATTTGGTAAAATCTTACTCGATAAAGTAGCAATACTAGGTGGTTTAAAAGGCAAATTCTCTTATAATTTTGATGGCGAACATCATTTAAGAGATATGGCTAAAAATAAAACCGGAGGAATAATTGTAAATGCACATATTGGTAATTTCGAGATTGCTGGTCAATTATTGGAAAGACTTGATACAAAAATTAATGTCTTAATGCTCGATGCCGAACATCAAAAGATCAAAAACTACCTTACAGATGTTATGGTTAATCGCGATGTCAACATAATTCCAATTCAAGCTGATTTATCGCACATCCTTCCGATTAGTAATGCTTTAATAAACAAAGAGCTAATTGCTATGGCTGGTGACCGTTTTATTGAAGAAAGCAAAGTTTTTGAAATTGATTTTATGGGACAAAAAGCAGTATTTCCTTCAGGACCATTTTACTTAGCCGCTCGATTTGGTGTTCCTGTTACTTTTGCTTTTGCAATGAAAGAATCAAAAACACATTATCATTTTTATGCTTCTCCTCCTGAGAAAGTTGAAAAGTTTAAAGATCCTGAAAAACAAGAACAAGAACTAAGAAGATTTGTAGAAAAGTACGCCAGAGAGTTTGAACGAATATTAAAAATGTATCCATTACAATGGTTTAATTATTACCAGTTTTGGAAAACAGAAAGCTAATCTATGAAAGAAAATAAGATACTATTTATATCGGCCAACCAACACATTGTTCCTTACCCTGTTTACCCAATAGGGCTTTCGTATATTAATACGTATTTAGAAGATCGACTACCACATTATGAAACAAAAATGGTTGATCTTAACTTTAAAACAATTGAAGAGCTTAAATCAATAACTAAAGAATATAATCCAAAATATATAGGTATTTCATTCAGAAATATTGATGATGTAAATTCCTATAATCGCGAAGAGTTTGTAAGTCATTATAAAAACATTATAGATAATCTTCGTACTGTTACCAGTGCTAAAATAATTGTTGGAGGCTCTGGTTTTTCAATCTTTCCCGAGCTAATGTACAAAAGGTTAAATCCGGATTTTGGAGTATATGGTGAAGGCGAAGAAACTCTTTTAAAACTCATTAAT
Organism: Bacteroidales bacterium; assembly: GCA_963665525.1. Classification (GTDB taxonomy): domain Bacteria; phylum Bacteroidota; class Bacteroidia; order Bacteroidales; family UBA12077; genus UBA12077. The sequence continues at coordinate 956,616 of OY762280.1, read as the reverse complement.
AGTCTAGATAACAATGAAGATTACACTAATCTTAGCAGATTAGTATATCAAGATAATGGACAATGTGTCTTCAATAGGAATGAGAGTTATTTTAGAGATCTTGACTTAGACTTCGATCAGGATTTAATTGATTTTTATTGGGAAAAGAGTGGAATGCTTAATGTACAAACAAAGCGTGGTTGTCCTTATCATTGTGTTTATTGTACATATCCTTTAATTGAAGGTAAAAAAGTACGCACACTGAACACTGATAAAATTGTTGAAACCTTAAAAAAACTTTATTATCAGAAAGGTATCGACTATGTTTTCTTTACTGATTCTGTTTTTAATATCAACAATACATACAATTACGAACTTGCTGAAAAGATTATTGCTAGTGGTATAAAAATTCACTGGGGTGGATATTTTACTTTTAAAAATCTGGATGAAGATTTATTAAAAGTTCTTAAAAAATCAGGACTACAACATGTTGAGTTTGGTACTGAGGCTATCTCAGAAAAATGCTTAAAAACTTATGGCAAAAGCTTTACTGTAAATGATGTACTCGAAAAATCAGCACTGTGTAATAAGCTGGATATCCCATTTGCTCATTTCCTAATTCTCGGAGGATATGGAGAAACTGATGAAACAGTGAATGAAACTTACGAAAACTCAAAATTAATTGACAATTCTGTATTTTTCCCTTTTGTGGGAATGCGAATTTACCCAAATACAAAATTGCAGGAATATGCAATTCAGGAAGGAGTGATCTCAAGTGAAGATAATCTTTTAGAACCTAAATATTATCTTTCAAAAGATGTAAATTACGACACTTTAAAAGAAAGAGCTTATAAAACAAGAAAGCGTTGGGTTTTTCCTGATGAGGACAATTCTGCTATTATTGATAAATTAAGACAAAGAAATAAAAAAGGACCACTATGGGAATATATGACAATGTAATTGCAGATGGAAAAACTATTTTACAGTTTATCCCTCAACGCCCACCGATGGTAATGGTTGAAAAATTACATAAAGCCGAAGGTGGTCAAACGATTGGCAGTTTTGAAATTAAAGCTGAAAATATTTTTTGTGAAGATGGTTTTTTACAGGAAGCCGGATTAATAGAAAATATTGCACAAACAGCAGCTGTAGGAGTTGGATTCGAATATCGAAATGAAGATAAAGATGTTCCGACAGGTTATATAGGGGCTGTTCAAAAACTTACCATTCATAAGTTACCTGAACTTGGAAAGATCATTTTTACTGAGGTAAACGTTGAACATAAGGTTTTTAATACAACACTCATAAACAGTAAAATAACATGTAATGATGAGTTAATTGCTGATTGTACAATGAAAATTTTTCTTGACGAGAAATAATATTGTTAACCTAAATAAATCATTATGGAAAAAGATAAAGTACCACAAGATGAGGGAATAACAGCCGGAGTTACCCGTGAGGTTCAATATGCAGTCGACGAAAATGGTAAATATGTAAAAACCTTTAGTAAAGGTTGGGAACCTAAAAATATTGTTAACGAATTAGCCTGGGAAGATATCCAGGAACTTGTTGATAAAGCCGATGAAAAAATAAAATCAGGAAAGGCAAGTCCTATTATGCATTTCATGGCAAAAAATCAAATGAATGTTACCTTGCTTGCCGATTATATTGAACTCTCCAAATGGAAAGTTAAAAAACATTTAAAGCCTAAAGGTTTTAACAAATTAACACAAGATCAACTCGATAAATACGCGAATATATTTAACATCACCACAGAGGAGTTAAAAAATTTTAAACCAAAAGAATAAATGAAACTTGATTTCGAACATATACCAGCCGGACATTGCGAAAACGGTGTAATTTCCAGCTTACTAAAATACCACGGACTAAACCTAAGCGAAGCCATGATTTTTGGAATTGGCAGTGGCTATTTCTTTGCTTACATGCCATTTGTTAAAGTGAATGGCATTCCTTTAGCGTCCTTTCGACCTGTTCCGGGAATGATTTTTGCTCGTGCAGCAAAACGTTTGGGTATCAAAATGAAAAAGCAATCTTTTAGGAAACAACCTAAAAGAGCTATGGAAGAATTGGATAAAACATTGGAAAAGAAACTACCTGTAGGCGTTCAAACAGGAGTTTATCATCTTACTTACTTCCCTCCTGCTTATCGTTTTCATTTTAATGCACATAACTTAACCGTTTATGGTAAAGAAGATGGTGTGTATCATATCAGTGATCCTGTTATGGAATACCCAACTACTTTAACTTACGAAGAACTTAAAAAAGCACGTTTTGCAAAAGGAGCATTAAGTCCGAATGGTAAAATGTATTATCCAATAAATATTCCTGAAGATATCGACTTAAAACCTGCTATTATTAAAGGAATAAAACAAACAGCTGATTGGATGTTAACTATCCCTGTTCCATTATTTGGTGTAAAAGGAATACGTTATCTTTCAAAAAGAATACGAAAGTGGCCCGATAAATTAGGAGCAAGAAAAGCAGCTTCTTATCTAGCTCAAATGGTTCGTATGTTGGAAGAAATTGGAACAGGAGGTGCAGGTTTTAGATTTATTTATGCAGCATTCTTACAGGAAGTAGCCGAGGTAATGCAAGATGATAAATACAATGAATTATCTAAAGAAATGACCAAAATTGGCGATAATTGGAGAAAGTTCTCTTCCTTAGCAGCACAAACCTGTAAAGGACGATCATCCGATCCTGATGGTTATAACACAGTAGCTAATTTAATGCTTGATATTGCCGATGATGAAGAGAAATTTTTTACTGAATTAAAGAAACACATTCATAATGCAGGAAAATAAACATATTATTGAGTTAAAATATTTAACCAAGTATTATAAAGGATCTAGTATTCCTGCCATCGACAACATCAACCTAAACATTGAGAAAGGTGAAATTTATGGTTTACTAGGCCCCAATGGAGCAGGTAAAACAACAACAATTTCTATTCTGTGTGGGTTATTTGGTCCAACATCTGGAAATGTTTTTATTGATGGAATGGAATACCAACATTCGGCAGAAAAAATTAAAAGTATTATTGGTGTTGTTCCTCAAGAAATTGCTCTTTATCCATCCTTAACGGCTAAAGAAAATTTAACTTTCTTTGGGAATATGTATGGTTTGAAAGGTAAACACTTAAAAAACAGAATTGACGAATGTCTTACGCTATTTGGTTTGGAAAAAAATGCCAATCGTCGTATCAAGACCTTTTCTGGAGGAATGAAACGAAGAATAAATCTAATTGCAGGCTTACTTCATAATCCAAAAATTATCTATCTCGATGAACCCACTGTAGGTGTTGATGTGCAGTCTCGTAATGTTATCCTTGAGCACTTAAAGAAATTAAATAAGGAAGAAGGTACAACAATTATTTACACATCACATTACATGGAAGAAGCAGAAAATTTCTGTTCCAGAGTAGCTATTGTCGATCGTGGAAATGTTATTACAGAAGGCCGACCTAAAGAGCTAATTGCTGAAAAAGAAGAATATACTGATCTGGAAAGTATCTTCTTACATTTAACAGGTAGAGATTTACGCGACGAATAAAAATTAAACAAATGAGAAGATTATTTTCATCTATATATAAAGAATTTCTTGTACTTATAAGAGATAGAGCAGGTTTAGCAATCTTATTTATTATGCCTTTGGTTCTGATACTTATTATGACCATTATTCAGGATGCTACTTTCAAAACTGTTAACGATATTGATATATCAATGATTTTGGTTAATAATGATAAAGACAGTTTAGGTGAAGCAATTACTAAAGGTCTTTATGATTCAAAATATTTTGAAATCATTGAAGAAATTGATGGCGAAAAAATTACCAACGAAAAAGCAAAAGAACTTGTTGCAACAGGAGAATATAAAATTGGCATTATTATTCCGGAACGTGCAACAGATGCCATTCGTGGTAATGTAAACACCTTAATAAATAAATCATTTAAGTCTTTTAATATCCCGGGAGTTAAAAAGAGATCTAAAAAAAGTACAGTTGATGTAACTATTTATATTGACCCTGCTACAAGCCAATCTTTCAAAACTATGGTTTTAAGTTCACTTAAAGAATTTACCTCGCAACTTGAAATACAGATGTTCTTTATGAATTTTTCGAAAGCAATGGCTGAGCTAATGCCTGATCAAAAACCAATTAAATTTGAAAGTTTTGAAACTATCAAGTACCAAGAAATTTACGCATCAACAACCAAAGATAATATGCTACCAAACTCTGTGCAACATAATGTCCCTGCATGGACTATGTTCGCTATGTTTTTTATTGTTCTTCCTTTAGCAGGAAATATTATAAAAGAACGTGAAGAAGGAAGTGCTTTTAGACTTAAAACAATGCCAGGATCATATGTTACTGTAATGTTTAGTAAAATATTTGTTTTCTTGGGAGTATCATTTCTTCAGTTTATTTTAATGTTATTTGTAGGTGTTTACGTAATGCCAGCAATAGGATTACCACAGCTTGAAATTGGTCCTCATAAAATTGCATTAGGTGTTATGGCTCTTGCATCTGGACTAGCAGCAACCGGTTTTGGAGTAGCTGTAGGTACAATTGCTACTACTCATGAGCAAGCTGCAACATTTGGAGCTGTTTCGATCATTATATTTGCTGCATTAGGAGGTATTTGGGTGCCTGTATATGTTATGCCTCATACTATGCGAATCATTAGTCAATTCTCTCCATTACACTGGGGATTAAATGGATTTTATGATATATTCTTACGTGGTGGTGATTTGATGGTTGTATTAGCTGAAACAGCAAAACTTCTTGTTTTCTTTGTCTTAATGCTAATTGTTGCTATTGTTTATAATAATTATAAGAAAACCAAATAAGGTTTAAAATCTGTTAATAAATATTAGCGCTGAATACTTAAAATAACATAAGATGAATTAATTTAGCGCTTTGCAAATAAAAATTAAAGTGGAAAAGAAACCATTAATACATAGAACTGAGATTGTAATTCGGTTTAGCGAAGTTGATTCTATGGGAATCGTATGGCATGGTAACTATGCAAAATATTTTGAAGATGGTCGTGAAGCATTTGGGAAAGCTTTAGGTTTAAGTTATTTGGATGTTTATGCTAACAAGCACTTAACTCCATTAGTTAAATTAGATTTCGAATATAAAACTCCACTTGAATATGGAGATACAGCCATTATAGAAACTCGTTATATTGATCACGAAGCTGCAAAAATTCATTTCGAATATACTATCTACAACAAGAAAAATAATAAAGTTGCTGCAACCGGAGAAAGTGTACAGGTATTTTTAAACCTTGATCGCGAATTAGTTCTCATTTGCCCTGATTTCTTCTTGGATTGGAAAAGAAAAATGGGATTAATAGAATAATATTATGAGCAAAATATATACAGTAGCAGATAACATCATTTCTTCTTTAGGTTTTACATCCAAAGAAACTTTTGATAATCTTAAAAAGGGTAAATCGGGAATTACACAAACTAATGATATAACTCAAATTCCGCTGCAAGCTTCGCTAATCGATAGCAAAAAGCTTGATTCAGAATTTAAAACCCTTGGAAATCCTGAGGATTATACACGCTTGGAAAAATTAATGATTTTTTCCATTTCGGATGCTCTTAAGCAAACAAATATTGATCCTTCAACAGAAGATACTTTATTTGTTTTCTCATCTGTAAAAGGAAATATTGATTTGATTGAAAATGAAAATCATCCTTTCAATAAGGACAGAATTAACCTTTGGGCTATATCAGAACAAGTTTGTAAGTATTTTAAATCTAAGGTAAACCCAGTATTTGTATCCAATGCTTGTATTTCTGGTGTAACAGCCATAATTACTGGTGCACAGTACTTAAAAAAAGAAAAATATAAGAATGTAATTGTTTGTGGAGGAGATATTATCTCAGAGTTTACTCCATCAGGATTTCAATCTTTTAAAGCTGTAAGTGATCAAGCTTGTAAACCTTTCGATGCAAACCGAACAGGTATTACCCTAGGCGAAGGTGTTGGTACCATGATTCTAACCACAGATTCTGAAATGGTTAATGAAGAAAATCCTGTTATTTTCAGAGGTGGTGCAAACTCCAACGATGCAAATCATATTTCTGGACCTTCCAGAACCGGCGACGGATTATATTTTGCTATCAAAAATACCTTAAAAGAAGCAGGTAAAGAGAATACAAATATTGATTATATATCAGGCCATGGAACAGCTACTCCATACAATGATGAAATGGAATCAAAAGCTATTGCGTGGGCTAAACTAAATCATGTTCCTGTTAATAGCCTTAAAGGATATTGGGGACACACCTTGGGTGCTGCCGGCCTTATTGAATGTATTGCAGGAGTTCATTCCATAAAAGAAAATTGTTTAATAAAAACGGTTGGTTATACAGAACATGGAGTAAGTGAGCAAATCAATGTTATTAAAGAGTTTGAAGAAAAAGAAATAAGGAACTTTCTAAAAACCGCATCAGGTTTTGGGGGCAGTAATGCTGCAGTTTATTTCTCTGAACTAAACGCCGATTAATTATTACAAGCTATGGAAAACATCATAACTAAATATTGTATCATAACTCCCACTGAGGTTAACATCAATGGAAAAATTGAATATACAAACACCGAAGAGAGCTATGGTGCTTACATGAAAGCTATCTATAAAAACAACGACAGTAAGTATCCTAAATATTTTAAAATGGATAACCTATGTAAGCTGGCGTTCAATGCATCTGAAATTGTTCTTAATGGAAGTGAACATCTAAAAGAACTTGATCCGAATAAAATTGGAGTTATCCTGCAAAATTCGCATTCATCGCTTGATACAGATACAAAATACAATGATACGATAAAGGACAAAGAGAATTATTTCCCAAGTCCTGCAGTTTTTGTATACACTTTGCCTAATGTAATGATTGGCGAAATCTGTATTCGTAACAAATTTCAAGGCGAAAACACCTGTTTTATAGCCAAAGAATTTAATACTGAATTCATAACCGACTACGTAGGTGAACTGTTAGACTCAGAAAAATTAGAAGCTTGCATAACAGGTTGGGTTGATTATATTGATGGTGAATACAGCGCAATGATGTTTTTAGTTGAAAAAAACAAGGAAAATAAAAAAGATAATATTAGTTTTAAACCCGAATTTATAAATCGATTAATAAAATAGAAATGGAAGAGTTAATAGTAAAGATTAAAGAACAAGTTATCGAAGTTTTAAATTTAGAAGATATTGAGCCAAGTGATATAGATACTGATGCTCCATTATTTGGTGACGGATTAGGTCTTGATTCAATCGATGCATTAGAATTGATAGTTTTATTAGAAAAACAATATGGATTAAAAATCGAAGACCCAAAAGATGGTAAAAAGATTTTTTATTCAATCAGAACTATTGCTGAATATATCGAAGAAAAGAAAAAATAATATACTTTATTGTTGAAAGAGGGGTAGCAAATGTCAAAAAGGATTTTTGTAACTGGAATAGGTATCATATCTGGGATTGGAAATAATGTTGAAGAAACATTACAATCGCTAAAAGATGGCAAATCCGGTGTTACTGAAATTAAATATCTTCAAACAAACCACAAGGGTACAATCCCTGTATCTGAGGTAAAATTATCGGAAGAAGAATTAATCGAAATGGCTGGTTTAGAGAATAACGAGCCATTTACCAGATCTACTTTAATTGGTATTATTGCAGCCAACGAAGCTGTTAAAAATGCTCAAATTGAAGACATTAAAGAATGTAGAACGGGATTAATTTCTGGAACTACCGTTGGTGGTATGGATAAAAGTGAACATTTTTACAGAGATCTTTTAGAAACAACTAACCATATAGAATATATTGAAACTCACGATTGTGGTGATAGTACAGAACGTATTGCCGATTATATAGGTGTTAAAGATTTTGTTTCAACAACCAGTACAGCATGCTCTTCAGCTGCCAACTCTATGATTCTTGGTGCAAGAATGATTAAGAATGGTATGCTAGACCGTGTTATTGCCGGTGGAATTGAATCCTTAACTAAATACCACATGAATGGTTTCAACACATTAATGATTTTGGATCGCGAACAATGCAAACCTTTCGACGATAATCGTCAGGGCTTAAACCTTGGAGAAGGTGCTGCATTTCTTGTTTTAGAATCAGAAGAAATGGTTAAAAAATCAGGTAAAAAAGTCCTAGCTGAACTAACCGGATATGGTAACTCTTGCGAAGCTTTTCATCAAACAGCATCTACTCCTGAAGGTAAAGGTGCATATGCTGCCATGAAAGAAGCTCTAGATAGAGGTGGTTTTAAACCTGAGGATATTGACTATATTAATGCTCATGGTACTGGAACTGAAAATAATGATTTATCGGAAGGTAGAGCTATTCAGACTTTATTCGAAGGTAATATGCCAAAAGTAAGTTCAACTAAAGCTTATACCGGTCATACTACAAGTGCCGCTGGGGGTGTTGAAGCTGTTATTTCTGTTTTATCATTACAGAACAACATCATCTTCCCTAACCTCAACTTTAAAACACAAATGAAAGAGTTAAATTTCAAACCTGTTACAGAATTAATGGAAAATGAAAAAATCGACCACATTATGTCGAACTCATTTGGTTTTGGTGGAAATAACTCAGCATTAATTTTTTCAAGATATTAGAATAGTATGGAAGTTTATATAAAAGGGATTGGGAATATATCTCCACAAAATACTGCGGATAGCAGCATTTTTCTAGATGAAGTTGTAGAGCATGATACAGACTTCCTTTCATGTGTTGCTCCTAATTACAAAGAATTTGTTAACCCTATTCAGCTTCGCCGTATGAGCAAGTTGATAAAAATGGGAATTAGTGCATCTAAAATTTGTTTACAAGATGCCGGAATAGAAAATCCAGGAGCTATAATAACAGGAACAGGCTTAGGGTTAGTTGGTGATACTGAGAAATTCTTGAATCAGGTTTTGGATTATAACGAGGAATTCCTTACTCCTACTGCTTTTATTCAATCTACACATAATACCATTAGCGGTCAGGTAGCTATTGCCCTAAAATGCTTTAACTACAACAATACATACTCACACAGAGGATTTTCTTTCGAAAGTGCATTGTTAGATGGTATGCTTTTGGTTGAAAATAAAGATGCGGATAATGTTTTAGTAGGTGGTTTCGATGAAATAACAGCTGAGCATCACTCTATTATTAAGAAAACTCGCTGGGTTAAAAATGAAACCATAAAAAGTTTAGAGCTTTTAGATCATAAAACACAAGGAACAATTGTTGGCGAAGGTGTTTCTTTCTTTACACTTACTGGTAAAAAAGATGGTAACAATTACGCCAAAATTCAAGATATAAAAACCATTTACAAACCAGAAAACAACCTGGAGATTGAAGCTAAGATTGATGAGTTCTTAGCTAAAAATAATCTTTCCAAAGATGACATTGATTTAGTTGTTTTAGGTTTAAATGGAAATGTTGATACCGATGATGTTTACTTTCATTTAGCAGATAATTATTTCGATACCAACTATGCTTATTTTAAGCATTTATCGGGCGATTATCATACAGTTGGATCGTTTGCTTTGTGGTTTGCTGCAAATGCTATTAAACATCAGAAAGTTCCTGAAGTTGCTCGTTTCAGAAAAGAAAACTTTACTGAAAAACCAATACGAAATGTATTGATATACAATCAATTTAGAGAAGTTGATCATTCAATATTTTTATTAACTCAATGATAAAACCAAGAACTACATTCGTTCTGTACATCATTGTTTTAATCCAGGTTTATCTCTTTCTTCCTTGGAAAGGGATATTTTTTATTTTAACGAGTATCCTTTTCTTAGCACATTTGATTTATTGCTCGGCCAATATATGCTCGCAAGCTTACATTAAAACGTATTGTAAAGGAAATACACTAGAAAGGAAGATTGCTATTACTTTCGACGATGGTCCGCATTCAGAAGTAACTCCTAAAGTATTAGATTTACTGAATGAACATAAAGTAAAAGCAACTTTTTTCTGTATTGGAAATCATGTTCACGAGAATACAGAGCTAATAAAAAGAATCGATACAGAAGGGCACTTGATTGGTAATCATAGCTGGGCACACGAGCGTTGGTTCGATTTATATTCTTCGCAAAAAATGCAAGAAGGAATTGAAAAAACAAATGGCCTGATATTTGAAACTATTGGCAAAAGAACCAAATTATTCCGCCCACCCTATGGAGTTACGAATCCCTCTTTAAAAAGAGCAATAAAAGATTTTAACTTTTATACCGTTGGCTGGAGTATTCGCTCTTTAGATACTGTAAAAAATACTGAGCACACTTTAAATAGAATAAAAAAGAGATTATCAGGTGGTGATATCATTCTTTTTCATGATAACAGAGAACAAATTACTGATATTTTAAAGCAGTTCTTAGAATTTATTGATGAAACTGATTATCAAATAGTTCCGCTTGATGAGCTTCTAAATATTAAAGCATATGAATAATAATACTAAAATAATCTGTCATCCTGAGCTTGTCGAAGGATGTACTAAAAAAAACAACCATATTTCGATTAAACTCAATATGACTGTTGTTTTTTTCTTAGCATCCATTTTTACATTATATGCACAAAATAATAACTTCAAACCTGTTCATGATGTTGATAAAGCACAAGCAGAGCTAGCCAAACTTTCTGAGAATACACAATCGATACAAAGTGAATTTATTCAGGAAAAACATTTGAGTTTTTTGTCTGAGAACATTATATCTAAAGGTGCATTCTACTTTAAAAGTCCTAATTTACTTCGCTGGGAATATTCAGAGCCTTTCGAATATATAATTGTTTTTAACGGTAAAAATATCTTTATTAACGACGATGGCAAAATAAGCACTTTCGATACAGAATCGAACAAAATGTTTAGCGAAATCAATAATATGATGATTGGCTCCATTCAAGGCGATTTATTTACTGATACTGAAAGGTTTGCTGTAAAATATTTCGAAAATGCGAGTCAATATATGTTAGAGCTCGATCCACAATTACCCGAAATGAAAAGCATGCTAAAGACCATCATGATTTACATTGATAAATCGAACATTTCGGTAGCTAAAATTAAAATGATTGAAAGCTCCGACGATTATACCAGCATCGAGTTTATTAATAGAAAGTTAAATCAGGATATTAGCAGTGAAAGGTTTGAACTTAAATAAAATATTAACTCCCTATTGGGGAATGAGGCTGGGGAAATTGAAATTGAATAATAGCTTTAATCCCCCTAACCCCCTTTTTAAAAAAGGGGGAATTATTTTCCTTTTAATTATAATTTTCTCTTCCTGCTCAAATCCTTATAAAAATTTAACTACAACAGAATTAGCACTATCAGATATTGATAAGATTCCCTACTCTTTACCTTATATTCAGCGAACAATAATTTATAAAACCGATATTAATTTCTATAATAACGACATAAGCGGGTTACTGATTATTAAGAATACTGGTGACAAAGTATACAGAATAGCTTTAACCACTCAGTTTGGACTGAATATCTTTGATTTTGAATTAAATCATGGAAATCTGAATGTTAAATACTGCATAGAATACTTAAATAAAAAACTCATTCTTAAAACCTTTGAAACAGATTTTAATTTATTGCTATTACAAAATCCATTTGACAAAATTTACACTTTTGAAAATGATGTTCAGAATCAAAAGATATGGCAACTTAAAAATGGAAAATTAAATTATAACTACATACAAAATTTAAACTCTCAAGAAATAGAAAACATTAATCTTAGAAAACGAAATTCTGAAAAAATATCTGTAGGTTTGCATGATTACAAAGGCAATGTTCCTAAAGTAATTTCCTTAGAACATGACAACATTAAATTAAAAATGAACCTAAAACTTATTCAATAAATATGCTTTTAAAAGATTTCTATACCATAGTTGAATTAGATCGTAGCGATAAAGAAAATATAAAAGCAATTATCGATTTAAATCCAAATCATGAGATATATAAAGGTCACTTCCCTGGCAACCCTGTAGTTCCTGGAGTATGCCTTACTCAGCTTATTAAAGAAGTAATGGAAAATGCTGAAGGGATGGATTTAAGCTTAGTATATGCCAATAATATAAAATTTATGGCTGTTGTTAACCCTGAGGTTAATAGCAGATTACAGATTGATTTAAAAGTAAAATACGACACCGAAGAAAACATAATTAAAGTTGATAGTGTTACACATTATAACGATCAGGTATTTTATAAATTTAAAGGTAATTTTAAAGCTAAATAATTAGTGGAAGAAATGGCGGAGGATAAGTACAAAGAACTATTCAACGAAAAAAAATGTTGCGTAATTATTCCTACCTTTAATAACCATCAAACTATTGAAAAGGTAATTAAAGATGTATTAGAATATACCAATCAGGTTATTGTTGTAAATGATGGATCTACTGATAATACACAAGAAATAATCAGCAAATTTGATTCAATTGATATTGTAAGTTATCCTAACAATAAAGGCAAAGGCTATGCTTTACGTCAGGGTTTTAAATTTGCCTGGAATAAGGGTTACGAATATGCCATTACAATCGATTCCGATGGACAACATTTTCCTTCTGATTTACCCAACTTTGTAAATGCAATTGAACAAAATCCCAATGCCATTATTATCGGGAATAGAAATATGGAACAAGATGGAATTCCCGGGAAAAGTAGTTTTGGGAACCGCTTTTCAAACTTTTGGTTTAAGTTCGAAACTGGTATAAAAATGCCTGATACTCAATCAGGATATAGATTGTACCCTCTTAAACCTTTGAGTAAAATGATTTTTCTTACTCGGAAGTATGAATTTGAAATTGAAGTTATTGTGCGTGCTGCATGGAAAGGTGTTGATGTTACATCTATTCCTATTCAAATATATTATGCCCCTAAAGAAACTCGTGTATCACATTTTAAGCCCTTTAAAGATTTTACCAGAATTAGCATATTGAATACCATCCTTGTTATTTATGCTCTATTAATTGTAAAACCTTTCCAATTTATTCGTAAGCTGAATAAAAAGAACATACAAGAATTCTTCAGGACTCAAATTACTCAAAATAAAGAACCAAATTCCAGTATTACTTTTGCCGTTATGCTTGGTTTATTTATGGGTGTTGCTCCTGTATGGGGATATCAAATGATTATAGCTTTTGCACTTGCACATATTCTTAAACTTAATAAAGTAATTGTTTTAGTTGCTTCAAATATCAGCATCCCTCCTATGATTCCTTTTATTATTTACGGAAGCTTTAAAATGGGAGGCCTTTTTATTGAATCAAATAAACTGAATATTGTTTTCGATAAAGGACTAAGTTTAGATTTAATTAAAGATAATTTAATTCAATATATCATTGGAAGCCTTGCTTTTGGAATTACTCTAGCCATAATATTTGGATTTATTATTTATCTGTTACTCGTTATTTTTAGAAAAAGACCTGAACCGATTCTTCAAAAAGATTTAATTAAAAATTAAATCCATAAAATGATCCGAAGCTAAAAAATCCTTGTTATTTTTACAGGTATTGGAAAGAAGCCTAAAGGCTATTGTTTTTAAGCTCTCTACCATTAGTCACTTAACTGTTTTTAGAATGTCGAATATTTTTAATGCTATATATCAACTATTTAAAAAGTTTAGAATTTCATTTACATTTCTGGTTCTTATAATCTTTGGTTTATCTGCATATTTTGTTACCAAAATAAGATTTGAAGAAGACATTACCAGAATGCTTCCATCCGATCCTAATATTCAGCGTATTAGTACAGTATCACAGAATATTAATTTCATGGATAAGTTAATTGTAAACATCTCTTTAAGAGACACTTCTTTAGCTTCCGATCCTCATAAACTCATAGATTTTGCTGATTTATTAAATGAGAAGTTATTATCATTTAAACCTGAGTTAATTAATGATATTGAATACCAGGTTTCAGATAAAGTTATGAACGAAGCATATGATATATTCTTTGAAAACCTACCTATATTTCTTGAAGAGACTGATTATCAAAAAATAGATAGTATCATTACGGCACCTTCTGTTGAAAATAGTATTAAAAACAATTTTAAAACACTTATTTCTCCGGCAAGTATGGTTATGAAGCGGTTCGTAATGAAAGATCCTCTTCACCTCACTCCTATGGTTCTGGAAAAATTAAATTCATTTCAGATTGGTGATAATTACGAAATATACAACAGCCGTATCTTTACAAAAGATAAAAAGAACCTTAGTTTATTTATAACATCGGCTTTCCCTTCCGGAGAAACACAAAAAAACGGCAAACTGGTTAATCTAATTGATCAAACCATTGATAGTCTCGAATATCAATTTAACAACGAAATAAAAGCTCAATACTATGGTGCTGCTGCTGTTGCTGTTGGAAATGCAAACCGAATTAAAAAGGATATTCAGCTAACAATTTCTATAGCTCTAATTGTATTATTAATATTCATGAGCTTATTTTTCCGTAAGAAAAGTATATTCCTGATCCTATTCTTACCGGCTATATTTGGAGGCAGTTTATCATTAGCAATTTTATTTCTGATTAAAGGAAAAATATCAGCAATTTCATTAGGAATTGGCTCTGTTTTACTAGGAATAACAGTTGATTACTCATTACATCTCTTCACGCATTATAGAAGTGTTGGGAATGTAAAAAATGTATTGAAAGATATTTCAATGCCTGTTATAATGAGTACCTTAACAACTGCATCGGCATTTTTATGCTTACTGTTTGTTAGCTCGAAAGCATTACAGGATTTGGGTTTATTTGCTGCTATCAGTGTTTTTGTTGCTGCTTTATTCTCTTTAATTGTTTTACCCCATTTTTTAAGAAAAAAAGATTATCAGAAAGTTCAAGAAAACACAAGAAAATCAATCATTGAAAAAATTACATCTTATCCATACGAGAAGAACAAATACTTAATACTTGCCATTGTTGCATTTACAATCGTTTCATTCTTTTTCTCAGGTAAAACATCTTTCGATGGCGATATGGATAAAATGAGTTACTTATCTCCCGAATTAAAAGAAGCAGAAGATAACCTGAATATAATTGCAAACGTAACTTTAAAATCAGTTTATTTAATTAGCACAGGGAATAATTTGCAAGAAGCATTAGAGAATTCTGAAAAGGCTATTCCTACACTTGAAAAATTAAAACAAGATCAATTTATTACCCAGTATTCTTCAGTAAGTAAAGTACTAATATCTGAATCTTTGCAAAAAGAAAGAATTAAAACCTGGGAGTCATATTGGGATCATCAAAAAATTAAAAAATTAAAATCAAACATTCAACAATCAGGAGCTAAATATAAATTTAAACCTGATGCTTTTAATACATTTTATAATTTACTGGAAAAGGACTTTACTCCTATCAAACAAGATGATTTAGGCGAATTACGAAAGATATTTGTAGATGATTTTATTACTGAAAAAGATAGTATTACTACAATAGTAAATATACTAAAAGCAGACGAAGCTAATAAACCTCATATATACCAAGCTTTCTCTCAAGAAAAAGAACTTTTAGTTTTTGACAAAAAATACATGACCGATAACCTCGTTCGTGTTTTAAAAGAAGACTTCAACTTGTTGGTAAAACTATCTCTTGGAATTGTATTTCTAATTTTATTATTATCGTTTGGAAGAATTGAAATAGCACTCTTAACATTCATTCCTATGTCGCTATCTTGGTTATGGACATTAGGGATTATGGGTATCTTCGGAATTAAGTTTACTATTTTCAATATTATTATATCGACATTTATTTTTGGACTTGGAATCGATTATTCTATATTTATTATGCGTGGCATGCTGCAAGAATACAAATATGGAATCAAGAATCTCAATTCATATAAAACTTCCATTCTTCTTTCTGCCATAACAACAATTACAGGTATTGGAGTTTTAATCTTTGCTAAACATCCAGCCCTAAAATCAATGGCTCTACTCTCAATAATAGGAATACTTTCGGTTATTATTATATCATATACCGTTGAACCGGCATTATTTAAACTATTTTTATTAAACAGAAAGAAAAAAGGTAAAATAGCCTATACTTTCCAGGAGTTTTTAAGTTCTACCTTTGCATGGAGTATTTTTATTGCAGGATCAATTTATACAACCATTGTTGGATTTATTCTTTTCAATGTTTTCAGAATTAAAAACAAAAGAATTAAACTGTTCTTCAATATCTCTATGGTAATGTCATCTTCGGCATTATTCTATGGTATGTTTAACATTCGGAAGAAGATTATAAATCCTAATAAAGAAAAATTTAAGAAACCCTGTATTATCATTTGTAATCACCAATCACATATTGATCTTATATACAATATGTCGATTAATCCAAAGATTATCATCTTAACAAACGATTGGGTTCAGAATAGCAAGATATATGGTAAAATAGTTCAGATGGCCGATTTCTACCCTGTTTCTGATGGATACGAAGCTTTACTCCCAAAATTAAGAAAAAAAGTAGAAGAAGGGTTCTCAATTTTAGTATACCCCGAAGGAACTCGAACCGTTGATTTTAAAATGAAACGATTCCATAAAGGGGCCTTTTATTTAGCCGAGAAACTCCAACTGGATATACTTCCTATTATATTGCATGGTACTGGTTACTGCATGACTAAAGGTGATGATTTATTACTTAAAAATGGAACTGTTATTGCAAAATACTTAGATCGAATTACTCCTGAAAATAAGGATTATGGAGAAAACTATTCTGAAAGAGCTAAAAAAATTGGCCGTTATTTCAGGGAAAAATATAATCAATTGAGATTAGAGGTTGAAGGACCTAAATATTACCGCAATCAACTTATTAAGAATTATTTATATAAAGGTCCGGTATTAGAATGGTACCTAAAAGTTAAATTAAAGCTTGAAAATAATTACGAGTTATTCAATAGCTTAGTTCCCCGAAAAGGTAAAATATACGATATCGGATGTGGCTATGGGTATCTTTCTTACATGCTTCATTTTATTTCTGATGAAAGAGAAGTTATCGGATTAGATCATGACTCTGAAAAGATTCTGGCTGCTAATAACTGCCCTTCTAAGAATGATAAGATTCACTTTGAAAGTGCCGATATCACAAAGTATGATTTTGCCCCTGCTGATGTATTCTTATTAAGCGATGTGCTGCATTATATTCCAAAATCAGATCAGGAAAAAGTTATTTCTAATTGTATTAAAAACCTGAATGATGATGGTATGATTATTATTCGTGATGCAAATACAAAACTTAAAGAAAGACACAAAGGAACCAAATTCACCGAAATATTTTCAACTAAAGTTTTTGGATTTAATAAAACGATCAGTGAATCCAAAGAACTTTATTTTGTATCATCAGACGATATTTTGGAAATGTTTAAAAAACATGGAATGGGAGTAGAAATTGTTGATAAAACAAAATTGACTTCTAATGTGGTTTATATAATTAGAAGAAAATAGAAATTTAACTTTTATAATTGTCTATCTTTCGACAAGCTCAAGATGACAATTACTATTTTTTGTCACACTGAGCCTGTCGAAGTGTGGCTTTAAAAATATTAAATATTATTGAGTTATACCGATTATGCCAAAATACGATGTAGTTATTATAGGAAGCGGATTAGGCGGCTTATTATGTGCAAACATTCTAAGTAAAGAAGGAATGAATGTTTGTGTTCTTGAGAAACAACATCAGTTTGGAGGCAACCTGCAAACTTTTAATCGTAAAGGAAAAATATTTGATACTGGTATTCATTATGTAGGAGGCCTAGGCAAAGGACAAAACCTAAATCAATATTTTAAGTACTTCGATATTATTGATAAGCTTCGTTTAAGAAAGCTCGATGATGAAGCTTTTGATAAAATATCGTATCAGGATAAAATATATAATTATGCCCAGGGGTTTGATCATTATGTAGAAACTCTAACAAATGATTTCCCGAAAGAAAAACATGCATTATTACAATATAAAAAGCAGATTAAAGAAATCTGCAATCATTTTCCTTTATATAATTTACGCCCAAACCTGGGGCTTGATAACGAGCACATCTATTTTGAACAATCCGTAGATAATTTTATTCAATCAATAACTGATAATAAAACACTACAAAATGTATTAACTGGGAATAATCTGCTTTATGCCGGAGTTCCAGATAAAACACCTGTAGCAATTCATGCATTAATTAGCAATTCGTTAATTGAGGGAGCTTACCGTTTCGAAGATGGAAGTCAGCAAATTACGAATGCTTTAATTGAAACCATCAAAAACAATGGTGGAACATTACTAAACAATAGTGAAGTAAAAGAAATTATAGTTCATAATGGTAAAGCTGAATCTGCAGTAATGGCTAATGGAGAAATTGTAGAAGCCAATCATTTTATTTCTGCCATTCATCCTTCGTTAACACTGCAAATGACAGACTCAAAATTGTTACGCAAATCATATAGAACCCGAATTAATGAGATTGAAGAAACCATATCTGTTTTTGCTGTTTATATTGATTTTAAACCTGGCAACTTCGAATATCTAAACTATAATTTTTATCATTTTAACGAAGATAGTGTTTGGAATATAGCTAATTATAATGCCAATAAGTGGCCTCAAAAGTATTTATTCTTAACTCCTCCTTCGAGTAAATCGAAACAATATGCTGAAACAGGTTCTATCATGACATATATGAAATACGAAGAAGTAAAAAAATGGGAGAATTCAAGTATAGGAAACCGAGGAAATGCATACAAAGATTTTAAAATACAAAAAGCAGAAAAATTAATTAACGAACTAAATAAGCAGTTTCCGAATTTTAAAAATAGTATCGAAAATTATTACACATCTACTCCTCTTACCCTGAAAGAGTATACCGGAACTAAAGAAGGTTCAATGTATGGTATATTACATGATTGTAATAATGCTTTAAAAACAAGAATATCGCCAAAAACAAAAATACCAAACTTGTTTTTAAGCGGGCAGAATGTAAATATACACGGAGTATTAGGAACAACTGTTGCATCGGTTTTAACCTGTACCGAAATGCTGGGAATGGAGTATTTATTGAAAAAAATTAACTATGCGTAGTATTATAAAAATATTAAAAGGATTATTAAAGGCTATTCTTATACTAATAGGAATTTTATTTATTGTGATTCTTATCTTCCGTATTTCTGCAAAGATTGATACTCCGGACATTTCAAATGCTCAGATTGAAAACTTGCAAAGAACCCAGGTTGATTCAAACTTTTACTATATCAACAACAACTGGTTACAAAAAAACAAGTTTGGCTTATGGGAAATGTATATTGAAGGCGATGCATACGAACGTGGTGTTATCAATGGCAAACTGGCAAAAGAACTTATTTACAAGCAAGAAAAAGCATTTGTTGATCAAATCAAGATAATGATTCCTTCCGAATCATATTTAAAGTTTTTAAGAAGCTTTATTGCATTCTTTAATCGGAACATCGATGAACATATTATCGATGAATATCAAAAAGAAATTTACGGTATTTCTCTATCCACTTCAGATGAATTTAATTTTGTAGCTCCAAATTATCAGCGTATGCTAAATTATCATGCAGCACACGACATTGGTCATACATTGCAAAATATGAACCTGGTTGCTTGCACTGCCTTTTCCGGTTGGGATTCCAGATCAGCAGATAGTTCTTTAATTATTGGACGTAATTTTGATTTCTATGTAGGTGATGAATTTGCAGAAGATAAACTCATCATGTTCTGTAATCCTGAAAAAGGTCATAAATTTATGATCATAACCTGGGGAAGTATGATTGGAGCAACATCGGGGATGAACGATCAAGGACTAACTGTTACCTTAAATGCTGCAAAATCTGAGATTCCATTTTCTGCAGCAACACCCGTTTCTCTGGTAGCACGTGAGATATTACAATATGCCTCAACTATTGATGAAGCTTATCAGATTGCTAAGAAAAGAAAAATGTTTGTATCAGAGTCGTTGTTAATTGGTTCTGCAAAAGACGGAAGAACAGCAACTATTGAAAAATCTCCTGATAATCAGGCTTTGTATAAAACTGATGATGATTACATTATCTGTAGCAACCATTTTCAGAGCAATGAGATGAAGAAAGAAGAATTTACAAATGCAGAAATATCAGATTATGCAACAACATATCGACTAAAAAGAGTTGAACAGTTATTAAATGAAAATCAGAAATTAGATGTAAATTCTGTTGTTAAAATTCTACGTGATCAGAAAGGATTGAATAATGAAAATATTGGAATAGGTAATGAAAAAGCAGTTAACCAATTAATTGCGCATCATTCGGTAATTTTCAAACCTGAAGAACTTAAATTTTGGGTATCCACCTCCCCATTTCAACTGGGTGAATTTGTTTGCTACGATTTAAATAAAGTATTTAATGAACCTGACACATCAAAAAACTACAAGATACTATACGAAAGCGATTTAACTTTACCTGCAGATACATTTTTGTACTCAAAAGAATTCAAAGATTTTAATCGATTTAAAGAATTAAGAGCAAGTCTTCAAAATTCAATTAAAAAGAATATTCAGTTAAACAACGAAGATGAGATCATTGCAGAAATTAAAAGTTTAAATCCTGAATTTTTCGAAACCTACGTATATATTGGTGATTATTTGAAGCATTTTAATATGAAAAACAAAGCTATAAGTGAATATAGTCAAGCTCTTCAAAAAGAAATCCCTAATATTTACCAACGAGAAAGTATTGAAGAAAAAATAAAAGAAATAAAGAATAAAGATAAATAATCACACTTCGACAAGCTCAGTGTGACATTTAAGCTATATTGTCATCTTGAGCCTGTCGAAAGATAGACAACACTCTAATTGCAAAATAAGATATTTAATGCCTGTAAATTATAATAAAAACGAATACGATATAGCCATTATTGGAGCAGGAATAAGTGGATTAACTGCTGCAGCTATTGCAGGAAGATTTGGCCTTAAATGCTGTATTATCGAAAAAGAACCTAATGCTGGAGGATATTTAGCCGGGTTTAGCCGTAAAGGATTTCATTTCGATACTGCTATTCATTGGTTAAATCAATGTAATAAAGATGAAATGGCTGGTAGAATATTTAGCCTCATTGGGTCTGATAGTCCTGCTATTTTGAATATGCAAAATATTCATCGTTTTAAAGGTGATTCGTACGACTATCTTTTAAGTAACAATCCTAATGAGTTGAAAGAAAAGCTAATTTTAGATTTTCCACACGAAAAAAAAGGGATTGAAAAATTCTTCAAAGCAGCAGAAAAAATTGGGCGAGGTTCATTAAGATATGCAAAGTTGTTTCGAACAGAAGAAAGCATGTCTTTATTTGAAAAATCATTTTTCAAGATTAAACTCTTACGATTTGTAATACCTCTTATCAAATATATATTTCATAGTGGCGATAGAGTTCCTAAAGGCCTAAACAAATTCTTTAAAGACAAAAACCTTCAAAAACTTTATAGTTCTGAAAAAGATTTACTTTCTTGTCTATTCCCTATTGCATGGGCATATAACGACGGTTATCAGATTCCGAAAAAAGGAGGAGCGCGTGTTTTTATTCAGTGGTTAACACATGTAAATAAGAAACTTGATAATAAGTTAATTCTAAATGCTGAAGTCAAGAAATTAAATTTAAGAAATAAAAAATGTGAAAGTGTTAGTTTCAAAAAAGATGGTAAAGAGTATAATATAAAAAGCAAGTTTATTATTTCAACCAACGATATTGAAACTTTATATACTAAAATGATTCCGGATGGAATTGTCTCTGATAAATTTAAATCGAAGCTCAACAATGCTGTTTTATACAGTTCTGCATTTACAGTTTCATTGGCATTAGATTGCCCAACAGAAGATTTAGGCATTCATCAGGAATTAATTTCAATTACAAAAGAGGGTATTAAACGATCGGAACACGATGGTGGTGATCCTCATATTAGCGACATTAGTGTTTTAGCTCCTTCAGCACGTGATAAATCACTTACACCAGAAGGAAAAGGACTCATAACACTTTATATTCCAGCATACATTGATTATAAAAATTATTGGTTAACTGAAAAAGACAATAATGGCAATTTCATTCGTGGTGAAAAATATAAGAAGCTTAAAAATGAAGTAGCTGATATTATCATTGATAGAGTTGAAAATACGCTCGCAATTAATCTTCGAAATCATATTGAATTTATGGATATATCAACTCCAATTACTTATTATCGATATACCGGTAACAAGAATGGAACTATGATGGGAGCTCGCCCCGGGAAAGAAAATATGCAAGCCGGAATAGCTCATCATCAAACCCCGGTTAAAAATCTGATATTAGGCGGACATTGGGCCGATTTAGGAGGAGGAGTACCCATTTGTGCAAAAGCGGCTATCAATTCTGTTATATTAGTTCTAAAACAAGATAAAACAGAATCTTTTAAATTGTTGGCTAAATATATGGATGGTAAAATTGATCTAAATGACATCAATTTATCACAATATGTTATTAAGTATGATAATTCATGGGAAAATACTAGTTTCTAAACCGAATATTTAATTCTTGATGATGTTTGGTAATTTTATCATTAATCTCTAATTCTAAAATGCTTGATTTATTGGTAACATCACTAAGTGTTTTATCTTTCCGAAGTGTTTGAATATAATAATTCCCTTTTATATGCTTTGATATCTCCAAAACATCTTGAACAGTATGATCTGGTGATACAAGAGTTGTTCTGAATTCATATTCAATATCAGAATTCTGAATTAAATGTATTGACTCTCTCACCCGATCCATCTGTGTTAACGAAAACTCTTCTCCAACAATTTCCTGATATTTCTGAAGGGTTAATCTCGATTTAATATCCATAGCAATATAATCAACCAGCTTATCTCTTATTAGCTTGGCAAGCATTTTAGGATTTGTACCATTCGTATCTAACTTAACCAGTAAACTTAATTCTTTGATTTCTGCAATAAATTTCGGCAAATCATTTTGAATAGTAGGTTCTCCTCCGCTAATTACAACAGCATCTAATAAGTCTTTATTCTTGATTAAATATTCCATAATATAGTCAACTTCCAAAGTTGAATTTTGCTTCATTAAATCAGGCAAAACCAACTCTGGATTATGACAATAAAAGCATCTGAAATTACACCCTTTGGTAAAAATAACAGATGCTATTTTTCCGGGATAATCAATAAAACTCTGTTTTAAAAACCCACCAATATTCATTATACCAGCTCGTCAATTTCAATACTAACAATCTTATAGCCCTTCATGGTTTCAATTGCAGCATAATAAACTCCAAATAATACCATAACAATACCTGTCAAGAAAGCCAGCAAACTAATCGATTCTATAAATTCTGATTGTGTAAATAAATTTACTCCAATACAAATAGATGCAAGGATAAAAAATCCAACAGCTACAGAATAAGCGAAAACCGCATTACGAACCATTTTTACTCTATCGTTAAGTTTTTCTATCTGAATAGTAATATTTTCTTCTCGATTTATATCAAGTTCATCCTTCTTCTCCATATGAATAAGTTTTCTTTTCTCATCGTTTAATAACCTTATTCTGTTTACAACAATTGAATATTTATTATTCATTCCAAGAATTAATAAACCACATGCCGAAATCATTAAACCAGGAGCTAACATTGCCTGAATAACTTGTACTACTGAATATTCCATAATTTAAGTTTTAATAAAAAATTAAATCCAAGCAGACCAATTATTATTTGCCTATCATTAAATACTATAATAAATCTGTTTGGAATGCCGCAAAGTTATGAAACAATAGCTGCAGGTTCTAATAATTCTATATTTTCTATATCATACTTTTCCGTTTTTTTGTCGAAAAGTTTTCTGTCGGCAAACTCAGCTTGTTTACCTTCATTCCATTGACTAACAGGTCTTAAGTACCCCACAATGCGCGAATAAACGATACATTCTTGTTGTTTACCTTTTTCTGCGCACTTCGGACAAGTTTTTTGTTCACCGTAAATGTACCCGTGTTCAGGACAAATACTGAATGTTGGAGATAGATTTACATATGGTAACCTGAAGTGATGTGTAATTTTCTTAATTAACTGTTTTACCGATTCAATGGGCATTTGTTTTTCGCCTACAAAAGTGTGGAATACAGTACCTCCGGTATATTTTGTTTGCAAATCGTCTTGCAAACGAAGAGCTTCAAATAAATCATCGGTAAAATTAACAGGCAATTGAGTTGAATTGGTATAATAAGGCTCTGCTCCATTTTTAACTGCTGATTCGTTTGCTACAATAATATCAGGATATTGCATTTTATCAATTCGTGCCAATCGATAAGTTGTACCTTCGGCAGGTGTTGCTTCCAAATTATAAATATGTCCTGTTTCAACCTGGAATTCAGCTAACTTTTCTCGCATAAAATCCATCACTTTTATTGCAAAATTATGTCCTGCTTTTTCACCTAGCTCTGTACCCATAAAATTTAAACAACACTCATTCATACCAACAATTCCAATGGTTGAGAAATGATTATCCCAATATCTCTTATTCTTTTTATATAAATTCCTTAGATAGAATTTAGAATATGGATAAAGTCCTTGATCTGTTAACCTCTCTATCACTTTACGTTTAATTTCCAAACTATTTTTTGCCTGCTCCATTAAACGTGTTAATCGTTGGAAGAACTCTTCTTCATTACCCGACTCGTATCCTAATTTTGGTAAATTCATGGTAACCACCCCAATAGAGCCCGTTAATGGATTTGCTCCAAATAAACCTCCTCCTCTACTCTTCAGCTCACGTTTATCTAATCGCAAGCGACAACACATACTTCGCACATCATCTGGACTTAAATCTGAATTTACGAAATTCGAGAATGATGGAATCCCATACTTAGCTGTCATTTTCCAAATCAAATCATACTCTGGATTATCCCACTCAAATTCTTTCGTGATATTATAGGTTGGAATAGGAAAAGAAAACACACTTCCATTTGCATCGCCTTCGAGCATTACTTCCGCAAAAGCTTTGTTGAAAATATCCATTTCTTTCTGAAAATCACCATAAGTTTCTTCCAAAACTTTACCTCCCACTATGATAGGTTGATCTTTCAAATTACCCGGAACTTTCAGATCGATTGTGATGTTTGTAAACGGTGTTTGAAATCCTACACGTGTTGGCACATTGATGTTAAAGAAAAACTCTTGTAAACACTGCTTTACTTGGTGATAATTTAAATTATCATAACGAATAAATGGAGCTAAATACGTATCGAAACTCGAAAAAGCTTGTGCTCCGGCAGCTTCACCTTGCATTGTATAAAAGAAATTCACAATTTGTCCTAAGGCAGTTCTTAAATGCTTTGGTGGATTACTTTGAGTTTTTCCTTCAACACCTTTAAATCCGGTTAATAACAAATCTTCTAAATCCCAACCAACACAATATACACTCACAAATCCCAAATCGTGAATATGAAAATTACCATTCTTGTGTCCTTGAGCAATTTCTTTTGGATATATCTGATTTAACCAGTATTGTGAGCTCAATATGGTTGAAACATGCTGATTTAATCCCTGTAATGAATAGGTTGAATTAGCACTTTCCTTAATTCTCCAATCGTTTAAAGAAATATAATTTTCAATGATATCAATATTTGAAAAGATTTCTTTTGTTTCCCTTATGTTCTGATGTTGATAACGATAAATAATGTACGCTTTAGCAGCTTCGAACTCCTGGTTATCAAATAAAGTCTTCTCAACCAGATCCTGTACCATCTCAACCGTAGGAATATCCTTATTATTAAAATCAATTCTTTCAAGCACTTTGCTTGTTAAATTATTTGCCAAAACTCTGTCTGGTTTACCAACGGCTCTTAATGCTCTAAATATTGCAAAAGAGATTTTTTCACTATCGAAAGAATTAATTCTTCCATCGCGCTTAATAATTGATTTTTCTAAAGCTGCATTCATTTTTTAAATTTTAAATAGTTAATAATACAGCTTCGGATTTGGAAAAGGTAGGGAAATTGATCCTGCCAATGCCTTTCACCCGAAAGCTACAGTTTAAATATTGGTAGGTCTTCTGGCTTGTTCGTTGTTTAACTCCCTTCCCATTCCTATAATTTTCGAAACAGTGGTTTTATGTTAAACAGCTTTTTGAACTTACAGCTGCGGGGACAGCTCCTGCTTTGAACAGGATTCCCTTTTAATTCCTTTTATGGAAACCAATAAACTCATACAATTTTAATCACATTTATCTTTGAATTAAAATTGAGTTTTAAACATTACTCATAGATTTCTGTAACGAATAGCCGATGATATCTGAAAAATTAAATGTTAATAACATTTATTTCAATTTGAAATTATCTTTCAAAAAGATATGGCAGTTGCATAATAAGGTAGTTTAA
Organism: Bacteroidales bacterium; assembly: GCA_963665525.1. Taxonomy (GTDB): domain Bacteria; phylum Bacteroidota; class Bacteroidia; order Bacteroidales; family UBA12077; genus UBA12077. Next base: position 930,211 of record OY762280.1, on the reverse strand, counting down.
AAAATTATCTTACTTTTGCCTCCTTACAAAAATAAATTTTACTATGAAACTCTTTAAATTACTTATCGGATTTGCAATTATATTAACCATTCATTCATGTGCAGGATTATCAAGTTCAACACAAGTTACAGAAGGCGAAGCAGAATATCAAAAAGGAAATTACGAAGCTTCTTTAAATATCTATGAACCCATTATAATTGATAAAGAAAGTAAAGGTAAGAAAGCCAAAGGACCAATATATGTTGGTGCAGGGAAAGCTGCTTTTGAATTAAACCAGGTTGATAAAGCAAGAAAATATTTAGAATCTGCAAGGGGATTACAATATGCTTCTTCTGTGATGTATGAATATCTTGCCAAAGTTTATAAAAGTATTGACAATCTTTCAAAAGAAATAACTGCATTGGAAACATATCATGAAAAGTTTCCTCAAGGAGAAAAAATTAATGATATGGATAATCGCTTAATGGAAACCTATGTAGAAAGTGAAAACTGGGATTATGGAGTTACGCTATGGGCCGATATTGATTCAACTGCAAAATCAGATCCTGAATTACTTAGTAACTATTTACTTATCAATAAAGGTCTAAACAACACAGCTAAATGTGATGAACTGGCAAAACAAATCACAAAGCTGGATGCAAATAATATGATCGCACTTGAATACTATGCCGATAAATATTTCTGGAAAGCTGAAAATCTTTATGTTACAGAAATGAAAGCATACAAAAATAAAAGAACAAGCAAACAATATAAAAGACTATTAAAAGCTCTTGACCAGGTATGGCCGAACTTTAAAAAATCACGAGATCTATATCTGAAACTTTATAAAATAGATCCAAAACCTGAATATGCAGATTATTTAAGCAGGATATATACTCGTTACGACGATAAACAAAAAGCAGCCTATTACAAAAAAAGAGCACAATAGACAATTTAAAAGTTATTAGTTTACATTATGAGGTTTAATAATTAATTTATTAAACCTTTTTGTTTTAATTACTTTCATCAAAACTATCCAAAGTAATTTGTAAAGGTTTATATTTTTTTATACTTTACAAATAAACTAATCCCTAATGAAATGTATAAATCTTTTTATATAAAAACATTAGTATTTCTTATTATTTATTTTTTGTATCTAAGTTTTATTTCATTTTCTCAAACTCCTAAAATTGATAGTTTAATAAATCAATTAAATAATCAAACTAGCAAAGACTCAATTTATGTAAATCTTTTAAATGAAATAGCCGACAAACTTATTGCAATCGACACTGATAAAAGTTATGATTATGTAAGTAAAGCATTACAAGTTTCAGAATCAATTGGATATCAAACTGGGGAATTAAATAGTCTATTTGTATTAGGAAATATACAATTTAAAAAATGTAATTACCAAAAATCTATTGAACTCTATAAAAAATCATTGCTAATTAATACCAAATTAAAAAAACGATATGGAATAGCAATTAATAGTAATAATATTGGAAATGCATACCTCTATCTTGGCAATTATACAGAAGCAATAAAATATTATGAAAAGGCATTAAATGCTGTTGAACAACTTGGCGACAAAAGGAGTGTAGCACAATGTATGAGCAACTTAGGTATTATATATAAAAACCAAGGAAACTATGCAAAAGCCCTTGGTTATTACGAAGAAGCTTTAAAAACAAGAAAACAATTTAACGATAGTATTGGACTGGCTCAGAACTATAATAATATTGGAGTAATTTACTACGAATTGGAAGAATTTGATAAAGCCCTTAAATATTATAAATTATCTCTTAAACTAAATAAAGAACTTAAACTTAATCGGGCCACGTCGCAACTTTTAAATAACATTGCATTAATTTATGCAAAAGAAAACAAATTAGATTCATCGCTTACTATATATAATCAATCTATAGAAATTGCACAGAAATATAATTTTCAGCATGTTCTGGGTTGGTCATATAATGGGAAAGGTGAAATTTTTGAAAAACAACAACAATTTGAAAAAGCATTAAAATTTTATAATCTGGGTTTAGAACAACGTAAAATAATTAATGAAAAAAGAGAATTAGCCCAATCATACAATAGTATTGGCAAGTTATATTTAACCAACGACAAATACGATAAGTCACTAAAAAATCTTTTAAAAGCTTATGAAATTTCCAAAGAGATTGGAAGCATCCAAAATATAATTCATTCGACAGAAGGTTTAGCATTAATCTATAAATACTTAGGAAACTATAAACAATCTCTTGAATATTATATTGAATTTAAGCAGATGAGTGATAGCTTAATTAGAGAAAGTAACATAAAAAAAATAGCTGGTTTTGAAATTAAAATGCAATATGAAAAAGAAAAGCAAGCTATGAAACTTGAACAACTTAGAAATGAGGAAATCCAAGCAGAAAAAGATAAAAAACAAACAATTTTAACACACTCATCAATTACTGGTTTTGCATTAATGATTGTAATTGTTTTTTTAATATTAAAAAGCCACAAACAAAAACGCAAATCAAATATTTTATTAGAAAAACAAAATCTTGTATTACAAGATAAGAATTCTAAAATAGAAGAACTAAACGAAGAACTGCATGGTCAAAAAGAAGAGTTAATACATCATAGAAATCATTTAGAAAAAATAGTTCAAGAACGCACTGTAGATTTAAAAATTGCAAAAGACAAAGCAGAAGAATCAGATCGTTTAAAATCTGCTTTCTTAGCAAATTTATCGCACGAAATTAGAACACCTATGAATGCTATTGTAGGATTTTCTGCTGTCTTGGAAGAACCTGATTTACCTACCGATCAAAGAAGCCTTTACAGATCGCTTATTAATCAGAACTGCAACTCTTTATTACAATTAATTGATGATATTTTAGATTTAGCAAAAATAGAAACTAATCAGCTTATTTTACATAAAGATAAATTTGATATTCACGAACTGCTTAAAAAACTACTAGATACGTTTAATGATTTAAAAAATGAATCTGAGCACAAAGAAAATATAGAGTTAAAATTAAACCTTGAATCGAATTCTGATAAATTTTACATTAATTCTGATTCTATAAGAATTAATAAAATCCTTTCGCATATGTTAGATAACGCGTTAAAATTTACAGAAAAAGGCTTTATAGAATTCGGATACAAATGCGAAAGCCCAGAATATGTTACTTTTTTCGTAAAAGATAGTGGAACAGGCATATCAAAAGAAAAAGCAGAATCGATTTTCGATAGATTTATCAAAATAAACATAAATAAAAATGTTATTTACAGGGGAACGGGTTTAGGTTTAGCCATTTGTAAAGATTTGATACAATTACTTAATGGAGAAATTTGGTTCGAAAGCGAAATAAGTAAAGGTTCTACTTTCTATTTTAGCATACCTGTTTAACCCAAATACAACTTTTCAAAACCTTTATAAAATTTATAATTACGAATGATGACTTTTTTAAATTCAAATTAATTCCTGTTTTCTTCTTGATTCCCAATTAAGATATTAAATTTGAAGTTTTCTTAATTAAAATAAAATGCAAAAATTCCCTTTAGATATAGATCATAAATCAAAAGAAGAAATAAAAATATTTCAGGAAAAACAATTGAAAGAACTTCTTGGATACGTTAATAAAAACTCAAAGTTCTACTCCGAACTATTTAAGGAGTATAGTATTGATATTAACGATATAAAATCTATTGAAGATCTACAAAAACTGCCATTTACTACTAAAGATGATCTTTACGAACAAAACGATGATTTTATTTGTGTAGATAAGCGCCAAATTGTTGATTATATCACAACATCCGGAACACTAGGCGATCCAGTAACCTTTGCAATGACTGATGCTGATTTGGATCGACTAGCATATAATGAATATATTTCATTTAAATGTTCTGATGGTAATCCTGATGATATCTATCAATTAATGGTGACATTAGACCGTAGATTTATGGCAGGACTTGCCTATTTTCTCGGAATAAAAAAGCTGGGAGCTGGAATGGTTCGTGTTGGAAACGGTATGATTGAGCTACAGTGGGATACCATTCGCAGAATACAACCCAATGCCTTGATTGCCGTACCTTCGTTTATATTAAAATTAATTGAATATGCCGAAGCTAATGGTATCGATTATAAAAATTCAAGTATTAAAAAAGCGATCTGTATAGGCGAAGCCTTAAGGAATCCTGATTTTACCTTAAATACATTAGGTCAGAGAATTAAAGACAAATGGGATATTAAACTGTATTCAACTTATGCCTCAACAGAAATGGGTGCTGCTTTTGCTGAATGTGGCGAAGGTATTGGTGGCCATCACCGTCCGGAGTTATTAATTACCGAATTTGTTGATGAATATAATAATCCTGTAAAAGAAGGCGAACCTGGCGAGTTGGTTATTACAACTCTTGGTGTTGAAGGAATGCCATTAATTCGTTTTAAAACCGGCGATATTGTTGAACATCATACTGAGCCATGCAAATGCGGACGAAATTCCATGCGATTAGGTCCTGTAATTGGACGTAAAAACGAAATGATAAAATACAAAGGTACAACACTTTATCCTCCTGCATTGTACGATATTTTGAACGATATGGATTATGTAGAAAATTACATTATTGAAGTATCCACAAACCAAATAGGTACAGATGATATTTTAATTCGTATCGCAACCAATGGCAATAAACCTGAGAATTTTGAGAAATACATTAAGGACCATTTCAGGGCAAAATTACGCGTTGCTCCTACCATTCAGTTCGAATCTAAGGAATCAATCAATAAAGTTAAATTCCCGGAACTAAAACGTAAACCAGTTGTATTTATTGATAAAAGAAAGAAGAAATAATATTTTTTAGTTAAAAATCAAAAGGCATTAGCGATTTCGTTCATGCCTTTTTCATTAGGTTTTTAACTATATTTCCTCTATAAAACTTTTATTTTAGTCTAGAAATTACAAAAATAAAAGTCATAGTAGGGAACTCCCAAAATGTTTTTTATGCACTCTGTGTATTGTTTCCATAAAAAACATTATGTAAGTTTGAGTTTATAGATTTGAAAGAAAAGTAACCCGAGAATGCAAATCCCACAATTAACTTTTACACGGTTTTTAGCTAGTATCTCTATTGTAATTTTGCATTATGGACTGTTTAGTTGGCCTATGAATACTCAACTACTAGCTCCTCTGGGTGGAGATTTAATTTCTGCCATGAGTTATTTCTTTTTCTTATCAGGTTTTATTCTCGTTATTTCGAGTGCAAAAGGAGATAATTTAGCAGAAAGAATCAATAGTAAAAATTTCTGGCAACGTCGTGCTGCAAGAATCTTACCTGTGTATCTATTAGCACTGATCATCTATTTTATACTCAATTTTAAATACGATCCTTCAATTCCCCTTAAATGGCAAATACAATCTTATTACCATTCGCTTTTTTTACTTCAGGCATGGAAATATAAAATGGCTTTAGATGTTAACTACCCATCATGGTCACTATCTGTCGAAGCTTTTTTCTATTTTATCTTTCCCTGGTTATATGTTATCTTAAGAAAGCTTTCAAACAAAAAACTTTTAACCATCTCAACTTTACTATGGATTTTAAATCTATATATTTTCATTAGACTGAAAAATGACGGAATGCCTGATAATTTTATAAAATATTTCCCTTTACTGCACCTAGCTACTTTCGTTATTGGAATAAACTTTGGAATTCTATTAATTAAGAATTATCAGTGGTTATTGAAGGTTAGTAGAAGGTACATATTTTCAGCTACATTAGCTATTGGATTATTCTTATTATATGCTGCATTTAAGAATTTTAACTTTCTTAAATACCAACATAACGGACTCCTCGTTCCATTTTATATATTAGTTGTTTATAGTTTAACGTTAATCAAAGGAAAAATAGCTGATTTTTTATCGTCAAAACCATTCATATTCTTAGGAAGCATAAGCTATTCAGTTTATATCTTACAATTTCCTGTTCTGCAGATTTGCCAAAAGTACTTACCTTGGTTTAAAGGACAAGAAACGAAAGATATTTTTTATCCTTATGTTATTGTATTAATAACTATTTCTTCACTTGTTTATTTATATTTTGAAAAACCAGCAAGATTGTTTTTGAAAGGAAAACAATCAAGCATAAGTGTTAATTGAATAGATACTAGGTCTTTATATTTAAAAAAACTAGAGAGATCTTCGAATAATTAATGCACAAGGATTTTCAATTTGCTCCTTCCCTTTATTCTCAATTAAGTGAGCCAAAGTTTCTCCCATTTTCTTAAAATTAGTAGATATCGTTGTTATTCCTCCTTCTACAATTTCTTTTAATGGAGTATCATTATAAGAAATAATACCAATATCCTCTCCCAACTTAAGATTTTTATCATTAACTTTCTTTACAAGATAAACCAAATGTCTGTCGTTAGGGACAATATAAACTTCTCCTTTTTGTATATTTCTTTTAAACGGGTTTGCAATAATCTCGTGCTCCCATTTATTATCAGTACAATATTTTAAAAATCCGCTTTGTTGCCCTTTAGGTTCTTTACCTCCCGGAAAAACCAAAATGAGCTTTTTATATTTACTTAATAATTTACTGCCTGAATGTAAAGCGTCACACATATCCTTCTCAAAATTCTGATATATTGCAGGATAACGCTCTATAAATTCGGGTTTAATCTGGTCAAGAATATATATTTTATCTTGAGGAAGTTCATCTAACAATGGATAAAAATTCTGAAAAGATGCCGGCATAATTACATACTTTGTATAATGACCAATATTATCTTTTATAAGGGAATTAAAAACATTCTTATTAAAATGATGAAAATAAATGTCAACTTTAGCTTTATTATTTAAACTATTTAGAAATGAATTATAAAGATCCTCTTTAAAAGCATTCAACTCATCAAACAATAGAAAAACTTTTTCATTATAATTAATATTTGTACTCTTAATATAATATCCCTTCCCTGGTGTTGACATCAAAATCCCTTTAGCCTTTAATTCATTAAAAGCCACCAGAACAGTATCTCTTGACAAGGAAAATCTTTTACATATCGTATTTATTGAATCAATCTTATCGCCTTTTAATAGTAAACCATTTTCAATAGCTTGATAAATTGAGTTGACGATCTGTTTGTATTTAGGAGTTTGTAAGTTATTGTCTATATGGATTATATTTTCCAAAAGCTGTGATTGTTAAATTTTATAAATGCTGGTCAAATTTAGTTAAAAAAATCAACAAAAATAACCTACTGGTATGTACTGGTATGTATTTTTATTTTATTTTTGTATCAATGGAAATTCATATTATTAAAGAAATAAAGTTTGGCAATCAGAATATTACTGTTCTGAGTTTGATAAATAAAAACGGATGTGAAGTCGTGCTAACTAACTATGGTGCTACAATTATATCCATATTGGTTCCTACTGATAGCAAGAATAAAAAAGACATTACATTAGGATATCAGAATATAGATGAATTATTAAAGAATCATCACTTACCAGAGAGATATTATTTTGGTTCTACTATCGGCAGATTTGCAAATAGAATTGCAAATGGTCAATTCTATATTGACAAAATTAAATATCAGCTCACTCAAAACGAAGGTAACAATCACTTACATGGAGGAAATATAGGGTTAAATAAAATAATCTGGAATTATGAATTAATTAAAAATGCTGTGCTTTTTAGTCATTATAGTCCTGATGGTTTTGAAGGATATCCAGGAAACCTTTCTATTAAACTTTTGGTTTCTTTAAGCGATACCAATGAGATAAAATTAGAATATATGGCCCATACAGATAAAACAACACCAATAAGCCTCACTAATCATATTTATTTTAATTTAAATGGTGAAGAGAAAAATATACTAAATCATTCCATTAAACTAAATTCTGATTCCATTTTAGAAGTTGATAAAATGAATATTCCTAGTGGTAAAATAATCAAAACTAATGGAACGGATTACGATTTAAACACTCCTAAATTATTAAATGATAGTGGAGTGATAATTAAAGGTGGTTATGATAACTGCTATATCTTAAAAAAAAGCAGGAAAGATTTGAAATTAGCAGCTGAAATCAGTGTAAAAAATAATCCTATTAATCTTCAGGTATTTACTACAGAACCCAGCATGCAGTTTTATACTTCAAATGGTTTCGATGGTTCGTTTACAGGAAAAAACAAGATAACATACAATAAATTTCAGGGATTATGTCTTGAAGCCCAACAGTTTCCCGATAGTCCAAATCATGTTAACTTTACAAATTCAATGTTAAAACCTGGTGAAACATATCAACAAAAAACCATCTATAAAATTAATTTTTAAACTCTATAGCTTAAAAAAATGAGATATTTACTTTCATTACTCTTACCAATATGTTTTTTTGCAGCTTTTGCTCAAAACGATTGGGAAAATCCGCAAATTTTAGAAAGAAATAAAGAAAAACCTCATACTCTTTTTATTCCATATGATAATCAGCAACAAGCTTTTGATATAAATTATCAATCTTCATCAAACTATCAAAGCCTGAACGGAACATGGAGGTTTAATTATTCAAAAAATCCAGATGAAAGACCTGTCGATTTTTATAAAAACGATTTCAATGTGTCAGCCTGGGATGATATAGAAGTGCCTGGAAACTGGGAATTACAAGGTTTTGGAACACCATACTATTTAGACGAGGAATACCCCTTTACTCCTAACCCACCGTATTTTGATAAAAACTATAATCCAGTTGGTTCATACAAAAGAACTTTCATCATACCTTCTGACTGGGAAAACAAACAAGTTTATATTCATTTTGGGTCGGTACGTTCAGCTTGTTATTTATGGATTAATGGCAAAAAAGTTGGATATAGCCAGGGAAGTAAAACTCCATCTGAATTTAACATCTCAAAATATCTGAAAGGAGGAGAAAATACAGTTTCACTGGAAGTTTATCGCTGGAGCGACGGAAGTTATCTCGAAGGTCAGGATACCTGGCGTATTAGTGGTATAGAACGCGATGTGTTCATTTATACAAAAAATAATATATCTATTTTTGATATTACTCTTAAACCTGAACTAGACAGCTTTTATAAAAACGGGATGCTTAATGCTCAGTTCGATATTCATAATTACACATCCGAAGAAATCAAAAACACAAAATTGGAAATTCAATTATCCGATAATGAATACAAGGTAATTATTGATACTACATTAAGCATTGATGTAATAAAAGCAACTAAAACATTTGACTTTAATTACAGATTTAAAAATCCAACAAAATGGAATGCTGAAAATCCATACTTATATACTCTGGTTGCAAAACTAAAAACAAACAGATCGCCTAAACCTGAAATTATAAGTCAAAAATTCGGATTTAGAAAAATTGAAATTAAGAACAAGCAATTGCTTGTAAATGGAGTTCCAATTTATATCAAAGGTGTTAACCGTTGCGAATTTGATCCTTATAAAGGACGATATGCTTCGCGTGAAAATATGGAACGAGACATCCAATTAATGAAGCAATTTAATATCAATGCTGTACGCTCAAGTCATTATCCCAACGATTCTTATTGGTACGACCTATGCGATAAATATGGATTATATGTTATTGATGAAGCCAATATAGAAGCACATGGAATGCAATATCATGAACAGAGTTATGAAATGCTAACCAATGATAAAAACTGGGAGAAAGCATTTATCGATAGAGCAAACAGAATGATTCAAAGAGATAAAAATCACCCAAGTATCATCATCTGGTCATTAGGTAATGAAGCCGGTGATGGAGAAAATTTTAACATCATTTACAAATACATCAAATCGAAAGATTCTTCCCGACCAGTTCAATATCAGCCTGCCTGGTACGAAGATCATACCGATATTGTTTGCCCGATGTATCGCAATATTGATTTTCTAAAAAAATATGTATCAGAAAATAGAGATAAACCTCTTATTTTATGCGAATATGCTCATGCTATGGGAAATAGTGTTGGTAATTTACAGGATTACTGGGATGTAATAGAAAAATATCCAATTCTGCAAGGTGGCTTTATTTGGGATTGGATTGACCAGACCATTTATAAAGAAATAAACTCGGTTCCGGTCTGGGCCTATGGAGGTGATTTTGGCGAAGAACATATGAACGACTCTAATTTCTGTGCTAATGGACTGATACAAGCCGATGGAAATTTTAATCCACACATATGGGAAGTAAAAAAAGTTTATCAAAACATTAAGTTCAAAACAGAAGATTATAAAACTTTTGAGATTCAAAATAAATATGACTTTACCAATTTAAATGAATTTAATTTCTACTGGGAACTTATGGCAAATGGAATAAAAATCCAGGAAGGAACAATTCCAAACATTGATGTTCCTGCACATGCCAGCACTTCGATCACTCCAAATATTAATGTCGAAAATCCTTTAGCAAATACGGAATATATTGTTACTCTTATTGCCAAACGTAAAAAGGATAAGTTTCTGGTTCCGGCTGGTCATGAAGTAGCATGGGATCAATTTACATTACCAATTAATAAGAAGGAGTCATCACAAAAAATAAGCTATAAGAAATTTAAATTTAAAGAAGATCAATCAACCATTCAGGTAACTAATAAAAATTTAAGCATTGTAATTGATAAACAAACCGGGCTTATTACATCCTATAAATATGAAAAATCAGAGTATCTTAATATAGGACCAAAGCCTGATTTATGGAGGGCTCCCACGGATAATGACTTGGGTAATAACATGCCCGCCAGATGTGGCATATGGAAAAATTACTTTGAAAGACTTAAGGTAACCGAAATTCATAGTTCTGAAAATGGCAAAACCGTTAAAGTCAAGGTAAAACTGTATGATAGCGAAACAAATTCACACTATTCAATCAATTATAATATCTGGGGAAATGGCAAAATAGAAATAGAAAACTATTTTGAGCCGGAAAATAATAAATTACCTGAGTTACCTCGTTTTGGAAATGAACTTATTCTTAAAAAAGAGTTTGATCGGATATCATGGTATGGTCGTGGTCCATATGAGTCTTATTGGGACAGAAAAACAGGAGCCAAAATTAGCACCTATAACAGCACTGTTTGGGAGCAATATCATCCCTATGTTCGCCCACAAGAAACAGGAAATAAAACAGATGTTCGTTGGCTAATTTTACATAATAAAGAAGGCAAAGGACTTATGTTTATTGGCGATGATTTATTAAATATCAATGCTCAACAACTTGATAAAAGATTATTAGAAAGGCATGATAAAATAGCCCCTCGTCATGGTAATGAGGTAAAAAAAGGAGATATTATTAGTTTAAATATCGATTACCAACAAATGGGTGTTGGCGGAGATAATACCTGGGGAGCCAGAACTCATGAACAGTATACTCTTCCTGCTAAAAAATATTCTTATAAATATCAGATTATTCCAATCGATTTAAATAAAACATCAGCGAATGAAACATATATCAAAAATAAATAGCTTGTACCTACTATTAGCAAGCTTGCTTTTGATTTTAACGAATTGTAAAACTCAAGATCATCAACAAGTAAATTTGCAGGATACTTTTCCAAATGTATTAGATGTACAAAATACACCAGCAAAACCAGTCGATTGGGATTCTTTTTTCTTTGCTGATCAAGGAGCATGGTTCGGTTTTGCATTACCTGATTCCAATCAAGTTGGAATTAGCGGCCCATTCTTAATGACTAATGGGCGTTGGTTAGGTAAATCTATTCTTAATCTTAAGTTTTACGATAAAGATTTAAATCCAATTAATCAGCAATCGGTTAATTCTATTTATTATCCGGGAAAACTGGTTCAGGAAATAAATTATCCAAATTTTTCAGCCAAATTAACATTGATATTTGTTTCTTCCAATCAGTCATTAATCCATATCGAATTTAAAGATTTTAATACTGATACGAAAGTATATCCGGAATGGTCGGGTTCGGTATTTTCAAGCGAAGGAAATATAATCCCTGCTACCGATAAAATAGTTATAAAAGAATCTGCTTATAATTCCGAATTGAATATCTTATTTCATCAAAACAACATATCAGAAAACTTAAGTCATACTGATACAACGTATACTTGTATATTATCTCCAATGAAATTATCAGAAACCATTTCTATTTCAGCATTAGTATCTTTTAATGATGATAACACTAAGATATCTTCACAGCTGATTGATCAGGATATTATTCAGAATCCTGTAATATATCTTGAACAAAACAATAAAAGGTGGAACAATTACTTAAACAAAGCATTAGAAAGCAATGCAGATTGGAGTAATAAAAAGGAATATCAACATATTGCAGTAAAATCGGTTGAAACATTAATCAATAATTGGCGTTGCCCGTATGGAGATTTATTTCACGATGGATTGTTCCCATCAGCATCGGTAAATTATTTCAATGGTTTTTGGGCTTGGGATTCATGGAAACATGCTGTTGCTTTGGTAAGATTTGAACCAGAACTTGCCAAAAATCAAATTCGTGCCATGTACGATTATCAAAATACAGATGGAATGATTGCTGACTGTATATACTCTGACAGCACTTATAATAATTGGCTAAACACAAAACCTCCTTTATCTGGTTGGGCTATTTGGGAAGTATTTAAAGAAACAAAAGACACTGCTTTTGTTAAAGAAATGTATCCAAAACTATTAAAATATCACGAATGGTGGTATCAATATCGCGATTTAAACCATAACTCATTATGCGAATATGGATCATCGGATGGTAGTTTGATTGCTGCCAAATGGGAAAGTGGAATGGATAATGCCATTCGTTTTGACAATTCTACTATTGTAAAAATTAATAAAGCCAATTATGCTTTTAGCCAGGAATCTGTCGATTTAAATGCTTACTTGTATTTCGAAAAACAACAGATTGCTAAAATGGCTAATATCTTAGGGCTTGAGAATAACTTCGAAAAATATACCTCAGAAGCTTCTAAAATTAAAGATTTGATTGAATCAAAAATGTATCATATACAATCAGGATACTATTATGATATTAATTTACAAACCAGCGAAATAGTTCCGGTACAAGGCCCTGAAGGATGGATTCCTTTATTTACACAATTGGCTTCGGCTGAAAAAGCTAAAACAGTAAGTCAGATTATGCTCGATACATCCAAGTTTTGCACCTATATCCCCTTCCCTACAGCACCCAAAGATGATCCTGAATTTTCGGAAGGATACTGGCGCGGACCTATTTGGCTTGATCAGGTTTACTTTGCCATCACAGCTTTAAATAATTATGGATATACTTTCGAAGCTAATGAATATACATTACAGGTTTTCAACAGGCTTGAAGGATTAAAACAACAAGCTCCAATAAGAGAAAATTACTGGCCACTTACCGGGGAAGGTATGCGTGTGAACCATTTTAGCTGGTCGGCAGCACATCTATTATTACTCTATCAACAACAATAAGTATGAATTACATTGACATAAAAGAAAAATTTATCCAGATATATCAATCGGAACCAATTGTAGTAAAAGCTCCCGGGCGTATCAATTTTCTAGGAGAACATACCGATTATAACAATGGTTTTGTTTTGCCGGCAGCCATTGATAAAAATATCTATCTGGCTGTTCAAAAAAATGATTCAAATAGAATAAGAATTTATGCCGCCAACTTAAACGATTCTATAGATGTTTCTACAAGTGAAATTGAAAAAAACTCAAAAACCTGGGCTAACTACCTGCTTGGTTCTTTTTATGAATTAATTAATAACAAGCACGATATACAAGGTTTTGATTGTGTTTTTGGAGGTAACCTTCCAATAGGTGCCGGTTTATCATCATCAGCAGCTATTGAATGTGGAATAATCTATGCATTAAATTCATTATACGGGCTAAATATTGATAAACTTTATATGGCCAAGTTAGCACAAAAAGCAGAGCATAATTTTGTAGGTGTTAAATGCGGATTAATGGATCAGTATGCTGTTATGTTTGGTAAAGAAAACAATGTAATCCTTCTAGATTGCCGTTCCAACGAAGCAGATTTTTTAAAAATGAAATTGGATAATTATACTATTGTTCTTGTAAATTCTAATATCAAACATAGTTTGGCCTCATCGGAATATAACATACGAAGACAAGAATGTGAAACAGGAATCAAAACACTTCAGAAGGAATTTCAACAAATAGAGTCATTACGCGATGCATCCATTGATCAACTATACGAACTAAAAGATCTATTTGAATCACATATTTTTGAGCGATGTGAATATGTTATTAAAGAAAATCATCGAGTAATTGAATTTAGTGAAGAACTAAGAAATAATGATTTAAACAAAATAGGAGATCTTCTTTATGAAACACATTTAGGTCTTAAAACTCAATATCAGGTGAGTTGTCCTGAATTAGATTTACTTGCTAAATCGGCTCAAGACATGGATTTTGTTTTAGGATCGAGAATGATGGGTGGAGGATTTGGAGGTTGCACTCTCAATATTGTTGAAAGCTCAAAAACAGAACAGTTTAAACAAAAAATTACCAATATCTATACTGATAAAACTGGTATTACACCAGATACATATACAGTTACAATAACAAATGGAGTTGAACTTATAAACTAATAAAAACCATGAATACCGGATTTTCATTTATAGATTATGCCATTTTTACGGGCTACGGGCTATTAATTATTTTTGTAGGATTATGGGTGTCACGAACAAAAAAAGGCACTAGTAAAACAGCCCAGGACTATTTTCTGGCAAGTAAATCATTACCTTGGTGGGCCATTGGAGCATCGCTTATTGCTGCAAATATCTCGGCAGAGCAATTTATTGGAATGTCTGGTTCCGGATTTGCTATAGGATTAGGAATAGCATCCTACGAATGGATGGCCGCTATCACCTTAATTTTAGTTGGTAAATTCTTTCTACCTGTATTTTTAGAAAAGAAAATATATACTATTCCACAGTTTCTGGAAAAGAGATACGATAATAGAGTACGAACTATTCTTGCTGTATTCTGGATTTTGGTTTATATATTCATTAATCTTACATCGGTACTTTACCTTGGAGCATTAGCATTAAAAACTATTTTAGGAATCCCGCTAATGTATGGAATTATAGGGCTGGCACTTTTCGCAGTTATTTATTCTATTTATGGCGGTCTCTCAGCTGTAGCATGGACCGATGTAATTCAAGTTATTTTCCTGATTGGCGGTGGGTTACTAACCACATATATTGCATTAGATGCTGTAGGCATGGGCGAAGGTATCATCGTCGGAGCCAAAACAGTATTACATTCAGCATCCGATAAATTTGATATGATTTTAAGCAAAGGTAACCCTTACTTTTCAGACCTGCCTGGAATTGGTGTTTTGGTTGGTGGTATGTGGGTTGCCAACCTGTATTACTGGGGATTTAATCAATATATTATTCAAAGGGCTTTGGCAGCTAAAAGCATCAAAGAAGCTCAACAAGGTATAATTTTTGCTGGTTATTTAAAAATATTAATCCCTTTCATCGTTGTTGTACCTGGAATTGCAGCATACGTTATTGTCGGTAATCCTGAATTATTAGCCAGCTTAGGAAATGGTATCGCCGAACATATTCCATCTGTTACTCAGGCCGATAAAGCTTATCCATGGCTATTAAGCTTATTGCCTTATGGATTTAAAGGGCTTGCATTTGCTGCTCTTACTGCTGCTATCGTTTCTTCCCTAGCATCAATGTTAAACAGTACTTCAACCATCTTTACCATGGATATTTATAACCAGATTGTAAAAAAAGAAACTGATGATCATAAAAAAGTAACTATTGGTAGAATAACTGCTATTGTTGCTTTGATTATTGCCATTTTAATTGCTCCTCAGCTCCAAACACTCGACCAGGCATTTCAGTACATCCAGGAATATACCGGAATGGTAAGTCCGGGAATTCTGGCTATTTTCTTACTCGGTTTATTTTGGAAAAAAACAACAGCTAACGCTGCACTGTGGGGAGCAATTACAACCCTTCCTATAGCCATGATCTTTAAATTTAGTTTTACAGAAATGCCTTTCTTAAACCAGATGGGATATAGTTTCCTTGTTGTTATGGCAATTATGCTTATTGTTAGCCGACTAGAAACTAAAGAAACCGATAAAAAAGGAATCATTCTGTCAAAATCAATCTTTAGAACCAGTTTAAGATTTAATATTGGAGCAATCGGAATTACTACCATCGTCGCCATATTGTATATTTTATTCTGGTAATAAGTACAAATTATTTTATATAAAAAGTATTTCATCCAGACATATAGTATGTTTATCGGAAGTTCTTGGTCTATTTAAAAGTATTCAATACCTTTATTGTTATTAATTAAATAATAAACAGGTTTATAATGAAAAAGTATAGCGTATATATCGTATTATTTTTGTTCTTCTTTTCGGCTTGTAATTATTCAGTAAATAAAAAAAAAATTCTAGGCTTTTGGGAAGGACCACATCCTGAAAATCCTAATAAAAATTTCTACGTACAGTTTTCATCTGTTGAAGATTCTATAATTGCCAAAGGCTATTGGACCAATCATCATTTTTACGAATCTGAATTCCAAATTGAACAGGTAGCTATGCAAAAAGATAGTATACGTTTTTATATTCCTGGATGGAATTGCTTTTACTCAGGTAAGCTTATGAATGATCAATTAATTCATGGCGGTTTTAGTTGTGAAGGAGAACCATTTGATTCTGTAACTTTAAATAAGAACAATCAAATCCAAAAATATCTAACACAAGCAAAACCTAACTGCACTTCTGTAGATTATGAGTATTATTATAAAGTACCAGAAGAAATAGATGGTAAAATCAAAACTTCTTATTTCAAATCAGTTAATGACTCCCTTTTTATTTATTCTTTAATTCCAGAAATAATTAACAATGAATATGGTAGAATTAATTCATTTCTCTTAATGAAAAATGGTCAATTAATCTGCGAAGAATATTTTTATGGATATACACGAAATGACTTACATCAAATTGAATCTTCAACTAAAAGCATCACTTCTTTATTGATAGGAATTGCGAAAGATATGGGAAAGATTACAAATTTAGATGAACCTCTTTATAAACTATTTCCAACCTACGATCATTTAAAATCCAATGATTATAAAAAGATTACTCTGAAACATTTATTAACCATGACATCGGGTTATTCAGCAGAATATGAGCCCTACAGAGATTATGATAGAGTTGATTTTACTCTAAAGAGAGAAATAAGCCATAAAACTGGTAAAGAATTTATTTATGATGGTGGCAATACTGAATTGCTGGGAGCAATCATTAAATCAAAAACAAACATGTTTGCCGATGATTTTGCTACCAAATACCTATTCGAGCCATTAGGTATTAAAAACTATGATTGGAACACTTTTAAGCAAAAAGGTTATCCTTGTATGGGGGGATCACTTGAAATGCTTCCAATCGATATGGTTAAGATAGGCATGATGGTTTTAAATGTAGGAAAATATGACAATAAACAGATAGTCTCTAAAGAATGGATTAAAGAATCAACCACTTCAAAAACAAAAACACATATTGTAGGTGATGATTACGCTTACCAATGGTGGGATATCACCTTGAAATCTAATCAACATTCATATAAAACCATTTGGGCAAATGGTTGGGGTAGTCAATTTATTTATATTATTCCTGAATTAGATGTTGTGATTGTTACAACGGGTTATAACTATGAAAATGATTCATGGGCAATTACCTCGGGTATTAGTAAATATCTCTATTTATTAGATAATTAAATGTAAATTAGAAACAGTCAGAAACAATATCGAGTATGAAAACAACAATAAAAAAACTTGGACTATTAGCTTCATTCGCTATTTATATTCCTGCTGCTCTTTTAATATATTGCTTAACCAAGTACTTAATCCCATTTCTAAGCAATATAACTGGCCAGGAAACCATTTTATTTTGGTTTATTGTTGGAGGATTAGGAATATTTACTCCCTTGATTCTTACGGGTATTTTTATATTAAGATCAGAAGGATATCAGTTATCAAAACAAACATGGATAGAACGTTTAAGATTTCGTAAAATAACGAAAAGAGATTTGATTTGGGCTTTAATTGGTCTTGCACTGATTAGCGTTTTTAGCGGAATCATAATGAAAATATTAGAACATACTATAGGTGAATTTGATCACTCTCCTGCATTCATGTCGTTTGAGCCTCTTTCTAAAGGACGCTATTGGCTTTTAATAGTTTGGTTGCCATATTGGATATTAAACATTCTGGGTGAAGAGTTTCTTTGGAGAGGAGTTATGATGCCCAGGCAAGAAATTGTTTTTGGCAAATATACCTGGCTTATACATGGTTTTGGTTGGGGTTTATTTCATATTGCTTTTGGATGGCAATTGCTCATTACTTTAATACCTATCCTTTTTATTCAATCGTATATTGTACAAAAAACAAAGAATTCCTGGCTTGGAGTAATCTTGCATGGAGGTTTAAATGGTCCAAGTTTTATTGCCATCTGTTTTGGATTAATATAAGCATCTAATTACTTATATAACTGGTTAACCTATAAGTGTTTTAGTATTTTTTAAACACCAAAGTTACGTTATGTCCACCAAATGCAAATGAATTACTTAAAGCAATATTAATTTCTTGTTTACGAGCCTCGTTAGGAACATAATCAAGATCCAATTCCGGATCTGGTTCATCATAATTTATGGTAGGAGGTATAATTCCTTCATGGATAGCTAAAACACTTAAAACACCTTCAATAGCTCCCGCTGCACCAATCGTATGTCCTGTCATCGATTTGGTTGATGAAACAGGAATATGATAAGCTTGTTTGCCAAACACGGTTTTAATGGCTTGTGTTTCGTACATATCATTTAACATGGTTGAAGTTCCATGAGCATTAATATAGTTGACTTCATCCTTTGAGATATTAGCATTTTTAAGTGCCATTTCCATGGTATCGGCCATTCCTTCACCTCCTGGTTTTGGAGCCATTATATTGTATGATTCATTGGTAAAAGCATAATCTACCAATTCAGCATAAATTTTTGCACCGCGAGCTTTTGCCGATTGTTCCGACTCTAATATCATCATACCGGCACCCTCTCCTATGACAAAACCATCTCGTTTTTTAGAAAACGGGCAACTTGCTTTTTCAGGATGATCATTATCAACAGAAAGAGCATATATTTCGTTAAATCCTTCTATTTCTTCCTTATTAATAATAGAATCGGCACCACCAACAATCATCATATCTGCTCGACCTGCTTTAATGGCATCATATCCTAATGCTGTAGCAAATGCCGACGATGAACAAGCAGACGAAGTTGTATAATTAGGCCCTTCTATATTATAACGCATTCCTATCCATGCCGACATAGCATTATTCATGCGTTTTATGATTAAATTCTTAGGATCAGTTCCTTTTTCTGAGCTCGAATCCCCGGTATTTACCACACCAAGTATTACACCAACTCTCTTCTTATCAAACTGATCAAAATCAATGTTATGTTTTTCTATTGCTTCAACAGCACAAACATATGACATCTGTGTAACTCGCGTCATTTGTTTAGCTATACGTTTTTTGATGATGGATGAAAATTTTTCACCAAATTCAACTGGTAGTTCAGCTGCTATTTGCGTTTGATTTTCTGAAGCATCGAACAATGATATTTTTCTTACTCCACTTTTCCCTTTCTTAATATTCTCCCAGGTTTCCTCCCAGTCCAAGCCTAATGCCGTTAACATGTTAAACCCGGTAACTACAACCTTATTAGCCATTAAATTTTAATCGTTTACAAGTTAGGTGACCCCAAAAATAATAAAATAAATGATAATTCTATAGTAGATAGATTGTTGTTAAACGTTTTAAAGTTGAAGCCCACAAAATTCTTCCAGTCCTTTCTTTAAATTAAAGATATTGAGTTCATATTTCTTAGAATATTCCTCGAAATAATACTGAGCATTTTGTTTTATAGTTTCTTCTACTTCTACTAATAAATCACCTTCAATGATTCCTTCTTTCATATCACTATCATAAAATAATGAATGTTCTAATGATCCTGATTTAGGATATCTCATTTTCAATTCTTTTAGTATTGCTTTATACTTGCTTTTATCCTCATCCATCCTGGAGTAATTAAGTATGGCATTATACATCGTGTTATGCCCAACACTGTCCATAACTTCAAACAATCCAAATTCTGGGATGATATTTTTAGATACTTGATCCAATTGCTTAAAACCGATTCCCTTTTGCTGAACTATTTCCAATGCCTTTATTTGTATCTGGAGCAAAAATCGATTCAGAATGAAGGCATCGTTTTCATTTTGCAGGATATAAAACCTTTTTATCTCATCAAGAAATAGTTTCATTTTCTCAATAGATAGTTCATCTGTGTAGTTTGAAGCGATAATCTCAACAACATTTTTAAATGCAATTGGATAAAAGAAGTGCAAACCCAGAATTCTGTTCTTTCTTTCTACATTTTCTGATAATTCGGATGGCAAAATAGAAGAGGAATTCGTTGCTAAAACACAAGATGGCTTTACCAAAGCATCAAGTTTTTCAAATAATTCTGTCTTTACATCACGTTCTTCAATTACCGACTCAATAATTAAATCACAATCTGATAAATTATTTAAATTGTTAGTAATCTGATAAGTTTCTTTAAGATCAAAAATTTCCTGACTAATTAAACCATGTTTCAATTGTCTCTTAATCTTTTTTCGAAAAGTATTCTTAAGAACTTCTTTATGCTCTTTATTTCGTGTAAACCAAATTAATTGAAAACCAAAATCAGATAAATAATGAAATAAATCTGATCCCATTTTACCACTGCCTATCAATCCTATCTTTTTTATCCTATTCATTGCAATTTCAAGATTAATACAAAATATAAATTTAGTAGTTCTTTAGGAATAAAAAAAGACTGCCCTTTATGAGCAGTCTCGATTATATTAATATGTTTATAATTCTAGAAGAATCCAAATTTGAATGAAGCATTAAACATAAGACCAGATAAATCTTCATCAGATAAATCTGATATTGGTAAATCTGTTTGAGAAACATAACGATAAGTTGCTCCTAAACCTACTCTGAAAAACTTAAATAAATTAAGTTCCACATCAATACCTGGTTCTACAATAAATGCTGCACTATTCTCAATCTCATCCCATTCACTATTGAAATAATCCCCATCGTCTTCATATACATAAACTCCACCGGCACCAACTAAAACAGGAATTGAAAAATGAATCTTATTATTTGTAAATAAAGTATATTCCAGATTAAGTCCGCCATATCCCATACCAAGACGAACAAGTTCTTGTTGTGGTGTTCCCACATTAATATCGAAGTTGCTGTTATTGGTTAATCCGTAACCAGCGAGTCCTAAAGAAAACCTATCGTTAAAGGTCATTCCAATTTTACCACCAAGCATCATTGAAACATCTTCATGAACATTCCCAACTCTTACTTGTGGAGCTATAAATCCACCTGTAACTTTTAGATTATCTTTAGTAAAGATTGTATTGATATCATCTCTTTTACCTTTCTTTTCATCTTTTTTCTCTTCCTGAGCAAAAGAAAACTGAACCATTAATGCAAGTAATGCGATTGTAAAAAATTTTTTCATAACCCTAAATGTTAATTAGTAATCATTTTGTTCGTTTAATAAATATACAATAAAAAATTAATAACAATCATTTAGCATAAACTATGCCAAACTAGTAAAATTTCAGTACGTACCCCGCTTGCATAAATTTACTAACTTCTGTAACAAAACTCAAGATCAAATCATTAGGATTTAATTTTTCTTCAGAAATAATTTTATCGATAGAAATAAATGCCATTGGAGGCCCTGCATATCCCATCGAAGCCATCTTTGTATAAAGTGTTGATCGGTCAATTCCTAATTCATCGCACTCGTCCATTATTAATTCTGAAATATGCTTTGAAGGAAAATTAACCTGGAAGTATTTTATCTCATCTAAATTGATAGGATATTTATTGAGCATTCTTTTTAATCCTTTTAAAAATACACTTCCATCATCATCATGAAAATGTGTACGTAACTGCTCATTAAACATTTGTGCCAAATGATGATAACCTAAGTCATACTCTTTTTTAGGATTCATCCAATATGCTGGACGCTTATTTAACATAGCCGAAGGCTTTTTACCTCCAATAGATTCCATGTAAGTACTCTCAACAAACAGTCCATCTTTCTTTTCTTCTGCAGCTTGTAACACCAATGCCCCTGCACCATCACTCAAAAAATACCGAAGAAAAAGTTCTTCTTTTTTTACAATCTCCTGGTTATAGTAATCGGCTCTTAATTCAGAAGAAGACATGCTTGATGAAATAACCAAAGCATTTTTATATCGACCCGATTTAATAAAATCGCTGGCAACTAAAAAAGCTTTATATGCCGAAGTACAGTTTGCATGAATCGACATTTCACCACATTGCTCAATACCCAGTGCTTCCTGAATTCTTACCGAAGCTGTTGGCATTTGGTCCTGATGAGCACTACCATATACTATAAGATCAATGTCTTCGGCTTTTAAATTCGCCTTTTCAAGCGCTTTCTTAGCGGCTTTAACCGACATGGTAATATTATCATCGGTAAACTCACCTGTTTCTTTATCAATAGCATAATGGTAATAATCTACTTCGAGCATTTCTTTCATCAAATCTTTCATTCGATGAAGCCACTTTTGAATTTTTTGTGGCGCTTCTGTAAGATCTCCTAAATATTGATCCACTTCATCGATAGTGATTGGATTACCCGGCAAATACGATCCTGCACCAACTAATTTCACAAATACTTCTGATGATATATTTTTGGTCATAATTAAATTTCTATATAGATTTTATTTCTTTAATATTCTTTGAAGCAAGTTTATGAGCAACAAGGGTTGCTTCGTTTAATACCTCCTTCGATGGGAATATCTTGGTTAATATTCCCATATTTTTAGCCTCTTGAGGAGAAAAAGTATCTCCGGTTAAAATAAGTTCCAAAGCTAAAGCTTTTCCAACAATTTTAGGCAATGTATAAGTTCCTGTACATCCAGGCATCAATCCAAAAGTTGTTTCAGGTAAACCTAAAACTGCTTTTTCACCACATACAATGTAATCGGCACACAATGCTAACTCGAATGCAGAACCTAAACAAACACCTCGAACTGCTGCTATTACAGGAATTTTTAAATCTTTTAATGAATAGAAAATCCTACTATTCTTATTTAAAAATTTACTAATCTTACTTGTATCACCAATTTGTGAATGGCTTGAATTAATAATCCCAAGTAGATCATTTAATACTGCACCTGATGAAAAATGGCGCCCTTTACCATGAATGACTACAGCAGAAACTCCTGATTGTTCTACTATTTCTGTTCTCCACCAATAAAATTCTTCGAAAAAAATAGAATCCATTGGGTTCGATGGTGGGTTATTAATTTCTAAATAACCAATATGATCTTTTATGTACCAATTTAATACTTTAAACATTACTCAATTACAACTAAAGTTGTTATATAGTTTCTTGAATGCGAAATAGATACCTGTACATTTTGAATTCTTTCCTGATTTATCCTTTCTTTAACTTTATTCATAAAGCTCACAAAAGGTTTTCCATTTCGGTCATTTTCTATCTTAATATCTTTAAACTCATTTTCGAGATTAAGGAAATCTAAGATTGATTTTTTAATCAAATATCTAGCTCCTAAGCTTTTTATAGCATTTTTATTTTCTACCAATTTTATTTCATCTTCGCTAAAATAATAATCAGTAGTATGTTTTTTTAAAACTTGTTCTATTTCATCTACAGAATGTATTTGTTCTATTTCCTTGTACATCTTAATCCTGCTGATGAAATTTTACATTAACAGCCAATTTACAAAAAAGCTCTGTTTCGGCTTTTAAGGCTTCTTCTCTACTTAAGTTATTGCCATTTTTAATAGCCTGCATAACTGATTTTATAACTTCTACCGAGCGATCTTTAATCATATTTAGAAGTAAATCTTCTGCAAATACCATTGAATCTTTTGAACTACTAATATGATTAATCAACCCAATGTTAGATGCATATTCGGCATTAACCATATCGGCATTGAGGATTAATTCATATGCTTTATTTCCGATAAGTTTAAATAATCGATAAGTACCACCTAAACCGGGAATTAATCCGTGATTTGTTTCAGGAAATGCAAATAAAGTATTTAAAGAAGCAACACGAATATGACTTGCTAATGCAATTTCAAGTCCACCACCAAAACAAACACCATTTATTGCTGCAATAACAGGAATTTCCAAATCTTCAATAAAATCAAGAATCTTCTTCCCTTCGTTCATTTTACTCTCTAACAATTCGACATCTTTTGCCAGATCCTGAAGTTTCTCAATGTCGGCACCGGCAGAAAAGTTTCGTCCAGCTCCAGTTATAATAATCCCTTCTAAAGTCTTATCAGAAGTCCATTCTTGTAGTTTTTCCAAGCTGATAAAATCAGGAGAATCCAAATAATTTTTCTTACTATTCGAAATAGACAATATTCCTATTTCATCTTTACGTTCCCAACTAACAATATTATTTTGTTCCATTAACTTTTCGACTTTACAATTGCCATAAGCTCTTCAGGGATATCCTGAGGAATACGATCTTTATCAATTAATAATGTTTTCACCTCAGCTTTAGCAGATTTATTTTCATCTGTTAAATTCAATATATCATGATAAAAAACAAGATATGGTGCTTCTAACTTTACCGTTGTTTCAACATTAATTTCATCTAACAATTTAAGTTCGCGCATATATCGTATATTAGTTTCTGTAACAACTAATAAAAGATTTGTATGTAAGAATACATCCAACAATCCAGCTTCTTTTAATATCTCCCAACGAGCTTGCTCGGTATAACTTATATAAACAGCATTATTAACATGCCCATAAGAATCTAATTCATATCCGCGTACCTTTGTTTTAAAGCTATATTTCATGTTCGGTTTGAATTGAATCGTAAAAATAGTTAGAAAAATGGACTTTTTTTATCTTTTCATCAAAAGCAATGCGGTTTTTATCCAAAAAAGTTTCCTATTTTTATACTTCATTTTTCAAATTATACAATGCAAAATAATATACGAATTCCTAAATACCCTTCTGCAAAAATTCTAAAAGTTTTTGAACGATTTAGATTTTTTCTTGTAAGATTATCAAGAAAATTAACACCTGCCAATGTTGCTATTATTGAAATGGTACAAGGCTTTTATGTTACCAAAGCCATTGGGGTTGCTGCAGACTTAAACTTAGCCGAATATCTCATACACGGTCCAAAACCTATTGCTGAACTAGCTCAGTTATCAAACTCACATGAAGAATCTCTTTATAGACTCATGCGTATGTTAGCCAGCCAAGAGGTTTTTATTGAGAAAGAAAATAAAATCTTTGTAAATAATCGTTTATCAAAAACCTTATTGGATAGAACAGATTCCATGCGACATATGGTTATTCACCAGGTAAATGGTATTAACTGGAAAATGTTCGAAGAATTGGATCATGTTGTAAAAACAGGAGAAAATGCAGCCCAAAAAGTGCTTGGCATGGATGTATTTGAATATCTTGAGAAAAATCCTGAAAAGAATAGTATTTATAATGATGCTATGACAAACTCTTCGCTCATGTTGAGTTATGCTATTCTTTCCGAATATAATTTTTGTAAAGCCAATACAATTATTGATATAGGAGGCGGTCAGGGCATGTTACTGGCAATGATTTTATATAAGTACCATTCGATTAAGGGTAAAGTGTTTGATTTACCACATGTTGTTGAAGGTGCAATAAAAATTGCCAAAGAATACAATGTCGAAGACAGATTAGAGACCATAGCAGGAAACTTTTTTGAAACCATTCCTGAAGGAGGAGACATGTATTTCTTAAAAAGCATAATCCACAATTTATCGGATGAACAATGTATTGATCTGCTAAAACGAATTGGACAAGTTCTTCCTTCCAATGGTAAAATTCTGGTTTTTGAACCTATTATTAAAAATAACAATCGATACTCATTTGCTAAACTTTATGATATACAAATGCTTGTAGGAAGAAGCGGAGGCAAAGAACGTACTAAAGAAGAATTTATTGATATTGTCAAAAAAGCTGACTTAAAACTTCATAAGATCATTGAAACAGCAGCACCATTCTCAATTATTGAAATAAAAAAAATAAGATCATGAAAAGAAAGATGGATGAAAGTATTTTAAACAATATGAGCAAAGATCCGGGAAACTGGAGAGGACCATTCTATATAAATAAAAAAGATCCAAGATTAACTGTTCCTAAACAAGATCCAACTTTAGGTTTTACTTTAAATTTTGCCAGTCCGTTTGCTTACATCATGATATTAGCAATTATTGCAATAGTAGTTGTAACAACGATCTTTTTATAAAAATAAACCCGGATATTACCGGGTTTTATATTATACTGTTTTGGTGTAAACATCGAATGCTGGTGGTTGTTGCATGTGTTTTTTTACAGCACACAAATTAGCAGAGTTAATAACTGCATCTTTATATTTTTCAGGAAAATCTTCCGGAACCTGAATCTCCAGATCAATTTTATCAATCATTCGAGTCATTGGATTAAAGTTCAATTTCTGAATAATCTTAATATTTTCAGATGATATTCCTCTTTGATCACAAAAACCTTTAACATAAATTCCTGCACATGTACCAATTGATGCTAAAAATAAATCGAATGGCGCAGGAGCACTTCCCTCTCCTCCTCCTTGAATAGGTTGATCTGTTTTTATAATGTTACCATTAAAGTTGGCATTCACTTTTTTATTTCCATCAAAATAAATTTCCATATTCATAATTATCAGCTTTAATTTTTTAAATATTTATATATGTAGATTTTTTCTTTTCAAATTGCTTGCCAAATAATTTATTGATGATAACAAATGACATGATGACATTGTTGAATAAAGAAATAAGTTCTATCAAATCAAATTGACAGAACTTATTTAAGTTGAATATAATTTATGTCAATTATGGTAGCTTTTGTCCTTCTATCCAAGGTGCACCTGCCTTTTGCAATTCATTTTCAAGAACAGGAATTTTATTATCGATGATATCTGTTAACTTCATTTTTATTTTTTCAAATTCTTTTTGAGCAATATCAAGACTTCTACGATGAGTTGGTGTAGGACCATAAGTTGAATTATCAGTTCCCATTTGCGCAACACCTAATCGACTATAAATAGTTGGATTATTTCTTTCACCTATTTCGCCTTTTGACTTATTACCATAAAATTGTGTTTCAATTGCAACTAACTCTAATCTCAAATTATAAAGTTTGGCATATAATTCTTTTTGATCTTCATTAGTTCTGGAAAGTGCTGTAAACATTGCCTCAACTTTATCCATTGCTTTTTGTAAAGTTATAGATGCTGCACTAACATCTCCAGTTAATATTTCAATTTCTTTCCAGAATTCAACGACTTGTTCCGGGTTGGAACCTTCCAATGAACCTTTTCTTAATGGTACAACTTCAAATTCTACCGGTTCTGATAAAGTAGTTAAAACTCCATCTATTTTCTTCGACATACTTACAGTATATTTACCCGGCGCCACCATATAACCTCTAGGCTCTTTATCAGTTTTTTTACCATCAACTTTGATCGGAGTTTTTGCTTCTGTTCTTAAATCCCAACTGATACGATTCACTCCTTTACTAGCAGTTGTTTCTATCGTTCGAACAACATTCCCTTCCTTATCTTTAATAGTAAATACAATGAACGGTTTGTCTTGTATCCTTTCTTTTTCTAGATCATCCCAAGCTGGAAAACTTACATTCTTATTTTCTTTTATTAACTGCTTTTCTTTTTCTTGTCTGATTTCTTTTATTGTCTTATAGTCTTTACCTATATAATAAGAAAATACCGCTCCAAATGGAGGATTTGAGGCTGTATATAACTGAGCTCCCAATGATCCTTTTTCTCCTCCTACAGGATTACTTGGCTTATACCACCATGCTTTACGTACAGGAAATAAAATAGCTTCTTCTTTCAATTTTTGCTCTGATACTTCTCTTAGCAAGCTATAATCATCTAACACATAAAAACTTCTACCAAACGATGCTCCAATTAAATCATTCTCTCGGCGTTGTATAGCTAAATCTCTAAATGATATGGTAGGAATATTACCTGTTAGCTTCGTCCATATTTTACCTCCATCAACCGTAAAATAAATTCCAAATTCACTTGCAACAAACATTAATTCAGCCTTCATATGATCCTGAACTAACCTCCATACTAAATTTCTTTTTGGAAGATTACCTTTTATTGATCTCCAGCTTTTTCCTTTATCTGTACTTTTAAATAAATACGGATTAAAATCACCAAACTTATGATTATCCAGAGCAATGTAAACTGTATTAGCATCAAATAAATCGGCTTTAATATCATTCACAAATGCAGTTTCAGGGACTCCTGGCAAATCGCTAACCTCAATTTTTCTCCAGTCTGAACCTCCATTTTCAGTTACTTGTATATATCCATCATCTGTTCCTGCGTAAATTAATTCTTCTTGTATTGGAGATTCTGCCAATGAAGTGATTGTATTATAGTCCGACATTGCATATAAGTCCCATGGAGCATCATAACCCCAGGTTTTATCCATAATAGGTAATCTTACCCGACTCTGATTTTTAGTCAAATCACCTGAAATAGCAGTCCAACTATCTCCCCTATCTTCAGATCGCCAAACCCTTTGCGAGGCATAATATAATCTTGTTGGTTTATGTGGGCTTACCAAGATTGGAGCATCCCAATTGAAACGCTCATACACTTCTCCTTCCTCTGGTTGAGGTTGTATATATACTATCTCGCCTGTTTTTCTATCCGTACGAACCAAGTTTCCCTGCTGCCATTCCGCATAAACAATATCCGGATTTCCTGGTTCTGTTGCAGGCTGATGTCCATCAGCAAAAAGTACAATTTCCCAATCCGAATTTCTAATACCACTGATATTGTCAGTTCTTGAAGGTCCTCCTTGAGTACTATTATCTTGTGTTCCTCCATAAATATTATAAAAAGGTTCAGCATCATCCACAGCTACTTTGTAAAATTGAGTAATAGGTAAATTTGGTATATACCTCCAGGTTTCTGTTAAATCAAAAGACTCATAAATTCCACCATCTGTTCCTACCAACAGATAATTAGGATCATCCTTTTTAAAAGCTAAAGAGTGATTATCTGAATGTTTAAACTGTTCTTTCATCCGCTTAAAAGTCTTTCCTCCATCTTCCGAAATCTGCATGCGAACATCAACTAAATAGATTTTATCAAACTGATGCGGACAAGCATAAAGCTCCTGATAATAATGAGGTCCGGTAGCTCCGGAAACAACATCGGATTGTTTTTCCCAGGATGCACCTCGGTCAGTTGACTTATAAATTCCTCCGGTTCTTCTATCTAATTCTATTGCAGCATAAATAATGTCCGGTTTTTGAGGAGAAATAGCCAATCCAATTTTTCCCATATTCGAAGTCGGTAAACCATTCGTTAATATTTCCCATGTTTCACCTCCATTTACCGATTTATAAATAGCAGTTCCAGGTCCACCTCCCATATATGCTGCTATATTTCTATGTCGCTGCCAAGTTGCAGCATACATACAATCTGGATTCCTGGGATCAATAACGATATCAGTAACTCCTGTCCATTCATTGTCTCCAAGAGTCTTTCTCCATGTAATTCCTCCATCAGTAGATTTATACAATCCTCTTTCTCCTCCTTTCGACCATAAAGGACCTTGCGAAGCAACCCAAATAATATTTGAATTATGTGGATGAACTATAATTTTAGATATATGCTCTGATTCTTTCAAACCCATATTTGTCCAATTATTACCTCCATCCTCACTCTTATAAATACCATCTCCAAACCCTACATGGCGACCTCCAATGTTTTCACCTGTACCAACCCAAACAATATTTGGATTGCTCTCATCTATGGTAACACATCCAATGGAATATGAGTTTTGATTATCAAAAACAGGTTTCCATGTAGTTCCTGCATTCACCGTTTTCCAAACACCTCCAGATCCCACAGCAACGTACCAAATGTTATCATTCCCAGGATGAATAGCTATATCTGCAATACGTCCAGACATAAAAGCAGGTCCAATATTTCTAAATTCTAAACCTGAAAAAGTAGTTTCATTCACAAGAGTTTCTGGCTCTTTATTCTGTGCATTTCCAATAAAAGTTAAAGCTAAAATTAGAGTCGTTAGAAAAAGGGTTGTTTTTTTCATAATGTTTTAGATATAAAATGAATAAGGATTTAATCAAAGTTAAAAATCTTTCATTGATTAAGACACCTGCTAACTGTAAAAGTTTAATAATCACTTCAAATTGATGCAGCAGCTAAATCGTTTCAACGTCTTTGTTCATATCAATTAAATAAAAAAATCATGAAAAAAATTAAAACTCTATTTTTTACTACATGTTTATTATTTGGGATTGTTATGTCAAGCCTTGCTCAAAAAGAAGTAAATAAAACATTTTCTTTTAAAGAAAAAATTAAAATCTCTACTGTTAGCGGTAATTGTAAGATAAAAGAAGGTACTACAAATGATATACAAGTACATTTGTTATACACCTATTCTGATGATTGCTTTGAATATATATTTAAAGAAGAGTCCAATTATCTACGTATTGCAGAAGATTTTCATGGTAATAACTGTCATGGAAAATCTGAATGGACTATCACAGTTCCATCAAACGTTTCAATAAAATTTAATTCAGCATCGGGAGATTTAGTATTAAACAAAGTTGATAATAGTGTATACGCTAATACTGCTTCTGGTGATATTGTAGTTAAAAATGTTGGAAGTGAAATTGATATTACAACAGCTAGTGGTGATATAGTACTTGAAAATATTAATGGTAATTCGGAAATAACATCTGCTTCTGGTGATGTTATTGCCAGCAGTTGCAAAGATGGGTTATCCATTTCAACAGCCAGTGGAAATATACGAACCCAAGATATTCATGGCAATATAGAAATTACTACTGCTTCAGGAGATTTAGATATATCTAATGCCATTGGCAAGTTCACTTTAAAGGCTGCAAGCGGAAAAGTTAATGCGGAGAATATTGAATTAACAGAAGAAAGTTATTTCACTTCTGCATCTGGAGATGTAAATGTAATCTTAGCAAAATCTGCTGAACATAGTTTAAAAATTTCATCCGCTTCGGGGAACTCTGTTTTGGATTATAATGGCAACGAAATAAAAGGTTATTTTGAATTCTCTGCCAGAGTAGATAAAGGCGATATTATTTCTCCTATAAAGTTTGACAAAGAAGAAGTTATTGAAAAGAGTGGTAAAGATTATGATCTTAAGTCTTTTACTGCTGGTAGTAATTCTCCTAAAATTATTATTAAGACTGCTAGTGGAAATGCCCAACTAAAAAAATAAAAACTGAAAATCAGAAGAAACCGTCCAAAAAGTAAATAAACTGTCATTCCCTTGAAAAAGGGAATCTAATCTCATAATTAATTGCACTACACTATAAGGAAGAGATCCCAATCAAGTTAGGGATGACAACGTTGGACTTTTTGGACAGTTTCTTTTATATCTTCTTATCTCTCCAATTGCCAAATTTTAAATACAGATAGGATAATAGACCTATTATGATACCATAAA
The DNA here is from genome assembly GCA_963665525.1 of Bacteroidales bacterium. Classification (GTDB taxonomy): domain Bacteria; phylum Bacteroidota; class Bacteroidia; order Bacteroidales; family UBA12077; genus UBA12077. The sequence goes on along the minus strand of OY762280.1, from coordinate 898,541 downwards.
AAACTTCAACAGACCAAACTAATTCAACACTTGAATTTTGAATATTTACTAATATATAAGTTATTAATACATAAAGTACAATAACGATGGTTTCTATACTAAATGAGATTTTTGTCATTCCTGTTCCCGAAACTCCACTAAAAAACACAAACCCAATCGTTAAAAATATTGCAGCTACACTAACCACTCTTAATGCCGGCAAGGAATCAATTATTAAGTTCAGATTATTGGTATATATGGATAAAATCTTTTCCGGTATAATCATATTAGTAGTAACTAAAATGATGACTCCAACAATACATAGTTTTAATGTTTTAATAACTATTGGTACCACTTCATTAGTCCTTTTCTGGCCAATAGCAAAACTAACCAAAGTATTGGTTGCCGAAGTAAATCCCCAGATTGGGATTAACATAACTACATAAATACTCCTGATAACATTTGATATTGCTAATGAATGCTCTCCCATTTTTTCAACAAATAAGAAAAAGAAAAACCATCCTGTAAATGAGATAAAATTTTGCATCATCATAGGTAATGCAACCGTTAGTATTCGTTTTAAGAGAGAAAAGTTGAATCTTTCAAACTTAAACAAACCATAAAACTTAATATCGACAAATTTTAAAGTATAAAATATAAAGAAGATACATGCTGCAATTTCAGCAATAACTGAAGCTATTGCAGCACCTGCTATTCCATAACTTGCAAATCCCAGTTTACCAAATATTAATACATAATCGAAAAAGACATTTGTTAGAGCCATGAAGATAGTGGTCCACGTAATAACTTTTGTCCTTGCAATACCAATATAAAATGCTCTAAAGCCAAAATTTACACATGCGAATAGTAATCCAAAAATTCTATAATTTAAATATTCCTTCGTTGCATTTCTTATTTGATCCGAATCTAATATCTTTTCAAAAATAAAAGGCATTGTACCTTTCATAGCTAACATAAGAAATATAGCTAATACAATTAAAAAATAATGAGAATGCTCAATTACAGAACCTATCTCCTTTTGTCTACTTTCACCAAATCGACGTGCTACAATAATTTGAGTTCCTACCGAGAAACCAAACCCTAACATAATAAGGGTTAGGTAAAACACACCTCCGATAGCAGCTGCTCCTAGCTCTATTTCTCCTACGCGACCTAGAAATGCTGTATCAGTAACACTTATTATATTCTGAACCACACTCCCAAGGATAATAGGATAAGCAATTTTCCAAATTTCTTTATATGTAACCGTTGTTTTCTGCATGCTTAAAAAGAAAGAGCCACAAAATTAAGTCAAAATTTGATATTTATAGGATTCCAATTCAATAATAAATTATCATTTAAAAAATAAGATTATCAGGTGATATGAATGTTTTATCCTATAAAAGTGATTATTGAACAAAATATATAAAATCCTAGCATTTATCTTTGTATATTTGATATTTAGTATTTTTTATCTTTATTTAGTAATAAAAGCAAACATATTTTTTAATGTTAGGCAAGTTATCAAATCTATATATTCTATTATTAATCGTTACAAGTATTTTTGTTGTATCGTGCAATCAGACTTCTGATAAAAAAGAAGTTGAAGAACAACTGGCACCATTAAGAGAAATTGATACATCAACAGTTCTTCTTAAGATTAATAATAATTTATTTACAATCCCTTCTCCTTACCAGGCTAACTTTTCTATTAAAAACAGCGATGTTGATTTTAATAAAGAATTATTAAATCTCCCTGATAACTTTTCTAATTATACAACTAATTTTAAGCAAGCTATCAATTTAGGGATTTACGGAACCGATCTAGGTTATTTAAATATTTACGAACAAATACCTGATGCTATTTCTTACTTTACCGTAATAAAAAAACTAAGTCAAGAGCTTGGCATTCATGGTGCTCTTCAAATTGATATTATTAATAAAATTGAAAATAATATCAACGATCAGGACACTTTACTTCTATACTTAACAAGCACATATAGACAATTTGATAGTTATCTTAAGTCAAATAACCGTAAAGAAATTGGAGTTTTAATCATTGCAGGAGGATGGATTGAAAGCTTATATCTTCTTTCTCATAGTGCAGTTGAAAGCAAAAACAGACAACTCATTAATCGAATGGGAGAGCAAAAACATCCTTTAGATAATTTAATTGAAATATTATCTCCATATTACTATAAGTCAAAAGAATTTGCTACTTTAATTGACGATTTGGTTGATCTAGCTTATGAATTTGATGGCATTATTTATAGCTATACTTATGAAAAACCCGTGGTAGAACCTGAAAAACAACATACGCTGGTTAATAGTACATCGAATGTGATTATCTCCGAATATCATTTAAAAACAATCGCAAATAAAATTTCATCCATTAGAAATAAAATTATTCATTAATCTTTATGAAATCTTTGTTTTCAAAACATATTATCCTACTTACTATAGCGCTAATTACTAGTAATATTTTAATTGCTCAAGAAAATAAAATGAATAGCTGTAAAGACTATCTTAATTCAGGTTTTGTTTCGGATGGTCAAGAATATATTGCTAAACTGGACGAAAACAATAAAGCTAAATTTAATGCTACTTTTTATGGAGGTAGTCAATATAGAATAATAGCATGTAGTGATATTACAGATTCCGCTTTAATTTTATCGGTTTACGATACTGAAAAAAATCTACTTTTTTGTAATAAAGATTATAACTACATTCCTTTCTGGAATTTCACCTTTGCATCGACCATTGATTGCATTATAGAAATTGAGTTTGAGAGTGAAACTCACCTAAAACACGAAGTAAAGTTGTTAATTGGTTTTAAAGAAAAATAATTGTATTTTCGTGTATATCAACATTTCCGTTCATTACAATTAAAAGTCTATGAGTGAGCAGATTCTTAAAGCATTAATGCAACTATTTGCAATTATTGCACACCCTACAAGCGATGCAAAAGATCGACGAGCAATTGTTGAATCATTTCTAAAAAGGCAATTAAATCAAGAAACTGTCAAAAACTATTTAAATGTCTTTAATGAATACTATATCATTCACCAGGAAAAATTAAGTGAAAAAAGTAAACGTAAGAAAAGGTTTTCATCTAGCTCGGTGCGTGTTCTTAAAATCTGTACTCAAATAAATGAAGAGTTAACTCAAAGGCAGAAAAATGTTGTATTGGTGCAGCTGTTAGAGTTTGTAAAATCGGGAGGTGAAGTTACTGAACAAGAAATGGAGTTTGTTTCTACTGTTGCCGATAGCTTTTACATTCAAGAAAATGAATATCTAGAATTAAAAGACTTTGTTTTTTATGGAGAAGATAAACTGCAGAACACAACCAAATTATTATTAATAGATAACAACGAGAATTTCCAACACGAAAATATACATCATTTAACTAATCTTTCTCTATCGGGCCAATTAAGAGTTCTTGAAGTTTCTTCGGCTAACATGTATTACATTAAATATGTTGGGGAAAGTGAACTTTATTTGAATGGGCAGTTACTTGAACAAGAAAAAGTTTATGTCTTAAATAATGGTGCTTCGATTCGAAATCCGAAAATAAAACCTATTTATTATGGCGATATTATAAGCCAGTATAATGTAGATAGAATTAAGTCGAGAATAATATTCGAATCCAGAGAAATTGGATATAAATTTAAATCAGGTGCAATTGGCTTACATACCATGAGTTTCACTGAAGAATCGGGCAAACTTGTTGGGATTATGGGAGCCAGTGGCGCTGGGAAATCTACACTTCTTAATGTTTTAAATGGAAGCTCACCTCCTACATCTGGTGCAGTAACAATTAATGGGATTAATATACATACTGAAAAAGAAGAAATTGAGGGTTTGATTGGACATGTTTCTCAAGATGATCTTTTAATTGAAGAACTTACTGTTTATCAGAATTTATATTATAACGCTAAACTCTGTTTTGATAACTATACAGAAGAAGAGTTACAAACAGCAGTACTCGATGTTCTTGAAAATCTAGGATTGTATGAGATTCGGGATATTGAGGTTGGGAGCCCATTAAATAAAAAAATTAGTGGTGGTCAGAGAAAGAGATTAAATATAGCTTTAGAATTAATTCGTGAACCTGCGGTATTATTCTTAGACGAGCCTACTTCTGGCTTATCATCCAGAGATTCGGAAAATATCCTTGACTTATTAAAAGAGCTTACTCTGAAAGGGAAATTAGTATTTGTAGTAATACACCAACCATCATCGGATATATTTAAAATGTTTGATAAACTTTTAATTCTGGATAATGGTGGATATTTAATCTATAATGGTGATCCGATCGATTCAATCATCTATTTTAAATCAAGCATACAACATGCTAACTGGAGTGAAAGTGAATGTCATTGTTGTGGTAATGTAAATCCTGAACAGATCTTTAATATCATTGAAACAAAGGTCTTGGATGAATATGGTAATTTCACGAATGACAGAAAGATATCTCCTCTTGAATGGAGACACGAATTTGAAACACAGAAAAAGGAAGAGGAAAAAGAAGAAAACGGCAAAGAACAGCAAGAACCAGACAGAACAGTTCCTGAAATTTCATTTAAAACACCTAATGCCTTTAAACAATTTATGGTGTTTGTTAAAAGAGATGTACTTTCTAAACTTGCGAATACTCAGTACTTAGTTATTAACCTACTTGAAGCTCCATTTCTTGCGTTTTTACTAGCTTACATCATAAAATATTATAATGTAAATGTTGATAATCAAATTGGATATACACTAAGCGAGAATAGTAATCTCCCAGTATATATATTCATGTCGGTTATTGTAGCTATTTTTATTGGATTAACGGTTAGCGCCGAAGAGATTATAAAAGATAGAAAAATTCAGAAAAGGGAAAAATTCCTTAATCTGAGTTGGACAAGTTACTTGTTTTCAAAAATAGCAGTACAATTTACTTTATCTGCAATACAAGCATTTATGTTTGTTCTTATTGGAAATTCGATCATGGAAATCAGAGGTATGTATTTTGAATACTGGCTTGTTTTATTTAGTGCCTGGTGTTTCTCAAACATATTAGGATTAGTTATTTCTGATAGTTTTAAAACCGTTATCACTATTTATATTTTAATTCCATTCCTGGTTATTCCCCAGTTAATTTTAAGTGGAATTATTGTAAAATATGAGAAATTAAATCCGGATATCTCAAATCCACGCGACATTCCATTTTATGGCGAAATCATCACTGCACGTTGGGCTTATGAAGCATTAGCTGTTTATCAGTTTAAAGAGAATAAATACGAAAAACAGTTTTATGGATACGATAAAGCCATGAGTATTTCTGACTTTAAGAAAAACTATTGGATCAGGACTCTAAACAATAAAGTATCGTTTATTGAACGAAATTTCAACAATGAAGAACGTATCGATGAAGTAAAGCAAAATCTTAAACTACTGCGAAATGAAATAAAACTTGAGTTAAGCTCTGAATCCGGACGTATCGTTAAGTTTAACTATTATGATCATCTTTATCATGATAAAATAAATCAGGAAACTATACAGGCTTTAAAGAATTATTTTACGGTCTTAAATAAATATTACATTAAATTATATAATAAAGCTAATAACTTAAAAGATAAGCTGATTTCAGGACTTCAGAAAACAGCTGAAGACCGGGAAAATTTCATGGAACTTAAACGTAAGTACTACAATGAAAACTTGGCTGAATTATTGAAAAATTCAAATGAAATTAACAGGATCATTGAATATAAAGGAAAGTTATTCCAAAAAATTGATCCTGTATTTCTTGATCCACAAAACAAGTTTGTAAAAGCTCATTTTTATGCTCCTAGAAAACAATTTCTGGGAAATTATTACGATACTTTCTGGATAAATATTATTGTTATTTGGGTAATGACAATCATGTTCTTCTTTGTACTTAAGTACCGATTATTAAAAAGAATGCTTGATTTCTTTGAACAACAAAAATTTAAATAAAAAAATACCCATCAAAAATGATGGGTACGATTATAATTTATCAGCGATAGAAATTTTTATCGCTTTTTTTCTTATTCCTGTTGAATATTAATCAACAACTTCAATCATTTTAAATGGAATACGAATAATTGATTCATAGTCTTCACCAGCTTCCAACATATCTTCATCATCCTCTTCGTAATACCAGTTAATAACCACCTCGTTACGCGCTTTTTTTATCGCTTCCAGCTTTTTAAAAACATCTAATATACATTTGGATGAACTCGTGTTAAAATATTCTAACTGTATATTTACTGTTGTTAAAGCCTGAGGTTCTTTAGAATATTCTTCTAACCACTCTACTAACGGGCGATAAAACTCTATCGAATTTTCAGGTATTGATCTACCTTTCACTTCAATTATTCCTGTAGAGGCATCAAAATTTACAGTTGGAGTCTTGGGTGTTCCTTCTATTGAAATTGATTCCATATTGTTGTGTTATTTTAAGTTTTTATTTTTGTTCTATATTGTAACGCTTAGGCTAAAAAACGAATAATCATCATTATAATTATCAAATTCGTAATTCATACGGCCATCAGTTCTTCTTGCTATATCAATTAAACCAAGGCCTCCTCCTCCTTTATCAGAAAACTTCTGATTATTGAGCACAAATTTATACAATTCTTTTAATTCTTCTTTCGATAAAGATTTTATCTTTTCTAAACGTTCTTTCAATTTTTTTACTTTATCGTTCCTAATAAAATTTCCTGTTCTAATGTCGTAAAATTCACCAGATTTAGAAATAACAAAAATCCCAAAATGAATATCCATCCCTTCATTTGCCAACTCTGGTAAATCATCAACATGATGATATAAGTTCTGTAAACTTTCTACTAGAATATTGTATATTTTCTTTTTCGTTACAGATTTATTAATAACATGATCGAGTTTGGATTCTACCACTCCTAGCACATTAGTAATTAGTTCAGCAGTTATACTTCCTTTATAAGCAAGAAGTACTTCCCCTTTATTCATTTTTGTATAACGCTCTTCAATGTTGAAGCTCATAAAGGCTATATAGTTTATGTCTTATCAAGTTGTATAAATTTAAAACTTTTTTCAACTTAAAACAAATATTATTAAAATTTGGTTCATTTTAATAATAAATCCGAAAAATAAAGGATTCAACTTAATCTGACAAAATTATTATTACTTATTTTCTTAAAATTTTCTTATTAAAAATAAACAAGTAATTAATTGTATCAAAATTTTTTTTTTAATCGTATTGAAAAACTTAATGAATGATAGTTTTTCTTATATTAACGCAGAATCCATTTATTGAAACTTCTTCTTTTTGCTTCCTTCGTATATGGAATAATTCAAGAATTTACACTCTAAAGGTCCATTAAAAAGCGTCATCTTTTGTGAAGGGCGTAGCCCAATATGTTTAATTGCATCAAAGTTGCTACTTATTAACCAGGCCTCATATCCTTGATATCTATTCTTAAATCGATCTCCTAGAACTTTATAAAAATTATTGATCTCATTCTTTTTAATTCGCTCTCCATATGGTGGATTGGTTACAATAATACCTCCTTCAGCTGGTGGAATATAATTTTCAATTGGATTGATTTGAAGTTCAATTTTCTTCTTTAAGCCTGCATTGGCTATATTTTCTCTTGCAATTCTAATTGCAATTTCAGAAATATCGGAACCTATAATTTTAATATCAAAATCAGGTTCTACAGTATCTTCTTCGTATATTTCCTCTAATAAGTCATTATCGAAATCTTTCCATGTTTCAAAACCAAATTTTTGTCTGTAAACACCGGGAGGAATATTATTGGCTATCATAGCTGCTTCAATAATTAAAGTTCCTGATCCACACATAGGATCAACGAAAACACTTTTTTTATCCCATCCAGAAAGTAAGATCATTCCTGCAGCAAGCACCTCATTAATAGGAGCCTTATTCGTTTTAATTCGATATCCTCTTTTATGTAAAGACTCTCCTGAGCTATCCAAAGATACTGTACACAATTCATTTGCAATATGGATGCTAATTCGAATATCCGGATTTTCAGTTTCTACATAAGGTCTTTTTTTGAATTTTTCACGAAACTGATCAACAATAGCATCCTTTACTTTTAAAGCCACGTATTTTGAATGCGAAAAGTTATCGGAATGTACTACACTATCGATAGCAAATGTGTTTTTTAAATCAAAATAATTGGTCCAGTCAATTGTTTGAATTTGTTGATATAATTCATTTTCGTCTTTTACGTTAAATTCAGCAATAGGCTTTAAAATTCTGAGTGCTGTTCTTAAATGGAAGTTTGCCCTATACATCAATGCTTTATCTCCTGTAAACTCAACCGCCCTATTTGCTTTTTTAAGATCAGAAGCTCCTAATTGCTCTAACTCATTAAAAAGCACATCTTCTAATCCTTTAAAGGTTTTTGCCACTAACTGAAATTTGTTGTTCTCGCTTTCCACTTTTTCTTATATTTTAATTCAAAAAATCATTTACAATGCTTAAAGCATTCTCTCTACGCTTATCTCCTAGTCCTTTTATAATCTTATAATTAAAATTATAGTGCTTTAATTCATCCTCATATATCTTAAATAACTTTTCTCTCATTTCTCCACCATTTTCTCTAACAGAATCAGCAATCCAAGGAATTTCATTATTACATAATAAAAACAAATCAATCTTACTATTTTCAATACTTTTGTGAATCCAACTTGGTATTTTATTGTAAACCAATTTAAACCAAACCTTGGTGATGATTAGAAACGTATCATAAAACAGTACTTTATTTGCTTTCTGTACAGCATCTTGTTCTAATATAACTTGTTGATTTGCAATATATTCAACATCAGTATATGTATATGAGCGATGTAGGTTTTCAACATACTGTCGTGCATATTCAGGAACACAAATCGTATTAAATTCTTTCGAAAGATACTCAGCCAGATCCGTTTTCCCTGTTGATTCTGCGCCAATTAATACTATTCGACTAAGCTCTTTGTTATCTCTTTTTTCCATTCTATATAACCTAAAACTGCCAAAACAGTATAAACCCCAAAAAGTATCACTGTTGGATATAATCCTTTATATACGTATAAACCTAAAGAAACAGCATCAACAATAATCCAGATAATCCAATGTTCAATTATTTTTCGAGCTAACATCCATGTTGCAATAAAACTTGCTGCTGTTGTAAAGGCATCCCAATATGGAATTTCAGAATCCGTAAAGTTTACTAAAACATATGCAATTATTAGAAATAGCAGTGCATTGATAACAAATAAAATAACACCTAGTTTTATATTTACTTTACTTACTTTAAGATCATCTGTTTTTTTACTTTTTGCACCAAATTTCCAATGATACCAACCATAAGCACTAACAATCAGGTAATAAACCTGTAAGCTCATATCGGCATAAAATTTTGATACAAAAAATACATAAATATATAATGCTGATGTAACCAATCCTACCGGCCAACACCATATATTTTGTTTAATGGATAATAAAATGTATAACAATCCAAAAACGGCACCTAAAATTTCAATGTAATGATCGAAGATCCATGAGAAGATATTGTGCAACATTTCAGTTAATTTAAAAACGCTGCAAAGATATCTTATTAATTACAATATTCCAGATTTTATTGGGTATTTAGAACTTGTTTTTGATAATAATCCCAATTATGCATAATATCTATGGCTTTATTAAATCCTTTATCGCGAACATTTACAATTTGAAAATACTCACTCATATCCCATAAATCTCGTGCAATTAAGGCTTTAATGATTAAGATTAAATCCTCTTCTGATTCTTTAAATTCTTCATCAGAGGTTTCAACATCATTTTCTTTACCATAGTCTCTCAAGTCAAATAATAATTTATCTGTAACTTCAAACAGATTAATGAAGGTATTAAATTCAGGATATTTTGCTTTTAGTTTTTTTCTGTTTTTATCAATATATTCAAGTATAAATGAATTTAATACTCCCTCTCTAATAATTTTACTATAAAAATCAGTAACGGTAGTTGTATCTAGAGGAACAAAAATATCTGGCATGATACCACCTCCACCGTAAACTGTTCTATTATTCTTTAAGGTCTTATATTTTAATGAATCTGGAAAATCAATACTATCTTGGTTTAAAAACTCACCATGTTCATATCGATGCAATAGTTCCTTCTCATATTCATCCTTACCATCTTCGTATGATTTCTGGATTAATCTACCAGTAGGAGTATAATATCTTGCAACTGTTAATCGCATCATGGAACCATCTGGCAAAAACATTGGTTTTTGAACCAATCCTTTTCCAAACGATCTACGTCCTACTATGACACCTCGATCCCAATCCTGGATTGCCCCTGACACAATTTCACTAGCCGATGCTGAACCTTCATCAATTAACACAATAACATTTCCATTTTTAAACTGTCCTTTTCCTGTTGCTCGGCTTTTCGTAGTCGGAGACTGCAAACCTTTAGTATAAACTATCAACTGATCTTTCTCTAGAAACTGATCTGCCAGCTCAATGGCTTGATCTAAATAACCACCACCATTACCTCTAAGATCAAGGATTAATGAGTTTGCACCTCTCTCTTTTAATAAAGTCATTTTTTCATTAAACTCATCAAGAGTAGTCATGGCAAACCTATTTATTTTTATGTATGCTATATCTTCATCCATAATATATGCAGCATCAACACTATAGATTGGGATTTTATCTCTGGTAATTGTAAAATGTAAAATCTCATCTACTCCTTTACGTTTAATTCCAACTTTCACTTTTGTTCCTTTTTCACCTAAAAGTCTATCGCGTACACCTTGTGTTGTTATTTCTATAATAGCAACATTTTCACCATCAACCTCAACAATCCGATCTCCTGCTCTTAGCCCAACTTTTTCTGATGGTCCACCAGAGATAGGTGCTATTACATAAATTGTATCGTTTAAAATATTAAACTGAATTCCAATCCCTTCGAAATTACCTTCCAAAGGCTCATTCATTTCTTTAACCTCATCAGCAGGGATATAAACAGAATGCGGATCGAGATCTTTTAACATATCCACTATGGCATCTTCAACCATCTGCTTTGAATCTACAGAATCAACATAATAGGCAGATATATAACCAAGAGCTCTACTAAATTTAAAAATATCTTCTGTAAGATATTGGGAGAAAACCTGAGCCGGGAATAAGAATAATAAGATCAGTATATATTTAATAGATTTTAATCTGGCCATAATTTAGTTTTTTGATTCTAAAATATTTAACAAAAATATTGTCAAATTGTTATCTTGAGATTAAATTAAATGGTATTTTAATGACATCAGATAAATCTTCACCATCCTCGAATATCTGATCATCTATATCTTCGTAATACCAGTCTACATTAATTTTTGCTCCTTTACTAAACAACTGCTTAAAATGATCCAGTATTTGTAAAATATACTTTGATGATGCTGAATTCATATATTCCAGATCAAATTTTAAGTTAAATTCGAAAGTCTTAAAATCTGTAACTTCTGATATTACTTTTTGTATATATCCTTCAATCTTATAAAGAACAGATTCATAAAATGCAATAACATCTTCTGGACGTGAAATTCCTTGAAGCTCAAATTTCTTTGCATTGGTATCAAATAATATTCTTGGACTAAATTCAGTTGGTTCAATATAAAGATTTTCCATTATTGTAAGTTGGCATTTTGAATTAATCACTATTTCAAGTGTGTAATATAGTAATTTCTTAGCAATTTTATTGAACGGATGAATCAATTTATCAAAAATAAAAAAAAGGGAACCTATCCCTTTTTATTTAAATGATTTATTCCCACTCAATTGTTGCTGGTGGCTTAGAACTAATATCATAAACTACACGATTAATCCCTTTTACATTATTTATGATCTTGTTTGAAATATCAGCTAAAAACTCATAGGGTAAATGCGACCAGTCTGCAGTCATTCCATCAGTAGAAGATACTGCTCTTAAAGCTACTGCATTTTCATAAGTTCTTTCATCACCCATAACACCTACTGATTGCACCGGTAATAAGATTACACCCGCCTGCCAAACTTTATCGTACAAGCCATATTCTTTAAGTCCTTCAATATAGATATCATCTACATCTTGTAATATCTGAACTTTCTCTGGTGTAATATCTCCCAATATCCTTATTGCCAAACCAGGCCCCGGAAATGGATGTCGCTGTAATAATTCATTTTTCATTTCCAATGAAGCTCCAACCCTACGAACCTCATCTTTAAACAGAAGTTTTAAAGGTTCTACAATTTTAAGATTCATCTTCTCTGGAAGGCCACCTACATTATGATGTGATTTAATAGTTGCAGAAGGTCCGTTTACTGACACTGATTCAATAACATCAGGATAAATAGTTCCTTGAGCTAACCATTTTACATCTTGAATTTTATGTGCTTCCTGATCAAAAACTTCGATAAATACCCTTCCAATAACCTTACGTTTTCCTTCAGGATCTGAAATTCCTGCCAATTGACCTAAAAATTGATCTTTCGCATCAACTCCAATTACATTTAATCCCATATCTTTGTATGATTCAAGAACTTTTTCGTATTCGTTCTTACGTAATAAGCCATTATCCACAAAAATACAGGTTAAGTTATCTCCAATTGCTTTATTTAAAAGAACTGCTGCAACTGAAGAATCAACACCTCCAGATAGTCCAAGCACAACTTTATCATTACTAAGCTGAGCTTTAAGTTCCTTTATTGTATCTTCTGCAAATGCCGATGGTGTCCAATCTTGTTTACAACCACAGATATCAACTAAGAAATTTTCTAAAAGCTGCTTACCTTGCGTAGTATGATAAACCTCTGGATGAAACTGAATAGCGTAAGTTTCTTCACCTTCTATTTTATATCCTCCATACTTAACATCATTTGTACTAGTTATGATCTTGTAATTTTCAGGAACTTTGGTTATGGTATCTCCATGCGACATCCAAACCTGCGTATCTTTCTCTAAACCTTTCATTAACTTACTCTCGGTATCGATGTAATTGAGCCTAGCCCTGCCATACTCACGATGCTTTGACGGCAACACCTCACCTCCATAATTATGAGCTAAAAATTGTGCCCCATAACATACACCCAACAATGGATATTTAGATTTTATTTCTGACAAATCTGGTATCGGAGCATTTTCATCTCGAACAGAAAACGGACTTCCTGAAAGAATTACTCCTTTAAAATCTAAATCTAATGTCGGCACCTTATTAAAAGGATGTATTTCGCAATATACATTTAACTCACGTACCCTTCGAGCAATCAGCTGTGTATACTGTGACCCGAAATCTAAAATTAAAATCTTTTCGTGCATGGAATTTATTTTTGGCCTTAAAAATTATTAATGAGGCAAAGATAATATTATTGAATGAATTTTAAGAGATGTAGTAAATACAAATAAAAAAAGTCTCCATTTTAGGAGACTTTTCTATAAATTCTATTTAAACTTTTTCAGGATATCTTTCACTGCATCTTTATGAATGGTAAATCCCATCATTTTTAGTTTCACATAATCTTCGTGGAAGAAATAATAACCGAACTCAGGAGCATTGTGATCATTATTTCTTGATCCACTACTTGAATCTTTGATTAAATACCAATCTTCTCCATCTTTTTCCAAGTAACCTACCAAATGCATTCCGTGATCGTCGGTTGTTGCTTTATTCGAAAAGCGAAACTGACGAGCATCTTCATCGATATACTCTGATGGAATATCGTAAGATGCAACTACAGCAACTTGAGATTTTCTCGAAAAGCCTGATTCAGACACATCGCCTCCAATACTTACTGTATATCCTTTGCGAATTGCATTCTTGATAATCTCCATATAAACATCTAAAGGCACATTATAATATTCATCACTATACCACCAGTTATCAGGAACACTATATACTACCTGTTGCCAATATGGCTCTTGTTTATACGAAAGAATTTCAACATAGTCTTTTGGATTAATCTTAATATAATCATTTAAATATGATTTAGGAGAATATGTCTTTCCATCAACTATGAATTCTGTAGGAGGTTCTCCAATATGATGCTTCATAATTTGTTTGATGGTTTCTAACACTTCATTCTCATTCCATGCATTATTATCTTTCACAGAATTTAAATATCCCATCATTTCTTCATACATTTTATCATGTGAATGATATTTTCTTCCGTTTAATAAACCAGTATATTGATCGTAAGGCACAGCTCCATATTTATTCATAATTCTTGCTACTGCATTTGCTTCTGATCCATGATCAAATAATGATTCTCCTCTTTCCTGTACAAAGCGACGTGCTTTTTCTACATACTCCCAATAAACAATAAATATTTCAGAGAGCTTAACCTCTTTATTATGTATTCTTTTTATTTCTGATTCGTACATGGATATTGTTGAATAGGCCCAGCATGATCCTGCATTTCCTTGTGAAATTACTGGATTTGCCCACTCTCTCTTATAAAGAGAAACTTTATTTGGTAAATCTAAACCAGAATGATCCATCATAAACTTCTTTTCCTTTTTCTCAGGATGAAGTTTTTCTTCAACAACAGATGCATCTTTTAAAATAAAATTTTGATAAAAACCTGCTTTGTATTCTTCAAAAACAGCTTTATCTTTCTTTTGTGCAAATGCAGAAATTGCAATAGCACTCAATACTAGTACTGATAATATTTTTCGCATAAATAGTTAATTTTAAGTAAACGTCAAATGTAAGATTTTTATGGCAATCTGGATAGTTCTATGGTATGCTTTTCACCATCTTCTGCAGAAAATGTATTTATAAAGATCTCTTGTGCTTCTTTTACTAGAGGCTCAACATCTTTATAGCGGGCCGAAAAGTGTCCGATGATTAATTTCCCTGCATTTGCTTTCTTTGCAATATTAGCAGCATCAACAGAGGTAGAATGATAAGTTTTTTTGGCTTGTTGTTTTAATTCATTGGCAAAAGTGGCTTCGTGAAAAAGTAAATCTACATCTTGTATCATAGGAATTATTTTATTTGAACACATCGTATCTGTGCAGTATGCATACGATCTTGCCTTATAAGGAGGTAAAGTTAGTTTACTATTTTCAATTAATTCATTGTCTCTATTTATATAGTCCTCACCTTCTCTTATACCTTGGATTTTACTAACCGGTATTTGAAGATCTTGAACTATATTCTTTTTTAAACTTCGAAGATGTGGTTTTTCCAAAAACTTAAAACCACAGGTTGGTATTCTGTGTTTTAATGGTATTGTTTCTACAATTAATTTATCATCCTCATATATAATTTCATTCTTTCTTGCATTTAAATGATGATAAACAATTTTATACGATAGTGTTCTTTCGAAGTATTCAATATGCCTGTTCAGGATATTTTCCAATTCTGAATGAGCGTAAATATGTAAATCCTTATCGCGATCCAACAAATTAAATGTAGAGATTAATCCAAATAAGCCAAAAATATGATCGCCATGTAGATGACTTATAAATATATGATTAATTTTCCCAAAGCGGATTTTATTTTTACGAATCTGAATTTGTGTTCCTTCTCCGCAATCGATTAAAAAAAACCGCTCGTGTACATTAAGTACATGAGCGGTTAAGTTTCGTTTCGAAGTTGGAACAGCTGAACTGCTTCCTAATATTGTTAATTCAAAAGTCACACAAATAAATTATTTGTTTTCGCGACCTTCTTCTTCGTTATTAACAATATCAACAGCTTCTTCTGTCGAATAAGCAATATTCAGTACAGTATCCAACTGCGATATGGTAATTAATCTGTCAACAGCATCGTTCAATCCTGTTAAAACAAATGTTCCATTAGCGTTTTTACAAAGTCGATTGGCAACTAAAATAGCACTTAATCCAGATGAATCACAGTATCTGCAATTACTAAGATCAAGTATGATATTTTTCTCTCCTTTACCGGAGATTAAAACTAACTCGGATTTCAAGCTTGGCGCAACATTCGTGTCAAGCTTTTCTTCCATAACTTGAATCAAAGTGTACTTTTCTAGTTTTTCAATCTTAAATTCCATTGTAATTTGTTTTAAGTTAAAATAAAGAGCTATTCAGCTGCTTCTTCTTCACTTTTATCTTCAGCTTTTTTTGTTTTCTTAGCTTTAGTTGCAGGTTTTTCTTCCTTAACTTCCTCAGCTTTTTCTTCTTTAGCTTCTTCTACTTTTTCTTCTTTTTTAGCTTTTGGTTTTGCCTTGGTTTTAGCTGCAGGTTTTTCTTCTGCTTTTTTTGCTTCTTCTTTAGCATCCATTTCAGCTTTCTTCTCAGCTATTTCTTTCTTTTGTTCTTCTTCCATCTCTGATTTTAAAGAAGCTAATTCAGAAATATCACCTAAAGTTGTTTTCTCTAAGTTAGATTTTATTTTCTTAACAGCCTTATTCTTTGCAGCAGTATTTTTCTTTCTTTCTGCTATTTCTTCACCTTTTTTCTCATCTTCGAAAACTCTACTATGAGATAAGATAATTTTTTTCGCTGATTTTGAAAATTCAATAACTTTGAAATCTAATTTTTCATCAACTTTAGCAGTATTGCCATCTTCCTTAACTAAGTGTTTTGGCGTAACAAATCCTTCAACACCGTAAGGTAATGCAATTACAGCACCTTTATCGAATGACTCAACAACGGTTCCTTCATGGATTGATCCAACTGTAAATACAGATTCGAATACATCCCATGGATTTTCTTCAAGTTGTTTATGTCCTAAGCTTAATCTTCTGTTTTCTTTATCAATTTCAAGAACTACAACTTCAATTGCATCTCCTATTGAAGTAAATTCAGCTGGATGCTTGATTTTCTTAGTCCAAGAAAGGTCAGAAATATGAATTAAACCATCAACACCTTCTTCTATTTCAACAAAAACACCAAAGTTAGTAAAGTTACGTACTGTAGCTGAATGCTTAGTTCCAACAGCATACTTTTCGTCAACATTACTCCATGGATCAGTCTTAAGTTGTTTAATTCCTAATGACATTTTTCTTTCTTCTCTATCAAGAGTAAGAATTTGTGCTTCAACCTCGTCGTTTACTTGTAAGAACTCTTGAGCACTTCTTAAATGTTGTGACCATGACATTTCTGAAACGTGGATAAGACCTTCAACACCTGGTTGAATTTCCACAAATGCACCGTAATCAGCTAAAACAACAACTTTACCTTTAACAGAATCACCTACTTTAAGTTCTTTATCTAAAGAATCCCAAGGATGAGGAGTTAATTGTTTTAATCCTAATGCAATACGTTTCTTATCATCATCAAAGTCAAGAATAACAACATTTAATTTTTGATCTAGTTGTACTATTTCTTCAGGATGATTTACGCGACCCCAAGATAGGTCTGTAATGTGGATTAATCCGTCAACACCGCCAAGGTCGATAAATACTCCGTATGAAGTAATATTTTTAACAGTTCCTTCAAGAACCTGACCTTTTTCAAGTTTAGCGATAATTTCTTTCTTTTGTTGTTCAAGTTCTTCTTCGATAAGAGCTTTATGAGAAACAACAACATTTTTAAATTCATGATTGATTTTAACAACCTTGAATTCCATAGTTTTTTCTACGTATACATCGTAGTCGCGGATAGGCTTAACATCAATTTGTGAACCTGGTAAGAACGCTTCGATTCCGAATACGTCTACAATCATACCCCCTTTAGTTCTACACTTAATGAAACCTTTAATAATTTCGTCTTTTTCAAGAGCTTCGTTCACACGATCCCAAGAACGTAATGCTCTAGCTTTTTTATGAGAAAGTACTAATTGACCGTCTTTGTCTTCTTGACTTTCAACGTATACTTCTACAGCATCACCTGGCTTAAGTTCTGGATTGTAACGAAATTCGTTTAAACTAACAACACCTTCAGATTTGTAACCAATATTGATTACAACTTCACGTTTGTTCATTGATACAACAGTTCCATCAATTACTTCATTTTCTGTAATTGTTGAAAGTGTTTGATCGTACATTTTCTCAAACTCTTCTCTTTCTTTAGTTTGAGCAATTCCTGTTTCATTTGAAATGTTATCCCAATCAAATTCATCAGTTGGTGTAGCAAATTCTACTACAGATTTTTCTTCTTTTGCTTTTGTTTTAGCAACAGGCTTTTCTTCTACCTTTGCAGATTCTTCAACCTTCACATTTTCCTTCTGCTCAACATTCTCGTCTTGCTCAACAGATTTATTCACTTCTTTTTCAGTCATTTAAGTAAATTAATTAATTTTTAGTAAGTTAGACAATATTTATAGACTAAATCAAGGTGCAAAAGTATAATTTTTATTTAATTATTTAAAAATAAAGATACTAAAAAAACTACATATTAATCAAATAAGTAATCAAATATCAAACTCCTGAATCAAATTATCTGACTACCAATTACATCTGCTATTTTTTCTTTTAAAACATTTCGATCAATTGGCTTTGTTAAAAACTCTGATATTCCTAAATCAAATAATTTAAGCTTTAATTCATCATCATCCATCCCTGAAATTACCATAATTGGAATCTCTTTATCCTTTATATTACCTTGAATTCTTTTAATTAATTCTTCTCCTTCAATTTCAGGTAAATTTAAGTCTGCAATAATTAAATCCAATTCATTATTAATATATTGTGAGGCTTCTTCAAAACTTTCCGACAATATCACATTATAAATACCACACAATATCTTTCTTATAATCTTTCGATAAATTAAATCATCATCAATAATTAATATTTGTTGTTTCATCTTGTTTTAATAATATCTTGGATAAATGTAATTTTTTTTAATCTAAAATCATGATTTTTAACCTAAAGATTAAAAGTAAAGTTCTTTTTTTTACAAAAAGTTCTGTATAAGAATAAATCTTATTAAGTTCGTACTCTTTTTTAAAGCTAAAATATTTTTTAATTATTAATAAAATACACTGTGTATGAAAATTGCAGTAGCAGGAACAGGATATGTTGGTTTATCGAATGCCGTATTAATGGCTCAAAAGCACGAAGTAGTAGCTTTAGATATTGACCAAGAAAAAGTTAATAAAATTAATAATAGAATTTCCCCAATTGTTGATGCTGAAATTGAAGATTTTCTTAAAACTAAAGAGTTAAATTTAACAGCTACTTTGGATAAAGAAGAAGCATATAAAAATGCCGATTTTGTTATTATAGCCACACCAACAGACTATGATGTTGAGAAAAATTACTTTAATACAGACACGGTAGAAAAAGTTATACAAGATGTAATATCAATAAATCCCAATACAGTAATGATCATTAAATCAACTGTTCCGGTTGGATATACCAAAGATATTAAAGAAAAGTTTTCAATTAATAACATTATTTTCTCTCCTGAATTTTTAAGAGAAGGTAAAGCTCTTTATGATAATTTATATCCTTCCAGAATAATTGTTGGGGAAAAATCAGAAAGAGCCGAAAAATTTGCAAACCTGCTTATTGAAGGAGCATTAAAAAATGATATTAAAACTCTTTTTATTAATTCAACAGAAGCTGAAGCCGTTAAGTTATTCTCCAATACATATCTAGCTTTGAGAGTTGCTTATTTTAACGAGTTAGATACTTATGCTGAAGTAAGAGGATTAAATACAAAAGAAATTATCGAAGGTGTTGGATTAGATCCAAGAATTGGGGATCATTATAATAATCCTTCTTTTGGTTATGGAGGATATTGTTTACCAAAAGATACTAAACAGTTGAAAGCAAATTATGATGATGTTCCGAATAATATTATTGGAGCTATTGTTGATGCTAACAGAACAAGAAAAGATCATATTGCTGATATGATTATAAAAAAGAAACCTGAGATTGTAGGTATCTATAGGTTAACCATGAAAACAGATTCTGATAATTTTAGAGCTTCTTCGATTCAAGGAATCATGAAGAGAATAAAAGCTAAAGGAATTGAAGTGGTAGTATACGAGCCTGTTTTAAAAGATGATGAATTTTATCACTCAAGAGTTATTAAAGATCTGGATGAATTCAAAAAAATCTCCAATGTTATTGTTAGCAACAGATTAAGCACAGAATTAGAAGATGTAAGAGATAAGGTTTATACAAGAGATCTTTATACACGAGATTAATTTACAAACAAGAAAATCCAAAATATTAAGAAGCTGATGTGAATTACATCAGCTTTTATTATTTTTACAAGATTAATCCTAAATTTAAACATTAATTCGCCTATACAATAAAAGAATATTATCAAAATGGAAATAATTACGAATGACTTCCCCGGACTCCTTATTATTAAACCAAAAATATTTGAAGATAGCAGAGGATACTTTTTTGAAAGCTATAATAAAAGTAAAATAGCAGATTTAAAAGAAATTGATTTTGTACAGGATAATCAATCAAAATCTATTAAAGGAACTATAAGAGGTTTACACTATCAGTTAGAACCATATGCCCAATCAAAATTAATCAGGGTTTTAGACGGTAAAATTTTGGATGTTATTGTTGATATAAGAGAAAATTCGCCAACATACGGGAAACATTTCGCAATAGAATTGTCTTGCGATAACAAACAACAATTATTTATTCCTAAAGGGTTTGCTCATGGCTTTTCTGTGTTAAGCAAAACTGCTGTTGTTTTTTACAAAACGGATCAATATTATAATCCTGATTCTGAAAGGGGAATTAATTTCAACGATCCTGAGTTAAAAATTGATTGGAAAGTAAATATTGATCATGCAATTGTTTCAATAAAAGATAAAGTGTTACCAACTTTTAAAGAGGCTGAAAAAAACTTCAAATTTTAATTAATTATGATAAATATTCTAGTTACTGGTGCTAATGGTCAGTTGGGAAGCGATTTAAAAAATATACATTCTAATCATCTGTTTAATTTTGGTTTTCAAACAAATTTTGTTTTTACAGATATTGACACCTTAGATTTATCTGATGATAACTCCCTTAAAAAATACATACAAGATCATTCATTCGATTATATCATTAACTGTGCAGCATATACTAATGTTGATTTAGCAGAAACTGAAAAAAACAAAGTCTTTGAGGTTAATTCAAATGGTGTAAATAATATTGTCAAGGCTATTCAAAATCAAAAGACCAAGTTCATTCATATCTCTACAGATTATGTATTTGATGGCAACAGCAGTATTCCTTATTCTGAAGACATACCAACTAATCCACAATCGGTTTATGGTAGTTCTAAATTACAAGGTGAAGAAAATGCATTAAAACACCCCTATTCAATTGTTATAAGAACATCCTGGTTATATTCAACTTTTGGGAAAAACTTTGCAAAAACAATCTATAAGTTTAGCCAGGAAAGAGAATCTCTAAATGTTGTTTTTGATCAGATTGGCACCCCAACTTATGCTTATGATTTAGCGATGGCTCTTCTTGAAATCATTAGCTTTACTGAAAAAGAAAATACATTCAAACCTGGGATTTATCATTACTCAAACGAAGGTGTCTGTAGCTGGTACGATTTTGCAAAAGCAATTGCAAAAAAGACTTTGTCAAAATGTAAAATAAATCCTATTGAATCAAGCGAATATCCAACTCCCATTAAACGTCCATTTTATAGTGTTTTAAATAAAAATAAAATTAAAAACACTTTTAATATCGAAATTCCACACTGGCAAGATAGTTTAGATAAGTTTTTTAATAATTTAAGTAATAATTAAGCTGGAATAGCGTTTAAAAACAATCATTTTCTTAACTTTAACATTCCAATATATTCTGATAATCTTCAGTATAAAATAAATAATTATGACTGATCAAAACTTATTAAGTTTAGTACATACCAAAGCAAACACTTGGTTAAATTCTAACATCGATGCCTCTGCAAAAAAAAGCATAGAAGATCTTCTAAAAAATAATGAACCAGAATTAATAGAATCATTTTATAAAGATCTTGAATTTGGAACTGGAGGATTACGTGGAATCATGGGTATTGGTACCAACAGAATGAACATTTACACAGTTGGCATGGCTACACAAGGTTTATGTAATTATATAAAATTACAATTCCCTGATAAGAAACAAATTAAAGTTGCTATAGCTCACGACTCAAGAAACAACAGTCGATTATTTGCAGAAAAAACAGCAAGCGTATTTTCTGCTAACGGCATTAAAGTTTACTTATTTGAAGATTTACGCCCTACTCCTGAGTTATCTTATGCCATAAAAAAACTAAACTGCCAGAGTGGAGTAGTTGTTACAGCATCACACAACCCCAAAGAATATAATGGATATAAAGTATACTGGGAAGATGGCGGACAAATTATAGCACCCCATGACAAAAATATTATTAGCGAAGTTCAAAAAATCAGTAATATTAACGAAATTCAATTCGATGATGATTTAAAACTTGTAGAAGTTATTGGAGATAAATTAGATCAAGAATATATTCGAGAACTTACTCAATTATCATTAAATCCTAAGATAATTAAAAAGCAGAAGGATTTAAAAATTGTATATACTCCTATCCATGGAACAGGTGTTGAATTAGTTCCTAAAGCTTTAAAATCTTTTGGATTCGAAAATATTTTTATTGTTGAAGAACAAAAAACTCCCGATGGCAATTTCCCAACGGTTAAATCACCAAATCCAGAAGAACCAGCTGCACTAGAGTTAGCTCTACTAAAAGCCAATGAAATTGATGCCGATATTGTAATGGCAACAGATCCTGATGCAGATCGTGTTGGAATAGCTATTAAAGATCATCACAATCAATTCATTTTATTAAATGGAAATCAGGCAGCTGCACTTTTAATTAACTATTTAATTTCTCAATGGAATAAAAAAGGCAAGTTAAAAGGCAAAGAATACATTGTTAAAACTATTGTTACTACTGAACTTTTAAAAGATATTGCGGATAAATATAATGTTGAAAGCTATGATGTTTTAACGGGTTTCAAATATATTGCTGATATTATTAAGCAAAAAGAAGGCGATATGAGATTCATTGGTGGTGGAGAGGAAAGTTATGGTTATTTAGCAGGTGAATTTGTTCGCGACAAAGATGCTGTTATGTCATGTTCTTTGCTTGCAGAAACAGCAGCATGGGCCAAAGAACAAGGCAAATCAATGTATGAACAACTTATTGATATTTATATTGAGTTTGGTTTTTATAAAGAAAAGCTTATTTCTGTTGTTAAAAACGGAAAATCCGGAGCAGAAGAAATACAGGCTATCATGGATAATTTCAGAAATACGCCACCTCAAACCATTAATAACTCAAACGTAATGCTTATTCATGACTTTGAGAAACAAAAAACTTACGATCAAATAAGTCATTTACGTTACGATATTAATCTTCCGAAATCAAATGTCTTGCAATTTATCTTAAAGGATGGATCAAAAATATCTGTTCGACCATCGGGAACAGAGCCTAAAATAAAATTCTACTTTGGAGTAAAAGATAACCTTGAAAAAAAGGAAGATTTTGAAAAGATCAATAATAAACTTGATCGAAAAATTGAAAATATCATAAAATCTTTAAATATAGATTAATCATGAAATCATATCGAAAAGAATTGTGGTTTAACACATCCCGCAGAAGAGAATTTATAAATATAACACCAGTTGTTGAACAAGAGTTAGCAAATAGCGGAATTAGAGAAGGATTAGTTCTTGTGAATGCCATGCATATAACCAGTTCTGTTTTTATCAATGATGATGAATCGGGTCTTCATGATGATTTTGAGAAGTGGCTCGAAGGCTTAGCTCCCGAAAAACCTTACGACCAGTATAAACACAATTATGCAGAAGATAATGCCGATGCACATCTAAAAAGAACAATCATGGGTCGAGAAGTTGTTGTAGCTATTACAGAAGGAAGACTTGATTTTGGTCCCTGGGAGCAAATATTTTATGGTGAATTTGACGGGAAAAGACGTAAGCGTATTTTAATTAAGATTATTGGAGAATAAACCTAATAACTGATTCCAATTCTTTGGTTTATTTAAACATTTTATAATTGAGATATGTTGTCATGATAAAACCTTAAAGAATGTCACATAACCACCATCATCATGTAGAACCAAACAAATCTAAACTTTTAATTAGTGTTTTATTAAATGCTATTATTACACTTGCCGAGTTTATTGGGGGAATCTTATCGAATAGTTTAGCATTATTATCTGATGCAGTGCATAATTTAAGCGATACCATGGCTATTACAATTAGCTATTTTGCCATGCGTATTGGTAAGAAAAAATCAACAACAAAAAATACTTTTGGCTATAAACGAATTGAAATATTAGCAGCTTTATTCAATGCTGTAGTACTGATTGTAATATCAATTTATCTTTTCTTCGAAGCCTATGAGCGATTTATAAACCCAGAACCAATTAAAAGTAAACTAATGTTTATTGTCGCAAGCATTGGTTTATTAGGCAATTTAATATCAGTTCTCTTATTACATCGTGATTCTTCGCACAACCTGAATATAAGAGCTGCATACATGCACCTAATTGGAGATACATTATCTTCAGTAGGTGTAATTATTGGTTCAATTTTAATCTATTATTGGAATATTACCTGGCTTGATCCACTTCTAACAATTCTAATTGGTATTATAATTTTAAAAGCTACCTGGAGTATTTTAAAAGAAACTATCGAAATATTAATGCAAGCTAGCCCAGCAGGTTTAGATATTGAATTAATAAAGAAAGAACTGGAAAAACACTCTGAAATTAATAACATTCATCATATTCACTCCTGGCGATTATCTGACAATATAGTTCATTTCCAATGCCATGCAGATGTAAAAAAGAATATCCTAATTGATGATGTTGATAAAATAAGAACTGAGCTTGAAAATACTTTACATCAAAAATTTAAAATTGATCATGTAACTATTCAAATGGAATTAGATACCTGCCTTAAGAAATCAGCAATTAATCAAAGTAGTTAGCCAACTTACTTTTCCAAAGTTCAGAACTTTGGAAAAGTAATAATGAACTATTCTTCCGAATTAAAAAATCTCTTATTAAAATTAACCAAGTATAGTTTTTCTGTAGGGCGAGTAAACGCAGTATATAACCAACGAAGATATTCTTTATCCATCATATCCTCATTAATATATCCATGATCGATAAAAACATTTTTCCATTGTCCACCCTGTGCCTTATGACAAGTTATTGCATATGAAAACTTTACCTGCAGAGCATTAAAAAACTCATCGTTTTTAACACCTTCGAATTGTTTCTTTTTAGTTTTATGATATTGATAATCCTCTAATGTATTATAGAACAATTTTTTATTATCATCTGCAGAAAGAGCAGCCGAATTAATTTCCAAAGTATCCAGAATTATTTTACAATCAATTTCTAATTCATAATCAATAAAACGCAAGCTTACATCTGCAAACCTGAATCCATATCTTTCTTCATATTTCTTAATTTTCAAGATTTCTGCAATATCCCCATTGGCAATAAAATCTATCTTTTCATTATCATCAATCCAATAATAATTGTTTTTTACAATCATTAATAAATCACCAATAGCAATTTCTTCTTCCCTCCACAGTATCTGACTTCGTATCCCTTTATTATACTGATTTGCTCTTTTATTCGATCGTGTAATGATAATAGTATCTTCATACCCGTATTTATCATATGATTCAGATATCTTTTCAATCAACTCTGCACCAGAAATCCTTTCAACATCAGAAATTTCTTCCAAATTGAAAACAGGAAATGAATAATTATCATTTGCCATTTGATTTCTAATATCGGTTGCATTTAATAATATTCCTGAATTTTCTTTTTGTCGAACAACCTCCCGTAAATTGTATTCAATAACATTTAGATTATAATATTCGAGTTGTTTGGACTCAAGAGCAGGACTAATTTCTAGCCCTACAGGAGGTAGCTGAGCCACATCACCAATCAGAATTAACTTACATGCCTTATTATTATATACATATTTAACAAGATCGTCGAGCAATCTTCCTGAACCAAATACAGATACATCACTCGAATTATTAGAAATCATGGAAGCTTCATCAACAATAAAAAAGGTATTTGAATGTGCGTTATGATCTAAAACAAAAACGCCAAATCCATCTTTAGAAGATTTCTGACGATATATTTTTTTATGAATAGTATAAGCTGTTTTTTTAGAAAAAGAAGAAAGAACTTTGGCTGCTCTGCCTGTTGGTGCCATCAAAACAGATTTAATTCGCAAAGCTTTAAATGCCTTTACCAATGCACTTATAACTGTTGTTTTTCCTGTACCAGCATAGCCTTTTATTACAAACACACTTTTTGAATCATGCTCCATGATATAACCTGATAAACCTTCGATCATTTTTTTTTGATCGCTTGTTGGCTTAAACTCAAGTTTATCAAGAATGATATTTTCGATATGATCTGTTAACATTTTCAGTAAAATAAAGTGTGATTTAAATTCGAAATTTAATTTTTTCTTATAAATTTGCAGGCAAACATATAAAATTAAATCAAGCAAAATGAAAAAAGTAATTCAAATCGTATTGGCAATTGCAATTGTAGTTTTAGCTTATGCAATCTGGGAAAGTATACAAACTCCAATTCGTTTTAACAAAGCTAAAGATGAAAGATATGCTGCTACTGTTCAACGATTAAAAGATATTAGAACAGCTCAAACAGCTTATAAAGCTGAATATGGCAAATTTACAGCAAGCTTCGACACTTTAATTGACTTTGTAAAAAATGATTCAATGAAACTGGTTAGAGCTGAAGGTAGTCTTTCTGATGATTTATTAGCTCAAGGTTGGACAGAGGCAATTGCTGTTCAAGAAGGATTAATTAAGCGTGATACCATAAAAATTGCAATTAAAGATACATTATTTAAGCGTGTTGATTTTAATGCTGATCTATTATGGAAAGTTCCTTTTACAGAAGATGCATCATTCGAAATGGCTACAGCAAATCTTATTGTATCTAAGTTAAATGTTAATGTATTCGAAGCTAAAGTTCATAATGATATTTTATTACATGGTTTAGACCGTCAATTAGTTGTTAACCTTAACGACATTATGAAAAATTCTAATAACTTCCCTGGAGTTAAAGTTGGTGATATTATTGAGCCTAATAACAACGCTGGTAACTGGGAATAAGAATAGATCACAATATGCAAAATTTTGCTTTTATTGATGAAACACTAGATATTAATTTAACTCAATCATATTTTTTGTCCATTCAGGTTAACCTGGATGGACTTTCTTTTTGTATTTTAGATCCTGTAAGAGAAAAATACATTGCTTTTTCAAATATTAAATTTCAGGAAAACCTAAACCATGATGATTTTTATGATGTTTTAGAAGATTTAATTGCAAATCATAACTTGTTAAAACTATCATATAAATACACAAAAATAATATGGCTCTCAAAAAAGAATACCCTTATACCCAACTCTTACTTTCAAAAAGAAGATTTAAAAAAATATTTTGAATTTAATCAAAAACTGCATGATTTAGATGAAATACACTACACTGAACTAAAATATGTGCAAGCATATAGTATTTTCACTATTCCAAATACAGCAGCCAATATATTTGTTAAACAGTACTCAAAAGTAAGTTTCTACAATCAACAATCTCCGTTTATTGAATATTCATTATTTAAATATCATTCTGAAGCTAAAACAGTATTTGCTAATATCAATCATGATTTTATTGATTTATGCATTATTGAAAACGGGAAGTTGTTGTTATATAATAACTTTACTTATAAATCCGATAATGATATTATCTATTTTATTCTTTATGTGTTTGATCAGTTTAAATTAAACACACAACAGACAGAATTGATACTAAGTGGTAATTTCGATAAAAACTCAAAATTACAAATAAAACTTAATGAGTTTATTTCACATATTAAATTGAATAAACCTTCAGAAGATTTCTCTTACAGCTATACTTTTAAAAAAATTCCAAAACATTGTTTTATAAACTTATTTAATTTAAACCTTTGCGAATAGTTAGTGGAAAATATAAAGGTCGGCTTATAAAACCTCCGAAAAATTTTAAAGCAAGACCAACAACCGATTTTGCCAAAGAAAATTTATTTAACATCTTAAATAATAATTTTGATTTTACAGAATTATCGGTTCTCGATCTTTTTTCAGGAACAGGAAGTATTGCATATGAATTTGCTTCTCGAGATTGCATTTCTATCACATCCGTAGAAAGTAATTTTAAGCATCAAATGTTCATTAAAAAAACAATTGATGACTTAGGCTTAAAAAATATAAGAACGATCAAATCTGACGCTTTTAGGTTTGTAAAATCATGCCATGATCAATTTGATATTATTTTTGCTGATCCTCCATATGATTTAAAAGAAATTAAAAGCATCCCCGAATTCATTTTTTCACAAAATATTTTAAAAGAAAATGGATGGCTAATCGTTGAGCATGGCGATAAAACCAATTTTAGTAAAGAAAAAGGGTTTTTAGAAGTAAGAAAGTACGGAGGTGTAAATTTCAGTATTTTTGAGACTTATGAAACTAGCTAAAAAAAGATTGATTTTTTTCTAAAAAATTTGGTGAAAAAATTTGGAGGATAAAAATATTAACCTATTTTTGCAACGCAATTAAGCAAAAGGTCTGGTAGTTCAGTTGGTTAGAATACCTGCCTGTCACGCAGGGGGTCGCGAGTTCGAGTCTCGTCCAGACCGCAAAAAGGAAGCTAAAACAGCTTCCTTTTTTAGTATCTGGACTTTTTTAGACACTTCAAAAATACCGACAGTTTAAACCTATTTTTGAACTGAAAAGTTTAATATATCCAATAATTCTGGAGTAGATTCTTTCCCTGAAATAATAAGACTTACCTGATCTGAATAAGCAGATTCACCTTCAGAGTTTATAGCCTTAACCTTAAAAATATAAGTACCAGCAGGCCATGGTTCTCCTCCATCAAAATTCATGGTTCCGGTTTCCATCCACTGTTCACTACCTGTTGGATTGGCATCAAATGTAAAATTCAAATCAGACCAAATTCCTTCGCTATAAAATGCAAATTGAAAATGGTCAATATCATCACAATCTCTTGCCCACCAAGTAAAAGTAGCAACATAAGTGCTGTAATTATAATTAGCAGTAAGGCTCCATGGGGCTTGTGGTATTCCTATTGCAACTACCACATTAGTATAAGACGAATTTCCCACAGAATTAACTGCTCGTACTCTATATAGATAAACTTCATCAGCTTCAACAGAATTATCTGCATAAGAATTAGCGTTGGCCACTGTTGTTGCTATTTTTGAATATTCTTCATCCTCATACAGTTTCCTCTCTATTTCAAATCCTGTTTCGGTTTCAGAATTGTCATTCCATTCAAGAGTAACACTTCCACCATTTGCAACTCTTTCAAATGTCAAATAGCTTGGTGCTGTTGGGGGATCAGAAATAGGTGATTCTCCAGTTGATGCATCAGAACCATCAAGATTAAAAAGCAGAGCATACTTTCCTATAACTGACCAGTCGCCTCCTGTGCCACCAGGGAGATATCCAATTGCTTGTGAAGTATAAAGAGTCATACTATTATAATCCCATCCAGCATTTGAGACAGTACCCATAGTGTATGTACCTGCAACTGTTTCATCATCTGCCTTGCCTGTAAAAACCCCATCAGCAGCATGAGTTATTAGAAATGATGCACCACTTGCTTCAGTAGTTATAGAACTAGCAGCATAGTCTAAACGAGCAACTGTAACTTCACCGTTTTTTTTAATTTGCAGCCCCCAGAAATAACCATCAACATCAACTGCTATTCTATCTTCACTGGTTAACTTAAACCAAAAGCCAATCATATCATCATCTATAGAAGGAGAAGTATCATCTTTTTCACATCCAACAAAAAATGGAATAATTAGAATTAATAAGAAATACAATAAGACTTTTTTCATAGCTATCTATTTAGGTGATTAATAAAAATGCTAGTGTTAACTTACTTAGATTATATAAATTTACAAATTAAATATCTCTAAGTCAATAACAAAAAGTCCTGCTAAATATCATATTAAACGATACTATACTTTTTAACACTTGGTTTAGCATCTACCTTAACTTAATTACACAACAAACAGGTCAACTGTTCTCCTTACGGTAAGGAGTCACATTCAACGCAAATTAAGCCTCTCAAATTTAAGTGTCATTTTTATTTAACATTCTTCAAAACATTCAACTTTTTCTTTACAATCAATCCTTTTTTTTTTAATAACATAGGGTATTAATGCTTAAAGTAATCTAATGAATTAGATTAGATAATATATAAATTTTTCGTTAGAAAAACTTATTATTGTATTACTAATTACCTTGTTGAATCAATTATTAACCTTTAATGATATTTAAAATTGCGAAATATATTTTTTTATAAAGTAATCATCGGAATATTGCTTTTCGTATTACCCAATTCCTCATATTCTCAAGAAAATCAAGTATTAACGGCTGATTTTAATAACATTTCTTTTGAAGGCTTTGTAAAAGAAGTTGAAAAACAAATTCCTGTCAAGTTTTTTTATAAAAAAGAATGGGTAGAAGAAATTATTATCAATAAAACATACTCGAATACTCCATTAGAAATTGCATTAAACGATGTTATCAATTCAGCTGGTTTGAAATTCTACATCATTCAAAATAATATTATTATAACTTATCAATATATAATAAAAGAAAATATTATAGGTGACAAAAATATTCAAGGTGATTCTAGTCAATATAATATACTGTCTGACGAAATAAAGAAAAAACGACCAAATGAAAACGAAGATATAGAATTTACAGTATATGAGATTGGTAATAAAGGAATTAAGCATGAAGGAATTGCAAATTTATCAGGATATATTAAGTGTTATGAAACTGGAAAGGCAATCCCTGGTGCAGTAGTCTTTGTTAACGAACTTCATGTAGGCGCATCAACAAATCAAGATGGTTACTACACCTTAAGTCTCCCTCGAGGGGAACATCAATTAAATATTCAGTGCATTGGTCATGAAGAAACTAAAAGAAATATTCGGTTACTTTCTGATGGTAATTTTGATATTAATTTAAAAGAAAAATTTTTCGCTATTAATGAAGTAGTTATTTTTGCTGATACCAAAGAAAGCCTTAATGGAACTCATGTTGGACTTGAGAAAATGTCCATTAAAAGAATAAAATCTTTGCCCACTTCATTAGGAGAAGTAGATGTTATAAAGGGAACATTGGCACTACCAGGTGTGCAAAGTGTAGGTGAAGGATCTGCAGGAATAAATATTAGAGGAGGTGCTGCTGATCAGAATTTAATTTTAATGTATGGAACTCCTTTCTTTAGTTCTTCTCACTTTTTTGGTTTCTTTTCTACATTTAACCCTTTAATCATTGAAAAAGTATCTTTATATAAGGGTGGTATTCCTGCAGAATATGGAGGACGGCTTTCTTCTGTTATTGACATTGATGTTATAAACGGAAACACTAAAAAGTTAGAAGCTAAAGGAGGTATTTCTCCTGTAACAGCGCAATTTATGATTGAAGGTCCTATAATTAAAGAGAAAACCTCATTCGTACTAGCAAGTCGTACTACATATTCTAACTGGTTACTAGGACTAATGGATGATCCTGAATTAAGAAGTTCTCAAGCATCATTCTATGATATAAATGCTAAAATTACACATAAAATAAATGATAAAAATTCCATTCAATTATCAGGATATAAAGGCCATGATAACTTTAAATTTAGTTTTGATACTTCCTATGCATACAATAGTAATGTATTATCTCTGAAATGGATAAGAAAACCTGGTTCAAAAATATCAAGCATATATTCTGTAAATTATAGTAAATACGATTATAGTATAGAAAGTTGGGCAGTAAAACAAAATGCTTTTGAATTTAATCATGATATACAATACTATGATATTAAAGGAGATATAAAATATAATATTAATAAAAAGCACAGACTTTCATACGGTTTTGATTTAGGCTTATATGATATAAATCCTGGAGAAATAAAAAAGAATTATTTAGAATCATTAATTATACCTTATGATATCAATAATGAAAAAGCCATTGTTGCAAATATATATGCCGAAGATAATTTCAAAATTTCACCAACATTATCTTTAAATATTGGGATACGACTTTCTTCATTTTTCCAATTAGGAGGAAAAGTTATTTATGATTATAAGGATAACGCTGAAAAAAATGAAAATAATATTATTGACTCAACTTACTATAATAAGAATGATATTATTTCAAAATATCTGGGTCCTGAATATCGAATATCATTCAATTATAGAACAGGAGCTTCAAGTGCAATTAAGTTAAACTATAATCGAACCCGACAATATATTCATCTATTATCTAATTCTACAGCTATAAGTCCCTCATCAATCTGGAAACTAAGCGACAATTACATTAAACCTTTAATTGGAGATCAGTTAGCTCTTGGATATTACTATAACTTTGTAAATGACAACTACCAATCTTCGATTGAAGTATATTATAAAAAAATGCAAAATATGCTCGACCTTAAAGGTAACTCAGTCCTTATAATGAATGATAAAATCGAATCTGCAATTATTTCTGGAAATGGTAAAGCATATGGTATTGAGTTTATGATAAGAAAGAACAGAGGCAGATTAAATGGATGGATTAACTATACTTATTCAAGAACATTCATAAAATCAAACGGTAAATATGATAATGAGATTATTAACAATGGAGATTATTACTCCGCAAATTATGATATTCCACATAATTTGAATATACTGGTAAACTTTCAATATTCCAGAAGGTTATCCATATCATCAACATTTAATTATAGTTCAGGAAGACCTATCACCTACCCTGTAGCTATTTATGAATTTGATGATAATATTGTTACTGAATATTCTGATAGAAATAAATACAGAATACCAGATTATATTCGCTGGGATTTCTCAATAACATTCGATCCTAATTTAAAGAGAAAGAAAAAAATAAGATCTACATATTCATTCTCTTTATATAATGCTTTAGGAAGAAGCAATCCTTATTCAGTATTCTTTAAAAATGACAATGGTAAAATTCAAGGTTATAGATTAAGTATTTTTGACAGACCTATACCAACAATTACCTATAATTTCAGATTTTAATAATAAAAATTATGCGATATAATATCATTCAAATAATAATAATGTTATTAAGTTTATCTGCTTGTATTGATAAATTTGATCCAGATATAACAGAATACCAAGATTTCCTTGTGGTCGAGGGATTAATTACAAATGATAGTACTACTTACTATGTTAAACTTTCCCGTTCAGGAGGTATTGGAGGCGGCGGATGGATACAACCAGAAAATAATGCTATTATTACTATTCATGATGATTTAGGAAATACATACCTCCTAACCGAATACAAACATGGTCTTTATCGATCAAATCCTAATAATCTGATTGGAGAAATTGGTCGTGAATATTATGTGCATATAGAAACTGAAGATGGCGAAGTTTATGAGTCTGACCCCTTGAAAATGCTAGCAGTACCTCCTATAGATAACATACGTAAAGAATATTTAAAAAAAGAATCTATCAATCCTGATAAGCCTGATGAAGGTTTCCTTATATACTTAGATAGTTACAACCAGAATAATTCATGCACACATTATAAGTATAAATACGAAGAAATATGGGAAATCTTTATTCATTGGACATATCCTCCAGTTGAAAAACGACATTGTTGGTTTTCTGAGGAATCTAATAATATCCTAATAAAATCTACAGAAGATTTAATAGATAATTCAGTTATAGGTTTTCCTGTGACCTTTGTATCTGCAACCACTACTAATAAACTTGGTATAAAGTATTGTATTAATATAAAACAATATTCTCTAAATAAAGAAGAGTATGAATTCTGGTCAAAACTAAGTATTACAAATGAAAACATAGGAGGAATATATGATCCAATACCGAGTTCTGTTCAAGGCAATATATTTTGTTGTTCTGATTCCTCTAAAAGAGCACTTGGTTATTTTTCTGTTTCTGCATATACAAGTGCAAGGTATTTCATTTCAAAAACAGAGCATGCTATGAAAGTATATGATCCATATGATTTATGTGACGAAGCCAAACCTCCACCACCCGGATTACATTATTATATCTTACAATCACAACCATTTGAATATACTGTCGACACAGCATGTGTTGATTGCACAGTCGATGGAACTAATAAAGAACCTGATTACTGGAATGATACAAATTAATCAATTATGAAATATATTCAGGTAATATTTTTTCTGGTATGGCTCATTACTTTTTCCTGTGTGGATAAATTTGATCCAGAAATCACTTCATATCAAGACTTTCTTGTTGTTGAAGGAATGATAACAAATGAAAATACTATATATACTGTTAAACTTTCCAGAACAGGAGGAATTGGGGGAGGAGGTTGGATTCAACCTGAAAATAATGCTATTGTAACTATCAATGATGATTTAGGAAATATTAACATACTTAAAGAGTATAAACAAGGAACTTATATTTCAGATTCAACTAATTTAACGGGTCAAATTGGTCGTGAGTATTATATTCATATTGAAACATCAGATGATGAAATATTCGAATCTGAGCCTCTGAAGATGCTCCCTGCACCACCGATTGATCGTATATATAAACAATACCTAAAAAAAGAATCTATCGACCCTGAAACTCCTGATGAAGGCTTCTTAATATATCTAGATAGCTACAACCAGGAGAATTCTTGTTTTCATTACAGATATAAATATGAAGAAATCTGGGAAATATTAATTCCTTGGTTGTTTCCTCCAATTGAAAAACGACACTGCTGGTTTTCAGAGTATTCTGATCATATTTTAATAAAATCTACTGAAGATTTATCAGAAAATGCAGTCGTAGGTTTTCCTGTTACTTATATATCTTCAACCAATACGAATAAACTTGGCATAAAGTACTGTATTAACATTAAACAATATTCATTAAATAAATCAGAATATGAATTTTGGTCAAAACTAAAATCAATAAATGAAAACATAGGTGGTATATACGACCAAATACCAAGTTCAATTCAAGGCAATATATATTGTTGTTCGGATTCTTCAAAAAGAGCTCTCGGTTATTTTTCAGTATCAGCCTATACTGACACAAGGTTTTTTATTACAAAAACAGAACATAATATGGAAGTATATAATCCATATATTTTTTGCAAAGAATATCCACCTTACATGGCTCTTGGTCCTTACTATGTTTTGCAAAAAGAACCATCATATGCTCTCACTCTCGACACTGCATGTATTGATTGTACTGTTGAGGGAACAAATAAAGAACCAAGCTACTGGAATAAAGTAAATTAATTATGAAAAACAGGATTATATTTATCATTACAACTCTATTACTCATACTAAGTAAACTGGCTGTTTCCCAATCTGATGAAGCAACAAAAAAAATATTAAGCTATATTAGGTTCAATAAGAGTTACTCCGTTGAGAAGATTTTTCTACAAAGCAATAAGACTTTTTATATTTCGGGCGAGCAAATCCTCTTTAACTTATTTGTTTTTAATAATAGTACTTATTCACCTTCTGATTTAAGCAAAGTTGTATTTATAGAATTAATTAATAATCAAAACAAAACAGTTATTCGAAAAATCGCAAAAATTAGTAGAGGAAATGGATATGGTAAGATACATCTTCCCGATTCATTATCGTCTGGAGGGTATATGTTAAGATGTTATACTAACTGGATGAAAAATTTTGGAGTATCTACTTTTTGTACAAAAGAAATAGTGATAATTAACCCTTCACAAGACAACAAGAAAATATACAGTTATTGTACAGATTCATTACTTCCCGAGCGTGTAAATCTGCTTTTTTATCCAGAGGGAGGTAACTTAATTGAGAACCATATTAACCAAGTTGGTATAAAGATTCAAGATCAATTTCATCAAGGAATTAAAGTTTCAGGATTAATTCATAATAACAATGGAGATACACTTAATAAAGTATTTACAAATGCTGATGGCATTGGTTCGTTTAAGTATCTACCCACTGATAGTAGTAATAATTACTTATCATTAACTTTTGAAAATAAAGACTATTCTTTTCACCTACCATCTATTAATCCTGTTACTGCCAGTTTAAATCTTCTAAAAGTAGAAAACTCGGATTCTATTCAGATTCTACTTAAAAAAAATAGTCAATTTTTAAGTTTAAAAAGTCCAAATGCTTATTTATTAGTTCATGCAAGAGGCAATATTAAATCCTTGAATAAAATAAATCTTAATCAATCAGGAATTATAGCTCAGATAAATGAAGATTCCTTATTAACTGGAATCAATCATATTGTTCTACTCGATTCCCAAGCAAGAATAATTAGTGAGTTGTGTTATTTTAAAAATGATATTAATAATAATACCATTGAAATCAATCTTAATAAAACCATATTCAGTTCAAGAGAAAATGTTGAAGTTAATTTGCATTCCACAATTAATAAACCATCGGTATACACCGTATGTGTTGATCCTGTTAATTTCGATAGTTTATTTTATCAACCATCACTAAAAGAACTTCTTTTATTTAATTCATTAAACAGAAATAGTATTAAGAACATTTCATTCTACCTCAATGATAAATTAAATGATTATAAAGTTGAAGACCTATTACTAACCAGCAAGTATAGTTCTCCTTCATGGGATATCATTTTTAAAAATTTAGATTTTAAATCAGAACATTATCCAGATACAAAAGGTTTAACCTTTAGAGGGAAAGTTATCAGTACAGACACAACAATGCCAATAGATAAGCTTGAGCTTGTCCTTAATTTCCCTGGCAAACCTGATAAGATTTGGTTTACAAAAACAAACAGTAAAGGTGAATTTCAATTCTATTTATCAGACATAGAAGGTACAATTGACTTTGTTTTACAACCATATAAGAACAATATTGATTGCTCTATAAAAATAAATTATTTATTTACTGGAGAGAATCATTCTATGTTCCTTCGACCTTTGAATTTATCAAAAAACATTGAAGATTATATTAATATCTCAAGCATTTATAAACAAATTGAGAATATCTATACTGCAACAGACTCATCTGCAAACAATAAAGGAATTGACAAAGAAAATAACCTGCGATTCTTTTCCAGCAGTATTGATCATACTATTTATCTTGATAAGTTTATAGACCTTCCTAATATGGAAAATGTATTTCTTGAAATAATTCCAAGTACAAAAATCAAGACTAATAAAGGTAAAAAACAATTTAAAATGTTTAGCCCTGAAACTGGAAGAGTCATCAAAGGCGAACCAACAATTTTCGTTGATGGAGTATACATACCTGACCAGCAAAAGATTATTGAAATGGAACCTCAAAAAATAAAAGCCATAACTACTGTTAATTCAAGTTATATACTAGGTCAATATAAAATGAATGGTATCATAAGTATTTTCACTAAAAAAGGGAATTGCACTGATATTTCACTAGCAAAATCAGCTATAAGAAGAATGTATGGTGTGATTAGAACAAGTAATATTGATTATCAAAATAATGATTTGAAACTAATTAAACACATACCATATTTAAAAAATCAACTCTACTGGAATGGAAACTTAACAGCTAACGAAAATGGAGAAGGTAATTTTAACTTTATCACTTCAGATGCTAAAAAATCATATACGATAAAAATACAAGGACTTACAAAAGATGGCAACTTTATATCAGGACAAAAAACAATAACCGTTTATTAATGACATAAAAAGAGATTTAAATTAAGAAACATTTTTTACTATTTATATTTAAAATCAAAGACAGTATTTAATTTAACCAAATCGAACAGTTCTCTTACCTGATTATTGGCATTTAAGATTACGAATTCAATATGTTTTAATTTTGCATCAATATATAATGATAGTAATGCCTGAAAACCTGAACTATCAATAAAGTCTATGCCTGTAAAATCAAGGTAAATTGAAGTTTCTTCTCTTTTAATCAACTCATAAAGCTCTTCTTCTAAATTACAAGCATTTTGAATGCTTAATTTATTTGTAGAGCAAAAAGATGCTGTTAATATTTGTCCTTCTTTTTGATAGTTTAATATATTTCTATTTATTGTTTTCATAGTTCTAATCTTGTTATCCTCTTCTATTATTAAGATTATTTAAAAAGCTAGTCCCCTATTTTTAAAAAGATAAAATCTAATGATGGATATCTTTTCTTAATAAAACCACCATAAACAAGTTTTATATCTATATTTGTAGATGTTTAAATATTATAGATTATGGAGTTTAAGAAACTTGAAATAGAACCTGAAGGTAACTTGCTGAAACGATTGATTACATCAGCTCATTTTAAAAAGTCGATCATATATATTGCTGCTGGTGCAGCCATCGGTTTTTTAATTACATTTTTTGGTAAAGGTGCCGAATTTTCTCAACTATCCAAAGATGAACTTTTACCCAATATACTTACTGGGGCATTTATAGGTTTCTTTTTAACCAATAGCCCTTGTGCTAGGAACAAATGTTAAATAAATACCAAAGAAAAACCTCCCAGATTTGAGAGGTTTTTACTTATTCTAAATTTATTCTTCTATTATTTTAAAATTAAAGCCAAGGTCGAGAGCTTCCGACATGATTTCACCCTCTTCCAGGTGATCTTCATCATCATGGTGGTAATACCAATTAATAATAATATCTACACCTTGCTCTTTTATTTTTTTAAATTTCTCTAATAATTCATAAATAATTTTAGCGGTTGCAGTATTAAAATAATCAAAATTAAAATCTACTACCAACTCTTTCACAACTTTAGATTTTACTTGTGATTTCTCAAAGTGTTCAATAAATTCAAATATGGGTTTATAAAATTCTGAAGCATTTGCAGGTTTTGATACTTTTAAGAAGCTAAGCTTATTATTTTCAATATCAAAATTGATTTCAGGAGTAAATGTAGTAGCTTCAATTTTCAATGAATTCATCAAATACTAATTTTGTTTAGGTACTTCCAATATACGTAAAAGTTACCAAATGTTTTCAAAAATCGTGAAAAACTTTAAATAAACTTTCGATTTAAGAATTCTTGAAATTTATCTTTGTATTGCTCACTCACTGGTATATACGTTTTATCGAAAATTATTCGGCTACGTTCAATGGTCTGAACTTCGTCTAAATTTACAATAAACGATCTGTGCACTCTCATAAATTGGTCTTTGGAAAGTTTTTCTTCCAAAGATTTTAAACTCATTAAACTTAAAACTGGCTTTTCGTTCTTTAAAACAATCTTTACATACTCGCGTAGTCCTTCAATATATAAAATATCATGAAGATTAATTCGACGAATTTTATACTCCGATTTTACAAATAAGTAATCTTCTTTCGCTTCTACTTGAATCTCAGATTTCTTATTAACCAAATTAAAATATTCTTTTGCTTTATTAGCAGACTTAAGAAATTCATCATAACCAAAAGGCTTTAAAATATAATCCAGTGCATCCACTTTAAAGCCTTCTAATGCATATTCCTGATAAGCAGTTGTAAATATTATCTTCTGATCTTTATTTAAGGATTTCACAAAATCAATTCCTGTTAAATCGGGCATCTGAATATCAACAAACATTAAATCTACCGTTGTATTAGCAATAACCTCCATTGCTTCAAAAGCACTTTTACAAGAAGCTACTAATTCAAAAAATGGTGTTTTCTCTACAAAACCTGAAATTTGCTTTAGCGCCAAAGGCTCATCATCTATAGTTATACATCTAATTTTCATTGACAGGAATTTTAAGGTAAACTCTAAACTCAGCATCTAAATCCACAATATCGAGTTGATAATTATCATGATACAATAAATTGAGTCGTTTCTTTATATTTTCTAATCCTACTCCTGAATATGGATTTATAAAGTCATTTTTAACCGATAATGAATTATTACATCTAAACTCTACATATTTATTTTTTTGCAATATTTCAATTTGGATAAATGATTTATCTTTATAACTAATTCCGTGCTTAAAGGCATTTTCAACAAAAGAAATAAATAAAAGGGGGTGAATTTGTGCATCCTCATTTTGTACCTTAACTTCTAAGTTTATTTCAACACTATCATCTACTCTAAGCTGCATTAAATTGACATAACTACGTAAAAATTCTAACTCACGTTTTAAAGTAGTATCTCCTCTATCCGACTCGTACAATAAATAACGCATCATTTTCGATAAAGTTAATATTGATGATTGCGCTTCTTTGGTATCGATATCGATTAGTGCATGAATATTATTTAAAGTATTCATAAAAAAATGAGGACTTATTTGATTTTGAAGAAATGCTAATTCTGATTTCAAATGCTCTTTTTCCAGTTCGCGTTTTATTTGCTCATCTTTAAACCACTTATTAGTTACTTTAATTGCTGCATTTAAACCTACCACCAGCCAGGCAATAACCATTTGATTTAGCATTGCTAATAAACGATTTACTATTCTAGGATTTTGCTGATCTGGCATTGGTAATTGAGGCCTAAGTCCAGGAGTCCTCATTTCTGGCCTCAAAGGTCTTTGCTCTGGATGCAATGACCTAAGAGACTGTGGTTCAACTCTTACACCTCCTTCAATTAAATCTTTGAGCACAGGAAATATTAAATCCCAAACATACACCAACAGCAAGCTTAGGATTACAACTGAAAGCAAATATATTCCTGTTTTTCCTTTAAGCAATAATTCTGGTAATAACCAAACTGCATTAATTATAAAAATAATTAAGAAAGGCATTAAGCGGGCCCAGCTAACAAAAACCTGCTTATCAAAAGTTCCGTTATTAGATGTGGTAACTAACATAGGTACTATAAAAATCATTAACCAAATAATAATATATATGGCATATTCCGGAACTCTTTGTTTAGCTGCAATACTCATTTGTTCTTAATATGAGAGTTTTTATAAAGATAAATCATTTTTATTCTAAGAAATAGAAGTTCTTGAGTTTAAATATTAATTTAAACAATGCTCATCTAACGAGGAGGCCTTTGCCCATTACCTCTTTCAGGATTTTTAGGCTTAAGTTTGCACGATATTTTTAAATATTTCTCATATTGTTCCTCCGAAAGTACTTCTTTAACTTTATTATCTCTTTCTTTTTCGTAAGCTTCCATTACTGATTTCTCTGGACGCTTACCTGATTGCATCTCCTGGTCAGTTTTGGTAAAGAAATCTGTATAAGCATCTTCAATCGCTTCTTTCTGAGTTTCGGTAATCTCAATGTTTTTTTCAATTAAAGATAATACTCTTTCTAAACGCTTTTCGATTGTTGGCATTTGCCTGTTTCCTTGTTGTGCAAAAGCTGTAATTGTTATCAGCATAATTGCAATGGTCATTAAATTTTTCATTTGTATTTTCATTTTTATTATTTTGATAAATAGTCTATAACTGCATCATGCCTTATATCAACATGATTATTTTGCGTGCTTAATGAGTTTATAAAATCAGCTGATGAATTTAAAAATGTATATCCTGCCTGTTCTCCTTCTGATCCAATAACATAATCTTGTATTAAATTATGGTAATATAAGTATGTTTCCTTTACTGTAATTGGATTAAAAGCATTCTCGATTGTTTCATTCAGATAAGACTCATAAATAGCTTTATATTCATCCTGATCAATGATATATCTAATCAGTGGCCAATTATCATCTACTTTATCCATAGATAATGGTAAAGGTTCTTTTTTTCCATCGGTCAGTGCTTCATTATTATCCCAGGGTATCCATACTAATTTATTGGTATAAGGATTATTATAGAGATAATAATTATGACTCATCACTCCATAGGTATCCCAATTTTGTATTACGGTATTCACAGCCAACCAGTGAAGAAAATGATCCACATCAAATACTGCTTCTAATTCCGATTTCCATTGTTCAACATCTGTTGTTCTTACATTAGAATTAATAATATCATAAAGCGATTCTACATCACTATAATCAGCCATATCTTCGTTTGTTTTTAAATCAAATTCGCTAATATCATAAGTCCCTGCTGCGAAAGTTGCTGCATCGCCTTCTGGTTTATAGCAATTTCCCTCTCCATTACCAAACTGATCTTTAATCATAGTATCTTCCACAATTTCAACTGCCGTATATAATCCAAAATATATTGGGCCATCACCATAATCAACATAAATTCTATAATATGCGGTTTGCGGAGCTTTCAATCCTGCGCTACGAAAAATATCGGCTGCTACTTTTTCGTGTAAAAAAGATTGATCATCGAAATTATTCGAGAAAGCTATTTTCTGGAATCCATAAAAACGTTGATTTTTAATTTCTGGATAATCATCTTCAAACTCATCAAAATCGAAACGAAAAGCCAATTTCATAATTCCGGATTGCCATGCAGAACGCAAGCTGGAATTACCTTTAAAACGAACTCCAACATGATACCATTCAATTCCATTAAAGAAAACTGAAGCACTTTTAAAAACAGGCGTAAAATCAACTTCCCCTTCTCCTCCTGGAGGATCACCCGGGAAATTACCTTCGCTTACCGGAGGAGGTGGAGGAAATCCACCTTCAAAATCACTAAACATTATCGGTGGCATATTACCTCCCGACCCGAAAGTACCAATATTATCATTTAAATCCTTCAACATTGCATCCCACTTATCTGAATCGATTACAAGATCAACTCTATTCACTTTCTCCTGAGGAAAAACCACATCGTAATCTGCATTTGCCTCATTAGAATGTGTTTCTGTAGTCCAATCGGCTAAGCCTTCGCCTGGAGTAACTGTAGATTCTTCTGCTACCACTTGTTCTTTGTAACAAGAAGTGGTTATGGCCATTATTAAAGCTAATGATAAAAATAGATTCATCGATAATTTTTTATAATCATTCATACTACATTAATTTTAAAATGAAAATTTATAACCTACACCTAAAATGTATGTGTCTTTATTATAGGTTTGGTTTAAGTCGTTATCCATTCTGTAAAAAACTTGCATATCGCCAAAATCTTTTAATGAATATTCTAAACCAAGTGTCCATCGAAGTTTACTTAGTTCGTTGGTATTGAAATCATCTATTTGTCGAAACAATTCAACATCCACATATGGATCAATCTTAAAATTCTTAATATTATAATCGACAGAAAACTTGTTTCTTAAGTTGTACAGGCTTTCCGAAGAAGTAAAAAAATCCTCGTCTTTATTTTGAAATCTTAATCGATAAGCCAGTGTAAATCGATCTAATTTGTGTTTATACTTAACATCTGCACTTAAGCGCTGCTGTGTTTTAAAAATACCTTCACTGGTTTTGTTTTGATAAAAACGATAGTTAGCTCCTAGCGAAAAATATTTATTTATCTTATAATCAACCCCTAAGTCTGAAAAGTAAATATTGAACTGCGACATATTATTTATAAACCTGAACTCTTGATCTAAAGATATTTTCCAATGTTTATTTATTTTTTTCGATAAACCAATACTTGTCCATTGTTCTAAATCGCCAGTTACTATTGTTTCCTGTGCGTAGCTTTTTATCAGGCAAAAACCTAATACCATAGTTGATATAATATATTTTATTCTGCTCATCTTAATCCTTTTACATTAAATCTATATCTGAATATTCTTCAACATCTTCTGCACAAGAGGTCCCGTTGAAATAATAAATCTTTACTTCTGCTGTATCTCTTAGAAAATTTATTTTACCTACTTCTGCTCTGTTAACTTCCAGTCCGGTTCGTTCATTCAAATCTTCTAACAACAAATTATAATTCTCAGGTTTTATAAGATCTATTTTTTCATAAATAATTCGTTTACTACTCTCGTGTTTAAGCAAC
Organism: Bacteroidales bacterium; assembly: GCA_963665525.1. Lineage (GTDB taxonomy): Bacteria > Bacteroidota > Bacteroidia > Bacteroidales > UBA12077 > UBA12077. The sequence goes on along the minus strand of OY762280.1, from coordinate 854,790 downwards.
CATATACGTTCTAATCCATAAACAACTGCAATTACTGCCAAATTTGTAAACACCAATTCGGCATAACTAACTTTTTTGTTTGCTAAAGCATTTATTACCGACAAGCCAATAATGATAAAAAGATATGTCATTTCTTTAATTGGAATAGTTGTAGTGCGGTATCGGATTATTCCAAAGATGGCAAAAAGTCCTAATGCAAATCCTAATTCCAGTTTTACATTCTCTAACAAGAAACACAAAAGAAAAACCACTACGCTTATTAAAAAATAAGTAAATAAGTAATCTTTTCGATTGGTTACTTTATAATAAAGCACTTTTACAATAACAAAACAAACCGAAAGATTGAATAAAAAGCGAATAAGCAACTCGCTAAAATCTTCTACATCGATTAAATCAATATTGAACAACTCAATATCGGTAATACTACTTTGCACTGTAGTTAAAATTAAATTAAGAAATTCCATATTATGCTGATATTTTATTGATTAATAATAATTTAGACTTAAATCTGTTTGATTTTAATTCAGGATAAACCAAAGAGGTTCCAATACAATATTTACTAAATCCCAATGGACGAACTTTATATTTCTTTAATGCTTTAATTACTTCGGAATTAAAAGAATATTTAGCTTGCTTCACTTCGATAATTGCTAAAAGTGGAAGTGTTTTTGCATATCCATCAGGATTTTCAAATTTTAATTTAAAATCGATGGTTACCCTCTCCGACATATTACAAAGCGTGATTCTGTTAAATGAATTATATAGTTTAACTTCTAATTCGTCGGATGAAAAAGGAGATTTATAATCAAGAAAATCAATTTCATCGTTGCTAAACCAATTGGCATAATTTTGCTTCTCAACTCTCGATTTTAAGGTTCTATATTTATTATTTTTAAATTTAATTTCAATAAACTTCGTATTTGAATTTACATATTCGCGTTCACGTACTTTATACCTGTTTAATTTTCCATTATGATGTTCAGAGAACATTTTAAAATCAGGTGTATCGTAATACTTAGTACGATAAGACATCATACGCTCACCATCTATTTCCAACACCTTATATTGTTCCGAAAGCTCATTTATGAAATCTGCAAGTTTAAATACAGAACATACATACTTTGTATCAACCCGATTTAATAGTTTAACATTATCCATTTCTTTCAACGAAATGGTATCAAACTGATCTATTCTTTTTCTAACTGTAAGCATAATAACCTCCATTGTTTGTTGGGAACAATATTATTATCAGATTACTTCAAAAGAAAATAAAATCAATGTTTGGGTATTTCTTTTAAACAGAAAGGAACTTTTTATCTATAAAAAAACCGAGACAGAATGAACTGCCCCGGTTTTAACCAAAATTTAATTTGCAAATCGCTTTTTATGAATTATTTTACTTTCCCAGCAACTTCATACCAAACTTCCTTATTTTCCATTTCTACTTCTTTATATAAAGTGCCTTCAAACTCGTAATACACGTTTCCATCAATTTCAACTTCAGAATAACCTTCAGGCAATGCATCAACCCTGGCTCCTGTTGGGGGCATAACGGTAGTGTAGGTGTTTTTTGTTTTCATGTAAAATGTTCCATAATAATAATGATACTTTCTCCCTTTATACTGAAAATGTATACACTTTTTAGGCAGAGTCTTAACTTGCATTCCCAAAGGTGCTTTTACAATTACATAATTCTTCCCTTTACGCTTATAAAAAATTCCTGAATGAAAATGATATCTAGCACCCTTGTGAGATATTACCACTGCATGTTTGGGAGCTGTCTTATATGAATAACCCCATCGAGGTAATTTAGCATAACGATAATGAGGACGATGTTTATGACCTCGTTGATATACCTCAGCTTTTACTTTTTTACTTTTGGGATAATGTGCATATGTATTTGTGATGACAAAACTTAGCACTACAATTATTATTATTCTTATACATGATTTTGTTTTCATAAAGCTTCGTGTTTTAAATTTTATGTAAAAAAACACTTACTAAATGAAGCGAAAATGAAGATAAGCAATCAAGATCAAAACTTATTTATCCGATCATAAAACTTATCCTTAAAAGTATTGCCTACAGGGATGAGTTTTTCTCCTATCTTAATTCGATTACGCTCAATACTCTGAATCTTATTTATAGCAACAATATAAGATTTGTGTGTTCTGATAAAATTATCTTGAGGAAGAATATCGATAATTTCTTTAAATGTCATCAGGGAAAGAACTTTATCATTTTTAGTCTTTATAATGAGATATTCTTTGAGTCCTTCAATGTATAAAATATCATCGAAATCAATACGAACCATCTTAAATTCTGTTTTTACAAAGCAGTAGTTTCTAGGCTCTTTTTTTGATATTGTTTCTTGATCACTTATATTTTCATTAAGATCACGATAAATTCTTTCAACTGCTTTTACAAATCGCTCAAAAGATATTGGTTTTAAAAGATAATCAGAAACTTCTAAATCAAAAGCTTTCAAGGCATATTGATCATAAGCTGTCGTGAGTATTACTTTTGGTTTATTGTTTAAAACTTGTAATAACTGAATCCCATTTAAATCATCCATCTGAATATCGAGAAACAAAAGATCAACCGAATTATCTTTTAGAAAATCGAGTGTATCAATTCCATTATCGAAAGTTTTTACAAGGTTCAAATATGGAATTTTAGAGATATAATTTTCCATTTGCTTTAGCGCAGGCAACTCATCATCTATGGCAATACAATTAATCTTCATCTTATAATCTAATTTTTAAACTTGTAATGTACTTGCTCCCATCATCACTAATATTTAAATTAAATTTATCTGGATATGCTAATTCAAGTCTTCGTTTTAGATTTTCTAAACCAAATCCACTTTTACCCTCAATTTCCTGTGATTTTATTTTTCTTTTCAAGTTAATCACTTCAAATTTAATTTCCTCCTTGCTTATGTGCAGCAAAACCTGAATTCCAAACTCTTTCTGACGTTTATCGCCGTGCTTAAAAGCATTCTCAACAAATGGAATAAAAATCATAGGAGCGACAGAAATACCTTTAAAATTACCTTCTATTTCAAATTTAACATATTCTTTTTCAGAAAAACGGATATTTTGTAATGCAATATAACTTTTGATATATTCAATTTCGTCTTCTAGCAATACCTTTTCTGTATTCGCTTCGTTTAACATATATCGCATAATTTCCGACAATTTTATAATTGAGAAAGCTGTTTTATCAGGATCTGTATGCGTAAATGAATGCATATTATTTAAAGTATTGAATAAAAAGTGAGGATTAATTTGTGATCTTAGTAAGGCCAACTCACTTTTTAGGTTTTGCTTTTCGAGCTGTGATTTCTTCACCAAAGCACTAATACCATCAATAGCCAACCGAAAAATAAGCCCCATCACCATATTACTGGTTGCATAAGTAGAAGCATTTAATAAATACCTGCCTAAAGGTAAAACCTGGGTTTTATAATAGTTTAAATTTAGGTATCTTATATAGTAAGTATGAATAATTACAAAACTCAAGTAAATAATAAGTATAATGCCAATCTTTACAAACTTATTCTTTTTCCCAGAGGCTATAGGCACTAGAACAAAATAAGCCAGGTAAAAGGCACTCATCCAAATAAGAGTACTGAAAATTCTTCCAATATAGTAGCTTACAGGTATCTCTGATGGAGAAAAAATATAAAAGGAATACCCAATAAATATTTCAATAGTCCAAAAGCTTATATGGATCAAAAGAATATGCTTACGTTTAAAACTATCTAATTTCACTATAACTATTTTATGAATAGCACCAAAGCTATTTAAACTTTTATAAAATAAAAAATGGAATAGATGAAACGGGAAGTTCGCTCAACGAAATAAATCAATTAAGCCTATTATTCTATGGTTTAATTGCTGATTTTATAAGTTTTACCAAGATGGTTTTATCTTTTTTTAGTAGCGACAAAATCATATTAATCACACTGGTTTTATTAATCCCCAAATTTTTCTCTAAATCTTCTAGAAATTGATAATTATTCTGAGTTAATCTAAAGCCAGTATGTATTTTTAATTCTGTATTTTCTTTTTGACTAGTTTGCATATGCTCTAATGTTAAAATTAAATAAGCCATATCCGGTATCCTTTGCAAACATAGCTACCCTACCTGTCATAAACGATTTAGCATAAAATAATTTCTCCTCCACTTTTGTAACAATGCAAAGCGACTTATTAACATATACGAAATTTCCTACCCTGACATACCTAAGGTTTTTAGGAAAGATACCAAAGGTTTGTTTGAGCATATTGTACTCTTCATTTATTGCCTGCATCTTTTCCAACTGACCACCTTTATCAGGATGGTATAAATGTGATAATTTACGATACGTTGATTTTAAGTCTGCTTTTTCTTTTACATTCGTGAAATAAGTCATAACGAAAATTTTATTACAAATACACAACTCTAACAAATATACAACATTGTAAAACAATGTGCAACATTTTTTTATAATTTTCGTATAAGTATTCTTATTTTTTTATAGGAGGTCTTAACAGGTACAATAAATAAACAATCAGAATTAGTTAAAGTTCAAACTTTAAACGAGGACCTATCTCAAGAAAACCTTCTCTTTCATTAATTTTTCCATAGTCATTTAATATGTATTCAAATATGATATAGAATCCATCGACTACATCAAACCTTCCATTGAAATAAATTGATTCTGAAACTATTTTTATTCATAATCATAAGCCATAAAAAACCCGAAGCAAAACTTCGGGTCTCTATTTCATTTTATGGTTTTATTTCTTTGGAGGAATAAGATAAGTACCAGCTACAGCAATAAATAAAGCTACAAAAAACGTAAGTAGTCTTGCTGTAATTTTTTCATCCATTCCTGTTTGTATCCAAATAATAGTAAAAAGCAATCCTGATATAATGGTAAGCAATACTGCTCTTCCATGGTATTTTTTCCAGAATAAAGTTAATAATATAACTACTGAAAATGTACCACCAATACCAGCCCACACATAACTAACCAATGTAAAGATATATTTTGAAGGAGCAATATATGCTATTCCTAAAGCAATAAAAGCCAGCACGGCAGTAACAACTCTATGTCGCACCAGCTTGCCCTTTGGACCTATTTTCTTTGGCTCTTTCATAAGATTTTCTGAAAATTCTGTTGCTGACAATATCAATAAAGAATCAGCAGTTGAAACCATTGCTGCAATGGCTCCGGTAATAAGCACTGCTGCTACAGCTGGAGGAAATATTTCCAGCAATACAGCTGGCATAACATATTCACGATCAGCTAAACCTGTTGGACCAAATATTGCAATTCCTAACCAACCAATTGTCAGTGCTCCAATATAAGCAATAATGGTCCATACAACACCAACGTTTCTTGCCTTAATAGCTTGTTTAGGATTCTTAATAGCCATAAATCGCATGCTTAACTGAGGCTGACCTCCTAAATAACCAAAAAACCAACTAAATCCACCAACAATAGCAATACCAGCAGCAAATCCTGACAAGGCACCTGTCATTGAAGTGTATTCCGGTCCAGCTAATGTTAACGCTTCTGTTATATTATTTGCAAATAATTCCGGATGATTTGATACATAAATAATTCCAACTATAGGGCCAACCACCAATGTAGTAATCATAACAATGGCTTGTACTACATCTGTATAAACTACACTTCTAAATCCTCCATATATGGTATAAGGAATAATGATTGCTGCGGTTATCAACATACCATATTTAGGTTCTAAGTTAAACATAGTATGTAAAGTTTTACCACCGCCCAGAAACTGAGCTCCTACATAAAAGAAAAAGAAGAAAACAATGGTAAAACTCCCAACAATTCGAATCCATTTTCCAATTTCTCCATGGCGTTTTGCTATGTATTGAGTAAAAGTATCAATCTCATATTTTTCTGCTTCGTCTCTTAAACGCCATGATATTAAAACCCATGCAGTAATAATACCTGTCACACATCCTATCGCAGTCCATATCTCTAATAATCCGGTTGCATATGCTGCTCCTGGTAATCCTAGCAAAGCCCAAGAAGATTCTCCTGTAGCCCGCTCAGATAAAGCAGCAACCCAGCCAGGTAAATTACGACCTGCAATGGCAAAATCGGAACTATTTTTAACTTTTCGTCCCTGGTAAACTCCCCATAATATAAGAAGAGTCATATAGGTTATCATAACAACTAAAAGCTGAACATTATAATCCATAATAATTTAGGTTTAAATTTTGAATGCCTACTAAGATAATAAAAAAGCGATTAGCATTTAGTGCTTAGTATTTAGAATTATTATCTTTAGAAACTGAAAAAACAAATAAACCATGAAAAAATTATTACCACTATTATTAGGATTCGCAGTTTTATTTGCTTGTACTACTAATCAACAAGAACAAGTAACAAAAAAGCATGCATCCCAAATTGTTCAAGAAATTAAGGTTGTAAATAATGGCAATGTTAATTTCAAGGATTTCTTTACCAACAAAACCATGCGTGTTGACTATTTCCATACCGGAAACTCGGAAACAGAACATTTTGCCGTTGATAAAATCATTTCAGATGGAGAATGGTATGGTAGTTTAACGACTTTAATTGATGAACTAGAACTGGGATACTTTTTCCTTGAAGTAATTGATCAGGAAACAAAGACTTTACTTTACTCAAGAGGATTCTCCAGTATCTTTGGCGAATGGCAAATGACACCAGAAGCCGAAAAAGAATGGGGAACTTTCCATGAAACTGTTCGTTTCCCATGGCCTTTAAAACCTGTAACAATCAGACTAAAAAAACGTGATGCTTTAAATAAGTTTCAACCCATCTGGACTTATGATATCGATCCATCATCGAGACAAGTAAATCCTGCCGACATAAAGCATACCGAAGAAGTTGTTGCTATTCATCAAAGTGGAGATCCTAATGAAAAATTAGACTTAGTACTTTTGGGAGACGGATATACACTTGAAGAAATGGATAAATTTATTGCCGATGCTAAACGCGTAACTGGATATCTTTTAAATGCAGAACCTTACAAATCAAGAAAGAATGATATTAATGTTTGGGCTGTAAAAACACCATCGCAAGAATCAGGGGTTTCTCGTCCACATCCTGAAGTATATAAACGTACTGCTCTTTCGGCACACTATAGCAGTTTTGATTCTGAACGTTATGTTCTTAGCTATGATAATAAGACCATTCGTAACGTAGCATCTGCGGCTCCTTACGAGTTTACTTCTATTTTAATTAATGAGCAAACCTATGGTGGCGGCGGAATATATAAATTATATACCACCAATGCTGTTGATAATAAATTTGCCGAATACTTAATGATTCACGAAATGGGACACCATTTAGCCGATTTAGCCGATGAATATTATTCATCATCGACAGCATATGAAGCACCAGCAATCGATGTTGAACCTTATGAAACAAATGTTACTGCTCTTTTAGATAAAGATAACTTAAAATGGAAACATTTAGTGGATGAAGACACTCCAATTCCAACGCCATGGAACAAAGAAGAATTTGATGCCTTTAGCTATGAGGTTCAGAAAGAACGTGGTAAATTAAGAGCTGCACGAGTTGAAGAATCAGTTATGGAAGATTTCTTTATGAATGCTCATTACAAACAAGATACTTTCTTTGCAGCAGAACAATACAAAGACAAAATTGGTGCTTTTGAAGGAGCTAAGTATAACCAACATGGATTATATCGTTCGCAACTAGACTGTATTATGTTTACTCGACATACGGAGCATTGTAAAGTTTGTCAATATGGTATTAGCCAGGTTATCGATCAGTATTCAAAATAGAATCAATAATTTAAATATCTGAACCGGACAATGTCCGGTTTTTTTTTGCGCAATAATACAAACAGCATTGATATAAAAAATGAAGCAATTCAAATATTTCTTTTGCAAAAAGAAATCATTCCATTTATATTTCTACAAATATGATAATTATAATCGTCTATGCTGAAAAGATATTTTATAATAGTAAGTCTATTTCTTTTTAATCAAGTGTGCATATCACAAAACCAAATTAGTATTCTATTTATTGGGAATAGCTTAACAGGATTTAATGATCTGCCCGGAATATTTAAAAGTTTATGTAATGAATCAAATAAAGATATTTTAGTTGATCATTGCTATAGATATGGTAAGGCACTTAGACATTATGTAAATGATGAAACTGTAATCAACAAAATAAAAGAAAGAAAATGGAGTTATGTTGTTCTTCAATCGGACGATATTAGTGCTTTTGAAGATATGTATCATATAGAAATAAATACATTAAAAAAATTCAAGAAATATATACAAGATAACTGTTCATCATCAAAAATAATTTATGAAATGATCTGGGGACTTAGAAATGGTGTTTACATTCAAGGTGAAGGTTATTACTCTTATGAAGATTATATTAATAAAATATACGAAGGAACATTATATTTTTCTAATGAACTTAACTTGACAATTGCTCCTGTTGGATGGGCTTGGCGTCAATGCAGGCAAAACATGCCAGACTTGGAGCTTTTTACAGCTGATAACGCTCATCCTGCTTATCCAGGATCATATTTAGGAGCATGTGTATTTTATAATATTATTTGGGGTGAAGAAATAAATAATAATTCTTACTATGGTAGCTTATTTAAAAACGATGCTATAGCTCTACAATCAATCGCTAACAATATAGTTATTAACAATCTTGAACTTTGGAATTATTCTGGATATATACCAACAGATATTCAAACTTTACAGAATAGTTCTAATATGAAAACCTATCCAAATCCCTTTACCAAAACTATAAAATTTGAATTCTATTTACAAAATCCATCCAATGTTAAATTAGAAATATTTACCGTTGATAATAAATTATTTGATACCATTATTAATCATAAATTATCAAACGGAAAACATCAATTAACATGGAATATTAATAATGGTAACAAGAAAGTTGATCCTGGTTTATATTTTTACAGATTAACAATTGATAAATCATTAGTTACAGGTAAAATAATTCATATTTAACTTTTAACCTTAATGCATTTGTTCTAAGCTAATATCAATTTAGCTTATAAGAACATAACTAAATAAATGCAATCAACTTATTAATAAGGAGTTATATTTACAAAGTGTTATTATTAATAAGATTTAATGCTTCTTCTAATGCTTTCTCCGATTGAACATGGATATCTGGGATAACACCATGAAAACTATCAGATGCAGCTCCAATATTATAGAATAGTTTACATGATACATTAATTGGAATATTACTTATAGGAAGTTTCATATAAACATTATCGCCATAACATAAGCCCCAACCTCCAGTCTCTTCTCCAATTATTTTTCCAATATCATAATGTTTAAAACACCATGCAAAATCAGCAGCTGAAGAAAAAGTATATGAACTTGTCAATAAGTATATGTCTCCTCTAAATCTTTTTGATTTTTTATTTGGTCGAATTAATTTATTGTTATTTTCAATGATAAGTTCACCATTAGTCATTCGATTAATTTTCCGCGCATATAATTTCATGATGAATCCTTGCTGTGAATAATAATTTTTCCATAAATCTTTTAACTGTTGACTAATCTTCCATTCCATTTTACCATATTGAGTAAACGGATCATTCGCAATATATTTTAGTAACTTATCTCCTAATCTTGAATCTCCTCCTGAGTTATTACGAATATCAATTATAAGATTATTAACTTCTTTTTCTTTTATTAATTTAAATGAGGAATCAAGAAAAATTTTAAACTTCTTTAAATCCGAAAAATCACGAAAATCTATCAAGAAAGTGTTGTTATTTAATAATTCTGCATTATATAAGAAATTTGAAAACTCACTATTACTATTGATCTTTTTAAATTCATGGTAATCAATCCCATTTAAATCAATAATCTCTAACTCTTTATCTTTTTTTATTTTTAAGCTATAACTTCCAGATATGCTATAAATTGAATATAATAATTGACTAAAATATCTCTCACAACGTTCTGTTCTAAAAAACACGGATTCGCCACTTTGACAAACTATCATGGTATCAATTATTTCATGAACAGGAACATTATTAATTTCAAGAATCTTAGCTCCTTTTAATGCTATGTGATTAGAATCTGTTGAGTTTACAAATATTTGTTTAGTTGGATAATCAATATCAACAGTAATTGGTATAAAATTATTATTCAACTTATACCACTGAGTTGGGTATATAATTGATATATGACCATCATTGTACTTTGCTGCTACATAGGATAAATACTGATAATATTTATATATACTTATACTATCCTCAATTAAACTCTTAATCTTATTATATTCTTCTTCTATTTCTTCTTGTGAGGTAAAAGCGTAAGCATTGGGATGAATTTCTTCTATATTTTGCATTAAGCTATCTAAATCGCATAATGCTTCATCCCTCGATATTTTATTTTGTTTTAATGCATTGTTAGAAAAAACTTTAATTCCCCAAAGAATCAAAAAGGCAAACACAAGATATTTATATAAAATAACCTTCATATTTTATTTTTTGAAATTATTATAAAGGTTATTTATATTCTAAGTACTACAAAATATATTCAACCTATATATTATTTCATTACATGAAAATCATAAAGTAATATATTAATACCATTTAATTAGAAAGGATAAAAAAACCGGCATCTCTAAAAAAGATAACCGGCATAATAAATAACTTATGAAACATTATTCATTTTCTTCAATTGTAATTGATCCTGTAGCCATTTCAGATTCTCCTCCTCTTGATGTCATCACTTGAATTCCATAACTTGACTCTCCCACGAAAGGCTTAGGATCTGTAAAAGAGAATTGTTCTCCAGGTATCGATTTATACTCTTTAAACTCGCCTTCGTTCATTGATTTATAAATAAGATACCAGGTACGTTCTTTTTCCAAAGGAGTATAACTCCACGAAAGATTTACTTTCTTTTCTTCAGGATTATATTCTACAACAAAATTCTCAACTTCTTTTCTTATCCCACTATCATATGGTCTTGCCTGAACTGGGAAAGCTGGTTCTGACATTAAACCTGATTCATCAATTCCAATAATTGTATATTGGTACATGATATTTGTTTCTATTTTTTTATCTATATAATTTGATATATCAGGCATTAAGGTATCCAACTTATACCATTCGCTTTCTCCTTGTTCTTTACGCATAAGTATCTGCATCGCTAAATCATTGCTTGAACTTTTATGCCATTTAAGTGTAATGCTGCTATCAGTAACAAATACATCGGCAAAAACAGCTTCTTCGGGAGCTATTACATCAGGACGTGTTAATTCTAAAATATCCGATAAATCTGAATGTTGGTATCGATCATTTACTGCAGCAATTCGATAATAAGCATGGCGTGTAAGTGTATGAATATTGATAGAATCACTAAAAACTGTATCAGAATGAATTTGACCAGTTAATTGAACGAATTCATGAGTAGGATCATTCGCCATTAATATTCGATATCCTTTTATGTTAGATTCTTTTGCTTTATTCCATTTAAGAGTAACAACACCATTCTCATTAATCTCGCCCACTAATCCAACCGGAACAGCTGGTTTTGTATCAATAATTCGACTTGCTAAAACCGGAACCGAAAAAGCTAGATTTCCTGCAGTATCAACAGATGCAACAGTATAATACGCCTGATAAGCATGTTCCATTTTGGCTATATATTCGTTTGTATTTTTTGGTAAAGGATCAATGGTTTCCAAATGATATCCATGCAATGAATTATTACTTCTTGACACGATAAATCCTTTTAAATCCTTTGGAACATCAGGCATTTTCCAAGAAAGTTTAATTTCTGTATCAGAAATTTGTTCTGGCTTATTCATAACTGGAACTGACGGAGCTTCCTTATCTCTTGCCATTGCAGTAATCTCTGCAAACTCACTTAACTCGGCAAATGGAGTAACTCCACGAATATGATAAACATACGAAGTATAATTATTGGCTGTTGTATCAACAAAACCTGGTTGTGCTTCAGTGTAAGCATTTGTTGGAGTAACTGTAATTAAGGGTAAATCATTCATTTTTTTAAAACTATCGCCACCGTCATCTGATCGGTAAACATAATATCCGGAATACAAAACAAATTTATCATCCCAAAACAACTTAATCATTTCATCTCCACTTTCATATCTTAATTCCTTAGGTGCCGGATTGTGATTATAAGGTTTTGCATCCACAATAATATAAGAGGTGTCAAAACTATATTCTTCTGTTTTTTCTGCCAAATAAACCCGATAAGCGTAACGTTTGCCCTCTTGAATTTCTTTATCGACAAAACGCAATCCTAAAGCACCTGCAGTAAAAGCATCATTATCGGCTGCAAATAATGAAAAAGAATAACGATTTTGTAATTCGTCGGCAGCATTTTTTAAAGTATTTAAATTACCTGTATTAACAGGTGTAGGATTAAATAACTTACCATAAACAGCTTGTGCAGCAACTGCCGAAAACATATTGTTTTCACCTGCTTTTGATTTCCAATCATCTAATTCCAAAGGTTTTAATGGCAAATCATTTAGTCTAGTATACTTCGAATAATCTGTTGATCTATCAGATTTAATTTCCAGTTTTTCAACTATATATCCTATTTGATTAGCAATAACCCATCCTCCTGCTGTTCCGGGAGCCCAACGTAACACAACCGAATCTTTATCTGCTCTTGAAATAAGGCTGATAGTTGTTTTTCTTGGATTATCATTATCGCTAGCTTCTTGAGCAACAAGTTTATTACTAAAGAAAATCAACATGATTCCAAAAACTAAAGAAGCACATTTGATTAACTGCCTACTACTGGTTTGATATTGTTTAAACAAGTTCATATTGATTGATTTTATTGTTTTAAAAATTGATAAAATACTGAATACTACCATACAATTCGCTGTAATTTCGGGCGACAACTCCAGACCCGTTATAACTGTTATTTGAAATATTAAAACTAAAGGTTCCAAACTCTTTCAAGTTATACGAAGCATTTACCCGAAAAACAAATTGACTATTACTTTCGGTAACTTTTATAAAATTAGCCCCGGCACTTGCTGAGAATGTCAGGCTGTTGTTAAAAAACCTTCGGCTCAGAGTTTCACTAAAATGATATATTGTTGATGTCATTGTTGGCAATTTCGTTTGATTATATAAGACCGTTGTTGCCAGAGATAAAGAACTAACATAGGTTAATGAATGAACCAAATAGACCGAGTTGGTATTATTATCAGAAGTATTTGAGGTATAAACATTTTTATCCGAAACATCCTGATAAGTATAAGTTAATATTAAACTATTTACTCCACCTAAACCCTCAAAAAATAAACGTGGCGAAACTGAAAAAGAATTAAACACATTCGATAATCGAAGCGTATCGTCTTTATGCCCCGATTCTATTTGGTTTTTATTATAATTTATATCGATCCCTAAAGTTTTATTCACTTGATAATTGGCGGCCAACATTCCTGTAAATCGACTGGTTGTTGATAGTTTCTGATCTTGTAGATTATTATACCTTACTCCTCCTTTTGCCCGAATATTTAATTTATTATTCAACAGTCGTGCTGTTGGCATTAAACTTATCTCCATTAAATCGTTAGGCATAAGCGCATAACCTAATGTTCTAAAATTTGGCCCAATCCAACGCGAAGAAATATTTAACGACCAATATTTCGAAGGCCTTACATTCAACATGACTTTAGCTGCGGCATCAACACTGGTTGAAATATTAGGTGAAAACAAATACGAAGGAACTGAAACCTCATCAACTTCTTCGGCTCGCGTATCACTCGAAAATGCCGACATTCCCAATTCGCCTTTTAACATCAAAGCTTTACCAAAGCGAATCCCAAAATCGAGTGATCCAACCAGGTTTTCGTTTGGTGCTACAATTAATGAATCACTATGTACAGATGATGAATCATCCACTGCATGAAAAACATTTACATTCAGAAATGTTTTGGACTCGTTTCCATAACCCAAACAAACTCCGTAAGCCGTTTGCTCATAAATCTCGGGAGCATAACTTACACGATTAGGTTCAACTGCTTGTCGAGTGCGACCATAAATTGCTTTTAATCTAAAATCTCCCGGAGTAAGTTCTATACCACCTCCTAATAATCTGAGATCACCAAAAGTAAAATCAGAAAATCGGGTCGAAAAATATCCACCATGCAATGTAAGCCAATCGCCAATACGAGGACTAACACCAAACTGGTTAAATGGCTGCTGAAAACGAGTTTCCTGGGTTGAGTAATACAACTCGAAGGGTAAATCAATCTGATCAAATAAACTTACATTAGCCCTTATAATTCCCAGAAACATATTAGAAGGTTGTCGAGGATCAATTCCACTAGCAGAATAAAAATTATCAGAAAAATTAGCCGATCCACTAAATTTTATCGGAGAATTCTTTTCCTCTTGTGCACGAATTCCGGAATTAAACAATATCAATAATCCCAGAATTAGCAACATTTTTATTCTAACTATTTTCATTGATATTCTACTCTTAGTTAAAACCATTTCCTTACTTTTTTCATTAATAAATAAATGGTTTACTAATCATAGGCGTATTTTCATCAACTCCCAAACACCCCCGATAATTATAGTAGAACTTAACGGGATAATTCCCTTTTAGCATTGGCACATAATCTGTATTAACAATAGAATTCAATCGGTTTCTATCATAATTTGATTTTGAAATATACGAATTCGACAAGATGTATAAGGCTTTAGATTGAAGCCTTTCAAAATCGACCGGAATAACTTTACCTTGATTATAAGTTAAAATATAATTTGGGGTTGCTATTTCAAGAGTTTGTAAATCAATTAAATTTGCTCCTGAAATACTTGAAGGGCTAAAATCAGCTCCTGACATACCTCCAAAATTTGTACTTGTCATTCCTGATGCAGCTGAAGAAGATGAACCAGAAGATGTTGATGTTCCAAATGTTGAAATCATTCCAAAGGAAAAACCTGAACTTGAAGCTGCTGCACTAGTACTAGCACTAGTATTAGGTAATGTTGCATAATTTGTTTGTGACATTACCTCAGCAACACCTGTTACTATAGGTTTATAGTATCCGTTAGCTTTTATCTCAACCATATCTTTGTAATAAGTATAATAGGCAAATTGTGTAATCATAGAAGTTTGCCACCAATTCTTAGAAATCATCCATTGAATATGATTATAAACCTTAGGATTAACAAAGCTATTATGCCATGTTGTTGATCTGTAAATTCCATTTGCTTTAATCAAAGGACCAAATGTTCTTGTAGCTCCTGATTTTTCCCATTCAACAGGATTTAGCTCAAAGCGATCAAAAGATTCCTCTCCTTCATACGCCGCACGATGTTCTTCATAAATACCTGAATAAAACTCAGAATCTGTAGTAATATAACTATAAGCATTCAGTTTAGCCTGCAAGGTATTATATTGACTAGTACTAAACTTAAATGCATACAAGATCTTTTCCTGCTCACGCACTCTCATATCCAGAATTTTTCTTTCGCTAATAATTACATCTCCTGCTCTTGATTCGTACGCAGTTTTTTGTTCTGTTTGCGTACTAGTTGTTCTAGTAGATGTATTTCTATCTTGTCTGCTATCTTCAGTTGGTTTATCTCCTGTTGTTTCTTTCGGAATTTGCTTTTTAACAAACTGAATATAATATTCGGTACTATTCAACAGGTTAGGAATATTAAAATCTAAAGAATTATTTGCTGAATTATACGTGAACGGAACTTCTATAGCTCTCAAATCTTCTCCTGTTGGAACAAATCGTGCTATTAATTCTAATCGATGATTTGGTAAAACTCCAAATAAATTTTGCAGTCCTGTTTTTAGTTTTACAATACCTTTACGACACTCATCTTGTAGGAAGTAATTCTGATATTTAACCGGATAAGAATATGCTACATACTCATCTTCTATTTTAGTAGGTTCAGGTCCTGTTTTAAATGTTGTACTTTCAGTTTGCGTAATTAATGATCCATCGGTTTTAACAGCAGGATGCCAAACGCCATCGATAAATTCTTCACCATAAGCCGCAACTGATAAATTAAAGTTTGAGTTTCCTGGTAATATATTATGGCTACTGTAATACGCTGAGAACTTATCTGGTGCAATATTTATTTTACCAGGAATTGAATCATTATTGGTTGTTTTTCGTAAGTTAAAATCTTTAATCTTAACTTTGAAGGTACGTACTTTAGGTGTTGATTCTCCTTCTGGCATTTCCTGCAACTCAAATGATTCATTCAATTCGAAGTTTGAAGCAACCTGTGGCTCCACCATAACCTCAACATCTTTCGTTCCACTCGAAGGATTTATATCTGTTATAAGATCAATTCTTGACAATGGATTTTCCTGAATCATTTCACACTGATCGCCCATGCTAAAGTGGAAATTACAATGACCTTTTACTTTACCTCCAAGTATGCGATAATCGCCTCCCACACTACCTTTTAGCCAGGTAGGATTTGGACCTGCTCCTTGTAATATAGCTCCAGCCTGCATATTTAAAATTTCGTAATTACCCTCTGTAAACCATAAATCAACATGCAAACCTATTGATGCGGCTACGTACGAATAAATCTGTCCATAAGCATACCAGCCATTAATTCCCATAGGCTCATCGGAACCTTCACATCGTGCACCATCAGTATAATTTAACAGTGACATATCAAAACCTGCCATTGCTGATAATTCACCATAAAATCCCATATATGTCTTTCTTCCTGTATCAAAACCTGTATTGGCACCAAAAGCAAATCCATTTCCGTTTGATATTGCCGCTTTTCGATCCATTATTTGACCAGGAAATAAAGACTGAATTTCATTAGGAACAGTTGGTGTTGGCAATCCCTGACCAATCATTAAATAACTCTGTGCTTCGAGCCAACTTGCCAAACTCAAAGTAATTGGATTAGATGGTTCCCCAATTTTCATGTACCAGATGTTTGGATCAATGTGCATAACCATTTGTCCACCTCCATCTAAAGGTGTTGCATTAATATCCACATCGAATATTCCATGAAATGTTTCTGTAGGTACATTATATTCTAAATCCAGATCAGCAGTTATTTTTGCTTTATTACGATCGGTAATTTTACACATCATATAACCATTACCTACCAGGCTAACTGTTCCTAATCCACCACCAGATAAAAATTGTGCTTCAAGTCCTACATCTCCGTTAAATGCCTCGGGCGATGGATGTGTTCCAATAACCATCGAAGCATTGAGTCCTAAATCGATGTTCTGATCGGGCACATAATGATATCCCGAATTGGTTGTTCCTGCACTTGTCGATGCATCGGGGTTTGATGCCGGAGTTGAAAGATCCGTCAATCCTGTTTTTCGCATATGATACCATGCGCCACCTCCAAAACCATACATTCCTAAACCACTGGCAATTGGAACAGCTGTTGGAAATATGGCTTTTGCATCGACATACCAATACTGATAGCTATTAACATTACCAAACTGAGCAGTAGCCTGAACAGAAACCTTATCAACAAAAGTTGCATTTACAAGGCCTCGGAATCCATCTCCGAATGTAGAGTGTGATTCGTAAAGCTCCAATCCACCTGCAATTTTTACAGCTCCCAGATCGGCATTAACTCCAATGGAATCTAAATCAAATCCGTCGAATGAATAATCCTGTCCATACTCTCCCATTTGAAGTTTAGTCCAAACACTCAACTTGGTAGTTCCACTAATTGCATTCGATCCGGATTGCAAGCCAACCGTTAAATCAAACTGTAAACCTGCTCCAAATCCTCCACTTCGTGCCCCAGTTACCAAATCAATATTATCGATATTTACAGGAAACCCTGCCATTCCATGCTGTGGACTAGCTAAACCTATATTCCCTTTATCGAAATAAGGACTGTATGAAAAGACTTTCAGGTTCTCGAATTTTATTCCTTTAAAATTTACCTTTTTAAGCGCTCCAATCTCTTTTTGAAGATTTAGCTTACCTGTTATATCCATAACTGCTTCAAATTTTCCTGCAGTATCTCTCAATTCAATTTTTGAAGTAGGATATAAATCCAATTTAAGTTTCAAACATTCCATATCTACAGAATCTCTTGGATGTACCGAGAATAGGTATTTGAGTTTTTTATCGCCTGTAATATTTGATATTACACCATTGTAAACCATAGAAGTATCAAAAGTAGGTGCCCTCATACGTCCATTCATTTTACCAGACTGTAATGAACTGTTTACCAAATCAATTCTAAGTGTATCGATACTTGCTCCCCATCCTCCAAAATTTCCTTTAGGATATTGAATAATATTAGCACCTTGAATAGTAGCAGTAAATCCTATTTTATCAATCAGTAAATTATTAACCGAAATAGTCGGATGTTCGTTTTCAAATGTTTTCAATTTTTCGGGAAACTCAATCGAAGCAGTTTTTATGTAAAATCCTTGCCAATGTAAATCTTTATCTCCTGTGTAATTTTTTGGAAAGACTATTCCGCTTGGATTACGTGCCTTAGAATAATCAAATACCATTTCCTGGACTTTCATCTTATATCCTTCGGCTCCGCTGAGTTCGCATTCGTCCAAACTAGCACTACCCATCCATTCCCAACCATGACCAAATTTATCTGCTCTAACTTTAAAGTGAGCTTTAACTAATTGTGTTGGATCATTATCTGGAGCAGGTTTCATCCATGAGCGTGGAAATGCTACATCGGCAGCAATAACCAGTTCATTAAAACCATGACAATCCCAGGTTGCATAAGTTCCCGAATCGGTTGGTGTAGGTGCTTTAAAAAGCATGCTCCAGCTCTCTTCGTTATCGTATCCAAAATCCTGTGCCAGGTAAAGTATTCCCTTTTCTTTTCCAGCAATACCATCTTTATGGAAACAAATATCTTTTGCTCCAAACCCTAATCCAACCTCTGGTCCAAACGATGGCAATTCAACATACATAGCAGCATCAAGTGTTCCCTTTACAGGAGTAAATTTCATTCCAATAATTCCAATTATAACCTCGTAACCATCATAATCACGATCAAATCCTAATGGTAAAGTAACCGGAGTTTCTCCTATTAATCCACTTACCAATTTTCCTGAGCTACTCGAATATTCATGTATTTCTTTAAACTTGCCTACTCCTTCAACAAAGTTCAACGCTTTTCCTTCATAACCTTCTGCATTAGATTTTTGATACTCAATATTCTGATCTATCTTTCCAATTGCCTCTCCTTCATAAACTTCATTATCTTTATTCACTTTTAATCCATTAAACTCAACCAAAACATTGGCCCTTAAATAAGGAATATCAACAGAGCCTTCTCCAGAAAGAAAATCAGGAGAACCTGAAACAGTACCCAATTTAATTTTAAATTTTCCAATGGTAATGGTACTATCTTTCTTTAAAGACTGTGTACCCGGAGTTTTATCGCTAGGTAAGTCAGCAATACAATCTCCCGGACATGCATTGGCATTAGAGGTATCTGCAACTTCAACTTTAAAAATACCATCGTTGGATGTAACCGCATTACTATCACATAAAGCTTTATCAACTCGTATAGAATCTTTATTGTATTTCAATTGAAAACTCCATAAATAAGTTGCCGATGTATCTACCTTAAAGGTTTTTGATGTTGAATCACCATTAATGAAATTAAGATCATATCTCGTAAAGCCCATCATATCTGTAGTATGAGCATAAATCTTTTTATCGTCGTGTCCTGTAAATGTCGTATCTAAAACTGCTTTTGCTTTTTTAGCATCTGTATTCTTCTGAGTATCCGAAGTCTTTTTCCAGACTTTGATATGACCACCAGTAATAGCCGATTTATTAATTGCAGGTTTTATAGAAACTGCAAATCTTGGTTTTTTACTTTCTGTCCATTTCCCATTGTTGATTGGACTTTCCACCTTCATCTCGAAGCAGGTAATTAAAGAATCGGGTATAATTTTAAGTGATCGTGGTTTACTGGAATAATATTTATTATCCGAAGCATCCAAATAATTCACTCTCCAATAATATTTCGTAGTATCTTTTATTCCATCAAGTTCTACCGTAATTTTCTTAAATAAATCATCACAAGAGTCTCCTGTTCTGTAAACCTGGCTTTCAGGTATAGTTATAATCTTGGTTTGTACAATACTATCAAAAGATTCTTTCTTCGCTATCTCGACAGAAAACTTATTTAAAGCTTGTGATCGAATATAAGATGCATGAAAAGCACTCATATTAAGAACATCTACTTGATCAAAGTTCAGTTTTTCCGGTTGTGGAACTGTAAACGAGCAATTAATTTTTGTGTTGATTTTTATTAAAGTATCTTTTATAGGTTTATTTAATGTCGGCTTTTTTAAACCTACTATAAATGCTGTTTCTTCGGAACTTACTGTTTGTGTTGATCCATCTTCGAAGGTAAATGTTGCATCTACATGCCAATTATACTTTTTACCTGTAACCAACTGTTTATACCACTCGGGAATTACTTTATTTGTTCCAACCTGTGTTACCAACAAACTAGCATGTTCGTTAGAATTTAATTGTTGTCCTGCTTTAGGTCCACCATTAAAAGTTAGCGTTCTTGTATTCGTATATTCGGTACTTTCGCCATCTTTTTTACATCTTAAAGTATATTCAATAGATTTAACCTGATCTGTATAAGGTGTAAATTGAGTTACCAAATGCGGTTGACTCCAAGGTACAGTATCATTATTAATTGGATAGATATTATTTAAACTAATGGATAATATCTCCTCCTTTTCCTCAACAATGAAGGTTGCCAACTCGCTTTTGCCCTGATTCTTAGTTGCCGGATTTTGGTTTTGATCAAAAGCCTGAACCATCCATACAAAACGTTCTACATTGCCAAAATAATTAAATGGTAAATCGGATGGTAAGTATAAATATGAAGTCGTCAATATATCATTTTTTTCTAATAAAACCGGATTATTATCGATGGCCATACGAGGCGACTGCCCTTCGTAAACCGGACAAATTTTTAATTTATAATAAATCTGCGTTCCTGGCGCAGCTCCTGTAACCGGCATCCACATAAAGTTTGGGAAAGGTGTAGTTAACACCTCATCGTCCATTGGAGCAATTAACATAGGTGGTTCGGGAACCAGAATAGTAAAGTTTGTACAGTATTCTTCACCTGCTGTAATATTCTTCCCATCCTGTGAATAAATGCTAATGCAAATTTCGTAATATCCTTCAGGAATTGTATTTGGAATTAATGCCGTTGATAAAACATTACTGCTATTCGTTGTAGAATATACACTACTATTGTACGATATAGAATTCACATCGACAATATCTGATCCATTCAAAACCGTTACCTGTGGGAAAGGCGGAATATTGAACCTGGGTGCCGATGCACTATTAAATTTACTTTCTGCAATGACCGTTCCTTCTTCATTGGTAATTCTAAAACCAATAGTTGTATTGGTATATTCTGTATTCGTTTGATTGGTAGCAATTAACTGAATAATGGTTGGATCTTGCTGCCACTGATAAATTTCTGATGGCGGCGGATTACGCACAATAAGCTTTAAGTCGACTTGTGCGTAAAGCGAATTAATAATCAATAAATTAAGAAACAAACTGGCAATGAGGAATAGCTTCTTCATAAGGCTTATAATATTATAACTGTTATTTTTGGCAAGATTATATCTGTGATAAAGTATAAAGTAAACCTTATAATTTTGACCATTATAAGGTTTACCAATTGGTGATTTAATCGATTCCTAACTCCTCCATCTTTTTGTCGGCTTTCTCTGTTATTTCATCGAATCTCTTTTGGTATTTTTCTTTAGAAGCACAAGCATATAATTTTGTATTCCATTGATTCATCCATACCATACCTTCTTGTGCAAGTTTCATATAATCACTTGCAAGTTCTGAATCCATAGGATTTTTTATATACTTCTCAAGAAACTCAAGATAGTTATCCATCCACTCTTCGTATTGATCAATAAATTCGTCGCAATTTTTAGCATCACCTGTCTTCGTTTGATTTTCTTCCGTTTTTACTGCTGATTCATCCTTTGATGATTTATTATTACAAGCCACAAATGCTGCAATAATTAGAAATAAGCAAATTAGTTTTTTGGTTTTCATTGTTCGGGATTATTTAGATGTTTTATTAATTTTATAGATAGCTTCTAACCTATTATGTACACCTAGCTTTTTATAAATATTTTTAAGATGAAACTTAACCGTATTCTCAGATATCTTGAATTCAGAAGAAATAGCCTTATTGGATAATCCTTTTTCCAATAGTTTAATTATTTTAATTTCAGTTTCTGAAAGCTTATATTTTAATTCGGAATTCATTTATAAAAGCATGTTACTCAAATTTCTGAATTCCATGAAAAATACACACTACCCCTTTGGGTAGTTTTAGAAAAACTACCCAAAGGGGTAATAAACATTTTAGCTTTTATTTCTTTCTAAAAAACCTTGCTATTGTTTGATTTTATTCAGTGCTTCCACTCGATTTTTAACATCAAGCTTAATGTAGATATTTTTAATATGATATTTAATCGTATTTGTAGATACAAATATCTTTTCTGCAATATCAGCATTTGACATTCCATCGCTAATGAAACTTAAAACTTCGGCTTCTCTATCGGTAAGATCATATTTTTTAGCAAATGCATCAGAAGTAATTTCAGGCTCATTTTTCTCAAGCTTATCAAGATCTCTTACCTTAAGCAAGTACTTTTGAAGTTCAGATTCCATTTGGTTTAACTGTTGTATACCTCTTTGTCTAAAAAAATAAGCAATACTAATAATAACAATAACCAAAAGTATGAGTGATACTATTAAGTGATTACGAGCAGTTAACTTTTGCTTTTTAATTTCGTTTTCTCTATTCAATGATTCTATCTCACTTCGTTTTTTTTCTATATCATAAAGTATAGTAAGATCCGCTAAATATTGTTGATTTTTCTCATTAACAATGCTATCGGAATAGATTCTTGCATTTTTATAGTATCGTAAAGCATTAGAGGCATTATCATTGTTTTGCTCAAGGTGCGATAAATAATCATACCCCCTCACCAGAGCAGCCTTATACCCTAATCTTTTCGCAATTTTCATAGCTTGTGAAAAGTAAAATCTTGCACTATCCGATTGCCTGCTCTCTAAATAATACCATCCCAGATTAAGATTCGAATTCACAATATATGTACTATCTCCAGCCGATTCTGCTAATTCTAATGCTGGAATAAAGTATTCAATTGCTTTATCTATTTCTTTCTGTTTCATGGCAACCACACCTAAATTATTATAGCATATAGATTTCCCGAAATCTGAATCCAACTGAATATTATATTCCAAGGCTCTTTTATGATAATAAAGAGCAGAATCATACTGACCTAACAAGCGAAAAGACTTACCAATATTGTGATAATCAATAGATAATCCTAATAAACTTTCTAATTCTACTTCTTTTTCTAAAGATTTTTTATAATAAATAATTGCTTTTTCATACTGTCCCAACATACGATGCAGTCCTCCTATTCCTTCATATGAAATCGCTATACTTTTTAGCATATAGTCTTTTTTCAAACTACTCTTTTCAGCTGTTTTAAGAGCTCTTGTATAATACTCTAATGCTGTTTTAACAGCAGATTTTCTTCGATACACTACCCCCATCATATTCAGCGACAAGGCTTCAAGGTAATCATCATTTGCATTGAGTGCCGTTTCGTATGCTTCTTTATGATATTGAATAGCTCTAAGATAATCGCTGTTATTTAGCCTGTTTTTACCTAACATATTAAGAGCGTAGGAAAGTGAAACAAAGTTATTATTCTCTTCACTAATTTCCTTAAATCTTAATAAAAGAACCGTATCATTAATAACATCTTTTATAAATCTTGAAGGATCATAAATGCAAATACTTTTGCATGATGCCATTGAATTGAGAGTATCAATCCATAACTCATTTTGTGAATATCCTGTTTCATAAATAGAATCGGAATGATTTCCAGAATCAAGTATCTCTGTATTTAAATTATCTCTATTTTGACATGAAAAAAGAAAAACAAAGGGAATAAGCAAATAATTTCGAAGCATTTAAGCTAATTTTAATTTATAAAACTCTAATATAATGAAATCTATAATATTATTTTAAATCTATTTGTTAATCATCTACCAAAATGATAAAAATTATTGCTCATCTCAAACCCGTCGAATATATTATAACGGTTTAAATACTAATAATCGGCAGGTATTTTAAAAAAATATTCATTTAACCTCTCTATACGAGAATGTTGTATAACATATTATTTATCTCACATGATATATCCATTCTGGACACATTTTTACGATTTCAAAAAGATAAATCACTGCATTTTAAAATAAAATACTTAATTTTAAGATACTTAACATACTCCTAAGAATTAAACAAATGATTATGAGAAGACTTTATATCTTAAAAAAGTTAAGCTTACTAATTAGTTTTGTATTTCTTTTTAAATTAACATCCTTAGGCTGTTCTTTCACTCTTGAACTTTATGATTCATGTGGTGATGGATGGAGTGGAGCCAAGTTAACGCTAGCTATCAATGGAACAGCTATTTTTACTGATATTACTTTAAATGATGGATATGGTCCTGCCATCTATACATTCTATGCTAATACAGGAGATGAAATAACTACAATTTATACTACTGGGACGTGGGCCAATGAACCCTGGTATGAGATTAAAGATCCGGAAGGAAACATCATCGGCATAGATGGAGATGGTGGATCTATTCCAGAAGGTATTTCAACTCCCATCATTATTAATTATGTTTATCATGATCTTGACGCCAGTATAACAGAAATAAATACAAATAACTATGCAGGAACCAATAATGTATATGTAAGTCTTTTAAATAATGGTAATCATATATTAACATCAACAACCATCCACTGGGAAGTTGATGGAAAAACTCAAACATCATATCATTGGACAGGTTCTTTATCTAAATGCGAATTTGAGGAAGATTTATTACTAGGTGACTACACCTTTGAATCAGGAGTAAGTTATCAAGTTAAAGCATGGTCATCATATCCAAACGAAAGTCTGGATGAATATCATGTAAATGATACTGTTATTCTTGATTTGGATATATCGCCAGACATGAGCATTAATTCTCTAACATCATTTACTAAGGATACTGCCATCATTGTTCCTGGTTATACTCACGCTCAAATATTTGGAATAAATATTTGTACAGATAATTATTCTAATCCATTAACAATGGATAGTATCAAACTAAACACCATAGGGTCTGATGATTTTACAAAAGATGTGAACAATATAAAAATATACTCCACTGAGAACCTAAGTAACTATAGACCTTCAAATCTTATCTGGGAAGGGACAGATATTTCTTCAGCAATTTATATCAATGATAGAATTAAAGAAGGTGATAATTATTATTGGATTGCTGTTGATGTTAGCTTAACAGCAAGTATTGAAAATAATATTCAGATGGGATGTGATTATCTTATTGTTAATGATACAAAATACATTCCTTCCATTATAGTTCCTTATGGCAAGCGAACAATCAAAGAAAAAACAAATTACTACAACTTCATGCCTGCAAGTATTGTTGTGGGGCAACCTGATTTTTATACTCAAAATACTTCTTTGGATGAATATACTGGAACAGGGTCGAATAACTCAGCTGTTAGTTCAAAAGGATTATTAGCTGTAGGTTCTCAAAGCTCTGGGAGAATTTTAATCTGGAATCATATCCCCGATACTAATGGAGCACCTGCAGATATCGTTATAGGTAGCCCAGACTTTAATACTTCAAACTCGGGTCCAAGTAATGCATATATGAAAAATGTTGAAGGCCTTTGTTTTTCACCTGATGGAGAAAAGTTAATCGCCAGTGATGGTATAAATAACCGGGTTTTAATATGGAACACGATTCCTGTAACCAATGCACAACCTGCCGATGTGGTCATTGGACAAACTAACTTTACTTCAAACACTGAAGGTATAGCTGCAGACAAGTTAAATCATCCTACTGGAGTGATGGTAACTTCGAACGGAAAACTAATTATTACTGATTGTAATAATAACAGAGTACTCATTTTTGACCATATCCCTACTGAAAATGGAGAGGCTGCTGATATAGTTATTGGACAAGAGAATTTCAACAGTAACTCTAGTGGTTTAGCTGCTAACAAGCTGGATGGTCCATGGAGCACTGATCTATCCTTAGATGGAGAACTCATCATTTCTGATAGATTAAATAATAGGGTCCTAATCTTTCATAAAATTCCACAACAAAATGGAGCATATGCCGATGCAGTGATTGGACAAAGTAACTTTGTAAGCGATTCTTATGGTGTAACTGACTCAAAAATGAGTATTCCTCTTGGCGTAACAGTATCTCCTAAAGGAGAATTAGCAATTGGTGACTTTTTAAATAATCGGGTTTTAATTTATAACGAAATACCTCAAACAAATGCTGTTCATGCAAATCATGTATTAGGACAACCCAACTTCAATTCTAATACAAAATTTAACGGTGGGATAAGTGAAAAATCAATGTATCATCCATATGGAATTAACTTTGACCTTAATGGACGTTTATTTGTCAACGGAAGTGATATGCACAGAGTAATGATATATGGTGACTTACCTCTGGATACTACTGATTTAGAACTAACTCTAG
Organism: Bacteroidales bacterium; assembly: GCA_963665525.1. Taxonomy (GTDB): domain Bacteria; phylum Bacteroidota; class Bacteroidia; order Bacteroidales; family UBA12077; genus UBA12077. Next base: position 828,081 of record OY762280.1, on the reverse strand, counting down.
ATGTTGATAAAACAAATCCTCATATTGGAGAGGCCATAAATTATACTTACACTATTACCAATAAGGGACCCAAGAGTTCAAATAATATTGTGATTAAAAGTGCACTACCTAATCTTATAGAATTAGATAACTATGTTATAGATAAAGGATCATACAAACCATATGGAGGAACCTGGAAAGTACCATTCTTATCCTCAGGAGAAAGTATATCCTTAACCTTAAATGGAACTATTCAGAGCGAAGAAGATGACATTACAGCATATTCAAATATTGTTGCTTCATCTGCAATTGATACTAATATGAGCAATAACGCTGCATCCTTAAGCATAAGTGTTATTAACGAAGCTCCAAGCATTTCAGAAATAGCCAATAAAACAATTGATCAAGCAACCTCAACCGAATGGATACCATTTACAATAGGTGATGTGGATACTGATATATCTGATATAAAAGTTGCTGCCTTATCATCTAATCAAATCATGGTTCCTGATGCAAATATCCTGTTAAATGGTAGTGATAAAAATAGATACCTAAAAGTTACTCCTGCAACGAATCTATCAGGAACTACCAATATTAAAGTTTCAGCTTCTGATGGATACAATGAATCATCGTCAACATTTGAACTAACGATATTAAGCAATAATGCAAACTTAACAAACATTGATACATCAGAAACGACGATTGAAGGTTTTAGAACTGATTCATTAACATATACCTGCGAATTGCAGGCAGGAGCAATATCAGCACCAAAAGTTACAGCTATACCTGAACATACGAATGCTTTTGTTAACATTTATGAAACTGATACCATTCCTGGTATCACAACTGTAGAAGTAACTGCTGAAAATGGAAAAACGATGAAAACGTACTTCATAACATTTGTTTTACCTACGAATTCGTCTGATGACACTACATTAATTGACTTGCAAGTCGATGGTTATACAATAGATGGTTTCTCTCCTATTAATTACAGATACACAATCGATTTACCCTATGGCTCAGTAGCAAAACCAGTATTAACCGCAATTGCTAAAAACCCTTTAGCAACAGTTAGTTTTGATCAGAACCAATTTCCATTTCCTAATAATGATACCATTGAAATAATCTCGGAAAATGTTCTTTATCAAGGTTTATATGTAGTAAGTTATAATGTTAATACTCCTTCGGATAATAACAATCTTAAACAAATTACAGTAGATGGAAGCGAAATAGTCACTTTTAATCCAGATGTATTAGAATATACCATACCATATTCTTATGGCACAATAGATGTTCCTACAGTCACAGGAACCACTGAAGATCCAAATGCAAGCATAACACAAAACAATGCTAGTTCAATGCCCGGGACTACTACTCTGGATGTATATGCCGAAGATGGTGCTATAAAAACTTATAATATAGATTTTACAGTTGCGGCCCCTTCATCCGATGCCAGTCTTCTTGATCTGAATGTAGATGAACTAGCCATCTTAGGATTTGATCCTGCCATTACTGATTATGATATTGAATTAGACCTTGCTGTATCGGAAATACCTGAAATTACAGCTGCTACAAATCATGCGAGCGCAATTGTTAATATTACTGATGCAGCAAACATACCAGGGACAACTTCTATTCTTGTGACAGCCCAAGATGGTATAACTAAACTCACTTATCGTGTTAATTTCTTATACCGAACTCTAAGTTCCAATTCATTATTATGTGATCTAAAAGTGGATGGTATAACTATGACAGGTTTTGATCCGGAAGTTCTTCATTATACAATAAAGTATCAAAAAGATGTAAAAACACCCCCTTTATTGAATGCTACCGTTTATGATTCAAAATCCTCTTTGGATATAATTAACGCAGAAAAAATACCAGGAATTTCAACAATTACTGTTACTGCAGAAGACGGATCAATAACAAAATATGAAATTAACATTATTTACTTTAGTAATGATGCAAGCTTAAGTGATATTAAAGTTAACGAAACTAGCATTTCTGAATTTGATGCTAATAATTTAAGTTACGAGGTAGAGTTAAGCTATGGAACAACAGATATTCCTACTTTGACAGCTACTACAAATGATGAAAATGCTAAGTTTGTTGTAAATAATATATCTACCTTACCTGGTACTGCAACAATATTGGTAACAGCCGAAGATGGTGAAACTACAAATTCATATGAAGTGAATTTTACTATAGCTGATCCGAATACAGATGCAAGCTTAAGTAATCTTTTAGTTGATGGTACCAGTATTTCTGAGTTTAGCTCTACAACATTAACATATCATGTTGAATTAGCACCAGGAGCTACCAACATCCCTAAAGTAACAGCAACTGCAACAGACGAGAATGCTAAAATTACTATTACAAATACAGAAGAATTACCTGGAACTACAACAATCCTTGTTACGGCTGAAGATGGTGAAACTACAAATTCATATGAAGTAATTTTTTACATCACTGATCCTAATACAGATGCCAGTTTAATTGATCTTCGAATAGAAGGCACCAGCATCTCAGGGTTTAGCCCAACCATCTTAACATATCATGTTGAATTAGCAAAGGAATCCGATTATATACCGGAAGTAACAGCAACTGCAACAGATGAAAAGGCTAATATAACTATTACTGATGCATTAGACTTACCAGGAACTACAACAGTTCTGGTTACCGCTGAAGATGAAACCACAACGAAAACTTATAGTGTCCATTTTATTGTCACAACAAATACCGAAGAGTTTAATGTAGAAAGAAACTTAAGAATGTTTCCAAATCCAACCAATGGAATTGTTCATTTGTTGTGTGATTCAGAAATGATTAATAAGCTTAAAGTTGAAGTATTTAATGCATTAGGTAGCTTAATGTATACTAATGAATTTGAAAACATCAATCAATCTATTATTAAACTAGACTTAAGCAAACTCTCAAAAGGAATATATTTTGTTAAACTAACTGCACATTCAGAAACTTTTGTAAATAGCTTAATAATAAGATAATAGCTTAATTTTACAATCTAATCTTAAATATCCCAATCCATTGATTCTTTTATTCATGCTACTCAATTCCTTTGAACCCTTCAATATTTTGTGTATAAATTATATATAAAAATCACAATAAAAAAACTGATAATATTTTTTTATTATATTTTTTTACCTTAATTTGGTTAAAGCAACTAAATATCAGACAACTAATAGATATCTTTAAAAAGATAAATAATGAAATTTTTAATCATACTTGTATTCATTCTTGGCGGAGTAGCAAATTGTTATTCACAAACCGATACTGTGCAGGTAAAGGAAGCTCCGAAAGAATTGCAGTATTTATTAAAAGAGATTCAATCACAGGCAAATCAAATAAAAAAAGATGCAGATATTGAAATTGATGGCCTATTAGTTAATAATACCAAAACAAAAAATGGGAATGACTTTTACGAACTCTTCTACAGAGATTGGGTTGCACCTTCAGATGCACGTGACTATTCATTATTTATTACAGAAAAACCTTATCGTTTAACAACCACAATGATAGAAATTAAAATTAATGAAACAGTGGTTTTTCAATCCTTTTTACAACCACGAATTGACATTATAGAAGGAACAGCTCAACAAGCTATTGCTCAAACTCAGATATATTTAAAAAATTACGAACAAATAATTAAACAACTTGGAGGCGACGACCTTTCAGGTTCAGGAATATTTTAATATTTATACGTTATGAAAAAATGGTGTTGGTTAATTACAATTATAATTCTGGTTTTAGGTTCCGGATCGAACCTTCAAGCCCAGGATTTTGTTTACACCCCTAAAAATCCAGCATTTGGAGGTAATCCTTATAATTACTCCTGGATGTTAAGCTCGGCACAAGCACAAGACACATATGAGGATCCATCAAAAGATGAGTCAGCAAGTAGTGGATATTCATCCGATCCAGTAGATGATTTTGCCGAAAGTCTAAACAGACAAATCCTTAGTCAGTTATCAAGAGAAATAGTTTCTCGCCAATTTGGCGAAAATGCCTTAGAAGATGGGACTTACCTTTTAGGTGATTATCAAATTGATATAGGTAATTCAGGATCAGGAATTGTAATCACCATAATTGACTTGGTTACAGGATCAACAACAAATGTATCGGTACCTTACTTTTAATATATGCTCATAAATGATACGCAAATTTAAATTCAGAAATCTACTCACTATTTCTTTGTGTTTATTTGTTTCTGCTTGTACTCCATTTTATTATCAACCTTTAGATAATGATCGCACAGCAACCTTGGGAAACGAAACAGCATTAAAAGAAAAACTTTTAAGCCTTCCTGAACCTAAAGAACCCATTGTAGTGGCAGTTTATAAATTCAGGGATCAAACGGGTCAATACAAACCTTCTAATTCAGGAGCTAGCTGGTCTACTGCAGTTACTCAAGGTGCTACCAATATTCTTATCAGGGCTTTAGAAGAATCTGGTTGGTTTATTCCAATTGAGAGAGAAAATATAAGTAATTTATTAAATGAACGAAAAATAATACGCTCTAGCAGAGAACAATACGAAGGAAATAAAGGAGCCTTGTTACCTCCACTCCTGTTTGCAGGGATTTTGCTTGAAGGAGGTATTGTGTCTTACGAAACCAATGTATATACAGGAGGTGCTGGAGTCCAATATTTTGGCACAGGAGCATCTGCCCAATATCGAGAAGATCGTGTAAATATTTATCTAAGAGCCGTATCTACTAGTAATGGGAAAATTTTAAAGACAGTTTATACAACAAAATCTATTTTATCTCAAGAAGTATCAGCCGGTGTTTTTAGATATGTAAAATATAAACGACTACTGGAGGCTGAAACTGGTTATACTTATAATGAACCAGGTGAATTAGCAATTACAGAAGCCATTGAAAAAGCAATTCAGAGTCTTATCATTGAAGGCATCATTGATAATTTATGGAATGTCAAAAATGAAGAGGACAAAAATTCTCAGGAAATACTAAATTATTTATCCGAGAAAGAAGAAAATATGAAGTATGATGCCATGGGGAAACCTTTTAAAAATAAGAAAAAACTTAATAATTATGTTCTGGCTATGGGTAGTGGTCATTTTTATCTGGGTGATTATTCGGACAGTCAAATACATACAGGCGCCAACATTGGGTTTGGATCAGGAATAATTAAACCTCTTTATTGGGAAACAAATCTTGGAATACAATATTCTTATATTGATGAAATCATGATCAGTAAAGAATATTTTGCTGATTTAAACCTTACCCTATTAACTAATCCTAGTTCAGATTTTTCACCTTATTTAAGTGTTGGTGCAGGAACTTATTTTGATTTCAATAAAAAAATAGGTGTTTCAGAAAAGTATTATATCCCCTATTTTACATTCAGCACGGGTATTGACTGGCGAGTGACCAAAAACCTTTCAATAACTGGAAAAGGTTTTATTAATGGTATGTTCTCCGATTATTATGATGGCGTTAAAACTGGCGAGTATAATGATTATATATGGGGTGCTAAATTAGGTTTAAAATTTTACTGGTAAAAATGCAAATACACGAAAAATATATACTTAAAATGAAAAAGATAAAATATATAGTTTCAATTCTTATCATCATCGGCATATTTGGATGTGAAGAAACTAAAATTGATGTTGAAAAGTATGGTAGCCTTCATGGTATTATACTTGATGGTGAAAGTTATACTCCTCTTGAAGGAGTTTTAATAGCTACTAACCCAGCGAGTTCATCAAGCCTTACAGGAAGTAATGGAAATTTCGAAATATCAAAAGTTATAGAAGGTGATATTACAATAACTGCCCATAAAAAAGACTATTTAAGTAATAGTATTAGTGTGGCCGTTTATGAAAATGAAATAACCAATTTAACTTTCTTCTTACTCAAAGACGAAAATGATATCGGTTGGATAGACATTTATGACCCAGTACCAGGTAATGGTGCTGTTAATATGGATACAACTTTTACCTTTAGTTGGAAAGTAGATCAACAATATCCTTCGAAAGAACTAACTTATACCGTTTATTATTTTGAATCAAATTCTACTATACAATATATAGCCGGAGAAAATCTAACTGAAAAAGAAGTAGTGATGGATGGTTTTGAATATAATACAACATATTTCTGGTATGTAGTAGCTAGATACGAAGGAGATCGTGTAGCCAATAGTCCAACATGGACATTTAAAACAAAACCTACTGAATCGGACTGATAAAAAATTAATATACTCTTAAGCGTTATATCTATTAATATGGAGAATACCAGATAATTTAAACGAATATTTGCCAATGCAAATACTTAATAGTAAAATACTTATAATTGGAGATTCTGAGAAAAAGTGCTCTTCAGTAATAAAAACAATCCAGAACCCTTGGAATCAGGTAGTTTGTGCTCATAACATTGAACAAGCTATGAAAGAATCTATTCTTAAATCCTTAGATTTGATTATTTGTTTCGAAGAATGTGGAGAAATGAAGGCCTTTCAAATATATACCATATTAAATTCTGAAATTCTGAAAGATAAAATCCCGTTTCTAATTATATTAACAAAATACAATAAAAATAATATTCTTGTTGGTACAGAATTAGGCATTGATGGATTTATCTTTCCTTCTTTTGATCAGGAAAGAATATTAAAAGTTATCAATCTTCAACTCAAAAAAAACAATGAACGTAAAAAGATTGAAAAGCTTAAATATGATGCCTTAATGGATACCATACCTTATGGCGTTTTTGTTGCCGAAAACTTAAAAATTACAGAAATCAATCATATTTTTAGTAAACTGCTTGGTGAAGAAAATAATACAACAGAATATTTCTTTCGCGATATTTTCAAATTTAACCCTAAAGATAATTATGAATTAACTTTCTTTAGATTAGTCAATGGACTAGAAAAAAAATGCACTTTTAAAGGTGTTAAATTAATAAATAATTCTACCGATATTTTTGATGTTAGTTTTTATCTACTTAACAAAAGAGGTTCAACACATAAAGTAATTGGTATCATCAAAAAAAGCAATACAGATAGCGATTTTCATATACTTAAAGATAAGCTACTGAAAAATTTCAATGGCACAGATCCAGACGACAAACCAGCTAATCTTGACATTTTCACTACTCGAGAATGCGAAATTCTCAAACTTTCAGCTATTGGCATACCTATAAAACAAATTGCTGAGCGATTAAATATCTCCAAAAGAACAGTTGAAAAACACCGATCAAATATCATTAGCAAAACAAAAACAGGAAACATTGTCGAAGCTGTTTTCTTGTACAGTAGATTTATCAACGAGTACCTCAAACAGTAATTTATAACTTTCAATATACGTGATAACCGACATTAGAATTTGTACCTTAGTTCTAATCAAACTTTCAATTCAATCATTTTCATTTTTCAATTTTATTTTATACGTGATAATACGATAAAAATGAAAAATATCTGATTTAAAAATTAGAATTTGATAAATAAAATTTTGAAAGTATTAAATCTTCTAACTTTTAGAAAAGCATGATCACAAATACGTGAAATGCGCAGGTCATTTTACTTCATAAAATACCTATTTTCTATCATTGGCTTTAAACATAACTTTGTTATAGAAGCTTAAAAATTAAAAAAAACATAGGTCATATTCTTAATATAAATTACTAAAACACAAACATGCAAATTCTTAACAATCTATTATTTATTCTAACTATTAATTTTTACAAATCATGAAAAAACTTAATGTTTTATTAGGATTATTGTTGATTACATGCTTTACGTTTGCTCAAACAGCTACTGTTACCCAGAGCAATATACCTGGGTCTAGTGCTGTAGTAGCTACTGTTACGCAAACGGGAGTCAATGTAGCAACGGTTGATCAAACAAATGTAGATGGCGAAAATGGGCCAAATACAGTTGTTGCCAATGTTGAACAGGTAAGCTATGGAGTAGCTAATACAGCTACTGTAAGTCAAACTGTATCTGAAGAAGCTGACAATGGAGTTGAATTAACAACGAATGCATACCAGGAAGGTAACGGCAATGTTGTAACTCAAACTCAAGAAGCTGATGGTCATCGTGACGATTTTGTTTCAAGAGATTTTGTAGCAAATCAGTACGGTAATGGAAACATTGCAACTCAGGTATCTACTGACTCTGATCAGGGAGAAGTTGATTTCATTATCAATCAAACTGGTGATGGCAATGTTGCATCTCAATTAACTCAAAATGAAGGTGGATGGGCTATAGGTACTATCGACCAAGAAGGTGTTAACAACCAGGCATCTCAGATATTCGAGAGTATTCATGCTGATGGAGACATTGATCAGTACGGTGAATCCAATAAAGCTTCACAACATTTTAAAAACAATACCAATGAAAACTACGCATATATTATGCAAGATGGTATTGAAAATGAAGCTTCTCAATTATTTAAAGGAGGAAATACAGCAGTTTCCACTTTAACAGCCACTCAGTTTGGAGAAGGTAACATGTCAACACAAACTGTTAACACTGGAAATAACAATATGGGTGATGTATATCAGAATGGATCTTACAATGAAGCTACTCAATTATTTGTAGGAGACAACAATGATGGAGATATTACTCAATACGAATCAGGCAACTGGGCTAAGCAGAAAGTACTTGGAAGTGAAAACGAAATTGACATTATTCAGGTTCAAGTGGGTGCTTCAGGTAATAAAGCTACTCAAACAGTTAATGGTGATATGAATGGTAAAGGTATTACTTGGCATAATGCAGTTATCCATCAGGAAGGGTCAAACAATGAAGGTGTTCAAAATCTTAACGGATACAAAGATGATGTTTATCTACAGCAAACATGGGATGCTGAAAATAACTTTGCTCAGCAAGATATGTCAGTTACCAGTTCTAATAACCACTCTAACATCTGGCAAGTTTGGGGTTCAGTTGATAACTATGCATATCAGTTAGTTGAAGGTTCTTATAACTTTAGTCATATTGAACAATGGAATGGATCTAGTTCATCATCTGCAAATCAAGCTATTTATGGTGAATCAAGCACTTCAAATACTTTAAACATTACTCAAACTGGTGCAGATCAACTTGCTATACAAAGTGTAACTGGTAGCTACAATTATATTACATCAAATCAAGCAGGTAATATGAACACAGCTACACAAACCATTACTGGTGATGCTAACTCTTCAAAAATTTATCAAGTAGGAGAAAATGCTTCAGCTGATATCACTGTTTTAGGAGACAATAATATAACTGCTGTTTCTCAAGACGGTATAGGTTCTGATGCTGATATTTACCAAGAAGGTGATATGAACCTAGTACAAGGTATAGGTGGTGAATTTGCTATTAACAACAATGGTAGCATATTAGATATTACACAAACCGGAAACCTTAATGTAGTTAATGCTGAACAAACAGCTGTTGGAGCATCTGCAGTTATCAATCAAACTGGAATTGGTAATATAGCAACTGTTGAACAAAGATAAAAATTAAAGAATAACAACTAAATATTTAATATCATGAAAAAATTAAATTTATTATTAGGACTTTTATTAGTAGCAAGCTTTACGTTTGCACAAACAGCTACTGTTACTCAAACAAATATACCAGGTGCAAGTGCAGTAGTAGCTACAGTAACACAAACAGGAGCCAATGTAGCAACCGTTGACCAAACAAATACAGATGGTGTAAACGGACCAAACACTGTTATTGCCAATGTTGAACAAGTAAGTTATGGAGCAGCTAATACAGCTACTGTAAGTCAAACAGTATCTGAGGAAGCTGATAATGGAGTTGAACTAACAACGAATGCTTACCAGGAAGGTGAAGGCAATGTTGTAACTCAAACTCAAGAAGCTGATGGTCACCGTGATGACTTTGTATCCAGAACTTTTGATGCAAATCAATATGGATTAGGAAATGTTGCAACACAAACATCTACTGACTCTGACCAGGGAGAAGTTTATTTCAGCATCAATCAATATGGAGTTGAAAATGAAGCTTCTCAATTAACTCAAAACGAAGGTGGTTGGGCTGTAGGTACTATCGATCAAGTAGGTGTTGGAAACCAGGCATCTCAGGTTTTTGAAAGTATTAATGCTACTGGTGATATTGATCAACTTGGTGAAGTAAATGTTGCATCACAACAATTCGACAACAACACCAAAGAAAACCATGCTTATATTATGCAAGAAGGTGTAGCAAATAACGCATCTCAATTATTCGAAGGTGGAGATACTAAAGTATCAAATTTAAATGCTATTCAATATGGTGAAGACAATATGTCAACACAAACTGTAACAAGTGGAAATAATAATGATGGAAATGTTTACCAAGATGGAACTTACAATGTAGCTACACAACATTTTGTTGGACATAACAATGATGGAGATGTTTCTCAAGGTGGAGATTATAATGTTGCTACACAAACTTTCACAGGTAACAACAATGATGGAGATGTTAATCAGAATGGTTATATGAATGTTGCTACTCAAACTTTCTCAGGAGACAATAATGTTGGAGCTGCAGATCAAGCAGGAATGTTTAATGTTGCAACACAAACTTTTGTTGGTGATGATAATATGGGTGATGTAGATCAGGCTGGTTATGGAGATGTTGCTACACAAACTTTTACAGGTGATGACAACAATGGATATGTAAACCAAAATGGTGTTTTTAATGTAGCAACTCAAAACTTCATGGGTGATGAAAATCTTGGAATTGCTGAACAATACGGTCAAAGCGGCGTAGTAACCCAGAATTTTATTGGTAATACAAATGTAGGATATGTAGGTCAGTCAGGTGCATATAATGTTGCTACACAAAACATGCATGGTGAATCAGATCAAGCAATAATTAACCAGGTTGGTGGTAGCACTAATCACGCTTCACAAACTTTCACTCCAACAAGTAGTGGAAATTATGCTGAAATATATCAAGAATATGTTTATAACAATGCCAATGCAATGCAATATGTAGAAGGTGCTTCAAATGACTTATATATTGAGCAAACAGGAGGAAGTTATTACAACGATGCAGTTCAACTTGTTTTAGGAGCTGGAAGTACCGGCAACATGCTAACTATTGATCAAGATCATGGTGATGACAACAATGCATTACAAGTTGTTACTGGTAGTGATAATGAAATGTATGTAGAACAACATGGTATATGGTGGGGAGATGGCGAGAATGCTATCCAAACTGTTACAGGAGACGAAAATTATACTGAAATTATTCAAGTATTAGATGGTGATTATGCTGAACAAACTATTCTTGGTGATGGTAACTCTGCAAAAATTCTACAACTAGGTGAAGACGCTTCTGCTACAATGGATGTTATAGGAAACGACAACGTGGCTGCTGTTTCTCAAGATGGAATTGGATCAACTGCTATCATCTATCAAGAAGGTAACATGAACCTTGTTCAAGGTATTGGCAGTGAATATGCTGTTAACAACAATGGTAGTTATCTAGATGTTTCACAAACAGGAGATTTAAATGTTGTTAACGCTGAACAAACAGCATTTGGTGCTTCAGCTGTTATTTCTCAAACAGGAGTTGGAAACATAGCAACTGTAAAACAACAATAGATATCATAAATCAATAAGGAATACCCTTGAAAACCTCAAGGGATTCCTTTAAATTAAAATAATATGAAATACAGTTTCCTAGCAAATGTGATTTTTCTTCTGGTTTTAAGTATTTCTGTTTATGCGCAAGAAAATTTGGAAATAACCAATTTAAGCTTAACAGAAAATACTTTCGAGATGCTTGAATTAAGTCAACTCGAATCTCAGGATGTTTTAAATTTTACCATAACAAAACAGGTAGGAAATCATAACGAGATTGAGTTAATTTCAACACATCAGGGAGGAATAAATCGAAACATTGTTGCTGTAGCCCAGTTTGGAAATAATAATACAGGAATTATTAATCAGGATGGAAATAAGCAGGGAATTGGTATTTATCAAGATGGAAATCAGAATTTGGCTAATTTATACATAAAAGGGAATAATGTTTATAGTGTTGTTACTCAGGTTGGAAATCATAATTATGTTAAACAAGACATTGAAAATGATAATACAGATATTTCACCGTTAAAGTCTGTTCTTACAGAACAATATGGCAATCATAATAGTATAAACCTAGAAACAGGAATTTATGATTATGCAGTGATTGAAATCAAACAGCATGGGAATAACAACAATGCAGAACTGGATCTAACAGGAGCAAGTTTTCAAACAGAACCATATCAAATAGATCAAACAGGAAATAATGCCGAAGTAATCATTACAAAATCTGATTTCTATATGCCCATGAAATCAAATCTTGAATAACAATAATTCATTCAATGAGCGAGGCTGTATCTAGGGATACAGCCTCTTTTTATAAAGATACTTGTTCGAAACATAAGCTCGCTACAAGCTTTTTTTGCAATGTTCTATCTAAGTGAATAATCATAAATTTACGTAGACCCTGATACAACAGTGGCTTTAGTTTTTCTACGATTACTAACTTTTAACTCAAATTTCCGAATCCAAACCACAATAAGTGCCAGAATAATTCTGGGCCATATTAACCAATGTATAGTTAAACCTAATGATAAAAACAGCAAAGGGTCTTCAACCTGAGAATGAGATACTACTGCATGATGATTCAACAAATCCGCATCTCTTTTACTCATTTTATGCTTATCTATCTGGTCTATAACCACTGCTGCTCCATAAGCTAAACCTATGGTATTTACAACAATTAGCGAGACTGATGTACTTTCGGGCAAACCAAAAACTTTCATCAAAGGTTTCATTAGTTTTGATATCCAATGAATAATACCAAATTCTTCCAGAATATTTTGAAAAATAAATAGAATACTTACAAGACTAATAATTTTAATTCCTAGAAAAAGCATCTTCATTGCCCACTCCTTTAATACAATTAAAAACGCTGGCTCACTAACAATCTTAGATTCTTTTATTACAGACTCAGCTTGGGGTAATACAGTATTTAAAAATATACCTGCAATTAAACTTATTAATATGCGAATTAAAAGCATCCGAAATACATTTGATCCTGATTTCTTTATAATTGCCGATTCAATAATAAAACCATGAGCAATTAAACTCATTATTGCCAAAATAGTTGCTTCGCGCACAGGAATTCCTAATGTGGAAATCACTGCAATAACCGAATAAATATTGGTAAGAACACTTGTAATGAGTACAAATGCCGACTCGGCCGGTAACCCCAATAAATTAAAAAAAGGTTGCAAACCATTCGATATTTGTGTTAACCAACCGGTATAGTTTAATAACAATACTAAAAACGTTACAGGAATAGTAATTTTTAATAGCCACAAAGTTGTTTTAGCTGCTTTGGGCAATGCCGGTTTAATACACTTTAAGATTCTCTTATATAATCGCTTTATCTGCATATCATAAATATCATTGGCAAATATAAACTTTAAAAAAAATCTTATAGATAATCTTAAACAATTATTCGTAACGTAAACTTTCTACTGGATTTTTAAGTGATGCTCTGTATGACTGTATAATTACACTTAGAAAAGCAATAACAAAAGTTAATAATCCCGACAATGCAAATATCCACCAACTTAATCCTGTTTGATATGAAAAGTTTTGCAACCATTTTTTTAGGTATATAAAAGCAAAAGGTATAACAAAAACCAAAGCTAACATTACCCACTTGGTAAACTCAAAAACCAACATAGAAACTATTCCTGACGTACTTGCTCCATTGGTTTTTCGAATACCAATTTCTTTAGTTCGTTGAATTGTAATAAAAGTTGCAAGTCCCAGTAAACCTAACATAGATATTAGAATTGCTACACTAGTGAATATGATAATTACGATCCTAGTTTTCTTTTCCGTATGATAAAGATTATCAAATTCTTGTTTAAGATCTGTGACTATAAGAGGAGCACCTTCAGGTGCAAGCTCTTTCCATTTTTGCTCTAAAAATGTTATCAACTCAAGCTTATGTTCTGGTAGTATTTTAATATACATGTTATCAGGGACAGGAGAATCGGTCAGTAAAATTACACTTGGACTTGCTTTGTGATGTAAAGAACGAAAATTAAAATCGGCAACAACACCTGCAATGTATCCCTGCTCGTCACTAAAAATCGAAAAAGCTTTGTTTAAACAGTCTTTCCAACCAATATACTTTTTTGCCGATGCATTAATAAGATAATACTCATTTTCGGTAAACATCAATTCATCAAAACTTTGTATTCGTTCTAAATATTTAATCCCTAGAGTTGCTGCAAAATCTTTATCTGCCTCCATCACAAACATATTCATTTGTCGATTATCATCCATTCCTTCCCAATATGCACTTTGATTCCATCCTTCTTCTCCAGCAGTAAAAGTGCTGGTTGTAACATTTTCAACAGCAGCAAAAGCTTTCAATTCTTCTTTTAATTCTTTTAATTTAATTCCATCCCAGTGAACCTGAATTTCAATAATATCATTGGCATTTAATCCTAAATCTCGATTGCTAAGAAAATCTAATTGTTTCGAAAAAGTTATAGCGCAGATTAACAAAAAGCTTGTAATTCCAAATTGTACCAATACTAATAAATTTCTGAAAAGTTTGGCTTTTTTACCTTTAAAAACTGATTGTTTTAAAAGCCCTAAAAGATCGTACCTGGATCCATAAATTGACGGGTATATACCCGCTAAAAACCCAACAACAATAGCAATAGATACAAACAGTGGAATAAAAGAATATGAAAGAGTGATTTCTTCGTTAATTAATTTCCCAAATATTGGTCCTGTAAGTTCAACCAAGATAAACGAAAGCAATAATGCTACCACCGAAAAAAATACCGATTCAATAAGAAACTCAAATATTATACGTTTTTATGACATCCTAGAATCTTCTTTATTGCGACCTCTTTGGAACGTTTTAATGATATTGCAGAAGCTAAATTGGTGTAATTAATAACAGCTAATAACAAGATAAAAATGGATGAGAATAAAAAGATTAAGATGTATTTTCGATCAATCGTATTAAATGTATTTCCTCTCACAGTTTCGAAACGTAAATCTTTCAAAGCCTGTAATCGTAAAAAGCTAAGCTGCATAATGTTATCGTCACCACGATCAACAACACAAGCTTTAATTTTCCTTTCTGCTTCTTTCGTATTGTTCTTTACTAGTAAGTATGTATAGTAATTAAACTGTCCCCAATAAGCATTCTTGTCAAATACTTCGAAAGAGGTGATGAAATTGTATTTAATGCTTGAATTTTTGGGACAATCTTGCACTACAGCTGTAATCTGATAATCCTTTTCTTTTCTTCCCAACTTTATAACTTTGCCAATAGGATCTGTATTTCCAAAATATTTCTTAGCCATACTTTCTGAAAGAATTAACGAATTTATATTCTCAATTGGTTTCTCCTGATTACCTTGAATTATTGGAAAGGAAAACATCTTAAAGAAGCTATTATCAACAAATAACAAATCTGATTCAAAAAACTTTTTCTTGCCTATGGTAACAGTTACATTTTTCCGCTCTTCTACACGAGTATAGTTATCTATTTCGGGAACTCTATCAGATATGTACGCTCCTAGCTGTGCAGGTGTCCCACAGAAATCTCCACGACTATCATTTGTCTCCTTTATTATCCTATATAAGCTGTTATAATTTTCATGAAAAGTATCATAATCTTTTATTTCTTGAATAAATAGTATAAAAAGAATAAATGCTGTTAAACCTATTGATAAACCTAAAATATTAATTAAGGTGTGAAAACTATTTCGTTTAAAGTTTCTTTGTATTAATAATCTAAAAAAATGTCTCATCATAGTTCTAAATTTTTATTCGTAACGTAAACTTTCGACTGGATTTTTGCGAACAAGAATGTTTAACAATATTATTATGATTAATAAATTAAGTAATATCATTACTAAAAATGGAATCATATAATTTGAGATATTAAAATCAATATGGTAAGCAAAGTTGTTTAACCATTTACCTATAATATAACTAACAACAATACTACTTAATACAAATGCTGCAATCAGATTCAAGAAATATTCTTTACCCAATAAAATTAGAATATTTGAAAAACTTGCCCCATTAACTTTTCTAATAGCAATTTCCTTGGATCGTTTTGATATTGAATAAACGACCATACCTACAATGCCTGACAATGCTATTACTAAAGCAAATATCAAAAACCAGGATATAATCCTACTTAGCCTTTTCTCGTTCTGATATTTTCGAGCCAACAAATCATCAAGGTATTGGTACTCAAAAACTCTTTCCGGACGATGCTTTAGATAGATTTCTTTTATAAAGTCAATGGTTTCTTTTCTGTTTTCAGGCTTAATTCTAATATCAATCTCATGTATTGACTCTGGACTATATGTCATAATTAAAGGGGCTATTGCCTTATGTAAAGATTTAAAGTGAAAATCTTTTACTACTCCTACCACTATATACCAGCCATCATTTAATATAGTACCAATAACGTTTTCTTTACCAATAATTCTTTTAGCCGTTTCGTTAATTACAATCTTATGTGGTGATTTTCCATTCCAATAAGCATCAAAATTAGTTGTATATAATTCTCCTTCGAGCAACTTTACTTTATAAGTATCCCAGAAACCATCATCAACCCAAACTTCATTCATAGTTACACTACCTTCTGTTTCTTTTCCATCCCAGGTAATATTTTTATTTTGCCAGAAAAAATCATCCGGTGAGTTAGTTACACTGGTTGCACTTATCACTCCCGAGTTACTTTCCAATTCCTGAATAAAAGCTTCCGCTCCATACCATAAACCTGTTTCCAGGATAAGAATATTTTCTTTTTCAATTCCAAGGTCCGCATTTTGAATATAGTTAAGTTGCCTGAATATAAAAATTCCAATAATAAATACAGCAGTTGTTATTGCAAACTGACATACAGATAAAACTTTAATCAATTTTGAATTAAAACTTTTAGGGCTTTTCTGCGAAAAAATTGATATCGGAGATAACCTTGACAAAAACATTGCCGGATAAGCTCCAGAGATTAACCCTAAAACAATCCCTGAGAACAGAAGCATAAGAAACATCATCGGCTGATAAGGAATCTCCAATGAAATATCTAAGATATTATTAAAAACAGGTCGTAATAATTCGGCAAATATTACACCAACATATACTGCAATAACCGATTGCAATATCGTTTCGCTAAAAAATTGGAAAATAAGTCTTTTTCGTGAAGCACCTACAATTTTGCGAATAGCAATTTCTTTGTAACGATTGGTACTTCGTGATAAATTAAGATTAATAAAATTAAAAACTGCAATGGTTAGTAACAAAAGAACAAGAAGAATATTTAATAATACAATTTTAATATTCCCCAGATTATTATCGAAGCGATACTCGAAATCCTGGTACAAATGAATATCCAATATAGGCTGAAACCAAAGTTTTGAGTTAGTAGTTACGTAATTACTTAAAAAGTTAGATAATTCTACTTGCTGAGCTTTTGTTATATTAGCGTTTTCTCTAATTTTAACATAATTGGTAAAGCTTTCCGATTTCCATTCTCGACCTACATACCAGCCTTTTAATTCATTAAAGTTAAGAATGACCTCAAATGAAAAATGAGTATAATCAGGCATTTTAATTACTCCGGCAACTTCATATAAATTAGTTTGACTATAAAATCTATTAACAAGGACTTTTCCTAAAGCTTTTTCATTTCCGAATAACTTACGAGCCATTTTTTCGGTAAGAATAATTGCATTATTCTTTGAATAAAATACTCGAGGACTACCTTCTATAAATTCAAAATCAACCACATCCAAAAAAGTACCATCAATAAAACCAGATTTAGCTTCAATTTTATTCTTGTTGTAGTTAAATACTAAAGCACTCTCATACTTAACAAAACCAGCCTCCTCTATAAATGGGAATGTTTTCTTTAATTCTAAAGCCAGCTGCAAGTATGTATTTGCTCGTTTCTCAAGCATATCATTTTGTTTTGCAACCTCAACAACTCTGTATATACAATTAGCATCCTTAAATGATTTCTCATACGAAAATTCACTAATTACCCATAAAATAATTAACAGAGAAAAACTTATACTAAGAGTAAACCCAAGCAAGTTAATAAACGAAAATATTTTATCCTTAATTAAAAAACGAACCGCAACTTTAATGTAATTTCTTAACATAAATTAATTAATTTATTCATAACGTAAACTTTCGACTGGATTTTTACGAGCAGCTTTCATCACTGCATATACTATAGTAATTAAGGCAATTAATAATGTAAATACCCAAGCAATGAAAAATATCCCAACACCAACCTCTATTCTATATGCAAAATTCTGCAACCATTTCTCAATCAAAAAATAAGCTATTGGGGAAGCAATTAAAAATGAAATCAAAATCCATTGCACAAAGACTTTAAATAGTATAAAAACAACCGGGATTGATTGCGAACCATAAATCTTGCGCAAAGCAATTTCTTTTGTTTTACGGTCAACTTTTAATACTGACAATGCAAGTATTCCAAGACTAGCTAAAATAATAGCAAGTAAAGAAAAAGCAATTAGCATTCGTAAAAGATTTTTCTCTTTCTTATACTGTGACGCAAAAACTTTATCAACAAATGAATAATTAAACAATGATTCAGGATAAAACTGCATCCAAACATCTTTAATAAAATTTATAGTTTGATGAATATTCTCCCCCTTTATTTTAATGTTTACATTATTAGCCCACTCCTGATCCCAAACTATAGCAACAGCATTTACTTTATTATGTAAAGAATTAAAATGAATATTATTAAATATCCCAATAATTTCGGTATCTCCCCAGTTTGATTTAAGGTGATGATTAATTGAATTTTTCAAACCAAAATATTTTTCAGCTTCTTCATTAATTAATACTCTTTTCCCATAATCCCCTTTATTATTTCTAGACAAATTCCTTCCTTTTAAAATCTTGATATCAAAAAGTTCAATAAATTCAGGATCAGCATTTAAAACAACTATTGGTTTTTTTTCTCCATCAATAATCCATGAGTTTGTACTGGTAACAGCACCTGGTATTTGATCGCTTAAAGAAACTTGAAGAATATTTTTGTTATTAAGGAGACGTTCTCTAAACAACTGTTTATTTGCACTTAACAAATAACCTTTAAGCTTTATATTAATAATATTTTTTGTTTCAAATCCTAAATCCTTATGTTCAATAAAATTTAATTGCCTAGTTACTGCTAAAGTGCAACAAATTAAAATCACAGATATAGTAAATTGAAAAACTATAAGAAAATTTCTAAAATTTATTAATCCAGTTTTTTTTCTAACCTCAGACTTAAATAAAGATAATGGATTAATAGATGCCATATGATATGATGGAATTAATCCAGCAGTAAGAATTGTAAAAAAGAATAAGACCAAAATACTCAAAATGATTTTTGGAGAAGAATATCTTAAATCTATATAATCTTGAGTAAAAGTATTAAAATGAGATAAAAACAATTCAATTAAAATAATTCCAAAATAAGTGGCAATACAAACAGAAATAAATGATTCAAATAAAAATTGGATAATTAATTTTATCTTACTAGCTCCTATTACCTTTCTAACCCCAATTTCTTTCTTACGAGAATACGATTGTGCAATTGTTAAATTAATAAAGTTAATACAAGCTATTATTAATATAGCTATTACAACTGATGCAAATAAAAATATTAATACCACATTTCCATGAATAACCTTCCCTTCATGGCTTAAATTATTAGCAAAATAAATTTTATTAAATGGCCTGATAACAAATTGATTATTATTCCAAAACTTGGGAATCTCTTTTGAAACCAGGTAATTAAGCTTTTTTTCTAATTTTCTTATATCAATATTATCTTTTATCTGAAGATAAAAGAAATAATTCCATCGATCCTGATTTAAGTAATCTTCAGTGTTATTTAGAATTGGTAAACAATTAATTGGTGCAATTGCCTCTATGGGTTTATGAAATTGTTCTATATCCTTAATAACTCCAGTAACTGTAAACTGGAATTTTCCATTATAACGAATTAGCTTTCCAATAGGGTTGTTATTTCCAAATATCCTTTGAGCAGTACTTTCTGTAATAACTAAAGAAAATGGAGTATTCCGAACTTGTTCCTTAGTTCCAAGAATATAATTAAAATTGAAAAAGTCATATATCACTGAGTCTGCAAAAACTAAATTACTAACGTCATAAGATTTTTTATTGAAAAGTAAGAAACTATTTTGTGAGTCAGCAATACGAACTACTTCATCAATTTCAGGAACATTGTTAATATAGTCTAAAAAGAAAGCTGGTAATCCGACCCAATCAATAGCTTCTAAACGATAAATCTCATTTCTATTCTTCACAAACTTATCATAACTCAATTGGTCATTTATCCATAATAATATCAAAATTACGGAAGCTATACCAATGGCTAATCCCATAATATTAATCAGTGAAAAAAATAGATGTCTTTTATAAGATCTAAGTATCGTTTTAATATAATTAATGAACATGATTGTTATTTATTCGTAACGTAAACTTTCTACAGGATTTCTGCGGGCAGCTTTGAAGCTATACCAACTAATTGTAAGTAAGGATATAACTGCAGCTAAAAGCCCTGCTATAATGAAAATCCACCATGCAATAGTTGATTTGAATGCAAAATTCTGAAGCCACATAGTTAAAAGATAATATGCAATTGGTATTGCAAGAACTAAAGCAATAAGGATTAATTTAACATAACCACCGATCAATAATCGCCAAATGCTTATAATTGAAGCTCCATGAACTTTTCGCACAGCAATCATTTTGGTTTGCTTTTTTGTTGTAAAAATGGTTATTCCTAACAAACCTATGGATGCTATAAATATGGCAATAAAAGAAAATACTCCAATTAATATACCTAATCTCAACTCTTTCTCATATAAAGAACTAAATCGTTGCTGTAAAATCTCAGGTTCAGCAGTTAAATATTCCTGAAAATCCTGCAATTCTAATTTTAGCTTATCAGTAATTTCTTGTGTAATTGGCATCTGAAAGTTTACAACCATCTCATTAATCATATATTCGCCCACAATTAATATCATAGGTTGGATTTGCTCATGCACTGAATGAAAGCGAAAATCTTTAGCGATTCCAACAACCTCTCCATTCCATAAGTTTTTCCCAATAATTGTATTTCTCCCCAGCATATTGGCTGTAGTTTCATTCACCACAATTTTCCACGAAGCATCATTTTCAAATTCGCTTAACGATTTTCCTTCGACCATCTGTATCTCAAAAGTTTCAATAAAATCACGATCAACGAACAATGCTTCTAATTTTATTGGCTCATCACCATAAGTAGAATCCTGGGCGCTAAAACTCATTCGGCTATTTGAGGGTGGCAACCACATAGCACCGCTCACACTTTTCACCTGCGAATTTTGAAGCAATTCGTTTTTTATAGCCGAATACTTGCCAGCCTTAACTAGCTCCTTAGCCTGTATTATTACTTTATTTTCAGGATTAAAACCAAGGTTATTTTGTGTAGAGAAATCAATTTGTCTTTTAATTCCTATGGCCATTACTACCAATACCATAAAAATTACAAACTGTAAAGTAATAAGTACTTTCTTTAAATTAAATCCTTGCGATTTATTCTTATTTTCTTTCTTAAGTATCGAAACTGGGGTTATTTTATTGAGGAAATAAACAATATTTAAACCAGGAACAAACACTACAAAACATACAATAGCTAAAAACCCTAACATAAATTTTAAATTATAGAGTAAAATAATTTGCTTATCTATAATTTGCTCCAAGGTTGGCCTGAATTGTTCAATGAGTATAAATGATAAAGGAATAGTTATTAAAACCAAAATAAGAGACTCTAAAGAAATCTGTTTTAATAAATTGGAACGTTTTGCTCCTAATATCTTTCTAACTCCCATTTCTTTAGACCGAGTTAATATTTGCGATATAGATAATATGATATAATTAATACAAGCAATTAACAAAACTAAGAATGCAATTGCAGAGAATATATAGATTGAATTTAAATCGCCTAAATGATCACTTCCAAACATATCCGCAGATCGTAAATATATATCTTCAAGATTTTGAATATAATAATCTCGCTCTGTAGTATCTTTAAGATATTTGGTCTCATACTCTTTTAATTTATCATCAAACTGAGTTGCACTCATTGGATCTTTAAACATCACATAGGTTTCCAAAAAATTTGTTTCCCAATTATTACGGTAAAATTCCGGATCTCGCTCTTTTCCATCGCTCCAAATCATTCTTTTATTAACCTGATTTAGTCCTAACTCGGCAGTACATATAAAATCAGCTTTAATGGTTGATATTTCGGGAATATCTTCGATAACAGCTACTACATTTAAACGAAACTCATCTTCTCCACTTAAAATATTAAAGCTCCTATTGACAACATCAGTTGTTCCAAAGAACTTGTTTGCCAACGATTGTGTTAATACCACATTATTTATGTCGAAATCAAAATCAGAAAAATTACCAGCAATTTTACTGAAAGAAAAAATCTCGAAAAAGCTTTGATCGACACATAAAATATTATTCCCTTCGAACTGGGATTGGTCTACCTCAACACTAACCTGGTTCAGGCTCATCACCCGTGTAGCTTTTTCGATCTCTGGAAAATCAGAAACCAAAGCATTGCTCATCGGAAATGAAGTATTAGAACTTCCCCAACCATGAATATTATTAAATTGGTTTACTCGAAAAATTCGTTCTTTATTCTTGTTAAAATCATTATAACTTGTTTCAGTACTCACATATATTAAAATGAAAAAAGTAACAGCCAAACCTAAGGCTAATCCCAGCACTTTTATCAGTGTTATTGCTTTATTTCTACTAAAATGTCGAAATGCTATTTTGATATAATTAATAATCATTATTTTAAATTTTATTCGTAACGTAAACTTTCTACAGGATTTCTCTTGGCTGCAACAAAGCTCTGCCAGCTTGTAGTAATAAGTGTTAATGACATGGTTATTAACAAAGCAAAACAATAAATCCACCAATCAATATTAATAGTATATGCAAAATTATGCAGCCATTTTCTTAGAATAAAATATGAAATTGGTGCAGCAATAATATTGGCTATTATAACCCATTTAAGGAAATCAATATTTAAATAGAAAACAATATTAAATATTTGAGCGCCATGCGCTTTCCTAATTCCTATTTCTTTTGTCTTTACAAGCGAAAGAAAAATTATTAGTCCTAATAATCCAATACATGAAATAGCAATTGCTAAAAACGAAAAAATAGAAATTAGTTTTGTTGTGCGACTTTCATTTACATATAAATTAGCAATAGTATCATCTAAAAATTTATATTTAAATTGTTTGTTTGGAACATATTGACTCCAAACCTTTTCAAGGTGTTCAAGAGCTTTGGGTATATTATTAGGATCAACTTTAACTGAATAGCTATATAATTGTGTTGGTTCTATATGATAAACCATAGAGTTAATGTTATGATGTAAAGATCTGTAGTTAAAATCCTTTATTACTCCAATAATTCTGCCCCATTTTGTGTTTGACACTCTAAATCTCTTACCAACAGGATCTTTCAATTCTAATGTTTTAACCAGTGCTTCATTAACTAAAAATACTTTATTACTAGTATCGGAATCACTTTCGTTAAAGTCTCTTCCCTCTGCTAATTCTATATTGTAAAATTTCAAGAAATTAGTTGCAACTGCAGAATAAGGGCTACCATAGTTTTCTGTTGGATTACTTCCTTCAAAATCAATTCCATTTATCCATAGCGATCGACCAAAATCACGACAGGATGCAGTAACATCTATAATTGAAGGGTTATCAAGCAACTGTTTATCTATAACTTCCTTCTTATCTTGCATTTCTTCATGAAATGGTAGCAAAACAATATAATCCTTTTCAAATCCATAATCAGTTGAAATCATATAATTTAACTGATTACGTACTGTAATTGTACATATAATTAATGAGGAAGCCAATATCAATTGAAAAATTACTAAATATTTGCTCGAACCAGGCTTATGTGAATTACTTGAAAGCACTCCTTTTAAGATATTGGCAGACTGAACTTTTGAGATTTTTACTGCAGGATATATTCCTGAGATTATTGAAGCTAACAATATTATTGTTATCATCTGTCCTACCAACTTAAAATTGCTTCCAAATATTAATTTCAAATCTAAATTTAAAAAGGTATTAATATATGGTAAGATTAACTCCGTAAGTATAACTGCAAACCAAAATGAAATAAATGTAAGTAAAATTGATTCGATTAATAATTGAACAATTATATTTATTCGATTAGAACCCAGTACTTTCTTAATTCCTATTTCTTTGACTCTTTTATATGAATATGCAATAGTAAGATTGATAAAATTGATACTGGCAATAGTCATTACAAGAAATGCAACAACAATAAATATTACAATATATTTATACTGAAACTCATTATAGTTTATTTCCCAACTTATATCTTCCGACTTTAAATGTATATCCTCTAATGGTTGTAAATAATACTCAATCTCATCGGCATTATACGGTGCATATTTTTCATCAATTAAATCAATTTTCTCTTTAATATCCTTGCATTCTATTCCATCTTTTAACAAAACATATATAGCTGTTGTATGGTTTTGATCCTCATAATCCCAATGTTGTATTCTATCTACATTTGAAACAAACATATTGGCTTGAAAATGCGAATTCTTTGGAATATCATCAACAACTGCCATAATAGTATAAGGAGTTGAGGTTTCGCTATATATTGTTTCTCCAACTACATTTACTTTCCCAAATATTTCAATTGCTTTTGACTTTGTCATTACAACAGTTAATGGATCCCTTAGTGCATTTATTAAGCTCCCGTCTAATACCTTAAATGTAAAAATATCAAACAGTTCATTATTGGCAAAATACACTCTATTTAGTTCATAAGTTTCTTTTCCATCATTAATCCAAAGAGTTCCTATCGGTAATAACATGCATGATTTTTCAATTTCAGGAATCTCTTTCTTAAAACTCGGGTAAAGCCACTCTGGCAATTGTGCATCTGCTCTATTATCTTGCCATCCGGTTACATTAGCTTCTACCACTCTATATATCCGATCCTTTTTAACATGGAAATTATCATAAGATAATTCATAGCTTACCCAGATTAATATAATAAACGAACATAATATCCCTAGGGCAAATCCGAATATATTTAATAGTGTAACACTTTTTTGCCTTAACAAAAACCTAAATGCTGTCTTTATATAAATACTAATCATAGTTTTAATTTTTATTCGTAACGTAAACTATCTACAGGATTTGCTTTTGCCGATCTGTAGGATTGAATTATAATGGATAATATTCCAATGATATAAACTAAAAGAATACTTGCAATAAATATCCAAACTGATAATCCTGTGCGATAAGCGTAATTTTGCAACCATTTATTCATTAAATAATATGCTATCGGACATGATATTACTATCGAAACAATAATCCATTTACTGTAATCTTTAATAAACATTACTACAATATTCGTAGTTTTAGCTCCTGTGGTTTTTCTTATTCCTATCTCTTTAGTTTTAATCTCTGTAGTAAACATCGACAATCCAACCAATCCCAACGAAGCAATTAAGATAGCCAAGAAGGTGAAGTAAAGAAAAATATTTATTAATTGTCTTTCCGATCCATACATCTCGCCATTAAAATCATCCCAGAAATTATACTCAAACGCATATTCAGGAATATAGCTTTTCCAAACCTTCTCGATATGTTGTAATCCTTCCTGTGTACTACCTTCTTTAATTCGTATTAAAATCTGTGCATAGTAATTTGGAATAATAGCTAAAAAGATAGGGCCAATTTCCTGGTTCAATGGCATGAAATGAAAATCGTCAACTACTCCAATTATTTTGCCTTCTGTTCTAAACATTCTAAATCGGCTGCCGATTGGGTTTTCCAAGCCCATGTAATCAATAGCTGTTTGATTTAAAATATAGTTTGATGAGTCGGCCGAATAATCCAATGAAAAATCTCTTCCCTGATTCAATTTTAAATCTGCAGCTTTTATAAAATCGTGATCAACAGAAAGTATTGTAAAACCTTTATCATCTGAAGGATCCTTACCTTCATAATCAAAATTACTGGTCCCGATACCTACAAAGCTGGGTAATTCCGATACAGCAGTCACATTTTCAATATATGCACTATTCTTAAGCTCTGCTTTAAAAGTATTGAGGTTTCTTCTTGCTTCTCCCTTTATAGGTATATATACCACATTGCTTGTATTATATCCAGAATTTTTATTCAGAATATAATTAAACTGTCGGTAAGTTGTTATTGATGCAATGACAAGCACAATCGATATTGAAAACTGAATAATTACAATTGCTTGCCGGATTTTACGTCCTCTGATTCCTTTCGTAAGCTCTCCTGTAAGTATATTTAGTGCTTTAAATTTTGTAACAAAATATGCAGGATATAATGCTGATAAAAGACTTGTAACAAAGAATATGATAAATAAATATGCAATAAAAATAATATCGTGGTATATAATCTGTAATTCTTTACCAGAAATAGTATTGAAAGGAATCCGGAAAAGTTCTATAAAAATCAAAGCAACTAGTCCCGATATCACTACAAAAAACAAGGTCTCGAAAAAGATATACTTTATCAGGTTCCATTTGCTGCTTCCCAATATTTGTTTTAATGAGATACCTTTTGCTTTTTTAGTATATTGAGCAGTAGTTAAATTAATAAAATTAAAACATGCGATAATAAGAATACCAAGAGCTATTAAAGCAAAAATCTGTACCGATTTCATACCTTCTTTCTCACCTGTTAGCGTATAAAGATGCACTTGTTCTAATGGCTGTCCTTTGAAAATAAATCCTAAATTGTCTCCTTTATCCTCAACAAAATCTCTAATTTCAAGATCGAGTTTATCTTTACTCACTCCGGCCTGGCATAAAACGTATGTTTCTATTCTTCCAAAAGACCAGTACTGCCACATTAAATTATTATTCTCTAAAAACTTATAGGGGCATAATATATCAAACTGTATATCGGATGAATTAGGAAACTTTTCGATAACCGCGGCAATTTTAAACTCATATCGACCATCGATTAATACCGACTGGTTTATTGGATTTATATCTCCAAAATACTTACTTGCAATCTTATTGGTTATTACAATTGAATTAGGGTCATTTAAAGCATCTATAGGACTTCCATAGATAGACTTAGTTGTAAAAATCTCAAAGAATGATGGATCGGTATAATATAAACCATCTTCGTTAAATAAACTCTCACCTACTTTTATAGTTGATGGCTGATTTTTTAGTCGAACCGCATTCATGATACTTGGATACTGTTCAATTAACAAAGGTGCTGCCAAATCAGGTGTTAACTGGGTTTGCCATGTATTATCTCTTTCATCATACTCGGAGTATAATCGATAAATTTCGTAGTAATTCTCGTTAAATTTATTGTAACTAAGCTCATCTTTTATCCATAGAAAAAGCAATAAGAAAGCTGCTATTCCAATGGATAATCCAAGAAAATTTAATAAAGAATATATCTTGTTATACCTAATATTTCGCAAAACTGATTTTATAAAATAGTTAATCATAGTTTTAAATTTTATTCGTAACGTAAACTTTCAACCGGATTATTTCTTGCAGTTTTTAGTGTCTGCCAAAAAACGGTTAATAAAACGAAAATAATAGTAATCAACCCACCATAAATAAATGGCCATACAGTAATATCAATTTTATATGCAAATCCTTTTAACCATTCACTTATTGCATAATATATTAAAGGAATGGCAATAAAAAATGATATGACTATTCGTTTTGATATATCTGTTAATAGTAATCTAACAATTAGCCAAAAATTTGCTCCATGAACTTTCCTAATACCAATATTTTTCACTTGTTGATTTAAGTAAAAGAATGAAAAACCCAATATTCCAATACAAGCTATAAAACAAGCTATAAAAGAAAATGCACATACCAATCGTCCAAATAACTTATCAGATTTATATTGTTGATTGAATGTATCATCTAAGAATGTATATTTAAATGGAAATGCAGGATAAAGATCTTCCCAAACATCTTTTATAATCGAAATGGAATTCTCAACCTGATTACTATTAATTAAAACATTAACATATCGCAAGTAACTATTGCTCCAATATATTATTACAGGATCAACCTTATGATGAAATCCTCTAAAATGAAAATCTTCAACAACACCAATGACTGGCCCTGTTATACCATTCCCAGATCTCCCAACATATTTTTCAGTTGGATTTTCTATTCCATATTCTTTAACTGCTGTTTCATTTAATATGAAGGCTCCTTTAAAATCTGATTTATTATTCCAATTAAAATTTCTACCTTCTTTTAACTTTATATTAAAAGTTTCTAGAAAGCTAGGATCTGTAGCCTGATTAAAATATTTATGTTCTTTCCCATCAATACTGGTACAACACCACGAACCCCATTCATTTCCAGGTATTCTCATTGTGTATGAAATATTCTTTATTTCTGGATGTTCCAGTAATTTATCTCTAAATAGATTAAGGTTTTTTTCTATGTCATTATTTATTCTCAAAGTAACCATCTGTTCTGGTTTAAAACCTAACTTACAATTTGAGATAAATCGAAACTGATTATAAATTAGAATGGTTGATATTATCAATACAATTGCTATGATAAATTGAAAAACAGTAAGAACATTACGAAGACTAAATTTCTTATTTACTCCAACCTTATATTTTCTAATAAGATCAACAGGTAAATAACTACTTAACACCAACGCTGGGTACAAGCCCGAGATTATTCCTAATAAAACAATGCCAAGAGTTATATGAAAAATATTATGAAAGCTGTAAATATCAGGTAAGTATATTTGAATTGAAAATATCCTATTTATAAGTGGATTTGTTATTTCAATAATTAAGATAGAAACCCATAAAGAAATTAAACATACAATGATCGTTTCGATTAAAAAATGTATAATTATTCGACTTTTAGTTGCTCCTACAATCCTGTTAACTCCAATCCATTTATACCTTTTATAAGCATTTGCGGTTGTTAAATTGATATAGTTTATTATAGCTAATACTATAATAAATACAGAAATTAAAAATAAAATACTATTAGCCTTTTGATTACCATGAATAGTACCTGCTTCGTTACTGATATTGGTTGCAAAATATATATGGTCATAATTACGAAGGTTAAATCGCTCAATAAAGTATTTATAGTGGTAATTAAATAAGCATTTATTTATTTCTTCTTCTGCTTCATATTTTGATCTATTTTCAGGAACAAGTATATATGTAGGAAAATCCCATCCATCAAATTCTTCAAGCACATCCTTATTTGTTGACATCTTACGAATTGATACCATAGAGATTACGGCATCAAATTTTAGATGTGAATACTCTATGTCTTTTATAATGCCTGCAACTTGAAAATTGAATTCATTATCAATTAATATTGACTCACCAATTGGGTCTTTTTCTCCAAAAATTCTATGAACTTCTGTTTCAGTCAGATATATTTGAAATGGTTTCCTTAAAGCGTGGTTTCTATTTCCCTTAATCAATTCAAATGGGAATACATCAAAAAAAGAACTGTCAGCATATACTACATTATCAATTATTAAAGACTCCTTTTTATTATAATTAATAATTAATTCTTCCTTAAAATTTAATCTGGTAGTTTTATATAAGCTTAATTCCTGAGTTAATACATGGCCAATAAAAGGTGGCATTGAAGCCCAGTTAGTTTCTAATCTATATAGCCGATCAGAACTTTTAACATCTTTATCAAATTTAAGTTGATTTTGGATGTGACCAAATATTATAAATCCTACAGTAAAACTTAGTGAAAGTCCTATTATATTAATGATTGTAATCAATAGATTTCTTCTAAAATTCTTAAAAATGCTTTTAAATATGTAGCTAATCATGTTATTAAATTTTATTCGTAACGTAAACTTTCAACAGGCTTCATTTTTGCAATTTTAATTACCTGAATAATCATTATGATTGAAATTAGAATATATGTAACCATCCAACCTAAAATAAAATAAGAAACTGATAAAGATTTATGATATGAAAAATTTGCAATCCAGTTATTCATAAAATAATATGCAAGCGGAAAAGCAATCAATATTGCTATTGCAACCTTTATTGTAAAATCTTTCATTAACCACCCAATTAAGTTGCTCATTTTTGCCCCCAATATCTTTTTAATCCCAATTTGCTTACTATATGTTTCTGTTGTAAAGTAGGATAAACCTAAAATACCTAATAAAGAAATTAATATAGCAATTATTGTAAAGAATGTAACTACTTTAAAAATTCGAGACTCATTTTCATAATAAGCCTTTAACTCATCTTCAAAAAAGTAATAATCTAAAGGAACATCCGATCTGTATTTTTTCCAGGTTTCTTCTAAATGCTCAATAACACTTTCTGTTTGATTAATGTCATTATATTTTACCGTTAGTTGATATCTCCAGAAACTTTCTTGATTTAGAATCAATGGTTGTATTTGATGATACAAAGCATCAGTATGAAAATCCTTAATAACACCAATTATGGTACCCTCTCTAAAACCTTTGAAAGGAGTTTTATATGCAATTCTTTCTCCTATAGGATTTTTAAATGGAAGTTTCTTTGAAGCTTTTTCATTAATTAATATGGCTTCAAATTGGTCTGAAGTAATATCTTTAGAAAAATTCCTACCTCTTAATAGTTTAATTTTATAGGTGTTAATATAATCTTCGTCGATTGCTAATACCGACATTTCAATTAAATTATCTTCATTGTTATTAATCTTAACTTTTGTTCCGTAATTACTATTTGTTGGGCTATTCCCCTGAGCAAAATATTGTATCGAAGAATGATCTAAAAAATCAGCTTTAATATTCTCGTAGTTATTGGCAAAAGATCTTGAATTTCCAAAACATATAACACACTCTGCATTATATCCTAAATCTTTTGATTTAATATAATTAAACTGAGCAAACATAAACAATACAACAATTATTAATGTCATTGAGATAATTAGTTGGAACACTACTAATATTGATCTGATGCGCAGATTTATTCTAGCTCCTTTAACTGAGATGCTCATTTTCTTAAAAACATTCACCACCTTGAATGATGATAAGAAAAGTGCAGGGTAACTACCAGATGCAACAGATGATATAAGTATAAGTACCAAGAGAACTCCCCAAAACCTTAGATTGCCGTAATTGATTTCAAATACCTTACCTGTTACACTGTTTAGCAGTGGGCGAGCTAACTCTACCAATATTAGCGCTATAATAATTGATATGACAGTATTTAATAAACTTTCTGTAAAGAACTGTACTATTAACCTTTTTCTATCAGCACCACACACTTTTCTTATTCCTACTTCTTTTGATCTGCTATCATACTTTGCGGTACTTAAATTCATATAATTAATGCATGCAATAATCAGAATCAAAAATGCAATTGAACTAAAAATATAGATATATTTTATATTACCATGACCTTCGAGGTAATCATCTACATTATTATACAAATGAATTTTTTCAATTGGCTGTAATATGTAATGATCATTTTGGTCCTTCTCGGGTAAAACCTTTCTTAAATTATTTGTAATTTCAAGCTCCTCTTTATCAATTGATGAAATATCATCAAACATGATATATGTGTAATAAGCTGAGGCTTCCCAACTATCATCAGGTATATATTTTTTTATCTCTTCATCACGGGCATCAAATAAAGTAATTGCTTCGAATTGTATATGTGAATTTGATGGGCAATTTTCTATAATCCCTGAAACCGTATAATCTCTTTGATTTATTTTAATAAGTTTACCAATTGGTTCGTTATCTCCAAAAACTTTTTGTGCTAACTTTTCTGTTATAACAACTGAAAATATATCCGCAAATAAACTTTTCTTGTTGCCTTTGATTAATTGATAGGTGAACATATCAAAGAAACTATGATCAACTTCAATAACTAGAATATTTTTGTATTGTTCATTATTGTATTCAACCAACGAGCCCCATCCGGGTGAATACCTTGTTGTATTAACTATATTTGGAAAAGTTTCTTTTAAATATGGCGCTAATGGGACAGGATGAATTGCACTTAAACTAGTCTTTCCTTCATCATTATTTTCGACTATTAATCGGTATAAATTATCTTTATTTGTATTAAAATCTTCATAACTTGTCTCTTCATTAATCCATATTAAAATTAGTAAAGCACTAGCTAAACCAATAGCTAATCCTACAATGTTAATCAACGAAAAAAATTTATTTCTTATAAAACCTCTATATGCTATTTTAATATATTCTTTCATCTTCCTATTTTGTACTACTATAGCCAAACTCAATGCCAAACATATTTTAATGTTGATTTACTGTTATTTACATCAAGCACCTCAATGTATAACTGTTGTAAAATACAACACTCTTGTCGGAATTAACAACAATATAATGTAATTTTAACCAAGATAAAGAAAACTATTATCAACATGTCAAAACAAAAAGGTAAGATATTAATTGTGGATGATAATGAAGAACTGTTAATAGCCTTCAGGTTCTTTTTATCAAAACATTTTGAACAAATTGATACCATCAAAAATCCTAACCTCATTCACGAATCTTTAAGAAAAGAAAATTATGATATTATTCTTTTAGATATGAATTTTACAGCAGGAGTAAACTCCGGAAATGAAGGAATTTATTGGATGAAACAAATTTTGGAAAAAGACGCTAATGCATCCGTTGTTTTAATTACTGCCTACGGTGATGTTGAACTTGCTGTGAATGCAATGAAGGAGGGAGCAACTGATTTTATTCAGAAATCATGGGACGAAGAAAAAATTCTATCGACAATATTATCGGCATACAACCTGCGATTATCTAAATTAAAGATTGAAAACCTGGAACAAAAACAACAACATTTAAGTGAAAAAATAGATAGCAAATATAGTCACGTTATTGGCCAGTCATCTGCTATGCAAGTGATCTTTGAAATGGTTGATAAGGTAGCTAAAACAGATGCAAACATTTTGATTCTTGGAGAAAATGGTACAGGGAAAGAAGTCATTGCACGTGAAATACATCGAAAATCGGATCGTGCAAATGAAGTATTTGTTAATGTCGATTTAGGATCATTACAAGAGAACTTATTTGAGAGCGAATTATTCGGTCACATGAAAGGGTCATTTACCGATGCAAAAGAAGATCGTGCTGGTCGTTTCGAAATTGCCTCGGGAGGAACATTATTTCTAGATGAAATTGGAAATCTGCCTTTAGCCTTACAGGCAAAATTACTTACTGCAATACAACAAAAAGAAATCTATCGTGTGGGTTCAAGTAAACCTATCTCTGTTGATATTCGTTTGATTTGTGCTACCAATAAAAATCCAGAAGAAATGATTGAAAACAATCAATTTCGTGAGGATCTTTTATACCGAATAAACACCATTAAAATTAATCTTCCAACATTACGAGAACGAAATGAGGATATAAAACTATTGGCAGAATTCTTTTTGAACAAATATTCGGATAAATACAATAAGAAAGGTCTAAAATTTAATCATAACACCATAGCAAAATTAAACCAACATGCATGGCCCGGTAATGTTAGAGAGCTACAGCATATTATCGAAAAGGCTGTCATTCTTTGTGAAGATGGTATAATACTGGCAAATCATTGTTGGCCTCAGGGGGAAGATATTAAAAATACAATGGCCAAATCATTAAATCTGGATGAAAATGAAAAAATATTAATCGAAAAAGCCATACAAAAATATAAAGGCAATATTAGTTCTGCAGCCAAAGAATTAGGAATCAACCGATCAACACTTTATAAAAAAATGGAGAAATATGGAATTTAGTCGTTTTAGAATATTTATCATTATACAAGTTCTTTTAATTGCTGCTTCAACTATAGCCTTTTTCTGGACGTTAAGGCAAGAATATATGCTTATTACCAGTTCATCTCTTGCAATACTATGGGTCTTGCAGATTGTTTATTTAATATGGTATTTGCAGAAAGTAAACCGCGATTTAAGCAAATTTATTACTGCCCTAAAATACGATGATGTATCGATAAGTTTTAATAAGGATAAACATGTTGATAAATCATTTAAAAAACTTCACGAAGAATTAAACCAGATTATCCATGAAATATCGGAAGTTCGTTCTGATAAAGAAAGTGAACATCATTACTTCCACAATACCATTAAACATATAGGAATTGGAATTATTGCATATGATGAAACAGGTAAAATAGAAATTTGTAACGATGCTGCATTAAAACTATTAAATCGACATTCGTTAAATAACATTTCAGAAGTAGATTTAACAAAACCCGGATTAAGTGAGAAAATTAAAAATCTAAAACCCGGAAACACAAAGCTTATTAAGCTAAACATAGATAATGAGATTATTCAATTATCAATTAAAGCAGCCAATTTTAAAATTAAAACACGTGAGATTAAACTTCTATCGCTACAAAATATTAAATCTGAAATAGAGCAAGGTGAAGTAGATGCCTGGCAAAAATTAATTCGTGTTTTAACACATGAAATTATGAATTCTGTTAGTCCAATCAACCTTCTCACCGGATCTTTAATTGAAATGTTCGAAGAAGATAATACAATAAAAACAATTGAAGATATAAATAATACAACCATCGAAAATTCTGTGTTAGGATTGAAAACCATTCGTAAAAGAAGCGAAGGATTAACCAGTTTTGTAAAAACGTATAAAAGTCTGACCCAAATTCCAAAACCTCACTTTGTTGATCTGAGTATTTGTCAATTATTTGAACACATAACAACTCTTCTTAAAGAAGATTTATGTACCAAGAATATTGATTTTATACAAAATTGTAACCATGAAATTATTGTTCATGCAGATGAAAAATTAATTGAGCAGGTGTTAATCAATTTAATCAAAAATGCATCGGACTCGCTGGCTAAAATACAAGAACCTCAAATCAAACTTGATGCAGAAATTTATAATGAAAGATTGCAGATTCATGTAATAGATAATGGACCTGGTATTCCTTCTGAAGTAATTGATAATATCTTTATTCCATTTTTTACAACAAAAGAAAAAGGCTCAGGAATTGGGTTGAGCCTTTCTCGACAAATTATGTATTTACATGGAGGGACTATTTCTGTAAAATCAGAACCGAATGTCCAAACTGTTTTTACTTTAACATTTTAGCTTTATTCATATCTTAAAGAACGTGCCGGATTTGCCCGAGCGGCTTTAATCGTTACTGCATATATAATAATTGTAGCCAATAATAATATAAATAGAGATACACCGCCAAAAATAAATATATCTCCGGTTGATTTAACATTCATAAATTTACGCAACCTTGTATATACCAGCAGACTTAATGGAACAGCAATAAGGTGAGCTATTAATATTAGTTTTAAGAATTGTCCTGAGATTATAGAAACAACCTTTGAAATACTTGCTCCCATTGCTTTCCGGATACCTATTTCCTTAGTTTTTTGCTCAACCATAAAAGCCGACAGACCTAATAATCCAAGTGCAGCAATTAAAACCCCAAAAATTGTAAAGAATGTTAGTGAATTATTAAATGATTTTAAAGTTTTTTCAATTGGAGTGGCAAACTCAGAATAAAATGAACAATTAAAAGGGAAATTATCATTGTGTTCTTCAAATATCTCTTTTGCATATTTTACTACATCTTTGTAATTATCCGGTTGGTATTTAATATAAATATTTCCATTAACTGGCGGTTCCAGCTTTATCATCAGTGTTTTTCCAAGTAAGTTTAAAGTAAAAAAATCAAAATATTCGATAACCCCAATTATTGTGTAAGGCTCATTATATAAATAAAACTGCGAACCAATTGGATCTTCTATTCCAAGTTCTTTTACAATCTCTTCATTAACAATTATTGAATTTTTAGCATCACCAGGAAAATCTTTTGAAAAAGATCTACCATCAAGTAATTTAATACCAAATACATCCAGAAAGTCATAATCCACTCTTAAAACACGTGCCAGATTTTCATTTTTACCAGGAGTGTTCCCCCATAAAAATTCTCCCGAATGCACCCATGTAGGATTTTGGTCTGAAGAAGTTACGGATAGAATATGTGGATTTTTTATAAGATCATTCTTAATGATATCATAGTTCTCTCCTATCTTACCTGTAATTGGAACCGATATTATATTTTCAGTATCAACCCCTTCTTTATCTTTTTGAAGTGCTCTGTATTGATTATAGGATAAAGATGTAAGTGTTAGAAATAATATTGTTAGGGCAAACTGAAAAACAACCAATATTTTTCTGAATTTACCACCACCGCCATGTGAATATGAATAAGCTAAAACTTTAACCGGTTTAAATGATGAAAGAAATAAAGCCGGGTAACTTCCCGATAGAATACCTGTAACCAAGGTCAAAATTACCAACTGAATCCAAAAATTGAAATCATTAAAATAAAGCGGAATATTTATTTCCAGAACCTTTTGAAAATATTCAACGATAAATTCCGAGAAAACAATTGCAAGATTTAATGATATAAATGCCAGCACAATAGATTCACTTAATAGTTGTTTAATTAACTGATTACGATGTGCTCCAACAATTTTTCTGATAGCTATTTCTTTCGATCGTTTTAAAGACGTAGCTGTTGATAAATTCATAAAATTGATACAGGCCATAATTAAAATAAATATCGCAATGGCCATAAATAAATCAACAAAGGGATTATCTGATGTTTCGTCGTTTCCTACCATTTCTTTCAATGAAATAAAAGATGGATCATATTCAACATCTCTTTCAAATCTTGAATAAAGAAATTCTTTTATACTTGATCGAATATGTTCGGGCGAAGCTCCATTTCTTAATAAAAAATAAGTTTGAAAAGAATTACCAACAGTACCATCCACATCAATACCAAAATCTTTTAAAAATGATACAGGAAAATAATAATCGAATCCAAAGTTTGTATTTTCAGGCAATTCTTCTAAAACTGCAGTTACTTTTAAGTTATACTTCTTATTTATTTCAACTATTCTCCCAACAGGATTTGAATCTCCAAAGTATTTTTTTGCTATTTTCTCCGAAAGAACAATTGAATTAGGCTCTTTAAAAGCATTCTTTGGATTTCCTTGCTTAAACTTAAAGGAAAACATCTCAAAAAATGTAGAATCGACCCCGGCACCATTGCTCTCCATAAATCTTAATGCATGTTCACCACGATCATCATACACACTAAAAAGGTGCTCGTCCCAAGTCATAATTCTACACTTCATTTCAATCTCCGGATAATTATTTTTTATTGCATCACCCCAAGCTCCAGCACAAGTATGAGATGTAGCTAATGCGTCGCCTATCATATAAGCAAGTTCAATTTTATAAATGTTTTCACCATTTACATGAAAACTATCGAAACTACGCTGAAATTTAATAGAAGCTAACATCACTATAGAAATAGCAAGCCCCGTTGATAGTCCAACTACATTAATTATGGTGAAAATTTTTTGCCTCCAAAATCTTCTAATTGCAATTTTTAAATAATTCTTGAACATAATTTTAAGTGTTTAATTTACTTGCCAATGCCATAATTCATACCAAATTATTATAGTATTAATTATCAGCTCATTATATTTTCTAAATTAAAATCACCTCATAATATTGTCAATTTTTTGGACAAATGAACGCCAAAAAACTGGACATTTTTATAACTTGCAATGAATTTTTAAAGTTATGAAAAAACAGAAAGGAAAAGTATTAGTTGTTGACGACAATCAGGAAGTTCTTGACGCATTAAGTCTTTTTATTGAAAGTGAATTTGAAAAAGTAATCTACTTGCGTAATCCGAATTTAATCCCTGAAAACCTTAAAAAACATAGCATTGATATTGTTATACTTGACATGAACTACTCTGCAGGTATTAATTCCGGAAACGAAGGTATTTTTTGGATGAAAGAAATCCTTAAATTCGATAAAAACATTTCTATTATACCTATTACAGCTTATGGAGAAGTAAAAATAGCAGTAAAAGCATTAAAAGAAGGCGCATTCGATTTTGTTCTAAAACCTTGGGATAACGACAAATTACTTTCTACTTTAAAAGCCGCATTAAAACTTAGGGACTCAAAAATTAAGATCCATGAATTAAAGAATAAAACAGAAATTTTAATCGAGGAAACGAAAAAAAATATTCCCACAATTATTGGATCATCAAAAGCAATGCAAGAGATTCATAAACTTATTGAGAAAGTTGCCCAAACAGATGCCAATGTATTAATACTCGGCGAAAACGGAACTGGCAAAGAACTGGTTGCCCGTGAAATTTATAAACAATCAAAAAGAAAGAATGAAATATTTATTCCTGTTGATTTAGGTTCTCTAAATGATAATCTTTTTGAAAGCGAGTTATTTGGTCACGAAAAAGGAGCTTTTACCGATGCTAAAGAATCTAAACAAGGTCGTTTCGAATCGGCTCATAATGGAACTATTTTTTTAGATGAGATAGGAAATATTCCTTTATCACTTCAATCAAAACTATTATCGGTGATCCAAAATAATGAGATTTTTAAAATTGGATCATCAAAAGCCTTAAAAGTTGATACCAGATTAATCTGTGCTACCAATTGTGAATTGGAGAAATTGGTCAATGAAGGCCTCTTCAGAGAAGACCTTTATTACAGGATAAATACTATCGTAATTGAAATTCCACCTTTACGTAAACGTGGAAATGATATCGAAATTTTGGCCGAATACTTTATCGATAAGTTCTCTCATATTTATAAAAAGAACCTGAAAATTACTCAAAAAGCTATCGAGAAGCTTCAAAAACATAATTGGCCAGGAAATGTAAGAGAACTTGAACATACCATAGAAAAAACTGTAATTCTTGCAGAAAATAATATGATCACGGAAAATGATTTTAGTTTTAAGCGAAGTACAAGTATTAGTATTTCCGACAATGAAGCCTTAACATTACTCGAGATTGAAAAAGCTGCCATAAGAAACGCTTTAAATAAACACAACGGTAATCTTTCAGAAGCAGCTAAAGAGCTTGATATTAGCCGCCAAACAATATATAATAAAATTAATAAGTACGGTATTTTATAAAATGAATAATAGATGCTTTATAAAAAACTCTTTTTCCAGATAATATTACGTGTAATTCTAATTACTGTCAATGCTATCTTATTAGCTTATATCTATTTTCTGGATCGATACCTGGCTTCTCAAATAAATCTCCTGGCACTTCTAATTATTCAAGGTATTTTATTAGTACATTATTTAAATAAAACAAACAGGGAATTATCCAATTTCTTCTCTTCCATTATGAACAATGACTCTACTATATTCTTTGCTGATCAAAAAAATAATAGATCTTATAACAAATTACATCAAAAACTAAATGAGGTTAACAAAATAATTGAACAAGCACGAATTGATAAAATTGGCCACTATGAGTATTTAAAACAAGTTGTTGATCATGTTGGAATTGGAATATTATCGTTTGATGAAAATATGGAAGTCCAGTTTTTTAATCCTGCAGGGAAAGATATCCTAAAAATAAGTCAGCTTAAATCAATCTCCGATCTTGATAAATTATATCCTGGTCTATCGCAAAAAATATCTAAACTATCATCACAAAACCAGCAGCTTATTACAATAAAAGCTTCGGAATATGAATTAGATTTAACTGTAAAATTAGTAGAATTCAGAATAGCCAAGTCGAGCATTAAGCTTTTAGCCTTTCAAGATATTCAAAGCGAACTGAATAAAAAAGAAGTTGAATCGTGGCAAAAAATTATCAGAGTATTAACCCACGAAATTATGAACTCTGTTTCTCCTATCGACTCAGCTACTACTTCAATTAGTCGTTTATATTCACAAAACGATACTCCTGCAAAACCAGAAGATATTAATGAAGAAATTATTGCAAAAACTATTAAGGGAATGAATATTATAAAACAGCGAAGCAAGGGCATGCTCGATTTTGTTCAACGTTTTAGAGATTTAACCTTACTCCCAGAACCTGAAATTAAGCCAGTTAATATCAAAGAACTATTTCATTCCATTATAACCTTATTAAAAAATGAATTAGAGAAAAACAAGATATCATACCAGATCAATACAAATCCTGAAAATATTTTTATAAGAATTGATCAGGCACAAATAGAACAAGTACTCATTAATTTAATACGTAACTCCATTGAAAGTTTAAATAATACAGAAAATCCTAATATCATATTATCATCTTTTAAGAATGATAAAAACCAAACAATAATTGAAGTAAAAGATAATGGATGTGGAATTAAAAAAGATATTATTGATCATATTTTTACTCCTTTTTTTACAACTAAAGCAACCGGTTCAGGAATTGGCTTGAGTCTTTCGCAACAAATTATGTATTTACATGGCGGAAATATCTCGGTTAAATCGGAACTTAATGTAGAAACGCTATTTACATTATCATTTAACTAACTCTTTAGAGTAAAGTAAAAGGTAGTTCCTTTACCCTCTTCGCTAGCAAGCCATATTTTTTCTCCGGTTTTTTCAATCAGCTCCTTGCATAAATTTAATCCCAAACCAGTACCCTTTTCATTACTAGTTCCTACAGTAGAATAGTGATCTTCGAAATTAAAAATCTTATCAATTTTATCTTCAGGGATTCCAACACCATTATCAGTAATAGAGACGATATGATAAGTTTTATTAGATGCTTTATCAAACTCTGTGTTGTTATCTACTTTTATCTTTCCTCCCTGATATGAAAATTTAACAGCATTACTGATGATATTTCTAAATAATGCCTCCAGAATATTTACATCAACACTTACGATAAGATCCGGAGATATATTATTTATAAACGTGAGCTGTTTTGATTTTAAACTCTCTTCAAATAAAGAAACAACTTCATGTACCAACTTATATAATTCTATTTTTTCAATCTTTATTTCCAACTTTCCCAACTGACTGCGCGACCAGATAAGTACATTATCAAGCAATTTATACGTACGACCAGCTATCTCATGCAAGTTTTCAAAAAATACAGCCATCTGGTCTGATGATAAACTTTCGTATTTTATTTTTAATAATTCTGAAATTTGCAAGAAATTACCTATTGGTCCTCTTAAATCATGAGCTAATAATGAAAAAAACTTATCCTTTTGTGCATTAAGTATTCTCAACTGATTTTCTGATTTTTTAAGTCTTTCCTCAGCGAGCTTCTGAGAGGTTATATCACGAACAATTCCCTCAACAGAAATCACATTACCCTCATTATCAATTATTGGAGTTTCTGAAACTTCCAAAACATGTCTATTCTTTTGGATATCGAAATATTCTATTTCAAATGGAAACTGGAGAATACCAGCAATGGACAACTCTGTCTTTTGGATAGCTTCTTCGTTTATTGGATTATCTGTCAGGTTTTTCTTATAATGAACATTATAATCATCTGGATCGTATCCCAAAATATCTTTTATTGATGAGCTCACATATTCCATATACCCTTCTGTATTCATCCTAAAAAAGACAAATTCGTGCTTTAAATTTTCAATAAGACTTCTGTATTTTTTTTCACTTGCAATTAAGGCTTCCCTGCTTCTGTAATAATCTGTTATATCCGTAAATACAACGATATTAGCATATTGATTTTCATAAAAAATAGGTGCTATGGATAACTCTAACCATTTTTCCTGCTTATCTTTTGTTAATATTTTTAAATTATATTTTGTCCCAGGTCTATCACCTTTTATTTTTTGATAGTTAAGAGAGCTTGCAAACTCAATCATCTCGGGATGAATAATATCGAATGGCCCAATCTTATCAATATCTTTTATGCGATATCCAGTGATTTGTGCCCATGCTCTGTTTACATAAAAATACTTATTTTTCCTTTGAATTGATATCCCTACAGGGGATAGATTTAATAATTTCTTGAACTGTTCTTCACTCTTCTTTAATGCATTTTTCGTTTCCAATTCTTTGGTAATATCATTCATTATCGCGAGTGTCGCCGGTTGGCCTTCATAACGAATTACAGCAAAAGAAATGTCAACCCATTTTTCAATATTTTCTTTAGTGAGTAACTTAATATTATATCTTTGAGGGACATCCTTTCCATCTAGTCTTTCTTTTGCTCTCTTCATCACAAAATCTCGCATATCAGGATGTAAAATATCCATAGGTGTAATCTGTTTTGATTCATTTTGAGAATATCCTGTAAGATCACACCAGGTTTTATTAACATAAAAGTATTTTTCCGGATTTAAAATACTGATACCAACTGGAGAAAGATCCATAAACATCTGGAGATTCTTTCGCTGTTCAAATAAATTAGTTCCAAAAGAATCTCCATTGAATTGTAAATTGGCAATAATTATTTCGTGCAAATGATTAACATAGTCAGCAATCTGATCATATTTTTCAGTTCCCAGTTTGTTCTTAATTTCAGTTTTAAACTTTTCAAATTCCTTGGAAAATTTCTGCATTCCTTTCGATATATAAGAATAGAATACAAGATAATCAGAATAATATTCAATTTCAAACAGAATATCAAAAATGAATTAGATTACAAAAATTATCTGTGAACTGTTTACATAAAAATCCCTATCAGTAAGATGATCATGATAGGGATTGGAAAACAAAAATATTAAACTAATAATCTGCTAAGCTTAAAAATTTCTTAAAATCAGGTTCACCATAAAAATCAAAAAGCATTAAAACATGCTCGTCATAACTTTCAACAAGCATTAGCATTTCGGTTTTTCTTTTATTCTTTTTATTCATAATCATTCTTACAGTTTCATCTCTTTCTCTCACTGTCATTACTTCCTGAAAGTTTCCAGTTTCAATTCCCTCTTCCAACATATCAAAATCATTTTTATGAAATCTGTTTTCACAAACTACAATTTTCATATCATCGATCATTTCAAGAACTTCTCGCTCTTCTTCTTCCATATCGCCAAATGCTAAACCTAATTTTATTAAAAAAGATGGTATTACTAAAGTTAACTCACTGTTCTTTCGCTGGTAATCTTTAACTACATCGCTTAATGTATTTTGAGCCTGAATTCCTGAAATCGTAATAATGGATATCAATAATATGATTACTATTCTTTTCATATCTGTTCTGTTTTAAATTAAATTCATATGTAAGACGAACAAAGAATAGTTTCGTTACAAGATTTTTTGATTTGTTTTTTATTTTCCTATCTAAAAAGAGGATTCCCACTCCCAATGACAAATGGGATGCAGGAATGACATTTGTGATAATTAATACATTAAAAATATTTTTCTGGATTTACATACTCTCCATCTTTTTTCATTTCGAAATGTAAATGTGGACCTGTAGATTGTCCACTCGATCCCACTCCACCAATTACATTCCCTTGCTTAATCTCCTGTCCTTCTTTCACACTACAACTTTCGAGCTGAGCATATAAGGTAGAAAATCCATTTTCATGATCAATAATAATATACCTGCCGTATCCTTCTCCTTCCTTAAAGTTTTCTTTTACTTTTCGCACTAAACCATCGGCTGTTGCATATACCTGCGTTCCTCTAGGTGCTTTTATATCAACAGCATTGTGCATCATTTTTTTCTTTTTAATAGGATGAATACGCTCACCATAACCCGAAGAAATTTCAACTCCTTCAACTTTCTTAACCGGGAATATAAATGAATTTGTGTTTGCATTTTCCTGATTATAGTTTTGTGTTTGAACCTGCAATTGAGATTTCACAACATTTCTTTCTTTAGCAGTATCAATGGTAAAGGCCATTAATAACAACGTAAGTAAAGGTGTAACTAATAATATCTTAAGTTTTGATATGTTTTTTGAATTTATTCTTGTCATCATTTTTAT
Organism: Bacteroidales bacterium; assembly: GCA_963665525.1. Classification (GTDB taxonomy): domain Bacteria; phylum Bacteroidota; class Bacteroidia; order Bacteroidales; family UBA12077; genus UBA12077. The sequence continues at coordinate 784,144 of OY762280.1, read as the reverse complement.
TCGGTTTTTTGTTAATGAATAATTAAACTGGCTGGCAAGACTAACACCGAAACTTTTCTCTATCTGATCGAGAATTAATTTCTGATATCCAATTTTATCGTTATTGTTGGCAATCAAAACACCACGATCGGCCAAATATTCATGAATTTCTTTAAAAGCTAGTCTGTACCGGTAAATGAAAGGATTAAACCACTGAAGAACAAGGATTAATTCAAGCAGAATAATATCGATCGAATGTTTTTGCTTAGCATGAGTAATCTCGTGCTGTAATAATTCTCTCGACCCCATCGATCCATAATCTTCCTTGTTAATAAAGATATAATTAAAGAAAGAAAATGGTGAATGGTTATTATTCAATAATACTATTTTTTTATTCTTATAATTTATTATCTCATTGGCATTTATCGTTTTCAGTATTTTTACTAATTGATATATAAATCTTACAAAAAATAAACTGGCAGCAAATAAATAAAGTAGCAGTAAATAATTTGGTTTTGCAATAAATTCTACTGTTTGCTCTTTAAAATCATTTACAGCAGAACCCACTTGTAAGTATTCATTAAACTCAAATTGATTTTGCGAATTAACCACAAGGCTTGATGCTGAAAAATCAAGCAATGGAATGATTAAAGAAAAAATTACTCCAAACAATAAATAGTATCGATTAAATCGAAACCAGGTATCGCGTTTTAAAAACAATTCATAAAACAAATAAAATAGTCCCAACGATACCGACGACTCAATTAAATAGGTATAAAAAACACTCATTATTTATCTGATTTTTTCTTTAGTTCAATTTGTTCTTCAACTTGCTTTTTAAGTTGTTCAAGCTCAGTTATACTTAAATCGTTTTCTTGTGTAAAAAACGATACTAACTTACTGGCTGAGTTATTAAAAAAGCTTTTTGCAACACCTTTAACAAATACTTTAGTATATTCTTTTTTACTTACTTTAGGATGATACTCGTTTGATTTTCCGTAAGTTTTATACTTAATAAAACCTTTATTTACCAGCACCCGAACAACAGTCGAAATGGTAGTATAAGCAGGTTTAGGATCAGGAAATTGATCGACAATATCTTTTAAGAAACCTTTTTTGATCTCCCAAAGATATTGCATTACTTGTTCTTCAGCTTTGGTTAATTCTTTCATTCCACAATAATATAACTATTATTTTAATTATACAACTATTTTTATAGTAATAAAACGATAATTATAATCACAACATCTTTAAACTTACTGAAATCTAGAATATTATATATAATTAAATTAACATGATTTAACATCTATTTTGTTTTCTTATTAAAAAGAGAACTCATATTTGTATACACCAAATATATTAACCTTGTGAAGTTTTTTGAATTTTCTATTTTTTTTATTTTTCTAACATCCTTTAAAGCTCTTTATTCACAATCTGATATTCAACAGGTGAACTTAGTTCAAGGAGTTATAATTGATAATTCAACTGAAATTGAAATTCCATTTGCAAATATTTTTAACGAAAACAAAAGAACTTTATTCCATGCACAAAAAGATGGCTCATTCTCTATTGTGGCAGATAAAAGGGATACACTAGTTGTCAGCGCTATTGGGTATTTTAGTGAACTAGTTTTTCTATCAGATACACTCTCAATAGATAGTTTAATCATTAAACTTGAATCACGAAGCTATGAAATTAGAGAGGCTGTTATTACAATTCCTAAAAAATATTCTCAGTTTAAACAAGATGTTTTAAACCTTAAACTTCCAAAAACGGAACTTGATAAACTTAGTGAGGATCTAACTGAAACCTCAAAACAAGTAATAATAGAAGCTGAATACGATAGGATGGTAAATGAAGTTTTTGCTAGGGAAAAAGGAACTCTTTTTGTTTTAGGCACATCAATTAAAACTAGAAATGAAAAGAATAAAAAAAAGTTTAAAAAAGTCCTGTCAAAAGAAGAGGAACAGAAGTTAATTGACGCAAAGTTTAATCGAAAAATGGTTAAAAGTTTAACAAAATTGCCTGATAATGAAATAACTGACTTTATTGTGTTTTGTAATTTTAAACCTGAGTTTATTCTTTATGCCAGTGAATATGAAATTATTAAATTGATTTACGAAAAACTTGAAGAATACAAGAATAGTAATCTATAATTATTTCAAAGCATACTTTTTCTCAAACTCTTTTACAAAATCATCAAAACCTTTTCCGAAAACTTTTTGTGCATTTTTATATGATTGATTGGTAAAAATCATATGCATTTACCTGATAGCATTTTTATATTTCTAATTATATTATTATTTTTCAGATTCATTTCAAATTAAAACCCATGAAAAAAATATTACTCTTTTTAAGCATTATTTTATTAGTTGCTGGATGTGCATCCAAAAGATACACTAAAAAAGCAGCTAAATTTGAAGAAGCCGGATTATATGAAGATGCAGCAGAATACTATTATCAGGCTGTTAAAAAGAAAGATTCTAATGTTGATGCAAAGCTTGGTTTAAGAAAAAATGGACAACTCACTTTGGATAAAAAATTAGCAGACTTTACTTCGGCATATAAACAATCTGATTATAAAAAAGCGGTGTACAATTACTTAGATGCAGAGAAATATTACAATAAAGTAAAAGCTGTAAATGTTGACTTGGATTTCCCTGAATATCATAAAGAATATTATGAAGAAGCCAAAGGCGATTATCTTAATAAGAAATATGCCGATGGGTTAGATAAACTAAATCGGGAGGATTTTACTCAAGCTTTAACAGTATTTACTGAAATCAAGAATATAGATGCTAATTATAAAGATGTTAAAGATCTTTATATTACAGCCAAATACGAACCAATGTATCGAAATGCAAATCAGTATTTAGAAACAGAACTTTATCGTAAAGCTTACTATACATTCGAAACCATTATTAAGGGAGCAGGAACTTACAAACAATCTGTTGCTCTAAAAGATGAAGCACAGGAAAAAGGAACCATCACCGTTTTGGTTTCAGATTTCTCTTATACTAATTACAGAAATAAAACTACAGCTGCTAAAATTTCTGCTGATGTAAAAGCAAAACTAAGTGCATTAGATAATCCTTTCCTTAAAATTATTGATCCATCATCTTTAAGTGCTAATATCTACGAAAATGGAAAGATGAATATGCAAGCTGCAAATCTTGCCGGCATAAAAGGTGTTTTAACCGGATCAGTTACTAAAGTTTCTATATCGAATGGTAAGTTAGCTAAAGAAGAAAAACGAGGTTATTTAAAAGAAGTAACTAAAACGAAAGATCAAGAAGGAAATGAAGTAGAAAAAGTTAAATACCATAAAACAACCTATTTCGAATATAAGCAAACAAGCAGGGCAAATTTATCATTAAACTTTAAAGTAGTATCGACTGAAGATAACTCGGTGATGGTATCTGATATGATTAGTATCAATAATTCAGATCATATTCACTATGCTACATTCAGCGGTGATAAGAAAAAACTAATTCCAGGTTATTGGAAATATAAAAACAATTCATCGAAAGAAGATATTACAAAAGATAATAAGAATGATCGAGATAAGTTACAAGATTTACTTAAAGCTGATAAAACAATAAAGTCAGGACAAAGCTTACTAAACGAATTATTGAATAAATCTGTAAGTACGATCACTAAAAAAGTTGACGATTATAATCCAGAACAATAAGGTTAGAGACGTAATAAATATTTATCATTAACTACAATTGAAAAATGAGAAGATACATTGTAATTCTATCTATATTTCTTGCTTCATGCGCTGCTAAAAAGCAAGCAGCTGAATTTGAAGCACGCCCCGACTGGGTAAAACAAAAACCTATTATTTCCGGATATTATGTAGGAATTAGTTCTGTGAAGAAAATTGGAACTTCGGCACAATATATTGCTCAAGCAAGACAGGAAGCATTAGCCGATTTAGCTGAAAGCGTATCATCGAATGTAAGTGCTACTTCTGTTCTACATAGTATTGAAACTGAATATGGTTTTTCTGAAACTTACGATCAGAAGATTCAGATAAGTACAGATGATTATCTGGAAGGATTTGATCCTGTTGATTTTTACGAGAATGAAAGTTCTTATTGGGTATATTATAAAATTGCCAAAAGTACCTATCACGAAATGAAAGAAAAGAAAAAGCAGGAAGCCGTTGCAACTGCTTTAGCAAAATATCAATCCGGATTGAATGAACAAAAAGCCAATAAACCTAAAGAAGCTTTAGCATTTTACTTACAGGGATTGCAATCCATAAAAAGATATTTAAGTGAAGAAACACCTACAAAATACAAGGGAAATACCGTTGATATTGGCAATGAACTTTATTCATCAACCAGCGAAATATTAAATTCTCTAGCAATAGAACCTAAAATATCGGAAATAAAAGTTAAAAGAGGAGAAGCTTTTAAAAACGAACTTGAATTTATATTAACATACAAGAATAAGCCTGTACAGGGAATTCCTGTTGAGTTTTCATATACAGGAGGATATTTGAAAAAAGATCAACAAAACTCTGATATCAATGGTTTAGTACAACTCGAACCTGAGGTATTGTATTCTAAAAATGGGAAAGAACAAATTACTGCCTCCATTAATCTAAAAAACCTTGCTCAAAAAGCTGTAGATGATTTATTTATTCGTGGATTAATAATAAAACGTAAACTTAAACCTGCAACAGTAAATGTAATTATTCAAGCTCCTTCTGTATCCCTTAAAGTAAAAACAAAAGGGAATAATGAAAATATTAATACTATTTTCAATCAGAATGCTAAACAATACGGATATGACTTAGAATCAACAAAAACAGCAGATTATGTTTTTGAGTTAAACTATAATTTCAAACAAGGCGAAAGTGCTGGAGGATTGGTTTCATCATATATTTCAGGGAAATTAACCATTAAAGACCAGTCTGGAAGTATAGTATGGACCAAACAAACTGAGAATATTAAAGGTGTTGGAAGCAATATGAATGAAGCAAGAAATAAAGCATTTGATGAATTTCAAACAGCACTCAATAGAAAATATTTTAAACAAGGAATTGATGCTATAAAATAGGGCTTTTTAAAGTCTAATAAAAAGGTGTTGCTTATTTGCAACACTTTTTTTATTGTTTTTGCTTTCCTGTTATTTCTTCTATTTCTAATCTTAATATGGTAGTTATATCCAACATCTTTTCTTCATATTCATATTGATCAATACCAGTATATTGCTTCATTATGTAATTTAACCCATCTATTTTTTCTTTAATATCACTTACAATATGAATCCTACCCTGACCTACAACGCTTTTAAATTTCATCGTAAACCCACAAGCTTTTTTGGCAGTAATCAGTACATGATCAACATCCATTTGGAAACAAACCTTATTATTTCTCTTTATAACATCAATCTTACGCCCCTCGTTGGCACAATGAAAGTATAATACAGATGGTTTTCCGTGTTTATATCCAAAGTTTAATGCAACAATATAAGGTTCATCACCATCAATCATTGCTATTCTGCACACATCTGCTTTTTTGATGATTTCCTCAATTTCTGCTTGTTCTGATATTTTTCTATCCTTACGTCTCATTTTTGTTAGTTTATACCATGAAAGATAAAAATTCCTTTACAAATAAAAAAAGTGTAGCAATCCTGCTACACTTTTTATAAAGTAAATACCTAAAAGTTATAATTTATATTTTAAAATAATAACATCCTTTAGCATATTCGTATCTTTTATTTCATAATCGCCGGTTAGTTGGAGCATCTGACTATTAGCTAAACAATATGCATTATTATTTACCAAGGTAAATGTAGTAGGGATATCGTAATAAGGATTATCGATATCAATTAATTCAGATGAAAGAATTTCATTTCCTTCTTTACTTAAAAAATAACGACTTATATTTCTATCACTTGCATTAGCTACATAATTCTGTATACCTACGATACTATTTTTATAATACTTTATTCCATCTAGTCCTCTTGAATCGAGATATTCAGCATTTAGAACTTGCTTTGTTTGAATATCAACAATTCGAATTCCTTGATTACCAGATGCTACATACAAATATTTATTGTCAGGTGAAATCGTAATACCATTGGGACTTTCTATTTTCTCATGATCAAGAAAAACATGAACAGAATCTATCTCAACATCGTATTTAAAAATGTTCTGCCCCGATTCATTCGTAAAATAGATATTGCCCAGTTTATCTAAAACTAAATCATTAAAAGTTCTGAATATAGTATCTGTAAATTCGTATTTTTTAATGATTTTTCCTGTCTTCAGATTTAATTTAACCAAAGCTGAAATTCGCTGGTTATCTTGAGTAATATTACCACAAGCCCATAAGTGGTTATACTTATCATCCACAATCATTCCCAACATTCTTAAGCCTAGGTCATCCGTATTAAAATCACTATAATCACCAGAAGCTACATCAATTTTGATAATCTTTTTCTTAAGAATGCTACTTAAATAAAATGAATTTGTTTGTTCCGAGTAAGTTATTCCCTCTGGAATTAAATCCTTTTCGTTAACAATAAAGGCTATTTTATAGCCTGAATCTTGTTTACATGAAAAGAACAAACATGTGACAAGTACAATGCTTAAATATTTTCTCATAATCACAAAAGTTAATTAACTTATTATAAGATGATGGAAAAATAAATTACCCTATAGAAAACAAAGTGATTCTACTTCTTAATCCCTCGTATAAATAGAACTCCGGAAGCGAATCCACTCATAAAGAATAATAAAAATTTCCCTAAACTCAGATTTGTTTCATCATAAAAAACGATAGCAACAGCAAGAAAAACAATACTTAATGCTAAAAATGGAATATTTCTTTTTGTCATGCTTATGATTTTTTTGCATTTCGATACAATACAACAAACATTCCCCCAAGAAGAACTATGGTTGTAAAAATACTACCTTCAGGACCAAAATCGCCTCCTGTTATATAATTAGGCCCTTCAACCGATAAATTTAATATAGAACCTAAACCTTCACTACCACTTACCTTAAGACCATAGATATTTTCCATAGCCCAATTCCAGGAAGTATGCCAACCACAAGCGGCCCATATATTCTTATCATACAAAATATAGAATGTTAAAAGAAATGAAAACAAGATTAAATTAATGATGGGAAGAACAGTCACTCCTTCGTTCATTCCATGCAACAACGCAAAAATAACTGCCGAAATAATAGCTCCCAGCCAAGGTTTATACCTGGCTGCAATCACCTGAAACTGCCATCCTCTGGCAAGAACTTCTTCTCCTGCTCCTTGAACAACATAACCTAACAAAAGAAGTAACATAACTCCAATCCTATTTAAACTTATCGGCTCTGGATTCTTGGTATAACTAATCGAACCAAAAATAGTCATGAAAGCAATAACAATACTTAACATTATGATCCCAGTTAAAAAACCTTTAAAATAGAATTTAAGGACATTTGTTTTTGTAAATCCAATTGTTCTTATCGAACGTTTTTCAAAATAACGCACCCAGAGTAAAACTAAAATAATCATTACTCCAAATGATACAAAAAGATTATAAAACTCTATAACAACCTCACTTACATCAATGTTATTTACTAATATCTGTCCAGGAATTACTGCAATAATCATTGCTCCAAAAAGAAAAACTACAACAAGAGGAATAGTAAGAGCAATATGCGTTAATCTCTTTCCGGTACGTGCCATTTCAAAAAATCCATTATCGGATTTAAAAAGCGTTTGTAAAGATTTAACTAAATAATTCATATTTTCTGCGTATCAGAGTGTTAAATATTTAGTTAAAAATAAGGATAGTAAATTAAAATTCAAAGACATAAGCAATATTACACTCAAACGTCCTACTGATTTCTTATTTTATTACCTAAAATGAATCCAAATATTCCGGTTATAAGAATTCCCACTGTTGTTTGCACCATATTTAAAAAGTCGATAAATGGTGAAACACCAGAAACCTCATCTGATGACATGGCCACCATATTTTTAAAGCTTATACCAATAGCTTGAGTATAGTTAGCTAAAGAAACTTCAGCAGATGAATAATATAAATATGCAAAAAGAAATACCATTACAATATAGGTAGAAATCATCTTTCTCATACTCTCTCCATAACCAAACATCACATCAGATATATAATTCCATAATATGATAAAAAGATTTTTTAATTTTTGATTTATTGATTTATCTTTTCCAGACAATTCTGCAATTAATCGTTTGCGTTCCATTTTTTTGCCTTTTACAAAAGCCCAGTTAGCATCACCAATATATCCTTTACTCATCCATAAACCATTCAGTGTTTTATATATATCTTCAGCATCTGCATATCGAGCTTTTATAGATGCGCCTGGATCCCAATCTGAAATTCTATTTTGTTCATTTTTTCGAACTCCCGTTCCATACATATTCCAATCAACCAAAAATTTACGATACGCTTTTTTATCTTGTTGTAAGATTCTTCCGTTCATCAAATTATCTCTACGAATAGTAGCTCCTTCATCAAAATAGGCATAATATAAACTACAGTTTGCTATTTTTGATTTACGAAAAATGATCACTCCTACAAGAAATGCCCGGTAAAAATCACAAAAATTTAATTTGGCAGCTTCGAAAGTACCCGAGTTTATTTCGGCATATCTTAAATCACACCAATCAAACGATGCTTTTCTAAATCTGCACTTTTCGAGTATGCATTTTTTAAACGACACTCTGATTAAGGATGTATTTATTCCGTCGAAATCACAATTTTCAAGATGTGCATTATCAAAAGAAACATTCTCAAATTTTGTATTTTTGAAATTAATATCCTTAAGTGCTCTCCCCTGTTTCTCTCTCGAAAATGTAACATTTACTATCCTACAATTTGAGAAATCTAATCCATCCATATCTACATCTGAAAGATCAATATCTTCAATCAGTTTCAATTCTATAAGCTTTTCTAATTCCTCCCGGTTCATAATCAATAACTATTAATTTAATACTTTCATTAACTGGTTGTGAGATGCTAAAACTTGGTAGCCATTATTTTTTACTGCTGAAATATTTTGATGTCCCTTATTAATCAGAAAACAATCTACACCAATAGCTTCTGCAACTTCATAATCGTGATAAGTATCTCCAATAAAAGTAATTTGATCGAACTTATTACCATGTTCGTTTATGTATCTTTTAGCATTATCAACTTTACTCTTTGCATAGATATCACTCAAACCTATCATATGATCAAAATACTCTTCAATATTTCGTTGTCTAACCTGCGAAGTTAAAGCACTTTGTTCTGCTGCTGATAAGATAACCTGAGTATATTTCTTTTCATGGAAATAACATAAAGTATCTGTAACTCCATTGTGCAATGGTGATTTTTTTGCTATTTCCATATATAAATCAATATACTCTAGCGATAGTTCTTCAAAATCATCTGTAGAAAATCCTAATGCTTTGTAATATTCATATACCGGGAAAGTAAATATTTGCTTATATCTTTCCGTTGTAAGCAACGGCATATTTCGCTTTTTTAGCATAATATTCATTGCTGTAACACAAGCATCCACATCATTTAATAATGTGCCGTTCCAATCCCAGATAATTAATTTCTTTTTCATACACACTATTCAATAAATCTATTATCCGACTTTTTATCTGCCATTTTCTTTGATCTTCCATCTAACCAGCCAAGTTTGGTTACCTTAGGAGAATCAACATCCGGAATAAAAGGTTTCACATCCAAAACCGGAGTTCCGTTTAAAACATCAATATTTTCGATGTACAAAATATTATTCACAATTTTATTTAGCTTTACTACCGACATTCCTATTGGATTAGGTCTGCGAGGTGCTCTAGTAGAAAAAACACCATGTATTTTATCATCCATAAAAGGAATTACCTGCAAGTTATATCCATTGGACTGGTGGAAAAGATATATTAACACTATGTGAGAAAATCCATCTAAATCTTTTAATCCTTCAGTAAATTCAGCATTAATTTCAATGGTTCCTTCTATACCTTTTGCTCCAGTTGGCTGGATTGGCATATTTTTTTTATCGCTAAACGGAGTTTTTATGTACCCAATTGGGCTGACTTCTATATTTGCTTTCATAATTATAATTTAAATACGATTGGGAAAGTGTATCGAACATTAACAGGTAATTGATTTTTAAAACCAGGTACCCACAATGGAGAAGATCTTATCACTCGTATTGCTTCTTGATCTAACTCAGAACTACCTGATGAAACAATTCGAATATCTTTTACCAGGCCTAATTGATCGACAGTAAATGCAGTAATTACTCTCCCAGACACACCCTTATTATTCGATTTAACTGGATATGACAAATTAGTTTGAATATGATACCGGAATGCTTCTTCGTTTTTATTATTAAACCTGGGTTTTACTCCTGACTCAACAAGTTCTTGTTTTAAACTTGTTAAAAACCACTTTGTAGTATCTGTTTTTATACTATCACTAAAGTGGTATAATTGCTTATATTCTTTTTCTTTATCCATATCGAAGACCCACATTCCGACCATATAGCCCTTCATATACTGTCCACGATAAAATGGATTACCTCTATGATCATACTCCTTCACTTGTCCATGCAGTTTTCCATCTTTATAATTTCTAATTTGCTTAACAAACTTCTGGTTATCTTGGTCTAAAGCATATCTAACGAATTTTCCTGTACCATTTTGCAAATCACCACCGAACAAAGCTTCATCAGTATTTAATTCAATAATATCAAATGGAGTTCCTTGTTTGTAAACTATTTTAAATACCAATTCTCCTTTATCGTTATACATTTGATAGGCTCCATCATATTCACCATTATTGTAATTGATAATTTCTTTTACCTTTCCGTTCTTATAATATGATTTATACTCACCTGTGATACTATCATTCCTGTAATAACAAATACAAGCCTGCTCTCCGTTTTCAAAGTAACCTTTAGCTTCGCCTTCAAGTAACCCTTCTTTATAATTTAAAGATGATATTAAATCCTTTCCCTTGTAATATTTCCATTCTCCATCTCTTTTTCCTTCCTTTAAATTCCCGATAATTTTTATATCACTACCAGGTGTATATATCCACTGTCCTGTTTCAAGATTATGATCAAACTGTCCTTTCACCTGCACTCTTCCTTGATATCTGTATAAATAATCACCTTGTTTTATATTTTGATCTTCAAAGACATGATATAATTCAAAAGTATTTGCCTTTGGATCAATTACTTTACGTTTTTTAAGTTTTTGACCAAAAGAATAATTAAAAAAAGTAAGCACTATAACAACTGTAATAACTTGTTTCATTTTCTTGAGTTAATAATTAGAATGCCTGAAAATACTAAATTTTACAATCCTGGGAAAGTTTTTAACAAAACAAAAAAAGCATAATTCTGAATTTATTATGCTCTAAATAATTTATAATAATTAAGTCTAATTAATATTTATATCGAATTCTTCCATTAAAGCAGATAATTCTTCAATGTATTCTTTAACTTCTTCGGGTTCATTATCGCATTCAAAAGTTATTTTATGGCTTAATTCTGTTGTGGTAATTTCTATCCATTCAGCACCTCCATCATCACAGTCAGGACATCCAATAACTTCTTCTAAATTTCTAAAAATTACAAGATCAATTTTACTACCCAACTTTTGCCAATCTTGTGATGCAAATTCTTGTGTTACATAAATATCGGGTAATTTATTATTGTCATACCAACCTTCTGCCATGAATTTTATTGCGGATTCTGTTATTTCTATACTTCTTTTACAATAACCTTGACATTCTCCAAATGAGGTTCCATATTTTATGGAAATTATTACCTGTTTTTCTGCAAATAAACTCTCATCTTCTTTATCACATGAAAAATTTAAAACTAAAGTAAAAACCAACAGAATAAACACATCAAATCTCTTCATCTTCTGCTTTCTTAAAATCGTCCGAAAAATAGATGCCATCTAGCTTATTTTAGTTGCGTAATAATTAAAAAACTATACCATTTTTATTTGAATTATTAAACTTGGTAAGATTGATTCTTTTGCCAATAAATTTTTATAATGCAATTCTTTGATTTTAAATATTATTCTAATCCATTCGTAAAAATTATTTGATATTTCATAGTATTTAATTTCAATAATCGTATAATTTTATTATGTTTATTGTATCATTTTTTTTGATTAAAGGGGATTAAATCACACACGAACTAAGCATATGATAGAAAAGAACTTTAAATTTTTTCTACGTACTTTATATGTAATTATTTTCATAATTATTTTTAAGAATACTTATGCTGGAGAACCTATTAAAACTTCAGAATATATTCAAGCTATCAATATCTTTAAAACTGAAAAGGCTATTTTTTCTTCACCTATTGCAACATGGAGCGATAATGTAATAGTAGGTTCACACGACAAAAACATTTATTTTTTTAATAAAAATGGTGAGTTAATTAAAAAATATGAGACAGAGGGTTGGGTTCATGCATCTCCATCTATTCTGTCTGATAGTTCTATTGCTATTGGCTCCTACGATGGTAACATATACTTCTTTAATGAGCAAGGTGAACTCAAAGATAAAATAAAACCTTGTTTAGGGTCTATGTTTACTTCGATTCTTGAATTACCAAATAAGTTGTTAGTATTTGGAACAAATAAAAAAGGAATTATTTTCTTTAATAAAAAAGACAGTAGCAGTCATATATATGCTATTCGTAAGTGGGTTCACGGCACTCCGAACATCATTAATAAGGATAAAATTGTTATCGGTTCGAATGATAAAAATGTATATGTTTTTGATAAAGATGCCAGGTTATTGTCGACAATAAAAACAAAAGGATGGATTATGCACTCAGGTCCTACTGCTTTGAGCCAAGACAATTTTGCTGTTGGATCATATGATAAAAATCTATACATATGTAATACTGATGGAAGTAAAGTTGCGGCATTTAAAACCGGAGGACGAATACACTCCATACCATTAAAATCGAAGAAATCGAAAATAGTATTTGGTTCATTTGATCGATTTGTTTATTTCTTAAAAACAGATGGAACACTACATTCAAAATATAAAACACGAAAGAAAGTAGTTTCATCTCCTGTAAGTATGCCCGACGGAACAGTAATTGTTGGATCGTATGATAAATACTTATACTTTTTCTCCCCAGAAGGTACTCTTCTAGGGAAATATAAAACAAAAGGCAAAATCTTTGCAACACCCATTGTACTAAGTAATAATACTGTTGTTGTATGCACAACAAATGGCTACATAGAGTTTTTAAAAGTAAAACCTATGTATGCAAGTAATATTTAATTACACAGCTTTACGAATTGTTTCTTTTACTTTCTCTGTTAAGGTATCAAAAGTATAATCTTGAGGATAAATTGCCTCTAGATACTTAACTTTTATCTTTGTAAATGGTTTTGGAAATCTGGCCCCAGCTGGCAAAGCTTTATAAGCTCCACTAATGGCAACAGGAATTACAGGAACATTTAATTCTTTACTTAAAATAGCAAAGGTTTTTTTGAACTCCCCTAACTCTCCATCTTTTGTTCTGGTACCTTCCGGAAAAATCATGATTTTCTTACCTAACTTTAGTACCGCAGCCATTTTTTGAATTGATTCTTTTAAATCATTATTCAAATCCATCACGATGACATTATTTTTTCCAGCGAGGAACCTAAAAAACTTACTTTTCACATGCTTTCTCTTAGCATAGAAAAATGTTTCTTTTATGGTCTTTCTTTTTAAATGTGAGGTAACAAATAAGGCATCAAAGAAACTTTGATGATTAGGCGTTATAATAGCTGGCCCCTCAGGTAATTCATGATGCCCTCTACTATTAAACTTAAAATAAACTTTTAGAAAGTTTCTCGATGATTTAATAAAGAAAGGTAATGTTGGCCACGACTTAGGTAACTTTAATTGAATCTTTTCTTTTAAAATCTCAGACCAGTTAGGCATCTCAAGGTTATGAAATACCTTATGTTCTCTAATATGATCGACCATTTTTCGTATTGAAGGAAATTTTAATAAATTTTCTTCTTCTATTTTTACTCCAAATGTTCTTTCAATAAAATCTATTAAAGTTAACTTTCCTAAAGAATCAAGTGCAATATCAAATTCTAAATGATCATCTGGAGAGATGGTCATATCAACCTGACTTTCAATAAATGTCTTGATTGCAACATATTCTTCCGACTTAGGATGATCAACCTTTTGTTCTCTCTTAAGCGGTTTCTTTTCAAATAAATCCGGTAATTTAAATCGTTGTATTTTACCTAAACGTGTTCTTGGTAATTCTTCCTTAACAAGGGAGTATTTCATTATTCTCTTATAAGATGTCAAGTCCTGATTAAATTTTGGAATGATATCTTCTTTAAAATACACTTGAGGATCTTTCACTTCACTTTTTGACAAAGCTTCATATTCTGGTAAAATTAAAGCATGTAACTTATCATCTTTAAGAAAAACTCCGGCTTCCTTAATAAATTCTATTTTTTCAAGTTTTACTTCCAACTCAACTGGATTAATATTTTTACCATTCGGTAATACAATAATCTCCTTTTTTCGTCCGGTTATATGTAAATATCCTTTCTTATCAAATTGTCCAAGGTCTCCTGTATATAACCAACCATCTTTAAGAACTTCTGCAGTTTCTTCTGGTCGGTTATAGTATCCCTTCATAACATTATCACCTTTAGCACATATCTCGCCATCTCTAATTTCAACTGATAAACCAGGTAAAACATGTCCTGGAGATCCTATCTTAACTTTCCCAGGTCGTGTAAAAGTTATCATGGGTGCTGCTTCTGTCATTCCAAAGCCTTCTAATACTTCAAATCCTAAAGCATGAAAAAAACTTCCTGTTTCTTTGTTCAATGCTGCTCCACCTGCAACAAGATAAGTAAGTTGTCCTCCAAAACCTTCATGAACTTTCTTTAAAACCTTCTTGGCAATTTTTTTAGAATGTAATGCCTTCACTATATTAAAAACAACTTTACCTACAAACGAAGCATAAATCTTTGCTTTTAATCCTTTATATAATAAATCATACAATCTTGGGACTCCAATCATAATATTCACCTTATTACTCTTTAAGGTTTCCAATAAATCGGACGATTGCATCGAAGGAGACATCACAATTGTTCCACCCACAAAAAGAGGTGCCATCATTGAGCCTGCTAAAGGAAAAATATGATGTAAAGGAAGTAATAATAGTGTTTGTCTATCTTTCGTAAATATTCTTACTTTATTAGACACTGCATCAACATTTGCCAATAAATTTTTATAGCTAAGCATAACGCCTTTAGGACTTCCTGTTGTTCCTGAAGTATATATTATAACTGCTGTTTCTTCTTTATTCGCCGAAACATTCCAGGCAAATTCACTCTTCGTTTCAGCCAATGATAGTTCATCGAAACTCTGAATTTCTGGCGTATACTCTAATTTCTCTTGAACCTTTTCAAATTTTTTAGCAGTCTCATTACTAATGAATACCAGATCCGGAGTACAATCATTTAATATATATGATACATCATCAACTGATGATAAAAAATCGATTGGAACAACAATACAATTATACTTCCAGCTTGCATAAAACGCAAACACCCACTCTTCTCTATTCTCTGAATGTATAGCTATTCTTTGATATGTTTTCTTTTCGAAAAGCTGCGAATACTGATTAATCTTCTCAAAAAGTTGAAGATAAGTATAAGACTTATCTTTGGTAATTAAAGCTACATTCTCTTTATACTGTGTATTAATCATATGCTCTATTTTAATAATATAACAGATCACATTAAAATCATGAGAAATATCATAATTTAGCGAGGCAAAGTTAAAGCTTTTTTCTATTCTACAACCTAATTTTTAAATTATTAGTAAAAGAAAAGAGCCCTTATTATACTAAGGGCTCTTTAGTTATAAAATGATAAATGATTATTTAATAAGTAATTTTGTTGAAAGCTCATTCTTATCAATATTCAACCGAAGAATATAAACTCCCTTTGGCAAAGAACTCAAATCAATTTCTTGAGATTTTTCACTTAATTGTTCATGGTAAACTTTCTTTCCTGACAAATTATAAATAATTATATCTCCTGTTTTTTCTTTATTAAACTCAACAGTAAACTTACCATTCGAAGGGTTTGGAAAGATATTAATACCTAAGTTATCAAAATCTTCAATTCCTGTAGCAGTATATGATATGGACCACTGACTTGCTGCAGTATTCTGATTGCCTATAGAATCAGTAGCAGAATTTTCTGGCACATCAATAGTAATACTACCACTTGCTGTTGGAGAAATTGCAAGTGTATATACAGGAGCCGATGAATCATCAAAATCGGAAATAGTAGCATTCGCAATAACAACATCCGTTTGTTCAAAACCATATACTTTCTCACTAAATTCAATATCTATATCAAATGGATTTGTTGATGTTGTTCCACTTTCTGATGATGTGATACTAACGGTTGGAGCAATATTATCTAAAACAATTTCGAATGCATTACTTGCCGCACTTGTATAAATCGGATTAGAAGATTTCACTCTTACTTTATATTCTGTTCCAGATAGTATATTTGCAGGAATAGTACAAATTATAGTCCCTTCATTATCTGATGTTAAAGTACCTATTGCTGTTTCGGATGAAAAATCTCCGGTTTCATCAGATAAATATGCAGTAAAAGTATTGGAAGAGAATGTTGTATAGATCTTAAATGTTATATCAGCCTCATCAGTAACTGTTTCAGAAATATAAAATATTTCATTAATATCATCCACTGTTATTTCAGGTTCACTGAACAAATCAGATTCCCATAATCCTCTTCCAAATGTTGCAGCTCTTAATCGGCTATTTTCAGGAGTAACATCATCATAATAAATATCAAGTTCAGTAACCATTACATTTGGCAATCCCTCACTAAACATCGTCCAATTATCATTGCCGTTTTTAACAAAGACTCCCATATCGGTACCTAAATATAATGAAACAGAATCTAGCACTTGTCGATTTTGAATAACTGAGAACACTGGTAAATTTGGCAAACCAGCAGAGATATTTGACCACGACGAACCTCCATCAGTAGATTCATATATTCTGTTGGCATCGTAACCTCCGAAGGTAACCCAAAGCGTATCTGCACTTGTATGCTTAACTGCAATATTGGTAATAGCATATGCTCCAGGCAAAGTACCTGTTATATCCGTCCAGGATGTCCCTCCATTATCGGTTTTCCAAATATTATATCTATCTGCCACATATAAAACACTACTATTTGCAGGTGACATAGCCATCGATCTTAAATTATCGCTACTGTTCATTGATGAAATTTGAGTAAAACTATCTCCTCTATCTGTCGATTTCCAAACATCATTATAACCCACATAAAGTATTTGCGAATTATTTGGATCTAACATATATGGAGAAACCCACCAACCACCATCAGCATCAGCAATATTATCAGAAATAATTGTTCTATTTTCACTCAAATACCATCCATCCGTTGTCCGTTCTATTTCACCATCAATATAAGTTCCATATTGGTAATTATCATTTGTTGGATCAATAATACATTCCATTCCATCCCCTCCTTTTACATCATACCAATTTCCATCGGTATATAACAATTTGGTACCATTATCCTGCAAGCCCCCAATAACCATATTAGCTGAAGACTGAGATGTACTTAATCGATAAAACTGGCTTATGACCATTCCATCTGTTAAGTCGGTCCAATCTATACCTTCATTGTTTGTTTTATAAATTCCTCCATCATTACCCTCAAACAATGCCAGTGTGTCTCTATATTTTAAAACGTGCTTATCAGCATGTACAGCAGGTGCTCCTACAAAATTATAACTAGCATGAGATGTCCACATATTATTAATATTCCAGGTGTAACCTCCATCTTCCGATTTCCACGAATTAACACCTCCAATAATAATAGTATTCGTATCATTAGGAGCAACTGCTATAGCCAGATCATAACTTCCTTGCCCTGAATTATCTCCTGATCCATCACTATAATAATACAATAAACTATGATCTGTACCAGTACCACTAAATGTTTCTTCAAAATTATCGCCCCCATCTCTTGACTTATAAATCCCACGTAATCCACCGCTTGTATTGGATACTAAAGCATATACATACTCGGGATCATCATCTGTAACAGCTAACTCTGTACGTCTTGAACCAGTACTAAAATTCTTTACTTCAGTCCAGTTATCTCCTCCATTAATTGTTCGATATATTTTTGAACTGTTCCATGCTATTGTTGATGCATAAATTGTATTTGGATCTCCTGGTTTAAACTCCATATCAATAACATAATCTGCAGTTAAAACCTTAGTCCAATCTACTCCTCCGTTTGTAGTTTTATATATTCCTGTATTTGAAGATGCATATAAAGTTATATTATCGGTAGTATCAATCAATAATCGCCCTATGATTGAAGA
Source organism: Bacteroidales bacterium (assembly GCA_963665525.1). Lineage (GTDB taxonomy): Bacteria > Bacteroidota > Bacteroidia > Bacteroidales > UBA12077 > UBA12077. Next base: position 765,691 of record OY762280.1, on the reverse strand, counting down.
CTCATCAACAGTATAATCTAATCCTGTTTCGTTCCAGGTTGTACCACCATCTGTTGATTTTAAAACACCAATGGTATGATTATCATAATGCTGGGCACCTCCTAGTGTCCAAACAGAACCTCCATCTCTATCTCCTGTAGCAATATAAATCGTATTGGTTGTTTCATAATCGGAAGGTATTGCAATATCACTTATACCCAACACACTATTTTCATCGGTAAAAACTGTCCAGTTTTCTCCATCGTCTGTTGTTTTCCATAAGCCACCAGACGGTGCACCGACCCAATATGTATTCGTATCTGAAGGATGAAATGAAATACAATTAATTCTTCCTATGCCAGCATATCCACCATCCGATAAATTTGGTCCCAATGCCTGCCAATTTCCTGACACAGATTTTGCTTTTGGATTGTCATTTAGAAATTTCTCCTTTTCAATTACGCTAGATGTTTTAGGAAATTCACCTGTTTTAACATCAACTCTTGTATCCCAATACCATTCCCAACGTTTAAACTGTTTCCAGCCGGGAGCTTTACTCTTTTTCCCTTCAATATAATAATAGCCTTTATCAAAATGATCATCTTTATAATACTTATTGACTATTTTCTGAATATCGTAAAAAGTAAGTTCTGCTTTTGTATTAGCCTCTTTCTCAAGCACAGGCAACCATGGTTGTGCTTTTACATTTAAGGTTAAAAATGCCAATACAATTAAAAGTAATTTTGTTTTCATATCCCTATCCTGTTTAATGATTTATATTGAAAATTCCTTGAACGTAGTCTCTATTGCATTTCCTTTATAAAAAGAAATTTTGATTCTATACTTTCCCTCTTCGACATCTTGTCTTACTATATTCCTAACATGCCCTATTCTTTCAGTACCACACCAACTTTCTTGCTTATTCCAGATAATTTCATAAGATTCTTCTTTTTTAAGTTCTGTCCTTTCAGATGGAGCATTGCATGGTGCATCGCAAGGACAAGCTAAGATTCTTAATCCTTTCCATTCTCCATCAATATATTTTTCAATCTGTAGTTTATTTAGTTGAAAAAAGTCAATGGGTGCATCAGAAATATTTTTTACATTAAAAACAAGCTTATCGCTCTTTTCTATAATGCCAATCTCAATTAACTTTGTTTCTTTATTATTTAATGTATTAACTTGAGTACTTTTTTGTTTCGTAGCACAACCTGCAAGAAACAGCAATAAAATGACAATTATATTTTTTATATTTTTCATATCTTATCCTATCATTATGTAATGTAAACTTATAACATTATATGATTGTAGTCAATTTTAAAACATTAATTTTAACAAAAGGTTTTAGATATGAAAATACATTTGCTATAAATAAATCTTACCATGCTTTTCATTTAATTTTATTTGTAATCTATATTCTTATTAATTTTAATCCTGAAAAATGTAATAAATTACCATTTGCTGTAACTAACTATACAATCAATCGTCATTAACTTAACACATAATTTAATAACAAAATACAATGGAATTAAAAATTTCTGGTCTATCAAAGACTTACCCTAACGGAGTACAGGCTTTAAAAAATGTTGATTTAACAATACCCAAAGGCATGTTTGGACTACTCGGTCCAAACGGAGCTGGGAAATCAACCTTAATGCGAACTATTGCAACCTTGCAAGAAGCAGATCAAGGCAATGTTACTCTGGATGGAATGAATGTCTTAAAACAAAAAGATGAAGTGAGAAAACAACTAGGTTATTTACCTCAAGAGTTTGGTGTATATCCTAAGATATCAGCGGAAATGCTATTGGATCATTTTGCAGAATTAAAAGGAGTTATAGATAAAAAAGAACGTAAAGAGCTTGTTAAATCTTTATTAGAACAAACAAACCTTTATCATGTTAGAAAGAAAAACCTGAGCGGATATTCGGGAGGTATGAAGCAACGTTTTGGTATTGCCCAAGCTTTGATTGGAAACCCAAAACTAATCATAGTAGATGAGCCTACAGCTGGTTTAGATCCTGCTGAAAGAAATCGTTTTCATAACTTATTAAGCGAAATTGGTGAAAATATCATTGTTATTCTTTCAACACACATCGTAGATGATGTAAGCGATTTATGTAAAAACATGGCTATTATAAATGAAGGTCAGCTATTACTTCAAGGTGAGCCTGCTGATTTAATTAAAAATGTTGAAGGTAAAATATGGGAAAAGGTTATTGAGAAAAATGAACTGAAAGAACATCAGGAGAAATATAACATTATTTCATCACGATTATATACCGGGAAAATCATTATTCATGCTTTTAGCGACATAAATCCTGATTCTTTTGAACAGGTAACTCCAACATTGGAAGATGTTTACTTTTCATCCATAAAAAAAGTAAAAGAAACAGTTCATGTTTAATTAAATCGCTAAAAATATGTTTTTCAGAATATTATCATTTGAATTAAAATATAAATTCCGTCGACCAGCTGTATATATCTACTGGGGAATTTTATTTGCCTTAACTTTTCTTATCATTAATGCATTCAGTGGTTTAATTGATGGAGTATCAGTATCTATTGGAGGTATGGGAGGCAAAGTTCTTACCAATTCGCCTTTTGTTATATACAACATGGTAACTGGCTTAAGCTTTATGGCCTTAATTCTTCTTCCTGCTCTCGTAGGAAATTCGATCTATAGAGATTACGAAAATAATACACATGCACTTTTATTCTCATATCCGATGAGTAAGTTTGGATATTTGGGAGGAAGATTTTTTGGTGGATTTATTGCCGCGATTTTTGTTTTTTCAAGTATTGGCTTAGGAATGTATATGGCATCGTTAATGCCGTATTTAAACAGAGATTTCTTTGGTGACAATCAGTTTATGGCTTATATAAGTCCTTATTTATCCAATGTTATTCCAAATATCTTAATTGTAGGAATTCTAATTTTTACAATTGCTGCTATCTCCAGAAATCTTCTTGCAACTTATTTAGGTTGCATTGCTTTATTAGTATTATATGGAGTTGCTGGTAGCTTGATCAGTGACATTGAAAACACCACCCTTTCTTCGCTAATTGATCCTTTTGGAGGAACAGCGTTTGAAACACTAACAAAATACTGGACAGTAACAGAGAAAAACGAAATGCTCATTCCGTTTACCTGGCTATTACTGTTTAACCGTTTAATTTGGAGTTCTGTTGCTGTAGTCGTATTTTCAATTTTATTGATTCGCTTCAAATTTTCTCAAAGTGTATTTCAATTACGCTTTAGAAAAAATTCGAGGATGATATTTGCAAACATTAATCCTGTTCATAAATTATTCAAGCTTAAACTTCCTAAAGTAAATCAGGTTTTTTCTACAAAAGCAAGGATTAGTCAACTTATTAGGCTTATTAAATTTGAAACCAAAAATCTCATTAAGAATCCTTATTTTTTAGGCATCTTAGCTACAGGTATTTTGTTTATCATGATTAATACAGCTCAACTGGGTAGATTCTACGGAACAACTACTTACCCTGTAACATATCAGGTTATTGAAATACTAGGGGCAACATTTACCCTGTTTGTGCTAATTATAATAACCTTCTTATCGGGCGAAATTGTATGGAACGAAAGGTCATTTAAAGTAAATGAAATTGTTGACTCGTTGCCTATACCTACTTGGACTATTTACACATCGAAACTTTCAGCTCTTTTTTCAGTGCAAGTTATCTTAATGACAATTATAATGTTTATTGGTATTATTGCACAAGCCGTAATGGGATATTTCAATTTTGAAATTGGACTGTACATCAAAGGCTTATATGGTGTAGCCATGATAGACTATATCTTACTTTGCTTTTTGGCTTTTATTGTACATACACTTGTCAATAATAAATACATCGGTCATTTTGTAATGATCCTCTACTATCTATTTAGCTCCTTTATGGGAGGAATGGGACTAGAACATAATCTTTATGATTTTGCTTCTGACCCAGGAATTGCATATTCCGACATGAATGGATATGGCCATTTCGTAGGACCATTCTTAATATATAAGGCTTACTGGATTTCGTTTGCTATCATTCTAGCTATCTTATCAAATTTACTTTGGGTTAGAGGGAATGATAAAAAATTCTCTGAAAGATTAAAACTCTTTAAACAAAGAATAACTCTAAAAACCAGAATTGCTTTATCAGTTTTCATCATCATTTTTATTGGACTTGGAGGATATATCTATTACAATACCAATATTCTAAACGAATATACCACAAGTAAAGAAAGATTAATGGAATCGGTTAATTATGAAAAGCAATACAAAAAATACCAGGGATATAATCAACCAAGAATTGTTGAAATGAATATAAATGTGGATATCTATCCAAAAAAACGTAATGCTTATTTTAAAGGATTCTACATTGTAAAAAACAAGTCGAATAAACCTATCGATTCTGTTTTTGTAAACTATAGTGGAAATATAGATCTCATCAAATTTGATTTCGAAAAACCTTTCGACATTGTTTATGATGATACCAACATGGAATTCCGTATTTGCAAATTTAAAGAACCATTAATGCCGGGAGACTCTACCAAAGTTATTATAGAACAAAATATGATTACCAAAGGCTTCCGCAATAGTGGTTCAAATACAAGGTTAATACATAATGGTTCATTTTTAACAAGTAGTATGTTACCATCCATTGGTTATAATGAAGGTTATGAGCTTACTAATGAGAAAAAACGGAAGAAATATGATTTGCCCGAAAAGCAACTCATAGCAAGTATAAATGATACCATAGCACTACAAAATACTTATATTTCTAACGATGGCGACTGGATTCGATTTGAAACCGTAGTCAGTACCATTCCGGAACAAACAGCCATTGCTCCAGGGTATCTTGAAAAAGAATGGGAAGAAAACGGACGTAAATATTTCCATTACAAGATGGATAGTAAGATCCTGAATTTTGTATCGTGGTTATCGGCCGATTACGAAAAGGTTGAAGATAGCTGGAATGGTGTTGATTTAGCAATATACTATCATAAGGGACATGAATATAACCTTGAAGATATGATGAAAGCTATGAAAATGTCGCTTGAGTATTATACTGAGAACTTTAGCCCATTCCAATATCGACAGTTAAGAGTTTTCGAATTCCCTCGATTTTCTAGTTTCGCTCAGTCTTTTCCAAATATGATTCCATTTAGTGAAAGCATTGGTTTTATAGCAAAAATTGAAGAAGAAGACAACAATTATCCATTCTGGGTAACCTCGCATGAAGTAGCACATCAATGGTGGGCACACCAGGTAATTGGCGCATTTGTTGAAGGTGCTACCGTAACATCCGAAGTGCTTTGTCAATATTCTTCACTTAAAGTTATTGAGAAGGCTTATGGTATTGAAAAGGTTCGTGATATGGTTAAATACGATATGGATAGTTATTTAAGTGGACGAAGTACAGAGTCACATTATGAGCCACCATTGTTATATCTACGCCCGGATCAAGGCTATTTACACTATAAAAAAGGAAATGTTGTGATGTATGCATTAGCCGATTATATTGGTGAAGATAAAATTAATGAAGCTCTCAAAAAGTTTGTGGCAGATTACGCTTTCCAGGAACCACCGTTTGTTACCTCACTTGAGTTTATCGATTACATTAAAGAAGTTACTCCTGATTCGCTTCAATATTTAATTCACGATATGTTTGAAACCATTACTTTATTTGAAAATAAAGTTGCTGAAGTAGATTATGAAGAGCTTGAAGACGGAAAATACAAAGTAAATTTCTCTGTTGAATGTCAGAAATTTAGAGCAGACAGCCTAGGTCGAGAAGAAGAAATTCCATTGAACGACTGGATTGATATAGCAGTTTTCTCGAAAGAAGTTAACGACAGTACTAAAAAGGAAACTGAAATTTTCTTAAAGAAATTTAAAATTGAAGAAAATAATAGAGATTTTGAATTCGTTATAGACCATAAACCTAGTAAGGTTGGAATTGATCCTTATTATAAATTAATTGATCGTCACAGGGATGATAATACCAAATCGACTGCAACGATTTCAACATAATTATTAACGATGCTTAAGCAAATGCTGCCCCGGATTTAAAACACAGTCATTTTCTATTACTCTATTCATTAAATCTAAGGGCAGCATTTATAAATTAAAAGACCGAAGTCTAATTAACTTCGGTCTTTTTCTTATTATAAAGGCTTTACGGGAATACAAATATCCAGTTCGAATTTATTCTCTGGATGATTTTCAGGATCGGCATAATACAATTCGTAAGGATTTTCATCAGCAGGTTGATAACCACTCTCCGACACCCAAATACACATGGCATCCCAAGCCTGAGCAAATTCTGTAACATCAATCTCGAATCGACCAACGGCATATTTCCCGGCAGGAACATTTAGTTTACCAAATTCTCCTTCTGGTTTTACATCCTTATTTACCGTAATACAAGCACTCTGACGAACCTTTTCAATATCTGTAACCTTAGGATCGTCATGATAAACAGTTACTGTCTTGGTCTCAGGAAAGTTTAATAATCCTCTTGGTCCTGCCCATTTAAATAATTTTTCATAAGCTTTACCTATTTGATCGTATTGACCAATGTGTCGACAATAAATTAAATCCAGTGCCGGCATTTCTTTTACTTCAATGTTTGTTTTCATCATGTTCTTCCATTTTTCGTTAAATTCTACCATACGAATGTAGTTATCGGAAGAATCTTCTTGTTTATCCTTCTTGCTTTTGATTTGACCATTCTTGCTAAATTCAAAAAGCATGCTTTTTCTATAGTCCTGTGCACTCATTTTAAAGTGACTTTTAAACGTTCTACTAAATACTGAAGCACTGTTATAACCACAATAATATGCAATCTCTCCTATAGTCCAATCTTCATTAGTTAACAATAAACTAGCTGCTTTCTCAACTCTAATACGCTTTACAAAACCATTTAAAGTTTCACCGGTAAAAGCAGTAAAAATTCTATGAAAATGAAAAGGAGAAAAATTGGCAACTTCTGCCAGAATTTCAAGATTTAATTCTTGATTAAGATTTGCATCAATGTAATCAACAACCTTATTGATTCTATAAATATATTCTTTTTGATATCGATTTTTAGGGATCATTTTTAACTCTGTTAATGATCCCTAAATTTAGTTGATAGTATTTAAATTACAGTACGATTTATTCCTTTTTCTGTAAAGTTTCGAGCCACCTACGAGCAGGTGCCATATCAGCATTAATTTCAACACACTTTGTATAATATTCGATCGCTTTTTCTGTATTTCCCTCTTCGCGATAAATATTTGCCAAACGATATAAGGCATTTAACGATTCAGGATATTTTGAAAGAATGTAGTTTAATATTTCTTTTGATTTTTCCACTTCTCCTTTCTGCTGTAACTTATCACTTTCCAATGTCATGATAACATCCGGTTCATCAGGCACATACCCAAATTTAGAATATAAATCTTTATAAAATTTTTGAATATCTGCCAGACTTTCAACTTTTACATCATTAGGGAAAATATAATCTTTAAAATAACTTTTTAACCCATCTTTAAGTTCAAGCGATGATACAAAATCATTACTTTCTGATTGAAAATTAACCTCTACATGAAAATTCTTAAGGTTTAAAGAATCGATTTGCTTTTCCCATTTTCGAATATATTCTAACCCAATTTTATCAAGCTCATCATTTAAATTAAATGATGCATAGATATAATTCTTAGCCTCAGGGTTTGAATTAAAGTATTTTAAACTTTTATTCAATAAATATTCACGATTATAAGGCCAACGAAACGGATTATTCATAAAACAAGCATCGAACATATCTTGCTCTTCGAACATGACATTCATGCTAAATACCCCAGAAGCTTGTGGCGCAATAAATATACGCGATTCTTTAGTTCTAAACTTATTCTCGACAAAAGGGAACAACTCCTCTTTTAAAAATTTTCTAAAATCATCAACCCCTGCATTAACTCCATTTCTATTATTAGGTAAAAAATTACCATATCGATCAGTATTTCCAATTCCAACAACAATCATTTGTGGCATAAAACCATCCGAACTGAGTTTATCAATTTCGGATATTGTAGGAGCATAGTATTGCATTATCCGATCGCCATAAAACAGATAAGCAACAGGATAATCAATATTCGTTTTATCATAGCCATCTGGAAGACTAACTAAAAGTAATCTATCTTCGTTAAGAATCTCTGAATGTACTCGATCGTATTTTCCAATTACAATATCATCTCCTACATTTTGTGCATAAATCTTACTTGTTAAAATCAAACAAAGAATAAAGGTTATTTTTTTCATACGATCTATTTATAATTCAACCAAATTACCAACACCCATTTGGACATAATCGGCGCCAAAAGATTCTTTAAACATTTCTATTTGTTTCTTACCTGTACAATGTGTGGCTCCACACTTTTGAACTCCAAGGGCTTTCATTTCTGTAATAATTTGATCTATTTCGGTTTTATTCTTTTGCATTAAGTGAAAACCTCCAAAAACCATATAAATTTCTTTAGTCAATTCTATTTTAAAATGTTTTAATATCTCAATAATTCCCGGATGCGAACAACCTGTTATAATAACTAAACCATTGGGGGTATCAATAGCTAATGATTGTTCTTTTATTCTATTCCCAAGTTCGCCACTCAAGTAAACATTTTTGCATATTTCTGTAATTTCAGGCTCATATACAATTTTACCTCCCAAGTCTTCAACAATATTCTTTACCTTATTAGAAAATTCATGCAGCATATAAACTGAAGCTTCTTTATTCATTTCAATAAATACTTCTAAGCCATCCACATGATCATAATGATCGTGAGATATAACTACATAATCAACTTTATTTGCATCAATATTCAGAGCATCAAAATTTTGTTTAAAGATTCTTCCTCTTGCACCTGTATCAAAAAGAATAGTTTTCTCACATCCTTCAATTAAACACGAAAATCCCCAATCTGATTCTAAGCCTGGTTTAAAATCATAGTTGTCATATATGATGCTTACTTTTATTTCTTGTCCCGATGAATTATCATTTACCGGATGATTGCTATAAGAAATTGGAGTACATGCTATTAATAAATAGCTAATCGTTAACCATCTTCTAATCTGTTGTTTCATGTCTTTTTATTTTATTGTTTGATTAAAATAAACACTATTTGATCCATTCCCAAAAAAGGCATTAAAAATGTCTATATCACCATCTTTATCCAAATCGCCTAAGCCACAAGTTCCGGTTGGTTCTTTATCACATAATTTTATTTCAGTTTCAATAAAATTACCTTTCCCATCACCCATCCAAATTAGATTAGGCCTAAAAAATCCTCTAATATATGTATCCATATTTCCATCATTATTAAGATCTGCAAATAAAAATTTAGCTGCAGCAGATAAAACTGGCAATTCCTTGTTCATCTTTTTAAAAATACCATCTCCCTGGTTTATTAACACTACTGTTGATTCAGGATTCTTTCTTGTTCCTCGTGTCACTATAATATCTATATCTTTATCATCATCAAAATCGCATAAACCAGTACCTCCACGATAAATACTAGTATCTTTTATAATCCAGGATTCGGTAAATTCTGCATTACCATTATTAGTAAATAATAATATTCCTTTTCCATAGTATCTTACCAAGGCATCTACATCTGAATCATTATCCAAATCTCCCCAAGTTATGTTATATCCTTCTTTAAAGGAAATCTTACTAAGAGTAAATTTACCTTTACCATCATTCAAATAAATTCGATGATAATGAGAATTCGTTTCTGTTGAATAATAATAAATATGAGCATCTAAGTCATTATCCGAATCAATATCAATTAAATTAACTCCATTACCAGACTCTAAAGAATCTCCCAGGCTCTGCCCAGAATCTGTAAAATAACCTTCTCCATTGTTCAAATAAATTTTTGTAGATAATTGCCTATAATTATCTTTTGAGCCAAATCCTGCACATGGAATTATCAAATCTAGGTCGCCATCAGCATCTATATCTCCTATACCTGTACCATGACCTTGCTGCGTTAACTTCTGTTTTGTATATGTAAAATTCCCGTTCCCATCATTTAGCAAAATTCGAGAATCGTTAAAACCCATATTGGCGAAAACAGCATCTAAATCACCGTCTGAATCTAAATCAGCTAATCCAACCGTATTTGTTCTGGCAGGCTCAAAATCCTGATCCGATTTAATAAAAGTATTATTATTCAAATCTTCTGGCTGCCCGAAAGAGTTGATAAATAACAACATAACAATTAGCGTATTCAAAGTTTTCATCTTAAAAGTTCTTATATGTTTAATTTTGATAGTTGATTAATAATTCTTTTTGCATTGGCATTTTTAGGATTTAAATCCAATGATTTTTGATAATTTTCTTTGGCCTTGGTATAATCTTTTGTGTAAAGGTAAGCCTCTCCTAAGCTATCGTAAGCATTAGCCGATTGTGGATATTCACTAATTATTAGTTTAAAAATTGATATGGCATCGTGAGGACGTCCGTAATTATATAAAAAAAGATACGCTAAACTGTTAAGCTTTTCTTCAGAAATAATCTGATTCTTAGATCTTGCCTTGTGGTATAGACTTATTCCATCATCGACTTCTCCATTCAATATTGCATATTCTAACATGCTTAAATTAATAGGCTTTTCTTTTGCCTCAATTTCTTCAACAGATATATGAACCCCATCTTCATTAAATCTTGTTGGATCATCTTTAATAAACTGCAATCCTTTTTCATTATTTTTTAAATAAAAATCGAAAAAATTTAATGTATAAGAACAAATTATAGGATATGCTTTAATAGCAAGTTCAGGTGATGGACGACTTTCAATTCCCAATACAGGTAGCGAAGTATAATAGTTATGTTTCATTCCTTCGGTACGAACTAAATATTTTTTTGCATAAGGCGAATGATGAAATATGGTGCTATCCTCCTTTAGTCCCATTTGTATATTACCTTCAATTGTTCTTGTAAATATCATAGTTGGCACATCCAATTTTTCAGGTTGGTAATATGGAGAAGGATTCAATAATTGTGTTGTATTATGCTCAAACATAATTCCACCATCGTAAGTTATAAGTGCTTTTATATTCGAATTACGCATTTGTACTAAAGTAGCCGACATGGCTCCCAAATCGAAACCAAGCGCCGCTATACTATTTAAATCGGCATTTTGTAATTCATTAGCTTTTGACATCAGAAATTCGAGATCTCGAATTTGAGTTTCAAAGTCGATCATATTAAGCTCAACAGCTTTCGAATTTGTTCCAAACAATGGACAAGTCATCACGATATATCCATGACTGGCCAAATATTCACACAAAACCAAATGCGATATTGGCGATTCGTAGTAGTAACCTTGCCCTAAAATAATAACCGGGAATTTACCTTCAGCAAATGAAACATTATCAACTGATGCGCACTCTTGCATCAAGAGCTTATCTACTTTCGATTTTGGAATTCGATTAAACTGAGGAGCATAATAAATTATCTCTTCTAATTTATTTTGATCTAATTTTCCAAAGTCCTCAACTTGTTTCGTAAAAAAGTCTTTTACGGTATTTGGTTCTTGTTGATTACTTTTGGCCGGATACCACATATACATCCTGATTGTTCGAGCTTGCTCTTCTGCCAAAAGAGTAACATCTTTACTATTCAAAATTGCTGTTCGCGAATAATCTTTGTATTCTTTCAACTGAAACCCCACATGGTATTTTCCTGCAATTAAATTTGCTTTTTCAATGATGTTCTGTCCGTACAAACATGGACTAAGAACAAGAAGTAATATAACTATCAAGTTTTTTAACATTCTTTTTTCTATTGTTTTATTTCAAAAGTAATTTATCAAAAGCAAAAGAAAAGCCCTTAATCTTTAAGCGGTAAAACTTATCGATTAAAGGCTATTTCTCTATACTATCGTATATTTATTCGTAACGTAAAGTTTGTGCAGGATTCAATAATGCTGTTTTATATGCTCTGTATGTAATTATTGACATTGCTATAAACATGGTAAGAATACCAGAAAGAACATAAATCCCCCAGTTAGTATTTATATGTTTTGAATAACTCTCCAACCAGTTTGTTGTAAAATAGTAAGTTATTGGCCATGAAATAGCATTAGCAACAAGTAGTAACCATAAAAACTCTTTTGCCATTAATCCTATAATTCCACCTGTTGAAGACCCTAAAGCTCTTCTAATACCAATTTCTTTTGTTCGTTGTTCTGCCAAAAATGATGTTAACCCAATAAGTCCCATACTTGCAATTATAATAGCCAGAATAGTTAACATTACAGAGAATCTACCAAATTTCAACTCATCTTTATAAAGATCATCTAACTGTTGATCGAAAAACTGATATTCGAACGGCCTGGTAGGAACAAAATCATTCCATGTTTTCTCAATATGCTTAACCACTTCTTGATAATTATTTGAGCTAAACCGAACTGATATTACGCGTGCAAAAACATCTGGTCTTCGGAACATATCCAGAATAAACTTATTCACCGGACGATGTAACGACATGGCATTAAAATCTTTATAAACTCCAATTACTCTCTCATCGCCATCTCTAGAAGTAATTCTTTTACCAATAGCTTCAGCATTCGACCATCCCATATCTTTCGCCATGGTTTCATTGATCATTACTGCATTGATAGTATCGCTAGGGAAATCACGAGAGAATGCTCGTCCTTCAACTACCTTTATATCAAATGCCTCTATAAAATCCCAATCTACCATAAAAGTTGGAATATAAAACCTTTGTCCCGGAGTAAGTCCTTCAACCTCATAATCACGAGTATTATGGTTTATTCCTAAGTAATCTTCTGCACCGGTAACAAAATCAATATCTTTATGACTTAATAGTTCTTGTCGGAAAGCTTCATAGTTATTAAACAAAGGCCCTACTCTTCTAATGTTAATAATATGATCTTTTTTAAACCCGAGCTCCGCATTTCGTAAGAACTTTAGTTGAGAAAAGACTACCAAACTTCCTATAATTAAACTTATTGAAATAGAAAACTGTACAATAACCAACACTTTTCGGGCTGTTCCTGATTTTGCTCCACTTTTTAATGCTCCTTTAAGCACTTTTAAAGGTTTAAATGAAGAAAGAATAAATGCAGGATAAATACCAGAAATCAGTCCTACAACAAAAGCAACACCTAATATGAAACCAAGTATTTTTAGCTCAACCAAAAAGGAAGGAGTAATATTTTTCCCGGTAAAATTATTATATCCCGGAAGTAAAAGCTCTACAATGATAATGGCAATTAACATAGCAACAAAGCTTTGTACAACAGCTTCACCAAGAAACTGAAAAACCAAACTTTTTTTATGACTTCCGAAAACCTTTTTAACCCCAATCTCTTTTGCTCTTCCGGCAGAACTGGCAGTTGCCAGATTCATGAAATTTATGCATGCCAGAATTAAAATGATAGCTGCAACAATAGACAATATATAAACATAAACGATATTACTATTAGGCCTCATTTCATATACATGATGAGATTTAAGATGAATATCTGTAAGTGCCTGTAAATATAAAGTTACATCAGCATCTTGCAGATCATTGTAATGATTTTGATAAAATTCTGGCATTCTTTCGTCAAGCATTCCAGGATCTATGCCATCGTGTAGTTGAACATAAGTCCAACAAGGATTCCATATCCAGGTCTGAGGGAACTGTCCATTCCTATTAAACTGACGAAATGTATTTAAAGAACCTAAAATATCAATTTTAAAATGCGATTGAGTAGGTAAATCTTCTATAACACCAGTTATTTCAAAATTTAAACCTTCCTCAACACGTAATACTTTTCCTATTGCTGGTTCATCACCAAAATATCTTTTAGCAGTTGATTCTGTAACAACAATTGTTCCAGGGTTATCTAAAGCTGTTTCCGGATCTCCCTCAATAAACGGAAATGTAAATACATCAAATACCGTTGAATCAGCTAACATAAATCGTGGTTCGTTAAAACGAATGATTTCATCCTCATTTTTTTGATAATCAAAAAACCATTGGTTTCTTAGTTGATTAAAAAACCGGACTTGATTTTTTACAATATTTGGATAATCTAAAACAAGTGTTGGCCCTGCTGGAAATGATAAAGTTGCAGCATCTTCATCTACATCATTGCTATTATACAACCTGTTAACACGATAAATACTTTCTGCATTTTCGTGATGTTGATCGTATTTTAATTCATCATCGATATAAAGTACGATAAAAATAAAACTAGCTAAACCTATTGCTAAACCTCCAATGTTAATTATTGAATAATTCCAATACTTAACAATATTCCTCAATGCAATTATTAAATTATGTTTAAACATATGATAGTTATTAAATGGTTATAATTTTCATTAATCAAACTATATTCCAAAAGATCTATTTGATTGACTTTAAGTTAATTATAAATGTTTGAAATCTTTTAAAAGTGTACGTTTTTGGACATAAATGTTCAATTATGTACTACTCTGTCTTCAGGGTTCTAATGATGTTAGCATCAACCCAATAAAAGTCCTCATCATTACCTTCAGTATAACGAGTAAAAAACAAATACTTACCATCGGGTGATAAACTTGGAAATCGAGCCTTTTTATCATTAAAAATACTCCCCATATCTTTTGCATATCCCCAACTTCCATCTTCATTTTTAAAACTGATCATTAAATTCCTGTCGCCTCCTAATAACTCTCCTTCAGTTGAAAATTTTCTGTCATCACGAGTAAATATGATAAAGCTTTCATCAGGAGAAACGGTAAAGAACATTTCGCGGGCATCTCTAGTATTGATATTTTCGCTCAGTTTTACAGGTTTGGTATAATCTCCATTAATAAACTTTGATAAATAAATATCAGGATTACCATCTCGATTTGACGTAAAATACAGATTGTTATTCTTTACCAGCACAGGATTAGCCTCAACAAAATCAGTATTTATAATATTACCAGCATTTACAGGCTCACTCCATCCATCTTTAGTTCGATTAATATACCAAATATCATTATCGTTTACTAAAGAATCATGCATAATAGGTCTTCTAGAGTAAAAGAATAACTTATTCCCATCATAACTTAAAAATGGTCCTCCATCCCTGTATTTTCCACTAAATGGAGCTAACTGTGCCTGTTGCCATTTCCCATCTTCTTTTTTTATAAAATATATTTTTTGCACACTTTCAGGTGAATAGGGTAAGTCCCAAATACTCCACCACATTTCTGTTCCATCTTGCGAAATACAAAGTAAACTATGTTCCTGATTATTCGAAGAAACAATTCCCTTGGCAAATAGCTCTGGTATTTTTCCAGGCACTTTTTGCCCACAATAATCAATATTTGTTTGAGCATTAATATTTATAAAAGAAAATCCAACTAGAATAAATATTACTATTTTTCTCATTATAATACTTTCTTTTTAAGTTCGTCAATAATTTTTGCATCGACCCAATAAATATCCTGGCTTCCATTGCCTGAAGAATTAATCTTGTTCATAAAGATTTCATAATCTATTTCATTATTAGGCATATCTTCTTTTAACGTTCTGGTACTTGAAAAAAACAAATACTTACCATCGTAAGTAACAAATGGGCGCATATCTGAATAAGGAGTGTTTATAGATTCGCCAATATTAACAGCTTTTGACCAAGTTCCATCTGATTTCTTAAAGCTAATGTATAAATCATTACTTCCAAATCCTTCTTCTCGCGATGCATCAAATATAATATAGCTTTCATCAGGGGCAATATATGGATGAAATTCATTGGACTCATTATTAATAGAATCACCCAAATTAACTGCTTTTGTATCTTTATCGGGATTGAACTTGTAAATATCAAACCTACCATTACTTTCTGGATAATTGGCACAAAAATATATGGTACCATTCGATGAAATACTCGTGTACATCTCTGCATATTCTGTGTTTAATCCATTATCGAAAATAACTGCTTTACTCCATCCTCTCTTGGTTTTTTTACAATAAAATACTTCACGATTATCGCCATCTCCTTCTTTGGACTTTACCTTAGATTCAAATAACAAATAATTTCCATCAGGAGATACAAATGGATAATTATTATTACGAGTTATTGTCCAAGGTAAAACAACAGGATCTTGCCAACCATTTTCAGTTCGTTGGACATAAAGTATTTCAGCATACCAATTTATTCCACATCTTGTAAAAAAAATCTCATTCCCATCTGGGGAAATAGTAATATCCATATCGTGATTACCCGATGAAACAATCCCCGGTGCAAATAATTGAGGCGTACTTCCTGGAAATTTTTGACCCAAATAATCATTATTATTTTGAGCATAGACTAGACTACAACTTAAGATTAATAAGCTTATTAGAACTTTAATTGTTTTCATTTATATATTTGTTTTTTTAATTTTTCAATTATTGAAGCATCTATCCAGAAATAATCATTAAAGGTTTTATACTGATGACGTGCAAAAAATAAGTATTTACCATCAGGACTTACCGAAGGGAATCGTTCTTGTGAAGATGTATTTACGCTCTGCCCCATATTAATTGGTTCAGTCCAGCCATTATTTTTACCTTTGAAACAAATGTACAAATCGCCATTTCCATAACCTCCATACCTATGCGAAGAAAATATCAGATAGCTCTCATCAGGTGCAACAAACGGGCACCAGTTTACCATTGAAATATCAATTTTATTTTTAAGCATGATCGGATCTTGATATTTCCCATCCTTAAATTCTCTGAAATATATTTTCCAAATCCAGTTTCCATGTTCATCAGGTCCACCCAAGTCGTAATATACATTTCCATTATCTGCAATTGTGAATGCCATAGTAGCCTTTCCTTCTACTTTAGGTATCATATTTTCTATAATTTCAGGCTTACCCCAATTTTCACCCTTCCTTTTAACGGATAGTAAGTTTGATTTTTTAGGACGAACATCTTTGGGAGTATTAGGATCTGTTTGGTAAAAGAATAAAGACTGCTGATCTACCAATAAAGTCGGCACTCCACTTTTCGAATCTGCAGTAAATTCAAGAACCCTAGGCTCTGACCAACCTTGTTTTGTTTTATAAATATGCCATATTTTTTGCTGATCAATTAAATACGCATTCTGATGCTTATTTCTTTTAACTGTATCAATTGGTATAACAGCCCAAAATATTTCATTCCCATCTTTTGAAAACTCTAATCTACTATGCTCGTGATGGATTGTTGATAGTATTGCAGGAGCAAATATAACCGCATTCTCACCAATTGGCTTTTGACCAAAGAAATCTACATTTGTTTGTCCTATAGCAAAATTGACTGAAACTAAAACTGTTAATACTAAAATTCTAATTCTTCTCATTTCAATATTTCTTTTTTCATTTTTTGAATTACTGAAGCATCAACCCAATATATATCACCAAAACCATCTACTGTAGAATGAAAGAACATATATTTCTGATCGTGCGATACCCACGCGGTCATGACCTGGCCAAAATTAATCTCATCTCCAAAAGCTTTTGCTTTGGTCCAGGTTCCATTATTCTTTTTAAAACTAATAAACAAAGCTCCATTTTCACCATATTCTTCAGGTTGTGCATCGAAAATTACATAGCTTTCATCAGGAGCAATATAAGGATGAGCTGTACCCAACATAAAATTTATACTATCACCTAAATTGATGAAATCGCTATATTCATTCTTATGCAATTCTCTTTTTATTATCCCCTTATCGCCATCTCTTTTGAGGCTAGTAGTATAAATGTTGCCATTAGCTGCAACATTTACATACATCATCTCACCACCAATCAATTGCGGATTTTTCCAACCTTCATTTTTTGTTACTTTCCAGATGAATATACTTCGGTTTATCTCATCAGAACCTGGCAATGGTCTCATGGATCCATAGAAAATGGCCTCTCCATCAGGAGATATTCCAGGTTCAAACTCAAAACAATCATATGTAAAAGGTGCAAAATCTGGCCGTTGCCATTTTCCATCTTTAACTTTTAAATATCTGATTCTTTGCCCAAATCCCAAACCTCGCTGTGTAAAGAAAAATTCTTTATTATCGGGAGTAAATACCCCGGCAAACTCAAAACCATCCATAGTAGATACAATTCCCGGAGCAAAAATTTCAGGTATACTTCCTGGCAGTTTTTGTCCAAAATATTCTCCTACAATATTAAATTCGAATTGATCAGTTTTGGCTCCAGAGTTTACCAATATTTCTACTATATCCTTATTTTCATTTTCAATTGCTATATGATATGGTTTTAGTCCGGTATTAGTTTCACTCTCAATATTAGCTCCTTTCTTAATCAGTTTCTTTATAGCACCAATATTCTTGTTCTTAACCGCTAAGTGCAAAGGAGTATAATAGTATTTGTTTTGTGCATTAATATCGAAACCTTCTCGAATCAATTGATCTAACAAATTTATCATATTCCCTTCTGCTGCACAATGTAAAAGCGTTGCCCCATCTGCTCTTTTTACATAAATATCGGCCCCATTTTGAATTAGAGCATTCACTATTTTTTCATTACCACATGACACTGCACTTAACAATAACTTTCGTCCTTTTTCTCCAGTAGCAGGTAGTTGAATAGTTTCATTATTAACTAAGTCAATAATCTGATTATCTTTCCTTAATACAGCATAGTATAATGCGCTATTGTTATCATCATCTAGAATTGAAATATCAGCACCTTTATCAATTAAGTATTTTAATAAGTCAATGGAAGCAGACTCTGCTGCAAAATGGATAACCGTTCGCCCGTTATTAGAAAGCTGATTGATATCAGCACCATTTATCAAAAGTTTATCTATTATTTCTTTATGATTTCTATGCCCCCAGGAAATTACTACTTGAATTGGTGACAAACCCCATTGATTCACATCATGAACTATATCAGGATTATTCTTGATATATTCTTCAACATTTTCTGTATTTCCTTGCCATAAATCCTGATAAAATGTTTGTGCAAATAATCTTGTTGATATGAATAGCCATGTTAATAATAAATAGATTTTTGTTTTCATTAGATTTGTAAGTTAGGTTTCTGCAAGATTTTAATTTATTAAATTGAATAAAATGTTTTTTCTTCGAGAGGTTTTTATATCCGACAAAAGGTAAGTTATTGACTATATTATATAAAAACAAATTCCCACAGAAAGCGGGAATTTGTTTTTTAAATATGATTATTTTCAAGGTCTTATTCTACCCGTAACGACTCTGCAGGATTAGCATTTGCTGCTTTCCATGCCTGATAGCTAATTGTTATAAAAGTTATCGTTATTGTAATTAATCCCGCAATTATAAACACAAATAATCCTAAATTAGTTCTATACACAAATTGTTGTAACCAGTCGCGCATAAAATAAAAAGATAATGGGAATGCTACTAGAATTGAAATCGTTGCCAGTATTAAAAATTCTCGAGAAATTAACTTCACTACAGTTCCTTCACTAGCGCCAACAACTTTTCTGATTCCAATTTCCTTAGTACGTTGTTCAACGGTATACGAAGCTAATCCAAACAAGCCTAAACATGCTATCAATATTGCCAGTACAGTAAATAAAGTAAAAATAAAGCCCCTTTTTTCGTCAGCACCAAACTGTTCATTAAATCTATCCGATAAAAACGAATATTCAAATGGCTGTTCAGGAAATACTTCATTCCAGGCATTCTCAATAAATTTTATTGTTTCCTGAACTGAAGCGTCGGTAAGTTTTATGTAAACCAAACGGTTATTAACACGATAAAAATATAAGATTGTTTCTATTTCGTTATACATTCCTGTTTGGTGAAAATCTTTCATAACACCAACAACTGTAGCTCTAAGAAATTCCTGACCTCCTCTACCTTCCATCTCAACTCTTTTTCCTATTGGATTTTCCCAATTCAAGCGTTTTGCCATGGTTTCATTTACAATAACTCCCAGAAGAGTATCAGATGGCATGTTTTCCTGGAAATCTCTCCCTTCTTTCATTGTAATTCCTAATGCCTCAATAAAATCATGATCAACACTTGCCAGG
Source organism: Bacteroidales bacterium (assembly GCA_963665525.1). Classification (GTDB taxonomy): domain Bacteria; phylum Bacteroidota; class Bacteroidia; order Bacteroidales; family UBA12077; genus UBA12077. The sequence goes on along the minus strand of OY762280.1, from coordinate 745,669 downwards.
TTAATTCCTCTTTCTTGCATACCATCTTCTGTCTCAACATTCAGAATTACTTTCCCAGAACCTTCTCCTACTCTTGTCCCTGTTGAACCTACATATTTTATATTCGGATTTTCGAGTAATGCTTGTTTTAGCACTGGATATTTATCAACCATTTGTCGAGTTGTAAACTCAAGACTAACAACGTTATCCATATCATAACCCAAATCTTTTGTTTTTAAATAATTCAATTGTTTATAAACAACCAAAGTTGATACAATCATGGCAACCGATATCGTAAACTGAATCACAACTAAAACTTTTCTAAACATGCTTCCTGAAGATCCTTTTGTTACTTCTCCCTTAAACACAATAACGGGGTTAAATTTCGATAAATAAAAAGCAGGATAACTTCCCCCAATTATACCTACGACAACAATTACTGATACAATACTTATAATTGCTACCGGACTATATAAAACATCAATATTAAATGATTTACCTGCCAATTGATTAAAGTATGGCAACAAAAGAATTAAGAGTATTATACTCAGCAACAATGAAATAAATGTTAAAACTGTTGATTCAGTTAAAAACTGAAATATTAAACTACCTCGATGAGAACCAACCACTTTTCTTAAACCAACCTCACGAGCACGTTTGGTAGATCGAGCTGTGGCCAGATTCATATAATTCATAGCTGCAATTAGTATTAAGAATAAAGCAACAATTGCAAATATTATTACATAAGCATAACTCCCTGTTGGTTCAGGTTCTCCTTGATATGTAGATTTTAAATGAATATCTGTAATTGGATCTAATACATACTCTATTTTAATTCCCATTCGTTCAAAAATCTCGGCCATATATTTTCCATACATTTCCTGTATCTTACTCTCAAAAACCTTATAATCTACATGTTCGGGCAAAAGCAAATAAGTAAAAACTCCAAAATTTCCCCATGAATTTCCAAAATCCGGAGGTAAACTACTTCTTGACATTAAGCCTTCGAAACGAAAGTGAGAATTATTAGGAACATCCTTAATTACTCCTGTTACTTTATAAGTATCATCCCTATTTACTAATGATTTACCTATTGGATCTTCTTTACCAAAATATTTTGCGGCAACTGTTTCTGTTAAAACTATGTTGTTTGGTTCAGTTAAAGCATCAACAGGATTACCTTTGATAAATTCGTATGTAAAAACATCAAAAACGTTAGAATCTGTGTAAAAGAAACTCTCTTCATAAAACTCTTTATCCTCGTATTTAAATAATTCGCGCCCGTTATCAATAAAACGAACCGAATGCTCAACTTCTGGATAATCCTGTACAACTTGAGGTGCAAAAGGAACTTGAGCAACAATCCAGGTAAATTCATCATCGGTTTCTGTTATGTGTGATGCCACTCGATAAATACGTTCAGCATTTTCGTGGTATTTATCATAACTAATTTCATCAGCAATATAAATAATTAAAAATAAGGCACTGGCAATTCCAAGTGTTAAACCAAGAATATTTAAACTACTATAACCAAAGTCCTTAAATATATTTCTTATAGCAGTTTTAAAAAGGTTTTTAAGCATAATTCATTATTTTAGGTTAATTGACAAATTAATTCTTAATAATATTGTTAAGGTATTTTATTCTTATTTCCCCGCTTATTGAATAGTTAGAAATATCACATTTTATGCCACAATATTATTATCACTTGATTATGTGACATTTACTTACATCTGTGAATAATGAAAAATGCCCGAAACTGAACAGCTTTTGCACAATTTCGGACATAATTTTAGTCCTTAAAAACACTATTTAACTAGCAATATTCGTTTAATTATAAACATATTATCATCTGTAGTTAAAGCACAAAAATAAACTCCATCCATGGTTTCATTTCCTGAATTATCAATGCCATTCCATTCAAATATATCTTCATCTCGAATATAGGTATCGTTAACTAAATGTTTTATTATTCTTCCATTTATATCATAAATATCAAGATTTATAATTGTTGGTTCTGGAACATTCACTTTTATATTTGTTAAATCTTTAAAAGGATTAGGATAAGTCATTATAAAAGTATTCTTAACTAATTCATCACTCATATTATTAAATGTTGCAACTGTATCTGTATTATTAGTAACATCAGTAATTGTATCGATTAAATCATTAAAATAGTTATATCTAAAAGTCTTAATAAAAAAGCTATAATTACTAACACTTGAAATATCTAACTCTTGAACAACCACATTTATAATAGAATCTTGAGTACTTAGTCCGCAAATACTGTATATTTCTTTTGCGTCGTAATAACTATCGGGATTCGGCTGTCTATATATGTTTGCAGTCTGCCATTTATTATAACTTCTTGTAGCATGCCTCACATTTCCCAAATTCCAATAATTTCGGCCAGCATGTGAAGAAGCTATATCTGTAAAAATAATATGAGGATTATTTTCTTTATCAAAAAGTAAGCTATTTAATCCTCCTGAAAATCTTCTGCCATCTGTTCCATAATAACCATCATCTGATTCTACAACAATTTCTGAACTCCATTGTGAATTACCAGATCGTTTTAAATAGTATAACTTTGCACTCATTGACGAACCTGTAGCATACCTTTTAACATATGTACAAGCAATATTTGGATTATTATTATGATCTAATTTCAATGATGGAAACCAGCCCGCATCATCTCTTGAGCTTAAATTAGGGTTAAATGCTGTTTCGATTACCCAATTACCAGTTTTATTTGTTACGTACTGTAATCTACTAGGTGAACTCCAAGATGAACCATCAATTTGCTCTCCAAATACAACATGAACAAATCCATCCTCATCAATATCAATATCTTGTCGATTTAAAGCCTTAGAATATTCATCAGCAGTATAAATCATATCGTAATTGCAAATTAATTCTTTTACCCACCTATTATCTCTATTCGTAATATAATATAAATGGGCATCGAGGTAAGCATAGTAATAGTCTTCCGAGTCTGGATTTGATCTGGTTTTCAATGCAAGTAAATGAAAAGAACCATCATTTCCAATTTCTGCAGAAAGCTCATAAATAAATTTTCCTCCTTCGTTTTGAAAACTAATAGTTTGCTCTTCTATCCAATCTTTGTTTTCATTCTTAAAGTAGTGAGTAATAATTTGTTTTGTATCACTCGAGCTTGCAGTAAACACATGAGGGCTTGAATTCAAATCGAATAACAAAACTGAAATCTCTAAATGATTTCCAGTGGTTATTACTTCTTCATTGCTTTCCCCAGACTGATTTATTGACCTGTAAATTAGCTTATTTACCTCATTAAAATAGACGATACCCACTTCTCCATTAGTTGCAATTTGTGCCCAGTCATTACTATGACTTTCATTTAAACCGTAAAAGATCTTTACTGGAGCAGATTTCTCTTGATTTTCTTGTAATCCTGCTGAGTTAGATAAACCAAACAGATTAAAAAGATTAACTAAACTTAAAATAATCATTAGAAAGGTATTTCTAAAATATTTATGTAAATCCATTTTCTATTTTTTAATACCTCATAAATTAAAGATATTTCTAAAAATGAAAAAAAGATATTATACAAACATGTGACTTAATTATACAAATAAGTTGATCCATTATATCAATGAATTTAAGCAAGTATTTTATTTTTCAACATTTGCTTATTCGTATCTCAATGACTCAATAGGATTTTTTCGTGCCGACCTTAATGCCTGATAAGATATGGTTAGTATAGCAATCAACCAAGCTAAAATGCCTGATAATAAGATCACAAACCAAGAAACATTAACCTGATAAGCAAAGTTTTTAATCCAAATACTTACTCCCCAATACACAATTGGAATAGAAATAACAAAGGATATGAAAATCCATTTAGAAAAATCGAAAGATAAAAGCTTGAATATATCCCAACTTGAAGCTCCATTCACTTTTCGAATTCCAATTTCTTTTTCTTTTTGTTGACACATAAACACTGCCAACCCAAATATTCCTATTATCGCTATGATTAAACCTATTGTTGTAAATATTGAAAACAGTTTAACAATACGTTTTTCTGCTTGATACTGCCTTTCAAAATCTTGATCAAGAAAAAAGTAATTGAAAACTAAATCAGGATATAATGCCAGATACTTCTCTTTAACACGTGCTAATTGCTGACCTGTATTTCCTTTTTCTAACTGAATTGTCAAATAACGAATATCATCACTAATATGAAAGAAAGCTAAAGGTTCAATCTTTTTCTGTAAACCTTCAAAATGGTAATCTTTAACAACAGCTTTAATATTATGTCTTCCTTGTAACGATTGATACAAAACTGAATCAATATTCCATCCATAAATTTTCATTGCCGATTCATTCAATATCCAATCAGTATCTCTTGTATTTTCTATAAAATATTTCTCTCCTTTTAATAGCTTAATATCATAAACATCAAAATAGTCATTATCAACCTGAGTGCAATAAATATGTTTAGACATCTCTTCTTCGCCAGTAGCCCATATTCTCCACTTATAACGCCATCTTCCGGGAACGCTTGACGAAAAACAAGTTGAATATACTCCAGGAATTTCGTTGAACTCATTTTTAACAGCTTTATAACTATTTATATTCAATAACTCACGAGGAAATTCAACAATCAGTTTTTGCTCTTTATTAAAACCCAAAGGAGCGTTAACCATAAAATTGACTTGTTTAATAATAAACGTTGTACCAATTATCAGAATTATTGTTACTGTATATTGAATGATTACCAGTATCTTTCTTAGGCTGCTTCCTCTTTTACGTCCAGCTTTATTATTATAAATATTAACAGGGTTGAATGAAGATAATAGAAATGCAGGATAACTTCCTGCAATAATCCCTATAAATAAAATCAACCCAATTATAATAATCCATATAAACAGAGAACTATAATCGACATCCAGATTAATTTGTGTTATCTCGTTAAACTTATCAATACTTAGTTCTACTAAAAACATTCCTATAATATGAGCAATAAAAACCAATAAAACCGATTCCCCAAAAAATTGAATAATTAACTGCCAACGTGAAGCCCCCGATACTTTTCTTAAACCAACTTCTTTTGAACGTGATATATATTTTGCTGTTGATAGATTAATGAAATTTAAACTGGCAATGATTAAAATAAATATACCTGTTACAAAAAGAATATAAATATATGTAGGGTTTGTAATTGGTTCTGTATCCCATGTATAATCAATAGAATTATCCGTATGAATATCTTTTAAAGCTTGAAGATATGGTATATTTACTTCTCCTTGCTCTTTAAGGGTTTCACCCGATACTATTTCAGGAACTTGTAGTAGTTTCTTATTAAATTCATCTGGATTAATCCCTTCTTTTAATTTAATAAAGGTATGCAAAAAACCTCCTGCTCTCCAATCATCATGTTGATCAGGGTTTCCTGTAACAAAAGATAAAAACACATCGAGTTTTAATCTGGAATTTCGAGGAAGTTTTTTAATAACCCCAGTAACTTCATAAAATGCAGTATCAATTTTAATAAGTTTTCCAACTGGGTTTTCTGCACCAAAATACTTAGCAGATATCTCTTCGGTAATAACTGCAGTAAAAGGATTGACCAAAGCTGTTTTTTGATTTCCATTAATAAATTCAAATGTGAAAATATCGAAGATATCTTGTTCTACATATTTAAAATTTTCCTCAATAAACTTTTTATCCTGATACGAGAAGATAGTCGTTGTTGATGGTCTTATTCTGGCAAATTTCTCAACCTCGCTAAAATTATTCTTTATATACCTACCATATTTACTAGGCATACCAGCATAGTTAGTTGTTCGTCCTTTAACCTTCAATGTCATAGGAATACGATAAATCCTCTCAATATCTTTATGAAAGCTATCATACTTTAGTTCAAACCTCAATAAAAATAAAATGTAAATAAAACATGCAATTCCAATTGACAATCCTAAGATGTTAAATAAAGAGTTCCACTTGTAACGTAACAAGTTTCTTATGGCTGTTTTAAAATAATTTTTTATCATAACAATATTTTATTTACATATTGCCAACATTATACCAAACAACTTAAAATATTATATATATGCAACTTACCTACAATATACTAATACTTTCACATTAAGAATTGTATAAAATACGACAATAGGTGCCATATTTTATACAATTTTATTTTTTAATTTATATTTGTATTAAATATAAGTATTAAAATGACTAAAAAAGAAGGAAATATCTTAATTGTTGACGACAACACCAGCATACTTAGTTCTCTAAAACAATTATTAAAACACGATTTTAACGAGATAAAAACCATTTCAAATCCAAATTCCATACATCATCTGATTAGCACATTGCAATTTGATGTAATATTATTGGACATGAACTTTAAAGCTTCTGAAAATACGGGAAACGAAGGGATTTACTGGTTGAGAGAAATCTTAAATATAGATCCAAATGCCATTGTTTTATTAATGACAGCATATGGTGACATAGAACTTGCTGTAAAAGCAATAAAAGAAGGTGGAACCGACTTCATTACCAAACCCTGGGATCCTAACAAACTGATCACAACCATTCAATCAGGACTAAAACTTAGAAAAGCAAAAACCGAACTGAATAAGTTGAAAAACAAAAATAAAGCTTTAAATGCCGATATCAATAAATTAGAAAACCAAATAATTGGAAACTCACCTGTCATTAAAAATCTTTTAAAAACGATCCAAAAAGTTGCTGAGACTGATGCTAATATTTTAATTCAGGGAGAAAATGGAACCGGGAAAGAACTCATTGCACGTGAGATTCATCTTTTATCGGCACGAAATAAAGATCCATTTATTAGTGTTGATATGGGATCAGTTGCAGAAACCCTTTTTGAAAGCGAGCTTTTTGGACACGCTAAGGGTGCTTTTACCGATGCCAAAGAATCGCGTATTGGTAGATTTGAATTAGCCGATAAAGGAACTTTATTCTTAGATGAGATCAGTAATCTATCATTATTACTACAATCGAAAATATTAACTGTATTAGAGCAAAGACAAATAGTACCGCTGGGTTCAAATACTAATATTCCTATTGATATTCGCTTAATTTCTGCCACAAATAATAACCTGAAAAATTTAGTGAAAGAAAATCTTTTCCGAGAAGATTTGTTATATCGATTAAATACAATTGAAATAACTGTACCTCCATTACGAGACAGAGACGATGATATTATTGAACTTGCTGAATATTTTGTTAAGAAATACTGTAAACAATATCAAAAGCCATTATTAAAATTAAGCGGAAAGGCTTACGATAAATTAATGAATCACAACTGGCCGGGAAATATTCGAGAATTAAAACATACTGTTGAAAAAGCAGTTATTTTATGCGAATCAAACAGTTTAAATGAATCGGATTTCTTTGGTCACGATTACACTATTAAACAGCAAGGATTCACAAATATTGAGACCTTAGCTGATGCCGAAAAACTTGTTCTTGAGAATGCTCTAAAAAAGGCAAATGGCAATCTAAGTAAAGCAGCCAAGATATTAGATATTTCAAGATCTACATTATATTCCAAAATGAGTAAATATGATTTATAAAAGATTCTATTTTAATATCATTATCAGAATAATTTTGCTTTTGCTTAATTGTCTGTGGTTATCATTTAGTTTTCGTGAGCTTGATAAAATATATACCATTATCACTTTAAGTTCATTACTTGTAATACAAGTGATTTCGCTTATCAATTATATTAATAAAACAAATTTTGAACTATCTCGTTTCTTTGCTGCACTGAAAGATGAAGGTTCATCAACACAATTAAAATTTAACGATAATAAAGGTGCATTTAAGGAATTAGCTTCTACCTTAAACGAAGTGGCTGATTTAATTGGACAATCTAGAATTAAATCAGAAAAAAGCTCCAAATATTTCGAATTTGTTGTCGAACATATCCCTATAGGAATATTGACAGTTAATGAAACCGGAAATATAATACATACTAATCAAGCACTAAAAAAATTACTTTGCCTGGAATCAGTTAATTCTCTAGGCAAAATTAAATCTACAATTCCTGATTTACATAAGGAATTAGATAATATAAACCCGGGAGATCAAAAGGTTATACGTTTAAAAATAAACAATCAGTTTACTCAAATATTAGTTCGTTCAACAAAATTTAAATTCGAAAATGATCATCTAAAACTTATCTCATTTCAGGATGTTAAAAATGAACTGGAAGAAAACGAATTGATTTCGTGGCAAAAACTAATTCGTATTTTAACTCACGAAATCATGAACTCCATTACTCCTATTTCTAATCTAACCCTTGCAATAAATAAGTGTCTAACTATTGATGGAGAACCGGGGACTATTGAAAATTTAGATAATGATCAAATTAAAGATGCACTCATAAACACTTCCTTAATTGAAGATAGAAGTGCCGGACTTCAAGAATTTGTAGAGAAATACAGAAGTTTGACAAAAATACAAGCTTTAAAAATTAGTAAAATTGAACTCACCCCTCTTTTTCATAAGATTATTTTACTTTTTCAAGATTCTATAGATAAGAATAATATCAAAATTGCAACAAATACAAATCCAGAAGCAATTATGATTGAAGCTGATAAAAAACTTATTGAGCAAATATTAATTAATCTTTTAAAGAATGCAATCGAATCCATTATTCATACTGATCATAAAGAAATAAAGATGATTGCACATGTGAACGCAGATAAAAGAACCGAAATATCAGTAGTAGATAATGGACCTGGCATACCTGACGAAATCATAGACCAAATATTTATGCCATTCTTTACAACAAAAGAGCAAGGCTCCGGAATTGGATTAAGCCTTGCTCGTCAAATAATGCGATTGCATGGTGGTAGTATTTCTGCTCAGTCTAGCGAAACAGAAACAAGTTTTTCTTTACAATTTTAATTTATTCATACCTTAAGCTATCGACTGGATTTCTAACTGATGCAACCAAGGCTTGATAAATGACTGTTAAGATTGATAAACCAAATGCAGTTACTCCAGCTATTAAAAATATCCAGATGGTCATTTCGTAGTGATATGGATAATTATCTAAAAGTTTATTCATTAGAAAATATGCAACAGGCCAGGCAATAATATTAGAAATCAATACCCACTTTGTCATTTCTTTCGAAAGCAATAAGATAATGTTCATAACTGGAGCTCCTAAAGCTTTTCTTATTCCAATTTCTTTAGTTTTCTTTTGTGCCGAAAAGGCCGCCAAACCAAATAATCCTAAACATGAGATTAAAATTGCAAAAATGGTAAACGATCTCATAATCTTACTAACACGTTCTTCATCACTATATAAAGTTTCATATCCTTCAGCTAAGAAACCATAATCGAATACAAAACCAGGGTTATATTCCTCAAATACTGACTGAATATATTTAATTGTTTCTGCTATTTCGTTTCCAGTTACCCGAATAAAAATATAACGATATTCACCTTCATAAAAATAAATAGCTAACGGCCTGTTCATTTGATTTGCCGGTAAATATGCAAAATCATCAATAATTCCAATTACAGGGAATTTATATGTCCCGCCGCGATGCAAAATCTTATTAACCGCATTATCGCCAATAATATCGGCAAACATTTTATTAATTACGATATTGTATACCTTTGTGCTGGCACTAGCAGTATCTGAACTAAATTCGGGAGAAAAATATCTACCTTCGAAAAGCTTAATTTTAAATGTTTTAATAAAATTCTCATCTGCAACCATCGCTGATACTAATGGACTAACATCTGGATCTTTCCCTTCCCATTGCCATCCACCACCATTACTACCTACCATAAATGGAGATTGATGAGATGTTCTTGTAAGGCTAAGAATGTTAGGATTATTTAACAATCCCTGTTTAATAATATCATACCTATCCATCATTTTTCCTTGAATTTGAACATACACCATGTTGTTTTTATCAAACTTTAAATCTTTCTGCTTTAGAAACTCTATTTGCTTATTAACAACTAAAGTACATATTATTAACCCAATAGATAACGAAAACTGAATAACTACAAGCACTTTTCTAAAAACTCCACCTCGAGAACTATTTCCTTTGGATCCTTTTAATGTGCTTACTACTTTAAATGATGATAATACAAAAGCAGGATAAATTCCTGCTGCTAAACTTGTAAACAACCATATAAATATTAAACTTAATATGATTGTTATATTTGAATAATCCATGTATAGCTCTTTATTAGCCATTTCATTAAATGTTGGCAGTAAAAGCTGAACAATGATGAGCGAAAAATTAAGAGCTAAAAATGTAAAAATTAAAGACTCACCTAAAAATTGTTTAATTAACCTGCCTTTTGAAGCAGACATCACTTTTCGAACCGCTATTTCTTTTGCCCTGTTCTCAGCTCTAGCTGTAGCCAAATTGGTATAATTAAAACAAGCAATAATTAGAATAAAAGCAGCAATGATACCAAAAAGACGAACCATTTCAATGCGACCGCCACCTTCAATGTCATGCAAGTACACCCTAGCTAAAGGATTTAAAAATACTTCGTTTTTACGGTCCTCCGGATTTTCCTTCATCTCATCAAGAAAGGTAACTGCTTTCTTCTCAAATTCTTTGTAGTCTACTCCTTCGTGAAGCAAAGCAAGATTAAAACACCAATTCGTACCCCAAGACTCTAAATCCTGTCCAAAATCTTTAAGTTTTTCAAAGAGGATTAAAATATCAAAATCAAAACTTACATTATCTGGAAAATTCTTAAATACTCCTTGTACGATAAAAGAAAATTTACCATCAACAACCAATGTTTTTCCAATGGGGTCATCATCTCCAAAATATTGTTGAGCAATCTCTTCTGAAATAATTATATTATCTAGTCCTGAAGCAAAATCCTCCTTACTTCCTTGTACAAACGGGCAGGTATAAATATCAAGAATTTCAGGATCAGCAGCACCTACCTCTTGTGTTAATTTTTTATCTTTATAACTTACTAAACCATTATAAGCTCTACTATATCGCGCAATTGCCTCAACCTCTGGATATTTTTCTTTAAATGCTGCAGCCATAGGACCAGGTCCCACCCAAACATGATAATCTTCGTCGCCATAATGTTGCCAGTGCTGAACAATAAATATACGATCGACTTTTTCGTGGTAAGTATTATATGATAATTCATCGGTAACCCATAAATACAATAGAATTGTACAAGCCAATCCAAAAGCTAATCCAACAATATTAAGAAACGAAAACAGTTTGCTTCTTAACATAATTCGTATCGATAAAATAATATTCTTTATAAACATAACTAGTAATTTTCGGTTTAGATGATTAAATCTAATCTTATACCAAAAACTTTTTCAAGCTTACAATCAATTACTTAATGAATTTTTAAATTTAATCTTTTACATACTATGATCCAAAATCATCCACCAAGTGTTCCAAAATCATACAACATATTTTGAATCAATGAAAATAAACAATAGCTTTGATTTACAAAAGTATTTATTATGGATATTAGAGAAGGAACCATACTTATTGTGGATGATAATCAAAGTGTTCTTAATTCACTTAAATTATTTTTAAAATACAAGTTTACCGAAGTTTTAACAATTAGTAATCCTAGCAATCTTCAACATACCATTAGATCAAATCATGTTGATATTGTTCTTCTGGATATGAATTTTTCAGCAGGAATAAATACAGGTAACGAAGGCTTGTTTTGGTTAAATGAAATCTCAAGAATAGATCCTGAAATCATAACAATTTTAATAACTGCATATGCAGATACAGAACTAGCCGTAAAAGCCATAAAAAATGGTGGATTTGATTTTATTGAAAAGCCATGGAATAATCAAAAACTACTGGCAACTTTAAATGCAGCTTTTGAGTTACGGAAATCAAAATTAAAAGTAAAAGAACTTGAAAATAAAGAGCACATCCTAAAACAAAATATTAATCAGGATTTTGATTTTATAATAGGAAATTCAACGGCAATGGATAAGGTTTTAAGTACTGTAAGCAAAGTTGCCAAAACCAATGCAAATGTTTTAATTTTAGGAGAAAATGGTACAGGAAAAGAACTTATAGCCAGAAGAATTCATCAGCTCTCGTCAAGAAATAATGAGATTTTTATGAATATCGACATGGCTTCGCTAACAGAAACTCTTTTTGAAAGTGAGCTTTTTGGCCATTGCAAAGGTGCTTTTACTGATGCCAAAGAAGATAGAACAGGTAAATTTGAAGCAGCTTCGGGCGGAACCCTATTTCTAGACGAAATAGGTAATCTATCATTTTCGATGCAAGCCAAACTTTTAACTGCATTACAAAATAAAGAAATTTCTAAAGTTGGTTCTAATACAAAAATACCTCTCGACGTTAGGCTCATATCAGCTACAAATAAAAATATAGATCAATTAATTGTAGAAAATCTTTTCAGAGAAGATTTGTTATATCGAATTAATACCATTCAAATATATCTACCACCACTAAGGGAAAGAAAAGAAGATATTCTTATTCTTACCAATCATTTTTTAGATTTATTTTCAAAAAGATATAATAAACCAGGACTAAAAATCAATAATAAAGCCATTGAAAAAATAATTACTTACTCATGGCCAGGAAACATTCGCGAGTTAAGACATACCATAGAAAAAGGAGTTATTCTATGTAATGAAAACACATTAACTACTGAAGATTTCTTTTTCGAAAAACAGGTATCAACGAGTGATGAGCTTAACAAAGTTATTTCGCTCGAAGATGGAGAAAAAATCATTATAAGAAATGCACTCCAGAGAAATAACTGGAACATAAGTGAAACAGCGAAAGAATTAAATATTGGTCGTCAGACTTTATACAGAAAAATTGAGAGATATGATATTTAAAAACCTTTATTATAATATTATTATCAGAGTTATATTAATTGCTGCAACTTGCTTTTTACTACCATTTGCTCATAAAAAGTTTCAAGATATTATTATCAATATAAATATAGTTGGAGCATTAATCATACAGGTTATATTGCTAATTAGAAGATTAAATTACCTAAATCGTGATTTAATTGCTTTTTTTGATTCACTCAAATACGATGATTCTTCAATTTTATTAACCAATGAGTTTCAGCATATAAATTATATGCGACTCAGTCGAAGATTACAAACTGTAAATAATCAAATATTAAAACTGAAAGAAAAAAGCGCTCGCGAAAATCAGTACTTCCAAACCATAACAGAATTAGCCAATGTTGGTTTGTTAAGTTTTAATGAAAAAGGAAGTGTAAAACTTGCTAATAAAGCTTTAAAAGATCTATTCAAGCTTAACAATATTGTAAATATTAAAGAACTCAATGTTTTTCACCCTAATTTTGCAGAGATTTTAAAAACACTTTCTCCTACAGAACACAAATTAATTAAAATTACACTTTCGAATAATGCGAACAAAGAGTTGCTGCAATTAATACTTCGTTCGGCAGATTTTAAAACCCAAGATGAGAAATTAAGAATTGTTTCTATACATGATATTAAAAATGAATTAGATGAAAAAGAACTGGAATCGTGGCAAAAACTGGTGCATACTCTGCGTCACGAAATAATGAACTCTATCGGGCCTATTTCATCAACCATAGATACTTTAAATGAGTTAATCACCAACCCTGACAATAACCAAATAGTTCAGATAGATCATTTAAATAACGAGATCATCAGTGATATTTCATCAGGATTAAAGATAGTAAAAGAAAGGAATATTGGATTGCAACAATTTGTCGATAAATTCAGATCAATTTCAAAATTACCAAAACCTAACTTTGAAAAGATCATCATTAAAGATTTATTTGAAAACATAAAATCATTCTGGAAAAACGAATTCGAAAATAAAAAAATTGAATTTAAGATACCTGAAGATCATTTAACGGAGCACATTCTTATTGATAAAAATCAAATAGAACAAATCATTATTAATCTAATTAAAAATGCGCTTGAAGCAGATGCCAATTCGATAAAGATGAGTTCAACAAAAGATAAAAATAATCAATTACTAATTACAATCAGTGATAACGGGAAAGGGATTAACCAGGAAATTATCGACGAAATTTTTATGCCATTTTTTACAACAAAAGAGCAAGGCTCCGGAATAGGGTTAAGCCTTGCTCGTCAAATTATGCGATTACACAATGGTAATATCTATGTTGTATCTTCTTCCGATTCTAATTACACTACAACTTTTATTTTATCGTTTTAATTACTCATATCTTAAACTATTCACAGGATTTGCCCTTGCTGCTTTTAGAGCTTGGAAACTAACAGTAGTTATAGCAATAAAGAATCCCAAAATAGCTGATACAATAAACACCCACCATTGGATTTTTACTCGATATTCAAAATTTTGCAACCAATTATTCATAAACAAATAGGCAACAGGCCAAGCTATTACATTTGCCCATAATACCCATTTTGTAAATTGTACGATTAAAATACTTACCACTTTTCGAGTTGATGCTCCCAGTGCTTTTCTTATACCTATCTCTTTGGTTTTATTTTCTGCCATAAAAGAAGCTAAACCAAACAATCCTAAACATGCTATAAATATTGCCAGAATAGAAAAAACAACAAATATATCACCGGTTCTGAACTCTTCGCTATGAAGATTATCAAAATCATCTTCCATAATATAATAATCCATAGGGGTTCCTTCTGCAAAACTATCCCATACTTTATTGATGGTTTTTAATGAACTTTCATTGATTTCAGTATTAAGCTTAATTGATATCAAGCTTGGAACACTAACTGCAAACGATGTTAAAACAACTCCATCAATATCATCGTGAAAAGATCTGTAATTAAAATCTTCAACAACTCCGATAATATTCCAACGAAAAACATGACCATAAAATTTCGTCACCAGTCTTTTACCCACAGGATCTTCCAATTCAAACTCTTTAACAGCAGCCTCGTTAAGAACAATAGCGAATGAATCACTTGCTAAATCATCTGAAAAAAATCTTCCTTCTTTTAATTTAAGTTCATATGACTCCATAAAACTGTTTTCAACAGCAAATAACCTAGGCGCATACACTTTATTCGAAGCATCCCCTTCAATTGCCAATGGCAATCCTCCAATACTTCTTGCCGGCAATGAACTAGAAGTGCTTATACTTCTAACAATCGGATTAGCTTCTAATTCGTCTTTAAAGGATTGATACGAGTTCCCTAATTCACCCATATTTTCAATTACAACAATATTCTTTTTATTAAATCCAACATCTTTATTTCTTAAAAGATTTAGCTGATTATAAATTATAAAAGTACAAATGAATAAAGCTATAGAAACCGAAAACTGAAAAACCACCAAGAAACTTCTAAACCAACTGTGTGTATTTCCAGACAAAATTTTACCCTTAATAACATTCAGAATTTTTGTTGACGATAAATAGCTGGCAGAATATAATCCTGACAATACACCAACAACAATTGCCAATAAAAGAAGAGCAGGTAAAACGTATAAGTTTGAAAAATATCCGATGGTTAATTCTTTTAAAGTAAAACTATTGAAAACAGACAACACAGATTCAATAATAATCATAGCTATTATTAATGAAATAACACTCATAACAATAGACTCAAAAAGAAACTGTTTAAATAAACTCATCCTAAAGGCTCCAACTACTTTTCGAATACCAACCTCTTTAGCTCTTGTTGCCGAACGTGCTGTTGAAAGATTCATAAAGTTTATAATAGCAACAAACAAAATAAATATTGCAATGATTGAAAAAGTATAAACGTAAACTATATTGGAGTTTGGCTCTATTTCATATGTAGTATGCGATTTTAAATGGATGTCGGTTATGGGCTGCAATACGTATTCATAACTATTACCATCTACATTTATTAAATTATCTGCAGAAGTCCCAAAAACTGCTTCTATCTCAGGTCCTATATATTTCATAGAGACTTCATACATTTTCTCGGTTAACTTTTCACTATCCGCTCCTTTCTCAAGCAAAACATAGTTATATGAAAAATCATTCGACATCCAGGTTTCAAAATTTGCAAACGGAGCACTTACTGCAGAAACCAGAATATTATAATGAAAATGTGAGTTTACAGGACAATCTTTAATTATTCCTTGAATAAGATATTCCTCGTTCTCAATATTCATTGATTTCCCAACAACATCATCACTTCCAAGATATTTTTTAGCTGTCGATTCTGTAAGTAATATTGTATGGGGCATATTTAGTACCTTATCTGAATTCCCACTAATAAATTCTACAGTAAACATGTCAAAAAAAGTACTATCAACAAAAAACGCATTATTTTCAGTAAACTTTTTATCACCAGTTTTAATAGTAACATCTTCGAACCGAACTACCCTGGCTGAATTAATAAACTCCGGAATTTCATTTACAAAGGTTCTTCCCACTGGTGCGCCTGTAACAAAAGCTTTCATTTCATTGCCCTGCAACATTGCGTCAACACCTACTCTATAAATTTGATCTGACTTTTCGTGATAACGATCATAGCTCAATTCATCCATGATGAAGAGAAAAATCAAGATACTACAGGCCATACCAATTGATAACCCCAGAATATTAATCAATGAGTAGGTCTTATTTCGAATTAGATTCCGTATAGATACTTTAAAAAAATTGCGTAACATAATTTTGAATTTTTATTTAACATTTTTACTCAATATGCCAATAAAAATGCCAACATAATTTATTCATTGATAATCTGCGCTTTAAACCTCACTCAATTAATTAAACTTTTTTAAAATGTAAAATATTTTTACATTTAGGTAAATTTATTTTACGTTCAATTCAATTTTTAAGTATATAATGCTATCTAAAGGTAAGATATTAATTGTAGATGATGATAAAAACATCTTACGTTCATTAAAAATATTATTAGATAACGAATTTGAGGTCGTCAAAACAATATCTAATCCCAATTCTCTTTTATCTGAATACAAAAAAGAAGAGTATGATGTTATTCTTCTTGATATGAATTTCTCGGCAGGATTAAATACCGGAAATGAAGGAATATTTTGGTTACATGAAATACTTAAAGCAGACGAAAATGCGATTGTAATTTTCATAACAGCTTATGGAGATGTTGATTTAGCAGTTAAAGCCATTAAAGAAGGAGCTACTGATTTTGTAATCAAACCATGGAATAACGAAAAACTAATAAGCACCTTAAGGTCTGCTTTAAAGATCAGGGAATCGCAACTAGAGATTAAGAAACTTTCGAAAGAAAAAGATACATTAAGCAATGAAATAAATAAACCCACCGAAAAGATCATTGGATTCTCATCTAAAATGAAAGAGGTTTTTGATCTGATTGAGAAAGTTGCAGGAACCGAAGTAAATGTTCTTATACTGGGCGAGAACGGAACAGGTAAAGAACTTATCGCCAAAGAAATCCATAGAAAATCGAAGCGAAAATCTAACCCTATGATAGGCATAGATTTAGGATCTATTCCTGAAACATTATTTGAAAGTGAGCTCTTTGGACATAAAAAAGGATCTTTTACCGATGCAAAAGAAGACCGTACAGGCAGATTTGAAATTGCCAATAAAGGCACTTTATTCTTAGACGAAATTGGGAATATCCCTACCTCACTACAAGCCAAAATGCTAACTGCTCTGCAAAATAAAACTATAACTCCAATAGGAAGCAACTCATCAACAGAAATTGATGTAAGATTAATTTCAGCAACTAATAAGAATCTTGACAAGCTCATTCAGGAAGGTTTATTTCGTGAAGATTTATATTATCGAATAAATACGTTACAAATTGAACTTCCACCACTACGACAAAGAGAAGATGATATAATTCCAATCGCCGAATATTATTTAAAGATATTCACAACAAAATACGAAAAGCCTTTCTTGAAATTAAGTCATAATGCAATAAATACATTGCAATCCTACGCTTGGCCTGGCAATATCCGCGAACTTAAGCATACGATAGAAAAAGCAGTTATCTTGTGTGCTGGCAATACATTACAGCCCAGCGATTTTATGCTTAAATCTGTGCAAACATCATCGGAATGGCCGTTAAAATTTGAAGAAATTGAAAAAACAGCTATACAAAGAGCTTTAGCTAATAATTCCGGTAAGATGATAGATGCTGCCAAAGAATTAGGATTAACACGTCAAACATTATATAATAAGATTAAAAAATACAATTTATAATCGTGTTAAGTAAAAATTTTTATATCAACATACTGGTAAGGATAATTCTCATCCTTGTAACATGCATTAGCATTGTTCCGTTTTTTCGTAATCCAGAAAAACTTTTTACAGTACTCAGCCTGATCGCTTTACTAATCGTGCAAATTGGTTTGCTTTTAAAATATATCAATCGTTTTAACCGCGAAATTGTAAACTTTTTTGCTGCACTAAAAACTCAAGATGCTTCGTTTGCATTTCACGATAAAGTATTTCCTTATATCAATCAAGAATTTCAAAATAATATTAACTATATCAGAGATCAGTTATTTAATATAACCGAATTAAAAGAAATCCAACAGTCATATTATAAAACGGTTATAGAGCATGCACAAACAGGAATTATTACAATTAATAGTTCGGGTCATGTTGATTTAATTAATAAAAGTGCTACCGAGCTTCTTAATATAAAAAAGATACACCAGATTGAAGAAATTGAAAATATTCATCCTAATTTCTATCATTTTTTAAAGAACAGTCATTCTGGAGATGAGAAATCAATGATGATTAAAGGCCAAACAAAAGCATTACCACTGTCCATAAAAATTTCAGAATTTAAAATCAAGAATGATCAGTTAAAACTAGTTTCGTTTCAAAATATAGAAACAGAACTTAGTGAAAAAGAAATCGAATCGTGGCATAAATTAATTCGAATACTAACACACGAAATTAACAATACCATATCTCCTATTACCTCTTTATCCAATTCATTAGAAAAGCTTTTTATAAAAGAACAAAACAGGGCTATCACAAAAACCGAAATTACAGATCATATCATTTCAAAAACAACCGAAGGTCTACACATCATAACTAAACGAGGTGAAGGATTGGTTGATTTTGTAAATAACTACCGTAGTATTTCTTCTCTTAAAACAATGAACTTTGAGAGATTTAAAGTTGCCGAGCTTTTTTATAACCTGGAACTCTTGTTAAAAGAAAAACTTGAGACAAAAGAAATTAAGCTTAACATCAGTATTTTACCAATTGATCTGGAGATTAATGCTGATAAAAGATACATTGAACAAACTTTTATTAATCTGATAAAAAACTCGGTAGATGCAGTTTCAGGAAAATCTGGGCAAATTAACTTAAGAGCATTTATTAATCATAAAGGTAAACCCCATTTAGAAATTAGCGATAATGGCGCAGGAATTCCAAAAGATATTATGGATCAGATATTTATTCCGTTTTTTACAACGAAAGAACAAGGCTCAGGAATTGGACTAAGCCTTGCTCAACAAATTATGCGATTACATGGAGGTAGTATTTCTGTTCAATCGGAGCAAAATTCAAATACGACCTTTACTTTATCATTTTAAACTACTCGTAACGAAGGTTTTCTGATGGATTAGAAACTGCAGCTTTATAAGTTTGAATACTAATTGCTGCAATAGAAATAATAGCTGTTATCACGGCTCCTAATACAAAAACAAGCCAGCCAATTTTAACATGAAAAGTAAAACCAGCCAGCCATTTGTTCATAGCAAAATAAGCAACAGGCATTGCTATTACATTAGCAATAAGTTGAAGTATAATAAACTCCTTGGTTAATATCAATGTTATATTAGAAGCTTTTGCACCAAGTATTTTTCTAATAGATATTTCTTTTGTTTTTTGTTGAGTAAACAAAGTTATTAAACCTAATAGTCCCAAACATGCTATGATTATTGCAATAACCGAAAAGTAAATAAAAATATTTGATAAATTTCTTTCTGATTGATATAGCCTATCAAAGGCATCGTCAATGAAAATATTTTGAAAAGGTTTGCCTGGACAAAACTTATCCCAAACTGCTTTTATCTCTTGAATATTTTCTTCTGAAAAATCATGAGTCAATCTAACCAACAAATATCTTTTTCTCTGCGCTAACCTAAGCATCATTGGCTTCACAGCAGAATGTAACGATTCCTTATGATAATCCCTAAAAATTCCAATCACGTGATATGTATAAGTCTTATCTTCAACTCTCTCAATAATTTTCTTCCCTATTGGTTCTTTCCAATTCATTAATTTAACCAAAGTTTCATTAACTAATACTGCATTTGAATCAGTAAAAAATTCTGTAGAAAAATTTCGCCCTCTAGATAAACTAATTTGCATTGTTTCTAAGAAATTATAATCAACATCTAATAATGGCATTACATCAAATTGCTCACTTTCATGGCCTTCAAATTCAAATATATTCTCCCAACTAGCTGTACCACTTGGAAAATTAGAACTAACTGTAGATGAATGAACACAAGAAAGATTTTCAATTTCATTTTTTAATACTTCTAATTGACTAATAGCCTGTTTATTATTTAGCCTAACAGTCATTAAGTTATTTTTATTAAATCCCAAATCTTTATTATTCACATAATTAAGCTGCTTACTAATTATTAAAGTACTAATAATCAAAAAAACAGTCACAGTAAATTGAAATACAACCAGAACTCTTCGAATGTTAATATTTCCTTTACCAATACGAATTTTCATTTTAAATACATCAACAACTTTAAATGACGAAAGATAAAATGCAGGATATAGCGATGAAATCAAACTTACAAGAAATCCTACTCCCAGAATAAGAAGTACATTATACCATTTCTCGAAATATGCTATTTTTAATTGGAAATTTATAATTGTATTAAATATTGGCAAGAAAAATTCGGCAATAACGATTGCTGTTGCTAAACTTAGTAATATTATTATAACCGATTCAGTAATAAATTGCTTAACCAGACTACTCCTGTTCGCTCCTGTTGTTTTTCTTATAGCAACCTCTTTTGTTCTTGAAGAATATTGGGCAGTAGATAAGTTAATATAATTAATACATGCAAGTAGTAATATTAATATGGCAATGGATGAGAAAATATAGATAATTTTAATATTTCCTCCCTTGTATTTATCTTCAAAATCAGATTTTAAATGAATATCTTTTATTGGCTGTAAAGTTTTCCAAACAGTAATCATTTCTTTTAATTGAGGAGGTAAATAACTCAATGAAATTTCTGTTATCTTTTTCTCAACTTGTTCAATATTCTCATTGTGTGAGAATTCAACATAAGTTATAAAAGAATTTCTAAATGGATGATAATCATTTAAACCATAAGTCTTTAAAAGAGATGGTAAGGAGAATAAGATATTAAACTTAAAATGAGTATTTTCAGGTAAATCCTTTACAACTCCGGTTACTTTATATTCCAATTTTGAATTAACCAATAAGGATTTACCCAATACTAATGAATCCCCAAAATATTTATGAGCATAGGTCTCTGTAAGAACAATAGAAAAAGGTTCTTTCAATGCCGTTTCAGGATTCCCCTCAGTGAATTTTACTGAAAAAAAATCAAATATTCCATCCCCGGCATAATAAACATCATAATTGTCTTCTAAATATGTTTCATTACCAACCTGAACATATGGAAAATCAATATATACCTGGAAAGCATTTTTAACCCCAGGGATTATTTCTAAAATATCGCCTGCCAGTGTTCCATTCGATACATTATTGGTATACTCTTCTTCACCGTGTATTACATGCGAAACAACACGATACTTAGCATCAACATTATCATAATAACTATCGTATGATAATTCGTGCACAGCATAAAGTAATATTAAAATACTAACAGCAATACTAACCGATAAACCAACGATGTTGATTAAAGAAAAAACTTTTCGTTTTAAGATATTTCGTTGAGCTATTTTTAAATAATTTCTAAACATGGTCTATAAATTTAATGAATAAATCTAATTTTTCAGTTAGGTGTATGCCAATCTTATTCCGAAATCATATATCATTGATTATATGACTATTATTAAAATTTAATTTGATTTTGATGTTTAATATTAATACATTTGTGTATTGTTTTTAAACACCAAATAAATACATGCAAGCAAATATTCTAATTGTTGATGATAATAAAGAAGTTCTTCTGGCTCTTAAAATGTTCTTATCAAAACACTTTTCAACAATTGATACAATAAGTAACCCGGAACAGATCCCAAGTAATGTTTCATCGAAAGATTATGATGTAATTGTTTTGGATATGAATTTTACTTCAGGAATTAATAATTGTAATGAAGGGATTTTCTGGATGAAGCGTATCAAAGAAATCTCGCCCGATTCATCCATTATATTTTTAACTGCTTATGGCAATGTGGAACTCGCAGTTCGAACCCTAAAAGAAGGTGCAATGGATTTTATCGAGAAACCCTGGGATAATGAAAAAATTCTAGCCACTATTCAAAATGCTGTTAAATTAAAGCAGTCTAAAATTGAAATAAAAACGCTTAAAAACAAACAACAACAACTAAAATACGATATCTCAAAATCGTATGGATTATTTGTTGGTGAATCTGCATCTATTCAAAAGGTATTTTCAACCATTCAGAAGGTTGCTAAGACAGAAACGAATATTTTAATTCTGGGAGAAAACGGAACAGGGAAAGAAATCATTGCACGTGAAATTCATAAACAATCTAATCGGGCCAACGATATTTTTGTTTCTGTTGATATTAGCTCCTTTCCTTCATCCTTAATTGAAAGTGAATTATTTGGACATTTAAAAGGTTCGTTTACCAGTGCGAATAAGGACCGAACAGGCCGTTTTGAGATAGCTTCGGAAGGTACTCTATTCTTAGATGAAATTGGAAATTTACCCATTGAGCAGCAAGCTAAATTACTTACTGTTTTACAAAATCGTGAAATTTATAAAGTAGGTTCAAATAAGCCTGTTCCGGTTAACATAAGACTTATAAGTGCTACGAACATGCCATTATACGAAATGATTAATCAATCAAAATTCAGGGAAGATCTCCTTTATCGAATTAATACCATCCAAATTGAACTACCTCCATTAAGAGAAAGAAAAGAAGATATACCTGCGCTTACTTCGTTCTTTCTTGAGAAATACAAAAGAAAATATCAAAAAGAAGATATTAAAATTTATCCAAATGTAATTGACCTACTAATTAAGCATAACTGGCCAGGAAACATAAGAGAATTTGAGCATACTATTGAAAAAGCACTTATATTATGTGAGAACGATGTCATTAAACAAGAAGATATTCAAATTAATCAGGCCTTAAGCACTGAAACTTCTCAAACACGTACTTTTAATTTAGACACTAACGAAAAAAGAATTATTCAGGATGCTCTTAGAAAGTTTAATTATAATATTTCGGAAACATCCAACCAACTTGGTATTACCAGAGCTACTCTATATCGTAAAATGAAAAAACATGGAATATAAGAAATTCGAAATAAGTCTTATTACTCAGATAATACTAATTATTGTGGTTAGTCTTTTAATTGCATTTAGCACTCAAAAAGAAAACTTACAATTTACTACCTTCTATTTTATTGCTATACTTATTGGACAAGGATTCATATTGTACTATTATGTACAGCGAAAGAATCAGAAAATCATTCACTATTTAAAGAATATTACATTAAAAGATGCAGAAGATAGATTAGTCAACACCTCTTATAATCTTAATGAAGAATTAATTAAGAACATTTCAAACAATCTATCATCCAAATATAAAAGTCTCGAAAAAGAAAAGTTATTTAATGAATATTATCTTTCATATTTGCTTGAAAGTGTTAATGTTGGGGTTTTAGCTATTAACGATAAAAATATAGAATTTCATAATTCATTTATCAATACTATTTTTAAGCAAAACATTCAGAATATTAAGCATATAAATCAACTACACATTTCATTAGAAAACATCCTTCAAAAAGTTACACTTGACAATTCGCTCGTACACATATTCAATATTAAAGGTGAGAATATTCCGATCTCAATAAATTTAACTCACTTTAAAATAAAGGATAAAGAAATCAAATTGTATACTTTCTATAATGTAAAAAGTGAGTTGCAAGAAAAAGAGATGAAAACATGGCAAGAAGTCATTCGTGTAATTTCACATGAAATCATGAACTCAATAAGTCCTATAAAATCTCTTTCATCGACTATTTATGAAACATTATCAGATGAATTAAAGAATGAAAACATTGATAAAATTCAATTAGAAAATATTTTAGAAGGTATTCAGGCAATCGAAAAAAGAAGTTCTAATCTAACTGATTTTGTAACGAACTATAAGAAACTTACCAAGATTCCTCAACCTGTTATCAAAGAAATAAAGTTGAATAACTTATTTGGTCGTATAAAGAAACTACTAATAAACGAAATTGAGTTACAAGATATACAATTTGATATTGTAATTGAACCTATTAGCATGAGTATTAATGCCGATGAAAGTTTGCTGGAACAAATCATCATTAACTTAATCACGAATTCAATTCATGCCTTAAAAAATGTTCAGGATAAGCGAATTGTATTAAAAGCTTTTTACTATGATAACAAATCATGTATTACAATAACAGATAATGGATTTGGTATAGAAGAAAATGAAATGGATAAAATTTTTCTACCTTTTTATACAAACAAAGAGAATGGATCAGGCATTGGATTAAGCCTTGCCCAACAAATAATACATTTACATGGCGGTAATATTTCTGTTCAATCCGAGCAAAATTCAAATACGACTTTTACTTTATCATTTTAAAATATATCTCCATTATATGTAAACAATCCTTTTTTACTAAATCGTATTTTTTTAGTTTTAACAGCATTTTCTAAAATCATATAAAAACATATTATGTCTAAAAACAAGTTCATCTACCTTCTCCTATTATTATTTACAAGTTGTACTTCTGTAGAAAAGTATAATCAAAGTATTTCCAAATTACATAGTCCTGAAGAGCTCCAAAGCGATGTTGATTTTGCTTATAAGAAAATTAAAAAGCTGCACCCGGATTTATATTGGTATATAAGCGAAGATTCATTATACCAAGAATTTAGCAAGGTTAAGAATAGTATACAAGAACCTATGTCGAGTATTGATTTTTATAAGCAGTTAGCTCCTGCAATCGCAAGTATCAGGCAAGGACATACTTATGCCAATACTCCCAACATAAAACAAACCAAAAAAGAAATAAAAGAAAATGGACGTGTTGTAAATCCTTTTAAACCATACGCTTTCGATAATATAGATAACAAGTTAGTTATCAGTAAGAATTATGGCAAAGACAGTACAATTATTGAGGGATCAGAAGTGCTTAGTGTGGATAATGAAAAAACAGAAGATTTAGTTTCATCATTTCAAAGCCTGGTTACCGGCGATGGTTACAATAAAACTTTTGTACCACGATACACGATGACGTCTTTTAGCAGATTATATTTAAATACACATGAACTTAAAGACAGCATTAAAATAACCTTGTTGAAAAACGACTCTATTTATTCTCATTACTTATTTTCACATAAGAGAAAGGAATCGGACATTAAAAAAGATAGCACAGATACTATATCAACAAAACCTGAACCTAAAGAAAAACTTGACAGAAAAAGCAAAAAACAAAGAAAAGTCTGGGAACAGAAATATGCTTACGACAAGTACAAAAAAGAAAAATACAGAAGCCTTGAATTCATAGATATAGATTCCATTACCGAGGTTTCTTATATAAAAATCAGGGGATTTGAAGGAGGTAAATACAAGAAATTTTACGAAGAATCTTTTGCTAAAATAGATTCTGCAAAATCTGAATACTTAATTATTGATTTAAGAAATAATCTCGGTGGCTCATTAGCAGAAATACACGAATTATATTCTTATTTAACAAATAAAGAATATGTTTTTATCGAAAAATCAAAAATGACCCGAAGAACAAGTTTCTTGTATCCATATTTTCATTCCAGTTCTATAGTTGTTAAATCAGCCGCTGTATTGTTTTATCCAATTCTTGCAGGAATACAGCTATCTAAAGTAAGAAAATATGATGGTGTACCATATTTTGCTTTTAAAAGTTCTAAAAAAACTAAACCCAAAGACAATAATTTTAAAGGAAAAATATATGTCTTAATCAATGCAACAAGTTTCTCGGCTAGTTGCATACTATCAACAAATTTAGATGCTGCAAACCGAGCCTCTTTTGTTGGCAACGAAACCGGAGGAGCATACAATGGAACTGTTGCAGGATTACGCGCTATCATTGAACTTCCTAATTCAAAACTAAACATGAAAGTTGGCTTATTAACGGTCAATTCGCCCTACAAAACTACTCCCGACGGATATGGTATAAAGCCTGATTTCTATATAAATAATACGAATCTTGAAACCGATGATCAATTAGAATGGATTTTGAATGATATAAAAAGAACATTATAAATTAAACCAAATAATTCTTTTTAAATCATATAACAGACAAATTATTCAATTCATTAAATAAGTATTTATTATGAAATATAAACTTTCTCACTTATTAACTCTCCTACTTCTTATTTTAACTTCATCATCATGTTTGTCCAGTTCACCTAATTTAAAAAAGTTTCTGGATGATATTGAAAACAGATACGAACAAACAGCTTTCGAACTGGGCGATGCCTACTGGAATTTTTATGCTGCTGAAGAAGAATATGATTTAGAAACACCTAAAGATAAATTCTACAATTTATTGATTAACGACACACTAAATACTTTAATTCAGGAATGGTATCCTAAAAACACAGAGATAAAAGATACTATCCTCAGAGCTAGAGTTATCAAATGGCATAGTGTTTTACTGGCAGCTAAAGTGGAATACGATGTCGAAATCATGAGACTTCGAGGCGAACTAGAAAAAATGTTAGAAGTTAAAGAAGGTAATGAAGGTTCATCAGATCAAGTTCCTGATAAAATGCTTCAATTGATTGAACTTAGAAATAAAAAATCAGTTGAACTAGGCTTTGATAATTATGTTCACTTAATTTTTGAAACAAATGGATTAGGTTATGATTGGTTTATGGATTTCATTGAAAAAATGGATCAATCATCACAAGAAGCATACAAAACTCTAGTTGAAGAAATAAAAACGGAACAAAACATTGAAAAATTTGGGCAAAGAAATGCCTTTACATTTATTGGAATGTACTACCGAAATATTGATGCTACTGATCTAAAAAACGAAAACAATATTGAGCTGGTAAAAACATCTCTTGCGAATATCGGAATTGATTATAATACTTTACCAGCGAAACTAGTGGAGCAACAATTGCCGGAAGGTATAGGCGGACAAGGTTTAATGATAAACATCCCTAACGATTTCCGTGCTGTAATGACTTTAGGAATGGATATTGGTGTTTGGATGCACGAAATGGGGCATGGATTACATGGTTTATACAACACCATAAACACTCCTATTTTAGAAGGTTACGAATGGGTTCCAGGAAATGCAAATCCTTCGTTTGCTGAAGGAATGGCTGAAACATCAGCTTATTTTACTCGAAACCCTGAATGGTTAAAAGAATATACTAACCTAACAGAAGAACAAATTGCCGAAAAACAAAAAATAGTAAATAAATACGCTCCTGCTTTTATTCGTTATCACTTATTAAATTTTATGCGCGAAACCGAATTATATTTACATCCTGATAAAACCTATAATGAAATACAAAAAGAATTGGCCAGAAAATATATGATGATTGAAACGGAAGAAATCAGAACCCAAGATCTTAACAACATTATTTATGTAACCTATCCACTGTATTTACAAAATTATTTACTTGCCGACGTAGTTGCTCGACAAGTACACCAAACCCTGGAAGAAAAATTTGGAAAAGATTATGCTTTTAATAAGGAAGTAGGAAAATATTTAGCCGAACATTTTTACAGTGCCGGAGAGTATTTCGACTGGAATGATAGACTTATAAACGGAACAGGTAAAGCACTCGATATTGATGCTTATCTTGAATCATACCAAATAAAATAAACCACATCACTCATATTTATTCTAAAGAATGATCCTCAAAAAGGATCATTCTTTGTAACTTGCCTTTTTATAAGACACTGATTTAGTTAAATTAAGTTAAATATTATTTTTTACATTAAAAAAATGTAAGAAATATCTGTAACTGATTACTAACTTAGTCGTCTAACATCAAAATATTAACCTAAACAATAGTTTATTAGACAATAAATTATTGAATGGACAGGAAAGAATGAAAATACAAATTGAAAATCTGGATAAGGTTTACAAAAACGGGAAACGTGCACTTTCAGGAATAAATCTAGAAATCGAAAATGGAATGTTTGGCCTTCTTGGTCCGAACGGAGCAGGCAAGTCGAGTTTGATGCGAATTCTTGTTACATTAATGAAACCTACCAATGGGAATGTTAATGTAAATGGATTTAATCTAATGAGCGATCGAGGAGAAATTCGTAAAATGCTAGGTTATCTCCCTCAGGATTTTAGATTCTTTACAAAACTTAAAACATGGGAATTTTTAAATTATGCAGCTGGTTTATCAGGCATTAACAACAAAACCAAACGGCTTGAAAAAGTAGATGAATGGCTCGATAAAGTGGGCTTATTCGATGTTCGCGAGCGTAGTGCCAATAAGCTTTCTGGAGGAATGAAGCGACGATTAGGAATAGCTCAGGCTTTAATTGGTGATCCCAAAATTATTGTTGTTGACGAACCTACCACCGGCCTTGATCCCGAAGAGCGAATCCGATTTAGAAATATTCTCTCTGAGATAAGCCAGAAAGACGTTATTATAATTCTATCGACACATATTGTTGGAGATATTTCAAGTGTTTGCCAGGATCTGGCATTGCTAAACAAGGGAACAGTTGGATTTAAAGGATCGCCTGAAGAACTTATTAATAAAACTCGAGGTCACGTTTGGCAGGTTAATACTTCAGGTTTTGAATATGAAATGCTAAAAGAAAAATACGCCATCATATCTACTATACCATCAGAAGAAGGCTGGGAAGTTCAGTTGGTTGGTGACCAATTAGAAGCAAAAAATGCTATTGAAATTGAACCCGATCTAGAACATGCTTATGTATATTTTATGGAATATTTAACTGACAAAAACCACTTTTAAAATGAGTTCGATTCAAACCATTAAAATAGTTGCCCGATTTGAAATGAAAACCCTTCTTAGAAGTTGGTTTTTCAGAATTTTTGCAGGCTTATTTATTATTGGGATTGGCATTTTTAATGTTGCTGTTTTTGTTGAATCAAGCGGTGCCCCATGGTTATACCGAGCTTTACCAGCTGCCGTTCCGTATGCAAATCTGATGATACTAAATCTTGGACAAGCTATTGTTGCTGTTTTCTTAGCATCTGAATTCTTAAAACAGGATAGAAAAAATGACACGGTAGAAGTTATCTATGCCCGATCGATGACAAATGGACAATACATCATTGGAAAAGCAATTGGAGTAATTTCTGTTTTCATGATATTGAATTTTATCATTCTGATTCTGGGAATGGGTTTTTCTTTCTTAAGCAACGACTCAGCTAAAGGAATATTAGAATTTTTCTTATACCCTATTTTTATTAGTATTCCTACATTGGTATTCATCCTGGGACTATCATTTTTTCTTATGACAGTTCTTAAAAATCAGGCCATAACTTTTATCTTATTATTAGGGTATATTGCACTCACGGTTTTCTACCTGCAAAACAAATATTATCACCTGTTCGATTATATTGCCTACAAAGTCCCAATGATGCATTCTACCATTGGAGGATTTGGAAATTTTACCGAGATTTTACTTCATCGAAGCTTATACTTTCTTGTAGGCCTTGGATTAATCTTTTTTACCATATCAAAACTTAATCGATTACCTCAGTCAAAATCGTTTAAATTTTTGCCTGTTACTATTGCTTTAATCTTAATCTTTTTAGGATTTTATTTAGGATATCGATTCATTGATATGAAAAAAGACAACATCCGCCAAAAAGAACAATTTATTGCTCTAAATAACCAATATTCTAATGCTTTAAGAGTTTATGTCAATCAATGCAATATTGACATTGAACACCTGGAGAATCAAATAAAATCAACTACACAACTGAATGTTACGAATAAAAACAATCAAGCAATTGACACTTTAATTTTTAGTTTGAATCCTGAATTATTCATCAGTTCAATTGAAATTGAAAATAAGAAAGTTGACTTTACCAGAAATTTACACCTGGTAAAAATTGCTAATCATTTAAATGTTGGCGACAGCAAATCGATAACATTTATATACCAGGGAAGCATCAATGAAAACACACATCTTCTCGATAAAAATCTGGAAGATTATGAGGATAATTTCCCGATGGAAATATTCAGAGCAAGAAAGCGTTTTGCTTATCTTCAAAAAGATTTTGTTTGTTTAACCAGCGAATCATTATGGTACCCTAAATCTGGTGTAACATATGCAACGAATAAACCTGCATTTTATCAACCCGATTTTACCTTATTTAACCTAAAAGTTAAAACAGCAAATGATTTGGTTGCAGTATCACAAGGAGAAGTCGATTCTTTAGATATTGGAACATATCAATTTAAGAATACTTATGCCTTACCTAAAATTAGTCTGTTAATTGCTGATTATAATAAATATTCTGTTAAAGTCGATTCTGTTGAGTATTCGATATATACTACAAAAGGAAATGAATTCTATTTACGACACTTTACAGAATTTAAAGATACCATGCCCGCAATAATTCGCGAATTAAGAGATGAGTATGGTACTCTTCTGGATTTAAATTATGGTTTCGACCGATTTTCTTTTGCCGAAGTTCCTATTCATTTTGCACTCGATAAACATTTATGGTCAATTACCAGTGATGCGGTGCAACCTGAAATGATTCTCTATCCCGAAAAAGGAGTTATTATGGAAGAAACTGATTTCCGTAACCGTAGGAATCGCTTCGAAAAAAGAATGAAAGAAAATAACGAAGAAGTATCTCCTGAAGAATTACAATGCCGTATTTTCAAACGATTTGTTCGCGGGAATTTAATGGCTCCACCAACAGAATGGTATCAATTCAGGGAAGTTGTCGATAAATATACTTACTCATTAATTCCTCATTATTATACACAAATTACCAGCTTACAATCTGAAGATTGGCCAATTTTAAATCTCGCATTAGAAGTTTATTTACGCGAACGAAATGTAAATAGTGTCTCGTCGTATCGTTGGTTTTTCAGGGGGATTAGTAAAGGTGAAAAAATTAATCTTGAATTAAAACAGGCAAGTCTTGCCGACTTATTAAGAAAAGGAGTTGAAAAAGGAAACGAAGACGATGAAGATGGTGATCCACTTACTATTAACGATGTTATTTTAGCTAAAGGAGACTATCTTTTTTCTTTGTTCAGAGCTCGTTATGGAGAAAAAGAATTTAACCGATTACTAAATAAACTTATCAAAAACAATCAGCATAAAAGCTTTGATTTTAACCAGCTCGAATCTGAAATTAAAAATACATTCAGCGATTCTATTGCAACTGAAATTGATCAATGGTTTACTAAAAAAGAACTAGCAGGATTTTTAATTAAAGATTTAGAGACTTATAAGGTTTTAGATGGTGAATATACCAAATATCAAATCCGATTTAAGATAGCTAATCCTGAAGATATCGATGGCATCATTACCATGAATATTGATTTAGATGATAAAAGTAATTCAAGGAGTTTTACAGCTGAAGGTCCTCAACAACCTGACTTCGCTACCAAGATATTTATCTCGGCAAAATCAGCTAAAGAAGTTGGTGTTGTATTTCCTACAGAACCAACCAGAATGAATATTTTTACCAATATTTCAGAGAATCTTCCAAACAATCTTATTTATGAGTTTTCAGGTTTTGATGAGCTTAAAAAGGTCACCATGCTCGATGAAATACGAGATATTCCTTTATTTAATGAAATGATTGGTAAAAACGAAATAATTGTCGACAATGAAGACGAAGGATTTGAATACATTCAAGAATCAAACGAAAGTTATTTACGATCAGTCATTCATAAAAATAAAGTCGACCGCTACAAGTATTCCGGAATACATTTTTGGAATCCACCATCGGAGTGGAAACCTGTACTTCGTTCTGGATTTTACGGCAAATATGTTCGTTCTGCAATGTATACTCGCACTGGCGAAGGAACCAGGATAGCTCAATGGAATGCAGAATTACCAAACGATGGATATTACGATGTTTATTGCAATATAGAAAAGATAAATATAGAGTGGGATCGATCTAAAAGGAAACCAAATTACAATTTCAAGATTTATCACGACGATGGAATGGACGAAATTACACTCGCCGATGAAGAATTAGATGAAGGCTGGAACTATATGGGAACATTCTATATCTCACCAGAGAATGCAAAGGTTGAATTAACAAATAAATCGGTTGGTAAAATGATCTTTGCCGACGCTATTAAATGGGTTAAAAACGATTAAATAAAATAATATGTCACGAATAAAATTACTGCTTACAGGAACATTCATTATCTGTGCTTTACTTTCAAAAGGGCAAAAGGTGCTCACATTAGAAGATGCTATGAATATTGCATTAGAGAATAGTCCCGATATAAAACAATCCCGTTTGACCATGGAACAAAACCGGGAATATTTGAATGCTCAGTTAGCAATGTTAAAATCGCATTTTTCGCTAAATGTTACTCCTATCGAATATTCCAACAGTGAAACATACGAAGAATATTATTCGCAGTGGTATAACTCAGAAAACACTACCTCTAAAGGAGGACTTCTTATAACACAACCAATTAAATGGGTAGATGGAACATTAAGTTTAAGGAACGATTTTCAATACAGATCAACCTCATCGGAAACATTCGATAACTTTACTGATCCTCTTAATCCTACCAAAATTACAAATACATATGAAGGATTTGATAATAACCTATACTTAAGCTACAACCAACCTTTGTTTACCTATAATAAGACCAGAATGAATTTAAAAAGACAGGAGCTTGCTCTTGAAAATTCAACACTCTCCTACTCTATTCAAATGTTAAATATTGAACAACAAGTTACTCAAGCATTTTATGCTATATATCAAAAACAAATGTCGGTACAGATAGCCGAAGAAGAATTTGCAAATCAGAAAGTAAGTTTTGAAATTATCAGAAGTAAAGTTGAAGCAGGATTATCAGCCCAGGAAGAATTATTGCAAGGCGAATTAAATTATGCCACCAGTCAATCAAACCTTGACAATGCAAGAGTTGATTTAGAAAACTCAAAAGATCAGTTCAAACAATTAATTGGAGTATCTCTGTATGAAGATATTGCCATATCAACAGATATTGATTATACACCTGTAATTGTTGATCTAGAAAAAGCAATTGAGAATGGATTATCACAACGCTTAGAACTTTCGCAAAGAAAAATTGATTTAAACAATGCTGAATTTGATTTAATTGAAACATCTGCCACCAACGAATTCCGTGGAGATATGGATCTTTCAATTGGGATTATGGGTAATGATGAAAATTTTGCAAATATTTACGATAAACCTACTAGAAGTCCTCAAGTTGGTGTTACTTTTTCAATTCCTCTTTTTGACTGGGGAGAAAGAAAAGCCAGAATTAAAGCTGCTGAACTTGCTGT
Organism: Bacteroidales bacterium; assembly: GCA_963665525.1. Lineage (GTDB taxonomy): Bacteria > Bacteroidota > Bacteroidia > Bacteroidales > UBA12077 > UBA12077. The sequence goes on along the minus strand of OY762280.1, from coordinate 712,018 downwards.
TGAATCTAAAGAGTTAAATTTAAAAAGCCTCGAAGATGATATCGTCATCAATATTCGCAAGGTTTATCGAAATCTTCAGAATTTAAATTCACAAATTACCATTGCCAAACAAAATGAAAAGAATGCACAATTAACATATGATATAAATCTAGAAAGATATCGAAATGGTGATTTAACAAGTATCGATTTAGAAAGATATCAAAATCAACTCTCGCAAAAGAAAATGGATCTGGCAAATGCTTTAATCAATTATAAGCTTGAATTGCTAAACATGAAAATACAATCGCTCTGGGATTTTGAAAATAACACTTCATTTGTTCCTCAAGAGTTTCAAAATAATATTAATTCAGAAAATTAAAATACAACCATACAAAAACATCATACAATGAAAAGATTAATCACATTCATCATTGCTATTGCAATATTCACATCTTGTAATAACGAGGAAAAAGATTTGAATAAAGATATTTCAATCCCTGTATCGGTCATCGATTTAAAATTGAAATCAATCGAGAAATATATTGAAACAACAGGAACTGTAAACCCTGTAAAAGAAATAAGTAAACGCTCTGAAATTGCAGGAAAATATATGCTACTTACCAACCCAAACACCGGTAAAAAATATGCATTGGGCGATTATGTGAAAGAAGGTGATAAAATCATCGAATTACAAGATAAAGAGTATGAAAATAACCTGAAAATAAATTCTTTGAAGCTAAATCTTGAGATTACAAAACAAACTTTCGAGAAACAGCAGTCGCTGTACGAAAAAGGCGGTGTAACTTTAAGTGAGCTTAAGAATGCAGAAATTAATTATATCAATGCAGATTATAACTACAAAGATGCATTACTAAGACTAGAAAAAATGCTTATTAAAGCTCCATTTTCGGGAGTAATTGTTGATTTACCTTATTATACTCCTACTACCAAAATAGATGCAAATTCATTAATGTTCAAATTAATGGATTATAGTAAATTATATATGGAAATCAACTTAGCCGAAAAAGATTTAGGATATATTAAACCCGGACAAAATGTTAAGATTACGAATTACACGATTCCAAATGATACATTAACAGGTAAAATAACACAAATATCTCCTGCAATAGATGCTGATACCAGATCTTTTAAAACAATTATCAATATCAACAACAAAAATCTTTTAATGCGTCCCGGAATGTTTGCAAAAGGTGAAATTATTGTTGCATCGGCCGATAGTACTATTGTGATTCCTAAAGATGTTATTCTTTCTAAACAACGAGGTAATACAGTATTTGTAGTTGATAAAGCTTTAGCACAAGAAAGAGTTGTAACATTTGGACTAGAAAATCCAAATGAAGTGCAAATTATATCAGGATTAGAAAAAGGCGATCGATTAGTAATCAAAGGATTCGAAACTCTTCGAAATCGTTCCAAAGTTAAAGTTATTAAATAGTTTAGATATTAGAATTTAGATTTATAGATAACAGATCAAAAAAATTGAATTAATGCATAGAAATAACAAAACCAAAGAAATTCAGATTGTAAATACCATAAGAAAAAGTTTACAATTTCTTTGCGTCTTGGCATCTTTGCTAGAAATATAAAGGCATGAAGAAAATCACACAATTTTCGGTTAATAATCCTGTAACGGTTTCGATGATTGTTATTGCAATTATTCTTTTAGGGTATATCTCATTTGGGAAACTAAGTGTTGATCTTTTTCCTGACATGAATGCTCCTAGAATATTTGTCGAAATAAAAGCAGGAGAACGCCCTCCGGAAGAGATAGAAAAACAATTTGTAGAGGATATAGAAGCTCAATCCATTCGCCAAAAAGGTGTATCGCAAGTCTCATCAGTTTGTATGGTTGGTTCTGCACGTGTTACTGTAGAATATAACTGGGGACGCGATATGGATGAAGCTTTTCTTGATCTGCAAAAAGCTTTAACAGCTTTCACTCAAAGCTCCGATATTGATGAGTTTACAATTACTCAACACGATCCTAATGCATCGCCAGTAATGATTATTGGAATGCTGCATCCCGAAATTACAGATATGGATGAGCTTCGAAAAGCTGGTGAAAATTATATCCGCAATGAATTAATCCGTTTAGAAGGTATTGCTGATGTTACTCTTACCGGAACAGAAGAAAAAGAAATCCTCATAGAAACTGAACAATATAAACTTGAAGCATATGGATTAACAACGAGCCAAATTGTCCAGGAAATTCAGAATGTAAACAGGAATGTTTCAGGTGGTACCATTGTTGAAATGGGCAAAAAATACATTATTAAAGGTACCAGCTTAGTTGAAGATATTCAGGATATTGAAAACATTATATTAAGTTACAAGCTGGTAAACAGCACTCAAAATCCTAATTCTGTTGAAAAAGCTCCAATATTCTTAAAAGATATTGCGAAAGTAAGCTTTGTAAATAAAGATCCTCAAAATATTGTTCGTATCAATGGTAAACGATGCGTTGGATTATCAATTTATAAAGAAACAGGATTTAATACCGTAAAAGCAGTCGAAGATTTAACCAAATCTTTTGAATCAATTAAAAAGGCGCTTCCTGGTTATGAATTTATTATTGTACAAAATCAGGGTGAGTTTATTCAAACTGCTATCGACGAAGTTCAGGAAACTGCATTAGTCGGTATCTTAATTGCCGTATTTGTTCTTTTTATCTTTTTACGAAGATTAAAAGTAACAGCGATCATAAGTTTTGCGATCCCTATTTCCGTTATTGCAACATTCAATCTAATGTATTTCAACGGACTATCACTTAACATTATGACACTTGGAGGGCTAGCTCTTGGCGCCGGAATGTTGGTTGATAATGCAATTGTGGTAATGGAAAATATTTTCAGGAATATGGAGCAGGGAATGTCGGTACGCGAAGCTGCAATACAAGGAACTGCCGAAGTTGGGGGTGCAATTGTAGCCTCAACACTGACAACCATTGTAGTATTTCTACCTATCGTGTATTTACATGGTGCATCGGGAGCTCTATTTAAAGATCAGGCCTGGACCGTAGCTTTTTCTTTACTGGCTTCATTATTTGTAGCTATTTTGGTAATTCCTATGCTTTTCAACTATGCTTATCGAAAACAAAATAATAAAAAAGAAATTAAGTCTGTTCGTATTGAATGGTATGGAAATTTATTATCGAAGATACTTGATCATAAAGGAATAATTCTAATTTCTTCGGTTCTTTTACTTACACTAACAGCATTTATTTTTCCGAAAGTTGGATCTGAATATTTGCCAAAAAGTGGTGCCGGTGAATTTAGTATTGATATTAAACTGAAAGAAGGAACAAAACTGGAAAGAACTTCAAATACGGTTAAAAATGTAGAGTCTATGTTAACTGAAATGTTGGGCGATAAAATGGAAATTGTATACAGTCAGATTGGCCCAACAAGTTCAAGCAGTAACGAAAAATCAGTTTTCCAGAACGAAAACACAGCTACTCTCAAAATTCATTTAAAAGATAATTTACTGAAAGAATCGGAATATATTATTTCTTCTATCGAAGAATTAATGGGAACCATTCCCGATGCTGAGATTTCAATTATAAGAGACGAAACAGCTCTGCAATCCACTTTAGGAACCGATGAAGCTCCTCTTGTAATAGAAGTTAAAGGAAAAGATTTGGATATTTTAGATCAGATATCATCTGAAATAAAAGCCAAACTGCAAGAAATTCCTGAGTTACTTAACATTAAAACCAATATCGAAGAAGGTGCTCCTGAAATTGATGTTATTATAGATCGTTATAAAGCAGGTATTTATAATATGAGTATAGACGAAATCATTACTCAGTTAAAAGATTTGCTTATGGGTAAAGATGCAGGTAAATATGAAAAAGATGGTGAAATGAATGATATTACCGTCAAAATGCCAGATATGAGTTTATCTGAATTTAATTCTATTACTCTAAAAAATGGAAATAAAAATGTCCCACTGTATGAAGTTGCTCACATTGAAAAATCAGTTTCGCCAAAACAATTATTCCGAAGAAACCAGAACCGAATAGGTAAAGTAATGGCCGATGTTGATCGTTCAATTGCATTCGATCAGGTTATTACAAAGGTACGCGAGCAGTTAACCACACTTGATATTCCTCAAGAATACAATATTGAGATTGTAGGAGAAGAACAGAAAAGACAAGAAGCTATGTCGAGCTTAAGTTTTGCTTTAATACTTTCAATCATTCTGGTATATATGGTAATGGCCTCTCAGTTTGAATCTTTAATTCATCCATTTACCATATTGCTTACCATCCCACTTGCAGGAGTTGGAGCCATTTGGGCTTTCCTATTATTAGGAAAAACACTTAGTATTATGGCTTATATTGGAATAATTATGTTAGCCGGGATAGCTGTAAACGATTCCATTATTCTGGTTGATGCGATTAATCAATTTAAAGCACAAGGATTATCACTAAAAGATTCTATCATAAGAGCAGGTGAAAATCGTATCAGACCAATAATAATGACCAGTTTAACAACCATATTAGCTTTGCTTCCATTAACATTTGGAATTGGTGAAAGTGCTGCATTAAGATCACCAATGGCAATAGCAGTTATTGCTGGTTTGATCACATCAACCTTATTAACCTTGGTTGTAATACCGTGTGTTTATTATGTTTTTGAAAAAATAAAAGTGAAGTTGTTTTCATAAGATAACTAGAGACTTTAAACTGAAACTATTTTAGATGAACTTTATAATAAAACGAAAAGTACTTATTGCAATGCTCTTTACGGGGCTAACTATGCTTGGGTATATTTCATATAAACAACTTCCTGTTGAGCTTTATCCTAATGCTACTTATCCGATGTTATTTGTTAGTGTTGGTACTCCTTTAGAGGTCGATCCTAAATACATGGAAAACCAGGCAATTATTCCATTGGAAGGAGCTATTGGAACACTTGAAAATATCGAAAAAATTGAATCAACCGCAGGCCAGCAATCAGGAAATATCAGAATCTCGTATCAAAAAAATACAGATTTAAAGTTTGCCTATTTAAAGCTTGTCGAGAAAGTTGATGAAGCAAAAAATACGCTACCAGAAGAATTCCAGGTACAAACATTTAAGTTCGACATGGAAATGCTGAATAATATGTTTATGACTCTCCAGGTTCGTGGTAGCGGAGGTGTTGATCGAGTACGACAAGTTACGGATCGTGAAATCATCAATAAAATCAAAAATATTGATGGTGTAGCTAATTCTGAAGTATTTGGTGGACGCGAAAAATCTATAGAGATTATCCTACATCAGGATATCTGCGATAGTTATGGTATTACACCAGCCGATGTACGAACTGCTTTAAGCAATAACAGTAAATCAAGAACATTTGCAGGAAAAGTAACCAATAATAACCAACTGCACTTTGTGAATGTGATTTCGGAATTTGATGATATTAATGATATTCATAACCTCGTTGTAAAAGAACAAGGTAAAATAAAGCTCAAAGATATTGCTGAGATCCATTATGGAGTTAAAGAACAAACTTCATACAGTAGAGTCAATGGTAAAGAATCTGTAACCATTAGCCTCACCAAAGACTCTCAGGCTAATATCATTGCACTATCTCATGCAGTTATTGATGAAATAGCAGCTCTTAATGAAGAACTTGCCGAAAAAGATATTGAAATCGTTGTACAAAACAACAATGCAGAAACGATGGAAAAAAACATCGATTCTATTATTCAGCTGGCATTAATTGGAGGATTGCTTGCCATATTTATACTATGGATATTCTTAAAGAACTTCCGATTAGTAGTAGCTATAGCTTTAGCAATACCAATTTCTGTTTATACTGCTTTCAATTTCTTTTACGCATTCGATATAACCATAAATAGTTTAACGCTTCTGGGGATGGCCCTGGCCATAGGAATGCTCCTGGATAACAGTGTCGTTGTGTTGGAAAATATTTACAGGCTGGCCTCAAAAAATATAAATCCAGATCAGGCAGTAACACAGGGAACAAAAGAAGTATGGAGATCTATTTTTGCAGCTACATTAACAACCATTACTGTATTTCTTCCATTCGTTTTCTCAACTAATTTTTTCATTGGTTTAATCGGTAAACATATTGGAGTTTCAATTATATCAACTTTATTGGTATCATTAGTTGTTGCCTTGTTACTCATTCCAATGATTACACATGCTTTCTTAAAATTAAGAGATAAAAGCAAACCTATACTTTTCGAAAAAATTTCGTTTCACAACAGGCTCATCCAGATATACATGGTTATTTTAAAAACCTGTATGCGAAAACCCGGAAAAACAATTTTAGGAGCTTTAGGAGTATTCTTTGTTACTCTATTAATTAGCCTGGGAATAAGTTTTATTTCATCGCAGGAAGCAGAAATAAAAGATATTACCTTATATGTTACCATGCCTAGTGGTACAACACTGGAAAATACTGATATTTTAATAGCAGAAGTAGAAAAGAAACTAGAAGATCTGGAAGAAAAGAAAGATATTGTTAGCCAAATCTACGAAGAAGAAGCTGTTTTAACAATATCATTAATTGATGATTATAAAGACATTCGCAATTTCTCAATCCCTAAAATTAAAAATGATGTTTTGGATCGGGTTGAAGATTTAAATCCTGCTGAATTTAGCTGGGATCCTCCGGCAACTGGACGTCGTTTTGGAGGGGATAGTTACGACGATGATGAATTTGGTCGTATGCTGGGAATAGGCAGTCAACGTGAGAAAGTAATCATTAAAGGGCAAGATTTTGACAAAATGTTAAATCAAGCCAATGATGTAAAATATTATTTAGGACAGCTAACATCCGTAGAAAAAGTCGAAATAAGGGTTCCTAGTAAACGCCCCGAATTAAATCTTAATTTCGATAAACAGTTAATGTCTTTATACAATATCCCGGTTACATCAGTTCTTGGAGAATTAAATTCGTTTCAGCATGAATTCTCGAGTGGAGTTACTTTTAAACAAGGAACTGAAGAATACGATATTCTTATTAAAACAGTTGGTTACGATAATCAAAAAGAACGAGATCTAAAAGATTTAAAATCTCTTCCTGTAAGAAGTGGCCAAGGATCTAAATTCGAATTACAAGATATCAGTAAGTTTAATTTTACAGAAGGATTATCAAGCATTAAAAGGACAAACCAGGAAAAACAACTTGAACTGGTTTATGAATTTATTGATGAAGTACAAGATGAAAAAGACTTACTGGAAGCTGCACGACTTGAGATTGATGAATTAATTGAAGATATGACCCTTCCATCGGGAATTGCTCTTGAAGTCGTTCACGAAGAAGATAACCTGGGTGAGTTTGGATTCTTATTATTAATGGCTTTCATATTAATTTATATGATCCTGTCATCGGTATTTGAATCATTCTCTGTTCCTGTGGTTATGATGTTCTCAATTCCAATGGCAGCAATAGGATCGCTGGTATTATTAATCCTTACCGGAACATCATTAATGAATACAAATGTCTTAACCGGATTATTAATATTACTGGGAATTGTCGTCAATAATGGGATTATTTTAATCGATTATTCAAGAGTTTTACGCAAACGTGGATATTCTGAATCCAGAGCTTTAATGATGGCAGGTTTAGCACGTGTTCGCCCAATACTGATAACAGCAATAACAACGATTATAGCCCTTATTCCTCTTGCATTAGGTAAAGCAGAATATGTGACTTTAATTGGAGTACCTTTTGCTGTAACAATAATTGGTGGATTAACCATAAGTACCCTGCTTACCTTGGTATTTATCCCTACTTTAAATTCAGGATTACAAAATTCATTAAAATGGATGCAAGGGCAAAAACCAATTATTAAAATAATACAAGCTGTTATATGGGTAGTCGTTAGCTATTTCATCTTTACAGAAGTTGACCGTCGTATATGGCAAACCATTGATTTTATCATGCTAATCATGATTGTTCCTGCAATTATTTACTTTATTCAAAATAGCTTGCGTAAAGCCAATGAAAAATTAATAGACAAGGACGATTCTCTTCATATTAAGATTCGCAACCTTGTAAAAATTTACAATTGGGATAGTAGGTTTATGCGCGAATGGAAATCAGGAATTAACATTCGTAAACGATTAGGTATTCAGCATGAATATACTTCCATTAAAGATCTTGACCAATTAATATGGCAAGTTCCTTTGATTGGATTTATGATATACTTTATTTATTTCCATCTCGAAAAAGGATTATGGTACTTTATTTTACCAATATTCTTGTATATCATTACATTATACATTCTTGAGCCAATTAAGAAATATGCCCTTCATCTTAAAGCAGCAAATAATAGAAAATTGATCAGATTAAGTATTCTGTTTATTGTGAAGTTATTTTTCTGGGCCTTCCCTTCTATCACTTTGTATTTATTTTTCAAGAAATATGAATTACTAGGACTTATTCTTCCAATGGGTTCTGTATGGTATTTACTTATTTTAATTAAAGTTACATCCGATAATCTTTATAAGAAGAATGTAAATGTAAACAGGTTAAAAGGAAAGTTCAAAGGATTGCGCAAAGGATTTTACCGTTTTGTATTGGTTATTCCAATTATTGGTAAAAAGAAAGTTCCTTTTAAAGCGCTGAAAGGTGTTTCTCTTGATATTAAAAATGGAATGTTTGGTTTACTTGGTCCTAACGGTGCCGGTAAATCTACACTAATGAGAATTATCTGTGGAATTCTTGAACAAAGCTACGGACAAATTACAATTAACGACATTGATGTAAGCGAAAAACGTGAAGAGCTGCAAGGATTAATTGGTTACTTACCCCAGGAATTTGGTATGTATGAAAATATGACTGCCTGGGACTTTCTTCACTATATGGGAATCTTAAAAAAGATCTATAATAAAGAAGAACGAACCAAAAGAATTGAATACGTTTTAAGTGCTGTTCATATGCTGGAAAATAAAGATGAAAAAATTGGTTCGTTTTCCGGAGGTATGAAACAGAGAATTGGAATTGCCCAGATATTACTCCACTTACCTAAAATTTTGGTTGTTGATGAGCCAACTGCAGGACTCGATCCTCGTGAAAGAATCCGATTTAGAAATCTTCTGGTTGAGTTAAGTAAAGAACGAATTGTCATATTCTCAACTCATATTATTGAAGATGTAGCAAGCTCATGTAATATGGTAGCTGTTATGAAAAAAGGTGAAGTAAGATATCTGGGAGCACCTATCAAAATGGCAAAAATAGCCGAAGAAAAAGTATGGATGATGAATATTCCTGCTGAAGAATTCGATGAGTTTAAAAAAGATCATGCTATTATACACCATATGAAAGACGGAGAAAACATACGTTGCCGTTGTTTAGCAGATGAAGCACCAATTGCAAGTGCTAAATTGGTTAAAGCAAATCTGGAAGATGCCTATTTATATTTATTAACTAAGGAAAACTAATATACATTGAAAGAAGATGTCCAAAAAGTCAACAAAATGTCATTCCCTTAAAAAAGGGAATCTCATAATTAATTGTACTACAACGTATGAAGAGATCCCCAATCACGTTGGGGATGATAACTATGGACTTTTTGAACAACTTCTCAGAAATTAAATATTATGAAGACAAATAGAATTAGATTAGCATTCGATATTTTAAAATATAATCTTAGAATAGTTTTTGGCAATAAGTTTATTTATTTCCTGATTGCTGCCGTTGCATTCTTTTTAATGGTAGTAGGTATCATGCTTTTTAATAATGCATCTGTTGCTGTTCACGATATGTTTGGAGTTTTAATTCTGCCTGGAATACTTGTTGCGTTCTATCCTGTAATTTATAATATACAGAATGATAAAGATGCCCGGATGTTAGAAATCATTTTTGGTGTTCCTAATTACAGGTATAAAGTTTATTTAATTCGATTCCTGATTAGCATGATTCTTCTCTTTGCTATCCTTGTACTAATGGCTTGGTTTACCTATTTTGCTATACTGCGAGTACCTGTATTTAAGTTAGTTTATCAATTAATGTACTCCATGCTGTTTTTATCGTGTGTTTCGTTTTTATTTGCCACTCTTGTTAGAAATGCAAATGGCGCAGCAGTTATTATGATTGTCATCGGATTATTCTTCATGATTTTAGATGAAAACATTCAATACAGCAAATGGAATATATTTCTAAATCCGTTTAATGTTCCAACAGATATGAGCTTAACAGTATGGAAAAATATCATCTATCAAAATCGATTGATGTTAGTCATAGGTGCAATTGTAGCACTACTATGGTCATTGATTAACTTACAAAGAAGAGAAAAGTTTGTATAAAAAAAAGCAGCTATAAAGCTGCTTTTTTTATAAAGAAGAGTAAAAATCTAATATTTTAATAACGTCTTCTTCTTTTTTACAATTTAATTTATTTTCTTTTATGTAGTTCTTTATTTCATCTTGTCTATTACCAGTAATTTCAAGAATCGACTTTTCATTAAATTTTAATTTCTGTAAGTCTTTTTCTCCTTCTTGTAAATAATACGATGAATTCACTTTATATCTATCTTTTGTTCTCGGAGTTATTCCATCTGTTTCCTTTCCTTGAACAAAGGTACAGCTATACTCTTTTAATAAATTAAAGTCATCTCCCTCAATTATTTTTTCATAATAATCATTCATCCCCTTCTGCCTCAAATTAATAAATTTATTTGATCCTATGGTAAAACTTTCTATATCCTCTGGAGTTGCAAAATACAATGGTTTTTCATCTTTTAAAAAAAGTAACTTAGCTTCATAAACGTCATATTTAAAAGATTCTATTTTTAAAACGATTCCACTTTTCAATGTTATAGTACCTACTTCCCAGGTAGAATTAAAGTATGGACTTCCTTCAATATCTTCATACTTATCTGTTGCAACATATTTTGAGAAGTACCCAGAAGTATAATCTGTTTCACCAGTACCAGTAAAATCCAATCGTTGTTGGGAAAAACCAACAGATGATAATAATGCGAAAACTAAGGTAAAAGCTAAATTCTTCATGATATTAATTTTTTATTAGAACAAAGTTTCAGATTTTTGTATTATAACATTTTAGCAAGATAATCTTTTTTTATTAATTCTATTATAAAGATAATGTGTAATTTAGATAATAAAAATTATTTTCGACCAATAGTAATATTTTGCCTATGAAAAAATTATCACTAACCTTAATTATTATTGGATTATTACTTTCTCAAATTATTCTTATTATATTTAATCTAAATAGCACTTTTATTATTCATGATATAACAATAAGAATATTATCTATTGTGGAATATGTTGGAAGAACATCTCCACAACTTTATTTAACATCTGCCATCTTAGGCTATATCGCTTTCGTAGTATTTGGAGTTATAAATACAAATAAAATAAAAGCTCCATCTATATTTAAATCTGTATTCATGTTTACTGCAATTTCAATTGTAGTTACTTTCTTTGAATTTACTAGTATCCTGGAAGATTTAAATGGCACATTCCATGGTAAACATTTTAGAATTGGATGGTTGCTTTTCTTCTTAGGATTATGGATTTTTAGTAAACGATATTTTTTACAAAAAAATAATGTATAAAAAACTACTCTTAACAATTTGCTTTTCAGTTATTCTATACACATTAACTGCTCAAATTACAATTAGCAGAACATCTGTTGATTTTTCGGTTACATATAATGAAGACAGCACTTATAGAATATTAACATTTTGGAAAGATCAAGATTCTTCAATTTTTACTTCAGTGAAATATTCTATTACTGATTTTAATAAAAATCCTGAAGTTAAAATACTTTCAGATGAAATAGCTACTATAAATCAACTTTGGAATATTGCCAAAGACAGTATTGAGTTTAAGTTAGAATCCTTTAATATAAGTTATCCTTTATTTTATTCTGACATATTAAATAATCATATTAAGGCTTTTAATGAATCCCCAATTTGGCAAAATCATATAAAACAGCATGGCAAAAAACTTGATTATGGAATTATCAAAAATGTAATGCTTGAGTATAATGTGTATAAGCCGTTAAATGATTTTTTTAAAGAAAAAGTTTATATCATCACTGGATTTGAAACAGAGAAACATGGTTTCGTAACAAAGGAAAATCTACAAAAAGAAGGCTATAAAGGTGACGAAATTATTCCTATGCCTTATATTGTTTGGATAACAATCCAGGAAGATAATTAATCCTAAGCTTCTATTTATTCTTCTATAATTCAATTGGTTGATAATATATTTAAGTTGGTTGATTTGTCTTGGTGAAAAAGAATAAATCCTTGAAATTTGATTAAATAACCTAATAACTATATTTATGAATCAATTATTTCAGTTTCGATTTAAATATATAATTGTATTGCTATTATTAATCTTCTCTTTATGTTCTTTTAGTCAAAATAATAAAGAAAATAGTTATGATATACTTTTTCTTGGGAGTAGCTATTTTGGTTATAACAACCTACCTGCATTATGTAAAGATTTATTCGAGGATACTCAAAAAGACGTAAACATCAGTAATTATAACCCTGGCGGTGTATATTTAGATTATCATGCTAGCAGTAGTATCTCTGAATCAAAAATCAATGAATGTAATTGGGATTTTATAATCCTTCAAGGAGTCGGTAGTTTAATGGCATATCCTGATTATTATACACAACATCCTGTTTCCCCGGCTTTAGAAGCATTAAAAACTAAGATTCATAATAATTGCGAATCAACAAGAATTATCTATTGTTTACCATGGGCTTATGAAGATGGGATGACCTGGGTTCCTGGTTGGGATGATACTTATGAGGATATGCAAATCTTAATTTATTACAGAACTTTAGAATATTCCAATGATATAGGTTTTGCCATTGCACCTGTTGGTTGGGTATGGTACAAAATATTAGAAGATAAAAACTATCCATTACATTATTTACATATGAGCGATTGGAATCACCCATCACTTAAAGGATCATACGTAATGGCTAATGTCATTTACTCAACAATCTTTTTAGAAAGTACTACTGACAACAATTTTAATTCAACGCTAGCAAGTGATGAAGCTGATTATTTTAAAGAAATTTCAAGTAAAACAGTTCTTGACAGTCTGGATCTTTGGAATATAAGCCCTTACACAGATACTACATATTCAGATACAATATCAAGTGACACAACCAATACTGATACTGCATACCTTAGTATGATTTATCCAAATAATAAAAAAAGCTTTAAAGTTTATCAAAATTTCCCTAATCCTTTTAGTTCTGAATCTGTGATTAAATTTGAAGTATTAAGAGAATCTAAAATTACAATTAAAGTCTTTGACATCACAGGAAAAAGTTGCGGCATATTAACAGATGAAAAAAAACTCCCCGGAGTTTATACAATTAAAATTGATGGTAGTAAATATAAATCGGGCACTTATTTCTATAGCATACAAACTGCTAATGATCAAGTTATAAAACAATTTCAAATAATAAAATAAAAACAGCGAATGAAATTTCTCATTCGCTATTTTCTATTTAATATCTTACTAAATTATTACTCGTATCTCAAACTTTCTGCAGGATTCTTAGTAGCTGCTTTATACGATTGATAAGCAATTGTAATAACAACAACCACAACAGATAAAACAGCGCCTAATGCAAACATCCACCACAATATTTCTGTATGATAGGCAAATCCTTGCAACCACTTATTCATAGCATAGTATGCAATTGGGCAGGCAATAATATTACCAATTATTACAAGTTTCATAAATTCTACCGAGAATATCCTAACAATCGTTGAAACAGAAGCTCCCATAACTTTTCGTATACCAATTTCTTTTGTTTTTTGTTCGGCCATAAACGATGCCAAACCAAATATTCCTAAACAAGAAATAAAGATTGCAAAAATGGTAAAGTAATTTATTAAAGTATTACTACGTTGTTCTGCTCTATAAAGATTATCCAATCTCTCATCCATAAACTGATAATTAAACTCAAAATCAGGTTCAAAAGATTTCCAGGTATTCTCAATATATTTTAAAGTTTCTTGTGAATAAAGCGGATTTAACCGAATAAAACTTAATCTTGCCTGATCAGGAGCAATATGTAACATTAATGGAGCAATTTTATTTTTTACATTATTGAAATTAAAATCTTTCATAACTCCAACAATATAAGCAGTCTCTCCAAAGATAGTTACACTCTTACCTATAGGATCTTCGAATCCAATTTGCCGAACAGCTTCTTCATTTACAATAATTGAGTTAATTGTATCCGATGCATATTCTTCGCTAAACGCACGCCCCTCTACCATTTCAATTTTCATGGTTTTAAGGAAATCGAAACCAACTCCAATAAAATGCAAAGTCATAGTTCGATCATCTTCTTTACCCTCCCAATTTCTGAGTGTCATCGAAGGGCAAGCATAAACCGGCAATACTCTACTTGTAGTTACAGCTTCAATATTAGGATCTTTCAATAAGATATCCTTAATTGTATTGTAATCCTGACGTAAATTATTATTAATTCCTACAAATATCAGGTTATGTTTTTCATATCCTAGATTTTTATTCTTGATATATTTTAACTGCTGTGATATTAGAATAGTTGAAACAATTAATGCAACAGAAAGAGTAAACTGAATAATCACCAATACTTTTCTCAAAGCTGAGCTTTTAGCTCCACTACTTAATTTGCCTTTTAATACTTTAATAGGATTAAAAGCCGATAAATAAAGTGCTGGATAACTACCTGCTAAAACTCCGGTAATTAAAGCAATTATAATCAGCATAAACAAAATGTATGGATCAGCAATCAAACCAAGAGTAAACTCTTTACCTGAAATCTGGTTAAATTTTGGCAATAATAATATTACAAATACCACAGCAATTAAAAACGATAGTAGCGACATTAAAATGGATTCGCTAAAAAACTGACTAACCACATTTTTTCTTTTAGCTCCAACAACTTTTCTTAAACCAATTTCTTTTGCTCTGTTACTAGAACGTGCTGTAGTTAAATTCATAAAATTAATACACGCTATAAGCAACACTAAAAAAGCAATAGCCGAAAAAGTAATTACATTATTCATATCGCCACGAAAAGTAAAATCGTATGAATATGCTGATTTTAAATAAATATCATTAATAGACTGACTGAATAATAGGGTTTCATTTTCTTCGTGAAAGGTATCCAAGTATCTTTCTAATCTTTCCTCTGCCTTTTCAACTAAGTTTTCATTTTTAAGTAAAAAATAAGTTGTAAAATTATACGAGCCCCTTCCCATTTCATCAATATTCTCACCATCTTCACGGATTAATGGAAATGGAAATAAAAATTCAAAATCGAAATGTGAATGCTCTACATTCTCAATTACACCTGTAATTTTGAAAGCTCCACGGTCACGAACTTCAACCATTTTCCCAACAGGGTCTTCATCTCCAAAAATACGTTCAGCTATTTCCTGCGTAAGTACGACACTATGAATATCGGTAAGTGCTCCTTCAGGACCTCCACTAATAAATTTAAATCCAAACACATTAAATGCGGTTGAATCAATTGCACCACTATTTGCCTGAATATATTCGCCATCGCCATATTTAAATAACCATTGCCCCCAATTCTTGAATCGACACATCGATTCTATTTCAGGGAAATCTTTTTGCATATTTGGTGATAAAGCTGCTGGTGTTACAGCAAATTCGCTCGTTACGCCACCATTTGTTTGACGAACTAATACTCGACGAATACGATCTTTCTTAGGGTGCCATTTATCGAATTTTAATTCATCTTGCACCCATAGCAAAATAAGAATAGTACAAGCCATACCAATTGCAAGGCCTGTAATATTAATTAGAGAATAAGCAGTATGTTTTTTTAGGTTTCTTAGGGCAGTTTTAAAGTAATTAATTATCATATAAATTTGTTTTTTAAATACTTAATCGGGCTTTTCAATATTTGTACCATTCTAAATAATCAACTAATAGTCTTAGTTTTACATTTTATTTCATTAATAAGAGATGTCAAAAATTATGTCTAAAAGTGAACAATATTGTCCGTTAATGAACAGCTTACTCGTATTTCAAAGAACGAGCCGGATTAATAGATGCAAACTTTAAAGTCTGAACAAATACAACCAACAATGAGAAAACTGCTGTTAACAATCCTGACAATATAAATACCCACCAGTACTCAATCAAATCAATCTTTGCTGAAAAACTGTTCAACCAGGTATTCATAATCAAATAACTAATAGGCCATGCCAGAATGGTTGAAATACTTATCCATTTCAAATAACTTTTGATTAAAAGACTTATAATTCCAGAAACTGATGCACCAAGAACTTTTCTAATACCTATTTCTTTTGTTCTCTGACGAGTTATAAATACCGATAAGCCAAGTAATCCCAGACAAGCAATAAAAATTGCCAGAATTGTTGATACCATTAATTTATCCTTTAATCTCTCTTCGCTATTGTACTGATTATTCAATTCATCGGATAAGAAAAAATAATTAAACTCTGCTTCCGGGAATTTCTTTTGCCATAAATCAGTAATAAAAGAAACTGCTTCTTGTTCTTTTTCATTGTTAATCCTGATATAAACATAAGATAAATGTGCAGGTTCTAACTGAAATACTAAAGGCTCCACTTTTTGATGCAGAGATTTAAAATGGAAATTTCTAACTACACCTATGATCTCACCTTTTTGATCATTATTCCCTGTATTTGTGATAAAATCTACCGGTTCTCCAATAGCATCTTCTGGTTTTTTCCAACCTACATTGCTTAATGCTGTTTCATTAATAATAAATCGTGAATATGCAGTATCGGTAAATTCTTCTGAAAAACTTCTTCCGGCTAAAAAATCTAACTCTAAGGTTTCTATTAAGCCATAGTTAATATTCATAAAAATTACAAAATGAGCATCATCCTCACCTGGCTTTCTTAAGCTTGCCGTTTCGTACATATGGCTACTTGTTAATACCGATGCACTTGAAACTTTATTAAAAATAGAAGGTCGCTTTAGAAGCTCATCTCGAAAAGAATCATAACCTGAATAGAGTTCTTGATTATCAACAGGAATTATTAGAATATCATCTTTATGATATCCAATATCCTTATTCTGAATAAATTCTAACTGAAAAAATATTAATATCGTAAGGATGATAAAACTTACTGAAATAAAGAACTGAAAAACAACCAATATCGTTCTAAAAGAAAACTTTTTATTGACACTCCTTTTACCTGCCTTTAATACTTTTACCGGGTTAAATCGTGATAAAAAGAAAGCTGGATATACTCCCGCTAAAAATCCAGTTAGCACAACAATTGTCAACAATAAGATAAAATACTTGATCTCTTTAAAGAAAACCCAATTGAATAATTTTCCTGTAATATTTGAATAATAAGGTGAAAGAACCTCAACAAAAAATAAAGCAATAATAAACGATGCAAAAGCAATGATTAATGATTCAAAAATAAATTGAATAATCAACTGCCGTTTTTGTGCGCCGGATACTTTTCGTATACCTACTTCGAGCGATCTTGTTTCTCCTTTCGCAGTAGAAAGATTTACAAAATTTATACTTGCAATGAGTAGTATTAAAAAAGCCACAGCTCCAAATAAATACACTAATTTAATGTTTCCATTCTTTTCTAGTTCAAATTCAAGTTGAGAATGCAAATGAATATCTGTTAGTCGCTTTAATTTAAGCTCAAACATATCATTTATATTATCTCCTTCTTCTAATAGGTTAGCATAAATAGGCCCTACATATGTTTCCAAAAACTTTGGAAATTGCTGTTTAAGTTTGATATTATCATCAGTATTAGCAAGCTGAATGTAGGTATAAATAAAGTTTTCTCTCCAATCGTTGAAATATGGTAACAATGTTGGATATAAAGTATTAAACGAGATTAATATTTCGGGATGAAAATGTGAGTTAGATGGAATCTCATTCATTAAGCCAGTAATCTTTAAATTATAATCTTGGCCATATAAACTCATTTTTATTGTTTTGCCAACCACATTCATATTACTCATTAACTTTTCAGCAGCTTTCGTTGTTAAAACTACCGTATTAGGCTCCATGAGTGATAATGAATCTCCTTCGATTAAAGGAAAAGTAAACATTTGCAAAGCATCTCCATCAACAAAATGCACATTATTCTTTCTGAAAACATGATGCTTATCAGCAATCATAGCCTCTAAAGGATATACTCGGGTAGCATTCACTACTTCTGGAAATGTTTCAACCAGTTTCTGCCCATACGGTCCGCTTGTTACTGGTATCTCACGGTTAAAATCTTTATAATCGAATTTTCGTTCTATGCGAAAAATCTTTTCTCCATTTACATTAAATTTATCATAACTTAACTCATCTACAATCCACGATACAATAAATATCGTAATGGCAATACCTACTGCTAATCCCAGTGAATTAATAAATGAAAAAAAAAAGTTCTGTTTAATGTTCCTTATTGCAGTTAAGAGATAGTTTTTTATCATTTTTTATTACAGATTAATCTATGCATTAGATGCTTATATTAATTTTGGTTTAATGCAATCTAATAATTTCTTTATCTGATAAATAAAAAACGAATTACCCTGTATTAAAATCTAAATATTTCTTGATCGAAGTTTATTGAAAAACCTAATGTAACAAACCAGGTTTTATCTAATGGTAAATAATCATCTGAAGTTATTCTTGCATAATCAATCGTAAAACCAAATAATCCAACTCCATATCCAAAAGTTTGGTAATTTCTGTTACCTTTTATTTCTGATTCTATACTTCTACCATGCCGGAAGGCAAAATATGCAATATCTTGAAAACTAAGTCTAAATTCACTTCCAAACTTATGACGTATTTCATCTATTTCCTCGGATAATCCTCCTGGAGCATCATAAAAAGATTCGTATAATGCATTAAAAGATGACATATCCGAATTAGAATTGGTTGGAGTTAAATATTTCTCTGCCTGATAAGCTAATTCGATATTCAACCTCATTAATTTATTCATTTTAATATCAGGATTAATGAATACTCCTAAAGACAGTTTGGTAGGAATAAACGAATCATGATTATCCGAATACGAGACTTTTGGACCTATATTAGTTATAGCAATGCCTGCATTTGTATTAAGATATGAATACTTCTTTAAATTATATTTTTTCTTATAACTAAAACCTAGATCAAAAGCTATGGTATTTACGACTTTAGTATTGATATAATAATTCGGAGATGCTATATCACTTCGATAATACTTTAATGCAAATCCAAGTGAAATACTTTTATGAAATGAATGATTATATCCAAACTTTAGGTATAACTCATATGGATTTTCTTCGCCCAAATATTCTCCAGCACTACCTGTTAATATCAAATCACCATAATCATATCTAGAAAAATTAAACGCAAAAGCATTCGATGAATCTATTGCATAGTATCCGGCAAAACCAAAAATATTTAAATCATTCGTTAATTCTTTTAACCATGGCACATACATAAGATCAACTCCGGCATTCCTGCTATAATTTGATATTAATGCAGGATTCTGATACAAACCTGTATTCTTATAAAATGGAGAAGTAACAACACCAACCTCACCAAAGCCTTCTATTCGTGCATTGGTATTAGCATCTAAAAATGGACTTATATAATTTTGTGGAGTCTGCTGTGAAAATAAAAGTAAAGACTGGAATATAAATAAGAATGATATTAAGGTTATTTTCATTTTTTATAAATAACTCTGGAAATATACCTACCAATAAAATAGACAAGCAAAAATCCTATATAACGAAACTTGAACAATTGCTTGTTTGTATCTAATTCATTAACCAGAACCAAAACAATAGCCAGAAGAATTATAAAAACAATATCTAATATCACAGCTTTTTTCATAAAAATCATTTTAATGATATTTCCAAATCTTAGTAAATTCAGAAGTATCAATCAAAAATAGTATTTAATTCTTATTTTTTTTCATCGAAACAAGTTTATTCTCCGACATATATTTTGCAAATTCTTCGTATCCTGAATCTTTAATCATTTTTATACCTGCCTTACGATCCGATTTAAATACCCACTCAAACATCTTTGCAACAAAGTTGTCGAAGTTTTTACACTCGGAGACATCTTTAAAATCATTACATTCAGCACAACTATTAATGTTTTTCTCAATACAACATTTTCTAATCTTACACCAGGTAGCTTTTTCGTTTTTAGCACATCCAGGGCATTTCCCCTTTTGATATTTCCCACATGATCCACAATACAGACCACAGTAGCTTACTAAATTTTTATTTACTTCAATATCTTTCATATATTTAGATTTTAGTAACCAGACACAAGTATCAAGATGCATTTATCTAGAATCCTGATACTAACAATCTAATATCTATTTAATTCCTATTTGTACTTCGGTAATATTATTTTCAACATTTTCAAAATCCACATTATGGTAGATCTCGCGGCATTCACCCGTCATTTCTTCACCATTTTGCCTAACTTCACCGATAATTGCACAGTAAGTATCCTTTAATTTACCCCAGCTTCCTTTATGCATAATACTTGCACATTTAAAAGCATCAAGTGCTGTAATATCTACATCCATTTTTTCTTTGGCTACCGGAAAACCAACTAACAAATCAAATTCTGTTTCGGGGTTTCCATCGGCGCCATGATAAATCCACACTTGAGGACCCTCCGCTTTAAATCCTTTTTGAATCATATTTTCTAAAACAGATTCAGGTAAAACTTTAACATGCTCACCAATTAGTTTTAAATTGGTTTTAATTTCTTTTCCAAATACTTTGGTTTGTTTTACTTCTTTAATTTCCATCTTTATTGTATTTTAAGTTATTTTTATACAAAGATAAAACCCGAGTGTGACAACAGTATGTCAACTAGCTTTAAAAAATTTAGGGATTAATTATTACAAAACGCTTTATTTCTGAATATAAACAAATTAGAAAACATTAAAGGTTTCTAAATAGATCAAGTTAAATACTTTTTATGAATTCTTTTTACAAGCCCTTTTACATACTGTTTTAACGATTCTGGCTCAATAATCTCCACATTATCAACAAGAGTCATAATCCATTTACCAATGTAATCTTCCGAGTTACTTAAGAAACTCATTTCTATTCTATCACCTAAATCTTTTTCCTCGATAAATCCAAAATAAAATTTTGCCTGGCTTATTTCAGGCAATATGGCTTTATTGAATAATAACTTAACTAAAAACACCTCATTATCTGATATAATATTATTAAAATAATCACGTATTGAAGGTTTGTTATCTATAGCGAATTTCTGATCGGTAATTTGAATGTTCTTAATTCGATCTATTCTAAAATCGCGATAAGCGTTTCGTAATTTACAGTATGCTATTAAATGCCAGTTAAAAATATAATGACATACTCCTACCGGTTCAACAATACGGCAAGTATCTTCGTTCTTCGACAATGAATTATAAACTAACTCTAAAGCCATTTTCTTATCAATTCCTTTAAGTATAGTATCCATTATTTTTTCAGGGATGGTATTTTCCTGAATGGGGGATGAACTAAAAACCTCGATATGCTGATCGATATTCTCAATAAACTCTTTTTCGGCAACATTTAAAATCGATCTTATTTTGTATAATGCAGCATTTAAATTATCCTGTAATGTTCGATCTGTAAGTTTTTCTGTTAGTTTGTTTGCTATTAATAATGCACTGGCTTCTTCTTTAGAAAAACCTACCGGAGGTAAATGATAACTATCAACTATAAAATATCCCACGCCGGCTTCAGAACCAATCGGTATACCAGCATCTTCCAAAGCTCTTATATCTCGATAAACCG
The DNA here is from genome assembly GCA_963665525.1 of Bacteroidales bacterium. Lineage (GTDB taxonomy): Bacteria > Bacteroidota > Bacteroidia > Bacteroidales > UBA12077 > UBA12077. The sequence goes on along the minus strand of OY762280.1, from coordinate 690,230 downwards.
TTCTTTTACTGATATCAAACCTTTGTGCAATTTCTCCTGCAGTAACAATTTTTTTCGATTGTAAATGTATCAGTATAGCTGTTAATCGATCTATTCTATTCATTTATAGGATTAATAATTTATAATTCGTAAATTTTGATCTGTTAAAGATACTTATTTAGATGATTAATTTACTAACAATAAGCATTATAACCTTAATATTAAATATCCCTTTTGGATATTGGCGAGCAAATGTTAGAAAATTTTCCTTACAATGGGTATTAGCAATTCATATACCTGTGCCATTTATCATTTTGATGAGAGTTTTTTCACATGTTGGCTTTAATTGGGATACTTATATTTTCTTGATTGCTGCGTTTTTTCTTGGGCAAAAAATTGGTGCATATATCCATAAACATCTAGAAAAGATTGAAATTGTAAGTTCTTGTCTTGTAATGGATTTAAGAAGACTATTTTTAAAACATTAATTCTTAAATTAGTTCTTCGGAATTGATCCATCCGTATTTCCCATTATTCAATTTTATATAATAATAATGACTATATACAGATAATACATTCAAATTATCATCAATCTTAATATCATTAACAACTAATGCTTTGTTATCAGGCCTATTATATACTTTTATATTCTGCTCTGACACAGAAATAAGGATTTCGGAATTGCAGTTTTCAACATCTGATTTATGTATAAATCCCGTTATTCCATCAGGTAACCTTACTCTGTATTTATTCGTGTTTATAGCATAAACTTTAAGATTAGTGTTCTTTTCAACTATAAAATCCTGATCATTTGATTTTATAATGGTTGGTTTCGATTTCGTTCTCATATTCTGACCTATCCAATCCATATCAATTGGATCATCATTAGCTTTAATATATTCTGTGGCGATATAATAATAAGGATCTATTGGACCAAATCCGCTTTGATAAACTCCAAAATGTAAATGAGGTGGTGTAAAACGAGCATTCCCACTATTACCTACAGTTCCAAGTTTTGTTCCTGCTTTTATTTTCATTCCACTCTTAACAACAACAGTTTCCAGATGTGCATAATAACAATGTGCTGCCAACTCGGGATAATAAATCCAAACATGCCTTCCTCCTATTCCTCGATTACCTGTTCGTCCGACATAACCATTTGCAGATGCTATAATATCTGTATGTCGTGAAGCAAATATATCAACCCCATGATGTTCTCTTCTTCCTCCATCGCGAGGATCACCAAAAAAACTCTGAATAGCACTTTTATTTGTACCTATAACAGGAAAACCTAAAGAAGATTCTTTCTCAATTTTTAGAAAGCATTGTATATCGCAAAGTAATTCTGGTTGTATTCTTAAGATATATTCTGCATTCATACGTGCAACAAATTCAATATACAAAGAATCTTTCGAAGTACTGGCTATCCTATACCAACTGGTATTTAAAGTATCTCTAATTCTAAATACATCCATAAAAACTTTGAGGGAATCCTTACTGGTAATTTCAGATTTAATTTTAACTTTTTGTCCTTTTTTAAGTTCGAATCTATATCCAAATGCATCCGGTTCAGCATGATCAACATAAAACATCTCAGAATAAGGAATAGAAACAACTAAAGCTTGAGATAATGCTTTTTGAGAATTCTCAACAAACTGCTTATAAAGTTTCGATTTATGTAGATTAGCTTTCTCTAGTGAATAGATATACAACTCATGTTCATTCGTTGGTTTGTATTCTTTCTTTACTTTTTCATTACGACATGATATCAGAGAAATAATGGGAATAATAATAACAAAAAATAAAAGTAATCTAAACTGATTCATAACTGTTTCCTTAGGTTTTAGCAAACAATTATCAAAGCACATACCACTTAAGTTTTACGCGTTAATAATCAATATTTTACATTTTATATATGTAAAAATAAACTGGTCGAATACAGACAATTATTGAACGAAATCGAACAAAATGCTATTGCGCACAATGAACACAATATCTACTCTGTGGCATTAATAAAATTCTACCTAAAGGGATTTGTTTTTTACATTTTGCACAAACACCAAAATCATCTTCGTCAACCTGACCTAAGACATATTTCAGATTAGAAAGTTTTTCTTCTGCTTTTCTTAATGCAGCTTCCGCTACGCTTTTATTATTAATGGCATCCATACGGGATATCCTACCTATTGCACAATCTGGCTTAACAGGTTTTGTAATTTCTTTGTATTCTACAATTGATTTCTCTGTTTTTTCAATTTCAGTAATAATTTTTTCTTTAATTTCGTCAACAGTTTTCTTGTCCATTTGTGCTGTAATTAAACAAATTCAGTTTTCGAATGTAATACTTTTTTAAAACTTTTAAGCTCGAAATATTAATCGATTTTACATTTAGATAGTCATAGTAACAAATTTTAATAATTACAATATGAAAAAATTAATAAAAACAACTTTTACTTTTGCTTTGTTAGTGATATTTACCTTATCTATCAAGGCAAATAATGACACTCGCTTATTGCGATTCCCTGATATTAATAATGATTTAATTGCCTTTGTTTATGCCGGTGATATCTGGACAGTAAATGCGAATGGAGGTGACGCTATTCGTTTAACATCGCATAAAGGATTAGAATTATTTCCAAGAATTTCTCCCGATGGAAAATGGATTGCCTTTTCTGCTGAATATTCTGGTAGCAGACAAGTATATGTTATGCCATCGACCGGAGGAACTCCTCAACAATTAACATATTATAATGATGTTGGAGAAATGCCTCCTCGTGGTGGTTACGATTATGTAATTCTTGACTGGACTCCTGATAGTAAAAACATTCTTGTTCGCGGAAACAGAACTCCTTTTGGTGAAAGAAATGGAAAATACTTTTTAGTAAGTATAGATGGTGGATTAGAAAAACCTTTACAAATCACCGATGGTGGATTAGGTGTTTTATCTCCTGATGCTAAAAAGTTAGCCTTTACTCCTATTAGCCGGGAATTTAGAACATGGAAAAGATATAAAGGAGGCCGCGCTGCCGATATCTGGATTTATGATTTAGAAAAAGATCAATCGGAACGAATAACTGATTTTGTTGGAACAGATCAAATTCCCGTTTGGTACAAAAACAAAATCTATTTTGCTTCCGACAGAGATCTAAAACTAAATATTTACAGTTACGATATTGATACTAAAGAAACCAAACAGATTACAACACACACTGAATTTGATGTAATGTGGCCTTCTGGTGAAAATGGAATGATCGCCTATGAAAATGGTGGTTATATTTATAAATTGAATGTCGAAACTGGTTCAACTGAGAAAGTTACTGTAAATATTAACTTCGACAATCCAAATGTACTTCCATATTTCAGAAATGTAAGTGATTTTATAGAGAGTGCAGCTATATCACCAGCAGGGAAAAGAGCTTTATTCGATGCACGTGGTGATATTTTCTCTGTTCCTGCCGAAAATGGATTTACCTACAACTTAACAAACACTCAAGGGGTACGTGAAATGTCTCCAAACTGGTCGCCTAACGGAAAATATATTTCATATCTTTCTGATGCTACCGGTGAATACGAAATTTATTTACTGGAAAATAAAAAAGGAGCAAAAGCTAAGCAGATTACTTCTAATTCTTCTGCCTGGATGTACGAACCAATATGGTCTCCTGATAGTAAATACCTTGTATTTTTCGACAGAACACTAAAGTTAAAACTCTTGAATGTTGCAACAGGAGCTATCAAAGAAATAACTAAAGCATATTCTGATGAAATCAGAAATTACAAATTCTCTCCTGATTCAAAATGGATAACTTATACTAAGAATAGTCCAAATACAAATAGCGCAATTTGGGTATACAATATTGCAACTGGTCAAAACAGTAAACTAACCAATGATACTTTTGCTGAACATGATCCTGTTTTCTCGAAAGATGGAAATTATATTTTCTTTTTATCAAATCGAGATTTTAATTTAAACGTTTCAAGCTTTGAGTTTACCTATTTATATACCAATGCTACAAGATTTTATGCTTTAGCATTAAGAAAAGACAGCCCTAAATTATTCAAATTTAAAAATGATGTTGTTGATGTAAAAGTTGAAACTGTTGAATCATCAAAAGACAAAAAATCTAAAAAAGGAAAAGTAGAAACTACAACAGATAAACTAAGTATTACCATTGAATTTGATGGAATAGAGAATCGAATTATGGATTTCCCAATTCCTGACGGTGAATATGGATTTATAGAAGCTGTTGAAGGAGGAATATTATATGGAGCTGAGGATGGTTTGCATAGATATGATTTATCTAAAGAAAAAGATGAATTGATCATCTCAGGTGTTCATGGAGCAAGTATTTCTGCCGATGGTCAAAAAATGATTTATCATTCAGGAGGTGATTATGGGATTGTTAGCATTTCTCCAAATCAACAAGCCGGAAGTGGTAAACTAGATCTTAGCCAGGTAGAAATGAAAATTGATCCTCGCAAAGAATGGAACCAAATCTATACTGATGGATGGAGAATTTTCAGAGATTATTACTATGTACATAACATGCATGGTGTTAACTGGAAAGAAATAAAAGAACGATATGCTCAACTTTTACCTCATGTTAGTCATAGAGCCGATTTAGACTATATTATTGGAGAAATTATATCGGAAACAAATACAGGACATGCTTACGATAATTATGGTGATTTCGAAAGAGTAAAAAGAGTTGATGGTGGGTTACTCGGTGCTGAATTTAAAGCTGATGAAAATGCAAACCGATATATCATTTCGAAAATTTACCAGGGAGAAAACTGGAACGAAGAGCGTAGGTCTCCACTAACAGAACAAGGAATCAACATTAAAGAAGGAGAATATTTAATTAGCCTTAACGGAAACAATGTTACCCTTGCTGATAACCCTTATAAATTTCTTGAAAACACTGCTAATAAGTATATTGAAATAACAGTAAACACAAGTCCTTCTGCCTCTGGGGCCAGAACTTATACTGTAAAAACTATTAAAAGCGAATTAAATTTATTCTATGTAGATTGGGTAAATGCACGTCGTAAAATGGTTGAGGAATTATCAGGTGGTAGAATTGGATATATTCATGCTCCAAATACTGCATTTGAAGGAAGTTATGAGTTATTTAGAGGAATGTACGAGCAACATAATAAAGAAGCATTAATTATTGATGACCGATATAATGGTGGAGGTTTTATTCCATTTAATATGGCTGAATTATTAGAAAGAACAACCTTAAGTCAATGGCACAGAAAAGAACTTGTTCCATTTAAGACTCCTGCTGTTGCTCACGATGGACCGAAAGTAATGCTAACGAATGGATATTCTTCATCGGGTGGTGATGCATTTCCATATTATTTCAAGAAAAAAGGATTAGGAACATTAATCGGAACAAGAACCTGGGGTGGATTAGTAGGTATGAGCGATAATGCAGGTTTAGTTGATGGTGGTTATATTGCTGTTCCTCGTTTTGGAATTTTTGAAGATAACGAATGGATTATAGAAGGTGAAGGTGTTTACCCTGACATTGAAGTGATAGATGAGCCTCATTTAACTGCAAAAGGAATTGATCCTTGTATTGAAAAGGCAGTTGAGATACTATTAAAAGAATTAGAAGAAAATCCTATAAAAGAACCTCGAATTCCAGCAGAACCTAATCGTTCTAAATGGATTGAAAAGGATATTAAATAAGAAAATTAAAAAAGCCGGATTGTTTAAACTCCGGCTTTTTTTTAATGTCTTGGCGTTGAATCTAAATAATCATTTAAAGGATTCAAAGAATCTAAGTTCAATGATTTTATCCAATCGATTAAAGGTTGGCGATAACTTACATATAGATTGGTTGGAGTATCGTCGTAGGTTGAAAAGTTATTTTCTGTAATTGAATATAAATAATCAGTTGTTAAAACTGAATAAATAGAATCTGTATGAATATCTGTTCCATCCAATAACTTGTATCCATCAACTGTGGTCATCCCTCCAACTAAAAAATCATCGGCTACTTCAATAATCTGCGCACCTGTAAATTCTAATTCATAAATACTATTTTCAAAAGGCAATAATCCTACAATAGTTTCCAAGGTAATTTCTCCTTCAAAAATATCCTGACGTATACCTCCTGAATTAGTAAATGAGATATCTGCATTCGAGAAAGTATAAAACCACGAATCGCATACTAAATTTGCCATTTCATTAGATGATCTGGAGATTGTTTCATTGGCAAATCCAATCACTTCGGCTAACTCTTCTTCTGTTTTAGCTATCCACACATCTACAATATCCTGAATATCAGAATCAATATTATGCTCATTATTTGCTACAAGCGCGTAGTTTAAATTGTAAATTGTTTTATTTGATTTTTTATAGTCGAATTCAACCTTTACATAAGCTCTCATATTACTGCCTGCCTGCATTAATATTACATCATTAATTTCTTTTGCATAAGCCTGGTGACAATGACCTCCTCCAATTATCTTAATGTCATTTTCTTTTGCAACAGACACCAGTTCATCCATTTCATGTTCACAAATATGTCCTGCAATCATTAAAATTTCAGCACCTTCACTTTTTGCTTCTTCAGCATATTTTTCAATAGCATCAACATAAGAGGTGAACTCATAATCTTCAACATTAGCAGGTGCTGTTGTATAAGGAGTACTTATTGACGATAAACCTATAATACCAACTTTAACACCCTCAATTTCTTTAATAATATATGGTTCAGCAAAATCAGGAATTTCGCCATTAGACTTATGAATTATATTGGCAGATATTAAAGGAAAATTCATTTGTTCTAATCTAATATTTAAACCTTCTATCTTAAAATCAAACTCATGATTTCCTATAGCTGATACATCATATTGCATTGCATTCATAACCTGTACCATAGATTCTCCCTGAAACCATGTAGATATAGCAGGCCCTGTCCACATATCACCTCCACTTACAATTAAGAAATTTTCAGACTCATCATACCCTTCTTGCGTTTTCCACAAATGCATTAACCCCGGAGCTCCGTCGTAATCATTATTTGGTTCCATCCAACCATGTTCATCATTGGTATATAATATTACCATGTGTACAAGATCTTCTTCACCCGAACCATTATGATTGTTTTCACATGCGAAGAATGAAGTTAAAAAAATCAGTAGTATTGAATAAATTATCTTTTTCATCATATCAAATATAAAAAAAACAAAGATACAACTAAAAATATTCAAAATAACCAGAACGATATTAAGTTTATTTTTAAACACTTACACGATATTCAACTTAATTTTATTTTATTTAACTTATAATATAGTTGCTTAACTTATTTTTAAGTTGTATAATTGCATTATAAGTTCAAATTAATTTAAATATTAAATACTATGTCAAGATCAAAAGAAACTCCCGAAATTAATGGTGGTTCAATGGCCGATATTGCCTTTCTTTTATTAATATTTTTTTTGGTTGCTACGACTATGGATATTGATACAGGTATGATAAGAAGATTGTCTCCACATTCTGATGCTCCTCCTCCTGAGTTTAATGAACGAAATGTTTGGGTGGTATTAGTAAATTCTAATGATCAACTCATGGTTGAAGGTATGGAAATGCCACTACATATGTTAAAAGAAAAAACGAAAGAATTTCTCACAAATCCAAATAAAAAAGATCATCTTCCAGAAACTAGATTAGAAAACATTGACCCCTTTGGTGATATTAATGTTTCGAAAGGAGTAATTTCTATCAAGAACGATCGTGAAACATCATATGGAATGTTTGTAAAAGTACTTAATGAGTTAGTTGCAGCAGGTAATGAAGTTAAAGATGAATTTAGCATGAAACACTTTGGTAAAAAATATGAAGATCTACCAAACCACCTACAAGCTGCTGTAAAAAAAGCGGTACCAGCGGTTATTTCAGAATCAGAACCTGTTAGTATAAAGAAATAATTAGATAAAATATGGCAGCACTTACTAAAGCAGAAGAAAGAATCATGAAGATTCTTTGGAAAATAGAAAAAGGATTTATTCATGATATTCTTGAACATTTTCCTGAACCTAAACCTCCTTACAACTCTGTATCAACGATTGTAAGAGTATTGGTAAAAAAAGAAATTGTATCCTTTAAAAAATATGGAAACACATACGAGTACTACCCTCTTATTACCAAAGAAGAATACAGAAAAAATCAAATGGGAAGATTACTAAAAGACTATTATAACAATTCATTAAAACAAGTTGTCAATTTCTTTTCTGAGAATAAGAACCTAGATGTTGATGAAGTTGACGAAGTAATGAAAATGTTAGAAGAAATCAAGCAAAAGAAAAAAAATGGTTAAGTTTCTATTGTATTTATTTGAATCGGGACTATGTCTTTCGATTTTAATCCTGGTCTATTTTTTCTTTTTTAAAAAAGAAACATATTTCAGGTTTAACAGGCTTTACCTTATTTCTATCATGTTCCTGTCACTTCTGATTCCTTTTATGCATATTAACTTAAATGTATCGAATACAACAAAATTTGAATCTACATTTAACAAGATTGGAAAATTCAGGAATTATTACGAACAACTCATAGCAATGAGTGATCCTGATTATTATAATGTCAGGAGCATAAATAAGACATTGAATTTTGAAGAATCATGGACTGGAGAATCTAAGGGCTTACAATCCAATAGAAACATAACAACCCAATTATTAACGGGTGAAGGATATCCAAATACTCCTATTCAAAAAACTAGATTTTCAATTATTCATTTGATCTTTTTTATTTATTTAACCGGAGTATTGGTTTTCTTATCAAGAGTAATACTGTTGTTTCACTGGATTTTTAGAACCATTAAAACACATCCAAAAGAAAAATGGCAAAAAGTAAATATTATACAACTCGATAAAAATCTCCCCCCATTCTCTTTTCTAAGTTATGTGTTTTTAAAGAAAGATCTGTATTTGGGAGATAGATCAGAACAAATCCTTGCTCACGAAAAAGTACATATCAGGCAGTTACACTCTGTCGATTTACTTCTTGCACACTTTATTACTATTATCCAGTGGTTTAATCCCTTTGTTTGGCTTTTACAAAAATCTATTAAAACAAATCATGAATATCTTGCCGACAGAAGTGTTGTAAGTAAAGGATATAATTTATTAGACTATCAAGAACTCTTATTAAAACAATTTATATCGATTCCATCAGTACAACTTGTAAATAATTTCAACCTAATATCCATTAAAAACCGCATACATATGATGAACAAAATTAAATCAGGATTTGCTGCAAAATTAAAGGCATTATTAATAATACCAGCAGCTTTATTTGCATTTATCGTATTCGCTAATTTAACCCTAAACAGCCCGGGTAAAGCTCTCTCTAATTTGTCATTTTTCGAAATCCAAAATAATATGAATCAATTAAAAGGATTATGGAAAAATACATCGGACAACACTTATGGATTCCAAGTATTATTTGAAAACCAGAAACTTTCTGTTCTTGACCATAATATCATGTTAAAAAAATATCCTTATCAGTTAGAAGGTAACAAGATTATTCTAAGTACTCCGGGAAACGAAACTGTAGAACTCAAATATGAGATAGCGAATAATCAACTAAAAATCTGGTGGAACCAAAACGAATATTCTCTTTATAATAAATCAGAATATTCGAATTCATTAGATGATTATCTTGCTTCAATTGATGAAACAATCTATTTACCTGTTATCGAGAATTATTATATACTTCAACGACTTGATCTTTGTATTGATGTTGCGATGGTAAGTGATAAAATCTATGTCAACAAAATTCTAACTGATTACTCAAAATTAAAAGATGCTTTACTTCAAGAAAAATCAAAAATTAATCATTTAGATGCCAATTTAATAACCGTAAGAATATTTGCTGATAAAAATCTTTCAATGGATTATATGTACAAACTAAACCAGGCTTTACGCGAAATAGGAGTACTTAAAGTGGCTCACATGGGAAAAGTTGATGATCATAAAGTTTCGAAATTACAACTTAGTTACCTGGGAATGACTAAAAAATTACCTCCAATGGAAGGTCTAGAAATTATTCCAGAAGAAGAATTAGCAGAGCGTGGAATCACCTATTTCGAAATGGATGCAACCAATCCAGAAAATAGCCCAAACATATTAAAACCAAAATTTGAAGAAACAATTAAAAACTCAAAGAAGTATATAGCAAGCTTATATTATGATAAAAACACAATCTTTAACACTTACATTGGATACCAAGATATGGCCCGATCTGTTGTATTTGAATTTAGAAATAAATATGCAGCAGAAAAATATAATTTGACATTCGATGAGTTGTCTTCTGCTCAACAAAGAGAAATACGAAAAATTTACCCATTGATTATTTCTGAAGCAGAATCGTTTAAAGAATAATTATTTAAAAAAGCGAAGCCAAATTGGCTTCGCTCGAAAAAATTAACCCTTAATAACTATAAACGTGAACTTATATTGAATTGAAATGAATTTTCTTCCCTTTTAACTGATCCTCAAATTTCTTCTTGGGGCAACACACGAGATAAACAGTTAAAAGGGCCATAGATAGAATAATAAATAAATCAATAAGACCAAAATTTACTCTGTTTTCAAATACATTTAACCATAGTTTTTGTATCAGCCATGCTAAAGGTCCTACAACTAATACAACAATCGCAAGTAAATATATATATGTATTCGAAATTACTATTGTAAGAGCGTGAATTCCTACACTTAATACCTTAAATAATTCACCTTCCTTATTATAGGCATATTTTACGCCTATATGTCCTAAACAGATCAATAATATCATGATATTTATAAAAAGGAAAGCACTGTAAACAATATCTTCTAAAAACCTATAATGGTTATGTATTCTTGTCTGAAAAGGTATTAAAGCCAATTTGCTTACCATCGGATAATCCCCTTTAATTAAAGGCTCAGCCTCCGAACTAACAACAAATGCATATGTTAAATGATCTGATGTTAATTGATATATTTTTGCTTGTTCGTTTGGATTTAAATTTAAGGATTGAAGTTCTTTAACAACTCCACAAATAACGAGTTTATTATTATTTTTATCCATAATAATAGTCCCTGTAGCATCTTCTACCTGATTTATTCCTAATAATTTAACTGCACTCTCGTTAATGTATATTAGTTGTGCATCTCCATGATCTAAAAACAAGCTTGTCTTTTCACTTATCTTTTCATAATGAAAGAAATCAAAATATGTATCAGAGATGTATTGTAATGCAATATGAATATCGCGTTTTGCAAATTCTGATTTAACAATAACCATCTCCTGTGCTTTAAAACCGGGTAATATAGAAGAAAAAACTAACGAATCCGGCAGCACTGTATTGCTTTTCTCTGTTCTAACACTCATTATGCTATCTTTATCAAATCCCAGATCAGCATTTAAAATTGTGTTCATTCTGTTAACAGATAATAAAATTACAACCATCCCAGCAATCGATAGAGCTAAAAAAACTTTTAGGATTAATTGAGTTGATATATGTCTGTTAAAAAATCTCATTTATGTGTTTAGAATTATCTCAAATTAATTTTCAAATCAAAAGTATATTGCTTTTATTTATAAATCCATCGAATTGTAATGAACTGTATAATGTTAGTATTGAATTGTTGAAAATAATTACAAATTGCATCATTTTAATTTTAAGACGATTCATCAGGCAATTTATTACATGATATCCATAAAAAAGGAGCCTGTTCTAAAGACTCCAATTTATGAAAATAGTTGCACCCAAGATGCATGATTTTAGCTATTTAACAAAACTTTAATATTCCTTAACTTTTCTTTAAGGTTTAGTTCCTATAAATAACCAATTTGTTTTATTCATACCTCAAAGAATCAACGGGGTTTTTTCGAGCGATCAAAACTGTATGATATAATATTGTACTGAAAGCAATTATTAATGAGATAATAGCTGCAACTGAATATATCCATATTGAAAGATCGGTTTTATAAGCAAATCTATTTAACCAATTATTCATATAAAACCAAGAGACTGGAATGGCAATTATGTTAGAGATAATTATCAAACCAACGAATTCTTTTGATAAAAGTAATATTATTTGTCGTATTGTTGCTCCATGAGATTTTCGTATGCCAATTTCTTTTGTTCTTTTTATTGCAATAAACGACGACATGGCAAAAAGCCCCAAGCAAGCTATAAAAATGGATAGTACCCCAAATATGAAAAATACTTTCCCAAACTGAATTTCTGATTTGTATAAGTATTTAAAATCATCTTCTAAAAAGTCATATATAAAAGGAAATTGCGGAGCAATATCATTCCACACTTTAGAAATATGATCAATAGCCTTCTGATAGTTTTTACTTCTTATCTTTAAATACACATAATATGTACTTTTAGGACTATATGAATAGGTTGCAGGTGTTGACAGTTCATGTAAAGACTGAATTTGTATATCTTTAGCTACTCCAACAATTTCATAATCGTAAATTCTTTTTGAATAAACCGTATCGATGCCACCATACCATTTTGCTAAACTTTCATTGGTAATAATTAATCTTTCGTTTCGTAGAATATCATCTGCAATAAATCCTCTGCCGGATATTATATCTATTCCAAAAAAGTTAAAAAAGTTCTCATCAACAACAATATCAGGCACGGTTATACTTTTTCCCTCTCCATCATTAACTGTCCAAACTGTACCATGTTGTGTTAACACCGAATTACATCTTGTCACATCAAGAATATCAGGATTCTCTGTTACACGTGATTTAAATACGTCAAAATGATCAGAAATTAAATTATTAATCGGAGAATACATGATTTGTTTCATTTCATATCCCGGATCAAAACTGGTAATAAAATCTAATTGTTTTTTTACCAATAATGTTCCAGCAATTAAAAAAACAGATATACTAAATTGTATGATAATTAAAGCTTTTCTAAAAATTGCATTTGATTTTCCCTTAACAATTTCGCCTTTTAATATTTGAATAATATTTAGCCTGCTAACATAAATTGATGGAGCAATTCCAGCTATAAATCCAAGAATTATAGGTACGCCAATAAAAACAACAAAAATTAAACTTACAGAATAAGGAATTTGTATTTCCAAATCGATCAACTTTCTAAAAAACGGAAGAGAAAACTCTACAAAAAGAACAGATATTATCACTGAAATAAACGATATAAATATACTTTCTGTTAATATTAACTGAATAAGGTTTCTTCGTGTAGCTCCCGACAGTTTATTTATTCCAAAAGTCATAAATCTTTTAGAGGCCATCGAAACCGATATATTTATATAATTTATACAAGCAATAACAAGTACAAACAATGCAATAATGCTAAAAATAAGAATTTGCTTTTTGTTTCCATGCAGATGCCTATCCATTGTCATATCAGAAATATAAATATTAGAATAACTTCTTAATGTTATATCCGATTCAGCCTCTTCAGGTTTAACATCATAAACATTAATATATCTCTGCACATTTAAACTATCAATACGTGCTTTTACAACATCAGGACTTACCTCTTTATTAATTAAAATAAAAGTCTCATAATTCCACCTATACCATGCCTCAAGAAAGTCTGGATTGTGATAATAGGTTTTATAAAAATCAAATAAAACTATGGCATTAAATTTAATGGATGAATTGTGAGGTAAATCCTTTAAAATCCCCTTAACAATTAATTCTTGATCACCATCGAAAGTAACAATCTTATTCATCGGATCCTCATTCCCAAAAATAAGTTTACTTTGCGATTCGGTAATAAGAATGCTATTAGGATTATTAATAGCATCTTTCAAATTACCTCTTAAAAGCGGATAATTAAAAATTCTGCAAAAAGAAGAATCTGCCATTAATGTTCTGGTATATACCCCTTTTCTAATATCTACTTCGTTTTCTGGCTGATAATGAACTAATACTTTTAAATTTCCAAATCTGCAACCACTCTCTATTTCAGATATCGATTCCAAAACAAATGGTAAATATGGTGCGGGAGTAATTCCTCCAAATCCATCTTCTAATCTATATATTCGATCAATTTTACTATGAAAATTATCGAAGTTTTTTTGATGATTAACATATAAAAAGATCAAGGCAATTACCGTAAAACCAATCGATAATCCCAAAATATTAATAAAAAACTGTAAAGTTGATATTCTTATTTGCTTGAAAGCCCATTTAAAATAATATGCTATTTTCATAATTTGATGTTTGAGTTAATTATATTTATTAGCCACAAACAATGCCAAAAACACTATACCCTGATTAGATGTCAATTACATACGCATCACATAAAAAAACGTGCATATTTTGCACACTTTAATGTAAATAATATTCACATTCTTTATATTTACTTTTCAAGTTATAAATATGAAACAAAAATTAAATAAAATATTAATTATAGATGATAATGAAGAGATTTTAATAGCACTTAAAATCTTTTTACGAAAATATGTGCATGAGATATTTACTTTAAATGCTCCTACAAATCTTCACCACACCATACAAAATCATGATTTTGATTTAATTATTTTAGATATGAATTTTAAATCCGGAGCAAGAACCGGAAATGAAGGATTATTTTGGTTAAGCGAAATTCTAAAAACAAAACCCGATTCAATTGTAATTTGTGTTACTGCTTACGGAGCAGTAAAACTAGCAGTACAAGCTATACAAAATGGCGCTGCCGATTTTATTGAAAAACCTTGGGAGGAAGAACAATTATTAACTACAGTTTTACGTGCCAGTAAACTATACGAATCAAATAAAAAAGTAAGATTGCTCGAAGAAAAAAACAAGCAATTAGCACAACAAACTTCTTTAAAACCTGAATTTATTAAAAGTGTTTCTCCTCAAATGAAAGGTATTTGGCAAACAATTGAAAAAATTGCACCAACAGATGCTAATATTTTAATTACCGGAGAAAACGGAACAGGGAAAGAATTAATTGCCAAGCATATTCATCAACTTAGCAACAGAAATAACAAAGCTTTTATTACAGTAGATTTAGGAACTTTAACTCCCAGTCTTTTTGAAAGTGAAATGTTTGGCTACATTAAAGGAGCCTTTACAAATGCATTATATAATAAAAAAGGATGGTTCGAAGCTGCTAGTGAAGGTACTATATTTCTTGACGAAATTGCTAATCTAAACATGGAGCAACAAGCCAAAATTCTATCTGCTATTCAACGTAAAGAAATAGCTCCTGTGGGAAGTACTAAAACTATAGATCTAGATGTTCGGATAATTTCTGCCACTAATGCTAATCTTAAAAACTATATTAAAAAGAACAAATTCAGAGAAGATTTACTATACCGATTAAATACAATTAAAATTGAGCTACCAGCTTTAAGAGATCGTAAAGAAGATATTCCGATGCTTTTTGATTTCTATTTTAAAAAATACAAATGGAAATATAACAAACAAGAACTCACAATCTCTAATAAACTCATTAATAGATTATTAAATTACAACTGGCCAGGTAATATTCGTGAATTAAAACATGCAACTGAACGAGCTGTTATTTTAAGTGAAGGAAATATTCTTAAAATATCTGATTTCTACTTCGATACTAATTCAAACAGTTCTTTTCATAATTCCAATAATTCTAAAGACCTAAAGCTTGAAAGTAATGAAAAATTATTAATTCAAAAGGCAATAAATATTTCAAAAGGTAATTACACGAAAGCTGCTGAAATACTAGGTATTTCAAGAAGAACACTTTATAATAAAATTGAAAAATATGGTATTTAATAAATTCTATTTTCGTCTTTTATTAAACCTAATATTAAGCTGTATCCTTGGAGCTTTTGCATTTTGGTCATTTACAAATGCCGATTTGCTAATTTCACGTTATATTTTATTTCTGACATGGATTTTATCCGTATTTATCTTGTTTAGATTCTTATATAAAACCACTCATATTATCAAGAATTTTACTTTTAAGCTTAAGGAAGATGATTATATTTCTTTACCAGAATCAAAAAATGCCTTCGGCAAAGAATTTAATAACATATTACGTTATTTAAACAATAAAATAAAAACGATAAAGATTGAAAAAGAAGAACAGTTTCACCTGTTTAAAACAGCTGTAAACCAATCAGGATCAGGAATTATTGTATTTAACAGCACAGGTAAAATTGAGCTTATTAATCAAGCTGCTCAAAACATATTTAAAGTTATTAACCTTGAAAATATTCACAAGCTAAAAGAATCTAATCCAGAACTTCCGGAAAAATTACGCTCAGAACATGAAGAAAGCTTTATTATTAGTATACAAGCCAAACATGAACTTCATAAAATTGCTGTGCATCAGAATCAATTTATTTTGAGAGGCAAGAACCTTAAAGTTGCATCTTTTCAAAATATCTCTGCCGAATTAGATAAAGAAGAACTTGAAGCATGGAAAAAACTCATGCATGTTATTACACATGAGATTATGAATTCAGTAACTCCTATGAAAACACTCGCCTATTCCCTGTTCGAAATGTTTAATAAAGACCAAACAGCTATAAGTGTTACTGAGTTATCGGAACAAGACATCGATAATACTTTCTTAGGCTTACAGGCTATGAATAACAGAGTACAAGGCTTAATGCATTTTGTTAATTCATATAGAAAACTTTATAAAATACCAGAACCTCAGTTTACACATTTCAATATACACAACATTCTTGATGAAACTAAAATTTTATTTAAAGAGTCATTCTTGGAAAAGAAAATAAAATTTGAAGTAAAAGGCAATTTACAATGTTCTTTATTTGCTGACAAATCACTTATTACACAGGTTTTAATAAATCTTATTAGTAATGCTATAGATGCAGTTCAGGATCAAGCAAATCCGGTTATCAAAATCAAAATAGCAAACCCTAAAAACGAAACTATCATATCTGTTACAGATAACGGAAACGGGATAAAAAACGAAGATTTAAAAGATATATTTATTCCGTTTTTTACCACGAAAAAGAATGGCACAGGTATTGGCTTGTATTATTCTAAAATGATAATATACATGCATAAGGGAGAATTAAAAGTAAAATCGGAATATCAAAAAGGAAGCACATTTACTATTCATCTTTAATGATTTCTATATTTTGTTCAGTAAACCATTCATTTTTTTATATTTTTACCGATCGAATAATTAAAGTTATTAAAATGTCAAAAGAATTTAAAGCTACAGAATACCTATTAGAATCTGTAAATACAGGTAAACAATTTAAAGATGAAGGCTGGACTCTGGATGCACCAAATGAATCTGAACCAACCTTAATTCGTGCAATATACCAGCATAAGCAAATCAATATTAAAGACTCTTCGCATGGGATTTACCGTTTTGCTGACTGGTTACCTGTTCATAAAACGCTAGATGGTTCTTCAGCTCCTGTTACATATAAAAGTGAAGGTTTAGCAAAGCATTTAGGTTTATCAAATTTATACATTACTTTTAGTGGATACTGGCCCGAAAAAGGAGCTAACTTCTTAACCTGTTCTTTTAAAGAAACGGAAGCTTATTCTGTATGTGGACGTTTAGATTCTGATGAGAAAAAAGTATTGGTTGTTGCATCGGCAGGGAATACTGCAAGAGCTTTTGCTCATGTATGTTCCGATAATAATATTCCTTTATTGCTATGCGTACCTGAAGATAATATTGATGCTTTATGGTTTAATAAACCAATAAACGATTGCGTTAAGCTTGTAGTAACTAAAAGTGGAAGTGATTACTTCGATGCTATTCATTTATCGAACCTGGCATGCCAACTAGATAATTTCTTTGCCGAAGGAGGAGCAAAAAATGTTGCTCGACGCGATGGTATGGGAACAACAATGCTGTCTGCTGTTCATGAGATAGGTAAAATTCCGGATTACTATTTCCAAGCCGTTGGTAGCGGAACTGGTGCAATTGCAGCCTGGGAAGCTAACATACGCTTAATTGAAGACGGACGTTTTGGAAATAATAAAATGAAACTAATGGTTTCGCAAAACGAACCTTTTGTCATTTTACAAGAAGCATGGAGAGCAGACTCCAGAGCAATATTACCTATGGATGATGATCAAGCTCGAAAGCAAGTTGAAACTATTATTGCCAAAGTATTATCAAATAGAAAACCTCCATACTCAATTATTGGTGGTTTATATGATGCTATGAAAGATGCCGGCGGTGATGTTCTTACATCAAACAACGAAGAACTTTCTGAAGCAGGTAAACTTTTTGAAGAATTAGAAGGAAATGATATTCATCCAGCATCAGCAGTAGCAACAGCTACCTTAATTAAAGCGGTAAATGATGGTACCGTAAAAAAAGATGATTTAATTATGCTTAATATCACTGGTGGTGGTGAAGAAAAGTTTAAACGCGAAAACAATGTGGTTTATCTTAAACCAAAGCATATTTTCGATATCAATCCAAGTGTAGAAACTGTAAAAGAAGTATTAGATCAACTATTTTAATAGCGAACTACAATATATTTTAAACCACTGATTTTTCGTCAGTGGTTTTTTATTTTTTCTATTACCATTCCCAACTCCTTGGGCTTTTGTGTACCAATCAAAATTCTCTTTCCATCTTTTAAAATCAACTGTAAACCTTTGTTTCCTGATACAGTAAATGATTTTCCGTATTTTAATCTTCGCTGAATACCATGTCCACCGTATTCTCGTACAGGTTTAAAATCTCTTAAATAAAACTTTGAAACCTCATCCCATCGAATAATTCTTGGCTTTATATGAAATGGTTTATACTTTACCCTAATTTCTCTCTCGTTAATTTCTGTTTCGAGCCTCATAATAATTATGATAATATTAAACAGAATAAGTAAGCATAAACTAAAAATGATAGAAGTAATGGCAGAAATATCTGGTTTCTCACCAAACTGTTGAATCAATGCCCAAAACATGAGAATATAAAAGCCTATAAATAAAATCCACTTCCAACTTAAATTTACCTTTTGCGATTCTTTGTAATGTATTCCTGCCATTGGTCTTAAAATTTGATTTCAGTACTGCAAGTTAAAAAACATTTCAATTTAACAAAAGATAATCTTTAGGTAAGCTAATAATTGCTAAAATAAATCTCATTAATCTTTTACATATAAAGGTTCTATCTTAAATTTGAGCTAAAATTTTAACGATGATGAATGTATTTTTAAAACCTGATGTTGCCAAAGAGTATGATGCTTATTACAACACCGAAATTGGCAAAAAAGTGAATGATATAGAAGAAAAATTAATTGTGGATTTAATTAAAAATATTCCAAAAACAAAAATGTTAGAACTGGGCTGCGGAACTGGGCACTGGACCAATATTTTTACTAATTGTGGATTTGATGTAACAGCAATAGATATTTCGGATGAAATGTTGAAATATACTGAACAAAAACAAATTAACGCCAAATTTATTAAAGCAGATTCCCGAAATATACCTTTCCCTGATAATAGCTTTTCTGTTGTATCATTTATAACAATGATTGAATTTATTGAAGATCAGGATAAAGTATTTGAAGAAATATATAGAGTCTTAAAACCAGGTGGACATCTTGTTCTGGGATGTTTAAATAAATATTCAGAAATTGGCAAAAACAAAGAAAATGATGAAACTTTTCGTAATGCTAATTTTCTATCGAAAGAAGAATTGGAAGCGATACTAAAACATTTTGGCGAACCCAAAATGAACTATGGCGTTTATTTCTCTCTTGCATTCGAATTACTTGATAATAAACCCGAAGCAAACCGAACAGAACCTGCTTTCATGGCAGCAATAGTTCAAAAAACAAAATAAAGATGATCGTTACAGTAGAAATAAGTTATTATCCTTTAGCCGAGAATTTTAACGCTCCAATATCAGAATTTATCGATAAGCTAACTGAAAATGAGAAGATAAAAGTGGAATTTGGAAGAATGAGCAGCTTTTTAACAGGAGAATATCAAGAAGTAATGAAAACTTTAACCCAATCGATGGGTACAATGATGGAAAACAAGGCTTCGGTTTTTAATATTAAGATATCGAATTCTTGTCCAGCTTAGAAAATATTTTTGATAAAATTCAAAGTTTAATTTCCATTAAAATAATCACTCATCTAAAATATAGACTGGTATAACACCAGTCTATATCTTAAGGTTTTATTATTTCTCATGTTTACTTAGATCTATTTGATGAAGTAACCAAAAACAATTTCTCAACAAAAGCGTTTAAAAGGTTATTGACTGATATTAGTATTCATCCGATAAATATACAGGCCGGTATACTTGAACAAGAATATCAGGTCTAGAAAAGAAACCATAGACAGATAGACAATATATTAATTGTTGCTGCTTCAATCTAAATTTATTTTTTAATTATTTTCTCAGTAATCTCAAAATTAGCTAAATTCTTTACTTCAATAAAATATATCCCATTATCTAATTGGCTTATGTCAACTCTTTCGTTAAAATTAATTGTTTGTTTATGTTTAGATTTTTGAAAAACAATTCTTCCTAAAGAATCATAAATTTTTATTGAGAATAGGCCATAAACATCATTCTCAAATTCAATAACAACATTCTCATCAGCCGGGTTTGGATATAAATTGTAATTTGATTTATATGGAGCTTGTATCCCTGTGGATTCTGCTACTTCAACTATAACATTGAACTTATCACTTTCAATCCCATCATTAACAGATACTGGTACACTTAAATAACCAACATATCCATCATCTGGTATTACAAAAGTATTATTAACCGAATAATTATTACCAGCATAAACACTTAACGAATAATCATCAGGATAATCATTATCAGGATCGTTTATTGTAAGGTCTGTTACCTTTATCTCAATTGGAGTATCTTCAATAGTGTAAAGTGTATTAGCATCTACAATCTTTGGTGCATCGTTTACTGCTGTTACTTCAATACTAATATTGTATACATTGCTATCAAAAATTCCATCATTTACGAGAACTGGTATGGATAAATTACCATTGAAATCTTCGTCAGGTAAAATAGCAGTTCCATCAACGGTATAATTATTACCAGTATTTATTTTCAGTGAAAAATCACTAGGGAATGAATTATCCGGGTCCTCAACAACTAAATTAGAAATATCTATTTTAATTTCTGTTTCTTCAGGTGTAGTCAAAGTGCTTGTTATAACTGTAATTATAGGAGAAATATTTAAACTTTCCCTTTTCCATACACTTGAACGGTCTGTGCCCATATAAAGTACATCATCAACATATAAGAAGTTACAAACTGAATTATCAAAGTTATCTTTTATATCATACCATTTTTTATTTGCTTTATAATAAACAAAAATACCTCCACCTATTGTTGATGCAACATATTTATCACCTGCTTCATAAAAATCCCTCATATAATTTGCAGTTAATCCATTATTAAATGATTTCCAGGTAACTCCAAGATCTAATGTATAATACATATCATCACTTGATGCTACGAATAATGTATCATGATACATTCTAATTTCATTTATATTATTCTGATTAGAATTTAATTTCAGATCTTTCCAAGTATTACCAAAATCCCGAGAAATTAATATATTTCCTGTGAAAGTGCCTAAAAAAATTGAATCCCCTTTCATCTCAATACAATTGTATATATAATCTAAATTGAAATTTTCTGCCGATGATAGATTCCAAGTTGATCCAGTATCTGTTGATGTATAAACTCCATTTTGAGGAACAAATGCGGCTAGATTTCCATTACTGGAAGCCATCTTAGTAATACCTTGAAACGTTCCTAGATCATTTACATATTTCCAATTATCACCATTGTCATTAGATTTATATAATCCATTTAGTGTTGCCAGTAAAATTTGGTCATCCATTACAACAATTTTCCTTACTTCTTTTGAGCTAGCATTGTCCAATCCTTCATTAACTATTTCCCATGTTTCTCCCTTATCATTGGATCGAAATACTCCTTTATCATCTGTACCAGCAAATATATAATCATTGTTATTTGCCATTGATAATATCCTTAACCTGGTATAACCATTATCACTGTACTTCCAATTTACTCCTTTATCTTCACTTTTATAGATTCCATCATGGGTAGTCATAAAATAATCTCCAGAAACTGGACAAAAACCACTCAATATACTCGAAAGGCCATTTTGCATCATATTCCATGTTACAAAATTGTCAATTGAAGAATAAATACGGCAAAAACTTGAACTAACAAAAACTGTATCGTTATGCTCATATAACCTGCCATAAGCAGCATTTGTACTTAAACTTGCCTTTGACCAAGTTTTTGCTGTGTCCTCGGAAATATAAATTCCTGTCCCACTTTTAAGAAACATTACAGTGTCAGTTGTTACAATAGACATTATTTTTGAGCTAATACCATCAATTTCAATAGTTTTCCAACCAATACCATTATCTTCTGAATAATAAAGGCTGTCACCACCTGCAAATATTTTGGAATCAAAATATGTAAATGAATATATTACATCATCAGATATTCCTTCGCTTCTATCAAGCCAGTTTTGTCCATTATCTGAAGAATAATAAACTCCACCCTCTGAATTACTTGCATAAATATTGGAATCTTGAACTAATAAACGGTAGAAAGTCTTATAATTTATTCCGTTATTAATAGCTTCCCATGTGTCACCCATATCTTCCGATTTATAGATCCCGCTATAATCAATACTAGCATATAATGTATTTTCGTAAGTATAGATTGCTTCAATATCCCGATCAGGTAACCCATTATCAACAATTTCCCAATAATCTCCATTATCTTTTGACCTAAATATTCCATCGTAAGTTGAAGCAACAAATAAAGTATCTTGAATGGCCAAAATACCTTCGGCATATCCTCCTTCGGGCCCGGAAGTTTTACTCCACTGTGCATTAAGTTCAATAAATACACATAAAGCTAACAATGTTAGCAAGAAAAGTTTTCTCATAATCATAAGTTTTTAAGGTGTTTCTTAAAAAAGAATAAAACCAAATTTAATATAAATCAATATAAATTTACTTTTAAACTTATGATAAATTCTAAAATGTTAATAAAAAAAATAACCAGAAAGATGAAAATTTTATACCTAAGATTAGAATCTCGGAATCCATCGCTTAACTTTTTTCATGTAATTAGCATAGCTATCACCAAATTGATGAAGCAATAACTTTTCTTCGTGTTTTGCAATATAGTTGTAGAATAAAAAGATGATTATAAACATGATAAACAATGGTAATGAATACATTAAAACAGTAACACCCAAATAAAATAACAAAGCAGCTAAATACATCGGATGTCGTAATTTAGTATATATTTTATCATTTACAATTTCAGGCTTACTTCGTTTCGTTTTAAATATTAGTTCTGTACTTTTATTTTTAAGTAAAAATCCAAAAAGAAGAATTACAGAACCTATCGGAAGATATATCCATTTGGAAATATGAAGATATTCTTTTTCCGAAAGATTAATAAAAAAAATATCTACTGCCCAAACTCCTAAGAAAAGCATTAAAAGAATTAGTTGACCTAAATCTCCCAATGGATGCTCCCCTGTTAAATCGGGTCTTGCTTTATGCTTTTTAACTTTAAGATTTTCCATGATACCAATAGTTAAAGCTTTAGCTATTAGCCGTAATTTGCAAACCAATAGCTATAAGCTTGTTTTATCTTTGTTCCTGTTCTTTTCGGCGTTCGACATAATCCTTATATGCCTGCTCTCCTTCTTCCCACCAATAATCGTCGAAATTTCTCCAGTCATTACACAAATTTTCTGTTTTCATTTCGTCTTTCCATTCATCAAAAAATCTTCTGCGTGATGTTCTTGAAGGCCTTGGTGTTCTTGGTCTTTTGGGATGATCATGAGCATGTTTAAAACCTCCAAAAATTAATCGAGCAAGTAAAACTATTCCGGCTGCCTGCCAAAATGTTAAAGTTGTTAATCCAAAAATCATTGGCATAAGCCAATTCCAAAGCAACATTACAAAATATCCAAATACGAATGCAAATCCTGCTGCTGCTAATGCTCCAAGTATAATAAATCCGAAGAATTTTAAACCTCGTAATACCGGATGTGTTTTGTGTGTATATACTCTTTCCATTTTTAATATATTTAATGATTTTTCTATTTTATTCTTTATTCATATTATCGTTTTCTTTATAGAAATCATCAGGCCTGACTAATTCCTTTAATTTCTTAACTCCCCGGTGTTTCCACGAAAGAAGTGTCCCTACAGGTATATTTAATTCGTCCGATAACTCTTCAAATGTATATCCATCAATTTCTGTAGCTACAAATACCATTTGTTGGTTAGGACTTAATCTGCTTAATGCATCATTTAGAGAATTGTAAAATTTTTGATCATCAATCTCATAAAAGAAAGTATCTTCTATTTCAGTTATTTGCTGCGAATAACTATCCTCATCACCCTCATGTGTATATTTTTCAAAAGGAATCTCTCTCTTATTCTTTTTCTGAAAATCTTTTATTTTATTCCTTACCGAACGATAAACATATCCTGCTACATTCTCTAACTGTTCATCCATATCAAGTTTCGAAAATAGGTTAACCGCTACATCCTGAACAATATCTTCAGCACTAATATCATAATATCGTTCATTTAAATATCTGCGAACAAATGAAACTAAATTTCTATACTCGGATGAAATAAATGATCTTAATCCTCTATTTTCTTTTTCGGTGTTCATATTATACCTGACGAACATTTTTCAAATTATTGCATTTAGCACAAACTTTTTTTTTGCACATGTAACTTTAAATCAAATTTGTCGTCTTACTTTAAATTTAAGTAGGAATTATACTAAGATATAAAAATCAAATGACTATGAGTAAGAATATTATTAAACACAGCATTCGTGCTTTAAACAGGCAAAAGGGATATGTTGCCATTAATATAATTGGTTTATCGATTGGAATAGCCTGTAGTCTTTTAATTGCATTATTTGTAATAAATGAACTCAGTTATGATCAATTTAATACTAAAAAAGACAGAATATACAGAGTGGTTCTTCATGGTAAAATTGGAGGACAAGAAGCTCATGTTTCATCAACAGCATCAGTAATTGCTCCAACCATGATGCAAGAATTTCCTGAGATGGAAGATTTCACTCGCATGAACTTCTGGAGCGAAACGGTTGTTAAATATAGAGAAAAAAGCTTTTCTCAATCTGGTTTTGCTCAGGCTGATTCTGCTTTCTTTAAGATATTTTCAATTCCTCTTATAAAAGGAAATATTGAAACTGTTTTAAATGCACCATACAAAGCAGTATTATCGGAATCGACTGCTAAAAAAATATTTGGTAACGAAGATCCTATAGATAAAATGATTCAGATTGGATCCGACACTTCGTTATATAAAGTTACAGGAGTTATGCAAGATGTGCCGGAGCTTTCACATTTTAATGCAAACATTTTGGGTTCATTTGTTACCAATCCAAGAGCAAATGAAGGACACTGGTTATCAAACAGCTTTTCAACTTATGTATTGTTAAAAGAAGGCGCATCAGCTGCATCGGTAAACGAGAAGTTTCATCCGATGTTGGTTAAATATGTTGGTCCTGT
This sequence comes from Bacteroidales bacterium, assembly GCA_963665525.1. Taxonomy (GTDB): domain Bacteria; phylum Bacteroidota; class Bacteroidia; order Bacteroidales; family UBA12077; genus UBA12077. The sequence continues at coordinate 664,698 of OY762280.1, read as the reverse complement.
AGTTGAACAATTCTTTGGAATTTCATTTGACGAATTTTTAAATAAAGGCAATCAGTACTCTTTGGCATTACAAAAGCTTACTGACATTCACCTCGATCCAAGCATTGAGCATGAAGTTAAACCTGCCAGTGACCCAAAATTCCTTTATATTTTTGGAGGTATTGCAATATTAATTATCGTTATAGCTGCCATAAACTTTATGAATTTATCAACAGCACAAGCAGCTAAAAGAGCTAAAGAAGTAGGGATAAAAAAAGTAAGTGGATCTTCACGTAAAATGTTAGTTAAGCAATTCCTTGCAGAATCAATATTATTATCGTTTCTTTCGTTAATTATTGCTATTCTTATTATAGAACTAACCCTTCCGTATTTTAATAATTTATTGCGATCTAATCTATTCCTTGATTATTTCGGAACATGGTATACTATACCAGGACTGTTATTCATAACAATACTTGTTGGATTATTAGCAGGAAGCTACCCTGCTTTCTATCTATCCATGTTTAAGCCTGTTTCTGTATTAAAAGGCAGTATAAAAGATAGCATGAAAAATGGGAAATTAAGAAGTGTATTGGTTGTTCTTCAGTTTGGAATATCTATTATTTTAATTATAGGAACATTAATCATTTTTAAGCAAATTAACTTCTTGCTTAATAAGGATATGGGCTTTAATAAAGATCATTTAATTCTGATTCGAAGAGCAAGCATTCTTGAAGATAATACACAAGCATTTAAAAATGAAATATTGAAAATTAACGGTGTTGAGAATGCTTCATTTTCTACTGCAGCGCCTGCTCACAACAATAATGGGAATGGATATACTATGGATGGCAGAGATCAGGAATCATTCTTACTTGAAACGAACTGGGTCGATTATGATTATTTTGACACGTATGGAATTAAGCTCTCATCGGGAAGGTTATTTGATAAATCATTTGCTACTGATAAAGAAGCTTGTGTTGTAAATAATAGTGCTGTTAAAAACTTTAACCTCACAGATCCTTTCAAAACAAGATTTAATACAAATAATGATAATCCTGATGAACCTCAGTTTATGCCAATTATCGGTGTAGTTGAAGATTTCCACTTCAGATCACTGCATACGAGAATAGAACCATACATGTTTAGATTCATCGGTGATAATAGTTATGCACGATTTATTACCATAAGAACAGATGCAAATGCTCCTGATAACACTCTTAACAAAATTGAAAATGTATGGAATGAGTTTACATCAAACGAACCTATGCAATATTTTTACATGAATGAGGATTTAAAACGACTCTATAACGAAGAACAGCAAAATGCTAAACTATCCATTGTATTTACAATTTTGGCAATCGTTATTGCAGCCTTGGGCTTATTTGGTTTAACTTCATTTACTGTTGAACAACGAACTAAAGAAATAGGAATTCGAAAAGCTATGGGTGCATCTGTTCGTAGTATATTTTATATTATCTCAAAAGAGATTATTATTTTAGTATCCATAGCAACAGTTATTGCATGGCCGGTAATATATTTTGTTGCTAAAAACTGGCTTCAAAATTATCAATATAAAATATCATTAACCATGTTTGACTTTTTAATTGGATTTGTCATTGCAGTTTCAATTGCAGTGCTTACCATAACATACAGAACATTAAAAGCTGCAAAAGCAAATCCTGCAGAATCATTAAGATATGAATAAGTATAAACATAAAAAAAGCGAAGTTTACACTTCGCTTTTTTATTTTTGTTTTAAAATTTCTTCAAGTAAATCAACTGCAAGTTTTACAAAAAAAGTACATTTCTTTTTAAAGACTTCTGCCTCTTCTGCAGCCTTTCTCCCTTCTTCTGTATTTAAATCAAATTCAATTAAGGATTTACAATTAATACTTCCATGAAATTTTGTAAACTTATTTGAAAAGTCCTGAATTAAACGATCTGTATGCGCTTTTGCTTCATCATCTCCATCTTTATATTTTCCACGAAGAAATCCAATAACCATAAATGCACCTGTTACAGCACCGCAAGTTCCCTGCATTCGTCCCATACCACCGCCAAAGCCTGATGCCATCCGAAGGGCTATTTCTTCGTCTATATTTAATAAATCTGCAAATGAAGCAATTACCGATTGTGAACAATTAAATCCATTGGAGTAATAGTCAAGAGCTTTTTGTGATCTATCCATTCTTTAAGCTAATTTCTTTCTATTGATAACCTGATGAAATTTCTGTGTGAAATTTCCTGAGCAATTTACTAAATTATATTTAGGAACAAATGGTTCGGTTAAATCAATTTCTACTCTTGCCTTTGGATTTTTTTCTAAATGACCTATGACTTTTAAGTAATCTTTTACAACATCATATTCAATATAATCTAAATCTAATGGATCTCTAAGTTTAATTTCTTCTCCATTTTTATAACATGCAATTTTCATAGTGGTTCGTTTTATTCCATACTCAATTTGCAAAAACCAGACCAAAATATGCAGTATGTCAAATACTAAGATACAAATAATTTATGAATCTTCATTGTATCTCTCGATATATCTATTATCAACTGATTTTCCCAATCAAATTAGTTACTATTATGATGCAAATTTATTCGTTATAGTTGCGTATATAAAAATTACACTCTGTATTAGCAAATTGTCTCATTATTAGTTTTGCAAATAACCTTTATGTATAAATGGAATGAGCCATAAATGAATCTTTTCTTATATTTGAATTTTATGATAAAATCTTAATATAAAGCATTCATGACAGCCTATTTGATTTTCGGTATAAGTTATGCCTTTGCTGCAGCTATCCAACCTGGTCCTTTACAAACATTTTTAATTGCACAAACTTTAAAAAAAGGTTGGCAAAAAACTTTACCTGCTGCTTTTGCTCCAATTATTAGTGATATTCCTATTGCTTGTTTAATGTTATTTCTTCTCAATTCTGTTCCCGACAATTTTATAACTATACTAAGATTTACCGGTGGTCTGTTTTTAATTTATCTTGCATACAGTGCTTTTAAATCATGGAGAGCATATCGTGCAGAAGACCAAATATCAAAACAATCAGGAAATCAAACATTCTACAGTGCTATCCTAGTAAATATATTAAATCCTCATCCTTATTTAGGATGGAGCCTTGTTATGGGGCCTATGTTTATTGAAGGATGGCAAGTTTCTGCTTTAAATGGCTTTGCCCTTATTATTGGATTTTATCTTACTTTAATATTTGCATTATCTGCAACCATTATTTTATTTGCTTTTGCACGAAACTTTGGCCCAAATGTAATAAAATCATTATTAGGATTATCGGCATTGGTTTTACTTTTATTTGGAATATATCAATTATGGGAAGGTATTTCATTTTTTTATTAAATATAGAAAGGAGCCTCTTAGAGGCTCCTTTAATCTAACGTTGAAGTTCTTTTTTTATAAGCATTTCATCTCCTTGAATTATTTGCATTATATATTTACCCTCCGGTTCCTTTGATAAATCAATTTTCCCAGAATATTCACCATTGAATTTTTTGAGTTTCTTTGAATAAACCGTTTTACCATCCATATTTTCAACTATAAGTAGAGTTGGTTCAATTTTATCTAATTCAAATTCTATATCAAACACACCACTTTCTTTGCCTTTAATAATTTTTAGCTTTTCAGTTTTCTTCTCTATATTTTTTTCAGACTCTCCAATAATTTCAGCTTTAAGAACAATTTTACCATCATCCGTTTTATACCTTTCAATCTTAACCTCGCCATCTACACCACGTAAAGCATCTTCTAACTTTGACATTTTTTCATCTTTATCGCCATCATCTTCATCGTATATAACCTCAATAATTTTATTGCCTTTATCAATATTATTTAAATGAACAGAAATATTTTTCTCTGCATCGCCGCTTTCTGAAACAATAATCTCTTTAACAACTACAACATCTTCATCATCCGACTCTATGATATCCAAAGAATTTTCACCAGTTGAAAAAACCACTATTTTACTTTGCGTAGCTTTTGATTTACTATCGATAGAGTCTACTGTCCAGATCATCATGTCACCAGATCCTTTTTCTACAATTTTGATATGCTCTTCATCATCTGATTTAATTGTAAAAACACCATCTTCATCATCCATTGTAATGTGTTTTGTAACTTTTATGGAATCTGTTCCAAGCCAAAATACATTACTCTTCTGCTCAATTGTACTTTTTTCTCCATCGCTTGTAATGTAAATATGTTTCATTTTAGCATCTTCATCATCTATATCTGTATTTACAGTAACAAAAATATTCTCTAAAGAATCGCAAGTGTGAATATCTTCCGAAAGAGAAATTACTTTTACTCCTTTTTGATCGCACATTTTGAACTCGCCCAAAATACTATCAATTTTATGTTCCGAGAAATGTTTATCGCCATAGAAATAAACATACTCATGATTTAATTCATCAAAAGTTGTATCGATAACAATGGTTTTTCCGTCCTCTTCTTTTATTATTTTTACATGAACTTTTGATTTTTCTTGTGCATGAGTACTTAACACTGATATTAAGCAAAAAACTAAGGTTTGAATAAAATACTTTTTCATTGTATGTGTTTTGATTTGTTAAACTCTAAATTATTTACAGCAAAACTACAATGCATTCAAAATCAAGCCAGTTAAAGGCTTCTTAAAAAGAGTTAAAGAAAAGTTAAAGTTTTAAATCAATGTTTTAATATATTTATCTTTGAATCATTAATTCACATTAAATGAAAAAATACCTGTTACATATATTAATTGTAATAATGAGTTTTTCCCTGATTGGGATCATTATCGTACAGCTGTTCTGGATAAAAAATGCCATTGATGTTAAAGAAGCAGAATATGAAGAAAATATTCGCGAAGCTCTTGATAATATCATTGAGAAAATTGAAAGAAAACGAGCTGTTGTATTTATTTCTGAGAATCTAGACCATATTAGTATAAAAAGAATTGGAAGTTCATCAATTGATGATAAGCAATCATTTATTGAATACTTTCAGAACGATACTGTGTTTACGATACATGGCGATTCTGTTGATTATTTAACTCAGGATAAGCTAAATATGAATATGGTTTCAACAGGTAATAAAAATAATGATTACATTACAGTTATTGACAAAGAAAATACTAAAAGTAAAGGTCAGATGTATGTATCTTCCATAGATTACGATGGGCCTGATGAAAATGTGGTTGTTTTAAGAGATAGTTTTGTTGTTGATAATGGTGATATCAAAACCGAAGCTAAAGTTTACCTCAATATCTTTGGTGATATGATTAATGAGTTTGGATCAAGAAAAAATCCTATAGAATGCAACCTGGATATTGATAAGCTGGACACTTTAATTAAACAAGAAGTATTGGATAAAGGTCTCGATAAAAACTATGAATATGCAATCATTGATAATCGTTTAGATACTACCTATAAAAGTTCGAATGGTTTTAAAGATGATTATTTAAAAAGCTCGTTTAGCTCAAGTTTGTTTCCTAATGCACTGGTCGACAAATACATTTCGCTATATTTATACTTACCCGGAAAAAACAGTTTCATATACCGATCTCTTTCCACCATGCTTCTTGGTTCAATCTTATTTACTCTAATCATTATTATAATCTTCTTTATCACTGCAAAAATTACTTTTAAGCAAAAGAAACTATCAGAAATTAAGTCGGATTTTATCAATAACATGACCCACGAGTTTAAAACTCCAATTGCGACGATCTCATTGGCTGCCGACTCGATAAAAAACCCACAAATTATTTCTGATGAGGAAAAGGTTCATCACTATGTAAAAATAATTAAAGAAGAAAACCGCAGAATGAATAACCAGGTAGAAAGTGTATTGCAAATATCACTGTTAGAAAAAGAAAAGTTTAAGGTTAAACTACTTGAATTTGATTTGCACGACCTTATTCAGAAAGCGATAGAGAATATTAATCTTAAAGTACTTGAGAAAGGTGGCAAATTGAATGTTTCGCTGCATGCCGAAAATCCATTTGCTATGGTTGACGAAACCCATTTTCTAAATATCATTCATAATTTATTGGATAATGCTATAAAATACTCACCCAAAGATTTAATTATAAACTTGAAAACTGTAAACCAAAACGGGAATATTATAATCCAGGCTGAGGATCATGGCATTGGCATTAAAAAAGAAGAATTGGTACGTATTTTTGATAAGTTTTACCGAGTACCAACCGGCAACATTCATAATGTAAAAGGATTTGGCTTAGGCTTAAGCTATGTAAAAGCCATTGTAAACGAATTTAATGGAACTATACATGCTAACAGTGAATTTGGACAAGGTTCTAAATTCGAAATTTGTTTACCTGTAATACCTTTAAACAATGGAAAATAAACATCACATATTTTTAGTTGAAGATGATGAAAATTTTGGTTCTGTCTTAAAATCATATCTCGAAATGAATGACTTTAATGTATCGTGGATTAAAGATGGAGCAAATGCTATATCTGAATTTCAATCGCAACCGTTCGATTTTTGTATTTTGGATATTATGCTTCCAAACATGGATGGTTTCTCCATTGCAAAAAAAATAAAATCATTGAAACCAACGATCCCTACTATATTTCTTACCGCTAAAACACTCAAAGATGATATTCTCGAAGGATATAAAATTGGTGCTGATGATTACATTACCAAGCCTTTTGATTCTGAAGTTCTTCTATATAAAATAAAAGCTATCCTTAAACGAAAAACTGAATTATCCAATGATTCAGAATTATTTAATATTGGTAAATACAATTTTGATTCTGAATTAAGAACTTTAAGTTTTGAAGGAAATACCATTAAATTATCACCCAAAGAAAGTGAATTATTAAAAATGCTTTGTCAGCATGAGAATAAAATTCTTGACCGCGACAAAGCATTAAATGCAATATGGGGTGAAGAAGGGTACTTCACAGCACGCAGTATGGATGTTTATATTACTAAGTTAAGGAAATATCTAAAAAATGACACTTCCATAGAAATAGAAAATATCCATGGAAGTGGATTTATTCTGAAAGTTAAAGGATAAATTATTTCTCTTGATATTCAAGCTGTAAAGCATTCATCATTTTATAAAATACATCAGTATTTTGATAAATACCAGAAAAATTTTCAGCTCCTGGTCCAAATGCAAAGATAGGAACCATAACAGCAGTATGATTATCAGTTGAAAACTTTGCTTCAATAATATGTTTAGCAATATCTCCATCGACTAATGTTAAACCACCTGTTTCGTGATCAGCAGTAACAATTACCAGAGTTTCTCCATCTTTTTCAGCAAAATCTAATGCTTGAGCAACGGCTTTATCAAAATCGATAGTCTCAGAAGTTACATATTCAATCGAGTTATCATGACCTCCCCAATCAATTTGCGAACCTTCAACCATTAAAAAAAATCCTTTTTCACTTTTATTTAAGAACTGGATTGCTTTTTGTGTAGATAAAGGGAGCATGTCGCCACGACCATTCATTACTTCAGGATTGTGCCCTTTTGCCGTAAAAACCGCATGTTTTTGTTTATTCTGAGGATCAAAATTATCGATTCCGTCAATGATACTATAATTTCTCTTTTTTAGAGAATCCAGAAGATTTAAACCATCTTTACGATCATTAAAATTCTTTTTGCCTCCACCTATAAATAAATCAATGTCAACATCGAGAAAGTCTCGCGCAATATTTTCATAATTATATCGCAAGGTATCATGCGCTATAAATGCAGCAGGTGTTGCATGCGTAATAGCACTTGTCGATACTAAACCGGTTAACAGACAATTATCTTCAGCATAATGTAATATTGATTTTATGGGATTTCCTAATGTATCAATCGCAATATGTTTATTGTTTGTTTTAGAACCTGTTGCCAAGGCTGTTCCTCCAGCGCCAGAGTCTGTTACATAATGACTAGCTGAATAGGTCTTATGAAATCCTATCACTTTAAAACGTTCTAGATTTAATGGAGTTTCAACGATAGACATCGCTGCGTATATTTGAGTGACCCCCATGCCATCTCCAATTAATAAAATAATATTTTTAGGATGTTTTGTCTTTTTTGTTTTAACCTCGAAATTATTATTTAAACAAGAAGTTAAAGCTAAACTTATAATTATTATAACTAGATATATTTTTTTCATTCTTATTTATATATGATATTGATTTATATATTGTAGTATTTTCCCCTATCTATACTTCAATCGTTTTTTAAAATGGTGCTCCATAAATTCTGAAGCACCATTTCACCTTCTTATTTATATCTATCAAGAAAAATATTAACTATTCAACCGGAGGCGAAAAAGTAACCACTAACTCTGCAGGTGAACCACCATCATTATCTTCCCATGCTTCAGCTTCTCTGTGAATTTTTTCAGTAACCTCATTGGAAAACTTAAATCCCATATTATTTCCAGCAGCCCATCCTGATTGATCAATGATTTCCTGCACTATTTCTGACAAATCAGCAGTTGCCTGATCCGGACCTTTTTCCTCTTTAACTGCCCATATTGGCGCTAACCAAGTTACAGAAGCTGTAGTACTTGGACGACTAGAAATGTTAAAAAGAGTTTCAATAAATGGAGCAGAAGTATTAGCTTCTTTTATTCCCCAAATACTCATACCTAATGGACCTTCCTGGTTATCATCATCATCACATGTAAACTGAACATAAGCATTTGTTATTTCAGCTCCCACCGGAATTTGGACATCTCTAAAAAGAAGACCTATCATCAATTGAAGATTAGTAGCTTCTGTACATAATTCTAGGTCACTACTGGTAACCTCCATATATCCATCAGGATAGTCCTCATAAACCCCTCTGAATTCTTCAGCATCATCACCACCTTGTGCGATAGGAATAACAAGAGTAACTAAACTGGTAACTGTAAAAGTTACGGGTTCAGATGTTAAGTCACCTACAGTAACAGTTACATCATGATCTCCAAGTGCAGCTCCTATTGGAACTTCAACAGTTAATGCCAAATGAGTAGAGAAATCTGTTGAATCTAAATCAATAACAGGAACTTGTGTAGCTCCAAACATAACTATATTCTCATCTATTGTATGACTAAAGTTTCGTCCAGTAATCACAATCTCCTCACCTTCAAGAGCTGTTGTTGGATCCATTTCTGTAATAACAGGGGGGAATATTTTTATAGTATCATCGTCTTCTTCACAAGACCATAATCCAATAAATACCATCATACTTAAAACAAGCATAAGGGATCTTTGTGTAATTCTTATTCTTTGTTTCATAATTTGTTTTTTTAATAAAGGATCTTAATTAATAATTCCATTTTAATGATATCAAACTCGTTAATACATATTAAATCTTAGTTTTAGCTCCTAAAACATCAACCTTATATAAAACATCATCTTCAATTAATAAAGCCTTAGATTCTTCCGTACTGTTTTCTGTATCGGGATAATGAAGATCTATTCGAATTACTTTCCCATCATAATCGGTTGAAATATCTTCAACTATAGAATGTCCAATAATAACTTTTTCAGACTCATAATAATCTAAAAAACTATTAACTTCATTCATTGATGCTTTAAGGTAATCTTCTGTATCTTTAACTAACCCTCTGTACCAAAGAGGTCCAAAACTTCCAAAAATTAAATTTGGTATTGTTAATGTATTATTCTCCAAATCAAGACCATAGTTATCTTTAGCAATCTTATTTAATGATTCTATATCAATTTTTTCATTTAATAAAGTATTGCTAATACCTGCATGTACAAATAAATTATTGTTAATTCTTTCAATAATATTTTTAGAGCGCATCCATCGACCTAATTCATTATTTTCATTATAAAAATCTTCATATGAAATATCTAAATCATCGGCTAACTTCGTATACTTATTTCTAACGTATTTGAAGTTACCTTCCAGATTCATCATTTCATGATTTCCTAAAATAAAATGAACGGCCCCTCCAGCAGCAGCTGCTTCTTGCTCCAGCTTATAAATTAACCAAAGTACCTGTGTTACGTAATAACCACGATCTACAAAATCGCCATTTAATACTACATGCCCATCACCATATATCCAGTTTAGATTTTCATCTGTAATCTGATTACCAATAAGTAAGTTTACAAATGCATAATAATTACCTTCTATATCGGATAATGCAAAAATTTTATCGACATTTTCATATAAAAATGGTGGCTTCATATTATCCTGATTTAGCTTTACATAAAAATGATCAGGATTTTGATTTGGAATTCTTACGAGTAGGCTATCAACCTGATACATAAAAGTATCGGTTATTTCATTGTATTGATTAACATTTACAATTCTAAATCCATCAGTTTCATGGAAAACATATGGCCCATCTATAAATGCAACACTTTCTGTTCGTGTCTCTATCAGTTCTTCATCTTTTTCATTTTTACATGAACTAACAAATATGATACTAAGCCATAGCACGAGTAATATTCTATTTAATATGTTCTTTTTCATTTCTTGATATTATTATAAATGCATCAATACTTAATATTTATTTCTCATTATCTTTCTAAGCATTTGTTAAGAAAGGTTGTCGAACTCGAGGTTCGACAACCTCTTCATTAACTAAATTCAAACCTAAAACTTTAACCCATGAGTCACCTAAATAAACTACTAATTTGCATAACCAGGATTTTGAGTCATTGAGCTTACATTTAACTCATCTCGTGGTATTGGGAAAATAACTCTGTAATCATCATATGCAATAGACAACGGCGTTGAAGTATCAAATACTCGATCCGAACTCATTCTAACAATATTTCTTTTATTTCTGATCAAATCGAATAATCGATGCCCTTCTGCTACCAACTCTTTTCTTCTTTCCAATAATATTCTGTCTAAAGTAACATCAGCTTGAGCAACAGTAGCTGCCGGATTTGCACGTTCTACGATCTCGTTCAAATAAAATTCTGCATTTCCTACCTCATTCTCTTTAATTGCAGCTTCTGCAGCTATTAAATAAACCTCTGATAGTCTAAAAACAGGAACATTACTAGTGTACGAAGCAGATTCTAAATCAGAACCATTAACCTCATGATCAACAACAACTGATTTGGTATTTCCTTTTCCAGGGTATTTTAATACTCTACCCCAAGTCAAAGTATCTTCTGAATCACTTGTTTGATCAATATAAAGCATTTCTCTCCTGATATCATCGGGATCTGCTGCCATTAAATCAATAAAATCCTGTGTTGCGATAAATTGTCCGTATCCACCCGGGTCTGATAAGTTAGCAACACTTTCCAATCCAGCATCATCTGTTTGAGAATTAATAATAGAGAAAATAGATTCTGATGTTGATTCTTCTGACCATGAATCAACATACTCATCTCTACTTAATAATTCATAAGGACCATTTGCAATAATATCTGTAGCTACAGCATATGCATTTTCATTATCTTCCATATATAAATAAGTACGAGCTAATAATGTTTTTGCCGCCCATGTATTTATTTTATTATATGAATCGTCTTCAGACAATAATGGTATAGCTATATTTAAATCACTAATAACCTGTTGATATACTTCTGCAACCGTATTTCTTGTTAATACCTCATCAGGAGCAATAACTCTTGTTACTACAGGTACTCCTAAAGATGTTCCTCCATCGTGAGAATATGGAGCCCCAAACATATTACAAAGATTAAAGTGTACAAGAGCTCTAATAGTATATGCTTGCCCTTTAATTTCATCTTTCAATTCAATTTCCGTATCTGAATTGGCTTCTATACCATCTATGAATGCTATAATACTATTTACCTGTCGTAATATAGTAAAAGGATGAGACCAAACAGAAGTTGAGAACTGATCAGTATCATATTCATAAAGATATTCATCATCAAGTCTTCCGTATTCTGCTGTTTGCATATCATCAGCTCTTACATCATTTCTTGTAATAACAGCTGAATTGTAATACGATGTTGACTGCATTAAATCATAAGCTCCGTTTAATACTACCTGAGCATCACTAACAATCTTAATTACATCTGGGGATTGTTGATTACTGGGAACCTGATCCAAAAAATCTTCATCACATGATAGTACTCCAATACAAAGCACTATCAAAAGTAATTTCGTTATATATTTCATAATAATATTTTTTATCGTTTTATTCATATTTTCAAACGTTTAAATGATCCTTAAAAGCCAATTTCGATACCACCTGTAATGGTTTTCATATTAGGCATTTCAAACGTTGTATAACCATTTGAGCGCTGCTCTGGATCACATACATCTTGTTCGGCCCATGTCAAATAATTTGTAGCCTGAACATAAACAGATACTTTATCAACCTTAACCTTTTGAGTAATTTTTGCAGGTAAAGTATATGAAAGAGTAATATCCTTTAATCTTAAGTAATCATTATCAAGAATAAAGCGGGAAGATGTATCGTCAGAATCATTATTTCCTTTCCAAATTCGTTTTGGATGTGTTGCATTATCCCCTGGCTGTTGCCACCTATCAAGCTGGCTTTCCTGGATGGCATATTTAGATTTGTAACCATCATTCCAAGATTTGTATCCGGAACTGTAATACAACTGTCCTCCTACAGAAAAGGTAAATAAGAAAGATAAATTAATTCCTTTGTAAGAAAACTCATTACCAAAACTTCCAAAGAAATCAGGATCAGCTTTACCTGCGATAGCAAAATCAGCTTCTTCGATATTTCCTGTTTTTTCACCCGTCACATTTCCATCTTCATCCACAATATACCATAATGGAGAACCATCATCAGGATTAACTCCTGCCCAAAGTGGCATCCAGAATGTATTATAAGCTTCTCCTTCTCTTCGAATATAAGCTCCATCAATAATATCTTCACCATCGTTTAACTTAACAATTTCATTATTAACCGTTGTATATGAAAAAGATGATGTCCAGGTAAAATGAGTCTTTTCAATATTCTTAGTTCTTAATCCAATTTCCCAACCTGTATTATCCATTTCACCAATATTTCTCCATGTATTATCAAATCCTGTAACAGGAGAAATTGGCATATACATCAACAGGTCTTTGGTATGACGTTTAAAATATTCTACAGAACCACTAATTCTGTTAATGAAAGTAAATTCAGCTCCAACATTAAAGTTTGCATTCTTTTCCCAGGTTAAGTTAGGATTCGCAATTTGACTTTCAACTGCAGCTGGAGATCCATTATAATCATAAGAATATGAGTATAGTGCTAAATGTTCAAACCTACCAGGAGGCAAAGTACCATTTGTTCCGTACGAAGCCCTAAGTTTTAAATCATCAATAAATTCGAAACTTTCCATAAATTTCTCACTGGAAATTCTCCATGCTCCCGAAACAGACCAGAAGTTAGCCCATCGCTCATCAGTACCAAGTTTTGAACTACCATCACGACGGAAGCTTGCCGACATATAGTATTTGTTTTTATAATCATAATTTAATCTTGATAAAAACGACATCATTGATGAACCATCATCATAACCACTTGCTTTAACAGGTGTTGATGTTACTCCAATGTTATTTAAAGTTTCATTTGGAAGATTTTCACCTTCGGCATAATAGCGGGACGTACGTTCCTCTTCTGCTTCAAATGCAGCAATTAGATTCACATTATGAAGATCTAAAAATGTTTTCTCGAATGTTAAAAGGTTAGATGTAGTTGTTCTAATATTTTTACGATTGGTATTTCTCACAAAACCATTTACATCTTCTCCTGATCGTGATAAAGGTGAAGCATATCGCAACTCATCATTATTTATTCTATCGTAACTATTTGTAGAACGGAAAGTTAGAAAATCAAAAGGTCTGATTTCTAAGTATGCTCTGTTCATGCTTCTCCATAAATTAGCACTTCTTTCATTCAACTCATACTCACGCAATAAATTATAATATCCACTCTGTATTTCTGGTCTGTAATCTCCATTTTCATCATATGGACCTTCAGTTGGAAAACAGTTTCTACTTACATTATACATTGGATTAAAATAATTAGTCCCTCCATCTACAATGTTCTGTTCTGAGTATGAATTTAAAATATTCATACCTATAGTTATCATTTTACTTACATCATGCGATATATTAATTCTTCCTGAATATCTTTTAAGATCTGAAGTTAATGCAACACCTTCCTGATCAAAAACACTCCCTGAGATATAGAACTTGGTTTTTTCTGTACCTCCTGTAGCAGACAATTCTATATTACTGGTTTTTCCTTTTCTGAATAAATAATCATACCAATCAACATATCCTCCTTCAGGTTCATTAAATCCTTCTTCTTCCATAATCTCCTCAACTTCAGGAGCTCCTACACCATAATAATTTTCTAACTCTTCTCTATGTAACATGGTAAAATCTTCGCCCGATACTGTTTTAAAATTATCCACAGCAAAATCAGAAACCCCATATGAAGTTTTTAAACTATACTTTGTTACTCCCTCACGACCTTGTTTCGTAGTAATAAGAATAACTCCATTCGCTGCTCTTGAACCATAAAGCGATGCTGCCGCAGCATCTTTAAGAACTGTAATAGATTCTATATCACCAGCAGGAATAGACGACATCACATTTCCTGGGTTAGGAGATGTACTACTTGAACTTGTCTCAGTATGTAAACCTCCTGATGTTACAGGTATTCCATCGATTACATAAAGTGGCTCATTGGAAGCAGAAAACGATCCCATACCTCTAACTCTAATTTCTGTACCAGAACCAGGCTGACCTGTACTATTTGCAATTTGAACTCCTGGAATGTTTCCTGCAAGCGCTTTCTCAAATGAAGTTACAGGAATCTTTGATACTTTTTCTGCCTTTACTACAGTTGCCGATCCTGTAAAAGATTTCTTTTTTGTTGTACCATAAGCCACAACAACAACCTCATCAAGGCCAACTGTTTCTTCTTCTAGTACAACATTAATAATAGATTGTTGATTAATTGCTACTTCCTGAGTTTTCATACCAATAAATGAAAAAACAAGGATCGCATTCTCATTGGTTGCCGTAATACTGTATTTTCCATCCATATCAGTACTGGCTCCTATTGTAGTACCTTTAACAACTACAGAGGCTCCTGGAACTGATTCGCCTGTAGTTGCATTGGTTACTACTCCTGTGACATCAATTCCTTGTGCAAAGGAAAATTGTACACATAATAGAATTAACAGTAAACTTAATGTAGTTTGTTTCATACATTATAAATTTTTAGGGTTTAATTAATAAAATGAATTTCGATTCCCCGAATGTATGTTGTAACACTAAGAAACTGATAAGAACACTAACTACTATTACAATACAGAAGTATTAAAACAACCATACAAGAACAATACAACCAGATTTTAATATGTTGATTATTTGATGTTTAGAAATTTTAAATTAGAAATTTTCATTATACACGAAATAATACAGAATTTGATCAATATGATTAAAGTATTATTGGATTTAGATAGTAGAGTTCTTTAAAACTTCTCTAAATAAGATACGAGACTAATATCTGTATTGGCAAGATCAAGTTTTTTTCTAAGTCTAGTTCTAGCGACCGTAATACTATGGACAGACTGTTTCGTAATCATGGAAATTTCTTTTGAAGACATATTTAATTTAAGAAATGCCGCTAATCGTTTTTCATTTTGAGTTAAGTCCGGATGGCTTTTATAAAGATTATTGTAAAAATCCTCATGCACATTAATAAAATGAACTTCAAATTCATCCCACATTTTATTATTATAACTTACCGTCATTTCATTAATAACAGCTTGTATAGATGGTTTATTTTCAGCTTTTAAATTACACTTCAGCTTTTGCAGAGTTTTTTTAAGATTAAAAAGCAGTTCGTTCTTTTCGGTCAGATGGATTATATTTCTTGTCAACTCTCTTTTTTTCGTATCCAGATCTTTTGCCAGGTTTTCTTTTTCTAGTTTTAAGTTAGCCTGTTCCAACTGTTGTCGATTTATTTTCGATTTTTGACTTCTATAAATAAAAAATAGAATAACAACTAAAAAGAATAAAGCTCCATAAATAATAAAATTGACGAATTTTCTTTTTTGATCCTCTAATTCATGCTCAATCTGTTTCAGTTCAGTATCATAGATCATAGCTAATTGAGCAATCCGCATGGATTTATCCACATCGTATATACTATCATTAATTTGTGTATATTTTATATGATAATCTAATGCTTGCTTGTAATCACCCTTAGCCTGGTAAATATAATTTAAATCTAAATAAGAAGAACTTACAGACAATGAGAGATTTAACTCCTGCGCTATTTCCAAAGATCTTTTTCTAAACTCAAGTGCTTTATTAAAATCTTTAACTTGATAATAATAATCAGAATAATTGCTATAGATATTTACAAGACTTTCTTTATCACCATATTTTTCTTTAAGCATCCTGCTCATTTGCAGATATTTAAAGGCAGAGTCCAATTCAGATTTATCTAAGTAATAAGCAGCAATATTATTATATGATGAAGCCATTAACAAGGAATCACCATCCTCTTCTCTAATCTGTAAACTTTTCTTATAATATTGTAGAGCTTCTTCTTCACGCCCCAACCGTTTATAAATAATCCCAATGTAATTATATGTTCCTGATGAAATACCACCCTGTCTATATTTTTCTTGGATGTCCTTGCATTTCAAGTAATACTCCAATGCCAAATTATTATCTCCTAAGTATTTGTAAATACTCCCTAAGGTATTATATATACGTGAAACTTTTAGAGGCTCATCTTGCGTTTCTCTAATTCGTAATGCATTGAGGCAATATTCCAATCCTTTTTCATAATTTCCTGTAGTTTTACAGATTCTACCTAAACGATAATTGGTTTCTGCTATATCATCTTGTCTTTCTACATGTTTAAATATAATTAATGCCGAAACGTAATTATCAATGGCTTCATTATAACGACTTAACTCTTCACTCACTTCTCCTTGTACAAAATATGAATAAGCCATTCCTAGTTCATAATTTAAGGATAAAGAAAGATTCAATCCCTTCTCGGCATATTTAAATGTCATATATGGATCAATGTCAATATACTCCTCTGCAATATGATTATATAAATCACATTTAGCAATTTCATCATCAATAATTTCAACTTTTTGAATAAGGCTATCTAGTCTTGAGCTGTTACCATAAGTCAGATAACTTTGATAAAACAATAAGAGACTTAATAATAATCGAACTTTCGAAATCATTTTTATTTCCTGAATGATAATTTATTTGGTTTATCTAGCTATAAACCTTTTTTCTACAATAGGGCATAAAAATAATTATTTAAATTAAAATATAGCTTTTTAACAGCTTAAACTCCCAGATATTAACCTATGTAAAGAAAGAAATTTCGATTTACTACTTCTAATCTTCGCAATATTCACCCAAAAGATTTTCTATTTTTTGTATATAAAACAATTGATCTTGTTCTTTTAGGTGTAGTTCCTTAATAGAATATTCCAGGTCTTCCTGAATTAATGGTAAGAGTGATCGTGAACTGCAAAATTCAAATGGATCTTCTTCCCAAAAAATCTCCATGACACTTTCTTTAAAATTCTCAAGTAAATTTTGTGCAGTGTTAATTTTCGAATGATAATTTGCAACTCTCATATTACATTATTTTAAATGAAACAATGGTAATTAGATATGTGCAAATTATAAATTAGCTGTTAAAAAGTAAATATTGTAGAATATAAAAATCTATTTTATAGAACATAAAATATCATTAAACTTTGGTTTGGTAATTGCTAATTACAACCCCAATATTTAATCGAATAGATTTATATGTTATTACCAGAGCAACAGCCATAGACAAAACCCCTATTGTGTTAGTAATTAATCGGCTAGAAGAAATACTTAATGCATTAAAATCGTTTAAAGCTCCTAATAAATACGCAATGTAATTATTGCTAATATCGTACAGTGGACTTAATATCAACATTACAAAAATTAAACCTGCTAAAAATAGATTCTTAATAAGCTCTCGTTTTAAAAGGATATATCCAACCAAAAGAAAAATAATATCGCGCACGTATGGCAATATGATGATAAAAAAATCTCTTCGATCTCCTCTAAAATCATATTCAATAAAACCTGTGCCAAAGTTCCCTTTCCAGAAATGAGGAATGAGCTGATAATTTGTTACTTCCTTTCCTACTATCGATGCTCCCAACCAATGAGTTAGCTCATGCAATAACATATAGCTTAAATACCAGATTGAATATAAGATTCCAATCGATAAAATATAATATTTAGCTTGCCACCTGGTCTGTCTGTAGAAAATAACCAGAGGAAGCATTATAAAAAATGCGATTTCGATGGTACTAATTAAATTATTCATATTAGTTTCTTTATCAATTAAAGATATAATAAAAATCAGCTTTAAAATGAGGATTCAAATATATTTTATGACATTATTACATCATTTTTCACTTATTTTCTTACTATCTTGTCATAAATTAAAATAGGAACAGTATTTGACCTTCCTAAATAAAATAATCGAAAGAGAAAAAATGAATTCTACAGAAATTAATAAAAATAATCGACATATCTCAGACTTAATACTTAATGGTAAAATAACAACTGCTATAGAAGAGCTGATTACTTATGCTAATCATACTAAACGCCAGTATCATCAAGTACAAATAGAGAAGATAAATGATACCTATTTAAATATCTTAAAACATTCTTTCTCTGGAGTAGATGATCCGGAACGGGATAAAATATACGTCTTTGTTCAACGATCGCTCCTAGAATTAAATGATAAAATAAAAGAATGTTTGTTAACGGAAACTTCCGATCTTAGAATTTATAAAATGAAATGGTCGTTAGAGAAAGATTTTGAAAATCAATCAGACGAGACTTACTCCTTAATTAACAACCTGACTTTTGATAGTGAACTGGATAAAATATTAAAAGATAGTAATATTGAATTATCAAAAGACAAAACAGATCAATCTAAGATTGTGTCAAGACAAGATGCTTTAAAAGAATTATTTCATATTCTATGGTTAACAGATAATTATCATGAGACTGAAAATAAGACTATCCACTCAATTTGTCATTCAAATAAAATCCCTTGGCATGATAAAAGCCTGATTGTAAGCGCACTCACTTTAAGTTTACTTCGTATATTTGACCCTAATAAATTTATAGCATTACTTAATTTCTATCATACCAATGAGAACCATGTATGGCAAAGAGCTTTAATTGGTATTGTTCTAGCTCTTTATCGATATGACAAACGAATTAATCTGTATCCAGAGCTTGAAAAACAAATCTTAAAACTCTCTAAGGTAGACGAAATAGATAAACAATTTGAAACAGTTCTAATCCAACTTTTTAAATCGAAAGAAACGGAAAAAATCACCAAAAAATGGGAAGAAGAAATTCTTCCGGAAATGATGAAAATGCAACCTAAGATTGAAAAAAATCTAGACCTGGAAAATATACTTTCTGAAGATTTTTCGGAAGATAAAAACCCTGACTGGGAGAAAGTTTTTGAAGATTCGCCAGATCTATTAGATAAGTTACAAGATTTCTCTAAAATGCAAATTGAAGGTTCGGATGTTTTTATGAGTGCTTTTTCAAAATTGAAACATTTTCCTTTCTTTAGCGAGATTAGCAATTGGTTTGCCCCATTTTATAAAGAAAATGAATACATAGATTTAATCGTTGAAAAAGAAGAAACGAATGTTCAACCTTTTGTTGAACAATTAGAAAAATCTTTTCATATGTGTAGTTCCGATAAATATTCATTTTGTCTTAACCTACAGATGATTCCTGAGTCTCACAAATCGATGATGATGGACATGTTCAATGAGGAAATGAAAAACTTGGAAGAAGTTTCAAAAGATGAAAATCTTTTAAATCAATTTGCCATTACCAAAAGCATCATTACTCAATATCTACAAGACTTATATCGATTCTTTAAATTACATCCCAATAAAGATGAATTTTCAGATATTTTTAAGTGGGAATTTGATATTCAAAATACAAATTCATTCAATAAAATAGTTACAAACAAACAAGTAACCAGAAATATTGCCGAATTTTTTCTTGAAAACGAACATTTTGATAAAGCAGTAGAAATATTTAAAAACAATGAAAAAACCGAGGAAGGGAATATTGAATTATTCGAAAAAATTGGATATTGCTACCAGAGAATTGGACAATATAATAAAGCGCTTACATATTATAAACGTGCTGAACTTTTAGATGAAAATAAGGCCTGGATTATTAAGAAAATAGCTATTTGTTATAGGAACTTAAACGAACATGGTAAAGCCTTAGAATATTATAAAGCAGCAGAAAAAATTGAGCCAGATAATTTATATATTCAGGCATATATCGGACACACATTATTACGAATAGAGAAATACGAAGAGGCTCTAAAATACTATTTTAAAGTAGAATACCTAGCCCCTTCCAATGATAAAATTCAAAGACCAATAGCATGGGTCTCGTTCATTCTGGGTAAATTTGATACTGCGATTAACTATTACCAGAAAATTCAAGATCAAAGTAAAACTTCTAGTGATTACATTAATTTAGGACATTGTTATTGGTGCTCAAAAGACCTTACTAATGCTATTAAGAATTATGAGAAAGCATATAGTAAATTAAGAAAGAGTTCTATTGAATTTAACGAAATTTTTGATGAAGAAATAAATCAATTACTGAAGTGCAAAATTAAAAAAATGGATATTAATCTAATGAAAGATTTAATTACAAATAATTAACACACAATACTTATAAATTGTGTTTTATAATAATTTTAACTTGCTTTTATTTTTCCGATTAATATATTAAGAACATAAAAATAGCCCGAATTACTTCGGGCTATTTTTATACTTAAATTATAGTATCTTTTTTTGTCTCTTAAAGGGCTTGTAATAAAATTTTTCCCAATGTACTATTTCATCAATAGGTTTTCTTAATTGGTCGTGCCTGTTTTCATTGGTTTCATCTGCAGGATATCCTATCGGAATTAAAGCTATCGGCTCAACTCCTTCTTGCAATTCAAGAAACTTTGCACATTTCATCACATCAAATTTACAAATCCAACAAGTTGAAAGCCCCAAATCAGTAGCTGCTAGTGTCATATGATCAATAGCAATCGCAACATCGATATCGGTATGAATTTTACCATCCGACCTTCTCCATGCTTCACGATGATCACCACAAACAACAATAACACATTTTGCTGTTTTTAACCATTCTCTTTCATAACATTCATGCATCTGTTTTAGAGACTCATCCTTTGTAATCACAACAAAATGCCAAGGTTGTTTATTCTTTGCTGAGGGAGCTACTCTTCCCGCTTCAAGAACTTGCATTAACAATTCCTTTTCGACAGGTTTATCTTCAAATTTACGGGATGAATACCGTTTTTTAGCTAAATCTAAAAATGCCATAATATATCTATTCTATAATGATTACTTCGTTAAATACTTCTACTTTATCTCCTACTCTTAATTTTGCTCTTTTTCGGCTTTCAATTTCTCCATTTAATTTCACCTCGCCTTCATCAACAAGGTGCTTTGCTTCTCCTCCACTTCCACAGATATTGGTAACTTTCAATAATTTAATTAACTCAATATACTCCGAACCTTCCAATCTAAATTTAATCATATTTTTTTATTTATTCCAGTTAATATTTTTTGCAATACCACCGATGCTTTTCCTTGTAGAAATACATCGGTAATTGAATCTGTAAATAACGATTTTTCGGGATTAATTTCAACTATTTTAGCACCATTTTGTTTGGCCAATTGTGGAATGTTTGCTGCCGGATAAACTTCTCCGGTAGAACCAACAACTATAACCAAATCAGCTTTATTTGCTGCCTCTATTGACTTTTCAATAGCCAGTTCTGGAATTCCTTCACCGAAAAATATAAAATCAGGTTTTAAGACATGATGACATACATCGCATAATGGTACATCTTCCTTTTCAACTCTTTCTCTTGCAATATAATCCTTACCACACCCCGGGCAAACCAACATTCTCGAATTACCGTGAAATTCATATACTTCTTTGCTCCCTGCATCTGTGTGTAAATTATCAATATTCTGAGTTACTACAGATTGTAACTTTCCTTTTAGTTCTAATTCAGCCAAAGCAAAATGTGCCGGATTGGGTTTTGCCTGTCCAAAAAAATCGTAAAAGATCTCTTTTATTACTTTCCAGGATTCAATCGGATTTAAAAAGAAATGATTTATATCTAAAACATGAGGATCGTATTTACTCCACAATCCATTTTCTCCACGAAAAGGTGGTATATTACTTTCAACCGATATTCCTGCCCCGGTAAAAGCAAAAGTGTATTTCGAATCTTCTATTAAATCAATTGCTATTTTTAGTTTGTCCTCCATTAATTCTTATACTTTTCTTCAATTGATTTTATCATATCCAAATCTTCTTGCGTTCTCTTATCTATAAAATACTGATTTAAATCTATCCTGATCTGTTTTGCCAATTTAAATATTTTATCTATATAATCTTCATCTTTATTTTGATCCAGAAGTCTATCGTACATTTCAATCATCTTAACTTTAGCAAAATAATCATAATATGGAGTTATTGTAGTAGTCTGTAACATCTCTTCCAAAGCCACAACAGCCCCCATATAATCAGCTTTAGATTTCATTATTTTGTATTTGTTATAATAAACATGATAATAATCTGGTCGAATTGAAATGTATTCCTCGGCATTTTCGAATGCCTTTTGATTCATTTTAACTTTAGAGGAATAAAAAGATAACAAACAAGCTTTATATGCAGGTTCTAATTTCAGTTCTTCTATTTTGCCAATAATATTCATATAATCCGCATCTTTCAATTTCTTCTTATCGGCTATATTATTAGCATACCAATTCTGATATACTAAACGCTCATCCAGATAAGTTCTATCTGCAAATTCTTGTTTATTTTTATATATGCTTACTTGCCCAGATTCAAGATTATATCGTAAATATTTATTTAATGCGGCTAAGCGCTCACCATATGTAAAATATATCTCATTATGAACATTATCCATAATGCAACTTTTAACGGTCATCGAATTATTAATACTATTCCCGAAAAAAGGATCATGAGCTAAATGATGATTTTCGTTATTACTTAAAATCTGGTAGCTTTTAGCAACTAAATCATTTGTATCTATTCTTTCATAAAGCTCTTTAATCTTACGTTCTCGCGATATATTTGAGGTTCCAAACATCCATATAGGACTATATTGATATCTTCCTTTATCTGATAAAGAGAGATTTACAACAGAAATAAAATCATCATTCATTGTATTCTTAATTACTTTACCTCTTGTCAATTCATATATTGCACCTGAATAATCTTTTTTACTTCCAACTGTAATAAACCAAGCATGAGAACTATATTCAGCAAACATCTTATCTACAT
The DNA here is from genome assembly GCA_963665525.1 of Bacteroidales bacterium. Taxonomy (GTDB): domain Bacteria; phylum Bacteroidota; class Bacteroidia; order Bacteroidales; family UBA12077; genus UBA12077. The sequence goes on along the minus strand of OY762280.1, from coordinate 641,314 downwards.
CTGATATTTTATCTCCATTTTCCAGAATATTTCTCAATTTAAAAGCTAAAGGCATTCCTGTATTGTAATCAGCTACTTCTTTATCATTCTCAGCCGGTGTTCCATTCATATTGATAGACATACTTAATCCATGATGATTCATCCCGGTATATACTCCCGGATATCCCATAAATGTTAATATCGTTACCGGGATTTTATCTTTTTTATGATAACTTATAATCAATGGATGATGTGTCAATGATTCTATTCCAGGCCAATCAAGATTTCTACCATGCACTAAACCTGAATCATTTTTCATGATAAAAGCAGTACAGCTAATCTTAAAGAACAACTGAGGAAAATATGCAACTGTTTGTAGGTCTTTTAGTTTTAGATCACTACCATCGGCCATCCCTTTTAATTCCATTACATATTCAACAGGCATTGTTTCTTCGACTTTTTTAATTTTAGAATCTAAAACTATACCTGCAATCCATTTCTTTAAAAAGAAGGTTCCTATATATTCGTTAATCAAACTATCAACAGTATTATCCATATTAACCAGCATGTCGTTAGCTAATACTCCATACTGTAATCCCATCTCATAAGCATCACCTTTAACAGTAAGAAATGGAATATCTTCTTTAATCATTAAAGAACCATTATGAAACGTTTTAACTCCATTGTCTTCTTGATATTTATAATCCTGACCAAAAACAAATGATGAATAAAGTATAACTAAAGCAGTATAAACTATCTTTTTAATTTCCATATCATTAAATTCTAAGGCTTATAAAAATAAGAATAAAAATATCAAATGATATCAAATATTCAACTTAAAAAAAATGCCGGGATAACCCGGCATGATATTATAAAATTCAAAATTAGATGACTATATATTCTCAACTTCCTTTATAACACGTTGTAATGTATCTTTTGCATTTCCAAATAACATTCTTGTTTTTTCGTGATAAAAAAGATTGTTTTCTATGGCAGCATATCCTTTACCCATTCCACGTTTAAGAACAATAATATTTTTAGCTCTTAGAGCTCTTACAATAGGCATTCCATAAATTGGGCTACCCGGATCTTCTTCTGCTGCCGGATTTACTACATCATTAGCTCCAACTACAACAGCTACATCTACATTGTCCATATCCTCATTGATCTTATCACTTTCAACGAGCTTATCATATGGCACATCGGCCTCAGCTAAAAGAACATTCATATGTCCCGGCATTCGTCCTGCAACTGGATGAATAGCATATTTTACATCTACTCCTTTATCTGATAATAATTCATCCAGTTCATGAGCTAAAAATTGTGCTTGTGCTACTGCCAAACCATACCCTGGAATTACAACAATTTTTCTTGAATAGCTTAACAATATGGCTAAATCAGTTTCTGAAATCTCTTTAATAGTTCCTACTTCACTTTGAATAGCTTCTCCTCCGCCTCCAAATGCCCCAATAATGACACTAAACAGAGAACGATTCATCGCTTTACACATTAAAATAGTAAGAATTGTTCCTGCAGAACCTACTAAGATACCACCTGTTAACATGGCTAAATTTCCATATAAAAATCCAGCCATAGCAGCTGTAAGCCCGGTAAATGAATTTAATAATGAAATTACCACAGGCATATCGGCACCTCCAATAGGCATTACAAATAGTACTCCATAGATCAATGATACACCAAGTAAAATAAAAACATAAGGCATCAATTCTTGCGGATTTTCACTACTGTGTAACATTAAATAAACGACAAACGCCAAAACAGATAATAGCAGTATGATGTTAATGTACCGTAATGCTTTTGAACGGATATCTTTTACGGTACCGTTTAATTTACCAAAGGCAATCATACTTCCTGTAAAAGATACACTACCAATAACCAAACTCAAGAATATCACTAAAGTTTGGAAATTGAGCATCCCATGAATTTCAATTAATTCAGTATCAATATTTGGAAATTCCATCAAGGCTATAATCGTTGCTACAGCACCTCCCATTCCATTAAAAAATGATACTAGTTCAGGCATTTTAGTCATTTTCACCTTTCGGGCAATAACCCAACCTACAATTAATCCTAACGCTAAAGCTCCAAAGATAAATCCAATATTTCCAATACCTTTACCATCTTGTTTATGTAAAACTAAAGTTCCAATAATTGCTATAATCATTCCTATTGCAGCAATAAAATTTCCTCGTTTTGCTGTATCAGGATGACTTAACATTTTTAATCCCAGAATAAACAAAACTGCTGCAAATAAATATATAATCTCAAGTACCGAATCACCCAGGGTGAACTGTACATTTTTAGTAAATTCAATAATCTTATCCATAATTCATTAGTCTTTTTTAGGTTTCTTCTTAAACATCTCGAGCATTCTGTCGGTAACAGCAAATCCTCCTACAACATTCAATGTTCCAAGGAAAACTGCTAAGAATCCCATAATAATATTAAAAGTAGATTCAGCATGTCCTAAAACAATGATTGCTCCAATAATTACTACTCCACTCATGGCATTGGCCCCCGACATAAGAGGCGTATGCAAAACAGCAGGTACGTGAGAAATTACTTCTATCCCTAAAAAGATGGATAAGATAATCCCGAAAATAGTTTCGGCATTGACATATATAAATTCTAATATTGCATCCATAGTTTATATTTTATTTAGTTGACTTTACTCTATCGCTAATAATCTCTTTTTGATGTGTTATACATGTTCCTTTTACAACCTCGTCTTCGAAATCTAACTTCAAATTACCTTCATCGTCAATGATCAATTTCATAAAATTAATTAAATTGTTACCAAACATCTTACTGGCATCAGAGGGCATCTCACTTGGGAAATTTGATTTCCCAATAATCTTAACTCCATTCTCTTCTATTGTTTTACCATCTTCAGTCAACTCACAATTACCTCCTGTTGATGCAGCCAAATCGACTATAACAGAACCTGGCAACATATTTTCAACAGTATCTTTCGTAATTAACACAGGAGCTTTTCGACCAGGAATTTGAGCCGTAGTAATAACCACATTGGCTTTTTTCGCATGATCTTGAATTAACTGCTGTTGTTTTTGTTTGTATTCTTCGGTTTGTTCAACAGCATACCCTCCGGCTGCTGCATCATCTTTTGCACCTTCCACTTCAACAAACTTACCTCCCAAACTTTCAACCTGCTCTTTTACTGCCAAACGTACATCAAAAGCTTCAACAACAGCTCCCAGCTTTCTGGCTGTAGCTATTGCTTGTAAGCCTGCTACTCCTGCACCTAAAATCAAAACCTTTGAGGGACGCATGGTTCCTGCTGCAGACATAAACATAGGAAAGAAATTTGGCAAGTTATTCGCTGCCTCCAACACAGCTTTATAACCAGCAATTGTTGCCATCGATGATAATATATCCATGGACTGAGCTCTGGTTATTCGAGGAACCATATCCATGCTAAAGCTTGTATTTCCATTTTTAATAAACATTTCCAGTAGCTCTTTATTAAATAATGGACCATAAGCTGTCAATACTGCTTGCTCTGATTTTAGTGATTTATAGTTTTCAACTGAAAGTGCATTGATGCTCACTATTAAATCCGAATCTGAAAGAACTTTTGATCGATCAACTATCTCTGCACCAATTTCCTGATAAGTACTATCAGAGTAAAAAGCCCTTTCCCCAGCTCCTTTTTCAAGATAAACTTTAGTTTTTAAGTTTTTTAGAGTTTTTACATTTTCAGGTAACAACGATACCCGTTTTTCAAAATCGGGTTCTTTTAAAATACCTATTATCATATCATTAGCTTTTTTATGATTTATATCTAATTATTTTTGTTAACCAAATCTTTAATACATGTAAACATTATCCTCTAATATTTGTTCAATGCTATAAAACGCTTAAATTGTATTTAAAAATGAATAAACCCTATGACAGACATACTATTTTCAGTATATTTATAAGTAATGAAATGCTAAAACTTTCAATAAAAGAAGTTAAACAAAACACAAACGAATTTTATTAAGTATCTTGATGACTAAATTCCCAACTATGAACAAATTCTCTTTTATAGGAAATTCTGATATTGAAACTATTGATAAACTTTACGAACAATATAAAACTAATCCGGAATCAGTCGATTTACAGTGGCAAAAGTTTTTCGAAGGATTTGAATTCGCACAACAACACTTCCCAATAAAGAATAATGCTACTGGAAAGATTTTTGATAAAGAATTTAAAGTTATCAATCTGATTGAAGGATACCGAAAACGCGGCCATTTATTTACTCAAACCAATCCTGTAAGAACACGAAGAAAATATACTCCTACGCTTGCCATTGAAAATTATGATTTAGAAGAAAAAGATTTAGATACTACTTTTCAGGCTGGTAAAAATATTGGAATAGGTCCTGCCAAGCTTAAAGATATTATTGACCATTTAGAAACCACTTATTGCCAATCCATTGGTACAGAATATATGTTTATTCGTAATCCAGAGATAACAAAGTGGTTACAAAATAAAATGGAACCAGTGAAAAATATTCCAACATTCACTGATAAGGAACGAAAACATATTTATGATCGTTTAAAACAAGCTGTTGGATTTGAAAATTTTATTCATAAAAAGTTTGTAGGACAAAAAAGATTTTCACTTGAAGGTGCTGAATCATTGATTCCAGCATTAGACGCTGTAATTGAAAAAGGAGCCGAACTCGGAATTGAAGAGTTTATCATTGGGATGTCGCACCGTGGCCGATTAAATGTTCTGGCCAATATTTTAGAAAAACCAGCAGAAGATATCTTTGCCGAATTTCTTGGGGAAGATTATGATGATTCCATTGCTTTGGGAGATGTAAAATATCACTTGGGATATGGTAATACCATTACAACGGATAAAGGCAAAAAGGTACGACTTAACCTGGCCCCTAATCCTTCACATCTTGAAACGGTAGGACCTATTGTACAAGGTATCGCTAAAGCCAAGATCTGGAATAAATATAATCACGATCATAATAAACTGGCTCCAATCATCATACATGGTGATGCTGCTATTGCAAGTCAGGGAGTAGTATATGAAACCATTCAGATGTCGCAGCTGAAAGGATACAGAACTGGTGGAACAATCCATTTGGTTATTAACAACCAGGTTGGATTTACTACGAATTACCTGGATGCTCGTTCTAGCACTTATTGTACCGACATTGGTAAAGTAACCAAATCTCCTATTTTCCATGTGAATGGCGATGATGTTGAAGCATTAATATACACCATTCAGTTGGCCATGGAGTACCGATACACTTTCCATACCGATGTTTTTATTGATATACTCTGCTACAGAAAATTTGGTCATAACGAAGGTGATGAACCAAGATTTACTCAACCTTTACTTTATAAAGAAATTAGTAAGCATCCTAATCCAAGAGATATTTATGGAAATTTCTTGATAGACCAAAAGATTTATTCCCCTGAAGGCATAAAAAACCTGCAAAAAGAATACAATGATATACTGGAAGAAAAACTTGAAATAGCAAAGAAATCTGATAAATTACATATTAAGCAATTTCTTATTGAAGATTGGCAAAAATACCATCATGCGGAAAATAAAGACTTTGAAAAAGCAATAAAAACCGGAATGGATAAAATGGTTTTAAAAGCTATTGCTCATAAATTAAATCATCCTCCAAAAGAATTAAAAATCTTTAAAAAAGCTCAAAAGTTACTTTCTGATCGTAATGAAATGATTAAAAACGAAACCCTGGATTGGGCTATGGCTGAGCTTTTAGCTTATGGTAGCTTAGTATCAGAAGGTCATCCTGTGCGATTAAGCGGTCAGGACTCTGAAAGAGGAACTTTTTCGCATAGGCATTCAACATTGGTATTAGAAGATTCGGGCGATAAGTTTATTCCATTAAAGCATGTAAGTGAAGATCAAGCTTCGTTTCATGTATTTAATTCGCCTCTATCTGAATATGGAGTTTTAGGATTCGAATATGGATATGCTATGGCAGTTCCTGATGGATTAAATATTTGGGAAGCTCAATTCGGCGATTTTAATAATGTTGCACAAGTAATAATTGACCAATATATTAGTTCCGCAGAAGAAAAATGGGGATTAATGAACGGCTTAACTCTTTTACTCCCTCATGGATATGAAGGTCAGGGTCCGGAACATTCAAGTGCAAGAATGGAACGTTTTTTATCACTTTGCGCCAATAACAACATGCAAATTGTTAATGCCACAACTCCTGCTAACTTTTTCCATGTATTACGTCGTCAGGTTCATCGTGATTTTACAGTACCTCTAATTATTTTTACTCCTAAAAGTTTACTACGTCATCCAAAATGCATATCAAGTATGGATGAACTTTCATCTGGTCAGTTCCAGGAAGTTATTGATGATAGTTATGTAGATGTAAATGAGGTTCGTCGTGTTGTTTTTTGTACTGGCAAAATTTATTATGATCTATTAGCAAAAAAGGAAGAATTCGACGCAAAAGATATTGCCTTAGTGCGAATTGAGCAATTACATCCATGGCCTGAACAGAAAATACAGGAAATCATCCAAAAATATCCAAGTACGCGTCGTTGGATCTGGGCTCAGGAAGAACCTGAAAATATGGGTGCATGGAGATATGTTAAAGAGAAAATTACTAACGTTAACCTTCAGGTTGTTGCTCGCCAGGCAAGTGGCAGTCCTGCGGTTGGATTAAACAAGCTTCATGTACTGGGTCAAGAGGAAATTCTTGGAAAAATATTCAGAAAATGTACTTGTGAACTGAAAAATAAATATTGCGGATTACAGTGCGAAGAAGGTAGTTCAAGAGTTGAGATAAAGAAACAACATACTTATTTATAATTACGAATGTAGAATTATGAATTTAGAATTATAAAATTATTTTACAGCTTGAAGCTAAAAGCTAATTACTAATGGCTAACAGCTGTTAATTTAGAGTATAAAATATAAAAATTAGGAACCTAGTTTACAAATAGAACATGATGATCGAAATAAAAATACCTAGCCCCGGAGAATCAATAACAGAAGTAGAAATATCGAACTGGCTTGTCGAGAATGGCGATTATGTTGAAAAAGATCAGGAAATTGCCGAGATTGAATCAGACAAAGCAACATTACCATTAATGGCTGAAGAAAGTGGCAAAATTAAAATAATTGCTCCTGCAGGAGAAACAATAGAAGTAGGTGCTGTAGCTTGTAAAATTGATACAAATGCCAAATTGGAAGAATCAAATAAACCAAGAACTAAAGAACCTGAAAGCTCTCCTGAAAAACAAGAACGAAAAGAGAAAGAAACAATAAAAGAAGAATCTTCAAAAGCTGAAACAAAATTAGAATCAGAAGAATATAAAAAAGTAAAAGTTTCTCCTGTAGCTCAAAAACTAATGCAGGAAAATAATCTAAATATCGACGATGTGATCCATGGTTTAAAACGAATTGGGAAATCAGAGATTGAACAAGTAGTTTCACAGAAACAATCAGTAGGTATTCAAGAAGAAATAAAGCAAGAAACTTCAAGAGAAGTAGAACGTAAAAAAATGACTCAGCTTCGAAAGAAACTAAGTGAACGACTCGTTTCTGTAAAAAATGAAACAGCCATGCTTACTACATTTAATGAAGTAGACATGACTGCTATTCTTGAACTTCGAAAAAAATATCAAAAGCAATTTGTGGAAAAACACGGAACCAAACTTGGGTTTATGTCATTCTTTACAAAAGCAGTTACTATTGCATTAAAAGCTTTTCCTGCAGTAAATTCACAGATTGATGGTGATGAAATAATATATCCTTCTTACTCTGACGTTGGAATTGCCGTTCAAACGCCCAAAGGATTAATGGTACCTGTTGTTTGTAATGCAGAAGCCATGAATTTAGCTGAACTTGAAATTGAAATCAAACGATTAGCCGATAAAGGTCGAGCAGGAAGAATTTCTTTAGATGATTTAACCGGTGGAACTTTTACTATTACTAATGGTGGTGTATTTGGCTCATTACTCTCTACGCCTATTTTGAATCCACCACAATCGGGTATTTTAGGGATGCATAATATTCAGGAACGACCAATTGCTGTAAATGGTAAAGTTGAAATTCGCCCCATGATGTATATTGCCTTATCGTACGATCACAGAACTATTGATGGCAAAGACTCTGTTGGTTTCTTAGTAAAAGTAAAAGCATTGCTGGAATCTCCTTATAAAATGCTTTTAGGAGAAAAAGATATAGATGAAAAATTATTAAACATAAATAGTTAGGGTGTCCGATAGACACCCTAACTATTTATAATATTTCTAATCCAATTATTAATTGATATTACAATCCAATAGCCACCAAAAAATCGAAATTCGATACAGTTGGCATTTTGCTTTGTGAGTATAAGTATGAATATCGTAAGCTAATATCAACAGTATTACGAACAGAAAATGGAATACTTATTCCAGCCCCTGCAACTAAACCAAAAGCAGCGTTTTCCATACCATGATTTAGTATGTATTTATCATTTGTATTGGTATTTAAAAAATATGGATTATTAACATCAATAATCAAATAGTTAAATCCAAAGTCAAAAAATAATGCTCTTTGAGGATTTAAAGTCTTATATCTAACTAAAATATTAGTTGCATAATAATTGATATCAAAACCGAATTCTCCATAAGTATTTTTCATGTAACTATATTCAGCCCTTTTAAACTGAATCTCTGGATGAACCGATAATTTTCCTCCATATACGGTTAGTGGAATATCTGCAAATATACCTCCAAAATATGCAGACTCGAACTGGCCACTCAAATCTCCTACTTCCATAGAAACATAACCAGGAATTGTACTATTTGCATTATAAAAACTAATCACTCTGTTAGGGTCAAGCTTTAAATTACTTAAGCCATAACCTAAATACATACCATAATTAAAATATGGAATCCTATCCTGATCGCAAGTTGAATGTCTTTCAAAGATATATGTTAACCTTTGTTTATTATATATGGCTAATGCTGCATTTTTACTACTTATTTCACAATTCGACAATTCTGTTTTTAAGAAATCTCGTAAAGCTGTTTTTTCTGAGGGTAATAAAACCAACTCTTTCTCTTTTATAATATAAAACTCTCTTACATCTTTCGATTTATAATAATATACATAGGGCTCTTTGGTATTCATGCGTCGCATAAAAACGATTCCTCCTTTATAAGGAATTGTTACATATACAATTTCATTATAACCATATTCTTTAATATTTTCAATGGTAAATCTTTCTGGCTGAGCTTTGATATAGCTTAAAAAGTCAACATATTCTGAATTATTAATATCCTTATTAATTAACAAATACCCTTGTTTATACTCATCGTTTTGCGTAATGATATATCCTTTTTCGGCATCCCATCCTTCTTTATATTCCTTAATTACTGGATTATCGTCTTGGGCATAAGTAGTTGTAAAAAATAAGAATAGAATAAGAGCTAGTGACAGTACATTTTTTTTCATTTTCCAAAATAATCATTTTCGCAGTATGAATTTAATATTTTTTAATAAAGCTACAAGTTTATTGTACTATAAATCAAAATAAATTATTCTGGATATATAATATTTGAATTCATTTTTCGTCATTGTTTAAAAGCTAGAATAAATCCTAGTTCATTATAAAAGCTTTTTTTACCTTTAGGTACTGTTTAATTATAATTCTGTGATGCTAAGAAAGCTTGCTTTATTTATCATATTAGGATGCTTGTGTTATCAAGCCTATTCGCAAATTCCTGTTACTATTAAGGAAAAATCAATTGACTCTATTTATTATCGTAATAATACTAAGTGGATTACTTTAACTCCATTTTTCCTTGTAAAACAAGAATTTTCGACTAATCAAGGAACCAATTGGAAGAAAGTAGGAATGCTTGGAGGAAACTTAAAACCCTACTTAGTAAGTGATTCTATTGCTACTCAGAATATCAATTTATATAAGTATACTCGTTTGGCTGGTATAGTTCAAATGTGGGTTATTTCGCCATTACTAGCTTATAAGCATTTTATGGATGATGGAAGTTCTGAAAGCACAGGAGTATCATCTATTGATAATAGTCTCGAAAATGAAGATCAAGGGGGATATTTAACTGCATCTATTATTATCTTTTTTACTGGAACATTAACATATCATGTATTATCAAAAACATTTTTATACAGATCGTTACATGATTATAATCAAGGAATTTTAAAGAACACCAGTTTTAAATTTGATATAAAACTCGATCAGAGAACTCAGATTCCTCAACTCTCGCTTGTTCTTTCATTTTAAAAGAAAAAGAGCCAGCACATTATAGTGCTGACCCCTTTTGCTTACAAAAAACTACAATAGTGAAAATCAAAAAGTTATTAATAAGTATATCCTTCTACATATTCTAACAATTGTTCAGTCTGACACATACTTCCTATATCTTCCCATATATCGTATAAATTATCTGCATCGTCATTTCCTCCCTCAAAACTATCTTTATGATAGTCGCTCAGTTCAAAAAATTCCTTTTCGCCCGTATTAACAATCATAAGCTCTTGTCCTTTTAGGTCGATAAACAAATTGAGCTCCTCTTTTTTGATCACATACATGATCTTCTCTAAGAATTGCCTTGAAACTTCGACAGTTAAAATTCCATAATCAAGAGCTTTAGCACTAAAGATTTTAGAAAATTCATCCGAAATTACAATACCAAACCCTAAGTTATAAATAGACTTTACTATCTCATCGTAATTCGAAATCTTATCACTTTCAACATCGGCAACAAGAATTTTTTCTTTGTGTTCAGAACCTGCTTTTTCAATTTTAATATCCAATGATTCCGGATTATTATTCTTTACATCCTTAGCAATAGCAATCACTCCAGATGTTAATGTAGAAGGCTTTGAGATATTCATAGTTACTAAATTTGATTTTTAGAATTTTTCGTTACATTTGTTTCTGCATCCTTAAAAAACTCAACCAAAAATATTTTTTGTTACCTAAGTACTAAAACAAATATTTTTCTTAATTACGATGTCTATAACAAAATCTAAAAAGCTTTATTCTGTAATAAACATCTGATAAACAAAATATAACACCATTAATACAAAAAAGATAAAGTACAATGCCCAACAAAAATACAGACCCTCTATTTCAATTGATAAAATCGCTCACGAAAGCTGAAAAAAGATATTTTAAATTGCATGCAACACAGCAATCTGCAGGTGTTGATGCCAAGTTTCTTAAACTTTTTGATTTAATTGATAAGCAAAAAGATTATGATGAAGTAAAAATTCTGAAAAAAGAGCAATCCATTAAAAGTCAACAGTTATCAAACCTTAAAGCACATTTATATAGGCACATACTTCAAAATCTTAGAAGTCTAAACTCAGATGAAGATATTGATCTTAAAATTCGTGAGCTTATTGATCATTCAACTATCCTGTACAACAAATGCCTTTACGACCAGTGCGTAAAAATGCTTGACAAAGCCAAAAACATGGCTGAAAAATGTGATAAAAATGTGCTATTGCTTGAAATAACTGAGTTCGAAAAAAGACTGGTTACGAAATATATCAGAACAAACATTGAAGATAAAGTAAGTAAGCTTATTAAAGCCTCGGATCATATTAATGATAAGATTAATAATATTAATACCTTCTCGAATCTTACCATTAAACTTTATTCCTTTTATTTAAAAATTGGTTTTTTAAGAAACCATAAAGATTTCGAGTTGGTTAATAGCTTCTTATACTCTACTCTACCTGTTTTTCAAGAAGACAAACTTTCGTTCGAAGAAAAAATGTATTTATATAATTCATTTGTTGGATACTATTTCTTTATCCAGGATTTCGAACGTGGCTATGAATATGCTAAAAAATGGGTTCATTTATTTGATTCCAATGCGGATTTAATTATACCTAAAATTGAAATATATATTCGTGCTATTAATAATTTATTGGTATCACAATCGAAATTACATAAGTATGACGAATTTAAACTAACAGTTCACAAACTAGATACTTTAACGGAGAATGCTGATTTAAAATTAACTGAAAACATTCGTTTACTTCTATTTAAATACTCTTCAACACACAGAATAAACAGGTATTTTATGTTGGGTGAATTTTCTGAAGGCTCGGAAATTATTCCCGATATTGCCGAAAGCCTCGAAAAGTACGAACATTTACTCGACACTCATTACATTATAATCTTCTATTACAAGTTTGCTTGTATGTATTTTGGTAATAGTAACTACCAACAAGTTGTATTCTGGTTGAATAAGATTATTAGCATGAAAGATGTTGATTTGAGGTCCGACATCCACAGCTTTGCTCGTATCTTAAACCTAATAAGTCATTATGAGTTAGGAAATATTGATTTAGTGGATTATTATATTCGTTCAACATACCGATTCTTAATTAAGAAAAATGATCTTCATCTTTTTCAGAAGATTATTATGAAGTTTTTAAGAAAACTAAGTTCTATCACAAGAGATCAACTGATAGATGCATTCAAAGATCTTAGAGAACAATTAATTCCTTTGAATGAGAAATTCTATGAACGTCGTCCTTTTATCTATTTTGATATTATCTCGTATTTGGAAAGCAAAATTGAAAACCGAGATATACAGGAAATTATTCAGGAAAAAGTAAAAATAAAGATTAGCAATAATGTCTAAATTGTCTTAAACAACATGTATTTGAATAGTTTGTTAAACTTTAAACATAATTCCATGTCCTAGTATAAATCCTAAATCCAAATCATATGAAAAAAGTTCTTTTCTTCATTTTAATTTTTACTATAAACTTTCACACGATGTGCGCACAAGATCGAATAACCGGAAAAACATTTGCAACCCGATCTGAAGTCATTGCTAAACACGGAATGGCAGCTACAAGTCAACCACTGGCCACTCAAGTTGCATTAGATATATTAAAAGCCGGAGGAAATGCAATTGATGCTGCTATTGCAGCCAATGCTACCCTTGGTTTAATGGAACCTACCGGAAACGGAATGGGAGGAGATTTATTTGCTATTATTTGGGATGCAAAAACTCAAAAACTATATGGTTTAAATGCCAGTGGACGTTCTCCAAAATCATTAACACTCGAATATTTTAAGAAAAACGGATATGATAAAATTCCGGCATATGGACCACTTCCTGTATCTGTTCCCGGATGTGTAGACGGATGGTTCGAAATGCATCAAAAGTTTGGAACAATGGATATGAAAGATATTTTAAGTCCTGCCATTACGTATGCTCGTGAAGGTTTTCCTGTTAGTGAATTAATTGCTTATTACTGGAATTTAAGTGTTCCCAGATTAAGTAAATATCCTAACTTTTCAGAAACCTTTACCATCAATGGAGAAGCTCCTAAAAAAGGGGAAATATTTAAAAATCCTTATTTAGCTAATACCCTTGAAAAAATTGCAGAAGGTGGTCGTGATGAATTCTACAAAGGTGATATTGCCAAAGAAATTGATCGTTACATAAAAGAACAAGGTGGTTTTTTAAGTTATGAAGATTTAGCAAGCCATAAATCGGAATGGGTTGAACCCATCTCAACAAACTATCGCGGATATGATGTTTGGGAGTTACCTCCTAATGGGCAGGGAACAGCAGCATTACAAATACTAAACATTCTTGAGGGCTTTGATATTACTTCTATGGGATTTGGAAGTACAGAATACATTCACACCTTTACAGAAGCAAAAAAAATAGCATTTGAAGATCGTGCAAAATATTATTCTGACATGGACTTTAATAATATTCCTGTTCAAGAATTAATTTCTAAAAAATATGCCAATGAAAGAAGAAAACTGCTTAATCCAAATAAGGCAGCAACTCATTATCCTACAGGAGAGTTAGAGCAAGGAAATACTATTTATATGACTGTTGCTGATCAATGGGGTAATATGGTTTCATTAATACAGAGTAATTACCGTGGGATGGGTTCAGGAATGACTCCTAAAGGATTAGGTTTTATATTACAAGATCGTGGTGAACTATTTAGTTTAGACGAAAACCACATGAATAAATTTGAACCGGGGAAAAGACCATTTCACACTATCATTCCTGCTTTTATTACAAAAGATGGAAAACCATATATGAGTTTTGGAGTTATGGGTGGATCGATGCAACCTCAAGGACATGCTCAAATTGTGGTTAATATGATTGATTTTGGAATGAATTTACAAGAAGCAGGCGATGCTCCAAGAATAAGACATGGCGGCAGCTCCCAACCAACAGGAAAAATAATGACAGATGGTGGAACACTTCATCTTGAATCTGGCATTGATTATGAGGTTATTCGTGAATTATCAAAAATGGGACATCAAATTATATTTGATGTTGGTGGGTATGGTGGTTACCAAGCCATTATGTATGATGCTGAAAACGGTGTTTACTATGGAGCTTCGGAATCACGAAAAGATGGACAAGCTGCGGGATATTAATGAAAAATTTAAAATGAATTATTAATAATTCAAAATTGTATAAATTTGAGCAAAGCAATTCTTTAAGGAGTTGTTTTGCTTTTTTATTTAATATTTAATCTATGTTAAACGGATCTGATTTACTCGAATTAATAAACTTTCGCCAAAGCGACAGAGCATATTTAACAACAGCTATTGAAGATGAAAAACTTCAACGGATTTTAGAGGCTGGACGCCTGGCTCCATCAGCTTGTAATGCACAACCATGGAAATTTATTGTAATTAATGATAACGAACTTAAGAATAAAATTGCCGATTGTACTTCGAGCAAAGTTTTAGGCATGAATCATTTTACAAAGCAAGCCCCTATTCATATAGTAATTGTTGAAGATCGAGCTAATCTTACTTCCAATGCAGGTAGTTTAATCAAAGGGAAACATTTTCCTTTAATTGATATTGGAATTACTGCAGAACATATTTGCCTTCAAGCTGCAGCGGAAGGATTGGGAAGCTGCATGTTAGGTTGGTTTGATGAATCCAAGGTTAAAAAACTTTTAAATATCCCAAAATCGAAACGTGTTCCATTAATCATCACTATTGGTTATCCTGAAAAAGAAACAAGAGAAAAACGAAGGAAAGAATTAAACGAAATTGTTAGGTATAATAAGTATTAAGCCTTTGCATAATTATAATGAAAATGATAAGCCTGTTTGAATTATAAATTTTGAATTTGCGTCAAAATCTCTAACTCTAATGAATTTATCGACTATTATTTTTTTGGAAGAGAATTAAGTATTTAAATAACATTTACCTCCATCTCAATATCGATTCCAAACTTTGCTTTAACCGTTTTTTGGATTTCCTGTGCTAAATTATAAATTTCTTTCCCTGTTGCATTTCCATAGTTAACTAAAACTAAAGCCTGTTTCTCATGCACACCTGCATCACCTACTCGCTTTCCTTTCCATCCGGCTTTTTCAATTAACCAACCTGCAGGAACCTTAGCCAAATCATCTCCTAATTCGTAACATGGCATTTCGGGGTAATCTTCTTTTAATTTTTTTACAATTATTTTTTGGACAACTGGATTCTTAAAGAAACTACCAGAATTTCCTATTTCGTCAGGATCAGGTAATTTCGACTCTCGAATTTCAATTACCGCTTGCCGAATATTTTTTAAATTAACCTCATTAAATCGCTTAAGCTCCTCAATCAGATTTCCATAATCTAACTTAAATACAGGCTGTTTTTTTAATTTAAATATAACTGAAGTTATTATTTGCTTACCTTTTAGTTTGCGCTTAAAAATACTGTCTCTATATCCAAAATTACATTCTAAATTAAGAAATGATTTTACCTTAAGGGTTTCAATATCTAAAACTTCCACAGAAACAATAACATCCTTAACTTCAACCCCATATGCTCCTATATTCTGTATAGGACAAGTGCCCACATTTCCAGGAATTAGTGATAAATTTTCCACTCCACCCCAATCATTATTCACACAATATTCAACAAACTCGTCCCAATCTTCTCCTGCTCCTACTTTAACAATAACTTCTTCGTTGGTTTCGTTAATAATGTTTATACCTTTGATACTTGGACGAAGAATGTATCCCTCAAAATCTTTTGTAAACAATACATTACTTCCTCCTCCTAAAACCATTAAGGGTAAATCTTTATTACGATGTATATTTAAAAAATCAATGATATCTTGTACAGAAAAACACTCAACATAAAATTGACCATTAACGTCAATGTTAAAAGTATTACATTTTTTTAACGATATATTTTCTTTTATTTTAAACATATGTTGTTATTTTAATGCTCAAAGATAAGGATTGATAAATTAAATACGGGATAAATAATCATTAAACTCAAAAACGTGAAGCGAATTTATATAGCAGTTACAAACGATTTAGTTACCGATAACCGAATTCATAAAGTAGCATGTACCTTGTTAAAATCTGGTGCTAAAGTAACTGTTATTGGACGCAAATTTAAAAATAGCGCCGCAATTAATAACCGGCCATATCATACAAAACGATTTAGACTGCTTTTTAAGCAAGGTCCAGCATTTTATCTGGAATACAATATTCGACTATTTATTTATCTGCTTTTTAGAAGATTTAACATTATTGTATCAAATGATCTTGACACCTTACTTGGTTCATTTTATGCGAGTAAGTTAAAATTCAATCATCTGGTTTACGACAGTCACGAATATTTTACTGAAGTTCCGGAGCTTGTCGATAGAGAATTTCCTAAAAAAGTATGGAAAATCCTTGAAAGTAAGATATTACCAAAAATAAAACATTCATATACTGTTTCCGAATCTATTGCTAAAACCTATGAGAAATTATATGGAGTAAAAATGAACGTTGTTCGGAATGTTCCTCATTATGTGATTCACGATAGAATAGAAAAACATAATAATCATGATACAAAAAGAATTCTTTACCAGGGAGCCTTAAATGTGGGACGCGGTTTAGAACATATGATTGATGCCATGCAATATTTAGATAACTCCATTCTCGAAATCATTGGTGATGGTGATATTACTGATTTATTAAAGGAAAGAATTAAGAAAAATAAATTAGAAGATAAAGTTCATTTAATTGGTCGAGTACCTTTTGAAAAATTGCACCAATACACTAAAAATGGAGATCTAGGTCTTGCTTTAGAAGAAAACCTTGGATTAAACTATTATTTTGCCTTACCAAATAAGCTATTTGATTATATCCAAGCCAGAATTCCTGTATTAGTTTCACCATTCCCGGAGATGCAAAAGATTGTAAATAAATATAATATTGGAACCGTTTACGATCACAAAAATCCTCAAGAATTAGCTGAAAAAATCAAAGAAATCTTTGAGTTAAAAAATCGATACCATAAATGGAAAGAAAATACCCATACTGCTGCTCAGGAATTATGTTGGGAAAACGAAGAAAAAATACTGATAAATATTTATTCTAAGCTAGGTTTATCTTTTTAATTATTATCTTAAAAAAACCAGCAAGTCATCCCCAACTTGATTGGGGATCTCATAATCAATCAAAACACTCTCTTTTAATGGATTCCCTTTTTCAAAGGAATGACAATTCTATGATTTTTTAGATAATCTTAGTATACCACATTTACAAATACTTTTCTAAAGTTTAGAACTTTAGAAAAGGTAAATGTTTTCAACTTTTATTTTTATACTTTAGGGGTATTAAAATTAGCATACGTTTTACAGAAAAAATTGAATGCATCATACACCTGATCATATTTTAGTTCAGAAAATACAAGAAGGAAATAAATTAGCTTTCGATAGTTTATTCTTTAAATATTATAGAACATTGCATCGTTTTGCTTTTAACATATGCAATAACTCAACCATAGCCGAAGATTCTGCACAAAATACTTTCATCAAAATTTGGAATAACAAGCATCAATTAAATTCTGATGTTGAAATTGGGAAACTACTCTTTACCTATGTAAAAAACGAAACCATCGATGAAATAAGAAAGCAAAACACTCGAAAAAAACATGAAGGATCAGCCATCACTGAAATGTTTATTAACGAAAATGATTTTAATGATAAAAAATGTATAGCTAAAGCAATCATAGAAACAGCCATTGATCAGCTCCCTAAAAAATCAAAAGAAATATTTCGATTAGCTAAACAAGAAGGATTAACCGTGCAAGAAACAGCTGAATATTTAAATATTTCGAAAAAAACTGTTGAAAACCAACTTACTATTGCCTATAAAAAGCTGCGCCAAATTCTTGAACCATTTAAAAATCAATGGAATTCTTAGGGGTTTATAATTTGAAAAACGTTAACAAAACAGAATGAGGAAATTATTTAACATATCAAAAACAAATAAAGCGGATTCCGATTTTAATCTAGATCAGGTTTTAGAGAAAAACAATCTAAAATACTCTGAATTAGACTTTGCAGAAAGTGAAGTAGATGTTATCAAAGCCTTTCAATCTTTAAACAAAAGCTTAAATTCAGATTCTAACATAATACGAAATTTACGATCAATACTTCCTCAAATTAATTTCAACCCCATTTTAAAACCAGTATATACAGCTATTTTAACAACCATTGTATTTTTTGTATTTTTCTTACTTAAAGACTCAACAGATCAACCTAAGTTTGCTGAAATTTCTGTCGATACTGGCGAAAAAATCACATTGCACGTTACCGAAGACTTAACTATTTATTTAAATTCTGAAAGTACTATTAAAATTCCTCTGGAATTAAAACGAAATTCTAAAATCTATTTAGATGGAGAAGCTTATTTTGAAATTTCACAAAACAAGAAAACTACCATAGTAGCAGATGGTGTAACTTTTAAATCGAAAGATTCTAACTTTCATATTAACACAAAAAATAATCAGTTGGTAGCTCACGTAAGCAAAGGAAGTGTTGAGTTTTATAATCCTGAATTACCCAAATCAACTCAATTTATTTTAAATAAAAACGACAAAGCTACATACAATCCAGAGACAAATTTCATTGCAGTTGAAAATGAAACCAACATCAATTATCTGGCATGGCATACGGGTATTATTGAATTTAATAATACCCCCATGTATTCTGTCGTAGAAGATTTAGCGCAACATTTTAAGATTCCTATAAAAATTGAAGATACAGAACTGAGTAAACAAACTTTAAATGCTCAGTATAAAAATTTAGAAATAGATGATATCCTGGATATAATCCAATCACAGTTTCATTGCCAAATCTCCGCGGATGGAAGCAAAATTATTATTCATTAAAATTAAAAATCATGAGAAAAATTATAATTTCATTTTTAGCCTTGTTTATTATTTGCACACATTCAATTGCTCAAAATGACAATCCTAAGTTGCAAGCTCTTTTAGACGCTAACGAAACCTATACTTATTTGAAAGATTTTGTGGTAGAATTAGAACCTGAGAGTGAAGATTTAATTCCGGTTGTTTTATCTAAAAAAACAAAATATGCTATATCTGTATATCAGGAAAACAAAGGACAGTTTTATTTCGAATTACTAAAATCCGAAGCTCAGAATAAAGAGAATAAAGATTTACTAAATGCTTTTAATGAAATTTCTATCAAAGATGGTTCTATGAGTATGGAATATACTATTAAAGAAACAGCAAAATATTATATTCTTATTCGAAATAAATCGAATAAGAAAGCAAGCACTGTTGTTCTTTTATCTTTTGTAGAAAAGTTATCAAAAAGTGATCTTGAAGAAGAGGTTGTAATAATAACATCAAAAGGGATGTCACAAAAAGAAAAAGATTTCTTTGAGGGTAAAGATACAGACCCGAAAGTAGAAGCAGAAGAAATCTTCTTTATAGTCGAAGAAATGCCAAAATTTAATGGTAAAAATGCAGATGAATTTAAAACTTTTATCCAAAACGAATTAAAATACCCACAAGTAGCTATAGATCAAAAAATTGAAGGACGTATATTTGTTCAGTTTACGGTTAATAAAGATGGTTATATAAAAGATGCTAAGGTTGTTCGGGGAATTCATCCTGCTTTAGATCAAGAAGCTTTACGAATTGTATATAGCTCTCCAAGGTGGGAATCAGGCAAACAGCGAAGCCATGCCGTTAATGTATCATTTACATTTCCAGTAATATTTGAACTATCTGAGAAATGGACTATCATTAATCCACAGAAAAAATAAACGCTATTATTATCTCCAAATACGCTCTTTATTTAATGCTCGCTGATAATTGCGGGCATTAATATTATGCTGCGAAAGGCTCTTGGCAAAATTATGATATCCTGAAAAATCAGGTTTGGCACAGAAATACAAATAACTGTGTTGTTCAAAATTTAAAACAGCATCAATAGCAGCCCTTGAAGGAATAGAAATAGGTCCAGGAGGTAATCCGTATCTTTTATATGTATTATATGGAGAATCAATCTGCTTGTGAACATTAAGCACCCTCTTAATGGTAAAATCTCCTAAAGCAAATTTCAAAGTTGGATCGGCCTGTAAGTGCATTCTTTTTCGCAAACGGTTAATATATACTCCTGCTACTCTTGGCATCTCATCATTAAATAAAGTTTCCTCATCAACAATAGAAGCTAAAGTTGTAACTTCTTCCGGCGACAAGTTCAATTTTGATGCTTTTTCCTTTCTATCTTCAGTCCAAAATCGTTTATATTCACTATACATTCTTTTTACAAACTTATTTGCTGAAGTATTCCACCAGAACTCATAAGTATTTGGAATAAATATGCTCGTAAAAGTCTCTGGTTTAAACCCATAATCTACAATAAGCGAATCATTATTAAATAAGGTAATTAAAGACAACGAATCTGCTTCTATTTGCTTTGAAATTTTACCTGCTAACTGTTCTCTTGTTCGAATACTATTAAAAATTACTTTAACAGGATCTTGATGTCCTGAACGAAGTTTGTCAATTAAATCATTATTATTCATCAAACTATCCAGTTTATATCTTCCAGGATAAACATGACTTGGGTAGTTCTTCTTTTCAGCCAACCATTTAAATGACTTTACACTTTTAAGAACACTATCCTTTTCAATAGTTTTTATCACTGTTTCAAAATCAGATCCTGTTGAAATAAATAAATAAGAATTGCAGCTTACATTCGGGCCATATATTTTTTGATAAATACTACTTCCAACTATAAAAGCACCAATTCCCAATAGAATAACAGGTAGAATGATATATTTTTTGATAAATGACTTTTTCATTATTTAATTCAATTTCTCTGTAAAACGGGAACAAAAGTATTATTATTTTGTTTTTATTGCTTTACAAAATTGATATTATTATGTACAATTTTTATGATTCGATCAATCTTTTTGCATTTATTAGATAAATAAGTTGTAAATTAGTATTGATTTTTGCTTTTATTGCAAGAATTTTTTTAAATTGGGTTAAATTTTAGATTAGGATAATAAAATATGAAAGATTTAATAATAAAGGAAACAGAAAAGACTCCCTCCGTTTCATTAAGTGCAAATGGAATATTAAAAATTGAAGGACGTTCTATTCCTGAAGATGCTGCTAAATTTTTCAAACCACTTCTTGATTGGACTGGTGATTTTACTGCAAATGAAATACGTGTTGATATAAAACTGGAATATTTTAATACAAGCTCTTCCAAGTTCATTTTGGAAATGTTAAGGCTTTTAGAAAATAATCCGAATAACAATAACATTCTGGTTAATTGGTTCTATGAAGAAGGAGATTTAGATGTTTTAGAGTCAGGTCAATATTTTGAATCTATCATTGGAATACCTTTCAAATACATTGAGTACGAAGAACTTTAATTAATTCTTTAGCCTTCTTTTAGGTACAACAATTTCTACCTTTTAATAGCTTGCTTATGAAAAACTGGTTATTTTACTAACTATAACAGTAAATGTAGATTTGATATATCATTAAAATAATAATCTAATTTAAGATAAAACTGACTGAACTATATGGAAAATCCGGTCCTCATTGTAGATGATTCAAACACAAATAATATTCTTCTACAAAGTATTCTTGAAAGCGAAGGGATCAATGCATCAATAGCTTTTAGTGGCAAAGAAGCTTTTGAGTTTATACAAACGAAAAAACCTTCATTAATTCTATTAGACATTATGATGCCTGAAATAGATGGTTTTACTGTTTTAAGAGAGATCAAAAGTAAACCTGACACCAAAGAAATCCCTGTTGTATTTATTACAGCAAAAAATGATGATAAAGTCAGAGATAAAGCAATTGCTGCAGGAGCAGAAGATCTAATTCATAAACCTATTGATGTCAATAAAGTTTTAAATATTGTAAATAAAATACTTCTTAATTGATATTAAATGATAGAAAGGGGATCAAATATAGAAAACATCAATGACCTTGATACGCTTCATAAGCAACTTGAGGAGTATAAGAAGAAAGTCTCTATACTTGAAAAAGAGGTTAACTTTTATATAAAACAAGGTGATGTTATTACAAATCAGCGTGCCAAAATTCAAAAACAACGCGACCAGATCTCTGTTGAAAAAGATGAAATGGCAAAACAGAAAGCCAGAATGGAGGAAGATCTTAATTTTATTATGAAGCAAGGAGATAAAATTGCTGAACAAAAACATAAAATTAAGAAACAACACGATATTGTTAAAACACAAAAAAAGAAAATTGAAGATAGTATCTTATATGCCAAAAGGATTCAATCTGCAGTACTACCTCCTAACAGGTTTATTCAGCACTTGCTTTCTGAGCATTTTATATTCTATAAACCACGTGATATTGTAAGTGGAGATTTTTACTGGACTAAGCAGGTTGAAAGCAGAATTTATATTGCCGCAGCCGATTGTACTGGTCATGGTGTGCCTGGAGCTTTAATGAGCATGCTAGGAATTACATTCCTAAATGAAATCGTTAATAAAAATCCATATATCAAAGCAAATGATATACTCAATGAACTGAGAGTTCATATCATTAGTTCTCTGCGACAAACAGGCTCTTCAGGAGAAAGTCGCGATGGACTCGATATTGCTTTGTGTGTAATCGATCACGACAAAAAGTTATTAGAATATTCTGGAGCAAACAATCCTCTTTATTTAATTCGCAACGGAGAACTAATTGAAACAAAAGCCGATCGTATGCCAATTGGAATACATCGAAAAGCAAAGGAGTCCTTTATAAATCATGAAATTGAACTTAAGAAAAATGATTTAATATATATCTTTTCAGATGGATACATTGATCAGTTTGGAGGTGAAAATGGAAGAAAATATTTATCAACCAACTTTAAGAACTTACTTCTTGAAAATTGTTCTAAATCACTAAATGATCAGAGATATATCTTAGAAAAAACATTTGAAGAATGGAAAGGCGATAGAAAACAACTGGATGATATTTTAGTGATTGGATTTAAAATATCATTCGATAAAGAAGAAATTAAATCAAAAACTGGTTACGATTGGGCTGATAAAACCATACTTATTGCAGAAGATGATGAAGCAAACATGCTTTTATTAAAAAAAGCACTTGAAAAAACAAATGCCGATATCATTCATGCCACAAATGGTAAAGACGCTGTAAAATTCTTTAGACAAAATCCTGATATTGATGTAATTTTAATGGATATTAGAATGCCAATAATGGATGGCATTGAAGCTACAACTCAAATAAAACAAATCGACAGAGACATCCCAATTATTGTTCAAACGGCATTTACCATGTCGTCGGAAAAAGAGAAAAGTTTTAAAGCCGGTTGTGATGATTATATCTCCAAACCAATAAATATTAAAGAACTTTACGCAACAGTTTGTAAATACATAGAAAAGCAAGAATAAAAAATCCGGGAAAATCCCGGATTTAATTTATACGCTATTTTAGTTTTGAAAGTACTTTTTTCATCCTTGCGATGGCTTCCTCTAATTTTTCATCAGACGTTGCATATGAAAATCTTAAATAGTCTGGAGAACCGAAAGCTTCTCCTGTTACCGTAGCCACATGAGCTTTTTCAAGAATATACATTGCAAGATCCGTTGCATTATTTATTGTTATCTCACCATCTGATTTACCAAAAAAGGATTTTACTTCTGGAAATAAATAAAAAGCTCCCTCTGGAACATTTACCTTAAATCCTTCTATTTCTTTGGCTAATTTAACAACCAGGTCTCGTCTGCGTTTAAAAGCAGTTACCATTTCAGATATATTATCAGTCTGAATATTTAATGCGGCAACAGAAGCCATTTGCGAAATGGATGAAGCTCCTGATGTTAACTGGCCTTGAATTTTATTACATGCTTTTGCAATCCATTTAGGAGCTGCAATATAACCAATTCTCCAACCTGTCATAGCATACCCTTTCGAAACTCCGTTGATAATAATTACTCGATCGCGAATAAAATCAAATTGAGCAATACTCTCGTGTTTACCAATAAAATTAATATGCTCATAAATTTCATCAGAGAAAATATACATATCAACACCGCTCTCATCTACAACTTTGGCTAATGCCTCAAGTTCATCTTTCGAATATAAACTTCCTGATGGATTAGATGGAGAACAAAGGAACATAGCCTTTGTTTTTGGTGTAATTGCATTCTTTAATTGTTCAGGAGTAATTTTAAAATCTGAATCGATAGAAGTTTCAATGATCACATTTTTACCTTCGGCTAATTTAACTAACTCTACATAACTTACCCAATATGGAGCTGGAACGATAACCTCATCATCTTTATTAACCAATGATAAAATTACATTAGCCAAAGAATGTTTTGCTCCATTCGATACAATAATCTGGTCAGTTCTATAGTCAAGATTATTTTCTCGTTTTAACTTATTTGAGATTGCCTTCAACAATTCAGGAAATCCGGGAACAGGAGAATAATGACTGTAATTATCATTAATTGCCTTAATAGCCGCATCTTTAATATGATCAGGAGTATTAAAGTCAGGTTCACCTACACTTAAGTTAATAACATCAATACCCTGAGCTTGTAAATCACGACTTTTCTGACTCATAGCTAATGTCTGAGAAATAGCTAAACTTGAAACTCTTTGTGAAACATTTTCCATATTTTGAAAAATTAAAAAAGGTTAATGCAACTACATCAACCAATATGTTATATTTTTTTTACCTTTGATTTAAACTATTTGTTTGAAACCTTATTTATGATGTAAAGATAAAATAATTCTAGGTATTTATTTGTGTTATAAAACAATATCGAATCTCAGGATTATTATTCAAACAATGACTATGTAATTAAAAATGAAAACCATGAGTGAAGTATTTGAAATTTTAAAATATACAATCCCTGCTATAATCGTACTTATAACAACTGTTATTATAGTTAAACAAATGATTAAAAATGATCAAAGCAGAAGAAATTATGAGATCATTTCCAAAAATCAGCAAGCAATAACTCCTATTCGTTTACAAGCCTATGAACGATTGACTTTACTTTTAGAAAGATTATCGCCGGAATCCTTAATTATGAGGACTAACAAACCCAACATGACAGCTAAACAATTGCAATCGGAGCTGTTAAGTACTATTCGTTCAGAATTTGATCATAATGTGTCGCAACAGATTTATGTTAGTCCACAAGTATGGGAAATTATCAAAAATTCAAGGGCAAAAATAACACAGTTAATTAATAGTACTGCAAGCAGAGTAAAACCCGATGCTCCTGCAATCCATTTAAGTAAAATAATCCTTGAAGATTTAATGACCCAAGAAAAGTCACCAACAAGTCTTGCCCTCGAAGCATTAAAAAAAGAGATTAAACAACTCTATTAATTTTTAATCTCATTTATCTGTAATTGTTTTCTGTTTTTATATTTTTACTGCAAATAAAAATTGTATGTATAAAAATATAAAGGTCATTGGTTTTGATGCAGATGACACATTGTGGGATAACGAACCATTTTTTAAAGAACTGGAAAATGAATTCTGTGTGTTATTAGAAAATCACTTATCGAAAAGTGAAATTTCTAAAAAACTATTTGAAACTGAAATAAATAATTTACAACTATATGGTTATGGTGTTAAAGCATTTATGCTTTCATTGATCGAAACTGCCTTAACAATTACCGAAAATAAAGTATCTGCTTCTGTAGTCCATAAAATAATTGACTTAGGCAAAAAACAACTTAACAAACCGGTTGTACTTTTAGATGGTGTTGAAAAAGTATTAAAAATATTATATAACAAAGGATATAAACTAATAGTTGCTACCAAAGGTGATCTTCTAGATCAGGAAAGAAAGCTTATGAAATCTGCCCTAGAGAAATATTTTCATCATATTGAGATTATGAGCGAAAAAAAAGAATCAGATTACTCTAAACTATTAAACCACTTGGAAATTGATGCTAACGAATTTGTAATGGTTGGTAATTCTGTTAAATCGGATATCTTACCTGTTGTTAATATTGGAGGAAAAGGAATTCATGTTCCTTATCACACCATGTGGGCACACGAAGATGTAAAACCGGATAAATCTAAAGACTATATTGAAGTTGAAAGTATTTCCGAAATCTTAAACTATTTCTGATGAAAAAAGTAATCGATTATAATAACTGGATTAGAAAAGAACATTTCGAATGGTTTAAAAGCTTTGATGAACCATTCTGGGGAATCGTATCTGAGGTAGATTGCACAAAAGCATATGATCGTTCTAAAAAGGAAGGAATATCTTTTTATCAAGATTACCTGCATAAATCTTTAATGGCAGTTAATTTATTAGAAGATTTCAGAGTACGTATTGATGGACAAGATATTGTAATTTATGACAAGATCCATGCCTCAGCTACATTAAATAATAAAGATGGTTTATATGCCATGTCGTTTATTGAATACAATGAAGATTTTAAAATTTTTAGTACAAACATTAAAAAAGAAGAAGAAAGAGTAAGCAAGTTGTCTGGTCTTGCAGTTGACACAAATACTAAACGATTAGACACTATACACTATTCATCGGTACCATGGTTTAAAATAACAGGATTAACGCATGCACGAAACTATAAATTTACAGATAGTGTTCCTAAAATTACTTTTGGGAAATTCGAACAGATTGGCAACCAAAAAATCATGAACATATCATTGAATGGACATCATGGCTTAATCGACGGATCACATGCAGGAGAGTATTTAAAACTATTTCAGGAATTGCTAAACAGCTAATTTATCGAGGATCTAGATAAATAATAATACCCGTGGTAAGTATAAAAGATTTCAATTTAGGTTTATCAACATCTACTTCTGGCCAAAAGTCGTCAAGGTTAAAATTATATCTTAGTTCAGCTGATTCATTATCAAGATTCATAAATCCTTGAGCATACCTAAAATCGAGAAAAATATCTATTGCACTATTATATCTTCCTTGTACTCCTAAACCAGCAACAATTCCTGCATCAAATTTATTCATATTAGGTAAGATATCTTCATTTATGGTTTCACTTATCTCATCGTTTTCAATATAAATCTCATAGGTTCCTTTTGTATTTGCCATAAATAAATACGAAGCATATCCTCCTCCATAAATATATATTTCAGGATCTTTTGTGAAGTTGAATTTGAGGTAAAGAGGAAAAGTTACATAATGCAGGTTCATATCCATTTCATGGTTGGCAAACTTTGCACCTTTCCATTCATAATTTAACTCTCCGCGTGTCGAGAACTTGGGAGTAAAGTACAATGCCCCAGTAACTCCAATTTGAGGACCTAGTTTTTTTGCAAATTCATCTATTGCCTCGTCGCCTGTTATCGAAGACATCATTACTCCACCTCTAATACCAACAGTAGGAGTTTTAGTAACATTATAGGCAAAATCTCGAGGGCTTCTCGGGTGTTGAGCAAATAAAGCAGTACCTTGTGTTATTAATAATAACACAAATATGAATTGTATTGCCTTTTGTTTTACTCCCATTTCGTCTTTTAACACTAAATTACAAAAATAAACAATAAAAAAAGCCTGTCAAGTATTTGACAGGCAAGTAAAAGCAATAAGCGTACCTTATTTAATTAAATCAACACTTCGTTTTACAAATTTTGTTAAGTCTTCGCCCTTAAGCATATTGTTTGCAAGTAGCGCTAAATCAATTAATTGCTTAACATATTTATTTTCTGTTCCATATTTAACCAGTACTTCTTTTTTCTTGTTTTTGATGTCTTCAATTTTCTTTTCAACATCTGTCAATTTATCTTTTTCTTCCTGGTTAATATCTTCTTCTTTCTTTCCTTCTTTTAATTTCTCTAATGCAGCTTTATCATCTTCAAGTGGTTTTAACTCTTCTAAAATCTTAGCCACTTTTGTACCCACTTTCTTTTCCTTCTGTTCAAGGATTTTTGCAACTAAACGATGGTTTGTATTTAAAACTACATTATAACTATCAGGCATTTCTCCATAGAAATTCATTCCACCACCACCCATGGCTGCCATATCTTTCATTCTTCTCATAAACTCAGACTGAGTAATCATAATAGGATCATCAGTTTCTGAAAGGTTTTCAAATGTTACATTAAATGTAGCATCGGTTGGAAGCTGACCCTCGAACATATAAGTTAACTGGTCTTTTTCTTCAACTGAGAGTTTAGATTCTTCAACATCTTCTTTCTTTATTAATTTATCAACCACATCAGAATCAACCCTTAAGAATCTTGAGCCACTCATTTTTTGTTCAATATGATTAATAAAATGAGTATCTAACTGACCGTCCATTACAATTACATCGTAACCTTTTGCTTTTGCATTTTCAATAAAAGTATATTGCTTATCAACATCAGTTGCATATAAGTAAATCAGGTTCTTATCTTTATTTGTCTGATTTTCTTTGATTAAGTTCTCATATTCTTCCATTGTAAAATACTTGCCATCTGTATTTTTAAACAATGTAAATTTTTGAGCTTTCTCATAAAATTTCTCTTCAGTCAACATTCCATACTCAATGAAAACTTTTAAATCGTCCCATTTACTTTCAAATTGAGCACGGTCATTTTTAAAGATCTCATCTAAACGATCAGCCACTTTTTTAGTGATATGATTTGATATTTTCTTGACATTCGAATCACTTTGCAAGTAACTACGTGATACGTTTAAAGGAATATCAGGTGAGTCAAGTACTCCATGTAATAAAGTTAAAAACTCAGGTACAATACCTTCAACAGAATCGGTAACAAAAACCTGGTTGGCATATAATTGGATCTTATTTTTTTGAACTTCTACATTTGCCTTTAATTTTGGGAAATATAGGATTCCTGTTAAATTAAACGGATAATCAACATTTAAGTGAATATGAAATAAATGCTCATCGTTAAAAGGATATAATTTGCTATAAAATCCTTTATAATCTTCATCTTTTAACTCAGAAGGAGTTTGTGTCCATAAAGGTTTAGTATCATTAATGATATTTGGTTTATCAGTTTCAACCTCTTTACCATCTTTCCAATCTTTTTGTTTTCCAAAAGCAATTTCGATTGGTAAGAATCGACAATATTTATTGAGCAATTCATTTATTCTACCCTCTTCAGCAAATTCTTTCGATTCATCATCAATATATAAAACAATGTCGGTACCTCTATGTTCTTTTTCTACCTCTTCCAATTTATATTCAGGACTCCCATCGCATGACCACTTAACTGCTTTTGTATCATCTTTGTACGACTTGGTAATGATCTCCACTTTCTCTGAAACCATAAAAGAAGAGTAAAATCCTAAACCAAACTTACCAATGATTGTTGTTTCGTCTTTAAATTTATTTAAAAACTCTTCGGCACTTGAGAAAGCAATCTGATTGATGTATTTATCAATCTCTTCCTCGGTCATTCCAATACCTTTATCACTAATAGTCAGTGTTTTCTTTTTAGAGTCCAAAGAAACATTTACGGTTAAATCACCCAACTCCCCTTTAAAATCACCAAGTGATGCCAATTTTTTCATTTTTTGAGTAGCATCAATTGCATTTGCAACAAGCTCTCTTAAAAATATTTCGTGATCGGAATATAAAAATTTCTTAATAATTGGAAAGATATTCTCAGTAGTTACTCCAATTTTACCTTTTTGCATTGTTATAATATTTTAAATTAGACTTCAAATTTACATCAGTCTTTTTTCAATATATATGCCAGAAGATTTTCACTGCCAAATAGACAGAAAGATAGATTGAAATTAAATGACGAATGAAAAAATTGCAGGTTAAACTCTAAATAAGTGCGGAAATAACAGATACAGGATTAACAA
The DNA here is from genome assembly GCA_963665525.1 of Bacteroidales bacterium. Classification (GTDB taxonomy): domain Bacteria; phylum Bacteroidota; class Bacteroidia; order Bacteroidales; family UBA12077; genus UBA12077. The sequence goes on along the minus strand of OY762280.1, from coordinate 611,191 downwards.
ACCTGATGATATTCCGAGAACAAATATTATAAAAATGCGTGTAAATCTTTTACTTGCAGCTCTTTTTAAAAGAAAATTCTTTTGGCTTATTATTCCTTTAATATTATTATCTATTCGTAATACAATATTTTCGTTCTTTTTAATAAATGTATATGCTCCATATCGAAATGCAGAAGAAACAATATCAATATCATCATTATCGGAATATAAAACTACCTCTGCATTAGGATTCATCTTTTTAATTCGTCTTAAAACATCCAACACCTCAACCTGGTTATTTTCTTCATCAAGTTCTAAGATAGTAGAAAGAAATATCAAGTAAATTTCGTTACTTGATCTACTAACTAATTCAAAATCTTCAAAAAACTCTTTACTACGTGAGTATATCTTTATATTATAATCATTTACCTCTTCGAACTTAGCCAATACATCACGTATATAAGAATCATCATTATCGATGAATATTACATTAGTATTGTTTTTTGAGATTCTTCGCATCATTGTTTACGATTATTATTAACTAAATTTAAGGTAATTACCGCAAGAAGTCAATATGCTCTTTCTTATTCTATGTTATAATTTCTAACATCAATATCTGAATATGCATTCCATATTCCCCGTTCATATTTTAATCCATCATAAGAAAAATCGGGACCATAAAATTCAAACTGACCTTGTAAACTAGGGCGCGAAGGAGATAAATGATCATAAACAATCATTTCTTTTTGATTATCATAAGTTAAAGTCATATTTGTTTGTGCACTAAACTCGAATATTACTCGTGCTATTGGAGTTGTTTTATTCTTAAATACCTTTTTCCCAAACACCGGAAATCCTTTTTTATCAAAATAAAGAACATCAATAATTTTCTTTTTAGTAAATAAATTATTTAAATCGGCTCCCAACAAAGTATAATATTCCGTTCCCTTATATTTATTTACAATAATCTTATAATATAATGCCCCAAACCAGTTTTTATTATTTAAAACCGCTAATTCCGGATTCTTAATCCCTTCTGATTTATCATTTAACTCGTAAAAAGCATATGACCTTTTTGATTTTTTATATTGAATAAAACCAAAATACTGATATGTTCTATCGCTATAGGGAATATTCCAGGTTATAATTCGCAATTTATTATCATCGGATGAAATGATGCCTACATATTTTAATGAATCGAAAGGATAGGTAAATGACTCTTCACTTGTTAAAGCCTGCTTAAAATAAGAATTTATATGATTATTTAGTTCTAGTTTCCTAGTGTCGTTTATTTCGTTAGCAAGCTGATCAAAATAAAAAATTAACGAATCTTCAATTACTTTTAAATTATTAGTATTTCCAAGAGCAGTTAGTTTAATAACCATAAACAAAAAAAACACAAGCAGTATTCTATTCTTCATCAATATTTAAATATTTATTCAATTTTAATAACTTAAAACTCCATTTCTTATTTTATAGATTCTTCGATAGCATCATTTAAAATTTGACAAGCTTTCTTAATTTCTTCTTCAGATATTATTAATGGTGGTGCTATTCTAAATGCACTATCATGAAATAAAAACCAATCCGTAACCAATCCTTTCTCAACAGCGATATCAATTACTTTTTTAACCTGATCAAAATCTCTTAGCTCAACCGCCATAAACAGTCCTACACCTCTTATTTCCTTTATTTCAGGATGGTTTAGGTGTTTTTTAAACAATTCTCCTTTTGCTTTTACTTTTGAAATAATATCCTCACTCGTTAACACTTCTAATGAAGCAACTGCAGCTGCACATGACACTGGATGTCCTCCGAAAGTTGTAATATGTCCTAAAATTGGATTGGTTTTAAAACTCGACATTATTTTATTGGATGAAACAAATGCTCCAATAGGCATTCCTCCTCCCATTCCTTTTGCAATTGTAAATATATCGGGAATCACATCAAACTCCTGAAAAGCAAACAAACTTCCTAGTCTTCCAAATCCAGTTTGTATTTCGTCAAAAATTAATAATGCTCCAACTTCATTACACTTATCTCGTAATTTTTGTAAATAATTATTTTCAGGAATTCTAATACCTGCTTCGCCTTGCACAGGCTCTATTAAAACGCATGCTGTTTTTTCTGTAATGAAGTTTATATCTTCAAAATTATTAAAATTCAGAAATTTGATTTCAGGAAGCAATGGGCGAAATGAATTTTTAAATTCTTCATTACCCATTACACTTAAAGCTCCATGAGTACTTCCATGATATGCATTTTTAAAGGATATAATTTCTGAACGACCGGTATATCTTTTTGCCAATTTCAAAGCGCCTTCAATAGCTTCACTACCCGAATTCACAAAATATACAGAATCCAGTTGATCAGGAATATAATCACTCAGTATTTTTGCAAAATCTACTTGTGGTGATTGAACATATTCTCCATATACCATTAAATGCATATACTTCTCAGCCTGATTTTTTACTGCTTTTACAACTTTAGGATGCACATGCCCTAAATTACTTACCGAAACTCCAGAAATTAAATCTATATATGATTTTCCCTTTGGATCAAACATATATATTCCTTCTGCTCTCTCTATCTCAATTTGTAATGGAAAATCAGAGGTTTGCCCCACATGCTGTAAAAAAAGTTGACGTTGCGATATCATATTTTATTTTTTTTGAATAAAAAAAAGGGGTTAAACCCCAATTTAAACTTTTACTAAAGATAGTTTCTATTTTCCCATGAGGTTTATATCACCCATAAATTTTTCTTTATACGCTTTACCTATAGGAATTGCTTTTATTCCATCATTACTTTTAATAAAAATGGAATTATCCTCAATTCTATTTATTTTCTTAACATTAACGATATATGATCGATGAACTCTTTTAAATTGATTTACCGGCAATTGACTTTCAATAGATTTCATTGTAAAATGAATTGTAAATTTTTCACTAAACGAATTTACAATAACATAATTCTCCAAAGCTTCTACCCAAAGAATATCGTCATATTTTAGCTGTACTAAAGCAGAATTCTTTTTAATAAATATTTCATTAGTCTCTTTTGTACCTTTCGTTTCATGAATATTTTTAGCTTTTAATGCTGCTTTATAGAACCGACCATAAGTTACCGGTTTTAGTAAATAATCTGTTACATCATAGTCAAAAGCTTCTAAAGCATACTTTTCTTTGGAAGAAACAATAATAACCTGAGGTAAATTTTTCAGTGTATTCAGGAAATCAATTCCATCCATTTCGGGCATCTCAATATCTAGAAATATCAAATCAATTTCTTCATTTGTTTGCTGAAATACACTTACAGCCTCAACAGCGTTAGGAAATGAATTTGTTAGCTTTAAAAAATCAGTGCGCGTAATAAATTCTTCTATCACTCGTCTGGAAAGAGCATCATCATCAATTACAATACAATTCATAGTTTTATTCTTATATCTCCAAAAATAGGAAAATTATGCTAAGTTTTATTAACATTTGACTCAAAATCTTTACGTTAATATACGAAAACTAATGATTAAATGTTCTTTTTCTTAGATAAAAACTCATCTACAAGCATGGATGACTTTTTAATCGTATTCTTTAGCCACTCTAATTTAATTTCTTCTTGTTCTGATTCTGAAAGCCTCCATTCGATATTTGAATTCCTTAGTTTATTTGTTAAATGATGAAGAATAATTGCCGCCGAAACAGATATATTGAAACTTTCGGTAAATCCATACATTGGTATTTTTAAATATTCGTCGGCATTTTCAATCATCAGCTCTGATAATCCATGCAACTCTGTTCCAAAAAACAAAGCTACTTTTCCCTTATTTAAATCAAAATCTTCAAGATTAACATCATCGGTATGTGGTGTTGTTGCAACGATTCTATAACCTTGTCCACGAAGATTTTTTATTGCATCTAAGGTATTATTCTCTTTCTGATTATATTTATTCAGATTTAACCACTTTGAAGAGCCCAGTGCGACATCAGGATTAACATCATACTTATTTTTATTCTCAATAATATGGATATCCTGTAAACCAAAACAGTCTGATGTCCTTAAAACCGCACTAGCATTTTGTGATTGATAAATATCTTCTAAACCAACAGTAATATAACGTGTTCTATTCTTAAGAACCTGATCGAATAACTCTACTCTGTTTTCAGTTACAAACTGTTCTAAAAATTTTACTAAGTCACCATTCATAGCATTAAAATGATATTATAAAAAAAGGGAGTACAATCATTATGCACTCCCTATTAAATTTTATCAAAATTTTTATTGAACAGCGTCAGCTAAATCGCTACCAGCTTTAAATTTAACTACGTTTTTAGCTTTGATAGTGATTGGTTTACCAGTTTGTGGGTTTCTTCCAGTTCTAGCATTTCTTTTAGCTACAGAAAAAGATCCGAAACCAACTAAAGCAACTCTATCACCTTTTTTCAAAGAATCAGTAGTACTAGTAATAAACGCGTCTAAAGCTTTTTTAGCGTCAGCTTTTGTTAAATTAGCTCCTCCAGCAATTGCATCAATTAATTCTGCTTTGTTCATAATAAAAAAATTTTTAGGGTTAGTAAAATAATTATTTTTTTTGCTTATACATACAAATATAGACTATTTCTGATGTTTAGCAAATCTTAAGCAAAAAAAATTAGGTAAATATTGATAAAAATGTGCTTTTTGTTCATAATTGAACAAATTTAAGCTTGTTTTTGAGTAAAAACCCATAAGAATAGCATATATCGGAGGTTTTTGGGCTATGTAAAATTTATTTAAATATTTTTTCATAAAATTTTGCACAAATAAAAATTAATTTTACTTTTGCCGACGGAGAAATGGCAGAGTGGTCGAATGCGGCGGTCTTGAAAACCGTTGTACCGCGAGGTACCGGGGGTTCGAATCCCTCTTTCTCCGCCAGACAAAAAAAGGCAACTCAACAGGGTTGCCTTTTTTTGTTTTATCCGATTCATTATATTGCTTATAGCAATTCAAATTCAGAAAGTTTCTGATAATATCCGTTTTGATTAATTAACTCATCATGAGTTCCTTGTTGAACGACTTCTCCTTTGTCGACCACTATAATCTTATCCGCATTCTTTATAGTAGATAAACGATGTGCAATGATTATTGTAGTGCGATTTTTCATTAATTCAGCCAAAGCTTTTCGAACTATTAATTCAGATTGATAATCAAGAGAAGAAGTAGCTTCATCTAAAATTAAAATTGGAGAGTTCTTTAATAAAGCCCTGGCAATACTAATTCGTTGCTTTTCTCCTATAGAAAGTTTACTTCCATCCTCTCCTAAATTTGTATGATAAGCTAAATCTTTATTAATAATAAATTCATGCGCATATGCTAATTTAGAAGCATTTTCTACTTCATCTTTTGGTGCAAGGGGTTTACCAAATAAGATATTATTATAGATGGTATCATTAAATATAATGGGTTCTTGATTAACATATGCAAACAAGTTCCTCAAATCGTTAATATTATAATCTTTTAACGACTTTCCATCAAGCAATACTTCTCCTGAATCAGGATCGAAGAAACGGGGAATTAAATCTGCAATTGTTGATTTACCTGAACCAGAATGCCCAACTAGTGCTACTGTCTGGCCTTTCTGAATTGAAAAACTGATGTTGTGAAGTATATTCTCTTTATTCTCTTCGTAACTAAATGTTACATTATTAAATTCTATAGAATGATTAAAATCTGTAATTTGAATCGCATTAGGTTTTTCTGTTATTTTAAATTGATGTGTTAAAATAGAATTAATTCGATCAATAGAAGCCATTCCTTTTATTACCGTATAATACCCTCCTGAAAAAGACTTTGCTGGACCAATAATTTGTGTAAATACCGCTAAATATCCAATAAATAATTGTGACGATAAACCTTCACTACCACTCAAAACCATTTGACCTCCAAACCACATGATAATTAAAATGGACACAATAGAAATAATGTCACTAACAGGATTTGCCAGTGTTCTTCTACGCCACACTTTACCAAATAAATTACTGTAATACTGATTTAATTTATTAAAACGATGCTCAACATATCTCTCCGCATTAAATGCTTTAACTATTTTTATACCAGCTAATGTTTCTTCAAGCATCCCGATTAATGCTCCCATTTTTTGCTGACCTCGAAACGTTTTCTTCTTGAGAGTTTTTCCTATTTGCGTAATGATTAATGCTGAAAATGGAAAGATTAAAACAACAATTAAGGTAAGCTTAACGCTCATTAACATTAAAACATAAAGATATACTATCAGTAAAATTGGATCTTTAAAAAGCATTTCGAGAGATGATATTACCGACATTTCAATTTCTTTCACATCAATAATCATCTTTGAGATGATGTCGCCTCTTCTTTCTTCTGAGAAATAACTCAAATCGAAATCGAGTATCTTATTCATTAAATCATTTCGAATATCCTCAACCACATTTATTCTAATTTTTATAATCAATGATTTTCCTATGAATAAAAAGACATTTTTAAGGATCGTAAATGCAAATACAACAATGATAATAAACAATAAAGCTTTTAAGGAACCTTTTTCTTCAACTATACTACCCAAAATATAGTTAAAATTATGCTGAACTGAATCAACTGATAAATTAAAAGGTATTGAATCTGAAACAAATTCTTGAGTAGAAAACAATAATCCAAGGAATGGAATTACCATGGTAAAAGAAATCACCGAAAAAAGTGCAGCTAATAAGTTACAAATAACACTTACCAATGCTGTTAACCAATACGGGACTAAAAATCTTAATATCGATATTAACTTTTTCATATCATCATTTAACCAATGGTTAATACCAAAGGTAAAACAATTTAAAATAATTTCTGAAGATCAGATTAAATTCCGGTATAGTTAAATGGAGTAATCTTTTTCAGTTCTTCTTTTAGTTCGTTCGATAGATTTAAATTTCCAATAAACTGGTGAATACTTTCTTTGGTTATCTTACCTCCTGTACGGGTTAAATCTTTTAATGCTTCATAAGGTTTTGGATAACCTTCGCGACGTAAGATGGTTTGAATAGCCTCTGCTACTACAGCCCAGTTTTCTTCCAAATCATTCTGAATTGCATTTTCATTTACAATGACTTTCCCTAATCCTTTAAGTAAGGACTTAAATGCAATCATTGAATGCGATACAGGCACTCCAATATTTCTTAAAACGGTTGAATCGGTTAAATCTCTTTGCAAACGTGATATAGGCAATTTTGCTGATAAGTGCTCAAATAAAGCATTCGCAATACCAAAATTACCTTCTGCATTTTCAAAATCAATCGGATTCACTTTATGTGGCATTGCCGATGATCCAACCTCTCCTTTCACAACCTTTTGTTTAAAATAATTCATTGAGATATATGTCCAGAAATCACGAGCTAAATCAATCAAAATATTATTGATTCGTTTCATAGCATCAAATAATGATGCAATATTGTCGTAATGTTCAATTTGAGTAGTAGGACAAGAACGATCTAATTTTAAAATATTATTCACGAAATGATTTCCAAAAGCATTCCAATCAATATCAGGATAAGCAACATGATGTGCATTAAAGTTTCCTGTTGCACCTCCAAATTTTGCTGAAAAAGGAATTGATTTTAATTGATCAAGCTGTTTTTCTAATCTTTCAACAAACACCATCATTTCTTTACCTAAACGCGTTGGCGATGCAGGCTGTCCATGTGTACGAGCTAACATTGAAATAGCTTTCCACTCTTCTGCTAAAGACTTTAACTTATCTACTAATTCATTAAAAGCAGGATAATAAACATTCTCAACAGCATCTCTTAATGAATAAGGAGTCGCAGTATTATTTACATCTTGTGAGGTTAATCCAAAATGAATAAACTCTTTGTATTTTTCTAGTTTAAGTTCATCGAACTTTTCTTTTATAAAATACTCTACTGCCTTCACATCATGATTTGTAACCTTCTCAATATCTTTTATTTTTTGAGCATCATCAATTGAAAAATCATGATATATTTTTCTTAAATCTGTATAAAGATTTTTATCAAAATCATTTAACTGTGGCAATGGCAACTCACATAATGCAATAAAATATTCAACTTCCACTAAAACGCGGTACCTTATTAATCCAAACTCCGAAAAGTATTGTCCCAATTCGTCAACTTTATTTCTATATCGGCCATCGACCGGAGATATTGCTGTTAGTGTAGTAATGCTCATGATTGCTTTATTTCTTTGATTATGCAAATATATTCAGCTACAAAATAAACAAAAACAATTTATTTTACTATTATAATAATAGCATCAATTGTATATTTCCTCTATAAAACTTTTATTTTCGTTTAGAAATTACAAAAATAAAAGTCATAGTAGGGAACTCCCAAAATGTTTTTTATGCAGTCTGTCTATTGTTTCCATAAAAAACATTATGTACGTTTGTTATATAATTTTTCAATAATGTCAAAAATTAAGATATCGGCTGTTTCTTATACGAATGCTTTTCCATTTATTTATGGAATAGAAAACAGCAATATTATAAACCACATCGAACTTACAAGAGATATTCCTTCGGTATGTGCACAAAAACTGCTAGATAACAAAGTAGATTTAGGTTTAATTCCTGTTGCTGTTATCCCTAAATTAAATCATTCAGAAATCATATCTGATTATTGCATTGGAGCATCGAGCTCAGTGCGTTCGGTTATTTTAGCATCGTTCAAACCATTGCAGGAAATTGATACCATTTATCTTGATTATCACTCCAGATCATCGGTAATGCTAACTCGAATTCTGGCTAAAAAATTCTGGAACATTGATGTAAAATGGACCGATACAACTGAGGGATTTGAAAACAGAATTAAAGATAACGAAGCGGCTGTAATAATTGGCGATAAAGCAATAATAGCAGAAAAGAAATTTCCATACGTATATGACTTGGCAGAAGAATGGATAAAAAATACTCAATTACCCTTTGTTTTTGCTGCTTGGGTAAGTAATAAAAATTTAGGAAATACTTTTAAGGAAGAATTCAATACAGCATTACAATATGGAATTAAGCATATTGATGATATGCTTGCAGCATACGATTTTTCTTTTTTACCTGATTATTTTGACCCTAAAACATATTATGAAAAAAACATTGATTATAAATTAGATGATCAAAAAATAGAAGGACTCAAGTTATTCTTAAAATATGCTTCTGAGTTTAATTTATAATTCCAATTACGGATAAACACATGAAAAGATTTGTAAGCTTAATAACATTTATCGTAATACTGGCAAGTTACAGTACTACTTTTGCTCAAAACGATACAGTATCTAATGCTGACACAGCAAAAAGCATTGTTTTTGTTTTTGACATCAACAAAAACATCGAGCCAGGCATATGGAGATTAACACAAAAAAGTTTTGAAGAAGCAAAAAAGGCCAATGCCGACTATATTATTATAAATGTAAATACATATGGTGGAATGGTAAATATTGCCGATTCAATCAGAACAAAAATATTAAACAGCCCAGTGCCTGTATACGCATATATTGTAAATAATGCAGCCTCTGCAGGTGCATTAATTTCTATTGCTGCAGATCGGATATATATGAAAAATGGAACCCAAATAGGCTCAGCATCTGTAGTCGATCAGACAGGAAAAATTATGCCGGAAAAATACCAGTCGTATATGCGAGCTACGATGCGTGCTACAGCTGAATCACATGGTAAGGATACTACGATTACTGAAGCAGGCGATACGATCATTAAATGGCACCGAGATCCAGAAATTGCTGAAGCTATGGTTGATCCAAGAATTTATATCGAAGGAGTTACCGATACAGGACAAATTGTTGCTTTCACGGCCAACGAAGCTGTTAAACATGGATATTGTGAAGCCATTGTAGATGATATTCAAGAACTTTTAGAGCATGCTGAAATTGACAATTATGAAATAAAAAAATATGAACCTACTAAGCTTGAAAATTTAATTGGTTTTCTGGTTAGTCCTGCTATTCAGGGAATTTTAATTATGCTTATTGTAGGTGGTATTTATTTTGAGTTACAAAGTCCGGGGATTGGTTTTCCTTTGGCAGCAGCTGTAGTTGCAGCCATTTTATATTTTGCACCTCTTTATCTTGAAGGACTGGCTCAAAATTGGGAAATGGTAATTTTTGTTATTGGATTAATTCTCATAATTCTTGAAATATTTGTCATTCCGGGATTTGGAATTGCCGGAATTAGCGGCTTGCTTTTAGCGTTAACCGGACTGGTATTAAGCATGGTTGATAATATCATTTTTGAATTTGAATTCCACGCCCAAGAAGCAATGGTAGCTGTTCTAAAATCGCTGATGATCGTTATTGTCTCGATGTTCTTATCACTCATCTTATCACTTTATCTAAGTAAGAAAGCATTAACATCTAATGCATTCTCATGGCTGGTACTAAATTCAACACAAAAGAAAGATGAAGGATACATTGCAGTAGAAAATAAACCAAACGAACTTATTGGAAAAATTGGTGTTGCATTCACAAACTTACGCCCAAGTGGAAAAGTTGAAATTGATGATGAAACATATGATGCAAAATCTGAAATAGGTTTTATTGAAAAAGGACAGCAAGTAAAAGTGATTGCATATAAATCAGGTCAAATTTATGTATTGAAAGATGAATAATTATGGAAAAAATCAGAATTCGAGATTACAATAATGAAGATTTTGATAGACTAAATGATCTTTGGCAAGAAACAGGCCTAAATGCTCCACATCGTGGTGATAATGCAAAAATAATTGAAGAAAGTATTAAAATGGGTGGGAAACTCATTTTACTAGAAAATACTGAAATAAATGAAATCATTGGATCATCGTGGATGACATTTGATGGCAGAAGAATTCTTTTGCATCATATTGGAGTTAAACCTAATTATCAAAATAGAGGATTTGGGAAACTTTTAACCAAAGAATCAATAAAGTTTGCTCAAGAAAGAAGAATTGGTATTAAATTAGAGGTACATCAGACCAATAAAAAAGCAATTGAGATTTATAAAAAACTTGGATTTTCATATCTAGGCGATTACGATGTATACATTATTAGAGACCCTAATTCCATCAAATTTTAGTGTTAAATTTTATTAAAATCGCCTTTAATTTTCCATTATATTTTTTTCTACGCAGAATAATCTGTACTTTTATAGTTCATGTCTAACTTAAAAAATAGAGTTCTATGACATTAACATTCAACGAGTTACGAAAAATCAAAGATCAACTTCCTCATGGAGCAATCAGAAGAATTGCAGGCAACTTAAACATGAATGAGGAAACTGTTAGGAATTATTTCGGAGGTACAAATTATCGCGAAGGCGAATCTGTAGGAATCCATTTTGGACAAGGTCCTGATGGAGGCATTGTAACTATTGATGATACTACAATATTAGATATGGCTATCAAAATGACCGAAGAAACACAATCGCAAAATTAAGATTGAAGAAATTCCTTTAAAAAGCAGAAAAGAAACCTTTTCTGCTTTTTTATTGAAATACATTTTATTTTTGCAATACATGGATGCAATAAAAGATTACATAAGTAAAGCTGAGAATAAATGGTTAGATCAACTATACAATTTCTGTAAAGATCAGTTTACACAAAAACAAATTCCCTCGCACGATCATACACATCATTTAAGAGTATGGAAATATTCAAAAGAAATTCTTACTGCTATAAACGAAAATTATAAAATAGATTATACTACAGTTGAATCGTGTTTAATAGCTTCTCTTTTTCATGATATTGGATTAACAATTAATTTAGGAGAGGATCATGGAAAAGAAAGTAAAAATATCTGCATAAAGTATTTTGAAGATCACCAATTAAATAAACCTAATAACCTCGAAGAAATACTATTTGCCATTGAAAATCATGATGACAAAGACTATAAAACAGAAAATAAAAATCCTGATTCTGTTCTATCCATATTATGTAGTGCTGACGATCTAGATGCTTTTGGTAACATTGGAGTTATCCGATACACAGAAATCTATTTACTTCGAGGAATCAATACACAAGAACTATCAAATTGTGTTATTAATAATCTGGATAAAAGATTTGTAAACTTTGAGCAAACTTATAAAGAATTCGAATCTTTTTACAACACTCATAAACTACGTTATTTAGAAACAAAAGGTTTTTTTGAAGATTTAGCCAAAGAAACTACTTAATTACAAAATCCAATAATTTTTCATTTTCAATGAATGCAGTAAGTCGGTCTCCTATTTTGACAGGTCCTACGCCAGAAGGAGTTCCTGTATATAAATAATCCCCGATTTTTATGGTCATATACTTTGACACATGCTCAATTAAAGTATCTACCTTAAAAATCATTTCGCTGGTATTTGCTTTTTGAACTATCTCACCATTCTTTTCAAGGCGGAAGTTAATATTATTAATATCTCCGTATTTTTCAAGAGAATTAAATTTACTAATAACAGCAGCTCCATCGAACGACTTTGATATTTCCCAAGGTAATCCTTTTTCTTTTGCATTCTCTTGCAAATCACGAGCAGTAAAATCAATTCCAATGCCTATCTCATTATAATAACGATTTGCAAACTTCTCTGCTATATTTTTTCCTAATCGATTTAACTTAATCACAATCTCCAATTCGTAATGAATATTTTTTGAAAATTCAGGATAAAAAAATGGCTGATTATTCTTTAATAAAGCTGAATCGGGCATTAAAAAGAATATAGGTTCTTTTGGAATCGGATTATTCAATTCCTTGGCATGATCGATATAGTTACGCCCTATAGCTATTATTTTCATTTGCTGCTAAATTATAGGAAGTTGTCCAAAAATTCAATATTGGTCATCCCCAACTTGATTGGGGATCTTTTTATTTAGTGTTGTTATATTAATTAATAGATTCCCTTTTTCAAGGGAATGACATTTTTAGAACTCTTTGGACAACCTCCTCATATAATATTGTTACGAATTAAATTTTCTAAGTTTTATTGCTGTTAATACTTTCTTTGTATATAGAGGAAAATCGCTATTTAACATCCAGCTAAAATATCCCTGATCTTTTTCTAAAACTGATTCTACTGTTTGTCCCTTATACTTACCAAAATTAAAGGTTTCTTCTCCTTTATCATTATATACAATTCTTCCTGCGAAATCAGCATTTTTATTATGTGAAGAGAATTTTGAAAGCTCTTCCATATCATTATTCAACTCATCGTAACGATCGATCTGAGCTTTAAAAATTTCATATGTTGCCTTTGTATCTGCTTCAGCACTATGAGCATCATCTAAATTCTTCTGACAATAAAATTTATAAGCTGCGCTTAATGTACGTTGCTCCATTTTATGAAAAATAACCTGCACATCAACTAAACGATGCTTCTTCAAATCTACATCAACACCAACACGTAGAAATTCTTCGGCTAATAATGGAACATCGAATTTATTAGAATTATAACCTCCTAAATCGCAACCTTCAATAAACCTTGCCACATCTTTTGCAACAACATTGAAAGTTGGTTCATTTTTTACATCCTCATCACTTATTCCATGAATTTCTGTTGCCTGTGCAGGGATTGGCATTTCAGGATTTATCCGCATAGTTTTAGTTTCTTCTGTCCCGTCAGAATTAATCTTTAATAAAGAAATCTCTACAATTCTATCATTCGCAACATCAATTCCCGTTGTTTCCAAATCGAAAAAAACGATTGGCTTTTTTAAATTTAGTTCCATTATCTTGTTTTTATCATTTCCATTGAAAAAAAAAGAGTTTCGATTGAAACTCTTTTCACATTTTTATTTTTAGTTTTTACACATTAATCATCATTGGCATTAATAACATTAATACATCTTCGTCGTCGTTTTCTTTTTCAGCAGGGAATAAGATTCCTGCACGAGAAGGATCAGACAACTCAACCAATACATCTGTAGAAGCAATGTTCGATAAAATCTCAATTAAAAACGACGATTTAAATCCGATTTCCATATCATCTCCTTCGTACTGACAATTTAAACGTTCATTTGCAGAAATTGAGAAGTCAATATCCTGAGCAGAAACATTTAACTGATTACCTTTTAAGTCAAGCTTTACAAGATTACTAGCCTGATTCGAGAATAATGCAACACGTTTTAATGCATTGTATAATTCTAAACGATCGATGGTTAATTTATTTGGATTGTTTGTTGGAATAACAGAATTATAACTTGGATAATTTCCTTCAACCAATCGTGATACTAATTTATAATTTGACAATGTAAAAAATGCATTTTTATCATCAAATTCAATCATTACTTCATTCTCTTCTTTTGGAAGAATAGCTTTTAATAATGCAGCCGGCTTTTTAGGTAAAATAAACGATGATTCATTTTCAGCTTTTACATCTAATCTGCGATAACGTACTAACTTGTGTGCATCGGAAGCAACAAACGTCATATTATCCGGATAAAGCTCTATAAAAACACCATTCATTACCGGACGTAATTCATCATCGGCCGTTGCAAATAAAGTTTTTGTTATACCACTCAATAAGACATCGGCCCCCAGTTGGAGCGATGTTTTTTGATCATCCTTAATTACAGGTAGTTGTGGAAAATCTTCTCCATTCTGACCTACAACATTATACTTCCCATTTTCAGTTGTAATAACAACACCAAAAGTTTCAGTATTTATATCAAAAGTTAATGGTTGATCTGGAAACTCCTTTAAAGTATCAGTCAAAATTCTTGCCGGGATAGCAATACTACCTTCATCGGTTACATTTTCTAAACTAATAGTAGTAATTAGGGTAGTTTCTAAATCCGAAGCAGTAATTTTCAGTTCATTGTTTGCTAACTGAAAAAGGAAATTATCAAGTATTGGCAATGTATTTTTGTTGCTAATAACTCTGCTAATTGCCTGTAAATGACTCAATAATTCTGTACTGGAAATAACAAACTTCATCTGTATCTGTTTTTAATTTTAATGATTTCTTATGTTGTATTATCTTCTTATTCAATTATCAATAATACGAAAAAAAAACCAAGTAGCCAATAAGCCTACGTGAATTTTATGTTAGCGAAAATAATCAATTTCTTTGAATAAAGGATCAAAAATATAATATTGAATTGTGATTAACTCGTGATTATTGTTAAAACTTGCATAAGCACGATCATAATCGAATAAGACTTTATTTCCAAACTCATCAAGTTCTCTCTTCGAAGGTTTTCTGTATATAGCTATTTTATTCTTCCCTCCTGTAATATCTTCCACTTCGATCTCACAATAAGGAAGAGATTCTAGTACTGAATCAATTTTTTCCTGGTTTAAATCTTGAACAACATCTTCAAAAGTAATCCGCTGAAAGTAAGTAAAATAACGCGCCACTTTATCCACATTAAAATCTTTCTCGAAACTTTCATTGCTAAGATTTTGCAGTGCAAAAGTTCCATTATTGTAGTTTATAATACGAAACGATTTCTCTTTATTCTTAGAATAGTTAACTGCAATATTCTCAATATTTTGTGGCTGGTAATCAAAAACCGTTTTATTTCGCCAATAATTTTCATCAATAACAAATAGTTGTGCTAACAAACCTTTAAATGCAGGTATTTTAACAATAAACGGCTCATCTGATTTCTCCATCATCATATAGGTTTTTGATGGATTCATTGATGGTTTGCTAACATAAAACTTCTTAATCGAACGGTTCTTTTTATAAAATTCAACTAAAATACCATCGGCCTTTAATATCGATACAATTTGCTGTTTTTCTGCTTTAGAAACAGGTGATGATATTACAACTCGCTGTGTAGCTAACAATAAGTTCTCGATGTATTTTTCTGTAGCCCAATACTTATTATTCACTTTCCAATTATCAGATTCTTTAGTTAATTCAACCCTACTCTCCGGTGATGAGATTTGAATCTTGGTGATATCTTCGGTTGATTCATTTGAAAAAGAAGTGTTACGTAAATTCAACGAACCTTTTGAATTTGAAAAGTAATATATTCCAGCAATAATAATTAAAACAAGAAGTATTATGTAAATCTTAATATTTTTCATTGTTTTATAAATTTCTTATTTACAACTTTCTTAGTGCAACTCTGGGCTTCTTGGTGTTCCTTTGCGTTACAGCTTTTTTATACCACAAAGATACACAAAGAATACACTAAGTTTCTCAAAGATTTCTAAACCAATTAATCATAAATTAATATTTATTTGTACTAATAAGTATATTTTCTTTTTCTGTAATAAGCTAACAGAATGGCAAACAGAACAATAAAAACAATTGGTAACACCGTATTAATGAATTGCCACTTGGTTTTTTCTTCCTGAATTTTCTTCTTATCCAGAATTCGTAATTTAAACTCGCGCGAACGCATATCTAAGATACCACTTTCATCAACTAAATAATGAACTGCATTCATTACAAACTCTTTATTACCATAGGTTTGTTTAGTATATCGATCATAACCTAACGGCGTAATAAACATTCCATCTGCTCTTCTTCTAACATCATTACGAATAATATCTGCATCGGAAACCACTATCATTTGAGTAGGAACACTTTTTTCTTTAACAATGAAATCAGTTCCTTGTGTATACTTATCAACTAATCGATTTTTAAATACCGATTCAAACTCACCTTCCAATACAACAGCAATAGGATTATTAGGTTGGTTAAACGTTAATGGATCGGGTTGATCTGCTACTTCGCTCAAGCTTACCAGTAATGGAATATTTAATACTTTTGAGCTATAAGATGACAATAAAATAATTTTCTTCTTTACATCCGCATTATTTCCAACTGTATCAATAACACTTGGGAACTCAGATTTTATCATATTTAAGCTCTTCGTAATAGAGCTATTGTCTGGTGGCACTAATAAAGGGAAATATAACCATGGAGCAGGTGCAAATTTTGGTTGAGATCCAGATACTGCCGTATTAACAGGGATTAAAGCACACTGAATATCCTGGATAACATTAGGATTTACTCTTACTCCATATTTAAATAACTGATCGGATAAATTGGCATCATTCATTAATGCAAATGTAGAACCTACCGTAGATAAGCTATCCATACTTGCATTAATCGATTCAATAAACCATAATACTTTTCCCCCGTTCATGATGTATTGATCGAGAATAAACTTACTTTTTTCTGTATATTGTTGAGTTGGACCAGCTACAATAACTGCATCGTATGAATCAAGAATATTTACATAATCTTTTATGGTAACCCGATCAATATCGTAATATTCATTTAATGCTCTTGTAATATCTCCTGTATAATACTCGTCCAGTTCACCTTGTCCTTCAATAAAAGCAATTTTTTTACGTGTTGTTGTTGTAATTTTTCGGATAGCATCAATAAATTCATACTCTAAAGCTTGTATAGAGTTATTTAGGTTTGATTCTGCCGATAAGCCCATATTATTAACCAATAAATTTACCGGAGTTTCAAAATCTTTATAGGTAATAATAGCACCAGGGAAAAGAGTTTTCGAAGCCATACCTCCTTCTTCGTCGCGATCTTTGACATTGGTTGGGTCTAATCCCCGCTCATATAAATCCTGGTAAAGAGCATTCCGTTGTGATTCATTACTTGATTCTGAAGGATTTTTAAACTGATATTGAATATTGTTTCCTGCTATAACTCGAAACTCATCCATTAATTCATAAATAGCTTTTTGCATTCGTTGAAATCCAACAGGCATATCTCCATCCAAATAAATTTCGATATAAATTAAATCATCTAATGAATCTAAAACTTCGTGTGTCGCTTCCGATAAAGTATAGCGTTTATCAGCAGTTAAATCTAAACGAAAATATGCTTTTGATGATATATAACTAACCAGCAATATGATTATTAACGCAATAACTAACTGAATTATATTTTGATATTTGAGATTCTTTTTCATTGCCTTTACCATTTTCTACTTTGTAAAACTGTTTTTGTAATTAAGAGAAAAAATGCAATAACACTTACAAAATAAATCATATCCCGACTATCAATCACGCCCCTACTCATCGATTTATAATGTTCGTTAATACCAAGATTAATTACAAAGCCATCTATCTTTGAAAATACCTCTAATCCGCTCACATAATCAAATCCAATAAAAACGATAAAGCACAATAACATTCCTATTATAAAAGCAACAATCTGATTCTCTGTAAAAGAAGAAGCTAAAACTCCAATAGCAACATAAATTGCTGATAAAAAGAATAAGCCAATGAAAGAGCCCCAGGTGCCTCCCGTATCAATATTTCCAACCGGATTTCCTAATTTATATACTGAGTAAAAATATACCAGCGTTGGAAGAATTGAAAATAATGTAAGAACCAAGCCAGCTAAGTATTTTGCAAAGATAATCTGAAAATCAGATAATGGTTTAGTGTACAACAGCTCTATAGTTCCTGATTTTTTTTCATCGGCAAACATACGCATGGTAACTGCTGGTGCTAAAAACAAAAATACCCAGGGAGAAATTGTAAATAAAGTATCGAGGTTTGCATAACCTGCATCGAGAACATTATTTGCTCCCGGGAAAACCCACATAAACAAACTGTTTATAATTAAAAAAACTATAATTACAATATAACCTGTAAATGAGCTAAAAAATCCGCTAATCTCTTTCTTAAAAAGTGTAAACATAGAGTTTGCTTTTATTCGTACACAAATTTAGAATAAAAAATATTTTGTGAGTAGTGAAATCAATTTATTACTCTTTTTATTCCATTTTTAAGAACTGAAACATGAAAATTTAATAACAGGCCTAGCTTATAATCTCCAAGTTTCAAATATGTTAATACCTGTGCAGTATGTACATCATTTAATATTTCTACTGTTTTAATTTCAATTACAACCTTCTTTTCTACCAATAAATCAATTCTATAACCATGATCTAACTTAACTTCTTTATAAACAATTGGCATTGGTTTTTCCTTCTCAACCTCCAATCCTGCTTTTTGTAATTCATAGAACAAACATTCCTGATACGCTGATTCTAACAACCCTGGTCCCAACTGTTTGTGCACTTCAATAGCGCAACCAATAATTTTATTTGATATTTCATTCTCAATCATAGTCTTTGTGATTTTTGTGTCTACTTTGAGAACCTTTGTGTAATAGCTATTGCATATTATATTGAACTATACCACAGAGTTAACACAAAGAAGCTCCAAGTTGCACGAAGATATTTCCTAAATAATTAAATAATCTTTATCTCAAATTTACAGTTAAAATTTTTTTATCAAAATCAAGTATTAATTTTGTACTTCATTTTTTGGTTAACTAAATGTTTTTAAAACGTCTTATAACTTTATTCATTGTTATTGAATTGCCTTTTTTAGTTTTTGGGCAATTTTCCAGTGTATTCAAGAATGGTGTTGGAATTGAAACTGATTTCGGCTATGGATTTATTATGCCTCATCACAAATCTATTGAATATACACTGGAAGATCACATTAAAACATTTGATGTAAAACTTTCATTTCCCACATACGGTAATAAATATTGGAACGAACTATATCGCTATCCATATTATGGCATCGGATTCTACAGATCGAACCTTGGGAATAATGATGTCTATGGATATGTAAATGCGCTTTATTCATATGTAAAAGCTCCCGTTTTTGGCAACTCAAACAAAGCAAACTTAAGTTGGCAAATTGCTTTTGGCGCATCATATATTACTGATTATTTCGATATTGAAGATAATCCTCAAAATTTAGCAATTGGGTCTAATTTAAATATTTATATTGATTTTAGTTTACAATCGCGAATTCCTCTTTCGAAAAAGATATCATTGATGAACAGTGTTCGTTTCACTCATGTTTCGAATGGAAAAGTTAAATCACCTAACAAGGGACTGAATATTGTTTCAGGCTCTGTCGGTTTATTGTATCAATTTACAAAAACTCCAGAGCGCGTTAATATTGAACCAGCAGAAATAAATAATCGAAACGAATATTCTTTGATTTATGCAGGGGGAATTAAAACTAAATCAAGATATCAGCCAGGATATTACTATGCGTCTTCTATTATATTTGATTTTAATCATAACTATTCTCTAAAAGGTCGATGGAGTGTTGGTAGTGATATCTTTTTTGATGGAACTAACAGGCAGTTTTCAGATAAAACAGATCAGGCAGATATCATTAATTCCGACTTATATCAGGTTGGATTGCATGCAGGTCACGATCTGATCATGGGAGATTTAGCATTGGTTATAAATCTTGGAGGGTATATTTATGCTCCAGTAGAGGTTATTGCTCCTATTTATAGTCGTATTGGTTTAAGATATAGAATTAAAAATAAATTTATTATTAATTACACGCTAAAATCGCATTGGGCTAAAGCTAGCTTTATTGAATGGGGAATTGGTTATGTATTCTAATTAAGAATTAAGAATTGAAAATGAATAAATACATATACATATTATCTTTACTATTGTTGTTTTCTTGTGATGATGCTTTGTTCAATGCCGGAGACATCACAACTAAAGAGATTGAAATTGAATACTTTAAAGAAGTATATATTGATGATATATTCGATGTTTATTTAATTCAGGATACAACTTGTAAGATTGAAGTTATTGGAGGAAATAATCTTATCCCAGATCTTAAATTCAATGTAGATTCTAATAAAAAATTGACGATCGATAACGATAATTCGGCCCGATGGTCTAGAGAGTATGATAGAATTGAATTATATATTTCGGTTGATACTTTAAACTTTTTGCGTTTAAATGCTCCCTGTAATGTAAAAACTCAAAATAATTTAACAACCACTAACTTTAGAATTTGGTCTATTACTGATTATGCAGAATTCGATATCCAGTTAGCCGGAACAAACTTCTATTTTGTGAATAGTGGCACTTCGGGAGGTCATATTAATTTAAGCGGAGAAATTACCGATTTTTCATTTTGGGCCAGGGCATCATTTCAAGTCAATGCAGAAAATTTAATATCTAATCATGTAACGGCCAAAAATGAGAGCATGGCCAACTGCTATGTACATGCCATAGAATCATTATCTGTTGAGATATTGCGAGAAGGAAATATTTATTATAAAGGTAATCCTGATATCATTGAATATGTTAATGATCAGGCAAAAGATAAACTTATAAAAATGGATTAATTCTAATTCAGATATTTCTTCAATTGATATTGATTTGCTATTTTTTTTCTTTCTTCTTCATCCAATAAGTTCATATATTTTTTCCAGCCCGGACAAAAATTGATATGCCAACGCCAAAAACGACCTGCAAAAGATTTGGGTTTTTGATCGTATTTTGCTCTTAATGGGCATTCACCACATTTAACATCTTGTTCCATAACCTAGATACATTAATTAATAAGGATACTAACAAAGATAAGAAATTCTATAATTTGTGTAAATTCTTATTTAAGGTAATTGTAAATTAACTTAGCCACTCTTTCAGAAGCTCCTGTTCCGCCCAAAACTTCTCTAAGTTTCTGGTAATTATTTAACATTTTGGTTCTTAAATTTCCTTCAAATAAAACCTTATCTAATTCAGATTTAACCATTTTTGGATTCATATCAAACTGGATTAGTTCTTTTACTACTTCAGAATCCATTATCAGGTTAACCAATGAAATGTAATTTATTTTAACAAACTGTTTGGCAATAGCATAAGAAATATTTCCTGCACGATAACACACTACCTGAGGTACATTAAACAATGCTGTTTCGAGTGTAGCTGTTCCTGACGTTACTAATGCAGCTTTTGAATGTTTTAACACATCGTAGGTTTGATTAAAAACCACTTTAACATCGTGCCCCTCTATAAACTTATTATAATATTCTGGTTCGATTGATGGAGCTGCAGCAATCACAAATTGGTAATCTTTATATTCCGGAATAATTTCAAGCATTACTCCTAAATTACGATCAATTTCTTGTTTTCTACTTCCTGCCAAGATTCCAACTACAGGTTTATTCTCTAATTGGTTTTTCACTATAAACTCATCAAAGCTTTGTTTTTCATCAATCTTTTCCTGTACTTCATCTAACAATGGATTCCCTGCGTAATCAACAGGATAATTATGTTTTTTGAAATAATCTACTTCGAATGGGAAAATCACAAACATCTTATCGACAAATGCTTTAATTTTCTTAATGCGTGATTCTTTCCAAGCCCAGATTTTGGGAGAAATATAATAATATGTTTTTAATCCTATAGATTTAGCAAATTCGGCCATTCTTAAGTTAAAACCAGGGTAATCAACCAAGATTAAAACATCAGGATTATACTGTTGAATATCTTGCTTAGCCAGTTTAAAAAAGCTTTTTATTTTGCCCAGATTTATCAATACCTCGAAGAACCCCATGATTGCAGTTTCTTTATAATGTTTGACTATTTCTCCCCCTTGTTGATGCATTAAATCACCGCCCCAAAATCGAAAATCGGCTTCTGTATCCACCATTTTTAAACCTTTCATAAGGTTTGATCCGTGTAAATCACCGGAAGCTTCGCCTGCAATAATGTAGTATTTCATTTTCTTTAACTGTTAGCTATTAGTTTCTAGCCGAGAGCTAATAGTATATATTAATATCTATAAGGTAAATTTTGTGATAAATACAAAAAGTGCAAACAATACTGTTGCCAACAATACTCCACGAGCTGAATAATAATAATTCTTATTTAAGAATAGAAAAAATAAAGCCAGATTAGGTATTACACAAAGACTTAATAGTTTAGTAAATACTTTTTTTGATAATAATAAATCAATTAACTCATTAAAACCATAATCAGCAAAACCAACTAAATACACTATTAGCATAGTAAGTGCTGGAGCTAAAAGTCCTAAAAGTAATCCTAATCGTACATTATTTACTTTAGATGTCATAATTCCATTTCTTAAAATGATCGATATGTTCGTAGGCAGTAAAATCAATTTCCACTGGAACAACCGAAATATAATTATTTGCCAATGCCCATTCATCCGAATCAGTTGACCCATTTTCACAATTCTCGAAATACCCTGTTAACCAAAAATATTCTCCATTGCGAGGATCAATGCGTTTATCAAACTCTTCTTTCCAAACTCCTTTAGCCTGTCGACATACTTTTACTCCATTGATTTCCTCTTTTTTAATAGCAGGGAAATTGACATTCAGACAAGTCGATTTTGGCAATCCATTTTCTAAAACATTGGCAACAATCTTTCTTCCATGCTCTATAATTTGAGAAAAATCTGCATCACTGGCATAATCTAATAAGGAAAAACCTACCGATTGAATTCCGTTCACACAACCTTCAATTACGGCTCCCATAGTTCCTGAATAAATAATACTTATAGAAGCATTAGAACCGTGATTAATCCCCGATACCAAAACATCTGGTTTACGATATAACACCTCACTTGTTGCTAATTTTACACAATCGACCGGCGTTCCACTACATCCGTAAACCGTAACATTTTCTTCTTCTCGCAATTTCTTATAACGGATAGGTACTTTTACTGTTATAGCATGCGACATACCCGAATTACCATGAAAAGGTGCCATAACCACCACTTCACCCAAAGGCTTTACAATTTCAATTAATGCAGAAATACCTTTTGCATTTACACCATCGTCGTTTGTAACTAATATTAACGGTTTGTTCATCTCTCCTCCATCTACTAAATTAATTATGCAAAGATATTGATTTCAGATTAAGTTTCAAGTTATGAATCTTTAGTTTAAGTTAAGTTCTTTTTTAAGCGTGATCTTTTAATTATCTTCATACAAAATTTAATTCTTAATCTTTTTACAAATAAGAACAATTTGCTCAGTTAATTACTAAAATAATTCAAATTGAATCTGTTTAGAAATTTTATTGAAAATTATACAAAACTCAGCATTGATGACTGGCAAATAATTCAAAAAGCTTTTGAACGTAGAATCGTTAAAAGAAATGAAATATTTGAAGAACAAGGAAAAATATGCCATCACTTTTATTTTCTTGAAGAAGGCTTACTGCGTTTTTTTACTATTAAAGAGGGTAATGATATCACTAAAACATTCACTATAGCTCCATACTGTTTTACATCAAAAATAAGTTTCAGACATCAAAAACCAGCTGAAGAAAGTATTCAAGCACTTGAAAAATCTGTTATATGGCAAGTTTCATATAATAAAATGAACGAATTAGAAAAAATAGAATCATGGAATACATTTATTCGCAAACTGGTTAACGAAGTGCAAGAATATACAGAAACATTTTTAATGGAAGTAAGAACTGAAACGGCTGAGAAAAGATATGAAAAACTAATGCAAAGATATCCAACAGTAATTCATAAAATCCCGCTTAAACATTTATCCTCATTTTTAGGAATTGCGCCACAATCCTTAAGTCGTATAAGGAAGAAATTACACGAAAATAGAAAAAGTTAACATAAGTGAAGTATTATCAGTAATTAAATCAGGTATTTTGCGCTAAAATATAAAAGTCAAGATATGACAAGTATAAAAAGCAAGTTGGTTAATTTTATGATAAGAAACAGACATTTGTTTCGAGGCAAATTGCGTAAAGAAACTTTTAATCTTCACACATCTATTAATGAGTTTAGGGAAACATGCGAAAAAGGAGCTGTAAAGTTTGCCAAAATTCCTGCAGGCATTCGTGTTCAAGAAGAGATAATCGAAGATTTAAATGCTGAATGGCTCATTCCGGAAAATGCAGATCCCGAAAAACTTATATTCTACATTCACGGAGGTGGTTATGTTTCAGGATCATGCAACGATCACAGAAATGTTGTTTCAAACCTTGCAAAAAACAGTAACACAACCTGTTTACAATATGAATATAGGTTAGCTCCAGAGTATCCATTTCCTTATGCCTTAAATGATTCTATTGAGGTTTACAAAGCTGTTCTCCTAAAAGATTACAAACCTCAAAATATTATTATTGTAGGAGAATCTGCTGGTGGTGGACTTACATTAGCTCTTCTACTAGCATTAAAACAAAATCAAATTCCTTTACCCAAAGCAGCAGTTGCAATTTCGCCATGGACAGATTTAAGTTGTAAAAGCAATTCTTATCAAACAAAAAACAAGGTGTCCGTGGCACCAAAAGATTCATGGACAATATTCAGTCATCATTATGTTGGTGATAATAATGTTAAGAATCCTCTCATATCACCTTTATATGGCAATTTGGAAGGACTTCCTCCTATTTATATAAATTCTGCTGTCGATGATGAACTATTTGAGGATGGAGAAAAATTTTATATAAAAGCAAAAAAAGCAGGAATTGATATTACCTTTAAAGCTGGAAAAGGAATGATTCATTGTTATCCTCTGCTTTCGCCTATGTTTAAAGAAGCAAAAGAAGCAATGCAGGAAATCTTAAATTTTATTAAATATCAGTTTGACAATTAAGTAGATTAAAAGCAAAATGAATATAAAACAATTATACTTAAAACTTAAAGAAGCATATACTTTAAAGAATTTAAACAATATTTCTTTAACTCTTATTAATTTATACAAGGAAGAACAATGTTCTATACTCCAGAAGATTGCAGAAATAATAGAGAATTTTATAATTATTGAAATTACGAATAAAGGTAAAGGATTCTCGAAATTAATTAAGCTATATCATCCCGATAGATTAAATCATTATTTAAGTGAAATAGAGCGATTATATCAAGAAGATAGATATGATGAATTATTAGATTACTCTCATATATTAAAACTTGAACGAATCGAACAAATTGCTGAATCATTAAATAGTTATGAAGACATTGACTACTCTCCTGTTTACGAGTGGGATTTTAATGAAGATGGTTTTAGTATTATAAATGACGAAGATAAATTCAGGAAAACACATACCAAATCAACAGGATATAACTTTTATGATGCAATTAAAATCAGGCAATATGGTCATACTGAAATTGATTTTCCGTCGTATTATTTGGAAGATATTGAAGATTTTGAGTTAGCATCATCAGACATCAACGACCTAGAAGGAATCCAGTTTTGTTTGCATGCTAAAAATATAGATTTATCAGAAAACAGAATCTCCGATATCAGTTTATTAGAAGGACTAGAGTATATTGAAGATTTAAATCTTTCAGATAATCATATCTCCGAAGTAAGTACTTTAAGCAATCTTATGAATTTAAAGAAACTCTATTTATCAAATAATCAAATTACTGATATATCTCCAATTTACGAACTAGGAAAACTTGAATATGTTGAATTATCAGGAAATGATATTAATGATAAACAAATTGATGACTTAAATGGTTTAGGTATAATTGTTGAAATTTAAGATCCGTTGAAAACGAAATATGTATATGAAAAAGATTTTAATTATAAATGGAAATCCCGATAAAGAAAGTTTTTGTTCTGAATTAGCACAGAATTATAAAAAAGGAGCTGAATCTGAAGGTGCAATATGCAAATCGATAAACCTAATCGACCTGGATTACGATCCTGTGCTGCGTTTTGGATATAGAAAAAGAACTGATTTAGAGCCCGATTTGTTAAACATCCAACAAGATATTACAGATGCTGATCATTTGGTATTTATTTATCCAACATGGTGGGGTACTTATCCTGCTCTACTCAAAGGATTTATTGATAGAGTATTTCTTCCAAAATTTGCATTTAAGTATCGTGAAAACTCTTTGCTTTGGGATAAATTATTAAAAGGAAAATCAGCCAGGTTAATTGTTACCATGGATACTCCCAAATGGTATTATAAACTGATTTATAAAAGTCCTGGACATAACTCCATGAAAAAAGGAATATTACAATTTTGCGGTATCAATCCTGTTAAGATTACCACCTTAGGTCCAATGAAAAAATCTGATGAAATAAAACGAAGTAAATGGTTGAATAAGGTTGAGAAACTTGGACGAAAACAAATATAAGACTTCCTTATTTGAAATTATACATGCCGATATTGAAAAATGGAAAATCATTAATTAGCAAAACATGAAAAATATTCTAATTGCAGGTGGAAGTGGATTAATTGGTCAGCACTTAAGTAAAAGATTGCGTGAAAAAGGCTATCATGTTTCTATTTTATCAAGAAGCAAAACCCAGGAATCAAAACTACCTGTTTACATTTGGGATATTGAAAAAATGAGTATTGACTCCAATGCCATTGACTGGGCTGATGTTATTATAAATCTTGCTGGAGAAAATATATCAAATGGAAGGTGGACAAAATCACAAAAAAAGAAAATAGTAGACAGCAGAATAAAATCAACTGAATTAATTTTTCATGAGGTAAGTAAGCAAAATAAAAAACTTGAAACATATATATCATCATCGGCAATCGGAATTTATGGCACAATAAACTCCGATAAAACTTTTAAAGAAGAAAATTTACCAGCTAATGACTTTCTTGGAAAAGTATGTCAGAATTGGGAGCTAGCTGCAGATAATTTTAATCAATTGGGAATCAGAACAGTTAAAATTCGAACAGGAGTTGTACTTGCCAAAAATGGTGGTGCTTTAACTAAAATGATGTTACCTGTAAAATTAGGTCTTGGTTCTGCACTTGGAAGTGGGAAACAATTTATTTCATGGATTCACATTGAAGATTTAGTCCACATTTACATTAAGGCCATTGAAGATAAACAAATGAAAGGAGCATACAATGCTATTGCTTCGAACGAAACCAATAAAATATTTACCAAAACTTTGGCTAAAACTCTCAAAAAACCGCTTTGGTTACCTAACATTCCCGGTTTCTTATTAAAAATGATATTTGGAGAAATGTCCGAAATTCTGTTAAAAGGAAATAGAATATCCAATCAAAAACTGATCGATTCAGTTTTTATATTCAAATTTAACGAGATTGAGAAAGCTCTTGAAAATATACTAGAATCTTAATTTTACCAAGCTTCAAATCATTCTGTAATCTTAGCTTTTTTTTATATTTTTGCATTTCGTTTTATTGCAGACAGATTAACAGACTATTTCTGAAATAATTATTGAGTCACCTGTCTGCCGAACAGGCAGGCAAACGCACATGATTACAGCTTATGTGGCAAATTATTCAGACATGTCATAAATTTTAAACAAATGAAAATTTCATACAATTGGCTTAAGAATTATATCAACACTGATTTATCGGTAGAAGAAGTTTCAAAAATATTAACTGACACAGGACTTGAGGTTGAAGGCATTGAAGAGTTTGAATCAGTTAAAGGAGGATTAGAAGGATTAGTTATCGGACAAGTTACTTCATGTGCTAAGCATCCAAATGCTGATAAATTATCGGTTACAACTGTAAATGTTGGTGGAGAAAATGAGTTACCAATTGTATGTGGAGCTCCTAACGTGGCTGAAGGGCAAAAAGTAGTTGTTGCTACTGTTGGAACAACTCTTTATTCTGGCGATGAGTCATTCAAAATTAAAAAAGCAAAAATGCGTGGCGAACCATCGGAAGGAATGATTTGTGCCGAAGATGAAATTGGATTAGGTACATCTCATGATGGCATTATGGTTTTAGATGATTCTGCAGTTATTGGAACTCCTGCCAAAGAATATTTTAAGATTGAATCAGATACTGTTTTTGAAATAGGATTAACTCCAAATCGTATTGATGGAGCATCACATATTGGAACAGCGCGTGATTTAGCAGCTTATTTAAGTCAGACTAAGAAAACTGAATTAATTAAACCTTCGGTTGATGATTTTAAGGTAGATAATAACAACTTACCTATCGAAATTATCGTTGAGAATGCGGAAGCATGCCCACGATATACAGGTGTTACTGTTTCGAATGTAACTGTAGGTCCATCACCAGAATGGTTACAACACAGGTTAAAAGCAATTGGGTTGAACCCTATCAACAATTTGGTTGATATCTCGAACTTTGTTTTACATGAAACAGGACAACCATTACATTTTTTTGATGCAGATCAGATCGAAGGAAACAAAGTTATTGTTAAAACTTTACCTAACGAAACACCTTTTGTAACATTAGACGAAGCTGAAAGAAAACTTTCAGATAAGGATTTAATGATTTGTAATGAAAAAAATGGAATGTGTATTGCCGGTGTATTTGGTGGAATAAAATCAGGTGTAACCGAATCTACTAAGAATGTTTTCATTGAAAGTGCACATTTCAATTCTGTTTACGTACGAAAAACAGCAAAACGTCATGATTTGCATACCGATGCTTCGTTCCGTTTCGAGAGAGGTTCAGATCCTAACATTACAGTATATGCTTTAAAAAGAGCTGCTTTATTAATAAAAGAAATAGCTGGCGGTGAAATTTCATCTGAAATCATTGATGTATATCCTGAAAAGGTTGAAGATTATAAAGTTGAATTAACTTTTAAAAATCTGAAACGATTAATTGGGAAAGAAATAGAAAAAGAAAAAGTTAAAAGCATTCTTGAATCATTAGATATTAAAATAATTTCGGAAGATGATGAAAAACTCAATTTGGAAGTCCCAACATATAGAGTGGATGTACAACGCGAAGCAGACGTTATTGAAGAAGTTTTAAGAATTTACGGATATAACAATGTTGAGATATCGGAACATGTAAATTCAAGCTTATCGTATTCTCCAAAACCTGATAAAGAACAAATCCAGAATACAATTTCTGATATCCTTTCAGCCAATGGATTTAACGAAATTATGTGTAATTCATTAACCAAAGCAGATTATTATAATGATCTAGAATCTTATAAAGCATCAAATCTGGTTAAAATTTTTAATCCTTTAAGTAATGATTTAAATGTTATGCGTCAAACTTTACTGTTTGGAGGATTAGAATCTGTCGCATATAATCGTAATCGTAGAAATACTGATTTAAAATTATATGAATTTGGGAATAATTATTCTTTAAAAGATTCTGATAGTGAAAATCCTTTAAAGAAATACAATGAAGAGAAACACCTTGCTCTTTTTATAACTGGTAATAAAAATGACGAAAGTTGGATTATAAAAGAAGAACCTAGCAGTTTTTATCTTTTAAAGACTTATGTTGAAAATATACTTGAGAAATTAGGATTCGATCTAAATCAGATGTTAAGTAACGAAACCAAGTTAGATTTATTTACAGAAGGACTTAGTTACAAGTACAATAAAAAGCAAGTTGTTAATTTCGGTATTCTTAATAAGAAATTATTGAAGAATTTTGATATTGATGCTCCTGTTTACTTTGCTGAATTTAACTGGGATGCCGTTGTAAAATTATCGGCTAAGAACAGTATTCGTTATACTGAGATTCCAAAGTATCCTGAAGTAAGAAGAGATTTAGCTTTACTTCTTGATCAATCTGTTAAGTTTGGTGATATTAAGAATCTTGCCTATCAATCAGAGAGAAAACTCTTAAAGAAAGTTTCATTATTTGATGTTTACGAAGGTGAAAAACTCGGCGAAAACAAAAAATCATATGCTGTTAGTTTTGTTTTACAAGACGAAAATAAAACACTTACCGACAAGCAAATTGATAAAATAATGAATAACTTTATCAGAGTATTCGAAAAAGAATTGAACGCTCAAATTAGATAAAATGCCAAAATTAGAGCTGGTAAAAGGCGACATTACAAAAATGGAAGTGGATGCAATTGTTAATGCAGCCAACAAAACCTTATTAGGAGGTGGTGGTGTCGATGGAGCCATTCATCGTGCTGCCGGGCCTGAACTTTTAGAAGAATGTCGTGCATTAAATGGGTGCGAAACTGGTGAAGCCAAAATAACCAGGTCATATCTTTTACCTGCAAAATATGTTATTCATACGGTTGGTCCTGTTTGGCATGGAGGAATGAATAACGAATCTGAATTATTAGCCAATTGTTATCAAAATAGTTTAAAAATTGCATTAGAAAAGAAACTAAAATCAGTTGCTTTTCCCAATATCAGTACCGGAGTTTATAGATTTCCTAAAAACATGGCTGCCGGAATTGCAATTCGTACAGTTAATCGTTTCCTGAATGAACATAAAAAAATAGATACTGTTTACTTTGTATGTTTCGATGATGAGAATTATGAAATTTATAAAGAAAAATTAATCAAACTTTCCTTAGAATAACACTTGGATTAAATAATGATCAAAAAAACAACAGAAAAAGTTAAAAATTACCTGTCGTTAGTAAAGTTTAGCCATACTATTTTTGCAATGCCTTTTGCCGTTATTGGATATTTTCTGGCATTACATCAGACAAATACTGAATTTGAATGGATACTATTTGCTTTTGTGATTCTGTGTATGGTTTTTGCAAGAAATGCAGCTATGGCATTTAATCGATTTATTGATCGGGAAATTGATATTAAGAATCCAAGAACAGCCATCCGCGAAATTCCGACAGGATTAATTAAAGCAAAATCTGCTCTTTTATTTGTCATCATTAATTCTGTTCTTTTTATAACTACAACATACTTTATAAATTCCCTAACATTTAAATTATCACCTATTGCATTATTGGTTATCTTAGGGTATAGTATCACTAAGAAATTTACCGCTTTATGTCATTTAGTTTTAGGACTGGGATTATCTTTAGCTCCTATAGGAGCATATTTAGCTGTAACTGGTGAGTTTGCATTAATTCCTGTTTTATATTCCTTTGTTGTTTTGTTTTGGGTAAGCGGATTTGATATTATTTATGCCTTACAGGATTTAGATTTTGATAAAGAACAAGAACTAAAATCTTTCCCTGTATTCTTTGGAAGAAAAGGCGCTTTAAATGCTTCAACATTACTTCATTTATTATCGGCAGGCATAACCTTATTTGCTGGTTATTTAGGAGGATTTGGAATCTTGTATTGGATTGGATCAACAATATTTATTGGATTATTATTTTATCAACACACTTTGGTTAAACCCAACGATTTAAGTAGAGTAAACATCGCATTCTTCACAACAAATGGTATAGCTAGTGTTATTTTTGCAGCTTTTACTGTAACAGAGCTTATTGTTGATATTTGGTTTTAATAATTCATAGATATTTACTTATGTATTGATTAATTATAATCCCTGATTTTACTTACTTTTACAATTCATTAATCAACATTTTTTGATGATTCAAGTATTTTTCAAAACAAATCATCATATAAAACGTAGTTTGAAATTGTAAATCATAGATAATTATTATCTTTAAAATTTGGTATTTTAAGGCTAATTATAGTAGTTTTGAATTAAATAGGGTCTATACAAAGACAAAGAGTGATGAAGAAAATAACAATTATCATATTTTGCTTACTATTTTTTAAGTTATCGTATTCTCTTGAAAATGATGAATCAACTAGTTTATTAATAATTAACTCGACTGAGAATACACAAGTTAACTTAAATTCAAACTACCAACAATTTAAGCATCAGGTTATTAACCTTGAAACAAATGATTTAATTGAGTATGCTGGTTTAAAAAAGCGACGACGTAAACAAACCAATGATAATTTAATGCTTTATGTAGCTGGTGGTTTAGCTGTAGCAACAGCAACTTTAATTCTTGTAAATGATCCTGATAATTTTACCAGTAATAGCGCTTCTGGTGTAAACCTTGGAATCGCAACTGGCGGAACAGTTGCTTGTGGTTTGATTGTAGCCAAATTCTTCATTGACAGACGGAGATAATAGTTTTATAAGGATTAAAATGATACGATCATTTAAATGTAAGTATTTCCTCATTATCATATTATCTTGCACTCTAACCAAGGTTAATGCACAAAAAGACCGAGCATTAATCGAATCTCTTAATGAACATACTGACGAAGTACACTCCGTTGCATTTAGTCCTGATGGTAAGCAATTTATTAGTGGATCTAAAGACGAGACTTTAAAAATTTGGGATTTTGAAACTCTACACCCTCTTAATTCTATTCAAAGACATTATGCTACCATTTATGAATTGGAATATTCTTGTGATGGTAAATATTTTTTTAGCGGTGGAGACAAAACAATCAATGTTTGGGAAAATAATGGCACTTATATAAAATCTTTATCAGGACATGCTACATCTGTTTGGTCCATTGGATCTTCCAAAGATGCCCAATACCTTGTCAGCGGTTCCTTTGATAATAACTTTAGACTTTGGGATGTAAATCAGGGAAAAACAATTCATGTTTTCGAAAATAATAAAAAAAATATCCTTGCTGTTGCTTATTGTCAGGCCAATAATCTTATAGCTTGTGGTTCACAAGATGGTAGTATTGAGATTTACACTTTTGATAATTTCGAACTCATTCACACCTTCTCCGGACATGGAGGTAATATCTATTCTCTGGATTTTAGTAATGATGGTAAATATTTAGTTAGTGGAGCTCGCGATCATGTGATTAAGATATGGAATTTAGAAAGTATGGAAATTATTCATGCTCTTACAAATCATGAAAGAAGTGTAATGAGTGTAAAATTTAGTTCAAACGATAAATTCCTGGTATCAGGAGCATACGATGCTCTTATTAAATTATGGGATGTAAAAAGTGGAGAAGAGATATATACCTTCTCTGGTCATAGCATGCCGGTTAATGATGTAGATATTAGCAATGATAACAGATTTATTATAAGTGCCTCAAGTGATAAAACCATTAAAGTATGGGAATTAAAACCAGAAATTCTTATTGAGTTTTATTTTGAAGATGAATACCAAAATGAATTGAATAAGTCTGGTTTATTCGATCCTAAAAAATCTACAGAATCCCGACAAGAATACAAAGAAAGATTGATAAAAGCTGAAAGCTACAAGCAAAACCTACTAAATACTTATATTCAACAAATTAACAATCACAATTAATACGTAGAATAATTTTTCGTATATTCGCTTCCAGAATTCGAAAAAACATGCAATACATATTATACATCATATTTTTGATCTCAATATATTTTATTGCCATCATTCCATTTTGGATATTATATCCATTTTCTAACTTTATAGCGTTTTTATTCTATCATATTTTTAAATATCGCAAAAAAGTTATTCTAAATAACCTAAGAAACTCATTCCCCGAAAAAACTGAAAAGGAAATCATTTCTATTGCAAAAAAGACATATCAAAATTTAAGTGATATTATTGTTGAAAGCATAAAAACTTTCACGATGACAACCAAAAGTGTAACTAAAAGATTTAAGGTAATAAATCCTGAAATTTTAGATACATATCATCAAAAAGGGCAAAGTATCATCGGAGTTACTGGTCATTATGGAAACTGGGAATGGGGAGCAATGGCTGGTAGTTTACAAATAAAACATAGAGCCATTGCAATTTATAAACCTTTGTCGAATAAATATATCGACAATTTCATTAAAAGAACCCGTGCTGAAAATGGTACGCTATTAAAATCAATATACAAAACCAGCGAAACCTTTGAAAATTTTAAAAATCAAACTTGTATATTTCTTTTAGTTGCTGACCAGAGTCCATCATCAACAAGAAAAGCAATTTGGGTTGATTTCTTTAACCAGGATACTGCATGCCTTCATGGACCAGAAAAATATGCAACATCATACAATTACCCTATTGTATTTTTAAATCTCCAAAGAGTAAAACGAGGTCATTATGAATTACGCATTGATAAGTTAATTGAAGATCCTTCAATACTTAAAGAAGGTGAAGTCACCAAGTTATATATGAACAAACTTGAAGAAACAATTCGTAAAAAACCGGAAGACTGGTTATGGTCGCACAAAAGGTGGAAACGTACTCGTAAAGATATCCCTAAAGATTAAAACATATAGGAAAAACCAACTCCTAATAACTCTTTAAATTGAGCCCTTGCTCCTCTCTCATTGCCATCTTTATCGATAAATGTAACATCGTCATCGTAAATAAAGTGAGCATTGACTGACATATTAATGTAATCGGTAAGTTTAATTTTTAAATTAACTTCCCAATCAACATCAATATTTTGTGGATTATTGGTATAGTTCGTAAAGAAGTTTATTTTATTTTCTAAAAAGATATTTTCTCGAAATTTTATTTTTGATATGGCTTTTACATATGCACCGATCTCTTTTCTTATATATTCGTCTTGCCCAACTCCGAATCGGGTTTGATCATAATTTATAGTATCGGCAACAATTGTAAACTTAGAAGTTATCGGAGAAATCATGACTGTTAATTTTGAACTTGGCTTATAATCAAGACCTAAAGAAAAGATAACATATGCAGGTGAGAAAAATTCTGAAATAACATTTACAGTTGTGTCATTAACATATTCTTTCCCTTCAAAAATCTGAGTTTTAAAATTTAACAAAGCACTATAATACCAGTTATTAAATGCTGAACGACCATATTTAGCATTGACTTCAAATTTGTCGTCATTCTTTTTTAGATCATTGTCTCCAGCTTTAATATATCCTAATCTATATTCAAAATCGGTATCAAAATTTCTAAGTTTGCCATAATTATAATCCGCACTATACTTTAAAATAGACAAAGCAGATATGCTGCTCTCTCCTCCTTCCGACCAAGTATCTGAAATATATCCCTGGTTAAATCTTACATCGGCAGAACCATCAAATAACCATATTGGAATAGTCTTATTTACCTTTTTCATCTTTCTTAAATTCGGGAACATAAAATCTGAATCTAGTTTTTGAGTAACAACTCTTTTTTGTCTAGCTTTCTCCAAATAAATTCCATCTTCGAGCGAAATAGTATAGATATTATCATTAGATTTTTTGATCCACAAAACAGCATATTCACTCCTGTTATCAAATAGATTAATCCGAATTGAATCTCTTTCGCGTACTTTGGCATCTAATAAAATAGTATCATTCTCAATATTTGTAAAGAAAAGATGAACAGAATCTTCCGGAATACTTTCTATTAAATATTTTAAACTATATAAAATAGAATCACTTGCCGTTTGTAAAGTAGAATCTGATAAGTCTTCACTAAATTGAGACTGAAGATATTGAATCGTTGGTTCAATATCCTTACTTGTAATATAATGTGATAACCTATTAAATGCCTGAATGAGTGAATCGTTTATTATTTGTGCTGATTTAAGTTTATGGTTTAAATTGTATAAAATAAAATGAATCGAATCAGGTTCTTCAAAAATCAATGAATCCTGAAATCTTTTCATGATGATATCATAATCTGTTTGCTTTAATACCGTATCCTTAGAAGCAATGGTGTCTATGTAAAAAACTTGAGTTGTATCTTCTGTAAGGTTTGTTTTTAAACTATCAATGAATATACTATCCCCGTTATTTAATAAAATAGTATCATTATGATTTAATAACGAATCTAGGATAATTGAATCCCTTCTAGCTAATTCCTTTTGAAGAGAATCGCTAACTTCAATTTCAGTATTTTGTGGAAATGATGAAAAGCTTAATGCGAATAAAACAATAATACTTAATAAAATTTCTTTCATTATAATTCTGATTTGCAAATTTTTAACCCCTAATGTAAGTTTATAAGATGATACAAAAATATCCAATTTTATGTAATTTTTTAAGAAACTCGTATATTTGTACCCGAATCGAAATTTAGCAGTATGAAAATATCTTTTGAAACATCATACTCTGCAAAGAACGTATTTTTAAATATTAAGAACAGAGACTCTTACCACTATGGGATTACTCTATAATTCATAGAGTACAAATCATTATTTTCTTATTTTAATCATATTGTTTTACTAAAACATTATTTATCATGGAATTACCATTTGCAGAATCATATAAAATCAAGATGGTTGAAACCATCCGTAAAAGCACACGCGAAGAACGTGAACAGTGGATAAAAGAAGCTAAATTCAACTTATTTAATTTAAAAAGCGAACAAGTATATATTGATCTCTTAACTGACTCAGGAACTGGCGCTATGAGCGACAAACAGTGGTCGGCAATGATGGTTGGCGATGAAAGTTATGCTGGTGCTTCTTCATATCATACTTTAAAAAATAAAATTAAAGAATTATTAGGATTTGATTATTTCCTTCCTACACATCAGGGAAGAGCTGCAGAAAATGTATTATTCTCGGCTTTAGTTAAAGAAGGTGATATTGTTCCTGGAAACTCGCATTTCGACACCACAAAAGGACACATCGAATTCAGAAAAGCAAAAGCAATTGATTGTACTATTGATGAAGCTTTCGACACTGAAATTGAACATCCTTTTAAAGGTAATATCAATATCGACAAGTTAGAAAAAACAATTCAGGAACATACTCCTGAGAAAATTCCTTTTATTGTAGTTACAGTTACTTGTAACTCATCGGGAGGACAACCTGTTTCTATTGAAAACATGAAAGAAGTTCGTAAAGTTGCTGATAAATATAAGATTAAGGTAATTTACGATTCGGCACGTTTTGCTGAGAATGCATACTTTATTAAAATGCGCGAAAAAGGATACGAAAATAAAACGATCAAAGAGATCGTAAAAGAAATGTTCTCGTATGCCGATGGAATGACCATGAGTAGTAAAAAAGATGCTATTGTAAACATGGGTGGTTTTATTGCATTAAAAGACGAAGATATCTTTAAAAAAGCCACTGTTTTCAATATCGTTTTCGAAGGATTTATTACTTATGGAGGTATGTCGGGCCGTGATATGAATGCTTTAGCTCAAGGTTTAGACGAAGGAACAGAATTTGAATACTTAGAAACAAGAATTAAACAAGTGGAATATCTTGGACAAAGACTTACTGATTTTGGTATTCCTGTTCAAAAACCTTACGGTGGACATGCTATATTTGTAAATGCTAAAAAGTTTTTACCTAATGTTCCAAAAGAAGAATATATAGCACAAACATTAGCTATAGAAGTATATAAAGAAGCCGGTATTCGTGGAGTAGAAATCGGAACCTTACTTGCAGATCGCGATCCTGAAACAAGAGAAAATCGTTATCCAGCCTTAGAGCTTTTACGATTAGCGATTCCTCGTAGAGTGTATACTAACAATCATATGGATGTTATTGCTGTTGCTCTTAAAAATGTTTTCGACAGAAGAGATCAAATTACAAAAGGCTATAAGATTGTTGATGAAGCTCCAATTATGAGACACTTTACTGTTGAACTGGAAAAAGCATAATAATTATAACACAGAATACTAAAACCCTCGAAACTAATTCGGGGGTTTTTATTTTAACATTATTCACATTGATTTGTTCTACTTTATTGCTTCAATAAATTTTGTTTCTAAAATTTATTTCGGCAGTTTTGCATGATCTTTAAAAATCACGAATGAAAGATTTAACCACAGGAAAAGAAGGATCATTAATCCTAAAGTTTGCCCTTCCAATGCTTTTAGGTAATGTATTTCAACAATTATATAATATTGTTGATAGCGTTATCGTTGGAAATTTTATTGGCAAAGAAGCATTGGCAGCTGTTGGAGCTTCATTCCCAATTATCTTTGCTTTTCTTTCACTATTTATTGGCATTGCATCAGGAAGCACCATTGTAATTGCACAATATTTTGGAGCAAAAGATATTGAGAAAGTTAAAAGAACCATCAATACTCTTTTCATATTTCTGTTTTTTGCTTCAATATTTATAAGTATTGTAAGTATATCTTTTAGTGAGGAAATCTTTAGATTACTAAAACTACCGGAAGAAGTTATTCCCCAGGCAAAATCATATTTTAACATTTTTATGGGAGGTGTACTCGTTTCGTTTGGGTTTAATGGAACAAGTGCTATTCTTCGTGGATTGGGAGATTCTAAAACTCCGTTGTATTTTCTAATTATATCAACGGTTATTAATATTGGTCTCGACCTGCTTTTTGTACTTGTTTTTAACTGGGGTATTGAAGGAGTTGCTATAGCATCTGTAATTGCCCAGGGGGGAGCTTTTATTACAGCAATCATATACCTTAATAAAACACATAAGATTGTTCGATTCTCATTCAAAGACCTAATATTTGATACTGAAATATTTAAGAAAAGTGTACGTATTGGATTACCAACAGGATTACAACAAACATTTGTTGCTGCCGGTATGATGGCGCTTATAAGTATCGTGAATGGATTCGGAACAGATGTGATAGCGGCCTATTCTGTGGCCACACGAATTGATTCCATTGCATCCTTACCTGCCATGAACTTTGCTGCTGCTCTAGCTACATTTGTAGGCCAAAATATTGGTGCAAAGAAAATAGATCGTGTACGTACCGGATTTATTGCAACACTAAAAATGTCATCTGTAGTTTCGGTTGTAGTATCTGTATGTGTTCTCATATTTAGTCATTCAATTATTGGTATATTCACTAACGATCCGGAAGTTATTCGTATTGGTAGAGAATACCTGATCATCGTTAGTGCCTTTTATATTGTATTTACTTCGATGTTTACTATTGCCGGGGTAATGCGGGGTGCCGGCGACACTTTAATCCCAATGTTTATCTCATTAATAGCCCTTTGGGTTATTCGAATACCTGGCGCATGGTTACTTTCTAAAAGATTAGATGAAGTAGGAATATGGTGGGCTATCCCTATGGGTTGGTTTGTTGGATTCCTACTATCCTATATTTACTACCTGACTGGAAATTGGAAGAAGAAAGCGGTAATTTAACTGGTATTCAGTATAACAAAACACTATAAAACAGTAAAGGGAACAAATCGAGTTGATTTGTTCCCTTTTACAATAAGAAAACCGGAGTTTTCTTCTGTTCCAGATTACCGTTATTATGGTTGGCATCATTTCAAAAGATTAGATCTTTTGCTATGAGCCCTGAACCTTTCAACCATTCCAGCTAAGGTTTGGCTGTTAGGCTGTTCATTAGTAAAATCGTATGATTTAACTTCCTGAACGAAGTACCATTATGTAAGACAATAAATTGTTTTTTTCACCTAATTGCTTATACATTTTGGTCTCCCTTTCAGAATTCCATCGTGTATGAGAATTTTAAATGTTAATTCAATTTTTGTAAACCTTAGTTTAATCCGAAGATTAATTTTAGGTTTCAGTGTCGAATATAAATCTATGATAATTGCTTATCACTTTTTTGTATCTTTCACTGCTTACGGCTCAATCTGTTAAAGAACGCCAGGCGTTTTTTTGAGATTGATCAAATCTTTCAGAACGAGTCTTTCAGATTTGAACTTCGGCTCTTGGGGTAGTCAATTTTGCAATTGTTTGATTGGTCTAAAATACATCTAAGTACCTCTTTCCTCTCCCTACTCTTTTGAGCAACCTTTTATCTCTCATCTGGTATAACAAATGTACAAAGAGATACGATATCTGCAAACTTTTTTAACATCTAGTAATTAACGTGTTATCAACTTACGTTTTTAACAATTTGTTAATTATCAGGAAATTATTGCTACAATTAGATTCTAAACATAATTTCAGGAAAAATCTTAAGGTTATTAACAATACAAATTATTCATTACATGTAAGTTATTAACAGAATCATAAAATATTTTCTGGATATTTTACCTCAATAATTGTCATTTTTTATCATTCTTAATATTAGATCTTAAAAAATTAAAAACCTGTAAGCTAAAACTCGAAATACTTATCTGATAACTAATAAACTATTTTTCTTACCTTTGCCCTACAAATTCAATCATTTGAAAAGAATACTATGATAAAATCAATGACAGGATTCGGAAAAGCCGAATGCGAATTAAAAGACAGAAAAATAGTTGTCGAAATAAAATCTTTAAACAGCAAAAACATTGATATATATACAAAAATACCTGGTGTTTATCGCGAAAAAGAATTGGAGATAAGAAATACCATATCGAAAAAACTTCAACGAGGGAAAATTGAATTTGTGCTGTATTATGAAATTACTGATGACAATAAAGCAACATCGATCAATGCAGGAGTTGTTAAAAATTATGTTGAGCAATTAAAATCCATTGCTACAGATTTAAATCTACAATCTTCAGAGCAGCTATTACAAATGGCTATTCGATTGCCAGATACTTTAAATATTGAACGTGAAGAAATTGATGATAATGACTGGAGTATTATTAATGAAACTATTTTAAAAGCAATAACCCAATTAGATGATTTTAGGATTCAGGAAGGGAAATATCTTAAAGAAGATATCGAACAAAGGATTAAGATTATTGAAGATAATAAAGAAAAAATTACTCCATTTGAGTTAAACCGAACAGAAAAGATTAAAGAAAGGTTACGCGATAACCTTATCAATAATATTGATGAGAAGGATTACGATAAAAACCGTTTTGAGCAGGAACTGATCTATTATTTAGAGAAATTAGATATTACAGAAGAAAAAGTTCGTTTAACCAACCATTGCAATTATTTTATTGAAATGATCAACGAACCAGAATCAAATGGTAAAAAGTTAGGATTTATAAGTCAGGAAATAGGTCGTGAAATAAATACCATAGGTTCAAAAGCAAATGATTCTGATATTCAAAAGTTTGTTGTACTAATGAAGGATGAGCTTGAAAAAATAAAGGAACAAATGCTAAATATCCTATAAATAAATGAAAGGCAAATTATTTATATTTTCAGCACCATCGGGTTCGGGTAAAACAACCATTGTTAAAAGTCTATTAGAAAAAAAATTGGGTCTGGAATTTTCAATTTCGGCAACAAGCAGACCTCAAAGAAAAAATGAAATAGATGGGAAAGATTATCACTTTTTAACTACAGAAGAGTTTAAAGCAAAAATCAACAACAATGAGTTTGTTGAGTGGGAAGAAGTATACGAAAATCGTTTTTATGGTACTTTAAAAAGCGAAGTTGAAAGAATTTGGTCTAAAGGAAATCATGTCATTTTTGATGTTGATGTTGTGGGTGGGGTCAATATTAAGAAATTGTATCAGGACAGAGCGCTGGCCATATTTGTTATGCCACCGAGCATTGAAGAGCTTGAAAAAAGACTGTTATTAAGGTCAACAGATAGTGCCAAAGATATAAAAAACCGTGTCGATAAAGCACAGGAAGAATTAACTTATTCCAATCAATTTGATCTTATCATTGTAAATGATAAATTAGAAGAAGCCATACAAAAAGCGAAGGAAGCGGTAATAAACTTTATAAATAATTAAACTTCGATGAAAGTTGGATTATATTTTGGTTCTTTTAACCCGATACATATCGGACATTTGGCAATCGCTAATTATTTTGCCGAGTTTAGTGATCTGGATGAAGTTTGGCTTGTTATAAGCCCTCAAAATCCTTTAAAAAATAAAAAGAGTCTTATCAACGAATATGATCGTTTTAAGATGGTTGAGTTAGCTTTACAGGATAATTGGAAGATAAAGGCCTGTGATATTGAGTTTAATCTTCCAAAACCTTCCTATACCATCGATACTTTAACATACCTTTCAGAAAGAAATCCAAAACACAGTTTTGTTTTAATAGCCGGAAGCGATAATTTTCAATCGTTTAAGAAATGGAAAAATTATGAACAAATTCTAGATCAATACCAGATATATGTATATCCTCGCCCCGAATATGGTTTAGGAGAATTTGAAAAT
Organism: Bacteroidales bacterium; assembly: GCA_963665525.1. Taxonomy (GTDB): domain Bacteria; phylum Bacteroidota; class Bacteroidia; order Bacteroidales; family UBA12077; genus UBA12077. The sequence goes on along the minus strand of OY762280.1, from coordinate 568,893 downwards.
CATAAAAACATAAAACTAATTCATGCTCCTTTAATGGAAATCTCATCCAGTTTCATTCGTGAATCTATAAAAAACAATAAAGATATCAGATATTTTATGCCATCTGAAGTTAATAAATACATAGATAAAATGAATTTATATAAAAATTGATATCTTTAAGCATTACAATTTTATCATGGGATTATTAATACTATATTTTTTAATTGCTGTTCTTGTTTCTTTTATGTGCTCTATTCTTGAAGCATCGTTGTTAAGTACAACACATTCGTATATTGCAGGAAAAGTTAATGAAGGAAAGAGCTATGCTAAATCTCTTCAAAAATTCAAAGAAAACATTGATACTCCTTTAGCCGCAATTCTTACTTTAAATACTTTTGCAAACACTGTTGGAGCTGTTGGTGTTGGTGTTCAAGCACAAAAATTATGGGGTAACGAATATCTTTCTATCGTCTCAGGAATATTAACTGTTACAATACTTATCTTTTCTGAAATTATTCCTAAAACCTTAGGAGCAAACTATTGGAAAAATCTCGCAAGAGTTACACCGTACTTCTTAAATGGTATGATCTACTCTCCTTTTTATCCAATCATTGTATTTGCAAAATTCATTACAAAAGCTTTGAAAAAAGATAAAGTACAGGATGTTCTAAGTCGATCGGAGTTTCAGGCAATGGCAGAAATTGGAGTTAAAGAAGGTATTTTTAAAAAAGAAGAATCGCATATTCTTTTAAACCTCATGGCATTCAATAAGATTGAGGTAAAAACCATCCTAACACCAAGAACAGTTGTTTTTGCTGATGAAGAAAATATCTCAGTAAAAGATTTTCTGGATAAGAATACTAAAATCCGTTTCTCACGAATTCCTATTTACGAGAACGATATTGAAAATATTACAGGTTATGTTCTGAAGGATGAAATCATGCAGTACATGATTGATAGGAAACAAAATAAAAAGTTAAAAGACCTCAAACGAGACATTAAGGTAGTTACAGAACAAATGCCCATTATCCGATTATTTAACAAACTCATTGAAGACAAAGAACATATAGCTATGGTCGTTGGTGAATACGGTGAAATGGTAGGAATCGTAACTATGGAAGATATTATCGAAACACTTCTAGGAACAGAAATTATGGACGAGTTCGATAATGTGGAAGATATGCAGGAACTGGCAAAAAAGATCTGGGAACGAAAAGCCAAACGTTTAGATATTATGTAATATTTTATAATTATCTTAGTTATTAGATAGTAAATAAAGTATTATGAGAAAATTTATCCTTATAGCAGTTTTTACTGTTGTTCTAACTCCCCTATTTAGTCAAAATATAAATGAATCCATTGATAATTCAATAAAACAAGAAGTTAGGTTACATCCTGATGTTCGTTTAAAATATGCCCACACCAGTTTCTCTATTGACAAATATGTTATAGTTGATCCATATATATTAATCTATTCAAACACTACTGCAAGTTTTTATCTGATAAATCAAAGAGAGCAACTCATCGTTGATCAACTGGATATTTTCAAGACTTATCCCAAAATTAAACCACTCGACCTCCACTTCAGAGATCATTCAGGAGCCAGAATTAAATTACTTTCTCCATTTTATAACAATGGATTAGCCTCTCATATACTTCAACTTGAAAAATACAATGACCATAAGTTCTTTGCAGGCTTAATAAAACAAAAAGGTAAGTTTTATACATTTCTTGTTCATATTGAAAATGATCAAATTATTAGCTCCTTAAAAAACTATGATATAGAAAAACTTTTCGAAAAGCCTTCCAAAAGAAATATTGAATTCAGAAGTTTTACAATAGAAATGGATTTATTAAAGCACTCTACTTGGAATAAAACCGAATTATTCCAATTTACTTTTGATCCTTATGTTCAGAAGCAACCCAAGGATTCTGCAAACTCAATCAAATTTCTTTATGAAAACTCTATTTATCAATTGCATGAAAATAAAATAGAGAATATATATAAAAGCCAAAATACTACAAAACACTATCATCATACCAGTTACATTACAAAAAACAATCAGCTTTACATCTTAGATAATCAAAAAGATTCTTTAATCTTGATAAATAAAAATTATGACATTTCGAAATCAATAAAACTACCCAGAAGCAACCTAGATTCTATTAGGATTGGTAAGAAAAAGATATTGATTAAAGACGGCTCAATAATAAAAGATGAATTTAACAAAGCTTTATATTTTGTTTTATATAATAACAAAACCTATGAGGTTTTTTCTATAAGTGATGATTTAAACAAAGTTACTCGACTTAAAACCTTTATTTCTGAATTAGCCTTAAATAAACTCAAAATTTATAATGGCCAACTGTATTTTATTGTTAAAACAAATACTTCTGAGCCTAACAAGTTATTTTCTTATGATTTATACAATTGCGGCTATATAGACGATACAATAGTTTTAAGTAATCAAACTCAGGAAGCTTTCTCTTTATTCCGAGGAAACTTAGATAGAGATTGGTTTAGAAGCCAATATGGGATGGAGCATCAGGAAAACGAAATTTACCAAATTCCATCGAATGGATTACAACACAAAATCTGCAAAGAAAAATTAAATTCACAAGAAAGATCACAAAAAAACTCTATTGATAGCTTACTACAACTTATTGGAAAGTTATATCAAAATAAACAAACAAATAAAATCCTAGCTCATTTAACATGTTACGATAAGTTCGAATATAAAATCCTTGATAAAAAAGTTAAAGAAGATTCTTTTAATTCAAAAGTCGATTCAATATTTTATAAATCGGAGATCACAGAAGTTTTTGAATACATAACATCGCCCGATTTTATGTATGAGGGAGAAATGAAAACTTATCACTATGAAGTAAGAACCGGTAATAACTGGACATTTTATTTTTACAAAAAGGATGACCAATGGTATTTAACATCGGTAGCATATAAACAAAAAACTCATAAGCTTTAAAACTTATGAGTAAACATCTCTCACTCTTTCACGAATTATCCATTCATACAACAATCTTAAAATAAATTAATCAATCATCAACCTTATCAACTTATTTAACACGAATGAGAGATGTTTAACTACAACAGCAAGTTTGTATATTATTAACCCTAACCGCTCCTAAATGTGAATCACATGAACTTACTGTTAGATATCTTTTAACAAAATGTACTTTAATTGATTTATAGTATTTATATCTTAATACTTGCTTTCGAATTATTAAAACAAGCAAATTATAAAATTGTTCATATAGTAAATCATTTCTAAAACTTAAACCCCTAGAAAAACTTATATCACATAAACTTGGATCTACAATATCTCCTCTATTTTTAATATCTTTGAGTAAAACCGATCTTATTCATTATGGATTTAAATAAAATTACTTCGCCAACATTAATTCTCGATAAACAAAAATGTCTTAAGAATATTCAGTCGATGACTGAAAAAGCAAAAAAGAATAATTTAATTTTCAGGCCACATTTTAAAACACATCAGTCAAAAATAATCGGAAGGTGGTTTAAAGATTTTGGAGTAAACAAGATAACGGTTTCTTCCTTACAAATGGCCGAATATTTTGCCGATGAATGGAATGATATTACTATTGCTTTCCCTGCTAACATTAGACAAATTGAATTAATTAATCAGCTGGCAAGTAAAATAAATCTTAATCTCACTCTTGAGAATATTCATGCCATCGATTTTTTAAATGAAAACCTCACTTCTAAAGTTGGCTATTTTATAAAAATTGATGCCGGCTACCGACGCACTGGAATCTCATTCGATATATTTTTAACCATTGATAAAATTTTAAATGCATCAGAAAAGTCCGATAAATTAATTTTTAAAGGTTTTTTATCACATTTTGGAAATACTTACAGCACAAAAAATCCAAAAGAGGTTATTGAAATTTATAATACTTCATCAGAAAAATTATCTTTATTAAGAGACCATTTTATTGATAGTTATCCTCATCTAATCATGTCTACAGGTGATACTCCATCATGCAGTATTATTGATGATTTTGAAGGCATTGATGAGATTCGTCCAGGGAATTTTGTTTTTTATGACTTAATGCAATACTATATCGGTTCTTGTTCATTTGATCAAATAGCAGTTGCTATGGCTTGTCCGGTTGTAGCAAAACACAGAAATAGACAAGAAATTATTGTGTACGGTGGTGGTGTTCATTTCTCTAAAGAATTTATTGAAATAGATGGAACCAAAGTTTATGGACAACTTGTTGTTTTAAATCCTGAAGGATGGAAAAAAACAGAAAGTGATATCTTTCTTATAAAAGTTTCTCAGGAACATGGAACTTTAAAAGTATCAGAAGATTTATTTAAAAAAATCAACATTGGTAATTTAGTTGGAATTATTCCTATTCATTCTTGCCTAACAGCAAATCTCATGAAAGAATATATCACTACCGATCATGAAATAATCGATCATTTATAGTAGGGTAAACCATTTTTTAATTATCCTAATTATAACTCGAACTTAATTAAATCATACTAAAATGAGGCTATATGTACTTTGTTTCTTGTTAATTGTTTCAATATTAACTAGTAATGCACAAAAACCATCAATTAATACCTACAAGTTAAAATTAAAAGGTTCAGTACAAGAAGTAATGACATACGATGAGGCCAGTGGAAGCCCATATATCTATGAAAACTTTTTAGATTGTAATGTTTATTTAAAATCGAATAACAATAACCCGATTGAATATAAAATGAATTATAACGCATATAAAGATCAAATGGAATATAAAGAAGATGAAATTACTTATGCAATAGCAAATCCGGAACAAATATTAAAGTTAGAAATAAACAATCAATATTATATATTCTCTGATTACTATAACTATGATTTAACAAAAAGAGGATATTTTATCGAGCTTGTTGATGATTATATTAGCCTTTATAAAAGAGAAATTATTTCAAATATTTCTCTTGATAATTATGCCTATAGTAACAGTGAAAGTAAAAAATCTAAATTTGTTAAAGAAAGATCCTTATATTACTTATCAGTTTATGGAGAGCCCCTAACTCTAATTAAAACTAAAAAGAAACTCCTTAAATTATTTTTTAATCATCCAAAAGTGGAAGAATATATCAAAAAGGAAAAGATTAAATTACATTCTGAAGAAGACCTCATAAAACTGGTTAAATTCTTAAATGACTTTGACAAAAACAGATAAATAAACAAAAAATATGATGTTAGGGGTTTATATCTCTTAAGTCAATAAACATGAATCCATAAGCAATATACTCCTTTAGCTGTTCCATTTTTTAAATTGATTCTTAGACTTTTATTTTATAACTTGTTGTTTATTTTAAAATAAAAGCTTAATAATGAAGCCAATAACCAGAAGAAAATTCCTGAGAAATACAGCTTACGCTGGAGGATTGTTGATTGTCTCCCCATATCTGGACGGATGTGTATTTTCTCATAAGAACTTGACTCAACAAGCTTACTTCGAAAAAGAATTCGGAATAACAGATCAGTTGAATCAAGAGATTCTCGCCATGGCACTCTCAAAAGGAGGAGATTTTGCAGATATTTATTTTGAACACACTTTAGAAAACTGGCTAATTTTAGAAGATGGTAAAGTTAGCAGGTCTTATGGTAACATTAAATTAGGAGCCGGTATAAGAACTGTTAAGGGTGATCAGGTTGGATACGGTTATACGCAAGAACTAACCAAAGAGTCCATGTTGTCGGCTGCTAAAACAGCATCAACTATAGCCAATGGGAATCACAAAACATTTGCTAATAAATTTAAAGTACCTGAGATTGGCAATTATTACCCATTTACTTCATCTTTCGAAGAAATACCTATTAGTAAAAAGCTAACACCATTAAAAGATATTAATGAGCAATGCTTTAATAAATCTGAATATATCAGCAAAGTTAGAGTTGGATATTATGATAACTTAAAACGTATATTAGTTATCACCAGCGATGGTATTAAAGCTGAGGATGCTATTCCTTGTACATACATTTATTCACAAACAACAGGTGAAAAAGATGGTAGAAAAGAACAAGCATTTTATAGCTTAGGTGGCAATTATGATTTCTCATTTTACACTCCTGAAATTACCAATGACTTATCAGATGAGGTTGTTAGAAGAAATCTTTCATTGTTTGATACTGTTGAATCTCCAGCTGGAGAAATGCCCGTAGTATTAGGTCCTGGTGTTACTGGAGTATTACTACACGAAGCTATTGGACATGGTATGGAAGCTGATTTTAATAGGAAAAAAACATCAACTTACAGTACTATGATTGGAAAAAAAGTCGCTCCATCAAATGTTACTATTATTGATGATGGGACCAATCCTCATCAACAAGGATCATTAAATTTTGATGATGAAGGTATTCCTGGTCAAAAAACTGTACTTGTGGAAAATGGTATTTTAAAAAGCTATATGCATGATCGTATTTCGGCTAAATATTATGGTGTTAATCCTACAGGTAATGGCAGAAGAGAAAGTTTTGAGTATTATCCAATGCCAAGAATGAGAAATACATATATGTTAGGTGGAAATGAACTACCTGAAGATGTGATAAAAAAAGCAAAAAATGGCATTTATGTGGAAGCAGTTGGAAATGGTCAGGTTAAGATTGGCGAAGGAGATTTTTCTTTTTATGTTTCACAAGGCCGTTTAATTGAGAATGGGAAATTGACTGCACCAATTAAAGATGTAAATATTATGGGTAATGGTCCAAAAATGTTAGAAAATATTGGTGCAATAGCCAATGATTTAACATTTTATCGTGGAGGCCCAGGAGGTTGCGGAAAAGGACAATTTGTTAGGGTATCATTCGGATTACCTACTTGTTTAGTTAACTCAATGACAGTTGGTGGAACTCAGCAGAAAGGAGGTATATCATGATAAATAATGAATTATTAGACTTAGGGAATTGGATTATTAAAACCACCCAGAATATTGAGCATGTTGAATGCAGAGTTAATATTCAAAATAACAGAGGCGTTGAGTTAAGATATAGAGAAAAAAAACCTGAAATTATAAAAGAAGCAATTGATAAAAATTTAACTCTTGATCTTTTTATTGATGGTAAATATTCATCGCAAACTACTCCTGATTTAAGAAAATCTTCTTTAGAATCGTTTATTCGAAAAAGTATTGAAAATACTAAATTTATTGAAAAAGACACTTATAGGTCTCTTACTGATTCTAAATATTTTCATAACATTAACAAGGAACTATCAATTTATGATCATAATATTAAGGATTTATCCATAGAAGAATTGCATAAGCTTGTTAGTTCACTTGAATCATATTGTTTAGATCATGGTGGTGATAAAGTAATATCCGTTGAATCAAACATCTGGAATAGCGAATCAGAAGATCTACTGCTTACAAGCAATGGATTTAAAGGATCAAACCAAACAACAAATACCACAATTTATGCAAGCATTTCAATGCAAGATGAAGGAGATAGAAAACCTTATTCATATGGTTATGCCAGAGTAAGGAATCTTAGCGACTTACCTTCAACAGATGATATTGGGAAACAGGCCATTTTGAATACCAAGAATCTTCTGGGGGCAAAGAAAATTAATACAGAAAAGTTACCTATCATTATAGAGAATAAGTCTGTACCCAGAATATTAGGAGGATTTGTTAATGCCCTATATGGTTCTAACATTCAACAAAAACGATCATTTTTAAGTGATAAAAAAGGGAAAGTAGTCACTAGTAATATTTTTACAATTATGGATGATCCATTTGTAGAAAAAGGGATTGGTAGCAGATTATATGATTACGATGGACTTCCTGCAAAAAAGATGTTACTTGTTAATGAAGGTAAAGTTGAGAATTTCTATTTAGATTGGTATTATAGTAGAAAACTTGAAATGGAACCAACAACAGGCAGATCATCAAATTTAGTAATACAACCAGGTAATAAATCTGTTGAAGAGTTAATGAAAAATATTGGCAGAGGTATACTTGTTACAGGATTCATTGGAGGTAATTCGAACTCAACAACAGGTGACTTTTCCGTTGGTATTGAAGGGCAGCTATTTGATAATGGCAAACCGATTCAGGCTATTGCAGAAATGAATATTGCAGATAATCATCTAAATTTCTGGAATAAACTTTCAGCTATTGGAAATGATCCTTGGAAATATTCTTCATGGATAACACCTAGCCTTGTATTTAATGATATTGTCATTTCTGGATCTTAATAAATAAAAAAAGAAGCCCGGGACTTTCCCGGGCCTTATAAGCTGGTGGAACTCTCATCCACATACGATATGTACCCCGCGTGGCAGCTTTTTTATGATAAATTTCTTAATGTTGTAAATATAATAATAGAACATTCAATTACTATATATTATTTACATTTAAATAAAATAATTGTTTCAATTTTAAAAGGATAATGTAAAACTTGCACCTTTTCCTTCTTGCGAATTAACATCAATTCTGCCATTATGTAAAACCATTACTTGCCTGGCAAATGATAGTCCAATTCCTGAACCATCCTGATAAGTAGAATAAAAAGGAATAAAGATTTTATCTAAAGTTTCACTATTAATTCCACTACCGCTATCCGTAATTTTAATTGAAACTCGACCATTATTGTTTATGTATGAATCTATATTAATATTCTTTTGCTTACTATTTTTAAGTGCTTTTATAGAGTTCAGCACTAAATTCACCACTACCTGGGCAATTAATTTTCCATCGGCAATAATATTTATATCTTGAGGTGTCATTGTTGCATTAAATACAATACTCTGCTCATTCAGTTCTGACTTTAATAAAACTTTAACATTCTCAATCATATTCCCAATATGCACTCTTTCATATGCAGGTTTTTGAATCTGAGTTAAACTTTTGTATGATTCAACAAAATCTAACAATCCCTTACTCCTTTTCTCAATAGCCTGTAAACCTTTTAATATTCCAGAATCTACTTCGTCATTTGTTCCATCCTTTAAAGATTTCTGCATACTATAAGTTAAAGATTTTATAGGCGTTACAGAATTCATTATTTCATGAGTTAAAATCTTTATTAACTTCTGCCAAGCCTCTAATTCACTTTCTTCGAGTTGAGTTTTTATATTTTGAAGACTTATTATTTTGATATATTTAGATTGAACTTTTATTACCGAACATCTTACTAAAACCTTTAATTGATCAATCTGGGTATTCATCTTTAAAAGTCTACTCTCTTCAGGTTTAATATCTTTAAGTTCATCCCCAAACAGGATTGTTTCTGAATTTAATTCACTTACATTCCTAATGCTCGTAATACCTAAAATTTGTTTTGCTGCTTTATTTATAAGTTGAATATCACCATGCTCATCAAAACTTATTACGCCAACATTAATATTTTCAATAGTATTCTGAAAATAATGGTGCTCATGCTCTTTAGCCAACCATGCTTTTTTTAATTGATCGGTTATTTCATTGTATGTAATACTCAACTGGTCGAAAGACAAATCGTTTGAATATGATGATATACTCTCTCTACTTTTTATAGCATTTAAGAAATGGTATAAATCCCTATTGGTCTTGTTAATATAAAGAAGTAATAAAATAAAAAATAATAGAAATAATGCTCCAATTACAATTTTAGTAATGATTAGTTGACTAGAACTAAACGACCAAAAGAATCCAAATCCTAAAAATGAGATCAAGATCATAAACAAAAAAAGTTTTATACTAAATTTATTCAAGCCCATATTTTTTTAATTTATTATATAAAGTTTTTCTTGACACTCCCAGCTCATTTGCAGCATTCGTGTAATTACCTGAATGCTTTTTAATAGCTTTTAAAATGGTCGTTTTTTCTATTTCCGATAAATCTAATGTGTTTAAATTTACTGATTGATCATTAAGTTTATTATTAAATCCGAAATCACCCTCTTTAATCACATTATCTTCACATAAAATTACCGCCTTTTCTACAGTATGCTGCAGTTCTCTAATATTACCAGGCCAGCTATGCTTTAAAAGCGTTTGAGTCACTTTTTTATCCATGTCTAAAATTGCTTTAGAATATTTCTTTTCGTATTTACTTTTAAAGAAAGATACTAACAAAGGAATGTCTTCCTTTCTTTCACGTAATGGAGGTAAATCAACCTGTATGGTATTAATACGATAAAGTAAATCCTCACGAAATTTATTTTCCACAACCATTTCATGCAATGATTTATTAGTAGCGCAAATAAGACGAATATCTATTGGAATTTTATAAGTAGCTCCTAATCTGTTAATTTCCCTATTCTGTAAAACCGTTAATAACTTTGACTGCTCAGTTAATGAAAGATTGCCTATCTCATCAAGAAAAAGTGTTCCTCCAGATGCAATCTCCATTCGACCTGGTTTATCGGTCTTAGCATCTGTAAAAGCTCCCTTCACATAACCAAATAACTCACTTTCAAATAATGAATCGGGTAATGCAGAAACATCGACACTAACGAAAACTTCATTAGCTCTATTTGATTTTTTATGAATCTCACGTGCTATTAATTCTTTTCCTGTTCCATTCTCGCCTAGTATTAATACATTAGCATCTGTCTTTGATACTTTATTAACGAGGGAAAATATCTCTTTCATAGTATTTGATTCTCCAATAATATCAGGAAACTGATTTGCAATATCTCCAAGCAGATGCTTTTGTTTTTGTTTTAAATTTGATATTTCTTTCTTTGATTTTCTTAGTTTATATGCATTCTCAATAGTTGTAATAAACTTCTCCTCATTCCATGGTTTTTGAATAAAATCAGTTGCTCCTTCTCGTATGGCCTTTACAGCCAATTCCATATCGCCATAAGCAGTAATAAAAACAATAATAGCTTCAGGATCAATTTTTAATATTTCATTCATCCAAAAAATTCCTTCATTACCAGTACTAATTCCTGCTTTAAAATTCATGTCAAGAATAATAACATCATATAGCTCTTTTGATAAAATAGAATTTAAACTATTTGGATTTGATATTGTTTTTATCTTTTCAAAATATGGAGATAAGAGCATTTCAAGTGCCAATAAGATTTCTTCATTATCGTCTATAACTAATATTTTTCCTGCTTTACTCATAGTTTAAAACTTGACTTTTATCAAAACTACAAAATTAACGTGTAATTTTTACACACCAGCTTGTAAATTTTACTCATATCTACAATCTTCAACAATTTCATCTATTTGATTATCTTACCATTAAAGGTTTGGCATTAACATTGGCTATAGTTTTCACACGAATAATTAAGTAATAATTAATAATTTTAACATATCATGTTTAAAAACTACTTCAAAATTGCAATCAGAAACCTAATTCGACAAAAAGGATACTTCTTTATTAATTTATTAGGACTAACCATTGGATTAACAGCATGTTTACTAATTACTTTTTATGTAATTGATGAATTAAGTTATGATAAATTTCATGAGAAAGGGGATCGAATTTATCGTGTTGGTTATCAGCATACAGCTCCTTCTGGCGAAATTTATAAAAATGTTGTTACCGAACATAAACTTAAGCAGTATTTTATTAGTCACTTTAACCAAATAGAACAATACATAAGGATTAGTCAACCAGGAGCATTTTATATACAATACGGAGAAAACAAATTTTACGAAGGAGGTGTTTCACTTGTCGAAAAAGAATTTTTTAATGTATTTACATATGAATGGATTAATGGAAATAAAGAAAATGCACTGAATGAACCTTTTACTGCTGTAATAACAGAATCAATAGCAAACAAATATTTTGGTGATTCCGATCCAATCAATAAGAACCTGGAAGTATTTACAGAAACAGCCAAAGTAAATGTAAGAATTACGGGTGTTATAAAAGATATGCCCAGAAATTCACATTTTCACTTAAAAATATTGGTTTCAATGGAATCCGATAAATACATTTATAATGATATGCAATTAAATAATTGGGGAGAAATGACCCAGTACAGTTATATTCTTTTACCTGAAAAAGTTAGTATTGAATCACTTCAAAAAATATCAAAAGATTTTATAACCCAAACCTTTGAGGAAGGATATGAAGATTCATATCTGCTTTTTCAACCCTTATATGATATTCATCTAAAATCAAATACACGCTTTGAATTTGAAACAAATGGCAATATAAGGAACGTAATTATTTTTTCAATAGTTGCATTTTTCATCCTTATCATTGCCACCATAAATTATATGAATTTAGCCACAGCACGTTCCTCAAAACGATCACTAGAAGTTGGCATGCGAAAAATTCTGGGAGCTAAAAAGAGAAATATCATCTTACAGTTTATAGGCGAAGCCGTTATCATATCATTCATTGCTATATGGCTTTCAATGGCTCTTGCTGATGTATTATTACCAAAATTTAATCAGTTGGCAGGTAAAGAAATTAACATAGAATGGATCAATAATTTCTGGGTGATCTTACTTACTTTCTTTATTTCAATTTTAATTGGAATCATATCCGGAAGTTACCCTGCATTTTTCTTAAGTTCATTTAAGCCTTTAAAAGTTCTTAAAGAAAAAAATACAATCTCAAATTCTAATTCTTTGTTACGTAAAATACTTGTTATTTCTCAGTTTGCAATTTCTATAACCTTAATTACATGTACCATTATCGTTTTTATCCAATGGCGATACATGCAAAATAAACCTTTAGGTATTGATCCTTCAAACATTTTATTAGTAAGAAGTCCAGGTGTTGAGAACTATAATACATTTAAGCAAGAACTTTTAAAACATCCTGATATTATTTCGGTAACAGCTTCGAATAAAAGACCTTCTAACAAATTAAGCAGTAACTTAACTTATAAAGCTGAAAATGTTGATAGCGAAGGCAAAGCAATAAAAATTGTAACTGTAGATTATGATTTTTTTGAAACGCTGGGTAATAAAATTATTCAAGGAAGAAGTTTTTCTGAGAAAATGAGCGAAGATGAAACTTCTACCTTTATATTAAATGAATCTGCTATCAAAGAATTTGGTTGGGATTATGCTATTGGAAAAACTTTTGAAACTTACACTTTTAGCCCCGAAATAAGTAATTGGGTTGAACGAAAAGGAACAATTATTGGTGTTGCAGAAGATTTTCACTTTGAATCTGTACATAACGAAATAGTTCCTGTTGTATATTTCATTGATAACAATTGGCGATACTGGACATCCATAAAAATTAAAGATGGTAGTAGTCAAAAGGTTTTAAGTTATATGCAGAAAACATGGGATAATATCAATACAGATATTTATTATGACCCATATTTTTATGAAGATAGCCTCAAAAATAGATATCGCAACGAGAAAAGTTTTTTTATCTTATTTATTGTTTTTTCTTGTTTGGCAATCTCGGTGGCTTGCCTAGGAATATTAGGTTTAGCATCATTTACAGCAGAACAAAAAACAAAAGAAATTGGGATCAGAAAAGTATTGGGATCATCCATAACTGAGATTATAACTCTTATTAACAAAGAATTCCTAAAACTAGTTATCATATCTAATATCATAGCATGGCCCATTGCATGGTATTTAATGAGAAAATGGCTCATCAACTTTGTTTATCGAATCGATTTAACCCTATGGCCATTTTTAATTAGTGGTTTTATTGCTTTAACAATTGCATTGTTAACAGTAAGCTATCAAGCGTTTAAGGCAAGTAATACAAATCCAGTTCTTGCTTTAAGATATGAATAGTTATAATAATGAGGACCTGGCATTACAGCCGGGTCTTTTTATATACTAAACTCTCTATCAATGGTTTGCTCTAATGATATAAATGTTTCTGTTTTAGCCACTCCCGGAATATTTTGCATTTTGTACACCAGCACATTCATTAAATGCTGGTTGTCTACACAATAGATCTTTACTAATAAAGACCAGTTTCCGGTTGTAAAATGACATTCAACAATTTCAGGAATCTTTTCTATTTCGCGAATTACATTATTATAAACATGTGCCTTATCAAGCAGTATTCCTACAAATGCACAAATATCAAATCCTACTGCCTTTGGTTTAACCGTAAACTTCGATCCACTAATAATTCCTGAGTCTTCAAGCTTTTTTATTCGTTGATGAATAGCTGCACCTGAAATACCACATGCCCGGGCTATTTCAAGAAATGGTGTTCGTGCATTTTTAATTAAATAGGAAAGAATTGTACGATCCGTTTCGTCAATTTGTATTTTTCTACTCATGATATGTAATACTTTAAAAGTTTAATGCAAATATAAGTAACAAATTATAAGTTTAAATACTCGAAATATGAAAAAACTTGGTTATATAATAAAAAAGCCGTGTAAATTACACGGCTTTAACAACAGGAATTGAGTTACTATTCGTAACTCCCTTCTACAAATTCAATATCTGTTGGTGGTTTAAATTTTGATTCGGTGATTTTAATCTCAGTATCGAATTTTGTAGCAGTTTCATTTACTACAACACCCATTATTTTAGCTGTCGATTTTAAAGTAATACCTTTATATACCCACACTTTTGCTCCCATTGCCTCCATTACTTCACAAGTATAACCAAAAAATATTTCTGGTGGCAAGCGCTCTCCACCAATAGCTTTTAGCATATCTTCTTCGAATTGTTTCTTTTCAGCATCACTCATATCTTCAGTAATTTCAACAGGCTCGTAATATTCTTCCGTCCCTTTTACCCCGCTATTATCTAACAGGTTTACATGCCAATATTTATTGCCATTAGAAATATGAATACTATGTACTTCTTCTTTCTGAACCATCCCAAAAATCTTAACCTCAGAACTAGATTTTGTTTCTATTCGTTCTTTATCTCCATAATCATCCCACCATATTTTCTTTGTTCCTTTGGTACTACCTGTAAGTTCGTATTCAATGTATCCTGATTTTACCATATATCGATCTACTTCGTTTTGAGAATAAACCAGAATTGATATTAAAAAGAATATACTTATTAGTATTGTTGTTTTCATATGTAATTAATGTATTTTAAATAATCTCAAATTATAATTTAGTCCAAATTCTTGTATTTAGATTCATTTCATGAATTATGGTTCCTATTAAACCAAATAAATGGTACATTTCTTCCACGTCTTCATAATTTACTCCTGATTTTCTGATTCTTGGTTCAAACAAAGCCTTTGAATACTTTATAGCACAATAAACTCTTTCACCTATAAATGAGAAATACATTTTCCGTCCATATTTCTTCGATATTTCAACCATTGACTCCATCATTACAGGAGTCAAAATGTATCTTGCTTCAACCTGATTTGAACTATATACAGCAAAAAGCTTTTCAAATTCAGGATTTTCAAGTTTTACCAATTTATCAGGACCACTCATTTCCTGGAATTTTTGCCCAAATTTACCTAACAACTTCTCTGCATTATCAGGCAGAACATAAGTTGCCCCCTGAATATGCTTATTGAAATCAGCATGAAAAAATAATCCCCGAAAGATACTATGCCATTCTGTTTTCTTTTTTCCATCCTCTGTAGAAACTGTTTTATACTGAGCATTTAATTCGGAAAATTTAAAATCAGTATTTTCTATCTTCCCATAAACAAAATCATCACCCTGGCAGCGTTCTGCTTTTTTTGAAAATATCTTACTATTATTAAATTCATATACTTCAATATGATGATTTGCATTATACTTAAATTCCGGATTAATCAGTTTAATAATTTTTGATACAACTTTATCCTTGAATTGATTACGATATTTTGTGTATTTAATAAGCGTAACAACTAATCCGAATAAAATTATGAGAACGCCTAAAATTCCAACAGCAAATGCCAAACCTTGTATTTGAATATTCTTTAGTGTTGTATAAAGAATTATTCCGAGAAGAGTTGTCACGATTAATAATCTTTTAATTACTTTTCGCTCTTTTTCCATCCCTGCTAACTGATCTTTCAGCTCTGTGTTGTAAAGTGTTTTTAATTGTTCGGTTGATTTCATTACTCTAATTATTGAAAAGATTATTCACATTTACATTCTGACGCTCTACCTCTGTAATAACAAATACCTCTTTGCGTTGTAAATGCATAAAACCAGCTATAATACTTTTAGGAAAAGTTTGAATACCATTATTATAATCTGTTATTACCGCATTATAAGTTCTGCGGGCAGCTGAAATCTGAGATTCCACTTCATTCATTGTGCGCTGGAGATTAATAAAATTATCGCTTGCCTTAAGATCCGGATAATTCTCAACTGCAACCATAATACCTTTAAAGCTTTCACTAATTTGATTGTCTAAAGCAACTTTTTCATCGTTTGATAGCTTACCCGAAGTAGCTTTAGCTCTTAATTCTGTAATATTTTCAAGCAATGATTTTTCGTGATTAGCATATTGCTTTACTGTTGCTACTAAATTTGGTATTAAATCGTAACGTTTTTTAAGTTGCACATCCATACCACCAAATGCATTTTCAACTTCGTTTCTTTTTCGCACCAAACTATTATACATGCTAATTATTGATATAACTATCAATACACCAATTACTGTAATAATTATTCCTGTTGTCATTTTTATTGTTTTTAGATTAATCGTTATTAGTTCCTTTGTTTAAAAAATTAAGCACATTATCAAGATTTTTCTTTTCTTCATCTGTCATCTTTTCTGAAATTTCAGAATTATTCTTTATGGAATTTATTTTATCGTTTATATCTCCAAAAGCATAACCAATTTGTGCTTTTTTCCGCTTGAACTGCTTTATTCCCATAAATATAAAAACACCAAAAGTCAGTAAACCACCTAATGGAAAGAGAATATCAGCCATATTAAAACTCTTGCTGTCTTTTATTTCATTTGGAATATCAACACCGCTTTCTTCGAGCGATTTTATTATATCATTTTGTTGATTTGTATACTTACATGCTGATATTAACATTAGCATACCAAATACCAGAGAAAACACAATTTCTCTTTTAACCGAAGAATTTATATTCATTTGTGAGTCATTTAGAAGTGTAAAGCCCCGATTCTTAAAATCGGGGTAATTATCCAATTATGCGACAAACTAAATTATCTATGAAATATTTTAATAAACATTCATCAATGCAAAACTTGAACTATAAGTCCCTTTGAGCGTATTACCCTCGTCGTCGGTAGCATCTATAGTTACACTATAGGTATTTCCGGAGCCCTCAACTTTTACAGTACCTGTGGTAAAATAAGCAGAAGTTCCACCAGTCGTATATTGGCCATGAGCTTCAATATCAAGATCTAAATCTACAATACAAGTACCTTCATCTCCAGTATCACTAATAATAAATTCGCCAGTAGTTAGTGTTGTAGTATAGAATTCAATATTTAGCCAGTCACCATTTCCATATAGTCCTTGATCTATTTTTAATGACCCTGTGAAAATATTCATATCATAGTATCCGTCTGAAGAATAGTGCCACAATTCTGCATTATCATTCCAATTAAATGTTTGATCATTGAAGGTTAATGGGCTATCTTTCTTTGTTGCATCATCATCTTTTTCGCAAGAAAACATAGTGATAGCAAATAAAAGTGTCATTCCGATTTTTAAATAGTTTCTCATTTTTTTTACTTTTTCTGTTATTCGATTTATTAATAACTGCGAAAAAACAGAAATATATCCAAACTTATTTGAGGCTACTTGAATGCGTTAAAAATGAATTTGAATTCGTAGTTTATTTTAAGAAAAGTGTTTAAAGCTTACCGAAAATATCCAATAAAGCATGCTTACGTCGGTGCGATACAGGAATCTCTACTTTATTATTTAATACAATTGATCCCCCGTCTGTTTTAATAATTTTATCGATACAGTGCAGATTAACCAAATAAGATTGATGTGGGCGGAAGAAGTTATATACTGATAAAAGATTCTCAAACTCCTTCAAGCTCTTTGATACAATAACTTCTTTTTTATCTTTTATATAGAACGTTGTGTAGCTGTTGTCACTCACGCAATACATAATATCAGATATGTCAACTAAATGTATGGAATCGCTTGTTTTTAAGACAATTTTCTTGGATTGAGTTCTCTTTTCATAGTGCTCAAAGAAATTATTAACCTGTGCTTCAATTTGTTTACTTTCAATAGTTTCAATAGCATTTTTAATTGCTGTACAGAATTCTACTTCATTTACCGGCTTTAAAATATAGTCTAGTGCACTAAACTTAATAGCTTTAATAGCAAACTCGTTGAAAGCTGTAATAAAAATAATAGCAAAATTATATGGCTGCACCTTCTGTAAAATATGAAATCCAGTTCCACCTTTTATATCTATATCGAGTAAAACAAGTTGTGGTTTTTTAGTCTGAATTAACTGCACTCCAGACTCAACCGAATCAGCTTCTCCAACCACTTCAATATCAGAAAAATTATCTAAGATTAATCTTCGATTTATTTCTCGAATATCCTGCTCATCATCAATTATTATTGCTTTTATCATATCCTAGAATTAGTAGCATAAAGATACTAATCTACTTAACAATTGGAAGAAATATATGAATTTTTGTTCCTGAATTTTCATCATTTGAAATATCTCCTATTTGCATATCAGGAATTTGCTTATTTTTCCTTTTCAAATGTTTCATTCGTTCATTGAATATCTGTGTAGCCATAGACTCATGATTCTCATCTTTATTTTGCTGAGAGTTAACAAACCCCATCCCGTTATCAATTATTACAATATCTAGAAAATCTGTTTTATCAATTATTTCAATTGTTATTTTTCCATCCTTCTCAACTTCTTTTAGTCCATGCTTTATGGCATTTTCGATGAAAGGCTGAATCATCATTGGTGGAATATTGATAAATTCTGTTTCTAAATCTTGATCGTAAATAAATTCATACGAAAAAGCATTATTCATTCGCATTTTTTCTAACTCTAAATAATTTGTTAGTGTTTCTATTTCCTTTTCAAGACTTATAGATTCTTCATTTGAATATTTTAATATGGAACGTGATAACGAAGCAAAATTACCCAAAAACTGAGCTGCCTTTTTAGTTTCATTCTTATACATATAGTTTTGAATACTCCCCAAGGCATTGAAAATAAAATGCGGGTTCATTTGCGAGCGAAAAAGTTTTTGTTTTAAATCATCCTGAGCCATTTGGGCATTTTTCTTTCGCATACGCATTAAAAAGAAAATCATAATTACCAACAACAGAAGAACAGAGATAACAGCTATACCTAATCTTATTCGTTGATTTTTAATTTTATTTTCGGCTGATAATAACTCTATTTGCTGTTCTTTCTTTTCGGTCTCATATTGAGTTTCAATTTCTGTAATTGAATTGTGTTTTT
The DNA here is from genome assembly GCA_963665525.1 of Bacteroidales bacterium. Lineage (GTDB taxonomy): Bacteria > Bacteroidota > Bacteroidia > Bacteroidales > UBA12077 > UBA12077. Next base: position 549,627 of record OY762280.1, on the reverse strand, counting down.
CAATATTATACAAAGAATCTTTTAGCGCTTGAGCTTTTTTATAAAATTTTAAAGCAATAGTGGGCTCGTTAATATTTTCATAGAGTTCAGAAATAAACTCATAAATAGCAAGTTTCTCATTATCCAATCCGCACTCTTCTGATTTTTGAAGCGACTTATTTATTAAAATTATTGCAGAGTCTATTTTCCCAATCTTTCTATACAAATCTGCCAAGTATGAGTATTCTTCGGCCATTCCCATACAATCATCAATTTCAATAGATAATTTTAAAACCTTTCTGTGCATTGCAATTGCTTTATCTGTTTCTCCATACACAGAATAAACTTCAGCCATATTACCATACCCGACTGCCATTCCACGCTTCCAATCATCTTTTTCTGAATAATAAGCCACTTTCTCGTAATTCACTATAGCACTATCTAAATTACCACAGGTATTGTAATAACCTGCAATTTCATTATATAAAATAGCCAATTGAAAATTGTCTGGATTATCATTATTCATCAATGCAATTTTAGCCTTCTCAAGATATCTGAATTGAGCAATTGTATCATTCAATTTTTGATATAAGGTGGCTAAAGCAGAATAATTATTTACCAAACGGCTATGATTCGTTTTCTCACGTATTTTGATTGAATTAATTTGACATTCTATTGCTTTATCGTATTTAGCTAAATCTTTATAAACTATACCCAAATTCTCATACGAATTAGAAATGCCATTGGTATCACTTAATTCAAGATAAATCTCTAAAGTCTTAGTAAAAAATTCCAGTGATTCATTATTTCTACCTCTTAAACAATTTGCAACACCTAACTTATTATAACAGTCTGCTTTATAACTCAAGTCATTTGTTTTTTCCGATAAACTTAGCATTTCCATAACAGTTGCATCGTACAATTCCCAATTTCCATTGTATTCATAGATATTTGCCAGTTCATGTAATTCAGACTTTACTTTGTCTAAATCCTTAACCCTATATGCTTTTTTAATTATCTGATTTATACTATCAGCTTTTCTTTCTGGATTTTGTTGTGAAAAACACAAGTTAATACTCAAAATACAGAGCAGTAATAGTACAGAAAGTCTAGTAGTCATTCTAAATGTTTTAATATAAAAGTAATACTGTATCCCAACAAATTATTTTTTAGCTATCGGAAGAAACAAATCTATTCTCGTTCCTGCATTTTCACCATCAGATATATTTTGAATCGAAAGATTCGGAATATGTTTATTTTTCCTCTTCAAATGCTTCATTCGTTCATTGAATATCTGTGTAGCCATGGACTCATGATTCTCATCCTTATTTTGTTGCGAATTCTTAAATCCAACTCCATTATCTAAAACAATAACTTCTAAAATATCCACTTTATCTCTAATTTCAATAGTAATTTTGCCATCTTTTTCAACTTCTTTTAACCCATGCTTAATGGCATTTTCAATAAAAGGTTGAATCATCATTGGTGGAATATTGATAAACTCTGTTTCTAAATCTTGATCGTAAATAAATTCATACGAAAAAGCATTATTCATTCGCATTTTTTCTAACTCTAAATAATTTGTTAGTGTTTCTATTTCCTTTTCAAGACTAATAGATTCTTCGTTTGAATATTTTAATATGGAACGCGATAAGGAAGCAAAATTACCCAAAAACTGAGCTGCCTTTTTAGTTTCATTCTTATACATGTAGTTTTGTATACTCCCTAGGGCATTGAAAATAAAATGCGGGTTCATTTGCGATCGAAAAAGTTTTTGTTTTAAATCATCCTGAGCCATTTGGGCATTTTTCTTTCGCATACGCATTAAAAAGAAAATCATAATTACCAATAACAGAAGAACAGAGATAACAGCTATACCTAATCGTATTCGTTGATTTTTAATTTTATTTTCAGCTGATAATAACTCTATCTGTTGTTCTTTCTTTTCTGTTTCATACTCCACTTCAAGTAATTGTAATTGTTGTCCATTTATAATATTAATAATACTATCTTCATATGTATTGCTTAGTTGTAATGATACGATAGCTTTTCCCCAATTACCCGTTTTTTTATATAAGTCAACGAATGCATCATAAATCAGTATTAAATATTCCATAGAGTGAATTGATTTTGCAATCTCCTCTCCAGTTTCTAAGAAAATTTCAGCTTTGTTAAGTTTATTTGTTTGAATATTAATTTTTCCTAAATAGGCATAACAAAAAGATTGATATCGTTTGTTCTTGTTATTAATATGTCCGGTTAGTGCGAGGTTAAAATATTTTTCAGCATTAATCATATCACCTCTAACATAATAGGCTTGTCCAGTTAGATGATCTGAGATAGGTATACTTCTTCTATTTCCAAGTTCAGTTTTAAGAATCTTACCCTGATTTAAATATAGTATTGCAGAATCAATTTGATTCTGTAATAAAAACACTTCACCCATTGTACTATAATTATACGCAAGCGTTCTTTTATCATTATTCATTTTCCCTAATGTAATTGATTTTCTAAAATACTGCATAGCCTTATCATAATCTTTCTGAGCAACATATGCTGATCCTAGCACATTTTGTGTATATGATAAGGCTTTTGTATCACCAAGGGCCTCATTAATTGCTAGTGCTTTATGAAAATATTGTATTGCTTGTACATTCAAATTTTGTTGTCGGTAAACTTGTCCTATATTGTTATAGTTATAGTAAAGCTGCACACTATCTCTTAATTTTATTGCCAAATTCAGTGACAAATTATGATAATACAATGCAGAGTCGTATTGTTCATTAAATCGATATTGTAATCCTATACGATCAAGAGCCTGCATTTGACCTGCTTCATAATCAACTAACTTTGCTCTGTTTGCATACTCATACAACAAAGGAATATAATACATTTCAAGTTTCACTCTGTTCCTTCTAATAAGTGAAAGCAAACTATTTAGATTGGAGGTATCAGATGCTAATATTAGTTCCTTATGGATACTATCCGCCAATACATTTGAAGGATATTCTTTTTTTTTCTCAGATTGCCCATATATATTGCAAACAAAAAATATAGATATAAGTACAACTAGCACATTGTAAATAGTTCTTTTAGCCATCATATTCATCTGAATAGACATTTTAGGTTTGGTTAATAAATAATCTCTAAATATATTCTTATCTACTTAATAATTTTATGAGTTTTGTTAGCAATAAAAAAACCGCTACAAAAAATGCAGCGGCTTCATATGATTTTTAGTTCTATTAATTCAATATCTGAACTTCCTGAACTATTTCAGTTCCTCTTGTAACAGCTTTTTCGTTAACAGGAATCATGTGATGATAACGTTCTGGTAATGATTTTTTCAAACCAGCGATTACATTTTCCATTTGAACGATTGGCTTAATTTTTAAGAATCCACCTAAAACAATCATATTAAAAGTTTTAGTAGTTTCCATCTTAGCAGCTTCTGCAGCAGCATCCACACGATAAATATTGATATCTTTTCTCTCTGGATGACGAGTAATACCATTACCATCGTAAATTAATGTACCACCAGGCTTAACCTTACTCTCAAATTTATCCATTGATTGTTGGTTAAGAATAATAGCTGTATCATATTCACTAATGATAGGCGAACTGATTCTATCATCACTGATAATAACAGTTACATTAGCAGTACCACCTCTCATTTCTGGTCCATATGAAGGCATCCAGGTTACTTCTTGTCCTTGAACAATTCCTGAGTAACACATAATTTTACCCATTGAAAGAACACCCTGTCCACCAAATCCGGCTATAATTATTTCTTCAGTCATTTTTCTTAATTTTTAAGTTTTAATTAGTCCCGATAAATCGGGATCAGGTTTATTCTTCTGGCACCTTTATATCACCAAGTGGATAGAATGGGAACATATTGTCAACCATCCATTGATTTGCTTGGTTAGGAGTCATTTTCCAACCTGAATTACAATTCGAAACAATCTCAATAAAAGAAAGACCTTTATTCAGCTTTTGGTTTTCAAATGCTTTCTTAATTGCTTTTTTCGCTTTACGAACAGCAGCAGGAGTATGTACAGCCTGACGAGTTACATAATATGTGCCTGGTAATTGAGCGACTAATTCTGTAATTTTCAACGGATTACCCATTGATTTTACCTCACGACCATAAGGAGAAGTCGAAGATCTCATTCCTGGTAATGTAGTTGGAGCCATTTGGCCACCTGTCATACCATAAATACCATTATTTACAAAAATAATAACAATGTTTTCTCCACGGTTACAAGCATGAATAGTTTCAGCAGTACCAATAGCAGCTAAGTCACCATCACCTTGGTATGTGAATACATATTTTTCTGGATATAAACGCTTAATAGCAGTAGCTAAAGCAGGAGCTCTACCATGAGCTGCTTGTTGCATATCAATATCCATAAATTCATAAGCTAATACAGAACAACCTACAGGAGCTATACCTATTGTTTCATTCTGAGCATCCAGTTCTTCAACAACTTCCATTACTAAACGGTGAGCAGTACCATGACCACAACCAGGACAATAACTAAGTGTTTTATCAGTAAGAAGATCCGTTCTTTTATAAACTAAATTTTCTTCTTTAACTATATCTTTATTAATATTTTCAGCCATCTTTTATCCTCCTATAAAAATTTTTGTTCTAATGCTTCAACAACTTCTTCTGGAGAAGGAATAATACCTCCCATTCTTCCAAAGTGTTCCACAGGAATATTACATTCAACAGCTAATTTAATATCCTCAATCATTTGTCCTGCACTCATTTCAACAGAAAGCATACCTTTAACTTGTTTGCTTAGCTCTTTTAAACGAACGCTTGGGAATGGGAATAAAGTAATAGGTCTTAATAAACCAACTTTTATTCCTTTAGCTCTAGCTAGCTCAATTGATTTTTGACAGATACGAGAACTTGTTCCATAAGCTACAAAGATATACTCAGCATCTTCAGTTTGAATCTCTTCATATCTTACTTCTTTTTCTTCTATTTCTTTATATTTAGCTTGAAGCTTATGATTAAAAATCTCTTGTTTATTAGGATCAAGATCTAATGAAGTTATGATATTTCTTTCACGATTAGCATCTTTACCTGTAGTTGCCCAAGGACATCTTTCTTTAACTTCAGCATCAGTTAATCTGGTTTTTTGTTCACCAATCTCAACTTTCTCCATCATCTGACCAATAGCACCATCAGAAAGTATTAAAGCCGGGTTTCTGTATTTAAATGCTAAGTCGAATGAAAGTTCAACGAAGTCGTACATTTCCTGAACAGAAGCAGGAGCTAATGTAATTAATTTGTAATCGCCATGTCCTCCACCTTTTACTGATTGGAAATAATCAGATTGTGCTGGTTGGATAGTACCTAAACCAGGTCCTCCCCTAACAACATTTAAAATTAAACATGGAAGTTCAGCTCCAGCAATGTAAGTAATACCTTCTTGCTTTAATGATATACCAGGACTTGAAGATGATGTCATCACCATCTTACCAGCACCAGCACCACCATAAACCATATTGATAGCAGCAACTTCACTTTCTGCCTGAAGAACAACCATTCCTGTTCTTTCTTCTGGTTTTTCTAGCATAAGGTACTCAAGAACTTCTGATTGCGGAGTAATTGGATAACCAAAATACCCATCGACACCTGCACGAATAGCTGCTTCTGCTATCGCTTCGTTGCCTTTCATTAATCGTAATTCTTTCATTATTATAGTTCTTTTAAAAATTTAATACTATTCGTTTACTTTTTTTCTGTAAACTGTTATCACACCATCAGGACATACGATTGCGCAATTTGCACAGCCTGTACAGCTATCAGGATTTGCCATATACAAGTAATGATAACCTTTACCATTCACTTCTTCGGCTAATCTAATAACATCAGCAGGACATGCAGGCACACAAACTTCGCAGCCTTTACATTTTTCGATGTCAACAACTATTGACCCTTTTACTTTTGCCATTATTATTAATTTTAGTTTTTATTGTAGTTTCTTGAATGCATTCAAAGATAACATTTTTTATCCGGTTTTACCTTTAAAATTGCTCTTACAAAGCCTGTTATTCAACAGGTTTAAGCTTATCCTGCACTACAGCAATCTTTGCTAAATATCTTAACGATGATGTTCGTTAAAAGCTTTTAATCTATTCTCAAGATCATTTAACTGGCTTCTTTGAATTTGCGAAACACAAGCTCTTAATCCTTCGTGTCGATCACTTCCTGTTGTAGCTAAAGCTATTCCACTAATTCCGTAATATAATAGCTCTTCTAACAACTCAACACCATCCATTTCAGGGTAAGAAAATGTAAAATAGAAACCATCTGCTAATGGTTCATTCTCATCCATATCGTATACAATCTCAAAACCATTATCAGTAAATAGTTTTTTCATTATCTTCGCTCTCTCTCCATATTCTTTAACTTCATCGATAAAGTTAAAATCTCCATCGTTCACAGCCTTAAGAATTGCTGCTAAGCCATATTGTGCTGAATGACTTGTACCTGATGATAATGAATAGATTGCACCATAAATCATGGAATATCCAAATTCATCGGTTTTATAATATCTCTTTAAATCATGGAATCTTCTTGTTGCCAATTTATCTGATATTACCATCATACCAATTCTTTGTCCTGCATAGCTAAAGGATTTAGAACTCGAAATCAACATAATATAATTATCGGTATAATGAGCAACAGATGGCTGATATGGGGGCACTCCCGGTTTTGATAAATCCTGACGAAAATCCATAGCAAAGTATGCTAAATCTTCCATAACAACAACATCGTACTTAGTAGCAAGTTCACCAATTACTTGAAGTTCCTTTTCTGTAAAACAAATCCATGAAGGATTATTAGGATTTGAATAAAGTATCGTTGAAATATTTCCTTTTGCAAGATACTCTTCAAGTTTATCTTTTAACTTATCTCCCCTGTAATTATACACATCAAAGGTTTCGTATTTTAATCCAAGAACTTTGTGTTGCATTTTTTGAACTGGAAACCCCGGATCAATAAATAAAGTAGTATCTTTTTTCTCATCGCGACGACAAGATACCATGAAGGATGCAAAACCACCCTGCATTGAACCAACGGTTGGAATACAGTTTTTTTCTTCCACATCAACATTAATAAAATTCTTAACAAAACGAGAGATTTCTTTTTTCAAGATATCTACACCTTCGATCATTGGATATTTTGAAGCAACACCACTTTTTAATGCAGCAATTTCACCTTCAATTCCAACTTGCGCAGGAGGTAAACCAGGCACTCCCATTTCCATGCGAACATATTTTTCGCCAGTTTCTTTTTCGATCTCATTCACTAATCGAACGATCTCCCTAATGGAAGCTAATCCCACTTTTTCCAATCCGCTTTGCTCAATTTTGCTCTTTACAACAGAAGCATCAATTGGAGTCTTTTTTGTCATTGTATCGCTCATAATATATAAGTTTTAGGGCGATTTATAAATTCATTTTATTTAAACTCTGTTTTGATTTTCTCAATCCAGTTATTTACTCTTTCATCTGTCATTTCAGGCTCAAAATCTTCGTTTACTGGTAGTCCTATAAACTTACCATCTACTACAGCCTGTGATTCTCTGAAATCATAACCTTCAGTCTCAACTCTTCCAATTATGTTTGCTCCTTTAGGTAAAATTTTAGATGCTACTAATCCTAAAGCATCAACAAAATGTAAATCATATGTAATTTGATCTCCTAAGCCAAACATTGCAACAGTTTTATCTGTATAATTTGCCTTTTCAACTTCAGCAAGAAAAATATCCCAGTCGTTTGCTGGTTTGTCAGAATCCCATGTTTCTTTTCCAATTGTTGACATACCGAAAATTACATTTTCGTATTTTTCAACATCTTCTGCTTTTGATTCTTTTGCAGGAATTAAATCAACATTTTCATTACCTAAAGCAGCAGCTACTTTTTTTGCTACTTTTTCAGTTGAACCTCCTAGAGGGCCATAAAATAATCCAATCTTTTTCATAGTATTTTATTTTTTATTGTTTTTCGTCTTATACAAATATACTATTTATTTGAGCTTTTTAAACTAGCCATTGCCAATAGTACACCAAGTACGATTCCAAGTATTGCTGCAAATAAAACCTGATATTGAACAGGTAATAAAAAGGTTATTGTATGTGCAGGAATCCAGAAAAATGGAATGGTCTTTTTAAATACAAAATTCCATTGAACCGACCAGTCTAAACTACACATTATCTCTCCGAATTTTATTCTGCGAAATAATCCTTTTATAGTACCTCCATTATTAAGTATGTGTGTATCGGTAATTTTATGCAAAGTCATCATTACTGGTGCATATATCACATTCATTGCTGCACTAATTGAGAAAGCTACTAATAATTTTATTTCTGAAAAGCTTCCTTGCATAGCCTCAATTGCGTTATTAAATCCAAGATAAGCCAGGAATTTTGGTGTACCACTCGCAAAAATCACAAACGACATTTTTATTGTTAAGCCTAAAAATCCCCAAACGATAGCTCTTGGAATCAAACCAAATCCTTTTTTATTATATACACCATTTCTTATCCTTAGTCCAATTGATTCACCCATAGTTGCTAATACAGCAAACTTAACAAAGCTTGTAAGCATCCCATGATCCTTATTAAAAGTATCATAAAAATTAAATACTGTTTCAGAAATAAAAAAAGGTAAAAACAGTGCTATAAAACAAATTATAAATATTAAATCTTGTTTTTTCATATTCATTAAAATCAATTAAAAGAAGTAAAATACTGTAAACATTAATCGAGTATTCGACACTTCGTGTGATTTTGTAAATTCTCCATATTTATTTGCAATATCACCATAAGCTGCTACTGTATATTCAAGTTCTACAGCCATTAAAAAATTATCTATTTTATGCGAAATAGTTGGTGTTATTCTGTAAACATAATCTAAATTTAAAGCCATACCATAAGTATCACTAATGATAGGGTCATCCGCACCTAAATTTTTAGTATACCCTCCAAAGAGAGCAAATTTGGTTTTATCACCATAAATTATATTTGCCCAAGTATATAAATGATTATAAAGAGTATATTCTTCATAACCTGTAATACTATCTAACATGCTAACGCCATACCCCCCGGGCATTATACTTTCAGAAAGATTTTGACCATAAATTGCTTTAGCTTTCACGGTTAACTTCGATTTCTGATATTTAAAATATCCCATATACGAAATAGAATTCACTTTTTCGGCAGTCACAAATAAAGAATCGTATGTTGGATCTATATTGATATAGGACTCTGTCACTGTTCTTGGCATGATTGATTTATAATCGATTGCTGCACCAAACAAGAAATTTCCTGGTTTATATTGCAGTTGTAAGTGCAAATTTGGAATATTTGAATTTTTGATATACTTCGATGATTTTCCATCAGGACCAGAACTAATGTAATCGCTTTGCGAAATAGCTGCGCCAATAATCTTAAAATCACCTAACTGATGCGACACCTGCAGCATCGGACTCCGGTTAAATGGTTGAAAAGGAATGCCTGTGTTTAAAGACATTACAGAAGGGTAACAATCCTTAACAAACATAGGATGCCATTCGCGACCAAATAAAATCTCTGTTTTTTCCCAGTTTAATTTCGAATAAGCATGACGCAAACGAAACCTGCTGGTTGAGTTCTCTCCAGAAATTCCCGTCCAATCTGCTTCTACTAATCCAGTAAGTTTTGCACCGAACACATCAGGTCCTGAAATATTAGCTCTTACTCTGGTAGAAATATCAACTATTCCCAATGAGCTTTTATCGTTAATATCCTTTCCATTTTCATCGAAACTTTCATCTTTAGGAAAGATCAGTAACAATCCTTCTAATGCATCTACATTCTGACGCGAATCGAAGAAAACATCACTTTTAATAAACCCTGATGCCTCAACCTTGATTTTCTTCTCTTCCTTATCCTGAGCAAAAATTCGACTACCAAAAAGTAGAATTACAATTAAGATATATTTAATTTTCAACACTTTATCCTTCAACTTTTTCTGATTTAATGAACCCAAATCGTTCAAAACCTTTTACAAATCCTTCTTTCACTTGCGGCCATTTTAAGATGATTCCAGCAATCAACATAATTGCCAAAGCAATTAATAACTTCTCATTAAATTTTAAATCTTTAAACTTTCGCATGATCTTTTATATAGATTCCCAATCGAAGTCGGGAATGACACTTCTGTATACTATTTTTCTATTCTGATTCTAGCATCAACAGCAACAACTTTATCAGCTTTACCTAACAATGGATTTAAGTCCATTTCTGCAATTTCAGGTGCTGCTTGAACCAATGCTCCAACACGAACTACTATTTCTGCAAACATTTCTTCATTTACCCCTTCTTGTCCTCTAACACCCTTAATAATACCGTAACTCTTTAAGTTTCGAATCATTTTTGATGCTTCATTCCTAGCTATGGGAGCTAAACTTGCACTTACATCTTTTAATACTTCAATAAAGATTCCACCTAATCCACATAATACCATATGTCCGAATTTAGGCTCTGCCTTAGCACCAACAAACAATTCAGTACCTGACAACATTGGTTGTAAAAGAATTGCTGTAGTATCTTTTATTTGAATCATTCTATCGAATTCAGCAGCAACGGTTTCTTCATCTTTTACATTCAACACAACACCACCAACATCCGATTTATGAACTGGCCCAACCACTTTCATCACTACAGGTAATCCTAATTCTTTTGCTTCTTTAACTGCATCTTCACGAGATGATACTACTGCTTCTCCTGCTCTTGAAATTCCTGCTGCATCTAATAGTGCTTGAACTTTTTCAGGTGATATATATCCATCTTCTGATTCATCAATGATTGCCCTAATAGCTTTTGTATCAATTTCTGGCATCTCAATTGACTCTGGAGCAGGTTTCTCAGTATGATAAACTTTTGCTAAAGCATTACCAAAAGTAACCTCATCAGGGAAGTTAATTCTTCCTTTAGCAATAAAAGCTTCGATCTCGTCTTTAACATTAATAATTGAAGGTAAGATTGGATAGATAGGTTTTTTACATGTTTTCATCTTTTCGTGTAACAGATCATAAACATCATAAACAGGGAATAATCCTGGGCTACCAAAAATAACCGCCATAGCATCAATATTATCAAAATCTTTATCACAAGCATCAATAATATGACCTAATTGCTCGGCTGTTCCTGTAGCTAAAAAGTCAATAGGATTTGCTACAGAAGAACCTGGGAAAAGCTTCTCTAATAAAGCGTCCGCTTTTGGTCCTTCAATATGAGGTATCTCTAATTTATTATTCGATAATGCATCGGTTAACATTACCGCTGGACCTCCGGCATGAGTAATAATTGCAATATTCTTACCTTGTAATTCAGGATGCATAAAAATAGAAGCAACAGTTGCTAACTCGTCACGACCAGCACAACGAACAATTCCAGCTTTTCGGAACAAAGCATCAACAGCAACATCAGAACTTGCCAATGCACCAGTGTGCGATGAAGCAGCACGGCTACCAGCTTCTGAACTACCAGATTTAATAGCTGCAATTTTACACCCTTTTCTTATTAAAGAAGAAGCATGTTTAAGCAACATTTCAGGTTTATCAATACTTTCAATATATAATAACTTAACCTTTGAACTTGTTTCAGGATCAAAACTTTCGTCAAGATATTTTACAATTTCCTCAACTCCCATTTGTGCGCTATTACCAACCGAATATACACTTGAGAATGTTAATCCTTTTGGCATTGCCGATTCCATAATAAATACGGCAGTAGCACCAGAACCAGAAATAAAATCAACACCTTTAGGATCAAGTGTTGGAATTGGAGTTGTAAAGATTCCGTTATGATTTTGGTTTAAAACACCAACACAGTTTGGCCCAATTAAACAAGCTTCATTTGCATTTACTATATCAACTACTTCTTGCTCTAATTTGGCTCCTTCTTCGTTTTCTTCACTAAATCCAGCCGATAAAATAATAAAAGCCTTGGTTCCTTTTTGCTCTGCTAATAAGCGAACGGTATCAGGACAAAATTTTGCTGCAATAGCAAGTATAGCCATATCAACCTGGGGTAAATCGTTCGGGTTTTTATAACTTTTTATGCCTTGAACCTCATCCTCCTTAGGATTTGCAACATATAAATCGCCTTTAAAATTACCATCGATCAGGTTTTTAAGAACTTTTCCTCCCGGTTTTTGTATATTGTCTGAACCGCCTACAACTACTATACTTTTGGGATCTAAGAGCTGTTTCGTTATCATAATTATATTTTTTTACTTTTTTTAGATTTTAGCACAAATTTAGTAAAAAAATAGGCATGTATAGGTTTCAAACTGTAAGCAAACAGTTAAAATAAATTAAAATTTAAAACTAAAATGTAAGACTACTAAATATTTTACGAACTTACATTATTAAACATATTCTGTAACATGTTTATTCATATTAGATTTTTTTAGAAATAATGTCACAAAATATTAGCAAGTTTGTCTTAATTAATAAAGACAGATATATGCCTTTTAATCAAATTTATCATTTATACTATATTAAGATTTACCAATTCAACTATAAGTTATCATTTTCGCATCAAGATAGTGAAGATATAACTCAGGAAGTATTTTTGGGTCTGCACCAAGAAATTATCAAAAATAATACTCCTGACAATATTAAGGCATGGCTTTATAAATGTGCACTAAATAAATTCATCAATATAAAAAAGAAAAATAAAGCTATTGAACTAACCAACAATATTGCAGATATAAATCACGACACAAATTGTTGTATAGAAAGCGAAATTTATCATCATGAAAAAACAGAACAAATAAAAAAGGCTATATCGACTTTATCAGATAAAGAACAGATCCTTTTGAATTTATACAACGAAGATTTTTCTTATAAAGAAATTAGCAATATAGCCGAAATCAAGTTTGAATCTATTGGAAAGACTTTATCGAGAGCGATTGAGAAATTGGCTAAACAAATAAAAACAATGAATCATGAAAGAGTGCTTAGCAAGAGAAGTATTGTTTAATTACTATCATCAAAACCTGGATAGTAAAGACATGATCTTAGTTAAAAGTCATGTGGAAAATTGTAGAAATTGTCAGGAACTTTTAGATTCCACTATCGAGGATATAAAACTGGTTAAGTATTCATATCAACAAATTAATCCTGATATCGAAATTCCCGAATTTAAAATTGAAAATAAGGTCAGAAAGTTTAATTATAGAAAAACATTAAGTTGGGCTGCAAGTATTTGCTTATTAGTTGCATTCTCAACCATAACCACTGTAAAAATTATTGATAATCAGAAACCTGTTAATGATTATGAATATTTTGAATATATACCAGATATGAATGATGCCTGGAAAGCAAATAGCATTACAGTAACTAGCTATGATAAAAATGGCAATCCAATTAATCATCAAGTAATAAAGGATTAAATTACTAATTAAATATAAAATTATGAGAAAAATTATCTTAATCATTGTAATAGTCTTTAGTTTAGGCAACTTAAACGCTCAAACGTTAATAGATGTATATAAATCAGGAGAAATCAATTTAATTGCTGATAACCAATATGCTCAAAACACCAATTGGAATAAGCTTTTCGATGACAGAAACGAAGAAAAGTATGGAAATCCTGTCGGCAAAATGAAAAGTTTAGCTGTTTCTGATAATGGTGAGCTTTTTATTTCAAACTATAGTAAGTACAATATTTACAAGTTTGATAAAAATGGAAACTTTGTAAAAGAATTTGGCAAAGAAGGAGGCAAAAAAGGTGAATTTTTATACCGACCAACTTTGGGAGGTATTATTGATAACAAATACGTATTTGCCAGCGATCACCAAGGTCGTATTCAGTTTTTTGATTTGAATGGAAACTTTATTAAAATGGTAAAAATAGATTATATGCCATTACAAATAATTCCACTAAAAAACAATAAAATTGCTATCTGGGGTCATGTTCCTTACAATGGTGATACTAAATATATTGTTTCAATCAAAGATATTGATACAGGTAAAGAAAAAATTGTTGATAGTTATTTTAACAGTTTAATCAATTTGAAACCTATAACTATTACAACCAAAAGTGGCTTAATGCTTTCATTTTCTCCTTCAGGACTTAGAGATAAAACAATTATTAAAAGAACTTTTGATGGGAATCTGATTATTGGTCATAATGTACAATCGAAGTTATCGTATTTCACACCCGAAGGTATAAAAATTAAGGAGGTAGAGCTCAAACAAGCAGCAATAAAAACAAGTGAAGCCGATAAACAGGAATTTTTAGATAAGGTAAAAGCAACACTTATTGAGAAAAATCTGTACGAAGAAAACAAGGAATTATTAAACGACCCAGATATTTATCCCGATCATTACCCAGTTTTCTATGATATTAAAAGTGACCCTGATGGCAACACTTTAATTTTTAAATACTCTGAAAATAATGGAAACTCATTTTTAGTGTATAATAAAAATGGCGAATTTATTTGCGAGACTTTAATTAAATCAGATAAATACAAACTTGATATTAACTCAAGATTTGTCACATTTCAAATACATCCCAATGGCTTATATGCATTTGTAAGTGTAATGGATTCGGAAACATCAGAACTTAAGATTATTCGTACTACATTGAAATAAGTATATTCACACATGATAAAAACCTGCAATACTGCAGGTTTTTTTATATTTTATAAAATAAAAGATAAGATAGTCTTTTATTAAACATTTAATATTCATTTTATGTTATTACTTTTGTGAACAAATTAACAATTGAACTTCATGAATAGCATTGATGATATTTTAAAACAAGATAAACTATCCAAAGAGGACTTATCCTTTCTTTTACAAACCAACAAGGAAGACAGAAATAAGATATTTACTCATGCTGCCAAAGTAAAAGAAGCTTATGTAGGTAAAAAAGTTTATTATCGGGGTTTGATAGAAATGTCGAATATTTGTAGTAAAAACTGCTACTACTGCGGCATTAGGATGGACAATAAAAATGTTGATCGCTATGATATTTCTGATGAAGATATATTAGATGCTGTTCGCTTTGCACATGAAAGCAAATATGCATCGGTGGTTTTACAGGCTGGAGAAATTTCATCACCTAAATTCACAAAACGAATATCCATTTTACTCAAAAAAATAAAAGAGATTTCAAATAATGAATTAGGAATAACTATCTCGCTGGGCGAACAACCCGAAGAAGTTTACCAGGAGTGGTTCGATGCTGGTGCTCACAGATATTTATTACGCATTGAATCATCAAATCCTGATTTGTATTACAAAATACATCCCCAAAATCAAAAACATGATTTCGACACTCGATTGAACTGTTTAAAGTCTTTACAAAAAATAGGCTATCAAACCGGTACCGGTGTTATGATTGGATTACCTTTCCAGACTTACGAAGATTTGGCTAATGATTTATTATTTATGCGTAACTTTGATATTGACATGTGTGGAATGGGACCTTATATTGAACATGTTGATACGCCTTTATACGAATACAAAGATTTATTAATGCCAATTGATGATCGATTCACATTAACCTTAAAAATGATCTCTCTTTTAAGAATTTTGATGAAAGATATCAATATTGCAGCAGCCACAGCATTACAAGCTATTGATCCTATTGGACGCGAAAAAGCTATTAAAGTTGGAGCTAATATTATCATGCCTAATGTTACTCCTGGTATGTATCGTGACAATTACAAGTTATATGAAAACAAACCTTGCACCGACGAAGAAGCTACTGATTGCACCAACTGCATGGAAATGCGAATAGGAATAACAGGTGATGAAATTGGATATGGAGAATGGGGAGATTCTAAACACTTTTCAAAAAGAAACAAATAATTTGAAAAAAACATAGGGTATTTTAGTTAATAATTATCTTATTTTTATACTCAAAATTTATTATTATGAAAAAATTACTATTATTATTTACAACCTTATTTCTAATACCAATTTTATTATTCTCACAAGAAAATAAATGTGATATTAATACACAATTTGCTCAAAATGCACAATTCTTTTTCAATTCTTTTCAAGATGGAACTGTTGTTTTTAGAGACAATTCTAAGACTAATGCTTTGTTGAATTATAATGTTGTTACTGATGATATTTATTTTATTAATGATAACAAATACTTTTCTTTAGATAGAAATGATATTAAATATGTTGCTATTTGCGATTATCGGTTCTATTTTAATAATACAAAAGTTTTTGAACTCGTTTATAGTAAGAATATTAAATTACTGGTTCAACGAAACATAGATCTAGAAGATTTATATGACAAAAAAGGGGCTTATGGTGCCAGTTCACCTAATACTGTCGGTGTTGATCTTCAATATGCAAACCTAGTACCTATGTCAGAGGATAATAGTTTTATTGTAAACTTAAGAAAAGAAAATGATAAAGAATTAGATGTTATATCATCTTTTAAAATAAAAAAGGGTAACAAATTTTTCCCTGCTACGAAACGTACTATATTTAAAATTTATAAAGATCAAAAAGATGCTATTGAAACCTATTTGGACGAAAACAACATCAACTTTAATAAAAAGGATGATCTTATTAAACTATTAAATTACTGTGCATCCTTGTAGACAATACTTTTTTTTTAACAGATTTCAATCTGCAGTAATTTAAAGCTTTCAAATTACTCTTATACCATTTTAGACTGCTTAACGAAAAAACGGTCTGATTTTTGATACAATAAGTTGTAACCCTGCAATTTAAGATTATGAAGAAAGAATTACTTATTTTATATTTAGCACTATTTCTTATAAAATTTAATATATATGCACAAGAAGAACCGTGTGTTGTAAATAAGCATATTACAATTAACTCTCCATTCTTCTTCAATTCATTTCAAGAAGGAATTGTCGTTTTTAGTGATACACTAAAAATAAGAGCTCTTCTAAATTATAATATAATTACCGATAATATTTATTACTCTTACGATAATGATCTATACTCTTTAGATACAAGAGATATTAAATATGTTGCTATTTGTAATTACAGATTTTATTTTAGAAATACCTTTGTTTTGCAGTTGTTATACAATAAAGATATTAAGCTGTTTGTGAGTCGAAAAATAAATCAGGAAGAACTCCATGATAAAAAAGGTGCATATAATGCAAAATCACCTAATACAGTTGGCTCTGATTATGCATATATAAAAACAAGAGGTGGTGTTAAAAATTTAAGAAAGAGTAATAATGACAAAGAGCTCTCGATTAATTGTTATTACAAAATAATGAAAAATAACAAACTATATCCAGCAAACAAAAAAACATTTTTAAAGCTTTATCAAAATAAAAAACCTGAAATACTTGAATACATTAGAGAAAACAACATTAGATTTAATAATGAAGCTAGCCTAAAGCAATTAGCTAACTTTTGTGAAAATTTATAAGTCAATTACGATCAAATATAAATCTAATTTAAGAGTTAAGATATAATAGTATAACGATTTTGTCGAATTAAGAAGCTCCCCAAAACATGACAATTAACATAAAATATTAATACAATATTTTATATATTTGTATTAAATAAATTTGATATGAATCCATTCTGTTCAAATAACTTATACAACAATTTTGGCAAAGGCCTTTTCGAGTGCTGGATTTGCTAAATCCTTTCATTTTATTACTTCTATTTTTTAATTCATAGGATAACTGTATCCTGTTGGAATATTTTCTTTGATTACTAATATTAATTTTAATGAAATGGAAGGTACAATTTTCGACATTAAACATTTTGCAGTACACGATGGTCCGGGTATAAGACAAACTGTATTTTTAAAGGGATGCCCTTTAAGTTGCTGGTGGTGCCATAATCCGGAAAGTCAAAATACAAAACCTGAAAAATATACTCGTTTCAATAAACTGGATGGAAAAGAATTCAAAAAAGAAGAAACTGTTGGCTATAAAATTTCATCCGATGAGCTTTTAAAAATTATTGAAGGAGATCTAGTCTTTTTTGTGGAATCTGGAGGTGGAGTTACTTTTTCGGGTGGAGAACCTTTAATGCAAGCATACTTTTTATATGATATTTTAAAACTTTGTAAAGAAAAGAATATTCACACCTGTGTTGATACAACAGGTTTTGCTTCAGCAAAAACAATACAGAAAATAGCTAAAGTAACCGATTGTTTTCTTTACGACATAAAATTAATTAACAACAAGCTACATCAAAAATACACTGGAGTACCAGTAGATAGTATTCTTAATAATATTAAGTGGCTTAATGAGAATCAACAAAATGCTATTTTAAGATTCCCTGTTATTCCGAGAATAACAAACACGAAAGAAAACATCTCTGATATTATCTCTTTTATTCAATCATTAAAAAATATTCGACAGATTGATTTATTGCCTTACCACAATATTTCAAATGGAAAATACAATCGATTTAAAATGGAGAATAAGATGATAGATACTAAACCATTATCAGATGATGAAATGCTTAATCTAAAATCTGAATTTGAATCTTTAGGATTTAAAGTTGGAATTGGTGGATAATATGAATTACGAATGTAGAATTACGAATTTAGAATCATGAACTCAAGAATAAAAAAATTACGAAACGAAAGCTTAACAGCTATAAATACATTATCAGCAGAACGTGCAATGCTGGTAACAGAATTCTATAAAAGTGAAATTGCTAATCAGGTTTCAATTCCTGTTAAACGTGCAATGACGTTTAAACACATTTTAGAAAACAAACACATTTGTATTAATGAAAACGAATTGATTGTTGGAGAACGTGGTCCTGCACCAAAAGCAACTCCTACTTATCCTGAAGTAAGTTTACACTCATTACAGGATCTAGATGTTTTAAATAACAGACCTAAAGTTTGGTTTCGTGTAGAAGATGAAACAAAAAATGTTTATGAAAACGAAATAATTCCATTCTGGAAAGGGAATTCACAACGCGATAAAATGTTTGCTCTATTACCTGAAGAATGGAAATCAGCATATGAAGCAGGTGTTTTTACAGAATTTCAAGAACAAAGAGCCCCGGGGCATACTGTTGCTGGGAAAAAGATTTTCCAAAAAGGAATGCTCGATCTAAAAAAGGAAATTCACGAAGCAATTCGAAAGTATAATTCTTCTACCGATCCAAAAGCATTAAATAAAATCGAAGAACTCAAAGCAATGGAAATTGCTGCCGATGCAATCATTTCATTTGCTCAACGTCATGCCGATGAATTAAATAATTTGGCTTTAAAAGAAAAAGATGCAAGCCGAAAAACGGAATTAATTGAAATAGCTCGTATTTGTAGAAAAGTTCCTGCTAATGCTCCGGAAACTTTCCACGAGATGCTTCAACATTATTGGTTTATTCATTTAGGAGTTATTACTGAAGTAAATCCTTGGGATTCATTCAATCCCGGAAGATTAGATCAGCATTTATACCCTTTTTATAAACAGGAAATTGAAAATGGCACCTTAACAAAAGAATCTGCCACTGAGTTATTACAAGCATTCTGGGTTAAGTTTAACAATCACCCTGCCCCACCAAAAATGGGAGTTACAGCATTAGAAAGTAATACTTATACCGATTTTGCTTTGATCAACTTAGGCGGAGTAAAAGAAGATGGTACTGATGCTGTTAATGAACTTACATACATTCTTTTAGATGTAATTGAAGAAATGAGAATCCTTCAGCCAAGTTCAATGGTTCAGCTAAGCAAAAAGAACCCTGATAGCTTTATTCAACGTGCCATTAAAATTACTAAAACCGGATTTGGCCAACCATCTATTTTCAACACAGATGCAATTGTTAAAGAACTTGTTAATCAAGGTAAAGATTTAATTGATGCCCGTAATGGCGGAGCAAGTGGATGTGTTGAAACAGGTGCTTTTGGAACAGAAAGTTATATCTTAACAGGATACTTCAACCTAACTAAAATCCTGGAAATTACTTTACATAATGGTACTGATCCACGAACAGGAAAAGTAATCGGTTTACAAACAGGCACTCCTGAAAGTTTCAAAACATTTGATGAACTGTTGGAAGCATATAAGAAACAGGTGAATCACTTTGCCGATATTAAGTTAAAAGGAAATAACATTATCGAGAAACTTTATGCTGAGCAAATCCCTGTTCCGTTTCTATCACTTATTATTGAAGATTGTATTTCCAATGGTGTAGATTACAATGCTGGTGGAGCCCGTTACAATACAAGTTATGTACAAGGCGTTGGTTTGGGTAGTGTTACCGATAACTTGACATCAATAAGATACAATGTTTTTGACAACAACAAAGTAACTATTGCTGAGCTAATTAAAGCAATGGAAGACAATTTTGAAGGTCATGATCAATTACGTCACGATTTGATTTATGAAACACCAAAATACGGAAATGATGATGATTATGCAGATCAACATGCAGTTATTGTCTTTAACATGTTTCATGATGCTATTAATGGAAAACCAACATATCGTGGTGGAAAGTACAGAATTAACATGTTACCTACCACAAGCCATGTTTATTTTGGAAGTGTACTAAAAGCAACAGCTGATGGCCGAAAAGCATTCGAGCCTTTATCAGAAGGCATTAGTCCGTTCCAAGGAGCCGATAAGAAAGGGCCAACAGCAGTTTTAAAATCAGCAGCTAAAATCGATCATATCAAAACTGGTGGAACATTACTAAATCAGAAATTCTCACCATCCTTTTTTAAAGATGATCAGAGTATTGTAAAACTATCTCACTTGGTAAGAAGCTATTTCAGAATGGATGGACATCATATCCAGTTTAATGTGGTCAATGCAAAAACCTTACGTGATGCACAAAAACATCCTGAAAAGTATACCGATTTAATTGTTCGTGTTGCTGGTTATAGCGATTATTTTAATGATCTGGGTGAAGATTTACAAAATGAAATTATTCGACGAACAGAACATGAAGAAATTTAAAATATGCTACAAGCTTTAAGCCACACGCTGCAAGATCATATTACGTATAGTTTGAAGTTTGAAGCTTGAAGCCTGAAGCTCTTAAATAATAGTATAGAAATTCAATTTTAAATAAAAAATGTCAAAGAACTCAATAGCATAAACACACATCATCAACAATGAAAAAAATATTTTTAACAAGCCTAATCATCCTTGCAGTAATATCGAATTTATTCTCGCAAGGAACATACGAAGACTATCAACGAGCTGAAAAGTTTTTGCATTTTAATGTGTACAATTTGGTTCAGAATCTTTACTTAAATCCAAACTGGATTGATAGAACAAGTGATTTTTGGTACAAAACGGAACTAGAAAATGGACATCGATTCATGCTGGTTCAATCTGAAAAAGGGAAAGTGAGTGCAGCTTTCAATCATCAAAGATTAGCAACAGCATTAAGTACGGAATTAAACAAAAACATAAATCCAGACTCTCTTCCATTCTCTAAAATTAAGTTTAAAGATAAAATGCAAACCATCCTATTTAAAGTGGATACTTTAAATTTTAAATATAATGTAAAGAAAAATGTCCTTTCTGATTATTCTCCTAAAAAAAATGATTATAAGAAGAATGAATCCAAATCTCCTGATGGAAAATGGATTGCGTTTGTTAAAGACTATAATTTATTTTTAAGAGATACTAAAACAAACGAAGAGTTTCAGCTAACAACAGATGGCATTGACCATTACGATTATGCAACTCCTTTAGATTGGTATAATATAGTAGATGAATCTGTAGGTGACACATACGATCCTGGAATTTGGGTTGATTGGTCGCCTGATTCTAAAAAGTTTATGGCGATTAAACTCGACCGAAGAAAAGCAAATAAACTATACATGTACCAAGCCTTACCAGACGAAGGTATGCGTGCAAAAGTGTGGTCGTATGAAAGGTCATTGCCCGGCGAAAAACTTCCTTTACAGGAATACTATATTTTCGATGTTGAGACGAAATCAAATGTAAGAATGGATATTGAACCCTTTGAAGATATCTGGTCTGGATTTGCTCCGTCGTGGACAGAAGATAGCAAAATATACTACTTTGCTCAAATGGCAAGATATTACAAGGCTATCGATTTATATTTTGCTAATCCTGAAAATGGGAAAGTAGATAACATCATTCACGAAGATGCAAAAACCATGATCGAATACCAGATGGTTGGATGTAAATTAGTGAATAATGGTGAAAAAGTAGCCTGGTTATCTGAAAAGGATGGTTGGAGTCACATTTATCTTTACGATGGAGAAAAAGGGAATTTAATCAATCAGGTTACTCAAGGCGAATTTGTTGTTCGCGAAATCAATTACATTGATGATAAAAAGGAAACCATCTATTTCACAGCAAGTGGCATTGAAAAAGATCGCGATCCGTACTTCAAACATCTTTACAAAATCAATTTCGATGGAACAGGAATGACTCTACTAACTCCTGAAGATGCAGAGCATGAAATTCAATTTGCTCCGGATTATTCATATTTTATCGACAATTATTCGCGAGTTGATTTAAAACCCAAAGCTGTTTTAAGAAGATTATCGGATGGTAAATTGATAAAAGAATTACAAAAAGCCAACATTGATGAATTACTAGCAACAGGCTGGAAATATCCTGAACGTTTTACTGTTAAAGCACGCGATGGCAAAACCAATATTTATGGAGTACTTCAATACCCATCGAATTTTGATTCAAATAAAAAATATCCTATCATCGATAATTCATATTCCGGACCTCAAGCTGTAAATGTACCTAAATCGTTTCGTCGTGGAATTTGGAACGACTGGACTCCTTTAGCCGAAGTTGGGTTTATTGTTATACGTATCGATGGAATGGGAACAGCCATGCGCTCCAAAGCTTTTCACGATGTTTCATATAAAAACTTAGGAGACATTGGTGGACCGGATCACATTGCTGGTATCAGACAACTTGCTGAAAAATACGAATATATAGATACAAATAAAATTGGAATCTTTGGACATTCGGCTGGTGGTTACGATGCTGCTCATGCTATTTTAAAATACCCTGATTTTTACAAAGTAGCTGTTGCTGCTGCCGGAAATCACGACCACAGAATGGCAAAAGCATGGTGGCCTGAGCAATATATGGGTGAACCGGGAGATCATTATAACGAGCAATCGAACCTTACATTGGCAAAAAACCTGAAAGGAAAATTACTATTGGCTCATGGTGATATGGACAATAATGTAAATCCTGCATCAACATATCGATTGGCTGCCGAATTAATAAAAAATAATAAGGATTTTGAATTAATCATTACACCAAATGATGATCATGGTGAATTATGGGGTAATAAATATTTCATCCGTCGAAGAATGGATTTCTTTGTAAAACATTTATGGAATATAGAACCACCAAAAGAATTTGAATTTACAGAATTTAAATAAATGAACTAAAGTTTAGAGTGCCTAAAATACTTAAATATAAAAAATTACTCTAGGCATTTTAGATCACTTTAGTCACTTTAAGTACTTGTAAATTAACAGTACAAAATATTAAATTAAAGAATAAACTGATTAGAAATAAATATTAAAATTAACAGATATGTTTAGTAAAGAAACCTACATTAACAGACGTAAGCAATTAAAAGAAAAATTCGAAGATGGAATATTACTTTTTCTTGGAAACGAAGAAAGTTCAATGAATTATTTGGATAATACTTATCGTTACCGACAAGATAGCTCATTTCTATATTATTTTGGTTTAGATTATCCTGGCCTAGTTGGGATTATAGATATCGACAATGATAAAGATTATATTTTTGGTGA
This sequence comes from Bacteroidales bacterium, assembly GCA_963665525.1. Lineage (GTDB taxonomy): Bacteria > Bacteroidota > Bacteroidia > Bacteroidales > UBA12077 > UBA12077. The sequence goes on along the minus strand of OY762280.1, from coordinate 525,859 downwards.
TGATTTAACCATCGACCATATTGTTTGGATGGGATCACAACCAACTATTAAAGAAAGAAGTGAAAAAGCAGGAATTGAGAACACTGGTCAGATGAACGAAATGATTGATCTTCTTAAATCAGCAAAACAAAAAGGCCGTAAGATTCATTTCTTACCGGCATATCGTCCTGAACATCAAATCAAACTACATAACTGGCTTGATATTCCGGTTAATGATACCAACAAGCACGCATCCATCTATTTAATCGTTGCTGTTGGCGAACAACGTAATATTAAATCTGCTGAAGAGGTTGAGCAATTAGAACAGGTAGTAAGTGTAACTGCCGATATGCACTTTGCAGCTATGCGTTATGCAAAACCAGGAATGAACGAAGCTCAAGTAGCAGCTAAAGTTCACGAAGTAGCACAAGCAGCAGGTGGCGATATTTCATTCCCTATTATTGCTACTATAAACGGACAAACTTTGCATAATCATTATCATGGAAATACAATAAAAGAAGGCGATTTATTTCTTTTAGATGCCGGAGCAGAAAATCAATTACGTTATGCTGGCGACATGTCAAGTACATTTCCTGTTTCTGCAAAATTTACTGAACGTCAAAAGGAAATTTACCAAATAGCACTGAATGCACACAATGCAGCTATAGAAGCCTTGAAACCAGGCATCAACTTTAAAGAAATCCATTTTACTGCAGCACGTACCATCTTCGATGGATTAAAAGACTTAGGATTTACAAAAGGAAATACCGAAGAAGCAATATATCAGGGAGCACATGCTTTATTCTTCCCTTGCGGAACAGGCCACTTAATGGGATTAGATGTTCATGATATGGAAAACCTAGGCGAACAGTTTGTTGGTTATGCTGGTGAAGCTAAAAGCACATTGTTTGGATTAAAATCATTACGTTTAGGCCGTGAATTACAACCTGGTTATGTGCTAACAATTGAACCAGGCATCTACTTTATCCCTGAACTAATTGATTTCTGGAAATCACAAAATAAATTCACTGATTTTATTAATTATGATAAGGTTGAAGAATATAAAAATTTTGGCGGCACACGTAACGAAGAAGATATTTTAATTACTGAAACAGGTCATAAAATATTAGGCAAGCCATTAGCTAAATCAATTGATGATGTAGAAGCTGAACGTGCTAAAGCGTTTTAATAATATCATTCCGGGCTATGTCCCGGAATCTCTTTATCTTTATTAAAAAATACAACATGTTAGTAATAAACGAACAAGATATTATTAAAGCAGTTGAAGCTATTGAACTGGTTTGTGCTATTGAAAAAGCATATATCATTCAAGAAAAAGCCAGTACAATCATTCCAAATCGCATGCACTTAAATCAAGAAGACAATACTCTATTAGTTATGCCTGGCTTTATTGAAAGTGTATTTGGAACAAAGCTGGTTTCATTATTTCCAAAAAATACGAATGAAAATAAACCTGTTCTAAGTGGAGTAATGGTTTTAAATGATGCTAGAACAGGCGAACCATTAGCAATGATCAATGGAAACAAATTAACCGCTATACGAACTGGAGCAGTTGGTGCAACTGCCGTTAAATACGTTGCTCCTTTTGCGGCTCAAACTCTTGGAATTATTGGTGCCGGAATACAGGCTTATCACCAGGCATTATTTGTAAGTCAGCAGCGACCTTTTAAAAAGCTCATTATTTGCGATAAAAATATGAGTAAGGCTGAAGTGGTAAAAGATGACTTAATAGATAAATTACCAGATATTGAGATTATTGCTACTAATAATCCAAATCAATTGGTTTTAGATTCGGATGTTATTGTAACAGCTACATCGAGCAACACCCCTGTATTTGATGTAAATCCAGATCAAATGAATAATAAAACATTTATTGGAATTGGATCTTATAAGCCCAACATGCAAGAGCTTCCTTTATCAATTTATGAAAAAGCTAACAAAGTATATGTCGATACCTTGCATGCTAAGGAAGAATGTGGCGATATTAAAATACCACTTGATAAAGGATTAATTAAGGATGATGATATTATTCCATTCAATTCAATAATAACCGGTGGTGAATTAATTGAAGATGCTTCAATAAAAGTTTTTAAATCAGTTGGCATGTCATTATTTGATTTAACAGTTGCCGAATTAATTTACAACAATGCGAAAGATAAAGGATTAGGACAAGAAGTAAAAATATAAAACATGCTTCGACAAGCTCAGCATGACAAGCTTTGTTATTGTTGTCATATTGAGCCTGTCGAAATATAGACAACAATAGCTATCACAATGAACAAGATATTACATAACTGGAACTGGAATCCACCCACAGATTGGTTAAAAATAAAAACCATTGATTTGCATACCGGTGGAGAACCTTTAAGGGTTTACACCGATGGACTTCCAAAAATAAAAGGTTCTACAATTCTTGAAAAGAGAAGATATTTTCGTGATCATTACGATTACATTCGAACAGGAACCATGTTCGAACCTCGTGGACATGCCGATATGTACGGAGCTATAATAACCGAACCTACTACAGAAGATGCTGATTTTGGAACTTTCTTTTTACATAACGAAGGCTACAGTACCATGTGTGGTCATGCCATTATTGCTTTAACAAAACTGGTTTTAGATACTGGGATGATAACCAAAGAAGGTAACGAGCCAGAATTAATCATCAATGCTCCTCCAGGGAAGATTTATGCAAAAGCATTTCGCAAAAATGGTATCGTAACAAAAGTTTCCTTTAAAAATGTTCCTTCATTTCTATTTCTAAAAAATGAAGAAGTTGATGTTCCAGGTATAGGGAAAGTACAATTTGACATTGCATTTGGTGGTGCTTTTTATGCTTTTTGTGATGCAGATAAATTAGGATTAAAGATGGATGAATCGGATTATAACCGATTAATTGATTATGGCAGAAAAATAAAGTATGTTGTAATGGATAAATATGAAATAAAGCATCCATTCGAAGAAGATTTAAGCTTTTTATATGGAACAATTTTTACTGGTAAAGCTTTTAATCCTGAGAATCATAGTCGTAATGTTTGCATTTTTGCCGAAGGCGAAGTTGACCGCTCTTCTACCGGATCGGGAGTAAGTGCACGAGCTGCATTGCATCACGCCAAAGGTGAATTAAATCAAAACGAAAATATTACAATAGAAAGTATTTTAGGAACAACTATGGATGTTCAGGTTGTAGAAACCACCGAATATGGTCCACATAAAGCGGTAATACCTGAAGTTACGGGAACAGCTTTTATTACAGGACAAAACGAATTTTATTTTGATCCGAACGATCCTTTAAAAAATGGTTTCATCTTGAGATAATAAATAGAATATGAAAAACTTAAGCCATCGAATTATTAATATTGTTTTAATAGCATTTGTATTAATTAGTACTTCTTGTAGCCAAAAAACAGAACTTGAAAAGAAACTCTCTGGAATTAAAGATGCAAATTCGATAACCCGAATTGAATCCGACTCAATTTATTCAGAATCTTATGAACTATGGTTTACTCAAAACATTGATCAGTCTGATTCAAAAAGTAAGCAATTCCAACAAAGAGTAATTATCAATCATGTTGGATTTGACAGACCAACTGTTGTTATTTTAGAAGGATATAATATTTACAAAACAGGATCGGGAGAGTTAAGCAGACTACTTAAAGCTAATCAGATTACTATTGAACACAGGTTTTTTGATAATTCAAAACCTGATAGTATACCATGGGAGCAATTAACCATTAAGAATGCTGCGATTGATCAACACAGAATTATTGAATCATTAAAAAAATTCTACAAGGGGAAATGGGTATCAACAGGAATAAGCAAAGGAGGGCAAACAACCATGTACCATCGCAGGTTCTTTCCAAAAGATGTTGATGCAAGCGTAGTTTATGTTGCTCCTCTGAATTTAGAACGCGAAGATCCAAGAATTACGAAGCATTTAGAAACTGTTGGAACCGAAGAAGAACGAAAAAAGGTCAGGGATTTTCAACTGAATCTTTTTAAGAAAAAAGAAGCAATCCTTCCATTATTAAAAGAGTATGCCAAAGAAAAAGAATATACTTTTAACAAAATTGGTATTGAAAGAGCTTATGATTTAGATGTTCTTGAATACTCATTTGCTTTCTGGCAATGGAACGGAAATAGTAATGATATTCCAGGTGAAGATGCTACTGTAACAGAAATTTTCGATCATTGGAAATCAACTGCGCCATTTTCATTCTTTTACGATCAAGACTCCAGTAATGATCTTGCATTTACTTATCAGGCTTTATCTGAAATCGGATTTTACAGTTACGATATTGAACCATTCAAACAATATCTTACTGATACATTCGATATCACTTTCGACTTTAAGATTCCGGATAACATAAAATACAATTACAACTCTGAATCAATGGAAGATATCAATAATTGGATTCAGGAAAATGGAGATTATATGTTATACCTTTATGGTGAAAATGATCCTTGGGCATCAACAGGCGTAAATCCATCAAATACTACACTAGCTATAAAAATGATTAACCCTGGTGGGAATCATTCAACAAGAATAAGTTCATTTCCTGATGATATGAAAGAAAATATTTTTGTATTATTGGAGAGTTGGATAGGTGTTAAAATTGAAAGAGAAAACAGACTTGGTGGAAATCCAGGTGTTATGTTTGAAATTTTATAAAATCATAAATATATAAATCATGTTAAAAAAACTTTTATTTATTTCGCTCATTGTTAGCTTAGGTTTTACAATAAACTCTAAAGCTTGTACCATAATTGCAGTTGGTAAAAAAGCATCGACGGATGGTTCAAATATCATTTCTCATACTGATACAGGACCTGATTCCAGAATTTTTGTTGTTCCTGCTCAAACATTTAAACCAGGAGAAAAAGCTCCTGTATATTGGGGAATTCAGGATGCTGACCGTGCATTAAATGATGATGGTGAGATTCTGGGCTATATTCCACAAGTAGAAAAAACATATAAATATGTACAATCGGCCTATTCTCATGTAAATGAATACCAATTAGGAATTGCTGAAAGCACTACAGCGCAAAGAAAAGAATTGATTTGCATGAAAGGCGAAGGAAAGCAAATCATGTCTATTGAGCAAGCTCAGATATTTGCTTTACAAAGATATAAAAATGCTCGCGAAGCAGTTCAGTTTATTGGTGATTTAATGACTACTTACGGATTTATTCCATCGAGTGGTGATGGTTCAGAAACATTAGTCATTGCAGATACAGAAGAAATCTGGGTTTTCGAAGTATTTGGTGTTGGAAAAGGTTGGGAACCTGAAAGTGGAAAACCTGGAGCTATTTGGGCTGCACAACGTTTACCTGAAGATCAGGTAACTATGATACCAAACTGGAGTATCATTAAACAAATTAATGCCGAGGATAAAGAAAATTTCATGGTTTCTGAGAATTACATGCAGGAAGCCATCGATCGCGGTTGGTACGATCCTAATTCTGGAATGCCTTTCAACTGGCAAGAAACTTATGCTCCTACATGCGCTGTTGAGTATGCTACCAGTCGTTTTTGGTTATTTCATCACACATTTGTTCCAAATTTGAAAGAATGGCCAGATCGTATGCAAGATGGAAATCCATATAAAGGAATTCAACCTTACTTTCAATATGTTGAACCTCTATCCATTTATCCATTCTCAGTAATACCTGAGAAAAAAATATCTGTTCAGGATGTTATGGCTTTCCAACGCTCAACTTTCGAAGGAACTATTTATAATATGACAAACGACCCAAATTGGTTAGTCCCAGATGGTAAAGGTGGTTATGAGAAAAGCCCTTTGGCTACACCGTTCCCAGGTAGCGATTTAAGAAAACTCTTAAATATCACTTACCGTAGACCGGTAGCTCGACACAGAGGTCATTATGGTATGGTTCTTCAGTTACGCAATTGGTTACCTAACGAAATTGGTGGAGTTTATTGGGTATACTTAGACAATCCATACTTTAGTCCTTATGTCCCAATTTATGCTGGAAATCTATCAACTCATGAATCATACAAAACATATGATCCAAATAAATACGATGAGAAATCTGCTCGTTGGGCTATCGATTTTGTAGATAATTTGGCAAACTTAAAATTCCAGGCCGTTGCCGAAGATGTAAGAAAAGTTAGAGATCCTTTCGAGGCAAAAATGTTTGAAGATCAAGAAAACATTGAAAAGGAAGCTTTAAAACTTTATAAAAAGAGTCCTAAAAAAGCACAAGAATATTTAACTGAATATTCAAATGGATTAATGAATGATGTAACACAAATGTTTCTTGATTTAAGAAACCAGATTATTACAGACTACACGAATAATCACGAATAAATATATAATAGCATTATAATCTAAAATAGCCATATTGAACTTCAGTATGGCTATTTTGTTTTATAAATATTTAGCTACTTATGAAAATTTACATGATTTATTAATTTTAAATTCATATATTTGATAGTATACCTAAATTGCGAACCATGAGAACACTACAAATCTGTTTGTCTCTTGTTTTTTTAATGATGACTAATTCACTTTTTAGTCAACAATCGCAATCTGATACTAGTGATTATACCATCGAAAAATTATTTCAATATGGCCTTGATGAGTTATTAACACTGAAAGTAAATTCTGCCACAAAATTTGATGAATCTATCAATGAGATTCCCCATTCAATTTTCATTATAACTAAAAAAGATATCGAGACTTATGGTTATAGAACACTTGCCGAAGCTTTACAACATGTACCGGGATTTTATATGATTGATGATTATTCTGCATACAAACAGAACTTTGGAATAAGAGGTTTTTTCCGAGATGAATGGAATCAAAACATTGTTTTTATTGTGAATGGTATAAGACAAAGAATGACTACTTCTTTTAATAACCCACTTTCTTATATTAACATTCCCATACAATCCATTGAAAGGATAGAAATAATTAAAGGCCCGGCATCGGTAACCTATGGAACTGGTGCATTTTTAGGTGTTGTAAATATTATCACAAGCAGTCAGGAAAATAAATCCGATGTTTTTACTTCATTTGGAACCCAAGACACATACAGTGCAGGAGTTAATATTCATAGAAAAGAAGATAAATTGAATTATACCATTAACGCAGGAATGGGAACAAGCGATGGAATCGACCAGAATTTTAATGACATGGGTTTAGACACCAACCTCTTTAGCGGTAAATACATGAACGAGCAATTTGGTTATGCCGGGATTAGTGTAAATAGTGAATATATATATTCATCGCTTACTATTGATAGAAATACAAATAACAGGTTAATGGTATCTTTACCTTACATGAGTGATAAATATGAAACCAAATCAGAATTTAACTCTTTCAAATATATTTTAGGAACCAATTATCAAATAAGCGATAAGATTCTTTTGAATGCTTCGTATCAGTATAAATATTTTCAAACTGAATTATTATTTGACCTTTTCGGCTTAGATAATAATAGGGAGTCACAAACAATTAAGGAAAACTCTCACGAAGCCGATGCTAATCTTAAAATACAATTATTTAAAAAGAGCCATTTATCATTTGGTGCTAACTATCAATATGCAGGGAATTATAAAGATGATTTGGACATCCCTTTATTAGGTCTTACCAATCAAATAAAAACATTAAATAGCCCTATGGAAATTTGGGGTTTTTATGGCCGATTTGCCTGGTCGATAAGCGATAATATCATGTTTAGATCGGGTTTAAAACTTGAAAAAATTTATTCTTATGAATTACAATTAGATGCAAATGTTGGGAATGATTATATTGACCCTACACATTCAATAATGGATAGTTCATTTATAGCAACATACACTTATCCTGATTATGGTTATTCTGCACTTCCTGAGCTTTCTTTATTGTGGGATATCAATGATAAAAACTCTTTAAAACTAATCTATGCAAAAGCAGTTAATAAGCTATCCATATTTAGGATAAATAAAGCTGTAAGCGGAATAAACCCGGAATACATACATAACTTTGAGATAAACCATACCGGAATCATCTCCGATATGTTAAGTATTAATACAAGTCTTTTTTATAGCAACTATACAGATTTAATTGCTACAGAATTCTACATCGAAAATAATACATCCATTCAAATTGCCAATAATTCTGGTAAGATAAGAACCATTGGAGCAGAATTAGCATTAGATTATCGTCCTTTAAAAGAATTGCGTATTTATGCAGCTGGTAATTATAATAATTCTAAAGATCTAAACCATAAATCAGTTTATCCTTCATTTTCACCTAAGTTTCTGGGAGTTCTAAATATCTCATATAACATCCACACATTTACCTTAGCATTAACTAACCATTATGTTTCTGAAACCGAACCAAATTACAGTTATGCTTTAAGTAATCCAAGCGATTTCAATTCAGCACCAATTGGAAGAGTTGGAGATACTGCACCAGCATATTTAAATACAGGATTAAATATTATTTACAAACCAAATTTTTTGAAAAGATTTTCTGCAAACCTGAGAATTTCAAATATCTTTAACCAAAAAATGTATTACCCAATGAATAACACCAACAGTTTTTCAACTAAAGGTACGTTAGGCATAGGGAGAACCATATTAGTTGGAATGAATTATAAATTCTAGTTTTAACATGAAAATACTTAAGTCTTTAAAAAAGTCATTCTCATTAATATTTATACTTTGTTTAGGTTATTTGAATACTTATGCTCAAGTTACTTCTGCAGAACTTAAGGCTGCTCTCATATTGCACTTTTGTGAAAATGTTCAGTGGAAAAATGAATTATCCGACACACTAAAAATAGGATGCATAAATAATGATGATTTATATGATTTTCTTAAACCTGCCGAACAAAACATTGAAATTCAAAAAAGGAAACTGAGTATTCAGAAATTCAATAATATATCAAATATTCAGGAATTGCATGCAATATATTATGATGGTAATAGCTCTGAAAAATTAATGGAGTTGTTTAATTATGCTAAAATCAATAACACGCTCTTAATTACTGATAATAGTATTGATGAACTTTTTGTTTTGATCAATTTTATTGATAAAGCGAATAAGGTTGAATTTAAAGTTAATATGCCCAATCTTACGCTTGCCGGATTTGAAGTCAAACCTAATCTACTATTAAATGGCGGTAGCGTTGTTGACATTAATGCAGCTTACAAAAAGTTTGAAGAACGAATTCAGGATAGTAAAAAGAAACTTGACGACTACGAAAAAGCACTTTTAATATCACAAAATCAAATTCAACAAAAAGATGCTTTAATTTCAGATAAAGAATATCAACTGAACAAATACCTTAAAGAAGTTGAAACATTGCAGTTACAATCAACAGAACTAAAAAAAAATTTAGAAACTGAACAAAAACAATTGGCATTACACAATAAAGAAATAGAAGTACAACAAAACGAATTAAATAAATCATACAGAATATTAGAAGATCTCAAAAATAACATTAAACAAAAAGAACAAGAGTACGATCAGGTTAAAATTAACCTGGAAGTATTAGGTGAAGAAGCTGAAAGCCTAAAATTTGAGATTAACGAAAAAAATCTAACATTAACCGAAAAAGAAACTCAAATTTCATCGCAACGAAGAATTCTATTGTTAACATCTGCCTTAGTATTGGCATTAATTATTGTTGGAATCTCTTTATATAGATTATTTGCACTAAAGAAAAAACATAACAAAATATTATCACAAAAAGTTGAGAAACGAACCAAAGAGCTGCAATTAAGTAATATGCAATACCAATCATTATTTAATTTGGCTCCTGTTGCCTTGTGGGAAACAGATTTTTCTAAAGTGAAAAAATACATGGACTCTCTAAAAGGCAATACAAATGATAAAATAGAAGATTTAATATCTAAAAATAAAGATTTTAATATTGAATGTATTCGCAGGATTAACTTCATTAACTTAAATAAATCGGCATTAGAATTATTTAAAGTAAATAGTAAAGATGAATTACTTAACATTTATGAGCAATTGCATGCTGCTGGCGAATTAAAAGAACTAAGTCCAGAATTCAAGCTTATTTATAATAATGAGATATCAAACACATTCGAATCTGTACGAAGAAACAAAAAAGGAGAAAAAATTGAATTAATTATAACTTGGATTGATATTTCTGAAAAGCCTGATACTTTTAGCAGGGTTTTAATATCACTGGTTGATATTACACATTTACGTAAAATTGAAAAGGAATTAAAGAAACATCAAAATGAACTTGAATTATTGGTTCGTGAAAAAACAGATGACCTTGAAACTGCCAATGAAGAATTGAAATCATCGAACGAAGAGCTTTTTGAGAAAAATGAAATAATAAATAATCAAAATACCGAATTAAAAGTAACACTCCAGCACCTGCAAGAAACACAAGCTCAGCTTCTGCAATCAGAAAAAATGGCATCACTTGGTATACTAACAGCTGGTGTTGCTCATGAAATAAATAATCCATTAAATTATATTTCTGGGGCTTATCATGGATTTAAAAGAATGTTTGTTGACTCAAAAGATGACAACACAACATTATTATTAAACGCATTAGAAACAGGTATAGAAAGAGTCTCAAATATTGTTAAAAGCTTAAGTCAATTCAGCAGAAGCAATAGTGCCACTGATGAAGACTGTAATATCCATGAGATAATTGATAACTGCCTTGTAATGCTACAAAATACACTTAAACATCGTATTGAAGTTAGAAAAGAATTTGCTCATAAACCGGTTATTACTCTTGGAAATGTTGGTGGTCTGCATCAGGTTTTTTTAAATATTCTTTCGAATGCCGAACAAGCAATGGATAGTAAAGGTGAAATCTTAATTAAGACGTCAAGTAATCAAAACAAAATAAATGTTGAGATAACAGATACAGGATATGGAATAGCTGAAGAAGATATACATAAAATAACAGATCCTTTCTTTACAACAAAAGATCCTGGGAAAGGCACAGGACTTGGTCTTTCAATTACTTATAACATTATTCGCGAACACGGTGGAACACTTCATTTTAAATCTGAATTAAATAAAGGAACTACTGCCATAGTGCTATTACCTAAAAAATAACATTGATGAATGACAAAATAAAAATTCTTTACGTAGACGATGAAAAAATAAATACACAATTATTTGAAATTAATTTTTCAGATTTATACCATGTTATTACAGCATCCACTGGAATGGAAGGCATTGATATACTAAATAACAATGTAGATATAAAATTTGTTATCTCGGATATGAAAATGCCCGAGATGAATGGGCTCCAGTTTATACATAAAGTAAAAGAAATAAAAGATGATCTCCCATGCATGATCCTTTCAGGCTATTGTCAAACTCAGGAAATAACTGAAGCTATAAATTCAGGCATCATAGTAGACTATATGGTTAAGCCTTTTAATGTCGAAAAAATTAATAAAATAATAAATAAACATTTATAACTTTATGATATCCCAATTCATTGCTCCTAAGAATATTCCTTGAATTCTAATATCTATTCCCATCCTAAGATTTATTTTAATATGGATTTGCCATATTAAACCAAACACCTGTTTATATCATCTAATACAAAACCGTACTAATAACGTGCGAATTCGAACATAATTCGTAAGTTAAAAAAACATTTAACGAACTGATTAAAAAATAGTAATAGATATTGGTTTGTTTTTTGATTATAGCCCAGCGGATAGAATAAAAAAATCAATTATGTTAAGGAACTATTTTACAACAGCTTTTAGAAATCTATTAAAAAACAAAATTTTCTCCGTAATTAATATAGTTGGACTAGCACTTGGAATTGCTGCATGTTTGCTTATTTCAGTCTATGCTAACTACGAGAATGGATACGATAAAAATATTGAAGATATTGATCATTTATACCGGGTACTTTATGAAAGAGTATCTGAAACAGGAGAAATGGTGCAATTTGCATCAGCTAGTCCTACTGTAGGTCCTGCCATCAAGGATAATTTTCCTGAAATAGAAAAGTTTGCAAGAGCTTATCGATTAGAAGGCGTTTTATCTAAAGATAAGATTTCATTTCATGAAGATAAAATGTTTTGGGCAGAACCTAATTTTCTGGATTTACTCTCATTTAACATGCTTTATAAATCGACAGATAGTTTATTATACGAACCAAATACAATGGTTATTTCAGAAGAAATAGCACATAAGTATTTTGGAGATGAAAACCCTACTGGCGAAATTCTAAGATTAGATGGTAACACGGCATTTAAGATTGTTGGCGTTTTTAAACCTCAACCTTCAAACATGCACTTCGATGCTGATATTCTTTTATCGTACATCAATTGGGAAAATCAACTTGGCCCAAATGTAAATACATACGGTTGGGTATATAGCGGATTTTATACTTATGTAAAGTTAAAACCGGGAACAGATCTTAAAGAAATCAATTCAAAGATTGAGGAATTCATCAATGAGGAATTAGGGGAATTCATGACCACTTATAAACTAAAAATTGGTTATAAGCTACAAGCTGTTGCTGATATTCACCTTACATCGCATTTTATGCATGAATTAAAACCAAATGGAAATAAGAATACCATTATTTTCCTTTATATCATATCATGGTTTATTATTTTAATAGCATGGATCAACTTTGTAAACCTGTTAACTATAAGCTCAATCAAAAGAGCATCAGAGATTAGTTTACGAAAAGTTTTAGGAGGTACTTCTCCACAATTAATCAAACAATTTTTACTTGAATCACTATTAATAAATTCAATTGCATTGCTTTTAGCATTTGTTTTTATGGAAGGAATCTATCCTGTCTTTTCAAGACTAACCGATATTCCTTTAGATTATGCTGTTTGGCAAAAAGCATGGTTTTGGCAAAACATAGTAATCATCTTTTTGGTTGGAACACTATTAGCAGGGTCATATCCTATTTGGGGTATTTTATCAAAGAAAATTGTCGCTACATTAAAATCTGGATTTACCGGATCGAAACGAGCTATCTTACTTAGAAAAGTTCTAGTAATATTCCAGTTCTTTATGGCTGCTATTCTTATCGCAGGAACTATTAGTGTTTATCAGCAATTACAATTCTTAAAATCACAAGAAGTTGGAATTAATAAATCGGATATTTTAGTCATTAAAACACCTCGTGTAGGAGATGAGGATATTATAAATCAACGAAGAGCTTTTAAAGAAGAACTACAGAAGTATCCTTTTGTGAAACATGTTTCTTTTTCTTCTGTTATTCCTGGAATGCATAATATGTTTAACCGGGGAGGAATAAGAAGAGTGAGTGATGAACCAACATCCGGCAAAAATTATAGAGTAACAGAAGTAGATCACAATTTCTCGAATGTATATTCAAACCTATTTATTGAAGGACGTAATTTTTCTGAAGACTATACTGCCGATGCCTCCTCTGTTGTTATAAATCTGGCTGCTTCAGAATTGCTTGGCTTTGAAAAGCCTGCTGATGCCATTGGTGAAAAGATTTTAATCCGTGGTATTGAGAATATCATAATAGGAGTTATAGGAAACTTTCATCAGGAGTCGCCACGCCTAGATTTTGAACCTCAGATTTTTAGATTAGCACAACGATTTGGCGGTTATTTCTCTATAAAGCTAGCAAGTACTAACAATTTAAAAGAAATACAAAATAAAATTGAAAATCAGTATAAAGATTTCTTCCCGGGAAATCCTTTCGATTATTTTTATTTAGAAGATTATTATGAAAATCAATATAAATCGGAGGTTAGATTTGGAAAAGTTTTTGGAGCATTTTCTTTATTAGCATTATTTATAACATCTTTAGGAATACTAAGTCTTTCGGCCTTTTCTGCTGCACAACGCAAAAAAGAAATTGGAATTAGAAAAGTGCTTGGAGCTAGCGTTAAGCAAATACTGGTTATTCTAACTAAAAACTATATTTCTTTATTATTAATATCATTTGTGTTAGCCATTCCAGTAATTTATTATGCTTTAAACAAGTGGCTTGATAACTTTGCAAATAAAATGGAGTTATCGGTTTGGATATTCATCATTCCAATAATTGTTATATCAGTATTTAGTATTATTACTGTTTTATATCAATCAGCAAAAGCAGCCAAAGATAATCCGGTGAATTCATTGCGATATGAATAATTGCTTATCATAAAATATTATTAAAGAAGCTCAGCTAAACGCTGAGCTTTCTTTCATATTAACCCAGATTCTAACTAGCCATTTCTAATACATAGCTAGCCTTATAAAATTCTTCCTTAATGCGTTTCATGGTTTCTTTAACACTTATAATTTCTTTAGCTAAATAAGCTTTGGCCCCGGCGAAAGAGAACCCCGAATTAAACTCTCCTTTTGCAGCGCTAAACAAAGCCTCAGCAATACAAAATTGCACCTTTGAATAATCACAATTTGTAAGACATTTCCATGGACATTTGATTGGTTTTTTTAATCCCATTTTAATTTGATTTACAAATTTATTCCGAATTACTCTCCCCGGAAGTCCTACCGGACTATCTATTAATGTAATATCATTTTTATCGCACTGTAAATAATTCTGCTTAAAATCTAATGAAGCATCGCATTCATTGGTAGTAACAAAACGAGTTCCCATTTTTACTGCATCGGCTCCAGCCTGCATGATTTCAAAAACATCATTCCCGTTATAAATACCTCCTGCTGCAATAACAGGGATCGTTTTATTAAATTTTATCCTAAACGGCTCTATTTCTTTTACTGTATCTTTTATTAAAACAGATAAAGGCACAAGATTACCTTCGAGTTCTTTTTTTCGGAATCCCAGATGACCGCCAGAAAGAGGACCTTCCAGCACAATACCATCAGGAACACGATTAAACCGTGATGACCAGAATTCAAATATTAAGCCTGCTGCCCGAGCCGAAGAAACTTTTGGAATAAACTTGGTTGAAGCATTTTCTAATAAGGAAAAATCAATGTCAGGAATCTTCAATGGCAATCCTGCGGTAAGAAAAACAATATCCACTTTTTCTTCCAAAGCAATACACAATAAATCATCAAAATCAGATACTGCTAACATTATATTCACTCCTAAAACCCCTGGTGAATTTTGTCTTGCTTTTCTAATCTGTTTCCTTAAAGCAATTTTATTACATTCTCTGAAATTTTGCCTGTAATCAGGTTCTGTCATTCCTATTCCAACAGCCGAAATAACTCCAACACCACCTTCATTAGCAACTGCTGCAGCCAATCCTGATAAAGATATTCCAACCCCCATGCCTCCTTGAATAATGGGCAGCTTCACATGTAAATCGTCAATTATTAATTCTTTCATAATATTATATTTTAAATGATTTCTTTAAAGATCTTTCTGAAATGGTAGCCATAAATACTATAAGCTATGGCCTTTTTTAAAGATTTAGGTTGATTTAATAAGCACCAGAATATAAGTTCCCAATAGTATTTTCTAAATCTATCTACTATCCCCAATAAAAAAATTGATTTAATGAATGCTTTAATATGAAGGGCTGATAAGCTGGTTTTATTAACTACAGATGGTTTAAATCGTTTAATAAATAATAATACTCTTTGATAATAATTTTTACCGGAATAAATCTTCTGAATAATATTCTTATACCCTCTTACTAGATCATTCCTGTTCATTTTAGGAATAAAATTCAGCGTATAATCTGTATTATTCCCTGATGATTCAAATAAAAGCCTTCCTTCATTTTTTAAGCGCTCATATAATCGTGTAGTTTTTGGAGCATTTAATAAACCTACCATAGCCGTTATGATTCCACTTTTTCTAATAAAATCAATCTGCTTTTTAAATACTGTAGATGTATCATTATCAAAGCCTACAATAAATCCACCTGTCACCTCTATTCCTACATTTTGAATTTTATGAACACTCTGAATCAGATTTCGACTCCGATTTTGTATTTTATTACATTCTTGCAAACTCTCTTCCTGAATAGTTTCTATTCCAATAAATACGGTATCAAAACCAGCTTTTACCATCATATCCATCAAGGCATCATCATCGGATAAGTCAATAGATGCCTCTGTTGTAAACTTAAAAGGATAATTTTTAGACTGCATCCATCGAATTATTGCAGGTAGTAAATCATCTTTTAATTTTCTCTTATTTCCTATAAAATTATCATCAACAAAAAAGATACTCTTTCTCCAACCTAGGTTATAAATATTATCTAATTCATTAATGATTTGAGTAGTAGATTTGACTCTAACTTTATGCCCCAACATCGAAGTGATGTTGCAAAACTCACAATCAAAAGGGCATCCTCGCGAATACTGAATACTTAATGAATTATACTTAGATAATTTTATTAATGAATAATCTGGCATTGGAGAATTTTCTATACGTGCATAACTTTCTGTTCTATATACTCTTTTTAAGCTTTCTTTTTCTAAATGGTATAAAAAAACGGGGAGAGTAATCTCTGCTTCATTCAATACAAAATGATCAATTTTAGGGAAAGCACTATAATCAGAAGTGAATAATGGGCCTCCTCCAACAATGGTTTTATGATATGCCTTACATTGATCAACGATCTGATGAACTGAATTTCGCTGAATACTCATTGCACTAATAAATACATAATCGGCCCAACGAATGTCTTTTGATCTTAACGGTTCTACATTTAAATCAACAAGTCTTTTCTTCCATTCCTTTGGCAACAACGATGCTATTGTAATAATTCCCAATGGCGGATTTGCTGCCTCTTTCGAAACAAATTTCAAAGCATGTTTAAAGCTCCAGAAAGTATCAGGATATTTGGGATAAACTAAAAGTATTCTCATTGCTCTTGCTTTTATGCACTAATGTTCAGTTGGTTGTGGATTTTATTTCTTAAACTTCTCTTTACTAAGTCCATATTATTGAAAGTGGTAGATATAATCTCATGCCCCTCGATAAAAAATTCCTTTATGGCAACATATGAGTAAGCCTTATCAAATTTTGAAGGGTGTTTTAATTTATGAAGAATTACTTGTTTAACCTTTTTATTATTTGCCTGATAATATAAATTCAGAATAGTTTCTACTCCGTATCTTGATGGTTTTATACGGTCTAATATTGGAATTACATCATTTTTAATTAGTGCTCGTTGTCCTGAAAAAGATTTAAATGGATTGATGTGATAATTTATTAAGGTATCCGATGCCTGACCAAGAACCATATCGGCTTCTCTTTGTATTACCGGATCAATGAGCTGATTTAAATGTCCTGCTCTTACGTTAGATAAATCAGCATCAATAAATACAAGATATTCATTCGTTGAAGATTCCACTCCTGTTGCTATTGCATACCCCTTCCCCATGTTTTCTGGCAAATGAATATCTATGAAATTCAATTCTGATTTTAGAGATATTATTTTATCCTTCGTTTTATCCTGAGAACCATCATTAACAATTATGATCTCAGAAACAGTCGGAATATTATGCACATTACGAATAATATTCTGAATGTTTTTTTCTTCGTTATATGCACATATAATTAAAGATATTTTATTCATAGTTTTTGCGATTAATTATTTAATCACAAAACTATAATGCGACTACTCTGCCTGAAAAAAATAGGGATGTTAAATAATGTTTTAGGGAGTAAATCGGATATTTAGGGATAAAACCTTAAATCAACTTTTTAAATTCAGCAATATATTTTTGAGAAACAAAAACCGGAAAATCAATATTATTGAACGTAAGTTTATACCCTTGTGAACTTCCTGTTATTTCTTCAATATAATTCTTATTGATAATAAAAGTTCGATGACATCTAAATATAAAATCATATTCATTTACTAATGTTTCCGATTTCTTCAGGGTAGTCCTAACCATCTGGCTTTTTATATCACCATTACTTTTATAGTAAACTTCGATATAATTATCAGCCGATTTTATTACAACAATAGAGTTAACTTTAACTGATAAACTATCTTTTTGGTATTCTGATTCAAAATTTATTAATTTATCTTGTGACTGCCTACTTTCTTTTAATTTCTGATTTAATCTCATGGCAGATTTCAAGTGCGAACGCAATAACCTATCTTGATTTATAATAATTAAAACAGCAACAGGTAAGAAACTTAACAACATTATTTTTCCGATCAATCCGAAACGAATATCTATCAATCCAAACAACTTTGTATAAAATAAAAAATTACTAAGCGATATTGAAAATAAAATCCAGATATTCCATAAAATCTCCTTCTTAATATTCCACTTTTGTTGATTAAATATTCGAGTAAAAAAACTCGGCAATATAATCAGGTTTAAACTTAAGGTTAAAAATGTAGAAGCAGCAAGTCCTGTAATTAAGTAGAAAATATCAACATTACTATATGATCTGTAATCAATGGGTTGAAAAATTAATAAAAATACAAGAATGCCTATGCTTATAAAAAAAATAATTTTAGCATTATATCTTAAGTTATCATTAAACGGGTATGGCTTATTTAAAAATTTAAACATTATAAATATCTAATTATTAGAAATTAAGAACGAAAATACTAAAAATATATTGTAATCTTTTATTATCCGTTTTGAACTTGAAAGTCTGGTTATTTTCATTGGCCTCAAACGCAATATTTATTATCTTCGTCCCAATTATATACTATATTATGAATTTTCTGAACTATATAACTCAACCATTTCCAAAGGCAGAAAACAAATGGAAAGTGATCATTTCAATTAGCATTTTTGTATCACTGTTCTTAATTATTTTTCAACCTTTCGATATCAATCTTTATAATGATAGTAATAAGATATTAGTTCTTTCTGGATATGGTTTGGTAACTTTCTTTGTCTTGATTTTTGACATGATTATCTTAGAAAACTTATTCAGAAAATTCTACAATGAACAAAACTGGAAAATCTGGAAAGAATTTGTTTCATTAATTTGGGTAATCTTTTCAATTGGTTTGGGTAATGCATTATACACTTCTATTGTTTTTGGTTTCTATTTCGAAGTAGGTCTGAAGTTTTTTATTACTTTTCAAATGATTACACTGGTAGTCGGAGTAATTCCAATTACAGTTCTTATTATTACAAAACAAAAATACCTGTTAAAAAAACATGCTTTTTTTGCAAAAGAGCTGAATAAGAATATTGAGAATATTGAAAAATCTACTCACGAAAACAAGCTGATTAAAATATTTGCTGATAACCAAAAAGATTTTCTTGAAATTATATTACATGATTTTCTATATATTGAATCATCAGGAAATTATATTGATATCAATTATCTAAAAGACAACAAACAAGTTCGTAAAACATTAAGAAATACCATAAAACAGGTGGTAAACTTTTTTAATGATTCTCCGGAAATATTACAATGCCATAGAGCTTTTATTGTGAATACAACAAAAATTACGAATGCAAAAGGTAACTCGCAAGGCTTAAGGCTTCATTTAGAAGATTGTGATGAAGATATTCCTGTATCGCGCAGTAAAGTAGATTCTGTAAAAAAAATGATTAGTTAAATGAATTATTTGATACTTCAAAACCCCGGACATAATCGAGTATACTATAAATCGGCTGATAAGCTTGCTTTAGCTGAACTAAAGATAGCATGCAATAATTTATCTACTGAATGTAGCAATATTAAAATTATCGAAATAGAAGGTATCCGCTATTTATCATTTGAAACATTAAAAGAATTAACCGAACAAGATTTACAACTAATTTCACGGCTGTCGTTTGTATTTGCAATTTATCTACTTGAAAAAATAAATGATAAAATCTGCTTGATCCCCTTGCCAAAGTTTAATTATGAATACCTTGATGATAAAATCAGTTCTTTACTTAAATATCAAGGTAAAACAAACGAGCTATTTACCAAAATGATGGTTAATGTTGCTCTACTATCAAGTAATTATAGTTATTCCGATAAAATTACTATGCTTGATCCTGTGGCAGGAAGAGGCACTACCCTATTCGAAGGAATGGTTTATGGTTTTAATGTATATGGCATTGAAATAGATTCAAAATCTGTACATGAATCAAGTATCTTTTTTAAGAAATATTTAGAAACAGAACGTATTAAACATAACTCAACCAAAAGACGAGTTTTTAGTACTAATAAATCAGATACCATCAACATTCAGGAATTTGAGTATGCAAAAACCAAACAAGAATTTAAATCAGATGAGACCATTAAAAAGTTTGGAATAATTGAAGGTAATACAAAAGATGCGTATAAATACTTCAAGAAAGAAATGTTTCATTTAATCGTGGGTGATTTGCCTTATGGTATTTTTCACGGTAATACCAATGATAAAAAGAATACTTCTATCACCAGGAATCCTTCTGAATTACTAAATGAAAGCCTACTTGAGTGGAAAAAAGTTTTATTCAAAGGTGGAGTTATTGTTATGGCCTGGAATTCTTATCTGGTTAATAGAGAAAAATTATCAGGCATATTCAAATCACACAACTTCAATGTTTTAATGCAAAATCCTTATGATGAATTTGAGCATATGGTCGATAAATCAATCAAGCGAGATATAATCGTAGCCCAAAAAGAATAATTCTAGATTTTATTCCAAATCCATTTTTTATACTATGATCAAAAGCTAATTTATTACTTAACCAGGTTTTAAATTCTATTGCTTTTCATCACTCTTTTGGTATTTCATACCACTTCTTATCCATTCATCACATAAGCTTGTCATATATCCTAAATCTATTGTGGAATAAGACTTTCAAGCTAATATTGCATCAACAAAACAAATGCTAAATTTCAAATCCAATTAAAATGAAACAAATTATTTTAACAGTTCTAATTAGTTTAATAACTATTTCAATTTTACAAGCTCAGTTTGATGATAAATTTTATTTCCCAACGAAAGAATGGAATGAGATTGAAAATGTACAATACGATGAAATGTATTTTAATATTGAATCAGACACCTTACATGGACTTCTGATGAAACCTGCAATGGAACCAAAAACAACCATTTTATTTTTTCATGGTGCCGGATGGAACATTTCTAAATATACATTTATAACTACTCCACTTGTAAACGCAGGTTATCAGGTTTTCGCAATTGATTTTAGAGGATATGGAAAATCGACAGGAAAACCTACGCATATGAATATTGCACATGATGCTCAAATCGTTTTTAATCAGATGATTAAAGATCAAAGATTAAAAAATCAGCAAATAGTTATATATGGAGCATCCATGGGAACCCAAATTGCAACAAAACTTGCAAAAGATAACCAGGATAAAATCTCTGCGCTTATTCTTGATGGAACAATTAGTTCATTTACCGATATGGCACTTCTTTCTGCCCCCGAAGTACAAAAACCTATGATTGCACAATATGTCACTTCACCTTATTCTGCAAAAGAAGATATTAAAGCAATTAAAGATTTACCAAAATTATTTATTCATAGCAAAAGTGATCAGTCAGTACCTTTTGAGCAAGGTAAATTAGTATATGAAAATGCTTCTGAACCGAAAGAGTTTTGGGAATATGATGGCAATCATCTTGATGCAGCTTCAAAATTTTATGATCAATATATTCAGAATATCCATAACTTGTTACATTTATAATCAATACTATAAACAAAATTACGATCATGAAAAGTAGCATACTTAAAAATATCATCCTTATCATTACTTTTTTAATAGGATTTTATGGTCGTAGCTTTTTAGATTCATTTTTTGAAATATCCAATTCTATTCAGCTAAATTATCTAAGATTGATTTATGCTTACTCATGGTGGATAATTCCGCCAGTCATTTTACTTTGGTTACTTTTTGGGTATAAAAACATTCTAAGAGAATTAAAGCTTGATCAAAATTTTGAAAAAGGGTTATTATGGGCCGTGATTATGGTTTCCCCTATGATGATTGGATCATTTATTTTAGGGAAATTTAATTCAGAGCTAACATTTATTGAGTTCATTAAGAAAACTTTTTGTGCAGGATTTTTTGAAGAAGTTTTTTTTAGAGCATTCTTTTTTGGGCAGCTATTTACTAGGTTAAAATGGGGTTTTATTCCTGCCGTAATTTTAAATGCTGTAGCTTTTGCATCAGGACATCTATACCAGGGAAGTACAATTAATGAAACTATGGGAGTTTTTATCGTAACACTAATGGGTGCAGCATGGTTTGCATGGTTATTTATTGAATGGAAAGAAAATATCTGGTTACCAATATGGCTTCATATATTGATGAACATGTCATGGGTTTTATTCCAGGTTAGCGATACAGCTTTAGGCGGAATGAGTGCTAATATTTTTAGATCAATCACAATTGCTGCTTCAATTATTATTTCAATCATTCTTAGTAAAAGAAAAGGTGGTTTAAGAGTAAATCGCAGAAATTTAATTATAAATAGAAATTAAAAAGATGAAAAAAGTACTTCATGTTATACTTCCGTTAATAATAGGTATTCTTGTAGCATTAATTTTAAATATTACTATAGGCTGGTGGGGATTTTGGGTTATTTTTCCATGGATCGGATTCTCCATTTCAACAGGAATATTGTTACGCAAAATACTTAAAGGTAGTAAAAGGCTTATTGGCCGAAAGATTTCAATCATGATGATTCTTCCATGTTTATTACTATTTGTCCCTATCATAAATCATGAAAACTTTCAACTTGGCGGTGTGGCATTATTAGTAATCGTCGGTTTTTTTAGTAAAGGTTTTATTCATTATGCAGTTGCAAAATTATTTGGCCCTTTAATATGGGGCCGCGGTTTTTGTGGTTGGGCTTGTTGGAACGCTGCAATTTTTGATTGGCTTCCAGTTAAAGGGAAAAAGAAAGAAATCCCCAAAAAAAACAAAAATCTAAGATATATAAGCCTGTTAATCTCACTGGCAATCCCTTTTTATCTTGTTTTTGTTATAAATATTAATGTTTTTGAAGATTACTTATACAAAAAAGAAATGCTTTGGATGTTTTCTGGAAATGCACTTTATTATGCAATAGGCATTCCATTAGCATTTATTTACAAAGATAAAAGAGCATTCTGCAAATTAGTTTGTCCAGTTTCACTTGTAATGAAACCAACTGCTTCGGTAGCAATTATTAAAATTAAACCCCAAAAAAACGATTGCATTGAGTGTGGTACTTGCAATAAAATTTGTCCAATGGATATTAATGTTATGAGTTTTATTAAAGATAAAAAACCTGTAAAACATACTGAGTGTATCCTATGTTCAAGTTGTAGAATAGTATGTCCGGTTAATGCAATATAGAAAAACTATGATTTAAAATTTTGCCATTCGCTCTTTGTAATCTGATAAATATAAACATCTAGATCGTAGTATTTTATTTGACGATCAATCATCATTCCATTTCTAACAGCAACTTTTTGAGATGCTATATTTCGAATATCAATAACGGAAATAAGATGATCCAGATTTTCCTGTTCAAATCCGATATCGCGAAAGAATAATGCCGCTTCCGAAGCATATCCTCTACCCCAGAATTTCTGAAGCAACGAATATCCAATTTCTATTTCTGTTTTATCTTCAATTGTTTGAGTAAGTAATCCACACATCCCTATAAACTCATTGGTATCTTTTGTAACCAAAGCATGATGACCATACCTTTTTTCTGCATATCGTTTAAATTGAAGTTCAATCCATTCTTTTGCATTTTCATAAGCTGTTTTCGATTCATCAATTCCCATATATGGCAAAGAGGGATTATTTATAAAAAACTCCTTCCATAAATCAATATCAGATTCTTCTAACTTTCTAATTAAAAGCCTGTCTGTATTTTTCCCGTGTGCGTACATGTTATTTTTTCTCTAAAAATAGTTTAATAATTTGAATTAAAATTCTTTATACTCATTTTAAATAAGATTGAGTTTTCAACAAAAATCATTTCAAGAACCAACTAATCAACAGATTAACAATATTTTAATTTCAACAATACCATCAAGCTAAATCCATAACTCTCAAACCCTTATTATACTTGAATAATTTTATTATGTTTGTGGGTAAACCTTAAAAATACCTAATTATGCCTAGTTTCGTAATAAACGAAAAATGTGATGGATGTAAGGCACAAGATAA
The DNA here is from genome assembly GCA_963665525.1 of Bacteroidales bacterium. GTDB lineage: Bacteria > Bacteroidota > Bacteroidia > Bacteroidales > UBA12077 > UBA12077. The sequence goes on along the minus strand of OY762280.1, from coordinate 501,847 downwards.
AACTGCATGCCAATATGTATGTCCAAACGATTTAATGATTTTAGATCCTGAAAAAAATAAAGCATACAATCGTGCTGTTGATATGTGTTGGGAATGCTATAGTTGTGTAAAAATTTGCCCTACACAAGCAATTGAAATACGTGGATATGCCGATTTTATGCCATTGGGAGCAGTAGTTCAACCACTTCGAAGTACTGATTCTATTATGTGGTCGGTTAAGTTCCGCAACAAAAAAATTAAAAGATTTAAGTTTCCAATTCGCACTACTCCTGAGGGAAGTATTGAACCTGACGCAGGAATGCAAACTGGTACCGACGATTTAAAAAGTCCTTTATTAAGAACTGAACCTGAATCATTAGGGACTAATCTATACGAAAAGTAGTGCGAATATATTTTAACTTTTAACTTGAAATAATATTAAATCATGATAACGAACGATTTCGAAACTGTAATAGTAGAAACTGACTTATTAATTCTTGGTGGTGGTATGGCAGCATGTGGTGCCGCTTACGAAGCCTCACACTGGGCAAAAAAACACAATAAAAAAGTAACCGTTGTGGATAAAGCTACCATGGAACGTAGTGGTGCTGTAGCAATGGGACTTTCTGCGATCAATCTTTATTTAGGATTAAAAAATGGTAAAAACACTGTTGAAGATTATATCAACTATGTTAAAAACGATTTGATGGGAATTACCCGCGACGACCTGGTTGCAAACATTGCACGTCATGTGGATTCTTCTGTGCACCTTTTCGAAAAATGGGGATTACCTATTTGGAAAGATGAAGAAGGAAATTATGTAAACGAGGGTCGTTGGCAGATTATGATTCATGGCGAATCATATAAGAACATTGTTTCCGAAGCTGCTAAAAATGCTTTAAAGGAATTAGGCGATAATGGCGAATATATCGAACGCGTTTTTATTACTGAACCTATTATGGATGGCGACCGCTGTGTTGGTGCTGCCGGTTTTAGTGTTCGCGAAAATAAATTTTACATTTTTAAAGCTCAAGCCGTATTGGATGTAATGGGTGGTGCCGTTCATATTTTCCGTCCAAAATCTGTTGGCGAAGGTTTGGGTCGTTCTTGGTATCCACCATTCAACTCAGGTGCAAGTACATATTTCACTTTAAAAGCTGGTGCCGAAATGACTTGTCAGGAAGTTCGTTTTGTTCCTGTTCGTTTTAAAGATTCGTACGGACCTGTTGGTGCCTGGTTCTTACTTTTCAAATCGAAAGCGACCAATGCCAAAGGCGAAGATTACATGGAAACCAGAAAAGAAGAACTTGAAAAATGGGCTCCATATGGCACTTCACAGCCTACTCCTGCTAACCTTCGAAACTATTTAATGCTACAAGAATTAGAAGAAGGCAACGGACCAATTTATATGCGTACCGATGAAGCTATTAAAAAGTTAATGGCCGATATCGTTGATGAAAAAGAAGCTAAACGTAAAATGAAAGAGCTGGAATCTGAAGCCTGGGAAGATTTCTTGGATATGACTATTAGTCAAGCTTTAAACTGGGCTGCACACAATATTTCACCAGAAGAAAGTCCTTCAGAAATTTCTGCTTGCGAACCTTATTTCATTAGCTCACACTCTGGTGCTTCCGGTGCATGGATTAGCGGACCAAAAGATTTATCTCCTACAGATGAATATCACTGGGGATATGATAATATGACAACTGTAAAAGGCTTATTTGCTGCTGGAGATGCTTCTGGTGCTTCTTCTCACAAATTCTCATCAGGATCGTTTACCGAAGGTAGAATTGCAGCAAAAGCAGCTTTGGCTTTTATTATCGATAACGAATCTGAAATCAATATTGATGATGAAAAAATCAATGAACTAAAAGAAAGAATTCTAAAACCTTTAAATACATTCTCTGAGTACAAAGACTATGCGAATGATGAAGATGTAAATCCAAATTTCATCAAGCCAAAAATGTTCATGTTCCGATTACAAAAAATTATGGACGAATATGCTGGCGGTGCTTCTGTTGGATTTAAAACATCGAAAGCTTTGTTAGAAAAAGGACTTGAGTTTATTGAATTTATGAAAGAAGATGCTGAAAAATTAGCCGCTTCAGATCATAACGAATTAATGCGCTGCTGGGAAAATGTTCATCGCTTATGGCAAGCTGAATCACATATTAGAACCATGCTGTTCCGCGAAGAAACTCGCTGGCCTGGATATTATTTCAGAACCGATTGCCCAACCATGAAAGAAGACTGGAAAGCATTTGCTAACTGTAAATGGAATCCAGAAACGAATGAGTGGGAAATGATCAAGAGAGATATTAAAGAATTGACTTAAGTCAATTCTTTAATTAAAAATGTAAAATTAAGAATGAAAAATTAGTCGAAATAAATGAAAGAAGACAATATCATATTAAAAAAAAGTTTTGATTTTGCTCTTAAAATAATTGAATTATACAAATCACTTATTTCAAATCATAAAGAATACGAGTTGTCCAAACAAGTACTTAGAAGCGGTACGTCAATAGGTGCTAATTCTGAAGAAGCTGTTGGTGCCCAATCTACTAAAGACTTTATTTCTAAATTTTCCATTGCATATAAAGAAGCCAGAGAAACTAACTACTGGTTAAGATTATTAAAAGAAAGCAGTTATATAGAAAGATCAAAAGCTGAGATTCTTCTTCGAGATTGTAAAGAAATTGAGAAAATTATCTCTTCTATATTATTATCAGCTAAAAAGAATCTAAAATAACAAACCATTAGAACACGTTATTTTAATTCTTAATTATTAATTCTTAATTATTAATTAATGAAACCTATATTGGTTATTGGTGGTGGAATGAGTGGTATTACTACAGCCGTTGAGATTGGCGAAGTTGGGAAAGAGGTTATTCTCATAGAAAAAGAGGCATATCTTGGTGGTAATGTGGTAAAATTCAACAACTATTTTCCAAAACTTTGCCCCCCTACCTGCGGATTAGAAATTAACTTCCGAAGAATAAAACAGAATCCGAGAATTAAATATTTTACTTCAACGGAAGTAGCTGAAGTTTCAGGAGAAAAAGGAAACTTTAAGGTTAAACTCAGCACCTCACCGCAATACATAAAAAACAATTGTACTGCATGTGGTAAATGTGCTGAAGTTTGTCCTGTTGAACGTTCGAACGATTTCAATTACGGGTTCACGAAAACAAAAGCTGCATATCTTCCACACGAAATGGCTTTTCCTTATAAATATCATATTGATAGCGATTTATGCAAAAAGGAAGCTTGTAATAAATGCCTTGAAGTTTGTGAGTACAATGCCATTGATTTCTCTGCAAAAGAAGAGATCAAAGAAATTGAAGTAAATTCAATTGTTACGGCAACAGGTTGGAAAAACTACGATGCTTCTAAAATTGAAAATTTGAATTACTCTAATTCAAAAAATATCATTACCAATGTTGAGTTCGAAAGATTTATTGCATCCAATGGATTAAACGAAAACAAACTACTTCGTTTATCGGATAATACGGAACCTAAAAAAATAGCATTTGTGCAGTGTGCAGGCTCTCGCGACGAAAATCATTTACCATATTGTTCGGCTGTTTGTTGCTCGGCATCATTAAAACATGCCTTAACTATTCAGGAATTATATCCAAAAACTGAAATTAAAATCTTTTATATCGATATGCGTGTTTCAGGTCGTAATGAAGATTTCTTAACCAAAGTTGAGGATACTAAAAACATTGAACTGGTAAAAGGAAAAGTTGGTAAAATCACTGAAACGGAAAATAACAATTTGATTCTTGAAGCTGAAGATATTTTATCGGGCAAGAAAATTAAATACGTAGCTGAAATGGCAGTTTTAGCAACAGGTATTGTTCCTTGTGACAGTAATCTAAATCTTAACAAAGATCAAAATCATTTCATTACCGATTTACAAAAAGATGGAATTATTCCGGTAGCCTGTAGTCGAAAACCTATGGATGTTTCTGCATCGGTGAAAGATGCAACGGCGGCAGCTGTGAAAGCTCTTCAAATCAATTAACAATGGTCAGATTTCAAATATCAATTATTTAGAAATGGATAAAAAAGTTGGAGTTTATATATGTTCTGGATGTGAAATTGGCAAAGCAATAGATATTGAAAAATTAAGCCAGGTTTCATCAGAATTAAATGTTACTGTTTGTAAAAATCATTCATCACTTTGCTCAGTTGAAGGTTTTGATTTAATCAACAACGATATTGCAAATGAAAACCTTGACAGAATTGTTATTGCAGCATGTTCTCCAAGAGTAAAAACAGATGTTTTTGATTTTCCTGAGAACATTATGACTGATCGGGTAAATATCCGTGAACAAGTTGCCTGGTGTATGGAACCTAACGAAGACGATACTCAAATGGCAGCCGAAGATTACCTTCGAATGTCGATTACCAAACTTCAAAATACCGAAATTCCAAAACCATTTATTGCTGAAAATATCAGCTCGGATATTTTAGTTGTGGGTGGTGGAATTACAGGCATTACAGCAGCAATTGATGGAGCAAAAGCCGGTTATACAGTCCATATCATTGAAAAAGAGGCGAAATTAGGCGGATGGTTGAACAAATTACATAAGCAAATTCCATCTACTGCACCATACGCTGAATTGATCAAACCGGAAATAGAAGATAGACTAAAAGAACTTAAATCATTCGATAGTATTCAAGTTCATACATCTACTACAATCAATAAAATTGATGGTCAACCCGGCTTATTTGAAGTTGAGCTAAACAATACGAATAGTGAAAAAATCACAGTTGGATCAATTGTTACAGCAACAGGTTGGCAACCTTACGATGCAAATAAATTATCACATCTTGGATATGGAAATCCTAAAGTTTTAACCAATGTTGAGTTTGAAGATTTTGTAAAAAATAATCCTGATAAGAAACTGCCAAAAAATGTATTATTCATTCAGTGTGCAGGATCGAGAGACAAAGATCATCTTTCCTATTGTTCTGGCTTTTGCTGCGGAACAAGCTTAAAACAAGCAAAATACATTCGTGATTTAAGTCCGGAATCGAATGTTTTTATGGTGTATAAAGACATTCGTACCTTAGGATTGTATGAAGAATTCTATAAAGAAATTCAAAAAGACGATCAGATTTTCTTTACAAAAGGTGAAATACAGAAAATCACAGAAAATAATAATAACTTATCGGTTAATGTTAAAGATAATTTAATAGGCGAAGATATTTCATTAACAGTCGATATGATTGTACTGGCAACCGGTATGGTTCCAAATGGAACAGAAGATTTAAATCTGAATTATCGCTTAGGAAAAGGATTACCTGAACTGAAATATAATTTTTCTGATTCACATTTTATTTGTTTCCCTTACGAAACAAGACGTACAGGAATTTATGCTGCAGGCAGCTTACGAGCACCTATGGATATTGCATCGAGCAAATCAGATGCTTCTGGAGCTATGTTAAAAGCTATTCAAACCATTGAAGCTACAAAGCGTGGAGAATCTGTTCATCCTCGCTCAGGCGATAAATCATATCCCGAATTATATTTAGATCGTTGTACCGATTGTAAACGATGCACCGAAGAATGCCCTTTTGGTGCTTACGACGAAAATGAAAAAGGAACACCGATTCAAAATCCTAACCGATGCCGTCGTTGTGGAATCTGTTTAGGAGCTTGTCCTGAAAGGGTTATCAGCTTTGCCGATTATTCTATCAACTCTGTTTCTGCTATGATTAAAGCCGTAGAGGTTCCAGATGAGTTTGAAGAAAAACCAAGAATATTAGCTTTTGTTTGCGAAAACGATGCTTACCCTGCAATGGATATGGCCGGACAAAAAGGATTAAAATGCAGCCCATATGTTCGTGTAATTCCAGTTCGTTGTATAGGTTCGGTTAATAAAGTCTGGATTTCGGATGCCCTTTCGAAAGGCTATGATGGTATTTTACAAATTGGGTGTAAACCCGGCGATGATTATCAGTGCCATTTTATTCAAGGAAGTGAATTAACCGAAACTCGTGGCGAGAATATTCAGGAAACATTAGAAACTATGATGCTTGAACCCGAAAGAATACGAACTGAATTTGTTGAAATAACAGATTATGATAAAATCCCACAAATAATTAACGATTACGTGGAAGAAATTGAATTAATAGGACCAAATCCTTTTAAAGATATGTAGCACCTAATTAAAAATGAAGAATTAATAATGTATAATTAAAAGCATTTTTCATTCTTAATTATTAATTTTTAATTGAAGTAAGATGATTGAAGTAAATCCCGATATAAAATTCAAAAAGCAACTAAAACAGGTAAGTAAAAGTTCGCTAAACGAATGTATGCAGTGTGGGAACTGTACGGTTGTTTGTTCATTAGCTCCAGAAGAAAGACCTTTCCCAAGAAAAGAAATGATTTGGGCAGGATGGGGAATGAAAGATAAACTGATAGGAAATCCAGACATTTGGCTTTGTCATCAATGTGGAGATTGCAGCACATATTGCCCACGTGGAGTGCAACCTGCTGATGTCATATCGGCTGTTCGTGAAATTTCTTATCAGCATTATGCAAAACCAAAATTCTTAGGTAAAATATTAAATAATCCAAAATTCTTGCCTATAGCATTGATAATACCAATTGTTATAATATCTGCAATCTTATATTTGGCTGGAACGCTACAAATTCCAGAAGGACCTGTAAATTATTCAAAATTCTTTCCACATGCCTGGTTAAATGGTTCATTTAGTTTGCTATGGTTTTTAAGCATTGGTTTAGGAATTGTTGGTTTGCGAAACTTCTGGAATGATATGAAAAAGCAAAATCCAGATTTAAACCCTAAAGGAAGCTTTATTAAAAATCTATTCTCAATTCGTAAAGAACTAATGCTACATTCCAAATTTAGTGCATGTTCAGCTCAAAAAACAAGAAAAATTGCGCACATATTAGTTTTCTATGGTTTTATTTTATTGTTAGCAGTTACAGTTTTTGCTATATATGCAACAGTAACTCATAACTATCCATTAGGATTAGAACATCCTGTTAAAATAGCAGGAAATATTGCTGCTATTATGTTATTTGTAGGATTAGGAATAATGATTGCCAACAGATTGTTTAACAAAAAAGATTTTGGGAATAGCACTTATACCGATTGGCTATTCTTGGTATCCATGTTTTTACTTACACTATCGGGAGTGCTAGTTGAAGCTGCCCGATTCTTAAATTGGGGCTTAGCCTATCATTTGTATTTCTTTCACTTGGTTTGTGTATGGTTTATTATTGTTTACCTGCCTTACACCAAGTTCGGTCATTTATTGTATCGGGTAGTAGCAATGGTTTTTGCCATTGCTGTTGATAGAAAATAAAAATAAGGTCAAATGACCTTATTTTTTAGTTTATTTTAATATTCATCTTCATAAGATATATACTTTGCTTTGGTTCTCCGTAAATTATGCTCAATTATCTCTCCAAATTCAAGCATATCAGGATCATCTGCCTCATAAAACCAATTTAAATCTATCTTATGAATCTTTTTATTATTATCAACGATTTTCAGAAACTCAATAATTCTTTTCGACGATGAAGTATTAACATATTCTAATTTGATATTAATATTAACACTTTCAGAATCCAACGCTTCAGCCCACTCAAACAATGGACCAAAAAATCTTTTTGGATCTTCAGGCAAGGATTTTCCTTCAATTTTTAAAGATCCAGATTTCTTAAACTCAATTGAAGGTGTCGATGGTGTATCACTTATATATAAATCATCAATCATAACGTAATCCACTATTATTATAATTAGTACTAGCTAATCAGAAATAAGATTAATATTCTATTTGTCACCTATTTAATACAAGTTAAGTATAATTATCTGATAAACAAATAAGTTTTTATAAATTTTGACGAAATTTAGTAGATAATGAGATAAGAAATTCTTCTATATAGATCATTATTTAGCACTTAGAATTTAGATATTTTTTAAACAACGAGTTCGCCTTTTGATTTCATCTTAGCAACAATCTCATCCAGACTCATTGTGCAATTTGGTAAAACCCAATCGGCACATTTACCAACCTTTTCTGCAGTTCGGTATCTCATACAAGCAGACCATTTTGCTTTACCAGCTTTACAATACAAATTCTTATAAGAATCTTCTGATCCTTTTCTTTTTAATAAATGTCCATTAAATAAAGGACACTTTTCCACCTTAGGACAGTTTTGATCGCTCATCTTGATTAGTTTTAAATAAGGTATATTGTTAAATTTATAACAATATCATCTAAATGTCAAGTAAAACCAACTATAGTTTATTCATCTAATCCAAACAAGTCGTCCACTTTTGATTTAAAGCTTTTACCCACAGGAAGCTTCTCTCCGGCTATTTCAATTTGATTACCTTCTAATGAGTCTATTTTTTTAACCGAAACAATATATGATTTATGAATACGAATAAATTTCTTATCGGGTAGTTTTTCTTCCAGTTCTTTTAAAGAAGCTAAGGCTGTAACATTCTTTTTACCTTCGGAATGAAAAGTAACATATGCTTTTTGTCCTTCAACGTAAATTAAATCGTCGTAATTAATTTTGTAATATTTTCTATCGGCTCGAATTATAATATATTCATCGTGAAAATCAGTTTGATTATAATCTGATTTTTTTTCTTCTTTCTTTTCTTGTTTTTGAATTTGTGAATTTACTTTATTCACTGCTTTTAAAAATCTATCAAATGAAAAAGGCTTTAATAAATAATCAGAGATATCTAACTCATAACCTTCTAGTGCATATTCTTTGTAAGCAGTAGTAAGTATAACAAAAGGTTTTTTATTTAAACTTCTTAAAAAGTCTAAACCTGTTATATCGGGCATCTGAATGTCCAAAAACATTAAATCAACTTTACCTTGTTCCAGTAAATCGTATGCTTTTAATGGGGAATTAAAATCACCAACATATTCGAGAAAAGGTATTTTTGTGATATAATCTTTTATATACTTTCGGGCTAATGCCTCATCGTCAACAACGATGCATCTTATTTTCATTACACAGTAATTTTAAGATTTATAGAATAGCTTGATTCATTTTCTTCGATTTGAAGATCATATTTATCAGGATAAAGCAGATTTAATCGTTGCTTAACATTTTTAATACCTAATCCATTTCCCGCTAATGCTTTCCCTTGATTAGGAACTGTATTCTTTATATCAAATATTAATGTATTATGATTAGTTGATATTTTTATTTGCACATATGCATCTATGTATTCTTCAATTTTACTGTATTTAAATGCATTTTCTATAAAAGGAATAAAAATCATTGGAGAAATATCCAAATCCTTTTTTATACCTGTAAAATCAAACTGAATTTTTTGTTCGTGTTCCGATTTCATTTGCTGAAAAGCTATAAAATTAGAAATATAATCTACTTCGCCTATCAATTTAACCTGATCTTTACTACAATCATAAAAAACATAACGAAGCATCTCTGAAAGTTTTAAAACGCTATCGGGTGCTGTTTCTGTTTTAGTATAAGTAAGTGAGTAAATATTATTTAAAGCATTAAAAATGAAATGTGGATTAATTTGTGCTTTTAATAACTTGATTTCAGTTCCCAACTTTTCTTCTTTTAATTGCTTTTCATTCTCTGCCTTACGCTTTAATTCTGTTGCTAACAATAATGTTATACTAATAAAATTAGCCATTGAAACCATCCCAAAAGAACGCAGTATTGGGAAATATATTGGCATATCCATTTTAGGAGTATCTGCGAATTTCGATAACTCTCTGGGTGTAAGTATATAATCTAAGTAGAAGTTAAGTACTGTTAATATAAATACTATTATTAGATTGATAAGAATAAATCTCCTTCTATCTTCTACAAAATATCGTGGAAAAAGCCAGTATTCATTTATTATTAAAATAGCCAGAAAAGTACACGAAGATACCAAAGCTCCAATAAGCGCATATTTAAAAGGAAAGAAATAAATCCCTGTTGATAAAAAAAGAACTGCAAATGACAGCCAAATAATAAATTTAAACCAATTTGAAATATATGTTTTTGTCTTCATAATCTGATTTTTTGTCAAATTTATTGGGGCTCCAACAAGAGTTCAAGTTTTTTGAACCAACACTTTTCTTCCATTAACGAATGTACACATTTATCGAATAATCGTCAAATAAAACCATTATTCAAGGTAAAAAGATGTTTGTTTAAAAATCCCTAGACTTGGTTCAATAGATTTTATAGTACGCTCGATACTCCCTAACATTGCTCCAGAAATTGAAATTATATAATCATTAAAATATCATTATCATGAAAACAAAAATTATTTACACCATTGCCGCAATAGCAGTTTTATTTTTATCTGTTATGATAACCGGCAAATTAATCATGAGTAAACCTGTTCCTAAAAAGAACGATCAGGCTAAAACTCTATTAAATGTAAAAGCTCAAAAAGCAGAAAATAAAAATTTCGATTCTAACATTACTTATAGAGGTCGAATATCATCGTATGAGAACATTTCGCTATCTGCCGAAGTTACAGGAAAAATAATACAAGGAAACATAGCATTTAAAAGCGGGCAGAATTTTAGCAAGAATGATCTGTTAATAGAGATTTATAGTGAAGATGCAAAAGCAGCATTAATGTCTGGTAAGAGTAGTTTCTTAAGAACAATTTCGAATATACTACCTGATATTAATATTGACTACCCGGATGAATATAATAAATGGAAAAACTTCTTTAACTGTATAAAAGTTGATGCTAACTTACCTGAACTCCCAAAAACTAATTCGGAGCAAGAGCAAATATATTTAGCATCGCAAGGTGTATTAAGTGAATATTATTCGCTTCGCCAACAAGAAATAAATCTTACCAAATATACTCTTTACGCTCCTTTCGATGGCAGTTTTAAAACAGTAAATAAAGAAATTGGTTCGGTTGCAAGTATGGGGGCTGAACTTGCTTCAATTATTCGTACCGATAAATTAGAAGTAACAGTTCCTGTTTTACCAGAAGATGCAAAATGGATAAAACTAGGGAACTCTGTTAATTTAATAGGTGTTAACAATACCGAAAAAGGTAAAGTTTCTAGAATAGCCAACTTTGTTGATGCATCAACTCAATCAATAAATATTTACATCGATTATTATCCAAATGGAAATAACGCATTCCTTGAAGGTGAATATATTGATGTTGAATTTAGCATTTCGAAAAATGTAAACGGATTTAAGATTCCTCGCGAAGCACTTTTAGATAACAACCAAGTATATGTAATTGAGAATAACGTATTGGTTTCAAAAACAGTTCGCATCGAAAGAACATTAGAAGATTATTACATTATTTCCGGAGTAAGTGAAAATGAATTAATTGTAACAGAATCGCTTGCCGATGTAAGAGAAGGTACAGCTGTTGCTGCTAGAATCTAATCTTTTAATTCAATTTAAAAACATAAAAAGATGAAGAAAATATTATCAGCATTTGTTAAATATCCTTTCTATGGAAAAATAGTAATTGTAATCCTTTTACTTATCGGATCAATTAGCTTAATTTCTATGAGAAAGGCCACATTTCCATTGGTAGAATCTAAAGTTATTACAGTAGGTGTTACTTACCAGGGAGCTACGCCTCAGGAAATGGAAGAAGGAGTTACAACTCTAATTGAAGATGGAATACGTGGTATACCGGGAATAAAAGAATTTTCATCCATTTCGAGCGAAAATTTTGCTCAGGTTACCATTACAGGCTTAAGCAATTACGATATGGACGAGTTGCTTTCGGATGTTAAAAATGCCGTTGATGGAATTTCAAATTTTCCAGCCAGTGCAGAAAAGCCAATCGTTTCAAAAAACCGATCAAAGGATATGGCAATCTTTTTTACATTATCATCAGAAACTAACGATTTATTGGCTTTAAACAAAGCGGCTAACCGTGTTGAAGATGATTTACTTGCCTCTGGTTATATTTCTCAAATTACCATGATGGGTTTACCCAGTAAATTAGAACTTGTTGTTGAAATTAACGAAACGCAACTTAGAAGATATAATATATCTTTCGACGAGATACAAGCGGCAATTGCATCGAACAATCTTGACATTCATGGTGGTACCATAAAAAATCCACGCGAAGAGATTAAGGTACTTAGTCGTCAGCGTTCGGTTGAACCTGAAGATATTGAAAATATTGTTGTAAAAACAAATCAAAACGGAAGAACCGTTAAAATTGGCGACATTGCCAAAGTAAATCTTCAGTTCGAAGAAACTCCAAATGGAAGTTATGTTAAGGGAGACCCAAGTGTAACTTTCATGATTCAGAAATTAATGACCGAAGATCTGGAAGAAATTTCTGTTTATGTAAATAACTACATCGAAGAGTACAATGAAACTCACAAAGATACCAGAATGGAAATATTAATGGATTTTCTGGATATTATCGATGGCCAATTATCCATTTTAATACAAAATGGTATTGTTGGTGTTATTTTAGTAATCTTAATGCTTTCCTTATTACTTAACTTCAGATTATCACTTTGGGTTGCCTGGGGTATTCCGGCTTCTTTCCTTGGAATGTTTATCGTAGCAGCATTACACGGTGTAACATTAAATATTATTTCACTATTTGGTATGATCCTCATAATCGGTATTCTGGTTGATGATGGTGTTGTAATTGGCGAAAATATTTTTACTCACTTTGAAATGGGTAAAAGTCCACGAAGAGCAGCTGTTGACGGAACTATGGAAGTTTTACCTGCTGTTTTTACATCCATTGCAACAACCGTAATTGCTTTTACTCCTTTATTTTTTATCGAAGGAAACCTGGAAATGATGTTTGAAATGGCCTTTGTTGTTATCATAGCATTATTATTTTCATTGGCCGAAGGAATGTTTGTATTACCAGGTCACCTGGCTAATCCAAAGGTTTTAAAACCAATGAATAACAAATCTTTTTATGGTAAGCTAAGAAATAGGATTGATAGCGCATTTACTTATATAAGAGATAAGTTTTACATACCTCTAATAAGAAGAATTCTAAAACATAAAGGCTTAAGTTTAGCAACTATAACAGCTCTTGTAATTTTAACTTTTGGATTAGTAGGTGGAGGAAAAATACCTTTTACTTTTTTCCCTCAGTCGCCATCCGATATGTTTAGTATCGATTTAGCCTTAAAACCAGGAATTAATGAAGAAGTAACTAAGGAAAAACTTTTCTGGATAGAAACTCAGATTTGGGAAGTTAACAAAGAGCTTACTGCTGAATATAGCGATACCATTGATTATGTTTCTGCAACACAGGTTAGCATAGGAAGTTCCTTCAGCGGAACAGAATCTGGGACTAATGCAGGTATGATCAGAGTTTTCTTAAATCCTTTAGAAGATACTCAAGTTAACGATCAGTTAATAAAAAGAGCTATTTCTGAAAAAACAGGAAAAATTCCAGAAGCATACAAATATGCAGTAGGAGCATCGAATCGTTTTGGTGCACCTGTTTCAATTAGCTTACTTGGTTACGATACTGATGAACTGGATCAAGCCAAAAGAGAATTGGAAACTGAACTTGAAAAAATGCCTTCTCTGTTTAACATTACTGATAACAGTCAGATCGGTAGTCAGGAAATACAAATTACCTTAAAACCTGAGGCTTATGTTCTTGGATTAACTCAGAACTCTTTAATGCAACAGGTACGTAATGGATATTATGGAGCATTAGCACAGCGTATGCAAGAAGGTAAAGACGAAATCTGGGTTTATGTTAGATATCCTTTAGATAACAGAGAAACTGTTGGTCAGTTAGAAAACATGATGATAAATACCCAAAGCGGACAATATCCATTATCGCGTGTTGCCGACCTTACTACTCAACGAAGCATGAGTAAAATAAACAGATACAATGGCAGAACTGAAATCCGCGTTGATGCTTATTTGAAAGATCAAAGTGAATCGACACCAGATATTTTAAATTATATCGAAAGTGAAATTATGCCTGATATCATGGAAAACCATCCAGACATAACATACATGCATCAAGGACAGCAGAAAGATACTGCCGAACAAATGGGAAGTATTTTAAAATATTTCGGCATTGCATTCCTGGTAATTGTTTTAATCATTATGATTTACTTTAAATCTTTCATCCAGGGATTAATGATTCTGGTAATGATTCCATTAGGTTTTGTTGGTGCCGTTTGGGGACATGGAATTCATGGCGAACCAATATCTATGATGAGTTTATGGGGTTTTGTTGCCCTATCGGGTACAATTATTAACGATGCTATTGTGTTCTTATCGAAATATAACCAGAATCTTGTAGGAGGAATGACCGTATTAGATGCAGCAATTGATGCTGGTAAATCAAGGTTTAGAGCAATTCTGTTAACCACAGTTACAACTGTTGCCGGTTTAATGCCTCTAATTCTTGAAAACAGTCCTGATGCACAATTCCTGGTTCCAATGGCAATTGCACTAGCATATGGTATTTTATTCGGAACAATCTTTATCCTGTTAATTCTTCCATTATTGATTGTACTTGTAAATAGGTTCAAATTAAGAATTAAACGATTATTCTCAAATGAGATCATTACACCAGAATCTGTTGAAGTAGCAGTTATCAATCATCAAATTGATGTGACACTTGAAAAAGCGATGGAGAAAGATTTTTAATATAAGCAGAGAATAGTTGTCATGCTGAGTCGTGCCTTTCGGCAGACAGGTTTATCGAAGTATGCACAACTATTCCCAACTAACAGCTCATACTTCGACAAGCTCAGTATGACATATTAATCAATTTCAAAAAAGTTAAAAATGAAAACAAAAATAATAATGAGTTTAGCACTTCTTTTATCAAGCGCTCAAATATTTAGTCAGGATTTAAACCGACTAAGTATTGAAGATGCGGTAAATAAGGCATTAGAAAATAATTATGGTATTGTTACCATAAAGAAATCTCACGAAATAAACGAGCTCAATAATTCATGGGGCAGTACCGGGGCTTTGCCAACAGTAAGTTTTACCGGAGTTGGAAGCCAAGCTTGGGATAATAATGATAATGATGATTATACCAATACCAGGTTAAGTGGTTCAGTTGATTTAAACTGGGTATTGTTCCGTGGATTTGGAGCTCGTATTACAAAACAAAGTCTGGAAGAATTAGAAAAGCTTTCGGAAGGTAATGTTGCCATTACTGTTGAAAATACAATTATTGATGTAATACTTGCATATTATAATGTGTTATTATCTGAAAAAAACATGGAAATTGCCGTGAAAACAATGAATTTATCGAGCGATCGTTATGAACAAGAGAAAATGAAAAAAGAACTAGGAACATCGGTAACCTACGATCTTTTGCAAGCTCAGAATTCATTCTTAGAAGACAAATCAAGCTATTTATCGGCAAAATCATCCTATAACAATGCGAAACGCCAATTAAATAATTTAATGGCCGAGGATTTAAATACTGAATATATTTATGCTTCATCATTTGATATAGCATCGAAAGATTTTGACATTGCTACTCTTCAAACTAAAATGTTGGAAAATAACAATACACTTAAAAATCAGTACATCAACTTAGAAATGAATAAACTAGAAGTAAAATCAGCTAAAAGTGCTTATTACCCAACTATTGCAGCTGGCGCTTCGGGAAGTTATTCCAATTCTGAAACTGATTATGAAACCATGAACAATATGGACAACTCTTCTTCTGGATTTAATACAAGTGTTAATCTAAGTGTTTCATACTCAATATATGAAGGAGGGACAAGACGAAGAGCATTACAAGCTGCAAGAATTGAGCAGGAGATTTCAGAGATTGAAACGGTTGACATGGAACAACAGCTTAAAAACCAACTTGCACAAGAATTTGAATTATATGAAGTACGTCAAGAGTTATTGGTTTTAGCAGAAGAAAACCTTAAAGCAGCTGAATTAAATCTTGAACTTTCGAAACAGAAATACGAGAATGGCTCAATCAACTCATTTAATTATCGCGACATACAACAAATGTATTCGAATGTTTCAATGAGTTACCAAAGTGCTATGTATAATCTTATTCAGAGTTATCATACTTTACTAAGATTAACTGGTGGTGTAATTGATGATTTTAATGCTAATAACTAATATTATGAAAATCTTATTTATACAGCTTTTGCTTTCCTTTCTTATTCCATCAAATGCAATTATAGGAACATGGAATACTTTTAAAGACAATACCATAATTGAAATCTATGAAGAAGATGGAAGCTATTTTGGAAAAATAATAAGTTCCGATAACGATAAGGCACTAAAAGGTACATTAATACTAAGAAAATTTAAATTTCAAAATAAAAAGTGGATAGGTAAACTATATTCTATAAAAATGGATAAACTTGTTGATGCCGAAATCCAACTAAAAGAGAATAAGTTAGAAGTTACAGCTTTTATGCACTTAATGAATAAATCATTCGAGTGGGAAAAGTATTAAATTGTAATAGTTGCTAATTTAAAAATTAGAAAAGGATCAAGTATATACCTGATCCTTTTTATTTAAATTTAATATCTTCTATTCATACCTTAACGAATCGGCTGGATTTTTCAAAGCAGCTTTAACAGTATGAAAAACATTAGTAACAATAGCTATTAAAAGTGCCCCTGCAATAGCAATTACAAAGTAGTACCAGCTTAAATTTATTCTATATACAAAATTATTTAACCAGCTTGACATATAATAATACGAAACGGGTAATGCGATAACACTTGATATCAAAATTAATTTAATAAAGTCTTTATTGATAATCTTTATAACACCAAAAGATGAACTTCCTAAAGCTTTTCGAATAGCCACTTCTTTAGTTCGTTGAGTAACAATATAAGCAACTAATCCATACAATCCTAAACAGGAAATAAGAATACATATCACAGCAAAGATACCAAATACTTTCATGGAATTAATCTGATTTTTATATCTAAACCGGAACATCTCATCCATAAAATAACCATCAAATGGTGCTTTAGGATATAATTCACTCCATTTTTGTTCTATATTTAACATGGCCTGCTCAATATATGCAGGATTCATCTTAACAACTACAGTATAAAACCTGTCGGGATTGTAAAAATATGCTGCCGGTTCAATAGGACTTAATAAAGAGTAATAGTTATAGTCTTTAACTACACCTACAACCTTCATATTATTAATAGTGTCGCCAAAAATCGATTTAAATTCTTTTCCTAATGGATTTTTCCATCCTAATTTCTCAACTGCAATCTCATTTAATATTATTGCACTGCTTTTTTCAGTAGAATATTCATCACTAAAATTACGTCCTAATATGATAGGAATATTCATCATATCAAAATATAAATCATCTACTGCTCCGAAACGAACCATTAGAGATGTTTCACTAGTATCAACAGCATGAATCTGACTTTGAGAGCCATAAACACCTGTTGCTCCTGAGGTTAACGAAGCTGATAAGATATTAGGATTAGTTTCCAACTCACTCTTAAAAATCTTCATTTGCTTAAATCTCTGTTCATCATCATTTTCGTGGAATGAAACAGCATAAACAGCCTCATCGTTATAGCCCTTATCTTTCTTATGGAAATAATTTACTTGAGAAATCGAAACTAATGTAGAAACAATTATTATGATGGATATAGCAAATTGAATCACTACAAGTATTTTTCTTAATGCTCCTGCGCCTCCTTTATGAGTATTAACTGCCGCTCCCTTTAAAACATTTACAGGATTAAAACTTGACAAATAAAACGCCGGATAACTGCCTGATAATATTCCTAATACAAATACTAGAATTAATACGACACCATAAAAAGTCCAGTTATTTAAACTTAATACTAATGTCGTTCCTAATAATTGGTTTATATATGGCAGTATCAATTCTACTAAAACAATTGCTATGATTGTAGATAGTAGTGTAAGAATTACTGACTCACCAATGAATTGAAAAATTACATTTTCTTTTTGAGCACCTGCTGTTTTTCGAATACCCACTTCTCTTGATCTTTTAACCGCTCTTGCTGTTGATAGGTTTATGTAGTTTATGCATGCTACAATTAAAATTAGGAGGGCGATTGCCGAAAAAATATAAACTTGATTAATATCTCCTTGTTTATAATTATAAGTCTGAAATTTTATGTGATTTGATTTTAAATGGATATCTAAAATAGGTTGAATATACATTTCCAAATCCTTCCAAGACTCTTTAGTATATTTAGCTATAAATTCAGGTAATTTATTTTCAAACTGTTTTTGATCTGTACCTTTTACCAACTGAATATACGTATCTAATGAGTTGCTTCCCCATCCCTTTACCCATTCATATTTATTATCAATAATAGAAAATGGCATAAGTATTTCGAAATAAATATGAGAATTATTGCTTATATCTTCCATTACACCACTAACAATATATGGTTCATTAGATATCTCAAGCATCTTTCCTATTGCCTCATCAATCGAGTTGAAATATTTAATAGCTACTTTCTTAGAAATTACAACTGAATTAATTTCTTTTAATGCCACATCCTGGTTTCCTCGTAGTAAATGAATACTCAACATGTCAAATACATTCGTATCAGCATAACTTATATTCTCCTCATTAAAACTCTTATCCTGATAAGTAACAAAACGAGTTCCTCCGCCTGTTATTCGCAAACTTTGTATTACCTCTGGAAAATCATTCTTTAATGCTGCAGCTAAGGGCCCCATTGTTACTGCTACATGTTGTTCTCCCACCCCCGGTGGATACTGAATTTCAACCATTCGATACTTATTTTCAGCATCTACAATATGTCTGTTATAGCTTAGTTCATTGAACACATATAAGAGAATGATTAAAAAACTGGTTATTCCAACAGCTAATCCAAAAATGTTTATAAATGAATATGCTTTTTGCCTTAGAATATTTCTAAAAGTAAGTGTTAGGTAATTTTTAAGCATGGTCAGAGTATTTTATTCAGCTAAAAGACGATTTGAAAATTTAAACATTGCACTTTTTATAGCTAAATTATAAAAAAAAGCGTGGAAACCTAAATCCACGCTTTTCTCTTTCAATACCCTAAAATTTAATCCACAAAAATCATTTTCTGAGTCTGAGCACCTTCAATTGCTTTCAACTCATTTTCGAGTTTGTCCATTTCTGAAACATCCCCGGTTAATTCCAGTAACAAAAGTCCGCTTGTACTACAAACATCATCTGTTACTTCGTGTAACCCTAAGCGGGTTTTAATTGAGCAACCATATTTAGTAAGTACATTCTGTACCTTACCTGCTTCTTTTTGTCGATCAGTAATTAAAATACCTAAAATTCTGGTTTCTTTAGCCATAATTTTATTTTTAATTTAGTTTATCAAGTTACAAAATTTATTTACTTAAGTCAAAAGACATTTTCTGGATATTGACACCTCCGATCTCATTTAACTCATTTTCAAGATTATCCCAATCAGATTTTTTTCCAGTTAATTCTAAAATTACAAATCCATTCCTACTGCAAACATCTTCGGATAACTCATGAAAACCTAAACGGGTTTTAATAGAAGTAGCATATTTTCTTAAAACCTCTTGTGTTCTGCCCGCCTCTTTTATTCGATCCAGAACATTTATACCGATGATTCTTTTTTCAAACATATCCTTAATTATTATTTCGACAATTAAATTACAATTTTTAATTCGTAGTTCTAAATTCGTAGTTCTATACTAAAAATAAAGATCTCTTTCGCCTTGTTTAATTTTTTCAATACGCTCTCGAACCTGATTACCCACTTTTTCGTCTAAAGCATTAATTTCTTTATCGATAATTTTCCATGCTTTATTTGCAGTTTCTTCCGAAGAATAATCTACCAAATATTCAGTTAGAGTAAGAATTGCATTTGGAGTACAAAAGCGTTTAATAAATCCCGGCACGGAGAATTCCATAAAGTGCTCCCCTGTCCTACCTAAACGATAACAAGCTGTACAAAATGATGGTAAATATTCGTTCTCAATTAACTCATCAATAATTTCTGCTAACGATCTATTATCATTAATAACGAATTGTTCGCGATTAAGATTTTGTTCTTCATTCTGGCTTGCGTGATATGCACCTAGTTCTAGTTTTGTTCCTCCATCAATTTGAGAAACACCATACTGCATAACCTCACGACGCACTTGTTCTGACTCTCGTGCAGTTAAAATCATTCCTGTATATGGAACGGCTAAACGAAGTATCGCAATTAATTTTACAAAATCATAATCGTTTACCATATATTTTGGATCAACATCCATAGAAGATGCATCTTTAATACGTGGAAAAGATAAAGTATGTGGTCCCACATTATAACAAGCTTCGAAATGGTTTGTATGACGAACCATCGCCATTACTTCGAATCTCCAATCGTAAAGTCCAAATAAAGCACCAATACCAACATCATCTAAACCTGCTTCCTGTGCTCTATCTAAAGAAGTTAAACGATAATTGTAATCTTTCTTTTTACCTCCTAAATGATATTTTTTATATTCTTCGGGATGATACGTTTCCTGAAAAACCTGATAAGTACCAATTCCAGCTTCTTTTACGATTCTAAAGCCATCAATATCGAGTGGAGCTGCATTAATATTTACACGACGAATCTCACCATTGCCTTTTTTAACATTGTAAACTGTTTTTACATTTTCGGCAATAAACTCAGGTGAATAATCGCGATGCTCGCCATAAACCAGAATTAATCTTTTTTGACCATTATCTTCTAATGCTTCTACTTCTTTGACCAATTCGTTATCTGAAAGAGTTTTTCGAACAGCATCTTTGTTGGTAGCTCTAAAACCACAATATTTACAATTATTAGTACATTTATTTCCAACATATAAAGGTGCAAAAAGAACAATACGATTACCATAAACCTTTGTTTTTAAATCTTTTGCTCCTTGTTTAATTTCCTCTATTAATTCAGGATCTTTGGCATTGATTAAAACCGCTGTTTCCTCAAGATTTAATCGTTCTTTATTTAAAGATTTTGCAATTACTTCGCGCACGCGCTCAGGAGTTGCTTCTGTTTTGTTAATGTAATCCCAAATCTCTTCTGGATCAATAAATGGTTTCATTCGCTGATCCTTAATTCTGTATTGCTCTGGAGTAAATTTCATTATATTGATTTTTTAAGTTTTTATTATTTATGAATTCCTGCTTCTTCCTATCAGCTGACAAGTTCGCAGGAATGAACTATATTAAAACAACACTTTCATTTTTATGTAAAAGTTTCTTCCGGGTTCAATACTTATTGTTCCCCGATTTGTCGACAAATGATTACTATATGCACGATCACCTATGTTCTCAATTCCACCAAAAAACTGAACTCGTGCAAAATCCAAATTAACTAAAGCAGAATTTACACGTACATCGAAACGAGCATATCCTTTTGTTTCCGATTCACCATCGGCAACTTTATCCTGATCGGCAGACCCTATGGCAATCAAATCAACACCAAAATATTTAGGTAAGTTATATCTTAAACCTAACCTTCCGTTTGCAGCTGGAATTAATTGTAAATCGGTATCATCTTTTGTATTTTCACCTCTTACATATGAACCTGAACCATAAACAATCCAGTTTTTATAAAAGTTGTACTGGAAATTTAAATCAACACCATACAAACGAGCTTTTTCGACATTTGCATTTATTAAAGCAGGAATGGTATCAACAACACCTGTTGTATAAGAATAAATAAACTCACCAGATTCCTCAACAATCATATCGGTTAACCAATTGATATATCCATTGATTTTAAAGTTGAATTTAGGTTTCCATAATCGAATACCTAAATCAACAGAGTAGCCTTTTTCAGGATCAAGATTAGGATCCCCTAAACGAACCATATTACCTAAATCGATGTATTTAAAACTTTCTTCTAAAGAAGGTGCTCGGTACGAACGGCCTGCGTTCAATGTAAAATCTAAATCTTTGGTTAAATTATATAAGATACCTAGGTTAGCACTCCACGAAACTTTGTATTCTTCATTTTCTTCAAAAGTAATTCTTTGATTTGGAGGCGTATCGTTTCTAGTTCCATTCACAATTAAGTAGTCGTAATCTAAAGCTTCTTCGTTAGCAATTCGAATTCCATCTAATCGACCACCAAAAATCAGTTTTAAATCATCATTTAATAGTTTCTGTTCATCCTGAAAATAAATGCCAGCACTCCCGAAACAAGATTCAGGTATAGGAGTTTCGCCACGAACAATATTATTGACTGTTCCACTACTTAGAATCTCAACTCGAATATTTTTCTCGCGACTGGTTTCTAATTTTCTTCTCCAGGCATCAATACCAAGTATAAAATTATTACTCTCAGAAAATGTCCAATCTGTTTGCAACTGAATTCCATCTGTAATATGTGTTCCGCTAGGAGTGATTAACTCTGGTGTAGTTATAGATGCAGCTGTTTCTACAAAAGTATTAGGAATCATTTCCACATCACGGACAATATCCTGATGAAAATATCTAAAATTTAATCGCGAAAACTTATCCGAAATATCAGTGATTTCATAATTTGCAGAAATCATAGATCGTTTTGCATCTTTATAACTTGCTGTAGCCGGACCCGGGAAAGCCGAACCTCCAGGAATACCCACATCATTGGCATCAAAATACTGGTATTTTGCTGAAAAAATATGATTATCTTTTATTTTATACCCAAAACTTGCTGATATGGATTGATCTTCGAACTGACTATTTTCAATAGTTCCTTCTGGAGTTTCAATATCTGTTGCATCGCGCATATTTCCACTTACCGATGCATACCATTTTTCAGATCCTGCATTAAATCTCAATTTTCGGGTAAATAATTCGTTTACTGTACTAAATCCTGTTTTAAAGCTACCATTAAAATATGTTGATGAATTAAAATATCCATCGTGAGTGATTACATTAACAATACCTCCCATCGCTCCTGTTCCATAAAGTGACGAAGATGCTCCTTTAATGACCTCAATTCGTTCCACATCATCTACATCAAAAAACGACAAAGAAGCCATTAAATCGGTAGCCGTTTCAATACGATTACCATCAACTAGCATAACAATACGCTGCTGACTTAAACCTCTGATGTTTACTCCTGTTGACCAAACACCATCGCCACTTAAAGTCACTCCAGCCTCTTGTTGTAAAACATCAGCAACAGTTGTTGATGATGCAAGTTCTATTTCCTTCTTGCTTGTAATTTCTAGAGGAACAGAAAGTTCTTTTATTTTAACATCTTGCCTGGTACTACTTACAATCACCTCACCTAAGTTAATATTTTCTCTTTCAAGCGAAATTTCCAATTCCGAACTAGAATTTAACTCAAACGCATCACTGTATTGTTTATATCCAAGATATGAAGTTAAAAACTGATATTTTCCTTTTAAAACTTCTTGAATTATAAATTCTCCTCGAAGATTACTAACCGTGAAATATGTCTGCTGATTATCTCCAATCAACTGAACATATACTCCATTCAATTTTTCGTTGGTTTCTTTATCTGTAACCGTTCCCTTCAGTTCATAGGTTTGAGCAAACGAGCTAATTGAAACGAAAAGTAAAAAAAATAGTTTAGCTGTTGTTTTCATTGGTTTTGTTCTTTAAAAGTACTGACTTAACCTGGATGCCTTTTAAGCGTCCAAGCTGACCGGTTAAAGAACCAATCTCATCGGTTGTACCTTCAAGAACAAGAGATATAATATTTTGGCCATTGCTGCGAGGCAAGCCCTGTCGACCAATAATAATGTTGGAATGATTAAAAGCAATTTCGTTCATTTGCTGAACAACATTGCTGTTTTCGATTAAAATAAGTGCAGTTCCAATTCTCTTTTCCATCAGAAATCCTCCGGATTAGATTTATTCTTTAACCTTGAAACAGAGTGCATCCGCTTCTCAGATAAGAGTAAATAGTTTTACTGTTAATTTGTTAACAAAAATACAAAGATTTTGTTTAACTAAAAAATGATATTTAACATAAACAAGATAAAAGTTGTTTAGCTTTGTTTAAAATTTAATGACTATGAAAAATACAATTATCACATTAATACTATTTACTTTACTTATAAGTTGCAAACAAAATAAGGAATCAGAAATAATTAAGATTGCAACTTTAAAAGGTCCATCGTCCATGGGCATGATAAAAATGATAGATAGTTTGGATCAAATCAGTGAAAAAAATATTGAAATATCTATTTACAATGAACCTATACTAGTGCGTAAGTTAATGCTTGAAGAAGAAGTGGATATGGCTGTTATCCCAACTACCATGGCTGCTATTTTATACAATAAAAAGGTGGATTATAAATTATGTGCAATACCTGTTTGGGGAACCTTGTATCTTTTTGGAAATGACACAACTATTAAAACCTGGGAAGATCTTAAAGGCAAAAAAATAAATGTTATGGCTAAAGGGATGACACCTGATGTACTCTTCAAATACTTGTTAATAGAAAATAATATTGATCCAAACAAAGATGTAAAATTAGACTATTCCTTTCCAACACATATAGATCTTGCCAATGCAGTAGCCGCAGGGCAAGCCAATTTAGGAGTCATTTCTGAACCATTGGTGAGTCTTGTAATGCATAAAAATAAATCTGTATTTCCAATTTTTGATTTGAATACTGAATGGAAAAAAGTAACGAATAATACACCCATTGCTCAAACAGCTTTAGTTGTTCATTCTGAGTTTCTTAATAATAATCCTGATCAAGTAGAAAAAATCCTAAATGATTATAAACAATCATCGGAATGGGTTAACCAACATCATAAAGAAGCTGCTAAACTAATTGTACACCATGGTATTATACCAAATATTGATGTGGCCATATCGTCGATACCGAGATCAAACCTGCGTTTTACCAAATCTAATACAGTAAAAAAAGATATTTATTCGTATTTTCAAATCTTTTTCAATTTAGATCCTAAAATAATTGGCGGTCAGATCCCAGATAGTAGTTTTTTAAATTTGGATTAATTCTTCCTTAAGAATAAAAAATATATTAACTTTATTTAGAATACATTAAATGTAAATATTTTATAGTTTTGCAACTTCGTTTTAATTTAGGGGTTAAAAAATATGAAGCAATGCATTAAGCTTATATTAATATCTTGTTCGCTTAATATATTTTCGCAAGAATCGAATATTAAGTTTTCGAGTTTGTCCATTACAGATGGTCTTTCGCAAAGTTATGTATTTTCAACAATACAAGATAGCGAAGGATTTATGTGGTTTGCTACCACTGAAGGTATTAACAAATACGATGGAAAGGAGTTTACTCATTATAAATACAAATTATCAGATACCAATTCCTTATCTGACAACTTTATTCTCAACTTGCTTGAAACTTCTGATAACAATATCTGGGTAGCCTCGCGAGATAATGGAATTGATATTTTTAATAAAAAATCGGAGCAGTTTAGTATCATTAAAAAAGATCATTCAAATTACCATCCAACGATACATTTTCTCTTTGAAGATAGTAGAAAAAATGTTTGGATAGGATCTAACGATGGTGTTGACCGATACAATTTAGAAACAAAAAAATTTGATGCCGGTTTAAACCGGTTATTAAAAGAAAATAACATCGACCATTTTCAGGCAACCTCGGTTATTGAAGATCATTTGAATAATATTTGGCTAGGTACACGTAGTGGCCAATTATTAAAAATAAATAGTAAGTTATCCAAAATTGAAAATACCTTATCCATCAATAAAAAACGCGTATTTGCTAATACCAATAGAGTTAACAAGATACTTCAAGACAGAACCAATAATGACTTGTTATGGATCATTACTGATAAAGGAATATTTAAATTATTTATTTCAGAAAACACCATTAAAGAAGTAAAGCTAAAACTACCAAATGACATTATTTTAAATAAAGCAGTTATAGATCACGATCAAAATATATGGATAGGTTCCAGAAATTATGGATTGATTAAATATAATTTATCAGAAAATAAGATTACCCGTTTTGAGTATAATCCTTATGATGATAATTCAATTAACAACAATCATATCTTAGATTTATACCTTGATAAAACAGGATTATTATGGATCGGAACCAGAGGTGGTGGTGTAAACAAGCTTCTATACGACAATTTTTATCATTTAAGCATTGATCCGGTTAGTCAGATAAGCCTTATAAGTAATAATGTTTGGGCTTTTTATGAAGATTCTGATGGAATATTATGGATAGGGACAGAAAATGGATTAGAAAAATATGATCGTGTAAAAAATACAATAAGCCATATTCAACATCAGGATAATAACAAAGGTTTAAGTGAAAATTTTATTTTTGATATTTGCGAAGATCAATATCATAATTTATGGATAGCCACTCGCAATGGATTAAATCTGCTTGACCGTACAACAGGTAAAATAACAAAGTTCTGGCATGATCCTGACAATCCGAAAAGTATAAGTCATCATTTAATAAAAACCATCTATTCTGACTCAAAGGGTAATCTTTGGATCGGAACTCGCGGTGGAGGGTTAAATAAATTTAACTACTCCGACCATTCGTTTAAACATTATAAACACAACGATAAAGATGACTCAAGTATAGCAAGTAATCTCATAAATACAATTTATGAAACTTCGGATGGGATTTTATGGATTGGAACTGCCGGTGGCGGATTGGAAAAATATAATCCTGATACAGATAACTTTACACATTATACTTATCAACCAGACAATCCAAATTCATTAAACGACATCTATGTGCTATCATTAATAGAAGGACCAGATAAGAACCTGTGGATTGGTACATTTAACGGAGGGTTAAATTGTTTTGATTACCAAAAAAAAACATTTTCTCACTATACAACAGAAGATGGTCTGGCAAATAATATTATTTACAGCATAGAACTTGACAATGAGCACAATTTTTGGTTAAGTTCTAATGGTGCTCTAAGTAAATTTACAGTTCACAATTTTGAGGTAACTAACTTTACAATAAACAACGGACTTGAGAATACAGAATTTAATCAAAACTCAAGTTTTAAAGATAAGAAAGGATGGATTTATTTTGGTGGAATAAATGGTATTAATTATCTCAATCCTGCAGATTTTAAACCCGACAGAACACAAACCTCCCTGCATTTCACCAAACTATTTATCAGTAATGAAGAAATACACCATGGTAAACATCAAGCAATTAGTTATCCTCTAACCTTTGAATCTCAGATTAAACTTCGTTATGATGAATATCCATTTTCAATATATTTTGCTCTTCTTAACTTTAAATATTTAGATAATAACCTGTATAAATACAGAATAAAGAAATTAAGTAAAGAATGGATTGATTTAAAAGGTGAAAACAAAATAAATTTTACCAAACTACCTCCTGGCAAATACAACATTGAGATACAGGCTGAAAACTCATTTAACATCTGGAATTCTAAAAATTCAATCGATCTGATTATTACACCCCCATTTTGGAAAACAGCATGGTTTATAGGTATAGAGATTATTCTTTTTCTAATGATCATAATCTTAATTATACTATTGAGAGAAAAGAAAATAAAGAAAGATAAAAGACTTCTTGAACAAAAAGTTAAGGAAAGAACAAAAAAAATTGAGACTCAAAAGGAAGAGTTAAAAACTCAAATGGAATATAATTATTCCCAAAAAGAAAAAATCAAAATTCAGCATTCTGAGCTTGAGCTTCATAAAAACCATCTTGAAGAAATGGTTGATAAAAGAACAAAAGATTTGATACAGGCAAAAAACAAAGCCGAAGAATCGGATCGTTTAAAAAGTTCTTTTCTTGCCAATATATCGCATGAGATAAGGACTCCAATGAATGCTATCGTAGGTTTTTCGGAGTTATTACTTGAGACTGGAAATCCGTCCAAAGAACAGATGGAAATGTTAAACTTGATCTTGTTTAATTCTAATTCCTTACTCAATTTAATTACTGACATTGTTGATATTGCAAAACTTGAAATTGGAGAAGTGGTTCTGAATAACAGCATTACAGATATCAATAAAATTCTTTCTGACATTCTAAAAACTTACCGTGAGTCAGATGAGTTGAAAAGAAAAAACATCAACTTAAAACTTATTAGCTTAAATGAACCTGTTATTCTGTATACCGATCCCGACAGAGTAAAACAAGTCTTCTCCAAACTTCTTGACAATGCCATTAAATATACAGATCAAGGACAAATAGAATTTGGTTACCAAATTGATAAAGAAAATCAAACCATCAAATTTTATGTAAAAGATACAGGAATAGGACTATCTGAAGATCAGAAAAATGAGATATTCGGTTTATTCAGGAAAGTAGAAACGAACAAAAATAAGATGTATGGTGGTGTTGGTTTAGGGCTTTCTTTTTGCCAAAAAATTGTTGAACAGTTCAATGGACAAATTTGGGTTGAATCCAAAGAAAATATTGGCTCAACATTTTACTTTACACATCCTATTAAGACAGTGTCCAAAAAAGAAGTTCTTCAGTCTAAATCAGTTCCTACATATAACTGGACAGGTAAGAATATATTAATCGCAGAAGATGAGATTAATAATTATAAATTTCTTGAAACTATCATTAAACCAACCAAAGCCAATATTTTTTATGCAAAAAATGGTCTTGAAGCAGTTGAAATCACAAGAAATAATAATATTGATTTAATTATTATGGATGTTAAGATGCCAGAGATGAATGGTTTGGAAGCAACAGAAATTATTCGAAAAGACAATACATCTGTTAAAATTATTGCATTTACAGCTTATGCTATGTCGAACGATGAAGTATTGGCAATAAATTATGGTTGCGACGATTACATTTCCAAACCTGCAAAACCACAATTTTTAATGAAAAAATTAAGCGAATTTCTGAATTAAAATCAATTTTACAATTGTCATTAAGCTTTAATTTATTAAATTTAGTCTATATTTTAACGATTATACATCCAAATTAACATAATAAGCTATAAACCAATTTAATTCAAGATGAATTCATCAACTAAATATGACTGGAGCAATAAAAGCATCTTAATTGCAGACGATGAATTGCACAATTTTATTATTCTAGAAAAAGCATTACAAAAAACAAATATTAAAATATTTCATGCCGAAAATGGAGAAAAAGCGGTAAATATTTTTAAAGAGCATCCGGATATTAATGTCATTCTTATGGATATTAGAATGCCAGAAATGGGAGGTTTAGAAGCTACTAAGTTTATCCGTAGTGTAAACAGAAACATCCCAATTATTGCATTTACAGCCTATGCCCTATCCGATGATGAAGCTATTGCTTTAGAGTTTGGTTGCGATGATTACATCTCAAAACCTGTTCGCCCCGATTATTTATTAAAAAAAATAAACGAACACCTAAATAAATAATTAAAAATTATCCATTTATTTTAAATCCTTTTTTTATTTGTAATTTTCCATCAATTAATTCATTGGAATGAAACAATTATTTTCTAAAAACAGAATGATCTCTATCATTTCTGTATTGATATTAATAAGTTTATGGAAAATTGCTTCTGTAATTTATACGTCTGAACTTATCTTACCTTCGCCCGAATCAACAATACTAGCAACCTGCAAGCTATTGATTTCAAAGAATTTTATAAAAGTTATTGGAGCAACCATCCTGAGAGGCATAATTGGTTTTACTATTTCGTTTATTCTTGCGATTACACTAGGTATTCTGGCCGGTGTTAATAAATCATTTGAAGCTTTTTTAAACCCAATACTCATAACCATAAGATCAACACCCGTCATTTCATTAATCTTACTTGCTTTAATATGGTTTAGTGTTGATTTTGTAGCCATCTTTATTGCTTTTCTTACGATGTTTCCCTTTATATGTACCAATGTAATAGATGGTATTAAAAATGTTGATCGCGATTTAATTGAGATGTCAAGAGTTTACCAGGTTGAAAAAATAAAAATCATTAAAGAAGTTTATTTCCCAGCCATTACTCCTTTTATTTTCTCTGGCGCTTCAAGTGCCATGGGGATAGGCTGGAGAGCGATTATTATTGGAGAAGTTTTAAGCCAACCAAAATATGGAATTGGGACTTTAATGCACTCAGCACAAACTTATTTAATTGTAAACGAGGTCATCGCATGGACTATCATTGCTGTTATTATAAGCTATTTATTTGAAATAATTATTCGTAGAATTGAAAAAGCTATTATTGTTTGGAGGTAAAAATGTCGTTCGCTATAAAGAAATTAAATAAGTCATTTCAGGATAATACTCTTTTCAAAGATTTTAATATCGAGATTGAGGAAAATACCATTAGCTGTATTTTAGGACCTTCGGGTTGCGGTAAAACTACACTTTTAAACATGATTAGCGATTCAACGAAAATTGATTCGGGAAAATTTATTGGCTTTCATGATAAAATTATTTCATATATTTTCCAGGAACCAAGGCTATTACCTTGGAAAACCGTGAAAGAAAATATTGCTTTTGTTCTTCAGAATAAATTATCAAATGATGAGATTGAAACCATTACCAGCAAATATATCCAATT
The DNA here is from genome assembly GCA_963665525.1 of Bacteroidales bacterium. GTDB lineage: Bacteria > Bacteroidota > Bacteroidia > Bacteroidales > UBA12077 > UBA12077. The sequence continues at coordinate 471,400 of OY762280.1, read as the reverse complement.
GGTAGAGTTAAATGATTTTGCAAATTACTTTCCTTCCAAATTAAGTGGAGGAATGAAACAAAGAGTTGCCATAGCAAGAGCTTTTGCATATTCATCAGATCTAATCTTAATGGATGAACCTCTAAAAGCACTCGATTTAAAATTAAAACTCAACCTTATGAAATCGTTTCGCCGATTATGGCAAACGGATAAACGAACAGTAATTTTCGTTACCCACGATATCGATGAAGCTTTATTACTTGGGAATGATATTTTTGTATTTAGTAAATCGCCTGTAAATATTAAAGAAAAATTCTCAATCAATACTAAAGACCGCAATTTAAATAATCCTGAGATTATCGATTTCAAAAAGAAGATTTGGGAAGTGATGGACTAAAAATAGTATTCTTTTACTATTATCTTCTATTGACTTAGCTTTTTATTATTCATATATTTGAATATTCAGGGTACTTTCTGTGAACAATTCCAATTTGTCTAAACAATGAACAAAACAAATAAGATATTATTCATATTCTTATATTTCCTTATTAACTATTCTCATTCTTACAGTCAAGATTCAAAAGATACTCTATCAATTGAAGATTATTACAATATGAGCCTTGATGAGTTAATGAATATTGAAATCACCTCTGCATCTAAAATTTCACAAAAGCAATCGGAAGCTCCTAATATTATCACAGTTATCCCAAAAAATAAAATAAATCAGTACAATTTTACCAACATAAACGAAATTTTATATTCGCAACCCGGTTTTTTCCCTTCGTACGATTATGACAGACGAACAGTAGGTTTTAGAGGTATGTTCGAAGGATGGAACAACAATCATTATTTAATCTTGATTGATGGTATCCCGTTCAACGATAATCTTTATCAATCGGCATATACATGGGAAATTACACCACTAATTATTTCAAAGTCAGTAGAAATAATACGAGGAACCGGTGGTGCATTATATGGCAAAAATGCCATGAATGGGGTAATTACTTTAAACACTTATAATGCTGATCAAATCGAAAACATAGGCATATCTAACTTCAGAATAGAATCAAATAACACTCAGGTTTATGATTTCTTGGTAGGAAATCAAGATGATAGATTTGGAATGATCCTGGGAATTAATCACTACCAATCGACAGGAAATGAATATAATTCATACGATGGTTCTCTTCGCACCGACTCATTAGGGAATTTAATGCAATACAAAACTTCCGATGCTAGAAGCAGTTCTTATTTATTTGTAAAATTATACGGAAAAGGAGAGTTAGAAGGCTTATCTTTTCAATACCACGAACAACATTGGGATTATAAAACCGGGCATGGATGGTTATTTTCAATTCCTGATAAAAATGAAGATTTAAAAGAGTTTCAGCGTATTCTTACCCTGAAATACACTACTGATAATCAAAGCTTCTTTAATTGGGAAACAGCTTTAAAATATCAAAAACATCATATTGATTGGGATTTACGATTTTTACCTGACAATTCGAACGATAATATTAATACTTACCCAAAAGGTATTTCAGAATTATTGGAAACAAATACTGAAAACTATTGGGCAAGATTACAATCGAAGTTTAATGTACATGATCATATTATTATTGTTGGTGCCGAAAGCGATATTTTCATTTATAGTGGAGATGAAAATCACAGCTCGAATATAAATTTAAATTTAGGAGAGTTTTCAGATTCTAATAATACAGAATTTAACTTAGACCCCTGGTTTGAATATATACACAAGCAGCCCGTTAACAACCTAGCTTTCTATGTACAAATGATCTCACCTAAAGCATTTGATAAATTACAATTTACACTAAGCGGAAGGTATGATCAAATGTTTTTTAATTATATTAATGACATTACTGATCCCACAAAACCCAAAAGCAGCAAAACGTTTAAAATGTTTACCCCACGTATAGCAATTGTATATATTGCAAACAACAAGTTTACTTTAAAAGCTATTTATGGTAAAGCATTCAGAACGCCTTCTCCCACAGAAATGTTTGGTTCGAATACATACACGCTTGCTTCGAATATTGAAAATATTGAACCGGAAAAATCAGATAATATAGATATCGAACTTGAATGGAATATTAATGCACACATAAACTTTAAGTTTAATACTTACTGGGTACAATTTGAAGATATAATTACTTACAGTGAAGCTGTTGCAAACTTAAGCACCAATGTTTTTTCGCAAGAAACAGTTGGGCTCGAAACCGAGTTAAATACTTCTTTTAATAAATTTTCTGGATTTATCAATTATTCATATGCACATCGCATAAACGAAAAAATAAGTGATTATACTATTGCCGAAAGCGATTCTAAAGTATGCTGGGCTCCTGCACACATTATTAACTCAGGAATTATCTACAATCACAATTTGTTCTACTCTTCGTTGTTACTACATTATCAAAGTAAAGTAGAGCGAAGAGATTCTGATTTTGATGGGATTGTAAGTAGTTACAGACCCAATACTGTAGATAGCTGGACAAACTTGGATTTTAAGTTTGCTTATAAAATAACTCCCAGTACAGAGCTAGCATTAATTGTGAAAAACCTGACCAATGCCGATCGTTTTTTAATTAAAAATTATTCGTACCCTTTCGATTATAAACTAGAAAAAAGAAGTTTTTGGGTTCATTTTTTGTTCAGATTCTAGAATCGATTAATAAATCAATTCTTCAATTTCAGCTTTATCTATTCCTAACTGATTCTTCAAGCTTTCAGAAGTATTTAACTGAAGTTCGTCACGCATTCTTTTATGGAAAGTTATTGTCGTTTCCACACCTATCATCGCATTATTTAAATCGTAATCGAATAAGTGAATTTGTATACTTAGCTCTTCTTTATCGTCACTTTGTTTGATATTCAGCATTCCTCGGTAACGGTCGTTATTATAACATAAGCTTACAGCATACAAACCTTCTGGAGGAATAAGTTTAACATCTTCCTCAACTAGAACACCTAATGTTGGAAAACCTATTGCTTTACATTTAGCATTTCCTTCTTTTAAAGTTGCTGTCATAATAAAAAAGTGATCCAAATATGCATTTGCTCTTTGTATTCTTCCTTCTGATAATGCTTTTCGAATGATGGTTGAGCTTACCGTTTCATTTTCCAGATCTTGCTCAGGAATTTCCTCAACTTTAAAATCACGAGTCTTGGTTAAATCATATAAATATGAATAATCTCCTTCGCGATTATGTCCAAAATGATGATTAAATCCAACAATGATAATCTTGGCATGCAGCTTATCAAGTAATATTCCTTCAACGAATTCTTGTGAAGTGGTTTGTGCAAATTCTTTCGTAAAATTAATGATAACCAAATGATCTAATCCTGCTTTTTCTAGCAAATGAATCTTTTCTTTTTGAGTATTTATTAGTTGTAGATTCTTTCCAGCAGTATCAGGATATAAAACTCTACGAGGATGAGGATGGAAAGTAATTAAAACAGACTCTCCATCAATACTTTTTGCTAAATAATTTAATCGATTAATTATGACTTTGTGTCCAATATGTACACCATCGAAAGTACCTGTTGTAACCACAGGATTTTTTATATTCTTTAAGCTATCAAAACTTCTATGAATTTGCATATTAAAGTCATTCAGAAATCAATAAAATGTATTGATAAGATTTTAGAAACTTATAATTCATCCATTTGCTTCACAAAGTAGGCTACTTTTTCAAGCGAAGTAATCATATCATACTCTTCCAGATAAACATTTGGAGTAACATTTAAAGGAGTAGAAGTATAATTTAAAATCCCCTTTATACCTGCCATAATAAGAGTTTCAGCAACAGCTGAAGCATCTTTTGGAGGCACAGTAAGTATTCCAATAGAAATATTCTGATCTTTAATTACATTTGCTATCTCACCCATAGGATAACATTTAACACCAGATATTACTCGGTTGGTTTTATCCTGATCTGTATCAAAAGTTGCTACAATCTTAAGTTTTGTTCTTTTCCCATTAAAATAAGTTGTAATTGCACGACCTAAATTACCAATTCCGATTACGGCAGCATTTATTCCTAATTTGGTGTCTATGATCTCTCCAATAACATCAATTAATGCTTTGACATCGTATCCTTTTTTTAAAGTTGTTGAGTAACCAATGAGCATTATATCTCTACGCACTTGCACTGCAGTAATATTATGGAGATTTGCTAATTCGTGTGAATATATATGTGTTTTACCATCGGCTAAACAGTTCAGTAATGTTCTTCTATATTCGCTTAATCTTCCGATAGTTTTTTCCGGCAACTTACCTATCATGATGTTTAAAATTAATTATTGTGTCAATTTACAAAAAAAAATTACATTGGCAATATAACTGTAAAAGTTGAGCCTTCTTTTAAATTACTCTCCACTTTTATTTCTCCTTGATACAAATCAACAACTTGTTTAACAATAGAGAGCCCCAGACCACTTCCTGTAATATGCTTTGTTTCCTCACTCTTAACTCTAAAAAACTCGTCGAACATTTTTTTCATCTCTCCTTTACTAAGGCCAATTCCATTATCCTTAACACTAATAATTGCCTCCTTATTAGTAGATTCCAAGGTTACCATAACTTTACCTCCATCGTAATTATATTTAACAGCATTCGAGATAAGGTTATTTAATATAATTTCAACATCTCCCGGATCAATCTCAATTTCAACATCATGGGAATCTATCAAACTTATTTCAATATCTTTTTGTATGGCATATGGATTAATAGCTTCAATAGCATCTTGTGCTACTGATTTAAGTTTTATTCTCTGAAATTTATCGGTCTTTTTCTCTAATCGAATCTTCGTTAAATCCAAAAGATCCATGATCAGGTTTCGCATGCCTTTGATTCTTTGCAAGGATCGATCAATCATTTGCCCATAATCAGCAATATTATCACCAATTTCCTTGTCTTGCATAATATTTAAATATCCTTCAATAGCATTCAAAGGAGCCTTGAGTTCATGCGATAATACAGATAAGAATTGGTAGCGTACTTCTTTTCCTTCCTTGTTCATCTTTTTGGTCATACTTCGAAGGAAAAGATGCTTGGATACATTTTCTAAAGAAGATTTTAATTCTTGAGGAGTAAATGGCTTAGGAATAAAATCATGCGCACCATGATTGGTTGCTTTTATAGCCAGCTCGAGCGACGCATATGAAGTAATCATCATAACCAGAATCTCTGGTTTATTTTTATTTATAAACTCTAATACATCCGTACCTTGAATCCCTGGTAACTTATTATCTAACAACACTATATCAACAGTATCAGATTTAATTTTTTCGATTGCATCCTCACCGGTTCCTACCTCAATGACATTAAACCCAATATCGGCCTCCATAAATGGATAGCTAACCGTAAAGTTATTTAAAATACGACTTACACCTGAACGTATTCCAGGTTCATCATCTACAACCATTACATTTAAACTCTTCATCGAATATGTGCTGATTATATTTTTAGTAATTTATTTATTTCTTTATGCAACTGGTCTTTCCTTATTCCTTTTTCAAGATATAAATCTGCCTTTATCCATTGCTTATCCATTTCAGAACTTACACCAAACGAAATTCCTGTTTCAGAAGCAACTGCTGTAGCTAAAATTATAGGTACATCAGGATGTTTTCGCTTCATTTTATGGCAAAGAATAAAACCACTATCGTCTCGTTCCATCATAAGATCAAATATCGCCAAGTCTGGTTTTGTATTCTCAATAAGCACTTCGGCTTCTTTCTGACTTTGCGCCTTTATTACTTCAAATCCAAAACTTTTAACATAAAGTTCCATTTGAAATAAATAGTCCTCATCGTCATCTGCTATTATTATAAGTTTATTTTTATCTACCATGACCTATGCTTTTTAAGTATTAAAGTCGAGGAATAGTTATCTTAAACTCAGTTCCTGTATCTCCTTTTTCTTTATCGTGATTTGAATATACGGTTATTTTCCCTTTATGCATTTTAACAATACCATAAGCTGTAGCCAAGCCTAAACCAGTTCCCATACCAATTCCTTTTGTTGTATAGAAAGGTTCGAAAATTTTATCGACAGATTCTGGACTAATACCTATGCCAGTATCTTTAACTTTAAAGACAACATCTTCATTATCTTCTTCAAGCTCAATACTTAAATCTCCTCCTTCGGGCATTGCATCTATGGCATTTTTTAAAAGGTTTGTAATTACTTGTGTCATTTGCTCATGATCCAACATAGCATATGCATCTTGAATATTATCTGAAACAATTTTAATATTAATTTCTTTGGGAATTACAACAGCCTGTATGCATTCTTCTGCAAACTTAATAATGTTAATTTTACTAGAGTTAACCTGATTTTTACGAGCAAAATTAAGTAATCCTCCAACAATTTTCTTACACCTGTTTGTTTGGTCAACAATTAATTTTAAGTCCTTATAAATTTGAGAATCCCTTGTTGCTTCTTCGAGTAAAATATTTGCATACATAATAACCACACCTAAAGGATTATTTAATTCATGTGCAATACCTGCCGACAACTGTCCCATACTAGCCATTTTTTCTGTCTGCTTTAATGTTTGCTGCATTGAAGTAAGCTTATCGTTGGTTATAGCAAGCTCATTAACTGATTTATGTAATTTTTCAATGGTAAATGGTAAACACATCTCGTTTTCGGCTAATCCCTGAACAATAGCTGTTGCATGCTCCTCGCATGACTCATAGCCACAAGCTCCACAATTCAAATGATCTTTTGCCTCAAATTTCCCCATAGATTCTAATACTTTCTGAACCTCCTTTTGATCTGGAAATTTTAATGATTTATGCATTGGCTCAAAGCTAGCTGACAAATCAATATGTATATATTTATCAATCTCTTTTTGCCATTCCTGAACATTTAAAGCGTTTATTTTTTTCTGCACATAATTATTCACTAATATTCTTCGTGCATAATGTTTTCCTTTATTCGACATTCCTGGCCCCATAATACAGCCATCACAACTAAGGAGCTCAAGATGTTGCGACCTTAATAATCCATCTTCGAATTCCTTTATAGCCTCCTGAAAACTGTTTCTGCCTTCTGCAACAATAATATTACCATCAAAAACATCATCAGTGATACCTGCAGTTTGTAATAATCCTCTACTTACCGGAAATATTGCTCCTTTACCACCTAATGGAGGATCAAATTCTGTAGCTTGAACTGTTTTCTGTGTAATCCCTTTTTGTTCAAAAACTTCACGCAATTCGTTGAATGTAATCATTTCATCGACTTCATCACTCTCAGCCTTTTTAGCTACACAAGGTCCTACAAAAACAATATTAATATTCTCACCATACTTTTGCTTCATAACCCTTGCCATAACAACCATTGGAGATGCTACCGGAATCAAATCTTTTACTAAAGCAGAATGGTAATGCTCAATATATGAAACGACTGCTGGGCAATCAGAAGATATATAACATTTATCTGTTTTTTGATCAATTAACTCTCTATATTTTTTTGCCACAAGATCGGCTCCAAAAGCTACTTCAGAAACTACCTCAAAGCCTATGGCCCTGATCATGGAAACAAAGATTTTATAATTTGATATCTCTTGAAATTCAGCAGGAAAACTAGGTGCAACAATAGCTATATTTTTTCTTTCATTTTTTAATAAGTCGTAAACACGATCAACGGTATTTAAATAAACTTTTGCACCCTGGCTACATACTTTTGTACAATTTCCACATACAATACATCGCTCATTTAAAACTTCTGCCTGCCCATTAATAATTTTTATAGCCTTAGCCGGACATTCCCTCACACAAGTGTAACAAACTCTACACCTGTTTTTAAGTGTATATACTAAATCTCTTTTCCTATTCGACATGCTATTCCATCATTTTACAATAATACATCACGTTTACTATACTTTGTATGTAGTAATTTAACGGCTTTTTTACTTAAAAGTTCGCCAAAATAATCTTCATATAAACTGATCAGTTTCGCGTTCTTATGAGCTACGTTGATTGCTTCTTTATCATCAATATCATAAATAGATTTTGATCTGTTTTTTAGAATCTTTTCATCATTATAAAAAGGCTGACCACCACCGTTAATACATCCACCAGGACATGCCATCACTTCAATAAAATGAATATCTTTTTTCCCTTCTCTTATTTTCTCAACCATCCTGTTTGCAGCTTTTAGACCATTAACTGCAGCAAAGCCAATTTCATATTTCCCAATTTTTATATATGTTTCTTTGGTTTCTTTTAAACCTCTTATTTTTGATAATTTTATATTGGTCAGCTCTTTACCTGTTAAATGAAAACTTAATGTACGTGCTATACTTTCTACTAGCCCTCCAGAAACAGAAATTAGCTTTGCAGCCGAACTTCTTGTATTAAATGGATTATCAGGCATCTCTTCATCTAAAGACTGTATATCAACACCAAATAACTTAACAAGTTTTAAAAGCTCCCGTGTGGTTAAAACCACATCGATATCTGAGATTCCCCGGTGTGTCATCTCCTCTCTTTGTGCTTCGAATTTCTTTGCAGTACAAGGCATTATGGAAACCGAAAAAATATTCTCAGATGTTATTTTTTCTTTATCCGTATAATAGCTTTTTATTAAAGTTCCTAATATTTGTTGAGGTGATTTAGTCGTTGAAACATGGTCAATCATATCAGGATGCGTTTGTTCCATATGCTTAATCCATGCTGGGCAACAACTACTGAACATTGGAAGGTTTTCCTCATTTCTAATTCGATCAGCCAACTCTGCCGATTGCTCATATACAGCCAAATCGGCCGCAAATGAGGTATTAAATACTTTATCAAAACCTATTCTTTTTAATACAGCATTTAATATACCTGTTACATCCTTTAAGGATCTTAATCCTAACTCATCAGCCATTGCGTTTGAAACACTCGGCGAATACTGAGCAACAACAGTAACATCTCTATTACTTAACATTTGTTGAACAAGATCAAGATTTGTTTTTTCATAAAGCGAACCTGTAGGACATACTAATAAACACTGCCCACAATGCACGCAGTTAGAAAAGTTTAAGTCCTTATTCATTCCGGTAGTAATGGCGGTTTTATGTCCACGTTTATAAAAATCAAATGTAGAAACTTCTAATACTTCTTCACATACACGCACACACCGACCACATAAAATACACTTTGAAGGGTCCCTAACAATTCCCGGGCTTGACTGATCTAAATTAGCTTTAGTTTTCTCTCCTGAAATACGTCTTTCTCTTATATTTAATTCAACCGCTAAGTCTTGAAGCTCACAATGTCCATTATTTGCGCAATACAAACAATCATCCGGGTGATTTGAAAGCAATAATTCAACAAGCATTTTTCTAGCCTGGATTACTCTTGGAGAGTGTGTTTTTATTTTTATAGATTCTTCAACAGGAAATGAGCAAGATGGTATTAAACCAGATTTACCTTCTACTTCAACAACACACATCCTACAAGCTCCTGTTGCCGAAAACCCCTCCATACGACATAAAGTAGGAACCTTTATTCCATTCCTATTCAGGGTCTCCAGCACGGTTTCTCCCTTTTTAGCTTGTAACTTTTTATTATTTACTTCAATATCAATAAACATAATATTTTACATATTATTTATTTGCTAATAACTGCCGAAAACTTACAGGTTTCGAAACACAATGCGCAACCAATACATTTATCCTGAACAATAAAATGAGCATTCTTGGCAGTCCCTAATATTGCACCTGTTGGACATTTTTTCGCACATAAAGTACATCCTGTACAAGCATCAATATCTATTTCAAAAGTTCTTAATTCCTGACATACTCCTGCCTCACATTTTCTTTCAAAAATATGATCTTCATATTCTTCTCTAAACCATTTTAATGTACTAAGAACAGGATTAGAAGCTTTCTTTCCTAAGCCACATAATGAGGTGTCTTTTATTACCTCTGCCAAACTTTCAAGTTGCATCACACCTTTAAAACGCTGTAAAGTAGTATGGCCATTTTCATCTTTAGGCCGTTTACTGATATTTTCTAATATCTCATGCATCCTCCGAGTTCCTTCACGACAAGGAATACAGATTCCACAACTCTCTTTTTGCATAAAGTTCATGAAATATTTCACCATATCGATAATACAGTTATCTTCATCTAAAACAACAATTCCTGAAGAACCTAATGAAACACCTGTTAACATAATTGATTCGTAATCGATTATGGTATCTAAATGCTGTTCTTTTAAGCTTCCTCCTGAAGGACCTCCTACATGGATCGCTTTAAACTTCTTTCCATTCTTCATTCCTCCTGCCACACGATAAATAATATCGCGAAGCTTTGTTCCCATTTCAACTTCTGCAAGACAATTATATTCAACTTTACCTGAAACAGAAAATACTTTTGTTCCTTTACTATCGTTTGTTCCTAAAGATCGATACCATTCCACTCCTCTCTCTACAATAATAGGCACATTTGCCAAAGTTTCTACATTGTTAACAACCGTGGGCTTATTATATAAACCCTTAGTAGCAGGATAAGGAGGCTTTGAACTGGGTTTTCCTCTTTTACCTTCCAAATGACTTATTAAAGCCGTTTCCTCTCCACAAACATATGCTCCAGCACCTTTTTTTATTATTATATCAAGATTATAACCACTATCAAAAATATCATGCCCTAATATCCCAAATTCTTTTGCTTGTGCAATCGCTTTCTTAATTCTCTCTACTGCTAATTGGTATTCAGCTTCAATATAAATATATGCTTTTTGTGCCCCAATAGCATATGCTGCGATGGCGAGTCCTTCAATTATTTTATGCGGATCACTTTCTATAAGTAATCTCTCCATAAAGGCTCCCGGATCACTTTCTCCTGCATTGCAGATAACATATTTTTGATCTCCCGAAGTCTCGTAAGCTATTTTCCACTTCTTTCCTGTTGAATATCCTTCACCTCCACGACCACGAAGCATACTTTCTTCAATTAAATTACCAACATCTTCAGGTGTATAATGATAAATAATTTTATAAAATGATTGATATCCTCCAGAAGCAATGTACTCTTCTATAGATTCTGGATTTATTAATCCACAATTTTTTAATATTAATCTTTGCTGATTCTTAAAATAAGCCAGTTCGTCTAAATAAGGTACCTGTTCCCATGGATCATGAATTGCATCATGCAGTTGTCCAAGCACATTTTCTTCCTGAATAAAATTATTAAATGTACCATCCAATATTGAAATAATATTTTCAGGTGAAACTTTTTTATAAAAAAGTTTCGTTTTTCCTGGCAATTGAACAGATATTATAGTTTCCATCGAACATAAACCGAGGCTCCCTACTGGCACAATATCAGCATCAATATCTCTTTCCGATAAATATTCTGCTATCTTTTCAGTTAAATATTGCACTCCCAGTATTTGGCTGGTAGAATTATAACAAACTGTTATAACAGGTTTTTTAATCCGATCCCTTTTTATCAGGCTAATTTGTTCTATATCTGTTTGATCTAATTCCTTTTTTTTTGACTTTAGAACATTCTCAATTAAAAACTCTTTATATTTTAAGTTGACCTTTTCAGACATAGCTACTCTTCCATATTTTTATAGGTATCAATTATTTTAGCAACTTTATAAATAGTTAAGTTGGTATAATATTTATCATTAACAGACATAATCGGTCCTTCTCCACAAGCTGCCATACAGGTAACTTCTTCAATACTAAACAAACCATCTTTCGTTGTTTCTTCATTTCTAATTCCTAGTTTTTTCTCAAGTTCATGAATAATTAATTTATTTGAGTTTGAATAACAAGATGTTCCATTACATATTTTTATATGATACTTACCTTTATGAACAAACCTGAAATGGTGATAGAAACTAGCTAGACCAAAAATTTTTGCAGTAGGCATATCAAGATATTTTCCCACTTTTACAATGGCTTCTTCAGATAAATATCCAAATTCATCTTGTATATCTTGTAAGATAGGTATTAAGTTTTCCCTTTGCACAAAAGGGTACCTCTCGAGTATTTTTTCTAAACTTGACATAAATCCAAATATTATAGATTTATAATACGAATATGTACAAATATACAAAAAGTTATTGTTATTATGTGAACATTGTTATTTAAATAACAATTAAAAACAAAACCTTATGCATAACACAAAGCATTAAATCACTGTTATTTACAATTATTTTAAAGAATTCTATCAAATAATTGCATAACAACATCCATATAAGAATTGTCCGTAAATCAATAAATTTATCTATCTTGCAATAAAATTAGGTCAAAACCTTAGATAGCCTTAAAATTCGATTTTATTCTTACAATGAAAAAGGAGATTATTATTTGCTTAGGAAGCTCATGCTTTTCAAGAGGAAATAAACAAACAGTCCAATTAATTAAGGACTATTTAAAAGAGCATCAATTAGAAGATCAGGTTTTCTTTCATGGGAATCATTGTACAGGAAATTGTGCCGACGGGCCAATTGTTATTGTAGATGGAAAAACATACCAAAATGTATCACCTGATAATGCAATTTACCTCTTGGATAAGCTATTTAAAAATGAATAATTCTTATTAAATTATTTCGAAAACCTTTAAATATGAAACCTATTGTCGAGATTATAAAAGATAAATGCAATCTAAATTATTCTTGTGTTCGTGTATGTCCGGTTAATGCAATAGAAGTCAAGGTAAACAGGGATTATGCCCGAGTTATCCCAGAAAGATGTATTGGTTGTGGAAGCTGTGTTTCTGTATGTCCTGAAGATGCGATTATCTATAGAGACTCGAAATCTGAAGCTAAAGAAATATTAAAATCAAAAGAAAAGAAAATTGCCATTGTTGCTCCAAGCATTTCAGGTGAATTTCATGATATCACAGACTATAGAAAGTTTGTACAGATGATAAAACAACTTGGATTTGATTATGTAAACGAAGTTTCATTTGGTGCAGATATTATTGCTCTTAAATATGCCGAATTATTTAATAATTTTAAAGGTAAGTACTACATCTCGTCTGCATGCCCGGTTGTAGTCTCTCACATTGAAAAATTCCAACCTGAATTATTAGACAATCTTGCACCACTGGTATCTCCAATGATTGCAACAGCTAAGATTGTACGTAAACTTTATGGTGACAACATTAAGGTAATTTATATTGGTCCTTGTATTAATAGTAAAGATGAAACATTCTTATTCGAAGATGATGGTAAGATTGATTCTGTATTAACTTTCCAGGAACTCAGGGAATTATTTAAAGAATTTAAAATTAAAGAGGGCAAACTGGAGTTCTCAGAGTTTGATCCACCAATTGGTTACAAAGGTTCTTTATTCCCTATTGCCAATGGACTTCTTCAAGCCGCTGAATTGAGTGAAGATTTATTAGATGGAAAAGTAATTACAGCCGAAGGTAAGATGAATATGCTCAATGCAACAAAACAATTTCATAAAGACACAGATACTATAAAAAAGCATTTCAACTTATATTACTGTGAAGGATGTTTAATGGGCCCCGGAACAACAAAAGGTGGAGAAAAATATATAAGACATACCAGAGTTACCGACTATGCCAATAAACGTTTAGATAATTTTGATAAACAAAAATGGCAAAAAGAAATTGATAAGTATTGGAATCTGGATTATGCAAGAGGTTTTAAAAATGATAATCAGAGAATTGAAACTCCATCTGAAGAAAAAATAACTGAAATACTAAAAGCCATAGGTAAAGAAGGTAAGAATACAGACTTAGGCTGTAATGCATGTGGTTATAATACCTGTCGTGATTTTGCAATTGCAGTAGCAAAAGGATTAGCAAAAGTAGATATGTGCCTAACCTTTTCTTTACGCAACAGACATGATTACATTAAAGCATTAAAAGCAACTAATGAAAAATTAGCACAAACACAAAATGCTTTACAAGAATCAGAAAAAATAGCTCAAAAAGAAAAAGAAGCTGCCAATGAAGCTTCTGATACCATAGGCAGGATGTTGCAAAAATTACCTTCTGGAGTCGTAATTCTTGATAAAGATTTAAAAATTGTACATTCGAATAATAGCTTTATTGAAATGCTTGGTGAAGAAGCCAAATCGATCGATGAAGTGATTCCCGGATTAATTGGTGCCGATCTAAAAACCCTGCTTCCTTTTAATATCTATAATATTTTCACACACGTAGTTTCCTCAAGTGAGAATATTTTAAACAGAGATATTCATTTAGAAGATAACCTTTTTAATTTATCGGTTTTTACCATACGTAAAAATAAAATTGTGGGAGCTGTTTTTAGAGATATGTATTCTCCTGAAGTACGAAAAGAAGAAGTACTAAAACGCGTAACAGATGTGGTAGATAAAAACCTTGCAATGGTTCAAAAAATTGGCTTCCTTTTAGGAGAAGGTGCTTCTGAGACAGAACAAATGTTAAACTCAATTATTGAACTTTATAAGATAAGTAAGAAGAAAGGCTAATGAATCAAAAGTTTTACATAGAAGTTGATTGTATTCAGAAAAACCATGAAGGAGAAAGAATTTGTGGCGATGTTTTTCTTTCTGAAAAAATTAAAACGGATGAAAGAACCATTGTTGTGCTTTCCGATGGAATGGGACATGGTGTTAAAGCAAATATGCTTGCGATCTTAACTTCTACCATGGCGCTTAACTTTACGAAGGAACATAAAGATGTTAATCGCATTGCTGAAATCATCATGAACACTCTACCGGTTTGCAGCAAAAGACAAATTAGCTATTCAACCTTCACTATAATTGACATTGAAGATGACGGAAAAACTACAATTCTTGAGTATGATAATCCTGAAACAATCATCTTAAGGGATCAACAACTATTTGATCCGGGATGGCAAAGCATAAGGTTAGAAAGTGAAAATAATGCCGGAAAAATTCTTAAAAATTGTACTTTCTATGCAGAAAAAGAAGATAGAATTGTTTTTTGCAGCGATGGCATCACTCAATCGGGACTAGGTTCAGATAAATATCCATTTGGCTGGGGACATGATAATCTTAAAGATTTCGTAAAAAGATTGGTAACTAATAATTCTCAAATATCAGCAAATAAACTTGCTGGTAAAGTTGTAAATATTGCCTATCAGAACGACAGGTATATCGCTAAAGATGATGCAAGCTGTGCAACCATATATTTTAGAGAACCTCGAAAACTACTACTCTGTTCTGGCCCACCTTATGAAGAGGAAAGAGATAGAAAACTTGCAGAGGTCGTTAAAAACTTTGATGGGAAAAAAATAATATGTGGTGCTACAACAACTGATATTGTAGCTCGCGAATTAGAACTTGAGACTGAAGATAGTTTCGAATTTCACGATCCGGATTTACCACCTGTTACACATGTTACAGGTATCGATCTTGCAACAGAAGGAATATTAACCTTAAGTAAAGTATCTGAAATTTTAAAAGTATACAATAACAATTATATACTTGGCAAAGGGCCTGCCGACCAAATTGTAAAACTTTTAAAAGAAAGTGATGAAATCCATTTCGTTGTTGGTACCCGGGTGAACATTGCTCATCAAGATCCTAACCTGCCAGTTGAACTGGAAATTAGAAGAACAGTTGTAAGACGAATTGCAGAAACATTAGAAAGTAAATTTCTAAAGGAAGTAAGTATGAAATTTATTTAATATAACTTCATGGATTCTATATTCTTTCTAAAAGTTATTTCTTCATTTGTTATTGCCGGATTATGGATCGCATTATCAACCATGATTGCTGAACGATTAGGAAGTAAAATTGGAGGATTAATATCAAATCTACCTTCGAATATTCTTGTTAGTTTAATTTTCGTTGCATTAGCTAATGATGTTTCATATGTAACTAATGCTACTATATCTATCCCTTTAGGGATTTCTATTTGTACTTTATTTTTAGTAGTATTTATTCTCTTTTTAAGAATTAACTTGACTACTGCAGTTATTAGTTCTCTAGTCTTTTGGTTTCTATCTGCATTTTTATTATCAACACTTAGTCTTAATAATTTTTACACCAACATAACAATCTCATTGGTTATTATTTTAGTATCTGCACTATTTTTAGAAAAAGTATTAAAAATACCAAGCATTAAAAATATTAAACGAAAGTTAAGTTTTTCTCAATTCATAAGTCGTATATTATTTTCAGGAAGTATTGTTTCTGGAGTTGTTATTATTTCCAAATTAAGCAGTCCTTATTTTGTAGGTATCTTTGCCACCTTTCCAGCAATGCTATTGTCAACAATGATAATTTTAACTATGAATCAAGGGGAACAATTTGCACAAGGCACAGGAAAAGTTCTTGCTTTATCCTTATCGAATACTGTTGTATATATTATCGCTGTTTACTTTACCTATCCTAAATTTGGAATTTTGTTAGGAACAATATGCTCTTATTCGCTTTCAGCTATATGGATTATTTTCTTATATCCATTAGTCAAAAAGCTTATATAAGTATCGTTTATTTATCCCAAAAGTACTGAAATTCTATATTCCGCCCTTCCGAGTCTTTTGCATAAAAATGATAAATTCTGTATTGAGGATTATCTTTAGGTTCGCTCAAAGCTATATCATTTAATTTTGATACATAGCATCAACTTCTTCTCTCGTTTCGTAAAAGAATGTAATCATTCCCAAATCATCAACTATATCTCGTTGACAAAAACCAAACAACATATTTCCAAACTTAAAAATCTGACAACCTCCTTGATCCAACCATAACTTACATCCAAGCTTTTGTATGTAAAACTGATTTAATTCATTTTGCATTTTAGTTTGAAAGAAAATGATGCCACCAGTTTGTTGTTTAGAAATAATATCTTTTACCATCTTTTTAATTATAGATTTCTTGAGCTATTCTGTATGTATTACAATGTGCATCCACAATATCATCCAAATTATCTGCATATCCACCACCCATTGATGCTGTAAGTGGAATTTGCAACTTATTTGCTGTTTCTAAAATGATTCGATCTCTCTGTGCACATCCTTCTTTTGTTACATTTAGATGTCCTAATTGATCATTTGATAAAATATCAACTCCCGATTGAAAAAAAATAAAATCTGGTTTTACTCGCTCGATTAACTTTGGCAGTTGTTCTTTTAATATTCCTAAATACTCCAAATCATTAGTATGATGATCTAAAGGAATATCCAAATCGGATTTTGCTTTTCGTAAAGGAAAATTATTTTCACAATGCATACTAAAAGTAAATACTCTATCATCATCTGCAAAAATGCTTGCCGTACCATTTCCCTGATGAACATCCAAATCAACGACAAGAATCTGCCTTACCTCATTAGTATTTAGAAGATACTGCGCCGCAACAGCTATATCATTAAACAAGCAATATCCTTCTCCAAAATCGCGATGAGCATGATGTGTACCACCGGCAATATTAAATGAAACTCCATTTTCCAATGCTAACAAGGCCGCCTGGGCATTACCTACACATATTAATGATTCACGTTTTATTAGTGTGTCACTTAAAGGAAATCCAATACGTCTTTCTTCTGTTTTTGTTAAACTTTTAGATCGCAATTTATCAATATACTCTTGACTATGAACCAATGAAATAAAATCATCGCCAGTTAGCTTTGGTTCAAAAAAATTCTTTTTAGTAAAAGTCCCCTCCTGAATTAATTGTTCAGGGATCTTAGTATATTTATCCATTGGAAACCTATGCCCTTCCGGCAAAGGATGGTGATAAAAAGGTGAAAAAGCAATATAAATCATTTGTTGTCCCTCATTCGATTCAGAGCTAACAAAAATAACAGGATTTAATTAAAATAAAAGTTAAATTGAGTCTAAAAAAAAGCTGTTCAATAAAACGAACAGCTTTAACTTCTATTTAGCTTACTTATTCTTTTAGAACTTTTATACCATAATTTCTTTGATCAAGAGGTGGATCATCGTTCCAATCCATGTAAGAATGCGAACCATCACTTTCAAAATATAGTCGATAATTACCTTTAGAAAGAATTATAAAATCATTAAACATTCGGTTTTTATGTGCTCCACCAGCATGCTCTGATGTTCTATATGTCATTTCCCAAACAATTTTACCGGTATCCATATTCTTTATCCAACCGGTATCGTACATATAACCGTCATCACCTTCTCCAATTGCATAAATTCTTACTTTAGATTCTTTATCCATCGTAAAATTTTCATACTCTCGTTCATTATCTCTAACCCTTGTAATCTCAACAATTACATTTTCATTGTGCAGTTCCTCTTCGTTAAATAATTTAATTTTTTCTTGATCATTATCTTTTACTGCCCACAAACTTAAACCCCACATTTTTTGATCATGTGGTGGAGCAGCATTCCAGTCGCGATACGAGTGAGACCCATCAGAGGCAAAATATGCAATATATTTACCCTTATCTAAAGAAATGACTTCATTCACCATTCTGTTTTTATCGGCACCACCAGCATATTCAGATTTTGATCTTGTAAACATCCACACTGTTTTTCTTGATTTTGCATCAATAATCCAGCCATAATCGTCGGGATCGCCATGAGCAATCTCACCCAAGCAAATAACACGAATATCCATAGATTCTGTTAATTCAAAACCTTGCGAAACAAAATCATTATCTCTTACGCGTGTTAGATCAACAATAGGAGTATATTCTTTTGTATTTTCCGATACATTTTTCATATCCTTGGTATCACACCAAATATTTATACCCCAAAGTTGTGGATCATGCGGTGGCATTACATTCCATCTTTCATATGAATGTGAGCCATCTGTTACATAATTAACCTGATATTCACCCGCTGGCAAAGTAATTTCCTGATAAATATAAAAATTCTTTCTACCTCCTCCGGCACGTTCATAATCACTTAAATTATTAGGCCAAATTTTCTCGTGAGTTTTAAGATCGTAAATCCAGGCAAAATCATATAGCTCATTTCCCTCACGTTCGCCCTGGCAATAAACATATAATTTTGTTTCTTTATTCAGTGAAAAATCCTTACTCTCGGTTTCGTTATCTCTTGTTCTAACAAACGATACAATAGATTTATTCATCAGATTGTCAATATACTCTCTACCACTATTTACCGTAAAACCTTGATCACCTTTAACGGTCATAAAATATTTTTCGCGCTCATAATATTCATCATCATCATTATCGTAATCGACAATAACCCTAACAACCTCGTTTACAAAATCACCAAAATCATTTACATAATGTTTACGATAATTATTATCGTGCATGGCGGTATAATACACTTCATATGATCCTTTAGGTAAGTTTATTTTAGCATCAAAATCGAATGTTCCTTCACCATGAAAATATTTATTCTCGTGCTCATCGTATAAACTCCAAACAAGCTCACGAGATTCACTGTTAATAATCCATCCATAAAAAATCATATTACTGCCCCATCTCTCTATAGATGCACCAGTTCCTTCAATTGTAATTGTTGCATCTTGCGACAAATTAAAACCTTCATAATCTATATCACCAACAGACACTCGCCCCACATTAATTTGATTTGTTTGGGCAACTATAAAATTTGGAGTACAAAATAATAAACAGAGTATCAATAATAAATGTACTTGAAAACTTTTCTTCATAATATTCATATTTTAGTTATTTTGGGTTTTACATATATCTTCTAAAACATGATTACTATCAAGTATAGTACCATTGTATATATACTGCTGCATATCTACAACTTATAAATAAATTAGTATTATTTTATCTGCAATTTATTGTTCGCTTTTGAGACACAAGTTGTTCGAAAACAAACACCTAGATATTAAAAGGGGAATCCAATACTAATATACCATCGAATATCAGAATCGTAATCGTTATCACCATACATGATATTAACCGGACCTAAAATAGTATTTGCTCGCAAACCTGCACAATATCCTTTCATATACGATCGTAATGGACTTGTTTTAATAAAATCAACAAAATCATCTTTAGAATTAGTATAAAAACCAATATTTGCTCTTAAAGTAAAATAGATATTTGGTAAGAATTCTATGTCCATCCCTGTTTTTAATAATCCATAATTAGCTACTAAATACTCTGCAAAATTTGCCCCAGCAAAAGGAACATAATTAGAACGGCGATCCCAATGATAACCTCCAAGTATATAGTTAGACATTATTAATGATTCGTTGGATGCTATTCCAGCAGAAGCACCAAAATCGAATGTAATCATATTAAATAATGAATAATAATTATCCAGATTAAAGAAAACGGAATAATAATCATCTTGAGCTGTACTTATAAAACCATTCAAATCAAGAATTTCTTTATCAGTAACATTAATATCATATTTAATGTTAGGCTTAAAGTTATACTTATAACAAACATCTAATTTAAATCCACGTTTTGGAAAGAAATTATCATCTGTAGTGTTCACATTATAATATAGCTTATAAGCAAAGCCTTGATATGAATAACTATCGAAAGTAGATACGTTAAAATATTGTCTTACATTATCGTTTGGAGACATCTGATTATACTCGTAAAAACCTAAAGCACCAATCTGTTGATTAATGGTAAAAGAATATTTAGCTCCTACTCCCCAGTCTAAATAATTTATTTTATATGATCCAATATCAATACCACTATCGAAAAATTTATTTTCGTTCCTATTCCAGTTAAAAAAGGTATTCCCCATAATGCGCTGATTTTTTCCGAAATATTTATTTATATCAATTCTAGCGCTAGGATTTTCTGCTATATTTAAGCTTACTGTAGCTCTTGATTCTGGCATAAGATAATTCCTTAAAGTTAAATTAGTAATAATACCAGGACCAAATTGGTTGTCGTAATGTACTCCAAAATTTAAAAATGCACGAGTACTTTCTTTGACTTTAAAATTCAATCGGTATACTTCATGATCTAATTTTTCCAGATTATAAGAAACTTTTTTAAAATATTGCGTTCCGAAAATTCTATCAACAGCTTTGGCTATATCTTCTTTACTTACAAATGTCTCTTCTTTAATTTTGGACCTGCTAATAATAAAACGATCGGCAACAAAAGGTCTATCGTTAATTACTTTTATTTCTTTAATGAATATTTTTTCGGGTTGTCTAATTTTCTTAACCGGCCTGTATTCTAAACCTAAACTATCGGCTAATTGAAATAACTGTTCTTGTATTTCCAACGCTGCAATTTCACCATAAAGTTCAATTTGTTTTGCCTTATTGAAGTCAGAAGCTCCTAATCCATGCAAATCGGGTTGAAATAATATATCAGTATATTTCATTTGTGCTTTAGAATCGTATATACCATAAAAAACAGTAGCCCTTGAAATAACATCCGACATTGAAAAAAGATCTTCTTTGGTAACCTCCTCATCGAAACCAACATAAACACCAATAACAATATCAGCTCCCATATCGATAACCTCTGGCACAGGAAAATTTCTAAAAACACCACCATCCACTAATAACATTGTATCAATATCCTGAGGTGTAAAAATACTTGGAATTGCCATACTGGCACGGATACTTTCATGCAAATTTCCAGAATCAAATACAATGGTTTTTCCACTTAACAAATCAACTCCGATACAGCGAAACGGGATAGGCAAACTGTCAAAACTTTCCTGCTTCGGCAAAGCCCAGAGCTGTTCAGATAAAAATTTATCTAATTGTTGTCCTTCGACCAAACCTGAAGGAAGCTTAAATTCATAATTACGAATTGGAAAACCAATAGGATATCTGCGATACTCGTATTTTTCTTCGAAAACCACTTCATTTAAAGGAATATGATCTGATAATAAATTTTCCCAATCGGCATTAGTATTCATTTCTGAAATTTCTTCTGCGGTGTAACCTGCTGCATATAACCCACCAACTACAGCTCCCATGCTTGTTCCAGTAATATAGTCAGGAGAAATTCCTATTTTCTCTAATACTTTTAACACACCAATATGTGATAAACCTTTAGCAGCACCTCCACTTAATACCAATCCTATTTTAGGTCGGGCAGTTGTATCAGCCTCTTGAGCATTGGAAACATTTAAGAAAGAAAAAACAAATAAACAAAGTGCAAGTATTCTTATCTTCATAGTTTAAATTTTACCTGTATAAAATTAACAATCAGCAATTAGAAAAAATAGTATTTCCTTAAAAGCAAAGAAAATACTATTCTTAAATAATTACAGAGTTTATTTCGCAAAATGTTATTTTTTAGGTTTGAAATGCAATAGAGAGCTTTTGTTTTAATGCATTAATGCTTGAATAACCGCACTTTCGGCGTGAATAGTTGTTGTATCGAAAACTGGAACTGTAACGTCTTCTTGCTTAATTAACAGTGGAATTTCTG
This sequence comes from Bacteroidales bacterium, assembly GCA_963665525.1. GTDB lineage: Bacteria > Bacteroidota > Bacteroidia > Bacteroidales > UBA12077 > UBA12077. The sequence goes on along the minus strand of OY762280.1, from coordinate 449,113 downwards.
TGCACCCTAAGATGATACCTTCTGCTCCATTTTTTACCAAATGATTTATAATCCTGATATATTCTTGTTTTGATACATCTTTTATGTCCCCCATGCATAACTCGTTATATATAATTTTATGAACTATTTCCCTATCATCATCAGTTGGAATTACAACCTCAATACCATGCTTTTCGTTGAGTCGTTCTTTATAAAAATCTTGCTCCATTGTAAACTTTGTTCCCAACAAGCCTATTTTATTGAGCCCTTTTGCTTTTATAGCCTGTGCTGTGGAATCCGCAATATGAATTAGTGGCAAATTGATATTCCTTTCAACATCATTGGCCATTTTATGCATGGTGTTGGTACAAATAACAATAAGATCTGCTCCTCCCTTTTCGAGTCGTTTTGCTGCATCAATCATTATGCATGTAAGTTCCTCCCAATTATTTTCGTGCTGAAGATTCTTAATGGGCTCAAAATCGACCGAATACATGATAGATTGAGCAGAATGCAATCCTCCCAATTCTTTTTTTACTTTCTCGTTAATGATTCGATAATACTCGAGTGATGATTCCCAGCTCATGCCTCCTATTAAACCTATTGTTTTCATATGCTATATAAACCTTGAGTAATCTGAAAATTGTTTTTTTATTACTTCCTGCTGATTTTCTGATAAGAACGAAAAATCTTTAAAATCGAATCCGGGAGCTACCGAACAACCAACCAATGTATAATCACCTATTGTTTCTGCAGCTTGAAAAACATCTGCTTTAATTACTTTCATATATGATTGATTTTCTTTCCCAATTACTGTTTCAACCATATTTTCACCATCGAACTCAATCAACTTTAAAGAATCACCTTCATAAAAGTTCCAGATCTCATCGTGCAACACTTTATGAAACCTACTAAGCTGACCTTTTGTAAGCAAAAAGTAAATGTGTGTTACTGCATTCCTGGTTTCGCCATGAACAGAAGAGTTCAACTCTTGATCAGAACGATACACTTCTTTAAAATATCCACCTTCGGGATGTGGCTGCAGTTGATATTTTTCTATTAATAACTCAATGATACTCACAAGTCTTACTCTATACTTAATAATTCCATTTCAAAGATTAAAACTGAATTGGCAGGAATCGGACTTTTAGATCTTTCGCCATAACCTAAATCAGGATGAACATAAATTTTCCATTTTGAACCAGGTTTCATCAGTTGTAAAGCTTCTTGCCAACCTTTAATAACCTGAGTAACTCCAAAAGTTATTGGCTCTCCTCTATCGTAAGAACTATCGAAAACTGTTCCATCTAATAAGGTTCCCTCATAGTGAGTTTTTACTCTATTTGCAGCTGTAGGACTCTGTCCTGAACCTTCTCTTAAAACTTCGTACTGCAACCCACTCGGCAAAACAACTACATTTGGATTTTTCCTGTTATCTTCTAAAAACTCATTCGCTTTTATTAAGTTTTTCTGCTTTTGTTTTGCTTGTAATGCAGTTAAATATTCCATAATAATTTTCTGAGATTCTTCAATAGTAAGTTTTTGCTCATCGGTATTTAAAATATCATCAATAGCTAAAGCTATTTTCTCGATTTTTAACTCAGGTATATGCTGATCCTTAAGCGAATGTCCAAAACTTACACCAATGGCATAACTCAAAGAGTCTATTTCATTTTCAAGCTTATTCTTTTTTCCCTTTTGTGCCATAACAGACAAGCTAAAAAGCATTGTAGCAATTGTAAATAGTATAAAAAACTTTTTCATATCATATTTTTTTTCGTTGCAACTAATTTATAATTATTAATGGAACTTACAAAGTATAAAGACTGATGATAATTACAATCAAAAAGAAAAAACGCAGCAGACAGCTGCGTTTTAGGGGCAAATTTTAGGGTTAATTCTATTTAAGGGTAAACATCTCTCTGTATTCCTTCCGTGTTACCCTTTTCAATACATTATATTTCTTAAAGTGAGCATGAAAATAACAAGAATAATTTTATTTTACAAGCATTTGGTTATTAATTATTTAAGTTAACAACAAAAAAACATAGGGTATTATCCAGTTTTGAGCCTGTATAGTGCATATTTACAAACTTCTTACTTATGATTTAGTGATTTTAAAATAATTAATTGATCCTTTAAGCGTTTTAGCATTATAAGATAAAGCTTCAGCATTTTCAGCAATTTCTTTAGAAATAAAGATGTTTTCATCAGTAATTTCTTTTAATCGAACTAAATCCGTTGAATTATTTCTACCTCCATCTCTACTAGCATTAATAATCTGTTTAATATAGACTGAAGTTTGCTTTATTTCATCTACAATTGATTTTAAAACATGTAATGATTCTTCTGCTACAACAATACTTTCATTAGAAAGCTCATCAATATCATGTGCAGCTTGTTTACTTTGTTCTGCTAGTTTTTGGACTTCTTTGGCAACTACAGCAAAGCCTTTACCTGCCTCTCCTGCTCTTGCTGCCTCAACCGAAGCATTAACAGCTATAAAATTCGTTTTTTGATATATTTCTTCAATGATATGAGTTTTTTCAATAATATCTTTTAATGAACTTACCGTTTGACTAACCTTTTCAACTCCTTCCTGCACATGATTTACTGCCTGGTTTGAAATGACTTCTATCTGACTCATTGATTTATTAACTTCTGCAGTAAAGTTCCCTTGCTCATTCCCACTGTTCATAATTCTTTGTGAGTTATTATTTAATGCCTGAGCAGTATCAATAAGATTATTAGTACTTGAAGTTATTTCGGTAATTATTAATCTCAATTTCTGTATCATTTGTTGTAGTGACAAAATCAAATTCCCATTACGACTGCCTAGTAACTCCTCCATATCCGAAGATAAATCTCCTTTTGTTATTTGATTAGCTAATTGAGTAATCTCTTCAAAAGAAGCTGCTGTTTTATTGAGCATATCAGCCAGATCTCCTATTTCATCTTTTCGAGTAATATTTAACGATTTACTAAAATCTCCGTTACTACAATGTCTGGCATAATTTGCAACTTTTATTATAGGCTGGGTTATATTATGAGATACTATCCAAAGAATACTAACTAAGAACAAAATTCCTGCAATACCTATTACAAATACATAATTAATACCTTCGTTTGCCTCTTGCAATAATACATCAACAGGAACACTAACTCCAATCGACCATGGCGTTTCTGTTTCACCAATTTTTATCGGCGAAAATGAAAAATAAGAAGGAACATTTAGTAAATGATGATCACTGATATACGAAAATGAAACTCCTTTTTGTATATTATCTATTGTCTTGTTTAACAATTCCTTATCGCTGTATAGTTCTGTTAGTGATTTATTAATATATTCATTGTTCGGATGTGCAATGACTACTCCTTTATTCGATACTAAAAAAGCATAACTATTTTCGTAAGGCTTCAGTTTTTCTATTTTACTCTGAAAATGCTCTAATGAAATATCTATACCAACAATACCTATATATTCATCATCCTTTAAAATAGGTGAGATAAAACTTGTCATTAACAACTCATCTTCCTTTTTTCCTGTAAAGGAATAAAAATATGGTTCTTCAACGCTTTCTTTAGCATTCTTTTTTATTCTTTGATAATCCCCAGAATCACCATCCAGGTTTCTTAACTCACTCTCGTTAATAATCTCATCTCCATCTCGCCAATAGTTTTCCACATACCTTCCATAAGGTAATTTCCAATTTTTATCAATATATTGCAACTCCCAACTATCCCATAAGGCATAAAACTGTGGATTATTTTCAAACACCCCTTTATACAATGCTTTTACAACCTCTGTTCTTTTCTCAGATGAAAAAACTTCATAATTCTCAAATGATTGGGCTAATGTTCTCACAGAAATCATATCCGAATTTAATTCACCCATAGTAATATTGGCATTCTCGCTAATGTATGCATCAATAAAGTTAGTTGCATCTTTATATGCATTTCTTTTTACTTTTACAGATATAAAAGCAAATGAAACGATATATGTTACAAGCACTGTTCCAAGTACAAAAAGAAGTAGTTTTGATCTTAACTTTAATCTCAGTTTCATGATTCGGGTATTTAAGTTAATAAACGAGGAGAATAAAGTTACAAAAAATTAAAATATGCTAATATTGTTTTAGCATTTTAATAAAATCTTAATTAATATAAAAAAAGAGAAAGCACCTCTCTCGATTTAATCAAGATGAGGTGCTTTCATATATGTTCAAAATTTTAGTATAAACAATTATTAGTTAACCCTAACTATAATTAATTTTGAAGAATTTTTATATTAAACTTTGAACCCTAAATCATAATATCTTTATCAGGAGTGTGAGGGAAATTCTTCCGAAACCTCACACCCTAATAACCGCAATTATTATAAGTCTTTATACTCTTCTAGTATTTCTTTAACTCCTTCAGGAGATACTCTACCGTAAGTTTTATCGCCAACAAGAACAACAGGTGCTAAACCACATGCTCCTACACAACGTAAACAACTTAAAGAATATTTTCCATCTTCGGTAGTTTCTCCAACTTCTATATTTAACTGACGCTTAAATTCTTGTAATACATTATCAGCACCACGAACATAACAAGCTGTACCAGTACAAATTGAAATTGGGAATTTACCTTTTGGTAACATAGTAAAGAAAGAGTAAAAAGTTACTACTCCATAAACCTTTGCAACCGACATATTCAATTCTAAAGCGACTGCTTCTTGAACTTCTGCAGGTAAATAACCAAAGAATTCCTGAGTTTTATGTAAAACATTAATTAACTCGCCTTCTTCGTTATTAAAAGACTTACAAATCTCTTTGATTTTGTTTAAGTCTTGCTCTTTTAATTTAACTTTTATACTTGACATTGATTTTTCCTCCAATTTTTAAATTAATCTCTTAACTAGCTAATTTCAATTTTTTTACTCTTATCAAAATAAGCTGTGTGTAATAAATGATGCGCTTTTTCGCTCATTGGCTTACCTAAGAATTCTTCATATAATTTAATAATATATGGATTCTCATGAGATTTACGGATTGGTTTACCAGCATCTTCTGCATAAATAGCTTTAGTACGAGCTTTTAAAATGCTTGAATCGCCATGGTGCTGTGGCTGTCCGCCACCACCAATACAACCACCAGGACAAGACATAATTTCAATAGCATGGAAATTTGATTTACCAGCTTTAATGTCTTCAAGTAGTTTACGTGCGTTACCTAAACCGTGTGCTATACCAATATTAATTGGAGTACCATCAAAATCGATTGTTGCACTTCTGATAGCTTCGAAACCACGTAATTCTTCGAAATCGATTTTTTCTAGTTTTTTACCTGTTTGAATTTCGTATGCAGTACGAGTAGCAGCTTCAATAACACCACCTGTTGCACCAAAAATAACAGCTGCTCCTGATGATTCACCTAGTGGCTTATCGAAATCCTCTTGTGGTAAAGTTTTTAAATCTAAGTTAGCCGCTTTAATTAAGTGAGCTAACTCGCGAGTTGAAATTGAGAAATCAACATCTGGGTTTCCATCTACTTTAAACTCATCGCGTTGTGCTTCATATTTTTTAGCTAAACATGGCATAATAGAAACAACAACTAAATCTTCACGTTTTGTATTGATTTTGTCAGCAAAATATGTTTTTGCAATAGAACCAAACATTTGTTGTGGAGAACGAGCTGATGATGGAATATCTTTCATTTCTGGGAAATTATGCTCGAAAAACTGAACCCAAGCGGGACAACAAGAAGTAAGAATAGGTAATTTAACTTCTTTATCGCCATTTAAATGCTTTGTTAAACGATCTAATAACTCAGTACCTTCTTCCATAATTGTTAAGTCAGCAGCAAAATCAGTATCAAATACATAGTCGAAACCTAAACGACGTAATGCCGATACCATTTGACCAGTAACTGATGTACCTGCTTCCATTCCAAACTCTTCTCCTAATGCAGCACGCACTGCAGGAGCCGTTTGAACAACAACTTTTTTAGTTGGATCAGATAATGCGTTGATTACATCTCTTGTATGATCTTTTTCAGTTAATGCTCCTGTAGGACAAACAGCAACACACTGACCACAATATGTACATGATGAATGTTCTAAATCCATTTCGAATGCTGGTCCAACAGCTGCTTCAAAACCTCTATTAAAAGCAGAAAGTGCTCCTACAGACTGGAATTCGTTACACATCATTTCGCAACGACGACACATGATACATTTATCAAGATCTCTAACAATGGATGGTGAGAAATCAATTTTGTACTCAGACATTTCTGCGTATTCTTGTCCAGGAATTTCACGAACACCTAATTTTACTGCCATATCCTGCAATTCACAGTTTCCTGATTTTGCACATGTTAAACAATCTTTTGGGTGATCAGAAAGAATGAATTCCATGACCGTTCTACGAGCATTAATAACTCTCATGGTATGAGTATGAACCACCATTCCTTCTTGTACTTCTGTTGAACAAGAAGGAGCTAAGTTATTTCTTCCTTCAACCTCAACAACACAAATACGACATCCTCCTGGTTTATTTTCAATTCCTAAATCTTCCAGGTTCATGTAACAAAGAACAGGAATATCGATACCTAATTCTTTGGCTGCTTTGTATATCGTAGTCCCTTTTTCTACTTCAACAAGCTTATTATCTATAGTTAATTTTACTTTTTCCATCGTTCTAAAATATTTTTTTATTTTACAATGATTGCATCAAATTTACATCTCTCAATACAAGCACCACACTTGATACAAATAGCAGGATCAATTCTATGTGGTTGTTTTTTATCACCACTAATTGCTCCAACCGGACAAACTCTTGCACAAGCTGTACAACCAACACAATTCTCTTCAATAATAGAGTATGTCATTAAGTCTTTACACTGACCAGCAGGACATTTTTTGTCTTGTACGTGTGCTACATACTCATCCCAGAAATTATCTAAGGTAGATAATATTGGATTTGGAGAAGTTTGACCTAAACCACAAAGAGAAGTATCTTTAATAACCTGACTCATGTTACGAAGTCTTTGAAGATCTTCCATTTCTCCTTTACCTTGAGTAATACGGTCTAATAATTCGTATAATCGTTTGTTACCAATACGACAAGGAGAACATTTACCACATGATTCTTCAACTGTAAAATCTAAATAGAATTTAGCCACAGAAACCATACAATCATCTTCATCCATTACAATCATACCACCTGATCCCATCATAGAACCAGCAGCAATAAGATTATCAAAATCGATTGGGGTATCAAGATGTTTTTCTGTTAAACAACCACCTGATGGTCCACCAGTTTGAACGGCTTTAAATTTCTTACCATCTTTAATTCCACCACCAATTTCGAAAATAACCTCTCGTAATGTTGTTCCCATAGGAACCTCTATTAAACCAACATTGTTAATTTTACCTGCTAATGCAAATACTTTTGTTCCTTTTGATTTTTCTGTTCCTATCTTATTAAACCAATTAGCACCTTTATTAATAATAACAGGAATGTTAGCATAAGTTTCAACATTGTTTACGTTTGTTGGTTTTCCTAAATAACCTGATTCTGCAGGATATGGAGGTTTAATGGTTGGCTCACCACGTAAACCTTCCATTGAGTGAATTAATGAAGTTTCTTCACCACAAACAAATGCTCCAGCACCATATCTTAGTTCAATATCGAACTCAAAATCAGTTCCGAAAATATTTTTACCTAATAAACCATATTCACGAGCTTGCTCAATAGCAATTTTTAAACGTTTAATTGCAAGAGGATATTCAGCTCTAATATATATTAATCCTTTTGTTGCTGCAGTAGCGTAACCACAAATAGCCATTGCTTCTAAAACAGCATGAGGATCACCTTCTAATATAGAACGATCCATGAAAGCTCCTGGGTCGCCTTCATCAGCATTACATACAACATATTTTTGATCTGCATCGTATCTAGAATCAATTTCCCATTTTAATCCTGTTGGGAAACCTCCCCCTCCACGACCTCTTAATCCAGACTCTTTTATTTCATTGATTACCTCCGCTGGAGATAATTCAGTTAAACATTTTCCTAATGCTTCGTAACCATCTCGAGCAATATACTCATCTAAGTTTTCTGGATCGATAAATCCGCAGTTACGTAATGCAATACGAATTTGTTTTTTGTAGAAATCCATGTGCTTAGAATCAGCAATATGTTCTTTTTTCTCAGGATCTTCGTATAATAATCTTTCAACTTTACGACCTTTTACAATGTGCTCTTCGATAATCTCTGCACAATCTTCAGGTTTAACCTGAGTGTAAAATGTATTATCTGGAGAAACTTTTACAATAGGTCCTTTTTCGCAAAAACCAAAACAGCCGGTCATTACAACCTGTACCTCTTCTTGTAACCCTTTATTTTCAAGTTCTTGTTTCAGATTTTCAACAATTGAATCACTTGCAGAAGCTCTACATCCAGTACCACCACATACAAGCAAATGCATTTTATATTTTGTCATTTTTTATCCTCCTTATTTTTTTTCTTCATCAATAACTTGATAATTAACAGGTATGATACCTTCAACTAATTCACCTTGCTTGATGTATTTTTCAATAATCTCATCCGCTTTTTGGGTATCAACATAACCAAAAACGATAGGTTCTTCGCCTGGTTTTTTAACTTCGATAGTAGGTTCTGCAAAACAATACCCCATATCACCAGTTTGAGTTACAACCGCCTCAATATTCCTTTTCTCAAGAGCTTCAATCAAAAAGTCCATAACTTCTTTAGCACCAGAAGCAATACCGCTGGTTGCCATACCAACTTTTATCTGAACGTAGTTTTCAGGGCTATCCCCTTTCTCCCTGATGTCTACTTTTGCCTGCAAACCTTCTTTCATTTTTTTAAGATCCGCTAAAGTTTTGATTTTTGCCATGTTTACATATTAGTTTTTAAGTGTTATTTACTTTCAAAATATTTTACAAATTTATTGCTTACATCGTTTAGAATCATCTTAAATTATAATATCCTAAAACATAAATATTATACAACATATAATTCTTTTAGATTCTCTGTTATCATTTCTTTTAGCATTCCTCTAATTTTAGGATCGCTAATTTTTACATCTTCTAATACTTCTTTAATTTCTTTTGTATCAAAAATGTATTTATTACTATTTACAGAATGAATATATTTGAAATCTATCTCTGGATTTGCTGCCACTAACAAAACAATTGTTCCTGCACAATCTCCTAATGGAGGTCGATCGATATGATCATATTGAAAGGTTGCTTGAATACTTGTTCCAATTTGTTTTTCCGATCGTACTTTTATATATCCATTAGCCTGCTCAGCACTATGTTTTAAAAGTGGTATACCCAAACCAACCTTTCGGGTGGTTCGGGTAGTTATATATGGATCTGCAACATGAGTCAATAGTTCTTTATCCATTCCATTGCCATTATCATTAATCAAAACATCTAAAACATTAGATTTTGTATTCTCGCTAATGCATATTTCAATTAAGTTTGCTTTTGCGCTAATTGCATTTTGAACAATATCTAGTATGTGCATTGAAATGTTATTCATCCTATCATCACTTTTCGTCCTTCAACATTTTTTAAAGCAAGCACTACTTCCTTAAATGATTTCTCATGCATTTTGAAAGTGGTAGTAGATGTTCCTATATCTGTGATATAATGTGCATCTGAGCTTTGAATAAAACAATAATCTGCCAGATAATTATTATTCAGAATAAATTCGTCTTTTTTAACAAACTTAGAAAGCTCAAGTGCATCATAATTAATGTCAGTGGGCACAAATCCCAACTGACTCAAGATTGAATATCGAGCGCGATCAATATGCGCAGGAATAAACAATCCATTCAATTCATGTACTTTTTTTTCAACTTGATTAATGCCAACATTAAGAGCCGAAATTAATAGCCAGTTTATTTGCTCGATAATGTTTTCTTCTTGATCAACTACCACCTGATAACCAAATTTATTTACATCATTTTCTATTTTTGGAAGATGCTCATCCAAATATTTTTGAAATTCAAATAATTCTTCATCCTTTTCAAAGAACGCTAAACAGTGAACCTCTTCTTTTGAAGTTACTTCTGTTCCTTTTAATATCAACATATCATAATCCTTTGCAATTTCTTCAATCACTTTACAATTTCTTGTACTATTATGATCTGTTATTCCCAATATATCTAGTCCTTTTTCTTTGGCTTTTTTAACCACATTTTTAGGACTCATCTCCAAATCACCACAAGGAGACAACACGGTATGTGTATGTAAATCTGCCTTGTATAATTTCATTTTATTTCAATAATTCGTAGAGCTTACCAGCTATTTCAAAAGCATTTTCTTTTGTTGATAGTACAGGAATTCCTTCTTCATTGCTTTGTTTAGCCATATCTTCGTCAGGCTGAAATCCTTTTACTAATATAACAGCAGCCAGATCTTTGAGCGATGCAATCGCCATCACATTTTTATGTGTTTGTAATGTAACCCAAACCTGACCTTCTTTTGAATTACCCATAACATCGCTCAATAAATCTGACACATAACCACCATCAATCTCGCGTTCAACGCCAGACTGACCACTAACTAACTCTAATCCTAAACTACCTATTATATCTAATACTTTCATTTTCTTATATTTTAACATTTACGGTTAAGCTTTTCTTCACCCCAAATATTTTTCATAATCTCATGAGATTCTTCCCAATCAATTATTCCTTTTTTCTCAAAGTTTTTCTGTATAAAAATACAGTGATTAATTACGGCTCTATTCTGCACAATATCTTCAGCCAAAGCCTGACAATTAGGAGCTCCACAAGCACCACAATCTACATCAGGCAAACATTTTAAGATTTCTTTTACCCTACGCATTTTTTTCATGGCTTCAGCCATGTTTTCGTCCAATTTCATCATTGAACGAGGTTTTATTTTTCCAATTCCAATACTTTGGTTTAAATAATCGGAATATTTCAATATATCTTTCTTACTAAAATCAGAATAGTTTTCTTTAAAATATTTAGCTCGCTTTCTAAGACGTTCTACTGTCAAGAACCTATTTTGTGTTGTCAAAACACCACCGGCACAACTTTCGTCACAAGCACGCAATTCAAGAAAATCAACATCTTTGATTTCTTCATTTTCTACTTTTTCCAGAAAATCCATTACATTATGAACACCATCAATTGCAAGGCATCGACCTTCTATATTATCAGCTTCACCATTGGTTAAGCTCCACAATGTTCCTTCTGGCGTAAGTTGTTCTTTTGACTTATCCATAATTGTAGCATAATCGCCCCTCTTAACACTAGTATATACCTTATTGAAAATAAAGTCCATATTGATTACTCCATTGATAGGTGATTCATCTTCTCCAACAGGACTTTTTACCGCAGCAATTTTAGCTGCACATGGCGTAACATAAAAAATTCCTATCTCTGACTCATCCACTCCCTGATCAATAAGTCTTTGTTTATAATATAATGCTGCAATATCTAATGGAGGATGCAAGGGTACTATATTTTCTACTAAAGCAGGAAATTTAACCTGGATTAATCGTATAACAGCAGGACAGAAAGAAGATATTAGTGGTTTATTTTCTTTTTCTTTAGAAACAAATTCTTTAATAGAATCGTTTAAAACATCCACTCCATGTTCAGCTTCATACACATCTGTAAAACCTAAATCCAATAATACATCATAAATTTGTGATGTTTTTACATCATCTGGGAATTGACCGATAAGAACCGCTGGCAATAAGGCTACTCTGTGTTTATATTGAAATATTTTATTAAAATCATCTTGATCAATAATTATTGCTCCTACAGGACACACACGAAAGCATTCACCACAATCAATACAACGATTTTCAAAAAGCTCTGCTTTACCATTCCTTACACGTATCGCCTCAGTAGGGCAAATATTCATGCAATGAGAACAGCCAATACACTGATCTTTTTGAATTTTTAATGCGTGATGAAATACTTTATGTTCCATTTATTCTGATTTCAGATATGCAACAATTTTTAACTTTGTTCCAATTCCCACTTTACTATCAATTGTAAATTCGTCGGAATTATTATTTATATTCGACAAGCCCATTCCAGCACCAAAACCCATTTCTCGAACCTGCTCGGAGGCTGTTGAATACCCTTCTTGCATAGCAAGTTGAATATCTTCTATTCCAGGACCTTTATCGTTCACTTCTATCATTATTTTTTCTGTATCAACATCAATGATCACTTTACCTTCATAAGCATGAGCGACAACATTAACTTCAGCTTCATAAAGAGCAACAACAATCTTTTTAATTACCTTATGGTCTCCAACCAGTTGTTTTAATATCTTTTTCAACTGACTTGAAGCTAAACCAGCTTTTGAGAAATCTCCACCTTCTATGTCAAACTCAAAATGCATCATTAAAAAACAGGTTTAATTCCTGCTGCATACAATTTACCTGCCGTTCTAAATACAGAACCAGAACATTCGATTAAAACAATATTATTTTCTTTAGCAAGAATCTTCATTTCCTCTGTAACTTTCTTTTTACGAGCAAAAACAATACAGGAAATATCTGACATCTCAGCTGTTCGAATCGCCTGTAGATTAGCCAAACCAGTGATCAATAAAACACCATCCATATCTAATGTAAGAACATCACTCATTAAATCAGAAGCAAAACCTTTCTTCACTTCCAAATTAAACATGGCATCTCCACAAATTACTTTTCCTTCGATGATGTTAACTACTTCGCTAATTTTCATTGTATCAGTGATTTATATTTAATAAATCTTACTAAATAAAATATCATTAATAATTCTGATGCAAATATAAAAACGTTTTTGTTATTATTATAACACTGTTATTTTGTTCACAATTAGATAGTATGACTTATGTCATAATAAAATGTTTACGACTCTGATTATCTGATTTTTATGTATGCTAAATTAGGCATATGTTTTACAGCCTATTTTGTTATTTAGAAACGATCTGTGTAATTAGCTTACTTTACCATTCCATTTCACAAGTTCTCATTTCTATAAATTAATACATGATCAATCTAATTTTTCTAATCATTAAAACTAATTTATTTCAGAAAGTCAAGTTATTAGACAAATATTTTAGACAAAAAAAAGGACAGCTAATTGCTATCCTTTTTTTACATTTAGATATAATATTATTATACTCTTTTTCTTTCGTGATAGTGAGTATGTAATAAAGCATGAGATTTATGACTAAGAGGTTCTCCTAAGAACTCTTCATAGATCTTCTTAATTTCAGGATTCTCATGAGATTTACGGATTGGCATTCCTTCGTCTTCTGCATAAATTGCATCAGCACGTTTTTGACGAATCTCAGGAGTAGTTGGTATAGGTTGACCTCCACCACCAAGACATCCACCCGGACAAGCCATGATCTCGATAAAATGCCAGTTTCCAGTACCATCTTTAACTGCTTGCATTACTTGTTTAGCATTTGTCAAACCGTGAGCAACAACTGTTTTTAGTTCAACTCCTTCTAAGAAACTCCATTCAGGTTTTACATTTTCAATTTTAACCGCAGCTTCACGAACACCTTCCATACCACGAACTGGTGTAATATTTAAGTTTTCAAAAGGAACTTCTCTTCCTGTTACGATTTCGTAAGCAGTACGAAGAGCCGCTTCCATAACACCACCTGTTGCACCGAAAATAACAGCAGCACCAGTTGATTCACCCATTATACTATCATATTTACTATCTGGTAATGATAAGAAATCAACACCTGTTTGCTTGATCATACGAGCTAACTCTCTAGTAGTTAAAACATAATCTACATCTTTAAATCCACTATCGCGCATTTCTGGACGATCCGCTTCAAATTTCTTAGCTGTACAAGGCATGATAGAAACAGAAACAATATTTTCAGGATTTAAATTACGTTTTTCAGCATAATATGTTTTTGCTAATGTACCAAACATTTGTTGTGGTGATTTACAAGTAGAAACATTATCTAAATACTCTGGGAATGTATGTTCGATAAACTTAATCCAACCTGGTGAACAAGAAGTAGTCATTGGCAATGCTACATTAGGGTCTTTATCAACTAAAGCTCTTTTAAGTCTGGTTAATAATTCTGTTCCTTCTTCCATAATAGTCAAGTCTGCAGTAAAGTCTGTATCTAAAGCAGAATCGAAACCAATTCTTTTAAGAGCAGTAACCATTTTACCTGTTACACGTTCTCCAACATCAAAACCTAAATCTTCTCCTAATGCAACACGAACTGCTGGTGCTGTTTGAACAACCACATGTTTATTCTCATCATAAATTGCATCCCATACTTCATCCACATAGTTTCTTTCGATTAAGGCACCGGTAGGACAACGGTTGACACACTGACCACAATTAGTACAAACTACATCGTACATTGGGTTTTCGAAGAAAGTAGAAATCTTCATATGATCACCTTTGTAAGCTACACCTAATGCACTTACATGTTGTAATTCAGTACAAGTTCTTACACAACGCTGACAACGAATACATTTACTATCATCTTTAATAATCGATGGTGACATCATATCTACAGTATAGTTCTTATCAGGAACTAAATCCAGAAACATGTGATCTCCAACAACCATTTCATTTGCTAATGATTGTAGTTCACATTGTGTATTCTTATAACATTTTGTACAATCAGCATTATGTTCTGAAAGCAATAACTCAACAACATGTCGGCGAGCATTTCTTACTTTATGCGTATTTGTATGAATAACCATTCCTTCTTGAGCAGGCATTGCACATGAAGCAACAAGATTTTTAACACCTTCTTGCTCAACAACACATACTCTACAGTTACCGGCAACACAAAGATCTTCGTGATGACAAAGTGTAGGAATGTGAATATTTAATTCCTTTGCTGCATCAAGGACCGTTTTACCAGCCTCAACACTAACATCAATACCGTCTATTTTTAAATTTACTGTATTAGCCATGTTTTATCTTAATTTTAATTTTTTACAATCATTTTAATTAGTAAATCATTTCTTCTTTAAAGTTGTCAACGATTGAAGAGAATGAATTTGCAACAGACTGACCTAAACCACACTTAGAAGTAACTTTCATCGTATCTGCCAATTTTTGCAATGTTTCAAGATAATGAGCAGATTTTTCACCTTTTTTAACTGCTTCTATACCCTTTTTAAGTTGTTGACAACCTACACGACAAGGAGTACATTGTCCACATGATTCCTCTTCGAAGAATTCAACATAGTTCTTTAATACATTATACATAGAACGAGAACTATTGAAAAGCATCATTGAACCTCCTGTAGGAACTCCTTCGAAACCAATGATTGTATCTTTGAATTTTTTTCTTGGAACACAAAATCCAGAAGCTCCTCCTACTTGAACTGCTTTCGTATCTCCATCACCAAACTCTTCTACGAAATCTTCTAATGACATTCCTAATTCTAATTCGTAGATTCCAGGAATAGGAGTATCTCCAGAAATTGAGAATACTTTTGAACCTCTTGAGTCAGCGGTTCCTAGCTCTTGGAATTTTTTAGCTCCAATTCTGCAAATCATAAATGCATAAACTAATGTTTCTACATTATTAATTACAGTTGGCTTACTTCTAAAACCAGCAATAGTTGGATAAGGCGGCTTATTTCTTGGCTCTCCACGTTTTCCTTCCATTGATTCAAATAAAGCACTTTCTTCACCACAAATATAGGCTCCTGAGCCCATTAAAATATGAATCTGAAAATCAAAACCTGTTTGTTTTAAAGAAGCGTGGAATTCATCTAAAGCTTTTTCTAACTCAGCTTTTAAGAATTGATACTCACCACGTAAGTATATATAACCATGTTTTGCACCAATTACTTTAGCACAAACAGCCATACCACCAAATACTTTTAGAGGAACTCTTGAAAGAATTTCTCTATCTTTAAAGGTACCTGGTTCACCTTCATCAGCATTACAAACAACGTATTTTTCTTCTTCTGCTTCTTGAGAAGTAAATTTCCATTTTAATCCAGTTGGGAAACCTGCACCTCCGCGGCCTCTTAAACCTGAATCTAATATTTCTTTAAGAATATCTTCGTTTGATTTCTTTATACTTTCAGCTAAAACATCACTATATCCACATTCTTCGCTGAAAATAAGATCTACTCTTTTTAATTTTTTATCTGGCATAATTATTTTCTACTTTAATAATTTGAAAATTATAAATTTCTCATATAATCACCGATTATCTCGCTTACTTTATCTTCATTAAGCTCAGTGAATGCTGTTTCGTTAATAAGCATTGCAGGTCCTTTATGACACCAGCCCAGACAATTTGTCTCTAAAAGAGTGAAGTTATTGTCTTTTGTAGTTTCACCAACTTTAATTTTTAGTAAATCTTCAATTGTTTTCACAATTTGTTTTTTACCTTTCATATCGCAAGTAATCGTTCTACACACCCGTATTACGTACTTACCTCTTGGTTTAGTATCAAGGAAAGAATAGAAAGTAGCTGTACCATATACTAGTGCAGCAGACATATCTAACTCTCTTGCAACTTCTGTCATAGCAGCATCTGAAATATATCTTTCTTCAGAAATGATGCCTTGCAAAATAGGAAGCAAACTCTCTCTTGTTCTTCCATGCTTGTCAGCTAAACCTTTAACTAATTCTTTAATTTCTGGCATTTTAATCAAGTTTTATTTAGTTATTGTTATTTCTTTAACAGTGTTATTTTTATAACACCTTTTTAATATTTAATTATTTGATTTTCAGAATTAAATATAAAATTCATTCGTGCACGATAACATGATATTTCTTATTGTCAAACATGACATAAGTCATGTTTTTTATACAATAACAATCGCACATAACTGATTATCTGTTAATTTATAGATTAATATGTTGACTAACATATGGAATAATAATCTCGCTTGAATTAATTGAATCAGATATGTTATTTCTCACCCAAAAACCTAACTCTCTATCGTTTAATATTTTTTCATGATAGTACCTCATATCTTCATTACCACTATAATGAATCAAAGCTATCTTTTGAGGTGTAATAGTTTTTATCAACTCGTTAATTGTGAATTTAAACTCTGAGATTATCATTTCTTTATTCAAAAAATAATCGAAATGCTTTTTATAGGTATTACTTTGTTTATCTAAATGAGGCAACAGTAAAGACTTTAAATCAATATTATTTATAAAATCATTTAAAATTGGAGAAATATTATCATTTAACCCCGCCAAAATACTCCAGTGATTGCTTTTGGGATAAGGAAATCTATTATTTGAATCAGCAACTAATAAATCCACATTTAAAAGAGATTCGTAATCTTCACCTCTTAACAATGGGCATAAAACATCTCCTGTAAAAAGAGCATTAATCTTTTTTGTCTCCTGTTTTATTTCGAATAAAAACATTGACGCTCCTTTAGCATTTTCACCATGATAAACAGGATAAGAAATTACTTCAACACCATTAACTTCAGAAATTACTTTTCTCTGGTAAGGAATTAATTCTTTGAAGACAATGATCTGGCTTAAGTGAGGGAAGCTTGACTTTACAATATCCCAACATGGAACAGTGGCATACACCGGATAAGGTTTTCCAAAGTTTTTATAAAAACTTTGAGCAATCCAATCTAAACCCAAAATGTGATCAATATGTGGATGTGTTATAAATAATGCTTCAGGAATACGATTACAATTTTTGAGTAAATATTGAACTGCTCCATGTCCTGCATCAATCATTAAATCCCATTCTATAGCTTCAGTGGTTGTAGCATTGTTTGTTGATTTAATAATTGAACAAGATGCATTTGCCAAATCTTCGATATTAGAACGATTATAAAAAGGATGATCCTGACCTAAGATTACAGGCCATGCATTTCCTCTGCCATTTATTCGTACTTTTATATTACTCATATAAAAAATGGCGCAAAAGCGCCATTCATTTATTTAATTATATTCATCTCATCAATCAAGTGATGGGCTCCTGCATATTTATCAACAATAAAGAGCAAATATCTTATGTCTAATGTAATATTTCTACTTTGTGTAGGATCAAATTCTAAATCACTCATGATTCCATTCCATGCCCGATCAAAATTTAATCCTATTAAGTTACCCTCTGCATCGAATACGGGACTTCCTGAATTACCTCCTGTGGTATGATTTGTAGCAATGAAACAAACAGGAACTGTACCATCGACTTGGTATTCACCAAAATCTTTGTCTTTATATAGTTCTTTTAATTTATCCGGAACATCATAATCGTAAATATCAGGATTCACTTTTGCAATAACACCATCTAAAGTGGTATAATAATTATACTTAACAGCATCATAAGGTTCATACCCCGCAACATTTCCATAAGCCACACGCATTGTTGAATTAGCATCGGGATAAAAAACCTTCTCAGGATACATTTCTTGTAATCCTCTAACATAAATACGATATAACCGTTTTGTGACATGATTTAACGAATCGTATTTTGGTTTTACTTCATTATAATAGATTTGAGCAAACTTATTATAAAAAGAATATACAGGATCATTCACTAATTGATTTACATTATCTTTATTTAAATTCTTCAGTAGATTACTTAACTCTTGCTCTTTAACAAATATTGAATTAGCAAAAAGATTATTTCCAAAACCTTCAATATTATGAAACTCAAGATCCTCTATTTTAGGTTGAAATTCTTCATTTACATCTCTAAAATATAAAGGAATAATTTCTTTAAACACATCTCTATCAATCTCTACAACATAATCCTTAAAAAACTTTATTATCTCACTTTCAAGATGCTGCTTTTCTTTATCTACCTCTTCACTGCCTACTCCCTCGTTTATCATAGATATTAAATTATTAAATTTTGAGACAAAGTAAATTACCTCTGTAGCTCTGATGGATTCTCGCCAGTAGTCTCGAGCAATACTGTACTTCTCTAATTCATGATAAACACTAGAAAGGTGATCAATAACTTCTATATATTCGTCTTTTTGATTTTGCTCTGCCCAAGCTTTGAAAGCTGCTTCTTTTTTTAACTTCTTCTCTACTGTATTTAACCTTTTTAATCCTAACACCTCTCCCTTCCAACGCTTCCACGAATTACTTATTCTATATTTCTTAGCAGCATATTTTAGTCTTATCGTATCATTATTCTCCTCATATCTTCGAATAATGTCTAATCTCTTTCCTCTTAAATTAATATTATTAGGATTACTTATATACTGAATCGTTTTAATTGCATCAGAAGTTAAAAACTGATATGTACTTCCAGGATATCCCATAACCCATGTAAAATCCCCTTCTTTAACTCCTTTTGTTGAAATGGATAATACCTTTTTGGGCTGATATGGTACATTATCAGGTGCGTATTCTGCTGGTTTATTATCCTTATCAGCATAAACTCTAAAAATTGAAAAATCACCCGTGTGACGAGGCCAGGTCCAATTATCAGTATCACCACCAAAGTTGCCTATTGAAGACGGCGGATTTCCCACTAAACGAACATCCTTATATTCTTCGTATAAAAATAAATAATACTGATTGCCATAAAAGAAAGGCTTTACGGATGATATATAATTCGTTTCTTTTCGAGCTTCATTCTCTATCTCTTCTATATTTAAGCTAATTATTAGCTGTCTTTCCTCTTCTGATAATTCGTTAGTAACATTTTTTATAACTTTCTCTGTTACATCTTCAATACTTTTTAGAAATTTAACTGTTAATCCAGGACTCGGTATTTCCTCCTGTTTACTCATTGCCCAAAAACCATTCGTTAAATAGTCATTTTCAATAGAACTCAATTTTTGAATATCACCTCTTCCACAATGAAAGTTAGTCAGCAATAAGCCTTGGTCAGAAACTAATTCTCCTGTGCACCCCCTACCAAATATGACAATTCCATCATTTATACAAGCTTTATTAACACTATAAACATCTTCTGCAGACAACTTAAAACCTTTCTCCTGCATATCTTCAATATTTAATTTTTCAAGTAACAAAGGAATCCACATTCCTTCATCAGCTTTAGTTATTAAGTTGATTCCCAGAAATAATACAATCAAAATAATTGTTAACTTTCTCATATTTATATTTTTAACCATTAATAAATTCGTCTAATTCAGTATATAATTTCTGAATAGGTAATCCCATAA
This sequence comes from Bacteroidales bacterium, assembly GCA_963665525.1. Classification (GTDB taxonomy): domain Bacteria; phylum Bacteroidota; class Bacteroidia; order Bacteroidales; family UBA12077; genus UBA12077. The sequence continues at coordinate 428,985 of OY762280.1, read as the reverse complement.
CATTAAAGAATGAACCATTTATTCGCTCTACACCAATATATCCTATCCACTCCTGAATACCATATGCTCCTGCTTTATCCATAGGTTGGAAATTGTGGATATAATAATCTATTTCAGCATATGTAAGCTTTTTAAAATACACATCGGTACATGCAGTAAATGAAAATTCTTTTTCTCTTGACTTTATACAAACTCCTGTATATACCTGATGGCATTTACCTGACAGTTCCTGTAATATTCGTATTGCATCTTCTTCATCAACAGGCTTTTGTAATACTTTATTTTCTAACCAAACAATTGTATCGGCTGTAATTACTATTTCGTTTTTATGTATGTCACCTTCAAATACTTTTGCTTTTTTCTGAGCTATATAAAGAGGAATCTCCTCCTTTATAAGATTATCAGGATAACTTTCATCAACAAATTCCTTAAGTTTAATTTGAAACCCTAAACCTATTTCTTTTAATAAATAGTGTCGTCTTGGTGACTGAGAAGCTAAAATGATTTTATAATTATCAATATTAGGAATAAACATAGAATCCTTATTTAAAAATTTTGGACAATAATGTAATTTGCAACTAAAGCATACATTATTCCAGCCAGCATAATAATCTTGGAAAGATTGCTGGCTTTGTGATAATCTTTCTTGTTTTCAGCAGAGATGATAGCATAAACCAGGTATATCAATGGTAAAATTATCATTACAACAAAATACCCTAAAGTAATTCTATCATTCAAAAAACGAAAATTGATATATAACAATGAAAATACGGTCAGCAAAACAAAAGTTATAATCACTATTTTTGTATTTAAAACACCAAAAACAATAGGCATTGTCTTTCGACCATAAACGCTATCTCCCTCAAAATCTTCAACATCTTTGATTATTTCGCGAATCAGAGTTAAGAGGAATGCAAACAAAGCAAAAGCACTCACCCAAATAATAATATGAGTAAAATCTGCCTTCATTTCTTGCATTAATAAGCCATATTCTTTATTTAGAAGTGGTATTTCAAATAAGATCACGATTAATGGAACTAGAGCCGTTAAAATTGCTACAATGATATTTCCTATTAAAAATTGTCGTTTATAGGTGGTTGAATAGAACCATAATATTCCTGTAATTAAAACAAATACCATGGTTAGCATTGGGATACCAATGTAGAATGAAATATATGCGCCCAATCCTATTCCGATTACATTAAAAATAATATGTAAAAGAATTCCCCACCTACGATTTAATTTAGTACCAATAATTACCGTTTCAGGTCGATTAACCAGATCTGTCTTAGTATCAAAATAATCATTAATTACGTAACCAGCAGCAGTAATAAATACCGTAGCCATTACAAGAAAAAAGAAATGTAATTCAGAGAACTGTAATTTAAACTCATATACTTCTAGTATTGGTTTAATAATACTAAATCGCATTAAATACTGTGTAAGTACTATAATAAGTAAATTCTTGTAACGAATTAAACGTAAAAAATTGATCATTTGATTTTTATTGTTTCAGATTTAAGAATTGTTTCCATTTACCTTGTAATCGCAGTACTTGTTCTATTACATCACGAACACATCCTCTACCTCCCGGGAAAGTGGATATATAATTTGAGATTGCTTTAATTTCTTCCGCTGCATCCGATGGGCAAGTTGCTAATCCAGCCACCTGCATTACTTCATAATCAGGTAAATCATCACCCATGTATAAGATTTCTTCTGGTTTTAAATCGTATTTAAAATAAAAATCCTCGAAATCGTTCACCTTATCACGTGAACCCAAATAAATATCTGTAATACCCAAATACTGGAATCTCTTTTTCATAGATTCAGAACTTCCTCCTGATATGATCCCTATTTTATATCCTTGTTTCAATGCATATGCTACAGAATAACCATCTTTCATGTTTACCGAGCGAACAAACTCCCCACTTGGGTCAAGATAAATTTGTCCATCGGTAAAAACACCATCAACATCAAAAATAAAAGCTTTTATATTTCGTAAATCCTCTTTAAAATTCGCCATCTTTAATTTTTCCTCTTTTCAGTTAATTTATAAATACTATCACTCACAATTCTATATATTTTTTCAAATTCCGGATATTCTTTCAACATATCAAGATGATTTTGTATGATATTCTGATCGTTCCTTACTGCCGGACCTGTTTGAGCTTTCTCCGGGTCACAGCTAATCGCTTTTTGAGCAGTTTCGTCAATTAATGGTTTTAATGAATCGAATGGAATATCAACTTCATGTAATAACTCATTGGCAATAGCATACATATGATTAGTAAAATTACATGCAAATACAGCAGCCAAATGCAATTTTTTCCTTTTGTCTGAACTTACAATACTTACATTCTCACTTATTTTCTTCCCTAATTTTAACAATATCTCTTCTAATACACTTGTATTGGCCTCAATACAAATAGGAATTTTTGAAAAATCAGTTTCTCGATCTTTCGAAAAAGTTTGTAAGGGATAAAATACACCATAATTATCAAATCGATCTTTAAAAACATCTATAGGAATACTTCCCGCTGTATGAATAACCACACCATATTTTAATTTTAAATGTTCAGTAATTACTTCAATAATCTGGTCTTTAACAGCTATTATGTACAAATCTGCTTCGCTTGGGATATGTTCAATCTCGTTGGTATAATGAGCATCAAGTTTTAAAGCTAATTTCTTTGCAGCCTCAATGGTTTTACTGTACACACATTTAATTTGAAAGCCCGCATCTTTTAATGCTACAGAAAGATGAGTGGCAACATTCCCTGCTCCAAGGATAACAATACCATTTTTTAATTGATTATTGAAACTCATCATGAAATATTTAAAACATAAAATTAACTGAAAATATTAATCTTTCAAACCGGAAAATATATAAAAAAAGCCCCAATCTTTCGAAAGGGGCTTTCAAGCAATTATAATATTTTAGAAAATATACTTATTTTCTTCAATTAATTTATCAGCGATTCTTCTACGAGCATCTTTTGTATTAACACCAGCAACTTTAGTATAAACCTGAACTCCTTTAATAAGTTTTTCAGTCATAGCCTCATCGTCAATATTATAAATAGCATCCATTGCATGCTTATAAATTAATGAAGAAGCTTCGAATACAAACACATCAAGGATATCTTTGTATAAATTATACATTTCCTCAGTTGTAGTATTTTCTAATTTCTGAACACGAAGCATAGTTGATTCAGCAACGTAAGTGTTCATTAATATGTCAGCTATACTATTTAAAACTTCTTGCTCATGAACTAGTTTACGATCGAATTTATTAACCGCAACTTCCATTAACATTAAAGCTACGTTTTTGAAATTATTTACAGAACACTTCTTATCTTCGTAATAACCTTTAGATTCGAAGTTATCAGTTAAATTATCTAAACCAGCAACAACTTCTTTCGCTTTCTCGAATAAAGCAATGTGATTCTTCTGACCACGTTTGATAATCGTATCAGTTACTAAGATACGGTTGATCTCATTTGTTCCTTCGAAAATTCTATTAATACGAGAATCTCTAAAGTTTCTGTCTGCAGGCATTTCTGCAGAGAAACCCATACCTCCCATAATTTGAACTTCCTCATCAACAATATAATCTAAAGCCTCAGAAGCAAAAACTTTCATAATAGCTGCCTCTGATCCAAACTGACCAAATGCATCCATTAAAGCTCTACCTGTATCACAACCTTCCATCTCTTTATAAATATCGTAAGCATTATCAATATCTTTACTTACTCTATAAACAGCAGACTCAGAAGTGAAAGTTTTAATAACCTGCTCACCTAATTTGTGCTTAATTGATCCGAAGTTAGAAATTAACTGACCAAATTGTTTACGCTCGTTTGAGTAATTTACAGATTGATCAACAGCTCTTTTAGCAGCACCAAGAACGTTACCACCTAACTTGATACGTCCCATATGAAGGATATTCAATGCAATTCTGAAACCTTCACCACGCTTACCTAGCATATTTTCAGCAGGAACTTTTACATCGTTAAAGAAAATCTGACGAGTTGAAGAACCTTTAATACCCATTTTCTTTTCTTCTGGATTAAAAGTAATTCCTTCTGTAGCACTTTCTACAATAAATGCACTGTATACACGATCATTATCAATCTTAGCAAAAACAGTTAAAACGTCAGCAAAACCACCATTGGTGATCCACATTTTTTGTCCGTTAATGATATAATGTTGGCCATCTTCAGTAAGAACAGCTTTTGTTTTACCAGAGTTAGCATCAGAACCTGCTCCTGGTTCAGTTAAACAATAAGCACCTGTTAATTCGCCAGTTGCTAATTTTGATAAATATTTTTGTTTTTGTTCATGATTTCCATAATAAGCAATTGGACAAGAACCAATACCTGTATGAGCTGAATAAGCAACAGCAAATGAGTTACCAGCACCCATTCTTTCACTTGCTAACATAGAAGTAACAAATGATTGTCCGAATCCATCATACTCTTCAGAAACAGAAATACCTAAAAGACCAAGTTCACCAGCCTTTTGAACGATTTCTTTCATTAATCCTTCTTCTTGAGCATCGATTCTCTCTAAATTTGGAAAAACTTCAGTATCTAAAAAATCATCACAAGTTTGTGCGATCATCTTCTGTTCTTCATCAAATTCTTCCGGTATAAACATATCGTTGGCTTCAATATTCTTAATTAAGAATTCGCCACCTTTAATGGTTAAATTTTCTTCCATTTTATTATTAGGTTTAAATTATAATTCTAAAGTTTGTTCAATTAATTCTGCAATATCGTAATTTTTCATTTCTTCTTCCTTATTCTTGTACTTGATTCCATCGGTCATCATAACCATACAATAAGGGCAAGCTGTAACTACAATATTAGCTTTTGTTTCAATAGCATCTTCGATTCGTTCAATAAAAACTTCCTTATCTCCTTTTTCTGCTTCTTTAAACATTTGTCCACCACCAGCACCACAACACAAAGCATTACTTTTGTTTCGCTTCATCTCAACTTTCTTTGATGGAATGGCATTTAAGATATCTCTTGGAGCATCGTATTCACCATTAGCACGACCAAGATAACAAGGATCGTGATAAGTTAATGTTTTATCTTTAAAAAGATCATTATCAATCTTTAACTTACCTTCTGCTATCATCTGTTGTAAAAACTGAGTATGATGCAATACTTCGTAATTACCATCATAATCAGAATATTCGTTCTTTAAAGTGTTAAAAGCATGCGGATCGCACGTTAAAATCTTTTTCACTCCGTAAGCATTCATGGTTTCGATATTCATCATTGCCTGCATTTGAAATAACATTTCATTACCGGCACGACGGGCAACATCTCCACTTGAAGATTCCTCGACACCTAAAACAGCATAACTAACTTTTAGATGTTCTAATATCTTAACAAAAGCACGTGTAACTTTTTTATATCTATCGTCGAATGCTCCTGCACTTCCAATCCAAAGTAAACACTCAGGTTTTTCGCCTTTAGCAAAAAGATCTGCCATTACAGGAACTTCTATTTTACGTTTATTTTCTGACATAATATTTTAGTTTAAAGTTTTGAGTTTAAAGTTTAAAGTTATAAGAACAAAATTCTTTCAAACTTTTAACCTTGAACTTTTAACTGTACTATTTCTCATTAATATAAAGTTCATCTGCCCAAAGCATACGATCATCTTGTGCGAATTGCCAAGGAGCACCATTATTTTCTATATTACTAAATATAGCATTTAACTCACCAGGAGCTGCCGCTTGTTCCATTACAATATATCTTCTTAATTCAAGAATCGATGAAACCTGATCGATATTTACCGGACAAGCATTTGTACAAGCATTACATGTTGTACAAGCCCATAGCTCTTCAGCAGAAATTAAGTCAAATAAAGATTTATCATCAGTAAAATCAGCACCGTTTTTATCCATATTTTTACCTATAAACTCAATTCGATCACGAATATCCATCATCACTTTACGTGGTGAAAGTAATTTTCCGGTAAGATTTGCAGGACAAACAGCAGTACAACGACCACACTCGGTACAAGTATATGAATCCATTAAGTGCTTCCATGTTAATTCTTTAACATCGTGTGCTCCAAATGATTCTACTTCTCCTTCTTCCATTGGAGGTTCTTCACCTGTAAGCATAGCTTTTACCTCAGTAGTAATAGATGGCATATTTCTTAATTTTCCAACAGGATCTAGTTTTGTATAGAATACGTTAACAAATGATAAGAATACGTGGAAATGTTTTGAATAAGGTATATAATTCAAGAAGATCATGATTCCAACAATATGTAACCACCAACAAGTTCTTTCAATAATAATTAAAGTATCTGTAGGTAGATTTTGAATTAATGGAACAACAAACGAGCTTAAGAAAAATGCTCCTGTTTCGTGGTAATGTTCAACTCCTCTTGTTTGTAAAATATAATCAGCTCCATTGGTAAAGAATACAGATGTCATTAACACAACTTCTGCAATAAGAATTAAATTTGCATCTAAACGAGGCCACCATTTCATCTCAGGTTTCCAGAAACGATCTACTTTTAAAACATTTCTTCTGATTAAGAAAACAATACATCCTACCATTACAAATAAAGCAAAAAACTCAAATGAGCTAACTGCTATTGGATATAAAAATCCAAAAACCGGCGATAATATTCTGTGTGTTCCTGCAACACCATCAATCATTACCTCAAGCATTTCGATGTTAACCAATATAAATCCGGCATATACAAGAACGTGTAAGATGCCAGAAATAGGCAGCTTCATCATTTTCGATTGCCCAATAGCAACTTTAAGAACAAGCCCCCATCGTTTTTTCTTTTGATCTTTTATTTCGATGTCGCGACCAAGCTTAATGTTTCTGGAAATCTTTTTAATATTCCAAGCAAAGAAAGCTATAGCTGCAACCCACAACAAAATAAAAATTATACTATTTATCATAGTTTTAAAGTTTAGGGTAAATAATATCAATAGTTTAACTGCTGTATTAATAAGCAGATAAAAGCCTAAAATGCCTAAATTTTATAAAAACTTTAGGCATTTTAGATATAGTTCATTTCAGTTTTATTTTATTTCTTTTACTGCCTGAATAAAATCTGGTAATACTTTAGCAGCATCACCAACTATTCCATAATCTGCAGCTTCAAAAATTGGAGCATCTTTATCGGTATTAATTGCTACAATACATTTTGAAGAACTGATACCTGCCAAGTGCTGTATTGCACCAGAAATACCAGCAGCAATGTATAAGTTTGGAGCAATAATTTTACCTGTTTGTCCGGTGTGCTCACCATGAGGTCTCCAACCTTCGTCAGAAACAGGACGAGAACATGCTGTTGCAGCACCTAATACTTCAGCTAACTCTTCAATTGGTCCCCAATTATCAGCAGCTTTCATTCCACGACCACCAGAAACAACAATTTCTGCATCAGTTAATAAAATCTGACCTGTTTGTTTTTGAACATCAGAAACCGTTGTCTTAACTGCATCAACAGTAGGTTCAAAAGCTTCAACAGTAGCAGATTTTTGATTTTCTTCAAATTCAAATGAATTTTGAGCTAAAGTTAAAATCTTAATATCTGATTTAATTGTTACGTTTGAATACGCTTTTCCTGAATATACTTTTTTATAAATTGTAAATGGCTCAACACTTGAAGGTAATTTACTAACACCTGCACCTAAACCAGCCTTTAGTCTAACTGATAATCTTGGTGCTAATGCTTTACCCATATTATTTTGAGCAATCACAATAACTTTAGCATCTTCTTTTTCTGCAAGCTGAGCAATTGCAGAAGTATATGCTTGATTATCTAATACATTAAATTGATCGTTCTTAACAGAAACAATTTTATCTGCACCATATTTTCCAAGAGTGTTTAGTTCATCATCCTGAACATTACCAATTGAAAGGGCAACAGTTTGGGTATTTAACATTTCAGCAATTTTACTTGCGTACGAAACGATTTCAAAAGAAGTCTTTTTGAATTTTCCGTCCCAGTTTTCTGTAAATACTAATACTGACATATCTAATTATATTTAATTCTTAATTAAGTTAATTTTGTAAATCCTGAATTATAAAACTTTAGCTTCGTTTTGTAATAACTCAACTAATTCTTTTACATTCTCAGGCTCAATCATTTTACAAGCTGGTTTTGGTTGTGGCATTTCGAAATTAACGATTTCAGTTAATGCTTCAACCTCAACAGGAGCAACAACATTTAAAGGCTTTTTACGTGCCATCATAATACCACGCATTGCTGCAATCATAGGTTCTTTAGCGATACCTTTTTGAACTGTAATAACAGCTGGCAATTCAGTTGTAACTTGTTCATTACCACCGTCAATATCGCGGGTAATTTTTACTTGTCCACCTTCAATATTTACACCTGATACTGCAGAAACAGATGGCATATTTAAGAATTCTGCTACCATTCCACCAACTGCAGAACCATTATAATCTGCTGATTCAATTCCACTAAAAATTAAATCGAAAGGATTGCTTTTTAAGTATTCTGCGATTTGAGCTGCTACAAAGTAAGCATCTTTAGGATCAGCATCAATTCTTACAGCATCATCAGCACCAATAGCCAATGCTTTACGCATGGTAGGTTCAGCATCTTTAGCTCCTACTGTAATTACTGTAATATTCTCGATTGAATTTGCTGCATCTTGTTTAAGTTCAATAGCTCTTGTTAACGCTAGCTCATCCCATGGGTTAATTACCCACTGTACACCGGTAGTGTCAAAAGCTGTGTTGTCGTTTACAAATTTTGCTTTTGTTGTAGTATCCGGTACATTACTTAAGCAAATTAGAATTTTCATTTAATCTTTATTTAAGTTAATAATTAAATTCTTAGCCTATCAATATTTGAATTCGAAAAAATTATTTTAAAAACACCCTACCTAACAAATTAATTAACAGTATTTTCAAAGAATTAAAGAACTCAAACTCCTTAATTGGTCTAAAAATGAGTTTTAATCACAAGTTGGCAAATATAAATATAAGTGCCTTACAAAACAAGAAACCAAACTTACTAATAATTATATAAATATCTACATATTGACAGCTTGATATTTCCTTGATATGCTTTTTTGGAATAGTTCTAAAAAACATACGCAAACTTAAATAAACTAATCTGTTTTAAGTTATTTATTTTTAATTGATTTGAACAATTTACCTTTAATTTATCAACAATGTTTTTTTAAGTTTCCATGCAAAATAACATATCAGCTGATTAAAATTATTCGTACAGACTGATTAAATTTGTGTTTCCTAAAATAAAAGAAAATGAAAAATTTATTAAAATCATTAGGTCCTGGATTACTTTGGGCAGGAGCAGCAATTGGAGTTTCACATTTGGTTCAATCAACTCGTGCCGGTGCTATATATGGTTTTCAGTTAGTAGGAATAATACTTTTAATAAATTTATTTAAATATCCATTCTTTGAATTTGGCCCACGTTATGCTTCATCAACAGGAGAAAGTTTACTACATGGTTATAAACGACTAGGGAAAGGATACCTTATTTTATATCTTATTCTTACTATTGCCACTATGTTTACTTTGCAAGCTGCTATTACTGTGGTAACTGCAGGTTTATTTTCTAACGTATTTCCGAATACTTTTTCAACGATTACCTGGACTATTATAATTCTTGCCACAGCTACCATAATTGTATCTGTAGGTAAATATTCGGTTTTAGATAAGTTGATTAAATTCATTATTGTATTATTAGCATTATCAACAATTATTGCTGTTGTTTCTGCTTTTTCAAAAGGATTTAATCCGAATCCAGAATTTATCAAAGAATTTAGCTGGGAGTTTTCAGACATTGCATTGTTAATCGCATTTGCAGGCTGGATGCCTTCTGCAATTGATATTTCTGTATGGCATTCATTTTGGACCATTGCCAAGAGTAAAGAAGGTAAACATATTCCAACTGTTAAAGAATCCTTATTTGATTTTAATGTTGGCTATATAGGTACTGCTATTCTATCGTTAGGATTTTTATCGTTAGGTGCAATAGTTATGTATGGTAGTGGCGAGTCTTTTTCGAGCAATGGAACTGCTTTCGCAGGACAACTAATACACTTATTTACATCCAATTTAGGGTCCTGGGCCTATATTATCATTGCGATAGCTGCTTTAACAACTATGTCGAGCACTACCTTAACATGCTTAGATGCTTATCCAAGAGTATTAAAACCAGCTACAGAACTACTTATTCCTAAATTAAAAAAGAGTGAAGAAGATAAATGGAACTGGTTATCGTGGTTTTGGCTAGCACTTCTTTTAACCGGAACTCTACTTATTATTATTTTCTTTTTAAAAGGTATGAGCTTTATGGTTGACCTGGCAACTACACTCTCATTTTTAACAGCCCCTATTATGGGTTATTTAAATTTAAGAGTTGTAACAGGTAAAAATGTCGCTAAAGAAAATCAACCAAAACTATGGTTAAAAGTTTTATCGTGGATTGGGTTAATCGTTTTAACAGGGTTTGGAATATATTATATAATCTGGAAGATATTCTTAATGTAATACTGATTAAAGCTTTAATCTAAATCCAAACACTGGAAGTTCACCTTGCATAAAATCAAGATCTTCTGCTCTTTTAAATCCAATAGATTCGTACATATTCCATGCTATTTGCATAGCTTTTGTTGTATGTATCACAACATTTTTTTGCTTTTTTATTCTTGCTCTTGAAATACATTCATAAGTCAAAAGTTTACCAATCCCTTGCCCTCTGAAAGAAGAATTGACAGCTAATAACCGAAATTCTGAAGCATGTTTTTCTTGAGTTGCAGTGCCTCCTGAACCATAATATTTCATATCGCTAAAATATACTACTGCACCTCCTATTTTCCCTTCGGAACTAACGGCAACCAATAGTTCTGTTTCTGGTTTTTTTGTTTGATCACCAATATTTTCTAGCATCTTGTAATATTCAGGCTGATCTGCCTTTTTTGGAAATCCTTCAAGATTGGAATAAGTTTTAACCATAAGATTACCTATTTCTTCAAACTCACCTATTTTTGCATTCCTTACTATAAATACTTGCTTATTCATAAGGTTGTTGAATTTTAATATTTAAAAAAAAGCGAATCATACGATTCGCTCTTTTTCTATTATAAATTATCTTAAGCTTGAGCCGTTGGCCCTCCAAAATTCATAGGCATCATTGGTCCTCCTCCTTCTGACTTTCTAATTGGACCATGCATTTTTTCGTATTTCTCCACATTATCTTTTAATGCATTTAAAAAACGTTTTGCATGTTCTGGAGTAAGAATAATTCTTGATTTAACTTCTGCTTTAGGAACCCCTGGCATGACTCTCACAAAGTCAAGAACAAATTCAGCGCTTGAATGAGTTATCACTGCCAGATTAGAATAAACACCCTGTGCAATATCCTCTTTCAAATCTATATTGATTTGACCTTTCTTTTGTATTTTTTCATCTTCCATTTCGTTTCCTTTTTAAACAGTTATTCTCTACCCTTTGCCGACATTAAGTTGTCGTACTCCTCGCGTGATCCAACTACGATCTTTTCATAATCTCTTAGTCCAGTACCAGCAGGAATCTTATGTCCAACAATAACATTCTCTTTCAATCCGTCAAGACCATCCACTTTACCATGGATTGCTGCTTCGTTAAGAACTTTTGTTGTTTCCTGGAATGAAGCTGCTGACATGAAACTCTTAGTTTGAAGAGCTGCTTTTGTGATACCTTGTAACACCTGGCTTGATGTTGCAGGTACAGCATCCCTTGCTTCTATCAATTTCAAATCTTTACGCTTAAGAATTGAATTTTCATCTCTTAGTTTTCTTGCAGTAACAATTTGTCCCGCTTTAAACGTTTGAGAATCTCCTGGATCAGCAATAACTTTCTTGTCATAAATCCAGTCATTTTCATCCATGAAATCTAACTTATCAACAACTTGTTTTTCTAGGAATTTAGTATCTCCTGGATCTTCAATAACCACTTTACGCATCATTTGACGAACGATTACTTCAAAGTGTTTATCGTTGATCTTCACACCTTGTAAACGATATACTTCTTGTACTTCGTTAACAATATATTCCTGAACTTTTGTAGGTCCTTTAATTGCAAGAATATCAGATGGAGTAATAGCACCATCAGATAATGGAATACCTGCTCTTACATAATCGTTTTCCTGAACAAGAATTTGCTTAGATAAAGAAACCAGATACTTCTTAACTTCACCAGTTTTCGAAGTTACTATAATTTCTCTGTTACCTCTCTTGATCTTTCCAAATGTAACCTCACCATCGATTTCAGATACAACCGCAGGATTTGATGGATTTCTTGCCTCGAATAACTCTGTAACACGTGGCAAACCACCTGTGATATCACCAGATTTACCAACTGCTCTTGGAATCTTAGCTAAGATATCTCCCGGTTTAACTTCTTGTCCATCTTCAATATTCATATGAGCACCTACCGGTAAGTTATAAGTTTTTATAACCTCGCCATCAGTACCAATTAATTTTGCATTTGGATTCTTCTTCTTATCTCTGGTTTCGATAATTACTTTCTCTTTAAAACCTGTTTGTTCATCAGATTCTTCTTTGTAAGTAACACCTTCAATTACACTATCAAATACAAGTTTTCCTTCTGCTTCTGAAATTATTAAAGCATTGTATGGATCCCACTCACAAATAACGGTGTCTTTCTCAACACTAGCTCCATCTTTAATATAAAGTTTTGATCCATAAGGAATATTATGAGTAGAAAGAACTATACCTGTATTTTTATCTACAATACGAAGTTCTGCAAGTCGACCAATAACAATATTAACCTTACTTCCGTCTTCTTCAACTTTTTCTACAGTTCTTAATTCTTCAATTTCAACTTGTCCGTCATATTTTGCAATAACACTTGAGTCAGCTGCAATATTAGAAGCAGTACCCCCAACGTGGAATGTTCTCAATGTTAACTGAGTACCAGGCTCACCGATCGACTGAGCAGCAATAACTCCAACAGCTTCACCTTTCTGAACCATTTTACCTGTAGCAAGGTTTCTACCATAACACTTAGTACAAGTACCATTCTTAGACTCACATGTTAATACCGATCTAATTTCAACTTGTTCGATTGGAGAATCTTCAATTTTCTTACCAATCTCTTCTGTTATTTCTTCTCCTGCACCAATGATTAACTCTCCAGTTAATGGATGATAAACATCGTGAACAGTAGTACGACCTAAGATTCTTTCGAATAATGTTTCAACAACTTCTTCGTTTTTCTTAATTGCAGTTGCAACCAATCCTCTTAATGTACCACAATCCTCTTCCTGGATAATTACATCTTGAGATACATCTACTAAACGACGAGTTAAGTAACCAGCGTCAGCAGTTTTCAATGCTGTATCGGCCAAACCTTTACGAGCACCGTGAGTAGAAATAAAGTACTCAAGTACTGATAATCCTTCTTTAAAGTTAGAAAGAATTGGGTTTTCAATAATCTCAGACCCAGTAGCTCCTGATTTCTGAGGTTTTGCCATCAATCCCCTCATACCTGAAAGCTGACGAATCTGTTCTTTAGATCCCCTAGCTCCAGAATCTAACATCATATAAACAGAATTAAACCCTTGGTTATCTGATGATAATTTATTCATCACCGTTTGGGTTAATCGTGCATTAATATGTGTCCAAATATCAATAATCTGGTTATAACGTTCGTTGTTAGTAATGAAACCCATATTATAGTTATTCAATACTTCTTCAACTTGTTCGTACCCATCGTTTACCAATTCTTCTTTTTCCTTAGGAATAATTACATCATCAAGGTTAAATGATAATCCACCTCTAAATGCCATTTGATAACCAAGATGCTTAATATCATCAAGGAATTTAGCAGTAACATCAGTACCTGTCTTTTTAAGTACGTTACCAATAATATCTCTTAATGATTTCTTAGTTAAAACTTCATTTATGAATCCAACTTCTTTTGGTGCAAATTCATTAAAGATTACACGACCAACGGTTGTTTCCAACAAGTGATTTACATGTTTTCCGTCAACTAGATCATTAACCTTAACTTTGATTTTAGCATGTAAAGCAACAGCTCCTTCATTATAAGCAATAGTAACTTCTTCAGGTGAGTAGAAAGTTAATCCTTCACCTTTAACACCATCTCTTTGCTTAGTAATATAATATAAACCTAATACCATATCTTGAGAAGGTACTGCAATAGGAGCACCATTCGCAGGATTTAAGATATTATGAGCTGCAAGCATTAACATTTGTGCTTCCAATATTGCAGCATTACCTAATGGTAAGTGAACTGCCATCTGGTCACCGTCAAAGTCGGCATTAAACGCTGTACATACTAACGGATGTAATTGAATAGCTTTACCCTCAATTAATTTAGGTTGGAAAGACTGAATACCTAAACGGTGCAATGTAGGAGCACGGTTAAGCATCACAGGATGTCCTTTAAGTACATTTTCCAAGATATCCCAAACTACAGGGTCTTTTCTATCAACTATTTTCTTTGCAGATTTTACAGTTTTTACAATACCTCTTTCAATAAGTTTTCTAATGATAAAAGGCTTATAAAGCTCTGCTGCCATTCCTTTTGGCAATCCGCATTCATGTAATTTTAATTCAGGACCAACAACGATAACCGAACGAGCAGAGTAATCAACACGTTTACCAAGTAAGTTCTGACGGAATCGTCCTTGTTTTCCTTTTAAGCTATCACTTAATGATTTTAAAGCTCTGTTTGAATCTGTTTTAACAGCATTCGATTTTCTTGAATTATCGAATAATGAATCTACAGCTTCTTGAAGCATACGTTTTTCATTACGTAAAATAACTTCAGGAGCTTTAATCTCGATTAATCGCTTTAATCGATTATTTCTAATGATAACTCTTCTGTAAAGATCATTTAAGTCAGATGTAGCAAAACGACCACCATCTAATGGAACTAACGGACGCAATTCTGGTGGAATTACAGGTACAACCTTAACTACCATCCATTCTGGTCTGTTAACACCTTTCGATGCTCTAAATGCTTCAACAACTTGTAATCTTTTTAATGCTTCGTTTTTACGTTGCTGAGAAGTCTCAGTATTTGCTTTATGACGAAGCGAATAAGATAAATCATCCAGATCAATTCTTTCAAGCAATTTATAAAGAGCTTCTGCTCCCATATCTGCTATGAATTTCTCAGGATCTGAATCATCTAAATATTGATTTTCTTTTGGTAATGTCTCTAATATATCAAGATATTCTTCCTCAGTCAAGAAATCTAAGTATTTAACACCGTCTTCGGCTTTAATACCTGGATTAATAACTACATATCTTTCATAGTAAATAATTGAATCTAATTTTTTAGTCGGCAGACCTAAAAGATAACCTATCTTATTTGGTAATGATTTAAAATACCAAATATGAGCAACAGGAACAACTAAAGAAATATGTCCCATTCTTTCGCGACGTACCTTTTTTTCTGTTACTTCAACTCCACAACGGTCGCAAACAATACCTTTATATCTGATTCGTTTGTATTTACCGCAATGACATTCATAATCTTTTACAGGACCGAAAATCCTTTCACAGAACAAACCATCGCGCTCAGGCTTGTATGTTCTGTAATTAATTGTCTCAGGCTTAAGAACCTCTCCACTTGAACGCTCAAGAATTTCTTCCGGAGAAGCTAAACCTATAGAGATTTTTGTAAAATTGTTCTTTACCTTATTATCTCTTCTGAATGACATATTGATGTATATTAAATATGTAAGTAAATATTAAAATCGTAAAGGATGTGGGGATTAACCCAACATCCTATTTATATAGCTAGTCTAGATTTACACTTAATCCTAAACCTCTCAACTCATGTAACAATACATTAAGTGATTCCGGTATACCAGGCATTGGCATTGGCTCACCTTTAACAATTGCTTCATAAGCACGAGCTCTACCATTAACGTCATCAGACTTAACAGTAAGGATTTCCTGAAGAATATTAGATGCTCCAAATGCTTCAAGAGCCCAAACTTCCATTTCACCAAAACGCTGACCACCAAACTGTGCTTTACCACCTAATGGCTGCTGAGTGATTAATGAGTATGGTCCAATTGAACGAGCATGCATCTTATCTTCTACCATATGGCCTAACTTAAGCATATAAATTACACCTACGGTTGCAGGTTGGTGGAACATCTCACCAGTTCCTCCATCATATAAATAAGTTTTACCATAAGCAGGTACTCCAGCTTTATCTGTATATTCAGTGATTTGCTCTAATTCAGCTCCATCAAAAATTGGAGTTGCGAACTTAACACCAAGTTGTTTACCTGCCCATCCAAGAACAGATTCATAAATCTGACCAAGGTTCATCCTTGAAGGTACACCTAATGGATTAAGAACAATATCAACAGGAGTTCCGTCTTCTAAGAATGGCATATCTTCTACACGAACAATTCTAGCAACAATACCTTTATTACCGTGTCGACCAGCCATCTTATCACCAACAGTTACTTTACGTTTTTTAGCAATATAAACTTTTGCCATTTGTATAATTCCTGTTGGAAGCTCATCTCCAATTGTTACGTTATATTTCTTACGTTTTAAGTGAGAATCAATTTCTTTACGTTTGATAATATAATTGTGTAATAATTTTTTGATGATTTCATTCTTAGCCTTATCAGTTGTCCATTTACTTGGATTAACATTTAGATAATCCAATTCCTGTAACATCTTAATAGTAAACTTAGTTCCTTTAGGAATTACATCAACATTATAGTAATCTTTAACCCCTTGAGATGTTTTACCATTAACAAGAATGAATAATTTATCGATTAACTTTTGAGTTAACTGATCAATTTTTATATCAAATTCTTTATCGATTGCCTCAAGTTCAATCTTATCTGTATTCTTAGATTTTTTATCTTTTAATGCTCTTGAGAACAATTTTTTATTGATAACAACACCTTGTAATGATGGAGAAGCTTTTAATGAAGCATCCTTAACATCACCTGCTTTATCTCCAAAGATTGCTCTAAGAAGTTTTTCTTCAGGTGAAGGATCAGATTCTCCTTTTGGTGTAATCTTACCAATTAGTATGTCGCCTGGTTTAACATGAGCACCAATTCTGATTAATCCATTCTCGTCAAGATCTTTAGTTGCCTCTTCACTTACATTTGGAATATCAGCAGTTAACTCTTCTAAACCACGTTTAGTGTCTCTAACTTCAAGAAGGTATTCATCAATATGAATTGAAGTAAATACATCTTCTTTAACAACGTTTTCAGAAATTACAATCGCATCCTCAAAGTTGTAACCTTTCCAAGGCATGAACGCTACTTTTAGGTTTCTACCTAAAGCAAGTTCACCTTTTTCTGTTCCATATCCTTCGGTTAGAATTTGACCTTTAACAACTTCCTGTCCTTTTCTAACAATAGGCTTAAGGTTTACACATGTATTCTGGTTTGTTTTGGCAAATTTTGGTAATCGATATCGTTTGATATCATCATCGAAACTAATGAATTTTTCTTCTTCGCTTCTGTCATATCTGATAACGATTTCCTCTGCATCAACAAACTCAACAACACCTGTTCCTTCTGCTGTAACCTGAATTCTAGCATCGCTAATTACATGTTCTTCAAGACCTGTTCCAACGATTGGTGCTTGTGGCTGTAATAATGGTACTGCCTGACGCATCATGTTAGATCCCATTAAGGCACGGTTCGCATCATCGTGCTCTAAGAACGGAATTAAAGAAGCTGCAATAGATGCAATCTGGTTAGGTGCTACGTCCATTAACTGAACCTCTTCAGGTGTTGCTAATGGATAATCAGCATCTAATCTTGTTTTTACTCTTGGATTAATGAACTTACCTTCTTCATCGATCGGAGCATTAGCTTGTGCAATAATAATTCCTTCTTCCTCTTCAGCACTTAAGAAAGTAACAGAATCTTCTGCTAAACCAACTTTTCCTTCCTCAACCTTACGATAAGGAGTTTCAATAAATCCTAAGTTATTTATTTTAGCAAATACACATAATGAAGAAATAAGACCAATATTTGGACCCTCAGGAGTCTCAATAGGACATAATCTACCATAGTGTGTATAGTGAACGTCTCGAACTTCGAAACCAGCTCTTTCTCTCGATAAACCACCAGGTCCTAATGCTGACATACGTCTTTTGTGTGTCATTTCACCAAGAGGATTGGTTTGATCCATAAATTGAGATAACTGGTTTGTACCAAAGAATGAATTAATTACTGATGATAATGTTTTTGAATTGATCAGATCAATTGGAGTAAACACTTCGTTATCACGAACGTTCATTCTTTCACGAATTGTTCTAGCCATACGAGCTAAACCAACACCAAATTGATTAGATAATTGTTCACCTACCGTACGCACACGACGGTTACTTAAGTGGTCAATATCATCCACATCAGTTTTTGAGTTTATTAATTCGATAAGATATTTAATAATCTCAATAATATCATCTTTGGTTAATACCTTAGTATCGGCTGGTGTTTCTAGACCTAGTTTTTTATTTAATCTATAACGACCAACATCGCCAAGGTCATATCTTTTATCTGAGAAGAATAATTTATCGATTACATCACGAGCTGTAGCCTCATCTGGTGGCTCAGAATTTCTTAACTGACGATAAATATGTAAAACAGCTTCTTTTTCTGAATTACATGGATCTTTCTGCAATGTGTTATAAATGATTGCAAAATCAGTTAAGTTTTGATCTTCTTTATGTAGAAGAATTGTTTTTGCTCCGGAATCAACTATTTGATCAACATGATCATTTTCAATGACTGTTTCACGATCAATAATTACTTCGTTTCTTTCAATAGAAACAACTTCTCCAGTATCTTCGTCCACGAAATCTTCAACCCACGATTTAAGAACACGTGCAGCAAGTTTTCGTCCAACGTATTTTTTCAACCCTGATTTTGATACCTTAATTTCATCTGCAAGGTTAAAGATTTCAAGAATATCTTTATCACTTTCGTACCCTATTGCCCTTAAAAGTGTGGTTACCGGTAATTTCTTTTTACGATCGATGTATGCATACATCACACTATTTATGTCTGTAGCAAATTCGATCCAAGAACCACGGAAAGGAATTATTCTTGCTGAATATAATTTTGTTCCATTAGCATGTAAACTTTGCCCAAAGAAAACCCCTGGTGAACGGTGTAATTGTGATACAATAACACGTTCAGCACCATTTATTACAAAGGTACCTCTGTTAGTCATGTATGGAACTGTTCCAAGATATACATCCTGGATCACTGTATCGAAATCCTCATGCTCAGGATCTGTACAATACAGTTTAAGTTTCGCTTTTAAAGGTACACTATACGTTAAACCTCTTTCAATACATTCTTCGATTGAATATCTAGCAGGGTCGATATAATAATCCAGAAATTCTAAAACGAAGTTATTACGAGTATCGGTAATAGGGAAATTCTCGCTAAATACCTGGTACAAGCCTTCGTCTTTTCTTTCTTCTGCTGTTGAATTCTGTTGAAAGAATTCTTGAAATGATTTCAATTGTACTTCAAGAAAATCAGGATAATCTAACTGATTTTTTGCTGAAGCGAAACTAATTCTTTTATTTAATATATTTGAAGCCATCGACTTTATAATTAATTGAACTCAAACACTTAAGATAATAAAAAGGCTTAGAATCTCATCCTGTGAGACTCTAAACCCAGTAAGTTAGTATGTTAGGTCAATCCTATTTAAGTTCAACTTCTGCTCCTGCTTCTTCTAATTGTTGTTTTAATGAGTCAGCTTCTTCTTTAGATACACCTTCTTTAATAGCTTTAGGTGCAGCATCAACTACTTCTTTAGCTTCTTTTAATCCTAAACCAGTTAATTCCTTAACTAATTTTACGATTTGTAATTTAGCTCCTCCTGGTGATTTTAAAATCACGTCAAATTCAGTTTTTTCAGCTTCTCCACCAGCTTCTCCACCAGCTGCAGGACCAGCAACAGCAACAGCTGCAGCTGCAGGTTCAATACCATATTCTTCTTTTAATATGTCTGCTAATTCATTAACCTCTTTTACAGTTAAATTAACCAACTGTTCTGCAAACGCTTTTAAATCTGCCATTTTTCTTTATTTTTAAAATTTGATAAATTATTCTTTTTTACTTATTCACTTCTTTCTGATAGTGTTTTTACAACACCTGACAGGATATTTCCTCCTGACTGTAACTGAGACATAACTGTCTTAACTGGAGATTGTAATAATCCAATAAGATCGCCCAGTAATTCTTCCTTAGATTTAACATTTACTAAGTTTTCTAATTGATCGTCACCAATATAAATTGACTCCTCAACAAAAGCAGCCTTAATAACTGGTTTTTCAAATTTCTTACGAAATTCTTTGATCATTTTAGCTGGAGCATTTCCAGTTTCAGTAAACATTATTGCAGTAGACCCTTTAAGAACATCATATAATTCTTCAACTTCTTGTTCAATTTTATCTAATGCTCTTTTAAGAAGGGTATTCTTAACAACCACCATTTTTATGTTACTTTCAAAACATTTTCTACGCAAGTCACTAGTAGCTTCTGCATTTAGTTCACTTGTATCCGTAAGATAAAAATGAGGAGATTCTTTTAATTGATCAACTAGGTTGTTAACTATGATATCTTTCTCTTCGCGTTTCATAATCAATTTTTTTTACTCTTATTACTGGACCTTAAATAGATTTTGGATCTATTTTAATTCCCGGACTCATTGTGCTTGACATGTATACACTTAGAATATAAGTACCTTTTGCAGCAGCAGGTTTTAATTTATTAACCATACCTACAAATTCACGTACATTATCTACTAATTTAGTAGGTTCGAAGGATACTTTACCAACAGCAGAATGAATAATACCATATTTATCAACTTTAAAGTCGATTTTACCTTTTTTAACCTCTTCAACTGCTTTTCCTACTTCCATAGTAACAGTTCCGGTTTTTGGGTTTGGCATTAATCCTCTAGGTCCTAGAATACGTCCTAGTTGTCCAACTTTAGCCATTACAGGAGGCATCGTGATGATCACATCAACATCTGTCCATCCTTTCTTAATCTTTTCAATATACTCGTCTAATCCAACGTAATCAGCACCCGCAGCTTTAGCTTCTTCTTCCTTTTCAGGAGTACATAAAACCAAAACCTTGAATTCTTTACCAGTTCCGTGAGGTAATGTAACAACACCACGCACCATCTGGTTAGATTTTCTTGGATCAACTCCTAATCGCACGTCAATATCAACAGAAGCGTCAAATTTAGTTGTAGTGATATCCTTAACAAGACTTGATGCCTCTTCCAAAGAATATACTCTTTCCTCTTCAATCTTCTCTAGTGCAATTTTCTTATTTTTAGTAAGTTTTGTCATAACTTCTTTCGAGATATTATAGATTATTTATTACCTGGGAAAGTACCTTTAACAGTTATTCCCATACTTCTGGCAGTTCCAGCAACCATCTTCATAGCTGACTCTACTTTAAAGGCATTTAAATCTTTCATCTTTTCTTCAGCAATTGTTCTAACTTGATCCCAAGTTACAGAAGCAACTTTTGCTCTGTTAGGTTCTGCTGATCCAGATTTAAGTTTTGCCATTTCAAGTAATTGTACAGCAACAGGAGGTGTTTTTGTAACAAAATCAAATGATTTATCAGAATAAACAGTAATAATCACAGGAATCACTTTCCCAGCTCTATCCTGTGTACGTGCATTAAACTGCTTACAAAACTCCATAATATTCACACCTTTAGCACCTAAAGCAGGTCCTACAGGAGGAGATGGATTTGCTGCGCCACCACGAATTTGCAATTTAATTAATCCAGCAACTTCTTTAGCCATAATCTAAATTTGTTCTTAATAATTACTCTTTTTCAACCTGCATAAAGCTTAACTCAAGTGGTGTCTTTCTTCCGAAAATACGCACCATAACTTTAAGCTTTTTCTTCTCTTCGTTCACTTCTTCGATAATTCCGTTAAAACTATTAAACGGTCCATCGATCACTTTTACTGTTTCACCAACAAAGAATGGAACATTGATTTCTTCATCGCTCTCGGCAAGTTCGTCCACTTTACCAAGTATACGATTTGCTTCGGACTGACGTAAAGGCGTTGGACTATCACCTTCAGACTCAAGGAAGCCAATCACATTTGGTATATTTTTCAGAATATGCGTAATTTCTCCAACTAAAGCAGCCTCTATAAGAATGTAACCAGGGAAAAAACTTCGCTCTTTACTAATTTTTTTCCCATTCCTAATTTGATAAACTTTTTCAGTCGGAATCAATACCTGAGAAATATACTCCTGTAGATTGAGTCTGGAAATTTCGCTCTCTATGTACTCTTTAACTCTTTTTTCTTTCCCTCCAATCGCACGGAGAACATACCATTTCTTAACAACTTCAGCCATTTTCCGTTCCTTAATTAATAAAACATACTATAAATTAAGTCCATTAAATTTTGGAAACTGTAATCCATTACAAATATTAAAAGTGCAATGATTAATGAAGCAACCATAACAACTAATGCACTATTTTGTAAATCTGACCAAGTAGGCCAAGATACTTTGTGAATTAATTCATTAAATGCTTCTTGAAAATATAATTTAAGTTTCATAGTCAAATTTTAATTTGCACGGGTGGTAAGATTCGAACTCACGACCTTTGGTTTTGGAGACCACTGCTCTACCAGCTGAGCTACACCCGTATAAAAAGGAGATTCGACGAATCGAATCATCCTTTTGTAGTATAATTAGTCAATTAATTCAGTAACCTGACCAGCACCTACTGTTCTACCACCTTCACGGATAGCAAAACGTAAACCTTGGTTAATTGCTACAGGAGTGATTAACTCAACAGTAATTGTTACGTTATCACCTGGCATTACCATTTCAGTTCCTTCTGGTAATTTAATTTCACCAGTTACGTCAAGTGTTCTAACGTAGAACTGAGGACGATAATTATTATGGAATGGAGTGTGACGTCCACCTTCTTCTTTTTTCAAGATATATACCTCAGCTTTGAATTTAGTGTGAGGAGTAATTGAACCTGGCTTAGCAAGAACCATACCTCTTTTGATTTCATTCTTGTCAACACCACGTAATAATAAACCTACGTTATCACCAGCTTCGCCAGTATCAAGAATCTTACGGAACATTTCAACACCAGTACAAACAGTCTTACGACCTTCAGCACCTAAACCAATCATGGCTAATTCTTCACCAGTATTAACAACACCTGTTTCAATTCTACCAGTAGCAACAGTACCACGACCAGTAATTGAGAATACGTCCTCAACAGGTAATAAGAATGGCTTTTCTCTATCTCTTGGAGGAACTGGAATATAGCTATCAACAGCATCCATTAGTTCCATTACTTTTTCAACCCATTGTGGCTCACCATTCAATGCACCTAAAGCAGAACCTTGAATAACAGGAGCGTTATCACCATCAAATTCGTAGAAGCTTAATAATTCACGAACTTCCATTTCAACTAATTCGATCAACTCAGGATCATCAACTAAGTCAACTTTATTTAAGAAAACTACTAAGTGAGGAACGTTTACCTGACGAGCTAATAAGATGTGCTCTCTTGTTTGTGGCATAGGACCATCAGTAGCAGCAACTACGATAATAGCACCGTCCATTTGAGCAGCACCAGTTACCATGTTCTTAACGTAGTCAGCGTGACCTGGACAATCTACGTGTGCATAGTGACGTGTTGCTGTTTGATACTCAACGTGAGCTGAGTTAATTGTAATACCTCTTTCTTTTTCTTCTGGAGCATTGTCAATAGAATCAAAATCTCTTACTTCAGATAACCCTTTTTCAGCTAAAACTTTGGTTATTGCTGCAGTAAGAGTTGTTTTACCATGGTCAACGTGACCGATAGTACCAATATTAACGTGCTCTTTCGACCTATCAAATTTTTCTTTAGCCATAACTCTAAATGTTAGATAATTAGATAATTTATAATATTAATAATAATTTAAAATACATTTCAACTTTGAGCCAATGACGGGAATTGAACCCGTGACCTCTTCCTTACCAAGGAAGCGCTCTACCCCTGAGCTACATCGGCAAGGATTAGAGCGGGAGACGGAACTCGAATCCGCGACCCTTAGCTTGGAAGGCTAATGCTCTACCAACTGAGCTACTCCCGCATTCTCAAGATCAAAGTTAAAAGTTTCAAGTGATTTTTTCATTACTTTTCTCTTTTTCCTTTTCACTTGTTTAAGTGGGGAGAGCAGGATTCGAACCTACGAAGGCGTGCGCCAGCAGATTTACAGTCTGCCCCAGTTGGCCACTTTGGTATCTCCCCAACAATATTTTCATTACCGAGCCGATGGGCGGATTCGAACCGTCGACCTGCTGATTACAAATCAGCTGCTCTGACCAACTGAGCTACATCGGCAATATATAAAGAACACCGATTTTAGAAATAACTTTCCAAAATCGGTTCGCAAATGTATAAATATTTTATTTTAAACACAAAAAAAACTGTGTAATTTTCATGTTTTTAACGCATTTTTTAAACACCTCTTTGTTTTTCTTTGAATTTAGTAAGCTGTCGTTTGATTGCATCTAAACAATTATCAATTGATTCTTCAAAAGATTTACTTTTTTTCTTAGCAAAAACATCGCTACCCGGAATGTCGAGTCTTATTTCTGCCAGTTTGTTTTCTGTTCCTTGATCTTTCTCAAGTCTTAAGAAAACTTCTACTCCAATAATATTATCGTAAAACTGGATTAGTTTCTTCACCTTGTTATTAATAAAATCAATAAGTTTTTTGTCTGCATCAAAGTGAATCGAATGAATTTTAATGTCCATAATAACTCCTCCAAATTTTTATGCTCTGGGATGAGCTTGTTTATAAATAGATTTTAATTTTTCAAAAGTATTATGCGTGTAAACCTGCGTTGCTGCAAGATTTGCATGCCCAAGTAATTCTTTAATTGCATTGAGATCTGCACCCCTGTTTAACAGATGTGTAGCAAAAGTATGGCGTAAAATATGCGGGCTTTTTTTCTCGATGGTTGTTACAAGGTTTAAATACTTATTTACTATATTGTATACAAACTTTTCGTATAATTTGTTTCCTTTATCGGTAACAAATATATACTCATGTTGCAATTTTCCAAATTCGGCATCTCTTCTTTTAAGGTACTCCTTTATGGATTTCAAAAAAGAAGCATGTACTGGTAATATTCTTTCTTTATTTCTTTTTCCTAAAACTTTAATGGTTCCTTGATTTAAATCAATACTATTATTTTTTAATCCGATGAGCTCTGACAATCTCATTCCGGTATTATAAAACATTTCAACGATAGTTTTATTGCGAATACCAGAGAAATCTTCTCCAAAAGAATAATCATCTAATAAACTATTGATTTGTTTTTCTTCTACAAACGAAGGTAATTTCTTAGAGTTTTTAGGAGAAATAATTTTATCCATAGGATTGGATTTTATTTTATTTTCTCTAAGTAAAAATTTGTAGAATGTTTTAAGAGTAGAAATCTTACGATTTATGGATAAAGCAGAAAAATCTTTTTCCATCAGACTTACAATCCAAGCTCTGACATTTTTTTCATCCACAAGATGAATGTCATTATGCTTAAAATTTATTTCGATAAAATCAGTAAACTGCCGCAAATCATTTTCGTATGACTTGATGGTGTTTACTGAAAAACGCTTCTCGAATTGTAAATATTTTAGAAAAAGATCTTTAAACATATAGGGTTAATTAAATTAAAAGTAAATCAAATACCACTTGGTACAGTATACTCACCCTATATGAATTATTCCTCTTTTTGTTGCATTTGTTGAACGTAGATAGCTTTCTTTTTCTGCTCCCTATTCTTAATAGATGGCTTTGTAAAAGCTTGTCTTTCCCTTAATTCCTTAACAACACCAGTTTTTTCAAACTTTCTTTTGAACTTTTTTAAAGCTCTCTCGATATTCTCACCTTCTTTTAATGGTACTACTATCATAATTAATTCATGTTTTTTAATTGAGCCGCAAAAATATTAATTTAAAGTTCACTTTTCAAAAATTATTTACTAAAAAAATGCAAAAAAAATAATTTTAAATTATTCCGACTCAGAATTTAATACCCTAACTATTAATAATCAGACACATAAACATGTCCATCACAGTAAATAAATATACAAACTTTTTAATCAATTGTCAAAATTATAATTCCAAATAAGGTTTAATTTTATGATAATCGTTTTTATTTAAAAGATTATTATTCAAAATTTGTTCAATCTCAGAAAAAGAACCTACTAATTCTCTATACTTTAATATTGATTCGGTTTGATATTTATTTAAATATGGATGACTAATCAATGTTTTATAATCTCCTTCATTTAAGCTTATTTTTTTAATTAATAATGTATCTACGTCAGTATTATCACAAAAACCAAAATAACGAGTAGAATCCATACCATAAACCTCTAATAACTGCTCCTTTTTACAAAAGCCTCCCAATTTATTTCGATATTTTATTATTCGATCAGCATAAGATAATCCAATCCCCTTTAATTGAACTAACTCTTCCTTTGAAGCAGAATTTATTTCAATTAAGACAATTTCTACCTTTTCAACCTCCTCTTTATGATTCTCATCTTGTTCTCTAATCAGAATATATGGTTCCAATTTATCGTAAAAGCTTTTTTGAATACCATAAATTTTTAATAGATCTTTTTTATTATAGAACACTCCTCCCTTTTCCCTATAATTAATTAAAGTATTCATCTGTTTCTCGGAAAAACCTAATTTACTTAGTTGTTCTCTTGTAACATTATTAGGATCGAACTGAAATAATACAACTGATTTGTTTTGATAGTAGGTACTTTTCTGTTCCGGCTTTTTTCTTTTCTTTTCAACAGATTCTTCCTTTAATTTTAACGATTCTTCAAACTCTTCAATTTGAACTTTAAAGTCATCGTTCATTAATACAATTTCATTGTATGATCTTGTATTTTGATAAATCCTAACACCAACTAAACATATTAAAATAAAAAGAAGCACAATAATTCCATTGCGCTCCCTCCTTGTATATGTAAAGAATTCTTTAAATCGTTTATTTATCATTCAGTCTTATATCTTTATTAAACCTATACTATTTAAAAAGACTAGTGTAATAGCCACTGGTGCAATAAATTTAATAATAAAAACAAAAAGACCCAAGAATTTCATTTTTAAAGTACCTTCATTTGATAATTCATCAGCTATGACCTTCTTTCCTAAAAACCAACCAAGGAAGATCACAATAAATAATGCTCCAACTGGCAATAATATATTAGCAGCAATATACTCAAGCAAATCAAAGATTGTTTTATCAAAAAGCTTCACTTCGCTTAAATTACTAAAAGAAAGTGTTGTAATAATTCCCACTAACCAAATAGCTATTGCACCCAAAATCGTTGCTTTTTGTCTCGACATTTTTAATTCTTCTGAAGCAAATGCCACTACGACTTCTAATAAAGAAACGGTTGACGTTAAAGCGGCTACTGCAAGTAAAATAAAAAATACAATTGAAAAGATATAACCTCCAGGCATTTTCATAAATAGCTCAGGTAATACTTGAAAAACAAGTCCTGGTCCTGCTTCTGGATTCATCCCCAATGCAAAAACAGCCGGGAAAATCATTACTCCGGCTAAAATTGCAATCAATGTATCGGCAATAGATACTTGTACAGCTGTTTTTGATAAATTATTATCTTTACTAATATAACTACCGTATGTAATAAGAGCTCCCATACCAATACTCAGTGAAAATGCTGCCTGACCTAAAGCTTCCAGCACAACACCCCATGTTATTTTCGAAAAGTCGGGTTTAAACAAAAACTCAAGACCTCTGAATGATCCTGGTAAAGTTAGTGCTCGTATACACATTACTACGATTAATACAAATAATAAAGGCATCAGAATTTTAGTATATTTTTCAATTCCATCCTTAACACCAGAGAAGACAATCCATGCTGTTAAAATCATAAAAATAAATTGCCATAATAAAGGTTTAAAAGTAGATGTTTTGAATGCTTCAAAAATAACAGTTGTATCTTGATTACTAAATCCATTCGAAAAAGCTTTGACAATATATTCTAAAGTCCAACCAGCAATAGTGCTATAAAAAGCAAGTATAAAAAAGGCAGCAATCAATCCCATGATACCAATGATATACCAAGGTTTACCTGGAGCTAATTTTTTAAATGCCCCAAATGTATTTAGTTTTGCTCTACGACCAATGGTAAACTCAGAAAGCATTACCGGAACACCGATAATAAATATAAATGCAAGATAAATTAGCACAAAAGCACCTCCTCCACTCTCGCCTGCTACATAAGGGAATCGCCAAATATTGCCTAACCCAACAGCAGAACCCGCAGTTGCTGCAATTACTCCAAATTTACTACCAAAACTATCTCTGTTTGAAAAATCTACCTTTGCCATTTTTTATATTTATTAAATTGAAGATCGAACAATTTTACTAAAATTGACTTGATTTACAAAATATAGTTTAAACTGAAAATAAAAAAGGCAGCCATCCTTACTGAAGCTGCCTTAAAATATAGCATTACAATTTAATTAGTTTCTATTTTCAGCATTAAGATCTTTAAAAGCTTCAGCTAACCTTTTTATAAAACTTTTTTCACCTTCGCGTAACCATGCTCTTGGATCATAAAATTTCTTATTTGGAGCATCTGGGTCTTTTGGATTTCCTATTTGACTTTGAAGAAAACCTTCATTCTTATTATAGTTATCAAGAATACCTTTCCACATAGCCCATTGCAAATCGGTATCAATATTCATTTTTATAGCACCATAGCTAATGGCTTCTGCAATTTTTTCTTTTTCAGAACCTGAGCCTCCATGAAAAACAAAATTCACTGGTTTCTCTTTCGTACCATATTTCTTTTGTATCAGTTCTTGAGAATTCTTTAAGATTTCAGGACTTAACACAACATTTCCTGGTTTATAAACACCATGAACATTACCAAAAGAAGCTGCTATAGTGAAATTAGGACTAATCTTCAGTAAATTTTCGTATGCATAAGCTACCTCTTCGGGTTGAGTATATAATTTTGAAGTATCTACATTGGTATTATCAACTCCATCTTCTTCACCTCCCGTTACACCCAGTTCAATTTCCAATGTCATTCCTAATTCATGGATCTTTTTCAAATATGATGCAGAGATTTCAATATTCTCTTCTAGTGATTCCTCACTTAAATCTAACATATGCGAGCTAAAAAGAGGTTGTTTATTCTTTTCATAAAAATCAAAACCTGCTTCAATTAATCCATCTACCCAAGGAATAAGTTTTTTAGCACAATGATCTGTATGAAGGACAACCGGCACATCGTAATATTTTGCCATATGATGTACATGATGAGCGCCTGCTATTGCTCCCGCAATACTTCCTTGCTGATTTTCGTTAGAAAGGCCTTTACCTGCTACAAAAGCAGCCCCACTATTTGAAAATTGTATTATCACCGGCGAATTCACTTCGCGCGCTGTTTCTAATACAGCATTTATAGAGTTAGTGCCAATAACATTAACTGCTGGAAGTGCAAATTTCTTCTCTTTTGCGTATTCAAAAAGTTGTGAAACTTCCTCCCCAAATAATACTCCTGATCTAAATTTTTTTGTCATATTCATTCATTATTAAATTCAAGATCAAATGTTTTTACAATCTCATTTGATCTGTAAATATAGTTTATATATGAAGTAAAAAAAGCAGCCTCACTTTAAGGCTGCTTAAAATTATAATTTTATTTTGATTAAGCGATATCAATTTCTTTTGCAAGATATACATCCTGAATTGAATTAAGCAGCTCAACACCTTCTTTCATTGGTCGTTGAAAAGCTTTTCGACCAGAGATTAATCCCATTCCACCTGCTCTTTTATTTACCACTGCAGTAAATACGGCTTCAGCTAAATCTGAAGCTCCAGAAGATGCTCCACCTGAATTAATTAAACCAAAGCGTCCCATGTAGTTATTTACTACCTGGTATCTGGTCAAATCAATAGGATGATCAGTTGTTAACTCTGAATAAACTTTATCGTTTGTTTTTGCAAAACTTAATTCTTTAAAACCACCATTACAATTAGGTAACTTTTGCTTAATAATATCTGCCTGAATTGTTACTCCTAGATGATTTGCCTGCCCTGTTAAATCAGCAGCAGTATGATAATCCACACCATCTTTTTTGAAACTTGAATTACGGTTATAACACCAAAGCACGGTTACCATACCAAGTTCATGAGCCCTTTCAAAAGCCTCCGCTACTTCTACAATCTGACGATTTGATTCCTGAGATCCAAAATAAATAGTCGCCCCCACTGCTTTAGCTCCAAGGTTCCAAGCCTCCTCAACCGTTCCAAACATAATCTGATCAAATTTATTAGGATATGTCATCAATTCATTGTGATTTATTTTCACAATAAAAGGAATCTTATGCGCATATTTTCTAGATACCGATGCCAATACTCCAAAAGTAGATGCAACGGCATTACAACCTCCTTCAATGGCTAATTTTACAATATTCTCAGGATCAAAATACAATGGATTAGGTGCAAATGAAGCTCCTGCTGTATGTTCAATACCCTGATCCACGGGAAGAACTGAAAAATAACCTGTCCCTGCTAATCGCCCTGCATTAACCATCTGCTGCATAGAACTCATAACCTGAGGATTGCGATTGGTATTAAAAAAAACATCATCAATATAATCAGGTCCAGGAAGATGCAATAAATCTTTACTAACTGTATTTGACTTATGTTTTAAAAGATAATCAGCTTTATCTCCTAATAAATCTAAAATTTTATGGTACGACATATGCTTTAAATTTAATTGGTTGAACTTATACAAATTTAACAAATTAATTAAGATAAAGGAAGAGATAAAGAAGTATGCAGTATAGACATTAAGATACCTTCTTAATATGCAGCAGATATATAAAAAGCATGATCATTAAAATGGATAGCCAATACCAATGTTAATTACAACATCATCTCTCCAGGTAAGTTCATCAAATCCAGCGACCCATCGATCACCTTCCAACTTGGCAGGATCTCTTAGTTTTAAGCCTAAATCGAGTCTGAAAATAACAAAAGAGAAATCAAATCTTGTTCCAATACCAGAACCCACAGCAAACTCTTTATAAAAACTATCCTTACGAAATAATCCACCTTCAAACTCATCAGAATTAAGATTCCATACATTACCAACATCAAGGAACAATGCTCCTTCCAGCACCCAAAACATTTTAAATCGATACTCAATGTTTGCTTCAATTTTTATATCTCCTGTTTGGTTTGGAAACCTGCTAACGGAATCGCCCACAAATGATCCGGGTCCAAGACTTCTAACATTCCAAGCCCGTATACTATTGGCTCCTCCTGAAAAAAATAGTTTTTCGAAAGGTAAAGCTACTGAATTGCCATATGGAATACCGACCCCTCCAAACAATCGATACGCAATAGTATTTGACTTGTCAATGATATCATAATAACGAAGGTCTAGATCAACCTTGGCATATTGTGAAAATGGAATTCCAAATATCATATAACTTCCATTTTCATCTTTAGAAGCATTGGTTAGTTCACTTATTCCGGATAATAAATTTCCCGAAATCTCTGTATTTAGCCTAAAGAAATAAAAATCTTTCGCTTTTTTAATATCCTGATTATTGAAAATAAGACTATAATTGGTTACGGAAACCAAATGATTGTCGTAACTACTTTTTAAATAGGTTGAATCAATCCAATTTTTAAATGCATCGGTTGCATCCGGCAAATTTACTGCGTTTAACTCTAAGAGCTTAAACGAATGCTTCAAATATCGATTACCATCCCAAAGATATCCATAGGACATATTTGCGATCGATCTCCTATAATCAATCCTATCCTGAAAATTATACCCGGCAGAAATCTGTGTTTTAGGACTGTACTTTTTACTAAATTTTTCTGCTTTAAATACCGGTAAAATAAATTTAGGAATATTAATGGTTACATTTCCACCAAGTTCAGTTGTATAGTAATTTCCTACTACATTTTCTTTATCAATAGCTTCTATAGCTCCATTAACTCTAAAATCAGTAATTTCTGCTCCTCCAAACAAACTTCGGTGCTGATACAAAAAATTTCCTCCAACTCCTATATTTCCATAGGAGTTTGTACCTTGTAACTCCACAGTATAAGATTGTAAAAGATATTTGGTGAGCTTAATATTACAATTTAAATATCCAATATTTAAACTATCATTCTCTAAGGAATCAATCACATTAAATTGAATATTTATGATTTTAAATAGACGTAAAGAATTTAAATGTTTATAAGTTTTATTTGCATCATTTAAGGAATACGATTCTCCCTCCTGAATAAAATTAGATTGAAGAATTATTTTTCTATTGATATCATCTTCTCCTTTTGATATAAAATGAATACCATCAAGAAATGTTGTATCTAAATTAAGATAGTAATTACTTCCTTGAGCTAAAGCCTCCTTCTGATCAAAATTGGTAAAAACGTTGATTTGTTTAACGAAATATTTTTTATGACTAACAGGAATGAAAGTGTTCTCCTCATTTCTCTTTTGAAACGGATTAACATTCATGATCAAATCAACTGAATTTAACTTTGCTGAGCTGTCAGCCTCAAATGAGATAAATTCTTTATTGAAATTATAATATCCTTTATTCTTTAAATAGACTTCGACACGTTGTCTTTCATTCTGAAGTAAGTCACGGTCGAAATTCTCTCCTGAGCTTAAAAGTGAATTCACAGTATCAGGCAATACAACCTGAGCCAGGCAGGAATCTTTGCATATATATCTAATCTTATTGATAACATAAGGATCATTCACTTTCACCATATATCGAATACGTGCTCTTTTTCTTTTTAACTGAACTGTGTCCTCCACTTCTGATTCATAATATCCTTTATTATCGAGATAGGATTTTAATAATTCCTTAGACTTTGAAGCAAGCAGCTCATCGTATATTACAGGTTCTTCACCTATGGTTTTTAACCAATTACTTAATCCTGTTTCTTTATCTTTTCTGGATAAATTGTATAGCCAAAGGTGAAAACGAAGACCTAAGATTCTTTTATTAGGTTTTTGTCGCACATAGTTCTTTATTTCATCTTTTTTTACTCTACCATCTTCGACCTTTATTTGATACCGATCCAGTAAATACTGATCATCTTGAACATATCTTACAGGGCTACAAGATGTAATAAAGATTACAAACAGGATAAAAAACAATCCTATCTGACGCTTAATTGAATGATATGATGATGTGAAAATATTCAATGCTTTACGTATCTTTACAATCCATTGTAGAAAAAAGAATGATTAAACTATGCTCAGCAAAAATAAAATTAAATTCATTAATTCCATTAAAAAAAAGAAATACAGAGAAATCCATCAATGTTTTTTTGCTGAAGGGGAGAAATTAGTTGATGAACTACTTCATTCTAACATTCAAATCCTTGATTTATTTGCAACACCAAGTTGGATTGACAAAAATCAGGATAAAGTAATATCAAAATTAAATATTGACATTACTGAAGTAACAGAAAATGAATTAAATAAAATCAGCTCTTTAACAACACCCAATGAAGTATTCGCAGTTGCTAAGCAAGCTGAGAGTAAATACGAAATTAAAGAAATAAAGAATGATTTAAGCCTATTTTTAGAAAGCATTAATGATCCGGGTAATTTAGGCACTATCATCAGAATCGCCGATTGGTTTGGAATAAAAAATATCTTTTGTTCTGAAGATAGTGTCGATGTTTATAATCCAAAGGTTGTTCAAGCATCAATGGGTGCTATTTATAGAATAAAAACTCATTATGTAAACACCAATAATTTTTTAACAGAATTAAGCCAGATAAATGATTATAACATATACGGAACCTTTCTTGAAGGAGATTTTATATATCAAAAAGACTTAAGCAAAAATGGCTTAATTATTATGGGCAGTGAATCTCATGGAATTTCTAAAAATGTAGAATCTTTTATTACCCAAAAATTGTTTATTCCTAATTATCCCCAGGAAATAAAAACTTCGGAATCCTTAAATATTTCTGTTGCAACTGCTATTGTGTGTTCCGAATTTAGAAGAAGATTATTTTAGATCTATTCAAAATGTAATGAAACCATAAACATCCTTGAATTCATTCTATCGATTGAATTAGCATATTGTGGATAATCTTCTGATGGTGTTGAAGACACTACATTAAATGTCCCAACCGAGTATTTTATTTCTGTCGAAAATTTAAAAAAAGCTAAATAAAAATCAATTCCTACACCTAATTCGCAATATATATCGAATGGTTTTAATTTAATATAGATTTCCTCATCCTCATTAAATTCCTTATTACGCGCCATATCGTTTCTCACATTAATTCCTCCAATTAAATATGGACGTGTATTGTTTATACGCGTTGCTTTATATTTTAGTAAAAGCGGTAAGTCGATAAAAGTAGATTCTATTTTCATTTCAGAATCCACTTGCTGATTTTCATCATAAAACAATATTTTTCTTTGTCCTAATGATATGCCAGGCAAAAATCGTAATCCCCAATGATCATTCAGTTTTAATTCAGATACAATTCCAACATGAAACCCGGGAACCAAATCATTCAGTTCAGGTCTTAAAACCGCAGAATCGGTACCATAAGGAGCCATGCTTGGTGTAATTGCAAAATCCATGGTATTAAACCCGACAGTAAATCCAAAGTGAATTTTTTTATGATCTACATTTTGGTAGTTAAGCACCATATCTCTTTGTGCAAAAAGCGTCTGAGACATGAACCCTAAGAATAATATGAATACAACTTTCTTCATAAATAATCTAAAACTACCTAACGTAACTAAATTTAATATATTATTCTCACTTTATTTATTTGCTAAATAAAGCGACGAAATCCCAAAGCTCAATGTTTTAAATTCACACTCTTTAAAACCAACTTTTTTTAACTCGCTAATAAATTCATCCCTTTCAGGGAACTGACTCACTGATTCGGGCAAATAGGTATATGCTGAACTGTCTTTAGAAATCAACCTTCCGAAAAAAGGTAAAATAACTTTAAAGTAAAAGTTATACACTTGTTTTATTGGAAAAGCTTTTGGTTTCGAAAATTCCAGAACTACTAATTTCCCTCCCGGCTTTAAAACGCGAAACATTTCCGATAATCCTTTATTCAGATTTTCAAAGTTACGAACACCAAAAGCCACTGTAATTCCATCAAAAAACTCATTCTCGAATTCAAGATTTTCGGAATCCCCTTCTTTAAACTCAATAATATCTTGTAGATTTTTTTTCTTAATTTTTTCAATGCCAATATTGAGCATTTCTTTCGAAATATCTACACCTATTATTTTTTGAGGTTTGAGCTTTAATGCAGCAAGAGACAAATCGCCTGTTCCTGCTGCAACATCAAGAATTGTTGGATTATCAGCAATCCCTTTTAAGCTTCTTATGGCTTTTTTTCTCCATATTTTATCAATTCCCAATGATAGGAAATGATTTAAAAAATCGTACCTGCGAGCAATATTATTAAACATTTGAGCAACCTGCTCTTTTTTGCCCGAATTATTATCTTTATATGGAGTTATCACAAATTGGTTCTGATTATTCTTCTTTAAGGTATTTCTCTAAAGCGTTATCGTAAAGTTTTTTGATATCATTAATAAATCCATAAGAATTATCATCAACTCTTAACTCTGATTTAGTAACATGTCCAAGAGCTGAAAATGGCACTTTGGATGCTATCATAAAATCAATAAAACGATCTTCGTTTGTTGGAGATACTGAAACTACCACTCTACTTTGAGCTTCTCCGAATAAAAAAGCATCTTTTCTCATTTCAGCATTTGGAGTTACATCAAATCCAAATCCTTTTACCATGGCTGATTCAACCAAAGTGGTAAATAAACCTCCATCGGCAACATCATGAGCTGATAAAATCAAATTCTTTTGAATCAAATCTTTAACAGCCTCCTGTATTTCATGTTCTTCTTCCAAATCAAAATGTGGTACCGGAGATGCTTCAATATTGTGGATATAATTCAAATACTCTGACGAGTTAATATCATTTCTTGCAGTACCAATCAAATAAATCATATCGCCTTTATTTTTAAACGACATGCTCATTTGATCGTTTTTATCTTCGATTAAACCAATCATACCTATGGTTGGAGTTGGATTAATGGGCTCTGTTCTACCCTCGACCTGCATTTGGTTATAGAAACTTACATTACCACCTGTAACAGGAGTATTAAATTTCTTACATGCATGGCTCATACCTTTTATTGCACCAACAAACTGCCAGTATGCTTCAGGATTATAAGGATTACCAAAATTTAAACAATTCGTAATTGCTAATGGTGTTCCTCCTGAACATACAATATTTCTTGCTGCCTCAGAAACAGCAATCGCAGTTCCTATTTCAGGATCGGCTTTAACATAACGCGAATTACAATCAACAGTCATTGCTAAAGCTCGGTTTGTTCCTTTAATATTATATATTCCAGCATCTGCCGGGAAGTTCGTACTCATATTACCTGTTCCAACCATGGAATCATATTGTTCGATAACCCATTTCTTGGATGCTATATTTGGGCTTTGCAACAACTGAAGAGCTGTTTCTTTATAATCTTCAGGTTCAGGAACAGAATCAATATTGAATTTTTTATATTCTTTATAATAAGCTGGCTCTTTATACTCTCGCTCGTAAACCGGAGCACCACCACCTAACACTAAGGTTGATGCAGGAACTTCGGCAACTAGCTCATCGTTCATATAAAAGTAAAGTTTATCTTCGTTGATGACCTCTCCTATAATCTCACAGTTAAGGTCCCACTTATCAAAGATTTTTTCTACAATTTCTTCTTTACCTTTTTCAACGACCACCAACATACGCTCTTGCGATTCTGATAAAAGAATCTCCCAACCTAACATTCCTTGCTGACGTAATGGAACTTTATCTAAATTAACTTTCATTCCATGTGCACCTTTTTCTGACATTTCCGATGTTGAACAAATGATTCCTGCAGCTCCCATATCTTGCATACCAACCACTGCACCACTTTTATTTAACTCCAAAGTAGCTTCCAATAAAAGTTTTTCCATAAATGGATCACCAACCTGAACAGAAGGTAAATCGTCGGCAGAATTTTCAGTTAAATCGGCAGAAGCAAAAGTTGCTCCATGTATTCCATCTTTACCTGTTGAAGAACCTACAATATATACAGGGTTTCCTTCACCTTTTGCAATGGCAGAAATTGTATCTCCTTTTTCCATGATTCCAACCGACATGGCATTTACCAATGGATTGGTATTGTAGCATTTATCGAACATCACTTCGCCACCTAAAACAGGTATTCCGAAAGCATTTCCATAGTCACCAATACCTTTAACAACACCTTTTAAATGCCATTTAGTTCTGTCTTCTTTAATATCACCAAAACGAAGTGAATTAAGCTGTGCCACCGGGCGAGCACCCATAGTAAAGATATCTCTGTTAATTCCACCTACACCTGTCGCTGCTCCTTGATAAGGTTCTACTGCAGAAGGATGATTATGCGATTCTATTTTAAAAGCACATGCTAATCCATCACCAATATCCACCAAACCTGCATTTTCTTCTCCAGCTTCAACAAGTAATTGTTTACCTTTTCGAGGTAGTGTTTTTAACCACTTTATGGAGTTCTTATACGATGCATGTTCCGACCACATGACTGAATATATACTTAATTCTGTAAAATTCGGAACTCGTCCTAAATGCTCTTTGATCTTTTCAAATTCTTCAGGTGATAACCCTAATTGTTCTGCAGTTTTAACAGTGACTTCCATTTTAATAAACTTTATTTCGATTAATAGTTGGTAAAGACTTAGCAAATATAATATAACTCTTAATTTTTAGTAACATTTAAAATCATTTTTAATAGCAGTAAAATTCTTAATAACTCTTGTATGCAAGACATAGTAACTATTTCTCATCTATTAGTTCGTTTATAAGTTTTATAAGATTTTATTGTATTTTCACAATAAAAATAATTTACAAAGTAAAGAATATGAAAACATTATATAATTAATTGAAATATGTATCCCCTTGAGGGGATTATAGGGGTGATTTAAGTTTTTCCTCCAGCTCTTTAACTTCTTGTTCAATAATAGTAAGTACCATTGACAAATTATTTAGAACAGCTCCGTCTTCAAAACACAAAACTACAAACCCTACCTGCTCCAACTCTCTTTGACGAGCCAAATCCTTTTTTTGCTCCTTCTAGCAAATGACTAGCACCATCAGTTTCAATAATTAACATTAATTCAGGACACATAAAATCTGCAATGAAATTCATAACTGGTCGCTGACGTAAGAATTTATAACCTTGCATTTTATTCTTTAATGCAAATTTCCACAAGTACGCTTCAGCTTTCGTTCCCTTTCTACGCAGCACCCTAGCTCTCTCTCGCAGATCTTTATTATATAAATAATTATTTTCCTTTGTCGCCTTTTGCATTATAAAAGTTTAATAGTGAATTTACAAATAATATTTTAAAGTTAGTAGCTCACCCTCTGTCCTTCAGACATCTCCCTCAAGGGAGAACAACATTCATGGAATTTAAATAATATTCCACATCTTAAGTTTTTAAAGTTTTTCATTAATTTTATCAACTCATTTATGTAACATAAAACCAATATATCATGAATAGAATTGCTTTAATTACAGGGGCTACATCAGGAATTGGAAGAGCAACAGCCATTACATTATCTGAAAATAATTTTGATGTTATTATTACAGGAAGAAGAAGAGAATTATTAGAAGATCTGGAGAAAGAAATCAAAACAAAATCATCAAACAAAATTCATATTTTACATTTTGATGTTAGGAATAAAGAAGAAGTTGATAAAGCCATTGACAGCCTTCCTACAGAATGGAAAGATATAGATGTTTTAGTTAACAACGCAGGATTAGCTGTTGGACTTAACCATATTGACGAAGGTGTAATAGATGACTGGGAAAGAATGATCGATACCAATGTAAAAGGACTGTTATATATGTCACGAAAAGTTCTTCCTATGATGACTGCAAAAAAACACGGACATGTAATTAACATAGGATCGACTGCAGGCAAAGAAGCTTACGAAAACGGCAATGTATATTGCGGAACCAAACATGCTGTTGATGCCATTACTAAAGGTATGCGTATCGATTTACTTAAACATAAAATAAAAGTAACAGCTATCAACCCTGGTATGGTAGAAACAGAATTCTCATTGGTTAGATTTAAAGGTGATAAAGAAACTGCAGATAAAGTATACAAAGGATTTACTCCACTGTATGGTAAAGATATTGCCGATGCTATATTGTATGTGGTTACACGACCAGAACATGTATGTGTTAATGATATGATTATTACTGCAACAGCACAAGCCAACTCATTTTATAAAGTATCGGAATAGTTAAAAGTTTAAACTTATGTTAAGAATAATTCTATCATCCATTATCATTTTTGCTTTTTCTACTAATCATATTTTTGCATGCACAACAGCTATAATCTCTGGGAAATATACTGATGATGGTCGGCCTATTTTATGGAAACATCGTGATTCTGACTATTTCCAAAATAAATTGATGTATTTTACCGATGGCAAATACGATTATATTGGATTAATTAACACCGAAGATATTCAAGGAGAACAAGTATGGGCTGGAACCAATTCTGCAGGCTTCTCAATTATGAATGCTGCCTTATACGATGTGAATTTAAATTATGAAGGTGATTATCGCGATCGTGAAGGATATGTGATGAAAGCAGCATTACAAGAATGTGCTACACTCGAAGAATTTGAAAAATTCTTAAACAATCTGTCTATTCCCAAAGGTGTTGCTGCCAGTTTTGGTGTTATTGATGCCAATGGTGGCGCTGCATACTACGAAACAGACAATAATGGATTCGTGAAATTTGATGCGAATGATCCTAAGGTAGCTCCACATGGTTATATCATCCGTTCAAATTATGCTTTCACAGGAACAAAAGATAAGGGATATGGATATATTCGCTATGAAACAGCACAGGATTTATTTGCTGAAGCTTTTGCAAGCAGTAACTTAAATTACAAAACCATTATTACCGATTTTAGCAGATCATTATATCACTCATTATTAAAAGTCGATTACAGGAAACAAGCTGAAAAAGGAGCACTAAGCAGTGACTTTATTAATTCAGGCGATTTAATTTGTCGTAATGGTTCGGCATCGGCAGTGGTTATTCATGGAGTAAAACAAGGAGAAAATCCTGATCTTACAACGATGTGGACCATTCTAGGTCTTCCATTTACTACAGTAGCTGTACCTACATGGGTCAAAGGAGGAGAAAAACTTCCTGAAATGATGATGGCAAAAGAAAATCAAAACGCTCCATTAGGAGACATGTCGATGCAGTTAAGGAATATTTGTTACCCTATTGAAAGAGCATCTGGATACAAATATTTGAATATTGCTTCTTTAATAAATTCAGACCAAACAGGAATATTACAAAAAGTAGAAGTAATTGAACAGAATATTTTTAAAGAAACGGAAAAGAAAACGCAAAGCTGGGGAGATAAACCTGAAAAAAATAAAATACAAGATTATTACCATTGGCTCGATGAGTTTGTTGTAAGCGAATATCAAAAAAAAATCTTTTAATTAATAAAGAGGATGTCCAAAATGTCTTTGAGTAACTTTGTGAGACCTTTGTGTTCCTTTGTGGTACAATTACAAATTACTGTTACACAAAGCTTCTCGAAGAAGAAACAGAGTTTCACAAAGCAAACAACTTAAAATTATTAGCAATTTTCGTACTTTTTGAACAGCCTCCTTTTAAGGTTTTAGATTCCGGGTCACCTTGCCTGACGGCAGGCAGGAGCCCGGAATGACAATTCATATATATTAAAACTAAAACCTCGAGATATACCCAAAATGAATTTTAGCTGTTCGGATTTCGATCGGGTTATCGAATTGTTTTCCTAATGCATAACTTAAAGAAAATATGCCTGCTTTGGTTTGAAAATCCATGCCTACACCAAAGCCCCAGGGAAAATCTTCTGTAACCTTTTCTGTAATATTTTGATAATAATAAGCGCCATTCCAAAACAAATAAAACGCAGAATTTTGCTCAAATAAATATTTGATTTCTACATTTTGTAAAGAATAGATGGATGCAAAGAATATACTTTCATCAAACCCTCGAAGCGAATTTGCTCCTCCAAACTTGTATAGTTCATTCTCAAAAAAGATGACTTCTTCATCACTATCAGAAAACTGATCGAGATAACGTGTGGTATTGCCAAAATGAAAAACAAAATTATGATATATAGGAAAATAGATATCCAAATCAAGACCTGTTTCCAGCTCAATTGTTTTTTCATCGGGATTTAGGTTTAAGCTATCCATAGCACTTTGTGCATCTTCAATGGTTTTAAATCCTGCCCCGGCAAACAAATTTAGTTCTATTCCTTTTCGAGGGTTATACCTGTAATCCAAATCATTAAAATAATATGATGCTCCAAAAATATTTGACTTAACATCAGCATAGTTTACCAAACTTGATATTTCTTTCTCATCACCAATTCGTGTTGAACTTTTATAGCGATAATAGGCCTTGATATAATCATCGTACGATAAAAACAAGCGTAAGCCCACACCTGTATGAATAGAAAGATAAGTCGAATCTTTTTTATATAATTCAAAATCAGCATCAATACCTAAATCCGTTTTGAATAAATAGGGATACATGAATCCAAGATCTAACTTTTGAGTTGATGATTCCATCTTTTCCCAATTCAGGTATATATCCTCACCCCTGCCAAATGAGTTTACCAGGTTTAAGTTTAATTCGCCTGTTATCACTAAATCTCCTGTTTGTTCATTCTCCGGAAGAAACCCGATAATGCCATTAAATACATTAGCTTTCTTTTTTTGAAGATACATATAAAGATCGAAGGTGTTGTCTTTAAACTCAATCTCAGAAGGTTTAATTTCTGATAAAAAACGGATATCGCTTATTTTTTTACTGATATCACCTAATTTCTTTTGATTAAAAGGATCTCCTTTTTCTATTTGTATCGTTTTTTTTAAATAGCTTGATGATATTTTTGCATCGCCTTTAATAACAATACTGTCAGTAGTATAATAATCTCCTTTATTGGCATTCATCAAGGCCTTAAAAACAGTATCACCAATTTCAATACTATCTAAAAAAACTTTTGCAAAAGGATATCCTGAATTCTCGTAATAAGCTAAAATTTGATCTTTCGTTTGCTGTAAATCGTTCAGATTAACCAAATCATAATTCTTGGAATGAATCCTAATTTCATCTAATACCTGAGGTTCTAATCTCGAAAAATCAAGTTTACTCCACCGATATTTTTCCCCAAGATATAATTCAGCAAATACTTTATCTTTCTCAAAACGAACAGTATCGATACTGGATGCTAAATATCCATCTGATTGTAAATCATTTAATAAAGAATTCAATTCCTGGTATACGGATAATGAATCACCTTTAAACTTTTGAATAGATTTTAATATTTTATCGGAAACTTGAGCATCGGAATGAATTACAATACTATACTCCTGAGAAAACAGCTGTGTACTAAAAAAAAATAAGAAAATGAATATTTGAATTCTAG
This sequence comes from Bacteroidales bacterium, assembly GCA_963665525.1. Classification (GTDB taxonomy): domain Bacteria; phylum Bacteroidota; class Bacteroidia; order Bacteroidales; family UBA12077; genus UBA12077. The sequence goes on along the minus strand of OY762280.1, from coordinate 386,246 downwards.
CTCTCAAAACAGGACTTTTTTAACAAAGATAATTAGATAACTGAATAAATGGATTATTTGGTATTTAGAAATAAAAAAATCATGTTTCGTTTGGTCATCCTGAGTTTATCCCTGCCTGTCGGCAGACAGGGAAGGATTAGAAACATGATTTTATTCTACCATGTCATTCCGCACTTGATGCGGAATCTATTCATATATCTTATTTTGAGATTCCGGTCTCAATCACTATCGAAATACCCGAAATGACAATAAAACAATAAAAAAGTCATCCTTCGACAAGCTCAGTATGACTTTTTAATATTTCGTGTAATAATTATTCATTCTTAATTATTCATTCTTCATTATTAAAGAATCCTTGTTTTTTAACCACATCCAAAAAGACTTTTGAAAAATGCAGGTTATCTGCTTTTTTGTAACGATTATCGGTAAATATCTGTGCTAATGTTTCTTTCTGATTTTCTTCTAACAATGCTTTGGTTGACTCCAATGCTTCCTTTTCGGCATACATACGATCAATATCTTCATTGCTATAATCTTTATACTTTTCGTAATGCACCACGCCTTCTAATGGCAAGCGATCGGTTAATCCGGGGTTCTCATCAGGATGCCCTACAACAACAGTAGTAATAGGAATAACACCTTGAGGTAATTCTAAAATATCGATAATTTTATCGGCAGTATAAGTTGTTGTTCCCAGGTAACAAATTCCCAGACCTTTATCTTCGGCAGCAAGACTACAATTTTGTGCAACCAACATGGCATCGATCACAGCATTGGTAAACCAAAGAAAATTATCGTATCCCGGCTCTGCATTACGAGCTTCGCACCACTTATTAAAACGATTGATATCGGCACAGAAAGTTAAAACTACAGGAGCTTGTGTTGCCATAGGTTGATTAAAATGAGTAGGCGCTAACTGCTTTTTCATTTCCTCATCGCGGGTAACAACAATCGAATAAATTTGCATGTTACCAGTTGTTGAAGCACGTGTTCCTGCTTCTAATATTTCTTTTAAATCTTTTTCCGATACAGGATCAGCCTTGAATTTTCGTATAGACTTGTGATTAAATATCGTATCTAACATGATTAATAGTGATTTGTGAATAGTAAATTGAAAACCAATTCTTAATTATTCATTATTAATTTTAAATTGTTTGAGTGGCAAACTTACAAAAAAAGAATAAAGGACTCAGAATTCAGAGTAAAATTGATAACGATAATTATAAACAAACTCAAGTAAAGCCTGAAAACTATCTAGTTCATTGATCATTGATAATTGATAATTGATCATTGATAATTGAAACCTCTTTTGTCTTTTTACTTTAAACTTTCATCTTGTAGATAGTAAATTTTCCTATAAAAGCCTCTTTAAACATAATATATTTCTGTGAATAAGCATGCTAAAAACTTGTTCATAAAAATGACTTTTAATCCTTTGGGATTCACAAAATTTAATGATATCTTAACCTCCCATTTTCCTAAAAATATTTCAGGAGAATTATATTTGAAAAACTAAAATTAACTCAATACGAACTTAAATTTTAAATTATGAAAAAACACTTACTATTTTTTGTTTTAATAACCTTGCTTCTCAGTTCGCACATTGCTACTGCTGGTACAGGAACAGAAGGTGATCCTTATACGATAGCAGAAGCAATTGCCCTTTCTGAAGGTGCTACAGAATTTTGGGCTCAAGGTTACATTGTTGGAGGAAGATATGATGATTTCGCAACACCTTGGGATAATGACTTTGGAATTAGTGCTGCAGATTCTGATTCTGAATCTGATGTAAATAATTGTCTTCAAGTAGTTTTAGTTGGAACCAATCGTACAAATTGGGGACTAAATACTAATCCAGATAATTATCAAAAACTAATTAAATTTAAAGGATATCGTGACTCTTATGGTGGTAAGCCTAGTTTTGAAGGAATAGACGAAGGAGATATTATTGAAGTAATTGTGGCTGATAACGAGCCACCTGTTGCAACTTTTGCTGAAGATGGAATATTAGATGTAGTACCTTATCAAAATCTAACCATCACCATGGATGAAGCTATCTTAAAAACTGATGGTAATGAAGTTACTGATGGTGATTTAAGCACGTTAGTTGATCTTACAACAAATCCTGGTGGCGTTGATGTTCCTTTTAGTGCAACCATTGATGGATCTAAGAAGATAATTACTATTGATCCAACATCTGATTTAACAGTTGGAGCTTATGATATCGCGTTAAATCCTGTTGAAGATGCTTCTGGAAATGAGTCAGCTATTCAAAGTGGAACATTTACTGTTACCAATACTTATGTTGATTTAACAGACCCTGTTGGCGGTGAAAAATATTATGCTGGAGATACAGCATATGTAAAGTGGAATCACAATAATGTTACAACTGTTGATGTTATAGTAGAAATTCCTGGTACAGGATGGGCTCCGGTAGCTAGTGATTCTGTTTGTGATGGATCTTTATATTTTGTAATACCTGCAGATGCAGATTACGGAGACACTTATCGTCTTGCTATACAAGATAGCGATAACCCAACTACAGTTGCAGATACAACTATAGAGTTTACTGTAATTGCTACTCCAACAATTAATGATATTCAATCTGATCATACAGCTGGAATGTCAAATTATGATGGAGATATTGTTAGAACATCAGGTATCATTACTTTTGCTGGCAATAGTGAATATGTTATTCAAGATGGTACAGGAAGTTGGAATGGTATTTATGTCTACGACTGGAATTTTGATGACTTATGTACTGAAGGTGATAGTGTTGTGATTGAAGCTGAAGTTGCTAATTATAATGATTTAACACAATTAAAAAATGTAGTGGACCTAACTGTTATAGAATCTGGAAAACCATTACCTGAAATAACAACGATCACAACGGTAGAATTAACTGAAGAATATGAAGGTGTATTACTACAAATTGTTAATGCACAAGTTACAAACGAAAGTGCAGGAAGTGGATATTTTGAAATAAACGACGGTAGTGGAGCATTATTTGTTGACGACAACTTATATGGTAGTGCAGAAATAGGAATATTAAACGACCGTGATTTAACAATCACTGGTATTGGTCATCAAAATACTGACTTTCAATTATTGCCTAGATCAGCAACAGATATTGTTTCTGCAACAGACACCGTAGGTTCTACTGAATATACAGTTGATCAAGGAGGATTGGCAATAACTGGTATGCCATATAGCACAACATTAGCAACTTTCGAAGCTGCCTTTGAAGCTGCAGACTCTGCTACATTTGATGTATTTGATGCTGATGGAACTACTCCTGCTACTGTATTGGATGATACAAAAAAATTAATCGTAACAGCAGCTGATGGAATCACTACAGCAACTTATACCATTACAAGAAACGCTGCATTAACAGATGCAACTGTAACTTCAAGTGTTTATACGGTTGCAGAAGGAACTCCTGGAACAATAACAAATATACCTTACGGAACGGATTTAGCAACATTTAAATCTAATATTACAGCTCCACAATATGGTAGCTTTGAGGTTTATGTTTCTGATGGAGGTGCAGTTGCAACAGATCTTGCTGATGGTTACTTCTTAACAGGTACTGCTGAAGATGGTACTACTGAAGCTGATTACAATATTGAGGTTAGTGATGTAGTTCCTGATACTGATTCAGATGTTACTGAACCTACTACACAGGTTGCTGCTGCAACAGTTGTTGTTGTTGACGGTGATGATACAGAAGGATTCGAAGCTTTCTCATTTGACATGAACGATGCAGGAACTGCAGATGGCCTTCCAACATTTGTTAGCCAAATTGTTTTATTCTACGGTCCTAACATGACCATGGATCTTAACACCGATGACATTGCTGAAGGTTGGTTCGAAATTAATACCACAAGAGTTGATTTTACAGGTGAACCTATTATTGGTGCTGATTCAATTGCATTTGCATTTACAGAAGGTGATATTACCATACCTGATGCAGGTAGTGTGAACGTTGTTCTTAAGTTAGTTTTAGATCCAAATGCTACAGAAGGAAAAGTATTCCAGGCAATGATTGATGCTAGCCAGCATGGTTTCGAAACTGTTGGTATTAGCTCCGAATTTGCTCCTACATTTACTGCAGATATTACAGGTAATGATATTACTATTGATGTAGTTGCAACAGAATTAGCATTCACTACAGAACCAACCAACGTTTATATTGACGAAGCCATTGACCCGGCAGTTGTTGTTAAAGCTCTTGATGCTAACGGAAATGTTGATACTGATTATGTAACTGATGTTACCATTACAGCTACAGGTGCAGACTTAACATCTGCTGTTTCTGGCACTCCTGTTGCAGGTGTTGCTACTTTCGATGCCATCTCATTCTCAACTTCAGCAACCGGCGTTACTTTAACTGCTGCCAGTGGTACATTAACGAATGGAACTAGTGCTGCATTTGATGTAACTGAAGTTCCAGATGCTGATCTATTCTTCTCTGAATATATTGAAGGTAGTAGTAATAACAAGGCTTTAGAAATATATAATCCAACTGATCAAACGATTGATCTAACAACGTACATCATTAGGGGTACTGGAAATGAGGCAACTTATTGGGAATATGACTATCCATTCCCTGATGGATCAACTATAGCTCCAGGCGAAGTATTTGTAATTGTTGATCATGAAGCCGTTCAAGGCATGTTAGATGTTGCAGACTGGGTTGATGATGGATTTACCTGTGGATATAATGGTAATGATGCTAGGGGTTTATGCAAAATTAACGGTACAGATACTATTGTTGTTGACATCATGGGTTATTACAATAATCCTTCAGGTGACAATTATTCAGTTGCTGGTATTGATAATGGATTAGCAGAACATACCTTATTAAGAAAAAATGGTACAACTATTGGAAATACAGACTGGGCAACTTCAGCGGGAACCAATGCTGATGATTCCGAATGGATTGTTAATGAAGCTGATGACTACAGTGATCTTGGTTTTTATGGTCTAAAAACTGGCAATGACATCTTAAGCTTCTCATTTGAGAAACAAACAGGTCCTGCTGAAATCGATGCTACTGCACATACTGTTGATATTGAAGTATCACAAACAGCTACAGTTACAAATTTAATTGCCACATTCACACTTTCTGAAGGTGCAACTGCTGCAATTGGAGCTACTGATCAAGTGAGTGGAACTACAGAAAATAATTTCACTTCTCCTGTAACTTATACTGTAACAGCTGAAGATGGAACACCACAAGACTGGACAGTAACTGTTACCGTTGCTACTTCATTAAGTAACGAAAATGCGATAACAGGCTTTACCGTATCAGGAATTATTGGTAATGCTACGATTGGTGATGGAACAGTAAGTGCTACTGTTGAATATGGAACTGATATTACCAGCTTAAAACCAACATTTACTATTTCTGATCTTGCAACAATTGTTGATACAACTGCTGCAAAAGACTTCACAACACCACAAACCTATACGGTTACAGCTGAAGATGGTACTCCTAAAACATGGACTGTAACCATTACTGCAGAAACAATTAATGCAGTTACTATCTATGATATCCAGTACACTACAGATGCTTCCGGTGATTCTCCAGAGTTAGGAAATATCATCAGTACTTCTGGTATTGTAACGGCTATTGATGAAAGTAATATTTGGGTACAAGATGGTACTGGTGCATGGAATGGAATTATTGTTTACTCATCTAGCATGGCTGGAACAGTTGTTGTTGGAGATGAAGTTGAGTTTGTTGCTGAAGTTGAGGAATATTTTAACTTAACAGAGTTAAGTGGTGTTACTGATCTAAATGTGATTTCTCAAGGAAATACTTTACCTACAGCAACTGAAATCACCACTTTACAAGCACAAGACGAAGGTTACGAAGGTGTATTAGTTAAGGTAAGCAATGCAGAATGTACCAATGCTGATGCTGGAAATGGTATGTTTGAAGTAAACGATGGTTCTGGTGTATTGTTTGTTGATGATGTAATTTTTGCATTCACTCCAACTGCTGGTGAAAATTATGATATCATTGGTTTAGGTCACTACTCTTTCAGTGAAAGAAAGATTTTACCTAGAAGTGCAGATGATATCCAGGTTTCTACAGGTATTGATACTCCTAAAGGAATTGTTTCGTTGAATATTTATCCTAACCCAAGTAATGGTTTATTTACATTAGAAATGAATACTGCTAAAGCAGGAACTTTCAATGTAGAAATTATTAACATCAGTGGTCAGGTGATATACACTAAACAAATTAACCAGGATGGTTTCTACCAGGATCAAATTAACATTAGCAACGAAGCTAAAGGAATTTACTATATCCGAATTATGGATGGTAATCAAGCTAAAGTTTCTAAAATTATGATTCAATAAGAATATAAAACGCTATACAGAAAGGCGACCTAATGGTCGCCTTTTTTATTTACTACTCTTCATCATCCTTCGACAAGCTCAGGATGACATGCTCAGTTTAACTAAGACAAAAAAAAAGAAAATATAACAATATAAAGTTCGGTGCAGACTTGAGCCTACGTCGAACTATTATACAACAAGATATTACAACTTAGGCACAGCCTAAGCCGAACAATGGATAGGCATAACAAAGCAGGTGTATTTTTGACTATGCCATTTAAGTCATTCCTGCGAAGGCAGGAATCTATTTAATCATCAAGAATTACTATAGATTCCGGATATTCGCTACGTTTCTTCCGGAATGACAAACACTTTTAGTGTTTACTTAAAACCACCATCTTTAGTGGTGGTTTTTTATTTTTAAACACCCTTTTTATACCTATTAGTTAAGAATGAAATATCCTCCTCATTAACTTTAAAAAATTTTTACTAACTTTAGTTATGAACCTTGTTTTAAGCTCAATTCTAAATATGAGTCTTATACTTAATTCATATTGATTTAAGAATAAGGAATCATAATTTTTGATTTACAAATAAAGAGAATATGAATAAATAGATTAAAATTCATAAATCAGCAATCCTTATTTTGAGATCAAAATAAAATGAGATGATGAAATAGAAATATAATATTTAGTCTCTAATTACTATTAAAATGTTTGAAAAATTTCTACATCAAACACCCTTTTTTCGATTGGTATTACCATTAATACTTGGTATTATATTTCAAATTAATTTCTCGTTATTTAACGAATATATTTATCATTTCTTAACAGGATTATTTTTAATAAGTGTTTTATTAAGTGTATTTAAATTTACCAGAAATTATAGGATAAATAAATTATGGGGTCTAAACATTTCTCTATTCCTATTTGCTGTTGGAATGCATTTAGTTTATCAAATACAAACCAAGGAATATCATTTTAATAAGCCCAAGCAGGAATTTATTGCTACCATTATAGAACAAGCACAAGAAAAAGAAAACAGTGTAAAAACAGTATTAAAAATTGATTACATAAAAGATTCTGCACAATGGATGAATAATAACACCAGGCTTTTATGTTATTTTCAAAAAGACAGTTCTACTTTAAACCTGACATTAGGAGACCAAATCATCAGCGAATGTTTTGTTAATGAGATCAAACATTCCGGTAATCCATATGCTTTCAATTACAAAACATACCTTAAGTATAAAGAAATATACCACCAATGTTATATTCAATCCGATGCTTATCAAATTATAGATTATAACAAAGGTTCCCGTATCAGGCTACTTTCGAATAAAGTACGCCAGAATCTGCTATCCATATATCAAGAAAATGATATTACCGGTAATGAATTTGCAGTTCTTTCTGCCCTTACTTTAGGATATAAAAATGAGTTAACACCTGAGCTTAAAGAAAGCTTTTCCACCAGTGGTGCCATGCATATTCTGGCTGTATCAGGATTACATGTTGGTATTATTTTCATCATTCTTGGAAAACTTTTATTCTTCTTACAACGAAATCGTTACGGAAAAATCATACAATCTATCATCATTATTTTGATATTGTTTTTTTATGCTTTTTTAACCGGTCTCTCCGATTCAGTTCTACGAGCAACCGTAATGTTTTCCTTCATCAGCATAGGAAAAATGTTTACCCGCCAGGTAAATATCTACAACACCATATCTGCATCGGCTTTTATACTTTTAATCATAAATCCTTACTCTTTAATGAATGTCGGATTTCAGCTCTCCTATGCTGCTGTTATCAGTATTGTATTTTTTCAACCCAAAATTTATGCTTTATTGAATTTTAACCGAACTGTTCCCGATTATATTTGGCAATTAATTTCAGTTGCCCTGGCTGCTCAGCTAGGAACCTTTCCAATCACCATCTATTATTTTGATCAATTCCCTTTATATTTTATATTATCAAATATCGTGATTATTCCTGTTGCTACCATCATCATTTATGGTGCTGTCATCCTTTTTGCTTTTTCTTTTTCTCAAATAGCAACAAAGTTCTTTGCATTAGTTTTAAAATACACCACTATATTTTTAAATCGCAGTGTAGGATTTATCGAAAGCCTTCCAAATGCCAAGTTAGATCAGATACTTATTGATCGAATTGAACTAAGCATTCTTATCATTTTTATCTTATTTCTATCTTTTTACATCATAAGCAAACAATATAAATTTGTTTTGGTATCGATTATTATACTGTCATGCGTAGTTTTTTATAATATTTTATCCAGTTACCTAAAATTAAAAGACAATATCCTGGTTATTCATAATATTCCCGGAAACACTGCGATTAACTTTATAAAAAATAAAAGGTCAACTCTAATTGTCGATGAGGATTTAAAGGAAAACCTGCTTAGCATTAAATATAATATACATCCTATCTTGAAAGAATATGAAATAGAATCTAAACATATTCAAACAATTCTACCAACAAATCACCTGAATTACTATAGCTTTAATAATCAATCCATACTTAATATTAAAAGTGATTCTATTAAGCTTTATAATTCGAATCAGAAACTTAAAGTTAATTATATTATATTATCGAATAATATAAATGTTGATTTGAGCACCTTACAGGATTATTTTGAATTCGATCTAGTCATCTTTGACACATCCAATTCGTATTATAAAACACAAAGCTGGCAAAAGGAATGCAAATTAAACCATATACCATGTTATAATGTATTACAAAATGGTGCATTTGTAGCATATCTTTAAATACAATTAGGATAAGTTGGTAAAAAAAACAGATTTTAATAGAAATTTAGAGATAGAATATATTACTTTGCCTTTTATTGTAAATTTAATATCCATCTTATTGGACCCTTTTAAAGAATAGAAAGCATTAAAGAATGAAGATTATAGTTGCCGGAGCCGGGGAGGTTGGAACTCACTTAGCAAAAATGTTAAGTAGTGAATTTCACGATATCATGGTCATTGATCCTGATGCTGAAAACCTGAAAAGTATAGATTCAAACCTCGATCTGTTAACATTTACAGGATCAGCCACTTCCTTCGAAGTTCTCAGAGAAGCAAAAGTTAAAAAAGCCGACTTATTTATTGCCGTAACACATTCCGAAGAAACAAATATTACAGCTGCTATTATAGCTAAAAAACTAGGGGCAAAGAAAACCGTTGCCAGGGTTGATAATAATGAATACATTGAACCTGAAAATATTTCCCACTTTACACATTTAGGAATTGATTACCTTATTTATCCCGAAAGAATTGCTGCTCGCGAAGTAGTTAATTTATTGGGTCAAGGTGAAATATTCGAATCGGTTGATTTCTCTGGTGGAAAGCTTTCCTTATACGTATTAAAACTAAATGAAAAAGCTTTAGTTCTGAATCAAACACTTACAGAAATAAGTAAAGAGAAAAATATTGACTTTAGAGCTGTTGCCATTACGAGGAATGGAGAAACAATTATTCCAAGAGGAAATGATCATTTCCAATTAAATGACTTGGCTTATGTTGTTACCAACAGAGCAGGAATTAAAGATGTAATGAGATATTCGGGTAAGAAAAAAATTGAAATCAAGAATATTATGATTCTTGGAGGAAGCCGAATAGGGAAACGTGTTGCAAAATCATTGGAAAACAGGTTTAATATTAAATTGATTGAAATTGATAAAAACAAAAGTACTCAATTAGCAGACTACCTTACCAACTCGTTGGTTATTAATGGCGATGGACGAAACATTGACCTATTAACTGAAGAAGGTCTTTCTAAAATGGATACTTTTATTGCTGTTACTGGTAATTCCGAAACCAATATCTTATCCTGTTTATTAGCTAAGAAATTGGGTGTAAAAAAGACCATTGCCGAGATTGAAAACATTGATTATATTGATCTTGGTGAAAGCATGGGTATAGATACGATCATCAATAAAAAACTTGTAACTGCGAGTCGTATTTTTAAATTTACGATGAGTGCCGAGGTTGAAACCATGAAATGCTTAACAGGATCGGATGCTGATGTTTTAGAGTTTGTTGCCAAAGAAGAATCTAAAATAACAAAAGGTAGCCTCCGCAAAATTGATTTTCCTAAAGATGCTATTGTTGGTGGAGTAATTCGTGGGAATAAATCATTCATAGCAACCGGAGATACAGAAATAAAAGCCGATGATCGGGTCGTTGTATTCGCATTGCCTTCGGCAGTTAAAAAACTTGACAACTTCTTTAATTAAAAATGATTAATAAAAAAATCATTATAAAAGTGATGGGACTCCTTCTGTTAATTGAAGGATTCTTTCTTGGAATATCAGCTTTGGTAAGTTTATATTATGGTCAGGATGATTTATTTGCTTTAGCAATCACATCCGGAATTTGTATTGTAAGCGGAATAAGCTTTAAACTACTAACCAACAATGCTGATAAAAACATAGGAAAGCGTGAAGGTTATATTATTGTAAGTTTAGTTTGGGTTATCTTTTCCTTATTTGGAGCTATCCCATTTGTTATTAGTGGTGCAATCCCTTCGTATACAGATGCTTTTTTTGAAACCATCTCAGGATTTACAACAACCGGAGCCTCAATACTGAATAATATTGAAGAAATCCCTATGGGTCTCTTATTCTGGAGAAGCTTAACTCAATGGCTTGGTGGTATGGGAATTATTGTTTTATCAATAGCTGTGCTTCCTATGTTTGGAATTGGAGGGATGCAGTTATTTGTTGCTGAGGTTCCCGGGCCAACTCCTGATAAACTACATCCAAGAATTAAAGAAACAGCAAAACGCCTTTGGGGAATTTATGTATTATTTACATTAGCAGAGATCATCTTGCTAAAGCTTGGAGGAATGACCTGGTTTGATGCTATAAATCACTCCTTCACAACCATGGCAACCGGAGGATATTCAACAAAACAAGCCAGTATAGCACATTTTGATTCTCCTTACATACATTATGTTATAACGATATTTATGTTTCTGGCCGGAACTAATTTCACCCTTTCGTATTTTGCTTTACATTTAAACTTTAAGAAAGTTTTTAAAGACGAAGAGTTTAGATTTTATTTAGGATTTGTCATCCTATTTACGGCAGCCATAGCATTCACTTTGTGGCTACATCAAGGTTATGATGTAGAAAAATCGTTCAGAGATTCTATTTTCCAGGTTGTTTCAATTATTACTACTACAGGATTTGCTACAGCTGATTATCTGCTCTGGAAACCTTTTGTTGTTGTGATGATTTTTGCTTTAATGTTTTTTGGAGGTTCAGCAGGATCGACAGGTGGTAGTGTTAAAATTGTACGTATTACTTTATTATTAAAAAACAGCTACCAGGAATTAAAACGTATTATCCATCCAAATGCTGTTATCCCTGTTCGTATAAACAATAAAAGTGTTCCTCCTCAAATTATCTCAAATATTCTTGCTTTTGTTGTATTTTATATGCTCATAGCTATAGGCGGAACCATTGTTATTTCTGCAATGGGTTATAGTTTAGACACCTCACTTGGCTCCGTTGCCGCTACTTTAGGAAATATCGGTCCCGGAATTGGAATGGTTGGTCCTGTAGAAAACTATGCTCACTTCCCTGTTTTTGGAAAATGGTTTTTATCATTTTTAATGCTTATTGGTAGACTAGAACTGTTTACAGTGATTGTACTTTTTTCTCCTTCGTTCTGGAAAAAATAAATTCAATGAATACCATCAAAAACTATTTTTCTGATTGGGATCTGTATGAAAAAGTATGGTTATTTCTCTTTACAATAATTATCATTGCTTTATCTGTATACTGGAAAGACTCTCCTGTTGGAATTATTGCTTCTTTAACAGGAATATGGAATGTTGTATTAGTGGCAAAAGGTAAAATAGCAAATTATTATTTTGGAGTTATTACGGTTACGACCTATGCATTTGTAGCATTTACTCAAAAATACTATGGGGAAGTTATGTTAAACATGATTTACTTTTTCCCGATGCAATTTATTGGCTTCTACTTATGGAGAAAAAGAAAATTATCGAAAACATCCGACGATGTGAAGGTCATTTATATGACAAATAAACAAAGAATCCTATGGGCAGCCATAACTATCATAGCAACCATATCTTATGGATTTATTCTTAAAAAACTAGGCGGTAATTTGCCATTTCTCGATTCCTCTTCAACCGTAATGTCGGTTATTGCCATGGTATTAATGGTATTTGCTTTTGTTGAACAATGGATATTATGGATCTTTGTAGATATTGTATCGATCATACTATGGCTTGTGGTCATGCTTAATGGAGGAAACGATGTTGCAGTATTGCTTATGTGGATCGCATTTCTGGTGAATGCAATTTATGGATTTTATAATTGGATTAGACTGGCTAAAAATTAGTAAACTAACTCCCCTATTCCTTGACGAATAATTTCAAAATCATCATTGGTACAATCAACTACTGTTGATGCTTCGTTATTTCCATACCCACCATCAATAACATAATCAACCAAATGCTCATATTTATCGTGAATCAATTCAGGATCTGTCATATACTCTAGAATCTCATCCTCGTGATGTAATGAAGTAGTCATAATGGGATGGCCTAGCTTTTCAACTATTTCAAGAGCAATATTATTATTTGGTATACGAATACCTACCGTTTTCTTTTTCGATTTATAAAACCGGGGTACATTATTATTGGCATTTAGAATAAAAGTAAATGGACCCGGTAAATTATGCTTTAATAATTTAAATATAGGATTTGATATATGCAATGTAAATTGTGAAACCTGGCTAATATCATTACAAACCATGGAAAAATTCTCCTTCAAAGCATTCTTCCCTTTAATCTTAACGATCTTATCAAAAGCTTTAGGGCTATTAATATCCCAGGCCAATCCATAGACAGTATCGGTAGGATAAATAATTAAGCCATTGTCTTGCAATGCCTTAATTACCATAGCAATTTCACGAGGATTAGGATTATCAGGATGAATTTGTAATAACATAACTATTCTTTACTTCGAAAACAGATGCAAATGTACTAAACAATTCCGTAGATTATACGCAGAATCAATAAAATAAAGTCTTAAAAGAAAAAAGGTTGCCTAAAAGACAACCTTTTTAAAAAATATCTATTTTAATTAGCCATTCACTTTTTTATAATCAGCTAAGAATTTTTCCAAACCAATGTCAGTTAATGGATGTTTTAATAATCCTAATATTGCATTTAATGGACAGGTTGCAACATCAGCACCTGCTTCCATACACTGAATGATATGCATTGTATGACGTATTGAAGCTGCTAGAACCTCTGTTTCAAATCCATAATAATTATACATTTCAACAATCTGAGCAATTAACTCAACACCATCCGTTGAAATATCATCTAATCTACCAATAAATGGAGATACATATGTTGCTCCTGCTTTAGCAGCTAATAAAGCTTGACCTGCAGAAAACACTAAAGTACAATTTGTTCTGATTCCTTTCTCGCTAAAATATTTAATCGCTTTAATTCCATCTTTGATCATAGGAACCTTTACAACGATTTGTGGATGCAATGCAGCAAGCATTTCTCCTTCTTTAATCATACCTTCAAAATCAGTAGATATAACTTCAGCACTTACATCACCATCAACTATATCACATATGTTTTTATAGTGATTGATAATATTTTCTTCCCCACTAATTCCTTCTTTTGCCATTAACGAAGGATTTGTAGTTACTCCATCAAGAACACCTAAGTCTTGAGCTTCCTTAATTTGATCAAGGTTTGCAGTATCAATAAAAAATTTCATGATTTAATATATGGTTTAATGAATACACTAACTTGGGTGCGAAAATAAAGTATTTTTTTCGAGTATTAAAATTTAAAATTAGATCAAGTGATTAATTACTTGAATGAGACAGGAAAATTATAACTACTTTGTTTCTTTTAAAACTTTATAAATTCCATATTTCTTACAGTAACGATAAAACCAACTATACTCAATATCGTATCCTAAATTTACTTTAACTTTTTGCTGAAGCTGTTCAACAGTTCGCACACTCTTTGCCGATGCCATTCTTTTAATTTTTGCTTTATGAGGATGTAACTGAGATCTTCTTCGTTCTGAGTACTTATAATTTAATAATCCTTGAGTTCCTTTAGTTAAATAAATCTTGGTCCAATCGGCCACAGTATCTTCATGAATTCCTAATAATTGAGTGATATTAATATTCTTCTGTCCTTCGTTTTTTAACAAAATACAATATAAGCGCTTTAATACATTCTTACGATTTTGGTTTTCCTTTACTAAATTTCGAAGTTCAGCTTCTTGCTCTTTTGTAAGATTAATCGTGTAACTCATGAATTAGTATTTTTAAGCAAGTTACAAACACGGGATTTAAAAAGCAAGTTCATTAAATAAAATAATCAATTATACAATGCTAAACTGGAATAAGAAATTTAAATATAATGAATGGATTCTTTAAAAAATGGAAATAAAAAGCGGGCAAGCTACTTACATCGCACCGCTACAACCGTCTACCCTTGCTACCTTCCGGTCCTGGGGGAGTTCAACAGGAGCTGGTCGTATAAGACTTGCCCGGGGGCACAAAAGTAGTAAAATCTTAAATCATTACAAATATTTCAATGTTTATTTCTGTAAAAATGAAATTATTTCATCATTGTTGCCTCTTTTTGTAATAAAAGCAACAAAAGCAAAACTAACTATCTATAGCTTCAAGATGCTTTTTATAAAAACAGTATATTGTTTTCATTAAAAACATTGTGTAAGTTTGTTTTCAACTAAAAATTAAACACTAAATTTATTATGGAAGAAAAATCAACATCCGTTATGAAACCTGCCCTCATAAATGGTCTTATGCTGGGAGCTGCTCTTATTATTTTTGATTTAATTTTACATTTTGCCGGTTTAAAATTTAACAAAGTTGTTGGCTGGGGAATGTATGTTATCATAATAGGAATTATTGTCTATGCAACCAATAAATACAGAAATAATGTTTTAGAAGGAAATATTTCGTATGGTAAAGCATTAGGTTTAGCAACACTGATCATTGTTTTTGCTGCATTTGTATATAGTATATATACCTACTTTTATATTACAGCAATTAACCCAGGACATTTAGCCGATACTTTAGCACAGCTAGAAGAACAAATGTTACAAAAAGGATTACCTGATGGTCAGGTAGAAATGGCATTATCCATGCAAAGAAAAATGATGAAGCCTGGTATTGTTACCATATCTGGATTTTTTGGAACAGCAATCATTGGATTTGTAATTGCTTTAATTACATCTATCTTCTTAAAAAAAGAAGGCGATCCTTATCAAGATGTAATGCAAGATATTGAAGAATAATTTTTTAAAAATATTATTGTATAAGGCTTGTTGAGAATATTTACTTATTTTTGACAAGCTTTTAATTTTTATAGAAATGGATGTTTCAATTATAGTACCGATATTCAACGAAGAAGAATCTCTTCCTGAATTATTGGATTGGATTAATAGTGTAATGCAGCAAAATAAGCTGAGTTACGAGGTTGTCATGGTTGATGATGGAAGTAAAGATAAATCCTGGGAAGTTATTCTTAATCTTAAAAAGAAATATACCGAGATTAAAGGAATAAAATTCCAACGCAACTACGGAAAATCAGCGGCTTTACATACCGGGTTTCAGGCTTCTGAAGGTGATGTTGTGATTACCATGGATGCTGACTTACAAGATAGTCCGGAAGAAGTTCCAGAGTTACACCGAATGGTTACTGAAGAAGGATATGATTTAGTTTCTGGATGGAAAAAGAAACGCCATGATCCTATCTCAAAACGATTCCCAAGTAAAATATATAATCGTTTGGTAAGAATGGTTACCGGTATTAAACTACACGATTTTAACTGTGGATTAAAAGCTTATAGTCGGGCTGTTGCAAAAAGCATCGAAGTTTACGGCGATATGCATCGTTATATGCCAGTAATTGCAAAAGCTTCAGGATTTAAAAAAATTGGAGAAAAAGTTGTTCAACACCAGGCTCGTAAGTTTGGAGTTTCAAAATATGGTTTTGGTCGTTTTAAAGGTATGTTCGACTTATTAACGATTACTTTTATTTCTCGTTTTGGGAAAAAACCTATGCAGTTTTTTGGCACTATGGGTACCTTAATGTTTGTAGCAGGTTTTATTGCTGCCGGATGGTTAGGAGCTGTTAAACTAATTGCCTTATGGAAAGGACTTAAAGCTCCTTTAGTAACCTCGAGCCCATATTTTTATATTGCTCTTACTGCAATGATTATTGGTACACAATTATTCCTTGCAGGATTCTTAGGCGAACTCATTTCTCGTAGTTCAAGCGATAGGAATCATTATTTAATTGAAGAAGAAGTCTAAAGAAAAACTTACTTATAAAAATTCTTTTGATATGCATGAAACTCATCCTGACCAAGGATGAGTCTTTTTATAAATGATTTTATAAAACCAAAACCATAAGCTGTTAATTGAACAAAGCTTGCAATAATTGATAAAATAGCTACACTTAAGTCTTTATTTAGTCTCAGGGAATCAAAAAATATTAATATTACAAATACTCCTAGAGGAACTAAAAACCACAAACTAAAAATGCTTAACACAAGCAATAAAATAGTTCCCAATAAAAAAGATGCCGGTAAAAAATGCACTAATTTTAACGATTGAGGATGTCGTTTATATAAGTTGATTCGTGCTATCCCTGAATTATACACCTGCTTAAAAAATTTCCTAAAGTCAACTCTTCGCTTATGATAAACGGCTGCTTCTTTAATTAAAGTGGTTGAAAATCCGTTTCCAATAATTCGTAAACTCATATCTACATCTTCACCAAAACGCATTTTTGAAAATCCTTTGGTTTTTGCAAATACCTCTTTTGTAAATCCCATATTAAAACTTCGCGGATGGAACTTTTTTTCATTTTTCATTCCTCCACGAATTCCTCCTGTTGTAAAAAAAGAGGTCATAGAATAATTGATTGATTTCTGTATTGCCGTAAAATCAGGATGTGCCATATCTGGTCCACCATAAGCATCAACAGGCTCTTCCTGCAATCTTTTCTCTACTACTTCGAAATACTTTTCAGGAATAATGCAGTCACTATCGAAAAAAATATGATAATCGCCGGAAGCTCTCTCCGAGCCATAATTTCTGGATTGGCCGGGACCTGAATTTGATTTAAAAAAATATTTAATATCTAAAGTGCCAGAATACTTTTCTACTATATCATCACTTTTTAAAGTGGATCCATCCTCTACTACAACAACCTCAAAATTCTTTTTTGTTTGATTTTTAAGACTCTCTAATAATTCTGACAATTCATCAGGTCGGTTATATACAGGTATTATTACACTAAACTTTATCATTTTCAATTTCGATTTTATATTCTGGATTTTATAAATCCAATTATTTCCTCTTTTCTTTCCGGATGAAACCAAACAATATCTTTATCTCGTGAAAACCATGATATTTGCCTTTTGGCATAATGTCGTGAATTTCGCTTGATCAGTTCAACGGCTTTTTCTTCTGTAATAAGCCCTTCGAAAGACTCAAACAACTCTTTATATCCTACAGTGTTCAATGAATTTAAATGTCGATCTTTAAAAAACTGCCTCGCCTCATCTATCAATCCTTCATTGACCATTTGATCAACTCTTAAATTAATTCTATGATATAATTCATCCCGCTCGCGTTGCAAACCAACCTTAATGATTTTAAAATCTCTTGGTTTTTTTGATTCTGTAAGAAATGATGAATATGGTTTTCCTGTTTGTATACTAACTTCCAAAGCTTTTAATATACGTTTAGGATTTTTTAAATCAATTTTATGGTATGATTCAGGATCGAGCATTTTTAGCTGCAAACGCAAACTTGCAATGCCTTCTTTTTCTAATTTATCAATTAAATCATCTCTAAGCTTTTGATCAATGGTGGGCAAATCATCAATACCATCACACACAGCATTAATATACATTCCCGAACCTCCGGTCATAACCACCTGATCAAATTTCTTATGTAGTGATGCTAATGTTTCCAGCACCTCAACTTCAAACATACTGGCATTATAATAATCGTAAATAGATTTATTACCAATAAAATGATGTTGAACCTGGTTTAACTGCTCATCGGTAGGTACTGCTGTTCCAATTTTTAACTCTTTATAAACCTGACGTGAATCAGAAGAAATAATTTCAGTTCCAAATTCCTTTGCAATATCGATACTTAAATCTGTTTTACCTATTCCCGTTGGCCCTACTATAACAAGGAGACTTTTCATGCCTATTCTTTATAAATTCAACAAGAATTTCATAGTATCAACATCATCGGCATAATCCCATAATTGAGGTTGTTGTGCTTTCCCAAACGGAATTCCGTTTTCAATTATATTCAGTTTGGTAACAACACATTGAATCTGATCCTTATTGATATCGACATATTGTTTCACTTTATCAAGATGATCATAATACTGAAAAAATAGTACTCCAATAGGTGATGATAATCCCTCATCCTCTTTTAAAATCACAAAGCCATTATCGAAATGCTGAATCTGGTTCATTAAGTAAACAGATTTATTGTAATCGTAATTATTGGCATATTTATTATGTTGATATATTGACTCAAAACCAACAATATTCTCAAAGAAAGTATCAAAACAATAATCCTTTGGAATTAATATTTTTGATACATTCCTACATCCTAAACCAAAATAACTAAAAATATCGATCCCCAGATTTTCAATATCTTCTTTTGTTTCTGTTCCTTCTAAAATCGCAATCGAATTTCGATTTTTACGAATAATATGTGGATACTTCCCAAAATAATACTCAAAATATCGAGATGTATTATTGCTACCGGTCGCTATAACAGCATCAAAATTTTCCAGTTTATCTTCACTAAACAAGATCAGATCTTTAAATTCAGGATTTAATTGAATCAAATAGTCTGAAACAAATTTCAACAAACGATTATCTTTTGATGATAGCTTACCATAAAAAACATTTCCCGAAATAAGTACAGTCATAAAATCATGAAAACCTACCAAAGGGATATTACCTGCTGTAATTACACCAATCTTTTTCTTATCTATATGCTGATCCAGTTCTGGATACTTGTTAAGCCACATCACTATTTTCTCTGGAGTAAGCGAACTTCCATGAGCAAGAACAGAATCATAAATATTTTGTACTGTAAACCAAGGATTATGAATATAATCGCTTGCAATAATATCTTTAAGCCTTTGACTATCCTCTGAATCATTCTCAGAGAAAGTCCTAAAGAACTCTCCAAGTTTATTAAATGCTTCTATTCTTTGTTTTAAATCCATGTTGGAAAATTACATATTTTATATGCAAAATAAAAAATGGATGACCATTTTCATGATCATCCAAGTTTTTATGTTTTATTTAAATATTAAAAAGATTCCCAAGGAAATTGTGTAAATAAAGTACCTAATGCAACACCAACAATCATTACATAAATAATAATGATAGCTAAATATAACGATGATAATATGGTTCCGATAATAGCACAAACACGTCCTGCTTTCATATTTTTAAAAGATCCTTCAGTATACAAATCTGGATTTTCATTATATAATGCCCTAGATTTTCCTGATAAAACAAGAGCAATAATACCCATTGTAATTCCAAATAATCCATAACACCAACAGATAGCAATTGATAAAATACCTAAAACTAAAACTGCTGTTGCGTTTGGTAATTGTTGTTTTACAGAAGGCTGTACATTTTCGGTTGGGGTAACTGTTGTATTTTCCATGTAATTGGGTTCTTTAAGTTAATAATTTATAAATATAGCTTAAAACTACAATACTCGTATTAATAATAAAAAGAATTTTTAAAATAGTAGCCCCGTTTCGAAACTTAAATATAAGATGCAGAAACAGATACACCACTAAAGAAATGGTTGGTAATAATGCAGGAAATAATATTAAACTCTCCACAAAATCACCTTTTAGCAATGCTATAAAAGAACGTTGCATACCACATCCGGGGCATTCAATTCCAAAATACTTTTTATAAAAACATGCCTGCTGGTGCGACTCCAGCCAATGAATTATTTTATCGAACATTGTTTTATCAAATAAAAACAAATATACTCGATACTTTAGTTACAATACAATGATATTTGCTATAAATCAGAAAAAAGAATAGAAACATAATCAACCACTTCGTGCGATGGTATAACCTCTCCTGAATGACCTATCTTTAAAATATCAACTTTAGGATTTGTTGAGATAAGCTTTGAGTATTCAATTAAAGTCATTATGGGTCCATAGCCACAGACAGATATATTCTTTTTATGCACAACCTTTTGTATTGCTTGCGAGTCGAGTGTTATGATATTTTCTAAAACAAAAGCATCTTTTTCTTTCCCCTCTTCCTGAGATAAAAAATGTGAGAAATCAGAAGAAGCAATTATCAGAATCTTCCTATTTAAAAGCTTTGCACACTCTTTTAATCGTTCGGCTAAAAACTTTGCATTTTTATACGTTTGATTTGATAATGTAATAGGTACTATTTTAAAATTATAATCTAAGAAATATTGTAATAATGGAACCATGACTTCTCCTGAGTGTTCTGATTTTTGTTCTATATCAGATACACTAATGCCAATTTGTTCTCCAAATTCTACATCGAGTAAAACCTGTCCTAAAGGTGTTTCCCATGCATCATTTAAATCAAAAGCCATTTCATGTCCAAACCCTGTATGATTGGGATTTATAATTACAATGGTATCGAACTGCTGATCAGACTGCCTAATAATTTCGAAAAAATGAACTGCCTGGTATGCTGAAAACATATATCCAGCATGAGGAACAACGCCTCCAATAATATGATGATGCTTTAAGTCAAGATTTATCTTCGCTAATTCTTTTTCTCTAATAGACTCTATTTGCTCTATTAAAGAATCTTTACTTGCCGGATAAAACTTTCCTGCAACAACCGATTTTCTTACCTTCATATTATTCAATTTAAAAACTCAAATAAATGCATGCCACAACTTAAACAATTACCATCCTTACTAACTGATTGTTTATTTGTCACATATCCTCTCCTACTTATCAAAAGTTCACCACAATTAGGGCAATAAGTATGATTCCCTTCGGATAAATTTACATTCCCCAAAAAAACAAAATCTAAATAATGAGTAGCTATTTTATATAATTCTAGCATTTTATCAATTGAAGTTGACTCTTTCTTAAGCTTATAAGTAGGATAATATCTAGAAATATGCAATACTGTTTGTTTCCCAAGATAATTCCTGATCCATTTTACCATCTGTAAAAATTCCTCTTGATTATCGTTCAAATCTGGTATGATAAGATTTGTAATTTCCAGATGTTTTCCCGCTTTCTTGATATTCAGAAGTGATTCTTTCACAGGATCTAGCATTGAATGTGTATATTTTAAATAAAAGCTTTCGTTAAATGCCTTTAAATCTACATTATATGCATCGATGTACTGATTTAGTTCATTTAATGGTTCTTTATTAATAAAACCATTGGTAACCATTACATTTTTTAATTTATTTTCTTTCGCTTTTTTTGCAATATCGATCATATACTCAAAAAACACGGTTGGTTCATTATAGGTATATGCTATTCCAATATTATGTTTATTAGAAAGTGCAATTTTTATAAGCTCATCCACTTTCATGTGCTCTGCTCCTCTTGTGAAATCCTCAACAGAGGTTTGTGATATTTGCCAGTTTTGGCAAAACTCACATTTCAAATTACACCCTAAGCTACCAACCGATAAAATCTCTTTTCCTGGATAGAAATGATACAAAGGTTTTTTTTCAATAGGATCAAAACCTAAAGATGAAACAAGCCCGTAGTTATTAGTTATGAGAGTCCCTTGATGATTGGTGCGAACCTTACATACTCCCGATTTATCATTTTTTATAATACAATTATGAGGACATAAATTACACTGAACTGCTCTCTCTTTAGTTTTATGATAATACCTGGCTTCCATCTATTTTACTCCAAAGCATTTATAATCATTAAATGGAATATCACACACTTTTACATCATCAACGCGCGACCAGGAAGGTCCTTTTTTACACCATAAAATAAAATCATTTAAAATTTCAGGTTCACCGTCGGCCTCAATATAAACACTTCCATCAGAACGGTTTTTTACAAATCCTGTAATTCCCAGTTCATTTGCTTTTTGCAAGGTACTATACCTAAATCCTACGCCTTGAACCTTGCCATATATATTTATTTTAACACTCTTCAGCATTACTAATCGTATCTTGTTGATTTAAAATACCATAATTCCAATTTCTCCATATTAGTTTCTTTTATTTCATTTTCTAGTTGTAACTGTTTCAACTGCTTTTCAAAAGTTTTTATTCCTTTTCTATTGGGCATTATAAATCCTGATTTACCAGATTTCTCTTTTATAAATAACCCATGCTTTTGAGGTTTAATATCATTTATATCTTCAACTTTATGCAAGGAAGATAAAATATCTACATATACTTTTAATTCGCTAAGTTGTTCGCTTTTTATTGAAACAGTATTATCTGAAGCAGCCTTAATTGCATTCTCGATAATTTCATCATATAACATCTTATTGTTAGGTTCAATATTCCCATAACAACTAATTAAATTATCGTCTACATCAAATATAGAAACAACACATGCTACTTTCAATTTCAGATCAGCAGGGATTTGATCTTCTTTCGATTTTTTTATTTGTCCGGTTGAGATAAAAAAAAGGATTGCATCAAATGCAATCTTGGCATAACTAGTCTTCGGATAAAACATAATTATTAATTTTTACGATTTGAATTTTATTATTAATATGGAGAGTAATCAAGCTCATTGAGTTTATTGTAAATCAACTGACTTAAAAAGTGACTTATAGAGTAAAATTACAAATTTCATTTATTAAGGTCAATCTTTATAAATGCTAATATTTATAATATGATTAATAATATGTTGTAGGATATCAAAAAATTATGCAACCATTATTCTTTTTTTGCGTTAATTTGAACAATAGGAATCATGAAATTTTATGCTCGTATCCGTTATATAATAGTTCATAAAATCATATTTGTAGTTTGAATAATAATAATGGATTTTAGGCATATTTTTAGGAAAATTAACTGGAAATGTTGTATCTTTAGTACCGTTGACTTAGTGTTAGGAATACAAGAATTAAACATAAACAATGTTACTGAGGTGTTTATATTAAAAAATAATACACACTAAATGGAGTAATATTTCCAACAAATAAAGACTAATAAAAGTACAATTATGAAAGAACTGGTAATTGAAAAAACAGTTAAAACACCATATGTTAATTTCGATGCCGAATCAGGAATTCTAAAGATTGTTGGTAGATCTATTCCTGAAAATCCAGAAGAATTTTACAGTAAATTATTCAATTGGGTTAATGAATACTTTAAAAACCCTCAAAACGAAACATTAGTAAATGTTCAACTTGAGTATATTAATAGTGGATCATCCAAATTTATCTTAGATTTCTTTCAGCTTTTTCAGGATTATAAAGTAAAAGGCAATAATTGTAAGATTAGTTGGTACTACGAGGAAGATGACGAAGCGGTATTAGAATTAGGGAAACACTACCAGGCAATTATTGATGTACCTTTTAAATTAATAGAAATATATTAAATCAAAATATTTTAAATGACAAAAAGCCTGACTAAATTAGTCAGGCTTTATTTATTGGATGTTATTTATTAGAATAATTTTTCAATTAAATCAACCACTCTGCAAGAGTATCCCCATTCGTTATCATACCAGGAAATAACTTTTACTGTTTTACCCATAACCATAGTACTTAGTGCATCAAATATGGATGAATGTGGATTATGAATAATATCAACCGAAACAATAGGGTCCTCTGTGTATTCTAATACACCTTTCATTGGTCCTTCTGCAGCTTCTTTCATAGCAGCATTAACTTCTTCAATAGTTACTTCTTTCTTTAAATTAGCAACTAAATCAACCATTGAACCTGTAGCAGTTGGCACACGAACTGCCATACCATCTAATTTACCTTTTAAATCAGGCAAAATTTTTCCTACTGCTGATGCAGCACCAGTAGTGGTAGGAATTTGAGAAACTGCAGCAGAACGAGCTCTTCTTAAATCAGAATGAGGAGCATCAAGAATCATTTGATCATTAGTATATGAATGAACTGTTGTCATAAATCCATTTTCAACACCGAATTTATCATTTAATACTTTCACAACAGGAGCTAAACAATTGGTTGTACAAGATGCATTTGAAACACACTGATCTTCAGCTTTAAGTTCTTCAGTATTTACACCTAAAACAATCATCCTGTCAATTTGATCTTTTGCAGGAACTGTTAAAAGAACTTTTTTTGCTCCATTTTTTAAATGATCACCATAACCTCCTTTTTCACTTTCTTTCTTTCTAAAGATACCCGTAGATTCAACTACTACATCAGGAGTTTCTCCCCATGGAATATTAATAGGACTTCTCTCAGCACTAACTTTAATTTTTGTTCCATTAACAATAATTCCTTCATTATCAAATGAAACTTCACCATTAAACTTACCTTGTGTAGAATCATATTTTAACAAATGTGCAAGCGTTTTTGTATCTGTTAAGTCATTGATCCCAACAATCTGAATATCGTCCCTCTCAAGGGCAATTTTAAATACATTACGGCCTATTCTACCAAAACCGTTAATAGCAACTTTTATTTTTGACATCTTAATGTGTTTTTAAGGTGATAATTAATTTGTGATCAAAATTATATATTAAAAAGGATTTCTTCAAGAATATAATAAGAATTAATCTAAGTTATTAAGCATGTTGTAATCAATCTTCATGACTACAACCAGTTAAAAATCCTTAATTTCTTCTTCCTTTTCTTTAAGTATTCATCTGATATTTCCTGGGCATTAATTATTTTTCCTAATCGGTAACTAACAAATAAAGTAAAATAGAATTGCTGATTATCATCCACGGCCATAATCTCTAAATTACTCAGGTATGCTTGCAACATAACTCCTGCTTCCAGTGAATGAATAAATGTTTCTGATTGACTAAACTCAAAATTTATCCCTGCTTTCAAATAAGCTCCAGGTATCAGTTTTATTTCATCGATGCCATCGAAAAACGATGATTTTCCTCTAATATCCCCTGAAGTATGAATATCTTCATTAAATTTTTCTTTCCGAATACCATATACACTATCATTTACAGGATATAAAATCTCATAATAAATTGGCTTTTGGATAGCCACAGAAGGACCAATGGCATAAAAGTAGCGAATTGCAACACTACCAGGATCTCGTTTGCTAAACATTTCGTTTTGTTTGCCATATCCTACACGTAAATCAAAAACATAATTTAGCTTACCAAATACAAATGATTCTGAAGACAAAAAAGTATTAGAAGATTTAACCTCTTTAGAGTGTTTTATAATGGAAAAATCTATTTCGTAGTTTCGTTTCTCGAAATAATTTATACGGTCACCATATCGATAACCTAAGCCCCAACCATTTGTATTTAATTGTAATCCTAAGGTCTTCTCATTTTTATAGAAAATCTTAGGAATATTATCATTTACATCCTGAGAATATATACTCCCTATGAAGATGAGGTATATTAATGCGAAAGAAAGTAATAATCTTAAATTCATAAAATAAAAACTGTCTCAAAAGTAAATGTACTAATTTTGAGACAGATTTTGAGCGATTGCCCAATATTCGTGAAATTATTTCTAATAATATCTAATTACTATCCATTAATTTCTGATTGCTCAACTTCTACTTGACTATAAGCAGGACAGTCTTTGCTTTTACAAGAACTTAAAACTGCAATAATGAAAAGAGAAAATAGAGCTGCTACTAGAATTTTTTTCATGATGGTTTTGTTATAATTTGATTTTAGTTTTTTATAGTTTGGTGAGATCAAATCTATAAAAAAAAAACTATAAATTAAAATCTAAACATTTTGTTCAACTTCAACTGTATTATCAGCGTAAGCCGGACAGTTTTTGTTTAAATTACAGGAACAACTTAATATAACCATTGCCAATGCTATTAAATACAATCCTACCTTTTTCATATCTCCAAATTTAAAATTCAACATTCATTTAACAACTATGTTTATATACGGCTATCTTTTTTTTATAGTTTCTTCTTTAAAAAAATAATTTCAGACCTTTATCACCGAATTTATGACGTTTATCAAATTTAAAAAAAAATCCAGGAATAAGCAATCCCCGGATCTTTAACAATTCAACTATAAGTAATGTTCATCTAGTTCATAACAGGCAGTCTTCCTGGTGTCCAGGGAGCTTCTGCTTTCTCAATTTTTTCTTCCAGATTTTTAATATCTTCTGCACCTAGTTTTCTAATTTTTTCAATGATAACAGGTAAATCTTCCTGAATAATTTCATACGCCATTTTACTTGTATTTGTAATAGCTGAAGTTGAAGAAGATTGTCCCCATAAAATATACTGTAATCGATTCACTAAAGGCACTTGTTGAGGTGGAATCTCTTCTGAACTTGCTTTTGCTTCGCTTCCATCAAAAGTAAACATAATATCATCCAGCTCTTTTTCAATCCTTTCTGCTTCTGTCAATAATTCATTGTTAGCACCTGGAGTAACTATAATTGCTTGTTTTAGATAATTTACTTTCTTGATCAACTCTTCAGTATAGTCATATGCTCCATCTAAAATCCTGGTTATTTCAGCAACATTTCTTTTAAATTCGACCATCGCAGCCCTATCTTTTGCAGGCAGAGAAGTATTATTTAAAGCTTTCACAATAAATTTATTATCTGTTACCAAATCTTTAATCTCACCTTTTTCATACATAGAAACGGAAACAGTATATTTACCAGGCATAACCATCCAGAAACCTCGATCTTCTTTAATTGGATCAAACTTATCACCAGATAATCTAATAGATGATGTTCCTGCATATCTTAAATCCCAGTTTACTCTGTTAATTCCTGTTGATGGCTTCTTGTTAATTTTTCTTATAACATAGCCATCCTCGTCTTTAATAGTAAATATTAAATACGGATCAACTTCTTTTGCTTCATCTTCTAACTCTTTCCATGTAGGTTGTGGAATTCGTTTACCTTCTTCGAATAATTCTTTTTCCTTTTCCTGTCGCTTTTGTTTCTCTGTTTTTGGAACCTCTTTTAAATAATATGTAAATATAGCTCCAAATTCTGGATTAGAAGCTGTAAAATATGTAGCCCCCTGACCATATTTCTTTCCAGTTTGCATATAAGCTAAAGCATCTTTAATTGGGAAAATATGAATATTTTTTTCTATTAAAGAAAGTTGAACTTCACGTAAAGGAGAATAATCATCAAGTACATAAAATCCGCGTCCAAAAGTAGCAATAACTAGATCGCTTTCTCGAGCTTGAATTACCATATCACGCACAGCAATGGTTGGTAATCCTGATTTTAACTGAATCCATTTTTGTCCTCCATTATATGAGAAGAATGCTCCAAATTCGGTTCCAGCAAATAGTAAATCTTTATCAACATGATCTTGCTCAATAGCATGGACAGTTCCATTTTCAGGAAACCCATTTGTAATAGACTTCCAGGTTTTTCCTTTATCTGTACTCATTAACAAATAAGGTTTAAAATCATCTCTTTTTCGATTATCAAATGATGCATATACTACATTCTCATCGTATCGAGAAGCAAAAATATCACTCACATATGTATTTGCTGGTACTCCTGGAAATGATTTTATTTGAGTCCAGGTTTGTCCTCCATCTTCAGTCACAGAAATAACACCATCATCGGTTCCAGTATATATTAAACCTTCTTTTATTGGAGACTCAACTAATGAAATAATCATTCCATATAAAGATGTTGAAACATCTTTAACAACTGCATCTGCACTCCAATATTTACCCATTACCGGCCATGTATTACGATCAATTTTTGCTGTTAGATCATCACTAATAACTTCCCAGGAATCACCTCTATCTTCGCTTTTAAACAAAACATTAGCAGCCATATATAATCTGGTATGCTTGTGAGGGCTTATGATCATAGGGCTGTTCCAGTTCCATTTATATGTTAATTCACCTTTTGCAGGTTGTGGTTTAATGTAAAGATCTTCACCACTTTTCTTATCATATCGATAGACATTTCCATATTGATATTCATTATAGACAATATTAGGATCTTCAGGGTCGATTTGTGCCCAAAATCCATCTCCTCCAATAGTCACTGTCCAATCATCACTAGTAATACCTCCACTACTTAGAGTCCTTGAAGGACCTACACAGCTATTATTATCTTGAGTTCCTCCGGTTACATTATAAAATGGATAATCATTATCAACACCTACCCTGTAAAATTGTGTTACAGGAAGATTTGAGACTTGTCGATAGTTTGCTCCATCATCGTAGGTAATATAAATACCACCATCACCACCTATCATCCAATGTTTGGTATCTTGTGGATCGATCCATATTGCATGATCATCAACATGACGATCGCTTAATCCAAGACGACTCCATGTTTTTCCTCCATCGTAAGTAACGTGTGAAAAAGTTTCAACTGAAAAGACTTTATTTACATCAACAGGGTCACAATATATTTCGTTATAATATTGTCCACTTGAAGCATGACTACTCATTTTTTCCCAAGATTCACCTCTGTTTGTCGATCTGTAAAATCCACCTTGATCTTCAGCAGCTTCAACAATTAAATAAAGATAATCAGGATTAACAGGTGATATAGCAATACCCATTCCTCCTTTATGAACTCCAGGCAAACCACTTTCTATTTTTCTCCAACTTAGTCCACCATCGGTTGATTTCTGAACACTTGATTCAGGACCTCCACCAATCTTAGTGTGCACATGACGACGACGTTGCTCGGTAGTTACATAAATAGTATTTGGATCACGAGGATCTAATACAACATTATTAACCCCTGTATTTTCGCTTATATTTAAGACTTTTATCCAATTCTTCCCACCATCCGTAGTTTTGTACAAACCTCTTTCTCCTCCTGATCCCCAGGCTGAACCTTCGGCGGCAACATAAACAACATTGGTATTGGTTGGGTCAATAGCTATCATTCCAATATGACGAGACTCTTTTAATCCCATGTTTTCCCAGGACTGACCTCCATCAACTGTTTTATAAACACCATCACCATACCCTAAGGCTCTTTGGTGATTATTTTCACCGGTACCGGCCCAAACCACATTCGAGTTTTTTGGATCCATGGCTAATGCTCCTATAGAATAAGATCCATAACTATCGAAAATAGGACTAAAAGTAATTCCATTATTAACCGTTTTCCAGATGTTTCCAGATGCCACAGCCACATAATACTCACTTGGATTTTCTTTGTTTACAGCAAAATCTGCTATACGACCTGATGCAAATGCCGGACCTAAGTTTCTGAATTTTAATCCGGATAATATTCCCGAATTAATCGGATCTTCTTCTTTTTTTGGTTCTTCCTTTTTTGCAAAAAGATGAGTTGAAAAAAGTAAAAAAACAACTAAAAAAAATTGCCCAAGCATAGCCTGAACATTCAATCTTTTGTTCTGTAAAATTTTCATTCTTATATGGGTTTAGTTAATTCCGAGTATCTAATTTACAAATAAAAACACATAAACAAACAGTGTGTTCAAACAGCATAAATTTTAGACTTAATTATTATTAAATAGTTTAAAACAAAAATGCCTCTTAAAATTAAGAGGCATTCATACTTATTAAAGAATTTATTTCATCAATTTATACTTATAATCAACTTTGAACTTACCTTTTGTTATAGCATTAAGTTTACCTTTAAGTAACCGTTTTTTTATTGGAGCTACCCGATCGGTATATAAAATACCATCTGTATGATCGTATTCATGTTGAATAATTCGTGCTGCCATACCTTCAAACCATTCATCATGAAACTCGAAATTCTCATCATAATATTCAAGCCTGATTTTGGTAGGTCTGGTCACATCTTCACGAAGCAAAGGAATACTCAAACAGCCTTCGTTCATCGTAACTTCCTGCTCTTCTTTATCTACTAATTGAGCATTAATGAAGGTCTTCTTAAAATCTTTCATTTTAGGGTCATCCTCTTCGAAAGGTGATCCGTCGATAACGAATAATCGCACAGATTTTCCTACCTGTGGTGCTGCTAATCCTACCCCATCTGAATGATACATTGTTTCCCACATATCTTTAATAAAACTTTCCAAATCAGGATAATCTTTATCAATCTCTTTTGCCACTTTTCTCAATACTGGCGATCCATATATAACTATTGGATAAATCATTTTAATATTTTGTTCTTTGTTCTAAATACGATTGTAATATTATTGTTGCACTAATGGTATCTACTAATGCTTTATTTTGCCTTGCTTTCTTTTTTAAACCTGCATCTATCATTGTTTGATGTGCCATTTTTGAAGTAAATCTTTCATCAACCAATTTAATATCCATATTGGGATATGTCTTTTCTAATTTCTTCAAAAAAGGATTTATAAACCTAACAGCTTCAGATGCTTCATTGTTCATTTGTTTAGGATATCCCACAACAATACAGTCTACCTGTTCTTTTTCCAAATATTCTTTTAAAAAATCCCAAATATCTTTCGAATGTATTGTTGTTAATGAGTTCGCAATCATTTGTAAAGGATCAGTCACTGCTAAACCAACTCTCTTCCTACCATAATCAATTGCAAGTATTCTTCCCAAAACATTAAATCATAAGATGTTCAAAATGCAAATGTATAAAATTCATACGTTGAATTTTAGTAATACTTAAAACTTTTGTTTTGCTCATTTATACTAAATATTAAGCAATTCAAAGTTTTTATATTAATATTCTATCAATTAAGTATTTACAAACAATTCTTTTTTTCTTAACTTGTAAAGAGTTAAAATATGATATACAACACAAAAATCTAAAGCATTAAAAACATGAACCTTAACACAACATTCGTTTACTTAGGTTTTACAACATAAATTAAAGAATTAGGATTTTATAGTTTTGGTTTGTGAAATAGTCTCTAAAAGGACAATATAAACACTCTAATAAAATTTATTTAACCTAATTAATTTTTTGAATTAAATATTTAGATATGGGTAAAGAAATAAAATTTAGTCTTGTTTACCGAGACATGTGGCAATCATCAGGAAAATATGTTCCGCGAATTGATCAGTTGAAAAAGATTGCTCCTGTAATTATTGATATGGGGTGTTTTTCAAGAATAGAAACAAATGGAGGTGCTTTTGAACAAGTAAACTTATTATACGGCGAAAATCCAAACAAAGCAGTTCGTGAGTGGACAAAACCTTTTAATGAAGCAGGTATTCAAACACACATGCTTGAAAGAGCATTAAATGGGATAAGAATGTTTCCTGTACCTGCCGATGTTCGTCGATTAATGTATAAGGTAAAAAAAGCACAAGGTGTTGATATTGCACGCTCATTTTGTGGATTAAATGATCATCGTAACCTTGAGCTTTCTATTAAATATGCTAAAGAAGCAGGTATGATTTCACAAGCCACATTAAGTATCACTCATTCTGAAATTCACACAGTAGAATATTTTATGGGTGTTGTAGATAAAGCTGTAGAATATGGTACTGATGAAATTTGTTTAAAAGACATGGCAGGTGTTGGACGACCGGTGATGTTAGGACAATTAGTTAGCGAAATAAAAAAGAAATATCCTCATATTATTGTTCAGTACCATGGACATTCTGGACCGGGATTTTCAGTCGCTTCAATGTTAGAGGTAGCTAAAGCCGGAGTTGATTATGTTGATGTTGCTATGGAACCTCTTTCCTGGGGTATGGTTCATCCTGATGTAATTACCATTCAGGCTATGTTAAAAGATGCAGGTTTTAAAGTTCCTGAAATAAATATGAAAGCATACATGAAAGCCAGAGCATTGAATCAGGAATTTATGAATGACTTTTTAGGATATTTCATTAATCCAAAAAATAGGTATATGTCATCACTACTTGTTCAGTCAGGTCTTCCTGGTGGAATGATGGGAAGTATGATGGCTGATCTTAAAGGTGTACATCAAGGCTTAAATCAAACACTGGAATCACAAGGGAAAGAAAAACTTACTGAAGATGATTTATTGGTAAAATTATTTGACGAAGTTGTTGACATATGGCCAAAACTGGGAAATCCTCCTTTGGTAACGCCATTTAGTCAGTATGTCAAAAACATTGCCTTATTAAATGTAATGCAGGATATCCAATCGAAACCTAAATTTGCAATCATAGATAATAATGCATGGGATATGATTTTAGGGAAAGCCGGTAAATTGCCTGGAACATTAGCTCCAGAAATAAAAGCAATAGCAGAACAACAAGGAAAAGAATTTTATGAAGGAGTCCCACAGAGTAATTATCCAGATGCATTGGATACATTCCGCAAAGAGATGGAAGAAAATGGCTGGGATACAGGAGAAGATGATGAAGAACTTTTTGAATTTGCTATGCACGAAAGACAATATCGTGATTACAAATCGGGTATTGCTAAACAACGATTTAATGATGAAATTCAAAAGTTAAGAGAAGAAACCAATCAACCTAAATCCGGTTCAGGACATGTAAAAGCCGATCCAAATAAAAAAGATATAGCTTCACCGTATATGGGTAAGATCTTTTATAACCTAAACTATTTTATCGAGGAGCAAGAAATTGAACTTGGAAATAGAATCAAAAAAGGACAACGTATCTGTTATATCGAAAGTGGCTACACTTATGATGAAATTGTTTCTGAATTTGACGGAGAAGTTGACGAAATATTCTTCAAACATGGTGATCAGATCTCAAAAGGAGATGTCATTGTCCGATTAAAATAACACTTAATGAAAGAAAAAAAACGCATTGCACTTGTTGCTCATGATAACAGAAAGAAAGATCTTTTAGACTGGGTAGAATATAACTGGGAAGTAATATCAAATCAGGAGCTAACCTGTACAGGAACTACTGGTAGTTTAGTTGAGGAATTATTAGTTAAAAAATCAGAAAAGCAAATTGATATTAAAAGACTTAAATCTGGACCTTTGGGTGGCGATCAGCAACTTGGAGCCTTAATTGCTACAGGAGAAATTGATATTGTAATATTTTTCTGGGATCCTATGCAGCCTCAACCTCATGATGTTGATGTTAAAGCATTGTTAAGAATTGCAGTATTATATAATGTACCAATGGCATGTAACAGGTCAACTGCCGATTTTGTTGTTTCATCTGAACTATTCAGTACAGAATATACTCCAAAAATTAAGGATTATTCAGGCTATTTAAATCGGGAAATAATCTAAAACTAACAATATAAAGACAAAGCAGATATCAAATCAAGATATCTGCTTTATTTATTTCAGTTATATTGTTGTAATTATATTACCGGATGCTTTTTCAATAAGTCATCAGCACTATTTAATAATATATCTACATATTGTGCACGTAGATAAGCATAAGGATCTTTAGTGTTTTTTCTTGATAGTTTACCTCTGAAATCTTCAATACTCTTATATCCTTTTTTATCCATCCACTCATTCAGTTTATCTATAATTTTTGATATATGCGATATCTTATTTTTGTATAAAGTACTTACAATTTGTACTGAATTTGCTCCTGCCAACAACATCTTAATAACATCTTCTCCTTCATAAATCCCTGAAGAGCTACAAATATCTGCCTTAACATTACCATACAGTAATCCAGCATAACGAAGAGCCATTCGATAATCACCTTTATTACTTAAGTTAAAAGGGAATAAAAGCTTTTCTTCATTGATATCAATTTCAGGTTCAAATAATTTATTAAATAATACTAAACCATCAACCTCAAGCTCATCCACTTCAAGCACAAAGTTAAGTAAGTTACTATATGAAGAACTTAGCTTAACACCTACCGGAATATTTACAGCATTTTTTACTGCCTTTATTATGT
The DNA here is from genome assembly GCA_963665525.1 of Bacteroidales bacterium. GTDB lineage: Bacteria > Bacteroidota > Bacteroidia > Bacteroidales > UBA12077 > UBA12077. The sequence continues at coordinate 351,915 of OY762280.1, read as the reverse complement.
TCAATCTTTGTTTTTCAATGGTAGTCCCTGAATCTGCAAACTTTTTCGATGTTTTAAAAAGGTTTATTTCAATTGCATCCACACCTGTTTCTTCAATTAACTTAGCATATTCAACCCAGGTGTCTTCATAAATTGCATTTATACTAGCAATTACAGGAACCGTTGCAATTTCTTTCACTTTTTTTAACTGTAATAGGAATTCTTTAGGACCTGCATGCTCCATTTCAGGGTACATTCGAGTAGATTCAGCATGCCTGTCATTATAAGCTACCATACTTTCATCAAAATCAGCTGATTCAAAATTAACCTGTTCCTCAAACAATGATTTATATACAATAGCTCCTATGCCGGCATCTTCCATTGCTTTAATATTTTCGATTTTTGTTGCAAGGTTACAAGATCCTGCTATGATAGGATTCTTTAATTTTAATCCCATGTAATGTGTAGTTAAGTCTGCCATATCTTTAGGTTTTATAAGTTATAACTTCTGTTTCTTTACAGCTACTAACAAACAATAAGCCAATTAGTTCAATTTATATTTAACATCCCTTGTTAACTAACAATAACCCAAAGTCTATGATATAAAAAAAGCAGCTTCAATGAAGCTGCTTTCAAATTAGAAATTATTTTATCTTAATTAGATGCTAATCTCTTATAGTTGTTATATCTCCATTGCGCATCTTTTTCTGCTCTTGCAAACAGACTTTCTGCATTTTCTGGAAATGATTTCTGAAGAGAAGTATAACGAACCTCACTCTTCAAGAAGTCTTGGAATTTACTCCAATCTGGTTCTTTAGAGTCTAATTCGAAAGGATTCTTTCCTTCAGCTTCCAATAATGGATTATAACGATAAGTATGCCAGTAACCAGCTTCAACAGCTAATTTAGTTTCCTGTTGTGATTTACCCATTCCTGCTCTTAATCCGTGATTAATACATGGAGCATAAGCAATAATCAACGATGGTCCAGGATAAGCTTCAGCTTCTTTAATTGCTTTGAAATACTGATTTTGACTAGCACCCATTGCTACTTGAGCAACATATACATAACCATAAGACATAGCCATCATACCTAAATCTTTCTTTCTTGTTTGCATACCAGCAGCAGCAAATTTAGCAACAGCTCCAACCGGAGTTGATTTAGATGCCTGTCCACCTGTATTTGAGTAAACCTCCGTATCAACAACAAGAACGTTAACATCCTGACCTGAACCAAGTACGTGGTCTAATCCACCGTATCCGATATCATAAGCCCATCCGTCACCACCAAATATCCAAGTCGATTTCTTGATTAGATATTGCTCTAATGCTAAGATATCTTTAGCTACTTGATTATTTTCTTTTTTACAAGCTTCAACAACTTTTGCAGATGCTACTTTTGACTCTTCAGCATCGTACATATTTTCAATCCACTCTTTGAATGCAGCTTGAGTATCAGCCGATACATCATTCATTGCTTCATTCATTTTTTCTCCAATACGAGTACGTAATTTTTCAACACCAACATGCATACCTAAACCATACTCAGCATTATCTTCGAATAATGAGTTAGCCCAAGCTGGACCTTTACCTTCAGCATTCGCACAATAAGGAGTAGATGGAGCAGAACCACCATAAATTGATGAACAACCTGTAGCATTAGCAACCATCATACGATCACCAAATAATTGAGTAATTGTTTTAATATATGGCGTTTCACCACAACCGGCACAAGCTCCTGAGAACTCGAATAATGGTTGAGCAAACTGGCTATTCTTAACACTCTTTGTTTTTGGAAGAACATTCTCTTTATAACCAACTTCTTTATGCATGTATTCCCAACGTGGAGCTTCTTCCATTTGAGTATCGAGATGCTTCATAACTAAAGCTTTCTCTTTAGCAGGACAAACATCAGCACAGTTACCACAACCTGTACAATCCAATGGAGATACCTGCATTCTGAATTTATATTCTTTTGTTCCTCCTGTACCTTGAAGTACATCAGTTCCTTCCGGAGCATTAGCAACTTCTTCTTCAGTTAATAAGAATGGACGAATTGCAGCATGTGGACATACATAAGCACATTGGTTACACTGAATACAATTTTCAGAAATCCATTCAGGAACACTTACCGCGATACCTCGTTTTTCATATTCTGTTGTACCTGCTGGGAAAGTTCCATCTTCTCTTCCAGTAAATGCACTTACAGGCAGATCATCTCCTTTTTGAGCATTAATTGGTTCAACAACATTCTTAATAAAATCAGGAATATCTCTGTCGTCAGTTTTTGCTTTAATTTCGATATTTTTCCATTCAGAAGGAATGATAACTTCTTCTACTGCACCACCACGATCAACAGCAGCATTATTCATATTTACAACCTCCTCACCTTTTCTACCATAAGATTTTACGATAAATTTCTTCATTTGCTCAACAGCAAGTTCGTAAGGAATTACTTCTGATATTTTAAAGAATGCTGATTGAAGAATAGTATTGGTTCTGTTTCCTAAACCAATTTCTTCTGCAATTGCAGTAGCATTAATAATGTATACTTTGATTTCTTTTTCAGCTAAAACTTTTTTCATTTCATCTGGGAAATGATTCTTGGTTTCTTCAACATCCCAAATACTATTTAATAAGAAAGTACCACCTTGTTTTATTCCTTTTAACATATCATATTTATCAAGATACGAAGGAACATGGCAAGCAACAAAATCAGGAGTACCCACTAAATAAGGCGAACGAATCGGTTTATCTCCAAAACGTAAGTGAGAAGTTGTAATACCACCAGATTTTTTAGAATCGTACGCAAAATAGGCTTGTGCATATTTATCGGTAGAATCACCAATAATCTTGATTGAGTTTTTATTAGCACCAACAGTACCATCAGCACCTAAACCATAGAATTTACCTTCGAAAGTTCCTTCCGGAACAACGCTAATTTCAGGTAACATTGGTAATGATGTAAATTTAACATCATCAACAATACCTACAGTGAAATGGTTCTTTGGTTCTGCCATTGCTAAGTTATCATAAACAGAAACAATTTGAGCTGGAGTAGTATCCTTAGAACTTAATCCGTAACGACCACCAACAACCACTGGAGCATTTTCTTTTCCATAGAATAGTTCTCTGATATCCATGTATAAAGGTTCTCCATTAGCTCCTGGTTCTTTAGTTCTATCTAATACAGCAATACGTTTTACTGATTTAGGAAGAACTTTCATGAAATATTTCTCAGAAAATGGTCTGTATAAATGAACTGTAATTAAACCAACTTTTTCGCCTTGAGCTATTTTATAATCAATTACTTCTTTGATTGTAGAAGTAACAGAACCCATAGCAACAATAATATTCTCAGCATCTTCAGCACCATAATAAGTAAATGGATGGTACTCACGACCTGTCATTTTAGTAATTTCCTGCATGTATTCTTCTACCATATCAGGAATTGGATCGTAGAATTTATTTGCAGCTTCACGAGACTGGAAGTAGATGTCTGGGTTTTGAGCTGTACCACGAGTTACAGGATGCTCTGGATTTAAAGCATTATCTCTAAACTTCTGTACTGCATCAAAATCAAGTAATTTAGCCATATCTTCATTTTCGAAATACTCAACTTTTTGAATTTCGTGAGATGTTCTAAAACCATCGAAGAAATGTACAAATGGAATTCTTGATTTAACAGATACTAAGTGAGCAATACCTGCAATATCCATTACTTCCTGAACACTACCTGTTGCTAAGAAAGCAAACCCAGTTTGACGAGCACTCATTACATCACTATGGTCGCCAAAAATTGATAATGCCTGAGCTGCTAAGCTTCGTGCACTTACATGAAAAACACCTGGTAATAATTCACCAGAGATTTTATACATGTTAGGAATCATTAACAATAATCCCTGTGATGCTGTAAAAGTAGAAGTTAATGCTCCAGCTTGTAATGATCCGTGAACAGCACCTGATGCTCCACCTTCTGATTGCATTTCAACAACTTTCACTTCGTCTCCGAAGATATTCTTACGTCCGTTAGATGCCCACTCATCAACATATTCTGCCATTGTTGATGAAGGAGTAATTGGATAAATCGCTGCAACTTCACTAAACATATAAGCAACATGAGCTGCTGCATAGTTACCATCGCAAGTTATAAATTTCTTGTTTTTTGACATTTCTAACTCCTTAATTTATTTATTAAAAGATAATTAACTTTATTTTTTAGGAACTACAAAATTATAATAAAAATCTTATTTATAATACTCTTACACTGTAAAATAACCTTGAATGATCTTATTCATTTTTATTTCAAATAAGCTTATATCTATCTAATAACCAAATAAAAAATGCGGAATAAAATCCGCATTTTCTAATATATTGTGTTGTGAAACATTTAGTCTGCATTCATCGAAATAATAAATTCTTCGTTTGTTTTTGTCTTCAATAATCTGTCGCGTAAAAACTCCATCGCTTCCACTGAATTCATATCAGTTAGATAATTACGTAAGATCCAAATCTTATTTAACATTTCTTTATCTATTAACAGATCTTCACGACGTGTACTTGATGCTGTAATATCAACAGCAGGGTAAATTCTCTTGTTAGATAACTTACGGTCAAGTTGTAATTCCATATTACCAGTTCCTTTAAATTCTTCGAAGATTACCTCATCCATTTTAGAGCCGGTTTCTGTTAATGCGGTCGAAATAATTGTTAAAGAACCACCCTCTTCAATATTACGTGCTGCACCAAAGAATCGTTTTGGTTTATGTAATGCATTGGCATCAACACCACCTGATAATACTTTACCCGATGCCGGAGAAACAGTATTAAAAGCACGTGCTAATCGAGTAATAGAATCAAGAAGAATAACCACATCATGACCACATTCAACCATTCGTTTCGATTTTTCCAATACGATATTTGCTACTCTAACATGACGTTCTGCCGGTTCATCAAATGTTGATGATATTACTTCTGCATTTACACTTCGAGCCATATCGGTTACCTCTTCAGGGCGTTCATCAATTAAAAGCACAATCATGTATACCTCAGGATGATTTGCAGCAATAGCATTCGCAATTTCTTTAAGCAATACTGTTTTCCCTGTTTTAGGTTGAGCTACAATTAAACCACGTTGTCCTTTACCTATCGGTGCAAACATATCCACTACACGTGTAGATAACTTATCGTTCTGATTATTATTAATTGTAAATTTCTCTTCTGGGAATAACGGTGTTAAATAATCAAAAGGAACACGATCACGGATATAATCTGGACTTCGTCCATTAATTTTTTCAACTTTAATTAATGGAAAATATTTCTCTCCTTCTTTTGGAGGACGAATCGATCCTTCAACAGTATCTCCAGTTTTTAATCCAAATAACTTAATTTGGGATTGAGATACATAAATATCGTCTGGAGAATTTAAATAATTATATTCTGATGATCTTAAGAAACCATACCCATCAGGCATTATTTCTAAAACACCCGAATTTGTAATGATACCATCAAACTCATACGATTTATCATTTCTTTTATCGTGAGGTCTTTTATGATAATTATTATCTTTTTGAGGTCTGTGTTGATTTCTTTTTCTATAGTTATCGTCTCTATCTGAACTTTTTACTTCGGTTTTTTCTTCTCTATCTTCTTTTTTTACTTCATGCGTTCTGTCAGATACAAGATTAGTTTTATCATCATTTACAGGCTTAACAACAGGCTCTTTTTCTTTTTTAACTTGTTCTTTTTCTGGGCCTTTTACCCTAAGCTCTTTTGATGTTGGTTTTGAAGAAGATCCAACCGGAGTTTTAGATTTTTCAGATATTCGTTTACGTCCTGATGATTTTTTTTCCGGTTTAACATCTGAGGTAGCATTAATAGCTTGCTGATCTAAGATTTTATAGATTAAATCCTGCTTTTTTAACGACTCAACCTTTTTAATTTGCAATCCTTTAGCTATTTCTCTTAGTTCAGAAACAAGCTTTTTATTCAATTCAAGAATGTCGTACATTGTTTTATTTTAATAGGAAATTAAATGATATTAATTATAATTTTTGAAATATTTTCACTGATTAGTAAGTAATTGATTGACTTTTTATTCAGGAGAATTATTTTCCATCATGGAAAATCAATGCAATAATAAAGATTATCTTAGAATTACCAAAAAAAAGCTATTCTTTTTTTTAAAAAAACTAGTAAATCAAATAATTATTTAAAATTAACTAAAAAAAATTTTATTGTAAAGATTTTTATTTACATATTTGAGTATAATTGTACGAAAGAGTATAAAATTATCGTTTCAAGCAAGCTAAACATCACCAAACCAAAGCAATGAGACAGTTAAAAATCATTAAACAGGTTACTAATCGGGAAACTGCCTCGTTAGATAAATATCTTCATGAGATTGGAAAAGTTGATCTTTTATCGGCTGATGAAGAGGTTGAACTTGCCCGACAAGTTCGTAAAGGAGATAATCTGGCACTCGAAAAGTTAATAAAAGCAAACCTTCGATTTGTTGTTTCAGTTTCGAAACAATACCAAAATCAAGGTTTAAGTTTACCTGACTTAATTAATGAAGGTAATCTTGGGTTAATTAAAGCAGCAAAGCGTTTTGATGAAACCCGGGGTTTTAAATTTATCTCCTATGCTGTTTGGTGGATCCGACAATCCATATTACAAGCATTAGCAGAACAAGCAAGGATTGTTAGGTTGCCTTTAAATAAAATTGGATCAATTAATAAAATAAATAAAGCATTAGCTGAGTTAGAACAAAAGTACGAACGAGAACCTTCTATAGATGAAATTGCCCAAGCCATAGAAATAGCCCCCAATGATATTAAAGATGCCATGCGTAGTTCGGGTCGTCATGTATCGATGGATGCTCCCTTAACCGATGGTGAGGATGGTGACATGTACGAAGTTCTATTAAGCAAAGATAACCCCAGTCCCGATGGAACTTTACTAAACGATTCTCTAAGAAAAGAAATTGAAAGAGCCTTATCTTCATTAACAGAACGCGAAGCGAATATTATTCGTTTATATTTTGGTTTAAATGGAAAACACCCATACACACTAGAAGAAATTGGAGAAGAATTTAATTTAACCCGAGAGCGAGTAAGGCAGATTAAAGAAAAAGCAATTAAACGATTAAAGCATACAACCCGAAGTAAAATATTAAAAACCTATTTAGGTTAAGATTTAAGGAAACCTTTCGGTTTCCTTTTTTTATGTATTTTTGCATTAAAAATTATTAAAAATGGCACATTTAATATCCCCTTCTCTTTTGGCAGCTGACTTTGGAAATTTACAGCGCGATATTGAAATGGTAAACAATAGCGAAGCTGACTGGTTTCACTTAGATATTATGGATGGACTTTTTGTTCCCAATATTTCTTATGGAATACCCGTTATAAAAGCTGTAAAAAAACATGCAAAAAAACCTTTAGATGTTCATTTGATGATTATTGATCCTGATCGTTATATTGATGACTTTCAAAAAGCAGGAGCAGATATCTTAACCGTACATTACGAAGCATGCAATCATTTACATCGAACCGTTCAAAATATTAAATCGAAAGGGATGAAAGCTGGAGTTAGTTTAAATCCGCATACTCCTGTTCATTTATTAAAGGATATTATTACAGACCTTGATCTGGTATTAATCATGTCAGTAAATCCTGGATTTGGAGGACAGAAATTTATTCCAAACGCCATTGAAAAGATTAAAGAATTAAAACAACTCATAAACAATAAAAAATCTAAAGCATTAATTGAAGTGGATGGAGGAGTTGATAATTCCAATGCAAAAGCTTTACTTGAAGCCGGTTGCGATGTATTAGTTGCAGGCAGTTATATTTTTGGAGCTAAAAATCAAGTTAAAACAATACAAGGATTAAAAAATATTTAAATAAAGGGCTGCTTATTGCAGCCCTTTATTTTCTGTATCTTTACTTTTCTACTTTTTATTACTTGTACTTTTAGATTTTGAACCTAAGAAGTAAACTTGAAAAATATCATCATAGATTGATCCGTAAGTAGTATTTGTAAACTGAATAGGAATATGGAAGGTATAATCAAAATCATGATAATCCCACTTACCAGTTGCAATTTGTTCAATTTCTATCGGATTCCCTGCTAGAGAAGCATCATAAACATCTCCCATATCAATTCCTCCTACTATTTGAAAATCACAAGTTACTGTTCCATTTTCTTCCAATGTGTATACTGCAGTTGAAGTTCCTCCCCATGCCCAAAAATTATTCACAATTATATCATAAGGCTCTGTTGTCGCTGTGTTCTCTGTTATTACAACACCATAAGGCCCCCAGTCAACGCTTGCACTATCAGCATTAAGCAAATCAACACACTGATAATCACCTAAAAATTCTTCAAATATTAAAGACAAAGGTGGTTCCGGTGTACGAATAACAGATGATGCAATAATTTCACTAAAAGATCCATCTGCATTACTTGCTAATGCGAATACTTTATAATCATTGTCTGCATATAAACCGTCCATAACAACACTACCATTGGTTCCATCAGTCTTGATAAACTCAAAATCTAAAGCATCATCAAAAACACGAGCCATCATAGCCTCAAGTGCTGGTACAGTATCAATATCTCCAGGCATTATCATAACTGTTAGTCTGCCCTCTGAAGCAAAACTATAATTAACTGTTAAATCAAATGGCTGAGCATCAACATTTATTGTTAATGCAGGTGCCGGATCTGCTGGCACACTGCTATATTCTTCAAATGCCTCCTTCTCACATGCTAACGCTATAAAAATAATAGCTATAAAGAATGTGATAAATTTAAATCTATTATTATATCTTTTTTTCATAATATATTCTAATTAATTTTTTGTTCAATTAATTTTATTTTATTGCTTCACCCAAGTTGTAGTATAATATGCTTGGAACCATAAACCTTCATTATTACCTGAAAAGAAATATCCTCCCCAATTATTAAGAGTAAAGTTTCCGTTAGCATCAAAAACAGCAGTAACTGGCTCAGTCTGACTAGGATTAAATGCACCGTCATGAGAAGCAAAATGAACATCACCATAGTCCCAGTCACCAAAATTCTGGTAGCTAGCAAAAGATATTGTACTGGTTGCTAAATCAACTTCGGCAATAATTCTGTTTGGAACACCATGTGAATTCCATAAATTCATTATCACCTCGGTTGGACTATGACCTTCTATTGTAACAGTTTCTGTATATGGATCTCCCCAATATTCGTCTGTACCACTTACCGTATAATCTCCAATTACAATTGCTAAAGGATGTTCATCATCATTAATTGTAAGCAGAAGCGTGCTGTTTGCTCCTAAATTATAACCGTTTGTTGGACTAGAAATTGTTATACTAACTGTTTTATTGGTTGTGTATTCATTGTCATCAATTGGTTCAATCCATATCGTATCATATCCAAAATATGTATCAAAGCTAAGTGTTTTTGTGTCATTTAGTATTCTAAAATCTACATCTTCTGTTGCAGGAACTTCCATTCCAGTATTATCAAAATCAAAATTAACTGTACATCCTGCACCACTTGTAGTACCTGCTATATAAACTGGTATTCCAATAGCTCCAGTTGCATCTTCACCAACAAAAGATGTTGTAGCTGAAAATGCTACAAACTTTGCACTATCATCCAGATATATAGGTTCATTCGTATCTTCACAAGAAGATAACATAAACAGTCCAATTATAAGACCTAAAATATATATCATTATTTTTTTCATGATTCAATTATTTTTTAATTATTAATATCCAGGATTCTGTTCCATATTTGAATTCGCATCCAATTCGTAAAAAGGAATTGGCATAGCCCATCTGTAATCTGGGAATGGGATATCAACATCTCCTGAAACTTGAGTTTCAGCCTCATCTCTATCTAGGCTTCTACCTGTTCTCGATAAATCCCACAATTGGTTTCCTTCAAAACAAAGTTCACGCCTTCTTTCGTCATAAATGTTTGATAAATTAACTGTTGTAGCTGCTGCTAAACCACGATTAGTTCTAATTGCATTATAATCACCTAATGCTGTTGCTCCAGAAACGGATGCTCCATTTAATAAGGCTTCTGCTCTTATTAAATACATTTCTGCTAATCTTAAAATAACGGCATTATTAACCCTAATATTGGCTTTACCAGGATACTTATTAGGCCAAAAGAATCCAGGATTTCCAGCATCTGTTTTAAACAGATTACCGCGAACATCGCCTGCTTCAAATAAATTCATTAACTGGTTAGAAGCACAAACATCACCATATCCTCCCGGATCATAGATATATCCTATTGCATCAAATCCTGCATAGCTAGACTGTGTTGCATCTCCATAAACTTCAAATATTACTTCAGATGCATCATCTGTATCCCAAACTGAATTATAGTTAGCAGCAGTATAAAGATTAAAATTTGAATTATTTATGAGTAAAGTTGCATAATTTGCAGCCTCTTGCCAATTAGCCATATATAAATAAACTTTTGCAAGTAGAGCTTGTACTGCTTGTAAAGACGCTAATCCTGCTGCATCTGCTGGTGCTCTTCCTTCAAATACAGGATTCCCAATCTTGGTCTCAGCTAAGGTTAAATCCGCCACTATTTGTGTAAATACTTCGGCAACCGTGTTTCTAGCTGGTTCTGCAATTTCAGTAACTAAAACAACAGGCACACCTAAAGAGTTAGGATCTGAAGTATATGGCTGAGCATGCATTCTAACTAAATCGAAATAGGCTAATGCTCTTAAAAATAAAGCTTCTCCTTCTAACTGATCTAATTGTTCTTGCTCAACTCCAGTCTCTTCAAAATCTACAAGTGCATTTATTACATTATTTGCTCTTGAAATTAAATAATATGCTTCATCCCAAAATGCTGCCGTATTATCCTGGTTATTAGCCCAGTTATAATCAGTTTGAAATCTTCCACTATTTAATGGACTTGATTTTCCATTTCCACCTTTAAGATCTGCTATTACAGTAAAATCTCTACCATACCAATTATCATCATAAAGAAGAGTATAAATTCCATTAGTAGCTAAAAGTAAATTATCGTAAGTTGATAGAGATAATTCATTTGATAAATTCTCTGGAGGTAATTGTTCTAACTCGTCATCGCAAGAAACCAGCTGTAATGACAAAATAAAGAACATTACCGGTAAATATTTAATTATTTTTTTCATTTTCATATATTTTTAGATTAGAAAAATTTTAGAACCCAATATTAATACCTAATGTATAAGTTCTAGGCAAAGGATATACAGCATAGCCACCACCTGTAACAGGTCTTTCTGGATCCCAGTAATTTACGTCATGCCAACAATAAACATTATCAATATTGGCAGAAATTCGCACACTATTTAATCTGGCTTTTTCAACAATTTCTGTTGGAATATTATATGCAATCGAAATGTTTTTAAATCTCAAATAATCACCCTTCTCTAAATATTTCGAAGTACCCCAGGAGTTTGAGCCAGTAGTATTAAATGCAATAGGCATTGGATTAGCAACAATATCACCTGGTTCTTTCCAATAATCTAATGAGTTAACAGATTGGTTATTTCCATAGTTATAGCCATCTGCATCAATGTATCTATGCTCCATTATGTAAACATACTGGCCCAGTTTGTATTCAAAGTAAGCATCCAGAGTAAATCCTTTCCATCCAAAATGAGTATTAAAACCACCTTGATGATCAGGTTCAACCTGTCCTTTAAATACACGACGTGCTTGCGCTGCGTTATTAGTTATATCTCCATTATCATCATACCATAAACCTTCACCATTAGTTGGGTTTACACCAGCCCAATCATAAACATAATAATCTGCATATCCACCACCTACAATATGACGCCTCCAAAAACTACCACTAGCAATAAACTCTTCATCAGTTGCCAAATCAAGAAGTTCAACTGTATTATGAGCATAATTTAATCCTACAGACCAATCAAACTCTCCATCTTGTAAAATCTTAGCATCTATAGAAAACTCTATTCCTTTATTTTCCATTTCTCCAATGTTTTTCTGAATGTTTGCAAATCCAGTAGTACTAGATAATGGTTGATCTAATAACATATTTTGAGTTAAACGATTATAATATTCTATTGTACCCGTAAATCTTTTATACAATGTAAAATCTAATCCAATGTTCCATGTTACATTCTCTTCCCAAGTTAATGCAGGATAAGCTGGCTGATCCGGAGCTAAACCTCCAAGCCCATTATATGTTCTGGCTCCATATACACCATAAGAATCATAATTACCAATAGCATCATTACCATTAATACCATAACTTGCGCGAAGTTTTAACAAATTAATCATATCAAGTGATGCCATGAAACTTTCATCATGAATATTCCAGGATCCACCAACTGACCAGAATAAACCATATCTGTTTTCAGATCCAAATCGAGAACTACCATCTGTACGAATACTTCCTGTGAAGAAATATCTACCTAAGTAGTTATAATCTAATCTTCCGAAATATGATTGTAAAGCCCATGTATAGTAAAGACTATTCACATTCTGATTATCAGATGCACTAGATAAATAAGGCATATCTGTACCTACTCCATCACCAGAAGCTGTTTGCTGGCGATTATCATTCTTTTGAAATTCGTACCCAGCTAAAAGATTAAAGTAGTGTTCGCCATTAATATCGAATAAATAATTTAATGTATTTGACGATGTAATCGTTGTATTGATCCAGTTAGAAGTAAATAATACACCATTTCCATCTACACCATCTTGAGTTTCCGGAGAACGATAATCTCTACCATTACTATAAACATAATCATAACTATTTAAAGTCTTGAATTTTAAGCCTTTAATAATCTCATATTCTAAATAAGCAGATCCTAAAAATTTATAGATTTGATCTACTTTTTCATTGTAAGCAACATTTTTTACTGGATTTGAGTCTCCTAAATTTGGAAGATCTTCGTTATACGATCCATCTTCGTTATATACATTCTGCCAAGGCAATAAATTAGATGCAGCCCAAAATGGATTGGCATAAGCAAGCCCTGTTGGCTGAAATGGAACCTCAACTTTTGATGCACTAAGATTTGTTCCATAACTAAACTTCTCATTAATTTTATGATCTACATTTGTACGAAAACTAAAACGTTCCATTCCGGTACCAATTTTAATACCTTCTTGGTCATAATAATTAATAGATGAATACACTCGTGTTTTTTCATTACCACCACGAACAGATAACTCATATTCTGAAGTTTGACCGGTTTGATACACTTCATTCCACCAGTTAGTAAGCTCACCATCCAATAATGTTTTAGGATAATAATAAGTTGCATTTGCAGGATCATCAGGATCTAAACCAGCATTAATTGTTGCATCTCTATGATATTGAAGGATCTCTTCTGCATTCATAAATCTAAAGTCATTATCATTTGTTGAAGTTGCCCAACCATGCTTAACGGAGAAATTAAATTTAGTATCTCCTGCAGAACCTCTTTTAGTTGTAATTAAGATAACCCCGTTGGCAGCTCTTGAACCATAAATAGAAGCAGCACTTGCATCCTTTAAAACTGTCATTGTAGCAATATCATTAGGATTTATGGTACTGAGGATATCATTTCCTTGTTCAACATCACTACCACCACCCGCATAACTGTAATCCTCTGCTTGTACTGGAACTCCATCAATTACGTATAATGGTTCCATACCTGCATTAATTGAGCTAAATCCTCTAATTCTGATTTGATTTGGTCCTCCTGGAGCTCCACTAGTACTATTAATCTGAACACCAGCCATTTTACCTTGAAGCATCTTTACCGGACTATCCACACCATCCGTTGATATGTCTTCAGTACTAACTGTAGTAACCGCACCTGTTTTAGCTTCCTTTCGCTGGGTACCATAAGCTACAACTATTACTTCGTCCATCTCCATTACTTCCTCTTCCATAACAACATCAATAATAGTTCTTCCACTTATCGGAATATCCTGAGTTAGCATTCCTATAAATGAATAGATTAAATCAGTTGCTTCTGATGGAACAGTAATTGAGTACTTACCATCAATATCTGTTGTAGTACCAATAGTTGGATTGTTTTTAACTACAACTGATACACCAGGTATCGACAAACCGTCCTGTCCGGTTATAGTACCTGTAATTTGCATTTGCGCTGAAGCATAAAAACCAGCAAACAGCAAAAATGCAAGAATAATTGTTAGTTTTTTCATAAATAATAATTTAAATGGTTAAAATTTTAGGGAAGTAATATTTGGATTGAACATACTTTATTAACAATCATATATGCAATCCATTCCATTACCTACTCCGCTAAAGTATTTAACAAGGGACTGAGAAAAAAAAAAAATCAAGAATGCTTGAATTTAGTCCTACTAGCAACCATTTGTAATTATTAAGTGCTATTAATATTCTATAAAACAAATCATATTAGCGCTCATAATTTTCTATCCTAATGCATCTGATACCATTTATGTGCTTTTATGTGTCTTTTGTATAACTTTTTTAGTATTTTGTGTTTTTTAGTAGGGTAAGAATAGTCTTTAAAAATCTAATACATATATTTTAAATACATTTGTATAATACAAGCAGTATATAAAATCATATAAAGATCATTAATTTAAGAAAACACTTAATTTATTATAATATGAAAGTAAAATGTTTAATAGTTGATGATGAACCATTAGCTATACGACTTATTAAAAAACATCTTGAGCATTTTCAGCAGTTTGATGTTGTTGCTGAGTGCGAAAATGCCATTGATGCGTCATTAGTTCTTCAAAACACAAATGTGGACCTAATATTTCTAGACATTCAGATGCCTGAAATTTCCGGCATAGATTTTTTAAAATCATTACATAAGAAGCCCAATGTTATCATTACTTCGGCGTATAAAGAATATGCAATAGATGGATTTGATTTAGATGTAATTGACTTTCTATTAAAACCCATAACCTTCAACCGTTTTTTTAAGGCCATTAATAAATACCTTGCCAATAAAAATGAAAATGCAAGTGAGTCATCACCTGCATTAACAAAAGATACCAATCTCATAAGCCGAGAACTATTTATTAAAGATACAAATAAAACCTACAAAATAAACCCAAATGAGATTCAGTATATTGAAGGGATGCGGGAATATATCAAAATATATACGGATCAAGAAAATATCATAACCAAGAGCAGTTTAACCAGTTTCTTAGAGAAATTGCCTACTGATATTTTTCTACGTGTTCATAAATCATTTATTATTAATACGAATAGAGTAAGAGCCTTTTCAGCCTCATCGATGGAGGTTGGGAATAAAAAAATTCCGATTGGCAGAAGCTATAAGATTAACACCCTAGAGGTTTTAAATAAAAAATAACAACTTAAACATGAAAAACATAAGCGCCAAGAGACTTCTTTTACACGGGGCCTACTGGATTATATACATACTCTCATATCCCTTATTTTATAGTGCTATTACAATTGGAAATTTAGATTACTACCCCAAACAAATTGTTTCGATGGCAATGGGATGTATCTATATAATTCCAGCAGCATATTTTATAACTTATTATCTGATTCCTCGATTTCTCATTATAAAAAAACGTTTTTTATTCTTTATTATAGGTTATTTATCTACATTTATTGTACTTACCATAGTAGATACCTTATTTGTCAGATTCTATGTTGTTCCTAAAAATCATCCTGAATTAACTGACAGTTTCTTTTTAATTGCTTTGAAAGCTAAATATATCTCGAGAGTTTTTTTTATTCTTCATTCTGAGATATTTATATTTGTAGCTTTTCGTTTCTTCATTCAATACATTAAGAATTATTTTGAGAAAGAAACACTCAAAAATAAGATGGCCGAAACAGAATTAAAAATGCTTAAAGGGCAAATTCATCCTCATTTCTTATTTAATACCTTAAATAATATTTATACCATGTCACTTGATTGTGACAACGAAGATTTATCGGAATCTATAGCAAGGATGTCTGATATATTGCGGTTTACTATTTATGAATGTAACACATCTCTTGTGCCTGTTGAAAAAGAATTAACAATTATTACAGATTATATATATTTAGAAAAACTTCGTTATTCGGATATAAAAATAGAAATCAGCACTCCTAAGAATCTTCAAAACATCAATATTGTGCCTCTCATACTTTTTACTTTTGTAGAAAATGCATTTAAGCATGGAACAAGTAAAACAATTAAAGGTAAATGGATAACAATAGATCTTTTTCTAGAAAATAAGTTTCTTCATTTTAGTATTAAGAATAGTAAAAAAAATACCAATAATAAACTTGAAAATTTTTATCATTATTCAAAAGGGATAGGTATAAATAATGCAATAAAAAGATTGGACCTATTTTACGGAAAAGAAAATTATTCTCTAGATATCCAGGATCATAATGTTTTCTTTGAAATTAATCTTCGAATAAATCTTTCCTATACTAATGATAAAATTAGATTATAGAAAAAATATATATCTAAGAATAACGCTTCATGTCATATTTTGGATTCTAAACCAAAGTTACCTTTCATATATTTTCTATCGATCACAAGCCAATAAAACTCTTAGTATCGCGTCCTTTTTAGAAGCAGGATTGGGCTCTATTGTTTTAGTCTTGTGCACTTATATTATTATTTATTATTTAATTCCAAAAATCGTACTCAAAAAACAGCAATATTTATATTTTGGGATATTATATTTACTAATTCTAAGTGTTGCAACCATCGCAGACCCATTGATATATACCTATATTTATATTCCAATATTTAAACCTGAAGCGCTTAATGCATACTTAGAATATGCCTATAATATTCCATTTTTAATGCGGCTCTTTTATTCTAAAAATATTGAAATTATTATATTTTTCTGTATTAAGTTCTTACTCGAATTCTTAAGAGGATACCATATAAAGGAGAATATCAAAACAGAGATTTTAAATACGGAGTTAAGAATGTTAAAAAGTCAACTTCATCCCCATTTTCTTTTCAACACCTTAAATAATATTTATTCCCTTTTACTGGACAATAAAAACACAGCCGTTTCAAATTCTATCGATAAGATAAGTAACATTCTCAATTTCTCCATCAATGAATGTGATGAACAAACCATATCTTTAGCAAAAGAACTTAAAATTATTACAGATTATATCGAGTTAGAAAAATTAAGGTACTCTAATATAAAAATCAGTTTAGACTTCCCGAAAGAAACAAATGAAATTATTGTGTTACCCCTAATCCTTTTTACGCTTATTGAGAATGCATTTAAACATGGAACAAGCAAATCTATTCAAGAAAAATGGATTGATGCAAATTTAGAACTTAATGATGATGAATTAATCTTTATTGTTAAGAACTCAACCGTAAATAAAATAACAAATGATCAATTAGGGTATACCAAAGGTATTGGATTACAAAACATGAGAAAACGCCTGGAACTTTTAGTAGGCCATGAAAATTTTGAACTAAAAACTGAAAATAAAGACAGTTTTTTTAAAGCTGTATTAAAATGCAAAATCATAAAACAGTAAATATAGATATTAAAAGAATAACGTACCACCTTTTATTTTGGTTATGTTTCCTAATTGTTTACAGTTTTATTAACCTGGTAAACAGGTACTCTGTAGCTTGGGACTATTTTTGGCTTAACCTTCTTGATTATTCCCACTCTTTACCACCATTACTAATTAGTAATTATATTATTGTTTATGTACTAATCCCCAGATTTATCATAAAAAAAAGAAACTACATTGTATTTATTATCCTAACCATTTGTTGTATTAGTTTTACCGATATATCAGACATCCTCATAAGAGCTTATTATTATTTTCCAAAATATCAACCCGAATATACACAGAAATACCAATCGTATTCCCTTAGCTATGATTATTTCATAATTAACTTTTATAATAAAACATCTATAATTATCATATTCTTTGCACTGAAATTTTTTAAAGATTATATCATAGGCTATTACGAAAATGAGCGATTAAAGCAAAAAAATGACGAACAAAAAATCCTGTTATTAAAAAGACAAATGCATCCCAAGCTTTTATTTGATGTATTAAAACATATTAAACATTTAAATGAATCTCATCAAGAAAAAACAGCTGCAGAATCAATTGCCTTAATTTCCAATATACTAAGATATTCTCTCTATAAAGATCAAGAGTTTGTTCTTTTTACCGAAGAGCTATCCATCATATATAAATTTCTTAAACTTCAAAAGCATAACGATCCTTCTTTTGCTATTGAACTGCTTGTTATAAAAGAGGTAGACCATTTCATAATTCAGCATTCCATCTTATTTAATTTAATCGTTAAGGTGATAAGCTTACTAACAAATAAATCAAGCCACAAAGAAATTATTTTAACCTTTGATTTTAGTCATGATAATTTAGTTTTAAGAATATGTATCAATTATAATGATCAACTAAAAACCATGCTGTATGATGAAATTTCTACTTTATTAGATTCATATACACCCAGAAGTATTTATCAATTAAAATCTATCCCTGATAAGGATAATATTATACTTGAATTATTGCTAAAGAACCAATAAGCAGATTCATGACTTAAATATTTCCTTTAAATATTGTCGATAGGTTGTTCCAACAGGTAAAAAGTTATCATCAATTTTCACCCTATTCCTTTCAAATTGACTAATAAAATTTGTGTTAACAATATACGATTTATGTATTCGAACAAACTTATCATTTAACATACTTAAAATTTGATTTAAACTAATATATACTGTTAACGATTTTTCTAATGTCTGAACCAAAACATAATTTCCAATGGCTTCAATATATTTAATATCATCTATTAGAATCTTATATACTACTTTATTACTTTTTAAACGAATAAAATCTTGATCTATATTACTGTCAATATGCTGTTTAATATTTTCTTGTGAAGTACAAAGTTTATAAGCTTTATTTGCTGCTTTTAAAAATCGCTCAAATGTGATAGGTTTTAATAAATAATCAACGACATTAAAATTGAAACTATCAATAGCATATTCACTATAAGCTGTAATAAATATAACTAATGGCTCTTTGTTTAATGATTTCATCACCTGTAAACCATTTAATTCAGGCATATTAATATCTAAGAATATCAAATCTACATCATTCTGTTCATAAAAATGAACCGCCTTTATAGGGTCTTGAAATGATCCTTTTAGGTCTAAGAAGTCTGTTTTCTTTATATAGCCATTAATTAAATTAAGAGCATTGAACTCATCATCAACAGTAATGCAATCCATGTTAATTAGTTTTTATCTAATATCTTAAGCCTTACTTTAAATTCATTTTCTGTTTCAGTAATTACAAGTTCATGTCTTGAAGGATAAAAATATTCTAATCGTTGTCTCGCATTTCCCAACCCAATACCCGAATCCATTCCATTACTTGTTTTAATTTTATAATTACAAATATTAAATTCCAGATATCCATCAAGTACCTCAAGATGTATATTTATATTCGACTTTTTATTGATGCCGATCCCATATTTAAAGGCATTTTCAATAAACATGATTAAAATAAAAGGAGCAATTACTTTCGAATTTATGCAGCCATTTACTTCAAAATTAACATGAAGAGAATATTCTCCGACAAACCTTGTTTTTTGTAAACTTATATAATTTTGAATATAATCAATTTCCTCTTCTAAGGGTACTTTGTTATTTTTATTTGTATAAATATTATATCTCATTAAACCTGACAACCTGGATATTCCATCAGCAGTTAATTGGTCTTCATTCTCAATTGCCAATGAATAAAGATTATTTAGAACATTAAATAAAAAGTGAGGATTAATCTGATTCTTTAAAACATTCAGCTCTGTTTCTGCAAGTTGTGCTTTTAATTTCTCTCTCTCGAAGTGTTGTTCTGCATATTTTTTTACAAACTTAACTACTAGAAACAACAATACTTGTGCAAATAACAGCACTGAAACCACAAAAAGATGCATAGGCTTAAATGCCATATACTCTTTAAATGGTTCCAACATAGAAGGGTTATGTTTAGGTAAAAATGTATAAATATTACTTAAATCATCTATTACAGCCAATAAAATCAATATTGAAACGAATGATAAAATAAAAAGCAATATCCTTTTCTTTTGTAATAATTTTGGAATTAAAAAATAAGCAATAAAATAACAAGCAGGTATTAAATAGTAATGTCCATATACTAGTGCAGTAAGATGGTGGGGAAATCTTCGAATATCAAACCCTCTATCGAAAAATATAGTTGCAAACAAAGAATATGCAAATGTAAAAACGATCCAATATAATAGATGTAAACTTATTCTTTTTATCACCTTTGAGTTTATTCTCATGGCAGGAAATTTAGACTTAATTAATATTAAACTCAATATTATGACAAATATACATATGATTATTTTTCAAATAGTTTTTTTTACACCAAATAGCATATTTCTTATTTGTATACCGTTTATATAATTTAACTTTCGTATTGTATAAAACAATACTGTATTTATATAAAAATACCATAATCTAATTATATTTTTATTTACTTCGTTATTAGATTGATTTCTAAAGTTTACTTGAAATTGAATTTATTAACCAAAAATATCAAAATGAAAAACGCACTATTTCTTTTATCCTGTCTATTAATTTTAGGATGTAAAACACCATTAAAAGATTCTTTCCTTATACAAGGAAATATTGAAGGTATAGAAAATGACTTTGTTGTCCTCCACTATAAAAACCACAGTGATACAACGCTTGTTAAAAATGGTAAGTTTAGCTTTAAGGGAAAATTGAAACAGCCTCTGCCTTGTACCATTGAATTCGTTAGTTCAGGTCAAGAAAAAGCATTTTACCTGGAAAACTCAAAGATAAAATTCATAGCCAATAGTAATGATATTGCAAATGGTTCAATTACCGGCTCACAACTTCATTTAGAATACCTTGAATATAAGAATATCTTAAATAAGATTGATTTAAAATACAGATACGATGAAATTAATAATGAGTGGGACAGTGCCAATACTCAAAGACGTAACGAGCTTGAACTTATTTTTAGTAAATACGATCAAGAAATACTTAATACTAAAAAACAGTTTGTAATAGATCACCCTGGCTCATATTATTCACCAATTATATTATTTGATATTGATTGGAGCTTTGAAAACTCTAAAGAATTCTTTGAATTCATAAGCGTCTTAGATCCTAAACTTGATAGTTTCTCATACCTAATTAAAATTAAAGAAGTATTTCAAAGATTAAAAAATGTAGAAGTTGGAAAAAAAGCTCCAGACTTTACCATGAATAACACTGAAGATGATCCTGTTATGATGTCCAGTCTTCTTAAAAGCAACAAATATCTACTCATTGATTTTTGGGCATCCTCCTGTGGATCATGCCGTAAAGAAAATAAAAATATGTTACGCGCTTATCGAAAATTTCATGATAAAGGATTAAACATTTTGAGTATATCAACTGACTTTAATAAAAATGATTGGTTAAATGCTATTAAACAAGACAGTTTAGAATGGATAAATGTGTGTGATTTTACGAAATGGAATAAGAATGAAATTGTTCAACTTTATGCTTTACGTCAATCTTCTGAAAACTTATTACTTGATAGTACTGGTTTGATTATTGCAAAAAATATAAAAGGCGAAGAACTTCAATCTAAATTAACTGAATTATTTAATTAACAACACCTTATGAAACAAATACTAATTTCTATTTTTATTTTAATCGGGTTCACTGCATTTACTCAAAACTCTAGTTTTACTCAAAATAAAAAATCTGAATGGCCGGCAATTACCATGATAAATCATATTGAATTCAACGATGGCAGTTTTGCTCCATCCTATCCAGGATGTTCTTTTTTACTCGATACGGGAGAAGATACCCTAGCCGTTTCTTGTAAACACTCTTTATGGACAGGGAAAAACGAACATATGCATTCAATAAGTATTGACAATCAAGTAAAAACCTGGAGAATGCACATTAAGAATGACACTACTCAGTATGTTATTGCAGATAAATTAATAAATACAAATCCTGATGAAAAAATAGAAGAATGGAATACCGAAAAAGACTATTTAGTATTCACAATTAAAGAGAATCATAGCACAATACAACCACTAAAACTAAGTCCTATCCAACTTCAAGAAAGTGATAAAGTGTATAAAATTGGATGGGCTTTTAAAGATCGTGAAGGACCTCAAAGAGTTTACACATCATATTTTCAAAAATATTTAGGAAATGCAGCCTTGATTCAGGATTCCATATTTGAAAATCAAGCAGGGACAAGTGGATCTCCTGTTATTAATCAAAATGGTGAGTTAGTTGGCATAGTATCTTCATGGAAGTTTGATCAAGCTTCAGGGAAATGGTATGGCGCACCATGTTCAACAGATTACCTTTGGGAGGTTCTCTTCAAGTATTGGCTATCGAAAATTCAGCTACCCAAAAATCCGGATAATTTCTTCAGGTTTGTTGCTCACTATGAAAAGCTTAATAACTGCAATGTTGAATTTTCAGATAATTTATTCATGAACTTATTCTTTTATGACTGGTTAACGGAAAATAATATTAATTATGGTACTTTAAAGCAGTTCAATGTTTGGAATACCTTAATGACTGAGAAATACAACAAAAACATTCTACTTCCCGAAGAAACCTTGAATAAGTTAAAATTTAATGAATGGAAAAATAATTATATAAATCAAACTTCTAATTTAAATGATCTTGACCAAAAAGTTAAACAGCATGAATTCTATATTGACATATCCATGTTATGTAAATTTGGTATTGATTTAGTTGAACAAAATAAGTTTAATCAATCCATTGAGCTATTTAATTATACCATCCAACAATTCCCTAAAAATGGACAAATATATTATTACCTGGCAGAAGCATATCTTACAATGGGTAATATTGTGAAAGCGAAAGAAAACTATCATAAGTGTTTAGAACTATACCCCGGATATCCTTTTGCTATTGAAAAATTAAATCAACTTAAGCACTAGTATAAACAATAAAGCCAGGAAGTTTATCCTGGCTTTATTAATATTATTTTGCTTATTATTCCTTACCTTCCAAATAATCTTTTAAATAAGCATACCTCTCTGTCAGTTTTCCATCTTTTGCAATTGTAGCACGCTCAATCATACCTGTATCATCATTACCAAATAACGATGGATAAACTTTGTCTAAAAGATTAGCTCCAAAATCAGATGATGCATTACGAGGAAGTTCACCTGGCAAATTATCAACCGACATTACCGTAATATTCTTAGGACTGGTAAAAGGAGGCTCAGCCTTTCCTGTTTCCGGGTTATAACCAAAGAATGGTTCTGCTATAGTAGAAGCCTTTACTGTTGATGCTATCGGTCCGTTTACATCACAACTAACATCGGCAATTACTGTTATATTAAAATCAGGATCTAAATAATCTTCCTTCGTAATAAATTTAGGTGATTTTGGATCCCAGAAATGACATGCAATAAAAATATCAGTTACCTTAGTATAAGGTTTAAATGTTGATTTATATTCCTCCGGATGCTTGAAGAAGTGATGTAAATCGAATTGCATTCCTCCTTTATGCTCAACATAATGTTCAGGATCTATACGACATAAAACTGGCTCATCAAATTCCTGGTTAAGAAACTCTTCAGGAGTCACCTCTCTAATATTTAACTGACTTAAAGTTTCCATGGCTCCCATAGCAACACGACCGCCACCTGTGACAAGGATTTTCTTTTTCTCCAGCTTAATCTTTTTTAAGCCGGCATTCATTTCATCCATATCTTTACACTGATGCGCTGGTTTTAAATCAAAATTATCCGTGCGGATTCCTCGAGCCCTCAATCCATTATATGCACCTACGATACCTGCCCAACGTCCAAAAGCTACAATTCGTTGCTCATTATAATCAGTCAAATATTCATAATCAATCAATCGAATTCTCTTTTGAATAATCTCTTGTAACAAACCTCTGTTATAAGGTTGTTTCTTTGCAACATGAGCAAAAAACATATAGGTTTTATCTGCAATAAGTGTCTTTGGATCTACTTCTTTAACACCTAAAAGAATATCACAGTCACTCAAATCTTCTTTCATGTTTAAATCCAGGTATTGATATTCCTCATCGGTATAACAACGAATATCACTAGGCTGAATACATACTTCTGCATCAGGGAATCTTTCTGTTAGTTTAACAACTTGAGATGGAGTTACAGGAACTCGTTTATCAGGTGGATTTTTAGTCTCTCTAAGAACACCTATTTTTAACCTTTTTGCCATATTATCGATTATTTAATTTATTATAAAAGCCTAAAATTAATTTTTTTTAAGTAAAAAAATAATAAACAATAAAAGATAATGTAACTTTGCACCTCCAGTAAGGGGCTGCTTTGGTTTTGACGGTAAGGTAAACTGGAATGTAAGCATGTCGAGCTTTGTGTTTTGGCTCGTAAATCTCAAGGCTCAACTTTTATAAACGGCGAAAACAATTACGCACTTGCTGCTTAATATTGCTAGGCAAATTAAGCTTAATCCAGTAGCCTAGGAGCTACAGGACAAGTTGTCTCTCGGTAGCCTTGTTTAACGGCGACTGATTCAGAGGCATCGTAAAAGTTAAACTAGCTTGATGAGTGTTTCGATCATCAAGCGAAATTTAAGAAACTAAGGTTTGGTTCGGCTGCTTTTTGCCAGGCCATACTCGAAAAACAATAAAAAGATAAGCATGTAGAAATCATTTGGGTTCTTTATTCGGACGCGGGTTCGACTCCCGCCAGCTCCACTTTAATAAATCACAAGCGACTTAATAATAAATCATTAAGTCGTTTTCTTTTTGAATCTAGTCAACATTTAGTCAACGAAATTAAAAAATACAACTTCAGATTAGCAGTGTTATACTGACAATAAGTTTAAAGAAATTGTTTTTGTTTTCTCATCTGTTTTTTGATTTACATAAGTTTACATTATCAACATAAAACACTGATGGTTAATAACTTTTTAGACATAAGTCATCTTTTATACAAATAATTTGTTAATTTCATAGAACAATTTGAAACAATACTAAAATGAGTGTTAAAATTAAACTTGACCCCATAAATAATCTGAAAGAAAATATTTTAGATAATATTAAGAAGTCAGATTGTAACATTGATAGTGAAGCTGATTTCTTTTTAGGTATTTTAATGCAGAATATTGAAAAAAAGGTACTTAAAGACAAACCAAAAGTTAAAGAGTTGAAATTAAAAAGTTCTAGAACTACATCTTTTAATATTTCGATAGAGCCTCATAAAAAGGATAGTGTTTTAAAAGGTCATGCTAAACGATCCTTATCAACTCACCATGGGCTTGCACATAACATTACACCATCACAAGGTGCTTTACATATTTATAATCCAGGAAATAAATTAGATGATGCAATCCAATTGTTCTCTAAAGAGCTTGTTAAAAATGCAGAAAAAGGGGAAATTACTTCTAAGTCTATTTATAATACTATGAAAAGTATTTGCCCATTATGGCCATTTTGTTAAATCCTAGAGTATGAAAGAAACTAAATTAAAAGCATTTGAATTCGCAACTGACCTTACAAAGCAATTGATTACTTTATCTACTATTTTAATAGGACTTTCAATTACATTTCTTGAGAAATTTAATGTTGGTATTAGTAGAACAATAATTATTTTAAGCTGGTCTCTTTTATTTGTGTCTATAATCTTTGGAATTTTTACTTTAATGGCGTTAACAGGAAATATTGGTAAAATTAATTCTGAAAGAGATATGAATACAAATAATATTTATAGCAAAAATATTACTTCATTATCTATATTACAGATATTTACTTTTATAGTTGGGATTTTACTCTTAATTATATATAGTGCATGTTCAACAAATTTAAAATCAGAATATCCTGAAGATAAAGAAGAAGTTATAATAAATGATGAAAATTTTAACGTTGATTCACTTCCGAATGATTCTTTGCACATTTTTAACCAATAAATCTATTGCATTAAAATACTATGAACAATAAACAAATTAGTAAAGGAGAAATAGATAGGCTTGGTGAAAAAATAAGAAATGAAAAAGATAATTTAAATCACGAAACTCTTAGAAATCTTCAGCAATATAGAACTTCACATAAAGATTCTATTGCTCATGTATTTAAAGTGTTATGCAAGCTAACTAAGAGAGTTCATCAAAATTCCATTGTAACATATAGAATTAAAAGATTTGAGTCAATAATAGGCAAACTAGGGAGATATCCTGATATGAAATTTAGTAGAATGTGGGATATTGCTGGTTGCCGTTGTATTCTTAGAAACAATTATGATGTTTATAAATTAAAGAAATTAATTAGTGAGAAACTGGAAATTAGAAAAGTATATGATTATATTGAAGAACCTCAAAAAGAAGGATATAAGGCATTACATGTATTTGTAAGTTCACCTATAGATGATAAAGTAATTGAAATTCAGATAAGAAATCAACAAGATCATAATTGGGCAACTCTGGTTGAAATTACAGACTTATTATTTGATTCAAAATTAAAGGAATACAAAGAGAATAAAGAACTTTTAAGGTTTCATTATTTATTATCATTTAATCAAAATGAGCTAGAAATTAACGAAAAGGTTGAAATCGCAAAAATTATTAAAGATTACGAGTATTTTCAAGTATTAAGCGGTGTATTTTCAAGAAATTATCTTCAAGTTAGAAACCAATGGATTGACATTACAAATAGACATAATCAAAAATATTTTTTAATAGAAGCCAACAAAAATGAAGCTCCAAAAATTGAATCTTTTTTGAAATTTTCTGAAGCAGAAGAAGAATATTTTGAACGTTACAAAAATAGAAACAATGCTAATATTGTATTAATCCACTTACCTAATCCTTGTTATAATCAAATGAGCATTGCATATTCAAATTATATATTAACATTTCACTCATTTTTAGAAGAATGTTTTCAAATCTTGGAAAGCTTAATTGTCGCATCTTTACGTGATAGGAACTTTAGGTTATTTAAAAGAAACTTTAATTGGTATAATTCATTAGTTTTTATACATCTTAAAAACTTGAACACGGAAATCATAGAGATAAATAAATATGATTTATCAAATCCATCTGCTAAAAATATAAAGAAGCGTAAAGAATGGTCAAATGATATTCAAAAGCAAATTCGTCAGATTAATTATAGGAGTAAAAAGCTAAGAGATGCTTTTATTAAATATTATCCAAGAAGGGATTTTGATCGTTTTAAATTTAAAACAATAGTAAAATTAAATGTTAATAAATATAAAAGGAAACTTAGAAGAGTTAGTTAACAAAAAAGCCTAACTCTTTTCTACTTCTCACAAACCAACTAATTATCATAGCATAATTCATTCTTCCTTTTTATCTTTTTCTTTTATTAATTGCTTAATATCCATACTATAACCTAATTGAAACTGCATGAAATTATTTTTCTTATCATCAAAATTTAAATACGTTGAGTACCTTATAAAGAAATTGTTTTTATCATTTTCTTTTGGATTCCAGAAAAGTTGAATTTCTGGTTTTGTAATATAAAATACTTTATGGTTATTTAACTTTACATCATTCTTACCTCTAGCAGGACACATCATATATTCCGTTAATCCTATTTCAATGCCAAAATTTTTATTCCTACGCAAAAGAACTTTAAACTCTGAATATAAGGAATTTAAAAGAAAAGTACTGTTATAATTTGAAATATTACTAAGGTAACCATCATAACCGATATTAAATTTATATAACGACTTGCAGTTTATTGTAAATAAATTCAATTTCATACCCAACCTTGTATATGAAGTTTGGAAGGCTTTCATAAAATTTAATGTTGTATCATTAAGATCAACTAAAATTGTATCATCATTACTATCATATTTCATAAGTGATAATCCTAAGTCTATATCATTAAAAAACACTGTTTTTCTTCCATGTAAATATTTTGTATTAACATAAATTTTAGTTGATATCTCAGTTTGAATTAAGCCATTGGATTCATTTCCGATTAAACCAAAAGCATCAGAAAATATTTTTGCATTAAATAAAGTATTAAGGTCAGATGAAGTATATAATGTTTTTGTAGAATCATCAGAGTTTAATATAATTTCATCAGCATCTGGTATCAGATTATATGCCTCAAGCGGTTCATAACTTAAAATCTCATTTAGGCTTATTATTTTTTTCCTATCATCATTCCATAATAAGAATCTTTTAATAACTTCTTGATCATTATACTCTTTATTAAATAGATATCTTTTTTGTTTTTTATAATTGTTATAATTTGAAATCGAAATAGGGAAATTGTTGTAAAATTTTTCTTCGTTCGTCGTAACAACAATGCTTTTTATTACACCATCATCAATCTTTATATTTATAGAATCAATTTTACATTTTTTAGGATATTTTGCTGGAAATTTTATCTTATTAATTTCATTAAGTATTTCACTTTTTATTACATCATCAGGATTAGTATTAAACTTTGGATTATGAGTAAACGAACCCTTTAATTCTTGCAATACATACATTCTTTCTGCTTCTGTAAGATCGATAGCAATTTTGGATAGTGTATCTTTAATTTTATCATATTTTTTAAACCATGTTGTATCGGAAGGTAGTATATTCAATTCTTTAAGTTCATTTTCTGTTTGTTCAATATTCTGTTTAAAAAAAATATCAATGTTTTTTTCTACTTCTTTTTTAGCTTCTTTCAAGTTAACTTCATCAGTTTTAAAAACCGTAACATATTCCTTATCCATTTTTATCTGACCAACAGGATTCTTTTCTTGGGAAAATGAAAATGAAGTTATTAGGCAAAAAAATGATATATTCAGTAATAATTTTGTTTTCATTTTTAATGATTTAAAGGTTTATTTTTTAGTATTTAGAAAAGATATTCTTAAAACCTTTATTTTAAGGAGGGACTCTATTAAGAACTTGGAATACTTTATTCATAATAAATAATGCTATTTATTAAATATTAAGTACCCTTAAGTTCAAATACGTTCTATGTGAGGTTCAATGTTAAAGCAAGTTATAAAATTATTATACAAATTAAAATTAATCTGTTACTTATTAATGATTTATGCCACAATATATAACATATTAACCTAAGTATTATTAATAATTTAAAATGAAATATTCTCCTAGTTCCAATACAGATATGAGAATTGAAGAATACTTTAAAGAAAGTACGATTAATTTTAGGATGTTTTTTCTATCACCACATGATATCTCTATAAACTCCACAAAAGAGTATTTTCAACCACTTCCCTCCAAGGAGTGGTTTTTTATTTAATAGCAATCATCTTTTCTCCATAATATAGGATTCCTTCTTCATCATAACCTTTTACCACAATCTTATACCTTCCTTTCCTATCAGATGCTCTAACATTAATAGTTTGCCCTTCATTATTCAATAGAATTTGTGGATGCCAGAATAAAGTATTTTTAAAATTCGGAATGCTTCTTAACGTATCTAAAGAATTTTGCTTAACAATAAATCTATCATTAGGATCTTCAATAGCCATGTATTTTGTAAACACTGATGATTTAGGTAATTCAACCATTGCAAAATTATCTATTTTAGTTGTTAACATGATCACACCACCATAAGGAAATGCATCTAAAATATATGCTCTATGAATAACTTCAATTTTTTGTATTTGTGATGGATCCAAATCCATTATACTGTTCATGTTAAAAATAGGAATATGATCGATAAGAACAAGAGGATTTTCATCTAAGATACTACCATCTTCACTCACTATTTTTAAACCAAACCTCTTCTTTCTTTTATTTTGTTTAACAACTACACCTGGAACAATTTCAGTAAAAAGTTCTTGCATGTTCTTCAGATCAATATAATCATCCGGATAAATTGTCAGACTCTTACCTCTTATATTAAATGATGAAAGTTCATTTTGTTCTATAAAATAATCCTTCTGCTTCTTACTAAATTTTTGTTCTATCTGAGCATTCATATACATTTCTTCTATAAGCTCTTGATCATCATTATCAATAAATATTTTTGCAGTATCAGGTAAATAATCTTTAGAAAACGGGCTCTTCACAAGTATCTCATGAGCATTATCTTCTTTCTCATCATATGATTCATAGCAAAGAAAAATATCATTCATACCATACATATCATCAACAGAAAATATAAATTCTCCCTTTTCGGTTGTTTTAGTTACATGAATTTGAGGATTCTTAAATAAGACGACAAGATATATCGTATAATTAGCTACGGGCTCTTTTGTTTCTTTATTTATTAAAACTCCAGAAATATTGTTATCTCTTAATTTAGGAATAAATTCAATATCTCTATTCTTTAAATACTTCTCTGTTATAAAAAAAGAACTCTCAACTGATTTATCATATAATATCATTATCTGTTTCTGAAGCTCATCATGGTCCTGCATATTTGAATTAATATAACCTTCAAGACTAACAGGGTTATGTAAGTATATTTCAGGAATAAAATCATGATCCTCTTTTTTAGCACCTGTTCTAATAACTGATACAGAAACAAAAGGCAATTTTCTCTGCTCCTTACTTTGACAAGAGATTATTCCTTCAATCTTTTCTCTTGGTTCATAACTATCTTTGTCAAGTTTAATATCAATACTTTTTTCAGTGTCAAATTTAAAAACTGAATTAATCTTTATGATATTTCCTTCCCTATCAAATAAAACTATATAATTAATTCCACCATTTAAGTAAGATGATGATATAACCTTACTATAAGCATTATTCATTAAGCTAATATTCTCAGAATACGTTATGTTATAGTTATGATTAAAGATTTTAAGCTTAAAATGATTATTCTCAGTATCCCAATCAATGCCTTTGGTGTGAATATGATAATTAAAATCTTCTTCCCCGAAACTGGTTTTAGTCTGTATTCCTCGGTCTAATACTTTCGGTAGTTTCTTAATTATAGAGTCCCTCCCATCTTGAGTTACTTTTAGTTTATAATTTTTTGACTTGAACAACACTAGTTCTGCCTGTATAAATCCAGAAGTTTGATGATCTAATTCTTTTATCAGGTTTTCTTGCTCATCAACAATAATACACTTGTTATTACTATTTATAATTGATTTGGGTAATTTAAATACAATATTACTTTTAAGACTATCTAATAAAACACCCCCTTCAACAGCTACGAGTATAGAGTCATTATCACTAGAAAAAAACTCCTGCGCAAGTTGATTTTCAGGATTTAGTACCGTAATATGATATGAACTATAATTGAATCCTGATAAATTTCTTTGTATCGGAGTATAAGCCCTTAAGTAATAACAACCAGATATAACATTTCTTGGAATACAAACCTTACCCGATACCTTAAAATTATTGATCTTATATTTTTTTTGTACAAGTGGTATACCACTTGATGATTCAACTAGTTCAATATAAAGTTTATTACTTAATATTGGATAGCTCTTTTCTTGATTAATAAAATAATCAGCTGTAAAATAAACATCTTCTCCTGAAATATAAAGGTCTCTATCTGTGATTAATTTAATATGTTCTACATCGTCTTTAAATGTATTTGTATTGATATGTTGTCCATGTACTAAAAAAGATATCAGTATTGAAACAAGTACATGAATTATTCTGTGTATAGAGCGCATATTAGTTTAGATTTAAATTCATTATCATTTATTAATACTCCCAAAACTCAGGTACTACAATACTTCCTCCCTCTGAAGTACAATCTATACAATCCTTACTTAACACGAGCCCTTCCCCTTCATCAGCGTAAACCCAATAATAAGGTGGATCAATAGTCGTTTTAAAATACTCAATATCTACACCATTCGTTATAACCGAACAAATAGAATAGTAAAATTCAAGATTTGGTCTTTCCAGGAATATTCTCTTCTGAGAAACAGAAGCCACTGTAAAATAGCCAAATGTTTTTTCCTGAGGATTACTTACACACCGTATATTCCCTTGAGCATTATAAGGCTGAGTAACTGCGAGAAAATTTTCATTAGAAAGAAGATCCTCCAAACTTTTCCAATATTGATAAGCTTCTTTATTAATGCAATATTGATTTAACAAGACACTATATTTTTTTGAAAGTTTTTTTGTTGCAGTGCTAACAAAATGCAATGGTTGACCATTAATTTTAGGTATTTCCAATGTAGCAGTATTTCCTGTATAGAAATATTTTACTTTTTGTGTCTTCCAACAAGTTCTTAATCGCTCAAGATAAGAGTTACTAAAAAATATTTGAGTATCACTGTACTCATAAGCATAAAATTCATAATCAGAATCATATTCATAAGTTTCTATAATATCCCAAAGAAAATAGTTTTCTGGTGATCTGGCTAGTTCAGAATCTGTATAAAACTGAAACCCTGGAACTTTAAATGGATAATCATCAGTGATTATAGTATCTATTTTTGCATATATAGACTCAATTTCAACCGTTTCTTTCAACTCTTGAAAAGCAGAGCTGTACTTAATACCACTAGGACTAATTATGGAAATACTATATTCACAACCTATTTTACCCTGCATCCCATCAACGGAAGTTACATATTTACCGGGCTCTTCTTCTGTAAGGGTTTCTGATTCTCCTGTATTTTCATGTATTATTACAGTATAACCTTCTAAAGGAGATAATTGATCTGAATTTATTGGCATAGAAAGAGATAAACTTACAGTATATGGACCTGGTTGATTAGAAATCATCCCATTTACAACCATGATCTCTTCGTATGATCCTGATTCTAAAATAAGCTCATCTTTACATCCAAAAATGACTATTAAATATATTAATACAACAACTCTAATCTTCATAATTTCCAAACTTCAAATTATAATATACTGAAGGAATAATAGTTCCTAATATTGAAATTTTATATGCTTTAATTTTTCCATCTTCATTTTGAAAAACTATTGAATTAACATTTTCTCTTGCAGTTAAATTATATAATCCAATAGAAAATGAGCTGTGTGCAAGCTTTCGTTTTCTTAAGTTTCCTTCTATGTTGATTGAAAGATCAGCTCTAAAATAATCTGGTAAGCGATACTCATTTCGTTCAGAAAAACCTATGATCTGCACCTCATTCTGATAATACACAGATGTTGGATAGGTTACAGGACGACCTGTTGAATATATAATATTTCCCGAAACACTAAAGCGTTTATAAAACTTATAATTAAGAGTCAAATTAAAAGCATGTGGTCTGTCATAATTTGCAAAATACGGTTTCCCTTGATTATTCATTTCTCCGGTAGAAGAATTTAATGCTTTCACCTGCGCTTTAGAATATGTATAGTTAATCCAACCATTCAGCTTGCCTATATTCTTTTTTAACATTAATTCAAGACCATATGATTTAATATCTCCTTGAATAACAGCCGTTTCTGGGTATTTATTAGTTAAAAGATCTACTCCATCCTTAAACTCAATTTGGTTTTCTACTTCCTTATAATAGATTTCTGCAGATGTTTCAATCTTATCTTTCCATAGATTTTTATATAAGCCGAATGAAAATTGTTGTCCATTCATTGGATCAAGATAAGAATCGCTCAGTTTCCATTTATTTGTTGGTGAAACAGTAATGGAATTGGATAACATATATATATATTGGTGGAGAGTACTATAACCTGCTTTAAAAGAAAAGTTGGGTGTAATTTCATATTTCCCAGATATTCTGAAATCAAAATTAATATGATCTGTTATGATGTCATTTTTTTTATAATTTACTGTATCAACAATATTTTCAGCTTCTATAGGTAAATTGACCTGATAACTATAGTTTGTTTTAGGCCCTAAATAGGCATAGTAAGTTGCTCTTATTCCTCCTTCAATAGTGAATCTGTTTGTAATATTCCATTGATCAGACAAAAACACACTAGCTGTAATGGCCTGCTCATCTTCAAATTCAACAGACTTAATAGATGATTTATCGTTAAGAGGTAATAACTCACCATTATCTAATTTATAGAACTTTGAATCGATTCCAAACTGAAATTTCTGTTTATCATTTAAATTATATCTAAATTTTAATTTTAATTCATTATGATTCAACTCAAAAGCACTCTTATTTCCTAAATATTCGATTTCATAATTATCAGTACTATAATCATATTTACTTTTAACTAATGTAAGTTCACTTACAAATTTTTGATTAAAAACATGCTTCCATTTCAGGCTTGCTCCAAGATTTGTATAATTATTTTTAATCCCAAAAGCAAGGTTAGAATCATCATTACTTCCATAAAGAAATAAGTACATATAATCATTTTCAGAGATTTTATAAGTACAATTGATTAAGCCATCATAAAATGAAGCTGAACTATTACTTATTTCATAATTTTCTACTTTATTAAGCA
Source organism: Bacteroidales bacterium (assembly GCA_963665525.1). Lineage (GTDB taxonomy): Bacteria > Bacteroidota > Bacteroidia > Bacteroidales > UBA12077 > UBA12077. Next base: position 317,550 of record OY762280.1, on the reverse strand, counting down.
CCCAATCAGAATATGTAGTTCTGTAACTTATAAGAAAACTACTACTACTATCATTTTTAATAGGACCTTCAATTAGAGCCTTACTAGAAAATAAACCAATCCCGCCTCTCGCTGTTAAATGTTCCGTATTCCCCTCTTTTGCTTCAATATCAAATATTGCAGATAAATGCCCTCCAAATTCTATTGGAATATTACTCTTATAAAACTCAAATTCATCAATAGCATCGGAATTAAATGTTGTATAAAGTCCAAATAAATGAGATGAATTATACAATGGTAAGTCATTAATATAAAACATATTTTGATCTGCAGGGCTACCTCGTACATTAAACCCTGAAGACATCTCCCCAATAGTTTGTACACCAGGTAGTAATAATGCTCCTTTAACAATATCTTGTTCACCTAAAACAGCAGGTAGTTCTTTAATTGATTTTGAGGTAATTTTCTCAAACCCCATATTTGTACTTCTTACATTATGATCTCTTTTTGCTAGTACTATTGCTTCTCCAAGTTGAAAAGATTTTGTTTTTAACTGAATGTTTAATTTTCCACCTGAATATACTGTAAGCTTATACTTTTTTTCATACATACCAAGACTATGAACTGTTAAGGTATACCTACCAGGTTTAATCCATATTTCATAGAATCCATCAATATTGGTTGTAACATTCTTATTTAATTCAGCGATGTTTATGCGAACCTGTGGAATTGCAGTATGATCACTCTCATCAAAAACATATCCTTGTATATTTACATTATGATTACTGATATTTTCTTTAGAACCAACAATTACATCTTCAGCAATAAAATCTTTATAAGTCTTTAAATAGTCACCTTCATCTTTCAGATATTTTACCTCACTGTATCTTAAATCTATATTAGATTTTATAAATAAGGTATTAATATTTGATAATAACAAAAAGTCCTTAAATAAAAAGTAATTACCACGCCTATCTTCAGATACTTTTACTCCAAAAGATGAAAAACTTTGTTCAAGTAATTTTTGTAATGAAAGACTATCCTTTTTTACAATGATTTGGATATTTGGAATACTATCTGGATTATAAAAAAAACGAATATTGTGGGTCGCCTCAATTTCTTCAGAAAATTCAATCCAGCTTTTACTTAATGATTTAACATATAAATTCCTATCTTGACTATATACAGATTTAGCAAGTATTAACAGAATATAAAAAATACACAACCTTATAGCATAATACATTTGAATAAGTCATTTTAATGTATAAATACAACTAGTTGCCCCTATATTCTTCCCAAGTATATTTAAATTTTCCATATAAATATAATACAAATTATCAGCTAATAATTTATCCTATTCAATTTTAATTTGCTTTTTAGCATAATAGGGATGTCCTTCTGTATTATATCCTTTTACAATAATATTATATAAACCTTTTCTATCAGAAGCTATAAAGCTAACCTCATGTTCTTTACCAGTTAATTTAAGCTGTGGATTCCAGTATAAAACTGTCCTAAAATCTGGAAATGAAGTTAGAGAATCTAAATCATTTATATCATTGTTAAAATTAGAATCATGTAACTCAAGAGCTTCATACTCAATAAAGGTTGCAGTTTCTGGCATTTTAATACCTGTAAAATCATCAGAATTAGTTTTTAGCATAATTACACCATTAAAAGTATTTGAGCCAAGAATATATGGTTTATTTATAATTTCTATCTTTTCGAGTTGAGATGGATCCAGTTCCATTATACTATTGATGTTGAAAATTGGTATATAGTCTAAAAGCAAAAGAGGATTACCACTTAAAATATTACCATATTCACTTAAAATATTAAAAGAATATTGATCTTTATGCTTTCGCACAGCGACACTTGGTATAACCTCAAAAAATAAATCCTGCATATTTTCGATACCAATATAAAGATCAGGAAGGATTGTTATTTTATCATCATTAATATTAAAAAAAGACATTTGATCTTCCTTAACCAATTCTCTCTTTTGTCTTTTATTACGGATTTCTTGAATTTGTGAATTAATATAAAGTTCCTGAATTAAATCTGCATCATATAAATCAAGAAAAACCTTAGAACTAACTTTTTCATAGTCTTTAGAGAATGGTCTTGTCACAAGTATTTCAGAAGAATCTACTCCTTCAAACGGTTCTGCACATAAGAAAATATCATTTTTTCTATAAATATCATTAATAATAATTGCGAACTCCCCATCTTTTTTTGTTTTACTTATATGAATTTGTGGATTATTAAACAATACTACTAAATAAATATTCTGATAAGGTATTGGTTCTTTCGTATTTTTATTTCTTAATATACCTTTTATGGATTGGTCCCGAATTTCTGGATAATATTTAATCTCTTCATTTCTAAGACTTTCTAGTTCATTGTAGAATAAGTCTGAATTTAAAGTTTCATCAAAAAATATCATCATTTGATGTTGTATCTCATAATCAGAAGGGATACTAAAGTTTATATAATCTTCGAGATCATTGGAATTATAATAATACAAATCAGGAAAAAAATCATGATCCTCTATTTTTGTTCCTGCTTGAGTAACAGAAATAGAAATATCTGTTATACTAGCTTGGGAACTATTTTTAAGTCTAACAGAAGCTTCTATCCTCTCACCTGGCTTATATATATCCTTACTGGTAATAACATCAATATTATTATGTTGATCTATAAAGTTAAATACTGAATTGATTTTTTTTACTTTATTGTTTTTATCCTTTAATACAATATAATTAATTCCTTCGCATAACATATTCTTTGAGAAAATCCTATTAAAATTAGATTCCTTAATATTAACTTCTTCGTTGTATATACTTTTTAAATCACTAGAAAGAATTTCAATTTTAAAATCATAATTTTCTTTAATAGCATAGCTTCCTCTTAATTGTATCTTGTAATTAAAGCTGTTGATATCCAGTTCTGTATTTGTTTGGATTCCATTGCTTTGAATTATAGGTAATCTTTTTACTAAAGAGTCACCTGTGTTTTTTACTACTACTATTTTATATCGATCTGATTTTACAAGACTCATATTAACTCTAATAAATCCTGAAGAATTAAGATTTAGATCTTTAACAATTTCATCACGATTATTACTTATGTAGATCTTATTTATAGTGGATATTATTGACTTAGGTAATTTAACAACAATAGTATTTTCAACTTCATCTAATAAAACATTTCCTTCAACAGCAACATAAACAGAATCAGCATTACCCAAAACAGCTTTTTTCTGAAGACTAAAATTCGGATTTAGTATGGTTAAAATATGAAAACTATAATTTAAAGTAGAAAAGTTTCTCTGATATTGGGTATACACTCTGAGATAATAACTCCCGGAAACAATATCCTTCGGAATTTCAATATGACCATTAACTTTAAATTCAGATATTTTAAACTTTTTCTGTACAATTATCTTTTTACTTGTTGATTCAATTAGTTCCAGATATAAAATATTACTTAATATAGGAAGCGCTTTTTTATTATTTATAAAGTAGTCTGCCGTAAATAAAATGTCTTCACCACAAAAATATAAATCCCTGTCTGTTTGCAATTTAATATTTTCAGTTACCTCATTCTTACTAACCTGTTGCCCATGGACCAATAATCCAATATTTAATAATATTAATAAATAAACTACTCTGTTTAAACTATTCATTCTATCATTAGATTGATTAAAAACCTTCTTTAACACCTATTATTCATAAACTTAATAATTATTCATCAACCCAAAATATAGGTCTAAATGTCGTTCCTCCTTCCGAAGTACAATCTATGCAATCAAAAGCTACAATACCTAGACCACTACCATCATCTACCCAATAATAAGGTGGACCAAGAATTTTCTTATAATTATTAATATCTTTAATATCAGAAACTACAGTGCATTTAATATAGTACATATCAAGATCCGAATAATCGACATAAATTCTTTTTTGCGAAACTGAGGCTACAGTAAAGTAACCATAAACCTTTTCTTTTGGATTGTTAATGTTTTTAATATTTCCCGTAATACTATATGGCTGAGATGTAGAAAATGCATTTTCTTCAGATAAGATATTTTCAAGCTCCTTCCAGTATTTATATTCTTCTTCTCCAATAATATATTGTGTCATTAAAAGACTATATCTTTTTGAAAGTTTCTTAGTATCAGTACTCACAAAATGCAAGGGTTGATGCCTTATTTGAGGGGTGCTTAAATTTGTAGTAGTACCTGTAAAAATATAGTTAACTTTTTGGGTTTTCCAACATGTTCTTAATCTTGTAATTTTAGGTTTATTATACATAAATAAACCCATATTAGATTCTAATGCATAAAACTCATAATCAGAGTCATACTCGTATGACTCTGTCATACTCCAAAGAAAGTAATTCTCTTGTGTTTGAGCCAATTTAGAATCAACATAAAACTGATATCCTGGAATCTTAAATGCATAATTTCTACTTATTGTAGAATCTATTTCTGTATATACTGATTCGATTTCAACTGGCTCAGGTAATTTTTGAAAATCCGATTTGTATTCCACACCGCTTGGATTTATTATTGAAATACTATATTCATTTCCTACAACTCCCTGAATACCGCTCTCTGAAGTTACATACTTTCCAGGTTTTACTTCTGAAAGTATTTCAGATTGTCCTGTATTATCATGTAAAGTTATTATATAACCTTCTAATGGAATATGTTCATCAGAATTAACAGGAGCTGTAAGGGATAAATAAATAGTATACGGACCAGGCTCATTAGAAATCAATCCATCAACAACCATAACCTGCTCATAAGTATCCGATTTAAGTATAAATTCGTCTTTACACCCTAATAAAATTATCACTAATACCAGAAGAATATATTTAGTCTTCATAATTTCCAAATTTCAAATTAAAATTTATGGATGGAATAATTGTTCCTAATATGGATATTTTGTATGCCTTAATCTTTCCATCTTCGTTCTGAAATGCCATTGAATAAACATTTTTTCGAGCTGTTAAATTATAGATACCAATAGAAAATGAGCTGTGAGCAAGCTTATGTTTTTTGAGATTTCCTTCTATTTTAATTGAAAGATCAGTTCTAAAATAATCAGGAAGGCGATACGCATTTCTATCGGAAACTCCAATAATCTGAACACCTTGATGATAGTATATTGAGCTAGGATAAGTAATTGGCCTACCTGTTGAATATACTACATTTGTTGAGAAACTAACTCTTTTTGATAACTTATAATTTAGTGTTAAGTTAGCTGCATGTGGTCTATCATAATTAGCAGCATAAGGATTTCCCTGATTATTCATTTCTCCTGTTTCGGTATTTAATACTGTAACTTCAGCCTTTGAATAAGTGTAATTAATCCAACCATTTAATTTACCTATTTTCTTTCTAAGCATGAGCTCAAGACCATATGATTTTATATCACCTTGTATAACCGCTGTCTCCGGAAATTGATTTGTTAAAAAATCAGCTCCGTCTTTATATTCAACTTGATTTTCGATTAATTTATAATACACTTCAGCTGATGCTTCAATTTTATCTTGAAAAAAATTCTTATATAATCCCAATGAGAATTGCTGACCTCTCATTGGATCAAGATGAGAATCACTCAATTTCCACTTATTGGTTGGAGATACTGCTACTGTATTCGATAACATATAAATATATTGGTGCAGTGTATTATAACTAACTTTAGCTGATAAGTTATAACTAATTTCATATTTACCTGAGATTCTAAAATCATAACTTACATTATCAGTTATCACTTCATTTTTACTAAAAAATGAAGTATCAATAATATTTTCCAGCTCTATAGGGAGATTATCCTCATATTTAAATACTGTCTTTGGACCCAAATAAGAATAGTAAGTTGCGCGAATACCTCCTTCAATACTTAACCTATCTGTAATATCCCAATTATCAGATAAAAATATACTTCCTGTAAAAGCTTTTTCTGACTCAAATTCAATGGGTTTAATCGATGAACTTTCATTCAGAGGTAAAAGGTCTCCATAATTTATGTTATATAATTTAGCGTTTAATCCAAATTTAAACTTCTGGTAATTATTAAAGTTATATTTGAATTTCAATTTAACTTCATTATGGTTTAATTCAAAAGAATTTTTTGTCCCCAGATATTCAATCTCATTAGTTTCTGAATTATAATAATACCTGCTTTTTATAATGTCTAATTCACTAACAAGTTTCTTTCCAAAAATGTGAGTCCATTTTACAGTTCCCCCAAGATTTGAATAATTATTTTTAATCCCAAAAGCAAGATCTGATTCATCATTACTACCATAAAGTAATACATCAATATTATCTTTTGTTGTAATACCAAAAGTGCAATTTATAAGACCATCGTAAAATGAAGCTGAACTATTTTGCAAATCAACATCATCTATCTTTTTTAAAATCCAATCTGAATATGTAGATCTATAACTTATCAGAAAACTACTTATGCTATCTCTTCCGATAGGTCCCTCAACTAATATTCTACTTGCAAACGGACCAATTCCTCCTCTAATCGATATATTATTTTCATCTCCCTTTTTTGCTTTTATATCAAAAACTGAAGATAAATGTCCTCCAAACTCTACTGGGATATTTCCTTTATAAAATTCGAAAGCCTCAATCGCATCTGCATTAAAAGTTGTATATAATCCATACAAGTGTGATGAATTATATAAGGGTAAGTTATTGATATAAAACATATTTTGATCTGCAGGACTACCCCGTACGTTAAAACCCGACGATAATTCACCTACACTTTGTACTCCAGGAAGAAGCAATGCAACCTTAACAATATCAGGCTCTCCTAATACTACCGGCAACTCTTTAATTGCCTGTGCTGTAATTTTTTCAAATCCCATTGCTGTACTTCTTACATTATGGTTTCGATTAGCAGAAACAACTGCTTCCTCTAGCAAAAAAGATTTTGTTTTTAATGGAATATCTAGTCGTCCTCTTGAGTGTACTGTTAGCTTATATGTTTTCTCATGCATTCCAAAACTATTAACTGATAGTGTATAAATACCAGGTTTAATAATGATCTCATAATATCCATCTTGATTTGTTGTAATAAAAGTATTCGACTCGTGAATTCTTAATCTAGCTTGCGGAATTGTACTGTTATCACTTTCATTTAAAACATAACCTTTAATGAGAACTTTTTTATTGCCATTTCTATTCTCAACTTTACCAATTACCACATTGTCTGCAATATAATTCTGGTACGTCTTAAGATAATTATCATCAGGTTCTACATACTCCACTTCATCAACCTCTTCTTCTTCTAAAATATTAGCGAATATATGATTGATGTCAGATGATATTAACGTATTTCTAAATAAGAAATAGTTACCTTTAGCATCATAAGAGATCTTAATCCCCTTATTAGCAAAGCTTTCATTTAAAAGTTGCCATAAATTAACACTATCTTTATCTACAGCGATTTCAATATTAGGAATACTATCTTGATTATAGAAAAACCTAACGGAATATTCACTTTCAGTCTTTACTACAAATTCACTCCAAAGAGTATTCTGAGCTTGAATATAAATCTCTTTTTCCTGACCTAACAGTATATTACTTAGTAAAATAAAAAGAATAAAATATGGATATCTTAAAAATAGTTTCATAATCAAATAGAACTTATTTTTATACAAAATTCCATAAGGCTGATTATTTCCTTATTCGAAGCATTTTTTAATTTAATTTTATTTTTCCTTATAAAGGATTTAATTTCTTTTTGTTGTTCTATTTCAAAAAATCTAAGAAACGAAGTTTTCTTATTTACTTTTATGAGTTGATCTCCATCAAATAAGAATATATTAGTTCTTAAATCAGAATATCTTCCATATGGAGCAAGTTCACTATACTCTCTAATAAAAACCTTACTGTAATGTTTATACAACGAAATTTTACCTTGAAATACTTGCTCCAAAAATAAGTTTGTTGGATTATCCAATAAATGCCTTGAGTTTATAAAAAGTGAATTATCTACAAAAAAAGAGTCAACTTGAAATTTATTCATTTCTATCAATCTTTCAACTCCATTATCGACTTTAGCCTTTAATATAATGTCATCTCTAGTAATGTCATACTTTATATAACGATTAACATACTTCGTTTTATTTATAAAAAGGCAAGCTTCCCGCCATTGATCTATTTTATACGGATTACCTTTTATTCTGGAATCTGGTACTGGATAAACAAAACCATTAATAATCTGATCATCCAACCCATAATATTCTAAACTCGAATCAATAATACTTATCAATTCATTTGATAAGCTTTTATAAGCTTCTTGAGCACTTACATGTATACATTTTAAAATCAATATTAATAGAAGTATCTTAAATTTATTCATTGAATTTAAAACCATTATTTAAATTATTAATTAATTATGTTTTGTGCTCACAAGATTTAATATGTACCTAATCAATAATCAAATATTTATTCTTGTATTACAATATTAACATTTTTTTAAACAATAACCTTTCTTCTCAAGAAATGTCATGATTTATAATTACTTAATTTCAAATTATTGCAAACCTCTAATAAACTAAGTTATAAATTCCATATCTAATGCATTTTTTTTATCTATAAGTTCTTAAATTAAATCGACAAATGACATTATTTATAGACAAAGAATATATTTGAGGAGTTTTTTGATAGCTAATTAGAAATCATATTACTTTTTATTATCGAATAATTTCAAATTTCTCCTTTAAGAAGTTAACTTAAAAAACCTCAAAATTTTACAATTACAATTATTTTCATTTATTTTAGGTATCATTATTAACCAACCAAAAGTATTATGAAAAAAGTTAAACTACTTGTAATCGCACTTGTTATTACTTCTACTGTATCTGCTCAAGGTATTTTTGAGTTCAAAGTTTTTCCTGAAATTCATTTCGGTTTTTTTAACCCTGAAGATGTAAATGCTTATATAGAAAACGATTTAAGCAATTATTCCATTGTTGCAGGAACCAGTGATATGATTCTTAATTTTAATTTAGGTTTAGGATTTGGATTACGATTTTTTAACCTTGTTGAAGCACAACCAATTTTTGAATATTCTATTGCTCCTAAAATAATTAGCGGCGCAGATCATAACTATTCATATAGCAAGTTTTCTGGTGGAATGATGGCTAATTTTTTGATCCCCATGAGTCCAACAAAAAAAAATAGTATCATCATAGGAGCTGGGTTATTTTACAACAGTATGACATTTGAGGACTTCTCAGGTAGTTCTATGAATCCAAGATTTCAAACAGGAATTAGCTTAAATAATAATAGATTTAATCCTCAAGTTATTTTAGCTTACGATATGGCTAAAGCTACCGATGACGAATTTGAAGGATTCGAGCTCGATTACTCTTCATTTAGAATCGGAGTCAACTTAAACTTTTAATTTACATTAAATGAACTGATTGATATAATCAATCAGTTCACTGCTTTAGATGTAAGCAAACAATTTCGAACTTAAATTGTTAATAAATCATTACGATATAATTTCTTTTGTAGATATTATATGCTATTTTTGACAACATTAAACCATCTAAATATGTGAATAAGATATTCACGCATCTTACATTACTCATGCCTAACAAGCTTGACTATGAACAAACTAGAAACACAAACGCTTCCCTCTCTACTGGAAAATAGTTTTAAAAAGTACAGTAGTAATTCTGCCTTAACTTATGTTAATGGTACGCCTATTAGCTATAAAGAACTAAAGACTGAGATTGAAAAAGCTAAAACATTACTCAATCAATTGGGAATTAAAAGAGGAGATAAAGTGGCAATCCTAAGCCGTAATATGCCTAACTGGGGGATCTCCTATTTCGCTATTACCTGCCTTGGGGCAATTGTTGTTCCTCTATTGCCTGATTTTCATAAAGATGAGATCAAGAATATTATTGAACACTCAGAAACTAAAGCAATGCTTGTTTCTGAACTCATGTATTCCAAAATTGAGAACTATTCGGATCACTTATTAGATACCATTATTTACACAGATGATTTCAAGATTGTAAAAGGAGAATTAGATAAAAAAATTGAAAATACACCTGTTGATATTCAAGAATCCGATATGGCTTCAATCATATATACTTCAGGCACAACTGGAAAGTCAAAAGGTGTAATGTTAAGTCATAAAAACATTGTTTTTGATGCCATTAATGTATTAAGTATTGAGCATGTAAAATCGCGACATCGTTTTCTTTCCATATTACCTTTATCGCATACTTATGAAAATACTTTAGGATTGATTGTTCCAATTTTACAAGGTGCATCGGTATATTATTTAGAGAAACCCCCAACAGCCAGCGCATTAATACCAGCAATGCAAAAGGTGAAACCTACTCATATCTTGAGTGTACCTATGATTATTGAAAAAATTTATCGCAATAAGGTTCTTCCTACTTTTACAAAAAGTGTATTTATGGCACTTTTATACAAAGTATCCATCATTCGCAAAACTCTTAATAAGGTTGCTGGTAAAAAACTCAAAAAGACCTTTGGAGGTAAAGTAGAGTTTTTTGGAGTTGGTGGTGCAGCACTTGACCCGGTTGTTGAAAAGTTCTTACGCGAAGCAAAATTTCCTTATGCTATTGGATATGGTCTTACAGAATCGGCTCCTCTCCTTTCCGGGGCGAATCCAAAAAATGCAAGATACAGAGCCATTGGTCCTGCTATGGAAGGAGTACAATTAAAGATTAATAATCCTGACTCAAAAACCGGAGAAGGTGAAGTTTGGGCAAAAGGAGATAATATTATGCTGGGTTATTATAAAGAACCCGAATTAACAAATGAAGTTTTAACAAATGATGGTTGGTTAAAAACAGGAGATTTAGGATACATTAAAGATAATTATTTATATCTCAAAGGGAGAATTAAAAATATGATCGTTGGAGCTAGCGGAGAAAATATCTATCCTGAAGAAATTGAATCAATCATTAACAATTTTAAGTATGTACTGGAATCAATTGTGGTTGAGAAAAAAGGAAAACTAGTTGCTCTAGTACATTTTAATCATGAAGAGTTAGAAAAGCAATTTCATCATTTAAAAGACGAGGCTGTGCTTTTTGCAAGAAATAAAGCAGAAGAGTTAAAACAGGAACTACAGGAGTATGTTAATTCAAGAGTAAATAAATTCTCAAGAATTTATGCAGTTGTACCTCAAACAATTCCATTTGAAAAAACAGCAACTCAAAAAATTAAAAGATATTTATATTATTAATATAAAACATATCTAAAATTTAAACAGCAGCTAATTATAGCTGCTGTTTTTTTTGGAAATTATTGACAAAGCATACATTAATTACTATTTTAAGATAAAAATAGTTTTGAGATATTGTATAGGCGATATACATGGTTGTATAAAATCTTTAGAAGAGATTATAGATCAGATTTTCAAGAAAGATTCATCCCCTGAATTTTATTTTGTTGGCGATTTAATTGATCGGGGTCCGGGCTCAAAAGAAGTATTAGACCTTTTATTTGATTTAAATACTAAAGGAATTAAAGCTTTATCTGTTCGTGGAAATCATGAACAAATGTTATTAGAATCTTACCAAAATAATTTAAGAATAAAAGACACCATCTGGAAAGATAATGGTGCTAAACAAACAATATTAAGCTTTAATAAGAATCCTAATTTAAAATTAAAAGTAAATAAACTCATCCCCTTAAGATATTATACTTACATCAATGCACTACCGTATTATATAGAACTTGATAATTTTTATATTGTACATGCAGGAATAAATTTCGAGGCACCAGATCCTTTCTCTGATTTTAACCAAATGGTATGGACCAGAGAAGAAAAATACAATATTCAAAAAGCAAAAAATAAAAAAATTATTCATGGACATTCTCCTCTTTATTATAATCAACTAAAGAATCAAACTTTAGATAATCATTTGAATATCATAAATATTGACACAGGATGTGTATTCACACATATACCTAATCTTGGATACTTAACAGCCTTAAACATGGATAATATGGAATTTATTTCGATAAAAAATAAAGACATCAAGCATTAATTTTTTATCTTTAAAATCATTCTATAAAAACACAATTATGACAAATCATGAAGATTTAACCATGCTTTATACTGGTTCTGAAATTAATGCCAATGTATTAAAGAAAATATTAGAAGATAATCAAATAGGATCGCTCATTAGAAATGATATGCATTCTGGTTTGAGTGCCGGATTTGGTGGAGGATATATGGAAACTGAAGCAACATTATATGTAGCTAATAAGAATCTCGAAAAGGCAAAAGTAATTTTAGAACAGTTTTTAGAATCTTTAAATAAAGAATAATACTACAAAGGCAAGTAACTTCTTTTTCTTTTTTTAAATATTGCTAGTTTTCGGTAACCAATACTTCTTAATAACTGTTTTGCTTCATGAAAATACCTGGTTACTTCTGATGCTATATGAGCATCAGAACCAAGTGTTACGGGAACATTATTTGTATAACAGTGTCTTAAAAAACTTTCGGACGGATAAAATTCACCACATGGTCTATCTTTTCCACTGGTGTTAAGTTCCACTACAACATTACTATTATAAAATGCTACTGCTGATTTCTCATATAAAATATCTAATTCAAACTCCGGTTTAAAATTAAATTTCTTAACGACATCGGCATGACCAATAATATCAAAAAGTCTTGAATTTGCTGCTTTTATAAGTAATTCAAAATAATCAATATAAAATTGATTCATATCTTTCTTATCGTACTCAGTAGTACTCGTATCAAAATTCCATCCATCAACATAATGTATCGATCCAATTACATAATCTAGAGGAAACTGAGAAATCATTTTTTGTATCTGAGACTCTTTACCTATTAAATAATCAACCTCAAGCCCAAACCGAATATGAGTACTAAGCTTTGCCTCTTGCTGCAATCCAACAATTTCATTCTTCACTTTATTAAAATCATCCTGTTTTATGGCCCAATTGGGATAATGAAGACACAAATGATCAGAAAATCCGAGTTCAACAACACCTTTTTTTTGGGCTTCATTTAAAATTTCTAAATAGGTACTCTTTCCGTCGGAGTATATGGAGTGGGTATGGTAATCGATCATTTATACAAGTTTGAGCTAAAATTATAAATATAATAAACAATAATTTAAATACTATGTTGTAACTTTATATTTAATCAAGAATATGATTACATGTATCAAGTTAAAAGAAAACAGAATATTCCAATAACATTAGAAAAAGCGTGGGATTTTTTTTCTAACATAGATAACCTAGTAAAAATTACACCTGTTCATTTAAATTATAAAATACATTCAAGGTCAGATGCCGGAGAAATGTACCCTGGAATGATCATCACATATTATATTAGTCCGATTTTAAATTTATCCATTAAATGGGGTACTGAAATAACACAAATTAAAGAACATAGTTACTTTATCGATAATCAAATTAAGGGCCCTTTTAAGATTTGGCACCATGAACATCGCTTTATGGAAAAAGGGAATAGTGTAGAAGTAAATGATATCTTGTATTATGATATTCCTTATGGATTTATCGGAAGATTCTTAAACAAGTTTTTTATAAGTAAAAGAGTAAATGATATTTTTGATTACAGAGAGCAAAAAATAAAAGAGCTTTTTGGTTCTATGTAAGTTCCAAAAAGCCCTTTGAAATATTTCGATAGCAAAATGAAATTGACTGAATTCTATTTATTGAAAGTCTTTAAGTTTTTCCATTAACTTTTTACGAGTAAAAAAGATTCGACTTTTTACGGTTCCGATTTTCAGATCTAATTCGTCTGCTATTTCTTTGTATTTATATCCATTTAAAAACATTGTAAATGGTTTTTTAAACTCATCTTGCAGATTATCAATCTCCCTTGTAATTTCTGAAGTTGTATACTCATTATCAGGCCTTGCATGAGAAATTTCTTTCGACATATTTAAGAAATATAAATTCTTAGTAGTATCGTTATGAGTATTCTCTTTTTGTTGCTTTCGATAATTATTGATAAAAGTATTCTTCATAATAGTGAAAGCCCATGCCTTTAAATTTGAGTATCCCTCAAACTTATCACGATGCGATAATGCTTTAAAATAAGTTTCTTGTAAAAGATCTTGAGCTTCTTCCCTATTCGAAGTTAAACTCATTGCAAATCTGGAAAGTTTACTTTCCAAACTTATTAGTTGATGATTAAATTCAATTGCTGTCATAGTTGTATATTTTTAATTAACTGTTAAACAAATATACGACATCAGATAAGCAAAAAGCAAATCTTAACAAGCTTCAACACCCAAATAATCAGACTATTCTAAATAATAAAAAGCGCTGAAAGTAGCATTATTTAAGCAATCTTTTACCTTTTTGCGCCTTTCTTCTAAATTACATTTTTGATGCATTTTTTTGTTTAACCTTTGTGTTATATTATTAACATCAGTTTAAACAAAAAATCCTGCTGAAACTCAAGCAGGATCAGTTATTTAGAATATTTCCAAATAGATTAATTGTGATTTAAATTTCTTACAAACTCCAATGGAGAAGAGACTTTCAGAATGTTCGAAGGTAATTTTGCTAATCCCTCCTTTACTAATAAGCCGGTAACGTAAATTTTTTGTAAAGGAAAGGTATCTGATAAACGATTTAAATAATCAATGACCTCGTTTTTATTTAATGATGAAGTTAAAGATGTAAAAAGACAATCTGGTTTAACCATCTTACTGGTTTCAACAACATCATTAAAAGGAACAGAGTTTCCTAAATAAAATACTCTCTTCCCCGATTTCTTAATCAAATAATTATAAAACAACAAGGCTAACTCGTGATATTCTCCTTCTGGTAAAAACATAATAAACGTATGACCATCATTTTGTTCAGGCACATTGATATTATCAATAGCTACCATTAATTTTTGCCTAAAAAGATTCGATACAAAATGTTCATGCGCTGGATTAATTGCTCCTGTTTGCCATAATAATCCTATTCGTTCAAAGAATGGAAACATTACCTTAACAACAGTGTTTTCAAATCCTTCATGCATAATATAATTAGACAAAATTCGATCAAACTTATGCTCACTTAGTTCCACCATTGCAATAATCAAATTTTCAATATTACTTTCAGCATTTGAAAAATCAGAAGCAGTATGAATTACCTTATCTGTCATTTCCTGATCTGATAATTTTGAGATTTCAGAAATTCTCATACCATGTTTATTCAATATTGCTATATTCAGTAACCTTTTTAGATCACTATCACAATAATATCGAATATTGGTATCAGTACGTGCAGGCTTAATAATACCATATCTTTTTTCCCAAATTCTTATGGTATGTGCCTTAATACCCGATAAGTTTTCTAACTCTTTTATTGAATAACTCGCCATATGATTATGTATCAACTTTTGTTCAATTTCTAAAACAACATATCTTTGTAATGGTTCAATTATAGATTCTTTTTCTATAAATTTAGGTAATAATTATGAATATAAAGCTTCCTTAAAATTATGAATAAGATTATTCAAACCAACGATGGCTCAAATTCCTTATTTTCCGAAAAATTTGGAGAACAGTACCATTCTATTCATGGAGCTTTACAGGAATCAATGCATGTTTTTATAGAAGCAGGATTAGATCATTGTAAAAAAAAATCAATCAAAATTCTTGAGATAGGATTTGGAACTGGTTTAAATGCCATACTAAGTTTTCAGGAAAGCTTAGCAAGAAATCTAACGATAGAGTATACAGCTATTGAGTTATATCCGGTAGATTTAAGGGACATTCAACAACTCAATTATTTTGAATTTCTAAACATAGAATCAAAAAAAGCATTTACATATTTGCATCAATATAATTGGAATAAAAATATGAAGCTTTCTAATCATTTTTCAATCCATAAAATAGATGCCGATTTTAACACCTATATCTTCAAAGATCAATATGATTTAATATATTTTGATGCCTTTGCCCCTGAAGTTCAACCTGAAATGTGGAGTAAAGAAAATTTTGAAAAATTATATCATACATTAAATAAAGATGGAATATTAACTACATATAGCAGCAAAGGACTTGTAAAAAACAATTTAAGAGAAGCCGGTTTTTTAGTTAAAAGACTTCCAGGTCCGAAAGGTAAAAGACATATCCTTAGGGCTACAAAGAACTAACTCAATTTCATTTTTAACTTTTTTTAAAATCATTCTCTTTGTCATTTTAAAATAAAATCATCAACTTTGCACTTCGAAATAAAAATTAATAAACTCAAAAATAATTACTATGAAAATTAAAACTTTAATCTTACTTGCAGGTATTGCAATTATTCTTTCATCGTGTGGACAATCATTTAATAGTAACACTAAATTAGTTACAGTTGAAGACACTTTAAGTTATGCTTTAGGCGCAGATGTTGCGAATAGTCTTAAAAGAACCTCTGTTGAAAATATTAATTATGACGCTTTTCTTAGCGGTATGGTTGATATTCTTGAAGAGAAAGAAATCAAAATGGATGAAGAAAAAATTCAACCTTGGATTAGAAGTTATTTCACCAAAATGAGAGAAGAACAAGCTAAAAAGAACTTAGAAGAAGGACAAGCCTTTTTAGAAGAAAATAAAACAAAAGATGGAATAATAGTTACTGAAAGCGGATTGCAGTATGAAATTATACAAGAAGGAACAGGAAAAACACCTGTTGCTACAGATAAAGTAAAATGTCATTATCATGGTACACTTATTGACGGTACTGTATTCGATAGTTCAGTTGAAAAAGGAACCCCTGCTGAATTTGCATTAAACAGAGTAATTACAGGATGGACTGAAGGTGTACAACTGATGAAAGAAGGAGCTAAATATAAATTTTATATTCCTTCTGAATTAGCATATGGAGCTAGAGGTAGCAGAAATATTCAAGGAAATTCTGTTTTAATTTTCGAGATTGAATTAATTGAAGTAATGGAGCCTCAAAAGAAAGATAAGTAATACATCATAAATAATCATGCAAACAAGCGTTTGAAATACAACGCTTGTTTTTTTATCTCATAGCATATGAAAACAGCAGAAATTATTACAGAAAAAGGTACCATGAAGGTTCAGTTCTTTGATCAAGATGCACCTGGTACCGTCGAAAACTTTATTAAGTTATCAAAGGAAGGATTTTACGATGGTTTAACATTTCATCGCGTAATCCCAAATTTTGTAATTCAGGGAGGTTGCCCTGATGGAACAGGAATGGGTGGACCTGGATATACTATTAAATGTGAATTAGATGGCGATAATCAATATCACGACAAAGGTGTTTTATCAATGGCTCATGCAGGAAGAGATACCGGAGGATCACAATTTTTCATCTGCCATAACCGTGAAAATACTCAACACCTAGACAGACATCATACTGTGTTTGGTAAAGTATATGAAGGTATAGAAGTTATTGATGAAATTAGACAAGGCGATAAGATTGAGAAAATAATTGTTAACGAAGAATAATATGAGTTTCGAAATAAACGGGAAATTAATAGAAAAATACAATACTGTTCAGGTAAATGATCGTTTCAAAAAACGTGAATTTGTGATAGAAAAAACAGAATCGAACGGTGGAATGGAATTCACCGATCATATTAAGTTTCAATTAACACAAGACCGTTGTAACCTTATTGAGGATATTCAATTGAACGACGAAATAAAAGTTAATTTTAACATTAGAGGTAACAAATGGGAACGCGATGGTAAAGTGAATTACTTTACCAACCTGGATGCATGGAAAATTGAAAAAGTGCAAGCTCAAATGACGGGTGACGACATGCCTCCTCCACCATCGTTTGATGATGCTCCTGCACCATCTGATGAACCAGACGATCTACCATTCTAAAGAAAAACACATTGAAAAATGCCTAAAATTATTTAGGCATTTTTTATTTGTAGTCGTATTTTACAGATTTCTTTATCTTCCAGGTTCTTTAAGTAATACATTAGATCTTGATTATTTTCTGATTTAAAAACCTGAAACTGGTCATTTAGCATTAATTCTGAAATAAAATTTATCTCAACTTCAGATATAAAATCACCGTTTTCATCTGAAAAATGCGAATCTAAAACCCAACGAACATAGGTTGCATTATTCACATGTTGGTTTACATCCAAATCACTGTAATAAACTTTTCTTTTTTCAAGACATTTCAATTCACTACCTGTGTTTATTTTTCCAAGTTTTATGTCAATAGCGTTTTCTTGTAAAAAATTCTCATGAATAAAATTAAATCGATCTAATTTTTGAGGTCGATGTGTATTCATATCAAGAATAAGCCACGAACTTGTGGCCCTTCCTATTACATTACCATTCTTATAAATTTCAAAATCACGGAGTGCAAAAAAACCATCCGATCCTTTGGGCCAGGTTTTAATTTCAATTTCATCTTTCCATTTTGGATATTCATCTATCTGCACAAGCATACGAGACAATACCCAGAAAGCATTTTCTGATTTTAAAAATTCATAACCAAAATCATTTAAACGGGCATTATCCCAGGCACATTCCTGTAAAAAATGAAATAATGATGATAAACTTAATTTACCGTTCTTATCGGAATGATATGAATTAACAGTGAAATTATAAACACTAAAAGGATATTTCAACATAGCTTAATTATTTAAGTCACCAAACTTAGTGTTTTTATTTATAATATATCGAAGCGGTCTGATGATTCTTTCTATTAATCGAATATCTTCCGTAATAATTTCTGCAGTGCCCTGCATTTCTTGTTTAAATTCTAATTCAATACCATAAAATGTCTTTAAACCTTGTGGCAATTCTATTTCTGTAGTATAATAATTATTGTCAGGAGCTAATGATATAGACTTAACAATTCCCTGAACCATTCCAAACTCCATGTATGGATAATTTGCAAACTGAATATTAGCTTTTTGTCCTACTTTCACTTTTCCTGCTCCTTGAAAGTTTAGCTGTACTTTACCTATAATAGCTCCTTCATTTTCAGGAATAATTGTAATAACTGTTTCACCCGATTTTACCGTTTGATTTTCGTTCCAAAACTGGTTAAAAGTTACTTTTCCACTAGTGTGTGCAACTAAAACATATTTGTGCTTCCAATTATTAATAGCAAACAGAAGATTCTTATATGCTTCTTCAATTAATATCACTTGGTTAGATATTAGTTTTTCCTTTTGCAATTCAAGTTCTAAAATACTTTGATTCAAACTTTCAATCTGAATCTCTGTATTTGTTTTTGAAGAATTATTTTGCTCAAATTGATATGCCTTAGATAATAAATCTGATTTTGATTTCTCAAAATCTGCTTCAGATAACAACTCTTGTGCAAAGAGTACTGAATCTCTTATAAATTGTTTATTTGAAAGTTGATATTCTTCTTTTAATATTTCATTTTGATCTTGCAGGTTTCTGAGGTATTTATCATATTTCTTTAATTCTAATTGATATAAAGCTATTTTTTGTCGATGATAATCTAGCTTGAGTATCTTATTATATTCATCCAGATATTTAAAAAAGATGCCATAGGAAGATTGTATTTCTCCAAGAACATATGGTTTATTCTGGAAATCAAACACTTCTCCTGGCGCAAAGTTTGTATTAAATTTTTCTAAATTATCAATTAATAATTTTACTGAATTATATTCCCCCGGATTCTCAATTACGCCAACAACCTGATTCTTACTAACAATATCATTGTTTAAAACATATAAACTTTGAATTTTTCCTGATATTTTAGCCACAATTGGAGCGGGCGGATTTTCTGTCGTAAGTACAATCTTTGAAGAAATAATATCCGGATATTTAAAAACCCAGCTCCCGGCAATTACAATAAGAATCACTGTAAAAATAATAGTAATTCCCCATCGCACAATCCACTTTGGAGGTCGGGTTAAAATTTCTTGTACATCGTTGGAACGAAGTTCTATCTTCTTTAATAATTGTTCATCTTCTTTTTTATTCTTTTCCATGTACTAAACTATTAAGTTGTTCTATAGCTAAATTGTTAAATGGTCAAATGGTCAAATGGTTATGAGTCTATATATTCAGGTTACGTATGTATTGATTTTAGATTTTAAGTTTATCATTTGTAAATTTTATTAATGCATTCACTTCTTTTGGTAAAGCTTTCAACGCTGAAATTATTTTATTGTATTGTTCAGCACTAACTAAGTTTCTACATTTAGCTTTTTCAATCCAATTAATTGATTCTTGTATCGAACCATAACTATATCTATAAAATAAAATCTTATCTTTCTTATGATACCTTCCAAAACCTTCAGCAATATTTGCAGATATTGAATCTACTGATCTCATAAACTGTTTCCCAATAGTATCTTTTGCAAAATAATCCCACTTAACTACAATATCCCAAACATAATTGGATAAATCAAATGAAATATTGTATGAGTTCAAATCTTTTAAAGATAAGTAATTCATAATAGTAAACAATTTAACAATTTAACAATTTAACAGTTATCAATTTAACCATTTATCAGTTCAACAGTTTAACAATATAACTTTTTAATCAATTCCCTAATTCAAGTTGATTTTTTACTAACTGATAATATGCTCCTTTCCTCTTTGATAATTCAGTATGACTTCCTACTTCCACAATCTTTCCTTTTTCGAGAACAACAATTTGATCTGCATTTTTAACAGTACTTAAGCGATGTGCCACAACTACAACTGTTTTTCCTTTAAAAAACTGATCAAGATTTTCCATAATGATTCGTTCGTTGTTTGCATCCAGAGCATTAGTAGCCTCATCTAAGAAAATAAATTCAGGATTTTTATATACAGCACGAGCAATTAAGATTCTTTGTTTTTGACCTTGACTTAAACCTATACCATTCTGACCAATTTTGGTATTATAACCCAAAGGCAATGATTCAATAAATTCTTGTATATTCGCGACCTTTACTGCATTTAATAATTTAGCACGATCAGGAAATTCATCTGAAACAGCAATATTATTGGCTATAGAATCAGAGAAAATGAATCCGTCTTGCATGACAACTCCACATTTATCGCGCCACATTCGATTACTTACATTATTTAGATAAAGATCACCTAAAGTAATTTTCCCTTTTGTTGGATTATAAAACCCCAACAATAGTTTTACAAGTGTTGTTTTTCCACTACCACTGGTTCCTACAATTGCAGTAATCTTCTTTTCAGGAATATTCAGCTTAACATCATCAAGCACAAAAGGTGAATGTGGCCCTTCGTACTGAAAAAATACCTGATCAATAGTTAATTCCTTGCGTTCGGGCAGAATATCAATTTTAGGATGATCATCCGACTCTTCGTTTTCTCTTTGATGAATCTCACCCAAACGTTCCAGGCTTATTTTAGCATCTTGAGTCGTTTGTAAGAAATTAATCATTTGATTAATCGGACTATTCAACTGCCCTAAGATATATTGTACAGCTAACATCATACCCAATGTCATATTACCATCAATAACCGATTTAGCCGCAATAAATGTTATGATCACATTTTTAACTTCGTTAATAAAAACACCCCCAGCCTGTTGATACTGGTTTAATGAAAGACTGGCCATATTTACTTTAAATAATCGAGCCTGAATATTTTCCCATTCCCAACGTTTTTGTTTTTCGCAATTATTTAATTTAATCTCCTGCATCCCGGTAATTAACTGAATAACATTACTCTGATTATTGGACAATTGTGCAAAACGACGATTATCGAGTTCGCGTCGCTTTTTCATAAATATGTAAACCCATAATGTATACAGAATACTACCTGCCAGGAATATTAGAAAAATGTTTACATTATAAATCAACAATACTATTCCAAATACAATCAAGGTAATAAACGAAAATAAAATGTTTAAGGTTGATGATGTTAGAAAATTCTCAATACGTTTATGATCTCCAATTCGTTGAATTAAATCACCAATCATTTTAGTGTCAAAAAAAGAAACAGGTAATTTCATCAACTTGATTAGGAAATCAGAAATCAATGCTATATTAATTCGAGTTCCTAAATGCAATAAAATCCAGCTTCGAATAAATTCAACAATGGTACGTGCAAAAATTAACACTAACTGCCCTATGATAATAAGGACAACAAAATCAAAATTCTGTGTATTGATCCCTTTATCGACAATACTTTGGGTTAAAAACGGGAATATTAATTGTAGTAAACTCCCCAGTAATAAACCTAAAAATAACTGAGTAATTATTTTCTTATAGGGTCGTAAATACGAAAACAAAAATTTAAACCCTGACTTATTCAGCTTCTCATCTTCGGTTTGATAGAAATCAGGAGTCGTTTCTAATAGCAAACACAAACCTTTATCCTCACCATCTTCTTTGGTATTAGCCCATCCCGAAAGAAATTCTTCTTTAGTAAATTTTATGATACCTCGTGCCGGATCAGCCACATGCACAAATATCCCCCCTTTTCTAAAGGGGGTTGGGGGCATTTTTTTTATTTTATAAACCACTACAAAATGCTTCTGTTTCCAATGAGCCACACAAGGTAACGGAGCTTCATCCTGTAATTGCTCAAAACTAATTCGCACGCCCATACTTCTAAAACCAATAGCCTCAGCGGCATCACTTATTCCAAGCATAGAAACTCCTTCTCGTGTTATATAGCTTTTATCACGGAGGGTTTGTAAAGAATAGTTTTTACCGTGATATTTTGATATCATACGGAGACACGATGGACCACAGTCCATTGCATCGAGCTGTTTGTAAAATGGGAAAGGCATTTTCTCAAATTTTATATAAAGGCCTAATTTATAGATTTAATATTAAATCTAAAAATTATATAATTACTCTACTGAATTATCTAATTAAGACTTATATTTCTTTTTAGCAATTTCTGATTTATAGTATCGATATAGAAAATCATAAATTACCATCTCATGCATACGCTGTTTAGATTTAAAAAGTCGGTTCATTAACATATGAATATAACTACTAATCATATAATCCAAAGGTCTCTCAAGCTTATTTATTTGATTCATATACAATATTTTATTAACAATACTTTCTATGTTTTTCGATTTGTGATTTAGTAATATAAATAGATCTGAGATATCTTCATTCCTATATTTCTTCATAAATATATCATTAATAAGACTTCTTTCTTTTCTAAATTTTTTATCCAATTGTAACTTTAACATCCTATTCATCCCAAACTCATTTCCAAAACTTGTTTTTAAGTTTTCCATAATATTAAACTTCATACACTCATTGTACGAAAAATCATTTAATAGTGTATCTACAGCTTGTAATGCAAATAACCACCGAATAACCTCTCCTTCATCTCCAACAATTAAATCAAGGAAATTAACAATCATTTCACTGTCATGAAAAAATAACTCTTCCGTTAATTCTATACTTCTTAATCCATATCTTTCTAATTCTCTTTGATAGGTGTCAATTTGAATTTTATATATTAAATCCTGATCTAAATATTTCCTAATATAATTATTAAAAGTTTCTATAATAACAAAAATATTTTCAGGAACTGTAAAATGAAACCTTACTCTTAAATGTGATTTAGGATCTGAATATCTAATAAAAAACCATTTATCAGCTACCTCTTTTTTAACTAATTCTTCAGAGATAGGTTTTATCATCTTGGTTAATATTTCGTCAGCAGTTTTAGAACCACAATACAATTTATAGAACAACCATTCATCACCTATAATAAAATTACGCTTTATGTCTTCTTTGTATTCTTTTATCATATAACAATTAATTCTATCTCGTTTTATAAAATGAAAACACCAACTGATTTGTAAATCTCTCCTTTTCCCTTCTAACTATACAATTCTTAGGCTTAAATAAAAATTCTTTCAATTTAAATTTAGGTAGTCTTTTGACTAACGTAAGCATTATTTTAAGGCATGTTGAATTACCTAAATTTAGTAGTAACTCATTATCCCCATCAGCTAGTAAAACATAATCAGGTAATTTAAACTCGTCTCTCCATAATTTAGCCTTTTGTAACAATTCTATGTCATTCTTTGCATCAACGATATTCTTGATATCTTCTTTTTTCATATTCCAAGTTGCCTTAGAAAGTATAACATTTTTATATTTTACTCTAGGAAGGTACTTATACTCATTAGATAGTATTCCCCAGTTAAATCCAATACCTCCTCTTAAATCCTGAGTCTGTAAATCACATAAAAACTGATATACAGGAAGAGTATTATTTGAAAAATTGTGTGCATTACTTAATCTTGGTATCACTTCCTTATTTAATGATTTTGACCTTAATACAATTCTTTTCCCAAATTTAACTGATATCATTAAGTCCTCAACAGCAACCCGATTTTCTTTTGAAACTGATGATTTTGCTAAATAATTTATTTCATAATCTCTTAATTGCGGCCTTGATAATATATTTCCCGTTCTAGATTCCGGTAAATGAATAATATCAGCTATAATGGCATCTGAAAGAAGCTTCCTTTCTGTTTCCGTAATTTCTTTAACATAATTGTATAAATCAGTATCACTGTGACAAAATCGCCCTAATAAATTTGCAGCAGAAGAACCTCCTGCAGTACTAAAACACATAACAGGTTTCTGATTGCATTCATTAAATTCTATTATCTCAGCCATTAAATTAAATGTTAAAGGTAGATCATCCCAATTCACCTGAAAATCTTTAACATCGGCATCAGATATTTCAACTTCTCCTAGTCCGTTTTGCATTGACTCATTATACTTTTTTAATAAAAAAGACTGAATGTTATTCCATCTGATTGTGGATTCATATTTACCTGTGTCGCCTGGAAGGATAATATCATCAACCAATGGATTTAAATCACCTGTTCCATTATTTTGGAGATATCCTATTCCTGATTCAATATCTAAGACTTGTAAAAGAGGTACTTCTTTTTCTTCATATCGCTCATAAAATGCCTTTTTAAATTGCGAAAGATTATCATTAGCCCTTGTTGGAGTTAGCTTATTCAATATTTCAATACCTTTTAACACATCCTTGGGAATATCCGAACTAACTTCTAAATCATTCCCCGATACTACTAAATCTGTTTGAAATAAATATTTCAAATCAAATTTAGTTTCCAGTTTCGATAATTTCTCGATTATTTTAGAATAATGATCAATAGATATACCAATTGGCTTATTTCTAATTTTATTTATATCGTCATTAACTTCTTGTAAGAAATTTATGATCTGATCGATTCCTTTTAATGGTTTTAAAACATTTATAATCTGGTTAAGAAATTCTTCACCTGTTACTGAAGGTTCTAGTTCGCTTAGCAATAACTGGCTTTCAATTAACTCATCAATAAATCTTTGTGCTTCTTTAATCGATATTTCATCATTAACAAGTAAACTTACTAAATCTTTGGTTTTAATTCCGTTTTTCGAGGCATGTAATACTTTTTGCAAGTATTCTGTATTATCAACACCAACAACAAAATGGTTTCTTCTACTACTTATATATTTATATTCCACATATCTTAAACTATTGCCAGATTTATATAAACTAGAATTTGGATAGAATTTAATTTGATTCTTTATCTGAGGTATTTTTGCTAAATCTAAGGCTAATGCACAGAGATAATTCATATCTAACCTTAAATGCCCATAGAATTGATCTTTGTTATTTAATTCAATGCTTGTTTTATTTCCTATCTTACCTAAACTATAACCGGCAAATAACCCAAAAGGAGTGCAACGGATACTCATTCGTAGAAGGTATTTTGTAATGGACACTTTTATTCGTTCAATGTCTTTATTATTGTTAAGTTCGCTATTTAACCACTTACACATTTGACTAAATAAAACCGGGGATGCTAAATAAATAGCTTCTTGTACTATAGCTTTTTTACAAATTTCTTTTAACGCCTCATCTGTAGTAAATTCTTTCGAAAAATAGTCTTGAATATGATTTAACGATAATAAAGGTGTTCTTATAACAAATTTGTCAAAACTTTCATATTTAAACTTACTCATATATGGCCCGACAATAAAACAACTTGTTTATAATGCAGTTCTTTAATTCACCCTAAAATCTAATCTTGAATTCCCAAACAACCCTTGTTTATTAACACCAACAACTTTACATCTAAAAAAAGTTCTTTTATCTCCATTAAAAAAGGTAACTTTTTGTTCGCCAGAACTATCAATAATTAAGTTTGGATTCCAATAAAGTGTCGACCTTGAATCAAAAGTTTTTTCTTCACCACTGATTTCGAGAGAGTAATCCGGGAAGTAAAATTCTTTATTTATTTTATAACCTTTTATAATAGAAACATTTTCTTCTTTGGCAACTGTCACTTGCTTAAAAACATTCTCATTCCCTTCAAGCATAGTTATTTCAATGAGGCCTTTACAGCTTGAACCATATTTTAAAGCAGCACCCGGACTGGTTATAACCTTAACCTCTTTTACACTTAGAGGATTAACCCATGCCATATTGGTTATATTACTTCCCATAGGTACTCCATCAACTACAAAAAGAGCTCCGGTGACATACTTCCTTGTAATTGAATTTCTTCCTCTAAAAACAATTGTTCCATTAATAATTTCAAAAGGAGGGGCAATCGGACGAATTAACTCTAATATAGAATGATCTTGAAATTTACCTGCTATTATGCCGATTGGAGTAACTGTTGGAGTCATTGTCATCATGTTGGTATGTAGTTCTTCAGCATTTTTTTTATATACTTTATAAGTTGATTTTCGAACTTCATTATAAACAGGATCATACTTTTCCCCAGTTATTGTCACTTCTTCAATAAACTCGCTAGTCTTATCAAAGTTAGTATATTCAATAGTTGGATCCTTTTTAGCAATTTTAACCTTTTGTGAAAGGTTATATGCCAATATAATATCTTCCTTTTGTTTAAATTTAGATACGACAGTATCATTAACAACCGGATCAACTGAAATAACCAGCTCCTTAGATTTATTAGGAATTGCAGCACTAATTGACAAATCCTGGCTACCTGCCATTAAAATATAATCATCTATTGGAATAAAAAAGCGCCCTTTATCGTTAGTTTCTGTACTAATGACCTGCCATGTTTTAGTATCTAGAATTTGTACCTGGGCTTTTTTTGCTGCTTTGTTTTTCTTAGTGTAAACTGTACCTCTTATTCCTGGTAAGTTTTCATAGTTTAATATAATTTTAGAGTATTCTTCAATCTTTTCTATTTTTCTCCATCCATGTGTCATAAGTAGGATATTTAAGGCAGAATCAGCTTTTTCGTTTTCCTGAAGGTAATATGAGCAATCACCTCGTATACTTTTTAGTTTCGATCCTAAAAGCAGGTAGGATGCAACATCTGTTATATTCCCGACAACTTTACTTTTTTCCGATACAGCCAGAGAAAGATTTGCTGCAGCAGGCTTACCTTCAAAATCTGTAGCCTTAATTTTCATTTCAACCTTTTCTCTTGGATCGTATATTTTTTTCTCTGTTTCAATGCTTAACTTTAACTTCTTATGTTTGTTAATAAATACTAAGCGTTCGGCAACAGGCAAATCATTGGAGAAGAGTGTAAGAGTTGTAATCCCTACAGGTAAAGAAGATGTATGAAAAGAAAAATGTTTTTCATTTTCTAAATCAGATTCGAAAAGATTTTCATATTGCCATCCATTCGAAACAGATAATTTTACTTTTTTACCTTTCAAACCTGGAGTCATATTAACAATAAGAGTCATGATAGACTCTTTTGTTTCTTGAAGAGATAGAATATAGCCACTTTCTTTTGCTTTAGGTAAAGCATACAGAGAATCTCCAAATTCTGATTTGTCTAATTTTATATGATAAGACTCATTAGCTTTAGGGATAATAGAAAATACTCCCATACCTTCGTATATAGTTTTAATCTTTTTCAATATTTCCCCATCTTGATTTCGCAATGTCCCTGTTAAATTAATTGGCATACCATTATTATCGGTTATTTTAAAAGCAACCTGATTCTTCAATCCTTGTATAAAACAACCACTTTCAGGGAATAATTTCAGGTTGATACCTCGATTACCATTTGGAATGGTAATTTTTAAGCTTTTATCTTTATTTATATAATTCGCATCTATATTCAAAATAAAGTTTTTGTTTTTATCTTCTTCGCTTATGTTCCAATTAATAGTTGCTTTTCCCAGAGAGTCTGTTGTTAGTTTTTTAGAGTATATTTTTTTGTTATTAACTTCAATTTCATACTGAATTTTAACATTTTTAACAGGAAATCCGGAAGATGACTTACAGTTAATTTCGCCAGTTAAAATATTTTCTGACAACTTATCCAAATCAGGATAAAAATTCAATTCCCATAAATTAACAGGTGTAGGGTTAATAATTATTTCAGAGTTAAACCAAAATGAAGGAGAATAATGAATCATTTGTTCTGTGTATGCAACAATTTTATAAGCTCCTTTCCTGAGAGTATCAGGTATCTGCAAATCTCCATTAGCATAACCCTGGTAAATTTGAAATTTATCAGAAATTATACTTTTTCCATTAAAATCAACAAGGTTAACATAAAGTAATTTACTTAAGTTTGAGGGTGTATGAAATTCTTCATTAAGTATATAAGCTTTAAACCATAAATCTTCTCCTGGAGTATATATTGATTTATCAGTATGAATGTATAATTCTTCAAAATATAGTTGCCTTTGATTTTCTTGACATATTACCGTTAAAGGCAGAATTAACAATATATAAGCAGTTAAGGTGCTTATTATAATTTTACATAGCGTATTCATAATTCTATATTTTTGTTAGTTTAAAGTTAATCCTTTTAATACATATTTTGAAAGAGCCGATCCTCTGATATCCTCTCTACAACTCAATATTTATACTTAAATTAAGATAATAAAAGACATTCATCCCAATTAGGTTCAATATCTGAAATAGCACTAATAAATGTTAAGCCGATACCTGCTATACCTGCTAAAAACCCATATTCTTTTTGCCAGCCTCCATATTTTGGTGATCGCCAGGCTTTATATCCTGCTAAACCATCTTCAAATTTTGCCATCTTTAGAGTTTCTTTGTACCAATACGAAGCGCTATCTCTAAATTCCTCTTTTTCTGTATAATGAAACATCCTGTTATATATATGAGCTATTCCTGCTGTGCCATGGCATAATCCTGCATCAATAACTGAATTTTCTTTTAAATCTCTTCTTTTGGTAGAATGTAACAACATTTTAACAGCTTTCTCTTTCCATATTTTATTATCAATATTATTACCAGCTTGCCATAATGTGATTCCTATCCCCAAGTCGCCATAACACCAGGCAAGCCTGCTGTGTGTATTTGGTTCTGTTTCACAAACCCACGTAGGAAAATTTGATTTATATATTGAAATATCTTGTTGTTGATTAAGTAAATATTTTACAGAACCATTTATCAGTTCTTTTACTTTTTTTTGTTCAATACCAGTAGTATACAACTTACTCAAAAAAGCAATAATACTTGCTAATCCATGTGATAAACTTAAATTAAATCCATTTATATTTTTCTCCCGATTTAACACGGATAACCATCTAATTCCGCTTTCATCTTTATAGGCTATCTTGTCTAATTCCTCAACAAAATCTGACAAATATTTAGTCCTGTTCTTACATGATTGCCTTTTATAAAAATATAACGCTAACCCTGTTGCCCCATGAAGAAAATCATAATTTCCTTTTTTAAGTTCAGTAAGCATTAACTGGTATAAATATTTATCTACACTTCCAAGTAGTTCTTCTGTGTTAGCATCAATAAAATCCTCCTGCGCCAGTATCTCAACAGTTGTACCTATTCCTGCTATTCCTGCTGCATGCGTATGAAAATTAAATCCATTATTAATATTATCAATAACATCTGACAATAAATCTAGAGCATGGTCATAAAGGATTTGATTATCCATATATTTTGCATAATAGAATAAAAAAAGTGCTATCCCCACTTTACCTCCCATTATACCATGACAATGTTTATAATCAATTTGCTCTCTTAACTTATATCCAATTTTAGCTAATTTATCTTCTAATAAGATAATATCTAATCCAAGTATTGGTTTACAACTCATTTTTAGTATTTTTTTAACTATATATTTCTCCCCATTAAAAAAATTGCTTTGTTAATTTAATTTATCTGAATAAATTATTATGAGTGCCCTAGCTAAAATCCACCTAAGACACTCACACAATCAATTAATTATCAACACACAGCACAACTCACAGTATGACACATCCCAGGTACTTCATCAGTATCACAAACATAAACCTGTGTATCCATTGGCTTTTCTCCACCTTTTACTTTTCTCAAATCTAGTTTTGAGATAACTTCTCTTTTTAAAATTAATTTTTTGTTAAACCTTTTCTTTTTCATAATCAATTAATTTTAAGTTCACCTACTCTGTTAAAGGCTTTTCGGCATAGGCCTTCTAGCTCGTATATTAAAATTAACTAAAATGAAAGAAAAATCTTTTAAGATGCTTTAGTAACTAAGTTTAAAACAATACTCAATATACTTCATCGTATTGTATTAAGGTAATTTCGTATATACAAATAGATTTTTCGTATGGTATTCTTTGACAAAAAGTTATAAACAACAATGCCTAATAAGTGTACTACTCATTAGGCATTATTAAAAAATTTAGCATTGATTATTGCCAAAATTCAAATTTGTTTTTTACAAACTCCATAAAATCTTTATACTTTCGGTAAGCAACATTCAATTCAATACCATCATGAAGAAGAACTGTCTTGTGGGCATTTACATTAATTCCTTTTAGATAGTCAATATTTATGATAAAGGACTTGTGAATCTTAAAGAATTTCTCTGATGGCAAACTTTCTTCAATCTGGCTTAAGCATTTCTTAATTATATACTCTTTGCCTTCACAACAATATGTTTTAGTGTTCTTCCCTAAAGACTCTAAATATACAACCTCATTAAGACCTTTAACTAATAATAAATCATTATTTGTAACAATAATCTTCTTCTCTTGCAACATAAATCTTTATGCTATTTCATATTTTTTTTTCATAAACTCAATAAGTTCATCATATTTATTATGTAAAATATTTAACTCTAATCCTTTCTGCAGTAACACTTTTTTAGGATTACAATATCGAATCTTCTTTATATAATCCGCATTGATAATGGTTGATTCATTGACTTGAAAAAACTTATTTTGAGGTAATTTATGGATAATGCCTATAAAATCATTTTCAATGATAGATTCTTCACCATTGTAATAGCTTACTTTTATAAAATTTGATTCTAGATAAAAACAAACTACATCATTTATTTTACTATTCATTTTTCTATCATCTGTTTTTAATAAAGTTTCCATAAAATAACTTTTATTAGGTTAATAATTGCCATCTCCAATCATATCTGAATGGAGATGGACTAAATCTCAATTTAATAACACAAACCCAAATCGAATTTATACTAACTCATGTAGATCATAAACTTCTTTTAAACTTTCAAATAACTCATCTTTTTTATTATGATTAACAAAGATCTCTTTCCCGTTCTCCAGAACTACCTTGGATGCATTGTATGGAAACACAACCTCTACATAACGCAGATTTACAAGGTATTTCCTGTTAAATCTAAAAAATCCACGTTTACTTAATGAATACTCCATTTCATTCATGCTTAATCTAACCGGGATTCTCTGATCATCGATTAAAACAACTTGTACTTGGTGTATATCTGCCTCGACATAAAGCACCTGCTTACTATCCACTGCAATTTCCCCTTTTTCAGTTGGAATTAAAATATTATACTTTCCCATAGTCCCTGTTAAATTATATGTACATTTTTCGTTTTATAAAAATTCTTTGGAATAAGAATAGATAACTCCTGTTTTTTTTGTTCGTCCGACAATTCTCCCCCTAATGCCTTTAATGACTCTTTCAGAACTTTATAATTAAAATAATCAAATGAATTATATTCATCGATCTTAAAAAAAGGAGATTCATCTTTTAAATACTCCAATTTAATAGTATCACCAGCAGGTCTCACAAATAAGTTTAACGAACCTCCGTTTATTTTACGATAGCCTAACTCAAACTCCTGGGTAGGATACTTAACCAATGCAAGGTTTATCATTCTTTGCAGAATCTTTTTTAAAAGAGCTGAATCAGTCTCTATTTCAAGGTCACTTATATGAGCATCCCAAATGAGCATGAGGTTGATATTCGTTTCGCTATTTTCGATCCTTTGATTATAAAACTCTTCTGTAAATTCCCAAAGTACTTTATTTAAATCATATTTTTCAACTCTCAAAGTATAGCTATCTGATTCAAATTGTGATAAATCCATCACATTATCAACAAACTGAAGCAACAAATTGCTGCCGTTTAAAATCCCCTGTATGTATTCTTGTTGTTTTGAATCTGTCTTACTCCGTAAGTTTAATAGCCTGGAAAAACCCATGATAGAGTTTAGAGGTGTCCTAATCCCATGCGAAATATGAGACAGGAAACTTATTTTTTCTGTTTTCTCCCGATTTTGCTTATCCCCAATAATATATTCGTCAATTGTTTTTGTATTGTTTTTCATCTTACAATTGATTTTGTTAGATAAGATCTTTTAATAACTTTTTTGCTTCTGATTTATAATAACTTTCTTCTTTAATAATCTCGTTTAATACAATTTTAGCTTTATCTGTCTTCTCAGTTTTCAGATAGCACATGGCCAAATACCATTTTGCCTGTTCAATAAATAGGTTATCGTTATTTTCAATGATACTATTGAAAGACTTAGCCGCTTTCTGATAACGTTCTTCTTCCATGTACGAGATTCCAGAATATAAAGTAGCAGCCATATCATTTTGTCGGTATTCCAACACTTCTTCAAAAAGCACAAGAGCTTCTTCATAGTCTTGTTCCTCATAATGCTCTAATGCATTGATAAGAACCCTATCAATCTCCAGATTACCTGAACGATAGGTTACAGATACCTCGTAAGGGGTGTAGTATTTTTCAAAAGCTGCAAAGCTATCCAAATCCGGTTGCTGCAAATGTTGCATGACTCCACCGGCAGCTAGTAACAATGCTGTTGATGCTGCTGCATAATAAAAACGACGTTTGGAAAATGTTGATGGAATGCGTTTTACTTTTGCTTCATCTTGATACATGTAGTCCATGGTTTCGCGAAGCGCCATCACATCTTCTTCCATAATTGAGTTATTTATTCCCAAACTCAGGTTATAATCTTGCTTCATATCGTGATCGGTTGAAAGTAAGGTCTCAAAATTGAGCAGTTCTTTTCCTTCCAACTCTCCATCGATATATTTTTCAATTAAGTTTAAGTTGGTTTCCATATCTTTTTTGTTAATTAATTTCTACGAAAAGGCCAACCCAACATGACATTGAGTTGGCCAACACTTTAAGAACGTATATTTGAATCGAAAGGGAGTACTTAACTCTGCTCTGTTGATGATCCTGATCCTGTTGAAGGTGGCCATCCTTCATCATCAGCATTTTCTCCACCTTTAATCATCAACATAGATTCTATATTTAATGTATTTGAAAAATTATTGATTGTTTTTTTTGTTTCTTGAGTTCCGAAAAAGTTTTTTAAAGTTTTCATGGTTTATTTATTATTATTATTTCCTTAATGTTGTTCCACTTATATATTCCGGAATTTGATAAAAGGTGACCCCCTGTTTTTGGTTTTTTTTAAAATATTTAGTAATAATTCTTGTATAACGTTGATTTTCTGCCGTTTATTTTAATTGTTTTTTTTAGAACTTTTTCATTTTTTTTAAGTATTATTGGTACAAAGCATCATGAAGTTTAAGAACTATAAATATCAACTACTTATTCTTGTTACCATATTAAGTTTGACAAGTCTAAAACTTAATGCTTATACTCTTACCTCATCTGATTCTATTAAGATTGCAAATAAATATTACGACCTGGGTCTTCAGTATGGGAAAAAAGGTATTCTAGATAGTGCATTATTTTACACACAGCTTTCTGTTGAAATATATGAGAATAATACAAAAACTGATAAAACTTTTTTGGCTAATGCATATCAAAGTATAGGTATCATTAATAAGCTCCTGGGGAAATATTTGGAAGCTATAAAATATTATGATCATGCTGAGAAAATCTACATAGCTGAAAATAATGAATTTTTACTTGCTTTAGTTTATATGAATAAAGCTAATATTTTCAAGGTCCAGCAGGACTATTCTAAGGCTGAAACTTTTTTAAATCGTTCAGTTAATATTTTTAATAAAGATTCAATTAACAACAAACATCGGCTAGCAAGTGCTTATAATAACCTTGGTAATATATATCTTAATCAAAAAGAGCTTCAAAAAGCTATAAAATATTACTTAAAAAGCATAAAACTAAAAAGAGGAAGTAAAAGATCATATGCTACTTATGGTAATTTAGCAATATGTTATAAAAACTTATATAACTATAATTTAGCAGAAATCTATTATCAAAAAGCCATCAATAAAGCAATAGAATATTATAATGACAGTTGCAATATTAACATTGCTCTACACTATAATAACTATGCTATATTCCTTTCTGAACAAAACGATAGAACTCAGGCATCCCATTATTTTAATCTTGTAAATAAAATTTATATAAATAATTTTGGATTAAAACATCCTTCCATATCTGATTACTTTAATGAACTTGGTAACCATTATGTAAGATATAATCAGCCTGATAGTGCTCTAGTATATTTCCAACAAGCCTTAATTGCATTAGCTCCGGATTATAATAACGAAGACTTTTTTACGAATCCTTCCATCAACGAAGTATTATCAAAAACTCATTTTCTAACAGCATTAAAAAATAAGGCTAATATATTATCAGAATTAGGAAATCAAAAAAAGGATACTGAATATCTTAAGCAAAGTCTTATAACATATGATTTGGCCATTGATGTTATTGGTAAAATTCGATCGGGTTATATTAGCGAAGAGAGTAAATTATTTTTAGCTGACAATGAATTTGAAACCTTTTCAAAGGCATTACAAACATGTTTTGATTTGTATCAATTAACGAAGGGGAAAATATATCTTGAAAAAGCCATAAATTATAGTGAGGCAGGTAAATCGGCCATATTAACCGAGGCTTTGCAAAATAATCAAGCATTAAATATAGGGGGAATCCCTGATTCATTATTACTTCAAGAAAAGAAACTCGAAAAAAGCATTTGGGGTTACGAAGAGTTAATTTATGAAGAAACGAAAAAGAAAAGCCCTGATCAAAATAAACTGGAATACTGGAATAAATACTTGTTTGAAGAAAAACAACAATACGATCACTTAATCTCTTATCTTGAAGATCATTACGAGGAATATTTTAGTCTTAAGCATGTAAAAAACAACTTTACGATAAAACAATTACAGAAGAACTTAAAACACAAGGATTTATTACTAGAATACTTTTTTACGAATGACAGATTATACACTTTCACCATAAGTAAACATCATTCGGATATATACGTAAATAAAATTGATTCTTTGTTTCATCATCATTTAGATAAACTGCTTGCTTCTTTATCGAACAATAATTTTTCGGAGCATGGATATGATGAGTTTAACCAATACCAGGAATCATCGTTATATATATACAATCAACTTCTAAAGCCATTTGAAAATAAAATAAAACACAAAAACTTAATCATTGTACCCGATGGGAAACTTGCTTACTTACCTTTCGAGGTATTAATTAGTGAAAAGAACTCATACGATAGAATTAATTATAAAGACTTACCTTATTTACTATATAATCACCAGTTTAGTTATTCCTATTCTGCTCAATTTTTAATGGATAATAAAAAACAAAAAACAGCCATCAAAAAACTTGCTGCTTTTGCCCCTACTTATAATAATATTAATTCTTTACCTGAAAATTACTCATCATTTCGTCAAGAATACCGCGAAAAGCTTTTCCCTTTAAAGGGAATTAAAGTAGAAGTGGAAACCATTGCAAAACTACTTAATGGTGATTCATACATTGGGAATGAAGCCAACGAAAAAACATTTAAAGAAATAGCTGCTGATTATGATATCCTGCATTTAGCCATGCACACTATTATGGATGATACCAATCCAATGTATTCAAAAATGGCTTTTACACAGCATGTTGATAGCACTGAAGATGGTTTCTTAAATACCTATGAATTGTACAATATGCATTTAAACAGTCGAATGGCAGTTTTAAGTTCGTGTAACAGCGGTAGTGGAAAACTGCATCGTGGAGAAGGTGTAATGAGTATGGCTCGTGGATTTATTTATTCAGGATGTCCTTCTATTATCATGACTTTATGGACTGTTGAAGATAAATCTGGAGTAAAGTTAATGACCAAATTTTATGAAAAGCTTCTAAATGGTAAAAGTAAGTCGGATGCATTACAAGAATCAAAAATTGACTTTATCCAAAATGCCGATCAGTTAAAATCGCATCCATATTTCTGGTCAGGATATGTAGTTATTGGCAATAATAGTGCATTATTCAACTCGCACTTAAAGTATTTTATTTATTTAGGAATTATCGTAGTACTTATCATTACAGGAATTCTCGTAAAAAGAAGAAAGAATTAATCCATCAATTTTAATATGGTTTCTGCATCTGATTTTTGAGCCATATCCTCACTAACAATGAGATTTAAAATAGTCTTTGCATGATCATTCTCGTTTTGTTTTAAATAAACCAAAGCTAAATACCAGTGCGCTTGTTCCCAAAAGATATGTTTATTGTTTTTTGTTAATTTGATTAAAAGATTCTTTGCTTCCTTGAAATTATTACTTTCCATTTCACAAATGGCTAAATAAAACTGGCTCATGTAATTCAAAGAATCTTTTTTTATGGCATCCCGAAATAACTCAGAAGCCAAAGCAAACTCTCCATCTTCATAATGTTTTAATGCATCATGAAGAACTTTCTCAGGATCATTTTGATCAACTTGCGATCGATATGAAGTCACAGCAGGATATGAATGGTAATAAGATTGAAATAAATCATGATTACTTTTGGAATAGAATGGAGAAAAATATATGCTTCCTATTGTAATAACTAAAGTAATAATTGCTGCTACAGCAGAATAAAAGTAAATTTTCCTTGTTTTTGAAGAATATGACTTATTCATCATCTCCCCTAATTCACTTCTTAGGTTTATGATATCTTCTTCTTGTATTGCATGATTGATTTCTTTTCTAAGAGCAAATTCTTTCTGTAGTTCAGGATCATTAATTAATAATTCTTCGAATTGAAGTTGCTCCTTCACCGACATGTCATGCATTAAATACCTTTCTATTAAATCGAATTTACTCTCCATCACTATTCTTTATAATTCGGATCACTTTTAATATATCTGATAAGCTGCTCTTTACACTTATACTTTTTTCGTTTAATATACTGATCACTATCAATACCTAACTCTTGAGCTATTTCTTTTAAAGGTACTTTTTTTAAAAATAACTGCAATAATTTCTGACAATCTTCTCCCAGCCTTTTAAAATGCTTCTGGTACAATTTATATTGTTCGTTTTTTTCATATTCATCTGTAGATATATCTGGAACCTCTTCATACTCTATATATCCCTCCAGTTTTTCCGAATCCTCCTTATTTTTTGCTAACTGCTTAATCCAGATAAATCTACAAATACCATATATATATGATTTAAACGAAGATGTAAGTTTTAAGTTACCTTCTTTGGCTTTCCTGTAAATAATAATTATAGCTTCCTGAAATACATCTTTTGCATCTTGCTCCGAGCCACTATTATCTAGTATAAGTCGCTTTATAGCTGGGAAATAATTAAGATAGATATCCTGAAGAATTTGCTTATCCTGTTTGCGAATTCCCTCAACAATGACTTTATTATCTAACGGTCTCAACTTAAAGAAAGGATGTAGTTAATTTCAACCAAATCTAAGAAAATAAGCCAATAATAAAAAAATAAAAAAGGCCGTAATTTATTACAGCCTAATTATGAAAGTGTTAGTTTTTTAAATTGAATAAAGATATTTTACTATTGTTTTGTCAATAAGCACTAAAAAGATAACTCCAACCAAAGCAATTAATATGTATGGAGATAAACTTAATTCGTTCCAGAACTTTGAAAACAACTCAGTAAAAGCCTTTAAGTAAGTTGGTGTTTGAAAACCTTCAGCAGCATCTCTAAAGCTAAATCCATATTTAATAAAATAAAAAAGAAAAAGCCCAACAAGCATTGCTCCTAAAGAAATAAACAACCAAATGTTACTTTTTTTATCATCATTTGTTACGAACTTAACTTTAACCGCAGGATTTTTAAGAATTTGACTCATTACATTTTTTGTAAAGCCTTTTCCCGGTTCCATAACCTCTGATTTACGAATTAATTCTTTAGTAAATTCGTCCATATCCAATGTATTATTATTCATATCACAAGATTGCTTTAACTTCTTCTTTTAATATTACTTTTAGCTCATCGTAAAATCGCTTTCGTGCCCTATGCAATTTTACTTTTACGTTAGAGATTGATAGTTCGGTTACTTCACTTATTTCCTCAATTGAACTTTCTTGCAAATAATATAAGCTTATAATAAATGCATCCTCTTCTTTCAAATTTTCAAGTGCCTCGTTAATATATTTTTTTTGTTCAATACGATTGAGCTCATTGATTGCATTGTGAGTTGAAACTATTTCAGTTTCCGGCAATTTAACGTCATCAATATCATAAACTTCAACTTGTTTCTTTCTTAATTTTGAAATAGCGCCATTGTATGTTATTCGATACAACCATGTTGAAAACTTCGATTCAAATTTAAAATTTTTCAATGAATTAAATGCTTTTACAAAAGTATCCTGAGCCAATTCCTCTGCATCCTGGCTATTTTTTAGCAAACGGAATGCTATAGTATAAACCATACCTTTATATGCATCAACTAAAAAGCTATAAGCATTTACATCACCTCTTAAAACGCGTTCGATATAATATTTATCTTGTTTCAATCCTATTTTTGTTTTTTACTATGACGCTTTTCTTTGAAGACAGGTTACATTGTTTCGAAATAAAAATACCGAATAATGAAACTCTTTAATATTTCATCTTTATTAAAGTAATTACAGTGCAAATTACAAAAATCATTTCGTAATAAATCCAATATTAATATGTATTATAGAAAATTTTAACATTTTAAAATTATAAAAGTGTAACCTGATTTTAATACCGGGCGTCATAGCATTAAACGATGTTAAATTAAAACAAATTTATTATGGACGATTTAGGATTTTTAGTAGGAATAGCATTTTTTGCAGTAGTTTATGGAATCTTTCATTTATATGTAAGAAGAAAAGAAAGATTAGCTCTTATCGATAAAGGACTTACTGCTGCTATTTTCAATAGTGAGTCGAATGTTTCACCAAGTTTAAAATATGGAATATTCTTTATAGGTATTGCTATTGGATTCTTAATGGGTGAAATTTTAGAAGAATATACTCATTTAAATGATGGTGTTGCATATCTGTCTATGATTTTCCTATTTGGTGGTATTGGCTTAGTTATTTACTACTTTATCGCAAAAAAGCACATTCGAAAAGAATAAACTGCCGCGTAACGATTTTTTAAACCCGAAACCATAACAGGTTTCGGGTTTATTTTTTTATTCTGTTTTGGTATGAATCATTTTTAAAATAGCGCTCTGACAAACAGGACAAAATTCCTTAGGTTCATTTGTTTTCATCCTGCAATCCACAAATGGACTATACATTCCTTTACTTACATATCCACCACCTTCGTATACTCCAACTGTTGTTTCAAAACCTTCTTCACGAGGTGTTGGAATTGGCGTACCTTCTTCAACTAACAATTTCCATTTAGCATCAAAATCTTTTAATGTAGTTAAATTGGGTTGCCAGGGTTCAATTTCTAAATTAAAGAAATCATTATACGCTGTCGATGATGTATAATATTCATCACCTAAACCAGCAAATGAATGTCCCAGTTCATGAACAAAAACTTCGTTCGACAAAGCGTGATCAACGGTTGAAATGCAATAGTGTTTGTAAATACCACCACCACCATATTTTTCAGAATTTACAAGAATACAAATATCATCGTATGGAACTAAAGATGCTACATTACTAACTCCAAAAAAATCTTCGGTTGTTAAATAACGCTCACTTCCAAAAGTGTAAAAATTACTGTTTATGACTGTGTTTACATAGATATCATCACCTGGAATATCTGTACCAGATTCTTCTGATTCTGATTTCACCAGCCAAACATTAAACTTATCTTTATTTGATTTATAAGGTTCTAATGAAAATAAATAATCAATGAAGCGTTTTGAATCATCTTCAAATTTTTGCATTTCATCTTTTGTATACCCCTCCGCAATAAAAACTAAATCTTCTTTTACCGATGGATCGCCACGATCAATCATCTTTACAACCGGATAACTTACCAATTCATTATTCTCTCCATACTTTTTTGGTTCAATTTCGAACGAGAATAATTCTTCGAAACCACCTTCCCACAATCGACTATAAATTTTTAACTCAATAGCTTTTTTAGGTATTGGAAATAAAACTGTTTGTGGAAATTCACGAAATACTGTATCGGCTTCAAGTGTAGTTTGCCATTCTTCAAACAAAGTACAGAATCCCTTTGAATAAATTACTTGCTTTGTTTTCAGATCTAAAATTTCAAATTTGTATTCGCCATAATTCAATTCATCAACAAAAATTGTTTTTGATCCGCCCCAAAAAGGCTCCTTGGTAATATTTACTAATTTAACCTCTTCGTTATCTGCATCACCATAAAAATTAAAATCAACTCTCATAGACCCTTCCTCAAAGAATCTTTCATAATCTGACTTTTGCACACACGACTGAGCAATAATTAGTAACAGAAAAAATAATATCGATCTCATAACTAACTTTTTTAAATTTCTTACATTTACAAATTAACAAAAATTGAAACACTTATTTGACTATGAATTCAAGTTTAGGATTAAAATTGAAAGAACTATTAATTAATTGGGGCCTTTCGAACCAATATGCATCTCTTACAAAATCTGCTATCATTATAATATTTATTATAATTCTTGCATTTCTTGCTTATGTCATCACAAACAAAATCTTATTTAGGATTATTCGTGGTTTAGTAAAGAAAACAAAATATAGTTGGGATGATATTGTATTCCAACAAAAAGTTTTTAAAAGATTATCGCACTTAGTACCAGCAATTATTATTTATTATTTTGCAGAAATAGGCTTGTCAGACTTCCCAGATACTGCAGCTCTTGTTCAATCGGTTACTTATATCTATATGATATTTGTTGGTATGCTGGTTTTAGATGCCTTTTTAAATGCTTTACACGAAGCTTATCAAACGCTTCCTATATCGAATGAAAGACCAATTAAAGGATATATTCAAAGTATCAAAATAATCATTTATGCTTTTGGTGTTATTTTTATATTGTCTGTTATATTAGGAAAATCTCCTGGTACATTACTTGCAAGTTTAGGAGCTATTGCTGCTATCCTTTTATTAGTATTTAAAGATACCATTTTGGGCTTTGTATCAAGCATACAACTTTCTGCTAACCAGATGGTAAAACCAGGCGACTGGATTACCATGCCTAGCCGTAATGCCGATGGTACCGTAATGGAGATTACTTTAAACACGGTAAAAGTTCAAAACTTTGATAAAACGATCGTCACGGTTCCTACTTATGCCTTAATTTCGGAATCGTTCCAAAACTGGAAAGGAATGGAAGAATCGGGAGGAAGAAGAATAGCCCGATCTTTACATGTTGATTTAAAAAGCATTACATTTTGTGATGCTAAAATGTTAGATAAGTTCAAAAAGATAAAGCTTATTCAGAAATACATCGAAGAAAAACAAACAGAAATTGAAGAATATAATAAGCAATTAAACATTGATGATAATGATCGTGTAAGTAGAAGAAACTTAACCAATGTTGGAGTTTTTAGAAAGTACGTTGAGATTTACCTGGAAAATCACCCAAGAATTCATAGTAGCAGCTCTGGCTATACATTAATTGTTAGACACTTGCAGCCTACCGAGAAAGGATTACCAATTCAGATTTATTGTTTTAGTAAAGAGCAAGCCTGGGCTGTATATGAACAAATTCAAGCAGATATTTTCGATCATATTTTAGCTGTTGCATCTGAATTTGAATTAAGTATATTCCAAAACCCAAGTGGTGATGATTTTAGATTTTTAAACAAATAGGATGAGACATTTAACTTTAATCATATTATTTTCAATTATTTCGTTTTATCATGCTTCTGCTCAAAAAGTTTATTCAGTTGATCACGATTATCAGGCTGATGTTAAAGTTTTTGTTACAAAATATGCTTACCAAGCAGATTTGCTGGTTTATAAAGTAAAATACGATTACCAAGCCAAAGAAAATAAAGGCTTATGGTTCTTTACAAGCCATGATTATCAAGCCGACAAAAAAATATATTTTACCAAATACGACTACCAGGCAGATTTAAAAATCTACTTTGTTGATTATGATTATCAAGCAGGTTGGAAGAAAAATGAAAAGAAACATTTAATGTTTTAATCCGTAGATAATCTTGTATATTTTTTCTATTTTCGTCGAACTATTTTACTCGATCAAACCTAAGTAATATATTAACTATTAGTGAACAAAACTGGGAGTCTACATAATGATGAGATTACTGCTACAGATTCTAAATTGATACAATCTGCAAAATCAGAAACTCTGGAATCTTTAGAAAAATCATTAAAAGAAAATGTTGAACTTACCGGTAAAATTGAGAATCTTGAAAAGGCCCAGGATATTATTTTCGATCAATTTAAGACATTAGAACTTCAAAGAATTGAACTTGAGAAGCAGCAAAAAAAATTAGAAGTCGATAGCGAAAAATTTCGAAACAGGACTATTGAGTTATTTGGCAAAATGATTGACTTAAAGAAAGCTAAAAAAACCATTAGTCACCAAAACGAAAAACTTGAAGCCCAGCAAAAAGAAATTGAGAATCATCAAATTTTGCTCGAAAATTCAAACCAAAAATTCAGGGATCGTACCATTGAACTTTTTGGTAAGATGATTGATTTAAAGAAAGCTAAAAAAACGATTAGTTTACAAAAGGAAGAAATTGAACTTCACCGTGAAAATCTAAAAGCATTAAATGCCAGCAAGGATAAATTCTTTTCTATCATCGCTCACGATTTAAGAAATCCTATTGCGGGATTTCTGAATCTTACTGAAATTTTAACCACTAACTTTGATGTCTTCACAGAAACTGAAAGCAAAGATTTTATTGATGTAATGAACCAGGCATCGAAACAGCTGTATAATCTATTGGAGAACTTACTGCAATGGTCGAGGACACAAACAGGAAGCATAAGCTACGAACCCAAATTTGTTTCTGTAAGAAAAATGATCGATGAAACTATTGATACTTTAATGATTAACATCGAAGATAAAAACTTACGAGTGCATTTAGGTGTTGATGAAAAGACATTGGTTTTTGTTGATGAAAATATGATTTCAACAGTAATTCGAAACCTGTTAAGTAATGCCATAAAATTTACACATCCTGATGGACAAATTATTATTCGATGCAAGAACAAGGAAAATAATGTTGAGATATCGGTGGTTGATAATGGCGTAGGAATACGAAAAGAAGATCAGGAAAAACTCTTTAAGATTGATCAGCATTTAACTACCCAAGGAACTTCTGAGGAAAAAGGTTCGGGCCTTGGCCTTATATTATGTAAAGAATTTATAGAAAAAAATGGTGGAGAGATAAAAGTTGAAAGCGAACTTAACAAAGGTTCATCATTTATTTTTACACTTCCTAAAAACAATATTCATTAGTTCTTCCTCTACGAGCTAATATTAGTCAGTTTTAAGTTAAAGATAAATTTATATCTTTAACCCCTTGTTATAACCCTTACGAATAATAGAAAATGTTTAAAACATTCAAAATATTAATTCTATTCTTGCTTATTAATCCTGTTTACAATTTCGGTCAATCAAACCAAATTGATAGCTTATTAAAAGTTCTGTATGATCAAGAAGATACCATAAGAATGAAATCACTTCGACATATTGTTGATTATTATATGGATAACTCTGTGGAAGAAGCCATTAAATATGCCAGTGAATTATTAATGATTTCTGAAGAAAAAGGCAATCTAAAATTTATCGATCTGGCAAGTTCATTTTTAGGAGAAGCTTATTTTTATATGGATGAAATAGATAAGTCCATAGAATATTTTGAAAAATTTCTTGAAACAAACATAAAACAGGATGATATTGAAGGTATAGCCACAGCATATAATAACCTCGGAATTGTATATCGACATATTGAAAAATATGAAATAGCAATTCAATATTATCTGGAAAGTTTAAGTATTAAAGAAAGATTAAAAGATTCGACAGGTCTAAGCAGTACATTAAATAACATAGGAGTATTATATTTTCATATGGGCGATTATAATAAGGCCTTGGAGTATTATAAAAATTCATATGCCATTGAAACTTCCATTGGGCACAAACCCGGCATTGCAACATCCTTATTAAACATTGGCGAAATTTACAGTATGCTTAATAAATACGATAAAGCTTTAAGTAATTTTAACCGAAGTATTGAAATAGCTGAGAATATTGGCAATATGCATACTCTTGAAATAAATTATAAATGTTTATACGATATGTATAAACGTAAAATTGATTTTCAAAAATCGCTTTACTATTTTGAACTATACAATGATTTGCGAAACAAAAGATTAAGCCAGGAGTCGAGAAGAGAAATTGCTGAACTCGAAATACAATATGAAACAAGTAAGAAG
Organism: Bacteroidales bacterium; assembly: GCA_963665525.1. Classification (GTDB taxonomy): domain Bacteria; phylum Bacteroidota; class Bacteroidia; order Bacteroidales; family UBA12077; genus UBA12077. The sequence goes on along the minus strand of OY762280.1, from coordinate 272,743 downwards.
GAAAAAGAAATTGATTTACTTTACAAACAAAATCTTCTAAATAAGACTATAATTATAGGTTTAAGTATTGCCTTTGGTATAATTATATTTCTTCTTCTTTTAGTATATTTCCAAGGTCGTGAAAAAAAGAAAGCCCTAAAATTATTATCAAAAAAGAACGAAAAAATTACCGAACAAACTCAAAAACTTAACAAACTTAACAATACTAAAGATAAGTTTTTCTCTATCATATCGCACGATCTTAAAGGAGCCATAGGAGGATTCTTAACTCAGACAAACTTTCTTGCCCAGGATTTTAAAGAATTAACTATTGAAGATACACACGACCTCATTCTAAAAATGAATCAGTCGTCGAAACAACTCTATTCATTACTTGAAAATCTTTTAGAATGGTCAAAATCTCAAACCAGCAACATTAAAATACATCCTGAAAAATTTAAGTTAAAAAAACTCATTGAAAGCATTCTACCTCTATTCAATGAACTAATGCAAGAGAAGAAAATTAAAGCTAATGTTGTTATTAGTAACGATAAAGAAGTATTTGCCGATATCAATATGATTAGTACTGTTTTTAGAAATTTAATCGTAAATGCTATTAAGTTTTCTCACCCCGGAAGCTCATTTTATATTGGCGCTACTGAAGAGAATGGATGCATTAAAGTTGAAATTGCAGATCAGGGAATAGGAATTTCGAAGAAAGATTTGGAAAAACTCTTTAAAATTGATCAGAGTTTTTCAAATCCGGGAACTAACCAGGAAAAAGGAACAGGTCTGGGATTAATTCTTTGTAAAGAGTTTATAGAATTAAATCAAGGAAAAATATGGGCCGAAAGTCATCCAGGTAATGGATCCAGATTTATGTTTACTTTAAAATCAGTTTAGTTTATTCTTTGTTTAACCGCTTCATAAATAAAAATAGAAGCAGCAACCGAAACATTTAAAGATTCAATATCGCCAAGAATAGGAATTTTCACCATCTGATCGGCTACTCTCAGGTATTCTATATCAACACCTTTATCTTCGGCTCCCATTAAGATTGCAGTTGGAAGAGTAAAATCGACCTGGTAGTATAAATCATCAGCTTTTTCTGTAGCAGCAACTATTTGAGTTCCACTTTCCTGTAAATATTTTATGGTTTTAGATAAACTCTTAACCCGGCAAACCGGTATTTTATGTAGGGCTCCTGCCGAAGTTTTTACTGCATCGGCCGAAATACGTGCCGAGCCTTTCTCTGGAATAATAATGGCATCAACTTTAGCACACTCTGCAGTACGTGTAATTGCTCCAAAATTACGCACATCGGTCACTTTATCAAGGATTACAAAAAGAGGTGTTTTTCCCTGCTCGTATAGTGAAGGTAAAATATTTTCAATATTTTGAAATTCTATCGGAGAAATAAAAGCTAAAACTCCCTGGTGATTTTTCATGGTTATTCGATTGATACGCTCATTTGGAACATATTGCATCGATAAGTCCATGTCTTTTACAAGATCCTTTAGCTCGGCAAATAACTCACCCTTTAAACCAGAACGAACCATTAGCTTATCAATCTGTTTTCCCGATTTTATTGCTTCTATAACCGCTCTTATTCCAAATATAAAATCTTTCTCTTGTTTCATCTCTCTTAATTTTGAAAATACAATACCTCGCCCTTCTCCCACATTTTAATAGCATCGTACCAACCTGTTGCTTTTAGTTTTTCCCGATCTAAAATATAATGATTAGAACTAAATGGTGATTGAATATGTTTAAATATAAATGTTATTCCAGGCCCCGTTCCTTCCGGATTATAAATCCATCGTTCTTCATTTCCTGATTTAAACAAATAATCGGGCAAACCATAAATAATATAAATCATTCCTCTATCTGTTTGCCATCCTTCCTTATACGAAGTAAAATACATATTTGCAAACATCACCCGATTATAATAAATCTTTAATAATTCTCTCGATTTATCCATATTATTAGCTTTACCAAGCCAATAGTTATCCACTGACAATTTAGTAAGTTTCCCTGTTGAATCGTTCCTTTGAATTAAATCTAAAGAATCTAAATAAACGATTGGTTTTGCTAAATCAGTTGGAGTCTGGACCAAAGGAAATCGTTCTCCAAAATTAAATAAAGAGAAACCCTTCTCTAAATCGAGCTGTTCTGTTTCTGTAAAATAGTAAATCCCTTCTGCACTAAAATTCTGATACTTAACAGAATCTAAATAGCACACCCAGTTTGTATCAGGAGTTTCGAATTCTTCAATTACTGTATCCTCCATAAAAGGTGGATCCGGAGTAGTAAAATCGTTCGAATAAAAATGTACAAATAAAGAATCATAATCTTTTTTATAGTTCTTTAATAGAAATTCTCTTTGAGTTTTTATATAAGGATCCAGAATAATTTCACCATTTGATTTATTAATTGAACTTACATCTAAATTACTCAACTCTTTGTTCCTATTCACTCTGCAAAAAGTATACTGATGACTTTTTCGATTCAAGTCCGAAGTAATAATTTCCAGAATATAAGTATTCCCAATTCTGCTATAAACAGGAATTTCGATTATGTGATATGAAACTTTTGAATCTTTCTCGAATTTATATGTCATAGTTGAACTATCAATAATGGCATGTTTATTATCTATATCGTATAAATTGTATATAACTTTAACCCGTGCTAATAATTCATTATCGGAATTTGCATTATTAAAAAGTAATTCTTTAGTATAAATTTTTTCTACAATTAAAGAGCTGGTATCAGAACTATTATAGACTGCAATTTCAGGATGAACAGAAGAACTGGCCGGATTATAAATCTGTTCAAAATTTCGTGGAGATATCGTATTTCTTGAAGTATTGCATGAAAATAAAATTATAGATATAAAGACTAATAAGCCGTATTTCATTATTTTTTTCATGCCTTGATTATCTATGGTTCTGTTTTATAAATATAATCAATTTCTTTGTTGTTTCAATTCTTCGGCTAGCTCGGTAAGTTCTTCCCAATTCATCATTTCTTGTTCGAGCTGCTTTTTTAAGTCATCATATTTCGAAAACAAACTCTGATCCTCATTCATTTTTTCTGGATCGGATAAAATAGTTCCAATTTCCTCAATCTCACTCTCAATACTTTCTATTTTTTCTTCGCATTCTTTCACATTATTTTCAGCTTTACGAATCTGCTTGTCGAGCTCTTTTCGTTCAAGATAGGATTGCTTATTATCCGATGTCTTTTTTTCTTCGGAAACTTTAACCTGCTTTGCTTTGCGCTCCAGCTCTTTTAAGCTTTCCAGTTTCCTTTTTCTTAAGAAATCATAGATACCACCTATATGTTGTCTGATTTTCTTATCTCTAAACTCATAAACTTTTTCAACCAGACCATCCAGAAATTCTCTATCATGCGATACAAGAATAATGGTTCCTTCGAAAGCAATTAGTGCTTTTTTGAGAATATCTTTTGATCTCATATCTAAGTGATTGGTAGGCTCATCAAGTACCAGTAAATTATATGGTTTTAACAATAATTTAGCCATAGCCAAACGAGATCGTTCACCCCCCGATAAAACTCTTACCTTTTTATCAATATCTTCACCACTAAAAAGAAAAGCACCTAAAATATCTCTGATCTTTAAACGAATATCACCAACAGCAATATCATCGATTGTTTGGAAAACAGTTTTATTTTCATCCAATAAATCATCCTGATTTTGGGCAAAATAACCAATGGAAACATTTTGTCCAACTTTTAGCTCCCCACTATAGTCTAAATCGCCAACAATAATTCTTGATAGCGTCGTTTTTCCTTCTCCATTTCTTCCAACAAAAGCAATTTTTTCGCCTCTTGTTACAGTAAGTTCAATATCTTTAAAAACAGTTAGGTCTCCATAATTTTTAGCCATATCTTTTGTTCGAACAACTAAATCGCCGGATCTTGGTGCAGGAGGAAACTTAATATTAATAGCAGAATTATCTAAATCATCAATTTCGATTCGATCTATTTTTTCGAGCTGCTTAATTCTTGATTGAACCTGAACCGCTTTTGTAGCTTTATACCTAAAACGCTCAATAAACTCTTCGGTCTCTTCTATTAGTTTTTGCTGATTACGATAGGCTGCCAATTGTTGATCATACCTTTCTTTTCTTAGCCCCTCATATTTTGAGTAAGACACATTGTAATCGTAAATCTTTCCTAAAGATATTTCAACCGTTCTTTTTGTTACATTATCCAAGAATGCCCTGTCATGTGAGATAAGTACCACAGCACCGGGATAATCTTTTAAAAAATCTTCAAACCATTGAATTGCTTCTATATCCAAATGGTTAGTAGGCTCATCGAGTAATAATACATTGGGTCGTTGCAGTAATATTTTTGCCAACTCGATTCTCATTCGCCAGCCACCACTAAACTCCGAAGTTTGACGCTCAAAATCTGATGACTTGAACCCTAACCCGATTAATGTTTGCTCGATATTAGCTTCAATTGATCCCCCTCCTAGCAACTGGTATCTATCATTATACTCAGTTAAATCATGAATTAATTTTAAATATTCTGGTGATTCATAATCGGTACGATCAGCTAGCTGGTTGTTGATTTTTTTAATTTCCTGATCTAAACTTAAAACTTCTGCAAAAGCTCCACGAGTTTCTTCAAAAACAGTTTTACTGTCTTTGATTGCCATATTTTGTGGTAAATATCCAAGAGTAATATCAGAAGGCACTGTTACTGTACCATTCGTAGGGCTTTGAATCCCCATAAATATTTTAAGCAAGGTAGATTTTCCTGCTCCATTCTTACCTACTAAACCTATGCGGTCTTTTGAATTAACTAAAAACGAAACATCATTAAATAATTGAAAACCTCCAAATTCAACAGTAAGTTGATCAACAGAAATCATATCAAAATTAATTTTCGCAAAGATAAAAAAAACAGAATACAGAAATCAGAAAAACATGATGAGTTTATGGATATTACATCGGGTCTGAGTATATTCTGATCTTTAAACTTTCATCCCAAAACTCAAAACTTTATATATCTTTGCACAAATTTAAAATCAGAAAAAGTGGGAAGAAAAAAAAGAGCATTGCCATTAATTGAAAATGTTGAAATTACAGATGTTGCTGCTGAAGGGAAAGCAATTGCCAGAATTGATAATAAAGTAATTTTTATTACACAAACAGTACCTGGGGATATTGTTGATATACAAGTCATAAAAAAGCGTAAAAGCTTTATGGAGGCAATTCCTGTTAAGTTTCATAAATATTCTGACATTCGTGTGGATGCTTTTTGTGAACATTTTGGAGTTTGTGGTGGATGCAAATGGCAAAGCCTTCCGTATGAAGAACAACTAAAATACAAACACCAGCAGGTTGTTGATAATCTTGAACGAATCGCAAAAGTTGAACTCCCTGAGATTGATTATATTCTTCCTTCGGAAAAAACTACGTACTATAGAAATAAATTAGAATATACATTCTCAAATAATCGTTGGTTAACAAAAGAAGAAATTAATACAGAGGATAAGTTAGAAAGAAGTAATGCTCTTGGTTTTCATGTCCCAAAAATATGGGATAAGATTGTAAATATTAACAAATGTTATTTGCAAGAAGATCCTTCGAACGCCATACGAATCGAAATTAAAAAGTTTGCTGATGATAATAGTCTAAGTTATTTTGATCTCAGAAAACAAGAAGGTTTTTTACGAAATCTAATTATTCGTACTTCAAGCAAAGGTGAGATAATGGTTATTATAGTATTCTACTATGATGATCAGAATCTTATAAAATCATTGTTAGATCATATTTCTGAAAAATTTCCAGAAATTACTTCGTTAATGTTCATTGTAAATTCAAAAGCCAACGACTCTATTACAGACCAGGAAGTAATTCTATACAAAGGAAACGATCATATTTATGAGCAAATGGAAGATCTTAAATTTAAGATTGGACCAAAATCTTTTTATCAAACAAACTCGGAACAAGCATATAATTTATATTCTAAGACCAGAGAATTTGCAAATTTAACCGGAAAAGAAACTGTATATGATTTATATACAGGTACAGGAACTATAGCAAATTTTGTAGCTAAAAAAGCTAATAAAGTTATTGGCATAGAATATGTTCCCGAAGCTATAGAAGATGCAAAAGTAAATTCAGAAATTAATCATATATCCAATACAAACTTCTTTGCAGGGGATATGAAAGATATTTTAACATCAGAATTTATAAAAAAACAAGGCAATGCCGATATAATTATTACAGATCCTCCTCGTGCCGGCATGCACAAAGATGTTATTGAAACCATTTTAAGAGCAAATCCTCAAAAGATAGTTTATGTAAGCTGTAATCCTGCAACACAAGCACGCGACATCAGTTTACTTGATGAGAAATATAAAGTGACTAAAGTTCAACCTGTTGATATGTTCCCACACACTTATCATGTGGAGAATATTGTATTACTCGAACACAAATAGTGCTTTTTGCAGATATAATTTTACAGTTCGTACACCTTTAAACGTTATCTGTCAATAAATCATATATTTCATATGATTTCTGGCAATATTTATATATATTAGCTATGGTATAACTGGTTTAATAAATTCATTAAACCAGTATTTAGTATATAATAAAATGACACAATATAAATCTGGTTTAAACAATAACGAAAATTATAGTTATACAGACTTACTTTTTGGGAACCGCGAAAATTATAGTTTAGAACATCGTTTTTTTAATTCTGTTAGTCTTTTTGCTGCATTAGCAGCTTGTTTTGCTAGTATTACAAATATTGTATTACACTTAAATCTTAAACTTACCAGCTTTACTATTTTTTCAACATTTATATTGTTTGGTTTCTATTATTTTTCGAGAAAAAGAAAAATATTTAAACCTCTGCAAACACCATTTATCATCTATTCTTTAATAGTACTTTCAACAGTATGGTTTTTTAATGCAGGCTCTGAAGGCCCTGTTGTATTTGTTTACCTGGTGGGTTTAATCATCTTTGTTATTATTACTGAAGGGAAAAATAGAATTATTACTATTTCTTCATTTTTATTAAACCTACTCCTGTTATTTTTTTTAGAACAAAAACATCCGGAACTAATAACTCCATATGAAAGTGATTTTATTAAGTTCTACGATGTAGCCATCACCTTTTTGTTTTCTTTCGTACTTATTTATTTTGTAGTAGCTATTCTTGTAAAAAGTTACCGTGAAGAAAAGGCTATTTCAACATCACAAAAGGATGAATTAATATTTCAGAAAAAACAAATAACCGATAGTATTCAGTATGCTAAAAGCCTACAAACAGGATTGTTAACTGATTTAAATTCAATTAAGAAAATCCTTCCACATCATTTCATCTTTTATCAGCCAAAAGATATTGTTAGTGGCGATTTTTACTGGGTGAATAAAATCAATGGATATATTATTATTGCAGCAGCAGATTGTACCGGGCATGGTGTTCCCGGAGCTTTTATGAGTGTACTAGGAATATCCTTATTAAATGAAATAGTACGACGAAAAGAAATAACGAAAGCAAATCAGGCACTGGAAGTTTTAAGATATGAACTTAAAGAATCGTTGAGTCAAACAGACAAAGATTACTCTCATAACAACGGTATGGATATAGCTCTTTGTGTAATTGACACTAAAGAAAAAATTATTCAATATTCAGGAGCCAATGCTCCTATTTATTTGATTAGAGATAATAAACTTATTGAATATAAACCTACACGCAACCCTATTGGAATTACACCAATTGAGATTCCATTCCAAAATAAGGAGATTGAATATGAAGATCATGATATCTTTTATCTATTTTCTGATGGTTTTATGGATCAGTTCGGAGGAGAAAATGGTAAGAAATTTCGTTCCAGAAGATTTAAACATTTATTGATGGAAATCCATAAAAAACCAATGGAAGTTCAAAAAAGCCATCTTAATCTAAGTATAAGAAAATGGATGGATAATAAGTATGAACAAGTTGATGATATTATGGTTTTCGGATTTAAACCATAAAAAAATCACCCTTCGATAAACTCAGGATGATTAAATTTATATATTTCTTAACTATACTTTTTCAGGAATTTTAATATCAGGGTGTTCTGATTTAAATCCAGTCCAGTATTTTTTAATTGTAGACTTCACTTCTTTGTGTAATAATAAAATACCAAATAAATTTGGTATGGCCATAAACACAACTGTTAATAAAGATAGATTCCAAATAATAGTAGTATCGGTAAATCCGGCAAAGAAGAATCCAACAACATACAATAATCTATAAAAGATTACATATTTAGAACCAAATAAAAAGGTTACTGATCTATCTCCATAATACGACCAGGATATTGCTGTAGAAAAAGCAAATAATAATAACCCAATGGAAACAATATATTTTCCCCACTCTCCAAAGAAACTTCTTGTAAAAGCCTTAGCGGTAAGAGGAGCGCTATGCATTAATGATTTTCCATAAAATAAAATATTCTGTTCTCCATTAACAATTCTACCTTCTTCAACCTTTATTTCGCCATTAAAAGCATGATCATCGAGCATCACCCTGATGTCTTCAGCAATTGAACGAGCATGTACAACGGTCAAATCCTTTTGTATTTCGCCATTAACAATATTTAGTGTTCCGTTATATAAAGGAAGTTCTTTTTGTCCTGATAAATGATTAAATATCGCTACTTGATCTTCTTTTACCTCATCATGATATGTTTCTGCAAAAACAATCATATCAGTATTCTGGAATTGATTATCCAACTTCTCATTCCACACTCCAGATGATAAAAGAACTAATCCGGTAATAGTACAAATAATAATAGTATCGATAAATGGCTCAAGAATAGCAACCAACCCCTCAGAAACCGGCTCATGGGCACGAGCAGCAGAGTGTGCAATTGGCGCTGAACCTTGTCCTGCTTCATTCGAGAATAATCCACGATTTACTCCCTGATTAAACATAAATGCAAAACTTGCACCTAAAAATCCTCCAACAGCTGCCTGCCCTGAAAATATATTCGAGAATATAGCTCCAAATGATGGAATGATATTTTGATAATTTGTTATAATTACGGCTAAAGCACCAATCAAATAAATCAATGCCATTCCGGGAACTAAACGTTCTGTAACTTTTGCAATTCGTTTTATTCCTCCAATAATCACAAATGCTAAAAGAACTGCCATAACGGCTCCAGTAATAATTCTTTGTATCCCAAAAGTTGCTAAAACAGAATCGGTAATACTATTAATCTGAGGCATACTACCTGATCCGAATGAAGAAAGAATTGTTGCTCCGGCAAAGAATATACCTATCCATTTTCCTGTTTTTATTATTTTCCCACTTTTAAGATTAATATTTAACCTCTTCTTCATATAATACATTGGTCCGCCTGCTACCATTCCTTTCTCATCAAAATCACGATATTTATGCGAAAGTGTAACTTCTACAAACTTGGTACACATCCCAAAGAAAGCAGTTACCAGCATCCAAAAAAGCGCTGCAGGACCTCCCATATGAATTGCTAATGCAACACCAGCAATATTACCGGTTCCAACTGTTCCTGATAAAGCAGTTGTTAAGGCCTGAAAATGTGATGTATCACCCTTATCTTCTTTTTTATCAAACTTTCCTCTTACAATTCTTACAGCGTGTTTAAAGTAACGTAACTGTGGAAACTTAAGATAAAGTGTAAAAAATAATCCCGTGCCGATTAAAAAGAAAACAAACCAAGGATGTCCTCCAAGCACTGAGTGTAAAGATGTAAAGAAGTCGTTAACTTGTTGCATAATATTAATTTTCTGTTAGATAAAATGTATGGTTAACAAATGTAATAATATTTGTTAAAGTTCAAAATTTAAGGATATCATTCATAAGATACCGAATTAACAAATAGGTTTAAATAAAAAGCCCGATTCCAATAGTTATCAGAACCAAGCTTTTTAAAATAATAGTAATTAAAATTTTACTGTGGAATTTTTATTTTATCTTCTTTAGTAATACCTGATAGCACTTCAATATTGATACCATCTGATAGTCCTACTTCAATTAATCTTTTTTCATAAACTTGAGGCTCAGTCTCAATTTCAACAAAAACAGAGTCTTCCTCAAACAATAGTAAACTCTCTTTTACAGCTAAAACACTATCTTTTCTTGAAAGTACAATATCTGCATTGGCACTATATCCTGCTCTTATAAAATAATCTTTTTTAAGTTTAACGGCTGCTTTAATTTCAAACTGAATAGCACCATTTTCCTCAACACCTTTTGGTGAAATATATTCCAAATAAGCATCAAACTCAGTTTCTTCAATTGCTCCAATAGTTAAGATAAGATTCATTCCTGTTTTTATCTTACCTACTTCAGTTTCATCTACATTTCCTTCAAAAACCATTTCTCCCATATCAGCAACAACAGCAATGGTTGTTCCTGCATTAAAAGTATTACTCTCAATTACAGAATTTCCTTGCTCAACCGGAACATCTAAAACCATTCCTTCTATCGTTGATCTAATTAATGTATTTGTAGATGACTCAGAGTCTTTTGTTACTCCTTCTTTTATAAGTTGAAGATTATTTTCTGCTGCATTTAATTCTGATTTTGCTCTATTTAATGAAATCTTATACTGTTGAAACTCAGCTGCAGGAATAACACCTTCATCAAAGACTTTCTTCTGACGATCGTAAACCATCTTAGCATCTTCATAGTCTATCTGTGCCTGATCTAATCGAGCTTCTGCATTATTTAGATTAATCATATTCGGGATGATTCTTACTTTAGCAATTAAATCACCATTTTTAACTATATCTCCCGGTTCAATATAAACTTCTTCAATAATTCCAGATACTTGAGGTTTAATCTCAATTTCCTTTCTAGGAACTACCGAACCAGTAGCTACTGTCTTTTTAATAATATTTGTTATTTCAGCTGTTTCTGTTTCATAAATAACAGGTTCTGTTTTCGATTTTTGATATAAAAAATATATTGTTGCACCAAATGCTCCAATAATGATTACTAACAGAATGATTCTAAATACTTTTCTCATTTTATAATATATTAATAAATTATTCAGTTCTTAAAGCATCAATGGGTTTTATACTTACTGCTCTCTTTGCCGGAATTAGTCCTGCAAAAATTCCTGATATAATAAGTATGATTAATGCTGATATTGCAATACGAAAATCTACTTCCGGATTTTTAAACATCTCACCACTCGAACCACTGGATTCCATAATAAAATTAATAAGTTCTACTAACCAAAACCCAGCTACTAAACCTATAGATCCAGCAATGGATGTTAAAAATACAGCTTCATTAATAATTTGCATAATAACATTTATGGGTGTTGCTCCGAGTGCTCTTTGAATACCAATTTCCTTTGTTCGCTCTTTTACAATTACTAGCATAATATTACTTACTCCAATCACTCCCGCAAGAAGAGTTCCGATCCCAACAATCCATATTAGACCATTAATCCCTGCAAATAAGCCTCTCATTTTTTTAAACTCTTTCTCTACATTAAATCCTCCAATAGCCCGATCATCTTCAGGAGCTATAGAATGCCTAACTTTTAATATTTCTCGGGCTTTATCTTCAACAATACCCACAGGAGTATCATCTTGAGCTGTCATAGCATACCAGCCTACATCTTCACCAAAATTATAAATCCTCTGCAAAGTTGTAAATGGCATATGAATATTTTGCTCCTCACGTTCTGCCTGTTGTCCTCCCTTTTTAGACTTAAATACTCCTACGACTTTAAAATAAACACCATTAATTTTAATGTATTCATTTAAAGGATTTTCATCTGGTTCAAAAAGAACCTCAACCACACGTTTCCCAATAACTACTACTTTCCTTCTATCCTGAATATCTAAATCATTTATAAATCGACCCGAAGTAACTTTAATAGGATCTATTCTATTCCATGCCGGGTAATCACCAAAAATTGTAAATGCTCCGGTTTTTTCATTCCTTACTGCATTGTTTGCACCATCGCCTCCAAACCCCTGTAAACGTGGTGATAGATCTTTTAACTCAGAAATATTTTGTAATAAAGCTTCGGTATCTCCATTATTAAATCTATATCGACGTCCTCGTGGAAAACCTTTATAAGAAATGGTTGTTCGCTGAGTCCACATGAAGCAACTATTTGTAGAAAAATCACCCATGTTTTGAAAAACAGCATTTTGTAAGCCGTTCCCAGAACCAAGCATGATAATAAGCATGAAAATTCCCCAGAATACTCCAAAGGCTGTAAAAAAAGTTCTTACCTTATTCTTTTTTAAAGTAATCACTATTTCTTTCCACTTATCAAGATCTATTAATTCCATAAACTATTTATAAAATTATTCATCACGTAATGCCTCAATTGGCTTAATACTCGATGCTTTCCTTGCAGGGACAAAACCGGCTAATGCCCCTGAAACTATTAATAATATTGTTGCACTAACAGCAATTCGAAAATCTGCTTCAGGATTTGCAAAAAATTCTGATTGAATATGAGGAGACAGCAATTCTAATAATCCTACTCCTAATACTAAACCCACATAACCTGCAAAACCAGTAATTAAAATTGATTCTAATAAAATTAATCCAACTATTGATCTTGGAGTTGCTCCTATTGCTTTTCTAATTCCGATTTCCTTTGTCCTCTCTTTAACTACAATCAACATAATGTTACTGACACCAACAATTCCAGCAATAATAGTTCCAATGCCTATAATCCATACAAATAGACGAATTCCTGCAAAAAGATTTTGAAACTTTTCATATTCTTCAACATTATTATTAATAAATAAAGCACGTTGGTCATCTTTATCAAACTTATGTCGTGCAGCAAATTTAGCTCGGATATCATTCTCAATTTCTAAACTTTCTTCCATAGAAGCATCTCCGGTTGTAAAGGCCAGATTATGAATTTCTCTACCTCCGGTATATATTTTTTGAGCTGTTGATACCGGAATATATACTCTCTGATTATCGCGTTCGGAACTATCTTCAAACAGTCCTACCACCCTAAAAGGGATATTATTAATTTTGATATATTCGCCTAAGAAATCTCCATCCTTAAATAGAGCATTTTTAACATCGGTACTAACGATAACTACTTTACGATTAGCTTCAACATCAAGATCATTTAAAAAACGACCTTCCAGAATATCAACATTTTCTAACTGTTTAGTACCAGGATGAACAGCTACAATACCAAAATTTCCATATTCACTTTTATATGAAAGATTTTGTTGTTGAAAAATACTTAGACGTGATGATAGGTTCTCAATATTTTTAATCTCCCGTTTAGAATAATCATAATCTTCATTTGTAAACTTAATACGTCTTCCTGGCTTTAGTCCTTTATATGGCATACTGGTTTGTCCACGATAAATCCAGATACTGTTGGTTGCATCACGCTCAAACTGAATTTGCACACCATTCTCTAAACCTCTTCCTGAACCCAATAGAATTATTAGCATAAAAATCCCCCAAGCTACACTAAAACCCGTAAGAAAAGTTCTTAGCTTATTCTTTCTTATTGTAGAAAATATTTCTTGCCACTTATCTATATCAAACATGAATTAGTTTTTTGAGATAAATTCTGATTCAATGATACCATCTCTTAAATGAATTATGCGATCTGTTTTTTCAGATATATCTTTTTCGTGTGTAACAATGATCATTGTTATACCATCCTTATTTATTTCACGAAACAAATCCATAACCTCAAGTGAAGTAGCCGAATCTAATGCTCCCGTAGGTTCATCAGCCAATATAACTTTAGGTTTACTAATCATAGCTCTTGCAATAGCAACTCTTTGCTTTTGTCCTCCTGACAATTCGCTAGGCATATGTTCTGCCCAGTCTTTTAATCCCATCTGATCTAAATAATCCAATGCAATTTTATTTCTTTTCTTTCGATTTACTCCCTGATAATAAAGAGGTAAAGCAACATTTTCCATCGCATTTTTAAAGGTTATTAAATTAAACGACTGAAATACAAAACCGAGCATATTATTCCGATATTGTGCCGCTTTTTTCTCAGAAAGATTGCTCATCAAAGTAGAATTAAGCTTATAGTGTCCTTCATCATACGAATCTAGTATTCCTAATACATTAAGCAATGTGGATTTTCCTGATCCCGATGATCCCATTACAGATACCAGTTCTCCTTGCTCAATTGTTAAATCAAGACCCTTAAGAACATGTAGCTTATTATTGCCTGTAATGTATGATTTATGCAAGCCTTTTAATTCTATCATTAGATTATATTATTTAAACGAGTACTTTTTAGGATTTTCAATTTTTATACCAAAGCACATATCTGGCTAATTTTCTTACTTTTAAGCCATTCAGATAAGTAGAGATATTCATTGCATTTGCACGCATGTGTACAATTACTGTACTATTTCGTACATATGTTCTAAATAGAAAAATCATTCTTAAACAATACGAAAAAGTCAATCGAATTATTACATTTACATGATAATACTTTACCATGGAATGCTATAAGGATTTTTACATACATAATTTTAAGCTTAGAAACTGCAATAATTTTGATGAGACCATATTCTTTAAAGGAGCATCAATTTATGAAGTTATTCGCATAAAGAAAGGGGTAGCTTTATTCCTTGAAGATCATCTTAACAGACTTTTTCATTCCGCTGATCTTTTAAGTTATTCAATCAATGAAAGCTATTGTGATATTGAAATTTTAATTAATGAGTTAATCCGAAAAAACGATACCAAAGAAGGTAAAATCAAACTTGTCATACGATTTGACAAAGAAAATGGGAATAGTGAGAAAGATTTTATCCTATATTTTACTCCTCATTATTTTCCCTCAATAAAAGAATATCAAAAAGGTATAAAAGTAGGAATATGTCATATAACTCGAATCAATCCAAATGCGAAGCTACTTAATTCTGAAGCTCGAAAAAGAGCAAATAATCGTATTGTTGAAGAAAAATTATTTGAAGTTCTTTTATTAAACGAAAAAGGTAATATTACCGAAGGTAGCAGATCAAATATCTTTTTTATAAAAGGTAATGTAATCATTACACCTCCTGAAAAAGATGTATTAAATGGAATAACAAGAAAAACTGTAATTCAGATTTGCCGAGATAATGCTATTGAAATTGTAGAAGAAGATGTTCTATTTTATGATTTAGAAAAGATGGATGCCGTTTTCTTAACCGGTACTTCTATAAAAGCCTTACCTGTTTCTAAAATAGAAAATATAAACTATTCAACAAATCACCCCGTCCTAAACCAAGTCAAAGACTTATATAATGTAACTATAAATGACTATATTGATTCCAAAACTACCCCAGCCAATTAATAAAATTCATTGTCTCTTTAAACGCATTCACTTTCCCAAATAAAAAATCCTCTTCTCTATCTGGTCTGTTGTAACACATCATTGGGTGCATCGATTCAATCTTGTTTTTAATATTTATATCAAGAACTATTGACTTTGCATTATTGCCCCATAAGAACCATATAATATCCTGATTTTCTTCAGCTATAAATTTAAGCAATGCCTTTGTGAAAGATTTCCAAAGTTTCTCATGGCTATTGGATTTACCAATCGCACAAGTAAAAGATGTATTTAATAATAATACTCCTTGTTTTTCCCATTCAACGAAGAGTTGATTAGGAGACTTTAACGGGAAAAACAATCCTATTTCCTTTTTAATCTCACTATATTTTAAAAAATTATTCTTATACGCATGATAAATTGCCCGAATAATATTTTTTAAAGAAATATTGTTGAAAGTGTCGTCCCACGATTTTAATGTACCTACTTCAAATGCTCTTCCTGTAGCAACTCCTTTTTGTGGATAAGGATCTTGTCCAAGAATAACAACTTTTACTTCTTTTAATGGAAACTTTAAAAACTTTAACACATTTTCTGTTGGAGGAGTAAACTCTTCTCCTGTAAGATCAATACTATTTTCAATCTGCTTTAATAAATCAATATTTTCTTTGCATAGAAATTTTTTCCAAGAATCATGGATATGATCTATAGAATCTAAAAATGATGAATGATAAACCATAGATTTACTCTTGTCCCTTATAGATTTTCCAAAGAGCTTGTTCCTTTTTGTAGTCGTAGAATGAATTTATAAACTCTTTCATTTTATCAAGTGTCCATAGCCCAATTGGATATTGTTTGAACATTACTTCATTCCCATTTAAGATATATAATACGGGTATTCCTATGGTATATCGTATCTCTAATTCCAAATCGGGTAACCAAGCTAATATATCATCTTGAAGTTTACTGCGTTTAAGGATACCTATCAAAACCTCATTTCCTTTAGCAACAAATTTTCCTAAATGCTTACTACTTACTTTTAAAATGATAACATCCCTGATAAAAAGGATAACAATAATCAACAATAACATTCTTGTTTCTTCCCAATAATACGGTGGTAATACTAAAAATACTATTGTAATCAAATCAAATAAAAACAACCAGTAATTGCGTTTTGCAAAAAGGAATACCCTTCCTAAATAGCTCTGATCAGTATTTGTTGAATTGTAATTTAGTTGCATAACTTTATTCGTCTAACCAAGGATCTAAATTTAAATTCGTTGACTCGTATATATCTAAATTTTGAAACCTTAGAATTTGCTTTGTCATTTCAGCTTTTGATAATATTATTCTATTATTTTTATCGATTTTTAATATTTTATTAAAATCATTTAAAGCATCTCCAAATTTCTGCAAAGTATAGTATATATCCCCTCTCATTTCTAGTAACTGTAATTGCTTATCATCCTTATTTATTTCTGAAGACAACATATCAATTGCTTTATCAAACTCTTTGTTTGCAATATAATTTTCAACAACCCTCTTCAAATCTTCCATAAATGTATACATTATTTGCATACAAATTTAGTCAATCATGTAAAAGTTTAATTGATTTTATCAAATTTATTCTGATACAAATTTCTGTTTCTTAGCAATACGAATTACTTCCTCTTCATCGCCAGCATTTAGTTTAAGTAGAATATTAGCTATAAAAATATCGATGGTATGTATATTTAAGTTCATTTTATTTGATATCTGCTGGCGATTCATATTTTCGGCATATAGCTCCACAATCTTTAATTCATTTTTTGTTAAAGAATCTAATTTTTTTGATGCTCCATTACCATTGCCATTAAAACCAAACTTGGATTTAAATTGAGGGCAATAATAATTACTTCCTTCATAAACATTACGAACAGCATCAATTAGTTCATTTGTTTTAGAATTTTTTGAAACAAATCCTTTAGCTCCATTTTTTGTCAGTTGTTCAATAAACCAGTTTTCCATATACATGGTAAATACAATAACCTTAATATCAGGATATTCGTTCTTAAGTCTTTCCGAAAGTTCAATTCCATCCATTCCTGGCATAGATATATCGGTAATTACAATATCTGTTTTTTTAGATTCTAGAATCTTTAATACCTCCATACCATTCTTTGCTGTTCCCACCAATTCAATATCATCTTTAGTTTTAAGTAAAGAAACCAATCCAAATAACGACACATCGTGATCTTCAGCAATAATAACTTTAATTTTTGAATTATTTTTATCAACAACAGGTTTACTGCCGAATAAAGGAATGGTAAGACTAACAATAGAACCAAAATCACTATAACTATCAATTTCGAAATTAGCATTAAAATTTTCGATATCTTCTATAACATTTTCATTCAGATCTATGTGATTCAGAAAGACATTTTCAATTTCAATTAACAAGCTTAAGTTAATATCATGTTGAAAGATTTGCAAAACAATACCATTACCTTTCGAGGAACTCGAAAGAAAATCTATACAAGAACTAAAAAATCTGATTACCAAATCTTTAATCTTTGTATCTATTTCTAAAAAATCATTCTCAGCAAACAAATAGTATTTTAAATTAAGTATATCTTGGTAATTTTTTACAAGATTTTCAAGAGATTCTCTTATGTCAATTCCCCTATCCGGCACTTTATTTGAAAAAGCTTTGACTTTTTTATAGGTTTCATCAATCTCATGAATAAGTTGCTGTATTGAATCATCTTGGAATTCATCGCTTATCTGATCAATCTTGGTTTTAATTCCTGAGAATTTCTCTTCAATATTATTTTCAATATCGTCAATTAACTCATCGTCATTTATCTTAAACACCTTTTCTTTTATTCTTAAAAATCGAAGCCTTAATCTGAATAAGATAAAAACCAAAAAGGTGACAATAATGAATATCAACAGATAAAAAATACTACTATAAAAGAAAGCTTCATTTTTATAGAAATCAAATAAATACCAGTTTTTACCTATCTGGATTGATATCTGATTGGTATTATTCTTCTTATAAACAGGAGTTATGTGACACTCTCCTTCTCCCGAGATATTAAGTTTTGTTTTATTTCTAAGTTGATCAGATAATATTAAAAGATTGTGATGATTTTTAAAAACAGCTTCTTTTGCTTGATCTCCTGTTATATTATCAACCTGCATTAAATGATACTGAATACCTTTATTAATTTTGAATCCTTTTTTCTTTTTAAGTTCGGTTGAGTACTTATATATTTTTTTATGATTGGTAAGCCATATGTTTTCACTAACACCCAAAGAAATAAGAGATAAATTATCATTCATATGAATATCTACCTCATCCTTCTGAACTCCTTTAACATCAAAGCGTTTTAGGCTATTAAAAACATTACTTGCAGTAGTTCCACTATTTAATACAATAATATTTTTCTGGCTACCATCCGAAACAATTGTACATTCAACCCTTGATGAACCTCCATAAAAAACAGTTGGCTGAAATAAAAATTCAAGTTTATGATTTAGAATAACAAATTGGGCATTTTCGGCACCATTTTCATCATCAACCGAACGATTGGATAAAATGATTTCATAAAAATTATCATCGTTAATATCGTTAACGCATATTGGTTGTATTAATTCAACATTTAACTTAGGAGCTTCTTTTAATTGGTCGTTTGCTATATCATATAAAAAACACCTTCCTGCCAACTGTGATCCATCCGTATTGATAATAAATAAAAACTCTTTTCCTTCATATTCATTTAAATCAAATAACCCAACGGATAGAATACCTGTTATTGAATCCTGATCTTTTAACTTAGAAATAAATTTACAACTACCTGATAATTTATTCTCTTTACTTGTACTTACAATATTTAAAAAGATAGAATCTTTAGAAGCTGTAAAAACAAACACCTCCTTTAGGCTATCCTCATTATAATCACCAGTATATATTTCACTAGTCTGTACAGGAGTCTCTACAAAATTCCATAGATCTATAAACTTTTCTTCTGAATCATATACATATAAAGTTGGATTAAAAATTCTATCGTATGAGTAATAATTTAGTTTTTCACTAAATCCATCACAATTTATATCACTATAAGCTATTTTCCCATTATTATTTATGGTAGTCTTTTCAACTAATTCTGTATAATAACGAGGTAAATACCTGGTGAAAATAAAAATTATAATAAAACTTAAACTAAATCCTACAACCAATGGATTTACTAAATAACTACTCCACTTCTTTCTCACTCTGACAAATTTTTCTCATTTTTAAATTGAATATCGAATTTACAATTATTTTCTGGAATATAAAAATGATTTTATCAACTACATAAAAACCTATACAAACTGCTAACATCTATATATTTTGATCTATTAGACTTTCGTTTTAATTCTTCAAATATTTCATTGTATTTATTATACTCTTAAAAAATATTCTATTTCTATAAATCTTATATTATTTTAATAAAAATCTTAAAATCATTCAAATAAAGCAAAAAATAACGTTTCCCGTACTAAGTTTAACAATCCTTATATTCTAACTAAAAATACACTCAGTTTATTGTTCTATTTTGGTTTTAATATTACCCTTGCTAAAACACTAATTACTCCCTATTAATTACAGAATAAATAACGACACAAAATATTTCATCTGTTTTTGATTTCGAATTAATATACAAAACAATGCTTCATCTGAACTTTATACCAAACAAAAAAAAATAGACCTATTAAGTTCAATCAAAAAATTATTCCAATATCTTTATAACAAATTAATTAAGAAAAGAATTGAAGACCTTTTATATTTTTAATAACAGAATTTTATCTCATATCGTGTTTTGGGTGGGGATACTTTTTATTTACACTTTTTTCCCTTTTTTGCATCAAGGACACTTTCTTGAAATTCTTAAAACAAACCTTTTTTATTTACCCCAGGATATATTGGCTGTTTATTTTGTACTATATGTTCTCTTTCCCAAATATCTTAGTGATTTTAAACTATCTAAATTTTTATTTCTTTTATTTCTTGCTGTATTATTTTTAACGTCCATATCGATTGTTGTTACATTCTTAATTTTACCAAAATGGAATCTTCATTCATCATCTGTCCCAATTAAAGAACAATTTTCAAATTCTTTATTTGCATTAATTGGCATAACCGGAATTGCGGCAACTATAAAGTATGTACGCTTAAATTTAATTAATCAATTTCAGACTGCTAATATTAGCATGAAACAAATGGAAACAGAGTTAAAATACTTACGAAGCCAGATAAATCCACACTTTCTCTTTAATTCACTAAATAATATTGATGAATTAATATACGAAAACCAGGAAAAAGCATCGAAGGCAATATTTCATTTATCGGAAATCTTAAGGTATGTATTAAAAGAATCGGAAATAAAACTGGTTGAAGTAAGTAAGGAAATTGATTTCTTAAATAATTATATTGATTTTATTCGTTTAAGCTTTAAAGATAAAGAATTCATAAAATGTACGATCCTTGGTGATTTTGAAGATCGAAAAATTCCTCCCTTATTATTCCTTCCTGTAATTGAAAATGCAGTTAAATATGTTGATCGAAGAGCAAACTCACCTGGCATTGATATCAAGTTCCAATTTAATAATGATTTTATTGATTTTACCTGTATAAACCAGTATTCAGATATGATTGAATCAAAGAATAAAAATGGAATTGGCCTTAAAAACCTAAAACGAAGATTAGAACTAACCTATCCAAATAAACATTCATTAGAAATAGCAAATCAGAATAAAGAATTTATATTAAAACTAAAGATTCAAGAGATATGATTTTAAGCTGTATTGCCATTGATGACGAAATATTAGCACTAAATAAAATTAAACGTTTTATTTCAAAAGTTGATTTCATTGAATTAAAAAACAGTTTTGATAATGCTAAAGATGCTATTCATTATCTAAAACATCATAAAACGGATTTAATTTTCCTTGATATTGAAATGCCCGAGATAAATGGTTTTCAACTTTTACATCAATTAAAAGAAAAACCTTATGTTATTTTAACCACAGCTTTCGATCAATATGCGTTAAAAAGTTACGATTTTGAGGTAAACGACTACTTACTAAAACCTATCCAGTTTGATCGCTTTTTTAAATCTTTAGAAAAGGTTTACTCTCTAGTTAAAAAGGAAATAATACTACAATCGGATATGAATGAAATAGAAATTGAAAATGATCATTTCTATGTAAAAAGTGGCAGCAAAGTAATTAAAATATTTTATGATGATATTCTTTACATTGAAGGAATGAAAGATTATTTATCAATACATACAATAGAAAAAAGGGTCCTCACACTAATGAGCTTCGACAAATTAATGTTAAAATTACCTGATCAATATTTTATTCGCGTTCACAAATCATTTCTTGTTTCCATTCAAAAGATTGATGAATATAGTTCTTATGAAATTGAAATCGGCAATAGAGTTATTCCAATAAGCAGAACATACAAGAATGATTTTCTTTCTATAATGAAAAAGATCATCAAATAAAAAGCTACCTTCAATTTGAAGGTAGCTTTCTAATATTTTATAATATTATTTTACTCCCTATAATAAGTTACAGTATTTAATTTATCCCATGCACCCCTTGTAAAATCAGGTATTTCTACAGGCATTCCTTCATTTTTTACAGAAATCCTCGATAATTCAATTATAGCTGACCACTCAGCAGCATCATAAACGTCCTGATCTAATGGCAATCCATTTCTTAAGCAATAGATTAATCGATAATCCATAATAAAGTCCATTCCCCCATGGCCTCCTACTTCTTTTGCTTTTTCTCCTACTTCTTTTGTTATAGGATGTTCATATTCAACCAACAGTTTTTCCATTTCCTCATCAGATAAAAAACTATGTGCATTAGGTTCTAAAGCAATTCCTTTTCGAGGCCATTTTTGTGCAAACCCTTTGGTTCCACTTACCATATGAATTCTACTGTAAGGTCTTGGACTGGTAACATCATGCTGAATCATGATTGTTTTACCTTTCTGTGTTTTAACAATAGTTGTATTCATATCACCCTTGGCATAATTGGCCTTAGCATATTCAGATTCTTCACCAAATTTCTCTTTGGCATACGCTGTCATCCCAAACTGATTACTAGATACAGACACTAGATAATTTAATTTATCGCCACGATGAATATTCATGATATGACAAACAGGACCAAAACCATGTGTTGGATAAGTATTTCCATCTTCTTTTGCCAAATGCTTTAATCGCCACATATTCCAATAACCAGTAGTATCATCAAAATTTAACCAGCGTAAATCGTGTATATAAGCCCCTTCGCAATGAACAACTTCGCCAAACAATCCTTTCTGTGCCATATTCAATGTTGCCATCTCGAAGAAATCATAATTACAGTTTTCTAACTGCATACAATGGCGTTGTGTTTTTTCTGCAGTATTTACTAACTGCCAACATTCGTCAATAGTTAAAGCAGCTGGAACTTCTGTTGCTACATGTTTACCATGTTCCATAGCATATACGGCTATTGGAGTATGTAAGTCCCAGTGTGTGCAGATATAAATTAAATCTATGTCATCTCGCTCGCAAATGGTTTTCCAATCTTCAGCACCGGTATACTCATCTGCTTTTGGTTTACCTGCTTCGATAAGCATTTTTTGAGCTTCTTCAACATTTTCTTGAACCACATCACATAAGGCAACAATCTTTGCACCTTCGATAAAATTATATCGATAAACAGCTCCTGAACCTCGCATACCTAATCCAATAACTGCCATACGAACAGTATCAATGGGTTCACAACGTAACTCAAGAACATCGTTTTGTCCTACTGGACGATCAGGAGTTTTAAATACTTGTTTAGCTTTAAAACTCTCCTTTTCTTCTTGATTATCAGAAAAGTTACATCCTATAACACTAATTACAGATGCAAATAATAATAATAATTTCAAATAAAAGTTCTTCATGCTTATAATTTAAAGGGTGTTTATATAATATATTTTTTAAGTATTGTTTTCATTTCACTTTGTTTTTGCTCCATTTTTTCGATTAAAGTTTTCTGAACTAAACTTCGAACTAAATTATGATCGGCATATTTCGTTTTATAATAAACATCACCATTCAGATAATCGGCTAAAAATCTTACACCCATAATATAGGCCATATAAAACGGAGCATAATACAACAAATCTTTTTCTTTTACAGTTAAAACAGATTTAGCCTCTTCTAAATAACCTTTTGTAAAAGATTCAAAATTTACCATATTAAAATCAACCTGATTTAAATTCTTTTCATCTTCGGCGGCAGTATTGGTTATGGTACGTATGGCATCGCCATAATCGAATAATACCACTCCCGGCCCTACTGTATCAAGATCAATTACAGCTACAGCCTTTTCGTTACGAAATAAGAGATTATTGATCTTTGTATCGTTATGTACGACTCTTTTAGGAATTTTGTTTTTTATTAAATCTGCTTCAATCAATAATAATTGTTCTTCGCGCTGTTTATAAAAATCAATGAGCTCACTTGCCTCTTCAACCCTGTTGGCTTTATTATTCCTAATTGCACTATTAAGTTGGTTTACACGTAGCGACAAGCTATGAAAATCTTTAATCGCTTCATGTAAATTCTTTGAATTAACCCGAGAACATGATTTTAAAAACCAGCCAAAACCTTTACCTGCTTCATAAGCCTGTTCTTTACTTTTAACAAGCTCAACCGAATACGAATCTTTTATAAAATTCATCATTCGCCAGGCATTACTGCTACTATCTATAAATAAATATTGATCTTGAGTTGTTTTAATTAAATGAGGAATTTCTAACTCTTTTGATATAATGGACTCTTGAATTTGTATATGATTATCAATGATATTTTGTGCATTGGTAAAAACCTGTGTATTAATTTTCTGCAAAATAAATTTCTCACCATCATTTGTATTAACTTTATAGGTAGAGTTAATATGTCCATTGCCAAAAGGCTGCACATTAATAATATCTTGATTAACAACGAAATTTGCTACAATTTGCTTTAAATACATACACTAGTTTTGATTCAAATATAGAGATTTATCAAGAATGAAATGATGACTTTTTATAGTTTATTTAAATATACCCTTTTCATGCATAAAACTAAGCATCCTCTCATAGCTAATTCCTAGAACATATAAAGCAAGTTATTTAACTTACAATTCCCCTTTCACAAATTTATCAATCATCTCACCTGCAATACTAATTTTCGATGGATGACCAGGAAGCTCTGATTTATTAAACCATTTAGCATCAGCAATTTCTTTTTCCTCCAAAATAATAGGCTGTGTATCGTCGGCCTCAGCAATAAATCCGATCATCATAGAACCCGACAAAGGCCAGGGCTGACTTTTATAGTAACGAATATTTTTAATGTCAATACCTACCTCCTCTTTCGCCTCTCGTTTTAAAGCATCTTCGAGCGATTCGCCCACATCAACATAACCTGCTATACACGAATACCAATCATTGGGCCAAGTGGCACCACGAGCCAGTAAAATTTTATCACCACAAACAATGGCAGCAATAACCGCAGGAGAAATTTTTGGATAAATCACCGAATTACAATTGGTACATATCAGTGCTCTTTCGTCGGTTTTTTGTTTTGTCTTTGACCCGCATTTCCCGCAATATTTATTCTCCGAATACCAATTTTTCAACTGAAAACTTACGATACTTGCCCATGCTATTTCCTGTTGCGTGGTATATCTAAAAAAATCCATTTCTTTATAAATAAAACCCGGCAAGCTAATATTTAAATCATCCCAAATCAAATAACAAGGTTTATGATTAAGTACAAATAAAAAAGTGCTTTCTGTTTTATCATTAATTTCAGGGACATCCTTTTTTCGGGGAAATTCAAATTCTTCTCCATTCTCTTTTAATAAGAATGAATTATCTTTAAAATTAATAATGATATCATCATCCTGAACACTCCTGTTTGCAAGGAAATCATTACTAAATTGATGAGGAAATATATCTTGAATCATTTTGCAAAGCTATTTACATTCTATATGCGAAGGTAAATAATTTAACTTGCAAAGATAAATTCATTAGTTTAGTGCTTATTTTTGTATCAAACAACATTTAATACCAATTATAAGATGATGGAATGCCCTTGCTGTTCAGGTAAAAAATATACTAAATGCTGCGCAGATATAATCAAAAACGAAAATGCCCCTACTGCAGTACGTTTAATGCGATCGAGATATACAGCTTACACTCAGGGTAATGTTGAATATCTTTACAACACTACACACTCAACAACACGAGAAGCTTTTAAAGACAACGATATTGATGATTGGTTAAAAGAAAATGTATGGACCAAACTGGAAATTGTTAGTCAGGAACATGGTAATATAAACGACACACAAGGCATTGTTGAATTTAAAGCCTATTACACAACAAAAAGTGGCAATACAGAAATACTTCACGAAAGATCAAACTTTGTTAAAGAAAACGGTCAATGGTTTTATGTCGATGGCATCATCAATCCACCCAAAGTGAATCTTATGCAAAAGGTCCTAAGAAATGATCCTTGCCCTTGTGGAAGTGGCAAAAAGCATAAGAAATGTTGTGGTAAAAATTCTTAATTAATCTCTATTATTTGAACAATTCATGAAAGTTTGTATCGCCGAGAAACCCAGTGTAGCCAAAGAAATTGCTCATATTATTGGGGCCAATAACAGAAAGGATGGATATTACGAAGGTAACGGCTACCAGGTTACCTGGACCTTTGGACACTTTTGTACACTTTTACCTCCTGAAGATTATAATCCCCAATGGAAGAAATGGAATCTAGGAACTCTTCCTATGCTTCCCGAGCGATTCGAAACAAAAGTCATGAACGATGGCGGTGTTAAAAAGCAATTCAAAATCATTAAAAATCTTTTTAGCAAAGCCAGTTTAGTCATAAACTGTGGTGATGCCGGCCAGGAAGGTGAGCTAATACAACGTTGGGTATTAAAAGAAGCAAAATACACAGGGAAAGTATTAAGGTTATGGATATCGTCGCTTACAAGCGAAGCCATTAAAACAGGGTTTGAAAATTTAAAACCGGCCGAAGAATTCGACAATCTATTTTATGCCGGAATTTCGAGAGCTATAGGAGACTGGTTATTGGGAATGAATGCCACAAGGCTCTACACCTTAAAATATGGAGGTTACAAACAGGTATTATCCATTGGCAGGGTTCAAACACCCACATTAGCCATGTTGGTTCAAAGACATTACGAAATAGAAAATTTCGAACCGAAACCTTATTGGGAATTACAGACAAAATACAGGGATGCCATCTTTAATCATTCTACAGGGAGGTTTTTTAATAAAGAAGATGGTGAAAAATTATTGAATCAGGTAAAAGGGAAAGATTTATACATAACCGATATTGAAAAAAAGGACGGGAAAGAATATGCACCTAAGCTGTTTGACTTAACCAGCTTACAGGTGTATTGCAATACCAAATTCGGATTCTCGGCAGATGTCACTTTAAAGCTTATCCAAAAGCTTTATGAGATGAAAGTAGTTACCTACCCCAGGGTTGATACGACTTTCTTACCTAACGATATGTATCCCAAAATCCCGGGTATTTTAAAAGGCCTTTCAAACTATGCTTCTTTTACTAAAGAAATTCTTGGAAAAGAAATCATAAAATCGACTAAGATTTTTAATGATAAAAAAGTAACCGATCACCATGCTATTATTCCTACCGGTGAGCAAAAGTCAATCTTTGGCGATGAACAAAAGGTATATGATATTATTGTCAGAAGGTTTATAGCCGTATTTTATCCCGACTGTGAAGTAGCTAAAACTGTGGTAAAAGCTGAAGTTGAAGATGTTCAGTTTACTGCTACCGGGAAAGAAATACTAAAAAAAGGCTGGCGCGTTCTTTTTGAAAGCGATAATAAGGATCAAAATGATACAGAAGAAAATATTCTTCCATCGTTTGAAAAAGGAGAACACGGTCCTCATGTACCTTCTTTTTTAGAGAAAACAACCAAGCCACCAAGTTACTATACTGAAGCATCATTACTTCGTGCTATGGAAACGGCAGGAAAACAAGTCGAAGATGACGAATTACGAGATTTAATGAAAGCCAATGGCATAGGACGTCCATCAACCAGGGCCAGTATTATTGAAACCCTGTTTAAAAGAAAATATACTCAACGAAGAAAAAAACAGGTTATTCCAACCGAAATGGGAATACAGCTTATTGATACCATCCAAAACCAGTTGCTTAAATCGGCAGAGCTTACGGGACAATGGGAAAAGCAATTAAAAGAGATTGAACAAGGGGAATTTGAAGCCAAAAAGTTTATCCATAATATGAAAGTTATGGTGCATGAATTGGTTTATGAAGTGAAGAAAGAAACAGGTGCCAAACTTAGTATGCCTGTACCTAAATCTAAAGCTAAAAAAGATACAAGTGAATCAACTAAAAATGGCTTAATTGGTATAGAATGCCCCAAATGTGGTAAAGGACAAATTATAAAAGGCAAGAACAGTTATGGTTGCTGTAGTTGGAAAGATGGATGCAAATTTACCG
Source organism: Bacteroidales bacterium (assembly GCA_963665525.1). Taxonomy (GTDB): domain Bacteria; phylum Bacteroidota; class Bacteroidia; order Bacteroidales; family UBA12077; genus UBA12077. Next base: position 244,849 of record OY762280.1, on the reverse strand, counting down.
TTCCATTCAAGTTCTTGGACAAGAAACTAACCGAGAAACAAATTCAGCGTTTGATTGAGAAAAAATCAACCACTAAAATCAAAGGCTTTGTTCTAAATGGAGAAAAAAGTGAAGGAATACTAAAATTAAACTCCGAATTTGAAATTGAGTTTGAAAACACAAAAACTAAAGCAAGCACTAATAATAGCATGCCTAGCTGCCCAAAATGTGGCAAAGGAACACTCATCAAAGGTAAAACAGCTTACGGCTGCAGCAGATGGAAAGAAGGTTGTGATTTTAAAATCACCTTCGAAGATATTAAGCAAAAAGCCAATGGCAAGCCTCTTACAAAAGAGCTTGTTTTGGAAATCATGAAAAAGAATCTGTAAATTTATTGATAGGTTACAATAACCTAAAGAAAGTTGCACGGAGATAAGATTACTCATCCGCTTTAGTGGATTCGTGAGAAAAGTTCGAACTCACGACCTTTGGTTTTGGAGACCACTGCTCTACCAACTGAGCTACTCCCATATGTTGTATTTTATGCTATTTATCAAGAACTTAATTATATCCAATTTAGTAGAATTTGGACATAACAAAAGAGATCAAAAATTTGATCTCTTTTGTTGGGGAGTTTCCTCTCTCTCCACCATAAAAACATGCAATGGGTAGGAAACGAGCAATTTAACATTGTTCGTTTTTTTATTTAGTCAACAACTAGTCAACCTAAATTATAAGAACTCTCTGTTAATTTTAAAAGGAAAAATCCATTATTATTTAAGGTTATTATTAATTTATGAAAATTGTAGGATGATATTTTTATTTAATCCAAAAGAGTCCAGACCTTCATGTCTGGACTTAATAGAATCAGTTTTTTGTATTTTTATACACAAAATAAACACAGGAAAGTATGAAAAAGATAAATTATTTAATCACGGGAATTTTAATTTTTAGTTTAACTAGTTTTATTGGATGTGCTCAGGAATTATCCATTGAAGATTTCTTAAAAAATCAATACAAAGACAATAAAGCTAGTGTTAATATTTCAGTAGGCCCAAAAGATGGGAAATCTGACTATAGTATAAGTCAATATTATTCCTTCGGAATGGCTAACAATGAAAAAAGTACTAAGATGAATGCTGATATGATTTTTCCTATTGGATCAATAACAAAATCATATACAGCAACAGCAATAATGATATTGGTAGAACAAGGGAAAATATCATTGGATGATCAGTTAAGTAAGTTTTATAAAGAAATAAAGCCTGAATATGCCGATATTGAAATTAAATATCTTTTATCAAATACATCTGGTATATTGAGTTATAACCGGATGAAAGAATATCAGGAAATTGAAGACAAATCAGCACTTTCGATAGGAGAAATGGTAAAGGTTTCTTTGTCAGGAGAAAAAAGATTTAATAAAGGAGAAAGGTTCGATTATTCAAATTCAAATTATATTTTACTTACTGATATAATTGAGAAAGTTAGCGGAAAGACTTATGATGAGTTTTTACAAGAGTTTATTTTGGATAAGATAAATTTAAAGGATACTTATTTCCAGTTTACAGAAAAACTAAATATTCCTAAAGGATATGAATACACAAGAGATGGTTTGGTTCAGGCATCTGAAAATGTTCATCATACTTACGGAGCAGGTATGATATTAGCTTCAATTAAAGATGTAAATACATTTATGTATAGTTTAGTTAATGGGAAAATCATTTCAAAAGAAAATGTAGATTATCTTTTTAGTGTTCAACTGGAAATGAAAGATGGAAGACCAGATCAATACGCAAATGGTTTTTGGGTAACTAATATTGAAGGAATGAAAGTTATAAAAATGGAAGGGTATACACCAGGATATTTTACCAATTACTTTTACATTCCTGAAATAGACTTGCATGTTGGAATATTCCCTAATACAAGTGGTTTTCCAAGACCAGATGATCCAACTTACATTACACGTTGGATTACCAGAAAGATGATAAATAAACCCGTATACATTTGGAATCCTATTAATCTTTCTGAAAATGATCTCAAAAAGTACGAAGGAGTTTACGAAATATCAGTAGGACAGTATCGTGATGTAATGGTAAAAGATGGAATACTTTATACTATGCGTACAGGAGGACAAACTCTCGAAGCCAAAGCCATAAATGGCAACTCATTTTATTATCAGGGAACCTTTACCCATTTTAGTTTTGAAAAGGTAAATGGAGAATATAAAATGATTATGACCGATGATGAAAATAATGTTTCAGAAGCAATTAAAACAGATAAGGAACTAAGAAAGCCAATTCAAGTTGATGTTGAAATTTTAAAAAAATATGTAGGGAAATACGAAAGAAGATTTGAAATATTACTTGAAGGTGATAAATTGATGTTTACCAATGGCTTTCATAAGTATGAATTGTTCGCTAAATCGGAAACAGAATTTTTCCCCTGGCACGAAGACGCTAATTGGATATTTAATAATAATGAAGATAATGTAATGGAGCTCACTTATAAGATTGGAGAATTTCAGATGAAGGTAAAACGGATTGAATAAGTTGAGTTAATTATATTTAGGTTAACAAAAAGAGTCCGAACATGAATGTTTGGACTCTTTTTTTATTAAATTCTAAATCTTTGTTCAATAAACTCTAAATAAAAAAGATATGATAAAACTAATTAAAGTTCAAATTCTAATTATAACTTTTTTAAGTGTTAGTATGTGTGCTAAGGCACAAGATAAGTACGATTCAAAAGAAGTAAAGATTAATAGTTTCTTACAAAAATACAAAACGCAGGGTTCTCCAGGTTGCGCTGTGGCTGTAATAGACAATGGTGAAATTGCTTTTAAAAAAACATATGGTCTTGCTAATCTTGAGTATGAAATTCCACTTTCATCTAATAGTAGGTTCCATATCGCTTCATGTAGCAAAACTTTTACAGCATATGCAATTTTATTGTTAGAAAGCCAAGGCAAATTATGTTTAAATGATGATATTCGTAAGTATTTACCAGAATTACCTATATATAAACACACAGTAAATATCGACCATCTTTTACATCATACTTCTGGGTTTAGAGGTATGTACGGAACAATGCTTTTGACAGGTTGGGATTGGTCTGATGAATTGACTAATGAGCAATTCCTTAGAGTCTTTAAGCATCAAAATACTTTGGATGCAAAACCTAGTGATTACTACTCTTATTGTAATACTAACTATCTTCTTTTAGCTGAAATAATTAAAAGAGTAACTAAAAAGGATTTTAATAATTGGATGAAAGAAAATGTTTTCTCCCCTATTGGAATGGAGAATACCACTATTGTTCATAACGAAAATGAAATTGTAGAAAACAAGGTTAGGCCTTATTCTTTAAATAATAATTCCTTTTTAGAAAAAAGTTATGGAGGAACTACAGTTGGTGCCACTGGCGTATATTCAACAATTGAGGATATGAGCAAATGGATTATATTTTTTAATAATCAGTATAGAAATGGTTCTCCTATTATTAAGAAAATGATTGAAACAACTACGACCAGTAAAGGGTTATATGTACGTTATGCCAGAGGTGTTATTAAGGACACTAACCCGGATTGCTACTGGCATTCAGGATCAATGGGTGGTTATAAAAGTTTTGTTTTGTACTTGCCGGAATACAACCACGGAGTTGTAATTCTAGGAAATTTAAGCCAGTTAAATGTTGTAGATCTTTCATTTGAGATAAGTGCTGTTTTTCATCCTGATCTGTATCCTGATATCATAGAGAAGTGGGACGAAGATGAAAGCAATACTAACTCAGAAAAATTAACAAATAAAAACTTAGGTACAATACATCTGGATTCTAATCAACTAAAAGACTTTTGTAATTTTTATGCAATAGGAAACAGTTACGGTTTTAAAATCTTCTTAAAAACTGACAGTTTGAAGATGAAAGGAGCTTGGTTTGCTGGTACAAGAACACTATTACCAATATCTGATAGTTCTTTTATTTTTAAGAATCAACCAGGAGAATTGACATTTATTAGAAATAGTAATCAAGTTATTGATTCAATAAAGTATGTCAGTGGAAGAGAATACAAAGCATATAAAGTAGGCCATCTTGAAGAAGATATATATGAATATTGCGGTGAATATAATAGTAAAGAAGTAGGCTTAACGATTAAGATTATATATGAAAATAATCAATTTTATGCAATCCCCAACAGATATAGAATGGAAACTATAGGATTATATAAAACAAGAAATGACTATATGCTTGGAGACTTTAATTTCTTTAGTAAAATTAAATTCAAACGTAATGAAAGTAATAAAATTGAAGGATTTGTTTTAGAAAAAGGGCATCGAATTTACAATCTAAATTTCCTAAAACAATAAAAATTAAATCAATTTTTAGATTAGGTTTAATCAAAATAGTCCAGACGTGAAAGTTTGGACTATTTTTATTTAAATTACGAATACTTTCGTAGTATCGTAAAATTAAAACTTGAAAATATGAAAACAATAATTAGTTTGTTACTTGGCCTGATTATTTTATTTACATGCGAAATAGCATTCGCGCAAAGCCATCAAAAGATTCTTAATAAAAAAGAAAAGAAACAATCAATCGAAAAGATTTGTGAATTACTCAATCGCTTTTATGTTTTTCCTGAAATTGCAAAAGAAATGGAACAACATCTTAATATGCAAGAAAAAAATGGGAAATTTAAAGATATTAACGAAAAGGGAGAATTTGCCCGTACTTTAACAAAGGAACTAAGATCGGTTCAAAATGATAAACACTTGCATTTATATATTGGATCAAATCCAGATATACAAAACAATGATGATCGTAATCTAAAAAGATTAATAAGAGAGTTAAATAGCGAAAAAGATAACCACGGAATAAATAAGATTGAGATATTAGAAGGAAATATTGGTTATATAAGACTAAATTCTGTTATGTATTCAGATGATGCTATGAGTATTTTAAATGCTGCTATGCAATTTTTATCCAATACATACTCAATAATTTTTGATTTAAGAGTTAATAGTGGTGGAGATCCCATGTATATGGCATATTTGTTTAGTTATTTTTTCGAAAACCCAACTCATATTAATAGTATTTACTGGAAAGACAGGGATAGAACAGATGAATTTTGGACTAAAAAAGAAGTTCCTGGGAAGAAGATGACGGATATTCCTTTGTATGTTTTAATAAGCAAGAAAACATTTTCTGGAGCCGAAGAGTTTGCATATGACCTACAATCATTAAAACGTGCCACAATTGTTGGCGAAATATCTGCAGGTGGAGCAAATCCTGCTGCCACCTGGGTTATATCTAACAACCTAAGGATTTCAATTCCCTATGGAAGAGCTATTAATCCAATTACAGGCACAAATTGGGAAGGGACAGGAGTAATACCTGATATTAAAGTTCCAGCAGACCAAGCTCTTGAAGTTGCAATTGAAAAAGCTAAAATTGAAGCAAATAATTATTATGATTCAAAAAAAGCCACATTGATCTCTAATTATAACATTTTCAAAAACAACATTGAAAAGGCTGATAGCTTAATAAGTGAGAGTAAATATGCAGAAGCAGAATCTCTTATTATATCTTCTGTTGATAATGCAATTAAAGCTAATCTTTTAAATCAATCAAAAATAAACCGGTTAGGTTATGATTGTTTAAATAAGGAAAAGAAACAACTAGCAATAGCATTGTTTAAAGCAAATGTTATGGCATATCCTGATAAAGTTGATGTATATGATAGTTTGGGTGAAGCATACTTGGAGAATGGGAATAAAGAACTTGCTATAGAATATTATAAAAAAGCTTTAGAGATTGATCCTAAATATCCAACAGCTATAAGGGCTTTAGAAGAACTTACAAAATATCAATGATATTTTTGTGACAAATGAAAATGTTATAATGTAACTTACCTATACGATTGAAGGATTTCAAATGACAGTTAAGATGATGGAGTGATTTTTTCATTAGTATTGATTGCATTAATTAGTCCCGACGTGAAAGTCTGGACTATTTTTTTAATTAGTATATCTATTATTGATGCAAATAATAAAATAAATAATAACATGAAAAGATTTCTATTACCCATAATATTTCTATTTACAATCTTCAGTTGTACTAATAAGAAAACTGAAATATTCTATAAAGTTTCAGTCCCCGAGCCACATACTCATTGTTTTAATGTAGATATTTCTATTAAGAATATAGATAAATCATACATCGATGTTGCAATGCCTGTTTGGTCTCCTGGTTCTTATTTAATTAGAGAACACCAAAGGCATGTTCTTTCATTTAATGCCGTTGGTTCAAGCAATGAACCTATCAAATATGAAAAGATTAACAAAAATACCTGGCGGATTTATAATGAAGATAATCCTGACATTAAACTTTCATATACAGTTTATGGTAGAGAACCTGATACACATTGGTCATTTGTTTATGATAAAGGTGGACATATAATAGGTTATAGTTTACTTATGTATGTGAAGGATTATGAAAATATTAATTCTCAAATTACTTTTAATCTACCTGATAACTGGAAAATCACTAATACATTACAGAAAACAGATGCTCCATATACTTTTTACGCAGAAAACTATCATGAATTAGCAGATAATCCAATGTTAATTGGAGACTTCAAGCAGGATACATTTATGGTAGATAATAAAGTACATAAGATAGCAACTTTAAACCGTGATGATGCCGATCTTAAGATATTATGCAATGATGCAAAGAAAATTGTTAGCTACTACAATGAATTTTATAATGGTTTACCATATGATCAGTATATGTTTATTATTTTAGGTATGTGTCATGGTGGTTATGAACATGCTACTGGGACAAGTATAGGAGTTGGTGGCAAAGAATTTAGTTATCGTGTTTTTTCAGAATTAGCTTCTCATGAATTTTTACATGTTTGGAATGTAAAAAGAATTCGTCCACCAGAATTAGCTGAAATGAATTATAATAATGAAACTTGTTTTAATTCATTATGGTTTTATGAAGGTATGGTTTATTACTATAACTTTTATTCAATGGTACGTTCAGGTTTAAGAGAGAAGGAATGGTTTGAATATCAAATCATGGGAATGATGAATTATTATAGACGAAGTCCTGCAAAATGCAGCCAGAGTGCTACGGAAGCAAGCTTTGATGCCTGGATAAAACATTATAGACCAGATGAAAATACATACAATACCCAATTAGACTATTATCTAAAAGGAGCTTTGGTTAGTTTCATACTAAGTATTGACATTGCATCAGCAACTGATGGAGAAAAATCTATTGATGATTTGCTAAAATACATGTGGAAAAAAACAAAACATGAAAATATGCATTTTGGCACAGAAGAAATAAAGGAAGTTTGTGAGAGTATTGCGAATAAATCATATGATGATTTTTTTGAAAGATATATTTATGGAACAGAAGAATTACCATTTAAAGAATATTTTAAGAAATTGGGTTTGATTTTAGAGTATGACTCCACGACTATTGCTAACAACAATAAAAAAGGTTATTTAGGTATAGGAACTGAAATTGTTCCAAAGGGAGTAAAAGTAACTTATGTAACCAAAGATGCACCAGCATATGTACAAGGAATTAATTATGGCGATATTATACAAAGGATTAATGGAATAGATATTCTTAATGAAGAAATTTATTACAAAAGTTTATCCGGATTACTACCTGGTGACACGATTATATTAGAAATAGAAAGATATAGAAATCTAATAAATAAGTCTATTGTTGTAGGTAAAAGAACCTTTGTAAATTATGACCTGAAACAGAATGAAAGTCCAACTGAATTGGAGTTAAGACTCAGAAATATCTGTATTCCTGATATTGATATAATCAAATAAGATAGTTAATGAAATATCTAATAGCTTTTATACTTTTAAATTTCTTGGGATATATCGATTTATACAGTCAAGAAGATTCTTTTAAATATTTTGGCGAACCATTACCTGGAACTGAAACAAAACCCTTTGCTCAACATATATTTGGAAATAATGTTTCTTGTATTGGTTTTACTCCTGATGGCAAAGAAGTTTATTATGTAGAAGATACGCCAGAATTGCCCGATTACAATGTAATAAAATTTATGAAAGTAATTGAAGGGAAATGGAGCAAGCCTGAAATTGCTCCTTTCTCGGGTGTATATAGAGACTGGAACATCAATTAATCTCCAGATGGGAAGAAGCTTTTTTTTACTTCAAGAAGACCTGTTGGGGAAAATAAAGAACCTAAAAGGGATAATGAAATATGGATGGTTGAACGAAATGCAGAAAACTGGAGTGAGCCTATTCATTTAGATAATCCTGTTAATACCGAGTTAATGGATTGCTATGCTTCCTTTGCTAATAATGGCAATTTATATTTTCATCGCTTTAATGATGAAAATGGTAAGGGAGGTGCTGATATATTCTTATCGGAATATATTGATGAAGGTTATTCTAATCTTATAAATCTGGGGGATTCAATAAATACAAAATATCATGATTGGGATGTAGTAATTGCACCTGATGAAAGTTTCATGGTTTTCGCATCATTTGGTCGACCAGACGATATGGGGAAAGGGGATCTTTATATTAGTTTAAAAAAGGATGATGGTTCGTGGTGTAAAGCAAAGAATATGGGTAATAAGGTAAATTCGTGTGAAGCAGAAATTTGCCCATCATTATCTTCAGACGGGAAATACTTGTTCTTTACAAGTTTTAGGGATGGGGGAGGTATTTACTGGCTTGATTTATCAAAATTCATCAAAGAATATAAGAAGAAATTTAAATTTAATTAGTCCTTTCTTTCACGTTAGGACTTTTAAAAACTTATTGAAAAACATCTTTGAAGTCTAACTTAAAAATAATATTATGAAAAAAATTTTTATCGCATTTCTTTTTACAGTATTTATTTCAAATATCAATGCGCAAACAAAAAAGATACCATTTGAAATTGCTGAAGGATTTCACCTTATGATTGTCAAAGCAACCATTAATGGTTATGGACCATATAACTTCATTTTTGATACAGGAGCAGGTGGTGCAACTTTGAGTAAAGAAGTTATAGAAGATTTAAAGATAAAAGGCTGTAAATTTCCAGTAGTTGATTCTGCACGTTTAGCTTCACCAATTGACACATTAGGTATTACTGCATACGTGGTAAATATTGATAAATTGAAAATAGGAAATATCAATTTCGAAAATTTTAAAATAATTGAAGAAAACATGTTTCAAATACCAGGTTTAAAAATTGATGGAGTAATTGGAGGATTTGATTTCGATGAGAATTTAGTAGAAGTTAATTATAATACAAAAGAAATAACATTGTCAGATAATGAATTACCAAAGAAAAAATCGATTCAGGGTAAGTTCATGGGACTTATTGAAATTAATATTATTGCTAATAATAAAAAATTACCTGCACACTTAGATTCAGGCTCTCCTAACTTTATATCTTTTCCGTATGAAATGAAGAATGATTTTGAATATATTAAAGAACCTGAATTTTTTACTAAAGCGAGAATAATGAATAATGAAATAGATATTTATAAAGCTCAAATTAAAGGAATTATTAAAATTGGAGATATTACAATTGAAAATCCAGAAATTGAATTAACTACTGGTGGTTTCCAAGTAGTAAATATTGGATACAATTTTATGAAAGACAAAGTTATTTCTTTTGATAAAAAGAATATAAGAATTTCTATTAAAGAAAATTAGGATTTAAAATGTGATTTTCTTGTGAATTTAGAATTTCTATTTAAAGGACTAATTTTAGGGCTCTCTGTTTCTGCACCAGTGGGCCCTATTGGTATTTTATGTATTAACAGAACCTTACATAATAATTATAAATCGGGTCTTATTACTGGTTTAGGTGCTGCTTCAGCAGATTTAGTTTATGGAATAATAGCTGGTTTAGGATTAACAGTAATATCAAGTTTTTTAATTCATTACAAAACATTAATACAAATGTTAGGACTTGTGTTTTTATTCTATTTAGGATTTAAAACTTTAATTAAGCAAAAATCTAAATCTTCAATTACTTATGATAAAAATAATAAGCTTTATAAAGATTATTTAAGCAGTTTTTTTCTAACCATTACTAATCCAGCAACTATATTGTTCTTTATTGCAGTATTTGCAAGTCTTGGATTATCAAAGTTTGATAAGAGTTATTTTTCTGCTGTGTTGCTAATTGCAGGAGTTTTTTTAGGATCGGGTTTTTGGTGGCTTATTTTAAGTGGAATAACCTATAAGCTTAAAGCCCGAATTAGCAGTAATATTCTTAAAGTAATTGATATTATATCTGGTAGCATAATATTTCTTTTTGGAATATACATTTTAGTGGATTTAATAAAAGGATATTCTTGAGTTTTTAATAATTAATATTTACGTATTAATAAAGTCCGAACATGAAAGTTCGGACTTTACTTTTTAATTCTTTATCTAAAATTACATTTAAAACTTAAATTTATATGTCATGTTTAAAAATTATATTAAAATAGCTTTTCGAAATATTCTAAAAACCAAATCAATTTCACTAATAAATTTATTAGGAATCACTATTGGATTAGTTAGCAGTTTAATAATTTTCTTATACGTTTTTTATGAAACTAGTTATGATAGTTTCCATAATAAGAAAGACAGAATTTTTAAAATCCTTTCTATTGATGAAGCAATCGGAGTAAGTAGTAGTATGGTTGGAATGACTATACCTGCTTTAGCCGAAACAATGAAAAAAGAAATTCCAGAAGTTGAAGAAGTTGTTAGAATTATTGATGGAGGAGAAACTCTAATACGATATGAAGATCGTTTTCTTTATGCAGAAAACTATTTTTATACTTCACCCAGTTTTTTAAATATTTTTGATTTTGAGATAAAAGAAGGAAACCCAAAAACATGTTTAAATTCACCATATACAGCAGTTCTTACAGAATCAATGGCACAAAAGATATTTGGAGAAGAAAATCCTATTGGTAAAACTTTCTCTGCAGATGGAAATGAGAATATTGAAGTTACAGGTATAATAAAAGATTCAAATAAATCAAGTCATATAAATATAGATGTTATTGTTTCAATTAATCCATCACCATCCGATACATCCATTATTGATTACTTGAATTCATGGCATAGCATTGGAGTTATTGAATATGCCCTTTTAACTGATGAAAAGCATCAAGAAAAGGTTATAAATGAGATAGAAAGAACATTGCGTAAAAATAATGTAAGACCAGCTTGGAAAGCAACACTTCAACCGTTAAAAGATGTACATTTAAAATCAGAAGAAATATTATTTGATGAGTTTAATAAAAACAAAGGCAATATTAATTATGTACGATACCTTACTTTAGTTGCAATAGTTATTTTACTTATAGCAAGTTTTAATTATATGAATCTTTCTACGGCCCGATCTTCAAAGAGAGCACGTGAAGTCGGAGTGAGAAAAACAGTAGGAGCAAGAAAAAAACAGTTAATAATACAGCATTTATTGGAATCGGTAATTCTAATATTTATATCAATGGTATTAAGTCTGGGAATAGTTGAAGTTATAAATAATATCTTTCATGTTGTTAACCAGGCTTTATTTCAGTTTATTGGCCTAAGCCCACAATTCATTGTATATCTTTTACTTATAGTTATCGTATTAGGATTAATCTCTGGTGTTTACCCTGCATTTATTATGAGTGGCTTTAAACCCCATATTGTATTAAAGGGGAAATTTGAGACAGGAAAACAAGGTGTTTTATTAAAAAAAATACTTGTCGGAATGCAATTTGTTGCAACATTTATTATGATTGTTGGTGTAATAATTATTGTAAAACAACTGGATTACACCTTAAAAAAGGACAAGGGTTTTGATCAATCAAATATTATCAATATCACTTTAAATCCACAAAATACACGTTCTAATTTTGATGCATTTAAAAAGGAAGTAGAAAAAACACCCGGAGTTCAAGCTTGTGCCACTTCATCTTCAATGCCAGGAATAGGTTTTGGTCGTGTAGGAGTTCTTCCCGAAGGGGTAAGTGAAGAAGAAGATAGTTGGATTGTAAGTATGTTTGTTATTGATGAAAATTATATTCCACTTATGAAAATGGAGTTTGTTGAAGGGGAAAATTTTAGAGAAAGAATGAGTAGGGATATTCTGCCTGTAATTGTAAATGAATCTTTTGTGCGTTCAATGGGATGGAAAAATGGTCTAAATAAAACTTTCCGTTCTCATAGATGGCAGGCTAAAGTAATAGGCGTTATTAAGGATTTTCACTTTACATCATTACGTCATAAGATTGAACCGTTATTTATGATATATCGCCCCGGATTTAATCACATATTATCAATAAAATTAAGCCCTAACAATAGAACCAAAACAGTTAAATCGATAGAGAAGTTATGGTCACAAATGTATGAAGGAATACCGTTTAATTATGATTTTTACGATGAAACTTTTAGTCAATTATTTAAAAAAGAAAAGAGCTTTTCAAAAATGTTTTTTAGTTTTACTTTACTCTCTATAATTGTTGCCATACTCGGTTTATTTGGATTGGCAGCTTATTCTGCAGAGCAGCGAACAAAAGAAATAGGAATACGAAAAACATTTGGAGCTTCTATAAAGCAATTAGTTGTTCTGCAATCTAACGAATATTTAAGGTTAATAATGTTGGCAATATTGGTAGCAGCTCCAATAGCTTATTATATATTAAAAAAATGGCTGCAAGGATTTGAATATAAAATTAATATGAGTATAAATGTTTATTTTGCAGCAGCACTGATAATAATTCTGGTTACAATACTAACAGTAGGTTTTCATGCGTTTAATTCTGCAAGAAAAAATCCTGCAGATACATTAAGATATGAATAATATACTAATTATCTTCATATGTGTGCTCTTATTTATAGGAGCATACTTTTACTTTTTTTATCAAAAGTTTGTCAAAGAACCTATATTAAATGGAGAACTTAAGAAGTATTTTATTGACGTTGATAATTTTTTAAGATCATATTTAGTATATGTCCCACATGATATCAATGATAATCCAGATCTATTATTTGCATTGCATGGCTATAAGGATACTGCGGATATATTTAGAAAAAGAACATCCTATGAATTTGACAAAATAGCCGACGATAATAATTGCATAATCGTTTACCCTGATGGTTATAAAAAGAGTTGGAATGATTGTAGAAAGAAATCAACATATCCTGCAAAATTAAAGGATATAGATGATGAATATTTTCTAAAGGCTATTGAGTTAGAATTAAACCATAAATTGAAAGTTAGATTTGAAAATATATTTCTATTTGGATTTTCGAATGGTGGCCATTTAGTAAACAAATTATGTATGGAAACTCCATCATGGATAAGCGCAGCTGCTATTATAGGTGCAAGTTTGTCGGTAAATGAAAATATTGATTGCAATAGCTTAAAAAAGCCTGTTTCTATATTAATTATTAATGGAACTGCAGATCCTGTTAATCCTTATAATGGTGGTTTGGTAAATGTTCTAGGAATTAAAAAAATGGGATATGTTCTTTCGTCTGAAGAAACCATTAAATATTGGGCTAAAATTGCAGGATATGAATCGGAGCCAGAGCAGTTTTATTATTTTAAAGAAATTGAGAAAGGGAATATTGAAAATAATGTTACTGCAATTAAAAGTTCTTGGAGTAATAAGAATAAAAAAAGCATTGCTTTAGTTTCTATACTAAAAGGAGGACATACTATTCCAAACCTATATAGTAGATTTCCAAAAGTTACCGGTAAAACTTGTCAATATATTAACGCAGCTAAATTAGTTTGGGGATTTTTTGAGAATGTAAAAGATAATAAATAAGCCTTATTATCTTCTATGAGCAGTGTACGAATTTGATACAACTCTGTTCAAAAATAGCACAATAAAGAAAGTGCTTTTCGATCTTTTCTCTATTATAACAGTCTTGTTTTGTGTAATTTGTTAAAAATTGCATTGTTTTTGTATTTTTTAGAATCAATGATATTGACAATTATAATATGAAACAACTGGCATTAATTGGAATTGGGCAGGCATTATTGATATTAGGAATCGTTTTATTTAGAAAGGACAGAAACTTAAGAGATTACTTTTTTGGTTCATTTATCTTGTTGGTTATTTCTGAATTATTGTATCGTTATGGAAAATTTGCTGGATTTATAACAGATATTTCTGCATACCATTATTTAGCAATACTAAATTGGTCCTTAATTGGTCCAGTATTTAAATTATTTATAGATCATACATTCAAAATTAAATCAGAATTTAAATTAAAAGATTTAACCTATTTTATTCCCGCGGCTATTGTTGTAATGCTTTTACCTTATAAATTAGCTGTTAATGCTGGAATTATTTACATAAATGATTACTCTATGTTAGATATTCAAAGAGCTAGGATAGCTTATTGGATTTGGGATTTTATTTCTCCAATATTTATCTTTTTAACAATTATTAATATTATTAAAATCAAAAAGGAAAAGATTAAGAAGAATTTGTTTATTAAATACACAAGCTTAGGTATCTCTGTAATCATTATTGTGATTTTATTACTTAGAATTAGTTCAAGATTCTTTTTGATCAAATTATTCCCGGATATCAATTTTATTGATTATTTAATACCTTTAGTGTCGTTATATGTTTTTGGTATAGGATACTTATTTTACATAAATGAAGAACCATTTTGGAATAAATTAAGTGAATCTGTAAATAGAAATGTAAAAACGATTATAGAAAACAGTAAATATATTCGATCAGGATTACAGGAATCAGAAAAAGAATTGATTCTGGAAAGTTTACAAAAATTGATAGAAAAGGATAAAATCTATTTGGAATATGACTTAAGCATTCAGGATGTAGCCGATAAAATAGGTACTAAGGTTAATAAACTATCGCAAGCCATAAATGAAACTTATGATCAAAATTATTTCGATTTTATTAATTCATATCGATTAGAAAAAGCAAAAGAATTGATGGAAAATCCTGAATATTTAGAAGAAAAAATTATGGCAATCGCCTATGATTCAGGATTTGGTTCAAAATCAACTTTTTATTCAGTTTTTAAAAAGTATACTAACTTGACTCCAACTGAATATCGTAAAAAGTTGTTTGAAAACAAATATGTTTTAGATTAAAATGAAACAAGCATGATTAAAATAATTATTAAACACACAACCATGATTATTTTACTATATGCAGTTCCATCTGACAATTGAAAAATTGAACTGTAAACAAAAGAAATAAAGGATTATTATATGAAACAAATAGCACTAATAGGAATTGGACAGGCTTTATTAATTTTAGGGGTTTTAATCTCTCATAAAAATAAAAGCACCAGAGACTACCTGTTTAGTTTCTTTCTAATCTTAGTTATTTCAGAATTGTTTTATAGGTATATAAAATTTGCAGGAATACTTTCAGAGCATTTATATTTAAACTATATAGTAATTGTTACCTGGGCTTTATTTGGTCCGGTATATAAATTATTTATTGATTTCACCTTTGATGTTAATAAAAGAATCAAGATTAAACATCTTTTATATTTTTTACCCACATTCTTTATATTAGCAGTTATTCCTATAAAAATAATTGGGGAAACCGGAATTATTAGAATGGATTCATATGACGGTATTCAGAAGCGATTAATTGAAATAGCATTTCTAATTTGGGATATTTCACCAATTATATTTATTGCCTTAACATTGAAAGTTATATTTTTAAGAAATGATTCTGCGAACTTATCCTATTTAAAGTTTTTTAGTGTTGGAATTGCTGCAATTGTTGGTAGTGTTTCGATACTTAGATTAACTGGGAAGTTTATTCCAATCTTATTTGATTTCAATTTTGTTGATTATGTAGTTCCTTTTATTGCTTTATATGTATTTGGTATGGGATATTTGTTTTATATAAATAAAGACGCTTTTTGGGAAAAAGTTAGCCAATCTGTTAATAACAACATAAATAAAATAAGGAATAATATAGAGAACAATAAGTATATTCGTTCAGGTTTGCAAAATTCAGAAAAAAATTTAATTCTAAGTAAACTAAATGAACTATTAAATAACGATAAGATTTATGTTGAGTTTGATTTAACGATACAAGATGTAGCTGATAAAATAGGGACTAAAGTTAACAAACTATCTCAGGTAATAAATGAGACTTATAATAAGAACTTTTTTGATTTTATTAACTTCCATAGAGTTAAAGAAGCGAAAAAATTGATTGAAAATCCGGATTATTATAACACTAAGATTTTGGCAATAGCATACGATTCTGGGTTTGGTTCAAAATCGACATTCTATTCTACGTTTAAAAAACATACTGATATGACACCAACTCAGTATAAGAATCAAATATATCAAAACAGTTGTATTTTAGCTTCAGCCTAAAATAATAACCAAAACTATTATAAAATAGTCTGATCTTTCACGTTCGGACTTTTTTTATACTGGAGGGTTTAGTTTTGTTGTGTTATAAATAATTTAATCTATATTATGAAAAAACAAACTATTAGAACGATATCAATATCATTACTCTTATTGTTTGCATTTAGTTGTAATGCACATCAGCCAGATAATATAAATACTACTGCATTAAAAGGAGATTATTTCGGTGAAGTTCCACCTTTAGGTTCACCAAAAATATTTGCTAAAGGTGAACTAAACAAATATGATATGATACATGGAAAGATTACTTTTGCTCCGAATGGTAAAGAAATTTACTGGGAAAGTAATGCTGGTTCCTCAATGACTCGATGGATTATGTCACAAGGCAAGAATGGCGAGTGGTTACCTGCTGGAGTATCTTTTTTAGACGTAAAACTGAAAGAAGGAGGATTAAGTTTTTCATATGATGGACAAAGAGTTTATTATCATTCAAGGCGTTTAACAGAAGAAAATTCATCTGGAGATAAAAACATCTGGTACAGAGAAAAAACAAATTCAGGATGGAGTGAACCATTTTTATTAAATGAGGCCATAAACTCACCAAGCTCTGATGATTGGTGCTTTACTATTGCCCGAGATAATACGGTTTACTTTGTGCGCGAAGGAGCAAAAAAGAATATTGACCATTCAAGTGGGGAAAAACATCAAAAAAACAGTATTAAAAATGATATTTATATGTCTCGTTGGGAGAATGGAAAATATTCAGAACCCGTACGATTAGATTTTCCTGTTAACTCTGATGAGCATGAGTTGAATTGTGTTATATCACCTGATAACGATTATATTATTTTTAACTCAAGGCGCCAGGGTAATTATAAAGGATTTGTGGGTTTGTTTGTAAGTTTCAGAAATGATGATGATAGCTGGTCGGAAGCAGTTTGTCTGGACCCGATTTTTGGAATTGATAATTGTTATTTTCCAAGTATAACTCCTGATGGGAAATATTTATTTTTTGCTGGTGGAATGCCAGTTAACGGGAGCTATTCAAATAGCCATTATTACTGGATTAACACAGAATTTATAAAGAATTTAAATCCAAATAAATAATAAAATATGATTAGAGCAGGGGCCCCCTCTGCTTTAATCATATATCTAAATTTATAATATTTAATAAACATATATTTGAATATATTATATCATAAGATACCCACCATCCACGCAAAAGTTTTGACCTGTAACAAAACTTGAGTCTTCAATAATAAATTTCATCATATTAAAAACATCTTCGGGTGTTCCTAGTCTTCCTGCAGGGAATTCACTTAAGGCTTTAGCAAGATTTTCTTTGTTATGCAGGTTGTAACGATCCATTACTTCATTTGTGTTAATATATCCTAAACTTACACTGTTAACACAAATTTTAGGAGCTAATTTAAGTGCTAAGCACCGTGTAAGATTAAGCACACCAGCACGGGCACTGGCATAATTTGCTCCATTTTTCCTACCACGTACAGCTGATAATGATCCAATATTAATGATATGACCACTCTGTCCCTTATACCGCAATGCAAACTCTTGTGAACACATAAAAGTGCCTTTTAGAATCGTATTTACCACTGAATCCCATTGATCATCTGTCATACTAAGAAATGAAGCATCACGATTAATTTCTGCACAATTAATTAGAATATCTATACTTCCAAATCTTTCATAAACCGAATCGAACATCATTCTTATATCAGAGCGCTTTGAAACATCTGCTTTAGTTTTTAGCACACTATCAACGCCACATTTGTTTTTTTATTATCCATAATTATGAAATTAACCACAATAACCAGTAGCTCTGCTAAATATCATACTCGGGAACCATTTATAATTCTTTCCAAAAACCATGCGTGGAGCAATAAAATGCTTTTCAAAATTGTTTTCAGTGAGAAATTGATTACATATAATATTTGATTCAGGAACTACAACCATACCTTGCGTTTCATTTAGTTTCATTTTAAGCAGATCAATTCCATATTCATTATCCATAGCTAAAATTAATCCGCTTCCAAGTCCTTTTATATAAAATCCTTTTATTTGTTTTTTTGAATTCAGGACAACATATGTAGAATTTAAATAAAACTTCAAAAATTCAGTTCTTTCTTCTGAATCCACCAATTTATTCAATTTACTAATTTCAGCTAAGTCTCTATTTTCTGATTTACGTATAGTATTACAAATTGTATAAACTTGCTTAGCACTATCAGGCTTATAGAAAATATAGTTTTCACAAGTTTTAAATCCTAGTTTAGAATAGATAGGTTCTCCTAATTTTGTTGCAAATAGACTAAATATATTAACTCCAAATGATTTTCCCTCGTTGATTAAAAACTTTGTAAGGTAGGTCCCCAAACCCATATTTCTGTATCGTCTGGAAATAACTATATTTCCCAGCCAAGCTTTATCTTTAAAAACAATTATATTTCCAAAGCCTATTGGTACTTTATTCATTAATAGAGAGTATCCTTTAAAAAAAGGTTTATTTAAAAATGTTTCTATAAAGCTTTTGAAATTAAAATTCCAGTCAGATGGAAACAAACATTCTATATAAGATAAATCTGACTCTTTAAATTCTCTTATCGTTTTATCGTCTAAATTCATTTAAATTACTATTTATACAATGAAAATCTTTTTGTTAATTGATTTAAAATTTCTTTTTCACCAAACAAACAAATACCATAATACTCTAAATCTTCTTCCCTTATTTTTATTGTTCGTTCCAATTGTTCTTTGTAGGTTTCACCAGTCATTGATTCGGTAAAATCTGTAAAAAGTATGTTGTTTTCAACTGCTTGATTCCTAATCTTTCTAATTTTATTGGAATTATCTGCTTTTAATATTATATAGCTTAATTTTGAAATATCACCATGTATATTATTATCGGCATCAAGATATTCTGTAAATCCCATTTCTTCTTTTATTTCATCCGATGCTTTGGATAATAACCCTAAAGACATGTGAGCTAAGGCGTTCATTAGCTTGCCGGATTTAATCTTTTTATTTAAAATAGCAACAAATTTGTATTCCATAATTAATTAAAGTTTTATTTTTATAGAACTATCAGACATAACAGTAATGTTGATTAATATTAGGCAACTGCTATAACAGGATATAGACCATATGTTTTCGAAAGAAATTTGTCAAGTCTATTTTTTATTAGACATTGTAATTTCATCAAGAATTTTCTTTCCATATGTATTATCTGGATTTAATGCTATAGATATTTTATAGTTTTCAGCGGCCATTTCCTTATTCCCATTTTTTAAATATGCTTCGCCTAAACTGTCATAAGCATTCCATGAATTTGGAAATGCTTCTACATTTAATTGAAATATTTTTATGGCTGTGCCAAATTCCTTTTTTTCCAGATAATAATATCCTAAATCGTTCATCCCATTTTCTGTAAAAAGCATTTTTACATTGTTTTTAGATTTGAAAGTTTCGTAATAGTTTAATGCTTT
Source organism: Bacteroidales bacterium (assembly GCA_963665525.1). Taxonomy (GTDB): domain Bacteria; phylum Bacteroidota; class Bacteroidia; order Bacteroidales; family UBA12077; genus UBA12077. Next base: position 224,981 of record OY762280.1, on the reverse strand, counting down.
ATCAATCCCTTCATTAAAGATAGTATTTAAAAAATGTTTTTCGTTTTTAAATAATATTTCTTGTGGTATTAAGAGTTTGGTGGTATGTATTTTCCAATTATGAATAAATCTATCTGGCACTGGTTTTAATTTTATAACAAACTCTTCTAAAATTGAGAAGAATAATTCACTTTCTTCATTATAAATACTATGACCAGAATTTTCAAATAATATGTACTGAGCATTTGGATGATTTTTTTTAAAAATATCTTTCTTTTCTTCATTCCAAGTTAAATCCCATTTCCCTTCGCAGATTAATGTCGGAATAGGGCAGTTATCAAAGATGTTCTTAAAATCATAGCTGCTATAGCTACCAGTCATTATATAATTGAAATCTTTATCATTTACCCATTCATAAAGTGCGCTTCGCAAAAATTCATCTTCTGTTGGTTTATAAAAATTTTGTCTTTTCCAGTCTCCGTTTAAATCTTTGTTTAGAAGCAGTTGTAAAAAGGAAATATTCCCTTTATTGTATAGTTCATATAATTCACGGATCTTATTCATCTCTTCTTCACTAATATAGTTATATTGCCTTGTTTCCAATAGTGTTTCATTTTGCAATAATGTAATGGAGCCAACAAGTATTAAACCTAAGACATTTTCTGGATAAGTTGCTGAATAATATTGAGCTACCCCTCCACCATAAGAGTATCCACACACAATCCACTTTTCTATACCAAGTTTTTGCCTTAATTTATCTAGGTCGTCTACAGCTTGCCTGAATGAATAGCCATCTCCTTGATTAAAATCAGATTGTCCTGTTCCTCTTTGATCGTAGTATATTACTTTACAAAATTCGGCAGCCTTTGTAAACCATGGATGAAAACAATGGTGTGTGCCTCCAGGGCCACCATTTATTAGTACTATTGGTGCACCATTACCTTCAATTTCACAATAAAGTTTGCAATTTCCGATATCGATATATTGTTTATTAATATTTAATTCATCACAAATTCGAGGTATGCTATCAATAAGATAATGTATTGAGTCTTCAACATGTGAAATGTTATCAATTACTGTTTCTCTCTTTTCTTTTTCAATTTCACATGAGCAAACAGCTAAAATAATAACAAGTATTTTATAATAAATTTTCATTAGAATTATATTTTATAAATCCGAATATTTATAAGCTGTATCACAAATTATCGTAACGACATTTATTTCTGAGTTAATATTATTTAAATATTTAATAGATGCAAGAACATTAGCTCCTGAAGAATAGCCAGCGTAAATACCTTCCATACAAGCTAAATCTTGAGTTGTTTTAATTACTTCTTCATCTGAAACAGTTATTATATTATCACATTTATTATGATCCCATGATTTAGGAACTATTCCATAACCAGTTCCTTGAATAATATGCTTCGTATTTTTTATTTCTCCCGTTTTTATTACTGATGCATTTTCTGGTTCTACTGCTATACATCTTATATGAGAATCTTCATGTTTTAGAAATGTGGATATTCCTATAAAAGTTCCACCACTCCCAATTACCGAAATAAAGACATCAATATTCTTATTCATCTCAGTGAATATTTCAGGACCCGTTGTTAAATAGTGTGCTCTTATACTTGAAACATTGTTAAATTGATCTGTATAGAATGCATTATAATACATTGTTGTTTCTTCGGCCATCATTTTTGCAATATGGATATCTTTATTAGTTACCTTTCCTGGTTCCCCATCGACCTGTGGAGTTAAAATAACTTTTCCACCAAAAGCTTCAATCATTTTTCTTCTTTCAGGGCTATTGCCCTCCGAAATGACAGCAATAAATGGATTTTCAAAAGCTTTACATACAATGGCTAAACCAGCCCCTAAATTGCCACTCGTCATCTCAACAACAGTTTGACCTTTTTTCAATTTACCTTCTTTATAAGCATCTTTAATAATTTGCAGAGCAGCTCTATCTTTAATACTTCCTCCTGGATTAAAATTTTCTAATTTGCAGAATAATCTCCCCTTTCCCTGATATATATTTTTCAGTTCAATAAGAGGTGTATTTCCAATTGTGTCTAATATGCTATTCATTATTGTCCTTTTCCCAATTTTGTATTTCAATAATATTTCCTTCGGGATCTTTTGCATATACGGCGGTTAAAATCCCAATATTTTCAATTTCCTTTTTAATTATCTCTCCTAAAAGAGACCCTCCAAAGTCAATAATTCTATCAGCATATTCTTCTACAGAGTCAACATGAAAAGCAATATGGGCAAATCCCGGTGAATTAATATGTTTCAATATGGCTTCTTCAAATTCACTGCTATATTGAAATATTTCCAAAGTCGGTCCATATTCATCAAATCCAGGCAGTAATAAATGGATTCCCTGAATCTCAACATTACTTATTCCAGTAAGTTTATCTATCCATTTCCCATTTAAATCTCTGGGTGGATATATTGGATGGCAATTAAAGACATTAATATAAAATTGCGATAGGTTAATCCAATCTTTTGCAATTAAATTTGTGTGAACATACTTTATTGACATAATCATTATAATTTACAATCATACTGCAATACATGATCACAGATTACTATTTTTTATATTTTCTATTACTTTTGCATCAACCCAATAAATATCAGAATCAATTCCATCTCCTCTAGTAAAGAAAAGGTATTTACCATCAGGGGTTACCATAGGAGTAAATTCCATACCCTGAGTATTTATTTCTGGTCCCATATTAACAGCATTTGTCCATGAATCATCATTTTTTTTAAAGCTAATGTAAAGATCAGAAAAACCATATCCACCTTCTCTTTCAGAAGCAAAAATGATATAATCTTCATCGGGTGATATAAAAGGATCGAATTCGCGAAGTTCAGTATTTATTTCTTCTCCCATTTTTTCTGGTTTTGAATATTTTCCATTACTAAATCGAGCGCAATAAATATTGTTGGTTCCACGTCCTTCTCTTTGTGATGAGAAATAAAGAGTTTTTTCTTTTGTGAAAGTGGGATAGTAATCTTCCATTTCAGTAGAAACTATGGTGTCAAATAGAATAGGTTTAGTCCATTCTCCATTAATTTTTTCAGAAATCCAAAAATCATGATCGATTTTTTGTTCATTGATATGTGGTCTGTTAGAACAAAATATCATTTTATTACCATCAGGATAGATCCATTGATCCACATCATCATATTTGCCGGAGTAAGGAAAAATTTCGGGTTTTGTCCATTCACCATCAACGCACTTTGTATATTTCATTAGAGTAGGTTTCATTCCTTTTCTTTCGGAGTAATGGAACTCTTTTCCATCAGGAGTAAATACTGCATTTAACTGTCCTGTTTCTGTTGAAATAAAATTTAAAGCAAATACTTTAGGTTTCATCCCAGGAGGCTCTTGACCCAAATACTCTCTATGAAGAATTATTTCTGGATTTGGGTCAATTCCTCCATTTGCTTTTAATATATCAACTATATTCACCAAGTTTTCTCTTTTAGCAATAGTTAAAGCAGTATTCCCTCTATTGTTTTTATAATTAATATCAATTCCTTTTTGAATGAAGAACTTTACCAACTCTTGATCACTATTTAATACGGATAATATCAAAAATGAATTATTCTGCTGATCCAGAGAATTGATATCAGCTCCTTTTTCAACGAAAAGCTTTACTAGAGAACTCTTATTTCCAAGAAAGGCAAAATACAATGGCGTAAGTCCCATTTTATTCTTTGATTCAATCGATGTACCAAAAGAAATGAGTTTATTTATGGCTTTCTCTCTTCCATAAAACGCAGCATAATGTATAGGCAAATCCCCATTATGATTAGCTTCATTTACTTTTGCTCCATTCTCAATGAGTAGATCAATTATTCTGTCCTGATTATCAGAATTAATAATAGATGCAAAATGTAGTGGGGTATTTCCTCTTTGATCTTTTATAAATACAATTTCTTTGTCTTGTTTAATCAGTTCCTGGACTTCACTATAGTCATTATCTCTTATCGCCTGAAAAATATCCTGAGCAAATGTTAATTCGGATAATAAGAGAAGAAAAGCTAAAAATAATTTATTCATCTTCTGTTAAGTTTTAATTAATTACTTTACAATAGTATTAAATATTAAAAGCAGAAAAGTCCAACCGTGAAAGGTTGGACTTAATGATTGGGAAAAAGAATCTTTATTTCTTTCAGTATTTGTTTTTGTAAATAGCCTATTCCTTATTGTTTTTTAGATTGAGTAAACTAATGGTTATAGCAAATATAAAAACGATAGTAGCAAAGATACTCCCTTCTGGGCCAAAGGCTCCTCCTGTAATCATGTCTTTACCTTCAAGATTTATTTTTAAGAAACTGGCAACAGGAGTTTCACCACTAACCTTTAATCCAAATATAATTTCCATTGTCCAGTTCCAAGCGGCATGCCATCCACAAGCAGCCCAAATATTTCCATCTTTTAAAACCATAATAACAAGAAATAGCGAAAATAGTGTAAGGTTTATTGCGCTAAGAATACCAAGACCTACAGCATGTAATAATACAAATACAATGGTTGATAATAATGCTCCAAGCCAAGGTCTTAATCTTACTCCAAGTACTTGAAAATGCCAACCTCTTGCTATTATTTCTTCGATACTTCCTTGAACAACATAGGCTATTAGCATCAGAATTGCTGGCAAAAAGGTTTTAGACATGAAATTTGGTGAACCAGAAAAGCTTATTGAAGCTTTTGTAAAAAAAAGAATTAATATTACTGTTAATGATAACATCAACATTCCATAACCAAATCCTTTTGCAAATTTTTTAAAGCCATTAATGCCATATAATCCAATAGAACTAAATTTTCGTTTTTCAAAAAAATGAACCCAACACCATAATAAAAATAATACAAATGGAACTGTTACTAGAAAACTAATAAGTTTTTGTGTTAGGCTGGAAAATTCTGGTTTATTTAGAAGTTTTATTATTATAAAAAGCTCAATGGTTACAGAACCAATAATAATTATTAATGGTACAAGAAAAAATGCAATTATCGGATGACTTATTCTTTTTCCGGTTTTAGCCTGAGTAAATATCTCATTACTCTGATTAAATAAATATTTGAGTTTATTCATTTTATAATTTTTTTATTTATACAAATATGCTTAGAGATTTAAAAAGAAAAGTCCGATCTTTCATGGTCGGACTTAATTTTACTACTATCTTTATTAGTAAAATACTAAGGTTTATTCCAGAAATATTGATCATTTGATGTATATTTATCAATATATACCTTATATCTTGTATCTGTCATAGAAAGTTTTTCCGGATGATAGTTCTTAGGGTAAAGGTGAATAAATGTTTTAATTCCTTCTTTTGTTTCATAGCCGGGTTCGCTTGACTCAGAACAATAAAACCGAAACATATTTTTCGACATGTACATTTTATACATTGATTTGGTCATTTGTTTTTTCCCGTTATAGTTTATATTGTCTGATACCAGAATAGGTTCTTTTTTACCTAATTTTTTTCGAATTTCATTAGGGCTTAAAATTGTGCTATCGACATCCATAAAGTAAGCTTCCCATGTAGGATCCATATAAAGCCATTTTTGTAAGCTATCCGAGAAAACCATAACCAAAGAATGATTTTCTTTATAATCATCTGCGTAAGGAGTACAGGTGATCATTCTTGATTTAAAACCCAGTGAAAGATAGGCTTCATTTAATACAGTTGCTACCATTCGGCAGTTAACACCTTTATTTTCACGAGATGTTACATCAATAATATTTAGGGCGTTTCTTTTACCCGGATTTATAGCATCAAAGGTTGAATGTGGAACTTTATAATGTGCCCATCTCATGACATTAATTATTTGATTTATCTCTGATCCTTTTTCGGCAACAGAATCTAAATCATATTTTATTCTTAATGAATCTAATAATTTATGATCTGAACTAGCATATTTAAAATCAGGCAATGAGTTATTGTCTGTTTGCTCATATGCCTGATATTCATTTAGTAAGCGAATAAATTTTCTTTTTGATACCTGATAATAACTAACTGACGTTATTATAATTGCGATTATTAAGAATAAAATAAAAAACGCAACATATTTTAATAATATTTTTAACACCTTCATATGACTATTATTTATTGTGATAATTCATTTAACTTTTGTTTTGCATTTTCATTTACTGGATAAAATTCTATCTTTCTATGGTTTCTTAATTGCTTAATCATTATTACCAGCTATTCGATATAATTCTTTAATTACATCAAATGTTCCTCTAACACATACATTTTGGAATGTTATTATACCTATATTTTTATCTGGATTAAAAACCATATATGCTACAATTCCGGGATCTCCTCCGCTATGCCCCCATAATGATTCAAAGTCATATTTATACCAACATAATCCCTGTTTATTATTACCTTCAATTTGAAGAGAAAGCATCTTGCTAATTGTTGTATCACTTAAAATGTTTGAATTATTGTAAATTCCCCCATTTAACATAGATATTAAAAAATGAGATAAGTCTTTAATACTCGTTCGAACAAGACCATCAGGATAATTCGGAAAGCTATAAAGACAGTATTCTACGTAACTCCCAATATGAAATTCTTTCTCATTAGGGAAAAATCTTTTATCTTCTAATAGATCATCTCTATTGTTTTTTGTTACAAAATCGTATAGTCGGATATGCTCTTTTACATCTATTTCTCTAATAAACCATCCGGTACTATTCATTCCTAAAGGCTTAAAAATATTCTCTTTACAATATTCATTAAATGGTAGTTTAGAAACTTCTTCTACTATTAATCCAAGAAGTCCATAAGCAACATTTGAATACTCTCTTTTATCACCAGGAGACCAATCGAAAAAATTCTCATCAGTATTGAAATATTTACCATTTGGGGTTACGTAATTGTAAATCCATTCTTTAAGTGACATTATTGGATCTCCACAAGAATAACTATTTCCATAAGCTACACCATCTTTTATCGATGAAGTATGAGTCAATATTTGAGAAATTGTAATCGGAATTTCTGGATATTTTGGATTTCTAATCTCAATATTCAAATATTCATTTATATCACTTTCTAAATCTATTAATCCTTTCTCCCAAAGTTGCATCGCTGCAGTAGCAGTAAATGTTTTTGAAACTGATCCGATATTCATTATCTTATTAATATCCATTGGTAATTTTTCATGAATATTAGCTAATCCATAAGATTTAGACCATTTTATCATACTGTCTTTCACAACACATGCTGCAAATCCAGGCACATTATATTCAGACATATAGTTCTCAATAATACTATCTACTGTGTTATATTTTATTGCAAATTGAGAGTAAGAAATACTTACAATCATTAGGAGAATATGAATTAAAATAATCTTTTTGAATCTTACCAAAATAGAAAAAAGTGTGATCATAATATCAGTTTTTATAATAATTGATTGAAGTAATAAATACTTTTATTTTATTCATTTTGTGTTCAAGTTATCTCAACCAGAATTAATAAGAGTCCAACTATGAAAGATTGGACTTTATTATTTAAATAATATGAGATTTTATTTATTAACCTTTATCTCTTTCAATTTCTGTTTTGCATTTTCGTTATCAGAATTAAGCTTTAGAGATCTTTCATAACAATCAATTGCATCGTTTTTATTATTTAGAATAGAATTCATTTCTCCTAAACTATCCCATAATTCATCAGATTCAGGATAAATCTCAAGAGCATATTCTATTATTTTCTTTGCATATTGTGGTTCATTTCTTGAGTAAATAAAATAATAACCTAAATTATTAAGTAAATCTTCTGAATAATTATATTGATCCGGTGCATTAGAGTAAACATCACAAACTTTTTGTAATGCAGCATCGAAACCATGTATATACCAATTATCGAGAAATAATGCCTGAACAGATATTTTAGCCTTAACATATTCTTTATTTTCCATAATGTTTTGAGCTCCACTTATAATTTCAGGTGTTTCAACTAACCACCAGTTATTTGATAAGATGATCAAAGTATTTTTATTCTTCACATCTCTCCATAACAAGCTTTTAAACCCTCCTAATGCCCCTCTATGAGCAACAATATTTCTTCCATCTTCATTGTCAATTATTCTCCACCCTAGTCCATATCTATATCCTCTATTTGTTTCCAGGTATTTTGAGAAGTCATAAGCTTCTTTCAATGTTTCTTCTGATAATAATTTATTAGAATATAATGCTTGATCAAATAGAAATAAATCAGTTATTGTTGAATATGTGCTGCCATCACCATAAGCTTTATTCTTTAAATCATAATCTGTTTTATTCCAGTAATATGAATAACCATTAACTCTATTGGGGATTGAATCATATAACCCATCATTAACAAAGCAGCTATTCATATTGCAAAGATCAAAAATATTTTGTTGTAAAAAATTCCTATAGCTTATCCCTGTAATTTTTTCAATGATTAATGCAAGTAACATATAATTACTATTACTATAACTATAGCTCGTTCCTGGTTCAAATAATAGATTGAAGTTATTGTATATTGTTTTATATGCAGTATCCTGTGTGATTACAGGCAGTTTAAAGATACCAAATTTTCTGGAACGATAGTCAGGAATACCCGAACTATGTGTTAATAAATTTTTTATGCTAACATTGGAAGCTGCCTCAGGAAGTTCCGGAAAATATTTACTTAACTTGTCATCATATGAAATAAGATTTCTCTCTTTTAATATCATAATTGCAGTAGCAGTTATTGGTTTTGTTATTGATCCAATAGCGAATACATCATCTGTTTTAAAAGGTGTTTTATTTTCATAATCAGAAAACCCAAATGCTTTATTATAAGTTATTACTCCATTTTCTGCTACCAAAACTATTCCATTAAACATTCCATTTTGGTTATAATATGAAAATAACCTATCAATAAGTTCTGTTTTGGTTTGAGCATTTAAAGTGCACAATATGAATACATTTGTGAGAATAAGAATTATTTTTTTCATAAGAAATATTAGTTTAATTAATGGTTCAATAATAGGCAACTATTACATTTTAAAAGTCTAGTCATGAAGGATTGGACTAAAAATAAATTAGATATACTTTTAGGTAATGATTTTATTCTTTATTTAATTCTTTTAACTTTTGTTTTGCATTTTCATTATCTGGATTTAGCTCTAATGATTTTTTATAGTTTTTTATTGCTAAATCTCTTTTATTAGCAATCATATAGACCTCACCTAAGCTATCAAAAGCATTTGCTGAATTAGGGAATAATATAGTATTCAGTTTGAAAATCTCTATTGCGTCATTCATTTTTTTATCCATAAGCATTACATATCCAATAATATTTAATGTCCGCTCGTCAGAATCTTTAAGTTTGCCCTTCGAATTGAGTAATTCTTTTTCATATTTATTAATATCGGTTTCATTATTTTCTAAATAGGCTTTTTTGAGCATTTGTGATGAAGAGATGTAATCTGGGGCTTTGAACTCAATAATCTTCATTTCATCATCAACACAAGAATTATAGGTTGAAATAAATGACCTAGGTCCGGTCGAAACAGTTTTTGTCAGTTGTTCTCTTCCCAGTTTTTCATCAATTGTTTTTGCCATATATGCACCAAAAACATAATAAGCCCCCATATTGTATCCTACAGAATCCTGCAATTCGAAAAATATATCCTGATCAGCATCTGGGGCTTTATAAAAGAACATATTAAGAGCATCTTTAAGCTCTTTTATTCTACTTTCATTCTCTAAATTAATGTAATCGTTTTTCTTATCATCAACAGGAAAAATTGACGTAGCTTTATATGCAGTATAAACTGCCATTCCTTCATTCTGCAACAAATCAATAACTCTCATTAGTTTAAAGTCTTCTAATTCTATTTCTGTTCTTCTAATTCGGTGATATCCATATCCAACATGAAACACTTCATGTACCATTGTATTTAAAGCATAGTTAATGCCATTCTTAGATTGTTTTGTAACATCTATAACTAGTTGCCCGTTTGCGGCAAAACCTCCTGTTCTTGTTTCTTCAACCAAAAATACTGTAGTATTTAGTTTTGTGTTGGATGGAAGAAATGACATAATATGTGGCAAAGCTTCTTTTTGGAATTTTTCATGTTCCTGTAGAATATTCGTTGCAAAAACATAATATTTATTTTGCTTTCTATCTTTTAAAGGCACTTTAGCATATTCTTTTACTTTATTGGTCCAGGCCTCAAAATCAATGGGGAATCTTTCATATTCATGCCAGGATTTAATTAAACTGTAAGCTTTATCTTCTGTCCAAAATTTATCAGGATCTTTCAGTATTGATTCTGGATTAGTAATAACCTTTTCTAAAGAAGAAATATCAAATGTAACCTCTTGTGCAATTGACAAAACAGATAATGTAGCTAATATTATTCCTAAAACTATTTCTTTAAATGTTTTCATATTTGTATATATTTTTTAGGTCAAAATAAAGGAAATATACATTTATATAAGTCCAATCATGAAAGATTGGACTTACTAACTGGAAAAATAATTTTTTTATAGTTTAAAGTTTTTTCATAATGAAATTATGATATCTGCTCTTTTATAAATGGATTATGAAAAAGTAATTATAATAATTAAAATAATCGATACTATCCTCATAACTTATAATTTAGATTAACTTTAGTATTATCTATAACACTAGCATTTATCCAATAAATATCAGCATCAATTTGGTTTTAATTCTTCCAACACTTTTGTACTTACCCACCAAATATCACCTTTTAATCTTTTTGGAGAAGATGTGAAAAATAAATATTTTTCGTCTTTTGAAAGGCTAGGTAAACTTGCGTGATCCAGCCCAAGATCTATGTGTTCAGCCGATGTCCATTTATTATTAACTTTAAATGAAATATAAAGTTGAGCGTTATTGTCGACTCTTTTCATAAATATTAAAAAACTACCATCTTTTGAAATGCAAGGATAACTTTCAGTTCCATTAATATTGATGTTAGGGCTTACTGGCTTATAATTTTGATATTTACCATTACTCAATTCGCTATACACAATACGACCAATTTTAGATTGTCTATCAATATTTGTGGTGTAGATTGTCTTACGATCATCCATACTAATAAACATTGATTTAGAAGGATTAAAAGGTGCGTCGAGATGAACAGGGTTTGTAATCTGATTATTATCAATATTAGCTTTCCAAGTATCCATTGAAGGTTGATTTTGTCCTTCTGCAAATCGCCAACTTTGGAAATAAAGTTCCATGCCATCATTTGTTATATAAGGTTCCATTCCTTCATCATCTCCAATTATTGGTGCTATTCTAGGTTTTGTCCAACCTGAATCAGTTAAGAATGTTACCATAATTCGGTTTCTATCAAATTCTTTAACTCGACGTGTGAAATATATACTTTTCCCATCTGGTGAAATAGTAATTGAGAATTCATGGTCTTCGGTTGAGATGATTCCAAGAGCAAATATTTCAGGAGTCATACCTGGGGGCGTTTGTCCAAAATACTTTCCTTTTAATTCCTTTGTACTATTTTGTGAATTACATCTCATTGTTAAAGATGTAATTATAATTATTAGAATAATTGACTTTGTTCTCATAACTTATATTTTTTATTTCATTTAAAAACACTTGCATCAATCCAATAAATATCAGCATCATCTAACAAAAAAAGATATTTCTTATCTGGAGAGTAATTGGCTACTAATAATTCATTATCATTATAATTAAAATATAGTTCTTCATAAAATTAATTACTCATATTTTAAAGTTTTAGCTGGATTTGTATTAGCCGCTCTATAAGCATGAAAGCTAACGGTAATAACTGCAATAATAAAAGTAGTTAACCCAGCCAATGCAAAAATCCACCAGCTAAGGTCTACTTTGTATTCATAGCTGTTTAGCATTTTTTTCATGATGTAAAATGATATTGGCCATGCTATAAGATTTGCCAAAACCACCCATTTTGTAAACTCCCATGATAATATGGATACTATCTGTTTTATAGAAGCTCCTAATACTTTTCGAATTCCTATTTCTTTGGTGCGTTGTGCAGCCGAAAAAGATGCCAATCCAAATAATCCTAAACAGGATATTAATATTATCAAAATAGTAAATGCAATAACGATTTTGGCTGTTCGTATATCTTTTCTATAAATCTCATCAAACTTGGCATCTAAAAATTCTGACTCTATAGGGATATCCGGATTTATCTTCAACCATGTTTCATTGATCAAGTTTCTTGTATCTATAATGTTAATACTATTCAATTTTATTAGTAAATAATTAAAATCATCTTTTCCTAAAAAGAAGAAATGGGGTTTAATATCTGTATGCAGGGTGTTAAAATGAAAATCATTAACCACTCCAATAATTCGATTATCTGAGACCATTTTACCTATTGGATTATTCATTCCCATATATTTAGCTGCAGACTGGTTTATTACCAGTCCTTCTATTGAATCTGAAGCAATCTCATTAGATAAATATCTTCCTTCTTTTAATTCAATATTTAGGGTTTCTAAAAAATCTTGATCTGTGTACATTACATAGGTCAATATTTTATCTTCTGTATTTCTTCCTTCCCAATTATCAACATTAAAAGAATACATAGGACGTGTTGGCGGATGTGATACTGCACAGCAGGATTTAACTCCCGGTAATTTAATTAGTTCAGACTTTAACGTTTGTCTATGTTTTTTAGATTCTCCTTTAAGTGAAAGAATTAGCACATGGTCTTTATCATACCCCATATCATAGTTTCTCATGAATATTAATTGTTTGCTAATAAAAAATGAGCAAATAATTAATATAATTGATAATGTAAACTGGATTGTAACTAAAACTTTCCTGAATGATGATCCTTTGCTTCCTGAGTACATTTCTCCTTTCATAATTTTAAGTGGATTAAATGCAGATAAATGAAATGCCGGGTAAGCTCCTGCTATAATACTGGTTATCACTACAACTCCTAATAAAATGGAAACAAGAAATATATTCTGTCCAAAGTTAAGTGTAAGCTCCTTTGCAGATAAGTTATTAAACCAAGGTAAAAATAACTCAACAATTAAGACTGATAATAAAAGAGCAAAAACGGTTAATACAAAAGTTTCGAAATATATTTTTAAAATGATTTTTTCTCTGGAGCTTCCAACCACTTTTCTTAGGCCTATCTCTTTAGCTTTTTTGGTTGATTGAGCTGTAAAAAGATTCATAAAATTGATACAAGCGGTAAGCAATACAAGAACAGCTATAAAAGAAAATAGTATTACTGTTTTTATATCTCCTTTTCCTCCATATTTACTTGAGAATAAGTGAATATCTGTTATAGGTTGTAAAGATATTGTTGCTATAGAAGATTCATCGTGCTGCTTGATTACGTTTTTAATCTTATTTTTAATGTTTTCCAGACTGCAATTTTCCTGTAATTCAACATAATCGGTAAATGCAAAATAATCCCATCTATCTAATGGAAAACCGAATCTTTCGATGCTTTTCAAAGGAATTACAAAATCAAACTTTATATGTGAGTTTGAAGGTATATCTTTAAATACTCCAGTGATAAATATATTATGCTTATTATCTACTATAATTTGTTTACCAATTGGATTATCATTCCCAAAATATTTATGAGAAATTGATTCACTAATTAAAACTCCATCTGGCTGAGATAAGGCTTGTTCAACACTTCCTTCAATTATTGGGAAACTGAACATTTCAAATAATGAAGCATCGGCAGCAACAAAATCATTTTCAAAGAAAATGTTTTCATTAATTTTTATAACTCTGCCAGCTAGATTTCGATAACGAGCTGTATTAATTATTTCAGAATATTCTTCTTTTAATGTTGGACCTAAATTTGGTGGTGTTGATGCAAAATAAAAAGGTTCTCCACCTGAATATTCTTCTGTTACAGTTACTCTATATAAGTTATTTACTTTTTCATGAAATTTATCATAACTCAACTCATCAATTACCCATAAGAGAATTAATATGCAGGCTGCTATCCCAACAGATAAGCCAATAATATTAATGAACGAATATAATTTTTGTCTTACTATGTTTCTTAGAGCAGCTATTAAATAATTTTTAAGCATAATGTATCGTGTTAAGTTTTTATTTTATGATCGTTAAAATTTATTTTGTGGCTTCCAAGATGGCCAATATTCATTATATCCTTTATGTGTAATACAGCGTTGATTACTGCCATCGGCATTCATAATATAAATTTGATATACCCCTGAACGACTTGATTGAAATAGTATATAATTACCACATGTAGACCATACTCCATTCTCATCCACTGAATCTGAATTTGTTAAAGCTTTAATACCTGATCCATCAGCATTCATTACATATACATTTCTTTTTCGGACGTCATCTTCATGAGATCTGAATACGACCTTTTTCCCATCAGGAGAATAGTTTGGGAAAATATCTTTTGTTTTACGGAAAGTTAGCTGTTTTATATCTTTACCATCTATGCTCATTGTAAAAATGTTTAATGCCTCTTGTCCCGAATAAAAAATGAGTTCTTTCCCGTCGGGAGACCAAGTGGCATAACCATCCTCATAATCATTAAAGGTTAATTGCTTTTGATTACTTCCATCGGCATCCATTATAAATATCTCAGGATCTCCATCTCGTGTTGAAACAAAAGTGATATTGGAGCCATCTGGAGACCATTTATGATGGTATTCTTCTGCTGAATTATTGGTTAACCGGATTTGGTTACTTCCATCCGCATTCATTTTGTATATTTCTGTATTTCCATCACGATCAGATTCAAATAAGATTTGTGTTCCATCAGGTGACCATTCCGGGCAAATATTATTCGATGGGCCATCAGTTAATCTAATTTTTTCAGTACCATCAATATTAATTAAGAATATTTGTTCTGTTTTACCATCGTCTGATGTATAATATGCTAACTGACCTTTTGGCTTTGATTCTTGTGCTATTACCTTTATTCCCAAAATTAATGCACTTGCTAAAATGGCTAAGTTTAATATTGTTTTCTTCATGATACTCGTTTTATTTAGTTACTTTTCTTAGTTTCTCAATTGTTTCTTTTATTCTTATCCAACAAATTCCATTAACACCATTTTCTTGTCCTAAAAAGAACAAGTATTCTCCATCTGGTGATATTTGTGCCCCAAGGCTACGTTCCAATCCTGCAATATGATCTTTAAGTTTAATCGGGGTACTCCAATTTCTATCATCTAACTTAAAACTAATACAAAGACCAACTTCATCATTGGTAAAAATCAGGTAGCTTCCATCTGGAGAAATTACCGGGCAAAATTCTCCACCAGAAGTATTAATAGTTTCGCCAACATTTACAGGATCGCTATATGTACCATTTACGATTTTTGCAACATAAATATCTCCCATGCCATATCCACTTGGATCTTCAGCACTGAAATATAAATTCTCTTCATTATCAACTGAAAACTGCCAATGTTTTCGCATTCTATTTATATTTTGCGGTAAAGGAATAGGATTAGACCAGCCATCATTTATTCTTTCTACATACCAAAAATTTTCTGCACCTGGACGTGCTCCTTCAACAATAGGACGTTCAGAAATGAAATATAAGCGATTCCCATCAGTCGAATAAAAAGGTTCTTCTTCGCCATATTCAGTATTGAAAGGTGCTTTTTCAGGTTTGGTCCAGATTCCATTAACTTGTTTGGAGTACATTATAAAACTTTTTGAAAAACCTGATTCTAATAAAATAGAGCTTGGCCAAAAAGCTTCATCCATACTGGGTGAAAATGTTATAGGACTATGAGAAAATTCTTTAGTGGCCACAATCCCTTTTGCAAATAATTCGGGTCCTTCTTTTTGTTTTTGTTGCCCCAGATAATCTCCTTTTAATTTAGGAAATTGTATGGGCGATTCATCAATTTTATGTTCTTTTAAGAGTTCAATTACCCCTTGTTGATTATTATTCTGTGCAATATTAAAAGCTGATTCACCAGCAAAGTTTCGTTTATTAGGATCACAATTATTTTCGAGTAGTAATTTTATTATCTCATGGTATCCTTTTTCGGCTGCATAATGAATAGGTGTCCACCCAAAGATATCTCTGCCATTGATCTCAAAATTATATTGGAGCAGTTTTCTCATTATTGAAGGATTGCCACCTTGGGCTGCATTATGTATCAATTTTCCACCTTCCTCGTTATAAGAGTACAAATCAATTTCTTTTTCAATCATAATATTGAAAAGTTTAGGCATGTTTTTAGAAACAGAATAGAGCATCAAACTCCATTGTTGATTTTTATCAGTAGGGATTTTTATGCCTTTTTCTAATAAATAATCTACTGCATCTTCGTATCCGCGCCATGCTGCTAAAGTTAATGCTCCATCACCAAATTTATCAGTTGAGTTCATATTTGCACCATACTCAACAAGTGACTTTATAATTTCAATGTTTCCGTTTTGTCGGGCAGTAATAACAAGTGGAGTTCTTCCATAATCATCCTTTAATTCAACATCTGCTCCTGCTTTAATTAATACCTTTGCAACTTCGACATTTTCTCTTTCGCCAGCATGATGTAATGCTGTTTTATGTTCAAAATCAACTGTATTTAGGTTTACTCCTTTGTCAATAAATAATTGCGCTATTTCTCCATCCGAACTGAATGCAGCCCAGTGTAATAATGTATATCCATTATTATTAGAAATATTTAGATCGGCTCCTTTTTCTATAAGTAATTTAGCAATGTCCTTATGTCCTCGAGCTAATGCCCATGAAATGGGGATATCTCCATCAACATCCTGGACATTGATATTAGCACCGTTTTCAACCAAATATCTTACTATGTCCACTGAGTCAATATTACAAGCATAATGTATCGCATAACAATTTCGGTTATCATGTGTATTAACCTGATTTTTATCTTCTTCGATAATACTTTTTACAGTATTTAGATCATTTGATTTTACTGCATCTATTATTTCTTGTGACTGGACATTAACATTAAATAATATTAATACTAAAGACACAATTCCTAAAACTTGACTTTTAAACTGCATATTTTTTATTTTTTGTTAACTTAAACAATTTCTGTGCATTAGCAAACTGCACAGGACTATTACCCGGTTTTGACATACCAAGATATGATCCATAGAATGTTACCTGGTTTTTATCAGAACTTTCTTCTTCCTGGCAATTAGAGCATAAAAAAAGACTCATAAGAATAATTAGTATTATTATCTGTTTTAAGTACATATTAATTTATTTAAAATGAATACGGAGACAAGTATACTATATGATTGCAATAAAAGAGTCCAAGCATGAACGCTTGGACTAATTATTTATGGTTTTATATTGTTCTTATTTAGGGATAGGACCTAATTCTGGGATGAAAGTATGCATTACAGCTTTGCTTATTCTGTAACTAATAACTTGATATCTGTTTAATATTTATTTGTTAATAGCCCAAATCTGAACACCCTTACCAGCTACATAAAAAGCCAAATACTTACCATCAGGAGAAAATGCTATACTCATTACTTCTTTATTCACACTTACTGTTCTAAATAATTCAGCATTCTTCGCATTCCATACTATTAACTTACCATCATCGCCAGCGGAAGCAATTAGCTCTTCGTTATAAGATATTGCTATATCATGCACACCGGATGTATGAGCAGAATAACTAACAATAGCATCACCTGTTTGCGAATTAATAGATTCAATTGCATTTTTAGATGTAGCAATTACTAACTTATCAGTAGCATATTGTTTAATACTATGATAATCAATTCGTGAACTTTCTTGTTTTATCAATTCTTTTTGACCCCAATTATTAGTATCCCACTTTAGGATAACATTATTATCACGCTCATAGCTTGCAAATAAATAATTCTGATCTTTTGAGAATAATAGATTTGATACATAATGATAATCACTGGTTAGTTCTGCTATTTTCTCATTTGTACTCAAATCCAGAATTATAATTTTATGAGATTCACAACCAATAGCTAATTTATTACAATCAGGAGATAGCGCCATGCTGTGTATTTCATAACCAACAGTATAACTAGATAATAAATTACCAGTATAGTCCCAGAAATTTACTTCTTCTGTATTACCTCCAGTTATTATCTCTTCCTTTTCATTATTTACCAGCATTGATAATAGCTCATCTTGTGCAAAAAATGTTTTGGTCTCAATAAATTGATTCATATCATAGACTTTAATTGTCCCATCATATGCAGCAGCTATTAAATATTGTTTGTCTCCGGTAAACTCTAAATAACTAATATTTGATTTAGAATATCCAATAGCTTTGTACTTTCCAAGATTTTGAATATTTTCTTTTGATATTATTTCATCACTAAATACAAATGGATCATCATTTTCTTCACTGCAACTAATAGCAGTATATACTAAAAGAATAAAGATCCCAACAAAAATTAACTTTAAACTCTTCATATTATTCTATTTTTATCGTTTATTATTTAAAAAATTGGCATTCATCCAGTAAGGTAGAAACTTACCAGATCTCTCGCTAAGGAAAAAGAAATATTTACCATCAGGTGTTATTCTGGGTGATAATTCATGTGCTCCTGTGTTAATTGGATATGGTAATTTCTGAGCTTGTGACCATGATTTTGTAGATGAATCATAAAAACTGATATAAATATTTTTCTGCATCCAGTCAGGTTTTGATCTTGTAAAAAGCAAATAACTACCATCTGGTGCTATAAAGGGATTATCTTCAAATTGATCAGGAGTGTTTATTTCTGCCCCTAATTTAATCGATTCCTGATACTCTCCATTCAAGTACTTTGAATAATAAATATCATACGGCGCATCTTCATTTAACCCAGCTCCAAAAAATAATGTATTATCATCACTTATCGTTGCTCCCCAATGGACATCAAACTGGTTTATATTTTGATTCAACTCTGTATAATTCATCCAGTCGGATGATTCATTTACTCTTTCAGCTATCCATATATTCTCATTATTTGATTGATCATCTTTAAAGTAAATCAATTGCTTACCGTTGTTCGAAATGGAAATATCACGACAATCTTTAAGAAATGAAATATCCTCAATATCAGTCCAGAGATTATCAATACAAGATATTCTTTGTACAATTTCATTACCTCCCATTAAACTATAATACATCTCTTTTCCATTTGGAGTAAATACAGGTGTAGTATGCAGTTCTCCTATCTTCCTAAAGAAATCAGGAGCAAACTGCACAGGACTATTACCCGGTTCTGACATACCAAGATATGGTCCATTAAACTCAATTTGGTTCTCATCTGCATTTGTTTCATCCTGGCAATTCGAAAACAAAAAAAGGTTTGTTAGGATGAGCAATGCTACTATCTTTTTCAAATACATATTAGTTAATTTATAGTGAATACAGATACAAGTATATTATATGATTGCAATAAAAGAGTCCAATCATTCATGATTGGACTAATTTTCATACTACTGAAAGAAATTCAATGTGTTAATCTGGTATAGGTCCAAGCTCAGAAATAAATGTATGAAGTATTACTCGACTTAATTTATAACTTCTTACCTGATACCTATTCAGAAGTATTATAATACTAATTTCCTTTTCTGGTATTCTGGCAAAACGAGTTACAAAACCTGCCACCTGTCCGCTATGATATTGCCAATTAACTCCATAATACGAACCAACCGACCAGCCCATTCCATAATAAGTATGCTCTCCGCTTGGCAGTATAATTTCAGTCCATAATTTCCTTTTACTCTCATCACTCAAAAGATCATTTGAATATAACATGTTATCCCATTTTACTAAATCGTTTAAAGAAGTTACAATACCACCAGCACCAAGAGTAGAAGATATTTCAGTTGGCTTTCTATTAATTAGATTGCCAGTTTTATCAATCCAATATCCGGAAACCCTGTGTGGAATTATATTTTCAGGATTAGATAAACGAGTTTGGTTCATGTTTAATGGATCAAATAAATAGTTATCTAGAATCTTTGCAAGAGGTTTTTTCTCAATTCTTTCAAGTATAATACTAAGTAAGTAATACCCAGTATTGCTATAATTCCAGCCAGTTCCCGGTTCAAAATCCACTGGTCGTGAATGAGCTATTTTTACAACTTCTTCTATGGTTAATCGTTCTTTATATATGTCATACCCTGCTATTGTTTCATAATCCGGAATGCCGGATGTGTGTGTTAACATTTGTTTCAGCGTAATCCCGTACCATTCTCCAGGAACGGTAGGTATAAAATTCTGAATTTGATCATCTAAATCAACCTTGTTTTGTTGCTTAAGGATCATATATACAGCAGAAATAAACTGTTTACTTATTGAACCTATTTCAAAAACACTACTATCACTTACAGGAACATTTAATTCAACATTAGCAAAACCATATTCTTTTTTATAAATTATCTCTCCTTTTGAGACCACTGCAACTAATCCACCTGGAATATTATTTTGAATAAAATAATTATCAATCCACGAATTAAGTGTCGATAATTTTTCTTTATTCGGTAGTTTAACTTGTGCAATTGAAAAATTAATATTCAACAACACATAAATTACAAACATTATACTAGCTTTTTTCATAACTTAATATCTTAATGATTAATTATTCATTTCGTAAAACATCAACTGGATTTGTTCTTGCAGCTTTAATTGATTTATAGCTTATAGTAACAACAATTACTATTATTGATAACAATGCAGATTTTATAAAAATATCAATTGAAAATGAAGCTTTATAAACGAAAGCACTAATCCATTTCTGCATCAAGTACCATGAAATAAATCCACCAATAAAGTAAGATATAGCAGTATATATAATAAATTCTTTATTTAACGAAAAATAGATATCCTTCTCAGTCGCACCTACAACTTTACGAACACCAATTTCTTTAATCGTTGATCTACAATGAATGAAATTATTCCTATCAGACCCAATACGGCTATCGCAAAAGATATTATTGTAAAATATTTAAAAACTTTGGAGATTGTTATTTCAGTTTTGTAAATATCGTTATAGTAATCATTATAGTTAACTATATCTAAATATGTATTAGGAACGAAAGTATCCCAAATCTTTTTTAATGCATCTATTCCTTCTTTTTCTTTACCTTCAAAAAACCTGATGTTAGCATAAGATTGAAGCGTAGTATCATAAAATAATATTTGTGATTCTAATTCTCGTTTAAACGATTTTATATGATAGTCTTTAACAACTCCTATACAATGTTTATCATCAACCTGCATACCTATAGGATTATCCCAGCCAAAATTTCTTGCTGCTGTTTCATTAACAAGAAAAGCAGTATTATCTGATGAGATATTTACATCAATGTCTCTTCCTTCTACAATCTCAACTCCCATAGTTTTAACAAAGTCTGTACCCATGAAATATGGAGAGTATGAATGATTATTTCCCTCTGTATCTTCAAATCCGTATGTTGAAGATTCTGTTCCAATACGAGCCCAACAGTAGGCAAAATTCTTAATCAAACCTGTTTTCATTACTTCTTGTTTGAATATATCTTGCTGGTTGCCTAAAGATCTTGCTCGAAAATAATACAGGTTATCTAATTCAAAACCGATATTATCACTTGAAGTCATATGCGATAATTGTTTTTGTACAAACAAAGATGATATTACTAATCCTATGGTTATAGAAAACTGAAATATCAATAAAGCTTTTCTAAGAATTGCTCCTTTTTTACTTTTAATAATCTCTCCTTTAATTATGGCAATAGGGTTAAATCGAGATAACGAAATTGCAGGTATAATACTGGCCAATATCCCGAATATTAATACAACAGTGAAGAATACTATAAAATTGATTAATAAAAATATCTCAGCATTTACATCAAAAGCAACTTTAAATTGGTCATAAAATATTGTTACAAAAATTAGAGCAATTATTGAAGCTATTAAGCTTAATAGAACTGTTTCACCAATAAATTGAAAAATTAGGTTAATTCTTTGCGCTCCAACAACTTTTTTTAAACCTACTTCTTTTCCCCTGTGTAATGCTGTTGCCGTTGAAAGGTTTATAAAATTTATAAACGCGATTAATAATAACATAATACCAGAAGTTACAAATGCTATTAATAAACTTTTAGTGCCATTTAAGGTATAGTCAAATCCTTTATAATTAAAATACGCATCATTTAAACTTTGAAGTTTATAATGAGAAGCACAGCCTATTTCGCGATCAAGCTGATTTAAAGCAGTATCTATTTTTGCAAAAACTCCATATTTTTCGTATTGTTCAGGAAGAAGTAAATAGGTTAGATAATTACTCAATGCACACATTTCGTAATACTTGATTTTTGGATTATCTTTCAAAGTATTAAATGATACAATAGCAGTTTCAATTCCCAAATGTGATTTTTCTTTTAGATCTTTTATAACAGCTGTTATAAGATACTCATCACCATTTTCAAATTTTACCGATTTTCCAACAGGATTTTTGTCTTTAAAAAGCTTTTTAGACATCGATTCTGTTAAAACTATAGAATAAGGATTTTCGAGTGCAGTATTTAAATCTCCATATAATGATTCATAGGTAAATATTTTAAAGAAAGCTGTATCAGCATAAAACCCACCTCTTAATGAGAATGAGTTATTATTATAGCTAATACTTCCTCTAAGTCTGTACAGTCTGACATAGTTCTCAATATCAGGACATTTTTCAATTAACTTTTCGCCAATTGGTACAGTAGTGAGTGCATATTGATCACTAGAATACATTCTAAAAATTCGATCGTAGTTTTTATTAAATTTATCAACACTATAATTGTGATGAACATAGATAGCGATGAGAGAGAATGCAGCTAAACTTAAAGATAGCCCTAATAGGTTCGTAATGGATATAAATAAGTGCTTTTTAAATTGCCTGAAAAATTGTATAAAAAAAGTTATCATCACAGTATGTATTAAGTTTTATGCAATCTAGTCAATAAGGCTATAAAAAAAGTCCAAACATGAAAGTTCGGACTCTTTTTATTATACTAATGAAAGAATTTTAAAAACATAAAATTCCAATTACTATTTAATGCTAAGAAAAAGTTTTAATCTACTTAAAGATTCTTTAATTTCTGATGACTTAATTCCAATAAATGGAATTTGAATATTATTATTTTCTAATTCAGCAAATAATTTTCTTGTAAAAAGACCAAATTCTTCGGTTTCAATATTATTAATTGTTGTTGTATTTATACCACAACTTGGTGAGCGATTAATTCCTATAATACATTCTATTGAGAATCCATTTTTTTGTATTCCACAATTTGAAACAACACCTGATTTGCTAAGGAATCTAACTTAATAGTTGACTCTCTTGACATTAGAGATTCTCTAATTCGTGTATTTTCAACTAAAACATCCGATTTATAACCATCCGCATTTCCCCTGTCAAGTCCTATGCAATGTATTTCAGGACAAGGCATTTGAATAATACCTATTTTGTGCTTATATAAAAGCTTCACAATATTTGTTAATGCATGTGGGTAATCAGCAGTTCCATCTGAAATAGAATTCTGATTTAAAATACAATGTGCAACGAATGCTATTTTTTTACTTCGTTTATCATTAAACATGCTGACAAAATTTCAATTATAATTATTCATACCTAAGACTTTCAATTGGATTTTTTCTTACGGTTTTATAAACTAAATATCCTACAGTAAATCCAATAGTAAGAATTAAAACTAATATGCATAGAACATTTCGAACCGAGAGTGTATGTACCTAAGCTATATAATCATATTTGCTTAATAGCAACTTAAGAAAATTCTAATTTTCGGCAAAAATATTTTGACTTCGATATTTTCCATAAAGCATTCTTTGCAATAAATAAACACCACTTCTGTGAGTCTTTTCTGCAGCATTGCTTATTACTATAACCGCAATATCTCTATATGGTAAAATAGCTGTACTACAGAAAAAAGTTCCGGCACTTCCATCATGATTGCTTGCTTTATAGGTTTTATTATAATAAGAATTTTTTATAGAATAATTTGCCCAACCATAACTGTATTCATTTAATCCAAAGTGCAACTTATTATAGCTGTCACTTTTTAAATAATTATCCTTACCTATTAATCCTTTTAGGTTTAATTGTATAAATTGTGCATAATCAACAATATTCATTGATATATCTCCACAAGGAGCCATATAATCTGATAATCCATAAAAATGATCGGGTGGTAATGCTTTTAACTCTTTGCTCCATTCCGTGCAATGGCCCCAAGGATTTTCGATATTTTCTTTATTGGGCCAACCTATAAAATAATCAAGTTTTAATTCTGAAAAAGTTTCATCTAATAACTCCTCATAAGATTTTCCTGCTGCTTTTTCGAGCATAAGAGCAGCAACAACATAACCTGCATTTGAGTAGGAATATTCTTTTCTTGCAGGTTTCTGACTTAGTACAAACTGAACGAATTTCATTCTTTTTTCTGAAATATCCCCATTTATTTCTGGTAATTTAGCATGCTCTTTATCGCTTGTATATGGACGAATTTTTGCTCTATGGGATAAAAGGTTGCCAAGTGTAATTTTAAAATAATCTTCTCTACTTCCTTCTTTTAATTCAGGAATTAAATCAAATAACTTAGTTTCTAAACTAATCTGGTTATTCTCTATCATCTTCATTGCAATAAAAGAAGTAATTGCTTTAGTGTTAGAACCTAGATGAAATTTACTCTTCAAATTTACTTTAATTGTTTCATTAAGTTTTGATACTCCACTATATCCAAAATAAATGGTATCAGATTTAACAACTGCAGCAACCATAGCTGGAATTTCATAAGCCATTAAAACACTATCTAATAAATGATCAATTTCGGATGTAGTTCGATTAATATTTTTTGAACTTTGAGCTATTAGAGTAATATTTAACGATAATATTGTTAATATTATTAATGTGATTTTTAATTTCTTCATTTTTATTTTGTTTAATAATGATTATTACAATTAATTTAAATTAATAATTTCAATATTATACAGAAGTAATAACAGGAAGGTCCAAGCATGAAGGGTTGGACTCTTTTTATTATACTAATGAAAGAATTTTAAAAACATAAAATTCCAATTACTATTTAATGGTAAGAAAAAGTTTTAATCTACTTAAAGATTCTTTAATTTCTGATGACTTAATTCCAATAAATGGAATTTGAATATTATTATTTTCTAATTCAGCAAATAATTTCCTTGTAAAAAGACCAAATTCTTCGGTTTCAATATTATTAATTGTTGTTGTGTTTACTCCACAACTTGGTGAGCGATTAATTCCTATAATACATTCTATTGAGAATCCATTTTTTGTGTATTCCACAATTTGAAACAACACCTGATTCACTAAGGAATCTAACTTAATAATTGACTCTCTTGACATTAGAGATTCTCTAATTCGTGTATTTTCAACTAAAACATCCGATTTATAACCATCCGCATTTCCCCTGTCAAGTCCTAAGCAATGTATTTCAGGACAAGGCATTTGAATAATACCTACTTTGTGCTTATATAAAAGTTTCACAATATTTGTTAATGCATGCGGGTAATCAGCAGTTCCATCAGAAATGGAATTCTGATTCAAAATACAATGTGCTATAAAAGCAACTTTTTTACTTCGTTTATCATTAAACATTTAGCTAAATATTAATTTCGATATACTTTCTTTTTTATTACTACAGATTTTCCTTTTTCGAGCTTAATATCAAAACCAATCCCTTTTATTGATTTATTATATTTTTCGTTTTGTAAAAATCCGGGTTCAAAAGTCTTATTTAAATCTGAATCAAAAATCTCTCCTCTAAAATTCCAAAGTATAAGCTTATCTGTTAAATCAATATCTTTTATTTTAATTTCTTTTTGAAATATTCTGTTTTGATCAATTGATAGATCGGTTAAATCTATTAAACCACTAGCCAAAGTTTTCCCATCACACATTACAGCATATCGACCTTTGCAATAACTTTCTTTTGTTTTTCCAGGTAATTCTATGTTAAGCTTATAATAAACAACTTGATTTTCATAGGTTTTATCAAAATTACTTTCAGGCTCTTTTATAATTAGCTCTTTGTTAATATCTGGTTTTCCAAGCCATTTTTCAAACCACTCAATTGTATACTGAAACAAGTCATCAATAGTAGGATCAATTTCTTCATCCCATTTATTAGCAATATACATATGATCTGCATTTTCTACTCTTACAAATTTTGTTGGAATATTTGCTTTTTTTAATGCTTCATATAAAATCTCAGATTGTTCAATTTTAACCATTCCATCTAATTCTCCATGTCCAATAAAAATAGGAGGATCATTTTTATCAATATATGTTATTGGATTTGCCAATCTAACTTGCTCAATATTTTCTATTAAAGAGCCTCCAATAAAAAGCTCACCAGGAGAATTACCAGGAGAATAATCGGATTCTCCACCTATGTCTTGCAAAAAATCCGTAGGTCCAAAATGATCCACAACAGCCTGAACTTCACTAGAAAAATCAATGTAGTTTCCATTACCTTCCAAATATTTATTGCCTCCAGAAGTCCCTAAGATTGTTGCTAAGTATCCACCTGCTGAGACTCCTGTAACTCCTATTTTATCAGGATTGATATTATATCTGTTAGCATTGGCTCTAACCCACCTTACTGCTGTTTTACAATCATGTACTGCTGCAGGAAAAATTGCAATATCGCTAGTTCTATAAGTAATTGAAATTCCTATAAACCCATGTTTAGCATAAAAGATTGCATCTTCTGTTCTTTTTTCAGCTTTTAACCAGGCCCCTCCAGGTATGTCAATAATAGCTGGGGAAGGAGAATTTATAAAATTAGGGACAGCAATGTCTAGTTTTAAGTCTTTCCCATCAATATTTGTATAAACAATGTCCTTATATATGGTAATATTATCTTTAGTGATTTCCTGAGTACAACTTAATAAAGCTAAGTGAATTAATAACAACACTCCAATGTTTCTTATAATTTTATTAGTATTCATAACTGATTATTTTTTAGTTCTTAACACATCGAACAGAAATATGAAATTTTTTATTAAAAGCATGTCTTCCAATTCCCTGCAACTTTTTATCAAAAGCTCTTTTCCATGCGTAATCATTCTTATATGGTGAAGCAGTCCAATAAAACCCAAAATTTCCAAATCCCATATATACATCATCTTTTAGAATACCAGGTAATTCTGGATTAAATCCAATATTTATTAACATATTTTTAGATGAATCTCCACGATAACCGTCTTGATTAATTTCAGCTTTTTTCATTCCCATGTTTTTCTCAAGAGTTTTCCATTCTTTATCAGATGGCAAATGCCACCCTTCAGGACAAGCATTAATTGCTTCTTCCCAATTATATAGTCTCCCGTTAATATAATGTGTTAAGCTATCATTATTATAGTAATATGAATCTTTAGTGAAGTAATTTAAATTACTAGTCATCCATGTTTGATCATTAATATTTATAATATAGTATTTTTGTCCATCTCTGGAGTCTATAAAATAACTATTGTTCTCAGATTGTGCTGATACTTTGGTTAAAAACGTGGATACTAAAAAATATAATGTTAATGAAATTAATTCTTTCATGTTTCAATTATAATTATTCATACCTAAGACTTTCAATTGGATTTTTTCTTGCGGTTTTATAAACTAAATATCCTACAGTAATGCAAGTTACAGTAAGCATTGCCAAAAGGCTTAAAAAAATGCCTACTGGATGAATAGACGTTCGATATGCAAAATTCGACAACCAATTATGTAAATATAAGTATGCTAATGGCCAAGATATACAGCATGCTATCAGAATATAGATTATATAATCTTTAAAAAATAAAAAGATGATATACTGAGACGATGATCCTAATACTTTTCTTATTCCTATTTCCTTTTTACGAATTTCGGTCAGGAAATTTGTAAGCCCGAAAATACCAAGTGCAGAAATAAAGATTGCAATTCCTGCAAGCACTAAATATAAGGTTTTGGTATTTTTTTCTTTATTGTATTGATTAAAAAAAGCATCATCTTGAAAACTATACTTTAGTTCAGTTCCAGGTAAAAACTCTTCCCATACATCATTGATTATTGATAAAGCTTTATTGTTATCTTGAGTATGAATTACTGCCCATTTAGTTCTTTGTGGATGCCAACATATAAATAAGGGTTCTATAGGATTGTGTAAAGAATTATAATGAAAGTCTTTTACAACACCGATTATTTCACCTTCTCCAAGATAAGATTTAATTTTTTGCCCAATAATTGAACCATTTTTAATTTCATTAGCAGCTACTTCATTTACAATGAGCGACTTTTGTATATCAGTAGTTATATCGTTTGAGAATCCCCGTCCACTAATTATACTTAAATCATAGGTTTGAAAAAAATCAGGATCAGCAAGTAGTTCTTTTAAATAGTATGTCTGATCTCCAACGTTCCAAGAGCAAATGTTTGTAATTCGGCCTGGTTTTTGACTAACAAATGTAACATTTAGAATTTCGGGATAATTTAAAAGTTCATTCTTAAATTGTTCTTTATCCAAACCTTTGTACATTTTTATTAGGACCTTATTATCAATATCAAATCCTAAATCTTTGTTTTTTAAAAACTCTAATTGATTATAAATCCCAATTGAAGTTACAATTAGAAAAGATGCTATAGAGAACTGAAGTACTGTTAAAGTCTTTCTAAATTTGGCAGATCCTTTAGCTCCTAAATATAAATTCTTTAAAACTTTAAGCGTGTTAAATGCAAAAGCGTTTAATGCCGGGTAAATTCCGGCTAAGAAACTAACAACAATAATGCTACATGTAATAAATAAAATTCCTTTTAATGAAAAAAGTATTGCAAGGTCAACCTTAGTAATTAAAAGGGAGTTTATAAAAGGCATTAAGAATGTTATAAAAATTATTGATAAAGTAATAGATATAATGTTGATAAATGCGGATTCCGCAATAAATTGAAAAACAACTTGGGATTTTTTAGAACCATGTAATTTTTTAATTGCAATTTCTTTAGCTCTTGTAAACGAATGAGCAGTTGTAAGATTCACGTAGTTAATTAAGGCAATAAGCAATATAAATATTCCAAGGGCTAAATATGAGTATATTACTTTTTTATTAGTATGTATGAAGGATATTACATCTTTGTTAGTATAATGAGCTTCTTTTAATGGTCTCAAATATACATTAGGTCGATATTCTTGTTCAGGATATTGTTTTTCATATTCATCGGCAATTTTATTTTCCAAACTTGAAATATCAATATTTTCTTTAAGTAATATGTAAGTAGGGAATTGCCATGATTTATGATTATTTATAAATTCTGGGGAATATATTTTACCTAAGCTAATAAAGGATGCCATAGCATCGACCTTAATATGAAATTTCTCTGGTGTTTCTATAACACCTTTTATGGTATATTCATTATGGTTGACTTTAAATGTTTTTCCAACTGAATTCTCTCCATTATAAAGTTTATCATTTAATTTCTTTGTAATTATTACTTCAAAAGGATTTGTTAATGCATTTTGCTGTGCACCATGAATAAATTTAAAGTCAAATAAAGTAAAGAAAGTGGAATCAACAAATTGGAAATTTTCTATTATAGAACTTTTCTCATTTTTATATTTTATTAGTACATCGTTCCAATATTTTAGTCGTGTTACTTTTTCTACTTCAGGATAAAAATTATAGAAATCATTTGCCAATGCTGAAGTAGTAGTAATCCAACCATCATATTCTACCCGATAAATCTTTTCTGAAATAATAAAATGTTTATCAAAACTTAATTCATTATATGTCCATATTGAGATTATGATAAAACAAGAAAATCCAATAACTAAACTAAGAATATTTAATAATTGTGAATATTTGTCTTTACTCAAATTTAAAAAAGCCTTTTTAATGATTATAAAAAACATAGCATATGGTTTTAATTTTACCTAAAAGTATATTGAATAAAAAAACAAACAGTCCAATCTTTCATGACCAGACTGTTTTTTTACAATTATTATTTGGACATCTATAAATTAAGCCACTTATTATAACATTTCAATTGATCAGGTGTCATACCTTTATTCACACGTAGTTTGTAATAATATTTACCTTGCTTGCATTCTGTAGTTATCCTCAATTTACATTCTTTCCCATCTCTAATTATTGGTAAATTTACAAACGTTCCAGACTTATAAAAACCTCCATTCTCATTAATAAAAGGTTTACGGCAATCTTCTCCAAAGTCAGTGTATCTAATTTTATCTCCAACTTTAAAAATGCTATTTGGATCAGCTTTGATAATGTTATACATTCTAACTCTTTCCATTGCCATTTCAACACCATAACCTCCATTTAATATACTCAAAGGAATATCTCCTTCATATTTCTTAATATAATCAACTCCTATTATATTAAATGCATTTTTATAATCAGGCTTTTCTTTTCCTATTATATACTTATCAAAGAAATTTATTAGATCAGGATGAACCATTCCGGTTATTTCATTGAATATTGCATCTTCATTAAAAGGATTATTTTTACCATATTTCTCGCATAGTTCAAATACAATATCTTTCAATTGTTTTTCACCTTTAGTTAATCTCATTATCTCAAAGTCTAACAACATTGCTGTAACTGTACCTTTATTATATGCTTGACCAAATTGCTCATTATAAGGTTCTTCTAAAATTCTTGAACTCCATTCTGTAATTGATACATCTTCAGGAAACTTTGTCGCTTCAAACATTTTGCCTCTTAATTCATTACCTAAGAAATCACCCAGAGATAATAAATTATTTTGCAGTTTCAATTGCCATGACAAATAATCAGTTACACCTTCATACAACCATAAATGTTTTGACATTTTTGGATTAATATAATCGAATAAATCAACTATTTCACTACGTAAATTTAATGGAGAGTAAACATGAAGAATCTCATGTGGAACTGTTCTTTTAATGTAATACATATACGATTCAGGTAAGCCCAAATCAGGATAATAATAGAAAGAAGAATTATTATGTTCCAAGGCTCCTGGAGATGCCTTAAACATTTTAATTTTCTGCTTCATAGTAAGGTCTCCGCTTCCATAAATCCCATCTTTTAATTCAGTAAAGTCAGTCAAATAAATTAACAATGTATATTTCTCAACAGGCAATTTATTTTCTGTAAAATCTTTTATTGCATTAATTGAAGGTATTATTTCCTTATAAATTGATTTAGCTAATTTTTTTCCTGTTTCGGAATAAACTGCAATGGTAAAATTTGTTTTTCCAATTCTTACCTTAGATGTGTCAGGCTCAGAAAATAGGATAGGACAATCAATTAAATGATTATAATTATTTGCTTCAAAAATTTGATCTTGTTCTGATCTTTCTATTTCTGGCAAACTGGTAATTCCATAAAATTCATTTGGTTTAGTAACTTTCAATCTAATAGGTAAGTTGTTATATCCCTGGAAAAATCCGAATAATCCTCCATTGTTAAAAACAAAAACTTTCCCTTTCTCGAAATTTGTCCCTGCAGCTGCATGAATATCTTTCCCTTTTTTATCATCCCACGTATCATCAACATAATAGGTTATTTTACTCAACTGCTTCCCATTCTCAATCTCATAAACGTTTTCATTTATTTTTTTTACCTTAATTTTTTTACCAGAACTATCATAAGCAGTAAAACCTGAAATGAAGTTTCCATAATTAATTTCACTATAATATCCTGGAATAACTGAAGGGAAAACATATCTCGGATTGTCATCTTTAATATTTGGGCATTCTAACTCTACAAACAATCTATCTTTTTCAAGCTTATTTAAATCTACTTTAAAATTATATGTTTGTCCAAAAAGCGCAGTTGTCAAAAACACACATGCAATTAAGTTTATTATTTTTTTCATAACTATTTACATTAAAATTAATATATGCTTCAAAAGTAACTTTGCTTAGGATAAAAAAAGTCCAGACATGAAAGTTAGGACTCTTTTTTGTGGATGTTAATTATCAATTTTAAGTGAAAAACCATCACTGCGAATATTTTCGATTGAGATCCGAGAATCTTCACTTAAATATTTACGAAGTTTAGATACAAACATATCCATGCTTCGTCCAAAAAATATAAATTTTAAATCAAAAAAAATAAATATCTTATTCACACATTAAGCTGTCTACCGGAGACTTTTTAATAACTTTTATACTTTTCCAAATTATGGTTATTATTGAAACAAGCAAAATCAAAACAATCGATAATATAAATATTAAAGGCTTTATATTTATTCTATATGCATATTGTTGCAGAAACTTATGTGAAAGAAAATAAGCTGTTGGAAAAGCAAGTAAAATTGCAATTGCTAAGCAATAAATATATGCTTTGCTAATAACAAAGATTAAATTATTTACAGGAGCTCCTAATACCTTTCTAATTGCAAGTTCTTTGGTTCGTTTATTTACAATATAGGTAGATAATCCCCATAATCCTAAACTTGTTAAGAATAAAGAAAGAAATGAAAAATAAATAAAAGATTTAGCCTGCTTTATATCCGCTTTATAACTTTGTTCAAATATGTTTTCAAAAATGTCATAATCAAACGGATAATTAGGAGAATACTTGAGATAAATATCTTCTATTTTTTTTAAAATTTCATTTGTATTTGCTCTTGGGTTTAATTTTATAGATACAGTAGAATATATCTTTGGATTAAGAAAAAAATACAATGGTTCTATATCTGAGTGTAAAGATTGACTATTGAAATTCTTCATAACTCCAATAATCTCACCTTTTTCTCCTGACCAATGATCAACTTTTTCACCAATTGGTTGTTTCCAACCAGCGAGTTTTACAGCTTCTTCATTAACAATAAATGCTCCGTTCTGATCATTTGAAAAATCTTCAGAAAAGGCTCGTCCATTTAAAATTTCAATATCATATAATTCTAAAAAATTATATCCTATTTCATTATAAAATATTGGTAAAGATTCCCCGGAATGATCTAAAAACCATTCTGGCCGAGTAAAGCCTTGAACATTATTCGGCAAATAATTGGACGTTGAGACATTATCTATTTCGGAATATTTTAATAATTCTGTTTTAATCAGTTCATAATTTTTTCTGAAATCATTACCTATATTTTTTATTACTACAATATCCTTTTTATTATATCCAACATCTTTTTTTCTTATAAAATTTAATTGTTCCGCAGAAATAAATGTTAATACAATTAGAATAATTGCAGCTGTATATTGAAAGATTACAATAAAATTCTTAGCAGAAAATCGACTCTTATTATTGTTAAAAACTTTTGCCCCTTTTAAAGTTGCAATCGGGTTTGTACGTGATATAATTCTTGCTGGAAGAATACCTGCTAAAATACCAATAATTATAGATAAAAATAAAGACAAGATTATAACGACAGGGCTTTTAAAAATACCAAGATGTATTTGCCTTTCCATAAACTGATTGAAATATGGCAATACTAATTGAACAATGATAAATGCTACAATAGTTGAAATTAATGTTATCAATACTGATTCTCCAAGAAATTGTAATAATAATTGTATCCTTTTACCACCGAACACCTTTCGGAGAGAAACTTCTTTATATCGTTCAACTGATTTTGCATTGGCCAAATTTATGTAATTTATTATCGCAATAATGAGTATAAGCAGTCCAATAAAAGAAATTGAAATAACACTTTTGATACTATTATTAGGGTTAATTTCTTGTCTTCTATGCGAGAAAAGATGAATTTTAGTAATAGGTTGTAAAAATAATATCCTTTGGGGATTATCATTTGAATAACCTGGCCAATATTCTTTTTCAATTTGACTGAGCTTATCTTCTATCAAATCTATTTTTGCATTTGGATGTAACTTTAGGTATGTATAACAGTAGTTACTACTCCATTTCGACTCATCATTTCCTGATATTTTAAAATAACTTTCTATAGGAATAATAAAATCCATCTTAAAATGACTTGCAGCAGGAAAGTCATTATAGACACCACTTACAATAAATTCAAATTTATTGTGTAAAGTTAGTGTTTTACCCAAAGGATTCTCTGTACCAAAAAATTTTGTAGCAGTTTTTTCTGATATAATTATATTTTGTGGATTATTAAAAACCATTTCTTTTTTACCATATTTTAATGATATGGTAAACACGTCTAAAATAGACTTATCAACCCAATAAATATTTTTTTCTACAAATTTATTATTATGAAACTTAACCAATAAGTCTGGAGTTGGCAAGATTCTACAAATGGCTTTTACTTCTGGTACATTCCGTTTAAGTGTATTTGATAATGGTGGTGGAGTACAAATATAGCCACTTTCATTATTCTTACTTCTTACAATTCTATATATATCTTTAGAGTTTTCATGGTATTTATCAAAGCTAAATTCATGCAAAACATATAATGTTATAATTATAGAAACTGCAATTCCTATCGAAAGTCCAATTATATTGACAAATGAATAGATTTTCTGCTTACTTATGTTCCTTAAGGCTGCAGTAATGTAGTTCTTTAATAACATATTAATAATATTAAAATGAATTATCAAATCTACTTTTCTTTAGTTAGGGAAAAGTCCAAGCATGAAAGTTAGGACTCTTTTTTGCAGATATTAATCATCAATTCTAAGTGAAAAACCCTCACTACGAATATTTTCGATTGAGATTCGAGAATCTTCACTTAAATACTTACGAAGTTTAGATACAAACACATCCATGCTTCGTCCAATAAAGTATGAATCATCTCCCCAAATAATATTTTGAGCAACATCTCTAGATAATACTTTATTTTTATGTTGATAAAGAAGTTGTAGCAATTTGGATTCTTTAATCGTGAGTTTTTTTGAAGTATTATTTATTGATAAAGTTCTGAAAGATGGATTAAATATGTAATTGCCTATATGTATTTCTTCGTTTTCACTTATATCAATTGATCCAACTTTATCCATTAAAGCATTTACTTTTACCAGTAAAATTTCAGAATCGAAAGGTTTGCACAAATAGTCTATTGCACCCAACTCATATCCGGTTAAAATATCTTCTTTTAAATTCCTTGATGTCAGAAATATAAATTTTAATTGCGGATAATTTTTCTTTATTAGTTTTGCCAATTCATAACCATCCATTATAGGCATTACTACATCCAGTATGCAAAGGTCATAATTATTATCTTTTAATAGTTTCAAAGCTTCAGAACCATTTGTCACAACATCAACTTTAAGAAAATGAATCTCCAGGTATGATTTTAAAACCATGGCAAAATTTTTATCATCTTCCACAAGAAGTATATGACCTTTAATCTTTTCCATTTTCAGTTTTTAAAGGAAATTCAATAATAAACTCAGATCCTTCATCAATAATACTATTAAGTTGGATTTTCCCATTCATTAGTTCAATTGATTTTTTCACAAAATATAATCCTAATCCTGTTCCTTCAATTTCTCCTAAATTTTTATTCTCAATTCGATATAATTTATCAAAAACTTTGTTCTGTTCTTCTTCAGGAATTCCAATACCATTATCCTTTATATGGATATATAGTTTCTCAGCATTTGAGTTTAAATTTATATCTATTTCAGGCTTTCTAAGGTTATATTTAATTCCATTATCTACCAAATTATTAATGACATGAGTAAATAAGTTTTGATCAATAAACAAGTTAATATCATTAGCAGGTTTAGATAAATTAATTTCCCCATTTTTATTTACTGCATGTAGTTCAAGATTATGGACTATTCTACTCAGTAATGAACTAATATTAGTTCTCTTAAGTTTTAATTCCACATCCCCCTTTTGCAACATTGAAGCTTCCAGAATCTTCTCCAATAAAACATGCAGTCTATTAATTTCTTCCTTTAAAACTCCACTAAACAATCTAATTTGATCCGGTTTATTTATAAGCTGTTCATTTGTTAAAGAATCAAGCGCAAGTCCCATAGTTGCAATTGGAGTTTTAAAATCGTGACTCATTTTTCTAAGAAAGTCGTTTTTAAATTCTGCAATCTTCTTTTGTGCATTTATAGATTTTATTGAAAATAAGAATGTAGTTAATATGAATAGTGAAAATACAACAGATATAATAATTATTACCAGATTCGATTTAATTAGGTATGATGCCTTGTTTGGGAAAATTACTTTTAAAATAATTTCACTGGAGTATCCCGGAATTGAGAAAAGCTGAGTTTCATAATTCGTACTTGTTATCTGTTCGTGTGCCAAATTATACATTGTATAGTTCTTTTCGCCAACTCCAATAGTGTAACCAAAATCCAACATTAACCCATTAAGATTTAAATGCTTTTTAATGATACTATTAACATATTCATTATTCAACTTCTGCGAATGGATTTCATTGAGTATATATCTATCCCAAATTGTATTATTAAATATCTCAGTAAGTTTATTCGAAACAAGGTTTTGCTTTATATTCATTAAACTTATAAATTCATATATTCTTATTTTCTCTTTACCATCATGCTCATATTTATGTGGAACAAAATTTTCTTCTAATCGTTTCGCAACATCAGAGTCCAAGTTAGGATTGACAATTGCTTCAATCTCTTTTGATAAAAGTGTAACTACTATATCATTGTTTTGTGGTAATTGATGATAAAACAATTTAGCAGAATCTCCATGTAATTCTATACTTACATAATCGATATCTTTTATTTGTATTGGTGGATTCTTAAATACTCTTGTAATATCATTATTTAGGTCTTTAGAAATATCTTTTAAGATACTTCCCATTGACATATTAAATTGCAGTTGAGATTGCTTTATCGATCTATTTAGGATTAAATATTGAAAAAAGAACAATACTAAGATTGATAAAGACATTAAGACTATTATATATTTTGGCAAATAATTTTTCATTTTTTCTACGACAAATTTATTTCATTATTATAAAAATATGAATTATTTAACAAAGCTATAACAATTCTTTACAAAGTTATAACTCGCACCAAATCAATATTTTCATTCATTTGTATCAAAAGAATTTATTAATAAACGTAAAATATTGAATTATGAAAACTAGAAAACTTATTTACTTTATTTTATTTGCTGTAGTATTTTCCGTTCTTTTTCTTTTAGGTTCAGGCCCTATTATGGCTCAATTTACCCAAAAGCAAATGTTACTGTACAGGGCAATAATGACAAATGATATAACTACTACTGATTCATTAACTTCTACTGATGGATTTGATGTAAATGAAGTATTCCAGCAAGGCGTTCCTTTGTTACATCTTGCCTGTATGGAAGATAAACTTGAAATTGCAGAAATGCTTGTTTCAAAAGGTGCAGATGTTGAATTAAAAGATATTATGGGTAACACACCTGCCAAAGCTGCAATATTAAGGGGAAATCCAAACTTATTGGAATTTTTAATTAATAAAGGGATTAATATAAACTCGGTTGATGATGATGGGAAAAACCTTTTATTGTATCTACTAAAATATGGCCAGGAAAATCAGGATAAATTGTCAGAGATATTGATTAATAATGGCATTAAATTAAATATTGCAGATAAGTCCGGAAAAACTGCATTAGTATATGCTATTGAAAATAGATCTGAAGATGTTGCGCTAAATCTTATTAACAATGGTGCTGAACTAAACTGGATTGATGAAAAAACAAGAATGAACCTATTGCATTATTGCGCAATTTATGGTGCTCCACAAACAACAAAGAAATTAATTGAAAAGGGATTAGATATTAATGCTAAAGATAATTTAAGTACTTACCCTATAATATATGCTCTTAAATATAGACACAATAATGTTGCTGAACTTCTTAATAAATCAACACTTGATAATAATATTGTTTCGGAGTTAAAGAATAAATCACCATTTGAAGATAATTTATTTAATGGTCAGGCTATTTTCTGGAATCTAAACCATAGGGGATGGGCAATAAAAACAAAGTCAAAATTATTAGTTTTTGATTATGAAGAAATGGGCAATAAACCGGGTAAACAGTCAATTCTAAATGGATGGTTAACACCTGAAGAACTAAAAGAACAATCTGTAATTAGTTTATATACTTGTTGGCATGGTTATGAGAATGAAGGTTCCCCAATGCATAACATGGATGGAAAAATCAAGAACATTCAATATATTTTAAATAATGATGATGCTTATAAAGGCAATGACTCATATCAAAAAATGAAACCTAATGAGACAATTGCAATATGCAATTTTGAAATTACTGCATTCAGATCAGATGGTATGACTTTAGGATATCTCATTAATGGAGATGGATTAAAGATATTATATACAGGTTTCCCGGATACAGACAATATTGAGAAGAACTTATCTGATCTTAAAACTAAAGTAGGAGAAATTGATGTATTAATGCTTTCTACAATTGGTTTAAATTCAGATAAAGAGCAAGTAAAAAAATGGGCAGATTATTTAATAACTAACTTTAAACCACAATATATAATACCAAAAGATAATAAGGGTAGCGAAGAGTTATATTATAATTTCAGAAGTAGTGTTTTTCATTTATATCCTGAAGTCAAATGGTATATTGCAAAATATCCAGGAGACAGGAGACATATTAAATAAAACTAATAGCTATACTTATGTACCAATCCGATATTATTTTAATATTGGATTGGTTTTTCAATTATGAAAAACGTAATAATAAATATTAGCATATTACTACCATCAATTCTAATAACTATGTTGTTAGGAATTGGTATTTATAGATATAATCAAAATCTAACAGTAATTGATATTGTAATAAATTCAACATTCCCATTTATACTATATCAATTTATTTATAGAAAAAACCATAATAAAGTAGGATTTCTAAACAAAATAATATTAAGTAGCTTGTGTTTATATCTGGTGTTTTTATTTAACTATACGCAATTTTATATTCCTTTTATCGATATAAATAGTATCAATTTTACGGATATTAAATATGTCAATATTATACCGCTCAGGACAATCTTAAATATAGATCTTTTTAATCATAATTTAAGTAATATATTTCTGTTCATTCCATTTGGGACACTTTACTCAATCCTACGTTATAAAGAGTATAGTTTTAAAACTATAATATCTCATTGTATAATATTAATAGTAATAATTGAAATAACGCAGTTCGTTTTTACCAATATATTTTCTTATTCTAGCATGAGCTATAATAGAATTGCAGATATAGATGATTTAATTCTGAACTTAATAGGTTGTAGTTTAGGGTATCTAAGTTTTATTGTTTTAAAAAAAGTAATAAATAGGTTTCAAATTAAGAAATAATAGATTTTCTTCTATAATTATTAATTATAATTTTCACTGATTGCAAATACTCTAATTATACCATTTTCTAATCCATATGAAAAGTATTTGCCATCAGGAGAAAAGTTAAGACAATTAATATTAACGTCATTTCTATACATTTCAAGAAAATCTCTTGTTTCGATATTCCATAATATTACATTTTGATCCAATCCTGCTGAAGCAAATATATTATTGTTTCCATTTACTCTTATATGAGTTGCTGTTGAATCATGTACAACATACCCATTTACATATTTTCCTGTATTTACGTTAATTGATATTATCATGTATGAATTATAAGATCCAATTATATTAACTCCATTTGCAGTAAATTTAAAATCTTTATTGTTTCTTTTGCCAGATAACCATGTTAAGTCTTTACATATTACTTTATTATTCAAATCCCATACTAACACTTTACCATCACTATCTTTATAATATGCTACCAACTTATCTCCAGAAGGAGAAAACACTACATTAGAAGGATTACTATAATCCGAAACTAAATCATAGATTTTTTCCATATTATTCAAATCAAAAATAGATATTATACCAGTTTCATAACCTATTGCTAATTGTTTGCCATCATCTGAAATCGAAATACAGCCAACAGATTTATCTGTTGAATAATTATTAACAAAATTACCTTCCAAATCCCAGAATGTTAATTCTCTATTGTCCCCACTTACAATAATATTATCATATCTTATATCAAATGTTGAATGGAATATCTTATGACCCACATTAAACTTTTTAATTCGCCTTGATCTTTTAATATCAAAAACAGAAATATCTCCGTTCACAGTAACTGCTATTAGGAATTCGCTATTTGATGAGAATATCAAATTTTCTAGATTACTTACTTTACATTTAAACTCACCATATTGTTGAAGTCTTGAAACGGTTTCTAAATTAATGATCTCATTTGTGAATTGCTGTTTCTTTTGACAACTAATTAAAAAAATGATACACAATATTACTATTAATTTCTGGGTCATAAAGAAGTATTTTTAACTAACAATATTAATACAGAAATTAATTTTATTTGTCCAAGCATGAAAGCTTGGACTTAATTTTATAATAATCATATAAAAATGTCAGATAGTTAATATATAACTAAACAATTAACCAAAATAGAAAAAATAGTTCTGGTTTGATTCTGCTGTACTCTCAAACATTAAAAAAGAATATTGGAGCAAATAAAAAATTTTTAGATATTAAAATTCTCGGGCAAATATCGGGAAATAAAAAAAGGATTAAACTCTTTTTCAGCCGTTTAATCCTTTTAATCTGTCGGGGTGGCAGGATTCGAACCTGCGACCTCCTGCTCCCAAAGCAGGCGCGATAACCGGGCTACGCTACACCCCGTAGCTTTTTAGCGTTGCAAATGTAAAATTGTTTTTTAGAAAAACAAAAAATCCCAGAGGATTTTTTTAATTATTTTACATTTTGCGGAGAGAGGGGGATTCGAACCCCCGGTACCCTAATCGAGTACGCCAGTTTAGCAAACTGGTGGTTTCAGCCACTCACCCACCTCTCCAAAATGTTGCACAAAAGTAAAAAATTGATCGATTTTACCAAAAGAATCTTCAAAAAAGATTCAGTTTAATATCACTTTTTTTCTTTCGTTTTGATTTTCTCAATCATTTCTACTGCATTAGCATTTCCCGAATACAGTTTTAATGATCTCTCATAACTCTCAATAGCAAGTTGATCCTCTCCAAGAACCATATATATTTCTCCCAAACTGTCCCATACATTAAAATCATCGGGATGTTCTTTTGTATTCAGTTCAAATACAACTTTACTTGCCTCAAGTTTTTCTTCGTTAAGTAATTTATATCCTAGATTATTCAGTTGATCAGCCCTAAAATTGAAAATATCATCCTTCTTTTTAAGCTCACTGTATAAATCTAAAGCTTTATCAATACCTTCATTTTGTATAACATTCATTAAGGTATCTACGATTGTTTTTTTAGGATTGGAGACATCTAAAACTTCATAATCGAATACTAAGGTCGAATTAGGAGGAATCGATCCTCTTTGCTTATCTCCATATGCAATTTCAGGAGGTAATATAAAAATCCATCGGTCACCAACACGCATTTTACTGACACCTTCCTCAACACCTCTAATCACACTATTTGTCCCGGTTATAAAATGAAAGGGGGAATTACTCTCTCGAGTTTCCCAAAAAACTTCTCCATTTTCCAATGTTCCTATTCCATGTAAAGTAACTTCTTTACCTACTTCGACCTTTTCTCCTTTTCCTTCTTCGACAATATAGTATTTTAACCCACTATCGGTTTTAATAGTGTCAGTGGATTGAGCACTAACACTAATGATATACATCCAGAATGATATAATAAACAAAAGCTTTTTCATCGTTTATTTCTTATCTGCCTTGCCCTTTTTTGGTTTTGAGATTGATTCGCGCATTTTGGTATCGGCCTCGATATTTTTGAATTTATAATAATCCATAATACCTAGGTTACCTTGTTTAAACGCATCAGCCATAGCTAATGGGATTTTCACTTCAGCTTCAATCACTTTAGCTCTTGCTTCCTGAGCCTTTGCTACCATTTCTTGTTCTAAAGCAACAGCCATTGCCCTTCGTTCCTCAGCTTTAGCCTGAGCAATATTTTTATCAGCATTCGCCTGATCCATTTGAAGAACAGCTCCAATATTCTTTCCTATATCGATATCAGCAATATCAATAGAAAGTATTTCAAAAGCAGTACCAGCATCTAGACCTTTTTCAAGAACTACTCTTGAAATTGAATCAGGATTCTCTAACACAGCTTTATGAGATGCTGAAGATCCAATTGATGAAACAATACCTTCACCAACGCGAGCAAGAACAGTATCTTCTCCAGCTCCACCAACTAATTGTTTAATATTAGCACGAACTGTTACTCTGGCTTTACAAATTAACTGGATACCATCTTTAGCAACAGCAGTTACTGGTGGAGTATCAATCACTTTAGGATTTACCGACATTTGAACCGCTTCTAAAACATTACGACCTGCTAAATCAATTGCAGTTGCCATACTAAATGGTAAATCAATATTTGCTTTATCGGCTGATACCAATGCATGAACTACATCAGCAACTCGACCACCCGCTAAAAAGTGAGCTTCTAATAGATCTCTAAATAACTCAATACCTGCTTTTTTACCCTCAATCATTGCTTTAACAATAACACTAGGTGGCACCTTTCTCCAACGCATAAAAATAAGTTGCACTAAAGAGATTCTAACACCTGAAACAAGTGCCTGAAACCATAATCCAATTGGGATTAAGTATAAAAATAAATAGAGTAAAATAATTACTCCGACAATAATTCCTGCTAATGGCCAAAATTCCATAATATTTTAATTTAAAGGTTTTACAATTAGATGTGAACCATCAATTTTCTTTACTTCAACTTTTGTTTTTGGATCGATAAAAGAACTCGATGATTTCGCTTCATATATATTATTTTCTATTATTACTTTACCATAAGGATTAAGCCTTGTTATAGTTTCTCCCTGATCACCAATATTAACCTCTATTTCAAGTGAAGAACTTGATTTCCCATCAATTTTAGAACTCAGAGCTATCTTTTCCCATGTCTTGGATCTCAACATAAGAATAACCGATAAAATAGAAACTACAGCCGTAGCTCCTAAAATATAATGTCCGGTAGGTGTTCCAAATTCTTTATATCCAAAATAAATTCCTAATATAACCAGGACAGCACCAGCAATACCAGCAATTGTTACTCCTGGAACAATCAAAAATTCTACATAA
Organism: Bacteroidales bacterium; assembly: GCA_963665525.1. GTDB lineage: Bacteria > Bacteroidota > Bacteroidia > Bacteroidales > UBA12077 > UBA12077. Next base: position 181,905 of record OY762280.1, on the reverse strand, counting down.
AATAGTATAATCCCAAGAACAACTAAAAAAATAATAGCAGTTAACGACATATTCTTAATTTATTGAAACAATTAATTCTTTTTCTAATAATTGATCGTACATTTCTTTCAGCAGTTCATATTTACCAACTTTAACCCCACATTCTCCTTTGTAATGAACAAGGTAAGTACATTGTTCTGCTTGTACGATATCATGATTACATATTTCAATGAGTGAATCAATCACAAAATTAAAATCATGAATATCGTCATTATGTAAAGTCAAAGTATAATCCTTCCCTGCTTGCGGATTTTTCTCCAAATTTGGATCCTTCTCTAAATCTCTTTTCCTAATCATAATTAATTTTGTTCCTTAATGAAGGCCTAATATACAATATAAATTCTAAATATTAATATTACTTTTTATGTTATTTAGTGATTTTTCTTGCTTGTGATAAGGGAATCTGATTTTCTGCAAAATAAGCATGAATTTCTGTCTCTTTCACTCCCAGTTCTGTTATACTTTTCATGATCGATTCTGCCTTATCGTAATTTGAAAATGATTTAATAATAAGTTGATTTGAGTTCTCTGATTCATCTACATATAACTCCTTTTCTTCCGGGAGTTCTGTTTTTATCTTATCCACAATTAAAGAATCATTTATTGCAACTTCCCCTTTAATGACAAAAATGATGTCTAATTCATTCGACAATGATTCTTCTTTCTTTTCATCTAAGTCTGTTGCTGGCATGATAATTTCTTTCGATTCCAATTTTACAGCATTCTTAACAGGAATTATTTTACCATTCTGAAATGCCACAATATATGCATCTCTAAATCCTTTATTTTTAACTATTGATAAATTCTTTTCAGCCTCGCTTAATTGCAAGAACTTACCTGCAAAATACTTTCGAATAGTACTATTCTCTTTTTTTATAACCGATAAAGGTGTTAATCCCTTAAAAACTGCAACGGACTTATCGGAACTAAAAGCCCCCAGCTGAATCATATACAAAATACCTTCAGGCATAACTTCATTCATTGGGATTGGATTCTTTGCATTATAAATTGAGGGACCTTCAATTCTTAAACCTAAATCGATTAACGGAACTGTATCTTGCTCTAAATCCTCTTCCACTTCTAATTTCGAAATGGTTAAAGAGTCTGGTATCGGTTCAATAAATACATTTAACGACTTTTTATCATCACTGTACTCATCCTCTTCCTTTACAACTTTGACTTCTTCGTATATGGTTTTTTGTGATGCTAAATTAGCTTGTTCAATTTCCCTAACCTGGCTATAACATGCATCCGACTTCTTTTGCAAAGCATAAATACTCATTTCTAATTCAATAATTACATTGCTTAATTTAGCTCGCTCATCACTATCAGAAGTTTCATCAAAAACTTGTCTTTTTTCATCTATTAACCATCGCAGCGAATCTGCTTTTAATTGATAAGTTACAGCCATATTCAATAAGCTGTCGTATTCCGATTTGCGCTCAAACTCTTCATTATCTTTTATTTTAACCAAATCATCCTGACTTGTTCTATATCTTTCAGATTGATCATTATCACTACTAACATCATTTTTTTCGTTCACATCAAGCTGTGCATAGCTTATAATTTCGTTGTTATTTTTAAGTTCAATATACGGATCAGAGCTATTTAACTTCAACTTATAAACCATGATCTTATTCTTCTCTGTACCTCTGTCCGATGCAAACAAAGCATATTTCTTATTCGGCGATGAAACAAACAACACATCATCGTAAGGCGAATTAATTGGAAAATCTAAATTCTCAGGCTCACTCCACTCCTGAGCCCTCCAATTCCAGGTACTTTTATATAAATCGTAACCTCCCATGCTATAGTGTCCCTTTGAGGCAAAATACAAGGTTTTTCCATCAGAATGCATATAAGGATAATCCTCATCAAATGGTGTATTGATCACATCACCTAAATTCTCAGGCTCACTCCAGGAAGTATCGGATAATCGTGTGATACTATAAATATCATAATCATCTCTTTTTTCATTTTTCTGAGTAAAATATAAAGTCTCATTTTTCCCAAGCCTGTCAGGGACAAATAAAAGTCTATTCTCAGATAATGAATCTTTCCTCTGATCAAAGAAATCAAAATAATCCATAAAACGCCCTTCCAAATCCTCTATAGTATAATACTCATGAAAATGATCAGTATCGTATTCTGTTTTACTATAAACCTGCGGCTCCCTTATGTATTTGGTCAAATACAATGCATTCTGTGCAATAGAAATATAATTAGCAAGCTGCATGCTTTTTATCTGTTTTTTTGAAGCTCTCGACTCAAAAAACTGAAGATTTTTCAGTGCCTTGTCAAATTGATAAGTTTTAATATAAGCTAGTCCCAAATAATAATATACATCGTCCGGAACTTCTTTGGTTGAAGCAAATCTTAAATAATGAATAGCTTTTGATGGATCCTTTTCCAGATACAACAAGCATCGCCCAACATAATAATTATAAATGGGCTCCTTAGGATAAAGTTTTAATATCTCACTAAAATACAAATAAGCTTCATCATATTTCTCCTCCTGGATATTTATATATGCCGATTTTAGCGCATTATAATCATCATTAACTTGAGCTTTTAATTCTGGCGATAAAATAAAAATTAAAAATATGAAGACCTTAATTTTTCTCATTCTGGTTTCTTAATAAGCTTAGCTTACACAAATTTAATATACCTTATACAGAGGAGAAAGAAAAATACAAAAATACTTTCATAATTTTTTAAATATCAACACTCTAAAATAAGCTTTTACATGTTGATAAAAGATTTATAAACAATAAATCACAAATTCTGTCTTATCAATGATATTTTTTAATTTTACAATTCTTAATTTTAAACATTATGGCTAATTTAAAAGTAGGCGACAAAGCTCCAAACTTTTCCGGAATGGATCAAAATGGAGAAACCATAACATTAGAACAATATAAAGGGAAAAAGGTCATCTTATATTTTTATCCTAAAGATAATACTCCTGGATGTACTGCAGAAGCATGCAACTTAAGAGATAATTACGATGATCTAATAAACAAAGGGCTTGATGTAATTGGTGTTAGTCCTGACTCAGAAGCATCACACACAAAATTTATTGATAAACACCAGCTTCCTTTTCGATTAATTTCCGATCCCGAAAAAGTTATTCTTAATTTATATAACGCTTGGGGTGAAAAGAAACTTTACGGAAGAGTTTACGACAGTGTTTTACGTAAAACTTTTATCATTAATGAAGATCAAACCATTGAGGCAATTTTTGAGAAAGTAAAAACTAAAGATCATACAAATCAAATATACCAGGAATTGAAAATCTAGAAAAATAAATATAACCATGGAGAAAGAAAAAAAAGACAACAACATTAATAAGGAAAAACTAAAAGCCTTACAGTTAACGCTGGATAAAATTGATAAGGATTACGGAAAAGGAACCATCATGAAAATGGGCGATCAAGCTGTTGCCGATGTTCCTTCAATCTCATCCGGATCAATATCTTTAAATATGGCTCTTGGAATTGGAGGTTTCCCTAGAGGACGAGTTATTGAAATCTATGGACCTGAATCATCAGGTAAAACAACCCTGGCAATTCATGCCATTGCCGAAGCTCAGAAAACCGGAGGCATAGCAGCTATTATAGATGCAGAACACGCTTTTGATCGATTTTATGCCGAAAAACTAGGTGTTGATGTTGAAAATCTTTTAATTTCTCAACCCGATAATGGCGAACAGGCTCTTGAAATTGCTGACCACTTAATTCGTTCAGGTGCAATTGATGTTATTGTTATCGACTCTGTTGCAGCACTTACTCCTAAAGCAGAAATTGAAGGTGATATGGGCGATTCTCGCATGGGACTTCAAGCAAGACTAATGTCTCAAGCACTTCGTAAATTAACTGCTAATATTAACAAAACGAATACCTGCTGTATTTTCATCAACCAATTACGTGAAAAGATTGGTGTTATGTTTGGGAATCCTGAAACTACAACTGGTGGTAATGCATTAAAATTTTATGCTTCTATAAGAATTGACATTCGTCGAATTGGTCAAATTAAAGACGGAGAAGATATTTCAGGAAACAGAACAAGAGTTAAAATTGTTAAAAACAAATTAGCTCCACCATTTAAAAAAGCTGAATTCGACATTATGTACGGAGAAGGTATTTCTAAAATTGGTGAGATTATCGATATTGGAGTTGACCAGGAAGTTGTTAAGAAAAGTGGATCATGGTTTAGCTATGGTGAAACTAAACTAGGACAAGGTCGTGAGGCAGTTAAACAATTGTTAAAAGACAACCCGGAATTAGCAGAAGAACTTGAAACTAAAATCATTGAATCTTTTAACAATAAAAAATAACAACATGAAGAAAATACACTTTATTGCAAGTGCATTATTAATCCTGATTTTATCATCATGTTCAAATGAAAAGTCGATTGAGATTAATAATCCAGTAGACAACATTAAGCTTAACTCTGACATCATGACTCCAGAAGTTTTATGGTCGTTTGGAAGAGTAAGTGGGGTAGAAATTTCTCCTGATCATTCAACCATATTATTCGGTGTTTCTTTTTACAACATAGAAGAAAATGGTGGAAACCGTGATTTATTTACTATGCCTATTCATGGTGGAGAAGCCATAAATATTACCAACACTAATTCAGGTGAATATTCAGCTGTCTGGCGTCCTGATGGTCAAAAAATTGCTTTTTTAAGTGCAACATCCGGCGATTTACAAATGTGGGAAATGAATCCTGATGGATCTGATCGCATCCAAATCTCCAATGTCGAAGGAGGAATCAATGGATTTAAATACTCGCCTGATCAATCAAAAGTTGTTTACATAAAAGATGTAAAAATAGATCAGTCTGTTGTTGATAAACATCCTGACTTACCAAAAGCCAATGCAAGAATCGAAACTGATTTAATGTATCGCCACTGGGATAAATGGCATGATTATACATTTAGTCATGTATTTATTGCTGATTATGATGGTACTAGCTTGAGTAATTCCATTGACATTATGGAAGGTGAAAGATTTGACAGTCCTATGGAACCTTTTGGTGGAATGGAACAAATCAACTGGAGTCCGGATAATAAAGAAATAGCATATACTTGTAAAAAACTTGCAGGAAAAGCATATTCTTTATCAACAAACTCAGAAATCTACATCTATAACCTGGATTCTAAAGAAACTCAAAATATATCTAATGGATTAAAAGGATATGATATCTCTCCTGTTTATTCTCCTGATGGAAAAATGATTGCCTGGGAAAGTATGGAACGCGATGGTTACGAATCTGATCAAAACAGATTATTTATCATGAATTTTGAAACCGGAGAAAGAAAGGATTTTACAGCAAACTTCGATCAGGATGTTCACGGATTAACATGGACAGAAGATAGTAAATCAATTTATTTTACCAGTGACTACCATGCTCGTTTCCAGATTTATAATTTAAATGTTGAATCTGAAGAGATTAAACAAATTACTGATGGTGTACATAATTACAGATCAGTTCATCCTTATGGAGATAAGATCATTGGAACCAAACAAAGCATGACTTATCCTACTGAAATATTTGCAGTTAATACTGAAAATGGAGAAGAAACACAACTTTCATTCATTAATAAGAATCTTCACGATCAGTTAACTTATGGAAAAGTTGAAGAACGTTGGGTAAAAACTACTGACAATAAGGAAATGTTAGTTTGGGTAATTTATCCACCACATTTCGATCCAAATAAAAAATATCCTGCTTTACTTTATTGTCAGGGTGGACCTCACGGATCAGTAAGTCAGTTTTATTCTTACAGATGGAACTTCCAAATGATGGCTGCTAACGATTATATTATTGTTGCCCCTAACCGTCGTGGATTACCTTCGTTTGGAAAAGAATGGAATGATCAAATTTCCGGCGATTATGGCGGACAAAACATGAAAGATTATTTTAGCGCTATTGACGCTGTTGCAAAAGAACCTTTTGTTGATAACAATAACCTGGGAGCTGTTGGAGCAAGTTATGGAGGATATTCTGTATATTGGATTGCAGGACATCACGATGGCCGTTTCGATGCGTTCATTTCTCATGATGGTATTTTCAATTTCGAAGCCATGTATTTGGAAACTGAAGAAATGTTCTTTGTAAACTGGGATATCGGTGGTCCATATTGGGATAAAACCAATAAAAAAACATACGATAATTCTCCTCATAAATTTGTGGATAAATGGGATACTCCAATCATGGTTGTTCATGGTGAAAAAGATTATAGAATTACCTATACACAAGGGATGAGTGCTTTCAATGCTGCTCAACTTAGAGGAATACCTAGTAAATATTTACATTTTCCAGAAGAAAATCACTGGGTATTGCAACCACAAAATGGTATTTTATGGCAAAGAGAATTCTTTAGCTGGCTCAATGAATGGCTAAAAGACGAAGAATAGTAAACAAAATCATTGATATATATAAAGGCTGGATTGTTCATTTCCAGCCTTTTGTATTTCGTATAAAAATTCTTTAAATTTAATCAGACCAAAAAATATATATTGTGCAAGCAATTTTTCATTTCTTATTAATGATCGTTTTCTTAATTATCTATGTATTGGCATTTATAATCATTAAGCCTTTCTTATACAATCGCAAACGATTTATTTCTACTTTAAGCCTGAAACTTACATATTTAATCTATTTAGGAACACTCCTAATAAGTGTATATCTTTTTATGTTTTACGGCCCTAGTGATATAGAACACTATTTAAGTGAGTTATTCTTTTTTGTATTACTGATATGCTTATTTATACCTAATATTGCCATTTTAATGCGAAGGAATTTTAGAAAAAACAGAGAACAGTATAATTACATTTTTTCTGTCGTCAACCTAATTATTACAGTATTTATGATCTATAAATTAGACCAGTTTGATTGGTTTATTTTTTAGTTTTCTTTTTGAAGTAGTTCTAAAATTCGTTCTGTTTTTTCTTTCATAGAAGCATACCCATCCAACCAGTAAATCTTAAATCCTTTTCGTTCCATACCCCTGAACCAGGTCATTTGGCGTTTAGCAAATTGATGAATAGCTGTTTCCAATTGTTTAAACATATCATCATAGGAAAGCACTCCTAAAACGTGATGGGTTAAATATTTATATTCTAATCCATAATAAATAAGATCCTCAGGAGCAACACCAGATTCAAGAATTTGCTTTACCTCATCAATCATACCCTCATCTAATCTTTGTTTTAATCTTTCTGAAATTCTCCTGCGACGTGAATTCCTGTCAAACTTTACACCAACAATTAGTGATTCTATTTCCGGGAAATAATCATCAATATCCGTTGTATTATTGTAATAAGTTTCAATTTCGATGGCACGAATCAACCTTTTTCTTGAATCAATATCTGATGTATTATGAAGCTTTTTAAATGATTCTAAAATATGAACAAGTTCTTCTGTTTCCTTTTCCTCTAGTTCTTCCCTAAGTTCATGATCCGGAGGAACAGGTATTAGTTTATATCCTTTTAATATGGCTTCGAGATACATTCCCGAACCACCACAAAAGACCGGAAACACATTCCTGTTTTGAATATCATCATATACCTTTAAAAAATCTTTCTGATACTCGTAAACATTATATTTTTTACCAGCATCTGCAATATCTATTAAATGATATGGAATCTGTTTCCCCTCTACAATATAATCTTCTAAATCTTTACCAGTACCCAAATCCATTCCACGATATACTTGCCTCGAATCTGCACTTATGATTTCACCATTAAGTATGAAAGCCATTCGAGCAGCCAAGGAAGTTTTTCCTCCAGCGGTTGCTCCCAGTACCGTAAGCATATTGTATTTTATATTCATAGCTCCTTTTTTAACAAAGTTAAGGTAAAGTTATCTTATTAACTTTTCTAAGATTCTAAAATTTTAGAAAAGATTAATTAAATATTTACCTTTGCAGACCATAATAGAATCTTTATGCAAAGTAATATTAACATAAGAAATAAAAAAGCTTCGTTTAACTATACTTTCATTGAAAAGTATACTGCTGGAATAAAATTAACCGGAACAGAAATTAAATCAATACGATTAGGGAAAGCCAGCCTTGTTGATGCATATTGTGTGTTTATCAATAACGAACTTTTTATTCGAGGATTAAATATTACAGAATATGCCTTTGGAACACATTACAACCATGATCCACGCCAGGATCGTAAATTATTACTTACTAAACGCGAATTAAAAAAACTTGCCAGAAAATCAACCGAGAAAGGTTTTACAATAGTTGCTACTCGTTTATTTATTAATGAAAATGGATGGGCTAAAGTAGATATTGCCCTGGCAAAAGGTAAACAAGAATTCGATAAACGTCACGAGATTAAAAAGAAAGATCTTAATCGTGACATGGAACGAGTAAGAAAATTCTAAGAGAATTTCCCATGAAAGAAATCACATTTAAAGTATGAACTTTAAATACAAGGATTATTGTGCAAAGAAGAAATTATTCAGATCGTAAATATCCTCCGTGGTAAAATCCGAATCGAAGTCGAAGAACCCATTAATAGCATCCAGGAGCTCATCAAAGGAGATATAATCGTCACCGTCCACATCAATTTTCTTATACTTTTCAGGAATTTCAACATTCTCCATTTCTGAATATTTTGACCAGCCCATACCTATCGGCATCATATAAACACCATCGCGATCAACAGCAGCAAGATCCAAGAATAATCCCTCCCGAATCTTATTTGCACTCAATTCAGCACCAAATTCATCTACAATAGCTCCTTTATTAGAGAATTGCTCTTTATCCCTATAGTTTGGAACTCCATCATTATCATCATCATGAGGACAACCTACCGAATCGACAGGAACACCAGGAGGTGTATCCGGACAATCGTCACCTAAATCCAGATAACCATCCCTATCACTATCAGCAATTAAAGTATAATCAAAATCTCCTGTTACATCAGCAAAAAGATTCTCGATAATTTTTGTTTTTGCTTCTGAGAATAAGTCAATATTTAAAGAAACGTATGTTAAGGAGAACATATCAACTGTAGTATTTCCAATCCTTCCTGTGGTATTTTCTGAACTTACACCATCAATATCATCTGTAAAAGCATAGTGCAATGAACTAGCTAATCGTAATGCTACACGATCGCTTACTTTAAAGTCAAATCCAACATCAGCGACAAGAGCAAAAGTGGTTGGTGTATAATCACCTCTACCAAATGGATCCCAATCTCTAATATCCGTTTCATAGCTATAATCTCGAGTCGTAACTACATCGTTAACACGAATAGTTCCATCGGGGTAATAAACATATGGATCTCCATTGCTATCTAATATATCCGTTTTCGAGCTAAAACTTAAATACTCGCCACCCAACGAGATAAAAGGTACTATTTTTCTTTCTCCCTTATAAATATTACCCAAACTATATTCTACATTCAAGCCTACACTAAACATAGATGATTCAAAGTTCATGTTATTTGTAAGGTTTGTATATGATCGCTCATATCCTGAAATAGTTCCAAAAGTAGCGTTCAAGTTTACTTTCCAGAAATGTTTATTATCGACATACTGATATACATTAATCCTGTATGTTGGGCTCCCTTGAATAAGATTTGAAAAGTCATTTTGAAGTTCACCATAATAATTTATGATCCCTGCACCTATTCCTAACACAGGCATATAAACAGGATTTTCAACTTCAACCTCCTGATATAATAAATCTTCGTAACCTCCCTGTGCAACAGCAAACTTAGCACTTAGTAAGAAGATCACAATTACAGGTAAAAACTTTTTCAATCTCATTAGATTCAATTCATTTTAATTAACGATACCATTCATGATTTGAAACCATTAATGCTTCTTGCACAGTAATACGTTTTCCTTCGTTATAGGCAGAAACAAAAGCATCATCAATTGTTGTTGTATTCCAAATATGTACTCTATAATCACGAGCTGCTTTATAAACATAGAACGAACCAACAGAGTATTTTCTCCACCCTTCATGAAACTCAGTTCGAACTTCTTTATCTAAGTTATATTTTTTAAAATATCGATCAATGTTAATTGGTCTATGACCAGCAGCTATCTGAACCCTGTAGTAAATACCTGATTCAGGTTCTAACATATTAGTAAGTTTTGTATCCTCGCGGATTAATTTAAGAGCACTTTCTGCTATCTCGATTTTTACTTTTCCAGAATAATCTTGTGGTTGAACATAGTCAACAGGTGTTGTTGCAGCACCCTCCGTTGTTGAAATAATGGCTAAGAGATTTTCATTGGAAATATTTTGTAAGCTTACGTCTTTTTCAAGAATATTTATGCTTAAAGTATTATCATTTTCAATATATGAGAATGTACCATCCATTTTTGGAGCTTCTGTTACTCCTTCATTAGGCACTAACTTATAAGAAACTACAAAATAAGGATCAGCAGGTAAGTTCATCCAAAGCAATTTCACTGTTTGATCTTTAAAAGTAAAAATAGCTTTCTTACTTTCCATTGCCACCGCAGAATATCCTTCCGGTACAGTTTCCTGAATCTTGGCAAACTTTTCTTTCTGCCCTTTATTTACCAATACATTGATAATATATTCATTGGTTCCTTCTGCTAAATATGGAGTTTGACGAATACATTTAACCTGATCAATACCCACTTTTGTAGTCTGAGTAGGTGTAACAAGGTTTTTAAAATCGTTGATATCAACAATAAGCTTAGGATCTATTGTCGAAGAAGGATTAATTGATATATACTTAGGATCAAGCTCTACAGATTTTCTTTCATTATTAGCAATGTAAGAGAAAGTACCATTCAAATTAAAATTACCTTTTAAACGTTGATCAACCTTCAACTTATAACTAATGGTTAATTTTTGTTCAGATGGTAACTTTAACCAAATAAATTTTACTTTCTGATCTTTAAAGCTAAAGTCAGCATTTGCTGTATTAACAGGAACAGGAGTCAAACCAGCAGGAATTTCCTGTTGAAATCTTGCAAAACTATCAAAATCAGATTTATCTAAAGTAATTTCAACATAAATCTCATTTCCTGCTTCTACTTGTCCCGGAGCGCTCATATCGACACTCACGTCTGAAAAGATAACATTCAGCACAAGCAAGACAAACATATTTACAAGAAGCAATAAATGTTTAATCATAATTGTAATATTAAGTCCCAAAGCTCAATAAAAATAGCTATTTAATACAATAATAACAAAATATCAACATTAGTTATTAACAATTGTTGAAAACTTGACGACTTTGTTAATAATTAAATCCTTCTGAAAACTAAAAATACAAAATTAAAAGTTTGGACTGAGTAAATATTTCGAGTAAAATTCATTGATTTTATCAACAGCCTCTTCTGCAGTATCTACTATCTGAATTAAATCAAGATCTTTTTCACTAATATTCTTCTCTTCTGCAAGCACCACTTGTTTAACCCAATCGATTAATCCCTGCCAATACGATGACCCTACCAATACAATCGGGAAACGTCCAATTTTCTCAGTCTGAATAAGTGTTATTGCTTCAAAAAGCTCATCAAATGTTCCAAAGCCACCAGGAAGAACAATAAATCCCTGAGCATATTTCATAAACATGGTTTTGCGAACAAAGAAATGTTCAAAGCTGATTAGTTTATCCGGATCAATAAAGATATTTGCGGATTGCTCAAATGGAAGATCTATATTTAAGCCTACAGATTTACCTTTCCCTTTCTTCGCTCCCATATTACCAGCTTCCATAATTCCAGGACCACCACCGGTAATCACTCCATAACCATGTTGAGTTAATTTAAAAGCAATCTCTTCTGCTAATTTAAAGTATTTGTTATCTGGTGTTGTTCTTGCCGATCCAAAGATAGAAACACAAGGTCCTATTTTTGCTAACTTAGAATACCCCTCAACAAATTCGGCCATTACCTTGAAAATACTCCATGAGTCGGAGGTCTGTACCTCATTCCAATCTTTCTCCTGAAATGCGTCTTTGATTAATTCTTCGTTTGTCATATCCAATAAAAGTTATAGCTTGTATTTGTATATATACAATATTAATCTTTTTTTACTAAAAATTACAGTAACTCTTGTTTTAAAAACTTTGCAGTATAGCTTTCTTTATACTTTATAATTTCTTCAGGAGTTCCTGAGCAAAGAATCTCACCTCCATTAACTCCACCTTCTTTTCCAAGATCAATAATATGATCAGCTACCTTGATAACATCCATATTATGTTCAATAACAATCACCGTATTTCCCTTATCCACTATACGATTCAGCACCTTTAAAAGAACTCTGATGTCTTCAAAATGTAGTCCTGTTGTTGGTTCATCAAGAATATACAATGTCTTTCCAGTACTTTTCTTAGCCAATTCAGCAGCTAATTTAACTCGTTGCGATTCACCACCGGAAAGAGTTGTAGAAGGCTGTCCAAGAGTTACATACCCTAAGCCTACATCTTGCAATGCTTTTAACTTTTGATTAATAGACGGAATCTGATCAAAAAATTCTACCGCCTGATTAATTGTCATATCCAGCACATCGCTAATTGATTTTCCTTTGAATTTTACTTCTAAGGTTTCTCTGTTATACCGTTTCCCGTTGCAATCTTTACAATGCACATACACATCAGGAAGAAAATTCATTTCGATCGTTTGTAGTCCTGCTCCTTGACAGGTTTCACACCTTCCTCCCTTAACATTAAATGAAAACCGACCTGCTTTATAGCCTCTTATTTTAGCTTCTGGTGTTTGCTCAAATAATTTTCGAATATCTGAAAACACACCGGTATATGTCACCGGATTCGATCGGGGAGTTCTTCCAAGAGGTGATTGGTCAACTTCAATAACCTTATCGATATTTTTTATACCATCCATTGAATCATAGGGTAATGCTTGCTTATTACTCCTGTAGAAATGTTTACTAAGAATTGGATGAAGTGTTCCATTGATTAATGATGATTTCCCACTTCCCGAAACACCGGTAATACAAATAAATTTACCTAAAGGAAACTTTACAGTTACATTCTTTAAATTATGTCCTTTGGCTCCTTTTAAAACAATTTCCTTTCCATTACCTTCTCTTCTTTCTTGAGGCATTTCTATGCATTTTTTAAGATTCAAATAATCGGCTGTTAGCGAACTAGAATGAATAATCTCCTGCGGCGTTCCTTTAGATACAATTTTCCCTCCGTGTCGACCGGCTCGAGGTCCTAAATCCACCACATAATCGGCCGATAATATCATTTCTTTATCGTGCTCTACAACTATGATAGAATTCCCGGTATCACGCAGTTGTTTTAACGAGTTGATCAGTTTTAAATTATCTTTCTGATGTAATCCAATACTTGGCTCATCAAGTATATAAAGTACATTTACTAATTTCGATCCAACCTGGGTTGCTAATCGAATACGCTGACTCTCTCCTCCTGACAAACTTCTGGCTGTTCTGTTTAATGCCAAATAATTTAAGCCTACATCTAATAAAAAAGATAATCTTTCGCGAATCTCCTTTAATATCTCATGAGCAATGATTCTTTGTTTATCGGAAAGTTTTTCCTCAATATCTTGTAACCAGTTATAAAGCTCATCAATATCCATTGCAGATAATTCTGCGATATTTTTATCTGCTACTTTAAAATGTAATGATTCCTTTTGTAACCGATTGCCATTACATTTTGGACACGTTATTTTCTTTACAAACTGATCTGTCCATTTTTTTCCATTTTCAGCTGCCTTTTCTTGTTGGAAATTATTGATATAATTAACAATCCCTTCAAAGCTTAAAAAATAGTTTGAAGATTTCCCTAAAGGCGTATTTAACAATTTAAATGATTCATCTGAACCATAAAGAATGGTATCCAAAGCTTTTTCAGGGATATCTTTTATCGGAGTGTCTAATGTAAATTTATACTTTGCTGCAATAGCTTCTAACTGCCAAAATATGAGAATATTTTTATATTTTCCAAGAGGTGTAATGCCTCCATTTTTAATACTTTGGCTTGAATCAGGAATAATTTTCTTGATATCAATCTCATTAACATAACCTAAACCATTGCATTTTGGGCAAGCTCCCTGTGGTGAGTTAAACGAAAAAGTATGTGGTGCCGGCTCATTATAAGACAAACCAGTCGTTGGACACATCAGCTTTCTACTAAAATATTTAATCTCATTATTATCTTTATCAAGGATCATCATAATTCCTTTTCCATGATCCATTGCCGTTTTAACTGTTCGTTTTAAACGGCCGACATCTTTACTCGAAACTTTTAATTTATCAATTACCGTTTCGATATGGTGTGTTTTGTAACGATCAAGCTTTAAACCGTGAGTTAACTCTGTGATCTTTTCATTTATTCGAGCATATAAAAATCCTTTTTTTCGTATTTGCTCAAAAAGCTCACGATAATGTCCTTTTCGACCTTTAACAACCGGTGCAAGTACTATGATGTTTTTTCCACTAAACTGATCAAGAATTAACTGTATAATTTGCTCATCGGTATATTTTACCATCTTTTCGCCGGTCTCATAAGAATATGCATCTGATGCCCTTGCATATAGCAGACGAAGAAAATCATAAATTTCAGTTACTGTACCAACCGTAGATCGCGGATTTCTATTGGTTGTTTTTTGCTCAATAGAAATCACCGGACTTAAACCAGTAATCTGATCTACATCAGGACGTTCCATATTACCTAAAAACTGACGTGCATATGCAGATAAAGTCTCAATATACCTTCGTTGTCCTTCTGCATAGATTGTATCAAAGGCTAAAGAAGATTTTCCACTTCCACTTAAACCTGTTATCACGGTTAGTTTATTTCGTGGTATTGAAACATCAATATTTTTTAGGTTATGCACTCGTGCTCCGAGAACCGTAACCTCAGATGTTTTTTCAACTTTTTCGTCGATTTGTTTAATCAGCTCCTTATCCAAATCTAAATTAGTTAATGATTAATAACTGCTGAATCAAGTTTAAAATGATCAAGAATTTTTGTATAACTTCTGTAACCTTCCTTTGGAATTTTAATGATATATTCTTTATGTTTCTTATTCGTTAAAAAAGAATCTCTCAACCAAGGGTTAAAATATTTTAATATCTTATAGTTGGTATTATGTTTTTTAGCGAAATCAGCAAAATCGGTAACTGCAGAATCAACTGTTACCTCATATGTTGGAATCTGATGATACAGATCTTTATCATTCACATGAAATCCATAATAATCATTATTCTCAAGAATCAATTTAATTGCAAGTATCCTATATATATACCTGTTTGTTTCGCTATTTAAAAGCAGATCATAATAGCTATTCTCCTTTTGTCGGTTAACTTGCTTAATTAATCCTGTACGCCCCATGTTATATGATGCAGCTGCCATCGTCCAACTGCCAAATAAGTCATGAGCATCTTTAAAATATTCACAAGCTACTTTTGTTGATTTTTCAAAATGATAACGTTCATCTACTTCCGCATTTACCTCTAAACCATAATCTCTTGCTGTTCCTTTTAACAATTGCCAGATACCTACTGCTCCTGAAGGCGAAACTACATTTTTAAGTTCACTTTCTGCAAGCACTAAATATTTAAAATCTTCAGGAACACCGTTCTCTTTAAGAATTCTTTCAATATCAGGAAAGTATTTATTCGCACGTTTTATAAAAAGTAAAGTCTGAGATTGCCAATACGTATTCACCAACAATTCTCTATCTAAAGATTCTCTCACGTCGAAATAATCCAAAGGAACAGGTTCCCCAGCAAAAGCAAGCTCATTAGGTAATTTTAACGAGAAAACAGAATACTTTTTTTGAAAAGCCTGGTAAAAATCTTCTTCTGTAGGATTTTCTTCAGGTCGTGAGTTGATAAATATTAATAAGGTAATAACTAATCCAAATAAGGTAAAAATAGCATGCTTTTTCTTCATATCTCTCTTGATCTAAAAATACTGCAATGATTATATTATATGAAACAATATAAGTTCACAAAAGTTACAAAAGTAAATATTTTTTTGCGGTAAAATATGAAGAATATCAGAATGAATAATTAATTCCGGTATAAATACCAATTGAATATGGGTGCGACTCGACAGACGAACTGGAGTTAATTTCATTTAGATAATATTTAACTGATGGCTCCAAACGAATTTTTATTCTATCCATTAATGGATATTCAATTCCAAATCCTAAAGTTCCGTTATAATTTACAGAACTAACACCATCTGTCTTTCCTATTACTTCTTTATTATCTGCGTATTTTAAATAAACATCATTCCCAATTAAGAAATTTGCACCTAAGCCTCCAATAATATTAAAATCAATATTCTTATCTATTAATTTATATCTTAACAATACCGGAACTTCTACATATTGAAAACTCTGCTGGATTTCTGCATCCAAATTATTAAACATTGGATCTTTTAAATCAACTGTTCCTTTATAGCTAGAAAGATTATTTACTCTACTGGATTTTTCATCAACAATAACATATTCCGAATTAAATGCCAAATCCCCCATTGAGTTTTCTAACTGATAAGGATTAACAAAACGATCTTTATATTCTTCAGCAACCATATCATAAGCAGCATTTGAATAAACTGACATATAATCCAATGATTGCCCCATGCTTGTATAATAAATTCCAGCCTGAACTGTTAATCTATCATCTGCCTCAAATTGTAAGTTTAACCCTCCGGTATACGACATTACTGCACTTTCTGTACTATTGAAAACATCTTTACTATAAGCACCATCTGTCTTTGTAATATGCCTATAAGAATATAAAGGAGAAAATTCTCCTCCAATCATCCATTTACCTTCTTTAGAGTTATTTATTTCTGCCACATTATCAAATGCTAAAGAAGTATATACATCAGGTAAGGTGTTAAAATAAGATTTTACTTTTTGATCTCTACTATCAACAATTGCTACTTCCTTATTTTCAGTAGTAATAAAAACTTGCTTTTGAATTAGTTTGTTAAAATTTTCTCTTTTTTCAATTTTCTGAATATCCTCTGATTGAATGTTATTAATCAATAGGCTTACTTCTTGTTTTGCTATAAGTCTTTGATCGACTTCATTGGCAGGTATTATCTCTTCAACTTCTTCTTTATATATATTTTCATCTGTCTCAACAATGTTCTCTTTGGCATTTTCCTTTAAAGTATTTTGTTGCTTAATCGTTTCAACAATCAATGTTTCATTATTCAAATTCTGTTGATCTTTTGTTAAGTACAAATAAACCGATCCAAGAACTGCAATGGCAGCAATTGCAGCTGCTATTTTATATATCAAGAATTTCTTACCAACTTTCTGCTTGTTGATTGACTGCTCTATACTATCCCAAACACTATCAGGAGCAGATTGAGAAAAATCTCTTAACTTATTTCTAAAAATACCATCCATATTTTTAAAACTCTCACTCATCATACCCAATTAACACTTACATTATAATATTTAACTACTTTTTCTTTTAATATTTCACGAGCACGTGATAAGTTAGACTTAGAAGTTCCTTCTTTAATATTTAACATTTTACATATCTCTTTATGCGAGTATCCTTCAATTGCATAAAGGTTAAATACTGTTCTGTACTGAGGTGACAACTCCTGAATTAATTTTAACAAATCTTTAGCTGACAACTCACTTAAAATATGATCATATTTATTGCTATTAGCATCATATTCTGTTTCCATCTTCACTGCAAATAAATAATTCTTATCTCTGAATTTTTCTAATGCAGTATTTACAATTATCCTTCTAATCCAACCTTCAAAAGAACCTTTATTATTAAACTGTTTAAGATTTATAAAAACTTTTATAAATCCATCTTGCAAAATATCCTTTGCTTCATCTTCATTATCGGCATATCGTAAACACAAACCATACATCTTATCAGAAAACATCTGATATAATCTGTTTTGTGCTACCCTATTGCCTTTCAAGCAAGCTTTTATAATGTCAGAATAATTATCCAAAAGATATCCCGAATTTTACGTTGATATACAAATTTATGAATAATTTTACTACAAAAAGCTTGCTAAACTTTTTTTGTTGTTTATGTAAATTGAAGATGCAAAATATATTCATTCGGTTGCGTTAATTTTTATAAAATTGACAAAATATTACGTCATAACGCAACCTTTTTATAAATTCGCACGTCTATTTTAAGCATTCAATTAATTTTTTTTGTAAATTGCTTATTCGATATTACTTATCGTAAGATGTTTACGTATTAAAATAAAACTATTAAACAAACCTAATTGTGAGAATTAATCTGAGCATTATGAATATGGGAATGAAAACTCAACCCCGAAATGTTCATAAAAAAGACGTAAATCTTGGAGTTGCTATAATCTTTATTATAGTTACACTAATTTTTCTACTTTCTCTGACTCAAAGTAATTACAGCAAAGAATTATTTAGTCAAAAAACTGAAATAAGAAGGTAGGTAATTAATTGCTTTGTTCTGACACCTTTCTAATAAGGACTTTAAAAAAAATTAAACAAAAAGAGGATGAATTTCTTCATCCTCTTTCTTTATTCTATTATTTGATTTTAAATATGTATCACTTCATCATAAGCTGCTGCTGCGGCTTCCATTATTGCTTCTGACATGGTTGGATGAGGATGAATTGACTTTATCAATTCATGACCTGTAGTTTCCAATTTCTTAGCAACAACTAACTCAGCTATCATCTCAGTTACATTAGCTCCTATTAAATGGGCTCCTAATAACTCTCCATATTTTTCATCGAAAATAAGTTTTACAAAACCATCTTTCTCACCTGCTGCACTAGCCTTTCCTGATGCAGTAAATGGGAATTTCCCAACTTTAATCTCATAACCAGCTTCTTTTGCAGACTCTTCGGTTAATCCAACCGAAGCAACTTCTGGTGTTGTATAAGTACAAGCAGGAATATTTCCATAATTTACAGGCTCAGGATTTAAACCTGCTATCTTTTCAACACAAGTGATTCCCTCAGCAGAAGCTACGTGAGCCAATGCTGGTCCATGCACGATATCACCGATGGCGTAAACACCTTCAATATTCGTTTTATAGTAATCATCAACTTTAATTTTTCCTTTTTCGGTTTCAATTCCTAGTTCTTCGATACCAATATTTTCAAGATTAGGTGCTACACCTACTGCTGACAATACAATTTCTGCCTCGTGTGTTTCTTCACCTTTTTTGGTTTTAATGGTTACATTACAAAGTTCTCCGCTAGTATCAACAGATTCAACTGATGAGTCAACCATTACTTTTATTCCAGCCTTCTTAAATGAACGACCTAATTGTTTAGAAACTTCAACATCTTCATTAGGAACAATATTTGGCAAGAACTCTACCAAAGTAACCTTTGTTCCAATTGAATTATAAAAATTAGCAAACTCACTACCTATTGCTCCGGAACCCACTACAATCATTGATTCTGGCTGTTTTTGCAATGTCATTGCTTCACGATAACCAATTATTTTCTTACCATCTTGTTTTAAATTTGGCAATTCCTTTGAACGAGCTCCTGTTGCTAATATGATGTGGTTTGCTTCTATTTCCTGAACTTTTCCATCAGCATCAGTTACTTCTACTACCTTATTACTTTTTAACTTTCCGTAACCCTGTATCACTTCAATTTTATTCTTTTTAAATAAAAACTGAATTCCTTTACTCATTCCATCAGCAACACCACGACTACGCTCAACCATTTTTTCAAAATCAGCTTTTACTTCTCCATCAATAGCAACACCATAATTTTCTGCATGTTTTACATAGTTAAAAACCTGGCCACTTTTCAATAATGATTTTGTAGGAATACATCCCCAGTTTAAACAAATACCACCTAGCTCTGATTTTTCAACAACACCAACTTTCATTCCTAATTGAGAAGCCCTGATTGCTGCTACGTAACCTCCTGGTCCGCTACCTATAACTATTAAATCGTAATTCATTTTATTTAATTTTGAATATTAACTAATTCGTAATCTCTTGCGAAATTATATCTTATTTATTGGATATTAAAATTTTTTAAATCTTCTGTTTCTTTAAGCTTAATTTTCTTTGTATTATCTGAAAAGATTTTGCCAAGATAAAAATCATCACTAAAGAAAAAATTATGGATGCACCCGATGGAATATTAATTTTATAAGAAATTATTAATCCTAAGAAAGCTCCAATAAGTCCTATAACAATTGAAATGATAATAATGTTTCTGAATTTCTTGGTAAAAAGGTTGGCAATAGATTGAGGAATGGTTAATAAAGAGATTACTAAAATAATCCCTACAACTTTTATATTTAAAACAATAGTTAAAGCAACAAGACTAATTAAAACATAGTTTATAAAATTAACAGCTATGTTATGGGTTTTAGCATACTCCTGATCATACGACACAAATAAAATTATCCGATAAAATGCAATAAATGTAATTCCCAGCACAAGACTTAACAATAACATTAGCCAAATATCAAGCACAGAAACCGTTAAAATACTTCCAAATAAATACGACATTAGGTTTGGTGCATAACCCGGTGTTAGAAAAACGAACATAATTCCCAGAGCCATACCAAACGACCATAAAATACCAATCACCGAATCTTCACGAATTTCAGTTTTCTTCGACACGAATTCTATTCCCAGTGCAGATAGTACTCCAAAAATTGCAGCCGAAATAATCGGATTAAATCCAAAAAAATAACCAATCCCAATTCCTCCAAACGATGCATGAGTAATACCTCCACTTAAAAACACCATTCTTCGGGTTACTATATAAGTTCCGATAATTCCACAACTAATACTTGCAAAAATCCCTGCAAGTAATGAGTTCGTAATAAATTTATATTGTAATAATTCTGCAATCATTTTAGTGTTTATGTTTTTTTAGAACTGTATGTGGAACCTCTCCATGAGTAATTAATTTAATTGGGCAATTGTAAGAAGCTAGTTGTTCCTCCGATATGATATTTGATTTATGATAATGTAGTGTTCGATTTACACAAGCGATTGTTTTTACATAGCTTGCAATAGTTCCTACATCGTGTGTTACAATTACAATCGCCATCTCCTTATTAAGTTCGTTCAGAATTTCATAAAGTTCACCTTCAAACTGATTATCAACGAATGTATTTGGTTCATCGAGTATTAGCAAACGTGGAGATGATACAATGGCTCTTGCTAATAATACTTTTTGCATTTGTCCGCCTGACAATTCTCCAATGGCAACATTTTTTAAATCTGAAATTCCTATTCTTTTTAATGTTTCTTCAGCTTTGATCTTATCTGCTCTTGAGTGCCTGACTGATATCCCAAATTTATATATTAAACCAGATAAGACTACATCAAAAACAGTTACCGGGAATTTTTTATCAATATGATTTTGTTGTGGTAAATATCCTATTTTATTATTCCTCCCCGACTTTAGATCATCGCAAAAATTAACCTCTCCTTTAAATGGCTTTATGAGTCCTAAAATAACATTTAACAATGTGGTTTTACCTCCTCCATTAGGACCAATAACACCAATGAAATCATCATCGAAAATATCTAATGAAACATTGTTTAAGATAATTTCATCGTTATATCCGGCATATACAGATTTTATTTCAAGTATTTTACTCATTAGCTAAATTTACTTTAACTTTTTTATTCCTTATAGGATTTCTCTATTTCTTTCGCAATTTTTTTAATACTTTCTATCCAGTTATCATCTAATGGATTAATCTGAACTACATTTCCTTGAATCTCATTAGCAATAACTTCTGCATTATGAGTACTAAATTGCTGCTGTACAAATACTACTTTTATATTTTCTTCTTTAGCAGTTTGTATAATACTTTTAATATTAGCTGGTGTAGGTTCTTTACCATCAATTTCGATCGAGATTTGTTCTAAGCCATAATCCCTGGCAAAATAACTTAAAGCAGGATGAAATATTAAGAACTTTCTACCTTTATAAGGTTCAAGTATATTATTCAGTTCTGTATCCAAGCTATCTATTTCTTCTAAAAAGCTTATATAATTTGCCGAAAAACTTAATTTATGTTCAGGATAATGATTAACTAAAAAATTATATATAAACTCAACTTGTTTTTTTACTTCTCGTGGAGATGTCCAAATGTGGGGGTCAACTCCATGATGATGGTGTCCATGCAGATCATGCTCTTCGTGGCCATGATCTGCATAAATCAAGTCTGAAACCGTCGACTGATCTATCATTTGCATTTCAGGATTTATATTTTGCAACTTATTTATCCATGCTTTTTCGAACTCAATATGTCCAATTCTAATATAAATATCTGATGCTGATAATTCTTTCATTTGCTTTGGAGTTGGCTCATAAGTAACAGGACTAGCACCTGGAGGGATCATAACATTAACATTAAAAACATCTCCAGTAATTTTTTCAATAAAAAATTTCTGTGGCAAAATGCTCACTGTAATTATTAATTTATCGGAGTTACTCTTTTTTTGACCTGTATTACAAGCCCCTACAATAAAAACTATTAGCATTAAGGAAATTACTTTTCTCATCTTTTATTATTTAGAATAATTTAAAATAACAAAAGTAAAAGAAAAAAGTTAATTAAATAGTCCCTTCGTTAATATTTAAAGTTTTTAATACTTGATTTTTATAACTTCTTCCAATTGGTAGTTGCCTGTCGGCTATATCAATTTCAGTAGAACTAAATGCTTCAATTTTTGATATAGACACAATATAAGATCTATGGATACGAATAAATTGATCTAAAGGAAGTTTTTCTTCGAATGCACTAATTGGATGTTTGGTAATTAGTGTTTTCTTTTCGTAAATAATTTTTACATAATCTTTCAATGCCTCGATGTAAATAATATCTTTTAGGTAAACCTTATACATTTTTTTATCTGCCTTAATGTATGTATAAGGATCATTAAGTGTTGGAACTGTTTCTTGAGAATGATATATTGTTAAATCACGTCCTGAAAGTTCATAAAACTTATTTACAGCCTTTAAAAATCTTTCGAAAGAAATTGGTTTTAGTAAATAATCGATAACATCTAATTCGTACGCATCAATAGCATAATCTCGATAAGCTGTTGTAAAAATAACTTTAGGAGCATGTTTAAGGGATTTTAAAAAATCAACCCCTGTAATTTTAGGCATTTGAATATCCAGGAAAATTAAGTCAACTTGTTTTTTACGAATAATTTCAAAAGCAGTAACAGCATTATTACATTTGGCTACAATTTCAAAATCCTCAAATTTCGAAAGATGATTTTCAATTACTTCTATCGCCAAAGGCTCGTCATCAACAATGATACATTTTGTTTTTTGCATGCTACTCCACTTTAGTATCGATTGTTAAAACTACTTTAAAACTGTCATTCTTATCATCAATTTTAAGCTCATGTTTATTCTTATATACTAACTCTAATCTACGAATTACATTTTTAAGCCCAATACCTTCAGTATAAGATTCTTTAGCACTAGCACGGTTTGCATCACGGCTATTTTCAATGCTAAATTCTATGATATCATTTTGTGTAGATAAATTAATATGAATCCTCTTTTCATGAATTTCTCCACTCACTCCATGTTTAAATGAATTCTCTACTAATGGCAACAACAACATGGGTGAAATTAACAATTCTTTCACACGATCATCAATACTAATATCGATTTTGAGCTCTTCTCCATATCGAATCTTTTCTAAGGCGATATAATTTTCCAGCATTTTTATTTCTTTCTCAACCTTAACTTTGGAAACATTACACTCATATAGCATATAATCCAATAAATCAGAAAGTTTTAAAACAACCTCTGGTGCTTTAGAAGATTTCTTTAATGTTAATGCATACAGGTTATTTAATGTATTAAATAAAAAGTGTGGATGAATTTGTGCTTTAAGAAATTTTAATTCTGCCGCTAATTTTTCTTGCTTTAAAGAGTTGTTAATTTGTTGATTATTAAACCATTGTTTTAACAGTTTAATAACTGCAAAAATAGCAGCAACCGAAAAAATTTCAACTGCAGCATAAAATACTTTTGGCCAATATATTACTCCATATTCTGCAAGATGCTCAGGATAATAAATAGGATATAATATGACTCCAACCAACCATCTTTGTCCTATACCAAATATAAATGCAAGAGGCAATATGACCAAAACAAACAAATAATATTTTTTCTTAAATAAATATCTGGGAATTAAAAAATAAACAAGTGTATAAGCTGCAAGTATTTTTATAGGTAACTGTAATAAAACAAAATACAAAGCCTGAAGCAAGGTATCATCATCACCCAAAGCCAAAGGTGCAAAAGTATAAAAGAAGATGTAAGTAAGCCAAAACAGTAAATGCCACTTGACCCTACTAAATGAAAAACCTTCGATATTTGATGTTAATCCTTGCATAATAAAATCATTTACAACGGTAAAAATAATGTTTTAATATACGGTAAAAGAATGAATTATTAAAATTTCGACCGACAACATCAGCTCGCTGATTAACTGCATAAAATCTGCTCCTAACTATATTAACACTAAGAAAAAAGCTTTATATCATCAGACATGTACCAACCAGCTATAATTTCTGAAAGTAATGTCTTTTACTGATACATTTGATTTCGAAATTATAATTTACCAGCCTATGAAAAGATTAATTTCTATTATAACTATCATAGTATTAGCACAACATATTTATGCAAAAGAGTTAGAGTTTAACATTGCAGAATTTACTGCTAATATTGAACCTGCAGAAGTAAGTCCTGAAATTGACGGTATAATTAATACAGATGAATGGCAAAATGCGTATACCTTTAATAATTTTTGGGATCACTGGCCTTCTGACAGTTCATTATCTGAATATCAAACTGAAGTAAAAGTAACTTATGATGAAGACTTCATATACTTTGCAGTAAAGCTTGACGATAATAATAGTAATAAAATTATCCAAACACTGAAAAGAGATTCTGAAGATGAATTTTGGAATAGTGATGGCTTTGCCGTTCTTATAGATCCAATCAACTCAAAAAATAATGGTTATATATTCGGAGTTAATGCAGGAGGTGCACAGTTTGATGGATTAGTTGCAGTTAAGAGCAACTACAATTCCGTTGATGCTAACTGGAATAACATCTGGCATTCTGATGTAAGTATTGCAGAAGATCACTGGGAAATTGAAATGGCCATCCCTTTTAACTCAATGAAATACAATAGCAACAAAGAATGGGGAATTAACTTTATACGTAATGATATCAAACGAAATCTTTTTTCAACCTGGACAAGATTTCCAATGAATTTTCAGGGAATTGATCTTGGCTATACTGGTAGCATTGTTTTTAAAGATTTACCTGCAAACAGTTCTAAAAAGTTTATCATTGTACCATCAACTCTTGGAAGTATTGAAAGAAATAATGAAGATGGAATACCAACTACTTCATCCGGTAATTTTGGGTTAGATTCTAAAGTAGCTATTTCATCTTCATTAAATTTAGACCTTACTGTAAACCCAGATTTTTCACAAGTTGAAGTCGATCAGCAAATAACGAATCTTTCTAGATTTAATCCTTATTTTCCTGAAAAAAGAAATTTCTTTTTAGAAAACAGTGACTTATTTTCCAACTTAGGAACTTATGAGTCTCGCCCAATATTTACTCGAAAAATTGGAATTAAAGATGACGAGAATGTGCCCATAATTTTAGGAGCAAGACTTAGTGGCAATATATCTGAAAACACACGAATTGGTTTTATGGATGTACAAACGGCTGCTAAAAATAATTTAAAAGCAGAAAATTATGCCATTGCTTCTATTCAACAAAAGGTATTTAAGCGATCTTGTATTAAAACATTTTTTGTGAATCGGCAATTAGTTCAGGATAATCAATTTGTTTCTAATGATTATAATCGTGTTGGAGGAATAGAGTTTAGCTATTTATCGCAAAGTGGCAATACACAAGCACAAGCAGTTTACCATAACAGCTTTACTCCTGAAAAACATACCAGTAGTGGGTTTTATAGTGCTGAACTCAATTACAATACTAAAAGATTATATACATGTGTTCGTCTTGCACAAATGGATAGAGATTATATAGCCGATATTGGCTTTACTCCTCGTTTATATAATTATGATGCTTTAGAGGATACCTCGTATCGAATGGGATACAAAAAAATATATGCACGACAAAATATATCCTTTTACCCAAAAAGTAATTTAATCAGTCGTTTTCGTTTTGGAGGCTTTGCCAATGCTTTTTACAATACTCAAAACGAATTAACAGAATATGAGTTAGTTCTTGATCATTTTATGCAATTCCATAATAGAAGCTGGATTTATGCTCGATACTATTTTTCTATGGTTAACTTGCCTTTTGAAACTGCTATTATCGATAGTGATCATAATTTACCTGCAGCACAATATAACTATAATGGCTTTTTTGCTCGTTACCGCACCAGTTCTAATAAAAAACTAAGCGGATCATTATTTGCAGGTTTTGGCTCTTTTTATAATGGTACAAATTTAACGCTTGGAACAGAATTAAACTTTAGAGCTCAACCTTGGGGGAACTTTAGTTTACAATATGAGCTAAATCAGGTAAAGCTCGCTAAAGGATATGGCGATCAAAATTTGCATCTGGTTGGAGTAAAATCGGATATATCATTCTCCAAAAAGCTTTTTTGGACAACTTTCTTACAATATAATACACAAGCAGAAAACTTTAATATAAACAGCAGGGTACAGTGGAGATATAAACCTATGTCGGATATATACTTTGTAGTCACAAATAATTATTATACAAACAATTTCGGACAAAGAGACATCATGTTTGTGCTTAAGTTAAGTTATTGGTTAAATGTTTAAAACAACTAATGGAATTTCCAATAAATTCATTATTCATATCCAAACAGAGGTTTTCCTAATATTAGCTATTAGTGATTATAAATTCAAATTAATTATGCTTTCATATTAAAATAAAGAGGCACAAAGGTTTTGTGCCTCTTTATTTAATTAGTATTCATTTATATCATTGGGGACCTGCCAAAAGAAATCTTCATTATCAGTATAGTAGTATTGATGCCGTTCGTATTTTCTTTCTCGTCTATTTACATTAATTTCCTCAACATACTTGGTTGGAATTAGTCTTATTACATCAGATGTTTGATCAGATTTTACATCAAAGATATTTAAAACAGGAGTTGAATACATAAAGATATTCTTTGATAAATACCATTCATAAGAGTTTTCATCACCACCCCAAAGGGCTTTAAAGAACCTTGGTATTTCTAAGTTCAAACCAGCGTTAAAATAAATTTTCTCTTTGTTAATTATTTTCTTTCTAATCTCTGGCAGATTTAAGATATTACCCTTTTCATCCAAACAATAAGCTCCAAAATCAGCATCCATCATTATCCACTTATTAACATCAGGAACATAGACCGAATTGACAACATGCGATTCGCCAGAATGAGTATACCATAAATGAATAAATCGCGCATAGTAACCCATTGAAAGATATACATCATTTAATATAACTGCATGCATGAAGCAATTAATAGCCATATTTTCATTTACACATATATCTATTAAATTTAAAGAATTGAGCGTTCTAGGCCATGAAGGATTAACTGCATGTGGAGCTAGATTATGAACCCACATCATTAGGTTTATAATTCTTTCTACATCTTTACCATTACCTGCTACTGAATCTAAATTATACTTATTTCTAAGATATACTAAATTAGTATCACTTGGTGAACTATATTCAAATTCAATCTCTGGATTTGGTAATGTTGCCAGAAACTCAGAGTTCTTCTTTAAGCCTTTTCTATAAGACAACTTAAATTGTTGACATGATGATAACAAAATCAATATAGCTAAAGGAGCTATAATCTTAATTTTTTTCATATAATATTTTTTAGTTAAACTTATCAAACCTAAGTATATCAATCAGGATTAAAGTATTTTTATGTAGGGAAGAACTACTTATTTATAGGAAAGTACTTCCGAATTAAGAGTCTATTCTTTGTTTCCAGTTCTGTATAAAGATGGACTTTCGTGAGTAATCGTTTTAAAAGCTTTAAAAAATGCTGATTTTGAGTTATATCCAACCTCATAAGCAATTTGCTCAATTGTCAAATTTTTATATTTATTAGATCTCAGCATTTTCTTTGCTTCTTCTATTCTATATGAGGCTAAAAAATCATAAAAATTTTGTTGTAAACATTCATTAATTGCCTGAGAAACATGATTTGAGCTCACTCCTACTTTTTTTGACAAAATAGAAAGCGAAACCATATTGTCTTTATATAGTTGCTCATATTCCATTATCTCTTTAATCTTTTTCAGAATCTTTCTTTTTTCATCATCAGAAAGTGATGATTTAGCATATTTTAATGCTGTTTTTTCAATCGAACTTTCATCCTTAAAAAAAACGGATCGAGTAATATAATTAAAACTAATAATGTATATAACACCTGCCAGCATGGTACCTCCTAAATAATTAAGCGTACTCAATTCTACTGTAAGTCTCACAGCACCCGATATCAGAAACATTAACAAGAAGATTATAATTAAATTCCGTATCCATCTTAACCTTAAATCATTTATTGAGAAAAATTTAATTGATCTTTTAGAAAAGTATTTTAAAACTATGTACAATAAGCTTAACTGGTAAATACAGTAATGAACTAGTGACAATAATGAGTAATAAGGTTGAATTTTAAGGGAATTAATAAAAAAATAGCTTCTTCGTTCAGCCTGACTAATCAATGGCAAATCAACATTATATGCATAAATATACGCATTATACTTTAGAGCTTCTGTTTGTAAATTAAAGTAAAACAGGTAATATATAAAATATAAAGCAAACGGGATAAAATGTAACCATTTATAACTCAGCTTCCCATAAAGTTGCATATATACATAGATGAACAGCAATGGGCCAGATAAAAACACAAAGGAGTTCGCAAAACTAAAAAGAGATATAATATTTAGTATATAGTGTGTATAATTAAGAAAAATCTCAATAATTGATAATGATGCTGACAAGAGTAATATTCCAAAATAAATATTTGATGAGTTATTTTTGTTTTTTTTAATAAAAAAAACAAATGATAAAAAAAGCCCTTGTCCAATGCCAAGCAGCATGAACAACGCAAAAATATCAACTTTATAATCAATTGGAGATAACGTATTTATCATATTCTCAAGGAAGTCTTTGCATATTAGCTTTTAATAAAATGAATTACATTTATTATATGCAATTAAATTTTTAATTCATTTAAAAGCCATCCCTCAGCTTCTTCATAAGTTATAAACTTACGCATTTCAATTTTTTTTGCATATTCTCCACCTATTGCTGTTTCTATAGAGAAATTAGCAAAAATATCTTCTTTTACTAAATAAGAAATCATTCTCAGACCTGCCTTGTATACTTCTGGAAACCACACATCTCTTATCCAAAGTTGATTTTCAGGAGATGCACCCTTAAAATTTCTAAGGTCAGATAAATATGCTTTAGCCTTTGTATTATGAAGAATTTCAAGAAATCTAGTTTTTGCAATAACAATCTCTTCATCTTCACCAAAATCTTTCCATACCTCTTCAATGTAATTCTTTTCAGGTATAAATCTTATTCTAATGAAATGATTTTCGGAATAAGTAGGTTGATCAATATCTTTTTGCATAACTAATATTTAAAATCAATATAAATTTAAACAATTTTTATCATCTTTCGTAAAATTGGTTTTATCTTCATATGCATATTACAATAACTTCATGACAGATATTCTAAAAATAGATTCAGCCACCTTAGCTAAGGTAGCCTTAGATACTCATAATCCGGTTATGATAACAGATTATAACGGAAATATTATGTGGATTAATAATGCTTATAAAGACTACTATGGATACACCTTAGAGCAATTGGTTTCGGAAAGAGGTAAAAGTATATTTGGTAAACTTACAGATCCTGAAGTGAAAGTTGCCTTTGGAAAAAGCATTATACATAAAGAAACGGTTCGGTTTGAGCGAAAAAGTATAAATAGAGATAATACTGAAAAATGGGCAATTTCGACCATTACACCAATCATTGAAAACAAGAAAGTTGTCCAATTAATAATTATTGATTCTGATATTACAAATCAGAAGATAGCAGAAAAGAAAATCATTAAACAATCTGAAGAAATTTCCAGGAAGAATTCTAAGATTGAAGCTCAACTACATGAAATTCAATATCAAAAAGAGGAAATTCAGGCTCAACTAGAAGAAATTGTACAAATAAACAGTGAATTATCAAAATACAAAAATCATCTTGAAGAACTAGTAGAAAAAAGAACTAAAGAATTAGAAGAAGCCAAAGAAAAAGCTGAAGAATCGGATCGATTGAAGACTGCATTTTTATCAAATATGTCGCACGAGATTAGAACACCTATGAATGCAATCATAGGTTTTTCGGGTTTATTAATTGATCAAAATGATTTAGAATCTAAAAACCAAGAATATACCGATATTATTAGAAATTCATGTACATATTTACTTAACCTCGTTGATGATATTATAGATATCTCAAAAATTGAGATTGGACAAGTAGATATTAGGCCAATGAAATGTAATGTTGCTAAAATTCTAAATGAAATTCATTTGGCACATTTAAATCAAGGGAAATTACAACCGAATGTAGATTTTAATTTATCAATTCCTTCTGAATATTCTAATCTTCATTTCAATACAGATCAAAAAAGGCTGTATCAAATTATATCAAACCTTGTATCGAATGCTATTAAATTTACAAATAAAGGATTTATCGAGTTCGGGTTTACTGTAAATTCAAAAAATAGTACTCCTAAAACTAAAGAATTAAGGTTTTTTATTAAAGATTCCGGCATTGGAATTAAACAAGAAAAATTACCACAAATATTCGATCGTTTCAGGAAATTTGCACACTCTAAAGAAAAGATGTACGAAGGATCTGGAATTGGACTTACTATTACAAAAAATCTGGTTCATTTATTAAATGGAAATATCGAAGTAAAATCAGAATATGGAAAAGGAACAGAATTTTATATTTCATTTGATTTAGAACAAGATAAAGACAGTCATTCAAATGATAATAATACCAAACAAACTCAATTAACAGAGCAGTATAATTGGTCTGGAAAAACAATTTTAATTGGTGAAGATGAAGATTTTAATTATAAACTTTTAGAAAGCATTTTAGTTAATTACGGGACAAAGATTTTATGGGGTGTTAATGGCAAAGAAACCTTGGAAATATTTCAAAAAGAGTCAAATATTGATTTGATTTTATTAGATATTAAAATGCCAATAATGGATGGCTATGAGGCTATAAAGAAAATAAGGAAAGAAGATAAAAACATTCCTGTTATTGCCCAAACGGCCTATGCAATGGTCGAGGATGAAGATAAAATATTACAGGCTGGCTTTACAAGTTATATTTCAAAACCAATTATAATTGACCTCTTACTTGAATTAATTGAAAAAACTATTAATAGTTAGTATTTGTTAAAATAAGTTTTACTCGCCACCGTACCATGCTTTAAAATCGGAAACTTTTTCACGACTTACAATAATCTCTTTTTCAAACTCATGCGGATATTTTATTCGTAACCGACTGGTAGAATATACCACAACATCAGTGATATGATCAAAATTGATAATAAATGATCGATTAGCCCTGAAAAACTTTTGAGGATCTAACTGATTACTTAATTCCTCCAGTGTGTTATCAACAATAAATTTTCGATTTTCTTTATTAATAATAAAAACAGTACGCCCTTCTGCATAAAAAAAGTAAATATCTTCAACTGCAATAGACTTTATATGCTCACCTATTTTTACTAAATAACGAGTTTTATATTTATTATTTGCCCCTGCAATTAATTCTGCAAGTTTATCAAGTGGTAATGCAGATTGTGAATCTTTCTCCGAAGGAAGATTATCTTTCATACTACTAATCTTATCCATCGCTTTCGAAAGATCATCGTAACTTAATGGTTTTAATAAGTAATCAATACTATTTAATTTAAATGCATCAATGGCGTATTCGTTAAAAGCCGTTGTAAAAATAATTGGTTTCTCAACTTTAATCGACTTAAAAATATCAAAACTTAAACCATCTGTAAGTTGAATATCCAAAAATATTAGATCGATATCTGCCTGATTATTTTTTAAGTATGCAATACTTTTTTCAACTGTTGTTATTTGATCTAATATTTCAATCTGCGAATCGTACTTTTTCAATAAAAGCTCAAGCTTTTCAGCAGCCGGTTTCTCATCTTCAATAATCAATATTCTCATAATAACACCTTATGATTTAATTTTCTTGTTTAAAAAATGGGATATGATAAGTTCGGATATGATCATCTTCATGTACAGATAAGCTATTCTTTCCATAATACCTATAAGCCTTCTGCAAATGATTAATTTCAGTTTGTTTCGAAAACACCTGTATCAACTTGTTCTGCACTGAATGTGAAATTATAATGAAATCATTATCGATACTACAATTAATTTTTAAATCCTGAATCTCAGAAATAATACTTCGATTAACAATATCTTCTACAACAACCACAAATGTTCCGGAAACAATGCTAATTCCCTTTTTTAATATCTCTTCGTTAATATTTAAGTAAAGTTTATTATTTAACTTATAGTTATATAACTCTACTAACACTCTAGCAATTTTTAACTCATTCTCAACATCAACCAAATCGCTATTTTTAGTAGATAATATATTTCTATATACCTCTGATAATTTAAGAATAAATGCATCTGCTTCGTCAAGACTTTTCTTTGATATACTTATCAATGTTTCCAGGCTATCGTACAAAAAATCAGGATTAATCTTATTTTTAAAAGTATCTAATTCTATTTCAACATTTTTTCTTAATATATCTTCTTTTTCAAGTTGTGTAACATTAATCCTGTTTAAGTAAAAGAAACTAAAATATACCATATTATATAAAATACTAGTAATAAGAAATACAGTATTAAACACAATCAATTCTGTTCTAAAAGTATTAAACCCAACAAGTTTTGTAAAATAAAGAGATATGACAAAGGATGTAAGTATTAGTGATATGAACAAACTACCTCCACCCTGAATAATTATTCTATTCGTAATACTGCAATTTTGTGGGCATCGCCTTTCAACTTGCAAGATATATAATCTTAAAAATTCGAATAACAAATAGGTTATAGTAACATTTAAGATCACTTCAATGAAGAAGAAATTCTCTGACAATTGCTCAACCCTATCAAAAATCAACAAGATTAAAATGTACATTGTTACTCCATAAAACAAAGGAGTAAAAACCCTGAAAACAGTATTATTTACTATATTTCTAATCATTTGTTTTGGGTTTTAACAGTGGCAACTCAACTGTAAAGAAATCGTTCTTAATAATCCTGATATCTTTATCGGTAAATACCTGGTAACGCTTTTGAATATTACTTAAACCAATCTTAAATGATTCACGACTAGCAGGTGTTTTTAAAATTTTATTTTTTACCACAAGCTTATTTTCATGAGTATAGATATCAACTTCTAAAGGATTTTCATCATCGAACACATTATGTTTTACTGCATTTTCAACCAATATTTGAATGCTTATTGGAGGTAAATTATAATCTATAAAATGATTTTCTACATCGAAATTAACCTGAAGTGCTTCCCCAAACCTTATATTCAACAAATAACAATAGTCTTTAATAAATTCTATTTCTTGATCTAATGAAATAATTTGCTTTCTATCCGACGCTAAAATGTACTGATAAGTACTTGCCAGTTTACGAATATATTGTTCGGTTTGATTAATATCTTTATATATCAATGATGAAATTGTATTCAGACTATTAAATAAATAATGTGGACTAAGTTGGGTTCGGAGTGCTTCGAATTGCAGCTCCATTTGTTTTCGGGCTAACTTCGCATTTTGAATTTGCCCTTGAGAATAATACTTATACGAATAAACTAGAAAATCGAAAACAACAAATAAGATATCTAAAACCAATACCAAAATGTATACCCGAATTTTAACTTCATGATATTCTTCTAGCAAAGCACTTATCGTAAAATTAAGATTTTCTATTTGAAGGTAAGTCCATACAAACAGTATAATGAAAAGTAGAATAATAAAATAATTGATGACTATTCCCAAAATAAATCGAAGTCCAATTTTTCTCCTCCAGAAAGATACTTTATTTAATAAGGAGTTGATTACAACAATTGAAAATCCAATAATATTTGCACAAATCAACAGATATATTGATCGAATCCAATCATTGCTATAAACGGGAAACTCTCCTACCTGACTATAATACAAATACGAGTATAGTATATAAACAAGTATTGAGTTAATTAAAAATATGGATATCAGTCTTCGTATTAGCATTTTCAATTCATAAAAAAACCTTGAGATTTCGAATTTAAACAATTTTCAAGTGAAATCTCAAGGTGTATTCAAAAAACAACTATTCGGGGTTCAAAACCAACAATTATTTATTCATTCATTGCTCTTTCATATTCGTAATCAGACTTAATTTCGTCGGCTACGCTATTGAAAATATATGTTAATTCATCATCCTTAGGCATCACCCTTTTAATATTCTGCAATGAGGTTGCTTTCTCGATATCTACATCGATATTTTCTACTGCTTTTAACAAGTAAACTGTTGTACGTTTATCCAGCTTACCTTTTTCACAGAACATTCTAATGATTTCTTCATTACCTGATGCATGATCAATTTCGTCAAGTGCATCAAAATAATACCTGAGAACATCCGGGTCGTTTGGAAGATCTTTAATTAACATTCTAAGCATTGCTGTTGCTGCATGAGGCTCATCATCATTTGCAATATCTTCAATAGCATCTAAAAGAAGAATTAGACCATGGTTATCAAACTTGTGTATACGCATTAAATCCTGTAGCAAATTGTATCTCACACGTGCTATATCCATGCTGTTAATAACCTCAAAATAAGCTTCTAGAACTTCTTTATCATTAGTTAACGAACCATGTAGTTTATTTAAAGTAATACTCTTTCTGGTATTCGCATCGTAAGTTCTGGCAATATCAAGCATATTTAATACGGCCGATTTACTTAAACCACTATCAGTAATTATTTTTCCTTTGGCAATATATTCCAACACTTCGTCTTCTAATAAATGATAACTGCTCGATAAGTTTTTAACTGCATAAATCAACTGATTTGTTAAATCTTCATCACCTACTACTTTAGGCACTAACATTCTATAAATTGCAGCTCTCTCACTATTCGAACTAAAATCATCAGTTACTTCAATTAAATCGCCTAATACTCTATTATCTAATTCCTGTGTTTGTAATAAATCTTTTAACACATTTCCTTTTTCAGTATTTACAGACATGCCTTCAATCACATCGAAAAACTCTTGTGAATTCTCCCTAGTAACAGGATACTTTTTAATGAATGCTCTTAATGTGTTTCCTCGTTCAGTATTATAACTTAATGTTTCTGTAGCATCCAGAAATTTTTCCATTGAATAATTATCTAATTCGTACTTACTCAATATCTCTCTTAACAGAGTACCTTTAGTACTGTTTGATACAATATCAGGTATTGCTTTTAATACTTTCACTACTTCTTCCTTAGACAGCTCTACTTCGTTTACTAAAGTTTTATAATATAGATATCTTACATTATATCCACTATATTCTACTGTTTCGAAATAAAATACTGCATGATTTGTTGTTTTATAATAAGAGTAGTTACTAGTCTTATCAAAATCTTCAACTTCATCTAATACTGCATTAACTCCACCCTTATTATAAATGCGTAAAATTCTTTCTTTACCACCAATTCCGGTTTTATGGATTACATCCAATAAAATCTCTTCTAGCCATTCTGCTCCTTCTGATTCAAATGGAAGTTCTTTTCTTCCATCGAAGTATTTTTTAGTAAGCTTACCCGATTTATTACTTTCTATTTCAATAGAGCGACTATTACCAAAAGAAGATTTTTTAATTTTCAGATATCCATCGGGAGTAATTGCTGTAACATTTTTATCATCGTTGGAAACAGTAATTTTTCCTTTGTATTCTATCTCGTATGCTGAAAATGAATCTTTTGATTTATAAAAATGTTCCCTGCTATCCCAACCATCTTTTTTAATTCGTGCAGTTTCTCTAGCTTCTGCATAAAACGAACTTAAAAAGATCATACTCATTAATATTATTAAACGTGTTTTCATAATTATGTAATTTAATTTAAAATTCGGTTTACTTTCATGATACAATTATCAGAAGAAAGCTTTGGTAAAAAAAACAAAATGAAATGAACCGTATTTAAATTGTAATGAATTGTAAAAATCAAATCACAAAAAAAAGAGTGTAAGTAAAAACCTACACTCTAGCAATTATCTAACGTAATTATTAGTCAAGTAATTCTGCTAATTTCGCTCCTAAGTCTTCACCACGAAGATTCTTTGCAATAATAACACCATCTTTATCGAGCAATACATTATGAGGTATTGAACGTACAGCATATAATTTTCCTGCTGAAGAATCCCAGTATTTTAAATCAGAAACCTGAGGCCAGGTAATACCATCATCTTTAATTGCTTTAATCCACGCTTCGCGAGTTTTATCAAAAGAAACACCAAAAATTTCGAATCCTTTGTCTTTATACTTAGCATAATTAGCAACTAATGTAGGGTTTTCCTGACGACAAGGATTGCACCAAGCAGCCCAAAAATCAAGTAAAATATACTTTTCTCCAATGTAAGATGAAAGAGAAACAGGGTTTCCTGTTGTATCATTTAAAGTAAAATCAACATATGGCTGACCTATTGCAACACGCTTCATTACTTCAACACGTTCTTTTAAAGTTATGGTATAGTGTGATTCTGAGATTTCAGGACCAAATCCATTAGTAATTGTTTCTAACTCTTCAAGCTCCATTCTACTAGCTAAATATCTTAAAGTAATATAAGGAGCTAGTACATTATTTGTATTCTCAGTAACAAAACCTTTCATATAAGCAGAAAGTTCATCGTCAGTAGCTGAATATTTTTCTTCTATTTCTTTCACTTTTTCTGCATCACCTGCAATATTAGCTTGCATATATTCATTATATAATGCTCTAAATTGCATGTTATACTTTAAAAACTCTTCGTTAAAAGTATTAAACAAGCTTGTAAGTTCTGACCCTGTTATTTCTGCACTAGCTATACTATCCACTTTAGCTTGAATGTTCATGTTAACATTCTCAAGAAATAGCTGAATTCCTTCTAAGGTATCTGCAAATGTGATCACAAAATATTCAGGTTGTTCTACAGATCCTTTAAATGCAAATGCTCCATTACTAACAGCAACAGAATCAACAGTAACTAATTCGTTGTCAACAACCTTACTTAAAATAGCAGACCCCGAGTTTAGCCCTTCAACATTTCCTTCAATATTATACTTTGGTTGCATCGTACAAGAAAACATTAAAGCAGCAGCAACAATACTATACAATAGTTTTTTCATGGTTTATTTTTTTAGATATTAAATTTCAAGCGATAAACATACGAAAAATTCTACATAATTAAAGTTCTATCTATTTATATTTTATTAACTATGAATTTACTGTTATTTATGTATCTTTTTTGTAAAGAATGTTTACTTTCTCTAATGATCTGTTAATTCGTTTATTTGTTGATGACTTTGCATAACTAAAGCTTTATTATAACCAAATCAACAAATCATCAAACAATCAAAAATCACAAACGAATAAGCTCTTAATTAGTTGATATAGCTAACAATTTTGATAGTAAAGGTGCGAGTCACTTACAAACTGCACGTGACATTTTTATCCATTTAGCTATTAATCATGAACTCTCACTCTGACTTACATTTATATGTTTATTATTTTTTAAAGTATTCGTCAATAATCATTTTGGATGCGAGGAATGAATTCATTTTTCCATTAAGCACATTCTCTTCGAAAAGTTGTAATTTAGTTTTGATTCCTTCCTGATTATAAAAATTATTCTTAACCGCTTCGTTAATAGATTGATACATCCAATATTTAGCCTGTTCTTTCCTTTTCTTATCAAAAAAATTGACATCCTTAGACTGATTTATGAAACTTTCAATAGTCTCCCAAATTTGGTCAATCCCTATTCGTTTTAATGACGAACAAGTTAGAACTTTAGGAATCCAACCCGATTCTGTTGGAGGGAATAAATGTAATGCATTCTGATATTCAACCTTAGCCATTTCAGCTTTATGTACATTTTCCCCATCCGCTTTTGTTATGGCAATTGCATCGGCCATCTCCATGATTCCCCTTTTTATTCCCTGCAACTCATCTCCAGCACCTGCCAACATCAATAATAAAAAGAAATCAACCATTGAATGAACTGCAGTTTCCGATTGTCCAACTCCTACTGTTTCAATAAATATGACATTAAAACCTGCAGCCTCACAAAGAATAATGGTTTCACGAGTCTTACGCGCTACACCCCCCAATGAACCTGCCGATGGTGAAGGTCGAATAAAGGCATTTGGATCATTAGCCAACTCTTCCATTCTTGTTTTATCTCCAAGAATACTCCCTTTTGATTTTTCACTACTAGGATCAACCGCTAAAACAGCAAGCATTCCTCCTTGTTTAGTAATGTATCGACCCATGGATTCAATAAAAGTGCTCTTTCCAACTCCAGGCACTCCTGTAATCCCAATCCTTATAGAGTTTCCTGCATGGGGCAAACATTTTTCTATAATCTCTTGTGCCAGATTCATATGCTGTGGTAATGCACTCTCTATTAAAGTAATTGCCTGACCAAGAATTGTCCTGTTTCCTTCTAAAATCCCTTTGACATATTCATCGACTGAATACTGAACTTTTTTCTTTAATCGAAATCGTCTTATCACATCGGGATTAATGGACTCTGGTTGCTCAACTCCTTTTTGTACATGTAAAGCAGAATCAAACTCTTCGTTTTCTTTATGATGATCTTTTTTAGACATTGAAACAAATTTTATGCGAAATTAGGATTTATAAGGCGAGAAATAAAAAAATAGAAGAATTTTTAAATCAAATTCTTCTATTTTAGTATTCCTTATATAGGAAATAATATTATTCTTATTTCTTTAAAGCATCTGACTGTGCTTGATCTACTATTATCTCCCCTTTTATAGTTAATCTAATATTCGGATTTTTTGGGTCATTACTAATTACATAAATTGATTTTGTTTGGACTCCCTTTCTTGAACCAGGGTTAAATATGGCTTTAAATGAACTTGTTTCGCCCGGTTTAATCACTGTTTTCTCAGGAGCAACCGTTGTACAACCACAAGTAGATCGTATTTTACGAATAATCAAATCGCTATTACCTTTATTCGTAAATTTAAAATCATGTTCTATTTTATCTCTTGATTTCGTTTTTCCAAAATAAAAACTCTCATCCTCAAAGCTTATTTTTGGTGCATTGGCCAATTCTTTTTCAGATAATTTTGAAAAATCTTCTTCTACTCTAGCACTTACGGTAATATAATTTCTATTTTGGTATTCATCATTTACCAGAATGTGTACTCTTCCTGATACAAAACCCCAATCATTTACTTTGGTACCATCATATATCCCAAGAATATATCCTTTCTCGCCTGGCTTTAAAACCTCAGGAACAGCCTTTAAAGTAAGGTATGAAGGAACATTTTTAAAATCAACCTTCATTTCTAATTTTGATGAATTATAAATTTTCAATGTATCTTTTTTTACCTGATCGTTATATACACGAACAAATGCAAAATGGTTAGTTTCTAATCT
The DNA here is from genome assembly GCA_963665525.1 of Bacteroidales bacterium. Taxonomy (GTDB): domain Bacteria; phylum Bacteroidota; class Bacteroidia; order Bacteroidales; family UBA12077; genus UBA12077. The sequence continues at coordinate 142,100 of OY762280.1, read as the reverse complement.
AAGTTCACCTAGTGCCTTGGGATAGTAATCTTCAACTGTTTTTACCCGAGGAATAACTTCACCCTTTATTCTTAAAATGTTTCTTGCTTTAGTAGTATTTGTTTCAACAAAAATACTTTTATTAAAATTACCCGGTCTGTTACGTGGATCAAATACTGCACTTACATATCCCTTTTTTCCAGGCATAATTGGTTGCTCTGTCCATGTTGGAGATGTACACCCACAGGATGCTTTCACTTTATTTATAATTAATGGTGAATTTCCAGTATTGGTAAACATAAATTTAAATTCCACCTTACCATCATCTTCTTTTATCTTTCCAAAATCATGAATTTCTTTCTCAAAAGAAATATTAGCCCCTTTTTGTTGAGCATTTATAACACTTAGAAAAACAAATACAGACAGAATACTAATAAAGACTTTTTTCATGACAACTTATTTTAATTATTACACAACACAAAAATAAAAAATCGTATAAATTTGATGCAATCGTTAACAATCATTAACTTTTAAATATATTATCGTAAATTCAACCAAAAATATATTTTAATTTTATATCGAAATTATATTCAGGAAACTTTGAAATACAAATCTCCAAAAATAATTATTCTGTTTTTCCTTATATCCTTTAAAATATATGGGCAGTTTTATAATGGGCATCAAATGGACTTTGGTAAAAACAGGGTGCAATATAATGATTTTTACTGGTCATTTTACAAATTTGAAAAGTTTGACACCTACTTTAATCAGGATGGAGAATCTATTGCAAGATTTACAGGAGAACATGCCACAGAAGCAATTGCTGAACTTGAAGAAAAACTAAATTACAAACTAAAAAAACGACTCATCTTTTTAGTTTATAATAAATTTTCAGATTTTAAACAAAGTAATATAGGTTTGCTAACTGGGAAAGAAGAATATAATACTGGTGGTATTACTAAAATTAGAAATAATAAAGTCAGTTTATATTTTCAAGGAAATCACCAGGATTATTTAAAACAAATGCGATCGGCCATTTCCGAAGTTATCATCATGGAAATGTTATATGGTAACAGACTTTCTGAAAATTTTACGAACTCCACCATGATTAGCCTACCTGAATGGTACTTACAAGGTTTAACATCATACTTTTCCGAAGAATGGAATGCTGAAATTGAAAGCAGAGTAAAAGATGGAATATTAAATGAACGTTATAAAAAATTCAATCGATTATCGGGCGATGATGCCATTTATGCCGGACATTCGTTTTGGAAATACATTAACGATTATTATGGAAGTAATGTAATTACTGATATCATTTATTTAACCCGAGTAAATAAGGGAGCAAACAGTGCAATTTTAAATGTACTTGGATTACCCTTTAAAGAGATCACTAAACAATGGCTGGCATATTATCATGATTATTTCGATGAAGAATCGCTTATGGCAAGTGATTCTCTTAATACGAAGAATATCATTCATAAAAATAAAAACTTAAGATATTACAGTCAGGCAAAATCAAGTCCCGAAGGAAATCAAATTGCATATGTTACCAATGATCTGGGACAAGTTAGGGTGTGGATATATGATGCCAAAGAAGATAAATCGGAAAAAGTATTTAAATCCGGGCACAAAATAAAACAGATCAACGACTATACCTATCCTGTCATTAACTGGCATCCTTCTGGTAAGGCCTTAACTATTATTACAGAAAAAGAAGGCGGTTTATCGCTTATACAATATATCATAGAAAATAAGGAGCTTACCGAAAGAAGTCTTCTATACTTTGATAAGATTCTGGATTTTGATTATTCGGATGATGGTTCTAAAATGGTATTTTCTGCTGTTAAAAATAGCAATACGGATATCTATGTTTTCGACATTGCATCATCCACGAGCGAACAAATTACCCATGATTTAGCTGATGATTTCTATCCTAAATTCATAAATAACTCAGAAGATATAGTATTTAATTCGAATCGTTTAAGTGACACTTTAAAACCAGAAGGCATTCATTTTGGAGAACAAACCGATTTATTTGTTTATCATTATAAAGATAAAAACCAGGTGTTATCAAGATTAACATCCACTTTACACCAGAATGAACAAAATCCGTTTGAGATTTCTGAGAATCAATACTATTACTTAAATGATAAAAATGGAATAAATAATCTTTTTAGAGGTAAATACGATAGTACCATAAGCTTTATTGACACCAGTATTCATTATCGGTATTTTTTAAGTGAAGTACCACAAACAAATTTTTCAAAAAACATTTATCAGTATCATATCAATAAAAATAAAGATACCTATTCATATATCAAATATGATAATGGTAGTTATTCTATTTATCAAGGTATATTATCAGAAAATACTTTTAATAATAATATTAAGTTGAACGATACGAAGTATCGAGAAAAACAAGTACAAGAATCTCTTAAAGCAGATAGCATTTTAAATTCTCGATCCGATTCTGGTCATCAAAACGACTCGTTAAAGATATTTTCAATTGAAGACAATTATGTTGACATCAACCATTATGTATTTGAGATTGAAAAGCCCTATTTTTCATATAAATACGATAGTATAAAACAAGATACCTCTAAGAAAAATGCATTCCCGAAAATTCAGATTTATCAGCGCACATTTTTTACCGATCATGTGGTTAGTCAGGTTGATTTTAGCTTCTTAAACTCTGCATATCAAGCATTCACAGGTGGTGCTGTATATTTCAATCCAGGATTTAATGCTTTATTTAAGATAGGGGCATACGATTTACTGGAAGATTATAAAGTAATAGCAGGAGTTCGATTTTCTGCAGATTTTAATAGTAACGAATATCTAATCAGCTTAGAAAATCTTAAAAAGAAAATTGATGAACAAATCATTTTTCATCGGCAAAGTTTCGAAAATACAGGGATAGATTTTATTTCAAAAACACAAACTAATAAATTGATGTATTTGAGAACAATTCCATTCAGTCAGATTACTGCTCTTAAAGGAACTGTAACCTTACGTCATGATAAACAAATTTACTTATCGACCGACAGAAACAGTTTACAAACTCCTGATGTACATAAAGTGTGGGGAGGTATAAAGTTTGATTATATATTTGATAACACAATAAGTACAGGTGTTAATTTATATAATGGAACCAGGTATAAAATATTTGGCGAATATTATAAACAAATTAACAAGTCAAAAACAGATTTATTTGTTATTGGAGCTGATTTCAGACATTATCAGAGAATTCATCGTGATTTAATTTTTGCATCGCGTTTTGCTACGAGCACCTCATTTGGGAATAGCAAATTAATATATTATTTAGGAGGGGTAGATAACTGGACCAATTTTTCACAAAACACCCCAACATTTATTCCTTTAAATGAAATTCCGATTAACGAAGATGAGAATTATGCATACCAAGCTGTAGCAACTAATCTTAGAGGTTTTCCTCAAAATATTAGAAATGGAAATAGCTTTGCCCTCATCAATACTGAATTACGTTGGCCTGTTATTAAGTATTTCTCGAATTATCCTCTTAATTCATCGTTCTGGACAAATTTACAGTTAGTAGGTTTCTTTGATGCAGGAACTGCCTGGAGTGGATGGTCACCATATTCCGATGAAAATGCATACGATAAAGATGTAATTGAAAGAGGATCAATAGTCATTACTCTGGATACCGAGCGCGATCCTATTGTAGCTGGTTATGGATTTGGTATTCGAGCTATGTTATTTGGTTACTTCGCCCGTTTTGATTGGGCCTGGGGTATTGAAAACCAAGAAATAACACCTCGCATATTTTATTTTTCACTAAGTTTAGATTTCTAAAAAATTAGTTATGAGCATTAACGAAATTATTTTATTAATTATTATTGGATTCTTAGCAGGAATAGTAGGAGGTTCGTTAGGTCTTGGAGGAGGAATAATTATTGTACCTGCATTAGTTTTTATTTTAGGTTTTACTCAACATCATGCACAGGGTACCAGTTTAGCAGTTTTGCTTTTTCCCGTAGGTATATTAGGCGTTATAAACTACGCTAAAAATGGTTATGTAAATTATAAATATGCTATCATATTGATTATCGCTTTTGTATTAGGTAGTTATTTAGGATCGATAATTTCGGTGCATTTACCAGCAAAAATCTTAAAAAAAGTTTTTGCTGTTTTCTTATTAGTTATTTCAGTTAAAATGTTTTTTGGTAAATAATGGATTTAAAAAATAAAATAAAGCAGCTCTCAGAAAAGTATTTCGATCAGGTGATCGATATAAGAAGACATTTACATGAGAATCCCGAACTTTCTTTTCATGAATATGAAACATCTAAATATATTGTTAGCTTGTTAGAATCGTGGGAAATAAAATACACAGCAGGAATAGCAAACACAGGAATAACATGTATTATTGAAGGAAAAAATCCAGATAAAAAAGTAATTGCTCTTAGAGCCGACATGGATGCATTACCTGTTGAAGAACAAAACGAAATTTCATATAAATCGAAGAATAAAGGTGTCATGCATGCTTGCGGACACGATGTGCACACTTCATCATTACTAGGAACCTTATTAATTTTAAATCAATTAAAAGATGATTTTGAAGGAACAATAAAGTTTATTTTTCAACCTGCAGAAGAAAAACTTCCTGGTGGAGCTAAACAAATGATTGAAGAAGGAGTTCTTGAAAATCCAGTTCCAGATTTTATTCTAGGTCAACATGTTTATCCTGATTTAGAAGTTGGGAAGGTCGGATTTAGAAAAGGAATATACATGGCTTCGACCGATGAACTTTATTTAACTATTCGAGGAAAAGGAGGTCATGCTGCTCTTCCTAAAAAGATAAATAATACAGTCTTGGCAGCATCAGAAATTATTGTGGCCCTACAACAAATTTCGAATGAACTATCACCTAAAGAAATTCCAACTGTTCTATCCATAGGAAAAGTGATTGCAAATGGGGCTACCAATGTTATTCCTAATGAAGTATATCTTGAAGGCACCTTCAGAACAATGGATGAAAGCTGGAGAAAAAAAGCTCATTTAAAAATCAAAGAAATTTCTGACACAATAGCAAAAAAACATGGCACCATTGCTGATGTTGATATAAAAAATGGATATCCGGTTTTAATAAATGATGAAAAGCTTACTAAAAAAGCTGTTGAATACGCCAAAGAATTTCTTGGAGATGATCATGTTGTAGATCTTGATATTCGAATGACAGCTGAAGATTTTGCTTATTTCTCCCAAAGCACACCGTCTACTTTTTATCGCTTAGGAACATCGTCTGGAAATAAATTTAATGCTCCACTGCATTCGCCTAGTTTTAATATCGATGAAAATGCTTTAAAATTTGGCATGGGTACGATGGCTTATGTTGCAATTAACTATATAAATGATTAAACGCGTTAAAAAGGCAACAAATTCCATTAAACAATTTTATTTAGAAATATTCTAAATTATAAAGAAAAGAAGATTTAATACAGTTTTTGTTTCAGTATTTAAATTAAGGAAATAATTTTGTATTGAATTAACATTAATAAACTAAAAATAAAAAATCATGGCTTACGTAATATCTGATGATTGTACTGCTTGTGGCACTTGTATCGACGAATGCCCAGTTGAAGCAATAAGTGAAGGTGATATCTATAAAATTGATCCTGAAACTTGCACTGACTGTGGTGCTTGTGCTGATGTTTGTCCAGTTGAGGCTATCAATCCTGAATAATCAAAAGCTTTAAAAATTTAAACCCGCTTCATTGGCGGGTTTTTTTATGTCAAAAAATCGGATTCAATAAGCTATATTATTAAAATATTGTTAAATTCACCACCGAAATTATAAACCGAACCAAAATACTATTTTATGTCTTTAGTCGAGGAATTTGACAAAAGAGGCAACTGGTTTTTCAAATACAGAAGCTATTTGCCAGTTATACTCTACCCATTAGCTTCACTTGTATTAATCTTAGAATTTAAACAAGATATTCAACTACCCGAATTAATATGGTCTATTACTTGCTTGGCTATATCACTATTAGGATTATTAGTACGAATACTTGTTATAGGATTTACACCAAAAGGAACATCTGGTAGAAATACAGCAAAACAAGTTGCCGAAACTGTGAATACAAAAGGAATATATTCAGTAGTACGGCACCCTTTATACCTGGGTAATTTTTTAATGTGGTTTGGTATTATTCTTTATGTTAATAATATTTGGTTTGCCATTACAACCGTATTATTATTCTGGTTATACTACGAAAGAATCATGTTTGCCGAAGAACAATTCTTAAAAGGTAAATTTGGTGATCAGTACTTAAAATGGTCGATGACAGCTCCACCATTTTTCCCAAAATTTAAAGGCTGGGAATCTGCAGATCTTGTATTCTCAGTAAGAAATGTTTTAAAAAGAGAATACAATGGTTTATTTGCTGTAGGTATTTCGTTTGCATACCTCAATGTTTTAAAAAATTACCTTGCAACAAAAAAATTCATGATTACAGATTTTTGGTTATATACATTAATAGCTACGTTTGTAATATTTATTGTGCTCAGAACTTTAAAAAAGAAAACAAGAATACTTCATGTAGAAGGAAGATAAAACAAAAGGCTTTGAAATTTCAAAGCCTTTTATTTTTTAAATAGCATCCGTTTCTACTACTTTTGCAAGAATATCAGCATATGGAATTAATAAAAATTTCTTCCCTTTTATTTCTGCTTCAGTTCCTGAAAACTCTTTATACATAACACTATCACCTACAGCAACAGCAGAATTCTCAATATCGCTTATTGCTACAACTTTGGCTATCTTCTTTTTCTCTTTTACAGAATCCGGAATAATGATTCCTGATGCTGTTTTTTGTTCTTCTTTTTCGTCTGTAATATCCAATAAAACATGTTCGTTTAAAGGTTGTAACTCTTTCATTTTATTTAAATTTAGTTTTACATTATTTAATTTCTAATAAGTCATCAATTTTAGCTTTATCAAAACCAACAATAATTTTCCCGTTAATTTCTATTTGAGGGACACCTTGCTGACCACTTTTTTTTACCATTTGTTCTGCCATCTTTTGATCTTGTGCCACATTTATATCACGAAAAGGAATCTTTAATCCTTTCAAATAATTCTTAACTGTAGTACAATGCGGACAGGTTGGTGTGGTATATACAACAATTCGGTTAGCTTTCTTTTGTTCTTTATCGTTAACAGCGGAATATAGAGAACTGTCAAATAGCGATTTGTAAAAGCCAGGCTCATGACATCCTTTCACTACCTGCTTTAACTCTCCTTTCTTAAACTCCATCAATGAAGGTACTGATGTAATATTATATTTTTCGTGTATATCTCGAACTTTAGCAACATCAACGGTAAATATGCTTAATTGATTTTTACTTAAATCAAGTTTCTTAAGTTTGTTTAAAGCACACATACTATTTTCAAAATCTGCTTTATAAAGTAACAAGAATGATTTCTCTGGTTGACTTAATTCCTTTTTAAGCTGATCAAACGATTCAATTGTTTTAAAATTCATAATATATCTATTTATCGACATATTTCGAACTTTCAATTTTTATACCAAAACAATTCTCACAAAAAAAACCGCAACTTTGACAGTTTAATTGGTATGATTGACAGAATTCAATATTTTAGCAAGCTTTTAAACTTTATTAAGAATTTTCATTCTAACATTCGTAGATGAATGCATCTATATTTTATATCTCAGCTTAGTAACTAAACTATAATTATTAAATATTTAAAGATGAAGAAAGTTATTTTTACCTTATTATTCTGTACAATAGCCATTTTAGCTTTTAATCAGAATACAAAAAAAACATTAGATTTTTCAGTTTATGATGATTGGAAATATATTGAAGCAAAATCTATTTCTAATGATGGGAACTGGGTTTTATACGAATCAAACCCATATAAAGGCGATGGAAAAACAGTTTTATATAATGTAGATTCGAAAGAGAGCAGAATAATTCCTCGAAGCAAGGGCGCAAAATTTTCGCCTAACTCCGACTTTATTGCATTTAAAATTTATCCTTATGCCGATACTTTAAGAAAATTAAAGCTCGACAAAACGGACAAAGACAAATTACCAAAAGATTCACTTGGAATATTAGTCTTAGGAGAGGATGAAGTAACGAAAGTTGAAGAAATAAAATCTTTTACAATTGCTAAAAAGGAATCTTCTTGGATGGCTTATCTCTATACCAAATATATTCCTGAAGATACTACCAAAAAGGATGATAAAAAGAAAGAGGAAACTTTTGACAAAGAAGCGCCAAAAACTTACGATTTTGTAGTAACAAATCCTGTAAGCAATAAGAAGTTCGAATTTAATAATATTACAGAGTTTACAATATCTGAAAATGGTAAACTGATAAGTTTTGTAAAACAACAAAACGACACTTTATTAAAATCGACTGTTTTTACATTTAATACACAAAACGATAAACTGGACAGCTTAAAACCTGTTTTGGGGATTGTTAAAATGCTGACTGCCGATCATAAAGGCACACAGCTTTCTTATATTCAAAACACAGATACCCTTGAAACAAAAGTTTACAGCTTATTTTATGTAAACACGAAAGATAAATCTCCTGTAAAGGTTGTAGATACTTTGAGCACTTCCATTCCTGAAAAATGGACTGTAAGTGAAAATAGCGATATTTACTTTTCTAAAAACGACGAAAGATTATTCTTTGGAACAGCTTACATGCCTGAACCAGAACCTGAAGATACTTTGTTAGACGAAGAAAAAGTTATTTTTGACTTGTGGAGCTGGACCGATACTCGTTTACAACCCCAACAATTGAGCGAATTAAACGATGATCTTAACAGAACTTACTTAGCAGTTTATCATATCAACTCAAAAAAAGTATTTCAACTGGAAGATGAAAAAGTAAGAGATATTGAGTTAAGTGATCGAGGAAATGGAAAATATGCATTGGCATACAACTATACTCCATTTGAGAAATCAACATCTTGGGAGATTCCTAGGTATTTTGATCTTTATTATATTAATATTGAAACAGGAGAAAGAGTATTATTCAAAGAAAATTTCAAAGCAAATGTTGATATATCTTCCGGAGGGAAATACATTTATTGGTATGAGTTTAATGAGAAAGCATGGTTTGCATACTCTTTCAAGGATAAGAGCACTAAAAATCTGACCAGGAAATTGAATGTTAATTTCTTCGACGAAGAAAATGATTACCCTATGGATGCTTATCCATATGGCATTTCTGGATGGATTAAAGATGATGAATACATCTTAATCAATGATAGATTTGATATCTGGAAGATTGATCCTGCAATGAAAAAAGCACCTGTGAATTTAACCAATAATTATGGTAGAAATCACAATATTCGGTTAGACTATATTCATCTTGACCAGGAAAACAGATATATCGATCCAAAAACAAAATTATTGCTTGAAGCTTTTAATTACACCAACAAACAATCGGGTTTTTATACTACTGATTTAAATGCTAAAGCCGATCCTAAGAAATTAATCATGGATGATTATGATTTCTATAGACCAAGAAAAGCTCAAAATACCGATCGTATTATTTGGCAAAAAGAAAGTTTTAAAGAATATTACGATCTATGGACATCTGATTTACATTTCACAAAACCAGAAAAAATATCAAACGAAAATCCACAACAAGAGAATTATTTATGGGGCGATGTGGAACTGGTAAAATGGATTACTCCTGACGGAACAGAAGAAGAAGGATTGTTATACAAACCTGAAAATTTCGATCCAAATAAAACATATCCGATGGTAGTATATTTCTATCGTTTACATTCTGATGAGTTACATTATCATTATGTTCCAAAACCAAGTCGATCAATCATCAACCCAACATTTTATGTTAGTAATGGATATTTTGTATTTATGCCAAATATTCGCTATAAAGAAGGTTATCCAGGCGAAAGCGCATATAACTATATTGTTAGTGGAACTTTAGCTATGCTAACCGAAAGACCATATTTAGATAAAAATAAAATTGGTATACAAGGACAAAGCTGGGGTGGTTATCAGGCTGGTTATGTAATTACAAAAACCGATTTATTTGCTGCTGCATCTATCGGTGCTCCTGTTTCGAACATGACCAGTGCTTATGGTGGAATAAGATGGAAATCAGGAATGAGTCGAATGTTCCAATACGAAAGATCGCAAAGTAGAATTGGCGGAACACTTTGGGAAAAACCATTGAACTACATCGAAAATTCTCCTGTGTTCTATGCACCAAAAATCAATACTCCTGTTCTTATTCGCCACAACGATAAAGACGGTGCTGTACCTTGGTACCAGGGGATTGAATATTTTGTTGCATTACGTCGACTAAACAAACCTGTTTGGATGCTTAACTATAATGGCCAACCACATAACGAAAAACGTCGAAGTCCTAATAATAAAGATTTAAGTAAACGCATGATGCAGTTCTTTGATCATTATTTGAAAGATGAACCTGCTCCGATTTGGATGACCAAAGGAATTCCAGCGACAGAAAAAGGAAAAACTATGGGTTACGAATTAGATAAATAAAAGCTGTAAACATAAATTCTAAAAGCTGCTCTTTTTTGGGCAGCTTTTTTTAATTATTATTGCTAAAGTTGAGATTAGATTCAAATTATGGCCACATCTCGTAATTATACTATTGATGCATTAAAAGCTTTTGGAATATTTTGCATTGTTTTAGGGCACAACGATTATACTATCCTTGGCGATTACATTTATTCTTTTCACATTCCCTTGTTCTTTTTTGTTTCAGGATTAGTTTTTAATCCTGACAGATATAGGTCATTTAACTACTTTTTGATTAAAAGAACTCAGGCATTATTAATTCCATATTTTCTAATTTCAATAATTCTATTTGTATTCTGGTTTTTGGTGGGACGCAAATTTGGTGCTAGTGCTGACATGAATCTTTCACCAATAAATAATTTAATCGGAATTTTTTATGCACAAGGAGGAAATGAATACATGGATTGGGGAATTCCGATGTGGTTTTTACCATGTTTATTCGTGCTTTCCTTATTATTCTATTTTATTGCGAAACTTAAAACTAAACACATTGCTATTGCATTAGCTTTTTCAGGAATCATAGGGTTTATTTATTCAAAACATTACAACATCCATATACCATGGAGTATAGATATTGCTTTTGCCGCTATTCCATTTTATGGAACTGGTTATTTATTCAGAGACTTTATTAATAAAAATATCTTTAAGTATAAAAATACCAGCAAAGCATTGCTGATTCTAACAATAACACTTGGCTTAAATAGCATATTTTTCTACCTGAATGGTAGAATAGATATGTCGAAAGGACTTTACAATAATTACTTGTATATGTATCTTTCGGGAGTTGGAGGAACTGTATTCTATTTAACTTTATTAAACTTTTTACCAAGAATAAAATGGATTTCCTTTTTAGGAGTAAATACACTTTTAATTATGGCTTTCCACCTAAGAGCTATGACTATTGTTAAGTTCTTCCAAACTTATATTCTTCATGTAGAATACAATTCATCAACTTTATGGAGCATTATTTATGCAGTAATCCAAATTATAATTCTGATTCCACTAGTCTGGATTATTAACCGCTACTTCCCTATTTTGGTTGGTAAAAGAAGAGTCATTAAAAATACTTAAATCGTAATTTAGATAAGAACTTTCAATTTTTGCAATATGTAAAATGGAATGAAACAAGAAATCTGTTCTCACGAACTTATCTGTTTTTGTTTCTGCTATCTGAATCATTTCTGAATTTTCACTCATATTCTTATCCGAAAACCATAAAAAACATGCCGGATTTCTTTCCCAGTCTGTTTCTTGTGCGTGCAACCATTTACCATCTTCTCCTAAAACCTCACCATGATCCGATAAGTAAATCATAACTGCATTTTTATTCCTTAATCGATGAATTAATTCATTCACAAAATAATCAGTATAAAGCACTGTATTATCGTAAGCATTTATAATCTTTCCCCGATCTTCAAGGCTAATCGTTTTACTTTCGATTGCTGGTTTAAACTTCTCAAAACTATCGGGATAATGCGACGGATAATACCAATGACTTCCAATTGCTTGTATAATAATTAGATTTAATGAATTCTTTTGGTTATTCAGATCATCAAAATATGGAAACAACTCTTCATCAAGCTTTTTATTGTAATTGTAAACCGTAACCAAAGGTCGATTAATAATACTTGTATCACAATCGTTAATAAAACCTATGAAAGTATTGCCCGGCTCCTGGTTACCAATCCAAGAAGTTTGGAATCCACATTTTTCGAATATGCTTATAAAAGATTGTTCTGTATAAGCCAGATTCTCATTCACACTATCGGCTCGAGTTAAAATATGAGGAATACTTTGATTGGTGTGTGTCCATTTTGAATAAACATTCCTTAACGAAATTACATTTTCTTTCTCAAGAAGCGGAGTTGTTTGCCTATGGTATCCATTTATTCCAACATGATCGGCGCGGAGAGCTTCTCCTAAAACCAATACTACCGTTAAAGTATCTTCGTTACTTATTGCGTCAGTGCTAATATTTATTCGCTCTGACTTTAACAATTTTAAAGTCTGTCGATATTGTTTGGTTGCATCGTAAACCGAAAATGGAACCCTGTGACTAATGGTTTTAAATCGAACTTTATTAGCTGTGTAACAACAAGAAAAGCCCAAAGCAATTATTAAAATATGTATCCATAAATTCTTTATCTGAACTTTTCGATATCGATACGCTGCAAGCATTAAAGAAACAGCAAGAATGAATATAGAATACATAACTAACTTCCAAGAAACTAAATCAAAAGCCTCCGTTTTATTTGTATTAAAAACCGACTCGATTAAAGCACTATTAATCGAAATATCAAATACAACCATATGATAAATCAATATGGCTGAAACAGTATTCAAAATCGGGAATGCAATTAGAAATACTATTTTCTGTAATGATAAAACGTAAATCAGAATCAGATAAGCAAAACTAACCAAACCCCAGTGTGCAATAATTAAAATATAATCTTTAACACTTTCTTTAGGCAAATGATAATAGTTACCACTAACCAGAAATATCCCAAAAATCAATAAGTTAATTAATAAAAAAAGAAAGAACCGCTTATTCCTTCTAAAAAATTCTCTTATAAAATAAATTAGCCTTTGCACTTCGATTTTAATTATTTCAACTTATATTCACGAATAAGGTTTGTTAGCTGAACCCTATTTTTAACTCCTGTTTTAAGGTAAATATTATGTGTATGATCTTTTACAGTTTGTAAAGAGATAAATAACCTTTCGCTAATTTCTTTATTGGTTCTCCCCTGAATAATCTCATCAACTATTTCCGATTCTCTTTTTGAAATTCCATATCGTTCATCAAAAGACTGCTTAACATCGTTCTTTACAACATTCTGCGGATGAATATAATTATTCCTCAAATACCTGTTTACCAATAACAATGGAATAATATCTTTCAGAAAATACAACATGGTATAGGCTGCAATAAACATTAAATTATTTTCTGCTAGCACTAACATTACTACTGATATGATGTAAAGTACCAGATTAATAAAAGCAAAAAGCTTAATAAACTTTAATTTATGTTTATCTTTTAAGTGATTACTATAAATAAAATAGTTTGTAAAAACGATCCCCAGTGTTAAAATTTCGATCAACACAAAAAATAAAAATACATGCGTATTGATATCAATTTTATCGACAACAAAATAATCTATTAGCGGAACTAAAAATCCAAATATGAGAAAAGTGACTATTAGTATAACAAAAAACCAAAGCGTAAACTTCAAGCTAATTTTTCGATCAATCATTTCGAACGAAATCCTGATAAACATATACCAGGCAGCAACCATGAAAGGAACTCCAATAAAAGGCAAAAAGGCTAATAGTAAACTCCCAAAATCACCTTGAAACTCTACATTTGCTAAAAAATAATGTGTAGTTAAAGTTCCTAAAAGTCCATAAAAACCAAATAAGAAAATTAATATTTGATGATAGAAATAGCTTTTAACATAATTTAGTTCGTACTTACGTTGCATATTAAAAGCGATTGCCAATGCAACAAATCCAAATAAAATTGAAGAAATAATAGTTATTATAAGAATCTGAATATTCATTTGTAAAACTTAAATTCGAAATAAAAATACGCAAATATTAATTCTATTTCTAGAAGTATTCGCTAATACTCTCTCCAACTTAAGTTGGAATTTCATGACTTCAAGGTTCATCATCAAAAAAAACATGCATCATAATCCAAAAAACACTAAACACTAACGATTTGATTTTAAACATTTTTACACCCCTACCTTGGTAGGATTTTATACATATCCTACTAAAGTCTCTTTTCACTAAAACAAAGTACTAGTACATTTACAAATAAATTGATTATTCATTTAAAAATCATATTATGGAAACAGAAGAAAACATAAAAGAATTAAGACCTACAGCAGGATCTGCTTATAGTTTAGCATGGAGACGAATGTTTAAATACTTTTTATACGCATTCTTAGTTATTGTATTTTTAGGTATTATAAGTGCTCCTGTTAGCTGGACTTATGAGATACACCACATTCACTTTCCAATCATGTTTAATTTCTTTGGATTATTCACCATTGCATATTTCTTTTTCCTTGTAGCTCCACTTAAGTATGGAGCAGCCAAGGTGCTTCTTAATATAATTAGAGGTGGCGAAATTGATATGAAAGAATTATTCTATGGATTTAAAGATTATTTAAATATTATTTTAGCTAACCTGTTAATGTCAGCAATAATTGGGATTGGAATGGTATTCTTGCTAGTTCCCGGAATTATATTCGCTTGTCGATTAGCTTTTGTACCTTACCTGGTAGTTGATAAGAAACTTGATGCAGTAAAAGCAGTTGAAGAAAGCTGGAAAATGACTCGTGGACATGGATGGACCATTTTCTTAATGGCACTAATGGTTATTCCGATAATTATTGCAGGAGTATTAGCTTTAGGTTTAGGAGTAATATTCTCAATAATATGGATTAACCTGGCATTTGCATCAATTTATGCAATTGTTATGGCTAAAAAAGAAGAATCATTATCTGTTTAAAATTGACTTTTTATAATAAAAATGGGCTAACAAAATTTGTTAGCCCATTTTTATTAAGATGATTTAGGTTACCCTAAATCCCCAGAGTGGGCTTATAAAGCTCCTTCGTCATATGCTTTTTCACCATGTAAAGCCTGGTCTATTCCAACCTCTTCTTCCTGCTCACTTGCTTTAACAGGAGTAATTAAATTAATAATAACTAACATTAAATAAGTAAATCCAAATGCATAAACAGCACTAATTAATACTGCTGCAACTTCTTTCATAAAAAAAGATGTATTTCCTTCTAATAAACCACTTTGTCCGTTAATATGTGAATACGCAAATACTCCTAATAAAATAGTTCCTAAAACACCTCCGATACCGTGTACTCCCCAAACATCTAAAGCATCATCCCATCCGAGTTTGTTTTTCATTTGTACTGCTAAGAAACAAACTGCACCTGCAGCAATACCAATTAACATAGCTGCCCATAATGGAACAAAACCTGCAGCAGGAGTAATAGTTGCTAAACCTGCAACTGCTCCAGTTAATAAACCAATGAATTTTGGCTGACCTTCTTTAATCCACTCAATGATTAACCAGGTTATTGCAGCAAAAGAAGCTGCTACGTCAGTATTTAGGAATGCTAAAGTTGAAATAGCATCAACATCTAATTCACTACCAGCATTAAAACCATACCAACCAAACCATAATAAACCAGTTCCGATTGCTACTAATGGAATACTGTTTGGAGGTGAATTTGTATCGCGACGTTTACCAACATAGAAAACAGAAGCTAAAGCAGCAAAACCGGCAGTTGCATGAACAACAACACCACCAGCAAAGTCAAGAACACCCCATTCAGCAAGGATTCCGCCACCCCATACCATATGTACGAATGGATAATAAACAAATAGCTGCCATAACACTAAGAAAATTAAATAAGCTTTAAATGTAACACGATTTATAAATGCTCCGGTAATAAGAGCTGGAGTAATAATCGCAAACATCATTTGGTAAGCTACAAAAATGTAAACCGGATATTTCCCATTATCAAAAGCCTGATCAAATGCTATTCCCTTAAGAAATGCCAGATCAAGGTTTCCGATAATTCCTCCTTCACCACCACTAAAGCATAATGAATAACCAATTGTTACCCACATAATAGTTGTAATACCTAAGGACACAAATGTTTGTGCCATAATTCCTAAGATATTTCTTTTACTGGCCAATCCGCCATAAAAGAATGCCAAGCCAGGTGTCATTAACATCACCAAACTTGTACATAAAATCATAAATGTTGTTGAACCGCTGTCAAACATAGTTGTAATTTTTATTATTAATAATTTAGTTTAAAATGATATTCCGAAAACCATGAATACATTTTCAGCCTCTGGATTTGTTATAAAAGACCCAAATACTGGTAATGAATAGTTTTCTGTGATTTTAATTTCTTTTGAAAGTGTAAAACCCAGATTAATGAATCCTGCTGCTCTTTGACCATAAAATCCTGTTGGTTCCCCTTTTTCAATATCCGGATTATCCAGTGTCATACCTGCAAACAAATCTACCGCTACATTTCTAACTTCAGTTGAATAACCAAACTCCAGATATTTTGACATTACAATTTTATCTTCGGGAACCATAACTCCCGCTTGTTCTTTGTATTTTCTAGAGTCAGCACCCCAAATATTCATGGCAAACATTACACTAACAGGAATTTTATCTGTTCCATTAAAGCTAATAGCAGCCTCAACTACATGACCCGTTTGAGCTTCTTCACCAGAATTTATTTTATCCCAATCCATATTATAATTGAAATACCTGTTACGTCCTGTAGTTTCGTCAGGAAGGAAATAGTCGGTAAAGGTTAATGAAAACATATCTTTTAATGTATAAGACAAGTACAAATCGGTTTCCTGACTTGTTTGTGCTCCACTTACAGAATAAGCACCCCAGGCTCCAACAGCAAATGAATGATCATCCGATCCAAATCCATATTCTAAATACGGTTGAATACTTGGCGATGAACCTCCTAAGTTAACACCACGCCATACATATCGACTCACAAAATCGCCACCAACACTCCATGGTGATTCTTCTTTAACTTCTTCTTGCGCAAATAAATTTCCTGCACCTAATAAAATAGCAAAAAGTACACTAAATAATTTAGCTTTCTGATTCATAATAAGTTTAGATTTATAAATTGATAATTGAATTGCTTAAAGCCTAAAGCTTCAATAAGAATTAATTCTGCACTAAGATTTCTATTGATAGAATAATTGCACATGCAACAAAACTATCATACATCAAACTTGTATACAATCGGTAAAAAAGCTGAAATTTATTTGCGAGAATTTAGGATATAATCTAAGTAAATTACCTAGTTTTCATTTTTTCTTTAATCTATTTTAGCAAGATTATTTTTAATTGCATATTTAACAAGCTCAACCGAAGATTTTAAGTTAAGCTTTTGCATAATATTATTTTTATGAGAATCAACGGTTCTGATACTAATAAATAATTTATCAGCAATCTCTTTATTAGTTAGTCCCTCAACAACCAAGCTAACAATTTCTTTTTCTCTCTTAGTTAAACATTCAGGTTTGCTCTCACCACTTTCTTGTTTTGTTTTATTTATAAAAGATTTTAGAATTGTATCTGAAATCTTCTTATTAAAATAATTATTGCCCTTATAAATTGAATTGATAGCCTCAAGTAATTCATCCATACTTGTATCTTTGGGAAGATATCCATTAGCACCCACACTTAATGCTTTAGAAATAAACTCTTCGTTTGAATGCATTGAAAGAATTAGGATCTTTATTTGAGGATGATTTTCTGAAACATATTTAGCAATTTCAATTCCTGAAATATCGGGCATAGATATATCTGTTATAATAAGATCAGGATTTTTCGATTTTAGTATCTCATATAAGTCATTTGCATGGCCTACTTCACCTATAATATCAATAGTTTCTTCATCGGACAAAACAGACTTTACTCCATCTCTAAACATTTGATGATCATCAACTAAAATTATCTTAATTCTATTCATATTATTTAGATTTTAATGGAATCGTAACATTTAATTTGGTCCCTATTCCTTTAATGGAATCTATTTCAATTTTACCATTTAATAAATGAACTCTTTCTTTCATATTTGAAATTCCATTGCCACACATCTTTCTGTCTTCAGTATAATTAAATCCTATTCCATTATCCGAAATATTCAAATATACATTATCCATATCAGACGACAACTTAATGGTTGCTGCTTTTGCCTCTGAATGTTTTATAATATTATTTAATGCCTCTTGCGAGATTCTATATAAATAGGTATTTATTTTATTGTTAATCTCTTGTGTAAAATCAGTGGCTATAAACTCTACATTAATTTCAGTATTATTCATGACATCTTTACACAAATTATTTAAAGCATCTACTAATCCAAACTCATTTAAAACCGCAGGCATCAGGTTATTTGAAATACTTCTTACCTCATTTATGGTATCAGAAAAAAGCTTCTGAACTTCATCCATAATCTGATGAGCTTTTTCAGGACTTGCTTTACTCATTCTTTCTAATCTCATTTTTATCGCAAGTATCGATTGTCCTAATCCATCGTGTAGCTCTCTTGACAAACGTTGTCTTTCCAACTCCTGACCATCAATCATAGAACTAAGTCTCATCGCTCTCTCAAGTTTTAAATTTTCCGTTTGCTCCTTTATTTTTGATGACATTTCATTAAAAGCATCGATTAAACTTCCTATTTCATCACTACTTTCAATATCTTTTACAAAAACATCATAATTTCCTTTGGTAATATTTTGTGCTGCAAATTTCAATTTAACAATAGGTAAACTAATTCTTCTGGCAATGATATAAACAAAAGCGAATAACAAGAGAGACATTAAAACACTTAAATAAAGGATATTATTTCTAATTGAATCGATAGGAACCATAGCTTCCTTTTCATCAATCTCAGCCATTATAGCCCAATCGAGTTCAGGAATATCTACTTTACTATATGAACTTAACACTGCAATACCTCTATAATCCTGAATTAACTCTGTCCCCATAAGTCCGTCGAGCGCTTTTTTTACTCCTTCGGTTTCTACTTTGGTTTTAAAAACGGAGTTATCCTGAAATCGAGAAGTACTTCGCATCAAATAATCACTTCCGACTAAATATGATTCTCCTGATTCCCCAAGACCATTGTGAGGATTATTCTCGAACATAATGGAATTAATTGCCTCAATATCAATCTCAATGACAACAACGCCTTTAACTGTAGCTAAATCAGAAATTACAGGAGCACCAATAAATATTACAGGTAAATTTGTATTTTCATCTAACTTGTAATCTTCAATTAAAATCTTGGGATTATGTTGAATTGATTGATATAATTTATTTATTGACAGATTATCAATAGAAGAAAAAATCTGACTTACAGAATCATTCTTGAATATCCCAAACTCGACTGTAAATCCTTGGTTATTAGATACAAAAAATCTTTTGTAATATTGACCTGATAAGAAATGTTTTCTTAAAAATTTGTCATACTCATTAAAAACTAAAGTACTAAAATCGGCATTTAAGTTATCTTCATTAATTATATTAATAATATTATTTACATCACTTGATTTAGAAACTAAGTTAATATCAATAATACGATCGTTAAAAAAGCGCTCTATTCTATATTTCTTTTCTATTCTAACAGAAGTAAGCTGATCAAAAGTTCTTTCTACCAATGCATCTTTTGCTCGATAATATGAATACGAACCTACTACAATGACTGTAAATACATTGAGCAGTAAAAAATAAATAACCAGTTTTCTTACGATGGACTTATTGATATTCATCATTACTTATTCGTAAACAACCGCTGCATATCCTACCCAATGGTGATTATTTGCCGGAGCAGTTATTCCCATTTTTAAATCTTCAACTTCTAAAACCGTGTGATCAATACTATTTGAATAACCAACAAAAGTCCCAATCAATAATTCTTCACTAAGCATTTGATGAAGATAATAACTTGTTAAAAGCCCTAAAGGAACAGAATAACGACCACACCATGTCCACTTATATTCTTTGTAATCCGATTCTTGAACAGTATAACTTGTAAATCTCTCTATTTTCTCCGGACTAATTTCACCAAGAAGGCAGTTATTAATGATTTCTATTTCGTGATCTCTTGCTTGTTTTAATCCTAAGCTATCTGTTCCATAAGGTGCATAATTTTTATCTCCCCAATCTTCATCACCATAATGAACAGCATCTGTCGAGATCAAAATTGCAATATCTTTTCCCCAATTTAACTTTCTTTTTTCCATAATATTTGATAAGCCTGATGCCAAAGAATTTGCAATTTGCTGCATTTTTCCAACTGGCATATAAGGAACCAAAATAGGAACAATTTCCAAATCGCTTTTATTGTATTGTAAAAATGGGATTAAAGCTTCTAATGAATGTTCTATACTGTGCATTTCATCATGTATAGTATATAAGCTATCTGGTAATAATTCTATCAAGTCATTTCTCAAATCAGAAACTTTAACATTTCCATACGGGGCCTTCCAGGCATCATATGATTCGAGAATAATTTTATTTTCAAGATTAAAATTTCTGGCTTTATGTGCTACTCCAAACAATATGACCGTTTTTGCTTTGATCCCATTCAATACTTTCGGATATAAGTCTCCAACATAAGCATAATCATCGTGTGGGCTTATTGCAACCCGCCATGTTTTATTTGTTTCTTCATATACCAGCCTGTCTATGATACTATCCATTTGCCAATCGTATTTGGCAAATCCGACAGAATCAACTACTGATCTTACTTTATAAGTATCATTTTTTGGTTGAATACAGCTTGATATTATAATTATAAAAGCTGACAGAATGAAATAGGACTTTTTCATTATTTCTCATTTTGTTGTTCTTTTAACAAATCACGTATTTCTGATAACAATTCAATGTCCTTAGGAGTAGCTATTGTTTTGTCTTCAGGATCATTCGCTTTCTTTCTAATCATATTTATTACTTTGATAAAAAAGAATATCGTAATAGCTATAATTATAAAATTCAATAAAACCTGAATAAAGTTACCATAACTAAAATGAATGGCTTCTTGTATAACCTGCCCATTGTTATTTAACTCAGGTTCTTTCAATACAATTTTTAAATCTGCGAAATTAAATCTCCCTAAAACATACCCAAAAGGAGGCATAATAATATCTTCGACTAATGAAGTAATAACACGCCCAAACGCAGTTCCAATAATAACACCCACGGCCATATCGACCATATTCCCTTTAACAGCAAACTCTTTAAACTCTTTAATTATTTTCATTCTGTCAAATTTCAAGGCTTATAACAAAGATACAAATAAAAGATCATGAAAAAGTCCATACTAAAAGTATGGACTATAATTATAAAAATCGCTTATCTAAAACTTAAAACAAACCTACTATATTTCCATTTTCGTCAATATCAATCTTTTCAGCTGATGGCTTGCTTGGTAAACCAGGCATACGCATCATTGTTCCGGCAATTGGAACAATAAATCCTGCTCCCGATGATAGTTCTACCTCTCGTATTTTAACTGTAAAATCTCTAGGACGACCTTTTTTATGCATATCATCAGACAATGATTTTTGCGTTTTTGCAATACAGACTGCCAAATGTGAAAGTCCTAGCTCATTAATTTTCTGCAGTTGTTTTTTCGCTTTAATAGAATATTCAACATCTTTAGCACCATACATTTTTGTTGCTATTGCATTAATTTTATCTTCAAAACTCCAGTCCAATTCATAAATAGGTCTAAAACAAGTTGGGCAGTCAGATACAGCTTCTATAACTTTTTCTGCTAATTCAACAGCTCCTTCACCACCTTGCGCCCAGGCATCATTTAAGGCAACTGTTACCCCTTTTGCTTCGCAATGTTTCTTAAGTAACTCAACTTCTGCATCTGTATCTGAAGAAAATTTATTTATGGCTACAACTGGTTTAAAATTATAGTATTGCATATTCTCAATATGCTTATCTAAATTCTCAAATCCTTTTTCTAAAGCTTCTAAATTTTCATCTTGCAGATCAGCTAATTTAGCTCCACCATGGTATTTTAAAGCTCTAATAGTTGCCACTACCACCACAGCATTTGGCATTAAATTACCATACTGAGATTTTATATTAAAGAATTTTTCTGCACCAAGCTCGCTAGCAAAACCAGCTTCAGTAACAACATAATCACTTAAAGATAAGCCCATTTTAGTTGCTATGATGGTATTTGTCCCCTGTGCAATATTTGCAAAAGGTCCTCCATGAATAATCGCCGGATTTCCTTCTAATGTTTGAACTAAGTTTGGCTTGATTGCATCTTTAAGCAATACAGTCATTGCCCCTTCTGCTTTTAAATCACGGGCAAATATAGCTTTGCCCTCATAAGTATATCCTACAAAAATATCTCCTAACCGCTTCTTTAAATCTTGTAAATCCTTCGCCACACATAAAGTGGCCATAACCTCCGATGCTGCTGTTATATTAAACCCTGTTTCGCGAGGAACACCTTGCTTAGGTCCTCCAAGTCCAATTACAATATCACGCAAAGCACGTTCGTTCATATCCATCACACGCTTCCACTCTACCGTACGAGGGTCAATACCAAGATTACCTTCATTTAACTGAATATTATTATCGATTAAAGCAGCCAATAAGTTATGAGCTTTTTCTACTGCGGATAAGTCGCCTGTAAAATGCAGGTTAATATCTTCCATCGGAATTACCTGTGACATTCCACCTCCTGCAGCACCCCCTTTAATTCCAAATACTGGACCTAATGATGGTTCCCTCAGTACAACAGTCGTTTTTTTACCTATTTTATTTAAGGCCTGAGTTAAACCAATAGATGTTGTTGTTTTTCCTTCACCGGCTGGAGTAGGTGTAATTGCTGTAACCAAGATCAATCTGGCATTTTTTATCTTTTCTTCATCAATTAATTTTAATGGAAGTTTGGCTTTGTATTTACCATACAATTCAAGATCATCTTCAGGTATATTAAGTTGTTTTGCTATGTTAACTATAGGCTGAATGTTAGCACCTTGAGCAATTTCAATGTCTGATTTCATAGTGATCAATATTTTAATGTTTTGTTGTAAGTTTAATTATTTATATAGGAACACTTAACAAAACATTTTGTTCAGAATATTGAAATATGATATAATTAAAAATTAAGTTCGAAATCTAAGATCTGAAACTCTAAGGCTCGTATCTGGATTCTGATAATATCTTTTGATAATCATCGTTAAGCATAAGTTCTTTTAGGGTAATGTCAGTGTTTCTTTCCATATATGCTCTAACAATTTGCCAGCCTAACCAAACAGAAGCTTTCCCCGGTGATTCCTGAGGATAACCAGAAGTAAAAGGTGCCGGATTAATGTGCTTAACAATGGTCATATAATCGGTAGTAAATAATAATTTATTTTCTACGAGATAATTCCACATTTGCTTTTCGTTTTTTATACACCATCTAATTTGACTTGCTTCAAAACCAATCTTTAAAGAATCTGCTGTATTTGGGAACATCGCATCTAAAAAATATTGAATCTTTCCCTGGTATACCAAATTATTAACTAAGTTATCTACCGAATCGTTATACACAAATTCTGTTGATACCCATGCTCGCATGGCATCGAAAGGAACATTTTCCTTATTCATGTTTTGTTGTAAATAATTAGCAATACCAAGGCGATCGTAAAATTCACAATCTTTCCCCAGGTACTTATCTAAACCTATCCCCAGTATACTATCGGCAACAACAATCGATTGATTAAACCCCCCAATATATGTATAAACAGCAGGAACTGTTCGTTCTGGGAAATAATATGTATATCTTTTAAAGGCATCTTCTATTTCGTTCTCAAGACCTTGAATATCCGGATAAATCTCCATTGTTTTCTGATACACTTTGTTCATAGTATAATCAGTGATAAAACCAAGTAAAAGATTTTCATATCCTTTATTATAAGGATTCCCCAACTTAATAATTCTT
Source organism: Bacteroidales bacterium (assembly GCA_963665525.1). Taxonomy (GTDB): domain Bacteria; phylum Bacteroidota; class Bacteroidia; order Bacteroidales; family UBA12077; genus UBA12077. The sequence goes on along the minus strand of OY762280.1, from coordinate 117,967 downwards.
GCACTATATAATTCGAAAAACTCATTGTATTCGTTTATAAGTTCTGCTGCCTCTTCTTCTATATTTCCAGGATCAATCTCAAAAACATCTTGATCTAGTCGCTTAATATTTACCTCGAACTTGATATCAGAAGTATCAATATCTAATTTATTCTTCTTATTACACGATATTAAAGCTGTTATTCCAACAATAAAAACTATGAATCCTCTTTTAATCATTTTATTATTTATTATTTTAATTTTAAAAAGGCCTGATTTTTGAAGACAATCACCAAAAATCACTTTAAATACTATGATTTTTATCTATTTTTGTATTAACTAAAAATTAACGCTAAAAGTATGAAACATGACGTAAAAAGTATAATTTTTAAATAACTTTATTCATTAACTTACGTTCGTTTCAATTAATTATAAAACTAAAATGATTATGAAAAAATATTTATTAATTGCAATAATCACCATTTCAGGTCTTAATACATTTGCACAAAGCGACTTGCGCTTTACTGTTTTCGTGGACCCTAAATTTGCCTGGATGAAATCAGATTTAAATTCTATAGATAATGATGGTTCTAAATTTGGAGTAAACATTGGTTTAAACGTTGATAAGTTTTTTGCTAAGAACTATGCAATTATGACTGGGATTTCAATTGATAATACCGGAGGAAATTTAAAATTCGACAATGCAAAAACACTTCAAACAGGGAGCGGTGACGAAGATTTGCCTGCAGGAAGCACCATTCATTATAAGCTACAATACATTGACATACCTTTAGGTTTAAAACTAAAAACCAATGAAATTGGATACTGGACCTTTTTTACTCATCTAGGATTAAATGGAGGTATTAACATAAAAGCAACTGCTGAAGTTGATGATTTTACTCTTCAAAATGAAAATATCAGTGATGAAATTCGTCTATTTAATTTGGGGTATTACATAGGTGCCGGAGCTGAATATTCGATTGGAGGAAATGCCGCGATCGTAGCCGGATTGACATACACGAATGGTTTTATTGATATTACCGATGGTAATGATAGTAAAGTTACACTCGGAAATATAGCAATTCGTATTGGAGTTTTATTTTAACACTGAAATCTATTAAAATATGAAAATCGCATTAGCTCAATTAAACTACCATATTGGAGATTTTGAAAAAAATACAACAAAAATTATTGATCAAATATTAAAAGCTAAAAATGATCAGGTGGATGTACTTATTTTTTCCGAATTATCAACCTGTGGTTATCCTCCCCAAGATTTGCTTGAAAACAAAAAATTTATTGAACAATGCGAAGTTTCAGTTGAAGAAATTGTTCCTCACTGTACTGATATTGGAGTTATTATTGGCTCTCCAACCATTAACTTTCATCAAAAAGGTAAAAAACTTTTTAACTCGGCCATTTTTATTGCCGATGGTGAGATACAATATATTCAAAACAAGACATTATTACCTACTTACGATATTTTTGATGAATACCGGTACTTTGAACCAAACGATAAATTCAATATTGTAGAATATAAAGAAAAGAAAATTGCCATAACCATTTGCGAAGATTTATGGGATTTTCAGCCTACCGAAAATACATTTGCAAAAAATCAGCTTTATAATGTAACTCCAATGGATAAACTCATTGAATTTAAGCCTGATTTTATTGTAAACATCGCTGCTTCTCCATTCTCATATACCAAAATTTGGGGAAGAAAGAATGTATTTATTCGTAATGCAAAAAAATATAAGCTTCCTGTTTTTACCGTTAACCAGGTAGGAGCACAAACCGAATTAATTTTTGATGGAGGATCGTTGGTTGTAAATCCAGATGGAACTATTGCAGATGAAATGAAACTTTTTGATGAAGATTATAAGATTTATCATCTGGAAGAAATTCAAAAATGCTCCATTAAAAAGAATATTGATGAAAACCCAAATGTAATTGCCAAAATACATGATGCTTTGGTTTTAGGAATTCGCGATTATTTCAAAAAAATGAATTTCACAAAAGCAACACTTGGGCTTTCTGGAGGAATTGACTCTGCAGTTTCATTAGTTATTGCACAAAGAGCCCTGGGAGCAGAAAATATCAGGGTATTGCTTTTACCTTCGAAATATTCATCTGATCATTCTATTACTGATGCTAAAATATTAGCAAATAATCTTGGTGTAAGATACAATATTATAAACATCCAAGATGTTGTTGATAGCTTTAATCAATCGCTTGGTTCAATATTTAAAGGATTAGAAGAAGATATTACAGAAGAGAATATTCAAGCTCGAGCACGAGGAACAATCTTAATGGCTCTTTCTAATAAATTTGGGCATATCCTGTTAAACACATCAAATAAAAGCGAAGCAGCCGTTGGATATGGAACGCTTTATGGTGATATGAATGGCGGTCTTTCTGTGTTAGGAGATGTGTACAAAGCTGATGTATATAAGCTTGCAAGGTTTATTAATCGCGATGAAGAAATTATTCCTGAAAATACTATCACAAAACCACCATCGGCTGAACTAAGACCAGATCAGAAAGATTCTGACTCATTACCTGATTACGATGTTTTAGATAAAATACTATTTGAATATATTGAATTACAAAAATCATTTGAAGAAATTATTGAAGAAGATTATAGCAAATCAACCGTAGAAAGAATCATAAAGTTAGTTGACAGCAATGAATATAAGCGTTATCAGGCACCCCCTATTTTAAGAATTTCATCGAAAGCTTTTGGAGCAGGAAGAAGAATGCCGTTAGTTGCCAAATATAATTAACCCTATTGCGCTTAATCAGAATAATATAATGCCGATAAAGTCCGATTTTCAAGAAAATATTTTATAGTTTTAGACTAAAATTATACATTTGTATGTTTTTTAACATATTTTTATAAAAAATACATCAGTCAATGAACGTTGAATGCCATAATATAATCGACAATCAAATGTCTGTTTTTAGTGTTCTTAATGAAGAAGAAAAAGAATTACTTAAAAGAAACAGCACATGTACTTACTATAAGAAAAATGATATTATCTATAAGGAAGGAGATAAACCAAGTGGTTTAATTTGTCTTTCGAAAGGTAAAGTTAAAATTTTTAAAGAAGGTGTAGGTGGCAGAGAACAGATTGTTCGAATGGCAAAACCTGTTGGATTTATTGGTTACAGAGCATTATTTGCCGAGCAAAATTATTTAGCCTCAGCAGAAGCTATTGAAGATAGTGTTATTTGTACGATTGAAAAAGAAACCCTTTTCACCATCTTAAAAACAAATCACGACCTTGCATTAAGCATTATTCGTTCGTTAGCATCCGAATTAGGATTCTCAAACAACAGAACAGTAACACTTACTCAGAAGCACATACGTGGAAGATTGGCTGAATCTCTTTTATTTTTAAAAGACACTTATGGTTTAGAAGAAGATGAATCAACTATTAAAGTTTATTTGTCGAGAGAAGATATTGCTAACCTATCAAACATGACCACTTCAAATGCAATTAGAACCTTATCGACATTTGCAAGTGAAAAGATCATTGCATTGGATGGTAGAAAAATAAAAATCCTTGACTTTAAAGGATTGGAAAGAATAAGTGAATTAGGATAAAGACAAAAATGGATTATATAGTATAATGCCTGAATAAACATTCGGGCATTTTTACATTAATAACTTAATAACTATTTTATTGATAAAGCTTTAAGAAAATTCTTATCGTTCATAAAGTTAGTATCTAACTCCCCCTTTACATACATATCTTTAAACAAGAGTAGTTTTTCTGCTGTAACAGGATTATTCGTATCATAGAGAATTTTACTCGCTTCTTTTATTTTTATGGTATCAAGTTCCAGATGATCATCACTATTCGATCGTGTAAAATAATATTCAACAGCCGCTTCTATATCATCATCAAGAATAGTTGAAACAAGCTCTTGAGTTATATTTGTTTTTAGTGAATCGTCCAAAATTTGCTGCACTTCTCTAATAATGGAATAATTTAATGATGATGAGGTATGATTTAAAACAATAACTGTATTTGTATCTTCAACATATCTTAAAAGACTTGTTCTGAAACCATTCCATTTACCATGATGATATGCTATCTTTTTATTATTACGCTTTCTTATTCTGAATCCAAAACCATATGGAATTTCATATTTACCTCTCAATTTAAAACTCGATATTGCTTCACTAAAGGTAGAGTCAGAAACTAATGTATTCTTGTATAAAGCCTGATCCCACTTAAACAAATCCTCGGTTGTTGAATATACACCTTTATCACCCACAGCACCATCGTTTACTGTTTCAGGAATCATTCTATATCTTCTTCCCCGATAATAATAACCAATAAGATGATCTTTCTTTGTATTACTCAAAGCACTGCTATACACAAACGAATTATTCATTTGTAAAGGCTTAAACACATTATCATGCATAAAATCAGCAAAAACCTGTCCTGATATTCGTTCAACGATAGAAGCCAAAACTATATAGCCTGTATTTGAATAATCCCATCTGCGACCAGGAGTAAAATACAAATTCAGTTTATGCTCAGCTAACATCTTAAGAATATCTTCATTATCTGGTGCTTTTTTACCATTCCAATGATGCTCAACCAACCAGTAATAATTTGGTAAGCCTGAAGTATGGTTCAATAACATTCGTACTGTAATCCTTGGATAAGGAAAATCAGGAATATATTTAGTAACAGAATCATCGTAAGCTAACAAGTTTCTATCCTTTAATATCATGATTGCCATAGCAGTAAACTGCTTGCTCACAGAAGCTAACTGAAAAACATCATCATTTTTAAGCTCTTTGCGCTTATATAAATCGGCATATCCAAAAGACTCGTTATAAATACAACTTCCTTTATATGCAACCAGAACATTTCCATTAAAATAGTTTTGTTTTGCCTTTATCTGAAGAACAGAATCAATCATTCTGGCTTTTTCATCATAAAAGATTTTATCTATTTCTTTCTTAGCCGAAGTGGTTATGATTTCCTCTTTAATCCTGTTTGCTCCAAATAAATCAAGCCGGATACTCATTGTTATTACAACAATTACGAATAACAATGAAAGTAACGTAAATATTTTTAGATATTTATAATCCATAAAAAGATTAGAGGCCTCTGCCTGATTTTAAAACAAGCGGCAAATTAAGATAAAATTAAACGTAAATCAAAGGCAATACAGAGCTAATCTCCCATTAAATGAGCATTATCGATTGATTTTTAAATTTTAACTATCTCCCAAACCCATTACAACATACTGTAAAGCTGATATTTAAATAGTTTTTAACAGCTCAACATTCTAAATAGATTGATAAAACTAAAATTGTGCATAAGTTACTCCTGGAAGTAAACTCGTTTTACACGTGTAGAAATACTTGTAAAAATCTCATAAGGAATGGTCTCTAACCAATTTGCCACATCCGAAACCGGCAATTCCTTTCCAAAAACAATCACCTCATCACCTTCATGAATATTATAATTGCTAACGTCAACCATACACATATCCATACATATATTACCAACAATCGGAACTAAAAAACCATTAATAAATAATTTCCCCTTCCCATTTCCAAGTCTCCTATTTAGTCCATCTGCATAGCCTATTGGAACAATCGCTATTGTTATATTTTTTTCTGCTTTAGCTTTTCTACTATACCCAACCGTTTCGTCTTTGGGCACTTGTTTGATCTGAATGACAGTGCTCTTTAAAGTACTTACCGTCGCTAGATTATCCTGGTTTACCGCAGAAATTCCATATAATCCAATTCCTAAACGTACCATATCAAATTGGGCTTTAGGGAAGCGCTCGATTCCTGCAGAGTTAGATATGTGTCTAATGATATTGTAATGAAAGTTTTCTGTAATTTGTGTACTCAAGTCATCAAATAATTTAATTTGACTATTTGTAAAACGATCATGAATACCTTCATCGCTAGCTGCTAAATGCGAAAATATAGATGATACTTTAATATTCTCTGCTTTTTTAAGCTCTTCAATCAACCGAGGGACTTCATTTTTTACAAACCCAAGGCGATTCATGCCAGTATCAAGCTTTACATGCACAGGATATTCTTTCTTTCCATATTTTTTTGCCAATGCATTAAATTGTTGGAGAATCTTAAAACTATAAATTTCCGGTTCGAGCTTATGTTTTAACATGATATCAAAGCTGTGCTGCTCAGGATTCATCACAATTATTGGAGTTTTAATTCCTGCTTCACGTAAAGCAACGCCTTCATCGGCAAGGGCTACTCCTAAATAATCGACCCGTTGATATTGTAATATATTTGCTATTTCAAAAGTACCACTACCATACGATAAAGCTTTGACCATAACCATTACTTTAGTTTTAGCTTTTAGCTTTGATCTAAAAAAATTTAAGTTTTGAACTAAAGCATTTAAATTGATCTCCAAGACCGTTCTATGAGCTTTTTCTTCCAGGACAGCACTAATATTTTCGAAATAAAAATTCCTGGATCCTTTTAATAAAATAGCTTGATCCTTAAACTTTTCCTTTGTAAAGTCTTTTAAAAACTCCTTCGTTGATCTGTAAAATATTTTTTCTAGATTAAACTGTTGTCCTTGCGTTGCAATGGATTCTCCAATCCCAACGAGTTTATCAACTTTGAACTTATTTAATAGTGCCGCTACCTCCGCGTATAAATCTTTATCCTTCTTACCACTTTGTAAAATATCTGATAAAATGAGCGTTTTCTTCTCATGCTGACTTTGTTGATCGAGGTAATTTAAGGCAATTGCTAAAGAGTTTAAATCTGAGTTATAACTGTCATTAATGATGGTACAATTATTAATGCCTTTTTTTAACTCCATACGCATTGCTACCGGAGGTAAAGTCTCAAATCTATTTTTGTATTCAGATATTTTTAATTCTTGTGATAATAAGAAAGCTAAAACATGAATAGCATCTTCAACAGAAGCTCTATCTGTAAATGGAATTAGTATCTGATCTTTATACTTCTTACACTCAAAATCAATTTGAGTTCGATTATTCTCCCGTGTTTTTGTTTTTACAATCAGGTCTGCATCTTGATTAAACGACCAGGTAAATATTCTTTTCTTTAATAATTCAGGATCATTATTAATAATTTGATCAATTACTTCCTGATCTTTTGAATAAATTACTGTCTCTGAATTTTTAAACAACTTTAATTTTTCAATCGCCTTTTGTTTATAATCCGAGAAATTTTCCTGGTGAGGTTCTCCAATATTTGTTATTAAGCCAATATTAGGTTTAATGATATTTTCAAGGTTTTCCATTTCACCTGGCAAGGATATTCCTGCTTCAAAAACAGCTAAATCGAAAGCATTATTCATTAACCAAATCGATAAAGGTACTCCTACTTGTGAATTATAACTTTTTGGATTACGAACTACTTGTTTTTTTCCGTATAGAACATAATTAATCCATTCTTTAGCAATGGTTTTACCATTACTGCCAGCAATTCCAATAACGGGATATTTAAATCTTTTTCGATGATAAGCTGCCAGAGTCTGTAAAGCTTCTAAGGAGTTTTTTACAATTAAGAATCCAGCTTCTGAAAAGTTATGATGATTTTTAGGTAAATACTCAACAACAAAATTCCGTATCCCCTGATGGTAAAGGTCATTTATAAAACGATGTCCATCGTGGCGTTCGCCACGAATTGCAAAAAACAAGGTATTGGAGGTAGATATAATATTTCGACTATCAATTAATAAATGATCAATATTACAATTTTTGTTAGCTATAAACTGCGCATCTATTATTTTTGATATTTCTTTTATACTATACATTAAGCATCGTTTTTGCTCATAACTTTGTTATAACAAACCCTGCAAAGTGGCTCGTATTCATTGGTTTCTCCTAAAAGAACTAATTTATCACTTTCTGCTATACGATGCGAATATTGAGCAAGATTTCCGCAATGCATACAAATAGCATGTACTTTGGTTACATACTCAGCCTCTGCCATTAGTGCAGGTATTGGTCCAAAAGGTTTTCCGAGATAATCCATATCTAGTCCTGCTACAATAACACGAATTCCGCTATTTGCCAGTTTATTACACACATCAATAAGATTTTTATCAAAGAACTGAGCTTCGTCGATTCCAATAACATCAACATTACCAGCCAATAATAAAATATTTCCTGATGATTCAACAGGTGTTGAACGGATTGTATTCTCATCGTGCGATACAACTTCCTCTTCAGAATATCGTGTATCGATAAGAGGTTTAAAAATTTCAACTTTCAGCTTAGCATATTCTGCACGTTTTAATCTACGAATTAATTCTTCTGTTTTACCAGAAAACATAGATCCACAAATTACCTCTATCCAGCCCCTATTTTTGCTCTTTTTATTTGTACCTTCGAAAAACATCTATACCAAATTGTAAACTATTATCGTTATTTTTGTATCCTGTTAACTACAATCGCTATGAATAAAAACGAATTGATAAAAAATCTTAAAAAAGATATACAAGATATTTACTCTAAAATCAATGATTTTGAAAAATCTGATCAAATACATTTAATTGACCTTGATCTTACTCTTTCAAAAGTAAGAAATCTTTATGAGTTATTATCAAAATTAAATCATCAAGAAACATACACTCCTGAATATCAAAAAGAAGAGATATCAACAATTACTGAACAAAAAGAAAAGAAAGAAGAAATAGAAAAAAATACTGAGATTGAAAAAACAACCGATCAAGCTGAAGAAGTAATTGAATCTAGTGACAATAAAACTGAACCTGAAACACCTGTTCGGGAACCTGAGTTAATTATTGAAACACCAACCAAAAAGGAAATAATTACTACTGAACCAGTTGAAAAAAATGAAGAAACTATCGAGAAAACCGAAATTTTACAAGAAGCAAAACAAAATGAAACACCTGAGATAGTTGCCGATAAATTTCAATCTAAAAAATTTATCCACGATAGTTTAGCTAAAAAAAACATTAAAGATGTATCGTCCAAAATGCAATCGAAGCCAATTAATGATATTAATAATGCTATAGGTTTAAATGATAAATTTATCTTTATTCGGGAGCTTTTTGGAAATAACAAAGAACTGTATCACGAAACAATTCAGGTATTAAATAATTTCGATACTTTTGAAAATGCAGTTACCTTTCTTAATGAGAACTTTGATTGGGCTGAAGACGATACAAACTTTGAAAGACTAAAAGAACTCGTACGAAGAAAATACTTGTAATAAAAAAAGAGATCATCCCAATAACTTTCGAGAGATCTCCTTCTTCTTATCTAACATTGTCTTAATTTAGAATGTCCATTTTACTGCTAAAGTAGGCATGACTTTAAAGCCTTTATCAACAAAATTGTTACTAATTTCAACTTCACCTCCAACAGAAAAATGCTCCATTGGATTATACCACAATTGAGGTTCTGTCAAGAAAATAAAGTCTGTTTCGTCGGATCCGAACATCATATCTTCTTGCCAAAAATCAGCAAATCCTGTAAAACTTAACTTGCGATTAAAGAAATGCATATACCACACTGCAGTTAACTGAAATGAAGCATCGTGTTTATCGTCAATATATTTATACATGGCTTTTAATGAAAATCCTTTCGAAAAATCTTCGTTATTCCACGAATAATCAACACCTGCCAGCCAAGCATCGTTTATCTGGAAAGCCCCACCTAAAGTATCTTGTTTCCACTGTCCAAAACCACCATCGTATTCGGCATGAAAACCAATCGGTAAACTTTCTAGTTTAATAACACGAGCAATTTCCCAATAGGCTAAACTCACACCATTAACATCTCCATCGTTGTAGTTCATGTCAATAAAAAAGAAAGTATTCCCCAATTTATCAGGTTTAAACATTTCTACAGTTGTGGTAAAATAGTCTCGATCTTCGCCAAAATCTCTGTGTAGTTGAATATTTTGAGCAAATAATGATGTACTGAAAAATAATATTATACTAAAAATTATTAGCTTCTTCATAATTTTTTAATTTATTGAGTTAATTAATCTATTTTAAAATAAGAAACCGCTTTTTGCATTTCTTCTGCTTCCACAGCAAATTCCTTGGTTAGTTTACTAAATTGCTCAACGGCATTTGCATTTGCCTGAGTTAGCTTATCAAGCTCCATAATAGCACTTGTTATTTGACTTGTGCCAATATCTTGTTCTTTCGATGCAGAACTAATCTCCTGTACCAACTGATGTGATTTAGTAATATCAGGAACTAAATTGGTAAATATTGCGCCTGCATCACCTGCTACCTTAACACTATTATTGGCAAGTTCATTAATTTTACCAGCAGCGACTTTACTTCTTTCTGCTAATTTTCGAACTTCAGATGCAACTACTGCAAAGCCTTTTCCATGTTCCCCAGCACGTGCTGCCTCAACAGCCGCATTTAAAGCAAGAATATTGGTCTGGAATGCTATATCTTCAATTATGATAACATTCTCGTAAATAGTATTTATTGCCTCAACAGTTTGTTTAACAATATCGCCTCCTTTTTGAGTATCATAAGCTGCCTGGCTTACAATCTTTTCTGTTTGAGCAGAATTCTCAGCATTCTGCGTAATATTTGCACTCATCTGCTCAATAGAAGCAGAAACTTCCTCGGCCGAGCTTGCCTGCTGAATAGTCCTTTCTGATAAAGCTAAAGCTGATTGATTAAGATTTCGACCTCCTTCAGTCACTTTAGCTGATGATTCTTTTACCTGACTAATAATCTCAGCAATTTTTTCTCGCATACTATTAAATGCTTCAGCCAAATGTGACATTTCATCTTTTCGTTTTAATAAACTACTTGATAATTTTGCGGTTAAATTCCCTGCTGCAAATTCATTCGCATAATTTGTTAAAATTACTAATGGATTTGTTATTGATTTAGTAATTAAAATGACAATAATGATGGTTATCACAAGAAAAATAACCCCGAAAATCAATGTGTTATAAGCAATTGGAGCAAGCAAATACATTAACTCTTTTAATGGTGACACAACTACAATATAAAATCCTGTTGTTCCAACCTGCATAAATGCTAGTTCATTTTTTTCATTATTAATTGTGACATCAACTACTCCTGATAAGTTTGATCTTAAAACCTGATTAACATATTCAGCAGGAATAAACTCTTTAAGATCAGAATTAATTTGCTCTGCATCTTGAGACATTTTGATATTACCACTTGGATCTATTAACCAGAGGTGACTATTCTCTGTAATTTTTCGTTCATTGAACTCCTTAATGATTTTATCAGGATCAATTCCAACTCCGGCAGTACCCATAAACACTCCATTTTGTTCCATTCGGGCATTAACGAACATCAAAGTTTTATCGAGTTCCTGATTATAATCAAAATTTAAGACCAATGATTCATTGAGGTTTTTAAAATCAAAAAACCAGGAATCATCCGGATCTGTTTCCGTAATAACATCTAATAATTTATTCTCTTCAGACCAGTAATTTTTGGTAACATCGTTCACTGCAAAGACTGTAAAATAATCTTTATTATTATAAACATCAGTTAATTTGTTTTTAGACAGAATCCCTAGCGATTCATCAATTTCCCCTTCAACAAACCATTTTACAATTGTAGGATCATTAGCTAAAAACTCAGAGGTTTCGAGTGCCTTTTCAATTAATGTTCTTATGTTACTCTGCGACGCTTCAACAAAAGACAATAATTGCTTTTCTTTTACATCTTGCACAAGTGACTTTCTAACTGAATTGTAGTTAGTAAGACTCATTAATAAAATGATAATTAGAACCATACCTACTAGATAAACCAGAAGTTGATTCTGAATTTTTTCAAATTTTAACATATTTCCCGATTTAAGTAATTAAAGATGTATTTATAATGAAGTAATACGTCTAAAAAATAATAATGTTCATTTTATCATTACAAAATCTTCATATTTTTTACCCTCGTTTACAATATTTTAGATGACAATCATTCACGCAAAAGGAATTAGCATGAATAGATTTAATTATATCTTCACTGCTATCATAATTTCATCTTATTACATTTTTTATAACTTTATCCAAAAATTAAACAGAATGAGCAAACTATACTTGGTTCCGACTCCAATTGGAAATCTTGAAGATATCACTTTACGAGCTATTCGAATTTTAAAAGAGGTAGATGTAATTTTAGCAGAAGATACCCGAAAAACCGGAATCTTATTAAAACATTTTGAAATTCAAAAGCCAGTAATAGCGCATCATAAATTTAATGAACATAAATCTTTACATTCGATTATATCCAGAATTAAAAATGGAGAAACCTTCGCTTTAGTATCCGATGCTGGAACTCCAGGCATTTCTGATCCTGGCTTTTTAATTGCAAGAGCTTGCATTGAAGAAGGAATTGATATTGAATGTTTACCTGGCGCCACCGCTTTCATTCCTGCTCTGGTAAACTCTGGATTACCTAATGATAGGTTTTCTTTTGAAGGATTTTTACCACAAAAAAAAGGAAGACAAAAAAGATTAGGCGAATTATCAACAGAAAGTAAAACGATGGTCTTTTACGAATCACCTTATCGATTATTAAAAACCCTTACTCAGTTTTCTGAAGTTTTTGGAGAAGATCGGAGAGCAAGTGTTTCTCGTGAACTAACTAAAATACATGAAGAAAATATTCGTGGAACTTTAAAAGAACTCATTGAATATTACACTAAAGCCACAATTAAAGGAGAAATTGTTATTATAGTAGAAGGAAATAAAAACTAATTTATACTTACCTTGGTTAATTTGGCAGTCTTAATATAAATCTCATGAACAAAATCAAGAATTTCTCCATAAGTCGATTTATTTATAAAAAAATCTGATGGAATTCTGACATTAAAAATTGATTCTATTCTTTTTCTTATTAATTCAATATCTGCTTCACTTAATTTTAGATCTAAATATAAGTTTGCCTCTTTCTGTAATTCCTGTTTATTAACGAAATCTGAAAATACTCTCCCAACAATTACTTCTATAAGTTTCATTGATTTTCACTGTTTTTAAGTAAGAAAGTTGTGGGTGCAAATTGAAGTGTGGAAATCTATACTGAATTAAATCACCGAACCAAAAATAGAAATGTAGTAGAGATTAAATCTTCTATTTTGCACCCATACAACCATTTTTTATACCGAACGTTTGGTTTTTTAAATTCAATATCTCAAAACCCTTTTGCTAACCTATTACTTTAAAAATAAAGCTTAAAAGTTTTATACCGAACGTTCGGTCTGTAAAATTACAATAAAAAAAATACTAAGCAAAAAATTCCCAGTATTTTTTTCTTTTTTTGAATTATCTTCTTTTCCTGGTTCGTTTTACAGAAGATCCTTCACGTCGTTTACTGCCAGATGACCTTCTTTGAGAATTTGATCTATCTGAACTTCTATTATCTCCTCGTCGACCTTGTGACCTTCTTCCTTCTTCTCTTCTACCACCTCTATCACTATTTCCTCCAGATGGTCTCTCCTTTGCTATTTCAGAGTTAACATTTACTCCTTCGAACATCGAATTATTTAATCCATCAAGAACCTTATCTGCATGTTGTTTATCAATCTCAAAAAACGAAAAAGACTTCATAATATCAATCTTACCAAATGCAACACTTCTTTCTTTGGTTGATTCATTCACTAATCCCATTAAACGCTGTGCATTTAATCCTTGATTCTTACCTACGTTTATAAACAAACGTTTAAAGTCTTTGTTACTTTTTCTTCTTTTTCCTTTATCCTTCTCTTGTTGTCTGAATTCTTTTTCATCCGGAATATTTAAATCCGGAGCATTTTTATAATAATCCAAGAACCTATTAAACTCAAGAGATACGAATCTTTTAATAAGATCTTCTTTATCAAGCCACTCTAGCTTTTGATATATCTCAGGTAAAAATTCTTCTATTTGCTCATCTACTTCTACATGTTCCATTTTATCAATTAAATGAAACAACTGCTTTTTACAAACTTCTTCACCCTTTGGAATATCAGCCTTCTCAAAAGTTTTATTGATCTTCTTCTCTATTTCTTTAATCTTATATTTCTCACGTAAGTGAACAATAGCAATTGAAACTCCTGTTTTACCAGCTCTACCAGTTCTTCCACTTCGATGAGTATAAGCTTCGATATCATCTGGCAAATTATAATTAATCACATGAGTAAGATCATTAACATCCAATCCACGCGCAGCTACATCGGTAGCTACAAGCATCTGTAAACTTTTTAGTCTGAAACGACTCATTACATGATCGCGTTGTGCCTGAGATAAATCACCATGTAAAGCATCGGCATTATAACCATCTTTGATTAACCATTCGGCAACCTCTTTCGTTTCCATCCTGGTACGGCAAAAGATAATGCTATAAATATTGGGATTCATATCAGCAATTCTTTTTAATGCCAAATATCTATCCCTTGCATGAACTAAATAATAAAGATGTTTAACACTTTCAGCTCCTGCGTTTTTCTTCCCAACAGTTATTTCCTGCGGATTAGTCATGTAATTTTTTGCTATAGCAGCAACTTCCTTAGGCATTGTTGCTGAAAATAACAAGGTTCTTCGTTCATCAGGAACTGATTCCAGAATTTCATTTAAATCATCACGAAAACCCATATTAAGCATCTCATCTGCTTCATCTAACACAACAGACTCAACATTGGTTATATCAGCTTTTTTACGTTTAATCAAATCAAGCATTCTTCCAGGAGTTGCTACAATAACATGCACTCCCATTCGTAAGCCACGTATTTGTGCATCAATATTAGCTCCACCATAAACCGGTAAAACTTTTAATCCATCCACATATTTAGAATATGCCATTAAATCTTTTGCAATTTGAACACAAAGTTCTCGCGTTGGTGAAAGAATTAATGCTTGTGGATATTTATTCTTAATATTGATTTGCTCAACAATAGGTAAGCCAAATGCTGCAGTTTTTCCTGTTCCTGTTTGAGCTAATGCTACAATATCGGTATTTGTTTGTAGTAATACTGGTATTACTGCTTCTTGAACGGGCATAGCTTTCTCAAAACCCAATTCGGTTATTCCTTTTAGGATATCTTGTGAGATACCTAAATCGGCAAATTTTGTCATTTTGTTTTCCTCCAGTGCTTTCTGATCCCCAATCAACCTGCCTAAAGTCGCACAGACACCGGAAAACACACTTTTAGTTAATATAAGGGCGCAAAGGTAACATAATATTTTGATTACAAGCTAGTTTTTAATAAAAAGTATCTCCTATTCTAAATTATGAAATAAAATAAGTTGATAAAACATGTCTTTTTTCCTTCATATTCTAACCAATTGCTTAGGGTTAAACCTTGTTAGTTTATCTTATTTTCGTTAACTATTTATTATAGCTATGAAGAACCTATTTTTAATTACAGTCATAGTACTATTATTTTCATGTACAGATAAAAAAGCTAATATTGTTTTAACAACCCAAGGAGATGTTACTACGGAAGAATTTATTACTTCCTATAATAATGCTTTTGAATCATTAAATAGTGCTGATTATGAAGAATATCTGGCGAACGCTAAAAAAGTATATGCTTTTGCTCCCCACGATGTTATCGTGCAAATATTATATGCAGATGCTTTGGTCAGTATGAACAAAGAACAAGAGGCCATTCAAATTCTACAATCTTTAAAAGATCAGCACTCTCATTTAACTTATGATAGAGTTGTGCAAGATCATTTTCAGTTTATAAAGAACCTGGATGTATACAACGAACTTTTATCATCATTTGCATCAGACACACTTCCAATCAACAACAGCACAATTGCTTATAAACTAGATGAAAAAGATTTAATCCCAGAAGGTGTTGCTTACGATACCAAAACCAAAACTCTTTTTATAAGTTCCATTTATAAAAGAAAAATTGTTTCCATCGATCAAAATGGAAATATACAAGATTTTGTAAAGACGGGAGATCATAATTTGTTAGCCGTTGCAGGAATGGAAGTTGATGTCAAAAGACGCCATTTATGGGCATGCTCAATTTGGGATAATCCCAGAAAAATATTGCCAGACTCTTTATTACATACCAGCATTTATAAATATGATGTAGATAACGGAAATTTACTAAAAAAGTACACACTAATTGATACTATTCCAAGGCTCCTAAATGATGTAACTATTGCAAAAGATGGAACAGTATACATTACTGAATCAAACATGAGTAAAATGTATATTATCAGACCTGAAGCAGACTCACTGGAACTACTTATTAATTCAGATCACGCGTATTATGCTAATGGCATTACAATATCGGATAATAATAAGAATCTTTACTTTACTCATTTCTTCGGAGATACATACGTATTAAACCTTGAAACAAATGCAATACAAAAATTAAAACATCCGGGGAATATGCATACCGGTCGCGTAGATGGACTGGCATTTTACAAGAACTCCTTAATTATGCATCAAGGTGAAATTGCAAGATATTATCTGAATGAAGCTGGTGACAGTATCACCAATATGGAAATCATGGAAAGGAACAATCCTTTATTTGAGATCCCAACTACCGGTGAAGTTGCAGATGACGAATACTTCTATATTGCCAATGCACAACTAGGAAAAACTGATAATGAAGGATTTATTTTACCTGATGATCAGTTAGATACTGTATATATTTTGAAAACTAAACTTTAACTTATATTACATTAAATAAACACAAAACACACAGTTGTCAACCTACTTGCAAACCAATATAAAATACTATATATCTTATGTTTATAGCATTTTAACTTGATTAAATGACAAAAAGTCAATACGGTTAAATCTAAAAACTAACTACATCTTCTTCTTTCGTTTTTTTTTCTTTGGATCAAATTGAAAAACATAAAAAAATGAAAGAAGTTGTTATTATATCTGCTGCAAGAACTGCCATTGGAAGCTTTGGAGGAAGCTTAGCTAATTTTTCTGCTGTCGAACTCGGTGTTTTTGCTGCAAAAGAAGCCATTAAAAGAGCTGGAATTAACCCATCAGATATAGATGAAACTATTATTGGTAACATACTATCGGCTGGTGAAGGACAAAACATAGCACGTCAGATAACGATTAACTCAGGCATTCCTGAAACTGTTCCTGCCATGACCATCAATAAACTTTGCGGATCGGGGTTAAGAGCTGTAAGTATGGCTGCTCAGTTTATTATGTTGGGCGATGCTGATATTGTTTTAGCTGGTGGAACTGAAAGTATGTCGAATGCTCCTTACCTTTTAAAGAAAGCTCGCTTTGGATATAAAATGGGACACAACGAAATTGTTGACAGTATGATTTCAGATGGATTAACAGATGCATTCAATAATTATCACATGGGAATTACTGCTGAGAATATTGCTGAACAATGGGAAATTAGTCGAGAAGAACAAGATGAATTTGCTTTACAAAGCCAGCTAAAAACTGAAAAAGCAATCAAGGATGGCAAATTTAAAGATGAGATTGTTCCTATTGAAATACCTCAACGGAAAGGAAGTCCAATCATTTTTGACACAGACGAGTTCCCAAAAATGGGATTGAATATTGACAAATTAGCCAAATTACGTCCTGCATTTAAAAAAGAAGGAACGGTAACTGCGGGTAATGCATCAGGAATTAACGATGGAGCAGCTATGTTAATCGTTATGTCAAAAGATAAAGCCGATGAGCTAGGTCTAAAACCTATGGCTAAAATTGTTTCTTATGCTAATGCAGCACTCGATCCAAAAATTATGGGTTATGGTCCGGTTCCTGCAACTAAGGCCGCATTGTTAAAAGCTAAATTAGAAATTGAAGATATTGATTTAATTGAAGCAAACGAAGCTTTTGCAGCTCAATCCATAGCCGTTACTCGCGATTTAAATTTAGATCCTGCAAAAGTAAATGTTAATGGTGGTGCCATTGCTTTAGGTCACCCAATTGGAGCTTCCGGAGCAAGAATCTTGACCACCTTATTATATGAAATGAAGAAAACGGATGCAAAGAAAGGCTTGGCTACACTTTGTATTGGTGGCGGACAAGGAACATCAGTAATCATTGAAAAATATTAAACAAACATTATAAAAATATTATATCATGAAAAGATTAGAAAATAAAATAGCTATTATAACAGGTGGTGCAGATGGTATTGGAAAAGCAGGAGCTGTTAAATTTGCAGAAGAAGGTGCAGTTGTTGTGATTTGGGATATGAACGAAGAAAAAGGAGAAGCCACTGTTAAAGAAATTAAAAACAATGGTGGGAAAGCAGAATTTTTCAAAGTGAACACAGCTATTTTTTCAGATGTAGAAAAAGCAACAAACGATGCCATAGATGCATACGGACAAATTGATATTTTGGTTAACAATGCCGGAATAACAAGAGACTCCACATTAAAGAAAATGACAATTGAACAATGGCAACAAGTTATTGATGTTAACTTAACAGGAGTTTTTAATTGCACCAAATATGTAAGCCAACATATGGTTGATAGAAAATATGGTAGAATTATCAATACATCATCAGTCGTTGCTTTATATGGAAATTTTGGTCAAACGAATTACGTTGCAACAAAGTCAGGTTTAATTGGAATGACAAAAACATGGGCTAAAGAATTAGGACGTAAAAACATAACAGTCAATGCTGTTGCTCCTGGATTTATTTTAACAGACATGGTTCGTCAAATGCCGGAAGAAGTATTAAAAGCAATGGAAGCAAAAGTTCCTTTACAACGTTTAGGAAATCCGGAAGAAATTGCTTCGGCTTATCTTTTCTTAGCAAGCGACGAAGCAGCATATATCAACGGCTCTGTATTGAGCGTTGATGGTGGAATGACAATTTAACAGATGGAAAAACGGGGATCATCATTTTTGAGATTCCTGTTTTTTATTTTATCTTTTATACCTATTTAAAAATCGCATTATGGCAACATCGCAACAAATTATAGGAACCTGGATTTTAATCACCTTATATTCTATTTTGATTATATATTTTGTTGTTCGCGGAGCATTAAAGACAAAAAGCTTAAACGATTATGCAGTTGGGAATTTTAATTTTTCACCTGCTTTTGTTGGATTATCGTTAGCTGTCTCAATGACCAGTGCCGCTACTTTTGTTGTAAATCCAGCGTTAATATCAGTATATGGTTTTAGTGGAGTTTTATCCTTCGGAATATTTTTCCCAATAGCAACAATTATCTCTTTGATTGTTTTAACTAAGAGTTTCCGAAAACACGGACAATCATTAAAAGCTGTTACATTAGCACAATGGATCGGGAAAAGATATGAAAGTAAATACTATGCTCTTTTTATGGGATTTTTATCTTTTTTACTAATCACATTTATTGTATTAATCCTTGTTGCTCTTACCAAAGTTTTATCGAAATCGCTGAATGCAAATGAGATTTGGATATTAGCCATAATCATTGTTTTTGTATTTGGATACATGATGTTTGGCGGTGCAAACTCATTAGTATATACTAACACAATTCAGGCCATAGTAATGTTATTTGTTGCTGTAATATTATTGTTCTCTGGTTACGACTATTTTAAAGATGGAATTGATGGTTTCTTCCAAAAGCTGGCAGAAATTAATCCGGTTTTAACAAAATCAACCAATCCTGAGAGTGTTTTATTCAGAGATTTTTTCGAGATCATTTTTGCACAGATTGTTGTTGGTGCAGCTGTTGTTTGCCAACCTCATATTATCACAAAATCATTATTTTTAAAAGAAGAAAAGGATGTAAACAAATTTTTAGTTACTGCAGTCATTGCAGAAATTCTATTCTTCTCAGTTGTTTTTGTTGGATTATATGCACGAATTGAATTCCCTGATTTAACTTCTGGTGGAGAAGTTTTAAAAACCGATGGAATTATTCCGGCTTACGTGGTAAAAATATTTTCGAATGGAATATTATCTGTCATCCTGGGATTAATAGTAATTTTAGGCTTGATCAGCGCAGGACTTTCAACTTTAGAAGGATTAATTCAATCATTATCAACTACAATCACTTCAGATATTATAAAACCATTATTTGGTAAACACATTAAGCAAGAAAAATCATACATCCTTATTAATAAAGGTGCTATAATCTTTTTAGCTATTATATCATTTATAGTATCAGTTGATCAGATTTTAAATCCAAAATTAAGTGTTGCCATACTAGCTCAGAACGGAGTTTATGCTTACTTCTCTGTAGCGTTTATTCCAATCGTTTTTGGAATATTTATAAAAAATGTAAATATCAAAGCTCCTGTAATAGCTTCAATCGCTGCTTTTATAACACATTTTACAGTTTATTACGGATTTCCATACTTAGTAAATAATTTTGGAGCCGATTTTGGACTTTTCACCAAATATCTGGAAGGTCCTATTCGAAATCCTGCAATTGCTTCAACATCTGCAATTATTGTATCAACAATCATTGGGATTATATCACATCAAATGACAAAGCAAAAACAATAATATACAATGGATAATTTTCAAGAAATATATAAAAGTAAACTTACAACTATTGAAGAAGCTGTAAAACTTATGAAGAGTGATACTGATGTAATTGTTGCTCAGTGTGCATCAGAACCACAAGGTTGTATGTCGAAGTTTCATTTAGTAAAAGATCAGGTTCATAATGTGAAGGTTTTTTCTGTACTAACTTTAAAACCATACGATTTTTACATGAAGCCCGAAATGAAAGAGCACTTTGAATTATGTAGCTGGTTTCATGCTCCGGGTTCAAGAGAAGCTATAAAAAATGGAGCAGGAACCGTTACATACGTTCCAAACATGTTACACAGAGCTGCAACCGATCGCTTAAAGGTAAGAAAGCCACATATGTTTTTTGGGACATGTACTCCACCTGACGATCAGGGCTTTGTTTCTTTATCACTGGGAATTACCTACGAAAAAGAAATTATTGAAGCTGCTGATATCGTTGTATTGGAAGTGAATGATCATTTACCACGTACTTTTGGTGATACTCATGTACATGTTGGTGATGTAGATTATTTTGTTGAGTATTCACAAGTTCCCCCTACTCTACCTTCACCAAATCCTGATGAAATTGCCATGCAAATTGGAAATAATATTGCCAAATTAGTTGAAGATGGTTCGACAATACAACTGGGAATTGGAGAAATACCAAATGCTGCTGCTTTATCGCTACGAGATAAAAAAGATTTGGGGGTACATACCGAAATGATGGTAGATTCCATGATGGAATTATACGAAATGGGGGTGATTACCAATAAGAAAAAAGCTTATTATAAAGATAAGTTTGTATGTACTTTTGCTATGGGATCTGAGAAACTTTATAAATGGTTAGATAATAATCCTGCCGTTGAATTCTTACGTGGTAATTTTGTAAACGATCCTTGCGAAGTGCGTAAAAACTCTAAAATGGTTTCTATAAATACTTGCATTATGGTAGATTTTACGGGACAAGTAGCAAGTGAGTCTATCGGAATTAATCAATATTCTGGTACTGGCGGGCAAACAGATACAGCCGTTGGTGCTATAGAAGGATTCGACGGGAAAGGGAAATCAATTATTGCTTGCCGATCTACTGCAAAAGATGGTAAAATTTCTACCATTGTTCCTACATTATTGGAAGGTACAGCAGTTACTTTACATAGAAGTAATACCGACTATATTGTTACTGAACACGGAATTGCCCGTTTAACAGGTTTAACCATAAAAGAAAGAACTGAAGCTTTAATTAAAATTGCTCATCCTGATTTTAGGGAAGAATTGAAACAAAAAGCTTTAAAAATGGGTTATTTATAATCAAAGAACAATTATCAATTAGCAAAAACCATAAACATTAATATTAAAACTTATGATCTTTTGGGATTTGGAGTTTGGGGTTTGGAGCTTGAAACCGAAATTTAAGATTCTATAATAAGAAATTTAACATATGTTACCAACAAAAATAATAGGAACAGGAGTTTATGCTCCGGGCGAACCAATAAACAACGAAGAATTAAAAAAAATAGCAAACATTGATTTCGATGCTGAAAAAACTGAGTTTGGTTTAGGTATTGCACAACGACATATTGCTCACTTACGTGGGATTGATGAAACAACTGCTGATTTTGCAACCAAAGCTGCATTAAATGCTATTAAAGATGCTAATATCAGTCCCGATGACGTTAACTTATTTATTGTTGCAACTGATACTCCTGAATTTATCTCTCCTGCAACAGCTCTTGTTGTTCAAGGTAGAATTCAAAAAAAGGAAACATGGGCATCTAGTTTTGATATGAGTGCATCATGTGCAAGTTTTACTATTGCATTAGATAATGCAGTTAGAACTATGGCAACCGATCCAAGTATCAAATATGCTGTTGTGATTGGAGTTTACAATATGCCTGCATACGTTCGTAAAGGGGATGCTTTTGGATATTCAATTTTTGCAGATGGTGCAGGTGCTTTTGTGTTGGAAAGAAAAGAAGATGATCAATCGAAATATATCAATGGGCAACTGTTAACTGATGGAACTCAATGGGATTATGTTGGAGTATATGCAGGTGGAACAAGAAATCCCGTAACAGAAAAAGTTCTTAAAGAAGAAACTTATGGCTTATTAAATATTCAGCCATTACCAAGTGATCGAAATGTTCGTTTATGGCCTATGGTAATTAAAAGACTGCTAGAAAAATCTAATACAGATATTTCAGAAATTAATCATTATGCTTTTACTCAAATCAACCGTTCAGTTATCAAAAAAGTAATGGCGGCTATTGATCAACCATTAGAAAAAACAAGTTTTATTATGGATCGATACGGTTATACCGGATCAGGATGTGTTCCAATGGCCTTTCACCATGCTGTAAAAGAAAATAAAGTTAAACGTGGTGATAAAATAGTTTTTGTAGCATCCGGAGCAGGATTAGCTGTAGGAAGTAATCTGTTTATTTATTAAAATCTTTAATCATGACTGATATAAACGTAGGTATCGTTGGAACCGGAATTTATATTCCTGAAGGCAGAATGTCAGCCAAAGAAATTTCTAAAGCTACAAATGGTGTTTGGGCAGAAGAAGCAGTAATTGAGAAATTGGGAATTATTGAAAAACCAATACCAGGCAAAGATGATGGAACACAAGAAATGGGTGTTAAAGCAGGATTAGATGCATTGAAAAATACAGGAATTGATCCTAAAGAAATTGATCTGATTTTATGTATTGGCGAAGAATGGAAAGAATATCCATTAACTACATCTGGAATATATATCCAGGAAAAAATCGGAGCAACCAATGCATGGGCTATTGATATTCAGCAACGCTGCGGGACAACTGTTGCAGCTATGAAAATGGCCAAAGATATGATGATTGCCGATGAAGAAATTAATACCGTAATGATTGTAGGTGGCTATAGAAATGGAGATTTTATTGATTTTACGGATAATTCCGTTTCGTTTATGTTTAATCTTTCTGCAGGAGCCGGTGCATTAATTCTAAAAAAGAATTATGGAAAAAACCTATTGTTAGGTAGCCACATAATGACAGATGGAACACTTGCCAGAGATGCTGGAGTTGAATTTGGAGGAACTGAAAAACCTATTACAAAAGAAAATGTTGATATAGCCTATAAATCTTTACGTGTTTTTGACGAAAAACACATGAAAGATCGATTAAATGATGTATCACTTAAAAATTGGTTTTATTGTATCGATAAAGCTTTTGAAAAATCAGGAATATCAAAAAAAGACCTTGGCTATTTAGCGGTATTGCATTTCAAACGCTCAATGAATGATTTTATGCTCGAAGAATTAGGCTTAACTAAAGACCAAAGCATTTATCTTGAAAATTATGGCCACCTTGGTCAAATTGATCAAATCTTATCACTCCATTTGGCATTAGAAAAAGGACTGATAAATGACGGAACAGTAATTTCAATGATTGCTGCCGGAATTGGTTATGCATGGGGAGCAAATGTAATTAAATGGGGATAACTATATAATTAAGTCGCAAACACATTTTAATAGCTTAAAGCTTTGTTATTGTGCATTTTAGATGTCAGTATTTTATTTATCACACAATTAGTCAACCTCAACATAATATAAAACAACAATCAAATTCAGTAGATATATAAATAATTTTAAAACAAATATTAAAACCAATAACACTATGAAAAATAAAAGTTTATTATGGATTACAATATTCCTTTTAGGAATAATAGGATTTAGTTCATGTAGTGATGATTCTGAAAACAAAAGTCCACTATTTGAAAGCATTACAATTTCTGATGACAACAAAACTGTTACTGTAACATTTAGTGAACCAGTATATGCAAACACAGATGAAACAGGAAACTTAGAAGCATCTGATATTTTAGTAACAATAGCAGGTGTTGATTTTACCTATGAAGTAACTCATACAGCTGGAAATACATCAATGACTATATCGTTAACTATTACATCAGTTACTGATGGAACTGAAACAGTTACAGTTCAACCTGCTAATGCTACCAGTATTTACGATGTAAAAGGAAAAGCAATGGAAGCTGCTGAAATCATTACTTCTGAGAGCGTTACTCAAGATCTTGGAATTATAGGAAATTGGTATTCATCTGGCGATAATGTTGCTACTCTTTTAGTAGCATACTTTGATGTAGATTCTATATATGCAGAGTTTCTAGATGACAACACTTATTTAGTTGAGCAATTTAATATTGGAAATACAAGCACAACTCCAGATGTAACTTATACTGGTACATTTGTAATAGAGAAATCTATTGTCGATGAAATATGGACTATCGTTTTAACTCAAACATTACCTTTTGCAGGAACCTCTGAAGGTATCTTTGAAATTCAGACTTCTCCTGAGGTATTATGGTACGAAGTTGTTCAAACATCTGGGACTCAAAATGTACCTCCAACACCAGAAGGTGGATTTGGAAGTTCAAATGGTGGAACTTTAGTTATAAATGAAGTTAATTGGAATCTTCAGAAATTTATAAGAATTACAGAATAACCAAACCACATTTTTAGTGCATTGCACTTTGTAAAGTCGAATTAAATCATTTAAATTCGACTTTACTTTTACCTAGCCATTCATTAAAACTTAAAACACATGATGAAAAAAAATTCAATACTGATACTTATATTCTTCTTGTCAACAACTTATATTATGTTAGCACAAGAACAAGAAAACAAAAAAGTATCTTTGGATGGTTCTTCAATAAACTATTTTGAGAATGACCTTCCATACACTGCAAAAGCAAATAAAGAATTTCAGTTCTTAGCTTTTTTTTATCACTCAAGGAGTAAGTTCAAACTTTTATCCAGAAAGTAGCCTTTTCAACGGTCAGTTAGTTGGTAGAATGTTTGGACAAAATTCATCCACAACATCGGATACGGTTACTGCATATTATGTAGAACAAAGAATATTACCATTCTTTATATATCAACCAAAATTATTTAACGGGAAAGCAATTTTAAGAGCTTCTTTTGAAATTGATTGGACATGGGGAGACCAGGCTTACGGATTAAGTGGAAATAAAGGATCAGCTATTTCTGCCGATCAGGTAAATATTCAAACTCAAAATCTGGAACTTGAATTAATTCCATTTAAGAATTGGTATGTAAATCTTGGACTACAAAGACTTTATGATACACCTTTCAATCCTTACCGTACATTCTTTGAAAAGATGACAACTACAGGATATAGACTTGCCTATTGGGGTACTGATGCTGTTGGTATTAGCGTCAGACATAATAGAGATTATTCTCAAATAAAAGCAGGTTTTTACAAGTTATATGAGAATAATGCTGAAGATCAAGATGATGTTACTTTAATGGAGCTGGTATATAGAAAAAAGATTTCTACCATGTGGAACGTTGGCGGTTCAGTCTACCATTTAATGGATAGAGGTAAAGGTCAAGGTGGAGTTTCTGTCTTTGGACAAGGATTAAATAGTACCCTTGTAAATTATAATGGAGGGTTTAATTTTGGTCTTCCTACCAATGAATATGAAGCAGATATTACCTGGATAGGTACATTCTTTAGCCGAAATCCTGATTTTTGGTTGGACCGCTATTTAGTAACAGGATTCCTAAATTATAACCTAGGAACTGTTGACACAAAAGAGAACGGTACCTGGAGTAAAAAAGCTGACATTGGAGGTATGGCTGCTAATTTAAGAGGAGCATATAGATATGGACAAACCTTAAATGATTATTTCTCTGTTGATTTAATTTATACCACTGGTGATGGTGATGGTTTAGATAATGATACTTACTCAGGCGTTATCACTGGAAACACATGGGGAATGCCAGCATCAGTATTTATTAGTAGTGGTGCCTATATATTATTTCCTCATGCGAATGTTGTTAATAGATATACTCCTGTTGTAGCAGACATCTCAAATATGGGATATGGAATAACTGGAGGAACTGCAAACTTTTATAGAGATGTTATTCCAAACAAGTTAAATTTAAAGGTAGGAGCAGCAATGGCATATAGTTCTGTAGCACCACAAGATGCTGGAAAATATATGGGAACTGAACTAAATGCTGCTATAAAATATTCTTTTGGTCCATTTATGAGCCTTGAACTTCATGGTGCTCACATGTGGTTAGGAGAATTTTATGATAGCAACGAATCAAGTCATGGAACTGATATTAATGGGATATATAATACGGATCGCCCAACCAATCCATGGACAGCATTTCTTGTTTTTAAATGGTTAATGTTTTAATTTTTAAATACTAAAAAGATGAAAATAAATATAATTATATTATTACTATTCAGCACATTAATCATTTCATGTTCTCCTTATCAAAATATTAATGAAATGAAATCAATGAGCGAACTAGATTACGACTATACTGTTAAGTACGCAGAATTAAAAAACAACATTAATATTGCTTATATTGATGAAGGTAGCGGAAGTGAAACCATAATTTTCATACACGGTCTAGGAAGTTATCTCCCTGCCTGGAAAAAGAATATTCCCGAGTTAAGCAAGCAATATAGATGTATTGCAATTGATTTGCCAGGTTATGGAAAATCTTCTAAAAACCCTCATAATGGGAAAATGTCTTTTTATGCTAAAGTAGTGTCTGAATTTATTGATAATCTTGGTTTAGAAAATGTAATTCTAGCCGGCCATTCAATGGGTGGACAAATCTCTATGGTTGCAGCAATGCATTATCCTGATAAAGTAGAGAAACTAATTCTTGTTGATCCTGCTGGTTTTGAACTTTTCCATCCGGGGCAAAGATTAT
Source organism: Bacteroidales bacterium (assembly GCA_963665525.1). Taxonomy (GTDB): domain Bacteria; phylum Bacteroidota; class Bacteroidia; order Bacteroidales; family UBA12077; genus UBA12077. The sequence goes on along the minus strand of OY762280.1, from coordinate 90,809 downwards.
GGTTTAAAGATGTAATGACACCAAACCTGGTTCGTTTAACAACTGTTGAAGCTATTGAGACAAATCTGGCAACAAACTTTTATAACATGCCAAAAGATGCAATGTTTATGATCGAAGATCGAATTGCAATGCGTACAGCTAATGATTTCGAAAATTATTGCTATGCCGTAAGCCAATCCGTTGCAGGTATGGTAGACGAGCCTGTTTTTGATAAGCTACAGTATATTAAGCAACCAACTTTAATCTTCTTTGGTGAAAATGATAACCTTATACCAAATCGTTATTTAAATCCGGGAAAAACAGAACCTATTGCCAGAGCTGGAGCTAATGAGATTAAAAACAGTAAACTTATAATGGTTCCAAAATGTGGACACTTTATGATGTTTGAGAAATCAGAAACTTTTAATAGTGAAGTAGCAAATTTCTTAAAATAGTATACCCTAAAAGCTTTCAGCAATGTATTTGTTGAAAGCTTTTATTAACTACTCTACAAATGAATCAAAAAGAATTATACAACGAAGATTTTTGCAAGATTTTCTATAACGAAGAACTGCAATTTATTAATATCCAATGGAAAGACTTTCCTCGCAGCATAGATTTTAGAGGAGCCTGTATTAAAACAATTGATTTTATGATTGAATATAAAACAGGGAAATTACTTACTGATAATAGAAATGCAAAAGTCTTTTCAGTTGAAGATCAGAAGTGGTTAAACAATGAATGGTTGCCAGAAGCTATTAAAGCCGGTTACTACTGTTCAGCAACACTTATAAATGATGATATTTTTGTAAAAACAGCCATAAAAAACATTACAAATAAAAGAGATAAGAATTCGGTAAAAACCAAAATATTTACTAACGAAGATGAAGCTATAGCTTGGCTTCAAACAGTTTAATTTATCCATAAATAATTTTTTTCCTACCTATTTTTTTTTACCTTTTCTTCCTGATATAGATTTAAGGAATGAAACAGAAATTATTAAAATTTACTGAATTTGCCAACTCATTATATCCACATGAGATTGACTATCTTTTATCAATACAACAGTTTTCTACCTCTGATAATCTTAAAATATTAAACCTTGTAAACTACAACTGTAAAAATCCATTAAACACCTTACCTTATGATGGTAGTTTAGATAAACGAAAATATTCCTACGTAAAAAACTGGATTGAAAAAAATCTTAAAGATATTGATGTTGATCAATATTACGACTGGCTAATTGGTATTGAAAAGCAAGTAATGACAGATGCTATAATGCCTGAAGAAGAAAAAGATTTATTAGAGAAAACAATATCAACAAGTAGTACTCATTATTATTTTATTCGGTTTTATGAACTTCTTCAACATTATAGAGATTATTTACTGATTCGTGTACGCAATCAATACTATCTACCTGTTTCTGAATATCTTGAAAAGTATAAAGATCAATACCAGCTTGTAACTGAGTTAAATAAAAAACTAAACAGTGCAACTCTTGATATCATTAAACAGCATTCTACAGCTGAAAACATTACAGAATCAAAACATTGGGAAAAGTTCCTGAAACAAACTTTTGCTAATAAAAATCTTGATGGATATACTCGTTATAGAGCTGTCGTTCGTTTGACATTTTTATATTACAACTACCGGGAATTTGATAAATTAAAAGTTTTGTATGACACCCTGGATAAGATGTTTAAAACCAACATCTTTTATTCAAAACGCATACTTGCCAATTATTATGCTAATCGGGCCATGATGCATTTAAAATTGAGAGAACTGGATCACGCAGAAAAGTACGGCTATTTATCAATACGTCAACATAATAGCGACTATCTATTCTATTTACTTAATTTATGTGGCGTTCTTCTTAAGGAAGAAAAAAATAAAGAAGCCCATAAATTAATGACCGAATCAATTCCGGAACTAAAAAAAACAAATAGTTACTACTATAAAATTGGATTTGTTGTTTTTTATATAAGGACATTACTGGCAAACAACCTTATTGATAAAGCAGTTAGTTATGCTGAAACATTCTTGGATGGATTTAAAAAAGAGATACTAAAACATCGATGGCATCTATTTTTTAGCGAATATATCCGAGCACTCTTTAAAGCAGAGAAATACTCCAAAATATTATCAATAAGTAAGCGTTACAATCTGGTTAACAAAGAAAAACAATTCATTGGCAAAGCAAAATATCTTCCAATTATTTATTGGTATAGTACAGTAGCCAGCTATATTGAGGGAGCTATTTCCGAAAAGAAACTTCAAGAAACAATCATTAAATCAGGGCAATCCCTAATTAAACACAAATACAAATTAATTAAAGTGAATGAGCTACTCGACGAGCTTTCTGGATCGTTACCTAGAATCGCAAAGCATATTAAACGTGAGATTATGCTTTAATCAGTTGCTCATAATATTTGGATGTGCCAGTATCCAAAATCTCTAAAATAATCTTTTCTGTTACAGGACCAATTCCTTTTAAAGAAGTTAAGTTGTTTCTATATTCAGATATAGGTACATTCAATTGTGAAACGGAATATGCTCCATAACTATAAGGTGATTTTTCTCCTTTTTGCTTAAGGATATAATCCATTTGATCGAGTATTACTGTTACTAAATCATTTTGATCTATAACTTGGTTATACAGTCTTGCCGGTATTCGTATAGGAATACGATATTTATTCGCCAAGTCAAGAAATAACTTATTCACTGAATGATAATAAGAATAAGAAGCTCCTCCCCATTTATCTCCTTTGTATATCTCATGATATCGTTGAATTAAATTAGGTTTATATTCCTTTAATACTTTGTAAAAATGATCTTGCTGCCTGCCTTGTTTTAAAGTCATTCCACCAAATATGATAAAATCTACACCGGCTTCTTTAAACTTCCTGACAGAATTTTCTAGCTGATCAGCAGTATCAGTAATAAATGGAATAACAGGCATTAAAAATACACCAACAGGAAACCCTTGAGCTTTAAGTTTTGTAATCATTTGCAATCGTTCTGTAGCTGAAGGAACTCCGGGTTCAAATACTTTACATATCTCGTCGTCGACACCTGAAAAGCTAAAGCTTATGATTGCCTGTGATTTCTGCTTGATAGATTCTAACAGATCAACATCTCTATCAACAAATGTTGATTTGCTTAGAATATGGACAGGGAAATCGTATTGAGAAACAACTTGAAGAACCTGTCTCGATAGTGCATACTTTTTATCCACAGCACAATAGCTATCTCCTACACCACCTCCAATCATTATAAATCCTTTTTTCAAAGGGATTCTCTTCCTGGCTGGATTAAGCTCTTTTTGAAGTAATTCGGGAGCATTAATTTTCACCTCTATATCTTTCCCGAACTCACCATCAACGTAATAACCCTCAGCGCGACCATCACAATATGCACAGTTATGCAAACAACCGCGGTACAAATTCATTCCATATCGTGCCACAAACCACGAATCTACTTTTTTATGCTTTCGTAATAATGATTTAGCCTTAACTTCTTTTATCACTTCGGGTGTATTTGTTGTTTTTGTATTTGTATTCATCAAGCTTTAACAAATCCATTACTCGTTCCGGCTCTTTCTTTACTAAATTTCTACATGCCCTGTAAGCGATCCAATATGAATTCTTATCACCGGAATCTACCAGTTCCTTTACAAGGCTGTAAACCAATTCAGGATTATATCGTGCTAAATCGCTCAGATTATTTCCTACAGAAGTTCTTGGATAAGCTGATTTCTCTTTAAACAAATTTCTTAGAATTCTTAATGAGTATCCCGGTTCTTTTTGAAACCATCTGTTTTCACAAACAGGCCTTGATGTTTCGCTAACAAAACGTCGAACATTTTCATTTTCTGATTTTGTTAACTGAACCAAATACTTCTGCATTTCATCAGGATACTTTTTTATCAATTTCCTGAAAAACATCTGGGCCATTTCTCGTACATCCCAATTATCGCAGGCAGCCGCTTTTTCAAAATATTTTAAATTTGATTGATAATCATCTATAGCAAAAAAAGATATTACACCTAGAGCAGCAGATTTGGCATACCAATTATTTGTTTGTTCGAACAACTGTATGATAGATTCTTTGCATACCGATTTCTGAAACAAATATTTGCTTAATACTTTAACTGTATGCACTCTACCATAAGATATTCGCTTATTATCAGGAATTAAATCATACATCCTAAGAAGCACATCTTCGATAGCTATATCTACTTTTTCAATTGTACTTGATGATAATGGAGCAATAACATGATCCATAATCATCTTTTCAATATCCTGATTTATTAAATCCATTGATTAAAAATTAATATTGCAATTTAAAATAACAAAAGGGATTACCCAAAGAGTAATCCCTTTTAATATCAACGTAAATTATTTTAAACTTCCACTGTAGCTTTTTCAATACTCATTGCTACTACTTCGGTAATGTATTTCTCTTCACCATTTTTGTCGGTATATTTTCTGTTATTCAGCTTACCGGTTATAGATATCAACTCTCCTTTTTTAAGAAAATCAAGGTTTTCCTCTTTTTTATTTTTCCAATATGTTACATTGTGCCAACTTGTATTGGTAACCCACTCACCATTATTATTTTTATAACTCTCGTTAGTGGCTAAACGAATATTCACTAGAGTGCGCCCGCTTTCAAATGTTTTTTCTTCGGCATCCTGTCCTAAAAATCCTTGAATCTCTACTTTGTTCATTGTTTTCATAGCATGTAATTTTAATGATTAATAAAAATTTGTTGATACAAAGTAAAGATGCATTCCTCAATCCATTCGGTTATTAAATGGGTATAGTCGGTTAATATTCGTTTGTTGTCGTTTGTAATTGGCTACAAATTGTTTTATCTTTAATTATCAACAACTAAGATAAAGTAAAGATGAATGAGAAAAACATAAGAAAATGTCCCGAATGTGGGGAGAAAATCATTGGTCGTGCCGACAAGAAATTTTGTTCCGATCAATGTCGTAATACATACAATAACCGATTAAACAGTGATACCAGCAATACAGTTCGCAACATTAATAACATCCTTCGAAAAAACAGGCGAATACTTCAGGAGTTAAACAAACAATCGGGAAAAACAATGGTAACAAAAGAAGCTTTACTAACAAATGGTTTTAATTTCACTTACCATACACATACTTATACAACAAAGAAAGGAGATGTGTATCAATTTTGTTATGAGCAAGGTTATTTATATTTAGATGATAAGGATTTATATTTATTAGTTGAAAATAAAGACGATAAAGATTAAAAATTAGTACAATTATAATTTTAAAAAAATCCGGCTCTCTACAAACAGAAAGCCGGAATAATATAATATTATCAGAGAGATTAAATTTTCCCTACTTCTTTTAGAGCTTCTTCAAGTTGATTCACTAATTCTTCCATTCTTTTCACAACAGCTAAGTAAGGTTCTTTAGTAGTTAAATCAACACCTGCTTTTTTAAGTAATTCAACAGGATAATCACTTCCTCCTGATTTTAATAATTCTAAATATCTTTCTTGAGCTTTTTTAGCTTCTTTCTTAGAATCAGCTTGCTTTATTTGATTAAATAAACTACTTGAACAAGAGAAAGATACTGCATAATTATAAACGTAATAGTTATAATTAAAGAAATGATGTACTCTTGACCAGCTATGAGGATAAACCTCTGATCTTTCCATAATTTCTCCATTGTATTTCTTATCTATTTCGCTATATAGATTTGCAATAATATCAGCATTAAAAGGCTCGTTATTTTCGATCATAGTATATAATCCTAACTCAAATTCAGCAAATTGAGATTGACGATAGAAAGTTCCAGAAATATTATCAATTGCCTGTACTAAAAGTGTTATTTTTTCTTCAGGACTCTTAGCATTTTGAATCAAATAATCTAACAACATTTTCTCGTTAAAAGTAGATGCTGTTTCGGCAACCATACTTGCATAATTTGAATATGCATATGGTTGATATTTATTGGTCAACATACTGTGAATTGAGTGTCCGAATTCATGAGCAAGAGTAAATACATTATCTCTTGTCTCAGCCCAGTTCATTAAAATATAAGGATGAACACCCTCAACAGACCAGCTATAAGCACCACCTCTTTTACCAGGTTTTTCATAAACATCAACCCAACCAGCTTGAAGTGCATTTCCTAATAATTCATTGTACTCATCACCCATTGGCTCTAAACACGCTTCAACCATTTCTACAGCCTCATCATAAGCATATGTTTTTTCAAAATCAACTAATTCTAAAGCTCCGTCTGAACCATAATATTTTTCAAGACCTAATGCTTTCTTTCTTAGCTCACGATATTTTAATAAAGATTCTGTATTATTTCCAGCAACTTCAATTAAATTCATGTAAACATCTTTAGGAATATTGTTTGATTCTAAAACAGCATCTAAACATGATTCGTAACCACTTAGCTGAGCACTTGCCCAACGACTTTGTAGAACACCGTTCATAATTTCAGCATATGTATTCTTATTTTTAGCATAAGCTTCGGCCATAGCATCAGATACCGCTTTACGATCTTCTTGATTCTTATTAGTAGTATACACTCTTGAAGCATTTGCAGGACTAGCAACAACTTCTTCGCCATTTGAAAGAGTTACTTTATGAAACTCCATATCAGCTGTAGAAAGTGTTCCGTAAATTTTACCAGCTGCACTTAAAGCTTTACTATAATATGTAGATATTCTTTGTGTTTCCTCATCTAATATATGTGCCAACTGACGATAGAAACTATCGAAATCGTGACCATAAATTGCAAGTTCATCGTTTTCTTTCATCCATTGTTCAATGGTTTCTTGTGGTATTGCAGCTAATTCGGTTTGAACCCAGGTTGTATTTCTACCCAATTCAACCCACATTGTTTGTACTTGTTGTAACTTAGTTACATAAATAGGATTCTTACCATCAATATCTTGAGATAATGATGCATAAACATATAGTTTAGATGATATTTGAGAGTTCTTTTCTGAAAATTTTCTAAACGCTAATAGATTGTCTGCACTTTCTCCTAATGTACCTTTAAAATCTAAATACTTTGGTACTTGCTCATTTAGATAATCTAAGTCCTTTTGCCAGGCCTCCCAATCGGCATAAATATCCGTTAACTTCCAATTATATTTGTAATAATCTTTATCCCCAGGCTTTAAATCTTGTTGTGCCTCAGTAATAAAACTAAAAGCAAACACCGCCAACAATAAAATGGTTATTTTCTTCATATTGTAGTTATTTAATTAATTATTAAAGTTTACAAAACTAATTTTTTAAACCATATAAAAAACATAAAGTTTAAGATATTATACATAGGAAATTAAAAAAAGAGCAATCATAAAAAAATGATTACTCTTTAATTCCTATATATTTCTCAAATTACTTTACCAAAAATCTTTTTGAAACTACTTTTTCTGATGTTTTTAAGCGTAAGAAATAGATCCCAGAATTTACATTCTGATCAAAATTTATTGTAACATTTAATTTACTATTGAGAAAAATTTCTTTGGAAAGAACCTGAGTTCCTGTAATATCAAAAATTTCTAATTGCACCAATCCACTTTGAATATTATTGCTAACAATATGAATATAATTAGTTGTTGGATTCGGATATAACATTAAACCAAGAGATTCCAAATCTTCTATCCCCGTTGAATTATCTTCAACAGTAACCTGAACTATCCAATCTTGTTCCGTTTGATCTTCGGCAATTACAGTATAAGTAACAGGATTTGTAAAGTCATTTTCTGTTACTCCCGAGGTCTGAATACCCTCGTTAACCGAAACACTTGCTCCTTCTGACAATGTATAAGTTGCTATAAGATAAGTAACATCAGTTCCTTCTTCAACTTCAATATCAATTGAATGTGTAGTACTATTTATCGTTGCAAGTCCGGTTTGTTCTGCAAGACTAAAGGTAAGAATATCTGTTCCGTGATATGGTTCAACTGTAACTGAAACAGTCCAATCTTGTTCACTTTCATCTTCTGCAACAATAGTATAAACCACATTTGAACTAAAATCATTTGAAGTTGTTCCGCTAACTTGTAATATGTCCCCAATATATGCTTCTGCATTCGCAGATAATGTAAATGTTGCTACAAGGCTACTTAATAATGTTCCGGGAACTAATTCAATTTCTACAGTATGGTTTGTTGCATTAATAGTAGCTTCACCATTCTGCTCCGCAAAACTAAATGTTAAGATATCATTTTCTGTATTTGGACCAACACTTACATTGATGGTCCACTCTTGTTCGGTTCCATTTTCAGCAAATATTCTATAAACAACAGGATCTGTAAAATCATTTATTGTTACACCACTGACCTGATCTGTTACCCCTATTTTTGCATAAGCATCTGGCGATAAGTTAAAACTGGCGATAAGATTTGTTAAATCAGTACCAAAATCAACTTCAATATCAACTGTATGATTGACATCATTTATGGTTGCAACTCCGGTTTGTTCTGCAAAACTAAATGCTAAAATATCATTTTCATCGTTTAAAGCTTCTGTTACTGTTACTGTCCAGTTTTGGGTAGTATTATCTTCTGCTGTAACAACATAAATAACCGGAGAGCTGAAATCATTTTCTGTAATCCCGCTAATTTGCTCAGTGGTTCCAATCTTTACAGATGCATTTTCTGATATTGTAAATGTAGCCACAAGAGAAGTCAGGTCTGAACCATATTCTACCTCTAATGAAATAGTATGACTCTCAGAATTTATTACAGCTGCCCCGGTTTGTTCGGTGATACTATATGTTAAAATTTCTTTTTCATCATTCATGTATGTATATTCATCTGCTCCAATATCCGGATTTGTTTCATCTCTTGTGCTGTTATCAAAATCCTTGTTAGTACCTGAAAGCTGTAATCCAGCTCCATCTAAATTCTCATTGGCGTGATAAATATGTAAATCTGTATCTGTAATAAATTCCGGATTAACAGAAAGAGAATGACCATCCTTTGATGTTGCTGTTTGATATTCTGACAAACCCGTGCATGAAGTAGAAACATGGTAAGCTAAATAGGTTCCTGTTGAATAAATATCATTATAATCGCTTGCAAAATTTGAAGCAATACTTGAATAAATTGCATATCCACCTGCCTGGTTTGCAAAAATATTATTGTGAGCAATATACCAGTCTGATGTTCCCCAAACTCTAAAAGCAACACTACCATCATAATCTCCAGTAATATTTACACTATTATAAAAAACATCACGATATGGTGAATCGTTTAACATGATTCCCATGGTAGTAAAAGTATTATTGATGTTTAATGAGATAAAATTATTTGCTATATAAGCTCTATTATTTAAATCGCCTAAACCATCTTCTATATAAATACCATATCCTCCATCCTGACCTGATTCGGTTTGCATTATAATATGGTTATTATAAACATACTCTCTTTTACAGGAATTAAGATATACACCATAAGGTACTGTTGAATGACTTGATGTAAAATTTAATATAGAATCCTGACGAACAGTACATGAATCCTGAAAATACATATAAACTGCAGCATCAAAAGTATTGGTAAATTTACAGTTGTAAACTGTATTTCCTCTTTCAAGATTTGAGTTATCGATACTCGCAAAATACACTCCGTAAGAACCATTTTCAAATTCGTTTCCAAAAATGAAATTCATACTATCAACAGAATTTCCATACTCAGAATAAATAAGAGCATGTTGTGTAGATTTACTAATTGTTGGATGTCCAATAAATTTATTATTCATAATGGCATTATGATGGGCTCCATTTTCAATGTTAACTAAAACCCCATAGGCGGTATTTGTTCCCACCTGAAAAGTAAAATCTTCTAAAAAAATATAATCTGATCCATCTAGTTTGACAATATAGTTAGCAGATGGATCTGACACATTATAAGTTATAATCACATCATCGGGATTTCCTGTTGCTGATTGAAACAGGATATTAGCAGACTCTCCAATCCCACTAATAGCAGGGATTACGATTTGCTCATTATAAGTACCCTCACCCACATTAAAAGTACAGTGATCGGAAATGCCTCTAGAGATTAAATCAGCTATTGCTGCATTGAAGGTTAAGTAATCACCTCCACCTCCTTTAATAATTGTATAGGATCCTGACATTGGCGGATTAACAGCTTTTACAGTGTGAACCATAAAAATTAAAATTAAAAATAGAAATAAGTTTCTACTTTTAGATAAAAAGTAACTCTTCTTCATGTTTATAAGTTTTTAGTTAGTGACTAGTATTCGCATTTTACTATATCAGAAATGCACCATACAAGTTTAAACTATCTAAAGATGAGATGTTAGCGAAATATTCTTGTTTTAAACAGGTATTTTACCTGTTTTGGGGAAAAATAATTCCAAATAACGTTTTTAGACACATAAACTAAACTTCAATTAATCCCTTTTTTATAGAATACATTAATAAATCGACCATGTTTTTTGAGCCTGTTTTTACAATTAGACTATTTTTATGGCCATCAACTGTTCTTTTACTAATAAATAAAATATCGGCAATTTCCTGATTGGTAAGTCCTTGTGAAACTAACTGAAGTATTTCCATTTCTCTTTTTGTAATCTGCAACTCTTCTTGTTGTTTTTTATTATTATTTAAATAACTGTTGGTAAAATGAATAAGCAACTCTTCTGAATAATAATTCCCTCCATTTATAATCACATCAATAGCATGTGTAAGTATTTTACGTGTTACATTTTTTAATAAAAACCCTTTTGCTCCTGCCTTTATCATTTCTTGTAGATTCTCCTCATCACCAAACATTGATAGGGCTATAATTTTAATGCTTGGATTAATTTCAATTGCCTTCTTTGTAGCTTCAATGCCATCTATTACTGGCATTTTTATATCCATTAAAACAATATCGGGATTAATATTCTTTAATTTGCTTATAAACTCATTACCATCAATGGCCTCACCAACAAGTTCATAATTCTCAACCTTATTTAAAATGGTAAGCAGTCCATTACGAAATATCTCGTGATCATCGACCAAAAATATTTTTATTTTTTCATTCATTTTACATATTCATTAAGTGTTTGATGCCAATCTTAATTTCTGTTTGAAAGCCACTTCCAGGAGCTGATTGAAACTCTACTGTTCCTTTCAAAGATCCAACCCTGGACACAATATTTTTTAAGCCTATTCCCTGACCATTGTTAAGTATTTTTTCAACATGAAATCCTTTACCATTATCTGAATACCTAATATTTAAATTTTTATTCAGTTTCTGAAAATGAATAGAGATCTTATGAGCGTCGCTATGCTTAATGGTATTATTTATTAGTTCTGTTATTATTCTATAAATCATAAGCTGTTGCCATAGTCCATATTCATCCATATCAATATGTTTAATATCAATTTCTGGATTGTTATTAAGACACACTCTATTCGTAAAAACCTGTAATGATTTTATCAATCCATCTTTTTCAATATTTTGCGGCATTAAATTATGCGACAAATTCCTGGCTGAGCAAATAGCTTCATCTACAATCTTATCCGATTGCAAAAGCAATTCCTTCTCAGACAAGTTTTTATTAGCTTCCTCTATTTCGTTGATATACATCTTAACTGTTGACAATAAAGGTCCAATTCCATCGTGCAGCTCTTCAGCTAATCGCTTTCGTTCTTTATCTTCTGTTTCCATAGTATTCTTAAGGAGAGCCTTTTCTGCCTGTTTCCGTTGTATAGACCTATACCAAACCAATATTAACGAAAAGAGTATAAGTAATCCAATGACACTAATCAAGCCAATAATCTTATTATTTTTAAGTTTTAGCTCCTGGTAATTTCTTTCCTGCTCTAATAATTTAATTTGTTGTTCTTTCTTTGAAGTTTCATACCTGGTTTGTATTTCAGCAATATTGCGATCGCTTTGCTGATTAAATATAGTATCTCTAAATTGAGCATGTAACTTATAATCCTGTAAGGAAGATAAAAATTGTCCCTGCGACGAATCTACCCTTGACAAGAGTAAATATGATTTATCTAATAAATCATACATATTTAATGCTTTTCCAAGCTTAATACTTTCTATAAGACTTTTCTCCGCAAACTCCCAATCTCTTTTATGGAAATACATCTCAGCTAAATCGTATTTAACATAAGCTAGGCTTTCTGTGTCGCCTATCTTACTGGTGATATTCACTGTTTTCTGATAAAAATTATATGCTTCATCCCAGTTTTTCATAAGTGCATTAACAACTCCCAGGTAATTATATACCCATGCTATACCATCCTGATCTTGCATTTTCTCATATAATTCAAGGCTTTTTGTAAAAAAAACTATAGATGCTTTATAATTGCCTATTGTTTTATGGACAATTCCAAGATCAGCATAAGAATTTGCCATTCCATATAAATCATTTTCTTCTTTTTGCAGTACCAAAGCTTTTTCATAATAATCCAAAGCTGTTGAATCTTGTTTTAGATCAGAATAAATTTGCCCGATATTGGTATATGCTGAGGCAATTTTTATTTTATCGCTAATCTTTTCGAATTCTTCTAAAGCCAGAAAATAATACTCCATAGCTTGATCAAAATCATTTTGAATATCATAAACATTTCCAATATTTAATAAAGTACCTCCTAACTCACGATGATCCTGACTTATTTCATGAATTTCCCTGGCCTGATTATAGCAATCTATTGCTTTTGAGAAATTACCTAAACGTTTATATAAAACTCCTTTATTGTTAATAGTAATAGCAGCTCCTGCCATATTATTACTTTCTTTAAACTTTTCAATAGCGGCATCATAATAATGAAGTACACTATCATATTCTGCTTTATAAAAAAAAGTAACTCCAATATATGAAAGCGCTTTGGCTTCTCCTTCGAAGTATTTTATTTTATGTGCTAAATCGTATGCTAAGTTGCTATACTTATAAATTGAATCGGTAGAAAGACGCCAGTTTAACTTAGCAATAGCCAGATAAATCTCTACTTTTTCTTGATCCGTTGAAGAATGAGTTTTCTTTAAAAGGGTATCTGTAGAATTTTGGGATACAGCAATTAACATACTAATCCCCATAAAAAAGGTAATTATAAATCTCATCTGAATTTTTGTTTTAAATTAATAAATTCAGATAAGATTTACAACCTTTTCATAATCAGATATTAGAAACGTATTATTCTAACAACATCTTAATATCGTTTAAATACTGGTGTAAGGATTTCTCGGGATTCTTTTGATCTGTATTCCACTGCATAGCCATAGATATATCAAGCTCAGGAATATACTCTACAATGGTAACATAACCAGGGAAAAATCCGGTATGCCCATAAGATATTTGGTTGTTTTCATTCCATATAAAAGCAGCAAAGCCGTACTTTGCATTATCGGCTAATGATGTTTCGAAGCCACTATCTGTTCTTAACATTTTTAGGGATTCATCAGAAAAAACCTGCCCTGAATAATACATTTTACCCCATTTTGCTAAATCTGAAGTTGTACAAGCAATTCCTCCTCCCGTAAATTCCATTTGCGGATTAAATGCAAATTTGCCAACGTCTAACAAAACCTTCTCAGGCAGCAAAAAAACATCAGGATATGAAGTATAACCAGTTATTAAACCTTGAATTTCTCTTGAATTACCGGGTAATGTATTATTGAGTTTTAAGGGTTGTAATATTCTTCTATTTAACTCAGCATAATAATCATTATTGGTTAATTTTTCAATTAACATACCTAAGATAATATAATTGGTATCTGAATACCCCCATCCTTTACCCGCTTCGTGCACAGCTTTCGCATCAAAAATGAAAGAAAGTCGTTCTTCGCCTGTCCATATCTTATCCGGGTTTTCTTTCATAATCTTCCAAAGCGAATTATCAAATGCATAACGAGGAATCCCAGTGGTATGATTCAGTAACATTCGAATACTTACTTCATTTAAGTTTGGAACTCTATTAAACCATTCTTCCTCTCCAAAATATTTCGAAATTAGATCATCAACAGCTAATTTGCCTTCATCTATTAGTTGAAGAATAATAGCAGCACAAAAGGTTTTCCCGGTACTTCCCGAAAACATTTTATCTTCGGGTTTTATTAATATCTTTTTTTCTTTATCGGCAAAACCATCCGAAACAGAAATAAGTTCATTGTTAGGCATTACGATTGCCAGATTGATTCCGGGTGTTCCGTTTTCTTCACGTATTTTTTGAAGTTCTTCTTTAAGATTATCTACCGTACTTACTTTCTGTGTGCACGATGCTATTATTATAGCTGTAATAATAAATAATACCAGTTTTCTCATATTAAAATATTTTTTTAGTTAGAGCTAATTTAACTTAAATAGTTTAACTTAGAAATCTATAATATACCAGTTTACAGAAAAAAACTACGACTATGTTCACAAAAGCAATTGTGCGCCGCCCTGCAGAAACATTTGTTAATGGAATTACCACTGCAAATCTTGGGAAACCTGATATTCATTTAGCATTAAAACAACACGACGCATATTGCGAAGCTTTAATAAAATGTGGACTTGAGCTAATTGTTTTAGATGCCGATTCACACTTCCCTGATTCTTGTTTTGTTGAAGATACTGCTATTGTAACAAAAGATTTTGGAGTAATTTCGCGTCCGGGAGATATAAGACGACGTGGCGAAGAGATAGAAATTAAGAAAGTCCTTGAACCTCTATTAAAGCTATATGAAATTGAAGAGCCTGGAACTTTAGATGGCGGCGATGTTATGCAAGCCGACCAGAAATTTTACATTGGAATCTCTGACAGAACAAATGCTGAAGGTGCTAAACAATTATCTAGTTTTTTAATTCAACATCACTATGACGCTAATGCTGTTTCAGTAAAAGATATTCTCCATTTTAAAACAGGAATTAATTACCTTGGCGATAATAACCTCCTTGTACAGGAACAGTTTTATCATATCCCAGAGCTTGCTGGTTATCATAAAACAATGATTGATTCTGACGAAGCATATGCAGCTAACTCTTTACGTGTTAACAACTCTGTTTTAGTACCAAAAGGTTTTCCAAAAACAAAATCGAAAATAGAAACTTTAGGATACGCTGCAATAGAAATAAATTTATCTGAGTTTCAGAAATTAGATGGTGGGTTAAGCTGCCTTTCTCTAAGATTTTAAATTATCTATTTAACTCATCGATACGATCCATTAACATAATCCTTGAAAAATCAGTAGTTTTATACAATGAGAAGCTTTCGTCTTTTCTTTTTTCCACTTTATCGACAAAATAGAAATTATCGCCAATAATCTTTGAATCGAAGAACTCTCCTTCGAATTCAAGCCTTGAATTCAGAGTACTTCCTATAATTTCAAAAATGGTATTTTTCGTAATGACAAAAACTTTTTGTTTAAATTCAAAAAACTGAATTGGAGTTTGTTCTATACTTATAAGATTTCCTTTGTAACTAATATTCTTTTGTTCTGAATTATAGTAAATTAAATCGTGCTGTCCAATAAAAGCATAAGTAAAAGATCCCGACAAAGTATCTATATGGTAATTATTCAAATTAATGTGTAATATATTTTCAGTATTAAAAAAAGCCAGTTCATTTCCATCAGTAGATACTTTCAGGTTAATAATTCTATCGGTTAAAATAGTAACTCGTAATTTACCATTTGCATCATAATGTTTGATATAATCCTTTTTGTCATCAAAAACTTCTAAACTAGATATAAAACCATTAGGAAGTTCAAAAAAAGTATTCCCATCAAAAGAAAGTGAATCTTTAATAATTTTATATTCCCCGTTAATTTTATCAATTCTGTATTCGGGCATTTGAGGGATTTCGTTGACCTCAATTTTACCAATTTTATTAAGCTGCTGAGAGTATGTAAAAATACTGATTAACGAAAGTAATATGACTATAAAAAACTTCATCCTGAATGATTTATTACAAATTAAAAGGCAATGATAAAAGAAAATTTTCACTTTCACAAAGATGCAAAAAAGCCCGGAAAAACTTCCGGGCTTCGAAACTAAATCATGCAAGATGATTATTAACTATTAACCCCTAACCTATCAAATTTTTATTAACCTAAAATTAACTTAACTTATGTATACAAAGATACGATGTATGCCTATCTGAGTTATACAATTTATGGTGATGTATATCACTTAAAAGTGTGATATATATAATCTATTTTGAACTAAATATCTGAAATTTTAAAAGACCTGTCTTATGTAAGGCAAACTGCATCGAAGTTTTCAAAACCCCGAAACCATATTTTATACTTCTGCGAAAGTTTATTGAAGAAGATTGTTCGTCGTATTTTGTTGGGCAAGTTATTTCTGCAATATCAAATCCTGCAAAATGAATTTGTGCTAAAACCTGGTTATCAAAAACAAAATCATTTGAATTTTTCATATAATTAATCTGTTCGAGCACCTCTCTTTTATAAGCTCGAAAACCTGTATGATATTCAGATAGTTTCCCTCCAATTAATAGGTTTTGTATAAAAGTTAATATACGATTTGCAATATATTTATAAACTGGCATTCCTCCTTTTAAAGCACCATTCCCCAATATCCTCGATCCCAAAACAACCGGATACATCTGATTCGCTATTAAACTGGCCATCGATGGAATTAAAGTTGGCGTATACTGATAATCAGGATGAAGCATAACAATAATATCGGCTCCAAGTTTTAATGCTTCGTTGTAACAAGTTTTCTGATTGGCTCCGTAGCCCTGATTTTTTTCATGGAGAAAAATATGCCTTATCCCTAACTCTTTGGCTTTTTGAACTGTTTTATCCTGACTTTTATCGTCAACAAGAATTACCTCATCAACCACCTCAAAAGGAATTTCCTGATAAGTATCTTCTAGGGTCCTTTCTGCATTAAATGCCGGTAATACAACTACTATTTTATTTCCGTTAATCATTTTTTAAATAAGTCGGGATTTAATTGCTTTGCTTTAGAGTAGCATTGCTGAGCCTTATCTGCTCGATTCATATTTTGATACATCGAAGCCAAACTAACTAAAAGTCTTGCATTATCTTTTTTCAAATCCATTCCCAAAACCTGATCCATCTGGTCAAGTGCTTTATTTTGTTCTCTCAAGTTGGCATATGTCATCGCCAGATTTATCCTTAAGGTCGGATCATTCTTATCCAACTCTACTGCTTTTATAAAGGCATTGGCCGATTTCTCATATTCTTTTGAAATACCATAAGCTACACCTAAATCTTTAAAAACAACCAAATTGTTTGGATTAATACTGGCTGCTTTCTCTAAATATATTTTCGATTTCTCAATATCTTGCAAATATCTTCCATATACTCTTCCTAAATAATAGTTTGTTTTAAAATAGTTTGGATTATACTTTTCTAACCAATGTAATATTTCAATATTCTGTTTGGCTCTTGATCCATTTTCAAATTCAGACCTTATGTCTGATTCAAAAATATTGGTATACACTTCATTGAATTTAGGAGTTCTTTCCAGAATCCTATGATAATATTTAAAAGTACTATCTAAATTGTGATATAATTCCCATTGTGCATTCCCCATTAAAAGTAGTGCATCGTTATAAATTGGATGAATTGTTATTGCACGGTTTAAATATTTTATAGCTCTTTTAAGATATTCATCTTTTACCAAACTATTTTCTGGTTTTATAGCTTCTTCAATAAGCTTACCACCTGCTGATGTATTGCTTTTGGCACTATTCCTGGAAATTTCAACATCGTGTGTAAATAATGTGAAATCATCTTTCCAATCCCGGTTTCTGCTTATGGTTTTTATGGAGTATAAACTCAAGATAAGTATAAAGGTGTACATTACATATCTTTTATTCTTGATGCACAATGGTAATCTAACAGAAATAAAATACGCGAAAATCAATATTATACCTATGGAAGAAGTATAAACAAACCTCTCATTCATAAATACACCAATAGAAAATAGAATATTTGAAGTTGGAGATAAGGTTATGATATAAAACAATATTCCAAAAGCAATAGTACTTTTCTTTTTAAATTTTATGATAGCATAAACTCCAAGAATAACATAAATAACTAATGATATAATTGGCCAAATATCTCCCCAGTTCATTACTGATATATGGTATGGATAGTAATCGTAAGTTAATGGATGTGGGAAAATCAGGAGTTTTAAATAAAGTAAAAGCGTATAAAATATCGTTGCATACTTTTCGCTGAAACTCATTCCCAAAAATGAGTTGTTCATTAATTCATTACTAGGTTCAAATGACATTCCTCCCACAACTCTATGTCTTACATAGAAATATATGATTGTAGCAAATAGAAGTGGAATAAATATGACTATACCAAACCGTAAATTTTTGTCCCCTTTACTAAAAAAATAAATACTTAAAGGAATTATTGCCAAAAATGTAACCGCAACTTCTTTAGAAAATAATCCTGCAACAAAGCTTAGAAATATGAATACTAAATAAATAAGTTTCTGCCTTTGAACGTATCTAAAAGTAAAAAACATAGCCAATAAAGCTCCCAATAAAGATAATATCTCATCGCGACCTTTAATATTAGCAACTACTTCGGTATGTATGGGGTGAACCACAAATAATAATACAGCTATAAATGGAACAGAAAGATACCAATTGCCATTTCTATTTTTTGGCAGTAAAATATGAAGTAATACAAAAAGCACTAAACTTGTAATTGCAAATAACAGAACATTTATAAAGTGACTAACAAATAAAACAACACCTCTTCTGTGATGTATTTTATTTAGATTCACAATGACAATTTCTTTTTCCTGACTACTTAGTCCAGAATCTTTTAATATCAATTCTTGTTGCTGAACCATTTGTTTTCTGTGATCAATATGAATTGTCCTGGCCAGGTCTTTTAATAATTTTTGCGATGGTAGAATATAATTTGGATCTGCATTTTGATTTAACCGATTCTCTATACTTTTAATATTTAATCCATCGAAAGGCGACCCCATGACTAAATCCCACTCAATAGCAAAAGTAACCATTGAAAGAGGTCTATATCGTCCTCCAGCTACCAGCTTTTTATTCTTCTGATCGAAAAAACCACTAAAAAACTCTTCCGAAAAAATATCTTTTATACCATCAAATCCATCTAGCACAAATGCATTATCAGTAATAACAATGGCATCATCCAGGGCATAATCGTGAAATAAAGTATTTCCGTAGAGAATAAATGATAATATGAATATGATTAAATATTTACTTCGATTTTGCATAAATAACACTTTATGTATTAAGCACTAAATATATTAAATTATATTTTCTGCTGAAAATGTTTTATTACTCTAAAAGTACGTAAAGTATTCCATCTACTGGGTTTACCAACTACTTCCATATGAAAATGAACTTGTCCGGGATGATTAGCCTGTAGTTTCCACAAGCCGTCTTTTGTTCTTTTCCGAATCAAGATATCAATAGCATCCTGCATACGTTCATCGTACGAAACTCCTGCAAATTGAAAATAATCTAAAGCTCTTAATATATCATAACGCCACCTTCCGGGATAGGTAAGTCGAGTAAATTTTTTATCAATAATCTCCCCTGTTTTATCTGATTTATATAATCGATGGATTAATATAAACTCTTCGGATTCTTTCTTAGCTCTTAGTAATTCATCAATACGATAAAAATATCCATTTCTATGATATTCATGAATTCCCTCTAAAACAGATATGGTTGTATGCAATGAACTGTGCTTTGCTCCTGATCTATTTAGACGACAGTTGAAACCACCATCTGCTAATTGCTGGGAAAGAATATTATCAACAATAGATTCTAATTGGTCTTCAGATGCTCGAAAGTATGAGGCATAATTTAATACCACACCATTAATACACATATCGCTATTCCGCATCTCTCCAATAGGGAGAATTCCACCATCATCAGCTTTTGTTTCTTTTAATATTTTGTCAATTGTTTCTTTTATTATTGTGCATTTTGGTGAGATGCAAAGATTTTTCAAATCCAACAGGGTATAATGCGATGATGTCCACTTAGGTTGATAAAATTTTAGTCCCCAATGACCATTCACATTTCTTTTTGACAAGAATTGTTTTCCCCAACCTTCGGTTTCAATTCTGTTTTGCATTTTTTTATCATCAACACCTAATAAATCTCTTGTGGTTTGATATTGTATTGATACATCACCATTCAGTAACCATGTTATAATTTGATTACTATTCATAGTACTACTCCGACTTTTTAATTCTTTCAATACATCTGTACATTGCTTCACGCAAAGCCACCTCACGAGGATCATTTACGAGGTAAAGTCCCATCTTTGACATAATATAGGCATATCCTATTTCGTTTTCCGGATCGGCAAATCCGAATGAACCACCTGCACCTGGTGTTCCAAATACGGTTTGGTTAACACCATATTCCTGATTTGGACCCGGTTTGAGAAAGCCATAAGCAAAATAAGTATCTAATCCCATGATAATATCAAAAGCTCCTGATGGAGGAATAGTAGCTGGTTGCTTTAATAATTCAAAAGTTTCCGTTTTAAAATACAGTTCCTTAGCTCCTTCAGCAAAAATGCTATAAACTTTAGCTATAGATCGTGCATCACCTATTCCATTCCCTGAAGGCATTTCAACACTTTGAGTTAAACGTTTATTAGGACTAAACTTTTCTGGTATTTTAAATGATTGGTATAAGATGGATTCTCTGTTACGAAAATCTTTTCTCATCTTCTTAGGCATCTTTTTCATATTAAAGATGAACTGAAAAATCGATGGATAATAAACTTTAGCTAATTCATTGTCGGGTACTGAATCTGGTAAACCAATATAAAAATCCAACTCTAACTTTTCTGCTAGTTCTTCAGCGAAAAATTGACCAATACTCCTACCCCTAGGATCAACTCTTCGCATTAATTCATTCATATACATACCCATAGTAGATAAATGATAACCATGTTGAGTACCTGGTTCCCAAAGAGGCTTTTGGCGCGCCATTATTTCAGCAATATATTCGAAATTAGCTAAATCTCCTATCTCAAAAACTTCATCAACCAAGCATAATCCTGCTTCGTGAGCAAGCAACTGGCGAACCGTTATATTTTCTTTACCATTTTGGGCAAACTCCGGCCAATAGGTAGAAACTTTCTCATCGTAATCGAGCCAACCATTAGAGTGTGCCATAGCCAGACATATGGCAGCTAAACCTTTTGTGGTGGAAAACACAATTACTTTTGTATTTTCTTCCCATTTTTTATTGGTTAATGCATCACGATATCCACCCCAAAGATCTACTACTTTCTTGCCTTTATAATAAATAGCTAAAGCAGAACCATTCTCATTTCTCTCAATATAATTATTGATAAACTCTTGTTTTACCTCTTCAAATCCCGGAGCAACATAACCATGTACTATTTCATCGGGATTCTTTTTAGCTTTATATGATAGGGAGCAATCGTTAAAAAATAAAATGACAATAACCGAAGATATGAATATGAATAATTTCTTTTTCATATGGACTGATATAAAGAGTTTATATCAAATATATAAAAACTGTGCATCATTTGTAAGAATTTATCGTCTTTATATTGAAACTGTTTGGCATAAAGCTTGTGTTAAACACTATAAATATCACAACATATTATATCTTCACCATTCAATTGGTTTACAAAGAGAAAAACTTGAAGTTTTTCTCTTTTTCTTATTACTTTTTTGTCATACAATTCTGTATTGCAGGTATAACGTATAATTAATGAAGGTGATCTATATCACCTTTTTTATACGTCTCATTATCTGATAGTTAAACCGCGCAAATACTCTTACTTAAAATATCTAGCAGTTCATCAAAACATGCTAACTGTTCATCCAAAAAAATTATTTTTTATCCTATCTGCCCGTATATGAGAATAAAATCATCTGACAAATGGAAAAAGAAGAAACATTATTAGAGCTTGATTACAAAAGCGGAAGTAAAATTCGACATTTTCTTACTTCATTTTCAATTAATACTATTTTAATTGTATTCTTCATTCTTTTTAGCAGTTATAAAAATACTTCGATCCGATATAATAATCATCTTATAAAAATCAATACATATCATTTTAAGAATTTACTGGAAACCCAAATTAACTCTATTGATAATCAATTAGGTTTTGATTCAAGTTACAGTCTTCATACAGAGCTTTATAAAAGTGTAACTCAGTTTTATAAAAACAGAGATTACAAACCTGTATGGACTGAAGGTTTATTCACAAATAACACACACACAACGTTTTTAAACATGCTAGATAGTTCGAGTTATTTTGGGTTTCCTTTTGACTATTTTGGTGTTGAAAAAATTCATCATTTAAATAACAATTTTATTACCGGAGCAAATAGTAATGATGTATTAAATCAGAAAATTGATTTAGAAATAAGCACCACTTTTGCAGCTCTAAAATTTTTATTATACCTAGAGCACGGGATAGTCGAAAAAGACACTTTAGATCATTACACTGATCTTATAACAGAATTACCTAAGAAATTAAATTCTGCTCTAACTAAAAACAATTTTAGAGATGAAATTCTTTCAGTACAACCTAATTTGGTTTATCATAAAAATCTATTGAATTCCTTACAATATTTTATTGATTTACATCGCTCAGTTCAGTATACCACTCCTGCATTTATTGATGATAAGATGCTTGCACAAAGCTTATATTATACCGAAATAACAAAATCTCCTGTTTTCGATTCTTTAAACACAAAAGCAGATGCATTACATAAACTAGAAGAAGAATTCTTTCTTCCTAAAGATACTTTATTAAATATTCTATCGCACGAAGTTATTGTTTCGTTATTGGAATACAAATATCTACAAGCTTGCTTAAATATAAACAGGTTAAGAAATCTGAAACATTCTGATGAAAACTATTTATTTGTAAATATTCCGGAGTTTAAACTTCATGTTATTGAATCGAATAAGGATAAAGAAACTTTTAATGTTATTGTTGGTAAGAAGAAAACTCCAACACCTATTTTATCAAGCAACATCGAGAAGGTAATTGCAAATCCTTATTGGACAGTTCCGAGAAGTATTGTTAGAAATGAAATGATTTATAAAATACGAAGAGATTCTACATATTTAAAAAGAAATGGTTTCTTCATCATTAATAATACCGAAGAAGTTGTTGATGAATCGATTATAGATTGGAGTCAAAGTGATCCTCTTGGAACTAAATACTGGATTCGACAAATCAACAGCAGGCATAATGCATTAGGTCAGGTAAAATTTATTTTCCCTAACAATCATAGTGTATACCTTCACGATACGCCTTCAAAAAGATTATTTTCAAGAGAAAACAGAACATTTTCTCATGGATGTGTTCGACTTGAAAACCCTGATAAATTAGCTCAATATTTAACTAATAAATATTACAATCAAAACACCGAAAATTTCGATAAACTCATTGCCCAAAAAGAACGTCAGGTAATTGATCTTTCAGAAAAAGTAAAAATCCACATTCAGTATATCACTTGCTCTGGTAACGAAAACTCAATTGTGTTTTTCGACGATGTATACAATCGGGATGAAGAAGAAATTAAGGCAATTTTTCTAAATCAAATTGAGATATAGGAATTAGCGATGGATGATAAATTAACAAACACGCCCCTTCTTTAATTAAATCAATAATATTAGCAACTTCATTATTTGGTAGCGCAGGACAACCAAAGCTTCTACCTAACCTTCCATGCTGCTTAATAAAATCTTCACTCACATAATCCGCACCATGAATTACAATAGCACGTTTACGAGCATTATCGTTTAACTCTCGGCTCATTCCATCTAATCGCAATGAGTAACCATGTTTTCCTGAATAGGTTTCGGCAGTTACATACAATCCTAAACTACTTTTCCAGGAATGCCTGTTATTAGAAAATGACTCGGCTATATTTACTCCTGTATTTTTACCATGCGCAACCCAGGTTTGTTTTATTATATTTTGATTTTTTAAGTCCAGAATATAAAAACGTTTTTCGGTTGATGGTGCACTGAAATCGATAATAATTAATAAACTATCATTAGTTAACTTATTCTGGCCTTTTAAAGAATGATACCCATTAAACGCAATATTAACTGCAGGAACAGGAACTCCACACGAATCGGTTAATTTATCTTTCCAACTTACCGGTATTGAATCATTCAATACAAAGCTTTCGGCATAAATATTTTCCGATTCTTGTTTACCATAAAGGTAAATTCCAGAAACAATAATTATTAATATAAATAAGATATATCGATTCATGTAATAATAAATTTCAGCCTGCGAGGTTATGAAATATTTATCAAATTACAAAATTAAATTGGAAAGTTTTAAATGTTAGCTACTTATATCTCTTCTCCCACTCTGCCCTTAACATAATATCTTTGTTAGAAAGTAAATGATCTGTGGCCAAAATTCCATTCAAATGGTCAATCTCATGCTGAAGTAGTTCGGATAAATCGCCCATAAACTTTTCTTCACAATGTTCTCCATTCATATTTTGATACTGAACTTTTATTGATTGATATCTTCTTGTTTTTACAAAAAAAGCTACATCGAAACTAAAGCAACTATCCCAAACTTCAAAAGTTTCATCACTTTTCCAAGTTATTTTTGGGTTTACAAGTTCAAAATATCTCTCTGCCAGGCTCAATTAAATCACCTTTTTAAGTATTCCGATTTGTGGAGCCGCAATCCCACGTCCTATTTTTTTTCGTTCCTGAAAATCAATTAATGTATTTCTTAAATCCTGAACAATTTCAGATAACTCTTGATCAAAAACTGTTACATCCTCTGATTTTTCCCTTAAAACAGGATTTCCAATGTATAATATTTCTTTTACTGGCATTTTTAATATATTAAAAATGAAAATTTAGGAATTAAGAATTCTCTCCTATTAATCGTTAAAATCATTATCGGGCAGTTCTAGTATCTCTTTAGAATCAATCGCAGAAAAAGACTCCACATTCTTTAACTTTCGTTCAATTACATTAGTTCTTGTAGTCCTCAATGATTCAAGTGTTCCTGATGCCGTATTAATTTGTTTATGAGCTTTCTCTAGAACTGAAGAAAATGTTTTAAACTCAAGCTTTACAGCTTTTAAAATATCCCAAACTTCACTACTTCGTTTTTGTACAGCAAGTGTTCTAAATCCCATTTGCAAACTACTTAAGAAGGCTGATAAAGTTGTTGGTCCGGTAACTGTAATCTTATATTTTGATTGTAAAATCTCAAACAGACCCGGGTGTCTTAAAACTTCAGCATACAAGCTTTCCACAGGCAAGAACATTATTCCAAAATCAGTTGTATGAGGTGGATCAATATATTTTTCACTAATATCCTTAGCAAAGGATTCTATCTTTTTAATTAGTACTCTTTGAGCTGTTTCAATTTCTACCTTATCTCCTTTTTCAAAAGCATCTAACAGTAAATGATAATCTTCAATTGGAAATTTTGAATCTATAGGCATCCACACTTCCTTATCTGTTTCTTTACCTGGTAATTTAAGTGCAAACTCAACATTAGCCTGACTGCCTTTTTTAGTTGCTACATTCTTTGCATATTGATCGGGTGTTAAAATCTGCTCTAAGATATTCTCTAACTGATATTCTCCTAATACTCCTCTTGTCTTTACATTTGATAACACTTTCTTTAAGTCTCCAACTCCAGTTGCAATATTCTGCATTTCACCTAAGCCTTTATGAACAAGCTCTAACCTCTCACTAACTTGTTTGAAAGATTCTCCAAGCCTTTTTTCTAAAGTTGATTGAAGTTTCTCATCAACTGTTTTTCTCATCTCATTAAGCTGTTGAGTATTATCTTCTCTAATAGCCTTTAAGTGTTTTTCAATCGTATTTTCAACACCTTTAATATTTTCAGACTGTAATCTATTAATTTCGGTTTGTTGCTTACTAAAGTCACCAAACTTTTCTCTTAATAAATCATTTAATTCTTTAACATTTTTTGAAAATTGTTCCCCAAATGTGTTTAGAGAATTTGCTAATTCATCTCTATTTATCTTTGAAATATCATTAGTTTCTTTTCTATTTCTTTGAAATTCGTCTTTAATTGACTTTTCTGTTCTTTCTAAAGTATTGTCAAATTTTAAAATCGTATTTTCAATTTCTTTCAGTTGTGGGGCTACATTAGAAGAAGATTGTTTTGTAATTGAGAATACTATGTTAATGCTTACAAGGACAATTAATACAATTAATAATATAGTTACTGTCATTTCCTAATCCCTAGTTTTGATCCATCATATTTTCAAGTTCAACTTGATATGCGTAAAGTTTTTCTTTTGTTTTTCTGCTTCTCTCGTTCTTGATGATTTTCTTCATATCCTCAACAGCTACTGTATATTCAATATTAACAAGATATTTAGCTGCTCTAAGTTTAATATCGCCATTTTTTTCAATAAGTAAAGATCTCACCTTTTCTGCAGCAGCCCAAGGATAAATTTGCTCTAATTCGTCCATAGCATCAATGATATCATCTTTTTTACCACTATCTAGTTTCGAGATTAATTCTTTCAATTTAGTATTTAATTCATCATCGATAATTACTTGCTCATTGAATAATTCTGGACGGAAAATATTTTTATCGTACCATACATATTCCTTATTAGTTGACCATCGTACCATTCTAGGAATCATCCATCGCATTCCAGGTGTAGTTTCTGCATTAACATTTAACATAGCAATTTTTCCATTTCCACTCTTGGTAGTCACAACTAAAGGAATATTTCCTTCTAAATTGCTTGCAACTATTTCTACTCCTGCTGTATCAAGCAGGTTAAAACTAAAATCGCTACTAACATGAATCAATAAATTTTCATAATCCTGTAAATCAGGAAATATATTCTTCCCGTTTTCTGTCAATTTAAAATTTAATAACCCACTACTTAATTCTGCATTACTCTTATCAAAATCAAGTTTTACCAATCCCAACGATTGGCTATTATTTGAGTTTGAAAGAATTCCACAACCACTACAAACTCCTATTGCTCCTTTACCCTTTTGGGTAATAAAGTTTCTTAAAATTTGGGCAATTTCATCGTCAAGCTGATCTATATATTGACCACTCTTCATTCCTGGAAAAATAATTACGTCAATATTTTCAAGCTTCGTTTTTAAAACATCGGCATCGGTTAAAGTAACATATACTATTCCTGCATCAATATTAATAGCTTCTGCAATATATTTAATATTAGGATAGTCATATCCCGTTGCCTTATAAATTCCAACAGCAATCGTTTCTTCGTTTAATTCAACTTTTTTAACATATTTACTTTCAGTATCTGTTCTATTACAAGACATTAGAACGACACTAAATATTGCTATAAAAAATATGATCCGTTTCATAATTTTTAATTTCGTAGTGAATAAAATGTACTTCTAAAAAGCTATTAAAATTAATCAATTAATCTTGAAATAGAAAGACCGATTTTATGATTACATACTAAATAGTTGATTCTACTTATTCTCAATATCAATTATTTTTTTGTAGTCATTCATTTTATCATTGGATATCGTTAAGGCCAAGTTATAATGTTTTATCTTCCATTCATCATTGTATCTTTTTACAACTCCTGATCCTCTACAAATTCCCATATGTGTTTTCAATAATTCATCAAACCATGCATAGCTCATATCTTCTGAAAACTCCCATACTCTGTTATAAGGAGTAAATGCCCAAGCTGTATCGCGCTCAAAATATTTTAATCCCCAATCCATAAATTCATGTTTAAGCCAACGCTCATTTGGATCAGTTCCTAAATAAACAGCATTAGAATCGAGACTTCCAAAAAAAATATCCTCATCGGCTATTGCTGCTGAATGATGCCATTCATCCATAAACTGATTTAATTTTACCTCTTCTTTGTCTTTATCCATGTGATTGCATGCAAAAAGAATGATCGAACAAATGATTACTAAATTATATTTCTTCATTATACAATATTTAAATTTGAGTTAAAAATACATCTAAAAAACTACTTTAAAACATGTTAAACACATCAATGTAATTTATGAAAACATTTAAATTTGCTGCACATAAAAATTTATTTTTTTGAGATGAATAAGTATAAACATATATATTTTGATCTAGACCGTACTATTTGGGATTTTGATAAGAATGCAATTGAAACTTTTAAAGATATTTTCGAAAAATACGAATTAGAAAAAATCTTTAAATCGTTCCATAATTTTTACACAACATATGTTAAACATAATGATAAATTATGGCAAGATTACCGCGAAGGCAAGATTGAAAAATCCATCTTAAGTTATAAACGTTTTTCGTTAACCCTGGAAGAATATGGAGTTAACGATGACGAACTTGCAAAAAAGATTTCACATGATTACATAACCATAAGCCCTACAAAAAAGAGCTTATTCCCTCATGCTCATGAAACATTAGAATACCTTCAAGATAAATACAAACTATATATTATTACCAATGGTTTTAACGAAGTTCAGTTCACTAAATTAAAAAATAGTAATCTGGATAAATATTTTGATAAAGTTTTTACCTCGGAAAATGCCGGAGCACAAAAGCCGAATCCTATCATATTCGAACATGCATTAAATAATGCAGATGCAACAGCAACAGAAAGTATAATGATTGGCGATGATTTGCAAGTGGATATACTTGGAGCAAAAAATTATGGTTTAGACCAGGTATTCTTTAATCCTTTTAAAAAGGAACATTCAGAAGATATAACTCATGAGATAAATTCTTTAAAAGAATTACAGGAAATACTATAAAAAAAAGCTCTTTAAAAAGGAGCTTCGTTATCAAAGTTTCTATTACTTCCTAGGTCAAACATATCATCATCAGAGTTTTGATTAGATGACTTATCTTGGTTCATTTTCGATCCAAATGTTTTTGCTCCACCATTCATATCTTGTTCTACCGGAAAATCTCCAATAAAATCTTCTTCCAAATCTTCGAATCTAACCAGCTCGCCTCTAAATCGCAATCTGATATCTTCTAAGGCACCATTTCTATGTTTTGCTAAAATAATTTCGGCTAATCCAAGCAATGAATTTCCTTCTTCATCCTCAATAAATCCATATTTCTCGGGACGGTGAATAAACAATACCATATCGGCATCTTGTTCAATGGCTCCTGATTCACGTAAATCTGATAATTGAGGCCTTTTTGTTCCTGAACGCATTTCAACCGATCGGTTTAACTGCGAAAGTGCAAGAACCGGAACATTCAGTTCTTTAGCAATCCCTTTTAAGGATCGCGATATCATACTAACCTCCTGCTCACGATTACCTCTGGTTTCGGGAGGTCCGGTCATTAACTGCAAGTAGTCAATAACAATAATGTCAATGGTATGCTGACTCATCAAACGACGACATTTAGCTCTTAATTCGAATACCGAGATACCTGGTGTATCATCAATAAAAATTGGAGCATCAATTAATCGTTTGATTTTATATTCTAACTGTTCCCACTCGAAAGGTTCTAATTTCCCGTTTCTAATCTTATCGGACGACAATTCAGTTTCACTCACAATTAAACGATTTACCAACTGAACAGATGCCATCTCCAAAGAAAATATGGCTACTCCCTGATTATGTTCAACTGCCATATTCCGTGTCATAGATAACACAAATGCTGTTTTACCCATGGATGGACGAGCAGCAATAATAACCAAGTCGGAACGCTGCCAACCCGAAGTAACCCGATCAAGCTTAGTAAAACCCGAAGGCACACCACTTAAACCATCGGTTCGTTTACCTGCTTCTTCAATCTGACTAATGGCTTCTTGAATAACTAAATCGATTTTCGTTGTTTCTTTTTTGATGTTTCCTTCTGCAACATTAAACAACTGCGACTCAGAAAAATCTATTAAATCATTGACATCAATACTATCGTCGTAGGCCCTGGTCTGAATTTCGGTCGATACTCGTATCAACTCCCTTTGAATATACTTCTGTGCAACAATTCGAGCATGATACTCAATGTGTGCTGCCGAAGAAACTTTACTGGCTAACTGAGTGATATAAAATGGCCCTCCTACTAAATCGAGCTCATCTCTTTTTCGAAGTTCTTCGGTTACTGTTAAAATATCGACAGGTTGCAGTTCTTGAGATAAATCAAGTACTGCTTTAAATATTTTCTGATGACCCTCTTTATAAAAACTTTCAGGCTGAAGTATATCCATCACTGCAATAATTGCATCTTTCTCAAGCATAATAGCACCCAGTACAGCTTCTTCCAAGTCAGGAGCTTGTGGTGGCAACTTACCATAATCGAGCAGTGCATCAACATTTGTTGTTTTCTTAGGATAATTCTTATTCGGTCCGGCCATTTTATATATATTAATTTTGGGAGACCAAAGGTAATAATACGAGCATCATTATCACATTAATCATAGTATTCTTTTCGTACTTTTTTTTAACCACAGTTATTAACAATTTGTTAATTAATTTTGAGCGTGTTTGATTCTCCTTAAAATAGTAACTTTGTATATCAAAATTGATCTAAAAAGATGATTTATTTCCCCAATGCCAAAATTAATATTGGCTTAAACATTACTGAAAAAAGACCTGATGGCTTTCATAATATCGAAACTGTTTTTTATCCTATTGGATTATCTGATATTTTGGAAGTTAATATATCAGATAATGAAATTAAATTTGAGAATACAGGCTTAACAGTAGAAAATAAACAACCTGAATCGAATCTATGCTATAAGGCTTTTAAAGTGTTAGATAGTAATTATGATTTAAAAGCTGTAAATATACATTTACATAAAATAATTCCTTTTGGTGCTGGTTTGGGTGGTGGATCTGCTGATGCCTCCTTTACATTAAGAGCTTTAAATTCAATGATGCAGCTTCATCTTGATAATTCTGCCTTAATAAAATACGCAGAACAAATCGGTAGCGACTGCCCGTTCTTTATTCTAAACAAACCTGCTTTTGCTAAGGAAAAAGGAAATAATTTAAATGAAATTGATTTATCATTAATGAATTACTTTTTGGTTTTGATTCATCCGGGAATCCATGTCAGTACAGCACAAGCATATTCTAAGTTAACACCAAAAAAGGCAGAAATCAGCTTAAAAGAAATAATTAACACCCCAATTCAAGAATGGAAAGGTTTAATTAAAAATGATTTTGAATCTTCGGTATTTAAAGATCATCCTGAGATAGGAAATATCAAAGACGAATTATATAATCAGGGAGCAATTTATTCATCCATGTCAGGAAGTGGATCTGCTGTTTATGGAATATTTAAAAACCCCATTGATTTAAAGAACAAATTTCCGAATTATTTTGTTTGGACAGAAACATTATAAAAAAAAGTCCGAAACAATGTTTCGGACTTTAATTTTATTTTAGTTCAATCATCAAATGATTCTTTGGAATCTTTTCTTCTTCAGTAACATAAATTTTCTTTACAGTACCATCAATTGGAAAATAAATTTTATTCTTCATTTTCATTGCTTCAAGAACCATCATCAAATCGCCTTCTTTAACTTTTTGTCCCTCTTCAACATAAACTTTAATAACAGTTCCCGGAATTTCAGATGATATTTTCTTTGGATCTGGTTCTTCCCATTTAGGTCTGTTTTTATATTTTTCTGTTAAAAGAGTTTTGTATTTAGCCCCCTGTTCTTGAAGCATTAAGCTGCTGTAACGAACCTTTGGTGCTTCCTCCTTATTCTCAGGAATTGACACTTTTTCCATTTCCTTTTTTGCTTTTGTTGCCATAAGTCTAAAGTTTAGAATGGAGGAATTCCATGTTTCTTATAAGGTTTCTTATCCACTTTATTTTGCGAAACTTCAATTGCATGAAGCAATAGTTTTCTTGTTTCTTCTGGCTCAATAACAGAATCAACATAGCCCTTTGCAGCTGCAACATAAGGATTAGCAAATTTCTCTTTATATTCTTTCACCTTTTGTTTACGCATTTTTTCAGGATCTTCAGCACCCATTATTTCTTTTCTGAAAATAATATTTGCTGCTCCTTCTGGTCCCATTACAGCAATCTCAGCTCCTGGCCATGCAAATACGAAATCGGCATTTAAGTGACGCGAGTTCATTGCAATATAACCTCCACCGTAAGCTTTACGAAGAATAACTGTAATCTTTGGAACAGTAGCTTCTGAATATGCATAAAGGATTTTAGCACCGTGACGAATAACTCCAGCATGTTCCTGGTCAACACCTGGAAGATATCCTGGTAAGTCAACTAAGGTTACAATTGGAATATTAAATGCATCACAATAACGAATAAATCGAGCTGCTTTATCTGATGAATCCACATCAAGAACACCAGCAAGAATAAGTGGTTGATTACAAACAAAACCTACCGTTTGTCCATCTAAGCGACCAAAACCTATAACAATATTTGATGCCCAAAGCTCCTGAATTTCTAAGAAATCAGAATCATCTGTAATTGCTCTTACTACATCTCTAACATCATAAGGTTCTTTAGGATTACCAGGTACGATCTCATCAATTTTGAATTGATCAATCTTTGGTTCCTTAGCCTCAAATGCCTGAGCTTTTTTATCGTTATTCCAAGGAATATAAGTTATCAGTTTTTTAATCTGATCAAAACATTCTATCTCGCTTTCAGCATAAAAATGTGCATTACCTGTTTTTTCACTATGAACTCTTGCTCCTCCAAGATCTTCCATGGAAATCTCTTCGCCAAGAACCGTTTTGATAACCTCAGGACCAGTGATAAACATTTTTGAAATCTTGTCAACTACAAAAACGAAATCGGTTAGTGCAGGTGAATATACAGCTCCTCCAGCACAAGGTCCTAGAATAACTGATAATTGAGGAATAACACCAGATGCAGTTGTATTACGATAAAATATTTCACCATAACCTGCTAATGAGTTAACACCTTCTTGAATACGAGCTCCACCAGAGTCATTAATTCCAATAATTGGAACACGCATTTTCATCGCATGATCCATGATTTTGGTAATTTTTCTAGCATGCATTAGACCTAAAGATCCACCGGCAACAGTAAAATCCTGAGCATAGATACATACCGGAGCGCCATAAATTGTTCCTGTACCTGTTATAACACCATCACCATGAAGAACCTTAGTAGCCATTCCAAAATCACGAGCTTCATGTTCAACAAAAAGATCGTACTCATGGAATGAGTTTTCATCTAATAGCGTGATAATTCTTTCACGAGCGGTCATTTTCCCCATTGCAACTTGCTTTTCAATGGCTTTTTCACCGCCACCCTGAAGAACTTTCTCTCGTTTCTTTTGAAGTTCAAGAATTTTTCTTTTCAAAGACATAAATTGTTCATTTAGTTAATAATTACCCATGATAATTTAAATAAATCTCATAAGCACTTCTTCTAAAAATAAATGCAACGTTACAAAATCAATCTTATTTATGAAAATTTAATTGTAACTTAAATTGCACGTAAAAAGTCAATACCTTAATATCCAGTCGAATAATTTACACTATATAAAATAGCTTTTCTAAGCAAAGTTAGGAATTTTTTAAGTCATATTACTTAGGAGCCAGTCGATATAAAAATATACTTATAATTGTATATATTATATTAGGTAACCAAACAGCGAAAAGGGGATTCATACTTCCGCTAATAGCAAACATGGTTGTAAATCGCATAAATAAGATGTATGAAAAACTTAAAAGCAAACCAAAACCAATATGCATACCTATCCCACCACGCACTTTACGTGACGATAAAGCAACACCGATTAAGGTTAATATAAATGTAGAAAACGGATATGCAAACCGGCTATATTTATCAATCAATAGTTCTACTACATTATCGGCACCCTGCATATATTGTTGTTCTATATAAGCATTGAGTTGGGGCAGATTCATAGTTTCCGTAAAGTTTTTCATTCGTTTAAACTCTTCCGGAACCATATTTAAAGTAGTATCAATTTTTGAACCTTTTGATATTTTTTCGTTTAATCCATCAATATCTCGAATATAATAATTACGAATGGTCCATTTTGCTGCAGTAGAATCCCATTTTACATAATCCGATATTAGCTTTGATTTTAAGATTCCATCTTCGAATCTTTCCATCGCAAATTTATATCCAACATCGTTAGTTGTATTATAACTCTTCATATAAATAAATAAACCAGGTTCTATTTGAAGATGGATATCTTTATCGGTATTTCTAATAGGGTTCTTGATGTATTTATATTCAAAATCTTTTCTGGTAGCATTAGCAGGAGGAATAATATATGCCATTAATGCAAAAGATAATAAAGCAATAATTAAAGCCGAAATAAAATAAGGATACATCATTCGCCTGAAACTAACACCACTACTTAAAATAGCAATGATCTCGGTATTATAAGCCATTTTTGAAGTAAAGAATATTACTGCAATAAATGTAAATAGTGAGCTAAATAAATTCGCGAAGTATGGGATGAAATTCATATAATAATCAAAAACGATTGCTGATAATGGAGCCGATTTCTCAATAAAATCCTCTACTTTTTCGGATATATCAAAAACAACGGCAATACTTATAATAATAAGTATTGCAAAAAAGTAAGTTCCTAAAAACTTCTTGATTATATATATGTCTATTTTCTTTAATCCTAAAAAACTCATAATCTGACAGCTAGTTTTTGAACCATTACATTTTTCCAATTATAAAATGATCCATCTAAAATTCTTTGTCTGGCTTCGCCAACCAACCAAAGATAAAAACTTAAATTATGTAAACTTGCTATTTGAGCACCTAAAATCTCTTTCGACATAATTAAATGGCGCAAATATGCTTTTGAGAACTTAGTATCAACAAAGGAAGCACCATCTTCTTCAATTGCTGAAAAATCATTCTTCCATTTAACATTTTTTATATTTATTATACCATTTTTAGTAAATAGCATACCATTTCTTCCATTACGAGTTGGCATTACGCAATCGAACATATCAATCCCGCGAGCTATTCCCTCCAGAATATTAACCGGAGTTCCAACTCCCATTAAATAACGAGGTTTATCTTCAGGTAAAATCTCATTTACAACTTCAATCATGTCGTACATGTCTTCAACAGGCTCACCAACCGATAAGCCACCAATGGCATAACCATCTCTATCGTGCGAGGCAATTGTTTTTGCTGATTCAATTCTTAAATCCTTAAAAACACTTCCTTGGACAATTGGGAAAAAAGTTTGTTTGTGTCCATACAAAGGCTCTGTTTCATCAAATCGTTTTAAGCCTCTTTCTAACCATCGATGAGTTAACTGCATCGATTTTTTTGCATAATCGTAATCGCATGGATATGGTGTACACTCATCAAAAGCCATGATGATATCAGCTCCAATTTTTCGCTGAATATCAACAATGTTCTCCGGAGTAAAAATATGCTTTGATCCGTCGATATGTGAACTAAAATGAGCTCCATCTTCCTTTAACTTTCTATTATCGGCTAGAGAAAAAACCTGATAACCTCCACTATCAGTCAAAATTGGTCGATCCCAATTTATAAATTGATGCAAGCCTCCTGCCATTTGCATGGTTTCCATTCCCGGACGCAAATACAAATGATAAGTATTTCCTAATATAATCTGTGCTTTAACATCTTCAATTAAATCACGTTGATTTACACCTTTTACACTCCCTACTGTTCCTACAGGCATAAAAATTGGTGTTTGTATCTTTCCATGATCTGTTGTTAACTCCCCAGCTCTTGCCTTTGAATTTGGCTCTTTTGCGTATATCTCAAATTTCATATCAATCGTATTTCGTGGCAAAGATAAAAAATGTGAATAAATATTTCATTTCTTAGAATCTTTATTCTTGTATAACCCAAAAATGTTTAATAAAATTGCCCTTTAACATTTTATAAACTCAAGAGAAAAAGTGGAATATATAGATTTTATTATTGCCAATCCAATTTACATAATACTAATAGCCTTTGGATTAAGCCTACTTATTCAGTTATTTTTTTATTTATTCTATTATTCCAGGATTGTTTTTTATCGAAATAAATCACATCAAGAAATAGAAAAAGAACCTGTATCGGTTATTATATGTGCTCGGAATGAGGAAGAAAACCTTGAAAAGAACTTACCATCCATTTTAACCCAGGATTATCCTGATTACGAAGTTATAGTTGTTAATGATTGTTCCGAAGATGAATCAGAATTCGTTCTGGAACGACTTCAGAAAAAATATAAACATCTTAAAACAACAACTATAAAACAAGATGAGAAGTTTTATCATAGCAAAAAACTAGCTTTAACTATTGGTATTAAAGCCGCAAAAAATGATTTATTATTGTTAACAGATGCAGATTGTGTAACTCAAAGCAATAAATGGATTGATAAAATGCAGAGTAATTTTTATGGTGAAAAAGAAATTGTTCTTGGTTATGGAGGATATATAAGAGAAAAAAAGTTTATTAACAACCTTATCCGTTTCGATACTTTATTTATTGCAATACAATATTTAACATTTGCTATAGCTAAAAAAGCATACATGGGTGTAGGCCGTAACATGGCATACAGAAAATCATTATTTTTTAAGCACAAAGGATTTGCCAGTCATAACCATATTGAATCAGGCGATGATGATCTGTTTGTAAACCAGGCTAAAACCA
Source organism: Bacteroidales bacterium (assembly GCA_963665525.1). Taxonomy (GTDB): domain Bacteria; phylum Bacteroidota; class Bacteroidia; order Bacteroidales; family UBA12077; genus UBA12077. Next base: position 54,222 of record OY762280.1, on the reverse strand, counting down.
AAAAAAATACCACCATTGAAATTTCTAAAGAATCTATTACACGATCTATAGCCGAAAAAAGTTTTGGAGCATGGTTTAAACAGAAAAAAAGGCACACATCTACAGGAAAACTATATCGATTTGGAACAAAATGGCGTTTATTTTTAGAAAACTCTAGCCGAATAGCATATTATACTCTTTTTGTTTTATCACTGATCTGGTTTAAACAATTTTATATTTATATACTCGCTGCATTTGGCTTTAGAATGATTATACAACTTATTGTTTATAAGTCAGCTATAAACCGTTTAGATGAAAAAAACATATTAATTTCTTCACTTCTTTACGATTTTATAATGCCATTTTTAAGTTTTTCGTTTATTTTAGCAAATTATTTCACATCAAAAAGGAGTAAATGGAAGTAAATCCTAATCTATCGGAAAAAGCGAGACATGACTATATGCTTGTAAAGCTTGCTATAAGTGGTGATGAGAAAGCTTACGCCGAGCTTTTAGATAGGTATAAAGACGCCATTTATTATATGCTTCTTAAGATGGTTAATAATAAAAGCGATGCTGAAGATTTAACTATTGAAGCTTTTGGCAAAGCATTTAAAAACATAGCTCAGTATACTCCGAACTATGCTTTTAGTACCTGGCTTTTTAAAATTGCCACAAATAACTGTATCGATTTTATTCGAAAAAAGAAAGCCAATTTAGTTTCATTGGATCAAACATCTGAAGACCAGGAAAACATTGGGACTCCGCTTCAAGCAGATACTCCTGACCCTGAAGAAGACATGATAAAAAGTCAACGCATGGCATTAACAAGAAGCGTTGTCGAAAAATTAAAACCCAGGTATAAAACTCTAGTTGAACTTCGATATTTCAAAGAATACTCGTACGAAGAAATTGCAAACGAGCTTGACCTGCCTATTGGTACAGTTAAAGCCCAACTATTTAGAGCCAGGGAATTGCTTTATAATATTTTAAAAAACAGCAATCCCAACATTAAATAATCCTGAATATATGGATATCATAAAAAAATACTTTCCCGAATTAACGGAAAAGCAAATCATGCAATTTGATTTATTACAAGATTTGTATAAAGAATGGAATGATAAAATAAATGTTATTTCAAGGAAAGATATTGACCAACTTTATGAAAGGCATATCCTACATTCTTTAGCTATTGCAAAAGTTATTAAATTTAAACCTAATACAAGCATTCTCGATGTTGGAACAGGCGGTGGATTTCCTGGAATACCACTAGCCATATTATTCCCTGAGAGTAATTTTCACTTAATCGATTCTATTAGGAAAAAAATTAAAGTTGTACAGGAAATATCTTCATCGTTAAAATTACAAAATGTAAGCTCAGAACAAATACGAGCTGAAAAAGTAATAGATCCATTTGATTTTGTTGTAAGTAGAGCAGTTACTGCTTTCCCTTCTTTCTACAATTGGGTAAGAACAAAAATCAAAAAAGAGTCGTACAACGATCTAAAAAATGGCATTCTATATTTAAAGGGTGGTGATTTAAATGAAGAATTAAAGAAATTTCAATCGAGAATAACATCTTTTCAAATCTCTGAATTCTTTACAGAATCATTCTTTGAAACCAAAAAGGTGATTTATTTACCAATTTAATTGATAATATTTTTAAAATCTTTTTGCAGGAAAGAAAAAAACATTACTTTTGCAGTTCTAAAAGAAAAAGTAAAACATTGTAAAAATATTTTGAGATGAAAAGAACATTTCAACCTTCGAACAGAAAGAGAAAAAACAAGCACGGATTCAGAGAAAGAATGGCGTCAGTGAATGGTAGAAAAGTACTTGCTTCACGTAGAGCAAAAGGTAGAAAAAAATTAACTGTTTCTGACGAATTTAGTTCAAGAAAGTAATTTTAAACTCTTTATATAATTAAAAGTAAGGAATATGATATATTCCTTACTTTTTTATTTCTATATACCAACAAACATTCCTTTGTTATTTCTGTTTGATTATCTAAAATCAATTATTTTTGCATAAAAATTAAAAACATTGATACAAGAGATTATATCATCAGAACAACTAAGTTCTTTACAAGAGAAAATAGTTCATAAAATCACTAGTCAAGAAAGACTAAATATTGAAGAAGGAATAGAATTATTTAACTTCGATCTTGGAATATTAGGAATGCTTGCTTCGTACCTAAACAAGAAAAAGAATCAGAACAAAGTATTTTTCAATAAAAACTTTCATATCGAACCTACAAACATCTGCATTTATGATTGTAGATTCTGTTCATATCATCGTAAAATAAACCAGGAAGGCAGTTGGGAATATTCGTTAGATGATATTCTAAACATTGCCCGATCTTATCAAAATACAGATGTAACCGAAGTTCATATCGTCGGAGGTGTTCATCCAAACAGGAACCTGCATTATTATGGTGAGATGATCCTAAAAATAAAAGAAATCTTACCTAAAATTCATGTAAAAGCTTTTACTGCAGTTGAGCTTGATTTTATGATAAAAAAAGCCCACATGAATCTTGAAGAAGGTTTAATAAAATTGAAAGAATACGGCTTAGACAGTATTCCCGGAGGAGGAGCTGAAATTTTTGAGCCTGAAATAAGAAAACAAGTGTGCCACGAAAAATCAACTGCCGATCAATGGCTAATGATTCATAAAACTGCACATCAGGTTGGTCTTCCTTCAAATGCAACCATGCTTTATGGACATCTGGAAAACACTAAACATAGAATTGAACACCTTGATAAACTAAGAGAGCTTCAAGACGAAACCAAAGGTTTTAACACCTTTATCCCGTTAAAATTTAAAAAGGCAAACAATCCGCTTTCATACATTGGTGAAGTAAATACTCTTGAAGATTTAAAAATGTTTGCCATTTCAAGAATTTATCTCGACAACTTCGATCACATTAAAGCCTACTGGCCAATGCTTGGTAAAGATGTATCTCAAATAGCTTTATCATTTGGAGTAGACGATATTGATGGAACTATTGATGATTCAACAAAAATATACTCTATGGCTGGTGCTAAAGATCAAAAGCCAAGAATGTCAACGAACGATATTGTCAGCTTAATTCAGGCAACTCACAAGCAAGCCATTGAACGAGATTCAATATATAATATCATGAAAGAATATTAAGAAACTCAATTTGCATCTATTTAATTTTAGTTTATGCCTACATAATTTTATATTTGTCTCACCGTTAAATATATTATGATTTATTAGCACATAGGATAATGACTCTATTAAAATTTCTGGGTAGTAAAACTTTTTTCAAGCATTTAGCTTATGCTGTTGGCGGCGTAGCCGTTTTACTTACCTTAACATTTCTGATTTTAAGAATATATACACATCATGGTCAGGCTTTATCTGTCCCCGATTTTACAGGATTAACTTTAGAAGAAGTTCAGCTAAAAGCTAAAAAACATAAAATGCGAATTGAAATATCCGATTCTGTATTTAATAATAACCGACCTAAAGGAACAGTTATAGAACAAAATCCACTAGCAGGATTTAAAGTTAAGAAGAACAGAAGAGTCTTTTTAACAATGAATGCCAATAATCCAGAAAAAGTAAAAATGCCAAATATAGTGGGTGTTTCTCACAGGCAAGCTGAAGCTGTATTAAAAAATGCTGGACTAGAAATTGGTCGATTAATTCATGTTCCCGATATTGCTGTAAATAATGTTCTAAAACAAAAGTATAACGGGGAAGAAATTAAAGAAGGAGAAATGGTGCCTAAAGGGTCAAAAATTGATCTTGTTTTAGGTATGGGATTAAGTAATCAAAAAACTCAGGTTCCTAACCTTGATCATTATTCTCTTGAAAGAGCTAAAAACAGAATTATGCGTTCGGCATTAAATATTGGAGCAGTAATTTATGACGAATCTATTATTGATGGAACAGATTCAACAGAAGCTAAAGTTTGGAGACAATATCCTTCATTTAAAGAAAATAAATTAATCCGTTTAGGATCAACAGTAGATTTATGGTTAACAGTAGATTCTGCCATACTTTATCCTGAGATTCCTGAAGAAATAACCGATTCTCTAATTATTAACGAATAATTAAAATTCTTGGAAAAAATATTTTACAATATCATATTTTGCTTAATTCTTTTAGGATTCAGTTCTCTGAAAGCTCAAGAAGTTTTAACTGGGCTGCAAACAAATCCAACAATAAAAGAATCTCACTTAACTCATTCCGATACAGAAAATAAAACAGCCAAAACTACTTCATCAAAAGCTAGTCTAGAGCTCCCTTTTATTGATGATTTTGCAAAATCAATTGGTTTTCCTAATAGTTTGTTATGGCAAGATCATTATGTTTTTATCAACCAGACTTATACCAATGATCCATTAAGCATTGGCGTTGCTACTTTTGATGCAATAGACGAAACCGGTTCGATACATGCAAATGCACAAAGCTATGCTTTTGGTGCCGACACTTTAACTTCTCATGAAATTAACCTGGAATATCCTGGTGACAATACTATATTTTTAAGTTTCTATTATCAGCCTGGAGGCTTAGGAGATATACCCGAAATAAAAGATTCTTTAATCCTTGAATTTTGTCATAACGATACTGTCTGGAATAAAAAATGGGATGTAGTTTTTAATGCAACAGACTCCATTCTAACAGAAAAGCATTGGTATGGAGATACCACTGTAAAATCAATTGAAGGAGATACTTTAACAGATTTAAAATTAACATTCCATCAAGTAATAATTCCTGTTAATGAAGAAATCTATCTTAAAAATAATTTTAAGTTCAGATTTAGAAATTATGCCAGTTTATCGTCAATAGAAACAATTGAAAGTAAAGCCAGCAATGCCGATCATTGGCATATTGATTATGTGTACCTCGATACAGACAGATCTGTTAACGATACCATTATGAATGATGTGGTAATCTGCGAACCTATAGGCTCTCTATTAAAAACATATGAATCGCTTCCTTGGACTCATTTAGACAGAGCTTTCTCATACGAAATGGAAGATTCAATTCAACTAACATACAGAAACTTAACCAACGAAGAACAAAACCCCTGGAGAAAATTCGAGATCATTGATATCATGAATTATACCGGGACAACACCTCTCGATGCAGGTAAAGAGCCCCCTATTTCTCCAATGGAAAAATATACTTATAAACGACCTATAGATTATCCATTTCCTTATGATCCTAATTACGACTCTTCATTGTTCGAAATTAGAGGGTTTTTTCATGAAAATACTCTAGAGGATAGAAATCTTAAATGGAACGACACAACACGTTTTTACCAAAAGTTTTATAATTATTATGCCTACGACGATGGAACAGCCGAAAACGGATATGGTATTGTTGGTGAAGGAGCAGAAAGAGCAATGGTTGCTATGAAATTTAACACTTACAAAGAAGATACCTTAAGAGCTGTTCAGATTTATTTTAATCAGGTTGTAAATAATGTTACAAATCAACTTCCTTTTAAAATCCACATTTGGGATGTTGCCAACAACAAACCTTCTAGTATTATCTATACTTCAGAAGATATAAAACCAATTAACGAAGAAGAACTAAATAGTTTTACTACATTCAAACTCGAAGATCCAATTCTGGTAAGTGGAGAATTTTTTATAGGTTGGCAAAAAGTTAATACCACAGAAATGCTTAATGTAGGATTTGATGTTAATCGTATTAATAATCAAAAATTATATTATAATATTTCAGGTGAATGGACACAATCACAACTTGAAGGAACAGTAATGATTCGTCCTGTATTTGGCAAAGATTTTAGTGTAACAACCAGCACCAATGAAATAATACCTGAAAAGCAAATAGTTGAATGTTCTGTTTACCCAAATCCCGCAAGAGACATTTTAAATATAGGTTTTGAAGATAATCAGTTAGAAGATTATCGGTATACTATTTTTGATGCCTATGGACGTATTTATATTGATGAAATTAGTCAACAAACTACTTTAGATATCTCTAAACTAAATTCAGGAATTTATTTTATTCGTATTTCTGATTCCAAAGAAAACAGCACAACTAAAAAATTTATAGTAATTCGTTAACATTTTGTAGTAATGAAAGAAGAAGTTATTGAAAACGAAGAACAAGAGTTATTCGAACACTACAAAATTGAAGTCGATCCGGGACAAAAGCCATTACGTATAGATAAATTTTTGGTAAATAGAATTGAAAATGCATCAAGAAGTAAAATACAAAGTGCCGCCGATGCTGAGAATATCTTAGTAAATCAAAAACCTGTTAAATCAAATTATAAGGTAAAGCCAAACGATATCATATCTATTGTAATGGCTTACCCCCCAAGAGAGATTGAGTTAATTCCTGAAGATATCCCTTTAAATATTGTTTATGAAGATGATCATTTAGTTATTGTAAATAAAGAGCCCGGAATGGTTGTACATCCAGCTTATGGTCATTATACGGGAACACTTGTAAATGCAATGATGTTCCACCTGAAAGATTTACCCTTATTTAATACCGGAGATATGCGCCCCGGATTAGTTCACAGAATTGATAAAAACACATCTGGACTATTAGTACTTGCAAAAACAGAACAAGCTCTAAACAAATTAGCTAAACAGTTCTTTGATAAAACTACTGAACGAAGGTATCATGCTCTTGTATGGGGAACATTTGAAGAAAAAGAAGGAACTATCACCGGGCATATTGGAAGAAATATTAGAAACAGGAAAATTATGCAGGTATTCCCCGATGGATCGCAAGGAAAACATGCAGTTACACATTACAAAGTACTTGAAGAATTAGGTTATATTTCTTTAGTTGAATGCCGACTAGAAACCGGACGAACACATCAAATCAGGGTACACTTTCAACATATTGGGCATCCATTATTTAATGATTTTGAATATGGTGGCGACCAAATCTTAAAAGGAACAACATTTACTAAATACAAGCAGTTTGTTCAAAATTGTTTTAACATTCTCCCACGCCAGGCATTACATGCAAAAACGCTAGGCTTTGCTCATCCTCAATCAGGAGAATTCATGCGTTTCGATTCTGAGATTCCAGATGATATGACACAAGTTATAGAAAGATGGAAAAGGTATTTATCGGGCAGAGAAACAATTGAATAATTTCTAAACCTTTTATATATATCATCGTAAAATTTTTGTTTTAACATAAATTATGATGAAAAAGCATATCATTTCTATTCTAATTTCGAGCTACCTTATTTTATTATGTACACTAATACAGGCACAAACTACAGGTCCTGAAACTGGTACACTATTAATCATTGGGGGTAATGCTTCCGATGAAATTTTTATTCCTATGTTCAAAGAACTAGCAGGTGGAGATCATGCTGAAATAGTTATTATTCCAACAGCTCGCGATGATGAAAGTCTTTCTTTAGATACAGGTTATGCCAAATTAATTAGTCGTTTTGAAAAGTATAACTTTAAAAAGATAACTGTTTTACACACAAGGAATCCTGAAAAAGCAAGATCTCCTGAATTTGTAAAACCTCTTCAAACAGCAACCGGTATTTGGTTTCAAGGAGGACGACAATGGCGATTAGCAGATTCTTATCTAAACACTTTAGCTCATCTTGAAATATATGGTGTTTTACATCGCAATGGAGTCATTGCAGGAACATCGGCAGGTGCTACTATACAAGGTTCATACCTGGCACGAGGAGATACTAAAGCAAATACAATCATGATGGGTGATCATGAAGAAGGCTTATCACTTATTAAAAATGTAGCTATTGATCAACACCTACTTGCTCGCAACAGACAGTTCGATATGTTTGAAATCATTCATAAAAAGCCTGAATTACTTGGCATTGGTCTTGACGAAAACACAGGAATCGTTGTTCGTGGTAATACCCTTGAGGTTGTAGGAAGTCATTATATCGCCATTTACGACAGAACTCGATGGTCAAAAGAACGAGATACCATTATCCAATTAAAACATGAAAGTACAGAGTTTTATTTTCTTAAACCTGGTGATAAATACAACCTTTTGAAACGAAAAGTTATTGAGTAAAACAAGCTAAACCTTAGTCATTATATAGTATAAAATGAAAACCATAACGGTTTTCATTTTTTTTAGTTCACATGCACACATGTTTAATTAACGGGTTTTAAATGTTCATTAATCATCAAAAGTAAACCATTCGTCATAACGTTTAAACTATTTGAAAAACCTCCCGTAATTAAGCATAGAAACACTTTTACAGAACTTATATTTAGAAAGATGACTGATCGAAAATTAAGAAAACTAGACGATGAAGTATGGAAGGAAATTCCATTTGCTGACAAAAAGTATGAGATTAGTAGTTACGGTCGCGTAAAAAGTTACTGTTACAATAAAAGTGACGGAAAAATCTTAAAACCAGGATTAACAAAAGGGTTTCACACTGTTACCTTTAAAACTAACGATAAAAAGAAAACATTCCTTGTTCATAAATTAGTTGCATTGGTGTTTGTCCCAAAAGAAAGTGATAAACAAACAATCGCAATTCATCTAGATTGGAATAAACGAAACAATCATTTTAAAAACCTTAAGTGGGTTACTAAGGATGAAGCATACGCACGAATAATGCCTCGTTTACAAGAAATCAATAAAATTAAAAACAAAGGGATTGTTCGAAATTCTAAATTAAAACCCGAAGATGTTGAAGTGTTAAAAGGAATGCTTGATAAAGGAATTAAACAAAACGTTATTGCTAAGCTATTTTCTATAAGCGAAATGCAAGTTACTAGAATTAAAAGGGGTGAAAACTGGAGTAAGATAAAGGCTCCAGTTGCTGAATAAAAATTACTGAATTCAAAAAGCGCCATATCACTTGATATGGCGTTTTTTGTTTCTTAACTTTCAGATTATTTATTGATAATCTCTTTTTTGGCAAACAATTTGTATTATAGTAAAAGATTTTTGAAATAATTAAAATTGAAAATTATGAAAAAGATAGTTTTACTACTAGTTGTAATAATAAATACCATTGGATTTGTATTTGCTCAAGAAGAAAATGAAATAGAATCTTTCTTTGATTCAAAACCTGAAAAGATAAGAGGTTATATCGCACCATTAACAAATATTACTTATCTCGATGGAGAAGCCACTTACATGACAGGTGTTAACGGCGCTGCTATTATTAACGATCATTATATTTTAGGATTTTACAAAGTAGATCTCGAAAATGATATCCGTTCAAATAATACCAGTTATATAGGAAATGAAATGGATTTTGATCATAAAGGTTTATGGCTAGGTTATATTTTTATGCCTAAACGCATAGCTCATATTAACATCAATGCGCAACTAGGGAAAGGTAACCTTGAAATTTATGATGATGTTTTTAATGAATGGATTGAAGATGATTTAATTTTTATTGCTACTCCAAGTATTGAAGCCGAATTTAACATTGCTAAGTTTCTTAGAGTAGGTGTTGGCGCAAATTATCGTTTTACTTTTGATGTTGACAAATTCAATAATTATAATAACGAAGATTTCTCAGACTTTGGAGCATTTATAAGTTTTAAATTTGGATGGTTTAATTAATTTTTTGCAGCATATTTCATAATGAACTGAAATGAATTAAGGAGCTTCTGAGAAGTTCCTTTTTTTATTTCAACATTTTCAATTTAAGATTTTTGTTTTGTTACAACTATAAATCTTATTTTTGATAATTATTAATACAGATTCAAATGAAAAAAAATATTGCTATTGTAGCTGGAGGAAATTCTTCCGAATATGTCATCTCAATAAACAGTGCCGAGCAAATTGCAAATGTTCTTGATAAAGAAAAATTCAATGTGTTTAAAGTTATTCTTAAAGGTACGGAATGGATTGTAAATAGTGATAATTTCTGTGATCTAATTGTAAACAAAGATGATTTCAGTTTTACTTTAAATAATCAAAAAACAAAATTCGATTGTGCCTTAATAATTATTCATGGTACTCCTGGAGAAGATGGTAAATTGCAGGGATACTTTGACACTTTACAAATACCTTATACTTCGGCTAATACTTTAGCAACTGCACTTACCTTTAATAAGGTTTTCAGCAAAAATTACTTAAAACCATTCAATATAGATTTAGCTAAATTTATTACAGTTAAAAAAGGTGATATTATTGATGCTGATCAAATTGTAAAAACAACAGGCCTTCCTTGTTTTGTAAAACCTAATTGTGGAGGTTCAAGCTTTGGAATTACAAAGGTTAAACAAAAAGAAGAAATTAAGAGCGCTATAGAAGAAGCATTTAAAGAAGACAATGAAGTTATCATCGAGGAATTTCTTGAAGGAAGAGAACTAACCTGTGGTTTAGTGAAAACAAAAAAAGATACTTTTATCTTCCCTCCCACAGAAATTATTAGCAAAAACGAGTTCTTCGATTATGAAGCAAAATACACAAAAGGAATGGCAGACGAAATAACTCCTGCAGTTATTCCTGATGAATTAACAGAAGAAGTGCAAGATTTATCATCGCAAATTTATGATATTTTCCAACTGGAAGGGATTGTCAGGGTAGACTATATTTATTCGAATGATAAATTATATTTTATGGAGGTTAACACTGTTCCGGGCATGAGTGCTGCCAGTATAGTACCCCAACAAATAGAAGCCGCAAAGTTAAATTTATCTGAAATATTAACGCTTATTATTGAAGACTCTATTGAAAAAGTAAAAGGAAAATAATGAAAGTTCATAATACAGCTTGCCCAAGAAATTGTTACAGTACTTGTTCATTCAAAGTATGGATAGACAAGGGTAAAGTTGTTAATATTGACCCTCAACCTTTAAATAAAGCCACTCCCGAAGGAATCTGCTTAAAAGGGCTCAGCTATATAGAAAGAGTAAATTCTCCTCGTAGAATTCTCCATCCATTAAAAAAAATAAATAAGGAGTATCAACAAATTTCCTGGGACGAAGCCTTAAACGAAATTTCTGGGAAATTAACTGATTACAAAAAGAATTTTGGACCACATAGTATTTTGTTTTATTATGCAAGTGGAATGTCGGGGTTACTAAATTCTGTAAGCACGAACTTTTGGAAAATGTTTGGAGGAGCTACTACCGTTTATGGTAATCTATGTTGGCCTGCAGGATTAGAAGCTACACGATTAACATTTGGAGAAAACAAACATAATGTTCCCTGGGATTTAGAAAATGCCAAACTGATTTTAGTTTGGGGTAAAAACCCTGCCGAATCAAATATTCAACAAATGATTCCAATTGAGAAAGCACAAGAAAGAGGTGCTAAACTAATATTTGTTGATCCCAGAAGAACAGCATCATCCGAACGTGCCGATTTATTGATTCAGCCAATCCCCGGAACTGATGGTATATTAGCTCTTACTATAGCTAAAATTTTAATTGAAAATAATCAAGTTGATCATAAGTTTATCAAAGAAAATGTTCATGGATATGATGAGTTCAAGGAATCAGTTTTAAACATTGACATAAAAGAAGCCAGTGAAGAGTGTGGAGTATCGGTTAATTTTATACAAAAACTGGCTCATTATATTGGAACGATCAAACCAATGACGCTCATTCCGGGCTATGGAATGCAACGCTATACAAATGGAGGGCAAACCACTCGTTGTATAATGGCCTTGTCTGTTATAACCGGAAACATTGGAAAACCTGGTGCATGCTGGCATTATGCCGACTTACAAGGTGATATATTTAGTGAAATAAAAGAACCGTTGAGTTATTTCCCACCAGAAAATCCCGATGGAATCTTCAGACGCGAAATTGCCACTGCTCGATTAGGAGAAGATATGTTAAGATTAAATAATCCTGAATTAAAAATGGCATGGGTCGAACGTGGAAATCCTATATCTCAGAATCCAGATAGCAATAAAGTTAAAGAAGCTTTTAAGAACCTAGAATACAAAGTTGTTGTGGAACAATTCATGACAGACACTGCCTTGGAAGCTGATATTGTTTTGCCTGCAAAAACCATGTTCGAACAATCAGATATCATATCATCGTACTGGAATCCTTATGTACAGTTACGAAAGAAAGTTATTGAACCAATGGGTGAAGTAAAACCCGAAACAGAAATCTATTATCTTCTGGCAAAAAAAATGGGATTCTCAGAATCTGAAATTAAGGAAAATATCCCCGAACCCAATGATGAAGCTATTGAGGCATGGCTCAGTAAGTTACTAGAACCTTTTCCTGAAATTACTTTAGAAAGATTAAAACAAGAACCCGTATTAACACCGGTATTACAAGAAATAGTTTTTTCTGATTACACTTTTAATACTCCATCAGGAAAAATTGAAATCTACTCTGAATATGCACAAAAAAAATGGGGTGTCAATCCCTTACCTACTTATGAAAAACCTATAGAAAACAAGAGAACAAATCCTTCAAAATATCCTTTTAATTTAATGTCGCCTAATACCAAAAACAGGATTCATTCTCAGTTTGGGAATTTAGAAAGCATCAAAGTTGTTGATCCTGAACCTATCGCAACAATAAATCTTGGTGATGCTTTAAATAAAGACATCAAAGAAAATGATATCATCAGGGTTTTTAATGATAGAGGCGAGCTAAAAATTAAAGCTAAGATTGATGCCAGCCTACGACCCGGAAATATTGTTATTATCAATGGTTATTGGCACGAGGAAGGAGCATGTCCTAACATTCTATCAAAAGGTCGAGAAACAGATATGGGACATGGCACTGCTTTTCATGATAACATGGTTAATTACGAAAAAATAAGGAGCTAGTGGAAAAATCCATTTTCATATTCGATCAGAACAAATGCGTTGGATGCCATGCATGTATGGTTGCCTGTATGAACGAAAATGGATTTCAATTCTCCAATCAATGGAGAACTATTCATCATTCAAATGAATATCACCTGCCTCAATTACCATTATTTTATCTTTCGTTAGCATGTAATCATTGCGACGATGCTCCTTGTTTAAAGAACTGCCCTGCCCTGGCCTATTCTCGTGATGAAAACACCGGAGCTGTGATTCATGATCCTGAAAAATGTATCGGATGTAAATATTGCACCTGGGCCTGCCCTTATGATGCTCCTAAGTTTAATTCACAGAAAGGAATTATTGAGAAATGTACTTTTTGTAACCATCGGATTGAAAATAATTTAAACCCGGCATGTGCCAATGCATGCCCAACAGGAGCATTAGATTTTTCGATTCAGGAGTTTACGAGAGAAGAATCAAATGAATCAAGTCCTGTTCCTGTGAAGGTTGGCTCAAAAATTAAAATCACTGCTGCAAGAAAGGAAACAGCACCTGAAATAGATTTAAACCTCTTTAAGAATCAACCTGATAATTTCAAAAACGAAATCAAAGCTCAAAAGATTAATGCAAAAAAAGAATGGCCTCTTTTAGTTTTTACCTTAATTACAACAACTTTAGTAAGTCTATTTATCTCGGGAAAAACCGAAAGCTTTAATATTTATAGTAAACTGGTTTACCTTAGCTTTGCTTTTATTGCATTTATTTTTAGCACACTTCATTTAGGAAAGAAAATTAAGTCGTGGAGATCGTTAATTAATATTAAAAACTCATGGTTAAGCAAAGAAATATTAGCTTTTACTCTGTTCGGCGTTTCCATCTTTCTTGATTTCTTTTTAATCAATATTCCTTTTGTGCTTATTGTTTTCTTTGGGATTACTCTCTTAATTTCTATTGACATGATTTACATGCTAGCAACATGGAAATGGCCTTTAAAGATACATTCTGCTCAAACGTTCTTAATCGGACTTACATTATTCTCCCTATTAAGTCAAAATATTTATCTATTGATATTTCTTATCGGATTCAGAGCAACAATTTACATTAAAAGAAAAATCATTTATAAAAAGAATGAATGGGCAATATCGATATTTAGGATTTTACTATTAATAAATACGAGTATCTTAATATTATTTGAACAAACAACATTAGCGCTTCTTTTATTTGCTATAGGAGAAATAATTGATCGCATCGAGTTCTACAATGAGTTAAATGTACCATACCCTAAAACGGAGTTAGATAATAAAAAAGCCAGCTAAAATAGCCAGCTTTTATAACAACATGAAAAATTATCTTTATTTTTTTTCTTCTTTCTTTTTTGTTTCTTCTTTTTTAGTTTCCGGAGCTTTTTTCTCACATGTAGTTGGACAATTCTTAGATTTTTCTTTTGAACAGCATTTTTCTGTTTTTGGTTTTTCAGCTTTCTTCTCTGGTTCTTGTGCATTAACTGATGCTAAAGAAATAACAGCTATAAATGCTATACTTGATAATACTACTAAAAACTTTTTCATAACTTCTTAATTTTAGTTTATAAATTGTACAAACAAATATAGAAAGAGATTGTCCTTATTTAGGTTATAGCGGAGTTAATACATGTTAATACAATGTTAAAATCGTACAAGTCATTCATTTTCTGGCTAAATTTGTACTAATGAAAAATCGGAAGCTACAAATTGGGTTAATAACATTAACATTTATAAGTCTTATTGCTTTGATTGTAATTCAGGTTTCATGGATTATTAAGGCTGCTAACATTCAAGAAAAGCAATTTAGTCATAGTGTTAAACTGGCCATGAAACAAATCGTTCATGAAATGGCTGACGATATATCCATTTGTAAAGAAGTTACTAACTGCATAAGTCAAAAAGGTGCTTCTTCTTGTTATAATAGTATGTTTAATAATGTTGAATGGTCAAGAGTCGATTCTATTGTTAAATCTGCACTCGATGATTACAACATTCACATTGACTATGAATTTGATATTGTTGATACGAATAAAGATACAGACTATAAAACCTGTAAAAAGACTTATTTTTCAAATGATCTAGAACGTGTTCTGCTCCAGAATGCTATTGAACTTAAAATCAGATTCCCTAAAAAAAGAGAGTTTATTGCAGCTCAAATTGGAATCATGTTTGTTAGTTCGATCATCTTAATAACATTAATCGGATTTTCGTTCTTATTGATCATAAAATACTACAAACGAGAAAAGGCACTCTATCTTAGCACTCGTGATTTTATTAATAATATCACCCACGAATTTAAAACTCCCATCACCAATATTTCTTTGGCTAATAGCATGATCTCAAAAAATGAAAAGATTATTCAAGATGATAAGCTTCTTCATTATACAAACATTATCAAAATTGAGCATAAAAAACTAAAGAACCAGGTCGAAGGACTTCTGGATGTTGCCAGAATAGAAAATGGAAATGATGCCTCTTGTGAAACCATTGATATTTGTGATTTTATTAAATGTACTGTTGATTCGTATAAAGTACAACTTCAGGAACTGAACGGAAAAATAAGCTACGAACGTATTTCGGATAAATGTTCAGCACATGCCAATAAAGAGCAATTCCAAACGGCCATCTCAAATCTCATTGATAATGCCATAAAATATTGCGAAAAAGAACCTGAGATTTTAATAAAAACTTACAGCGAAAATGATTTCATTTATATTGATATTAAAGACAATGGCATTGGAATAAAGCAAGAGCATCTTAAGCAGATTTTTGAGAAATATTATCGAGTACCTACTGGAGATTTACATAATGTTAAGGGGTTTGGCATTGGACTGTCAACAGTGAAAGCAATTATCGACTCTTTAAATGGTGAAATAAAAGTCCAAAGTACATTCGGAAAAGGAAGTACATTTATTATCAAATTACCTTACTGTAGCGAATAATAGTATGAAAAAAGATAAAATAAAAATATTACTTGTTGAAGATGATACTAATCTGGGATTCTTATTACTGGAATTCTTAGAATCGAATGGTTTTGATGTAAAACTTTATCGTGATGGAATTTCAGGATTAAATGGTTTTCGGTCGTCTTCGTTTGATTTTTGCATTTTAGATGTTATGATGCCATTAATGGATGGATTTACCTTAGCAGAAAAGATCCGAGAACAGAATAAAACAGTTCCTATTATTTTTCTTACCGCTCGCTCAATGAAAGAAGATAAATTAAAAGGATTTAGAATTGGCATCGACGATTATGTTACTAAACCTTTTGATGAAGAAGAACTTTTATTTCGAATCCAATCGATACTTAAACGAGTAAATCCTGATCAAGATAATAAGGACAAACAAATATTAGAACTTGGTAAATTTACATTTGATGTTCAAAACCAGGAATTAAAAACAGATCAAGAATCTAAACGACTAACTTCAAAAGAAAGTAAAATACTAAGCCTTCTTGCTCAATCAAAAAACAATATTGTTAGTCGCGATAAAATTATGACTGAAGTTTGGGGCGAAACAGATTATTTCATTGGGCGTAGTTTGGATGTGTTTATATCTAAAATTAGAAAACATTTAAGCTCCGAATCAAAAATTAAAATTGAAACCATACCAACCGTTGGGGTAATATTAAATATTGAAGAAGAATAAAATATTTACTTTATCTTCACATCAAAAACCTTTACAAATGACCATAGCTGATATTCTTGGATCGACAGGTGTTGCATTAATATTAATTGCCTTCTTTCTAAACCTCACAAACTTACTTACAACAAAAAGTGTTTGGTATATTCTTATGAATTTTATTGGAGCAGGTTTAGCCTGTTATGCATCCATTCTTTTAAAATATATTCCTTTTATTATATTGGAAGCAACATGGACTATGGTTTCTTTTATTGCTCTAATCAACTTATATCGTTTAAAGCTTACCAAAACAAATTAGGCAATCCAATTTTCGCTTGTAAAATTTTGTTCTGCTGCTGTATAATATTTATCGATTGATGTTGCCTTTTTAATGCGCTTATATACTTTATGGCTATTTGAAAACGACAAAGAAAAATACTCCCAAAAGACACGCATCCTGTTTAACAAATGTGATGAACCCGATAAGGTATTTAAATATTCATCAACCAACTCATCATGAAAAAGTTTAAATATCCTTATTTTATCATCAGATATACTCTCTCCTTTAATCTGCATCGCTAAAAATGGATTCGCTACAATTCCCCTTCCAATCATCCACGAATCTACTATATCAAACTTATTCTTTAATTGCTTATAATTATTCAGGTTATTGATATCACCATTATAAGAAATCTTGTGATCTGTTCTGTTTAAACACTCTTTAAAAATTTCCAGGTTAATATCTCCTTTGTACATCTGCTTACCTGTTCTTGGATGAATAATAATCTCAGATATCGAGTATTTATTTAAGATAGGTAATACCTGAAAAATTTCTTGATCATTATCAAGACCCAATCGCATTTTGATAGAAATTTGAGCAGTAATCTGAGGAAAAACTTTTTCTAAGACTTTATCTATTTCCTTATAATGTGGCAATAATCCAGACCCTAATTTACGATTTGTTACCATAGGAAATGGGCAACCTAAATTCCAGTTAATTTTTGTATATCCTTTTTCTTCAAGAAATTTTGCCAGAAACAGAAATCCTTCAGGGGTATTCGTCATTATCTGGGGAGTAAGATTAAACTTGGTATTGTTTTCTGGCAATACATCTCTTACTTTCGATTTTCTTAGCTCTTGATTATGATCTAATCGAAGATATGGCGAATACATTTCATCAATACCTCTAAAATATTTTTGAAATGTATTCCTAAAATGATATTCAGTTACTCCTTGTATAGGAGCCAAAGTTATCTTTACGCTCATACACGCAAAAATAGAAAGTATTCAACGAAAGGTAAAATATTTTATTAATTCTTACAGTGGTAGCATAAAAACGGACTTGGTGAAAACCAAATCCGTTTAACAAATTATTTTTTTTTAGAAAGATCTATCAACTAAAAATTAATCCCAAGAGTATAATCAGAACTTACATTTTTATTTCGTTGAAATGCAGGTTTCCAATCTGGAATGTTTTCAATAATGTTAACAGCAGCCTTATCAGCTTCTTTATTTCCAGATGATTTCTCAATTTTAACATTGGTAACTTTTCCTTTTTCATTCACCACAAAGAAAACATCTGTCGTAAGTCCTTCATATTTGTTCTTACACTTTTCAATTTCATTAAAGATATAATCTGATAATCCTTTAAATCCACCTTGTGGCATAGCAACTTCTTCAACGATTACAAGCTCTTCTTCCTGCACATTTTTTGGCGGAGGAGGTGGTGGCACTTCATCCTTTACAGCTTTACCTTCCTTTTTATCTTTTGGTGGTGGTGGTGGAGGAACTTGTTCTTCCTTTTGCTTAGCTGGCGGTGGCGGCGGTGGAGCATCAGAAACACCATACATATCTTCTCCTTTTACTTCACTTTCTTTTAATGAAACAGTGTACTTTGCACGTTTCATCATAATCTTGACTTCATCCTTACTCACCTTAACTTTTTCTGTTTCGTATCCCACATACGATATTACCAAATGAGCATTATCATATGGATTTTCAAATTTAAAGTAGCCATTTGCATTCGTACTTGTCCCATAGTGTGAATCTTCTTTTAAAATTACAGAAGCACCTTCTAATGGTTTCTTTGAATTAATATCGTATACATAACCAGTAACTTTTCCTTTTTGTACCTCAGCATAGATATTTGAATTATTGCTTGCAAAAAGCATCGTTAAAAACAATAACAGTGGCACAGCAAACATAGCTTTCATCCCGGTAATCTTGCGAGAATGTTTTTTTGTCATCATAATAAATCTGTTTTTAATTAATGATTGAGTAAAGCTGCTGGAAAGCCCGGGTATTTTTACTCCAACAACTTGTTGTAATAACAATGCCTGATAACTTGATTTATTAAAGCCCTGCGCAATGACTCCGTTATCAGCCAAATATTCATGATTTTGCTTTATCAGCAAATCATATATCCAGATCAATGGATTAAACCATAATAAAATTGATAAAACATCAACAATTAAAAGATCGATCCAATGATATTGAAGGATATGCTGTTTTTCGTGCGAAATAATTTTATTCAGTTCACTATCGTTAAATTCCTGATTACCCAAGAAAATAGTATTGATAAACGAAAACGGGGGAATTGATTTATTCGTTTTAACAATCTGAATAGAATTATCTTTACTATCGCCCTTGGGAATCAAACGTAACCAAGGAACTATCTGCCTGAAATAATTTATTATAAAAATTACAGTACCTATAGCATATATTGAAAATAGTATATGCTCTAAAGTCCACCATGTTTGTTCTACCGAAGAAATCTCAGAATTTGTAGTTACGATATGAATAGGTGTTATTATATCATTTACAACACGTACCGCCTGACTTTTTACATTCCAATCAATATCAAACCAAGGAATTAAAACACTTATTATCAAGGTAGATAATAGATAAATCCGGTTTGTATGAAATGTTGTGTCGCGACGTAAAACAAACCAATAATAACTTAAAAAAGCTAATAAGGCTATACTCGATTTTAACAAAAATGCTCCCATAGCTTATTGATTTTCTTTTTTAACTTCTTCTCTAATACTCGACATCAACTCATCAAATTCTTCAAGCGACATCTTATGATCTTTGGCGAAAAAAGTAGCCAGTTTTGGAAACGAACCACTAAAATAGTTCTCGAACACATGGTTAAATCTTGATTTTGCGTATTCTTTTTTTGTAATTAATGGATAGTATTCGAAATTCTTCCCATAAGCTTTATGCGAAACCACTTCCTTTTTTTCTAAAATTCTCACAATTGTCGATACTGTATTGTAAGCAGGCTTAGGGTCTGGAAACTTGTCAAGAATATCCCTGACCATTCCCCTTTCCATTTTCCATAAAATCTGCATTACTTGTTCTTCGGCTTTTGTCAATTCAGTCATAATAAACGATAGTTTTGTAATTACAACACAAACATAAAACTAAATTTTTAGTTTATCAACTAAATGCTTAGTTTTAAATGTGATTTAATATCTAACAAAATCTCACCGAACTTATTTACTGCACTTTACACATGGTAAAAAAGATAAAAAAAAAGAGCCGACATAAAAATATCGGCTCTTAATTATATAATACAGATTTTATTTTAAAGGCTCAAAAGATAATTTTCCTTCTCGATATTCTTCGATTGGAGTACAAGAGCACATTAAATTTCTATCTCCATAACCATCGTCAATACGACTTACCATAGGCCAGAATTTATTTTCACGAACCCAATCTAATGGGAAAGCTGCTTTTTCCCTGGCATAAGGTCTGTCCCAGCTATCTCCAACTGTTACTTCCTGAGTGTGAGGAGCGTTTCTTAATACATTGTTTTCAGCATCAGCCTTACCATCTTTTACCTCAATAATCTCATGATAAATTGAAATCATTGCTTCAATAAAGCGATCCAATTCCTGTAAAGACTCACTTTCTGTTGGTTCAACCATTAATGTTCCATGAACAGGGAATGACAATGTTGGAGCATGGAAACCATAATCCATTAAACGCTTAGCAATATCAGCTTCAGTAATGTTTGCCATTGGTTTAAAGTTACGACACTCAACAATCATTTCGTGACCTACAAATCCTGTTTCTCCAGTATAAAGAATATCATAATATCCTTTTAATGAAGCAGCCATATAGTTAGCATTTAAGATCGCCATTTTGCCAGATTTGGTAATACCATCTTTACCTGTCATCTTGATATAAGAATGCGATATTGTTAAAATACTTGCACTACCCCAAGGAGCTCCAGATACACCTTTTATTGCTTTTTCTCCTCCTGTTTTTACAACTGGATTAGTTGGTAAATAAGGAGTTAGATGTTTAGCAACGCCTATTGGACCAACACCAGGGCCTCCTCCACCATGAGGGATAGCAAATGTTTTATGTAAATTTAAGTGGCAAACATCAGCTCCAATAAAGCCAGGACTTGTTAATCCTAACTGAGCATTCATATTTGCACCATCCATATAAACCTGACCTCCATATTGATGAATAATATCCATCATTTCTTTAATTCTACTTTCGAATACACCATGTGTAGATGGATATGTTACAATAAATGCAGATAAGTCATCTTTATGTTCTTCTGCTTTTTTCTTTAAATCCTCAACATCGATATTTCCTTTGTCGTCGCAATCAACAACAACCACTTTCATACCAGCCATAACAGCACTTGCTGGGTTTGTACCATGAGCAGATGATGGAATTAATGCAACATTTCTGTGTCCTTGTCCATTTTCGATATGATACTGACGAATAACCATTAAACCAGTATATTCACCAGCAGCACCTGAGTTAGGCTGGAAAGATATAGCATCGAAACCAGTAATAATCTTAAGATCTTCTTCTAATTCATTAAATAATTGATGATAACCTTCTGCCTGATCAACAGGAACAAATGGATGTAAACCACCAAATTCAGGCCAGCTTAAGGCAAACATTTCTGTTGCTGCATTCAATTTCATAGTACAAGAACCTAATGAAATCATAGAATGTGTTAATGAGAAATCTTTTCTTTCAAGTTTCTTAATATATCGCATCATTTCAGTTTCTGAACGATAACGATTGAAAACTTCTGTAGTTAAGAAATCCGAAGAACGTTTAAATTTATCATTAAAAGCATTAAAATCTTGCACACAACAAACAGTATCGGTTTCTTTACCTGCAGCCTGTGCAAAAATCTCAATTACATGATTAACATCTTTAACCAATGTTGTTTCATCGGTACTTATACCTATTGTTTTATCATCGATATAATTTAAATTGATTTCTTTAGCTAAAGCCAATTTTTTAATATCATCGGCTTTTACATCACCTAAATTAATTTTTAGCGTATCAAAGAAATCATCATTTTCTTGTACATATCCTAAAGCTTGTATTTTTTCGTTTAACGCAACAGCCATAGCGTGAATATGGCCAGCAATACGTTTTAATCCTTCAGCTCCATGATAAACTGCATACATACCAGCCATTGTTGCTAATAATGCCTGTGCAGTACAAATATTTGAAGTAGCTCTTTCACGTTTTATATGCTGTTCGCGAGTTTGAAGAGCCATACGAAGTGCTAATTTATTATCAGCATCTTTTGAAATACCAATGATACGTCCTGGAATATTTCTTTTATATTTTTCAGATGCAGCAAAATAACCAGCATGAGGGCCACCATATCCCATTGGAACACCTAAACGTTGTGTTGATCCAACAACAACATCAGCACCCCATTCGCCTGGAGGTGTTAAAAGAACTAAGCTCATAATATCTGCAGCCACTGCAACAGCAGTTTCATTTGCATGAGCCTTTTCAACAAACTCTTTATAATCAATTATTTTACCATCAGCCGCAGGATACTGAACAATAGCTCCAAATATGTTATCGTTTAATTCTAATTCTTTGAAATTACCTTTCACAACTTCAATCCCTAAAGGATTAGCTCTTGTTTCAATAACATCGATTGTTTGCGGGAACATATTTTCATCAATGAAGAAAATATTTGCTCCTGCTTTAGCTTGTTTTCTTGGACGAGCATTAAAAAGCATAATCATAGCTTCTGCAGCAGCTGTTGCTTCATCTAACAAAGAAGCATTGGCTAATTCCATTCCTGTTAAATCCATGATAACAGTCTGGTAATTTAATAAGGCTTCTAAACGACCTTGTGAAATCTCAGCCTGATAAGGAGTATATGATGTATACCAACTTGGATTTTCAAGAATATTACGTTGAATAACTGCAGGTAAAATAGTATCGTAATAACCTAAACCAATAAATGATTTATACAGTTTGTTTTTTGCTGCAATTTTACGCAACTTATTAGTGTACTCATACTCGCTAATTCCGTTATCCAATTTTAACTCCTCACTAAAATGTACTGATTTAGGAACAGTTTTATCGATTAATTCATCTAAACTGGAAACGCCAATTTTATCAAGCATCGTGCTAATTTCATGATCTCTTGGACCAATGTGACGATTCGTAAAGTTATCTAGTGCCATTGTTATGATGTTATTAAAATATTTATATTAATTGTTTAATTTTTTCAAAGCCAAATTTAAATATAAGAATAATCAATAACCATTAAAAATATCATGTTATTTAAATCTTAAAGCATGTTTTAAAACAATATTAAAATATCATTGTTCAAGTCTCAAATTCAATTAATTAATGAATGGATTTGTTGTTCTTTCTTTCATAACTGTTGTACTTTCACCATGACCCGGATAAACTACAACCTCATCATCTAATACCAACAACTTTTGCTTTATACCATTTATTAAAGTATCATAATCACCACCAGGTAAATCAGTTCGTCCAATACTACCAGAGAACAATACATCTCCAACAATTAAAAACTTATCTGCTTTATTATACAACACAATACTCCCTGGTGAGTGACCTGGAACATGTATAACCTTTAATACCGTATTCCCAAATTTAATTTCTTCTCCTTCTTCAACAAATTTATTTGGCACCGGTGGTTCATCCACATTAAATCCAAATGCTAATGCCATATCATTTGATCTTTCCAACAATGGCATATCTTCTTTATGAGCAATTGAATGAACTTTATACTTATTAACTAAATATGCATTCCCCATGATATGATCAATATGGCAATGCGTATTAATAATATATTTTAGTGTTAAATTATTTTCAGAAATAAATTGATCAACTTCAGCAGATTCTTTTTGGTTATTACATCCAGGATCAATTACAACACACTGGTTTGTTTCATCATAAAGTAAAAAAGTATTTTCCTGAAAAGGATTAAATACAAATATTTTAATTTTTGTCATAAGAATAGTTTTATTGTCTTCCTTTTAACATAGGAACAAAAGAAAAATATCCATGTTCACTTTCTTTATATTCATTTTCGTCAATCTTGTCAATTGCAACCATTATTTGCCCACTGGATCCACCAACCGGAACAACCATTCTTCCTCCTATTTTTAATTGTTTCAGTAAATCACGTGGAATTTCAGGAGCTCCAGCAGTGATTAAAATCTTATCAAAAGGAGCATGATTAGGCTGACCGGCATATCCATCACCATAAAAGAAATATGGCTTATAGTTCATGCTTCCTAATAAAGCTCTTGATTTGAGATAAAGTTCTCGCTGACGTTCAATAGTATAAACTTTTGCTCCAAGCTCAAGTAAAATAGCACACTGATAACCTGATCCTGTCCCAACTTCCAGAACTTTATGATGCTTTTCAATTTGCAAAAGCTCTGTTTGAAATGCAACCGTAAATGGTTGTGAAATCGTTTGACCTGATCCAATTGGAAATGCCTGATCACGATATGCAAACTCAACAAAACCGCTATCCATAAAATAATGACGAGGGACTTTACCTATTGCCTCTAAAACCTTTTTATCTTGAATACCTTTCTCCGAGATTGTTTCTACCAGTTTTTTACGTAAGCCCTTATGACGGTATGAATCAGTCATTTGCAATTATTAATAGGATTAAAAACTCACGCAAATATAACAGAACAATTAGCAATAATCAAAGAAGGTAAAGTAATAATTTATCTCTATTTCACAACATATTTCCCTAAACAAACAAGATATGAACGATTTAAGCTTTTTTGTCCTCAAAATAGGTTATCAACATAAATTAGTTAATAAATAGAGAGTTTGAACTGCTCCAGAATATCTCAAAAGATTTAAGTTTGTATAACCAATACATTTATTTTATGAAAGTAGGTCTGATTGGAATTAATTCAATAAATCAAGAAGAACATTTTAAAGTAATACATAGTGCTTTACAAAAAAGCCTTTCGGGATTGTTTTCACACTCTCAGGAGATTTTACCTATTAGTTCTAACTACAATGTAAAGCATTTTCATTCAACGAATGATTTATTTGAGAAATGTGATGCTATTTATTTTGCATGCTCACTAAAACCCAATTATGATTTTGCAGTTAATGCTTTAAAAAACTCATGCCATTTATTTATTGAAGACATTTCAACTCTTAGCATCGATGAAGTTAAACATCTTTATAAATTAGCATTCGAAGCAAGAGTAAAAATTCAACTAAAGCT
This sequence comes from Bacteroidales bacterium, assembly GCA_963665525.1. Taxonomy (GTDB): domain Bacteria; phylum Bacteroidota; class Bacteroidia; order Bacteroidales; family UBA12077; genus UBA12077. The sequence goes on along the minus strand of OY762280.1, from coordinate 29,349 downwards.
TACTAAATCATTCACTCCCGAATACCTTGAAGCACAAGATTATTTGAACGAACCAAAATTTATTGTAATCAATAAAAACAATTCTAAATTTATTCGACTCAATGATTACTTTTATGAGATCTTGAATAATTTATATTTTGCCCACCAAAGCATACAGTCTGGAGTTAAGAATTTTTCTTCGTTTGTATTACCTTTTGATAACAGTCACTTTAGTTTAGTGTATATTCAAATAAATTATGACAATGGTGCTATTTTAAACTTAAAGCTCAACAGTATATCAGCCGAAAATGAAAACTTTGTTGACATACATGAAAAAGACAGGATCATTCATATCAATTTTGAAAACCATTTTGCAACAAAACAAAAGTTTCTGGATGGACAAATTACTCGCAAAGAGTTTAAGATTCGTATACAAGAAGCATTTAAGAATGAAATATCCTATTTTATAGAAAGCTGTCAAGATTTTGATGTACAAAGCTTATCTGAGTTTCCAACTGAGATTAAACTAATTAAATTAGCTCATGAAATAAAACATAAAATAATTCAGTCAACACATCCTTTATAATTCTTATAGCTCTACACTGCACTTTAGTCATTTTTAGCAATCTACCAGAAGTGAAGTAAGTTATTTGTTGAAATGTATTAAAATAAAAATACATACTTTTACTGATGTAAAACAATTTCGTTTCTTAATTAACAACAAAATTATTTCTTTTACGTTTTAATTAATTACGCTCTGCATTAGCCAAGGGATTAGTGAATGAATAAAACTTTACACACTTTTAAATATTTAATATTCGACTTTCTAGCCTCAGTTTTAAGTTGGACAGTATTTTATTCTTATAGAAAATTATACATTGAACCCTTAAAATATGGCTATAAAGTTCCTTTAGAATTTAGTTCAAAATATTATTGGGGTATTGTGGTTATTCCTCTATTTTGGATTTTTTTATATTATTTAAGTGGCTATTATAAAGATATTTTCCGAAAATCTCGTTTAAAAGAACTTGCCCAAACTTTTATTACAATTCTCCTTGGTTCTGTAATTATCTTTTTCACTTCGCTTCTTGATGACCAGGTAATGTATTACAAGCATTATTATCATCTGTTTATTTCATTGACCTTAATTCAGTTTACATTAACCTATATACCAAGACTAATTATAACATCCATTACTAACCACAGGATACATACCCGAAAAATAGGTTTCAATACAATTATTCTTGGAGGAAACAGAAAAGCAGTTAATATTTATCAAAAAATAGAAACCCAGCCCCGCTCTGTTGGTAATAAATTTGTAGGATTTATTAGCATTTTCGATAAAGAAAAGTATATACTGGAAAAATATTTGAATAAACTGGGGTCTATTCATGATATCAGATCAGTTATTGATGACTATAAAATAGAAGAAGTTATCATTGCTCTCGAATCTACTGAACACAAAGAAATAGAACGAATCATCAATTATCTAGACGATAAAAATGTTGTTATAAAAGTTATTGCCAGTATGTATGATATTTTAACCGGCAAGGTAAAGATGGCTCATATTTACAGTACTCCTTTAATACAAATATCGCATAGTTTGATGCCTATATGGCAACAACAAGCAAAACAATTCATCGATATCATTTTATCCTTATTTGCTTTAATTATTTTTTCTCCAATGTACCTATTCTTAGCAATTGGCATTAAAGCAACCTCCAAAGGACCAATCATATATAGTCACGAGCGCATTGGGCAATTTGGTAAACCTTTTACATTATATAAATTCAGGTCCATGTATGTTGATGCTGAAAAAAATGGCCCTGCATTATCAACGAAAGACGATAGCAGGATTACTCCTTTTGGAAAATTTATGCGCAAATCGAAACTTGATGAACTACCCAATTTTTACAATGTATTAAAGGGTGATATGTCTTTGGTTGGACCTCGACCTGAAAGAAAATTCTTTATTGACCAAATTATTGAAAAAGCACCTCACTATTTACATCTACAAAAAGTTAAACCGGGAATAACTTCCTGGGGACAGGTAAAATATGGTTATGCTGAAAATGTAAACCAAATGATTGATCGATTACAATACGACATCCTCTACATTGAAAACATGTCGGTTTATGTTGATTTTAAAATTATGATTTATACCATATTAAAAATCCTAAAAGGGAAACATATTTAAGATAAAGACACCTTGGTTAGAACACTATAAACTGGACCTTTAGGCGTTAATTTACTTTCGTAAAACAGCACTTCATTGACTTCTATCTCCTGAATATTCTCATCTTGATAATGATGAACCAATTCTTTGATAAGGTTCTTTTCCTTTATATGCTTTGTTCTCGCAATGGTAAGGTGAGGCCTAAACTCTTTATCTTCTGTTTTAAATCCAATAGAACTCATAAGCTTATCAACTGTATATTTTAGCTCATTTAGTTTTTCTGATTTTTCAATTCCAAACCATAAAGCTTTGGGATTATGAATATTTTTAAATACTCCTACTCCCGAACATTTTAACTTGAAAGACTTGATATCCTTTAATATTGCGAACAAACCCTTTTTTACCTTTTCTATTAAATCATCTTCTGTATCGCCTAAAAAGAATAAAGTAATATGCAAATTCCAGCTTTCAACCCATTTTATCTTTTCATCTCTTAATTTAAACTTAATATCATGAATCAGTTCTGCAGTAATTTTTGATAAGGGTATTTTTATTGCAATAAATGTTCTTTTCATCATAACGCAGACTTGAAAACGATGTAAAATAAAATTATATTTACAATAATACAATTTAGAAGTTGAATTTAAAAAATATAAGATCATGAAAAAAATAGCCGTTGTTTTAGCTGGGAATGGAGTATTCGATGGAGCTGAAATCCACGAAGCTACTCTAACTTTATATTCAATTGTTCAAAATGGAGCAAGTTATGAGATATTTGCTCCTAACATCGATCAACACCATGTAATTAACCACATTACAGGAGAAGAAATGCAAGAAAAAAGAAATGTACTCATTGAAGCAGCACGAATTGCTCGAGGCAAAATTAATGATTTGGCTCATTTTAAAGCTTCGGATTTTGATGCCTTGATTTTTCCCGGAGGATTTGGTGCAGCTAAAAACCTTAGCACATTTGCATTCGATGGAGTCGATTGTAAAGTAAATCTTGATGTTGAGAAAGCCATTCGATCGATGGTTGAACAAAATAAACCAATTGGTGCATTGTGTATTGCCCCGGTTATTATTGCAAAAATACTAGGCGATGTTAAATTAACCATTGGACAGGATAAAGGGACTTCCGATGCTGTTAAAGCACTTGGAGCTGATCATCAAGAAACAACACATGGAGAAGTAGTTATTGATAAAAAATATAATATTGTAACAACACCATGCTATATGCTCGATGCTAATATTGCTCAAATTGGCGAAGGAGCAAACAATGTGGTAAAAGCTATTTTAGAATTAATATAATTCTATCATAAGATATTTGAAAAATGTCGTATTATGCCTTGCTAATACGACATTTTTAGTCTATCCATAACTTTCTGATCTAATTTTATTTGACCAACCTCAATCATTCTCACTACACGCTCAATTAAAACATCATCACCCTTAGGATCATACTGCGATTTTAGATCTGAACCAAATAATCGGGCAATGGTTTGCCAAAAAACTGCAGATACTGTTCCTCGTAATTCTTTTAATAACACATATGAAGTATTTCCAGTTTCCCGATCAATAAGCTTAAGCAAAATGCGGCCTTGTGTTATTGTTAGTTTCTTAAGCTCGTGTCCAAACTCATCCATTAATTGCTTTTCAATGGTTTTAATATATTTCTTTCGTTCTTTATCAGTTTCTAAACTAAGAAACTGACTCTCCATTTCATCGAGCTTACTCTTTGCATATATCGCATATGGATATGCTCTCCTCACATCTCGAACTAACTTTCTGTATCTCCTTTCACGATACCTACTTTTAAAAACTAAACGAGGAAATATAACCACCTCATCGATGCTAACATTAGGAATTGTATCGCCATCTATAATAACAGTTTTTGTAATAAAAAATGTATCGCTTTCTGCACTCTCCTGCCCATAGCCTTTTTCGGCATAGAATATGAAAATTGCAAATAATATTACGATAAAACGAAACATGATCTTTTTCTTCTCGTTCAACATTAAATTACGAATGTAAGTTAAATTTGTTTTAAAAAAATTTTATTAGGCTTTTTTCAATGTTAAGCAATTGTTAATAACTATATATGAATTTTTTAGCAATGTTCAATTTGCATTTTTACATTGTAACGTTTTTTAGAATTTTTTTCTTTTTTCGATGAAAAACCAAACTAAACACTCTAACTCTAATTCAGAATTACAATCTGAAAAACTTAATCTTTCTGTTGCTATTAAAGCTTCTCATGAATTATCTGACGAAATTTTTAAGGAAAATTTATTTATAAAAATATTAAATCTATCAGCTGAATTATTTAATGCCACTAAAGTTATATTATTACTAAACGAATTAAGCACCTTAAAAATTCGAGCTATTAAGAATGAAGTTCTACAAGAACCCATTATTGTAGATTCAATGCCATATGAAAATTCTAAAGATCTTTCACATGAAATTATAAAACTGGTAGAAGAATCTCAGAAGCCATATTTAAGTAATAATAACATATCAGATAACCATTCTGATTATCTTAATACGAATAAATTAAAATCTTTATTATCATACCCTATTATATACAGAAAAAAACTTATTGGAATTCTGTATCTGGAAAATAGAATTGAAACCCTTGAATTTACAAACGAAGAATTAGAACTTATTGATATTATCATGTCACAAGTTTCTATTTCTCTTAAAAATGCAATTCTATATTCTGAAATGGAAAAAAGATTAATTGACAGAAATCATGAGATTGAACAGCAGGTTGAAGAAAATGAGGTTCAAACTGAACACCTTAGACTAATCAATCGTGATTTAGAAGAAAAGAATGCCAAAATCAACCAACAAAAAAGAGAAATACAAGAACAAGCTCAGCAATTAGAAGTTAAAAACAGAGAATTAGAAAAACTTTATATAGCTGCTCAAAAAACGGATAATGCAATTGTTATTGCCGATGCTAATGGTGAAATTGAATGGGTTAATGAGGGTTTTACACATATGTATGGATACTCATTACCAGAGTTTATAGAGGAAAAAGGATTTAACTTAATGGCAGCAAGTACAAATCCGGATATTTATGAAATCATTCATGAGATTGTTAAAACTAAAAAAACCATTAGCTACAATTCACGAGGAGATAGTAAATCTAACCAATCAATGTGGATGAGAACAACCGTTACTCCAATTACTGATGAGAACGGTGATATTTATAAGTTAGTAGCTATTGATTCTGATATTACTAAATTAAAAGAAGCAGAAGAGGAAATTTTAAAGCAAAAAGAAGAAATTGAAGCGCAAAGAGATTTAGCGAACGAACAAAAAAGACAAATACAAGAACAAAATATAGAATTAGAGAGACACCAATTTGAACTTGAAAGAACAGTTGAAGAAAGAACCGCAGAATTAAAAATTGCGAAAGAAAAAGCAGAAGAATCTGATCGATTAAAATCATCATTTCTGGCAAATATGTCTCATGAGATTCGAACTCCTATGAATGCAATCATTGGATTCTCGGAATTGATTTCAGATCCTGAAATGGCAACCGATCAGCGAAGAGAATTAGTTACTCATTTAAACAGCAATTGCAATTCATTACTTCATTTAATTGATGATATTATTGATATCGCTAGAATTGAAGCTGGGCAATTACGAATTTTTAAACAAGATTGTTTTGTAAATCAAACTTTTATAGAACTTTACGAGTCTTTTAGCGAAACACATCTAAAAGAAAATAAAAATATTGATTTAATTGCTGAAATTGAAAATACTGACGAGAATCTTGCAATCAATACCGACCCGTATCGCTTTAAACAAATAATGAATAACTTAATAGGTAATGCCATTAAGTTTACCGATCAAGGGTTTATAAAATTTGGATATCAGATTACTCCTAAAGGATTTGAAGACTCTATTTTATTCTTTGTTCAGGATACCGGAATTGGATTAAATAAAAAAGAACAAAGAGAAGTGTTCGAACAATTTAGAAAACTGGACTCTGAACAAAGTGATAAGCTATATAGAGGAGCTGGATTAGGTTTAGCTATTTCAAAAAATCTTATTCATGAGCTTGGAGGAAAAATCTGGATTGAATCAGAACAAGGAATAGGATCTACATTCTTTTTTACACTCCCTTATATTAAGACCGATAAGAAATTCAAACCTGTTGAAGTATTAGAATCTAATTTTGACTGGAGTAATAAAACTATTCTTGTTGCTGAAGACGAAGAGAGTAATATTAAAATGCTTAAACTTGTTTTACAAAAAACAAATGTAAATATTATTCATGTTCAAAACGGAAGAGATGCCGTTAAGAAAAGTAATGAAATAAAAGACCTTGATCTTATTCTTCTCGATATTAAAATGCCAAAACTCAATGGCCACGAAGCAACCAAAGAAATTCGAAAGAGCAATAAGAAGATTCCAATTATAGCCTTTACAGCCTATGCTATGCCTGCAGATCAGCAAAAAGCGAAAGAAGCCGGATGTTCTGATTTTATTGCCAAACCTATTAAAACCGATAAACTACTTAACAAACTAAATCATTATCTTAATAATTAACTAAACATTACACTATAATTAATTGTAATTAGCTTTAGTTAATTATTTTAGCATAAATTTGTATTGCTATGGAAAAAAATGATAGAGATTACAGTAATGGTGAGATAACGGTTCATTGGCGGCCATCCAAGTGTGTTCACTCTACCATATGTTATACAAAACTTCGATCGGTATTTGATCCTTCCAGAAGACCATGGATTCGTATGGATAAAGGTGAAACAGATGAAATTATTGACATTGTAAATCAATGCCCGACAGATGCTCTTACATTTACAAGAAATAATGAGCAAAAAAAGGAAGAAAAAGCACCTGTACATATTACTGAAGAGACAAAAGAAGAAGAACCAGTAACTAAGATTCAGATTATGAAAGATGGTCCAGCTCTTATATCAGGTGACTTTTCAATAAAAGATATTAATGGCAACAAGTTATCCCATGCAAATAATATTGCGCTTTGCAGGTGTGGAAAATCATCATCTCTTCCATTTTGTGATGGAACTCATCATAAAATAGGGTTTAAGGAAAACAGAGACTAAGTGAAAAAAGTTATAAAGCAACCATCAAATAAAATCATTAGATATATTATTGCTTTTTTAGGTTTAATCTCATTAAGCCTGGGAATACTTGGCATTTTTTTGCCTTTATTACCGACTACTCCATTCTTATTATTATCAGCTGCTCTTTTTATGAAGAGCTCAAGCAGGTTATATCATTGGCTAATGAATCATAAATACTTAGGAAAGTATATACAAAATTATATCATTCATAAAACCATATCACTAAGAACAAAAATAACATCCATATCCCTTTTATGGATTACTATTCTTTCAACAGTCTTCTTTGCAGTTGAGAAAATAGCAATTAAAATATTACTTTTGGCGATAGCTCTTGCTGTAACAATTCATATATTATCGTTTAAATCAAATATAGAGGAATGATTACTGTACTTACATTAATGACTTTAGGCATATTTATAGGTTGGCTTTTACATAAAAAAGAAAAGTTTCTTAAGCTAGTTTCAGAATTAACAAACTGGGCTATTTATCTACTGTTATTCCTGTTAGGGCTTTCTGTAGGAACAAACGATAAGATATTGAATAATTTTGATATCATTGGATATCAGTCAATAATAATTACAGTTTTTGCAGTGCTTGGTAGTGTTTTAGTATCCTGGTTAACATATATAGTATTCTTTAAAAAAAATGAAACAGACCATGTCTGAAATAGAAAATAAATGAAGGGCAGTTTAATCATATTATCTTTTTTTACACTTGGATTAGTAGCAGGAATATACGAGTTACTTCCTGATTTCTTTACTGAGAACGATTACAGTTTATATGCCTTATATTTCCTCATGTTTTTGGTTGGCATTGGAATTGGAAGCAATAAAAAATCATTAGAGCTTATTAAAGCTGTTAACTTTAAAATAATACTTGTTCCTTTATCGGTAATAACTGGAACCTACATTGGTGTTTCTGTCTTTGCATTAATACAAGACCAGCTAAGTTTAATAGATTCCTTAGCGATAGGATCAGGATTTGGATATTACAGTTTATCAAGTGTTCTTATTTCTGAGGTTTCGGGCGACACTCTTGGTGTTATTGCTTTATTATCGAATATTACAAGAGAAATTATAACTCTGCTTTTAACTCCTGTTTTTGCTCGTTATTTTGGGAAATTAGCACCAATCTCATCGGGTGGTGCAACTGCAATGGACACAACCCTGCCTGTAATTACAAAATTTATTGGTTCGGATTATGCAATTATTTCTGTTTTTAGCGGTGTTGTTTTAACCATACTGGTTCCATTTCTAATCGCTATCATTTTATAAATGCTTAATAACATTTAAGTAATTATTAATTTCTTTTATAATAAAAGTTTGAATAACAATTCATAATTTTACACGCTCTTTAGAAAATTTAAAAAATTACATACAATGGCTGGGAAATTAAATATTAACGTAAGATCAGAGATCGGAGAATTAGAAGGTGTTATTCTTCATACTCCTGGAAGTGAGGTTGAAAACATGACCCCGAAAAATGCTGAAAGAGCATTATATAGTGATATATTAAATCTTTCAGTTGCTCAAAATGAATATAGCCAACTTAATAAAGTACTTGAAAAGCTAACGAAGACATTTCAGGTAAAAGATCTTTTAACCGATGTATTAAAAAATGAGAAGGTAAAAGATAATTTACTTCATAAAATATGCGAAAGAGAACAAAAGTGTAATATCGTTAATCATTTAAAATCGCTAGAAGCAACTGAACTAGCCAGACAGTTAATTGAAGGTGTTGTTGAGAAAAAAAATACATTAACAAAATATCTTAATAAAGAAAGATATTCTTTACGTCCGTTACACAATTTCTTTTTCACTCGCGATGCTTCTATGTCGGTTCTTGATGATGTTTTGATCGGACGTATGGCGAACAAAGTTCGCGATCGTGAAGCTATGATTATGGAAACAATATTCGATTTTCATGAGCAATTTGTTACTAAAACAGTTAATCCTGTTAATAGTCCAAAATTTAGTGATGAAGTATCAATTGAGGGTGGAGATGTTTTAGTTGCCAGAGATGATATTCTTTGTATTGGAACAGGAACTAGAACAACATCGCAGGGAATTGACTTTATACTGGAACGTTTATTAGCTCAGAAAGAAAAAAGACGCCATATTTTAATTCAGGAATTACCACATAAACCAGAGTCATTTATTCACCTTGATATGGTCTTCACTTTTCTTGATGTTGATCAATGTATGGTTTACGAACCATTAATTTTACAAACTAACAAGTATCAAACAATACATATTACCATTGAAAATGGTGAAGTAATTTCAATAAAAGAAGAAGAAAATCTTTTAAAATCGTTAAAAGATTTAGGAATGGACTTAAAACCAGTGTATTGTGGTGGTAAAAAAGACCCTTGGGTACAGGAACGTGAACAATGGCATAGTGGAGCAAACTTTTTTGCAGTAGGTCCAGGAAAAGTTATCGGCTATGGAAGAAACACCTATACCATGGACGAAATGAATAAAAACGGATTTGAAATTCTAAAAGCAAAAGAAATAATTAATGGTAAAATCGATCCAAAAGCTTATAAAAAGTATGTAATTGCTCTTGAAGGATCTGAATTACCACGCGGTGGTGGTGGTGCACGTTGTATGACTATGCCAATAAGAAGAAAACCTGTTAAATGGTAATTATAAAAACAAAACGGATGACTATTAAGTCATCCGTTTTTTATATTAGTTTGCTTTTACTTTTATTCTTCAATCCATAAATCGCTTAAAATAATTAAAATCAATCTCATAAATAGTCTTAGGAATTAAGCCTAATTCAACCCTTTCAAACATTGCCACTAACTTTTCTCCATCTACTAATTCAATTTGTGGCGCACCATCCCTATTTGCCTCTTTTATAGCTTCATTTGTAAATGTTCCTGTTGTTAAAATAATTCCTTTTTCTGCCCTCCCAATCATAGCGTTTCTAAAATCACCTACTTGAGCTCTCGACACAGAACCTTTGTATCTCTTAGCTTGAAATAATACTTTGAAACTCACAAATGGATTCATTTCTAATGTTCCATATCCATCTATTCCACCATCATGAGAACCTCCTGTTACAACAACATTTTCAAAACCATGCTCTCTCAACAACTCCCTACATAACTTTTCAAATCCATAAGGCGACAAATTTTTCAAAACACTTAGTAAATCCGCATTACTATCCATCTCAAAATTTGAAGGGCTCGAATCTTCTTGCTCCTCTATCATCTTTTCTTTAGATTTGGCTTTTCTAGCTTTAGCATGAATCTCAACCCATTTTAAGAAAAGCTCTCTAGATTCATTATCTGTCAGTTTAGTATTCTTTCCCTTCTCAGTAAGTTTCCAAGTACCATGTTTTGAAGAATCTAGTAACCCTTCCCAAACAAGATATTGTCTTGCCCAAGCTACTTGGTTATGGAATTTATTAGTTCCTGAATTCAACGTCTCATCAAGAATTGAATCACTTAAATTTAAATTCTCAGCTATCTTTGATGAAACTTCTTTTGGTTTACCAGAATCACCTAGATCTCTTAATGCATCCAGTAAAGGCCCAAACCATTTCGTAAATTCTGCTTGTGATTTCTTTTTCGTGCTCATCGATATAAAAAAATTACACCAGCTCCTTCACTAAATCAGCAGCTTCCTGTAAAGTAATTGCCGAATAAACTTTTAATCCTGATTCATCAATTAACTTTTTACCTTCTTCGGCATTGGTGCCTTGTAAACGCACTATTACAGGAATATCTATTGTACCAATTGATTTATAAGCATCAACCACTCCCTGCGCAACACGATCGCAACGAACAATCCCTCCAAAAATATTAATCAGAATTGCTTTTACATTTGGGTCTTTTAAAATAATTCTGAAACCTGCCTCTACAGTCTCTGCATTGGCAGTACCTCCAACATCTAAAAAGTTTGCAGGATCACCACCGGCTAATTTTATAATATCCATTGTAGCCATTGCTAAACCTGCTCCGTTTACCATGCACCCTACATTACCATCGAGCTTAACAAAATTCAGGTTATATTTTCCTGCTTCTAATTCTGCCGGATCTTCTTCCGATATATCTCTCATAGCCTCATAATCAGCATGGCGATATAATGCATTATCATCAAGGTTAACCTTGGCATCCGCTGCAAAAATTAAATCATCAGAGGTTTTAAATACCGGATTTATTTCAAACAGTGATGAATCGCTTTTTTCATAAGCTGCGTACAATGCTAAAACAAACTTAACCATCTCTTTAAATGCTTTTCCGCTCAATCCTAGATTAAAAGCAACTTTTCGTGCCTGGTAAGCTTGTATTCCAACTCTTGGATCAACTTCTTCTTTAAAAATCAAATGAGGTGTTTTCTCTGCAACTGTTTCAATATCCATTCCTCCTTCGGTAGAATACATAATGATATTCCTTCCTGTTCCTCGATTTAAAAGAACACTCATGTAAAATTCTTTTATTTCACTTTCTCCGGGATAATATATTCCTTGTTCAATTAAAACTTTATTCACTTTTTTACCTTCAGGTCCGGTTTGATGAGTTACTAACTGCATTCCAATAATATCAGTAGCAAATTTTTCTACATCTTCAAACGATTTTGCAATTTTTACTCCTCCTCCTTTTCCTCGTCCTCCTGCATGAATTTGTGCTTTCACTGCCCAGGTATCCATTCCTGTTTTTTCCTGAATTTGTTTAGCTGCGTCTATAGCCTTTTCAGGATTTTCAATAACAATTCCTTCAGGAACTGCAACACCAAATTGCTTTAATATACTTTTTGCCTGATATTCGTGGATATTCATAGTAATAAATTTACGTTGAAAATTAATAACACTAAATTATCGTTTTTTTATACATTTAACCAATTTTTCTAAAACAAATTAAATTGACAAAAATGCGAAAACTTAAGAATGCTGAATTAAACAGAATTAGTGTTGACGAATTTAAAAAAGTTGAAAAAACTCCTTTAATTGTTGTATTAGATAATATCAGAAGTTTAAATAATATTGGTAGTGTTTTCAGAACTTCAGATGCATTTTTGGTGGAAGAAATCATATTATGTGGTATTACTGCCAAACCACCACATAAAGACATCCACAAAACAGCCCTAGGAGCTACCGAGTCGGTAAACTGGAAATATATAAAAGAAACCAGTGATGCTATTCATGAGTTAAAAGCAGATGGCTATATTATATTATCGATTGAACAAGCTGAAAATGCTGTAATGTTACAAGATTTTCAATGTGAAAAAGATAAAAAATACGCAATTGTATTTGGTAATGAAGTAAAAGGGGTTCAGCAGGAAGTGGTAAGTAACAGCGATTTTGTAATAGAGATCCCCCAGTATGGAACCAAACATTCATTGAATATTTCAGTTAGTGCAGGAGTTGTGATCTGGGAAATGTTTAGAAAAATTCAAGCCTTATAAAATGAACTATTTAATTAAACTCAGGTAAAGTTTTAAAACTTTACCTGAGTTATTTTATTATATATTAGATACACCTACACCTAAACTCTGGGAAATAATAGATTCCTTCATTTATAGGGTTAGTATGTCTTAGCAATTCAATCCCCTTTAATTCCCCTTCTCCAAGGGGAAAGAAAATCACAAGATTAAAGCTCTAAATTCCTATAATTAAAAAAAGCGATCCAGAATTGGATCGCTTTTCATTTCATATCTTTAATTATTACTCAACGATAGTTTTGAAAGTTTCGTTTTCGTAGTAATTTCTGAATTCTAAATCAGTTTTAGCCATATCTTTAAGTTCAGCTTTTTTCTCGATAGCTGTTCTTAAGTTATTCATAACTGCTCCTTCATCACCTATTCTAGCATTGATAACCGCTTTTAGGTAATAATTCATTGGACACTCTTCTTCAACTACATCAATCGTTTTGTTAGCTGAATCGTTTTTACCAGCTAATAACATGGCTAATGCAGTATTGAAAGTTTTGTGGTTTTGGAAATAGTTAACAGCAGCTTCGTATTCACCTTCCATAATGTTAATGATACCTAAGTTATAATCAACAGCATTTCCAGCGTCAGTAGCATTTAAGAAATGAGTTTTAGCTGTTTCTTTATCACCTTCCATTAAAGCAACAACACCTAAATTATTAGTAATGATAGCATCACCGTCTTTAAGTTCGTTAGCTTTTTCTAATGCAGCTTTAGCATCAGTTAAATTACCTTGAAGAATGTTAACATAAGCTAAGTTATTGAATGCTCTGAAGCATTTTTCATACTTAACAGTAGCAGCTTTATAAATAGCAGCTTTAGTTTCTAAACCTTCAGCTATTTTAGCAGCATATAATAATTCTTCAATATTTAAAGTATCAGGATTATTAGTAGCAAAAGCTAATAATAATGAATCTGAATAACCAATCTTATCAACTTTAACTAAAAGTTCAGATCTTCTTAATTGAGGAAGAATATCATCAGCTAATACTTCGTAAGTAGCAGCAATGTTCTTAATTTCTTTCTCGCGAACAACAGGATCAGAATACATAGAAAGAACGCGTAAGATAAGATCTTTATCTTCGATAGTTGAAGCTTCAACTAAAGCTTTGAAACCATCCCAGTCTTCTGCTGTAGATTTTAAGCTATATAAAGTTTCAGCGTCTTCTTTACTAACTTTAGCTTTACCAATAACTTTTTCTAAATATTTATCAGCAGATTTTTTTCTTTGTTCTGATAATCTTTCGTTTAATTTTTCTGGTCCATCTGGAGATGCATATGCAGAAACCTCCATACCTTTAAATTCTTCATTAGCAGCTTCGTTAGCAGCTTTCACGAAATCTTCAAGAGCTTTGATATCATCAGCTTTTAATTCAGACTTACGTACTTCTGATCTTTGAATTACATAGTGAATGTCAGCTTCTTTAGTTTCTGTAATAATTCTTTGGAAGTTATCCTTAGCAGCAATTGGCATAGGATTAACTTGAACCAATAATGGAGTAGAAATAACACCATCAGTTAACTTATAAGATACTAGGTCTAAGCTCTTATCTTTAATAGTAGCTAAACCTCTCATTTCAAGTTCTCCATTGCGCATTGCTTCTTTATACTCAAATTCTCCAGCGAACTCAACAGTTCCACCAGTTTCGTAAGCAATCACTTTATTATTTGCCTCAACACTTTCTCCTTGTAATGTTTTTCCTTCAAGAACTTCTTCACCACCTTCATATTTGTAAACAGGGGTTAACTCAACAATTGCTTTTTTGTTGAACCATTCAGCAGGGATATCACCTTTTATTTCATACTTCACTTTACCTCCATGCATTTCAAGAGGAGTAGGTGTAACACTGTACTGAAGATTAGAAGCTTCTTCTTTCATTTTATCTAATCCACCACAGCTACTTAAAAATAGCGCAGCGATTAAAAAAGATGCTAAATAGTTGATTCTTTTCATAGTTTGATTAAGTTATTTGTTTTTAAAATTGCTAGTTCAAATTTTGTCTTAATAATACAAACTTAATAATGTTTTGGTTAAAAAAAAAAAAAAGTGCCTAAAATATATATTATATAGGGGATTAAATGGTTATTCGATTTATTCCAACCGAATAATTACCATCGAAAATTAACTCTTTAACTTTCGCATAATCATCTTGATTTTCAACAAAATCCATATTATTTGAGTCTATTACCAAATATTTAATATCGTTTTGCTGCCTAAAGAAGTCGAAATAACCTTCCTGAATTCGTGCCAAATAATCCGGATCAATCTCTTTCTCATAATCTCTTCCTCGCTTAGCAATATTTCTTTTTAAATTTTGAACGTCTATGTGTAAATAAACATATAAATCAGGCTTTGGAATTGATTTATAAATAATATTAAATATCTGACGATAAAGATTATACTCATCTTCTTTCAATGTAGCACGAGCAAAAATCAATGATTTCATAAAATAATAATCGGCCACCGTAAAAGGTTTAAATAAATCCCTCGATGTTAAATCCTGATTCAATTGCTGATAACGTTCTGCCAAGAATGACAACTCTAATTGAAAGGAATACTTATCGGGTTCTTTATAAAATTTTGGAAGAAAAGGATTATCAGCAAACTGCTCTAAAATTAATTTAGCATTATATTCTTTAGCAATCATCTTTGACAGGGTTGTTTTCCCTGCTCCTATGTTTCCTTCAATTACAATATAATTTAAATCCACTGATAATACTTGATAATAAAACTGCTTCAAAGATAAACTTCAAAGCAGTTTTTAAATAAATTTCTTATAAATAGTTATAAACAATCTTCAATTAATCCCCTAAAACGGGAACAACACCCATGTTCTTAAAAGCGAAAGACCACTTATCTGCCGCTTCGTTAATTCGAACACTTATAGGTTTTCCTAAACCATGTCCTGTATTTGTTTGTATCCTAATAAGGGTAGGATTCTTCCCTTTGTAATTTTCTTGTAAAGTTGCAATATACTTAAATGAATGTGCAGGAACCACCCTATCATCATGATCGGCTGTCATAACCATTACTGCTGGATAGTCTGCATCTTTAGAAATATTATGCAATGGAGAATAGTTGTATAAATTAAAGAATTGAATTGAATCTTCGCTCGCCCCATATTCATTGATCCATGCCCAACCTATGGTGAATTTTTGATATCTCAACATATCCATAACACCCACTTTAGGAATTGCAACTTGATATAAATCGGGACGTTGATTCACTACTGCGCCAACAAGCAATCCACCATTAGATCCTCCTTCAATGCTCAATCTTTCTGGTGAAGTATACTGTTCATTTATTAAATACTCTGAAGCTGCAATAAAATCATCAAATACATTTTGTTTATTTAATCTCATTCCTGCCTTGTGCCAATTTTCACCATATTCTCCTCCTCCTCGAATATTTGCCAATGCAAAAACTCCATTATTTTCTAACCAAAATAATTTATCAAACTTAAAATCAGGGGTTTTACTTATATTAAATCCACCATAAGCATAAAGTAATGTTGGATTTTCTCCATTAAGCTCTAATCCTTTTTTATGAACTATGAACATTGGAATTCTAATACCATCCTTAGCCTTATAGAATATTTGTTTCGTTTCATATTGTGAGTCATCAAAATCTAATTCAGGTTTAAAATACACCTCACTCGTATTAGCCTCAATATTATATTTGTATATTGTTGGTGGGACTGTAAACGATTTAAATGTATAAAACACCTCGTTGCATTTAACAGAACTTGCAATATCACTAACAGTACCCAAAGTAGGCAACTCAATATCATTCAAATACTTTCCTTTTACATCATAAACTTCCATTTTTGTTTTAACATCCACCATATAGGAAGCTATAATTTTATCACCAGCCAACGCACATTCTTTTAACACTTCTTTCTTCTCTGGCAATACATCAACCCAGTTTCCAATATTTAAAGAATTAACATTAATACGAACTAATTTATATTTTGGAGCCTGGTAATTGGTTAATACCATAAGGTTATCACCAAGCTGATCGAGAACTTTGTACTCGTAATTAAATCCAGTAGTTAATTTAACAAAACCATCATTCTTTTTCAGGTTTTTAACATAAAGATTATTTCCACTCGATGATTCCTGTTCGTATACAAATAAATATTTTTCATCACTTGAAACACCTGCCCTATAATTCCTAAACGGATTTTCCCTGCTTTCAAAAATCACTTGATCTTCTTCAGGCTTAGTACCTAATTTATGGTAACATACTTTATGATTTTTATTCTTCCCAGAATATTCTTTACCTTCTTCAGAAGCCGGATATCTGCTATAAAAAAATCCATCCTTGAACCATGCAATCTCAGAAAACTTAACCCATTCTATGTTATCCTCAAGATCTTCTCCTGTTTCAATATCTCTAACAAGAATTTTATGCCAATCAGATCCAGCTTGTGATATCTGGTAAGCTATATATTTTCCATTCTTTGAAATTTTAAAATTCTCATCAATAGCGACAGTACCATCCTCCGACAAATTATTAGGATCAATAAGTACAATCGGCTCATCATTTAATGATGCTTGCATGTACAATATTGGCTGGTTTTGCAATCCATCATTTTTCAAATAAAAATATTTATCTCCATTTTTTACAGGAGATCTCATTGTCTCGATACGATATAATTCAGTTAACCTATTTTTTATTTTTTCTCTGAATGGAATTTGAGCTAAATAATCGGAAGTAACTTTATTCTGAGCCATAACCCACTGATTTGTTTCTTCAGATCTGTCGTCTTCTAACCAACGATAAGGATCTTCAACCTTAACTCCAAAATATTCATCAACCTGATTAACTTTTTTTGTTTCAGGATATTTAAATTTTGAGTTATTACAAGAAAATAGTCCAATTGTTAGCAATATTATTCCAAAAGAAATTACTTGTTTCATAAGAGTCGATTTAAATGTATATTCTATCCAATGCTTTTAATTACAGCAACAAAGATGAAATTTTACCCAACTTCATCAATTAGGTAAATTTATAAAAGAAATCATTGTTTTCAAAATATATGTAACTGATCACATTGGCTACAAAAAAAAGCAGAGTTTAAAACTCTGCTTTTTCATTTATTTCTTTTCTTCGCCTTTTTCAGGTTTCGGCTTATCTTTTTTCTCTGGTCTTGGTAAAAGAGCCTTTCTTGAAAGTTTCAATTTTCCATTACGCTTATCTATTTCGATCACCTTAACTTCTAATTCATCACCTTCTTTTAATACATCTTCTACTTTCTCAACTCTTCTCCACTCTATTTCTGATATATGCAGTAAGCCATCTTTTCCAGGTAAAATTTCAACAAAAGCACCAAATGCAAGTATTGATTTCACTTTACCTTTGTATACTTTACCAACTTCAGGTACTTCAACAATACCGTTTACTCTTTTTAATGCTTCGTCAATAGCTGTTTTATCTTCAGCAAAGATATCTACAATACCAACTTCACCTTCTTGTGTTATCGTAATTGTTGCTCCAGTTTTTTCCTGAATATCTTGAATTACTTTACCTCCAGGACCAATAACAGCACCAATCATATCTTTAGCAATAGTCATTTGTACAATTCTTGGAGTATGAGGTTTATATTCTGCTCTTGGTTCAGGAATTGTCTTAAGCATCTCACCAAGTATGTGCATTCTTCCTTCTTTTGCTTGCTCTAAAGCTTGATTCATAATCTCGTAAGATAATCCTTCAATCTTAATATCCATCTGGCAAGCAGTAATACCATCAACTGTACCTGTTACTTTAAAATCCATATCACCTAAATGGTCTTCATCACCAAGAATATCAGATAGTACAGCAAATTTATCAGCATCAGTAATTAAACCCATTGCAATTCCAGAAACCGGTTTCTTCATTTTAACACCAGCATCCATTAATGCAAGAGTACCGGCACAAACTGTTGCCATAGAAGATGAACCATTAGATTCTAAAATATCAGAAACAACGCGTACAGCATACGGATTCTCTTCTCCATCAGGAATCATTCCTTTTAAAGCTCTGAAAGCTAAATTTCCATGACCAATCTCACGACGACCAACACCACGATAAGGGCGAGCATCTCCTGTTGAGAATGGAGGGAAGTTATAATGCAATACAAATTTTTCAGTTCCTTGAACCAATACTTGATCAACAACTTTCTCGTCTAATTTAGTTCCTAATGTAACTGTAGTTAAAGATTGTGTTTCTCCGCGTGTGAATATGGCTGAACCATGACTAGCTGGCAAATAATCAACTTCACACCAAATAGGACGTATTTCATTGGTCTTACGACCATCTAATCTAATACCTTCGTCTAAAATTAGGTTACGAACTGCTTTCTTTTGTACGTCGTGAAAATAACGAGCAACCAACATAGTGTTTACTTCTTCTTCCTCGCCTAATTCAGCTTGTAACTTCTCAACATAATCTTCTTCAGCCTTTTTAAAAGCTTCTGATCTTTCATGCTTCGCTTTTTGAGTTTTAGCAATTTCATAAACCTGATCATAAAGATCTTCATGAATTTTCTTGCTTAACTCTTCGTCGTTTGTTTCATGACAATATTCACGCTTAACAATTTTTAGTTCTTGAGCTAATTCTTGCTGAGCAACACATTGCATTTTGATTGCTTCGTGAGCGAACTTAATAGCTTGTAGCATTTCAGCTTCAGAAACCTCTTCCATCTCACCTTCAACCATCATTACATTATCGATTGTTGCAGCAACCATAATATCTATATCGGCATTTTCTAATTGCTCAAAGGTTGGATTAATCATATAATGACCATCCACTCTTGCTACACGAACTTCTGAAATTGGACCATGAAATGGTATATCAGAAACACTTAAAGCTGCCGAAGCTGCTAAACCAGCTAAAGCATCAGGCATAATATCTTTATCAGCTGAAATTAACTGTACATTAACAAATGTTTCAGCATGGTAATCTTCTGGGAATAATGGACGTAAAGCTCTATCAACTAAACGCGATACTAATATTTCATAATCAGATGGCCGAGCTTCTCGCTTCATGAATCCACCAGGGAAACGACCAAATGATGCATACTTTTCTTTATATTCTACCGACAAGGGCATAAAATCAACATCTTCTTTTGCTTCTTTAGCCGACACAACGGTGGCTAAAAGCATAGTACGCCCCATTTTTACAACAACTGACCCATCGGCTTGTTTTGCCAATTTCCCTGTTTCAATGGTAATCTCTCTTCCTTCACCAAGGTCAATTGTCTTCTGAATTAAATTATACATATAATATTTTTTAGTTTAAAATAATCATCTAATATAGTATTAAAAAAGGCAATCTTCAAATTGCCTTTTTCTTTATTATTTACGAATGTTAAGTTCTTTAATCAATGCTCGATATTTTTCAATATCTCTGTCTTTTAGATAATCAAGTAATCTTCTTCTCTTACCTACTAATCTTAAAAGAGCTCTTTGAGTACTATAATCTTTTCTGTTAGTTTTAAGATGCCCTGTTAAGTGACTAATACGATGAGTGAATAAAGCGATTTGCCCTTCAGTTGAACCAGTATTAGTTTCCGACTTCCCAAATTCCTTAAAAATTTCTTGCTTTTTCTCTGCTGTTAAATAGCTCATACTTATACGATTTATTTAATTAATCTAATATATACACTTTAAGATGCGCAAAAGTATCTATTTTTTTTCATATAACAACAAAAAACGATAAAAAAGTTTCGATTTAATAACTATTTAATGTGATAAGTAGAAACAAAACTTACTAAAGCTGCTTTACAATTCTCCTGTTCATTTCCCATTTTCAACAAATTGCTCTTCTAGTGTACTTTCAATTTCTAAACTCTTTTTTGCTTGCTTATATAGTGGATTCAACTTAATTATATTATATGTATCCCAAAACTCAGGATTATAAGTGTAATTTTGATTGTAAAGTTCAACATCATCAGGACTAGTAAATTTTGCCTTTATTTTTTCATAATCTTTCCTCTGAGTTAGGATGTTATTAACTAATAAAGTAGCTTTTATATATTGTTTCCCTTTCCCTGTTTCTTCATCCGCTCCCTTAGCATTTATTATCCTCATTGTCTCATACAAATAAGGATAATTCTTTCCTTGGTATTCCTTATAATATACAGTACTTGAAAACATACAACCATCTTCAAAATTAACTGTTTTATATCTGTCAGAGTTCTTCACTATCTGATGTTTAGATTCATATTTTATGATAGCATAATTATCTTCTCTCACATATATCCAATGATTTTCAATAGCTGAAAAATTACCCCCATACTCATCATAGTATCTCTTATCATAAAATCTTATTTTATAAGTTTTGACTGAATCAAGCATAATAATATTCTCTAAAACAAAGTCATATTGAGAGGTAAATTCATTGGTTAAAATTTTCTTTGTAGAATATGATTTGTCATGATAGCTCACAATATCGCTAAAAAGCACTTTATAGAGATAATTCGTTTCTCCATATATGAAATTAAAAAGTTTTGATTTCCAATCGTACTCAACATAACTATTACTTTTCCTTAGTTCATTTACCCTAACAAAATCTCCAACTTCACTATTAACTCCTGATTTCTGAATATCAATTGCAGCTTCAATTAAACGTGTATATGTATTGTCTTTTAAAACCATTTCTCTGTAAAAGCCATTTAACATATATTTCCACCTGGGATAATTTTTCCTAAGATTCTTAGTTACTTTCTTAATTATCTTATTCAAAGTTTCTTCCGGTAATATTATTGCATCACTTAGTTCATAAACCTGCTCCCCTAGTAAAATATTTAAAGAATCTTTTTCATTGATCTCTGCAATTAAACATTCGAAAGACCCATATCCAATAGAAGAAACAAACAGGGTATCATTGTAATTTCTTTCCGGAATATGAAAATTAAACTCTCCCACTTCATTGGTACATACACCAATAGGATAACCCTTTATTGATAAATTTGCAAAAGCAATAGCTTGTTTTGTTGAAGCATTTAACACCTTCCCATGCAACTCATTTTTTTGCGCAGATAAATATTGTGGCGAAAGAAAGACAAAAACATAGACTAGAATAAAAACATATCGAATTCTCATAATTTCATCAGATTAATAATAAGGTAGCTCTAAAATAATAATAAATTTTACAAAGTATATTAACCTAATAAAAAAATAACACTACAATAATACCTAATTATTAAACATCACTTTTTTAAGATTCTTTATTTGCTCTGAGGTCCCCAAAACAAAAAGCTGATCGTTTTTGGAAATTTTTACATCGGGGGTTGGATTTACAATATATTTGTTATCAGCAGTTTTTAGTCCAATAATATTTGCACCGGTAGTACTTCGAATAGACCATTCACCAATGGTTTTTTCTTTAAATTCATCTGTCATTTTAGTACATGACATTTCCTCGATATAAACACCTTCGGTTTCGCGTAGCATTAAATGTTCCACAAAATCAACAATATCGGGCTGAACTACTAATTTAGCCATTCGCTGTCCGCCAATTTTATCGGGCATAATAACATTGCTTGCACCAGCATTACGTAGTTTTTTATCGGTGTTAAAATTCGATGCCCTACTAATAATAGTAATATCAGGATTCATTGATCGAGCCGTTAACACAACAAATAAATTATCAGCATCATTAGGCAAGGCTGTTATCAATGCCCTTGCTTTATTAATCTGTGCATCAAGCAAAGTTTCATCTTCAATAGCATCGCCCTGAATATAAAGCATACCAGCATCGTCGCGTATGGATTCTATAATCGACTCTTCTTTATCGATAACCACAACCGGAAAATTGTGCCGCTTTAATTCTACAATAGCTTGTTTTCCATTGCGGCCATATCCGACCACAATAACATGATTGTTTAATTTTTCGATCCTGCTTTTCACTTTATTATCTTTTAAATAGTTACGTAAAACACCATCGACAATATACCTGGTTAAAGTAGTAACGGCATACGCAAATATCCCGAAACTTATTACTATTAAGAATGCGGTGAAAAATTGCCCGAACATCGATAAAGGTGCAACTTCTCTAAAACCAACGGTAGAAATGGTAATAATGGTCATGAAGAAAGCATCAGCAAAAGTAAAACCCTCCATAAGCATATAGCCTGCTATACCAATAAGAATAATTGTAACCAGTAAACTTATTGCAATATAAATAGACCTGAAATTTTCTTTACTTAATCCGCGTGCTTTCATTCCCGTTTTTAATTAGGTAATTCCCGATGTGGCAATTTAAACATTTTTTATGATTACAGTATTGATTTTTTAACTGAATTAGTGCCTGTGTTTCAAAAGCAGATTTCATCTTCATTCCCAAATCAGACCATTTATTAATAATTGAGTTCTTTTCTGGTTTAATATTCTCAAGCAAATAAATAGCTCGATCTTTCAGTTCTGTTATACCTTTTGCTTTTCCATATACAAAAAGAAAGGGGATAACTGTGTTGATTAATAATATATCTACAGCTAATTGGCCAATTGCTTTTGATTTTTCAACCGATTCCTTATGAAATACATAATGATTTTTCCAATACTCGGATGGTTCAACAAGAAATAGTGTATAAAAATCTTTTACCGTTTTTATTTCTACTATTTTTGAAAACAAAGATGAAGATTGATGAATGAGTTTGGCGAATTGTGCAATACGAATGCTTGGAAAATTTCCCGGTCGCGATCTCAAAAACTTCCACAAATGCTTTTCGATGGATTTTAATTTAAATTTAGACGCTAAAAACTGATACTCTTTTTTGAGTTTCTCGAAATAATCATCTCCTGACACATCATTTAAAAACCCTGCCTGACCAAACAATAAAGCTTCAATCTGAAATAAGTTATTTTTGTGTTTACCAAGGTATTTTAAAGGCAATGATTTTGCCAACATTTCAAAAGGATCAGAATTAAGCTTAAAACCAAAATTACGAGCCAATTGTATATAAAAAGCTTCTTCCCAACTATTATTGGTTTGTTTTAAAATCTGATGTATTTGTTCTGATTTATTTTCTAATCGTTCAATAGCTAATTTCTCAATCCAGTTTTGAATTGCAAAAGAATCAACCTTTCCAATATCATCCTGGCATGCAACCCAGGTTTCATTTTGAATTAATGAAGTATAGTTTTTTAATAATTGATCATTAAACTTTATTTCTAAGGTTGGGATAAGTTCTCCGTTTGTTCTTCTTACTTCTTGATCAATGTTATATACAACTTGCAAAACTACATTATCATAAGCTTTATCCTTATGATGATGATGAACATACCAATCGGATGAGTTAATATGAATCTCGACATTACCAACCCAAATGGTATTATCAATCTTAACTTTTGCATTAAAAAAATCGGGACCTGCATCGGAATTATGCATCCCCAAATTTAGGATTTCAATTTTTTCTCCGTTTACTGTATTGAGATTTTTATTCTCAAACAATTTATATTTCCAAATATAATGTAAGAATTCTTCTTTCATTAATCTTGAATATGATGCTTACATATAAAAGTAATAAATATGTTTAAGAAAAAGAATTTTTAGTTTTAAATCAAGCCCTTGACTGCTAGCAGCTCTGCCATTTCAGATTGTAACTCATTTGCTTTTTTACCTGCCATACGATCAAAGTCTGCTGAATTATCAGCATAAATAATTCCTCGTGAAGAGTTCACTAATAATCCACAAGAATCATTCATTCCATTTTCGGCAACTTCTTTTAAACTTCCTCCCTGGGCTCCAACACCTGGAATTAAAAGAAAGTTATCAGGAACTAATTTTCGCACTTCTTTCAAATGGTCTGCTTTAGTAGCTCCTACCACATACATTAAATTATCTTTAGAACCCCATTCCTGAGATTTTATCAACACTCTTTCAAACAATTTGTTATCAGAGTCTTTTAAATCAAGCAACTGAAAATCCTTAGCTGATTCATTTGAAGTTAATGCCAACAGTATAACCCACTTATTTTTACACTCTAAAAATGGAGCAACAGAATCTTTCCCCATATATGGAGCAACAGTTACTGCATCGCAACTAAACTGTTCGAAAAAAGCGCGAGCATACATTTTGGAAGTGTTACCTATATCACCACGTTTAGCATCGGCAATAATAAAAGCATCTTCATAAACAAGGTTAAGGTAATTGATTGTTTTCTCAAGACTTTTCCACCCTGAAACTCCATGAGCTTCATAAAATGCCGTATTGGGCTTATACGCAACAGCATAAGGTATAGTAGCCTCAATTATTCGTTTATTAAACTCAAATACAGGGTCCTCCTCTGTTAGTAAAAAACTAGGAATCTTAGTAATATCTGCATCTAAACCAACACAAAGAAAACTCTTCTTTCTTTTAATCTGCTCGAATAATTGATTGTAATCCATTTTTTCAAAAATCAGTTTTCAAATTTCAAACACCAAATTACAAAATATCAATAAGTAGTTCAAGTTGTTTATCTCTGATATTTGATCTTTGGTATTTGTTATTTGTTTTATTCTACTCCTGCTTCTTTTAATCTTTCTGAGTTTTCTGCCATTTGCAGCTGATCAATAATTTCCTGAATATCACCACCAACAATTGCAGGTAAATTATATAGAGTTAAATTAATTCTATGATCTGTAACACGCCCTTGTGGGTAATTATACGTACGAATTTTAGCAGAACGGTCACCTGTAGAAACCATTGTTTTACGTTTCGAAGCAATCTCATCTAAATATTTCTGATACTCCATATTATATAAACGAGTACGCAATTCACCCATTGCTTTATCCAGGTTCTTTAGTTTTGATTTCTGATCCTGACACTGTACAACAATACCTGAAGGAATGTGAGTTAATCGAATAGCCGAATAGGTTGTATTCACCGACTGACCTCCAGGACCTGAAGAACAAAACTCATCACGACGAATATCACTTTCTTTCAAATCAATATCAAACTCTTCTGCTTCAGGCAAGACTGCAACTGTAGCTGCCGATGTATGCACACGTCCTTGAGTTTCTGTTTGAGGAACCCTCTGAACACGATGCACTCCGGATTCATATTTTAATACACCATAAACTCCAGCACCTATAACATTCATTACAATTTCTTTGTAACCTCCAACTGTCCCTTCGCTTATGTTAGTTACTTCAACTTTCCACTTTCTTTTTTCGCAAAAATGAGTGTACATTTTAAATAAATCACCTGCAAAAATACTTGCCTCATCACCTCCAGTTCCAGCACGAATTTCCAAAATGGCATTCTTATCATCTTCAGGATCTTTTGGAAGAAGTAATATTTTTATTTCTTCTTCAATAGGCTCAAGCTTTGGTTCTAACTCGTCTAATTCCATTTTTGCCATTTCGCGCATCTCTTCATCTTTCTCGTTGGCAATAATTTCCTTAGCAGATTCAATATTACTCAAAAGATTTTTATACTCTTTATATGCTTCAACTACTGGCTCAAGATCCTTATACTCTTTATTCAACTTCACATATTTCTTCATATCCGAAATAATATCGGGATCAGTAATTAACTGCCCAACTTCTTCGAAACGAATCTTTATTCCTTCCAGCCTGTCTAATATCATGTTATTACTCATATCTAACTCCTTTAAAAATCAGTGCAAAATTAACAATTAATTTGATAGATTATTAATATTGAAACTCCCCAAATTCACTTTTAATAGTCAGCTTATTTTCTGCTGATTTCTCACAGCGACCAACTATTTTCGCATCCACATTAAAGCTTTTTGAAATTTCTATTATTTGATCAGCATATTCAGGAGCAATATAAATCTCCATCCTATGTCCCATATTAAATACTTTGTACATCTCTTCCCACGATGTTCCTGATTCTGTTTGTATGATCCTAAACAATTCAGGGATCTCGAAAAGGTTATCTTTGATCACATGTAAATTCTCAACAAAGTGCATCACTTTTGTCTGTGCTCCTCCCGAGCAATGTACCATTCCGTGAATCTTTGATCTTAATTTTTTAAAAATCTCAATCATTATTGGAGCATAAGTACGCGTTGGCGATAAAACCAGCTTACCTGCATCTACATCTAAATTTTCAATTGAATCTGTTAACTTATACGTTCCTGAATACACTACCTCTGATGGCACTGTCGGATCGAAACTCTCAGGATATTTTTCAGCAATGTATTTATTAAACACATCGTGACGCGCTGATGTTAATCCATTACTTCCCATTCCACCATTATACTCGGTTTCGTAACTTGCTTTTCCAAACGATGACAATCCAACAATTACATCACCATCCTGGATGTTACTATTATCAATAACATCGGATCTTTTCATACGAGCTGTCACTGTTGAATCAACAATAATGGTACGAACCAAATCACCTACATCGGCAGTTTCTCCACCTGTTGAAAAGATAGAAACTCCCATTTCTCTTAATTCAGCAAGCAATTCCTCTGTTCCATTAATAATAGCCGCAATAACTTCTCCCGGAATCAGGTTTTTATTTCGACCTATAGTCGACGACAATAAAATATTATCAGTAGCACCAACACATAATAAATCATCAAGATTCATAATGATAGCATCCTGAGCAATTCCTTTCCAAACAGAAAGATCACCGGTCTCTTTCCAGTATAAATATGCTAATGATGACTTTGTTCCTGCACCATCGGCATGCATGATATTACAATAGTCATTATCACCGGCAATAATATCCGGAATGATTTTACAGAATGCTTTTGGATACAATCCCTTATCAATATTTTTAATGGCATTGTGTACATCTTCTTTTGATGCCGATACTCCTCTTAAATTATATCTTGAATCTTGTGACATTTTTTATATTTTTTGAGACTGCAAAATTAATAATTACTATCCATTTTTGAAATAAAAAAAGAATCCCCGGAAAAAACCGGGAATTCTATCAATATATTTTATTTAAGTTATTGTTGTGGTTGAAAATTCGTTGAAATTACCTGGAATTCAGTTCTACGATTTATCTGGTAAGCAATTTCTTGTTGCTCTTCAGATTCCAAACCATTAATATATTCAGGTGTTAATTCTGTTCCTTCCATTAAGAATGAATTTTGTTCTGCAATTTTCTTATCAACAACCTTAGGCATTGTTGCTGCATAACCTTTAGCTCTTAAACGAGCAGGCTGAATACCTTTCTCGATCAAATAATTTACAACGGATTGAGCACGTTTCTGTGATAATTCTACATTAGTTAGAGCACTACCTCTAGAGTCGGTATGAGAACGTAATTCTATGACAACATTTGGGTTATCATTTAAAGTCTCAACCAGCTTATCTAAAGCAACCATGGACTCAGGACGAAGATCCCACTTCGCAAAATCGTAGAAAATATTTGGCAACTCAATTGGCTCAGCAATTGATGACAATCTTATTTCTGCACTAAATGTTTGACTTTCGGTTATACCTTTTGTTGTTTCTTTTTCTTTCCCGGTTAAGAATCCAGTTTTTGATGCAACAAATACATAATCGGTATTAGGACGTAACATAAACTTGAAAGCTCCTTCATCATCTGTTTCATTGGTTAAGGTCATTCCATCGCTACCAACAAGTTTAACCGTTGCATTTGCTAATGGAGCATCTGTTTTATCGTTCATAACAACACCTTCCACATCAAATTTTAATGGAGGAAGAACAAATGAATAAATATCATCATCACCATCACGAGAAGAACTAAAATAACCTCTTTCTTTACTCTTTTCTATAATAATTCCAAAATCGTCTTTTGTTGAATTGATAGGATATCGCATATTCTCCACATTCCATGTACCATTAACTTCTGTAGCTCTAAAAATATCTAAGCCTCCCATTCCTAAATGATAATCGGAAGAAAAATATAAGGTTCCATCATCGTGAATAAAAGGAAACATTTCATTTCCAGGAGTATTGATTTCTGCACCTAAAGATTCAGGTACTCCCCAATCTCCTTCAGCGCTGGTTCGAGTAACTTTCCAAATATCTTTTTGTCCCTGGCCACCTTTCATATCCGAAACAAAATATAATGTTAATGCATCGTCGGATAAAGAAGGGTGAGCAACAACAATACTATCATCAAGCATTAATATAGGCTCAGCTTTACCCCATTCTTCATTTCGTTTAACTGATTGATAAACCATACATCCAATGGCATCTTTTTTATGACGCTCGCAACGAGTAAAAAACATGGTATTAAAATCTTTACTCATTGAAACTGCTCCCTCTTCAAATTCAGTATTAATATTTTCATCTAAAGGTACCGGAGTACTCCAGTTTCCTTTTTTATCTTTTTTAGATGTGAAAATGTCAGAGAAATTTAATCCTGTACTACCATGCGTATCATCTCCTGTTGCACCATCTCGTGAAGAAGTAAAATACACTTCATCGTATTCTGCTTTTGCAAAAGCTGGACTGTACTCACTTTCCTTTGAGTTAAAAAATTTCATGTTTGCAACCTTATAACCATTAGGATTCTCTGTCCACTTAATAGCTAACTCACATGACTTAACACCCATTTCTCCACGTGCATCAGCAGGGACTAACTTTTTATACTCTTTATAATTTTCAATAGCATCTTCGAACTTTTCATTCATTTTTAATGCATCAGCATAATACAAATAAATGATTGGGTTAGAATATTTTTTCTGAACAGACTTTTTGTACCACATTTCAG